>JASJOS010000010.1 GCA_030068525.1 Xanthocytophaga flava
TTCACCGACCCACAGGAGGATTGGCAGAAAAAAAAGCTTTCTGAGTTAGACGCCCCAGGTACTGTCACAGAGCTCAGCTGACAGGGTATTTTTTGCTCTCTGTCCGATTAAATCCTGACTACTACAACTTACATCACTTGCCACGATTAAATCTCTCTTTTTGTCGCTTTTATTTATTGCTTTTCTGAAACTTGAGTTCACTTCCTTTTATTTATATCCTTGTTTTATTCCTAACTTTTTCATTTTGGAATATAATGTTGCTGGCGGAAGATTTAATATTTCTGCAGCTCCTCCCGGTCCAAATACCTTTCCTCCGCAGATTTTTAGTGCATTCAGAATATGGTCCCGTTCCATCTCGTCCATAGTCTTTATGTGAGTAGGCTGTTCCTGTGATGGAAGAAAAGAGACTGATGGTAAGGGAACTTCTTCGATTCGTGATCCAGTAGCAAGTAATACACTGCGTTCCATCAGGTGTTCCAATTCACGAATATTGCCAGGCCATGAATAACTTTTTAGCTGATTCATTGCTTGTGGGGAAATTGTATCAACTCTTTTCCCGGTTTTTGCACTGAATTTTTCGAGAAAATAAATAGCTAGTGCTTCAATGTCTTCTTTTCTTTCTCGCAGCGGCGGAAGAGTAATCGGAAATACATTCAACCGATAATACAAATCCAACCGAAAACGTCCCTCCGCTACTTCCTTCTCTAAGTTACGATTCGTTGCTGCTATAATCCGTACATCTACTTTAATTGTAGTTTCACCACCTAGTCGCTCAATCTCTTTCTCCTGTAAGACACGTAATAGCTTAATCTGGCATTCCGGCTGTAGTTCTCCTATTTCATCCAGAAATAAAGTACTTTGATGAGCTAATTCAAATTTACCAATCCTGCGATTTACTGCTCCTGTAAAGCTTCCCTTCTCATGACCAAATAACTCGCTCTCTATTAACGTTAGTGGTAATGCTCCGCAATTGATGGTAATCATGGGTTTCGAACTGCGAGACGATCTCTGATGTATTGCCTGTGCAATACGTTCCTTACCTGTTCCGGATTCGCCCAGAATGAGTACAGATGTATCTGTAGGAGTAACTATTCTAACTTTTTCAAGGGTATTCGTAAAGGATGGACTAGTCCCTACAATGCCTTCAATAGCTAAATTTTCAGGGTCGAAAGAGGCTGTTTGTTCTATTTCTATAATGTATCGATAGCGTGCTATCTCCAGCATCACCAGCAGGTCCCGTTCCCGAAAAGGTTTTACCAGAAAGCCATATGGTTCCGTTTCTTTTGCTTTTTCCAGTATAGATTGGTTGGTATTGGCAGATATATAGAGAAAAGGAATATTTTTTTGTTTCAGGTCTCTGGCAAGGTCAATGCCTGTCAGTTGACCTTTCAATATAATATCGAGTAATACCCAATCCGGTTTTTTCTGGTCAATCAGTTTATGTGCCTGTTCAACAGATGAGGCAATTCCACTGGTTTCATATCCTGCTTTCTGGAGAATCAGACGCAGATCATTAGCAACAATAAACTCATCCTCTACGATTAATATCTTTTCTTTCTTCTTCATTTTACTGATTAAATAGGCTGCTCCCCTCCATGTCCCAGTTCCCGATTGATTTCAAAAGTGATTTGTAAGGCTACCCCGTTTTGGGAATTTACCTGAAATGTTCCTCCCAACTGTTGAGTTAGTCCACGCATAAGGCTCATGCCCAGAGATTCTGTGTTTTCTATATCGAGGCCGGCTGGAAGTCCAATGCCATTGTCCTTAATGGTAAGCTGACAAAGGGACAGGCTAGTTGTTTTAAGCGAAATTCGAACCTCTCCACGCTTCTGATCTGGAAATGCATACTTAATAGTATTAGTTACAGCTTCATTTACGATTAGCCCTAATGGCACAGCTTGTACTACATCTATCTGAATGGAGTCAGTGTCCAGTATAAAATGAATCTTGCTATGGATACTGAAACATTCCTGCATGTATAACACTAATTCCTGTATATACCAGTGCATATCTATAGAAGCCATATTTTCGGACTGATATAGCTTCTGATGAATAAGAGACATGGCATACATACGGTGCTGACTATTGCGAATGGCCTGGAGGGCATCTTCATTATTGAGATAGGCCGATTGTGTGTTTAGCAGGCTAATTACAATCTGGAGATTATTTTTAACCCGGTGATGGATTTCTTTGAGCAGCCATTCTTTTTCTGACAGTAGTTTTTTCAAAAGCTCATTCTGTTCATTAATCTCTGCCTGTTTGATTTGTAGTTGCAGATTGCTGTGTTGTTTGAGCCGATAACGATTGTAACTTAATCCCAATAGCAACAAAAGCATGACAGAACCTCCAATAACGATGTTTTTGGTTACCTTCTCCTTTTGTATGGCTGTATTCTGAATAATTCCTTCTTTTCTTAACAACTGAATGTCTTTTTCTTTATTGTCCAGATCATATTGTAGTTGTAATGCTGCTAACTGTTTTTCATTCTCTGCACTGTGAATGGAATCACTGATTTCCTTATAAATCTGAAAATGTTTGAATGCTGATTGATAATTTCCTGTTGCAGAATCAGTTCTGGCCCAGCATAATTCATTATCTGCCAGTAAATTGCCTCTGTCTTTAAACTTATATCTGAGAAATTGATCATATGCTTTCAGATAAGGATAGTTATCCTTGAAGCGTTTTGTTTCAAAATTCAGGCGTGTTACTGTTCGAAATGGATATACATTGATAGTAACATTATTCAGTGTAGTCTTATTGTATTCCAAAAGTTTATTTGTGTAAAGCCTGGCTTTCTTATACTCTTTCATGTCCATGTATATATTGGCAAAAGCATAACATGAATTAAGCAGTAAGGTAGAATCAGTTGGAGCATAGTCTTTATGCAGTTTTAAAAGTATAGCAAGGGACTCTTTCGATTTATGAAGCTTACGAAGTAAGAAAATCTGACTAAATCGGATATCGATGATTGCTGCAGTGTCCCTATGTGTCATCGCAACTTTTATAGCTTTGGAGAAATAGGTATAGGCTACACTATCTTTGTGAGTAAGATGATACAGTGCTGCCAAACGGTGATAGATTGTATACATCTGAGGGGATGTATCATGCAAATCTTCTGATATTCGGGCAGCCTGCAGGCCATATTTAAACGCTAGGAAATAATTGCCTTTTTGGGTATAGACATAACCTAATAAGCTGTAAATACCTTGTTGCTCTTTGTGCTTGCTTTCCTGAAATAATTTTAGTGATTTATGGAGATAAATAAGAGAAGAGTCATAATCATCTTTAACATTATATAGGTCGCCCAGGTACTGGAGGGATTGAGCTGTCTTTAACTTAGCTTGAGTGGATTCAAGAAGTGATACTGCCTGTCTGTAATAGGTGATTTTTCTCTGTAGATCTGCTTCTGTACTAATACTGTAAAATGAAGCTAAAGACATGTAAGAGTCTGCTTCCTGTTCAGCTAGTTTGTTTTTATGGCTAAACGATAATGCTCTTTCTGCCATTTGTCTGGCTTTCTCTAATTGTCTTTGTTCGTGGTAGATCTCTCCTTGCAGCCATAGAGCAGTAGCTGTTCCTTTACTATACTGAAGCTCTTTATTTAAGGAATTCGCTTGACTGAGTAATAGCTGAGCACTATCCATATCCGTGGTAAGTTCACCAGGTTTATGAAGATAGTATTCACTGAGTTTAAGTAATAAATCAACTTCCTTTGTGCCTGAGGGATTTTGGGCAAGCTGAGTGCGCAATTCAGTTAGTTGTTTTAAGGATTGCTGGGAGAAGGCTATATGGGTGTAGAATACCAACAGGCAGGCTGTCAGTAGCCTTACTTGAAAATAAAAGAAGGTGCCTCGGTGCTTCATCCTGCAATATACATGCATCTGCAAAATACTAGGAGTTTTGAACAGTATCCTAAATAGATACAAAGGTAACAGTATCACAATACCCGGTTACTGCTGCTAGTAATAGGGTGTTGTGATACTGAGTCTATGTGTTGGTTGGGAGATGGTGAGATTATTCAAGATGCGCTCTGAGCATCCAGGCCATCTTCTCATGGGTTTCCAATAGACCTGTAATGTAATCACTGCTACCTACATCACGCAGTGTGTTGGCATAACTATTAATATTACCTCTCAGATGCATGAGGATACTTTCATGATCTGCCAGAAGTTCGCGGATATACCCAAGACTATCATTTTTCTCACGAGACTGTTCTGTTAAATGGGTAAGCTGAAGAAATTCTTTTAACGTGGCGGGTGGAAAGTGCCCCAGTGTCCGAATACGTTCTGCTACCTGATCAATAATCTCGTCCAACTGTGTGTATTGAGTCTCAAAGAACAGATGTTTGCTGTGAAAGTCAGGACCTGTAACACACCAATGGGCTTTACGTGTTTTGGTATACAATACATATTCATCTGCCAGGATCTTAGCCAGTGAATGAGCTACTTCCGCCTGATAGTCGGCTTTAATTCCAATTGTTGCTTCCATGTGAGTATGAAAAGAGGTTTGGGTTAAATCTGTCTATCCTTTTCTCAATTTGAATGCCATTGGTTTAGTGCGTTGTTAATCAGTTGTTTACTGTTGGGAGATTAATTCTATAATGACGATATTTCGTAAATTTATGATGGAGATATGAAATTCTTACCTTCCAACAGGTATTCGGCATGATGGCTTGTGATGGCAATAGCTGGTACTAGCAGGAATGCATTATCCGATTACAAGATCTGACTTTTTGATTTAGTATATGATAGAAAATAGTGTTGACTGCTGATGGCAGTCACAGCATTTTTAGCAGATAGGGGAGGGGAAACTAGTAAGAAGTAATCGTAGATTAGATAGATGGAGTAGACTATCTGATAAAGGGAGAAATTACTGTAACACACAAAAAAGCCACGTGGCTTATGCGTGGCTTTTTTGTGTATAAAATTTGCTTTTCAAAGCTTTCTTAGTGGTATCCAGAATCAGCTTAAAATCGATAGCCTTGTATGTGATGGCGTCAATAGCTACTACAGATACCAGCAAGAATAATACGGTTAAAACAGCTTCCATAATTGTAATAAAGTTATTGTGATAAATGAATTAATGTTTCTAATTGTTTAACTAAGGCTTAATTGAAAAAGTTCAATTTTTGTTTTTCCTTTTTGATGATACAAAATTATAAGTTCTTTGATTGATTTCAAAATGGATGTAAGATTATTTTAAGTTGTAAAGTTCTCTTTTATTGTATTATTCTAATGTAGTGTAACTAATATGTGCTTTTTATTGCTTTTTCTAAGCGTTTTTTGATTTGTTAGATTGTATAAGAATGCCTGATTTTTTACAATTGTTTTATTGGTAGAGTACAAGTTGATTTGCATTTGTTGTATTAATCTAATTTGGTGATGGTATTAAAATTAGTTTTTGTCAGGCTTGCTTTATTTGTATAGTTATATTTATGAGTCCAAAAAGTGCAGGATAATTTAATGACTCAAGAGATAAGTTTTTTTTGAAAAAGAATGTAGAAAATAAAAAAAGTGGAAAGATGGAAACTAAAAAAGGTGAGAATCGCTACGACTCTCACCTTTTTTCTATTGAATAAGACTAGTATGTCGGTTCTTAGCTTTTCTGAAGAATAGATTTGAGAGGAATTGCAAATCCAAATAATATCGATTTCTCGAGGAAGAAGAAGTGATGACCTGCTTTATCCACTCTGTGATTGGCTGTAGTGATCACATTAGGCATACTAATCAATCCTCCTTTAAGCTGTGGCATTATAAAGACTCCATGAAAGTTGAAGCTCAGTCCCAGATTAGTAGATACTCCGAATCCCGAAACGTGCCACTGGTCATTACGATCATAATTGAACAATTTTACATTCGTTTTAGGGATCATCATTCCAACTCCTAAGCCATTTACCAGATCAATAGACACTTTACCATTTTTAGATGCACTCAATCTGCGATAGTGGCTGAGTTCTGCATTAATGTAGTTCAGTCCGTCTGTGTGTTCAAATGTCAGAAAGTCGTCGGTCAACTTAATCGGTTGATCCGTATAGGTTCCATTAAATTTAGGGTCCTGACCTGCAATAGATCCTGTAATATTTACGATCTGGTCCTGATCCATAACGTATTTCATATGATCAAAACCTACAGATATACTCCACTGATTGGATATGAAATAACCAATGCGGTAATCATATTGAGGAACTGTAAATGAGGCTGGGTCAAAGTACTCTTTCAGATCAAAAGGTGTAGGGCGGTCATGAGCTACCACCTTATCTAGTGTGAAGTTATAGCCAGAACCACTAAAGTGGATATTGCTTTTTGTATAAGCAGCCCAGTTCCAGCCCCAGTAGCCAAAGATTCTTCCTTTTCGGGAAACTGCATCTTTAAAGATAGATTTTGTTTGCGCGTTGGTGTAAAGAGTGAGGAAACAAAGGAAAATGGTTAGAAATAAACTTTTTTTCATGATTTTGTATGGACGATGGTTACTATAATTATACTGCAGATACAGAGGCTAAGACGGAAATGGATTTGTAAAGATTGTTCTTGTGATGTACTTGCAGTAAATCAGACAGGGAGTACTGTTTGATTTGTTAAAAGTGCCCTGGAGCTAAGTAAGTGGATGGATAGTACTTATTGGGCTGCAAAGAAAAAATTTTTTTTTATTGAAGTCAAAAGTGAAATTGCCTATCAAATTTTATTTCGTTGATAAGTATTTGTATTTGAGAGAGATAAGTGTCTAAAAAAAGTAATAAAAAAACAGAAGTTTATGTATATACCAAATACATAAACTTCTGTTATCCCTTGTGAATGATTTTTAAATGGCTTTGCTGAAGGTACGTTGAGTAGATTGGCTTTGCCAGTAATGTTCATCCAGTTGCATGGCAATATTTCGTATAAATAGCTTACCTGTTTGAGTAACTTGTATGTGATGTGAATCTAGCTCTACCAGTCCATCGTCTTCAAGTACTTTGAGACGTATAAGCGCATCTTTCAGGTAATGAGGTGCTTCACCTGTCCAGGAAGTAGTATGCTTGCACATCAGATTCAGAATCTGTTTTCGAACTGCCAGATCTTCCTCAGTAAGAATATGGCCTTTGGATATAGGTAATTGACCTTGCTCTACTTCATGCATATACGCTTCCACCTCTTTGTTATTTTGTGCAAAAGCATTCCATGTATCAGAAATACTTGAGGCTCCTAAACCTATGAGCAATTCCGTTGATTGAGTTGTATAACCCATAAAGTTGCGATGCAAAGTTCCTTGTTGGTGTGCTTTGTACAATTCATCAGCAGGAAGAGCAAAATGGTCCATGCCGATTTCGTGATAACCAGCTTGTAGTAACAATTCTCTGCCTAATTCATACAAAGCACGTTTCTGATCAGCTTGAGGTAGATCTGCTTCTGTATAACGACGTTGTGCCGGACTTTTCCAGGGAACATGTGCATAACTATAAAAGGCAATACGTTCCGGACGCAACTCCTGTACCCGATCAATGGTCATACGGATACTGTCTATAGTTTGAAGAGGCAGTCCATAAATAATATCCGCATTGATGGCTGTATATCCTATTTGTCTGGCATCTTCAAATACACGTTTGGTTTGCTCAAACGTCTGAGGACGATTGATGATATACTGTACTTTTTCATCAAAATCCTGAATTCCTACGCTCAATCTACGAAAGCCTAAGTGATAAAGAGTTTGTAGTTGTTCTTTCTTTGTATAATTGGGGTGGACTTCCAGACTGAATTCCGGATGAGAAGAGATATAGGAAGTACTTAGTATATTTTCGATCAGGTATTGCAGATGAGAGGCAGAGAAGAACGTTGGTGTGCCTCCGCCGAGATGTATTTCACTTACTATAGGCTGTCTGCCAAATAATGTATGGTATAGTTGCCATTCTTTTAGTAATGTATCGATATATGGTTTTTCGACCGCATGATTGGCTGTGACACGTTTATTGCATCCACAATATGTACATAGCTTTTCACAATAGGGGAGATGCATGTAAAGACTGATACCTTTGGAATAGCTACGATCAAACGCTTGTCTTACTGAATCTTCCCAATCAGTAATGGAAGGTGTATCTTTCCAGTGAGGTACAGTGGGATAGCTGGTATATCGGGGACAAGCAATGTCGTATTTTTGAATGAGAGAACGAATGTCAGAGCCAATCATATTCCTATAGATTAAAGATAATCAAAGGTACAAGTGAGGCATCTGACAAAGGATGAGAGAAGTCAGTATTTCCTATGATAAATAGCTTATAGGGTTATGTTCACAGCAAAGAGTTTGATAGTTGAGGGATAGGGGAGATATAAATACGAAACCCTGCTTGCGGCAGGGTTTCGTATTTATAGTATAGTCTGAGCTATTATTTATTAACGCCTGTAACGCGAATCTCTGTACGACGGTTTTGCTGATGTTCTTCTTCTGTTTCTGCTTCTTTAATTAAAAGGACTGTTTCACCATATCCTTTGGCTGCAATTCGGCCAGCACCAATACCTTTGGATTTTAAATATTGAACTGCTGAATCTGCACGACGTTGTGAGAGCGCTAAGTTATAATCATCAGATGCTCGTGCATCTGTATGTGAACCTAGTTCTACAGAGATGCGAGGATTATCATTCAAGAACTGAACTACTTTATCCAGTTCAATTGCTGCATCTGGGCGAATATCTGCTTTATCCAGATCATAATAGATATTTAAAACCAGTGTAACTCCTTTTTCTTCACGGTTAAGAGGCACTTTTACATAGAAAGTAGTATCTGTAACAGGTTTTATCAGCATCTCCTGAGGAATGGTACGACCTGACATAGAGAATGGCTCACGATTGGTTAGATAATCTGGCTTAGCAGCTATTATCATATAATTTTTGCCTTCCTGTACCGGAAACTTAAATGTTCCATCGTCTTTTGTAGTCATCTCACCAATCTGCTTATCTCCTTCCATGAACTGAATTTTGGTGTTTCCCAACACAACATCGCCCGTTGGTCCTTTAGTGATTGTCGTGCCAGCCAGGAAGTAGTTGACAATTTTGTAACCAGGATTTTTGTCTTCAAAATAATAGATGTCATCATCGCCTTTACCACCTTCACGGTCAGAAGAAAAGTATCCGGTAGTTGGAGTTTTAAAGATGATACCAAAGTCATCGCCGGTAGAGTTCATGGGTACACCCATATTGGAAAGGGTAATCTCTCCAGCTTTACGAATGGCTACAAACATATCCAGTCGACCCAGACCAGGATGTCCGTCTGAAGAGAAATATAACTTTCCATCATCTGATACATAAGGAAACATATCATTGCCTGGCGTATTAATTTTGGTTCCCATGTTGGTTGGCTTGCCGAAGCGCCCACTGGCATCAGCTGTTGCCCGCCACAAATCAACACCACCTAAACCTCCACTACGATTAGAGGCAAAGTATAATGTTTTGCCATCGGTAGACAAGGTTGGTTGTGCATCCCATGCATCCGGATGACTAATTGGCATAAGTTCAGGGTCAGTCCATTTATTATCACGGAAGTAGGATATATATAAGTCCATATCCTTCCGTCCACGGGTTCTGCCACCCAGATTGCCTCTGGCGAAGATCATCATTTTGCCATCTTTGGAGAAGGTTGGTGTACCTTCGTTTACATTGGCATCATAGATTTTATCGCTAAATAGTTCAGGTTTTTGTAATGAAGTAGAATCTGCTAACTTGGATTTATACAGGCCAACCATACCCAGACCATTGGCTTCATAGGCCTTTTCCTTACGAGATGCTGTGAAAATGATATTTTCTCCTTGTAATACAGGTGAGAATTCTGAGGCAGTAGTATTTAGCGCCTGTACATTCTGAATTTCATAGAATGTTTTTTGGGAAGCTGTTTTTTCTATCTCCGGAAGGTTTTCAATTTCTTTTTTCGCTAAGGCACGAAGTCTCAAACTTTTGGCTGTTTTCATATAATCTTCGAAGGCAGCCTGAGCTTCTTTGTATTTTCCATTTGCCTTTAATGCATAGGCATAATAATACTTAACAGTATCATCCTTGTTGCCAGCGGCGATAGCATCTTTGTAAAAAGGTTCAGCTTCTTTGATTCTATTGGAGTACCAATAAGCGGACGCAATGGAAGTATTTATTTCCAGTGGTTTGAATGAAGCATTTTTCGCTTTGGCTTTTGTGAAGTTGTCAATGGCAGGTTGATATTTGCCGGCTCTCATCTGTTGTACTCCTTTTTTGTAGAGTCGGGACGCCGAATTACAACTGGCCAGTAACAGTATTCCAAAGACAAAAAATATAGGTATAGATTTGCGTAGCATAGCGCACTAGTAATTTTTTTCCGAAAAATAGGGTTTATACCTGAAAAACGACGAATTAGATTGTAAATTATATGAAGCTGATTTTTAAATTATTGCTTCGCCATTCTTCTCTTAGACAATATAAGATTTCTGGAAGTCCTTACAAACAGGATTTCCAGAAGCCTATTTATGCTGATACGGTTTTCGACTTGAAATAACGGGAAAGCCAGGTATTGCCCGCTGGTTTTAACCATTCTTTTTGTAGTTGATCAATGGTATTTACCAGATTGTTGAATGCTGATGTATCAGACGTAATTTGTTCAGATTCTACAGCTTGTTTTATGTCCTTTAGTGCAATCAACTGTACTATGTCATTTATTAAAAATGCTTGTTGTGTACGATCAAAGAAGGAGATATGATATTGTTGTTCCATCTCCTGCATAAACCGAACTGATTTATCAATAGAACATCCACTGGCTGCATTGTATTCTTCATCAACAGCCAGAATCAGAAACTGATGGTGAACAATCTGACAAGATGCTTTTAATGTCTGATTGTGAACAGTCCAGGATACCAGAAAGTTTTGTGTATCTGCCACTATATTTCTCTCTTCGTCGTTTGTAAACGGGCGACCTGCTTGATACACCCATACACGGGAAGTGTCAGGCATCTGATTGAATTCTATAAACATAAGACTTTTACTTTTTTGCTAATATATTGATTTTTCTATAGAATGAGAAAAATCCGGAAAGTGTTCCCATTGCATTCAGAATGATCAGCAAATGAGTGATTCATTGAACTCACCTGGAAAAAGCTTCATTACTAAACAGACATCCATTGTCTGATACTCTACTATCTGTATCACCGATTAGCCACAGACATAATTAAAGATCGCAAGAAATGGGTTTTTATCTAAGGGACGATGTCTGAATTTTGGCTTGTTTATTTTAAACCCAACTCTATGCATCAGATCAGTAATCCCTCTATCTTATATTTTGGTACCCCTGTAGTACTTATCAGTACGTTGAATGAAAACAATTCCTATAATCTGGCACCTATATCTTCAGCTTTTTGGTTAGGCTGGCGCTGTATGATTGGCATATCTGCTTTATCCAAAACTACTGAAAATCTTCTGCGTACTGGAGAATGTGTTTTGAACTTACCTTCGGTAAATGAAGTTGCGGCTGTAAACCGTCTGGCTTTGACTACCGGGTCAAATCCTGTTCCGGAAGGAAAACTGGCAAAAGGGTATCGGTTTGAATCTGCCAAATTTGAGATTGCAGGACTTACGCCTGTTGAATCTGAGATTGTGACTGCTCCCAGAGTATTGGAGTGTCCAGTACAAATGGAAGCCCAACTGATAGCTACTCATCCCATCGCAGAGGAGAACGCTGCACAACGAGGAAAGATTGTAAGCATAGAATTGAAAGTGGTTCGCGTATATCTGGAGGAGTCGATTCAGATGAAAGACAATCCTGATCGTGTTGACCCAGATAAATGGCGACCATTGATTATGAGTTTTCAGCAATTTTATGGATTAGGAGAACAGGTACATCCTTCAATATTGGCTCAAGTTCCTGAACAATTTTATCAGAGTTCTGACTGGAAGGCTGCCCAAAAACTAAACGTAGAATAGGGACCTTATACCATATAGTTTTAAGAATATGGTATAAGGTCCTACTTTACCTGCATTGATTAGGAATAGTTCAAATTCTGTTTGGAGAAATCGGACAGTTTATGGATGCTATAATGAGTACCTCACTATAGTCATTGATATTTGGTCTTTTGTTGTATTGTGGATCACAGTTTTGGTTGTATTGATTATTGCAAAGAAAAATTAACAGAAAGTTCTTAAGAATAGGGGAGATGCTTTGGCTAAGATGTTATGTATCTAGTTATTTATAAAAGAAATAAACCCTGAGAAAAGAGCGGAACTCTACTTCCCAGGGTGGTTTTTAGTTGTTGGTTGATATTGTTTTATAATGACTTATCAATCAGTTCTGCCAGATCATATACTTTAACTTCAGTTTCCTTCTCTTTGTTTTTAATTCCATCTGCCAGCATCGTCATACAAAATGGACAGGCAACAGCTACAATATTCGGATTGGTGTTTAGTGCTTCTTCAATACGTTCAATATTGACTTCCTTGTTGCCAGGTTCTGCTTCTTTAAACATCTGACCACCACCTGCACCACAACACAAGCCATGTCGACGGCTGCGTTTCATTTCCACAAGTTCTGCATCTAATGCCTGCAATACTTCTCGTGGAGCTTCATATACATCGTTCGCACGTCCCAGATAGCAGGAATCGTGATAGGTAATTCGTTTGCCTTTAAATTCCCCGCCACCCTGTAATTTTATTTTACCTTCATTGATTAATTGTTGTAAAAATTGCGAATGATGAAGTACTTCATAATTTCCCCCTAAAGCAGGGTAATCATTTTTCAAGGTATTGAAGCAGTGGGGACATGCTGTTACAATTTTCTTAATATTATAACCATTCAAGACTTCTATATTTTGTATGGCCAGCATCTGGAAGAGGAATTCATTCCCTGCCCGGCGTGCAGGATCTCCTGTACAACTTTCTTCTGTACCAAGTACCGCAAAACGGATACCTAGTTTATTTAAGATTTTGGTAAATGCAATCGTTACTTTTTTGTACCGATCATCAAAAGAACCGGCACAACCTACCCAGAAAAGAACTTCGGGTTCTTCTCCACGTGCCATCAACTCAGCCATGGTAGGAACTTGAAAATTTATGGTTTCACTCATATCTATAGTAGAATGTTTTGTTCACAATATATGTAAGCAATCATACACACTGAATTGTTATTTTATTGACCGGATTTGAGTTGGTCTGCCCAATTAAATCTATCTGATGGAGAGAATTTCCAGGGAGCCATATTATTTTCTTCATTTGAAAACATAGCATTCCATGAACCTGGAGCGGAGGACTCTTCCATAATCATATAGCGACGTAACTCAAGGATGATATCTAGTGGACTAATACTTACCGGACAGACTTCTACACAAGCATTACAGGTGGTACAGGCCAAAAGTTCTTCACGTGTTATGTAGTTATCCAGCAAAGATTTTCCATCTGTAAAAGCCTCTTTACCCGATTCTATTTGTTGTCCAACCTCTTCCATACGATCCCGGGTATCCATCATGATTTTACGTGGGGACAAAAGCTTACCCGTAATATTGGCTGGACATTCGGAAGTACAACGGCCACATTCTGTGCAACTATACGCATCCATCAGATTTTTCCATGAAAGATCATTGATGTCTTTGGCTCCAAAGCGCCCAGGAGTTGCATCGGCAGATTCCGGACTTACCGAGGTGTCACTGCTACCATTGGTTGTTTCTGGTAAGCCCAGCATCAGACGAACTTCTTTGGTTACAACAGGCATGTTGCGCATTTCTCCTTTGGGAAGGAGGCGGGCAAAATAGGTGTTGGGAAATGCCATTGCAATGTGCAGGTGCTTGGAATAAGTAACATAAATACCAAAACCCAGAATACCCAAAATATGGAACCACCAGGCAAATCGTTCATACACGATTAAAGTTGTTGTATTCCAACCTTCAAAAAGGCTGGATAGAATGCCACTAAACCAGAAAGAACCTATCCCTGCAATATTGTAATGTTCTACTCCTCTTTCACGTAATACAGTATCTGATGCATTCCAGGTAAGAAATG
This sequence comes from Xanthocytophaga flava, assembly GCA_030068525.1. Classification (GTDB taxonomy): domain Bacteria; phylum Bacteroidota; class Bacteroidia; order Cytophagales; family 172606-1; genus Xanthocytophaga; species Xanthocytophaga flava. The sequence continues at coordinate 13,968 of JASJOS010000010.1, forward strand.
CCAACATAAGCAGAATTTCAAATGTCAGAATCAGATTGGCATCTGTAAGTGGCCATTTGGTTAATTCCCGTGCATGAAGACGTTTGACACGTAGTATATTCCGTCTTATCAGAAAAATAGCACAGACTACAATTACTCCAACCGCTAAGAACTCAAAGAAGTTAATCAGAAATGTATAAAATCCTCCCAGGATAGGTGCGAAAAGCCTGTGTGTGCCTGCAATACCATCTATGATTATTTCCAGTACTTCAATATTAATGATTAGAAATCCTACATAAATCACAAAGTGCATTAATCCTACTAGTGGGCGGTCAAACATTTTCTTTTGACCAAAAGCAATAAGAAGTGTATTTTGCCAGCGTTGAGATGGATTGTCTTTGATGACTTCATCTTTACCCAATCGAATGTTCTGGATAATCCTTCTGATGCGTTTGTAGGCAATGTATCCTACAGATGCCAGGCATATGATGAAAATAATCTGTTCGATCATAAAAATTATAAATAAATAAGTTGTTGATAGTCAGATTTTTGTACTTTTTCCTGAAAAAAAATATAAAATTTATTTACAAAAGTTTTGCATCTGAAAAAATATCCTCTACTTTTGCATCCTCATTCGGCGGTGATGTAGCTCAGTTGGTAGAGCAAAGGACTGAAAATCCTTGTGTCGGCGGTTCGATTCCGTCCATCACCACTCCAACCCTCTAACTTTAAAAGTTTAGAGGGTTTTTTATTTTTATCGGTTAAGTTCAGTAGATTCATATCTGTTTAGTCTCTTACTTGTTATATGTTCTATCATTATTCCAGACAAAAGTAGTACTTTTTCTGAATAATTAGTATGCTTGCATACTTTTTTTGTGTGAAAGACTCTATCTTATTGACAGATAGAAGAATTATCTATATTCAAACAAAAAAGGATATTCAAAAAATCTATTCCTATTAAGAACATTATAGTATTAGTTGACAAATGAGATACTTTAGACTATTTCATAATGTCTCACAACTAATAGGATTAGTTTTTGGAACGTGAATCTTGCATTAAGACAAAATCCAATCAATTTGATATAAAGGTAAGATACATATTCTGCTTTCCGTTTATAGAAAGTTTCTTTGAGTATGAGAGTTTTTTGATTTTTTTAGACTAGGAAAATAATTTTATCAGGAATTAGTTAGTAGTTTTAAAAGGTAGTTCCTAATATGTCATTTATCTGAAGGGTAGTAAAGCAATAAACAAGTGTAAAAAGAATTGACAAAGACTACCTGTTATCAGTGAATTCTAAAATTTTGAGCCATTGGATCGTTTTCAGATTACAACTTCCGCATCTCCCTGGTTTATTATAGTATGTCTGGCTGTAGGTGCTATTTATGCATTCATTCTATATCAGAAAAAGCCTATCTGGGGAGCACAACTAAACTGGGCATTGGCTGTTTGTCGTTTTATTGTGGTAAGTGTCTTATGTTTTTTACTAATGGGTCCTTTGGTTCGGCAGTTCATGCGTATATATGAAAAGCCATCTGTTGTAATAGCCATTGACAATTCCGAATCCATTAAACTTACAGGGGATAGTACTGCTTTAAATCAACAGCTACAACAAATCAAAGACTTAGCGGGACAGCTTCAAAAGAGTAATGTAGATGTTGAAGTTCAGATGCTGGATAAAAATACAGAAGCTACTACTTTGAATAGTGGACAATTTACGCAAGCTGCAACTAATCTGAGCCAGTTACTCAATACCGTTCAGAGTAATTACGAAAACCGTAACCTAGCCGGAGTTGTCCTGTTCTCAGATGGTATTTATAATCAGGGTATTTCACCTGAGTATCAACCCTATAATTTTCCTATATATCCCATTGCAGTTGGAGATACAGTGCCTCGCAGAGATGTAAACCTCAAGGTATTATACTTTAATAAAATCACTTATCTGGGAAACAAATTTCCTGTTGTGGCAGAGATTCACAGTAACGGATATGCTGGCAAGGTAGTAAATGTTAATCTGAAACAGAACAACAAAACCTTGGCTACGAAAACGGTTTCTTTTACAAAAGAGAGAGAGATTCAGGAAATTACTTTTTACACTGAAGCAAACGTAAAGGGTATTCAACACTTTGTGGTAGAGATATCTCCTTTACAGGGAGAATTTACTTTGCAGAACAATGTCAGAGATGCTTACATAGAAGTAATCGATGGAAAAGAGAAAATCTTACTTGTTGCGGCAACTCCGCATCCGGATATCAAAGCTATTAAATCTGCTCTTGAGAAGAATGACAATTATGATCTGGATATTGTTATTGCTGGGCAAGGCTCTCCAAAAGAACCCCGTTATGACGTTGTGATTTTGCATCAGATACCAGATAATCTGGGTGCTGGAATAAACATTGTGAAAAAGTTTCTGGATCAAAAAGTCCCTGTGTGGTATATTCTAGGTAGCCAAATCAATATACAGCAGTTTAATAATATTAATAATGCGGTCAAGGTAGTTGCCAGAAATTTTCAGACTGACCAGGTATTCCCCTCATTTAATACTAACTTCTCTATTTTCAAATTTGAAGAAAGTAATGCGGCTGTATTACAAAAGATGCCACCTGTCACAGTTCCCTTTGGTGATTTCCATCTTATGCCCAATTCAGATGTAATTCTCTATCAACGAGTGGGAAGTATAGTGACTAATAAGCCTTTGTGGATAGTTAATACTAACTCAACTCAAAAAACAGCTGTTATGTTGGGAGAAGGATTATGGGAATGGCGTATGGAAGAATATAATCTTACAGAAAATCAGGTTTCTGTTGATGAACTGATTAGTAAGACCGTACAATACCTTTCTTCAAAAGACGATAAACGTAAATTACGTGTATATCCGATTACAGATGAATTTCTGGATACCGATCCTGTTGTTTTTGAAGCAGAAGTTTACAATGATATTTATGAGAAGATCTATGGCCAGAAAATAGATCTGCAGCTTACAAACGCTGAAGACAAAGTATCATCCTATTCGTTTACTACTGCAGAAGGCAATTCCCGGTTTGAATTAAGTAGTTTGCCCAAAGGTGTGTACCGATACAAAGCTTCTACCACTCTCAAAGGTAAGAGCGAGCAAGTGAGTGGCGAATTTGTAGTAAAGGATCAACAACTTGAAGCATTGAACACCACTGCTGATCATGGTTTATTACGTAAGCTGGCATCACAAACCAAAGGACAATTTTATCAGGCTAACCAGATTAACCAACTGGTGCAGCAATTGACTACTGCTCCTCCTCCAGAACGTGTTCAAAGCAGAGAAGAAACATTAGAGATGATCAATTTAAAGTGGTTGTTTTTTGTGTTAGTACTACTCGCTACTATTGAATGGGGAACGCGTAAATACATGGGTGCCTACTAAACGATATATCTGTAATTACAGCATTATAAAGATAGTTTGATTACAGATATATTCTCTTATTATAATCTTTTTATTTCCTGATGAGCACCATATACCAGAGACTATTTGTTATAGCAAATAGTCTCTGGTGAGTTACTTTATTGCTTTTGTGCTTCTCCTCTTATTTAGTTATATAATATCTCAACAGTCCTATAGCTCAAATAGGCGTGTCTGCAAATACTTTTTACATTTTCAGGACTTCAATAACTCTCATTCATCTGGAAGGAACACCTCAAAGTGGACTAACTCATTTCCCCATTATAGGTCATCAAAAGTAAAGTTGCTGATTATCAGCATTGGCACTCACTTGAGGTGGGGAGCCAAATTCCAAATAAGTATCTTTTATTTAGAATAATTAAAAATAATTTGCGCATGTGCGAGTGCCTCTCTAAGTTTGTGATGTTTGGAATTAGTCTAAATAAGCTTATGAAACGCCCACGACTCTGTTTACTGTTCTTTGGAAGTTTAATATCTGTTTATACTTCTTGGGCTCAGTCACAAAAAGCAACTGAAGGAAAGAAAGTAAGTAATATGGATAGTATACAGCAGCTTCAGGAAGTTGTGGTAACAGCTACACGAAGTGAACATCAGTTGGGTGCACTTCCTATGCCTGTAACGGTAGTATCTGGTAAGCAGATTCAGAAAATGGGATCTTTGAGATTGAATGATGTACTACAGGAGCAAACAGGGCTTATGCCTGTGACAAATCATGGCAATGGAATCCAGATACAAGGTTTTGACCCTGATTATACATTAATATTAGTCGATGGGGAACCATTAATAGGACGTACTTCTGGTACATTGGAATTGTCCAGAGTAGCAGTTGGTAATATCAAACAGATTGAAATTGTAAAAGGTCCTGCTTCCAGTTTGTATGGTAGTGAAGCATTGGCTGGGGTTATCAATATAATTACAGAGAAACCTGAAGGGCTAAAAGGTTCGTTAAAAGGTCGGTATGGAACCAACGAAACAATTGATCTTACAGGTGATTTCTCCTATAAGTATAGAAAACTGGGTGTATATGCTTTTGTTAATCGGTATCATACAGGTGGATATGACTTTACACCTGCTGAATATGGAAATACTGTAGATCCTTTTACCAATTATACCTATAATACTAAGCTAACATATGATTTCTCTGAGAAAGTAAAGCTTTCACTTTCAGGAAGATATTTTACAGAATCTCAGACATCCGCTTCTGTCATTTCTTTGGAAGGAGCATCTGATACAATTAGCGGTACTGGCAAAGTGACAGATTGGAATATAAATCCTACACTGACAGTAAAGTTTGCATCTCGGTTTAAGACAAACTTCCGTTTGTATGCTTCCCGCTACCACACATCTTCGCTACTCAGCTATGAAAAAGATAATTCTGTATATGACGAAACTTTCTTTACACAAACATTCTTACGACCAGAAGTAATCGCTGAGTTTTCTCCTGCAAAGAAACAGACAATTACTTTTGGTGGTGGTGGGACCAGTGAATCTGTTTATGCTACCCGTTATACAAGCAAAAAGCATTTTTCAACTGTATATGGGTTATCTCAGTATGAATGGCTAGTTAATAAAGATCTGACTTTAATTGCAGGTGGACGTTTTGATCATCATAGCTTATATGGTGGACAGATAAGTCCAAAGTTATCTGGTCAATATGAAATACTTCCCTGGTTAGCCTTCCGTGCCTCATTGGGTACAGGTTTTAAGGCTCCTGATTTCAGACAGGTATATCTCAACTTTACTAATTCAACAGTTGGTTATTCTGTATTCGGGATTGAAGAGCAGAAAGCGGGTATTGATACCTATGAGGCACTGGGGCAAATCGCACGCTACCTGGTAGATTCAACATTGCTAAACCAGACAGGCCGACTCAAGGCTGAACGATCTGTGGCGTATAATGCCGGATTTAAAATTACTCCAATCCCACGTGTAATGGGGAACATAAACTTTTTCCGGAATAACATCCAGAATCTGATAAATACCCGTCCTCTTGCTGAAAAAACAAATGGACAATACATCTATGGCTATCAGAATATTTCCCGTGCTGTTATGCAAGGCATTGAAACGGATTGGACGTGCCAGTTGAATAAACATCTTTCTGTATCGGCAGGCTATCAGCTCTTGTATGCCTATGACCAAGACGTACTGGATCAGATTGCTGAAGGCAAAATATATATCCGTGATCCTAAAACCCTGAAAACTTCCCGAATGAAGAAAAGTCAGTATGGTGGGCTTTTAAATCGATCAAGACACTCTGGCAATGTTAAGTTCTTCTATGAAGATTCTAAAACTGGTATTTCTGGTAGTCTGCGGGGGATTTATCGTGGTAAATATGGTTTAACTGATACAGATGGCAATGGAGCCTTGAATGAGGGTGATGAGTATGTAAAAGGATACATGCTCTGGAATATTGCTATGGCTAAAACATTCCGAAAGATGCTGATTGTACAGGCAGGTATTGATAACCTGTTCAATTTTCAGAATACAGCACAGATTACAACGATTCCTGGAAGGATTGTGTACGCAAGTTTGCAATTCGTACTAGCGAAGAACCAATAACCTATTCAATCAACAAACGAAACCAGCGAATACAGATGGTTTTAATTACAAAAGATGACCAGACTGCCATTACTCAAATTGAATTTGGCAAAAATATAACAGTGCTGGATACAGAAGGGTATCTGTCTGTATCACAGATGCTAATTGACAAGAGACAGCCTTTTGGATTATTGTTTCATTATACTGAACAGTATCTGAAACATGATAGACTGGCCCTACAAATCCAAGATGGATGGTTCAAAACACATGCATTACCTGCACATGTTAACTGCTTTGGACTAGCTGTAGTTGCAGAGACAATAGAAAATCTTGGGTATGCAAAACATTTTCAGCAAAAGCTGATAAAGAAATTTTTGGGTTGCCAGACCACTTTTTTCAAGACAGTGACTGAGGCTGAAAACTGGCTGATGCTTCAAAAACAGACACTATCTGCATAACTCTAAAGCACTGAAGTAATTTATAATTTATCATACAAACCTCGTTTACTTTATGAAAAATCCAATTGTTGCATCATCTCTTCTTTTACTGGTAATCTTTTCTCTTATTTTCTCTTCCTGTAACAATGACGATGATGATCCAACACCCGCAGCACCCCTGGAAGCAACTACTTTCAAAGATCTGAATGCTACATCTGCAAAGCTTTATACTTTCTTCAGTTTTTCAAAAGGAGATACTATTTCTCGGGCAGACTCGGCTACTAATAAATGGGATATTGCTTTCATGTCAACTAAAGTCATTTTTAATTCCGGAATAAGTGGGCCGGGAAATGCAGCTCTTAGTTTGCAAAATGGTGTCTTTGATGAAATTACTGTTGTATCTGATACAATGACTTTTAAACAGGATAGTCAATCCGGGTTAGCACTTACAAAATTGTCTGATAAAGGTTGGTATAACTATAATGGAGAAACTCATATTATAACACCATTACCAGGAAAAGTACTTGTCATTAGAACTGCTGACGGTAAATATGCTAAGGTAGAGATTCTAAGTTTTTATAAAGGAGCACCTGCATCTCCTGATGCTACTAAAACAGAGGAAACAGGATTCTATACATTCCGCTATATATATCAGCCTGATGGTACTAAGACACTGGAGTAATCCATTAAAAAATTACTCTCCTGATTGACTTGTTTATCAAGAGAGTCCTCTAAAATATACCATTATTTGGTTAATAGATATAGGTTTTCTTCATATCAAAAGCTAGTAAACAAGTTAAGCTCACTGAGATTATACCTGTTTTTCTTTTATATACTAAGGTCATGTTTATAAAAGATCTGGCACTGAGAATAGGTCTTAAAGCCTGAAAGAATCAACACTTTCCATTTACACCATATGAAAAAAATAGTTCAATGTTTGTTGGTAGTTGCAACCCTGTTTATGGGCTCTGCAACATGGGCACAACAGAAAATTGTATCCTTGAATGGTGCTGTTACAGAGATTTTATGTGAACTGGGACTGCAAAATCAGATTGTAGGAACAGATATCACCAGTAACTATCCAGCAGAAATGCAGAAAAAGCCAAAAGTTGGTCATAACCGTACTATTGGAGCAGAAGCTGTACTGGCTTTGCAACCTACATTAATCGTTGGGATCAAAGATAAGGATGGAAAACCGATTGATATTAAGCCCGAACTGGTTGGACAGTTTCAGTCAGCGGGAATAAAAACGATTCTGTTTGAATATGACTACTCAATTGATGGAGCCAAAAAACTGATTCAGGGAGTAGCTGAATATTTTAATCAGAAACAGAAAGCTGCTGCCTTGATTAAAAAGATTGACGAACCATTGGCAAAGGTAAAGAAACCCGCCAAAGCCCCTAAAGTTCTCTTTATCTATGCACGTGGTACAGGTACTATGCTGGTAGCTGGTTTACACACCGCACCTAAAACGATGATTGAACTGGCTGGTGGACAAAATGCGACCAATGATTTTGAAAACTTCAAACCACTGACAGCAGAAGCGCTGGTAGCTGCTAATCCGGATGCCATTTTATTATTTGATAGTGGCCTGGAAAGTTTAGGAGGTATAGATGGACTGCTGAAAGTACCAGGAATCGCTCAAACCAACGCAGGTAAGCACAAACGAATCTGGCAGATGGATGGACAGCTCTTAACGGGATTTAGTCCAAGAGCAGGACAGGCAGTTTTAGAGCTGAATACTAAAATGACACAAATTACACCATGAGCATTACTGCCGAAAAACCTGCCACAAAGCTTATACAAATAGGAAAGCCTTTTCAACAATCAGTAATTCTCACATTACTGGTTGTTGGATTGGTTGTTTCTGCCTGTATATCTGCTTGTGTAGGTGCGGTAAAGATTTCTTTATCTGAGTTGTACTACATACTTCTGAATCAGTTGGGTATAGCTAATCAGCATTTTGAGGAGCAACAACAACTGATTCTAACTGTCATACGATTACCAAGAGTATTACTGGGCGTAATGATTGGGGCCGTATTAGGGATTACTGGTGCCGCTATGCAGGGGTTATTCAGAAATCCATTAGCAGACCCTGGCCTTATCGGAATTTCTTCAGGTGCTTCCTTGTTTGCGGTGTCTGCAATTGTTTTAGAACTAAAGATTCTTAGTGATTTGTCCGGCTGGGTAGGATTATATGCCCTATCTGCATTTGCCTTTGCGGGTGCTTGTCTGGCAACCATTCTTGTGTATCAGATCTCCAGATCCGGAGGCAAAGTCCATATCTCTACTATGCTTCTGGCTGGTATTGCGGTCAATGCGCTGACAGGAGCACTAACAGGTCTGTTAATTTATCTGGCCAATGATGCACAGCTACGAACTATTACTTTCTGGAGCTTGGGTAGCCTGGGAGGGGCAAACTGGCCTGTAGTATGGGTGTTGTTGCCTTTTGTTTGTATAACCTTATTTGGTCTGCCCAGATTGGGTAAGGCCTTAAATGCCTTTTCACTAGGTGAAAGTCAGGCCGAACATCTGGGAATCAATGCTGCCAGTTTGAAACGTCAGGTGATTCTCTTTTGTACACTTGGAGTAGGAGTATCTGTTGCTATGGCTGGCCTTATTGGTTTTGTAGGATTGGTTGTGCCACATATGATCCGCTTACTGGTTGGTGCCAATCATAGGCTGGTATTACCAGGATCTGCTTTGTTGGGAGCTATTGTATTGACGCTGGCTGATTTAACTGCCCGTACCATTGTAGCGCCAGCCGAGTTATCCATTGGTATTTTGACAGCTTTGCTGGGAGCACCTGTGTTTTTGTATATTCTTTTAAAGGAACATAAGAGATAATATTTAAGCTAATTACCTGTTTCAATAAACTATTTTAAATGCACTTTACACATGATTAATGTAGAAAAAGTCGGATATCATATTGCTGGAAGACCTTTATTACAGAATGTGTCCTTTGTGGCAGAGACAGGACAATTACTGGCTATTATCGGAGCAAATGGCGCAGGAAAATCAACCTTGCTGAAAATTCTGAGTAAAGAATTAGCACCAGATTCTGGTAAAGTGGAGATGAGAGGTGAGAATCTGAAATCAATTCGTAGCAATCAGTTAGCTCGTTTTCGGGCAGTATTGGCACAGAATAATGCATTGGCTTTTAACTTTAATGTATCTGAACTGGTCATGATGGGGCGCTATCCTCATTTTGATGGCAGCCCTTCCAAACAAGATCATGAGATTGTAGAGTATGCTTTACAACAGACAGATATTACACATTTAAGAGACAGGATATTTCTTACACTTTCTGGTGGCGAGCAACAGCGGGTATTGCTGGCTAAAGTTCTGGCTCAGCTTACAGATATAGAAGATATATATGGTCTTCCTCACCCTGTACCTCAGCCTAAATACTTGCTTTTGGATGAGCCAATTACAGGGTTGGATTTGTATCATCAGCATAATCTGTTGGAGATTATCCGAACACTTACTCTCCGTAACTTTTGTGTGATTGCTATTCTGCATGATCTGAATTTGACTATGCAATACGCAGATAAAGTTTTGATTCTTAACAGTGGGAAGACAATAGCCTTTGGAAAACCAGTTCAGGTAATGACACCTGCCACTATTTTTTCTGCTTTCCATATTCCGGTAGATATCATTCATCCTCCTGAATATACTCATCCTTTTATTGTCCATAGTCGGTCTTTTTCTGAACAACCAATGCTGGAAGAAAAATGGGGGAGATCCAATGGACAATCCCAAGGCTTTTATCTATAAACTGAATCAATAATATGATCAGAGGATAACTATCACCTGAAATTTATTTATACATCTTAATCTCTGTATATCAATGCTGACAACTGAATTATCTCTGAGAGATCGATATGAAAGTTTTAAAAACGAAAATCCTAAAGTACGGATTCGTGATGCTGCCAAGCAGTTGAATGTTAGCGAAGCCGAACTTGTAGCTACGGGACTTGGCAATACAGCTACTCGTTTGACTGGTGATTTTCGGGACTTAATGAAAGAGGTACCGACTCTGGGACAAGTGATGGCATTAACTCGCAACGACTCCTGTGTTCATGAACGGCATGGTGTGTATGAAAAGGTGTCTTTTAAGGACCTGACAGGCTTAGTGCTGGGAGAAGACATCGACCTGCGTTTATTTATGCAGCAATGGCAATTCGGTTTTGCTGTGAATGAAAATGACCGGCTTAGCCTTCAGTTTTTTGCCCGAAATGGAGAAGCTGTGCATAAGATTTACATGACTGAGCATAGCAATATAGAGGCTTATAATCAGCTGATAGACAAATATCGTGATGCAGAACAGTCTGATATACTGCAAATCTCTCTAAAGCCAGAACCTGATGCTGAATTGCCCGATGCAGACATTGATGTTGAAGGATTCCAGCAGGCTTGGCTGGCAATGACAGATACTCATCAGTTTTTCGGATTACTGAAAAAATATCAGGTATCCCGTACACAGGGATTGCGTTTAGCACCAAAAGGATACACCCGTTTACTATCTCTGGAAAGTTTACGTAACATTTTTCAGGCTGCCTCTGAAAGCAGTTTGCCTATTATGATTTTTGTGGCTAGCCAGGGATGTATTCAGATTCATACAGGTACTATTGAACGCCTGATGCCAACAGGCCCCTGGTTTAATGTACTGGACCCGATGTTTAATATGCACTTGCGTGAAGATCATATTCACCAGATATGGGTCACCCGCAAGCCAACTGAAGATGGCATTGTGACTGGTCTGGAATTATTTGACAAAGATGGAAACAACATTGCTCTCATTTTTGGAAAGAGAAAACCAGGTATTCCCGAAAAAACAGAATGGACTCAACTGGTAGAATCTTACCAGTCCTGATAGGAAAACAGGCAAAAGCCCTATTTACTGTTAATTCAGGAAGGGATGCTTTGATTATGTCTGTTCGTACTACTATTGAAATTTTTCTCTGTGACTCATCAACACTATGGATCAGCCCTTACTGAAAAAAAGACTACTGGAAATCAAAGATATTTTTACTCAATATCTGGAAAGCCAGCAGCAACGCAAAACTCAGGAAAGATATAAGATTCTGGAAGAGATTTATGTAAGTGACAAACATCTTACAGTTGATGATCTATATCAATTACTAATAGAGAAGAAGTTTCGGGTTAGTAAAAGTACTGTATATAATACACTTGATCTGCTGGTTACATCAGGATTGGTTCGAAAGCATCAATTTGGAAATCACCTTACTGTGTACGAAAAATCAATAGGATCTCGTCAGCATGATCATCTGGTATGTCTGGATTGCCACAAGCTTACTGAATTCTGTGATCCTCGGGTGCAGCTTATTCAGAATATGGTAGGCAATGTACTTCATTTTGATATTCATCAACATGACTTATTACTGTATGGGCATTGTATTCAGGAAAATTGTCCGCACAGATTGGTAGATATGCTTCTGGCTCAGAACAAATCAAAGGAATGAAAAGAGTATATCTGAAACATATTTAATTAAAATTAAATGTAATTGCTTATGTGTCAAACTAATTCACTAAAACTGCTGGTGCAAGCACCTAATGGATATATCGGACGCTGTGAAGGCTGTGGATATTACAATGTGGCATACAAAAATATGCTGTTTATTTTCAGTGAAGCAGAATTAATCTCTTTCCAGCAGGTTCTGTGTGAATTTATAGGAGGATGGTGCCTGAGTTATCCTACTTCGCTGGGAAAAGAAGTAGGATTGAAAACGCCAGTTCCACACTTCTATCTGATGTTTTCACATAAGGAATACGAAGAGTTACATACCATGCTTGATCAAACCAATTTTTGGTTTGATACACGCCATAATGTTAACAAAAATCTAAACTAATACTTTGTGGAGTTCTGTGCCACTCTCTGGTATTCCTCTCACTCATTGAATTGTCAAAGGGACAGACTATCTCCGGATAATCTGTTCCTTATCTCTAAAGTAATAAACCACAAAACATGAAATTCATTTTTACATTTAGCCTACTCTTATTTACACATATTGTTTTTGCTCAGAATGGTACACTATCTGGTATCGTGTCCGATGTGAAAGGGAAACCTGTAGAATTAGCCAGTGTTACATTAAAGAACACTAAAATAGGTGTGTCTACTAAATCAGATGGTTCCTTTACACTATCAGTACCAGCTGGCGATTATACAGTATTGGTCTCAAGTATAGGCTATGAAGTATACCAGCAACCTGTACTGGTTAAAGATAATGAGACTGTAACTTTATCTATCTCATTAAATGAAGCTGCTGAGACATTGCAGCAGGTTGAGATTACAGGTCGTAAAGAAACCACCTATAAAAATGACGCTACATTTGTAGCTACTAAGTCTTCCACTCTAATAAAAGATATTCCTCAGTCTGTAAGTTATGTGACTAAGGAGATATTACAGGATCAGGGAGTTTTCAGAGTAAACGAAGCTGTAAAAAATATAAGTGGGGTGAGTCAGTTTACGTTCTATAATGATCTTACCATCAGAGGACATCGGGTGAGTGGAAATGATAACTATGGTTCATTGGTAAATGGAATGCGATCATTTGCCAGCTTCTGGAAGCAAGGGCTTACACCACACCTGGAACGAATTGAAGTACTTAAAGGGCCTGCCTCTGCCTTATATGGAAATACTTCTCCTGGAGGAAGTATAAACCGGGTTACTAAAAAACCTCTTGCTGAAAAACGTCAGTCATTGAACTTTCAGATGGGCAGCTTTGATACATTTCGTGCAACAGCTGATTTTACAGGACCTATGAATGAGGATAAAACGTTATTGTATCGTTTAAATCTTGGATATGAAGACGCGCAGTCATTCCGTGATCTGCAATTTGATAAAAATGTCATTGTTGCTCCTTCCTTTACATTCCTTCCTACTGAGAATACTCGTGTAAATTTTGATCTGGTATATCAACAATCCAAAGGTCGTTTGGATCGGGGACAAGCTGTATTAGGAGATGGAGATATTTATTCGTCCTCTATCTCCAAATCATTGAGCCGGGTCAACGACTATCTGAAAGAAAGTTCTTACCTGGTAACAGTATCGCTCAATCATCGCTTTTCCAAAGCAGTAAGCTTTAATATGGCCTATATGAAAGCTGGCTTTGAGGAAGATCTGCTGGAACATCGTTCGGCTAATACCTATGGAAAAGATAGTGCAGGGGTAAATATTCCTAATCTTGTGGAGATGCAGGTTTTTATCCGCAACCGTAAATGGCACAATGATAATCTGACCAGCTACTTTAATATAGATTTTAGAACGGGGCCGCTGGAACACAAAGTTGTAGCAGGTTATGACTATGCTCAGGAAGTACTGGCTGCCGGTGGATCTCAGCTTGTCGCAAGAGGTTATCGGAATGCGTCTAATACAGGAGCTATTAATAGCTATGATCCGAAGAAGAAGTCCAACTATCTGTTAGATGCTAAGGGTAATCCAGTGCCCAATGTAGCACACATGGATTTAACAGCAGATAATCCATACTACCTGGCAGATATGAGTAAGTACTTTTATTCACGTACTGATTATACACCAACCCTTTACTCTTCTCAGGGAGTATATATTCAGGATCAGATCCGTTTCAGACGCTTTCAGTTGTTGTTAGGGTTGCGTCAGGATTATTTCACAGATATTCTGGATTATAAATTATCTTCTGAAAAAACAATCAAACAATCTGCTTTGATTCCACGGGTAGGCCTTGTGTATACAGTGAATGATCATATCAATGCGTATGCAACATATGTAGAAGGATATCAGCCACAACTGGCTACTACAATTGCTACTCCTAATGCTGGTGGACCTTTTGATCCGCTAATTAGTAACTTAAAGGAAGTTGGTTTGAAAACAGAGTGGTTTGGCAAACGGTTTCTTGCCAATCTTTCTGTCTATCAGTTAGAAGTTAACGGGGCATTGTATAATGCGGGAGATACTTCTAATCCAGATTTACTTTCTCAGATAGGACAGGAGGTATCCAAAGGAGTAGAGATAGATCTGCTTGGACAGATTGCTCAAAACTGGAGCCTTTCTGTATCCTATGCTTATAATGATGCAACATTTACCAAAAGTGCCAACCCAGAAGAAGTAGGAAGACAAAAGCCGAATGCTCCTAAACATCAGGGTAATATATGGACAAAGTATGTGATTGCCAATGGTCCGTTAGCTGGACTGGGTGTTGGATTCGGGGCAAACTTTGTTACTGAACGTTTGGGATCAATTGTGGCAGCAGGTGCAGAACCTTTTATCTTACCAGGATATGAGTTGATTAATGGTGCCTTATATTATCAGGTTGCTAAATTCAGAATTCAAGTCAATGCCAATAACTTGGCTAATAAAACACATTGGGTAGGTGGATATGATCGTATCCGGTTATTTCCTGGTTCACCCCGCAGCTTTCTGTTAGGAGTAGGTTATACATTTTAACATATGACACTCAAGAAAATACTTGGTCAGATACATCTCTGGCTCGGACTAGCGTCCGGGCTAGTGTTGTTTATAGTAAGCATTACCGGAGCATTGTATGCGTTTCAGGAAGAGTATGATAGTTGGGCTAAGCATGACCTGTTGTTTGTGAACAGGCCTGCTAATGCAGTCCGGCTAAGTCCGGAAAGATTACTACAGATAGCAAAGACTGCTTATCCGAAAGAAAAGCTTGCTCAGGTGCGTTTACGAAACAATCCGGTTAATGCATCTGCGATGGTGTATACCAATAAGCGAGGTATTATTTATATCAACCCGTTTTCAGGTGAGGTATTAGGTAACTATGCATTGCACCAGGATTTTATGGCTCTGGTATTACAGATACATCTGAATCTGTTGCTGGGTGAAGTAGGAGAAGAGATCATTAAATGGAATGTGCTGATCTTTATGATTATGCTCCTTTCCGGACTCTATCTGTGGTTCCCATCCAAACGAAATCAGTTGAAGTCAGCCTTTAAAATGAAATGGTCAGCTTCCTGGAAACGCATCAACTATGATCTGCATAATGTCTGGGGATTCTATATGGTGTGGATGTTACTGCCTATCGCCTGGACTGGAATTTTCTGGGTGTTTGATAGTGTGCCTGCCACTATTTATAAACTGGATGGTACAAAAATGACATACAAGAAAAAAGTAGCTTCTACTTATCGTCCTGTTGCTAAACAATGCTCTCTCGATTCTCTCTTTACCATAGCCGAATCGTATGGAGAGTATGCGTATGCCAGTATTCAACTGCCCAAAGACAGTATTGGTACATTTCGTTTTGTAGTGCGATATCCCTATCAGTTTATCAGAAAACAGAATGTCCTGACATTTGATCAATATTCTGGTGAGTTACTATTGGAAGAACTGCATACCAACTATGCAACTGCTGATAAAATCCGTGTATCCAACTATGATTTACATACAGGCCGGATGTTTGGCTTCCTGGGAAAATTTGCTGCTTTTATCGGGGGCTTATTTGGGGCAAGCCTTCCTGTAACAGGGTTTATGATTTGGTGGAACCGAAAGAAAAAAAGTAAACAATCCTCAGGTTCTGGAAAGATGCGATCCCGTCGACTTGACCCGGTACCTTAATACTAAAACATCAGGATAGTGCGAATTGGATAGCCTTTTTCAGGCTATCCCTGGACTCCTGTTGCCTATTTTATCCATTTCCAATCTATTTTATTATTCAAACCAATGAAACATTTGTATGCATGCATGCTGATATTAGTCAGCCTGGCAACTTACGCTCAAAAAGGAACTATACATGGTATTGTAAAAACAGTAGAAGGGCAACCTGCTCCTTCTGTAACGGTAATATTGAAAGATACCAGAATAGGGACAGTAACGGATGAAAAAGGGAGTTATACATTGCGGGCAAATCCTGGTACATATACACTTCAGACATCGATCGTGGGATTTACCCCACAAGAAAAAGAAGTAACAGTAGAGGCGGCTAAAACCACGCAGATAGATGAAATACGTTTGCAAGAATCTGCTGAACAGCTGCAGGAAGTGATCGTTACCAGCAATACCAATAAATTCGCTAACAAAGAAAGTTCGTTGGTATCTCGTCTTCCTATTAAGAATCTGGAAAATCCTCAGGTGTACAATGTGGTTTCCAAAGAGTTAATGGAAGAGCAGGTTATTACAGATTACAAACAATCACTGCGAAACGTACCCGGAGCCGCTGTTGCATTTGGTGGATATAGCAATGGATTTACGTATTCTATTATTCGGGGTTTCTGGACAGGAGCCCGTATGCGAAACGGACTTGCCGCTCAACAGTACAATGGAATAGACCCTGTAACTGTTGAACGTACAGAAGCAATCAAAGGGCCATCCGGTACATTGTTTGGTTCCAGCCTGATTTCCTTTGGGGGACTTACAAACCTCGTTACAAAACGTCCCCTGGAAACATTTCAGGGAAATGTAAACTTTACTACTGGTAGTTGGGGACTTACACGCCTGGCAGCAGATATCAATACCCCACTAAACAAGGACAAAACGTTATTGTTCCGTCTCAATACAGCTTTTCATAGTGAAGGAAGTTTCATGGATTGGGGAGGACAGAGACGTTTTGTAGTAGCCCCTACATTAACCTACAAAGTAGACAACAGACTTACATTAAATTTTGAAGCAGAGATACTACGATCCGCATTAACCTTATTGCCCATCCAGAATTTCTCAGGTGTTTCCGTTAAAAATATCAAAGACCTGCCTATCCGATACAATCAGTCTCTCAATTCTGATGACATGATGAATCGTGGCGGCAGTGAGGTTTTTTATGCTCAGGCTGTTTATAGGCTATCAGATAACTGGACGTCCAATACATTATTTTCATCGGCTTCAAATCATGACGATGAGTTTGTGGCACAATGGAATAGCTGGCGGAATGATTCGATTGTCAGCAGAAGTGTAGAGACTGTACAGGGTGGAACAACAGATATGCAGTTTCAGCAAAACTTTACAGGTGATTTCAGAATTGCAGGTATCCGCAACCGTATGGTGATAGGGGCTGATGTATATTATTCAAAGAGCGTCAATAGTGTATTTGTAAACAATGCTTTTAATACAAGAATGCCTTATGATACAATTAATATACATCGTTTGTATGGGCCTGTGTCGTTGGATAGGGTAAAAACACTGAGATCTTCTCTTATTCATGCAAGACAATCCTCCAAAACCTATACATACAGTGCTTATATCTCTGATGTAGTAAATATCACAGAGCAACTGATGGCTATGTTGAGTCTGCGGGTAGACAGATATGACTACAAAGGAACTGCCGTAATGTACTCTGACTATAGTGGAGGATATGCTCAAACTGCATTGTCACCTAAGTTTGGTCTGGTGTATCAACCTGTAAAAGATCAGGTAAGTGTATTTGCCAATTATATGAATGGTTTCCAGAATAATGGACCAGTTAGACAGCCTGATGGAAACATCACAAACTTCAAGCCGCAAAATGGCAATCAGTGGGAGGTAGGTGTGAAGATGGATGCCTTCTCTCATAAACTAAGTGCAACAATCAGCTATTACAACATTGATGTTACTAATGCCATACGTCAAGACCCCTCTCGTGCAGGATATTCTATTCAGGACGGAAAACAGCGAAGCAAAGGGTTAGAGGTTGATATTATCGCTGAGCCTATTACAGGTTTATCTGTTATAACAGGTTTTGGATCCAATGAGTATAGATATGTAAAAGCTGATGAAGGCACTGAAGGTACCACCACAGGGTTGCCCGGAACATTTGTAAACTTTTGGTTGAGCTACAAAGTACCACATGGAGGTGCCAAAGGATTCGGTGCCGGATTTGGTGGGAATTATGTAAGCGAAGCATATACGAATAATGAAGGCGGTTCTCTGACACTGCCTGCTTATACACTCATAGATGCTACTGTATTTTATGACCAGCCTAAATGGAGATTTGCTTTTAAACTGAATAATCTCACAGATCAGAAAATGTGGGGATTAAACAATAACCCTATGAATCCCAGAAATATTGCCGCTTCGGTTTCCTTTAAATTCTGATTCGTCAATATTATGATTGGGGCATTTCTGTATGTCCTTACCTATGAACAACTCTTTTATCAATTCCATTTTATCCAAACCAATGAAACATCTAAATCTAATATTGTTGCTATTGTTTAGCATTAGTGTATATGCGCAAAAAGGTATTTTAAAGGGAACCATAAAAACAGTTGAAGGGCAAGTGGCTCCCTCTGTTACTGTAGCTTTAAAAGGAAGTAATGTGGGGACGGTAACGGATGAAAAAGGTAATTATACATTGCGGGCCAATGCGGGAACCTATACTCTTCAGGCTTCTATTGTAGGATTTACCCCACAGGAGAGAGAAGTAACGGTAGAGGCAGGAAAAACTACAGAACTGGACGAAATACGTTTGCAAGAATCTGCTGAGCAGTTACAGGAAGTGGTTGTTACTGGTAATACAAACAAGTTTGCCAAGAAGGAGAGTCCTTATGTATCTCGTCTACCTATCAAGAATCTGGAAAATCCTCAGGTGTATAATGTGATAGGAAAGGAGCTAATTGCCGAACAGGTTATTACTAACTTTAATGATATTGTAAAAAATAGTCCGGGAATAGATAAGCTATGGTCTGCTACAGGCCGTGGAGGAGATGGTGCTGCCTATTTTTCTATCAGAGGTTTTTCTGTACAACCGTCTATGATTAATGGTATCGCTGGTTTAACCAATGGAGGACTTGATCCCGCCAATATAGAAAGTGTAGAGGTAATCAAAGGACCATCCGGTACATTGTTTGGTAGTAGTCTGGTATCCTTTGGTGGCCTGATCAATATAAACACCAAAAAGCCCTATGAAACTGCTGGAGGCGAGATCTCTTACACAATGGGTGGGTATGACCTGAACCGTTTGTCTGTTGATGTAAACACGCCTGTCAATAAAGATAAAACATTATTGTTACGTGTAAATGGAGCTTATCAGTATGAAGGTAGTTTTCAGGATGCAGGTTTTAAAAGAACTATGTTTGTTGCTCCTTCTATTTCATACAAAGTCAGCAATAAATTATCCTTCCTTCTGAATGCTGAGTTTTATAACTCAGAAGCTACCAATCCATTGATGGTATTCCTGAATCGTGGACGTGAATTAATCGCTAAGACACCTGCTGAGTTAAACATGGATTATTCTCAATCCTTTACCAGCAATGATATTACAATTAAAAACCCAACGGTGAATCTGTATGGTCAGATGAACTATAAGTTATCCAACAGCTGGACATCACAAACTTCCTTCTCCCGTAGTGTCCGTAAATCAGATGGTTTGTACTCGTATGTGATGTTTCGTGGAGCAGGAGATGATACACTTTCCCGATTTGTAGGTATGCAAAATTCAATTGGCACTACAACAGACTTTCAGCAGAATTTTATAGGCGATTTTAGATTTGGTAGTATGAGAAATCGTATTGTGTTGGGTGTAGATATATTTAACTCACAGTTGAACGATGCCTCAACGTATACATTCTTTGACAAAGTATCCACACATGGAGATCCGGGATATTCTTTATTGACAAGACAGGCTGCAGATACAAAAGTTTCACAGGATCCCTATGTCTATAAATACATTTATAACACCTATGTATATAGCGCCTATGTTTCAGATGTATTGAATCTAACTGAAAGTTTATTGACAATGGCAAGTGTTCGGATAGATAGATTTGATAATAAGGGTGTAAAGGACTTATCTACAAATACAAAAAGTGGAGATTATGCACAAACAGCTGTATCTCCTAAACTTGGCTTGATCTATCAGGTTGTGAAAGATCGGGTTTCGCTTTTTGCTAACTATATGAATGGATTCCAGAATGTAGCACCTTCTTCTCAGCCGGATGGAAGTATTCGTGTATTTAAACCGATGCAGGCAAATCAGGTAGAAGGAGGCGTAAAGCTGGAAGCATTAAAAGGCAAACTGGTTGGAACAATTAGTTACTACAATATCTATGTGAAGAATGTAGTTCGTGCAGATAATAACGGGCCTGCAGGTACTACCATTCAGAATGGAGATCTATATAGCCGCGGATTTGAGACGGATATTACTTTCAATCCGGTTACAGGCTTACATATTATTGCAGGATACAGTCATAATGAAAGCATCAATGAAAATACAGATGCTATTGATCTGAATCGTCGTCCTATCAATGCGGGACCTAAGACACTGGCAAATCTTTGGGTAAGCTATGCGATTACCAATGGTAATGCAAAAGGATTAGGCTTTGGAGTAGGTGGAAATTATGCAAGTGAAAACAAAGTATCTAACAACGCTACTATAGGAGTATTTACGGTACCTTCCTATACCATTTTGAACGCAACAGCATTCTATTCGGTGAGATCATTCCGATTTGCTTTGAAACTGGATAACCTAACCAATGAACACTATTGGAAAGGATGGTCAACCATTGAACCGCAAATGTTACGTCGTTTGTCTGCAAATGTGGTTTTTAAATTCTGATGGTTCTACTGTGTATGTGAATCATTCTAACTATCAGATGTGAATCTTATAGCCAGTGCTTATGCTTTTGAAAAGTATAGGCATTGGCTAATTTTTTGACAGATTTCTCTGCCTGAGTTTGATTATTGTTCCTTTCTTGACTCTTCCACTGACCTCTTCATTTTTTACTTGTGTGTATAGAAAGTTGGTTTATAGTCACTTACTTCATTCTTCCACAGGCTTCTTCATTTTTGCTTGCCCAAAAAACGAAGCAAAAAAGGGCAAAAAATTCCAAAGCTTCGCCCCACAGGGCCAACGCTAGGCCCGCGGAATTTTTATCCTCACGCACCTTCACTGCCTTTCGCGTTTTAAGGCATCACATCTCTCTTTGTAACTTCTAAAAAAATGTCAATAACAGTCTCTATTTAGCATGGGGCATAACTCAGCTCATGATACAAAAACACAGTTGCTCACTTCAATCATGTACGGTAGTGTAGGTGGGTAGGGAGTCTTTTCTCCGCGAGGTTGGCCTTTGGCCAGTGGGCAGAAGGATTGGAGAAAAGTGCCCTTTTTTGCTCACGTACAAATCTGGCTCACCAAATTCTCATTTGGTGCCCTGTTTTTTGGGCAAGCAAAAAATGAAGGGAAAAATGTATTTTCAAATGGAGTGCAGTTGATTTCATAAAACGCATTTATCTTTGTGGGAAATCAAAATAACTCATTACGTTGAGAAAGTACTCCATCATTATTCCACTATACAATCGTCCTGATGAGATTAGGGAATTACTTGAATCCTTAACCAAACAGACCTATACAAACTTTGAAGTTCTGGTTATAGAAGATGGCTCCAAAAACGATGCAAAGGAAATAGTTGCATCGTTTGCAGACCGATTGGAGGTGCGGTATTTTTTCAAGGAAAATAGTGGACAGGGGTTTACGCGTAACTTTGGGTTTGAGCACGCCACCGGAGATTACTTTATTATTTTTGATTCAGACTGTATTATTCCTACCCATTATCTGGCAGCAGTAGAAAAAGATCTCAATGCCTACGGATACGATCTTTATGGTGGTCCGGATGCAGCTAGCCCAGATTTTAATCAGGTGCAAAAAGCCATCAGTTACGCCATGACCTCTCCTTTCTCAACAGGTGGAATACGAGGGAAGAAGAAAACGCTGGGAGGAAAGTTTCATCCCCGGTCGTTTAATATGGGGCTTTCCCGGAAGGTATATGAGAAAGTGGGTGGGTTTATCATTACCCGTATGGGAGAAGACATTGAGTTCAGTATCCGGATTATCCGGGCTGGATTTCAATCCGGATTGATTCCAGATGCCTATGTATATCACAAACGACGCAGTACATTCGGTCAATTTTTTAAACAGCTTCATTTCTTTGGCCGGGCACGTATCAATATATCTCGTTTTTTTCCTGAAGAACTTAAACTGGTACACTGGTTTCCTGCATTATTCTTTCTGTTCTGCTGCTCATTGGTGTTATGGCTTGTGGTTCAACTGCTTACAGGATGGCCCCTGTTTACCCTTGCGTGTTGGATTTTGCTGTTATATGTAGGTTTGATTTTTCTGCACGCCACTGTTCAAACCCATAGTATCTGGATTGGCCTATTGAGTATACGGGCAGTGTTTACACAGCTTACCGGATATGGCATTGGCTTTCTGACAGAAGGATGGCGTAAGTGGTTTAAATCCTGATCATATAGTTTTACGATAGACTATAGATTGGATCATTCGGGCATAGAATAGCTTACTATGAACCGGATGAAGAGATAAAGATTCCAGTATCTCTATATAGGATTCCAGTTGTGAGGCTTGTACCTTACTGACTATCCGAAAAAAGGTGTACATACTTTTCATCAGTGTACGTGCTATCCAGGTCTTATTCTGAGATGCAAAGTCTGCTACCATCCATAGCCCATTCGATTTCAGAGATGCATAGAGCCTTTGAATTAATGTATGCAAGGTTGGTTTATCAAATAGGTCAAAAAGGAAAAAGGTAAGGACAACATCAAACTGATTCTCCTTTACTACTGGGTGATTTTCATCTCCTTCTATCCAGTGAATGGGAAGCATAGAGAGATTGGAGATTCGTTTTCGAGCTTGCTGCAACATCTTTTCTGACTTTTCTACATACCAGATAGCTTGTGGCTTTCGCTTAAGGATATCTGGTAAAATTTTACCTGTACCTCCTCCAATAAACAAAATAGTAGCATTTTCGGGAATGAGATGCAGAAAAGCTTTTTGAGCTTTCAAAAGAGTATTACCAAAGATAAGTGTACTGAGTAGATCATAAACAGGAGCAATGCCATTGAAGTTGTTTTTGGATTGTGAAGGCATCTGTTATATTTAAAGTAAAAGGTTGAATGAATACGGTTAACCAGGAAATAATGGTTCAATAAATTAAGATCATATAAAAATAAAATGAGATATATCCTTCTTTTTTGCCTATTGTTACAGATTGCTTGTCATTCAAATCCAGTTTCAAATGATCGTTTTTTTGATGAGATAGACTTAGGCTCCTCTGGGTCTGAGAAAAGATTATTGATAGAAACCTATTTTGATGAATGTGGTGAGTGGGGTGGACATAGAGAGATGATGACAATTTATGCAAAAAGGGACATGAATTTTTATTTGGATTATGAGAAGTATAGCATTACTTGTGGTTCTCCGTATAATGATCAGAGAGTAGAATATAAAAAAACACTGAAACTTGATGCATCAAATAAGAAATCAATTACTGAATATATACAATATATGGTTAACGCAAAGATAGTTGAGCGTTATCCTGGTCATGCAGGATATACATTTAACATACTAAAATCTGATTCTACATTATTAATTAATGTCTATAGTCTGGATCTATCGAATGTGGAAAATTACCAGCAATTGCAGAAAGGTTTGAATTTACCAATAACAATAGTGAGAGAAGACGAATAGTAAAAGTCCTTGTTTTGTCTAACAAGGACTTGAAGGATTTATGAGTGTAAAGTTTTTTGTACAGTAACCACAACATACTTGGATGAAGGGGTCATACTTCCATCGGCGTAGGAACTAACCGGAACCAATGGGTTGGCCTCTGGATAATAGGTTGCCACACATCCTTTGGGAATATCATAAGGGACAACCTTAAAGTTGTGAACCTGTCGTTGACTGCCATCCGGAGCATAACTGGTAATGTCTACCCGGTCAAAGTTCTGGATTCCACGTTGTTCCATATCTTCCGGATGCATAAAAATAACATCCCGCTCTCCGTGAATATTCCGGTAGCGATCCTCCAGTCCATAAATCGTTGTATTAAACTGATCATGTGATCGGATGGTTGCCATCGTTAGTTGACTAGGCTGCAATTGCAGATTGGGTAGCGCACCTGAAGTGAACTGAGCTTTTCCTGACTTTGTATTCCAGACGCGTTTGGATGAGGCCGGACGCAAATAAAACCCACCTGGTTGCTGAATCAATTGATTGTAGTTGGCAAACTCTGGCAATACCTCTGCAATTTTGGTTCGGATCAGGCTATAGTCCTTCACCAGAGTATCCCAGGAAACTTTTGATTGAGGAAGGGTTGCTTGTGCCATACCTGCAATGATCGCACATTCTGATTTCAGGTGTTCAGAGGCAGGTTTATTGTGTCCTTCACTGGCATGGACCATACAATTGGAGTCTTCGACGGTAATCTGCTGGGATATCCCGTTCTGAACATCGATTTCTGTTCTGCCAAGACACGGAAGAATCAAAGCTTCTTTACCTGTCACAAAATGGCTATGGTTGGGTTTTGTGCTGATATGAACAGTCAGATCACATTTACGCATACCTGCTTCTGAATAGGCCGTGTCCGGTGTGGCAGAGATAAAATTACCTGCTAAACCAATAAAAACACCCGCTTTACCTTCATACATAGCATTCATAGCTTCTACCGTATTGTAGCCCTTCTGTGCAGGAGGAGTGAATCCAAATATTTTTTCAATACCCTCCAGTAATTTTTTAGGAGGATTGTCTGTAATACCAACGGTTCTGTTGCCCTGTACATTGCTATGACCGCGAACAGGTGCAAGTCCTGCACCCGGACGTCCTATATTGCCTTTCAGCAACGCCAGATTAACAAGATACTGAATCGTAAGCACCGCATGTTTGTTTTGAGTGACTCCCATGCACCAGCAGAAGATTGTATTCTTTGAGTTGAGATAAGTCTGAGCCGCTTTTACAATTTCTTCTCTGTATATACCTGATTGAGACAGAATCTCTCCCCAGGATGTATTCTCAATATCCTCTTTCAATGCTTCAAAACCGACTGTATGCTGCTCGATAAATTCTTTGTCGATCTGACCGGGTTGCTTGGCTTCTGCTTCTAACACATATTTAATCAGGCCTTTGAGCAATGCCAGATCACCACCAATATGTACCTGCATATATTGAGTAGCAATCTTTGAAGATCGTTGCAGCAATAGTTCAGTTACATGTTGAGGGTGAATGAACGATTCCAGTGCTGCTTCTTTGAGCGGGTTTACCGCAATGATATTACATCCCCGTTGATTGGCTTTTTCCAGGTCGGTAAGCATACGGGGATGATTGGTGCCAGGGTTTTGGCCAAAAATAAAGATGGTATCCGCTTTCTCATAGTCTTCCAGTTCAATGGTACTCTTACCAACTCCTACCACTTCAGCAAGTGCTACACTGGTCGCTTCATGACACATATTGGAACAGTCCGGCATGTTGTTGGTGCCATACTCGCGGGCAAACAACTGAAATAGGAAGGCAGATTCATTACTGGCTCGCCCGGAAGTATAGAATAGTGCTTGATTGGGATCTGGTAATTTATTCAAATGCTGGGCAATTTTTTGAAAAGCATTTTGCCAGCTAATAGGTTCATAATGGTCTGTGGCTGCATTATACCACATAGGTTCAGTAAGCCGACCTTGTTGTTCGAGCCAGTATCCATCTTTTTTGTAAAGTTCAGATACTGTATACTTTCGAAAAAAATCTGCATTGGCTCGGATTGTCGTTGTTTCTGAGGCTATGGCTTTGGCTCCATTCTCACAAAACTCAGCAAAGTGAGTCTTCTTTGGGTCTGGCCATGCACAGCTAGGACAATCTACACCTCCATGTTTATTTAGCTTTGCCAATACCGGAGTAGCTGTCAACAAAGATTTATTCTCTGACAGTCTTTTCAAAACTGTCGTTAATGCGGCAAAATTTCCTGCTGGATGTTTATACGGATGAGGTTTATTTGTGGCTGACATAATTTATTGCTCTTTAAAATCTTATTTAATTAATTGAAATTCTGGATGATTTACCCAGCTTTTCATGAAAAGGACATCACATACATTGTAAGCCCAGTGATGTTTCCCTCCAGTTTGATAATGAATACAGGCTATAGTACCTGGTATTTCTCTAATCATTTCAGTATAATAGTGTTCAACTTCCTCCCAATTTGCTTTTTCAATAATCCACCAGAAATCATTTTCCTTGTATGCTTTCTCTGGTAATAATGCTCCTCTAAAGTCAATGATACCATTTAACTTGTCAGCAATGTATAACACAATTTCACCAAGCATCCTTAAGTTTGTTCTGTTGGTTGTTGCAGAGAAATCTATTGCAGTTACAGGTATACTATGAAACACTTCATTAATCTGATTGCATTCATCTGAAGAATAACTTGCCTCGTCATTGATGTTGAAAATAGTATATGTAAAGGATTGGTATTCTTCGTGTTGTTTTCCTCCAATAGCAAAGGTGTTATTAACAACAAAATAGTTGTTATCCTCTATAATTATTGCTGTTTTACTAAGCATATCATCCAATATCTTTTGTTCAGAAGATGTCCATTCTCGATCAATAAGTATTGTCGCACTTGCACCTGCCATCGTGATCTTTTTCTAATTCTAAATGAGAATACTTGTTTTAACTCTTTCTGTATGTGTATACACTGTAGCCCGGTCATTCCTGCAAAAGGCAATCAATGTTATTCCTTTTTGCTGACATGTTTCTACTGCTAGTGATGATGGAGCCGACACCGAAAGCAGAAAGGGGATACCTGCCTGCACACACTTGGCTACAATCTCATACGAAATACGGCCACTGACACATAAGATTCTGGCCTGTTCCAATGTTTGTTGAGTAAGCAGTTCTCCAATGGCTTTATCGACTGCGTTATGCCTGCCAATATCCTCCTGAGCAGAGAGTACTAGTCCCTCTGAGTTAAAAATACCTGCTGCATGAGAACCTCCTGTCTGATCAAAAAGGATTTGATGATTGCGTAACTGTTCAAATAAGGATGGGATCAAATCCATAGTCAATTCACCTGTTTCCAAAACGCTTGTTGGAATTTCAATGTCACAGAGCTCTGTTTTACCACAGATGCCACAGGACGAACTGGACGCAATACTACGGTTAAAGATATGCTTCTTTGTTACGATTTCTTCTGGAAGACCTATATCTATAGATTGAACTAACCCATTGGCTCCCATAGTCTCCTGAAGAGACAAAATATCATTCATTCCTGTAATGATTCCTTCTGTAAAGAGTAAGCCAGTTGTTAACCAGACTTCACTTCCTGGTGTCCGCATGGTAACAGTATATGGCCTGTGATTAATCTTAATTTGCAGAGCAGCCTCTGTTAGCAGTTTTTCTTCTGTTTCCTGATATTTTCCTGCTTCAAATCGATAGGCTGGTATAGATGGATATAGTGTCATGTCTTACTCAGTTGGTTGCTTGTTATACTGTAAAGCTACTTTTTTGGTAAAATGTTTGAATGATTGTCTTATAATATTTTGTGATGTGGAAAGATAGACCAAATTTTCTCTTAACAATTGTTTGATTTTTAGAATCAGGTTTTGTAATCTTGCGCCATGAAAAATTGTTCTGGCAACATATCTTCATTTACTGGCATTTTTTCAATAGCAATAACCATTGCTATCACTACTATTATTACTACAATCCGCCCCTAGGCGGAACTATACTACATATTGCCCCTTCCTTTATCTGCTTAATCTAAGCAAAGATTTACTGATTGAATCGGATTGTCTACATAGTATATATCTGATCTGTATTCTTTCCATCTTATTAACTCACTAATATGCAAAATGTTGCAGATGATCTGTTGACTATTGTGCAACAGGCAATACCTTTACTTCTGGCTGTTTCAGCGGAACAGGCTTCGTATAAGCCATCATCTGAAAAATGGTCGAAGAAAGAAATTCTGGGTCATTTGATCGATTCAGCTTGCAATAACCAGCAAAAGTTTGTCCGGACAATGGCACAAGAGCATCTGGATTTTGTAGGTTATAAACAAAATTTCTGGGTAAGTGCCCAACAGTATAATAAGGCGGAATGGAATAGTTTGGTGACATTCTGGAAAGAATACAATCACCACATTGCTCATATTATTGCATTTGTAGATCCAGGTGTTTTATCTCATACTATTTCGATTGAAGGCACCGGGCCATTCACACTGGAATTTATTATGAAAGACTATGTGGAACATCTGAAACATCATTTAAAGCAGATTTTACCTGAAGGAGATTGGAAGAGTGGCTTTATAAATGTATACAACGCTTGATCACAGACTAAAAATTAAAATAGTTAACAGAAATTAACGTGGTATATGGATGAAGTGTAACTACAACAGCTAAACCATCCATAAATTATTTCACTCACTCATTGAATTTTATGAAAGTTCTCAAATTTGGTGGTACCTCAGTAAAGTCGGCTGAAATGATGAAGCAGGTCGGCGAGATTGTTAAAAATGCGCGTGCAGAAGGTCAGGTGGCAGTAGTGGTTTCGGCTATGTCTGGCATTACAGATCAACTGATCAATGTCAGTACACTGGCTTCTCAGGGAAATGATACATATCAGCAGACACTAAAGGAGATTGAGAAGAAGCACTTACAGTGTATTCAGGAATTGCTGCCCCCTCAGCACCAGACGCGTACTGTAGCAACCATCAAAATGACATTGAATGAACTGGAAGATGTATTACAGGGATTATTTCTTCTAAAAGAAATTTCTCCCAAAAGCCGTGACTTTGTCATGAGTTTTGGTGAACGTATGTCATCGGCTATTATTACTGAATACTTTAAAACGATCGGGTTAGACGCATTATTGGCAGATGGCCGTGAGTTGATTGTTACAGATGATAATTTTGGTAATGCGGTTGTTGACTTTGAAGAAACAGACAAACGCATCCGCAAGTATTTCTCCCGTACAGATAAACTGATTGTGATGGGTGGTTTTATTGGCGCTACTGTCAATAATGAAACTACTACATTGGGTCGGGGTGGCTCTGATTATACCGGATCTATTATTGCAGCAGCTTTACAAGCCAAAATGCTGGAAATCTGGACAGATGTAGATGGAATGATGACAGCTGACCCACGGAAGGTACGCAGAACCATGGTATTGAAACAGTTGTCATACATTGAAGCACTGGAACTGTCTCATTTTGGGGCTAAAGTATTGTATCCACCTTCAGTACAACCTGTGCTTGCCAAGAATATTCCCTTAAAAATTAAAAATACATTTAATCCTGCTGCTGAGGGCACACTGGTAGCACGAGAGAGTGTAGACAACGGTTCACCGATCAAAGGTATATCCTCAATTGATACCGTTGCCTTGATCTCCCTGAATGGTAGTGGTATGGTGGGTGTATCTGGATTTGCCAAACGTTTGTTTAGTGCTCTGGCTTCCGGACGTATCAACGTAATTCTGATTACACAGGCATCATCAGAGCATTCAATCACTGTAGCTATCAATGCCAGTGATGCTGCTAAAGCTAAGACCTTAATTGAAAGCGAATTTGTACAGGAACTAAAAAGCAATGCATTGGAACCTGTAGTTGTTGAGCAGGATCTGAGTATTCTGGCTATTGTAGGTGAAAACATGCGCAATACCCCTAACGTATCAGGAAAGCTGTTTTCATCACTAGGCCGGAATGGGGTGAACGTTCGTGCCATTGCACAGGGTAGTTCTGAGAATAATATTTCGTTTGTAACACAAAATGCAGATTCCCGCAAAGCACTGAATATTGTACATGAGGCCTTCTTCCTGTCAGACACACGAGTGCTTAATATTTTCCTGGTTGGAGTTGGCACAGTAGGAGGGACGTTACTACGTCAGATGCGTGAGCAACAGGAATATTTCCTGCATGAGTATAATCTGGAACTCAGAGTAACTGGTGTCGCCAACAGCCGGAAAATGTGGTTTGATGAAAAT
Organism: Xanthocytophaga flava; assembly: GCA_030068525.1. Lineage (GTDB taxonomy): Bacteria > Bacteroidota > Bacteroidia > Cytophagales > 172606-1 > Xanthocytophaga > Xanthocytophaga flava. The sequence continues at coordinate 44,031 of JASJOS010000010.1, forward strand.
GGTATCCACCTTCCTGACTGGAAAAATGTACTGGATAATAATGGAGAAGCTATGTCTCTGGGTGGCTTCGCAGGCAAGATGCATGAAATGAATCTACGTAACTCTATTCTGGTAGATTGTACCGCCAGTGAAGATGTAGTAGATCTTTACGAGGAGTCTTTGCAGCGAGGTATCTCTATTGTGACTCCCAATAAGGTAGCTTGTTCCGGAAGATATGAATTGTACAAACGCCTGAAACAAACTGCTACGCAGCGTGGAGCTAAGTTCTTGTTTGAAACAAACGTAGGGGCAGGCCTACCCGTAATCAAAACCCTGAATGACCTGACTCAGAGTGGTGATAAAATCCTGAAAATCGAGGCCATTCTATCAGGTACACTAAACTTCCTGTTTAATGAGCATAAAGCAGGTGTTTCATTTAGTTCCGTAGTAAAGCAAGCAAAAGATTTAGGTTATTCTGAACCAGATCCACGGATTGATATGAATGGACTGGATGTTGCCCGTAAAATATTAATTCTGAGCCGCGAGGCAGGGGCAAAGAAAGAAGCGAAAGATGTAGTAAGTGAAAACTTCCTTCCAGAGGAATGTCAGAAAGCTACTTCTATCGAAGAATTCTTTACCGTTTTGCCTAAGTATGATGACCATTTTGAAAAGATTCGTTCGGATGTAGAGAAAGCAGGGAATCGCCAGCGTTATGTAGCTGTTTATGAAAACGGAAATCTGAGTACAGGATTACGTGTAGTAGGGCCAGATAGTCCGTTCTATCAGGTAGAAGGTAATGACAATCTGGTATTGTTCTGGACAGAAAGGTACAGAGTACGACCTTTGATTGTAAAAGGGGCTGGTGCAGGAGCGGAAGTAACTGCTGCCGGGATCTTTGCCGACATTATTCGTATTGCAAATTTCTAATAATCTATAAGTTTTGTAGACTTAGTAAAGCCCGAATAAGAGTAAATAGTATCTTTGGCAATAGATAGTTCTCTGGAAGTTTGATTTTCAGGCTTCCAGAGGCTATTTAGATAACAGGACGCTATAAATGCATAACCTATATGGACGAGAGCAACAAACTTCCATTTAATCCGGCTTTACAGGAATTGACTCAATACCTGCGTGATTTCAGTTCGAATGCTGAGATTGTGCTTTGGAATCGTATCAAAGATAAACAGTTGGGTGTTGATTTTTCGTGGCAGCATCCTATTGGGGATTTTGTCTTTACCTTCTTTTGTGAAGCGAAAAGGCTGGCAATTGAAATTGAATCAGACGCACACACACATCCAGATGCTTATTTCTCCTCAGTACAGAAGCAGGAAGCGCTGAAAGATTATGACATTCGGGTGATACAGCTTAGAGAAGAGGATATTGTGAAAGATGTGGAAAAAGCAGTTGAGTCTATTAAGAAAGAATTATAATGATAGGAAATCGTTCTGGTTCTTTATTGGAAAAAGTAGTAGGAATTGTTTTACTACTAATTGGTATATCCCGTCTGGCTTTTTTACTATACTCTTATACTGGTTATACCCTTGCTCAATTGAGTTTTTTGAATCAAGCAAAAGGTTTTATAGTGCATCTGATTCATATAATTGCAGGTGTGCTACTCTATAAAGAACGAAAAACAGGTTATTGGCAGGCTGTGGTGATTATATTTTATATGATATTGAATGTGTTAGGATGGATATTTATTATGCTGGTCAAAAAGTGGTTTGCCATACCTGTTTTGATAGTATATATATTTTTGATAAGTGTTTTACTTTTGCCTTCTATTCGTCGAAAGTATGCCTTCACTGTGTCTGGAATTGCGATTTGCTTCGGCATTAGTTTTCTCTTTACAATCTCAAACCTTATAGTTTCTTTCATTCAGAAACTATAAGCAGTGCTTTTATAAAATAGATTATTCTGTTTATTACTTACTCATTTACCATTGGATAGCTTACATATTTTTGCCCCTGCAACTGTAGCCAACGTCGCTGCCGGATTTGATATTCTGGGTTTTGCCCTTAATGCCCCTGGCGATGAAATTACCATTCGTAAAACAGACACTCCAGGTATTACGATCCATAACAAAACGGAATTTGCCAGCATGCCGTTGGCACCTGAAAAAAATACAGCAGGGGTTGCATTACAGGCATATCTGCAACATCTGGGTAGTGAACAAGGATTTGAAATTACCTTTCTCAAGAAAATAAAACCAGGTAGTGGCATTGGAAGTAGTGCTGCCAGTTCAGCAGCTGCTGTTTTCGGAGCCAATGAATTGTTGGGACGCCCGTTAGAACGGAAAGATCTGGTGCAATTTGCTATGCAGGGAGAGAAGCTAGCCAGTGGCTCTGCCCATGCTGATAATGTAGCACCTGCCCTGATGGGTGGATTTGTATTGGTTCGCAGCTACAATCCACTGGATCTGGTGACTATACCTGTACCAGAAAATCTGTATGCCAGTGTGATTCATCCTCAGATTGAATTAAAAACAGAAGATTCTCGTCGGGTATTGCGTAAACAGATTTTACTGAAAGATGCCGTAGTACAATGGGGAAATACTGCAGGGCTTATTGCTGGTTTGTTTAAAGGCGATTATGAACTGATCGGTCGGTCACTGCAGGATGTGATTATAGAGCCCATTCGTTCGTTATTGATTCCAGGATTTGAGGCTATTAAGACAGCCGCTTTACAGGCGGGTGCTTTGGGGTGTAGTATCTCAGGTTCAGGACCCTCTATCTTTACATTAAGTACATCAGAAGATACTGCACAGACTGTCGCAAAAGCCATGCAGCAGATGTGTAGCCAGCAAGGCATTGAAAGCGAAATCCATGTTTCACCTATCAATACACAAGGACCGAGGATTGTACAATAATTTAGGCAATGGATTATTTGTTTGACTCAGCTTTTGTATATTCTTTAGAAATAGCAATAATCCTTTAGTAAGACCTATGCCTCTGGACAAATATCTTATCTGTATTACGTGGTTATTTCTTCAACTAACTAATAGTTTTGCCCAGGTTCCAAACGATAATATTGAAAATCGTTTAGAGCTTACTCTGAATCAGTGGCATTCTTCCCAAACAGATAAATGCACTGTACAGTGGAAATGTGTAGATGAAGCTTTAACAGGAAAATGTATTGACTATCATAATGATCAGTGGTTTTATTTCACTACTTCACAGGTCAAAGGTTCTGTTTTTGTCAATATTTCAAAGCAGGTATGTGAAGATATCCGGGGGGTACAGCTTGTAGTAATAGATGGTACACCTTGCGAAACCAAAACGTATCAGATATTGGCTTGTGCCTCTATGGCTAATCAGGATGATATCTATGTTCAATTAGATTCATTAAAACCTAATCATACGTACCTGCTCAATGTGGACGGGTATCTTCACGATTATTGTAAGTTTGATATTCAGGTAAGTGATCATTCCATTGGAATTCCTATGAATCACAAAGCAATGGGAACTGCGAAGGGGGAGGTCCAGGGTAAAGTCGTCAATCTATCGTGGACCGTAGATGAAGATATCGCTGCTCAGGTAAATGAGTTTCATATTCTCCGGCGTCGGCAGGCAGATGTACGATCTCAGATCGTTCAGAAGATCCCTCTAACCAAAAATGCGGCAGGCGGATTCGTTGATCATTACGAAACACAGGATACAGTAACTAAAGCAGGTACCTATGCCTATAAGATTCTCGGCCTGACTACAGAGGGAAATACAGTATTGATTGGTTCATCGCAACAGCAGATTGATCAACGGAGTGTCAGTAATACCTATGTATCTATTCCTCTTCCGTTTAAGAAAAACAGCAATGTTACCCTCCTTATTTACAATGCTGTCAATCATGTGCTGCTAGATAAGACGGGGCTAACCTTGTCTGAAAACAATCAGACTGTTCGTTACTTTGCTGGGTATCTGACTGAAAAAGGCATCCATAAGATACAAGTGAGAGCCGTTGATAGCAAAACTGGGCAGGCTCAGGATTTTTCTTTTGACATTACTTCTTCTCAATAGTATATTTCCAGAATAAAGGTGCTCAATAGAAGTTTGCAGGATTACTTCGTATTTCTGTTTTGCACCAAAGATCTTTATCCAAACTAAAAACCAATCCAACCTCAATCTAGCCTGTATGAAAAAACGCTATCTGATTTGGTTCGCTGCGCTTGCGTTGGCAGCCTGTACCTCTAAATCGACTGATACCAGCCAAACCACTGCTATGACAGAAACAAATCCCAAGTTAACCAAGCTGTTTGACGAGTATTACGAAGAACGGCTCAAGTTTTTCCCATTGGAAGCTACCTCTCAGGGCGATAATCGCTACAATGATCAGCTTCCTAATGATATATCACAGGAGTTTATCGGACAGACCAAAAGCTTCTATGAAAAGTATCTGAGTCAGCTACAAGCAATTTCCCGTGATTCACTGAGTGACCAGGATAAGATTGGCTATGATGTATTAGAACGTGATCTGAAAATTCAACTGGAAGGCATTCCATTTCATACAGAAGAAATTCCTTTCCAGCAGTTCTGGGGACTTCCTCTGCAAATGGGTATGCTGGGTAGTGGAGATGGGTCACATCCTTTTCATTCTGTGAAAGATTATGATGACTGGTTAAAGCGGGCTGCCTCGTTTACTGTGTGGGCAGATACGGCTATTGGTAACTTCAAAAAAGGAATTGCTGACGGTGTGGTGTTACCTAAGTCACTGGTTGTAAAAATGATTCCTCAGATGAATGATCTGGTAGTAGCTGATCCTACCAAAAGCATTTTTTATGGACCTGTCAATAAATTTCCGGAAGATTTCAGCGACGCAGATAAAACGCGTTTGACAGAAGCTTTTAAGAAAGCTATAACTACTCAGATTGTACCTGCGTATAAAAAGATGGGTGATTTTCTAAAGAACGAATATCTTCCCAAAGCCCGTACCACATCTGGTATAGGAGTATTACCTAAGGGCAAAGAGTTGTATGCCTATTATGTGCGTTTTTGGACTACCACTAATAAAACACCGGAAGAAATATTTGAGTTAGGAGAAAAAGAAGTTGCCCGAATTAAGGGAGAGATGGAAGCTGTAAAGAATCAGGTTGGTTTCAAAGGTGACCTGAAAGCTTTCTTTGACCATTTGAAAGACGATCCAAAGTTCTATCCATATAAAACACCTGAGGATGTACTAAAGGCTTTTCAGAACATTCATGACAGAATAAAGCCTAATGTAGCAAAGATCTTTAACAAGACTCCTAAAACCCCTTTTGAGATCCGTCGTACAGAAGCATTTCGTGAAGCTTCTGCCAGTGCAGAATATCAGCCTGGCTCAGCAGATGGTAGCCGTCCGGGTATCTTCTATGTACCTATTCCGGATGCAAAGAAGTTTAATATAACCTCAGGTATGGAGTCATTATTCCTGCATGAGGCCATTCCCGGACACCATTATCAGATGTCTTTACAACAGGAGAATACAGCCCTTCCTAAGTTTATGCGTTTTATGTTTAACAGTGCCTATGGGGAAGGTTGGGCATTGTATACAGAATCTTTAGGGAAAGAACTGGGAGTATACACAGATCCGTATCAGTACATGGGTGCGCTGGGAGATGAAATGCACCGGGCTATTCGTCTGGTAGTGGATGTGGCTATTCATACCAAAGGCTGGACACGTGAACAAGCCATCAAATACATGATGGACAACGAACCTATTGCTGAACAAGGCGCTGTTGCCGAGATTGAACGCTACATGGCTGTTCCCGGACAGGCATTATCCTATAAGATTGGTGCATTGAAAATTCGTGAGTTGCGAGCGAAATACGAAAAAGAACTGGGCAACAAGTTTAGTCTGGCTGCCTTCCATGATGAGTTTTTGAAGGATGGTTGTCTGCCACTGGATGTCCTGGAACGGAAGATGGATGCCTGGGCTGCTGCTCAGAAATGATAGACTTAACGAATCAAATGAAAACGCCTCGTTCTGGCAACTACTGCTAAAACGAGGCGTTTTTATGACCAAACAAATATACTTTTTGTTACTCGGTTAATTCTTTATCAGCTTCTGAGTAGTAACCTGACCACCTGACTCCAACTGGATAAAGTATATACCAGCTGCATGTTTACTCAAATCATAGCCTACCGTGTATTGGCCTTTTGTCATATTTTTATGTAATAGCACAGTTCGATTTCCCTGCCCGGAATACAATGCCAGGGTTACTGGACCTGATTGATTTATTGTGTACTGTATAGTGACCTGTCCAGAAGAAGGATTAGGATAAAGTGTGATAAGATTATTGGTATTACCTTCATTCATGGCTATTCGGGCCGAACTGCTGGTTCCATATACTTCAAGTTCATATATAGAGTAGCCATACTGAGTAGATCGTTTGGTGCCATATATCCGGATGTACCGGCCAGTACCATTCAAGCCTGTATGATCATTGATCAGCTGTGTATTACCCACAATAGGTGCTTTCAACGATTGCCAGTTTATGGTATCATTAGAGATTTGAAGTTCATAATCCACTGCACGGGCATTTTCCCAGGTTATCTTTACGCGATTGATCGAATAGACCGCTCCAAGATCTACATAGATCCATTGAGGATCACTAAACGCGCTGGACCATCGGGTACCTGTGTTTCCATCTACGGCTTTTGCTCCTAACAATGAGCCATTCTCTGTAGAAGAGGTCGTTGTTTTTTTATTGAGTGCCAGATTGCTAGCTCCGTTACTTACAATTGTGAGAGTCACTGGTGATGAGGTAGAAGTAGCACCTGTGTTATCAGTAGCCTGAGCTGTAAGTGTATACGTACCTGCACTGATATTGGTCCATGTATAGGTATAAGGTGCAGAGGTAATAGTTGTTAGTGGCGTTGTACCATTGTAAAAAACAACTTTTGTTATACTTCCATCTGTATCAGATGCTGTTGCTGTCAGGGTTGCACTTCCTGGTGCTACTACTATAGTATTTGTAGTCGCCAGACTTACAGATGGTAAGTTGTTTCCAGAAGCTGATGTAAATGCTATATAGTTCAGATTTATGTCATTGCTTTCAAAAACAACCCGAAGCACTTTTGTACCAACTGTAAGGGCAGGCGTGGTAACAGATACAGTTTGCCAGCTTTGAAATCCGCCTGTATTGGGAACATTGATTGTACCAGATATATTCTGTCCATCCAGTTCAATGTGCATAGTTTTTCCAGCTCCTGTAGTGGCTATACGTGTCTGTAGTGTATAAACACCTGCCGACGTTATATTTACGGTATATTCCAGCCATTCGCCAGTTGCTACCCAGCCAATATTGAAACCACCTTCAGAGCAACCTTCTATATCTACATCTTCAGTTGTTCGATATCCATTGCCCGAATTACCTGTACTTAGGTCATTATAGGCAATAGATTGTCCTCCTGTATCAAAGTCTTCAGCTTCGATCTTACCGGGAACAGACCAGGGTAACCCTCCATATGGATTTTGAATAGAAGAAGTGACAGCATAGTTGGCCGTATAGGTTGTATTTACTGCTGGAACACGAATTGTCTGACTGGCCTGACCTCCATGTGTCCAGCTCGAGAATGCATAATTATTATTGCCAAGAACCTGAGGTGTGATGGCTTGTAGATTGATTAGGCTATTGACAACCAGTGTTTTGGTAAATGGCGTAGTGCCTTGAGCTGCTAGCACAACCTGTAATCCTGGAATATTGGCTACAGCAGTTATATCTACCTTATTCGGATAGACATCTACAGAATCCTGTCCTTTACGTCCATTAGCATCTGTTGCTGTCAGGATAATTCTGAGCCAGATATTAGGGGATGTTTCACCACCATTGTCTGCAACAAATGATCCGGATGTTACACCTGATGGGACTACAGGCCCAGGATGCCAGTGTTCGCTGGTAGGACTGTCTTTATGAAAGAAACGAACTTCCCAGGAAAGGGCTGATGCAGGCAAGTTTCCATCTTCCTGATCTGTTGCAGTACCTGCATAATTGATTACATCCCCCACACTCCATTTGGTGGTTGTTAATGGCAGAGTAATGTCTGCAACAGGTTTTGCATTGAAAGGTTGTATAGTTAAGGTGGCATTGTTACTAGTTGCGCTACCATTGGCATTGGTCACAATACATCGATAGGAAGCTGCATCCGCCAGTGTTGTTACTGAAATGGTATAGCTGGCAGAGGTTGCACCGGCAATATTTACTGCATTTTTTTGCCATTGATAGGTGAAAGGTGTAGCTCCAGAGGCACTTACAGTAAAGGTTACCGGGTCACCAGCGGTAATAGTCTGGCTGGTGGGCTGGTTAACAATAACAGGTACTTGTGTATTATCATATTCCAGCCGCCATAGACTACCTGTGTTACCATATTTAAAATAATAGATATTGCCATCTATACCCACACTAGTGCCCAGTATAGATCCAAAGCCTGAAGGTGCAAATTCTTGCCATTGGCCTTGTACAGGATTAGCTGCATCAATGCTACGCATCCAGCCAGAACACCAGTCTGTAAAGTAAAATCTATTCCTGTACTGGGCCGGATAATTTGTGGATGTAGGATTGAAAAATGTTCCGGATGTAATAGCACATCCCCAGTTTGAGTGGCCGTAATAAAAGGCAGCTGTGATCGTATTAGCTGGTTGTTCCGGGCCTGAGCGTCCATTCTGATCCCACCCATAATTATAGTTTTTGGCTGGATCCGGATTCGTCACATCATCAATCTCTTCATAGTTGCCACCCACATTCATGACAAATATTTTTTGAGAAAGCGGGTCCAGACTCATCCTCCAGGGGTTTCGCATCCCAATGGCCCAGATACTTCTTTTTTGTCGGCTGGCTCCTGCTTCGTTGTAATAAGGATTTCCGGGAGCTGGCTGACCATCTTCTGTTAGGCGAAGAATTTTACCTCTGTAAGTATCCAGTTTGGCAGATTCTGCGGAAGAGTTACTTTCTCCTATCGCTATATAAAGTAGTCCGTTTTTAAATAAAAGAGCACCACCATTATGGAAACCATTAATGATTGGATCAAACTCCATGACTCTGTTTACAGAGGTCACCTGATTGGATGCATTAATGACAATAACATCCAGATAGTGGAGGGTCATGGCAGCATTAGTGTAGAATATATAACACTTGCCATTTTGAGTAAAGTTGGGGTGTAAGGTAATGCCTAACAGACCTTGTTCGGAGGCTGTGGTTGTCGAAACGGTATGAACCGTACTTACTGTATTATTCTGAAAAACCTTGACAATACCTGCCCGTTCTGCAATAAAAATCCGTCCGTCTGGTGCGTGTGCCATGGCAGTTGCTTCCCGGATATTATCAGCAGTCAATTTCTTCGCTGTAAAACCTGTTGGTAATTGAGCAAATGTGTGATGATTATACAGTACTGAGAGCACAATCAGTAGGTAAAAACTTTTCCTGAAAATACGTGTTGTCGAAAAAAGTTGTCTTGGGGTATGACGTGAGCATCCCATGACTTTGTAAAAAAGACTCATAGATTTTACTGTTAAAAAATGAAAAGATAGAATAAGGATAAATCTCTGTTTACAGAGAGTTCATATTCCTTTTTAAAAAATGAAAAATGGAACAGCTAAATGAAAAAAATGTAACTTCTTCTACGGGGATATAAGTACAAAAGTTTAACCCAAAGACTTTATGTAGAAAAATAATAGTGAGTAGTTTCTAACTATCTTATGCATATCAGATAGTTACACAGATTGATAGATATAAAAATACCTCTGCTACTTTACTGGTAACAGAGATACATGCAAGATTGTGACTATGGATTGTTTTACTTTCCTACTACATTCAACTCTATATAGGTAGCCTTATCAGGTGAATGATAAATCCGTTGTGTTGCTTTCTGATAGTCCGAATCTTTAGCATCATAGATGTTATCCACATATTTCTGTGGATTGCGATCTACTAATGGGAACCATGTACTTTGGATTTGAACCATAATGCGGTGTCCCTTTTTAAATGTGTGATTGATATCGGGCATCACAAAGCTTACTTCAGTAGGCTGATTCGGAATGAAGGGCTCCGGCTTTTCGTATGAATTACGGAAACGGGCGCGGAACGGCTCTCCACGAACCAGCATCTGATAACCTGCTGTAGGGATTTTTCCTTCTTTAAATTGAGCAGCTGTGTCCGGATACACATCAATTATTTTTACAATGAAGTCTGAATCTGTTCCGGAAGTAGATACGTGCAGACTTGGTTTTACCTGACCTGCTATAGTAATATCTTCTGTCAAAGCGTCTGTTGTATATACTACCACATCCGGGCGACGGGCTGCAAACCGCTGGTCATCTGTCATGTATTCACGTGTCATTCCTGTTTTGATTTCTTCAATAAATGGAACAGGATGAGCCGGATCACTTACATATTCGTCATAGCCACCATCACCATCGGCTGTTGGGGTAGTAAAGGCTAGCTTATGATCTCCCTGTAAATACAATCTTTTAGGTTGTGTATTTTTAGGAGGCCACTGATCATAGGTACGCCACTGATTGGAGCCTGTTTCAAATACATATGCTTCTGGTAGTTTTGGATCAGCTTTGCCTTTTAAATGATATTGAAAGAATTTGAATTCAATATTTTCGCGATAGAAAGGAGATGTCTTTTGTACAAACGATGCATTTCCTAAGAAAGAACCATCTGAACGAGCCCAACCACCATGAAACCAAGGACCCATTACCAGCATATTGTTAGCTCCCGGATTATTCTTTTCAATTGTTTTATAAATTTCCAATGCGCCAAACAAGTTTTCCGCATCAAACCAACCTCCTACAGTCATCACAGCTGGCTTTACATTTTTCAGATGCGGACGTACATTTCGTGCCTGCCAGAATCCATCGTAGTTGGGATGTTGTCTGAATTCGTTCCAGAATGCTACACTATCTTTGTAATAGACAGAATTGATATGACTCAGTGATCCCAGATTCAGGAAGAACTGATACCCATCCGGTGTACCATGATTGAACCGGTAAGGGCTAGTTGGACGGGGTTGTGGACGAGGCTTTCCAAAGTTAGCCATGAAATTGAAAAAGTGAGGCAAAAAGAAAGCTCCATTGTGGTGAAAGTCATCTCCAATGAACCAGTCTGTAACAGGAGCCTGTGGCGAAGCAGCCTTCAACGCCGGATGATTACTTAGCACCCCCATGGTGGTATAAAACCCAGGATAAGAAATACCCCACTGACCAAACTTTCCATTATTATTTTTTACATTTTTCAACAGCCATTCAATAGTATCATAGGTGTCCGAACTTTCATCAATATCCTTCTTACCCTTCTTGGCAGGATTGTGGGGACGAACATCCATAAACTCGCCTTCTGACATGTATTTCCCCCGTACGTCCTGATAGGCAAAGATGTACTCATCTTTTACAAAGAAGTCAGAAGGTCCCATAGATGTTTTATATTCATTTTCTCCATAAGGCCCCACACTGTAAGGTGTACGATTCAGCATGATGGGATATTTTTGTGACGCATCCTTAGGACTATAAACAATGGTGCACAGCTTTATCCCATCCCGCATGGGAATGTAGTAGATTGCCTTTGTGTAGTTGTTTTTTATATAGGCTGCTATATCTTCCTGTGCATACACATCAGATGGTATAAATGAGATACTTACAAGAAGAGCAATAAGTAAGTAGTAGGTTTTTTTCATATGCAGTTAGTGGTGTATGGTTGTTTGCAAGCCACAATATACACTTTTGTGTGAAAAATATCCTAATCCACAACAAGACGCTGACTTACTTTGTTATTAACGCTCCATACAGATTTGCTCTGCCATATAAAGATGCCTTGGTGCCTAATTTCTCAATTGTAGTATATCCTGCTTTTGTAGCCAGTTTTTGGAGAGACTGAAAGCTGATAGGATAAGGAACCCAGGGATTGGCTTTGTCAGTATCATATTCAATCAGTAATAGCTTATGAGAAGGTTGCAGAAGAGAAGACTGAATGGTTTGGAGAAATGATAAATGATCGGCTACATAATGTAATGAGTTAGCCATGAGTATGCCATCCAGTAGTGATGGAAGGGAGAATGACTGAGTAAAGTCTCTTGCCAGCTTTTTTACCAGAACATTCTGGTAGTTATCAGGGATTGTATCTAAAGCCATCGCATCTTTATCAATGGCATAAATGGTGCTTTGGGAAGGTAGTAGATGAGTCAAGGCTTTGGTAAACAATCCTGTTCCACATCCCAGATCAGCCCATATTTGAGGTTCTGTTTGATGAATAGCTGTTGTATGAATCAGGTCAATTGCTTCGGAAAGTTCCATAGGAATTAGTAGTTTGATTAAAGCTAGTCGTATGTGTATATAGTATGCCGGAATAGGCTGGCAAGACTAAAAGTAATAAGGGAAACGAACACACCTATATCATATTTTATACCTTTGTCAGATACCTTATTATTATCTTTGAAACCACAGGAACATATACCTATTTATCAATTGGACGGAGATACAATCTTTGTCTATACCTCTGATGACCCTGCATTTCATGGGTTTGGAGGGAGCCACCGGAATGACTTTTTTGAAATAATCTGGTTTACTTCAAACGCTGATGTTCACTATATAGATTTCACACCTCACCCAATTCTGAAAGATACTGTATATCTTCTGGGACGCAATCAGGTACATGCGATTCCAGGCAGTAAGCCGGCTGCACGGGTTATTGCTTTTTCCCGTGAGTTGATGTATGCTATTGAAGAAGATCATCTGCGTTATCTGTTTTTGCCATTTACCAATGACGGAATTACTATTCCTCCGGATATGGTTGAACCAATGGCAGATCTGTTTGACCTGATGCAGCTCGAATGTAAAACGAAAGCAGATATTGGTGTACTACACCTGTATTTGCGACTCTTTTTGATCCATCTGTATCGTTTTAGTCAGACGTTGTCTTCATCCATTGCACTACATGATGAAAGAGTAAAGAGAATTTATATTCTGATAAGTGATCATTACAAAGAAGAGAGAAATGTAACTTTTTATGCTAATGCAGTAAATCTTACGCCTAAGCGACTCAATGAAGTATTAAAGGAGCGATTAGGTGTAACTGTAACTCAGATTATTCATACATATCTGGTTATTGAAGCCAAGCGCCAAATATTAATTGGTAAAAGAACATTCAAAGAAATTGCATTCGAATTAGGCTTTAGTGAGCAAGCCTATTTTAGCCGGTTCTTTAAAAAACAAACTGGCATCACCCCTGAAACCTTCCAGCAGGTAGCCTTAGGGATATTCCGATAAGCAAAGAGTGTCACACATGCATATACCTTATCTTATTCTATAATTTTTCCGGAAAAGAGGTTTAGGAATCAAGAAAAAAAGCCTCCTCTTTGTACTCTTGGAAGGATCTCCTTCTCTTTTTTTCTTCTGTAAGGTCTAAACTCTTTCTGTCCTCCTGTAAGGATCTCTTGACAAATAGAGCTGTCTGTATAGAGGCTTAAAGTTCCTTTCAGGAGGGCAAGAAAGGGTGAGAGGGTACAAAAAAGAGATTTTTCTTTAAAATCCTAAAACTATAAAAGTATCAGACAAAATAAGTATATACTTAGCTTTAATAGATCTGTTGTATACTGATCGGTTTGTATTTTTATTGGTGTTAATTATTTGATTATTAAGAAAATATTTTCATTTTTTTGTCTAAGTATTGTAATGATATCCTCTCGCCGTTTGATTTTGTTTTCCTTTGTTGAAACTATTTTGATCCGGTTTTTATTTGTATTATAAGATACCGAATGGTATTATTGTGCCGATTTAGAGTGAGGCTACATGCTACTATCCAATTAATAAATAAAATCAGTACAGTGTTATCCGATAAACATATACTATGAAACGAGTTGTAATAACAGGATTAGGAGCGATTACTCCCCTGGGTAATTCCGTAAGCGAGTTCTGGCACAATATTGTGGCTGGTAAGAGTGGAGCAGATTATATTACCCATTTTGACGCATCACGATTCAAGACTCATTTTGCCTGTGAGGTTAAAGGCTTTGAACCAACAGATTATATAGAGAAAAAAGAAATAAAGAAGTATGATCTGTTTACTCAGTATGCCATTGCTGCTTCAGATCAGGCAATTCAAGATGCAGGTTTTGATTTTGCAGCCATGTCAGATGAAGAGAAATATCAGATAGGGGTAATCTGGGCTTCTGGTAATGGAGGTATAGGTACATTTGAAGATCAGGTGCGTGAATATTATCAGGGTGATGGGACGCCACGTTTCAATCCTTACTTTATTCCCAAAATGATTGCAGACATTGCCGCAGGAGTTATCTCTATTCGTCATAAGTTGTATGGTCCCAATTATTGTACAGTTTCTGCCTGTGCTTCTTCCAATACAGCTATTATCAATGCCTTTGATACAATTCGTCTGGGAAAGGCCACTGTTATGATTGCTGGCGGATCTGAGGCACCGATAACTCCCGCATCGGTAGGCGGTTTTAACGCCGCTCAGGCATTATCTAAACGAAATGACTCTCCACAAACTGCTTCCAGACCATTTGATCAGGATCGGGACGGATTTGTAATCGGAGAAGGGGCAGGAGCATTGGTGCTGGAAGAGTATGAACATGCCAAAGCCAGAGGAGCTACTATCTATGCGGAAATTGTTGGAGGAGGGATGGCCGCTGATGCATATCATCTTACAGGTACATCACCAGAAGGATTAGGCGCAGCCTTAGGTATTTCCAAAGCTTTACAGGATGCAGGGCTTTCTCCAGCAGATATAGATAACATCAATACCCATGCTACCTCAACGGGTATTGGCGATGTGAGTGAACTTGTAGGAATCAAGCGTATATTTGGGGAACATAAAGTGAGTATATCTGCAACTAAATCTATGACAGGCCATTTGCTGGGGGCTGCGGGAGCTATTGAAAGTATTATCAGTGTATTATCTGTAAAACACGATATCATCTCTCCAACCATAAATACAGAAAATGTAGATCCAGAACTGCCAGAGGGATTAGATATTGTGATAGGGAAAGCAAGACATACACCAGTTAATTATGTGCTTAATAACACATTCGGATTTGGAGGACACACAGCCACTTCTATTTTTAAAAAATATCATTCCTAGTGAGTTATTTCAGGAAGATTGTTATAAATCAGTAACGTCATGTCAAAAGCGGAACAAACAAAGGCGTTTATAATAGAAAAGACTGCGCCTATTTTTAATTCAAAGGGCTTCTGGGGAACCTCTCTGAGTGATCTGACAGAGGCAACCGGACTTACCAAAGGGAGTATATATGGCAATTTTGAGAATAAGGAAGATGTTGCTATTGCTGCCTTTGAGTATAATGTAAATAAGTTATCTAAAAATATGGATGTGGCTATCCATAATGCACAATCTGCTACAGACAAAATGCAGGCCTTTACGGATTTTTACAGATCTATCTGGAAAGGGGTCTCTACCAGTGGAGGATGTCCCATACTGAATACGGCTGTGGAAGCAGATGATAATCTGCCTTTTTTGAAAAAACGTGTGCAAAATAGCATAAAAGGTATTGCTACCCGATTGATACGTATTATGGACACTGGCAAGGCAAATGGAGAATTCCGAAATGAGATAGACTCATCTACCTATGCGTATACCTTTATTGCCATGGTAGAGGGAGGGATTATGCTGTCCAAAATTACTGGTCAGCAAGTGCATTTGTTCACAGTGCTGGACAAGATTATGAGTATTGTACAGGAAGAATTGAAAGTTAAAACTCTTTAATAAAGAACATCTATAATAGCGTCTGGAGAAATAAGATAGGGGAAGAAGTGGGAGAATAGTGCTAGATAAATCTATATTGTTTATAGCCCATTTACTGGCTGATTTTGTAATCCGCTGGTATATGGGCTACTTTTTTGCCACTAAATGCTTGTTGTATATAGGATTACATTTTTGTTTGGTTGTATTATTCTATTAAATGGTTTGTTGCTATTGGTTTTTTGTGAGTGCTAACTCTCTAGCTAGTTATAGCTTTCTGGAGTTAGTATGAAAAGGAGATAAGCGGGAATGTTCAAATTGTCCAAGGAATCCGGCAAAAAGTATTCGTTCTGCTGCAATTGTCAGACGTACATTTGTCTTGTTAGTACGGCTTAGCTGTACTAGATAACTAAAGAAAATCTATTTTTCTTTTTATCACTGTTCACAATTAAACAATCAAAACGTATGAAAATCCTTGAAAATAAAGTTGCTATTGTAACTGGTGCGGGTTCTGGAATAGGCAAGGAAATTGCCATTAAATATGCTGAAGAAGGAGCAAAGGTAGTGGTGAGTGATATCAGCGAAAAAGGTGCAAATGCTGTTGTGGAAGAAATTAAAAAGAAGGGAGGAGAAGCCATCTTCATAAAAGCAGATACCAGCAAGCCAGAAGATAATGAAGCCTTGGTAAAACAAACTGTAGCGAAATATGGCGCTTTGCATATTGCCTGTAACAATGCAGGCATTGGCGGTCCGGCATCTCCTGTAGGTGAGTATCCATTGGATGGTTGGGAAAAAGTAATTGGCGTCAATCTGAATGGTGTATTTTATGGGATGCGCTATCAGATTCCTGCTCTGCAGGCAAGTGGCGGCGGAGCAATTGTAAATGTTGCCTCTATCTTAGGACAAGTTGGTTTTCGTAACTCTGCAGCGTATGTAGCTGCCAAACATGGGGTAGTAGGCTTAACACAAACTGCCGCTTTGGAGTATGCTTCTCAAAATGTTCGTATTAATGCCATTGGACCAGGATTTATCAAAACTCCTTTACTGGATGCTAATTTGTCTTCCGAAGCAATGAATGCGTTGGTTGGCTTACATCCCATAGGACGTTTGGGTGAGTCGGCAGAAGTAGCGGAACTAGCCCTGTGGCTAAGCTCGTCCAAAGCATCTTTTGTGACTGGTTCTTACTACAATATAGATGGTGGATACCTGGCTCAGTAACATTTTATAGACGAGCCTGGATACTTTTATTCAGGCTCTTATCAGATTGACAGAGGGTATTATGACAAAGGAACTAATCATTGAAGGTGCACATCGGCTTTTCCTGCAATACGGAGTTAAAAGTGTGACAATGAGTGATATTGCCAGCAAGCTAGGTTTATCAAAAAAAACATTGTATACCTATTTTGATAACAAAGATAGCCTGCTGAATGCTTGTATGGAGACATGGATTGTTTCTCTCGAAGAAAAAATTCAGCTTCTCAAAAAGACATCAGAAGATCCGCTTATTGTTGTGTTCCGGATATTGACAGTTGTACTGGCTGCTCTGGCAGAGTACAAAAGTCCCTATCTCTTCGATGTGCGAAAAATTCCAAGTGCCAAAGAAAGACAAGAGAAGTACAGAACTTATTTCTGGATGCAACATGTCATGCCGCTGTTACAGAATGCCCAACAGCATAAAATTCTATCCAACTCTGTTGATCTGAGTTTTTTGTGCTCTGTATATCAGACAGTCATAGAGAAATTTATTGCTGAAAATGCACAGATTCATGCTCGTTGGGATTTACTCGAACAATACCAGACAGTTCTGTTGCTAAGCCTTAATGGTTTTCTTACTGTGCCCAGATCAGGACAATGGATTCGCGACCTGGACATTCTGCCTGAATCCTGACAGTCACTACTGACTTTCTCAAGGATAAAACTAATTCGAATGAAACGATAGAAAACCGTTATATTTACCGGGGCTCATACAGACTCATAGCGAATGGCTGATAGGATTGCTTTCTGCCTTTATTGCACCTAACTATAGATGTACTTCTGAGAGCAAAGTATATAAAATAGAAATAAAAAATAGCATGACTTCATTCAGGAGTTATGCTATTTTTTTACAAGTAATCTCCCGTTTTTATTTAGATACTGTCTTGTTCGTTTTTGAATTGGAAATGTCCGTAAATGAACAATTTATTTTCCGATAGTTTGCTAAAAGCTGCTTTTAATGCCCTTCTAACCAAATAATTTGTTTTGGCAGAGGATTTGTACGAGAAAATGTAAAGTAATAGAGATTCAGGACTACACTAATCAGCCTTCATACGTCACTTACATTTATAGGTATGAATTCTTTCAATAACCCTTTACCTGAAACACCCAAGCCGCCACAATGGATCAAACAACTCTTAGGTTGGTTCCATCCTGACGAAACACTGGAAGAAGTAGAAGGTGATCTGGATGAATTATATAAGTATTGGTATACTCGCTCTGGGAAGTTCTCAGCCAATGTGCATTATTTTATAGATGTAGTTTCTGTATTGCCTCCATTCGTTCGCCGACGTTCAACTAAACATGCTTATTCTACACCTTTACTATCTCAGACTATGCTAAGAAATTATTTCAAAATTGCATTTCGGAATTTGACCCGTAACAGGGGATATTCCTTTATCAATATTTTTGGATTGGCTACAGGGATGGCTGTGGCTATGCTTATCGGACTATGGGTTTATGATGAACTGACTTACAATACATACTACCAGAATCATAACCGCATTGCGAAGGTGATGCAAAGCTTTACATTTAATGGAGAGTCTGGCGCAGGTGAATATATGCCTGCTCCTTTGATTGAAGAACTTCGGACAGTATATAAAGATGACTTTACCTATGTAGTCCCCTCCTCATGGACAGGAGAACATATCATGGCTTATAAAGACAATAAGTTTATGAAGACAGGGAATTACATAGGCCCACAAGCTCCAGAGATGCTGAGTCTGAAAATGCTCTCAGGAACTCATGCAGGGTTAAAAGATCCCTCTTCCATTCTTCTTTCAGAATCAGTTGCAAAAGCATTATTTGGAGAGGAAGATCCAATGGGTAAAATTGTAAAACTTGACAATCGGCTGAATGTAAAAGTTACAGGAGTTTATGAGGATATGCCTTTCAATACAGAGTTTAAAGACATTACCTTTATGGCTCCCTGGGATTTATATGTTTCTACACAGGGTTGGGTAAAACGAGCTATAGATAACGCTGAATGGGAAAACAACTCCTGGCAATTGCTTGCACAAATAGCTCCTAAAGCAGATTTCAATAAAGTATCTGAAAAGATTAAAGATATCAAAATTAGACATAATCCTGAGTTGGCTAATTTCAAAATAAAAGTCTTTTTACATCCCATGAGTGACTGGCATCTGTATTCAGAATGGGATAAAAAAACAGGTAAGCAGGGTGGACGGATTCAGTTTGTATGGCTTTTTAGTATCATAGGCATATTTGTATTGTTGCTGGCATGTATCAACTTTATGAATCTGGCTACTGCCAGAAGTGAAAAAAGAGCCAAAGAAGTGGGTATTCGAAAATCCATAGGTTCTATGCGATCACAATTGATTGGGCAGTTTTTTGGTGAATCTCTATTGGTAACACTGGTTGCTTTTGCCATATGTGTTCTATTGCTTGCTCTTGCCTTACCTATATTCAATACTATTGCAGACAAACAGATGACGATGCCCTGGTTCAATCCTGTATTCTGGTTAGCAGGTATTGCATTCAGCGTATTTACCGGATTGATAGCAGGAAGCTATCCTGCCTTGTATCTTTCTTCTTTTGATCCGGTAAGTGTATTGAAGGGAACCTTTCGGGCAGGAAAGCTAGCCAGTATGCCGAGAAAAGTACTGGTGGTTGTGCAGTTTACAGTTTCTATTACCTTGATTATCGGAACGCTTATTGTGTTTCTGCAAATTCAATATGCCAAAAACCGACCTGTTGGATATGATCGGAGTGGACTGATTACTGTTACCATGAACACTCCAGAGTTGTACAATAACTATAATGCATTACGGGATGAATTACTAAAAACCGGAGCTGTGATTGATATGTCAACTTCTTCGGCTCCTGCCACTGATCTGAATTCCCAGAATGGGGGATTTGAATGGGAAGGCAAAGACCCGAATTTTAGGGAAGCTTTGGGAACTATTGGTGTCTCTCATGATTTTGGAAAAACAGTAGGTTGGCAGTTTGTAGCAGGGCGGGATTTCTCAAGACAATTTGCCAGTGACTCATCTGGTATGGTACTCAATGAGACCGCCATCCGGTATATGGGATTAAAAGACCCAGTTGGAAAAACAATCAAATGGAGAGATAGGCCTTTTATTGTGGTTGGAGTGATCAAAGATATGGTGATGGAATCTCCTTTTTCTCCTATTTCTCCTACTAGTTTTATGCTTAATTACGGATGGGCAAATGTGATTAATATAAAGCTGAATCCCACATACAGTGCCAGAGAATCATTAGCTAAAATAGAAACAGTATTTCACAAGTTTAATCCAGGTAGTCCTTTTGATTTTAAATTTACGGATCAACAATATGCACTGAAGTTTGCAGCAGAAGAGCGAATTGGTACACTGGCATCTATTTTTGCTGGCTTGGCTATATTCATTTCTTGCTTGGGATTATTTGGAATGGCCTCATTTGTAGCCGAACAACGTACCAAAGAAATAGGCATTCGGAAAGTACTGGGTGCTTCTGTTTTAAATCTATGGAAACTGCTTTCCCAGGATTTTGTGGTATTGGTATTGATTGCCTTCTGTATCGCAACACCTATCGCCTGGTATTTCCTTACTAACTGGCTGACAAAGTATGAATATCGAATCGAAATCTCCTGGTGGGTATTTGCCATCACAGGCCTAGGAGCTTTGGTGATAACCTTACTCACTGTAAGTTTTCAAAGTATTAAAGCTGCTCTGACTAATCCTGTTAAGAGTTTGAGAACAGAATAAACTTTTAGACAATAGCATTGAAAGCTATGTATAGGCAGGCTGAAAAATCTCCAGCCTGCTTTATTTCGTATCCTGACCCAATGATTTTATCTAATTGGTTTTTTCAGACTACAACAAATGCAATGTAAAAACGAAAAGTAGCCCTGCTAAAAATTTTTAAAGAACAATCTCTATTCTTAGATGAAGGGTTAAAAGTAGAGGGATAAAAAATATTAAAAAATATTTTATTGACTTTCAATGGGTTGTGGTGCTTTTGTGAAAAAAAAAGCGATTTTTTTTGTGTCAGGTATTGCATTGTGAATTACGACCGCTATATTTGCAGTCCCAATCGCAACAAGCGGGAGTAGCTCAGCTGGTAGAGCGCGACCTTGCCAAGGTCGAGGTCGCGGGTTCGAACCCCGTCTCCCGCTCACTGAATGTCGAGTCCCGGATCTTTTTCGGGACTTTTTCTTTCAGCAGTTATGCTTAGGCGTAATTGAAGCCGGGGTGGTGGAACTGGTAGACACGCAGGACTTAAAATCCTGTGAACGTAAAAGTTCGTACGGGTTCGATTCCCGTCCCCGGTACAAAGAAAAAGCCACTTTACTTTATAGGTAAAGTGGCTTTTTCTTTGTATATGAACCATCTTATGTTTTTATCTGCACTTTATCGTCTTAAACTAAAAAATCAGACTTTAAGATATAGATGAATTACATTTGCTTTGTAAGTTTGTCCTTCAAGTGTAGTTTAAGAAAAACCTGAAAAATGAAGAGGTATGTTATTTAACTCTATTGAGTTTATTATTTTCTTTACAATAGTTACAAGTCTCTATTTTTTTTTAGAACATCGCTATCGTTGGTTTATGTTATTGATAGCGAGTTGTATCTTTTATATGTGGTTTGTTCCTGTTTATATTCTTATACTTTTTCTAACAATTGTTGTCGATTATTACGCAGGAATAAAGATTGAAGATTCTGTTGGGAAGAAGAGGAAATACTATTTGATTTTTTCCATACTGTCTACCTGTCTTATCCTCTTTGTATTTAAATATTTTAATTTTTTTAATGATACTTTTCAGGCTATTGCACAGGTATTTCATTGGAACTACCCTGTCAATAATATGAGTATATTACTCCCTATAGGCCTTTCTTTCCATACATTTCAGAGTTTATCTTATGTTGTAGAAGTGTATCGTGGTAATCAGACTGCGGAGAGAAACTTTGGCATATATTCCCTTTATGTTATGTTTTATCCTCAACTGGTTGCAGGACCTATTGAAAGACCACAGAATTTGTTATGGCAATTCTATGAAGAACATCATTTCGAATATAATCGAGTAGTTAATGGTTTAAAGTTAATGGCTTGGGGGTTATTTAAGAAAGTGGTGATTGCAGATCGATTAAGTGAATTTGTTAATACTGTTTATAATGATCCTACTAGTTATGAAGGTATTTCTCTTGTAATAGCCACAATTTTCTTTGCTTTTCAAATATACTGTGATTTTTCCGGGTATTCTGACATAGCTATTGGCGCTGCCCAGGTAATGGGGTTTAAGCTTATGACTAATTTCAATCGCCCTTATTTTTCCAAAACTATTTCTGAGTTTTGGAAAAGATGGCATATCTCTCTATCAACCTGGTTTAAAGATTATCTTTATATTCCTTTAGGTGGTAATAAGGTTCCAAAATGGCGTTGGCAATTTAATTTATTTATTACGTTTCTAGTTAGTGGTCTATGGCATGGGGCAAGCTGGAACTTTGTAATATGGGGTGCCTTAAATGGTTTTTATTTAGTAGTTGCTCTTAATACATTAAAAGTTAGAAATAAGCTTGCTAAGCTAATAGGAATTACATCTTTTCCTCAATTAAATAAGTGGTTGAACATTGGCTCTACCTTTCTACTTATCAATTTTGCCTGGATATTTTTTAGGGCAAACACTTTTGACGACTCCTTGTATATAGTGAAACATTTATTTTCAGGTTGGCAGAATGTTCGATTCCGAAATATATTGTTGGGACAACCTTTGTCCGAATTTATCATTGCGATTCTGGTCATAATCGGTATGGAAGTGGTTCATTTATTACAAAGGCGTGAGAGTGTAAGAGCATTTGTAACTAAACGACCTGTATGGGTAAGATGGTCGTTTTACTATCTTATTATATTAGGGATTCTGTTTTTAGGAAAATTTGATAATGCTGAATTTATATATTTTCAGTTTTAAAGAGCTTCATAATGAAATCAAGTAAAAGCGACATTTTTTTATTTATAAAGAAGTCTTCATTTATAGTTCTACCAATATTGGTATTTATAGGTCTTCCCACATATGTTATGGTAACATTGGGAGAGTTAGTCTCTATTGATAAGGTTATAGACCTACAAAAAGACAGTAAGAGAAATGTATTGCTTGGTCTGGCCTATAGCAATTCTGATGTATACTATAAGCTAACATCGGTTATTAAACGTCAGCCGGATATAATTGCTTTGGGAAGTTCAAGAGTACTGTGTTTTTCCCCATCTTTTTTTGCAAGAGAAGTTCAGTTTTTTAATGCTGGTCTTGGTGTAAGTAAGCTTCATCACTTTTCTGAATTTTTAGAAAGAATTCCCTATACTAAAGAGCCTAAAGTGATATTGATGGGTGTAGATCAGTACTACTTTAACGATAACTTTAATAAAAACTTCAGAAGTCAGGACAACTATGAGCAAAGTTATCAGAATGGAGGAAGTTATATAGCTAAATTTAAAAAGGGATATACTGCAGTCTATGATGATTTTTTGAACGGGAAACTACTTTTCCGTGATATAAACAGACAAGATAATAGTTTTGAAACTTTTGGCCTCAATGCAAGAATACATGCATTTGGATTTCGTAATGATGGTTGTATACAGTCAAATGATCCTTATAATAAGAACGATCACTTGTTTCAGGATACGTTTCGTCGAATTGAAGAAGGCGTGCAACGGTTTGAGTATGGAGAAGAGCTGTCTGAGAAGTCTTTACTTGAATTAGACAAATTTTTATCAGCGTGCAAGAAGCGAAATATTTATGTTGTAGGATTTCTACCTCCTTTTGCCAATTCAGTAATTAACAAAATACATAGTATGAATGATAAGTACAGGTACTTGTCTCTACTTTCTCCTGAAATACAACCTATATTCTCTAAATATAATTTTAACTTTTTTGACTACACTGATATTTCTTCGCTAGGGGCTCAGGATACTGAATTTATTGATGGATTTCATGGATGTGAAAAAGCATACCTGAGGCTCTTCATTAATATGGTGGAAAATGACACACATCTACAAAAAATTGCAGATGTTTCTGCCTTGAAGCTTGCTTTAAAACACGCCAAGAATGATTGTAAAGTTTTTGAATAATAAATAATGCCAGGGTGGTGGAACTGGTAGACACGCAGGACTTAAAATCCTGTGAACGTAAAAGTTCGTACGGGTTCGATTCCCGTCCCCGGTACAACATAATGTATAATTAGTTGTGGAAACCCCTCTATTCTTTGAAAGAGGGGTTTTTTATTCCTCGTGTATCTATTTTATCTTCTATTCTGAAGGACTTTGTTCCTGATTTGTCTTCTAATGTTTGTTCCATTGAGCAAGCCTACAAAAGAAAAACAGAATCTGTATCTTAACTGGGAGCTATAAGTGTAAATATAAATTTGCTTTTAGGTGCAAAATGAATCTCTACTGTTTGACCAACACGGATTTGTTGCCACTTATCAAAGGATGTATCAAATTCTGTTTGTAGTATGGTGAAATAATAAGAACTATTGTAGCCGGATGAATCTTCTCTTTTACTGGTTATTGGCCCTTTGTAAACAATTTTTTGATTACTTCTCAGGTCTTTGTTAATAGTTATTCTGCGTTTAAGGATACTATATGAGAATGCAGAAAAGAAGATAAGATCTATGAGAATTGAAAAAATCCTGGCGATAATATGGTCTATATAGAAACCAAACCAGACAAAGGAACCTAAGAAAATTAGAAGGAAAATGTAAAAGAAAAGAGGTATTTTTCTGCTCTTTTTTAATCTTTCTGTTTCATTCTCATTCAAAGGCTGGTGATATTTTTCCAGATTAATTTGATAGTCTGATTCACTCATAAATATTATTTCTAAAGACAAAGGTATCAGAACCAGACAGCCGCTTTGTGTAGATTGCGCCATCTGATTTCCAGCACAATAATAGTGATGATATATATGGATACAATGATAAATAGGATAGTTATACTCTAGTCGTTATTTCTTTAGACGTTTCTATAAGGAATAATAGGTTTCTGATTGCCTTACACTCCATTCGCTAAAAAGGAGCATATTTCTGTTATAAGTTCAGTTTCACTTACTGCTCTTCCTTCTTTTATAATCTGAGATTTAGGAGTGTTTGTATTAATCAGTAACTCCAAATCAAAATCATATCGCATGTTATCATTATTCAGGTAGTTATATGTGGAGATATAGATAAGGCGATTTTCTTTTTTCAAACCTATTGCGCACAGATCTGCTTCCCAATAGTCAACTATTTTTAAAGAGTTGGCTTTAAGTTGAGGATCTAATTTTTTCATTAACTCAAGTATACTTTTATCTTTTTGCATTTTCGAAAACTTTTGTTCATCTAGTAAAGTATGCTCATTCAAATGCAAGCAAAGTTTATCTACTCTACCTGGAAATAGATAAAAAAGAGTAGACTTGCATTTAACCATACAATTTTGATACATTTTGGCATGGAAGCAAGAAACTCATTAGACTACTACGTATTGGACGTATTTACCCAAGAAAGTTATAAAGGAAATCCTTTGTCTGTTGTATTTACAGATGGAGATTTAAGTCTGACCGAATATGAAAATATCTCACGGGAGTTTGGCTACTCCGAAACCTCATTCGTGTACTATTCTATAGTGCAAAAGATGCTTCAGGTTCGTTCGTTTACTCCGATTGGAGTAGAAGTAGGAGGGGCCGGACATAACTTATTGGGAGCTGTCAGTGGGGCTTTGTTAAAAGGACTCATGAGTGAACATACACCCTCGTTAACTGTTCTGATGGAGAACACACCTATTGCGATTACTGTAGATAATCCGACCCAAGGATTACCTGTTGTGAAAATGAGGCAAAAACCTGTACAGATTGGACAGGAGCTAGCTTTTGATCTTCTTGCGAAAGCGTTGGGGTTAAGTGAGAAAGATCTTATTGTTCGTCAACTTATCCCAACCATAGCACAAACAGAAGTTGCACATGCGATGATACCTGTTTCAAGTATTAATCTGCTAAATAGTATTAAACCGGATACCAAAGCATTGATTGAACTCTCAAAACAATTTGGTTTTGAAGGATTCTATTGTTTTGCTTTTCCTGAGTCAACAGAAAGTTATATTGTACAGTCCCGTTTCTTTAATCCATTGATTGGGATTGATGAAGATGCTGCAACAGGTACTGCTGCCGGGCCATTAGCTGGTTTCTTATATAATAACAAAGTCATCGAGCAAGGTCAGGAATCACAGATTTTACAGGGAGTAAGGTTAAATCAACCGTCTTTAATCAATGTCGTTGTGAAAGAGGACGGAATTTATGTGGGTGGATCTTCTGTGGTTACTATGCAGGGAGTAGTATATTTGTAATACACGTGGCAGTTTTAGTCACTCTTTATAGTTGGAATGTTTTTATAGTACAAAAATAGAATGGAAAGAAAATCAGGCATCATGCTGGAAGAGTATAACCCTGCATGGCACATAACATTTGAACAACTCAAGTATGTTTACCAGGAATGTCTGCAGGATTTAGTAGTATCTATTGAGCATGTAGGCAGTACTTCTGTAGTGGGGTTAGCGGCAAAACCGATTATTGATATTGACTTGGTTGTTGAGAGTAAAGAGACAATGAACAAGGTTATTGAAAAACTGATTCACTTAGGATATCGGCATCAGGGAGATCTTGGCATTACAGGACGGGAATCTTTCAAAAGATTGTCTGACACTACCCCACTGGTAGCAGATAGGCGTACATGGCCATCACACCATCTATATGCTTGTCTGCAAGGTAACACCGGTTTGCGTAATCACTTGCAATTCAGAGATTATTTGAGGAAGCATCCTGAAAAGGTCTCTGAGTATGCCAGATTAAAGAAGCAACTGGCAGCTCAATATCCTTTTGACATGGATCAGTATGTAGCTGGAAAAACAGGCTTTATTACAGAAATACTAAAGCAAACAGGTATTAGCCAAACTGAGATAGACCAGATTGTAGAGCAGAATAAAGTAAAATAAAGTTTAACTCTTGCTGTATAAATTAACCATGGAATAATTATTCATTGACCTTTATGAAAAAAACACTTTGTGATGCTATTGTTGGTTTGTGGGGAGCTTTCGTTGTATGTATTGGAGTGTATATTGTATCATTTTTTATTCATGCTCATTCAGGATTTCTGCCAATAATAGTAGGGGCAATTTTCTTTCTGAATGTAGGAGTGTCTTATACAATATACTTTAATGGAAATAAAAGATTACAGATTGCTAATTGGGTATTCTTTTTATTGGTACTATTGGCTTTACTTCTTTTGCTTCAGATTGGTTTTGTATATGATGAACCAAATGTGTGTCTCTCTGTATTATTATTGATTTTGATCCACTTGTTTGTATTTTTCCAATCGGTTAAGAGAGTCTTCCGATGAATGAAATATCTTAATAACTAAATAACATTTTGACTACCTTATCAGATACAAGCTCATATGTACGTTCGTCTGGTAAGGTAAACCTAAAATGTAATGCTATTTACGTTTATATAATAGGCATAGTACTACCATCAATTTCATATTCGACACCTGATACGTACACAACTCAAGAAGAGACCAAAAAATAGTACTAATAGGTTTTGTTGTACCTATCGACATTGGACAAATAGTATTATTGTAATGCATTCTCCAGATGCAGCAACTTAAAGGCTGCTTCCTTGTATCGTTCCATATGTTCCTGATATAGATCAGGGTCTTCAATCATACTGAGGAAATAATATGCACCATCTGAAATCACAAAGATCAGATCAGCCGTTTGAGCGGGGTTTTCACAGACAATTAATTGTTGGTCTACACAAGCCTGAATAAGGTTTTCCAACCATTGGCGTAGTAACAAATGTAATTCCTGAAATTGTTGTTTGATGAGTTTGTTGCGGAATATAAGAGCAAAGCAATTATAGAAAATACTGTCGTCAATGTAGTTGTTCCATTTTCGGGAGAATATATTGTTCAACACATCAATCAATCTGTTTAAGCTATCTACGTGTTCTGGTTCCGCCAGATAAATATTCTGATACCCAGCAATGATGAAATCAATCAGCCCCAGCAGCAATTCTTCCTTTGTCGAAAAATAGTGAACCACCAGACTTGGATGCATATCCAGTTCTTTGGCGATTTTTCCGAAAGAGATATTTTCTATTCCTTCTCGTTTGGCTATCTCATAAAATGCTTCAATAATTTTTTTCTGCTGATCTTCTTTTAAGCTTTTTCTTCCCATTGATTGGTAGTGTTTTCGAATAGATAGAGGTAGATGAACATAAGTTTCCCAAATAGTCTGTGTTATTTCCAACGCTGTTACTACCCAAAGGTAGCTACAAATCATAATACAGCCAATCGCTCCATGTCTCTAAAGCTGCTGTAAATAACAGATAAAATTAATTTAACAAAGGGCGAAAGCTCCTGTTTTGACGTCTAACTTTTATAAAGTTTTGGAAATATCTGACCAAATGTAAACTTATAAATAAGCAGTTTTTTGATGATAGGTAGCATAAACGTGATTATATGTGAATATACACTGTTTTCTGTCTTTGTTATGTGGGTAATGGTTTGCTTAACTAAAGCATAAAAATAAATTGACTGAATGTTCAGTTTATTAATGGATAGGTAATCAACAGGTAATATTGGCGAACTACTTTTGCGCAAACCCAAAAACAAACATGAAAACACTTTACCTATCTTTATTGACATTTTTGTTGTGTCATGTCCTGATGGCGCAACAGAAGATTTCAGGAACAGTCAAAGACGACCAGGGGGAGGCTCTGATTGGAGTTTCTATTCAGGTAAAAGAAACCACTATCGGAACCCAGACTGATGCAAATGGACATTACAGCATCAATATTCCCGGTGCAGAATCCGTATTGGTATTTTCCTACATTGGGTTTGTGAAGCAGGAAGTAGCGGTAGGGGATCGCAAATCCATTGATGTATTATTGAAAAATGACGCTTCTGAATTGTCAGAAATTGTTGTAGTTGGATATGGAACGCAAAAGAAAGTAAATCTTTCTGGTGCAGTTGACCAGGTTAGTGCCAAAGCACTGGCGAGTCGTCCTATCTCAAATACTGCTCAGGGTCTGCAGGGTATGGTGCCCAACCTGAATATTGACTTTGGTTCTGGTGCTCCAGGAGCGGCGGCTACTATCAACATTCGGGGTATTACCTCTATCAATGGTGGTAACCCATTAATTTTAATTGACGCTGTTCCATCCGATGCAGTGGAACTAAACCGTTTGGCTCCACAGGATGTAGAGTCTATCTCTGTTATTAAAGACGCTTCAGCCGCAGCTATTTATGGGGCACGTGCTGCATTTGGGGTAATTCTGATTAAAACCAAAAGTGGTAGTCAGGAAGGCGTGAGTGTGAGTTATTCAAATAACTTGTCTTTTAACAAACCGACTGTATTACCCAACAAGATTACAGACCCTTATATCTACTCACGTTTACTGGAGTTATCAACTAACAATACTCCTTGGGACAACGTAAACTACAGTGATCAGTTCTATCAATATGCCAAAGAACGTTCTGATGATCCTTCGATTCCAGGTGTACGCATCAATCCAAGTGATAACAAGCTGTGGGAATACATGGGTAACCGTGACTGGACCCGGTATTTTCTGAGTGATTATACCTTTTCTCAGGATCATGCTGTATCTATCAGTGGTCGTTCCAGTAAAACACAATACTACATTTCTGGAAACTACAACCGTCAGAATGGTATTCTGAAAATTGCGGAAGATTATTTTGATCGTTATAGCTTGAGAAGCAAAGTAAATCATCAGATTACCTCATGGCTTTCATTTGGAAATAATACCTATCTGGCCTTCACAAAAAGGCAAACTCCTTCCAATTATTCCATTGCCAGCATTTACAACTTGTTTCCTACTGATTATGATATCAACCCGGATGGAACCTGGGCAAATACATCTGTTGGTAGAACAGGAGCTCAACTGACAGAGGGAGGAAAATCTTCTGGTAAGTATTTTAGCCTACAGACACAGTTCAATGGTGAAGTTTCTCTGATTAAAGACGTACTGAAGTTCAATGCAGATTTTACCTACAGAAGAGGAGCCAGAGATTCAAGCTACTATCAAACTCCTTACAAGATTGGTTATGGTCCAAATGATGTTCGCCAGGAAGGAAATAGCTATGCCGGAAAATACAGCCAGTTTGATAACTACACAGTCCTGAACACCTATGCCACATTCACACAGAAATGGGGTAGACACGAATTTACAGCACTGGGTGGATTTAACCAGGAATATTTTCGGACAGAAGGTAACGAAACCAGACGAACCAATCTAATCTCTCCATCCTATCCGACCATAGGGCTGGCAACAGGTGAACTTACAGCGGGGCAGAGTATCAGTGATTGGGCTATTCGGGGTTGGTTTTATCGTCTGAATTATATTTTTAATGATAAGTATATTGTCGAGTTTAATGGTCGTTACGATGGTAGTTCCCGATTCCCATCCAACAAACGGTATGGATTCTTCCCTTCAGCCTCTGCTGCATGGCGTGTAGATCAGGAAGCCTTTATGCAGGGATTACAACCTGTATTAAGTAACTTCAAGTTACGTGCTTCATATGGATCACTGGGTAATCAGTCTGTATCTAATTATGGATACATTTCTACTCTGAATCCCTCATTGTCTAACTATCTGATTGGTGGAACGCTGCCTTTGCAAGTATCAACTCCTGGATTGGTAAGTCCTGACTATACATGGGAAAAAGTTACTACTCTTAACTTTGGAACAGACATTGGTTTGTTTAACAACAAGATCAATGTAGCGTTTGACATCTATCAGCGTAATACCCGTGGTATGCTTACACTGGGACGTGATTTACCAGATGTACTAGGAGCTGCTGAGCCTAAAGAAAACGCAGCCGATCTGAGAAACCGTGGCTGGGAATTGTCTGTCAACTATCAGAACAGTTTCAAAACTGCCAAAGACCCAGTTACTTTCAGTGCAACATTCGTTTTATCGGATAGCCGTTCGGTAATTACCAAGTTTGACAATCCGAACGAGAATTTCTCTCAGTATCGTAAAGGAATGCAACTGGGTGAGATATGGGGGCTGAAGAGTGATGGATTGTTTAAAACCCAGGAAGAAATTGACGCATTAAATGAATCCTCAATTATTCCATGGGATGCATTGGCTATTGTTCCAGGCTGGCCTAAGTACAAAGATCTGGATGGAAACAAAGCTATTGAAACAGGTTTAACTGCTAAAGATCCTAAAGATCTGTCAATTATTGGTAATACTTCTCCACGTTACCGTTTTGGTGTAGATCTGAATGCCAGCTGGAAAGGATTTGATGTACGTGCCTTCTTCCAGGGAGTAGGTAAACGGGATTATTATCCGCTTGATTATTTATACTGGGGCTTTTACCAACAACCCTATGCTGGTGGGTATGAACACTTGCTCGATTTCTACAGACCAAACAATGATAGTGAAGTTGACATGAGCAAACACTCTCAGTCATATATCAATGCAGGTCTTGCTAACCAGAACCTGGATGCTAAATACCCAATCCTGCAAGCATGGCTGGCGGATGTTAATCTGGGAACTACACCTGGTAATGCCAAAGGACTTGCTATACCACAAACAGGTTATATGCTGAATGGAGCTTATCTGCGATTTAAAAACCTGACGGTTGGATATACACTTCCTTCCATCCTGACAAAAAGATGGCATCTGGCTAATGTACGCTTCTATGTGAGTGGAGAAAACCTCTATGAGTGGTCTGCGCTGAAGAAATTCTATGATCCGGAGGCAATCAATGCCAATGCCGGTATTGATCCTTCCAGCAATACGAATCGGAATGGCAACGGATATGCATATCCTTGGCAAAGAAGATACTCCTTCGGCTTGAATGTGACTTTCTAACTGAATCAAACCATGAAACGAATACATATATATATACTAGGTCTTGGCATCGCAGCACTTAGCTTCTCTGCCTGTAACAATGACTTTCTGGACCGTCAACCCTCAACTTCCATTGGTAGTGATAATTTCTTCAATGGAGAGCAGGATCTTAAGTTGTATATCAATAACATGTACAATTTTCCTGGCTGGGGCATCTATAATGATGACCAATCCACTGACAATGCAGCTACAACAGGAGCAACTGAGATTAAACTGGTGATGGGTGGGAATCCTACTGCCTCTGCATTTCCAGGAGGCTGGAATTGGGAACAGCTTCGGAGTGTAAACTATTTTCTCACAAATTTCAGAAAAGCACCCTTGTCAGAAGATGTAATGAACCATTATGAAGGATTAGCTCGCTTTTTCAGAGCTCAGTTTTATGTAAATAAAGTAAAACGGTATTCTGATGTTCCCTGGTATGATCAGGTGATCAACACCAATGATACCGAACTGCTGATGAAGGAACGAGACCCTCGTTCTCTGGTCGTAGAGAAAATTATGGAAGATTATGCATTTGCAGCAGAACATGTAAACGAAACATCAGAATCTGGTGCTGTTAATCGCTGGATTGTGAAAGCCTATCAGGCAAAGTTTGCCTTGTATGAAGGTACATACCGGAGATACCATTCCGAGTTAGCCCTAGAAAGCACTGCATCACAGTTCCTGCAACTGGCAGCCGATGTATCTAAAAATATTATGGATGGAGGTAAGTTTAGACTCTACACAACCGGAAGCCCGACACAGGATTACATGAATCTGTTTGTTCAGCAAAACCTGAATGGCAATCCTGAAGTACTACTGGCTACCTATAGTGAGAATGGCATCCGTAACAGTGGATGGAATGAGACTGTATTTGGAAATTATGAAGTGTCTCCTACCAAAGATCTGTTGCAGGATTATTTGATGGCTGATGGATCGTATTATACCAACCAGCCAGGATATTCCTCATTCCCGTTTGTCAAAGAATTTGAAAATCGTGACCCACGGTTAAGTCAGACGTATGCATATCCAGGCTTTAACCTCTTAAACGTAGATACCTACTCACAGGGTGGGGGTTTGTATGTACAGCAGTTGGCTAAAAACTTTACGGGATATCATCAGATCAAAGGATTTGTGAATGATCCAAGTGCTGTGGTACAAAACAATCTGGATATTCCGGTATTGCGTTATGCTGAGATATTATTAACCTATGCAGAAGCAAAAGCTGAACTAGGTACCCTGACACAGGGTGATCTGGATCAAAGTATCAATCTGCTACGCAACCGTGTAGGTATGCCTCAACTTTCCCTTACTCCGGCTGTTGATCCGGTACAGGATGCAAAGTATCCAAACACAAGTACAGCACAGCGACCTGTTTTGTTGGAGATCCGCAGAGAACGCCGTATCGAAATGGCACTGGAAGGTTATCGTTATGATGATCTGATGCGCTGGAATGCTGGAAAATTGCTAGAAAAAGAACAGGAAGGAATCTATTTTTCAGGTCTTGGCAAACACGACCTCACAGGAGATGGTGTTCCGGATATTATTTTGTTGAACAACAGTGAATCAATCCCTGCTGTAAAAGAAAAGAATGCATTAGGGAAAGATTTCATCTATTACCGGACTGGATCTATCGGACAGGATGCTGGGGTCTTTCTGAAGAATGGTACGTCAGGAACTGTCCAAACGTCATCGGATAATGGTATATTTCAGGAGCCAAAGTCTTACTATCGTCCGGTTCCCCAGAATCAGGTATTGCTTAATCCTAATCTGAAGCAGATCTTTGGCTGGTAAACAAGATTATACACTAGAAAACAAACCTAATGAAAATGAGTAAGAAATATATCGTTATTGTTATGCTGGTCTGTATGGCCAATATAGCAATGGCGCAGAAGAAAAAGGCTGTATTTGTAATAATTGATGGCGTTTCCCGTGACATTCTGGATAAGGTTCCAACGCCTTATCTACATGAGATTGCCAAAGAAGGAGGCTTGATCAATGCCAACCAGGGTGGTGAACTGAATGGCTATACCCAAACGCCTACTATCTCAGCACCCGGATACACCAATGTATTGACCGGAGTGTGGTTCAACAAACACAATGTGCCTGACAATGACATCAAGGCTCCTAACTATCACTATCCAACCATCTTCCGCTTGTTTGAAAATCAGTATCCTGACAAACAAACCGCGGTGTTTTCAAGCTGGGAAGATAACCGGACCAAACTGGTAGGAGAGGGATTACCTCAGACCAATAGTATCAAGCTGGACTATCACTTTGACGGTTTGGAACTGGATACAGTAAAGTATCCACATGACAAACAACGAAAGTTTATGTCTGATATTGACCAGGCTGTTACGGATGAGGCTGCCCGCTATATCAAAGAAAAGGGACCTGATTTGTCATGGGTGTATCTGGAGTTTACGGATGATATGGGACATATGTATGGCGATAGCGAAAAATACAACGATGCTGTAAAAGCTGCTGATAAACGCATTGGCCAACTCTGGGAGGCTATTAAACTCAGACAAAAGGAGAATAAAGAAGAATGGGTAATTATGGTGACTACCGATCATGGACGTGACACCAAAACCGGAAGAAACCACGGTGGACAGTCTGAACGGGAACGTGCTTCCTGGATTGTGACCAATGCAAAGCCATTGAACACCTATGCAAAGGGATCACCTGTAAGTGTAGTGGATATTCTTCCCACTCTTGCCCGTTTTCTGGATGTATCCTTGTCTGCTGACGAACTTCGTGAACTGGATGGTGTACCTCTGGTAGGTAAAGTATCGCTGGTTCAGCCTAAAGCCATTAAAACTGCTAAAGCGCTGGAAGTAAGTTGGAAACCTATAGATACGGAAGGAAAAGTGAAAGTATGGATTACTACCAGTAATGGCTATAAAGAAACCGGAAAGTTTGACACCTATACACTCTTAGGTGAGGTACCAGTAAAAGATGGAAAATTTGCAGTAGATTTGAGCAAGGTACCTCCTTCTGACTTTTACAAAGTGGTGTTGGAAGGCAAGTACAACACAGTAAATCGCTGGATCACTAAATAAGGAATTACAGTTATTCTATGTACCAGACCAACCTCAAACTTATCTTTGACATACTCGGTTGGTTTGGTGCATTCCTTTTTCTGATCTCCTATTTTTTACTCATTAGTAAGAGATGGACCTCTACTTCTTATCCTTTTCATCTCTGCAATATTCTGGGTGGTATTTTGGTTGGCGTAAGCGCTATCTATGACATCTCATATCCTTCTGCATTTATTAACATCACCTGGACCCTGATCGCTTTGTATGGTTTATATCAGGATCAGATCAAAAACAGTAGCAGTCGTTTCAGGAAATAAAATAAATTCTGCTATTCTTACAGTTACTGCTCTATTACTTGTTTAAATAGCTGAATTTGATCTGTTTGTGTTTAATTCATATAGGGATCTGATGTTTTCTTCCTCCCATTTTGGGAAATAGTAACTTTCCTCTTCTCGTCAAAGCTGTATCTATACTGCTTCAGAAAAATTTACAAATGCTTGTGTATATGCAAAGCTCTCCCTTACTTTGCTCTGTTTATAATTAATCTAAATAATAATAAGTCTCTAATTTTTCTAGTACATGAGCAAAACAAACCATTACCCATTTTATTATAAAGTAATAGCCAGTCTTTTAATTGTAATTCTGACAAGCATTATCACCCTTCAGGCTCAGACCGGAAAGGGCACTATTACAGGTACTATTCGATCTGGTAAAGGAGAGCCTTTATCTGGTATTAATGTCGGATTGGAAGGAACTACACTTGGTGAAGCTACGGATACACAAGGCAAGTTCACAATCCGGAATGTTGAAGAAGGCAGTTATACTCTTGTTGCTTCTGGTGTTGGCTACACGGCCAGTAAACAAAATGTAACAGTGCAGGCTGGCAAAACAACCCGGTTAAGCTTACAGATTGATGAAAGCACTCATCAATTAAATGAGATTGTCGTTACTGAAACCAATGCCTTTGCGAGAAAAGAGACAGAATATGTAGCTCGGATGCCTTTAAAGAATATGGAGAATCCTCAGGTATATACTGTAGTAACCAAAGACATTATGAAAGAACAGGTAGTTACTGAACGGACTGACATTTACCTGAACGTTCCCGGTGCAGTTCCTAACTTCCTGGCTGGTGGTTCTCAAGGCATGAGTATGAGAGGCTTCGCCTCTACTGTTGGTATGAGAAATGGCATGGTAACCAGTGCCGTTGTGCCACTTAATCCCATTATTCTTCAACGTCTGGAAGTTCTCAAAGGACCAACAGGCACATTGTTTGGCGGGAATCGCAATGTAACCTTTGGAGGCGTTTACAATTATGTTACCAAACAACCTTTTGAAGAGTTTGCAGGTGAGGTAAGCTATACAACAGGTAGCTTTAATCTTTCCCGTATAACAGCAGACGTTAATACTCCTCTTACCAAAGACAAAGCAGTTCTGTTTCGTTTAAATGCCGGCTGGCAATCAGAAGGATCTTTTCAGGATCAGGGGTATTCTAAAAACTATACATTTGCTCCCAGCTTTTCATACCAGGCCAGCAAACGGTTAAAGTTTCTGGTAGATATGGATTTTACAAGAGGAACATTTACCACCACTGCTATTTCCATTGGATCTTTGAGTAGAGTTACTGCCAGAAGTTTCAAAGATCTTCCTCTTCAGTATGACAGATCCTATATTAACGATGGCATTGATATCAACAATGGAATCAATAATATCCAGGCTCGTATAGAATATAAGATAAGTGACCAATGGACATCCCAGACCAATTATCTGTATTCAGAAGGCTTCTATAAGAATTTCCTATGGACTACATTAAGCATGCAAACTGACTCTACATTTCTGCGTACAGTACGAAACCAAAAACCGGAAACATTTGGGAATACACAGTTTCAGCAAAACTTCATAGGAGATTTTATGATAGGATCTTTCCGGAACCGGATTGTAGCGGGGTTTGATTATAACAACAACTACAATAAATTAAACCGGGTAACCCTAACCTACGATACCGTAAATCTGAATCGGCCATTGCCTAATATCAATGCTGATAAACTGGATGAATTGGCTTATAAGAGAGGATTTACCAGTACAGCTACTCAGACAAACAGCTATGGTTTGTATGCATCAGATGTATTTTCAATTTCTTCCCAATTGATGATCATGCTAAGTTTACGGGTAGACAGATTTTCCACAGATGGGACGTATACAGTTACAACTGATCAACGCAGTGGCGCTTACAAACAAACTTCCTTGTCTCCTAAGCTGGGCATTGTTTACCAGCCAGTAAAAGATCGGGTCTCTGTATTTGCAAACTATATGAATGGATTTAATAATCTCGCTCCTGTTTTACAACCCGACTCTACCTTATTGATTCTCAAGCCTCAGTATGGAAATCAGTTTGAAGGAGGGGTAAAGCTGGATATGGTACGAAACAGACTGAATGCCACAATCAGTTACTATAATATCAGTGTAACGAACTCTACCCGTACCGGAGATGTCAATGGCAGAACGTTTATGTATCAGGATGGCACACAAAGAAGCAAAGGGGTGGAAATAGAAGTGATTGCCAATCCGGTGAATGGCCTGAACATTATTGCCGGATATGCCTATAATGAAAATGAATATACCAAGTCAGTTGCTTCTCTGGAAGGAAAGTCATTGGTAGCAAGTCCTAAACATGTTGGTAACATATGGGCGAGTTACCATATGACAAAAGGTGCTGTACAAGGACTTGGACTGGGTATTGGTGCTAACTATGTAAGTGATGCCTGGCTGGAAGCTACCAATACATTTAAACTTCCTGGCTATACACTTGTTAATGCAACGCTCTTTTATGACCAACCCAGATACCGTCTGGCTATCAAAGCAAACAACCTACTGGATCAACAATACTGGAACTCAAACGGTACACCTCAGAAACCGTTTAACATTCTGGCAAACGTTGCCTTCCGCTTCTGATTATACTACTAATTCATTACCCAACATCCAGTCTAAACTGGCTGTTGGGTAACATACTTTTTGTTAGTACTCTTCCACTGTTTGTTGTTTGAAGTACCAAAATTCTGATTATAGCCAGAAGATGTACTTTACCGGCTCAACTTGTAGTAGTACTTCAAGGGTAAATCCTTCTAACGTTGTTTTCGGGTAAGTCTATTTTTCTTCAACTGATAATCCCACTTGGTGTTTACAAATAGCAAAAAATCAGTTGTATAATCTTTTACCCTTGCACTTGCAAAGAGTAGGGCATCTTGCTGGATCAGATCTGTTAACTTATAGAGGATGGCAAATTCATGAGCTTCTTTCTGAATGAGACAGTTTAAACTATCCATTTTGGATTTGTAGCTTTCCTCTAGTTCAAGTTGTGCCCTTTTCTGAACAGCCTGAATCTCCTCTTGTATTATTATCAGTTTTGTATTTTCCAAAGAGTCATAGTGAGAGCCTGGGTTTGAAATCTTGTAAATGAAGCAATCAACAAGTCGTTGGATCGTGTCCTCATAGAATGTAGCTTCTTTTCGGATTTGACTGTTGATAACATAGGTTTGAGGATGATACTTTAAGACCGTATCCAGATTGATAACACCTATTTGCGCAGTTGTTTCAAGAATGGCAAGCATCCATATTCCCAGAACAACAACCAGATAAAAGTAGACTTTCATATACTACCTTTTGTCAGCTTCTGAATCACAGATACCATACTTATCCTTTATACAACTCAATAGCTCTGCTGTATAATCTTTCATAGGTTTCTGACAATATAACACTGTATTGACGGAAACAAGAACAGTTAGTCGATGATGGCTGATTAGAAAGTAAGCTTCTTCTTCAATTAGTTGATTCAAGATATGACGAAAGAACTTCTCATAAAGTTGAATTGAATCAGCTCGTTGTGCCTCTAGCATATATACACAATGCTGAATATATTTCAGTTCTTCATGCATCATATCCCAAGCCTTTTTAGTAGGGCAAGACCCAGGATTCTCCAGTCGATTCAAAATTTCCTCAAACTGGCAGAGTAAGGTATCTAAAGGATCATTGTATTGATTGTATACTGCTGTCAATTTCTCATTAAAATAAGCAGGTCGGGGACAGTAATATTCAATTGTATCTGGCTCATAGGTCCCAATTTGCCCATAGATAGTTCCGTCTGTTACACAACTTAGATACAACCAAACGATAAGCAGTAACTTGAATGATGATGAATTCATATCTGAGACAGTACCTTTTCATAAAAGTAAAGAATGCCTGTTGACCAGAAGAAAATTTAATATCTTTTAACAAAATTCACCAAGGTGAGACACCCATACTATTTTTACTCTACTAAGTTTGAGTAACTATATTGGAATACTAATCTGATATTGAGCTTTCCATTTTTATGA
Source organism: Xanthocytophaga flava (assembly GCA_030068525.1). Taxonomy (GTDB): domain Bacteria; phylum Bacteroidota; class Bacteroidia; order Cytophagales; family 172606-1; genus Xanthocytophaga; species Xanthocytophaga flava. Next base: position 83,243 of record JASJOS010000010.1, read on the forward strand.
ATTTACATCAAGTCTGTCTACCTCTTTCAAAAGTAAGATAGTAACAGGTTAATATGTTTGGATAATTTTTTATCTTCCTTTCAACTTTCTATTACTTCCTTACAATGAAATCTTTCTTTGTTCCGATTAGTTACTTCTTGCCTTTATGCTTTCTACCTGTTTTTGCTTCTGCTCAAACTAACACAGATAAGATAAAGGTGTATCTTTTAGGTACGTTCCATTTTGGTAAAACCTCCGACAAACACTCTACCTCCTTTCCTGACTTAAATTCTCCCAAACGTCAGAAGGAGCTGGATCAGATTGCTGACGCAATCAATCGGGCTGGGGTATCCAAAATTTTTGTAGAGCGCTCCTATTTTCTGCAAACAGCCTTAGATTCATTAGGTGAACTCTACATAAACAATAAACCAATGGATAGCCTGGAGAAACGAAACGAGATTTATCAGGTAGCCTATCGGGCCAAGCGTAAAAACAGGGCAATTCAGGTAGTTGCTACCGATCGAAAGATGGAGTTGCCATATGATGATCTGGATGAATATGAATCCATGAATCCGGATAGTAAGTTTGGCGGGGCATTTTTCAAAGAATCCTATATAGTAAAGCAGAAAAGACTGAAACTGAATGAGTCAACACTACAGGAGTACTACCTAAGTATCAATAGTGAAGCGAGTCGAAAATCAAGCCAGGCCGATTTTCTTCATTATGCTCTTTCGTATGGTGATAAATCTGATTTTACAGGAACCAAGTTTACCACCAGTTGGTATGAACGTAATCTGATCATATTTACCAATATTTTACGTCACTTGGATCCAAAAACTGACGCTAGTATTGTGGTATTATATGGCTCCTCCCATACAGCAGTACTTCGTCAATTTTTCGAAAATCATGACCGGTTTCAGATTGTAGAACTGGAGAAACTTTTCGGAGAAGCACTTAAATAAGCTTAGCCTCATACTGCATAATTCGGCTATGAAAGTACAACGTAGAAAAAATGTTGAATACTTTCTTTGCATTCATAAAGTTCATTCAAATATCATGGATCGTCCACTCAAAATTGTCATTACTATTTTTATCCTGCTCATTTTAGGATTTGTAATTTTAGTAGTGTTAGCTATTGGAGCTTCACCACATGCTATTTCTATGGAGTCTCGAATAATCGCCTTTGTGTTAGGAGCAGGGATAGTACTTATAGGTATACTAGCATTAATCTGGATTATACGAAAGTAAGGTAGGCATAAAAGAAAACAGATAGCCAGTTCCTAGATTAATTTATTTTCTTTGTTTCAGATTCGGATAATTTATAGAAAGGCACTCCTTTTGAATCAATACCTCCTGATACATTTTGATAGTAGCACTCTTTTTCAGTTCCTGTCAACTTTGAGGCGTTTACAACAATTTTCTGTCCACAGGTTATTCCATTCTCAAGGCAAGCAGTAACTAAGTATGCGTAGTTGAAGGGATAGTTGTGTAGGGATTGGGTAAGTTTAACTTCCACAACACCTCCCATACAAATATAGCCACAGTATCCATATAGTATCTGATTGATTGTCCCTCTCACAATAAGAGTGTCAGGCAATTGGTTGTTCTCATTGTGATACACAACGGACTTTTTAGATCTTACGATGTTTGTACCTGTAGGAATATTATCAGAGGATTGACTGAATGCAGAAGTCAATGTAACTAATAATAGTAGAAAGATAAGATGTTTTATCATATAGGAAATGTCTTACAAAGTAATTGATACCTGTTAAAGTTTATCAAGAGGCTTACTTTTTTACCCGGGTATAAAGTGATGGATGCTTAGAATGTAGAAATTTCTCAAAAATAAGTGTATCTGCAGTCAGTTTGCGGATTTTATACTTGAATAGTGTGCTCTTAGATGTTCGTAGTAGTAAGATATCTTTATTTACAATATAGCTGAAGCGATAAATAGTATCTATACGATTGTCGACTACCAGTTCATTTTTGTGGAAGATAAGTTTAGTTGCAATCATTTGTGTTTTGGGTGTTAGATCCCAATTTCCTTCTAATTGTTTCTCATACTTTTGTTTGTTACTCATTGGTGTTGGTTGCTCATCTTGTTTGAGAATACAAAGAATATACACCCCAATGATTAGAATGGTTTTCATATTGAGATAGGTGCAGATAATATATGTTATTTATTCAATCTACTAAAATATGTTATAAAGCGCCATTAGTTGACTAAACGCTACTTTCTATAAGAATGTATTCCAATATTGATTTATATTGTATTCATTCCTTACTGTATCAGTATGCTGATATACGCGCTATCAAATTAATGTAACTCCATCCATGTCCAAATCAAAAAAAAGACTTTCCAAAATCAAAGAAACATATCCCAAAGGACATTATAAGTACATGGGATTTCTGATTGAGTATATTGCAGATAGCGGTGACAGTACTAAAGGACTTACTGAAAAAGAAGTAGTTGAGATAGAGGCTCAACTCGGAATCACTTTTCCGGCCAGCTATCGGGAGTTATATTTACTATTAGGAGGTAATAGGGCATTTAACATTATAGGGGTAAATGATTACAGATTTCCTGAGTTCGAAGAAATGAGAGCCTATGCGAAATCCTATTTTGAAGCATGTGAGCAGGATAGCGAGATCAAATCAGATCTGGTTTTTACGGATAACTTGTTTGTATTTTCTGTTTTTAAACAAAACGGCTTTTTTAACTTCTTTTATCTGGATGAAGGCGAGAACCCTGCTATATATGCATATGAAGGTGGAAATGGATATTATAAGATAGCAGAAGACATGGCAGACTTCATTATAAATAAAGTAGGTTGGTATGAGGGATATCTTATTGGAAAGAAGAGGGAAAAGAAAGAATGAATTAAAAACCTTAATCCCAATATTGGGATTAAGGTTTTTAATAGTGTTCATATTTTGTTTGTTCCCCTTTATGAACAAGTACAAAAATACGCTTCCCTTTCTCTTTCAATACTGAATTGTTGACTTGGGCTTGGTTGTATAACTGATCGAGAGCATGGTTAGTGGTTGATAAATCGGAGATCTGGCCTTGATTATTTAGTTGTAAAGCATCAAAGTATCTACCACCAAACTTTATCTGATGTTTTTTGATAATAACTGCTTTTAATTCCATAGGATCAATCTGTGTCTCAAGATATTTATAATGATCAGCTATGGTGGTGCTTTTCAAAAAATTAAACCAAGAGGGTTTTAGATGATATGTAACCATTGAAAGCACTATACATCCAATAAAGAACAGTACTATTTTTAAACCATGTTGGTCTATCACTTCTTCGGCAGTCATAATAGATTGATGAAATTATATTTAATCAAAGGTTGATATATGGCTTTCATATTGTTAGTGTACTACACATTTCTTGCATCGGGTCTACTATGGAATAACATGATTCTAACAGTATGAAATATTTACAAATCAAAATAATATTTGTGTGGATTTGCAACTCTGGGATGAAATCGTGTGTCATGAGCAATAGACTATCTGACTTAAACTAATTTGAACATGGTAAGACATATTTTATTATTAGTTGTTATAGGATTAACACTTTTCTCCTGTCATAGAGAATCAGACTCTATTAAGACATCTGTACAAAATGAATTCAAGATTCGGGTCAAAAATCAGACGCCTTATCAGTTTGAGAACGTGCTTATCCGATTTGGGGGAAATGAAAACACATATGGCATCTTGGAACCTGCCCAGATTTCAGAATACAAAATATTTACTGAGGTCGGATTTCCCTACATAAAAGTGAGTTTTGGAGATAAAGAGCAAGTATTTCAGATCATGCAGACAGAAGAATCTCCTTCTAATGGTACTGATACAAAAATGAAAGATCAGACATGTGTAATTTATCTTACTGAATTTAATACAATAGACCTTTACTTTCAACAATAAGGTTTACCGTCAGCTACATGTTGTCCAGTTCATTCAGTTTCCTAGCATGTCTGCTTTATAGAAGTACTTTTCAGTTAAAGATTACTAGATACTGTACTCTTAAACTAGAAAAGCCTAAGTTTGATTGAATTGAGGCGTTTTTATTATCTCAGTTTTTTTGAATTTCCTCTTTGCAAGTACAAAACACTAAAAGCAGCAGGTGGAACATATGGTCCTGCAGAAAAAAGCTTTTATAAATTCTGGTTTCATATTGATTAAAATGTTATCAATTTCCCTGTACAAGCATTGTTAAGGTAAATCGATAATAGTCCCTACGCCTGCATACAGATAGTTTTTTCCAAAATGTTGCTGTAAGGCTGAAAAAGTAACTTCACCAGTACAATGTCCGGGGGCAATATGTTTTATCTTCCATTTCTCAAGCAGTGCCTGGGCTAATCGATTGGCTTCTTTCTCATCTGCATTTACCATATGTAAACCACCAATCACTACATGTACAGGCTTCTCTGGTATACCTGCTGAGGCAAGGATAGTTTCAATTCCCGGATGTGAACATCCTACCAACAATACCTGACCTTGTGGGGTGTCAATAGCTAAGGAAAGTTCGGGAGTTTCGCTGAAAAATTTGGTTTGTGAAATGTTTCGTACCAGTCGAATGCCCGGCATCAGTTCTGTGACACTGTCAACTCTGACCAGGTTTGCTGACTTCCATGGGCTACCATGTGGTATTTGTTTAGGAACTTTGCCTTTAAAATAACGCATGTGAGCTGGCAGGCTATCCACAGGTCGCCGGAAGAAAGCGGGAGGAGTAGGCCCGCCAAAGTATTCATCATTGGGAGTATAAATCGTAACTTTTGGATTTATTTTCAATAAATGATGTAATCCATCTGTATGATCTCCATGACGATGCGAAATAACTACCAGATCGAGCCGTTTTAGATCCACATTCAGTGTTTTTACATTGTAAGCAAACGATTCTGAATCGTTGCCTGTATCAAAAAGAATGCGTTTACCATTGTATTCAACGAGGGCTGCAAATCCCCAGTCCTGTTTAAGTGCATCAGATTTACCAAATGCGTCGACCAGAATTGTAACACGGTTTCGGGTCTGTCCCCAACCTATACCACATACTAGTATCAGAAAAAAAGTACACACATGGGTTTTGTATAACTGGCTCATAAGCAGTAGGTTTTTGGAAGGATGTCTAGTAGCAATATAAGTAAAAGTGCTAAAAGATACTGACTTTACCATACTGTCCTGATTATCATTTTGTTGTGTGATGATCTGATAGCAATAAAGTATTACTATGTCCTGTACTACTTATGACAGTAATATACAAGTCACAATAGTTCAATACAGAGAAAATAGAGTAAAACAGGTGTGAGAGTAAGTAAATAAGATCCTAACCAATAGCCTATTCGTTCGGATAGGTATCACTATAACTTTCCTCCACAATTTACCTCATAACTTACAGTCTCCATATAGTAAATTGAATCTTTCTGCTGTTTATTGAAATAGGTAACATCAAACCGTATCTCCTTTTGTATTCTGTTTTGAGTTGGCACATCCATTTCCGGATCTATCTCGCAATCAACAATAAAATTCATTTTCGCTGTATTATTTTCAAGAGGTAATGGATGGTTGTAGGCTTCAATTGAAGTCAGAGAATATTGACTGTACAATTCTGCAGGGAAAGAAATGACCAGATGTAGTGTATCTCCTGGCTGGTAAAAATCCTTATCCTTTTGAAAATCGAGCTTAGGCTTTGGTGAATTTGAAATGCTTGTTGGTAACGTATCTTGCTGGGATTGATCTTTGGGCGTACAACTATATAAGATGAGTAGAAGGTATACATAGTATTTCATTTGGTATATATTTCTTGGGCATTTATGTTGGGTCTTCTTACTTACACACTCAACTAGTACGGATAATTGGCTATGTTACATAGCATACGTATTTGAGGTGGGGTAAAGCTATGTATTTTTTTGATTTATTGCCTGTGTGAATTTTTAGGTCCTTATTGGATGTCAGAGATAATATTAGGAGGTGAACTTGTAGTAAAATTAAGGGCTACAAAAAATGAATGGAATGTAAATAGTTGTTTCATCAGTCATATTTATACGTACATACTATCATCATTATTCCTAACTTATTTCTGATAAATGCCCACATCCATATGGAATAACGGAAGGTTGTATTGCTTAGTTATGTCCATCACTTAAGAAGGTATGTCTATATGATTCTTCCCTGCTGTTCTCTGATTTTGTAACCTTTATCCTTTTAAACAATGGATAAATAGATGAAAGCTTTCGACTTTATCTATAAGTGTGCTTTTAAGTAATAACATGAATCAGAGAATATCCAATGGGACTCTATGCCCCGTTTTTGTTGTCTATTTTGTCAGGCATATTTTTGTTTAATCGTATTTCTTAAAAGTAATAAGGTGATTTCCATCCGCATCTAGGGCTAGTTTTGCATGTTTTCTGCTGTCTTCATTTACAGATGATAATACAAGCTGTGTTTCGGTAACATCTTCAATAGTATATATTGGCTGGAGAAAATGTTTTGAAAGAAATATAATATGCATCTCTCCATTACTATTCTGTAAAGTGAAGCTACCTTCGTCAAATGGTTTATCTACTTCTTCATTACTTACTTCATAAATTTCGTACTCTTTTGGCTCATTGAATATGCAGCGTATGATTTTTTTGTCTGTAGATCTTGTCCAGGTATTATATAAGAGTTCAAATGTTTTTGCTTCTGTCATTTTGCGATGATAAATCAAATGAAAACCAGACAGGCTAAAAAATGATGCCTGTTTGTAGTGTAAAGAGCTATTTTTTCTATAAGAGAAGGATTTTTGGATTCGTTTTTCGCTGCTCTAATCATTTCATTTGTTATCTTTTTCGCTTTCGTTATAAGAGGAAATCTTTCTTTGTATAAGAACATACATGAGTAAGGTATATAGACACACATACCCAAAATCAGAGTGAATAACCCTATTGGCAGACAAACAGGATAAAATACAACAAGTAAAAACAAGACAGCTGTTATCCCAAATAGTAACTGAATGATAATTGTACTGAAAAACTGATCTTTATCAGATGTAATTTTCTTCTGGTTCCCTTCTGTTTGATATATAGCTCTGAGTTGATCTGGTACAAACCTGAGATGGATTTTTAGTGGTATTCTATTAGCATATAAAGTAGAAAGGTGTTAATAAGTCGGATAGGAAAACGTGGTATAATAATACAGCTTTTCAATTCACACTCCTTAATACTTTCTTTTAGCTTTTTGTTTCAGCCTATCCTGCATGAGTTCAATAGCAGAGGGAATATGCTGCATCTGTATCCACTGCTCGATTTCCTTCCTGGAGAACTTGCCTCTAATGTATGTCTTTGGAAGCTTGCCACTTGATGCCCAATTCTTAACCGTAGTCTTCTTTACATTCAGCATTACATCTAGCTCATAGCCTATCAGATCCGGTTGAGCAGGAGTACTGGGCTTATTTCTCTGTGAGTAACTTGACTACTTCCTTGCTATTAGCTTGATGTCGTCTGGATGCAGGCGAGTGTGGGATATGTCAGTGAAATATATAATTGATAGGGTTGCTGTAACGGAATTGTAGTGTAACAAGGGTATGCGTCTGATTCACAGCGTCTTTGCTGGATAGATTAAATGTAATACTTTGCGGGTTTTAAGGAAAGATGGGTAGTTCGGATGCTTACCCGTATTTGCTAGTTAGGTGAATTTTAAAACCTTTCCTGTTGTATACAGGAATCGGATGGATACAAAAGTTACATGAATGTGGACATCAAGAATTTTATTGGCAGAGGACTCATCTATTTAGGAATAGTACTGTTGCTCTCCTGCTCTGAAAATAAATATTTTGAGAAATCTATACAGGAAGAATACTATAGAAATGGAAAATATGGTGTAGATGTCATTTCTATCCGAGACAAAAATACGTTTAAGGCGATGGCGTATGCGTATGCTCGTTGGGATGCGTTGAGTGCCTATTTGTACGATGGATCATTACAGATAGACAATAATCTGGTCGAAAACGCGATCCGACCCATCGCTTTAGGAAGAAAGAATTACCTGTTTACGGGTAGTCATCAAGCGGTTCAACGGGCTGCAATGATTTATTCCTTCTTTGCTATTTGTAAGAAAAAGAATGTCAATCCTTTTGTATGGTTGAAGTATACGCTGGAAAATATCTCTTCGATTAATCACAAAAACCTCACCGATCTATTTCCCCAAAACTATAAACAAATTATCCAAACTATCAATATGTAGTTCGTCGGGCGCATACCTACCCTGCCTGATGATGTATCAGGGATTGTTTTTGACTGAATCAAAAACAATCCCCGTAATATTTGAATAATTATGATTCTTCCTAACTATTAAATCATTATAGTATACTCTTAACAATATTCCACTTTTCTAATGTTATTTCTACGTCCAACAAAGGAGTTATGAATGCTGTTACTGGTATAGGTTGTGTTCGTCTCATTTTACATCGTTTTCCAATCTCATCCTCATTAATATTATATTTAGGAAGAGTCATAGATAAAGATTCTGATACATTTGGAAGGCCTAGAAGTTTAATAATTACTTCAAAGATGGCGTTATCTTTATTGTAATAATGAATAAGATAAATCATAGCACATCCTAGTTCAAATGACTTATTAAATAAAGGATACTCATCAATGAGTCTAGTTAAAAATTTATTCAATGCATTTGAATAATCATCTTTAATAAAAGCCTTTATATTCAGACTTTCATGGAGTAGCATAGTAGCTAACCAAAGCCCAGAATCTCTACTAAGGCATACGGCAATAGCAAGAGGGTCTGGCCTCGCAAAGAAATACTCAATGATATTTTGAGAATAGGGTAAAGTAACTATATATTCTGCGCACAAATATTCTTGCAATGTCAAATGGCTAAATTCAAATGTCCTGTATCCTATCTCTGCTATCAATCCATTGTGGGATTCTATTTCTGAAATTACATCTGCCATTTCATCTAGTGGCAAATCATATCTTTCATGAATTAATTTATAAATTTCAGATAACTTGTTTGTAGAAAAGACATTAGCTTTTATTTGGTAAGTTATATAGAATGCGAACTCTTGTAAAAAGTCTAACTTTTTCCTTACATTAAATCCTGAGTATTTAGAAACTCTATTTATACTTCTATGCTCATCCCAATCCCTAATTATAAGGTATACGGCTTCTCTATAAACTTCATAAGGGCTAATTGGTAGAACTTCCTGTTTCTCAAAGAGAATTAGTAATAGAGTTAGAAATATAGGCCTATTTGCCAATTCATGGTATGGCTTCTTTAATAATTCTGTTACAAACCTTTGGTGATGTTCCCCTAACCATTTTTCTGCAATTATACTTACATCATCTATTGTAATTGGATGAATCTCATAGGTGTCAAACCCATCTAATATCTTATTATTTAAGGTAGAAGTTCTTGACGTGAGAATTATTTTTGCATTATTTAACTTCAACCCCAATTGAGTAATATCACCTAATATCTTTTTTTGAGCTGTAGGTAATAGCTCGTCAAAACCATCAAGGAATAATATTGACTTAGTATCATTTAGGAAGTCGGCTACAAATGGCTCAATTAAAAGGTCAGAGTCTTTAATATAATATTTCTTGATTGATGTTGGATACTTATCTTCTGTTCCATCAGCATTTATCTTTGTTTTCTCTGTTCTAATAATTCTACTTTCATATGAAAAACCAAATATATCTAAGATCGCAAAGTAGATACTACTTGAACTGTCTAGCTCTCTTAATCTAATTAATACTGGATTGGTGAATTCAACTTTATCACTTGCATCCGAAAAAAACTTATTGATGAGCCTTTTAATTGTCGTAGTTTTTCCAGACCCAGGTTTTCCAAGTAAGAGAGTATTGTTTCTACTATTAATTAATTCAAGCTCATTTAAGAATTTTTCATTTTTGTCCTTCCCAAACTTAGAAATCCTTGTGGAAATACTTAGTTGAATTGTTGAATCATTCACCTGCTTGTTTTGACTTAGGCCAATAAAGGGAATATCTGCTGCCCAATTCGTAACTTCAACATAATGGTTATTAAATATTTTGGTTAGATTATTTTCATTATAACTTAAAGAGTGAGTTTCTTTTCTATCATTTATAAACTTTCTTCCAGAGTCTAGAGATTTCTCAACAAAGTATTCTAATGCTTTTTGCCCAATGAGGGATGAAATTACTGATATTAATGGCATACTATTTCCTTTTCTAAGTTAAGTCATACACTATAAACGAATGATATTTGAGTGCTAACTATTTATTAGATAAAAGCTTATCAGTAACCCTTACCGCTGAGATAAACTGTTCTGAAAGCACACTGGATTTAATATAGAAGGCTATATAAATCAAAGCGTACATTCCCATTAAACAGATGCATTTCGTTACAGATTCTGACCATATCCTTATTGACCAGAAAAACATAATAAGTGAGACTGTTTCGAGGCCATTGGTAAAATCCTTTAATACATACCAATAATCAATCTGACTATACTTTTCTGCTACCTGTATTTTCGTTACTCTCTCCCAAAAGTCCTCTCTATGTTTTTGGTAAGTTGTATCTTTATAATCTTTAACTTCAATAGTTTCAATATATAAAAGACCTGAAATTCTATCTGCCCACAATATTTTATTTAACGAAAGATTCTTATTGGCTTTTTCACCTAGTCTTTTTCTGCAAAAGTAATATTTCATGACATCAATACTTTGCATTAAATATCCTAATATGTAACAACCGCCAATAGCCAAACCAGAGGTAAGAAATTCATTTCCCGAAAAAAAGGAAGAATGTTCTAGAATAAAACAATTTATAGTCTCAAACTCAATTGGCAGGACAAAAATGAAGAATGATAAGCCTGTAAAAACGTAAACGAGAATATCTCTGAGCGTAAATTTTAAATCCATATGTTTTTCTCCCAAAAAGAGAAAAATGTATTTTATTGTCAATACCTCAAATGAGGTATTTTTTATAGTATTAAAGCCACATTTTATTATTTAGAATGTATGAGATCATCGCTTGGGTAATGGAATATTCTTTTGCTAGTTCTTTCTGAGTAATATTTTCATTCTCATAACGGTGAAGTATAACATTAACAGTCTCTTTATTGAGTTTAGTAGTAGATCTATTCCTTATATTGTCTTTATATTCCATCCAACGCAGATTGGATATTTTATTGTTGGTTGGATCATGGTTGATATGATCACAATGAAAATTTCCAACTGGACGTTTTGTAAAGCTTTCTAGAACAAGTAGATGAATCAAATGGCAGTCACTTTTTTTTGTATTTTTGTTGTATATCGAAACTGTCAGGTAGCCCGAATTGATTTTTACTTTTGTTCTGTGTTTGGTACTTCCTTTTCTTCTTACGTTTCCCTGATTTGACACCTCATAGCTTTGATGCTGCATTATAGTTTTCCATACCTCTTTCATAATATATAAGTCTTTTACACTATATATCTGAAATGGAAAATGACTTTTTCTCACTTTTATATAGTTACTGAAAAGATTTATTTCTTATTTCAGTATAAATTATATAAATACATTGTATATTTATATTTGTTAAATCTATTTAGGATATGTCAAGTTATTATAGTGGAAGTCAAGCATTGACATTGAATATGCTTGAGGTGCATTTTAGTAAAGATACAGTTCAAATTTATGTAACTGAGTTTGTCGAGAATGTAATCGATGAATATCGGGAGTCATTTACACAGTATAGCTTCTATAGAAATTCAAATTTGATTTATGCATGGGCATTAGTGGAAGATCCTGAACTGACACTGCCAGATGAATTTGAACCAACGATAATTAATAGAAAGAATCATACATTAGTCTATAATAAAATAGTTGAAGAGGCTTTTGTGTATATTATCAGAAAGAATGGCAGAGCGATACGCCCTAAAAAGAATTCATCAACATGGGAGTTAGAATTATCGGGATACATTGATTTTAATGGGCTTCAAGTTGTTCCAACTCTAAACTTTAGTTTCCATCCTTTATACTCTGTAAAAACTAGTAAACTTATTCTTGGCTTATCAATTAGATATTCCCATAAGTTTAGATTTACTATCTCAGAATCCGAGATAAAAAGCCTTAATGTTGATACAAGAGATTGGATGAGAAATACTGAAGGAGAAGTAGCCCCATCTTTACCCAATGTATTAAAGTTTATTGAAGGTACAAATCAACAGTCAGCATTCAATAAACATGCAAAGGAGGTTAATACAGATGTATGGGCTTATGCAAAGTTGATATCATTTCATAAGAGTTTAAATACAATTTCTGATGAAGATAAAAAAAAGAATAAAAAACCATTTAAAGACAAATTATTCTTACCAGATGGTCTCCTAATAAAGGAGTTTGCCTTATACCATCTCAATAACTCCAATTTTAGCAGCTCAGATATTTATAAACCACGATATTATTATTATCAAGATAGGAGAGGAGAAGGAAGATTTTTTCAGGAGGAAGTCAAAAAGCAAAAGCCTTATTCATTTGAAAAGTTCAATAATAATGAAGATTTGAATATTCTTGTATTAACAAAGAATACATATGAAGGTACTACAGGAGAATTTATTAAGAAGCTAGAAGATATTTTACGTACTACCTTCCATTTATATAAAATCAAATGTGAGATTATTCCAACTGAATTTGCTAGTCAAAGTTATATTGATGTTATCAATAATAAACTATCTGATAAACAGTATAGTTTAGCCATTGTTATTGTAAATGAAGAAGATAAAAATAAATATACAATTCCTGACTCACCATATTATTCTTCAAAAGCAAAACTATTAAATAGAAAAATACCTACACAAAAGTTAACCATTGAAACTTTAAGAAAACAGGAAACAATTTCAATGGAGAATATTGCTCTGAATATTTATAGTAAATTAGGGGGTGTTGCTTGGGCAATTGAACAAACTCAGAAAGAAAGAATTGAAATAATTATAGGTATCAGTTCAACAATCGATCTTAATAAGAATAGAATAATTGGGTTTGCAAATATTTTCGACTACAATGGGAATTATCTGGTTGGAGATTGTAGCCACTTAAGCACACAAGAAACATATGTTGAGAATCTGAAAACTTATTTGGTTCAGGTTATTAGGAATGTGATTGAAATTAAAAATATTGGTAAGCGAGATAGGCTAAGATTGATATTTCATTTAAGCAAAGAAGCAGGAAAAGAAACTGAATTAACGGCTATTGATTATGCACTAAGTCAATTTAGAGATTATCAGATTCAATTTGCAATAGTCCATTTGAGCTATACTCATAATTTCAGGATCTATGCTAATGAAGGGGCAGCGGAAGTAAAAAGAGGAACATTTGTCCAGATATCCACGCAGCAAGCCATTATGCACTTTGGGAACAAAACTAAGATCCCTGTCCTTGCAAGATTAGATAAGCGTTCCCAATTTAAAGATATCTATGATATAGCCAAACAAGTGCTACACTTTACTCATCTCTGTTATCGAAATTATAGGGCAGCTAATGTACCGGTAACTATAAAATATCCTAACCTGATGTCGAAGTTAACCCATGAACTCATGCAAGTTCCCAACTGGGATAGTCAGATGTTGAATAGGATTAAGGATCAGCTTTGGTTTATTTAATAATATGAGTTCAATTCTATTAGAAGATATAAAGAGAAAGGAAGAACATCTCTTAAATGAAGTTAGTGATAAAGAGCGTTTCTTTTATTTGTACCTGACAAAAGGAGAAATTTCAGCAAATTTCAGTGATTTAGGCCCAATAGATAAAGTATGCCTGGCTGCATTTACAAAAATACAAAATCAGGATTTAGATGCTATTGTTGAGAGAAACAAGAATGCGAGACCTGTAGCAGGTTCTCATTTTTCATACAATCTAATAAGTCTTTGTGCATTTGCTATTTATGATAGAAGGATAGTAGATAGCCATGTGAGAGATTATTTTCAGAAACATGGACTAAAAGATAAGTTTATTATTAACCATCTTTTTGGAAATTCATTTATTCTAAAAAATGAGAATACTACTTCTATTCCATCCATTGACGCTTTAATTGATGATATTTTTCTGAAAAATCAGTTTGAAGATGCGCTTGCGTTAATAATTAAGGCATTGGAAGATTGTTCAGATCCAATAGAATTATTCATCATAAGACAATCTTATTCTAAGATATCTCAGTTTCATTCTAATCCAGCAATTGAGAGAGAAAACAGATTGTTGAAAGAAGAGTTAGCATTATTTACATCTTCTGTAAACCGTAAAGCTGATAGATTTGTAGGTATACTAACCTTATCATTCTTACCTTTTTGTTTCTTAATAATAAAATGGTGGGATGAAAAAGGATTAGAATCTATATTCACCGCATGGGCAGCAGCTATATATATTCTTGAAATTGGATTATATCAGGTATTAAAGAAAAGATTTTCTCTTGACGAATTTTTAGAAAAGCTCAGTTTAAGAGTTGTTAAATGGTGGTTTAAGGTTCATAAATTAGATTATAGAATTGTGCGGAAGTTACTAGAAGAGAGAGAAGTTTAATTTATGGTCTCAATGTTTATTTTTGGGAAGAGATATAAAAGTCCAGATCCTAAAAGAGGGTCTAAGTATGTATAAATAATGTTTCTTCCTGTCATTTTTATATGTTGAATGACTGGATGATCTTTTAAGCCTACAATTCTAGAGAATGAATAATATCTAGGATTAAAATTATTTAAAAACAAGTGCCAAGAGTAAGCTAAACATTTTTAAAAGTTTGCTAAACAATTTGTTTAGCAGGAAATAAAAAAAGCCTCTCAGTTGAATCTAAAAGGCTTTTGTATTAAAATTAAAGTGCTCCCGAAGGGAGGGTATCTATGCTATCAATAGCTATCGACTGCTACCAGAATCTCAAAAAAGAAGCTTCTCTATACATGCTACTATCAGATAGTATGAATAACTATCGGGTTTCACTTTACACTTTACTTTACACTTTGTATATTTAGGTGTAAAGCAAATCCAGTGAAAAAGCACGTTTAAATGGCCACAGTAAAACTTAAAATTCGTAATGATCTGGCCAAAAAGAATGGATCAGATCGTGAAACAACCATCTATGTACAATATTGTTTCAATGAGAAAATCAAACTGTTTAACACCGGGCAAAAGGTATTGCCTGACAATTGGGACCCGGTTGCCTGTCTGGTAACAAAATCAGCTAACTACACAGTAAAGAATGCTGCCATAGTCAAGGCGAGATCTATCGTTGAAAAAATCCTCAATCATGCTACCTATAATGGGATACTACCAACGCTTGAATATGTAGAGGAGCGATTCATTGAAGAGACGACTCCAAAGGATATACAACCTGTCAAAAACAGCTATCTTGATATCTTCGACTTATTCTTACAGGAACGAATAGAAAGCAAAAAGTTTTCGCTGTCAACCATTAGCCATCTGAAAGTTTCCCGTAAGCATCTGGCAGAGTTTGCCAAAGCTACCAGGTATACTCTCTCCTTTGAAAAGATCAATGCCGTCTTTGTTGAAAAGTATGAATCCTATCTGCGTAATCAGAACAAACGGGTAAATACAATAGGGCTTGAGATCAAGCATGTAAAGACCTTTATGCAATGGGCTACCGATCACGGCTATAACTCCAATATGGATTACAAAGCCTTTAAAAAGCCAAAGGAAGAAACTGAAATCATGGTGCTTAGTGATACAGATCTTTCCATACTTGCCTCTATGGATTTATCCAAACAACCACGTTTGGAGAGGGTAAGAGACTTGTTTCTGGTTGGATGTTATACAGGACTTCGTTTCAGTGATCTGTCTAATCTGACACCTCACAACTTTGAGGAAGACTTTATACATATACGCACTGTTAAAACGGATGACTTATTGAAAATACCTGTTTTGCCTGCTATTGTACCGATTCTTAAAAAATACAACTATCATCTGCCTAAAATCAGTGGACAAAAGATGAATGAGTATCTGAAACAGCTTGGAAAGATGGCAGAACTAGCTGGTACCGCCAAGAAGTATGAAGTGAAAAAAGCGTTGCGTGTTGCCAGGAATGTACCAAAGTATGAATTACTCACTTCTCATGTTGCCAGACGTACATTCATTACCATGTCATTGAAAAGAGGAGTGCCACAGGCTACTCTTATTAAGATCACAGGACATAGTGATTTACGGACCATGCAACGGTATGTAAAGATTACAGAGCAGGATACTGCAGAAGCATTATTAAAGGCATTTAGTTAGATATAAAATATAAAATGATGGTTGATAGTAAATTATCTTTTACTAGAGAAAAGTTAAAGCCTATTATTCTAGAGTTAGCTGGTTTGTATGGGTATGATGATCCTGTGATCTATCTAAACGAACTTTTAGAAAGAGTAAAGGCATTTGATGACTTTTCATTTACGGCTAACTTTTATCTGAATATCCATTACTTATGCAAAGAGTATTCAGATAAGTTTTGGAGTGAAATTCATAGACAGAAAATAACCACATGGTTAAAAGGTGCGCCGATTCTTACAAGTGTTTTTGATACCACATGGGAGCCTTGGGAAGCTAACAAAGTAAATTCCATACTTAAAGACTTTTGGGAAATATGGAACAACGAGCCTCAATTAAAATTAACAGAGATGAAAGAGTATACTAAAATATTCAAATACAATAGCACTCCCTATGCTATCATAAATCCAGAAGAATTTAGAGCAGTACTACCTCCTGTGGCAAACCAACCTGAGCATCCCTTTAATTTGTCATGGAATCAGAACTTAGTCACAGGTGAACCAATGTATGCTAATCCTGAGGGGAGTTTCTTATTTAAGTTTAATCATATAGCAGATGTTAATCGAAGGACCGTAAGCGAAAGACATATATTTCCACTCAATGAAGTTAATGAGTTTTTGGATTATCATTATATGCATGCCTTAGAAAGCAACAAAGAAGAACTTTTGTTGAATACTTTACATGATATGGCAACAATTAGTCGTAATGAAAGCTTTATTTCTGATAAGGCTCGTGAAGTTCTTCTGTTATGGATTAGTAGAGCACATGAAAAAATAGCAAGTCCAGAACCTTTAAATGCTGATCTTTGGTCTGTATGGAATCATACCAACCCGGCCACTATGAATAAGATTTATCTCAGGTATAAAGACCATTTTAAAGAGAGAGAAAAAGTAAAAGGAGAACTTGCTGTTTTTGCATATAAACTACTAAAACAAGGATGGATTTATCTCGGAAACTATGAAGGATTCATAGGTAAATCAGAAATAGCAAGGATTTTTATAACTGCATTTGGGGTAAAACAGAATAAAAACTCAGATCATGAAGCATTCCCTTTCGAAATTACTCACAAAACTAATGAGTTATCATTTTCAGGAAAGACCGCTTTATTAGGAAGATTTAAAGACATTGATCTTAATAAAGAGCCAATAGAAAGACAACATGTAATACATTAGTACTATACTAGTAAGTCACTACTTTTACACTAGTTAATGCCGAAATAATCCCTATATTATTGTAACCATAATCATTGTTCAAACAAACACTGTTATGGTTACTACCACAGAAACAACAACGATCATTGTTCAACTTCCTAAAGAGGAAGCGGCTGCATTTACTCAGGCGTTGCGTAGCCTTGGAAACCTATGCAATTTCACCCCAAAGCCTGAAGAACCTAAGAATGAATTTAAGGATGATTTTGGAGCTCGTCTATTTTTAGGTGGAGGTAGAAAACCTATTGCTAAAACGACGTTCAATAAGATCCGTGAAAGATTCGGATTAAAGCATTACTCTCCAACGCCTGGACGCAAAGTCTATAAGGAATCTGATCTCAGAGAGATTCTTGAAAAGTCTGCACATGATTAGTCAGCTCCTCACTAAGTCAAAAATCAAAGCATTATAAACGACAAAACCGCTGGGACAAACAGCGGTTGAGTCAAGATCTTTTAAACGAAAACGGGGACTAGAGATGAACAAACTTACACAAAAACAACAGCTTTTCAAAGAGTTCTGCCGAAAAACGCTACGTACAAACCCTTTCGGCCTGGAGTTCTCAACCAATGGTCTAAACCTACTTTCTCAACGGTATGGTGTGACCACCACCGAACTCACCACTATTATTTCTCAGGTCCGACAGGAGGCGACAGGTAATGCAAAGTGATCAGCTACAAACCTTATTTACTCCTGGTTTGCCTTACACAGACATAGAAATAGATGCAATCATACAAAAGGAAGGATATTCTTTTGAGGAAGTTATTACTCTGTTTACCTACCTGGGAAGATGTACAGCCCTTGAAGATAATAAACTCTATTACTGGTATATGCTGAAGGGAGGTATCGTATGACTGAGTTTAGAATAGATGATGTCTTCACCACTGAAGAAACTGGACGCAAAGAGATCGAAAAGGTAGTAAATGGTTCAACTGTCCCAAAAGTGTCCCGTCCCAAAAATGGGACAGTGGACAAATGGGACACTAATGTCCCAAAGACTGTATATGATAATTTGCCTTTATTGTTATCGAAAGCTTGTGCCGTATTCCCGAACGAAAGAGAAAGAGATGTCTTTTTAACAGCCTCTCTTGCTGTTTTATCTGGCTGTTTTCCAACCGTAACGGGAGAATACGATGGTACTGATGTTTTTGCCAACCTCTATGCTTTTATTGTAGCACCAGCTGCTAGTGGCAAAGGATCAATGGTTTGGGCAAAATATCTGGGTAATGGATATCATAAGCTTTTAAAGGGAGAAAGTGACACTGCTTTCGATATGTATAGTACAATGCTCACTGAATACAATCAGACCAAGAAAAATAATCCTTATTCTGTTGAGCCTGTAATACCTCCTTATAAGATCCTATACTTTCCTGCTAATACAAGTGCTGCAATGATCTTGCGTAATCTCTATGAATCAGAAGGAAACGGGGTGTTATTTGAATCTGAGGCAGATACGCTTTCCAGTTCTTTAATGCAGGATTGGGGGAACTTCTCCGATGTACTCAGAAAAGCTTTTCATCATGAACCTGTTAGTTCTTCCAGAAAAGGCAATGGGCCTAAGCCGGTTCAAAATGAGGTTAACAGACCTCGTTTGTCTGTTTGCCTGTCTGGTACACCTGCACAGGTAAGTCGCCTTATCCATTCAGTAGAAGATGGGTTGTTTTCAAGGTTTATGTTCTACTCCTTCTCTATCGATGCATCCTGGAGAGATGTAAGTCCCTTTGCAAAAGGTCGTGTCAATCTAAACAAACACTTTACGCTATTAGAAGAAGAAGCTTTAAAAATTGCAGAAGTAGTAAGGATCTGTGATCACAGATTTGAACTGACAGAATCACAGTGGACCCGATTAAACAGCAGGTTTACTCAGTGGTTAGATGAGATCAAAGAAGATATTCCAGATGCTATAAGTAGTGTAAAGCGGATGGGTTTAATCTGTTTTCGGATTGCCATGATTTTAACCATTGTTCGCCATTTCCATGAAACAATCTCTGTAGAGGTAAACTCAAATCTTATCTGTTCTGATGCAGACTTTGATACTGCTATTACTCTTGCAGAAGTTTATAAAGATCATGCTCTAATGATGGTAGAACAAATGCCTACCACTATTGCCAATAATCAATTTGCTCAAAAGTCTGAAAATATAGAAAGAGCTCAGGCAATGAAGGAAGCGGGTAAGTCCATCCGAGAGATAGCCAAAGAGTTGGATATTCCCAAATCAACTATTCTAAGGTGGACAAAACAATAATGTCCCACCTGTCCCAAAAATGGGACGGGACACTTTGGGACAGCAAACTATAAATGATATGAACCTGGAAATACACGTGACATACTTACCCAATACAGAAACCAAGCTACCTATGACAGCCCCTCTGATGAAAGCGGTACTCAGTAGAGAGCCCAGACATTTTGCTCAACGGGATAAGATCCGTTCTGCTAAAACAGAAGAGGAACAGAAACTATTGAAACGTAAATCTACTACCTGTATGGTAGTAGCAGGTCAGATTGATTGGGTGCCAAAGGCAGATGGTACTGATGAGAAAATAATGGTATGCTTTTCAGGCTTTGGACAGATAGATATTGATGGATTGAGTCAATACGGATTTACTCCTTCTCAGGTACGGGATGAATTAGCTAAGCTCTATTTTGTAGTCTATGCAGGGATTTCCACCCGGGGAGATGGTGTGTGGCTGCTAATCAATCTGGACTGCACAGATTTAGATAGTTATACATCCCAATGGACAGCGGCACATGAATTTGTGTATTCATTATTAGACAAGGCAGCCGGACAGAAGGTAAAGAGAGACAGCAAAGGGAAGAATCCTACTGATTTCCGGTTTGTATGTCCAGATGAAGAAGGAAGATTTAACCTGGAGGCAAAACCCTTTGGTGTCAAAAAGGAGAATAAACCTGTCTATGTCGCTAAACCTATCAGCACTAATTCCAATCGTTTACTACAACTGTTAGAACTCATCACAGACAAACGGGTAGATCTAACTTCAAACTATGAAGACTGGAGAAACCTGGGATTTTCCCTGGCTGCTACCCTGGGTGAATCCGGGAGAGAATGGTTTCATGCTCTGAGTCAGTTTCACCCTAAGTACAAACCAGCAGAGGCAGACAAACAATACAATGAATCACTCAAACGGAATGGATACGGTTTTACAGAGAATTTCCTATTCGCTTTAGCCCGAAATCATGGTGTGATTTTAAAAGAATGCGTAGGTCTACCTACCGACAAAACCTACAAAAGTCCTGTCATGCATCAAAGCACACCCAGAATTGAGCCAATAGGTTTAACCAATCCAGGACACATCGAAGCCTTTGAAGCAGAAAGTAAGCCTGTAGTTCCTATGGTAGAAACAGGTAGAGTTGAAAGATTCACAATCAAATCTACAGGAGAACAGATTGACATAGTGCTCAATGAACATGGCTATCCTGCCGACTGGGATATTCCTATGACTACTGAGCAAGTTACCACCAAGCAAGAACTATCACCCTTAACCCATGCAGCATGAAAGCCATACTTGAAAGCCCGCGACAATTAGCCATCAACAACCTGATCTTTCTAACGTGTCTGAATCAGGGATTACTCAGACTCCTACATGAGGACTCAGACAAACATATCTATGCAGATGCCAGAGGAAAACGTATCTGCCACTGCCTGCATACAGGCTTCAATACATTGGTTTAATTATTCTAATCATTCACTCATATAAAACGCAATACTAAACACACAATACTATGCGACTCAAGTCTATCAAATCCGATACTCCACTGGCTAAACTATTCAACGCCTTCATGGATAGCCTTTCTATCATTGACATTACACATGATCCGGTTTACTACTCGATGAAAGTACATAATGCTTCTATTGACCGCGAGAAAGTAGATGCAGAAAGTATCTATGATGCTTATACCCGCTTTGAGAGACATTATCAGTTAGCTATCCTTTCCAATGGTCTCAGACAGTTTCATAATGCTACACTGGAAGTAGAGAAAGAGCTGATGAAGTACTTTGAGGAGTATAAAGCAGACTGGAAAGGCTATGCCACACAGGAACGTATGCTTTCTATAGAAGAGTATGGAGGGGATGACAACGATTATAATGAAGATGGCTCTATACGTTATCTCGAAGACTGGGAAAGCCTTAAATCCTATACGCTGCACTATACTCTTAGCTCACACATTGGAGGCAACTATCATGAAGAGGGCAAAAACTGTGAAGTCAGAGGCGAGGGACTAGGTACCAGTAGAGCTCAAGACTATTCAGACTTTCTGCTGATGGTTCGCAATGAATCCGCTTTCTCACCCTTCAAATTCCTGGCAAAACAAGGTAAGCCCTTACAACTCTACAGAGAGAATGAAGCAGGAGACATGGAGCCTATGACACTGGCAGATACAGTAGATGCAGAGATGAACACTGATATCCGCAATGAGAGCATTGCAGATCTATTCACAGAAGCCATTGAAACAGGCTATCAGGTAAGAGAACTGTTTGAATCACTCAGTCCGGATCAGGACCACAAGGAAGAATACTCACAGATGCTACAGTTTGTACAACAGATCAAAACAGTCACATTCGGATTTCTCAAATAGAAGTAAGAGCGGATTCAATAAACAGAAAACCCCGTTTTCATCGAATACAGGGTTTTCTCCAGAGTCTAATAATTCACCGTCCCTTGCAGGAGCGATACTACAGAAATAACTAAAAAAACAATGCCTGATACAATGGATAGTAGCCTTAACCCTAAACAGCTAGCTTTTGTCAATCAATACTTACTCAGTGGCAATGCAACAGAAAGCTATCAGACTGTATATGGTGTTGAGAGCCGGGATGTGGCCAATGCGAATGCAGCCCGATTACTAGCAAAAACTAGCATTCAGGACTATATCAGAAACATACAGATTACCATTATGCAAAACACAACTATTACCCTCGAAGAGGTCGTTACACGGATCAATGATCTGTCGCAGAATGCCAAAGCCGATGCAGATAAACTCAAAGCCCTGGATATGCTTATGAAGTATCTGGGTGGCTATGTCACAGCTCAGGATTTAGCCGCTAACCTGTCAGAAGAACAGCGGGAACGATTACTGGAAGAACTTATCAAACGTGTTGACAAATGAAACAGCAGGCAACCAAATTACTGATTGATAAAATCTTTCGGGAAGGCATAAGCCGAAAAGAACTTAAGAAAGAACTATTAGGTGAATCGTTGTCGATTGCCTTACGGGTACAGTCTACCAACTTCAGCCATGATCCCTATGTCAGCTATAGTGGCAAACAGTTCACCGTACGCCAATGGCAGGATAAAACAGCTACTTTCACTGATACAGAAAAGGTGATTGAAGTACAGGTGATTGACAGAGGCTATGCCATTGCCACTAACGAATCAGAAGTTCAGCTAGATTAATCCATAATCTGATAAACTGACATCACTATTTAACTAAACAAACCGTACAACTATGTTTAAAACAAGCACATTATACAAGGCAATCCGGGAATGCAAATCAGATGTGATTGTCAATCAGGGTGGCACATCTTCTGGTAAAACCGTTGCTACCTTACAAAATGCCTTTGAGCGGTGTATCCTGGAAAAGAACACGGTTTTTACAGTAGTAGGACAGGATATTCCCAACTTAAAGAAAGGAGCTATCCGCGATGCAGAGACCATTGTCAGAGACTCAGATGAAATCAGTCAGCATCTGGTAGGCTCTTTCAATAAGTCTGACAGGTTCTATCAGTTCAAAAACGGTTCTGTAATGGAGTTTCAATCCTATGATGATGCACAGGATGCCAAATCAGGGAAGAGAGATTATCTGTTCATCAATGAGGCAAACGGTATACCCAAACCTATCTATGATGAATTAGTACTCAGAACACGCAAGCAGGCATTTATTGATTATAATCCCAATTACTCATTCTGGGTACATGAGAGCATCATACCCGAACCCAATACAACCCTTTTCATTACTGATCACAGACACAATCCTTTTCTGGATGAAAAGACACGGGCTAAAATAGAGGCACTCAGAAAGGTAGATGTAGATATCTGGAAAGTGTATGCCAGAGGGGTAACCGGTAAACTGGAAGGTCTGGTATTCCCTAATGTCCGGATAGTAGAAGAGGTACCTGCAGAAGCAAAACTGATTGGTGTAGGTTTAGATTTTGGCTATACCAATGATCCAAGCAGTAACGAATGGGTGTACATGTATAATGGTGAGTTATACATTGATGAGCTCTTCTATGAAACAGGATTGACTAACCCTGATATAGCTAAGATCTGGATGGAAAACGGGGTAAGCAACCAACAGGAGATTATTGCTGACAGTGCAGACCCTAAATCCATACAGGAACTGCGTAACCTGGGATACAATGTGATAGCAGCTTCCAAAGGAGCAGATAGCATTTCACTCGGTATTGATACGATTAAACGCTATCCACTCAACATCACCCGTCGAAGTGTAGGTATACGCAAAGAGCAGCAACGGTATTTGTGGGCAAAAGATAAACTGGGTAAACCGCTGAATGTGCCTGTCGATGCCTTTAACCATGGATGGGATTCTGTCAGGTATGTAGGGTTGATGAAACTGGTCACTGTACCAGTGAAGCGGACAGGCAGAAGTACCATGATTGCTTACAAACCTGAATGATATGGAAGAAGGCGTAATACTGGGTAATGTCTTTTATGATCCTGATACAAAGACTATTGATGTGATAAAGACAGAAAACACGGTGCTTATCTGGCAGGATATTCCAGTTGAATGGATGTTCTCCTTTGTATACTACTGTTTCCCTTTTCGTGGCTATGTGGAAAGTACTGAAGATGCGCTCTATATTCTGACTCAATGGATAGACATTATCAATGCCGAGGGAGAATCACTACTACAAATTCAACTCTATCAGGTAGAGGCTTGTATAGCGGCTTTATACAAGCCTGTATTTCCACACTCAGACAACGGGATAACCTATCGGATGGCTTGCACCTGGCTGCACAGAGGGAGCGGACAAAAGGTTTTCAGAGATCTGTACAACCATTTAAAAGCCATCCGCAAGAGCAATCCTTCATTTTTATCGAACTACTTTAATTTAAACTGAAAGATGAGAGGCGTATCAATACAACTGGAAAACGGTTTACAACTGGATCTGTCAGAGACAGAAGTAATGGTATCTACCTATGCAGTTAACAACCTGCAGGATGTGGATTCCAGACAAACACACTATACCAATACCTTTAAAATTCCTTTGACCCAAGCTAACGCTGAAGCCTTAGAGTTACCTGAACACATCAATACGTATTCTACTCTTCCTTACCGACGCATTCCTGTAAAGATTATAGAAGACAGTTTATCGGTACTAGATGGCACGATGCGCTTAGTAGGATATAGTGATGGCATGATAGATTGTCAGATTACAGGAGGTAACTATAACTTTTTCGAACTGATTGAAGGAAAGAAATTGAATGAACTGGATTTATCCGGACTGAATCACACCTGGAATCTGGCTAACATTGTCAGTGCAGCAGATAATACATGGAAAGCTGGTTACATCTATGCCAATGTGAACTATGGCAGAAACTTAGATGATGCAAGGTTAGTAGATGATTACTACCCCTCTGTATTTGTAAAGTATCTCATTGACATGATAGCCAGAAAGAATAATTTTAGAATACGGGGTGATTTCTGGCATTCTCCTGTACTTGAGAAAATGATTCTGCTCACCCATACATTCCCTTCTTTGGATGAAGAGTATACCAAAGCCCGTTCTTTTCGGGTAGGATACACAGGAGGGGTACGCTATGAGTATTCTTCCGGTATTGGGGACAATTCAGATCTACAGGTAAGGCCAGTATTCAACAATACTACCGATGTAGCCAGAGACTATTTTGTAGGAAAGCTGATGGACTACAGCTCTTTTGATGGATCGGTACCTATTCCCGAAACAGGCATTTATTCCAGCAAGTGTACCTATCATGTGTATTACGAGGGCAGAGTAAAGTTTTACGCCTGGTTGTTTTTGGATGGAGTACGTATTCAGGAAAAGGAGATCTCCAAGAATACCTTGAACCCGGGAGGTAAGTTTGAGGATGTATCGTTTACCTTTGATGAATTTGTAGCCAGTGAAGGACAGGTAGCAACTATTGTTTTTCGGGTAAAAAAGAACGGGAATATCCTGCAACCTATCGCCAAAGCAAATATCTACCTGGATGATAAAGCCACATGGGAATTGAACATGCAGCAATATGTCATACCAGGAGCAGATATAAGTGTAACTTCTATTTTACCAGATATTGAACAGAAAGACTTGTTCTTATTACTGGCTAACCAGTTCAATCTACTATTCATTACCGATACCCGAAACCGTATTCTATACATTGAGCCTTTTGATAAAGTACCTAATGGTATACGACACAGAGGAATAGATCTGTCTGACAGACTGGACTTTTCAGAACCTCCGGAATTAGATTATCTATTGGAAGGATATGGACAACAGACCATTCTGCAGTATGCAGATGAAACCTTCAAAGGCATACTTACTCTTACCAATGAACATCTGGAGCAAAGTATTGTAGGGTATGACTCTGTTTTTGCCTTACAGGATAAGCCTATTATTAGCATTGAAGAAAAGAGCAGGTTTAGTGTATGGGCTCAGGCATCCATTTACACCCAGTCCCCGATTCAGGACTATGTTTACTATCCTGTAACCAACAAGTATTATAAAGCCAAGCATGAAATCATAGGTGGAGAAGATCCTACCAATGGAGCGCATTGGGAGCAAATCAACTATCTGGAATATCTGCAACTATTCTCTTATGAGGATGTAGACCCACCTTTAGCTTTGTTGGATACTGAGAACACAGAACCGGTAACCATCTTTGAAGGAGCCGACGCAGCCATACATACGGTCAACATTACCATTGAGCCGTTAAAGTTTGACTTACTAGTAAAACAGAATTACCGTTACCTACAAGCAGCTTTGAATAATAATAAGTTTGTACGGGTAAAGTTGCGATTGGATACAGTAGACATTGTGCAACTGGATTTTACAAAGCCTGTCAGACTGCAATCAGATCATTTGCGGTATGGACAAACAGTCACCGGATGGTTTTTCATTCAGCAGATAGAAGAGTATGCACACGGCTATCCTGGCTCAACCTGGGTACAATTAATGCGCATTGAGATCCCTTCCCTGACATCTGTAACCAAACCCACATTCCAGGAAGGATACCTGATACAACCCAATGAAGGGTATGTGTTACAGCCTGATAATGGTAGGATCAGATTACCAGGATAGTATTGATGAAATGAGTGCCAGAGGAAAGGAGCCGACAGATAGTTGGCTCTTTTAGTAATAAGAGTTTTTATAATCTTTTTCTAATAAATCTTCTTGAACTTGGCAAATTATCAAGCCACATTTGTTTATTCGCAAAAAATACAGCGCCTTTTTTTTTGGCGAATTCTTTAAATCCTTTCGGAAGGAATTTGGCACCATATAAGTTAGTATAAGAAAGTTTTTTAATCGTCTGCCAATTTTGAATAGCAGACAGATCTACATTCATTAAGTTACATTCGATAAACTCTACACTATCTAAATCAACTATTTGGAATTTAGCGTTTGTGAAATCTGACTGAAAGAGAGACAGCTTTCTTAAATTCGTAATAAATAAGTGTGCATTCTCAAAATTAGCATGTGATATTTGTTGACTAGATATAAAAGCAAAATTTTCAAAATAGCTATTCTTAAAACTTACAAACGATAAATTAGATGAAGATATAGAACTATTTAATATAAATGCAGAATCGAACTTAGAATAGGATAGGTTTACAGAATCAAATATAGCATTAGTGAGTTTTATATTTCTACAATCTGCTAGTCGCATATCAGCGGCAGATATTCTCAAGCTATCAAAAATAGCGTTTGAAAGATCAATACCTAAGAGTGATACTTTATCATTGACAAGAATATCCAATGCATCTTTTCTGCCTCCACTATACTTTTTTCCGTGACCAGAATTGATAACTTCCCACGCTTGAAAATGCTTTGTTATAGTCTGTTCTTTTGCTTTTCTTTCTCTTTCCGGAGCCTCTAAAATATAGGTTATTAATCCTATCAAGATAGTAAACCTACCTACATACTCTAATAGTACTACAATAGACCACCGACTTAAATGATGTACAAAGTTTTCTGATAACCATTCAATATATAAAAATGGCTTATAGACTTTCCATTTCGCATGCTTTTTGAATTCTTTCCAAGGGGTTGGTTTTTCCATTTATTATTTAGTGAGTAGATAATAATTCTATAAAAAAGGACTCACATACTAGATTAGTTAATTAATTTTATCGATTATAGTTCTCCCTTTCAGTACTATCAAGCCAAATGGTGAAAGTTAAATTACGGGCAGCATGGGCTAGATTTAGTGAGGCATATTTTAATGAATCTTTGTCAACAACTTCTTTTTCTTGACTTTCTTTCTCATACTTTTCTAGATGATATTTAAAGAGGATCATCTGCTTTTCAACATTTTTGTCCTCAACAAAAGAAAGTTGTCCCCAATAAAGTCTATAAAATTGTTTTCGGGCATTCTGATAATCTGAAGAACTAATTTCTTCAGTTGCTAAAATCGAAGCAACACTACATGCTTCAAAATAAAGTTGGAATTGTTTATCGTAGAAAACTTTTCTAAATTCTTTTGCTGTTTGTTCTAAAGTCGCCTTATCTCGGAGCGCTCTATCTTCGTTTTGTTTTTGGTAAACTAGAAAAGTGGCCCATATACCCGCAATGATGGACAATCCCTGTAAAAGCTTTATAATTGTTTCTACTAAATCAATTTTAGATTTAGGTTTATTTTTTTCAATTTCGTTTTTATATGCATCTCTGTAGGCATCTCTATAAGCTTCCTCACGCTGTATTTTCTGTTTTTTTTCTTGTGTTAGCATATTTTGAGTATCAGGTAGTGTTTAAGATCTACTAACTTTATGAGTAGTCTACATTATCCCTGTTAATTAATAGAATTATATTAGGTAATAATCATACTAAAAAGAATAATTTAAGGCATAATATCAATACCACAAACGAGGTATTTTTTATGATAAAACTCTCATTAGTAAGAAACTAATAGAAACTGACTGGTAGGGTACAATACAAAAAAGTAGTTTGGTTGTATGAAAAAGAAACTACTCCTTTCTGTTAGTGGACTGATGATGGTTGCAGGATCTCTAGCTTTATCCTCCTATATCAGTGATGTGAATCACCATGCTACCTGCACTGGCTCCAAAAGCTGCAATGCTTGTAAAAACTGCAAGTATTGTAAGCATTGCGCGAAGAATGGAGGGAGTTGTGGTGTATGTAAGTAGCTTATTGAGAATCAAGAATCACTCTTATCTGAAGGCTTTGTATAAGATGTAGCCCGGTGTCTGTCCCATTCACTGTTTAGTTGATCTATTATCTTCTGATATTCCTCCCTCAGTTCGTTAATCTTATCTGGTGTTATATTCTCATGCCCTTTTTCTAAAAACTCTATCTCAAATTGAAGTTTATAAAATCTGTTCAATGCCTGATTATTAATAAGCCAAAGCTCTTTATGATTGAAATATGAGTTATAGGCATTAACTATTGTAATAACACTGGATATAAGCAGGGCCGCTATTCTTATAAATTCTTTACAATCAGGATCTACACTGTTAATTCCTAATAAGACAGTTGTTAGAGCGGCTAAAATAGTAGTACTAATGAAAGCATAAAAAGAACGGCGCCTATAATACAATCTGTTCCTATTAACTGATGTTATTCTATCTGAAATAGACTTCTTTAAAAAAAGAAATGTTTCTTTTTCTGAATCTGCAATCATGTCTATTATTAAGTAATTTGAGACTAGCAATAACTAAAGTATATCACGCTGTATCAATACCTCATTTGAGGTATTTTTCTTCTTACAGTAAGGTTACGATTTCAAATCAGATCCTTTTACTACTATCTGAGTAAAGCCACTTCGTAGAATTTACGGACTGAAAAGGGATGACTATCTAGTGGACACCCTTTGTATTTTATGAGTCCAAATGATGGGAGTTTGAAAAAAGCCTACTCCCATCAATTTGAGGGTGGTTGATTTCATGCACTCGTAGTAGGTACGAATGGACAAATTGAACAGTACTGACAACATCGTTTTTAACGACATTATAACATGGGA
This sequence comes from Xanthocytophaga flava, assembly GCA_030068525.1. Taxonomy (GTDB): domain Bacteria; phylum Bacteroidota; class Bacteroidia; order Cytophagales; family 172606-1; genus Xanthocytophaga; species Xanthocytophaga flava. Next base: position 112,886 of record JASJOS010000010.1, read on the forward strand.
TAAAACCATGTTTAGTAGAAGTACATGTACAGTCATATCAGTTCTCAGTTACCCTCAAGTTGAGGGAGACTGAATCCTTCTTCCTGATGAAGGACGTGTATATGTACAAAGGGTGTAGGATTTGGCGACATCCATGACCTGAGTCTTATATTGCAAGATCCAGGTCATCAGTGAGTATCGTTCAAGTTGAATGATACTGTAAAGGGAGTAATCGGTAGTTACTACCTGAGTCTGATAATGTCAGAGGCAGATGAGCCAGATTTGGATCATGTATAAAGGGGGGCGCAAACCGATTTAGTTTCACCATAGATAGAAGAAACAAATGTAATATTGCCTTTTGTTGGGTATTAAGACAACCATCTCCTCTATATGAATCAGGTGTTCTAGTCAGAAATATATTTATCAAAAAACTCAAAAGCAAAAGCACTATTTTCCCAATAATGTTTCAATTCTTCAAAACTTTTATCCTTATCAATCTCATTAAATAATAACTCTAATTCAATAAACTTTTCGTTATCAAGCTTCCACCAATATCCGACAAAGTGTTTAGGGAAAATTGCCTTTAGCTGTTCTTTGGAAATGGTTAGATTATTTATAAAGTCTAGACCCTTTAAAAACTTAGGATGTGAATAACGTCGATCACAAGAATTAACGAACTCTTTTCCTTTTTTTTCTAAATCAGCCAAGACTAAATCTAATGTTTCCAATAGTGAAGATTCATTTTTGGAAAAGAAATAGCTCCAGATTTCCGGGCCAAGTGATGATGTTGACTTACTATTAAATAAAAAAGTTCGTCTGTTAAGAATTCCGTTTGAAAATAGTATTCCATCATTGTGTTTATAAACAGTTGAACGTAGTTCACAATTGATATATCCTTTTCTAAAATAGACTGTAATTTTCATCGTATCAACTGCATCTTGCCTCAAGGCTTCTCTTTGGAAATAATAACGTCGATTATTTGATTTTGAATAGGTATATCCTAGTGTATTTTCTCCTAAAGTAGAAATAACTAATTCATACACCCGCTTTTTTGTTAATGATTCTTCCTGCTCCATACTAATGTGTCCGATCTTGGGGATATTGTATATTTCTTGTTTTCTCTTTATTGTTCATAGAGACATATTGAGGCAAACTAAAAGTGCTATTGCGCAGTCTTTTTGCGCAGACTGAAGAGAAGTAGCATATTTTTGCGAAGTCTGCTACGATAATGACTATATGTTGTATCCATCCGACTTGGACCATCTTTGAATGAAGGTATTATATTTAGTACTGCAAACAAATTCTATCATCTGCCAAAAGTTTATCTTTTACCATTGACAGGTATTAATAGAGGTAAGCTGTTATCGACCAATGAAAAGACTAGTACTTCTACTTTTAAGCTCCTGTATCTTGTTTGCTTGTCATTCTACGCAAGACGAAAAGCCGATAAAACAAACAAGTCCTCAACCCGCTAAACAGAAGGCAATCTCTCCTGAAGCTGTGATGTATAAACAAGGCAAAAAGCTTTTTATAAAGAATTGTGAAGCGTGTCACTCTAAAACGCATGAAATTATTGTAGGTCCTGGCTTGAAAGATGTTACTAAAAGGCAGTCCAGAGAATGGATTAGACGGTGGATTCGTAATTCATGGCAAATGAGAACTGACGGAGATGAATATGGAACTAAACTTTTTGAAGAATATAATAGGCTTGCAATGCAATCTTTTCCAGATTTGACAGATAAAGATATTGATGCAATCTTATTCTATATTGAATTTTGATTGTCCAAGGTGTCCCATTTGTCCACTGTCCCATTTTTGGGACGGGACACTTTTGGGACACTATCATGTTTGATCAGTCCAGAGTAGTGAGTTTAAGAATATGCTTACTTTTAGGTGCCAGGTGGATCTGTACCATTTGATTTACCTGTAGGTCTTTCCATTCATTATAGGAAAGGTCGAATTCTATTCCAAGTATAGTGAAATAATAATCCCTTTCCCTGCTAAGTGAGGACTCTCTTTTACTTTCTATAGGTCCCGTATAGACAACTTTGTATCCATTATCCATATCTTCTCTAAAAGCTTGTCTTCTTCTATAAATACGAATGACAAAGCCCAGAAATGCAATAGAGAAAAGAACACATCCTAGGATTCTACCATACAGGGAGCTTGTGTATAGAAGCACGAAAATCCAGATACCTATAAAGAACAGAAGAAAAACAGCGGTTGAAATAGGAATTACCCTGTCCTTTCTAAGGATAGCAATTTCATCTGCTTCTAAAAGTTGGTAATACTTTGTTAAATCGACTGGATTGTTTGCTCTCCACATACAGATTATATTCTATCACTTGTCAGCAAAGCAAGCAAAAAGGAGTGAGATTTGGTAATGGATTGTGCCTGTGAAATTACATCAAATCTACCTTTGCATTGCAACGTATCCATCCGGGCGAGGACATGGATTTGCTTGGATGGATACCTCGTGTTGAGGTTGTGCGTTGAACGCTGAGTAGTTAAAGTATGTCTTAGGCACTGGCTTATTCTCCTTCATTAACTATTTCTATCAAATTTAGTCCTAACTCTTTAATTATTCTATCTACATCAAGTTCAGCGTTTTTAGGCAAGTTAATGGTAATGATTCCTCCCATATCTACTTGCCAATGGCCTCCTCGTTTGACTAATTCCTCTCCCAAAAATTGATAATCTGAAGTCTTGTGTCGATCTGAAAGAAGGAATCTTCTGGTAAGATAAGTTGATTCTTTTGTGATTCGGATAATTTCATGTTTACCCTCCTGATTTATCCTAGTCTCAAATTCAGTTCCAAGTGTCAGTCGATAATCGAAAAGGTCATTATCTGTCATTCTAAATTTGTTATCAGAAAGCTGCTCAACATATAATACAGTGATTGACTTGTCTCGCTTATCGTAAACCTCAATCTTTATTTCTTCTGGTTCCATGCTTTTTGATATATAGCTCTGAGTTGATCTGGTACAAACTTGATGTGGATTTTTAGTGGTAGTTCTGTCGGCATATGAAGTAGAAAGGTGTTAATAAGTCGGATAGGGAAACGTGGTATAATAATACAGCTTTTCGATTCACAATCCTTTCTTAATACCTTCTTTTACCCTTTGGTTTCATCAGATCCTGCATAAGTTCAATGGCAGAGGGGACATGTTGCATCTGTATCCACTGCTCTATTGCTTTTCTGGAGAACTTACCTCGTGTGTAGGTCTTTGGAAGCTTACCACTTGAGGCCCAATTCATCAGTGTCTGTTTTTTGACACTGAGCATTGCAGCTAGTTCATCATAACCTATCAGATCAGATTGAGCAGGTGTACTAGCTTGTTTCTCTGTGAGTAGCTTGACTACTTCCTCTGCTATTAGTTTGATATCGTCTGGATGTAGGCGAGTGTAGGGCGTATCAGTGGGGTGCATTGGGTAGAATATGTTTGGATCACCCTAAAATAGCAGAGAATTATATATAGATACTATAGCCCAAAATCCTATCCTAATTAAACATTATATTTTTTTGATATATGTATATTCAGGCTGAATATATTTATCTATAGTAGGAATCTATTTATTTCCAAATAGAAAACATTTTTAATTAAAGTTTCTTTAATTAAAAAAACTTTTAATCTAAATTTACATAACAAATTTTCCATAATCACATATATGTTCCTCTTGGATTATTCAATTATGGAAATAAGGCACCACCTGTAACAACAGATGATGCCTGAGGTTTGCTAGTCAATGAACCAGAGCTTAATAAAGTAGTAGATAGCCTTGAGGCCATTTGCCAAATTCTGGAGATTGACAACTGATTTCGGAGTACCTCCTGACTCCTTCTCAGTCTGACACTCCCGTCTTTTCTGAGATTTAGAGTTAGTACTCATATAGAATTTTGCAAAGCCCTGGTATCGCGAGTACTGGGGCATTTGCTTTTATAAAGATAAGTACATTTTCATTATGTTATGTAGATTAATAGATTCTCCGCATAAATTTCAGACCCGGAATACTTCTTTCAACTCCTATAAATTTCTGGCATATTACCTAATTTAGGCAAAGGTTATTAAACAAAATAGCCTCAGTTTAGAGGCTATTTTGTACATAGCAATTATTAGTTTATTCTCCGGTTCCCTGCATCTCTAGTTGAATCTTTACTGTTTCTATGCTTACTTGGCAAACACGTTTAAGGAGATCAATAACAGACGTTTTATAATCCGCAAATCGATAGGTATTAAATTTCTCCGCTATTGTAGGATCTTTGGGTTTTGATTCTTTATATTGATCTAATACCCATTCTAATGCACTACGATTTCCCAACTTATACTCCCATGCTTCTTTTGGTATCTCAGTCAGAATAGTACTCTCATCTATCTCAATACTTCCACTCTCTTTTATAGCCTTCAGCTTTGGTTTTGGATTCTCTTTCACGATGTGTTTTTCTTGTAGAGGGTAAAGGTCTACTGCTTCGTAGTTGATATGTAGATCCATTAATTGCTTACCCCATTGAGACCATTGAAAGAAATCTCGGTAAAGGGGGATATGTGGAAAATTATTTTTTAAATTTAGTTTATATTTCTCTTTATACTTAGGATTATACAATACTGCATATACATAATAAAAAATATCTTCTTTTGTTATATATATGCCATAATATGAATTAAATTTACTTAATGCCCAGTCAGTGACATTTTCTTTGCAGGAAGAACTTTCATCATAATAATATAATGAAAAGCACTGAGTTTTTTCAAGAAGATCAAAGCTAAAGATTGTATTAACTCCTAAAACAGAAAAACATTTACTACTACCTAAGCCAGAAATAGAAATTATCTTATTAAAATAATTTAATTTTTTCCCAAATAGAGAGTAGTGATTAGAGGTTAATCTATCTGAGAACCCTTTTTCCGAATAATAATTCTTCAACACAAATGGCCTGTACAAATACTTAGTAATATGTGCAGGTTCAAATAAAAAAGTATTCTTTCTTTTAAAATAGTTTTTTAAACCTGCACTCCATTTAATTGAGTAGTCTAATTTGTTGACTTCTTTTGATTGATTATATGTTGAAATAAAATACTTTATTTTGTTTGTGAGATTACCTTTATCAAAATCAAATACCCATTCATCTCTAGCAGTGTTAACACCATTTGTATTTAATTTAAATATTCCTTCTATTTTCTTATCTGGAATAGTTAATAATGGTACTAAGTCATTAAATCCATTTTCGTCTGCTATATTTATCCAATTATTATTTTGATCAGGACGTACAATTTCAAATGATATTTTTTCAATAGGATTTTCTGTTAACCATTGTAACTTTTCCTCTTTTTTCCACTCATCAGGAAGAGAGATATATTTAATCTGGCATTTCTGATTTTCTGTTGCAGAATCTTTAATCAAGAACATCAAAGCAACTCCTGTCTGAATTCCAAAAACATTATGCATTGTTCCTGATATTCTAGGATTAGCACGCACATCACTTTGTGTATCAATGATATAACAATAAGAAAAATCAGTTTCAATACATTTCCTGAATCCATCAAATGTTCGACTGTCAATGAAAGACCGATTAGTAATAAATGCTATTATACCTCTGTCATTTAATCTATCCATTGCCCAACGGTAAAAGCGAGCATACATATCATAAACTTTTGTCTTCTGTGCTGTGCTATTCTTAATAAATGTTGCCTTAATACGCTTATCTATTTCTTTGTATTCACGATTTTTATTGTTGTCATTCTCGTTCTGTTGATTCGCATTATATGGAGGGTTACCAATAACAACTGATATCTTCCGTTCATTCTGTCTTTGAATCCGCTCTGCATTTTCAACACTAATTCCAAAAAGTTCTCCTTGTTTTCCTGCATAGCCTATTCCTGCTGTATTATCTAGTGTATCAACAAAACATATATTCTTAAACTCTTCATATTTCCCTACTCTTTGCTTATAGGTATACTCAATGTTAAGATTAGCAATATAGTAAGGCAAAATAGATACTTCATTGGCGTGTATTTCATTAAGGTATTTATAACGAATTTGCTCTTTAGGCAGGTAATCTATTAACTCCGCAATATAGGTGCCTGTACCTGTTGCAGGATCCAGAATCTCAACTCCCCTATCTCCCAGCATCCGACCAAAATGCTTTCCAAGCAAGTAGTCGGTGCTCTGGATCATAAAACGCACTATTTCATTTGGAGTATAGACTACTCCCAGACGATCCGCTCCTTTTGGATTGTATGCTTTGTAAAAATTCTCATATATGATCTTCAGGAAGTTTTGCTTTTCATGATGATCTGCAATAGCAGCTGCTTGAGCTTTAATGTATCCATAGTAAGGACGTACTTCTTCTAATGTACTTCTCTTTACGGTGCCTGTAAAAAAGGTATCCTCTACCTTTTTTAATTCACGAGCAATGTTATTTTCTGAGTGGAATTGTGATTCTTCAAAAATAGTCAGAAAGATCTCTTCAGTCAAAATATGCTGAATCAACATTTCGCGGACATCATCAGCTTTTACTGCTGAATTAATGTACTTGCGACATACCTCCAGGAATTGGATACGGGCTTGCTGAAAGGCAAGGTTTGTTATAGATTCATTATCAATGGTCTCTCTTAATACATTAACAATTGCAGGGATATGTTGCTTGAATTGTTCTATAGCTTGACGAAAACTGCGAACTTCAGGACGTTCATAAGCAAGGAATGTTTTCAGTAGTTCATCCAGAGCACCTGCATCACGCATTGGTATACGTAAAGTAGGTTTACTGCCTTGATAAAGGATAGCAGTATCAGCATCTTCAAATATGATATTATCCTGAGGATAGCCTTTTTCAAACTTCTTATTTACTTCTTCATCTAGGTTGTCAAAGATATCTTTGCTCTCCCAATATCCCCAATCCAAACGAAGCATATCTTTAACAGTCCCATCTGGTCTGACTATTTTCCCTAAAGCAGTTTTATAATCTAATTCAGGGATTAGTAACAAGTTTTTATGCTTACAGTATTCGTTTAGTAGGTTCTGGAAGGCTCCACGTATTGCTGTTTCTTTTTTGGTACCACCATAACGGATAATCTTTTCAAGATCAGAATGATATTGTTTAACAAGTTGAATAGACATACCTATAGGATTATAATTAATCTCTTGATGAATTTAAAATCGTAGTTTAGGTATGGTAAGTGCTAAAAGAAGAAAAAAGGATTGATAGTTACTTAACAAACTGAAAAAGAGCAATATGTAAATAAAATATATTATTACGTCTGCTAAAAATCTGCATTTATTAAAAAAATGATATATTGCCGCGTGTTATAGGATATAACCATGTATGTAACAATCTGTTTAGCAATGTTTTGACTTGATATATTACATAGTAGGTTACATTTTTATTAGTTTTAAAGGTTACATTTCGATCAAATACTGCTTGTCCATCTAAGATTATGGTTATACAAGAGCCTATCTATGTACTTCTCAGTCCTGAAGACATTAAGAAAATTGCAATAGAAGTTACTAAGATGCTGCGTGCCAGGGATTATGGTAATCTGGGTATAGAGGCACATCCTAACGATTTCCTGACAGCGAAAAGAGCCGCTGAATATCTGGGATTTGCTCCATCTACAATTCGAAAGATGACATCAAACAAAGAACTGCCCTATTACAAACCTAGAGGGGGACGGGTGCTATTCCTTAAATCAGAACTAGACGACTGGATACGAAAAGAAAGAGTGAAATCTTTTGAGGAGATTGAGACAGAAGCGGCTACGTATGTTACTTTGAGTTCGATGGGAACAAAACGCAAAGGCTAAGTTTGGAGTAATATACCTCAAAGTGTTGAGGTATATTTATAAAAAGACATCTTTTGTCAGGTAAGAGTGTAAAAATATCTGAATTACCAATCAATAATGTCTATATGTAAGTCTGGCCGGTGTTGCTGCAGTGCCTCTACATTTGCTTCAGTAAAATAAGTATTTGTAAGATCAAGTACCCTCAATTTTGGTAATTGTTGGAAAAGAGGCACGGAAGCTGTACTAATGTTGGTATCATGCAAACTGAGATCTTCCAGACTTTTCATAGTGGACAGACTTTTTAGGGTTTTATCATTGATGTATGTCTCACCCAGAAATAAGCTGGTAAGTTTCTCTAACCGTGAAAGCTGGTTAAGTGTTGTGCCTTTGACTTTGGTTGTGTTAAGCCATAAAGATTTTAAGTCCTTAAAACTCGCAATGGTTTTTATTGCCCGATCAGTGATGTTAGTCTGTCTCAGATTTAAGTGAACAAGCTTTTTTAGGCTGCTTAGATGTTCTATTCCTTCATCAGTAATCGAAGTAGCATCTAAATGGAGAGATCGCAAATCGGTTAATTTGCCTATCTTTTCCAGCCATTTATCATTGATCTCTCTTCTATGGGATAGACACAGAAAAATGATTTCATCTGGATTCTCATCTTCTTCCAATGGTTCTTTCCAATAATCTACACCTTCTCTATTAGTCATTATCCACCAATCGTTAGCGCGTATTTCATCAATAATGCTTTGTTGTTCTTGGTTATACATTATTATACTATTTATTACGACGAAGATTTTTATTTGTCTAGAAGATCAATCCTATAGGCTCCCTATCAATTCAGTACAGGATTGATTTCTTCACTAACCTTTGTTTACCTGACTAATTCATCAAATAATCTAAGACTTATTAAACCTTATTTAACACAACTTTTTCCATTCTCCCAAAATTAAGAGCATTTATTGAGGCATTACAGCTTTTGCCGTTTGTATATTTTTATTTTGTCGCCTAAAATTTTAGAGCTTGGAATTATGATCTTGTCTTCATTTTCATCTTGGATTATTGTAGAGTTTAGGCTTATTTCAATCACCTTTCCTTTACTTCCCTGAAATTCTATTGTGTCGTCTATCTTGAAAGGCCTATTGAGGATAAGAAAGATCCCACTGAATAAATTGCTAAAAATTTGTTGTGAGGCAAATCCTAAAATTAGGGTGGTAGCTCCTGCACCAGCAATCAAAGAATGGGCAAATGTCCGAGTTATTGGTAATGTTAATAGTGCCCAACCGAAACCCAGAAAATATACTATTGCGACAATCATGTGCTTTAAAAAAATAAAACTGGTAATATCTACCTGATGCTCTTTGGTCTTTTCTTCAATTTGTCTTTGAAGAAAGTTTCCAAGTAAAAGGGCAAATAGAATTGTCATCCCAACAATGACGAAAAAGAATATCAGCGATTCCGTATCTGATACAATCTTTTTTATTTCCTCCATTTTATGGTAGTGTATTAAAGTTGTTTACAGGTTCTAAAAGACAGTATTGATAAAAAAGCAATCAGAGTACAGAGTAGCATGCATCAGAGCTGTCTTGGTGATCATATTAGCGAAACTTAAGTTACTGTTTCTGACAATTTCCTACAGTTATCTATATGTTTTTGCTTCATTTCTTAATAAGTCTTAAGCAAAGCAAAAACCAATCTCTATATATACAAAATAGCCGTACATCTGCACGGCTATTGTATAATCAACTAACTAATTATTTACCCTTTAGGCTTTTTTTTGACTACCACACAATTTTGCACGGTATTCATCTAATACTTTACCCATTCCCTTCTCAATAGCAAGAACATTACCTTCTGTTAAATAGCGTTTATCAGCTTCTGTTTTTGACAACGTCTTCATTACAGTAGTAAGCGAGATCCCGCTATATTCTGATATTACTTTATTAGTAAGTCGGAATTCCTCTTGCTGAGCTCGGATTTTTTCTATGCGTTGTTTTAGGTCCATGGGTGTGATTCTTTACAACAAAGGTAAAATAATTCCACCCTTTAACCTAAAAATATGTTAATGAAAATTTGGTGTTAACATAAATGTATGTTACATTTGTTCTGTGCTTCGTGTAGCACTTCTTTTTTGCACTTGTTTAACATAAATTTATGTTATAGACTATGAAGGCTCTCTCCAACTTCCGTTTACTTGTGATGCAAAAAGCCTGGAATATGGTAAAAGAAACAGGTATCTCTATGGCTCAGGCTCTGAAAGATGCATGGGCATTAGTGAAGTTACAGGCATTGAAAGCACTCATGAAGGTGGGAGCCGTACTGATTACGTTCCGTAAAATCGACGGAACGGTTACTACTCGTAAGGCAACCAAAAAAACAGATCTGATACCAGCAGAGAAACACCCTAAGTACGGCAACCGGGAATCTGAATACATCTGGGTGTTACCCTTCTTTGACACAGAGAAACAAGCCTGGAGAAGCTTAAAAGCAGAAAACCTTATCTCCTTCTCAATCCTATGACAGAAGCTGCACCAATAGCACTGATTGATGAAACACCTGCAGAATGGGTGTATGAGTATGTTACAGGTAACGACTCAGTTTATATCATCAAGAACAAACGAACAGGCCTAATCAGCTTTGCGCCGGAATCAGTAGCCCGTCTGCTTGGCTTTGAGAGTACAGAAATCCTAATGCAATCATTTTCACTATAATCATTCTTTCACTCTTATTTATTATTCCTATGGAAGCGACAACAGAAACAACTCAAAGCCCCGGTATCAGACCATTGAACAGTCCTTATTTTGATAAGGCAAAACTAGAGGCTATTTCCTCTTTACTCGATGAGGATCTTGTTGCAGCAGCCAAACAGTTAAGCCAGTACAAGGAACTTTTGTTTGCTGCACAACAGATGTTTTATCTTGAATGCAGAGAGGTGTCACCTACTGCTCAGGAAATATTTTCCCGTCACAATCATTTAGATACCCTGCATCATTTCTTTTCCCAACTGGAAAACATGATTTACACCAACCTGAAATAATTCTCATTCACAAAATTTTGACTCTTAAAATCTTACTCTCATGCGCGCAGCAAAAACACAATCCAACGTAGCTTCTTCAAGCACAGTTTCTCAAAATACTATTCCTTCTTCTGGTCCGGTTGTAGATGCAGTTCAGAAAGCCATTCAGCAGGATTCCAGACAGCCGATCATAGATAAACTGATTGGATCTATCCTCAAATATGGCAAAAATGAAACAGAGGCTGTTTTTGAATTTAACCGATTGCTTACCATGTCTCATGACCGTTTCTGTTATTGTCTGACACTTCCTATTCATACGGGTAATTCAAAATACTTTATGAATACCATCAACTTACTGGAAGGGTTTAGGGATTTATCTACACCTGCATACTATGATCAAGACACACAAGGTGTTTTATGCAACTCTGCACAGGATATCGCATTGCATATTGTTGATTTTTACCTCTCTAGTAAATCGGTTACCTGGGAGAGAATAATACAGTTGCATGCTGAATGGTCTATTGCATTAGAGTTTTACTTAAGCGCAGTTGCGAGGTCACATGATCAGAAGTTTGAGTTTGTCATAGAGCAAACCCAACCGTTATATGATATTTTACAATCGTTGCTTGCGGAATGATAGTAGGGAAATGGATAACTTAGATCAGCTCAGAAATGAGCCGGTCTAATTATTCACATTAACTATTTTATTCTATGGACGAACTACTCACATACGATCAGGTAGCCGAGCTTTTAAAAGTAAAGAAGACCACTGTTAAGAACTGGGCTTCACTTGGCAAGATCCCTAAAACAGGTATTCGTGGACGCTTTTCCCGAAAAGCAATAGAAGCCTGGATTGAAATGCAACACGTACCATCTGCAATTGAAATCATGAAAGAGAATCTTCGAAACTTTAAACGCAAATGACACATTCTATCCTTATCCAACTTAACGAAAGCCAGGCAAACACTTTACTTGAGATCCTACAAAAAGGCTTAGCTGCTATTGAGGATGAACGCTACAAAGCTTCTGGTGCAGAGATAAAGCAGATAATGACAGCTGCACAGCTAAGGGAAGCTTTACATATCTGTCGTTCAACAGAAATCAAGCTTCGTAATAAAGGTATACTCAAGGCAAGGTTCTTAGGCAAGTTAGTGTATTACATGTGGGATGAGGTAGTAGAGGGATTAAAGCGAAATGATGATGCACTCTTTCCTGTATCTAAAAAGTTAAGGCCTGCTCGCAGAACCAGATAAATAAAGTAATGTAAAACAACTGATGGCTCAAAAGTGAGTCATCCTACTTCCTCAAAGTTGAGGGATAATGTTCTTTGACTTAGTGGGAATGAAGGCTAAAAAGTAAAAGCACTTTACACTTTACTTTACACAAAAATAAAAATGCCTTAAATTGACGAAATTTAAGGCATTTTAGTGCTCCCGAAGGGAGTCGAACCCCTATCATCAGAACCGGAATCTGACATTCTATCCATTGAACTACGGAAGCAAATGGAGCGCAAAACTAGGAAAAGTTTTGTAATATGTAAATAGTAACAAGGTATATTTTTTCTTAGAGCCGTTTTGGGAAGGCAAAGTATAGCCGTCTCTAGTAGAATCTAGAGAAAATTGAAATGAAATCTGAAAGTAGTATGGTCTATAATCAGACTGCTGCCACGGATACCAGATCAACGGTGGACTGTCTGGAAGAGGTGCAGAGAGATACCGCGTTTGTGAAACGATTGAGTATAGAAATCCCTATGGAGTCAAATCGCGGTGATGTGCTTACGGTATAGCTGTATCTGGGTGTAGAGGCAACGGTTGCAAATGCTGGTGAAGCAGGTGTTGCAGAAGTGCCTGAACGACTGAGTTCAGCTTCACAGGTTGGGGCAGCAGATTGTTTTTGAGAGACTTGCACTTGCTTCACGAAGTGTAGGGCCTTGAACATCTCAAAATCCATAAACTCATACTGCTCTTCCTGTTCCAGTCTTTTCCAGATGTCATAGGCTGTTTTAATACGAATACGAACCTGATCGCGCTTCAGTTCCTTCAATATATACTTAGTCGCATTGTCTTTGTCTTTTTTCTTATCCAACACAGCTAAATGAAGGTCATTACGTTTGTATTGCACATTTAGATCCTTCCATACGGATTCCGCTTTCTTCAGCTGTTTATTTCTTTCTTTAGAGGCAGGTTGTGCTTCCAGTTCAGCTTTTTGCTGAGTGGCCTGAGCCAGCAGATTTGTTAAATGGATGTGGTTAGCCTGAGATTGTTTCTCATCTTCTGTATTCTTTTTGATTCGTTTGAGCATATGGTGAAGCTGTTCATTCAGACGAGCTTCTTCTTTCATGAGACGATAGTACTCAGATCTGTATTTGCGAATCGCAGTTGTATTGGTATGATAACGAGCCATATATGAATCTGGTTGAAGTATTCCTTGTTAGAATTTGTTACTCTACAAAATACAAAAAAATGAAATGTTGTATTGTAACTATTCAAAGAATCTATAGTTTGTTTCATTGATTAATTATCTGCGTTTACAATGGGTTATGTAAGGATTTGTTCTTCAGTATAGACTTCTATAAATTTTCCAAAGGGGCTATGGTTTGTTTGTATTTGTTTCATTAGCAGACAAACCATTATAAATGGCTCCGATTTCCTGTTTCTTACGTTCGCCGTAATGGGTAGTATGCAGCTTTTCCATCTTTACCAGTAACTGATACAACATTTCTTTCTCTGTCTCAGACAAAGGATAAAACACTATTTCACTTACCTGATAGATATTTCCATACAGACTCTGTAGTTCTTTTCGTCCTTCGGTTGTGATCTCAATCCGTTTGGAGCGCTTATCGTGTTCGTCCGGATATTCTGTAAGCAAACCTCTTCTGACCAGCCGTTTGATTACTTCTATTCCTGTCGGAAATTCTGAGATACAATGATGAATCAATTCACTTTTGGTAGGGCGGTCAAGTAAAATGGCATAGGATAGATAAACAAAATCTTCAATACTACTCATCTCTGTATGCTCAATGGCTTTACGCCAATAGAAAGAGACAAATCCCGTTAACCGTCCGAATACACGACCTAAAGCACTGATGATGTCCGTACTTTGTTGGGTGCCCGTCTGTACCGGAGAGCGGGATACCGTAGTTTGCTCTGTAGCCAGATAAAACCGACAAAAGTCTGCAAGGGTGCAATCGGGGTTTTCCTGCTCATACGCATGATACCTGTTCATGAGTTCTACCAACTGATTGTTCTGTCCGGACGCCATCGAAATATTTTTTTATTCTTTTTAAAAACAAAATTCAACTGAAAAAGTTATGATAACATAGTAAAATATAGAGTAATACTTTGTAAATATTGTTTTATTGAGTCAGTATTTACCCTGTTTAAAATTCTGATCAACAGAATGAAATTGCTGGTGGCAAAAAACAATTCTATAAGGTTGTATCACATTGACGACAATCTTTATTCCCTAAGCTAACTATCAAACATACTACCAAATGAAAGAACCGCCAAAACCTACAGCAATGATTGTAAAGCTGGAAGAGGTAAACAAGGTATATCAGATAGGTGACAACCATATTGTGGCATTGCAGAAAACCTCTCTCGAAGTGAATACCGGAGAAATGCTGCTGATTATTGGTCCTTCCGGTTCTGGCAAAACTACCTTGTTGTCACTAATTGGCTGTGTGGTTTATCCTACAGAAGGACGCTTATGGGTAGATGGAAAAGAGATAACGGGGATGAAGGAAGACGACCTGGCGAATCTGCGTTTACAGACCATTGGCTTTGTATTTCAGCAGTTTAATCTTATAGCTCCGTTGACTGCCGAAGAAAATGTTCTAATGCCACTGGTTTTACAGGGCGTACCTGACAAAGAAGCTAAAACCAGAGCACAAAAAGCATTGGAGATTGTGGGTATGACAGACCGAAGCAAAAACCTGCCCCGACAGCTATCCGGAGGGCAACAACAGCGGGTAGCCATTGCCCGGGCTCTGGTAACCAATCCCAAGCTGATCCTTTGTGATGAACCTACCGCTGCTCTGGATAAAGATTCGCTGGATGTTGTGATGAAGGAACTACGAACATTGGCAGATGAAGGAAAAGCAGTAGCGGTGGTAACCCATGATCCCCGCCTGATGTCATATGCCCATCGGGTAGTAGAGGTGAAAAACGGACAGGCATACGAGTTACAAAAACAGAACGGAGAATTTCGCATTGAAAACCATTGATACAACTACTATTCATGAAAATGATTTTTCCGGAAAAAGTTAAAATTCTTCTCCTGTTGCTGACTACAGTTATGTGTCTGGCAGCCTGTAGAGGCAAAAAGGATGAAGAAAACGAACCGCGTGCTGTAACTACAAAGCAGGTAGTAGCTGAAGTAGATACCATTATCGGGGTTGCCAACATTGAGCCTGTTGGTAAAATATTGCCACTCAGTGTAGAGGTGAGTGGTATTGTGGCTGAGATCTATGCCGATGCCAACCAATCGGTTGACAAAGGTGATCGGATCATTGCATTAGACCATCAGGTGCAGCAGAGACAACTGGAACAAGCCAGAAGTAAACTTGGCACACAGCAGGCTGTTATTAGCGCTGCACAGGCTACATTGGCTTCCCAGGAAGTAAAACTGGCCAATGCCAGAAACACCTACGAACGTGACCAGCGGCTTTTTAACGGAGGGGCAGAAACTCAGCAGACACTTGATGACAGTAAGACCCAATATGAACAACTTCGCAAAGATGTAGATGCTGCTCGTGCTACACTGGTGCAGCAACAACGTAGGTTAACAGAACTACAGACCGATCTGGCCTATAATCAGGCATTGCTTGATCAGCGGTTTATCAAAGCTCCTGCCCGTGGCATGGTACTGTCTGTTGACACAAAAGTTGGAGAAAGTGTCAGTAGTGGTACGTCGTTAGGCGATTTTGCTCCAGAGGGTGGATTGATGGCAGTGACGGAGATTGACGAGTTGTTTGCCCCAAAAGTGAAAGCTGGGCAGTCCGCTTTTATTCGTCCACAGGGAGGGACTGAAATTCTGGCAAAAGGGAAAGTATTTTTTACCTCTTCGTATCTGAAAAAGAAATCACTGTTTGCTGACAAAGCTGAGAATCTGGAAGACAGGCGGGTGCGTGAGGTCCGGGTCCGACTGGACTCTAACTCTCGTATTCTCATTGGAAGCCGGGTAGAATGTGTGATCAAAATGAAATAACTACAGGTATTATAGGTAGAAGAATGTCGGGATGTGAAGACACTGACTGGTAATCAATGAGGTATCACGAAACGCCATAACCATGCTCAAAATTGCATTAAAATTTATTTTGTATGATAAACCCAAGTCTATTGGGGCACTGGCAGGTACTATCATTTCTATTTTTCTGATAGGCCAGAATATCGGGATCTTCATTTTCCTGACCAATTCCATGAGTGCACTGGTTCGGAATAATGCGGATTACATCTGGGTAGTAGATAGCAAGACTACGAACGTAAACTCATTGTCTTTGCTTGATACCCGGCTGGGACATGAACTGGAATCTATTAAAGGGGTAAAGAAGGCTTATCCACTTGTAGTAGCGGGAGGAAGTGCCAGATTTCCCAATGGAAAGTCTGCTGCACTTACCTTGATTGGCTCGCAGGCGCCCGCATTTGCAGGTGGTCCCTGGAACGTGTTTATTGGACAAAAAGGCTTGTTATTGCAGGAGGGAGCCATATTTACAGATTTCTTTGATAGCAAGACACTGGGTGACGTGGCGTTAGGTGATTACTTCGAGATCAATGGAAAGAAGGTGTTTGTAGCTGGTCAAACTCGTGGTGTCCGATCATTTGGAGGGGTATATGCCTTTACCACAGTGGAGCGGGCACGTTATCTGGGAAAGGTATCTCCTTACAAAGCCAATGCTTTTCTGATTGAGTGGAACCCGTCTATCCAGCCAGATGAAATTACTGCCCGCATCAATTCAGGTATTGCTGGAGTAAGAGCATGGGAGAGTAAGGAGTTTACTTATCAGACCATTCTGACAGTTGTCAAATCCAGTGGCATTGCCATTTCTTTTGGTACAATTATCCTGTTTGCGCTAATAGCCGGCTTAGTGATTATCGGGTTGACGCTGTATTCGGCTGCTATAGACCGTATCCGGGATTATGGCACTCTGAAAGCCATAGGAGCTACCAATAGATATATCCGTCGTCTTATTCTGACACAGGCACTGGTATTCGGGCTAGCTGGATTTGTAATCGGATATTTGTTTATCCAGGGTTTTCGTGTTGGTATCGCCAACGCCGGAACCATCTTTAGTTATCCCTGGTGGTTACAGATCATATTCTTTGTTCTTACCCTGTTAATCTCATTAGGAGGGAGTTTGTTTGCCATTCGTCGGGTGGCCAGTGTAGAACCTGCTCAGGTATTCAGATAAATAGGTTGTTTGGATTAATCATTCATGATATGAAAAAAATTGTGTTTACAGGAATATGGATGGCTTGTGTGCTGGCAGGCAATGCACAGGAGGTACGCAGAGTATCCGCCACTGAAGCTCTTACTATGGCAGAGCAGAACCGAAAAGATATCCGCAACCAGGCAATTAGTGAAAGTATAGCTATAAATGAAATAGCCAAAATAAATGCCAGAAAAGCTCCCCAGGTTACTGCATCTCTGGACTACCGATATAATATGCAGTTACAACGTAGTGTATTGCCTGCAGGAACCATACGGCCTGATGCGCCAACAATTATTCCATTAGGCACTAAATACAATATCACAACTGGAGTCAATGCTAGCTATGATGTATTTAACCCTGCCAATCGGTCGGATATAAAGTATGCACAGAAGAGTATAGAACTGGAAAAAGCCAATACCCAAAAAGCGGTCGTAGATGTACGCCAGGCTGTGTTGCAGGCATACTATGATGTATTGCTCGGGCAGGAAAAGGTCCGTTTTTCTTCCGAAAACCTGAAGCGTACAGAACAATATTATCAGGAGGGCTGTGTAAAATATGAGAATCGTACCATTCTGAAAAGTGATTTGGAGAGGTTACAGCTTGACATGCAGAATGCACATATTACCTATGAAGAAGACCGTAAAAATCTGCAGCTTAGCCAACTGTACCTTGCTAACCAGATGGGACTGGAGCCAGAGGCCCGTGTTGAGGCTTCCGAAACGTTGGAAACCATTTTGCAGGGTTTGCCTGAGGTAACTAATCTTCAGCGTACTTCGGAACAACGTGTAGAGATAACACAGGAAAAACTAAAACTGGAACAGAATCAACTTGACTATACACGCCAAAACAAAGCCTACTGGCCTACAGTATCCGTTTTTGCCAGTTGGAACGCGCAACATTTAAATAACAATTTTGGTCCCTTTGATGCTAATACCTGGTATCCATACAGTTATGTAGGTTTGAAGGTCAATGCTACCTTGTTTGATGGATTGCAAAAAGAACGTAGCAAAACAGAATATCGTTTTCGGGCTGAACAAAATCAGAACACATTGGCAAAGTTACAATCAGATATGAACTATGAGTGGGAAAGTGCCAAAGTCGAGTTACTCAACATTCGGGAAAAGCTGAAAACGGCTCAGGAAAATTACCAACTGGCACAACAGATTGTACAAACAGATAGCCTGCGGTTCGGGGAAGGTAAAATTACGGCTGCAGAATTGAAAAATACAGAGTACTCCCTAGCGACAGCACAAAACAATCTGATGACTAGTTACTATAATTTATTGGTTGCCCGGCTAAAGTATAAAAAAGCAATCGGAGAGTTATAATACCTGTGTAGCAAACCTGGCATATGTCTGCTACACAGGCTATGTATAATGTATAGGTTATCTTCTGCGGAAACTGTTCCGCAGTTTAATTTCAGTCAGTTTACGTTTGGTATCCAGCGGGAAATCACCTTTCATCACCCAGTCATAGAAAGCAGGTTCTTTGTCCAGCACTTCTGTAACCAGTCTGTCTTTGTGTTTGCCAAAGTTGAAGATTTCCTGTCCCTTATCATTTAATACCATACGGCCTGCCAGATCCACCAGTTTATGGGCTGTAATTTCATGCAGCTTCTGCATATCATTGTGTACAGGGGTATAGTCTTTGCCATTTTCATCTTTGATTACCACTCCATTGTAGCGTTCTACCTGAGCACACAGTACCTCAAATGTTGCCACTGTATCCGCTTCTGCACTATGGGCATTTTCAAGTTCTTTCTGGCAATAGAATTTATAGGCAGCAGGCAGACTTCGGGGTTCCATCAGATGGAATATCTTCTGGGCATCAATGATTTTACGGCTATCCAGATTAAAATCCAGGTCCACCCGTAGAAACTCCTCAACCAGCAGTGGAATATCCAGACGTAATACATTAAAACCACCCAGATCGGCTCCTTCAAAGAAACGGAATATATCATGGGCTACTTCTTTAAAGGTAGGCTTGTCTTTGATGTCTTCATCATAGATACCATGAAACACACTGCTCTCAGGAGGAATCGGAATGGTCGGGTTAATACGCCATGTTTTGATATTCGTTTCGCCATTGACCAGGGCTCTGAGTACACTGATTTCTACAATCCGGTCTTTGACAACGTTTGTTCCTGTGGACTCTATATCAAAAAAGGCGACTGGTTTTTTTAGCTTTAGAGAATGCATGTGCGTTTTTTTAGGATACCAGATTGGATTTGAACCTGCAAGATGAATTAAGTACATGCTTACATCTTGCAGGTTGTTTTTAGGCAGAACCTTTGTATGGCAGTAAGGGTTCTATGCAAAAAATTAAAGAATATGCTCGCTTAAGTTTTTCATGTCCAGACCATTGTAGTTACCGGAACTCATCATTAAAAGATTCGTATCTTGCCAGCTTTGTTTCAGTAAGAATTCTTTTAATGCCTCACTATTTGTAAATACCTGAAGGTCAGGTCTGTTAAATGCTATTTTGATGTCTTTCTCACTAAGAGGCTCCAGTCGTTTGTGTTCTACTGTATGCGGATTGTAGTAGGCAACTGCAACATCTGCCATATTGAATGTATCCTTATATTCTTTCAGGAAAGTTTTGTTCAGACTGCTGAATGTATGAAGCTCCATACAGGCAACCAGTTTACGTTTGGGAAACTGTGCTTTTACAGCTTGTGTCGTAGCTTCTAATTTGGAAGGTGCATGGGCAAAGTCCCGGAAGAAGGTAGTGGTAGCATTACTACCTACAATTTCCAGTCTGCGGGCAGCTCCCTTAAACGAGGAAACAGCCCTATAGAACTCAGCTTCTTCTATTCCGATCCGTTCCAGCACGGTTTTAGCCCCACTGATATTGCGCATATTGTGTTCACCGAATATGCTTACCGGAATTTCTTCATTGTCAGATGTAAGCAGATATGTTTTACCATCTTTGATGCGATGTGGATGGGTATCATATTCCTGACGTGCTACATCTTCACGTTCTTTACGACAGATTACAGTAACCAAATCATCATTTTTATCAAAAATTAGTGAGCCTGCTTTAGGCGTGGATTCTGCAAAAAGTTCGAATTGCTTCACATATTCATCAAAATCCGGATACACATTGATATGATCCCAGGCAATGCCGCTCATCAGGCCAATATGGTGCTGATAATACAAGAACTTGGGTTTGCGATGAATTGGAGAGGCAAAGTATTCGTCGCCTTCAATAACAATAATCGGAGCATCATCCGTAAGCTGAACCATCGTCTCAAATCCTTCTATCTGAGCCCCTACCAGGTAGTCAAACTTCCGGTTCAGGTGTTTCAATACATGCAGAATCAGAGAGGTGATAGTGGTCTTCCCATGGCTTCCTACAATGACAATGCGTTGTTTGTTTACAGAATGCTCATAGACAAACTCCGGATAAGAATACACTGGCAAACCAAGTTCCTGAGCTTTTTTCAATTCCGGATTATCTTCACGGGCATGCATACCCAGGATGACAGCATCAATACCTGAATGAATCTTTTCAGGATACCATCCTTCTTTTTCTGGCAACAGCCCATGCCGTTGCAGGCGACTTCTGGATGGGTCCAGGATTTCATCATCAGATCCTGTTACAGTAATTCCTTTTAGATGTAGCGCTATGGCCAGATTGTGCATCGCTGCACCGCCAATAGATATAAAATGTATATTCTGTAATTTGTCTTTCATGAAGTTGGTCTCTAAATAGCTTTCAAAATATGGCCTGTTTTTTTTATATACAGGCTGATAGTAAAGCAGATCAGCATTTCATTTTTGAAACAGGGTGCAAAAATAGATAAGTCTGTCAGATTTACCATAGCTTGGTACGAATGAAAAAAAAAATTGTTATAGCCGCTTTTTCAGGTTATATACCTATATTTGTAAAATTTTTCTAGCTGAAATTACCTGTTTTTCATTTGGATAAGAAGAAATTGACTTCCTCTATACCTGTGGGCACAGTATTTTCAGTCATCAACAATACTAAAATAGTTTCTTAAAAAGTAATAGTTACCCATTTAGTATTCTTTATTCTTCTTAAATGATTAGCCGAAGTTCCAATCTCAATGGCGTGAATTATGAGATTCGCGGACCCATTTATGAGCAAGCTGTCGCACTAGAGAAAGCCGGTCATTCCATTATTAAATTACACATTGGCAATCCGGCACCGTTTGGTTTCAATACCCCGGCGCACATTCAGCAGGCCCTTATCGATAACCTGGCCAAAGCCCAAGGCTATGCAGCCTCAAACGGTATTCTGGAAGCCCGAGCGGCAGTCGCGAAACATTATACACAGAGAGGAATACAAGGCATCACAGAAGATACTGTTTTCATTGGAAATGGTGTCAGTGATCTGATCATGTTAAGTTTACAGGCATTACTGGAAAGAGGCGATGAGATTCTGCTTCCTATGCCTGATTATCCTTTATGGACATCTGCTGTTCGTTTGTGTGGTGGAAATGCAGTCCATTATGTATGTGATGAACAGGCGGACTGGATGCCTGATCTGGATGATATTCGTAAGAAAATTACGCCTAAAACCAGGGGATTGGTGATTATTAATCCCAACAACCCTACAGGTGCAGTATATACGCGGGAGACACTGGAAGGTCTTTTACAAATAGCCAGAGAGCACAATCTGATCATATTCTCCGATGAGATCTATGACCGGATTCTGTATGATGATGCCAAGCATATTTCCATAGCGTCTTTAGCTGATGATGTGTTGTGCCTTACCATGAGTGGCCTGACCAAAAACTACTTTGGTGCAGGTTTCCGGGCTGGCTGGCTGGTACTTAGCGGTAAAACCAAAGAGGCACAGGATTATATGGAAGGTCTGATGTTACTCGCCACTATGCGTGTGTGTAGCAGTGTACCTGCACAATATTGTATCAAACCTGCACTGGAAGGTTACCAGCACATTGATGATCTGGTGTTGCCAACCGGGCGTTTGTATCAGCAACGTGATGCTGCTGTGCAGGCCATTAATGCGATTCCCGGATTGAGTTGTGTGACTCCTAAAGGTGCTTTTTATCTGTTTGCGAAAATAGATACATCTGTCTGTCCTATTGAGAGTGACAAACAGTTTGTGATGAGTGTACTCAAAGAAGAGAAAGTACTGGTAGTCCAGGGATCTGGTTTCAATTACCATACATCTGATCACTTCCGTGTAGTATTCCTGCCATCTGTAGATCAACTGACCGAAGGGATTTCCCGTATTGGAAAAGTGGTAGAACGTGTAGCCATGACAGAAAAAGTATAGGACAACATAAATCTCGATTTATATTTTACAGATCCTTCTGTTGGAGTAATATTTCCAGCGGAAGGATTTTTTCTTTTATTGTATCAAGGCATGCTTTTTTAGATGAGGTAGTATATACCAAACCTCGTTTATATGGCTACTGTAAAACAGTCTAAAAACTACAGCACCAACCTGGATGCTACCATAGAGATACTTAATAGAGATGCCGGCGTTTCGGCAACCTTAGCTATTCGGAATGTAATAGATTGGATCAATACACTTTCTGTAGAGGGATTGATACCAGTAGCTAATCAGCTGGAGCAACTGGAAGATTTACTTTCTGCTCCTGAGCGGGATGCTGTCAAGATTGCAGATTGTATGGACACGCTAAGTAAACTTACGCTGGAAGCTGCTTCTATTGAGGATGGTGCTCAGGGAGATAAGATCCGGGAGCTGGCTTATACACTGCAACGGGCTGCCAAAGTGATACGGGAGTAATAATCCGTTCATTCCCTGTTGAAAACTTCTACTGACTTCTTATAATTTT
The DNA here is from genome assembly GCA_030068525.1 of Xanthocytophaga flava. GTDB lineage: Bacteria > Bacteroidota > Bacteroidia > Cytophagales > 172606-1 > Xanthocytophaga > Xanthocytophaga flava. The sequence continues at coordinate 135,877 of JASJOS010000010.1, forward strand.
TTATCGCCCAAACCATCAAATTTACTTTCTTTGCATTATTGTCCATTAAAAATCTAAGAATACGCAATGAAAGTAACTGTAGTGGGGATCGGGTTGATTGGAGGCTCGATTGCACTGGCACTTAAAGAAAGTGGTTTTGCCGAAACTGTTATTGGAGTAGACAACAAGTCAGAACATATAATCAAGGCTCTGGAGTTAAAGTTGGTTGATAAAGTGCTTTTATTGCCTGACGCTATTAAGCAGTCGGATATTGTTATTCTGGCTACTCCTGTAGATTCATTGCTGACATTGTTACCACAAGTGTTGGATCAGGTAGATAACCAGATTGTAATTGAAGTGGGGTCTACCAAGAAGCTGGTGGTGGCCAGTGTGAAGAACCACCCAAAGCGGAAGAATTATGTTGCCACACACCCTATGGCAGGAACAGAGTACTCTGGCCCGGAAGCCGCTATACGAGGGTTATTTGCTGGTAAATGTTCTGTTTTCTGCGATGTAGAAGATAGTGATCCAACTGCCGTAGAAACTATCAAACGATTGTATGAAGAGGGTATGAATATGCGGATTGTGTATCTGGATTCTGTATCACACGATGTGCATACAGCGTATATATCTCATATCTCACACATTTGTTCGTTTGCCTTAGCACAAACCGTATTAGATAAGGAGAAAGAAGAAGCCCGTATCTTTGAGTTGGCCAGCGGTGGTTTTGATTCTACGGTACGTCTGGCAAAGAGTTCGCCTGATACATGGATACCTATATTCCGGCAAAACCGTGAGAATATTATTGATGTGCTGGATGAATATATCAATACGCTACTCACATTCAAAGGTCTGATGTTAAGTGGAAGCTACGATACGTTTCATAAGAAACTGGAGCACGCCAACGACATCCGCCGGATTCTGAAGTAATTATAGAAGATAAGGATCAGACCTGATACATAAAAATTTTAAGTTACTCAGGTTTGATCTTTACTATCTGATCATTTTTTAGTATAACCAATTCACTATCCATTCGCTTCTTGTATGCGATTAGCTTGGGATAAACCTGATTCATACCTCCAATGATTTTTTCCTGGGTAGGCGTTCGTTTATATGATTTCATATTGTTGTAGCATTGTGAATTTTTCTTCATTGGCAATATGGATTCCTGAGTCTGTATTTTGTTCTGCGATGAGTTCATATCTACCTTCTGAGTTATCAAATAGCATTGCTTCATCTACTAAAGGTAGATAGATCTGAAATAGATTTCGGATGCCACTCACATACCGTCGTTTGATAGTTTCTGTTTCAATGTTATGTCCCCCTTCCTGTACACGTATCTTTACCCGTTCTATCGCTAGTTCTACTTTTCGCAACCAGAAGAACAATAACACAATTGTATATCCCTGTGTTCTGGCATTCCTAATTCTATTCTTGTAACTTTTGGTAGCAAGTGTAGTTTCGAAAGCAAATGTTGTCTTGCTGTTCATCAAAGTATCCATTCGCATCAGCATCAAACGACCTGCTTCCATAGCAACAGTCTCTGGCTGAAAAGGAGATAAACCGCGGGCAATCTCATCCGCATTGACAAATTCTTTACAATTCAAAAAATCAGGTAGAATGGTAAAGGATGCAGTAGTTTTACCTGCGCCATTGCAGCCGGCAATGATATAAAAGGTCTTTTGCATTATCTCTTTAATTGCCCTACTTGTGTAAGTACATCAACTATGAGTTCAGACTTCTTTGTGCCTATCAACAATCTTTTATGATCTAGAAATTCAAGTTGTAAACCCTCATTACCAGAAATGTTAAAAGCTCTGTTCTTTCTAATACCCCGAATTCCCCAACCTCCATATTCCCCAATTGGACTATACGATCGGACGAATATTTTGCTAAGACTGTTCCAGGTATAGTGTTTGAATTGCAAATGAAAAGGAAAAAAGCGTACATAGATGCCATCGGATTTGATTTGAGTTTCCAAACGGAGTATCAGGAACAGAATGGTTAGAATAGTCTGAATAACTATAGGGATGAAATTGTTTTCAGTGGTTTGTGAAACCAGTTTATATAAAGCTATACCATTGAGAAATATAAGAATAAGCCAGAGCCACCATTGTCTGAAGTATTGTTTCTCAGAGAAAAGTATTTGTTCTTCCATATCAAAAGATAGTAACTAGTCTACAAGGTTTTAGAAAGTAAGTTTTAACTTCTGGCTTTATATTCTTACGGGATTTACTTAAAAATAGTAATGCTATGTTTACCCACAAAATTGTAAAAAATGACAAATTCAACTTAAATGGTTATTTTCCTTAAACCATAGAGTATCAGGATTAATTATATAATAATACGAACCTCTTTGATAAATTCATAGTTGTCTCTTATATTGGCTTGTTTGAAAGACGAACATTATGGCAAAGAAACAAAATCCAAAGTTAACAGAAGCAATATCCTCTAACGGAACAGACATACATAAAAATTCTCCAGTTGATCTGGTAGGCTATGAAAGCATTGAAGTATATGGTGCCCGCGAACACAATCTGAAAAATATTGATGTAACCATTCCCCGAAACAAACTCATTGTGGTGACAGGTATCAGTGGGAGTGGTAAATCTTCTCTTACGTTTGATACGATCTATGCCGAAGGACAACGGCGATATATGGAAAGTTTCTCTGCCTACGCAAGATCCTTTATTGGGGATATGGAACGTCCGGATGTAGATAAGATCAATGGATTAAGCCCTGTTATCTCTATTGAACAAAAGACGACTTCCCGTAACCCACGGTCTACAGTAGGAACCGTAACAGAGATTTATGATTTTTTACGTCTTCTCTATGCACGGGCAGGAGAGGCATTTTCCTATCAGACAGGTGAGAAAATGACCCGTCAGTCGCAGGACCAGATTATTGAACATATTCTTGAACACTTTGACGGACAAAAACTGACTATCCTGGCACCAATTGTAAAAGGGCGTAAAGGGCATTACCGGGAGTTGTTTGTGGAGATTGCCAAGAAAGGATATACTAAAGTTAGAGTAGATGGACAGATTCAGGATATTGTTTCAAAGATGCAACTGGATCGGTATGCTATTCACGATATAGAAATTGTGATTGACCGGATCATTGTTACAGACAAGGATCGGTATCGGTTATCCCAATCCATTGGAAAAGGATTGACAGAAGGAAAGGGAATTATTTTTACGCAGGATGAAAATGGGAATGTGCAACCTTTCTCTCAGTTTTTAATGGATTCCAGTGGTTTGTCGTATGATGAGCCTGCTCCCAATACGTTTTCATTCAACTCCCCATATGGCTGGTGTCCGGTTTGTAATGGTTTAGGAAATATTGAAGAGATAGACCCTGCTGCTGTACTACCTGATCATTCACTAAGTATTACCCGTGGCGCTATTGCTCCATTGGGAGAATACAGAGATATATGGTTCTTTAAGAAACTGGAGCCTGTATTAAAAAAGCATAAACTGACACTGTCATCTCCTCTAAATAAATATTCAGAAGAGGCTATAAAAGACTTATTGTACGGTTCTGACAGTACATATAAGATACCCAGTGAGAAGCATGCCGGGACCATGTACGAGTACAAATATGAAGGGGTAATTCATTACCTGACACAACAGGAGGAGTTCGGTTCAGAAAAGACAATGCAGTGGGTACAGGATTATAAAACCATACGAACCTGTCCGGAATGTAATGGAGCCAGATTAAAGAAAGAAGCCTTATATTTCAAAATAGCTGATAAAAACATTGCAGAACTAGCCTGGATGGATGTTAACAAGCTATCAGAGTGGTTTAGTGATGTAGAGACCCGGTTAACAGAGCGACAAAAGATTATTGCTACAGAAGTATTAAAAGAAATTCGAAAACGTATTGGATTTTTGTATGATATCGGATTAACCTACCTGACGCTGGATCGCCCCATGAAAACACTTTCTGGTGGAGAAGCTCAACGTATCCGGTTGGCTACACAGATAGGCACACAGTTGGTAGGAGTGTTATATATTCTCGATGAACCCAGTATCGGATTACACCAACGGGATAACGTTCGGTTGATCAAATCCTTGCAGCAGCTTCGGGATATAGGTAATACCGTATTGGTGGTTGAGCACGATAAAGATATGATGCTGGACTCAGATTATATTTTAGATATTGGTCCGGGCGCTGGTCGTCATGGCGGACATGTAGTGGCTGCCGGAACTCCAACCGAATTTCTCAAGCAGCCAAGTACTACGGCTGCGTATCTGAGTGGAAAAAAAGCAATCGAAGTGCCGGAGAAACGAAGAGAAGGAAATGGTAAGTTTTTGACACTCCACAATGCCAGAGGTAATAACCTGAAAAATGTAACACTAAACCTACCTTTGGGACAGATGATTTGTGTGACAGGAGTTTCGGGGAGTGGTAAATCAACATTGATTCATGAAACGTTGTTTCCAATCCTAAACCGGCATTTTTACAATAGCCGTCGTGAGCCTATGCCATACGATTCCATTGAAGGCCTGGAACATTTGGACAAAGTAATTGAAGTAGATCAGTCACCTATCGGACGGACGCCTCGTAGTAACCCTGCCACGTATACAGGTGTTTTTACAGATATACGATTGCTGTTTTCCGAGTTGCCAGAAGCAAAGATCAGAGGGTACAAACCTGGTCGTTTTTCTTTCAATGTGGCAGGTGGGCGATGCGAAACCTGTGAAGGTGCAGGTGTACAGATGATTGAGATGGATTTCTTGCCAGATGTAGTCGTTCCTTGTCCAACATGTAAAGGGAAACGATATAACCGTCAGACACTGGAAGTTCGCTTCAAAGGGAAGTCTATCTCTGATGTACTGGATATGACCGTAGAGCAGGCTGTAGAGTATTTTGAAAATCAACCGAAAATTCTTCGTAAAGTACAGATGTTGAAAGATGTTGGACTAGACTATATCACACTGGGCCAACATGCAACTACTCTGTCTGGAGGCGAGGCACAACGAGTGAAGTTGGCAGAAGAACTTTCCAAACGGGATACTGGTAAAACTATGTATATTCTGGATGAACCCACAACCGGATTGCATTTTCAGGATATACAACATCTGCTGGATGTACTTAATAAACTAACAGACAAGGGGAATACCGTATTGATTATTGAGCACAACCTGGATGTGATCAAAGTTGCAGACCATATTGTGGACATTGGACTGGAAGGAGGAGCGGCTGGTGGGCGTATTATAGCTCAGGGAGTCCCTGAAGAGGTGGCAAAGAACAAAGAAAGCCATACCGCAATATTCTTAAGACAAGAACTCGGAATGGCTTAACGACTTTATTGTCACGAAATAGCAAAATAGAGGGCTATCTGTAAAGGTAACTCTCTATTTTGTTTGTAACCATGGATGATTATCTCCATAACAGATTGTAAGAGAATTCTGTAAGTATTGTTTGGCTGTGGGAGCCAGTTGGGGGAACACTTTTTCGAAATCCAGTTGATCTTTATCCCGAATAGTTTTGGATTTGTAGAGAAGTTGTATTTCTGGTTTTAGGATCTTAAGTCTATCTTTCTCAAAGAAGATATCTGTATAAGGTAATTGCACCCGGTTATTCCTTTTATAGACCCAGTAGGAATTTTTTACATCAATCAACATTATTTGAAGACACCAACTGGTGTGAGTTTCATCCAGTATCCATATATCCTGAATAGGATGAGTATAATATGTATCAGCCTGATAGGGGAGAAGATGACCCTGTCCATCTGCTACAAAGATCCGGTCGGAAGAAATATAGTTTTTTAGTAAGTACTGATCTTCTCTTTTAATAAGAATATCAATATCTCCATGAGGGCGATAGGTATAACCTAGAAACTGTTCTAACGCAATTCCTCCTGCTAAGATCCAGTCCAGTTTACCCAATAGTGACTGAATGTAATAAACAGAAAGTGGTTGCCATTGAGTATACTCCGGAAGATCCATACCAAGTACTCTGTTTCTTTTCACAAAAAATATTCATACGGACTTTATACGCGGAAAAACTTCAGAAGGTCTTTGTAATTAGATTGTTCTGCTACCTGATAATTTTTTTCTCCAACAGCCATTACATCGATTTTTTGAGCCTTTTGCAAGGTTTTTAACAGACTCTTACCCCCTTTTCTAAAAAATAACTCTTGTTGATGATGCAATATCTTTTGTAGAAAGATAGTTTCTTTGGTAATGACTGGTTTACCAAACGAAAGGGCCAGATCAACCGAGCCTGAGTGCTCAATATTTTTGAAGGGCAGCACTACCACATTCGCTGCATTCATATAGTATTGTACCTGGTCAATGGCAATAAATGCATTATGAAATACAATGCGTGGGTGATTATCAATTTGTTGTTCAATACTTTTTTCATACAAGGCAGAATCCCCTTTTCCTGCAATAACCAGATAATTGTCATCGCCTTCCAACTCTTTGAATGCTTTGATTAATTCTTCCAGTCCTTTATACGGTTTTACCATTCCTAGAAAGAGATAAATGAAGGCTGTATCGCTAAAATTTAAATTAGTACGTCCTTCTTTCTGAGTAACTGTATTAGGGTAGTAGTGATGATAAGGAACATCCTGAATGACATATATCTTATCTAGCGGAATCTTGAAAAAACGTGATGCTTTCAAACGCGTAGAATCCGAATATACTCTGATTCTGGAACACCGACGCAAAAAATATCTATATATCACATGCTCTATCTTTGTCCATCTTCCTGCATGATTACGCATGTTATGCAGTGTGTGGAGAATCGGTGTTTTTCGTATATGAATAAGGTATTGAATTTCAAACCAGAACAGGAAACATTTCAATAGTGTAATAAGCAGTGTTTTGCCTAGAATAAAACTTTGTATCCAGTCATAGTAAACCACATCTGGTTTATGAGTGCGAATAGCTTTCCAGGTAGCCAGAAAACGCCCGGAAGGGGCTTTGGCTACTTGGAAGTCATGTTTCTTTAAAAAGTCGATGAGTTGATACTGAAAGGGATTATTTGGCCCGGCATCTGGAAGAAAAAGTATCTTTTTGTTCATTAAGCTGCTCTTAATTATTGAAACCAGGGTTGATGATGCAATTGATACAATAATTTACTGTTACGTTGTCCAATAACCTTGGCTGGTATACCTCCTACAATACTCATAGATGGGACATCTTTCGTGACTACACTACCTGAAGCTATAACAGCCCCTTTGCCGATTGTGATTCCAGGTAGAATGGTGACACGTGAGGCAATCCAGACATGATCTTCAATAGTCACAGATCCTCCTTTATCCCGATGATAATCATCATGTACATCATGTTCCAGTGTCCAGATATTGGTTTCCTGTGCAATATCTACGTTATTTCCAATACTAAGTTTACCTCCTCTGCCATCCAGCAGTACATTTCTGTTAATCACACAATGATCACCAATGGAGATATTTTTTCCTTTACGAATTTCCAACCCCATTAGTGCATTACTTTTCTTTCCAACTTTCAAAAGCATACGTCGGATGAAAAACATGCGTATGTTATGAAAAGGAATAAACATAATCCATCGGTTGAATACGTAATTCCAGAATGCAACAAGAAATATTTTAAATGAGGTGATCATGTATATTGTATGAGAAAATAGCAAACGCTGATAGATTATCCTGCTACCAGATCCTGAGCGAATTCTCCAAAGCTTTTAAGTTTAATCTGTTTTACTACCTGCTTGTTATAGACAAGCAATTCCTGTTTGTTAGTTTGAAGCTTTTGAACAAATTCTTTAAATTCTTCTGCAGAGTGAACAATATTGGGCGCATTCATACTCATCAGATACTTATCGTTCTGAAACTGGTGAACAAAGTTAGAAAGCGACAAGATTCCTCCACCTGAAAATTCCGGGAAGTCTAGTATTACAGAGGGGGTGTCAATAAAACAAGCTTCAAGACCCATGGTAGTCCCAAGGTGAATAAATGCCTCTGCATGTGTAATCTTGTTGTATTTCTCATAAATCTGTTCTTCCCCAACCGAGAGGTTCTTAGAACGAAACTGATCATCCAGCACTACATTCGGTAATTGTTTCAGATTTTCGTAATAACTCCAGTTAGTCAAAACAGGGTAAGGGCGAACTACTAGCTTCAGAGGCGATTGTATTTCCTGGAGCCAGCGACTTATCTGCTCAATAACCTGGATTTCTTTGACTGTTAATGCCGGAATACCAATTGCACAACCAAAGTAGATATAGTTAAAGTCATACGGACTTGGTGCTGGTGGTTGTTGCAGAAACTCATAGACATAGGCAAACTGAGACGATCCCGAAATGTGAATCTTGGCAGGTTTTATATTCTGCAAATCAATTAGATCCTGCTTTAATCCTTCATGCCACACCAGATAACGTACCTGTTCTGAGTATTTTACATGTTTACAAGGGTGATCCCAGCTGTATACATACACCTTAACTTTTTTGTTTTCCTGGATCAGACGTGAGAAAAAGTAGCTATCACTGATGTCTGTAAAGCAGATAAACTGATCAATGTCATCAATCTGAGTATTTCGTTTGTAGCGAATATTTTTCAGATAAGTATCATAGCTTAGAAATCGAGGGAGTTTCATACTCAGATTAAGTCTCGAATAAGCTTTTTGTTGCACATTTTCTTTTTCGCTTAATGAAATCTTAAAATACTCCATTAGGTAAAAGTTCTGACGACTTTTGGGGAGCTTTCCAAAGAAACGGAATAAATTATCCCATATCTTATTGATAAAGCTATTTTTATGTTCATCTACTATTCGTATCTCTGCATTTCCAGCATGCTGCCGAATAATCTCTTCGTCGGCTTTTCTTACAAATAGTACTACTTCATGTTGTTGATTTACAAGTTGAATAACTTTTCTGACATCATTACGAAAATCAAAGAAATGTACCGCGAATCCAATCTTCATTTAGTCACTTGTTTTAATGCGTTCTTTGCTTTTGAAGGCAATATTTTTTTTAGCGTCCAACGTAATTTATCTTTCCAGGTTGGAATTGGAAAAAACTTGGATTTATGAAACGTATAATAATCTGCCTTTTTATCTTCTTCTATAACAGATGGATGAGTGATTAGTTGTAGAGAGTCTGTTGGAAGATACGAAATCTGTGCATCAACTTTAGTTGTATGAGTAGCTGTTTCTGTAAAACCGATATTGGATATCAAATTTGTATTAGGAACTATTGACAATCTGTCTAAGTACCAGTTAGCAAACATCCACTGATAATCCCATGCATCTTTTCTTTGCCCATCTCTGAGTGTTTCAAGTTTTCTATACCAAAAATCTTTTTCTATTTGTGTTGCACTTTTTTGATCAATAATTTTGTGTTGTATTATCGAATCTGCGTTTTCAATAGTAAAACTATATTCCTTCCATCTATTTCTCCATGTAGCCCATCCCCAAATAAGAAAGTATTTTGAATAATAATAGGATGCAGAACCCCTTTGCTGACCATGTTGAAAGTTACAACCAGTAATTTGTCCAATATTTAGGTTATCGGCATAATATTCCAGAAGATATTCACAAAATGTAAAAAAAGAAGGATCTGGTAAACAATCATCTTCCAGAATAATACCTTTTTCAACATGTTCAAAAAACCATGATATAGCAGATGAAGGCCCCAAGCCACATCCTAAATTTTCATCTCTGAATAATGTCTTTACTTCACAATCCCAGTCCACCTGATTGACTATCGCACGTGTCTGCTGACATAATTCAGCTTCATTAATCCGATCAGATCTGGGACCATCTGCGGCTATAAACAGTTCCTTTGGCTTTGCTTTGCGAATCGCCTGAAATACCTGATTTGAGCTTTCCGGACGATTGAAAATTATTAATAATACGGGTGTTTTCAAGCTATGAGTTTTTACTGAAGTCAAATAGTCCGCGAATATAGCCTATCCGTGCATACACTATACATTTGAACCAGAATACTTCCGGGTTATTCGTTTCTTTTCTAATATAAAAAATATGAGATGGATTACGTAGGAAGCTATATATAGATGTACACAATTGTTTTACCCATCGAAAGGGTGTTGGTTTTTCCAATATTCTCCACATAAGAGCATCTGAGTAACCACCCCAGTAATATCGTTTAGTAAACCAGGATTGGTCAAGTCTGCTACTGGGTATATGATGGCCTACTTCAATGGCAGGGTCATAGTAAACCTTATAACCAGCATTACGTATTCTGATAGCAATTGCTGTTTCATCGCCTGAAAGCAATTTATCCCCTTTACGACCTAATGCTATATCAAACCCTCCATATTGTGCAAGCAATGTTTTTTGGAAACTCATATTTACACTAAAAGGAAGCTTTTTATCAAGAAAAGTTTTCTCTGGGCTATAGTCAATTAGAGACAATGCTCCATACAATTTAGGGTTTAACCAGTCTGGTGGTTCCTTTTCCCAGATAGGAACCACCTTACCACCTATAATACCTGGAGAAGGAGATACAGTCTGAAAGCCAGAAACTATTCTTTCAAGCCACTCTGGAACCGCTATTGCATCGTCGTCCATAAAGACTACATACTTTCCCAAGGCTTTTTGCCAGCCTATATTTCTTGCTTTGTTTGCACTGGGCTCTGGTGAGTAGATATAAGATAAAGATATGTTAAGTTTACTTATCTGTTTTTCAACAATTTCTTTTGTTTTATCTGTGGATGCATTATCAATAATAAGTACCTCATATTCATTATAGGCTAATGATTGTAATGATAGACTATAAATTGCCTTTTCAAGATATTTATCCCGATTATGAGTGGCTATAATGACAGAAATTAATGGTTTCAAAATTGAAACTATTTAAATAATTTTTTGGAAATATTTTTTGATTAAGTAAGCCTTCTTTCGGAAGAGTGAAGGTTGTTTCATTGGTTTGGATAATGATTCGAACCATTGCTCTTTTTCTTTCTCTGTCAGATAGTTAAAAAACAGTTGATCGATTGGCCTACTTCCATCTACACGGAGTCCCGCCCAATGGATTATATATGGTTTTGAACCTTCTTTCTTCCAATACTTCATATAATCATCAGGATAGTCTGCTGCCCATGTTGATTCTATTAAAGCTGGAGGAAAACTTAGATTATAGATAGGTACTGATGAAATATTCACTAGCAAATTAAAGCCAGGTTGTTCATGATTTGTGTCTTTAAATGTTATACATGTACTAATGTTTTCTGGCTTTATACAAGCTTCTTTTAATGTCTCAATTGTATAAATTACTTCATCACAAGCAAATTGTCCAGAATTGAAACAATTTCTTTGCCATAAAGTAGATTTAGCTCTTAATAGTGGTAAGGAATCAGGTGTGTACGTTTGTCCCTGACTATGCCAATGTCCACATGATGCTAGGAAGCCATTATAAGGTTCTAATACTTGTTCCGGATTTTTTAATATTACAATATCTGTATCTAAGAAGTGATAATTTTTTTCGGTTAAACATAAATACTTACGGGTTAATCGATGAGTCTTATGATCTTCCAACCACTGAAATAGAGATTTATCCTCCCACCAGATTGAATTTTCTGGTAATTCAAACTTATTATCATCATAAGGAATTACCCATATAGGAAGATTACAGCCACTTTGACGAAGTGATCTTTCTAAAGCCAAAAACTTTAAACGAACTTTTTTATTGGCAAGGGTAATGATTTTTTCTAATTGCATTTTATTAGAATCTCAATTGTTTATATAGTATGAAGATTATCAGTCTATATTCCTACTGATATAACTAGCTTAGTGGCAATTGATAGCTGGATGCATTTATCAGATTTTATACCAGTTAGTAGGCACTATATAATTTGATCTTTCAGTCTCAATATTTGCCCATTTAGCAGGTGCAATAACCTTCTTTCGTTTGTCTGGATTTAGCCAGGCTCCCCACCAACTAAAGGTACTGTTGGCAATTATATGATGTTTACATTTACTCATTAATTGCATATCTCTATAGCTTTTATCTCCTTTGTTATGATCAATAATAGTAAAAGGAAACGGTATATTTATATTCTTAATAACCCATGGAATATCATCCGAAAAGAGGAAAAAGTGAGGATTTTCTACATTTTCTCCTATCCAGCGAATTGCTTTTTCATAATAATCTATGCCACATGTCCCGAAGACTTGTTGATATTCAGGATTTGAAACATAATCACCTCGCCGTACATGGAGACTTACTGCGTTTTGCTGCAAAATTGATTCGGAGATAATACGGTTCTGCTGATCCAATGGTTCTTTGAATTGAAGATCTTTTCTTAGGATTTCTTCAATTTTTTTGAAGTAGGTTTCATTCTGCCAGTATCCATTCAAATAAGCAGATGAATTTACTTTTAAAATATTGGGATCAAAGTTGAAATGTTTTTCTACTACCACATGTCTTTTGTAATAGGGAAGCAGGGGTTGTATAAGATTTCTATCTAGGCGATGTGTCCAGCGTTGAGTTATTCGGGTGGTAAGTGCAATATCCTCATCTGTTGCAATATTTTCATTGATAGTAAAATACCTTAGTTCATATTGTCGGATTCCTTTCTTATACCAGGTAATATCTATTTTAAAAGGGGTCTGGTGTAATATTGACAGTGTTTTCCCTAAAGCATATTGGAATAACTGATTTCCTAATCCTCCATTTAATCGTACTATAATCACTTGGGTAACTTATATAGATGAAAAGATCTTTCGCGGATTGACCTAAATATGTAAAAGACCTCAGAAAAATAACAACAATATTAACTCCTTATCCGGTTATTTCAAAATAGATAGATTTTCAGAAATACTGCTGATACAAAAAGAAGATGAAAAGCAGCACCCACAAAATGTCAACAAAGTGCCAATATTGAGTGATAAGTAATAAGCGGAATTGATTGGGAGGATTAACGCTATAAATAAAACTATCAATATAGGTAGTCCGTTTGAGAGCCTGGATTAATAAGATACTAAGAAAGATCAGTCCACCTAAAACATGTAGTAAGTGAAGTCCTGATATAATATATAAAAAAGCGCCAGCAGTACTTTTATGGATAACAATACCTTCTTGCAGTAATGTTTGCCAGCCTATTATCTGAGTAATAATAAAGAGAATACCTAAATCAAGTGTTGCTGCCAGCAACCATTTGTAATGAATAAAACGGTCCTGAATAAACGCTTTGTTTGCTAGATGGAATGTGATACTACTTAAAATAATAAGACTTGTACTAATCCAGAAGATTGATGGTATATTAAAACTCAGCCATCCTGGTGTGCCTTTACGAATGATATATAATATTACAAATAACAAAAAGATCAGGCTACTCCCTCCAAACCCCAGATAGAGCATAAACTGATAGGGATCTTTACGATGTGTAAAGAGGCCTGGCAGTGAAGGCTTGGCTGCGGATTGTTGCTCTGATTTGTAAGCCATAGTAAAATCTATTCATGCATGCTACTAAAAGCGATGGGTTTCCAGTTTATTTGAAACATATTTTTACTTGTATTTGTTGCTCATTCTTGTAAAAATAAAAAAACCACAAGATTATTAGAATAAATCTTGTGGTTTTTGTTTAAAGAGATCTTTCACTCTTTAGACCCTTCTTCAATACCTGACTTATTTTTTAGGTGTTGTAGTTGGTTTAGTGGTTGCTGGTGTGGTAGCAGGCTTTGTTGTTGCTGGAGTAGTTGCAGCTTGTGGTTTAGTAGCTTGAAGTTTCTTTACTACCTCATCCGATAAATCATCAGTAGCAGGAGAGTGAAATAATACTTGCTTATCTAACACATATGTATAGCTACCATCTGTTGCAATTTGTTTGATAGCATCTTGAATGCGTTTTTGAATAGGCTCAAATAATTGTTTTTCTTTATTTGAAATTTCACTTTGTGCAGATTGTTGCTTAATCTGAATTTTTTCTTGTAAGGCTTGCAACTCTTTCTGTGTAGCTGCCTGCATCTGAGGTGTCATACCTTGAAACTTGTCTTCTGCATCTTTTACTTTTGCCTGAAAATCGTCTGCATCTTTTTTCAATTCTTTATCTTTAATCGCTGCAAATTCACGTAACTGAGCATTGGCTGCTTTTACTTCGTCCAGCTTTTCCAATACAGATTGAGAATCAACGTAACCAATCTTAAGGTTTTGTGCCTGAGTGATGATGCTTCCTCCCAGTGCCAACAACATCGAAGCAAGAATAATGAATGTTTTTTTCATTGGAAATAAATTAAAATTGAGTGAAAGGGTAATAACTAATTTTAGGTTTAGCGTTTAGTATAAATAAAGATTATTTGCTGGTTTGGCATTTGTAATTACTGTCTGACCTATTTTTTCTTGTTGGGATTATCGTCTTTATCTCCTAGCCCTAGTTCTTCCAACACATAATCTGAATAATCGTGGCGAGGGTCTGCATAGATCATGATGAGATCGGCTGCTTTGTCAAACATAAATTCCAGTTTTCGGGTTTTCACAACTTTATTGACTGCCTCAAATATTTTGTCCCGAAGAGGGGTCATTAGTTCTTTCTTTTTCAGATATAATAATCCTTCCGGACCATATACTTTCTTATTGTAATCCATTGCCTCTTTCCGTTTATTCTCAATGGATTGTTTTCTTTCCTGGCGCATGGCATCTGTCAACAGGACCTCTTCTGCCCGATAGTCTTGTTCCATTTTATCTATCTCCATCTGCCGATCCTTTATTTCTTTCTCCCATTTGGTTGAGGCTGCATCCAGTTCTCCCTGAACTTTCTGTGCATCTGGCATTTTGCTTAAGATATAATCTGTGTCAATATAACCAAACTTCTGTGCCAGTACATCTGATGCAACCAATACTGCAAATATGAGACCAAATACTATTTTTCGCATACGCTTTAAACGGATATTTACGCTTATTTATCGAATTAACTAACGTTAACAGCGTATTTTTATTCTACTTTAACTGGTGTTTTATCATAGAAAGTATTTGACCGCAGTCAAATACTTTCTATGATCCGTATTAACGGATTTGTTGTCCGATAGAGAATATAAATGTTTTTAAGCCGTTGTTTGACACACCTGGAATAGGATCAAGTCCCTGTCCAAAGTCTATTCCGATTAATCCAAACGCTGGCATAAATATTCTTGCACCTACTCCAACTGTACGACGCAGGTTAAATGGATTAAACTCTTTGTATGATCCCCAGTTGTTACCAGCTTCCATAAATCCAAGCATATAAATGGTAGCTGTCTGGCTTGTTGTTACAGGGTAGCGAAGTTCAGTTACATATTTGTTGTAAACAATACCTCCTGTTGCATTTCCACTGCTATTTAATGGACCTACTTTTTGTTCATCATAGCCACGGAGAGGAATGATATCACGACCTAGCAGGAATCCACCACCCTGCATACCTACCATACCAGAACCTCCCAATACGAAACGTTCAAATGGTGTATAACCTACATCTGAACGATAGCGTCCGATAAAGCCCATGTGAGCACGTGTATGCAATACCAGTTTACCTATCAGACTAATGTTCCACTGTGAGTCAAACATCCATTTATGATACTCTACCAGACGACTGCTCTCACTCGATACTCCCAATGTAGTCCAAGGTGGAGTAAAAGTAGCACTTAAAGAGATTGAAGATCCACTACGAGGATATTGGAAATCACTGATACTACTACGAGATAGAGTGGCATTGAATGTTACGTTGTGTGATACACCACTAGGGAAGTTTGTTCCATAATAGGTTTGGCTGTATTGGTTAATGTTATTGTAGATAAGGTAAGACAATGATGTACTCAATGAGAAGAAATCATCAGGTACTTTTAATCTTTTTGCCAGACCTACTGTGAATGAGGTGATCTGTAATGCACGATAGGATCCGTCAGAAGTTCCTAATCTTGCATAGTAGTTTTGAAGCGTTTTACCGAAGTTGTTACTATTAATAGAGTGTGAAACACTAAAACTTAAGGTATTCGGTTTTTTACCTCCAAACCATGGCTCACTGAACGAGATAGAATAGTTCTGGAATGATTTTCCATTGGCTTGTACCTGTAACGATAAACGTTGTCCATCTCCTTTTGGTACAGGTCGCCACGCCTGACGATCAAATATCTTTCTACTGGAGAAGTTATTGAATGTCAAGCCTACAGTACCTACAAATCCAACGGCGCCTCCCCAGCCACCAGACAACTGGATCTGATCACTTGGCTTTTCTTCAACTTGCCATTCAATATCTACAGTTCCATCAGATTGGTTAGGTTGAATGTTTGGAGTGATCTTCTGAGGATCAAAGAATTGCAATGCACCTAGTTCTTGCTGTGTTCTTAAAATATTCCGGCGACTAAATTTCTGTCCGGGAATTGTACGGAGTTCACGTAATACTACATAGTCACTGGTTTGTGTGTTTCCTGCTAAGGTTACTTTGTTAATGGTAGCTTGTTCTCCTTCATTTATATGAAGCAATACATCCACAGAGTCATTGACCACTGAAATTTCTTCAGGTTGAATATTAAAGAACAAATACCCATAATCCATATACAAAGATGTGATGTCTTCTCCAGTAGGGTTAAATGTAAGGCGTTTCTCCAGTTCTTCTACATTATATACGTCGCCTTTTTTGATCTTAAGAATACTTGCAAGTTGTTCATTGGAATATAAATAGTTTCCTTCCCAATATATATTTCGATAGTAGTATTTTTTTCCTTCTTCTATCTTTAAGTGAATATTGATAGTTTTACTATTGTGAGCAAATACTGTGTCTGAGATAATGCGAAAATCCCGATAACCATTGGAACTATAGAACTTGGCTAACTTATCTTTATCTTCCTCATATTGAGTTGCAATGTATTTAGAGGGTGTAAAGATGTGGTAGATTTTCTTCTCTTTTGTCTTTTTTAATTTTTTATGGAGCTTGGCATCTGAGAAAATCGAATTTCCATCAAATTCAATTTCGTGGATCTTCACTTTACGTTTTTTATCTACATTGAAAATGAGAGTTACAGAGTTTCCAGGAAGACTTGTATCACGTACCTGATTTACTTTCACCACAGTGTTCATGAAGCCTTTATCTACAAAATACTTACGAACTGCCAGTTGTGTGTTTTTGATAAGTGCATCTGTAACGATCTTTCCTTTAATTAGTTTGATTTTATCTGTTAATGCGTCACTTTCTCCTTTGCGTATTCCTCTAAAAGAGAACTTTGCTAACCTTGCTCGTTCTGTTAGATGGATATTTAACCATATCTTGTCACCTTCAATTTTTGTTGCTTTAATATCAACGTCTCCGACCAGACTTAATGCCCATATTTTCCGGATAGCTGAACTGATATCATCACCAGGTACAGTAATGCGATCACCAACTTTAAGACCAGAAACGGATATCATAGAATTAGGGTCCAGAAACTGGATACCTGTTACTGTGATCTCTGCGATTTCATATTCTTTTGGTCTATTATAGTTAATATCGACATTAGTAGATGTACTACTTCCTGAAGGGGCTATCTGCGAATAGGCAGTTACAGCAAAGCAGCAGGAGAAAAACAGAAGAATAATTTTACGCATGATTGTATATAGTAATCTTTGGCTCGTTCGGTCTGTTGCGAGGAGTATTATGTATAAATATGAGTATGTTGAGTATATAAGGCCAGCTCGAATTAATTTTGGTTATGTCTGTTTTAGGGACAGTAACTATATATAAGTCAATCAAGCATTGACTTGCTCGCTGATCTTTCCAAAACGGCGCTCTCTTTGCTGATATGCTAATATTGCTTCATACAGATGTTCTCTTCTGAAATCTGGCCAGAGAGTATCACAAATGAATATTTCTGTGTAGGCAATCTGCCATAAAAGAAAGTTACTGATACGCATTTCTCCACTGGTACGAATGAGTAACTCGGGATCAGGTATATTTTGGGTGGTTAGGTGCTGGCTGATTACTTGGTCTGTAATTTCATTAACAGATAATTCTCCAGAGGCAACTTTGGTTGAAATTTGCTTGATTGCTTCTGTAATCTCCCAGCGACCACTATAACTTAGTGCTAAAACTAATGAGAGACCTGTATTTTTGCTGGTTATCTCAATAGCCTCAGCTAATTCTTTTTGACAATTTTTGGGTAAATTCTGAATGTCTCCAATGGCAAGTAAACGCACATTGTTTTTCATCAGCGTTTCTGTTTCAGAACGTATCGTAGAAACTAACAACTCCATTAAGGCATTCACTTCAGCTTTAGGACGAGACCAGTTTTCTGTTGAGAATGCATATAAGGTAAGGTACTTAATACCTAGCTCGGCACAGGCTTCTGTTGTATCCCGCACGGCTTTGATGGCATTTCTATGCCCAAATACACGCATTGCCCCTTGCTTTTTGGCCCATCGCCCATTGCCATCCATGATAACCGCAATGTGAAGGGGTAATTTTTCTGTATTAATTTTCTCTTTCACAAATAATTGAAGCTGTGATCCACAAAAACCAGAAATGAACGTTCTGGCTACAATTTGCTAAATCTGAATTGAATGAATGACGCAATTTACTAAAATCTACTGATTTACCGGTTTTTTTAAGATTTTTTAACAAATCTTACAATGCGTCTCTGAAATAACTTGTATACAAGGATCAGGAAGGGAAAGACTCTGGATATGCTATTTGTGCACAGGGCTGAATGTCAGAATGAAATTAATAAAATTCAGGACATTGAATTTTGTAGAATGTGTAAGATATAGAGATACCTGTATACAGGTACATATCTTTATTTTTAGGATTACCGTTTTGAGTAGGATTCGTAATATCTGTACCACTTAAATTATCCAGATAATCTGTAAATGTCTTTCTGGCGCCAAATTCAACATTTAGATTCCAGTTTTTATATAAAACATATTTCAATCCTACTCCAAACGGAATACTAATTCCCGACAAAGAGTATGTTGGCTTTTTATTTTCGGCAGGGTCAAAATGAAATAGAGCCAGACCGCCAAATAAATAAGGCGATAAAGGCATACGTTTTATGTTGCTGCGATAATCCAGGAAATTATATTCCATAGTAACAGATAGTTCCTGCATAGAACTAGTAAAACTTCTCTTTCTTGCCTGTGCCAGTGGATCGTTGTTACGTTTTTCATCGGAGCCGGAAATACTACCAGCCATTACTGCATATTTGAAACTTACAGCTTTTCCTGGTGTATGACGTAGAAACAATTGTCCTCCTAATTTCGCGTATCTGGGATCTATATTGGGTAATATATCTCCTTTATATAGCATAGCACCTGCACCGCCACCTACTTCAATATGTTGGGCTTTAACTTTGATACTGGAAATAAGCAAAACTGCGTATATACTAACCGCTATTTTATACAATTGAGAGTTAATAGAATGTATTGAGTGAAAATGAGCCAACGCTTTACTAAGTTTTGTGATCAATGAACTATAAGCAAGTTGTTGTGTGTAACCAATTCTGGTCCGACAGATATGCTTCTTTTTGTAAGTTACAACGACAAATCTATCAATAAATTTTAAGAGCCTATATTTTATTTTCGGTTTATGCAAAGTTATAGTATATACTATAAAACGAAAGAGGCCCTTTTGTGGGCCCCTTTCGTTTTATAGCTTATGTTAATTCTTATCTAAATTTAGGACATCTTACTCCTTTCACAAGGATGTAGTTGATATGGAAACCCGTAATCAGATACCAGTCTTTTTCTTTCGGACTACCACGTTTGTCGCCTGCAGCATATCCTTGTACTGCTTGATATTGTATATTCCCACTCTCAAATGGTAATATACGATAACCTACTCTATCCAACACTCCAATGGTATTCCCATCTCCTCCTAGTTGACGATCAATTCCGTCTGCTGATTTTGGGTCTGCTGAACGGCTCGCCATCTTGCGGGCAAGATCACTTTTCAATGTTGCTGGATCTGCATAATTGCCACTCACATCATCCAGGTAATCTGTAAATAAATATCGATAACCAATTTCAAAAGAGACATCCCAACGTGTAGATGCTTTATAACGAAAACCTACACCAAATGGAATGGCTATCTGAAACAAAGAATAGGACTTACCTTCTGTCTGTAACGGTTGTAATGCTACCCAGTTTCCAGGATTGCCTGGTTCCTGAGCTTTCGGATTGTAATAGAACCCTGCTACACCACCAAATAAGTATGGTACAAATTCTGGCCTGCGAAGATAGCTTTGACGGTTTTCCACAAGATCTAACATCCCTACAACTGAAAGTTCGTAGATACTAGTTCTGAATGAATTATTCCTCAGATAACGGAAAATGGCATTTTTATCTGTAGGTTTTTGAGATTCGTAATCATCACCCCGAAGACGACCATAATTGAATGCAAATCGGGTGCTGAACCGAGGTGTCATGCGATGTATGGCATGAATACCAATATTATAACGGGTAAACTTAAGATCTGTACTGGTAAAGTTCTCCGCAGGAGTAATATCTCCAAAATAGTTCATTGCATTGATGCTGCCCCCAATACTCCAGTATTGTTTGCTTTTTGTAAATCGCTGGGCGTGTAATTTGCTCACAGTGAGTGTGCTAATGAACAAACATAGGAGTAAAAGTCTTCTAAACATAGATCGTTCTATTATATGATAATGCCTTGTATGAGGCAAAGGCATTGATTATCAATATACCTGAATTTCAAAGCGCAATTTATAAATATAATTCTTTAAAAATTCAAATAAAACGTTAATTTCTTACGTCGTAACCCCAATTCAATTTATTACGCAAAGTATAGAGGAAATTTTCATGATTCATTTTTACCAAACGTGCTTTAAAGTTCTCTTTACGTACTGCCAGCTGAACAGTAGAGTCTACTGCACGGGAGCGAGAATCCAGTGAAACCAGATAATATCTGCTTCTGCCTTCGATCTCAAATGAGATTACACTGGAGTCAGATACGACCAGTGGGCGAACATTTAAGTTGTGAGGACTTACTGGGGTAATAATCAGGTTACTGGATTGTGGTAAAACTACAGGACCACCACAACTTAGTGAATAGGCAGTAGAACCTGTAGGGGTAGAAACAATAAGGCCATCTGCCCAATACGAATTTAAATATTCTCCATCAATGAATGTATGTACGGTAATCATGGATGAAGTGTCTCGTCGTGTTATGGTAAATTCATTGAGACCAAATGGCAAACCCTCAAAGAGATCTCTGTCTGATTCCAGATGAATCATTGTTCGATCATCAAATGTATAATGACCATTAAATAGATTATCAAGAGCATTTCCTGCTTTCTCAGGTGCTGTAGTTGCTAAAAAGCCTAAACGACCTGTATTGATACCAAGTATAGGTATTTGTCTTGAGCCAATATGAGTAATAGCTTCCAGTAATGTACCATCTCCTCCAATACTGAAAAAAAAATCGGCGTCCATGATCTGACTTCGGCTGCTGTATATAGCCGTTTCTTTCTTCTGGATACCCATTTTTTGTAAAAAAAGCTCAAATGGTTCAGATAACTGTATTTCAACACCACGGTCTGTCAGTTCATCAAAAAGTTCCTGAATATATGGCTTGGTTTCTTCTTTAAAGTTTCTTCCGTGGATGACAATCTTCATTTGTCTGAATTTCGGTTTATTGCTTATCCTGCTGGTTATACACTTTAATGGATAAACAAATAAAAATTACTGGGGATATTTAATAGTATAAATGTTGCTCAGGATACTAAATGAAACAAACTTTTGATATTGTCAGTACTGAAAAAGATTAGATGCTAAGATATTTTAGCAACATATCAAGACGTTCTTTGTCTTCATCATGCCCACTTTCATGTTGATATTTGGCGATTACATCATACTCAAAGCGCTCAAATGTTGCAATAATACGCGTGATGTCCATCCGGTTAATCTTGATGGTTAGCTGTATCTTAGACTTATCATAAGGATACGTATTGACATAACTACTCACAATTTTTGCGTCATTGGATTCTACCAGTCTGCTAATCTCTGTTAGAGAATAATCCCGTTCTTCCATCAGAAGCACAAGTGTACTCCCAGGACTTTGTTCCTGTGACTGTGCAAAAAAAGCAAGTGTTTCATCTACTACAATGGTGCCTACGTAACTTTGATCTGTATCTACAATAGCTATAACCTGCAAATGATTCTGCTTTGCTGTTTTTAATACATCCAAGTAAGGCTCATGACGAAATGAATATACTTCCTGGGCTTCCAGGGGAACTTCTGCCAGGCTTGCTGCGGGTTGCTCTACTAATACAGATTGACTTACTAATCCTAAGTATTCACCATCATTTACTACAGGCAATTGAAACAAATGAAGCTCCTGCATCCAATCCAACGCAAATGTTGCAGAGTCTGTAGGTTTTAAAAGGGGAATCATTCGGTTGAGAAACTCTTCGGCTATCATAGTTTTAGGCGTAATATCTATCGGATAAGCGAGCATGATCAAAGAATTAATCTTTAACAATCTTAACTAAATAATTACTTGATTTCCTGTTGTTTATCACTGATAAAATTCATTCGTAATATTTTCTGGATTTGTTACTAAAAACATATCCAAATCCTTTATGTAACCAGATTGCAGTGCTGCTTATCTTACTTGTTAAGATATAGAATTATGTCTCAAAAACCTTGCCGCAGGTATATAATCTTCTAGTTATCAGTGAAGCACTTTTTCAACATTTTTTTCGACAGTTAGCCATTCCGTAAGTATCCTGTTAAACAGATAGGGTTGTTCCATCATAGGTGCATGGCAACACTTATCAATAAAACGTAATTCAGAGTTAGGCATTAACCTGTTGAATTCGTGTGCTACATGTGGAGGAGTAATAGTATCATTTAAGCCCCACACTAATAAAGTTGGTACGGTGATCTTGGGTATTTCTTCTGCCATATTGTGGCGTTGCGCTGACTTGGCAATAGCTACAATATTCATACATTTGGATATGCTGTTTGTTATCTCAAATACTTCGTCGACCAACTCTTTTGTGGCTGTATTTGGATCATAGAAAGTATATCCAACTCTTTCTCTGATATAATCATAACTTCCTCTTTTGGGAAAAGAACCTCCCATAGAGTTTTCAAATAATCCTGAACTACCTGTTAACACAAGTCGTTTTACATTATGAGGGTTATTCAATGTATATACCAATCCGATATGTCCTCCCAATGAATTCCCTAACAAGGTTAAGTCGTGTAAATCTTTATGGGCAATAAATCCTTCAATGAATTCTGATAACCCATCAACACTAGCTTCTTTATAGGGCATCTCATAAATAGGCATTAGAGGAATAACCACCCGATAATTGGATGAAAATCCGTTAATTACTCCTTCCCAGTTACTTAAAGCTCCAAAAAGACCATGTAATAATAGCAGTACTTCTCCCTGGCCTTCATCAATATACTGGTATCCTGCTGATTCTTTAATGGTAAAATTCATAAGTCAGTTGTTAACAGTTCGTTAATTCTATCATGTATGAATGACAAATTGAGTATATAAAAATAGTTACATATAAACAAAAACTTTGCGCAATTTGCCTTTCAATGTTTGGCGCAAAATAGCGTAAAACGACAATATTTCAATAATTCCGGACAAAGTTTACCCAATTATTTATCATTTGCAACCCATATTCGGTAAGTGCTGCTTCCGGATGAAATTGTATGCCTCTGATTGGCAGTGATTTGTGTTTAAATGCCATCGGTTCATTCATTTCTGTCCATGCCAACAATTCCAATGCCTCCGGTAAATCTGATAGGATTAAAGAGTGGTATCTTACAACAGACAAATAATCAGGTAATCCTGTAAATAACTTATCTTCAGGATCACACTGTATATACGAAAGTTTTCCATGCATGGGTTGTTCCGCTCTGACTAACTTTGCTCCAAAGTATTGTCCCAACGCCTGATGACCCAGACAAATTCCTAAGATTGGTTTTCTAGATATATAATAATCTATAACGTGAAGGAGATTGCCTGCTTTTTGAGGGGTCTCAGGGCCAGGAGACAAAACTATACCTTCATAATCGTGTCGAATAATCTCCTCTAATGATACATTATTTCGCACAATATGATATTCAGCTCTACATTGCAATAGATAATCTGCAAGGTTATAGGTAAAGGAATCAAAGTTATCTAAGAGGAGAAACATACATGAAAATTAATGACAATTCATCCATAAGTGATTGTATGGATTGCGTAAAGGTTTTGTTGGCTGTGGTTGATAGATTTGTGTATACTATTTAACTCTTTGTTAACAAATCAGTTTTGGTGGATAGTTCATTTATCTATAACTCTGCCAAGTTAACTTTTAAACATGTTGCCAGATTATAGATGTGCGGCATGATTATTGATCGGAGTTTGTTAAGAAGTACAATACTCAGATTTATTCTAGGATATTGCTATTGCGTGCTTGTTCTATATAATAATGTAATAAATTGAATATAAGCTGGTTGTTTCTCTCTGTAGCAATAATGTGGCATATATTACTACATCCTGGTAAAGTCCTATATCTGATACTGTATTGAATTTTTTTCTGAAATAAAAGTTTTTTCCTGCATAATGGTTACTTTCTGGATGATTATCTTACAAATAATATAGATTTAAAATTACAGTAACAGAAATGTTATGCAGGCAACATACATTTGCAAAAAGTAAGTTTTCTTCATATACTTTTGTTTGGTTAGGGGAATGGGTTGTTCGTTTCGGACAACCTATTTTTTTATTCTGTTCCCAACAACGATTGATAGTCAATGGTTTGCCACTTGTCCTCAATTCCCTCAATTTCCATAATTTTATTCAGAATAGCGTCATGTTGCTTTCCTACTTCCAATGCCTCAGAATATGGGATAGTAGTAAAGGATATCATAGTATATAAGGGTATCCACTGATCTGGAAAAAGCTGGTTAAGATGAGCGTCAATTTTTTTACGAAGTAGAAAACGAGGATCTGCTACCTTATCGCGCATCTCCACAAAATTTTGTAGAGCTAATTCCGCAATAGCATCTGAGTTTGGTTTACGTGATTTTTCATAAGCTGACAAAATTGTATTCCAGTCATTAGCATATTGATCTATAATCTCATCCAACACAACACAATCTTCGAAACCGCAATTCATTCCCTGTCCAAAAAACGGAACGATGGCATGTGCTGCATCTCCAATCAGAGCAACTTTGTCTTTGTAAGTCCATGGGAAACAACGAACAGTCAGTAATGCAGAAGTGGGATTGCTGAAAAATTCTTCAACAAGATCCGGCATAAGAGGAAGTATGTCCGGAAACGTTTCTTCAAAGAAATGCAGCAGTTGTTCTTTTGTTTGAAGCTGTTCAAAAGATGGATTGCCTATCCATGGAAAAAATAATGTACATGTAAATGTTTTATCAGGATTAGGCAATGCAATAAGCATAAAATGTCCACGAGGCCAGATGTGAAGTGCATTTGGCTCTATTGCCCAGTTGCCGTCAGCAGTAGGTGGAATGGTTAACTCTTTATACCCATGTTCAATATAATCCTGTGAGTAGTCAAACAATGGTCTTTTCATCATCGCTGATCGTACAGCGGAAAAAGCTCCGTCCGATCCAAATATCAAGTCAGGCTGAAGAGTAGATTTTTCCTCTGATTCTGCTTTATTTGGTGTAATACGGGTTATTTCCAATGTATTTTTTTGCAAGTCGATGGAGGTACATTTGTGTTCAAATATAAGCTGTACTCCATGCTTTTCTGCTTCATTCATTAAGGTTTGATTGAGTAGGCTTCGAGAAATGGCGTAAATACATTGATTATCTTTTCCATAAGGCTGAAAAGCGAGGTTTCCTTTAGTATCATGTATCATCCTACCATACATAGGTATGGCAAATTCTTTTACCTGTTCTTCAACACCTACGGCTCGCATGGCTTGCCAGCCTCTTTCACTCATAGCCAGGTTAATACTACGTCCATCTTCCCAGTTCTTAATTCGCAAGTCGGGGCGTTTTTCTATTAATTGTACCTGATGTCCTCTTCTGGCCAATAAGCTTGCCAATAAAGAGCCTACTAAGCCAGCTCCCAGTATGGTGATATTTTTCAATGACTTGATTTTTAATTAGATAAATAATAGAACTGATTGGAATGCATAGTATTTGACCAATCACTTATATAGTAGTTATTTCCCGTACACACCTACTTAAAATTTCGCCACACCGATAAATGTCTTCGAAACTATTATATAATGGTACAGGGGATAAACGAATAACATTTGGTTCTCTCCAGTCTCCAATCACTCCAGCTTCTGTAATCTTATCAAAAATGCCTTTGCCATTTTTGGTAGTTAGCATTGATAGCTGACAACCTCGTTCTTCTGGATTAGATGGCGTAATGATATGTAATGTTTGATTGAGTATAGGATCGTTCTGAATAAGAAATTCCAGATAGCCTGTTAACAGAATACTTTTTTGTCTTAAATTTTCCAGACCTGCTTCCTGAAAGATATCTAATGAAGCACGATGAACAGCCATCAGTAAGATAGGTGCATTGGCTAATTGCCAGCCATCAGCCCCATGTTGAGGAATAAATCCTTTTTTCATTTGAAATCTGGTGGCTTCGTCATATCCCCACCATCCTGCCAGCCGGGGTAATTCAGGATTATTGGCATGTCGTTCATGTACAAAGGCGCCAGAAATTCCACCGGGGCTGGAGTTTAGGTATTTATAGCTGCACCATACCGCGAAGTCGGCTCCCCAGTCATGTAAATGCAGTGAGACGTTACCAATAGCATGTGCAAGATCAAATCCTACATAGGCTCCAGCTTCATGTGCTGTTTTAGAGATAGCCTGCATGTCAAAGACCTGTCCAGTGTAATAGTTTACGCCACCAAATAAAACCAATGCGGGTTTGTTTTCAGGATTGGTTATAGCTTGAATGATATCTTCAGTACGGAGGGTATGTTCACCTTCTCTTGGTTTAATTTCTATAATTACATCTGATGGATCGAAGCCATGAAAACGTACCTGTGATTCTACGGCATACTGATCAGACGGGAATGCTCCTGCTTCCATAATAATGCGATATCTGTCTGAAGTAGGCTGATAGAATGATATCATCATCAGATGCAGATTCGTAGTCAGGTTATTCATGGCTACAACTTCATGCGATAATGCACCAGTCAGATTACTCAATAAAGGACGAAATTGTTTATGGTAGGTAAGCCAGGGTTGTTTGCCTAGAAAATGACCTTCTACTGCAAGAGTTTGCCAGTGAAGCATTTCCTGTTCAATCATATTCCGGGCTGCTTTGGGTTGTAAGCCAAGAGAGTTACCACATAAATAAATAGCTTCCTTATCGTGTATAAGGGGAATATGAAAATAGTTGCGAAATTGCCTTAATGGATCTGAGGTGTCCATTTTTTGAGCAAACTCAAGACTATTTTCATATGTAATACTGGATATCATAGAGAAAGGGTAATTTTATATTCTTTTGTACATGACATCCGAGCGTAATACATATTTGATACCTGATGTCACTGGTGAGCCTTCATGTTTTTGCTCATGGATAAAGCATAAAGCTTTCCCTTTAACTGGTAAAATAGATATATTGTCAAATGCGGTTTCTCCTCCGGTAAAATTATCGTTCAGATAAATCATAAATGTGATACGACTTTCTTCCTGAGCATTTCTGTGAAAACGTCCATCAATATGTCGTTTGAAACGTTGGTCATTTTCATAACGATAAAAACGAAATTGCTCATTCAAGCCTATTGCCTGAGAATCTTCTATCTGCTCAGGGACATAATTCTTTATCTTTTCCCAGAGTTGTTGAGCCAAAGTCTCATCTGTGTATATAAGCCGATAATTGTTTCGGAGAGACTTCATCATCTGTGATCCTGATGATAAGCTTACTTGTGCTTCCTCATATCCCGTTTTTTCGCTGAGTGCTATCAAATCATCACACTCCTGAGCAGATAAAAAATTGTTAATTGTCCAGATTGATGAAGTATGTGCTGTAACCTGCATAGGAATTTAAAATAGATAGCTGAAAGATATCTTTTATAACAACAGATACTAACTGGGTTTCTCCATAAATGTACCACATTGTTTACAGGTACGTAACTCTGAAGATGCCCAGAACCGGTCCATTATTACGGGCAGTTGTCCAACAATGTCACTGACAGGAGTATATTCTTCGTAAAGTTTATGTCCGCAATTTTCACAGAACCAAAGAAATCCATCCAGTTCTTCTGGTTTGCGGTAGCGTTCCACTACTAAGCCAATAGAGCCTGTTGTACGGCGGGGTGAATGAGGTACATGTGGTGGCAGCAAAAACATATCACCAGCCTTTAAAGGAATATCTACCACCTGATCATTTTCAACAATCTTTAAGGTAATTTCTCCTTCCAGTTGATAGAAAAGCTCTTCACCGGCATCATCATGAAAGTCTTTGCGGGAGTTGGGACCTCCAACAACCATTACAATAAAGTCTTCATTGGCTTTATATACTTGTTGATTCCCTACAGGGGGCTTTAAAAGGTGGCGATTTTCGTCAATCCAGGTTTGAAGGTTGAAGGGACGTTGTATCATATCTGTATAACAAAAGATAAAAATTGGAGATACTATTGGCTTTACAAAACTAATAGCATTTTAACTAAATTGGTTCAGGTAAGGATAATCACTTACCCTATACAAAGTCCAAAGCTCGCAGGTGCGAGCTTTGGACTTTGTACTTATTAAGCCGTTTTTGTTGTATCTGTTGATGGCTTCGTATTCTTTGGTGGAGTTGTTTTTGCAGGAGTTGTTGGTTTAGCCTTCGTAACTGTTACCGGAGCTGGTTTATCTTTGGCTGGAGTAGCTGGCTTTTCTGTTTTTACCTCTTTTGCAACAGGGGCTACAGTTGCAGGTTTCTCTGCTTTTACAGTTGGAGCTGGTGTTTTCACAGCAGGTGTACTGGTAACTGTTTCTTTTTTAGGTTCTGCTTTGACGGCAGCTTTTTGGGCTGCTTTAAAAGATTTTTTAATTTTAGCTTCTGCCGCCTTTTCTGCTTTCTTAACTTTCTTCGCTCCTTTGCTAACCTTCTTTGCTATCTTAACTGCACTTTTCTCAATAGACTTTTTAATATCTTTGGCTACTTTAGGGTGGATTTCCGCTACAACTTCCTGAATTTTATCTAGAATTTTTGCTGCGATGTCTTTTTTACCAGCTTTCTTGGATTTCATAAGGATATGCTTTAAATGAAGAATGACTTTGCTGTTTTACTAAATGTACCGAAGCAAATCTATTGATTAGGACTTTGTTAAGCAAATGATATTAATCAACTAATGTGCTTAATTTATGTAATTTTTATCTTCATTGGTATATTATTTCTTCTATTTGATCTTATAACTTGCTGTCAAGTAGTGTTAGAATAACAACTGACGAGAACACTCCCATAGCACAATACCAACACTGACAGAGATATTTAACGAATGTTTGGTACCGAATTGCGGAATTTCAACACTGACATCTGCCAATGGAAGTAATTTCTCGTCTACCCCAAAGACTTCATTTCCAAAAACAAAGCAATACTTTTTATCAGAGGAAATCGTAAAGTGATTTAGATTTATACTTCCTTCGGTTTGTTCCAGTATTACAATAAGATAGCCTTCATCTCTTAATCTTTTCACTGCTTCTTCACTGGTTTCAGAATACTCCCATGCAATAGATTCGGTTGCTCCTAATGCAGTTTTTGCAATTTCCCGGTTAGGAGGAGTAGCAGTGATTCCACATAACATGATCTTTTCAACCGCAAAAGCATCCGCAGTCCGAAAGGCTGAGCCCACATTGTGAGCACTACGAACATTGTCAAGAAGGAGGATGAAGGGATTTTTTTTTGTATTTTTGAAGGCTTCAACCGAAGGTCGGTTAAGCTCATCCATTGAAAGCTTACGCATACAAGTAAAGAATAATTAGACTGCAAGTTTCTGTTTAATATTTCAAGCATACAAATGGAACGATAAAAATTACGTACAGCATTTGCTGTTCCTGCACTTGTAATCACTATACCTATAATATGAAGACAGAAGAAACACCTCTGATGAAGCAATATAACCAGTTTAAGGTAAAATATCCGGGAGCATTGCTATTATTCAGAGTGGGGGATTTTTATGAGACATTTGGCGATGATGCCATTAAAACAAGTAAGATTTTAGATATTGTTCTTACAAAAAGATCGAATGGCGCAGCTTCGGAAGTACCACTGGCTGGATTTCCTCATCATGCCTTGGAAGGTTATCTGGCAAAACTGGTACGGGCAGGACAGCGGGTAGCTATCTGTGATCAGTTAGAGGATCCAAAATATGCCAAGGGGCTCGTAAAACGTGGTGTAACGGAGTTGGTAACTCCTGGTGTAGCTTTTAGCGATAATGTGTTGGATACAAAACGCAACAACTATCTATCCGCAGTTTACTTTGCTAAAGATGCAGTTGGTGTAGCTTTTCTGGATGCTTCAACCGGAGAGTTCTTTACCACTCAAGGGGATCTGAATTACATCGAAAAATTACTACAAGGATTCTTACCTGCTGAGATTCTTTATTGTAAGCCACAGAAGAACCAGTTTTTTGAGGCATTCGGAGATAAATATATTACCTATGCGCTGGAGGATTGGGTATTTACACATGATCATGGATATAATACACTGACACAACATTTCAAGACAACCTCACTGAAAGGATTTGGAATTGAGAATCTTTCAGAAGGGATTGTTGCGGCAGGAAGTGTACTTCATTATCTGGCAGAAGCAGAACATAAAAATCTTAAACACATTGCCCATATAGCCCGTCTGGATGAAGAACGATATGTATGGCTTGATAAGTTTACAATCCGGAATCTGGAACTTGTACATCCACAGCAGGAGGGAGGAGTACCCTTAATTCAGGTATTAGACCAGACGGTTACTCCTATGGGGAGCCGGTTAATGCGTAAATGGCTGGTATTACCTTTGAAAGAAAAGAAACTGATAGAAGAACGTCTGGAAGTAGTGAGTGAATTTGTACAGAATGAAGACTTGCAGGAAGAGATATTGAAACATATGAAAGCCGTAGGTGATATCGAACGGCTTATTTCCCGTGTAGCTGTTCGAAGGGCAAATCCACGCGATCTATGTCAGTTAAAGAAATCTCTTACTCAGATTAGCCCTATTAAAGATTGGCTAGCTAACAGCGAACTACCTCAGCTAAAACGTTTGGCTGACAGGCTGCATCCTTGTTTGCCATTGGTAGAACGACTTGAAAAAGAATTGCGTGAAGATGCTCCTGCTATTACGAATCAGGGTGGTATGTTAAAAGAAGGTGTAAATGCCGAATTGGATGAATTACACAAGTTAGCCTTCTCAGGAAAAGATTACCTGTTGCAGATTCAGCAACGGGAAATTGCAGCTACAGGTATTACTTCGCTGAAAGTATCCTATAATAAAGTATTTGGCTATTATCTGGAGGTAAGTAATGCCCATAAGCATAAAGTGCCAAACACTTGGTTGCGTAAACAAACACTTGTCAATGCAGAACGCTACATAACAGAAGAACTCAAAGTATATGAAGAGAAGATTCTGAATGCAGAAGACCAGATTTTTCAGATTGAGCAACAATTGTTTAATGAACTGGTGTTGGCTGCCAGTGAGTATACTGCTCAGATCCAACAAAATGCATTTGGATTGGCTATGCTGGATTGTTTACTTTCGTTTGCACGTGTAGCTATAAAGAACCGTTATGTACGACCACAGATACGTGATAATAAAGAAGTAAATATCAAAGAAGGACGTCATCCTGTTATTGAGCAGCAACTACCCTTAGGAGAAAGTTATGTACCTAACAGCATACTGCTTAATGACGAAACACAACAAATTATTGTAATTACCGGTCCTAATATGGCAGGTAAGTCTGCTTTACTACGTCAGACTGCCTTGATTGTATTAATGGCTCAGATGGGAAGTTTTGTTCCTGCAGAAGAAGCAACTATTGGTCTTGTAGACAAAGTATTTACACGGGTTGGGGCTTCTGATAATTTGTCTCGTGGTGAATCTACGTTTATGGTAGAAATGACAGAAACAGCCAGTATTCTGAATAACCTTAGTGAAAGAAGTTTGGTATTGATGGATGAGATTGGACGCGGTACAAGTACATATGATGGTATATCCATTGCGTGGTCTATTGTAGAGTATTTGCATAACCATCCTAAGTATAAGGCTAAAACGCTGTTTGCAACCCATTATCATGAACTCAACCAACTGGCTGAGGATTTTCCACGTATAAGAAATTACAACGTATCCGTAAAAGAGGTTGGGAATAAAGTAGTCTTCCTGCGTAAATTGAAAGAAGGAGGTAGTGAACACAGTTTTGGTATTCATGTGGCTCAGATGGCGGGTATGCCTCAAAATGTAGTGTTACGGGCTAATGAAATCATGCATCATCTGGAGACAGACAAAATTCGTCAACAGGCTGAAGAGCGTGTTCGGGAAGTACCTAAAAATAATGTCCAGTTTACTTTATTTGAAGCTGATCCTACATTACAACGAGTAGCAGATACATTGGAAAAGGTGGATGTAAATACACTGACACCTATTGAAGCATTGCTTAAACTCAATGAATTAAAGAGTATATTGAATAAAAAGAATTAATCTTTTCCCATTGGTAATAAATAAAAAGGATTATCTCACAACATATGATAAATATCAATTGAGAGATAATCCTTTTTTATGTTCATTAGTCAAATTACCTATTTTTCATTATTAGGATTAATCAAAAGGTAGGAGAGTGATTTGTATCTTTATGTATAAGTAATACGTTATAAATATCAAAGGCTTCTGTATGTACGTGTTTCCATAGTATGAATAAAGGACACTAAATACTGAATATAAAATGTATGTTTCATTTTTATTAAATGATATTGCTTCCTGAAGCGGATACTCTATCACAGGAATCTTTATGACAGTTGCCAAAGGTTTTCGGATATTTTTTTACTGTCTGTTAATTCTGACAACTATCCTTGCTGCTCTATTATGGACATTACCTCGCTTTTATGAAGAAAGAGCTGCTTCCTATTTAAGGAAACAGTTTGCTTTGTATTCGGACCTGCGTCTGCAGCACTTCACTACTCGTATTTCATTATTTTCTCATTTTCCACATGTGACTTTTACTTTTGAACAATTATCTGTAGTTGATACAACATTTTCTGTTCCATTACAGGTACTGGGAGTTAAGCAGGCAAAATTTACAGTTAATCTACAGGATATTAAGAGAGATACAATTCCCCTCCGGAATATTCAACTAAAAGGAATCCGTTTTTATCAGGAGATTGATTCAGTAGGACATAAAACGGGATTTCGTTTCAAAAAGCGTAAAGCCTCCGGATCAGTTATTGCCACCCCCGCTCGATTTGAATTTCCTCAAATTGAGATCTCAGATGTGCAAGTGCGCACACTGAATAAATATAAGCAAAGTGCATTCTCTGTTCTTGTTAAAAACGCCTCTTTATCTGCAAATTATGCAGGTGATAGTCTATTAGTAAAAGGCACATTTCAGGGAGAATCAGAATATATAAAGAATCAGAGTATAACACTTTTTCAGGGATGGCCATTTACAGCTACAGCTCACTATGTATACAATGTAAAAGAAAAAAAGGGCACTCTATATAAGAGTGCTATACAGGTGCATCAGGATACAATCTCGATAATGGGGACTCATAAGCGCAGTAAACAAGGTGTTTCACTTGCTATAGATTTGCAGGGTCAGCTAGGATTAACAGAATTACTGAATGAAGCGTTACCTGGTAAACTTAAACCTTATCTTGCTCAGGTATCCAGCAACAGCAAGGTGAAATTTCACTACTCCATTACCGGAAATAGTAGCCCTACTTTACGTCCGCATACACATTTAGCCTTTGTGGTTACAGATGGAAATATAGCCTGGTCAAAAAGCCTTGTTAAGCTGAAACATATAGATCTGAGAGGTGAACTTGATAATGGAAAAGATCAAACACCTCGTACCAGCTATATTCGAATTTCTTCATTTCGTTGTCAAACGGATTCTAATACACTAGAGGGTAATTTACAGGTAACAAATTTTGACTATCCATCTATCAAATTAGCAGTACAGGGACACCTTGCTATTCCTGTGCTGGCTACAATTGCTGATATACCCAATCCATCTTCTTACCAAGGTAGTATTAGAGGTAATATGGCTCTGGAAGGACCTCTTCATTCTCCAATAGCTGGTTATTTTTCAAAAAAACTTAAATGGAATGGTACTTTGACGATCCAAAATGGTTCTTGGGTTGGACATAATACTTTTCAGGCAACTCATGTAAATGCTGATATGCAGTTTGCCAATAATTTATTACAAATACAGAACTTGCACGGTCGTATTAATAATCAACCTGTTTCAGTTTCTGGAACAATACAAAATCTTTTAGCATACATAGTTGGGTTTCATCCTGTCGTTAATGTAGTGGCCATAGTAAATGCCAGACAAGTTAATACAGAATGGTTTCAGGGATTATTTGTTGCATCATCTTTGGCCTTACCCCATAAAAAGAAAACTCTTGTACATACTGCTCATTCGTCTATCACTAACCTGATACAACATACAACTCTGCTTCCTCCATTTATTCAGACAGATATAAAGGTTCAGTGTAATGAATTGTTAGTCGGAAATGATACCATACATAATCTTAACTCACATTTACAAAGTACAGAAACTACCTTAAACTTCACCCATCTGGCCGGTAGTTGGAGGAAAGGAAAATTTGAGGGAAAGCTTTATTTACCAAATGATTTAAACAAGCTTAACCAAAGCAACTTAAAAGGAATTATTCAAATTGATGACCTTGATTTGAAAAGTGCAATCGGACAAAGATTATCCAATAAGAAAAACTTTCTTTCTTCTTTACCTTATAATCCTTCTGTAAATAAAGAGCTATCACCTTATCTGCAAGCATTAATTCAAGGGGCAGATATTGGAGTAACTCTGTCTGTTAGCCAATTACGCTTACCAGGAGAAGAGAATATTCAAAAGCTTATGATGCAGATTCAAAAGAAAAATGAGTATGTGAATATATCAGACCTGAAATTTGAAACAACTTTGAATGGAAAAGCATCTGGAAGTGGACGATTTCGTTTACTATCACAACCAACAAACTCAATTCAGATTTTAGATCCTCTTTTTTCTCTTAAGTTAACATATAACTACCTGAACCTTGAAAAGTTGATGAAACAGATTGCTGCAATTGGACATTTACTACCACGCCGTATTTCTGGTAAGGCTGAGAAGAATATATCGTCAGTAAAATCTCATTCCATCTATCAACCATGGGTTATATTTCCAACAAACTATCAGGTGGACCTTGAAGTAGAATCTGACAGATTGCACTATTATCAGTTGAATGGATATGAGTTAGCTTTTAAAACACGTATATACCGAACTCATGCCATTGTTGATGATTTTGGAATTAAGGCATTTGATGGGAAAATAGCCCTACAGGGAACTATTAACTGGAGTAACAGAGTCAAAGAAGTGCCTGTGCATTTGCGGGCAAAGCTGCAACGGATAAATCTGTATAGTTTATTTAAGGCTGCAGATGAATTAAATCTAGATTTGCTTCATAGTCATAATATACGGGGAGACGTTGATTGTAATTTGTCTGTTCATACCAAATTGGATAATTCTTTTGCTCCCCGTTTATCTCAAACTACTCTCTATTCCAGTGCATTGATTCGCAATATGGAATTAATCAATGTAGAGCCTCTTCAACAGGCTTTGCGTTTTGTGAAAAAGAAAAAAACAGAGCATATGTACTTTAATGATGTCCATGCACATTTTCTTTTTAGCAAAGACAAATTCTTTACTCCTGGAGTAAAGCTGGATAATAATATATCTGAATTTAAACTAAGTGGCTCCTATACTATGAATGGACCTGCAGACCTGTATCTGGACCTGAATATTTTTGAAGTTTTGTTTGGTAACAATAAGAAACGTATTGAACGTATTCAGCAAGATGCAGATACCTTAATAACACCCAAAAAGCAGCATTTGCTGGTATATCGTCAAGCTAATGGGGTCAGGACAAATTCATATAAAGTAAAGTTCTTTTCTCGTAAGGAGCGAAACTCAATAGATAAAATGCTCAATCATCATTTTAGAGAGCAGTTGCTTGAATGGAAAATTGATACCGTGTTTAGTGTAATGCAGAAAATTAACCTGCAGAAATAAACGTAAACGTAGAGGCGTTTGCAAGACATATTCAAACTTCCATAAACTAGCCCTTCCACATTTCATCATCTTGTTATTAT
This sequence comes from Xanthocytophaga flava, assembly GCA_030068525.1. Taxonomy (GTDB): domain Bacteria; phylum Bacteroidota; class Bacteroidia; order Cytophagales; family 172606-1; genus Xanthocytophaga; species Xanthocytophaga flava. The sequence goes on from JASJOS010000010.1 coordinate 172,052, forward strand.
AGGTTTATTCGTAATTTACGCACCAGTATACTTTTCATCAACTTTCAACTTTTATTGCTGTATATGATTCTTTTTCGAAGAAGTGTAGGTTTGTTTCTATTTCTTTTTTTCTCAGTTATTCAAATTCAGGGGCAGGTAGGACAGTCGCTGCAATGGTCTAAAGATGGGAATGGCTATTATGATTATGAAGATTCACAGATAAGTTTAACCAATCTGGCTACAGGTGGACAAACTGTATTGGTAACTAAAGAACAATTGGTTCCAGCAGGTATGACTGTACCACTTGCTGTAAAAAGCTTCACATTATCAGAAGATGGGCAGAAAGCCTTGATTTTTACCAATACAAGACGTGTATGGCGTTATGAAACACGTGGTGATTATTGGATAATGGATCTGAAATCAAAGCAACTCACTCAGATTGGAAAAGATCGTCCTCAGTCTTCTTTGATGTTTGCCAAGTTTTCACCTGATGGAAGCAAAGTTGCCTATGTAAGTGAACACAATGTATATGCAGAGGATATTGCTACAGGAAAGAGTTCAGCTCTGACATCTACTAATGGGACACGTAAACTGATTAATGGAACATTTGACTGGGTGTATGAAGAAGAATTTGGTTGCAGAGATGGTTTTCGTTGGAGCCCGGACGGACAAAGGATTGCTTTCTGGCAGATTGATGCCAACACAATCCGGGATTATTACATGCTTAACACAACGGATTCCATTTATTCACAGGTAATCCCTGTTGAATATCCCAAGGTTGGAGAAATGCCTTCTGCTTGCCGGATTGGAGTGGTAGAGGTTTCTTCTGGTAAGACTACATGGATGGCAGTACCTGGCGATTCCCGGCAACATTATATTCCGCGTATGGAATGGGCTGGTGCTTCTGAAGTTATCTTACAACAGTTAAATCGCAAGCAGAATGCCAGTAAACTAATTTACTGTAATGTACATACTGGAACTGCTTCTACTATTTATAGTGAGACAGATGAGGCCTGGATTGATATAAAATCTCGCTGGAATGATGATGATCCTAGTGGCTGGGAATGGATTAATAGTGGAAAAGAATTTATATGGGTAAGTGAGAAAGATGGCTGGAGACATATATATCGAATATCCAGAGATGGTAAAAAAGAATCTTTGATCACTGCTGGTAACTATGATGTGATTCAAATAAAACAGATTGATGAAAAAACTGGTGTGATTTACTTTATGGCCTCTCCTAAGAATGCAACTCAGCAATACTTGTACAAAGTAAATATTACAGGTAAAGGGCAAGCGCAACGGGTATCGCCAGCTATCGAAGAGGGAACTCATGAATATGAAATCTCTCCCAATGGGAAATATGCATTTCATCAGTTTTCAAACTATTATACTCGTCCTGCCCAGGAATGGATTTCTTTACCAACTCACAAGCCTTTAGACGCTTCTGCGGATATTACCAAAAAAATTTCTGCTGATGCAAAAAAAGCTTCTAATATTGAATTTATCAAAGTCACTACAGAAGAAGGTGTAGAGCTGGATGGATGGATGGTAAAACCAGCAAACTTTGATGCCAGCAAAAAATATCCTATTGTTTTTCATGTATATGGTGAACCTGCATCTCAAACAGTTACTGATGTTTGGGGGCGTCAGCGGAATTTTTTATATGGAGGCAATATGGCTAATGATGGCTATATCTATATCTCTTTTGATAACAGAGGAACACCTGCCCCTAAAGGACGTCAGTGGCGTAAAGCAATTTATCGACAAATTGGTCGTATAAATATTAAGGATCAGGCTATGGCTGCCAAGAAAATTCTCCAGTTGCCCTATGTTGATCCTGCACGTGTAGCTGTCTGGGGATGGAGTGGCGGAGGATCATCTACCTTAAACCTTTTGTTTCAATATCCTGAAATATTTAAAACGGGTATTGCTGTTGCGGCTGTTGCTAATCAGCTTTCCTATGATAATATTTACCAGGAACGCTATATGGGACTTCCACAAGAAAATCAGGATGATTTTATAAAAGGATCTCCTATCTTTTATGCTAAAAATCTTCAGGGAAATCTTCTGTATATACATGGTACAGGTGATGACAATGTTCATTATCAAAATGCGGAATTGCTGATCAATGAGTTGATCAAACACAATAAACAGTTTCAAGTTATGCCTTATCCTAACCGGACACATGGCATTTATGAAGGAGAGGGAACTGGAAGGCACTTGGTTACTTTGTACACACAGTTTTTGCAGAGAAATTGCCCTGGCGGGGGTAAATAGAAGGCGCTTTTCGTAAGTGATATAAGACTTTAAACCATAAATTGAGTATACATAAGATTTATCCGACTATACTATTTAACTACCAAAGCCCCGAAAATATTTTCGGGGCTTTGTTTATTCAGGGGCAATCCCCACTTTTACAGCAATTTTTGTAAAACAGTCTTACCTATATATGAATATCAGCTTTGTTATTCCTGCCTATAACTGCCAGGATACGATAGTCGAAACCGTTGAATCTATTTTTGATCAGAACTTTGAAGAAGGAGATGAGATTCTTATTGTAGATGATCTTTCTACTGACTCTACAGTTCGAGTATTAAAAGAACTTGCAACAAAATATCCTTCCATACGATTGTTTTTCCATCATGTAAATAAAGGGACAGCTGCAGCTGGTCGCAATACTGCCATTGAACAAGCAAAGCATGAACTTATATTTTGTGTAGATGCCGACAATGTTTTGGTTCCAGGAAGTGTGTCTAAACTTAAAAAGTACATGCTGGATAATCAGGCAGATGCTGCTGCTTTTGGAGAAATCCATTTTTTCAAGGATGGAGAAGATGGAAGTAAAAAGCTGGTATATAAAACAGTGTTTAAGTCTGGCGTATATAAACTGGCAGATGCATTAAGTGTAAATTACTTTATTGGCCAGAGTGGTAACTATTTATATACAAAACAAAGTTGGCTCAAAGCTGGTCGTTATTTTGAACCCACATTAATCAATCAAACCCTTGATTCCTGGACTTTTACCATACGTCAGCTGGGAGTAGGATGCAAACTGGTAAAACTGGCTGATACACATTATCTGCATCGTCGTACAGGGTCTTCACACTGGAATCGTGAAATAAAAAAAGGAAGTGTTTCGTTGGCTGCTCTGACTGGCATTATGCCATTTCTGAATCAGATTACGGATGAAGATGTAGATTATATATTTGGAAAAGAAACTCGGTATACATGGTTTGACGATCTGGAGAAAAGACCTATTCATTTGAAATCAGGTGAGACAGGAACAGGTGCGTTGAAAATTGTGAGTGTGAATGAACATGTAAAAAAATACCCTCTCTGGAAACGTATCATAGGAGCTGTACTCCGGGAAATCAAAGCATAGCAATAAACAAGATAATAAAAGTGATAAAAATTATTTGCTGCTTTATTTGGAAAATAAAACCAAATGAAATTATCTTAGAGTAATATTTACACTAACAAGTGATTTAATCACCAATTTAATTCTGCCACGTGAATAAACATCTGCAATTATACGGTCAGTCGTTAAGTTTACTTACAGACTTGTATCAACTTACAATGGCTTATGGATACTGGAAATCAGGAACAGCCGAGAAAGAATCTGTATTCAATCTGTTTTTTCGCAAAAACCCATTTGGTGGAGGTTATACAGTAGCTGCAGGTTTGGAGCAAGCCATTGATTTTATTGAGAACTTTCGTTTTTCCGAAGAAGATACAGCCTATTTAAGAACGCTGACGGGTAGTGATGGACAGCCTTTGTTTGAGGCTGCTTTTTTAGATTATCTACAAGAATTACGATTCACTGGTGAAGTAGATGCTATTCCTGAAGGCACAGTAGTATTTCCTCAGGAGCCACTCCTACGTGTACGTGGACCAATTTTGCAATGCCAGATTCTGGAAACGCCTTTATTGAATCTGATCAATTTTCAATCCCTGATAGCAACCAAGGCTGCTCGTATCAAACAGGTAACTAAAGGTGAACCCGTACTGGAATTTGGTTTACGGAGAGCTCAGGGGATGGATGGTGGAGTGACTGCAAGCCGGGCTGCTTATATAGGCGGGGCTGATGCTACTTCCAATGTACTAGCAGGTCGTTTGTTTGGTATTCCTGTAAAAGGTACTCATGCACATAGCTGGGTTATGTCATTTGACTCTGAAGAAGAAGCATTTGAGACCTATGCAGAAGTATTACCCAATAACTGTATTTTCCTGGTAGATACATTTGACACCTTAGAAGGTGTTAAGAAAGCCATTGAAACAGGTAAAAAGCTGGAAGCAAAAGGTTATAAATTAGGAGGGATACGGCTCGATTCTGGTGACTTAGCTTATTTTAGTATTGAAGCCCGTAAGTTGTTGGATGCAGCCGGATTCAAAGATGCGGCTATTGTTGCCAGCAATGATCTGGATGAAAATATCATTCAGAGTTTGAAAGATCAGGGAGCTACTATTAATGTCTGGGGCGTAGGGACCAAACTGGTAACAGCTTATGATCAACCAGCCCTAGGGGGAGTGTATAAGCTGGCAGCGATGAGAAATGATAAAGATGACGAATGGGAATATAAAATCAAGTTATCTGAGCAAACCATAAAGATTTCTACTCCCGGTATCCAGCAGGTAAGACGTTATCGGAATGCCAATGGTTTTATAGCGGATATGATTTATAACACAGAAGGTTTCCAGAAGAAAGAGGAAGAAATCATGATTGACCCTATGGATTATACCAAGAGACGTAAATTGGATAACGCAACTCCTCATGAAGATCTGCTGGTGCCTGTATTCCGGGAAGGAAAACTTGTATATAATCTTCCCGAGATACAGGATGTAAAGAAACGTGTAGAAGATCAACTAAGCGGATTTCATGAAAGTATCAGACGTTTTGTAAACCCTCACTTATATCCTGTAGGATTGGAAAAAGGTTTGTATGATTTCAAAACAGATCTGATTCTGAAATTGCGGAAATTTAACGGAAAGTAAAAAATTAAACAGGCTACCCAATACACGTGAATAAGATCATCTTTAGTACTCAGGCATATCAGTATTTACAGAAAGAACTATGTCATACCACCGGTTTTGAGTGTGGTGAGGTGGAAGTAAAGAATTTTCCGGATGGAGAACGATATCAACGCATTCTTACCAGTGTGGATTGCCGGGAGGTTGTGCTGATTGGTGGTACTATTTCTGATGCAGATACACTGGAACTTTTTGATCTGGCTTATTCACTTGTATCTATGGGAGCAGAGTCATTATTGCTAATGATTCCTTATTTTGGGTACGCTACCATGGAACGATCTGTTAAGAAAGGTGAGGTAGTAACTGCCAAGACAAGAGCTTTTTTACTATCCAAGATTCCTGCAAGTTCGATGGGGAATCGGGTGTTTCTTCTGGATCTTCATACTGAAGGAGTACCGTATTATTTCGAAGGAAAAACAAGGCCTGTGCATCTGTATGCAAAGCCTACTATAATGGAAGCTTGCCGGGAAATTGCCGGAAACGATTTTGTACTGGCATCTACAGATGCAGGTAGAGCCAAGTGGGTAGAGTCTCTGGCTAACGATATGAATGTGAATGGAGCATTTGTGTTTAAGAGACGGATTAGTGGAGATGAAACACAAATTACCTCTATTAGCGCGGATGTAAGAGATAAGTATGTAATCATCTATGATGATATGATTCGGACAGGTGGTTCTTTAATTAATGCGGCCAGAGCATATAAAGAAGCAGGAGCTACTAAAATTGCTGCTGTAACCACACATGGCCTTTTTAGTAAAGATGGTTTAGAAAAAATTAAAGCAAGTGGTTTGTTCGAATGTGTTGTGAGCACAGATAGCCATCCGAATGCAGTTCGACTACAGGGGGACTTCCTTCGGGTTAAGTCTATTGCATCGTTATTCAGACAAGAGATAGAAAAACATTAACTATAGTGATGAAGACTTTGTGAAGATAGTATTGTATAATCAGCTATATCAGTTACTTGAAAAGATACATAATAACATATCTTATTCTGTTATTCTGGACTTCTGTTCTACTGACAGCACAGGTTCCAAAAGCAGGAATCTATGAGATAAAGCCTTCCTATCCATTTCCCTATCCGATTCCCCAGTATAGTGGTGAGAGTTATCATACGAACACAAAAGCTGAACCTTATCTGGATGAAAAACTACAGATAAAGTATGCAGTTGTGTCTGTGGATACCTCTGCTAAAACTGTAAAGTTTCTGTTCCTGGCTAAAAATCCAGAGCCTTATAACGGAACTGTATATGGTTATGCACCCAAACTTGAAGCGCATGCAGGACAATACCAAACTGTAATGGACACAACTGTATGGGGAGGTGATCTAAGCAGTGGATATGATTTTAGGAGTATTCAGATGTATGCTGGCTATTACTTTCGGATCTATTCTGAACAATTTTTTCTTGCAGGGACTCCTAGAGTACAGACAGATAGTTTACATATGGATAAAACTGTTTTTCCGGTTATTACTACCCGTTATCAAACAGTGATTTATCCTATGAGCCCTTTTTTTTTAGGAAATGCCAGGCCTTATATTGATATCCAAAAAATCAATGTAGACAGTATCTCACTCTATCAGAATCCAGATGTAGCTAGTCGAAAAATGAACTCGATATATGGAGGAGAATATGTAGCAGTATTGCAGGAAGCAACTAACTGGTATGAGGTTGAGCAGGTTTCTGTAAATGCTACGATTACACATGGATGGCTTTCGAAAGAAGAATTACAATCTGGCGTTTGGATTAAACAACAACAGCATACAGATGCGTATGCATTTGATGTTGCATGGAGTGATACAACTGAAAACGATTTAGAATCTGCCGTAGCACAAGCTATTCGTGTAAGATCAATAAAAACAGATACTACTTTACAGGTTATAGATCGATTAGGGGCTACACCTACTAGTCCTGTCAATAATTGTATACAGGTGCAGGACTGTAATTTTGATGGGTATCCGGATATTCATATTATGATGTTTCTACCTGCGGGGCCGAATATCCCTCACAATATTTATGTATACAATCCGAAAACCAAATTGTTTGAGTTTGATCTGGCTCTTTCTGAAATTACCAGTCCAGAGTTTGATACAAAAACGAAAACTATTCATAGCTCCTGGAGGGGAAGTTGTTGTGATCATGGACGTGATACCTACCAGTATATCAATGGCAAACTTATATTGATTGCCCGATATGAAGAAGACTGTACACATACAAAAGAAGATGGAACCGAATATTGTTATATTATAGACGGAAAGCTGATAAAAGGAAAGTGGATTGAAAAAAAGAAAAAGAAGCTAGTAAGTGAATTTTATCCTGAAGAAAAGAAATAAATGCGGGAGTATAGAGTAGTCTATTCTTTCGTAGTACAACATACTTAAACACAGTAACAGATATGAATCCTCTTAAAATTGCAGCGGCAGTTGTAAACCAGACTCCTTTGGACTGGAAACGTAATGTGCAACATCATCTGGATGCGATAGCAGAAGCCAAGAAGCAAAATATAAGTTTGTTGTGTTTTCCGGAATTGAGTATATCCGGATATGGATGTGAAGATATGTTTTATGCACCCGGAGTTACACAAACAGCAGGTGAAATGCTTCAACTTATTGCAGATGCGAGTGAAGGAATTATGGTCTCAGTTGGATTACCTGTTCGTTATAATCATCGTTTGTATAATACAGCATGTTTTATTGCAGATAAGAAGATTCAGGGATTTGTATGTAAGAAAAATCTTCCTGGCAATAGCATCTATTATGAGCCACGCTGGTTTCATGCCTGGGAAGCTGGAGTTGTTACTTCTATTGAAATCAATGGTCAGGAATACCCAGCCGGAGACCTGATTTTTGAAGTGCAAGGTATCCGGGTTGGTTATGAGATATGTGAAGATGCATGGATTGCCCATCGTCCGGGACGTGAATTGTATTTACGTGGCGTTGATATTATTCTCAATCCTAGTGCCAGCCACTTTGAGTTTGGAAAGTCATTTTTACGGGAGCGGTTTGTTATGGATGCTTCTCGTGCATTTGGGGCCACCTATTTGTATGTGAATCTATTGGGAAATGAATCCGGGCGTGCCATCTTTGATGGAGATGCCTTTATCACCTCTTCTGCTGTAGGACTGGCTTCCGGAAGTCGGTTTAGCTATAAAGATTTTCTTCTGGTATCTGCAGTTATTGATGTAGACAATACCCGACTGTCACAGGTACAGAACCGTGTTCCACTAATTAAAAATGATTTTGGGATTGTTAAAGTGCCTTTTATATGGTACAAAGCTGCCTATGAACCCTACAGTTATGAATTAGAGAGCTGGGAAAAAAGTCAATATACCAAAGAAGAAGAATTTGCCCGTTGTATTGCATTGGCCTTATTTGACTACCTCCGTAAGAGTCATTCCAATGGTTGGGTGATTTCTCTGAGTGGTGGTGCTGATTCCTCTGCTATTGCTTCTTTATGTCGATTGGCAATTAAACTTTGTATAGAAGAAATAGGTTTGGAGGGTTTAAAGAAAAAGCTGTTCTATCAGAAAGATATTCAAAGTTGTCAGACAGAAGCAGATGTAGCTGCCACATTGATTACCTGTGTTTACCAGGCAACAGAAAACAGTTCGGATGATACACGTAACTCGGCTGAAACACTGGCAAAAGATCTGGACGTTGAATACTTTGAGATTAGCATTGACACATTGGTAAAAGAATACCGTACTTTAATAGAAGGTGGCTTGGGTCGTAAACTTTCCTGGGAGACAGATGATGTTCCTTTGCAAAATATCCAGGCACGGGTACGGGCTCCAAGTATTTGGTTACTAGCCAATGTGAAAAACGCGTTGTTACTCTCTACCAGCAACCGTTCTGAGGCTGCTGTTGGCTATGCCACTATGGATGGGGATACTGCAGGTAGCATCAGTCCGATTGCTGGTATCAACAAGCATTTTATTCGTCAATGGCTGCGTTGGCTGGAAACCGATGGATTGGAAGGACGGATTCGTTTTGCTGGACTGAAAGCAGTGAATAGTCTGCAACCTACTGCTGAATTACGTCCTCAGGATAAAAAGCAGACAGATGAGGAAGATCTGATGCCATATGCCTTACTGGATGCTATTGAAGATGCTGCCATACGTGATAAGAAGATGCCTAAGGATATATTGCCATTGATGAAATACAAGTTTGAGGGTATCTATGCAGAGGAGGTAATTATCAAGTCTATTGAACGATTTTTCCGGTTGTGGAGCCGTAATCAATGGAAACGTGAACGATATGCTCCCGGATTCCATGTGGATGATCATAGTCTTGATCCCAAGACATGGTGTCGCTTCCCGATTTTGTCAGGAGGTTTTGAGAAGGAACTAGAGGATATGAGAAAAAGCATAGGAGAATAGAAAAATCAGATAAGCCACAAAGAAGCTACTAGTATATGGAAAGAGAGAAAATCAGAGTCTTGTATGCCCGGCAACACCAAACCGTTTTTCCTAAGCTGGGAGTTTTTCTGGGAGGGCCTACTCCTCCTGGCGGTGAGGCGATGACAACAGGGTGGAGGAGAACTGTTATTTCTGCATTGGAAAAAGATGAGAGACTTGATCCAAGTATGGTGGTGGTTGCCCCTGAACCGGGAAGTGGTATCTGGTCTGATATTGATGTAGTAGGAAATTCAAAATTAACAGAGGTATTGAATAAGCAGGTTCCCTGGGAATGGCAATACCTGAATTTGTGTGATATTACTGCATTCTGGTTGCCAACTTACTGGCTGCCAGAAGTCGCTGAAAACTTTCCGCCTAACATTGGACCCACTACCCGGTTTGAACTCGGGTATTATTTACAGGAATATCTGAAAAGTCCACAGCGGAGAAAGTTTATTATTGGGTCTCCGGAAGATGCAGAAGGGGTAAAGTGGGCCAAGCGCATAACGGATATACATGGGATTAAATGGCACTTTCTGCCTAAAGGAGAGAAGCATAAATTAGTTGCTGATTCTTTTATTGAAGAAATTGCCACAACGTTAGTTCAGAACAAATGGGACTATTAAGAAAATATGTCATGAAAAAAAGTCTTTTGTTTTTAGTATTTGTATCCTTTTCTATACTCTGTAATGCACAAACGGATGCAGAGATCAAACCTTTTATAGTAAAAGGATATGAGGTACTGCATAAGGAAAATGGTGACTTGAATAAGGATGGCAAATCGGACTGCTTACTTATTTTAAAGGTAAAAGATGAGGATAAAAAAACAGAAAATGAAGTTCCTCGTCCATTGCTAATTCTGATCCGGCAGCCAGATGGAAAACTAAAGCAGGTTGCCCGAAACGACAAGGTTGTCTTATGTTATCAGTGTGGTGGTGTTTTTGGTGATCCGTTTTCTGATATTACTATCAAAAATGGTTATTTTTCGATTGAGCATTATGGAGGTAGCAGTTGGCGCTGGACTCGGATTATAACATTTAAGTACAATCCAACTGATAAAAAGTGGTACCTACACAAAGATGGTTCAGATTCATTTCATACTTCTGAGCCTGACAAAGTAGAAACAAAAGTTAAAACGACAAAGGATTTTGGGAAAGTACTGTTTGAAAACTATGATGTCAATAAAGAATAACCCGATTTGCTACTAAAACAATGAGTTTCTGGGACAAGGATGAAAATAGCCCTCATTTTGAAGTATTCCCACTAAGCGCCAGTGATCAGGATACATTACGCACTGAGATTCATAACTTGTATCAGGCGCGGTGGGGGATGTGGATATTGCTGGTAGGTGTAGTGGTCGGTGCATTTTTTCTACTACGGATGTTCTTGCCTATTACCTGGGCTGGAGCCTGGAAGATTAGTCTGGGTATATATGTAGGATTAGGCGTTTTGTCATGGATCTGGCTAAGCTGGGATATACGGCGGCTCAAAGAAGATCTGAGATATGGTCTTAAAAATAAGCTGCAAACTGTTGCCTGTCTGGATGATGATGTTTCAACTGACACCCAAATGAAAAAGAAGAGTACAAAATATGTTACGCTAAAATATCCCTATACTGCTACACAACGTAAAAGCTTCTATTTGAGAACCAGGAATGAAGAATTAGACTTGAAAGAAAAGCTGGAATTAGAGTATGTTGAAAAGTCGGGGTTTATTCTGAGTCTTCGTAATATATCTTTTATTAATCGATCTGAGGATACTATTGAGTAAACAGAATAAGTTTCTTAGGGTATTGGTCGACGGAAAAATGAGATGGGCAAGAAAAGCCAACCGAAAAGATACTATTTTTGCTGAGAAACCACATAGTATAGATGACAGACGACTTACGACAATTTACCAATATTGTATTCCTGGATATAGAAACTGTTTCAGGAGTAGAGCATTACGAGCAGCTAGATGAACGAATGCAATACCTGTGGTCAAAGAAAGCCAATCAATATCGAAAGGCAGGCACTGAAACAGATACGGAACTTTTCAGACAACGTGGTGGAATTCTGGCTGAATTTGGAAAGATAGTTTCAATTGCTTTAGGCTATCTGATTGAAAAGAAAGGGAAAACAGTTTTATCCATTACCAGTCTGGTATCTGACGATGAACGTGCTATGCTGGAGAAGTTCAATGACTATCTGAAACGTTTTGATTTGCATATCAATCGTCAGAATGGTGAGTACTCTTCTCGTCGGCCCATACAACTTTGTGCGCACAACGGAAAAGAATTTGACTTTCCCTATCTGGCCAGACGCATTCTTATTAACCGACTCCCTCTGCCCGGACCTTTACAGATGCAGGGCAAAAAGCCTTGGGAGATCCAGCATATTGATACGATGGACCTTTGGAAGTTTGGTGATTTCAAGAACTTTACATCGTTGGACTTATTGGCCGCTATTTTTGATATACCTTCCAGTAAAGAAGAGATGGATGGAAGTCTGGTGCATGAAGTATACTACGAAGAGCATGACCTGGATAAGATAGCTCGTTATTGTGCATTAGATGTAGTCAATGCTGCTCAGGTATTATTAGCCATGAGTGGGTATGCCATATTGCCTCCTGAATGCATCGAACCTACACGAATTGAGATTATATAGAGGTGGTGTTATAAATAGAGATGAGGTTACTTACAGAAAAGTATACAAAACAACAGGAAAGACTTCCGGATACTGGAAAGCACATTGCTGGACAATTTGATGAGGAGAAAATAATTGTTTATCAGGCATATAAACCTTCTATTGCAAACTTTGCTGTTACCAATAAATTTCTTGGTGGGAAAGATTATAGCTATACCCGAATGACATGGATAAAGCCTGGTTTTATCTGGATGATGTTTCGGTCAGGATGGGCAACCAAGGAAAATCAGGAGAGAATCCTTGCAATATCTATAGGAAGATCTCATTTTGAAACTATTCTGAAACAAGCTGTGCACACCAGTTTTAAGCCAGTTATCTATCCCTCTGGTGAAGAGTGGAACACTGCAATGAAACAATCTGATGTAAGAATACAGTGGGACCCTGACCATTATCCAAATGGGAAGACGTTGAATCGAAGAGCTATTCAATTGGGACTAAAAGGACAAATGGCAGAACAGTTTGCCAAAAAGTGGATTCTGGATATTGAGGATATTACAGACTTTGTCATAGAACAGAGGAAAAATATGGATGCAAATGGAATCGGTGAGTTGATAGTACCCAAAGAAGATATTTATACCTTGAGTGATAGTGCGCTTATAAAACAATTAGATCTATAAATCCTATCATATGCCTGTTATATATCCTCCTGATTCTATATATATTCCAGCTAATCATACCTCTATATTTCTGGCAGGAAGCATTGAGATGGGAAAAGCAGAGGATTGGCAACAGAAGGTCATTACGGCCATAGATAGCATGAATGTAACTATTCTGAATCCACGAAGAGCCGCCTGGAATGCAGATTGGGAGCAAACAATCTTTAATCCTGATTTTAAAGGCCAGGTAAGTTGGGAATTGGAAGGATTGGAACGGGCATCTCTTATACTTGTCTATTTTGAGCCCACTACCAAAGCACCTGTTTCTATGCTGGAATTTGGATTGTATGCCCGTTCCGGAAAATTACTGGTTTGTTGTCCGGATGGCTTTTGGAGAAAAGGGAATATCGACATCGTATGTGAACGATATTCCATTACCCAGGTTTCAGATCTGGAAAGCCTGATACAATCTGCAAAAGTCTATTTGAATACTTTGATTTTATGAAAGATACGTTTATAAATAAATTTGGACGTAGTTCAGTTTTTCTGTTTATAATGTTTTTGGCTTTTATTATAGCATGTAGTAATTCTGAACAGGAAAGAAATTCTAGTCAAATTATGCCTTATAACGTTTCATGTCAGCTTACTATTGACACACTAAAAGAGTTATTTCTTCAGAAGCCATTAGCGGTCATGAAATCTAACTGTTATCAAGTAACAGACACCTTATTAGTTTCTGATGATGACGAGCTCATAACTTGGCCAGGAAAAGCATTTTTTACTAATACTGGTCAATTGGCATTTCTTGTTGAATCAAATTGGGCTGACACAATTCATATACATCGTATAACAGTCTATGATCGTGACTTAAAAACAAAAGATATCTGTCATACTGGCATTTCCTTCTCAAAGCTACGACCTTTTGTGCTTCCCACTATTACTAATTATCCAGATGGTTATCTATTTGTACAAAGTAAAAAAGATAGTAGCATACTATACGAACTTGATATTTCTCATGTTTCTAAGGAATCACCATTATTTTATGGAGTAAATTCTATTACTCAGATCCCAGATTCTTTGAAGGTAAGAACAATTATTCTACAATGATATTTTTCATGTTAGTATAAATGTAAAAAGCATCTTTACTGCTTAAAGAATGTAGCCTCTAATGTGTAACTCTTGTAGTTGCACGCTTGGTTCTATATCTAGAATTGATACTTGGTACCTATTGTCGGATATGCCTGCATTTTATTGTCTTGACTAATGAGATGATAATACAGACTAATTCTTGATCCAATAAAAAAGCCTTTCTTTATTCGAAACCATATCTGTGGATCTCCATAAAAAGCAAGCTTCTTTCCTTTTTGACCTTTGGTGTAATCTATTCCCTGATCTTTGTTTTCTGTCCAGGCAACTATACTTCCTTCAACGAAGATTTTATAATTCGCAAAAAACTTTCCCAAATAGAATGTGAGTTGAGGATCATGGCTGGGCTTGTGAAAGGCATTGTATCGATACAGTAAATTTGCACTTAGCCAGGCTCCTTTCCATTGAAATGGATAGGAAATTCCTGCTCCAAATGAATTCGTAAGATAGTAACCAAAAGAAGGTGGTGCGATACCAAGTCCTCCTGTATAATTCAGCGAGAAATAGACTTTTGGTTTCCAGAATTTCAAAGTTTGAGAAATTTGAATAAATGTTTGGCCTGTATTATTTTTATCTCCACTCAAAAATGACTGGACTTTCAACAGGAATGAACCTGTAGCATTGGTATCTACATCTTTAAAATACTGAAAGCTAATCATTGGAAAATTGGCAGTGTTATGTTTGGGATCTACAGAATGTCTGAAATCATAATGCAGTTGTAGATCCTGACTAAACAATAAACCGACTTTAAACAATAGAAAGAGAATGAATGTCTTTTTCATACCTTTAGTAAAATCAATTGAGGATGAAGGTTAATTTTTGATCATTCAAAAGTCTCTCAAAACGAAAACAATAATCAGAAATCAGGCGTAAACGTGGCGTAAATGTGAATTACGAATAGTTAATCCCAGTCTTATCACCCTTATGAGTCCTTCAGAGGAAAAAGCTTTCTGTAAATTATTCGGAGAGGCATATAGTAAATGTTTTGATAAAGAATTGACAGTTCCACTTTCTGAAGCAGACAGCAAATATTTCTCTTCCGAGATTGAGGAGCAGACAGGATTGATAATTGGTTGGAAAACGCTGAAAAATTATTCCTTCTTTATTTTGAAGGATTCTACTGTGAAACAAGAGAACCCTTCGGTCGCTACATTGGATACATTAGCACGTTATGTAGCCGATGCAGTCAAAACCGACGAGAGCAGCCGAAAGCGTAATGAACCTCACTTTCCATATTGGTATACTTATCGGGATGGAATTGAGAAAGACATTCCTGTTAAAGATAATCAGGGAATAAGAACATCATCTCCTTTGATTGTTCACAGGAATAGCAAAGTGAAATACCTTTGGATAGGTATGATTATAATTGGTATTCTTTTCGCGGGTTATTATATTGTTTACCACTATTCACAATCGGAGCATTTTACAGATAATTTTAGCAACACAAGTACAGATTCACTCTTTCAGAAAGGCTGGATGCTGAAAGACCTGGACACAAGTTTCTGGAACAAACGAAATGCAAAAAGTGGCTACCTTACCCTGTTTACTCTAGAAGGTGATACTTACCCGGATTCTGCAAGGCGAGTGGGCATGAAAAACTTTTTAGTAAAGAAATTAGATGTAGATTGTTTCTCAACCGAAATACATCTGGGCAACTTTATTCCAGAACAGAACTGGCAACAGGCTGGAATCATTCTTATGGAAGATACTACTTTACTAAGCAGAAGTGCTCGGCTAACCATTGGTTACAATGGTTTCTTTGGTGGATATTCCAGACCAGGTGAGATATTAATTCAGGCGATCAGTTCCATACATGGAGGATTTAGTAAGCCAGAGGAGATTGCTCATGTATCTCTTTTCAGTATTGAGCCTGCTCAGTCTACAATAATTAAAAATAATCTACAACGGTCTGCACTTCGCATCGAAAAGAATGGGCACCATTTCCGATTTTTATATGCGACTGGTTCTTCAGATATTTTTGCATTTAAAGAAGTGGTGAGTCGTGATCTGATGATTAACCCCCGATATGTTGGTATTTGTGCATTAAAAGGTTTTGTAAAAGATTCACAAGCTATGCCTGTTTATGTGGACTTGTTCAGCATTGAACCTATCCTTTGTGAGTAATAATGTACAGGCCTATACTATTCTATCCGTTTGATAGAGCAGGAGATAATAAGCTGCTCCTGTCATCATCAAACTGTCAAACCGATCCAAAAATCCACCATGGCCAGGAAGAATGTTGCTGTAATCTTTGATATGATTGAGCCGTTTGAAATAAGAGGCTAGCAAGTCACCCGAGAGAGAGAACAGACTAGTCAAAATCCCATATAGGATAGCTTTCTGTACAGATACCTGTACCCAGTCTCTTGTTAAAAAGGCTACAAGGATGGTAAACAAAATACCACCTGCTAGTCCTTCAATGGTCTTATTGGGACTAATGTGGGAAACTAATTTGTGTTTGCCCAGTAATTGTCCTAGTATCTGACTAAATCCGTCAAATATGGCAATCTGAAAATATATGTACAACAAAAATGCTACTGGGATAGTATACGAGTATACTATAAAAAGTATACTAATCGCAGTATAAGAAAGCAAGGAAATTACTTTTAAATACAGACTGGCTTTACAATTCCTTATTACTTCAAAAAGACCAACCCACACAATAAGAATCGCAAGTAAATAAAAGAAATGATAGATAGTAGATACTATGATACTTGTTACAATAACGATGTAGGTGATATATTTGAGCCACCTTTGTTTTTGAGTATGTATATCTGCTTTTCTACTGGATATATACATTCCTAGCCCACCCAAGGCCACGAATGATAGAGTATAAATAATTATAGGATGCACTATGGATTTTTGGAATGATTTTTAAGTACCCAATATAGACCTTTTACATTTGTCTTAGGTTCTCGCAATAGCGCAATGATGATGATTTCTTCGATACAGGCTATTGTTCCCCAAATCAATGCAAAGTAAAAGACAATAGGTTGGAAGCCAAATAGAAATAAATAGACAATAAACCCTCCCTGAAAGTATCCTGTAAGTTTGAACATATAGGTGTGAAGCCCTATGAGTCCCCTGAATTTATAGAAGACATATAAATAAGAGACCAGCCAGAACACAAAAAACAGAACGAGAATCATGCTGTGTGGCTTAATGTCAGACCATTTAAATACATAAATAGCCAGGAATGCGAGAATGTAAGTCCCCAGGTCTGCCCACGAGTCAAGCTTTGCTCCGATTTCTGTTTGTAATTTAAATGTTCTGGCTATCCACCCATCTAAAATATCTGTGACTAAGCTAATAGTGATAAAAATGGAGAATAAGAATTCTTGTTGGGTTAGAACGAGATGGAATATAAAAGGAAATATGACAATCCTGTATAGTGATAAGATATTGGGTATGGTCCAGAAGGAATTAGATTTTATATTCAACATGATGTTGTGAGTAGAAGGTTTCTCATTAAAATGATAGGTATTATATGAAATAAATACTTAAAGTATATTGGGGAAAGTATTAGTCATATCTTTGTTGTGTTTGAAAGGCAACTTGCCTCTCCAATTTCAAAGATGAATCTTTATAATATATGATGCAAGTATCAGAAATGCAGTTATCCATTTTGTTTGTTGTCGCATTTCTTTTGTTGATTCTTATTACTGAATGGCTGCATAAAAAACTGCATGTTGATTCTGAGATTTGCCGCAAGTTTTTACATGTCTCTGGTGGTTTTCTGACATTGTTGTTTCCACTATTTTTCAAAAGCTACCTATGGGTCTTGTTGTTATGTACTCTTGCATTTACAATTCTTCTTGCAACACGTATTCTGGGGAAATTGTCTTCTGTGCATCAGGTAAGGCGGAAGTCAATAGGTAGTGTGATATTTCCAATTCCGATATGTATATGTTTTTGGGTATCTGAGAACCTTAATAATACACTCTTGTTTCATTTGCCTGTTTTGGTATTGTCAATATCAGATACATTTGCAGAAATAGGGGGTAAAAAGTGGGGACATACTTCCATGCGTTTTTCAGGCGGAAAAACATTAATAGGCTCTATATTCTTTGCTGCAAGTTGTCTGGTTATTTCGCTGTTTGTTTTTTCTATTGGTTCTTCTTTAAATATTGCTCAGCAATTATTCTTTTCACTGATTATTACTTTGTGTGCTACACTAACTGAGTCTGTGAGTTTTAAAGGATTGGATAATCTGACTGTACCTATTGTTGTGTTGCTTGTATTAACCTCATTGGAGAAGAGTATTTTGTAAAGAAAGACCATGGTAAACTCTTCTTTGAGTTTACCATGCATAGATGTAACCTATTCTGTACGTAAAGATTTGGTGGGATTGGCAATAGCAGCTTTTATCGCCTGATAGCTTACAGTGGCTAATGTAATGATAAGGGCTCCCAGCCCTGCAACAGCAAAAATCCACCACGATATTTCGATTCGATAGGCATAACTTTGTAACCAACCTTGAAGAAAATACCACGCAATAGGAGTTGCAATAACAAAAGATGTCAGAACCAATACCACAAATTCTTTAGAGAGCAACTGCCACAAATTAAATATAGAAGCTCCCAATACTTTGCGAATGCCTATTTCCTTACGGCGTTGCTCGGCTGTAAATGAAGCCAGGCCAAAGATACCCAGACACGAAATAAAGATAGCCAGTGTAGCAAAAAATGTGGCCAGTTTTCCAAGTCTCTCCTCACTACTAAACTTTGTGGCATATTCTGCATCTGCGAACTTATATTCAAAGGGTACTTGTGGAATATGCTTTGTAAATACTGTTTGAATTTGTTTGAGTGATTGACTGGCTGAATGTGCAGGATTAAGTTTTAGAATAAGCCAGCTTGCATCAAGCTTGTTCATCAGATAGATTGTCGGTTTTACCGGACGATAAGGAGACTGCATTAACATATCTTTGATAACACCAAGGACATGTAGTTTTACATCGCCACCCCAATCAACTTCCATTCCTACGGGATCTTTGACACCCATAAATTTTACCGCAGCCTCATTAATAACAATCCCTGTAGAATCGGTTAAGAACTCTTTTGAAAAATCTCTGCCTTGTGTAAAATTCCAGCCAACCGTTTTGCCAAATTCTGGTGATACCCAAATTGTCGCAAAGTCTGTCTGGAGATCAGGATGCTTCCCTTTCCAGCTAAAACCTCCATTATTAGACCATACACTGGTAAGTGGGCTGGACGATTCTGCCATTTCCAGAATAGCTCCTGATTTTTTAAGATCTCGTTGAAGTACACTAAACTTCCCTTGAAAATCAGGTGTACTCATCGTCACCATCACTAACCCATCCCGGTTGTATCCAATAGGACGGTCTTTGGAGTACTGTATCTGGCGATACACTATGATAGTTCCAATAATGAGGCTAACAGATACTGTGAATTGGACAACTACCAATATTTTACGAGGCAATGATGCTTTTCCGCCAGCCCGAAACGTCCCTTTTAATACACTTACAGGGTCAAAAGAGGAAAGATACAATGCCGGATAGCTGCCTGCTATCAATCCTGTTAATACACTAAAGCCAATACCAAATAGCCAGAACAACGGATTTGTCCATAAAATAGAAATCTTTTTGTCACTAATCTCATTGAACAGAGGCAGAGAAAGTTGAACAAGTACCAATGCCAGAAAAAATGAGAACCCTGTTATGAATAGTGATTCACCTAAAAACTGTCCTATGAGTTGTCTGCGCTCAGAACCAATAGATTTCCGAATTCCTACTTCTTTCGCACGTTTTTCACTGCGGGCCGTAGAGAGATTCATGAAATTGATACAGGCCAGCAGCAATACAAATATGCCAATGACACCAAACATCCACACAATTTGTATGCGACCACCTGCATTTAGACCATCTTTCCAATCTGAACGTAAGTGCCAGTCTTTCATTGGGTACAGAAAAATTTCAGGCTTAAATGGAACTTCGTCTGGATCTGCCTGAGCTTTTACTTTCTTTATTTTTTCAGATACTGCTTGAATATCTGCTGAAGGTGCCAGTTGTACAAAAAGTTGAAATGAGTTATTTCCCCATCGATCTGCTGCTCTTTGTACCCATTCTTGAGAACGAACAAAAAGATCCCAGGGAGCAATAAATTCAAGGTCTCTAAAGGTTGTATTATAAGGTAAGTCCTTGTAAATTCCTGCTACTTTTACGAAGTCTTTATTGTCTATTTTAATAGTTTTTCCAAGTGGAGCAGTATCACCAAATAATGCTTTTGCTGTTGATTGTGAGAGTAATATAGAGGAAGGGTCCTGAAGTCCATTGCGTTTACCTTGTATCATTTGCAGAGATAACATCTCCGTGATGGATGGCTGCATATAATTCCCACTTTTGGATATTTTCTGATCTTTATAAGCAAGGATATGACCTCCTGTCCAGGTTGCCATGGATAGATGCGTAAAGTAATTGTTGTAAGAGTTTCTCAGAGCCATCTCCAAAGGTCTGGGTATAGCATTTTGTGTCCCTTTGTTTCCATTTAGAGTTTGATGCTGCATTACCTGGGCAATACGATCATAATTGGAATGATATTGGTCAAAAGTAAATTCATCATACATCCAAAGTCCGATGAGTATAGCTACGGCCATTCCAACTGCTAACCCAATAATATTGATGAAAGAGAAAATCTGGTTTCTCTTTATATTTCGGAGAACAATTATGAGATAGTTATGAAGCATGAATTACAGGATTTAAGATGTAGGGAATAAATACGTAAATCCAATTGGATGCCAAAACGTATAATTAGGCTGAAATGATGATTTTTCTCTATAAACAACTACTGACAATGTTCATTATCGGTCATGATGTGTTCACTGACGGACATTGCCCTAGGTAATTTTTGAATGAGATAAAATGTAAACTATGCTAACAGACAATCAGATTCATGATTTTATACAGTATGGCTTTGTTCGTATTGAGAATGCTTTCTCCTCAGAACTAGCTACACAATGTAGAACTATCTTATGGAAAGATACAGGTTGCGATCCACATGATACTTCTACCTGGACACAACCTGTTGTTCGATTGGGAGAATACAGTCAGGAGCCATTTAGGCAAGCTGCCAATACTCCAGTATTACATGCTGCCTATAATCAATTAGTCGGAGAGCAAAGATGGCTACCTCGGCAGAGTTTAGGCTCCTTTCCAGTTCGGTTTCCTCATATCCAAGATCCTGGTGATACAGGCTGGCATGTAGACGCTAGTTTTCCAGGAGCGGATGTAAATGATTTTTTTGCGTGGAGAGTAAATGTTTTTTCCAAAGGAAGAGCTTTATTGATGTTATTTCTCTTCTCAGATGTAACAGAGGCCGATGCCCCAACCCGTATTCTGGCAGGTTCTCATCTGGATGTTGCAAAGGTATTGAAGCCGAAAGGGGAGGAGGGATTGTCATTTATGGAATTGGCACAACAAGTTGGACCTGCGTTGGACAGACCGCTCCATCTGGCAACCGGAACCGCCGGAACTGTATATTTATGTCATCCATTTCTGGTACATGCTTCTCAAGCACATCATGGTACAAATCCAAAGTTTATGGCTCAGCCACCTTTGTTTCCATCAAAGCCTTTCCAGTTAGATCGTGAGGATGGAACTTATTCACCCATAGAACAAGCGATACGATTAGGCATAAGCGAAAAATAAAAAAACTGCTTTCATAGAATTACTATCATGAAAGCAGTTTTACCTATGCGTTACGTAACTTAAGATTTCTTTTCTTTCTTCTTTGGAACTTTTCCACCTTCTTTTCTTGCTTCAGAAAGACCTATGGCAATGGCTTGTTTTCTATCAGTCACTTTTTTGTCGCTTCTGCCCGATTTGAGAGTACCCTCTTTCATCTCATGCATTGCTTCATGTACTTTCTCCTGAGCTTTTTCTCCGTACTTTTTCATAATCGTATTATTTATATAAAACATAAATTATCAAGGCTAACAGATAAAAAACAATGCCAAAAGATACTGTCCACTAATGAGACATCATACGGTTCTTTAACCGCTTGTACTAAAAGGATAGGGAGCGTGTCAGAGAATGATATATTTACTGATAGCGATTACAACTTATTATTGAAAGCCCTCCCATTCAAATGAACTATCGAAAAACAGGACAGTTTTATGGTGACACAAACCAAAAGCTTTCAATGGAAGGTATTACACTCACAGATACTGTATATACTCTGCCCAAAGTAGACTGGCATTATCATGAGAATGCTTACTTTACATTTATTCTACAAGGAGGTTTAATTGAAGGTAACAAGAAGGAAGTATATACCTGTACCAGTGGCAGCCTGCTATTTCACCATTGGCAAGACCCTCACTATAATTGCAAACCAGAGTTATTTACAAGAGGATTTCATATTGAACTGAATAAACATTTTTCAGATAATATTTTCTCAGGACTTACCATTCCAGAAGGTAGTCTGCATATTGATAATCCAGAGATAAAGCTTTTATTCTACCAGCTATTCAAAGAGATCAAGATTATTGATAGCAATACTCCTTTAGTTATTCAAACATTGTTGTTACAGGTTTTTGCTGAGATGCAACAGAACCAGAAAGCAGCAACAGAACAGCGGCCTGTATGGGTGAATCGGATAAAAGAACTATTGTACTACAATGGACTTGAGAATCAAAGTCTTCAAGAGCTTGCCAACGCATTGCAGATACATCCTGTTCATCTATCTCGCCAGTTTCCAAAATATTTTGGATGTACCTTAGGAAACTACATGCGAAAAATAAAAGTAGAGAAAGCTTTGCAGTTGTTTTCTGATAAAACTTTATCTCTAACTGATATAGCGATGGATTGTGGATTTGCCGATCAGAGTCATTTTTTACGTTGTTTCAAAGAATTCAATGGTATGACACCTTCTCAATACCGAACACTGCTAAGTTGATGCTATGTTAATTTCATTCTATTTTTTTAGTGAAGGCACATTTAGCTTTGTGTCTTTCTAACTATGAATCCTATGAAAAAAACTTCCAACCTCCTGATCATTCAATTGATCTTCTTTTCATGCTTGTTTATGCAAGTTACGGCTTACGGACAAACTTCGGATTTGGTAAAATCTGAAGGAATTACAAGTCCTTTGCATCAGGCAAATGTAGGTCGTATCACTTTTATGTCAAAAGGTATTCCCGTTGAGGAATACAAGGAAACAGACTTCCTGAAAACATTTGAGATAAAGGAAGGTATTGACTTGAGCATACAAACTTATCTGGGTAATTCACTAACCAATTATCTTCATCCACTGGCTCCGAAGTTAACCGCAGATGAAGTAAATAGTTTGGGAAACTATCAGTTTAGTTTCTATGTAGACAATTCATTGATCTATAAAGAGAATTTACACCCTGGAGCAGGGCTTCCCGAAAATAAAAAGACAAAAACAGTCTTTCAGATACCTCTTATAAGCTCTACCAATGCAGATTCCTGGGGACGATATCTCTGGGGACGATTCATGGCCTATGGTGGAGAAGATGCCCTGGCTGTTGGGAAACCGCATCTACTAAAAATAGAAATTCGTCCCTATGTAAAGAATCCGGATTTGGTAACAGGTAATATCATTGCTCACGGGGAAATAACGCTGACTGTGACTAAACCACAGGTAGATCCGGCTAAGCTACAGCCACAAGCTATTCAGCCTGGTAGTGGGTTCTCAATTTCAAATTTAAAATACGACAAAGAGAAAATAAAAGAACTCAATCAGAAAATTGAAGAGAAAACCTTCAAGCAGATTACCAGCATCGTAGTTCTTAAAGATGGACAACTCGTGTTGGAAGAGTATTTCAATGGGGCAACCAGAACTACTTTACATGATCCCCGGTCTGTAGGGAAAACTTTTGCTTCAGCAGCAATGGGGATTGCCATTAAGGATGGATACATTAAAAATGAAAACCAGACGTTAGGCCAATTCTATAATCTGAAGGAGTTTAGTAATTATTCAGCCAGAAAAGACAGTGTAACCTTACGTAGTCTACTGATGATGAGTTCCGGGTTTGATGGATCAGATAATAATTCGGAATCTCCTGGCAATGAAGAAAATATGTATCCTACAAACAATTGGGTAAAGTTTGCATTGGATCTGCCAATGGATAAAGCCAAAGTGATGGAGAAGAACTGGGATTACTTTACAGCAGGTGTAGTGGTATTGGGCGATGTGATTCACAAGAGTGTACCCGGCGGACTGGAGAAATATGCCGACGAAAAATTGTTTAAACCATTGGGAATAAAAAACTATAAATGGCAATATACGCCACAGCATGTAGCCAATACTGCCGGAGGCATACAACTTGCCTCGCTGGATTTTGCGCGATTTGGACAACTTTACCTAAATGATGGCAAATGGAATAACAAACAAATTCTTCCGCAAAAATGGGTGAATTCTTCTTTAGCAAAACAAGTGGCTTTGCCTGATGGAAGTGGGTCTTATGGCTATCTGTTCTGGAATAAAACCTATAAGGTAGGTAATGCCTCCTATGAAACGTATTATTGTAGTGGGAATGGAGGGAACAAAATATTTATTTTTAAAGAACTTGGATTAGTAGTAGTAGTTACGGCAACTGCCTATAATACTCCTTATGCACATCCACAAGTAGATAAAATCATTCAGCGTTATATCTTACCAGCAGTAGTAACAGGAAATACTACTGTTAGTAGTGGAAAATAATAATATACATTCTGGTTCATAACACATATAGGTCTGTAATCAATTACAGGCCTATATGTGTTATGAACTAAATCTATTTTGTAAACGGCTATAAAAAAAGAGTGGCTAATTTATCCTTCCAATAGAATTTTGAAATGCTTCAATCTGCTTGCGTATTGCTTGAGTGATAGAAAAGTTTTGTGGTAAATAAGAATACGGAGTATTTTTTCGTATTTTGGTTGTTTAATTTCTCCTAAATGGTTTGTAGCGTTTTTTAGTATGAGGACTTGGTTTATACTTTTATTTGGTAGTTTAACTCTATCTGCTTTTGGACAGAATACTCCATCAGGATATGATGCTCAGCAAAACCTGAATATGGCAGGTGCAACCAGTGGAGGTGGTATGACTGTAGTACGTGGGTTTGATAACAGATATGAGGGATTGCGTGGATCTCCCTATCTATTACAGCATTGGTGTAATGCCGATGTGACACTTGCCAATAGTAAAATCCAAAATGATGTACCTGTAAAATATGATGTCTACTCCAACCGGCTGGTAATGCGTCGATCACAAGGTGATTCTGCAATTGTTGTATCTTCTTCTGTAAAAGGATTTCTGTTAAAAGATGTAATTACGGGACAAAATAGGCTTTTTGAACGATTCCCAGATTTAAAGACTGACGACGCTATTTTGAAGGAAGAATATCTGGAAGTGTTGTATGAAGGAAAAACAGCTCTTCTGGTTCGATATGATAAAAAAGTACTCAAAGCTAGCTATCAGGGTGCTTATAGCTCTGGTCGTACCTATGATGAACTGATGGATGAGAAGAATTATTATATCCGCAAAGCCGATCAGACAATAAACAAAGTGAAATTAGGCAAGAAAGCTGTGTTGGAACAGCTAAATGCCTCAGATGATTTGAAAAAGTTTATAGAACAGGAAAAACTGGACTTAAAAGAAACCAAAGATGTGATCCGGTTGATGGAGTTTGCAGATCAGCAATCCTAATACCTGATAGTTAATCTGCCTGGTTAGAAATATCTTTAATGAAAGCTATTAATCGGGCAGATTCTTTGAAGCCCATGTTTGTATGAAAGTCATAGCTTGACTGATTGTCAATTTCTATGTCAGACCCAACCTGATGACATCCTTTCTCCTTTAACCACTTCTCACCACGCTTAAACAGTGCCTGTGAGATGCCCATTCGTCTAAAGGCTGGTTTTACATAGATTCCTTCCACATAACCAGTAGGGGTAGAGTCAGAACCTTCTACATAATCGGTACGGATAGAAAGATGAAGAAATGCTACATTCTCGTCCTTGTGGTTAAATAGATAAATAACATGATTTTCCGGAGTTTGTAAAAGTTCCAGAAAATCATGTTTGAGTTCATCATACTCATTGTCTGGCCACAAATCCAAACCCATTTGAGTGAGTTCGTCCAGCTGTTGTTCTGATGCAGTAATGATAGATTGGGTAGAAGGATTCACAGTTGTAAATAGCAAGATATCAGGGCTTAAATATAGACTTTTTCAGTTATTCCTAAAAGATTTGCTAATTTAATGTAGATGAGTTGATAGGGTAAAGGAGTTGCCTTATAGAGGCTATATGAGATAATAAGACCAAGGGAACAACGCCGCTAGGTAACCAGACAAATGGAAAGTGTAAAACAGCAATATTGGGTTGGTCAAAACCAAATTGTTGAAATGGATAGGGAAATGACAGGATGGCATGGATAACCACGTTTAATAAAAGAACCAGGCACAGTATATTCCATACTAACAGTACTGTTCGGTTCAGTTGTTGGCGCACAAATCCAAAATAGTATATAAAGGGAGCAGAAAGTCCAGACAATATATCTAGATTCCTTCCTTCGAATGTCATGACTTCAGGAATAACCTTATAACTGAAAAGCCAGAACAATACCAGCTCTACAGGTATACGAATACTGTGTAAAAGCGTAAGTGTTTTAATGTCCAGTTGGGATAGGAAGTATTTTCCTGAAGAGGTGATACTAAGTATGCAAATACAAAGTAATGGTGGAGCGAGAAAGAAAATAGAACGGGGAGGAATGGCTTGTGTATTGGTATAAAATCCTGTATAACTGACCATCATTTGTATAATTAGCCAAGACAAGATTACGAATAATGTGACTTTGGATTGTTTTGCTGCCTTATAGAAAGCAAAAACAGTAAGAAGGGTAATTAGCACAAAGATCAGGCTGATATACAATGGGAGCGTTTCCATGGTTGTTAACGGAAATAGTTGTTGAGAACCATACAAAGGAAATACACCATAAGGGCAATATTCTTGTCAAATGGCAAGAAATGAATATCTTATTTTCGGCTAAACTCTTTACGAATTCGACTGAGTGAGGTATCAGTTATACCTAGATAGGATGCGATGGTTTTCAAGGATGCATTCTGAAATATCTCCGGATTGGTATGTAACAGCTTGGTGTAACGTTCCTCTGCAGTATCCGTAATCATAGATAACATACGTATTTTTAAAGCAGAAAATCCCTGAACCAACATCGATCGGCCAAACTCTCTGAATTCAGGAATAGAATGAAACAGCTTGTTAACCTGTTCATACGTAATATACCATCCGCTACAATTGGTCAATGCCTGAATGTTCTCTCTGGATGGAATACGATTGAAAAAAGAAGAAACTTCAAATACAACTTGATTTTGAGCATAAAAATTGGTGGTTACTTCATTACCTTCTGTATTATGAGCAAAGGCTCTCATAAAGCCCGTATCCAGAAAAAGGTATTCGTTAAGAATCTGTCCTTCCTGTAAATGGAAATCATGTTTGTTAATGTGTTTTGCTCGAAAGTTAGAAGCAATTTCTCTAGCTGTAGTGGCAGAAACAAGATTGGTACTTCTGAGAAAGTAAATAAGTTTTTCCTGATTGCTATGATTGGATGAACTATGTAAAGAATGTTCCATTGGTGGAGATATACTTTTAGATACTCGGATGGCTAACTATAGGTTAAAATAATGGATTGCGGTTAATTTATAGTGGAATGTTGCTGTGTAATATTCTTAGTTACTTTCCAAACTATAAAATTTTGTCAGCTATAAATCCAAATAAAAAAATATGACGTTAATCTTGCTTTTTAAAAAGACACTTCTTTATCTTTGTGATATACTATTTTAAGTACATGAAATCAAATCTGGTAAATACTGCATGGTGGTGGCACATTTCAAATCGGAATGTGAACGGCCCTGTATTGTAATGCCATAAGAAGATATATTCGAAAGGCTTGCTGTTCACATAACAGCAAGCCTTTTTTGTTTTCACACAGGAGTAGTTTAATGGTAAAATGTCTGTCTCCAAAACTGAAGTTCGGGGTTCGAGTCCCTGCTCCTGTGCCAGATCTATCTATAATTCTTTAAACGGTTAGAACCATGTCTTTTCAAGTCCATACACGTTATCGACAACTTCTTGCAGATACAGTGACTCCTGTCAGTATTTACCTTAAGTTAAGAGATAAGTTTGTAAATACAATTTTGCTGGAAAGCTCTGATTATCATGGTAATGAAAACTCATTTTCCTATATCTGTTGCCAACCAGTTGCCAAATTTGAAGTTTCTGGAAACTATATTATTGAACAGTTTCCGGATGGTTCAAGTTGTTCTACAGAGATCAAAGAGAGATCCCAGGTATTGACCGCATTGGAAGCCTTCGGCAAAAGCTTTCAGAAATCTGAAAAAGACAAGTTTCCATTTATTCATAATGGGTTGTTTGGGTATATGTCTTACCCCTCTGTACAGTATTTTGAAGACATTAATCTTAAGGATACCCATTCTATTCCAGATATTATCTACCAAGTCTTTCGGTATGTAATAGCCATTAACCACTTCAAAGATGAAATGTTTGTCTTTGAGCATGAATATCAGAATAAAGAAGGAAAAGTTGTATATAAAGAAGAACCACAGGAAAGTAATCTGAATTACCTGATTTCATTGATTCAAAACTTGAATTACCCTTCCTATCAGTTCAAACTACAGGGAACCGAGCGTTCTAATCTGACAGACGAAGAATTTCTGGCTATATTGGAAAAAGGAAGATACCATTGCAAGATTGGAGATGTATTTCAGATTGTACTCTCCAGACGTTTTGAACAGCAGTTTCAGGGAGACGAGTTTAATGTATACCGGGCACTGCGTTCTGTAAATCCCTCTCCGTATCTGTTCTACTTCGACTATGGCAATTTCAAAATATTTGGTTCTTCCCCGGAAACACAAATTTCAATCAAAGGAGATACTGCTGCCATCTATCCAATCGCCGGAACTTTCCGGAGAACAGGCAATGACCAGGCAGATGCAGAACTAGCCCAAAAGCTATATGATGACCCTAAAGAAAATGCAGAGCATGTGATGCTGGTAGATCTGGCCCGTAATGATTTAAGCCGTCACAGCCATGATGTCACTGTCGAAACATTTAAGGAAATACAATATTACTCTCATGTAATTCACCTCGTTTCTAAAGTAACAGGAGAAATAGAGGAACAAACAAATCCTCTGCAACTGGTAGCCGATACCTTCCCTGCCGGAACCCTTTCCGGAGCCCCTAAACACAAAGCTATGCAACTCATAGATCGGTACGAACCTACAAGCCGGAGTTTTTATGGCGGCTGTATTGGCTTTATGGACTTCAATGGAGATTTTAATCATGCCATTATGATCCGATCTTTCCTAAGCAAAGACAATACATTGTATTATCAGGCTGGAGCTGGTGTTGTATTTAAGTCTCAGATAGAGAGTGAATTGCAAGAGGTAAATAACAAGATTGCCGCTTTGCGGCGGGCAGTGCAGCTAGCTGGCGTAAACCTTAATTATGACCACGATTAAGGTATCAACCAGATAATCTGAAAATTCATTCTTAACATACATACCCATGAAAGTAGAACTCGCTACATTGGAAGATGCAGAAGAAATTCTGTATCTGCAAAAGCAGGCTTATCTATCAGAAGCCTTGCTTTACAACGATTTATCCATTCACCCAATAGTACAGAGTATTCGTTCTATTCGGGAAGAGTTTAAAAAAAGCTGGGTATGGAAAATACAGGATGGAAAAGCAATTGTAGGTTCGGTTCGTGCATTTGTAGATCAGGATACCTGTCATGTTCGAAAACTGATTGTCAAACCAAGTCATCAGAATAGAGGGTTGGGGACATTATTGATGAACACAATAGATGAATCAATAACTCAGGTAAATCGATTTGAATTATTTACCGGACATAAAAGTTTGAAAAATATTACTTTATATCAGAAGCTGGGCTACGAACCTTTTCGGCAAAAGCCTTTACATGAGGGACTTACTCTGGTATATATGGAAAAGAAAACAGATAGTACAAGAGCTTTATCAGAAGAAAGCTCTTGTTAAGCAGTTGCTTTGACAATATGTTCTTTAAACCACTTTTGAAGCCGTTCCAGTGTATACTTACCGGAAGCAACTTCCAGTGTGAAATCAATCAAAACCTGATCAGGCAAATCCGGATTGATTTTATAACCGTTGACGAGCAAAAATATCATGGCTGATTGCAAACCAGTACGTTTATTGCCGTCTGAAAAAATATGGTTGGAAACAATACTGAACATATATACACCTGCTTTCTGATAAATTTCCGGATAGATAGGTTCGCCAAAGATTTCAGAACAGACAACTTCCAGTAAATAATCGAGGCGTTCCTCATTGAGGAAATTGCAGGGCAGAGCAAAATTGCCGCCAAACCGATCTGTTTGGTGCTTATTGACAGCAATGATTTGTTTTTTAGATAAGTGCAGCATATCAGGCTAAGACTTTCCAGACCTCTTTGTACTGGTCTGAGGTAGATTGAAGAAGTTGTTCAAATGTAGACACTGCAATAGAGTCTGTATCAGATGAGTGGTTCTTTAGTTGTTGAATATGAACCAGTAGCTCATCCAGACAATGATCAGGCACTTCCTGAATTTCTTTTACGAGAAGTTTTCTTTTTTCTGATGAAGGCATAGTGCAAAGAAATACGCGATATTTTTTACAATAAAAAAATAAGAATTCATATTTTAAAACTCTTGCTATGAGAATTTTAGTAATAGATAACTACGATAGTTTTGTGTATAATCTTGTACACTATCTGCGTGAGATGGGGCATGAACCTGTGGTGTACCGTAATGATAAAATTACCCTGGAAGAAGTAGATGCATTTGATAAGATTTTACTCTCTCCCGGACCAGGCATTCCATCAGAAGCTGGTATTATGCCTGAACTCATTAAAAAATACGCGCCAACTAAAAGCATTTTGGGTGTATGTCTGGGGCATCAGGCAATTGGAGAGGCATTTGGAGGTACGCTGGAGAATATGACAGATGTGTTGCATGGTATTGCTACTCCTGCCTTTGTTCAAAAATCAGATGAACTTTTATTCGAAGGTATTCCCGCTCAATTCAACACTGGGCGTTACCATTCCTGGACAGTTGTTTCAACGGATTTTCCTGAAAGCCTTGAGATTACGGCTGTTGATAATGAAGGTCGTATTATGGCACTGGCACATAAAACCTATGATGTTAGAGGAGTCCAGTTTCATCCGGAAAGCATCCTGACTGAACATGGGAAAAAGATGCTGGAAAACTGGTTGAGCAACTAGATCCATCTGTTTGTTGATAAAACTATGTCACAGATTAAGATTTTTGGGATAAAAGAACAGCTGCAACCTGTTCGTAATAGATTATCTGATACTATACATCAGTGTATAGTAGATGTTCTTCATCTGCCTATAGGTAAGAGGGCTCATCGGTTCTTCTATCTGGAAAAGGAGGATTTCTTCTTTCCTGAGGATCGGACGGAACAGTATACGATTATAGAAATTACTATGATTGCCGGGCGAAAAACAGAAACAAAGAAGAGATTGATTCAGGAGTTATTCTATCGGATTGAAGCAGAGGTAGGAATTCGGAAGATGGATCTGGAAATTTGTATATATGAGCCTCCTGCCTGTAATTGGGGATTCAGAGGTATGAATGGCGATGAAATCCAACTAGACTATACAATAGGAGTCTAGAGGAAAAGCCTATTTGGGATTAATTGATTGTCAAATGTTTACAATTGTCTAAGAAGTAGTACTATATCTGTAATCATCGTAAAGATATTTTGTACTAACTCTTTTATAAAATTATGGCGGCACTGGTCACCTTTGGAATTTGCTTAGCAATTGTTATTGTATTATTGATCATTCTTTCCCTTTTAATGGGGCCGGGATTCTTTATGGTAATACTTATTTTACCTGTAATTGTAAGCGAAGGTATTACTGGAGAAACAGGGACCTTCAATCCCAATGGCAGTGGAAAAAAATCTCCTCTTTTTAACCTGTTGATGGCCTTTTTTACTATAGCTCAGGTGTTGCTGGTTGCAGGATTGTTATTTGGCATTTATGTATTGATTGCAGGACTTCCGACAACAAGTAAAGAAGTCATTACCAGCAGCCGGGAAGTATTATCATCTCTGCAAATTTATCGCCTGCAAACAGTGAATCTGTTGCTGTGGTTATTGACTGGCACATTTATCTGCATGTGGATATTTAATATCATAAAGTTTGGTGAGCACATTAAAAATATGTCACCCATTACGATCTTTTGGGGTTATATCCTTCCTTTGTTAACCTATCCATTTGCTTTTTTGTTTCTGGTTACTACACATAAATATCTGGCTGAATATCCTAATGGAGATCAGCATATTGGCTTTTTTTCAAAAGCTGCAGGAGTGATATATAGTATTTACCTGTTTTCGTCACAGATACAAGCATTGATTACGTATGTTACCGTTTTACGAAGACACAATGCGCAACTGGGTTTTCAATACTGGTTTAGTCTGGGGGCAAGTTTGTTCTATAAAGTAGTTTTCATCTATTTCGTTGTTCGTATTCTAATGTCTTTATAGTTTATTATTTTAAGTATGAAAGAGATCTTAAATCATTTATTAGCCTATAAAACCTTATCCAAGAAAGAAGCCCGGCAGGTATTGGTGGATATTGCTCAGGGAAAATATACTGCTGTACAGATTGCAGCCTTTATGACTGTATATATGATGCGTAGTATTACTGTGGAAGAACTGGAAGGATTTCGGGATGCCATGCTTGAACTATGTGTAGCATTAGATGTTGCAGATTTTGATCCGATGGATGTTTGTGGCACAGGAGGAGATGGCAAGGATACCTTTAATATTTCTACACTTTCTGCCTTTGTGATTGCAGGAGCCGGACAAGCTGTTGTAAAACATGGTAATTATGGTGTATCTTCTATTTGTGGGAGTTCAACGGTGATGGAATATCTGGGATATAAGTTTACAAATGATAAGGGACTGATCAACAAAAGTCTGGAAGAAGCAAACATTTGTTTTCTGCATGCACCATTGTTCCATCCGGCTATGAAAAATGTGGCTCCTGTTCGTAAAGAGCTAGGCGTGAAAACCTTTTTTAATATGTTGGGACCGATGGTTAATCCAGCTTTTCCTAAAAAACAAATGGTTGGAGTCTATAGCCTTGAGATTGCTCGTTTATATGCGTATTTGTACCAACGTACAGATAAGAGTTTTTCTATCGTACATGCCTTGGATGGCTATGATGAAATATCTCTGACAGGGGATTTTAAAATTATTGGTAATCAAGCCGAAAAAGTTTTCTCTCCCAAAGACCTGAATTTGCAGATTGTACAAGCTGATGAAATTTTAGGTGGAAATTCTGTCGAAGAGTCTGCTAAAATTTTTATGAATGTACTTACCAATAAAGCTACACCTGCACAGAAACAAGCAGTGCTGGCAAATGCTGCATTTGGGCTTCAGACTGCCAAGCCTGAGTTAACTGTACTAGAGGCTGTAGAACTGGCGCGTGAAAGTCTGGAAAGTGGTCAAGCTTTACAAAGTTTTCAAAAATTGGTTGCCTGAGGATAGAATGGTCAATAGTAGATGATGAATAAGTAAATTGTTGTTAATCAAGGATTCACAATACAGTGAACAGATAAAGGACAATACCAGGAATCTATTTAGCGTATTATAGTTACGGAACCTAAGGTGATTTCTTTCTGAATTCTAATTGTTTTTAGTTAATTTACTTTATTGAATCCTATTCGCAGAAATAGCAAAGACAATTCTTCTTAAAAGGAGATAATTTGTCTTTGTAAGAATTAGATAGAGACTGTTGTAAAACAGTCTCTTTTGAATTGCTGTCTATTGCTGTAAAATCTATAATTTGCTGCACGTTAATTTGTTGATTTTCTGATATGTATAAAATCCGCCTAGAATTGGATAAAAGAACATACGATTTGCAATCGTGTTATTACTCCTGTTACAATTCTCCACCCTCTGTGTCAGATTCTGAAGATGATTACTATGCTGGTTCTCCTCATAGTATGACTTGGAATGTGAAACCTTCAAAGGTAGATCAGGAATTAATAGACTGGTGTACACTAACCCGGCAGGAAACTAAAAGTGGAAAAATTACAATTTCAGAAGCAGAAAGTAATGCTCCACTTAAGATCATTACTTTTCAGCAGGCATTTTGTTCTGGCTTTAGTGAATCCATTGATTCCAACTATGACTATAATCAAAGTCCTGTTACCATTACTGTAACAGTACAGACTATAAATGTCAGATTGCTTAATGCAGGAAGGGGCATTACCTATCCAAACTGAGCGTATCTGAGATAGAATTTGATGTGTTTATCTGGTTTGTATTATTTATAACATGAGCGATTTAGAATTTAATTCAGATTCCATTCATCCTGAGTATCAGGCTGTAGAGCGTACTATCAAGGAGATTGAAAAACAGTTGAAAATAGTTGAAATTAAAAAATTGTACATTCAGAGAGATTATTTAGACCAACTGAATAAATACAATAAACTTCTTTTAAAGTTACGGGAACTCCAACTCGGAAAAGGAACAACTATGACAGCAGAAGCTGCTCGTAAACACCGAATTAAAGTATTAGAGCAAAAACTTATTGCCATGGGAGTACCTTCAGAACCGGACATGTCAGGACTGGAAGCCGAACGACTGGTACTGGATGCTAGATTGCAGGCACATATGAAAATCAATGCTTCATTGCTGGCTTCTGATGCTATTCGGCGTGAACGTTGGAATTAATTGTGTCTAAAATAAAGACATACCGAATACTAATTTCCCTGTAACCTGGATTCTGAAATGTAAGATTATGAATATTCTAGATGAAATTATTGCCCATAAAAAAGGTGAAGTAGCAGAACGCAAATCTCTGACTGCTGTCTCTGTATTGGAAAAGAGTGATTTATTTGGGCGCAAAATAGTATCGTTAAGAGAGTCACTATTGAACCCTGAGAAGAGTGGAATCATTGCTGAACATAAACGTAAATCACCTTCCAAGGGAGTAATTAACCAACAAGTTTCAGTAGAACAAGTAACTATTGGTTATACTCAAGGTGGTGCTTCTGCATTGTCAGTGCTTACTGATCAAAAATATTTTGATGGAAGAGATGAGCACATTTTGCGTGCTCGTAAAGCCAATCCGTATATACCTATTTTGCGGAAGGACTTTGTGATTGATGAGTATCAGTTAATTGAAGCAAAAAGCTTGGGTGCAGATATTATTTTGTTGATTGCCGCTAATCTTACGCCAGACCAATGTAAACAACTGGCCAAAGCTGCTAAAGCGTTGACATTGGAGGTATTGCTGGAAGTGCATAATCTGGAGGAATTAGAATCTTCTGTAAATGAATATATAGATGTGATTGGGGTAAATAACCGTGATCTTAAGCGGATGAAAACAGACATCAACATCTCCAAAGAACTTTCAGAACGTATTCCGAAAGAGTTTCTAAAGATTTCAGAAAGTGGCATTCATCTTCCGGAAGTTTTACAGGATCTGAGACATAACTATGGATACAATGGTTTTTTGATAGGAGAATATTTTATGCAGCATTCTGATCCTGGAGTTGCGTTTTCTAACTTTGTTGCTGATATAAAGCAAATGGCTTAGTGTCAGGTGTTTGTGTGTTGAGTTGGAAAAGTTATATCCCTCGTTTCAAGTTGTTGGTTGCTATTGGATTTCTATAAGAAAAATCTTACTTTCGTACAAAATTCAGAAACTGTAACGGTTTTTTCTCCCAACAAAATACACTTGGTATGCTTAAAATCAAAGTCTGTGGAATGAGGGATTCTGCTAATATTCAGTCGGTATTGGCTTTAGATCCTGATTTTATGGGATTTATCTTCTTTGAAAAATCTCCACGTAATGTAGGGGAGGAGTTAGATGCAGAACTTTTGAAGTCTTTTCCCAAAACGACTAAAAAGGTGGGTGTATTTGTCAATGCTCATCCGGACTTGATCCTGAAAAATGTAAAGAAATACAATCTTGATATTGTTCAACTTCATGGAGAGGAGCTTCCAGATGTAGGCAAGAATATACGAAACAGGGGCATTACCGTTATCAAAGCCTTTAATCTGGATGAAAATTTTAATTTTGCACGTCTGAATAATTATAAGCCTCATTGTGACTATTTTTTGTTTGATGCAAAGGGGGCTGCACAGGGAGGCAACGGGATTACATTTGACTGGAATCTGTTGCAGCGATATGATAATGAAAAGCCTTTTTTCCTGAGTGGAGGATTAAACATAGAGAGTTTAGATGCTATTGTTGCTCTAAAGAATAAAGGATTAAATTTATATGGGGTAGATATCAATAGTCAATTTGAGGTCAGTCCAGGCATAAAGAATGTAGAGAAAGTAAAAGAGTTTATTGACAAGTTGCATGTAGCGTTTAAAGAAACACTGGCATAAATAGAGAGATAGAGTAGAGAAGGGATGCAAAGGCATCAGAATAATTATTCATTAAATAGATAACTGGAGGATACTGTTGATCAGTATGTATAGGTTGGTGTTAGGAAAAGGCTTTGTTAATTTAATAACTGGATAGTGCTATATCTCTCATTTATCTAATATTGTATAGATATTTTTACACATAATATTGCCTTCCTCCTGCAACAGTAAACTGTTGTTATTCTGCTAAGACTCTACATGGCTACGACTGATGTGATACACATAAGATGTTTTGATGCAAGTTGGACCTAATAATTTTACACTAATGGAATTAATTGAGAAAAGTGCTTTTGCTGTAAATGAGCATGGATATTATGGCAGTTTTGGAGGGGCATATATTCCTGAAATGCTTTATCCAAATGCAGAAGAGTTAAAAGAAAACTACCTGAAGATTATTTATGATCCTAAGTTTCAGGAGGAGTTCCATACATTATTGCGTGACTATGTTGGCCGGCCAACGCCTTTGTATTTAGCAAGTCGCCTGTCAGACAAATATAATGCGCAGATTTATCTTAAACGTGAAGACTTATGTCATACAGGCGCACATAAAGTCAATAATACAATCGGGCAGATCCTGGTAGCTAAACGTTTGGGTAAAAAACGAATTGTGGCTGAGACAGGGGCGGGACAACACGGAGTAGCCACCGCTACTGTATGTGCATTGATGGGGATGGAATGTATTGTTTACATGGGAGAAATAGATATTCAGCGACAAGCGCCTAATGTAGCTCGTATGAAAATGCTAGGCGCAGAAGTAAGGCCTGCAACATGTGGTAGTAAAACTCTAAAAGATGCTACCAATGAAGCCATGAGGCACTGGATTAACAACCCTGTTGATACCCATTATATTATTGGAAGTGTAGTTGGTTTCCATCCATTTCCTGATATGGTGGCCCGTTTTCAGTCAGTTATTTCCGAAGAGATTAAAAAACAGTTACTGGAAAAAATAGGGAGAGAGAATCCTGATTATGTGATTGCTTGTGTAGGAGGCGGAAGCAATGCTGCTGGTGCTTTCTATCATTATCTGGATGAAAGTGATGTGAAATTGGTTGCTGCCGAAGCTGCCGGACAGGGGGTAAGCTCTGGACATTCTGCTGCCACAACATTTTTAGGTAAGCCAGGTATTTTACATGGTAGCCGTACAATCTTAATGCAAACAGAGGATGGGCA
The DNA here is from genome assembly GCA_030068525.1 of Xanthocytophaga flava. Taxonomy (GTDB): domain Bacteria; phylum Bacteroidota; class Bacteroidia; order Cytophagales; family 172606-1; genus Xanthocytophaga; species Xanthocytophaga flava. Next base: position 209,539 of record JASJOS010000010.1, read on the forward strand.
GGTTACAGAGCCATACTCTATTTCCGCAGGTCTGGATTATCCCGGTATTGGGCCTATTCATGCACATTTGTTTGAAACGAATCGTGCGATCTTTGCTGCTATTACTGATCAAGAAGCGTTACAGGCTGGTTTGGAGTTAAGTAGAATGGAAGGAATTATTCCTGCCTTGGAGTCTTCACATGCTTTGGCTTATCTGAAATATATGAAGAACACAGGGAATGAAGTGATTGTGGTTAACCTTTCAGGCCGTGGAGATAAAGATTTGGCAACGTATAGCAGAGAATTAGCGCTGTAAGATGCTTTCTTGAGAAAGTGAAACAAAAAAAACATTACGTACAAGTAATGGTTTTTTTGTTTTTATATAGTTGATTTTCTGGTATTTGTGATTTTTTATATGTAAATATATTTGTATAGAGATGCCAAAGGTAACTATTATAATAACAATATAGTGGGCTATATATTTAGTTTTATTTTATTGGTGTTACTTAGCTTAAGTATTTTTAGATATTTACTGTTTTTGTGTTTGTTGTTTTTAATATGTGTAATTTTTTATTTTTTATGAATAATATTCTGTATTTTATATATTATACATTGTTAAAATTTCGTTATATGGTGTATTTGTAAAATTTTATTCAGATTTAAGTTTGTTTTATGGTTTTTGTTTTGGTAAGTTCAGTACACCTTAACCTTAACTTCCAAACAAACTTATGAAGAAACTTCTACTAGTAAAGTCACTTGTAGTGACCTTTAGCTGTGCTATAGTGTCAATGCAGGTAGCTGCTCAAAGTCGCCTTATAACAGGTAAAGTGACTGCGTCAGACGATGGATCATCATTACCTGGAGTTAGTGTTGTTGTAAAAGGTACTACTACTGGTACTACTACTGATGCTACTGGTAAATACTCTATCAGTGCGGAACCTTCGGCTACATTAGTTTTTAGCTTTATCGGGTTTGCCATTCAGGAAGCTCCTGTTGGAAACCGGACCTCAGTAGATATAAAGCTTTTACCTGATACCAAACAATTGGGTGAGATTGTTGTAACAGCCCTTGGATTAAAAGAAGACAAAGACAAATTTGCTTCTTCTGTTAGTACAGTAAAAGGGCCTGCTATTGCCAAGTCTGGTGAAACAAGCTTATTGACTGGCTTAAGCGGCAAAGCCTCAGGAGTATTGATTACCCGAAACGGAGGTGATCCGGGAGCAGGTGCTTATATTCAGATACGCGGACAGAATACAATCAATGGTAGTGCACAGCCTTTGTTTATTGTAGATGGTATTCCTGTCAGCAATTCTTTCGATAACACTGCTGCCGCTGGTAATGCTATAGTGCAGCAATCACGTATCAGCGACATCAATCCTGAGGATATTGAATCTGTTGAAGTATTGAAGGGTGCCTCTGCCGCTGCCTTATGGGGGACCAGAGCCGCCAATGGCGTAGTGATTATTACTACTAAAAAGGGAAAAGATACAGGGGGCAGAGTAAATATATCCCTGAAGTCTTCAGTTTCAATTGACGAAGTGAATAAGATCCACAAACTTCAACGGACTTATGGACAAGGCAACAATGGATTTTATAATCAGGGTGATCGGACTTCATGGGGGGATAAAATTGCTGATCGTACAGGTGGTGAAGACACCTATATTACAGATCCAACCGCTGCAGGATATGGTGGCTTTGTGACCTTTGCAGATGGTACAAAACGATATGCTATTGCTTCAGGAAATGCTAGCAATCCACATGGAGGAAAGAATTCAACACAAACCTATGATCATACAAAAGACCCTTTTAGAACAGGATATTTCTTTGATAATACACTAAGTATTACAGGAGGAAATGCCAAAACGAATTATTCTGTTAGTTATGGCAACCTGAATCAGCAGGGCGTAGTGAAAAGCTTTAGTGATTATAAGCGTAATACTGCCAGAGTAAATGTTTCCAGCCAATTTACTGATTGGTTACGAGCATCTTCCAGTGTAGGATATACCAATAGTAAATCTACCCGTATTCAACAAGGTGATAACCTGGATGGAATTTTGCTGGGCGGGCTGCGAACATCTCCTGATTTTGATAACTCTGAATACGTGGGTACTTATACTGATGCCTCTGGAACAACCTATCCAAATCGGCATGTTTCCTATCGAAATCCTCTGGGTGCGTCTACTAACCCTCGTTACTCCAACCCTTTATGGAATATTAACAATAATAAAAATACTACCAATGTAGACCGTATCATGGGTAGTGTTGAAATAGGTATAGATCCTGTAAACTGGCTGAATATTACAGGAAGGGCGGGAGTTGATAATTTTGTTGATGATCGGATAGAACGATTCCCAATCTATTCTGCTTCATTTAACTCAGGTTTCCTTTCCAAGTATATTATTACCGAAAAACAGTTTAACACAGATTTATTTGCCCGAGCTACAAAAAAGCTTGGTACAGGTTTCGATGCTACCTTGTTGGTAGGAGTAAACTATAATAGCCGGTTGAGAAGTTGGTTGTATAGCCAGATTACCGATTTCATTGTACCAAGTGCTCCTGACATTCTAACAAACGCCCAAAATACAAATCTGCAAGCTTCCAATTATACTTCATTGATGCGTACCTATGCCTATTATGCGCAGGCTGAATTACAAGGATATGATCAATTCTTTTTAACACTGACAGGACGTAGTGAAAGTGCCTCAACCTTTGGTGCTAAAGCAAACAGTAGTTTCTTTTTCCCATCTGCGGCTTTAGCCTGGCAGTTTACGAAAATAGCTGCATTGCGTGAAAATCCAGTACTGAGTTTTGGTAAACTTCGTGTAAACTGGGGACAGGTAGGTATTCAACCTCAACCTTATAAAAACTTTACTACTTTCTCTCCTGCTTCATATAGTGATTCATATGCTAGTAGTCTACAATCTAAAAGTTCATTGTATGGGGGTGGATTTACAAGAGATAATACAGCCGGAAATGAGTTTTTAAAACCTGAACGTAAGACTGAGACAGAAATAGGAACTGACCTCCGCTTCTTTAATGATCGCATCAACTTGTCAGTAACTTATTATTCCAATCATACCAAAGATGTTATTCTGGATATAGATACTCCATCAGAAACCGGATTTACAAATACTTCGAAAAATGCAGCTACTCTTTCCAATAAAGGTATTGAAATCGAGCTCGGGGGTGACATCATTCATAAGGGAGATTTTAGCTGGTCTATAGCTGCCAATTATTCTCAAAACCGGAATAAGGTAGTTTCTCTTGCCGGATTGACTGTGTATTCTTTGCCTGGTAGCTATGGGGGGTCTTCTTTAATTCCAGGGCAACCCTTTGGCGTGTTTTATGGAACAGATTTTCTGCATGATGACAAAGGTAAATACATTCTGGATGCCAACGGGTTTGTGCAAGGTGGTACTGAGAGTGAAGTTATCGGAAACCCTAATCCAAAATGGAGAGGAGGTTTGACCAACACATTTACTTATAAGGGACTTTCTTTAGCCGTATTATTTGATGCTGTGCATGGGAATCAGTTTTACAATGGTACTCGTGGGGCATTGTATACCTTTGGCACTCATGCTGATAATGGACATGAGGTGGTTTCTGATGTGGATCTGAAAACAGTGGATGGAAAAACCATAACCGCTGGAACACCTTTTAGAGGGGCCATTAAAGACTTTGGTGGAGGTCCTGTGGCTTTAACACAAGCCTGGTTTCAGGATAGAGGGACATCCTTTACTTCGGCTTCTGCCAAACAATTTATAGAGGATGCTTCTGTCGTTAGGTTACGGGAAGTATCGCTGAATTATAGTTTACGTAGCGAAGGATTTCGCAAAGCTACCAAGCTATCTTCTATTGATTTTAGTCTGACAGGTCGTAATCTGCTTCTCTGGACACCGTTTACAGGGGTTGATCCTGAAATTAATATTACAGGTGCGGGTATCGTTCGTGGTGAAGACTGGTTTAGTAACCCTAATACCCGTTCATTCTTATTCTCTGTAAAAATCAACTACTAAAAGATGCTTATGAAAAAGATATATACTTCTAAATTATTCCTTTCTGTCTCTCTGATTATCGGACTTTCATCTTGTAAAGATTTATTTAATGATCCCCGTATCAAGAGCAATCCTAATGCTGTTTCTGATGTAGAGGTTCAAACATTACTTTCTGGTACATTGGTAGGAGTAAGTGAACTCCATGAAGATACAGATGTACGAATTTCATACATGTGGGCTGGACAGTTGACAGGATTGAGTCGACAGCACCTGGGTTTGGCTCAATATCAGGTATCTTCTGGCACATTTGACTGGGGAAATCTATATCCAATAGCTGCACAGGCACGCCTTATACAAACTAAAGCGGATGCATTAGGTGATAAATGGACAAAGGGAGTTGGACAGGTAGTAGAAGCTCTGCTTATTGCAAAGGCAACGGCTTTCTGGGGGGATGTCCCTTACTCTCAGGCTTTTGATCTTGTTGCTTATCCTACACCTGTCTTTGATTCTCAGGAAAAGGTGTACACAGAGCTACTTGCTACACTAGATAATGCCATTGAAAATCTGTCGGCTTCCAGTGGACTAGACTTTGCCGGACAGGATTTTATCTATGGTGGAGATCCTGGACTTTGGAAAAAAGCAGCTTATTCCCTGAAGGCTCGCTTGTATCTTCATTTGGGCGATTATGCCAAAGCTGTAGAAAATGCTAATCTGGGGATTTCCAGTGTAGGAGAAGATGCGCTGATCCCGCATGGAGAAAGCCAGGGTATAGATCAGAATCTAAACTATGATTTCTTTGTCAATAACCGTCCTGGCGATACAGGATTTGATCCGCCTGCATTTTTACCCGGATTCTTAAAAGCACATACCAATGCAAAAACAAATGAGACTGCTCTATATAATCATTTTTTTAAGGTTGGTATTACAGGTCCAGGTGCGTTGGATCCCAACACAGAAGATGGATTTTTTAAGGTTGATTCCAAGCAGCCAATTTTAAGTTATTTTGAAACACAGCTGATTCTGGCAGAAGCATTGGCTCGTCAGAATCAACTATCAGATGCAGTAACAGCTCTGAATAATGTTCGGCAGGTACTGGCTACTGGATTTATTAACGGAAATAGCATTCCTGGGACCTATGTCACAATGGGTTTGAAATATGAGAATTATGTATTGTCGGATTTTGCTCCTGGAGGCCTGGCCAATCCTACATCTAGCGGAAGGGATCAGCAAAGCGGATTATTATATGAGATCATCTCTCAAAAATATATTGTTATGCTGGCTCAGTATGAGGTATACAATGATGTTAGACGAGTGGCTAAAGCTACTCCTGTTGTGCAATTACATATTCAGCCTATTGTGACAACGCCAACAGGTAGCTTGCCACAACGATACATTTATCCTCAGACTGAAATCAATACAAACCCCAATGTACCCAAAGCGGGTAATGGGGTGGCTGACCAATATCAGACGCTGCCTATTTTTCAATAAAGACACAAGGGAAAATGCAAGTGAGTTTAAGTTTCTTTATTAATTTATCTCATAGGTGTTTGGAACAAGACATATTCACTGAGTATGTCTTGTTTTATTTTGATGAATAGAAACCCGTTTTACTGTTTGGACATTTTACTATCCGGAAGATTTTTCTTTTCTTGCCTTCCATGACAGAAAGACGATTGACATTATTTCCTTCAGATCCCTGGTTTGTAACTGAGGATGAAGAACTATTTAAGGAACGACTGATTAGAATCGGTTTCTGGGGACCTAGTGAAAATAGTAGTTCAGGTTTTATTCTTGGGCGATTATTCCGTGAGCTATTGGAAGGAACTTTTGAAGGAATTGAATACTATCATATTCCGGCCTGGCTGGAAATTTATGAACAGCCTAAGTTGCAGATTGGAAGTGATTTTCAGAATCTCACAACTGTAAAGTCTCCTTATGGAAAAGAGATAGGAGATCAGGATATGGCAAGAGAGTTGATTTTGGATTTGCGGGAAAATCCTGATGCAACCTGGCAAGAGCCTCGCTTTCGGCAGAATATTCCTATCTATGAACTCGATTTTGAAAATTATGTCGCATTTGGTAGACAATTTTTGCAATTAGGCATCTATTTAAAACCTACAGAATCGTTTTTGAATTTGTTGAAAGATTCACTGGGAATGGAATATCGCTATGCTAATTATTGGGAGTAAGTTACCGATGCCAGATCGCCTTTTTTCCATCTGAACCTGTAAATACCATCGTATTGCCCTCAATGTAGTACGATCCGGACAACTGTTGGTCTTCCGGAAGATTTTGTCCGTTTATAGAAGTAATGTAGATCTTGCCTTCCCTACTATACCACGTCCCTCTTTCTGTAGGTGCCGACCATTCATTGCTCACTTTTGCGGCTTCTCTGCTTACGCTTTTTCCCAGACTTGCACCTCTTTCAAATGTACCATTTTCATGAAGAACCCATTTGACGCGGGTAACCTTGTCTATAAATGTTTTGCCAGAGCCGCTACTAGCATTGATAGTATAAATCCAGACACCGACAAGTTGAGGGTCCAGATCGCGTGTTGGAAAATAGAAAGAAAGCAAAAGGCTAACCAGCAAAAAGGATTTCATAGGATGTAGGTTCTATAGGCTATTGGTGTTCTGAGAATCAAGCAGGTAAACATGGTAGATATAACTGGTTATAAAGTTAAATAGTCTATACGAAATCTTAAAGATATTGAAAACACGATAAGGATAATATGATGTTACTCTAGGAACAGGTAAAAACAAAGCTCTATGCTAAATAGGTTTTATCCAGCATAGAGCTTACTTACAATATAGATTTGTATGATTATTTATCTGAAACAGAAATAGCTTGTGCTGCTTCCCATTCCTGAAAACGTTTGATCTCTTCAGTGCATGACGATAATACCCATAAGACTATTGCAATGTCATCTGAAAATCCCAAAACAGGCAATAAGTCGGGAATGAAATCGAGTGGAGAGACAAAATAGACCAGGGCTGCCACAATTTTTACCAATGTAGTCCATGGAATAACTTTGTAGTCTCCTTTTACATACGCCCGGATCATCCGGCTTAGTGTTTGCAGATTAGATACAAAAGTATTATCTGTCAAACTACCACTTTTTACAGAAACGTTTTTCAACAAATCCCATAATCCAGCACTATTACGCAATAAACGACTGGCCCGACGCTGAGAACGTTTAAAGAATACAGAGTGTAAGATGCGATAAATCAGTGAATCGGATGAAGATGTTTGCATAGTTCAGGATCTGGTTGTAATACGTTGTTAATGATGAATAATACAAAATGTAACCTGTTTATCTTATAGAACCAGGTGTCAGGTCTACTATTTTAATTTAAAAGGTATCACTGTCTGAATTGTATATAGTAGAACAGATGGAAATTGTGACAAATTTCGTTCCATTAAAATTATCCATTTATTTTGGATTTAAGTTATATGTATAACTTATCTAGTAAATTACACTAAAATTTTAGACCACATCTATTATTAATGATATGAAATATTTTTTAGTGATTGTATGGGTATTGCTGACAATAAGTATCTCTCATGCCCAGGTACGGGTTGCTCATATTTTTGGAGATCATATGGTTCTTCAACGGAATAAGGAGATCCCCGTTTGGGGATGGGCCTCTTCCAAAGAAAAGGTGACAGTTAAACTGGGGGGACAAACAAAAACAATACAGGCAGGAGCTGACGGAAAGTGGATGGTAAAGTTTGCTGCTATGCCAGCAGGCGGACCTTTTCAATTGGTAATCAGTGCCAAATCAAGTAAAATAGTGCTAAATGATGTTTTGATTGGTGAGGTTTGGATATGTTCCGGACAGTCTAATATGGAATGGCCAGTAAACAGAGCAGATAACGCAGAGAATGAAAAACAATCCGCTACATTTCCACAAATACGGCATTTTAAAGTTGCTAACAGTCTTAGCTTAACTCCTGAAGCAGATCTGAAAGAGGGAGAATGGAAAGTTTGCTCTCCTGAAACAGTAGGAGATTTTACGGCTGTTGGATACTTTTTTGCGAGAAGTCTGTATCAGAAACTAAATGTACCTGTTGGATTGATCAATACATCCTGGGGTGGCTCACAAGTTGAAGGGTGGATCAGTAAGGATGCAATGCTATTGTCTGATGTGTTGAAAGAGTATGCGACAACAATGCCACAAAGCTGGGAAGGCGCAAATACTTCTCTGGACAAAAAACTTAAAAGAAATGCTTTCGGTAAAGAAGATGTTGTTCTGACTAGTGAAGATGAAAGAAAATATACACAGCCAGGTTATGATTTTTCCAAATGGAGAGATGGATCTGCACCCGGATCATGGGATTGGCAGGGATTCTGGGCTTATAGAGGCAATGGATATGCAGAAAAAACAATTACCATCCCTGCATCTATTGCAGATCAAACTTCTATATTGGGCTTTGGCCAGAATGATAGTCCCGGACAAATATACATTAACAGTAAATTGATTTGGGAAGGTGCATTAAAAGGAAGACGAAAAATAGAGGTTCCTGCTCATACCTGGACAGCAGGAAAAAATACATTGTTGTTAAAGTTTGGTGTCACAAAAGAACCTAGTTGGTTCGGAATGGGCTTACATGGTGCTCCTGAAGATTTTTATATAGAAACTGAGACCGAACGTATCAACTTGAGTGGTTCCTGGAAAAATATGCCTGCTATTGCCGACAAATATGAGTTTGCTCATTTGCAGAATAACCTGGGGACAATTATATATAATGCAATGGTCCATCCACTAATCCCTTATGCATTTGAGGGTGTAATCTGGTACCAGGGAGAGACAAATGCCGGACGAGCTTATCAATATCGTAAAACATTCACACTATTGATTAACGACTGGAGAAAGCGATGGGATAAAGTGTTTCCTTTTTTATTTGTACAGTTATCAAGTTATGGAAGTACTCAAAGCAGTAACCAGGGGAGTAATTGGGCTGAGCTCCGTGAAGCACAAGCAATGACTCTGCAACTTCCAAAAACAGGGATGGTCGTGACTACTGATATTGGAAATCCGTTGGACATACATCCTACCAACAAGCAGGATGTTGGAAAACGGTTAGCTGCCAGTGCGTTGAAAATAGCCTATCAGAAAGATGTACCCTATAGTGGTCCTGTGTATACATCCGTGAAACATGAAAAAGGCAAAGCTATCTTATCATTTCAGTTTGCTGATAAGGGCTTGGTGGCAAAAGATAAATATGGCTACTTGAAAGGATTTGAGATTGCTGGTGAAGATAATGTATTTTATTATGCCAAGGCTGAAATCGTAGGTAATCAGGTTGTTGTTTATCATCCCAAAGGTGCCTTGCCCGTTTCTGTCCGATATGCATGGACTGATGCACCTAGTGAAGCAAATCTTTTTAATACAGAAGGTTTTCCTGCTTCTCCTTTCCGTACAGATACATGGACCTCTATTACTACTAATGAGAAGTTTCAGTAGTAAAATGTAGCCATGACTACATTTTCTCTGAAAGCTTTATTTGTTAACTAAATAAAAGTGTCCTGTTTCCGGGTTAAGTCAGAAAAATGGGTTAATCAGGGAAGAGTAGACCGAATTTGATATTTTCTGAAAGATTAGCTGCCGTAAAATTGATTTACGGAAAGATGATGATGCTACAAGCATATTTACAATGTTTTCACAGTTTTTTCTTCCTGTACTAAGTGCCCTTCTCTAACTAATACATAAAATATCTGTAAATAAGTTGTTTAGGTTGTCTACAGAGATAAAAGTATACGTGGAATGGTTCTAAACAAAATAGTACTATACTAATAAGTAATAAGTTAATCTGCTAAATGCATGACTTTACCGAATATTTCCTTAGTATTGTAGAAAAAAAACACCAGGTACAATTGTAATTGTTAGTTTTGTAAAAAAATCTTCCAGAGCAATCTTTTCAACCCCCCCTTGTTACTATGGATTCGTTGCGTGAACTCATCTCTTTAATTACCCAGAAACGGATTAAAAAAGTTGAACTTTTCGACGAGAGCAATCGGAATAAGACGAGTAATTATTTTCGCTTATTTGAAGGTATTCACTCTCGTAAATATGACAACGATTTAGATGCCGCAAAAGACATTTATGATTGTTTGCCATCTGAGAAAAAGTATCTTATTTTAAAAACACGCCTTCGGCAAAAACTTCTTAACACACTCTTCTTCCTGGATTATGATGGAGAAAAATCCAGTGAATTTCAACGCATATCATATGATTGTAATAAACAATTGTATGCGATTAAAGTGCTTTTAATGGCAAACGCCAAGCGTCTGGCAGTTCCTATGGCTGAAAAGACATTGCGGTTGGCCGCTGATTATGAACTGACAGATATAGTACTGGAATGTGCCCGTATTTTGCGTGAACATTATAGTGGCAACAATTATCAGGAGTTTCTTGAGTACAAAGATATTGCGGAGCGTACTGAGCAGCAGCAGCGAATTGAGAACATGGCTGAGCAATATTATCAGGAAATTATTGCACTATATGCAAAATCGAAGGGGAATCGACTGAGAGTAAGGAAGATGGCAGATAAATACTACCATGCTCTGGAAGAGAATCTGCGTCCTTATGATAGTATTCGGTTACGATTATATTATTATAAAATCAAAATGTTGTTCTATCAGCTTTCTGATGATTATAAAGCTGCAATAGATGTTGTAAATGCATTCGAAGAGTTTATTAGTCAAACTCCTGCTTTTCATCCTACCAGTCGTCTGGAAGAGCTGGCAATTCAAAAGATGAATTATTATCTTCATTTGAAGGATTTCAGTGCAGGAGAAGCACATGCTCAAAAGTTTGCTTACTTGTTTGCTGATAAAAACCCTAATCAGTATACATTCAAGGAGTATCAGTTGTTATTGGCCATGCATACCGAACATTATCTTCGGGCTGCAGAAATTTTCCACGAGGTTATTAGTCAGTCTACTTTTAGAACGTTATCAGAAGCGAAAAAAGAACGTTGGAGTACTTTCCAGGCCTATCTGCATTACATCTATAAGTATCAGAAAATCAAAGAAATCAGACCTTTGATTCAAAATTCAAAAACTGGTTTCCAATTGAGTGATTTCCTTGAGAAAAAGCCGGAATTTGCCAAAGAACGCCGAGGCTTGAATGGTGCTATCTTAACAATACAGGTTTTATTCTTCCTGGAAAAGATGAATATAGATAGCCTGATTGACCGCATTAATGAGATTGAACGATATACGCGTCGTTATCCGAAGAAAGATATGAACTTCAGAAGTGAGTGTTTCATCAATCTTCTTACTCAGATGCGTGATGATGGCTTCCGTTTTTATCAGACTCGTAAGGCTACAGAAAAACTGTATGATGAGATGAAGTCTGTGATGATGGAATATTATGGTGGCAACCGTGCACTCGAAGTATTACCTTATGAAGTGATGTGGGATATGGTATTGGAAAAACTAAAAGGGTATAAGTATGGTTAGTGGCCATATATCTTCATAAAAAATCCTGTCAGGAAAACTGACAGGATTTTTTATTTTAAAAGCTTTTAGAATACTACTCGTATTTCATCTTTGATGAACTTTAATGCACGGGAAGTAGGATCTACATTTTGCTCAATCAATTGTTCGAAAATCCTTTTTGCTAATTCTATTCCACGGGCATCTGGCGGAATATTAGATGCGGAGTCATTAATAAGGACAATGATCTCTTCCATAGCACTTTTGATTTGTGTCCAGGCTTCATCACTCATATACACCTGTTGAGATAGATTGTGGTTAAATTCCTCACGTACCTCGCTAAGCAACAAACTATGAAGTTCTGTTGCATTATATTCAGCATTATTGACACGCCGTATCAGATTGTTAGGTGCAATACGTTCCAGAAACAGACACATACGTTCATAGGCTTGTAAGCGAATCGGCAGCACAAGATCTATATTTTTGCTTTTGACTTCGATTAGCTTTTGTTCAAATTGTTTGGTAAGAAAAGATTGCATGGTAAGGAACATTGCGTATAGCACCAAACCTGCTGGAAGTAAAATCTTTAGTAATTCTAAAACGTAACTCATAAAAATACCTTGGGGTTTTGTATCTGAAAAGATAGTATTTTTGTTTTGAAACCTATTGTATGTATTTAGAGTTTCAAATCTAAGGAAATTGCCTGTTTAATATCAAGCTTATTTTTTAGGTTTTAAATAAGATACGTGTAAGAAAATCAGTGGTTTATGTCATTTTTTAAGGAAGAGTGCCCAATTACAATTACCTCTACTGCCATAGAACATATCCGGACTATATTGCAGGAAAAAAGTATTAATACCAATTTGTATGGCCTTCGGGTGGGAGTAAAGGGAGGTGGATGTGGAGGGGCTTCGCCACTACTGGGGTTTGATACAGTTAAGGAAAATGATCATTGTTATATGTTGAAAGATTTTTTTGTTATTGTCGAAAAAAAACATCTGATGTATGTGTTGGGACTTGAGATAGACTATGAGGATAATGGTGAAATTAAAGGTTTTGTGTTTAATAATCCAAATGAGAAGGCAGTAGTATAAGTGCTGCACTCAGTTCATTTCTCTGTAGTTGGAGGTAGCCAGTCATCCGTGAAATGTCTTCTGCCTTGAGGTTGGGTAAATTTTGAAGCATTGTATGTTTGTGATTGTCCTTTGGGAATAGATAAACTTTGCCAGTGGTCTCCACTAAAAAGTTTGGCTAAATAGACGATCTGTCCTACGTGATAGGGATAATGCGCCAGTTGTCTGTTAATCGCTTCCTGAACAGTATGTCCTTCATTGCGGATATAAATAATGCGAGTAAGATCTGCCTCCTGTAATTGAGTAAGGGCGTTGAAAAGACATTCCCAGCCTTCATTCCACTTTTGAAGCAGATCGTCTGTGTTCTGGATATGGTTTTCAAATTCTGCATCACGGTTTCTCCATTCTTTTTCACCATCTGTTGTGAGAAAATCTGTCCATCTGGATAACATATTCCCCCACAAATGATTGACAATGATAGCAATAGAGTTACTGGTAGGGTTAATCTGTTCAAATAGATTTTGTTCAGTCACCTGAGACATGGCTTTATCTCCAAGGTCTTTGTAGTAGCGAAACTGCTTTTTGATACTTTCCAGATATTCTGATTGCATATACTTCCAGACACTAAAGTGAAAGAATTATTTATCAGGGCTGCTAACCTTTAATGTAAGCAGGGTTACATCATCACGAAAAGGTGTATTCCCACAAAAGTCATGAATAGACTCAATCAGTTTTTGATGTAAATAAGATGGCTTTTCCTGTGAAAACTCCTTGATCACTTCCTCCATTCGTTCATCTCCATATTCTTCTTCCGTATTATTGCATGCTTCTACAACGCCATCTGTATAACCGAATAACAGGAAATGCGAGACGTTTTCTACTACTTCATAATTTATAAAAGGTAGTGAATCAAAAATGCCAATTACAGTAGTTCCTGTTTTTAACCACCTATTATCTCCAGACTCATTAATTAGTAAAGGAGGATGATGACCGGCATTAATGTATGTCAGTGTGTGAGCCCGATGGTCATACAATGCGAAAAAGCCTGTGATAAAGCGCTCTCCTCCTAGTATCTCATATAGTGTATGATTGAGTTCACTCACAATACGAAGCAAGTCTGTAGTCTGACGGATCAGAATACGTAATGAGGCTTGAAAGTTAGACATCAGCAATGCGGCAGGAATTCCTTTACCTGATACATCTGCAATACATACAAAGTATTTCTCATCAGGAAGTGCTATAAAATCATAATAATCACCACTTACACTTTGATGAGGAAAATAATCTGCTTTAACAGTGATATAGGGATTGTCTGGAAGCTTTTTAGGAAATAGCCGTTCCTGTACTCTTTTGGCAATCTGTAATTCTCTGTTCAAGGCTTCCTGCTCCATTTGTTTAGCAGCAAGCTTTTTGTTTTCAATGGCAACGACAATAAGGTTTGTTAATGTTTGAATGAACTTGGTATCTGTAGCAATACCTTCCCGATAGGCTATCTGATTTTGACTTAGAAAGACATACGCCAGTAGTGCATCACGATGATAAACAGGTATAATTTCATCAAACTCCTGAAAAATTACGGGAACTTGTTCATTTTCAGTAGAGGTAACTTCTTTCAGGTCCAGAGAAATCAGATCTTCATGTACATGATCAAAGGAAGATGTAGTACCAAATACTGCCTTTTTTTCCCATCTGTCTTGGTAAATACAGAGCAGCAGCTTATTGATATGGAGATTGCCTCGTAAAATAAAATGATATATTTTATACAAAGCTTCTTCCGGCAGGTTATTATTGATAGCCTGCGTTACTTCAAGTAAAGAATTTAACTCCATTTGTTTAACATGGAGTTGATATTCAGGAGATTCTGCCAAAGAGGTTATCATTAAGCTGGTGGTTACCTACGTATTTATACTTCCATTAAATCGAGTATAGCTTCTACATAACTCTGTCAGGGTAGTTTGTTTGCGCTGAATATCGGGTAATTTATGAATACAATCTGTGAATTATAAGAAGCTGGCTAAAATTACTCACCTGTACTATGAAAAGCCAGCAAGCCTTTTTTTGTTGCCAGATAATAAAAAGTATGATAGCTTTTTTCAAAGTCACTGTCTGAAACAGGGATCTCCTCATCAACACTCTGAAGGACTTTGATCCAACCTTTCTGTGCCAGTTCATACAACGTTTGCTTAAGCATTTCTTCCGTAAGTTCAAGGTTTTCTGAAAGATAGGAGAAGGACTGCACAAAGTGTAGTTCATCTAATATATCCAGTTCCTGATCTGTCATGACGATAATATATAATATAAATAGAATTAAGATTTTTGCAAATGTACAGATATTATTGGATGGGTGTACTTCTGTTAGGGTTTTATTCTGCCAGACTTATTGATCCAGTTTTCTTCCTTTCCATGAATATCCCTTTTTCTGAGCTGTCAGCCCAAAGAAAACAACATAAAGAGGATATATCCATTGTACTGGAAATATCCAGACAATAAGGTGTCGTTTTTTGAGAAAAGATAATAAACTTCCTAATAATACCCATTCAGATATCCAGCGAAGGGAGATTCCTGTAATAAAGAAAATAGGAGGGAGAATATTGATAAAGAGTGCCGAAATACTGGCAAGTAAACTAAGACAGTTCATAAAAATAAAAACAGCAACTGCACTTACCCTCCAGTCTGAATAGAGATGCCACTTGCTAGCCCACCGTCTGCGTTGCTGATAAAACGCCTTGAGGTTGGGTTGTGGTTGGGTGATGACAATGGCTTGAGATTGTTTTAAGAAGTGAACTTGTGTTGGATAAATCTGGTAAATTTTGTGCATAAGAAACAGATCATCTCCTGTAGCCGTTGAGGCCGTGTCTTTATATCCATGTACTTCTACAAATGCTCTTCTGGTAAAAGCCAGATTAGCAGCGTTGCACATAGTGGGTATGCCCATTTGTAACGTCGCTGCTCCAGAACCAATCAAACTGGCAAACTCTACTGCCTGGATTTTGGCAAAAATACTTGGTTCACTAAATGTTACAGCTCCACAAATCATTTGAGCGTTTGTTTGCACCTGGAAATTAGCAATAATTTTTAACCAATCAGCAGGTACTATACAGTCACCATCTGTTGTTACAATCAATTCTCCATCTGATTCTGAAATCGCCCACTCAATACCTTTTTTCTTAAAGTTTCCGTTTATAGATTCAGCAGAGGGATGAGCTTTCAATTCCAGTATGTGAAGCGGAAAAGAGGATATTGACTGAAAGTCCTTAAGCAATGAGACTGTTGCATCTATAGAAAAGTCATCTACTATGTAAACGCTAAAAAGGTGTTTAGGATAGGTTTGATGACTTAGCGAGTTTAGCAGATTTAGAATATTGGATGCTTCATCTCGTACAACAACAATAACAGAGATCCGGGTTTGGACTATAGTCTCGGTAACTGGATTATATATAGGTAACTTCTGCCATGCTATCCAGAGGATAAGTGTAAATAGGGCATACAGAATCTGGATGATGAGAAATATATAGGCGAAAATCAAGGAAACAGAAATCTGGTTAAGATACAAATGTAGAGGTCTTTATGCGATTCCCATAGGAGTAACTGATACAAAATAGTAGAATAACAAAAGATTTAATTTTTGGCTAGCATCCTATATTCTTCTAATTCATATTAACTTGCATTCATGAAAACAGAGGAAACAGAACGTATTATTCTGGGGGTTGATCCTGGGACCCGCTTTATGGGATTTGGTGTTTTACGGGTACAGGGAAAAAATAAATTGCAATTGCTTCAATTTGGTGTGATTAATCTGAGTAAATATGCTAATCAGGAAATCAAATTAAAGAAGATCTTCGAAAAAATCACAGGCTTGCTAGAGGAATACATGCCTGATGAGATGGCTATTGAAGCCCCATTTCATGGAAAGAACGTACAATCTATGTTAAAGTTGGGAAGAGCACAGGGGGTAGCTATGGCCGCAGCACTCATGCGAGAAGTCCCGATTATCGAATATGCACCTAAAAAAATAAAACAGTCAGTAACAGGAAATGGGAACGCTTCAAAGGAACAAGTGGCTGCTATGTTGAAATCACAATTCAAATTTGAAGAAACACCTGAATTACTAGATGCTACAGATGCATTGGCTGTTGCTGTGTGTCACTACTATCAGGGTGGAGCTACTCAAGTAAGCCAAACCAAGAGTTGGGCTGCTTTTATAAGCAAGAACCCAGATCGGGTTAAATAGACAGATGAAATGAATAAATACAATAAAAGCCAGAGTAAGTCTGGCTTTTATTGTATTAGGTCAGTCGGATGCCTGTTTCTTCAATAACTATTAATCTTCTTTTATAAAGATCTCCAACTGCTTTTTTATATGTTTTTTTACTTATCCCAAATAGTTCATAGATAGTCTCTGCAGGGCTTTTATCTGTCACTGCCATAAAACCTCCTTCTTCCTGAAGCCGAATAAAAATGCTCTCTGCAATATCTTCTACCTTATCAAAGCCTGGCTTATGTAAAATCAAATCAATTTTAAAGTCCTCTCGTACTTGTTTTACGTAGCCAATGATGCGGTCTCCGGTTGTCAGAGGTTGAAATATTTCGTTATCATACAGCATCCCACTGTATTGATTGTTAATAATAGCTTTAAACCCTAACTCTGTTTTTTGATAAATTAGTAAATCCACCAATTGGCCTACTTCTAGTTCAGGTTCTGATTTGTCCAGAAACTGTTCTATCTTGGCTGAAGCGACGATACGTCGGGTTCCCTCATCCAGATAAACATATACTATATAGAATTTCCCTTCCTGCATACTCATCTTTTGTTCCCGAAAAGGAACAAGCAAGTCTTTCAGAAGTCCCCAGTCAAGAAAAGTGCCTGTTGCATTAATAGAAACAGCCTTCAGGTAAGCAAAGTCTCCTACTTGGGCCAGAGGAGTTTCTGTGGTGGCAATAATCCTATCTTCCGAATCAAGATAGATAAATGCATCAATGCGATCTCCGGTTTTGCAGTCTTCGGGTACATACCGTTTGGGCATTAGAATTTCTCCATCTTTTCCTCCATCCAGATAAATTCCAAAGTCTAATACCTTAACAACCTTTAATAGATTATAACGTCCAATTTTTGCCATAAATAAAATCTATGTGAGAAACCTGAGTCCATCAGGTTTATAAATTATCTGCAAGATACAGATTAATTAATACTCATTGGCATTAGACTCCTGTGGTTTGGAAGAAGCTGTGCCTGTTGTCTCTGGTACAATAGGTTTAGATGCGCGTAAGGGTGGCTTGGGAGTATTTTTTCGTGGAATTAATAAAATATAACTTTTCTTCTTAATAGTCAGTGTATTTTTTTTAATCCAGGGGTTATAACTCCGAAGTGTCTGATAGGTAATACCATATTGCTGAGCAAAGGCCGTCAGATTCGGAATAGATTTATTAACCTTGATCATTCGTATTCTGGAATTAAGTGTAGAATAGCGACTTACTTTGTATCCATACTCTTTGGGATGTTCAACCAGTTGTTTTACAGCCAGAATTCGGAATATATAGTCTGTTGTCTGCTGGTTAAGTTTTAATTGATAGAACGAACTTTTTCTCTGGCGTAACATAGCCTGAGTCATTCCGTTAATACCAGAGTTGTAAGATGCTGCTGCATTCGTCCAACTGCTAAATAAAAGATGGGCACTTTGCAGATACCGGCATGCTGCCTGAGTAGCCAGAAGTGGATGGTAACGTTCATCTACTTCATCGTTGATTACCAAGCCATAGTTGCGGGCTGTTTGTGGGATAATCTGCCAGAATCCACCTGCATTTTTAGGAGAGTCTACATTTTGTAAACCACTTTCTACAACTGCCAGATATTTCAGATCTTCTGGTACTTTGTATTGTTTGAGAATAGCCGTAATATGTGGAAGCCAGAAATGTGCTCTATCCAGCATAACAGCCCTGGCCGGATGCCAATAGGTTTGTGATTTTAATTCTTTGGCGAATCGACGGGAAACTTTTTTGTCTTCCAGAGGAACAGTTTCTCCTGCAAAATAAATTTGATCGGGAGGATTTTCTGATGAATAGAATTGAGGGCCAGTATTGAATGTAAAGTTAAAATTAAATTCCTCTGATAGTTTGACATAAATGCCATAACCTACCAGAAGGAATGCCAGAATCAGAACAGCGATAAGTTGGGTCTTTCTCAAAGTTAAAAATTAGGTTGCAACAAATACCTTGAGTAAAAATCATCTATGACTTTTACTGCTTCCGCAGGTGTATCAACCAGATTGATAAGACGCATATCATCAGGACTAATATTCCGTTCCTGACCTAATACAACTTCTTCAATCCAGTTTAGTAATCCCTGCCAATATGATTTACCGACAAGTACAATCGGAAAACGTCCTATCTTTTCAGTCTGTATTAAAGTAATAGCTTCAAATAACTCATCCAGTGTACCCATACCTCCCGGCATTACAACAAACCCCTGTGAGTATTTAATGAACATTACCTTACGTACAAAGAAGTAATCAAAACTGATTAGCTTATCCGGATCAATATATATATTACTGCTTTGCTCAAAAGGTAACACAATATTAATACCAACTGATTTTCCACCTTGTTCAAATGCACCTTTATTACCTGCTTCCATTATACCCGGACCACCTCCTGTAATAACTCCATATCCATGTCTGACTAGTTTGGCCGCAATTTCTTCGGCTATTTTATAATATGGATTGTCTGGTTTTGTACGTGCTGAACCGAAAATAGACACACATGGACCTATCTTGGCAAGCTTTTCAAATCCTCCTACAAATTCTGACATTATCTTAAAAACGGCCCATGAGTCATTACTCTTTATTTCATTCCAGTCTCTGGCTTGAAAAGCATCCCGTATTTTCCGTTCTTCTACACTTATTTTGTTATTTTCAATCATGATTTTGTCCTTCCTGATTTATAGTTGTAAAATAGAATCTTTTACCTTACAAAAACCTTGTTATTTATGGCTTTTCTCTTTTAAGTAAGATTTAAAGATAAAAAAAACTGTGAACTCAGGGTTTCACAGCTGGCTTTAACTGATTTTCTACTACAAATGTTACAGATTTTTACTAGATAAACAAACAAGTATTGAGCCCTAGCCTGTTAGGTAAACTCAGTCAAAGAAATAACTTTTTATTTACATAGTGTAAATGCTCTGTTTATAAGAATCTGTAGCTGGAATGAAGACTGATAGCTGATCTTTTTTTATAGAAATTTTATCTATAAGGATACCCCCAAATGCTGGTGCAGTAATCCCGGTGCCAAATGTCTGATCAGAAGTAAATACACGAACTTCATCCCAGAGGTCTGATAAAATGAGTTCCTGTAGAAGTTTACTTCCTCCTTCTACAATAACGGACTGTATTTTCCGCTGATGCAGATCTGCCATCATCTCTGCTAAAAATGTTGATTCGCTTACACACTTTATGTATTGTATATATTCACTGGCTTCATCTTTTTTCAAATTATAACATAAAGTGGGTTGCGTCTGATCAAATAGGTGTAAAGAAGGAGATAACCGAAGATGCCGGTCAATAACTATGCGTACGGGATCTTCACCTGTCCAGTCTCTGACATTGAGATGGGGATTGTCGTATTGAGCTGTAGTTGTGCCAACCATAATGGCAGGTTCTTCTCCTCTCCATCTATGCACTAATTTTCTTGACCAGTCATTGCTAATCCAGCGGGAGTTGTAGTCTGAACGAGCAATAAAACGATCTGCCGTTTGTGCCCACTTTAGTATAATATAGGGTCGGTTTTTTTCAATGAATGTAAAAAAGCGACGATTAAGCCAGCGACCTTCTTCTTCCAGAATACCGGTAGTCACTTCAATGCCTGCATTTTTAAGTTTTTCAATACCTTTTCCACCAACCAGTGGATTGGTGTCTACATTCGCAATTACAACACGGCGCACTTTTTTAGTAATCAACAAATCTGAACAGGGAGGTGTTTTGCCAAAGTGTGCACATGGTTCCAGTGTTACATATACCGTACTGTCAGGAAGTAAGACCAGGTCTTTTTCTTTTACAGATTGTATAGCGTTTACTTCTGCATGCCAGGAACCATATTTCTGATGCCATCCCTCTCCAATAATCCGATTATTATGTACAATCACACAGCCAACCATAGGATTGGGACTTACAGAGCCCTGGCCAAGGCTGGCTAGTTCTAGTGCCCGTCGCATAAAATGAATGTCTGTTGGTATCTGATTGTGAATCATGTGATTGTTGAATTATAGATCGAAAGGTTTTATACATTTAAGAGTATTTATCGGCAGAAAGATACTATTTTTGTGTCTTGACTGTAATTATTATACCATGTTAACCACTTCTGCGCGTCAATTATTTGATCATATTACACATGTAATCAGTTCAATTTATGAACCGGAAGAGGCTCGTTCAATAACTTTTTGGTTGTTGCAGAATAAGCTTGGATTAACAAAAACGTCAATTTTGACAGATAAAGTTATAACCAGTGTTGCAGCAAAAGACTTTAACGACTGGATTGCCCGTTTGTTACGACATGAACCTATTCAGTATATTTTAGGAGAAACAGAATTTAGGGGAAGAACGTTTCGGGTAAATTCTCATGTATTGATTCCTCGTCCAGAAACGGAAGAGCTGGTAGAATGGGTACTGGAAGAGTATAAATCAGCACCCGTTAAAAATTGCCGTATACTTGACATTGGTACAGGAAGTGGGTGTATTGCGGTTTCGCTGGCTGCAGAAATACCTGGGTCTGAAGTATGGGCCATTGATATTTCGAGTGGTGCTATTTCTATCGCAGAGCAAAACGCTCGTTTACAACATGTTACAGTTCATTTTAGGCAAATGGATATTCTGGCAGGTAATCTTCCTGAAGAGTTTCCTGTATACTTTGATTATATAATCAGCAACCCTCCTTATGTAACAATAGCAGAAAAGGACCAAATGCTGACAAATGTGATTGCTTATGAACCTCACCAGGCTTTATTTGTGCCAGATGATGATCCTCTTTTATTTTACAAAGTTATAGCATCCTTTAGTCAATCTTCATTGCCAGAGCGGGGAAAGCTTTTTGTTGAACTAAATGAGCATTTTCCACAAGAGACATCCACTCTCATGCAATCATTTGGATTACATACTACTATTCGGCACGACCTTTTTGGAAAACCTAGAATGCTGTGTGGAAGCCTTTCTGCATAATTGATTGAACATAAGAACTTTGATTACTGGTAATTTGTTATAAAATTATTTAAACAATATATTGAAAAATTCATAAAATAAATTTATTTTTATGATATAATAAATATTTTTTTGTATAAATGTAATTTTATAAATATTGTGGGTTTATGGAAGGCAACGAAATCACAGTCCAGGAATTAAAGAAGATTATGAATCAGGGGATGCAATTTCAATTGTTGGATGTGCGTGAACAGGAAGAATATAAAAATGGGTATATAAAAGCAGCAATACATATACCGCTTGAAGAACTGCCATCTTACTATGAACAATTATCCAGAAACTTACCAGTCATAATCTATTGCCACCATGGAATTGAGAGTACTTTAGCATTTGAATACCTCAACAAAACACATGGATTTACTAACCTTTCTATATTGAAGGGAGGACTTCATGCTTGGGCAATTGAAATAGATCAGGCTATGATGTGGTATTGAGGGTAACCAAAGGAAAAAACTGTTTTATGTAATATTTGGCCTTTAAATAAAAGGCTTTTTTTATGCTATAACCTATCAATCAGCAAAATATCCCTATAAAAGTACTTCCTTTATTCGAATAAACTTTTCATTTCTATGTAAGACTTTTGTAGAAAATGTAGAAAATTATCAACATTTCTGCGAAACTCTCTCTTTTACTTTTACGTACTTTACAACGTTTTTAAACCCAGCTAGTATCGAAGCAAGCAAAATACGTATTTAGGAGTGAGGCAACCGGGATGGTTTAGCTTCCTCAATCATTTGAAAACAGGTGTTATGACAAAATTATTACTGATTTCAGGTTTACTATTTCTTTCTTGCCTTGTATGCTCATCAACTACAGCCGCAGCTATCTTCACTAATTCATCTTACGCCTATTCAGGCCCGGCTGATAGTACAAAACAAGATGACGAATCTCCTCTGGTTCTTGATAGTTTAATTAGTTATGCTAAAAATTATCTGGGCGTACCTTACCGTTCAGGAGGCCATTCTGCCAAAGGATTTGATTGTTCAGGCTTTACATCACATGTTTTTTCTCGTTTTGGGTTTTCACTGCCACGTACCTCTTATGGGCAGGCTACTGTTGGTAAAAAGGTAGAAACAGCCGAAATGCAGAAAGGAGATCTGATTTTCTTCAAAGGCCGTAATCGCAAAAGTAAAGTAATCGGGCATGTTGGTATTGTAATTTCTGCTAAAGGAGAAAAAATCCAGTTTATCCATGCCTCTGTAAATAATGGAATTTCTATTGAAACCATTGACTCCAAATATTATAATCCACGTTTTGTAAAAAGTATTCGGTTGATAGATTCTGAGCTTCCAATTCCAACTATGGAGATTGCCGAATCCTGCACTCCCGCTACTGATTGTGTTTCATTAATAGATCCATGTGACTCTGTAGGAGAAGATACATCTGATAAATAAAAATACTTCTATAAATACATTATACAATAAAAAGAGAGCATTGACCTGATCAATGCTCTCTTTTTATTGTGACCTATAGATTATAGGTCGCAACAATTCAAACTGCTTTTTCGTCAACTGACTGCCCAATTTTGTCTCTTTGTACTATCTGACGTTTACATATTGCCTCTAATCGTAGTATTTTTAATTTGATAAGGTATATCCAAACGAGAGAGTTTGTAGTTGGTTATGAACAAACTATGTTTGCAGAATAATGATTGGAATGTTTGTATACTTTACTGAATCTGCAATTACATACGATCTTTTCTCCTGTTTTTATGGGTTATCGGATAGAGCCTCTTTATGATAAATGGTTAAGAATGTTTGGACTTCCATTGGCGCCGATTCCTGTTCATATATATAAGTTTTCGTCAATGTATCCTACCAACTGGATACTGGGAATCAAATTATACCTGACTGCAGTCATCCTGCTTATTGCTGCCTGGGAAATTGCACGTATATGGCTTATCTATATCCGCAAGAATTATTCAGAAATTGCCCAAACTTTACCCCGAATTATTTACACTTTCTCCGGCTATATTATTATTGGTTTTCTTATTCGGTTGGTTGGTTTTGAACTGGTTAAAGAATTAGAAATAGCACCAGTTGCTTTCCTCGGATGTGATACCTCTGAACAATTTCCTGTATGCTATCTGTTTTTTATTTCTGGCATAGCATACAACTGTATTCTGGGTATTATCTATGAGTTTATTTACTACTTTCATCTGTATGGTATTGCTCTTCAGGAAGCCGAAACTCTGCAACGTAGTAATCTACAGACTCAGTTTGACTCACTTAAGAGTCAGATCAATCCTCATTTTTTATTCAACAGTTTAAATTCGTTATCTTCTTTGATTCGCGAACAGCCTGAACAAGCTGAAAAGTTTTTGGATGAAATGAGCAATGTCTATCGGTATCTGCTCAGAAATAATGAACAGGAACTGGTTTCTCTGCAAACCGAACTTCAATTTGTTGAATCGTATTTCCATTTGCTCAAAACCCGCTATGGAGAAAGTATTCAGTTAAAGTTAGAGAATCTGAATGGTTATGAACAGTATTTATTGCCACCCTTAACCTTACAGATTTTGCTTGAGAATGCTGTCAAACATAATAGTATACTTAAAGAGCAACCGTTGATAATTCAGATTTATGTAGAGAAAGGATATTTAGTAGTGCAGAATAATGTGCAGAAAAAGAATCTGAAAGTAGCTTCCAACAAAGTAGGATTACACAATATCATTACTAAATACCAGCTCCTTAAGCAGCCGGATGTAAAAATAATAGAGTCAAAGAACATTTTTGAGGTAATGATTCCTTTAATAGAATCGCAGTTTACTACTATACATTCATGAATTCATATAACGACCGAACCTTGAGGCTTATAGGACCCTTGGTGGTTTTCATGATAGGAAGTCTCTTTTTCAGACTGAATATATATTTTGAACATGACCTACCTTTTATTATACGTTTTCAATCGATTGCCATTCTATATGGATACGTATGCTGGAATCTGTCTCGATGGGTGATTCTAACAATACAAAAGAGATATCCTGGTTTTCATCGTACCCGTCAACGGCTAAAGTACATTGCCCTGGCATTTCCGTTATTGGTACATATTGCCTATTTTCTCAGATACTTTACTCATTTGTATATTAATGATCAGCCTATAGGTTGGCCAACACTGGCAGATTATACTTATACAACAGGTATTCAGATATTTTACCATTGTATATATGTGGGTGTTTACGAGGGATTGTATGTATTTGAACAATGGAAAATTGTGTATTATGAGAGAGAAAAGCTCCTGAATATACAATGGCAGGAAAGATTTGAGTCCTTAAAGAGTCAGATTAATCCTCATTTTTTATTCAACAGTTTAAATTCGTTATCTTCTTTGATTCGCGAACAGCCTGAACAAGCTGAAAAGTTTTTGGATGAAATGAGCAATGTCTATCGGTATCTGCTCAGAAACAATGAACAGGAACTGGTTTCTCTGCAAACCGAACTTCAATTTGTTGAATCGTATTTCCATTTGCTCAAAACCCGCTATGGAGAAAGTATTCAGTTAAAGTTAGAGAATCTGAATGGTTATGAACAGTATTTATTGCCACCCTTAACCTTACAGATTTTGCTTGAGAATGCTGTCAAACATAATAGTATACTTAAAGAGCAACCGTTGGTAATTCAGATTTATGTAGAGAAAGGATATTTAGTAGTGCAGAATAATGTGCAGAAAAAGAATCTGAAAGTAGCTTCCAACAAAGTAGGATTACACAATATCATTACTAAATACCAGCTCCTTAAACAGCCGGAACCAGTTATTGAGTCCGATGATGTCTTTTTTATCATCCGGATTCCTTTGATTGGCAATGAGTATATCTATACTAAAATAATAGACATCGCACATCAACATTAACAGTTGAAACATAAAATTGTACAGTTTGTCGGTTAAAAATGTGTATTAGCCTACTCTGAATTTTATAGATCAGAAGAATGCTGGTATCTTCAATCTCAGCTGGATAAATACTATGAAGGAAACTCAGTTTACACGGGAGGATAAATGGATTAATCTATTTGTGTCCATTTTTGTTAGCTTGGTTTTGAATACATTTTTATTGGGAAACCGTTACTGCAGTGATATAAAGACATTTCTGTTGGCAAGTCTTGTATTACAACTTATCTGGTTCTTTGTTATTAAGATTTTTACAAGAATTGCGCTGGCAATACGGAATCGATTTTCCAACTATGGACAGGCCTTTCAACGTATTCTTATGGAAGCAGGGCTTTTTATTGTATTGACAGTATTAATTCAGCTAGGAGTTGTATGGATTTTTGAAACCATTGGTTTTCTCGAGTATACTTTGTCATGGGAGAGAGTAAAATTGGCACTGGTCTTTGGTGCAGTCTCCAATATTTTAACAACATGTATTTACGAAGGGAAATATATATTTGAACAATGGGAGGAACGTGTAAAAGAAAATGAGAAGCTGAAGAAAACCCAATTACAACAAAGACTGGAATCACTGAAGACACAGGTCAATCCTCATTTTCTGTTTAATTCTCTTACTTCTTTGTCGGCCCTTATTGGTGACAATCCAGAGCAGGCTGAACTGTTTCTTGATCAGATGGCAAAAGTATACAGGTATATGCTACGAAGTAGTACCAATGAGTGGGTACCTCTGTCTGTAGAACTGGATTTTCTGAATTCTTATTTTTACTTATTGCAAAGTAGGTATGGGGAAGGTATAACTTACTCTTTGTTAGTTAGCCAAGACGTAAATACTGCTTTGTTGATGCCGCTGACCTTGCAGAGTGTAATAGATGTCGCATTGAAAAAAAATGTAATTTCCAAAGAACAACCCTTGATGTTCTATGTAGAAACTCATGAGAGAGATCTGATAATCCGTTATAATCTACAACCTAAAAAACGTAAAGTTTTAGATGAAGATCAGGAATTATCAGCTCTGATTGCTAAATACGAATTGACAGGCAAAGCCTCTGTGGCTATAAAAACTACTGAAAATGAATGTGTTGTAACTTTACCTTTAATGGGCGTTAACCATGAAAATATTAATTATTGAAGACGAAGATCTTGCTGTGCGAAAGCTGCAGCGTACTGTACAGGAAATTGATCCGGAAATTGATATTGTCGGAGTAGCAGGTAGTGTGCGTGAATCAGTGACTTGGCTTGATAAGCACCCCGCACCTGACTTAATCCTTATGGATATTGAGCTGGCAGACGGACAAAGTTTCGAAATATTTGAGCAGACGGAAGTGACAAGCCCGGTGATCTTTACTACATCATATGATGAATATGCTATTCAGGCTTTTAAAGTAAACAGTATAGATTATCTGTTAAAACCGATTCAGAAAGCCGATTTGCAACGAAGTTTGCAGAAGTTTAATCATCTGCAGCATCAATCCTCACCTTCGATGATCAATATTGAAAAGCTGATCAGGGAGTTACAAGTACAGACTCGGGACTATCGTAAACGCTTTCTGGTTAAGCAAGGGCAGCGGCTGGTATCATTTGAAGTCAATGATATTGCTTATTTTTTTATGGAAGACCGTTTTTGTTTCTTTCGTACTCGCACTAATCAGAAGTTCCTGGTCGATTATACCATGGATGAATTGGAAACTGAGCTGGATCCCAAATACTTCTTTCGTATTAACCGATCTTTTATTGTTTCACAAACTACTATTGATCAGATTCAAAACTATTTTGGTAATCGGCTGGCATTGACATTAAAGCCTGTCTGTGATAAGGAAGTGCTGGTTAGTAGAGAGAAAGTCTCAGACTTTAAAGAGTGGATGGGCAAATAAGTAAATCATAAAATACATAAAAAAGTGGGTAGTATAGATTGTTCTATACTACCCACTTTTTTATGTGCCAAATTGTTAAGAGTCCCTATAAATCGTGCACAGTTAACAGACAGATTGAAACAATCAAAACATGAAATTTAACGGTTCGGCATAGTGTAAATTGATATAGCCTGTACATGTGTATAATTTTACTGACGAAGCTGATAGATAGTACTTTACTAAGTTAAATATCAGGTTTCTACAAAGTTTTAATACTACACATTTACAACTATGACAACTACTGTAAACACTAAAAACATGAACTGGCTTGCAAAGCCGGAAACAAGCACTGCTGAAATTCCTTCTTTTGTGGGTAAGAAATGGAAGATTACCTCGCTGGCTTTAGGATCAGAAATAGATTCATTTTCTGATCTATTAAGCAATACTCCCCAAAGTACACGTAATGATATCATTGTCTTTCAGCCTGATGGGCGCCTCAAAGGAGAATATGGCAAACAGCACGAACAGGTCTTCAACTGGACCTATGATACATTCTCTAATGTGATTCAACTGTTTGGAGACCAGGAGTTTGAAACTGTAACGGGTTTGAAGATTCTTGAGCTGACAGAAGAAACATTACGGGCTGTTACAAAGATTTATGAGAATGGTCTCTCACTGTCTTGTATCATTACTTTAACAGCATTGTGCCAGCTGTAACTTATCTGGATTACCCTTCTTCTTAATACATAACTACAACTATGAAAATTAGAAAAATATTATTTGCAACTATGCCTTTGGATGGGCATTTTAATCCGCTTACTTCTTTAGCTAAACACTTATTACAGCAAGGACATGATGTAAGGTGGTATACAGGCAATACATTTACTGAAAAACTGAAAAAGCTGGAGATTCCACATTATCCATTTAAGAAGGCGTTGGAAGTGAATCAATATAACATGGATACATTATTTCCTGAACGCCATCAATACAAGACTACAATAAGTAAATTGAAGTTTGATATTGATCAGATTTTTATTTTACGTGCTCCTGAATATGCGGAGGATATATTCCAGATATATAAAGATTTTGAATTTGAAGTGCTTGTTTATGATAATGCTTTTCCAGCAGCTCAGATTATACGTGAAAAGCTACATGTACCGTGTGTAAGTATGGGGATTATGCCTCTATCAGAATCATCTGTTGATTTGCCACCTGCTGGAATGGGGCTTACTCCTTCCTCTGGATTTTGGGGACGAAGGAAACAAGACTTTCTTCGTTTCCTGGCAACAAATATATTATTTAAACATAGTACACAGCAATACAATAAAGTACTTGAGCAATTTCAAATTTCACCGGCCAAAGGATTGATATTTGATATTATTGTAAAGCAAGCAGATTTGTTTTTGCAAAGTGGTGTTCCTGGATTTGAATACAAACGCAGTGATCTGAGTTCTCATATAAAATTTGTGGGCCCTTTATTACCATTTAAAGCTGTAGGTAGCTCGGCAGAGTTTAAATACAGAGAGTTATTAAAACAATATAAGAAGGTGATCCTGGCAACTCAGGGTACTGTAGAACGTGACACAGAAAAGCTTTTGGTTCCTACTCTGGAAGCATTTAAAGATTCAGAATACTTACTGATTGTTACAACTGGTGGTTCCAGAACAGAAGAACTACGAAGCCGATATCCACAGAAAAATATTGTGATTGAAGATTTTATAGACTTCAATACAATTATGCCTATTGCAGATGTATATGTTTCCAATGGGGGATACGGTGGTGTGTTACTGAGTCTGCAAAACCGACTGCCTATGGTGGTAGCAGGTGTACATGAAGGTAAAAATGAAATCAACGCCAGAATCGGATACTTTAAACTAGGTATAAACTTAAAGACAGAAACTCCTACACCTCAACAAATTCGGAACAGTGTTGACAAGGTTTTATCTGATAATACATATCAGAAAAATGTGAATCAACTGGGTGAAGAGTTTGGAAGATATGACACCAATGTCACTTGTGAACGCTACATTCTGAATCTGATTACACAGCATAAGAACAGAGTCATTGCCAGTCAGGCTTTAGAATCTATGCTATCTGCTTAAGATCCAATCCATTTACATAATTACTTCTTTAAGGTCTTGCTTGGCAATTGACTAGGGCAAGACTTTGTCTACACTTAATAATAACAATTACACACACTATACTATGAAAAAGATAACATTATTAGCATACAGCCTGATTGTGGCTGTTATCCTGAGTCTGCCTGCCTGTAAAGGAAGTGGTGATGAACCAAAAGATTATAATGCTATGATCTCTAAATCACCCTGGAAAATTATTTCTGCCACATTAGATGGAAAGGATGAGTTTTCAGATTTGAATGAGTGTTATAAGGATGACCTTTTTCGATATCAGTCAGGAGGCTCTTATTCTTTAGAAGAGGGAACTACGAAATGTAATACAAATGATCCTCAGATTTTTAGTGAGGGAACATGGTCGTATGATCCAGATACTAAACTACTGACTATGAACCAGACAAGTGGAAGTGGACAAGATGGTACTTTTCTGGTAAAAGAATTAAGCTCCACAAAAATGGTACTGGAAGCCCCCATTACTTTTAATGGTGTGAAAAAAACGCTTGTACAGCAACTTGTTCCGGTGCCTTAACGATTTATAGCTTATCATATCATAGAAAATACTCAATCTGGCCTGATAAAATGTTGGCTGAAAAAGCCTCAGATTGCTACAAGAACTCTCTGATGGTATTTTCGCAAACGTTAAAGTTTTCAAACTACTACACTCATGAAAAAAGTATTAAGAATTTTTGCCATTATTTTAATTGTGTTAGCTGTCTGTATAACGGGATTACTGACCTATGTAAAGGTAGGCTTGCCAAATGTAGGTGCTGCTCCGGAGATAAAAATAAAACCTACTCCTGAACTGGTAGCACGAGGCGAATACCTTGCCAACCATGTCAATGTATGTATGGACTGCCATAGTACCCGTGACTGGACCCGATTCTCTGGTCCGGTAGTGCCTGGAACCATGGGAAAAGGTGGTGAACGGTTTGGGGAAGAGCTAGGGTTGCCTGGTGTGTACTATGCACGCAACATAACACCTGCTGGCTTGGGAGAATGGACAGATGGAGAGATCTTTCGGGCAATCTCAGCAGGGGTAAGTCGTGAGGGAAAACCTTTATTTCCTTTAATGCCTCATCCCTATTACGGTAAAATGGACTCAACAGATATTGTGGCACTTGTAGCTTATCTGCGGACAATCAAACCTATCAAAAATCAAGTACCTGAATCAGAGCCATCTTTTCCTATGAATTTTATTATACATACTATTCCTCAGAAGCCGACCTTTCAGAAACGCCCGGATACTTCTGATGTGGTAGCTTATGGTGCTTATCTGGTTAATGCGGGTACCTGCGAACACTGCCATTCCCAGAAAACAAAAGAAGGAAAGCTAATACCCGGAATGGAATTTGCCGGTGGTGTGGAATTTGGTCTGCCAACAGGAGTGTTACGTTCTGCAAATCTGACACCTGATAATGAAACTGGCTTGGGGCTATGGAGTAGAGAAGCTTTTATCCAACGGTTTAAAGCGCATGATCCTGCTACTGGTTATCAGGCTCAAACAGTAAAATCGGCGGAACAGCAAACAATTATGCCATGGACTATGTATAGTGGTATGAGTGAACATGATCTGGGAGCAATCTATTCCTATTTGAAAACACTCAAACCTGTCAAAAATCCAACTGTTCGATTCTCTCCTGCAAAGAGTGAGATAGCTCATAAATAACTCATTTATCTTGTACTATAATCTCTCTGGTTGAACAGTTGGCTAGAGATAAGAGAAGTGGTTAGAACAGGATTACTACCACTTCTCTCTATTTTACAACTATATTTGTCTATTGAGAATTTGTTGGCTGATCAACCTTTTGAGTATCACGGGTGTTCTTTTGTACAGCAATAGCTGCAAACAGGCTAAGAAGGAATGAAATACCATAAAATCCTTTCTCACTTAATGTAAGGGTAGCATTCCAAAGACCTACAGTTAATAACAATATTGCTAACAAAGTAGAAAACCAGCTTAGCCCATAATAAATAGCTGTTACAGGTATGCCTTCTAGCCTATCTCGTACACTCTTTTGCACAGATACGGCTGAAAACAATCCATACATTAATACTGTAAAATAATATCCTTTTTCATTTAACGCCATCTGGGCATTCCACAATCCGACGTTGTATGCTATAACGCCTGCAATAAGAGCTACCCATGATGCAGCAACAAACGCAAATGAAGTTTGTTGCTGTACTGGTTGATTTTGATTCACTTTGTTTTGAGTTAGATTATCCCTACTCGTTGGCTTTTCGGCTTCGCCCCATACTCTTTTACTGGATTTTCTGGTTACTCCTTTATATTGATGATCGAAAGTAGAGAAAAATAAACAATAAAAGTCTAAAATGTATGTAAATTACATATATGTTTAATTGTTTTTGGTAATACTATGACTCTCAGTTAGATTGTGACTTGTTGGGTAGGGTTGCTGTTGTTATATATGTTACTATTTGTTGCTTTATACTAAAGTTCGATTGTCTTGCTGGTATATTTATTGTCCTCACTACAATGCTATGGATATAACAATTCAAAAACTATTCGATGATTCTCATCATGAGACTGGAGTAATTATTACTGCTGCTGTGAATGCAGCTTTAACCCTGCAATCCAAAGAAGAGATAGAGCAGTATCTGAAAGATTATGCATCATCTCTGTATGCACGGTCAATGACTTTTTATAGTGAGATTAATGGCGAGATTGCCTCACTGGCTTGTATCTGGAATCAATCGGCATTGCCCAGAACATCTACTTTCTTGCCTTTGAAGTAGACATTATTGATATAAAGTAGTATCTGAATTATTTGATGAATGATGCAGATACTACTTTATAAGCTCATTCAGTTGTTAAACTTTCTGCAGAATCGGTATTGGCAGCTTTGATTGCCAGATGTTCAGTTGTTACTAATGTGAGTATCAGTACTACTTTACTTGCTATAGCTAACTAGAATCCATCATTCATGTTAGCTTTATAGATAAAGGCCTTTGACTATTGCTGCATATCAATAAAATGGAAATAGGTAACAACATGTGCCACTTTATATCACCGAGAGGAAATAATTATACTTTCTAGTACTTAGGTTCGCTATAGACAGCTGTGAAAAACTGGTCTACATACTGTTGGTTTTCAGGAAAATTATATACTTCAGTGATTTTTCCATCTGCTATTTTCCAAAGAAGACATGACATTCCCTTAAAGTTAATACCATCTGAACGATTACTCCAGTTACGATGACAATCAATTACAAACTGATCATTGACTCCCAATACAATAGGTTCTGCCTGAAAAGCTGATTTTGAAAGTTGAGCAAAATAAGCCAAAACTTCTTCTATTCCATTTTTGGTGCCACTTAATGGATGTTTACCAGGAATAACCCAACGAATGTCTTTTGAAAGAACCTGTGCAATAGCATTTTGATCCCCCTGGACATACGCTTGGAAAAATTGGTTGATCAATGCAATATTAGGATGTACAACTGTCATAGAATGAGTGAATTAAAATAATGCAATAAGTTTTGGAATAGTACTTTTACAATACAGTTAAAAACATTAGTTTTGATACTACAAAAGTACCTTCACCTGTTTTGTCTGGCTTATTCGCAAAAGACAAAGATTTATTCATATCCGCCATGTCTTTACAATCTATATCCTGTAGTACTATAAGTGCTACTGTGTCAAAACCTGCTTTTGTATACCATGAAATTTTGGGGAGATTTCACTCTGATTGGCATCTTCATGACAGAGGGCAGTTAGTGTATGCGGAGAATGGATTTATTCATTTACGTATTGCAGAAAAACAGTTTTTGCTTCCGGGCTGGCATGCAGTTTGGATTCCTTCCAATACACTCCATGAAATGTGGTCTCATAGCCCAGATCTTATTCTGCATAGTATTGCCTTCCCTCCAGAAATATTAAATCTACCTGTTTTTGAAAAAATGTCTGTTTTTGCTGTTTCCCCATTGCTACGAGAAATGATTCGGTATTCGGAAAAATGGCATTTTCTAAATGACGAGACTAACCAGGAAAGAACCTTCCTGCAAAGTATTGCAGATATTTTGTCAGGAGAGATGAATCATTCTCATCAAACGTATCTGCCTGCTACAAAACATGAAGGATTGGCGCAGATACTTCGATATATACAACATAACCTGGAGGAGAAAATTAATATTTCGTTTCTAGCTCAGCATTTTGGTTACTCAGAACGCAGCTTGACCCGATTATTTTCTACTCACCTGGGAATGCCTTTCTCAGGATACTGCAAAGTAGCAAGAATGTTAAAAGCATTGGAGCTCATTGAAAATGGAGAGGACAATGTATCACAGGTAGCACTTCAGGTAGGATATGAGAGTCTGGCTACTTTCAGTAATACATTCCTGGAAGTATGTGGTCAACGCCCAGCACACTTGATTCAGGATAAAAAACTCAAAACAATTTCCAGAATGTAAGTAGTCAAAAAATATAGGGCATTTAAAAAGCTGAGTATTAATTAAAATAGGCTGGATGTAATAAATAATTTACTGTAAAATAATTGTCTACTATCTCCTCTAAGTGGGCATAGAAATTTAGGGATTAGGAATGATTAACTAATCCTATTTTTTTATGCAAACCGATACAAGCTCCGTTGCTGAATCTGAAGCTTTTACCCTTACTCATAATAAGCAATTTTTTTCAACTCCTCACAGCTGGTTAGGTAAGCCCTATCCGTTAGGAGCTACCTATGATGGCAAAGGTGTCAACTTTGCGTTGTTTAGCGAACATGCAGAAGCTGTTGAATTGTGTTTGTTTGATATAAACAATCCGTCAAAAGAAACCGCACGTATCCGTATCACTGAGCAGACAGATTATGTATGGCATATTTATTTGCCTCACATTACCCCAGGACAATTATATGGATATCGGGTATATGGTCCGTTTGACCCTGAAAATGGCTTGTTGTTTAATCCTTCCAAACTTTTATTGGACCCTTATGCCAAAGCAATCTGGGGAGATATCAATTGGGATCATTCTATGTTTGGATACAATATATTATCTGATAAAGAAGATAGGTATCAGGACGCCAATACTGAGGATAATGCTGAACATACTATGAAATCAGTAGTAATTGATTCTGCATTTGATTGGGAGGATGATGAGAAACCAGCTATTCCTATGCAGGAGACCATTATCTATGAATTGCATGTAAAAGGTTTTACTGTACAACATCCCTCTATTTCTGAAAAGATCAAAGGCTCTTATGCTGGGGTAGCTGCGCCTGAATCGATTGAATACCTGAAAAAACTGGGAATCACAACAGTAGAATTGATGCCTGTACATCAGTTTGTTCAGGATAGTCACTTACAGGAGAAAGGTTTACGTAACTATTGGGGATATAATACCATAGGCTTTTTTGCTCCCCATCGGGAATATGCTTCTTCTACTGAGCCGTATGGTCAGGTAACAGAATTCAAGCAGATGATTAAGGATCTGCATAAAGCCGGGATTGAGGTGATACTGGATGTAGTATACAATCATACGGCGGAAGGTAATCATTTTGGCCCCATATTGTCCTTCAAAGGTATTGACAATCAGGCATATTACCGGTTGGTCGAGGATAATCCTCTATACTATAATGATTTCACAGGTACCGGTAATACACTAAACATGCTGCATCCTCGTAGCTTACAACTGGTGATGGATAGCCTTCGATATTGGGTTACAGAAATGCATGTAGACGGTTTCCGGTTTGATCTGGCTCCAGCTCTGGCAAGAGGTTTATATGAAGTCGGTAAGCTTTCTAATTTTTTAGATACAATTCATCAAGATCCAATTATTTCGCAGGTAAAACTGATCGCAGAACCATGGGATATTGGTGAAGGAGGTTATCAGGTAGGTAACTTTCCTGTGCAATGGGCCGAATGGAATGGCAAATACCGGGATTGCGTACGCAAATTCTGGAAAGGTGACGAAAGTCAGATTGCTGAAATGGCCTATCGTTTGAGTGGAAGCAGTGATTTGTATCAGACCAATGGTCGGTTACCAAGTGCCAGTGTTAATTTTATTGTAGCACATGACGGATTTACACTACATGATCTGGTAAGCTATAACGAAAAACACAATGACGCCAATGGAGAAGAAAACCGGGACGGACATAATGAAAACGAAAGCTGGAACTGTGGTGCAGAAGGGCCAACGGATGATAAAGAGATAATCGCACTTCGCGAAAAACAGAAGCGTAACTTTTTATCTACCTTACTGCTTAGCCAGGGTGTGCCCATGATCTGTAGTGGTGATGAATATGGACGTACACAAAATGGAAACAATAATGCTTATTGTCAGGATAATGAAATTAGCTGGTTTAACTGGAACTGGACGGATGATCAAAAGAAACAGTTTGAGTTTGTTCGGGAACTGATTCGTATCCGGAAAGAAAATCCAATGCTTCATCGCCGCAAGTTTTTTACCGGACGTCCTATCCATGGCAGTCACATAGCAGATATTCGCTGGCTTACTCCAAATGGTGAGGACATGACAGAAGAAGAGTGGCATAATGGATTGACTAAGTGCACTGGAATGTTGTTAAACGGTCAGGTTATGGACGAATATGACGAAAAAGGACAACATGTAAAAGGAGACATTTTGTTGTTGTTGTTTAATAGCCATCATGAAACAGTTCCCTTTGTATTACCTGGCAAAAAGAATGAACCTGCATGGCATTTGTGGATTGATACGGAAATGGGTGGTGTTACACCTTCCAAACAAGTAGCCTGTGGTACTGTAGTGCAACTGGCAGCCCGGTCATTTATGCTATTCTGTCAGCCTGCCTAGGTGCTAGGAAAGTCCTCACCGATTTTAGATAAATGCAAGCAATTCGAATCTCTGAATGTCTATCCTGCTAGCAGGATAGCATTCTTTTTTATTTAGTGTTGATCAAGAAAAACAGATATAAGTCATGCGTAAGCCTATAGGCGCATTCTGGAATAACGGAAAAAGTTCTTTTACTGTGTGGGCTCCTTTAGTAAGTAAAGTTGAGCTTGAGATAACTTCTTCTAATCAAGAAATAGGAAAACGGATTCTGTCTATGAAGTCCGAGGACTTTGGTTATTGGACCCTTCAAGTAGAGGATGTAACTATAGGAGACCGATATGGATATAAATTAGACGATAGCCAGGCTTATCCTGATCCTGCGTCTCGTTCACAGCCAGGTGGCGTTCAGGAATTGTCAGAGGTTATTGCCAGTCAATCTTTTGAGTGGCATGACCAGCAATGGAAAGGAAGACCTCTCAGTGAAATGATTATTTATGAACTTCATGTAGGGACTTTTACAACTGAAGGAACCTTTGATGCTATTATTGAGAAGCTTGATTATTTGCTGGAACTAGGTGTTAATACAATCGAGCTGATGCCTGTTGCACAATTTTCCGGCAATCGCAACTGGGGATATGATGGTGTATTTCCATTTGCTGCTCAAAATTCCTATGGTGGACCTGATGGCTTAAAGAGATTAGTAGATGCTTGTCACCAGAAAGGAATTGCTGTGTTTTTGGATGTGGTTTATAATCACATCGGGCCCGAAGGCAGCTGTATGCATCATTATGGCCCCTATTTCAGTACCAAGTATAATCCTGTTTGGGGGCATCCTTTTAATTTTGATGAACCATACTCCGATGAGGTTCGCAACTATTTCATTGAAAATGCCTTAATGTGGCTTGATGAATGCCATATAGATGCGCTGCGTTTGGATGCTACTGATCATATTCTGGATTTTGGTGCAAAGCATTTTCTGATGGAGTTGTCAGAAGAAGTAAAAGCTTTGAGAGAACGAAATGGAAAACACTATGTTCTGGTGGCAGAACGGGATCTGAATGATGTAACGGTGTTACGTTCGTTTGACCAGTGTGGATATGAATTTGATGGCCAATGGCTGGATAATTTTCATCATGCGTTGCGTACTCTGGCTACAAACGACCGTGGACACTACTATGCAGATTTTGGAGAAATTACCCATTTGCAAAAGGCCTTCGAACAAACATATGTATATAACGGAACTTATTCAAATTATCGGAAACGAACACATGGTGTACCTGCACAGGCATATGACTATAGTCGTTTTGTAGTCTTCTCTCAAAACCATGATCAAGTAGGAAATCGATTGCTAAGTGATAGACTTTCTACACAGGTCTCCTTCGATATGCTCAAAGTTGTTGCCGGAACGTATTTGTTATCGCCTTATGTCCCACTTTTATTTATGGGTGAAGAATACGCGGAGACTAATCCTTTTTATTATTTCATCAGCCATTATGATCTGGAACTGATCCAGTCGGTCAGAGAAGGTAGAAAAAAAGAGTTTATGGGATTTCAGAAAGAAGGAATGGAATATCTGGACCCACAAAGTGAGGATACATTTTTGCAGTCTAAGCTTTCCTGGAAATATCAGGAAGGAGAACATCTGGAGATGTGGAACTATTATCGAAAACTAATTCAGATACGTAAAAGTCATCCTGTATTCCGCAACTTTAATCGGGAAAATGTAAAGAGCTGGATTGAAAAGGATGCTGTATTACTTTGGTCCCAGGATCCTATTACACCTGATGACTGTCTACTTTTATGTATAGCTAACTTTGGAAAGTCTACCAATGAAATTACATTACCTGAAGGAACCTGGGAGCTAGTGCTGGATTCACAACTCTTTGGACGAGAAGCTACCGATGGAATTTCTTTGACAGATCCTGCCACAGTTTCATTACCTGCAGAAAGCTTTTTAGTCTATCAATGCGATCATTCCAATCGAAAAAAGATAGCTATGTAATCTGCCTTTTAGTAAAACATCTATTCTGCAAAAAAACTGAAATTTTTTACTGTGTATGAACATACCTGTTTCAACTTATCGTGTACAGTTGCATCGTGAATTTACGCTCCGACACCTGAAAGAAATACTACCTTATCTTCATCAACTGGGAATTACTACTGTCTATGCTTCTCCTTTTTTTGAAGCAGTGCCAGGTAGTACACATGGATATGATGTACTGAATCCTCATCGCATTAATCCGGAACTAGGTACAGAAGAAGACCTGATTGAAATAAGTGAGTGGTTGCATGAACATCGGATGACATGGCTCCAAGATATAGTGCCTAACCACATGTCTTCTCAAACCAGTAATGTTTGGTTGTATGATGTACTGGAAAAAGGACCTTTTTCGCCTTACTATACCTTTTTTGATATCAACTGGCACCATCCTAAATATCCCGGACAACTTATGGTGCCATTATTATCTAAACCTCTGGAAGAATTAGTAGTAGAAGGAGAACTTACACTTACATATGATGCAAAGGGACTACATTTCCAGTATTATGAACATAGTTTTCCTATTGATTTTCGGCAGTATGCGTCTGTATTGAGTCAGATAAACGAAATTCAATCTGCTGTAGTTGTACCTGATTATTTTATACAATCTGCACAAGAATTTGCTGCTATTCAACCTGATCAGAAGCTGGATCTCACTAGTTGGGAGCAGTTTAAAGCAGAGCTTGATTCTTTTTTTCAGAAGGATACAAACTTAAAAGTGCTAAGAGAGTATTCCGGACATACTACTAAAACGCTGGATTTACTAAAAACTCAGAATTTTTGCCTTGCTGCCTGGCAAGAAGCCGACAAGAGTATGAATTACAGACGTTTTTTTACCGTTAATGAATTGATTTGTCTGCGTATGGAAAATGAGCAAACTTTTGCTCATTATCATAAATATATAAAATCTTTAATAGATAAGGATATTATTCAAGCATTGCGGATAGACCATATAGATGGTTTGTATGCACCCAAAGCCTACCTGGAATGTCTGCATGAACTGGTAGGTGAGGATACCTATGTTGTGGTGGAAAAAATTCTGGCTCCTAATGAATACATTCCTGCTGATTGGAAAGTACAAGGAACAACAGGATATGATTTTTTGTCGTTGGTGAACCGCCTTCTGGTAAGTGATAAATCTATTGAAGCACTCTCTGAATTCTATTCTCAGGTACATGTGCTGGCCTACGATTTTGAAGAAGCTGTATACAGAAAAAAGCTGTTTATGCTGATTCATCACATGGGAGGAGAACTGGACAATCTGACAGAACAACTGGTGCAGTTATTTCCTGAGTATTCAATTACAGATGAAATGCGTAGTAACTATCGGCAGGTATTGGCCTACTGGATGGTCTCTTTCTCTGTGTACCGCTTATATCTGGATGAGAAAACTCTGTCTGAAGACAATGCCAAACAACTCAAATTGGTTTTTGAACAGGCTAAGGCAAAAGCAAAAGCTCCTGCGCTGGATAATGTATTTGAAGAACTACGTCCGATCCTGGCACCAGAGCCTATTGAAGCAACCTCAAAAGAATTACGTTTTTTAATGCGTACGCAACAATTTACAGGACCATTGATGGCTAAAGGGGTAGAGGATACGACATTTTATATGTACAATTTATTGATTTCCCGTAATGAAGTAGGTGACACTCCCCATATAGAAGAGAATATAAATACATATCAATTCCATCAGGAGATGCAGAAGCGTCCTCTTACCACATTAAATGCCACCGCAACTCATGATACCAAACGAGGTGAAGATGTGCGGTTACGTATCAATGTGTTGAGTGAAATAGTGGAAGAGTGGAAAGCAAAGGTGTTGGAATGGCAGAAAATTGCAGAAGGATTTCGATTTTCAGAAGGAGGACTTGTAATACCTGATCCTAATGATGAATATTTCTTGTATCAAACACTAGTAGGAACCTATCCTGTGCATATAGATCCGGAGAACGAAAATTATCACAGTCGTCTAAAGGAGTATATTACCAAAGTAATGAAGGAAGCCAAAGTGCATACCAATTGGTCTGCACCAGATACAGTGTATGAAGGTAAAGCAATTGAGTTTGTAAATAACCTGCTGGATAATCAGGCATTTATGCATTCTTTTGTACCGTTTGTGCAAAGAGTGGCAAAGTATGGGGCTGTCTATTCGCTTACACAAACACTGATTCGGCTTACAGCACCTGGTGTGCCTGATACCTATCAGGGTACAGAACTCTGGGATCTCAGCATGGTTGATCCTGATAACAGACGTCCAGTAAACTACCTGACCAGAAAGCAGGTATTGAAAAATATAGTCACAGAGATGGATAATTCTATTTATCTTCAGGAAAAGCTGAAAAATGTACTGGATCCTTCACTTAAACTATTTGTATTGCATAAACTATTGTTATTGAGACGACAATATCCGGAGTTGTTTTTACAGGGTGTTTACAAACCTATATTGACAGCCGGAAAACATGCCCGTAAAGTGACTGCTTTCATACGGGAGTGGAAATCCCAGATAGTATTGGTAGTATTTCCTTTAGAGGTTGTCAGTTTATGCGAATCCGGATGTTTGCCTGTTGGAACTGACGTGTGGGAAGATACCTATCTGGGATGGCCTGAAGAAAGTAATACAATCGAATATGTAAATATTTTTACATATCAATCTATTCACTTGTCTTCCCGACAGCCAATAGGAGAATTATTGTCAGTGTTTCCAATTGGATGTTGGATCAAAAAATAACAAGATTTAAAGAGACGGACAATGCTATCCGAAGAAGATATTAACTTCTTTAGATAGCATTCTTTGTGTTTTCACTATTTTAATTTAAATAAGTAATTTATCCCCTTATAACGATCCTTGATAGATTTTGGACTCTTGCTCTTGGATCATTAAAAAGCTTCCCATCTGATTTCATCATAGTCGTAAGGCTTTAGTGCTTCGTTTTTATCACTATTTTTGGTTTTATCAGCCTGATTTTTTTACTTTGCCAGCAACCACCTCCTAAAAGCCAAGTTATGTTTCAACATAATCAGCTTTAATCTATCCCAATAAATTCTTCATTTTTCCATTCTGTACACTTGGAATGTCCATATTCTGTGTGCTGTAATCAGACTTAACTCACCAGTTTAGAATGAAAATCTCCCAGAAGATCTATATCGGTTTTGGGTTTGTGATCTTTTTTGCCATTGTAGATCTGATCGTAAATTATCAGTTATCCAATAAGGTAATTCGTAACATGGAATTTCTTTCCCGTTCCGAAACCATTTTGCGTAACTCCAATAGACTGCACAAAAGCATCATTCAGATGCAGAGTGGTTTGCGAGGATATCTTCTTGCCGAGAAAGAGACTTTTTTGGATTCCTATTATGCAGGACTAAAAGAAATACCTCCTATACTCCGGGAAGAAAGGGAGATTGTAAAAGGTAATGCAGAACAATTGCGTTGTCTGGATTCAATTGCCATGTTACATACCGAATGGATAGAATATGCCAATGCACTTATTAAAGCCAAACAGGAAAGTCTGGAAACTATAAAAGGCAGAGAAGTCTATATGGATCTTTTTGAAAAAAAGCAACGACGGGGAGTTGGGCAACAATTAAATGACATTATAACGTTAAAGGTTAAAGAGTTTGATCAATATGAGTATTACGTACGTAACAGGAGGCAGCAGAGGCTTCGTGATTCTATCCGATACACAAACTTTGTTTCTGCTTCGTTAGCTATAGGGTATATTACCATTGCCATTATTACAGGTTTTCTTGTTGTCAAAACGATTACACGTCGGATTTATAGTATGGTAAGTCTGGCTGAGAAAA
This sequence comes from Xanthocytophaga flava, assembly GCA_030068525.1. GTDB lineage: Bacteria > Bacteroidota > Bacteroidia > Cytophagales > 172606-1 > Xanthocytophaga > Xanthocytophaga flava. The sequence goes on from JASJOS010000010.1 coordinate 251,747, forward strand.
TATCACAGGGGACATTTTCTGTTATCAAAGATCAGGAAAATGATGAACTGACTCAATTATCTCGGTCCTTGAATGTCATGTCTCAGAAACTTCAGCATTCTTTTTCTGCCCTTACAAAAAGAAATCAGGAACTGGATCAGTTTGCTTATGTAGTTTCACATGACTTAAAAGCTCCTTTAAGAGGGATGTACAATATTCTTCAGTGGATAGAAGAAGATTTGGAATCAGAACTATCTGACCAACTGAAAAAATACCATACAAAGATACGTGGACGGATTATAAGACTGGAAAGTCTGATCAATGGATTGTTACAATATGCACGTATTGGTCGTAAAACAGAGTCTGTTGAGATTGTACATGTAGGCCAGATAGTACAAGAGATTGTAGAGTTACTGGTACCTGCCGGTTGTAAGGTAAATCTGCCATCTGCCATGCCTGTGTTACAGACCAAACGGCTTTACCTGGAGCAAGTATTCTCAAATCTGATAAGTAATGCCGTAAAATATAGTAAGAAAGAAGATTGTATTATTACCATAGATTGTATTGACGTGGGAGAATATTATCAGTTTTCAGTTGCAGATAATGGGATTGGGATTGAACCCGAATACCATCAAAAGATATTTACAATTTTTCAAACCCTAAGGGAGAAAAACGAAGCAGAAAGCACAGGCATCGGTCTGTCTATTGTCAAAAAAATTGTTGGCGAACAGGAAGGAGAAATATGGCTGACCTCCCAATTAGGGGCAGGCTCTGTTTTTACGTTCACATGGCCAAAGTTTACCAGTTTAAATAATAATTAATATGCAAGTAAAATCTATCTTACTGATTGAGGACGATGAACTGGATGTAATTAGTTTCCAACGTTCTTTAAATAGCCTCAATATGGAGCATCAGCTATATACTGCTTATAATGGTATTGAAGCATTGGCTATGCTCAGAGGGGATGGCATGCCTAAAATAGATCCTCTTCCAGATGTAATTGTGTTGGATATAAACATGCCACGAATGAATGGGATCGAATTTCTCAGAATATTGAGAAGTGATCCGGATCCAGAACTGTCTTCTATCAGAGTATTTATTATGACTACATCATATGAAGATTATGATCGGCAGATGACGGAGATGCTGGGAGTATCGGGATACCTGATTAAGCCATTGAATTTTAATGATAATACGAAACGGGTGTCTTCACTGGATAATTTTATGCAGTTTCATATTCTGAAAATAGTGGGACAATAAATACTATATATCTTGTCATATAGGGTGTTTGTTAGTTCCTAGCTGAAAAAATGTGCCTTTAAAACGGAAAAATAAGAGGAAGAACACTATTTTTGAATGTCTGTTTTTTCAAACATCACTATGGCAGAAGTTTTTAAATCAAATAAAGTATTCTTTATCCTGTATGGAATATTTCTGATTGCAGGAGGAATCTGGCAGGTGCTATGGTCACCTACCCAGATATTTCTAGTTATTAATGGAGCTAATCACCCATTCTCCGATACCTTTTTTCAATATTTCACGAATGTAGGAGACGGAGCCTTCTTCGCTGCTGTAATTATTCTGTTTTTGTTTATCAGGTATCGGTATGTGTTAATTGGTTTGGGTAGCTTTGCTCTGAGTTCACTAGTGGCGCAAGGATTAAAACGCCTTGTATTTGCAGATGTTTTACGTCCTAAAGCTGTATTCGAAGGATCTTCCTATGCAGTGCATTGGGTGGCAGGGTTAGAGATTCATTCCAATAATAGTTTTCCTTCCGGACATGCCACTACTGCTTTTGCAGTCTTTTCTTTGCTGAGTATTATTCTCAAGAACCAGTTGTCAGGTTTTCTATTTTTTACGCTGGCTTTTCTGGCTGCTTATTCTCGTGTATACCTGGGGCAGCATTTCTTTGCAGATATTTATGCTGGATCTTTGATTGGTGTAAGTAGCACTGTTTTTATGTATCTGGTTATAGAACGGTTACTTGAACGAAATCCCAAAAACTGGTATCAACAGAATATTTTGCGTCTTTAAGTGTTATGACCTCTGATCCGCAATAGGTCAAAATAGTTTGGATGCTCATTAATCTGACAAATTACATTACTTTTGTGTGTCTTACTAAACAAACTATACTAATCCGTGAATACTCCCGTAACTGCTCAAAAATCTATATTTAATTATGAACGCTGGAAAACTTCTTTGCCTGAAGACCAGCGTCGTTATCAGCAGGCATCCCCTTATCCCCATATCTTTTTAGACAACTTTCTGGAAGAATGGGCTGCTGACGAAGCATTATCCGAATTTCCTGCTGTGAAAGATGCAGGTTGGATACATTATGTCCATGTAAATGAGAAAAAACATGGATTGAACAAAATGGACATGCTTCCTCCATTTGTTCGTTCTGTTATTCAAGAGCTCAACTCTCCTCAGTTTGTTGAATATATAAGCAAACTGACAGGCATTCCTAACCTATTGCCTGATGACATGTTGGAAGGGGGAGGATTGCATCAATCCGGACGGAATGGCTTCCTGAACGTACATGCTGACTTTACAGTGCATCCACATAAGCGTAATTGGCGCAGACGTGTCAATGTACTGGTATACCTTAACAAAGACTGGAAACCAGAATACAGGGGAGATCTGGAATTATGGGATCGTCAGATGAAAGGAGTAGTTCAAAAGATTTCTCCTATTTTTAATCGTTGTGTTGTCTTTAATACAGATGAAGACTCTTATCACGGTCTGCCTGATCCGATCTTATGTCCGGAAGATATGACCCGCAAATCTATTGCATTGTATTATTTTACAGAAGAGTCCGTAACACCAAAGTTACGTTCTACCAACTATCAGGCTCGTCCGCAGGATGGAGCTAAATCCATTCTGATCTGGCTGGATAAAAAACTGGTTGCTACATATACAACGGTAAAGCGTACATTTGGAATTGATGACGCCTTTGTGAGCAAAGTATTAAACTTCTTTAGTGGAAAGAAAAAATAAATGAGTGCTAATTAGGGTGTTATAGAAGGGTGAATATGCCTTTTTTAACACCCTAATTATTTTAACTGCTAACCTCTTACATCACTTGAATAAACAACTTTTGTATTCAGTCCTGATCGCGCTGGTGGCAGGATTGTTCTTTCTTCCATTCTTGGGTGGAGTCCGTCTGTTTGACTGGGATGAGATCAACTTTGCCGAAATATCCCGTGAGATGATTGTATTAAATGATTATTTACGGGTACACGTAGATTTTTTACCATTCTGGGAAAAACCTCCTTTTTTCTTCTGGCTACAATCGGCTGCCATGCACCTTTTTGGTATCGGAGAATATGCAGCCCGATTCCCCAATGCTATCTGTGGTATGATAACGCTGGTATTATTATTCAGAATTGGAGCAAAGCTATACGATGTGCGGTTTGGTCTATTATGGGCAGGAGCATATATTGGGTCAGTATTGCCGCACCTCTATTTCAAATCAGGTATTATAGACCCTTGGTTCAATCTGTTTATATTTCTGGGTTTATTGGGTATTATTCTTTTTTACTGGAAAAAAGATCAGTTTGTTGGTATTCTATTATTTCGGAATAAATACAGCTATCTGTTATTCGGAGGTTTTTTGCTTGGTGTAGGAGTGATTACTAAAGGCCCCGTTGCGTACCTGATTATTTGCCTTACCTTATTTGTGTACTGGCTTATTAACCGATTCTACTTTTTCATTAACGCCTGGCATTTCTTGTTGTTTAGTTTCATGACCTGTGTCATGACTCTGGCATGGTATGGGTTAGAGACATGGCAACATGGCCCCTGGTTCATTAATGAATTCATGAAATATAATTACCGTCTTTTCAGTACCCCTGACGCCGGACATGCAGGATTCCCTGGTTACCATTTTGCTGTATTACTGGTAGGATGTTTCCCCGCTTCTATCTTTGCGCTTAGAGCTTTCCGTAATACTCCTCAGCAATTTAACTATCAGCGTGATTTTAAACGTTGGATGATCATTCTATTCTGGGTAGTACTGATTCTATTTACAATAGTGAAATCCAAGATCGTGCACTATTCATCCATGTGCTACTTTCCGATGACCTACCTGACTGCACTGACCATTTACCAGATGTGGGAAGGTAAAATTCGTTTCAATGGATGGATGCGTTTTGGACTAATTGCAGTGGGGTCGTTGTATTGTATTGCAACTATTGCCCTGCCATTTTTAGGACGGCGTATTGATTTAGTAAGACCTTTTGTCGAAAAAGATCCTTTTGCCTTAGCTAACCTGGATGCCAATATCAATTGGTCATTGTGGTGCATCATTCCTGGCATAATACTTCTTATTGCTATTGTAACAGGTATTCGTTTTCTAAACCGGAACCAGCCTGAAGAAACTATGAAAGGAGCTATTGCCTTCTTTGCCGGTACAGCAGTATTCGTATTGGCAACTCTTATAGCATATATTGGTCGTATCGAAGGGATCTCTCAGGATGCTGCTATGCGCTTTTATGAAGCACAACAGGGAAAAGATGCGTATGTCGTAACACATAAATTCCGGAGTTATGGCCGATATTTTTATCCTAGAGAACCAAACCATGCCAATCCCAAACGTCATGATATGGATTGGCTTTATTATGGGGATATCGATAAAGATGTTTATGTAGTAGCCAAAATCACTTCCGAAGCAGAAACAGATACAATACATACATTGAAGAAAATAGGAGAGGAAAACGGATTTCTGTTTTATAAACGCGAAAAGAAGAAGTAAAATATCCTGTCATAAATATCATCCTGAAAGCCTTCCTATAGTAGGAAGGCTTTTTGTTTTTAGAAGTATGTGTTGTACAGGAATGATTTTTTATTTGTTTGTTACAAAAGGACAGCTATGACAAGGATTGAAAATAGAGATAATCTGCTGACTGATCCTATGACAGTAGAGCAGAAACTATGGGAAGCCCATTTACGCCTGCAAACGTTGTATGGTGAACAGGAGTTGATTAGCAGGCGAGAGCCTATGCGAGAATTAATCTCAACAGTACTATCACATAGAACTACGCATGCCAATGAAGAAGAAGCTTATTGGCGGATGTTTGAAAAATTTGGGACTTGGGAAGGAATTAGAGATGCACCTTACGAAGAATTGGTGAAAGCACTTTCTCCTGCTCAGTTTCCTGAGCCAAAAGCAGCCTACATACAAAAGATCTTAACTCTGATCTTTAAGGAAAGGGGAGAGGCAAATATTGATTTTTTGAAAGAAATGTCATTGGAGGAAGGACTTACATGGCTATATTCACTGCCAGGAGTAGGCTTAAAAACAGCAGCCCTGGTATTATTGTTCAACTTTCATAAACCAGTATTACCTGTGGACACCCATGTGCATAGGGTTACCCAACGTTTAGGGATAATTGGGTCAAAGATTACTCCTGATAAGGCCCATCCTGTATTACTGTCTTTGCTACCCAAAGAACCCAAAGTATTATTTAATTTTCACAAACACTTTTACTGGCATGGACAGCGTGTTTGCAAATGGGCCGAGCCTAAGTGTAGCCAATGTCCGTTGCCCAATATTTGTAAATGGTATCAGGAGCATAGAGCTACTAACAAATCAGAGAACATACCCGCTGATAATTAACAGATCAGTGGCAGGTAAAGATAAGCCATTTGCCTGCCACTTGTACAACTATTATTTCAGCAGTTTCCATTTCATCAAACCTATCTTGGTCAGAAAATAAAACAGGGAAACTTTGAGTACACCTAATCCATAAGTAACACTGCGTGAAAAGTTTATGGACGAAGCTTCTTCAAAGTATTTAGTGGGACAGGTGACTTCTCCAATCTCATAACCTTTGTAAAAAATCTGTGCAATCATTTCATTATCAAAAATGAAATCATCAGAGTTAGGGGTTAAATCAATACTCCGTAAGACTTCGCCAGAGAATGCTCGGTATCCTGTATGATACTCAGATAACTTCTGATTCATTAAGATATTTTGAGAAAGAGTCAGGAAGCGGTTTGCTATGTACTTATACATAGGCATACCACCTTTAAGAGCTCCCTTACCCAAAATACGGGAACCAAAAACTACCGGATATAATTCGTTCCCAATAATGGATACCATAGCTGTAATTAGCTTGGGAGTATACTGATAGTCTGGATGCAACATTACAACAATGTCAGCATTAAGACTTAATGCAGTAGCATAACAGGTTTTCTGATTGCCACCATATCCTTTATTTTGTTCATGTCGGATTATGGTTTTAATTCCCAGCTTTTTTCCAACTTCTAAAGTATTGTCGGGACTGGCATCGTCTACCAGTACAACTTCATCCACAATATCAAACGGTATTTCGCGATAAGTTTGTTCTAATGTAAGAGCGGCATTATATGCCGGTAATACAATAACTACTTTTTTATTATTATACATGGCTGCAAAATTAGAGAATACAATCTTGTTCGCCAATAGTTTGAGCAGGCATGTGTTTTTATTTTATGTATTGATTGGGATTTATATTAGATATGAGGTAGATTTCGGCTAAAAATGATTAAAAGAAACCTATCGAAATGCAGTTTTTACTATTTTTACTAATCCGACAACTATTTTTTTCTGCATGATTTCAAACGAAGTTACCTTCTTTTTACTTTTTAATGCATTCATTATTGGGATGCTTTTGTTGGATCTGGGCGTTTTCAGCAGGAAAAGTCATATCGTCAGCTTTAAGGAAGCTGGTGCCTGGAGTGCTGTGTGGGTAATGTTTGCACTAGCTTTTTATGTGTTTCTGAACAATTATGGCTATCTGATCCATGACATAGATACCAATGCCAAACTTGTCTCTATAAAAGAAAAGTATTCAGAACATGTAAAGTTTTCTACTACAGACTTTGAACTGAATAAGCGGCTGTACATGGATAATATGTCTCTTGAATTTATCACGGGATATTTGATGGAGTATGCATTGTCTGTGGACAATATTTTTGTTATGTTACTGATATTTAGTTCCTTCAATGTAAAGGAGATTTACTACAAGAAAGTGCTTTTCTGGGGGATTTTGGGCGCTATTGTGATGCGCTTCACCTTTATCTTTTTAGGAAGTAGCCTGATTCAGAAAGCAGACTGGGTTTTATATGTGTTTGGAGGCTTTCTGGTATTTACCGGAATCCGGATGTTTATCAACCGTAATGAAGATGAGCAGATTGAGCCACACAATCATCCGGTCGTCAAATTTGCTTCGAAATACTTCTCAGTCACACCAAATTTTGTTGGAAATCACTTCTTTGTAAGAAGAGACCATAAACTAACACTTACTCCATTATTTTTGGTTGTACTCATAATCGAATTTACAGACCTGATTTTTGCCGTAGACTCTGTACCTGCTGTTTTTTCTATTACCAAAGACCCCTATATCGTTTATTTCTCCAATATATTTGCTATCATGGGATTACGGTCTATGTTTTTCTTTCTGACCAATATCATGCACCTGTTTCATTACCTGAAGGTAGGGTTGTCATTTCTGATGTTGTATATAGGAGGCAAGATGCTGGCACATCACTATCTGGAGGAGATTGGGTTCAAGACGCAATATTCACTCTACATTATTTTAGCTATTCTGGTAATTAGCATTGGCGCATCTTTGTTATTTCCTCAGAAGAAAGACAAAATCAAAGACAAAGAAGAACCTCCACAAAACTCTCCGGAGACAAAAGACGAATCCTGGATGGAAAATTATTAATAGATGGAATAAAGAAAAACTGCCTGGCAATTACTTTTGCCAGGCAGTTTTTTATTGCCCTTGTTCTTCTGCTTCCTTCTTCAATAGTTCTGTTAAATAATGACATAAGTCATTCATTGCATCTGACATTTTCTCATCTCCGGTAGCTCTAAGCATTGTATCACTTAGTGTCCCAATAATATCAATACAGAATTGTTTCATATCCTGAACAGGCATCTCCTTTGTCCAAAGGTCTACTTTCATTGTACCTTTGTGATACATATCCCATATCGCAATAGAAACTGCTCTGGTTTCGTCAATACCTTCATTAGGGTTATCAGTAGCATGCCAGTGAATTTTTTCCGGAACACTGTCATTGTCCAATACTACGTCAAAATGTATTTCTGATTTTTTCACAGGTATAAGGTTAAGGTTTTTGTCTAAACGCTATTCAAATCTCTCAGGTTCATTTAACCAACTAAACCACAAAAATAGTCTAAATATTTTAAATGAACAGGAATGTTTACTTCCTGTCGTTTTTCTGAATAAATGTGTAGTTATCACTGTCTTTTAAAATTTATATTTTCATGAGGAAAAACTATTACGCTTTAGTAGGAGGAGTTTTATTGTTTTTTATTTCCCTGGTAAGTCAGGCTACAGATGTTGACTCTACTGCCATATATCTGGCTAAGATTGACTCTATTGAGAATTCGCTAAAATATCAACATGGCACAATAAAACTGGAAGGAGGAATTGGAGAAGTAACCATTCCAGCAGGTTTTAAATACTTGGACCCCAAGCAGGCCGAGTATGTACTAACTGACTTGTGGGGCAATCCCAAACAATCTACCTTAGGATTAATTGTGCCTGAAAGTCAAGGTGTATTGGGTGACAAAGCATGGGCATTCAATATTCAGTATGATGAAATGGGTTATGTTAAGGATGATGATGCCGATGATATTGATTATGAAGAATTGTTAGAGGAGATGCAGAATGATATTGTTGAAGCAAGCAAAGAACGAGTAGCACAGGGATACGAGCCGATTAAACTTGTAGGCTGGGCCAACAAACCTTTTTATGATGAAGATCGGAAAATTCTGCATTGGGCTAAGGAGATTAAGTTTGGTGATGAGGAAGTGAATACACTGAATTATAATGTCCGTGTTTTGGGCCGTAAAGGGGTATTGGTGTTAAATGCGATTGGTTCTATGCAGGAATTGCCTGTCATCAATAAGAATATAGACAAAGTGTTAAACATTGTCCAGTTTTCAGATGGGTATAAGTACTCTGACTTTAATCCGGATGTTGACGAAGTGGCCGCTTATACTGTTGGTGGATTAGTAGCAGGAAAAGTTTTGGCAAAGGTAGGTATACTAGCCTTTGTTGGTAAGTTTTTTAAAATAATTGCAGTAGCAGTTATTGGTGGGGTGTCTGCTTTGTGGAAATGGCTTACAGGTCGAAGGAAAGATGATACAGAGTTAGCGACTGCAACAGACGAAACTCCAACCAGCGAGGCATAAAAAAAGGGCATTTTGCCCTTTTTTTATGCTCTTGTATCTGTGACCAGAGAGTTTGTTGATATTCTGGCTCCGCTGGTTGTCAATATTTTGTCTACTTCTTTTACCAGATATAAGGAAGCTTCGATTTCATCTTTACGTATAGAAACACTTTCAATATTAAATCCGAAAGGAATACCTTTGTCCTTGCAGAATGCTACCAGCTCGTTGGCGATATGTAACGATAATTCTACTGAACGTTGAAGAATATTCTGGCAGTTAGCCAATTCGTTTTTTAACCAGATAGGCATATGAATGCCTAACCATTCCATAAAATCAATTGTTTTTAAGGAACCGCATGTGGTTAATGTAAAAATAATGGTAGGTAGTGGACGTTGATGAGACTGACAATAAAAATATAAGTCAGATAATACATTTTTTGTGTACTCTACATTGTATACACACTGAGAAATAAAGAATGAACAACCTGCTTCCATCTTCTGAACAATTTTCAAATGTTCACTTCGACCACTCTGATGTCGTTCAGAGATGGTAACACCTCCTAATAGAGCATTCTGATTGTGTGTATTCCATATTTCATAAGCTTCTGACAGTCTAAGTTGAGTTACCTGATCTCTGGATGGAGCCCCTACAAAAACAGTTGCACAGGGTTGTTGCTGAATATCCTGTACCCAGGTTGATAATTCTCCTCCTGAGAGTTTGCCTACAGACCGATAAATTATTTTGGGAATAGCAAGTTCATGCAGATAAGAGGTTGTATAATTATAAGCATCGATGGTTGGCAAAAACGGAAAAGGACGTTCCTGTGAATTACGATTCGACTCATCCTGTAAATCATAGATGACCATACCATCGATAGGCAGGCTTTGTATATTTGCAATTCGTTTTTGTGAAATCTCCAGGGTTTTCTCTGAAGTGTTCTGTGCTTTGGGAGGGGTGATCCCATAAAGCAGAATACCTGATTGCTTATTTTTTACCTTATCAAAAAACATGAGTGGATTACATTGAATGCGACCCGCAAGATACTGTTTTTTGTAAAGTAATGTATAGATGAATAGGCATAAAATCCTTTCAGCAAAAGATTATTGCAGAAATAGCAGAGAAATGTGTTGATTCCTGACTATCTACAAGTTTATTTCCATTTCAGGAATTTCTCCTTCTATGATTAACTTTCCGGCAGTGGCATTTCGAATTTCATCGACAGATATACCAGGAGCACGTTCCAGAAGTTTAAATCCACCTTCTGGTACTATATCCAGTACGGCTAGTTCTGTTACAATTTTTTTGACACAACGTAATCCTGTAATAGGAAGAGTACATTGAGGCAATAGTTTGGACTCGCCAGCTTTATTGATATGTTGCATAGCCACAATAATATTTTGTGCGGAGGCTACAAGGTCCATCGCTCCACCCATACCTTTAACCATCTTACCGGGAATCTTCCAGTTGGCAATATCTCCATTTTCTGAAACTTCCATAGCGCCCAGTATGGTAAGATCAATATGTTCTCCCCGAATCATGGCAAAACTGGCTGCCGAATCAAATAACGCAGAGCCCGGGAGCGTAGTAACAGTTTGCTTACCTGCATTGATTAAGTCTGGATCTACCTCGTTTTCATAAGGGAATGGCCCCATTCCCAATAACCCGTTTTCGGATTGTAATACTACATCAATAGAGGAAGGGATGTAATTGGCTACCAGTGTTGGAATACCAATACCCAGATTTACATACATACCATTTCGAACTTCTTGTGCAATTCGTTTGGCTATTCCATTTTTATCAAGCATACACTAATTGGTTTCTAAAAAGAGATATTATTTGCGGACAGTGCGTTGTTCAATACGTTTTTCGTAGTCAGAGCCTTGAAAAATACGCTTAACATAAATACCTGGAGTATGTATCTGGTTAGGGTCCAGTTGACCCGCTGGTACTAGTTCTTCTACTTCTGCAATGGTAATCTTACCTGCGGTTGCCATCATTGGGTTAAAGTTACGGGCTGTGCCTTTGTAAATCAGATTGCCTGCCGTATCTCCTTTCCATGCCTTTACAATGGAGAAGTCGGCGCGTAACCAGCGTTCCATCAGATATAATTTTCCATCAAACTCCCTAGTTTCTTTTCCTTGTGCTACTTCTGTACCTACGCCAGCCGGAGTAAAAAATGCAGGGATACCTGCACCGCCAGCTCGAATACGCTCTGCTAAAGTGCCTTGAGGGAGCAATTCTACTTCGAGTTCACCGGAAAGCAACTGACGTTCAAACTCTGCATTTTCACCAACATAAGATGAAATCATTTTTTTTACCTGCTTTTGTTTAAGCATCAGTCCAATCCCGAAATCGTCTACACCTGCATTGTTGGAAATACACGTCAGATTTTTGACTCCTTTTTGTAATAGGGCAGCAATGCAGTTCTCCGGAATGCCACACAATCCAAAACCACCAAGCATAAGTATCGCACCATCAAAAACATCAGCAATGGCAGCATCTGCGTTGGTAACAACTTTATTAATCATAGTAACAAGAAAAATAATGATACTGACAATATAGAATTTTTGTCGGTACGAAGAGAAATTAAAGAAGAAATATTTAAAAACTCAGATGAAATATAAATAAATGATGTGGAATGTGTACAAGAGTATCAGCATACTGATAGTAGAAGAGAATAATCAGATCTTTGATAAAATGACAACAGTATCAGAATTCTGATTCTATCAATAGATGATCAGTGGTCTGGTTGAAATTTGGTTTGGGAAGAAAATAACTTGATAGATATGAGGATTAGAAATCTATCAGAAGCCTGATCGTAAGTGAAGTTAATCTTCCAGAATGTTATTCATAAAGGTACACTTGGTTGCTATCCAAGCTACTAAACACACCAGAGCCCAACGAAGATATATCTGATAAAAGTCTTCTGTGTCTTTGTAACGTGCTTCTGTAATAGGAGCTTTTTCATAGGCATCAATCTGCTTGAAAATACTTTGTAAAGCTGCAGCATTGGAAGCGCGATAAAAGCGCCCATCCCCAATTCGGGAGATTTCACGCATGATGGTTTCATCAACCGTATTGTTCTGCTGAATAATTTTGCCGTCTGAGTTAACAGCCTGTACCATTCCTTCACGTCCAACCAGAATGGTGTATAGTTTGATCTGATTTACTTTGGCTAGTCTGGCAGCTGTAAGAGGATCTATATTGCCAGCTGCACTTTCACCGTCACTGATGATAATAGCAACTTTTGATTTGGAGTTGGATTCCCGCATTCGGTTAATAGTGACCGCGATTGCAGTACCCAAGGCTGTTTCGGGATTCTGAATCATATTTTGATTGATATCTCCAAGCAAATGATTCAGTAAGTCATAGTCTGTTGTTAAAGGGGCTAATGAATAGGCATCACCTGCAAATACTACCACACCGATCCGGTCCTGAAAACGATTATTGACAAAGTTTTTAGCCAGCTTCTTTGCTACTTCCAGTCTGTTGGGTTGAAAGTCAAGAGCGAGCATGGAACGGGACACATCCATAACCAGCATAATATCTATACCCATGGAAGAGAGTTCAACGCGCTGATTGATACGTTGAGGACGAGCTAATGCGATAATTATCAGTGCAACTACCAGAGAAACCAGAAGATCTGGTATAAATCGTAACAGACTTGTCAATGACCAGTAATATCGTTTGCCGGGCATTGTAAGTGCCAGTTTCTGTCGAAAGCGAACAAATAACAGCCAGCGTACTGTAAATAAAAATGGGATAAGTAGTAGTCCATACAAAAAGAGTTTCTGACCCCATGTAAAACTACGTAGCGTATCGGGTGAAAACCAGGAAAGGGAGTACCATTCAGGTGTCAATTTGCAAATAAGTTAATTCTGTTGTCAGAGTGTTAACAGCTATCCCTATTATTCACTCACAAAATGTATCTTTGCCCAAAGTTACGCCAGTATTTAGAAAAAAATAAGTTTTTCGTTTCTCGTTTTGCTTTGGTCTGTTAATACTATATATAGAGAACTATGCCAGAAAGAGAAATTTCTATCCAACCATGATTGTAATTAGGGAAATTGCTTATCTGATTCGTAAAGAAGTGCTGCTGGAATGGCGGCAAAAGTATGCATTGAATGGCATGCTCTTATATATTGTTAGTACCGTTCTGATCTGTTATCTGAGTTTCAGCTCCCGTAATGAAGGTATCAGTCCTCCTACCTGGAACGCTTTGTTCTGGATTATTTTATTATTTACTGCTGTCAGTGCTGTAGCAAAGAGCTTTATGCAAGAACGTGCCGGACGACTACTTTATTATTATACGTTGGCTAGTCCACAGGCTATTATTCTTTCCAAAATTATATACAATACGTTGTTAATGAGTTTGATTGCTTTGATCGGATATTTTGTCTATGCTATGATGTTAGGCAATCCCGTTGATGACAAACCCTTATTTATATTTACTATTCTGTTGGGTAGTTTCGGATTTGCCTCAACACTTACTATGGTATCGGGTATTGCTTCTAAAGCTGGAAATAATAGTGTACTGATGGCTATTCTGAGCTTTCCTATTATTCTACCTATGCTACTGATGCTCATCAAGGTTTCCCGCAATGCAATGGATGGCTTGGATCGATCAGTAATCATGGATGAGTTGAACACATTACTGGCACTCAACGCTATTGTAGTAGCTTTGTCCTATATGTTGTTTCCCTATTTGTGGAAGAGTTGATTCACCCTTGATGATGCAACATTCTATTTACTTACTGATACAAATGATGGTGAGGAAATAGTTGTTTCTGGAATATAGTTTCTAAAATAAACCTTTTACTAAGCTAGTTCGTTTGGTTGAAGTCTATATTCTTCTAAGATAAAAAAAGGTGCAATTCCACTACTAAGCTCCAGAATATCAGCTGAACTCGACTATTTTACGCTTCAGATAGCAAAAAATGATTTCTGTCATTTCAGATTTTGAATTATTTGGCGTTTCGCATTTATTTTGGTTGTACCTTTGCGGTCAACTTATTTGTGTAACAACAGCGCTTACCAGATATTGTTCTGACTGGTGCTTCTGATAGTTGTTCCTTTCTCTGAGATACTCTTTTATGATAGCATTATTTTATAAATCGTGGTGGAAAGTTCTGACAGTTATTCTGTTGCTTTACACCATTTTAGGTGGCTTCTTAATGCCTGTTCCCAAACTGCCTATCTTGCATGAAACCATCCGCAATATGAACTTTCATGTGGCATTGTGGTTTGCTATGATGATCATCCTTACTTTTTCTGTTGTATACTCCATCCGCTATTTGCGCAACCCTACCCCTCAAAATGATGACTTTGCTGTTGAAACAGCCAATGTTGGGATAGTGATTGGTATGTTGGGAATTACTACAGGAAGTATCTGGGCCCGTTTTACCTGGGGTGACTGGTGGGTACAAGATCCTAAACTAAATGGTGCCGCTGTAGCTATGCTGATTTATCTGGCGTATCTGATTTTGCGGGGATCGTTACCTGACCAGCAGCAACGTGCCAGAATCAGTGCGATCTATAATATCTTTGCTTATGGGATGTTGATTCCTTTACTATACATCCTCCCACGATTAAAAGGAGTAGACTCCCTGCATCCGGGACAAGGCGGAAATCCAGGGTTCAGTGCCTATGATCTGGACAATAATTTAAGGAAGGTATTTTATCCGGCAGTTTTCGGATGGACTTTGTTAGGATTGTGGATTGCTTCACTACGTATTCGGATTCGTATGGTAGAGCATACCCTATCAGAAAAAATGGCTGTTAATGGATAGTTTTTTCAAAGAAAATAGTTTTAGAAATAGAGTTAATACTAGATCATACGATGTGTAAGAAACTAATAGTTGCATTGGTTGCTATACTGGCATCCTCTAATTTATGGGCTCAGAATGCTGGAGGTGATATAGAAATGGCTGATGCCATGCGTGCAAATGGAATGATTTATGTGGTAGTAGCTGTTGCTGCTGTAGTTATGATAGGACTGCTTGCTTTTGTATTTGCTACAGATCGTAAAATATCCAGAGTAGAAAAAGAGTTAAAAGAAAAATAAGGTCTCACTTTAGTATTATATAAAACACCTTGCCTGTTTTCCCATGAAAATTACTCATATTATTGGCATTATTGTTATCGTGGTGGCAATCGCTGTGATTGTGTCAACCACAAAGGATGTAAGTACCTATGTTACCTTCAAAGAGGCTGCTGACATGGCTGCCAGTGGTAAATCTACTAAAGTACATGTGGTGGGATCGCTGAAAAAAGATGCTACCGGCAATATTCTGGAAATGAGTTATCAACCAGAAATCGATCCTAATCACTTTACCTTCAAATTAATCGACAGAGATAACAAAGAAACAATCGTTGTATATGACAATCCCAAACCACAGGACTTTGAACGATCTGAGCAGGTAGTAGTGATTGGACATATGCAGAACAGTGAGTTTATTGCAGAGAAAATTCTGATGAAATGTCCTTCCAAGTATCAGGAGACAGAAATCAAAGGAACAGAGAAGGCTGGTTCACAAGCAAGTTTATAAACTAATTATTGCATTGGATTCTGGTAGCATGTATCGATAACAGACCTCCGGAATCCAAAATCTGAAACTATATTATGATTCACGAAGGTATAGGTAACTTTGGGCATTTTGCCGTTATTCTGTCTTTTATCTCTTCTCTGATTGCGGCATATGGGTATTATCAAATGAGCCGTAAAGAAGATATTCTGGAAGTAAACCAGTGGCGCAGATTTTCTCGCGCCGTTTTTTTTACACACTTTGGTGCAGTAGTAGCTGTAGTGGGTACACTTTTCTTTATCATCATCAATCACTACTTTGAGTACTATTACGCCTATGACCACTCTTCTTTGAGCATGCCTACCAAATATATTCTGGCTTGTTTCTGGGAAGGTCAGGAGGGAAGTTTTCTTCTATGGATATTCTGGCATGTATTGCTTGGGCTGGTATTTATCTTTGCGAATCGTCAGTGGGAGGCACCTGCTATGACAGTATTTATGCTGGTACAGGCATTTTTAGCTTCGATGATTCTAGGAGTAGTAATACCGGGTCTAAATATAAAGATTGGTTCGTCTCCATTTATCCTGTTGCGGGATGCTATGAGTGATGCACCTATCTTTAAAACTCAACCTAACTTTATCCCTGAAGATGGAAGCGGACTGAATGCCCTATTGCAGAATTATTGGATGGTAATTCACCCGCCTACTTTATTCTTGGGATATGCAGCCACATTAGTACCTTTCGCTTTTGCTATTGCTGGACTATGGTATAGAAAATACACGGAGTGGATTAAACCTGCTATGCCATGGACTTTGTTTGCTGTGTTTATTCTAGGAACGGGAATTATTATGGGAGGTGTATGGGCATACGAAACACTAAACTTTGGTGGATACTGGAACTGGGACCCTGTAGAGAATGGTGTATATATTCCCTGGCTGACATTAGTAGGTGGTTTGCATACAATGTTGTTAGCTCGCAAAAATGGAACAGCGCTGAAAGCTTCGTTAATATTGGTTGTTTCTACTTTTATTCTGGTTCTCTATGCTACCTTTATCACGCGTAGTGGTATTCTGGGTAATGCTTCTGTACACTCCTTCACTGATCTTGGATTATCAGGCCAGTTACTGATTTATTTGCTGGTATTTACATTCATTGCTATTGTTCTGATGATCCGGGAATGGAAACGTATTCCTTCTGCCGATGCCGAACTAGCTGTATATACCCGTGAGTTCTGGATCTTTATGGGTATAACAGTACTGGGATTAGCAGCATTTCAGGTATTGGTGCCTACGTCTATTCCTGTCTGGAACAAAATTGTAGAATTATTTGGAGCTGTTTCTAATGTAGCTCCTCCTGCTGATCAGATTGAGTTTTATACACAGTTTCAACTTTGGTTCTTTATTGTAATTGCTATTCTTTCCGCTATTGGACAGTTTTTCTGGTGGAAGCGATATGAGTCAGCTAAGTCGTTGAATTGGTTGGTAATGCCCTTACTAATTGCTTTATTATTAGCTGCATTAATTGCCAGTCTAGCCAAAGTTGCTGAGTGGCAATATATTATCTTATTATATGCAGCATCTTTCTCTCTTATTGTTAATGGTCGTATTTTATGGATGATCATCCGGAATGGATATAAGCTGTCTGGTGGAGCCATATCACATATGGGTGTTGCTCTGATGTTGATTGGAATCCTGTTTTCATCCGGGTATTCAAAAGTAGTTTCACTAAATATGACTGGGTTGATGTATTCTCGTGGGGAAGATTTTACAAAAGACGATAATAAAGAAAATAAAGAGAATACATTGCTTTGGATCAACGAACCTACCCGTATGGATAAATATATCGTGACCTATAAGGGTAAGCGGGCTGAAGTAAAAGGTGTTCCCGGGTATGTAGATCCTAAGTTGTTAGGTTCTGCGGATGTTCCTTTCAGAGCTGTGGCAACAAATCCTATTGAGAAAGAAGGAAAAGTATATTATCAAAAAGGAGATACAGTACGTGTGTATCCGGAGAATACGTACTATGAAGTAGAATACCGCGATGAAGAGGGACGAGTATTTACCTTGTATCCGCGGGTTCAGAAAAATGGAGAAATGGGAGGATATGCTATATCCCCGGATATTCAGAAAGAACCCCGCCGTGATCTGTATACATTCGTAAACTATGATCCAGGTATGGCAGGAGAAAAGAAAGAATGGAGTAAACCGGAAGAGTTTACAGCACACAAAGGCGATACATTATATTTGAATGATTATGTAGCTGTATTGGACGATGTGACACGTGTAACAGATGTACCAGGGATTATGCTAACTTCTTCCGATGCAGCTGTAAAAGCCAACATTCGCATTTTGGGTAAAACACAGGAATACATTGCACAACCAACCTTTGTTATTAAAGATCGGATGGTTGGACAAATGTCTGAGACAATAAATGACCTGGGTCTGCGTGTTTCTTTCCTAAATGTAAATCCTGCTACAGGAGAGTTTACATTTGGCGTAAGTCGTACACAGAAAGATTTTATTATTCTAAAGGCAATCGAAAAACCCTATATCAATATTCTCTGGATTGGATCTATTGTAATGCTGATAGGGTTTGTCATCTCCATCTTCCGATGGAAACGATAAGAGGTTAATTTACTTCTTTTGTCCCTATGACTTAGCGGGTGAAATCCAAAAAGATTTCACCCGCTAATTTTTTTACAGGAGTTTGCAACTTTTCTCTTTTTTCTGCATCTGAATAGTAATTGTATTTCTGATATGTTACTTGAGTAGTTTGAGTATACAAACTATTTTTTTGAAAATATCAGTTTTTCAGTAATTGACTACTGATTATTAGCATTTCAGCATGGTTTTTGAGAGGTTCATTTCTCTCTAGTCTGTCTTTATGCTTACAAATAAATGTATCTGTAGAATATTTTTTTTCAATACTATACTATATAACTAAAAAACTAGTTATATATTTGTTTATCCACTTTCACTATCCCTGTTGTATGCAAAAAACACTACTTACGTTGTGTATGGGATTGCTTTGCCTGTTGGTTCAGGCTCAAACCCCTACACGAGTGACTATTAAAGGAATTATTCATGATACTGCCGGAGCTGTATTACCTGCTGCAACGGTCATGTTATTACAACCCAAAGATTCTGCTCTGGTAAATTTTTCCCGCTCAGACGAAAAAGGATCTTTTGAATTCAAGAATGTTAAGAATGCCCCATATATTCTAAAAGTCTCCTATGTTGGCTACTTGCCTTACCAGCAAACTATTTCTGTTTCTCCTACAGATATAAACGATCTGGGAAGTCTAAAAGTCAAACCTATTGCTAAAGAGCTAATCGAAGTGGTTATCAAGGCTGCGCGTGCCCCACTAAGCATCAAAGGAGACACCATTGAATACAATGCAGCTTCATTTCGTGTTCCACCTGGTTCAACAGTGGAAGATCTTCTGCGTCGACTACCTGGAATTGAAGTCGATGGCGATGGAAACATCAAAGCTCAAGGAAAAGATATTAAACGGGTGACAGTAGATGGAAAAACTTTCTTTGGAGATGATCCTAAAGCAGCAACTAAAAACCTGGGGGCTGAAACTTTGTCAAAGATCCAGGTATACAATGACAAATCAGAACAGTCCAAGTTGACAGGAGTAGATGATGGCAAACGCGAAAAGGTGATGAACCTGGAACTAAAAGATGAATTTAAAAAAGGGTCTTTTGGAAAGATTACGTTAGCAGGAGGAACTAAAGAACGTTGGGCTGCTCGTGGTAATTACAACCGCTTTAATAAAAAAGAGCAGTTTTCTGTCATTGGATATGGAAATAATATTAACGAAACGGGTGTAAACTGGGAAGACTACGGAGAGTTTAAAGGAAATAACTCCTTTAACAATTACGACAATGGTGACTTTGGATTTGGTGGAGGTATAACATACTACTTCTCTGATGGAGGAGGAATTCTGAATAATTTCGATGGACGAGGTTTTACTAAAAATGCCGGAGCAGGAGTTAATTATAACTATACACACCAGAAAACAAAGTTTAGCTCCAGCTACTTCTATAACCAAACCCGGTTAAACCTGGACCAGTTTACAAATAACCAAACGTTATTAGATTCCTTATCATCTTTTCTTACGACAGATACTACTAGAAAAGTTGATTTTCGGGGAAATCACAGTATTGGAATGCGTATAGAGCAAATGCTGGATTCAAGTAATACTCTTATTGCCAAAGGCAATCTGAGATTTAGTAACTCTGATGTCACAGACCAACAACAACAACGGCGTTATCCTACAGAAGGACAAGGACTAGCAAACGCTGTACAAATAAATAATGGAACAACACTCAATTCATTTACATTAACCAGTGCTGTTATCTATCGCCATCGTTTTAAAAAGAAAGGGCGTAGTTTTGCCTGGAGTGGTGGCTTTAATGCCAGTTCATCTAATGGAAACGAAAATCTAAATTCACTTACCCGTTATCTTACTGCTTTAGATCCCAATGATCAGATCAGAGCACTTGGACAACTCAATGATAATAACAACAAGCAGAGTCAGCTAAAGACAAGTGCTTTATTTTTAGAACCTTTGAGTAAGAAGTTTTACTGGGAGACATTCTATAACTTTAGTTCTGACTTCAGAGAGGTAAGTAAAGATGCTTTTAATCGTTTGCAGAATGATGCGCGTATGGATAGTTTGAGTGCCTATTATACCAATCAGATTTATTACAATCGACTGGGTACCAGTCTGCGATATTCATACTCTGGCATAAATATATCTTTGGGTATGGCTGGATTACGATACGATTTGGAAGGAAAGTTTGCTAACAGTGCTTCGGATGAGAATCGTAGTCAGATCAAACGCAATTTTACAGCCTGGACACCAAATGTGGGAGTTGATATTGAAA
Organism: Xanthocytophaga flava; assembly: GCA_030068525.1. Lineage (GTDB taxonomy): Bacteria > Bacteroidota > Bacteroidia > Cytophagales > 172606-1 > Xanthocytophaga > Xanthocytophaga flava. The sequence goes on from JASJOS010000010.1 coordinate 272,335, forward strand.
TGAAGAATAATATGTATTTCAGTACAGGTTATTCACTAAATGTACAGGCTCCCCAGCTGAATGATCTCCAGCCAGTAGTAAATAACAATAATCCCTATTACATTATTACTGGTAATCCAGATCTTTCTCCTGAAAAAAGTCATCAGGTGAACGCCTTCTTCTACAAATTTGACCCTTCTACTTTTACCAATATTAATCTCTCAGTCAATTATAGTTATTATATGAGTCGTGTAGTGTACAACCAAACTATTAATGACTCTCTGGTGACATTTACACGTCCTGAGAATATTTCGGGAGGTAGTAGCTTTGGTACGTCACTATATGCTGGAAAGCCAATTATCAAAACCAAACTAACCCTTAATCTGAGTGCCGGATATAATAGAAGTGCCACTCCTCTATTTATCAATGGCATTCGTAATGAGACTAACAATAATAGTTACAATGGGCGGCTTGGTTTTACTGTGACTCCAAATGAAAAACTATTGATGACATTGAGTGGCAATCTTAACTTCAACACAATTAATTATTCTATAGAAGAACGTCAGAATCAGGAGATCTGGAGAAAAGGAGCCGATGTTTCTCTGAAATGGAATTTTGCCAAGAAGTTTTTCCTTGAAAGTAATCTAAACTATACTTCCTATCAGAATGATCGGTTTAACTTCAATCAGGATATTCCTATTTTCAATGCATCCATACGTCGCCTTTTCCTAAAGGATAACAAAGTAGAAATGCGACTGGCTGCCTTTGATATTTTGAATAAACGAAGAAGTATTACACAAAATGGCTCACAAAATATTATTACTCAGCAAACTGCATTGACATTAGCCCGCTACTTTATGCTAAGTATCTCCTATAATGTACGTGGTTATTCTGATAAGGTGAAAAACAATGGTGGCTGGTAATAGCTATTTGATATAGATTCATACTATTTACATATTTATCTGCTTACATCTCTATGAAGAAATTAGTGCTCTTGTTTACACTGCTTTTATCCGTTGCTGCATCTGCCCAGCAGGAAGGAATCGTACACTATACCCGAACTACCTACTGGACTAAAATGATCAATCAGCTTACATTTCTGAGCAAACAGGAAAAAGAACGGAATGCGTATATGTGGGGCGGACGCGATGATTGGAAAGAGTATATGGTGTTATACTTTAATGACAAATCAAGCAAGTATACCTATTCGGATGAAAAGCCGGCTGAATCTTCTGGCTATGACTGGCGCAAGGAACAATATGTGGTAAAACGTGATTTTGAGAAGAATACAATGGTAGATATTATTGAGATGGTAGGAAAAACGTATATCATTGAAGACTCGCTTGGTATACAAAACTGGAAGATTATGAATGACCTGAAGGATGTGGCCGGACATATTTGTATGAAGGCAATGAAAGAAGATACAGTGAAGAAGCAAAAGATTGTTGCCTGGTTTGCACAGGATATTCCTTCTAATATTGGCCCGGAACGTTCATATGGGCTCCCCGGAATGATTCTGGCTCTGGATATCAACGATGGGACTGTCACCATTGAAGCTTCCCGTATTGAAAATAAAAAGCTAACGCAGGAACTGGATCTGCCTAAAAAGATGAAAGGAACTAAGTTGACAGAGACTGCGTATGAAAAGATGCTTGATAAGTTCATCAAAGAAAAAATAAAAGAAGAACGTAATCCCTATTGGATGATCAGGTACTAGAATAAAAAGTTGACAGTTTGAATCTCCTCCTGAAGCTCTTAACACAGAAATTCAGGAGGGGATTGTTTTTTTACATATACCAAACTTTGATTTATTTGTACATTGAAATTTGAAAGAAATACAAAGTGGCAAAACTCTCCTTTATTGGTGCTGGCAATGTTGCCTGGCATTTAGCACAGGCTCTGGAAGATGCAGGGCACTCCATACGGCAGGTATATAGCCGTGATATACGTCATGCAAAAGAATTGACACGAAATCTATACGATGCTCAGGCTGTAAATACACTTGACTTTACAGATAGCGATGCAGATATTTTTTTCATTACCATTCCTGATGATGCCGTAGAACGGATTGCTGACAGCTGTATCCTTCCGGAAAGTGCTATCTTGTGCCATACCTCTGGAACATTGCCATTAGTTACCTTGCGACCTTTTCCTGACCGGGGAGTTTTTTATCCCTTACAGACATTTAGTAAAAGCAGGCATGTAGATGTTCAGAAGGTGCCGTTTTGTTTAGAAGCCAGTAATGATAGAACAGAGGAATTCATTGTGGCACTGGCGCAAAGTATCAGTAAAACGGTATACCTGGTTAGCTCTGACGAACGGAAGATACTGCATATTGGAGCTGTATTTGCCTGTAACTTCTCCAATCACCTGATGGCTATAGCTCGTGACATTGTGGAGCGTGAGGGGCTAGAGTTTTCTCTGCTCAAACCCCTTATCGAAGAAACGTTTACAAAAGCATTGGCTGTTGATAATCCTGCTACTGTTCAAACCGGACCTGCCATACGAGGTGATGAGCAAACTATATCCAATCACGTACGCTATCTGAAAGATCAGCCATTACAACAACGTATCTATAAGCTGTTAACAGAAAGTATACAGGATATGGGCAAGGGATAGTTCCTATGATTCGGCTTTTATCGTACCAAGATATTCTTGTTTCGCTTCTTCCAGTAAGACAAAGATTTCTTTACGTTCAGTAAGTAAATGAGTAATCTGTGTTTTGCGTTTCTGAGATAGCCTCCGGAATGACCAGCTTTCATAGGAATCCTCAGCCAATAACCAGTAATACCAGCAGATAAATCCACTGACAGGTAAGCTCAGAGCGAAAAGGATAGTTGGCCAGAGTAAAGGTATCCTCTGATAGAAATAATATATTTCAGCTATATAAAATCCAGTGAATGTAATTATTCCGGTAATCATCATCAGCGGTGCCCTATAAGTTACGTCCTTTGAGATCCATCCTGCAATCTTGGATGGTAGAATATAAGGTAGATAATTGAATATCAGTCCATACAAATAGATTGGAAAGCCCAGCACCAGAAATATTCCCCGTGTAAGCCGGTGTACAAGTTGGTTTTCCCGGGTTATCGTTTCTTCATCCAGACTCAGCTTGTTAAGCAGATTGACATACTCCTGAATTTTTTGCCGGATCGCTAAAAAGCGTTGAGGCTGATTGGTTTCATAATAAGTCACAGCTTCCGCAATCCCTTTTGTAATCAGAAAATTCTCCTTGGATGGATCATCAGAAATTTCCAGTTCATCAATTAATCGGTTCTTATATAACTTTTCAATATTATGTACCAGCAGGTCATGTTCTTCATTGCTGGTAGTAATAGTATGGTGTTCAAGTCGCTGGCGAAGATCCTCTGTTAAGGCATCCACTGTAGCAAACTCATCTTGCTGATAGTGTTCTTTATAGGATTGTACATCGATAGGAGTAGCAAAGTGTACAAAAACTTCGCTTTGAAAATGTTTGGGATCAGTATAGGTCAATCCTACTGGCAGAATCTTTACACCCAGTTCAAAATTGGCAGAAGCCTCAGCGCCTAATGCAATGCGGGCTGTGCCTGTTTTGAGAGGGCGTAGACGGCGTTCGTGCTCGCTGGTTCCTTCCGGAAATATTAACAGTGTGCCTTTCTTACGTAAAAATTCGAAACACTTGGAGAAGGTAGCACTGTTGTTTACTTTTTCACCTGCTCCTACATCCTTTTTTCGGTATATGGGAATCATATGGAGTTTCTTTAAAAACCACGCAACTACAGGATTTTTAAAAATAGAGCCGTTAGCTAAGAAATAAATGTCCTGTTTGAGGTATACAGCAATCAGGATAGGGTCCATGAATGTATTGGGATGATTGGCTGCAACCAGCAAAGGTCCATTCACAGGAATTTCAGTAAGCCCCTGAACATGAATCTTACGAAAAAAGACTCTAAGGGCAAGGCGGGCGATGAGTTTGAGTAGGAAGTACACGTGAGTAGTGAGGTTAACGGTTACTTCAAAGTATAAAAAGAGAGGTATGTTGGGTGAGAGTAGAATTCACAGAAAATAAGAATGATGGGGTGAATGTGTTATATTCTTATTTCCTGTGAATCAGTTGGGATTTACAAGCTGAATACTAAATTATGCAGGTTGTCCGAATGTTTCGCGATACAGAGCAATAGCATCTTCGATGATTTTATATGCCTCTTTTTTGCCCAGGAAGTGTTCTACCACAACTGCTTTATGCTCAAGTTTCTTGTAGTCTTCAAAGAAACGGCGCATTTCAACCAATGTATGTGGAGGCAAGTGGTCAATGTCATCAATATGATTAACAGACACATCATGTTGAGCTACAGCAATAATTTTATCGTCTGCTTCTCCCTGATCAATCATCCGCATTACTCCGATTACTTTAGCTTCTACCAGACATAGAGATGGGAAATCAACTTGAGAGATAACCAGTATATCCAGAGGATCATGGTCGTCGCAATAGGTTTGTGGAATGAATCCATAATTGGCAGGATAGTGTACTGCGGAGAATAACACACGGTCAAGAATCAACAGACCACTTTCTTTGTCCAGTTCATATTTGGCTTTGCTTCCTTTAGGGATTTCAATGATACCGTTTACAGTTACTGGCGAATTGGAGCCATAAGATACAGCATGCCAAGGATTCGATTGGTTACTCATGTTTTGATGGTTAATGTGGAATTGTGAAATTTCTGATTGTTATTGATAGCAAAAAGCCTGAAATGGTAAACAGCCTCCCGATATACACATTTGCTAATGCTCTCGTTTATAGCTAGTCCTTTGCAAAAATATTTTTTAGATACCGTTTTGCATTTCAGGCTGCAAATATCTCTTGTTTCTATGGTATCTGCAAAGTAGTTTCATCTTTTAATTACTTGCTACCGCATCACTTACCCGACGAGGCAGTCGTGCAAACACAAGAAATATACCTCCAGCTATAAAGAATATTCCCATACTCAATGCGCTAAGACGTACATTATGACTGATTTCCAGTACACGTCCATACGTAAAGGTACCAATAACAATCGCTAGCTTTTCTGTAACATCGTACAAACTAAAGTATGATGCGGTGTCTGTTGTAGTTTGAGGGATCAATTGAGCATAGGTACTTCGTGATACCGATTGGATTGCTCCCATCACAATTCCTACGAAACCTGCCAGAATATAAAACTCTGTTTTGGTTGTGATAAAATAAGCTGCTACACAAATGCCTATCCATAGTATAATGGCAATTAGTATAGCGGTTGTATTACTTATTTTCATTGCAATTCGTGAAAAGGCAATAGCTCCAGGGATAGCCACTAATTGCAGGATCAAAACAATCGCAATCATTTCTGTACCTTCCATACCTATCGTCCTTTCTCCAAAAAAGGGGGCCATCAGCATAATGCTTTGTACTCCCATAGACAAGAAAAAGAATCCCAACAGATAACGAAATGTATGTTGTGAGGCTCTTACTTTGGCAAATACTTTTTTTAACTCATTGAATCCTTTCGTTAATAGCCCCGTAGTCATAGAATGATTGGTAGGAATATCTTTCAGATAATAGAATGCAATTTGTGAAAATCCAATCCACCAGATACCTACAGTCAGAAAAGATGTTCGGGTTGCAATACCCTCAGTGGCTAAGCCGAATTTATCATGAAAAAATATCATGACTAAATTAAGTACTAACAGTACAACACTGCCAATGTATCCCATAGAATAACCACGAGCTGAAACTTTGTCCATCCTATCAGGTGTGGCAATCTGAGGCAAAAAACCATTATAAAATACAAGAGAGCCTGCATATCCTATACTGGCCAGAAAGGCACACAAAATGCCATACTCAATATTAAGTCCTTTAAAGAAGAAAAGTCCCAGACAGGCTATTGATCCCAGATAGGTGAAAAACTGCATAAAGCTCTTTTTCTTTCCACTATAATCTGCTATACCTGATAGAATAGGCGCCAGAAAAACAATTACCAGAAAGGATGCTGAGATAGCATAAGAGTATAACACCTGGCTGTCAAATGTCAAGCCCAGAAAATCAATCATAGTCTCTCCATTTGCATTTTTCCCAAAACCATCTGGAGGTGCTGCTGAAGTAACACTATTATAGTAAATAGGAAAGATGGCTGAAGTAACAGTCAGGTTGTAGACTGAGTTGGCCCAGTCATAACTACACCAGGCGTTGAGCACTTTGGGATTGTTTTTTTCCGGCAGTTGGATTGTTTTCATATCAGGATAGTTTAACTCCTTGCTTCTGTCTTGCTTGTCAAAGATGTATTTCCTGGGTCAGAAGAGTTCCTCCATTTGCGGAGGAACCTGACACTAAGATATACAAGGCTGATAAGAAGCATCTTTTTCAGGAATTCTCATACTTTTTGCCCTCTATTTTTTCCGATTCGAAGTCATCTCGGATCGTTTTAGCAAGCGTAAAGCAAGAACCAACGGTAAATATAATACCCATAACCAAATATCCTTTGATCCATATCTCTACCGGCAGATGATAAATACCAATTATCATCAATGAGAAAGATAAAACAAAAGATGACCATACCTGAAAACGGTACATTGGAGTGGGTTTATTAACTACTGTGTTTTTAGATTCCATTTTGTGTGTGTTTTTAGTTAACGATTCAAAGATATACTGTGTGGATACCCTAAATCAAACGGAATTCTCTGTAAAAAGGACTTTTTAAGATTTTCTAAAATGAGTTTAAACAATTGATATACAATATATTATTGATTATAAAAAGGACTTTAAAACTATTACTTTATATTCGTGTTTTACTTGTAATTACATGGACAATCTGGAAAGTATCATAGAGGCTATGCCTTCAGAACATCAGAAGGACTTCACGGCTTACCTGCAGCGTTTGAAATCAAAGCAAGAGCGAAAGGATATTGACTTGTTTCGATTGCTCGCAGAAAAACAAAATCTGCCAGACAAGGAGAAATCCATTCCCATGTATTTGTATGGAAAGAAACCTAATCTGGTGGCCTATCATGCATTGCGAAAGAGATTGATGCGACAACTGGCAGATTTTATTTTGCTGAAGAGCAGAGAGTTTGATTTATCTGCAACTGCTTCAGTGTCTGAGTTACTGGCTTTGGCAAGATATCTGTTTGATCGGGGAGTAGAAAAAACGGCCTGGCATATGCTTCGTAAAGCTGAAAAGATAGCTATACGAAATGATCACTTTGATTTATTAAATACTCTCTACCATTTTCAACTTGAAAAATCTGATAGTGAATTTGCCGATCCATTGGAATCCATTATAGAAAAGCGTAACCAGAATAAACCTCTCTGTGAAGAAGAAGAACGGGCTGTGATTGCACAGGCTTTGATTACCAAACAGTTGAGCCAGGCTCGGCAAACTGGGGCAGTCCCTGACTTTGAATCTGTTATATCAACTATTCTGGCACAGTATCAATTGACAACTGTTATAAGCAAACGTCCGGCAATGTTGTATAAACTGGTCAATATTGCCCGAAGTGTAGTCTTAGTACGGAAGGACTATTATGCATTTGAACCGTATGTTATTCAGCAGTACAAAGCAGCTACATTTGAGTTAAGACATGGATATATCCAGCTTCGGATGTTGTATATGATTGCGCAGACATTGTATCGTAATCGGAAATTTGATGAGTCTACACTATATCTGACACAATTGTATGCTTTGTTACAGGATTCTCAGAAAAGTTATTGGGGACAATTTTATCCGAAGTATGTAATGTTACTGGCAGCCAATTATATGTATGACACCAAACGAGATGCTGCTATAGTATTGCTTGAGGAGTTGCTGAAGAAACAGAGTAAATTGCTATCTGTTAAGGATCAGTTGAATGCACAGATCAACCTGGCCTTTTACTATTTTCAACAAGAGGAGTATGGTAAAGCAAGTCGCCTGCTGCTGACTATTCCTCACTCAGATCAGTGGTGTCAGAAGAAAATGGGAATGGAATGGGTATTAAGGAAGAATCTGAGTGAATTGATTATCCAGTATGAGTTTGGAAATATAGATCTGGTCGTAAATAAAATCCGGTCTATAGAGACTACGTTTGAGGCGCTTCTTAAGCGTTCGCGTAATATCCGGATGTATATGCAATTTGTGAAAGAGCTGGTAGAGCATCCGGAAACTTTTACGGATGATGTATTCCATCAGAAAGTAGAGTCTGCTTTTGTATTCTTACCTGTAGAGCAGGAAGATTTGCAGGCTATGCACTTTTATGCATGGCTAAAAGCTAAATGGTTAAAACGTAAATACTATGAAGTGTTGCTTGAGTTGGTTCAAAGTTCTTGAAGAACTTCTATCTGTTGGAAGGTAAATTTACCCAGTAACTCTGTGTAATGATTTTTGCGAACAGCTGCTGTAAGGTTGCAAACTAGTTGAAAGTCTTGTGAAAGAATCTCTGCATCATAGTCTTTCAGAAGCTTCATTACTTGATTCATCTGTTCATAGGTAAACTGTATGGAAAAAGGCATCATCACAATCTTTTCTATAATCTGTGCAGTCTCCAGTGCCTCAGAAGCTGAGGTACGATACGCCTGGATCAGACCACTAACTCCCAGCTTTATTCCACCAAAATAACGCACTACTACCACCAGTACATCTGTCAGATTGCGGGAACGGATTTGACCCAGAATTGGGTCGCCGGCTGAGTGATTGGGTTCTCCATCATCATTTGCTCTGTACTTGGTTTTGTCAGCACCCAGAATATAGGCATAACAATGATGTCGGGCATCAAAGTATGTTTTACGAAGTTGGGTGAGATGATCTTTAACCTCATCTTCTGTGCGAGCCGGATACGCAAATGCCAGAAACTTGCTTCCTTTTTCTTTGTATAATCCTTCCGATGGTGCAGCAATGGTAAGATAGGTATCTGACATACTATTTTTATATTCAGGTTTGGATAGTTTCCGACGAGTTCTAATTCTTCTTTATATAATTTTTAGCTTCTGCAATCGTGCCATCATATTCTGCCAGTTCCAGACATTTTTTGTAGTTGGCTTTCGCAATATCTTTTTTTCCTTCCGCTACAGCAATACGTGCCAGACCTGCATAGGCCATCGCAAGAAAGTCATTGTTATAACGCACATTAAGCGCATTCATAGTAGTAGCCTTTAGATAATAGATCTTTGCCTGAGGTAGATTTTTTGTTTGTTTCTCCTGTATAATGCCATTAAAAACTGCAACCGTACTTTGAAAAACTTTATCCTTGTTTTGTGCTAGCTGTGTTATAAAAGGCTCTGCCTCATCATATCGACCATTGGCAAGCAACATTTCTGCATGACGCATAGCAAAAATAATATTAGCAGGATAACGGGTAATAAGTTGCTGAGTACAGGCTAACGCTTTACCGGGCTGGTATTCATGCTTAATATAGATATGAAGCAGGAAAAAAAGCGCCTCCACTTTGGTGAAGATACCTTTCTGACTACCAATTTCCAGTTGTTTCAATCCCAATACTTTGTCACCATCTGCAAAGAAAATCATAAAAGGCTTGACAACAGGATGTGTTTCCGGATACTTCACAACATAATAGTTATATACGCCTACTGGAGAATAAAAATCGGCATATTGATTCAGCATCTTCATGCCGTCTTTCAAGTGTCCATATGTTTTGCGAGCCTCATTGACTGCGGAGGTCATTTCATCGCTTTCTGAATGGCTTAATGCTAGAAATCCATGAGCTGCCATCGCAAAAAATACTCCTTCCGGATCTTTATCATTTTTATCAAGCAGCACTTCAGCCCGTTTAATAACTTCGTTGAGATAGGCTCTGTGGGTTGCAATCACATTTTTATTTTCTCCTATCGGAATATTCTTCCATGTTGTTTCCAGTGATTTTAACATGGGGTATACAGGATGTTGCGGATAACGCTGGCGAATTTTCTCAAAGATGGGGTTGGCTTCTGCAAACTCAAAATTGTACATTTTGTCAAGTCCTTCATGAATCCACTGCTGAACTTCATTATCCTGAAGGATCTGTGCCTGTACAGGAGATAACAGGAATGAGAATATAATTACAAAAAAATAATACTTTTGAGACAGTCTGATCATTTCAGATGATTTTAAGCAATATAAATTGTATTTCTATAACAAAACCCAACGTACAAACCTATGAAAAAGATTCCCTTTCTGATTTTCTTTATTGTTGTTCTAGGTACATCAGCGGTATTTGCACAAAAAAAGATTGTGAAAACAGAAGAAGCTCCACTACCCGTAGGCCCATATAGCCAGGGAGTGATTGCGAATGGATTTTTCTTTGGTGCAGGACAGACAGGTGTAGATCCGAAAACCCGTAAACTGGTAGAAGGTGGCATTGAACAGGAGACAACTCAGACCCTTGAGAATATCAAGGCTGTCTTAAAGGCCGCCAATCTGGATCTGACGAATGTAGTGAATGCTACAGTCTATCTGAAGGATATGAATGATTTTGCAAAGATGAATGCCATCTATGGCAAGTATTTCAGTACTAATCCGCCTGCCCGTACCACAATCAGTATTGTAAGCCTGCCAGGGGGAGCCAATGTAGAGATTGCCGTAGTCGCTGTGCTAAAGAAGTAAAGAAGAAAATGAATCTCTTTGAATAGAAGGGAACTGGTTCGAACGTCCGTTCGGACCTATATTGAAAGCAACGTCCGTTGCGTTGAAACAAATTAAGCTTTGCTCAGGCTTTGAATTAATCAACGCAATGGACGTATTTTCAAAGTGGACATATATGGCAGAAGGTAGAGGTATAAAAAATGATGCACCTGCCTTACTGGCAAATAATACAATATTGAGAAAGTTATAGGACATAACCATGTAATTCTGGTATCCGCCGTGTCTGCCGAATATTATTCCCGATGAAATCTATTTTTTTAACATTCTGTTTTAAATTTGTGATTCATAAGTGAATCTACTCACTTTTACCATTGTCTCCAGATTTCTGACTAAATGATTACCGAAAAACTCCGCTCCCTGTCTGCACAAATAGAAGGCGAATTTTATTCTGATAATACCATTCGTACCCTATATGCCACTGATGCGTCTGCTTATCGTGAAATGCCTCTGGCAGTGGCTATTCCCAAAAGTATCGAAGATCTTAAAAAGCTGATTGCTTTTGCCCGTAAGGAAAAAGTAGCTTTGATTCCACGTACTGCCGGTACATCTCTTGCCGGACAGGTAGTAGGTAGTGGACTGGTAGTGGATATGTCCAAGTATCTGAATAAGATTCTGGAAATAAATGTTGAAGAACGGTGGGTACGGGTACAACCAGGAGTAGTGCGTGATGAGTTAAATCTATTTCTGAAAGAGTATGGGTTGTATTTTGGACCGGAAACTTCTACTGCCAACCGGGCAATGATAGGAGGGATGGTTGGTAATAACTCCTGTGGGTCAAATTCTGTTGTATATGGTAGTACTCGTGAACACCTGATTTCAGTGAAAGCATTGCTGAGTGATGGATCAGAAGTAGATTTTCATGAGTTAAGTATTGATGAATTTGAAGCAAAATGTCTGGGAGTTCCTGCTACAGGTACTGTGCCTCGTGGCTTTAAACCAAAAGACGATCTGGAAACCAAGCTTTATCGTTCAGTACAGGAAATACTCTCAAATGAAGAGAATGCCCAAGAGATTCGGGCTCAGTTTCCCAAACGCAGTATTGCCCGTCGTAATACAGGATATGCTTTGGACTTACTGCTCGAAACTGAACCTTTTACACCAGGAAGTCCGGCTTTCAATTTCTGCAAGCTGATTGCAGGATCTGAAGGAACACTGGCTTTTTTGACAGAAATCAAACTAAACATATTACCTCTGCCTCCTAAAGTAGCCGGTTTGGTTTGTGTACACTTCAATACCATTGATGAAGCACTGAAAGCCAATCTGATTGCCCTGAAATACAATCCATCAGCTAGTGAACTGATCGACCATTATATTCTGGAATGTACTAAGGAGAATATTGAACAGAGTAAAAATAGATTTTTTGTACAAGGCGATCCTGGGGCTATTCTGGTAGTAGAGATTGCTCGAGAAGATAAGGATGAGGTGGCTAAACTGGCAACTGAGATGGAAGCAGAAATGCGGGCTGCCGGGTTAGGCTATCATTTTCCTGTTTTATATGGGGAAGACACCAAAAAGATATGGACATTACGTAAGGCAGGATTGGGTCTATTGACTAATATGCCTGGTGATGCCAAGCCTGTTGCTGTTATTGAGGATACAGCTATTGATGTAAATGACCTGCCTGACTATATACGTGATTTTAATCAAATTCTGGAAAAGTATGGTTTGTATTCTGTCCACTATGCACATGCGGGTTCAGGAGAGTTGCATTTGCGTCCGATTATTAACCTGAAGACAGAGGAAGGCAATCAACTGTTCCGGAAAATTGCAGAAGAAATTGCCTTACTGGTAAAAAAATATGATGGTTCACTGAGTGGTGAACATGGCGATGGACGCCTGAGAGGTGAATTTATTCCCTGGATGGTTGGAGAAAAGAATTACCAATTATTCAAGCAACTCAAACAGACCTGGGACCCGGACAATATCTTTAATCCGGGAAAGATTGTAGACACTCCTCCTATGAATGAGTTTCTACGCTATACTCCAGGTCAGAAGAATCCTGAAATCAAGACCATCTTCAATTTCACACGGGAACAGGGAATACTGCGTCATGCTGAACAGTGTAATGGGTCAGGTGATTGCCGCAAAACACAACTGAGCGGAGGAACCATGTGTCCAAGCTACATGGCCACCCGGAATGAAAAAGATACTACCCGTGCCCGCGCCAATATCCTGAGAGAGTTTCTAACTAACTCAACCAAAGAAAATCCATTTGACCATGAGGAGATTAAAGAGGTAATGGATTTGTGTCTGAGTTGTAAGGGGTGCAAGTCCGAATGCCCATCCAATGTAGATATGGGTAAGCTCAAAGCAGAGTTTCTGCAGCATTACTATGATGCTAACGGTGTACCTATGCGTAGTAAGTTAATTGGAAACTTCTCCAAGCTCTCAGGTATTGCTTCAGTTATGCCTTGGGCATATAATCTTGTCTTCAAAACTCCTTCCTTACGTCGTATTGCCAATAACATAGTTGGTTTTCACCCGGATCGTACTATGCCACTGCTGGCCTCAACTACGTTGAAGAGTTGGCATTCCAAGCGGAAGACGGTTGCTTCTGGTAGAAGAGTCTATCTCTTCTGTGATGAGTTCACCAACTTCAATGATGTAGAGATTGGTAAAAAAGGTATTCTGTTGTTGGAGAAGTTAGGATATGAGGTTATTATCCCTAAACATGTAGAGAGTGGACGGGCTTATTTATCCAAAGGGTTATTACGTAAGGGGAAAGAGATTGCCGAGCAAAATGTACAGTTGCTGAAAAACACGATCACAGAAGAAACTCCTCTAATAGGTATAGAGCCGTCTGCCATACTTACGTTCCGGGATGAGTACCCGGAATTAGTGAGTGAAGGTATGCAGGCTGATGCACAAAAACTTGCTAAAAATGTTTTCCTGATTGATGAATTTCTGGCCAAAGAGTTAGATAAAGGTAATTTAAAGAAAAATCAGTTTACTCAGGAAAAACGCTTGATCAAACTACATGGACATTGTCAGCAAAAAGCTGTAGGATCTTTGGTTCCAACCAAGAAAATATTATCCTTGCCTGCAAACTATGAAGTACATCTGATTCCATCTGGCTGTTGTGGCATGGCGGGTTCATTTGGATATGAGAAAGAGCATTATGACATTTCGATGAAAATCGGCGAACTGGTTTTATTCCCGACTGTTCGTAAACAGCCTGAGGATGTGATTATTGCAGCACCAGGTACCAGCTGTAGACACCAGATTCATGATGGTACACATAGAAAGGCTCTGCATCCTGTCGAGATTTTGTATCAGGCTCTTGTCTGATAAATATCATATAGGATAGTATAAATTTCCAGGATATTTGCCTTTATTGCACCCTCAGATAGTAATATATTGAGTATCACTTAGTTATTTTGAAACTAAGATGATATTATTTTTGTGGTGTAAATCATTTAAAATCAGTGTGTTATGTCTGATGATTGGCTGCTTTGGCAAAATCTTACAGAAATTATTTCAGGCTTTTTATAATCAGGGGTTGTTTTTACAAGATTTTTTGTTAAAATTCTGAGCTAATTTTACTTCAAATAAAACCAGCAGAAGTTCTAATTTAAATTGATGATGCGTTATTCCAAACCAATCGTCCACACAGCTTTTATTATCAGTACACTGGTTTTGGCATGGATTGGATTTAGCATATACCAAAACCACAAAGTAGCTTTGGAGAAGGCTGCACAGGTTTTTCATTCCAACCGGATCATTTATACGGCTGAGAAAGTTTTATCTCTGTTAAACAGGGCTGAGAATGGACAAAGAGAGTATGTGGTCAGCAATGATAGCATAGATTTGCAGCCTTATTATAGAAGTATAGACTCTGTGGGAGGATACATAGATTCCTTGTATTATCTGACCAATTCTAATACTCATCATCGACTACTGATTGACTCACTAAAAAAGAATGCATCTGTAAAGATTGATTTGATGCAGTATGCTATTCTGTTAAAGAATAATAACAATCTCTCCGGTCTGGAATCACTTTATAAGTCTCCTCAGAACCGTGCTGCCATGAATAATATTCAGTATGTTTTGCAGGAGGTTATTGCAGAAGAACGAAATCATCTGACTTTACGAAACCGAGAATACGTTTCTTCAGTGCATCGTACAACACAGGCGATTTACTGGGTACTCGGATCTTATCTGCTGATGATATCCGGGAGTTTTATTCTGATCCGGAATAAATTCCGAAACAAAGATTATTACGAAGGCAAGCTGGTAACATTGAGTGCAGAATTAAAGCAGAAAGACGAAGAGTTGCACTCCAATAACCGTGAGTTAATGGCCAATAGCAATGAACTAACAGCTATTTATGGCCAGCTGAATAAAATTAAAAATGAATTTGCCAATATCTCATTGTCCCGGATGGCAAAAATTCGGCGTATTAATAATCTATTGGTTGCAGAGGCTCACAAACGTGAAAAAATAACGGATGATCTGCGTAAAAGTGAGTCTCGTTTCAAAGCAGCCCTAAACAAAGCTCCTATTGTTGTATTTAACCAGGATATTCATCTGCGTTATACCTGGATTTATGATAATACCAATCTATCGCAATATCATTTCTCTGATTCACTAGGCAAGACGGATACTGAAATATTTCCGGTAAAAGAAGCCGAACAACTGACTGCCATTAAACAACATGTGCTGGAAACAGGCGAAGGAACTGCTCAGGAAATCAATCTTAGCTTTGGACGAAAAAAAGTCTATCTATTGCTGACAATTGAGCCAACTTTTGATAAAAACCAGAAAATAAAAGGAATTACCTGTGCCGGATACGATATCACAGATCAGAAGAAGACCGAAGATGTATTGCGACACACATTGAAAGAACTGAAAAAGCGTAATCATGAACTAGACAACTACGTATACAAAGTATCACATGATTTGAGAGCTCCGCTGGTTTCCATTCTGGGACTGATCAATCTGACCAAGATGGACGATAATCCGGACACACTGCGTAATTATCTGTCACTGATTGAGAATAGGGTAAGTAAGCTGGATGACTTTATCAAATCTGTCCTGAATCATTCCAGAACACTGAACTCTGAAATTATTATTAAACCCATCGACTTTGAGAAAATTATTCACGATTGTGCGGATGAACTTCGTTACCTTCCTAATCTGGAAAAACTGCATATCGAAGTAAATATTGACAAAGAAGTGGAGTTTCATAGTGATGAACTGCGTATTGGTATTATTCTTAAAAACTTTATTTCCAATGCAGCAAAATACCTGAACCCGCATGCTGACTCTAACTTCCTGCGTTTTCAGATTATAGTCACTGAGCAGCAGGCAAAAATTATCATCGAAGACAATGGAATGGGTATTGAAGAACAATATATTGCCCGCATCTTTGATATGTTCTTCCGGGCAACTCCTAAGTCTGATGGATCTGGATTAGGTTTGTATATTGTAAAACAAACTATTGAACGATTGGAAGGAAGTGTCTCTGTAGATAGTGAAATTGGTAAGGGAACTACATTCCGACTGTTGATGCCCAACTTTAAGGTACAATAACTATAGTAGTATAGTAAGGAATTTCGAAAGCATGAACAATTACTGTTCATGCTTTTTTGTTGTATAGGCTATTTATAGCTAACTACCATTACATATTGCGTCCCAAGTTCAACCTCATTATCTACCTTTCAACACATTTTATCGAAAAGTTTTAGTATGCCCTTGCTTTTCTTATTTCTTAATCTTTACATTTGTAGTGTACTACTTAAGTAATACACTATGATAATCAGATTCCCTTCAAGACAATCACTGATACGATTCACTATTGGATCTATTCGCTTTTGGCTAGGGTTAATTTTTTTGACTTCCGGATTAGCGAAGCTGACTCATAATACCTTCCCAAATACAATGGGCCCTCCTTTTCTGGAAGATGAACTGGCTAGATATGGTTTAGGAATGTATGCACGATTTATAGCTTTCAGTCAGGTGACCATTGGCTTTCTACTAATATCTAAACGTTTTGCTACGCTGGGAGCTGTTATGGCAATGCCTATGTTGGTGAATATTCTGGTTGTAGTGATTTCGTTGAAGTGGCAGGGGACACCTTATGTAGTTGGTTTCTTTCTGTTCTGTACTATTTTATTACTTATATACGACTTTCATAAACTGAAATTCATTCTTTCTGATAATCCGGCACCCTTGATAAATCATCCTATAGAGAGAAATGATTGGCGACTGGACTTGGGTAATGGAGTAGCTTTTATAATTCTGTTGACAGGTACTATGCTATGGCCTGTGAGTGAACTGATTTCAATGTATCTGATCAATCTGGGTATTGTGCTGCTGATTGGTTTGGGCATTGTGGCTGTTGTGTTGCATTGGAGGCAAAATAAAGTACACAATACTTTAGCATCGGAAGTGCCTTTATAAATTTAACTACTGTATTCTACTGAAATTTTACTACACTCTATATAATCTATGATTGACATTCAAAGTGTTACGTTTGGGTATAACCGAAAAAAACGACTGTTTACGGATCTGAGTCTTACGTTGCCTAAGGGAGCTGTATATGGATTGCTTGGTAAAAATGGAGCAGGGAAGTCAAGCTTACTCAAAAATATGGCTGGTTTGCTTTTTCCGGTATCAGGCAAGTGTTTGGTCAATGGGAGGGAAGCAAAGAAGCGTGAGCCTGAGTTTTTGCAGGATATATTTTTCATTCCTGAAGAGTTTTATGTGCCTTCGGTTCCTATCCGGAGTTTTGTGAAAACATATGCTCCCTTTTATCCTTCTTTTAATGCCGTACAGTTTCAGAACTATCTCAAAGAGTTTGGTATTGATGATAGCCAGACTCTGACAGAGTTATCATACGGCCAAAAAAAGAAGGTCTTGATTGGGTTTGGACTGGCTACGAATACTAGTGTACTGATTATGGACGAACCTACCAATGGACTGGATATTCCTTCTAAAACCCAGTTTAGAAAGATCATTGCTTCAGCCGCTACCGAAGATCGTATCATTATTATTTCTACCCATCAGGTGCGGGATCTGGAGAGTCTGATTGATCCTATCATTATTCTGGATGGAAGTGAGATTTTACTGTATGCCAGCATTGAGCAGATTACAGAGAAGCTTTGCTTTAAAACTGTACCTAAGGTAGAGGAACCTGAGTCTGTCCTCTATTCAGAAAGTACGGTACGTGGGATTTCTTTGGTGCAGGAGAATGTGGAAGGTGAGGACAGTAAGGTAGATCTAGAGCTTTTGTTTAATGCTGCACTTGCCACAAAAGAAAAGATTCGACAACTGTTTGCCAACAAAGTATCCGCTAATGTGGAGAAATAGAATACATCTTCAACTATGTAAACGGTAATACCCAACACGCCACTCTTATGATTATTCAGACACAAAACCTGCAATTTGGCTTTAAGAAAGATCAACCTATTATTAAGGATCTGAACCTGAATGTAGAGAAAGGTTCTATCTATGGCTTCTTAGGGCCTAATGGGGCAGGTAAAACTACAACTATGCGACTTATTTTGGGATTGTTACCCAATCCTGAAAACAACATCCGGATTTTCGGCAAAACCTTATCCGACAATAGGTTGGATATATTTTCACGCATTGGCAGTATGATAGAGATTCCTTCTCTCTATGAACATCTGACAGGGTGGGACAATCTGGAAATAACCCGCCGGATTAAAGGCGTTTCCAAAAAGCGTATTGACGAAACTCTGGAACTGGTAAAACTGACACATGCTGCCCATAAGAAGGTAAAAGCTTATTCCTTAGGGATGAAACAACGCATCGGACTGGCTGTTGCCTTACTTTCTGAACCTGAACTATTGATTCTGGATGAACCTACCAATGGACTAGACCCTAATGGAATGATTGAGACACGTGAACTACTGATTCGTCTCAACAAAGAGGCTGGTACTACCATTTTTCTGTCAAGCCACTTATTGTCTGAAGTAGAAAAGATGGCGACTCATGTTGGAATTATTCATAAGGGAAGTATGCTGTTTCAGGGGACTATTCAGGAACTGGGAACCTTGAAATCCCGCCAGGCCATGTTATGCTTTGATACAAGTAATAATCTGAAAGCATTAGAACTGTTAAACCCTCAGTTCCAGGTAACACTAAATGGAAATGGCTTAAAAACTTCCTTCCAGGACAGGGAACAGGCTGCTCATATCAACAGATTGCTGGTTCAGAATGAGATAGATGTGTATCAACTGGCAGTGATGGACAATGATCTGGAAAAACTGTTTCTGCAGATTACAGAGGAATCTGCTGTATAACACCTGCTACTACAACTATAAAACTATTGTAAACAATCGTAAACAGATCATTTTATGGCAACACTTGGCACTGTCTATCAAACCGAACTTATTAAATCCAAAAATACATTTGCATTGTGGCTGGCTTGTCTGGGAGCAGGGTTTATGCCCGCACTGATGTTTGTGGTATATCTAACCAAATGGGAGACTTTCGTTCCTCAGAAAGGCGCAAATTCCTGGAATCAGTTCTCTTTTGCCAATTTTCAGGGAGTGTCTTTTTTCTTCATTCCCTTTTTTGTGGTATTGCTTTGCAGTCTGGTAATGAATATTGAGCACAAGTCTAATACCTGGAAATACTTGTTAACCCTTCCGGTTTCCCGATTGTCAATATATGTCAATAAGCTGTCAATCATCCTTACACTTACTGTATTGACCTATGTGTTGTTCATTGTCTTTCTACTGGCTGCTGGCGTAGTATTAGGTATACTCAGACCTAAACTTGGTTTTTTAGATCAGACGCTGGCATTTGATGGACTGCTAAAACTGGCATTTCGGTCTTTTGTCTCAACATTAGCTATGCTGGCAATTCATTACTGGTTAAGTATCCGTATAAAAAATATGATTGCTGCAATTGGAATAGGGCTGATCTGTATTGTTACAGCAACCATTCTGTTTAAAAGATGGGAATACGCAATCTACTATCCCTATACCTTTACCATGTATACTATTTTTTCATCAGATAAGTCCGTTAAGGTGTTGGCCTCCCATGAATTATACAGTCTGGGCTATTTTGTAATCATCACCATTGCCGGATACATAGACTTTAGTCGGTTTTATAAAGGATAACTGTTTGCACTCAAAAGGGTAATATATACCCATACACTACAAAAATCTCATACTATGTTAAGTTTTAAAAGATTAGGATTATTACTGAGAAAACACTGGATTGAAAATTACCGCATATATCTGATGGGGATGGGAATAATAGCCGGTTTTACTATTCTTATATTTCTGTTGGTCTTTTATACCGAAAATGGACGAATTGAAGACATATTCCAGATGGGTTACTATTCTGCCGGATTATTTTTGTGTGGTACTATTTTTACCAGCTATATATTCAATGACTTCTCTCAAAAACCTAAAGGTATCCTGTTTTTAACACTACCTGGATCATCGTTGGAAAAGTTTCTTTCTTTATGGCTTTATGCTACTATAGGTTTTGTCATTGTATATTCCCTTATCTTTTATGCTATTGCTATTCCATTTGTTAAAGTAAGCCAAAGCTATAATGCAGATGAACTAGTAAGACATGATAGTCGCATTCAGGTATTGAATTTTTTTCAGTCAGAGAAAGAGTTCTATTACCTCTTTTTTCCTTACTTCTTTATACAGGCTGCTTTTTTACTGGGGGCAGTATGGTTTGAGAAGTTCAGCTTTATTAAAACGGCGATAAGTGGATTGTTGCTAGTGGCACTGTTTACGTTTAGTGATTATGTAATGGGTAGAATGTTGATAGGAGAAGAATCAGTAACTGCTATTCCTTTTCATTTGCTGAGACATAGTTATATAACAGCCAAGATGCCAGATTCCTTCACTCATGTAATAGAATTTATTGCTAAATACTGTGTGACGCCATTTTTATGGTTTATAACCTATCTGAAAGTTGTAGAGAAGGAGTTGTAATTAAAATTAAGACACGCAAATTAGATTATTTAAGATATGGAATTCAGGGAACAACAAGCGATCTATGTGCAGATAGCAGATTATATATGTGAGAATATTTTGCTGAAGAAGTGGCTGCCCAATGATCGGATTTTGTCCATTCGGGAACTTGCTGTTGAGTTGCAGGTGAACCCCAATACAGTGACCAGAGCTTATGATTTTCTGCAAAGCCGGGATATTATTCAGAATAAACGGGGCATTGGCTATTTCGTAAACGAAGATGCAGAGCAGGCTATCCTTATTTACCGGAAGGAACAGTTTGTACAGCATGAGTTACCAGTTCTTTTTCGGAATATGTATCTGCTTAATATTGAAGTAGAAGAGTTGGAAGTGCAGTTTGAAAAATACAAAGAAGAAAACTTTAAAAAGTAAAAACACTTATCTGATTTGACAATGAAAACAAGCAATAAACTATTACTTGGCTTTGTAGGAGTATTATTTGCAGGAATGCTAACCTGTAATTTTATTCTCAAAGCAGAGTATGAGAGGATAAAGAATGAGAAGATTGTTTCAAAAGAATATAGAACCTTGAGTAAAGACTCTTTTAAATACATCAAAGTTGATGGGACAAACCAACTTTTTACCACAACAGACGATGACTCAGAAGTTCTAGTTGAGTATGCAACAACTTATGAAATCACTTCTTTACAAGATATTAGTAGTTTCGCTAAGATTCGATTTATTGGAGATACTTTATTGGTAAACTTCGAAGCAATACCCGATAGTTTAAGAACATACGATAACCAACGTTTGATTATAAGATGTCCGTCAGTGAGTTTTATTGAATTGAAGAATGTAAATAAAGGGTATCTGAGTGATTTTAAACTATCAGATCTGACTATCCACCTAAAAGGAACGTCATATCTTGGAGTTTTAAACAATAGAATTGACAAGATGATTCTGCAAGAGTATAACGATAGTTCTTGTGAAATAAATATGACCAATGGAGCAGAATTTAAAAAAGATACAGCTAAGAAATATATTAATCATTTAAAATTAACTCTTAAGGATAGAAGTAGTTTTAATGCCGATGATATACCCTTCACAACCATTGACCCAATTGTGGATGATAGTGCTAATATCTCCTTATCCGGAGCATCACTGAGACCTTTGTTAAAGAGAAGTGTTCAACAATAGTACAAAAAGAAAGGGCTGATCATCAGCCCTTTCTTTTTGTACTATTGTCTGGATTTTACATTCTCTACCGGCATCAAACGAAATACGTAACCCGGATTATAATCTACCTACTTCTTTTATTGAATGATTTTTTGATCCTGATATTGTTTCAGAAGACTTTCCGCTTTTTTAACATCATGTTGAGCAAGGGCAGCCTGAAAAGGTTTGACCAATTTTGCTGTTTCTGTATTGGGATGTTTAGACAATACGTATGTATATGCATTCATAAACTCTTGATCAGGAGTAACTTTACCAGCCTCATCCTGGTAGTAAGATGCCGTGTTGTCCATCCCTTTGAGAAGGTAAAACAAATAGTTTTGATAGAGATCCTTGCTTCTTTCTGCAAATACAAAGGTAGGATTTGTCTGGTTGAAATTTTCCCACCAGATAACCCGCTCAGCTAGTGAGGTAATAGGAATATTAATGCCTGCATCTTCGGCAAATCCTTCCTTATTTTCTTTATTCAATTGAGTCAGATATGATTTCATGGTAGGAGAAACCATTGCGTAAAACCATTTTGCAATCAGTTCTCGGTCTTGTTTGATGTAGGTTGTTCCTTCAGTCATGGCTACCTGAAATCCATTCTGAGTTAACTTCTGATTATAGGTAGTCAGCTTTGCTGAGAGGGGGACAGGCTTGGCTGTAGGGTCTACAATCAGTGAATCATAATTGGTAGTATCGGATGCGTGAACTTCATCTAATCGGGTACCTAACTTTTCATAGAAGGTGTTAAAGAACACAAATGCTGAATCACAAAGAGCAGGGGATGAACCTTTGAAAATTTCCTGAAACTTTTGTGCAGCTTTTGTAGCCGATTCAGCTGTCGAGTCATTTAGATTCGCCAGATACTGTACATATTCTGACAACTTGGGGTTTGTTACTGCCGCTGAGTCTGTTGATGAAGTTGTAACAGTCGTTGAATCTGTTTGTGTGTTTGTTTCTTTTGGGTTTGACGTACAGGCTACAAAAGCCACTACGCAAATAAGTAAACTTAGTTTGTACATAGTCCGGATATAATATAGTCAGAATTGTAAAGCACAAATATGCAAAGTATTTGAGTAAATGCTACAAGTTTAGGGTGTAACAAAGGATTACAATTCTGACTATATTCCTACTACTATGCTATTCAAATTGTCCGCAAACCTTTTCCAACTGAGTAATCATTTCATTGGTTTTAGATTGGTGTTTCGCAATCTGCTTCGGACGGATATAGAACCAGTTAAAGGCAATCCATATCGCTGTTACGGATGCCGTTATGATACGGGGAATCATGCCCATTCGCATAATAAATTCAAACATATACAACCCAAGCCCTATACTAAGCAGCAGAAAGTAGAAGGACATCATGGTAGTTTGAATGCGTTGCAGATTTTTCCGATATACAATCATTTGCTGCAAATACTGACGGCTGTCAGTTACTTCAGATTTTTCATTGGAAAGTAGGGAGATAAGTTTACTTTGAGATATAATAACCATCACAATGCCTCCCATGATAATCACTACACCTATTCGGGTGGTAGCATAGACAGGCTCAATAAAATACCCAATAATGCCGATAAAGATAAACGTGGCTGCCAGATAGGCTATGGAGATAATATATTTCTGTTTCATTTTTCGTTGATAGGTATGTACTTTCTGATTCATTTCTTGTGCTGAGGGAAGATCTGAAGCAGGCATTTGCTGCCAGAGCTTCTTTAAGTCATCAAAGTTGTCCATGGTATTTCATGATTGAGCTGAGTTTTTCTTTGATCCGGTGAATACGTACCCGAATATTTCCTTCGGAGATACCAATAATATCGGCAATCTGTTTCTGAGGAACTTCCTCGAGTACCAATGAGATAATCAAACGTTCGTTTTCTTCCAGTGATGCAATACACTTATACAGAAAAGCAACTTGTTCGTCCATTGTATCTGCTGGTTTTTCTTCCAGTTGCAGAGGCATTTCTGTTCTGACTTGCTTTTTTTCTTTTTTCAGTTGTCGTAAGCATGTATTGGTTGCAATGGTAAATACCCATGTACCAACACCTGATTCATTCCGAAAGCCGGGTAAATAGTCCCATACCTGAATAAATGTATCCTGCACCAGGTCTTTGGCCTGATCCGGGTCATTGACATACCCCATACACAGGCGGTATACTTTAGGCGAATACTGGATATAGATTTCTTCGAAGGTCATGATGGATCATTAGCATTGGCTAATGTACAATAATTTGAATAGTGTGGTGTTTGATAACGTTTTAGAAAATAGGCTCTATACATCCTGGTTCATTTTAGTCTTTCGTAGCCCCTTTCATTTCTCTTCCTATAGCTTGCTGCTTTTGTGTCAAACCACTGTGTGATAACCAAAAGAGCACTTTCCTCAATACTTCTGTTTTCATGTCCAACCCTTATCTTGTTCCATACCTTTTTCACTTTTGAGGGTGACAGGGAAAGATTTTCATTTTTTATCCTCTAAATTTTTTCTTGCCCTCATACCCCCTTTTTGTCCTCCTGAAAGGATCTCGTGACAAGACCGGCGACCTTTCCGACTGGAGTTTATTTTTCTCTCATAAAACGAACATGGCTCTATTTGTCACGAGATCCTTTCAGGAGGACAGAGAGTGCATGGTGCTTTCAGGAGGGCAAGAAGAATATTTTTTCTTTATTTACAGACCTCATTTCCAGAAAAGTTATGGTACAAGATAAAGACCAGCCTCATAGAAAAAGACTCTACCTACACTACCTTCCACGATTGACTTCATCTTAACTCTTTTTGTCGCATATAGCCTTTTGAGGACTACAATTAGAAGTTGCCTTGGCTTAGAAATGTGCGGAGTTGGTTATAGTACCAGTCTTTGTCGTCGTACATGATGAAGTGGAGACCTTTAGTGGAGTATTCGATTCGTGCTGTTTTTAGGTTTTTGTATTGAGAGTTCATCGTGTCCTGATAGGCTTTGAAGCTAGCTTCCAGTAAGATCAGTGAAGGACAGGTGATGGCTGCAATCTTTTCTCGCATATCTGTATTGGAGAAGTCACAATAGATTTTACCTAATGTTGCCTTGTCTGATTTTATGCTCCATTGTACTACAGTTTCCAGTTTTGAGGTATCTGCTACCATAGATCGCATGGCTGTATACTGGGTCGTTTTGAAGGTTTGCGGGTCCATTTTTTCAAATTGTTGGATAAAGGCACTACAATCCGGAGTGGCTTGGCTTTGGAAGTTTGAATTGTAAATTGCTGTCAGACAAGGTAGGGCATCTACTACAACCAGTTTGCCTATTTTATCCGGATACTCAGAAGCTAACCACATGGCTGCAACACCTCCCAGACTGTGCCCAACCACAATAGGTTTGTTCAACTTTTGTGTTTGTATATAGTGTCCTATTGCCTCTACCCATTCGTTCAGGCTTGGGTTAGCTTGAGGGGCTATACCTGCAAAGCCCGCAAAGGTGAATACATGTGATGTGTAATTGGGACCTAACTGCTGAATTGTTTCTTTCCATACATCTCCGGAACAGGAATACCCTGGAATAAATAAGATGGCTTGTTTGCCTTTACCTGTAACAGTTACCTGAAATGGGGAAGCATTTTGGGCTAAGCTACTAATACCAACAGCTGTAAAAAAAGATAGAATGAGTGTGAGTGTTATTTTTTTCATGTCTGTGTTTGTTTTGTTTTTCATTTAGGGAACACAGACACCGAAATGTTACAGGAATAGTTGAAAATATTTTAACTATTTTTTAAGTGTCTAAAAATGAGTTGGTTGTAGACTGGAGGTTATTATTTATTTGGATCTCTCTGTTAGAAGATTGTATTTGTAGAAGAGGATATTGTTTTCTGCATAATTCTGTGACAACTTCTTTTTGCAAAACTTTATGCAATGAGTAAGTCTGTTTGTAGAGATTCTAGTATCTTGGGATGCCGCAACATCATACAAACTATTTATTTATCCAATGAAACAAAATTCTATTCTCATCCTTCTTTTTTTCATTAGCAGTATTTTATTGAAAGTAAATGGACAGACAAAACCACAACGTTCATTAGCCGAACTTCAGCAAACCTTTGTAGATCTGCGTTTTGGTATGTTTATCCATTTTGGTATGCCTACCTATTATAACCAGGACTGGCCTGATCCGGAAGCACCCGCTTCTCTGTTTAATCCTACGAAGCTTGATGCCAATCAGTGGGCAAAAGCTGCCAAAGATGCCCATATGTCGTATGGCTGCCTGACAACCAAACATCATAGTGGCTTTTGTATCTGGGATACAAAGACTACAGACTATAGTGTGATGAAAAGTCCCTATAAAAAAGATGTAGTAAAGGAATATGTAGATGCCTTTCGTAAAAATGGAATAAAGGTGATGTTGTATTATTCCATATTGGATACACATCATAAAATACGTCCCAATGAAATAGAACCGAAACATACAGATTTTATAAAGGCTCAATTAACAGAGTTGTTAACTAAGTACGGAGATATTGAAGCTCTGATTATTGATGGATGGGATGCTCCCTGGTCACGGATATCCTATGATGAAATCTCATTTGAACAGATTTATAAGCTGGTGAAAAAACTCCAGCCCAATTGTATTCTGATGGATTTAAATGGGGCAAAGTATCCTGCTGATGGCTTGTATTATACAGATATCAAGACGTATGAGATGGGAGCCGGACAACATTTGTCAGGTGACAAAAATGAAATGCCTGCACTGGCTTGTTTACCATTGCAAAGTTCCTGGTTCTGGAAAACAAACTTTCCTACAACAGCTGTGAAAGATCCTGCCAAACTGATAAGCGAAACACTGGAGCCATTGAACAAAGCAAACTGCAACTTTATCCTGAATGTAGCTCCTAACCGTGAGGGTTTGTTTGATGAAAATGCACTGACTGCCCTAAAAGAAATAGGAAAGATCTGGACGAATCAGGGATCGGTTGGTAAAATTAAAGATACAGGCGCACCGATTATTTCTTCCAATCTGGCAAAAAACAAGCCATCCAATTCTAGCTGGAGTTATGATATGGATATTATGGATTTTGCCAACGACGATGATTTTCAGAGCTCCTGGCAGTCTAACCCAGAAATAAAAGAGCCCTGGTATGAAGTTGATCTGAAAACTTCTCAGGCATTTACTACCATAACCGTGTTTGAACGTAAACCAAATATCAAAAAATACAAACTGGAATACTGGACAAATGGTGCCTGGAAACCATTGTTTGAAGGTGAAACCCAAGGTCGGGTAAAGCTACATCGCTTTAGCAAAGTACAGGGAAGCAAAGTCCGGATTGTTATTCAATCCTACGAAAGTGCACCATCCATTGCCGAGTTTGGTGTGTATAACGAGTCTTGAGCGTAACTCTTTCGAGTAGACAAGTCGAAGCCTGCCCTTTTTAAAAGGACAGGCTTTTTACTAAGTAAAACAAGAAAAAAATATTTTTTGAAATGCTTATAATTTCCTCATAATGAGTTCTGAACGTGGTTTGAATATTTTTGGATGCTGCTTTGAAGTTGGGTATCTTTAGGGTATAAAATTACAACTCTAAATCGAAGCATTCTTATGTCAAAATATCATACTAATTCAACTAGTATCCGTAAATACAGATCTGAATATTATCGCCTGAGAGCGTATGAAGCTCGTTTGAATGAGCAGCTTCATCACATGAAGAAACGAATCAGACAAATCCAGCAGGATGAAGAGCAATCTCTTGCCACTCAAGCCCTTCTTGTCGTGTTACTGGCACATGCAACCCAGCAAAAAGCCAAACTGGAAGCCCAACCAGAATCTAAAGAACGCAATAAGCAACTCAAAAAAGCGGAAAAGGAATTTAAAGAAGTCAATGCGAAATACAAACGCAATGAATACCATCTGGCTGTAGTGGAGAAGAAAAAAGACAAAGACAACACAGCTAAGTATATCCTCAAAGAAGCCAAACGGGATGATGTGACAGTCCGTATTCAGGCTGCTCATGATGCATGGAAAAAGTTTGAACAGATCGAACTGCAGGAAGAAGCTGATTTTAATGCTTTCAAAGCGATGCAGCTAGGTGAGAAAGAGGAGAGTACTATAGCTGTAAATCATGTTGTTAATATAGTTAATGCCAGGCTGAATGCATCTCCACGGATAGTTTCCCTGACTCAATCGCACAGACAAGGTATACAAGATAAAAATTCCAGACAGCATGCCTATCTACCTGTAAGAATACAGACAGCCACATTGCCTGGAATAAAGCGGTTACAAAGGAACTTGGAAAAAGTAAAGAATAAAGTACTTTGCTAACCAAATCTATAGCTTATATACCTGCCCGTTAATCCGGATTTCAGTGAAAGGCGGATTATTTTCAAAATATCCCCGGAAAAGAGAATTTCTGGATAGAATGCCTTTGCCTTTATGGAAACTAATATCAAACATTGCATTTGGTCTGCCACAAATTACACATAGATAACGGAATGTTATTTTGTTATTATCTCGCTCAATAACAGTCGGTTCTTCCGGAGTGTCTGCAACCTTTTTGCCTTTTTTCATTCTAAAGTTAGCAATGGTTTTACTGTAGCCAGGTGCATTTTCATAGGCCTGTATCAGATTGAGATTTTTGTCAATTCTGATATAAAGGTTTCCTTCTCCTCCTAGGGGAGATTTTGTATATATCTGGTAGTATGTATGTCCATCAATGACTTTTGTATTCGTAATTTCCAGATAGTCGTTGTCGTCTACTTTCCAGTAATTACCTACCTGAAGAGGAAAAAAATCAGCGCTAGCAATTGGATCAGGTTCTGTATTCTTACAGGATAGTACAATGATAGAGAGAATAGAAAAAAGTAAAATCCTTTTCATAAAGCATTCATTTGTAAAATGATGAAATCAGTATACTTTTTGAAAGGAGTTGTGTGTAAACAGGTGAAATATCAGCAGTCATATTTCTGTCGACAGATCAGAAACAGAACCTGTTAGCTAAGCTAGTAAAAAGATTGATAGTAACAAAGATGAAGTTAGTTTTTTAACATATTGGAAAATAATATATTTCATCTTAATACTACTATTGTTTAAGTATTTTGGGATCTACTATTTTTATATGGATAATTGTCTTATACACTTTCCTGTTTTTATGTATCGCTTACGATTAGTTATTCTAGTCTGTTTAGGGTGTCATCTTGCTCCCATATATAGTCAGGATTCGCTTTCTTTTTCTTTAAAAGTTATTGAAGAATCACCACCTTTTAGTGTGGACATAAATACGACTTCCTCCTCATGGGATTTTCAAATGCCCTTTGATTATTTATCACAATCTCCGAGTAAAGAAACAAAGAAAGTTTGTCGAAAGTATCACTACTTACTTCATGAAGAACCTGATTCACTCAATTACCAGAGATATAGTCAACTCATATATGCATTGTGGGCAGAAAACAGGCTGGAAGAAGCAGAGAAATTGTGTCTGAAAATTATTCATTCTTCTGATCCATATTATATTGGCATACATTATTACTCAGCGGGTATTGTTGGAGATACTACTATCAGGGCTTATGGTAGCTTTACTGCAGATCATAGAAATGATGCCGCTATTATTCTAACAAAGATTTGTTTGAAACAAAAAAAATTTAAAGAAGCCTATCAGTATCTGGAAGATGCTATTAAAAAATATCCGGTTAGTTATACCTGTGGAACATACTTTTGGATGCAGAAGAATGAGTATGATTTTCTGTATGCCAGTTGTTATGAAGGATTAAGCCAATATAAACAGGTGTTGGATCTATTACTCCCCGAATGTCTGAAGCGCCATGATGAGATAAGTGTTCGGGTGATAAAAAAGTTATTTACACCCCAAGCTATTGCAGATAGCCTACAGCATGCAGAGGAATCCATGCAATTTTTTTTGGACACTTTGCCTTCTTATTCTTACAGCACGTATTATTCTACCACAGATAATGCTGAAAGAACAGATACGATTGTTTTTTATTCAGGAGTAGCTACAATGACTTTGTTTGGTACATCTATTCAGTTATATGCATCTGATCTTAAGAATGGCGAACATGCCACTCGTGAATATTTTATTCGCAAGTTCAGGAAATCCAGTTTTTATGATGAATTAGACTCAGAGTAAAACTATTCAGACAACTTTATACTATGGCAAAATGTATGGTGGCAATCTTTATTGGGTTCATACTTTTGATTGTTGGTTGCCAGCAGGAAACTAAGGATACAAATGCTGCAAAGACAAATGTGCAGACAACACTCGATACAACTAAAGCAAAACTGGCAAAGTTGATTAATCTGAGTGTATTCAAGCCTGTACATGTAAAGTATCAGTACACATTTATTGATAACTCCGGGCAAAACGAACGACTATCTGTACCAGGGCCTTCAGATAATTATTTACAGGCTGTTTTGTATTTTGATACTGTTACATTTGATAGTTTACAAAAACGCTATCATACAATAGAATATACTTCTCCGGGTTATGGGTATCAGGAGTTTGATTTTGACTGGCTGGATGCTACAGCCAAAGAAGAGTTGCATAAAAGTGATACAAGCTATCATGGGCATAGGGACTACTTTTTTGGACTGGGGCCAACAGGAAAATTGTGGTTTCTCAATAACAAAGTTTTATTGATGAAAAGCTCGAATTAATATGTAGATATTCAGATCTTTATAGGTAGATAACTGTGTTTCTTTTTATCTTGTAGTGAATCATGGTTTTTACTCATAAACTACAATCCTATGAACCTATCTGCTACACTATCTCATCGTTTCAATCTGATACAAAGCACTGTCTACTTTATCAGAAAACATTTTCTGGTAGTCGTCAGTCTTAGCCTCATTGCTGCCTTTGGCAGAGTTATTCAATTGGGAGGATTTGGTGCAATAAGTACATGGTTGCATATCGTGTTGGAGGTTGTAATCGAATCTGCCCGTATTCTCTTATGTATATATGTATTAGGATTTGCCAATGTAAAGAATGGTCTGCTGCGTATAAAACGATTCTTTACAAGCAAAGGCAATCGCAAGCAACAATGGGGAACCGCTGTTCAAAAGTTTAAACAGCAATGGATATCCCTTGTATTCAATTTAATATTGTTTATGGTTATTGCCTGGGTTTTTAACTATCTGATAGATCAAGCCGCTTATGAAACCTGCTTTTATTTAAAATTGAAAGAAGGTGGTATTCTGGTTAGCTCTGCTTCTGAATGGACAATACTTCTGTTTTTAAAGAATTTGTCTGTAATTCCCTTTACCTTGATTTTTGAGACCTTGCTATTGCTTTGGCTTACCAATAAGTTTGACAGGCTTCAGTACAATGCCCAGCCTGGCTATTAATTCTCAACTTCATTCTGTAGAGGTAGCATTACTCTTTTGAATAGCTGTTTAATCCTCTCAATCTCTTCCTGATACATTGTTTTTTTGCGGGTAGCAAAATAGAGCGTATTGGTTAGTTTGGGTGATCCCTCCCATATAAGCTTGATTTGCCCATTCCTGATTTCCTCCCGACAAAGGAAGTCAGGAATGACAGCCAGTCCTTTCCCTCCGGATAAACAACGTACAATGGAATTTAAGTTAGGGACAATGTAATTGGGTCTGAAATCCGGATGCTTTTTAAAATTTAGCTGCCAGAAGCGAAACAGATGTTCCATATCTCCTGTGGTTCCATACCATTTCTGTTGTATGAGCCAATCCTGCATGCCTTGTTTGTCTTTCTTTTTGACTAAGTGCTGAAAATGCAAATCGTCTATATCCACACCTCCTACAAGTACAATCGTTTCAGATGAGAATGCTTCGTGATCAATATGAGAGGACAAGCCTTGCTGGGGTGTAATGATGAGATCAAGTATTCCTTTTTCCAGATTATCCAGCATCTCAGGATAATCACCGAACCGGATAATGACATTGAAGGGAAGTGATGAAATATATTGCTCCAATGTAATCTGAAATGTTTCAAAACACATCCCGATACTTACTGTAGGTGTATGCTTTTCTGTACTTTTCTGAAAGTTTTTTTCTGCTTCTTCCAGCTTTTGCAGAGGTTCATTGATAAAATTATAGAAGATCTTTCCTTTTTCGGTTGGTATCATTTTACGGCCTGTGCGTTCAAACAGCTTGTATCCCATATAACTTTCCAGCGAGCTCAGATGCAGACTCACTCCCGGTTGAGAAATGAACAGGCTTTCAGCAGCGCCACTCAGTGTGCCGGTTTTGTATATCGCTTTAAAGGTGCGGTACCATTCCAGATTTACCATAGTCAAAGTATTATAATTCTGATACGAAGGTATAATTTAAGTTATTTTACTGATATATATAACTGTAGTATTTTTGTATCAGTAAACAAAACAGATATGAAAAAGATATTCATTATAAACGGAGGGCAGTCATTTGCGCATTCAGGCGGACAGTTTAACGAAACTCTTACTGCTGTTACAGAAACATTCTTCAAAAACCAGCCTGGCTTTGAAGTAAAAACAACCCATGTAAGTGAAAAATATAATCCGAAAGAGGAAGTAGAAAAATATAAGTGGGCAGATATAGTAATCTATCACACACCTATCTGGTGGTTTCAGTTACCTCATGGATTCAAAAAATACATTGATGTTGTCTTTACAGAAGGACACAACAACGGGATTTACCGTAGTGACGGACGTTCTTCTCAGAATCCAGCTATTAACTATGGTACAGGAGGGCTATTACATGGCAAGCAGTATATGCTGACTACTTCATGGAACGCTCCCAAGGAGGCTTTTACACTACCCAATGAATTCTTCATGGAAACCAGTGTAGATGATGGCCCCTTGTTTGGCTTCCATCGAATGAATGCCTTTACAGGTATGACTCCTCTGGAAAGCTTTCATTTTCATGATGTAGAGAAAAATGCAGACATAAAACGGGATATGATAGCCTATACCCAACATCTGGAAAAGCTCTTTGTTTCCACTGAGGTGGTTAGTTCATTATAAGCCATTCCAGACTTTAAGGAAAACATGTCTTTAACTTAAAGAGTTATTAGTACGGGTAAACCCCAATGTGGCCAACTTAAAATTTTATTTATTTTTTGTCCTTCTGAAAGAAACTTTTGACAAATAGAGCCACATTTCCTTTCTGAGAGAAAAATAAACTCCAGTCGGAAAGGTCGCCGGTCTTGTCACGAGATCCTTTCAGGAGGGCAAAAAGGGAGAGTCTTCCTAAAAGGAGGAAAGGGGGTTAAGTAGCTCCCTTAAATTTACAGTATTGAACGTTTGTTCAAACCAGTACCTTTCTATTAAAGACAGCACCTACACCTTTTTCAAAAAGGTATAGGTGCCTTTAATCCTCATACCCCAATCCCTTGTATTGGAAAAAAGTTTATTTCAGAGAGCGAACAGTTACATGATCTTCTTCGCCCATTTTCCATACTTCTCCTGTAATCTGAATAGTTTCTCCCACCTTTACAGCCCGATATTGACTTGCATTTTCTTTCAGATTGGCGTGACTAACTGTCGCAAAATATGTTTTGTTGTCACTGGTTACTAGCTTGGCTGTATAACCATCCTTGCCTGGTGTTACTTCTTTTACTTCTCCCGAAATAGATTCAAGCTGGGTTTTTGTACTGTCTTCTGTGGCAGTAGAAGCTGTTGTATCCTCTACTAGTGTGGCTACTGTGTCTGCAGTCGATTCTGTTGTTGCTGTCGACTCTTCAGTGTGTGAAGCACAACTTGCAGCAAAAGCCAGCATTGCTACAAAAGACATACTTCTGAAATACTGTTTCATAATTGAATGTGAAAAATGAAAAATAAAATGAACTACAAAGGTATAACAAAAAACAGCTAAGTTTTTCAAATCAGATGCTGCAAAACTCTTATATAAACTTAGGTGCTATTCCTGAGCCTTTTATCTTGCTATCTGTCCAAGTATGTTATTCTATATAGTCTAATTTAGTATCAAATTACCATGAGATACTTGATCTTAAAGAAACAATAACATGAATAAGAAGTTATTGTACAATCAGAACGAAGCAGGTCACATAAATCAGGAAGTAACTATTACCTTAGAAGACAATGGGCAAGGAATTGAAGATGCATACAAAGAAAAAATTTTTGCTATGTTCTTTCGTGCATCAGAAAGAACGGATGGTTCAGGGCTTGGTTTATATATTGTTAAACAGGCTATAGAACAAATGGGGGGAAAGATTATGCTTAAGAGCGAAATAGATAAAGGGACTACTTTTACTATCATTTTACCTAATCTCAAACCCACAATTGGTAGTATGTAATCTTGCTTTAGCAGAAAATAAAAAAAGAACCGACAATGTATCGATTCTTTTCCTTTGACTAAACAAGAGCCCTTTCACGTCTCTAAATGACTCTATTTAGCTCAATAACGTTATAATTGGATGATTGTTGTTTTAAGTGTCAGACTTATAGTCTGTGTTAGATCTTTTTAGTATAAGTGGTAACGAATCAGTCCAAATGGTGATTGCCAGAATTGGAGGCATTTAATGCTTCTTTTTCTGAACGGTTTTGAAATACAAGAAAACCATTTACCAATAGGAAAGATACAATAGCGGCGGCAGTCATCATAGTTGTAGTAATTAAGAATGTTTTATAGACGTGCAAAATCTATACCAAATTTTAATAGTTAATGGCGGTTGTATGAAAAGGTAACCTGTTTTCACAGGAAGAAAAATAGTATTTTTGATTCTATAACGTAAGATGTAGAGATGTATTATGCTGATAGACAGAGAAAGTAATAATTTTGCTTTGTATAAATTCTTATAAAGTTGGTTGTGTGCCTTGTATGGCAGCCCAGGATGATAGCGGAAAAGAAACAGCAAATACACGAATAACTTCAATCTTGGGCGATGTAGTCAGATTTTGCATCTGAATAATATCGTGTAGGTCTTTTAACGCTTTTTTGGGAGTCAGGGTTTCCTTATCATGCCAAAGAGTTTTGTTGGGAAGATAATAAACTGTATTATCAGAAATAAACTGGTCTTTGTATCCTTTCTTTTTTAGTTCCTGCTTAACGATTTTATTATCTGAACTGATGTCGTAAGTTAGTAAGATTCCCATTGTTTTGTATTGTTTCGATTTTGATTGTTATTGCTATAGATTATAGAGAGACGGTTTGTATTCCCCCTAAAAAAATATGCCTGTATAAAAAAAAGAGCAAATAAGAATATCTGCTCTTTTTTAATTACTCTATGTTTTAATTTACGATTACTATATGTACGTAAATAAGTCTACAACTGGATTTTTACTTAAAAGAATCTGGGAAAAAAAATCCAAAATTTTATTGTAACGACTTGTTACTAACGGGAACTATCCTGCTGATCATTGAGATCGTTTTCCGGAGCCTGTGCATCCGGAGAATGTCCATGTTTATGGTCTCGCCAGTGATGACGTTCGTGCGAATCTTCATAACAATGATGGGGGTGATTATGCCATCTGTGCCAGTGAGCTGGACCTACAAATGCCCTTAATGTCCCGAATGTAAGGGCTGCGGCTGTAAAGGCAATCAGAAATCTTGTGCTTCGTTTCATAGTTATATATCTTTATTTTTTGTGAATAGAAATTTTGCTCTGTCAGAGGTCATATTCCTTTATAAACTTTCTGCGGGTTTGCTACGATAAAATCCGCAACGATCCTGAGAACGTTGTTTAAAAGCTGTATACTCTTCCTCACTCATACTCCGAATGCGATCCGTAAAATGGGTAAAGGATCTGCGATGCCCATGTGGTCCAAACCGTCTGCGTGCAAAGATCCGGAAAAGTGCTCCGATGATCACAATGAACACTACAATGCGTAGTAAAAAGAACGGCATAAAAAAGAGTGCAGCTCCAAACAAGGCACCAAACAAAATGGATTTAAAAATTTGTGCAGTCATTTTCTTAGTTGTTTAGAAATAGATAAATAGGGTTTATATAAGAGAAGACGTAGCATAGAGGAGGATTACTTTAAAAAAGGATAACTATTTTTGGCGTCCCTACCCACTAGAAGTTTATGAAATGAGGGAGACTGCCAGAGAGGTAAAATTGCGTGAAGGAGAGAAGGTATAAAATAAACATAAAAGTGAATTCAATTTGTACATGTATTAATCCAAATAGTCCTATATTTAAGTCGGAATCTACTACGTAAGTAAATCCATTTCCTATTCTTTCCGCTTATTAACTATTTACCACTTATGTCACTACATCGTCGTGATTTTCTGAAGCAGTTGGGACAAGCCTCGGCTGCGGCTGCTTTCTTACCTGTATTAGGTGATGCATTGGCTGCATCTCCAAAAAAGATGTTTTTTGAGATATCTCTGGCAGAATGGTCATTGCATAAAGCAATTTTTGGAAAACAACTTTCTAACCTGGATTTTCCAGTAAAAGCAAAAAAAGACTTTGGAATTACTATCGTTGAGTATGTAAATACCTGTTTCTTTGATGGTACACATACATTTAAGGAAAATGCTACCAATCAGACGTATCTGAAGGAGCTACTGATGCGTTGCAAAGACAATGGTGTACGTAACCACCTGATTATGTGTGACGCAGAAGGTAATTTGGGAGATTTGGACGATGCTAAACGGAAACAGGCTGTTGAAAATCACTACAAATGGGTAGAAGCTGCTAAATTTCTGGGTTGCGCCACTATTCGTGTGAATGCTGCTGGCGAAGGTACTGCTGATGAAGTAGCGAAAGCCGCTACAGATGGATTGGGACGGCTGTCAGAGTTTGCGGCTAAGTCTAAAATCAATGTAATTGTTGAAAATCACGGGGGCTATTCTTCAGATGGACAATGGTTATCCAAAGTGATGAAGGCTGTTAATATGAAGAACTGTGGTACATTACCTGACTTTGGAAATTTCTGTTTGAAATGGCAGGCTAATCATGCTGGATGTGACGAGTCGTATGACCGTTACAAAGGAACAGAAGAGTTGATGCCTTTTGCCAAAGGAGTAAGTGCCAAGACGTATAACTTTGATGAGAAAGGAAATGAGAAAGATATGGATTATACAAAATTGCTCAAAATTGTGAAACAGGCAGGTTTTAAAGGTATTGTGGGAATTGAATATGAAGGTAGTACATTAACTGAGGAAGAAGGTATCCGCAAAACAAAAGCTTTGCTGGAAAGAGTAGGGGAAACAGTGTAATTATGGTAGTGATAAAATAAAAGCCTCTATATCTAGTAGATATAGAGGCTTTTATTTGTTTCTGGTTACTCGGAACTTAATTGTATCCCGGATTCTGTTTTAATAACGGTGTTCCATTCACCACACTCAAGTCAATTTGATATTGAGGAATAGGAAAGTAGTTGTTTTTGCCATTAACATATTTTCCTCCTGACAGGTCTGTTGTTATTTTTGATTCATAACCAAAATAGTTTGTGAGAGACTGCCCGGCCTGGCCCCATCTGACCAAATCAAAAAAGCGATGTCCCTCCATGGCAAGCTCAATACCACGCTCATAGTAAATGGCTTGTAAAACATCTTCTTTACCTTTCCCTGCTAACGTTCCTGCTGGATAGGGTTTTACTTGATAGTTAGCTGCTGGTGTAGTGGAATAACCTGTTAGTGGATTCTCATCATCAATATAGGTATATAACCAGCCCGTTTTATCAGCAGCCCGGGTCCTTATTCTATTTACATATTCTTCCGCTTTAACCAGGCTTCCAGCATTTGCTTCAGCTTCGGCAGCCATCAATAACACATCTGCAAAACGGATAATCAGTACGTTAATCGCATTTCCGGGTGCCCATGAGCTCAAATCGGCATACAAGTCCTGTGTCTTTTGACGATGAACATTCTTTTTAGGGGCATAAGGTCCGGCAAATGCCTGATCACGTACCCAATCCTTACCTGGAAACAAGCCCCAATCGTGATACGGAATTCCCCTGCGTCCGATTGTCCAGTCTATGCGTGGATCTAGAGGGCCTGCATCTGGCGTAAAGGGTGTAGAAGAAGATAGATTCATGTCATTTTTGATAGGATGACTATCATAATCAGTCAGATAAGGTAACCCGGTTCCATCTGTACGGTACATATTGGCAAGCATTTGTGAGGGCTGAAAAAAACCGCAACAGCTGAATGGCGCTCCTTCTCCATAAGGAAAGTTAAGCATTCCTCCCTGGTTGGCATTGGTAATGTCGAGTGTGCCATCATTCGCTACCATCTGAATGGCAAAAACAGATTCTGCATTATTTTTGGTAGCCGCATCAAAGTTATCTTTAAAAGGTACAAGATCATATTTGAGTCCATTGGTGGTAACACCATTGGTGATGACATCTGTAAACACAGTCACTGCATCCGCAAATTTTTGCTCATAGAGATAGGTTTTACCCAAATATGCACCCGCAGCCCATTTATTCACACGTCCCACAAGTGTTTGCGTTTCAGGTAAGTTCTCGTATGCAAATTTGAAGTCTGCCTCAATCATAGGCCATATGTCTTTGTCATTTGGCTGGTTAAAGTCCGTTGTAGATTCGTCGATCCAAGGCACCATATTCCACATTTTCTTGAGTTCAAAGTAATAATGAGCTCTTAAAAATCGGGCTTGAGCTTCGGTGTTGACTTTTTCCGGATCAGGTAAATCTTTTACCTGTGGCAATATTCTCAGTACCGCATTGGAGCGGGAAACACCTTCATACAAAGCCTTCCATTTGGTATTGAAAAAGCCATTATCTCCACCTGTTGCAAAAGTTGCAATGGCAGTAATGGGTGTTTGGTCTCCACCATCACTCCCTTTATGAGCTTCACCTCCCGTAATGGAGCCATAAATCCAGTTATCAGGGGCAGACTCCCATCCATTCCCTCCTGTAAAGTCTCCCTGTCCATCCAGTACGGCATACGCCCCTGTCAAAAGCTCATCAATTCCTTTGGCATTGGCCAGTACCTGATCACCTAACGCTCCCTGTGCTGGCTTATCTAAAAAGTTATCTTTACAACCTGGCAGGAAGACCAGACTACTCACGAATGAAAGAGCAACAATATATTTAATTATTTTTTTCATATGTAGGTTCTTCAGCGGTGATCAAAAAGTAAGATTAAGTCCAACTGTATACTGTTTGGCAGACGGGTAAGATCCTTCATCAATACCAAATATGATTTGACTGCCACTGGTATTGCGGCTCACTTCCGGATCAATACCAGAGTATTTGGTTAGGGTGAATAAATTGGTTGCCTGCACATAAAAGCGCAACTGCTGTATCCTTAACTTGGTCAGCAATGTAGGAGAAAGGGTATATCCCAATTGTATATTTTTAGCCCGCAAATACGATCCATTCTCTACAAAATAAGAATTAGGGACGCTAATTGTGCTAAAAGAACTTGCGTTTTCCTGAATAGGCGCTTTTGCATTATGATTTTCAGGTGTCCAGGAGTTATATAAGGCTGTTTTACTTTTGGCCCCTGAACGGGAGGAGTTAAAATCGGTCCACCACAAAGTTTGATTCCATATCTGGTTGCCCTGCACTCCATAGAAAAAGGTGCTCAGGTCCCATTGTTTATACGTAAATGCCAGGTTAAGACCATAACTAAAATCAGGATTGGGGTTTCCAAGCATCTGGCGGTCTGCTGCAGTGATCTGGCCATCTCCATTATTGTCAGCATATTTGAAACGACCCAGCGCGGCACCATCCTGATACACTGCATCTGGGTTGCCTGTTTTTTGGGCAGCCTGTGCATTCGCATCTGTAATTTCCTCGGCAGAGTTCCAGAATCCAACTACTTTATAGCCATAAAACTGACCAATAGAATTGCCAACCTGGTTGCGTACAATGGACGCTCCGTCAAAATCACGACTTTCCAGATCAAAATAATTAGCAGAGTTACTTACTTTGACAATCTTATTATTGTAACTGGTAAATGTAAGCGTTGTACTTAATTTAAGATCCTGAGCTATATCAAAGATGGAATTGACTTGCAGGTCAATGCCCTGGTTTTTCATTTGCCCAATATTGACAAAAGGTACTGCACCACCACCTGCTGTACCGATGAGAGAAGGATTAAAGAGTAGGTCTTTGATATGTTTTACATAATATTCGGCACTTATGTCTAGACGTCCATTAAAAAATGAAGCGTCAATGCCAATATTCGTATTAATGTTTTTTTCCCAAATAGCATTGGGATTGCCTATCTGGCTTTTTTCAAAACCTTCGTATGCGCCAGTTCCACTGGTGCCAGCAAGGTCATAGTAAGAGCTTCTGCGATTGGCACTATAGGTAGTAAAGGCATTTCCGGTGCCAACATTAATCTGATTGCCCATTATACCGTAACTAGCACGTAACTTTAACTCATTAACCCAGGCAGCGGCTGCCATAAAGTTTTCTTTGGAAATCCGCCAACCTGCACTTACAGCAGGAAAATAGCCATATCGTTGGTTGATAAACTTAGAAGAACCATCACGTCTCAAAGTGGCACCCAAAAGATATTTGTCATTATAGATATAATCTGCCCGACTGATAAGTGAATACAGCGCATCCAGTGAACGATTGCTGTAGTTGCTTCGTGTTCCAGAGCCAGTACTCAGATTTACATAATTAGGGTCAAAAGAGAAATATCCTTGTGTACTGCCTCCGACTTCCCAATATTTGTTATTATAGGCTTCCGTACCCGCCACAACGGTCAATTCGTGTTTTCCAAATAGTTTGTGGAAGGTTAACAAGTTGGTCCATGTCCAGTTAAATCCACTATAAGAACCTTCCGAATAGGTATTGGTATTGCTATTTTCTTTGTTTTCGTAGGTTGGGAAAGCAAAAGAATTCCATCTTCCTGAATAGTTCTCTCCACCAAAACTGGTACGTAGTGTAATGTATTTTAATACATCGGCTTCGGCGAAGACATTTCCAAACAAACGATTGTCAAGACCTTTGTCATAGCGGGTTCTGTCTCGTATTGCTACCGGATTAAAGGCATCTCCCATGCCAGCAGCACGGCTTCCAGCATAATTGCCCTTGATGTCATATACAGGTACAATGGGTTGCATTCGAAAGGAAAAGCCAATAGCTGACCCTGCATCGGAAGTGGAGGATTTGGGGTTATCGGAGATCGTATATACTAGGTTTTCTCCAATTCGAATGTGTTTGCCAATGTTGTATTGACTGTTGGATCGAATTGTGTAGCGCTTTAGGTAGGTATTGGTCAGAGCTCCCTGCTGATTGAAGTAATTTAAAGAAAATAAATAATTTCCCTGTTCACTCCCACCACTAAGTGAAATGTTGTGACTAGTAGAGGGCGCTGGTTTAAAAATCTCGTGAAACCAGTCTGTACCACTCTTGTTGGCTTTTACAATTTGGTTAAATGTATTAAAGTCATCTACTGAGGTATAATTAGGATTAACATAATACAAGTCAGGATTTGTGCGGGGGTCGCCTTCTTTTGCACCTGTTGGCAAAATGTAATCAGGTAATACCGGACTTGAGCCGTAGTCGTACTGATCATCTCCAACAGGTAAGCCAGAATTCTTTTGTACCTGAAATTTTAACTGAGCCTGTTCTTGCGGGTTCAGGGTATTCCAGATATTGCCTTTGGGTGGTGTCTGTATGCCAAACCAGGCAGTATACACTATTTTTACCTTATCTTTTCCTTTTTTGGTAGTGATGATAATAACCCCGTTGGCCGCGCGTGAACCATATATAGAAGCAGATCCGGCATCTTTCAGTACTTGCATACTGGCTATGTCATTGGTATTCAAGTCCGCAATAGAGGTAGTTGGAACCCCATCCACCACATACAGTGGGTTGTTATTGCCGAATGTATTCAGCCCCCGAATGCGTACCTGAGGAGCATCTCCGGGTTGCCCTGACGTAACTACGGTTACACCAGAAGCTCGGCCTTGTAATTGATTAGTTACCTGTCCATCTGTACTTTGTTTTAGTTGGTCTACGTCTACCACTGATACAGCACCAATCAAGTCTTTTTTGCGTTGAGCGCCATAACCCGTTACCACTACTTCTGTGAGTGTGGAAATATCTGGTTGCATCTGTAAATCGATAGTGGTGCGTGTGCCTACCATCACTTCTTCTACCAGAAAGCCAATGAAACTGTAAATCAGTATTGTTTCGCTTCCTTCTACCTCAATACTATAGCTTCCGTCACTATTGGTTAGTGTACCTTGGGTTGTACCTTTGACACGAACGGAGACAGAGGGTAGAGGTTCTCCTTTATCATCGGTAACTTTTCCTTTTACTGTCCAGCCCACTCTTTGCAATGTCTGTGGTTCATCTGTTTCTAGCCTCTGTTCTTCTTTCAGTTTTTCAGTTACCCCAATCAAATTACCTTCCCGATGAAATTGAAGAGTGGTTTGCTTTTCGATCATTTGCAGGATATCTGCAAGGGGCAAACGATTCGCATACAGTGTGATTGGAGGAGAATCTCGTACCAGCTTTTCATCAAAAGCGAATGTAACGCCAGTTTGTTGTTCAATAGCTTTGAAAACCATCCGTACCCGGCTTGCTCTTATATCCATCGTGACATGTTGAGCACTGGAGGGATCTGCCATTAAGAAAGTACTACTTAGTAAGCTCACGCCCAGAATTAATGTAGAAATGCGCATACATTTTTTGAACAAGGGAATGCCCTTATGGTAATAATTTGCCATATTTGTCTAAGGTTTAATACGTAGTTGTTAAACTGGTTCCTGTCTGCTATTGATGGTTCGAAGCATTGGATAACAGTAGGAAAGTATATACCGGGGACATTTGCCGTGTTCCCGGAATTTTTGAGCCCGCTCTCCTTGAAAACCGACTTGTTTGGTTTTATTTTCCTTTATTTGATCACTATTGTTGTATCATTTACTTGTGAATAATTGAATTTTTTGGAAAAGCTGAGTACTTTCAATACATCTTCCATAGGCTGATTATCAAGAGTTATTGTTATTTTTTCAGTCAGCAAGTCTGGGTTTTTAATCAAAATATGTTGTTTATATTTTCTTTCAAGTGCAAAAAAAACTTCAGGCAAAGTCTCGTCCTCAAATATCAGTCGGTTCTCTTTCCAGGGGGCTATGGCAGGCTTACTGATGGGGACTACCTGCATGTGATCAGTATTGTGAACTAGTACTACCTGCTCTGCCGGAAGTACTATCTGTGCTGGCTTTTCGGGATTTTCACGTAATTGCACACCTACTTTTCCAGTCCGGACACTCACTTTTATTGTAGCGTCTTTTTCATATGCTTTCACATCAAAGCTGGTTCCAAAGACGGTAATATCCAGTGTTTTGGCATGAACAATAAATG
Source organism: Xanthocytophaga flava (assembly GCA_030068525.1). Classification (GTDB taxonomy): domain Bacteria; phylum Bacteroidota; class Bacteroidia; order Cytophagales; family 172606-1; genus Xanthocytophaga; species Xanthocytophaga flava. The sequence continues at coordinate 315,216 of JASJOS010000010.1, forward strand.
GTTTGTCTGTCCTATGGGCAATATCAAAGAATGCTTGGCCTTCCAATAAAACAACTTCCCGGGTTTTGCCTGCAAACGAATCAGGATAACTAAGTTTGGACCCTGCATTGAGCCAGATAGTAGAACCATCCGATAATTTGAGCTTTTGTGTTTGGGCAAGTGGGACTTGTATGATTTTAGTTGTAGATTTTATCTGGGGAGTAGTTTGTCGTGAAAACCAGAATATGATTACAACAAAAGCAGCAGCAATACCTGACCAAAGAGAAAGCTTTCTGATATACCGAACAGGTAGTCGTTTTACAGGAGAATGGGTGTCTGTTTCCATTCCTGCTGTTTTTAGTTTGGTGTGAATGCGCTGTTTTAATTCATCACTTGTTTGATTCAGAAATACTTCAGACTCCTCTGCTTCACTAGTTTTATGATCATACCATGTATGCAATAACTGCTTTTCTTGTTCTGTGGCTGTCCCATTCAGGAACTTTTGTGCGAGTTGTTGAATGTATTCTTCTGTCATAAAGGATAGGGTATTGCCCTTTTTCACTTCTAGAGTAGAAATAGAATGAAAACCCCTTAGTCAGAAATTCAAAAAAATAGTATTTTTTTGAATGATTGGATGTATTAGCGGCGAATGTTGTTGATAGTGAGTATATTAGTGTGCCTTGAAACCAATGGTTTGTATTCCTAGAACAGATACTAAATTAGTAAAGCCAACCTTGGATCTTGTCTAACGATGAAATTTTAAAATCGTAGAAAGGAAATTTTATGAGAAGAGCAGTAAGAGCATAAGTTGTAGGAGCATATGCATGGCATTACTAAGATTGATTCGTATCACCTTTAATGCTTTAGTCAGGTGTGCTTCGGCTGTTTTTTGGGAAATTTTCATCTCTTCGCAAACATCAGACAAGGGCTTGTCCTGTAGTTTGTTGTATTGAAATACAAGCCGACATTTCTCAGGAAGTTGATTGGTGAGCTTGGTAATGATTTCAAGTAATAGTTTGTTTTCTATCTCTTCTTCTATAGATACAGACTTAGGCTCAGTATGCTGAATGAGACTTTGGGTTTGTTCTGCTTGTTTCGATTTGGCTAAATACCGATAGACTTCATAACGGAGCATCGCCGCCAGATAGGGTTTTAATGATTGAATGTCTAGTGTTTGTCTTTTGGTCCAGACAAGCATGAATGTGTCCTGGGTGATTTCCTCCGCAACTTGAGTTGATTTAACCATTCGATAGGCTGCATAGAAAAGTTTATCCCAATAACGGTTGTAAATTTCATCAAATGCGCCTTCTATTCCATTTTTCATTAAAATAGTAAGCTCATCATCCGAAAGATTTTTCAGGTTGATCATGCTTGATAGGCATTAGGCAGAGTGGAGAATTTTTTACCAAATATAGAATAATTTATAGAAAAGACAAGTTGGTATTTGTGGGAAAATTCAATAGTAAATATTGATTTATTGGTATGATATGGTATTTTGTATTATAAAAATAGTAAATTGCAGTATACTGTAGTATAAAAGATATAGGTGAGATTAAAAAGTTCGTTGTAAAGCTGCGACTTAATACAAAATGTATTTGTTAGAAACGTTTATTATTTCTGGATATTACTCTTACTATTCTTCTACTTTTCTTCTTTCATCCTTCCAGAATAAAAGGATTAATATCCAGTATAACCGCTGCACTATTTTTATCATTTGCCCTCTTTATCCCTCTACCAAGTAGACGCATTCATTTCGTCAAACTTGGGAATGGATACTATTTATAGATTTAGATAGTAAGGTTTGAGTAGCTGTATAAAATCATCCGTATAAGTACCATCTACAGAAGTCTTTATATACAGAGTCTTTGTTTGTGGAGTAGAATCCTTAGTAAAGGAAAAACTATTTATAGTTCGGATTTGCTTGCCTTCTATATAATCAAATAGCTGTAACTCTTCGTATTTATACAAACCATAATCAAAACAATTCTTTTCAAGCTGGCTACTTTCATAAGGGGGTAGTAGTGTGATGAAGCGACCTGTTGAGGCAAGTAATGTTGACACGACCTGAGCTAGTTCCGGTAATTGAAGCGCTTCTCCATGCATAGCTACATTCTGTGTGCTATGTTTTCGCTTTAGGTGATTGCTGAAGAAGGGGGGATTACAGACAATCAGGTCATAGGGTAGAAGTGTTGTCTGACTAAACTGTAGAATATCCTGTTGTATTACTTTTATCTGATGGCTCCAGGGACTATTTTTTACATTCTCTCTTGCTTGTTGGGTGGCTGCTTCATCAATTTCAACTGCATCTATTGGACTATCGGTACGTTGTGCCAGCATCAGTGCCAGTAAGCCTGTACCTGTGCCAATATCCAATATGCGGGTTGCTGTTGATATAGCAGTATAAGCACCCAGCACACAGGAATCCGTACACACCTTCATTGCACACTGATCCTGATTAATACGAAATTGTTTAAATTGAAAGAAAGAGTTTTTGCCCATTGAATGCTGTAGTTTCTGCAAAAGTATGATAAAATGCGGTAGTTCCCGACGGCTTATCATAGTTGCCTGTATATAAATCCATGAATAGATATTGAGTCAATGCCAGAAGATTTGTGTATTTTACAGCAACTTTGTATAGACTATGCAATCTTTTGTATGAACGTCACTATCGATTTCTGGGCGATTGTCAATTTGTTGGGTGTAATTCAGGGACTTCTATTGTCGGTTGTTTTCTTTGCAACCAATCAGGGAAATAAGAGAGCCAATAGATTACTCGGCTTATTAGTATTAACAGGCGTATTCACAACCTTTGAGATATTTGCTTCCTATACAGGATTAGTTGCCTATTTTCCTGCTGCCATCAATACTACAGAGTTTTTGGATTTCGTAATGGGGCCATTAATCTATTGGTATACGCTGGCATTGATAAAGCCTGACTTTACCTGGAAAGGGCAATGGGTGCACGTGATTCCTGCTGTTGTATTTCTGACACTCCGCATGCCCTATATGCTGCAAAGTAGTGAGTTTAAATTACAGGATGTAAATGAAGTCTACCATCGTATTCCTTTTAATCCTATCCATTGCAAACCTATACTCTGGTTTCCCAAATACCATTTTGGCGGATTCTGGATGGACCTTATGGTAAGTCCCAGTAAACTTTTATACCAGGGATGGGCATTGTATATGATTTATCGTTTTGCCAGAGAAAGAAACGAGTCGTTCTGGACTATCTCCAATCTGTATCTGAAACGATTTAGTCGTTTGATTATATTTATTGGCGTAGTTCATATCATTGTGGGTGTTATCTCCCTAATCTCAGTAGATGATCTGGGAGATATTTATATTGCAGATATTGCTTCACTCAGTTATTACTTTATCAGTTTCTGGGTTATCCAAGATTCACGAATGTTTGCTGCGCAAAGTTTGATTCATGAAGGAGAGAAGAGAAAATATGAGAAGTCGAGTCTGGATGATAAAGAAACTCCTATACTTGTACAAAAACTCCTGTCCTTTATGGTAACAGAACGACCTTATCTGAATGGTGATCTGACATTAAATGAACTGGCTGATAAATTAAAGCTTTCTACACATCACCTTTCACAACTGGTCAATGAACAGATTGGAAAGAACTTCTCTGATTTTATAAATGAATATCGGGTAGAAGAATTGAAGAAACGTTTGCAAGACCCAGCCAGTATGCATATTAAGATTGAGGAACTAGCCTTTGAGAGTGGCTTCAATTCTAAATCCGTTTTTAATACGGCCTTTAAAAAAATGACAGGACTAACCCCATCCCAGTTCCGAAAATCTACCTCACCGATCAACGATACCTCCGAAAAAGTGGCTTAAAACGTTCGTTCCGATAAATCCGAACGCCTGAATTATCGGAATTGTCTTCTGTTGCATAGGGTCCGTTTAGTTTTGTGTAATCATTCACTACTACAAAAAACGCATGGAAACACTTGCAAAAACAGCAACGCGGCAATATGGACTAGACTGGGTCCGGGTTAGTGCTTTTTCACTTCTTATCTTTTATCATACAGGAATGTTCTTTGTTACCTGGGATTTCCACTTTAAGAATCCAGACACTAGCAAAAGCATGGAACTGTGGATGTTGTTTATGAATCAATGGCGACTCCCTTTGTTGTTTCTGATTTCAGGCGCAGGAGTAAGCTTTGCATTGAAAAAACGAAGTGGCTGGCAATTTACCAAAGAACGCTTTGTACGTCTTTTTATTCCTATTGTATTTGGTATGCTGGTTGTTGTGCCTCCGCAGATTTATATGGAGCGGTTGTATAAACATCAGTTTACAGGCTCGTATCTGGATTTTTATCCTTCTGTATTTAATTTTGTTCCTTATCCGGAAGGAGGCAGTCTTAGCTGGCATCATCTATGGTTTATTGTCTACCTGTTTTTCTATTGTCTGATTGGACTACCTTTATTTTTATACCTGCGCAAACCAGATGGTCAACGGCTGATGGCGAAAGTTACTTCGTTTGTCCAAAAATATCCATTGAGTCTTTTTCTATTAGCAGTTCCTATTGAGGTCTATTACATTACTCTCTATCCAAAATTTGAGATTACACATGGATTGACAGATGATTGGTTTAATCATGCTTTTTCCTTTACGATGTTTGTATATGGATATATTCTGGCTCTACAACCTGCTTTACTGGAGTCTATCAAAAACATTCGTAAAGTCTCTCTGATTGGTGGTATTGTGTCTTTTCTTACTATGCTAGTCTTTGTATTTATGCCTTACCGGGACTATATAACTTTCATACCTAAATTCCCTATTGAGCCATACGATGCATCCTTTCTGGTTTATTTTACCTTGAAGAGTTTTAACTTATGGTTCTGGATACTGGCTATTATAGGATATGCATTACATTCTCTGAATTTTTCAAACCGGTTTTTGACCTATGCCAATGAGGCTGTTTATCCTTTTTATATTCTGCATCAAAGTGTAATGTTGGTCATTGGGTATTATATCATTCAATGGAATGTGGGAGTAATACCTAAGTTCTTTCTGATTGCAGTAGGTATGTTTGTAATTACTGCGCTGATTTATGAGTTTGGTATAAGACGCTGGAAATTGACCAGAGTTCTATTTGGATTGAAACCCCAGCGTGAGAAACTGGCAAAAGCTGTTTCTTCTGCAAACCTTACCAACGCCTGAATGATAGTTGGCGATAAAGAGACACAAGTAATGTAATAAATACAGCTACATTCTTCATTTTTATGTAGTCAGGGATAAAAGTGTTAAAAGAGTTTAACCTTTTATCCCTTTGAATGCCCGTTTGTTACAACTTTTTTGTTAAAAAAGCTGAAAAAATAAATATTAGCGGCAGATTCAAAATATTCCTCCTATTTTTGCAGAAACCATGCTAACCTAACTTGGAAACTACGCCAGATATATCACCAAAGTCTCTTTCTGAGGAAGAAGCTACCTGGCTTCACCTCTGGCAAACAGACCAATCGAAGTTTATGGAAGTGGTTTTTAAGCGTTTTTATGTTCCTCTGGGCCGTACAGTGAACCGCATGCTGAATGACCAGGATGCTACAGAAGACATTGTTCAGGAAGTTTTTATCAAGATCTGGAACAATAGGGAAAACCTTCAGTTTAACTTCTCTATCAAGGCATACCTGTACCGCTCTGCCATTAATTCAGCCTTGAATTATCTGGAAAAAAGTAAGAAGACTGTGACATTAGAATCAGATTCTATGCCAGAGCCTTCTCATTCGGATGTGGAAGAAACGTTTAATCTAAAGGAAGTGGAAACACACATCCAGGATGCCCTTAACAACCTTCCCCCTGCCTGTAAGGCTATTTTTGTTTTAAGCCGTTACGAAGACATGAGTTACCGTGAAATTGCGGAGTCTTTGCAGCTTTCACCTAAGACCATCGAAAACCAGATGGGTAAAGCCCTCAAACTTATGAGGGACTACCTGAGTATTTATGTCCGGAATATGATGGTACTGTTGTTTTGACTACAAGCTTCATATTCAGGCTCTGCTCCTAACTTAGTAAAGCAAGCGTAAAATATAAAGGCACTTCCCATGGCAATTACTGCCCAGGCAATCTTGGTTGATGTTAGTTTCATGAATGTGTTAGTTAAGTGATAGAGTGAATATAAAAAATATTTTAATTTTTTTCAAAATCGCATAGGGGTACTTTAGGGGTATGCCTGTCTTAGTTATAGAAAGTCACAAAAATCCATGGATGAGAGGAACGAAAGATATTGGGAGCTGGTAGCCAGATATCTGAAAGATGAAATTTCAGAAGAGGAAAAAACTGCCCTGTTTGAATGGGTTGAGCAGGAACCCGAGAACAAGGAGGTATTTTTCAGAGCATCTCATTTGTGGCAGTTAACTGGTAAGGCTCGCGACGCTTTTCAGCCGAATGTGGATAATGCCTGGCAGCGTTTGCAAAAGACAATGAATGAGTCTCAAACGGTAAAGGAAGAAACCGTACAAAAGGAAGCTAAAATACTTCCTCTTACTAGCAAACCAGAAACAAAAATCTTTTCACTATGGATGCGGGTAGCTGCCGTATTCCTTGTGCTGATAGGAATTGGATATGGGATGTATATAGCTAATTCTTCCAAGGAAATCGAGGTAATAGCAAAATCTGCTGATAATGAAAAGAAAGACTTCTATCTACCAGACGGCAGTCATGTTTTTTTGAACAGATATAGTAGTATTAGCTATGAAAAAGAATTAAAGGGTGACCAACGGGTCATTCATCTCAAGGGAGAAGCTTTTTTTGATGTTAAACGCAACCCTAAACGACCTTTTGTCATTTATACTTCACAGTCACGGGTAGAAGTATTGGGCACTTCGTTTACAGTGCGGGAAGACACAGCAAAGCAAATCACAGAGGTGGATGTAGTAACCGGAAAAGTGGCTTTCTCCAGTCTCAAGCCTGCTGATACAACACGATTGTATCTGAGACCTGGATTCAGAGGGATTCTCAACACCAAACAAGGATTGTCCACTGCCCGAATAGAAGACCTGAATTTTCGGGCCTGGCAGGTAGATAAGCTGGTCTTTGATAATACAAGACTTTCATCGGTGGTACCAGCCATGGAAGCTTATTTTGGTGTGACAATTGAAGTACAAAACCCTCAGTTGTGGAACTGCCGCTATACAGGAGATTTCGAGAAACCTGCTCTTGAAAATATTCTTAAAGTGCTGGCGGAAGCAACGAACCTGCAATATAGATACGAGAAGCAATCTGACCGCTATGTTCTCTTCGGCGGTGGATGTATGGAAAATTAACGGTTTTATAATACTATTTTGAAAATGAGACAATTAATTATAATTGCCCTGCTATTCTTTTGCCTGAATATGGCAGGAGCACAAACCACAGTATTGGAGAAAAAAGTGAATCTGGAGTTGAAGGATCAAACACTGGAGCAAGCACTGAAACTATTGAAACAACGATATGGATTCCATTTCTCCTATTCAAATAGTCAGATCCAACTGGACAGAAAGATAAATATCTCTGTAAAGAACCAACCTTTAAGATCTGTACTGGATCAGTTATTGAAAGATGCCTCTATAAAATATAAAGTTGTGGGAGATCATATTGTTTTAAGCAGTGATCCCACTAAGCAAACAGAGGAGTTATCCGGTAAACGGCCTGTATATCCACCTGTATCCCGTATTCAAATTAGTACACCTCCTGTAGCATCTGTCACAACAGTAGCGCCGGTTCGGGAAATCAAGATGGAACCTATACCTGTACCACAAACTGATTATAAGGCAGAGCGGAGACGTAGAAACCAGGAAGCACTGAAAGAAGTATCAGATAAAGTAAGCGATGCAGCCCGGAAAGTGGCAGATAAAACAACTCAGGCCGCAAAAAATATTGATAAAAATTTACAGAAGCTGACTAAAGACGCTAATATACCTCCTCCGTCCAATATACCACTAGATGGGTCTGTGAGCCTGGAAAATGCGGAAGGGGCCGGAAACGACACACTTAATACAAAAGACTCGGTTGCTTCAGCCAACAAAAAAGAAGAAATAACTCAGGATTCTGTGATGAATAAAACAGATAGTACAGAAACAGGTTCAGAAGAGTTAGAACATCGTCCATTCCAGATTTCGTTTGTGTATCCTCTTAGTACCAACGGCGCTCAGGGGTACAAATATGTGAACAAAGTCTCTTTTAACATACTCTCAGGCTATGCAGGTGGACTAGAAGGGGTTGAGTTTGGTGGAATTGCCAACCTTGAGAAATCCTATGTGAAAGGTGTTCAGTTTGCTGGCATTGCTAATATTGTAGGTGGGTCAGTAACAGGTGCACAGTTTGCCGGAATTACGAATATTGTGAAAGAGCCTGTAGAAGGAGTCCAGTTTGCCGGTATTGCCAATGTGACAAAAGGAAGTGTGACTAAGGGGGGACAGTTTGCTGGATTTATTAATGTATCAAAAGGATCTGTCTCCTCTATGCAGGCTGCCGGTTTTATCAATGTGGCTCAAGGCGATATACATGGCGCACAGGCTGCCGGATTTGCCAATGTTATCAAAGGAGATGCCAGAGGACCCCAAATCGCCGGATTTACAAATGTGGCTAGAAATCTTCATGGTGCACAGATTGGTGGATTTCTGAATGTGGCACGTAAAGTACATGGCGTGCAGATAGGTTTTATCAATATTGCAGATAGTGTAGACGGAGTGCAAATAGGATTTTTGAATATTGCCAAGCATGGGTACTATAGAGTAGAAGTTTGGGGCAGTGAAACCATGTATGCCAATGCAGCTTTTAAAATGGGGACCCGTCAACTGCACAGTATCTTTGCAGTTGGATACAGATCTGAAGGAAGTAAAAACTACATTGCATATGGTTACGGTTTAGGTACAGAAATAACTGCCAGCAATCGTCTGGCATTAAACCTGGATTTGATAGCATGGCAGGTAAATGAAGGTAGCACCTGGACAGATGAATTAAATATGCTGAATCAGTTTCGTGCCAATATGAGTTTTCGGGTAGGAAAAAGAACACAGATCTTTGCCGGACCTACCTTTAATGTATATGTTTCGAGGCTATACGATGCGGAGAAGGAACGCTATGGCATTCCACTCACTCCCTGGAAAGTATATGATGAAACACATGGTAATACCAATGTTGTAATGTGGCCAGGTTTTAACGTTGGTATTCGTTTCTAGCACAACACCTTTACACTCAATACAAACACTTACTTACAACTACAACTATGAAGGCTTTAATTATCCTTGGCTGGCTACTGCTTTGTCCGATTTTTTCGGCAGGAGCCCAAAATGCTCATCTAAAACGCCAGCCTGTCACACGTGTAGCCAACACGTCCTGCTCAGAAAAAAATGCAGATGCTATTCTGGGAGAATGGTTGGATGAGAAAAAAACGGTTCGAATACAGGTATACAAAAAATGCAATACCTACAATGCCCGTATTGTCTGGCTGAAAGACGAGAGCATTGCCCGATTAGGTTCTCATGTATTGGAAGGACTGCTCTATACACAAAAAAACAGCTGGGAAGAAGGCCGGATCTTTTATCCCAAAACCAACAGCTGGTATGACTGCCGATGCACACTCCACAACCCTTCCATAATGAAAGTACGGGTGTATATTGGTACTCCACTGCTGGGCAAAACAATCGAGTTTAACCGTATAGAAAATCCTGCAAAGGAAACTATTCCTACTGAAACTCATTCCACCCGGATTATGGCTTCACACTGATTTTGCTACTACAACTTACCACTAACACTGTTACACTTCTACAACTATGAGACTTCTGAGCATTCCGGTTCATCCATCGGCCTTGCCGCCTATTGTATTGTATGCCGCACCTATGATCTTTGCATTGGTAGCACTTGAGTGGGGGCTTAGTATCAAAGAAAACAGAGAGTTATACAACAAGAAAGATTTCTGGACTTCTCTAGCTATCGGAATCGGTAATTTAGGATCCAGTGCTTTAACGAAAGTAGCTTTATTCGCTTTCTTTTTATTTGTATATAACTGGATACCCTGGCACATTCCTGTCACAGCCTGGTCATTGGTAACTTGTCTGGTTACTTTTGACTTTTGCAGCTACTGGGCACATCGGATCGCCCATGAACAACGATTTTGGTGGGCTACACACGTAACGCATCACTCAGCTGAAAGCTTTAACCTGGCGGTATCGTTCCGACAATCATGGGTGCAGCAACTGAAACTGGTATTTTTTGTACCTGTGTTGGTTTGTGGTTTTCATCCTGCAATCTTCTATCTAACCAGTCAGGTTTCCTTATTGTATCAGTTCTGGACACATGCGGGTATGGTAGGCAAGCTACATCCCCTGATTGAATATGTGCTTGTAACTCCTTCCCATCATCGGGTACATCATGGCAAAAACCCTCGCTACATTGATAAAAACTATGGTGCCTGCCTGATTATCTGGGACCGCCTGTTTGGAACATTTCAGATAGAAGACGAAGAGCCTGAATATGGTATTACCCATCCAGTAGAATCTTCAAATCCTGTATACCTGGTATTTCATGAATATATCAGTCTGTACCAGGACCTTCGCAAGGCACAATCACTAAAAGAAGCCTGGGTGTATCTTTTTGGCCGTCCTGGAGCTGTTTATCAGAAAGACAAAGAAAAAGAAACTCATTGAGTTAACACATTAAATACGCAATTTATCCATTTCAACTATGAAAACGAAGTCTTTAATTTATAGCATTTGCTTGTTCGTCTTACTGTCATTCACTGCTTGTGAACCATGGGAAGTTGTAAGAGGTAGTGGAGCTGTTATCACAGAAACCCGATCTGTTGGAACATTTAATCAAATAGATGTAAGCAGCGATATTGAAGTATATCTGACACAGGGACCTGGACAACCATTACATGTAGAAGGACAAGACAACATTCTAAATGTACTGGAAACTTATGTCAGAAACAATAAGCTGGTTATTCAATATCAGCGTGGTGTCACTGTACGATCACATGAGCCTGTACGTATTTATATTACTACTCCTCAACTGGAAGAAATACATGTTAGTGGATCTGCCTATGTGGAAGGTATGACTAACTGGACTGTCAATGATTTTGATTTGTCGGTATCTGGCTCAGGAAAAATGGAAATGACACTACTGGATGCAGATGAAGTAGAAACAGATATCTCTGGTTCCGGTAATATTTATTTACAAGGAGATTGTAGAGAGCATGATATTGAGATATCAGGTTCTGGGGATGTACATGCTTTTGATCTAATCAGTAAAGATGCGAATGTACATATAAGCGGAAGCGGGAATTGTGAACTAACTGTACAAAGCCAGCTGGAAGCACATATCAGTGGAAGTGGAACTGTCCGATATAAAGGCCATCCAACTATCCGAACAAATATTTCCGGATCTGGAAAAGTAATCAATGCAGAGTAATAGGTCTTTTAGAAAATAATCCTGAACAGAATGCAACCTGCTCAGGATTATTTGTATCTAATAACCAGAATTACAACTCAATCAAAAAGATATGAACCATTCATTTAATGATTATACTATGAAAACGCTACATCTGATAGTTTTGTTTATTTGTTCATCTGTTGGATTTGCTTACGCGCAAAATAGTTTACTTGGAGTAAAAGGAGAAGGCCCCGTAATTACCCAAAATCGTTCAACTCAGGCCTTTGATGCTATTGATGTGTCAAATGATGCCGATGTTTATATTACACAAGGCTCTTCTCCGTCTATACGGGTTGAAGGGCAGCAGAATATTCTTGATGTTCTTAAGACAGAAGTAGAGGGAAAAAGATTGAAGATTCACTATGGACGGATCAATGTTCGTAAACACGAGCCAGTGAAGGTGTATGTTACTACTGCAATGCTGACATCCGTACATATCTCTGGCTCTTCTTCTGTCAAAAGTGAATCTGTATGGGATTTGCGGCATGAAGATTTTGAGAGCAAAATATCCGGTTCCGGGAACATGCAACTGAAGATTCGTGAGGCAGATCAGGTAAAATCATCTATCTCGGGTTCTGGTAATATGACACTAGGAGGTAACTGTAATGCCCTTGATGTACACATTTCTGGTTCAGGAAATGCAAATGCATTTGACCTGGTAGCAGGAAATGTAGATGCTTCTATCACTGGTAGTGGAAACTGTAGAGTAAATGTTCAGGAAAGTCTGAAAGTGCACACAAGTGGCAGTGGAGATGTCCGATACAAAGGTAATCCTAAATCGATAAACAAACGTTCTACAGGCTCAGGTGGAGTAACAAAAGAAAGTTAAACAGGAGGATTCAAACCTCCTGTTCTTATATAAGTGAAAATGCTTATTTATAAAGTTGTGTACCTGCATCAAAGTATTTATCTCCTGTTTTCCAAAATGGACGTGCCGGAGCATTGCCTATCATACGACAGGTGTAAACATAGGCAGAGAAGAATTTGTACAGATAGTTATAATCCAGTGTACTGGGTTCGTCAGAAGCCTGGTGATAGAATTTGGTAACGTCTCCACTAAAAGAAGTAAAGCCCATACTAAAAGTAGGAGCAGGAATCCCTTTCTTGGCAAAGTTTACGTTATCTGAACGGTCAAACAACCCCTGCTCAGGTGCCGGATCATCGGTAGCCTTCAGTCCATATGTCTCACATGCTTTTTTTATGAATCCCTCTGCTGTGGTACGTCCCAGACCAATAATTGTGGCAATTGATGTATCATTATAACCAGCATTGTCACTGTTAAAGCAGTATACAATCTTATTCAGTTCCAGCGGTGAATGTTCCACAAACCATCTGCTTCCCAGTAAGCCTTTTTCTTCACCTGTGAAAAGAATAAATAAGGCAGATCTTTTGGTTGGATATTTCGCGAGGTTTTCAGCTGCTGAGAGAACAGTTACAGAGCCAACTGCATTATCACGAGCACCATTGTAAATGGTATCGCCTTTTTCGTTGGGATTGCCCACACCGATATGGTCATAGTGGGCAGAGTAGGCAATGTATTCGTTCTTTAATTTAGCATCCGTTCCTTCTACATACCCCACAATATTATAGGTGTTAAACTTTTTCTCTGCGATGCCGCTAATTTTGATCTGTACTTTGGCTTTTTTACTATCTGTCCAGTAAACGGCTTCTTTACCTTCCGGATCATGCAGCCAGATATGTGTAAGTGATGGTTTTGCCTTAGTAGTGGATTCATCCAACTCAACAGAGCCTCCTTTGAAATAACTTGTTAATAGTTTCCAGGGAAGTTGTTGGTTGGCATATAGTTCTATAACTCCCACAGCTCCTTTTTCTGTTGCTCTTTTGGCTTTCTCCTGTCTGGCAGACATCCATGCCCGGGGATTGGTTTGTTGAGGCAGACCTGCTTTTACAATAATAACTTTGCCTTTTACATCCGCACTTTTAAAATCTTCTTCTGTTCCATAGTTCAGAAAGATACCTTCTGCATCTAAAGAAACATTATCTCCATCCAGTTTCAGCGTACTTTCTTTAAGTAGGAAAGTAGTATTGTTGTAGGCAACAGTTACTTCATTAGGAGCAGATACTGTGCGCATAGCTACAGGCTGGAGATAATCCGGATAGGCTGGAAGAGGTTTTACACCATAGCTTTGTAGTTGGGTAGTCAAATAGCGGGCTGCAATGAGCTGTTCCGCAGAAGGTGTTTGCCGTCCCTTGAGTTCGTCTGACGCCAGAAAATAAATATGGGATTCTATCTTTGCCTTATTGACTGTAGCATCTGTGATTTTTTTGTCATCTTTCTGAGCAAATACCGCAGAAGTTAGAAGTGTAGTTGCTGCAAGCAGGAAAAGTTTCTTCATTTGTACTATGGTTTTAGTTTTTACAAAAGTAAAAAAATAAGAAAGCCAACAAAGAATCTTATGAATAGAACAGAACTTTACCTGATAAACGGGTGTTGAGACAAACTGTTTCTTTTGCATGGAAGATTATTATGCAAAGAACTTTAGGAGAATATTGAATACATATGACCGAAGCTAAAGAAAATCTTAATTATCAAAAGATTATAGCCATTGTTGGGGTTGTACTATTTGCATTTAAAATAGTTGCCTGGTATTTGACTAACTCAGTAGCTATTCTTACAGATGCGCTGGAGAGTACCATCAATGTAATCAGTGGATTTATTGGATTGTATAGCTTATATATTTCAGCACAACCGCGGGATCGCAATCACCCATATGGACATGGGAAAATAGAGTTTATATCAGCAGCTGTTGAAGGAACGTTGATTTTTGTGGCAGGACTTGTCATTATCTATGAGGCTATTATTAATCTCACAGAACCTCATCCGGTCGGAAAGCTGGATTATGGTATATTGCTGGTTAGTATTACTGCATTAGTCAATTATGGAGTGGGGTATGTGGCTGTTCAGAGAGGAAAGAAGAATAATTCGCTGGCTTTAATAGCCAGTGGAAAGCATTTGCAGTCAGATACCTATTCTACCATTGGTATTGTAGTTGGACTGATTTTGTTATACCTAACCAGGCTAGCCTGGTTAGATAGTGTTGTTGCACTGGTGTTTGCCGGATTAATTTTGTATACAGGGTATAAGATTATCAGAGGGTCACTGGCGGGTATAATGGATGAAGCTGATGAGGAATTGCTAAACAAGGTAGTTGCCCTGTTACAAAAATCCCGTAGAGAAAACTGGATTGATATGCACAATCTCCGTATCATTAAATATGGAAGCCGTCTGCATCTGGATTGTCATCTTACTGTACCCTGGTATCTCACTGTATTAGAAGCACACAAAGAAGTAGCTGCATTGGAGAAACTGGTTAGAGATAACTTCGGTGAAAGTGTCGAGATGTTTGTACATATGGATGCATGTGAAGATTTTTCATGTAGTATCTGTACAAAAGATGATTGCCAGGTACGCAAACATTCTTTTGAAAATCGTTTCGAATGGACGTTGGAGAACATTCTTCGAAATCAAAAACATAATGTAGAGACTGCCCGGGCAAAATAAGCTCTTTTCATGAAAAGGCATGCAGACTCAGAAGGTTAAGAAAAACGCTTTTGAGCCTGAATATCAGTTTAATCGACATGCCAGCTTCCTATCGTTTCTTTACTGTCTCTTTGCTGAATAAGCAAACCTATAAGATTTTCATTGACTATTTTCTTACCGGTTTCTGACAATTCATCCGGTGTTTGTTTGACAAAGCCAACTTTCTGTCCTCCATCTTCATAGTAAAAGATAAGTGGTTCAAATTCATGTGATTTTCCGTTCTCCTGTAATGTAAAAGAGGTAGTGGACCTGCCTGGAACCGATACCTGAATAGATACATTTATGGATGTTAATCGATTGTTTTCAAACACCATATCATGATAGGTAACCTGAATACCTCTGTCTTTCAATTTTTTGGCAATGGTTGTTAATGTCTCATGAGAGATTTGTGGCTTAATAACGAAATAGATACTATCAGGTTTAAATCGTTCTTTTAACGATTGTCCTACTGCAAAAAGTACTGCTATAAAGAACACTATAATTAGGCCAAGCAACAGTTGACCTTTACTTTTTTGAGTGCTGGTAGTTGTAGTCATAATTCAGACAGTTTATTCAGTGTAAACTTCCTGTTTCTGCAACAGGATATATTCTATTTGAATAGCAATAATGGATTGATATATAACTGATTATTGTATATCTTCGCACTGCTCTGGTATAGTAGTTTCGATACAAATGAAGTGCCAGAGCCCAAATGTGTATTTTTTAGCAGGCTCGCTGCAAATTCAAAAAACATAGCGTCCGGGACTGAACGTTGTTTGTTCGATAATGGGAAATATGTTTAATCAGATAAGTTGTTACTAGTGAGCCTACCTTTTCTTTGTGCTAAATATTTTTATGACTTTAAGAGCTATGTCATAGCTAGTAAGCTATTCATCTTATAGTATTGTATTTAGTCGTTAAAAGAACTTCCAGACGTTGTGAACAGATTTGCTTATACTCGGCAAGATCACCTGATTCGTGGAATAGTTTTACCTATATTTGTACTTATACTTAATTCTATACTGCTGGGAAGTATATACTGGCATGACTGGAGGCTATTTATTATTACAACAGCTATCTCTTCCTTTATCTATTACTTTCACTGGTTTACTAATAATGCCATTGCATTATGGACTCATCGTCTCTATCCTTCTTACCACCAATTTGCCTTACGTGCTTTGGTTTCATATATACTGGTAAGCTGTAGTTCCTCGGCTATAACTTTTGTTATTTTTCAGCTATACAAGTTGGTGGGTTATACACTTGTATATGAAAGGCAAGTATGGGCATTTGGATTTGTGTTGGGAGTAGTTATTCTGGTTGCCAGTATTTATGAAGGTACGAATGCATTGGAGCAGTGGAAAAAATATTTTATTGAGTCAGAATCGTTAAAGAAAGCACAACTACAAAGTCAGTTAGAGGTTCTTAAGAACCAGGTCAATCCTCACTTTTTATTCAATAGCCTAAACTCTTTGGGTTCTTTGATTGAGGAAGATCCCAAACAAGCCAGTCGTTTTCTGGATGAACTCTCTTCGGTATATCGTTACCTTCTGCGCACCAATGATCAGGATCTGGTAGAGTTACATACCGAAATTCAATTTATCCAATCTTACTTTAATCTCTTGCATACCCGGCATGGGAGTTCTTTGCAATTGGTAATGGATATAGATCCATCATTTCATCAACACCAGATTCCTCCTCTGACACTACAACTTTTGGTTGAAAATGCAGTAAAACACAATATTATTCTACCAGATCAGGAATTGGTTGTACAAATTCGAACCGATAAAAACGGAGAACTACTGGTAAGTAATAATTTGCAACGTAAAAAAGTAAGGGTGCTTAGCAATGGAGTTGGATTAAATAATATTCTGACTAAATACAGAATGTTGGGGCAGGCTTCTCCCAAAATCGAAGAGCAGGATGGTCAGTTTATGGTGACTCTACCCCTTATTCTACAAGCATGATACCTAAATGTTTGATTGATAACACGGAAGAGGTAACTTGCCTGAAGTAATGTTTAAAATGGATAGAACATTACTTTGTTATGATACCACCTATTGATCTTTTAAAACAACTCATTGATTACAGCTATCCACTTCCTGATAAGGATTGGGAAATTTTTTCAAAGATATGGACATCTTTTTCGGCTAAACGAAAAGAGGTACTTACCCATGTAGGTGAAAAGGAAAAGTATCTGTATTTTGTAGTAGATGGCGTGCAGCGGGTATATTACTTTGACGATCAGGACAGAGAAGCCACATTAGTATTTACCTATTCACCTTCTTTTGGTGGAGTGCTGGATGCATTACTTCTGCAACAACCATCCCGCTATTTCTATGAAACTCTGACTCCATCAGTATTTTTACGGGCTTCGGCAACTGATTTGTTGGAATTAACTGAGCAGAGTCGTGCCATAGAGTTACTGGTAAGACAAGGCCTTGTGCAAGCATTGGCCGGAGTACTGGAGAGGCTTGCTGAATTGCAGTGCTACTCGTCAGAAGAAAAATTCAGAAAGCTTTTGCAACGAAGTCCGCATATTCTGCAACGGGTACCTCATAAATACTTAGCTAATTATCTGGGTATTGATCCAACCAATTTTAGCAAACTGATAAACAAAGTAAAGATTTAAAATCTTGGTATTTACCAAGAGTGTTGTGTATAAATACATTCATCTTTGTGTATCTTATTACATAACACTATGAAAACTAATTTATTAACTATCCTCTCAAGAGGATTTATCCTCTTTTCCGCTTTAAGCTTGTTGTCTGTCAGTTTGATGGCATTTGTCAACCCGCAATCTGTCATGGATCTGGTACAGGTTAATTTACCTAATACAGATGCATTTAGTTCTATACGAGGAGTATATGGAGGTGTTGGATTGACTATTTTTATCAGCCTGCTTTATCTGATGCGAAAAGATATACATATGGGATTAATTTTTCTGTCAATGCTTTGGGGTTTCTATGTATTATCCCGTTTGATGACCATCTTTTCTGAAGGAAGCCTTGGCGCATTTGGGACACAATGGTTATGCATTGAATCAATCCTTTTTGGAGTCTCTGTTATTTTGTTGTTTCTACATAAAAGAACTTTGGCTATTAACTACTAATAGTATGAGACATGTATCGAAAGACCAGCTATTGGATTCACTGGAAGAACAAGTGGAACAACATCTTCGGCAGTGTGTTGAACAGTTTCAGAATCTTAGTGAAACCATTTTGTTGGCTCCTGCTGCCAATGGAGGATGGAGTATTGCTCAGTGTCTGGAGCATTTGAATAGTTATGGTAAGTATTATCTGCCTCAAATTCAGAGAGGATTAATTACAGCACAGACAAAACCTAATGCTGAAACTTTCCGGAGTACGTGGTTAGGAAGTTATTTTACCAGATTAATGAATCCTCAAACCGGAAAGGGAAAATACAAAGCTTTTAAAGGGCATATTCCTGATCAAAATCTGAATCCCTATGTTGTAGTAGCTGAATTTATCCAGCAACAAGAGACTTTACTCTCTTATATCCGTCAGGCTCGTCATGTAGACTTAAACGGTATTCGTATTCCTATTTCAATATTGCACTGGATACGTCTGAAATTAGGAGATGTATTGCAGTTTTTAATTGCACACAATGAAAGACATATAATGCAGGCTCAACGAAATATTTCAATATCTGCTTCAATCGTTAACTCTGAACATGCCTGATACACGAATAGTTATAGGACAGACTATTCTTGTTGAAGTACAACTGAGACTTCTTATTAAAATCTCGTTTTTTCATAAAACCTTATGGAGACTTACTGTGTACCAAAAATAGATACAGTATAGCTTCTGGTAATAGATTGTTTTTACATACCTGTTTGGTAACTTTCTCTGATATTGATAGATATGGGAGCGGTAACATAATAAAAAAGCAGATTGCTATTATTCTTCCATACAAGAATTCCTGTAATGTTTGACTGGGTTATGTGATATCCTATGCATGCATACTATCAAATCGGAACAACCTTACTGATTTGAGAGACAGCATTCTACCAGTGATATGTAACCTTTGAAATAGCGGAGGTATTTTTACTGAAAAGTAAAAGAAAACGCTACTATTCTCAGTATCATGTCACGAATTACATATATTTTAAGAGTATCTATCTTACTATTTGTCTTATTGGGAGGATGGCTTACTGCCAATGCCCAGCAAGGCAATCCGTACATTACCAACTATACTGTTACACCTGCTAATCTGCCAGGATATGAGTTGCCCCGGACATTTACCTCTATTCTGTCAGGAGGAGATCAACACATTTATGTAACCAATACCAAAGGTGTCTTATTTTACAATGGATCAGAATGGATATTGGTTCGGACTGCTACCACACCTTTATCCTTGACTACACACCCTGATTATTCAGAGCGTGTATATGTAGGGTGTCAGGAAGGATTTGGCTATGTTCAGACAAACGCCAATGGAGAGAATCAGTTTGTTGGTTATGGGAAGGAACAAAAGATTACAGGAGCTATTACACAGATAAAAAGTAATGGAAATCATGTATATCTGTTAAATAAGTCAGCTGTATATGAGTGGGATGTAAAAGAAGACCAGTTAAGTAATGTATGGAAAGCCTCCGGTTCTGCAACCTTTCAGGATTTGTTTGTTCAGAAGAATCAGGTTTTTGTAAATGTAGCAGGAAAAGGTTTGCAACGTATTAATGGGAAGCAATTGACTACCGTTGCAGGAACAGAGGTGTTGGGACAATCCCGTATTGTAGCGACTATTCCTTTATCGGAACAGAAGCAGATTCTGGGAACATCCAACAATCGTCTGTGGATCTTTAACGGTCAGCAGTTGTCTCCTTTATCTATTGAAGCACAAAGTTATCTGGATGCGAATCAGTTATCAAGTGGCACAGACTTATCAGCCTCTATGTATGCCCTTGCTACTGTTTCGGGTGGATGTGTTATTATTGAAAAGCAAACAGGAAAGATACGTCACGTTGTAAACTTCCAGACCGGATTACCTGAAGATGAGATTCAGGCGGTAAGTAAAGATGGACAAGGAAACTTGTGGATCAGTCATTCCATGGGAGTAAGCCGTGCGGATTTTCATTTCCTGGTATCCAACTTCTCTACTTATCCGGGATTAATTGGCAATGTTACGCAGGTTCTTTCACATAAGAATATGCTGTATGTAGCAACAACAGAAGGTATTTTCTATCTGGATAAATCCGACTCTTTTCAGGAAGTTTCCGGATTTGTAAAGCAAAAACGTCAGATTGAACGCATCACAAAAACCATTACCATTAAAGAAAATCGCAAAGGTTTGCTTGGAAAGCTATTTGGAGGGAAAGATGATGTAAAGGTAGACCAGAAAAAAGAAGTTATTGAACTGGAAGACAAGCCCACAACTGCCAATCGCCAACAAGAAATCTACGCATTACAGTCTATCCCTTATCTGTTCAAGAAAATAGAAGGGTTTGCTGGAAAGTGTCGTCAGCTTTCTTTGTTTGAAGGCCGGATACTGGCAGCAGGAAGTAATGGTGTATATCAGATTAGTGGAACCTCTTCAACCCCATTGTTGACAGGTGTATATGTCCAGTCCTTATATGCTTCTACTAACAAACGAATTCTGGTTGGAGCTCAAAACGGGTTATATGCTCTGAATTTGCGTGGAGACAAGTGGGAACCCGAAAATTATACCCGCCAGGTATCAACACCTGTTCATTCTATGTGTCAGGAAGGAAATACCGTATGGCTGGGTAGCCTGAATCAGGTATGGAAGCTGGAACTGAATACACAAGGCAAAGTTCATAAGGCACATCCTTATACTACCGGACTTCCTTATTCTGACCTTATTCCTGTATTCCTGGCAGAAGGCAAGCCTTCCTTTATTATAGACAATAAATTATATCGCTTTAACAGTTCTGAAAATAAGCTGGAGATTGATGGAGATTGGACTAAGAAAGGAATAGATCTGCGTGCTCCTGTCTATGGACAGAAGGATCTTACCTGGATGCGTTTGGAGGGAAGATGGCAAGAGATCAGCAGCACACAAAAAATAGATGCACAACGTACAGCTTTGCTGAATCTGTTTTCAGATTTACGGGATGTATACATTGATGGCAAACAAAATATCTGGGTGGTAGATGCTGCCAATCAGATTTACCAGATCAATGGAGAGCCTAACTTCGGTACACTTCCTCCGTTGCATGTATATCTGGAACGCGTAGCTGACAAAAAAGGGAAAAATCTGCCTATTGATGATGTTAGTGTACCTTATGACCAGAATGCACTTCAGTTTGTAGTATCTCCTCGTCAGTTTGGTCAGGAAGCCGCTATCCAATATCAGTATCGGGTATCAGGTATTGGCAATGAGTGGTCTGAATGGCAAACTACTCCTGTATTTCGTTTTCCTATTTTGCCTGATGGTTCATTTACCTTACAGGTGAGAGCTCGTGATGCACAGGGTACAGTGAGTGAAGTAAGCGAGTTTGATTTTGTAGTGCGTCCTCCATTCTGGAAAACATGGTGGTTCCAAGGTTTTGTGTTGATTGCCATTGCTGCTGGTGTTGTATTCTTTGTTCGTTTCCGTACCTATCGTCTGGAACAAGCCAATCGCATTCTGGAGCAACGTGTAGAAGAACGTACACTGGAAATACGCTTGCAAAAAGAGCAGATTGAACTTCAGAAAAACGATATTGAATTGCAAAAGCATGAACTGGAGCTGGCATACACAGATATTTCCAAAAAGAACAAACACATTACTGGAAGTATCAATTATGCTCAGAAGATCCAACATGCTATCTTACCATTAGAGTCCCAGATTGAAAAAGCATTGCCAGAATCGTTTGTATTTTTCCAGCCACGGGATACTGTAAGTGGTGACTTCTATTGGTTCTCAGAAAAAGAAGAGGTTGTTATTATTGCGGCAGTTGACTGTACCGGACATGGCGTACCAGGGGCATTTATGTCCATGATTGGTAATACATTGTTAAACCAGATTGTCAATGAGAAGGGCATTACCGAGCCAGCGAAAATTCTGAATTTATTACACAAGGGAGTGCGTAAAGCGTTGAAACAGGAGGAGGATAATAGTGAAAGGCAGGATGGTATGGATATCGCACTTTGTACTTTCAATAAACGGACATTATTGTTACAATATGCAGGAGCTAATAACTCATTATATATTGTTGAAAATGGTGAACTGATTGAAACAAAAGCTAATAAATTTGGAATTGGAGGAGTTCAGAAAGAAGCTGAACGATTGTTTACCAATCATACCTTTACAGTGAGTGCTAATACGCATTGTTATCTGTTTACAGATGGATATGAAGACCAGTTTGGTGGACCTGATAACCGGAAGTTTATGGCAAAACGTTTCCGTCAGTTATTGGTAGATATTCATGCTAAGCCAGCCACAGACCAAAAACAGATACTGACACAGACCATACATGACTGGAAAGGGCATGAATCGCAAATGGATGATATGTTGGTGATAGGTTTTCAGTTGCCGGTATCTCCCGACTTTGCAATCAAGGCTACCCTGATGGATAGTGTGACCCAATAATAAAATTCAGATTAGTTAATATAAAATCCCATCTGCCCCAACAAGCAGATGGGATTTTTGATTTATTGTAGTGGGAAGAATACTTAGGAAGCCTTACTATCTGATAAACAATTCTATTCTATGTCAGTAACATTTTTGGAGTGCTGGTATTGTTGTATATTTAGTAATTATGTTTAAAGTTTCTCAATACAACTATGAAAAAACTACTTCTTTTATTGGTATTCTTTTATGGTTTGCAAGCAACCTGGGCTCAGACTGACTCCAGCGCCTTTCTTTTTGCCAAACGCCACAAGTTTCGTTACATCAGTGAGATTAAAAATGACTCAGGATTTATATATAAGCTGTAATGACATTCTATTCATATTAGGTTGAGGTATTTATGCATTGGCAACATAGTTGATTACCAATTCTATAGACAGATGGGATTATTCATAGTTGTGGTTTGGGAGTATGTTTGGTATTCCTGATAAACTTTGTATTTTTAATCAAGTGAGAATCTGATTCTACGCTTTCTCCTAGCTATACAAACCACTTTTCTATGAAGCAAACTTTACTCATTGCCATTGTACTGTCTATACACCTTTCTTGTTTTGCTCAAAAATCTGTCTTACTGGCAAAAAATCTTATTGATGGAACAGGGAAAGTTATTCCAAATCCTGCCATACTTATTGAAAGGGATAAAATAGTCGGTATTACTACCAGAGATAAGCTACCTAAAAATAGTATTGTTACAGATCTGGGAGACTACACTTTACTTCCAGGCTTGATTGATCTGCATGTACATCCAAATCTGAGTGTAGAAGATTACCAGGTATATCATGTAAAAACATCTTCTGCTTACAAAGCATTAGCTGGGTTACACAGAGTACAGGATCTATTGTCTGCCGGATGGACAACACTCCGTGTTGCCGGAGATGGCGATGTAGGTTATGCTAATATGGAAATCCGCAAAGCCATAAATGAAGGATTGTTTAGTGGTCCCCGAATATATGGAGCCGCACATTATCTCTCGGTAACAGGTGGCGGCGGTGATATTAATTTTGTTTCATATGAACAACCTGTTATTGCCGATGGACTTGTCGCCGATGGACCTGATCAACTGCGAAAAGCTGTTCGTAATGAAATCAAATATGGCAGTGACTGGATTAAAATCCTGGTTACAGGGGCTTTCATGAGTTCAGGTGACAATCCGAATAATGTACATTTTAATCCGGAAGAATTAAAAGCTGTTGTGGAAGAAGCTGCTCGGCGTGATGTACCTGTCATGGCTCATGCCCATAGCAATGAAGGAATTAAGATGGCTGTTGAAGCAGGTGTGCGTACCATTGAACACGGATCTTTTCTTGAAAATGATGCTATTGATCTGATGGTGAAACATAATACCTACTTGATTCCGACATTAGCTATTCACTTATATCACACAGAAGAAATTGCAGATCAAAAAGCTCTTCAAAAAGCAGTAGCACTAACTAATAAAACCAAAGAAGGCACTTATACAAATTTTCAGCTGGCTGTAAAAAAAGGAGTAAAGTTTGGTTTGGGGACTGACTTTATTGACTGGCCATCTGCTTTTTCAGCTAAGGAGTTTACTGAGTACCTCAAACTAGGGTTTACTCCTATGCAGGCTATTATGTGTGCTACCAAAGTAAATGCAGAGATTTTAAAAAAAGAGAAAGAAATAGGTACAGTTGAGGTTGGAAAGCTGGCTGATATTATAGCTGTAAAGGGAGATCCACTAAAAGACATTACAGAACTGGAGCGTGTAAAATTTGTGATGATAGGAGGGAAGATTGTGAAAAATGAGAAATAGGGCTAAGTAATTGTTTAAAAAAATCTTTTGAAGATGTATACTAACACTAACCTGAACCATACAAACCTTTATGAAGAAAATACTACCATTTTTGCTTTATCTGCTTTCTCCCTTACTGTTTGCTCAAACGACTAAGCAACTCAATGAATTTGACGCCTACATTCAAAAATCTGTTAAGGAGTGGCAAATTCCTGGTCTTGCTATTGCTGTTGTAAAAGATGGAAAGGTAATTGTAAAGAAAGGCTATGGAACACGTGAAATTGGAACAGCTCAACCTGTAGATGCCCATACACTATTTGCCTGTGCTTCTACCACTAAGGCACTGACCGCGACAGGCATGGGAATGCTGGTAGATGCAGGTAAGGTAAACTGGAATGATCCTGTAATTAAATACCTGCCCGATTTTCATCTGTATGATCCGTATGTAACGAAAGAACTGACCATACGGGACCTGTTTACCCATAATTCAGGTGTAGGTAATACAGATTTTCTATGGGGTGATACGGATTGGTCTTCAGAGGAGATTCTTCAAAAGATGGCAATGGTCAAACCTTCTTATTCGTTTCGGGCAAGCTTTATTTACCAGAATATTTTTTATCTGGTAGCTGGGAAGGTAATTGAGAAAGTGAGTAGTATGAGTTGGGGAGAATTTATGAAACAACGTATTTTTCAGCCTCTGGGAATGACCCGTACCAAATCTTACTTTAAAGAAGTAACGGATGTCAATCGATCACGTCCTCATTTCAAAGTAGAGAATACTATCGTTGCCATTGAAGATTTAAAAGCAGATGCTATTGGACCTGCTGGCAGTGTCTGGTCTTGTGTGGATGATATGGCAAAATGGGTTGCCTGTATGCTCGATAGCAGCAAGTATGCAGGTGGAAGGTTGGTAAATTCACAAACTTGGGCGGAATTATTTAAACCTCAGGTAATGGTGCCACCCTCTCAGTTTTATCCTACCATGCGACTAACCCAACCTAACTGGACAACCTATGGATTAGGATGGTTTCAACAGGACTATAAAGGTAAGAAAGTTAATTTTCATACAGGTAGCTTACCAGGTACTATTGCTATTCATGGCCAATTGCCCGAGGCTAAGTTAGGTATCTATATTCTGGGTAACTATGATCATGCAGAAATACGTCATGCATTGATGTTTAAGGCATTTGACTTGTTTGCCCTGGGAGGGAACCGGGATTGGAGTGCTGAGTTTTTGACGCTATATCAGAGTCTGGCTGAAACAGCAAAAACAGCAGAGAAAGAATTCGAAAACAGCCGAAAACTAAATACACAACCTTCGTTACCTCTGGAAGCATATACTGGCAAGTATTCAGATCCTTTGTATGGAGATGTAGTGATTACTCTTGCAAATAATCAATTATCTGTCACAATCAATAAGTTTGTTAAGATTACGGTAGAACATTGGCATTATAATACGTTTAGGGGGTGGTATGAAAAAAAATGGTATGGAAAAGATACTGTCAATTTTATACTCAGTGCAGATGGAACTATAGAAAAAGTTGTGATAGATGGGAAAGGATATCAGAAAGAGGTGCCTGAGAAAAAATTATAATTCCTATCAGGTTTATACGGTTAGGTATACCGTAAAGCCCATGCGATCAAGACCGCCTGTAGTGGGAGGCGAGCCCATAGTAGCCAGGACGGAATGCGATGGAATTTTTGGCTGGTAGCCATATAGATATTGGCAGGAAATATAGCAATCAGTAAAAGTACAATGCCCCACGCAGACCAAACCCGGGTTGGTGAAAATAATAAACCAATACCTAATGCAGATTCTGCAAATCCACTGAGCAGCACCATAGCACGATGAGCCGGAATGTAGGGAGGCATGATCGATTCATACATACGGGGTTTCACAAAGTGAAGGATTCCCGCTATAATATAAAGTACAGTCATTACTATCAGATGCCATTCCATACCTATATGGTTAGAAATGAATAAAAAATAAACATGAGTGATCCCGAATGTTAGATATGAGTAAACCCAAGCCTATGTTTTTGAAAATGTGGACTTGGGTTTATTTTGAGAGATATTTCTCCCTTCGTTTCTTTATTGTCCCTTACATGATTCTATTTGCAGCTTTCTACTTTTTTGCTTGTCTAAAAAAGTAGGCCAAAAAGGACACTTTCTGCCGATCCTGCTGCCCGCAAGGCCAAAGGCCAACCTCGTGGCAGAAAGAAGGCCGACGCACCTACACTGCCAACCACGATTGAAGGCATCTTTGCTCTCTTTGTAGCATATTTTATTACTTTTTCAATGAGATTCTTTACTCAAAATTCGGGATGCCTCATGTTTGGTGTAGTAGAAAGTATGGTTATTTTTTTAGTTCGTTCTTATAAACTTTACCATCTTTCATTACAAATTTAACTTTCTCCAATAGAGTAACATCATCCAGCGGATTTCCTTCTATCGCAATAATGTCAGCCCATTTGCCTTTGGTAATTGAGCCTATACGTTCTTTCCATCCTAATAGATCTGCTGCATTGATAGTCGCTGCCTGAATAGCCTGAATAGGAGTAAGACCATACTTTACCATGTAGTATAACTGTTTTCCATTCCAGCCATGAGGGTATACACCTGCATCTGTTCCATAGGCTATTTTAACACCTCCTTTTACTGCTTTGGCAAAACTTTCGCGTTGCGTACGTCCTACCAGTTGTTCTTTGTCCAGAATCTTTTGTGGATAGCCCAGGCGTTTATATTCACTCATAATGTAATCATCGTTGTAAATGTCGGCAACCAGATAAGTACCTTGCTGTTTCATAAGCTGTATTGCTTCAGCATCCAGAAAGCTGCCATGTTCTACAGAGGCTACTCCTGCCCGTATAGCCTGTTTGATAGCATCTGTGCCATGAGCATGAGCACAGGTTTTCCGCCCCCACATTTTTGCTTCTTCTACAATGGCTTTCATTTCTTCCAGTGAAAACTGAGGTGCTCCTACACTTTCTTCCTCAGACAACACGCCAGCTCCGGCCCCAAACTTAATCACATCTGCTCCGTATTTAATATTATATCGTACTTGTTTGCGGAGCGCATCAACACCATCGGCTACTCCCATCATTTCTTTGGGTAACTGAAAACTCAGGAAAGGAGAGAACCCATTTAAGTCACCATGACTCCCTGTAGAGCCAATAAATAAAGTGGCAACCTGCAACCGGGGACCTTCAATTTCACCTGAATTGATAGCATTACGCAGTGCTACATCTATAAAGGCTGCAGCACCCACATCGCGACAGGTTGTAAATCCTGCCTGTAATGTACGTTTGGCATAGATATGGGCTGTTACAGCATAGTCCATAGGCGTTTTGCGGAAAATATCACCATAATAGTCACCACTGGGTTGAGAAGTAATGTGGGTATGACAGTCAATCAAACCGGGTAACACTGTAGCATTGCTTAGATCAATAACCTCCGCATTGGCAGGAATAGCCAGTCCCGAACCTATATTGACAATAGTATTACTATCAATCAGGATAACCTGCTGATTTAATACTGTACCACTGACTACATCAATGACTTTTCCGGCTTTGATGGCTTTTAATTTAGACTGAGCTGCAACCAGCTGACAGAAAATAATAGTAAGAGCAAAGAGTGAGATAAACTTTAGCTTCATGGAATAAGGTGAGATAAGATAGCAGTTGGTTTGTATATTTGAATAAGTAAAGTTAAATGCAGAATTGATAATTGCAACAATGGCAAAAGTCCAGATAACGGACAACACAGAAAATGTATAAGTATTACTTGTCATATGAACTAAAAACTGGTTTCTATGTTAGAATCCGTCCTTCATTATATTCACACAAACTTTGACCAGGAGTTATCTTTGGATATCCTGGCCGAACAGGCAAATTATTCTTCTTTTCATTTTCACAGGCTGTTTAAAGAGCAGATAGGAGAAGCACCTAAACAATACATACTTCGGTTACGGCTAGAGAAAGCTTGTAAAGACTTGATATTTTATCCTTATAAATCCATTTATGAAATTGCTATGGATTGTGGATTTAGTTCTGCCTCAGTATTTGCCAGAGCCTTTCGGCGTAGATACCAGATAAACGCAGAGCAATATCGGGAATTAGAGCTGCAAAAGCTTACACACAATACAACAACTGTCAGTTTATCAAGTGACCAGTTAGAGATAGTACGAATGGAACGCTTTGTCATTGCATATGAGATTGCATTGCTTGATAAGGAAGAAAATAGTATGCAAGCATTCCGGAATATATATCAATGGGCCGAAGCAAGAGATCTGACAGATCGTTATCCTCACTTTTATGGTGTATTTCTGGATTCGCCAGTTACTACAAAGATGGAGCAATGCCGCTATCTGGCTGGTATACGTGTATACCCTTCTGAAAATATTCGGTTTACTGAAAAAATGATGGCCTTGGGCGGTGCTAAGCATGCACAGATTCAGATAACAGGAGGTATGTCTGAGGTGGTGAATTATGCACTTCATTTCAAAAAGCAATGGATTGCTCAGAGCGGATATGAGATTATTCCTGAATCCATAGGCTTTGAAGCTTTTTCTCAATTGGATTTCAATTTACCTTATGCTTCTCATAACCGTAAGATCTGTATTGCTGTGCAGCCCAAATAGCAAGAAATGCAAACTACTTAGCAAAAAGTGAACAATGCTTCTCTGTGTCAACCCCTACTTTTGAAGTGTTTATTTACTACTTTAAACCAACAGGACAATGACAACAGAAAGCAAACACGTCATGATAGCCGGTGGTACTTCCGGAATAGGACTAGCTACTGCAAAGAAACTAATTGAAAAAGGTATCCGGATTACAATTACAGGACGTGATAATGAAAAACTACAGCACGTGTTAACTGAATTAGGTCCGCTGGCAAGTGGAGAAGTTGTAGATTCCTCTGATATAGCACAATTGCAGGCTTTTATGAAAAAGATAGATCCTATTACAGATCTGGTGATTACAGTAAGCGGGGGAAAAGGTATGGGGTTATTTCGGGATCTGGACCTACAACAGTTAAAAGAAGGTTTTGAGGAAAAGCTGTTTCCGCAATTAGCTACCGCACAGGCTGCTATTCCATATATTGCCTCTCATGGTAGCATTACATTTGTGTCTGCTGCCAGTTCACAAGCCAAAAGAGAAGGAACAGGTGGTCTGGCGGCTATCAATGGCTCACTGGAAATTATGGTTCCTGTATTAGCCAAAGAACTCAAACCCATTCGGGTAAATGCAGTTTCTCCTGGCGTGATTAATACTCCCTGGTGGAATTTTTTGCCAGAAGAAACCAAACTGCAAACATTTCAGCAGCTAGCTCAATCAACTCCCGTAGAGAGAGTCGGGCAGCCCGAAGATATTGCAGCTGTTATTGATACTCTCTTAGGCAATACTTTTATTACAGGGCAAGTGATAACAGTAGATGGAGGGTATAGTCTGTAATACTGACAAGAAAAAAGACCTGAGGTGATCAGGTCTTTTTTCTTGTGAACACGTCTATATGATTATTCTGCCAACGCACGTTGATTCACAAATGATTCTGCGATATCTGTTAATAAGGTATCTGCATTTTTTTCTTCCTGTAATGTCTGAGCCAGTAAGGAAGCTGCCGTTTCATAACCTAGCAGACGTGCCAGTGTACGTAATGATCCATATGCAGCGATTTCATAGTGTTCCACTTTTTGAGAAGCGATGATAATACCTGCATCCCGGGTAAGTGTGCCTTCGATTGTTTCATCAATGAGTTCGTTGCCTTCTTCGAGCAAGCCTTTCATGGCTTCACAGGTAACTTCAGAAGGTGTTTCATTGATTGAGCTGAATACTTGTTCCAGACGGCGTACATGGCCACGGGTTTCCTCTAAGTGTCTGGTAATTGCAGTCTTAAGATCATTGGTGGTTGCAGCTTCTGCCATAGCTGGTAGTGTGTTCACCAATTTGTTCTCTGCATAATAAATGTCTCTTAATTCTTCAAGAAATAATTCGCGAAGTGATTCAACATTATCTGAACCAGAAAAGAAGTTTTTTACGGAATCTCCAAAAGAAGCCATAGTGAAATAGGATTAAAAGGTTTGTGTTAAAAAGAAAAGTTGTGTGCAAACCTGCCAAACATTTGTGCCAGTGGCTGGGTGATAGGAGAGAGTGTTGGCATTACTTTTTACCTGCCGCATTCCGTTGAATTAGCTTCCCGTTGGGGTGTTTTATACGCACTATATGGGTGATAATTAGTTGATAATCAAAATTTTATCTGTATAAATGCTATGAAAGAGATAAAGGTGTGGAAGTATAATCTTTACTTCTGACTAAAGCGAATTGGTAAGCTGCATCGCATTCCCTGTAGTTGTGTTTCATCGGGATTTTCTGGGTAGATCCAGTTAGGCATGAGTTTGATAACTCGTATGGCTTCTGCGTCAAAATCAGGGGTCAGACCTTTAGCTATTCCAGGCTCTACAATACTACCATCTGGTTTGATTAGAAAGTTAACAAATACAACTCCTCCTATATCTGTCTTATTAGAAGGCCACTGGAGATTTTTCTTAAAGAAGCTATGCATGGCTTGCACACCTCCTGAAAATTCAGGCATTACTTGTGGGTAAAGTAGACAAACAATTGCTGTATCCTCATCTAGCGTGTTGTCCTGTTTATCGAATTGCGGTTGTATCTTTTCTTTATTGATGGAGCAGGATATGAAAATAAGGAGTATAAAAAGGATACTTTTTCTCATAGAATATAAGTCGTAGAAGTATTATTTCTTTTCTTCAGGAAAAGAAAAACGAATAGGTAACGAATATGGAATGGATACATTTCTTCCATGCTGTCGTGCAGGTTTCCATTGTGGTATAAGATTAAGTACACGCACTACCTCCTCATCACACCCATACCCTAGACCTTGTAAAATCTCAGGAGATTTGATAAATCCTTTCTCATCTATTATAAAACCGGCATAGATTGTTCCCTGAATTTTATTATTCCTTGCCAGAGCAGGATATCTGATATTTTTTTGAATAAGAATATATAATGCAGAGATACCCTCCGGATATTGAGCAAGTTGCGCTGTCCAGAAAAGAGGTTGCTCACAATTCAGTGGCTGTAATGTTTTTGGGATTGGCGTATTTAATTTGCTCTGTTTAACCTGAGCATAATTTGGAATCGAGAGAAGAAAAATAGAAAAAAGAATAGGTATTGCCTTGTACATAAAGCAGTATTTTCTGCTTTGATGCACAACACATCCTTTTTCCACAACAGCGAATGAAAATTTTTGTTAGGAATGTATTACCTATTAGCTCTAAAATTGAAAGAATATAAAAATCAACCCCCATAGTTATTAAAGTTTATGAGGGTGATACAATCATATAATATAAGTTACTCTTTATTTTCCTTTCAAGCTAAAGGTGATTGGCAGTACATAACGAACAGCTACTGCTTTTCCACCTTGTACACCTGGAATCCATTTAGGCATTAAGCTAATAACTCTCATAACTTCCTCATCACACCCATAGCCAATACCTTGTGTTATTGCTACATCCCGGATAGTCCCGTCTTCTCCAACTATGAATGTTCCAAAAACTTTACCTGTGATATTTGCTTTACGGGCAGCTTTGGGATATCGGAGATTATTTTGTAGAAACTCACCTATTTTGGGAATACCGCCTGGAAATTCAGGCATACGTTCCACTGTGACATAGATGCTATCTGTGTCACTTGGTGAAAAGGTAGATGTTTCATTTTGAGAAAAAGAATAAGTAAACGTACTTATAAAGAGGATAACGGTATAGATATATTTCATAATAGACATAAAATTACCCTCATGTTAAGCATGAGGGTAGGTATAGAAGATTAAATAGTAAGCAATTGTGTTAATTAAACAAATTCGTCTCCTTTATTCTTCGCATCATTGACAAACTCCTTTACTTTCTGTTCATCATCTTTGCGGCAGATCAGAAGTACATTATCATATTCTGCAACGATAAATCCATCCAGACCATTAATAGCAATCAGACGATCTTTAGGAGTTTTGATGATGCAGTTTTTGGTATCATACAACATCACACTCCCATCAATAACATTTTCATGCTCATCTTTATCGGATACTTCATACAATGATTTCCATGTTCCCAGGTCAGACCAGCCAAAGTCACTTAATACTACATAAACGTCCCCCGCCTTATCTGCTTTTTCCATAATGCCTACATCAATAGAGATACTTTTACACCAGGAATAGGCTTTGTCTATATAAGTAGATTCTTCTGTAGTAAAATAGAATGGTTTTCCATCTTCAAATGCTTCTGCTATATCCGGAAGATACTGCAGGAAATTTTGAGTTACAGTCTGTGCATTCCAGACAAAGATCCCTGCATTCCATACATAGTCGCCACTCTCAATAAATTTTTTAGCATATTCCAGACTTGGTTTTTCTGTAAAGGTCTTTACTTTCAGAACATCTTCTCCATCTTCTGGATGAAACTGAATATAGCCATATCCTGTATCAGGGCGACTAGGTTTAATTCCCAGTGTTACAATTTTATTTGTTTCTGTAGTAGCTTTCAGTGCTTTCTGGATATCCGCTCTAAATGCTTCTTCTTTTAATATGATATGGTCAGCAGGAGCTATAACCAGATTGGCATGAGGATCTTTATGAGCAATTTTGTAGGCTGCATACGCGATACAAGGAGCTGTGTTGCGACGAGCTGGTTCCAGTAAGATCTGATCGTAGGAAAGCTGTGGTAGTTGCTGTTTTACCAAGTCTCTGTATTCTGCACTGGTTACAATATATATATTTTCGGGTGGACAGATACCATCAAAACGATCTGCAGTTTGTTGGAGCAGGGTTCTGCCTGTTCCTAAAACATCATGAAACTGCTTGGGATTACTGGTGCGACTAAACGGCCAGAAGCGTGTGCCTACACCTCCTGCCATAATAATAACATAGTTGTTTTTGCTCATTACTGGTTCCTTTATGTAATTGTTATTCGTACGTTAATTAATTTTTAAAAAAATCTTACATCTCCTTTGTAAGATAGAAATAATAAGTATATATGTTAAATATTTTTCCAGGAGTTATGTGAGTATTTGATTTATCCAACTAATCAAAAGAAAAATATAGTACTAAATCTGCCTGGTGGTATGAAATATTATTTTACAAAAAAGCATCTATAGAAAAAATCATATTTGATTAAATGTAAGTTCGGATTCATTTTATTTTATAGAATGCGTCTTTTGCCATTTAACTTACTGTAAGAAAGCTCCCCTATATTCGGCAAATGTAAGAATAGTAACCAACCTGTCAAACTTTGAGAAGTTTCTAATACTTTCATTTGTAACTAATTATATATAGTTGAATTGTTGAAAAATATTTCATAGCTTACCTCATGAACTGCAAAATAAAGTTTGCAAAGCAACGCTTTTTTAGCAATTTTGACATAAGACTTGATGCAAAAGTTTTACCAGCACACGCTAATCATCGTTAAAAATATAAAAGTTATCTACCTTCAGAAAGATTCAGATGTTGACGGACGAGTTATCTCAAATAAAAGAAACCCTTAAAGACGTTTTTGGCTATAGCCAGTTTCGCGGAACCCAGGAAGAAATTATTCAAAGTATTTTAGCGGGACGCAATACGTTTGTAATTATGCCAACAGGGGCAGGTAAATCATTGTGTTACCAGTTGCCTGCTATTGTGATGTCTGGGACAGCCATTGTAATTTCACCCCTGATTGCTTTAATGAAAAATCAGGTAGACCAGTTGAATGCAGTTGGTATCAACGCCCAGTTTTTAAATTCTACTCTCAGCAAAGCGGAAATCACAAAAGTTAAAAAAGATGTATTAAATGGTGAGATCAGGCTTTTGTATGTAGCACCTGAATCTTTAACCAAAGAAGAAAATATTGACCTTCTCAAAAAAGCTAATATCTCATTTGTTGCAGTAGATGAAGCTCATTGTATCTCTGAATGGGGCCATGATTTTCGCCCGGAATACCGCAAGATCAGAGGTATCATTGAAAATTTGGGTAAAAACCTTCCTATTATTGCCCTTACAGCTACGGCAACCCCTAAAGTCCAGACTGACATTCAGAGAAACCTGGATATGGACGATGCGGAACTTTTTAAATCTTCCTTTAACCGCAAAAATCTTTACTACGAAGTACGTCCAAAAGTTGATGCGAAGAAGCAACTAATCAAGTATATAAAAAACCACAAAGGCAAGTCAGGTATTATCTATTGCCTTAGCCGCAAGAAAGTAGAAGAAATTGCTGAGTTACTCAGTGTAAATGATATTAAAGCATTGCCTTATCATGCTGGTCTGGATGCGTCAATTCGTATGGCTAACCAGGACGCATTTTTGAATGAAGATGTAGATGTAATTGTGGCTACTATCGCATTTGGAATGGGAATTGACAAACCAGATGTTCGTTTTGTTATTCACTACGATGCTCCAAAGTCGCTGGAAGGGTATTATCAGGAAACAGGGCGATCTGGCCGTGATGGTTTGGAAGGGAACTGTATCATGTTCTATAGCTACAATGACATTCTGAAGCTGGAGAAATTTAATAAAGACAAACCTGTTACAGAGCGGGATAATGCCAAACATCTCTTACAGGAGATGGCTGCTTATGCTGAATCTTCTGTATGTCGTCGCCGTCAGCTTCTACATTATTTTGGTGAGCAACTGGATCATGATTGTGGTTATTGTGATAACTGTCTGAAACCTCGTGAGAAATTTGAGGCGCAGGATGATGTAGTGCTGGCAGTTCAGGCCGTAATACAGACAGAGTCACGTTTTGGAGTGCCACATCTTGTGGATGTTTTACGTGGCGTTAAAAATGATTATGTAATAAGCTACGGACATGACAAACTTAAGCTATTTGGTGTAGGTGCAGAAAAAGATGTAGCCTATTGGACCTCTGTGTATCGTCAGATTACCATTTATAACTTCCTGGAAAAAGATGTAGATGTAATTGGTATTGCGCGTCCGTCTGCTAAAGGACTGGAATTCATAGATAATCCTTATCCTGTCACGCTGACTAAGGATCATGATTATTCAAATGTAGATGAAGAAAGTGATGAGGATGATAATGATGCTGGTAATCCA
Source organism: Xanthocytophaga flava (assembly GCA_030068525.1). Classification (GTDB taxonomy): domain Bacteria; phylum Bacteroidota; class Bacteroidia; order Cytophagales; family 172606-1; genus Xanthocytophaga; species Xanthocytophaga flava. The sequence continues at coordinate 350,604 of JASJOS010000010.1, forward strand.
TCTACTCCACGTGCTGCCGATGAGACTTTATTCGAAATGCTGAAAGCACTTCGTAAAAAGATTGCGAAAGAGAAGGGCTTACCTCCATACGTTATTTTTCAGGATCCTTCTCTGGAAGAGATGGCTACTACCTATCCCACAACTAAAGAGGAATTGGCGCAGATTAATGGCGTTGGAGGAGGAAAGGTTGCTAAATTTGGTAAACCATTTCTTGAACTAATAGCTAAGTATGTTGCTGAGAATGATATAGAGACAGATTCTGATGTATTAATCAAGTCTACAGCTAATAAGTCTAAGACCAAGATCTTTATCATTCAGCAAATTGACCGGAAAATCAATCTGGACGAAATCGCAGAGTCAAAAGTTTTGACTATGGCTGATTTAATAGAAGAGATAGAGCATATTTGTTATTCTGGAACACGTCTTAATCTGGATTATTATATTGATCAGATTTTGGATGAAGACAAACAACAGGATATCTGGGATTACTTTATTTCTGCAGAAACAGACAGTATGAAAGTAGCACTAGCCGAGATGGGGGATGATTTTAGTGAAGAAGAATTACGACTTATGCGGATTAAATTTCTTTCGGAAGTTGCCAACTAGAAAATGTAGCATTCTTTTCTTAAAAGACCTCTTTTCACTCTGGAAAGAGGTCTTTTGTTTGTTAGAGTAGTAGATAATTGTAAATGCGAATACACCTTGAGCTATTGCTACAAAGTGTATTTAGACACTTTATCTGAAGTTTGTTCAATCTTATACCCTGCCAATTCTTTGCTAAGGCCTTTTTTTATACACGTGAAATCTTAATTTTGCGCAGCTAACGCCATTTATGGCTTTTTCTATAATCTGATTCTACCTGTTTGCTTAGCATAACTGCATTGAGTAGAGTCTGCCAACTCTGTTTTTATACATAACGTCTCTTATTCCTTTTTATGAAAATACTTATTCTTGGTTCTGGTGGTAGAGAGCATGCTTTAGCGTGGAAGATCAAGCAAAGTCCTTTGTGTTCACAGTTATTTGTTGCACCAGGAAATGCAGGAACTCATGAGATAGCAACTAATGTTGCTATTGGGGTGAATGACTTTACTGCCATTACGGATTTTGTACTGAAGGAGTCCATTGAGCTTGTGGTAGTTGGTCCGGAAGAACCATTGGTACGCGGTATTCGGAATACATTTGAGGAAAGAGAAGATCTAAAACATGTGTTGATTGTAGGACCAGGTAGGGAAGGGGCTCAACTGGAAGGGAGTAAAGATTTTTCAAAGCAATTTATGCAGCGACACAATATTCCTACAGCCCGTTACCAGACATTTACTCCTGAACAATTAGAAGAGGGACTCGAATATATTGATAAGCAGGAATTGCCCATTGTACTAAAAGCGGATGGATTAGCAGCAGGAAAAGGTGTAATTATTGCGCAAAGCTATAAAGAAGCACATGAGACACTTACAGATATGTTGGCTCATCAGAAGTTTGGAGATGCCAGTAGCCGTGTAGTAATTGAACAATACCTTACTGGAATAGAGCTGTCTGTCTTTGTACTTACTGATGGTAAAGATTACAAAATATTGCCTGAAGCCAAAGATTACAAACGGATAGGAGAAGGAGATACAGGACTAAATACGGGTGGAATGGGTGCTGTTTCTCCTGTACCATTTGTGGATAGGGAATTCATGCAGAAAATAGATGAACGAATTATATGGCCAACAATAGAAGGCTTGTATAAAGAAAACATTTCCTATGTTGGCTTTATATTCTTTGGATTAATAAATGTAGATGGAGAACCTTATGTAATTGAGTATAATGCACGTATGGGTGATCCTGAAACAGAAGTAGTAATCCCTCGTATTCAGTCAGACTTAGTTGAGTTATTAGTCGCTACTGCTAATGGTACACTGTCTGAAAAACGAATTCAGTTTGTGCCTCGTATTGCTACTACAGTAATGCTTGTTTCCGGAGGCTATCCGGGAGACTATGAAAAAGGAAAGGTTATCTCAGATACCGGAAAAGTGGAGAATGTACTGGTATTTCATGCAGGCACAAAACTAACTCCTGACAATCGTGTGGTAACAGATGGAGGACGTGTAATGGCGTTAACAGCATATGGAGCAGATATCCGTCAGGCATTGGCTAAGTCTAATCAGGCTGCAGAACGGATACAATGGGAGGGAAAATATTATCGCAAAGATATAGGATTGGATTTATTGAAGATAAGTAAGTAAATTTGATTTTGAAGTGTAAATTCAGAATCAGGAAACAACAGAAAGGATGAAGAGTATTTCTCTTCTAAATACGTTAATCTTTTCGGTAGTTGGATGGGACCTGGTTTTTGAGTAAAGCCTTCAGAATTTTTTTCACGTAGGCGAAAGCCGATTTTATATAAAATAATATGGCATGTACAGGGTGTAGCACAGCTTCTAATGGAACTGGAGCAACCGGCTGCGAGACAGGTGGTTGCAATAAGATGAATGTTTTTGACTGGCTGGGGAATATGGATATTCCTTTGGAACAGCGTTTTAATATTGTAGAAATACGCTTTAAAGGAGGACGGAAAGAGTTTTTTCGTAACTCAAATTATCTGGAACTATTTACAGGAGATCAGGTAATTGTAGAGGTACCAGGAGGACATCACCTGGGGATAGTTTCATTGCAAGGCGATTTGGTTCGTCTGCAAATGAAAAAGAAAGGTGTGCAGGATAATGAAGAAATCAGACAGATCTATCGGATCGCAACAGAAAAAGACATTGAAAAGCATGAACAGACAAAAGCTCGGGAATTGCCTACAATGTTTCGTACTCGTGAGATTATTCGTGACTTGAATCTGCAAATGAAACTCTCAGATGTAGAATATCAATCCGATAATACCAAGGCTACATTTTTCTACTCAGCAGATGATCGGGTTGATTTCAGAGAACTGATTAAGATTCTGGCTGCAGAATTTAAAGTACGGGTAGAGATGCGCCAGATTAGTTTGCGTCAGGAAGCTGGCAGACTGGGAGGCATAGGTTCCTGTGGTCGGGAATTATGTTGTTCCACCTGGTTGAATGATTTCAAAGCTGTATCTACAGTTGCTGCCCGATACCAAAATCTTTCGCTTAATCCAACAAAACTTTCCGGACAATGCGGAAGGTTAAAGTGTTGCCTTAACTATGAGCTGGAGACTTATATGGAAGCTTTGCAGGGAATTCCTACGATAGAAGAGCCTCTGAAAACTAAAAAGGGCCATGCTTATTTACAGAAGACCGACATTTTTAAGAAGATTCTTTGGTTTGGATATCATGAAGAAACGACCTGGCATCCATTGGGTGTAGAACGTGTTAATGAGATTCTGATTATGAACCGGAATGGTATTACACCTGAATCATTATTCGAAAATGAACTGGCGATAATAGAAGCAACTCCTATCAATAGTGATCTGGCCAAACTGGATAAGCGGTTGAATGATAAAGAAAAAGATAAAAAGAAATTTAAGAAGAAGCGCCGTTAAGCTTTTCTATTTTGTAAACTGATCTTTCTGAGAAAAATTTAGCGAAAATAAATCCAGCAGATCAATATAGCACAGGTTGTGTAGTATTGATTTGCTGGATTCTTATCTCTTACACGACTCTAACACCAAGTATACACATGATATTATCTCACTCTCTGATTACTATAAGAAAAAGGCTGATACAGATTTTCGGAATTGTTTTACTCGGACTTTGCTGGGCCTGTGATACAGAACGGGTATATGAGCAATATCATGATATTCCTGAAAATCAATGGTTTATTGATAGCGTACAAACCTTTACTTTTACTATCGAAGATCCATCTATTCCCTATAATATCTATTATAATATTCGTAATTCTGTCTCATATCCTTATTACAACCTGTTTGTAACCTACTATTTGACAGATGCCAGCGGAAAACAGTTGTCATCTCAACTACAGGAGTTACTATTGATGGATACACAGACAGGTAAGCCTCTTGGTGAAGGTTTGGGGGATATATTTGATAATCAGGTTATCTCGCTTACTAAATTTAAGTTTCCACAAAAGGGTGCATATACATTTAAAATCAAACAGTATATGCGGAAAGATCCACTTCCAGAGGTTATGAGTGTTGGAATTCGCGTAGAAAAAGCCAGCCAGTAAACGAGTAAAATCAGATATCGTGAGACTCTTTGTAAACAGGCTAAGATCGGCTTTGATGAGATAATCTTTTTGATGACCTGTTGCCTCCGAACTAGAATATGATGAAAACAAAATTCCTTCCATTATTTCCGCTTACCTTGGTAGCTTATCCTCACGAAAGGATAAACCTGCATATTTTTGAGCCACGATATCAACAACTAATCAATGAGTGTCTGGAGAATGATACTACATTTGGTATACCTGCATTTATCAATAATCAGATTCAACAATATGGTACTGAAATGCGTGTGGCCAATCTGCGCCAACGCTATGATGATGGGAAAATGGATATTGAAACAGAAGGGCTAGAAGTATTTAAAATTCAACGTTTTGAGAACCCTACCAAAGGTAAATTATATGCTGCTGGTGATGTAGAAATATTAACAATTTGGGGCGATCCTCAATCTGAATTGGTAGCAGAACTAATGTCTAAGGTCAAAATATTGTATAAGTTGCTACAGGCCGAATTAAAATTACGTATCACCGATTATGACTATTTCTCATATCAGATAGCACATAAGGTAGGACTCTCTGTAGAGAGCGAATATGAGTTATTAAAAATAACTTCAGAAAAGGACCGGCAACGCTATTTGTTGAAGCATCTGGAAAAAACTATCCCTGTAATGGAAAATATGGAGGCTACAAAAGAACGGATTCGAATGAATGGCCATTTTAAGCACTTTGATCCTTTGAACTTTTAAGATCGCTTAAAAAAATGAGCCGTGTAAAATAGAAAGCATTGCTATTTTTATACTTTTGCGACGTTGAACTTTGTATATCGTTATTTATCATATAATTATCCTTACGCCATGACAAATGAAATCTTTTCAAAAATAGCCCAACAACTTTCAGAAAAGGGCTTCACTATTGCCTCTTCTGATTTTACCCGTCCATGGGGTGGCTTTTTTGTAATAGATGAATCCCAGACTCAAAAATTTATTGAAACCTATTTTCCTTCTCTGCCTGCTAACAGCCTTTTGCAAGGAGCACGGTTAAGTCCCAAGATTCTGGTAGTAGGACCTCAGAAACGTTTATCCTGGCAATATCATTTCCGCCGTGCGGAAGTATGGCGTGTAGTAGATGGCCCTATAGCCGTTGCTCAAAGTGATACCGATGAGCAAACCGAGCCTAAAACATACCAGAATGGTGAACTGATAACTCTTAAGCAGGGAGAACGCCATCGGTTGATTGGATTGGATAAGTGGGGAGTAGTAGCAGAGATATGGCAACATACAAATGCTGACCATCCATCTGATGAGTCGGATATTGTGAGAGTACAGGATGATTTTAGTCGCTAAGAATTTAACTCCCTGGAAATCTGTTTTCGGGGAGTTTTTGTATAGACATGTTCGTGGCAAATAAGATGCGTATCTATACCTATCTGATTTCGGGTTTTGTTCTGACTTCATTTTTTATAGTGGGATGCCAGAAAGAAGAGAAGGATGTAGAGGATATGCGTAGTATGCTGACTCTGGTAAACACAATACGTACTGCCGGATGTCAATGTGGGTCTGACTGGATACCTCCTGCAAAGGAGCTAACATGGAATGATACACTAGCGATTGCTGCACATAATCATGCTACCGACATGACTAAAAGAGAGTATTTCGATCATGTCTCTCCTGAAGGTACTTCTCCTATTCAACGGGCTCAGCAGGTTGGTTATTCCGGATTATATATTGGTGAAAATATCGCCCGGGGATATTCTTCTATGCAGAGGGTAATAGATGACTGGAAAGTAAGCGAAAGTCACTGTAAAACCATGATGGATACATTGTATACTGAAATGGGTGCGGGTAGATACGAGACTTATTGGGTGCAGGAATTTGGCAGTCGCTAGGCTTTCTACTTTTTCTTTTCAAATACCCAGTCACCTTCTTTTCGGATACATACCAGACCTGTAATAGCAGGCATATTTAATTTCTGTAATGCTAGTTTCAATTCCTTCGCTCGTTTTCCAGATCCATTAGTATCCAATGCCAGTAATTTATTGATCATTGTTTGTTCATTCGCTTGGGGTTGGGATAATACTTTCTGTATATCTTCAAATCGTGCCCTTCCATGATGAATCAGATCTACTAAGACTATACATACTTTGAAGGATTGCCCATTTATATCTAATGCTGAGAAACCTGCTTCCTGACTCTTACTCCAATAGCTGTTTAAGATTTGTTTAGCCCACTTTATAGCTAATCGCACCTGTATTGTTCTGAAGGATGTGTCAGAATCTACCAGATAAAGAAATTTGGCTGCATTGATAAGTTCCTTATCATCAATTCGGCTAGAGTCTGGATTGAGAAGCTGGCGAAGTGGATGAGGGCGAGCTTCATTTGGGCGAGGCATAAAATCTGATGTTCGGTACATTCTTCTGGAAACCGTATCCCTGAACTGTCTGTATTTATCTGTAATAGTAAGATTGGGAAAAAGGGCATGCCCCTTAGGTGAAATAAGTACTTGCCTGAAATATTCTGCAAATGCACTGTCTTTACCACGACCATTGGCTGCAAACTGTAAAAAACCAAAAGAGAAGCCTACAGGGTCGTATGTATTCAAACCTCTGAATAAGCCACCCTCGCAGTCGCTGATCGGTTTAAGGAAATATTGCCAGAGTTGTATATCTGTTATTGTTGGGATAGTATAAGGTTTTTGAGTCTGAAAGAAGTTGTCTTTCTTTTCCAGAGTATCGATCTCCTTTTTAAATAATGAGGTTTGAATCAGTAATGGCAGGTTACAGATACCATGAAGTGTTTTAGATCCATATGCGTATCTCATATGGACTCCCAGTAAACGTTGTTGGGAAGTTTCCGGCGAAGAATAGGTACATAACGTATCTGACTGTACTATTTTCTGCTTAGTCTTCTTTTGAAAGACAGTGTCTGTTTTCTGGTATAGATAAATGGTTAATTGACTAGTACTATCATATAGTGTTCGGAATGGCTTAATCTGACTCATTCCCTGAAAAGAGAATAAAATAGTCAAAGAAAAAGAGTACACTATTTTGCCAATAGACATATGCATAGGATAATTAGTCAGAACAAACTGTATCAGGGTTTTCCCTGAATTTTCTTTTTGGGGTATTCTACTGATGTAAATAGTACAAAAAAACAAAAAATTTGTGCAATAAAATACTAGGTATTACTAGTAGTTTCTCACCATACAAAACAACTTCGGTAATAATAATCCTCTTTCACTACTATCAATCTATTTTATGAAAAGAATTTTATTAGTATTTGTTTTGGCTGGTGTACTAAGCGGGTGTCAGAAAGACGCAAGTGTTTCTGTGAAATCCGAAGTAAAAGCCAACTGGTCATCTTCTGCTCAATGGGCTACATGGACCAATGGTGGATACACGTTATACAATAATATCTGGGGAAGTGGAGCTGGTGCACAAACAATCTGGGCTAATTCGTACAGCAATTGGGGTGTATGGGCAAACCATCCCAACACAGGAGGTATTAAATCGTATCCTAACGCTACCAAATATGTTGGCAAAAAATTGAGTGCGTTATCTACCTGTTCCAGTACATTCAGTGCTACTACACCAAGTGGTGGTGCCTGGGAGTCTGCCTATGATATTTGGGATAGTGCTAATGCGTACGAGATTATGTTATGGATGAACTATACAGGAACATCCAGCGGTAGTGGTAACGTAAAACCTATCTCCTATAATTGGAGTGCAGCAGGCGATGCCGTTCCTGTATTTACTAATGTGAATGTAGGAGGACGTACCTGGAATGTATTTCGGGGAAATAATGGCTCGAACGAAGTTTTCTCTTTTTTGGCTACTACTAAAACAAATAATGCAACGGTAGACATTAAAGCTATACTGAACTGGATTAAAAGTAAAGGATGGATAGGTGATATTACTGTTGGCAATGTGCAGTTTGGGTATGAGATCACCTCATCCAATGGAGGACTTAATTATACTACAAACAGTTTTTCTGTGACTGCAAACTAACAAATATATATTTTGGATTGGCGCTAAAAGTCGGATTCAGTTACTGAGTCCGGCTTTTTTTATATAGTGTTAGAGAAATCGAATTATGATTTTATAGTTTTTTTTTGATTATATGTGTGGGATATATATGCATTGCGAAATATAATGCTGATTTTTTGCTGTTATGCCGTAAAATATTTTGATGTTAGTGTGGAAGGTTTAATTTTACTATTCAACACTTCCTACCATACTTCCTATGACGTTTTCAATTAAACTACCACTATGGGTTTGTGTAATCCTTGGATCACTTCTACTGTGTTACACACCAGACCCATCTTTTGCCAATAATCCCACCTCATTTGCTGATTCGCTAAAAGTTACCCTTACTGAGGGAACTAATATGGCGATAAGTATATCTCCAGATCGAAAATGGCTGGCATTGGATGTTCAGGGAACCATCTGGGTACTATCTGTAACAGGAGGCGAAGCACATCCGGTTACAGATGCTTTTGGTGATAATCGCCAGCCAGCCTGGTCTCCGGATGGAAGTCAGATTGCTTTTCAGTCGTTTCGGGATGGAACTTACCACATCTGGACAGTAAAGAAAGATGGAAGTGGATTGAAGCAACAAACATTTGGTGTGTATGATGATCGTGAACCTCATTGGGCGCCAGACGGAAAGAGTCTGGTCTTTTCTTCTGACAGAGCCGACAATTATGATATCTGGCAACTGGATATGCAATCAGGTAAGATAATACAACTTACAACTGATATCGCAAATGATTACTGTCCAGCCTATAATGCTGAAGGTACACGTATAGTATTTGTCTCTGAACGTAGTACAGGTCCTGGTGTTTATGTGAGAGAGGATAATGGAAAAGAGAATTTGGTTTCTAAGGTAGATGGAAAGTTATCTGCACCTGCCTGGAATAGTACAGATACACATATATCCTATAATGCCTTTTCTGCGCAAGGCAGCTTTCTGGAACAGATTCGTGTATCTGATGGTAATAAACTTATCTTGAGTGATCCACAGGAGGATGTTTTTCCTTTTCGAGCTGAGTGGTTATCTGCCGATGAGTTTTTGTATAGTGCAGATGGACAAATCAAACGAAGGAAAGTAGGGAAAAAAGGCTTTAAGAGTATTCCTTTTAAAGCAATTGTAACCATACCAAAACGAAGCTATGCTCGTAAAAGATATAGTCTTGATAATCATGGTCCTATGGCCGTTAAAGGTATCAAAGGCCCTGTGGTATCACCTGATGGGCGAAGGATTGCCTTTGCTGCATTAAGTGATATCTGGATATTAGAAAACGGAAAGGCTGAACCTATAGCAATTACCCATGATCCTTACCTGGATGTTGATCCTGCCTGGTCGCCGGATGGTTCACGCCTGGTATATGTCTCTGACCGGAATGGAGGTATGGATCTTTGGATACGTAATCTGAAAACTGGAAAAGATAGTTGCTTGGCTGATTTACCAGATGATCTCAACTTTCCTGCCTGGTCGCCGGATGGTACTAAAATTGCCTTTTATCAAGGCGATCCACGCAATGCATGGGGGAGAGGGACATTGAGTCTGATCAATTTATCTTCTGGAAAGATTTATAAAGTACATGAGTCATTGTTCGTTCCCAGTCAGCCAAGCTGGTCTGCTGATAATAAGACGATTGCTATTTCATCATTACAGGTGTATTCATCCCGGTATCGTGAAGGAGTTAGTGAGATTTTGCTGGTATCTCTGGATGGAAAGCCTGATCGGTATGTTTCACCTGTACCTGACAATACATTGGCGATGCGGGGAAAGAATGGTCCTGTATGGTCTCCTGATGGGAGTAAAATGGCTTATATACTGGATGGGCTGTTATGGATGGTACCTGTAGATCTATCCGGAAATCTGATCGGGCCTCCTAAGCGTCTGACTAATGAATTGGCAGAAGTACCTAGCTGGACAGGTGACTCTCAGCGTATTGTTTTTCTGGCGACTGATACACTGAAACAGGTATCTGTTACAGATGGAAAAATAGAGGTTATTCCTATGCATCTTACCTGGCAGTATAAACAGCCTTCAGAACGTGTTGTAGTTCATGCCGGGCAGTTATTTAATGGGCTTTCTGCTACTTATCAGAAAGATGTAGACATTGTGATTGAAGGCAATCGAATTAAAGAAATAGTTCCCCATAAGACAGGGCAAACAGGGAAGGTAATTGATGCATCTGACAAAACGGTAATTCCTGGGTTATTTGAGATGCATACTCATCAATATGCCATGACGGGAGAGAAGCAGGGCCGACTTTGGTTATCGTATGGCATTACCTCTATACGAGAACCTGGAGCAGATCCTTATGATGCATTGGAAAGAAAAGAATCGTGGGCAAGTGGCGTACGAAAAGGTCCCCGACAATTTTTTACAGGAGGGCTTACGGATGGCAGCCGTATCTATTACGGCTTAGCTACCAGCATTCATTCGGAAGCTCATCTGGAACTGGAATTAAAGAGATCTATTCGTTTAGAATATGATCTGATTAAAACCTATGTACGTATGCCTGATTTGATGCAGCAACGGATCACAACCTTTGCACATGCACATGGGATTCCGGTTTCGTCCCATGAAATTTATCCGGCAATGGGCTATGCTGTTGATGCAGTGGAGCATATCGGCGGAACTAGCCGCAGAGGATACTCCCCTAAGATCTCAGCTGTAAATCGTACTTATCAGGATGTAATTGAACTATTAGCAAAGTCAGAAATGAATATTACCCCTACAGCTGCTTTGCAAGGTGGTTTTCATGCTATGGCGACCAAATATCCTGCACTATATGAGAATCGTCAGTATACAACCTTTTATTCTCCTGAATTCACTGCCAGTATGAAAGCTAGTACAGGACAGATTGCTAAATTGTATCCCGGTTTCCTGACAAATTTTGCCAGCCTCCAGAGTACTGTAAAGCGCCTGATTGCGGCTGGTGCCCATGTGACAACCGGAACAGATAGCCCTTTTGTCCCCTATGGTACCAGCTTACATACCGAACTACAATGCTGGGTAGATGGGGGTGTTACCCCATTTGAAGCACTTCGATCAGCCACTTTATGGGCAGCAGAAGCTGTAGGAGTTAGTAAGGATCTGGGATCGGTAGAGCCTGGCAAGCTTGCAGATCTGATCATAGTAACAGGTGATCCCCTCTCACAAATCCGGGATGCCTGGAATGTGGAGACTGTAATTAAGAATGGTGAAGTATATTCCCTGGAAGAATTACTGAAGAGACCCTGAAGTTAGATCACAATAATAAACGCAAAAAGGTATTATGTTTATTCATAATGCTTTTTGCGTTTATTTATAGGATAATAGATTAAATAGTTCAGTCCAATGGATGATTTATATGAACAGCTAAAAACGGAGTTAGTACGACATGAGTCGTTAACAGAAGAAGAATGGGAATTTATAAAAGCAAAATTCTCCTATAAGGCTATTGTAAAATCTGATTTTCTGTTGAAACAAGGACAGATGTGTCATTCTTTGAGTTTTGTGTGTACAGGTTTGCTCAGAACTTATAGTTTGAATGAAGGTGGTAGTGAAGTTACTACCCATTTTGGCTATAATGATTCATTTGTAGTCTCATTTCCAAGTTTTAGGAATCAACATCCCTCCTTTGAGAATATTAGAGCTTTAACAGATAGTCAATTGCTGGTGATAGAGTATAAAGATGTACAAGACTTGTTTAAGCATTTGCCTAAGTGGGAATCTATCTACAGAAAAGTTATAGAAGAAGCTTATGCCTGTATGGAAGAACGAAACTATATTCTTCAGATGCTTCCTGCAGGTAAACGCTATGAGTTACTGATTCAGAATGCACATCCTGTTATTTTGCAGAAGGCACAGTTGGGATATATTGCCTCTTATCTGGGTATTACACAGGAAACACTAAGTCGTATTAGAAAGCGGCTGACTCAAATTACTTTTTGACTTTTGTCAAAAGATACCTTTTGGTCTGCCTCTACTTTTGCCTTCATATCAAGAATAATCAATATATGAAGACACTTATTATCAATGGCCATCCCAATAAAAATAGCTATTGTTCACAATTAGCTGCTGCCTATTATAGTGGAGCACAAAAAAGAAATAGTGAAGCCCATCTATTGCATCTGTATGAACTACATTTTGATGTAAGCCTAAAAGAAGGATATTCTGGAAATCTACTGGAACCGGATTTGCTTCGGGCGCAGGAACTAATTACATGGAGTGATCACATTGTATTTGTATACCCAACTTGGTGGTGGACAATGCCTGCTTTGCTGAAAGGTTTTATTGATAGAGTATTTGTGCCTGGCTTTGCTTTTAAGTATGAATCAGATAAGCCCCTACCTGAGAAATTGCTGAAACACAAAACTGCTACCTTACTGGTCACTATGGATAGTCCTAAATGGTATTATCGATGGTGGATGAAAAATGCCGGACATTGGATAATGAAACAAGGTATACTGGCTTTCTGTGGGATAAATAAAACCAAAGTAGTCACCATCGATCAAATTAGGAAGCTTACACCACAGCAACGTAATCGGTGGATTGAAAAAGTGGAAGCCATTGCTATGCAAAGATAGCTTTTTAGAGTTTCCTTATCTCAGATTCTGTTAGTAATAGGTCTGAGATAAGGAAAATAAGACCTGGGTTTTACTGATTTCTGACAGAGGGTTTACCATCCACATAAGGTTTAATATTAGCTTCACATAGCTCTACTATTTTCTGGATACGCACCTTTCGCAATTCAGGACTTTTGAGATCCATATGGCGGACGTAGGTAAACTTGTTGGAGTTGCTTAGCTTTTGGAAGAACTCCCATGCCTTGGGAGAAGCCTGTAATGCTTCCTGAAGATCAGATGGAAGAGCAGTTTCTGCTTTTAAGCTATAAGCAGCGTCCCATTGCCCTGTTTTTTTTGCATCTTCAATAAACTTTATTCCAGCCTCTGTCATTTTACCATCTGCAATCAACTTTTCACATCGGTTACGATTGACCAATGACCAGATACTACCCAAACGTCGCGGTGTAAACCGAAGAGTATAACTTTGTTCATCCAGCGTTTTACGTACACCATCAATCCAGCCAAAACAAAGTGCTTCTTCAACCGATTCATCATAAGATAGAGTAGGCTTGCCTGTACCTTTCTTATAAAAAACCAAATAGATCTCTTTCTCTAACTGGTAATGGGTTTCCAGCCATGTTCTCCATTGAGTCCGGTCTTCTGCATAAAACGTTTTCATAGGTAATTTCTGATGGTGTATTTTATTGAACAGATCATCTGATGAAAACGAATATACTAACATTACGAATTTGTCTCTAGTATCTTTTTCATATTTTCCAATAGCTGCTGCCAGCCATCTCCTGTTTTTTCAGAGATTACATTATCCTGGGTTATTGCAAGCCGACTTTGATTTCCTTCTTGTGTAATTTCATAGGTGATCGTAGCGTAATTCTCTGGAGCATCTGTTGTTCCTGAAACAGAACTCCAATAAGTATGCTGAAATCTTTTCTCTGGTTCTAGTTGTAGGATAGTACCTTTATCAATATATGAATTTCCCTCCCATTCGCCATGATAAACAATGGGTCCTCCGACTTTCCATTCAGATTCAACTGTTGTACCGAAGAAAAGTTGTTTGATCATTGCCGGATCTGTAATGGCGTGCCATACCTTGGCAGTTGGTGCATTGATCAGAATTGATTTCTGAACTGTTGTGGCTTGTGTCATGGTTTATTATTGTTTGATTATAATGCAAAAATACCTCGGAGTATGAGTTTGAGATTGCACCAAACGGATAAAAACTAATATATGCAGGAGCGTATCTTATGTTAGTATAAGGTCTTCTTTGGATAGGATACTAGTATTTTGATGGACTAGAGAAAGTGCTATTCAATATAGTCCTGAATCAATTATTTATTTCGTAGTTTCTGTGGGGTAATGCCAAATTTTTTGCGGAAGGCATTATTAAAATGCTGAGGAGAAGAATATCCTAATTCATAAGCAATTTCACTGGCTTTTTTAGCAGTATCCAGTAGTAATTGTTTGGCTTGAAGCAATCGGTGATCCGCCAGATATCCAAAAATAGTTGTCTGATAAATTTCCTTGAATCCTCGTTTTAGCTTGTATTCATTAAGACCTACAATCCTGGCTAGTTCTGAGAGGCTGGGTGGCGTATCCATATGCTGTTCCATATATGTACGGGCATAATGAATTTGATCTTTCTCTTGGATATTTTTACAATAAATAGTGTGTCGGGATTGTTGTTCTGCTTTGTCATAGGATTCTGCCTGCAGAACCAGAATCTCGATGCTTTTGGAAAGTATAAATAGTTTTTTGAGTCCACCTGTATAACGACAGTGCAAAATATCCTGGATATTTTTTTTTAGTTCTGGTGTAATCGATTGTGAATTAGGCGATAATACAACAGGATTTCCTTCCATCATTCGATCTGCAAAGCGTTTGAGTATATCATTTCCGTCTTCTGCAATGCTCAGAAATCGTTCTGGAGAAAAATGTATTTTAAAGGTTTCTCCAATCAAATCTCCATTCTGGAATGTATTGTGAACCTGAGGAGTGTAAATTATATTATGCTGAGACCCTTTGATATTATAGATCTGACCTGCATGCCGGATCAGGTAGCTTCCTTTCATATTAAATTCCAGGCACACTTTGTTGTCATTATTTTTCTTTTCAAAAAAGAAATAATCATCAAAGTAGTGCTTGGTGTAATGAATAGCTATATCATCCCACTGCCAGTGTTTTACATCTGCCTTCCCATAAGGTAGCGCCAAAGTCTTGATTTCCTCAGTTAAGTCAGAAGATAGCACTGACATCTGGCCATGTTCGTAAAATAGATGTTGTGGAACTTCAGGAATAGCTGTTGTTATCATGATTTGTGGTTTTTATGCCATAAACATAATCCAAGAAACAACTTTTTGAGAGAAGATGCAAACACATATCAATACTAATCAGTAAGAAGTGTTTGTTACGCGAACCATTGAGGCTGTTAAGCATTTTACAGTAGCTTTAATAAGCTACTGTAAAACGTTGTTTGGGAAATTGTTTATTTTCCAGTTCATCAATCAATGCTACTGCCAGATCTTCTGCAGAAATACGGCTTGTTCCATTCGCATCAAATACGGGGTTGTCTGTTCCGGTGCGGTATTGACCTGTACGTTTACCAGAAGTACCTGCATGCATTTCTATTGCCGGACTTAAGAATGTCCATTCAATATCTTTTTCTTCTTTGATGATATTCAGGTAATCTCTTGCCGCCAACGCACCTGGCTTCCACTCAGCCGGGAATTGAGGGGTATCAATCAGTTGCGTATCCGGTGCTACATATAGGCTACCTGCACCACCTATTGTAAGAAGACGTTTAACGCCTGCTTTTTTGGTAGCTTCCTGAATAGATTTGGAGCCTTTTAGAAAATCGTCGTAGATAGTAGGATTGGTCCAGCCTGGATTATAGGCGCTCAGCACGGCATCATTGTCTGCTAGTAAAGGCACTAACGCCTCTGTATTCATAATGTCACATGCTTTTACAATCAGATGTGGATGGTGTGTTGTGATTTTTTCCGGATGTCGTACAATGGCTGTTACATAGTGATCCCGTTGCAGGGCTTCTGTTAGCAGGTGAGAGCCAACAAATCCGGAGGCTCCAATGATAGCTATTCTCATAGGTCCATGTGTTAAAAATGAATAAAAATATCTGTATAAATACTTATACCAACAACTTTAAATCGTGTTAATCAAGGATATTAATATTGGTTTGTCTATTACAGCTTTTGTATCAAATACATTTAGACTGCCTGCCATTGTTTTGACTAATGAGTGAGAATAATTAATGTACTGTTTAGTACAAGAAACGGTTAGTAGTTATTTTGACTCTTGCTGTGTAAATATAGAAATGTCAAATATTGTACTATTAGAATAATCCAATGAGCTAAGTAATATAAAAAATGCGAAGTAATTGTTTCGTCGATAAAATATTATTTGCTTTGTATCACATAGAAGTTGTCTAAAATAATTTTATGAAGCCATAAAAGGATATTTATAGCTACGAATTGCCCATAGGATAAATAGTAGCGCTTTAAAATCTAGGATTTTATTTCTGTATAGATATGTAAGATGACTTTATAAATAAGTGGGTTGATGTTAGGTTTTGTACTTGACATCTTTAAATTAACTATTATTATTTAAAGAAATTTAACCATTGAAAGAAGAGCATTTAATCAAGTTTGATGTTTTACGGGGGATTGCTATTATCCTCGTATTTTCTTATCATGTTCTTGGTAGCGTATTTACATCAGGTATAATGATTAATACTTATGAAAATGGAATTCTAACTATAAAAGGTTCTTCTGCTTATTTAGTGTTTTTAACTTTTTTTCCATTATCCTATGGATGGGCTGGGGTTCATTTGTTTTTGATTATAAGCGGTTTTTTGATTCACTACTCATATTTAAAAAAAAATACAGACAAGCTAAATTTTGGAGATTTTATTAATAGACGATTCTGGCGTATTTATCCGCCTTATTTGATTTGTTTATTTGTTTTTTCGTTTGCTACTGGTAATATATTAAGTACATCTAAAGGTGTTTGGGATTTTCTTAGCCACCTATTTCTTTTACATAACTTGAGTAATGATTTTACTCAGTCCATAAATCCTTCTTTTTGGAGTTTAGCACTTGAATTTCAGCTTTACCTTCTGTATCCTCTATTTTTATTTCTTAGAAAAAAAGTGGGTTTATCTGCTACCTGTATAATAGCATTATTTGTTTCTATCTTATTATCAATATTCCAAATCCTGTTTCCTGTGTTGAAACAGCCTGCGATCGAATTATCTGTTTTTAGATTCTGGATTGTGTGGATTCTCGGTGCTTTTTTAGCAGAGAAATATTATACAAATAAGAGAATGTTTCGTATCAATACAGTTGGGTTAATCCTTATGTGGGGCTCATTTTTTGTAGGAAGATGTTTTAGCTTTTTTACAATATATCTGATTGGTTTGTATGTATCATTCCTCTTCATAATGACTATCGAATGGTATTTATACAATCCCCCAAAAATAAGTTTCCCAGGAAGACTATTAGTGAATATAGGATTGTGTAGTTATAGTATCTATCTAATTCACCAACCTTATTTGAAAGTTTTAATTAGATTTTTCAATATGTTTAATGCAGGAGGGGTTTCTTTTCTCATTTCATCTTTGGATTATATCCTTATATTTATTATCTTCTTCCTAATTGCCAGATCTATGTATGTATATCTAGAGTTGCCGTCTGTACAATTAGGAAAACTAGTATATAATAAAATAGTTAAGAGAAAATCCCAATTGGTATAGAGCATTTTGAGTATCCTTACTTTGCAGGTTTGCCATTAATATCTTCAAGAACTGTTGCAAGTTTCTTATAGTAAGTATCTAATTGACTTTCATACGCATCTGTATTTTCCAGAAGTGCCTTGTACATCAATTCATAACTTTTGATTCGGAGATCACAATACTGAATCAGTTTTTGGTTTTTAGCATGGAAACTTTCTGGAAGGTTTAGTTTGTCCACTTCTTTTACCAGTTGCAGGTTCTGCTTCCAGTATACAAGTCCAGTGTCTCTCACAGAAATAAGTAATTGATCTCTGGGGGTACTTTCTGGCATCTCATATACCCTGAGGGCTACTGCCTGGCGGTCATAGAAATTTTGCATACGGGTATCATATTCACCAATAGGATTTGGGATATAGGTATAGACAACAAACGAAAATAGAATGATCAATAACGTTATTCCTCCAAGAGAGAGTGCATTTAATTGTTTCTGAGTAGGTTTGAGAAGACTAGGAGAAAGTGCATATCCAATTACAATTCCACCAACCAGACCACCAATATGGGCAGCATTGTCTATCCCGCCACGGAGCCCTCCCACAAGGTTGTAAATAACAAAAACAGATATGCTACCCAACAAGGATTGCCGGCTTTCTTTTTCTATGAGATTAGTGGTGAGCATGGCCAGAAATACGCCATACATCCCAAATATCGCCCCAGATGCCCCTGCACTTACTGTAAGGTCATGCCACCATAGGCTAGCCAGACTGGCTGTGAGACCTGTTGTCGGCTCCCCTGTTTTCAAACAGGTTTGAGATAGAAAATTTGAATTAATTATTTTTTTTAATTGCTACTACCAAGGCTGTGAATTGTGGGAAATTCCAGGGCTGGTTTTGCACCTGACAATTTT
>JASJOS010000011.1 GCA_030068525.1 Xanthocytophaga flava
TACCAGCCGCCACATAGATCATGTGAGAACCAGAGGGTACAGTCTGAGCAGCTTTAGCGATGGTTCTCCAGGGTCTGGATTGAGACCCATCGTTACTGTCGCTTCCCGACGTACTTACATAGTAATCTGTGGCAAATGTGGGTATAGATAAAATACTGGTGATTGCAACGGCCAATGCATATTTTAATTTTTTTCTGGCCCGGATCGTAAACGTAAACATAGCTGTTAATTTTTTGGGTGATTAACCTGGCATTAAACTTTAGAGTTAATCACTGGTGAGTGAATTATTCAGACTGTGGTTTTACGTTTCGGAAGTAGTTCGGAGAGAGACATGTGCACGTATCTTTTCATCCTGTTCCAAAACTGAAGGAGAATACGGAGGAATTAACAAGTAGGTTATCAGCCTTTTACAGTATCATTTTTGTAGGTATGTAAGATTTGCGTTTTCAGCCTGGTTACCTTTAAAAGCTGTTAATTTTATTGACTTACAACGCTTTATATTTTTGCACTAAAAAAACGACAGCAGTTGGTTTTGCTTTTTTCGCTTGAAAATTGATATAATATTGGGTGATTTTTTTCGGGATATTGTAAACATTTATATATAAAAATCATGCCTGCTCCCCAAAATGTAGAAATCTTTTCACAAGAATAAATTTGTTCCACAAAATGTTAACGGTGCCTCTTTTGATAGAAAAATTAAGGGTAGATGTTAAAAATAATAGTGTGAGATAATGCAAAAACCTCTGCTTTTGGCAGAGGTTTCTGATAATAATCTAAGATATTTTTTTACGTCAGAATGTATATTTATTCTCTGTAATTAGATGCTCGGCAATACGGCGACGAGTTTCTTTAGTATTGATTGGGGTAACTTTTGTAAACCGTTTTAAGCCCATTAACATACCTCGCTGCTCATCTCCTTCTGCAAAAGAATTAATAGCATTTTTGCCTGCAACATTGATGCGTTCTACTGCATCATTAATATACAAACGTGTCATATCAACTTGTAATGCAGAAGCAGCTTCTCCTTTAATACCGATGAGTTTTTCTGTACGTAATAATACAGATTCACAGGCATAGGTCTCAATAAGCATATCCGCAATATTCATGATGATTTCCTGTTCATCGGCTAGTTTCATCATGAACTTCTGTACAGCTGCACCTGCAACCATTAGAACTGCTTTTTTCATATTATGAAGATACTTCTTTTCAGTAACAAATAATCCATCTTCTTCCTGTCCAAATTCAGGGATTGCCAGGATTTCTTTTGCCACTGCCATAGCCGGTCCCATCAGATCTAGCTCTCCTTTCATCGCCCGTTTTAGGATCATATCTACAGATAACAGACGGTTGATCTCATTAGTACCTTCAAAAATCCGGTTAATGCGGCTATCACGGTATGCACGATCCATAGGCGCATCCGCAGAGTAACCCATACCTCCATATACCTGTACACCTTCGTCTACCGTATAATCTAATACTTCAGAACCATGTACTTTCAGTATGGCACACTCAATAGCAAACTGTTCAACCCCTTTTAACTTAGCATCTGCTTCTGACATACCACCGGCAATCAATGCTTCA
Source organism: Xanthocytophaga flava (assembly GCA_030068525.1). Classification (GTDB taxonomy): domain Bacteria; phylum Bacteroidota; class Bacteroidia; order Cytophagales; family 172606-1; genus Xanthocytophaga; species Xanthocytophaga flava. The sequence goes on from JASJOS010000011.1 coordinate 1,582, forward strand.
ATTGTATCTTCAATGTTTTGACCTGCTCTATAGCAAGCTGATTCAGAAGCATAGATTCGAGTAGCCATTTCACCTAATTTATATTTGATGGCACCAAAAGTCGAAATTGATACCCCAAATTGTTTGCGTTCATTGGCATAGTTGATGGCTTTGTCCAGCGTCATCTTAGAAGCACCAATAGCAGAAGCTGCTAGTTTGATCCGTCCGATGTTGAGGATATTTACAGCTATTTTAAATCCATTTTCACGGGAGGAAAGCATATTCTCAATGGGTACATGGCAATCATTGAAGAATATCTGACGGGTATCAGAGCCTTTAATACCCATTTTATGTTCAGGTGCATTCATGGTGACACCTCCAAATCCTTTTTCAACGATAAAAGCAGTCAGGTTTTTGTCATTGTCAATTTTAGCAAAAACGATGAATACTTCTGCAAAGCCTCCGTTGGTAATCCACATCTTTTGGCCATTAATAATATAATGTTTGCCGTCAGCAGATAAAACAGCTTTAGTTTTACCAGAGTTGGCATCTGAACCACTATCTGGTTCTGTTAAGCAATAGGCTGCTTTCCACTCTCCAGTAGCTAGTTTTGGTAAATATTTTGCTTTTTGGGCATCATTACCATAATATAAAATAGGAAGGGTGCCTATACCTGTATGAGCAGACAAAGCAACCGCAAAAGAATGTCCAGCGCCTATTTTTTCAGTAACCAACATAGAGGTATTGAAATTCATACCAAACCCGCCATATTGCTCAGGAATAGATGTCCCCAGTAATCCTAGTTCTCCGGCCTTATCCATTAAACTGGCCATCAGCTCAGGACTTTTGGCAGAATCAATCTCTTCTAACCTAGGGAGTATTTCTTTGTCCAGAAAATCCTCGCAGGTTTGTGCAATCATGCGTTGTTCTTCTGAGAATTCTTCTGGAATAAATACCTGACCTGCTTCTGTTTCTTTAATAAGAAACTCACCACCTTTGATTGTTTTGTTTACGACAGCTTCCATGAGAGTATACAGGATTAAATGTGATCAATCTATTAAAAGGTAATTGTGACTATTTCAAGTTCAAATATAATAAAAATCGTTATGCATGCATACTGTTGTTGATTTTTTTTTCGGAAAAGTCAGTAATTGTTCGAGTAGGCCTGAACAGTAATATTTTATATTAGAAAACGGATAACTGAAGCGTCTTATTTTCAGCATTAAATAGTGTATTCTTTTGTTTTCGTAGCTTTCGTTCTACCTTTGCATTTCTGTTTTAGACGCTTTGCTTAGACTATTCATACTTTTGTAAACAGCCGATAACACAGGTCCCAATCATATATCCGTCAGAAACGGTACACAGTAAACAATAATAAATTATTTATGCAATTAAGCGAACAGGAAGTTGTTCGGCGTGGAAAATTAGAGCAATTACGTAGCCTGGGTATTGACCCTTATCCTGCCGAAAGTTTTGAGGTAAATGCCTCTATTAGAGATATTCAGGAAAATTACGAACGGAGTAAGACTGACTATAAGAATATTTCCATTGCCGGACGTATCATGAACTTCCGTATCATGGGAAGTGCATCTTTTGCTGAACTTCAGGATGCTACAGGCCGGATGCAGGTATACATACGTCGTGATGACATATGCCCAGGTGAAGACAAGACGCTTTATAATACTGTTTTTAAGAAATTATTAGATATAGGTGATATCATTGGGGTGCATGGGTATGTATTTACCACACAAACCGGAGAGATTACCATTCATGTTACAGAGTTTAAATTATTGACAAAGGCGTTACGTCCTTTGCCTATGCCACGTGTAGTGGAGGAAAATGGGGAGACAAAAGTATTTGATGCCTTTACAGATCCTGAATTACGCTACCGCCAACGGTATGTAGATCTTATTGTGAATCCGGATAAGCGGGATATTTTCCTGAAAAGATCTCAGTTAGTCAACTCCATGCGGACATTCCTGACCAATCGGGGTTATCTGGAAGTAGAGACGCCTATTCTGCAGCCTATTCATGGTGGAGCTACAGCTCGTCCTTTTAGTACACATCACAATACACTGGATATGCCATTGTATCTGCGTATTGCCAATGAGCTATACCTGAAACGGTTGATTGTTGGTGGTTTTGATGGGGTATTTGAATTTGCCAAAGATTTCCGTAATGAAGGGATGGACCGTACACACAACCCAGAGTTTACACAGGTAGAGTTCTATGTGGCGTATAAGGATTATCAATGGATGATGGATACCACAGAAGAGATGCTGGAAAAAGTAGCAATGGACCTGCATGGAAAGACTCAGGTACAGGTTGGTGAGAATACAATTGACTTTCAGCGTCCATGGAAAAGATTAACTTTATTTGGAGCCATTCAGGAGTACACTGGCATTGATGTGTCTGCCATGACAGAAGACCAACTTCGGGAAACTGCTCAGAGTATAGGAATTGAGGTTGACAGCTCTATGGGAAAGGCAAAACTGATTGATGAAATCTTTGGAGAAAAAGTAGAGCCAAATCTTATCCAGCCAACCTTTATCACTGACTATCCAGTTGAGATGTCGCCATTGACGAAAAAACATCGCAGCAAACCTGGTTTGGTAGAGCGTTTTGAGGCTATCTGTAATGGGAAAGAGATTTGTAATGCCTACTCTGAGTTAAATGATCCATTGGATCAGCGCGAACGTTTTGAAGATCAGTTGCGTCTGGCAGAACGTGGCGATGAAGAAGCGATGGCATTGGATGAAGATTTCCTGCGTGCACTGGAATATGGTATGCCTCCAACAGCAGGTATTGGTATTGGTATAGATCGTTTGACAATGATTATGACCAACCAACCCACTATTCAGGAAGTATTGTTCTTCCCTCAGATGCGGCCAGAACAGAAAATAGCGGCTCCGACAGATAAAGATTATCGTACGGCAGGTGTACCTGAAGAATGGATACCTGCATTACTAAAAATGCCTTTTACCTCATTTAACGATTTCAAAGCTGCTAATCCTAATAAGTTGTTTAATGATTTGGGAGGTTTGAGAAAGAAACTAAAAATAGAGGCCAAAATGCCAACATTAGATGATGTAAAAAGCTGGATTGGATAATACCTCTGGTTGTATACAAAAATAGAAACTCCCTAATAGACTATTTATTAGGGAGTTTCTGTTTTAAGCAGAGTATAATGAAAGTTATTTCTTCCAGAATTTATTTAGCAATGATTTCAAACCGCTTTCTTTTGATTCCTCCTTCTTTTCCTCTGGTTTTGAGTTTACAGAAACTGTAGGTTGTTTAACGGCTTGCTCAGACTGTTGAATACTATATTTTCCTTTAGTGTAAGATTTACGTGCTGGCTTGGATAATCCATACATAGTCTGGAGCTTTTTTACTTTATCCTGAAAGGTTTTTCCCTTTCCAGCATCTACCATTGCCACATAGTTGGCATATCCTTCTATTGCACTAAGCAAGTCTCCTCCTTTTCCCCATGTTTTTCCTGCTATACCCTCTTTTTCAATTTTATGCAATAAAGCTCGAAATTTATGTAGTGTAGCTCTGTCTACATTGGGTTTCTCATTTACTACAATTCCTGTTACCTCTTTTTTTGCACCTTTACGCATTACCTTGTCTTTCTCAGGATGTACGTGAAATCCTTCGCTCTGTACAATCTGATAAACAAGGCTTTTGAGTTTATTAACATTTTTAGTTCCATCCCCTGAAGCAGAAAACGTAAGGTCATCTGCATAGCGGGTATAGGTAAATCCCAGTTTTTGAGCTAGACCCTGCAATCTGCGATCCAAGCGATGACAAAGAACATTAGTGATGGACGGGCTTGTGGGTGCTCCCTGTGGCAGAAAACGATCACCGGAACAAACATACCAGGTTTCTCCATCCAGCTCTGCCTGCTCTACCTCTGACTCTGTGCAAAGAAGTGCAAGTATAGTTGCCACAGCTTCTGAATAACCCATTTTGAAAAATACCCCTTTGACACGTGGATAGGTAATAGTGGGAAAGAAATCTTTCAAATCCATGTTGATGACTACTTCTGCACCTACATGTGGGAGGGCATTGCTAACTATAGAACGCTGTAGTAAAAATCCATGTGCGGCTTCATGGCAATCTGTTTTTGAGAAGATATGCTGCAAAATCCAGTATTGAGCTTTTTTGAGACGTGGCATAGGTGCCGAAATGAGTCGCTTACCACCTGTCTTCTTAGCAATATAAAAACGCCGATAGTGATTATGTTTGGATACCGTCCTGCAAAAAGATAAGAAACGGAGCTCGTTGACAGATATTCCTAAAGCATTAGCTAAAGAAGCTGTGTCTGTTAATACAGGTAAGCCTTTTTGAGTGAGCCTTTGTGTATCAGACTCCGTTTGATTTAATCCTTCAGATACCCCTTGGCCTGCATAGATAATTTCCTTTTCCTTACGTTGTTTCCAGCGTTCTGCGTTTTCTTTACGTTCCAGTTCCCGACGTTGTTTGGTTTCTTCCCGCTTCTTTCTGGATTCAGCCATACGCTGCTTCCGCATCTCTTTAAGTACAGCCTCCGGGTCCTCTACACGACGTTGCTCTGTGAGTAATGCTCTTATTTCACGACCGAGCTCGGCCTCACGGGTAATGATCTGTTCTGGTACAGAAGGTGCATTTTCATTCTTAGGCCAGAACCCCAGGCGAATCATGTCTTTTAATATGACTTCTTCTCTGGATCCTCCGGAACGAATGCGTTCATATAATTCCTGGCGATTTTTGGGACGAGTTTCTTCTGATGATGTTGCGTTTTCGGCCATAAAAACGGATTCTTTAATATAGATTCTGGTTGATTTAATGCAGGTATAGCAGCATTTCTATCTGCTTACAGATAGGTAAAGGCTCTCAAAACTATGGCTTTTCAGAATAAAAGCAAGTTTGAAAGTAAAAAATAACAACACTTCTATTTGTAAAAAATGAAAAAAGTAAAGAGCCTGAAAATTAAATGGATTACAATAGTCAGATAAGCTCTGACAGGTTTTGTATTCTATTGACCAGAACACCAATCAGAATGTTTTCCTGAGTTATGCTATGGTCAATAGAAATACTCTGTACTATTTATCAGGATACTTTGAAAATATTACCCAATACACGGTAGAAGCCTCCCTGTGCAGATTCCTTTAACTCATCCACAATGTATTGCATTCCTTCAATACGAATATCTCTTGGAAACTGTACATACCAGTCTTTGTGATATCCTTCGTCCAATACTTTTACCCGTAGTTTTCCTGCTTCTTTCACACATTGCACTCGTATACCTTGTGTATTCTGAGATGCCACTTCCAGCAGGTTGGTTTGTGCAACAGCAACCGCTTCGGGAGCTTTAATATCTGTCAGAGTAGGAGTATCTCCTGTTTGTGCTTTTTGAATGGCTTCTTCACTTACATCCACACAGGCCAGATAACCAAACGTGGTTACTATATAAAGATTATCCTTAAAATGCTGCATAGAAAGAACAGATCCAAGATTAGTAGCAAGTTTCCATAGTCGTTGTCCTTCTGTATTGAAGCAATAGACATTCCCCTGATTGTCTCCTCCAAAAACATAACGTCCGTCTTCCGTAGCAGCACAGGAGTATACAGAAGCGTCTGTTTTGAATGTCTGCAATACTTCTCCCGTTTTACTCAGACAAACCATATTGGCCTGACTTGTTCCTGCATATAAGACGTATTTATCCTGATAACCGAACAATACCGCCCCTGTCTTGGTATGCCATGTTTCTTTACCTGCTCCATCATAACAGGCTACACCTGTGGAGTCACCATAAAATACCTCTCCATTAAAGTTAGCCCGAATCATCCATGCTGAATTCCCTTTACCCTTTCTGCGCCAGCTTTCATTACCTTCATAATCGAATAATGCCGCATTTCCATCACCGTCCGATACTGCCAGCCAGCCATTATTTACATCAAGCCAGAAAATATCTACATCTTCGCTAATCTCATACGCAATTCGAGGCAATTTACCTGTAAGATCATATACATTTCCGTCATCACAACCTGCATAGATCCAGGCGTCATCTGCCACTATACACTTTACACCTTCAGGTAATTTGTATTGTTCTAATACTTCTCCTGTGTGCGACAGCTTAAACACCCGGCCATCCTGATTACCAAGCCAGCAGGCACCTTCATTAATAAAAATCCCAAATGCCATCGCATTGGAAGCAAATCTCCATAAGGAAGGAAGCTTTGGAGTAGGAGCAATCGGCGTCCGGGTATGAGAGGATGAGCTTGTGGACTGTCGTGATCCTGAACCCGAACTTCTACTTGTGGATGTGGTTTGTGGTGTAGGAGTTGCCTCTACAAATCTGCGGGTAATTTTGCGTTTTTTTCGTACTCCCTGTACAGCCTCTTCGTATCCTTTCTTCCGTTTTTCTTTTAGCTTTTTTTCAGCTTCTTTTTGAGCTGTTGTTGCGTCTGCAAAGCTTAGTGCTTGTTTAGTGCCGTCTGTGCCAATGCGGCCATACCGGATATTTACTTGTGTACCATCTACTTCAACTTCATAAAACTTGTGTGATCCATCTGATTCGGAAAGTTCCAGATACGTTTTTTCTGCCATAGTCGGTGTTAATTGGTTGAAAATTAAATTAAAAATATATAAAACGAGGTTATGCAAAAGAACAGAATATCTCTTATCTCATCTTTGCCCGTTTAGCGAGATATTCTTTTAATATATGATCAAATCCTTCTGCGATATCAGTTTCTATCAGATCAATCTTATACTGTCCACATTTTAGTTTTAACTCTGTATTGAATCTTCGAATAGATTCCCTATAGTAATCTTTGATCTGAGCAGGTTGCACTTTTATATGTTCTCCACTTTCGAGGTCAATAAATTCATGAGGGCGATCTTCAAACTCAAATTCTGCTTCCGTTTTTTTGTCAGTTACATGAAAAAGTAATACTTCATGCTGATTGTGTTTCAGATGTTGTAGTGCTGAAAACATCTTGTCAGCCTGTGCGATGTTGTCAAACATGTCGCTAAATATAATGACAAGTGAACGACGAGGAACTTTATCTGCAATCTCATGTAATACTTCTGCCACAGCAGTGCTCCCTGTAGGCTTGTTTGTTTGTAACAGATTCTGTAATAACAGAAAAATCTTATGAATGTGTGATGGAGTGGACTTAGTCGGTGTATGTGTAATTACTTTATCGGCAAAAGTACATATACTGACAGCATCTTTCTGTTTTTGGAGTAGATAGGCAAAGCAGGCTGCTGCCATTACTGAAAATGTAATCTTACCCTTATTCTCCTGCGGATAAAACATAGACGGAGAAACATCTAGTAGAATTTGACAGCGTAAATTGGTTTCTTCTTCATAACGTTTGGTAAACAATCTATCTGTTTTCGCATAAACCTTCCAGTCGATATGGCGAGTACTTTCACCTGTGTTGTAAAGGCGATGTTCGGCAAATTCCACTGAAAATCCATGAAAGGGAGATTTATGTAATCCAGTAATAAAGCCTTCTACCATCTGTTTGGCCAGGAACTCTATATTCCCAAATTCCCGGATCTGCTTTAATTCCATGATATAGCTATCTTTAGTCTTCGGTTATACGATACAAACGATTTCCAGTTTGAGTTTTGCATAATCCCAGTTTGGATATTTACAAAAAAAGCCTGGAAATGAATTCCAAGCTACACATTATCATAGAAAAAACAGAAAAGGTTTTGTATTAGTTAGAATATTTCTTCACAAATCCATCAGAAAATCCATGTTCCTTAAGTGAAGCAATAAAAGCTTCTGCTTCTTTTTTCTTAGAGAACGTACCCGCTACCACACAGAATTTTTTGCTGTCTTTGATCTTTTCCACCAGAATATAAACTTGATGGATTTCTTTGTCAACCAGCCCTTTGCAAAAATTTACTGCATTTTCAGCCTGTAGAAAAGAGCCTATCTGTACCCCAAAGCCTTTAGTGGCAGCAGTTGCACCTTTCATTGTATAGGTTTTACCTGGCTCATATTGTACTGAAGAATAAGATGGTTCTGGAATAGAGTAAGTTTTGTGGCCTTGTGCAGTAGAAGGATTTATTTTTCTGGGGACGACTGGCTCTACCGTTTGGGCGATAAGATCAGGATTGGGTTCTGTATCGGGTGTGCCCATTCCAATTACTTCAACTTCGACAGTTGCTGTACCTGCCGCTATTAACTCTAATTCTTTGGCTGCCACATATGAGACATCTATCAGGCGGCCATGGCTAAAAGGACCACGATCATTAATTCGGACGATAACAGATTTGTCATTGCGAAGATTGGTGACTCTTACAAGAGTCCCAAATGGAAGGGTCCGGTGAGCTGCCGTGAGTTTTTGATTATGATAACGCTCTCCATTAGAAGTGCGCCGGCCTTGAAACTTGTGTGCGTAATAAGAAGCTTTCCCTTTCTTTTTGTATCCGTTTTCGGTCTGCGCTTTCACATTTTGTGGTAACAACAAAAAGATTGTTAAAAATGTAAGAATACAAATCTGGATGGATGTAAAGATCCATTCCGCTTTCATAGTTTTTTTTTCCATACTACTAATAAAATTTAGTACAACATCTTCCCTATTTCTCTGAAAAAAGCCACTTTGTGAACCATTGCTGCAAAGCGTATTTATGCCTTAATACTTTGTTTTCCAGTAATTTGTTTCCAAAATCTGCTTTTTTCAATAATCAATAATAAAAAAACAGATTCAATAAAGCTAGTCTTTGGGTGACTGAAGTTATAGAATTACTGTAAGATTGGGCGGAAAATGCACCATTTTTTATACAGGATTTTTAGCCTGATACGGATAAAAATAACAGAATGTTTTACAGAAAATTTGCAATTCTGAGCATAAAATACTTTTTTAGTAGCCGTAAAACCATTTTCAATAGTTAAACTTTTAAACCCAAGGATTGTGGAAGAGCAAAGAGAAAAAGCTGAATTGTACTCTAAACGTGTGAGAGCCGGAAAAAGAACGTATTTTTTTGATGTAAAAAGTACGCGCGGCAATGACTACTACCTCACCATAACCGAAAGTAAGCGCCGGTTTCGGGATGATGGCTTTGTGTACGAAAAGCACAAAATCTTCCTTTACAAAGAAGACTTTGATAAATTTATCGAAGCACTAAAAGAAGTAGTAGATCATGTGAAAACTGATCTGATGCCTGACTTTGATTTTTCACAGTTTGAAAGAGAAGGTTTTGCGGGCAATGAAGAAGAAGAAACAAACGACACTGAGTTGAAATGGGAATGATCTACTCTCGTTTTCAACAAGCAATAAAAAAGCATCCGTAATTGAGAGGATGCTTTTTTATTTTCAGGCTTGTTACAGATAGCGATTCATTTGTTTCTTAAACTGGTAGGAGCCAAATAGAAAGGCAATACCTATAAACATGATAGGTGCCATATAAAGGCCTGTAACTACATCATGGAAAAGCGAAACTGCCGGAGGGCCAAATACGAACGTAAGAGCTAGGGCAATTCCCAATATCCACAGAAAATAAGCTACTATTTTTATAGGCAGATAAGCCCATGAGCTTTTAAATGATTCATTATTCCTTCGAAACTCCTCCTGCCACATCTTTGCATAGCGTAGGGCTTTCTCCTGATGTGTTTCTGGTCGTAGCAAATCCATAAGAAATGAGTATTCTGGAATTATCTGCTTTTCCTCATTCACTAGTCGCTCATACGCATCGTTTATTTCCACAAAAGCTACATCCGCATTATCTGACGGGTTTACATCTGGGTGGATAGCCTTTGCCTTTTTCCAATAAGCCCGTTTGATCTCTGCCTGGTCTGCGCCCGGTGAAATTCCCAATATCCGATAATCATTTTCAATACCCATGGTTGTCTGGCTTTAAGTGGTAATGCTAACTATTTCATATGCGCTGTCTCCGCATGTATGATTTAATAAAAAAATCTGAAAAATCTATCTTACTCCTTTTTCTTTAATTCGGTTTTCTAATGTATTGTAAACGCTGAAAACGCAAAAAAATAGATATTTTTTTCATGGAATTTACTAAAAAAAAGCTACTAAAAAAACAACTTCTTGTTAGTCAATGGGTTGGTTGGTGCTGTAGGATCTACCTTACATATGTAAGATTTTCCAATTTGTGGACTTATCTTGTTATGTAAGATGTCTATAGTAGCAGTCTATCTGGTTAATAGGTCCAGCCATAGAAAGTACAACAGGTCTGGCAAATACTTTGCCAGACCTGTTGTACTTATTATGCACCTGAATGTTTATATTTATATTTGAACGCTATATTCCTGCAGGGCTGTTTCGATTTGTTTGGGTGATTCCAGATGGATAGTGGCTATCCCCAAAGCTCTGGCAGCTTTTACATTGCGCAAATTGTCATCAATAAACAAAGAGTTATCAGGATTGATATGATAACGTGTAAGAAGGATGTTGTAGAATTCGGGAAATGGTTTACGACTTTTTTCTTCTCCAGACATGACAATGCCATCAAACCAGGATAAGAATTCGTATCTGCTCAATGCAATAGGAAATGTTTCTGCAGACCAGTTGGTCAACGCATATAATTTGTACTGGCCGGATTCTTTTAGTTTTTTAAGTGTTTGCACTGTCTCATTAAATGTACCGCCTAGCATTTCTTCCCAACGTCCGTAAAATGCACGTATTTGGTCTGTATATTCCGGATGTTTTTCTACAAGCTCATCTGTTGCTTCCTGCAGCAAACGGCCTGCATCCTGTTCTTCGTTCCAGTCAGGGGTGCAGATATGTGTCACGAAATGTTCCATTTCATCAGAAGATGTAAAGATTTTTCGAAATAGGTAGCGGGGATTCCAGTCTATAAGGACTCCTCCTAAATCAAAAATAATTGTATTTATCATTATTGCGGTTTGATTGGTTGTTGCAGAAATAACCTTTCTAACTATTCATTTGTTCTCTTAGGGGTCAACTTATTTCAGGGCGGGAAAGTCCTATAAAAAAAGCCCGGCATATCGCAGGGCTTTTTTATTTAATACTTTTTTGAGCAATCAAAACAACAGTATTATAGATTAGTTCGGGAGTTACTGATAGTCAGGTATAGCCTTGGGCATTCTATGGGGATTAGAACGGAGATCGGTAACCGAAAACTATTTATATCTTTTTTACGTTCACTGCGTTTTTGCCTTTTCTTCCGTCCATGGTATCAAAGGATACACGGTCGTTTTCTTTAATGCCTTGGTCTAGCAGACCGGTAATATGAACAAAAATTTCCTGATTGGAATCATCATCTTTAATAAAACCATATCCTTTGGTTGCATTAAAGAATTTTACTGTGCCTGTTTGCATGAAAATGAAAAGAAAATATAATGGAACATTCTCCAAATATAAAAATTTAATTTAATTCCAGGCAATAATTTCACTCAAAAAGAAAGGCCGTTTTCAGGCTTTTCAGCATAATATTTCACAATAAGATCAAGATAAAGTAGCATCTTTGGCATATGAAAACAATCTACCTTTTCAGACACGGAAAATCAAGCTGGAAAGATGCCCAGCTAAGTGATTTTGATAGACCTCTTAGCAAAAGAGGTAAGCAGGATGTACCCTTTATGGGACAGTTGCTGCTTTATATGAATGTGAAACCAGATCTATGGGTCAGCAGTTCCGCAAAAAGAGCCTGGAGCACAGCTAAACGTGTCGCTGCAGAGTTAAAGGTAGGCAAAGAGAATATAATAAAGATGGATCGGCTGTATCATGCAGAGCCAGAAACGTTGTTACAAGTAATTCAGGGACTTTCTGTAACAGCTTCTTCGGTGATTCTTTTTGGCCATAATCCCGGTTTAACAGAGTTGGCTACACTGTTATGTGATTATGAGTTTACGGATATTCCGACCAGTGGAGTAGTAGGAATCCAGTTCTCTAATGCCGTTAACTGGGTAGATGTCAATTTTCATCAGGGTAAGATGATATTTTTTGAATCCCCTAAAAACAACAGTAGCGCACCTGAGTAATCAGATGCGCTACTATCTTGTAAGACCTACAGGCTTGGACTATGCATAATTATTTAACATAACAGGCATTACCAGCATCAGTACATCCTCATTATCATCTTTTTCTTTAGGAAGAATCAATCCGGCACGATTAGGAGCTGATAGTTCAATCACAACATCTTTAGCTGTAAGATTGCTTAACATTTCTATCAGGAAACGGGCATTGAAACCAATTTCCATTTCTTCTCCATTGTATTCACAAGGAAGCTTTTCTACTGCCTCATTGGAAAAGTCCAGATCTTCTGCAGAAATTTTTACTTCCTTAGGTGTAATCCGAAGTCGAACCTGGTTCGTTGCTCTGTTGGCGTAGATAGCAATACGACGCAGAGACGCCAGCAATTCAAGGCGACTTATGCCCAAATGGTTAGGATTGTTTTTAGGAATCGCATTGATATAGTCAGGGAATCTTTCGTCAATCAGACGACAGATCATGCGAATATTGTCAAATGTAAAAAACGCATTGGATTGATTAAACTCTGCTCTGACAACTGTTTTTTCTGTTGGCAAAGATGATTTTAACAGATTCAATGCTTTTCTTGGAACGATCAGTGTGTTTTCATCTCCAGAGCCGATATCTGTACGGCGATAACGGATAAGACGATGTCCATCAGTAGCTACAAACGTCACACTGTCACCATTCAACTCGAAGAAGACTCCAGTCATGGCAGGACGTAACTCATCTGTGCTGGTAGCAAAAATAGTATTGCCAATAGCTCGTTCCAGTATGTCTGAAGGAAAGTCTACTGAATACGCTTTTTGTACTACAGGAACACGCGGGAAATCAGCCGCATTTTCACCTGATAATTTATAGCGCCCATTATCGGAAAGAATTTCAATTCCGTATGTATTGGCATCTATCTCAAACACGATAGGTTGTTCCGGAAGACCTTTCAGTGTATCTAATAATATTTTAGCAGGAACCGCAATACTTCCCACATCTCCCGAATCAATATCCATGTCTGCAATCATAGTTGTTTGCAGATCAGAAGCAGTAATAGTCAGTTGAGTATTATTGATTTGAAAGAGAAAGTTTTCGAGAATTGGTACAATCGGGTTGCTGGCAATAACCCCACTAATAGCAGACAACTGCTTGAGCAAAGCCGAAGAAGAAACGATAAACTTCATATTGGGATATATTTTTTGAAACTATTGGACAAATGTAAGAAAATCAACAATGCGCTTGAAATCCTATGAAAATATTTTTCAAAAGAAGCGAGTGTAAGCTGTAGTCTTCCTGCTACACTTGCATACTTTATTAATGATTTCCCATGTTCAGTACATGAAAATATCTGGATGTAGTTTACTTCTTTTTTTGCAATTACAGTCTATTTGTCTTACAAATATTCTAAAAAGTTAAATGCATCATTTCTTGAAGTCCAAACATTGTTCATTCATGCTTTATTGTACTATATTTTTGCATTGGTATAATTGTAATCCTCTTTTCTAATATTATACAGTTTTTTGTTTATATTTCACCAATTGAAGTTTGATAATAACAAAGTTGATAACCGTTCCTGCCTTCTATAAAATAAGGAACCTTATAGGCTCTCCACTTAGGTTTTTTATTAATAATTAGATCCCAACCCATCGTAAATCTGAATATTGGAGTATAATTAGGGACAGGAATAGTATTATTAGTATTCTCTTTAAAATCTTTTTCTGTAATACATTCCAGATCTGTATATTCTGCTGTAAGCACATTCTCAATGAGATCGTTTGTAAATAAATTATCAAAGTCAGACAAGAACTTCTCTTGTGAATAATGCTTATTTACCATCTCCAGAGGAAATCGTGTCATTGTTGCCATCTGGGATTTATCATTGTTTAGCAGTGCTTGCTGAAACTCATGCCAGAACTTAGAAATAGTGATAGGATATTCATATGTCACAGATTTTGGAGCGAGTATTCCTTTAATAGTTTTACTATCTGATTTGGTTTTCTCAAGGCATCCAGATAGTAAAACTATTAACAAAACAACAGATGCAGAAGAGCCTTTTCTCATACTGCATATTTTCTTTTACGCCAGTAGGCTCTGATCAACCCTAATATTACAATAACTACAATAGGTAATAGAAGATTGATAAGTTGCCACTGAAGTCTTTCTTCCTGTACTTTCAGCTTATCTAAAGGACGTAAAACTACTTCCTTGGCTCTGGCAGCGATAACTCCGTTTTCATCGATAAGATAATCAACTGCATGTAAGATAAAGTCTTTGTTGGCAAAGGTAGTATTCATAAACTGATCATATCCTAATGCCGCGGGTTTACCTGTTTTGGGGTCTATTTCATTTGCTGGCAGATCTCCATCAGAGCAAATAATGATTTTTGACGGATTACCGTATTCTTTGAACGTTTTAAAGCGAGGATCAACTTGGGTAATACGGTTGGCATATAACGAATGAAACTTACCTTCTAGGAGATAAGCTACCGACTGTGGCCCTGCACGATATTGTCTGGGATCAGGGTTGAGCCGTGCTTCATTAAAATCGATTTGAGCAGGTACTGCATTTACCTTTGAGTAAGGAGATGTGAACATCAAAGGTGTTTTTTGTATCCCTACTGCTTTTACAGTGTCAATTGTACCTACATAATGCAGATAAACGGCATCCAGGTTTCGGACAATAGGATGTTTGGAAAATGTATTCACCAATGGAAAAAAGCGCCAGGGCATTAACTTAACCTGTGGCTGCGAACCCATATTGCCAACAGTCATAGGTATAGCTCCACTGCTCGTCAGGTCCTGAATCACATTGTCATTCAGGCGCACACCATATCTGAAAAATAAATCATCCAGATTTAAGTCATTTTTAATAAGTAGTGTGCTTTCTCCCCGCAATATAGTATCTGATTTAAGGGCATCTACAAAGAACAGTGCTTTTCCTCCATTTACAATAAACTGATCAATTTTATACTTATCTTCTTCTGAAAAGGCTGAATCAGGCTTGGCTACAATGATGGCGTCTAAACCTTTGAGCTCTGGTTGTTTTTGCATAGGAACCAGAAATACATCATAGAACTTCTGAAGCGAAGTAATCATATCCGCCATTTGTATTGGACGCAGATTGCCATAACCCTGAATGATACCAATCCGTTTTCTTTCTTTATTGGTCAATTGGCGGATCGCAGAGGCAAGTTCGTATTCTACATTCTCTACGGATTGATTCAGAATCTGTTCTGAACTCAATCCTTTGGTACGTTGATTGCCTCTTAATAGCATTACTGGGGCTTCTTTGCCTTCATAACTTACCATAGCACCTGGAATAATAAGACGCTCTACAGTGCTTCCACCTTCCTTATCTACTAGATTTGTAGGTTGAATTCCTTTCTTAATCAGGTTATAGATACGTTCATTTAGTTTTTTCTTATCCGTTTCCTGTGTAATGTCTTCAAATCGAAATCGAATGTTGTTGCCTGCATACGCTGTAAATTCTTCCAGCTTTTCCTTTACAGTAGTACGTAAACGTTTAAACGCTGGAGGAATATCATTCCCTTCCAGATAAACAGTTATAAATACTGGCTCTTCCAGTTTTTCCAGTAAACGTTCGGTGGCAGGTGCAATAGTATAGCGCTGATCTTCTGTTAAGTCAATCCGAAAGAAGAACTGATTGGCTAAAAAGTTAAGAAGCACGATAACTCCAATTCCAATAAAAAAACGAATGAGTTGTTTTTTCTTCATGAATAATGAAACAGTTAGATACAGTCAATTGCAAAAATCCAGGTTTAGAATTTCTATCTGAACCTGGATTTTTTGATTTTATCGCATTCTGTCAGCAGATCTGACCAGCTTCTCATCCTTACGGATAAATCGATTGGCAATAATATTGCAAATCATGGCTGCCATTGGTAGATAAGTACCTGTTTGGAAACTACCCTCATGATTTGGAATAATGGTCTCAGCTTCACGTGTGAAGTAAACCATTAACCCTAACACTCCTGCCATTATCAATGCATTGATAGCACCCAGACCCATCTGCAATACCCGATTCTTAAAACTGAATAGAGAGAACAACGCCAAACCTGCAGCAACTGCTGCCAGCGCAGCTATGTACCAGATACCGCGACTGCTAACTTCTGCTCCTGTTTTTGAATGCACCATTTTTAGCGCTGTTGTCGTTACAGCATCCTGACCAGACACCTCCTGCCAGTTAGGCAAAAAAATGGTGATAATCATACAAGCTGTTATCAAAAGAAGAAAAATAGATTGAACCCGTTGGATCATACGTTTAATGTATTCTAGTGACTAAAAATAGGAATGTACTAATGCCTGAAACAACATTCTGATACACAATCAAGAATCGGCATTGGTGAAAATGAACGCAAAAATAGAACTTTATATGATATACCCACTTTCAAAGCCATTTTTGGTATATAATAATACTTCTATGCCTAACAAAAATATTATTCATGTGTATTCAGAGGCGGATGCTCATTTGTATACATTTCAATGCCAATTTGCTGCATTAATTTACTGGCATTAAAGCTTCTGCATACACCTGTCTGAAGTTTATAATCAAAGTACAACTGATCATTGATAATTTCGCTGTTGAAACTATAATTTTCTACAGAAGCAGGCAACTCATCTACCATTTCACTTAATGTGAGGTCGTGGGTAGAAATCAGGCCAGATGCATTGTAACGATGGAGTTGCCGGATCAATGCCTTGGCACCTTCATGTCGGTCCTGAGAGTTGGTGCCTTTAAGGATTTCATCCAGTAAATAAAAAATCGGGTTCCCTTGAGGCAGATAGTCAATTAGTTGTTTTAGACGTTGTAGCTCTGCATAAAAAGAGGATACACTTTCTTCCAGGTTATCTTGTGTGCGCATGGATGTAAATACCTGAAACAATGATATTTTCATTTCCGAAGCACATACAGGGGCGCCTGTCATAGCCAATACTGCATTGATACCTACTGTACGTAAAAATGTACTCTTTCCAGACATATTGGATCCTGTAACGATAATGGTTTTGCCTTTTCCTATCAACTGAAAATCATTGATTACCCGTTTTCTGGCCAGTAGCAGAGGATGCCCCAGTGATTTACTGATCAAACAAAAGCCGGGTTCTTCGCCTTTTTTGACAAGTGTGGGAAATACATAGTCTGAGTTGGCATGATAGAATCCTGCCAGGCTATTTAATGCTTCAGTTTCTGCCAGGGCATTGAGCCAACGGGATAAATCGGTATGGGTATTGGCTTTCCATCTTTCCAGACGGATCGCCCAAAAGATATTCCATAGGACAAGTCCATTGGCAAAAAGCCCAAAGAAAGGGTTATGAGCTGACAAAAGATTGGCTGAGATCCCTGCCAGTTGTTCGATTTTTTCAGAAGAAGAGTGACCTTCACTGATCAATTCATTTTTGAGGTACACCATTCTGGAGGATTGAAAAGGATGTCTCTCAATATCTTTGAGCAAGTCTGCATATAACTGCAACGGCTTGCTGGTTTCGTATGCCTGATCTGTCAGATGCTGAATCTGTTTATTAACAAGTCCTACAATACCAATATTAATGAGTCCTAATACAAAGGGAAAGTGGTAGCTTACATCTGTTAGGGCTGCAAGTATGATCGCAAAAGCCATAATGGCAGGCATCAGATAGGACACAACGATCAGACCTGTTTTTTTATGTAAAGAGGCTGGTGTTTGTAACCATTCCCGGATAATAGCTGCCGACGATGGACCATCGGTATGGTGCCGCCCTCTGGCCTGAAAGTTTTGTTGCCATTCCAGGTCCTTGCCAAGTTCAGCTACCGCTTCCTGTCGTTGTCTGATTTCCGCTTCAATACCTGCTGCTTGTATCCATTTGGCTAGTAGCTCATTTCCAACTGTAGTTTGAGTTCTGTTGAGCAAGACAAATAACGAATGAGGGCCGAAAATGTCCAGATCCCCTGAATAGGGATGATGAGGATTGTTAAATTGTGAACCTGTATTCTCTGGCAGGAATTTGCCTTCTAGCCGAAGCCATTCTTCATTGTTGATCTGACTTAAATAACGAAAATGATTGCGTTGGTATTCAATGCGATTGTGCCATTTCAGTGTTGTAAAAAAGGCAACAATCGAAAACAGGGCAACACCTGTAGCGATCAGACCACTCTCACTAAGCTGATACACAAACCAGGTCAGACCCACTCCTGCTAAAAATACAACTACTCGTAACCATGAAACCTGATTGAATTTTTTGTGCCATTGACGAGCTTCTGATGCATAGTTTTCTTTTCGTTGCTGATAAATTTCCATGGGTGTAAAAGTGGTGTTAAAACAAACAATCCCTGCAAAGTAAAAAATAGTAACTACCAAAACACAAAAACCTCACAGGTTTCTAACGCCTACGAGGTTTTTGCAAGTATATAACTAATAAATGTGATGCCTTATTAATTTTTTTCGCCACAAATCCGGCAAACTCCCTGTACCAGCAAATAAACATCGGTTCCTTCATACCCTTTGGGCAGGTTAACAGAAGGAATGGTTATGCTATCCAGGCAACTGGTTTTGCCACAATGTGTACATTTGAAGTGCACGTGATTATCCAGATGGAGATGATCGGTACAATGGCTTTTACACAATGCATACTTAGCTCCTCCTTCATCGTCTAGTACTTTGTGAATTAGGCCAGCATCCAGAAACGTTTTTAATGTGCGATACAACGTTACACGATCAAAGGAATCACTTAACTGAGATTCCAGATCGGAGTGTGAAAGGGCTGCATCTTTTTCCAAAAAGAAATCCAACACCTCTTCCCGACAGGAAGTATTCCGCAGTTTATGATCTTTTAGTAGTTTGACAGAAGAATTCACAGTAGTTTCTGATTTTTTAAGCAAGTTACCATTTCTTGGGCAGGGAGTCAATTTTCTATAGGTAAAAGTGCATCCTTATAGATATAACTCTTTATTTTTCAGGGAGGTTCCTGTGTGCGTTAAGATTGACTACTCATTTTTTGTTTTGATAGTGTGCCACCAGTTGTTCAGCACAGCGTTCACCATCCATAGCTGCTGAAACAATACCTCCAGCATATCCGGCTCCTTCACCACATGGAAATAACCGCTTGATTTGTGGATGCTCTAAGGTCTCTTTGTCTCTGGGAATACGTACAGGCGAAGACGTCCGACTCTCTACGCCTACCATCTGAGCCTCATTGGTGAGATAACCTTTCATCTGTTTGCCAAATACCTTTAAACCTTCCCGCAAACGAACAGCAATAGAAGGTGGAAGAATAGTAGTCATATCTACAGAGACAAGTCCGGGCTGATAGGAGGTAGGTAGTAAGGAAGAGGATATTTTCCCATTTACATAATCCTGCAGACGCTGTGCTGGTGCGGTTTGTGTTTGTCCTGCTAACTGAAATGCCGTTTGTTCCAATACTTTTTGTATTTGTAGTCCTGCCAGTGGACCTAGTTTTTCATATGGTTTCCAGTCTGCTTCATCTACAGATACCACCATCCCTGAGTTAGCAAATTGGCCGTCGCGTCGGGATGGAGACATTCCATTGACTACAATCTCGCCGGGTGCTGTGGCTGCAGGCACAATATACCCCCCCGGACACATACAAAACGAAAAAACACCTTTCTCAACTCCCTTGTATCGGGCTTGTGCTACCAGTGAATAGGAAGCAGCAGGCAGATAGTTGCCACGAACAGCACAGTGGTATTGAACACTGTCAATAAATTGTTGCTGGTGTTCTACACGAACACCCATGGCAAATGGTTTGGCTTCGATCAGTATATTGCGGGTATGTAGTAATTCAAAGATATCTCTTGCGGAATGGCCTGTCGCCAGAATAATACCAAGTCCTTCTATTTTCTCTCCCTGGTGTGTGACAACACCGCGCATCTCACCATCTTTTAAAATAAAGTCTGTGACTTTGGTATCAAATCGAATTTCGCCACCTGCTTCCAGAATACTTTCGCGAATGGCTGTTACGACCTGAGGTAGTTTATTGGTCCCGATGTGAGGATGAGCATCTACCAGAATTTCAGAGGTGGCTCCATGGGCTACCAGTATTTCCAGAATACGACGCACATCACCCCGTTTTTTGGAACGGGTATATAACTTTCCGTCTGAATAGGTTCCTGCACCTCCTTCACCAAAACAATAGTTGGAATCTGGATTTACAACATGATCTTTGGTGATAGCTGCCAGATCCCGACGACGATTCCGAACGTCTTTACCCCGTTCCAGCACAATCGGTTTGATCCCCATTTCAATCAGACGCAATGCCGCAAACATGCCTGCCGGACCAAACCCAACGATAACTGCCTGATCTTTTTTGCTGACATCTGTATAGGATTTTTCAAAAGATAATAAAGGAGGGATCGGTTCATTGATATAGACATCTGCTGCCAGATTTACTTTAATCTGTCGGCTGCGGGCATCTATAGAACGACGTATTTTACGAATAAAAGCGGGTGTATCAGGTGTGAGGCGTAATTGGGTGCGAACTTCCTGTTCAAAACGAATATCATCATAGGCTACTTCCGGGGGAAGTACCCATTCCAGTGTCTTTTTCATAGATAGAGCAAGGGAGTTAACCTTGAATGAGTAGGTGAATTTTTGCAAAGGTACAAAAATTCTGAGTAGAAATAGAGGGGAAGAGTGGATGGCCTCAGATGATTGTGTTGGTATGTTATTAAAATATTGATCCTGTTTTACAATTATCACTATTCTGGTTAGGATCAGCAATTACCAGAGTTTTGATAGTTTTGGGAAATGATCAGAATTCTGATATTTCTGAAATATAATCTGTATTCTAATATTTTGAGAGAGTAATCGGAATTCCAGTCATTGGTGAGTTTGACCGGAGTTTAGGTCAAACGTCAATCTGACCATTATTCGAATATTTTTTAGATATGATCGGTATTCTGGTCAAACCCAAAAATGATCGGAATACAAGTCAAAAACATTTTCGAATACTATTTAAAGAGAATTAATTTTTATTGAGAATAGATCGGAATTCCGATCACAATTCCGATCACAATTCCGATCACAATTCTTTTCGTGTTAAAACTTTATACCTTTCCAAATATTTTTTGATTTTACATATGTCCCTTTCCAGAATTACATTATGAAAAAGAAAGTATTCCTTCATATAGGAGGTTGGGCTTTTGCTATTGGGTTCATATCTTTTTCATTATTTAGCTCCAATAGATTGTCTGTCCAGGAAAAATGGTTGTTAGTTTTTCTGAATTTTATAACTGCCTTTCTTAATACACGTAGTTATATCCGTCATCTTAAACAATTTTTTCTGGAAGAAAATATCCTGGTAGTTAAATTGTTATTTCAGAAGGAAAGAAGATACTTATTGCAGAATATACAAAGCTGGGAAGAGAGTAATTACACTTCATTTGGATTGGATAAAGATGGAAGAGCAATAGATATAAAACTACAGTATGGGAAGCGTATTGATTTGATAGATAGATACAACCAGACTGAATTTGAAAAACTTTCAGAATACCTGAATGAAAATTTTCAGGAGGCTGCTAAAGACTAATCCATACTATGTACAAAAGAAAAAGGCTTGCGAAAACTGGATATTCTGCAAGCCTTTTTGTTCTTGACGATCTTACTAGTAGTTTTTCAGCAGGCGTACATCATACACTCCACCTGCCACAGAACCAGTTGCAGCGACAAACTTTACGATAATCTTATCGTCTTTGCTCTTTTGTGTAACCTGAGCAGGGATAGAATATTCTGCTGTAAAAAACTGATCTCCACGGCTGCCATCCAAGGTGACACGGGTTACTTTCACATCATTCAAAAATATATCAAACGTGCGATCTTTATCCAAGCCATAGTAGGTAACCTGCAGAAGAGTTGCCTTCTTTTCTTTATTATTTAATACATAACTAAACCAGCCACGGGCATCACGCCAGTGACGATTTTTGTGTATGCCTGTCTGGGTATTTTCTCCGGTAAAGAAATGATCTGATTCGGGTTGCTGTTCTCCTGGGAAAACCTTATCCACTGTGCGTTGCTCATCTTTCAGATTTGTATATTCTTTTTTCGCCAGCATTTCCTGTGTTTGAGCAATTTGCGCCTGGGTAGTCTGAGGCCAGTAAACAACATACCGGGCATCATGTAAACGGAAAAATGGGATAAGCTCTATCTGTTGGTACTTTTTGGGATAGATCACATCTGAAGCTGTAAATGTCAGTGATTTACCCGTTACAGGTGTGAGGCTGGCAAGTAAATTCTTTTCCTCCCCAACCAATAAGGGTGATTCTGATAGTGGATATAGCTTGCCCTTAGCGACATGACCCATCCGGCTGTCATCAGCAAATAATCCTGTCAGGTCAGTTGTATCTGTTTTGGCTGCCAGCAGAATCGGACCATGAAACACGGCGTAATAATTCGTATGGTCGGCAATCTGTTCCAGACGGTTTGCCATGGGAATATGCAGTTCTATTTTATCTCCTGTTTTCCATTTGCGATTTAGAGAGATATAGGTGCCTGGTGTAGCCGTTATCTTTTCTGCTTTGCCATTAATGCTGACTGTCAAGGCTCCTGCAGACACCCAGGATGGATAGCGTACTTTTACTTCAAGAGTAGTTGGTTTCTTTGCCTCAATCAGAAGAGTAACATCTTCACTATCTGGAAAGCGGGTTTGTTGAGTGAGGGTGAGATTTTTTTCTTTCCAGGATACAGAAGATGGAATAAACAAATTGACAAATAGTTCATTGGTAGAATGGGCATAAATCATTTCCCCATACTTGGCATGGTTTTCCAGACCTGATCCTACACAACACCAAAAGCTGGATTGTGGCTGAGAGTATACCCGATAATGTCTGGGACGCATGGGAGTAAAATAGACAAAGCCACCCCGATCCGGATGTTGAGAAGATAAAATATGGTTATACAATCCCTTCTCATAATAGTCTATATACTTCACCTCTGCAGAAGTCTGGTATAGACTTTCTGTAAGTTTCAGCATATTGTAGGTATTACACGTTTCCGGCCCTTCTACATCTGTGATCATCGACGTAAAGTCAGAGGCGGGATGAAAATGCTCCCGTACACTATTGCCTCCAATCGCGACTGACCGATGAGTAACTACTGTTTCCCAGAAGAAACGAGCAGCTTCTTCATAGCTCTTATCTCCATCTAGTTCGGCAATTCGTTTAAATCCAATTACTTTAGGAATTTGTGTATTGGCATGTAGTCCATTGAGTTTATCCTGATCTGTGGCTAAAGGTGTCAGAATGATCTGGTGTGAAAACTTCCGGGCTAGGTCCAGGTATTTTTTATCCCCAGTAATAGATGCTACATCGGCAAAGATCTCATTCATCCCTCCATGTTCAGCAGTAAGCATTTTCTGAATCTGTGCTTCATCCAGATTGGCTACCAGCTTCACTGCCCAGTCTGATAACTTAATCAGCATTTCCTTTGCATCCTGATTGTTCGCATACCAGTATGCATCCCGTAAACCAGCATACAGCTTATGAATATTATACCACGGTACCCATTTATTATTCAAGGAGAAATTACTTACCTCTATTTTGCCCTGTGCTACCTGCTTCCACATTTCCAGTCCACCAGGAGTGCCACCTATGTACCCATTGCCATTTTTATCCTGACAACGTTTTAGTTCGCTGATCATATAATTCAGACGTTCCTGTACTTTCGGATTGCCTGTAGACGCACACATCAGTGCCAGAGCCGTAAGATAATGTCCTCCTACATGACCATCCAAACCTGTATTTTCCCAATTGGTATAACTGCTCGCTTTGGGAGTAATTCCAGCTTCCCGTAAGAAAGGCGCAAGTAGTCTGTCCGGATCAAGAGAAAGTATATAGTTCAGATCGGTCTGCTCTGCCTTCAGGAAGGGGCTATCAAGCAATTTTACATCCTGTAATGGAAACCGGGCAGCTTTACTGGGCTCAACCGGTTTGATCTGAGATAAAGCAGAGCCTATTGAGATAAGCAAACAGGCAGATGAGAAAAGGATTTTTTTCATGTGACTAATATAATTTCATAAAGGGAAGCAAAAACCCTTCCTGTTTTATCAGAAAGGGTTTACTAGTTAATAACCAGAGTTCTGACTTAAATTTCCATTTTTAGCTATTTCTGGTCGAGGTATAGGTAGTAACGTCCGATAATCGCCATTAGGGCTATGTGATAACCAGGATTTGGTTGTAAATACTCCAAAACGTATCAGGTCCTGACGACGACGGCCTTCCTGTGCAAATTCCCAGCCCAACTCATCCAGGAATCGACCATATTGAATATCTGCACCACCCTCATCCGTGCTGGTCAGGTGATTGCGTAAGCCATAGTCATATCTGCTACCTTTCATCAGATCTGCACCTGTTACAGTGGCTTTTGCAGGATTAGAAGTAAAATTACGTGCTCTTACCTGAGTAACCAGTATCGCTGCTTCATCCGCTTTTCCAGTGCGTAATAAAGATTCTGCTTTCATCATCAACACATCGGCATAACGTAGCAATGGCCAATCGTTACTAAGATTAACAGTAGAGTTATCGGCTATCTCAAACTTGCCTAACCGGAATCCATGCACTTCTTCGGACTGGTCTACTCCCGGAAGTTCATTGATAAAGCTTAGTGGCTTCCCTGCATAGGCACCCAGTGTCGACTTTAAAGCTACCCCACTAGAAGAGTATTGTTGTCCCTGTATCCAGTTGTTTTTCAGGCGGCTATCATCCGGATCAAAAGTGTCAATAAACTGAGGAATAGCACAGATACCACCCCAGGGAGTAAATTGAAGATTATAGGTAGCCTGACTGGACGGTTGTAGTGTTTCCATATGTATGGAAAACGAATTCCAGGCAGTTACATATTTTTCATCAAAGGGAAGCGCGAAAATGATCTCTTTAGATGTTTCATTTTCTGTTTTGAATACATCTTTCTGATTGGCCTCTAAGGCAAAGCCTGCACCAGAATTAATGACAGCGTCACATTGCTCAATGCATTTATCCCAGGCAGCTGTGCCACTGTACACTTCTGCATTCAGATAAACCTTTGCCAGCAGAGCATGGGCAGCCCATTTGTTAAACCGTCCATAGGTAGACTGATTGTTGTCTTCACTCAACAGAGGCAAGTTGTCTGTAATTTCTTTTACAATAAACTCATAGACCTCTTTGCGTGTATTTTGTTCTGGTAGCTGTCCTTCAGGAAGATCAAATTTAGTAATGATAGGAACATTGCCATACAGATCACAAAGCACATAATAATAAGAGGCCCGAAGCACCTTCAATTCCGCCAATGTAGCCTCTTTGGCATCTGTGATAGGTATACCTCCTGATTCAATTTGGTAAATAATACGATTGCAGTTGGTAATCCCCGCAAAGGATCTGCCCCAGGTCTGGATAGTAACATCATCATCTGGTGTCCACTTGTGTTCGTGTATCCGTCGATAAATACCTCCATCTACCCATCCATTAGGACGTGATGGGATCACCAGTTGATCGGCAGATACTTCCTGTATTCGAAACAGGCCATTCCATTGTTGTAGTACATCCCGCCAGTTTGTATAGGCTGCACCTACCAATGCTGCTATGTCATTAGTGGTAGGATTAAACTGACCAGCAATAATCTGATTGTAACTTACATCATCCAATCTGGTACAGGCAGAAATGCCCATAATGCCAACAATAAAATATTTATGTAGAGTCGAAAATTTCATATGTGTAAGAGAATTAAGTAAAGGAGATAGACTTAGAAGTTTAGATTAACACCTACCGTAAATGTGCGCGTCGTTGGATATTTATCCCGGTCATCGTTGCCGGGGTTCAGTCCGAGGCGGTTTACTTCAGGATCTATTCCCTTATAACCTGTAATGATAAATGTATTTAATGTAGACACATACACACGGGCAGAGTGAATATATTTGTTGCTCAGGTTACGAATATTGTAGCCCAGAATGATGTTATCTATCTTCCAGAAATCGCCGTTTTCAACATAATGGCTATTGAACTCTAGTGGCATGCTTGTACTTAGAACTGCCTTGCCATACACTTTGTCGTAGGCTGATTTCAGACGATTGTATTGTTGCAAGCCTGTATTTTCATAATACATACGTTGGAAGTTCAATATCTGATATTTGAAGGCGCCCCGCATAGTGACACTCACATCGAAATTTTTGTATCGGAAGTTGTTATTCCATCCTGCATAAAATTTAGGAAGTCCATTGCCCAATACTTTCTTATCTTCAAAGGCGTGCTGAAAATCATCATAAGCCACAGGTTTGCCATCACGGCCTTCATATATCCATTTTCCGTCTTCTGAAATGTCTACTACTTTAAATCCATAGAAGTCCCCAATGTTTTTGCCTACAGTGACAATGTTGGTAAAAGTTTGAATAGGTTCACCCGTAGATCCTGTAGTGAAGTAATTGTTGGTGGTTTTATAGATGTCGTTGGAAAGACTCACCAGCTTGTTGGTATTGGTAGAGAAATTAAAGCTGGTTGTCCATTGGAAATCCTGTGTCTGAACCGGAGTAATGTTAAGCATTACTTCCAGACCTTTGTTTTCCATAATTCCTACGTTTGCACGGGTAGAAGGGTATAAGTTTGGAGGACTTGGTACCTGGAAGTCATACAATAGCCCATTGATGCGGCGGATATAATAGTCTACACTACCACTTATCTTACCTTTCAATAAGGAGTAATCTATACCAATGTTGCTCTCATGTTTTTCTTCCCAGCGTAAGTTAGGATTGGGGTTCTGAGAAGGCCCAAGCGTTTGAATCCATTTGCCATCTGAATATACATAGTTTCCATAGCTGAGAATTGCTACACCCAAAAACAAATCACTGGGTTGTGTACCTGTAACCCCATATCCTGCACGAAGTTTTAACTCATCTATCACATTTTGATTGCGCATAAATGGTTCACTGCTAATACGCCAGCCTGCGGATACTGCTGGGAAGTTACCCCAAGGTTGTTTGGTCCCGTATAACTGACTGGCAGCCTCATGACGTAAGCTAACCATCAACAGATACTTCTCATTGTAGTTGTAGGTTAACCTACCAAAGAAGCCAATCAGATTGGTAAGTGTTTTAGTACTAAACTCGGGTGCCAGACCTGTTTTTAATGCATTCCCAATACCAATATTATTATAGCTGAAGCGATCAGTTGGAAAGTCCCAGTTCTGCATCCAGAAGTTGGTATACATATTATCCTGATAGCTATAACCACCTAAAATTGTAAACTTATGATTATTAATCTCCTTGGAGTATTGAGCAGTTAGCTCCATCAGCTTGCTTACATTGCTACTGGCTCCTACAGATGCATAACCATTCTTGCCATCCCGCAGAGTGGAAATATGGTTTTTGGTTTCTGCATATCCTCTGTTTTCATTGAACTTGGTATACGAAACCAGCGCTGATAACTTCAGATCTTTTATAGGATTAAATGTAAGAGAGGCATTCAGCCTTGTATTTTGAGAAGAGTTTTCCCCATCGCTTTCATAAATCCGTCCCAGTGGATTTTCATAATTAAACAAGCTGGGCTGCTCAAACCAGTGCCCTGTTGAATCTTTAACTGGAGCCGTTGGGTTTTGGATCAAGGTTTGGCGATAAGTATATCCACTAAAACTAAATCCATCACCTGTAGTCGTATATTTATTGTTTGCATTCAGAATACCCATATTCAGCTTCACCTTGTCATTGAACATAGAGTGATTGATATCTATTCTGCCAGTGAACGTTTCATTATTTGATTTTTTGAATATCCCCTGAAGTGAACGATAGTTAACATTTGCCAGATAATTAGTTGTATTATTACCTCCTCTAAAAGTAATATTATGTACGTGAGAGATTGGAGTTTGTGTACTCTCTTTCAGCCAATCTGTAGAGCTGCCCAGATCCCAGGATGCATCCCGCTGACCAGACGCAATCTGACTGCGATAATCTGCAGCTGTCAGCATATCCAGCTTTCTGGCAATAGTTTGTGTACTTACATAGCCACTGTATTCTACACTATTAGTAAAGTTAGCTCCTGCTCTGCGGGTGGTCACCAGAATAACCCCATTGGTTCCACGTGTTCCATAAATAGCTGCTGCTGACCCATCCTTTAATACATCAATGCTTTCAATATCTTCAGGGGATACTGTTTTCAAATCGCCTGGTATACCATCAATAATTACCAGCGGATTAGAGTTTGCACCTAATAAGGTTGTATTTCCACGAAGTAAAATCTGCGAGCCACTGGTAGGATCACCACTGGGTGCTGTAATACTAAGTCCTGCTACTTTACCTTGTAGCAGCTGACCTGCATCCAGTACCGGGCCTTTGACAAAGTTTTCAGCTTTCACTGTTTGCACAGCACTGGTTACTTCTACCCGGCGCTGTGTGCCATATCCGACAACTACTACTTCTGATAGTGCTTTGATGTCTGGAACCAGTTTGATATCTACGACATTGCGGTTGTTAATGGCAATTTCTTCAGTGGTATACCCTATAAATGAAAATACCAGAGTACCATTTTCACTAGGTATTGCCAGCGAGTATTTTCCATCTTTATCGGTAGAGGTACCAGTAGTTGTACCTTTCAAACTCACGCTCACCCCAGGGAGTCCATTGCCGTTTTCGTCTGTGACAGTGCCTGTAATAGTGATGGCATAAGCATTTACACTAGCCAAGGTATTGGCATCCATCTTTCCATTTGAAGAATCATCAGTTATCCTTTTACTTAAAACTACCTGGCTGCCTACTACTTCATAATTTATATTTAAAGGATGGAGAATGGTTTGTAAAATATCTTCGACTGCCTTATTATCAGCATGAACACTTACTTTACGCTCAGGTAAGATGGCCTGTGGTATATAAGAAAATTTGATATTCGTTATTTTCTCAATCTGACTCAGTACAACATGTAGTTGTTGATTATCAAACTGTAGAGTCACTTTTTTACTGAGATCCGCCTGTGCATATGAATAGGAATGGTTAGCAAGAGCAATACCCCCGAATAGAAGAACTATACTTATTTGGAGGGCTGAGATCTTCATGATTTTCCAAACAATTTTAGGAAGTTGTCGTTTTGTTTGCATATTTTTACTTTGCTTTTGTGTGTCAACAAAAGGCAATACAATCCCTGTCACATGCTACATGTGGTACTCTCACTTGCCTTTATAGATGAGAGAAGGGACAATTCAGAGTCAGTGATGCTGGCACATCGCTGACTCTTACCTTTCCGCAAAAATGTTGTTAGTTAAGTCTTGGTCTATTCATGTATATTAGATTTTTGGTGGTTATCGAATATGTGAGAGATGGTTTTTATAGACTTTTTAGTTACATCCTTTTGAAGTAATCACAATCATTGTATCTGTTACCTGAAAGCTGCCTGACATAGTTTTACAGATAATAGTTAACTTATCCTGTAGTGTCGAGTAGTCTGATAGGTCAGCTGTGAAGGTACAGCCTGCCAATACATGCCGATCATAGGATATATCTACTCCATATACGTCTTCCAATGCAGCAAATACTTCAGTAAGTGGCTTGTTCTGAAAGACTAACTGTTGAGTTGCATTTTTTGTATCTAATACCTGAACATTATCTACCAGACTTTTAGTAAGCTCTTTGCTTTCAAGATGATAGATTGCTTGTTGATTGGGTGTTAATATTAATGCATTGGTTTGTACGTTTTCCGCATCTGGTTTCTTTTGTTGATCAACAGTTTTATATACTGAAACTTTTCCCGTTTTTACACTCACCTGGATACTTGAAGACGTTTCATATGCTTTAATTGTAAAACTTGTACCCAATACTTTGGTAATGATATCACCCGTATATACCAGAAATGGTTTTTCCGGATTGCGTGCTACCTGAAAGAAGGCCTCCCCGGTTAAAAAGACTTCTCTTTGTTCTGATGCAAAGTTTGTAGGATACTTTAGTGTACTTCCCGGTTGTAGTAAAACAGTACTATTATCTTCCAATGCAAGAGATATAACCTGGGTTGTATTGTTTGTTTTTTCAATCAAACGCGTACTTTCTATCTGGCTAATGACAGATGTGTTTTTTGTGTCAGATGATTTATAATACCAAAATGTTAAACCTGCTATCAATAGGATAGAAGCGGCTACCCACCATCGGAAATAAGAGGGTGTTTGGGTTGGTACAGTTTGTATGTTTTGTACATCCAGATTTGTTAGCAGTTTACTCCAGTTTGTTTTAGTCCACTCCTTTTCTTCTGCTTCAGTCGGCAATGGGTCAGCAATGTCTTTCCCCAACATATGAAACCATTGTGCAAAGACAATTTTTTCTTTCTGACTAAGTTCTCCCTTCTTATATTTATCTAATAGCTCAATAAGTTTTTCTTGATGCATACAAACACAGGCAATGATTTGAAAAAATGTATTTTGTCTAATTTTATAATGGATTTATTCAAAATATTCTGCTTTTATAACTAGAGACGCCTATAAATAGAGTATCCCTAGTGGCAATGCAAAAAAATATTGATTACTACCTCTAACTGACAGATAAAGTCCCATGGTAAATAGTTGAATACTATTGGGATAAGAGCAAAATACCAGAATGTATTGGTTAGTATAGTTTGGTGTAACCTATTTTAGGAATGATAGGAGAGAGGATGATAAAATGCTTGTCAGAAAGTAAACCAGAATATAATCAGTGTTACAAAGTCACGAAGATAAACCCGAAGATATTTTAGTGCCTTTCCCATATGATACTCTACCGTTTTATGAGAAATATTAAGATGTTCTGCTATCTGGTTGGCAGACTGACTTTCATAACGGCTTAATAAAAATACTTCTTTGGATTTTTCAGGCATACTAGAAATTGCTCTCTGTAAGGCTTCTTCTAACTCGTTAACGCATACTATATCTTCCGTATTGGTTTCCTGTAAATAATGATCCCATTGTATTTGTGAGGCATATTTTTCTCGCACCAAGCAGGCTCGGATATGGGTAGTTACAGCATTGAGAATAGCAATTGCCAGATAACTCTCAATAGAGCCAGTGATATGCAACTCATGACGTTTTAGCCAAAGTTTGGTAAACAGATCCTGTACTAGTTCTTCTGCTATTTCTTTAGAATATAATTTCTTATAAGCAATCCGATATACCTTGGAGCTATATCGGCGATAGATCTCTTCAAATGCTGTTGTGTCATTTTGACACAATTTTTCCAAAAGGTATGCATCAGTAAAGTTTCTCATTAGCAGCTTATAAAGTGATTTTTAACAAAGGTAAAGATATCTGTTCAGTAAATATAAAAAAATACATGTTTTTTTGAACTATCCTTGGTTTGATAATTCTGCTGTAAACAATAGGCTAAGCTATGTGGAGATATGTGTTGCCATTCTTGGCAAAGTTTATCGGAAAGAAGTGAATAGACAGATAGGTGTACTTTATAAGTCTTGTCAATTTTTCTTATATATAATTTTCTCTGTTTAGTGAAAAGTAATGAAAAGATGTTTTCACTAAAATAAGATAAGCAGGTAGAGCTGATTATTCAATATTAGCTATATTACAGCCAATAGTTGTAATAAATGCTCTAAAAAATCCACCTGCTATGAGATTTATAAATATTACTATTTTTGCTTGTGTTATTATACTAATAAGTGTAAGCATTAGCTCTTTTCAGACTATTCAACAAACAACGCTTGATAATGGTCAGACTCTCTATTTTAGCCATTGTGGAAGTTGTCATATGCTTCCTAAGCCTTCCAGTTTAACTAAGCAAATATGGGAGTTTCGTGTTTTACCCGTAATGGCAAGTCGTATGGGTATTATCTATCCAGGTTTTGATCCACTCAAAGGACTAACACCCGAAGAAAAAGAGATAGTAGCAACAAGTAACATTATTCCCAAACAGCCTGTTTTAACGCAGGAAGAGTGGAATCAATTGTCTCAATATATCATTCGCAATGCTCCGGATGAAGTTCCTGTAGATAAGAACAGGCTTACCCGTAATACACCATTGGAGCAATTTGTACGAAAAGATATTTCCCTTCAGGATAACCTACCCTCTCTGATAACTGGTTTGAAATATAATAACGAGACTCATTCTATATGGATAGGAGATAACTACCAGAAGGTTTATAACTGGCAATGGAATCAAGGTGTTACCTATAGTATGACTACCCAAAGCCCAGTGGTAGATTTTACCTTTTACCAGAATGTTACCTATCTGACAGAAATAGGGAAGTTATTTCCTACCGAACTGAATACTGGTTCAATTAATCTGCTTGCCAGAGACAAAGACAGTATATGGCTGCCATCTCTTCACAGGCCTGTTCATACACAGATTGAAGACCTGAATAATGATGGTATTCCGGAAATTGTGGTCTGTAAATTTGGTAATAAGATAGGCTCCTTGTCTGTCTATACCCAACATACTTCTGATAAAGTTTATACTGAGCAAGTACTATTGAATATCCCTGGAGCCATAAAGTGTTTTATACAGGATATGGATGGTGATGGTGAAAAAGATATTGTTGCTATGTTTGCTCAAGGGGATGAGTCTGTCTACATTTTCCAGCAGAAAGAGGATTTGCAGTTTAAAGCTAAACGAGTACTGCGTTTTCCTCCGCATTTTGGCACAACAGATATGGTACTGATAGATTTTAATAAGGATGGACTTACTGATATCATCACTGCCCATGGAGATAATGCAGATCACTCACCTATTCTGAAAGCTTTTCATGGCATTCGTATACATTTAAACAGAGGCAATGGAAAGTTTGATGAGAAATACTTTTATCCCGTATATGGATCAACAAAAGTCATTGCGGATGATTTTGATAAAGACGGAGATATCGATATTGCTTTAACGGCCTTTTTTCCTGATTATAATGAGTTACTGAATGAATCATTTGTGTATCTGGAAAATACGAGCAGAGGAGATCATATACAATTTACCTCCTTCACCCATCAAAGTGATCTGCCTGTTAAATCTCTTACCCTCGAAAAAGGGGATATTGATCAGGATGGAGATATGGATATATTATTGGGTTTATTTGCACAGACACCGGGTGGTGTACCAGATTATCTGGATCAGCAATGGAAGTCGTCTAAAACGGGTTTGATCCTGTTTATGAATCAACATGATCAACTACATAAATGACAGGATTAAGAAATGGTTTTTAGTGTAGAAGAGTAAGAAGAAATCCTGTTGATTTTACTTTCCTGATTACTGAGTAGGAACAATCCAGTCTGTTTTACCAAACGTATGTTTTTTATCCGTACATCCATAATTGCTTTTTCGCCATTATTTAGCTTAGTATATTGGGTTACTTTCTGTTCTAAGTAACCTGCCTCAAGTATATGCATGATGGTAAATATATCCTGTTCTTTATTGGAGCTCTGGGAGCTTTTAATGGTATTCTGCTGGCCATTTATTTTATGTTTCTGGCTAAACGAAGAAATCTTTCCAGTTTTTTCCTGGGATGTTTGCTGGCTGCACTGAGTCTGCGTATTGGTAAGGCTGTATTAATATATTTTGATTCTGATCTACCTGAAATTTATCGGCAGATTGGAATTTCATCCTGCCTGTTGATCGGGCCAGCGTTATTTTTCTTTCTTAAATCGTCTATTGATCAGTTAACACAAATCTCCCGTAGCTGGAAATACCAGATAGGAGCCTTGCTTGCAGCGATTGTTTTTATGGGAGTAGTGTACCGTTATGCTACCTATCCCGAACTTTGGAGGAAATATAGTATTCAGGTTGTGTATGCTGTATGGACGTTGTATATCATTGCAGCTGGAGTAGCTATAAAAGGTCTTTTTTCCCGTATTCGTAGTACAAGTGATGCACTTAAACCTGCTGAGAAGTGGTTGCTGGCTATTTATTCAGTAAACGTGGCTATATTTCTATCGTTTATGATGGCCTATTTAATCCGAGATATTTGTGAAACCTACTATGGTGGCGCTATTATATTCTCATTGGTATTATATGCAATGATTTTTATACACCTGTATCACAGCCGGACTGCCGAACAATTTTATGTGGTTCCGGTAAAAAATCCGGTCAGGAAGGTAGATGATGGTACAGTTATGAATTTAGTAACAACATTGGAGCAGCAAATGGTTAAAGGGGGATTATTCAAAAATCCCAACCTCACACTAAGTGAACTGGCTAAATCGATAAACATACCTGCTCATCAGTTGTCACAATTACTGAACGACAATCTGGGAAAGAATTTTACATCCTACGTGAATGAGTATCGGATTGAAGAAGCCTGTCGGATGATAGCCCAGGGGCATCCGTTTTCCTTAGAAGCTATAGGCTATGAAGTAGGTTTTAATTCCAAATCCACTTTCTATACTGCCTTTAAGAAGATCAAAGCTACCACACCACTTATGTATAAAGAGGACCTGGCGAAACGATCGGATGCCTCTTTGGTACGTTAATATGCCTGAAACAGTACAGATTTATAAATCCGTACGCCCGGAATCCAAGATCAGGACTTAGAGAGTAGGCATTCACTACATATTTGGGCATTCAATTTCGAATGTAACAAATGTGACGTATGCTTAAATTCCTTTCTCTAGTTGTTGTGCTGTTATTGAGCACCGTTTTACTTCATGCCCAGGTTATTGTTCGTGGACAGGTCATGGACAGCAATCATACTCCTGTCTATCTTGCTACAGTGAGACTATCTACAGAGGCAGATTCGTTGTTTCTGACAGGTGTACAAACAGATTCTGCAGGTATGTTTGAGTTTAGAGGGCTACAGACTGGCCATTATAGATTTCAGGTGTCTTTGCTGGGTCATCAGGCTTATGTAGGTCTGTTTACTATTCATCCTGAACAGGCAACCATACAACTTGAAACTATCGTTATGGCAGAAGATCCCAAACAGCTGGAGGAGGTAATTGTAAAAGGTGAGAGAAATGCTATCCGCTATGAACCCATGAAAACGGTAATTCAGGTAGCTGGCAATAGCCTGTTTAAGTCCTCCTCCAATATTCTGGATATTTTGCGTAAAGCCCCCGGACTCACTGTTGACCCGGATGGTTCCATTCTGGTATCAGGGAGAAACACGCCAGCTATTTTTATCAACGGCAAACCTGTACCAATGAGTGTGGAGGAATCTCTGGCTTACCTGAAAGCCTTATCCCCTGATATGATTGAGTCCATTGACCTTATCGCCAATCCGTCTGCCCAATACGATGGTCAATACAAAGCCATTATTGATATCAAGTTAAGACAAAATCAGTCGTTGGGCTGGAAAGGCCTCTTCAACTCAGCATTTCGTCAGAATATGTACTCGTCCTCAGACAATACACTGAATGTTGCTTACCGTTCCAAACGAGCTACCTATACACTCAGAACAGGCTATGTAGCAGGCGACGACTACTATCTGTATACTGCCTTGCAACATCTGGCTAATACAAATATCATGGCTACTCATACCCACACACGTACTATCAATAATAACCTGAACCTTCAGGCAACTGTTGATTATACGATACATCCTCAGCATACCATTGAGGTCTCACTTAAAACGTATAGAGCTAATCGAAATGCGACTACTGCTAACCAGCTTTCGTTTCGAGAACCTGTACAGTATGAGCTCCTGGATGTCCGCCAAACTATTAATAAATCAGTACCAGTACAGCTCAATGACGCCTTGAATGCAGCTTATACTCTCACCTTTTCAAAAAATAGCCGTTTGAATTTGTTTGGCTCACTGACAAATATCCGGAATCGACAAAATGAAGACATCCAGATTCGGAATCAGTTTTCGAATGAACGAACAAACTACTGGAAAACAACTTTAAAAAATACCATAGCGATTCGTAATATACAGGCCGATTATTCCCAAAATATGCAATCTGGTAATTTGCAGGCAGGAGCTAAATTGGCTATAGTGCGTACAAACAATGATCTGCGTTATGATACATTGAATACAGAGCAACAATTTGTGCCTGATGCCGGACGTACCAATCGGTTTACATATGACGAATACATTCACGCCGGGTATATTTCCTATGGGCATAAACGTAATAAACTTGACATGAGAGTAAGTCTCCGTACAGAATACACACGTACCATCGCGAACTCTGTCTTACAAAATACGGTACGAAAACGAGAATATATTACCTGGCTACCTGGAATAAATGCCAGCTATGAGCTAGGACAAGATCACCGCATTAGTCTGAATGCAAACCGACGTATTACACGTCCGGATTTTAGTCAGTTAAATCCTTTTCGTTTCTACTATAGCCCTCTCAATTACTGGGTAGGCAACCCATACCTGCGTCCTTCGGTTACAACGTCGGCAAATCTGTCGTATGCCTATCATGCTTTTACAGTTGGTATAACAGCCGGTAGAGAAAAAGATTATATGGTTCGCTATCCGGAATACAACCGAACCACCAATGAGTTGCTGTATCTGGGTACTAACCTGCCTTATGCAGATTTTGCCAATCTGGAAACCAGCTATGGCTCTAACCTTACTCAGTGGTGGAAGATGACACATAACCTGGGTATTTATTATTTAAAACAACAGATGCCTTATCTGGGAAAGGTGTATGCGATAGGAGTCACGGATTTTAGCATTAATGGAAGTCATGTTTTTACTTTACCTAAGGGAGTTACGGCAGATCTTACCTATCGGTATCAGTCAAAGGGAGGTAGTAGCCTGTATGTACGCAAAGCCTTCGGCTCAGCAGATATTGGATTACAGAAAAGCTGGCTAAAGGATAAGCTAAATACCCGACTAACCTTCTATGATATTTTCTATACACATGCATACAAACTGGTATTTCGGGAAAAAGAAATCATAGATAACCAATTGGCACATCGTTATGCTACCCGTCGGCTGGTATTTACACTTGTATATAATTTCGGAACAGGCAACTATACCAGTAAGGACAACAGAACGACAGATGAAGAAAAAAGAGCAAAGTAAAATGCTTGCATTGAAAAGAAAATGTACTCAGTTAGTTGGTTTATTATCAGTATGTTAGAGGTGGTAAATGAAAGAAATACAGGGGAAATACATAAAAACTGTATGACTTTTCTGCTACAGATTATTTTCTGTATGTCCTTATGATACTATATCTGCTTATTTATCAGTTATTTACCTGCTTTTCAAGGTGGGCTTTCAAAATTCTGGTAGGAAAGCATTCATGTATGATAATCAGTAAATTATGACTTTACAAAGGGGATGTAAATGTAGTACCTTTGTAGTGTAAGTCAAGCAGACATATCCTCAGACAAAAAATCTGATCATAGATATAAAAATAAAATTTAGGTTGTAAGTGGTTTGTTACTGAAATTCCCCGAAGGTTTCCATCGGGGAATTTTTGTTTTCCTACCTTTATCAATAAGTTATCCTGGAGATAACAGCTTAGTGTACAGAATGATTAATCTTTTCCTGTTCCAAATCAATCCAGGCTTCTTCTTTTCGGATTACCTCGTCATCAAACTCATTTCTATGACGTAACTGATACAACTCCTTTCGTTTAGCGGCTACTATATCCGCAAAGACTTCATTATATTCCGCCATTTTCTCTTCATCAAGTACTACTGCTTCCAAATGATTAGTTTGCAGGTACAGATCATCCTCCATCCGGTTTTTTAGGTTGGCAATCAGTTCATTGGTAATGACTTTGTCTGAATGATTTTCTTCCAATTGTATCAGGGCTACCTGAAGCAGTTTTTTTCGGATGGCTGCAATCTGTTCATGTTCAGAAGCCAGATGATCAGGATCCGCGTAATTGACCTTTCGGATAATATAGGGTAAAGTTAACCCCTGGAATACCAGTGTAACCAGAATAACTATGAACGTGATAAACAGAATCAGATTTCGGTGTGGAAATGCTGCTCCTGTATCCAGTGTAAGCGGAATGGATAAGGCGGACGCAAGAGAAACCACCCCTCGCATACCTGCCCAACCTACAATGATAGGTCCACGCCAGCCTGGTCTTCGTTCGGCTACCGGAATCACGCCTCCTACTATCCGTGTAAAAATAGAGGTGAACATTACCACTACCATACGTGTAACAATAACCAGCAATGTGATAACAATCGCATACCATATCACCTCTCCTTTGGAATAGCCATCCAGCCCATTGACAATGACAGGCAGCTCTAAACCGATAAGGATAAAAACTAACCCATTCAACGCAAATACTACAGTAGCCCACATGCCTGCTCCCTGAATGCGAACTGTATGATTAAAAATCTGATGTCTGTGATAGGACAGGAATAACCCTCCACTTACCACTGCCATTACACCCGACACATGGAGTTCCTCTGCTGCCAGATACATGACATAAGGAGCCATAAAGGTCATTAGAATATTGATACGTGTAGTAGCCGGAAGCCAGCGATGAACCACATAAAATACACCTGCAACGCCTAATCCAACGCCAATGCCAAAAATTGTAACTGAGAAAAAGCCTGTTGCTGCATCTTTCCAAACAAACGAGCCAGATACTATAGCTGCAAGGGCAAACCGAAATACAACTAAGCTGGCTGCATCATTGACCAAACTTTCTCCTTCCAGAATGTTAATAACCCTCTTGGGAACTTTAATCTCTTTCAGGACAGAAGAAGCTGCAACAGCATCCGGTGGCGAAATGATGCCTCCCAATAGAAATCCCAGTGCCATGGTAAAACCCGGAATCAGAGCCTGTGAAACATAGGCAACCGCAAAGGCAGTAAATACAACGAGGCCAAAAGCCAGTACCACAATGATACGTCTCCACCGCCAGAATTCTTTCCAGGAAGTATACCAGGCCGCTTCATACAATAAGGGTGGCAGAAAGATCAAAAAGATTAGATCTGGATCAATCGATATACGTGGTACTCCCGGAATCCAGCTTACGACAAGACCACTCAATACCAGAAAGATCGGAACAGGAATGCGGAGGCGCTGCCCAAGCATTACAAATAACGAAACTGCCAGTAATAAAGAAATACATAATAGTAAGGTTTGATGCATAGAGGTTGGGTTGAGATTTGTAATGCCAAGATAATAATTTATCAAAAATGTGCGATCAAATGGGATGTTCCGTGTTTGGAAAGAAAAGAAAACATGAGTCATCCCAAAAATTTTATCCATTACCCTTTCTACAGATGCATT
Organism: Xanthocytophaga flava; assembly: GCA_030068525.1. Classification (GTDB taxonomy): domain Bacteria; phylum Bacteroidota; class Bacteroidia; order Cytophagales; family 172606-1; genus Xanthocytophaga; species Xanthocytophaga flava. The sequence goes on from JASJOS010000011.1 coordinate 40,569, forward strand.
CATCCCATTTTTCTAAAGTTTCATCCCATTTTTGCCACAGATCCCTTCTCAGCATATAGTTTTGATGAAAAATCAATGGTACTATGCACACGTTCAACAAGGTCAGGTTCTACGAAGCCCTCTTTATTTTTATTGCCACTATCATTTATCTGGTACGTCGTTATTTTGAGGAATACCAGAATCTGTTTAAGTTTCTGTCTGAGCCTGAGTTACAGGGTGGAGTTGCCTATCCTGAATCACAGGGTGGAATATCCTTCCAGATGTCAGAGATTGAAGGATATAACTTTGGGGTAAATACGTGTTTGCCTATTGCCGGATGCACTATCTTTTTTGTTGCAGCCTGGTATGTGTTTCATTACCATACTTTTCCCAAAATCAAAGAGGCACAACAGGACGACAAAACCTTCATTTTTCTGGTCATGACATTGGTATTAGCAGGAGCAGGGGTTTTTGTTTATCTGTACTTTCGGCAATTTCCGCAATACTATCGCGATGAAAACGGGAATGTTATTGGGGCAGGGGCTTACTCTCTGTATCGTCAGCGTAATGTCATATCCTCTACGGTGGTAATGCTCACCATCATTGGATATTATGAATGTGTAGCTCAACTTTATTATTATATTCATACCAAACTCAACGAAGATCAGAAGGGGAATCAGGTATACATTGGGTATTTTCTATTGATATGCCTGGCTTCACTAATACTAGGCTTTGCTTTAATAGGCGAGGTGCCGGAATTTCTGTTTGATATGCCTATGGAAAACCTGGCTGATGGCACATTCCGGTATTTCTTTTATATGCTGGTGCTGGGGTTATTGGTTTTTATTCTGCAAAAGTTCTGCTATGACCGATTGCTCCCTGCCATTCAACATTCGGCCTGGAATCTGGTTATTCAGTATCTGGTTATTTACTTTATTATATGTATAGCTGGTACAGCCATGACCTGGATTGCGGCCAATGATTTTGATCTGGAAATAAGCCGCAACAAGAGAATTGTAGCTATTCTGGCTATATTGCTGATTGCTCCTTTGGTGATTATGTATCTGCGGCAGGTCTTTACCAAAGAAAAGATCCAGTTGCAGACACAGATTTCGCATAAATCAGCTGAACTAATTGCACTTCGTTTGCAGATCAATCCTCACTTTTTGTTCAACGCTCTCAACACACTATATGCTGCTGCCTTGCGAGAAAATGCCGAAAAAACATCGGATGGCATTCAAAAGCTAGGTGATATGATGCGATTTATGCTCCATGAAAATAATCAGGAGCGAATACCCTTAACCAAAGAAACGGAATATCTGTATAACTACATTGCTATACAGCGTATGCGTCTGGATGAATCACACCCTATCGAAATACGGGTAAACATTCAACAGCCAGACAAAGAAATATACATTGCTCCCATGTTGTTGAACCCCTTTGTCGAAAATGCATTCAAACATGGGATCAGCTTCCGGCAACCTTCCTGGATATATATCACGCTTACGCTGGATGCTACACACCTGTATTTTAAAGTACACAATTCGATGCATGCCAAGCTGGAAAATGATCCGGAAGAGAATAAATCTGGAGTTGGTCTGGAAAATGTACGCAAGCGGCTGGAATTGCTTTATCCGGATCGATATACACTCAATATAGAACAGTCAGGACAGGATTATTTTGCTTCTCTGGTTTTGCGTTATTGGTAATTCAGTGATACCATACTATCAGAACACTTACACCTATTTAGTAACTACAACTATGAAAACATACTTAACGCTATTCTTCCTTGGGATATGCCTCCTTATAGGATGTATGTCAACAGTCAGAGCCCAGCCTACCAGGCGCTACACGGCTGAGATCGAAAAACGGATCAAGCAGGTAGAGCAGAATTTGTGCACCTGGATGCAGATTGACGGAAGACCTAACTGGACACTGGCTGAACGGATGCGTTTTTACAATGTAAAGGGGGTAAGTATTGCTGTGATCCATAACTACCAGATCGAATGGGCAAAGGGATACGGCTGGGCAGATACCACAGATAAAAGACCTGTTTCAGAAAATACACTGTTTCAGGCAGCCTCAATCAGCAAGTCGCTGAATGCTGTAGGATGCCTGAAGCTGGTACAGAATCAGCAGGTAGCACTGGACAAAGATATTAATCAGTACCTGAAACGCTGGAAGTGTCCGTATGATTCCCTGGCACACGGAAAAGTAATTACTCTTGGTAATCTGCTAAGTCATACTGCCGGGCTCTCAGTACATGGATTTGCTGGCTACACAGACAAGGAGCCTCGTCCTTCTTTGCTACAGGTACTGGACGGCTTGCCACCTGCCAACTCTCCGGCAGTACAGTTAATGGCAGAGCCCGGCGCCACAATGGAGTACTCAGGAGGAGGCACTACCCTGACACAACTTCTGGTAGAAGATGTGACCCAAAAGACGTATGCTCAGTACATGCAGACAGAGGTTCTGAACCCCTTAGGGATGGTACACAGTACCTTTGCTCAACCCCCTGCTGTAAAATTACAACATGAACTGGCTACAGGCTATCGGTATGATGGTAAGCCAATAGGAAGTTTGTTCCATATCTATCCTGAACAAGCCGCAGCGGGCTTATGGACTACTCCAACGGATATTGCTACGTTTGTGCTGGAGATGCAGTTATCCTTGCAAGGCAAATCCAGTAAGGTATTGTCGCCCAAAATGACACGTCGTATGCTTACACCTTATTTGCCCCGTTACGATGCGGCTTTGGGTACATTCATTTTTATGAGGGAAGGAAAGGAGGCTGCCTATTTTCAGCATACTGGTTTGAATGAAGGCTTTTCGTCTGTATATTATGGTTCTGTAGAGGGAGGGAATGGAGTTGTAATTATGTGTAATTCCGATAACTTCGGACTAATCCGCGAATTGGTAAACAGTGTAGCTTCTGTATATACCTGGAAAGATTTTTACAATCCGGTAGTGAAAAAAGAGATAAAAGTGGCTTCTGCTACTACAGATGCTTATATTGGAAGCTATACCTGGAGTGAAGCACCTGATCAGACTATTACAGTATATAAACAGGGTGAAAAGCTTCTATACCACAATAGTACTTCCCGCAATACCTGGGAGATGCATTTTACAGATGATACTACATTCTTTTTGTATGAGCTTCCTCAAAACGAGTATACATTTTCGAGAGATGCGAATGGCAGCATTGATGGTATACAGGGACAAAGAGAAGATCAGGAATGGAAACTATCCAAGATAAAATAATTGATGAAACTTACCGCTATTGCTATTGACGACGAACCCAGTGCATTGGAAGTTGTATCCAGACATGCCTCCAAGGTACCTTTTTTGGAACTTGTTGCCACATTTACAGATGCCTTCGATGCTATTCCTTTTCTCCGGCAAAACCGTGTAGATCTGTTGTTTGTAGACATTAAAATGCCTGATATCTCAGGAATTGAGTTTGTGCAGACGTTGTCAAGAGTGCCGATGGTTGTATTTACTACCGCTTATTCCGAATATGCCGTGCAGGGTTTTGAACTGGATGCTATTGATTACCTGCTTAAACCTTTTTCATTGGTACGATTTACCAAGTCGTGTACAAAAGCCCTAGAAATAAAGACGCTTCGGGAAGGCGATTCAGAGAAGTTTATTTTTGTCAAAACAGGGTATGAAGAAGAAAAAGTGTTGCTGGATGATATATTCTACATTGAGTCAGATGGGAACTATCTGATCTTTACGCTGAAAGGCCGAAAGCTGTTAAGCCGGCAAACCATGACAGATATTCTTCAGATGCTGCCGGAAGGGGCATTTATTCGGGTACACCGATCCTATATTATTGCTATCTCTAAAATTGAAAAAATTTCCCGTCATCAGCTTTGGATAGCTGACCATGAAATACCTATTGGCGCTTCCTATGAAGAAAGCCTGACAACGATTCGGGAACGCATCAATGCCCGATAAGGCTTTGGATCTCTCAAAACAAAATCCTATCAACATCGCTTAAAATTGACTAGTGGGAGCTCTAGTACTTCTAATATGCCTGAGTCACAGAAGTGAATGTGCCTTAGATAATGCAGACAATGATTGAATTAATTCGACAATGTAGGGACGATTGGCAGATCGCCCACGTTCCCACAGGCCGTGCTTGAGGTAACAAACCATCATTGAAAATGTAGATGTATGCCTTGTTTCCCACAAATTCTGTTAGGAATCAATCTGAGGTTATGCTTTCCAAATCCAACCACAGCCTGTCACGACTCGGCGTGGTCGCCCTACATTTGCTCAACGTAATTCAGCATTCGCTCCGGATTTGACTTGAATTATGCGTATGAAATTTTTTGCGGTGAGTTCCGGTCAAAGTGAATGCTTGCGGTTTATTCTGTTCAAAAGAATTTCGTGCGGTTAATTTAACGCATTAACAATTTTGCGGTGAGCTCTAGGCAAAAACTATTTTCCTCCAAACAAATCAAATAATCTCTTCTCTATGTCACTTGCGTTGAACGTACCGCAAAACGCGTTCTGCATATAATTCAGTTCGGCTAGCAATATGCACTCACCCTATGCAAAACTATTCCTTTAATGAAATTCTTACCCAGGCAAACTCCTTCTCGTCCACATTGTCCCAGCCCCAGGTGACAGCATACTTGCCTGCTTTTACTTTAAAGACAGTACCTACACCCAGAATGTTCAGAGAATTGAGTTGCACAGGTGGATTCAAGTCTGCAATCGGCTCCAGTCCTGCCGCAGCTCCAAGGTCTCCTTGTGTCATTGGTGACCATGCCAGCACACCCCGTCCTGTAGGAAAGTTTAGAGTACCTACTTCGTATGATTTATCACTGGAGGCAATCACTTCCAGCGCTTTGGCTTTGTGTATGTCTTGCGTAGTTACAAATAACACTTCACTGCCTGTGGGTTCAAGAGCCAGTGTTACTATGTTAGGTCGTACATCCCAAAAGAGAGCCTGGGCATCATTCCCAAATGGAGCAATAGCGATCTCATCCTGATTTAGATACATTTCACAAATCTGTGTGTAGTCGGTATATGCTTCCATCAGAAGACGAAAGCTGATTTTCTCCTCCAGCAGAAAGTTGTATTGCAGCCCAATATGCTCCAGCCATGTATCCATCCATTTTTCTATGAGATCAGGTGTGGCATGTGGTGGCAGTATGTTATACTTTCTGTTGATTACTTCATCCCATACAGTTTTTTTTACCTGCATCAGAAGTTGAGGTTGCTTCTCATACAACTCTTTGAGTAATAACAGTACAAACTCTTTACAAGAGGCTTCACTATAAAAGTAAATAGGCTGTACCATCTCAAAATCCGGTGAAATCTCATTTACCATTGGGCCATCGTATCTAATCCGGAATCGTTCGCTTAACAGTTCGTCGCTACCTTTCCATTGAGCATAGTCTTCAACAGAAGAAATCATAAAAGGTCCGCCTTCACTTCCCGCACTGCCATACCACACAAAATGCTTTTGTTGTGTTTGCATATACTATATATCTGTGATTAGTTGAGGTAGTCTGTATAGCGCTCAGGAAGCTGAAAACCGGCTTAATGTTTCGCGTGATACTCCGAGATAGGAGGCAATCAGCAACTTAGGTACCCGTTGAAGGAGTGTAGGATATTGCTGCATCAGTTGCTCATAACGCAATCGTGCATCGTTGTTGAGCAAAGATAAAATACGCTGTTGCATAGCCACATATCCCAAAGAAGCTTTCATTCGGAAAAAATACTCCATTTTATGTAGTTCAGCGCAAAGCAGTTTTTTGTTTTCAAACGATATACTGAGCAGTTCGGACGCTTCAATACAGTCAATATTCAGTGTGGCCTGTCTTTGAGTGATATACGCCTGATAATCGGTAACCCACCAGTTTTCCATAGCAAACTGTATAATATGTTCTTTGCCTGCCTCATTAGTATAGGAAGCCTTTAGCAGGCCATTCAGCACAAAGTACTCATGGGTAACCAGAGTGCCTTCCTGTACCAGATATTGGTGTTTCTTTAACTTTTTATGTGTAAAGAGTGACTGTATATACTCAAATTCGGAATCTGTCACTGCTACAATTTCTTCAATATGTTGCCTTAATACTATACTCATGGATATTAAAAGAGGACTTGCTAAATATCTGATCTGCAAAAGTACATTTTACCACATACAGATTGCTATTTCTTATACTATTCGTGTGATCTAAGTCACAGAAAAATTGTGATCTGTCTCCTTCTTAAACATACATAGATCTACCAACTTTGCCCCAGTAAAACAAACTTAGTTACCAGAATATGAAACGTAGTACAGCTTTTTTATGTATCGTCTTGTCTCTGTTTATAGCCTTACAGGGATATAGCCAACGTAAAACAAAACACACAAAACATACCTCAACACATATGAAAACCAGGAAAGTACTTTTTGTTGTTACATCCTATGGTGAAATACAAGCCACAGGACACAAAACCGGAATATGGCTCGAAGAATTGGCCTCTCCGTATTACCTTTTATTTGAACAGGATATCGAAGTGGTGATTGCCTCACCTAAAGGAGGTAAAGCCCCAATAGACCCTAAAAGCCTTGCTCCCGATTATGTAACAGCCTCTGTGAAGCGATTCCAGCAGGATGCAGATGCCCAGAAGAAACTGGATAACACGATTGCCCTCACACAGGTTAAAGCCAGTGATTATGATGCTATCTTCTATCCGGGGGGACATGGTCCTATGTGGGATCTTCCTGAGAACACACAGTCTATCCAACTCATCGAATCATTTTATGCAGCTAACAAACCTGTAGCTCTGGTATGTCATGCTCCGGCAGCGCTAAAAAATGTGAAGGGCAAAGATGGCGCCCCTTTAATTAAAGGCAAGAAAGTGACAGGTTATTCCAATAGTGAAGAAGTAGCCGGAAATTCTACTCAGGAATGTCCGTTCCCACTGGAAGACATGCTAAAAGAAAAAGGAGGTAACTATGAAAGTGGTGGAGACTGGAAACCTTTTCTGGTAACTGATGGCCGACTGATCACAGGACAAAATCCAGCTTCATCCGAACTGGTAGCAACTGAAATTCTGAGTCAATTGGGAGTTACTGCCAAAGCAAAATAGGAACCAGCATATAGTAAAATATATATGACAGGTCCGAGCAACTGTTCGGACCTGTTTTTGTTTGATGTTAAGTACTATGTCTTACTAGTCTATAATAATGCTAATATCCCAAAATGAAACTTCCGGGCTATACGACGTACAGATGGTGGAGGCCCAAAAACACAACCTTTGCAGTAACGAACAGTTCCCTTTTTATACTTTATAAATCGTATTATCTTTTTTTCATGTGCAGTTAAATGTAGCCTGTCCTTCTTTTTCAACTGAGAAAGCCCTTTCAATGCATATAGCTGTTTTTCGGTATTTATAGAATGTAACCAGACCATCAGGCTGTCTGTCTCTTTATTTTTAACAAAGTGTCTGATTTTTTCTTCCCATTCTGAAGGCCACCCAACTGGTCCACAACCTTCCTCATATACAGATTCTTCATCAAAAAGCTCATGTTCATCAATCTTAGTCTGAAATAAGGTTTGAAATTCGTTTCTAAAAAGCTGATAGGTACTATCATTTCTATACCTGGTAATAGTTTCATAATAATGTTCTTTCTGGCCTCCGACTAGTGTATCTTTCCGCTTACTTAGTTCATAATAACACAAAATCTTTGAGGTAGTTATACAGGTTACCCGAAACCAGTCAAATTCATAAGAAGATGGATTTTCTTTTTTGTATATACGGGCGTCTACACAAAAAATGACCTCCTTATAACCAGTAGTAAGATTGCGTATATAGTCACGGTATATAGTAGCACTCCCCTCATTGCGATTCACACTATCCATGTATTTTTTCAGTTTACCAAAGCTTTTGGTTTGTAAAACAGCTACAAGGCTAGACTGCACCTGGGCATTCAAACTTGAAGACAGGAAAAAGAGAAAGAGTACAAGTAAAAAATGTTTATACATAAGCAGAAATGAGGCGGATAGGACGATAACTTGAGTGTGTAAAACCAAGCAATAAAAATGCCATTCTTAGAATGTACAAAACAGGAGAGATGGTTAATACTGTCTCATATTATAGCATTATCAGAAGTGTTGTATAGTTAAGATGAAGATACTTTTTGAATACGACATTTACTTCTATCAGGTTGAGCTATATACAGATTTAATACAGTACCCAGCTAGCAAAGTGAGTTGTAGGATACTCTCCTGACTCAGGGATGGATCATATACACCCAGAGCCAGATTAAATGTATCTGAAAAATTAAAAAATCCTGATAGTATACTAGTATCTTCCTGAAACTGTATGTGTGTAAACGTTATAACCAGATCTGATTTGTGTTTTACAATTCGGAATTCTTCGGTAGAAAATATTTTTCTGATCAGACGGTATTCCTGGTCTTCCAGATAAATAGTGCATATATAACCTGATAAGGACAGGGTCGGGAAGCTGATATAGCCAACAGGATGCTCATCATATAATACACTTGTTTGGCCTTCTTCTTTCTGAATGGTTAAGTTCTTCTCCAGAAAGGCGGTTTGATAACACATGCTGGGAAATAGAAAAGACCAGAATGACGTTTGGTTAGGTGCTTTTTCTTTTGTGAGTACAGTGATAGTCATTCCATACTCGTCCAGTAACTGGACATTCCAACTTTTGTAATATACCACAAGGGTGTATACCATAGGTGTTTTTCAGGAAGAAATCTCGAAGGTGTAAATTCATCTGAAAATACTTTTTTCTGGTAAGAATCAGAAATGAAATGGCATTTTTAGTAATAAGAAAACAGCATAGTTTACTTTCTCTCTACCTGGATGCAACCTCTATAAGATTATGTGCATCTTGCTGTAAGACAATACCTACAACTCCACTACTATGAAAAAACTTTCACTTTTGTCGCAAAGCTTTTTGCTACTTTGTCTGACTCATTTGTCATTTTCCCAGACAGCCAACAAAGACATTCAAACTCTGAATGGGACCATACTCTCTGCTCAAAATATAACACAGCAAATAACACCACTTCTCGACAGTGCACACATTCCAGGACTATCTCTCACCATTGTGAATCACTCTACAATTGTTTATTCACATGCGTTTGGTGTGAAGGATAAAACAACCAAAGCTCATGTAACAACAAATACCCTGTTTGAAGCCGCCTCCCTGACAAAACCTGTTTTTGCGTTTGCCGTTTTAAAACTTGTAGAAGAAGGAAAAATCTCCCTGGATAAACCCTTGCATGAATATCTTGACAAACCGTATGAAGGGTTGACAGACAAACGATACAATGCCATTACTGCCCGTATGGTACTTAGTCATACTACAGGCTTCCCTAACTGGCGGGATGATAAGTTAACAATTGGTTTTACACCTGGAGAGAAGTTTAGTTACTCAGGTGAAGGATATGTATTTCTGCAAAAAGTAGTTGAGCACATCACCCAAATGCCTCTGGATAAACTCATTCAGACTAAAGTTTTTACACCTCTTTTAATGAAAAATAGCTACATGGTTTGGACTTCCGTTATACAGTCACGGGTAGCAACTGCCTATGATAGGAGTGGAAAATCTGTAAAGGGAAATCAATCCAAAGAAGCTAATGCTGCCTACTCACTTTATACAACAGCAGAAGATTACGCCCGGTTATTAATTGCGATTCTCAAACCTGCTGTTTTACAGTCGTCATCCATTACCGCCATGCTTACCCCGCAAATCTCCCTGTCAGATGCCCAACCCGCTTTATCTTGGGGATTAGGATGGGGACTGGAAAAAACGTCGCAAGGCATTGTAGGCTTTCATTGGGGTGATAATCCAGGCTATAAAGCGTACACACTACTAGTGCCTGAAAAAGAAATGGCACTCGTTTATTTTACCAATAGTGACAATGGCTTGAACATTCGGGATCGACTGGTTGATGTTACATTAGGAGGGAAGTATACCCTCTACGATTGGTTAGGCTATGATCAGTATAATTCCCCACAAACACTGTTATGGGAAACCGCCCGTGTAAAAGGTGTGCAAGCAGTTCTGGATCAATACCGTAAGTTCAAGGAAAATGCAATCATAAAACCAGATGAGAACATACTGTATAAGCTTGGATACAAATTCTATTACGAGAAGAAATATCCGGAAGCCATTGAAGTGTTTCAGTTTAATACAAAAGAATATCCTTCCTATTGGAAAAACTATGTAGCCTTGGCGGATACCTATGGCAATATGGAGAAGATGGAATTGTGTATACAAAACCTTGAAAAAGCTATTGAGTTGAATCCTGACTTTGAACAAGGCAAACAAATGCTCAAACAACTGAAAGAGAAGAAGTAATTATGGACCTCTCAAGGAAGCCTGTAAATAAAAGGAAAAGCACCTCGTAGAAGAACAACTCTCTTCTTTGTCCTTCTGAAAGAACTCTTAAAACACACATATTCATGTCTTGAGTGAGATAGGGTTGGTCTCTACATTTGTATACATCTCAGGCTAGTCTGCCTTTATTAAATTGTAGCACCTACAAGATACAACCATGTACACCAGACATTTTTTACTACTTATCCTCGTTTTAATTGCACCCGGTGTGCTCTATGCACAGACTCCAACATCTGGAACTGCTACTAAAATACAGCCTTCAGCCAATGCCAATCTGAAGATAGATCCTAAGCTTAGGGTGAATCTTGCCTTTCAGAAGTTATCAGGAACTGGACGTAAACGTTGGGTAGTGACAGCTATCAATCGATCAGGTTATAAGATTCCTGTAGAACCAGGTTCGTGTTATGCAGATAACGAACTTATCTTAAGCAGTGACTGGAATGCTTCTTACTCTGAGGGAACAAAAATGTGTGTCAATTCAATGTCTACTGTACCTGATTTGCATTGGCAGATCAGTTCTGATGGTAAGAAACTCACCTTGGCTGGGCTACCTGTTATGAAAGAAGATAACAGCAACGCTATGATAGGTTTTTTGCTGGGAAGTGATGCTGAAATCCTGGAACTTACCGAAACTACACTTCGCCTGAGATTTCAAGGAATTGATGGTTATATCAGCGGAAAGTTTGCTCCCGTAACCAATGAGATTACTTACACAGCTAAATAAGAGTAGAGATATACTATGAATTCTTTAATTTGTCTAAACATCCTGGTAACGCCAAAGGAATTGGTTAGATTCTGTCAAGTTATGGGTGTTTTATGCATACACAATCTGCGTTGGCAGCTAGTCGTATGTAGTCTGTTGATTTTGTGTGCGTTACCTGTAAAAGCCCAGACAACGTATGCCACACCACAGGCCGCAGCCAAAGCACTGTTTGAGGCATGGCGTACCAAAAACAGAACCAAGGCTTTACAAGTAGCCAATGACGAGTCCGTTGATAAGTTGATGGGAACTATTTTTCGTAAGCAACGGAAATTAACAGAATGTCATGATGCTTCAGATACCGAAAAGGGCCTGTATTACTGCGTATATGGAGACAGTGAAGATGAACTGTTGTCTGTAGCCTTTTACATGACCAAAACCCGAAAGGGATGGAAGGTAAAACGCGTCTCCTTTGCTGCTGAAGAATAAAATTAAAAATACGGAAGAATTATTGGTAGTGACAAAGTATTATCCAATCTGACGTTTATATGTCAATACTATCAATAGTTTACACAACGTATGTTAATGCTTATATTTTCGTTACTTTTACTAGTATAGATATTGAATGATAAGGCATTAAGTTATTATTGAAATGTTATTTTCCATGTATTGTATAGAAAATATTTGCTAATAGCTAATATTTAGTTTATATTTGCAGAAATATTAAGCAAGAGGGGGCATGTGTCCCCTCTTTTGCTTCGTGGAATGATAAGCTATAAATATAGCCAGTACCAGATCAAAGGGCATGAAAGACCAGGAACACATACGCCAATTAGTAGAAACACAACTAAGCGAATCTCCGTACTTTGTTGTTGATGTTTATGTAAGTGGTTCAAGAACTACTCCTAAGGTAACAATTACATTAGATGGAGACAATGGAATAGGAATTGATACCTGTGCCGATATAAGTCGTGACGTTGACAAGAAAATAGAAGAGGAGGGATTATTTCCTAAAGGATATGTACTGGAAGTTTCTTCACCAGGTATTGATCAGCCATTAAAATTGGTGCGTCAGTATCCCAAACATATAGGACGTCAGGTGCGTATTCACCTCAAGGATGGAGTTACAAGAGAAGGAAAGTTAGAGGCTGTTGATAATGAGAATATTACTTTTCAGGAAGAAATTGTAAATAAAGCTAATAAAAAGAAAAAAGAACTTGTCACGGCAACAGTTGCCATTCTGGATATTGATAAAGCATTTGTGCTGGTATCTTTCAAATAGAAAGAGATTGTATTATACATCCAAGATTCATGACCCAAGACTAACATACAATGAGCAAAGAAAGTAAAGAACTGATTGAGTCATTTGCGGAGTTTGCGAGACTCAAAAACATTGACCGTCCGACAATGATACGCATTCTGGAAGATGTTTTTCGGACAATGATCCGCAAGAGATATGGCGCCGATGAGAACTTTGATATCATTATAAATGCAGACAATGGTGATTTGGAGATCTGGCGTTTTCGCAAAATTGTAGACGATAACTCAGAGGATATCTGGGATCATGATAAAATATCACTGTCAGATGCCCGGAAGATAGAGCCTGATTTTGAGGTGGATGAGGAAGTAGCTGAGTCTATTAAGCTGGAAGATTTCGGACGTCGTGTAGTACAAACAGCACGCCAGACACTAATCCAAAAAGTAAAGGATCTGGAAAAAGATTTACTTTTTCAGAAATATAAGGAACTTGTTGGCGAAATAATTGTTGCAGAAGTATACCAGATATTAGGCAAAGAAATTATTCTGCTGGATGCAGAAGGTCATGAACTAGCCTTGCCTCGTACAGAACAGATTCCTAAAGACCGGTTTCGGAAAGGGGATTCTGTAAAAGCTATTGTACACCGTGTTGAAATGGTGAATGGCACTCCTAAGATTATTCTGTCTCGTACTTCTCCTGTATTCTTAGAAAGATTATTTGAAAGTGAAGTTCCTGAGGTGTTTGATGGGGTTATAGCCATTAAAAAGATTGTGCGTGAGCCAGGAGAAAGAGCAAAAGTTGCTGTCGAAAGCTTCGATGACCGGATAGATCCGGTTGGCGCATGTGTAGGAATGAAAGGCTCTCGTATTCATACTATTGTTCGGGAACTGGACAATGAAAATATTGATGTTATTAATTACACAGATAACATTGAACTATATATTTCCCGTGCTTTAAGCCCAGCAAAAATCAGTCGTATTACTATTGATGAAGAAGAAGGTCGGGTGGCTGTGTATATGCGTCCGGATCAGGTTTCTCTGGCAATTGGTAAGAGTGGACAAAATATCAGACTGGCTGGTAAACTGGTAGGCATGGAGATTGATGTATATCGTGATACAGATGAGGAAGGAGATGAAGATATTGATCTTCAGGAGTTTGACGACGAAATTGAACGTTGGGTTATCGACGAACTTCGTCGTGTAGGTTTGGATACAGCCCGTAGCGTGCTGGCTCTTAGCAAAGAAGACCTGATTCGCAGAACAGATCTGGAAGAAGAAACAATTGATGATGTACTTCAGATATTAAGACAGGAATTTGAAGAGGAAAGCTAATAATAGAAATAATTGATTGTAATGAGGGAAAAATATAGTATCTTTTCAAGATGAAAGTTATCCCTCATTGCAATCATCTGAATAGTTAATAAAATATCCGCTCATTATTCTCCTCTTTGGCAAGGAGGCGTTTCCATAATTCAGAGGGTATTTCTGATTTTTGTTTCTTAACCAGTAAAGTTGCCCAGTTTTTATGCGTTCAGGGATAGTATTTTGTTAGGAGAAGCAGTGTGAAACTTTCTGCTTTTCAGCGATACGCGGTCATTGTAACATTCATTTTTATTCACATTACCTTAAAACAAGACAAGACATTTATTCATAACTCATGGGAGAAGAAAAAATGATGCGATTAAGTCAGGTTGCCAGACAACTCAACGTAGGAACTTCCACTATACTGGATGTGCTGGGGCAGCGTGGCTTTAAAGTAGAAAATTCACCGAATGCAAAAATTACTTCTGAGCAATTTGAAATACTGGCAAAAGAATTCAAAGGATCAGCTTTAGAGAAAAAAGAAGCTTCTGAACTTACTATTGGTAAGAAACATAATGAAAATCTGATTCTGGATGCAAACCGTCCGGAACGTCGTGACAAGACAGAAGAAGAGGAGTTTTTTATTCCACCTCATGTTTCAGAAAAAGAAACACCTGTTAGCAAAGAAGTGCCCAAAGAAACCCCTGCCATTCAGGAGCCTTCTACTGTGCGCCCTGATACAGGACGTATCACTTTGCCTGGGGTGAAAATACTAGGAAAAATAGAATTAGATAAAAAAGGAAATCCTATTCCTCCCAAAACTCAGCCGCAACCACAAGTGGAGCCAGAACCAATAGTGGAGGCTAAAGTAGAGGAAGTAAAACCTCCTGTTGTAGAAGAGAAAGTGATAGAGACTCCTGTATCACAACCTGTAGTGGAGAAAGTGCCTGAAGTAAAAGAAGTGGAACCAGAAGTTCAGAAAGTAGAACCTGTTAAGGTTGAAGAGCCTGTAAAAGAAGTAATACCACCTGTAGAGGCAACACCTGTTGTAGTGGCTCAGGAAGTTCCCCAACAACAAAAGCCTAAAGAAGTTCCCTTGCCTAAAATCGAAACAAAGACCGAAACGCCTATTGAGAAGTCAATACCTCCTCAACCAAAGAGCAATCCTGTAGAACAATCTCAGCCTGAAGAAAGAGTTGAGTTGGTAAAGGCAAGAGGGGAAACCTTGAGAGGTTTATCTGTATTAGGTAAGATAGAACTTCCTTTGGACAAAGATAAGCGTAAAAAAGGTGGCCCTGTTGGCAACAATAACCCCGCAGGCGCTGCAAGTGATGATGATAAGAAGAAAAAGAAACGCAAGCGTAAACGGTTAAAATCAGGACATCCTGAGAATACCGCAAATACTGCAGATACAGGAAAACCAAAAGGTCAACCTGCAAATACCAATAATAATACAAATACCAACACCAATAATAATAACACCAATACAGGACAATCAAAAAATAAACCTGTTGGTAATAACAGTAACAACAATAATAGTAACAACAATAACAGTAATAACAACAATAGCAACAATAACAGACAGCAGGGGAATAAGCGGAATAAGAATAAGAGAGAGGAGGTATCAGACCGTGAAGTACAAGATCAGCTGAAAGCAACCTTGGCTAAAATGGGTGGACGTACTCCTCTACGTGGTAAAGGAAAGAACCGTTCCCGTGATAACCGTGATGAAATGGTTGAGGAGGTAGAGGAAACCAATATCCTGCGTGTAACAGAGTTCGTATCTGTAAATGACATGGCTTCTCTGATGAATGTTTCTGTAAACGATGTAATCTCAGTTTGTTTAAATCTGGGTATGTTCGTTTCCATCAACCAGCGTCTGGATGCTGAAGCTATTACTATTATTGCGGATGAATTTAACTATGATGTTAAGTTTATCTCGGCAGAGGAAGAGATTGAAGGTAATCTGATCAGCAATGAAGAAGATGCTGAAGACGATCTTAAGCCTCGTGCACCTATTGTTACAATTATGGGTCACGTTGACCATGGTAAGACCTCATTGCTGGATTACATTCGGAAAGCAAAAGTAGCTGCTGGTGAAGCAGGTGGAATTACACAGCACATTGGTGCATATGATGTGACTACAGAATCTGGCAAGAAAATTACGTTTCTGGATACACCTGGTCACGAAGCCTTTACTGCTATGCGTGCCCGTGGTGCAAAAATCACAGACGTTGTTATTATTGTAGTAGCAGCTGACGATAATGTGATGCCTCAAACCAAAGAGGCTATTAACCACGCACAGTCTGCCGGAGTTCCTATTGTAATTGCTATTAATAAGATTGATAAGCCTAATGCTAATCCCGAGAAAATCAGAGAGGAGCTGGCAAAAGAAAACGTTCTGGTAGAAGAGTGGGGCGGTAAATACCAAAGTCAGGAAATATCTGCCAAAAGTGGAAAAGGTATTGATGAGCTGTTGGAAAAAGTGCTCTTGGAAGCAGAACTTCTTGATCTGAAAGCTAATCCGAAGAAGAAAGCTGTAGGGTCTGTGATTGAAGCTGCTCTGGATAAGGGCCGTGGATATGTTGCTACTGTAATGGTACAAGCCGGAACCTTGAAAATAGGGGATATTCTGTTGGCAGGTGCACATTATGGCCGTGTAAAAGCAATGCTTAATCACAAGGGTGCACGTGTGAAAGAAGTTGGCCCATCTACTCCTGTACAGATATTAGGTTTGGATGGTGCACCACAGGCTGGTGAGAAATTTAATGTGATGGAATCTGAGCGTGATGCACGTGAGATCGCAAACAAACGTGAGCAGATTTTACGCGAGCAAAGTATACGGACCCGTCGCCATATTACCCTAGATGAAATCGGTCGTCGTCTGGCACTTGACTCGTTCCGCGAATTAAACCTGATTGTGAAAGGTGACGTGGATGGTTCTGTGGAAGCTTTGGCTGACTCTTTACTGCGATTATCTACAGATGAAGTTCAGGTTCGTATTATCCATAAAGGTGTGGGACAAATTTCCGAGGCCGACGTTATGCTTGCTTCAGCTTCAGATGCTGTAATTGTTGGTTTCCAGGTGCGTCCATCTGTTAATGCACGTAAAGCTGCCGAAAACGAAGAGATCGAAATTCGTCTGTATTCTATCATCTATGATGCCATCAATGAAGTGAAAGATGCTATGGAAGGCATGCTGGCACCGAAGGTAGAAGAAGTGATTATGGGTACAATCGAAGTGAGAGAAGTATTCAAAATTTCGAAAATAGGTACTGTTGCCGGATGTTATGTACAGGAAGGTCTTATTAAGAGAAATAATAAGATACGAGTTATCAGGGATGGTATCGTTGTGCACACAGGAGAGATTGATGCCTTGAAGCGTTTCAAAGATGATGTTAATGAAGTGAAGTTTGGTTATGAATGTGGTTTGAGCGTGAAAAACTTTAATGATCTTCTGACTGGTGATACAATAGAAAGCTTTGAAAATAAGGAGACTAAACGGACATTATAATATAAGTCTTCTTTTTATAAAAAAAGCCGCTTACTGTAAGCGGCTTTTTTTATAAATACTTCATAAACAACAAGTAAAAGTTGAAATTGTATAATATTGTGTTAATGTCTGGTAATAAATAATTTACTAACTTTGGTATCTGATTTATTTCATAGAATGATTACTTCCTTTTCTAAGATACCACTAAACGATATTGATTGAAAATTATTACTAGCTATGCAAAGGAACTCCCCTTATTCTAAGTTCATTGGCCTCGTTTTATTAATTGTTGATTTCTTCTTACTGGATGCGGCCTGCCGGTCTGCTTATCAATGGCGGCATCATTATTCTATTGATTATTCTAACTATTATGTTGATTTTCTAAGAATATTTCAGTTGGCCTGGATACCTGCGTCACTTGGAGTTGTATTGCTGCGTGATGTAAATATTTACAGAAGCTTATTGAAAACACGTAAGTTCTTCTCTACACTGGTATATACCTTTGCTTTTCATGCACTGCTTATCTTTGTCTTTATTATAGGTTTCCGGGACAAGTACTATGACCTTTCTCGGGCATTCCTTTCTGCAGCATATCTCTTTAGCTTTGGGGCTACATTTTTGTTTCGGGTAGTCATTTCAATCATATTGAGATATGGAATAAAACTACGCGAGAATGAAAACCGGGTTGTTATAGTGGGAGCTGGGTATGCAGGAAATGATCTATACCATTATATTATTGGTAATAAAGGAAAAGAAACCAAGTTTATGGGATTCTTTGATGACCAACCCGAACTACCTAGTCTGGTAATAAAAGGAAGACTCGAACATCTGAAGGATTATTGTAAAGAAAATCAGATCACTGAGATATACTATGCCAAGTCATTGAATGATACAGAATTGATTAAAGATCTGGCAGACTTTGCAGATGAGCATTTTATCTATTTTAAAATAGCTCCGGATTTCAGAGGGTTGATGCAGCGTAAAGTCAATATCGACTTTTACGATACTGTACCTATTATGACCTTCCGTCAGGAACCTTTGCAAGTATGGAGCAACCGAACGTTAAAACGTATATTTGATATCGTGTTTTCGCTGGCTGTTATATTACTGGTGTTCCCATGGTTATTCTTAATAATCGGTATTGCTATCAAGATAAATTCCAGAGGGCCTATTTTCTTCAAGCAACCCCGGTCTGGTCGCAAGAATAAGCTGTTTAACTGTTATAAGTTTCGGACTATGTATGTAAATAACGAGTCAAATAGCAAACAGGCAACACGGGGGGATAAACGGATAACCAAAGTTGGTGCATTTTTGCGTAAGACCAGTCTGGATGAAATGCCTCAGTTTTTTAATGTGTTAATGGGTGATATGTCAGTAGTAGGACCACGTCCTCACATGCTGAAACACACGGAGGAATACTCTCAAATGATTGAAAAGTATCTGATTCGCCACTTTGTTACTCCTGGGATTACTGGACATGCACAGGTAAATGGCTTTCGTGGAGAAACAGGGTCAGATCCTAAACTTATGCGCAAGCGTTTAGAATATGATACTTGGTATATGGAGAACTGGAGCTTGTGGCTGGATATTAAAATCATAGTACAGACTGTGACCAATATATTCCAGGGAGAAGAAAATGCTTTTTAACTAATGAAATATTGGACACATATATTTGCGTTTCTAATAGTAAATAGTTAGATTTGCAGCCCGTTTTTTAGGAAAAGAGTTTTCTATTCAAAATATAGTTTTTATAAAATAAAATATTATGATCATTGTTCAGGTAAAAGAAAACGAATCTATTGACAAAGCGCTGAAAAGATTCAAAAAGAAATTTGAAAAAACTGGTGTTCTGAAAGAACTTCGTTCTAGAACTGCTTTTGAAAAAAATTCTGTACGTAGAAGAAATGAAGTAATTCGTGCAGCTTATCGCGAGAGAATGAGATCTCAGGAAGAAATCTAAGTTATAGAATTACCAAAGATACTATTGCAAAATGAAACCTCACCCAACCAAGGTGGGGTTTTTGTGTTTGTGGAAAATAAAAATGCAAAGAATAGCATTTTTATTTTTTCTTTTGTATGTTGGTGCTACGAAGAAGACGCTACTAATTGAGAGTTGGCATGATTGAATTATTTTTAAAATATCTACAATACGAGAAAAGGTGTAGTCCGCATACTATAACAGCTTATCAGACCGATCTTGAGCAATTTGCTGCATTTCTCCAGTCATCTTATGAATACTCACAGCCGGAATTGGCTACATTCCCTATCATTCGTTCCTGGATTGTAAGTCTGGTTGATGCACAGATTAATGCTACCTCTATAAACCGAAAGATAGCTACCCTTCGTACGTTCTATAAATTTTTATTACGTAGAGGGACTATTATACAAAACCCTATGCTTAAGGTTCGTTCCTTAAAAGAAAGTAAAAAACTACCTCATTTTGTGGAAGAGCAACAACTGGTAACGCTGTTGGATTCTTTTCCGTTTCCTGATGGTTTTGAGGGACTTAGGGATCGATTGGTAATGGAGATGTTATATGGAACTGGTATACGACTTGGCGAATTACTGAGTTTGGATGATAGCATGATATCCAAGATAGAAAGTACGATAAAAATTACAGGTAAACGAAATAAACAACGTATTATTCCATTACATGCCAGCTTACTTCCACTCATAGAGCTGTATCAACAGGAGAAAGAACGTGAGTTTAATGGTAGTGCAGACAAACATCTGATAGTAACAACAGAAGGAAAAGAGGCATATCCTATGTTAATCTATCGGATCGTGCGTAAGTATCTGACTGCAACAACTGTGGACAAACGAAGTCCACACGTATTGCGGCATACATTTGCAACACACCTGCTAAATAAAGGAGCTGACTTAAACGCAATTAAAGATCTTCTGGGTCATAGTAGCCTTGCTGCGACTCAGGTTTACACGCACAACTCGCTCGAAAAGCTGAAAAAAGTATACGAGCAGGCGCACCCCAAGGCATAAGGAAATGTACAAATTTGTACAAACGCAAATTTGTAAGTAACTCGTTGCATAGTTAACCATACAAACTGATGAGAAATTAGCTATGAATCAATTATTTGCACATTTGCATACCTGTGCATTTGTACATTGATTAAATTAATTGTTTCACTTTAATTATTTATGCGTATGAAACTGCAGATGCAATCTCTTCACTTTGATGCTGACAGCAAACTGTTGGCCTTCATTCAGAAAAAGGCAGAGAAACTGGATACGTTCTTTGGTCGAATTATTGACGGTGAAGTGATTTTAAGGCTGGAAAAATGCGATAATAAAGAGAATAAAGTTTTCGAACTTCGCATAAATGTGCCAGGCAATCAGTTTTTTGTCAAGGAAAAAGCCAGTACGTTTGAAGCGGCTACTGATCTGGCATTAGAAACAATGAAATCGCAACTCAGAAAGCATAAAGAAAAACTCCGAAGTCATAAAACTGATTCTAATGGAGTGGAAGATGTAACCAATGTAGAAGTAGAAGAAGAATTTTAGGAATAATAGAACAGATTAGATAGATAATAAGCATAGGCCACTCTCAATCCAGAGTGGCCTATGCTTTTAAATCAGTTAGACTTACTAAACGCTTTGGCTTGTTCAGCTACAATCGCAATGCCTTCTGTGAAAGAATGTGGTTGATAGCCTAGCTGTTGTTCAGCCTTTGTAATGATAAAACCAGTTCTTGCGGGACGTTTGGCTGGTTGTGTAAATGTACTGGAGTCAGCGCGAGTCATAAAGGATTTATCCAGGTTAAAGAAGTCGGCAGTCTGGTTTGCCATTTCCCAAGGGGTCAGCATATCCTTACCTGATATATTAAATAGGCCTGTTGCCTCATGTTTTACGATCAGGTAACAGCCCATTGCCAGATCTTCTGCCAGAGTTGGAGTACGCCATTGGTCGTCTACTACCTTGATGGATTTCTGTCCTTCCAGTGAGTTTTTTACCCAAAGAATAATATTGCTACGACTCATGTCATGGGCAATGCCATATACAAGGATTGTACGGGCAATGGCCCAGCGAAGATTAGTGCTTTGCAAAAGGATTTCCTCAGCAGCAAGTTTACTTTCTCCATAATAACTTAACGGTTTGGCTTCTGCATTTTCATCATAAGGGCCTGCTGCTCCATCAAAGATAAAGTCAGTAGAAAGGTGTAATAGAAATGCATTGTGAGCAGTGCATGCCTCTGCAAGGTATTGTACTGCATCAACATTGAGTTTCCAACAGCCTTCACGTTCTGATTCACATTGGTCTACATTGGTCATTGCTGCAGTATGGATTACATAGTCAGGCTTGAACGCTGTCATTACCTGCAGCACTTCTTCCCGATTGGTAACATCCAGATTGCGGTAAGTTCCCTTGCCTGATTCTAAGATTGGCAGGCGGTTTTCACCACGTGCAGTAGCGATGAGTTCATATTCGCCTTGTTTCAGAATTAACTGAACCAGTTTTTGACCTAATAAACCATTGGAGCCGGTAAGAAGGATCTTTTTCATGGATAAATGTATGCTTGAATATAAATAAGTGTCTGGTTTTTCTTTTAAGGTATAGGGTATTTCAGATCTTTTGGATCACCTGTGTAAAAATAGGCGTAGTTGGATCGCATTTCTTCCTAGCCTTTTTCAGTTGTATGTTTTTCATTCATGACATCTTCCCATGCAATGCGCATTTGTCTGGCACATAATATAGGAGGAAACTGTCCTATACCTGTTCCAAGACCTGGAATAGCTACTGAATTAACTTTATCTTTTATCTGTTGCCCATCTGCAAACTTGCCATATTGAAGCAGAGCTAGTATGGCTTTCATGCACAGATATACATTAGGAGTGCGTAGTATCGTCATTGGAAGACGCATAGTTGGCGCTGAAATCAGATACGGAAAGCTGGCATGATCAGTTGATACAATCTCTGCTTGTCCGACCAGTAGCTCACCATAGTATTTCTCACGAATAATTTTTTGTAATCTTTTCTCAATGTGCCATCCCAGATTTTTAGAGATTACAAAGTCAATCCCACCATTCATATAGCCAAAGCTATTGGCGGGGCTGACAATAGCATCACACGGATGCTCGAAAATAGAATCATTGAGGACAGAAACATTGGGTATGCCTTCGAATACTTTACTCCAGGCATCTGTAACTTGTTTGTTTGTATCGATAAAATAAAATTGCATAGAAAGAGTTTAGAGTTGGATAAGGTTGAATAATTACTTTGTTATATGAGAAAAGACTCACATTGTATTATTCATATGCATACCCAAACCTCTTTGTAATCTTCTTCTTTTTGAGTTTTTCTACTTTTATCTGCATCGCAATGTCTTTCTGAGGGCGGTCCTTGTCATTGCGGGGTTGTTTGGCAATTGTATCAAGTACATCTAGCCCTTGGATAACTTCACCAAAGACAGTATAATTTCCATCCAGATGAGGGGTGCCCCCCAGCGTTTTATACACTTGTTTTTGTGAGTCAGTTAATGCACGACCTGCCCGCCGTTCCTGAGTCGCTAGTTCCTGATCTGTGAATTTTTTTCCCTGGACAATGTAGAACTGGCATCCACTGGATGCTTTTTCAGGATTGTTGTCACGAGCAGCCGCCAATGCACCTTTCTTATGAAATAAGGTAGCGCTAAATTCTGCAGGTACTTTATAGCCTACATCTCCACCACCCAACATGTCACCGGGTTTGGCTTTTTTAGAGGTAGGATCTCCACCCTGAATCATGAAGTTTTCGATGATACGGTGAAACAGAGTACCATTATAAAATCCAGTATCTGCCAGAGCGATGAAATTGGCTTTGTGTTTTGGTGTTTGGTCATACAGAATAGCGTACATTGTGCCAAATTCTGTAGAGATTGTAATCAGATAGTCTTTTTTAGATTTTTTTTGGGCTGAAGCAGGAAAAAGAGCCCATAAGAGTAAGAATAGTAATGAAATTTTTTTCATAGGCCAAATATAAAACCGGATTTCCAATTTTGAGGATTTGTTTCCTAAGTTTTTATAGACTATACAAAACAAAAACACCCCACTTGGCTGATAGCAAAATGAGGTGTATAGATTCAGTACCGAGATTTTAATTTTCCATTAACTCAAAGAAATGGGTTAAAGACTTTTCTTCTTCCATATCTTTGGGCATTCTGTCGACCAGCCAGTCATCAAGGCTTAGACCATGTCCACTGGGTGGGTCAAAGGGAGGAAATTCAAATCCGGAAGGAATGCCACCACCACCATCACCACTGTTATTGTCAGGTCTGGAGGTTTTTTTAGCAGTTAATACATGCCAAACCATTCCTACTACACATATTATGCAAAATATACAAACCGATATGTAATCAAGAGTCATCTCCATAGCAATTATGTCATTAGAGTAAATACGTAGGTAAAATTATCTCGTTTATTTGTAAAAAAAACTTTAATCCTTAACGATTTATTGCGTGTGAATGTTACGAATCAAGTAATCAGAGTAGCCTTCTCTGTGATAGATTTTTCACTAATAACGTGCCATAAAACGTAAAAACAAAACGTGTTAAACTTTCTGTAAATCAGTTGTTTGAGTGTTTTGTGGTGTTTTTCAGGCCACTTTTATTCATATACACTTATTTTGTATTTGATCCTTATGGAAAGTAAACCTAAATAGTAAAAAAATATGCCTGAATTGGCATAAATGAGTGATAAAGTGAGGATAAAAACTTTTTTAAAAAAGTTAGAAAAATCCATTATTTAAGTCTTATTCCTATAATTCTTCCTTTATTTTTGTTGTATGAATTATATACTTTTTGACGATCCACTTGTTCATGGGGCATTATTACCACTCACGTTTACACGTCCAATCAGCCATATTCGCTTGGGAATTGTCACAATTGCTGAAAAATGGCTACATTTCTTACAAGGAGGAATAAGTTATCTTACAGAAGATTTTCTGCAGAAAAAATATATAAGTGTTTGGGATGAGGATAACCTGCTGATAAATGGATCATTATGTCCCGATCAGAATCTGGTTAAAGCTATTGGGAAACTGGCTCACGGAGAGTCGCTACAATGTGGAAATGTGTTGATAGCTCTGAGGATACCATATACATTGAAAGATTCTAAAGATATTATCGCTGCAGCCGGCAATACTACTGTTCATCCATATACTGGTACCCTAACTCAGGTGCGTCAGCTGTCGGATATCTTTCTGCTCAACGGCTCTCAAATCCGTGCAGATTATGCATGGCTTACTGAAGGGCGTATTTCCAGAGAAATAACAGACCCACATACAATTATGTATAATCCTTCTCACATATTTCTGGAAGAAGGAGCCAAAACAAAGGCCTGCATCCTGAATGCAGAAAATGGTCCTATTTATATAGGAAAAGATGCAGACATTCAGGAGGGAAGTATTATTCGGGGGCCTTTTGCTATAGGAGAGAGTAGCATTGTTGCACTGGGCGCTAAAATGAGAGGAGAGATTACTATTGGTCCTCATTGTAAAATAGGAGGTGAGGTAAGCAACAGTATATTGTTTGGATTTAGTAATAAAGGTCATGATGGCTATCTGGGGAATTCAATCTTAGGGGAATGGTGCAATCTGGGGGCTGATACCAATACTTCCAATCTGAAGAACGATTATGGAATAGTAAAGCAATGGAGTTATGTGGAGAACGACTTTATGGATACAGGCCGACAGTTTGTTGGTCTGGTAATGGGAGATCACTCCAAAGCTGGAATCAATACAATGTTTAATACAGGAACAGTAGTAGGAGTAAGTGCAAATATTTTTGGCGGCAATTTTCCTCCAAAGCATGTTCCTTCCTTTACCTGGGGTGGTGCTGAGGGGCTGGATATCTATCGTTTGGATAGGGCTTTAGATGTTGCACAACGGGTATTGGAACGCAAAGCCCTACAACTTACTCCAGAAGATCGTGAAATACTGACCTATGTGTTTTATGCTACTCATGAAAAATAATAACAGGATAAAGAAGCGATTGTCTATATAATGGCCCGAAAAAAGCTGCTTAGCCAATACCATCCTGCTTTGTATTTCTTATCTGTGTGGGAAAAGAGGATACGCAGATACATCTGGTGGAAATGTAATAAGGAATCTTATGCTTTTCAGAAACAGAACGACAAGCTGCCATTTCGGATCAAGAAACACCAGTCTGTATTGATTCGGAAACTAGGAGATGCTGATCTTGTTCTGCAATACAATAAAGTGGAGAACCTGAAAATTGCAATACAAGAGATCAATAATATCCTTATAAAGCCTGGTGAAACATTTTCTTTCTGTAATCTGGTTGGAATACCTACCAAACGCAAGGGGTACAAGTTAGGAATGGAGTTAACCTTTGGAGAGGCCAGAGCAGGGATTGGTGGTGGCTTATGCCAGATCTCCAATCTGTTGCATTGGCTGGTTATTCATAGTCCGTTACTAGTGACAGAACGATATCACCATAGCTTTGATCCATTTCCGGATCATAATCGGGTATTACCTTTTGGAAGCGGAGCTACTGTATTTTTTAATTACCGGGACTATTGTTTTAAAAATACTACAAATGCCACTTTTCAAATAAACCTCTGGCTTAGTGAAAAATGTCTGGAAGGAGAGTTGCGATGCTCGAAAGAATTTGACTTTGCCTATCATGTAGAAGAGAGGGAACATGAGTTTGTAAAGTTGAATAATCAGTTCTACAGAAAGAATGAAATATGGCGGAATAAGATTGCTAAGTTTAAAAGTGGGAAGGTTCTGGAAACAGAGCTTGTTACAAAGAATTTTGCAAGGGTAGTTTATACTCCGGATACGTATAGGGAGGTAACCCTTGAAGATCTGACAGAAGAGCAAAAGGCAAAGATGTAGTATATAAATACAGGTATTTCGTTTCAGACTGGCGCTACAATTTTTACTTTTGCATGATTAATAACTATTCGAATGCTTTTTAAAGAGATTCCAGGACTGGCAGGTATAAAAAAAACTCTTATCCAGTCAGTGCAGACAGGGCATATACATCATGCACAGTTATTTTTTGGTAATGAAGGGAGTGCAAATCTGGCTTTGGCTTGGGCTTATGCAACGTATGTTAATTGTGAAGACAAGCAACCGGATGATGCTTGTGGGGTTTGTCCGGCATGCCGGAAAATTGGTAAACTAGCTCATCCGGATTTACACCAGATCTTTCCTGTAGCGGCTACTAAAAAAGTAACCAAAGATCCATTGAGTGAAAACTTTTTGCCGGATTGGCGTCTCTTTTTGGCTGGTAATCCTTATGCTTCTCTCACGGACTGGCTTAATTATATAGGTACAGAGAATCGCCAGCCTCAGATTTCTGCGGAGGAAAGCCGTCAGATTATTCAACGACTCAGTTTGAAACCTTATGAGGCTGATTATAAAGTCCTGTTTATGTGGTTGCCGGAGATGCTCAATATAACTAGTGCCAATGCTTTGCTGAAGATACTGGAAGAGCCTCCTCCAAAAACATTATTTCTATTGGTTTGTCAGGACCCGGCTCGGTTGCTGACCACTATCATTTCTCGTACACAGATGGTTCGGGTGCGATCTTTTACAGATCAGGAGATTAGTCAGGTGTTAACCGCTAAATTACAGGTAGAACCTCAGCGTGCTGGTCAGATTGCTCATTTGGCCGATGGAAATCTCAATGAAGCGATACGTTTGAGCAATGAAGTAAAAAATGATCAGCATGAGCTTTTCAGAGACTGGATGCGTTTGTGTTTTCAACTGGAGAAGAGACTGACAGACATTGTAAAGAATGCTGATAAACTGGCCGCAATGCCACGGGAAGCTCAGAAGAATGTATTGCAATATGGTATAAATATGGTGAGGGAGTCTTTGGTTTATACCTACAATGAACCACAATTAATCCGGTTGGAAGGGGAGGAAATGACATTTGTACAAGGCTTTGCTAAAGTAATAACACCGGAAAGAGCCGAACGTTTGTTTGGTTATTTTAATGATGCTATTCTACACCTGGAACGTAATGCCAGTCCACGTATTGTTTTCTTAGACACTTCTTTACAGGTGGCATCCGGTATAAAAAGCTAATTGTGATAGGTTGAGTTGAAAATACGTTTACAAGCAACTATATTAATCTCTTATTTTTCAGAATGGAAGGATTGCGGCAGATTATCGGGCGTTTTGATAGGATAGATTTACCAGACTTTGGTGCAATAAACATTGGTGCTAAGATAGATACAGGGGCATATTCATCTGCTATCCATTGTTCTAAGATTAAGCTATATAAAAAAAAAGGAAAGCGTTATATCAGCTTTCATATTCTTGATTCTCATATACCTGTAATAGAGCATCGGAGATATATTACTTCCCGATTTCGTAAGAAGAAAGTAAGAAGTTCTTCCGGACATGTTGAGAAACGGTATTTTATAGAGACATACATCATTTTGTTTGGTGAAAAGATACTGGTAGAGTTTTCTTTGTCCGACCGTGAAAATATGCGGTTTCCGGTTTTACTGGGACGCAAAATGCTAAAAAACAGGTTTCTGGTAGATGTAGCTCTTATCGATGTGTCCTATCATCAAAAGATGGGACAGTCTGATTCTGAAAAAAATAATCCGGATTTTATGGGACTAGACATAGATGCAGAAGAATGAATAATAGTATTTTGTAGAATGGTACGATAGATGTAAAAGGTAGGTAAAATCATAACAATTCCTTCATAAAATTCTCATTCATTTCTCCTCAGGTTTTTCTTTCTTTGAAGATTATATTTTATCTTTCTTAGCTCAATTACGCAAATACTATCCATGTTTTGCCTTGCTGATAATCTCTATTGCAGAGATCTGTTAACCAGCTAATTTAATCACAAAGAACCTTTATGCGCATTGCTATATTGTCCCGTAACGCGGATCTATACTCAACCAAACGATTAGTTCAGGCTGCCCGAAAACGCCACCATGAGGTACTGGTATTGGACCATCTTAAGTGTTATGCTGTTATTGAACGTGGTAACCCTATGGTTCATTATGAAGGTAAGCCTCTGACAAGTATAGATGCAGTAATTCCCCGTATTGGCCATTCTGTAACACAATATGGCACTGCTATTGTGCGACAGTTTGAGATGATGCAGGTATTTAGTGCTGTAAAATCATTGGCTATTACACGCTCACGTGATAAGCTACGTAGCCTTCAGATTCTGTCAAAAGCAGGTGTTGGACTACCTAAAACAGCCTTTGCAACAGATTCATCTGCGATAGACTCTATTCTTTCTCAGGTAGGAGGGGTGCCTGTTGTAATCAAACTTCTGGAAGGAACACAGGGAATTGGGGTGATGATGGCTGAAACCCGTAAAGCGGCTAAATCAATCATAGAAACTTTCTATGATATGAAAACTAATATCATGGTACAGGAGTTTGTAGGTGAGGCAAATGGATCTGATATAAGGGCATTCGTTGTAAATGGCAAAGTAATAGGAGCTATGCGACGCCAGAGTAAGCTGGGCGACTTCCGGTCGAATTTACACAGAGGTGGAAAGGGAGAGCCAATTAAATTATCAAAAGCAGAAAAAGAAACTGCTATTGCAGCAGCGGAGGCTATGGGCTTAGGAATTGCGGGAGTTGATATGCTTCCTTCACATCGAGGCCCTTTGGTTATAGAGGTAAATTCATCACCTGGCCTGGAAGGAATCGAGGCTGCAACCGGTATTGATATTGCAGACATGATTATTCAGTATGTAGAGAAGAATGTCACGATTAATAAAAAAGATAAAATTGGTGTTTGATTAGTTCTATCCTATAAACCTTCTCTGAATGCCACTATGGAGCTAGTGTTTTCTCAATAAGAATTAGCTCCAATAATTTAAAATGTATTTCTTTTCTTCAGTTTATGCCTGTTATATCCTAATAATTAGGCAGGAACATTTTTCATTCCGTTTAAAACAGTCCAAACCATATTTGTCTTTTTTTCGTATGTATGTCTTATAGGAGATTTGAAATTTCTGGGAGAAGTCCTATTTTATCTATACTGCAGTAGAAACATTCGGAATAGCTGAATAGTGGAAAGAGATATGAAAATGCTTTGTCCTACGAGAAATAGTAGTAGTAGAAATATATATGTGATTCTATGTATTTGATTATCAATTTGTTGATAATAGGTTTATATGGCTGATTCATCTTTTGCGGACTTATTTGTAATGCTAGGGAAGATATTTCAAAATATTGATAATCAAAGTCTGAATTGTATTTATGAAAAAGTGTAAATAGATGTATTTACTTTTATCTGAAATACCCTACTAACCATATTTATCAAATTGTATAAAATGAATATATTACAATAATTGCCTATATTATTTCTAATACTGTTATTATATTGTCAAATATGCAAATAGAGTCGGAAAAAGAGTTAAAATGGAATATTTTAAAAAGATTACAACGTTTACCTTATGATCAGATTGGACTTATACGCCGATCAGTAATGCAAAAAACCAGTTGCACACAAAGTAAGTATTATCGTGTTATTCAGGAAAAAGATAATGATGTACATGTGTTAATTGCGCTGGCAGAGGTTCTCAACTGTAAGGTAGATGATATTATTAATCCTGATTATGAGTTCAAAGATCCTCAGCTAACAAAAAATATACTGGAAAAGATTGAGTAAAAAGCTGCTACAGCGAATACATAGTACGAAAATGTTGGGCAACGCATAGATTTTTGCCAAAGTAAATACTATCTGGTAATCTGAAATAGTATCAGATAGTGTGGTATGTAGATGAAATGTGAAAGCAAGAGGTGTTCCAACTTACGACAAGAACTAAAGTGTTATTACAAAAACAAAGCCCTGATTATGAATCAGGGCTTTGTTTTTGTAAAGATTTTTGACAGTAGCTACAAAGTACCTTCGTACAATACTTAGGATGGGATTGCTCAACTCGATGCGGATATGCACTACTGTAGACTCATTGATTTCCTGAAATAGAACCGCAATAGCTACAGTAGTGCATTATCCGCTTAGTCAAGAGCAAGCTCATGATGCGTGGGTAAACTCTAAACATGATTGACGATACATCAATCGGGTTGCAAGGTCTTTATGACTTTGTTAGTCTACTGTCTATGCCTCAAATATGTAAAGACACAAATTAAAAAGCAAGGTTTTTAGTTCAAAAACTTTGTCCACCAGCTTTGCTTATTATGAGCAATGCGTAATGCCAGAATATGCTCACATGGTCCCTTATATAGTTTATTTTGTACAAAGAAATTACAGGTACAGGTGGCTTGAACCATGCGTTCATCTTTATCAATAATCACTTCTGGCTTATACTGTTGATTTTTGTCCTTTACCACACCATTTAATTTTAAACCGTTTGGTGTCTGAGTGGCTTGTACATTAACCGCTTTATTGGCTACAAACTCGTTTGCAATTGCCTCACGTGGATTGTCAAAACGAAGTTTATCCATAGGAAGTGGTTCCTGACTTAGCTCTCTTACCCTATATACTTTCTGATTCAGGTCATAGATGGCACGTCCTGCCTGGGTATAAGCAGAAAGTGCTCCTTCGATTATTTTTTTATCCAGCCCCAGACGTTGAGAAAGAGACGTCGATGATTCCCGCCAATTCTCTCGAAGAGCTTTAAAGATACGTTCTTTGGTAAAATTGTCAACTTCTGCACGTGGAGCCATCAGATCAAAGTTACCAGCACGAGACCAGTCGTTGGCTGTCCATCCTGATAAACCTAATGTAAAATTCATGTAGCCAAGATCTGCAATAAAGAAAGACGGCATACCATTGCCTAACATATGAACAATGAATTTCTGTGTTACAGGGATTAGCCGTTCCAAAATCAGCAGGCGACGGCGACCCCACAACCGGATTTCTGCAGGTTCATTACCCAGATAAATTGAACGACGACAAACCAACTCATGATTCCATGGTTCAAAGATTAGTTTGACAGGCTCACCAGGTTTAAGAACAAATCGGATAGAACGTGGTCCCAGCTTTTCTTTCTGTCTGCGTAGTATGAAACAGATATTGTGCACATCCATAGGATGTAGTTCAAATGTATGGGCAGGCAAGGTCATAGCTGAACTAACCTGAAGAAACCCTCTTACCCAACTGTCTGGTAAATCTATCTTTACTTCTGTGTAAGCGTCTTCGTTGGTTGTTTGCACCTGGAATCCCCCTGGATCAACTGTAAAGTTGGTTTCTTTATAATCACGTATTTTTTGGAACTCATTATACAGGTCTGCAGAGTAATCTATATTAGTGGTGCCACATTCAAACTCATTGATATTTTTGAATACCTCATAGTTACATCCCAGCTTGCCATACGTGGACTCATCCTGACTGAAGCATTCAAAGAAGATCTCATCTGGATGAACCGTAATGACAGGGTCAAGCACAAACCAGAAGTCGCGATCTTTCTGATATAGGTAATCAAAATATTTCCGTTGGGCTTTGTAAAAAGGGTCCATCAACCTGGATCTATTCTGATGCAGAGAAGATAGCTCTTCACGTAACTCTGTTAGCTTGGCTTTTATATTGGCTTTATACTCTGTTCCAAACTCTGCCATCCATAGGGCTTCCTGACTGGCCGCCCATTCTTTGTAAGCTGTTTTGTCTTTGGGCTTAAATCGAAGATCTGATACTACTACATCATGTAATGCAGAAATAGCTTCTCTAAAATTAATGTTTTTTGCCAGTACACCAGAGAAATACGTAGGCTGACGCAGGGTATCTGGTGCAAAAGACATATCTACCGCACTGGCATTGCTGCTTACTGATGTGCTACCATGAAATTTATAGTTAAAAAGCATATAGCTGATCGTTGTTGTAATAAACTAGTTGGATGTAACAAATTGTGTCACAGGAGTTTCCTTTATTGTCAATGGCAGATCAATAGTTGGATAGCTTTTCCGGATATCATACATAATACGAATACAAGCTGCTTTATTGTCAATAGCCATAGTCGCAGACTGACGTGCTATAATTTTACTGATTAAGGTTGCTGACTGTTCATTTTTAAGTGCTTCCTGTCTCAAAAAATTAAATATGCGTGTTTTTGCCATGCCTGACCTGTTTACCTGAGAAAGTACAGTAATAAAGTATAATTCCAGTTTCTGTAAATGCTCCAGACTGTCTGTGGCAAACTGTTCGAGATAGTTGGTTGCAAACACCTGAAGATTTTGTGACGGATGCTGGCTGAGCTGAAGTAGATAATCTGATCCGTTTTCTGTTTTGAAGAACCGGGTAATTACTTCTTTTCCGAATTGTTGTACATCTGCTCTGGTGCTGTCACATACACTTACCAATAGCGTTGGGGTCCAGTCATCCGCTGTGAAATTCTTCCGGAAATAGTCAAATCCGAACTGTCGGCTATCACTCCATTTTACATCCAGAATTCGTAGTGCCTCACTCGCTTCTTGTTTCATTCGGCTTATTTGTTGTGTATAAATAGCCCATGCATACTCCCGTACTTCCAACAGTTCATGATTTGCCATTTTAATGATATCGCGAACCGATAACTGAGACGGAGAGATAGTATGTCTAATCACTAGGAAGCCTACACGTTGTGTAGTTCCACGTCGTGAACCCAACATAATCCATGCATCTTCAGATGATATGGAAGAGAGATAGGCAGTTAATCCTTGCTGTATTAATATTAATAAATCCTCATGCAGCCCTTCTATTTCCTGTTTGTGTTGCAAAACCGGAATCAGTTCTTTGATGAAACTTGCTCCAAATTCAGGTGATTGTGCTGCTAGTTTTCCGATTGTAGGAAAAATTGCCTGACGTATTTCTGCAAAAGGTGATGTGCAAAATGCAAACAAAATATCTTGGCTAGCCAGTAGTTGTGAATCCGGTAACTTTCCAAATAGCTGTACACCAATACCACGTACCTGTGGTACAGACGAATTAATAAGAGATGAGATAAGACCAGAAGGAAATTCAGTAACAGGAGTTACATGTTTGACAAGGATACCTGCCCCTAATACCTGAACCATAGGTACGGGATGTTGCAGCAATTCCTGTACTACTTCCAGACTTACATCCTGTAAGAGACTGATAAAGTAAGTAACCAACGTATAACCTGCTCCCTCTGCAATGGTATTGCTTTGAGGATCATTAGGGTTTAATTCCAGTAACTCAGTAATCGTTTTGACAATCAGCATCTGAGCCTGTTCTTCTGTCAGATGAACTTTGCTCAAAAGAAGACGACCCCATTCCCACACATCTTCGTATGGATTTACAATCAGATCTGCAAACACAAATGTCTGACTGGCAAAATACTCAGGTTGCGCTTCAATCCACTGCTTACCTAACTCCCTTACAAATTGTTTAGGGTGTTTTACAATCAGACTAACTAGTTCGGCATCCGGATTTTGTGGGTTATAAAACTGTTTAACCAGCTCAAGACCTAGTTGAACAGTTACATCGTATTCCTTTTCCAATAGTTTGACAGCAAACTTGCTATCTGCTATTTCTGATAACTTTGGATTGGCTCGTAATGCTTTGACAGCAAATTCATGTACCAGCTCACAACGGCTATCTGTAAGAAGCTGTGCAAGATATTCTGGATGCTTATCCCAATGTTCCGGAAATGCTTCTTCACGTTGGGTTGAAAGCGTATCTGGTTTACTATTAGTTTTGAAACGCCAGGCCTTTGTATTTTTCTTTAATTCATATCGGGAACTGTTTTGATACAGAATAGAGAATAAGTTCAGACAATTGGCAAAGGCTGGGTAATGGGTAACACGGGTTTTATAACTTCGGCTGTTCCATTCATACCAGGTATTGGTAACCTGACGAGGATCAGTCTTATCTTTGATATCTGAATATTGCAGCAGGAAGGCCGTTGCTGCTTTTGCATAACTTTCGCTTTGCTGATCTTCCCCCAGAGTGCGCAAGGTACGCCAGCTACGACGGACAAAATATTCCTTTGTAGTATTGGAAAATGCCAGTCGGCTGTTATTCTTATTCATTTCTGTTTTGGTATCGTTGATCCAATCCCATGTACCAGGTGCATAAGCACCTCCTCCCCAACGACTTTGACGGAAATATGCATTCTGTTTTTCAAACCGATACGCTATTGTTGCAAACACCTCTGCATCTTCACGAAACTCTGCAATCTTATAAATATGACGAATGTACTTGAAGATTCCTGGTTGTAATGCCAATACCTGTAGTGAAGAAACAACTACTAGTCGTATATAAGCATATTTTTCTGACAGCAGATAGAGGTCTTCCAATACTTCATAGGTCATTTTCCGTTCTGCAATTCCTACATTGAATGCAAAATGTACAGACTCTGTTTTTCCTGATAATACAGCTGCCTGCATATCCGGATGAAGTTTTTGGAAAATGCTATCCAGAAGGAAATTCTTTTTTGTTTCGTCTGTCAATGCCAGAAGGCTAACCAACGCTATACGTTTTACAAAATCTTTGGAGGCGGCTGCCAGATACAATTGTTCCAACAAAATAGTAGCACCCCGATCACCACACCGACCCAATGCCCAGCAGATACAATATTGCTGTAGGGCATCAGATTTAATCGCAAGTTTGGTTAAGTCTGGAACTGCTTCTGAGATACGGAGTTCTCCTACACGCCATATAATACGTGAGAGAGTCCATTTAGTATCCTTGAAACCAGGTTGACTAGCCTCACGTAGTTTGGCGAGTATAAAGTCTTTCTTGTCTGAGTATTGATTTGTTTTGACAACTGTAGGGGCAGTTCTTGTGACTATAGGTTGCTGTGTGGCTGAAAAGCGGCCTGTTTCCTGGTATCCTCCCTTTTTTTTCTCAGCAATAAGTGCATTAAAAATCTTATCTGCATTGGGACGATCTACTGATGAAGCTGTTTTTGTTCCATCCTTTAATGTTGCACCCCGTCTTCCATAACGGAAGTTTACTACATATTTATCTGTTCCTACTTCATATAGATCTACTTCATATACCTTGTCTGCACTGCCTTCCCGGCACCATAAAGATACTTGTTCAATTAGTTTCATTCAGAAAAAATAGGCTGGTTACTAATTTCTTTAATTATATACAGAATCAATACTTGTCAGCAATGTAAGCGGGTTTCAATATTAGAAATATCAATTTAACAAGCAATTTTTGTGGCTTATTTTTTCGAGTCCTTCATGAAGGACTCTTTAACAGATACTCTCCAGAATAAAGTGTTAGAGGTTGTCTAAATTGGTATTAAAGAGGCGAAAAGAGCAGATTTTGTAGCGAGATGAGACCATTTTGAGGGACATAGCAAAAGCTATAGGCCGAAAAATAAGCGAAGGTGCAGCCTAAAAGATGACTTTGCAGTCCTTAATAATAATTTGAGACAACCTCTTAAGGAATAAAAACATAATGATACACTAATCCCAATCAAAAATCTGTTTGCGAATGAAATACCAATCTCCGATTTTTGTACAACAGAATGATTACGAACTAAAAATCTTCTGACTACCACTTTATAAACCTATGAGTATAAAAAAAGCCATCCTGGTAAGGGTTCGGATAGCCTATCTTCTGGTTGCCGTATTTGCCATTGGAGTTATTGTGCGTATTGTCTGGTTGCAATGGGTTGATGGAGCAAAATGGCATACCATAGCCCGTAAACGTATGACGGACTACCGTATTGTAAAAGCTGTACGGGGAAACATCTATGCAGATGATGGTAGTTTGCTGGCAACTTCTTTGCCGTTTTACCGGCTTGCCATTGATCCTACAGTGGCAAAGGATACTACAATTGCTAAAGGATTAGACTCTCTGGCTCTTTTACTATCCAACTATTTTGGTGATCGCACACCCGATGAATACCGTCGCAGGATTAAAGATATCCGAAAGTTTAATGAACGTGTGAAGGATGGGGACCAAAAGCAGTATCTGGTTATGAATCAGAAGCTAATAGATTATCAGGGTAAGAAGATGATGGAGAAATGGCCGATATTCAGATATGGCCGTAATAAAGGAGGAGTAATCTTTGAGCGATTGGATCGACGCTACAGGCCTTTTAAATTTCTGGCTCAGCGAACTATTGGGTTTTTAAATGACAAGAAACAAGGTGCTGGGTTGGAATTCAGCTATAATAAGCAACTGGCAGGACAAAATGGAAGAGCCTTGTTTCAGCGAATGTCTGGTGGCGCATGGAAACCTATAGGAGATGCTGATGAGGTAGATCCGGAACAGGGGTTTGATATCCAGACTACAATCAATATTAATGTGCAGGATGTGGCAGAAACCTCATTGTTGAGGGCTTTACAGAAACACAGAGCTAACTATGGTTGTGTTATGGTAATGGAAGTGGCTACCGGTGAAATCAAAGCAATTGCCAACCTTGGAAAAATTGGAGAAGGAGTATATGGGGAAAATTACAATTATGCAGTAGGGCCACAAGGTAGAACAAACCCTGGATCTACTTTTAAGCTGGCATCTATGATTGCCTTATTGGAAGAAACCCGTGTATCACCTACAGATAGTATCGAAACCGGAAATGGGGAATACAAGTTTTATGATCGGGTAATGCGGGATGCAAAGGCACACGGAAAAGTGACAGTACAGGAAGCTTTTGAAGTATCATCAAACATTGCTTTTGTGAAGCTGGTTCATCAGAATTTCGGGAATAAACCTGACCGTTTTATTCACTATCTCGAATCTTTCGGACTTACAAGACCCTTAGGTTTTCAGATGATGGGAGAGGCTGTGCCATTAATCAGAACCCCCAAAAATCCTACCTGGAGTGGGTTATCTCTTCCATGGATGGCAGTTGGATATGAAAATGAAATATCACCTTTGCAGATTCTTACATTTTATAATGCAGTAGCCAATCATGGGAAACTGATCCAGCCTATTATTGTGAGGCAAATACGTACAGCGGATGAAACTCTTGAGGCCTATCAGGGGCGTGTGATGAACGAGAAAATTTGTTCAGATGCAACTCTTGAAAAAGTTACCCGAATGCTGGAAGGTGTTGTGGAGAGAGGAACAGCTAAAAATATTGCGGGTAGTGCCTACAAAATTGCTGGAAAGACCGGAACAACTCAGAAGCTCCGAAATGGGCGTTATACAAAAAGTTATTATACGTCGTTTGCTGGATTTTTTCCTGCTCATCGTCCAAAATATAGTTGTATCGTTGTTATTGACGGACCTCAGGGATTTGAACAGTATGGGTCGGATGTAGCTGCTCCGGTATTCAAAGAAGTAGCAGATAAGATTTATGCGTTGGATGTAGAAATGCATAAAATGATGCCCGAGCGAGGTAAAGTTTCTGGCTTTCCGGTTGTGAGGGCTGGTAATCTGGATGATATGCAGTATCTGTGCAATGAAATTGGTATTTCTAATCATGCCGATGGAAATCTGCAGGAGTGGGCAGTTGCTGTGGCAGGAAGTAAAAGTATAAGTTGGGCTAGCCGACAAGGCAAACCAGGTAAAGTGCCTGATGTAACAGGTATGACATTGCGGGATGCCTTGTATATTCTTGAAAACCGTGGTCTGAGGGTACGCTATTCGGGAAGAGGACGAGTTGTAAATCAATCACAATCTCCGGGGAGTTTAGCTTTGAAGAATAGTACTATCACTATTCAGTTAGAAGAGCCTATGTAATTCTGACAAAGGAAAAGGTTTTTGTGTACATTGCCTGCACGTGATCATATAGGTTCTGGTGCAGGCATTTTTTTATGTACTTTTATCCAAGTTAACTGTTCTCATCCATGAAACAGATTCAAGCTCTGTTAGAGAAGTTAGGACTTTCATTACAAGCATTCAAAACGGCACTTGCTGCTGCATTGTCATGGATTGTAGCCGCTCAGCTACTGCATGCACAATATCCGTATTTTGCTCCTCTGGCTGCTATACTAACAGTACAAGTAACTGTAGCTGACTCCTGGGAGAAAGCTACACAACGTATTATAGGATTGATAGGTGGGGTATTGGTTAGTATGTTAATTGGACATTGGTTTCCTATGGGAACTATCTCCATTTTTTTGGTGATTCTGTTGGGAATGGCTTTGGCAAAAGTATTTCGTATGAATAGCCAGATCATTTCACAGGTGGCCGTAAGTTCTTTTATTGTATTAGCCTTTGGAGGTACACAGGGATATGTACTCAATCGGGTTGTAGAGACATTTTTAGGTTCAGCTATTGCCATTGCCGTTAATGCATTGATTGTTCCTCAAAAAATTATTCCAACTATACAAACCCATATTTTGACTCTAAGTAGTGTATCTGCTCAGGCCTTGGGTGGATTGACATTATTATTGGAGAGTGAAGAGAATAATCAAAAAGCCAGAGAGACTATTGCTGTATTGGTGGAAAAGACAGAAGCGGCTATTCTTGCTGCACGTACAGCCGAAAAGGCCTTACGGTATACTCCATTCCTTTCTCGTGTCAAAAAGCGATTAACAGAGCTGGATCAGAATATTCGGTATCTGGAACACATAACCGTACAGATTCGGGGAGTAAGGCGAGCTATATTTGATTTATACACTGAGATGGCCTGGAAGCCTGACAGTAGAGCTACAGAAAGTTTAAAATCCGCTATCTCCATAACTGCTCAATGTATTGAATTATATGGAGAAGCCGTTGTGTCAGGTTCTGAAGTTGCTTACTCAAAGCTGGCAGACAGTATTGAAGAGGCAAAACAGATTCAACTACAATGTCTGGCTGAGATTCATGCAATTACCTCATTGCCTGTATTGCGTGATATGGGAAGCATCCTCACAGATTTAAAACGTATTCTGAAAGAAGTGACATTACCAGAGAGATAAAAGAAATCTGGTTCAGAATTTTTGTTCCATCACTAAGGCTGCTGCAACTACTGCCAATGCCGGAGCTACTAGCGCTCCTAAAAATGGGATGGCTAGAAGAAGTGAGAATACTAAGCCTATGCCTATGGCAATTCCTTTATTTTGTTGGATAAGCAGACGGCTATCTCTACCTGACATCCGCAAAAATTCATTTCGATAATCCATCATGGAAAATCCCACAAAATAGCTTTCTATCAGGAGAATGACAACACCTACAAAGATATCAAGTACAGGAATAAAGAGCAGAAAGTAAAGAGGAATGGTAATAAGCCATTCGGTGAGTAAATTGCGAAATGATAATGTAATGCCTCTCCATACATCAGATATGAATTGCTTTCGATCAAAAGGATGAGTTACCCCTGTTAGTATTTCTTGTGTTTTTTCTGCTATTAAGGCAATCGCAGGAGATGATAAAATGAGTACAATATATCGGAATAGCTTAAAATATAGCATGAAAACAAGAGCCCTAACTAGCCAGGATATCACTCCCCTTGCTATATTTCCCAATGGTCCTGAAAGGGTATCTGCATGAATCCAATGAGCAAGAGGATCGCTTAACAGATTTGTGTGCAGAATGATAACAGTAAGTAATGCTCCATATATAAGAAGATAGATAATAGCAGGGATCAATACAAGCTTCCATAAACGATGGTGATTGATAAATGAAAATGCCTGGACATAAGCATATATCGCCGCCAGCATCTTGCGTAGAAATACTTTCATGGAGTAAATACTTCTCTGATGGTTGTGTGTTCTGATCGAATAGAATCTAAAAACAAAAAAGGTGAAAACAAATTTGTTTCCACCTTCTTGAAGAATGTTCTTTTGAGAAGAAAAACCTTATTTTGCAGCTTTCGCTTCAAATTCAGCCTTAATTGCTTCAACATCAATATTTTTGATGATTGGCTTTTTGCTCAATTGATTGATACGTGACTGACGGTTATTAGCAACCGCACGATTGCGTTTCTCTTTTCTTTTTAATCTGGTAACTCCCATGTTCGCTACAATTAATATTTTATAAAACGATGTAAACTTTTCTGAAGTTAGTCTTTCTGTTTGAATAGAAAACAGAAATGAGGCGCAAATGTACGGTATTTCAATACTAACTACAAACTTGTTTTCAAGAAAATTTTATAAAAAAATAAAATATCTAAATAGATAGGTTGTACATTGATATCCGTCTTTGATAGGAGACAAAAATACTCTTTTTTAAGAACTAACAGGGATCTATGGTCGTTTCCTAAAAATCTGTTTCATTTGTGTATAATATACATCCGAATACCTAATTGATATACTATGACTAACATACAGAACACCCAGCTCGAAATAACCAAAAATCCTTTATTGGAAAGCTTTCAGACACCCCATGAAACCTTTCCATTTGACAGGATTAAGAATGAACATTATTTACCAGCTTTAAAAGAAGCTATTGAAGCTGGTAAAAAAGAGATTGATGCTATTGTAAATAATCCGGAAGCTCCCACGTTCGAAAATACAATCGCTGCCCTGGACCAGAGTGGATCATTAGTGGATCGGGTATCTGCTATATTATTTAATCTGAACTCTGCTGAAACCAGTCCGGAACTACAAAAAATTGTAAAGGATGCTTCACCATTACTATCTGAGTATGGCAATGATATACGATTGAATGCGGCTTTATTTGATCGGATAAAAACTGTTTATGACCAGCGTAATGAACTTAATTTATCTGCTGAAGGAAAAACCCTTCTGGATAAAACCTATAAAGGCTTTGCACGTAACGGAGCTAACCTGAATGAAGATGACAAAGCTCGTTTACGGGAGATAGATGTGAAGATATCTGAACTGTCGCTTACTTTTGGAGAGCATGTGCTAAATGAGACGAATGCATTTCTGCTGGAAGTGGATAATGAAGAAGATCTGGCTGGCTTACCTGAATTTGTAAGAGAAGCAGCTAAGATGGCTGCCAAGGAGAAAGGTAAGAGTGGATGGGCCTTCACGTTACAAGCCCCAAGCTATATGCCATTTATGGCTTATGGTGAAAACAGAGAATTACGCAGAAAGTTAGCAATGGCTTATAACTCACGTGCTTTTCTCGGAAATGAAAATGACAACCGGGAGATCGTTAAAAATATAGTTGCATTGCGTCACAAACGTGCCCAGCTGTTAGGATATGAATCCCATGCGCATTTCGTATTAGAGGAACGAATGGCAGGAGCACCTAAAAAGGTAATTCATTTTTTAGATGAACTTTTGGAATATGCAAAACCTGTTGCTGAGCAGCAAATGGAGGAGTTAACACAATATGCCAAAACACAGGGATTTACTGAGGAAAGATTGCAACGTTGGGATTATGCATTTTACTCAGAGAAACTTAAAAAAGAGAAATATGCTATTGATGATGAAATTCTGAAGCCTTATTTCAAGTTGGAGAATGTAATTGATGGCGTATTTAAGGTAGCGAATAAACTTTTTGGATTAAATTTTAAAGAGAATAAGCAAATTCCAGTTTATCATCCTGAAGTTACAGCCTACGATGTAACAGATGATAATGGAAACTTTGTCTCCGTGTTTTATGCGGATTACTTTCCACGCGAAGGCAAACGAAATGGAGCCTGGATGACAAGCTATCGTGATCAGCGTATACTGAATGGAAAAGACATTCGCCCACATGTGTCCATTGTATGTAACTTTACAAAACCAACAGAAACTAAGCCTTCTCTGCTAACTTTTGGTGAAGTAACTACACTTTTCCACGAATTTGGGCATGCATTGCATGGCATGTTGTCCAAGTGTACATATGGTTCTACTTCCGGTACCAACGTTTATTGGGATTTTGTTGAACTGCCTTCTCAGATTATGGAGAACTGGTGTTATGAAAAAGAGGCTTTGGATTTGTTTGCACGTCACTATGAGACCAATGAGCCTATTCCTCAGGAATTGATCGAAAAGATTATTGCCAGTGCTAACTTTATGGAGGGATATGGTACTCTTCGTCAACTTAGCTTTGGTATGCTGGATATGGCTTATCATGGTAATGCACAACCTATTTCGGATGTAGCTGAGTTTGAACGTCAGGCTATTCTTCAAACCAGTCTTTTCCCTGAAACAGAAGGAATTAATACCAGTGTTGCCTTCTCGCATATTTTTGCAGGGGGATACTCGGCTGGATATTATAGTTATAAGTGGGCAGAAGTGCTGGATGCTGATGCATTTGAGTACTTTAAGGAAAAAGGTATTTTTAATCGTCAGGTTGCAGATGCATTCCG
This sequence comes from Xanthocytophaga flava, assembly GCA_030068525.1. Classification (GTDB taxonomy): domain Bacteria; phylum Bacteroidota; class Bacteroidia; order Cytophagales; family 172606-1; genus Xanthocytophaga; species Xanthocytophaga flava. Next base: position 82,686 of record JASJOS010000011.1, read on the forward strand.
GGAAAACATTCTTTCAAAGGGAGGGAGTGAGGCGCCAATGGAATTATACAAACGTTTCAGAGGGCAGGAGCCATCTCCAAAGGCATTGTTGAAACGGAGTGGATTATTGGTTAATTAGAGAACTATTGTTGAAATGGGCATACGTTTAATTTTGTGTGCCCAAAATACAAAAATATAAAAACCTCTTACATATAAGAGGTGCAAATGAGGAAATATTGTAAATTGCTGCCCCGAATTCAAGAAATGAATCCTGATACAAAAATAATCTCATGAAAAAATTAAGAACTCCTTTTCTTTTGGCTTTACTGATGGCTACACTGAGCAGCTGTAAGGTGCCTTCTTCTTTCAGTTATGCTTTCTTTGGGACTGCTGTTTTGTTGGTAATCTCAATAGTAATTGCTAGTAATATCACTAAAAAAGGAGAGGGACATCACTAGGATATCCCTCGTCAGAAATAAAAAGTCCTCTTTGTTGAGAAGAGGACTTATATCAAAAACAGATATTAATATTTGTCTGTACGTGCAAAATAGAAGTTGCCTTCAATTTCTGCATTTTCATCAGAGTCAGAACCATGTACCGCGTTTGCTTCCAGTGATTTTGCAAACAACTTGCGGATAGTACCTTCTTCTGCCTGTGCAGGATTTGTAGCACCAATCAGTTTACGAAAATCAGCTACCGCATTCTCTTTCTCTAAAATAGCGGCTACAATAGCTCCGGAAGACATATAGGCACAAAGATCTTTATAGAAAGGTCTTTCTTTGTGAACTTCATAAAACTGGCCAGCTCTTTCACTTGTCAGATGAGTCAGTTTTAAAGCTACAATCCGGAACCCGGCGGCTTCAATCATCTTTAAAATACTGCCCGTATGTCCGTCTTTCACAGCATCGGGTTTAATCATCGTAAATGTGCGGTTTCCTGCCATAAAGGTTAATTAATTAGGAAATGAAAAGTTAAGGTTTTATAGCTTATACCGACTTTATCTGGCTGGTGTAAGCGTTTTGCGGCGCGAAATTAACCGAAAGGGGTACGTAAGCCAAATTTACAGGCGTTTTTTTATGAACTTACTTATGTTTTGTCATTAATGCGAATATAGGTTATAGGCGATTTGGAGTAGATAGAATCAATAATGCCATTAATCCTGATGAAAGCATGATTCTAATAGATGCGATAAAAATCATGTTTGTTTTAGATCATTTTTATCCTGATTTTTGTAGGCTTTTTTCAAAATAAATTATGTGTTTTCTCCACTTTTTTCTTGTGTGACATGCAAAATTTTGAGGCTTTTAAGGAACTCCTCAGTTCTCCAAAAAGAATTGCGATCATTACCCATCCTAAACCTGACGCAGATGCATTGGGATCTTCATTGGGGCTTGGAGGATATCTTAAAAAGAAAAGCCATACTGTTCAGGTTATTACCCCTACCGATTATCCGAAATTTTTGCAATGGATGGATGGCAATGAAGGCGTGATTAATTTTGAAGCAGAAGGCAATGCTGCCAAAGCTGAGAAGATCTTTCAGGATGCGGATGTGATTTTTTGTTTAGATTTTCCTTCCTTAAGCCGAATCGGAGAGATTGGTGAAATTGTCAGACGTTCCCCTGCTAAAAAAGTACTGATAGACCATCATCTGGAGCCAGAGCTTTTTGCTGATTATACATTGAGTAAAACCAGTGCTGCGGCAACCTGTCAATTGATATATGAACTTATCACAGATCTAGGAGATGCCGATAAGATAGATCTCTCGATTGCAGAATGTTTGTATGCAGGTATAATGACAGACACAGGTTCTTTCCGGCATTCAAATACTACTAAGGATGTGCACCTGGTATGTGCGGCTTTGATAGATAAGGGAGTAGAGATATCAAAAGTAAATCGACTGATTTACGATACCAATACGGAGGAACGTATGCGGTTTCTGGGTTTTGCTCTGAAGGATAAACTAGTTGTATTACCTGAATATCGAATTGCTTATTTTGCTATCAGTGCTGATGAACTGGATAAATATCACTCACAGACAGGCGATACGGAAGGTCTGGTAAATTATGGTTTGTCCATTGACAATATTGTATTCTCTGCACTTTTTACTGAACGTGAAGGTATGATTCGTATTTCATTCCGTTCAGTAGGTAAGTTCTCGGTAAACGAGTTCTCCCGAAAGTATTTCAACGGAGGAGGGCATAAAAATGCTGCAGGTGGAAGATCTCTGGTATCGTTAAAAGATACGATACAGAAGTTTCTGGATGTAGTTCCTCAATATAAACAGGAATTGTTTATTTCCGATAAATAGCCATAAGGACAAAGTACTGATGTCCAGAGTTAAAATGTTTTTTGTGAATAGTTCTTATTGTAATGCAACCAAATTATGATTTAGAGTGTCTACTTTGCAACCAACCTTCTTACTTTAGTTTATGCAAAAGATTAGTTACCTTTTTTTAGCCGCAATTTTGCTTTTACAAGCTTGTTCATTGAATGGTGATAACACATATGAGAATAATGTGAAGAGCAATGAACAAATTATTCAACAGTACATCACTAATAAAAATTTACAGGTTCAAGCCTCAACCTCTGGTCTTCGTTATAAAGTTACCAACTATAATTCCGCTGCAAAAGCTCCTTCTACAGGTAGCCAGATTGTAATGGCATACGTTGGAAAGCTGACTAATGGGACTGTTTTTGATACAGCAAGAAATAAACCTGATGAGTTTCTTAGATTTCCTTATCGAGGTAATTATGTAATTCCTGGTATTGAGGAAGTGGTAGGTTACATGAAGACGGGAGATAGTGCTATTGCCATTGTACCATTCTACTTGGGATTTGGGTCAAATGCTGCCTATAATGGAGTTGTTCCTTCTTATTCTGTATTGGTTTTTGACTTGAAGCTTGTTGCTGTACAAACAGAGGATGAGGCATTACAGGATTACATATCCCGTAAAAAATTTCCTGAAGATAGTGTCGTTAAGACCCAAACAGGCTTGTATGCATATTTTAAGAAGAAGAACCCTTCCGGAACAGCCGTTAGTGGTAAATCGCAGGCAACTGTAACCTATAAGGGAACGTTCTTGGATGGTCAGATTTTCGACCAGACTCCAACAGGGCAAACTTCCAATTTTTACCTGACTAATTCTGGACTGATTGCAGGTTTTACAGAAGCATTGAAATTAATGAAAGTAGGAGAAACAGCTGTTTTTATGATGCCATCTTCTTTGGGTTATAAAGAATCAGGAACAACCGGTATACCTCCTTATTCTCCTTTAGTATTTGAAGTATCAGTTGTATCTGCTCAATAGTACTATAATACTATCTGCAATGGAAAGAAAGGCTCATACATGTATGAGCCTTTTTTGTGTAAGTATGAAACATCTCAAATTTGATGAAAAGAAATTGAATACTTTGTAAAAAAGTTTCAAGTCAGCATAAAATGCATGGCAAACTATTTTTTAACAAGGGTAAGACAATATCATTGGTGAACAGACATTTTGCATAGTAGTCACAGCATTTTTTATTTTGACCAGAACTTCGATTATTTTTTCTGTTGTGTATAACTCACGGCAAACTTTTTTGAGGAGAGTTCACACAAGCAACATCTTTGAATTAAACGTAAGTCCTTCTGTCTTGTGAATACCATATGCTTTATTCGGATAGGTAGTTGTTCTTCAACGTTCGATATGACTCAGCTTATACTAAAGAAAAAGCCCATACAAGACATATGTATGGGCTTTTTCTTTAGTATAAATCTTATTCATTTATAAGTGCGGTCTGAGTTTGATTTTCTTCAGGTGAAACCAGATATTCATGGTTCAGATGTTCTTTGGGAATCCATTCTTTCCAGTCTTGTACCAACTTTTTACTTCCTCCTGGATAGCTCATATCTATTGCTTGGACTGATGCTTGTGTATCACGGGCATTTTTAGCCAGATGACTAAGCAAACCTTTGATGCAGTCTTGTCCTTGTTGATTTGACATCATAAAGTATGCTATAGACCATCCTAATGTGCGGGGTTCATCTGTTTCAGAAACATTGTCATTAAAGTTCCACTCTTTGTTTGTCATGGAAATAGACGAAAGCAGATCTGGCATGCGGTGATTGCTCAACCAGTTCTTAATGCGTGTATCTTTAATGACCTGTGGGTGAATTACAACTTCTTCTCCTTCAATGTCCATAAACTCGAAATATTCGGCAAGGCCTTCATTCAGCCAATTTGGACAGTTCTTTACTTTATCTGTCAACAGAAGGTGACTAGTTTCATGAAATATATTTTTATAAAAGGCATCTTCGTCTTTTTCCATGCTTACCAGGATTTCATTTACTCCTGATAAATATACCCCTATCCATGTTTTGGGAATATGGGGATAGTTAGCATCTATAAATGCACGATAGGTATCGGCATCTCTGAAAATACGTATACGTACAACCAGATTGCTACTAAAATCATAGCCAAGGTGTTGTGCATAGAAGTCGTATTGAAACTGAATCCCTCTGTAGATTTTGCTTTGCGTCAATGGATCTAACTGGCATTCATGAGTCAACAACTCGACTGTTGGACTATTTGGTTTCTTGGACTTAATCTGAATTTTTTCAAAAGGAAGAGAGGGATGAGAGTATACACCAACTGGTGCAGCACCTAGTGATAATGCAATACAGAGGATCCCTAAAACATGATTACAAAACTTTGTCACAATCATAGCTACGCTCATAATTTTCAATACCTGACAGACACCTAATAGTCTGCTGTAATTTCACATTACATAATTACCAGCTATTTTGCTTAATTGCACTTCAGTTTTTAAACGAATAATACATTGGTTAGTAAACCTTTAACAAATAACAAAGCTTGGATATGTCTATGAATTATAGATACATCCAAGCTTTGTTATTTTGTTGTTAACTTATTGATTATTAATGTTTTCTATGCTCCTTCTGCTACTACCTCTTTAATTTCCGGGAGCATACGTTTAAGTAAATTTTCTATCCCGGATTTTAACGTAAGTGTAGAAGATGGGCATCCGCTACAAGAACCTTGCAACAAAAGCTTTACAATTCCATCATCATATGAGTGAAAAGTAATAGCTCCACCGTCAGATTCGACTGCCGGGCGAACGTATTCATCCAGTAAATGTTTGATTTTTTTCACAATCTCAGGATCATCGTCATTGAAGATAATATGACTGGTTTGAGCTTTTTCGCTTTCAAGTACAGGCTTGTTGGCTTCGAAGTATTCTTTTAAAAATTGCTTCGTATCTGAAATCACACTATTCCATTCTGTCTCTTCATCCTTGGTGATGGTGACAAAATTACTCATGAAAAATACTCTTCTGACAAACGGAAAGTTGAAAAGCTCTGTCGCTAATGGAGACTCTGCAGCAGATTGGGCATCTGGAAAGTCAAAACTAACGCCTTCAGGCACAAGCATAAAATTAACTACAAATTTCAGAGAATTGGGATTAGGGTTTGCCTCTGTGTAAATATTTACATATCTGGAAAGCATGACACTCAAGATTAGAATGATAGATTGATATTCTTTTTCAACATTCACACTAGGAGAATGGTTGCAACGATGCTGCCTTTTTCTGAAAAAGGCAGATAATAAAAAAGCCGATAACGGTTTCGCTATCGGCTCGCATATCTATATAACTGAATTACTCAGCTGCTACGGCAACTACTTCAGCAGGCTCAACAGAAACGAAAGAACGTCCTTTAAAGCCTTTTCTGAATGTAACGCGACCGTCTACCAGTGCAAATAATGTATGGTCTTTGCCAATACCTACATTCACATCAGGGTGGTGTTGAGTTCCACGCTGACGAACAATGATGTTACCAGCTTTTACTACCTGGCCGCCAAATTTTTTCACACCCAGGCGTTTGCTATGCGATTCGCGACCGTTTTTGGAACTACCGGCCCCTTTCTTGTGTGCCATTTCTTTGTATAATTAAGAAGTTAAAATCAGAAAAAGATTATAAGGAAATACCATTGATCATGATCTTGGTATATTGCTGACGGTGACCGTTTTTCTTACGATATCCTTTACGGCGTTTCTTTTTGAAAATAATCACTTTTTCTCCTTTTACATGTTCCAGAATTTTAGCTGAAACAGAGGCTCCTGATACTGTCGGTACTCCTACTGACACATCTCCGCCGTTATCGACAAGCAATACCTTGTCAAATGTCAAGTCAGCGCCGGCTTCTCCATCTAGTCTGTTAACATAGACGAACCGATCTTTTTCAACTTTGATTTGCTGACCTGCGATTTCTACAATTGCGTACATGATTTATAAAATAGAATAAAGTTTTAAAAATTGGGACGCAAATATAAGTGATTCAATGAAAAATGCAAAGAGAATCGTGAACTTTATACAATGAAAAGCTAAAGAATGTGCGATTTGATTACGATTATATTGACAATCTTATAAACGGATAAATAAAATGACGCCTAGTAGATAATTTATTTGCCTATTGTCTAGAAATTTTAAAGTAAATCAGATCGGTTTTAGTAAGCTATCCGATAGATACTTTTTAAAATGAATTTTACCATTAGTTCTTTTTTATCTACCTTATACAATAATTATACAGATTTTATAACATCTTATATCTTATTGTAAAATAATTTTATAAAAGTAAGCTCTATAAATATTGTGTATCTAATTCTACAATCCATAACTAAGAAGTTATTGTTATTTTGAGGGTATTATAGGCCTGGTAAGAACAAAATGTATAAAAATGAGAATATTCTTACATGGGCACAATATTTTCGCTTACTTATAGTTTTGGGTAATTATTTCCTCTATACAGGGTCCTTTACCATGCCAGCTGCAATCTTGGCAGAAAGAAGAGATAAGGGTATACCGCCTCCAGGATGTACACTACCACCAACAAAATATAAATTCTTTACCTTAGACGATTTGTTATCGTGTCGGAGGAATGCAGCATAACGGTTATTGGAACTAATACCATATAAAGCACCCTGACTGGATGATGTTCGTGCTTCTATAGTTCTGGGGTCCTGAATGTATTCACAGGCTATAAGTTTACTTATGTCTGTTTTCAGAATCCTGCTTAGCTTGAGTATAATATTTCGACGGGCTTCATCTATCAGTCCATCCCAGTCCTGACCGGAATTATTAGGGACATTAATCATTGTAAACCAGTTTTCGCATCCGGAAGGAGCATCATCAGGTTTGTACTTGGAAGTAATATTGATGTAGATGGTTGGATCATTGGAAATGGTTTGCTTATGAAACAAACAATCAAATTCATGCTGATAGTCTTTACTAAAAAATATATTATGCAGGTCCAGTTCGAAAAAAGATCTGGTAATACCCCAATAAAATATTAAGGCTGAACTCGATTTAGGTTGTTCTAATATACGGGTAGGCGCTGCCACATGAGGGAGTAGCTTACGATATGTATTTACAATATCCATATTGCTGACTACTACATCAAACGATTCATAGGTTGGTGCTGGCCGTCCATCAATTTTATTGGGACGTACTCCTACTGCCTTATTGTTTAACACAACAATTTCATTAATGCGGGTATTATAGCAGAATAGCACTCCCATATCTTCTGCCAGACGAACAAGACTTTGCGTGATATTATACATTCCTTTGGCTGGAAAGAAAGCGCCAACATTATATTCCAGGTGAGGAATGATATGCATTATTCCGGGAGTCTCATAGGGGTTAGATCCATTATAAGTGGCATACCTGTTAAAAAGCTGCACAATACGTGGATCTTGGAAATGGCGTTCGTTTACTTCATTTAATGTTTGAAATACATCTAGTTTTGGAAGGTTCCAGTATCCCCTTATCGCATCCAGATTTAACCAGGTAGATAGTTTATGCAAAGATCGTTTTAAAAACAGATTCGCAGTTACTTCATATTTAAAGGCACTTTGCTTTAGATAAGACAAGACACTTTTCTTAGATTGTCCAGTCTTCTGTTCAATTTCTTCTGCAAACTTTTCAGGATCAGAATAGGCGCGTATATGAGTGCCATCTTCATAAAAATATTCACAGATAACAGGAAGTTTACCATACGCAATATAATCGGCTGGGTTTTTACCTGCAATCAAAAACAATTCTTCTACAAAATGAGGCATTGTAAATAAAGAAGGGCCTGCATCAAAACGATAACCTTCCAGTTCAAACTCAGATAATTTACCACCCGGAGAGCTATTCGCTTCAAATATGGTTACTCTAAATCCTTTGGCGGCTAATCGAATTGCGGTGGCTATGCCTGCAATTCCGCTTCCAATAATGGCTACTGTTTTTCGGCTCATAGTTGCGTGGTTCTGAATATAGAGATATGATGAGTTATTGCCTCACCAAAAGATTTACTAGTTAGATTTTGTTTTCCATTCATTGTTTAATGGAAAGATCCATAATGGTCAAATCTATTCATTCAAAAGGTTTAGATTATGTAGTTACTTTAGCTGTTATAGCTTCGTAAAAACATAATACCGTATTCTATAACGACTAATTGGTTTGTTCTGTATTTTTGGCAAGGTTGTAAATTTGTCCTTGTCTGTATAGTATTTTATTCTATTAGTTCACAATGACTCAAAAAGTAACCTATAAACTTGTAAAAAGAACATATTTAGAGTTCAGAAAGAATTCTTTACCACAAATACCTGATCGACTTGAAAATGTAGAAATTTTTCGTTTAGAAAATCCAACAGCAAGTTTTTATCTTTTTCTGTATAAAGAAGTTGGACAGGAATTTGGGTGGGCAGACAGACTCCTTAAAACAAAGGAGGAGCTCCTGTCCATTATTCAGAATCCGTTGGTAGATATTTATGTACTGTATGTAAGTGGTGTACCTGCAGGATATGCAGAAGTAGATCGTCAGAATACCAGCGAATATTTCTTAACATTCTTTGGATTAGTACCAGAGTTCAGAGGTGCCGGGCTGGGTAAATATTTTTTACGGTGGGTTATTGGGAAAGTTTTTGAGACCAATCCGGAGAAGCTGTCGCTGGATACTATGGACCAGGATCATCCTGCTGCTTTGCACAATTATCTGAAGGCAGGATTTGTCATTGTAGATGAACGGATTGAAAAACAAACTGTGATAGAAGAAGAAAATTAGTTTTCAAATGAGCTTATAAGAAAATATTGTGTAATACTTCCTATAAGCCTTGTTTATATGATTCGTTTTCCAAAAATTTGCGGGCATTCTTTATAAAAGGCGAATTTCTTCAATATATCTGATCCTGGAGACTGTCAGATAGGGAGATTCGTTATTTTTTTGACATCTGTCCTTAGACTTAAGTTACTATATTATGCTTAGAACACACACTTGTGGAGAACTCCGAATTGATCATGTAGGACAAACTGTTACAGTTTGTGGCTGGTTGCAACGTTCACGTGACAAAGGACATATGCACTGGATAGACTTGCGTGACCGCTATGGACTTACTCAGCTTATTTTTGAAGAAGGAAAAACGGATAAAGCATTGCTGGAAAAATCACGACTGGTAGGTCGGGAATTTGTATTGCAGGCAACAGGTAAAGTTATTGAACGAATCTCCAAGAATCCGAATATGCCTACCGGAGACATTGAGATTCTGGTAACTGAGCTGGAAATCTTAAACCCGGCTAAATTGCCTCCGTTTCTTATTGAAGATGCAACCGATGGCGGAGATGATCTTCGTATGAAGTATCGTTACCTGGATTTGCGTCGTACTCCCGTTCGGCAGAATTTGCAGTTGCGTCATAAGATGGCACAACAGACGCGTAGTTATCTGGATGGATTAAACTTTATTGAAGTTGAAACACCTGTATTAATTAAATCTACTCCTGAAGGGGCTCGCGATTTTGTGGTTCCTAGCCGGATGAATCCAGGTGAATTTTATGCATTGCCACAATCCCCGCAGACTTTTAAACAATTGTTGATGGTATCAGGATTTGATCGGTACTATCAGATTGTAAAGTGTTTCCGTGATGAGGATTTGCGTGCTGACCGCCAGCCAGAGTTTACACAGATTGACTGTGAGATGTCATTCATCACCCAGGAAGATATTCTCAATACCTTCGAAGGTTTAGTAAGGCATTTGTTTAAAAATGTGAAAGGCATGGAGATCGGTGAAGTGTCTCGTATGACTTATGCTGATGCTATGAAGAACTATGGATCAGATAAGCCAGATATCCGTTTTGGAATGACATTCGTAGAATTGAATGACATAGCTAAAGGAAAAGGATTCGGTGTGTTTGATGATGCTGAATTGGTAGTGGGTATTTGTGCCAAAGGATGTGCTGATTATACTCGTAAACAGGTAGATGAACTGACGGAATTTGTAAAACGACCTCAGATTGGAGCGAAAGGTCTGGTGTATGTACGTTACAACACAGATGGTTCACTTAAATCTTCGGTAGATAAATTCTATAGTGAAGAAGATTTGAAAAAGTGGGCAGAGGCATTTGGTGCAGAAAAAGGTGATTTGATTCTGATTTTATCAGGTGAGGCGAATAAAACACGTAAAGCGTTAAATGAACTGCGCCTGGAGATGGGTAATAGATTAGGCTTGCGTAAGCCAGATGAATACTCAGTGCATTGGGTAGTTGACTTTCCTTTACTGGAATGGAGTGAGGAGGAAAGTCGCTGGTTTGCTATGCACCATCCATTTACTTCTCCTAAGCCAGAAGATATTCCATTGCTGGATACCGATCCGGGAAGTGTACGTGCCAACGCCTATGATATGGTGATCAATGGGGTAGAAGTAGGTGGGGGGTCTATACGGATCTTTAATCGTGAGCTACAGGCTAAGATGTTCTCTATGCTTGGCTTTACTGATGAAGAAGCACGTTATCAGTTTGGCTTTTTAATGGAAGCTTTTGAATATGGTGCTCCACCACATGGAGGTATTGCTTTTGGCTTTGATCGTCTGTGTTCTTTATTTGGAGGGGCTGATTCTATTCGTGACTTTATTGCCTTCCCTAAAAATAATGCAGGTCGTGACGTAATGATTGATTCTCCATCCATTATTTCAGAGAAACAGTTGGATGAACTGTCAATCAAAACAAATGTAAAATAAGATTTCTTGTAAAATACATACATCATAGACCTTGTTATATGGTATATAACAAAAGAAAAGGTCCAGTATTCTATAATACTGGACCTTTTCTTTATTTATATCGCCAATCAAGCCTTCTTTAGATAGTCATTCATTATGTATTTGATACCACGCAACGGGATCCGTACCCAGTCCGGACGCATATTCAATTCATAATTAAGCTCATAGATCGCTTTTTCCAGAATGAAAATTTGAAGCAGCAGATCAATGTCTTCCTGAGTGTCAGGTAAGAAGTTTTGTCCCTTAGCTTTTCCCATATAGGCTTGCATAAAGAAGCTGGAAACATAATGATACCACTGTTCTGCCCATTTTTCCAGATATGCTATATCTTCAGCCCGGAACCTATCATTCTGAACTAACTGATAGAAGGCTGCATAGTGGAATGACCGGATCATACCTGCTACGTCACGTAATGCCGAACGTTTCAGACGACGTTCACTAAACGAACGGATTGGTTCTCCCTCAAAATCAATGATAATGAAGTCTTTTCCAGTAAATAGAACCTGTCCCAGATGGTAGTCGCCATGTGTACGAATCTTATCCGTATTGATTTTGTGATCATATACGCGTTGCATGAACTTCAAAATATCCTGACGCATTCCCATTACTTCTTCTGCTTCGGCTCTTACAGCTTCAGGCAATGAGTTTAGTTTTTTCTTCAGCAGATCAAACGAGTTCCGTACCTGTGATACCAGTGAAGAATACAAGGATCGCTGATAGTGTAATGAGTAGGCTTCTGCTTCAAATCCTTTTTGTTCCGGATGTGAGGCAAGCGCTAAATGCATCTCAGCTGAACGTTGTCCCAGTAAACGAACCCGCTCAACATACGCACCGCCTAACAGCTGCTGCATAATCTCAGGAATTTGTTCAAACTCAACAGGGTTAGTCAGCGTTCCTACTGGGGTTGGGACTTTCAGTGAACGGTCTTCTGTAAGTTTCCGGTCAAAGAAGCGTTTCAACACATCTCCAATATATGCCCATGCATCGCCCTGATTAGGAACCATCTCCTGCATCATGCCCAGTACCATTGGCAATTGCTTACCCTGTTGAAATTCCAATGCACCTATAAATTTAGGAACATTGGTAAACTCTGTGTTCTCTGTTATGAAACGGGTAATTTCCAGATCCGGGTTGTGTGCCCGATCCAGTTTGCGGTAAATCTTAAAGAAATACTGATCGTTGTAGATAATGGATGTATTGCTTTGCTCTGCATTCAATATCTTTGATTTTATATCGTCAGCTTTTATTTTTTTAATTGCTTTTTCAGCGTCTTTGGATATATATCCGTTTAATTCACTATCTCCAATATGAAGTTTTTTCTTCTGAGCCATTAAACGGTAGAGAGTATTCCGAAACTCGTCACTATATACTGCATCATACAAAATACCTTTTTTAGTACCTAGTTGTACAGGTGCTATGATCCCTTTCGGATAGGTGTCTCTGATTTTTTTCTCCTGATCACCAAATGCCAGTGTTAGAGGCAAAGAGTACATCTCTGGTAATCCTTCGTTGTAGTTTACCTCAATCACAAAGAATGCTGCCTCTCCTTCCAGCACCGGAATGGTTATGTTTTCAACAATCTGAATATTCTGGATAGTACGGGCTTTGCCTCCAAACCATCGGCAGGAATTCAGATAGCCAGGCAGAAGTTTGGTTTCGATAAACTTAGTTTTCTTGGCTTCAGATAGTTCTTCCCAGTCTGTAAGCTCAAGAACAGGCATTTGTGTGCCTTCGTAGGTTGTATCTGTTGTTTCTTCTTTTTTCAGTACTAACCAGTAGTAACCATGAGCTGAGAGTGTAAACAGATACGGTGCATCTTTGATAACAGGAAATGCATTCTGACTGAAAACTTCAGTTGGTGTATATCCTTTATAAGCTTCAAGATCTAATTCTGCTGCCTGAGGAAAACGAGATAGGTTTACCACAACCAGGATTTGCTCATCTTCATACGAACGGATGAAGGATAAAACTTTTGCATTGGTGGGATGTAAAAACTGGATTTCACCTCTGCTGAAGGCTTTATGTCTTTTGCGAGCCTCAATGATTCTCTTTGTCCACCAAAGCAGTGAGTTCTGATTACCTTGCTGATTCTCTACGTTTACGGATTCATACGTAAACTCAGGGTCAGTAATCAGTGGAAGTAGCAACTGCTGAGGGTTGGCTTTCGAGAAGCCTGCATTCCGATCTCCACTCCATTGCATAGGAGTACGCACCCCGTCTCTGTCTTTCAGATAGTAATTGTCTCCCATACCAATCTCATCCCCGTAATATACTACCGGAGTTCCGGGAAGAGAGAATAGCAATACATTCATCAATTCAATCTTGCGACGATTGTTTTCCATCAGAGGAGCCAGACGGCGGCGAATACCCAGGTTGATTCTGGCGGTAGGATCTTTTGTATATACTCTATACATATAATCCCTTTCCTCATCCGTCACCATTTCCAGCGTTAACTCATCATGGTTGCGCAGGAATATAGCCCATTGACAGGCATCAGGAATAGAAGGTGTCTGGTCAATAATATCCATAATTGGATAGCGGTCTTCCATCTTTACCGACATGTACATACGAGGCATGATCGGAAAGTGATAGTTCATATGACACTCATCTCCATTGCCGAAATAGTTGGCAGAGTCTTCTGGCCACATGTTGGCCTCTGCCAGAAACATTTTATCCGGGTAGTGTTTGTCCATATGGGCACGCATCTTCTTCAAGAATGCATGTGTCTCTGGAAGGTTTTCACCATTGGTTCCTTCACGTTCAAATAGATAAGGTACTGCATCAATCCGGAAACCATCTACTCCCAGATCGGACCAGTAATCAAATACTTTGAAAACTTCTTCCTGAACTTTAGGGTTATCATAGTTAAGATCAGGCTGGTGGTAGAAGAACCTGTGCCAATAATATGCACCTGCTACAGGGTCCCATGTCCAGTTGGAAGGTTCAGAATCGGTAAAGATAATGCGGACATCCTGGTATTTTTTGTCTGTATCACTCCATACATAAAAGTCTCTGTATACAGAGCCCGGCTTGGCAAGGCGTGCACGTTGAAACCAGGGATGCTGATCGGATGTATGATTAAGTACCAGCTCTGTGATCACTTTCAATCCTCTGCGGTGAGCTTCTTTCAGGAGTGTTTTGAAATCCTGAATATTACCATAGGAAGGATTTATAGCATAATAATCAGCAATGTCGTAGCCATCATCGCGAAGCGGGGAAGGATAAAAGGGAAGTAGCCAGATTGCTGTTACTCCCAAATCTTCAAGATAATCCAGTTTCTGGATTAGTCCCCGGAAGTCACCAATTCCGTCGCCATTGCTGTCTGCAAATGTTTTGATGTGTAATTCGTAAATGATTGCGTCTTTATACCAACGCAGGTTTGGATCCTGAGTAATTACTTTTTTGGCCATATGAGTAGTTCTGAAAGTAAAGAATCACTGTATCGGGACAGTTTTACATTACTGAGTATTTCGGAATAGTATTCTTTTTTAGTTAAATTATTTGTATGGCTTATTGTACTTTTCTGTGCGAAAAATAAAGCTTTTTCGTATTGTGCAAAACAAAAAGCCTACAAAGTTCTGCAGGCTTAATGGTAAGCTGATGCATCATTGAGTTTTATTCAATCCTGAATACGTGAACCGGCATAACTCCCGGATGTAACTCTACGTAATTCCATTCGTGATGCCATTGATATCGGGTATCTGTCATCAGATCATTAACTGTGTAAGTGGATCCTGCTGACAGATTCAGGTATTGTACAGGTACTTTTATCCAGCCGGATTGTACATGGTGAGGGTCCAGATTGACAACAACGAGTATCTTATTGCTTTTGTAATCATCAACTTTAGCATAGCACAGTAATTGCTGGTTATCTGTTTCTCCAAACTCAATATTCCAGGTTGTCTGCAATGCCGGATTTTCACGACGAATGCGGTTAATGCGTGTCATTACATCCCGGATTTTAGTTCTCCGATTCCAATCCCAGTGTTTAACTTCGTATTTTTCTGAATCCAAATACTCTTCCTTACCTGCATAGACAGGTGTATTGATTCCAAACTCATATACCGGACCATATAATCCATAGTTGGAAGAGAGTGTTGCTGCCATAACCACACGACTTATATGCGCGGATTCTCCACCATTTTGTAGCATTTCTGGCAGAATATCTGGCGTATTAGGCCAGAAGTTGGGACGATAGTATTCTCGCATATCCGTTTTCGTCAGCTCAGTCATATACTGTTTGATCTCAAACTGGGTGTTACGCCATGTATAATATGTGTATGACTGATTGAAGCCTATTTTGGCAAGCTGTTCCATTACCCGTGGACGAGTAAAGGCCTCAGCCAGAAAGATAGCATCCGGATGTTGACGGCGTACTTCACGTATACACCACTCCCAGAATATAAACGATTTGGTATGAGGATTATCTACACGGAATATATATACTCCTTTGCTAATCCAATATTCAAAAACACTTTTCAGTTCTTTCCATAGATTTTCCCAATCTTCTGTCTCGAAGTTGATAGGGAGTACATCCTGGTATTTCTTTGGCGGGTTTTCTGCATACTGAACACTCCCATCTGGTCGCCAGCGGAACCATTGCGGATGTTCTTTTACATAGGGGTGGTCAGGTGAACATTGAAATGCCACATCAATAGCCACTTCAATATTGAATTCTTTAGCTTTATTTACAAGGCTGACAAAATCATCTATACTTCCTAATTCAGGATGAATGGATTTGTGTCCGCCATCCTTGCTTCCGATAGCCCAAGGGGAACCAGGTTCTCCAGGTTGAGCTGTTACAGCATTGTTGGCACCTTTGCGGTTAGAATCTCCGATAGGGTGGATAGGTGGAAGATAAATAGTATCAAAACCCATTTCGGCAATGCGTGGTAGCAATTGCTCACAATCTTTGAATGTTCCGTGTTTCCCTGGTTCATTGGAAGCTGATCTTGGGAAGAATTCGTACCAGGTACTAAATAAGGCTTTCTGCCGTTCTGCTTCCATGAAAAGTGTTCTATGGTACAGACTAGCATATTTTTTATCCGGATAGGCTTCTACCAGTTTGGTTACTTCCTGGCTTAAGGCAAATGTTACTCCTGCTGATTGATTGGATTCATTACGAAGCTGTGTTGCCCAGTTGCGCAAGGTTTGAGCATCATGAGCAGGCGCACGTTCAGCCGCTTCTTCAATCCAGTTAGCCCCGATGAGTAACTCTACTCCTACATCCTGACTTGCCTCAAATTTCTTTTTGAGACCCTTCTGCCAGGTTAATAGATGATCTACCCAGCCTTGTACGGTATATTCATATATACCTCTCTTCTCTGGAGTAAAAGATGCTTCCCAACGGTCGTTTCCCTGAAATTCCATGGGAATTTCCTGCCAATTGCCGTCTTGTTCATGCTTTACCAGCAATGCAGCTCTTACTTCATCATGACCATCTGCAAAAACATCTGCTATTACGGTGAGCCTTTCACCAACTGTTCGTTTGATTGGAAAACGTCCACTATTGATTTGCGGCTGTACATGTTCAATGACAACACGACTTCTACCGTCTTTTTCTATCATAAGTATTCAGGAGATTTTTGAAATTTTAAGAATTGGTAGTTCTTTAGTTAAAGACTTTATCTGGAGTTAAGTGCTCTAAAAAATACTAAACGTACCAGTTGAAAAAACTGAACCTAAAGAAAAAAGCTTTGTATAGAATTTTCAAAAAAACATGTAAAAATGTTTTGGTCCGCAACTAACAAAAAAGGGATAAGTATACAAACCTTATCCCTTTTTATTTCAAAAAACTATGTATAGGAATGTTTGATCTAGTTTCTTTCAGCCTTGAAGTTTTTTAAACATTCCTGCAAGGCCATGGCTACATCATATTCGTTGGCTTCAATAACAAATTCTTCAGAAAGTGTGCAATATTTCATAAATTCATCCAGGTCTGCTCCTGATAATCCTGTGATTTTGCCCACAAAAAAAGGATTAACTTTCGCTTCATACATTTTTTTGCGTTTATCTTCTGCCATCATCTTAGCCAGCTTTTTTCTGGATTTAGCTTCTCTGCTGAAACTGTTATAGAGGGCTGTTAAAGGGCCTGAAAAGACAACTCCAACCCCCGCACCACTCTGTGCTACAGAAGACGGAGTAGCCAGACGCGGAATAGCAGGCAATTGAAGCTCTGGTTGTTCATCTGGAAGCTGTAAGGCCAGAAAATCTTTTTTAAACTGTTTTTCTGTATAAGGGCGAACAACCACCTCGTTTAGCTGATAGGTCTTTGAATTCATCACTGCCCGTACGGCTACTCTATCGGCAGCATAATAGGCAGGAAGCACATAAATGGCTGTTTGGAGGTTTACAGCCGAGAATTCAAGTGTATCACCTCTTTCTGCGAAAATAGAAAAGTACCCATTGTCTGCACTAATAGTTCCAAACTGACTCCGTTTATTGATTATAGTTACATAGGGTGCCACAGTCATACTATCTCTCTGTAAGGTGAACCCTTGTACCAGCACGCCTCCCCGAGAGAAGCGGGATACTTGTGCCTGAATAGTACAGGTTCCTCCACTCATTAATCCTAGATAAAGTAGGAGAAAAAATAGTTGCTTTTTCATATATATGAGCCTCCTCCTGTTGGGCAATGAGTGGTGAGATGAATGACTATTGATAAATGATTTACGAAAGTAGGTATTGTTTAGGAAGTAGATACTATTTCAATGCCATTTTAACATAATTTAAGTTTTTCTTTATGGGCAAAGAAAAACCCATATATAGTTTTTATATATGGGTGCATTGGGGTAAGAAATTCAATCTTTGGAAATAACTCGTGTAGAAATTATTACACAGTTTTGTTTACATCTTTTCTTACT
The DNA here is from genome assembly GCA_030068525.1 of Xanthocytophaga flava. Taxonomy (GTDB): domain Bacteria; phylum Bacteroidota; class Bacteroidia; order Cytophagales; family 172606-1; genus Xanthocytophaga; species Xanthocytophaga flava. The sequence goes on from JASJOS010000011.1 coordinate 100,619, forward strand.
GCATATTTTTCATTTATTTGTTCATAGAGAGACGCAGGCACTTTGGACTCAAAGTCAATGGGTTCAGGTTTGGGCTTAACCCAATCAAGATAACCTTTCACCCAGGCATAAGCGAGTCCCAGTGACAGAATAGCTACAAATATGAACATTTCTATCAATGTAAACCAACTCCATAACCCTTGTGTGGCAGAGTTGAGATTGGCATCTCCGAATACGACTGCCCAGGGAAATAGAAACACAATCTCTACATCAAACAGAATAAAGACCAAGGCTACAATATAAAACTGAACGTTAAACCTTCCCCATGCATCACCAATTGGCTCTTCTCCGGATTCATAGGTAGACAGTTTCTCAGAATTGGGTCTGTCAGGACGAAGAAGTCTGGCCGAAAACATTGCAATCAGAAAGAATGCAATGGCTCCAATAATAAAGAGAAGAATGGTTCCAAATTCAGAAATCTGTGACATGGTCAATATCTGCTCTCAAGTTTTACTTAAATAATATCCAGGAAGGCTGCTAATGACATCAAAAGTCCACCTATTAGGAGTAGCATAGTTAAGATAGAAAAGAACTGAGATTTACCTGCAATGAATAATAGGATAATACCTACTGCTACTGCTACCAATGAAAAGAACAATATAGGTCTTAATCCAAGAATAGTCCCGTCTTGTTGCGCAGGGCGTCTTTTCTTAATCTCTTTGGCAATTTTCTTTTCAGTTGCTTTTAGTACAAGTTTGGATAGGCCCATTGGTTTACGCAATGTCTCAGCAAGAGCTTTGCGATTGGTACTAGCCAATCCCTCAGGTTGGGTATTTACAGCCTTTTGAGTTTTTTTCAGAATATCAGTCGCACTGAATATGGGAGTAGTATCTTCTTTTGCTTTATCTTCTGTAATAGAAGTCTGAGCTTGTGCGGGTTGTTCCTGCACAACAGAAGTAGAGGTTACTGCTGTTGAATTTTCTTTATCAGAAGTTGGGGTCTGAGACAAATTGTGTTTTAAGGGTGAACAAGCTATCAGGCCCCCAAGAGCTATGAGCATACATAACAGATACTTCATTGGTTGTATAGTTGGTTTAGATATTGGATGTAGTTTGGATAACAGGTATCCTTTTCAATGTTTTGAAGACAACAAAACAATCTGAAACTACCTGCTTCAATACGCAAAAATACAGTACGTAATGGTAATGCTACTAACTTCTGACAGAAGATTTTTTGATTTTGATTCTAAAATGTATCCATAATCATCCAAACAGGTAGAAGCAGGATACCATCACTCAAAAACCGATAGCTGTAAGCTTCCCGGAAAAGACCAGAAAAAAAAGTGATTACAGATAACAGAGAGGCCATAATCAGTAAGGTTAACCAGACCTTTTGGTCCAATGATGTGTTATTAAGTAGAAGCAAACACCCTATGGTAGCTCCCAATGCCAGAATAATCAGTGCTTTTAGAAAAAGATGAAGATGGGCTGCGTTTTGGCGTTGCATAAGTGAAAGCATCTCTTGTTGAGTATCTTCTTCTGATTCGTACCAGGCCAGTAGCATGGCTTGCTGTAATATGATCATTCCAAAGATACATCCTGCAAACAAGTGAGTTTGTTGAATGTGTAAAGTTTGCACTGCAACACTGCCCCATACCCCTAGCGTATAGAGAAAGGCTACCCAACCTTCTTTAAAAAAGAATGAAAAAGAGAAAAAGTGTGTAAGTGCTAAATACACAAGCATCGATGCCCCTAAAGCCATTCCAAACCAGATGACAGCTATAGGTAGTTTGGTAAATGCAAGCCATGTGGTAATAACGCATACTAATACTGATAGTATACAAAGCGTTTTTTGATATTTCTTATGAAAACGATGTCTTGGACTTATAAGTGTAGGATTACGAACTGCATCCAAGAGGTGGTCAATTGTATAGATCAGCCATACACTACAGCCCAGTACAAAATACTGGTACCAGAATATTTTGATATGCATTTGCCTGGCAAACATAGCACTACAGCAAACCGCCCCTGCTACTACATCCAGGCTAAGAATACTTATCTTTTCATAAATGGTAATTACACTTTTCAAGGAAAACAAAAAATATGAAGTCTGAAATGAATATAACGGCTAACTTTGGCAAATTACATCTTATAAAGCCAAAAGTTTAGAGCCTCAGATCTGAAAGCAGGAAAGGTTGAGATAATAAAACTGCTTTCAGGTAATTTTTAGGCTTCCAGACGTCAAACTTAGAACCTATATTTTTCATGTCTCAGAAAAAATTATTTTTACTTGATGCCATGGCATTAATATACCGTGCACATTTTGCGCTCGGTAAGACTCCAAGGATTACATCCAAAGGTTTAAATACAGGGGCTGTTTTCGGTTTTACCAATACTTTACTGGAAGTACTGAAAAAAGAAAAGCCTACTCATATTGCTGTTGCTTACGATACGGCTGCACCAACTTTTCGTCATGAGGCATTTGAAGCATATAAGGCACAGCGCCAGGCGCAGCCTGAAGATATCACAGTTGCTATACCTTATACCAAGCAGTTACTACAAGCTATGAATATACCGGTGTTGGTAAAAGAAGGCTTTGAAGCAGATGATATCATTGGTACAATTGCCAAACGAGCTGCCCAACATGGATTTGATGTATACATGATGACTCCCGATAAAGATTATGGTCAGTTAGTAGAAGAGCATATATTTCTGTATAAACCTGCTTTTATGGGAAATGCCAGTGAAGTATGGGGCATTCCGGAAGTGTTGAACCGATGGGGAGTAGAACGTATAGATCAGGTAGTAGAGATGTTGGGTTTGCAGGGAGATGCAGTAGATAACATTCCAGGTATTCCGGGATTTGGAGAAAAAACTGCCCAGAAGCTAATAGCTGAGTATGGCACTATTGAGAACTTAATTGCCAATGCCGACAAACTAAAAGGGAAACAGCAGGATCTGGTAAAACAATATGCAGATCAGGCGCGATTATCAAGGCAGTTGGCGGTGATTGATATTAATGTACCTGTAGAATTTGACGAAGAAACATTTCGGTGTCAGGAGTCAAATAAAGAAGAACTAATTCGTTTGCTGGATGAACTGGAGTTCAGAACTATCCGGAAAAAATTATTTGGAGAAGAGGGAGCCACTGCGGCAACAGCAACTAAGCCTGTTGCCAAAGCGAAGAAACCAGCAGACAGTAGCCAGATGGATTTGTTTGGAGCGCCTGCACCGGTTGGGGGAGAAGGAGAACTGCCTCCATTTTTAGATTATACAGGAGGTAGAAAATCTATTGCAGATACATTGCATCAGTATCATGTTATCAATACGCCTGAACTACGTCAATCGCTAATCAAACATTTGAATAACCAGGAGGTCTTTTGTTTTGATTCGGAAACAACCAGTATTGATGCTACCCAAGGGGAATTAGTAGGCCTTTCATTCAGCTACTATGCTGGTGAAGCTTATTATGTGCCCTTTCCTGCCGACCAGGCAGAAGCACAGAAAATATTGGAGGAATTCAGAGGGGTATTTGAAAATCCTGCTATCCAGAAAATTGGTCAAAACATTAAATATGATCTGATTATTCTGAAAAATTATGGGATTGAAGTAAAAGGACAGCTGTTTGATACTATGCTGGCCCATTATCTGTCTGAACCAGAAGGACGCCACAATATGGACTACCTGGCTGAAAATTACCTGAATTACTCTCCGGTTTCTATTGAAACATTGATAGGAAAGAAAGGGAAAAATCAGTTGACTATGCGGGATGTAGAGGTTGAAAAAGTAGCGGAGTATGCAGGAGAAGATGCTGACGTAACGTTCCAGTTATATGATATCTTTCACAAAAGGTTAAAAACAGACCAACTGGAAAAATTGTTCTGGGATGTAGAAATGCCTTTGGTCCCTGTACTGGCCGATATAGAACAGGCAGGGGTACGCATAGATGAAACTGCACTAAAGGAACTGTCTTTATCACTGGAAGGTGATTTGAAGGGTTTGGAAGAGAAGATTTATGCTTTGGCTGGACAGACATTGAATATTAATTCTCCTAAGCAATTAGGAGAGGTCCTATTTGATAAATTAAAGCTTGATCCGGGTGCAAAGAAAACCAAAACAGGCCAATATGCTACAGGCGAAGAGGTTTTGTCCAAGCTGGAACCCAATCATGAGATCATTCGTCATATTCTGGATTACCGGGAGCTTCAGAAATTAAAGTCTACTTACATTGATGCGTTGCCTTTACTGATTAGCCCCCGGGATGGACGTATTCACACGTCTTTTAACCAAGCTGTTACAGCTACTGGACGGTTAAGTTCTACCAACCCGAACCTGCAGAATATTCCTATTCGTACAGAACGGGGACGAGAGATTCGAAAAGCTTTTGTACCCGTTGATAATGATCATCTGATCTTGTCTGCTGATTACTCCCAGATTGAATTACGTTTGATGGCTGAGTTCAGTGGCGATCCTACGATGATGGATGCATTTAAGAATGGCAGAGATATTCATGCCTCTACTGCCAGTAAAGTATTTAAGGTGCCATTAGAGGAAGTTAATGCGGAGATGCGTCGAAAAGCCAAAACAATAAACTTTGGTATTATCTATGGCATTTCTGCCTTTGGTTTGTCTCAGCGACTGAATATTCCACGTAGAGAAGCAGCAGAAATAATTGATTCCTATTTTCAGGAGTTTCCATTGATAAAGAAGTTTATTGATGATTCTATTATCAAAGCTCAGGACAAAGGGTATGTGGAGACATTATTAGGACGCAGAAGATATTTACGGGATATTAACTCGATGAATCAGACAGACAGAGGCTTTGCGGAACGCAATGCTGTAAATGCTCCGCTTCAGGGTACTGCGGCTGATATTATTAAGCTGGCTATGATTAGGATACATGAGTTTCTTAAAAAAGAAAAGTTACGTACCCGGATGATTCTTCAGGTACATGACGAATTGGTCTTTGATGCACACAAAGAGGAGTTAGCCGTTGTTACACCTGCTATTGAAGATTTGATGAAAAATGCATTGCCATTATCGGTACCAATGGAAATAGGCATAGGTACAGGTATTAGCTGGCTGGAGGCACATTAAAAAATAACATTATCCTGAAATATGTAAGTATATTAAACAATAAAGCCTGCGTTTTTAGAGAACGCAGGCTTTATTGTTGAGAAATATCTCTTATTTTCTTCCTGAAGAATTTCTGCAATTACATCACCTGCCAACAGGGTTCTAAAGTGTTTATTCTGGAAATTATAGGTGCAAAATAAATAACTGATAGCTAATATTTGATATGTATCAATGGGAACCAGAAAGTAATTACCTATTATCTTGTTAATATACCCTGATATGTTTTTTAGTTCATGTGTTCCCTCCCTATAGGGAGGGAACACATGAACTAAAAAACAAAAATTTTAAAAAAAGCTAAAAAGATCCAAAAGATAAGCTAAAAACTGAGTCGATTTTTCTGTGGTAAGTTATTGTTTTATAGGGATCTATGTTATTTATTGAGAAAAGATAGTCTAAAAGCGAGCTAAAAAATGAGCTAAAAAATCGACTTTTTAGCTCATTTTTTAGCTCAGTAAAATAAGGAAAAAGCTAAAAAGTAAAACGGGTGATATATGAAAAGTACAATTATTCCTTCAAGTATATCTTAGGTATCTATACTCTTTGTCCTAATTTACCCATATTCATCATTGATCTGTGTATTATTTGTTGCAGTTCAATGATGAAGCGTTGAACTATGCACAGTATAGAAAATGAACGGAAGTCCGATCAAAAATAAAATATGCTTTGACTTGTACTTAAAATAAAAAATGATTGGAGTTATTCTTAAAAGTAAAACCCAATTATAAATGCCACGTAATCACTTTACTTATCAGAAAAACGGTCTCACCTTTACAGATGAGACCGTTGCTATGAACTATGCGTATACAGGAAATCACCAAAACGGAGCACAGCCTGTTTGGTATTTTTAATTAGCCTCCGGAAAAGGGAGGGAGTAGAGCTATCTCATCTCCATCCTGTAATGAATGGGTAGAATCTACCATCTCCTGATTCACTGCATAACGAAACTTTTGCTGGGCAATAGCAGGGTAGGTGGTGGTCAGGTACTGATGCAAATCTTCTATTGTTAAAATCTGCTCATGGGTAAGTGAGATACCTGAAGCAGATAAGGTGTCTGTTAAAGCACCAAAGGGCAATATGCTGAATCTCATATAATATAAATTGAGGACTGTAAATCATGAACACATTTTTAGAAAGGATCATCCCAATAGTTGGCAAAAATAGCAGGGCATATCTTCTTCATACTTTCTATATCGTCTTCTTCCCAGTTAAGAACTATTTCAGGAAAAGGAACTCTGGGAAATTTGTCAAGCTTCGTATAATAGGCATCCATCCCTTCGCTTCTGTCGGCAAAATTATATTTTTTGATATATGCATCTAAGGGAACACCCAACATTCTTTCAAATCCTGGATAATCACCTCTACCTTCATTTCGTAAGGTGTCAAAAACAGGGACTAAGCTATCCGGATTTTGCATGGCATTTTCAAATACTTCCTTACCTTGTGCAATAAGCCATGCCCGAAAATAATCAAAGCTATCATCAGAACAACCTCCCATTGCCACATAAGCTGCACACCATAGGGGAGATGTATAGGATTTAGCGTAAAGCTTTTGAAATTGTTCTTCAAATGAAAATATTTCTTCTTCTGTCTGTGTGCTCAGATAATTAGTCAGAAACTGAGTTTGTTCGTATTTATCTTCTGTGGTCTGCGTTTTAGATGTACTTATCAACTCCCAAAATGTTGTTTCAGTCATGTAAAGTAGTGTTTATGTAAAAAAATAGCCTTATAGCGTAAAAACTATAAGGCTGATACTTTGTTTTCTTAGTCGAACAATCCTTTAACCTGCCCGGCAGGTGGATTGATGCCCAGATGACGGTAGGCCATTTCTGTGGCTTCTCGCCCGCGGGAAGTTCGTTTGATATAACCTTCCTGAATAAGAAACGGCTCATATACCTCTTCTATGGTTTCAGCTTCTTCACCACAGGCAGTAGCAATAGTTGACAAACCCACAGGCCCGCCTTTAAACTTCTCAATGATGGTAGACAGAATGCGATTATCCATCTCGTCTAATCCATGTTGATCTACATCCAGTGCGTTTAGTGCCATTTCTGCAATACCAACCGTAATCTTACCGTTTCCTTTTACCTGAGCAAAATCACGTGTACGACGCAACAGGTTATTGGCAATACGTGGAGTTCCCCGACTTCTTCGGGCTATCTCATAGGCAGCTTCCTCTTCAATAGGTGTATTCAACAGATCAGCAGAACGTAGTACAATGGAAGTCAAGAGCTTAGCATTGTAATACTCCAGCCTGGCATTGATACTGAATCGTGCACGTAAAGGCGAAGTTAACAATCCAGCTCTGGTGGTAGCACCTATCAGAGTGAACGGATTTAAACCAATCTGAACAGACCGGGCATTGGGCCCACTATCTAACAGGATATCAATCTTATAATCTTCCATAGCAGAATACAGGTATTCTTCTACTACTGGATTAAGGCGATGGATTTCATCAATGAAAAGCACATCGTTTTCACTAAGGTTGGTAAGTAATCCTGCCAGATCACTAGGCTTGTCCAGAACTGGACCGGAAGTCATTTTTATATTTGCTCCCAGTTCATTGGCAATAATCAATGAGAGGGTTGTTTTCCCTAAGCCGGGAGGGCCATGTAAGAGCACATGATCAAGTGCCTCCCCTCGCTGGCGGGCAGCTTGTACAAAGACGCGCAGATTTTCAAGAACTTTATCCTGTCCGGTAAAATCCTCAAAGCTGACCGGACGCAACGCCTTTTCTATTTCGCGTTCTGTTGGGGTTAGCCCTTCTGCTTCACCTTTCAAATAATCTTTACGCATATAAATTCAAATTAACAGTTACAGTTCAAAGGTTTTGAGGTATTCATCTCAAAACAGAACAAGATCGGATAGCGTAACAAAAGGCAGGAAAGATAAAAAAGAAGGAAGATTGAAATCAAGGGAATTGCAAAATATCGCATATCCGGTTGTTTCACGAAAGTACTAAAAAAAGTTAAAATGACCTAATTTCGTTTCCATCGAAAATAAACTGACATTTGCACTTGTCTGATCGGGTATTTGTTTATCAGTAGAGACAGGAGCTACGTCTATTCCTGTCGAATTTATTCATGAGATATGTTTACCAGACAATTAGTTTAGGTAATAACAATAGAAATTGCAATGATTAAAAATATGGAAGTCGTGCATGAAGTAAGCAGCAAAAAGTCCAGAGGCGCTATTAGTAAACGAGAATGGTTCAGTGAATGGTTTAACTCACCTTATTATCATATTCTATATAAGAGCCGAGATAATGCAGAAGCGCACCAGTTTATCGATAATCTGCAAAAATATTTTCAGTTTACCTGTGAAGATCAGATACTTGATTTGGCATGTGGGCGTGGACGACATGCTATCTATCTTAATTCCAAAGGGTTTGATGTAGTAGGGATTGACATTGCGCCTGAAAATATCTCTTATGCTAAACAGTTTGAGAATGAACGATTGCATTTCTATGTACACGATATGCGCCGTCCCTATGTGCGAAGCAGGTTTTGTTATGTGCTGAATCTTTTTACAAGCTTCGGTTATTTTGAAACAGAAGGAGAGAATATTAATGCTGTATGTACAGTGACAGAGGCATTAAAACCTGGGGGAAAGTTAATTCTTGATTTTTTTAATACAGATCGGATCTTAAAAAATTTAAAACCTCACTACAGACAAGTTATTGATGGAATTCAATTTGATATTCAAAAGAAACTGGAAAGCGGATTTATTGTAAAAGATATTGAGTTTGAGGATGAAGGAAATTCCTTCCATTTTCAGGAACGGGTAAAAGCGATCAGTTGTGAACAGTTTCTACACTATTTTGACGTTGCTGATCTGGAACTGATAAGCATCTTTGGAGACTATGCGTTGAATCCATATGACAAGGAAACATCTGACAGGATGATTTTTGTGGCTCAAAGGCCGCAACGCGAAAGTTTTGGATTAAGATTATAAGCCCCCTGTAAAAACAAATACCTCTCTATCAGAGAGGTATTGTCATTGTCAGAAATAGTGATCAAATCAGTTAATAAAAACAACAAATCATCAGAAGAAATGCTGTATGGATGTTTTTAAAAGTGGATTACTGATAGGTGTTTTACGTGGTTTGTACTATCTGGTTACTTTGTTTTAAAGATATTTTCATAGTCGTAGTGTATAGTGTATACACCAAATCTTATGCCAAATCTTTTGACAGTATAATTTTTTTTGAAAAGAAGATAAAAAATAGTTACATCACTGGCATCAATTACTTTTCTTTCAGTAAACGAAGCAACACGCCATTTGACCAGCCAAAGCCATCCTGTACAGGATATTCTCCTCCTCCTGCCTTTAAGGTAATATCTGTCACATTGTATTTTTCTACCATTTTACCTGTTTGTTTGTATACACGTACATTATTAGAAATCCAGCGGTTTTTAATTTTATCTGCCAGTTCGCTGTACCCGTTATCTTTTAATCCTTTATAAGTGATCCATTGTAAAGGTGCCCAACCATTGGGTGCATCCCATTGCTGTCCTGTGTTTGTTAAGGTGGTAAGCACCCCTCCATCTCTCAGAAAATCTTTCTCAATTCGCTGGGCTACAGTCGCGGGTGTTCCAATATTCATATGTACAAAGAAAGGATACATGCCTGCCAGGGAGAAGGTTTGGGTGGTTTGCCTGGCGATAAAGTCATAATCTGTAAAGTATTGGGCTTTTTTATCCCAACAATACATAAGTACGGCTTGTTTTCTTCGTTCCGCTGCATCTTGATAACTTTTAGCTTTTTGTGCATTCCCTTTCAATGTGTAGGCTTTACTTATAGTCATTTCAAGATTATACATAAGTGCATTCAGATCTACAGGAATAATATCTGTAGTATGTATTGTTTCCATAGAATTGCCGTCCTTAAACCAGCGATTACAGAAATCCCAACCACTTTCGGCTGCAGCGCGAAGATGTCGGTAGATAACAGCTCGCTTTTGATCAATAATAAATTGTTGAGATGCCTTTGATGCTTTCTTAGGCATTGGAATGGTACTATTTTTTAAAATAGCATCGGCTGTTGCTACATCTTCTTTATAGGCTTCTGGTCTTGGTGTTGCCGAATCATCCCAGTAGCGGTTTAGTATTTCCCCTCCCTGCATGCGTACTACTCTTCGGAAAGCACCACTTTGTTTGCCTAGCTTTTCAGTGCCACTCATCCAGAAGGCATATTCTTTCTCAAGCTGAGGAAGGTATTTGCTATATGTCTCATCACCTTTTGTATTGGCGAGAATACCTACCATTAAGGCAAAAAACGGCGGTTGTGAACGTGTCAGATAGTATGTCCGGTTCCCATTCGGAATAAAACCAATTGTGTCAATCAGGAAGGCAAAGTTATCAATCATATGCTGGACCAGGTCTGTGCGGCCAGAGGCTTCTAAGCCCAACATGGTAAAATAACTATCCCAATAATATATTTCGCCAAATCGCCCTCCAGGCACTACATATTGGTAGGGTAGGTTCACCAACGAACTTCCTGGTATATGCTTTTCCGGCTTTCGCGTAAGTACATCCCATAAGCTGATGATGTGTTCAGTTGCAGACTTGCTGGTGTCAGATGTGAAGTCTGAAGAATAACTCTTAGGCAATGTATAATTAGCCAGGACAAACTCCTTTAATCCAAAATCGGGTAGAGTATGTTGCTTCTGGTACTTCTTTACAATTTCTGCCAACGGATATTTTGGTGTACAGTCAGGAAAAGTTTTGGAGTCTGGAAAAATAGCAGCCAATTGTACAGTTTTGAAAAAATCCTGGTATCCGGCAACATTTTGTCCAATTGCCTGCTGATTTAGTGCGATAAGTAGCACAACTAGTATAGTATATTTGGAAATACAACTCATAGACTATGAATATAAGATCAAATACTAGGCTCTAGTATTTATTCAAATTGAAATACAAGTTTAATTAGCAATTATTGGTATTCTATCCTACTGATGGTTGATCTTTTGTTACACTATCTGCTTTGTGTGTTCCTGAATAGGAGATATCAGCGGAGCGTCTATAGGGTTGAAAAGGTATTTGCAGCAAATTAGTTAGTTGATTACTCTCCTTAGCATCCATATGTGTATCTACTCCATAAATTAGATTGGCTGGATTTTCTGTAGCAAAGGTGCCAAACAACCGATCCCAAAGTGAGAATATATTCCCATAGTTTGTATCTGTGAGAGGTTGCTTGTAATGATGATGTACCTTGTGCATATTAGGAGAAACAATAACCCAACTTATAACTTTATCCAGTTGAACTGGTAACTTAATATTGGCATGATTAAACTGAGAAAATATCACAGATAAACTTTGATATAACATAACCAGCCAGATCGGGGCTCCTGATATAAATACAGCCAGAATAGTAAATATAGCCCGAAATACACTTTCACCTGGATGATGCCGGTTGGCAGTAGTGGTATCAACGTATGTATCTGTATGATGGATAAGATGAAACTTCCATAGCCATTTTAGTTTATGTTCCAGCCAATGAATCAGATAAGCTCCAATTAAATCAAGCAATAGTAAGCCTAGTAAGATAAACAACCATAATGGCATAGTTGTTAGATAAAGTAGGCCAAAGTGCTGATTGACTGTCCAATCACTTGTTTTTAGAAGAAGGGCTGCAAAAAGAAAATTAATAACAACAGTGGTTAAGGTAAAAAACAGATTTAACCCAGCATGTCTCCACTTATGATAAGGTGTTAATGATAGTGGAATAATTCCTTCAATACTCCAGAATACAAGTATTCCTCCAATAAGGATAGCGGCACGATAGCTACTGGGTATATGTTCAAAGAAAGCAACAAATGTCTCCATACTACTATATATAATCTGCTGTATAGTATATTTAATGATTAATTTATGATTATTTCATGAGTAAATAAAATTTAATGGATCAAATCATTGAATCACCATGGATTGGATAATTGATTTTATTCAGAAAATTACTGGAGATGTAGATGCTGAGAAAGCAAAATAAAAGGCTATTGTATATCACAATAGCCTTATGAAAAGAGAGAGAAGTATAGGATCTATTTAAATGCAGGAATACCTGTAATCTCATTACCCAGAATGAGTAAGTGAATATCGTGTGTACCTTCATAGGTAACAACCGATTCCAGGTTCATCATATGGCGCATAATCGGATATTCACCTGTAATACCCATACCCCCATGAATCTGACGGGCTTCACGCGCAATATTCAGTGCCATCTCTACATTGTTTCGTTTAGCTAATGATATTTGGGCAGTGGTTGCTTTGTCTTCATTTTTTAACATACCTAATCGCCAGCAGAGGAGTTGTGCTTTGGTAATCTCAGTTAACATTTCAGCCAGTTTCTTTTGTGTCAATTGAAAAGAGGCTATAGGTTTATCAAACTGTATGCGTTCCAGTGCATAACGCTTTGCTGAATCATAACAGTCCATTGCTGCTCCAAGTGCCCCCCATGCTATACCATACCGAGCAGAATCCAGGCACTGCATAGGACCGCGCAAACCCTCTATTCCCGGCAGTAAATTTTCTTTGGGTACCTTAACATTATCAAAAACCAGTTCGCCTGTAGTAGAGGCACGCAACGACCATTTATTATGAATTTCAGGTGTAGAGAAACCTTCCATCCCTCGTTCTACAATAAGGCCACGAACACGACCATTCTCATTTTTAGCCCATACCACTGCAATGTCTGCATAAGGTGCATTGGAAATCCACATCTTTGAACCATTGAGCAGATAGTGGTTACCTTCATCTGTAAAATGGGATTGCATACCAGAAGGATTTGAGCCATAGTCTGCTTCTGTTAATCCAAAGCAACCTAGCATTTCACCAGAAGCCAGTTTGGGTAAGTACTTTTGTTTTTGTTCTTCCGTACCAAATGCATAAATGGGATACATAACCAGTGAACTTTGCACAGAGACTGTTGAACGCATGCCAGAATCTCCCCGTTCAATTTCCTGCATGATGAGGCCATACGAAATATAATCGAGTCCACCACCTCCATATTCTGATGGTATGGTTGGCCCAAAAGCGCCTATCTCACCAAATTTTTTGACTATATCCTGCGGAAATTCTGCCCGCTGGGCATAGTCCTCAATAATAGGAGAGATCTCCTTTTTAACAAACGTTCTGACCGCATCCCGAATGAGCTTATGTTCTTCTGTTAAAAGATCGTCAATCTGATAAAAGTCAGGTGCCTCAAAACGATCCTGGCTGGAGCGGATATGTATATTAGGGTCTGTTGTTTGCATTGTAGTCTGATGTTAAAACTTGTATGAGGCTATAAGATTTAATATATGCCTTACTGAAAATCGCAATTTGCCAAATTTACATTTTTAGTACTATTATTTCTTATCATACTATAGTTTCTTTGTATCTGACTTTTGTATATAGCAGATGGATAATAATACCAATAAGATGCAGTTGTTTATCTGATAGTCACTCAGTCATGCATACACTTATTGTAACTCATATTCTTTTGTTTTACCTATCAACCTGTTTTCTTTCATATGGCACTTCAGAAAGGCGATAAAGCTCCATTTTTCAAATTAGTATCTTCTGATTTTAAGTCTGCTAATTCAGACAAAAAAGAAGTTTCACTGGATGATTATAAAGGTAAAAATCTTGTGGTTTTATTTTTTCCTCTGGCATTTAGCAGTGTATGTACTGCTGAGCTATGTAGCATGCGGGATGATATAGGAGAGTATACTGCCCTCAATGCAGAGGTTGTGGCTATTTCTGTAGATTCACCTTATGTACTGGATAGGTTCAAAAAAGATCAGAGCCTTACTTTTCTTTTACTATCTGATTTTAACAAAGAAGTTTCAGCAGCCTATGGAGCTCTTTATGAAAACTTTGCGTGGGGAATGAAAGGTGTATCCAAACGTTCGGCTTTTGTGATTGATGGAAATGGAGTGATTCAATATGCTGAGGTTTTGGAAAATGCCGGGGATGTGCCAGATTTTGATGCGATTAAAAAGGTATTAAATGAGTTGACTAGATAAACTATCTTCTATTCTTTTTTATGCCATTACTGATGATTGAATTCAGTAATGGCTTTTTTTCATACCAAAGGATTTTTCCTTTGGAAAAGATACTATTTTTGAAGCATACTATCTCTTTTTACAATTTATTATGACAAAATCATCGATTATTCTGAATGCCAGAGTTGTAAACGAAGGTACAATTACAGAAAAAGATATATATATAAAAGATGGGCGTATCGAACAGATTGGAACAGATTTGCAACATAAATCTGTTAATCAGGTAATTGATGCAAATGGACAATATCTTATGCCTGGTGTGATAGATGACCAGGTACATTTTCGGGAGCCTGGCCTTACACATAAGGCATCTATTTATACAGAGAGCAAGGCAGCTGTAGCAGGAGGAGTCACCAGTTTTATGGAGATGCCTAATACAGTTCCTAATGCACTGACGCAGGAATTGCTTGCTGATAAATATCAGATTGCCTCACAGACTTCTCTGGCAAACTATTCGTTTTTCATGGGGGCTTCAAATGATAATCTGGCAGAAGTACTCAAGACTAATCCCAAAGATGTATGTGGGATTAAAATATTTATGGGATCCTCTACAGGTAATATGCTGGTAGATGATGAAGGTACATTGGCTGCTATATTTCGGGAAAGTCCCATGCTGATTGCCACTCATTGTGAGGATGAAGCAACTATAAAGCAGCGTCAGGAGCAATATCGCCAGCAATATGGCGAAGATGCCCCTGCTCGTATTCATCCAGAGATCCGGAATGAAGAAGCCTGCTTTAAATCATCCTCAATGGCTGTGGCATTGGCTAAGAAGTATAATACCCGTCTGCATATTTTGCATATTACTACAGGGGATGAACTACCCTTATTTGACAATACAATTCCTTTAAAACAGAAACGAATCACTTCTGAAGTGTGTGTGCACCATCTCTGGTTTACAGCAGACGATTACGAGACATTGGGGAATCAGATTAAATGTAATCCTGCTGTAAAAGATAAACGGCATAAGTCAGCTTTATGGGAAGGATTATTGGATAATCATTTGGATATCATAGCTACAGATCATGCACCTCATACCTGGGAAGAGAAATCTCAGAACTATTGGAAAGCACCATCAGGTGTACCTTTGGTACAACATTCTCTTGTTTTGATGCTGGAAGCTTATCATGAAGGACGAATCTCACTAGAGAAATTGGTAGAGAAGATGTGCCATGCACCTGCTGATTGTTTTCAGATCTCACAACGAGGATATATCCGTGAGGGCTACTTTGCTGACCTTGTTTTAGTAAATACACAGCAAGAATCGACAGTTTCAAAAGATGTTATCTTCTACAAATGTGGTTGGTCTCCATTTGAAGGGAAAACATTCAAATCGTCTGTTACTCATACCTTTGTGTCTGGAAATATGGTGTATAAACAGGGAGATTTTGATGAAAGTAAGAAGGGTACAAGACTTGTATTTGACAGATAATAAAAAAAATAATTATTTGTTTTTGGAATATATCAATCTTGTTGTACTTTTGTAGCCCAAATCACGGAGGATGTAGCTCAGTCGGTTAGAGCACTAGATTGTGGTTCTAGGGGTCGTGGGTTCGAGCCCCATCTTCCTCCCCAAGCAGGCTTTTAAGCCTGCTTTTTTATTTTATAGCTTTTATTCGTGTTACTTTTCTTAAAGTTACTTGCCAAATAACTTTCCTATACGTCCAAACATTCGTTTTTCAAAGTTCCAGAAGAAGGCAAACTGGCCTAACAGAAACCCGTAGAATAATAAAAAGACCTGATAAGCAGGAAAAATGGTAAGTAACCATATCAGTGTTCTATACCACCAGGGAGTGGTAGGTGTGATACCAAGCCATGCAAAGATCGGTTTTTTTATATACATAGCCGTGAAGCCTGTTAAAGCGAAGACAATCAGGATTACAATAACCTGCCATACTGTGTGAACACCCCAGCGAGTCTGAAGTTTTTGAAGAAAAGAAGACATAAAACTAATTAATGCAGGTTCTGTATACATACCGAAACGGAGGCTAAAAAACGAAAATAGTATATGAACTACAAGTAAAATTTGATGAGAAAATTGATGATTAAGATGAGAGGAAGTTTAGCATATCTGTAATTACTAACAGTAAAATGGTTGTCAGCTATTGATTATTCTATGGTTTTTGTGAGATTTGTAAATATTTGAATACGTAATTTGATATATCCATGTTTCAATCGTTTACATATCTGCAACACTGGTTTCTTACTCTGATTTTATTTATAGGTTTGCTCTCTTGTAAAAAAGAATCATTAGTACATAAGAAAGGCTATCAACTTGTCTGGAGTGATGAATTTGAGTATAAGGGTTTACCTGATCCTGCCCGTTGGGGATATGGAGAAGGAGGGAACGGCTGGGGAAATCATGAACTGCAATACTATACAAGAGAACGTATAGAAAATGCGCATGTAGAAAATGGAGTTCTTACAATAGAAGCACGCAAGGAAAAATTCAATCAGAATGAGTATACATCTGCACGTTTACATACTAAAGGAAAAGGAGACTGGATGTATGGGCGGATTGATGTAAAAGCTAAGCTGCCATCAGGTAAAGGTACATGGCCTGCTATTTGGATGCTGGCGTCAACAACTCCCTTGAAATGGCCTGATGATGGCGAACTTGATATTATGGAACATGTAGGATATGATCAGGGAGTGATTCATGCCAATATCCATACTAAGGCTTATAACCATACAATTGGTACCAATAAGGGCAATCAATTATCTGTATCGGATGTTAGCAGTACCTTTCATGTATATAGCATGGAATGGGATGAGGAGAAGATTACATTCTTTATAGATGATAAATCTTATTTTACTTTTACAAACGATAAACAGAATAATTCTGCTACCTGGCCTTATAACCAGAAGTTTCACTTGCTGTTAAATATTGCTATTGGTGGAGATTGGGGTGGAAAAGAGGGTATAGATAACAATATTTTCCCTCAAACAATGGAAGTTGATTATGTCAGAGTTTATCAGAAGAAATGATTAGGCTATTGGTAATCAAAAAGCCCATTCCTTATTTTAGAAATGGGCTTTTAATTTTATTCTGAGGTGCCTCGCATAATGCCTCGTTCCGAACTTCGGATAAACTCTATAATCAGATCTCGTTCTACAGATGCTGGTAAGTTCGTTTCTATTGATTCCAGTGCATCTGCGTTATTTAATCCTCTCAGATAGATATAACGGTAAATTTCCTGAATTTCGTTGATTTTCTCATTGGAGAAACCTCTGCGACGAAGCCCAATGGAGTTAACACCACTATAGGCTAGTGGCTCACGAGCTGCCTTAACAAAAGGAGGGACATCTTTACGGACAAGAGAACCTCCACCTATGTATGTATGAGCTCCAATTTTTGAAAACTGTTGTACGGCGCATGATCCCCCGAATATTACATAATCATCGATCTGTACATGGCCTGCCAACTGCACCACATTACCTAAGATACAGTTGTCTCCAATAATACAATCGTGTCCAATGTGAGCATAGGCCATGATAAGACAGTTTTTACCAACAACGGTAGTATACTTGTCTACAGTTCCTCTACTCATTGTGACAAATTCGCGAATGGTAGTATAATCGCCAACTACAGCGGTTGTTTCCTCACCTACAAATTTAAGATCCTGTGGAATAGCCGAAATAATTGCTCCTGGATATATTTTGCAAAACTTCCCAATACGAGCACCTTCGTTGATTACAGCATTGGCTCCTATCCAGGTGCCTTCTCCAATCTCAACATTTTTATGAATAGTAGCGAAAGGCTCAATTATTACATCAGGGCCTATTTTTGCTTCGGGATGAATGTACGCTAATGGTTGATTCATTCTTTTGATATATATACACAAGTCTGTAAAACAGGCAGAAAAGCGCTAAGGCTGTCATCGCATATTCACAGACAATATGGTTTATTTATTTTTTTCTAACAATACTAGCTGACATAACGGCCTCACATACAACTTGGCCAGCTACAAAAGCCTGTCCTTGCATTTTAGCAATACCACGTTTTATTGGAGCCATTAACTCACACTTGAAAATAATAGTATCTCCTGGAAGAACCATTTTCCGGAAACGGCAATTTTCAATACTTAAGAAATACGTCCAGTAATTTTCAGGGTCAGGTACTGTACTCAGTACAAGGATACCACCTGTCTGAGCCATAGCCTCTATCTGCAGCACTCCTGGCATAACAGGATTACCTGGAAAATGCCCCATAAAGAATGGCTCATTCATGGTTACATTCTTTACTCCTGTTACTGAACTTTCATCCAGGTGAATAATCTTATCGATTAACTGGAAAGGATAACGATGTGGAAGTATATTGCTGATTGCCAGTGAATCCAGAACAGGAGGAAGTTTAGGATCATACACCGGAATGTTACTGCTTGCAGACTCCTGCATTTTCTTCTTGATCTTTTTAGCAAAAGCTACGTTTGCTGCATGACCTGGACGGGCTGCAAGGATTTGTGCCTTTAATGGACGTCCTGCCAGAGCAAGATCTCCCATTAAATCCAGTAATTTATGACGAGCAGGTTCATTTTTATAGCGTAACTCTACATTATTCAGAATACCTTCTTTGCGAACTTCTACTTTGGGTTTATTGAATAGGCCTGCAAGATAATCTAATTCTTCATCCTGAATGATGCGGTCTACAATCACAATAGCATTATTAAGATCACCACCTTTCACCAATCCTGCCTTATGAAGCATTTCCAATTCATGGAGGAAACAGAACGTTCTGCAATTGGCTATTTCATTAGAGAACTGGCTGATATCTGTCAATGAAGCATGTTGACTGCCCAGTACTGGAGAGTTATAGTCTACCATTACTGTCATTCTATAATCGCTAAGAGGCAGGGCTGCAATTTCTACATCTCTTTCCTTGTCTCTGTAGCGAATCTCTTCTGTAATTTCATAAAAATTACGAAGAGCATTTTGCTCCTCTCTTTCTGCAAATTCCAGCGCCTGTACAAATTGAATAGAACTTCCATCCATGATAGGAGGCTCTGGTCCATCCAGTTGAATCAGAACATTATCTATTTCCATACCTACCAATGCGGCTAAGGTATGTTCTACTGTATTGATTCTGGCTCCACTTTGTTCAATGGTAGTACCACGTGAAAGATCTACTACATTATCAACATCTGCATCTACAATAGGTTGCCCTTCCAGATCAATTCTTTGAAATTTGTAGCCATGGTGAGGTTTTGCTGGCAGAAAAGTCATATTCGCCGGAACCCCTGTATGTAAGCCTACTCCTGAGAGTGTTACAGCCTTCTTAATGGTGTGTTGTTTAAGATGCATTAGGATTGGTTAAGTTCTGTGTTCTGTGTTCAGGTTCAAAGCATACTAAGACCAGAACAAGAACTCTGGACCCTGAACTATTTTTCATTAATCGACAAAGTTAGTATTTTTTCTTCCAATTCTTCAAGTCGCTTTTGAAGTTGTGGTAAGTTTCGAAAAACTGCCAGAGATCTGAGGTTATCTTTATAGTCAAATGCAGGAGATCCCTGAAGCTTTAACCCTTCTTTTTGAATAGATTTTGATACACCTGATTGGGCACCAAAACTGGTTTTATCTGCAATCTGAAGATGCCCAACAATACCAACCTGACCAGCTATCACACAATAATTTCCTATTTTAGTAGATCCGGATATCCCTGACTGTGCTGCAATAACAGTATGTTTACCTATTTCAACATTATGTGCAATCTGTATCAGATTGTCCAGTTTGGCACCTTGACGAATGATAGTTGACCCCATTGTGGCGCAATCCACAACTGTATTGGCTCCAATACAAACATCATCTTCCAGGACAACATTACCTACCTGAGGGATAGGGCGATAGCTTCCATCGGGTTGAGGCGCAAAGCCAAAACCATCACTGCCAATCACAGCTCCTGCATGTACTACACAGCGATTACCTATTACTATATCACTATAAATTTTGGCACCCGCGTAGATAACCGTATTGTCGCCAATTGTCACATTGTCACCAATATACGCCTGAGGATATATTTTTACATTGTTACCAATTTTACAATTGGAGCCAATATAGGAAAAAGCACCCCGAAATATATTATTGCCTGTCGTACTATTGTCTCCAATAAAAGAAGGTTGTTCTATACCAACCTTTGCTGCCATTAAATATTGCTGATATTGTTCCAGTAAGACAGTAAATGCCAGATAGGGATTATCTACACGGATTAACGTAGCTGTATACTCTTTCTTCGGCTCAAAGTCTTTACCAACAATAACAGCTGTTGCCTCTGTTGTGTATAAATAAGGTTCGTATTTTTGATTGGATAGAAAAGCCAGACATCCTGCGGTTGCTTCTTCAATCTTAGCTAATTTATTTACTAGTAATGAGCCGTTGCCTTCTATGCTTCCCTTGAGCATTCCGGCTATCTGTTCTATGGTAAACTCCATAAGTTGATAAATGTATGAAGAATAAACAATTCAAAATAGTTAATGGATGCACCAGAGGTTGTTTTGCTCCATTCTTAGTCATATTGGAAACTATCAGATAGTGTTACTTTTATAGACTAGCTGGTTCCCAGTTTATTTCTTTTGCCCAGCATGCATAATATTTTCGCACAATTTTACTCATAGCTTTGATATTTGGCAAATCTGATGCCAGGGCAATGTCAAGAATCTTACCTTTCTTGGTTAGAATATTGATTCCAGTACCTTGTGACAAGTAGGCTGCATTGCTGGTAGAGCCCTCTATGTACAAGTAGTGCATATCTTTTGATGGTATACGATAAAATGTACTTAATTGGTTTTTTATTGTTTTACTGAACTCACGGGATGGCTTTTCTGAAGATAGAGTAATACGAAATAGTTTTCTCTCCAATAACATTCTGCTTAGAGAGGATAGAATAAAGTCGGAATGGTTTATCCATATCTTCACAGAACCCCATATATCATAATCATCCAGGCATTGAAAAGTCTGTAAGTATACAGGATCATTCAGAAAACTTTCCATACGTACTGATTCTTTCAGAAACAAAGAAAGTGGAGGGGATGCAAAAACTTCAATACCTGCATGAGTTAGCTCTCGGGCTCTTCGTATCACCTGAATTAACATGGTTTCGGCACTGATTGCTGTTTTGTGCAGATATACCTGCCAGTACATGAGTCGTCGGGCATTGAGAAAGTTTTCAATGCTATAAATGCCTTTTTCTTCCACAACCAGGTTATCATTCACGATGTCAAGCATTTTTATAATCCGCTCCGAACCGATAGTCCCTTCTGATACTCCTGTAAAGAAACTATCTCTGTTTAGATAGTCCAACCGGTCTATATCTAACTGCCCGGTAATAAGCTGATTAAAAAAGCGACGGGGATAGGTGCCGTTAAACATCTGAAGTGCCGTATCCAGTGCACCATTGAATGTTTTATTTAGCCTTTGCATGATTAGCAAAGAAAGTGATTCATGTTTGACATCACTTAAAATGCTATACTCCAATGCATGTGAACAGGGTCCATGTCCGACATCGTGTAAAAGAATCCCCAGTAAAGCCGATTCCCATTCATGGTCTGTAATTTCATGTCCTTTAGAACATAGCGATTTTAAAGTTGATTCCATCAAATGCATTGCTCCTAAAGCATGATGGAATCGGGTATGATGTGCACCCAGATATACATAATCTGCTAAGCCCATTTGCCGGATACGGCGTAGCCGCTGAAAGACAGGCTGTTCGATGATATCAAAAATTAAATCACTATGTATACTGATGAACCCATAGACAGGGTCATTAAAAATTTTCCGTTTATTCAACTTTCTAACAGATTAAAAATATATACAGCCAGTTAAAAGGATTTCTTTCCGGAAATATGACCTGAAAACTAAATCATAGAATTTACGTTACAGATTAAAATGTAACTGGCATGAAAATGGCTAAAAGCTAGTAGTAAATGCAATTCAGACTGTCAATAAGTCTATACAATCAAAAAAGTCCAATAAGCCGTTTCTTTCGTTATCTGCTAAAATAGCTGATACCTTATATGGAGGCGGCATGAGATATATTTGATTATCTAGAGATAATTTTTATTTAATCTACTCTAACCGTATAATTGTTTTGATAAATTTTTAATTTTTTTACATTGCTTTAAAATATAATCTACTGATAGCCAGTAGAGAATTACTTTTTTAATTTTTAAACGGATTTTCGAAATGCAAAGATATTCTATTTTATGGGCTGATGATGAAATTGACCTGCTCAAACCACATATTTTATTTCTGGAAAACAAAGGATATGATGTTACACCTGTAAATAGCGGATCAGATGCACTGGATAAATGTCAGGAGCAGAACTATGATATTGTTTTTCTGGATGAAAATATGCCTGGAATGACAGGACTTGAAACGCTGACCCAGATTAAGACTACTAAACCTAATCTTCCAGTTGTGATGATTACCAAAAGTGAAGAAGAACACATTATGGAGGAAGCAATAGGGTCAAAGATTGCTGATTACCTGATCAAACCATTGAATCCTAATCAGATACTGTTGTCTGTGAAGAAAATTCTGGACAATAAACGGTTAGTGAGTGAAAAAACGAATCAGGGATATCTGCAGGATTTCCGTAATATCTCCATGGCTTATATGGATCGTATTGATCACAATGAATGGGTGGATATTTATAAGAAGCTTGTTTATTGGGAGTTGGAGATGGACAGTTCTGAAAATAAGAGTATGGGCGAAGTTCTTGATAATCAGAAAAGTGAGGCTAATACCAACTTTGTAAAGTTTATCATGGATAGTTATGAAGACTGGTTGAATGATCCGAAGGTTGAAAAACCGCTAATGTCACATCAGTTAATGAAAAAGAAGGTATTTCCATTATTAGGGGATGAACCTGTCTTCTTCTTTCTGATTGATAATCTACGGTATGATCAATGGAAAGTTATTGAACCTATCCTTGCGGAATATTTTAATGTGGAAGAAGAAAGTACATATTATTCCATATTACCTACCACTACTGCCTTTGCCCGTAATTCTATTTTTTCAGGAATGTTGCCATCTGATATGGAGAAATACCACTCAGATCTATGGGTAAACGATGACGATGATGAAGGGAAAAATAACCATGAAGAAGAATTTCTGAAGCGGCAGCTACAGAAGAATCGTATTGATGGTAAAGTAAGCTATCATAAGATTATCAATGTTTCTCAAGGTAAAACACTGGATGAGAATCTGCATAACCTGATGACCAATCAATTAAATGTGATTGTATATAACTTTGTGGATATGCTTTCGCATGCCCGTACGGATATGGCTATGGTGCGTGAATTAGCTCCTGATGAATCAGCCTATCGTTCAATTACTCGATCATGGCTTTTACACTCTCCACTTATCGAAATGTTTAGAAAACTGGCAGAGAGAAAAGTTAAGGTGATAGTAACTACTGATCATGGTACTGTTCGGGTAAAACGTCCGTTCAAGATTGTGGGAGACCGGAATGTAAATACTAACTTGCGTTACAAACAGGGCAAAAATCTAGGTTTTGATGATAAAGATGTGTTTGTTGTACGTAAGCCAGAGCGCTTCTTTTTGCCAAAGATTAATGTGTCTACAGCCTATGTATTTGCAATAGAAGACTATTTCTTTGCTTACCCTAACAACTACAATTACTACGTTAATTATTATAAAGATACATTCCAGCATGGAGGGGTATCGCTGGAAGAGATGATAATTCCATACATTCAGCTATCTCCTAAGCAATAATAAACTCTTTTATAAAAAAATCCCTGTATGATTATTATACAGGGATTTTTTTATAAAACACTACTTAGGATGATTGCTTTTCCAGCGTAAGATGTTTCTGCTGTCTGTTTGTTATCCTTAGAAAGATGCCTGCTCCAACCAATGCAAGAAGAATTCCTCCAATAATCCAGATCCAGCGATAAGAGGTATATACAGGAACTTCATCACCCACTAATACCATATTAGCCCAGTAATACGGATTACGTCTGGAAGAAGGCGCTTCCTGCAAATAATCTTGTTTGGCTTTATTGAGAGCTTCATCTTTGGTATATCCTTTCTTCAGATATTCATACATGCGTGTAGTGATTTGAGCTGTCGCTTTGTCATCAGCTCGCCAGAGTGTCATGGCAATGTTTGGACAACCGGCATAGGCAAATGCTCTGGCAAGGCTCATTACCCCTTCTCCACGCACAAGTTGCCCACCACCTGTTTCACAGGCACTCAATACCACAAGTTTTACATTATCCAGTTGAAGGTTATAGAGTTCAGATGTATATAACCGATAACCTGATACAGAATCTGCATCTTTAGGATAAAATGTAATATAGGAATTGAGTGGCTCTTTACTATCTGCAGTGGCATGTGTGGCAAGATGTATAATACCCGAATGAGACACCAGTTTCAAAAATACGTCTTTGGTCGCTGCCGATTCCAGAAAAATATGGCCTCCGATTGTCTCTACTTCAGCCTTTGAAGCTGGTAATGGTGAGATTTGTATACTACGAAAACTATTACCTGCACTGCCTGCAAAAGGTGCCATTGCTAAGACCTCACCTGTATTCTGAACGTTTTGTTTATGGTTGGTGAATTCCAGTAGTGTTCCAGAGTAGGCGTAACGAATGATGTAGTCATCCAGTAGATAATGTAAACTATTAGGATTTTTAACAAGGGCCTCAAAAGGAAGATAGCTTAACTCTCCATCTGGTACAATGATTAGTTTCTGATAGTTATTGATAACAGGTAGTAGGGGCGTTACTAAATTCTGATACAATATATTAGCCCAGATAGGTTGGATAGGAGAAGGATGGTGATCAAATAAAGAGAGTGTATATTTGGTCAATGCATCTTTGAATACACTGGTGATGGGAAGTTGAAAGACTTGAAACTCTTCATTCGTAATTACAAATGCATACAGAGCTTGGCTTCCAAAGAAATATTCGATAAACGCAGTATTGGAATTCAGTACTTTCTTTTGTATTTGGATCAGACTTACAGGTTGAGTATTGTATTTTAACTGATAATATTTCTCATTTGCATCTAGTCTCTTTATCAGTTGAGCCAGATTGATTTCATTATCGCGAATTTGATCCTTCAGAGAAATAATCTGAATAGAGTCTTTTGTTTCAATACTGGCAATCGTAAGTCTGGTAATTTTGCGACGTAATTCTTTCTCTTCCTGAAGTAAAGTTGTAGGTACTCCTTTTTGCTGACTTATTTGTAGCCCCCTTAATGTCTCAGCAAGTATAGCCGCCTTACTCTTTTCTGAGATAGAGAAAGCAAGTTCAGTATAGCTGATTTTTTTTGTTTGCTGATATAATGTAAACGCTACAGAGATTGCTTCTTCATAAATAGGGAAAATCTGCTGAATAAAAAATAACTTAGCTTCATCAGTATCATAACTAAGTCGCAATTGTTCGGCTAGCCGTATAGCAAGCTGATAGGTTTTAAAGGAGAATTCCAGATCTGTAGATTTTCTGGTCTGCTGTGCATATTGCTGAAGTGCCAGTGCTTTGGCACGTAATGCTTTATAAAAGTCCAACCGGGAAATTACATTATCCGGATCATCAGGGTTCTTATAGATATCAGTATTCTTAAAAGACAGGTGTAATACCATCAATGCCTTTTGTATTGTATTAATTGCTTCCAGGTAATGTTTTTGATCTATATACACCTGACCAATGCCAAGATAGGATGTTACCAGTTTTGTATTTTTAGTACCAAACAGTTTTTGATTTAGTTGGATGGATTGATTGTAATACTTTAGAGATTGTACATAGTCTTTTCGTTGAGCATAGAAATTACCTAAGTGATTCCAAACAACAATCCGATTGTCTGGATTGTTTGTAGTTGCCGACTTCTGGAGGAAAAAGAGTGCACTATCTGATTTGTTTAATTTTAAATAGGTTTCTCCTATTTTGCGATATACTATTTCAGCGACATATTTATAGCTAAGAGCTTGCCGATAAGCTTGCAATGCACGATCATACTGACCCAGATTATTAGCAGCAGAAGCTATATTCAGTTGATTCCTGCATAATATAGAGGGATGCGTTTTTTGCTGCTGTGTGGAAGCTATAAATGCTTTCTCAAAGTGTGTTAAACTTTGTCGGTAATTTCCATCCGCATAATAAATGGCTCCCAATACATTGTAGAGACGTTCTATATTCTGCTCTCTCTGCTCTTTACTAATGTATGCTTTGGCATAGTTACAATAAATCAATGCAGAATCATATCGTTCTGTTTTGTAGAAAACTTCTCCTAATAAGATAGTTGCCGTAAAAAAAACAGGTGTTAGAGATGAATCCGGATTATTTTTTTTACTGAGAGCTAAAGCAGCTTTATAGAAATTAATAGCTGCCTTAGGTTCATTTTTGATTTCTGCAAGAGAGCCCATTTTTACCAGCAAATCTGCATAGTTGACATTCACAGCTTTTAGCGACTCATACAGTCGTTTTGCTTGCTGATATTTTGCTAATGCAGCCTCATCTGATTCTTCTTCAAATAAGATATTGGCTTCTTTATATAGTTGTTCCGCCTTCTTATAGTCTGGATTTTGCGGTTGTGCACTTACAGATAATAGAGACAGAAGAATAAAGATACTATTTCTCATCTTTCTAACAGGCTATGTAAAAGGAAGTCATACTTCAGAAAAATTACTTCTCAGTAACAATAACTCCAGGCGGACGATGGTTTTTTTCTCCATTAATCCTGCCTCCCCGGGTTTCTTCCTGTTGCTCCTTGATTTCTGCTAATAATGCTTCTGGTATACTTGACTGTGCATTGTAGTATATAAAGTTGAGAGTCACCTGATTTTGGATTCCCCCACTATCATCGTTAAGCGAAAAAGGAATAGTAACCTGTACTTCTGATCCATCTCTGATGGTGCCGGATTGACTAAATAATCTGTTAAGGTTTACCCCTTTCAGATCAATACTGCCATCTGCTGCGGTAACTTCTGGCAATACAATTACTCCTTGTTGGTTTCTACCTCCCTGAAAATTACCACTAGGCAGGCGACTATCAGAATTGGCATTGTAAATAGGATTAACAACAAGACTATTGGCCGTGCTCCGATTGTAAACACCTGCTGTATAGCGTACACCACTAATAGTGATAAATGTTTCACAGATTTGATTATTGTCCAGAGATATGTATTTAACAAGGTACTTCTGTCCGGTTGCACTATTATTGATATCTATATATCCTGTATTCTGATCAATAGATAAACCATCTGGATCTGCTGCAAATACCCCCCTCGCATTGGGGTCAACAGAAGGAATGGCAGGGGTGTTTGCTGATGACAAATAAAGAACATCTCCCTGATCGTAAGAGAGCTTACATTTATTTACAATTAATTTATCCTTGCAGCCTCCTGATAAGAACCAGAGCACACAAAGAGTAATACCTAATTTTACTGTCTTCATTTTAGATTGTAAGTGGTTGTGAGGTATGAATTATAACATCTTTAGGAAGCGGTTGTATTGTTAGTTCGTAAATAATAGCTTGGTAAACATTTGCTTATGCTGAGAAAATATAGTAGGAACCGTTTCTGCTGGTCTGTAGTGCCTATACAGACCTATTGTAAAAGGATGATTTCGGAGATCTTTATACTACTACAAAAACAACAATCCGTCTGTAGTGCCGTTTGTCCTGAAATGCGTTGACTTTACCAGGAAAACTATTCACCTTGTGTCACTGGTAAATTTTCTACGAGGTATCTACAGTCTGGATTTTTATAAATAAAGAGGCTATAGGTACTATTTTTCAAAACATTCTTGGTTATTAGTAATTTAGCCACATGCGTATTTATATACAACTTATGTTTGAAAGCTTCCGTTTTGCGTGGGAAGCACTACGATCCAACTTATTACGGACTATTCTTTCTTTGCTGGGGGTTACAGTGGGGATCTTTGCGATCATTGCTGTATTTGTATTGGTTGACTCGATGGAGAAAAACGTAAAAGATAATCTTGCCTTCCTGGGTGACCGGACTATGTATGTACAGAAGTGGCCATTTGGTTTTGGTGGTCCCTATCCCTGGTGGAAATATGTAAATCGTCCTTCTGTGAATTATGCAGAGTATGAGTTTCTGTCCAAACGTGTGACTATGGCTGAGGCTGTTGCTATCTTTGATCAGCAAGGAGGTATTACCATGAAAAACGGAAGTAGCAGTATTGGTAATATAACAGTGCTGGGCGTTACTGAGAGTTATCAGACAATTGTAGAGATTCCTTTGGGCGATGGTCGTTTCTTTAATGAACTGGAATCAACAGCAGCTAGGCAGGTAGCCATCATCGGGGCAGATATTGTAGATGCATTATTTCCAGGTATAGATCCTATTGGTAAGACGTTTAAGATGGATGGACTGAACTTCGTAGTTATTGGTACTATGAAAAAACAGGGTGAGTCCTTACTAGGTGGTCCTGATTTTGATGTGGCTTGTTTTGTTCCGTATGGCACATTTGATAAACTATATCATACCAAAAACTCAGATCCGGCTATCTGTATTCGTGGGCTGGAAACAGATAAAGGAATGGAAGAACTGGAAGCTGAGGTTACAGGATTGATGCGTACACGTAGAAGCCTGAAGCCTATAGAGGAAGATTCTTTCTCAATTAATCGTACAGAACAGGTGGTAGCAGCTGTAGAAGGTATCTTTGGTGCATTGTATACTGGTGGTGCTGTTATTAGTTTCTTTTCACTTTTAGTAGGAGGTTTTGGTATTGCCAATATCATGTTTGTGTCTGTTCGGGAGAGAACCAATATCATTGGTATACAAAAATCACTTGGTGCTAAAAATGCGTTTATTTTGTATCAATTCCTGTTTGAGGCGGTTTTTCTAAGTGTTCTGGGTGGATTAGCAGGGTTGTTTCTGGTATTCTTGCTAACCTTTATTCCGTTTGGAAGTCTGGAGTTGGTAATGCGTGCCAATAATATAATCCTGGGTATAAGCGTTTCTGCTATTATTGGAACATTGGCAGGTATTATTCCTGCTGCTATTGCTGCACGTATGGACCCGGTAATTGCGATCCGCTCTAAATAATATAACTCATAAAGTAGTAGTGAAGCCATCTTTTAACGGATGGCTTTTTTAGTATCTGTATAGGAGTTATTCAAAACAACTTATCTAGTAGTAGTTTTCGATTATTGCATATAGAGTAGCTTTTTTGTATTCTTGGAAAGTTTAACTGAAACTATTTATACTGTCTATGAATGTATTCAAAGCGTTTGGAATTGGTATCGTTCTTATTGGTATCGGCTTGTTGGTATATTTCCTTTTTGGAAGTAATAGTGATGGCACACGAGCCGGTACAATTGTAAAGCTTAGTCACAAAGGAGTTGTTTTTAAGACAATGGAAGGTCAACTAAATCTGGGTGGACTTACCTATGATAGTGGTAGCCCTGCTTCTTCCTTATGGGATTTTTCGGTTGATGAAGATGATAAAGAAGTGATAGACGCTCTAAAAGAAGCTAATCTGAATGGACATCGGGTAATGCTTTATTACAAAGAGAAGTTTTATAAACTACCATGGAGAGGAGAGACTAAGTACTTTGTCTATAAGGTAGAAAAAGCTAAAAACTAAAAATTTCCTATCCGGATGGATTGACTCCGGATAGGAAAAGCATTTTACTTTTTCTTGCGAATCTGATAATTAGAGCTGCGGGAGGCTTTCTGATTGTATTTGAGTTCTTCAGAAGACATTGTTTTGGCATTCTCGACTTGTTTCTCATATTCCATTACTGTATTGTACTGCCGTGACAGATCCGCATTTTCAGGAAGGTTTTTCATTTGTACTTCCATCTCTGATTTGAGAGTAATGATCATCTTTTTGGCACCTTCAAAATTACCATGATCTACTTCCAGCATGGCATTTTCCAATCGTTCATTCGTCTCAAATAAAACAATATTCTGCAATACATCTTTGTCAAATGAACGGTCAAACAATGCCTTATCTGTAGTCACCTTTAACCTGGTATTTTCTGAGGCATTGACACGCTGAAACGTAACGGCATCATCATAAGTCAATGTGGAAGTAAATATAGCATCTTCTGTGAGTGGTTCTGTTACTGTAAACTTAATCAGGATAGCCTTCTGCTCTTCTGAAAATACATCTTTCAGATCAAAAACAAGTTCATCACCTTTTACTTGGCCTTGATAGCCAAACATCTTGTTAACAGACAGGTTCTGGCTTGGAAATTTGATTCGTAATAAGGTGTTCTGGGCTACTACCGACAATAATCCGTGTAGTTCCTTGGCAAAAATGGAGGGTATCTTATCTGGAGAATCAATGAAATAATAATTCCCACTTCCATATTCAGCCAGATTAGTCATGAGCAGTTCATTAAAATCAGCTCCTACACCAAAGGCGGATAGTGTCATATTGTCTTCATTATTTTTTTGTCGGGCTAGTTGCTGTAGTACTTTTTCGTCTGTAATACCCTGATTGGCGAGTCCATCAGATAGTAATAATACCCTGTTTACATAATTCCTTTGCTGGGTTTTGTGTACCTGAGCATAACCTTCCAGCATACCACCACTTAGATTGGTAGAACCTCTGTCATGTACATTGTCTATCAGTTTTTTCAGAGTTGCTTTATCTTTAACAGGGGCAGAGGCTGTGAGTACATCGACCTGATCATCATACACAACAATAGATAGGTTATCGCTTGGTTCCAGATTGTCAACTACAAACTTACAGGCTTCACGTGCATATTTAATCTTGTCTCCATTCATCGAGCCACTCCGGTCCAGAACCAAAGAAAGATTGAGTGGTGTTCGGTCACTTTTTTTCTGTGCTTTGGATGCTTTCAGGTCTACATACAGATAAAGCTCTTTGCGTTCTTTTACATAATATAAATTGTCTGCTACTACTTTCCATTGCAATACATTGTCTACAGCCATAGATTCTGGTTTTTTAGGTGAAGGTATTGACTTCTGATAAAAAGAACTGGCAATAAAACCAGCTCCTACAAGGCACAATAAAGCGACTGGAAGTCTGAACTTATAAAAAAGTCTAGACAGTACCTGATCAAGGTGTACCATAAGATATAAGGATTGTTTATTCATTAATGGAAAAAACAGGTAATGGTAAACCGGATTTTGTAAGATTAGTTAGTAAGACATTACATTAACAAGCTTATGGGTGCTTGTTGAAAACAAAAAATCCCTGAATAAGTATACTAAAAACTTATTCAGGGATTTGGCAATTATCTATTCTGAAAATCAGATTGGTACGTTTACATGGCGTTCTGCATGATAGCTGGAACGCACCAACGGGCCTGATTCTACATACTTTAATCCACGCTTCAGACCTTCTTCTTTGTAATGAGCAAATTGTTCAGGACGAATGAATTCAATTACCTCATGGTGCATCTTGGTAGGTTGCAGATACTGACCCAGTGTCAGAATATCCAAACCATGTGTAGCCAAGTCATCCATTGCTTTATAGATTTCATCTGGAGTTTCTCCAAATCCTAACATAATACCAGACTTGGTACGTTTGCCCTGCTCTTTGGTACGTTTGATTTGTTCCAGACTACGAATGTATTTGGCTTGAGGGCGTACATTACGGTACAGGCGCTCTACTGTCTCCATGTTATGAGACACTACTTCCTGTCCACCTTCAATCATACGATATAGGGCATCCCAGTTTCCTTTTACATCCGGAATCAGTGTTTCTATGGTTGTTTCAGGAGAAAGTTCTTTTACCTGGATTACTGTCTGATACCATATTTCTGCACCACGATCTTTTAGCTCATCTCTGTTTACTGAAGTGATAACGGCATGTTTTACTCCCATTAACTTAATCGCTTCCGCAACACGGGGTGGTTCGTCTATGTCATATTCGTTAGGGCGACCTGTAGCAACAGCACAAAACGAACAGCTTCGCGTACAGACATTGCCCAGAATCATAAAGGTTGCCGTACCTGCACCCCAGCATTCGCCCATATTGGGACAGTTTCCACTCTGGCAGATCGTATGCAGTTTGTGATCATCTACCAGTTGACGTACTTTACGATAGCTTTCCCCAACAGGTAGTTTTACCCGAAGCCAATCAGGTTTACGTGTTTTCTCGGAAGAAATCACTGGTAACTCAATCATATCAGATGTAAAATTGGATCTTGAGTAAATATTTATTAGAAAAGGATTCCTATCACAAAATAGTTCAGCCTGGAACTATGCTGATCGAAAACTCCTATTCTGGATACTGTATCCAAATGCAAAGTAAATAGATTTATCGCTTACTTTTGAAGAAAATATTAAGGTAAATAGAGGTAAAGACACTGCGGTTCTCAGCAAGAGGAACAATGATAACTTTTTTTGTATACGCTTCTACTAATGCACCTACTTCAAAACCTGTAGCACTTGATCTGAATCCACCAATTTCAAAACTAAGTCCAGCTTTTGCGTGGATGCCCATGGCTATTTTAGTGCCAGTCAGACGGGTAAATGCTGCTGAGCCCAATATATTTTGTTGACTATGCCTAATATTGCCTGGGTCAAACTGTTCAATTGTTACATTCCCAAATCCATCATCAAGAGCAATAAAGTATGGCTTTACAATACCGAAAGATGGACCGATAGCTCCGATAGCACTGATTCGAACTCCTTCTTCTGGGGCTTTTCGGAAAAGAAGCAATTCACGTCCATATTGTGGTCTTATGGCAAACAGATAATTGCTTTTACCATAAATATACGTATTTCCGTTGGTTGCACTTTGGGAACGAATTTCCTTTGGGTGTTTGACGTTGACAATTTCCAATCCAAAGGTTTGCTTCATCTTACTGTCAATAACAGTAGAATAACGTAAGACTAGCCCTCCAATTAAGCCACCATTGGTATTGAAGTTGATTCCATATAAAAAATCTGTCTGATATTCATCATCTTCATCACTTTCCTGAGCCCAGCTTATTGTTGGAAGCAAACAGATTAAAAAAATGCAGTATATAATTCTTTTCACCACTTCAGAAGTTTTTTTGAATTAAAAGTAGTCAATTTTACAGGCAACACAAAAATATAGATTCAGTTTTAGATATGAAGTTATATAACATAATTAGTAAAGAAACTCAACTGCTGGATTTTGTGCTGTATCTTTAGCAATTATCCTATACCTCTTCTACATATAGTAACGATTGATCGAATGTAAAAAATA
Organism: Xanthocytophaga flava; assembly: GCA_030068525.1. GTDB lineage: Bacteria > Bacteroidota > Bacteroidia > Cytophagales > 172606-1 > Xanthocytophaga > Xanthocytophaga flava. The sequence goes on from JASJOS010000011.1 coordinate 133,918, forward strand.
TATTGTTGTAAAAAGAAGTTCACAATACATAAAAAGAAATAATGATACCTTTGCAAGGTAGTAATTTACTATTTATTCAGTTTTTATATTTACAAGCTATATACAAATATGCCAACAGTTTCGACGGAATATCTGGGTCATTTGCGTACGCAGGCCAAACATGTCGCATCCGGAAATACTATTATCACAGATGCACCCCTGGATAATCATGGAAAGGGAGAAGCTTTTTCTCCTACAGATCTGACTTCTGCTTCTTTAGGAAGTTGTATGATGACTATTATGGGTATTGTAGCAGAGCGGGAGAATCTTGATCTGACTGGTACTGCATTTGAAGTTACTAAGACAATGGCTGCCGATCCTCGTCGTATTTCCAAAATTGAGGTGAATTTTAAAATAAAAAGTAATGTAGAATTGTCTGAAGCACAAAAGCAAAAATTGCAAAATGCTGCCCGTACATGTCCTGTTGCATTAAGCTTGCATCCGGATATTGAACAACTGGTGACATTTGAGTTTTAAGCCAACCTATTAGTAAAAATAGAAAAGCCCCTGTTCAGCAGGGGCTTTTGTGTTAATTATGTGAATTCTCAAGTTGTTTTTTTACATCCGCATATGCTATATCCCAGTGAGAGGCGTTATACACGCATTCTCCCTTCTGAATTACTAATATTTGTGGGGACTGGTGTTCCACATCAAATGTATGTGCAATTCGTGTAGATAAAGTTCTGAATGAAATCAAATCCAGGTAATACGCCTTCACACTTTGCATTTCTCCTTCATTCCAATTGCGTTCCAGACGTCCCAATGCTGTTGCGCTGATGGAACAGCGGGTACTATGTTTGAATATAACAACAGGTTGCTGATGTGATGCCTGTTCAATCTCCTGTAATTGTTTTTCTTCTGTTAGCTGAATCCAGTTCATATAAATAATGCCCAATAAATATATAATACAATTTTGTAATCCGGTTATAGGCAAAACCCATAATTTGCAAAATTGATTCCATTTAAATCAACACATCATAGTGGTTATTTGTGTTATAATTAATCTATAAGTCTCTTTAAAATACAATAGCACAGAGCGCTCTGTGCTATTGTATTTTATTATCTATCTTGGTTTATCCCAAATTTCAGATTCCCGACTGTCATATCTTGGTTTTTCGTCTTTCTTCTTCATATAAGATGGCACATATTTCTTTTTACCCATACGCTTGAGTATCTTTTTACGATATTTCTCTTTTTTCTCAAACGAGCTGTTCTTATATCCACCACGATATTTCAGATTTGGATAAGTGCCTTTCGGACGTTTGCGTACTACAATATCACCTTTGTAAGAAGACAATTCTTTAGATTTCTTCTTATACATTTTCTTGCGATACTCTATACGTAAGGTATGTCCACCACGATAAGATGACAGGTCTTCTGCCCTCTTCTTATACATCTTCTTGCGATAAGGCATCGCTAATGTACGATTCTCGCCTCTGAAGTTGTTGAAGTCTTCAGCACGTTTTTTGTACATTTTCTCACGGTAAGGCTTTGCCAGTGTCCGGTTTTCACCTCTGAAACCACTAAACTCGGCATTACGCTTTTCCATCATCTTTTCCCGATAGGCAGGTCCAGGCACAAGCATTCCCTTTGCTTTCGAGTTGGCTTTGAGCGAACGTTTGTACATCGCCATACCCATTGGATTTTTACTTCTCAGAGGAATTTCTGCGGGTTGTTTATTCAGATTGAGGCTTCTTGGGTTATTGACATCTGTTGCATCTTGAGGACGACGTACAGGTACTAACATAGCTCTCTTATCTGAATTGCGTTGCACACTCTGCCGAAACATCCGTTTTCCCATGGCATTATTGCTGGGAGCAGGTTGCGAAGAACGAGTTGCCTTTTCGCCTTTTTTTCCTGAATACTCTTTTTGTTTGCTACGAGTCTCTGCTTTGGTTGGTACTCGGACCAATTGAGCCTGTACTTCACTAGTAAAGAAAACTGTATACAAAATGATTCCGAAACCTATTTTGAGGCTTCGGTTCATGGTAGAATGCCAATATCTTTTTGCGAAAAAATGCTTCATGGACAGATATATCTTGAGGCCATATGCTGGCAATACGTATACTTAAGAACCTTTCTTCCGGGGGTCGGTTCGTTTTACTTTATTTCGTTGCATTGGCTTTTTGGATATAATGCCATTTTTATCCCGTTTCACACGTACCATCGGGAATTCAGAAGTAGTTTCAGGATCGCCGGAACCTGCTGACATACTGGCATCATTACCACCTCCGCCATCAGCAGGTTTGGTGGCATTGGTTTCAATTTTCCAGTCTGTTTTATCTGCGCCACCAGAAACAGCCGCTCCGGAACCACCTCCATCCGAACCTTCCCAATAGACAGGACAATAGCTTTTGCGTGAGCAGGAAGCTAGCAGGGTGGTCAGCAGAACCATACCCCATACTATCTTTTGTAGTTGTAAAACTTTCATATAGTATTTAATAGTTTGACAATCAAAAGGATGAAAATATGTATTTTATTTGATTGTATAACGTTGTTTTTAGTAAGATATTGGTTAAACAGCATTTTTCCGACATCTGATTATCTCCCTGCACTACAGAATAACACACCACTATCTTTTTTTACATAGCTAGCCTATTTTTCTGTATTCCTGGGAGTAGTTCATTTTCCTACCTGTTTGCTTGACAAAAACCGAACCAGTTTTAGCGTATAAACGCTATTTTACTGATTGCAAGGTAATTGAAAATAATAGGTTTTTTTTCGTATTTTCTTTGATTCCTTCTTCGGGTAAGAAATGAGGATGAAATGTAAAGATGAGCTTATGAAAAAAAGTAAAAAAATATTGGGAGGAAAAGGCAAACCCTCTAACTTTCGCCCACCTTATAGATCCTCTTTTATCCTGAATCTACGGTATCACTTTAACCTGTATGCCTCATGGATGTCGAATTTCTCTCCCGTCTGCAATTTGCCTTTACTATAGCTTTTCATTATATCTATCCACCATTAAGTATTGGTCTGGGAGTATGTTTGGTCATTATGGAGGGACTGTATTTAAAAACAGGAAAGTTGATGTATGAACAGATGACCCGTTTCTGGATTAAGATCTTTGCCTTGATTTTTGGGATTGGAGTTGCCACTGGGATAGTTATGGAATTTGAGTTTGGAACAAACTGGGCTACCTATTCACGGTATGTGGGCGATATCTTTGGTAGTGCACTGGCAGCTGAAGGAATATTCGCTTTTGCACTGGAATCTGGTTTTTTGGGAATTCTGATCTTTGGTTGGAATCGTGTGAGTTCCCGGGTTCATTTCTTTTCTACTATTATGGTAGCGCTGGGGTCTATGTTTTCTGCTATCTGGATTGTAGTAGCCAATTCGTGGCAACAAACTCCGGCAGGATATCATATTGTTGGAGAGGGGTTAAATGCCCGTGCTGAAATTACAGATTTCTGGGCTATGGTCTTTAATCCTTCCTCTGTAGATAGGTTGTCACATGTGATTAATGGTTCTTTTTTAGCAGGGTCATTTCTGGTCTTAAGTGTAAGTGCCTTTTATATACTCAACAATCGGTATGTTGAACTTTCCAGAGCTTCCTTTAAGATTGGTCTGGTAGTGGCTGGAATAGCTTCTATGTTACAGTTGTTTACTGGGCATCGTTCAGCAGATGGGGTAGCACAAAACCAGCCTGCAAAGTTGGCTGCTTTCGAAGGCCATTATGATAGTCTGGAGGTTGCAGATATGTATCTGGTGGGTTGGGTAAACCAAAAGACAGAAGAGGTGTCAGGTCTTAGCATTCCCAAAGGATTGACTTTTTTAATTCATCAGGATTTTACAACGCCTGTCAAAGGACTTCGACATTTTAAAGAAGAAGATCGCCCAACGGCTGTAAACTTCGTTTTTCAGACTTACCATCTAATGGTTGCTATTGGGATGATACTTATTGGTTTGACTTTGTTGGCTGCATGGCTTCTCTGGAGAAACAAACTTTTTACACAACGTTGGTTAATGATTGTCTTTGCGTTCTCTGTTTTACTGCCTCAGATCGGGAATCAGGTAGGTTGGTATTCGGCTGAGGTAGGGCGCCAACCCTGGGTAGTATACGGTCTGTTGCGTACATCAGACGCGTTATCTAAAGCTGTAACTGCTAACCAAGTTATATTTTCCTTAATTCTGTTTACTGTGGTATATGTGTTGCTATTTATCTTATTTATATATCTATTAAATAAAAAGATACAACATGGGCCTTATGATGAAGAGGCACAGGAGGATATTCCAGATGCAAGCAAACGCGATAACCCATTAATGGCACATTAGTAAGACTATCTGACTTTAGATTTTTAACCGGATAAATATGGAAACGATTTTAGGACTCGATCTGCCAACCTGGTGGTTTTTGGTTGTAGGTGGACTTTTTAGTGGCTATGCTATTCTGGATGGATTTGATTTAGGAGCAGGAGCATTACATTTATTCTTTAATAAAGAAGAGAGTCGTCGGATTGTTCTGAATGCTGTTGGACCTGTGTGGGATGGGAATGAGGTTTGGATTGTAATAGGAGGAGGAGCCCTGTTTGCTGGTTTTCCTTTGGTATATGCATCTGTATTTTCGGCCTTTTACATTCCCTTCATGTTGTTTCTGGTGATGTTGATTTTTCGGGCTATCTCTATTGAATTTCGAAGTAAAGAACCTATGCACTGGTGGAGACAGCTTTGGGATATTAACTATTGTATATCCAGTATTATGATAGCCTTCCTATTAGGATTAGTATTAGGAAATGTAATCCAAGGCATTCCAATTGATCAAAATGGAGATTTTACAGGGAGGTGGTTATCATTTATAAATCCCTATGCCTGTATAGTAGCTATTACAACAGTTGCCTTGTTTATGATGCATGGGGCTATTTATCTTACAATGAAGACTGAAAACCGTTTGTATGCTAAACTTACTATTCTGGTGAAGAATACAACCATCTTTTTTGTAATCTGTTATGCTGTTACTACACTGGCAACCTTGTTGTATGCGACTCATCTCTCTGAAGACTTCAAACAACATCCTCAATTGTTTAGTATCCCTCTTGTTGCCATTCTATCAGTGGCGAATATTACCCGACAGATTACAAAGCGGAAATATCGCTTCGCCTTTATTTCATCATCTGTTACAGTGAGTCTGTTGTTAATACTGATTGCTATTGGCCTATACCCCAATATTGTGATTTCTACAGTGTCGCCAGCTTATAATCTGACTGTGTATAAAGCTGCCTCCTCTGCAAAATCTCTAAAGATTATGTTACTATTTGCAGTTATCGGTGTACCATTGGTTGCAACCTATACTACATTTGTCTTCTGGACATTCAGAGGGAAGGTAAAGTTGGATGAGCATAGCTATTAGTTAACAGTTTCTAATTGCAAAATTCTTTGCCAGAGTTTGACAGGTGAAATAGCACAGATACCCGAAAACTGTGCATCCCCTGCTTCTATCAGAATCCATTCACCCGACTCTTTTTGCCCTATATCTACTGCAATATAGGGTACACCTATTTGTACAGATGCTTGCGTGGCCATATCAAGTATAATCGTTTCTTCTGCTTTGGAAACTGTACGTAATGGGTCGTCGTTGTTCCAATAATAGCTATAGTCTATCACCTGGTTATTTAGAAGAAATACCCGGTATTCTCTGCCTTTGGGAAAGTCAGTACCTGTTTTTTCTACATGTCTTAGTTGCATTACTTCCCGGATAATGACTTTTCCTAGTGAGCGGGATGTACTTTTATATAAGTTGGAAACTATATTCTCCAGAGCGGATTCCTCATAAGCTACACATGATTTCCATCCCCATTTTTTAAACGATTGGATAGTACCTTTGATAAATACCGGATAACCTATTTTTTGTGCCATCATTTTTGCTTCAGATACAGATGTAGCCACCAGACTTTTACAGGTCATATGTTCTATGTAGGGATAATATCTGTCAAATTCTTCTGCTTGTTGAAATTCTTCAGGGGAGTTAACTAATCGGATATTTTTTTTGAGAAGTTCCTGATATACATTTCTGTAGTGTTCAGGGTCAGGAACATAGCCTATCCAGAATGCTATTTCCTCTTTTACCATCTCTGGTATATGTGAGAATGCATCTTCTATAGAAATATTGTCAAAGCTTTGTGGGATGTAATAGCTTTGGATGCCAACTAGTTCAGCTGTCTGGGTAACTTTACGTATATCATTGGCACTGGCCGAAGGAGATAATTGAGGTGACGATTCAGAAATGATAATCATAAATTTGGAAAAGAAATTTTGGCATATAGATTACTGGAAGTTCTACCAGGATGATCTTATAAGGCTTTGATAGTAAGTTGTATTTTGCAAAATAGTGTATATGATCTGCATGCAATAGGAAAACGTAATAATTACGTTTTCTATATTACTTTGGTATATGTAGAAAGATGGATTGTCTTATGGAATAATTGCTTTTTAAAATCTGTAGTAAAAAAAATATATGAACAATGCCTCTCAAAATTCCACATTTTAAATTTCCTTTGAAAAGGCAACGCAATGCTACATTATATTCTTGTTTTATTATTCAATAGTTAGTTTTTATGCAAAAAAACTGCATTTCTCTGCGCCTGACACAATTACTTTTATTAGTTGCACCTTTGGTAGTTCAGGCTCAGAATGCTCCTAAAGCTGTAACACCATTGGCTGTTACACCTCAACCCAGACAACTTGCTTATCAGCAGCTTGAAACCATCGCCTTCATTCACTATACTGTTAATGCCTTTACTGATAAAGAGTGGGGAGATGGAACTGAAAGCCCTAAAATCTTTAACCCATCTGAATTAGATGTAAAGCAATGGGTAAAAGCTTGTAAAGATGGTGGTCTCAAACAAATTATTCTAACTGCAAAGCATCACGATGGATTTTGTTTATGGCCAAGCAAGTATACCGAACACTCTATCAAGAATAGCCCATACAAAGGGGGAAAAGGGGATATTGTAAAAGAACTATCAGAGGCTTGTAAGGAAGCTGGAATTAAGTTTGGGATATATTTGTCTCCTTGGGATCGTCATGAACCTGCTTATGGAACGAGTACATACAATGATTATTACAAAAATCAACTACGTGAATTGCTGACAAACTATGGTGAGATCAGTGAAGTATGGATGGACGGAGCCAAAGGAGAGAATGCAAAAAATATGGAGTATGATTTTGAAGGGTATAGAGCTATCATACGTGAACTTCAGCCTAAAGCTGTAATCTTCTCAGATGCAGGTCCTGATGTACGCTGGATGGGTAATGAGAAGGGCTTTGCCGGTGAAACGAACTGGTCATTACTGGATAAAAGCTCAATAGGGATCGGACAGGCTAACTCACCCGGATACAAATTTCTGAATACAGGTCAGGCTGATGGCAAAGATTGGTTAGTAGGCGAGTGTGATGTGTCGATTCGTCCAGGTTGGTTTTATCATGCAGCAGAAGATAGTAAGGTAAAATCACTGGAACATCTCTTGGATATCTATTATAAATCAGTAGGAAGAAATGCAGTGTTGCTGCTTAATTTACCTCCGGATCGTCGGGGACTGATCCATGAGAATGACGTGGAGCGGTTAAAAGAATTTCGAACAGTAGTAACTGAGACTTTTAGAACCAATCTGGCTTTAAATAAAAGTGCTAAGGCAGATCATTTCCGTAGCAAAGAGTATCTGGCACAAAATACGACAGATGGAAGTTCCAGAACGTTCTGGGCAACAGAAGATGGGGTGAGTCAGGCCATGATTACCATTCCATTCGGAAGATCGACCACTTTTGATAGGATTTCCTTAGCTGAGCCTATTGAATTTGGACAAAGAGTGAATTCATTTACCGTCGAAGCTTTTGTAGAGGGTAAATGGGAGTTTGTGGCAAAAGGGACTACAATTGGGTATAAGCGTTTGTTGCGTATAAAACCTGTAACTGCTACACAAGTTAGGATGACAATTGGAACAGCAGGTACTCCCCTGTTAATTTCAGAGATTGGCATATACAAAGCCTCTGCAAAAGATACGGGCGTGGATGAGTTTAAATGAGACAGTTAGATAAGTAAATGCAAAAAAGCAACAGATTCAGAATCTGTTGCTTTTTTGTTGATGGTGAAGATTGCAAATAATCTAGATTGTATTCTGAATTTCACATAGTTCAATCCAATGTCCATCCGGATCTACAATAAAAATCTGCCAGTTGCCGTCAGGACGTTGTTTAGGGCCTGTAAATGTTGCATTTTTTGCTTTTAGCTCAGCTTCAACGGCTTTTATATTATCTACCTGTAAGGCAAAATGAGTTCCTCTTGAATGCGAATGTACGGCCTCTGTACGATTGCCAATTAGGTGTATTTCCTGTGTTGTTCCAATACGAAACCAAGCACCTGGAAAATCAAAAGCTGGCCTGGGTAATTGAGGTAATCCCAGAATATCACGATAAAATGAGATGCTTGTCTTTACATCTGCGACATGTACTGCCACATGATTGAGTAACTGTATATTCATACAAAGTCTAATCTGGTATGGTAAAAATAAGACCTCGAAAATACACGAACCCATTTACAAAGGCAAAAAAGGAGTTGAATTAAGATTAACTTTACTAGACTTCTACAAAAGAAGCACACCTTTGTCAAAAAAAAGATACTATTTTTGCCGCTTCAAGATGTACATTCCAACTTATGCAACTAATCGAAGTTACAACTCCTGCACACCGCAAAGAATTTCTGGAATTGCCTGTTCGTATCTATAGAAACGACCCTAACTGGATTCGGCCATTGGATCAGGACATTGAAAAGGTGTTTGACCCTGCAAAGAATCCGTTTTTTAAACATGGAGAATGTATACGTTGGTTGTTGCAGGATAGTAGCGGTAAAGTAATTGGGCGTGTAGCTGCATTCATTGATCGGGAGTCAACGGTTAAGACATGGACTTTTCCTGATGGAACAGTACGAAAAGATCAGCCTACCGGGGGAATGGGGTTCTTTGAATGTATCAATGACCAGAAAGCTGCTTTTACATTATTTGATGCCTGCAAGCAGTGGCTTGAAGTACGAGGTATGGAAGCCATGGATGGTCCTATCAACTTTGGAGAAAGAGATCAGTGGTGGGGACTGCTGGTTGATGGTTTCTTACCTCCAAACTATGGTATGTTTTACCATATGCCCTATTACAAAGAACTCTTTGAAGCGTATGGTTTTCAAGTATTTTTTAATCAATATACATATTACCGCACAGTAAAGGCTCCCTTACATCCTGCAGTATTTGCTCGTGCAGATCGTGTTCGTAGTAACCCTGATTATACATTTGACCATATTAAAAAGAATAACCTGGAGAAATATACAGAGGATTTTCGGGTTATATTTAATAGATCATGGGGAGAAATTAAAGCAGGTGAGGGTGAGATGAGTTACGAACAAAGCAGATCAATAATGAAACAACTCAAGCCTATTATCGATGAAAAACTGATCTGGTTTGGTTATTATAAAGGAGAGCCTATTGGCTTTTTTGTGATGCTACCCGAAATGAATCAGATTTTCCGCCATATGAACGGAAAATTTGATTTGCTCGCTAAGATTAAGTTTCTGTGGCACCAGTGGCGTGGTACATCCCGGAAAATGTTTGGAGTAGTTTTTGGTGTTGTACCTGAGCATCAGGGAAAAGCTGTTGATGCAGCTATTGTAATGGCTGCCAGAGACCTTATTCAAGATCATTATGACCGATACGACGATCTGGAGATGAACTGGATAGGAGATTTTAACCCACCTATGATGAAAGTGGTTGAATTAATGGGAGGCAAAATCATAAAGGTGCATGCTACTTACCGAAAGCTATTTGATGAATCCAAGCCTTTTGAGCGGCATCCGATTCTCAAAAAAGGACCTGCCAAGACGAATCCGTCTTGAAAATTACAGCCAGGTGTTTACTCCTGACCTCTTTTCAGAATTAATTCCTGGAAAAAAGTACTACTTTTGAGTCTTTATAGAATATATACCATCTAAACAATTAACTATCAACGAAATGAGCTTAATCGCAGTGGGAACGGTGGCATTTGATGCCCTCGAAACACCTTTTGGAAAAACAGATAAAATCATTGGTGGCTCTGCTACATATATAACATTGGCGGCTTCTTATTTTACAAAAGATGTGAAACTGGTGGCAGTGGTTGGAGATGACTTTGCTACTTCTGATATTACTATGCTTCAGGAGCATGGTATCAGCACAGAAGGTTTGCAGATCAAAGCTGGTGAAAAATCGTTTTTCTGGTCAGGTCGTTACCACAACGATATGAATAGCCGTGATACACTGGTAACTGAGTTGAATGTATTGGCAACATTTGATCCGGTTATTCCGGAATCTTATCAGGACTGTGAGTTTTTGATGCTGGGGAATCTGACTCCTGCTGTTCAGAAGCAGGTTATTCAGCGTTTGAAACGCCGTCCAAAGTTAATCATGATGGATACGATGAACTTCTGGATGAATACTGCATGGGATGAACTGATGGATGTGATCAACCATGTGGATGTGTTGTCTATTAATGACGAGGAAGCTCGCCAGTTGTCAGGAGAATACTCATTGCGTAAGGCTGCTTCTAAAATCTTAACGCTTGGACCTAAGTATCTGATTATTAAAAAAGGTGAGCATGGGGCATACTTGTTTAAAAAAGATCAGGTGTTTTTTGCACCCGCACTTCCTCTGGAAGAAGTATTCGACCCAACAGGAGCTGGTGATACGTTTGCAGGTGGCTTTATTGGGTATCTGGCTAGCACAGGTGATATCTCTTTTGACAACATGAAACGGGGTATTATCTATGCTTCGGCTTTGGCTTCTTTCTGTGTAGAGAAGTTTGGAACAGAGCGGATCGTAAATCTGGATAAGAACGAACTGGATAGCAGAGTGCAGGAGTTTGTTGATCTGGTGCAGTTTGAAATCACAATGGCGTAATATTTCTGATGATACGCAAGCCCTGTCTGCTACAGACAGGGCTTTTTATTTATATTGGCAGTCATACCTGTTACAAATGAATACACCAGTAGTCAATGAATCTGAAAGAACAATTACTAAAGGAACATAGCAAAGAAAACACACTAGCAATAGCAAAATACATTTCCTATGACTCACAACGATTTTCTGAGCTGATAGAGCTGTTTTTAAGTGGAGAATATCGCCTGAGTCAGAGAGCTGCATGGCCTGTTTCGTATTGTGTAGAGGAGTACCCGAATTTGATACAACCCTATTTATCCCAGATTATTACAATTGCACAACAAAAAGATATACACCCTGCCGTAACCCGGAATGTATTGCGGTTGTTGCAGAATATAACTATCCCTGAAGAACTGGAAGGTGAAATTATTGATTTCTGCTTTGTTATTCTCAAAGATCGGTCTCAACCCAGTGCAATCCGGGCTTTTGCTATTACTGTAGCTGCTAATATCTGCCAACAATACGAAGAACTGCAACAGGAGCTTTGTCTACTGATAGAAGATCACTTGCCGTATGAGAAACCAGCGTTTAAAAGCAGAGCCACCAAATTACTGCGAATGGTGAAAGGACAATAATTCTGATTTATTTTATTAACTTCGCCCCCGCATTTTTAACATTTACTATTCACTTATTAATTTATATTTCTCCATGGGTCTTCAATGTGGGATCGTAGGTCTACCTAATGTTGGAAAATCTACTCTTTTTTCAGCTTTGACCAATATTCAGAATGTGGCAGCCAATTACGAGTTTGCTACCATTGATCCCAATATCGGTATCGTAGATGTACCTGACCAACGGTTACAGATATTAGAAGGTATTGTGAATCCTCAGCGTGTGGTACCTGCTACTATTGAGTTTGTAGATATTGCAGGTCTGGTAAAAGGGGCTAGTAAAGGTGGTGGCCGTGGGAATGCCTTTCTTACCAACATTCGGGAAGTAGATGCAACCGTACATGTAATTCGTTGCTTTGATGATCCGAATATTGTACGTTCTTCAGGTCCTGTCAACCCTGCTTCAGATAAAGAAGTGATTGAATTCGAATTGCAGTTAAAGGATCTGGATTCGGTAGAGAAGAAGCTATCAAAAGTAGAACGTGCTGCCAAAGCTGGAGATGCCAAATCAAAGTCAGAACTGGCAGCCTTACAACGATACAAAGCTCACTTGGAACAAGGCAAAAATGCTCGTACCATGGACGCAACAGAAGAAGAGAGAGAAGCCGTTGCCGATTTGTTTCTGTTGACATTAAAACCAATGTTATACATTGCCAATGTAGATGAAAACAATCTCCATGAAGACAATGATTATGTAAAGGCCTTGCGTGAAGCTGTAAAGCCAGAAGGTGCTGAGGTATTACGTATTTGTGCAGCTCTGGAAGCACAAATTGCTGAGATTACAGATCAGGAAGAGAAGGAAATGTTTCTGAGCGAGTATGGATTGAAGGAGTCAGGGTTGGATCAGATGATACGTGCAGGGTATGCATTGTTGGATCTGATTACCTATTTCACAGCTGGTGTGAAAGAAGTACGTGCCTGGACTATCCGTAAAGGCTGGAAAGCACCCCAGGCAGCCGGTGTGATTCACTCGGATTTTGAGAGAGGGTTTATCCGTGCAGAGGTGATTAAGATCGCTGATTATGAAAAATACAAGTCTGAAGCGGCTTGTCGTGAAGCTGGAAAAATATCTGTGGAAGGTAAAGAATATGTGGTAGCAGACGGCGATATCATGCACTTCCGCTTTAACGTCTAAGTGTAATATGGATTGCAAAGGCTGATTATCAGAGTGATATATTTATGGTGAATATTTTTTAATGCAAATGCTTGCTCCGAAAATAGAATTCTCTACCTTTGCAGTCCGTTTCCAAATTTACAAGCCCGAGTGGCGGAACTGGTAGACGCGCACGACTCAAAATCGTGTTCCTTCACGGAGTGCCGGTTCGATTCCGGCCTCGGGTACTAGATCCTAAAAGTAACTACTTGATAGTCAAAAGTTTATAACTAAATTCAAAACTACAAGGGACGTTTTAAGGACAGATTTGCAAGGCTATCCCTCACCGGATGGCCTTTTTTCATTATTGAGTAAACTTGTTTACTCAATAATGAATAAGTGTTTTTGCAGATATTTATTAATATCTATTAATGTTCGTACTCTCGTTCAGATTTTATAACCTTATTCAGTTTTGTTGAGTGGCCTTATTGACATGCTTGCTTATGTAAAGCAGTTAACACTATTTTATTAGTCCTCTTTCTTTTTTGGTTTTCTCAATTAATGCAGGAATTTCAATCATGTTTTCAATTGGAGTCCCTAAATAGTCTAGTACTTTTAACCCTAATTTAGTGGGTTTACATAATCTCTCTCCACCTACAAGTCCTCCTCGCATACTAAGTAACTCAACAACCCCTATTGAAATCATATAATCTAGACTTGCTTCAATAGTATCACTGCTTTTAATGGGATCAATATTATGATCTTGAAAAGCAACGACTACCACTAGTTCTCTTTCAAAGCCAAAGAACTGATCTCCAGGTGATTTTGGATTATAATTACTTCCTAATTTCACCGAGTCTTTACCCATTGACATTATGATAGATTTGGTTATGAAATGCAAAATAGAGGATTGTAAGGGACTAATTCTGTTGATCGTATCAAGTACCATATCTTTTTCAGTATCATCTGACAACTGTACAGTACTTGCATTTGCTAAAAACTCAGAAAGCATTTTCCTCTTTTCTTGTCTATCTTCCTCTTTTCCTAAAATTGCAGTTCTCTCAATTAACCTTTTAGCCTCTTCCGATTGTAAATACTGCTGATCAACCTTATCTTTTAACTCATCTAGCCTTTTTGCATAATCTAGCAAAATGCTTTTTATGTTCTTTGTCTGTTTATAGCTCTTGTACTCAGTCCAGCCAGTTGCTAGACTAGAAACTATTGGAAAAGCAGATGCGGCGGTTATTAGTGTGGATTCAACTAATAATGCGATTTTGTTGTCGTTAGTAAGAAAGTCATTAGCCATGTTTAATAAAGAATATTAATAAGCTTTTATGAACTGTTTTATGATAAGTAACCTTTATATCCTATATATAGGCTGTTTATTCCTCTATAATCCATTCGGAAAAAGTAATGTCTTTTTTTTCGTCATCTGATGAATAAACCTGTTCGACAAGTAGTTCTACTTCATAATCTGGTTCTACGATTATATTAATTTCATTCTCTCTATCAAAATTGCGCGCTAATAAATGACATTTCACTGTTACCTCCTCAGCATCAAAATCCGGAATACAATAACAGGTAAAAGAACGAGTATCTTTTTGAATTAAAGGACTATTATTTAAAGGTTTACATATCACTAATCTATCTTCCTGGTATGCCCAAGTGGTACAAAGTGCATAATTCGGAGACAGATTAAATATGTTAGGACGAGGGCTGTCATCTTCTAGCTTCTTAACATTATTAGAGAATGTCAACCTTAGTTTCCAATCTTCTAGAACTATACTACCCGTATTTTTGATAGTTATGACTAATTTGCACCAACTTTTATTTGTTTTACCAAATGGCATTTTCGGTTTTTCAAACATCCAAGCAATAGAAGCATGTTTATTAAAATCGTGCTTTTGGGGTGGATTCTGGGTGTATGTAGTAATGGTTTTGAGAAACTTAGGTCGGATTGCGCCATTATCATGTCCTGTATCTATAGTAATAGAAACATCGAACTGATCTTTAAACTGGATATTGTTAACATACCAATTAAAAGTATCTCGATTCTCTTCTATGAGATCGACAAGGTCTTGCCAACAATAAAGCACTATTTCGAATCTTCCATTCTTACTACTCTCTTGGTCTTTAATACGAATGTATTTTTCTATTTGAGCATCTTTAGAGGCCGTTGTTGCGAATATCAGTACTTTCAAATGAGGTTCAAACGTTGAGGCCTTTATAATTTCCTGATCAATTTCTGATTCAGTTAATTTTTTGTCTTCATAATTATCTTTCCCTTTGCATTGAATACCCCAGTACTCTGTTTCTCCCTTTGGCTTACCATAGACATCAATACCAGCCTGAGACTGACCAAGCCTGCCGTTCTTCTTAATAGTATGAGGACAACCCCAGATCTCTCCAAAAAGCTTTTTACAGAGAGTTTCAAAGTCTTGCCAATTCTCAGGAGGTCTAATAGATTTTTTCACAACTAATAAGGCATATAGTTCTACTCGTTAAGTTTATAAATTCAAGCAATAAGAATCAATCCCGGAAAGTAGGTATTTAATATACCCAAAAGTAGGTAACTATCTAGGGTAAAATCACCTTGTTAAAACAGGTGAAAATACCTTTTCAAATGCATTGTGATTAACAATACTATTGTATATCATTGGGTTAAAACTATATTTTAGATGGAAAAAGCTACATTCTTAACAAATATTGCAGGTAAAGTTAGAAATACCAGACTACCTAAGGCCAAAGCTTTATGGCCATTATATGAGGTAATAAGCAATTCAATACACGCGATAGAGGAAAAAGGAATATTAAAAGATGGATATGTTAAGATCTATATAGTAAGACAAGGTGATCCAAATGTATTAAGAACTTTAGGTCAAGTCGAGGTTTACCCGATTAAGTCATTCAAAATAGTAGACAATGGAATAGGTTTTAATGACAGTAATTTTACTTCTTTTTTAACCGCAGAATCAGATTACAAAGTAGAAAAAGGAGCTAAAGGAGTTGGTAGGTTTGTTTGTTTGAAAGCTTTTAATTCGGTGCATATTAAAAGCATGTATACTGGAAAGGGCTCGAAACATTTTACAAGAGAATTCACCTTAAAGCCACAAGGTAACGGGATATTTGATTATACTATTAGTGAGCATGAAAACGAATTTTCAGATGAATTATCCACTACTGTTACACTCAATCAATATATTGATGATTACAATGCTCACTGTCCCAGGCTATTAAATGATTTAGCAGAAAAAATAATAGAACATTTTTTAATTTACTTTATTTTAGACAAATGTCCCAAGATAGACTTGATAGACAGTAATGAGAAAACCTATAATATAAACGAGTTATATGATAGAACGGTAAAACCTTTTGTTCAATCTGATGAGCTCCAAATTAAAGGTAATCTATTCAAAATCTCTTTAGTATACCTTTATGAAGTAAAGAATGTTCATAGAATACACTATTGTGCTAATGAGAGGGATGTTAGATATGAGAAACTTTCAAAATTTATTCCTGATCTAGGTGATTATCAGAGTGATACAAATGGAGACTTTACTTATCAAGTATATGTTACGGGTGATTATTTAGATGCTAATACTGATAACGAAAGAACTGGTTTTCTTTTTCCTGTAGACGACGAGCCACAAACGGAAGAAGAAGAAATGATTATCTCCTTAAAAGATATTAGAATCCATATCCTTTCATACTTAGAAGAAAAATTCAATATTTATTTGAGCGCATTAAGAGAAGCGAAATTAATTCAGTATAAAGAACATGTATATTATGAATCTCCTCAATTTCGTCCTTTAATAAAGTATATGGAGGATGATATTAAAAAACTTCCTCCAAATCTATCAGGCAATAAACTAAATCTGGAATTATACAAACTCGAAATGGAGCTAGAAATGAAAGTTAAAGAGCTAGGAGATACTGTATTAGGTAGTATTGCAGATCCAGATGAATACATGGCTTTGTATGAGGAATATATCGAAAAGTTTAATGATATAGGAAAGGCTAACTTAGCTAAATATGTAGTACATAGAAAATCAATAATTGAATTACTAGATAAATTTTTAGGGCAAGATGATAATGAAGAATTGCAGACTGAGGAAACCATACATAAAATATTTTTTCCTTTAAGGAAGATCTCCGATGAGGTGAACTATGAAAGGCAAAATTTATGGTTAATTGATGAAAGGCTTACTTATCATAACTATTTAGCATCCGATAAGCAGATGCGAGCTATAGATGTATTAGAAGATAACGATAGTAATGATCGTCCAGACATCTTAGTTTTTAATAATAGTTTCGCATTTGTTGATGATGATGCACCTCATAATTCATTTGTTATAATTGAGTTTAAACGCCCTGAGAGAAATACTTATTCATCAGATGACGAAAAAAAGAATCCGGTTGATCAAATAATTAGTTATATAAGAACTATTAGAGAAAATAAAGCAAAAGATAGAAAAGGGAAAATTATACAGGTTGATAAAGACAGAACTCCATTTTATGCATATATAGTTTGTGACTTTAATGCAAATTTTAATCGAATTTTAGAGGATAGAAGTTTTAAAAAAACACCCGATGGTAAAGGATATTTTTTCTATCACACTGAATATTACGCCTATATCGAAGTAATATCTTATCAGAAATTGCTTAAAGATGCTAAAATGAGGAACAGAGTTCTATTTGATAAATTAGGTTTACCTCATTAAATGAAAGGCCCCAGTTTCTACGAGGCCTTTCATTTAATGAGGTAAAGTTTCTCTGGTTAGAATTAGTGTGAAAGAATGAATTAGTGGAAAAATAGTAAATCAATTTCCGATACTTTAACACTGCCCCGTGTATTAGCAGTACTCTCCAGTTTAAGACCTACTTTTTATAGTTAAAAGAATAGTCAGCAATATAACTATGATTTGCTGTGTGTAGAAGCCTGACAACCAATTTAAGCGTGTTTAGGTTTACGAGGAGAAAAGATAGTTGCTAATATTGGCAAAATATTCATACAACTCAATGTATAAACACTTCAGTATTATAACTATTTCGCTTTACATGAATTAAGGTTATTCAACGCCTCCCGTAAATTGACTTGTCCTGACCGTATTTTTTCAATTCCATCTTCTATAGCTGATAAAGACCTTTTATAATTTTGAATAAATTCGTCAGAGTCTGATGCATTCTCTGCTCTCCTTAAATATGTGTAAGCATCATCAAATTTTGTTTTGGCAGCCGAAAACTCTTCTTCAGCATCATCTGCTTCACTCTCAGTATCATCACAGCGTATATCGCTAGCTTCAGACTCTGCGTCTGAAGCGTCAGAAACCGCATTACTACACTCTCTTATAGCATAATCTATTTCATTTTTCGCACGCTTGGCATATAGTTTCGCATCCTCTAATGAAGAAGTGTGCTTACATTTATTCATATAGGAAATAGATTCTTCTACATAGGTTAATACTTTCTTCGAATAATCAAAAGAACTTCTGATCTCATCCTCCACTTGATCCTTTTGAGCTTTTGTGACACAAGTCCCACAAACAAAAAATATAATCAATAGACAGTAAAATTTCATAATAATGATTATTGGGCTAATAACAGATTTTACAGGCTGAACGATAAGAAGAAGCTTCTTTTCTGGTTGCCTTGTATACTCCAGCTTTGCAACGACCCAGCCCCCGACAAGATAGACTTCTGTGGTAGGCATATGCATTTTGGCTGTCACAGATGTATACCACATCACTACTTACACTACTTTGCCTGGTAGTCGTTTTTGGCTGAGCTGGCTTGTAAGGCTTGGGAGAGGGTATTACATCTGAGAAAAGTGGGTCAACCATGGCCGTATCTACCGCCATCTCATCCAGTGTAGAAATACTTTCCAGAGCCTGTTTATCATAAACCAGATAAAGGCTGGATACATAACCTCTTACTCCCTGTACTTCTACTTCTGCCCAGTCAGAATTTACTTCACTGATAAGTTCTACTTGATCTGCGAAATGCAAAGCCAGTAGTATTTTCCCTTTAGAGGATGGTTCACTACGTACATTTAATTTATCTGCATTTACATACCGATATTCTTGGCAATAGGCACCTATTGATATCAGAAAGAAACATAGTAAGGTAAAATAAAAACGCATATCAAATCAGGATTGAAATTGACAATCAAGATAAATCAACAGATTGACAGTAAGTACTTTATATGTCTGATTGTCCAACTTATGTAAGCTTATAGAAATGATAGTATCCAAACTTTATTTTGTCTGGATACTGTTTAAGAGAGATTATTTGCCAAGATATTGTTTCACATCCTTCACAAAAACACCTACGGCTTTTACAGCTGCGACAAGTTGTGCTTTTGTACATCCTAATTCAGCACACCACCAATTCACCTCGTATGGCTCATGAATGTTAATCTTGCTGGCATCTTGCGGTCTTTTCTTGGTTAAATCGTCTGACATAGTATACCTCCTTATCTGGGTTAGTTAAAGAAGGCAAAAGAAGAGTTCATAGAAATGGGAGTCAATACCTCTTTTGGGGTATTTTTTATAGCACTGTAGGATGAAAATACCCCAAAAGAGGTATTGATAGAACACTTGCACCTTGATAGATTAAGGGGATATATAATAATCCGGTTCCCTCAATGAAATATCTATTACTCTCCTTTATAGTATGTTCCTGCGTCTCACAAACTTATCTTACTAAAGAAGACGAAAATCAGATTCTACGATATGCAGATATAATAGAATTCACAGTACTATTTCTCCAGACGAACTTTATAAAAAAGCATATGAGGCGTTATTGGAACAAGGAATGCATATTCAAACCGCAGATAAAGAAATGTATACCATCACTACAGAAGAATTTGATATAGGACAATCTACACTAGCACGCTATAACTTATTTATCAAGAAAAAAGATGAGGTGGCTCAATATTGATCATGCGTTGTGAGTGGTTGCCTAGAACGGAAGCAAAAATAATGGCAACAGCAATGTCAGGTATTAATGTAAATACAGAGTGGTCCAGAGCTACCTATAGCCAAACAAGGCGTCCCCGCTTAGCTTTTAGACATGGAGTAGACATTGCCAAGAAGATATCTAAAAATATTACTTATAGGGAAGGCCAAAACAGAACTACAAATAAAGACTTTGATGATTTATATAATTAACTTTTAATCTGTCTTTGTGAGATAAAAAGAAAGGTCTATTCACTCAATTTTTACTGTTTATGAAAAAAGTCTTTAAATTCCTTTGCCTTGTTTTATTAATTGCTTGCTCCAATAATGATCCTCAGCCAGACCCAATAGCAAAGTTTACTGCAGTTGTTCAAGGATCTCAAATTCCGGCAACGGTTGTCTTTACAAATGTCTCAGAGAATGCAGATTCCTATGAATGGGACTTCGGAGATGGAGAGGGTTCTGTTGAAAAAGATCCTACTCATGTTTATAATAAATCAGGCCAATATATTGTTAGTCTAATAGCTATTAGAGGAAATAAAAAATCTAATCCTTATACAAGTAGCTCATTTAAATTTACTGGAACCACTACCCCTCCTACTACTAATCCTTCTTCTGGATGTGGTACCCATAATGGAAAACCTTTATATAAAGGTCCACAGGGCGGTTGTTATTACATCAATAGCAATGGAAACAAAACCTATGTAGATAGAAGTGAATGTAAATGCTAATCAATCAGTATACACTTTATAGCTGTTGCTTTTAAAATGAGCACAAAAGTAAAAAACCTCAGTGTCATACTGAGGTTTTTTACTTATAAGTTTAATCAAATCTGTCTGATAGTTTAATTTTAGTTGCTTTAGAGGCAAATTCTCCAGGAAGGTAATAGAAGACTGGATACAGATACAGCATATTCCCTCTGCTATTGAATTAATGCAGGATAGGCTGAAACCAAAGGGTAAAAGAAAGTATTAAAAGCAGATGTTCGATGTTTTTGCATTTAGAGATTACTTACTCTCTACAAACTCTTTTGTTGACAATATCAAAAGTTGCCTTATTTCATGTTTCTCATATAAAGTCCTACCAAATCTTTGTAAATTATATAGAAAATTTTGGCTGTTATCACCAGCATCGCTATTAGATACTAAATCTTGCTCCAAAAGGAGTCTCCAATAACTTTCTATTGGAGTCCAACTGTTTGTGTTTAATATACGCACAAGTTGATCTGAAAGTCTAGAAGCATCACGTGAAATAACATTTGGAGAGTGCCAAGCAATATCAGTACCACTCGGAGAAAATGAAAAGTAATGTTCATGGGTATCTACTCTCTCGTGTGGAGGAATTGAAATATGTCCTCTGAGAAAAGGTACCATACCTAAAGCTGAAATCCATTTTTTCTGTATAATAAAAATTTCTTTATGAAAAAAGGGATCTTGTAAAAATCTATTATTCTCTTCATAAAGCATATTTCGGTATGAATTCATGTCTAATGTTAACGGTGCAACATAAAAAGCATGAGACATTCCTGTATTTGCAAATTTTAAAAGTATATTATGTTGAAAATCTTCTGCTGTAGCTGCCCTCTCTCTTAATTGAAAGTATAAAGTTGGATTATCATAAAGTTCATTTTTTCGTCTAAACGCTCTAATTTTATTCAATCCAATAATTTTATCTAATCCGAAAATTTTATTCAAACTACTAATCTTACTCAACCCGATTTCTATGGGTATACGAAAAGACAATGGTTTTAATCCATGCGAAACCTTAAATTGGAGATAAATTGGTATAACATAATCATATAACTTGTCTGCGCCAGTAATACTCTCATTAATGTCAAGTAATCGAAAAGGATACCTTTGGTTAATAGGAGAGATCCAACCAAAATATGTTGTCACATCAGCTTCAATTTGTTTCTCTGAAAGAGCGCTTTTAATTTTGAATGCCTTCATGCTGTTAATTATATGAATTATTAATAGTTATATATTAAAATTTTAAGGTATATTTTAATCTACTTACACACGCCACATCTCCCTCCATTCTTTGCGCAATGCTTACAGTACTTCCAGTTCTTACAGGCATTGCGGCTTTTGGAGCCAATGCTTATAGCATGGTGATTTACTTCACTGATATAGGAAAATAAAGCCAGAGATCCTGCAACCATCATTAGGCTCCTTATAGAAAGGAGTAGTTTCTTTTTCATACAACCAAACTACTTACCTATTATATATTTCGCCAGTCAGTTTCTGCTAGTTTATTACTAATGAGTGGTTTATCACGAAAAATACCTCATTTGAGGTATTGAGTTGCCCATAAGTAATTACAAACTTGTAGCCATCAAGCATACCAATTCGTAATTCTTAACACATGGAAAATATAAATCCGAATCTAAGAGACATTAGATTAAACCCGTCATCTCAGGATGGTCTAGAACTTGACGTTGCTATAGTAGGTGCGGGAGTTTCAGGGCTTTACTCAGCGTACCGGTTGAAAACAGGAGAATTTTCGTCCTCAAATGATAATCCCAAGCTTGTTCATGTGTTTGAAATGAGTGACAGGATTGCAGGTAGACTTGAATCAGTTTTTCTGCCTGGAATGGTTATCTCGGGTGAACTTGGCGGAATGAGATACCTGAGTTCACAGCAAATTGTGACACAACTTATCGAAAACGTGTTTTCAAAAGTTCTTAAGCCTATTGAGTTTCCAATGGGAGATCCAGCTGATTTACTTTTTTACTTACGCAAACAACGATTTCGTGCAAACTCGTGGAGCAATGCACAGCAAAACGGGACAAAATTTGAAACCAGATATTATCTTAATAATAATGATATAGGTTTTAGTGCAGATCAATTGTTCAATAAAATTATTTATGATGTGCTAACAGCAGATCCCTGGTTTGTTGCTAATTATGGAATCAAAGTAAAACAAACAAGTCCCTATGATTATACTTTTACTTTAACAAGTAGAGATTGGGATGCAATCAAACCACAGCTTGTTTATCATTTTAATGGTCCTTATAATGGGCTAAAAGTTAATGATATGGGATTTTGGAATTTGGTAAAAGATCAGGTCTCTGAAGAAGGTTATGCATTCTTGGATGAAGCAGGAGGGTATTATTCCAATACGATTAACTGGAATGCAGCAGAAGCGTTCCCATATATGATTGGTGATTTTTCAGGAGTAGATGTCACTTATCGGACGATAGAGGGGGGCTACGATCTGATTGCTTATGCACTTGCTTATTACTATTTACAAACAGACCAATCCGAAATATGGATAAACAATAGATTAGTTACTATTACTCCTCCTCAAGAGCCAGATGGATATTTTGACCTGTTATTTGAGAATACAAATTCGGGAGAGAATTGGCATGTACTTGCAAAAAAAGTAGTATTGGCTATGCCACGTCGCTCACTTGAGTTATTAGACCAAGATGGTTTTCTTTTTCAAGATCCCAGATTCAGAAAAAATCTGGAATCTGTCATTATGGAACCTTCCTTCAAGTTGTTGATGGGGTTTGAGTATCCATGGTGGAAAGATTTGATTGGGGCTACCTCAGGGCATTCTATTACCGACTTACCCATGCGTCAATGTTATTATTTTGGTAGCGATCCGGATGATACTGACTCTCTTTTCCTGGCTAGTTACAATGATATGAGAACGGTAACATTTTGGAAGGCACTTGATGATCAACATCCTCAACGCTTTGCGCCAAAAAAAACTAAATTATTTAATCCAGCATCCTTTACCAATATTAAGTACAAGGCATCTCAGGTAATGATTGATGAAGCTATGAACCAGGTTAGAGAATTACATGGGAGTCAGAATATCCCTGAACCATTTATTGGGTTATTTAAAGATTGGTCTGATGACCCTTTTGGAGGTGGTTACCATGCGTGGAAAGCAGCTTATGACATTGCTCAGGTAATGCAGTATATGCGTCATCCATATGCAGATAAGCCCCTATTCATCTGTGGAGAGGCCTACTCTGATCAGCAAGGATGGGTGGAAGGAGCATTTTGTGAGGCAGAAAAAATCCTACAACAGAAGTTCTTTATGTTACAACCAGCTTGGCTTCCTAAAACTTATTATCTAGGCTGGTAAGGTCTATTTCCCTAATAACTATAATACTAAATAACAAAATGGGATTTCCAAAAAAATATGACATAATAGTGGTTGGTGGTGGCCCCATAGGCTTGGCGGCTGCTTACAATAGTGCCAAGCGTGGAAAAAGTGTTCTACTCCTGGAGCGATTTAACTTTTTCAATCAATCAGGCAGTTCTAATGATTTAGTGCGAATGTTTCGGACCATGTATACACAATATTTCATGGCTGTTTTAGCAAAAGAATCTATCCAGGTCTGGAAAGATTTTGAGAGTGATGCAGCAGAGCAGATGATTTTAATGACGGGACTATTAAACTTTGGCAACCCCAGCTATGATATGGGGCCAGAGGGAAATCTATTAGACCCGATCAAAAACTTAAAGAAACTGGATATGCCATATAGGGAACTAACTGCAAAAGAAATTATGCAGGAGTATCCATTTAAAGATTTACCTTCTTCTTACCTTGGCGTTTTTGCTCCGGATAACGGGTGTATTAATGTTCCTCTGACACTTAGAAATCTTTATCGACTTTCCCAATCGTATGGAGCTGTACTCATTCCACATGTAGAAGTATTAGACCTAAAAATCAGTGAGGCTGAAGTAGTAATAAAAGCCAAAGCACAGACAGAGGAATCTGAATTTATAGCAGAAAAAGTTATCATTGCGAGTGGTGCATATACAAATGATATTCTCCAATCAATCAATCTTGAACTTGATCTTCAAATATGGGAGATGGTATATGAGTATTATGCTGCTGATCCCGGGCCAAAGGGGGCCTATTTTCCAAGTATGTGGTTTCAATTTGAGAATAACACGAATAATGATCCGGCAAAATCTAATCTTTTTTACGGATTCCCATCTGTACCTTGGGGACCACCAAACTTGATGAGAATAGCTGTTGACAATGCCGTGAATATCATTACAAATCCCAAAGAGAGACAAATCATTCCTTCTGCCAATGATTTACAGATAACAGCAGATTATGTGGAAAAACATATAATTGGTGTAGATAATCGCCCCAACTTTTGCGGGACTTGTTTGCAAACCAATGTGGTTGACAATATGTATGTATTAGACTTTTTACCCGATAATATACCGGGACACAACCGTGTAGCTGTTTTTACAGCAGGTTGGGCATTTAAATTAGTCCCATTGATTGGAAAGATCCTCAGTCAGCTAATCATTGATGGCAGTACAACTTATGACATCTCTGAATTCAAAATAACCAGGCCAGGAATTATAAAGGGTAGTAAAAAAACAATAAATCATGATTTCAACAGATTATTCTATATTAGTCATATGTAGTAATTCATGATGCTAGACCAATACTGATTTATGTCTAAAACGAATAGGGTATAAATCTTAATAGTAGGTAGACTATGTATCTAAACAGATAGCTTGAAATAAGCCAAACACCTACCCATAATATAGCTAAATGAAATATGATATATTTTAGAATAATCGACAACTTGTAATAGTCAAAAGGAGTTAATAATCTCCAATTCTTACAACAAAGGCAACTCTGTTTTTAGCATTTTCCCTTTGAGATATGATAATAAGTTACCTATGGTTTACCTATTACATATTTGTGTTATAAACAGGGAAAAACAGGTATGTACAGACTTTTTACACTTATTTCACTCGGATTATCACTCAGTTCTTTTGGGCAGAAATCCGTGGTCAGCGATTCAAGCATAAAGGTCATTCTGGATAGTATTGTAAAAGCAGACAGCACCGTGCGTATGAGAGAGCGAATAAAGGACGGATGGCCAATTTTTTCGCTTAATACAGCTGACTCGGCTAATTACATGTATATGCGAGAAAAAGAAATGATACTGGAGATCAATATGTGTAGATCAAATCCCAAAAAATATGCGCAGTATGTCAAGAAATACAAAGGGAATAAACTATATGTACATAGTCTGATAGCAGAATTAAACACCACACCCCCGTTACCGCTATTAAAACCGGATAAAGACATATACCTCTCTGCCAGGCGAAACGGAGAGGCCATCAAGGAAATGGATGGACTTTATCATCTGGGGGGATTGTATGCCGAAAACCTATACAGGGGGTATGGAGAGAAAGAAGAAAGAGAGGTACTACTGGCTTTACTGGTTGATGATATAAATAATAACCCCAAAGATCCGATTGGACATAGATGCAATCTGCTTGATCCTGATTATCGATGGATTGGTGTGTATGGGTCTATATTTGATAGTACCTTCTGGGTGCAACAATTCAAATGACTAGGAGGATTTTGAAATAGTTGAATAATTACTTTGCGCGTGTGTACGTATTTATCTATAAAACAGGAATTCACACATCTACGTAAATATTTCCGGAATCCAGCTCAAGCCGAAAGACTGATTATAACTAATATCTCCAGATTTACTTTGCGCGTGTGTGTATATATTTATTGCTAATGGTACCTTCATATAGCTTTTCAAAAGACTTCTTTCTGCCGGAATGAAGCACGTCATAATACCAGATCAAACCATTGTCTTAAATTAGCAGGTGATCTCTTGATAAAATAGCTATAAATCCTCATTATCTTATAGACGCATAAAATACTCTTTACACTTCGTTTTTGAGCACATACCTTTCAGTACAGGATTATCATACTAACCTTAAAACTCACATAAAATAATTTCTTTGCTTGTTCTTAAATGATTCATTGCCATAAGTTGAGACGTGTATTTCCCATTATAAAGAATCGCTTTTTTATGTTATATACCTAATTAACAGAGACTTAGACAGCATTATTATGAGTTTGAAAATCGACAAATAAAAAAGGTCAGGCATTATGCCTGACCCATAATAACTAGTAATTGATGCTATATCTTACTACGCATATGCTTTCTCCTGTTCATCTAACAAAATTTGTCCGGTTTCACAATCGGGACTATTAAGATAGAAATCTCCAAAATCACATGAGAAATTAGGTTTAAAATCGTGAGTTCTCCACACTATTTTATTGTTTTCAAAAGAACATAGATTATAGTGTTTATCTGTGTAATAGTCTTCTGTTTCTATTAAAATATCAATTATGAACTTTCTAAATTTAGATAGATACAAAATGTCATTTGGAGTGAAATAACGTTCGCTTACCTCAAAAGAAGTAAGCACTTCAAAAAATCCATTTCGATAATCAGAAATGATTTTGTATACAATTTTTCTTGCTTTCATCTGAGATTAATTAAATAGGTATACTGAACACTAGTAGAGCGCGAAAGAAAGCCGCTAACTGCTTAGGTTAATAAGCAATGTAGCGGCATCATAAAACACTGACTAATGTTAAGCAGCCAAATTAACAGAACTATTTTCTCTGCCTTGTTCTTCATGTTCTAATGCCAAAGCTTCTATTGCATCAATAGCGCAAATTATATCCAAATAATGCTTGTCTAAAACGGTTTCGCCTGTTCTTATTGATTTACTCAATTCTTTAGCCCATCTTTGCTTTCCCATTTCTCGCATATTTTCCACAACTGATTTGCGAATAACTTCTAAAGTGTTAATTGCTGTTGTCTTTTCCATTGTAGTAATATTTAAAGGTGAATATTTTTGAATTATTTCCTGATTGGTATTACAAAATTGCACACAGCAAACGACAAATAAAAATAGGTAAAAACAGCTTAAATATAGAAATATAGAACTTTTATGATATATTATCAATCCAACAAACAAATCAAGTTAAGTATAGTAGTAAATTGAAATATTCAAATATTGGAAATATCTGATGTATATTCTTCAAAGAGTCACTAACATTCTTTATTTATTACAAATTACAATTAGATATATGAAAAGTTAACTTTTACTAAAAAACTAGTTTAGTATATAGACCTTTGCCTATTCACAGATAGGAAGTGCCAACTATTTATTTTATTGCTTTCTAATAGATAACAAGAGATAGTTTGGATCAGATAGCACTCTACTGAATGTGTGTAAAGCATATATGTTACAAAAGTCAAATTGTATTATACTAACCTACCCGTCTGTAACTTTTGCGTTTTTCCCTGAAAACCGACCAGGGGGAGTTACTTGGTGTAACCCCATTACGACATACACATTTCAATTCCTGTTTTCCCAATTTACACCCCACCCGTTTCAAACTTTTGGACCCAAATAAAATCACATAAAGGGGGTAGGTAAAAACGAGGTATCGCATTAAAATAAGAAACCCTGCAACGATTGTCACAGGGTTTGCCAGTGTGTTTTTTATAGATAAAACTGAAAACTATGGCGCTTTCAGTACTTTATTGATATTCTCCTGATAATGCATCAACGCATTTTTACCTAGCCGTGATAAGCGATACAAGATATGCTTCTTGTGCTCAACTTTCTGTTCCACCATATTCTTCTCAACCAATGATTCCATAAGACCGGCAAACAGGATTCTATTTCGTGGGATTTTATCCATACCGGCAAACTCGCGAATCTTTGACATGTATATCCACTGGTCATTCTGAGACAGGTAGTGAATTGTACAAAGTAGGTTTGTTTCCCTGAAACGCAGTCCATATACCTTTGCAATAGATATGTGTGCATTGACAGAAACACCTATACCTAGCGTATACAATATGGAGTTATCAGATTGGTGAGCAGTAGTAACCACAATGTTATGTGTGTGTCTTGTTGATCATTAAAAATACGAAAAATTACTGACTTTTTTTTGTATCTTAGTGCTTGAAACGTTTCACCACTTTTTGATGTAAAGCGTCTGATATAACGTACTCAGATCCTTTCGAGAACATACAATTAATATCCCTTTCTGCCTTAATGAGTGTCAGAAAATAAAGAGTAGTACCCCCAAGGTCTTAATGAGACACAGCGCGGAAAACAATTCCTTTTAGACTTACTGTATAACCAGCAAACAATAACACTATGGCTATTTCATTTGGACGTAAATCATCTGGCCCAGGTCCAGGAGATAAAACAGTTTCAAGATCATTTAAGAGAAACGCAGATGGTTCTGTGGACGTTGAAGTGTCAGAAAGGACCAGTCAACGCCCTAAGGCATCTTATAATTCAGCTGGGGGTAAATCTAAGGCTCCAGTTAAAAAATCTATCGGATTCGGTTCTGGTAGCCAAAAGAGTAAAAATACAGGCTCTGCATCAAAGAAGGTTCAACCAGGTAAAACGACTGAAGTAAAAAGAGTTTTTAAGTTTGAGAAACTTCCATCTGAGCCAGTACAAGGCGAAAGGATTTCTACAGGAAAGAAAATGCCCCTACAAGACAAATCTGAGTTAGTAAATTCCGGAAAGAATAAAGTGGGTAAAATGTCGGCCTCTGAGGTTGCCCGCAGACAGGTGGCCGGAGAAGGATCTACGTATGATATTATGAAGAAAGGCCAGAGCCAGGGACGTGGCTCAGCGTATTCTGTGTCGGGTAAAAATATAGACCAGGATTCAAGTATAGAACCGGCAGAAAGCAACATCAATAAAGGCAGAACGACACAGGGACGTGTGAGAGATAAATACGGAAAGAAAAGGTAGGTATATATTAGATTTGATTGTAAGGGTTTCAGGATGAAACCCTTTTTTATTTGCTTTTAAGTACCACTCCCAAAAAACCTTCTTTTTGAGAATATCCAATTCCAGCAAAATGTTCCGTTTCTGTTAAGATATGCTCTCTATGACCATATGGAGTTCTCTGATGAAATAGATTTCCATCATCAACAAGCCACCCTGTAACATACTCACGAGCTATAATAGAATTATCAATATCTATTGACCCACCATATGCACTTTCTGGATAAGGAGGTCCATAATGCCCAACCATACCAGAATCGGCAATCTTAAACGCATTCTCTTTAGCAAGCACAGAAAGTAAACTATCTGGTTGTAAAATTGATAGTGATTTACACCCTGATAGTCTATCTATACAGGATTTTACAAATACAGGATCACCATCTCGCTGTTGTATGTACTTTACATATTTAGAGGGATTAGAACGGCACATGTTAACCTCCAGCAATACTTCTTTCTCAAAACTGTTCATGAAACCGACCTTATTGCCTGTATTTAATAATTTGATATTCCACCCATCAGCAATCCTTTGTTTCATTCGTTTGATAGAATCTATTTTTTCAAGAGCGATAATCTCAGCTTCTGTTTTAGAGATTGCTTTCTCTTCTATGACAACAACTTCATAGTTTGTACCACCTTCAGAATAAGAAGTCCTTTTGATTGTAGATTGAGCACAAATTACAGAAGGGAAAAGTATAAGCCAGAATATTAGTTTCATGTTTATTGCCTTTCAGATTTATACTTATTTCTCCAGCAAAGTGACTCTGGCTTTTATACCTAGAATTCTGTTGGTTGTAAAATGATACCTTCTTTTTCCTGGTTAAGTATATAGGCTCTTTCCAACTTTTTCGGATCTAGATCCTTGTACTGATCCAGTTTTTTATACTCACTAATAATCGCATTCAGATCCTGCTTACTGATGGGTTCAAACTTCATATCACGCCCATATATTTGTTTTGCCTTCTGACGCATGGCATTCTCTAACTGAGAGGCTTCTGCGGGTTTTTCTGAATAAAATTTCTGCTGAAAGTCTACATTTCCCTGTGTTGCTGTTTTCATCGCATCAAACGTACGTTCATCGGGAATGAAGGTGATAGTTCGATTGGCTTGTGTGATTTTGGTTCCCTTATCACCCCGCGAACGCCTTGACTGAGTTGCCTGGCTGGCTGTCCCGATTTCCTGATCCGGCGCATCGTTTTCCACGACTGCTTTGTCAACAATGGTACCCGTTACAATAGGCGAGAAGATAAACTTGCGCAGATCTTCCTTGTTTTTGATATTGCCAATGTCAGACAACTTCTTGGTCAACGTCCCAAGTACAGGATTACCAGATGGTGTAACGATACCATAGCCCAGATGACGAGCATCCACATCCACACTGGAGGTATTGCCAATGGCAGCTTTCAACCCTTTATCAGAGAAGAATATATTTTTCGGATTTACCTTCAGCATCTGACCATCCACTACATTATTACCCCTGATGGATTTAAGATTAAATCCGGCAGTCTCATTGTTAATCACCTTGCCTCTCTGCGTATCGGTTGAACCTCTGGAGACAGACTGGGTAGGTTGCACTAATTGCTGCAAACGGCCTCTGGTTTTGTCTGCTGCATCCGGTTCATCATACAACTTGGAGAAGTCGTAATTGTAATCTGCCTTGGCATGTAGCAATAAATCAGACTCTGCCATATCTGAAATACGATCCGCCACCTTTTTCTTATTGTAGGGATTGAGCTCAGGATTGTTTTTAAAATCATTATAAATTTGCTCTACATCTACATTTCTACCTGCCAGACGTTGCTGAGCCGCATGTTGTTCGGCCTCTCTGCGAAGTTGGCTATCAGCCTCATTCATGTACTTATTGTACAAGATAGCCCCTCCATTGTTTCCTCCAAAAGATAAATATTCAGCAATCACCTTATCCCGATCCTTTGGATTCATGTAAAAAGAACCATCTGAACGTCTTTTAATCGGGAAGGTAGAACTTATGGTCGTACCCTCTGAAGTAGTAATATCTCCTCTTTCCCGTTGCTCCTTCTCACTCAGTTTCTTTTCCTTCAGTGTGTCCAGGTATTTTTGTGTAAAAACAGGGTTATTAAATAAGTTCGTATTTTTCTTCGGATCAATGTCTTCCAGTGTGGAATCCATATTCCGGTTTTCCAGGTTGACATCCTTTCCCATGTATTTCTGCATGAGAATGTCCGATTGGTCGGCTTTGTTGATCCATTCAGGCATCTTGGCAATTTCATCCTTGGCGTTCTGCATCTTAGCCGCATCCGTCTTGGATTTAGCCAGAAGATTGTCAATACGACCTCGTTCCTTTATATCTTCAAAGTCAACTTGTTGACCAGAATGTTTTTTAAGCTTAATACGATCTACAAATGGGCTAACATAATTTCGCTTTACAAATTCTTCATCTACTTTTTCTGCATCTCCCACAGTGAGTTCATCAAACGCCTTTTTTCGGTCTATTTCATCCTGAACTTCTTTTTTGGCGCGTGCTTCCTGCTGTGCTAGTACTTTTTGCTGGAGAATTGTATAATCTAATGGTTGAACCTGGCGTTCTTCAGGAAATGCTGCTTGTCTAAATTCTCTGTATGCCATAGCTATAATGTTAATTAAATGAAATTAGAGGATTAATAATGGAAGTCCGCTGTTGTTTGAGTGCAAGGATTGATCTATACAGACTTGCAAACAATGTATATTCACCTTTATTCGAAGCATCCATATTTGTTCGCTCAAATAAGCCTATTGGCGGGCTATCCGGATTTAAAATAACCTTCGTACAAACTTGTATCATTCTGGAGTAAAAGTCCTGACATGCCTGTTCTTCATTAAGAAGAATCCAGTCAGAAATAAAAACCATAGCATCTTCTACGCTATAAATTTCACCTTTATAGCACCACGCAAACGAATCAAACATGCTGGCATTGCAATGAATAAGCTCTTGCAAAAAAATCTCTCCTGATTCGGAAGTTATACCTCTTTCTGAAGGATTATAAAATAGCCTTACTTTCATCTGTCTGTTTTAGATATAATTCTATTATTTCGAATAGAGAATCCCATAGCTCTTTATTTTTACCCTTATTCCATGATGGATTACACCGATCTAAAAATTTGCGATGCTTGGTTATAAGGATTTTAAGGCTTCGTGGTTTAGTTTGACTAAGTCGAAGCTCAGTTGTATCAACGTCAGCAAAAAAGGAAAGAAAACGTCTGGTATTCTCAAGCTCAGAATGCGCAATAGCCCAATGGCTTGAATAAGCGTCAAAGACACGTTCCTCTATCCTGACAAGCAGCTTGGAAAAAGCATTTTTGCCTCCAAACTTCGTGATAGCATCATTAAGCTCACCTTGTATTTTACTCATAGTACAATATTATATTTACTTAAAAATACGAAAAAAATATGGCTTTTTATGGATCTAACAGCCGTTCATAGATTCAACAAATGGAGTCATCCCACTCCTTCGGATAAGTCCAGAATTCGAGATAATTGAATCGCAAGAGATAATCTGCCAAGTCTAGGCCATTTTGTCTTTCTTCATCAGTAGCAACTGTTTCAAGTAGGTCTGATACTACAACACCTGGTATTTCTTTCGCCTTTTCCATCCATTTATCGTAACCATTCAGGTCTGGAAACAAGATTATTTTTCTGCCTTGAAGATGTTTGAACCGATCAGAAGAAATATTGGAGATCCCACCAGATGCAAGCCAAATCAGATCTGGCTTATAGATAAAAGCAATGACTGCCGTTTTTTCACTTTCTACGATGGCAATCGGTTTATCAGGCGGCTCTATGTCCAGCAGGTGCTCACCAAAGAAGCATTGTTTCAGATTAAAGTCATCTAGCTTTAAAATACGATGTACCCAATGAATATGATTGAATGGTTGTTTTACTCGTTTGCCAGTTGCTCTATCATATAACATGATTTTACCCGCTCTTGGCATCCAGTCTGTATCTAACTGCCAGAATACAGTCGCCCCAGACCAATATTTAGAACTACCAATACAGTACTTCCTTACAGCTTCTTCAGCTAGTGTAATTCCAAATTTATCAGCCAAGAAAAGAACAAACTGATTGTGATAATAGGACTTCTCATGAAAGCTTTGTTTCACTATGTCTATATCAATAAAAGAAGGTTGCTTAACAGGCTCTGGAAACTTTTGCGTATTTGGAGTAGCGAGTTCTATACTCTTCACCTGGGGATTCTCCTGAAAATACTGTTTTGGTGTATAATGATACCCACAATTAGATTCTCGATTACATCGACCTACATGATCTGCCAAATACTCCCCTGTTGAATGATTGATATATCTGGTAAATGTCTTTGATTGCTCACAGGCAGGGCATGTATATCGGTTAGCAAGCGTTTTATATGGCTCAAGAATGAAAGTATGCTCAATTGTTTTCATAAACTATTAGTAGGCTTCATTGGTAGGCTATTGGTATGTATTGGTAGGTTATTAGTTGGTAGGTATTAGTTGGTTGGTAGGTGGTGGTATATATAACCACCTACCAACCAACTAATACCTACCAACCAATTAACTACTATCACTATCTTCCAGAGTAAGTACATAAACTGAATTTCGTGTTGAACCACTAATAGTCAAATATCCAAACTCAACAGCTGTCTTTAATGCATTCTTGGCTTGCCACTCTGTCTTCCCATGTTCATTGATTAAAATCTTCTTTAGTTCTGTTGCTGCAATCTGAGTGGTTTGTCTTTTGACAAATATTTTATTGATAAGATCTCGAATTAAAGTGGAAGAAGGTTTTTGAGAAGGGAGATGACTAAAAGAGGTAGTAACAGCATTAAACATTGATAAGGATTCATCCCATCCAAATGCTTGTATGGCAGCTTGATCTGCATGACTTAATTTACCATTATCAAAATCACTGGTAATTAGTCTAACTCCATCTGTAGTTTTCTGAATTAGCAAAACAGCGCGAGACCATCTACACAAAAACGTACCTAAATGTCCAACTGGTTTTGTTGTCCCCGGGTTAGGGTGTAGTGTTGTTATGAGGCATAAATTATATTTAGCAGCAATAGCACGGAGCCATCTGACACATTCTATACTTTGTTCCAGATTGTTTGCATCTATAACAAAATCAATGGCGCCATCAATAACTAGAAAAGTGTATTGCTTAGCTTCCAAAAGCCTTTCTAATTCTTTTCGCCTATCTTCAACCTTAGCAATTTCAATAAAACATCTGAAATCTGCGCCTTTCAACTTTCCATCTTGTATTACATTCGAATCCTGGCCAAGTCTTTTGAAAATCCGTTTAAGCGAACTATGAGCATCATCTTTAGTACGTTCAGTATCTATTATTAAACATCGGCTTAGCTCATTTGCTGACGGTATACTGAAGTTGAGCGTCCCCATTGCCTCTGTACTAGTAACTGCACTTATAGTGAGGGTTGGAAAAACCTCCATTACATTTGTTTTCCCTGTTCCAGGGGCTGCGGTTAATAGAAGTATTTCACCTGGCCTGATTAATTCAATTCCATTTAGAGAAATACCGGATTGCTGATTAACTGGGGTATAATTTAATGTTAGTTCATAACTAGTTTCTAGTTCCGATTGCAGCAAGTTTGATCCCTGATGAGAAGTGGGATGATCTAACAATCCATCCATATGGGAACGGATTCGATCTGCCAATACATCATTGTTCATTAACTCCCTCCTTTTCGACCTCTCTAATAATATTATTCAACTCAACTTTATCCAAGGCATATCTTTTAGAAAGGAGATTTAGCCCATTATCTGAGAACTTAAGGCCTAAAGGACTTGTGGCTATTGTCTTTCGACAAAATTCCCTGAAAAGTCTTTGGTTCTTAAACAGTTCATTCTGAGAATTTATCATTTCTGTGGCTGGTTGTAGGTTAGTAAAAGATTACCAGCTAGGCATGAACGATAGTGGAAGAATATTTGCTAATTGCGGTAAGAAAGAGTATTTTCGAAGTATAAATAAAAATCGTTCGCAGGCTGGCGAATAGAAAGAAATACTGCAAAACCTGGTTCTATAACCGGGTTTTGTGCTTATCTGAGAGCTACAAATGTTGCAGCTTCCGAATCTATTTCTTCCTGTGTTTTTTGCGGATTACTTAATAACCAAAGAATAGCCTTTTCAGAATCGATAAAAACCGTTTTCCCATTAGGCTTTGATACGCCTGGTATCAAATTCTGCATGAGCAGTTTATAAACATAGGACTCTTTCCATCCTGTATAAGATGAAAAATCTTTAACTCTCCAAACTCGTTTCTGTTCTAATGAATTTTTTTCCATGATCTTTTATTCTTTTGTATTACTACAAAGATCTGGAATAGGGATTTTTTAATTTTCCCCATTTTTGGGGAAATAGGGGAAAAAATGGATTAACAATCGTTTAATTTCTTGATAAAAGTCTAGGCAATTGTTTTTTATTCCTTCTCCTCTTTTTTCCTGAACCCACTTTTTCCAGGATGTGTTATGGGAAAATTTCAGAAAGGAGGAATAAAACTCTAACTTTGCTTCAGGTCCAGGATTTCCCCTAAAGGCGTTAACCTCGCATAATATGTAGTTCAGAGATGTTATACCTATTTCATCTTTTATTCCATCTCTAAATCTGTATTTACGCCCATCCTTTATAAGTATCCCATTCTTAGATAAGACCTCAGTAATATCAAACTTTAACCAAGAATGCTTTAAAATAGATACTTTGGGGTCTTTTAGTGCTTCTCTCCAACCTATGAGATACCCAGTTATAGAACTAATTGCTAACTTTCTATCTAATATATCATTAAAGTCGTTTTGAACTTCTGAAGTAGAATAAATGAGCCCTTTACTATCAACCTTTTTCTTACAAACAAGAAGATTTTGATCTTCAAATATGTCTATTCCAGAATAATAGCTAATTAATTGCTTCAAAAGATCTAGCTGTAACTCTACATCATCCAAAAACTCAAGTTTATTAGATATTGTGTTTAATATCTCTTCAGATGTTAAATCATTGATAAGGATTTTATTACTATTGATTTCAAATGCCATATTAAAGTTCAACTTCAGGTAAACGACTAATCGCTTGTTGTTTCATACTATCAGCTACACGTACATATTTTTGAGTGTGCTGTGTGCTGGTATGGCCTAGAAGGCTGGCTACTGTCATCAAATCTGTTTGATAAAAGAGAAGATTGGTGGCAAAGCTGTGTCTGGCTACATGAAAAGTAACATGCTTTTGCACACCTGCATCTTTTGCCCATTTCTTTAATGATTTCAGTACAGAAGTATGAGAGGGAAGATCAAAGACAGATTCATGGAATTGTTTCGATTCTCCCAGTAATTGCATGGATATACTATTTAGATTCAGATGCACTTTGTGCGGGCTCTTCTTC
Source organism: Xanthocytophaga flava (assembly GCA_030068525.1). GTDB lineage: Bacteria > Bacteroidota > Bacteroidia > Cytophagales > 172606-1 > Xanthocytophaga > Xanthocytophaga flava. The sequence continues at coordinate 170,574 of JASJOS010000011.1, forward strand.
TCTGTCTTGGTCTGTACAAAGGTCAATATGTTACCATTGATATTGCTCCATTCCAGATTACGAATGTCCACAAGCCGTAAACCTGAATAGCAGGCCAACAGGAATGATCGCTTTACTTGATCATTGTTACATGGTGCCTTTGCCAGAGCCTGTATTTCTTCAATGGTAAGAACATCTTTTCTCAGACTCTCCTGACGTGTATTTTTAATATCTTCAACAGGATTACGAGCAAAGTGTCCCTCTTTGAATGCCTGTTTAACGACTCCTTTAAAACGAGCAAAATAAGTAGAGGGAGATTCTCCTGCCAAGTTGAGATCAAGATACTCCTTGAATTTTTCACATAAACGAGGAGTAACTTCTGTAGCGCGAATCGAGGGTTTACCTATATAAACTTTGAAGGTTTTCAAACAGGCTTTGACTACACGAAGGTTTTTCTTGTTGTATTCCGCAGTATACTTCTCAAAGTACTTGATAAAATCAATGTTCTTTTTGAAGCTTACCTGTACACCATGGCCTGCCGCATTCAACTCTAATTCCCTTTTGGCTCTGATGCTTTCAGCCAGGCGCATTGTCTCCTGGTTATGCTGGGTTTCCAGAGGGTTTTTGGGACGCTTGAATACATACAATTTTAGATATTCTTTCTTGCGTTGGTTTTCATGTATTGTATCCAGATACAATGACATTCGACCTCCTGTAGCTGTCTTCTTCCTTAGTTTAACCGCCATATTCGTAATCGTAGTTATTTCTATAAAGATACGAAATTAAAAAACACGAGGGACGTTTTAGGGACGGAAAAAGATATATAATGGTAGGAGAAACGAATAATGCTCTTTATGAAATCGGCCAATACGATAAAATATAAAGGTTTTTTCTTCGCTTCTTTTCGCTTCTTTTACTGGTTATGTACCGGCCTCGGGTACTAAACAAAAAGGCGATCTTTTAAAGATCGCCTTTTTGTTTATCTACTTCCATGCCATAAATCCTTCAAACATAAAATACAACATTGTAATGTAGATAGTGTACTTGGTTAGTTTCTTGACAAGTTTATAGGTTTTAAATACGACTGGATTATAAGCCGACTTGTCAAAAGTTACATGTGTTGTCCGTTCCATTTTGATGTGTGTTTTGAGTGAATATTAAAGTATGCATCAAAAGTAGTAGCCAGACTTATCCTAAAATTGTAAGAAAACGAAATCAGAGGGTATTTATGCATCTGTAAACTTCTTAAGAACTTCAGAAAAACTACGAATCCGCTTCATCCATTGCAAATAAGAAGCATAAAGCAGAATTAGCATCGTGCAAATAATACCCGCCAGCATAAAGTATTTGATAGTAGTAAAGTGAATAGTAGAAGTAAGAAAACTCAAAAGGAAAGCACTGTAAATAGCAGAAGCAAGCAATGAAAAGACAGAGAGTCGCCTTAATGTAACAATATGTTTTTCTATAGATGTTTTTATAGTACCTGACACAACAGGATTCTTTATTGCCAGATAGCTCAACACATCATTGAGAATAAACAGAAAAATACTGATTCCCAAAAGTATATTAATATAGAGCGGTTTTTGGGCTCCGTCAAACCAGTCTCTGTAGATAAATAATATAAATACCAGAAGTCCTGCTTCCAATATCAGTCTCACTCGTATCTTTTTTAAAGCCGGATGTTGATTGATATGGGTCATTTGTTTTAGTTCTGATTCCTGTTTGGGGCTGCCTTGGGATTTTTCCCAATTTGACTTTAGTGATTCGAAATCCATAGAGTTATCTGTTTGAGAGTGATTTAAGTTTTTCTTTGATACGATTGATTTTTACACCTACATAGTTTTCGGTAATCCCGGTAATGTCTGCGATTTCTTTGTAGGAATATTCTTCCATATACAAAGTAAGTATGGCCCGTTCAGAAACATCCAGACGCCTAAGCAATTGATACATTTGTTCTTCCTGATCCAGTTTGGTACAGATACTTTGTCTGGCAGTTGGTCTGAATACGAAATATGAGGTTTTGATTTCCGGAATTCCAGTATAGCAGTGTTTAATGCTATGCGATACATCCAGGTCGTAATTTTAGATTCACTCCGAAAATGAGGAAAGGCCTTCCAGAGTTGAAATACGATTTCCTGAAATAAATCTTTTTGGTCTTCCTTAGTGTCACGATACATGTGGCATATTTTATAAATAAGGTTCTGGTGTTCATGAATGGTTTTTAAGAATACCTTTTCCATTGATTATTGGGTTTCAACTATCATCCTGTTGTATTTTACAGAATAAGTTGTTTTTAAAATCCAAAACTTACACATTGGCAAAAAATAATTGAAATAAAGCTACCTGAGATCAATCTACACCATTCTATGATTATCCCTTCAGATCATACAATCACGTATCAATCTACTTATCGGAAAAAGTTACTTAGTAGTCAGCTTTGGACAGGGCTGTTTGCTTTTATTACCGCAGGCTTATTATATATCATCACTCCTACAGGAAAGCTTGAGATTGCTACAATTATTTGTTTGTTGCTTTGGTTATGTATTGGTATAGTGCACTGGCAATACAATAAAAAGTATTATAGAAGGCTGAAGCTGATTAATAGTCCCTTTCCAGAAGCATGGAAGCGCTATCTGGAAGAACATTCTACCTATTATCAGAACCTCACAGAACCGGAAAAAGAAATATTTAATACACGGGTTCAGTTTTTTCTGGCAGAAAAGAAGATTGAAGGAATAGATACTGAGATTGACGATACAATTAAACTATTGGTAGCTGCCAGTGCCATAATTCCTACATTTGCGTTTCCTTTCTATGATTATCGGTCTATTCACGAAATATTAATCTATCCTAATTCTTTCGACGAATCCTTTCAGACAACACGTTACGAGGGGCATGAACAGCGTATTACGGGTATGGTCGGCAATCGGTTTATGGAGCATAGTATGATTTTGTCTAAGCCTGATCTGATAGCAGGATTTGATGGTACTGTCAATAAAAATAATGTTGGCATTCATGAGTTTGTACATTTGCTTGATAAAGAAGATGGAGCAGTGGATGGTTTACCTGAAATATTCCTGAATCATTCTTATACAAGTGGATGGCTGCAAGCCGTCAAACAGGAGATTGATAGTATTCAGAAAGGGCATTCGGATATCAATCCATATGGACTGACAAACAATGCTGAATTTCTGGCTGTAGTAAGTGAGTATTTTTTCGATAATCCGGAGAAGTTTCACAAGAAGCATCCAGAATTGTATGCATTCTTATCATCCATATTTCACCAGCAACCTGATTAACGATTACTGAACTCTGTATAGTTATTCTACAAATAAAAAGGCTCTCTTATAAGTAAGAGAGCCTTTTGGCATTTTAAACCTAGTCGTAAAACCAATTAATGTGAGCTATGCTTTTTCTCTTTAAGGTTTGTAGCAAGCCCCATTCCTAAAAAAATTATAGCAATAAATAAAAGAGTAAATTGTTCCATAACTGTAGCATGTTGAAAGATATTGGTAGCGCTAATGACTTCATCCACAATGTGTTCTGACGTTCATATACTATTAGTGAAGGTTATTTGAAAAGGTAAACTATTTCAAACAGGTATTTTGCAATAAATATTTCATAGCACACCAACTTGAAAGAGTCTAAGGCTGGTATGCTATTTGTGTTAGAATGATATCTGTAAAAAAGATATCGCATACAGATTGATGCCTGTAGAATTTGCGTTTATCTAAGGAAACACAGGGTTAATCTAATTGTTAGTAAATAATGGTAGGAATATAGTATTAATGAGTAACTATGAAAACCTCTAAAGCTACCAGTTACGGAAATATGAAATTAAAGTTTGATACTGATAATATTGTCGTCTATTACGATAAGGTCAATCAATGGTTATTTGTAAGTTGTGCAAATCAATTAACCTTTATTGAAGCCCGCAAAGGATTTGGAGAGTGCCTGGAATTTATTGAGCAGAACCACTGTTCGCGTTTGATTATTGACAGCTATGCTATTAAATATAGCCCGTTATTACCTGAAATTAATCGTTGGCTGGTGAATGAATGGTTGCCGACTGCTAATGAACAAGGTTTACGATATATAGCTCAATTGACTCCTCCAGAGCAGGAATGGCGTTTATTTAATGCCAATAACTCTCTTGTTATACCTCCTACTGTACAAATCGAATTATTTACCTCTCTGGTAAATGCAGTCAAGTGGCTGTATATCCAGGAGTAAATGATACCTATTGATAGATACGTAAAGTGGCGGCCCCACTCCAATATGCCGCTACGCGCCCGCAGGATTACCACCATCCTTGCGGGTTTTTTATTATAATTCTATACATTTGGTATTGTATTTGATCATTTCATTAGCATGATCCGCATTATTTCTCGTCTATTTATTCTGATACTGATTATTGCAGGAAGTATCGCTATTTATATCAAATTCTTTTATCATCCGGAACTACCCCCTGCCGAAACACAGATCTCACATACTACTGTCTTGCAGGAAATCAATCGGATTGGTAAACTGGAACTGGTACGTTACAACTTCAAGGATATTCTCGAATACGAGAAGAAACGTGAGTTAATAGAAAACAAGGCTATCAAAGAATGGATACCGTTGACCATACCTCTCGAAAATGCCAAGGTTGTCTTAATCGTGAAAGGTGAAGCTGTTGGCTGTATTGATCTGACAAAGATTAAGGGCTCCGATCTGGTGACAGAAGGAGATACATTAATTGCTTTTCTGCCAGAGCCTGAGTTATGTTACTATCGTATCAATCATGACCAGTCTAAGGTATATGATGTAAAGAATGTAGATGAACAAGCGGTTATGATCAATGAAGCATATAAAAAAGCAGAAGTTCAGATCAAACAATCTGCCCTGGATATGGGAATATTGGAGCAAACTCGCACCAATGCATCCCGGATACTTCAACCTCTTCTGGAAAAATCATCTGGTAAAAAGGTATTTATCCGCTATCGGTTAAAAGGTAGATTTGATGAGTTGGGACGTTAGAATAATGTAGTCAAGATAAGGTGTTTGATAAACCTAACCTCTAAAAGAAACCATTCCTCGCTATCTTCTCGAAAGAATCACTATACCTATTTGTCCTCCTAGAAGGATCTCGTGGCAAGACCGGCGGCCTTTGTATCTGGAAAAAATCTTTTCAGAAACCAAACGTGGCTCTATTTGTCAAGAGATTCTTTCAGAAGGACAGAGGAGAGTGTGAATTTTCCAAAAGGGCGTATGTCTTTCATAGGACAAAAAATAAAGAGGGTAATCACTCTTCCTCATTTACAGAATTCACAGCTTCCCATACCAGATCTTGCTCGTATCCCTTACCCAAAAGAAATCGGGCTACTTTCTGTTTGCGAACAAGAGGATTGGGCTCTTTTTCTGATGCATTTTTCTTATCCGCAAGTTCCAGTAGGGTATCCCAATAAATTTCAGGATCTATCTCATCCAGACCTTTCTGTATACAATAAGCTGATAAGCCGCGTGCTTTAAGTTCCAGACGTATTTTAATGCGTCCCCATTTCTTCAGACGAAATTTACCGCCTGCGAAGGTCTTGGCAAACCGTTCCTCATTTACAAAGTTTTCCTGAATGAGTCTGACAATGATTTCCTCTACTTCGTCTTCTTCCAATCCATAGGTATATAGTTTCTCTCTTACCTCCTGCTGTGTACGTTCCTGGTAGGCACAAAAGGCTGTAGCTTTTACATAGGCATCGGCAGGAGAATAAAACTTGGGTTGTTTAGCTGGCATGATACTATAATTCAGTTTTATCGTCTATGGGTAATTACTTTAAACGTTTGCTGAGGAATGACGACCTAACAAAGATATTATTTTATCAGAATTTACACACAACCATTTCTTTGTTTACCTTTGCGGGCTCAAAACAGTAGGTACTGGCCAGTAAGCAGGCTTGGGAAGAAATCTCTCGCAACAACTTAACACCTACTGACAAACTGCTTACTGTTAACTCTTTATCTGAATATGTCTGAAATGATCCGTATTGCCATCCAGAAGTCAGGACGGCTTAGTGAAGACTCTCTCAATCTGATTCGGGAGTGTGGCATTCAATTTAACAACGGAACTGGCAAGCTAAAATCAGAAGCTGCTAACTTTCCTGCCGAGTTTCTTTCCCTTCGAGATGATGATATCCCTGGTTATGTAGCGGATGGTGTGGCGGATATTGGTATTGTGGGAGAAAATGTTCTGATTGAAACTCATCAAAAGGTAGACCTTGTCCATCGTCTGGGGTTCAGCAAATGCCGTTTGTCTTTAGCTGTACCACGTGGGGACGATTATCGGCAGCTTACTGATCTACATCAAAAACGAATTGCTACATCCTATCCTCGAATCCTGTCGAACTTTTTGCAGGAACATAAAATTGAAGCAGATATCCATGAAATCAGTGGTTCGGTAGAGATTGCTCCCAGTATTGGACTGACTGATGCCATCTGTGATATTGTAAGTTCAGGTAGCACCCTGATGAGCAATGGTTTAAAAGAAGTGGAAGTAATCTTCCGCTCGGAAGCTGTACTCATTGCACATCCTAATTTGAGTCCTGCCCGGCAACAAATTCTGGACAAGCTAATATTCCGTATTAAATCAGTACAGGCTGCCAAAAATAACAAATACATTTTGCTCAATGCACCTAAGGATGCAGTTGCTAAGATTACATCTATCTTACCAGGAATGAAAAGTCCTACGATTGTGCCCTTGGCAGAAGAAGGCTGGGTTTCTATTCATTCTGTAATCAATGAAAATGCTTTTTGGGACATCATTGATAATCTGAGAGCGGCAGGTGCACAGGGTATTCTGGTAGTTCCGATTGAAAAAATGATTATGTAACGGGTACACTATTTCCCAATGGCATACATTTAGTATATTTTGTTTCATTACCATTTACAAACTATGCCAAAGATTGCTAAACATGTAGAGAAGGCAATTCTGGAAATGCCTCAAAAAGAGAAAGACAAGTTGCTGATCCGGCTTATTTCCAAAGATACCTTACTTACTGAAAAACTGGAACATCAGTTGCTGGGGGATGACAATGATACCTTGGATAGGCGGAATGAATTGCTTCAGCAAATCATAGAAATGGCTTCGTATGAACACTATGACACACCGGGTTGGCTGATGATGGCTATGCGTGAAAAAAGTGGTCAGATCACCCGACATGAAAAGGTGACAAAAGATAAGTTTGGTGAAGTTGTTCTGTTACTGGCATTAATCAATGAGCCGTTTACCCGACAAAAAGATATGCTGGAAAAGAAGTCAAAACGTGCTGATAACTTTGCTGAATATGTGGTAAAAAGAGCCAGGATAATTGTAAATAAAGCAGAGAAGCTTCATTCCGACTATTATGTAGAAATAGAAGAACGTGTCAATGACATGCTTACCTTTATTCACAAGTATCAGCCCTGCCGATATTATTTAGAGGCTACTCCTCTTCCCAAGTCCTGGAATCCGTAAGTGTTTTCAAAGAGGGACATTCAATACATTTATACCGATTTACGTTATGCAGTTTATATCTTATCCTTCTGTCTCTGTCTGGCCTGAACTGATTATTCGTCCAGTTGCCAGTGCAGCAGATATCCGGCAGAGGGTTGTTCCTATTCTTGATCAGGTTCGTCAGGAAGGAGATGTTGCGCTAGTTCGTTTTACAGAACAGTTTGACAAGGTAAGCCTTTCACAATTACAGGTTTCTGAGGCGGAGATACAGGAAGCAGAACAATTACTATCAGAGGAACTAAAATCCGCTATCCAGGCTGCCCGAAACAATATTACTACTTTCCATCAGGCACAACTGCAACAACCCGAGCCTATCGAAACTATGCCAGGAGTAACTTGCTGGCGTAAAAGTGTGGCAATTGATAAAGTAGGCCTATATATACCTGGAGGTACAGCACCTTTGTTTTCAACTGTATTGATGTTGGGTGTTCCTGCTCAGATAGCTGGATGCAAAGAGGTAGTACTTTGCACCCCTGCTAATAAAGAAGGAAAAGTGCATCCTGCCATTTTGTATACTGCCCATCTGGTTGGTATCCATAAAATTTTTAAGGTAGGAGGGGCACAGGCTATTGGTGCTATGGCCTACGGTACACAGTCAGTACCAAAAGTATACAAGATATTCGGTCCGGGAAATCAGTATGTTACTGCTGCCAAACAGATCGTTTCTCAGGAAGGTATCTCTATTGATATGCCTGCGGGACCATCTGAGGTGGCTGTATATGCAGATGATACGGCTAATCCTGCCTTTGTGGCTGCTGATTTACTCTCTCAGGCCGAACATGGGGTAGACAGCCACGTATTTCTGGTGTCTGTGAGTGAAAAATTAATTCAGGAGGCTCAGAAGCAGATAGAAGAGCAAGTAAAACAACTTCCCCGAATGGCAATGGCAGCACAAACACTGCAACACAGCAAAGCTATTCTGGTAAAGGATGAAGCTGAAGCGATTGAGTTACTCAATCAGTATGCCGCTGAACACCTGATTCTGGCAACAGACCGGGCTGAAATCCTTGCTCCACTGGTAACCAATGCCGGTTCTGTATTTATGGGACACTATACACCCGAAGCAGCAGGAGATTATGCGTCTGGTACCAACCATACACTACCTACCAATGGATATGCCCGTGCATACAGTGGCGTGTCGGTAGACAGCTTTGTGAAAAAGATTACTTTTCAGCAGATTACAGCCAGTGGTATTCAGCAGGTAGGACCAATCGTAGAACAGATGGCAGAAGCAGAAGAACTAATGGCTCATAAAAATGCAGTAAGCATTCGTCTGGCATCCTTGTCCTGATAAAATAGTTAGCATATTCATACTTAGTTTGTATCCATGCTGTTCTGAACAGCATGGATATTTTTTTATTCGGAGGACTTTACAAAATGATCGGAATTCTGTTCAGAGGGAGCTACTTAGCAATAGGATATAGGTTGTTAATAAAAAGTGTTTTTGACCATTATGCAAATCATTTTTGCGTTTGACTGGAATACCGATCATTTTCATGCAACTATTCGAATAATGGTCACTTTTGAGTTTGACCGGAATTTAGTTCAAAGTTTTGTTTCACTGGAGTTTCGGTTGTTTTTTCAAACTATCGGAATTCTGATCATCTTTTTAGCATATCAGATTGCTGATTATTGTCAGCTGTTTTGCATCAATAGAAAGTTGTGCTGTCAAAAGAATTGATACTTTTGCCATCCCCATATTTAATTTAAAAGAACCACTCTTCTTTGGACTTGAAGGAAAGTAAATAAAATTAGTATGACACATCAGCAAATCCTAGACAAACTAGCAGCTAAATATCTGGTACAATCTATTGACGATGACATTTCAAGGCTAACCTGGTATGCCATGGCTTATGATAAACAGGGAAACCAACAAAGTCATCTTGCCTATATTCTCCCAAAGCTTTTATTGCGCTGGAATTGTATACTGCATGCTGATAGCAAAGAAGTATCAGAACATTATAAGCAGAAGGCTGTTCTTGCTTTAGCCGTTATACTCCATAAGTATGGTTTTGCGGATACACTACTGACCCAGCATGCTATCCGGGCGATTGATCAACTCAATCAGGAGGTTGTATTGAGTGATGATTTTTTCAGAAAGTCAGAAGAGATTAAGAAACTGATAAGCGGTTCACCTGTAGCTTTGAAGCGAAAACCTGCAATGCCTGATAGTATCACCTTCTACAGACCCAAAGATGTCGTGTCTATACAACTTGAGAGGAAGTTTTATGCGGCATATATACACAATCTAACAGGACCCAACGAAGCGCCAATTATTGAATTCTATGAAGGAGAGTTTGATAGCATTCCTACAGTTCAGGACTTATATAATCGAAAAGCAAAAGGGCAAAGATACAATGATGGCAAAGAAAGAATTGCCCGTTTTGCTATCTATGGAATGAAGTATATGCCAGATCTGGCTAATCAGATTCAGTTGATTGGTGCATGTATTGAAAGCGCACCTGAAAACGAACATTTAACAGCTTCTGTTGGATTATATACTATGAGTGATTTGTTTGACATACAGTCTGACATTCAGCAAATGTTTAGATAGACTGAATGGTGTTAAATGAAATGTAAGTTGTTCATTTTCTGTGTGAAAGTGCCTTTCTTCTTTCTTTCGAAAGACTAGTCATCCTTTCATCATTAAGCTTGGTTTTAGCCTATTTTTTCTTGTAAATTTGACTAATTACTTATCCCCGGTCAAATGAAAAATAATCAAGCAGGTGCACCTGATTTGTTCGCACATTTCAGGGACGACTTCCGTTCAGGATTAGTCGTATTTTTAGTTGCATTACCATTGTGTTTAGGGATCGCGCTTGCTTCTGGAGCCCCCTTGTTCTCAGGGATTCTCTCCGGAATTATTGGCGGTCTTGTGGTTGGTTCACTGAGTGGATCTTCCCTGAGCATTAGCGGACCTGCTGCTGGACTTACTGTTATTGTATTAAGCGGTATACACAGAGTCGATAATCATTTTGAAACATTTCTACTGGCAGTGGTTATTGCAGGCATTTTACAAATTATACTGGGTTTTCTTCGTGCAGGAGTCATTAGTTTATTCTTTCCCAGTGCTGTTATCAGGGGGATGCTTGCTGCAATTGGGATTATCCTGATCCTGAAACAAATTCCACATGCATTAGGTGATGACAAGGATGCAGAAGGTGAATTTGAATTTTTTCAGCTGGATGGTGAGAATACGCTTACTGAAATTGCGAATGCCATTGGCGACCCCCAGTTTGGTGCGGTGCTGATTAGTATTGTTTCCATTGTAGCCTTGCTTTCCTGGGACATACTGGGAAAACGCATACGTAGTCTGCAGTTTATTCCTGCCTCTTTGGTAGTGGTTCTTGTTGGGACAATGCTTAATATTATTTTTTCAGTATATATTCCTGCTTTAGCTCTTCAACCCCTTCACATGGTAAGTTTACCTGTGATCAAAGGTTTGCAGGATGTGCCAAATCTGCTAGTATTTCCGGACTTCTCACAAATAGCTAATCCCAAAGTATATATTACTGCTATTACAATTGCTATTGTTGCCAGCCTGGAAACTCTTCTAAATATAGAAGCAACAGATAAGCTAGATCCTCTCAAACGACGTACCCCTGCCAATCGAGAGTTAAAGGCGCAAGGAGTAGGAAATTTAGTGGCTGGACTCATTGGTGGGATTCCGGTTACATCAGTTATTGTTCGTAGCTCCACCAATATCTTATCAGGAGCCAAATCCAAGTTATCAGCTATTATTCACGGAGTACTTCTTTTGCTGAGTGTTTTGTTCTTTGCCCGGTTCATGAACTACATTCCATTAGCTTCATTGGCTGTCATTCTCATTTTTGTAGGATATAAGCTGGCTAAATGGGAAATCTTTCAGGAAATGTATAAACTGGGATTATCCCAATTCCTGCCTTTTGTTGTGACAGTGGTAGCCGTTATTTTTACTGATCTGCTAATAGGAATTGGTATTGGTATGATTGTAGGTATCTTTTTTATTCTGAGAGAGAATCTGAAAACTTCGTATTTTCTGACAACAAAGATCAATCAGAAAAACAGACATATACATATTGATTTGAGCGAGCATGTTTCATTTTTGAATAAAGCCAGTATTGCCGAGATTCTGGAAAATCTGCCCGATAACAGTACTGTTGAGATTGATGGGACAAAGTCTACTTTTATTGATCATGATGTATTGGAGGTAATCAAAGATTTTCAGGAAACTGCCAAAGCTAAAAATATCACACTAGGCTTTGTGAACCAGATTAATCGGACATATAATATAAAGCTTCCTGAAAATCACAATCATGAGCATATCCATGTTCAGAATACATATCAGCAGTTATTGGTGAATAATAAAAAATGGGTTGCCGAAAAGTTGAATATGGACCCTGACTTTTTTGAAGATATGGCTAAAGGCCAGCAGCCTAGGTTCTTCTTTATCAGCTGTTCCGATAGTCGGGTGCATCCCAATGAAATAACGGGCACACAACCTGGCGAAATGTTTATTCACAGAAATGTAGCTAATCTGGTAGTAAACACAGACTTAAATTTTATGTCTGTGTTGCAGTATGCAGTGGAAGTACTGAAAGTAGAACATATTATTGTCTGTGGACATTATGGCTGTGGTGGCGTAAAAGCTGCACTGGAAAATACCTATCATGGCTTGATAGACAAGTGGCTGCTAAATATCAAAGATGTATACCGACTGCATAGGGCAGAACTTGATGCTATTACTGAGCCGGATGAGAAGTTTAAACGGATGGTAGAATTAAATATTCGCGAGCAGGTCTATAATATCCATAAAACCTCTGTTGTACAAAAAGCCTGGAGTTCCAATGCCCGGTTACGGGTGCATGGCTGGGTGTATGACATCCGGGAAGGTATTGTGAAAGACCTGCAAATACGTCCAGAAGATATCTTTTATGAATACGGCCATATCTACAAGCTGGATTTTAAGGAAGAGGAAAATAGTGGGCAATAATTACTGCCCACCTATATTTCAGGTTATTGTAATCGGGTGTAACGAAAATGCAAGAGGTTTGTCTGAAAATAGTGCTTTTGTCTTGCTCCAGGTTTCTCTAAAAAAATCAGATTGCCTGTAAGCTTCCAGTGCTGCCGCATTTTCCCAGTGACTCAATGTGCTATAACTAAGCGGGTTGGCTGTATCCTGCAATAACTCCACATGTAAGCAGCCCGGAAAACTGCGAATGACAGGTTGCGACTGCCGGAAAATAGTATGGAAGTCTGCAACCTTATCTGTCTGGAATGTCATACGTACAATACGAACCAGCATAAGAGAGATTAATCTAAAGTGGTTGACTATTTGATGATACAGATTAATGAGAATCGCGTGTAACCACACTACCCGATTTGCCTTTCAGAAAATCCATATCTGCTCCCAAATGGGCCTGTTCTACATGCTGGATATACAGATTTACGTAGCCGCGAGGTGGTTGAGCACGCAATTGCGATTCCCATTCCCGACGGCGTTCTGCCAGTTCCTCATCAGATACTTCCAGATGGAGGCTACGGTTTGGTACATCCAGTGAGATCCAATCTCCATTTTGCACCAGTGCTAGGGTACCACCTGCCGAAGCTTCCGGCGACACATGTAATACAACGGTACCATATCCTGTACCACTCATGCGACCATCCGAAATGCGTACCATATCTGTGACGCCTTGTTCGAGTAGCTTCTTGGGTAGAGTCATATTGCCTACTTCTGCCATACCCGGATAACCTTTGGGACCTACGTTTTTTAACACCATAATCGAGTTTGCATCAATGTCCAGATTAGGATCGTCTACACGAGCATGATAGTCCTCTATATTTTCGAACACTACGGCTTTGCCCCGATGCGTCATCAGGGCAGGAGTGGCAGCCGATGGTTTAATTACAGCTCCATTGATTGCCAGGTTCCCTTTTACTACAGCCATTCCTGACTGAGGTTTAAAAGGATTTTCCAATGTGCCAACTACATCCCGATCGTAGCAAGGGGCTGCGTTACAATTTTCCCACATTGTTTTTCCATTCACTGTCAGTGCATCTTTTCGAATCAGTGATTCCAGCTCTTTAATCACCGCAGGGAGTCCCCCTGAATAATACAGGTCCTCCATAAAATGTTCTCCTGAAGGTTGGATATTTGCAATCAATGGGATATCATGTGATAATGCATCAAAGTCATCCAGTTTTAAGTCTACTCCAATACGTCCGGCAATTGCCAGTAGGTGTATCACAAAGTTGGTTGAACCGCCGATAGCTGCATTGACAATAATGGCATTTTCAAATGCTTCGCGGGTAAGTATCTTAGACAGATACATCTCTTCACGAACCATATCTACAATACGTCTTCCGGAAAGATGTGCCAATACCTTTCTGCGGGAGTCTGCTGCTGGAATGGATGCATTATTTGGCAGAGATAAACCCAGCGCCTCAACCATGGATGCCATTGTAGAGGCTGTACCCATTACAGCACAGTGCCCTGGTGTACGAGCCATACAAGCTTCTGCTTCAACAAACTCTTCCTGCGACAGATCTCCGGTTTTGTACTGTTCGGCCATATGCCATACATCCGAAGTTCCAATATATTTACCTCTCCAGCGACCTTTCATCATAGGCCCTCCTGATATTACCAATGTGGGGATATCTACACTACAAGCACCCATAATCAGGGAAGGAGTAGTCTTATCACAACCACACATAAGTACCACACCATCTATTGGATTGGCACGAATGGATTCTTCTACATCCATACTAGCTAGGTTCCGGTAAAGCATAGCCGTTGGTTTAATCAGCGTTTCTCCCAATGAGGTTACTGGAAATTCTAGAGGAAAACCGCCTGCTTCCCATACTCCTTTTTTAATAGATTCTGCCAACTCCCGAAAATGTCCATTACATGGGGTTAACTCAGACCAGGTATTACAGATGCCAATTACAGGTTTGCCTTCAAATTCATCATGTGGGATACCCTGATTTTTCATCCAGGCCCGGTATATAAAACCATCTTTGCCTTTTTTTCCAAACCACTGCTGAGAACGAAGTTTCTTTTCCATAATTCAGGTAATGCAATAAAGATTGAAAAGTGAATAGTAACGGATTACATCTATTTCGATAGATACAAGTATAGATAGAATTATTGGAAATATTCTATGAGAGGATTACAAAGTACAATGTTTTTTAGGGTTATCGACTGAGAGTAATAACTAGATGTTGGATAATACCGCTTTAATAAGGTAGAAATAAGAAAATACCCCTTTAGGGGTATTGACAAGGCATTGAAAATGTGCTTGTTTGATGCTCATTTTTAATCTAGAAAAACGAGGTGTTATCAATCATGAAAAAAGCTATGAACAAAATTCGCCCATTCATTTCAAGTGATATTGATCTATCCAACACCTGGCAAGTCATCAAGTGGTGTGTAGAATTGAGGTGTAACTCCGAGAAGTTGCAAATGGCTGTTAACAAGGTAGGCACTTCTCCTGATGCGGTAAGAGATTATCTCAAGAGAGGGATAATATAATCCTGTTAGACAAAAAGCCTAATCCTGGGCAGAGGATTAGGACTTTGCACAAAAAATAGTTGTCTTGAAATAACCTTCTTTGTTTTCGTAATACCATTCAGTTATGGGTTCTTTGACTCCGTAAAAAGAAGAATACCAGCCATCTTTGGTTTGGAGAACGATAGAATTTCCATTCTTATCTTCACTCGCAATCTTCCAACCCTGAGCTTCAAAATCCGGATGTGGATGCCAACGCTGATATACGGGTCGATTCTTCTGTTGGATCTCTTCTGGCAACAGTAAGGTATCTTCTATCTCCCAACGAAGTTCATTCTTATACTGGACGATTTTACGATGGTGAAAAATCTTTGAATGAACTTGTTGATATACATGTACTTTCCCTTCAAATACAATACGATCTCCTTGGTCTGTTAACGTTGCTCCTGCAGACTGACTCCAGTAATACCATATAAAGCGTCCTCCTTTTAACATCTGATCTTGATCGCCTAACTGAATGGTATTGTGAGAGGCTGTTCCCATAAAATATTTTAGCAAGCCTGGTTCTGTATTGTACTTATAAGATCCTGCATCTCGCATCAGATTAATACCCTTATACCAAATATCTACATGTAGATTATCCGCTTGTGATGGACGGTCAGGGTGATTACCACACCGAACAGATACAAACTTGTCAGGATCACGTAGTACAAAGAAGCCTGTTTGTCTGCCAGAATTTTTGTCCAGAACCAATGGCGATGCAAAACTTTGGTCTTTGGGAAATGCAGGAAAAGAAAATGTTTGTTTTCTCTGTACTTGGAGTCCATACCAGAATACATCTTCATTCCAGATACCATTCGTATACAAAGGCTTTTGATGGAAGAAGTAGTACAGGGCATTTAACTGAGGACGATAATCTCGATAGGTACATGAATTGAGTCTGAAGAATAATGCGCCATCATTGGCTCCGTAGTTGGGTAAATGCCCGGTAACATTATCCTGATGTTGGTATAAAAGATTCAGCGATTTATATACTCTATCATACAGTTTATCCTCAAAACGATCTCCATTGCGTTCTGCCATAATAAATGCCCAGGTAAACAGTTGCATTGTTACCCGATGATAGTTCATGGAGAACTGCAAGTACGATCCATCTTCATAGATCTGATATAAACCTTCTTCTGTAAGCCACTGTTTTCCATTTTTTTTCCACTCTGCACTTTCTGGAAAAAAGGGGTACAACAAGCCTACCAGATATAATCCCAGACATTCTGTGATGGCGTGATTATTCCGTACTGCAATCCTAGAAAAATTAATGTTCGCTGCTACATGCTGAGCTTGCCAGTAAATGGAATGGATAATCGTTTGAAACCGATCTTCGGTAAGTTCAGGAGAGTTTTTATAATAATGAAGAGCAAACGTCCAGTTTAGAATCCGTAGAGAAGTTTCCTGACTACATACATAGTTAGGACCACAGTTCAGAGGATTTTTTTCAATCCAGTCTTCTATTTCATGGAAAACAAAGGCTGCCCGATCTGTCTGTGTATGAAAATCATATCGGATCACAGGATACAAGTAGGCAAAGCGTGATTTTTCCCATACAAACTTGATATCGCCAATCTTAGGGTCAAGTTCCCGTATGGTAGACCAGTGTTGTATAGGTGAGTATTGGTATTTTGTCTCTGGATGAGTCAACCAGTTATAGTCCTTCCCCAGATATTGGAAACTTGCATTAAAAAAAGGAATATGACCTGTATTGATTAATTCATTCTCTACCGAAAGCGATTCCAGTGTATTCTCATCTAAAACGGAATCGTTTTTTATTTGTGTTAATGCTTCTCTGGAAGGAAAGAAAAAATGTACAGGTTGGCCTTGCCAGCCTTCCAGTGTAGTGAATGCAGTAAAGGGAACATTTGTTGGAAAAGTTCTTTGCAGCCATCCACTGCGTTTCTTTACTTCATAGGAAACACGAAATAGAAAAGCTCTCCAGCCCATCTGATGAATAAGCTTGGAAAGAAGAATAAGTTTTTTCAATGACTAAAAAGATATAGATAATTTATCAAATGCTTATCTGATAGTTTATTCTTTCAAAAGTCGAAAACAGAGTCTTCTATCTCTGATTTACTTCTAAAAGACTCAACAAAGTTTATGAATTAATCGCATATATCGGAGCGAAAGTTACATACCTAGTTAAATTATCAGATTGAACATTTTTTATAATTAATTTTGTGTTTACTTGTTTGGCTGATATGTTATTCTACTTTTTCGTGCATTTTTAGAATTATGATTTGTGTATGTTTAAAAAATGCTAATTAAATTTTGTCTATTTATTGTTTTTTATTACTTTCGTTTCAGTCATTTAGTATCATTTTTATTTCAGGTCTGACTTTTTCCGGTAGCCGCAAATGGAAAAAGATTCAGATAGGTTGTACTCTAATATTTTCTTCGCCAGCAACCAGCATTCACTAAGTCAATACCTTATATACAAAGATATTCGGTCTGTCTAGCTTTTCAGAGGGGTTTCCTTTCTGAATAAACTATACGAAAGATAATGAAGAGAATCCAGGGATCGCGATTCTCATTCAGACAGGTTGAACGTACCTGTATAGTGGGTTATATAGACCCACTATTCCATTTTACCAGTTTGTCTTAAACCATACTTAACCTAACCTTATGAAAAGAAAACTACTCTTTCTTTTCCTGGGATTGTTTTGGCTTTATTTTTCTGTAAATGCACAGGAACGAACGATTTCAGGTAAAATAACAGATCAGGAGCATAATACAGTAGTGCCTGGAGTAAATGTAGTACTCAAGGGAACAACAACAGGAACTACCACCAATGGAGAAGGTATCTATACATTAAAAGTCCCTGCAAATGGTGGTTCACTGATATTTTCTTCTATTGGCTATAAAACTCAGGAGATCGCGATTGGCAATAAGTCTGTTATGGATTTGTTTATGCTACCAGATAATCAGGCACTTTCGGAAGTAGTTGTCACTGCACTTGGTATTAAAAGGGAGGAAAAGTCACTGGGATACTCCTTGCAGAAAATAGATGCCAAGAGTATGGAACAGGCCAGAGAAACCAACTTTGTTAATGCGCTTACAGGAAAGATTGCTGGTGTACAGATTACAGGAGCTTCCGGCAATATAGGGGGATCGTCTCGTATTATTATTCGGGGAATACGATCTATCGATGGAAATAATCAGCCTTTATTTGTGGTAGATGGTACACCTGTAGACAATTCCAACTTCAATACAGATGCTGTACAGGGTGGAGAAGGAGGAGGTCGGGATTTTGGAAATGCCATTCAGGATCTAAACCCGGATGATATTGAGTCTATTTCGGTATTGAAAGGACCAAGTGCTTCTGCCTTATATGGCTCACGGGCATCCAATGGGGTTATTATGATTACCACTAAAGGTGGAAAAGGGCAAAAAGGAATTGGAGTTTCTTTCAATAATACGCTCACTTTTGACAAAGTATATGTATTGCCTCACTATCAGAATGAATATGGAGGTGGTTATAAACAGTTCTTCGATACCTATTCTTACAACCCTGATACGGATACAGAAGAGTATGCCGCTTTTGACGGACAACCTTTTGTCAATAATGCAGCAGATGAAAGCTGGGGGCCACGTCTGGATGGTCAACTAGTGCGGCAATGGTATAGCTGGTATCCACAGGATTCACGTTTTGGACAGATGACCCCTTGGGTTGCCCATCCTGATAATATAAAAAACTTCTATCAGACAGGAATTACCCGTACCAATAGTATTTCACTAGCCAGTTCCAATGATAAATCTGATTTTCGGTTGTCGTTCACCAATATGAGTCAGACAGGTACCTATCCCAATAGTAGCCTGAAGAGAAACAATGTTGGATTTAGTGGGAATACCAAGTTTGACAATAAACTATCTGCAGGGATCAAATTTAACTATGTAAAGAATGAAGCTAAGGGGCGGCCACCTGTTGGAAGCTGGAATGAGAGCAGTGTATTGCCTATTGCTTTTAATACCTGGTTTGAGCGACAACTGGATCTGGCAGACATGAAAAATTATCGTTTCGCGGATGGCACAATCCGTAACTGGAACATCAGCTATCCTACAGATACAGACCCCTACTACTGGAATAACCCATACTTTGTTTTATATGAAAACTATAGTTCAGACAGTCGGGAAAGAGTATTTGGCAATGTATCGTTGTCTTACCAGTTAACAGATCATTTGTCTATCAGCGGATTTCTGCGCAAGGACTTCTATAACGATTTCAGAGAGGATCGCCTGGCGGAAGGATACATCTATCAGACTGCGTATGAACAGGAGATAAACAAAGTTGATGAAACCAATTATGAGTTGTTGCTGCAATATCAGAAACAAATAAGCCAGCAATTCTCACTATCTGTGACTGCAGGTGCTAATGCACGTCGTCAGTTATTAAAACGTAATTATGGACGTACCAGAGGTGGTTTGAGTGCTACTAACTTTTTTAATCTGAAAGCCTCAACAGATCCGGCTCTGATTGATGACTATTCTTCCAGGCGATCTGTTAACAGTATATATGCAAGTGCTAGTTTGGGTTTTAGAGAATTGATCTTTGTGGATGTAACTGGTCGTAATGACTGGTCTTCGACTTTGCCAACCGGTAATCGCTCTTATTTCTACCCATCTGTATCTACCAGTTTAGTCTTCTCCGAACTAATGCAAAATTTACGCTGGCTTTCTTTTGGCAAAATTCGGGCTGGTTGGGCACAGGTTGGTAGCGATACAGATCCATACCGATTGGAAACCCGTTATTCACCTACTGACAATTATGGAAGTCAGCCCGTCTATTATGTTCCGGATATTCGCAATAACTCCAGATTGAAACCAGAGATCAGTACCTCGTATGAAGTAGGTTTGGAGACCAAATTTCTGGGAAATCGGCTAAGTCTGGACTTCACCTATTACAATAATATCTCAACCAATCAGATCTTACGTCTGCCTGTATCCTCTACCAGTGGATTCAGCTATACCATTATCAATGCCGGTGAAGTTCGTAATAACGGTATTGAAGTAGCAGTATCCGGTACACCTGTTGAAACACCAGGCGGTTTTACCTGGGATGTAGGCATAAACTGGTCCCGTAACAGAAATAAGATTGTAGAACTGGCTGTAGGACAGACAAACTATCTTCTCAACTCAGGGTACGGTTTGATCAATATCAATGCACAGGTGGGGCAACCTTATGGGGTGTTGACAGGAGATGGATTTGCTACAGATATACAGGGACGTCGTCTGGTAGATGAAAATGGATACTACATTTTTGCCCAAAATAAGGTATTGGGTAGCGTACTGGCCGATTTTACAGGGGGCTTCAGCAATACATTCTCATATAAAGGCATCAGCTTTAGTACACTAATTGATTTTCAGAAGGGAGGACGCATCTATTCGCGTACCAGTTCTCTTGGACAATATTCCGGTTTAACGATTGAAACCGTTGGCACTAATGTTAATGGAAATCCGAAGCGTAATCCGGTTAGCGAAGGTGGGGGAGTACTTTCTCAAGGAGTACTGGAAGATGGTACTCCAAATAGTACATATATAGAAGCACAGGATTATTATAAATATGTCTCAGATATTGAAGAAGCACATACATATGATGCCAGTTTCGTAAAGCTTCGTGAAATGCGTCTGGGTTATGTATTACCCGGTCGATGGTTTCAGAAAACACCTATCCAATCTGTCACTTTTGCTTTAGTAGCCCGCAATGTAGCCATTCTGTTTAAGAATGTTCCTCACATTGACCCGGAAGGGGCACTGGGTTCTGGGAATATTCAGGGAATGGAAGAAAATCAATTACCCAGTGTACGGTCTATTGGTTTTAACCTCAATGTAAAACTCTGAAACACAAAAGTTCCAAATAGCTAAAACGATCCTATATGAAGAAATTTTCCTATATATTCTTTCTGACAGGTCTGTTATTGTTTCTTTCTGCCTGCGAAAAGGGTTTTGATTCTGTCAATAATGATCCTAACAACCCCTCAACCGTACCAACAGCCTATTTGTTGACAAGTGCTCAGCGCAGTGTTGTCACTGAATTAATGGGGCGTAATAGTGATTGGGGAATTGATGTTACTCCCCGTCGATATATGCAGCATTGGTCAGCTACTCTCTACACAGAGACAGACCGATATCAGGAAATCAGGGAAGATTTCAGTACATTCTACAGTGGCGGATTACAGGATCTGACTGAAATTATTCGACTTAATACCGACGAAACAACCAAATATGAAGCTGCTAAGTCAGGGCCTAATGAAAATCAGATTGCTATTGCTCGTATTCTGAAAGCATGGGTATTTCAGAATATCACAGATATATGGGGTGATGTACCTTACAGTGAAGCGTTACAGGGTGATACAAACTATTCTCCTCAATATGATACACAAGAGTCTATCTATGCCGATCTGATTAAAGAGCTTGATGAATCTACAGATCAGTTTGTGGATGGTGATATATCGGGAGATATCATTTTTAATGGGAGCATTGATAAATGGAAGCTTTTTGCCCAATCACTGAAACTACGTTTGGGTATACGTATGTCTAAGGTTGCTCCTGCTCTGGCGAAGACAGCAGTGCAGGAAGCGATAAGCAAAGGTGTTTTTACATCCAATGATGATAATGCGTTGTATCTCTATCTGACTGCAGCTCCGAATAATAATCCATGGCAACAACAATATGATTATGGTGCGCCTGAATTTGCGATTACCACAACAATGATTGGCAAGCTGACCAGCTTATCAGATCCCCGACTTGCAATCTATGCCAATCCAGCTGAAAATAGTGGGAAGTTTGTTGGGATGCCTTATGGTGTCACGGCTGCTGTTGCCGGTAGCTATGGAGCGTCAAATGTTTCTCTGCCTGGAGATAAGGTCAGACAAGCTACCTCTCCTGCTATTTTACTTACCTATTCAGAAGTATTATTTAATAAAGCGGAAGCAGCTGCACGTGGCTGGATCAATGAAGATGCCGAAGCTTTATACAAATCTGCCATTACGGCTTCTATGCAATACTGGGGTGTAACAGATAGTGCCATAACAAGTTACCTGGCACAACCTGCTATCGCATTTAATAAGATAACTTTTCAGAAGTCTATTGGAGAACAAAAGTGGCTGGCTCTGTATATGCAGGGAGTGGAAACCTGGTCTGAATGGCGACGGCTGGGATACCCTGAACTGGTAGTTGCTCCTGATGCTGTACAAAACCGTGCTATTCCCAGACGAAGAGGCTATCCACAATCTGAGTCGAGTCTTAACCAAACCAATTACGATGCTGCAGTTGCCCGCCAGGGACCTGATCTTATGGACATCCGGATATGGTGGGATAAAGAATAATTTCTCTTTCTGATTTTTAACCTTTAACCAATCACTTATCTATTCAGTCATGGTACACCAAGCCTATTCTTCTATCTTTCATTCATTGGCTAAAATCAGCCTCTTGTTGGTAATAGCTGTGCTGGTATGGAACTGCACCAGCAAAAAAACAGAGATTGCTAATGGAACACCTTTTGTTGTGGATGAGGTATTTAAACATCCACTAGACCCTTTGGATACAAACGAAATTAAATCGGTCAAAGCAATTCTGCTGGCTTCCGGCAAAGTAGATACAAACTATCTTTTCTTCCTTATTAACCTGAAAGAACCTTCCAAATCAGATGTATTGGCTTATGAAGCTGGCAAGAGTTTCAAGCGAGAAGCTTTTGCTTCCTTGTATCAATATGATCAGAATAAGGTTATGGAAGCAGTAATAGATCTGACAGATAAGAAAGTACTATCACTAAATGAGGTGAAAGGAGTAGAGCCAGGAGCTTTTGACAAGGATTCTATTATAAAAGATATCGTGAGAAACGATACAAGCTGGGTCGCAGCCTTAAAGAAAAGAAATATCCATCCGGATTCTATTAAATGCTGGGGACAGTTTGTAGGTGAACTCGGAGTGGGTACAGAAGGACACCGAGAGTTGATTGCTATTCCCAGCTATAAGAATAAGAAATTCAGTTCTTTACCCATTGCAGGTTTGTATGCATTTGTAGATATGACAGCAAGGAAAATCATCAAGCTTGTAGATGAAGAAGGGAAGTACGATAAACCAACAGATATTGGTTATTTTAATGCAGATTCGGCAGTCGTAAGCTTTATGCCAGATAAGCCACTCAAAATTCAGCAGCCTGATGGGGTAGGATTTACAACCGAAGGATACAAAATTGTTGGACAGAAATGGGCATTTCGGATTGGTATACATAATCGCGAAGGATTGGTTATGTATGACGTTCGTTACAATGACAATGGACGATGGCGGCCTGTGATGTATCGGGGATCTATGGCAGAAATGTATGTACCTTATGGATCACCTGATTCCTATATGGCTAGCAATAATTACTTTGATGGCGGTGTTTATCGTATGGGGCAACAGGCTGACAAAAAGGAGATGAAGCCTATGCATCTGGGCGATGTTCCGGAGAATGCCGTGTTATTTCCTGCTTACTATCATAATGAGAAGGGAGAACCTATGATGTTGGATAGTGCTGTGGCTGTATACGAGCAAAGTGGAGGTACATTGGCAAGACATGGCAAGTTTACACGGGGAGCAAGAGAGCTGGTAACCAAATATTTTACTCGTATTGGCAACTATGATTATGCTTTTAAGTGGATTCTGAAGGAGGATGGGGAAATCAAAGTAGAAACTGAATTAACAGGAGTAGTTGCTATCAGAAGTGTACATCGTACGGTAGATTTACCTGGTAGTGGAGATGAGACCTATGAAGGCAATTATTATGGCACTATGGTTACTCCTCATGCAGAGGCTGTTAACCATCAACATTTCTTCTGCTTCCGTTTGGATATGGACGTAGATGGAGCTACCAATAATAATATTGAGGAAATGAATGTAGTGCCTGTACCTGTAACACAAGGTAGCCCATACCGTAATACTTTTATTACTCAAATGACACGATTTGTAACAGAAAAAGAGGCTCAGCGGGATGTGAATATGACTAGTAATCGTCATTGGATGATTGCGAACTCACAAACAAATAATGGACTGGGACATCCGTCTGCCTATGTGCTGATGCCTGGACACAATGCCAAAATGATGTCTGACCCTTCTGCACCTGCACACAAGATGGGTGATTTCCTGGATCATCAGTTATGGGTAACTCAGTATAAAGATGGTGAGCAGTTTCCGGCGGGTGATTATCCTATCACCAAAGGGGCTAAGGATGGTTTGCCTGCATGGTCAGCCGCTGACCGAAGTCTTGAAAATCAGGATCTGGTATTATGGTACAACATGGGTGTTACGCATATCGTACGTCCTGAAGAGTGGCCTATTATGAATGAACACAGACTTAGTTTCTCTCTGATGCCCTTTGGGTTCTTTAGCAAGAATCCAGTAATAGGGATGCCACAGAAAGCGCCTATGCCTGTAATTGCCAATGCTGACAATAGATTATCTTTGTGTATCACTCCTAAAAAAGGAATTAATGCTGTTTCTAAAAATGTAATTGCTAAAAATACTTCTGGTTCGGGTAGAGCTGGTAAGAAAATGAATTAGCAACAGGTAATAAAGTAAAAAAGCCTCCAGAAATGGAGGCTTTTTGATTCTTAACCCAACTATTATATTCTTAGTCCATTATAAATGGATAGTTTGGTTCTGCATATACATCTTTAAATGCTTCAGATGGATCCGGATAGGGTGACTCTTCTGCAAAACGTACGGATTCGTCTACCTGTTCTTTGATCTTCTCATCAATAGCATTCAAATCTTCTTCAGTTGCCATTTTGTTATCCAGAATGGTTTTCTTTACCAGTTCGATTGGATCTTGTAAGCGCCACTGTTCTACTTCTTCACGTGTACGGTATTTCTGAGGATCAGACATGGAGTGTCCTTTGTAACGATATGTACGTAGTTCCAGTAAGGTTGGACCTTCGCCATTACGGGCACGATCAGCAGCACGGGAAATCGCATCATGTACAGCTTCTACATCCATACCGTTTACTGGCTCAGCCGGCATATCATAGGCTTCACCCAATGTGTAAAGATCTGTTACATTAGAAGTACGGGATACAGAAGTACCCATTGCATATCCATTATTTTCAATACAGAAAATAACAGGTAATTTCCACAACATTGCCATGTTAAAGGCCTCATGCAAAGCCCCCTGACGTACAGCACCATCTCCCATATAGCAGATACACAGGTTTTTAGTTCCCTGATATTTTTCTGCAAATGCAATACCTGCGCCTAAAGGAATCTGTCCACCTACAATACCATGTCCACCCACAAATCCTACACTTTTATCAAATATGTGCATAGAACCACCTTTTCCTTTAGAAATACCAGTAGCCTTTGCAAACAACTCCGCCATTACTGCATTAGGGCTTGTTCCCAGTGCCAGCGGATGAGCATGGTCACGATATGCTGTAATGTATTTGTCTCCTTTTTCTAAAGCAGATACTGCTCCTGCCGCACATGCTTCCTGACCAATATACAAATGACAAAATCCACGAATCTTTTGTTGTCCGTACAACTGTCCTGCTTTTTCTTCAAACTTCCGCATCAACTGCATGCTTTCATACCAGTACATATATGTTTCCCGAGGGTATGACGCTTTTGCTTTTTTTGCACCATTGCTTTTTGCTTTTGCAGCCCCTTCACTTACTGTTGCCAAAGGGTCTTTTTTCTTGGATGCTTCGTTTGTTTTAGCTTTCGCTGCCTTTGTTTCTTTAACTGCCATATTTAATAAATAAGTAGATGAGCAAATTGTGCAAATTACTAACTAAATGGAATCACTCCTTTACTAGTTTAAAGCAGGTAATTTGGTACACTGTTTTAAAAAAGGGTATTTCAGGAGAAATAGAGGCTTTTTGTGGAAACCTGACACCGATTTCCAATAGCCCTGCGAAAATACACAAAAAATGTTTATACGCGAAAGATGATAGAAAAAAGACAAAAGTGCACAGCAGAAGAAGTGGGATAAAGAAAAAGATAGTATTTTGGAAACCTATTCAGCAACAGGGATGTACAGGACATCTCTTCTGACTCAGAACCTATAGTTTGGAATATGTACCTTGAGCGAATACAGCTACTTAATTTTAAGAATCACGAAGAACTCTCTCTTACCCTTAGCCCTTCGGTCAACGGTATAGTTGGTATAAATGGTAGTGGAAAAACCAGTCTGCTGGATGCCATTTATATGTTGGCACTAACTAAAAGTGCTTTTAGTCAGACAGATGCACAATGTATCCGGCATGGTGCAGAGTTTTTTATGATTGATGGTGTGTTTAAAGAAACATCTTCTGGTGAGACATCTGCCAGAGGGCAGCAGGTAACTTGTAGTCTGAAAATCGGAAGCCGAAAAGTAGTGATGCTGGATAAAAAGGCCTATGAGCGGTTAAGTGAGCATATTGGAAGATTCCCTGTTGTACTTATCTCTCCTGATGACACAGATCTGATCCGGGATACCAGTGAGCTACGTCGCAAGTTTTTTGATAATATGCTATCTCAACTGGATCATAAGTATCTGGATACCTTGATGCAGTACAACAGTGTAATGAAGCACCGGAATAGTTTGCTTAAACAATTTTATGAACGCAACTACTTTGACAAAGACCTTCTGGAAACATTTGATACCCAACTTTTGCCTTTAGGAGATATTATACATCAGAAACGCCATCAGTTTATCCAGAGTTTTGTGCCACTGGTACAAAAATACTATGCATTTATTAGCGAAAGCCGTGAAGAGGTAGATCTTATTTATGAATCGGAGTTGTTTGAAAGCAGCTTCAAATATGATTATTCCTTTGCTATGAAACGGGATTTACAGTTGCAGCGTACAACCAAAGGCGTACATAAAGATGATTTTGTATTTGAGATAAGTCGTTATGCACTAAAGAAATTTGGATCACAGGGCCAGCAAAAGTCTTTTGTCATTGCCTTAAAGTTGGCCCAGTTTGAGATCCTGCAAAAAGAAAAAGGCTCAAAACCTCTCTTATTGCTGGATGACATCTTTGATAAGCTGGATGACCTTCGGATCAATAAGCTCATTGAAATGATTACGAATCAGACATTTGGACAGCTATTTATCACAGACGCCCGTCCTGAACGAAGTCGCCAGATCTTTGCTTCATTGGCTACCGATGTACGAATGTTTGAGATTGAGAAGTAAAGTAGTCCTGCTTATTTTCTGAAAACAACCTTTTGTAATGGATAGCCATAATCCATTATTTCATATTGTAATTTATCAACAGGAAATTCTGAATGACTCAAAATAAGACAATCATACTTCTTCTGTGAATCCCGCTGTTGCCCAACCTGTGCATTGTCAACAGTATATGGCTGATGGTTTGTTGTGTAATAGTAATAAAGCAGAACTTCAAAATAATCATTATCAATATAAAAGGAACGATAGTTTTTAGCTAACGATTTTCCTGCAATTTGTCGGGCATAAAAATCTGAGGAATATATATTGGGATATGTACTGGCAAAGTTCCATATACAATAAATAATTGCTAATGAACCGATTCCTGCTTTAGTCCAGGATGCAACAGTAGAAGTTGCTCTTGTTACTAATAGCTCTGTCAACACTAATAAGCCTATAATTACCGGAAATATGCAATACGACCAAGTCCGCTCAAAAGGAATCGCTTTATGGAACATTATAATAACAGCAGGACAGACAAGGAATATCAGCGATATAATGGTAAGTGGTTGGAATTTTCTACTGATACTATATACCACTAAACCCATCACTATAACTATCAAAAGCAGGTAGCTATAATTCGAAAAGTATCCTACGAGCCAGTTGGCTGTTGCTTGTAAGTGAGGTATTAATTTAGTCAGGGCTTCAGTAAAGACATATCTTTTTACATATGGGTTGTCGTATACTGATTTTACTCCACTCACAAGAAATACCGGCAAATACAGACAAACAGTTAGTATGACAATCCACAAAAAGCTTACGAATAAAGTCTTCCATTTTTTCCACGTCTGATCCTGTAACAGAAAGAATAGAATAGAGACGCTACATGAGAATGCTACATACAGAAAAGAAGGCATTACATAGAATCCCAGGACACAGACAACAATAAAAGGAACTTGATACTGCCTGATGTCAGATCTGGTAATAATCTTATATGTAAGATAAAATGCCAGCATTCCCAATAGAATATACAAGAGATATCCTCTTGCCTGTAAGCTATATAACTGTACCGGATAAGATATCATAAACAGGCACATACCTACTAATGCAGTGCTGCTGGAAAACCAATCCCGAAGAATAAGTAAGCTTACCCAACCTGTTAACAATAATACAAACCAGTTTGGTAAACGGAGAGCTATTTGGGTAGGAATAGGCAGATGAGAGAATATATCTGTTAATAAGGTAAACAGAATGTGGTTGTTAGGAGCGGGATAATACGTGAGCGTAACAAAAATAGGTTTGGATGAAAAGTTCAGATATGTCCATGCCTCATCATATGAAATAGGTATGGTTATGATCTGATAAAGTTTAAAAAGAGATAAAAGAGTTATGACAGTAATGGCAATCCATTTGTGAGTTGTGGAAAACAGATTCCATTTTGATCGAGCACATTTTGAAACAAAAGTGATTGTATCCAAAAGAAAGGCAATCCATATGGGTAATTTTTGTACAAACAAATAAGAGAGAAATAAATAACCGATTAGACCTGCAACAGATCCATATCGAATAAGACGAAATCTCTCTATTGTCAGATAGGTCTGTTGGAATTCTGCAAGTTTATGAGATTTACCCAGATAATTACATATAACAATACATACATTCTGATACTCGTTGAACCAGAGAAAATAAATTACTCCCAGAAGAAAGATTCCTGCAAGGATCCAGAAAATGTAGAGTGTATAAAGTATAATTTTTATTCGCATAGGTAAAGCTTCTCAAGTTGAGCAATCATTCGTTGGATTGAAAATTTGTCTACAACACTCTTGTGGCCATTACTAACTAATCTTGAGTGGATATCTTCTGAGCTAAGAATTTTCAGACATGCTTCCGTGATAGAATTTGCATCTTTGAATGGAACAACTAATGCATTTTGACCATCCTGAATAAATTCTGTTGCTATTCCGGAAAGAGTAAAAACAGAAGGAATACCTGCAGCCAGGGCTTCTACATAGGTTTGTCCAAACGCTTCAATGTCTGTGTTGATAGGGACATGAATAAAAATGTCAAAGATCTGATACAATGAAAACAAATCTTCCTCAAAAGGAACCTCTGTATAGCTATCAGGTGGTAGTGTTTGTAGTAACTGCTCAATTTCCTGTTTATAATTTCCTGTAGCATTAGCCAGTACCAGATGTGCATTAGGAAAGGAACTAAGCAGGGATTTAAATGCTGGAATAATATATTGGATACCCTTTAATTCAAAATACCTGGATATCACTCCAATTACAGGATACTTACCCAGTGTCTTATATCTATCCTTTAACTTATTTACTTTTTCTTCTGATGTTTCTCTAAACTTCTCCAGTTCAAAACCATGATGTATTAACGTGATTTTGTTAGGGTTGACCTTCTCTTTTTCAATTAGTACATGCCTTACATTCTCGCTAA
Source organism: Xanthocytophaga flava (assembly GCA_030068525.1). Classification (GTDB taxonomy): domain Bacteria; phylum Bacteroidota; class Bacteroidia; order Cytophagales; family 172606-1; genus Xanthocytophaga; species Xanthocytophaga flava. The sequence goes on from JASJOS010000011.1 coordinate 200,187, forward strand.
TAGCTATAATATCTGAAGCCATCCGGTTGATAAAGCGATCATACCAAACTGCACGGGGAAAGTATTGGTGGTGAAATGTGGCATGATGACGGGTGAAGATGCGTTTCTTTATTCCTGTTAATCTGGCTGCAATGAGTCCGGCAACATTTGCATCAAACAAGTGACAATGTATTACCTCTGTTTGATTCTTCTTCAAGAATTGCCGAATCTGAGATATAGCTCCTGGTAAATCTTTTTTACCATGATAAGAAATGCGAATAAAAGGTATCGTATGTTTGATAAGGAAACTTTCCAGTACGGAATCTCCCGGATTAAGCAATATAAAACTCAGTTCAAACTTATCTTTGCTCAAATACTGTACTACCCATTCAAAAGCCAATGCTTTGTTGATATTAGATACAATGTAGGTAATACGTTTCTTGGTAAGCATATAGAGACATAACAGGCTAGAATTCTCTGCAAATATGAATAAAATTTATCATAAGATGTTTCCTGATGGCTTGTTACCTTCTCTTAAAGAACTGATGCCCTGAATAAAAGTTCTATTCAGGGCATCGAAAAAAGATAATAGTGTTTTATTGTACTAGTTTGCTTTCTTTAATGATACCAGATAAGCAACCAGATCTACCAGTTCCTGTGTAGTCATATTATCTGCTAGTCCTGAGGGCATCATCGAACTCTCCATTTGTTTGATAGAGGCAACTTTAGCCATCTTATAATTGCTTACTATTCCTCCCGGCATTTTCAGTTGGAGATCTGTTTCTGTTTTGCTGGCAATGATGCCAGCTATGGTACTCCCATCTTTAAGCTTTATCTCATATCCTTCATAACCAAAGCTGATTCCGGCATCCGGATGCATGATAGAAATATATTGAGCTTCTCTGGGCAACTTGCTGCCAATCTCAGTTAGTTTTGGTCCAAAGTCCATACCTTCTCCTTTGACCTGATGGCAAACCGAACAATTATTTTTAAATACGGTAACACCATTCGTCGCATCACCCTTCATAGTCAGCATCTGATCCAGTGCAGGATGTTTTTGTACTGTAGCTGTTTTTCCCAGATAGCTGGCTGCTTCAGTTCTCACACTTTTCCTCCAGGCTCCGCTTACACTATTGACAAGGGAAGCTTTTAGTTCTTCAGGTACTTTACCTTCTTTTAACAGTGTCAATACCCGTTCTTCTCCATCCCAGCTATTGCCGATACGGCCAGCTGCTTCTCTTCTTAGAGATAACGAATTTTTAGAGTTAAAAGCCGTTCCTTCCAGAATTTGGAGGGATTCTTTACTACCTACTGATCGTAAAGCAGTCAGCATCGCTACTGCCTGTTTTTCATCTTTACCATTGATGATCTCCCGTACTTTGGTGCCGCCATTCTGTTTTAGCAGAAGTCCGGCAGCATCTCTGCCCAGGCGATCCCCATTTTTTTCAAGCGCCATTTTCAGTAAGCGATCATTTTCTTCTTCCAATTCATATCTACTTACTAGTTCCAGATATTCCTGTGTACCCTGTATGGATGTCAGTACATTTCTGAGAGCATTCATTGCCGTTTCAGAACGACGAACAGATGCTGGGTCCAGGTGATTGAGAGCTAATTTGTTAACCTGAGTCTGGTCTGAGTTACTTCCTTCCAGCATTTTCAGCAATGCTATCGATTTGGCATTGACATCTGGAATGAAGTCAAATGCCCGGAAATAACGTAAACGTTGACTAATATCTGTAGAAGATTCAGAGGCAAGCTTGGCAAGAAGAGGTACAGCCTGCCCTGTACGTGCACGCCAGATAATGTCCCGGTTTGCTGGGCTTGCAATAACATCCGCATCTGTTCCTGCTACTTTTAACCAGGTTGAAAAATAGCTATCCCATTGTTTATCCGCACCAATGCCCAAAGCCTCCAGATACCAGCGGTCTTTTCCATCATATAGTTGTGCAAGCTTTGCCCATAAAGCAGGTGCATCCGTACTGGAGTTATGATGAAGTGCAATCACACATTCTCTGCGTACCTGAGCATCCGGATCACTGACCAATTGTTTTACATACGGAATAATATCCAGTTTTAACTCACGGGCAGCACGTAAGGCTGTAATTCGAATATCCGGATTGGCATCTTTTAAGGCTATCTCGACATATTTTTTGCCTTTACCATCTATCTTGGTTAGCAACCATAATGCACGTGCTTGCAGACGCGGATTATGAATGTTTGCTTTATAATATTTAGAAAGTGCTTTTTCTGCCTTGGTACCCATGTTATGTATAGCATTCCATGCCTGATAGCGCGCAGAAAGGTTTGGGTTTTCCAATGCTTTCAATGCGTCTTCTATTGTACTTAGATTATAAGTAGGGATCTTATAGGGTGTGTTAGATGGGGCAACTCTAAAAATCCTTCCACGATTCTGATCACCAGCCTGATGTCCACCTACACCCGGGTCATACCAGTCGGCAACTAATAATGAACCATCAGGAGCCACGCATACGTCAGATGGCCGAAACCATTGATCTCGTACACCTTCCATTATATTTACAATAGATGCTTTATAACCAGCACCATCTTTAGAAACAGGATACGAACGAACTACATTAGGACCTGCATCGCAGTGAATCATCTGGTTGCGGAATGGTTCAGGAAGTAATGTGCCTTCATATACCACCATTCCTGTAGGAGAGCCAGCACCTGTTTGTAATAAATTAGGTACTACACCCGGATCATTGAGGTGCCAGTGACGGCGAGGTATCTCTGGTTCAATATTCGTACGATTGGCTTGCCATCCTGCTCCTGTGATTTCATCTGTATAACCATAGTTACCATATTCCATTACATAATTAATACGAACACCTTTATTTCCATCATCGTCATTGTCTGATTGCCAGAGAGTACCATAGGAATCTACGGCTACTTCATAATTATTCCGGAAGTTTTGTCCCAGTACCTCCAGATTTTTAAAGTCAGGATCACAGCGAAATACTACACCTTGTTTATAGTTTTTTACAGCAATCTCATTGCCTTCTATATCTTTGATAAATCGGTTTTCTTTATCCTTTAACTGTTGTCCTTCATTTCCAAAGTTAAAATAGAATTTTCCATCAGGACCAAATACAAAAGCATGCATCCCATGATCGTGCTGCTCGCCACTTATGCCTTCGAAAACAATCTCTTTTTTATCTGCTTTATCATCACCATTCTCATCTGTAAACAAATAGACATATGGACTTTGGGAAACCAATACTTTATTACCCATTACCCAGATACCCAGTGGCGCATTAATTTCAGGTCCCTGGTAAAAGACCTTGCTAACATCTGATTTCCCATCACCGTTGGTGTCTTCCAGAATCATAATGCGGTCTCCCTCCTTGTGTGTAGGATTACCCGTGATAGAAGGTCTGTAGTTATATGCCTCACATACCCAGACACGACCTCGGGCATCTACATCTATATTGGTTGGATTGGTGATAGTAGGTTCTGAGGCAAACAACGTTGCATCCAGGCCATCTGCAATTTTAACGCCTAGTAACGCATTTTCAGGAAGTCGTTTCTGCTCATCGGTTAGCTGGCGATACAAACTATCCAGTACAGTTTCTGGTGGTCGGGTGGTAGTATTTGTCTGATAGGCACTTGCAAACAGTAGTATTCCTACCAGGCCAGCAGAAACACCATGAATTTTGGTGATTTTCATAAGTGATAACTAAGGATACAGAAAAGTATATAATAGGTCAAAGAATCAGAACTGGGATTCTACAAAGAGATGTAAATTTAATGTATTTTATTGTACATATTAAAGCATTAATGGGATTTGTTTAAGAGTAATCGGCAAATACTTGTTTATATGACAATAATAGATCTTGTCTGAAGGTAAAAGAATATAACTAGGTGGATTCTATTTTTTCTTTTGTTCGCATTCTGCCTTATTCGCTCTTCTTATTACCTTTGCCACATGACATTGAAAAATGATTTATTACTACGGGCGGCCCGTGGTGAAAAAACAGAACGTACTCCTGTGTGGCTGATGCGTCAGGCAGGTCGAATACTGGCCGAATATCGGGCTGTACGTGAAAAAGCAGGTAGTTTTATTAGCCTAGCTACTACTCCAGAACTTGCAGCAGAAGTAACTATACAGCCAGTAGATATTCTGGGAGTAGATGCAGCTATTATTTTTTCTGATATACTGGTGATTCCCGAAGCTATGGGGTTGCCCTATGAAATGATAGAGAAACGAGGACCCTGGTTTCCAAATCCTGTACAGACTCAGGCTGATGTAGACAGACTGAAAGTGTCTGATGCAGAAACAGATCTGGGATATGTGCTGGAAGCTATCCGGATTACCAAACGTGACTTGAATAATCGTGTCCCATTAATTGGATTTGCAGGCGCTCCATGGACAATATTTGCGTATATGATTGAAGGGAGTGGTTCCAAGACGTTTTCCAAAGCAAAACGGATGTTGTACACTGATCCTCAATTATCACATACACTGCTTCAAAAGATTACAGACAGTACCATTGCTTACCTGAAAGGGCAAATTACAGCAGGAGCTGATCTGATACAAATCTTTGATTCATGGGCAGGCATTCTGAGTCCGGAACAATACCGTACCTTCTCTCTACCTTATCTGAAACAGATTTGTGCAGCTATTCAGGAAGTTCCAAAAACGGTTTTTGCCAAAGATGCATGGTTTGCCCGTGCAGAAATCGCCCAGCTAGAATGTGATACCATAGGACTAGACTGGACAATGAACCCTGCAGAATCTCGTCAATTGGTAGGACTCAACAAAACACTTCAGGGAAACCTTGATCCATGTGTATTGTATGCAGACTATCAGACAATAGAGAAAGAGGTGAAGAATATGCTGAAAGCTTTTGGCCCTCAGCGTCATATTGCAAATCTGGGACATGGTGTTTATCCCGACACAGATCCGGATAAAGTTCGTTGTTTCATTGAAACAGTAAAAGCCTATAGTCATTAATGAAAAAGCCCTGTTTGTAACAGGGCTTTTTCATTACTAATGTGTTGGATTATTTATACACGAATATAAATCTTCTTCCTATCCAGCATCAGACCTATAAACCAGAGGAAGAGTACATTTAGAATAGCAAATAGTAAAGATCCGTTGTAATCACCAGCCATAGGTTGGAGTAGTCCACTATAAAGCCACCCAGACAAATTAGTATCTCCAACAGGAACCAATGACATAAGTTTGGGAATAATTCCTGACAAGACATAAATGAAAAGTGGATTTTTACCAAAGACCACAAAGAAGTTAGTCCATCCTTTGTATCCTTTTAGATCAACCAGATAAATAATAACTCCTAGTAGTATCATAGCCAATCCTGTTGTATGAAAAACATAGGAACTGCTCCAGATAGGTTTGTTAATAGGAAACACCATATTCCAGCACAGGGCTATAAATATAGCCAGACTACCGAATACAAACAGATTGGAAAGCATTTCATATGTGTTGCCTTTCTCTTTGATAAATCTACCTACCAGAAAACCAAATATCACAGATGCGATAGCAGGTATAAAACTAAGTAATCCTTCCGGATCAAACGCAATATTCTGTTTCAGAACTTCGCTGTAATACCCATGGTACAAATGATCTTCTCCAAGTAACCATTTGTCAAGTTTCAGCACCGCATTTCCTTCCAGTGTCAGATCACCAAAGCCGAGCAAAATAAGCCAGTATCCAATCAGGAGTCCGCAAGCTATAGCAAACGATTGTTTGGGTTTAAAAAATGCAACAACCAATGCTCCGCCCATGTAGGCAAGTGCAATTCGCTGCAATACACCAAAAATCCGTAGTTTATCAAACGTTTTGAAAACCCATTCTCCATCCTGTACCTTGAAGAACGGAAACCAGTTAAGTAGTAGTCCTATCCCAAAAATCAGCAGAGTACGCGTAAAGATCTTTTGCAGCACTTTGCCAGTACCTTCTGACACATATTTCCCAATAGCAAAACTCAGGGCATTGCCTACTGCAAAGAGAAAAAATGGAAAAACAAGATCAGTAGGTGTACAGCCATTCCAGGATGCATGTCTCAATGGAGCATATACATATTCCCAGCTTCCGGGATTGTTTACCAGAATCATTCCGGCAACAGTCATACCACGAAAGACATCAAGAGAGAGAAATCGTGGAGAAGACGGTTTGTTTACTAAAGGTTCAGAAGTAGAAGTAAGGGTTTGCATAAATAGTAAGTTTTTTCAATTCGAAAATTTACTACTTTCTAGCTTGTTTTCTACCTATCTTCTCTGAAATTTTAGCTATTTCTCAATGGTGATGTCATGCTTATATTGGGAGCAATATCTTGTAAGGAGTGTTTTTCCACTTTTGCGAGGAAACTTTTTTGCTTTTCACTATGACCATAGATCTCATTCCACTCGAGCCATCGATCATTACCAAGCATTATATAGTTCACATCTGTAATCCATAATCCTGCTGTTGCTGGCATACCTGGATCTGTGCAAATGTGAAGGTCTGTCAGACCACCCTCTGTATTGGAGATAGTAAGTGTATGAATCTGCATCAGTTGAGGAGTTTAACTTGATTAACACAAAACGTATACTTTATCTTTATCACCTGTTGAAGTGGGTATTGATAGTATACGTATATTTGCACCTATAGTTTTGCATTTCGCATAAATAAAATTATTTAATTGAGTGTTACCAAAACCATTTACCTTCTTTTTCCGTATTTTACTCTTACTGTAATCATACACAAGTTCTGAAAGCATAATGTGGTAATAAGCTACAAGAAAAATATCTTTATTTGGGCAATAAATTCTGTTCGATACCTGTTATTGGGTATGATTGGTCAAGAATAACCGCAATAGATTTTAGTACCAAATTGATTTTTTTGAACATAAGCCAGATAATTTTTGATTTTTTTTAAAATATGTGGCAATAAAGATATACCTTGTAGGTAATTTATGCGTTAGCAAAACAACCACTAGTTATTAAAATTTAATTCTTCTCTATCTTTCAGGTTTAACTCGGTTTCATGCCCAAAGTCACATTCAGTCGTAAAAACACTAGTTTCTATCGTGCCCTCCAATCTTCTGTTGATCAGTATTTCTCTGAAAACAATATTAAAAAAAACGGAAACTGGAAGCTTTACCTAAAAACGGCAGTGCTAATTCCGTCTGCAATATTTTTGTATTTACTATTGCTGACCGTTCCAATGTCCATTTTACCAGGTATAGCTTTGAGTGCTTTGCTGGGGTTTGTTCTGGCAAGTATTGGATTCAATATTATGCATGATGCCTGCCATGGAAGTTATTCAAGCAAGAAGTGGGTAAATGATCTTTTAGGTCTAACGCTAAATGCTTTAGGAGGCAACGCTTTTATCTGGAAGTTCAAGCACAACATTGTTCACCATACCTATACCAACGTAGATGGAGTAGATGATGATATTGCTAAAAGCCCTCTGATGCGTCAATGTCATACCCAAACATGGGTTCCGGCACATCGTTTTCAGCACTTTTATGTGTTTCTGGTCTATGCCATCAGTTCGTTTGCGTGGATATTTCTGATGGATTTCAATAAATACTTTAAACAAAAAGTATTTACCACTCCACTTCAGAAAATGGACAGAAATGAACATATCATTTTCTGGGTAAGTAAGGTCTTGTATGCTTTATTTTATATTGCTGTTCCTGTATACTTAGTGGGTTGGCAAGCCTGGGCTATCGGATTTGCTTTTATGCATATTACTATGGGGCTCACATTGGCAGTAGTATTCCAGTTAGCTCACGTTGTTGAACATACAGAATTTGAATTTGCTGGTATCGAACCTCTACAGATAGAAAATGAGTGGGCTGTACATCAGATTCGTACAACTGCAAACTTTGCAAGGGGTAATATGATAGTTTCCTGGTTTGTAGGTGGATTGAACTATCAGGTAGAACACCATTTATTCCCTAAGATCAGTCATATTCATTATCCGGCAATTAGCCATATTGTGAAAGCTACCTGTGAGGAGTATAATTTACCCTATCATGAGTTTTCTACCATGAGTGGGGCACTGGCTTCACATGTACGCATGATGAAAGAATTGGGAAAACAGCCTGCAGCTGTATTAGTTTGAGAACAAACTGTAAAGGCAAAACAAAGCCCTTCTGATATATCCGGAAGGGCTTTGTTTTTTACTCAACTAATTTAGTAAGTCGCTATATAATGTTATACCATTATTTGATAACACAAATGTCTGATGCAAAAGAAGAGCTGGTACCATTTGTTAATTTAGTCATCACTCCGTTTTTCCAGTAAACTGCAGTAGCGGGCTTACCATATGGAGATAAATATCCACCTATATATATATCGTCATCCAGTACATAAATACAGGTTGTAATTGCATAACTATCTTTATCTCTAATATCTGTTCCAACACCATTCTTCCAGTATTTGCCTAAATAATCTTCTCCATTCCACTCTCCTCCAACTATATATACATCAGAGCCTGACACAAAAAAATCATAGGCAATGGTTTTAGGCTCTCCACTTGTCACTTTTATCTGAGTTCCATTTTTCCAGTAACTGATTCCTTTGTCGTAGTTGTTAACAAGTACATATACATTATTATCTACAACAGTAATAGCTTGGGCACTGCTAGGTTCATCTGTTAGGTTCACAACTTTTCCATTCTTCCAGTATCTTGCTACACTGTTTTTTCCGTTCCATTCATTACCTGCTATATATACATCTGTCTCTGTCACAAAAATTGAGGTTGCCTCAGAATGTGGGTCGCTACTGAGGTGGATAGATTCTCCGTTCTTCCAATAGGCGGCGACATTCTCCGTTCCATTCCATTCATAACCTGCTACATATACATCTTTGTTAAAGACATAAATATCTCTTGCAATTCCTACTATATCGTTAAGAATAGAAGAATGCTCTTCTGTTAAGTTCACAGCTGTTTGATTTTTCCAATACTTAGCACCTAAACTATAACCTGTAAGCCCTTGCCCTGCAACATAGACATCTTTGCCATCAACAAACATTGACAGACTAATACCTCCATATGCATCTGTACTCATAGGGACTTCTAAACCATCTTTCCAGTATTTTATCTGAGAATGATTCCCAAATTGTCCATCTCCTCCAATATATACAGTAGGTTCAATTTTCTTTATGGACTCATCATCTTTTTTGCAGGAGGCTGCTAATATAACTACTAGCAGGAGGAGTGTTTTTACAGACATTTTTATCATATAAACTTTTTGTGGGGAGATTACTCATATAATTATTTACCAAAAATACGTTAGAAAAACTGATAGTCCGCATGAAGTGAAAGAATAAGGATTGAGTGCCTTTCTGGAAATCTTATTGAGAAATAAAAAAAGCGAGTAGTTCGGGCAACTGCCTGACTACTCACATTTTATAATACAGTTCCTATATAGTTTACTATTTTTTGACAATACCTCTGTTTTTGAGCCAGTCTTTGAGACGGTCTGTCCATGTAGCCAGAATAGGGTTGTTAGGTGCTTTGCCTACACCATTCGCCATACCATATCCATGTCCACCCTTTTCATATATATGTAGTTCGGCAGGGACTTTCGCTTTACGTAAACCCATGTAGAATAAGACTGCATTGTCTGCAAGTACCGGATCATCGTCTGTATACATCAGAAAGGTAGGAGGGGTAAAGCTAGTCACATGATTCTCGGTAGACATATATTCGGCCAGCGTTGAATCCAAGTCCGGACCAATCTGCATATCTCTTGATCCACGATGGGTATAAGGAGTTGTGAAGGAGATAACCGGATAAATCAGCATTAGAAAGCTGGGACGTGAAGAGGTTTTATCTAACACATTTTTGGCTTTGGAATTTCCATTATCAAAGTGTGTGCCGAGCATAGATGCCAGGTGTCCGCCTGCTGAAAAACCCATTAACCCAATCTTATCAGGATCGATACTCCACTCTTTAGCCCGACTGCGTATGGTTCGCATGGCTCTGGTAGCATCATGGAAAGCATGTGGGTAGCCATATTTCTTGTGTTCTGCATTATTAACCCGATATCGGAGTACAAAAGCTGTAATACCCATTTGATTAAACCAACGGGCAAGGTCATAGCCTTCATGTTCCATGGCACGATTAATATAACCGCCTCCAGGGCAGATTAGCACTGCTGCCCCGGTAGCTGTTTCTTTGGGAGCGGGAAAGGGATAAATGGCTGGCTTGTCTTCATCAGTATCTCCCAAGGCTCCCGGAGCGCCTTCAGGCCAGAGTAATATAGGTTCAGGAACTGTAGCTGACACGGTTGTAGCAGGAGTTTGAGCAAAAAGTGTAGTGGTCACAATACATAAAAAAGATAAACTGATAAAATGTTTTAGTTGCATACGTTCATCAGGTATAAAAGTGATCTGATAGATAGGATAGGAGGCAAAAGATACAATGGTTCCTTTAGTTTATCAAAAAGTAAACTGGAATTTGTTATATAATAGGAGAGAAGAGTCCTAAAGTTGCGGAATGTAAAAATCCTTGTTGTCTGATTTTTTTCTATTGAATTGAGTTGATTCATAAGGCGTTAAGTTAGTAAATAGGTTAAAAGTTTGTCAATGTGATTTCATCAATAAGTAAGAATCCTTGATTCACCTTATCTTCGTGGTGTTTTTTGTAGAAATTGTTTAGCTAGTACCTGATGTATGTTAAATCAACCATATCCTTTTCGGGAAGTAACAAAAAGAGATAGTATAGGAATTGTGTTGGCGGGATTGTTTGTGGCAGGATTTTTAGTGTTCTTTCAGCCTTTTGGAATTTACCAATGGAATACTGAGTACAAGGTTCTCAAAATTGCCGGATATGGTCTGGTAACAATACTCGTATTATTGATTGATTTTTATGGAATTCGTTTGCAATGGATTTCATTTTTTAATGAAAAAAGCTGGAAAGTTTGGAAAGAAATAGGTTGGATAGTTTTTATTCTACTTAGTGTTACCATAGGAAATTACCTTTATAATATGTGGATACTGGATACCGCAACATTCCGGTTTCATAACTTCCTGGTTACCGCTATTACTACTTTCTCCATTGGTATTTTTCCAACAACAGGCTTTGTTCTGGCAAATTACATTGTCCGGCTGAGACATTATTCCAAACCTGTTGAGATACATTCCCCTGTTTATCCAGAATTCTCCGTAGTGGAATTAATTGCAGAGAATGAAAAAGATCGGTTAGTAGTAAAGTCCTCTCAGCTATTATATATAGAAAGTGCGGATAATTATTGTACAGTGTATATACAAACAGAGGGACGAATCATCAAAGAGCTAATCCGGAGTAGTCTTACCCGTCTTGAGTCACAGGTGTCTGTTTCGGATATCATCCGATGTCACCGTTCGTATATTGTAAATCTGGAACAGGTAACACGTATTTCAGGGAATGCACAAGGATACAAACTTCATCTTTCTGGACAGGAAGAAGCTATACCTGTAGCGCGAAAATATGCCAAACAAGTACTGGAAGTACTTCAAAAGGTTTGACAAACGTCCCAAAAGCTTGTTTTTAGTCCCATTTCGTGTCAATTGTCCCAAAGCCTGCCTGCTTATCCCTTTGCTATTGCGGGCTCCCAATCCTCCTTCTACTTTTGCAGAGACCAAACCAAAAAACACATTTTGTTCACATGGAAGCTTTGCAAAAACTAACACTTTATATTCACATTCTGGCAGGTTTTACCGCCCTTACTGTCGGACTGATTCCAATGTTTGCTAAAAAAGGAGGTAAGTTACATATTAATGCAGGACGCATTTATGTATGGGCTATGTATATGGTTTCTGCTTCTGCTCTGGTAACTTACATAATTAAACCATATCGTCCATTTCTGCTATTTTTAGCGTTTATCGGAATATTTAGCTTTTATCTGACTTATACAGGTATACAGGCGACCAAACAGAAAAAAGAGATTCTCCCTACACTGGGCGATTGGATTATCTCAGGAATAGGTCTTCTGGCAGGTGTATGTATGATAGGGCTTGCTGTCTGGAATTTTACACGAGGAAATACATCCTTTGCCATACTTTATGCAGTCTTTGGCGTTTTTTATGCTCGTATTGCCTCACATGATTTACAGGTCTACCGCAAGAAGGCCATTCCGGAGAAAATGGCTTGGTTTTTCCTACACATGGGTCGTATTATGGGGGCTTATCTGGCAACCTTAACAGCCTTTTGTGTAGTAAATGCTTCCAAGGTAGAGTTTATCCCTCCATTAGTAGCCTGGATAGCTCCCGGAGTCATAGGGGGAATAGGAATTGGTATCTGGACCCAATATTATCGTAAAAAGATGAAGCTAGCATAATAAAAAACCTTCCTGATATCAGGAAGGTTTTTTATTATGTTTTATTGGTTAATCCAAGCTTTTCGGAGAGCAACCTGTTCGGCTGTGGGACTAGCCATTGGTTCAAACAAATGTTTTTGTTCTACTTCTACGGCCTGTACTTTGCCCTGTAGTTTCACCTGTTGTTCTTTTCCATCTGCACCCTGGCGAGCTACTACCATTTCCAGATTATCTCCTTCTTTGGTCTTTTCTCTGAACTCTGTAAATACCTGCTGTACATTTTCGATAGTTACATTGTTGCCATTGATAGAGACAATTTCATCCTTTTCCTGATAGCCCATCTTCTTGCCAAAATCATTCATCTTGGCTGTGCTGGCAATCATCAGACGTTTGGTAGCGGCATTGAATCCCATCTCTATGTTACCCAGAGATATAGTTTTCACTTTACCTCCATTGGCTTTGTATGTGATACCTACAGATGCAAAGCATTCTTCCAGAGGCAGACGTTCCGGACCATCCACATACCGTTTAAAGAATGTTTCGATTTCAGGATAGGTAAGTTTGGTAATAACACTAAACAACTCTTCATCTTTGAATGGTTTGTCTTTGCCATAGTTTTTAGCCAGATCTGCCATTAAGTTTTGTGCCCCATACTTCCCACCTGACAGTTGGCGCAATTTGATATCCAGACAAAGGTTTATCAACGCACCTTTCTGATACACGTTGTCGTACTGGTCTTTATATACATCCAGACAGCCTTTGCTCATGGTTGTAAACGGAAGAGAATCATTGTATTGATCTGCAGCATAAAACTTATCACGTATCATTTCTGCATATTTAGGCAAATCAATCAAACCTTCTTTTACCTGCATATGGCCTGCAAAATATTCAGTCATTCCTTCGTAGAGCCACAAATGCTTGGACATTTGAGGTTTGTTGAAGTCAAAATAGTGAATTTGCTCTGAGTGAATGCTTAACGGTGCCAGAATATGGAAAAACTCGTGTGAAGCCACATCCCGAATGGTCTGAGACAATTCTGCTGCACTATATTCAGGTAGGCAGTATAGAGAAGAATAGGAGTGTTCTAGTGCTCCCAGTTTGCCGGACTTAGGTTGTTTGTCAAACAAATAAATCAGGAAGGCATATTTCTTAATAGGCAGTTTACCTCCTAAGTACTGTTTTTGTGCTTCCAGCATAGGACCAATGTTTGTTCCTACCTCTTTAGCAGATACTTTTTTATTAGGTGAATAAATAGAAATCAGAATATCTGCGCCACCTACCTTTAATATAGTAGTATCAGGTTTGTTATACATCATTGGGGAGTCTACCAGTTCATTGTAGGAATTAAGCAGATATGTATCTGTATTTCCTGTTACTTTGGAAGTATTTAAGGGTGTAGATCCGTAAAAACCTGCAGGTTTCACTACATTCACCTCGTAGGATACGCGTTTCTGGTCATCAAGATATCCAAAGAAGCCATGTGTATTTAAAACAAAGTTCTTTTCTTCTTCAATGTTTGTCCCACCTGGCTCAAATACAAACTCGCCTTCAAGATCTGTGTCCCAGGTATCTTCTACTGTATAGCTGATACGATGTAACAGATTAGCTTGCTTAATCTTCCAGCTGTTTTCATCTACCTTTTCTATTTGTAGCGGTTTGCCTTGCTTGTCTCTCGCCTGAAATTCGGAAACAAATCGGCCAAAATCATAGTTTGCATAAGTACCTGGTACTATTTTGGGAAGGTAATAGGTAACTTCTTTCTTGGTTTGGGGTGCAACAATAAGATTAACACCTACCTTATCTTGCTTTACTTTGGTAAGGTCAATCGTAAACTGATAAAAAGGAGTTTTGGGTGGCTCCACTGCCCATGCCGTAACAACGATTGTCAGGCTCATTACCCAACTGAACAGAATTTTTTTCATTGAGAACAAATTCAAGAAATGATTAAAATGAGAATGTTTTGTCAAAAATTAAAATACTATAACGATAACGTGGAGAATTTAATGGTACAATTTGTGTGCAATATTGCAAATTAGAGAATAATTATAATTTATAGTAAGGCATTGCAATAAACGGACGTGACCCCGGATAAGCGGTGATCAGAAATATATACGGATATTATGATAATAACGACGAACCTGAATAAAAATTTATACTTTTGAATGTTCTAAAAATAGTTATTCGTTTAAATGTATTTACTATGAAAATCTTTTTTACGCTGAGCACGAGCTTACTCTTGTTAGGTGCCTTGTTTACCGCGCAGGCTCAGACAGTTACAGTAAAGCCTGCTACTGAATTTATTATCAGTAATGAAGCAAAAGGTGTGCAAACTGTATTATATATTGATGAAAAATATGTGACCAAAGGCTGGAAAGAGTTTTTAAAAGAATATGGCAAGGTTGAAACTCCCAAAGGCAGTAAAAATGTATATACTGTTTCCGTAGGCAAAATGCCAAACCTTTCGTTTGCACCCATAGCTATTACCAGCAAGATTACTAGCAACGATGGCGCGACAACTGTTTTTTATTCCCTGAAAGATGATGCTGCTTTTATTACAGACCCTGCTCATTCCAAATATTCCTCTGCTGTAGACTTGTTGCACGACTTTGGTGTAAGAATGTATCGCGAACAGGTCAATCGCGAAGTAGAAGTAGCACAGAAAGAACTCGATAAGCGGATTCGTACAAATGAGCAACTGGTACGTAAAGGAGAAGGTTTACAAAAAGATTTGGAGGAGAACAAAAAAGATAAGATCAGTTATGATGAGCAAATGGTAAAGAACCATAATGATTCTATCCAGTTGGTTCGTGACATTATCCTGAACAAGGACGAGCAAAAACAGACTGCGGAAGCCTATACGAAGCAGCAGACTGTTATGACTTCTGTAAAGTCCTCACTGGATTCGGCTGGTGTAGTTTATGTAGGAAAGAAGAAAAAGGATATGCCTGTGGAAATTCAGGCTTCTGAAAAAGAGTTGAAAGCCCGTGAAAAAGAAAGAGATAAAGCCATCAAAACCGGAGAGAGTCTTCGTAAGGATCAGGAAAAGAACGGTCGACAGAAAACAGACCTGCAAAACAAGCTGGCAAAAAATGCGGCAGACAGAGAGCGAATACCTAAAGAAATAGAAGCCAATCTGAAAGAACAGAAAAAAGCCCAGGAAGAAATTGAGAAACAAAAAAAGGTAGTGGAGCAGGTAAGAGCAAAACTAAATGACATTAAATAATTATTATCTATTCAATACAGGAGCCCGGCTACAAGTCGGGCTTTTTTCGTGTACTTGACTAACAGTCTTTTTACTATTTTGCTTTATATTGGTATCAAACTATTTCACCTGTTAACTACATGAAAACAATTGACAAACTTGCCTAGATTGAGTTAAAAAATAAATCTATCCTTTCTACCAGAACCTATGGAAAAGACAAATACTATATTCCCGGAGGAAAAAGAGAACTTGGTGAAACTGATGTACAAGCTTTGTGCAGAGAGATCAATGAGGAGTTGAGTATTAACCTGACTAACGATACGCTGCAATTAGTGGGAGTATTTCAGGCGCAAGCACACGGGCATCCGGAAGGAACCATGGTACAAATGACCTGTTACATGGCAGAATATACCGGAGAGATAAGTGCTGCCTCTGAGATTGAAGAAATAACCTGGTTAAATTATGGCGATAAGGACAAAATTTCAGAAGTGGATAAACTCATATTTGACTTTTTGAAAGAGAAGGACTTGCTTTCCTGATGTTTTATAGAATACAATGGTCAAGAATATCTTGCTGGTCTGGACATCTGTTCAGACCTTTTTTGTGTATGATCTTTTTCCGGGAAAATTTGTTACATCTATGGTGTGCCATTATTCGGACATCCAATTGGGTT
This sequence comes from Xanthocytophaga flava, assembly GCA_030068525.1. GTDB lineage: Bacteria > Bacteroidota > Bacteroidia > Cytophagales > 172606-1 > Xanthocytophaga > Xanthocytophaga flava. Next base: position 216,319 of record JASJOS010000011.1, read on the forward strand.
TTAACATAGTAGATTTTTATACATGGCGATTCGCTCAAGTACTGGTCGTAGTGGCAGACCAGGCAATGAAACTGATGAAAAAGTAACTTTACGGGAACGGCTAGGTGCTTTACGCAACCTGCCTGCTTTCTTTCGCATGGTTTGGGATGCATCTCCCTCTTTATTTATTGCCAATGTAATCTTACGTATTTTTCGGGCTGCTATACCTGTACTAATACTCTACATTGGAAAGTTGATTATTGATGAGGTGATTCTTCAGACCAAACAATCCCATGGTTCAGATCATGAACATTTATGGTGGCTTATCAGTGCTGAGCTGGGACTAGCTATCCTGTCAGATGGCTTAGGTAGATCCATTGCCTTAATAGATAGTTTGCTAGGGGACCTGTTTGCCAACAAGACCTCTGTCCAGATTATGGAGCATGCAGCCACACTGGACCTGGAACAGTTTGAAGATCCTACATTTTATGACAAGTTGGAGAGGGCTCGCCAGCAGACTATTGGCCGTACGGTGCTGCTATCTCAGGTGCTTGGTCAGGTACAGGATACCATTACGATGTTCTTTCTGGCAGGTGGACTGGTTGCATTTAATCCCTGGCTGATTGTGGTTTTGCTCTTGGCTGTAATTCCTTCTTTTTTGGGTGAGAACTATTTCAATGAGAAGAGTTATTCGCTGGTGAGAGGGTGGACTCCTGAACGTCGGGAACTGGATTATCTGCGTTATATGGGGGCTAGTGACGAATCCGCAAAGGAGGTAAAGATATTTGGTCTCTCCGATTTTCTGATTAATCGGTTTAAAGAACTATCCTGGCAGTTTTATACACAGAATAGACGTTTGTCTATCCGGAGAGCTTCGTGGGGTAGCTTACTCTCTGGTATTGGAACAATTGGTTATTATTCGGCATATGTACTTATTATCTGGCGGACTATAGGTGGAAAGATCTCTATTGGGGATCTGACGTTTCTGGCAGGTTCCTTCAGACAGCTGCGTAGTTTGCTAGAAGGTATATTGTCTCGTTTCTCCAGTGTATCACAAGGGGCTCTGTATTTACGTGATTTGTTTGAATATTTTGATATAAAACCCAACATTGCTTCTCTTGAGAAAGCCCTGCCTTTCCCCCGACCAATTCAACAGGGATTTGTTTTTGAGAATGTCGGCTTCCGATATCATAACTCCGAACGATGGGCAAACCGACACCTGAGTTTTACCTTACATCCGGGTGAGAAGCTGGCTTTGGTAGGGGAGAATGGAGCTGGAAAAACAACACTGGTAAAACTGCTGGCACGTTTGTATGATCCTACAGAAGGACGAATTTTACTGGATGGACGCGATCTGCGGGAGTATGATCTGAAAGACTTGCGTGAGAACATAGGTGTGATCTTCCAGGACTTTGTACGATTTAAGATGACGGCTGGAACCAACATTGCTATTGGCAAGATCGGAGATAAAGAAAACTTATCGCGCATTGAGTCCTCTGCACAGCAAAGTCTGGCAAATCATGTGATCGAAAAGCTGCCTGCCCGTTATGACCAGATGTTGGGACGTAGCTTCGGTGATGGAGTAGAACTATCAGGAGGGGAGTGGCAGAAAGTAGCCCTGGGACGTGCTTACATGCGTGATGCACAGGTTCTGATTCTCGACGAACCGACTGCTGCGTTAGATGCCCGTGCCGAATACGAAGTATTTCAGCGTTTTGCAGAACTCACCCAAGGGAAAACGGCTGTGCTGATATCACACCGCTTCTCTACGGTTCGTATGGCTGATCGGATTCTGGTGCTGGACAATGGCGAACTACTGGAGATTGGTAGTCATGAGGAATTGCTGCAAGTCAATGGTCGCTATGCTGAGTTATTCAGATTGCAGGCGAGGGGGTATCAGTAATTAGTTGTAACCTTTATTTTTCTTTTGTTACAACTGTTCGGAAATAGCCTTCTGCATATTTTTTGACGCTGTCTGTATCTATGGATCGTAAGTAAAGGTAACCATACAGACTGTCGCCTACTTGATAGACTGCCTTATTGAGTATCAGTTTTTGTTTTTCACTATGAATAATAGGTTCTTTCTCTCCAGTAATCACATCATAAAATTGGTACGGTAACGTAGTAAATGTATTTCCAACTGCTCTTACACTAATCCCTGCTCCGGTAAAACCATCTGCATACCCGATCGTAATCCGCAAGGTATCTTTTTTGAGGCTAGCTTTACATCTTAGCTTGTCCATTGTATACATCCGATCATGAGAGTCTTTTAGTACTGCTATTGTTACAGTAGAAGTGGTTTTACGAGGTATTGTATCTTTATCAAATGGGTTTGTTAGCTCATATTCATTATCCATAAGGCGAAAAACGAGTTGCTTACTCAAAGTGGTGTCTACTGTAAATGTATCATACTGGTAATTCTGTTTTTGGCTACAACTGGTTATTAGGAGTAAAAGGGTAGGAATTATACTAAATGATAGGGATTTCATTGTTTTGTGTGTAGCCAACGTTTTTTAGCAAGGCAAAAATAGCGAAAATCCAGTATGTTAACAGTATTGAGTACTCCGCTCAAATCTGTCAACATAAGAGTTTTATTTTTTGAGAGATAAAAATCCTCCAGAAAGGCAGCAAGAGAGTACGTTTTAGAGTATTTCTTCTTTACATGGAATTTATGCCATGATGATTTACTGTCAACCGAGTAACAGGAATATGTGTTGATTCCTGACCATAGATGAATACTGATACTGACAAGTATATCAAAAGACAACACACCATTTTCATAGGATTATTCCAGAGCGACTTCTGAGAGTCGTTTTTTACATGATTTAATATGAGTGACTAAAAAGGATTTGTATATTGGCTGTGTATTATTTGATTTGACATATCCGTTAATGCACTTTGATACCCCAATTCCACTTTTCATCAATCTCAAATCTTAGTCTCCTTTCTTCTATAGATACTCGCGCACTTGCTTATTTGGATTAGTTTCTGATAACTTCAGAACATCCAAATGCAATATTCCATCCTTCGCAACAATCGGTATACTTGTATTCTGGAGGCCGATTATCGAGTATGATTTTACGATTATGTATACCCAGTTCTTTCAAATCTTTTTGGTTGAGGATTTGAGTTAGTGGAAAACTATTTCCATCAACTACTATATCAAGCATCAATTCTCCTACATGTGTATTCCATCCTGTACAAGGGCCTGAATATGTAATTGCAGTTGTATCTTTCTGATTTAGTATTAATAGATTCTTTATTAATTCTTTTTCATTGCGTTTAGACAATAACCAGAATGCATAACATTTGAGTGTTGGATCTTTGGCTTTGGCCAACTGATTTAATTCAAATGAGAAAGCTATACTTCCCAAAAACTCCCCTACACTATGCAGTTGTGACCTTCTTCCCATTCCTACAGTGTAATTCTCAAAATGTTTAATAGTGACAGTATCTGTTTCTGTCACATAGTACCCTTTATAAGCAGAAAGATATTGCACACATTGATCTACTAATATGATGCGAACAAAAAATGCAATAAGTAGAAGACTTAGAAAGATGTTGACGGTTTTTCGTAGACGAGAAGGTTGTATCATGACCTTTGCAAATATAGTAGCTACCAAATCAAATATATTATGGGAAGTTTTGTGCAAGTGCCATCATCAGATTGTTATCAAGCATTTACTTTCAAAATACAGAACATCATCCCGAGCAAACCACTCCCTTACCCCAGATTATCCTGTGTAAACTTGATAGGCAGCAAAGAATCTATAGATTGAAGGACACACACTGTATTATCTGCACCTTGCAGCAACATTCGGATTGATTTTTGCTGCTTGTATTCATACTCTAACAGAGCTTGTCTGCAAGCACCACAAGGTGATACAGAGACAAATGTTGGACTGCTGGCAGGTTTGGCTGTTACAGCTATGGCGGTGATGATCTGGCCGGGATAGTTGGCTCCTGTGGCAAATATAGCAGTTCGTTCGGCACATAATCCGGAAGGATAAGCGGCATTTTCCTGGTTGCTGCCTTTGATGATAGTGCCGTCTTCAAGCAATACGGCGGCTCCGACATGGAAGTTAGAATAAGGCGCATAGGCACTCTGTAATGCTTCCTGAGCTGAACGCATTATCATTTTATCTGTATTGGGTAATTCATCCCAGTCAAAAATTTCAACAGAAATTTCTAAATTGATCTTTCGCATCGTTTACCTATTTCAGTCAGAATACTATCTTTGCTCTGTTAAAAGGGGTGTGAAAGTAAAGATTTCTTTGTGAAAATCAAATAAAAGGTGATTTTTGCCCACAGCAAGAGGAATAGAGAGAAGAGGTATTTCGTTTAGTAGGTATAGATGTCTGATGAGGAGATAAATTTCTGTGAGGCATCATTTATTTAGGAAGCAGATAGTATTTGAAAAAGACGGTTTATTAACGATTCAATATTAACAGGTTATGACTTTGGTAAGTGAAAATTCAGGCGAGCAAAAAAGGATTCTGATTTTAGGCGCAGGTCGCTCTTCGACATATTTAATTGATTATCTGGCTAAAGTTGCCCCTGAGAGAAACTGGAAACTGATAGTAGGAGATATGGAACTGGCTCCGGCACAACGTAAAACAGAAATGTATCCACATGTAGATTCTATTCTGTTTGATGTGTTTGATCAGAAGCAACGGGAAATGCAAATAAATCAGGCGGATGTAGTGATATCTATGCTACCTGCTATCTATCATGTACATGTAGCACGGGCCTGTATGCGTTTCAGTAAACACTTGTTTACAGCTTCGTATATTTCATCGGAAGTACGTGAGTTGAACATTGAAGCGACCCGCAAAAACCTACTGATTCTGATGGAGTGTGGGTTAGACCCAGGATTAGATCACATGTCGGCAATGCGCATTATAGATCGTATTCACGAAAAAGGAGGAAAGATATCTCTATTACGTTCTTGGTGTGGTGGACAGATTTCCAAGCAAAACAACGACAACCCATGGAAGTATAAATTTACCTGGAACCCTCGAAACCTGGTTGTCTCTGGACAGAGTATGGTGAAGTTTCTGCATCATGGACAGTACAAGTTTATTCCTTCCCACCAGGTGTTTGCCCGGGTGGAGAATGTGAATATCAAAGGCTTTGGTGAAATGGAAGGATATGGAAACCGCGATTCGCTTAACTACAGAGAAGCCTATCGGGTGCCTGAAGTAAACACCTTACTACGTGGTACATTACGTCCTAAAGGGTTCAGTGAAGCCTGGCAAATTCTTGTTCGTCTGGGATTAACTGAGTCAGTGCATCGAATCGAAGGATCAGAGAATCTTACCTACAGAGAATGGGTGGAGTTGTTTCTGGAAGAAAAGTCTGAACTTTCTCTGGCAGAACAGGTAGCTGAATATCTTAACGTAGATGTGAACTCTGAGGCTATGCGAAAAGTAATCTGGCTGGGATTGTTCAGTGATGAGAAAATCGGAATTGCCAATGCTACTCCTGCCGAGATATTACAGCATTTATTGGAAAAGAAATGGCAGCTGACTTCAGAGGAAGAAGATATCATTGCTGTACAGCACGAAATCGAGTATGAACTAAATGGCGAACACAAACGCCTGGTATCTTCGTTATTGGTTAGAGGTGAAGACTTTATCCATACTGCCATGGCTAAAACTGTAGGTTATCCGCTTGCTGTAGCTGTTAAATTACTCTTAGAAGGCAAAATCACCGCTCGTGGTGTTCAGATTCCGGTTGTAAAAGAGATTTACGAGCCGGTATTAACTGAATTAGAACATCTGGGATTAGTATTTCAGGAAGAAGAGACTACTATCGCCAACAGTGTAGAAGCCTAATATTCCAGAGTCAGATTGTAAAGCATATACATACCGGAGCCTACACCCTTTTGAAGAGTGTAGGCTCCAGTATTTAAGATTCATGTCCAGGATTTGAAATTATTTAGGCTATGATTCCTTTCACTAAGCTGCCATGTACATCTGTTAAGCGATAGCGCCTTCCCTGAAATTTGAAAACCATCTTTTCATGATCAACACCTAGCAGATTCATCACTGTGGCCTGAAAATCGTGAACATGTACCCCATCCTTGACAATATTGTATCCAAAATCATCTGTCTGCCCATAGGTAATGCCTTTTTTCACACCCGCCCCGGCCATCCAGATAGTAAAACAACGTGGATGGTGGTCCCTGCCGTAATTTTCAGGGGTGAGTTTCCCTTGTGAATAGTTGGTTCGTCCAAATTCACCGCCCCAGATAACCAGTGTTTCGTCCAGTAGTCCTCTCATCTTTAGATCTTTAATCAATGCTACAGAGGCTTGATCTACACTTTTGGCCATAACTTTTATATCATTGGGCAGATTGCCATGCTGATCCCATCCTTGGTGGTATAATTGGATAAACTTCACATCTTTTTCTGCCAGCTTTCGTGCCAGCAGACAATTGTAGGCAAATGTTCCTGGTTTTCGGGAATCTAGTCCGTACATGTCAAAGATATAGTCAGGCTCTTTGCTGATATCCAATGTTTCCGGAACTGACATTTGCATTCGGTAGGCCATCTCATACTGATTGATTCGGGAGTTTATTTCCGGATCTGTGGTATGTTTGTATTGCTCCTGATGCAGTTCTGATAAATAATCCAGCATTCGGCGTCGGCTAGCCCTATCCATTCCAGATGGATCATTGAGATATAATACCGGATCTTTGCCTGAACGAAAAAGAACCCCCTGATGCTCGGAAGGCAAAAAGCCATTACCCCAAAGTTTAGCATACAAGGGTTGATCGCCTTCTCGACCACGCGATAGCAAGACTACAAATGTGGGCAAGTTCTGGTTGTCACTGCCTAATCCATAACTAACCCATGAGCCAAAGCTGGGCCTTCCTGCCTGCTGAGAGCCTGTTTGTACAAACGTTACTGCCGGATCATGGTTAATGGCCTCTGTATACATAGATTTTATAAAACACAGATCATCGGCTATCTGTGTATGATACGGCAACAAATCGCTGATCCATGCCCGACTTTTGCCCCATTGCTTGAACTCAAACTTCCCAAACGCCAATGGAAAGGAACGCTGCCCGGAAGACATACCTGTCAGGCGTTGATTGCCTCGTATAGAAGAAGGTAATTCCTGTCCAAACATTTCTCTTAGTTTAGGTTTGTAGTCAAACAATTCCAGTTGAGAGGGGGCACCACTCTGAAACAGGTAAATAACACGCTTGGCCTTAGGAGCAAAGTGAGGTGTGCGGATAGGTTTGGGATCATCTGAGGCAAATGCATTTAACGGATTGAGCAAAGATCCCAAAGCTACGGTTCCCAGGCCTAATACACTTCCTTTTAGAAATTCTCGCCGATTTATCTGGGAGGCAATCTTTTCTGTATCATTCATAGAATTACAAGTTCGGGGTAAAGATAGTTGTGTTCATAAATCCGAATATGCTAACGTTTCATAACAGTCTCTTCGAAGTTGATTAGCGTAGTAGCCACCATGCTACATGCTGCCAGTTCAGGTACATTGAGTGCCTTATTTACAGGATATTCACCTGTGCTTAGCAAACTGAGTGCACGCTGTGGCTGTTTTTGAAAATCGGCCAGTTCTTCAGCATATAGTTTATTCAGCAAGTTAAGTTCTTTGTCTCGTGGGTGTCGGCCTACCAATGCTTTAAACGCAAAAGAGATACGTTGCTCTGGTGTGTTTCCGCCTTCTTTCATCATCCGTTCACCCAGTAAGCGGGATGCTTCCATATATTGCGGATCATTCATCAGAATCAGAGCCTGTAAGGGTGTACTGGTTTTCTGACGCCGAACTACACAGAAATACCGGTCTGGTACATCAAAAGTGAGCATAGAGGGTGGAGGAGAGCTCCGTTTCCAGACGGTATACAGACTCCTGCGGTACAAATCTTCGCCATGGCTTTGGGTATAACTGGTCGCATTACGTGTGGCTAGTGCTTCCCATATTCCTGCTGGCTGATAAGGATATACACTAGGACCGCCAATTTTCCGGGTCAGCAGCCCACTGGCTGCTAGTATTTTATCCCGAATTACCTCTGCGGACAACCGATAACTTGGCGCTCTGCTTAATAATGTGTTATCCGGATCAATTTCCTGACTGATTTTAGATGCCAAAGAAGACTGTCTGTATGTGGCAGACATCACCATCTTTTTATGAAGCGCTTTGGCATTCCAGCCGGATTCCCGGAAATAGACTGCCAGCCAGTCCAGCAGTTCGGGATGTGTTGGTAAAGCACCCTGATTGCCAAAGTCTTCAATTGTAGAAACTAACCCTTTACCAAAATACATAGCCCAGAATCTGTTTACCATGACACGTGAAAACAACGGGTTCTTTTTATCGAGTAACCAACGTGCCAACCCCAATCGATTAGCCGGATATTGGGTACTGTCATATGCCAGAACGGTAGCGGGCGTATGAGGGCTAAGTGGTTCCTTCATTGGAGCATCATAAGCACCTCTGGCCAGAATAAATGTTTTGCGCTTTTGATTAGCAGGTAACTCACTCATGGTCATCACCTCAGGAATGTCTGTAAGTAATACTGTTTCCTGAAGCCGCAATTGACTTAGCTTTTGTTGGTATGAAGCAAAGGATTCATCTATGTTCCATAAATAATAGTCAAATAATGCCTCCTGTTGTTTGGGTGTACGTTTTTCTATAGGAGTAGCGACAATTTGATAAAGTGCATTTGTCCCTGTTGCCAGCTTGGTTATCTCTGGCTGAGTAAGCTTTCGTTTGTAAATAAGTAGTTCATCAACCTGAATGTCAGCTATAGTCCCACGCATATTTTTGCCAATCTCAAAAGGCATATAGGACCAGTTGCTGTTATGCGGACCATGCAGAATACTTTTGGTAAGATGATCAGTAATAACTTGTGTAGTTGCTTGTTTGCCATTGATATACAAGCTTATCCCTTCGGCTTTTGCACTGCCATCATAGGTTAGTAAAATGTTTGTCCACTGATTTACGCCAACTCTTTCCTGTGTACGGATTTCAATGCAGTTGGCAGGCCATACATAACTGAATATAGTAGTTAATGTTCCGTCGGCATTAAGTGATACATCATATCCTCGAAATCCTTCAAATTCTCCGTTGTTCCGGTTAAAGATTGGACCTTTGATCCCTTTTTTGAGTACATTAACCCATAAACTGACTGAAAAAGGCCGGTTTCGTTCAAAATTCAAACCCGTATAATAGCGTTTTTTAGGGTCTGGCTGAAGATCTATTTTGCCAGCCAGATCAATACCACAGTCTCCTATTAATTGTCTGGCTGTCCCAAACTTTCCGTTTACTTGCCTGGGTCGTTTATCTTTGTCTCCCGAACTATACGCCTTTAGATCAGTTTTGACTTCGTTTGTATACGTTGAGTCTGTCCCTGTATCAAAAGAAACATGTGCCAGTAAGTCTTTGGTGTGTATATCTGGTAGCTTCGAAATGGTTGATAACTGAGATTGCCAGGCTTGAAAAGCTGTTTTATATGTAGGTTGGTTGGGATTTGCTTTTTCAAGCAGAGGAACCATTTGTTTACGAATAGCTTCCAGTTCTGCACTCACTTCTTTATCAGGAAGTAAGATAGAAGGTGATGCTTCACCATTGTAAGGAATGATGCCACTTTCCTTATTCTGATTAAAGAAGGCAAACAGCGAATAATAATCTTTTTGCGAAATCGGATCATACTTATGATCATGGCACCGGGCACACTCTATCGTTAATCCCAGAAAGGCTTTTCCAAACGTATTCGCTCTATCTGCTACATATTCGGTTCTGTATTCCTCATCAATAATACCCCCTTCCTGACTCTGAGGATGATTTCTGTTAAAAGAGGTAGCGATAAGCTTATCCTGATCCGGGTTGGGAAGTAAATCTCCTGCCAGTTGCCAGGTAACGAATCGGTCAAACGAAAGATTGTGATTAAATGCTCGTATGACCCAGTCTCTATATGGGAAAGAGTTTCGCATGCCATCATCCTGATACCCGTGTGTGTCGGCATACCGGGCCAGATCCAGCCAGTCAGATGCCATCCGTTCGCCATAATGAGGAGACGCAAGTAAGCGATTCACTACTTTCTCATAAGCGTGTATGGAAGTATCCGCTAAAAATGCATCAATTTCAGAAGGAGTAGGGGGGAGGCCGGTCAAGTCCAGTGATACACGTCGTAAAAGTGTTTCTTTGTCTGCTTCAGGAGCAGGTGTAAGCTTTTTTTCTTCAAGCTTCCTTGCTACAAAAAAATCAATTTCGGTAACAGGCCAGTTTTTTACCTTGATATCTGGAAGAGGTGTTTTAGCTGGTGGAATTAATGACCAATGTGTTTTGTATTCGGCACCTTGTTTGATCCATTTAACAATCAGTGCTTTCTCTTCCTCATTTAGAGACAGGTGAGATTCTGGAGTAGGCATCATAAACTTGGGATCATTGGATAAGATCCTGTTTACTACCTCGCTCTCCGACAGATTACCTGGTACAATGGCATGTTTACCCTTATTTTCAGGTAACTCACTGAATGCACCATCTGGTGTGTCCAATCGCAAACCTGCCTTTTGTTTGTTCTTGTCTGGTCCATGACAGGCAAAGCAGCGATCCGACAACAATGGTTTGACATGCAGATTATAATCAACCTTATCTGGTAAAGTATTGTAGGCTGTTTCAATCTCCTTAGGAACAGATTCTGTACAGGATGCCACGAGTAGCATACCTATCAAGCCAATACCATACCAGATAGAGCCTATCCAACGATTGGTTCTCATATACTAGAGTTGCTTATATGATATTACCAAATTTACTAAAGAGTTATGTATTATACGATTAAAAAATAGTATTATTTGTGGTGTATTGGATGTTTGCAAAGAATTTAGTATCTTTTTTGAGGTAGATCCATATTTAGTTGTTGCATGGTCTTCTTTACAAAAGATTTCCCTAAAACAAGGTGTCTGATAGAAATGTCAAGCAGAAAGCTGTCATACAGTCACAGATCTGTATATTTGCGCTGCTTTTGGAAATAAGGCTATAAAGTTTTAACAGAACTAAGATGCTTAGAGCATATTGTGCAGAGAGATGGCTGTGATGTTTAGAGGATGTTTACCTCCGAGGACGATAATTGTAATTTACTGTAGAGAGTGTGTATGATACTTAATTTATGCGTTTGTTAAAATTTATTCTGTGCCTTATAGCGGGTTTGTTTCCTTTGATGGTGATTGCACAGGAGAGTACAGTAGAGCTGGGATCTAAAACTATTGCTTGGGATGAGCCTTTTGCTATAACATTGATCATTAAAAATACACAGCAGCCTAATGTATACTCTTCTTTCCCGGAAATTAAAGGATTTCGTAAACGGGACATAGTACTGGTAACAAGCAAGGAAACTGTTGCAGGAAAAAGTCTGACTGTTCAGCGTATTACCCAGAATTACATGGCAGAGAAGCAGGGTAGTTTTGTGTTGAATGATTTTGTCATGACTGTCAACGAAAAAGAAGTTGAGGTAAAAGGAATCACTATATCAGTAACCGCACCTATAAATCCCAACTACGAGTTACTGCAGGATAGTACACTGGCAAAAGAGATTTCTTCTGTGGCGACAGAATACGCCAATGTAAAAGACAATGCCTTTCTGGCTTTAAGTATTGACAAAGAGCAAGTATATGTGGGGGAAGGGTTTACTGTTTCACTGGCTATCTATATTGCAGATAATAATCCAATAGAACTGGTTGCCTATAAAACAGGCGAGCAACTGATTGATATACTAAAAAAGATAAAGCCAAAAAATTGCTGGGAGGAAGATTTTCGGATACGGGAATTCCAATCGTTTCCAGTGACAATAAAAAAGCGGAAATACACCCAGTACAAAATCTACCAGGCAACATTTTATCCTTTTAATACGGATACAGTACGGTTTGGGCAGGTAGGATTAACCATGCTGGCAAAAAAGACAGGCAATAAGAAAGAAAATCAGCAGACGTTTTATTCCTATCCCAAAGAAGTCACTGTCAAAGAGTTGCCTCCACATCCTTTGCAAAAAGGGATTGCTGTAGGTAAGTTTGAAATGGAAGAGGCTATCAGTCAACGCTATCCCAGAACAGGGAAAGGATTTTATTATCAGTTTAAAATAAAAGGAGAAGGCAATTTTTCAGCAGTAAATGTTCCCTCGCCTGCTTCCAATGCTGTATTTGACTTTTTTCCTCCTGAGAGTAAGCTGAGCCTGAACCTGACAGGACGCAAGGTAGTAGGAGATAAAGTTTTTCAGATATATGCCTTACCTAAGGAGCCTGGTGTGTATAATTGGCGGGATTACTTCCAGTGGATTTATTTTAATATAGAAAAGAAAGACTATGATACTTTACGATCCCAATTAACACTGGATATCAAAGGGGAGAGTCTGCGAAATCTGAGTATTTCTTCCAGTGATCTGGGAGGAATATATGATCGTATGAATACAGAAAATAATGAACTGTATCCACTCGATTCAAAAGATAGAGTGCGATGGAGTGCAAATATTTTGATAGGAGTGATGATGGGTATTACTTTGATTTTAATTTTGTGGCAGCAACAAAAGCCTGGAGGCAATAAATCCTAAGTATTTATAGACTATATTCTCATTTTAGATAGCATTTTTTCATGGCACTTCGTTACAGGAACAGCATTCTGGTATTATTTATTGGTGGATTGGTTCTACTAGCATCCGCATGTGGTGGCGAACCGGATTATGTTCCCAAACCTAAAGGATACAACCGGATAGATTTACCAGACCATGCCTATCAATCATTGGAAGGAAAGTATCCGTATCAGTTTGAATATTCCTCACATGCTATTATTCGGCCTGATACATTTGCGACAGCTGAACCCTATTGGATTTTTATATACTATCCAGCATTGAAAGCTAATCTTCAGCTTACCTATAAATCGGTTGATGAGGATCCTGAAAAATTTCAGGAGTTGATTAATGATGCCTATCGTCTTGCCAATAAACACAATGTAAAGGCAGAGGCTATTGATGAATTTATAATGAAAACCAAAGATGGCAAAACTGCCAATCTGTTTACTTTACAAGGAGAAGTACCCAGTCAGTTCCAGTTCTACATAACAGATACCACTACTCATTTTTTCAGAGGTGCATTGTATTTCAAAACGGCTACTAAAAATGATTCTCTGGCGCCCGTGATTGACTATATTAAGAAAGATGCCATGCATATGCTGAATACACTTAAGTGGAAATAGAGCCTTACTGCTGGCTGGAGCCTTCAATATCCCCTATGCCAGACCGAATTGGGGAATAGACCCTCAGCGAAGGTCTATTTGCGGGGTGTCCATTTTATTTCCTCTTTGTCCAATGCATGCGACATGTACCTGGACAAGACAAATAAGTAATCCGAAAGGCGATTCAGATAGATAATAATCAGATCTTCAACATATTCCCGTTCGCTTAAACGAATTACCTGGCGTTCGGTACGGCGGCAAACAGTTCGGGCAATGTGGCAGAAAGACACACCCTGATCCCCTCCCGGAAGTATAAAAGACCGAAGTTCGGGTAGTTGGGCATTCATTTTGTCTATCTCTGTTTCAAGCAAGGTTACATCTGTATCGAATAAGTCGGGTATACTCATTTTATTTTTTTCAGGATCTGCGGCTAAGGACGAGCCAATGGTAAACAATCGGTCCTGAATTGTCTTAAGTATATCAAGATGGATCGCATTGACCTTCTGGTCCCGAACAAGTCCTATGTGACTATTGAGTTCATCTACCATACCATAGGCCTCAATACGATCGTGAGACTTTAATACACGGGTACCACCAAGCAAAGAGGTATATCCTTTGTCTCCGGTTTTGGTATAAATTTTCATAGGTCTGGCAATAACAGAAACTAAAATGCGAGTATGGGAAATAGTCTACAAAATCATTTGTCAAATGTATAGTAATAAAGTTAATACCTAACAATTCTATGAACAGATCTCAGAGTAATGTATTGGGATTCCTTATGAATCTTCAAAAATATGTAGATGATGCCGTCAGTCTGGCTATACGGTATATTCCCCAACTTGTATTAGCCATTCTTGTACTCTTGATTGGCTTGTGGATTGCTAACCGGCTAACTGCTTTATTAGGAAAGGCTATGGAGCTTCGGGGAATAGATGTTTCCCTGCGTTCTTTTTTGAAAAGCTTACTGAATATCGGATTGAAAATTCTTCTTTTGTTCAGTGTAGCAGATATGATTGGCATTCACACCACCTCTTTTCTTGCAGTTTTGGGTGCTGCAGGTTTGGCCATCGGTTTAGCCTTACAGGGTAGTTTATCTAACTTTGCAGGGGGAGTGCTGATATTGATTCTGCATCCGTATCGTGTAGGAGATCTGATTACTGCACAGGGGCAGACTGGACGTGTAAAGGAGATTCAGATATTCAATACTATTCTACTTACCGAAGATGGAAAGACCGTTATCTTACCTAATGGAGCTGTTTCAAACAGTACCATTATCAATCTTACTACTTCTGGTGCACATACCTTTACAGTTACATTGGATATAAATGCAAACAGTGATTTTGAAAAGGTTAAAGATAAGTTGCAATCCTTCATGAAAGCCGATGAAAGAATTACAGATTCCTGGGTGACTATCTCAAAACTTACTCCAGCCGTGATGACAATTTCTGTTACGGGCACTACTGCTACAGACAACTCTGCTCTTATTCAAAGTGATTTACTGCTAAAAATGAAGCAATGGATCAATGAGGAAAAAATCGCCTGATTTGTAGTTGAGTCCTGGCAAATTTTGAAAAAACTCTTTTTTCTGCTTGCTCCCCCTTCCTGTCCTTCTGAGAGAAACTTTTGACAAATAGTGCCTTGTTTGATTTCAGAGAGAAAAAAATCTCCAAATCCAAAGGCCGTCGGTCTTGCCACGCCTGTCCCGACAAAGGCGGGAAAGCCCTTTCAGAAAGATAGGGAGAAGACCTTTATTTATAGATCTCTTCTATAGGAAAGATGAAACAAGATGAGAGTTGACTTTGGGCCTTGTGGGTGAAATCATCGCTGGATTGAAGAGAAACCTCTATAATGCGGTAAGTTTGAAATGATTATTCTATAAATACAGAGGCTACACTCTTTTGAAAAGTGTAGCCTCTGTTCTTTTCTAATTTCAAATACTATAGATTAACGACTATTGTAATTAGGTGCTTCACGCACAATCTGAATATCGTGAGGATGGCTTTCGCGTACACCTGCAGCCGTAATTTTTACAAATTTGGCTTGTTGCAAAGCTTCAATATCCTTAGCCCCACAGTAGCCCATACCAGCCTTTAAGCCACCTACCATCTGATAGATAACTTCAGAAGCAGTTCCTTTATAAGGTACACGGCCTACAATTCCTTCCGGAACCAGCTTTTTAATATCATCCTCTGCATCCTGGAAGTAACGATCTTTCGATCCATCTTCCATCGCTTCCAGAGAACCCATACCACGATAGGTTTTGAATTTACGTCCTTCATACAACACTACTTCTCCCGGAGCTTCTTCGGTACCAGCCAGCATAGAGCCTACCATAATGCTGCTTGCTCCACCTGCTATAGCTTTTACCAGATCACCGGAGAAACGAATACCTCCGTCAGCAATAACAGGAACACCTGAACCCAGAATGGCTTTGGCAGATTCGTATACAGCAGATAGCTGAGGCATACCAATACCTGCAATGATACGGGTTGTACAGATACTACCTGGTCCAACACCTACCTTTACTGCATCGGCTCCTGCATCAACCAACGCTTTTGCTCCAGCTCCCGTCGCCACGTTTCCAACAATCACATCCAGTGAGAATCGGTTTTTCACGCTTTTCAATGCATCGATTACACCTTTGGAGTGACCATGAGCCGTATCAATACTTACTACATCCACACCTGCTTTAGCCAGTGCTTCAATACGGTCAAGCAGATCATGTGTCACACCAACAGCGGCTCCTACACGCAGACGGCCATACTCATCTTTACAAGCATTGGGATGGCTTTTGCGTTTCAGGATATCTTTGTAGGTAATCAAACCTTTGAGTGTGCCATTGTTATCTACAATCGGTAATTTCTCAATCTTATATTCCTGAAGTATATCTTCTGCTTTAGCCAGATCAACACCTACCGGAGCGGTAATGATGTTTTCTTTTGTCATTACTTCAATGACAGGCTTTTGCATATCTTTTTGAAAACGCAGGTCACGGTTGGTTAAGATACCTACCAGCTTTCCGGAAGAATTAACTACAGGAATACCACCAATTTTGAAATCCCGCATGATACGGTGAGCATCGCCAAGGGTAGCATTTTCGTCGAGTGTGATAGGATCTAGGATCATTCCACTTTCAGAACGTTTTACACGACGTACAGCATCCGCTTGTGCTTCAATGCTCATATTTTTATGAATGAATCCCAGTCCACCTTCCTGTGCCATCGCGATTGCCATAGCGGATTCGGTAACTGTATCCATTGCAGCAGACACAATGGGTATATTCAGAAGAATGTTTCGCGTGAGACGGCTTTTTGTATCAGTATCGCGTGGAAGAACTTCAGAATAAGCAGGCAGAAGAAGCACATCATCATAAGTAAGTGCTTCGAACAAAAATTTAGAGGGATCTAAAGACATGGCAAACAACAGATTTTACGTAAGGTTATTTGCCGAACAAAACTACGTAAACTTTTTCTGATAAAAAAATGAAGTTTTATTTCACATATCTTTTTACCTCATTTTATCGTTTTAGGATATGTATTTTCTTTATAAATTCCTATTTGCCTGACTTTGTATGTACATAGTGATAAAAACTGTGTGTGTAAAAAAGGCAGCTGTATGTAAAAATACTATATCTTTGAGTTTAAAAAAATAAATAGCTGTGACTGTTTTCGAAAGTATTTGGTTGATAATTAAAGAATTATACGCAGAAGCTTTGCAATGGCTGCGAAAGCCCAAGAACCGGGTTGAGAAATCGTGGATGATATTTATTGCGCTGCTTCTATTCTTTCGATTGTATCTCTGGAGTGTGGAGTACAATTTTTTGAATCTTTATGGAGACATTCCAACGATTGACAAGATTCAGAACCCCAAGATTGACAAGCCCTCCGAACTATATACTTCAGATGGAGTTCTGATTGGAAGGTACTATCGTGAAAACCGAAATCCTGTAACCTACAAGGAAATTCCCAAGGTAATGGTGGACGCACTGGTTGCAACAGAGGATATTCGATTTTATGATCATGCCGGAATAGATCTGAAATCTCTCTTTGCAGCGGTATGGGATGCTATTACAGATAATCCTCGTGGAGCCAGTACCATCACCCAACAGCTGGCTAAGAACTTGTACAAAACCCGTCGCCAGAAATCCCAAGGTTTGCTAAGCAAAGTACCAGGAGTAAAAATGCTGGTGACCAAAACCAAAGAGTGGATGACCGCAATTAATATTGAGCGGACTTATACTAAGGAAGAAATTATTACACTTTATCTGAATACAGTTGATTTTGGTAGTAATGCCTATGGTATCAAAACTGCCGCTCAGACTTTCTTCAATACAACTACTGAACATCTTACTACTGAGCAGGCTGCTCTATTAGTGGGATTATTGAAGGCTCCTACTACATATAGTCCGGTACTGAATCCGAAAAATTCCCTGCGTCGGCGTAATACTGTATTCTCTCAAATGCAGCGGTATGGTTATCTCACGGCTCAACAGGTAAAGGATCTCTCACAAAAACCTATTGAGCTGGATTACAAAGTAGAACAACATACAGATGGACCAAATAATTATTTCCGCTCCTATATAAACTCTTATCTTGAAAACTGGTGTACAGACAATGATCTGGATTTGTATACAGATGGATTAAAGGTCTATTGTACGATTGATTCCCGAATGCAGAAATATGGGGAAGATGCAGTCAAAGGGCAGGTTAAAATTATGCAGAACCTGTTTGACAGCCACTGGAGTGGACGTAAGCCCTGGACTAGTAATGCAGGAGTGGAAGCTCCTAACTTTATTGAGAACAATGCAAAACGCACTGCTTTATATAAATACCTGATAAAGAAATATAAGAATACGCCAGACTCTGTGTGGATTGTGATGAATACTCCCAAAAAGATGAAGGTATTTTCCTGGCAGGGTGAAAAAGAGATGACTATGAGTCCAATGGATTCCATCCGTTATTATAAGCGTTTTCTGCATGCAGGTATGATGACAATGGATCCTTTTACGGGGTATATCAAAGCTTGGGTAGGTGGAATTGATTTTGAACATTTTCAGTATGACCACGTCAAACAGAGTAAGCGTCAGCCGGGATCTACCTTTAAACCTTTTGTGTATCTGACTGCTATTGATAAAGGATGGGCTCCGTGTGATAAGATTCAGGACATTCGTAAGACATTTAATTATATCGAAGATGGTGAACCTAAATCCTGGACACCAAGCAATGCTACAGGCACTTTTACAGGTCGGGATATGACCCTGCGTCATGCACTTGGCCGATCTATCAATTCAGTTACAGCTCAACTGACTGAAAAAGTAACTCCGGATGCAGTGGCTGAATATGCACATCGTGTAGGGATTAAAAGTTATGTCAAGCCAGTGCCTTCTATTGGTTTGGGATCAGGAGAAGTCACTATCATGGAAATGACTGCTGCTTATAGCACGTTTGTGAATGAAGGTATTTATACAGAGCCTTTGTTGATTATGCGGATTGAAGACTCGAAAGGAAATATTATTCATCAGTTTACTCCTGAACGTAAACGAGTTCTTAGTCAGGAAACAGCTTGGTTAATGATACATATGCTGAAAGGAGGGATCGAAGAACCAGGAGGAACAGTACAGAACCTTTGGTCATTTGACTTATTCAGAGGCAATGAACTGGCAGGTAAGACTGGAACTTCACAGGATCAGGCAGATGGATGGTTTATGGGACTTAGCAAGGATCTGGTAACAGGTGTATGGATGGGAGGGGATGACCCGGTTATTCACTGGCGTAGCCTCAGCATGGGAGAAGGATCTAAAACAGCACTCCCTGTCTATGGAAGATATATGGAAAAAGTTTATTCTGATAAGTCATTAGGTATTACAATGGGATATTTTCCAAAGCCCAAAGTACCTATTACAAAAGACTATCATTGTGTTACCATCTTGCCGAAGAGACCAACCGTATCACTGGATTCTTTACGGATAGATGGAGGAGACGAAGGAGGTGAAGATGAAATTCAATCATTAGACAGTTTATAAAAAAGACGCCGGATGCTAAAATCCGGCGTCTTTTCTTTTATGTATTAGTAGTTCTTGCTTGCGCATAACTCACTGCAAACTATTTTTTTCACGGACAAGTCAGTCTGTCCGAACAATGAACAATTTAGGTTTTATTCACAGCAGTTTTGCTTTTGAACATAACTCCAATCATTTTCTCTGTTGCGCATAGTTCACCGCAATAAGAAAAAGTGATCGGAATTCACCGCAAAGCAACCAATTATCGTGAATTCCACGAACGCATTTCTTTGATGTTAATTCCGATTAGGGCGTTATTCTTGAGAGTAGAATACTCTAAAGAATAATAGAAAAAGGTTAAGCCACAAAGAGAGTGAAGATCACTTCACTCACGAAAGGGAGTGTAGGTGCGTAGGGATAAAAATTCCGCGGGCCTAGCGTTGGCCCTGTGGGGCGAAGCTTTGGAATTTTTTGCCTTTTTTTGATTATCACGCCGTGGCGTGACAAAAAAGTGACATGGTGATAAGAAGAGTAATGTTCTGGATTTTAAACTAACTTGGGAAGAATAAAGCAAAAAATGAAGAGGCCAGTGGAACAATGATCAAGTGGACTATCAATAAACTCAGGAAGAGAGAGCTCTTAAAAATAAATCAGGACCTATACTCTTCTCAAAAGTATAGGTCCTGATAAGATTCACATCCAAAATTTGGGATGACTCGTGTGTTATAAATACTGGTGTTATTATTTATCCTCCCAGAAAATTTCTATTACCTCACTACCAAGATCAACGGTTGTGCGTTTTTCATCTGATTGACGATGTAATGTTAACCGACTGTTAACCAACGCAAGTACTTCTTGTTTCGATACCACCTGGGCTGTCTTTTTATGGAATATAACAGCTCGTTCGGCATCCGGGTCTGAAGTCTGCACTTCGTATGATTTATTTGACGTGTGTATTTCCTGGATGGTATTTACTTTGGCTGTAGAATCTTTTACAAGCTGAAGTGCCTTTCGGGCATCAGGTACACCATATCCGATATACGTATTGCCGTATGGATACAAGTGAGCTGATTTTTCGATGATCCGCATGAGTTGTTTGTTGGTCAGCTTTGGATTTTTCTCCATCAGGCAGGCTGCCAGACCTGTAATAACAGGTGCGGAGAAAGAAGTACCATTAGGAGAGAAGCAGGATACATTGGGTTTCAGGTACGGTAGGAAGTCAGGGCCAATACTACTATAACTAATCCGGTCACGGGATTTGGCTTTTGTAGCGCCTATAGATAATACACCTTGTGCATCTGCTGGAGTAGAAATAATCCGCCAGTTTGGGTCATCGCCTTCGTTGCCTGCCGAAACCACAATCAACATGCCTTTCTGGTCTGCTGCAATTTGAGCTGCCTTGCTGATCTTACTTGTTTTTCCATCCATTTCAGAGGGTTTGTAGTTTTCTTTTGCATTAGAGAATCCCATGGCATATCCCAATGATGTGTTAATCAGACGTACTCCCAGACTATCCATTCGTTCGATGGCTGCAATCCAGTTATCCTCTTCCGTACGTGTTTCTCTTACTCCATGATCTGTGCGGGCAAGATAAAAAGTAGCACCTGTAGCCATACCAAATTCCATTCTTTGATTGGTATTGTATCCACCTACCAGTTGTAGTACTTCCGCACCATGGTAGTCTGAATGGGTTTCCATGCTGAAGAAATCTTCTGTATGACTGGGATTTACAAAGTCTCTGGTGTCTTTGATGCGGTTCTCATCCCGAATCAGTTGCAAAGAGGCGCTTGTTGCAACGCCATAAAAACCCACATCAATAATGCCTACTTTTATTCCTTTACCTGTTAAACCTTCTTCTATAAAGGCTTTAGCTCCGATCTGATTTAATACTACACTATAAATCTCAGGCGTAAGCTGCCCGTCTGTGACACTGCAAATTCGGAGACGACTATCTATACCATTTATCTCCTGTACAAAATGAAGTTTTTTTACTGCCTGTAGTTGCTTTTCATCAAGATACGCTGATGTTGCATTGAGCCATTTGGAAGTAACCTGTGTTTCAATGCCCAGATCTTTTAGTTGCCGGATATAGGCCGGGTTAACAGGAGCATCTGTATCCTGATAAACTGCCAGTCCCTGCTGCATTCTGTTTTGCTCAGCCTGAAGCGAAATCCATGTATTGGCAGAATAAACGGGTTTGTCTTTAAATGTGATCCAGTACTTTTGCTGAGCTGATGCCCATGATGACATCAGGAGAAATAACCCACAGGCCAGGCCCGATAATCGCATCCGATAGTTGTTCATGTCTTTACAGGTCTTCTTAAAAGTAATTTTTAGAGAATAATTACATTGGGTAAAGAAATACTTGTGATTCACTCTGATTATATGCTTTTTTGCGATTTCCTTCCACAGGACTGGAAGATCTCCAGAATAATGCCAAACTATAATCACAAATGAAGTACGCGCCTATCCCCAAAGAATTATTTATTAAAAATAGAGAAAATTTTGCAAAACTCCTGAAACCTAAGAGTATTGCTATTTTCCATTCCAATGATGTAATGCCTACCAATGCCGATGGCACTATGGGCTTCCGTCAAAATAACGATCTGTTCTATTTATCTGGTATTGATCAGGAAGAAACTGTTTTAATCATTGCACCTGATTTTCCTGATCCGAAGTTTCGTGAAATACTCTTTGTGCGTGAGACCAGTGAACTGATTGCTATCTGGGAAGGGGCTAAACTAACAAAACCTCAGGCTACAGAAGCGTCTGGTATTAAAAATATTCAGTGGACAGATCGGTTTTTGCCTATGTTGCAGATTTTGTTGTCTGAGTGTGACAACATCTATCTGAATGCCAATGAACACACACGGGCTGTAGTAGAAGTGGAAACGCGTGATGCACGATTCGTGAAGTATTGTAAAGATCGTTTTCCATTACACAACTATGTTCGGGTGGCTCCTTTGATGCATAACTTGAGAGCTATAAAATCAGAAAAAGAGATAGAACTGATGCAACATGCCTGTGATATCACTGAAAAAGGATTTCGCAGAGTATTGAAGTTTACGAAGCCGGGTGTATTGGAATATGAGATTGAAGCTGAATTTGCACATGAGTTTATCCGCAATGCAGGCAACTTTGCGTATCCTCCTATCATCGCGTCAGGAGCTAATGCTTGTGTATTGCACTATGTAGAAAATAATCAACCCTGCAAGGATGGAGATGTAATCTTGTTGGATGTGGGTGCCGGATATGCCAACTATGCAGCGGATATGACCAGAAGTATTCCTGTGAATGGGCGCTTTACACCGAGACAGCGTCAGGTGTATGATGCCGTGCTACGGGTAATGCGTGAATCGACCAAGATGCTTGTGACCGGAAACTTATGGGATGAATACCACAAAGAGGTAGGCAAGATCATGGAAAGCGAGTTAATTGGACTGGGCTTGCTAGACAAAAATGAGGTTGCAAAACAGAATCCGGATAATCCGTTGTATAAGAAATATTTCATGCATGGAACGTCTCACTTCCTTGGACTCGATGTGCATGATGTGGGCAACAAGTACCGTCGCTTTGAACCTGGTATGGTATTTACTTGTGAACCGGGTATCTACATTCCGGAAGAAGGTTTGGGTATCCGTCTGGAAAACAATATCCTTATCACTGAGAACGGAAATAGTGACCTGATGGCTACTATTCCTGTGGAGGCTGAGGAGATTGAAGAGATTATGAATAGCAAATAAGCTGTGGGACATTCTGAATATTGAATGTGAATCTTATAACCCAAACCTACGCTTCTGAAAAGAGTATGGTTTGGGTTAATTTTTAATGAATCTTTCTAAATGAGTTGGCTTACAGTCCCAATCATCATTCTTCTTATCACTGTGTCACTTTTTTGCCACGCCACGGCGTGATAACCAAAAAAGAGCACTTTCTGCCGAACCTCCCGCCCACAAAGATATGTGCTTTCCTCGTGGCAGAAAGTTTGCCTACGCACAGTTATGACCTTCCACAATTGAAGGGGACTTAACTTTGTTTGTACATTAACTTTATAGCTTCGCTTTTCCTCAACATTTGGCGTGACTCCTATTTTTATAAAATAGAATTTCTTTGATGTGAGGTTTTTTAGCTCGCGTCTTTTATTTTCATGCATTGTTTATCTTTCCAGCTAACCATTTTTACAACTATGCAGAATCTCCGAATTGCGACCGCACAATTTGAAAACAAGAGTGGAGACAAAGAATATAATTTAGGTATTATCCGAAAGCTGACTGGCAGAGCTGCTGAGCAAGGGGCACAGGTTGTGGCGTTTCATGAATGTTCCATTACAGGGTACACCTTTGCCCGCCATCTGTCCAGAGAGCAGATGCTGGATCTGGCAGAAAGAATTCCTGAAGGGGAAAGCATTGCGAAGCTAACGGCAATCGCCAGAGAATACAATGTAGCCATACTGGCTGGACTCATTGAAAAGGACGAAAAAGATCAGCTTTTCAAAGCCTATGTTTGTGTAGATAGCAATGGACTGGTTGCTAAATACCGTAAGTTGCATCCATTTATCAATCCTCATCTGTTGCCTGGCGACCAATATGTAGTATTTGATTTATATGGCTGGAAATGTGGCATTCTGATTTGTTATGACAACAATGTGATTGAAAATGTAAGAGCAACCGCTTTGTTGGGAGCAGATATTATTTTTATGCCTCATGTAACTATGTGTACACCTTCTACTCGTCCGGGGGCTGGCTTTGTAGAGCCAAAGTTGTGGGAGAACCGGGAAGCGGATCCAACCTCACTGCGGATGGAGTTTGATGGCATGAAAGGCCGAGCCTGGCTGATGAAGTGGCTTCCTGCCCGTGCATATGACAATGGTATTTATGCCATTTTTTCCAACCCGATTGGGATGGACGATGACCAGTTGAAAAATGGTTGTTCGATGATTCTGGACCCTTTTGGCGATGTTATAGCCGAATGCCGTAATCTGGGTGATGATGTCGTAGTTGCTACCTGTACCCCTGAGAAGTTGGAACAGGCAGGTGGATACCGTTACCGGAAAGCTCGCCGTCCTGAATTGTACAAAGATGTAATTGGGCAATCTCATCAGTCCGAACAGAAAGTTGTCTGGCTTAACTCTGAGGAATAAGTAAATGATTTGTAAAGTTAACCGTGTTAGTTCTGTAGCAGAAGCGAAATATCTGGAAGATGTAGGAGTGGATATTATTGGAATAACAGTCAATAGATTAAAAAAAGATGATCCGGTTGAAAAATATGATAGCCGTGCGATAAGTTATGAAGAGGCGATAAGAATAAGAAAATCCCTTTCAACCGCAAAGCTATGTATTCACGAACATTGGTACTCCTACTTTGACGATTCATTTGATACAAATGCATTTAAAAAGGTTTGGGCAGAACTACATCCTGATTATGTCAATGAATATGTGCAACTACCTCACTTACACTGGAAGGATAGCCATGATGACATAAAATCCTTAATTGGATCTATTAATAAGTCTGCTCTGCCAGTGATTGTATTTGGGAATGCAATTGGGTATGATACGCCACTCTCTTGGGATAGTGAGGATTTAAAACTTTTTAATAACCTGGCTTATATAGAGATGGCATGTGAGTCCATTGTAGAAAGTAGTTGGTGTTCTTTTCGATCAGAGGAAGTACTTGGAATAAAACAAAGTGAAACATCGGGTGTATTATTGGATACTGTAATATATTATTTCGAGCAAATGCCTGTTTTGGTTTGTGATGAATTTGTGATTGAGTCTTTGTTATCTGATTTGCAACGAGTGAAAGCAAAAGGTATAAGTGTATCCTTGGAAAGTACTGCACCTGATATGTTTACAGAAAAGGCTGAGGCTGAGTTTGCTTTTCTTAGTGAGATCACGTACCTGTACTATGATCTGGATTCTGTTGTTGCTATGGTAAGAGCAATTAAAGAAGATGCAGAAATTTAAATTGTTTCCATACGTTTTTTCAGATTGTTCAGATAATGAGAGCCGGTTTGAAGCCGGCTTTCTGTTTTATCCCGCATGAGTACTACCAGTTTGCCTGCAAAATATCGTTGGATCTCCCGAACTTGCTTGTAATTGACAATGACTGAACGGCTGATACGTATAAAATACTCCGGTAACTTTTCTTCCAGCATACTAATTGTCAGATCTGTGATATAGTGTTGAGAGCTTAATGTATATAAAAACACATAGCGGTCATCTGCCTGAAAATAGCTTACATCCTCCAGCGGAATCACCATAAACCGATCCCCACATTTTACTGTCAGCGAAAAGATCTCTTTTTTAGGAATAAACTGGGTTAGTAACTGATTGAGTTGAGAGATGGAATACTGGGGTGTACTTTTCAGATTCTTTATTTTTTCAACTGTTTTGGCCAGACGTTCTTCTTCAATCGGTTTCAACAGATAATCTACCGAATTCTCTTCAAAAGCTTTAATGGCATACGCATCATACGCTGTTGCAAATACAACCATAGGGATATGAGTAAGCTTTTGAAGAAGCTCGAATCCATTCATTTCTGGCATTTCAATGTCAAGAAACACAATATCCGGTTTGTATTGCTCAATAAGTTGCAAAGCTGCATTTCCGCTTGACGCCTCTCCAACTACCTGGAAGAATGTATCATACTTTTGTAAAAGTCCTCTTAAACGTTGAATTGCCAGAGGCTCATCATCTACCAAAATGGTTCTGTAAATCATAGGAATACTTGTTGTCGATAGAGTCAGATAGTATCTGTGTATTGATCCTTCCCAAATCGATATGAATAGCTACCTGTTTATCCGGATCATTGGTGATAACCAGATCTGTTTTTTCTTTGTAGAGGAGTTTTAGTTTGTCGTAGATAGATTGTAATCCATAGCCAAAACCAACATTGTTACTAAAGAGAGGACCATTATCGTGAACAGACAGTATAAGCTGGTTATTTTCTGATTTCACTTTCAACAAAATGATACCCGGATTCGAGATTTTAGAGACTCCATGTTTGACTGCATTTTCTACCAAAGGTTGAAGCAGAAAACGTGGGACGGGTTGTTTTAACAAGAAATTAATTTGAATGTCAATATGATAAGTCAATCGGTTGCCAAAACGAACCTGTTCAATTTCCAGATATGTCCGTACAAGTTCGATTTCGTCGGATAAGGTATGAAATAATGTATTGGGAACGGTGGTACTATACCGAAAGAATCGGGACAACAAGATCACCATTTTAATAGCCTTTTTAGGCTCATGCTCTATAAGAGTAACCAGTGAGTTGAGTGCATTATAGAGAAAATGTGGATTGATTTTGGCTTGCAAAGCATCCAGTTCTGCCTGAGTCTTTAGCTGTTCGAGTCTAAGTAGTTGAAGCTGCTGTTCTGTAATCCTTTGATTCCGGCCTTCATCGTATTTAACAAAGGTATAGGTAAGCAGCCCTGACGAAACAATACCAGCTCCAAATAGCCAGCGCAATGAATTACCTGCAAAAGGTTCTGTCTGTAATGTTTCGAAGTGATACACCAGACTATTAATTAGTTGAGTAATAGCAAAGATAACTATCCCAAGCACCATGTATCGGAGCCATTGTTTCCGGATCTGAAAGTCCACATGTTGAAAAAGCCTGATTACAATAACAGTGGCTATCGCTTCCAGACTATTCCCAAGAATAATCCACACATAACTCTGATCCTGTCCGGCTTTGGGTACTTCCTGCCATAGTGTGGTAAAGCCCTTAATGAGAAAATAGATCAAAGCAGCAAATGCCATATCCATAGTCAGGGTAATAATTACCTGAAATAGAAAAAAGCGAAACTGCCTGAAACTATTTTTCATCTGGAGTATATGCTTTATTTGAAGAGGTCTACCTGTATTTTGCTGCTTCCATTCCAGGGGCGTAAATAGGCTTTCCCTTTGCCTTGTCCAATCAGCAGAAAGATTTCATCCATGTCATCTGGTGTAAACTGCGACTTATGACAGGCATATGATGTGCGAGCTGTTTTCAGATCTATAGCCTCGTATGGAATCTGATACGTTAGGTATTTGGTCCGAGTGGTATGAAAAGATTGACTTAGCCATTTGCCTGTGAATGTTTTCATCGGTGGCATATTCTGCATGGCTTCTTTGGGAAAGGCTGTGTAAAGTAGTTGTTGTGACCCATTATTTGCACCAGTCTGAAAAACTTCCGTAACCACATCACTTACAATCCGATGGTCTGCATGCCCATACCCTCCATCAGGTCCCCAGGTAATCACAACATCTGGTTTTAGTTCTGTGAATAATTTGACAATGTGTTGGTGTAAAACTTGTAATGTCTCCAGAGAGTAAAATCCTCCATCCTGTAATCCAAAGAATACAGGTGGTTTAATCCCTAATTGTTGACAGGCACAAGTGGCTTCTGCACGACGAACTTTCCCCAGCGTATTACCTGCCGGAATCTTTGCATGAGGTGTTACCCCTTGCTGGCCATCTGTAGCAATAGCCAAATAAACCTTTGTGCCCTGACGTGCATAGCGAGCCAGAACAGGCGAAATTGCTACCTCATCATCCGGATGGGCAAAGATCGCCAAAATAGTTTTTGTAGCAGATGTCTGGGATGCAGGTGTTTGCGCCTGAGATAGCAGACCGATAAAAATAGTTAACCCAAAGAGAAAAACGGTGTAAATAGTTTTCATACAGAAGGTGAAAGATTGGATTTAGGAGGATTGAATATTGACGTTTTGCTAAAGGCCCAACCGAGGTAGAGTAAAGGAATAGCCATGAGTATATCTGAAAAATGGGCTAGTAATTCAATGCGTAAAATACGGCTAATAGGGAAAGTCAGTATACCTACACAAAGTACTATACCCGTCCAGATTGGAATCGTCCGGGTTCTGATTAAGCTGATAGCCAGAAAAAACAGGTTGATGACAAACAAAGGACCAGGCCAGAAAAGCAATAGATTAGAGGCTACCGGATAGTGTGAAAAGCCTTCCAGATAGGTTTGGTGGGAGATAGAAAAGATAGAAGAATACACTCCCACAAAACCAAAGTTGATGCCTCCCACACAACTGTATATACTAACAACTATACCAATACGTGATACATAAGGCATTTTGTCCCTAAGCAAATAGTAAAGAACACACAGAGCTGGAATCCAGAATACCAATGCGATAACCAGGATCGTACCACCTGTTACACCGTATTCTTTACCCTCCCAGAAAAAGGTAGAAATCAGTAATAACACAGGAGCCAATAGGAGCGTCAGCCCTGCAAATTTGGAATCAAGAGAATGTGTTGCTGTTTTCATAGACCTTTTGAGAATAAGTTATGTACAAAGCAACTATATCCTAACAGGTTAACCCACCAATTTCAGGTAAATGGCTATTTCAGTTGTATAGAATCTGAAAAATGGTGTATCAACCTTATTCAACACAAATAACCTGTAGCCTTTGATCCTGATAGGGCTTTACCTTTTTCAGATCTGCATCTGTGATCAATGTATGGATTATGTCTAATCCCGCAAACTGAAGATATTTATCCTGACCAAGCTTTGTTGCATCGCAGAGAAGATAAACCTGAGCAGAGTGAGATGCCATGGCCAGCGTAATAGAGGCTTCTTTTTCACTCAGTGCACTTAATCCGTTCTCTGGCGAAATACCATCTACTCCTATAAAAGCGCGGTTTGCCCGGTAACGTTTAATATGTTCTTCAGCTATACTTCCATGTATCGCTTGCCGTTCTACATCCAGTTCTCCTCCAATGAGATTGATAGAAACAGATGAACCATGTAGCTCATATACAACTGGCAAAGAGTTGGTTATCACCTTGATCTTCTTGTGTCGAATATACGGACAAAGCCTGAAGACTGTACTGCCACAATCTATAAAAATTATATCGCCTTCCTGAATGAATTGAGCAGCCACACGGCAGATCTTATCTTTCTGCTCTGCATTTGTGGTTGTTTTATTACTGAATGTAACAGGGTTTTGAACCAGACTTAAACGCATAGCTCCACCATGTGTCCGATGCAGAAGTCCTTCAGCTGCCATCTGAATTAAATCTCTTCGGATGGTTATCTCAGAAATATTCAAAAGCTGAGCGAATTCTTTTACTTCTACTTCTTCTTTTTCTTCCAATAACCTGAGAATAGTTTGTTTCCGATTTTGAAAACTCATAGGAATGTAAGTATATTTGATCAAATATAATCATAAAAAATCAAAATCAATCATATACTTCTATGACACCAGCCATTCGAATCAATAATACCGAGATCTTATCCAACAACTGGTATACCTTAAAGAAGGTAAATTTTGAAATTCAGCAGAAAGATGGAAGCTGGCAGACACAATCCCGCGAAGCATATGATAGAGGAAATGGAGCTACCATACTGCTGTATAATAAAGAGCAACGGACAGTGATTCTGACAAAGCAGTTTCGTATGCCAACCTATATCAACGGTAATCCTACAGGTATGTTGATCGAAGCTTGTGCAGGACTGCTGGACAAAGATAATGCAGAAGATTGTATTCGTCGGGAAACAGAAGAAGAGACTGGATTTAAGGTAAAAGAGGTAAAAAAAGTTTTTGAAGCCTATATGTCACCTGGGTCTGTTACTGAAATCCTGCATTTTTTTGTGGCTGAATACAACAAAGATCAGAAAATAGGAGAGGGAGGAGGATTGCATGAAGAACAGGAGAATATAGAAGTGATGGAAATAGATTTTGAGAAAGCGTTAGCTATGATGGAATCCGGAGAGATTAGAGATGGGAAAACAATTATCTTATTGCAATATGTGAAATTACAAGGATTAATGTAATGCTTTTGAATTGATTATGCAGCAGGCAGTGAAATAAAAAAACGACTACCCCGGTTGGGTTCACTTTCAACCCATATACTACCGTTGTTTTTTTCTGCAAACTCCTTACAAAGTAGTAATCCTAATCCAGTACCAGCTTCATTGGCTGTACCATGAGTAGAAAAATGCGTTTTCATATCAAATAAACGACTTTTCTGTTCTTGGGTCATGCCTTTACCTGTATCCTGAACAGAAATAACTAACTGTGATTGTTGCATTTCTGCCTGAAGAGTCACTCTTCCGCCCTGAGGAGTAAATTTTATCGCATTGGAAATCAGATTGCGTAGTATCAACGCTACCATATTACGATCTGCAAAAACAGTGGCTCCAGGAACAATAAGATTTGTGATCGTAATATTTTTTTCCTGGGCTGCACTCTGAAATGAGTTGATCTGTTCACAGGCAACTTCCCATACAAGAATAGGTTCTGATTGCGTTATAATTCCCTCCATCTGGCTTCTGGCCCATTGCAGAATATTGGCCAAGAGATCAGAGGTTGTGTGCACTTTTTTACGTAGCTCAGGAAGAATGATAGCTAGTTCTTCGCTGGAAAGACTGCCTTCTTCCAATAAAAGGAGTGTCGCTTCCATCGAGTTAAGTGGACTACGGATGTCATGTGACACAATCGAAAATAATTTATCCTTGGTAGCATTTAATGTCAGGAGTTGCTCTTTTTGATTGGCTATCTCGTTTGTCTTTTCTGTTAATAGGGTATTATTGCGTTGCTGGTGTCTGAAATTTAAATAAAATAATCCTGCAATAATGGTAATGAGAATGCTACCAATAATAGAGGCATTTCGTTCAAATGTTTTCTGCTCCAGTTCCTGATTCTGCAATAGCTTTTCCTTATTCAGTAATGCAATGGCCCTTTGCTGATTTTCGAGGTCATACTTGGTCTGGGTATTATTCAGAATACGGGTTTTCTCTGTGTTGTAGATCTGTTCCTTTGCATTCTCCCCGATGCGTTGATACATCAGTGCTTTCTCAAAATTTCTCGTTCTTTCATAGAGAGTAGAAAGCAGAAAGGCACAGCCTCTGATCAGATTATTGTCTTTTATTTCCCGTGCAATGTCCATGGCTGTCAATGCATGCCGCATACTTTGTGGAAGATCTCCCTGATCACGAAATGTAAGAGCCAGTGCTTTGTGTACAGAGGCCTGATTAAGCCGTTGATTGTATTGATGACTATGGGCTAATGCCTGAGAGAAAATCTGTATAGCCTGTGTATATTGCTTTTTGGCATAATACGTATAGCCCATATTCTCAAGCAAAAAGGTATGTGTCCACTGATTATTGCTACCATCACTCCCTTGAATAGCTCGTTTCAGGAGAGTTAACGCAGTATCCGGGCGATGATAGTATTGATTGTAAATAACGCCTATATTACCCAGTTGCTGAGCAATTTCTGATTTAAAGTTGGACTCAACTGCCAGAGCATAGGCCTTTTGGTAGTATTTTAACGCCTGATTTATCTGTTGTTGTTGTTCGTAAATTTTGGCAATGCCACTATAACTGACTGATAAGCCTCTTTTGTCATTGACTGTTTCAAACAAAGGAATGCTTTTCAGATACGAATCCAGCGCTTTGATCTCATTGCCTTGCCAGGAATGAATATAACCCAGTGCATGATAGGCACGGGCAATTCCTTTTGTATATTTTTTTTGCTGAGCTAACCGTAGTGCATCCGTAGCCAGCATATAGGCTGTATCTGTTTTGGCATAATTTATCTGATAAGCCAATTCAATTCTATAAATAATTGCCAGTGTATCTGTTAATGCAGGATTTCGTAACAAATGTTTGAGACTATCAATAGCAGCCGATTGACCATAGCACTGGAACAGCCATGACGAACACCAAAATATAACATGGATGACCCATCTCCGCTTCATGTATTTCGTCTGGTATGCATGGAAAAAATTTTAGTTTCTGGATTGCCTATAGTACTACCAGCAGAGACTGATAGCTTAAACTTCTTTACTAGTTATCTATCTTTGCATATCGTTCACGACAAGAAAACCTGCCGACAATAGCTTTATACACTCTACAAAGTACACCTATTCCAATTGCTAGAAAAGTGTAAAACTCGCGCAAAACTTAGTTGATTAGTTAAACCAAAAAAAGCGGAGTTCCTTTTCGTCTATACGAACATTTTTGTTTACAAGTTGCTTCAGTAGGTATTCTGTATGTTGTATTTAAATGCAAAATGCCTCATATAGAGGCACTTTATGAAAAATAATTGTGAAATTTAAAGATAACCAATACGGAATATAATGCTTTAAGAATAGTATCAGAAGTCTTATTAAAGAGTGATTTCCTTACATGCCCTATAGAGGTCTTTATAGTCTTCCCGTGTCTTCAAAACAGTTTCCAGATACTCATTCCATACTACTTTATCCTGTACGGGATCTTTAACTACTGCACCTACCAGACCCGCTGCCAGATCTTCTGCATTGAGTGTGCCATCTCCAAAATGTGCTGCCAGGGCAAGTCCGCTGTTTACAACAGAAATCGCTTCAGCAGTACTCATAGTGCCTGTTGGAGTTTTTATTTTTGTTTTGCCATCTTGTGTAACTCCAGCCCGAAGCTCACGGAAAACAGTTACTACCCGTTTGATTTCTTTCAGGGATGGTGCCTCTGCCGGCAATTCAAGCGTTTTGGAAAGGCTGGATACACGTCTTTGTACAATGTCAATTTCCTCATCCATATTACCTGGCACAGGCAGGATTACTGTATTGAAACGTCGTTTTAAGGCTCCGGATAGTTCATTGACACCTTTGTCACGATTGTTTGCCGTAGCAATGACATTGAATCCTTTGATAGCCTGAACCTCTGTATTTAACTCAGGGACAGGCATTGTTTTCTCTGACAGAATAGTAATTAATGTGTCCTGTACATCGGCTGTGATACGGGTTAATTCTTCAATCCTGGCAATCTTTCCTTCTTTCATCGCCATCATCATAGGTGTTACCACCAATGCATTCTCAGATGGACCTTCTGCCAGCAATTTAGCATAGTTCCATCCATAACGAATGGCTTCTTCACCAGTGCCTGCTGTTCCCTGAATCAGTAATGTAGAGTTTCCGGATATAGCAGCAGATAAGTGTTCTGATACCCATGATTTGGCTGTTCCGGGTAAGCCATATAGCAATAAAGCACGATCTGTAGTAAGTGTAGCAACCGCAATTTCCATCAGACGGCGGGAACCAATATACTTAGGCGAAATCTCGAAGCCGTTTTTTAATTTGCCACCCACTAGGTATGTTACCACAGAAGCAGGCGATAAATACCAGTTAGGAGGAAGTGTGCCTTTATCTTGTTTTTTTAATTCGGCGAGTTCTTCAGCAAATTGCTGCTCGGCATGCTGGCGAAGTACTGACATAATAATAGATTGAGTTAGAATGATACAGACTATAAATCAGATAAACGTATACAGTGTGAATTTTACCGGAGAGATGGATCAAGCAACGAATCCGGTGTCGCAGTATTGACAGGATACTGGGTTGAGTCGACCTGATGCAGGGCTTCCGTATATTTCTGACAATCCAGTTCCGTATTTAATACTCTGGGTTTGGTAAATGGTTTTTTCTGAAGTCCTACAGATGGATCTGAAAACGCTTTTTCCATAAAGGTTGCAAAGATAGGTAAGGCTGTCTTGGAACCCGCTCCGCTACCATCTCTGAAGTGAATATTCATATCATCTCCTCCAAACCATACAGCTGCTGCCAGATCTTGCGTAATGCCTACTGTCCATCCGTCTGCATAGTTTTGGGTAGTACCGGTTTTTGCTCCTACTTCATTGCCATGAGAAAATTTGTATTGACGAATGGCCTGAGCCGAACCACCCTGCTCTTCTACACCGCCCCGCAACATATATGTCATCAGATACGCTGTCTCTTCGCCAATCACTTCCTGTTCCTGAGGGTGGAACTCTTCCAATACATTGCCATTGCGATCTTCTATACGTACCAGATATTGCGGTTTGTGCCATACTCCGGCAGCTGGGAAGGTTGCATAGGCACTCAGCAGCTCATACATACTCACTGATTCTGTGCCCAGACAAAGTGCAGGATAGGGTTTCAGTGGACTTTTTATACCTAAACGTTTGGCATATTCAACAATCATAGAAGCTCCGACTTTCTGGGTAAGGCGTGCGGGTATGGTATTCAGTGAACGGGCTAACGCATTTCGTAGGGTTACCAGTGAATCACTGAACGTACGGCTATAGTTGTCGGCTGTCCAACCATCAATTGTGATGGTACGGTCCCATTCGCGGTCACAAGGTTTGTATCCGGCATTGTCAATAGCAGCTGCATACAGAATAGGCTTAAATGTAGAGCCTGGCTGACGTTTTCCTTGTCTCACATGGTCATACTGAAAATGGCGAAAGTCTATTCCGCCTACCCACGCTCTGACTTGTCCTGTGCTAGGTTCGATAGCCAGTAAGCCAGTTTGCAGGAATTTCTTATGGTAGGCAATGGAATCAAGGGAACTCATTACTGTATCTTTGTCTCCTTCCCATGAGAATACACTCATCCGAACAGGCGTACGTAATTCTGCCCATACAGAATCTTCATTGCCATTGTAATAGTCCAGTAACTGCTGGAAGCGTGGCATACGGGAGGCTATATTCTCTACATAATTTTTGATCTCTGCCCCTCCGGGTGTAGTCCATGGATTACGTTTTTTCCAGTAGGCAAAAAACTTTGCCTGTTGTTTTTTCATTTGCTCTGTTACCGCTTC
This sequence comes from Xanthocytophaga flava, assembly GCA_030068525.1. Lineage (GTDB taxonomy): Bacteria > Bacteroidota > Bacteroidia > Cytophagales > 172606-1 > Xanthocytophaga > Xanthocytophaga flava. The sequence continues at coordinate 251,060 of JASJOS010000011.1, forward strand.
TTCAGCATACCGTTGCAGACGGGAATCAATCGTAGTATAAATGCGTAAGCCATCTGTATATAAATCTTTGTCGTGCTTGCGGGCAATCTGACGCAGTTCTTTTTCCAGTTCAGCCCGGAAATAGGTAGCAAGTCCACGGGTTGAGTTTTCCGGACGGAATTTCAGATTCAATGGCTCTGCTGCGAACTTGGCTAGCTGAGCTTCTGTAATAAAGCCATGTTCGGCTATTTTGGAGAGTACAAAGTTACGTTTACGTAATGCTCGTTCCGGATGGCGAACCGGACTAAAGAAAGATGGGTTATTGACCATCCCTACCAGCATGGCAGCCTGAGGAATCGTAAGTTTGGATGCGGTTGTCTGGAAGAAGGTTCGGGAAGCGGATTCTATACCAAATGCCCTACTACCAAAGTCAACTGTATTAAGATACATAGTTAGAATCTCCTCTTTGGTATAGCTGCGTTCCAGTTGTATGGCAGTGAGCCATTCTTTGGTTTTATCAATAACAATGTTGTTAATAGCACCCTGCATTTCTTCACGTCTCAACGGGAAAAGATTTCGGGCTACCTGTTGGGTTAACGTACTGGAACCTCTGCGTTTGCCAATGGCCAGATAAGGGACAATGGCTGAAACACCAATAAAGTCGATGCCTGAATGTTGTTCAAAACGAACGTCTTCAGTGGCAACCAACGCATGGATAATATTAGGAGAAAGCTGGTTGTAGTCAACTGAGTTCCTGTTTTCCTCACGGTAATAGGAACCCAAGGTAGTTCCGTCTATAGCATATACAACAGAGGCAAGGCTGCTTTTGGGGTTTTCAATAGACTTGAAACTGGGCAATTCGCCAAACAATCCAAATAGGTTACTACTGACAGCCCAGAGATAGAGAAGAAATAAAAAAAATCCGGCAAGGAAAAATATCCATAGTCTTACTACCCACTTATAATACTTTCCTTTTTCAATTTGAATCTGCATAGTTTGTAATCAGTGAAGCTTTTTGATATAAAAGTGAACGATGGTCCAAAGATTTTGGAATTAAATAGAAACGACTATTTAAACGACAATTTTAAATCGGCGATCCAAAATACTATCTTTTTTTTATTCAAGATCTAAATTTTGAGAAATCTTCCCCTGTCAGCAGTTTCTGCCAATTACTAAGTGCCAGAAAAGACAAGCTTATTTGATTGTACAACGAGGCTTAACATTGATTTAACGAATCCCTATCATACAGGTAAAAAGTTAAATATTTCATAAGTATCTGGTAACTTTTAAGTTATACTAAAAGTTTTACTTTGCAGCAAAAATCAGGCATTGAAAACACATTTCAGAACTATTGTCATCTCGGATATCCATCTGGGTACATCTGGCTCTAAAGCCAAACAGGTAACTAACTTCCTGAAGCAGCATACCTGTGATAAGCTTATTCTTAATGGCGACATTATAGATGGCTGGCAGCTAAAGAAATATGGCGCCTGGAAGCGTAAGCATACACGTTTCTTCAAGACCATTCTGAAAATGATGGAAGATTACAATACACAGGTTATTTACCTGAGAGGTAATCATGATGATTTTTTGGATCAGATACTGCCTGTAAAGGTAGGTGGATTTTCTATCCAGCGTGATTACATACTGAAATCACATGGACGGCGATTCTATATCACGCATGGCGATATCTTTGATTCGGTAACTACGCAGCTCAAGTGGATTGCACAGCTGGGAGATATTGGATATACATTTTTGCTGTGGGTGAATAAGCTATATAATAACTATCGTACAAATCGTGGCCTGCCTTACTATTCTTTATCGCAGGTAGTAAAGCAGAAAGTAAAATCAGCAGTAAGTTATATCTCCGATTTTGAAACACAACTGGCTGAGCTGGCAAAGGTAAAACAGTGCGATGGTATCATCTGTGGTCATATTCACCAACCTGCCATCAAGCAGTATGGAGATATTGTCTATATGAACTCCGGTGACTGGGTTGAATCGTTGAGTGCATTGACGGAAGATGAGTCAGGAGAGTGGAATCTGGTGTACTACAGTGAAACCTCTAAGTCTGGTCTGAGCCACGATCTGGAAGATGCGGATCTGTCGGATCTGGAAGACGACGAAATTGCCGACCTGAAAGCCTTACAAGATCAGTTAGAACTGGTGAGAGTGCTTAAGCAGGTAGGTTAATATGAATATGGGGAAAGGTCCACAAGCTAATAAATATACTTACTTTGATTTTTTACCTGTATTTTTTATCAAAAGGCAAGAAATACTTACACAATACATAACTGTTTACAATGATCTTTCAGGGATAGCCTGAGACCTGAATTATTCTCATTTTTTTAGCCAGCCGATAGGGCTGGCTTTTTGTTTTTTAGTTGTACTTTATTTATGTTATGTTCTATATTTTATATTTAGTAAAATAGATACATATAAATTTATATTATTTCTTGGACCAATATAGATTTCTGCCTGTTTTCTACCCCTAATAAGAGACAAGATATCGATATTGGGATAAAGCACTTGGGATGCCTGATATTTTATAGAGATGTCCGAAAAATAGTTTTTTGGCTAATATAATTGCTGTTTCAAAAATATTTTCTCATTGACGCAAAATAAAAGTCTAAAAAATAAAGAATTATAGCGGTGTAATTTTGTGTGGCAAAATGGTGATTGGTGAACATATATAGTTAGTAATTTTGAAAAAGTTTCAACCATTTTACTATCTGTATATATGAAACAGACTAAGAAAACGATGCCATTTGACATATCTTTGAAGCTTACATTCATTGTATTGTCAGGGACCCTAATATTCGTTGCCTTTCTACTATTTCAGGAATCGTATTTTGTAAGAGGAATTGTACTTATCATAGCTGCTTTACTTGGAGCAGGTCTTTATTGGTTGATTTATAGCCAGTTATTAAAACCCATAAAAGGACTTGGTTATGTCACTGATCAGATTGTAAAAGGCAATCATATATCTACTTTCCACTTTAAAAGCATTCATACGGATTTGATGGGGTTGTTAAAGTCCATCGACTTCTTACGGGAAGAACTACATCTCTCAGAGCAGATTATTACTAACATTGAGGCTGGTAACTTTGATACAAATACTTACACTGGAGATAAAAACAAGTATCGTCTGGTAGATGCTTTGCTTCGTATGCAAAACCAGATGAAAATGGTAGAAGAAGAAAGCCGTCGCAGACACTGGGCTACACAAGGCTTGGCTCATTTTTCAGAGATTCTCCGTAACCATACATTAAACAGACAGGAGCTGGCTGATACTGTTCTTTCATCACTTATCAAATATCTTAATGCCAATCAGGGAGGTTTATTTATCGTCAATGAGCAGGATACCAAGGATATTCATTTTGAACTAATCAGCAGCTATGCCTATGAACGCAAAAAATACCTGAAAAAGCGAATAGATATCGGAGAGGGGCTGGTAGGACAACTGTATCTGGAAAAAGATACCATCTTTCTGACAGATATTCCATCCGATTATATCAGTATCACTTCAGGGTTGGGTAAAGCTAATCCCACATGCATTTTGCTGGTTCCTTTAAAAAACAATGATCAGGTGGAAGGAGCAATCGAAATCGCATCCTTTCAGGCTTTTGAACCCTATCAGATTGAGTTTGTCGAAAAGCTGGCTGAGAGTATTTCTTCTGCTATTGTTTCTGCCAAAGTAAGTGAACAAACAAAACGCTTACTGGAAGAAACCCGTCTGCAAACAGAGTTTCTAAAGGCCCAGGAAGAAGAGATGCGTCAGAATATGGAGGAGATGGCTGCCACTCAGGAAGAAATGCAACGAATGCAGAACGAGTTGTCGCACAAAGAATCTAATCTGCAGGCCGTAATCAATTGCACAGATGATTCAATGACAGCTATGGATACCAATTACCGTATTACCCTGATGAATGATGTCATTCGCCAGAGATATGCGAACTCTCAATTCAGCGATTTCAAAGAAGGAGCCAATGCGTTAGACTATCTGGGTAATGTGAGAGACGAATGGAAGCAACGGTATGATCGTGCTTTATCAGGAGAGAAGTTTGATTTTGTAGCCAAAAGCGTGGTTCAGGGTGAAGATTGTTATCGCCAGTATATTGTTGGCCCGATATTCACTGCCGAGCACAAGGTAAGAGGTATATACGTGTTTTCAAGAGACATAACCCATATTAAAACCCTTGAAATTGCCTATGAAGAATTACTATCCAGGTTGGAGCTACAGGAAAGTGAGAGCTAGGTGTTGTGGAGATTTGGTAATTTGGTAGCAAACAATCGTAGTTGGTGAAATATAAGGGGTTTGTATAGCTTTGGTTGATAATATTTAAAATAGTGATATAGTGATTTCTGCTAATTTTTAGGTTTTCATTTGATTATAGCAATATGTGGTTTTAGGGAGATAAAATGTATATCTATCTGATATAATATCTATTATTTTCAGTTATAATTTATGGTTTATTAGTTGGTAAAATGTCAAATATTTTGTAAATTTATAACTAGATAATATAACACTGCTATTAATTGAGAACTATGAAAAACGAAACGAAAATGCTTGAGTCTTTATCTCTTTTTCAGGATATAGACAAGCAGGAAGAACAGGAGCAGGATACTTGGAAAAAGTCAATTCCTGCACAAGTGTTTCTAAATCACTTCTTTGGCATGCATTATCATATTCAACATGCTGAAAATGCCTATGATTTGGATATAATGCCTCAATTTATAAACTACAAGCCAGCCTTACAAACAGCCACTATAGAAGAAGTTAAAAAGCTGTTGCTAAACTGCTGGAGTACAGAATATGCTTTGCGTTCAACGGCAGAGCTTGGGAATGAACAGTACCTGCGTAATGCGTTACACTGGACGTTTCCTCAGGCTTATTATAGTGTATTGTTTGGACTACGTGCTTTCCTGGCAACCTTTGGGATTGTACAGAACAACAATGAACGTATAAAACGCGAAACCGGAATGCTAGTGGTAAAAGGATATTATCCGTTTCCGATAGCCTATTATGCCTCAGGAACCTATGATAACTTTATTGTGCACAGATTGCCTTTAGCCGCTCGTAAGCCTGGTTTGCAGCTAGCTACCGAATCTATGGAGGCTCAGGCACAGATTGGACAGTTTTTGCGTACTACACGAAAGCTATATGCCAGAGCCATTCGTCAGCAGATGCAGAGCAATCCGCAGACGGCTTTGCGTAATAAGAAAGGGGAGATTCTGGATAAGTTTACAGCTCAGCACTGGCAGAAGATAAACTGGCGATTGGGATATACTACCTATTTTGATTTGCTGGAAAGATTAAGAATATCAACCCGTCATCGGGAGATAGAACGCTTCGTAGAGGCTGAGATTGATTTTAGTCTGTTTCATCAATGTTTGCTTGAGATTGTCAGCTATCTGAATCTGATTCATGAAAGTTACATTGCTAAAGCAGTAGGTCTGGAAACCTATGAGATGATTGTGAATCAATTGCCTGACTATATCAGTAAAGGATTTGTGAAAGATCGTCTGACACAAAAGATAGAACCCTTATTAAAGAAGACAGAAAAATCGCAGATACAACATGCGGCTTAATAGAGAGACAATGGATTCTATTTCACTCAAAACAAAACGGGCTACTTCATCAGTAGCCCGTTTTGTTTTATAGCAGGAAATTCTCTTAACTTTCATAGGCTACACGAGTCATAATACTACGACCCAGCGTAATCTCATCTGCATACTCCAGTTCACCACCGATTGGAATACCTCTGGCGATAGTACTTATCTTCAGATCAAAAGGTTTTAGCTTTTTCGTTAGGTAAAACGCTGTTGTATCTCCTTCCATAGTAGGACTCAGGGCAAGAATCACTTCTTTGACATCTGAGTTAGGGATTCTGCGGATCAGGGAGTCAATATGAAGATCATTCGGGCCTACCCCTTCAATCGGAGAGATAATGCCACCCAGCACGTGATACAGTCCTTTGTATTGGGATGTATTCTCAATCGCCAATACATCACGGGTATCTTCCACCACACAGATAATAGACCGATCTCTCATAACATTGGCGCAAATGGCACATACTTCTGCATCAGAGATATTGTGGCAATTTCTGCAATATTTGATCTGGGTGCGTAGCTGGGTTAGCGATTCTGCCAGAGCCAGCGTGGTTTCTTCTTCTCGTTTCAACAAATGCAGAACAAGACGTAAAGCAGTTTTTTTTCCAATACCTGGTAACTTAGAGACTTCATTGACAGCGTTCTCTATCAATTTGGATGGGTAGTTCATCTACTGTTTTTCAGATTTTCAGATCCATACATTCACATAGCTACAATGTATAAATCGTGGTTTGTAATTTACTAGAGTACTTCTGCTGAGATACCCCGATTACAGATAGAGTTTCGCATAGAAGCAAGTTCGTCGAAGGATCCATTCTTAACGGTGCATTTGCCTTTAAAATGAATGATCCAGGTACATTGTTCTGCCTGCTCAGGAGTGTGTTTACAAACCTCAATCAAGGCTTGAATCACATGCTCAAAGGTATTGACATCATCATTGAATACCACAAGTGCCCATTGTTCCTGTTCTACTGCGACGTCCTCTTCCAGTACTTCTACTTCTGTATCAAATAACGTTTGCATACTGCTTTATGAAAGAAAAATCTGTTTAGAATAAAATTATTATCTTTCTTTACTGAATTTCAAAGGAGAATGTCTATAAAGATTAGTTAGCAAATTTATGAAAAAATATCCAATTTAACTGCGTTTTTCCTAGAAAAAAGAATACACTTTGTAGTAAATGAAAAGTGTCAATGTATTAAAAATCAGTCGATTATATTTTTGGCTTAACCCATGAATCCCTACTTAGTTTTAACCATTCTTCTTATTTACTTTGGTGTATTGATTTTAATCTCCTACATCACCAGCCGGGGGGCTACCACACATACTTTTTTTACTGCTGGAAAAAGCTCGCCCTGGTATCTGGTGGCGTACAGTATGATTGGAACAGCTATCTCTGGTGTCACGTTTATATCCGTTCCGGGGGAAGTAGGTAACTCACAGTTTTCATATCTTCAGTTTATCCTGGGAAACGTAGCAGGCTATATGGTTGTGGCATTGGTGCTTATGCCTGTCTATTACCGGATGAATCTGGTTTCAATTTATACCTACCTGCAAAAGAGACTGGGTTTCTGGTCGTATAAAGCGGGAGCTGCGGCGTTTCTGGTTTCCCGGACCATCGGAGCCGCCTTTCGGTTATTTCTTACAGCCTCTGTATTGCAACTGGCGCTATTCGATGAATGGAATGTGCCTTTCGCTGTCAATGTGCTCATTACCATTGCTCTTATCTGGCTGATTACTTCCAAAGGTGGAATTAAAACCATTCTGTGGACGGATGCCTTTCAAACAACGTTCTTAATTGCCGCTTTGCTGCTGAGTGTGTATCTGATCAGTGAAGCTTTGGGGTTGTCTCTGGGTGGATTGATTGATACGGTAAGGGCTAGTGATTATTCAAAAGCATTCTTTTTTGATGATCCCAAGAGTAACAAGTTCTTCTACAAGCAGTTTTTTGCCGGATTATTTACCACTGTGGCTATGTTTGGACTGGACCAGGATCTGATGCAGAAAAACCTCACCTGCCGGAACCTACAGGATGCCCAGAAGAATATGTATACATTCAGTACTGTCTTCCTGTTTGTGAATATCCTGTTTCTGACACTGGGGGCTTTACTATATATCTACTCCAATCAGCAAAACATTCCTATCCCAGCCCATACCGATGATCTGTATCCTACCTTATTGCTAAAATTAAACAAGTTTGGCATTGTAGCAGGCGTATTCTTTTTGCTGGGCATTACCGCTTCATCCTATGCCAGTGCCGACTCTGCTCTGGCTTCGTTAACTACATCATTCTGTATCGACTTTCTGGATTTTGAAAACCGTCCGGAAGAGAAGCGGAAACGGCTGAAAACGATTGTGCATTTGTGTATGTCTATTGCGCTGCTGATTGTGATCCTGATTTTTAAAGCCATTAATGACCAGAGTGTGGTAAAGGCTGTATTCACAGTGGCTGGCTACACATATGGGCCTTTGCTGGGTTTGTTTTCTTTTGGGTTGCTGACCAAACTTTCTGTAAAAGATCGCTTTGTACCTGTAGTATGTATTCTGTCACCTATTCTGTGTTATATCATCAATACCAACGCTAACACCTGGTTAAATGGATACAAGTTCGGCTTTGAGTTACTGATCCTAAACGGCGTATTAACGTTTTTGGGCTTATTACTGCTTTCACAGAAAAAAGTTTCAGGAACTACCTATTGATAGACTCAAAAAACACAAGAATTATCCCAAATTTTGATAAAAGAATGTCATTGAGAAAGTAACAACAAATGTTACAAAGAGAGCAAAGGAAACTTCAATCGTGTAAGGTGGTATAGGTGCGTTGGCAATCTTTTCTCCGCGAGGTTGGCCTTTGGCCTTGCGGGGGGAAGGATCAGAGAAAAGTGCCCTTTTTTGCTTCGTTTTTTGGGCAAGCAAAAAATGAAGAAGCTACAAGAAGAGTGAGGTAAGAGACAATAAACAAATGTAGATAGAGCGAACAAAGAAGAAAGAAGCCTATGAAAAAGATAGGTTCTGGACTATCAACCGACTCTAGATATCAGCAAGCAAAAAATGAACAGGTTAGTGGAAGAATAATGATCGGGACAATAAATCAACGCAGAAAGAGAGATTTATAAAAAATAAACCAAGCCCACATTTTTCAAAAACATAGGCTTGGGTTTTATTCACATCCAACATTCGGGTCCCTACTCAATGAATCTAACACTTCTGCTCAGATTAGGTGTTAGAATTCATATCCAACCGAAAATTTTATAGTACGGTTATAAGTATTAAAGCGTTTGTTTTCATCCAGGCGCTGGAATCCATAATCATAGGCAGCCATGATATTTACCCCATTTACGAAGCGATAGCCTATACCTGCCACACCACTGAAATCCCATTTCTGAAATCCGTTGTTAATATCCAGCGTACGGTTAAAGGCCGATATACCTAGCACACTGGCTCTCACGTGAACTTTATTGTCGACGAGGTAACTTACCTGCGGACCTGCAAACAAATGAAATCCTTCTGCCAGATATACTTTGGCTAAGATCGGCATCTCAATGTAGTGCGATTGTACCCGGAAAGTGGTGTTGACATTCAGAAAGTCGATTACCTGAGAATTTCCATTGAGTCTACCTGTTAGCTCCGTACCTTTGAGAGAGTACTGAAGGCCAGGCTCAAGTGTGAAGTAGTCGCTGAGTTTAATAGCTGCATAGCCACCGGCATGGAAGCCCACACGGGATTGGGTAGTAACCGCACCATCGGTTGCTCCTAACAGATCACTGATACTTTGCATAGTTTCACCTTGCCAGCTTGAAAGGTTCATACCCCCACGAATTCCATACCGAACTTCAACCTGGGCATAGGTACATACGAATACGCCTAAAAAGGCAATAAAAGAGAAAAGAATTTTTTTCATAGTTATAGTAGCTTGTGAAGCAGTATGTTGTACTGATCACACTCAATGCGAAACCCGTGCCAAAGTAATTTGGGGATGGCATATATTTTTACCGTGTACCGGATCTGGTCAAATCGGTTGGATACAGTAAACTCTTTTTTTATCTTGAAGGCGTTTTTTAACTTTCCCGGACATGAAAAGAAAGCTGACCTTTGTTGTTTTGATTCTGGTCTTTTTAGCTGGAGTGACTCTTGTGTGCAACTGGACTATTACGCGCGAAACGAAATCCTATTTGTATACAGATGTACAGGCTATACCCCACCATAGGGTAGGGTTGGTACTGGGAACCTCCGAAAAGCTGGCAAGCGGACAGGCTAATCCTTATTTTAGCTACAGGATTCAGGCTGCCTATAGCTTGTTTAAAAACAAGAAGGTCGACTATCTGCTGGTGAGTGGAGACAACAGTTCAAAAAACTACAATGAGCCACGGGATATGAAAGATGCACTGGTGAAGTTAGGAGTACCTGAAAACCGCATTTATCTGGATTATGCTGGTTTCCGGACGCTTGATTCGGTAGTACGGGCCAAAGAAATATTCGGACAGGAGTCATTTACAGTTATCTCACAACCTTTTCATAACCAACGGGCCGTTTTCCTAGCCAGACACAAAGGTGTGGATGCTGTTGCCTACAATGCCCGAGACATTAAGGGAGCAAATGGCTATAAAACCCATACCCGCGAATGGCTGGCACGTGTGAAAGTATTCATAGACCTATACCTGAACAAAGAACCTCACTTTCTGGGCGAGCGGGTAAAGATTGGGTAAGATTTGGAAAGTATATACTGTCGTTACCTGTAAACAGGAAAAGAGGGCCTTTCGGAAGGGGAAAGTGCTTTTTTTTAAGTTGATAGTTAAGATTGCATATATCCTCTTTCTTGGTCCATCTATAGTAGTAGAAGAAAGTCCGATCAGTTTCTATTTAACAAGCACTGTCCTTATTTCGTCCAGTATACCATCCAAGCCCTTTGGCTCAGGTTCAAACTCACCGGGAAACCCTCGATCACCAAAATACTTCCACTTTTCCTCTCCGGAAACAGTTATTGCTTTCAGCTTTTCACTTTGGCACCGAACTTTGGTTTCCATGGAATAGATAAGAACATCATCCTGGTAAACTTCAAATATTTCACAAGGGAACGGCTCCTCTTCCGGAATCAGGTATTGATCATCCCATAGATAAAAGCACTTGCCTTCTATGTCTTCGATCAGATAAAGCACACCTTCATCCTCATATTCTTCAAATGTAACAACCCTCTTAGCCTGTATCTTATTAACTCTGGCTACCTGTGATTGCTGAACAGCTTTCCAGGATTCTAAAAGCTCAATCTTCTTTTTCCTGCCTTTGTATTTACTTTCAATTAGTATCCATATCCATATGGGACAAGAAACAACTAAGAACTTGGATGGAAAGGACCAATTTGACTTATCATAGTAATAAATGTGAGTTGCAAACAAGCCAGTTGCTATCACCAAACCAATAATAAGAGGCCAGTTCAATGGCTTATAAATAGTTTCCTCCAGCTCTTGTATACTTTTGGAGATCTTATCTGCTTCTTCTCTGTCTAGTTTCCGGGTCTCTGTATTCATTTGATGTTATTTCGTACTGCCAATTATACTTTTACGGTGTTCTAATCCCCATTCCAGCATAACATCCAGTACATGCTGGAAGGCATAGCCCGATTGGGTTAATTCATATTCGACAGTGACAGGAATTGTGTCATGAACCGTTCGTACCACCATTCCGTTGGCTTCCAGATCCCGTAATTCTTTGGACAACATCCGGGGAGTGATTTTGGGGATTTCTTTTTGTAGCTCGCCATATCGTTTTTTACCGAACAACAAGGAAGAGATAATCGCAGCTTTCCATTTCCCGTGGATTACATTTATCGTGTCGTTAACTGCCAGAATATAATTGCTGGAGCATTCCCGGATGCTCTCCATCTCTGATATCTTCTTCATAACTAATTGATTATGTTGAAACTATAGTTTAGTATACTACTATACAAAAGTATACGACTTACTTTTGAGTAGTAAAGGTATATAATTTTGCTTTGTATCCATCTAAACTATTCGGACATGGCAAAAGTACTGCACATTATTTCCAGCACCCGCGGTGCTGAATCCTTAACGCTTACGTTAGGAAACGCTATTATTGACAGGATCAAAACAAAAGACCCTGACACAGTGGTTAAAGAAATTGACCTTTCCGCAAATCCCTATCCTCATTTGGGACCCATTCAGATCAGTTCGTTTTTTACTCCGGAAGAAAGCCGTACACCCGAACAAGAGCTTGCTGTAAGAAGGTCAGACGAGGCCGTTGCCGAACTCCAGGATGCAGATATTCTGGTGATTGGAGCACCTATGTACAACTACTCCATCACATCCAGCCTAAAAGCCTATTTTGATCACATTGCAAGAGCACGTCTAACGTTTCGGTATAGTGAGAGTGGAGTGGAAGGATTGCTGAAAAACAAAAAAGCCTATATAGCTTTTGGCTCAGCGGGTGTTTTTGGCAATGAGCAGATGCAGGCCTACGACTTTGCTGTACCTTATATGAAACACTTCTTAGGATTTCTAGGCATTACAGACGTAAGTGTGTTTCGTGTGGAAGGAACAGGAATCCCCGGATTGCAGGAAACTGCGTTAGATAAGGCCCTTGAAAGCATAACTGTTTAGCTATTTGACGCTTTCTTCCAAAAACCGGATAGAAAGCATACATGTATGATAATGAACGTATTATGACTTTACAATTGATCTGATTGCAGTACCTTTGTAGTGTAAGTCAAGCAGACATATCCTCAGACAAAAAATCTGATCATAGATATAAAAATAAAATTTAGGTTGTAAGTGGTTTGTTACTAAAATTCCCTGAAGGTTTCCTCCAGGGAATTTTTGTTTTATAGATCTGAAAGGGAGCATTCACTTTATAAAAAGATCTGGCAGAGAATCACAATCAATACACGTTACCGTTTCCAATTCTGTCTGAAATACCGTTCATAGCCAAACGGATCACGCCATTCGATGTTGTGTTCCGGAATGCCTAGTTGCCTGAGCCAGGTGGGGACAAAGAAGCTCGGACAGCCTTTGTTGTCAAACTGGTTATGTCCGGCAATCTTTACATTAGGAGCATAGCCCAACACCTCGCCGATAATATCCAGCATACACGAAATCTGCTGAGGGGTGCGACTGTCCAGTGGCATTTTATGGGAAGAGTCCAGACCACCTACATAACACAAATGTCGGGAGATAGCATTAATGCCAGCCACACCGTTTGTAATCTCGAAGGTGTCAATGATCTGGTCATTATTATGTTTGACAAACTGGTGACGGGAGCCATCAAGCAGAATCAGATCAGAGTAGCCGACTTGTTTCCAACCGTTGCCATAGGGTTTGGGTTTGGTGTGCCAGCGTTTGACATCTTCAGCGGAGATCCAGCGTCCGGCAGGAGTGGCGGTGCAGTGTATAATCAGGTATTGAAATTTCATAGGGGTAGAGATAAATAGAGAATATAGGACATTGTAATCTTCCTTGGTTTTACTAATCTAAACTATAGGAAACAGATCGTTGGTGAAAACGCACAACGACGGGAAAACCCGTGATTCAAACAAAATAAACGGGGGAAAGATGTCGTTGGTGAATAACACCAACGACGGGAAGAATGATAAGCCGGATCATACTATTTTTGATAGACGTATGTTCTGGTGTGTGATTAGTCCTCCAACAGGTCGTTTACCGTTTCCGTCAGATCGGCGATTTCTTCCTGAAGTTCGTTGACTTCCATATGCAGGTCCTGGTTTTCGCCATCCAGTTCATCGATTTGCTCTCTGAGCATTTCCATCTCCAGTTCTTTGTCACTAAGCAGATGCTGAAGGCGCAGGTTTTCGTTTTCGAGTAGTTTTTTCTCAAAAGCCAGTTGCTCATTGGTAAGAGTCAGACAGAGGTTTTCAATAATCAGGCTCTCGTCAGAAATTGATAGATCAGAAACAGATGTGATATTCATATGAATAAGGTGTGTATAGAATGTTTAGAGTATTGACGATATGAATTATTTAGGGTCACGCATCGAAAAGAAGCCAACCGTTGAAATAAAGGCCAGCAGCGAAACGAAAGACTGTGTATCTATCCGATTGACCAGCCAGAGAATGTATCCTGAGAACGTAAACAAACCCAGGGTGGAGGTTTTCCAGTTGTTTAGCACAAACTGGATATAATCATATATTGATTTTGCCATGTGATGTTGGGGTTATATAATGAATGAGAACTGTAGGGGCGATTGGTAGATCGCCCTGGTAGGCGCAAACTCGGTATGAAACAATCCGGACCGATGTAGGGGCGAATCCACGTGTTCGCCCGGATCGTCGCAACGAATGTTTGTGATAATCCGACCATGTAGGGGCATCCCCTTGCGGGTGCCCTTGTTCGGTACAAACAATGTATGGTATCATCCGAAATGGTTGTTTCCTAAACGTAATCATTTGCGTTCGGAAACCGGGCGGGGGCGAGCCCCGCCCCTACAGGGTTTGGATTGTTACAAACGCGGTCTGTGGGAAACCGGGCACACAAAGGTGCGCCCCTACATTGGATCGGATTATACCAGACATCGTCTGCGCCAATTAGGGTAATTCACCGACCGTTACACGTATCCTTCACACAAAACACGGGGGCATACGTGAACTGGCGAACGTGCTTGATCTTCTCTACATCCAGTGGTTGTATCTGAGGGGCAACTGCGTGTTTAGCCACAATTGCCTCGATCTGGTTGTAATCAATTACCTCACAGGCATATACTTCCGTTGGGTTCAGGCGATGTTCTGTAAACACACCCAGAGCCACACCCGTCACAAAACACAAGGCCGATACCAGAATCAGGGTTTTCATAAAGAATAAAGCGTATAGTGAAACAAATCCGATAAAAAAGAAGCAGTAGACTGTGGTGCTACTGCTTCGTGGGCTACTTACCTGTACCGGATTAGGTAGCAGGCAGGGTAGCTTTGTGAGTGGTTACCTCCGACATTGAGCCGTCTATGACAAACAACCGTTGTTCGATTTCGTCCAGCTCTGACTCGTACAGGATCACGGCAGTAGTACCAAACTGGGCTTTGCGTTGCTGCAACGTAAACAGCCGATAGTCGGCACGTACTTTACGGTTTTCCATCTCCGTCTTGGTAGCACTTTCGGGAAGGGCTGCAATGATCGCAATCAGCGATTCCACTTCGGCTTCGGCGGCTGCCAGGTCGGCATCGATGTCTGACGCCCGCTCGGATGCATTGTCTTTGCTACGGGTCAGGGAGATTTGCCGGAACTCCAGGTTTTCTTTGATGTCACTTAACTTGGTAAGAACCTTGTCACAGTCGGTTCTTGAGGTCAATAGGGCTATAGATAGTGCCATAAATAAATCAGTTTGTGTAAGGGGTTATAGATAGAGAATGCTGTCATCAGACTCAGATTTTTCCCCGATCCACTCCCAGGGCGTGGCAAGCTTTTCGCGACAAGCTGGGGTTCTGGCTGATTGACTTTACAAATATCGGCATTCTATATACACGAAACTGACCGTAGTTTTGATCAGCATAACAACGGTCAAACAGCATAGGATGCTTATGATTAGTTGGTTTTAGTTCAGTGGTATTGCACTTATGGGTGTAGCTTTTGGATAAATAGAATGGGAGGTAGTAAGTGTGGATGTTAAGATGGACTTTATAGGAAAAATAGAATAGATAACTAGCGGTTAGAGCAGGTGTAGTAAATAGATGAGATTCATCTGGATAAAAGTTAAAAAATGCCTTATTAAAAAGGGTATTTTTCCCGTTTGACTTTTTACGGGTTTTTACAGTAGCCAAAAGGTGATTAATTGCTTGTTAAAGGCTTAATGTATGTTTTCTACGGATTTTGTAATGTAGCATACTTTATTTGTAAAAACAAGCGGAAAAATGCATGTAATAGTCTGTTGTACAGCTTGTAATATTATTTATATTTTTCATTTTGGTAACAATTGATAAAAGTTACTTTTGAATATGTGTCTGAAATGCCCTATCAAATGATGGTTTTAGATATGTTATAACTATCTCTTAGATAGATAAGAGCTGATACCTGGTATCTCATTTGTACGTTTATTATAAAAAACATTTTATGACAGACGTACACGATAAAAAAACGAGAAGCTATAACATGAGTCGTATCCGGGGAAAAGATACCAAGCCGGAAATGATTGTCAGAAAGTTTTTATTTTCTAAGGGATATCGGTATCGGGTGCATGGCAAGAAATTGCCGGGAAAGCCAGATATAGTATTGCCAAAGTACAAAACGGTTATTTTTATTCATGGTTGTTTCTGGCATGGGCATGAAGGATGTAAATATTATGTAATTCCTAAAACCCGTACAGAGTGGTGGGTAGAGAAAATTACAGGTAATAAAAGGAAGGATGCCGAGAACGAAGAGAAATTAAGGGAGGCTAATTGGAGGATTTTAACGATATTTGAATGCGAACTTAAAGGAAAGCAGAAGGAAGAAACACTTCAAAAACTTCTTGCTCAGCTACAGTAAATTGCAATAGTGAAAACACACCTTTCTGATATCAGAAGGTTTGTGATAGTTAGCTGATTACAACTTTGAGCCAGTATTGAATAATAATAACCCTCTTAATCTGACACCACTTGACAATACCTATTATTGACATATTTGCAGGACCAGGTGGTCTGGGCGAAGGCTTCAGTGCATTGCTTAATGAAAAAAATGAGCGAATATTTAAAATAGCTTTATCTGTTGAAAAAGATAAATACGCTCATGAAACTCTTAAACTAAGAAGTTTCTTTCGCTACTTTCCTGCCGGAAAAGTAACACCGGATTATTACAGTTTTGTAAAAGGTGAAATAACACTAGCAAAATTATATGAAAGACATCCTGAAGCAGAAAAGGCAGCAGATGAAGAGGCTTGGCATGCAACTCTTGGAGATGGTGATGGTGCAGTTGCCCATGATGAAGTTGATAAAAGAATAGAAAAAGCATTAAATGGAACCAAAGACTGGGTTTTAATTGGAGGTCCTCCCTGTCAGGCATATTCTGTTGTGGGGAGATCCAGAAGACAGGAGAAATTTTTGGATGAAGAAACAGATGAACGTGTCGGCCTTTATAAACAGTATTTGAGAATACTGGCTGTTCACAATCCGTCAGTGTTTGTAATGGAAAATGTCAAAGGACTTCTATCTGCTAAAACAGCGCAAAATTCTATTTTTTCAAAGATTTTGAGTGATTTGTCCAAGCCCGTAGAAACCTACCAAAAAGATTTTGGTGATAAAGGGAAAATACTTAATTGTCCAGGATATAAAATTTATTCTCTGGTAGTAAAAAAAAGAGAAAGTCTGCTCGCAGAGTATCCGGAATTTGAGCCAACAGATTTTCTGATTGAAGCGGAAAAGTATGGAATCCCTCAAACCAGACACCGGGTAATTTTACTGGGTGTAAGAAATGACATTGATGTCGTTCCTTCAACTCTACGAAAAGAAAAGGAGGTACCAATATCAAAAGTACTTAACGGATTACCCGGACTACGGGGTGGCCTGTCCAGAATTGAAGATACGGATGAAGCCTGGAAACGTACGATTGAGAATATCCGGAATGCGGATTTTTTACAAACGATGAATGAACAGGTGAAACAGATGATGTTTCAGCAACTTGATAATTTGAAAGTATCAGAGTTCGGGACAGGAAAGGATTATTTAAAATTTGAGAACACGCTTCCTGACTATAAGCCGGAGTGGTATAGCGATGAAAAGCTGGAAGGAGTATGCAATCATGCTTCCAAAATGCATATGGAAAGTGATCTGCTGAGATACTTCTTTGCTGCCTGTTTTGCCAGAGTTAAAGGGTTCTCGCCTAAACTTGATGATTTTCCTGTGGCCTTACTACCTGATCATAAAAACATAAAACAAGGAAGCAAGGAACAGAAGTTTGATGACCGATTTCGTGTGCAGCTGGAAGACAAACCAGCCAAGACCATAACTAGTCATATTTCAAAAGACGGTCATTATTACATTCATCCGGACCCATCACAGTGTAGAAGCTTTACTGTAAGGGAAGCGGCACGGATTCAGACGTTCCCAGATAATTATTATTTCTGTGGTCCTAGAACTCAACAATTTCATCAGGTAGGGAACGCAGTACCTCCATTATTAGCTAATAAAATTGCTGTAATAGTAAACAAAGTTTTCAGATCATTTATGATTGATAAACAATGTAATTACACAAATCTAGATTTGAATAGGCCGGATGGAAAGATTTCAATGGAAGAGCAATTTTATATTGGGTAAAAAATGGTAGTTATATATTTCAATTAGGTTTTATTAAGTAGGAAAAACTGATGATTATAGATTTATTTAAGCATTTGGAAGATTCTCATTCTAAAAAGCTAACCTATCAGGTAGCAAATAGGAGTACTCTGACGATAGATGCATTAAGTCAATGGGAAATCTCTCCAACAGCTGTATTTGGTGGAGAAAAGGGAAACCTAATACTTAATAATTCTTTAATTCATTATTATGTCAAAGAAGATGTGGTAGGAGATGATATCATCTATGTCCAGGGAAATAGTAAAAGTGGTCAGGAAATAATAAAGCTCGAAATACAGATTGTCAACACCTTCAGACCCAGAGCCAGAATCATTAAGATAATTGGACAGGAGTTAATATCTAATGATGTAATAGCTTTAGTAGAGCTTATTAAAAATTCATATGATGCAGACGCCACAAATTTAACTGTTTCTCTGAATGATATATTTTCTGATGAAGGTAGTCTTATTATTAAAGATGATGGCATT
The DNA here is from genome assembly GCA_030068525.1 of Xanthocytophaga flava. Lineage (GTDB taxonomy): Bacteria > Bacteroidota > Bacteroidia > Cytophagales > 172606-1 > Xanthocytophaga > Xanthocytophaga flava. Next base: position 269,399 of record JASJOS010000011.1, read on the forward strand.
GGCATGTCATATGAGAAAGTAACAAATGTATGGTTAGAGCCTGCTACCCCAGATAAAAAAAGTAAGGAAGAATATACTTACAGTCAATATTACCAAAGAAGATTTTTAGGAGAGAAAGGTATTGGAAGGTTTGCCGCACATAGATTGGGAGAAAAAATAGAGTTAACAACAAGAGCTAAAAATAATGTGGGTGAATTACTTAACTATGAGACTCAAGTAGAAATTGATTGGTCTGCTTTTACTGATGATAAGTATCTGACAGAAATACCCATTAAAGTAGAAAAACAAAATATTCCTCAAGTATTCATTAATGGTTCTGGTACATTGATCAAAATAACCAGAATAAATCCTTGGAAAAATCTTAAAGCTGTAAGAGATGCAGTTCTAAGAATAAGAAGTTTGGAAAGCCCTATAAAGCCACTTAATACAGGTTTGGATAATGATGATACGATTAATGACCCTGGAATAAATATAAATATAGAGTCAAACGATCCTGCATTAACCCAGAATATTAATGATATAAAGTCTTTAAAGGATCTGTTAGATACAGCATTTTATAAGTTCTCAGCAAGTGTTGATGAAAAAGGAATTATTTCTTACGATTACTCATTTAACAGACCAGACTATCCAGATAAAAAACGTAATGAAGAATCTCTCTCTGCAGATTTAAAAGGCTTTAACATTAACTGGTTTGAAGAAAATACTTTAAATCCCGTAAATACTCCTGGTGCATTTCATATTGATTTCTTTGCTTGGGATTTGGAGACCAGTGCATTAAAAGTTGCAGGTCTTGCAAAATATTATCGTGAAATAATTGGTCCTAATACTGGTGTAAGAATCTACAGAGATAATTTCAGGGTTTGGCCATATGGGGAAGATGATGATGACTGGTTAGAGCTTGATCTTAATAGGCTGAATGCTCCAAAAGAAAGATCGGTCTCCCGGAATCAAGTTTTTGGTATTATACATATATCCTCAGTAAAAAATCCTTTTCTGGTTGATCAATCAAATCGTGAAGGTCTGATTAATAATATACAATACCAGCATTTTTACAATCTGGTTAGTTCATCTATTACTCTTTTTGCCAAAGAAAGGAAAAAAGACAAGATCAATCTTGAAAGGGTTTCACAAAAGAAAGTATTGAGTGATAGTGTTACAGATAGTATTAATTTATTAAGAGACCAGATTCATTTAAATGAACATACGAATCTATATAAAGACTCGGTAAAGAAGATTGAATTATCTTATCGGGATAAGATTAACGATGTATTGGAAAGGTACATGATGGCAGCAGCCATTGGTATTTCATATAGCCTTCCAATTCATGAAATGAAATTAAGATTAACATCTATAAAACATGTAGTTGAAGACATCGAGAAAAATCCTTTGCTACAAGATAAATTTCTAAGAAAATTATATGATGACATTAAAGAAACTGAAGCTATTGTTAATGCAGTAACTTCTATAATGTCCCGACAGAAAAAACAGAAAGTAACTTTATTTAAAGTTGCTAACAATGTAAAGATTCTTAAAGAAAGAGAGTTAGAAAAATATCAAATAGATTTTGAGATTACCGGAGATAAAACTCTGGAGGTTGAAGCTGTTCCTGGTTTATTAAATACTGCTGTTTTAAATATTGTTGATAACGCTATTTATTGGCTTAGAGTGAAACAATTAGAGAGTCGGGAGCAACTAGCCGACTTCAAAGCGAAAATATCAATTCATATTGGTATTCATGTAGAAAAGCCATATATCTCTATAAAGGATAACGGAAATGGACTTGAGGATCCATTTGATCTGTTAGTGGAACCTTATTATAGTAGAAAAACCGATGGTTTAGGATTAGGCTTATATCTGGTGAATGAAATTATGATTCGATTTGGTGGTTATTTTGAAGGATATAATGAAAATGGAGCTGTTTTTAATCTAATATTTTAAATATTATTCTATGGCATACTTTCCTGGTAATATAATGATTATAGATGACCAGTTTGATCTTATCTATAACGCTGTACCGTCAGAAACAGAATTTCAGATACAATACAACTCCCTTCTTGGCATACGTAAATTTTCTGAAGACAATGGTATTCCTTTGATAGCTATATCTGATACCCAAGATGTTGAAAGTTTAAAGAAGAAAATGGTAGCATATCGTAATGTTAGGCTACTGATTATAGACTTAGACTTAAATAATGATGGTAGCGTAAATGAAGAGGATGATTATCTGTTGATATATCTCATTCTGGAAACGGCAATAGAGCAATACGGATATTTTCTGTTAATGATAAATTCCGCACATTCTGAAGCTTGGGAAAGTATAAAAAGTAAGATGCCTGGAACCATAAACTCAAAATTGATTGATAATCTAACCCATGTTTATTCAAAGTCGGATGAAACAGCTGCATATAAGAGTATCGATTTAATTGGAAAAAATTTTTCCGCAGAATTGATCTATCATTTTGAGTGCACTCTCAATATGGCACGCGATAAGGCTTTTAGTAATTTTCTGGATTTTGAAAAAGATAGCTGGAAGAAAATTTATCTTTCTTTTAAGAAGGAGACTGGCTTAATGGCTCATAATGATATATCAAATATTTTACTTGGTATTTTAAAGCAACATTTTATAGATACGACATATCCTGATATTGATGACGAAGGCTTTGATCATGATAGCGATCTTAGAAAGCTTATCTATAAAACGATTAATTATACAGATAATCAGAAGGGAATACTTACTAAGCAACCTATATGGACGGGGAATTTGTATTATATAAACACAAATTCAGAAGATAGAAAATATGCACTAATAATTACACCTGAATGTGATATAGCTCAAAACAAGCATATTTATTATAAAGCTATATATGGATTTGAAATAAATGATGTGACTTTTCCGGAATCGTATGAGAATAATAATATTACACAAGATCAAAAACCTCCATTGTATCCCTTTAGAGTCGGCAAAATACAAAACAATGGCAGACTAGATTGGGGGACAAAGAGGGCTCTAAAAAATAAGGTTGCAGAGTACAAGTCTTTTAATCAATACTTATTTCCACTACCTTATATAACTGAGAATTTAGTTTATCTTGATTTCAGAGATATTGATTCTGTTTCTAGGGAAGATATAGTATTAAAGTGGAAATTATTATTAAGAATTAATGAACCAATGATTACTCATATAACAGATTCATATAGTAACCTTGTAAATCGTAAAGGATTACTTCCTATTTAAAATAATTTAACAACATCATTCTCTAAACATATTTTCACAATTCGAATATAGAGGCTTGTAATCTGCTATTTTAGAAATATGGAAAAAAGAGAGAGCAGGTATACTAATAAGTGTTTCAAGTTAAAAGATAATAGTATTGTAATTATTTCTTCTGTTACTATACTTCATAAAGTCTATAAGCTACTACTTGATTAAATTTCTTTCTAATGGTTGAAAGTACAGTTTTATCACCTCATCCTGTTTTATTTATTAAATCAATTTCAGAACAAGGATATTCACTTTCAACCGCCATAGCTGACCTTATAGATAATTCTATTGCTGCCAGAGCAACTCATATTGACATTTTGGCTGATGCCAGTCAGCAGTCTTTAAAAATATTCATTGCAGATAATGGATTGGGTATGGTTTCTGAAAGACTAACATCTGCTATGCGTTTTCCAAGTGCAGATGTAGATGATATCAGAGCCGGAAACGATCTTGGCCGTTTTGGTTTAGGCCTGAAGACTGCATCTTTTTCCCAGTCACGCAGTTTTACTGTAATTTCAAGAACAGATATATCAGATTATGCAGGACGAACATGGGATGTTGAGTATCTGAAAAAGACAGACAATTGGTCTCTTATAATAGAAAGCCAGAATCATATAGAAGAGTTATTGTCTGAATATAAACAGATAAGCAACAATTTTCATGGGCAAAGGAAAGACTTTAATCTGAAGACTCTTATCATATGGAGAGATCTCTATAAACTTGAAAGATTAAGAAAAAGGGATGATATAAGTGATGAACTGGAAGACCTCCGTAGTCACATAGGTTTGGTGTTTCATCGGTTTATTCAATCTGGCAAAATTACTATTCGCTTGAATAATTCACTGATAGAGGCCTTTGATCCTTTCCCGCTTCATTGTTCTGATGTCCAAAAAGTATCTGAGAACTTCTGGAAGACAGGAGAAACCTATATTAGATTTGAAGGGATTATTCTTCCCAAAAGGTCTGCTCAGGAATCCAGAGAACCGAATTCAATCTGGGCTTCGGGTGGGAGGACTCTGGAAGAATTACAAGGTATATATGTCTATCGTAATAAGCGCTTAATCAATTTTGGAGGATGGCTAAGGACAATCACAAAGTCATCCTATCTCCAGTTTGGAAGAATAAAGATCGATATTACAAACATAAACGACAGTGAATTCCACCTTAATGTTGCAAAGTCATCTCTTAAAATTCCTTTCGAGCTCAAAAGGGCTATGACCACTATGGTTTCCCAGGTAGCAGAGCAAGCTACAAAAGAATACCGTGAAAGGCTTGCTTCAAACGTCATCAAACCATCAAGAAAGTCTAAAGGATTATCTCTGATAATAAAAGAAACAGGTGCTGCAGGGCCACGTTTAAAAATCAATCCTGACTTTGAGGTTTTAAGACAGTTGCAAACACAGATTGATCCGGAAAGCTCTGGCCGGCTGGATGTATTGCTGACGCTGATTGAAAGAAAGATGAACGAGCTGTGGAAGGGTGAAATAGGTTCAGACGATACAAGCATCATGTTGGATGAGGCTTTAAAACAAAGAATCATAAAACTGAAGAAATATTATGAAGAGTCAGACTATTCATGGGAAGAAATAAAATTCCTGCTTCTGGATAGTTTTGGTCGGGATCATGAAACTGAATTATTTATCACTTCATTAAAATAATATTCATGGCTTGGGAAATTTTATCTGAAAATATCAGAATTAAAGCAGAAAAGATAAAAAAGAAACAGGGATCTATTACTGAGAATCAATTGAATACCTGTATTGTTTCTGAATTTAATCAACTAAAGAATTCCGGAGTTGTCGATTATTTATTTGAAGGTGTTGATGAAAGGACACTTCAGAACTGGGTATCTAATATCCAGACAAGGCTTAAATCTGTCATAATAACAACAATAGGTTCAGACAATACTATTGGGGACTCAACAGAATATGACCGATGGATAGAAGAGCGATCTCCTTCACTGGTATGGAACTATTTCGACCGTTATGTTCAATATCTGCGAAGAATAGGAAGACCATCTGAAGTTATTCAGAGTACTGTAAGAAGTACCAGAGAAATTATTGAGAGATTAGGAGATCCAGCTAAAGAAATAGATCAACTACAGAAAGGTCTTGTATTAGGCTCTGTACAGTCAGGTAAGACAGCTAACTTTAATGGAGTCATTAACCGGGCTATTGATGCTGGTTATGATATCATTATTGTTTTTTCCGGACTCATGGAAGACTTGCGATCTCAGACACAAAAAAGAATAAATAATGATGTAATAGGGCTTGGGGAAATAGGAGGGCAAATAAACCAGGCAGTTGGAGTGGGAAATATTCAGCAATTTGGAAGAAATGGAGTCTATCAGATTACCTCTATAACATCAACCACTGCAGACTTTCGTAAGTCACTTGTTGACGTCAATTTTGACTTTTCCAATCAAAGGATTTTGGTTTGTAAAAAAAATGTTAGTGTACTTACAAATCTTATTTACTGGCTTAGATCCTCTATGCCTCAGGCTGATACCAGACTTTCCAGATCAGTACTGATTATCGATGATGAAGCGGATAATGCTTCACTGAACAATCTGGGTTACAAAGGGGCTGAATATGCAAGTAAAGTAAATGGAAATATTCGAGCTTTGCTAAATCTGTTTAAACGGCGATCTTATCTTGGATATACAGCAACCCCATTTGCCAATATCCTTCAGGATCAGCATGGGGAAGTCGATAGTGAAAGTGCCTGGAAAATTAAATTTCGCTATAATGGTGTAACTCGTGATTTGGATCTTAGTTTGTCTCCTGGTCTTTTTCCTGACAGGTTTATTTACAAACTCTCCACTCCATCTTCTTACCTGGGCCCAAGAAGGTTTTTTTCAAATGGTATGGAACAAGAAGGAGATAAAAAAATACCATTAATAGAAACCATTCCAGAGCCTGAGAAAGATGAAGACTTTCCTGTTGGGGATACTGGTCTTTCTTTAAAAAGATCTCTGATTGATGCTATTGATTGCTTTATACTTTCTATTGCACTTCGGGATTCCCGTAAATCCATACTCGAGTCTTTACCCGGATATACCAACCATCATACGATGCTTGTACATATCTCAAGACTGATAGTTGAGCAGAATGAGATAGCGAATAAAATAAAACGTTATGTTGAAATTGTTGAGAAAAGGATTAATGATGATAGTATTAATGATCCCCATGGAATTTATGAAAGATTGAGACTACAGTGGAACAGATACTTTGCCTATAAAGTCGCAAATATCCGGTCATATCTGCCCGGAGATTATAATACTGATGGACTGGAGCCCAAGACCTGGGATGATATTTCTGAACTTTTGCCTAACGCTGTCGGCAATATTTCTGTAAAAGCTGTAAACTCGCAAAAAGGTGATAAATTGGATTATTCCGGCCCAGTGAATAAAAAATATATTGCGGTTGGAGGAAACAGGCTTTCCAGAGGCTTTACTTTGGAAGGACTTACCATAAATTATTTTCTTCGTGATACTGATTATTATGATACTCTGCTTCAAATGGGGCGTTGGTTTGGTTATAGACCAGGTTATATTGATGCATGTCGTCTCTTTATTGATTTTCCAACAGAGAGAAAATATAATTTTATTACGGCAGCTTTATGTGAACTAGAGGGGCAGATTGAGAGTATGGAGCTTCAAAGAAAGACTCCTAAAGAGTTTGAGCTCAGAATCAGAAAAGATCCGGAGACTCTGCAAATTACACGTAATGTCATTCTGAAAAATGCTAAGGAAGTATATTTCTCATATCAGGATAATGTACAACAATCCACCCTGTTTGAAATAAAAAAGAATACTTTGGAAAGTGCCTGGAGTGGTTTCAAGGCTTTAACTGATAAGCTTGATTTTGTGAAATCAGATGAAGATCCTGGTTTCTATATTCTTGAAGGCGATAAAAATCTTCTTTACAACTTTCTGGATTTGCCAAGATCATATAGAACTGGACCCGGATCTTTTGATATTAATAGTATAAAAGAGTATGTTGATCTTTGTGTAAGCAGAGGAAAGCTCACTAAATGGACAATTGCAATAAAACATACAGGATCAGGACAATGGTTAAAAGAAGGCCTTAAAGAGGGTAAATATCCGGTACGGATGACAGTTCGTAGTGCACCAAAGAAAAAAGAGGAACTTAAGTATTATGAAATGTTGCTGAACGAACAATTATTTATTGCTTCTGGTAAATCAATGAACATTATGACTTCAGGTAGCGATGAAGCAGTAGGATTGTCAAAGGTGAACAAAGGACGTGCAATTGGTGAATTCAGAAATTTTAAAAAAGAGAAGTTTATTAAAGAGAATGAAGGGGCAACAGAAGAAGAAGCTATAGCAAAAACGAAGGATACTACTTTGCCAGGCTGGATCTTCAGAAAAAACCGTGCTGAAAGCGAAGGTTTATTATTGATCTACCTGATAGATATGAAAGGTATATTCAATGATGATGTTTTAGACATTGTTGCAAAGGAGAAACAACTTAATACTGAGATACCGCTAATCGGATATGCATTGAGTTTTCCTCCAATCAATGATGATCCCGGAGGCGTTTATCTGGCTAATGAAACTGTAACATCCACAGCCGAAATTGATCTTGAGTATGGAGATACAGAAGTACCGGAAGATTTGAACACGGAAATAAATGACATTGTTTAGATGAAGCTGTACTGGAATATATTACTGGCAGATGATTCTCAATTACCCAGGACGCTTTTTTTCGAAGATCTGCCTGATGACAGATTCAGATATGGGCTGAATGAGAAAAAACAATACTGCCTGTTCTTTCATTTTCCTTCTGATAAACATAATCATCTTATTGCTACACTGGCAATGGCTAATATTATATTGGAAGAAAAGAGAATGGAAGGGAAGGATACTCTGGTTCTGACTTTGTTAAATGAAGATTTTAAAGACCTGTTCACTGATCTTATCCTGAGTATTGTCAGAGAAGTAAAAGATACAGAAAGTGAAATAACAAAATCAGGGTTTATTCTGCTGTGTCGTAAATGGTTTGAATTCTTTGATCCATTAAAAGGCCAGCTTACAGAAAGCGATCTGCAGGCAATTTATGCAGAATTGTCTTTTTTGAGATACCTGTTATCTGAGTCAGATTGCTCATATAATGATATATTGTTGTCATGGAAAGGACCTTTTGGGAATAAACATGATTTTGAGCTGGATACTGTTCACTTTGAAATAAAGAGTATACAGGATTACAAAGATATAGTTCAGATCTCCAGTGAACACCAACTTGATTTTATGGCAGATCAAAGTCTTTATCTTGTGGTCTGTCGGTTTTCAGATGATCATAAGGAAAAAAGAACTGTTAGTAATTTAAGCCAGGAAATAGTGGATCAGCTCCGATCTGTAACTGGTACAGATTTAAGTCTGTACTGGACTGCCCTACGCAAGTCTGGGTTAAATTTTTCCAATATTCATCAGTATGATCACTATCTCTTTAAATTATCCGAAGTTGAATATTATAATTGCAGTTCTGAAGATTTTCCTTCATTAAGAAGGTCATTTTTGCCTGACAGCCTACGTAATATAAAATATGATCTGGCATTAAGTGGAATAAGTCACTACAGAACAGAAGACATCTCTCTTTTAATATGACATTAAACGAGCTTACCTCATTCTTTGATACACTCATAAAGAACATTACCTCTGAGGACAATAACATCAATCGTACAGCTCTGCTGGACTATGTTCTTCCTGCACTCAATCTCGCCAGATTAACAGAGTCTGAACAAATAGATTATAGTTATTATCGCCTTGATAAAGAGAATGTTGAGATTGATGGATATTTGGTTAATGAGTCAGGTGAACGGTTACAACTCTTCCTTTCAAATCTGATTTTGCCTGATAGTCCGGATATACAGATATCCAGAAAAGATTATTATGAATCACTCTTTAGCAAAGTAAAAAACTTTGTTACAAAATCCGTAAAGAAAAGTCTGACAGAGGTACAGACAGGAGATCCTGCATCTGTTCTGATCAACTATCTGGCAGGAGAGGAATTTAAAACAAATATTGATGTTATTGAAGTTTTTCTCGTTGCCAACAATATTTCTATTGAGAAAAGAGGCCAGATGTCTCCCAGAACCTTTACATTCACTGATGATGAGCTTAAGGTTACTTTTCCTGCAAAGTCAGTTCAGAAATCAAAGGTTATACTAATTAAATACCAGTTAATAGATCTGAACAGGATTTATAATTTTGAGGTTGCGGAAGGAAATGCAGAACCTATTATTATTACTTTTGACCCTCCTTTAACAGCTATAAGGGCAGTTGGTGATACAAGCTTGTTTGAATCCTATCTGGCAGTTATACCAGCCAGATTACTGGTTGATTTTTATCATACATATAGCTCCCGTCTGCTTGAAAGAAACGTTCGTTCATTTCTTCAGTTCAAAGGTGTAAATAAGCAACTAAAAGAGACAATAAGTGAGGAACCTGAAAAATTTATAGCTTATAACAATGGTTTGACCATTACAGCTACAGCTTCTGAAATCCGGCAATCTGACGGTATTTCTTTGATACAGACATTAACTGATTTCCAGATTGTAAATGGTGGTCAGACCACAGCCTCCATTTACTTTTCAAATAAAGAAGGTCTTGATATATCAAAAGTCAATGTGACTGCCAAAATTAATGTTGTTTCTTCTGAAAGCAGAGAAGACTTGGATGATCTGATTTCAAACATATCCAAATACTCAAACTCTCAGACCCGTGTGTCTGTTGTTGATCTTAATTCACGTAGTCCCTATCTGATTAAAATTAAAAGGCTGTCTGATAGTATTACAGACCCTTCCGGAGTCAAGTGGTTCTTTGAAAGAATCCGTGGTGAATTCAATACTCTTCTGAGGATCAACCCTAAACAGAAAAGCCAGATTGAAAAGGCGTATCCGAAACAAAAGCGTTTAAGTACAGAACAACTTGCCAAGTATTATGTTGCATGGGGAACCAAGCCTTATCTTGTCAGAAAAGGAGGAGAAAAGGTCTTTAAAGACTTTATGGAATTTGTTAAGAAGGGACCTGATGAAAAAACGCTGGAAGCAGACCAACTGGGTAGGTCATTTTATGAAGATATGATTGCGAAGGCAATTTTATTTAAAGAGTTTGAGAATTTGTACGGAAGTGGAAACAAATCTATTGGTCAGATCAGATCAACAGTGGTCCCTTATACACTTTCAATACTTTACAGATTAACACTTGTTAAAAAGATAAATTACTTCAATTTAGGAGCTATCTGGGTAGCTCAGTCTTTGCCGGAAGATCTGAAGAAATTCGCATATGAGCTCCTGCAACGAGTTCATGAACTTTGCAAAAAATATAGTAAAAGTGATGATGTTGGAGAATATGCCAAGAAAGAAGATTTGTGGAATGATATTTTGCAAAGTGAAGAATATCGTTTGCTTGAAATGAGCGAACAGACAATCACGATTTTGAATAAGTACAGGCTTTCAGAATCGGATTTTAAGAAACGTTACACTTATACAAATTTGTTTGACTTTTCTTTAATCAATGATACTTGCCGAATTCATTCCAATGGTACAGCTTTCTATAAAGCTTTACTTTCTCATTTTTTTAATGAGTTTACTACAAATGAAAAGCGAAAGCTGGAAGAACTAATCCAGAAAGTTCAGATAAGACATAACTTCTCTGAAGATGTAATTGAATTTGAAAAACAAATAGTTGGTCAGCTACAAAAGCAAGACCCTGACTGGTTTTTATCTCAGAATACCGAAGCCGCAAACCTGACAGAGGCAATAACCTATATTTCTAATATTTACAATAAAAATTTAACAAGGATAAAGGAGGCTTTTGAGGCGGAAACAAAGAAAGCGATCAATAAAGGTGCTGCTGAAGCCAAAGCCAATGGGTTTAAACATATTGGCAAAAATTTAACAGAAAACAAAGAACCATTAATGGCGGATATTTATAAGGTAGAAGAAGTATTAAGAATGAATAGACAAAAATAATTAGTTTCCTACTTGATAATCTATAGCTGCATTTCTTTGGATAATAGAATATCCTCAATTTGTAGCACTTATGAAAGTGTAAAGATAAGGAGAATGGAAAAGGCACCATAATCGTTATTGTATGTACTATCAATCAGTGAAAACCAGTTTAGAATTGATTTAATTATTGGTTTGTAGTATCTTAATCTAAACTATTAATAAGTATATATCGATTCTTAGTAGTGGCAAAATGGCCAATGTCTATAGCTTGAGAAGATTGCAAGTTCAGGATCCAAAAAGCGGTTTCTGTAGAATCTTTCGGATTGTGTACTGCTAAAAGCTGAATAGAGTCAGTGCATCTTGAGATATTGCTTTTTTCGTCGATTGAGCATAATTTAATCAAAGTGCCTTCTCGAACCAGGTTATTAAGTAATATCTCCTCTTTATTTAGTCGAAGTAACCATACTAAAGAATTCTTTTCAGTTATTTTAGGAAAAGTGCTAACATCTAAAGAACGAATTATGTCACCTTCTTTTTTCTCTCTTAATAAGTGATGGCCAATCAAACTATCTAAAGACTTGCTCTTTTCATCCATAGTTACTGTTGGATTACTTAAAGTTAAATCGTTTTTTTCCAATTGATGCAATGCTTGAAGTTTCTTATTGGCCTTCCAGCATAATTCAATGGGGGGAATCTTTGGAGTATAATAGCATTTTAAGCATATAGATACGACCACAATAAATTCCCATATAATATATAACGTCTTTTTCATTTAAACCCGAACCATTTTTTTAGTCTCACTTTGAAAGAAGGAACATTTTCTTCAAGAGCTGGTTTTGCTACTGGAGCTGAATAAATAAAGGAAGGTCGCTCTTCAAGAAAACTCCTCCATATTTCACGCTCGGTATGCGAACTGTCTGGTGTTGATATATGCAATAAATCTAGCAGTTTAAATCTATTTAGGTCAATAGCACTACGAACTACTTCTGTAAACCTGCGATAGCTTTGAATAGCAATTTTATACGAAATAGAGACAATAATAGGGCCTAGTAAGATTACTAAGACAAAAGGCCAAGTAGAAATAGCCCACCAACTTATAGGTATCCAGATCGCTGTTGTTATAGCAAATACTGAAGTAATGGCAATACTAAAGTCCAATTGAATTTTAGCCTCTTCTAGCATTGGATAAAAGTCTGTATCTCCACGAATTATCTTGAGAAGATGCATCCAAAATCGTTCAATATCCATTCCATAACGCACTAACCCGTAATCACGATGTGCTTCGGCGAAATTAGACATAGTTGTTGGTCCAATACGACCAATATCATTTGGAAAACGTTGGCGTATATTAGATTGTAGGCGATCGTAGGTGTATTCATAATAGGATAATGATTCTTGGAATAATTGAACAAAGTCAATATGTATCTGGTCTAGTTTACTTCCATCTGCTGGTTTATTTTCTAATTCTGCTTTTAACAATTCATATACATTTTTGATATCATCGATAGGGATGAGCCCGAAAGAAGAATTCATCGCTTTCAATGAGTTATAATCCTGAGCCAGTTTAGTGCTAATACTTCCAGAAGGTTTTGATGCACCTTTTTCTCTTGCAGATGACAACTCGTTTTCCAGAACTTCATGAAGTTCCCGATAAGAATTTAGCTTATTTGCTATTGATTTCCGTTCTTCAGTTAATTCTCTAAATTGTTTTGAGTACTCATTACTTAATAGAAGCCTTACAGAATTAGGCAGGTAGCTACCTTCCCAAAATTGGCGAAGCCAAGGATTAATATTCCAAATAATAAGACTCCCAACAAAAAGAATAGTCAAAGTTTTAACCCAATAAAGTGAATTTTCCTGTTTAGGGGGTAAGATTATAGAAGACCAATGAGCATAAATATTGGGATATATATATAATACAAGTCCCCAATTTATAAAGAACAATAAGATAAAAGGTACCAATCCGCCCAGCAAAAACCCCTTGCTTAAAAGCCCCTGTAATTTATCAAGAAGTGATCCGATATTTGAAAACATACAGGCTTGATTTAATGACTAGTTGTACATTTGTAAAGCTTACGGCAAGTCCTGCACTTTTGACCATCCAAAGCTAAATCGCCTTCGACAAGATGCCGGCCTGGCCCGGTACATACACAAATCACGTTGGTTCCTGAAATTAGTGTTTTATAAATCTCATCCCTTGTTATAATGAAGGATAGGCTTTTCCCCTCACTTTCTGTTGAAGTTACGGTTGCATAGTCGAACCTTCCTCGATCCATTATTTTTTCGGTACTTGTTCTTTGTCTAAAATCTACTAAAAGATCTTGAATATTACGATTTGTTATATTTAACTTATTAATATCCAATAATGGGATTCCAAGGTTTATGTCAAGCTGATTACAGAAATCCAATCCTGCACTATATCCTCTGAAAACAACTTTACTAGTGTATAGAAGTTTCTGTTGTTCAAGGACAATCATAATAGCAAAACTTTGTGATTCATGCATTATTTGGATTACAGATAAAATCGTGTCATTTCCGTTAAAGTATGGTACTATAAAGATTTCCATGCTTAATGATATTTGATGTAAATAACAATTCAGTTTTAATTACTTGATTTAATAAAGTCAATTATATTGCTTAATATGCTTGAAGAGGATAGTTTACAACTAAAAGTATTTAGTTGACATTTATTATAGAGGTTGAATAGGATTCAAAATGCGTTGATCTCCTGTATGCTGCCGTGTTAACAAAAGCTGGCTAGCAGTTGAAGATTAAAAGAATTGAAGGAATGTTGTTCCAAACTTTACTGTAATCATTCCTCCATATTCTACCTTGTTAAAGTCATCTGTCCCTATAGTTCTTATACTCAGGAAAGGAGATATGCCAATTTTTACATTCGGATTATCTTTAACTAAAGGATAGAAAAATACCCAGCTTTCAATTCTTAGCCTATTCACATTGCCAAAAGGATTGTTAGTACCCTTTTTACCTGTAAAATCGTAATAAATTGTTGGGGAATAACTAAAGCTGTTCTTTCCAGGGTAGATTTGTAAGGAAAATGCAGGTGAAAATATTGGCTTTACGCTTGGTGCATCAATTATTATGTTTGTAGTTGAAATCACACCATTACTATTTGGAGGATTTACAACTCCAACCTCATTTGCTGCCTTCCAATCGTATGAATACCTGAGTCTAAATTGTGGAGAAAACTGCTTAGCTGCACTTTCGCCTTTTGTAAAGAAACCTATGTACTTTAATTCAAAACCATAGGAAGTATTTGTGTTTTTAAGTTCATTTGCTTTTGTGCCTGTTGGATAATATTTAAACTGGCTTGAGCCATATTCGAATTGTCCACTTATTGAATGTCTTCTGATACTGCCAGTTTCAGAAGTGTTATCCTTGGTGTATTGAATTGTAAGTATTCCACGCCAAGTAGATGAAAATCTGTCTAATTGTAAAACATTATCAGATTTCGTTGTCAATGGCATTCTTACAGTAGGCCTAATGACAAATAGCTTTCCTTTCTTTGCATTTTCCCAGTTGAATTCAGGTCCAGCTTCTATTTGCCCATCTTTTATGGAAGTTGCTGCATTCATGAAGGGCATAACTTCAAATTTAATGTCTTGTGAAAATCCAATAGTCGGCAGAAACAATATAATGCTATAAAGTAATTTCTGTTTCATAGTAACCTTCCTGTAGTTTTAAAGTCAAACTTTGGTCATCTGCAGTTCCGGGTAAGTCTATTCCGAATTTAAAAGAAGCGTTATCAATACCAACTACTCTGATTTTGATTCTGACTTGTGCGTCTGGTATTTTTCCAGACCAAGTTCTTTTTTTTGTTGCGTCCGATTGGATTACCTTAACCCCGTTAATAAATGCATAAAACATTGTCAGTCCACCACTCACAGGTTCAAGTGACAATGTAAAGTCTCTCGTGACTTCCATTGAAAGTGTGACTTTTTTTTCCTTTGCCATATTATTTTACTTTCAGGTGGTGTTGTTCAGTTCATATTACAGATTAAATTACATTTGTTTTCGCTTTTGGCACCTTCATTGGTGTTTTAACAACATATCTTTAGACTCTCAATACTAACTTATTTTTCTACACTCTTCAATACCTCATTTGAGGTATATTTATTCGTCAAGGAGAAGAATAAACTTTTAAATTAACTTCTCCGCCTCCGGTCATGAGCCAGTTCAGGTTTACATTGTAAGTGATGTGCAGGCTGTAGAGGAAAAAACAGCTGGGGAGCGACTGGCCTTTTTCCAGGGCTGAGATGTTGCTTTGGCCCAGGCCCATTCGCTGCACAAACTCGCGTTGGGAAAGTCCTGTGATTTCGGTACGTACATAGCGAATGCGTTCGCCGATTTGTTGTAGGTTCATAGTATATGGGTTAAGGGTTGTTGTATTTTTTTGTCTTCTTGTCTGCGCATAGTTCACTGCAAAAGTTTTTTTCGCAAAGGCAAGGCAGTCTTATCACTTGGCCGGGAGATTGCAGTTTATTCACAGCAGTTTTGCTTTTGACCGTAACTCCAATCACTTTTTTGTTTGTGCATAACTCACGGCAAAAACTTTTTTGACCGGAACTCCGATCACTTTTTCGTCTTGCGCATAGTTCACCGCAAAAACAAAATCTGATCGGAATTCACCGCAAGCGCCTGGCTGCTGTGAATAATGCGCATGGATGATTTTTACAGTGAATTCGGCGCAAGGGACAAGGAGTTCATCGCCTCTTGCCCTCCTGAAAGTAATGCTCTCCCTTTTTTATCCTCTGAAGAGGATCGTTCTTTCTTGTTGTCCCTCTGAAAGGCTCTCTCCATTGTTGTCCTCCTGAAAGGAACTTGTGGCAAGACCGGCGGCCTTTCCAACTGGAGTGTTTTTTTCTTTCACAAACCAAGCATGGCTCTATTTGTCACACCTGTCCCGCCGTGGCGGGAAGATTCTTTCAGAAGGACAACGGGGAAGCCCTTATAAGAGACTGTGTGTTTCTTTCAGGAAAACAGGGAGATCGTTTTTTCTTTATGTACAAACCACTTTTCCAGAAAAGTGATCGGACACGATAAGCCCCTTGCGGGTGCCCTGATTCCTAACGTGAAAGGTTAGGCGTTATCAGACATTCTTTCGGATTGATCCCAGACCGGTTTGTACCTAACATGGGTACCCGCAAGGGGCACCCCTACAATTTCCTGATGTTAGTTTACAAGCCCAATCGCGGTTTGTGTCAGGGTGATTCATAGTAATGCTGGTCAGATTGTCAGTAAAAGCGGTTGTATAATGCATAGGTGATGGTTTGTTATTGTAATGTCTTTCTGTTGTGGTTTTGGTTTATTTATTGGTTCATTTACCGGATCACAGTGAACCAATGATTTGATTGGTTCGCATTGGTTCATATTGGCTCGCCATCTATTTTGAATACAATTGCAATGAGCTTTATTTCAGTGCTTTATAAGCCATCATTGGTTCATTTATTGGTTCACTGTTGGCTCAAAAGGCAGGGATAAGATTTATTGGTTCATTGGTTCACTCTCCTATAGGAGAGTGAACCAATGAACCAATAATCCCTAGGGTAATTTATCAAGATGATAAATGGCATTTCGTCTGTCACCACTCACCCGTACATAGCCAAAGTCAACGGCATCGGCTATCATGCGTTTTACCTTACTTTCGTTTTCACCTGAGGCTTCGAGAATAAGCTTTTTAAACTCTACAGCTGGTATTTCAGTAGTCATTCGTCTTGCAAATACTTTTTCAATGAGAATCTGCAATCTGGGCGAATGGTTGGGATTGGGTTTGGAGGCTGTGACTACAGGATCTTGGACAGGCATAAAGAAATGCTGCTCTTTGTCCCAGAAGAAATACTGGTTTACTGCTTCCGAACTATGCGACAGCTTGCCCATCTCAAAGTCGGAAGTGAGCACACGCAGACCATTCATATTCGGTACTTTCTTCACCAGCAGAAAGGCCCGGCTCCATCGATGCAGAAACGTTCCGAAGTGTCCGGCTGCTGTTTCGCTTTGCTTATTAGGGTGTAGGGTACAGATTGTAGCCAGGTTAAACTCTGCTGTCAGCGTACGTATCCAGCGAACAGCCTCTGGGGCTCCTTCCGGGTCGTTCATGTTGGTAGTCAGATCCAGACAGCCGTCCAGTATCAGGTAGTCGTATGGCTGGCCTTTGTCGGCAGCTTCCTTCAAAAACAGGCGAATGTCGTTGCGTTTCTCTTCCAGGGTTTGCAGTTCCAGCTGCGAGAGAATCTTCACATTATAGAATTGATTGTCCTTGATCAATGCTTCGTTCATACCTGTCCGCCTGAATATACGGCCTAACGACTTGGCTACATCGTCAGTAGACCGTTCGAAGTCAAACACTACAAGCCGGCTCTGTGGAGTTGCCGATTCATACTGAAAGCCAATCAGCGGATGGGGATACGGTGTATGTGTGATATGCGATACAAAACCTGCCACAATGTCTTCTACCAGATTAGACTTACCCGAACTCGGAGCCCCAATCACAGACAGGATCTCGCCTTTGCTGATTAGTTCGGTATCGCCAATGCATATAGCAGGCTTGCGGTTGCGAGCCTGGTAGGTAAAGTCAATGGCAATGCTTCGCTTGGGACGAATCGTATACGCAGGCATAGTACTAGTGGGTATTACTGGTCGGCTATCCTGCCGAAACTGGTTTACCAGCCGGTCATATTCATTGTTTGAGGTTTGTTCTTTTGTCATACGTGTTCTCATAGTGGTTTAGCAATAGATCGGTTAGTATATCATTGGCTTCCTCCAGGCGTTGGTTGTGTCGCGTCAGCTCTGCATTGGCAATCCACAGGCGGCAATATTGTTGCAACCGCGGACCTTGAGTCAGTATTTCACAAATTGCCTCAATGACAAGCTCGGCTGTAGTTACAAAGTCAATAAGCACACCGACTTCTGCCCGGATAGCCGCATACTTTCGAAACGTATCCGGATCATCTGTAAAGTCGCTTTCTTCGAGTTCCTGAAGTTGCTTGAGTTTGCCCGTTAGTCGCTGCTTGATCGGATTGGATGCCAGTTCAAAATCATCTACAGCCAATTGTACTGCCAGAGGCAGACTGGGTGGTATATTCATAGCCCACCTCCTTTCGGATAGGCTTGTAGCCAATAGTCTATCCCTCCCAGACAGTAGCCTCTCTGTTGATGCATCGCTATCGCCATTACCTTTTGTACAGGCAAAGCTTCGCCATTCACGCCATTGGCGTGTGTTACAAACACAGTCTGTTGCATAGGCTAGCTGTTTTGGGGTTGAGGTAACAGAGATCTGTTGAGTTCGTCAGGTTGATAATTTGGCATTGATTGCAGGTTGTGAAGCAATTGCGGTTTCCCTTCTCTGATCCAGTTTTCGAGTTCGGTATAGCTGAAATAGAGCTTCTTGCCTCGCTTCATATGCGGTATGCGTCCTTCCGAAGCCAGATTGTAAATAGTAGACTTTGCCAGCCCGGTCACCTGTATAGCCAGGTCTATGCCACCGAGACGTTCTTTTTCCTGAAGTGCTTTAGCTGGAGCAATAATAGAGAGCACATCATACAGCAGTGTTTCCACCCGTATCAGACGAGCCTGAAGTTCCTCAAAAGGATTAAACATAAAAATTAGAGTTAGGGTGAATAACTGATTACACCAAAACCCCACCATGAGAACACCTGAAAACGATACAGACAGGCAAAAGATAACAGTATGTAATGCAGTAAAATAATCTTTGGCTTTTCGACGAAAACCGTAAAAAACCATTTATGGATATTTACTTTTATTTACTTTTTGTTACCTTTGTTTATGATTTATTGCTTTCTGTAGCAAAAACAAAGCCTCCGCTGTCATATAGTAGTTAACAGATTCAGTTTATATCTCTACAGAATCACACAAAGCAGTTTACCTTTTTTGTATCATTTCCGATAAAAATAAAAAACAGCCTTTCTGCATAGCAGAATAGTTGTTCATTAGTCCAGATGTAGTTGGTCGCCAAACTTTCCTACATACTGGCATTAAGGGGGGATCTCATTTCAAAGTGGGATTCCTTATTTTTTCTAAATAGACCTCTTTCTTGTCTAAGAAGTATCCTTCTTTCTAAGAAAATCTGTAAGGCTCTACCCAGAGTCAATAGGGTTGTAAAGGTACGCCAATAATCATAAACTGGCAATAAAATTATTGGCAATTATACTGATTTGGTTTAGATATTTTTTTTGTGTAAATTCATTCTTATATACTTGCATTTAACCTGTTTTTGACTGGTATATCAAATAGAAATATTCTTCTATCTAATACTACTTCTTATAGGATAATAAATAGTATTGCCTGTATTTATTTCAATTACACCATTTCATTCACCTATTCAACCTAAACACTACGGTCTCATTGATAGAGTGTCTTGTCATTTCCGATGATGGGTATGAGCGTTTTACATAGGTTTATCTACAAAATACAATGTGTTGATAATCAGTATTTATACTTTATAGTTATAGAGTATAGTAAGGCAGAGCCTCTATTCTCACACCTCCAATTTGGCTACAACTAAACACGGTTTGGCAACACCTGCGTAGTAAACTCTCCGGATCTTTGCATTCAGAACAAACGAACACAGTTATGCAAAAAGCAGTAGAATTTAAAAACAGAAACTGGCAGGTTGCTGCCATTCTTCATTTACCAGAACAGTTCAATGAAAAGAGCACCTATCCGGCCATTGTATGTGTGCATCCCGGAAGCAGTGTGAAAGAACAAACAGCAGGACTCTATGCCGAAAAGCTGGCAGCAGCCGGATTTGTGGCGCTAGCCTTTGATGCCTCTTTTCAGGGCGAGAGTGGTGGAGAGCCTCGTTACCTTGAAGACCCTGCTACCCGTGTGGAAGACATCCGGTGTGCAGTAGATTATCTGACTACGTTGACTTTTATCGATGAGAATCGTATTGGAGTGCTGGGCATCTGTGCAGGTGGTGGCTATGCTGCCAATGCCGCCTTGACCGAGAAGCGCATTAAGGCTGTAGGTACGGTGGTAGCCTCAAATTTTTCCAGAGCGTATGGAGAGCTTAATGCACTGCAGATTCTGGAAGCTGTAGGCAAGCAACGCACAGCCGAAGCCAGAGGTGCCGACGCATTAATTGTTCCTTGGACTCCTGCCTCTCTGGAAGAAGCCGAAAAGAATGGGCCTGTAGAACATGATATGGCAGAGGCAATAGACTACTACAGAACACCCAGAGGCGAACACCCCAGATCCAGCAACAAGCTCCTCTTTATAAGTATGGGTGCCGCAATAGCGTTTGACGCCTTCCACCTGGCCGAAAAGTTGCTCACCCAACCGCTATATGTGATAGTAGGAGACAGGGTTGGTGCATTTGGTTCCTACAGAGATGGCTTCGAACTCTACAACAAAGCCGTGTCTACAAACAAAAGTATCCATGTAGTAAAAGGAGCAGGGCATTATGATTTATACGACCAACCCGAAGCAACCACCGAAGCCCTAAGCAAACTGGTACCCTTTTTTAAGACGTATCTGTAAGCAAAACACTCTCCCTGTCCTCCTGAAAGGAACTTCCCGCCGTTGTCGGGACAGGCGTGGCAAATAGAGCCATGCTTGGTGTTGGAGCGAAAAAAATATACTCCAGTTGGAAAGGCCGCCGGTCTTGCCACGAGTTCCTTTCAGGAGGACAGGGATGGAGGGAGGACAAAGGGATACAAGTAGGATGAGAGTCCCAAGGGAGATTATTTTCGAAATGTTTTTTCTTTATTCTCAAGTCCTGTTTTTGCAAAATATATAGGCCAAGATAAGACACATGTCTTTTCTGAAAATGAAGGAAATAAGCTACAAAGAGAGCCAAGATGACTTCAATCGTGTATGGTCGTATAGGTGCGTTGGCATTCTTTTCTCCGCGAGGTTGGCCTTTGGCCTGTGGGTGGAAGGATCGGAGAAAAGTGCCCTTTTTTGCTTCGTTTTTTGGGCAAGCAAAAAATGAAGGAGCCACAGGAAGAGTGAAGAAAGGGACTTTAAACAAACTCAGGAAGAGAGTTATCTAAAAAAGTTATCCAGCGTCTATAATCTCAGGTTCACTAGTGTAAATTACATCTCATGAAAACCATCAACTCCATATCTCACTTTCATCGTTTGCTATCCCTACCCGAACCCTTGCATCCATTAATCAGTGTGATTCATGTAGAGGATATCCGACTAACAGAAGAATTTTCTTCCGAGAACTTTCTTTTCAACTTTTATAGCGTGTCGCTAAAAAGAGACGTACAGGCGAAAATAAAATACGGGCACCAATATTTTGATTTTGATAAGGGAGTCATGAGCTTTATTGCTCCCAAACAAATCCAGTCCGTTGAAGTGATGGATCTGGCTTTGGAAAGCCAGCAATCAGGCAAAGGTTATGCCCTACTGTTTCACCCCGACTTTCTTTACGGCCATCCACTTGCCACCACTATCAAACAGTATGGCTTCTTTTCCTATACAGTCAATGAAGCATTGCACCTTTCAGAAAAGGAGGAAACAGACGTGGTAGATATCTTTCAACGAATGGAACGGGAGTGCCAGCATATTGATCGCCATACCCAGGATATTTTGATTGCACAGCTGGATTTATTGCTGAAATACAGCAACCGTTTTTACGAAAGGCAATTCCTGGTTCGGAAGTCCGTAAACAACCACTTGCTTACCAGAATGGAAACCTTGCTCCAGGACTACTTTGACAGCGAAGAAACATTAAAAAACGGACTTCCTACGGTTGACTATCTGGCAGGTGAATTAAACGTCTCCCCACATTACCTGAGCGACATGTTGCGTACATTAACCGGACAAAGTGCCCAGCAGCATATTCACGAAAAGCTGATTGAGAAAGCCAAGCAATACCTGGCAACGAGTAATTTAACTGTGGCTGAAATTGCGTATGAGTTAGGCTTCGGTCACCCTCAATCGTTCAATAAGTTATTCAAGAAAAAAACAAACATGTCCCCACTGGAATTCCGTCAGGGCTTTAACTGATGCGATAAGCTCCAACTCTCACAATCACAAAGAGAATATGCCTATTACTTTGTGATATGGATTCGTTAATAAGTCATCTAATGTTCAACAAATGTTTTGTTTGATAGCAGATTAGAAAGGTATTACTTAGTAGTAGCTGGAGGTAATTCTCGGTCCGTTAACTCGACATCAAATGGATTCATTCCTTTACTATTCTGATATATCAAACTTCGAGTAATCATAGTATTGAATATGATACTTTCTACTTGTCTGGGAGAAACACAAAAAACAGTATCTCGTTTGTCTCGCATTGTATACAATACAATTTTAACTTTGATGAGACTATCGTCACTACAATATCTTCCAGTAGCCAGGTATCGATGTTCAGTACTGGAAAAAGGTAATAAACGGGAAATAGTATCAGCCTCAAAAGTCTGATCAATGAGTAAAGACTCATTCACATATGCCTGTACATAATTGCCCTCTGCTGCTGAATATAAATTAATATCAACTGCATACCCCTGATATCGAGCCCTGATTAGAAAACCAACGTATGCAATAACAATAATTACAACAATGCCTATAATTAACTTTTTCTTTGCTAAAATCATAAACACATTCGTAGTAAAGTATAGCGTCAGTAAATTACTATTTCAAAATGATTTTATAGAAGGATTTCTATTAGTGGGAGCACCAAAGAATTAATGACTATTCTATGCAAAGACCACAATATATCGCTATAATAACTTACACGAAAACTTTCTCTGTTTCATTCAGGATTAAGATAGTCCATAATTTTTCTACCATACGAATCAACCGTAAATGGATTTGTACCCTCATAAGGCATCCCTCTTACAGCTGAGATAATTACAATTTTGATGGAATCAGGACGATAATAAAAGACTGTATCAAACTTGGAATTCCAGTTAAGTCTTATTTTAATCAAACTGTCTGTAGTACAATACCGTTCTGACGCTATAAATATGTACTTCCTATGATGCGTTTGCGCAATAGTATCTGTTTCAAACTCTTTTTTAATCAATAGCTCTTCATTAACAAAAACCTGAATGGTATCTCCTTTCATTCCTCCATACAGATCAAACTCCATCTTTTTTCCTGGACATCTGTTCGTATAAAACCAATAGATTCCAAATCCTGTCAAACATAGAAAAGCAGTAAGTCCAAACTTTTTTAGTAAAGAATGCATAGATTCATCTTTAGGCAATGTCTACACATGAAGCAATTGTGCAGAAAGGCATGCTTCATGGAAAACAGGGAATTAGCAAGAGTATGAAGATATAGGTTGATTCTTAGGAATTATCCTCGAATAATCTTATTAATCGGTTTTCTACAAACCCTGATCCTCCTAGTCCATCTTCATGATAAAGGGATAAATTAGTTCCCTCAGATACTTCTTCGCTTTTTACTTCCTCTAAATCCTGATTATAATATACAAACTGAGGCGGAGACAGGTTTAGTCTTCTTAAAAAAATAGGTATAGGCCATTCTTTTATCTCAAATGGATCAAGCTTGCCTATAATGGGCCATGAGCCATCGTCAAATCCCTGTATTCCAAACTTCTTCACCAGGATTACATTCTCCTTGCGGATAATCTTTCTATCTATAGCAGGAACTTTCTTATACAGTTTCTTAAAAAAACAGCCCAGTGGTACTCTAAGGCGAGGATGTATATGGGTAATCAGTCCCAGGCAATATCCCTTTTCTTCTAAGGGTACACAAAACACATCTCCTATAGAATATCTGCGTTTTTTTAATAGGCTAATCTTTGTCATAAGGGGAATATTGTCAAACTGTTTCTTGTTTCTGGAATCCATGAGCCTTAGAAATGCGTTCGTTACTTTTGTTCTATAATCTGATTCCGATTGAAAGATACATATAAACTGACTATATTATTTTGGAAATAAAGACCAGAACTCTTATCTCTGTCCCTAAGTATGTCTCTATACAAAGATTATAACGAAAAAATGGGTGTTTGTCTTAATTATTGAAATAGGTTTGTGAAGTTTGCTCCAAGAAAAACGCCTAATACAAAGTTGTTTTTGTCAGTATTAAATGCAAATCCTTTATCACTTACATAGCCTGTAAATATTCCTCCATTGAAGTTAGCCCGTTCTTTGTCTGAAGTCAGGAAGTAAACCGGAAACTCAAATGAAAAAAGTTCCTGGTTAAGATCCAGATTGATATTGGGATTTATTCGCAACAATTTTCCGTGGTATCCACTTGAAAGATATTCGATCCGTACTCTATTGCTTGTTTGTCGTGTAGGAGCAGACGAACTCAGGTTTTTTTCAACAAGGACACCTGTACTATTTACCGGCACATAATACTTGATAGGATCGTCTGTCTGATACCCTGCCGTATGCGTAAATGACAATGCAAAAATGCCTATACTGGTTAATGCCCCTACAGTAGCTGTGAGTTTTACAGCCGCTTTAGAGTCTGTTTGGGACAGAAACGATGTTGTGTCTGTAATATATTCAAAATCCTGTTGTTCAACTCCGAATTTAAGCCCTCCATACCAGGCAACTCCCCACTGTATCTTAGCCTTTCGGTCAAATATCCGTTGTTCTTCAGGTGTCAGATCATCGTACTTAAAATCAGCCATATCCTTCCCAACGGCTTTGATCGCCTCATTGTATTTTTTGGCATCATAGGCAAAGCCAGTGCCCCACCATATTTTTTGAGTTCCGATAGTGAAAGAGCTATTATTGGACAAACCCGCAATTGTCAGGGGCTTTACCCGCTGTGTTTTACTGGCAACAGGGGTTGAAATACTGGTATTGAGATTCCATGAGCTTTTTATCCTGTAGTTGATATTGCCTTCTGCAATCAATCCGTCATTCGTAGCACTTAGTTTTGTGAAACTATTATACGACTGAAACCCTGAAGCTGGGGACGACTGAAGCGTCAGTGAAGGTTGAGTGGTTTTTACGCTGTCAGTTGTTTTATCAGAAAGTTGACAGTAAGAACTGAGCACCTTACCAAAAAGTAAAAGAGTAAAGATGATTTTTTGCATGAGCGCTGGACTTAAATAGTAATACCGTGTTGGCCTGTAGTATGATTTAATTTTAAGTTACCCTTCACTGCCCATAATTCAGCAGGCGGATCGACAATGGCAACACTATAGTTGTCGCCTGGTAAGCCTTGCACAAAATAGGTGAGAAAGTGAATTCCGTTGTCCAGTTCGATAGTTGCTGTACCGGAACCATGAAGTACTTTGTCTCCATTGATATATACTTTCACCCAACCAGAATCTGAGAATGCGGAAATAGTAATGGGAGTTGCCATATTTCTGAATCAAAAAAGTGAATAGTAGTTTGACAAAACTGCGTTTTATGATTGGTTCTGCTGTTGCTGCTGTGAAGTAGGAGCAGGACTTACTTTATCTTTATTTTCATTGACCTTAAGTGCTGCATACGTACTGGCACTGATACCCATCAACGTAAGTATAGTGTCACTGAAAACAGGCATTTCCAGGTCTTTATATACTTGTACCCAGAAGATAAAACCCAGGATCAGGGTAAACAACAGGTTTTGAAAACGATGGATGCTGATTCCGCTTTCATCTGCGAGCAGATCTTCTATCAATCCCGCACTTCTTTTGTGTTGCAGCGCATGAGTTGAATCTTGTCGTTCCTGGTTGTTGCTGATGATCGTGCCAGACAGGGCAGTACCTGCGCTGATGCCAAGAAGTATGAGAGCTGTACTGTTCAGGGAGTTATAGTCATCTTTGATGATCCAGATGTAGATATAGGAACTGACAATAAGAAAAGTCCAGAACGCCAGTTGAAAACGTGCCAGACTATAGGGAGGGTCAGAACTTTTATTAGGATGTTTGATCAGGCGGGTATATTTGCCCAATAGTATAAAACCTATCAGTAAAAGAATGATTACCCCCAAAGCCCCTCTCAGCCAGTAGGTATCATAGAACACAATGGTGAAATTATTTGGCTGAACTACGGGTAATGGATTTTCTCCCCGTACCCCTGCACTAATGGTAACTGTTCGCTTCGACTCTCCCCGTGTGTAAAAGAGATTCCATAGTGTTTCAGTCGTTGTCTTCTCGTTTAGATTAAATATCAGATCCTGACGATTTTTGACATTGGGACGTGCTTCACAACTATCGATAGGAATATTGTTGATGAACAAAATAATGTGTTCATTTTTTTGCAATAACTCTGATGTACCTTTGGTTTTAACTAAAATCTTTTGATTCAGATAGGCTTGTTTGATAGTCAGCTCAGGCCACCGCCCAACATTGATTACAGAATCCGGCACTGGTTTCTCCTTAGGTGACTGGGAAGTTGTATCGGTCTGTGCCTGAACCGTAGTGATACATACTGCAATCAGAGAATAGATAGCATTTTTCATAAGGATGACAATAGAAATTCAGATGATGCCTTTCTAAACAGTTCAGGATGTATACTATACACAGTAGTAGGAACTTTATAGTACGTATACAGAAAAAATGCCATTTATAGTGGTGCAAATGGCGCTTTGGTATATAAATATAACTTAATTAAGGGAAAATACCTGACAGTTTTTTGAAATTATTTCTTCATAACTATCAGGTTAAGAATGGAGTAGTGGTTAAACTTATCGACATAACCATCTAGTAACAGGAGATTGTCTCGCTGTAAAATAATTCTATTTTTTAGCCTTTGTTACAGCTTCGTGGCTAGTATATATTTCTAATCCCAACAGCAATTCACTCCACTTTTCTTTTCCTTTTTTATTGAGTTGCCCCCTTGCAGCCCGATTTTCTGGCTTAAAGAAAACTTCATGGCATGTTGGACTTATTTCAATAACTGCAACAATTGAATTATTAGCATTATAAAATAGCAGACCTCCTATGATAAATACCGTTGAGCAATCTCCTATATAGTAATTTTTGGTGTTATTTACAACGCTGAGCAGTTTATCTATTGTACTTCTATCTTCTATGGTTTTAAAAAAAGCAAAGTACTTGGATATTTCCTGTTTCTCAATAGATGCAAGCTCTCCAGGTTGCAGAGGGCTATACATTTCTTTCCTTATTTCTTCATATCGGAGAGTATCGATCAAATAGACCTTTACATAACTAAAGTCTTGGTATGGGAATTTCCGTTTTTCTTGTCCGCTCACTGTATATACAATCAGGAAGCAACATAAGGCGGAAGTAATAATTTTTAACATGACCGGATGGATATTTTATGCAATTTACTTCCTTTTTATAAGCTTCCTTTTTGCCTGCTTTACATATTTTTATTGTTCATTAGTTACTTTCGCACTCTGTTTATTTTTCTATCCATATATGAGCAACAAAAAAGAAGGGAATCAATATGATAAAATATTTAAAGAAAACCTGGAGTCAGTTACTCTGGCCCTGATTGAAAAGGTACTTCAGATCCAAGTAGCTTCCTATGAAAAAATGCCTCAGGAACTACAACGGACTTTGGAGCGCAAACCAGACCAGTTGCTGAAAATAACCGACAAACAAGGACATACATTTTTGCTGCAACTTGAATTCCAACTCGCTGATGAGGAGAAGATGGTGGATCGCATGCATGAGTACAGAGGTATTCTTAGACGAAAGTATGGATTGGTAGTCCGACAGTATGTATTGTTTCTATCGGATGAGGAACCTGCTATGTCTACTCAGATTGAGGAAGAAAATCTTACGTTTTCATTCTATCTGATTCAGCTCTCACAAATTGACTATGAGTTATTTCTATCTTCCGACAAAGGTGATGAAGTGGTCTTTGCTGTATTGGCTAACTTTGGTACTACCACTCCTGAAACTGCGGCTAGTCTGATTGTACAACGATTAAACCAGACTTCAACCAGTAAAGTAGAGCGAGATAGACACTTGCAACAATTACGTGTATTAGCTAACTTGCGTAAACTAACACCTTTTGTAGAAATCATGATAGAATCTATTTCTCAATACATCAAAGAAGAAGATGACTTTCTTTTTAAGAAAGGCCAACTAAAAGGAAAAGAAGAAGGCATTGAGCAAAAGACTCGTGAAACTATTTTGAAATTCCTGAAAGATGGAGTCTTAACTACTCAGCAGTTGGCTTCCTATTTTGATGTGACCGAAGAGTTTGTCGAAGACCTGCGTAAAAGTCTGAATCAATAGATTATCCTTTATAAAAGAAAGATAGCATAAGTCCGAATTTTATCTTTGGCTTATGCTATGCTCATTACAAAGGTAATATGCTTCTACTATCTGATATGGGTTGTTAAATACTTCTTATCCTCCATTATTTTTTCGGGAAGCTTCTTCACATTTCTGTAGCCACTCTTCAATAGACATCGGAGGCATCTTGACGATTTCATATTTGGTACCGCTGGAAAATCCAGGCCGTCCATCCCTGTGTACACTATTAAACTGCCTATGCATATAAAGCCCTAGCCGATAGATATATCTCCATTCGTCGTCTTCAATACTATTTTTGACGTTCTTTAACAACTCAAGGTCATCCGTTAGAAAATCTACAATACAAGGATGTACACGTTGCCAGTACCCTCCATTGCCTTTTCCCGGGATCAAATCGCCCTGAACCTTATCTGCATTACCAAATGAGTTGGCAGTGATCAGCTTCTGGTTTTTTTGAAGTTTGTAGGTTGTTACAAAGTGGGCAGGGAACTCCAGCATTACCACACAATCAAGGTCACTGTTATATGCCGCAATTCTCAATGGGTTAACTTCAATCACTACAGCTCCATGGATGGTTCCAAATTGAATGACTTCACTGATATATTTGCGGTGATCTGCTCCGTTAAAATTATTTTTAGCGCATTCCACATCATATACATACTCTTCTGATGAATTGCCAAATATGCGACTAAGAACTCCTTTTCTAACAGGTTTATAGTATTCCGGAAAAAGATAACGAAACTTCCTGTCAGAAAGAGTAAAGGGTTTGGAGTTGGTTGCTACCGTATTGGTATCCATATAGTTAATCTCCTCATTCTTATACCGATCCTCCATAAACTCATCCATATTCTTGGGTGAAACTTTATAGCGGTATGCTTTGGCATCGTTCGGAAAGTCAGCCAGTACCTGCCCTGACTTGTCTTTGATAAATTGGGCCAGTATATCCCATACAGGATCTTTTCCTGCTTCAGTAGTGAGATAGCTGTTTGTACTCTGCACTTCACCTGTTGTGCAGTCCATATGAAACTCCCCGGTAACTGTTCCGTTATTGCTTCCCCAGAAAGAATGATTGTCTTTACTGATTTTAAATCGTATGCCTTCTTCCAGAGTCCCTGCCAACGTATGAAAGCGGAGTCCATCTATCAGGTTCTCATCTGCCAGAAAAAAGGTCAGTCGGCCTGCAAAGAAAATATCAATGGTATTAGGTCGTTTAGCTGACTTTAAAAATAAATCATACGTAATTTCTTCAGGCGTTGAAAATTTGCATTCTAACGGAATTTCAATGTCTGAAATAATACTCTGCAGATTTCTGTTGATAACAAATCCATTCAAGGGATAGCGCATAGCGATTTGAGGGTTGCGTTTCGGATGCTTTTTCTGGTGATGGTATCACAAACCAAAACTATCATTTCCCAATAAGATCACCCTTTGCTATTTACTATAATACCTACAATGTATTATCCTGCTAAAATCTGCTATACTTGTATGAAAACAGGAAATACACCCGTTACTTTGTAATCTGGAATGACTAGTGAGAACACATTCTTTTCAGTGGAGAGAATCTGGCTGAATCACAGGGTTCCCTATCACAAATAGAAGTTAACTTGTATAAACTAACACTTGTACAATGAAAACAAAGCTCTATATATTCTGTTTTCTGATGTTTTCTGCATGTAACTCAATAGAAACCAATGATACGTTGAGTAAATCCGATATTGACTATATCAGAAGTCTTAACTTACTGGATAAGGACGAACAAATTCACAGGTTTTATTCTGAATATAAAAAGAGAGTAGCTGGCAATTTTTTTACGGATAAAAGGATGGCAAAGTATTGGATTGATGAACGCGACTCGAAAAAGAATAGTATTCACTCTGCCTTTTACAATGAAATTCAAGCAATTGATACCGTCTATTATGCAGGAGCTACCTATTCTCCTTATATGATGATTACCAAAACGGATGGTAAACAATTTAAAGTTTGTGCTGATGGAAAACGGGAAGAGATTAAAGCTTTCTTTGAAGAGGCAATACATTTATGGAGACAGAAGAAAGCGGCTAACTAATTCCTGCACTATGTCTTCTGATTTTTACTTTCCTGTTAACTGAAAGGACCTTTCCTCCACGCTTGTCACGCTTAGCGTGAGTGGGACAGGTGTGACAAATAGAGCCATGTTTGGATTATGAAAGAAAAAAACACTCCAAAAATAAAGGCCGCTAACCTTGTCACAAGATTCTTTCAGAAACACAAAAGGGGGATGGCAAGGATGGAGAGTTTTTTCATTTCCATGCCCTTTTTCCTGGAAACAAAGAAAATTCTGGTACAAAGAGAAGTTATATTCACTTCAATCGTGAGTGGTAGTGTAGGTGCGTAGGAATAAAAATTCCGCGTGCCTAGCGTTAGCCCTGCGGGGCGAAGCTTTGGAATTTTTTGCCCTTTTTTGCTTCGTTTTTTGGGCAAGCAAAAAATGAAGAAGCTTGTGGAAGAACAATGGAAGGGACAATAAAGAAACGAAGAAAGGGGGATCGCAAAAATTAACCCAAGCCCACATTTCTCAAAAGTATAGGCTTGGGTTTTACTCTCATCCAAAATTAAGCATGACTTATGTTTTCATTAACCTGGCATACCAACCTCCGCTTAGTTCATAAACTGATCAAACAATATAGATACATAGTACATGCCTCCAAACGTTGGATTGCCCCAGGATTGAGTATAGCCCTTATTCAGAATGTTTGATCCTCCGAGTTTAATAATAGATTTAATTGCAGTGACTTTATAGTTCACCTGTGCATCCAGCGTTCCATAAGCAGGTACTATACTCTTGTTCTGCCCTCTGATGACCCCTCCAACAAAGCTGGATTGCCACACAAACTGATCCTGCCAGCGCCATGTCAGGCTAAATCCAAGGTTTTTAATCACATTCCGATTGCCAAACGATAAATTATAACGGTACTCCGGTGTGTTAAAAGCTGTTTCAAATCCTGCTGGCAGCTTGTCTGTGTTTAGAAGTTTGTTGTAGGATACATTGCCGCCCACTGTGAAGTTCTTAGGTAGCAGGTAATCAATGCCAAGTGCCCAGCCGTGATTGTTTAGATTCTGAGTGACATTGACAGGAAAGCTGTATACACTGCGGGTAGTAGAGCTAAGCAGGGAGATAGGAGAGGACACACCATCATTCGGAATATCCTGAACCACTACCTGACCACCATCAAAATTGACAAAGGTGTTATAGTAATAATAGGCATCTATGAAAAGGCGATTGGAAATCAAACCTTTGTAACCAACTTCGACAGTACGCACCCGCTCAGGCTGGTAGTCCTGGAATATGTGTTGTTGTAACAATGAAGCGGCCTGCTGAGGGTTTTGTCCCTGTTGTACAGCTGCTCCGAAGGCTTGTACAGACTGGAGTGTGTAGACAGGATTGTTGACCATATTGTATCGTTCCCGAAAAATGGGCAGACCACCCAGGATGCGCGACTGCGGTGTCAGCAGGTCAATATATTGAGCTTGTGTAGTAGGAATACGAAAGCCTGTCTGAAAGGAAGCGCGAATATTGTGCACCTTAGCCAAAGTAAGTACGGCAGAAGCTCTGGGGTTAAACTGGCCTTTGAAGTTCTGGTTTTTGTCATAACGTACAGACGCAGTCAGTTTTAATTTGTCTTCCAATAGCTTCTTACCACCCTGTATATATCCCCCATATTCGTGAATCTTGAATTCGTTGCCATTATCATCTGTGGCAAAAAGTGTCTTATTGGAGTTTAGTGTGTATAGTCTATAGTTTCCACCCACAATGATTTCCACCATAGAAGGACTAAGAAGCTTGTTAAAGTTGTACATGCCCTCCACATGGTACATATTGGTTTTGTCTGTAAACCGGGCTCCGACTCCTTCTGAGTTTCCGGGGATAGGCCGTGACTTAATAGCTGAGACAGCGTCGTTAAAAGCTGTGGTGCCGGGAACCAGCCGTCCCTGATCTGCTACACCACGTGCCTGATTGTGAATGGTGCCGGCGTTACTACCTGCCGCTGCCTGAGCTGCCGCAATGGCATTTTCTCCGGATTGTCCACTTGCCAGAGCCACCAGTAATGCTGTTGCATAGGTCTGAAATGCGCCAGTGGCATAGGCACCGAAATATTGAGGGAACCAGGTAGTACTCGGTTTCCATGCTTCATTTACTCCAGAGCCCAATACTCCTATAGCATACGAATCACCGGAATTTTCCTGAGTAGTATAGGTACGTACAAAAAAGTTAGACCCTCGAACTTCCGCTTTGTATTGACCCAAATTAAAATTAGCCAGCGAATAGCGGTCTGAGCCTGTATATACAGTGGTTCCTGTACCATAATTAGCCTGCAGAATAGCTTCTACACCTTCAGTAATACGCCAGTGCAACGCACCACTCAACTTTAAGCTATGTGTGTTGTAGTTAGCCAGATCTCTTTCTGCATAGCCTGTACGTGAGACGGCTACATTAGGAATCATCTGGTTAAATAGTTGCTGAGGGGTAAGCCCTGTGAGTTCGGGTAGCGTTTTGTTGCCTGCCTGTGGAATCTGAGTAGTAGCAATAGCTCCCAGAAACTGAGAGGTCCCACCAGCACCCGTACCTGGTTGTCCATTGCCATACAAACTTGTATAGAGGTTAACATTGGTTTCATCACCATAGGTATTTATGCCGTTGTATCCAGGATTCGTTTGCTGGGTACTGCTTAAGGAGGAACCATTCAGCAAACTTTGATCGCGGGTATCCGTAGCCTGCCAGTCTTTGGCAGTCAGGTAATTGATATTTATCTTAAATGCTATTTTGTCATTGAACGCTTTGGCATACCGGAGTGCAAAGTCATAAAAAGGCGTAGTAGCCTCAGAACGGTTGGATTCGTTCATAATACCTGCCTTTGCATAGCCACTGAGCCCCTGGTATTGGAAGGGGTTTTTGCTATTCATCAGAATAATGCCATTGATTGCATTGGGACCATATAACGCTGAAGCTGCTCCTGGCAACATTTCTACACTTTCCAGATCCAGTTCCGAAATGCCTACCACATTGCCTACTGCAAAGTTCAATCCTGGTGCCTGGTTATCCATTCCATCAATCAATTGTACTACCCGGGTATTACCATTGGAATTAAATCCACGGG
Source organism: Xanthocytophaga flava (assembly GCA_030068525.1). Classification (GTDB taxonomy): domain Bacteria; phylum Bacteroidota; class Bacteroidia; order Cytophagales; family 172606-1; genus Xanthocytophaga; species Xanthocytophaga flava. The sequence goes on from JASJOS010000011.1 coordinate 302,913, forward strand.
TATTGATAGAGCGGAATAATAAGCTTTGAGAACTCATTTCAACTCCTTTCAGATTGATAAGAGCATCAAAGAAGCTGGGGGTAGCTGCATAGCGTATTGAACGTAAATCGAGTTTTTCTATGGTAACAGGAGACTGCATTACGGATTCTTCCACACGGGATGCAGCTACCACCACTTCCTGACCCAGAATAACCTGCTCTGTCATCTCTATGGTAAGATCTGATTTACTACTGGTAATTTCTTGTTCCAGGGTTTTATAGCCTACCGAAGAAATAGTGAGTATAAAGGGAGGTGGAGTATTGGTAGTCAGAAGAAAGTTGCCTTTGGTATCCGTAGTGGTACCGAGCACTTTTCCTTTAACAGTAATACTTACACCTGCTAAAGGTGCTTTGGTTAGCGAGTCTGTGATAGTTCCGGAAACTGTCACAGATTGTGCCTCTGTCTGAGTGAGGATTCCTATAAGGAAAGATAGAGCCAGAAAAATTTTCTTTGTAGAAAATGGTCTCATAAACAGATTGTTATGGTGCTATAGATAATGAATCTATAAGAAATATATTATTTAATTTAAAGAATATGTGCGTTTTGTTATATTTTATTTTTGGGATTTTTTCTGACTATATTTAATATCCAGTAATGCCCTGAAAATGAGACTTTTGTGCTTTGGTTTTATCTGAGGATAGAGTGTTTTATCAAGGTTTCCATGTATGTGTACATTGAAATACAGGGTGTTCTGTTAAAATGTATACTAACCAAATTGGCTAAAAAGGTTTTTCGTGAAAAACAAAACTTGCTTCCCGCTTTGGTTTCTTTTTTCACTTATCTCATTTATAATTGCAAAAAAGAGAAATACCAGAAATAGATATAGTAGATGATAGCAGCCAGGTCATTTGCTCCATTTACGATTTTTACTGTTTACAGATCATATATCCTTTGTTAACGTTAACCTAGTCAATACTCATGAATAGAAAGATGCGAATGGGAATGGTAGGAGGGGGAATCGGAGCTTTTATCGGAGCCGTACATCGTATGGCCGCTGCCATAGATAATGAAATAGAACTTGTATGCGGTGCGTTCAGCAGTGATCCTGAACGTTCCAAACAGTCAGGTGAAATGTTATACCTGCCGGAAGAGCGGGTATATCCGGATTATCGTACGATGATTCTGGAAGAAAAGAAGCTGCCAGAAGGTCAGCGGATGGACTTTGTGGCTATTGTAACGCCTAACCATATGCACTTTGGACCAGCTAAGATGGCATTGGAAAACGGGTTTCATGTAGTGCTGGACAAACCCATGACCTTAAATACAGAAGAAGCAAAAGAGCTGAAAGAGGTAATTGAGAAGTCCGGATTGCTGTTTTGTCTGACACATAACTATACCGGCTATCCGATGGTAAAAGAAGCCCGTAGCATTATTGCATCAGGAAAGTTGGGCAAGATCCGCAAAGTGGTAGTAGAGTATCCACAAGGCTGGCTCAATGCACTGGTCGAGGCTAGTGGCAACAAACAGGCTGAATGGCGTACAGACCCTGCACGTTCAGGTGCTGCGGGTTGTATTGGAGACATTGGTACTCACGCCTTTAACCTTGCCGAATACATCACGGGTCTGAAAGTAACTGAAATCTGTGCTGACCTGACTACCTTTGTAGAGGGACGTAAGCTGGAAGATGATGCCAATCTTTTACTGCATTTTGAAAATGGAGCAAAAGGAGTCCTGCATTCCAGCCAGATCTCAGTAGGAGAGGAGAATAATTTTAACATCCGTATCTACGGAGAAGTGGGTGGGCTGTGGTGGCATCAGATGGAGCCTAATACATTGGAATATACACAACCTGGCAAGCCTAAACAACTGCTGCGTACAGGAGTGGGTGAACTATCCAATGCCTCTAAAATCAGTACCCGCATCCCGGCAGGGCACCCTGAAGGCTATATCGAAGCTTTTGCGATTCTATACCGCAACTTCGCCAAAACACTGCGCAGCCGTCTGAAAGGCGAGACACCCGATCCGGCCTATCTGGATTTCCCTGGACTGGAAGCAGGTTTGCGTGGTATGTTGTTTATTGACACTGTAATAAAGTCCAACCAGAGCAATGAGAAGTGGACTAAAATGTTGGAGTAATTTGGTCGCTTAGTATAAAGTAGCTATAATAAATTTTAATTTGAGGCTATAGCTTTCAGAATGGCGTAAAATTATTTTAAGAGTAGACAGTAATTAATGCTGTCATTTTTATACCTCCATCTATGTTGTTTGGAAAAGGAGTGTTCCAACGTTTGTGGAATACTCCTTTTCGGTTTTTATTACCAGATTGACTTCTTTATTTTGACGATTTATTGTTTACTTTCACGCTCTGTTCACTTTTTTATCCTTTTATGAGCACCAAAAAAGAAGGTAATCAATATGATAAAATATTTAAAGAAAACCTGGAAGCTGTTACTCTGGCACTCATTGAAAAAGTGCTTCAGATTCAGATTGCATCTTATGAAAGACTGCCACAAGAGTTGCAACGGACTCTGGAGCGCAAACCAGATCAGTTGCTGAAAATAACCAACAAACAAGGAGATACGTTTTTACTACAACTCGAGTTTCAGTTGATGGATGAAGAAGAAATGATCTACCGGATGCTGGAATATATAGGATTACTCTGGCGAAAATACAAGCTACCAGTCAAACAGTATGTGATTTTTCTTTCAGATCAGGAGCCTAGGATGCAAACGAAGATTGAAAAGGAAAATCTTATGTTTTCCTTTTATCTGGTCCAATTTTCTACGATTAGTTATGAGTTATTTCTCTCTTCTGATAAAGGTGACGAAGTGGTTTTTGCTGTATTAGGCAACTTTGGCAATACCACTCCTGAAAATGCGGCTAGTCTGATTGTACAACGATTAAATCAGACTTCAACCAGTAAAGTAGAGCGAGATAGACACTTGCAACAATTACGTGTATTAGCTAACTTGCGTAAACTAACACCTTTTGTAGAAATCATGATAGAATCTATTTCTCAATACATCAAAGAAGAAGATGACTTTCTTTTTAAGAAAGGCCAACTAAAAGGAAAAGAAGAAGGAAAACTGGAAGGTAGGTTGGAAGGAAAGCAAGAAGGTAAGCAGGAAGGAATCGAGCAAACAAAGCGAGACACGATTTTGAAGTTCCTCAAAGATGGCGTCTTAACCACTCAACAGCTGGCTTCTTATTTTGATGTAACCGAAGAGTTTGTTGAAGATCTGCGTAAAAACCTGAATCAATAGATTTATTTTTCTAAAAGAAAGATAAACCTGGCTTGGATATTCGTTTATACCAAGTTTATGGAACATGCTATAATTATAATAGGCCAGACCGATACAAGTCATTGTATCGGTTTTTTGTTTTACTAAAGTTAAATACCTTTGGTTAAAAGGTTACTTTCTGGAAAGAGGCTCATAAATTCAAACGTGTGTCCTAAACACATTTGTTATTACCTAACCTGCAATCGTATGTATACAGAACCTGTCATTACTGTTTCGCACCTGTCCAAGAGTTATGAAAAGCCGGTGTTGAATGATATCAATTTTACAATTACTCCTGGTCAGATCATTGGGTATCTGGGACCGAATGGAGCTGGAAAAAGCACAACCATTAAAGTGTTGTCGGGTATGATTACCGATTTTACAGGAGAGGTACAAATTATGGGGATGGATGTACGCAAAGACCCTATTGAAGTAAAACGACGTATTGGATATATACCTGAGAACGCCCTGCTATATGATACGCTTACACCTATGGAATACCTGCGTTTTATAGGATTGCTTCATAAGATGGAGTCTGCACGAATTGAGAAAAAGTCACTGGATCTGTTGCGTATCTTTGATCTTCAGGCTAAAGCCGATACCCGCATGACTGCCTTCTCCAAAGGTATGCGACAAAAGGTGTTGCTTATTGCAGGTTTACTGCATAATCCGGATATTATTTTTTTGGATGAACCTCTCTCCGGATTGGATGCCAATGCGGTGATTCTGGTAAAAGAAATTCTCTCCAAGCTGGCATTAGAGGGCAAAACGCTGTTTTACAGTTCGCATATCATGGATGTGGTAGAGAAGTTTGCTCACCGGATTATGATTCTGCATCAGGGAAAGATTATTGCCGATGGCACCTTTGCTGAATTACAGGAACGGGAAAAAACGGAATCTCTGGAGCAGATTTTCACAGAACTTACCGGCAATCATGCCCATCAGTCTCAGGCAGGTGAGTTTATAGAGGCACTGCGCGGGTAATATGAGATGTTTTTCTATCAACAAATCACATTAAAACATGAGTAAAATTGTACTGTTTATTCTGGATCTGTTAAAGGGCGTATTTCAATCTTTACACATTGACTATAGCCAGTTGCGGGCCATTCTGGAGATAAAGCTGCTGATGGACAAACGTCGTAAACCTGCAGCTTTTGCAAATCAGCCCAGTAAGTCAGATGCTAACACGAAGTATCAGTACTGGATAGCCATTTTTATGTATGCTATATTGGGTGGCCTGGTAGGAAGCCTCATTTTTGCCATGCCTAATGTATACTGGGCTACCACCATTGTGTTTGCCTATATTATGGTGATGACAATTATGACACTGATTACAGACTTTGCCTCTGTAGTAATGGATACCACCGATTATGCTATTCTGTCGCCTCGTCCTGTGGATAGTCGTACGGTATGGATGGCTCGATTGATCCATGTGGTAGTGTATGTGCTTACACTTACTTTCTCGGTGGCATTGCTACCTATTGTTTTTGTAGGAATTAAATATGGATTGGGTGCCTTGCTTTTGTTTGTGGTGTTGGTAATTCTGTCTGCTTTATTTGCCGTTTTTCTGACCAATCTGCTGTATATGTTGTTAATACGGTTTACCAGTGAAGCTCGTTTAAAGCAGATTATTGCTTATGTGCAAATTGGCTTTACTATGGTCTTTGTGTCTGGCTATCAGATACTACCCCGGCTTATCAAAGTAGAGATGTTGCAGAGTATCTCTCTGGAAGTTGTGTGGTGGCAATATCTGGTACCGCCTTTCTGGATGGGAGGGATTATGGAGGCATTTGTCAGCAGGCATTTTGAGACTCCCTATATCATTTTCACGCTGCTGGCTGTCACTTTGCCTGTGGGAATTATTTACCTGATGAATAGTGCTGTCTCTAAAAGCTTTAGCCGGAAATTGCTGGAGATGAATGACGCTTCTGGTGATAAAAACGAAACAGGTACGACAGAGGATAGAAGTAAAAAGCCTCTTTCTGAGAGACTATCAGCAATCTTTACCCGCCATCCGCTGGAGAAAATGGGTTTTGAACTTACCTGGAAAATTACCAGCCGGGATCAGAAGTTCAAGATGCGTACCTATCCGACACTGGGTGTAATGATTCCTACTATTTTTGTATTTCTGAGAGGGCAACAACTAGGGCAAAGCGACTGGCAATACATTCTGATTTTATATGCCATGTCATTTGCTATCAACGCCTTTTATACAAACATCCAGTTCTCGGATGATTATAAAGCTACCTGGTTTTATGGCTCTGTACCTGCTGACCCGCCAGGGTATATTCTATCCGGTGCGCTAAAAGCTGTATTCATCAAGTTTATTCTTCCGGTTTATGCATTCCTGATCGCCGCTATCTTCTGGTTTTGGGGAGTAGATGCACTGGCCAATGTAATTCTGGCGTTGTTCAATAACATGCTGTTTATCTGCATTTTTGCATTGATCTCTCCGAAGCGGTTTCCTTTCTCACAGGCTCCTGCTGAGGCACAACAGGCTTCCAGTATAGGTATTGCGTTACTAATGATGATGGTAAGTACCATGATAGGATTTGCCCACTATGGATTAGCTCGTTTTCCGACTGGTATCTGGATTGCCATAGCCATTGTAGGTGGTACAGTATTTTATTTTCTACGATTATATAGTCAGACCACCTGGAGCCAGATACGGGCGTCTGTGATAGATTGAACCAGACGGCCTGACTTTTATGTTACCATGTTACAACAGCAAAAGACTCAATCAGGGTCTTTTTGATAAATAAACTGGAAGTTATGAAAAAACGTACCTTGGTGGTAGGTGCTTCAGACAATCCTACCCGATATGCTTACAAAGCCGCAACCATGTTGAATGAATATGGTCATCCAATTGAGTTGCTGGGATTAAAGACAGGACAAGTAGCAGGTGCTGCTATCCAACGTGGAGAGCCGGATCTGGACTCCATCGATACGGTTACCTTGTATGTGGGCACACGCAACCAGCCACCTTTGTATGATTATCTGCTGAAACTAAAGCCTAAGCGGATTATTTTCAATCCAGGAACAGAAAATCCGGAATTTGCCCAGAAAGCCCGACAGCAGGGCATTGAGACTGTGCAGGGTTGTACACTGGTAATGCTTGCTACAGGACAGTTTTAGGGTATTTATATAGTTTGGATGTGAGATCAGAGCCTATACTTTTTGAGAAGTGTGTAGGCTCTGTTTAGTTATTTGAGAAATTCCTCTTTCTTCAATTTCCTTACAACCTCTACTTTTCATGTTTGTATCCAAAGTTTGTTTATAGTCCAGAACATATTTCTTCTTATCGCCCTGTCACTTTTTTGCTTGCCTTTTCCTAAGTTGGTTTATGGTCACTTACTTTTCTCTTCCATAGGCTTCTTCATTTTTTGCTTGCCCAAAAAACGAAGCAAAAAAGGGCACTTTTTGCCGAACCTCCCACCCGCAAAGCCAGGGGCTTTCCTCGCGGCAAAAAGATTGCCAACCCACAGCTACAACGGTTCGCGATTTAAGGAATCTTTACTCTCTTTGTCCCACCTAATAGATGCTCCTAGATTAGCTATTCCTTATAAATTCAAACAGCACATAATACAAAAACTAATGGTAACTTCAATCGTGGATGGTAGTGTAGGTGCGTAGGGATAAAAATTCCGCGGGCCTAGCGTTAGCCTTGTGGGGCGAAGCTTTGGAATTTTTTGCCCTTTTCTGCACACGCACAAATCTGGCTCACCAAACTCTCGTTTGGCGCCCTGTTTTTTGGGCAAGCAAAAAATGAAGAAGCTAGTGGAAGAACAATGTAAGGGACTATAAACAAATTCTAGAAGAGACAAGCAAAAGTGAAGAAATCATGAGAAGAATCTTAGAAAACAAAGAAAGGTAGCTTTCTCAAAATCTAACCAGCATCTATACTCTTTCAAAAGCATGGATGCTGGTTTTTTAACAGACTCACATTCAAATTTGGGATAACTCATGTGCTTTTCTTTAAAACTTCGATCAGTTCACTGAGCATCATGGCTGTGGCACCCCACACAGTTTGCCCTTCCAGATCGAAATACGGAGCCCAGAGAGAAAATCCCCGTACCTGTATTTCTTTGGCAGAGCGGCGGTTGTCATCCAACAGGTCGGGGAGAGGTACTTCAATAATTTTAGCTACTTCTCGTGAATCAGGTATAAACACAGGAGCTTCGGAAGTGATGCCCACAAACGGATGTACCATAAAGTTGCTGGCTATTACCAGCAAGGGCGTTAATGCACCAAGTATCTGCACAGAGTCAGTAGGCACACCTATCTCTTCGTGCATTTCCCGCAGGGCTGTTGCTACATAGGTAGGATCGGTTTCTTCTACTTTTCCTCCTGGAAAAGCTACTTGTCCACTGTGTGTCCCGTCATATTCCGGCCTTACAATCAGTGGCAGATGCCATATATCCTGCTTCTGATAAAACAATATACACACTGCCCCCTGACGTGTTTTCCCGTCGGTTTTAAAGTTGAGCTGACCTGCATTTCGCAGAGAGCTTGCCATCTTTTGCTGTGCAGCTTCGCCTGGTAATACATCTGTCAGGCGTTCATGCAGATGATCAGCTAGTTGAGAGTATGTATATTGTATCACTGATTGTCTCCTGATAGATAAAGATGTTTATTATAACCTCTGAGAAACCTGCTTTACCATCTGGTTTTTCCATTCTGTAAAGGTTCCTTCTTTGATCTTTTCACGTGCCTGGCCTACCAGCCACAGATAAAACGTCAGGTTGTGTACACTAGCAATCTGTGCTGCCAGGTATTCCTGACTAATCAGTAAGTGACGCAGATAGGCCTTGCTATGGAATGTACTTACATATCCTCCGAGTGTTTCATCAATGGGAGAGAAATCATCTTTCCATTTTTCATTCTTGATATTGATGATTCCCTGAGTGGTAAATAACAATCCATGTCTTGCATTCCGGGTAGGCATTACACAATCAAACATATCCACTCCTAATGCGATACTTTTCAGGATGTTGGCAGGGGTACCTACTCCCATCAGGTAACGTGGTTTGTCCTTAGGAAGAATGTCACATACCAGTTCGGTCATTTCGTACATCATCTCGGCAGGCTCTCCTACAGACAATCCTCCAATGGCATTCCCTTCCCGTTCAAAGGAGGTAATTACCTCGGCAGACTGCTTGCGGAGATCTTTGTATACACTACCTTGTACAATTGGAAACAATGTTTGTTGATAGCCATATAGCCCTTCTGTGCTGTCAAAACGATCACAACAGCGACGTAGCCAGCGATGGGTCATATCCAGACTCTTACGGGCATATCCATATTCGCAAGGGTAGGGAGTACATTCGTCAAACGCCATAATGATGTCAGCTCCAATGATGCGCTGAATATCCATTACATACTCCGGACTAAAGATATGTTTGGAGCCATCTATGTGACTACGGAAGGTAACGCCCTCTTCCTTGATCTTACGGGTATTGGCCAAGGAGTAGACCTGATACCCTCCACTATCTGTCAGGATAGGGTGATTCCATCCATTGAATTTATGCAAACCTCCAGCTTTCTGAAGTACATTCAGTCCAGGACGTAAATACAAATGGTAGGTGTTGCCCAGAATAATCTGAGCCTTAATGTCGTTTTCTAGTTCCCGCTGGTGTACTGCCTTCACAGAACCTACAGTTCCTACAGGCATAAAGATAGGGGTTTGAATAATGCCATGATCAGTGGTAATCTCTCCTGCACGGGCATTGCTCTGGGAATCGGTTGCTTGTATATCAAACTTCATGTAAAATCCTTAAAAAGAGTGCAAAAATAGCATCTTTTAGAGGCATATCCTAGAGTAGTGGGAATGGGAGTGACAAGAGTAGAAAAAATGTCTTTCAAGTTTTGTAGAAATACCCCCTTCATGTCCTCCTGGAAGGATCTCGTGGCAAGACCGGCGGCCTTTCCGACTAGAGAGTAATTCTTTCAGAATCCAATCATGGCTCTATTTGTCAAAAGTTCCTTTCAGGAGGACATGAAGAAGTTTTATAAATTAATCTTGACGCGCATAGTCTACAGTACTAAACTACAACACTAAAAACTGACTCAGATAGTTGCGGCTTGTTAGGATGGCTTCTTTCACATCTTCGTCAGAGCCTTCATAGGCTTTGTCTTCCACTTCTATACAAACAGGTCCCCGGTAGCGTACATCAGTTAGTGCTGCAAAGAATCCACGCCAGTTGACATCTCCCAGACCGGGTAGTTTTGGTGAGTGGTATTCCAGTGGATTTGCCATAATACCTACCCGATTCAGTTTGTCACGATACAGCTTCGCGTCTTTCAGGTGAATGTGATGCAGACGGTGTTTGTAGTCATAGATAGGACGGGTTTCATCCATCATCTGCCAGATCATATGGGATGGATCGTAGTTAAGGCCCAATGCCTCACTAGGAATGATTTCAAACATACGATCCCATATAGCAGGAGTAGTTGCCAGGTTTTTCCCTCCAGGCCACTCGTCATTGGTGAAAAACATCGGACAGTTTTCAATACCAATTTTGATATTGTTCTCCTCGGCAACCTTGATAATAGCAGGCCATACTTCAGCAAACGTTTTCAGATTATCTGCTATGCTCTTTTGAGGATCGCGTCCGATAAACGTATTCACTACCGGAATGCCTAACTTGGCTGCTCCCCGGATTATCTGTTTGATGTGTTCTCTGTAAAACTCAGCTTTTGCTGTGTCTGCATCCAATGGATTGGGATAGTAGCCTAGTCCAGAGATAAACACACCTGATTCTTTGCATTTCTGCTGGATCTGTGAAATAGCAGTCGCATCCAGTGCATTGACATCAATATGAGATACACCTGCATACCGGCGGGTGTCAGAGTTGTCTCTCGGCCAGCACATAACTTCCACACAGGCAAACCGATTGGCGGCTGCAAAGTCTATAACTTCATTGAATGAGTTATCAGCAAGAATGGCGCTTACAAAACCTAACTTTAACATAGTGATAAGTGATTTGAAATGAGAATGGCTGAAACATTGAATAAAAGTTATTCAACGGTTCAGCCATCAAACTACATATAAACTAACTTAAATTTTAACCCAAGCCTGTTTTTTGTGACTTTCAATCATTTTGTCACAAAGAACCAGTTCGCGTAATCCATCAGCAAATGTAGGGAATAATGGATTTTCAGGCTGTTTACCTTGTGCTACAGCCGCGTATACTTCTTTGAACAGTTGTTTCGAACAATCTGCAAAGCCTTCGTTGTGTCCACCTGGATAGGAGATAATCTGAGCGGCTTCTTTGTATACCAGAGAAGGGTCACGCATCAGAGACTGGTTGGCTGTTTCGCGTTTACCAATCCATAGTTCGTTTGGCTTTTCAGAACACCACTCCAGATTTTGTTTGGAGCCGGAGATCTCTACATTCAGGCGGTTTTTGCGTCCTGCTGCTACCTGGCTTACTGTAATTACCCCTTTGTTGCCATTGTCAAAACGTAACAATACGTTTGCATGGTCTTCCGTGTTGATGGCTACTTCCTGATAGTCTTCCGGAGTCAGCATCTTGCCTGAATATGTTTCTACAGGTTTCAGTGGCTTCATACGTGTTTTGTGAACCGTAGAGAAGTCAGCCAGTACTTCGGTTACATGCAGGCCAGTTACATATTCAATCAGGTCCATCAGGTGAGAGCCGATATCTGCAATAGCACGGGATTCTCCAGACTTATCTGGTTCCAGACGCCAGTTGTAGTCTGTATTCAGAAACAGCCAGTCCTGAAGATACGAACCTGTGATAGAGAAAATATCACCCAGATCTCCTTTTTCACGCATGGTCTTCATCTGACGCACCAGCGGATAATAGCGTACATTAAAGTGAAGCGCATTTACCACACCCTTTTCACGAGCTATCTGCACTAACTCTTCTGCTTCTTTGGTACTGGTTGCCAGAGGTTTTTCGCACACTACATTTTTGCCAGCCAGCAAAGCAGCTTTAGACATCGGATAGTGAAGGAAGTTGGGCGTACAGATGTGTACACAATTGATGTCAGGATCATTTACTACTTCCTGAAAATCTCCATATGAACGAGGGATACCCAACTGATCTGCTTTGGTTTTGGCAAGTTCGGCATTGGCTTCTGCTAAGCCTACAACTTCAACATTCGGTAAGCGGCGAAGTGCCTCAATGTGGGCAGGGCCAATAAAACCTGTACCAGCAACAGCAACTTTGATTTTTTCCATGAAAGAAAGTTAGGTTTTGGATGTTTAGGGTATAGAATAGATATAAATAAAAATTAACTGCTTTTTGTTTGGGTTGCCAGAATGTGAGCCGTAGTTCGTTTGGAGCTATAATCAATGCCATCATGCCGTTTTTGCCATAGAAAGGGTTTGATTTCAATGGTATCATTAATAGATTCACTCCAATGTACTTCAAGGTTCTGCTTTTTAAGCTCTGTTACAATTAGCTTTCCCACCTGTTGGCATTTATCATCATCTCCCTGAAAGTCTCCGTATCGTATGTAAAGATTTTGAATATCTCCCATTGCTCGTTCCACATCTTGTGTGTGGTAATAACAATAGCCATTTGCTTTTATTCCTTTAGCTTTTAATTCATCATATACATTACAAGCTATTTCTTCTCCCTCCTGAGTTGTATAACCTGCTTTATGGAGAGTTATAATCCGATGAGTGCTAAGTACATCAAAAGCTGTTGCCAATCGATCAAAACTGACTACCCCCGACCAGCTTTTTTCCTTCTGTAACTGTTTGTTATATCTTTTCTCCACTTCTTTTTGTAACCACACCTCTGTAAATTTTTCTTCATCAATCTCCTCCATCAAGATAAACTCCAAGTCAAAACAAATATCCTCTACATCATAAAAACCATACTTCACATAAGCATCAATGTGTTCAAATATCTCTTTCTTTAATTCTTTATTCATTCGCGTAGAGTAAAATATTCATCCTACAAACCCAGCTTATCCATTTTATCTTTTTCATATTCACTGTCTTCAGCCGGATAGCGGAGAGTTGATTCGAACTTTCCGGATTCCTTTGCCAGAGCCCATATCAGGCTTTCTCCTGCCGGAATGTTGGTAGGTTGTTTCTGGTAAATAGCATCTGCATAGGCTTTTTCTGCATCCATGACATTCCATCCCTTATCCTTAAAGTACTGAATCAGATCATCCAGAAATAAGGCAGCTGCCAGATTATGATGCAGTAGAATCGTATGATTAATATGACGGTTCGTTAACTGATAAGATAAAGACTCATAGTATTGAGCACGATCATAGAGGTGCTCGATATAAAATGTTTTGAAGGCTTCTACGTTGGCTTTTGTATTCTGTTTCAACCGTTCCCGTAAGCGACTATCGACATACCAGTCAGAAGCGTCAATGGTTACATAGCCGTTGCGGTATCCCTTCTCCTTCATAAACAATCGGAATCCATTTACTTTTTCTGCTGTATTGCCTTCTTTCAGGTAGGGAAAACGAAATAAGGGAAGATAGTTTGAGTAGGTTTTTATGATGGAATCATTCATCATAAGTTCCCACTCAAAATTTTCTAGTGTTGTCTTGTTACTGTTAAAGTTGGGATGTGTAAATGTGTGATTGGCAATCCGATGGCCTGCATCATTCCAGCTCTGGAGGACATACTTGCCTTTTTGGTCTGTCTTATTGGCTCCGGACGAAAAGAGAATAGCTTTCAGATTGTGTTTCTGAAGGCTTTTAAGTAATAGTGTATTCCATACCTCAAGAGTGTATCCGGGCATATCAGCTGTATTGCCATCATCGAAGGTAAACGAAATGGTAGGTTTCTGAGCAGAAGAAATATCCGAACCAGTAGTGTGTGAAGGATTGGTTGCCTTGCATGCAACCAATAAAAGCAGCATTCCAATAATGACTTGTTTTTTCATCCTGTTGAATGATTCGGCTAGTCCACAATTAACTATTTTTTTTCGTTTAGTTTGTTTTAAATGAATGCCCTTGGATACGTTTACTAGTTTACTATTACCGGTGGCCTGTTACCCTACAAAATCTTCACTTGTATCTTGAAACAGTCTTATATTTATCAAAAGTAGTGTTTGAGGCCGGATTCACAAAGGGTGGATTGGAAAAGTTTGCTATCAGATAGAGATTGGGTTACTCTGAAGAAGCACCTATTTCTGTTAATTGGGAAAATAAAGGCCTTACTTCTTTCAGTCGTTTGATAAATAGGGTCTTGTAGTTTTGTAAGGTAGTGAGATCTGTATAAGTGGTCTTTCTATTTAGGAAAACAGACATTTCCGGAAGAAAATCTATGATATCCTCTTTGGTATATAATTCTTTATTTTCAAGAAGTCCCAAGGCTTGCCCTAACTGGAAGGCTATGGTTTTCCAGCAATCCTGAGGATCGTTTTTGTGAAATTCTGTCCATTGTGTCAGGTTCAGGTTTTCCAATACAGGTAACTTCACATCCAGATCTCCTTGTAATGCCAGTTTTATATCTGAACGAATAGCAGTTCGTGTATAAAAAGAAAGAATGGTACGACAGGCGCGAAGCATTTTTAGTTGCCAGTTGCGTTCTACCGCCCGTGTAATTGATAAGGGATAAAACTGTTTATGCAGGGAATAGGTATATAATACAGAATTATTCAGTTCATCAGGAGTGCCTTTGTGAACAGCAGTAATGATTCCGTTTTCGAGAATAGCTATATTGGTGTTTATCTTCTTGAAAGGCAGGTTTCTGGTATTAAAAAAAATCTCAAGATGTTGGGCCTGCTGGTTACAGAAGTCCTGATTTTCTTTAGTAGTTCCTAATTGATTGGCAAAAACAACCACATCATAGTCTACTGAACTTTGAGATCCAAAAATATAGAATGGATAGTCCATAACAGAGGGTATAGAAAAATACGGGTAAATTTGACAATAAGTAATGCAAAAATACCCACATTACAGAACCTCCTTTTTTATTTGTCTTCTTTCTGTCTCCAGTCAATGGTAAGGCCTACTGACGCAAAATCCAGCCAGGACGATATGTAGACATTATCTCCACGGGTTCCACCCTGAATAACCCGATAGCCAGCTTTAGCGGAAATAATAGGGGTAAAGCGATAGCCAATGCCGGCAAATACATCAAACGCTTGTCCCGCATTGGCATAACTTCCATCGGCCTCTGATAAAATCAGTAATCTACGAGTAGGATTCCACCAGAGATCATAGTGAAGCAGTGGCACTATACCTCTATTATCATAGGCCGTATTGGTAGTGGGATTTTGTAATCTGACGGATGCATTGCGTAAAAGGGCTGTTGCTCCCACTCCTAACCGAAACCGATTGGAATGTATAATCTCATAAGCATATGTAAAACGGTAGGTATCAAACATAAATGTACCTTCTGTGTTTTTGCCCTGTTGATAAAGTTCTCCATTGTAGGATACGTTTTTATCCAGCGTTCCATCTGATTTTACAGATAACGGAGCCGCCAGAAGAGAGATTTTGTGCCGTTTACCGAGGGTATAACCAAGCCGTACCCTATAAAACCATGCTTTTTGTAGCTGAAGATCTTTAGTGAGATCAATCTGAGTACCTGTCTTTCCGGGTGCCCTTACCTGATTGTAGGGACTAGAGAATACAATACCTGTTTCAAGATCTGCAAAGAACTGGCCATAACTGGTTGACCAGAAAGTGGGTAGTAGCAGAAGTACAAAAAATAATACCTTGGCTTTCATGTGATTATGGGGTAAAAAGTTAAAAGTATCAAGGCAAAATGCATGCCTTGATACTAACATAAGCCTTAGTGGTGCAGAATATTTTGTAGAAATAATAAAACGCTAATGCAGAAATAGAGATTAATGTCTAATACTATTAATTCAGGGCCAAACGGATGGTTGAATCAGTATCTTTTCTCACTCCTTTAGTTAGCCTTAACCTGAAACGTATTGATAATAGGGGATAAGGTAGGATTGCACTGGTAGGAAGACCAACTGCTATCTTTATAGATTTCTACAATACGATATCCTTTATAGGTTGTTCCCCAGTTTCCCCCAAAATGTCCGTCAAAGAAAAAGTGTTTGCCTCCATTTACTTTATGATCATCAATTTCATGGTCATGTCCATGAAAAACAGCTGCCAGGTTTGGCGTTTTTTCCAGAATTTCCTGTACAGGAACGCAGTCAACACCGCTGTCTGTCCACTTTTTATTGGGAGGAATGTGCATGAATACAAAGATCCATTTTTTGACTGCATGTTTCTGTAACGTTTTTTCCAGCCAAGCTGCATCTGCACAGAGATATTCTCCTTTTTCGTTTGAGGTATCAGCTAGTACAAACGCATAATCGCCTACTACAAAGTCATGATTGGGAACGTACCCCCAGGTTTGTTTCCAGGTGTCTTCACTTACTCTGTCATGATTGCCCCGGGTGACATAATATGGTACCGGCAACTGATTGAAGGATGATTTTACTTTTGGAATAAATACAGGGTCATCATGAAACAGATCTCCATTGATAAAAATAAGATCCAGCCCCTTTTTCGCTTTTTCGCCTTTTAGCCACTTGTTCAGATTCGAAAAGTCTGCTTCATAGCTTGTATCCGGTTGGCCATAATGCCCATCCGAAGCTACTGCAAACCGGAATACAGGCTGATTATCTTTTTCCAATGAAAATCTAAAGGGCTTAGACCAGGAAATGGAAAGACCGAGAAAGGAAGTCTGAAGGAAAGTGCGACGTTTCATAAAGTATTGCTATGCACAAAGAGCAACAAAGGTAGAAAGCCAGGCATAAAAAGACTATACTCTATTGCTTTTCTGGTAAAAAATAACATTTGCATAATGATTAGATACAAGATTGTAAAACTGAACTTTGGATTGAATCTCAAAAGTGTATGGATTATTTATAGGCGTTAAGATTATTTAGAGAAAATCTAAATAAAAATTGTATTTCACTGAGAGCTACTATACTTTTGCCTTCTTTAGAAATACTCTAAATAAAACACCATACATATGACCAAGTTTACCACCCGTTGTTTGATCGTGGTTTGTACTCTTTTAGCGTTTTCCTGCAAAAAAGAGGATGAACCATCTACAGAATCTCTTGAAAAAGAAGTTGTTTCAAATTATGCTGCTATTGTGTATGCTTCCTATGAAGATAGCTACAACACAGCCGTAACTCTCCAACAAAAGATCAATGCCTTTGTAGCTGCTCCTTCTGCCGCAGGTCTGGAAGAATGCAAAGCTGCATGGAAAGCTGCTCGTATTCCATATGGGCAAACAGAAGCTTACCGTTTTTACGGTGGTCCTATCGATGATGCAAACGGACCTGAAGGATTGATTAACTCTTGGCCTCTTGATGAAGTATATATTGACTATGTAAAAGATATGCCAGATGCTGGTATTATCAATAACATCAAAATTGAGATTACGAAGGCAAAGCTTGACTCACTGAACCAGGCTGGAGGAGATACAGATGAGCAAAGCGAAGTAAATGTTGCGACTGGTTATCATGCTATTGAGTTTTTGCTATGGGGACAAGACTTTAATGCCAATGGCCCAGGTGACAGACCCTATACGGATTATGTAACAGGTGGTACTGCTAAAAATCAGGCGCGTCGTGGACAATACCTGAAAGTAATAGCTGAACTGCTGGTTGAAGATCTGGCGTATGTAAAAGACCTGTGGGCTGAAGATGGGGCTTATCGCAAAAAGTTTACTTCTCAGATGACTGTAAAAACAGCACTGTCTGATGTTTTTACCGGGCTTAGTGAGTTAAGCAATGATGAACTTGCCGGAGAACGTATGCTGGTTGCTATTTCTGAAGAAGATCCAACCAAACGTCAGGAGCATGAGCATTCGTGTTTCAGTGATAATACGCACATTGATATTCAAATGAATTTCAAAGGAGTGAAAAATGTGTACTATGGTACCTATACACGGGTAGATGGTACTGTGGTGAAAGGTCGCAGCATTGCAGAAGTTCTTGAAAAACAGGACAAAGAACGTGCGTCAGCGTTAGATGCTACTTTCACCACCACAGAAACGAAAATACTCGCTATTCCAGCGCCTTTTGATCAGGCCATCATCAATAATGTAGATAAAATTCAAGCAGCAGCAGCCAGCTTAAAAACATTAAGCGAAGAACTACTGGATGGAGCATTCGCCTTAGGTATAAATTAATAATGGAATAATTGCATGAACAGTAACCCCCGTGCACTGAGTACGGGGGTTTTGTAGTAGAAATATATAAGAATTCAAGGCATTTTCTGCGTCACCTATTCAGAAAATGCTTTCCGGATACAATAGATAGTATCAAAAAATGCGAACCCCGTTTTGTGTGAAAAGCTATCAGCTCATTCTAGGGATGCTTGCTGGTAGTATGTTATGTATGAGTGCATGTAAATCGACTGAAACTGATATTCAGCGAGCTTCTGTAGAAGATAAGGAACAGTATTCAGGAGGTGATAATTTAACATCCAATGATTTATCTGATAATGCGTTTGGTAAGCAGGCAAATAATATCACCTTTGATGAAGGTGTATTATTTGTAGTGGGTAATTCCTTATTTCAATCCAACTGGGTGACTGCCCCTTCCTCTGTCACCTCTTTAGATGGCCTGGGGCCACTGATGAACCAGTCGTCCTGTGGTGGATGTCATTTCAAAGATGGCAGAGCAAAACCTCCTGCTACTGAAACAGTTACGTTAAATGGACTCTTATTTCGTCTGAGTATTCCTGGCACAGGCGTGCATGGTGAGTCTGTTCATGATCCGGTTTATGGTGAACAATTACAGGATAAAGCTATTTTAGGTGTAACACCTGAAAGTAGTGTCCGGGTTACTTATCAACCTGTCAGCGGACAATATGCGGATGGAACTACCTATACACTGCAAAAGCCTGTATACGAATTGTATAATCCCAATTTTGGAAGTTTTCATGCAGGTTTGATGGTTTCTCCCCGTATTGCACAGCAAATACCCGGTTTGGGTTTGCTGGAGGCAGTATCAGAACCGACAATCCTGTCCTTTGCTGATGAAACTGATAAGAATAAGGATGGTATCTCCGGACGCCCTAATTATGTGTGGGATGTAGTCAATAACAAAACTTCCTTAGGCCGGTTTGGCTGGAAAGCCAATGTGGCAACTATTAAACAGCAAACTGCAGGAGCCTTACAGGGTGATATGGGGATTACCAGTTCTGTTTTTCCTGCCAGTGGACTAAGTGAATCAGAAAATGAACTCTACAGTTCTCTTCCCAATGGAGGCTCACCTGAGATCTCTGATGAGCAGCTTAATAAAATTATCTTTTATGTGCAGACTTTATCAGTACCTGTGCGTCGTGACTGGACAGATAAAGATATATTAAGAGGTAAGTATCTGTTTTCACAACTCAACTGTTCGGGATGCCATATCCCCAAAATGCAGACTGCCGGGACACATACAGTGTCTGTGCTGAATAACCAGACCATACGGCCTTATACTGATATGCTCCTGCATGATATGGGTGAGGGGCTGGCTGATAACCGCCCTGACTTTCTGGCTAATGGACAGGAATGGCGTACTGCTCCGCTGTGGGGCATTGGTATGGTGAAAACAGTAAATAAACATACCAACTTTCTGCATGATGGCAGAGCTTTTAGTCTGGAAGAAGCTATACTCTGGCATGGTGGTGAAGCAGAAAAGTCTGCTACTGACTTTAAAAAACTATCTGCTACAGACCGGGCTAGTCTGATTAAGTTTCTGGAAAGTTTATAAATCAACTATAGTATTGATCACTACCGCTTTTGATATGAAAATACATAAAATACTCCTGAATCTGATTGTTGTATTTGTTGGTGCAACAGGGTTTATTGCCTGTGATTCTGAAAAAAGTTCTTCCGACTCATTTGATCGTAAGACGATGTTGCAGGTCTATGCCGACAGCCTGATTGTTCCTGCCTTTACCGATCTGCAAACCAAAACGAATGCATTGCAGACAGCTGCTACAACGTTTGTAACCACACCAACCACCGATAATCTGACCACTTTGCAGCAGGCATGGGAAACTGCTTTTATTTCCTGGCAATATGCTAATGCCTATAACATAGGCCCTGCAGATGAAGAAGGTACACGTCGGAAATTGTCAGAGGAGATTGGCATTTTTCCTATAAATACTTCCTCCGTTGAAAGTAAAATATCGGCCGGAAATACCAGCATGACAGATGTGACCCGGGATACGCGTGGTTTTTTGACAGTGGAATACCTGATCTTTAATCTGCAAAATGACAATGCCTCTATTGTAACACAATACCAGAATTCTACTTCCAGAGGTAATTACCTGCAGGCAGTGATTACAAACCTGAAAAGTCAGATAGATGGAGTTGTTACAGCCTGGGCAGGTAATTATAAAACTACTTTTGTAACGAATGATGGAATTAAGGTTGGTAGCAGCATGTCTGCTCTGTACAATAACTTTGTACAAAGCTATGAAACCATTAAAAATGGGAAAGTGGGTTTGCCCTTAGGCAAAATGGTGGATAAGGCCTATCCTGAAAAGGTGGAAGCGTATTACAGTGGCAAATCGCTGGAAATGATCAAACACCACCTGAAGGCTATGGAGAATATCTGGCAGGGAAGAACCAAAAACGGAACAGATATTATTGGCTTTAAAGAATATCTGACCAGTGTGGATGGAGGTAACGCTTTGAATACAACAATTGAAAGTCAGTTTACAGCGATTAACAATGCGCTGACTGCCGTTCCTACAAATGCAACACTGGCATCCCAGATTAAAACAAACCCAGCTCCGATAGATACGTTGTATACTGAACTTCAGAAAAATGTAGCACATATCAAATCTGAAATGGCTGTGTTATTGGGGATCTCTATTACATTCACCAGTGGCGATGGTGATTAATGACCTGTAAATCTTCTTTATAAAACGTAGTAGCTCTATCTGATAAACGCTGCTACGTTTTCGTATTTTGTAGAAAGATGGAACTGCTTGAGGATAGAACGAATCAAATAACACTACGAAAGACTTGGATTGGTGCCCTGACGGAGGCATGCTTTAAGCCTGTATCACCTGCACCACTGATCACCTTTCGGATTGTATTTGGCGCACTGCTGGCTTTTAGTACCATTCGATTTATATGGATGGGCTGGATAGATACACATTATAGTCAACCTGTTTTCCATTTCACCTATTATGGATTTGGATGGATACCCGTTTTTTCCGCTTCAGTTTTGTATGTAGTTCATGTATTGATGGTAATAAGTGCCATTGGAGTGATGCTGGGCTTTTGTTATCGTTTATCCGCAGTGATGCTCTTTCTGACGTTCGTTTATACAGAGCTCATAGATCTAACCTATTATCTTAATCACTATTATTTTGTCAGTCTGGTTTGTTTTTTGCTGATCTGGTTGCCTGTCAATCACTATTTTTCACTTGATCATTGGTTATCAAAGAGAAAAGCAAAACTTTCTGGAATGCCTCTTGTACCAGTCTGGACAGTCGGTATTCTCAGGTTTCAACTGGTTA
This sequence comes from Xanthocytophaga flava, assembly GCA_030068525.1. Classification (GTDB taxonomy): domain Bacteria; phylum Bacteroidota; class Bacteroidia; order Cytophagales; family 172606-1; genus Xanthocytophaga; species Xanthocytophaga flava. Next base: position 323,627 of record JASJOS010000011.1, read on the forward strand.
TCGTGTATTTGTATGCAGGCTTAGCCAAAATTAACTATGATTGGTTAATTGACGCAATGCCACTGAAACTTTGGTTACCTGTAAACGATACATTGCCTCTGATTGGACCTGTTTTTACATGGAAAATTACTGCTTATGCTTTTAGTTGGATAGGTATGCTGTATGATTGTGCCATACCTTTTTTATTGCTGAACAAGAGGACTCGTGTAGTTGGATATGGGCTCGTCATAGTGTTTCATATATTTACCAGGATTTTATTTCCAATTGGAGTATTCCCCTGGGTGATGATAGGGGCTACATTGATTTTCTTTTCTGCTAACTGGCATCAGAAATTTTTGTCTATTGCTAGTACTGTTACACCGCCAACATATACTTTAAAATCTGTAACAGATAGGAAAAGATATGTTACCCTTGTATCTGTAGTGCTTTTCTGCTTGTTTCAGATTGTCTTTCCTTGGCGGTATCTGCTGTATCCGGGTAATTTGTTCTGGACAGAAGAGGGTTTCCGTTTTTCCTGGCGGGTGATGTTAATGGAAAAATCAGGTGTGGCTACTTTCTATGTAAAGGATATCCAAACAGGACGAGAAATAGAGGTGCAAAACCGCAACTATCTAAACGAGTTTCAGGAGAGACAGATGTCTACCCAGCCAGACTTTATACTACAGTTTGCTCATTTCCTTGCTAAACAATATAAAAAGAAGGGAATTATACAGCCACAAGTCAGAGCAGAAGTCTATGTGACTCTCAATGGAAAGCCCAGTCGGTTATTAATTGATCCCCATACAGATCTCACAAAGATTCAGGATGGCTGGGAGGCCAAAAGCTGGATCTTACCAGATCAATAAAAACTATCCTTCGGTATAAATGTTATTTAAATTCTATGTATCAGAATTATCTACTTTGTTTATATGTCTTTACGTTTTCCTCTCTGTCTGATCGCTTTTATCTTGTCTCTTTGTAGTGTCTATGCTCAACGTGCTACACTTTCGGGACATGTACAAACCTCAGATAATAAGCCTATTGCAGACGCTGTAGTAACCTTGAAAGGAACTAAATACTATGTCCGGACATCTGCAGACGGAGCTTTTGTCCTGAAAGATATCCCATATGGTTTCTATACCCTTGTTGCTTTTTCGTATGGAAAGGAATTACTTGAAAAACCTATTATTGTCTCAAGTCCGGAGCTTACAGTTGACTTTGTATTAGGGGATCTAAATAAAGAACTGGATGAAGTGGTCGTACAGTCCGAACGGGAAAGGACTTTTGGCATTACCAGAATGAAAGCTGTAGAGAACTTTGGGATTTATGAAGGGAAAAAGACAGAGGTGGTAGTCATGAAAGATATTACGGCTAACCTGGCAACCAACAACCCTCGTCAGGTATTTGCCAGAGTGCCTAGCTTGAATATCTGGGAAATGGATAGAGCCGGACTCCAGTTAAGTATTGGAGCACGAGGATTGAACCCTAACCGAACAGCTAATTTTAATACCCGACAAAACGGATATGATATTGCGGCTGAATCGATTGGCTATCCTGAAAGTTATTATACCCCTCCCATGGAAGCGCTAGAACGTATTGAGGTAGTACGAGGTGCTGCCTCCCTGCAATACGGACCACAGTTTGGAGGGATGGTAAATTTTGTCATGAAAAAGCCCGCAGCCAAACCTTTTGAGTTTGTTACTCGTCAGACCGTAGGTTCCTGGAAGTTTTTTAACTCATTCAACAGCATTTCAGGTACCTATAAAAAACTGGGCTATTACGGTTTTTATCAGTACAAAACGGGAGATGGCTGGCGACCTAATGCCGATTTTACACAACATACTGCTTATCTTGCCTTACCATTACAGCTCTCTGATAAGTTAAAGATAACACCAGAGTATACCTATATGACCTATCTGGCACATCAGCCAGGAGGATTAACAGATACAGAATTTGAAGAAGATCCTCGTCAATCCAATCGGGCGCGTAACTGGATGCGGGTAAACTGGAACCTGGTTGCAGTGAGTGCAGAATATAAACTATCTGATCAGACACAACTCAACTGGCGTAACTTCCTTAACCTATCCAGTCGTGATGCTGTTGGTAATCTGGAACGTATCAATAGGTATGACGATCCTTCTTCCAACCGTACATTGATTGCTGATGAATTTAAAAATGTGGGTTCTGAGTTGCGTATGTTGCATCAGTATCGGCTAGGTGGGCAACAAAACCATTTACTGGTAGGAGCCAGATTTTACAGAAGTTATAATCTGAAGCAGCAGGGGGATGCTAATAATGCCTCTACAGCGGATTTTTATTTTCTGAATCCGGATAACCTGGAAAACTCAGACTATACTTTCCATAATACCAATGTGGCTCTGTTTGCTGAGAATATTTTTACCATTACAGATAAATTCAGCATCACACCCGGGATTCGCTGGGAATCCATCAGTACAAACTACACCGGATATTATAAAAAAAGAGTGTTTGATACAGCTGGTAACCTGGTCTATGAAAAACGTAAGGACGAAACCCGAAGAGTACCACGTAATTTTGTGTTGTTGGGAATAGGATTAAGCTACAAGAAAAACAACTCTACTGAATACTATGCCAACTTCTCTCAAAACTATCGGGCTGTGACTTTTTCAGATGTGCGTATAAACAATCCAAGTATTTCAATAGACTCAACCATTAAAGATGAGAGAGGATATAATCTAGATATAGGAATCAGAGGCAGTCGTGAAGACTGGTTCAATTATGATGTAAGTCTGTTTTACATGCGTTATAATAATCGGATAGATCTGGTGCCACGATGGGATAGCACACTTTTAATCGATCGACGTTTTCGGACAAACATAGGTACATCGCGGCATATTGGGGCGGAGTTATTTGCTGAGGTAAATTTGTGGAAATTTCTGAGTTCTTCTGGTGTAGATAAACGTTTGACAGTCTTTGGCGCTATGACTCTGGCTGATGCACGATATGTGACGATCAGAGATGAAGTAGAACGAGAGATTTCTACTGAAGTTAAAAAAAATAATTTTGTCGCTTTTGCTCCTCAGCTAATTGGACGGGGAGGACTTACTTTTGGCTGGAAAAACTGGAAGGCAATCTATCAGGCATCTTATACCAGCCTTCAGTATTCGGATGCTGCCAACAGTGATAGCAACCGGGAGGCAACAGCTACACTTGCTCCTATTTATAGCTATTATGTGATGGACTTGTCCTTATCCTATCGATATAAGTTTTTGGTGTTTGAAGGTAGTGTAAATAACCTGACCAATCCTGCTTATTTTACCCGTCGGGCAGATAGTTATCCCGGACCCGGTATTATCCCTGCTGATGGGCGAAGCTTCTATCTGACCGTACAGGCCCGATTCTGATTATCGCTCAAGAGTATCGAAATACTGAAAGTTTAAAAAATCGACTGGAGTTCCGATTGCTGGTAAGAATAACCGGAACTCCAGTCAAACAGAATTTTGACCTAAACTCCGATCAAGCTCAAAAGTGAACAGAGTTCAGGTCAAAATAAAAATTGACCATTATTCGAATATTTCTGTAAAGTGATCGGTATTCCGGTCAAAAGCAGAAATGATCAGAATACTGGTCATTTTCTATTTTAGTCTGCAAACTTTTTTATCTGTCTTCGGTTGGAACGTTGAACAGAATTCGAATAATTTAAAAAAGTCGTTAGAGTTTTTTTGGTGGGGACCATAATACAAAATCTTCAATTTCATCATCTGTTAACTCGTCAACCAATTGCCAGTTGACAAAAGATGCAATGGGAATGAGTACATCCATTATTTTCGTAAAATCTTCCTTCTTGCCTTTGGTGCAAACGATAGTTATCAGGTTTGTTAGATTACTATCTACATCCGAATCTGACCAATAGCTAAGAGATTTTGCTCGTAATAGGAGAATTCGGATAAAAGGAAAAGATTCTATATTGCTAAATTTAAATTCCCCATACTGCATTAGCTGTGGTATAGATTGCAGAAAAGTTATAAGGCGAGCAGTACTTACTTCAGCATTTAATTGTTTATCATAGTAGATATTCAAATAATAATATCGATCCGACCACATAGTTTTTACATTGGTAGAGACTACTAAATAAAAATCCTCGAAAAAAGCATCGTGCTCTTTCGAGGATTTTCATTCACTTATTTATAGGATTAATTTTTTATTCCCAGTCAGTATGGAAAATGCCTTCTCTGTCGAGACGTTCGTATGTATGTGAGCCAAAGAAATCGCGTTGCGCCTGAATCAGGTTAGATGGAAGACGTCCACTACGATAGGCATCGAAGTATGATAAACAAGCTGCCAGTGCAGGAACCGGGATGCCACTGGTAACACCATAACTAACTACATGGCGGGTAGCAGCCTGAACAGCATTTACTTCCTTCGCTGTTGTTTCATCCAGTAACAGGTTAGCCAGATCAGGCGTTTTACTGTATGCCTGACGGATATGTTCCAGTAATCCAGCCCGGATGATACAACCACCACGCCAGATACGGGCTACTGTTTCCAGTTCCAGACCATATTTGTATTCTTCAGAGGCAGTAGTCAATTGAGCTAGCCCTTGTGCATAGGTAATAATGTAGGCAAAGTAAAGAGCCTGTTCAATCTGATCTACAACTGCTTTTTTGTCGCCACTGATAGCAGAGGTAGTTCCATACAGTTTTTCTGCCTGTACCCGTTCTTCTTTCAGAGCTGACAACTCACGCATGGTTACTGCCATATCGATAGTAGGTACAGGAGTGCCCAGATCCATCGCATTCTGAGACGTCCATTTTCCAGTACCTTTTTGTTTGGCGCGATCCAGAATCGCATCTACCAGTTTGCCAGATGCCAGCGTATCATCTGTAGTAAAGATGGATGCTGTAATTTCGATCAGGAAAGACTGCAGGCGTTGGGTATTCCAGCGAGCATATACTTCGTGTAATTCTTCGTTGGTAAGTCCCAGACCCCGTTTCATCAGATCGTAGGTTTCAGAGATCAACTGCATCAGACCATACTCAATCCCGTTGTGTACCATCTTTACATAGTTACCAGCCGAGCCAGAACCCAGATAGGCTACACAAGGATCTCCGTTTACTTTGGCAGATACGGCTTCCAGAATAGGTTGCACAATACCATACGCATCTTTAGGGCCACCCGGCATGATACTTGGACCGAAACGAGCACCTTTAGATCCGCCAGAAACACCAATACCCATAAAATGGATGCCTTTTTCACTCAGGTATTTTTCACGGCGGTTGGTATCTGTATAAAACGAGTTACCTCCATCAATGAGCAGATCGCCTTTATCCAGTAAAGGAAGCAGGTCTTCAATTACTGCATCTACAGGGCCGCCTGCAGGTACCAGCAGCATAATTGTTCTCGGACTTTTCAGGGATGATACAAATTCCTGTTTGGAGGTAGTTCCTTTTACAGGTTTGCCTGAACCTTCCTGATGCAGGGCGGTTGATTTAGCTGTATCAGTATCCAGGCCAATGGCTGAAAATCCATGATCGGCAACGTTTAAAATAAAGTTTCTACCCATCACGCCTAACCCTACCATTCCGAAGTCATACTGCTGTGACATATCTTAATTGAATAATTATGGATGAAAAAAATAAAACAGTGTAATTAGAAAACATATGAACGGTTTATTGCCTCCTTTGATTCAACTTTACCTATTAATAAATATTCTTTTGGTTAAGTACAAAAAGATAAGGTAGAGTCAAATCGAAAATCATTTCAATCCCCAAGTTGGTGTTATCACCAACCTGCATGAAGGAAAACAACTCGTTGGTGATAACACCAAGGACAGGCAGAAACCTCAAATCATTTTTCCAGTTGCTTGACCTTATTCAGTCGGCGTTCATGACGCTCTTCTCCTGAATAGGTTGCTTTCAAAAAAGCCTCTGTAATTTCCCAGGCAAGATTTTCTCCGACTACCCTTCCTCCAATACAGATCATATTCATATCATCATGTTCTACTCCCTGATGGGCTGAATATGTTTCGGTAATCAGTGCAGCGCGTATTCCTTTGACCTTATTGGCGGTAAAGCAGGCACCTACACCACTACCACATAATACCACACCCTTGTCAACCTGTTTTGCCGCTACGGCTTGAGCCAGTGGAACAGTAAAATCAGGATAGTCATCGGCAGCATCATATTTTGTAGCGCCAAAGTCAGTGACTTCGTATCCAAGAGACTGGATTTTTGCCTTCAATTTCTCTTTTAGTTCAAATCCACCGTGATCGGCAGCGATTCCTATTTTCATTTTACAAAAACTTTACAGATAAAAACTTTAGATATATAGGTGCAATAAAAAACATGTTTGTTACCTTAGCTGCACAATTAAACTATATAATGGTGTGTTTTAAAGGCAGTAACAACCCACAACATCTGTACTAAAACGCTCCACACCCCAAATCTAAGAAAATGAAACAGACAGACAATCACATTCTAGTCATTTTTGGAGCGTCTGGAGACTTAACCGAACGCAAACTGATTCCGGCTATTTATAATCTGTATTGCAGGTCATTTTTACCAGAGAAGTTTGCGGTATTGGGTGTCAGTCGCACCAAATTTACAGACGAAGAATATCGAAAAAAAGTTATTCTTGAAAACAAACACCTAAAGGACAATGGATCGGCAGACAAGCAAGCTGCTTTTTCTGAAAAGATTCATTACCATGCCATGGAGACCAGCGATCCGAATGCCTATGGCTCTCTCAAAGATCGTCTGACACAATTAGATATCTCCGGCAATTACATTTTTTACCTATCTACCCCACCTAGTTTGTATGAGGTAGTTTCCAGAAGTTTGTCTAATGTGGGGCTAAGCAATGAAGAGGATGGCTGGAAACGTATTATCATTGAAAAGCCATTTGGGTATGATTTGAAAACGGCACTGGAGCTAAACAAGCAATTGTTATCTTACTTTGCAGAGCCTCAAATTTATCGTATTGATCATTACCTGGGTAAAGAAACCGTTCAGAACCTGTTGATCACGCGTTTTGCCAACAGCATTTTTGAACCGTTGTGGAATCGTAACTTTATTCATCACGTAGAAATTACTGCGGCTGAGACCGTTGGGGTAGAGAAGAGGGGTGGATATTACGATGGCTCAGGTGCTATGCGTGACATGATCCAAAACCACCTGTTGCAATTGGCAGCTTTGGTGGCAATGGAGCCTCCGGTACAGGCCACAGAGAGTGCCATACGTAACGAACGGATGAAATTATTCCAGTCTCTGCGTCCATTGTCTCCTGAGGATATTGAGAAAAATGTAATCCGGGGACAATATACCAGTGCCACTATTCATGGTGAAACTGTTCCCGGCTATCGGGAAGAAGAAGGGGTTTCGCCTGAATCCCGTACGGAGACCTATGTTGCCATGAAATTCTTTATTGACAACTGGCGTTGGTCGGGAGTACCATTTTATATCCGTACCGGTAAACGCATGCCTACACGGGTGACAGAGATCGTTATCCATTTTAATCCGACTCCGCACCACCTGTTTGTTAAAAATACAGGCGTGATGAACCAGGATAACATGCTCATTATCCGTATTCAGCCAGATGAGGGTATGCTGTTGAAGTTTGCCATGAAGATTCCAGGTGAAGGATTGCGGGTAACCGATGTAGATATGGATTTCCATTACAAGGATCTGGCAGATACCTATATTCCGGAGGCTTACGAACGACTACTCCTTGACTGTATACAGGGCGATGCTACACTGTATGCCCGTGGAGATGCTGTTGAAGCTGCCTGGCAGTTTATCGATCCGATTCTGAAAGCATGGGAAACCAATCCGAATATCAAGATGTATGGATATCCGGCCGGAACCTGGGGACCTGAGAATGCAGATGATCTGGTAGAAGGCAAACACAAGAATATTACGTGGCGATATCCATGTAAAAACCTGTCTAACGACGGAATTTACTGTGAATTATAAGTATAGTATACAACATCTGGCTTTAGTAATGTCAGATGTTGTTGTTTCTGCTCCTGGTAATAATGACACCACAATCTTTTAGTTGTGTGGTATACTTATTTTTAGTTGTAATTCAGACGATTTATAACCTGCCATTTTTAACCTGTGACTGATATGACGCCCAACATTCAGATTTATGATACTTCGGGAGAGCTTGTAGAAGCTTTATCACGCCAGATTGCCAGTCTGGCTAATCAGAAAGATATTTTTTATCTGGCTGTATCTGGTGGAAAGACCCCAGTATATCTATTCGATCATCTCGCAACCCACTACAAAGACTCTATCAACTGGCAAAAGGTGAAAATCTTTTGGGTGGATGAACGGTGTGTAGCACCAACCCATGAGGAAAGTAACTTTCTGATGGCACAAAAACATTTATTAGAGCCTTTAGCTATTCCCGAATCCAATATATTTCGGATGCATGGAGAGTTAGATGCCTATAATGAAGCTATCCGCTATGAACGCACTATCAGAGAGGTAGTACCTTCTGTAAATCAGGTTCCTCAGTTTGATCTGGTTTTACTGGGAATGGGTTCAGATGGACACACTGCTTCCCTGTTTCCTGACAGAATAGATCTTATAGATTCTGATAATCTGTGTACCATTGCCAAACATCCTCAGTCCGGTCAATTACGGGTTTCTTTTACGATGAAGCTGATCAATCATGCCAGTCATGTAGCCTTCCTGGTGACAGGTGCTGATAAGGCAACAAAGGTAGAAGAGATTCTGGGCGAGAAACCAGAAGCAGACATGTATCCGGCTGCCTATGTAAATCCACAAAGTGGTAATTTGTACTGGTATCTGGATAAAGCTGCTGCTGATGACTGGGAAAAGAAAAATATCTTGGCCAAAGCAACCCGTGCATAATGAAATACTCTAAAATTAGAAAAGATAGAAGGACATGTTTTACTACATGTCCTTTTTTATTTTGCAACTGTGTGGATAGTAGTTTATCTATGGTAAAATGTAGAGTCTATTAATCGATGTTCTAACGGAAAACTCGGTTTTTTTGACATGAAGTTCTTATAAAAGGCAGTTTTTTCACTTTGTTTTCTGCTGATATTTTCGGCTTTGAATGGCATGTAAGATTTTTGTTATTTTTTTTCGGTTACATTTTTTTCTTCCAAAATAGCTCTTCAAAAAGAGGCACCGACCAAATCGCTACATAAAAAAAGCTTAGAAAAATGAGTAAGAATTGTTTTGTAAAGAACATGCAAAATAAAGTGTTCATAGAGAGGATTGTAGGATAAAAATAGCAGAAGTGGCGGGAAAATTGGTTTTTTGTGAAATAAAAAACCCTTTTTGTAGAGCAAAAAGGGTTTCCTAAACAAAATAAGTGTTAAACAGGTGTATGAATAATCTTTGTTATTCTAAATCTTAATACTACTCATGTAAGAAAAGGTAACCGAGATTTAGAAAAAAAAATGATTTTTTTTTCAAGTGCCCAATCAGATCTATAATTGAGCGTATGGACTTTTCTTCTTTATACATTTTGGCACGGCTGTTTTCAATAATCTGCACACTCCAATCAGATACTGTCTCTATACTGACACCTATCTTGAGTAAAGCTACTATTTCCAGATCCAGTCTATTTTCTTTCAGTCGAAAATGTACCTATATATTCCAATTCCATACCTGATGGTAAATGCTAACTGGCTTATATATGCAAGATCCCATTTTTGAGAAGATGGTTGCAAGGAAGATTAGCATTTTAACTAATATTAACTATCGTTAACACTCCTTAACACTAGGAGGCTCCTTTAAGTTGAGTCAACAGTCGCTGAGCATCTGCATTTGCCTTGTCTAACTGGATGGCTTTTTCAAGATAACTCTTTGCAGAAGATTTGTTTTGATTTAGTAATACGGCTTTGGCGAGCAGATAATTTGTGTAAGACGATTTGGGATACTGTTTCAAAATTTTTTGACCCAGATCTATACTTTCTGCTGATTTTTGCAGATCTATCAGAATACTAATGGCATTGTTCCAGTCTGCCAGTGTAAAGGTGGTTTCATCCAGCAGCAGTTTTATTTCGGGTGCATGACGCAGACAATAGAAGGCTGGAAGATTTTCTTTCCAGTAAGGATTCTCTTTGATGGCTTTACTAATGATAGAGATAGCCTTCTTTTCATCATTAAGCAGGAGATAGGCTTTGGCTAGCTTGCCATACATACCATTCCATCCTTCAATCATTGGCTCAGCCTGGCTTAATAATAATTTACCTCTTGCAATATTTTTCGTTCGGATGGCAAACATCGCCTGATTGAGCCGAATCCTCCCATAGTGATAGTTTAGTAATTTTTGGAGGTCTTCAAATGGCTGTACAGAATGATCCACTCGCAGGTCTATCTGATTAAACCATTCGTTTTTCTCTCCTTTCACAACCAAAGCAGCTGATTGCTTGCCATTGATCTGACCACCTGCCTTTTGTCCTGCTATGAGGCTTTGCAGCAATCTTTCCGCTAATGTGCCTTGTGAAGTCCGGAATGTTTCTGCCATACTGGTAAGCACATTGTCTGCCAGTTGATTACCCATTACTACAAAGCTTTCGCCTGTCAGGTGGCCTGCTTTTCCTTTCCAGTATTTTAAGGAAGAACCAGTCATTGCATACACGTGGCCTTTTGCATCAATACCTGCCACCTGTCTGTAATCGGCTAATGAGTCAGTAGAGACGGTAGATACAATGGCTTGCTCAATGGTTTTTCCTTGTTGCAGCTGTTTAAAGCCATTGACGGCATACAACGGTTCGGTCTCTGCAATAACTGAAAACGCTCCCAAGCCAGGTTCTATATAGATAGTTGAGCTGCCTACATAAATATTGTTGGTAGCTACAGCAATACCCCATTCCTGAGTGGCTTTGTCATAAGCAATAATACTGAAAGTACTATTGATGTTTCGGTCTGTTACCAGACTAGGTAAATTCTGGGACATGCAGAGTTGCACAATCCCACAGAAAAGCAGATGCAGAGCGATTTTTAGTTTCATTTTATATATCTTTAAGGAAATAGTCAAAAGAGTAAAAAGAAACCGGAGGGTTGCATACACTAAAAATAAGCTGGCCTGAATGATATTGATTCAGAAAGCTTTTTAACTTCCGCCTCTATTGAAGCCTACTGTATCTCTATACAATTGAGGTGATACATCTGTTTTTCCTTTAAAGAACCGACTGAAATAATATTCATCTTCATATCCAAGCTCATAGGCAATCTCTTTGATCGTTTTTCCTGTTAGATATAGTTCTCTTTTTGCTTCAATGATAATTCGTTCATTGATTAAGTCCGAAAGTGTTTTGTTAAAATGGGTTTTCGTAATTCGTGTCAGTGTATTGAGTGTAATATTTAGTAGATCAGCATAGTCACTTGCGGAATGCTTGCTGCGAAAGTTTTCTTCAATCGCATCTCGTAAGCTTTGCACGATAAATACTTGTCTGCCATTAGCAGCATCATCTTCCTGAACAGGCTGCTGCTCAAGTTTTATTCTGGTGGCAAGGACTAAAAATATCTTCAGGTATGAAACAATGACCTCATCTCTTTGTATCCCTTCCACTTTTAATTCTTCAATAATCTCTCCGATGATAGTGAGCAAGGTTTTTCTTGAGCTTTCCTGCAACTGGATAAATGGCTGCTGATAGATATTATTAAACAAAATACCATTGGTTGCTATCTCTTTATGATGTCTGTATATACAGAAGAAATCATGGTGAAATTGGATGGAAAAGCCTTTTAAGGGTGCCTTTGTACTTATCATGAATGGCTGATACGGATAAAAAGCAAACAAGGTATCAGCCTCAAATACATACTCACAAAAATCAACTTTGGCTATTCCGTCTCCGGAAGTAATAAGAATAAGCGTAAAATAATTATTTCGCTGGATATGGTCAAAGTAGCTGGTATTATCGAATTCAAAAATTTTAAACGACAAATTTCCATTCTGCTGATTAACCAGTGTATGAACAGACTGAGAGAGCATAATTCTTTACAATGGATTTGGCGTTTGTGTTAGCATAAATTGTCTGGTGAGTTCATTACATTCTTCCTGGCATACGCCTCCAATAATATTTGGCTTGAGTCCCCACTTTGGCACTTGTTCGGTAGAGAGTATAGTAAATTGGGAAGTCAGTCCGCCAACAAGTGGTACAGATACTCCATAGACGATTTCAGGTATTTTGTAATGTCGTATTACATAAGAACACATGATGCAGGGTTCATGTGTTGTGTACATGCGTGCTAAAGGCAACTGGTCTGAGTAACCGTTTTTGATTGTGTCTTTTATGGCAAGTATTTCAGCGTGATTGGTAATATCACCAGTAGATTTTCCCGATTCAATTCCGGTACCCAGTACCTTTTGTTCAAACACAATTAGTGCTCCCACAGGTGGATTACCTGCTGCCATAGCCGTTTTTGCAAGCTCCAGACATTGGTGCATATACTTTTCAAATTCTTCTTGCATAGTTTTATAATTCAATTTCAGGACTGTATCCTTATGAATTGAAAGGTGAGTATTCTAAAAACTCCCACTCTACCTGGTGGTGGTCAATGGTATGTATCCAACGAGATGTATGGAAGAGCCAATAACGGCATGTACCCTTGGTTTTAAGTAGATCCGTTTCTGTGTTTTGGCCAAAAAGCAAACTTGCGCTACCTGTCAATTGTAATGTTTGCTTTCTCTCAAAATCTATAAATAGTAAACCTACATTTGGATTTGCCAGAATATTACCCAACGTATTAAATAAGCTATTGCCTGGATAATCCGGTATTTTCAATAGGCCATCCGGAGTTATTTCGATAAAGTTGGTATTACCTCCTCGATGGGAAGCATCCAGATTCCCATCCGAATCTGCACTGGCTACAAAAAATGTGTCTGCATTAGTAATCCATTGTATTATCTGGTCAGTCAATCCATTTCCTTCAACTACACTGGATGGCACTTTCTTAAAATGGTCGGGGGTGGAAATGATCCTGCGTTGTATGTACTTGGGACAATTAGGATAAGCCTGCTCTACACTGAGTTCGATTAGCGAATTGTTAATCTGGCAGGTTCCATTCACTCTGTATCGTTTTCGGGAATCCAGTTCGATAAATAAACTACCAATCTGATTGTTTTGGGCTATGTTTGAAAAGAAAATATCTGACGGATTGCTGGTAATCTGTTCGGTATCAAAGACAATAGTGCCGGGGTCGGACACTTTTACAAAGCCAAAATTCCCGATTAATAGAGATGCCCATAGTTCATTCTCCTTATTTCTGCTACCTACTATTGCCATAGGTTGCTTGTCAATAAAATGAATGGCACCCCTTACTATCGAATTTGAAATGAGTGGTTTGTTCCTATCGGCTATCAGTGACTCACCGACTCTATTTTGGATTTCTCGTTCGCCCTGATGAAATATCTCTAGCATAAAATGAAAAGTAGACAATTGCCCCTTACAGCAAGTAAGGAGCAGTGATAGGTAAATCAATTAAAAAATAAGGACATTGAATCCATCATTTTTCAGTTTGATAAAACTAGGCAAGCCAGTAGTTCCTGGTACCTGATTATCTTTTATAAGATCAAATCCTGATGGGTTTGCAGCAAACACTGTTGCACATCCACTGGAGATGCCTTCGATTTTGTCTTCTACAGCCAGATAGAGTGCATTCACAGGGTGTTCTGGTTTTTGCAGTTGTTCTGGCCATCGGGTTGCTGTACCCTGAAAAATAATTTTTACCTCTTCTTCTGCCGTTTTAAAGTCGTAAGCTGCTGCCAATGCATTAAATACACGTCCCAGCGCCTCTTCAGATCCACTCTTCGGATCAGAAAGAATCACGATTGCTGTTTTGTTCATAGGAATTGTTTTAGTATGTACAGCAAAGGTGCTTCAGGATTAGCTCACAGAGAATGGATAAATTATGCAATCTAATGGATAATTTTAAAAGTCAGATCATGATGAACAATCTGTTTTACTTTGTCAGACTTGTTATATCTTATTAAAAATCTTTCACTATGCATTCAATATACTATAAGTCTGAGCTATACCAAATTTTGGGTGTGAGTTCATTCTTCGAAAATTTGAGAGTGGTCAGCTATAAAGCACAAAAGGTATCCAATTGTGTGAGGATACCTTTTGTGCTTAGTATATTCTTATCTATCCGGATTAATCAAGATTCCAGGTTACATTAAAACGCTTTGCTAATTCGCGCAAGCTATCGACTACGATAGGTAGAATCGGAATGCCATTCTGACGGCGTTCTGCTTCAAGTATTCTTTCAGGATCACCCGGAATAAGTACCCGGTCCTGCCCATCTACAGGCGTAGCTTTCCGGAACGCACGTATCCAGTTGTCCATGTGTTGTGTAAACTCCTCTGCCGGACGGAATGCATCAATACGCATAGCTCCCACAAAGTGTCCTGTGCCTGCACCTACCAACTGTTCGGCAGAACTCATAAAGCCTGCTGTAGCAAATGGTGGTACCCATGGACCATAATTGGCTCCTGATAATACACCTGAAAATATATCTACCCAGGCTCCTAATCCGTATCCTTTGTGGCTACCATGTTCACGATCTCCACCCAATGGCAATAATGCCCCTCCGTTTTTTACCGCATGGGCATCTGTAACAGGTTCACCATTGCCATTTTGTACCCAACCCATAGGAGTAGGTAGACTTTTACGTTGTAAAATCTCCAGTTTGCCATAGGCGGCTGTAGTCGTTGCCATATCCAGTACAAACGGAGGTTCCTCCAGTGCTGGAATCGCAATCGCAATAGGATTGGTACCCAGAAGTTTATCTTTGGAGAATGTAGGGGCTACCAAAGGACCTGCATTGGTCATGGCAAAACCTATCATATTATGCGGCAAGGCTAACATGCTATGGTATCCGGCAATCCCAAAATGGTTGGAATTACGAATGGCTACCCAACCTGTACCCGCCTGTGTTGCTTTCTGAATAGCAATTTCCATAGCCTTTGGGGCTACAACCAAGCCTAAGCCTGCATCTCCATCCACTACAGCTGTACTAGGGGTTTCATGTACTATCTTAACAGATGGAGATGGATTCAGACGTTTCAGATCCATCAATCGTACATAGCCGTTGAGACGGGCTACTCCATGTGAGTCAATGCCACGCAGGTCAGCAGAAACAAGTACATTGGCTGCCTGTGTGGCATCGTCAGGAGAGCAACCCATTTGCAGAAATATATTCTGAACCAGTTCCTGAAGTAGAGAATGAGAATAGGTATGTTGTTCCATATGTTGCGAAAAAGATGCGCAAAAATGGAAGAAGATATGGAGAGATAAAAGCAATCACTCAAAAACGTTTACATACGCTGGCCACCAATAGTAAGTCCGCCGTCAACCAGAATACTTTCTCCGGTTACAAAAGAAGAAGAGGGACTGCTTAGCCATACTACCAGTTCTGCTACTTCGGCTGCTGTTCCGAAACGTTGTACAGGTGCTTGTTTTTTGATGGGTTGGGCTTCGGCACTTTCCGGATCAAAAAAACGGGAGAACATAGGTGTGAGAATATAACCGGGATTAATATTGTTAACACGAATATTGTAAGGACCTGTTTCAACGGCCAATACACGTACCAACCCATCCAGAGCGGCTTTGCTGGCTGAGTAGATGCCTGATCCTGAAAATGCTCCCTTGGAAAGCCATGAGGATGTATTAACAATAACGCCTCCCGTATTCTGTTTTTTGAATTGTTCAATCTCATATTTACAGGCAAGCCAGACACCTTTCAGATTGATATTCATCAGTGTGTCATATTCATCTTCTGTTACCTCTTCAATCAGGGCAAAACGACCTTCAATACCCGCATTGTTGAAGGCAATGTCGAGTTGTCCATACAGCCGCACTGTTTCCTGGATAAGCTGTTGCACATTATCACTCTGGGAAACGTCTGTTTGAATGAAATGAATGAATGGGCTAATCTGTTGAAGCTGTTCTACTGCTTTCTGACCTTCTTCCTTTCTGCGGCCTGCAATAACTACTTTGGCTCCGTATTTTAAAAATAATTCAGCAGAAGCATATCCTATTCCGGTAGTTCCTCCGGTAATTACCACTACTTTGTTTGTGAGATCTTTTTCGTTTGGTGTCATAGTTTTTTAACTTTTACTTATGACACAAAGGTAAAGAGGAGAAGGGTGGTGGAGTTATGCAAATCAAACAGAAAGTTATGAGATAGCGACAACCTGCTGTTGACGAAATTGATTAGGGGTTTGATGAGTATGCTTCTTGAAGAATAGTATAAAATTGGATGAATGTTCAAAACCCAAACAATAGCCAATCTGGGCAATATCCCAACTACTGTGTAACAATAAGGCCTTCGATTCTTTGATAAGACTATCTGTAATCCACTCAGTGGTTGTTTTGCCTGTTGTTTCTTTCAGCGCTCTATTCAGATGATTGGTATGGACAGAAAGCTGATCTGCGAATTCGTTGGCATTTTTTAACCGAATCGTATGATGAATTGATTCTATAGGAAATTGCCGTTCCAATAACTCCAGAAACAAAGAACTTATTCGCATGGCTGCATTTCCCTGATGAGTATATGATTCTGCAGGGTGTATTTTTAATGCTTCGTGTATAATGATCTGCACATAACTACGTAACAGATCATATTTGTTTACATAGGCAGATTGCATTTCTGTGTGCATGCTGGCAAAAATATTTTCCAGAAACTGCATACTTTGTGTATTCGGTATCAATACAGGGTTGCTACCTATCTTAAACAGAGGTGATTGCGAAAGACTTTCTATTTTCAGATGACTGGTGATAAACTCTTCTGTGAATACACAAAAGTATCCCGTTTGATCTTCTGTGAGTGGCTCCCATGCATAAGGCGTAAATGGATTAAGAAACGTAATGGCATTCCCATATATATGGATAGATTTATCTGCATAAGAAAAGAGTCCTTCACCATTGGTTACCAGTGATATCTTGTAAAAGTCACGACGGGTAGGAAATAAGGAAGTAGTTTGACAGGCAAATTCTTCGCGTTTATACACATTAAACTGCCCGATGCCTGTATAATCCTGATGATGCTGGTAGTAAAAATCCTGTATTGTTTCCTTTGCTTTCATTCTGTAAAGTTATGAAATTCAAATAAATAAAACATACTCGGAGTTTTAATAGTCTACTTTGATAAACAGGGAGAAGTGGATTATAATCAACGTATAAAAAGCCCTTGAATATAGTTATTCAAGGGCTTGACAGCGTAAAAATGTTGTTATTTTTTATTTCCAATTACTTCAGATGCAGGTTTTGGACCTGGCAGGATGCCTGCAACATTCATACGAATACGATAAATCCCTGTGCGTGCTGTAACATAGAGTGTTTTACCATCTGCATCACCCCAGGCGCAATTGGAGGGCATTTCCGGAAATAAAATACCTCCCAGATGTTCTCCTTCGGGCGATAGTACCCATATCCCGTCCGGACCCGTCGCATATACATTTCCCTTGGAATCTACTTTCAATCCATCCGGATTGCCTTTCACAGTATAATTAGTAGCATCAAAAAAAATAAATCCTTTTTTAAAACTTCCTTCTTGGGTCACATCATATGTTGCCCATACCTCACGGCCACTATCTAGATTGCCTATATAAATATAGCTTTCGTCCGGAGAGAAGGCAATCCCGTTTGGACGATACATACCCTTTTCTTCCAGCGTTACAACTCCGTTTTTTATACGATAAATGCCATTGTATGGAAGTTGTTTAGCAGTATCTTCATCCGCTTTAGGTAGTCCATAAGGAGGATCTGTAAAATAGATTGTTCCATCAGAGCGAACAATCACATCGTTGGGGCTATTAAATTTTTTGCCTTTATACGTTGCTGCAAGTACTGTACGGGTACCATCCTTTTCAATACGGGAAATACAGCGTGTCTGTTCCTCACATACAATTAACCTTCCTTCCATATCAAAAGTTAGTCCGTTGGCACGATTGGTTGAGTCTCTGAAAACAGAAGCCTTTCCATCCTGCCATTTGTAAATTAAACTTTTAGGAATGTCAGTGAATAGCAGATAATTTCCTTCTGTTGACCAGAGGGGACCTTCTGTAAAGGTAAATCCATCTGCTATTTTCTCAATTTTAGCATCTGCCGAAACCAGTTCATCCAGACGCGGATCTATACGTACTACTTTACCAGTTTGAGGATTTTGTGCCAATGCCATTGACAACCCCAACATACTACAGACTAAGGTTTTAATTGTTTTTCTCATGACAGCTGTTTAAATGAGAGAATAAAAATCCTTTTCTGTATTTGTGGTTATAATAGTCTGAAAGTGAACAGTTTATTTTTTGTTGCTGATAACATCCATACTGGTTTTGTATTTTTTCTCAAAATCTGCTGCCAATTGCTGGATCTCTGGAACAGATAATTCTTTACTAGCTATAGCGATTCGGTAACGGAATGTTACACTCTGACCAGCAGGCAGTACATAGTTTAACTCTTCTTTTCCATTTGTAAAGGCTTTTGCCCCTAGTGGATTTGCAGCATACAATCCATATCCACGTGCATGCCAGTAGGTAGGATATCCTACGTTTTCAGAATGATCAATCATAACCAATGAAACATTCTCATCACCAATTTTTCCTGTCAGATCCATCCAGATAGCTCGTTTTCCCCAAACATCTTCACCTTCTACTCCTTCACTGTTGTGATAGTGACCTGTTACACCTGTATTGTCAAGCATAGGTACGGCAGTTGCCTGTCCACTTGCATCTGTAAATACTTCCGGTTTGTTGGATGGATGTTCCAGTTGTCGGGCTAGCCGAATGGCAATCATTCCCTCTTTGTTGTCTTTGAATGAGATGTCTTTGTCAAGAGCTGTTAACGTTGTAATCCGGTCAATCAGTCTCAATGTCGTATCACCGAAAAAAGTAAAGGCAGTCTTTTCTTTTAGCAATGTGGCATTATCCTTATTGAGCCAGTCAGCTGTAACGATAAGCTGAGCCTGTTTCTTCCCACTTTTCATTTGCAGGATGCCTGTATGTACAATCGTGCCAAATGGTCCTTTGTGTTCCGGGCCTACGGCTGTGGAGTTATTCCAGAAGTCATGCTCATTTACATCGCCATAATTGAACCATAGACCTACGTGATGAGGATGGTCTACCCGCTCTCCTGAACGAGGTTCCAGCGGATACCCACGTGTGATCGGAGCCCCTTTTGATGTAAGTATTGGAAATAAAACCGGCTTTTTGCATCCCTGGAGTTCCGTTACACCGAACAAATATTGAGTAAACAGTTGATTATTTACCTTCACCACTACTTTTCCATTCTCCTGTGTAAGGGTTACTTGATTGGCTTGAGAACGCCCTTTACGCTGCGCAGAGGCACTATTTTGCATGCAGAAGGCACTCCAGAGCGCTAATACAAGCAGACTTTTCAGACCCGTTACAGAGTAATTTTGTAAGTTTTTCATGTTTTATCGTTTACCTTATGTAAGAAATATGGAATTAATGTAAAAAGCGACGGATTAAAAATATAATAAAAGTCATATATAGGCTTTGTAAAATAACAAAAAAGTGCGACTTTTAATAAGTGTTTTTTTAAATCCGCTGGCAATCAAATAAATAGGTGTGTAGAAAAAATAATTCTCTTTCTTTCAAAATCCTTACATGCGCCATGCAAGTTTTAAATAAATTCTTCTTTCTTGTAATTTTTCTGTCTGGTGTTCTTTCTGCACAGGCTCAATTAAAGATCGATACTTCTTATACAGTAGAAGATATGGTTAATAAGATCCTGATGGGGAATGGTGTGAAGGTAGGAAACATTCGTATGAAGGGAAGTAAGCTAGGTGTAGGTTACTTTCACGTAAACTCAGACGTGATTGGAATGCGAAATGGAATTTTGCTCTCAACCGGAAAAGTACACGATGCGATTGGTCCGAATAACGCTCCTGGCCGTTCAGGAATTATCTCTACTCCTCAGACTTTAAAAAATAAAGACATTGGTGATGTGGATTTAAATCGTCTTTGTGGTGGTAGAACGCAGGATGTAATGGTAATAGAATTCGATTTTATCCCTGTTCACAATAAGATATCTTTCCGTTATTGCTTTGGTTCGGAAGAATACAAGGAATATGTAGGATCACGTTTCAATGATGTATTTGGTTTCTTTATTGATGGACCTGGATTGCCTAAAAGAAATTTAGCTGTGATTCCGGGAACGGATGAGTCTGTGGCTGTTAATAATATCAACCATAAAAAATACCGCAAGATTTACCTCAATAACGATTATTTCGTTGATATAAAAAATACAGATCTGGCTGCTTTGTCCGGACAACAATCAGGCTTGAAAAAATTAACCAACACCGTTTTTCAAAATGCTAAGGTATCATTGAATGATGATGCTGTATTGATTGATGAAAAAGAAAGAAGCCGTATAGATCACGAACTGCTTACAAATTTTCAATATGATGGCTTTACACATGTATTAACAGCAGAGTGCCAGGTAATTCCTCATAAAAAATATCATTTGAAGCTGGCCATCGGAGATGTAGGAGATTATGCCCTTGACTCAGGTGTATTTTTGGAAGCTGGATCTTTCTCTAGTGAAGATGATCCTCGTCTGCCTAACTTTCATGCATCTGCTCCTGGTACTACAGATGTGATTCCTGTTACAAGTGTTGATCAGAATGAAATAGTTACTATATCAGGTAATAAAAAAGATGTAGTGAGTTATGCTGCACCTAAGAACATTGATGTGTTTAAAACCACCAATGTATACTTTGCTACAGATTCATATAGTGTACCTGATAGTTCTAAGGATGAATTAGATAAACTGGCAGCCTATCTGTTAAAGAATAAAACACTGGTATGTCAACTGTACGGTCATACAGATAATGTGGGTAGTAAAGAACATAATCAGCAATTGTCTGAAGACCGGGCTGTAGCTGTTATTAAATATCTTATCTCTCAGGGGATTACTAAAAGTCGTCTATCCTATACCGGATATAATTTTGAAGAGCCGGTTGGGAATAACGAAAAAGAAGTAGGACGTCAGTATAATCGTCGTGTAGAGATTACTGTGGTAGATTCTGTTATGCAGGCTTCGCGCCAATAAAGGTTGGATGAACGTAAACCTACAAACCACTTATAACCTATAACCACTTACACCAGAATTTCTTTAAAAAGAAAAAATCCCTGTTTGTAAAAGCAGGGATTTTGTTTTGATAGAAGATTGTAAAACAGAAAAGATATTAACTCGTAATAATTTCCTGTTTCTGAGCGTCAAAAGTGACACGTTTGCCTGTATGCAATGCCTTGGTAGCCATGATGTTTGCAACAGAATGATTATATCCAGCTTTTACAGATGCATTGGGTTGCTTACGGCTTCGTACACATTCCAGCCAGTTACGCATATGCAGAGATGTCATTGGATCACCTCCTGTATTGGCTCCGGTTTCCATTTTTATATCCGAGCGCAAGGAGGTTTCTGCCAGTAAGTTAGGTTGCATGTTCATCGCCTTGGCATATTCAGCTTTTAAACCACCTTCCGGAGAAATTTTATTGGTATCCAGATTGATCATTCCTCCATTAGAGAAATAATATTCTTTCACGCCACCTGCTTCATTATGCATACGGGAAGAATACAATACCTGAAAGCCTTTGGTTGGATCATTGTCCGGACCGTAATCAAATACCGCTGTGAATGTATCGGCATTCATACGGCCATCTTTCCATACATAAATACCTCCATTGGCCACTACACTTCTTGGATGATCATAACCAGAGAACCAGTGTACGGTATCTATCTGATGGCTCATCCACTGTCCCGGAATGCCTGAAGAATACGGATAGAACAAGCGGTACTCCAGATAATAACGAGGATTCCATTCTACTTTAGGACGATTGAGAAGGAAACGATCCCAGTCTATATCTTCTTTTTTTATCTCAGAAACCAGTTGAGCACGACGCCACCGACCCGGCTGATTTACATTCCAGGTCATTTCAACCATACTGATATCGCCGAACTTGCCAGATTTGATATAGTCATTGGCTGCCCAGTAATTTGGGGCACTACGGCGTTGAGAACCAATCTGAACGATTTTACCTGTTTCCTCCACTGCTTTGAGTGCTGCTTTTGCATCATCCAGAGATTCTGCAAAGGGCTTCTCTACATAAGCATCGCGGCCTGATCTTACAGCTTCCACACAGTGTAGTGCATGCTGAAAGTCGGCAGTACTGATAATAACAGCATCTACATCTTTACGCGCATACAATTCATCATTGTTTCGGACTTTGAAAAACTTCTTGTTTACATTAGGTTTGTCCTTCAGGTGAGCTTCACATTCATCCCGACGGCGATTCCAGAGATCGGAGACCCCAACAAGTTCAAAATTAAGTTCTTTGGCATGATTCATAAATGCAGGCAACAGTGACTGGCGGAATCGATCCGAAAAGC
>JASJOS010000012.1 GCA_030068525.1 Xanthocytophaga flava
CCAGATTCCACCTCTTGGAGAATCTTAATAATTTGAGGTTCACTAAAGCGAGTCTTTTTCATAAGAACAAGGTAAATCTAATACATTTTTCGATTTAATCCCTGTCTGAATTTTGGGGGGCCTTACACACAAGAGAAGATAAACAGGCTACAACGCTTTCAGCACCTGTATGCTTTTTTTCTCTATTCATTGACCTCCCTTTCGTGGGTATTGCGTAAAGACTATCTTAAGTTCTTTCATCATCGCATTGGCGCACACTCCTATACGCATCCCAGAAAGGAATACTTTAATCTGTTTTTCTACAAAGCAATCTATTATTTTTTCTTCATTGTACTCCCGTTGGTACTACTGGATCTGTCCTGGTGGCAGGTAGGGCTAGGGTTTGTGATTATGCATCTGATAGAAGGTATCACACTGGGTCTGGTTTTCCAACTGGCTCATGTAGTGGAAGGCACTAACTTTCCTACACCCAATGCACAAGGCAATATGGAAGATGCCTGGGCGGTTCATCAGTTGCGTACTACGGCCAACTTTGCCCCTGACAGTAAACTGGCAGCTTTTCTATGTGGCGGACTAAACCGCCAGATTGAGCATCACCTGTTTCCTAAAATTTGTCATGTGCATTACCCAGCTCTTTCGGTCATTGTCAGACACACGGCACAGGAATTTGGTTTACCCTATCTGGAAAATAAAACCTTCTTCATTGCTCTTCAGTCGCACTACCGGATGCTGCGCAAACTGGGAAAGGACGCCTTTGTCCCTTCTACTACTGTCCAACCAACCGTATTGCCGTTTCCTCTGATTAAACTGGCTTAGTACTGAATCAGGTATATTGCGCACGTCGGAAAATAATCAGTCTGGCGTAGCATTTTTAACACTTTGTGAGCATTCTGCTACTCCCTTTCACTTTTCTGGTGACAGACTCAGTGAATCGGATTTTTGATAGCTATATAAAAGTAAATATAGTTCGTAGCAGGCTCACAATGCTGTCAATGTAAGCTTTCTAAGAGATGAAAATCTCTTTTTGCGCCAGTGATTTTTATTTTTCCGAACTTTCTCAATCAGACAATTACATGTAGACTAAAAAAACCACTACTATTCAAATCTCTCTTTTACAGTTCATACATCTTTTTTGACAATTCATCCAATATCGGTCTGATATCTGGCTTAAGAGTTAGTATTTTTGGATACTAGTGCATATATACTCTTTCCACAGAAACTCTTCAGCATATTGATACAAGCAGGTTTGCATCCTGGCTTCTTTTCCAAAGCAGAATGGAGGTATCACCTTCTCATGATGCCGGTGTTGTTCCCTCTGGGCAACTATTACCTTATTGGTCAGTCCTACTTTCAGCAACCCAGCCTGTTTCTTATCGGCACTCTGCTGGTATTCATTTTATACTGGTTTTCCATTATAATACTCACAGTGGCAGTACGAAAAGTATTGGCTTATTGGTCAGAAAAAGAACAGGTGTGGATACGAACTTCTTTCCTGTTTCTGGTAGTAGGTATACTTACCTTCTTTCTTGCTTTTTTTGATGTTTGGATCTATAGTTTATTTCATCAGACAGGCGTAAAATTTTCGTGGAAAACAGTTTGTCCAATCCTTATTCTGGGTGGAGTCTTTGATTTCTTTCTGTGTGCAGCCTTTCTTCTTTTCAACTCAAATCTGATCTGGAAATCCAACACCCCCACTAGTTCAGCCAGTTGGCTAGCTCTGGCTAATCCGGCTCTGACACGATTAGGAATTTCACCTCTGGGTTGGGGCTTTCATGGACTGGCCGTACTGGTTTTTATACCGATTGCCAACCATCTGATTATTGGCCCCCGCTACTGGACCAATGGATTGTTACTCGCACTAGGATCAGCGGTAGTAACACTCCTATATATTCCCATTGCAGCCTTGTTAACGTTGAGTGTACGACTGGCAATCTATTGTTATCCCAGCCTGCATTTTACAGTACTTCGCATTGGGTTCATGTTGTTGTTAACCGGAATTGTTTCAAGTATATCTGCAATTGGAAGTGTGTGGGTACTTAGTAAAATCGACATACTGGATGTCCGGTTTTCTCACGATAATATATATACTCTTATTCTGTTAGGTTCAATTTTTGATTTATTGTTCTGTATAGCACATGGTTATTTTTATGCCTTATCCATGTGGCAAAAACAACAGGTTGAAATTGAAAAACTAAAAAAAGAGAAACTACAACACCAGTTTGATACACTCAAGGGCCAGCTAAATCCACACTTTCTGTTTAACAGTCTCAATTCGCTTTCTTCCTTGATCAGTGAAGATACCCAACAAGCGGAACATTTTGTGGATGATCTGGCTAAAGTATACCGTTATCTTTTACAAACAGGCAGATCATCTCAACCTGATGGCGAACATAGTGAGTTGGTAACACTGCAAACCGAACTCAATTTTATTGCTTCCTATATCAGCTTATTAAAAACCCGGTATGGCAAAAGCCTTCTTATTGAGCAACACATAGCCGAGGCGTACAAAAACCGTACATTACCTCCACTCACTCTGCAAACATTAATTGACAATGCCATGAAACATAATAGTATGCTTCCGGGCCGTCCTCTTACTATCTGCATTACAACAAGTGATCCCGGACATTTGAGAGTACGAAATAATATACAACGTAAAACCATGCGCCTGGAAACAGGTCAGTCCGGATTAGCTAATCTGGCAGCCAAGTATCAGTTAGTAGGTAAAAGTGAACCACAAATCATAGAAAATGATCAATATTTTGAAGTAATCGTACCTCTTCTCGAAAGCAATCGATAAGGGCACTGTATAGTATGAACTCCAGACTAAAACATATCATCTCCAAACTACCATTCAGGCGTTTACCTAAACACCAGCAGAATGCTACTGTACATAATACGATACCAGTAACGCAAAAAGAAGGTTTGCGATGGCATGTTTTATTAATGCCTATGGTATTCATTCCATTGGTTTCCTACTGGCTGGTTGGTCCTGCCTATTTCTCTGATGGAAAAATATTTCTGCAGGCATCACTTCTTAACTATTTCCTGACAGGTTGCTGTGTACTTACACTAGACACTCTAACCCAAAAGGTTATTCGCCAATACCCTGGATTAGATCAAAGTGCAGCCCGCGCAGGTCGTACGTTTCTGGTATTTTTTCTTGTTACACCCTCTTATTTAGTAGTTGGAATTTTTATCTATAGTTATTTTCACCTGTTTGGATTTCAACATACTCCAGGATTAACCACACGGATTCTACTCTATAATGTGGGGTTCAATATATTGTCTGTAGGTATTGATGAAACAGTCTATTCGCTTCGTAAATGGAGAGAAAATGCGTTAGAACGTGAAGAGCTGGAAAAAGTAACTCTTCAAAGTCAGTATGAAAGCTTAAAGCATCAGGTAAATCCCCATTTTCTATTTAACAGTCTCAATTCACTGTCATCATTGATCGCTGATGAACCCCAACAAGCGGAACATTTTGTAGACGAAATGGCCAAAGTATATCGCTATCTTCTGCAAACAAACAATGGCCAGGAAGGCAATGGAGAACTCACAACTCTAGCAACTGAGCTGGATTTTATTGAATCCTACTTCCATTTGCTTAAAACCCGTTACCGTGCTGGTATTGAGCTGCAAATTGAGATAGATAAAGAATATATGACCTATCGGTTACCTCCTCTGGCATTACAAATGCTGGTTGAAAATGCTGTTAAGCACAATGTAATTTCAAACAGAAAGCCTCTTCTGCTGGAACTATTTATTCAGCAGGATCAAGCTGCAACAAATCTGTTGATACGCAATAATCTTCAACGCAAGATCGGCGCAACCATTCATTTACCGGATTCAAACAGGGATACGTCCAATGGTGTTGGCTTAACCAATATTACAGCCAAATACCGATTGCTAAACCGAAACAAAGCAGGAGCAGGAAAACCGGGTATAACCGAGCCTGCCATTCTTTGTGACGATCATTACTTTACTGTTGTTTTACCGCTTTTTCTCCCATAAATTATGAATATCTTAATCGTAGAGGACGAAGAACTAGCCGTCCGCAAATTACAAAAGTTACTGACAGAGGTTGATCCTTCTTTAACCATTGTTGGCGTCACCAACAGCATTGAAGATACGGTTGCCTGGCTTGGAGAATATGACAGTACCCATCCATCCAAGCCAGATCTGATATTTATGGATATTGAACTGGCAGACGGGCAAAGTTTTGAAATCTTTGATCAGGTAGAAGTATATAGTACGGTCATCTTTACTACGTCCTATGATGAATATGCCTTACAAGCTTTTAAGGTAAATAGCATTGATTATCTGCTCAAACCGATTCAGAAAGAAGATTTGCAGCGCAGCCTCAAAAAATTTCAGGATCTGAAAACATCAATGACTCAGGCAGGTACTGAAACCAATGTTACTTTAAACGTAGATAAACTATTACGTGAACTGCAGTTACAATCTGCCAAAGATTACCGCAAACGTTTTCTGGTACGGCAAGGGCAGCGGTATCTGTCTATTGAAACCAGCGAGATCGCCTATTTCTTTACAGATGAACGATACAGCTTTTTTGTCACCCATACCAATCAGAAGTTTCTGGTAGATTATACACTTGATGAAATATCCCAGTCACTCGATCCAGCCCATTTCTTCCGAATTAATCGGGCAATGCTTGTTACCCATAAGTCTGTTGACCAGATTCAACCCTATTTCGGTAACAGGTTATCACTGGTATTAAAACCTATTCTTGACAAAGAAATATTGGTAAGCCGCGAAAAAGTACAGGATTTTAAGAAATGGATGGGAAAATAACATGTATAGCATAACATAGCCCTACATGCGCATAGTTTTATGGATCTTTATTTTGACCTAAACTATGCGCATGAAATTTTTTGTAGTGAATTCTGTTCAAACACCAATCTTGTGGTTAATTCTATGTAAAAACTTTTTTGCAGTGAATTCAACACATCGGCAATTTTGCGGTCAACTCTGGGCAAAAATTGTTTTGACTCAATCAACCATGATCCACACTTCTACATCTCCGCTGCGGTGACTTCACCGCAGGACTTACCATGTGCCGAAGTCAGTTCAACACGTCTGTACGAATATAGTTATACACAAAACAATATGTATCGCAATAAAATACACAGACAGGTAGAAATGTCAGATATCAAACAAATAAGAAGGTTGTTGAAATAAAATAAATCCAACACCCATACGTCTACCAGATAGGATGAGTGACCTATAGTTACTCAACTATTTATCATCCTAAATCAAAACCATTTACCTGACTTTTGGGTTATTTTGTAAACCTGACTCATTACTTCTATGAACAACCAAGAACTTATTCAAAAAACCTATATCGAGTACCTTCTTGAAAATGGCAAGGTCCCTCCTTCTCCCTATCTTTTAGCTAAACTAGCCGGAATTGATGAAAAAGATTTTTATGCCATCTACAATTCGCTACAGGCAGTGGAGGCAGATATCTGGCTCCAGTTTTTTCAGGAAGCCAAACAACAAACCATTTCCCAGGAAGTGTATGAACGATATTCTGTCCGTGAAAAACTTCTTTCCTTTTATTATACCTGGGTGGAGGTATTGAAAAATCACCGGAGTTTTGTACTGTTTGCTGTAGGGACCAGACATCTACACCAGGAAACAGCCCTGCTAAGTCCTTTCAAGAGAGCATTTACCGAATATGCAAATGAATTAATTACTGAAGGTCGTAATACAGGAGAGGTTGTAAACAGACCATTTGTGACTGAAAGATATGCTGATGGATTCTGGGTTCAAGCCTTATTTGTACTACGTTTTTGGGTAAAAGACAATAGTGCTGGTTATGAATTGACAGATGCCGCTATAGAAAAAGCAGTAAATACATCGTTTGACTTTATTGGTAAGTCAGCACTGGATACATTGTTTGACTTTGGCAAATTCCTTTATCAGACTCAGCGAGCAGGATACGGACTATAAGATCGGACTACGTAGTAAAAACAGGCATTTGTCATCAATCAAACCTACACTATGAAATCGCAGAATAATATTCCAGCAACCAAAGTTGAAAGAGCAACCCGGTTTGTTACCACAGGTATTAAAGTTGGAGGAAACTACATTAAGCACTATGCAAAGAAAGCCATCAATCCGGACCTATCCCGTGATGAGCTTCATGAAAGCAATGCAGCTGATATTTATGAAACTCTTAGTGAATTAAAAGGCAGCGCACTAAAAGTAGCACAGATGATGAGTATGGACCGCAATCTGTTACCGAAAGCCTACTCTGAACGATTTCAAATGGCACAATACAGTGCCCCTCCTCTATCTGGTCCATTAGTAATCAAAACCTTTACCCGCTACTTCGGCAAAGCACCTCAAGCATTGTTTGATACTTTTGCGATGGACGCATCCAATGCAGCATCTATCGGTCAGGTACATCAGGCTACAAAAAATGGCAAAAAGCTGGCCGTGAAGATCCAGTATCCGGGGGTAGCTCAAAGCGTTAAGTCAGATCTGAAAATGGTTAAGCCCTTTGCTGTCCGTCTGATGAATCTGAATGAAAAAGATGTAGATAAGTATATGGACGAAGTTGAGACGAAACTTCTGGAAGAGACAGACTATCAACTTGAACTTCAACGTTCTCAAGAAATATCAACAGCCTGTGGCCACATTAACGGTCTGGTATTTCCGACCTACTATCCTGAATTTTCCAGCGAAAGGGTACTTACTATGGACTGGCTGGAAGGTTTCCATCTGGACGACTTTCTTAAAACCAATCCTTCTCAGGAAGTACGTAATAAAATAGGTCAGGCCTTATGGGATTTCTATGACTTTCAGGTCCATATACTACGGAAAGTACATGCAGATCCCCATCCGGGAAACTTTCTGATGCGTCCGGATGGAACGATGGGTGTTATCGACTTTGGTTGTGTCAAAGAGATTCCGGAAAACTATTACCGCAATTATTTCACGCTGATCAATCCTGATAATCTGAAAGACCCGGCTATCTGTGATAAAGTTTTTGTTAATCTGGAATTTTTACACGAACAAGACACGCCTCAGGAACGAAAATTTTATAGTGATTTATTTATTACTATGATTGGCTTGTTGGGAAAACCTTTTCATACTCAAGAGTTTGACTTTGGAGATGATGCTTATTTCCAGTCTATTTATGATTATGCAGAATATCTTTCCAATCTAAAAGAATTAAGAGAATCAAAAGTAGCACGTGGTTCAAAAGATTCTTTATATATTAACCGGACGTATTATGGATTGTATTCCATGCTGAATCAACTGAAGGCAGTAGTTCGCACCAGCAGTCCGGCATGGCTATGGCAACCTATCTGAACTAACACTATATAAATGCTTCAATAAAAGAGTTTTGCATCGGGGGTCATCTGTTTTTCCAGTAAAATATTTCCATTTTTTATATGGAATTTACAACTTATTTGTATCTTAACTAAGTGTAATAAAAACACTGGAGAAATCCATTTACAGTACCAGCTTACATGATCTATAATCATATACACCAGACTCCCGATGAAAAAACGCATACTTATCCTTGCTGTTTTACTAGCCTGGATTAATCCAATACTTACCAGAGCACAGCTCAATCAGGTCTTACGGTTAGAATTACCCTTAAAAGAAGACGATTACGAAGATCTGATTTATGATGTAACACCTTTAGAAAAACAAGGACTACTTGTATCTACTCAACCGCGCTTTCCGTCGGGAAGAGATGGGAATGTATGGAATATTACTCGTTATGATACTACACTGCATCAGATATGGGCTAATCAATACAAAGTAGATCACCTGTTCGAACCTGTCAACACCTATCTGGATTCCAGTTATTATTATGTCTTGCTAGCTCAGCCAGACTCGAAGAAGTTTAAAATATTTCGACTGGATCTGATAACGGGTGATCATGAATGGATGGATGGTAATACCCTGACTTATATTTATATGACAGAGTTCAAGGTATTAAGTAATACAGCTTTTATTGGTGGAATAGTGAATTATCGCCCTGTTGTGCTAACATTCAACTTCTTTGATAAACGAACGCGTGTATTACCGGCTTTGTATGAACCCCGTACAGAGCTTAATCATATTCAGATTGATCCATACCAACGTATCAGTAATGTACTCATCTATACGCAGGAACGTAATCATGGTAAGTTATCTGTTCGCTCGTTTGATTATTCAGGTAAAGTAGTACAGAATGTGACATTGGAAAGTCCTAAAGAGAAAGGTCTTATTACAGGACGTATTACATCCCTCAACGAACAGGAAAAGCTAATTATGGGACACTATGCCTATAAAAACCTTCCTTACTCTCAGGGGTTATTCATGGCTAAACTCAATGGGAATAACCAGGAATACATCAAATACTTTCAATTTAATGACTTTAAGAACTTCTTTAATTTCATGAAGCCGCGCCGGCAGGAAAAAATCAAAGAACGGATCTTAAAGAAACGCCAGAAAGGAAAAGAAATGTTATTGCATTATAAATTGCTAATGCATGATATTATCGAAACTTCAGATCAGTATATACTTGTTGCAGAAGCATTTTACCCGCAGTATCGTTCAGGTACTTCGTATGGCTATGCCTATGCTCCAATAGGAAACTTAGGAAGAAGTTATGGAGACCGTGTATTTGAAGGGTATCACTATACTCATGCTGTGATATGTGGTTTTGACAAATCAGGCAATCTACTTTGGGACAACTCTTTTGAAATCCAGAATATAGTTAATTATAATCTGCGGGAAATGGTTGAAGTTGCCTTTGACCAGGACAAAATTATTCTCACCTATCCGGAAGAAGGAGAAATCCATACCAAAGTGATTCGTGGTAATGATGTATTAAAAGAAAAAGAGAAATTTAAGATCGCGACTAATTTTGAAGAAGATAAAGTGATTGACTCTGATGATGTGAATATTGATTTCTGGTATAACAAATATTTTATCAGTTGGGGCACACAGGAGATCCAGGGTGCAAGAACTGTAGGCTCCAGCAAACGCAGAGTATTTTATCTTAATAAAATAACCTACGATGCCAATCTGACTACCCGACAAGAGTAATTGATATATTTTGTATAAGCGGATCATCTCATAAATCACATAGTATTTCATTGATTTTCACATAGGTCATTCTTAGCAGATTAATTACATAGCTGTTTTAGCTGAATCAAGCTGGAACAGCTATTCTTTTTTAGTAAAGAGTTTTCTTTACCTTTACACTACAAAACTATAGTATGCATGCCTTTTACAATCTTGCAGTTACTACTTGTTGCCGGTGCTGCTCAAGGATTTCTGTTAGCTTTTTTGCTGGTAACCCGAAGAGTTAATCCTTTGGCAAGTCGTTTATTAGGGTTATTAATTTTTCTAATTTCCATTCAAACGTTATTAGTCGGCTTTGACAATCGGGAATTTTTCCTTCGCTTTCCTCATCTGAGTAAGATATCCTGGCTACTACCCTCTTTGTTTGGTCCATTACTCTTCTTGTTTACCCGAAAAATAACTTCAGAGAAACCAATCTGGAAAAGAGTAGACGGTATTCATCTGGTTCCCTTTATCGTTTATTTCTTTTATCTCTTGCCTTATTATGCAAAATCGGCAGCAGAAAAAAGTGCCTATCTCAATAACTTTGAGGCAGCTCTACAGGACGATTTTGGTTTTTTGAATCAACTAACCAACTTCCTGCATCTGTTTTATGCAACGTTGTCTTTATTTATAGTAAAGAAATACCAGCAGGGTATTCTGAATTCATTCTCTGATATTACTCAAATCCGCCTCCGCTGGCTTCGTCAGCTTCTGCTTTTTGTATTAACAGTAATGCTTATCTCTGTTATTATTTTTTATGCAAAAAAATGGAATATTGGTTGGCTAACCCAGCTCTATCGCTATCATTATCTTGGTGTTGTAGCCTTAATTTACTGGATTGGCTATAAAGCACTCTCACAGCCTCGCATTTTTAACCAGTTTGAATTGCCAGTCACCCATGTGCCTGAACCCAAAAAAGATGAGTCTATTTCTGTTGTAGCAGAAGAAGAAATACCTAAAAACAAATACCAGAAATCGACATTGACTAATGATGTAGCGGATACCTATCTTAAGCAGTTGGCTCATTTGATGGAAAACGAGAAACTGTACCTGCGGCAAGAACTAACCATTCAGGATTTAGCGGAACGAACAGGAATTTCCAGGCATCAATTGTCTCAACTTATCAATGAGCGCCTGGAAAAGAACTTTTATGATTTTGTAAACGAATATCGTGTAAAAGAAGCACAGCGTATGCTTGTTGATCCCAAGTATAAACACTTGACGACATTAGCTATTTCAGGAGAAGCAGGATTTAACTCCAAAGCCACATTCAATGCTGTTTTCAAAAAAATAACCGGACAAACTCCGTCTGAATACATCAAATCATACAAAGAAGTTGTCTGAATTTATCGGATCAGACGATCAATACTGAGTGGGGATATACTTTTGCACCACATTTTACTACAATCTTATTTACAACTATGCAAAAAAAGATCCTTTGTTTCTGGATAGGTCTAATCATATGCCTGTCCAGCTTTGCTCAGACAGTAAAGCTAACTCCCACTCAGATGCAGGAAGATTTTGATGTCTTCCAGAGAGCATTAAAAGAAGCACATCCTGGTTTGTATCGTTATACAGATACAACAACATTTACAAAGATGTTTGATAGTCTGTCACATTCTTTTAAACGAGATATGACTGATCAGGAATTCTATCAAACTCTTACTCCAGCTATTGCGCAGATCAAATGTGGTCACACAAAATTTCATCCGGATGGCAAGTGGACGACTCGTTATTTTTACGCGACAGATCAATTGTTCCCTTGGCAGCTTTATTTTACTCAGCAGAAAGTATATGTACTGGAAAGTTATGCAGGCAACCTTCCAGTCGCTAAAGGAACAGAAATTATTGCAATCAATGGCAAACCTGTTTCAGAAGTTGTTTCTTCATTACTCACAAAAATTTTCGTAGATGGAAACAATCGGTCTACCCGATATCTGGAATTAAACCAAGGCTTTTCAGCTTATTATGCTAACCTTATAGGTTCGTCCCCATCCTTTCAGATTACTTGCCGTAAAACAGATAGTACTACGTCATCTCTTGAAGTTCCAGCAGTAACAATATCTCAGATTGAAACATTTGAGAAACAGCATCCCAAACCAGAAGAACCTACCTTTCAGCTGAAATTTCTGGACAATCAAACAGCTCTTATACGTATCAAGGTATTCTATCCAGCTCAAAAAGGAGATGATTATGAACAATTTCTAAAGGAATCTTTTGCTCAACTCAAAACCCGTAATATTCAACATTTGATTCTTGACTTGCGGGATAATGAAGGAGGCCTGGACCGATGGGGAGCTCAACTGTATTCTTATCTGACAGATGAAAAATTTCCTTACTATGACCGTCTGGAAATGACCTCAACCCATTCATATAGCTTTGCACAATATGCAGATATGCCTAAGTTTTACGGCATTCTAAAAATGCTAATCAAAAAACCTAAAAATGGACCACATTTATGGACACATCACAAAAACCTGAAGGTTCAGAAGCCCCAGCAAAATGCCTATTTGGGTAAATTATATATTCTTACGAATGGATGGAGCTTTTCGGTAACGTCAGAGTTTGCTGCAATAGCCCACTCTCATCAGAGAGCTACATTTATTGGACAAGAAGTAGGCGGAGGCTATTATGGAAACAACAGTGGCACCTTCATTATTGTTAAATTACCTCACAGTAAGTTTATTGTAGGGATTCCCATGTTAGCTTATTATATGGCTGTTTCAGGATATCCATATCCGGATCATGGTGTGATTCCAGATCATACGATTGAACCCTCTATTCAGGATATACTTAATCATACTGACAGGGAACTACAATTTACTCAGGATTTGATTAAACAATCTTCGCTTTCATCAAATGGTAATTAACTATGATTAACAACAAAATAGAAGGTATTCAAACAAGTACAGATAATGTCTAGGAAAAGGTTATTGAAATTCTAAAACAATAAGCATTTAAACAATCATAGTCAATCGCTATCACTTCCCAAGCTTACAAACAGAAAAAGTCCCATTGTATGTTACTCTGACTACATACAATGGGACTGTGTATTGTATTAATAATCTATCTGATTATTAGCTGGCAGCACGTAAATGATCGGCACTCTCAATGAAAAGTTCTGTAAAGGTAGACTTTGATACAGCCAAAGAAGACTGAAGCTTTCTGTCAGCATCCACTAATCTTTCTCTGGTATGTGAGTATACCTCATTAAAAGAAGCTGCATCACATTTTTTCAATTCATCAAAATCTATGGAATATTTGCTATTAAACGTCTCATCAAAAGTCTGTACCTGGCATGAATCACATGAAACTACTAACACAGTATTTTCATCCAAAACAGCATAGTACCATATATTAAACTCGTCTGTCAGATATAACGGCAATGTCGTTGCCAGATTATCAATAGTTTCTGTTGTTAATCTACGTTTAATCTTAAGTGCCATAGTTTTCTAACGTTTTAATTATTTTCAATTTGGGTAATAAGTGGATTGGTTAAATTTGTGTATGCAATCCTGCACAATTCCACTTCTATTTTAATATACATCTGCACTCACATCAACTCGGTTTGTTTCCTGCACTGAGCGTGGTGCTTTAGTAAAATCCAGAAAAACACCTACAACTTCATCTCCTGTCAGAAGATCTGTATTCACCAATGAGACTTCTGCTTCTATAGCCCATTCAGGTATTTCGATTACTTCATTATACTCAGCAATAGGATAACAATTTGCAACAGAAACTTCATTGAATGGATGCCATATGATACTTTCAGTCCGTCCATTATGGTTAGTCATCTTAATACAGAAATAGATTTTTATAAAATCATCAATCCAGTCAAAATAAGAAATATGTGAAAGGAGGATTACTTTATCTAAAACCATCTCTGTAAAATCAGGGTCAAGGGTAATGCGTTGACAAGGATAGCGGGTTGTAAGTTCAATCATCAGTAAAAAATCGAAAAGTAATACACTGAAAACAGGATATATCAATACATAAAACCACACCCTTTATTGAGTAATCTACCAGTGATCTATTACTCACTGTTGTCTGGCCTATGACTTCTTAATAACGCCTTTCCGATCATCATTTCTATCTTGCGAACTCCCCCCTTCTCCACTGTTAACAGCATACTTAACATCCGTATTCGTATCTTCCTGCCATATCATTCCAAAAATCTGAGCAGCAGTAAGTTTTTGATACTTTTGAATATACCCTCTGCCACTACAAACACCGCAGATAGCAAATTCGCGTTCCTGTATCTGAACAGTACGACTTCCGGCACAATGAGGGCAAGTGATCTTTTCAGCAACGTACATGGCTATTATTAGTTTTGTTTTAATTTGTAAAAACACCTGGTCCACCTATTGTAACCAGCATTTTTTATAGTCTAAAGCTGTTGTTTTATTAATCTGGCAATTTGTTCGAATGGTAATCCCTTATCGTTCAAAGCTACCAGAGAAATATTTTGTCCGTCATACTCTACCAACGGATTATTTTTTTCCAATCCAGCCCATTCCATTACAGGCTCAATCAAATAATCTTCACACCAATGAATTTCACGTTTACCGACAATCCGAAAACCACTTTTGGTTTCCATAGGCTTCCATCGGCAATCCGTATGGTGTTTTACATATAAATCACATAATACTCCCAATACACAGAAATGATCTTCTTTATCTCTAAGCCGTTTAGATCCCTGTTTATACTCCCCACTGAGCAATGCCTCTGTCCATAACTGCTTAACTTTACTATTCATATGGTTTGTTTTTTTAAAATGAATCCCTTCTACCAGATAAAGATCAAATCTGAAAGAGTACCACTTTCCTTAGGCAGGGATACGCCATCCGGTATTTTCCGGCAAAAAACGAATTGACTTTCCTTCCTGTGAAACAGAGTCTCCACGCATAAACCAATTCATTTCCTCACTGATTAATTCATCTTCCGGCGCTATTTCTACAGGTTCTAAAGAATCATCTCTTAAATCCAGAAAAAATGATTCAGATTGACGAATACGATCATCGGCCCATTTCAACAATGCCTCCCACGCTTGCCATGCTTCAAATTCCTGATACATAGCTATCTCTGCGCCATTCTGATAGTATTCTTCCAGATATAAATCTTTATTCGAAATCATAGTTGTAGTAAATGAATATAATAAGGTACTATAGCTGGTTGAGAGAGGGGAAATCTATTAATAAATTTCCTGCCAGATTTCACCCTCTCATCAGATCTTACTTAAAAAGGCAGGTCTTCATCATGCATGGATGTTATAGGCAGGTCTAGCTGTGAAATAGGTTCCTGCATATTAGAATGCACCATGTTAGATGAATTACTTGTCGTCACTACTTCATCATACACACGAAGGCGATATAACTTTCGGTCATACACCATATCCGGAGTAACACCATAATCATTACGAGATTGGGCATTTGACAAATAATTCACCAATTCTTTATGCAAACGTTCATAGTTTATTGTCCATGAAGGCATAACCAAACGAGGAAATACAGTCTGAAAACGACGTCCGTCATCTGCAATACGTACACCCAGCATTATTTTCACATAAGAAGCTTTGTCACTTTGCAGAATCTGGTGCAATTGTTTCAGGTTTCCTTTAGAAATGGATGCAAAATCCAGTACAACTGCTTTGTCTTCTGTTTTCTTGTTCATCCAGGCATTTACAAAGTGTAGTAATTCTGCTTCTCCTACACGTGCACGTTGAAAAGGAGCACTAAACCAATCTTCATAAGGAGATTTTCCCTTTTCGAAAAATACCTGAGGGATGTAAGCGGTTTTCCCTTGTTGATTAATTACCTGAATATTACCCACTGTCGATGGACGAGCATCTTCATTTTTCACAAAAAGAGAGTGACGTACCCGTACATCTCTTCCAGATTCATCTTTACCTTTTAACCAAAAATCGATCCGATACCGACCGTCTTCTTCGCGATAGTTTACAGGTTTAGTCCTGCCACTATCCAGCGATTCCTGAGTGACAATACCCATTTCAATACGTTCTGCATCAGTTGGGTTAATTGCTTCAACATACGCCAATAAAATACCTACATAGTGTTCTCTACGTACTGATTCTTGGGGCATAGTTGGAATGGAAGTTGCTAACATAGAATTTAAAAATTAAGGAAGTTAAACATCTTTTGAAGTAAATATTCTGGTTTTCTTATTGAAGCTTCTCTCTATTCGCAACCACAAATCAGGCAGCTTCTGCCAGTTTCATTGCACTTTCATGATAGAAAGCGTCGTATACCTTTACAATTGCAGCAAGGTCATTTTCAACCAGAAAATCTTTAAACATGCCAAATGGCGTTTTAGCAGGTAAATACCCGTCTGTATTTGTTATAAACTTGTAGTCTACTCCATTACCATCCTGTCTGCGTACAGTTTTGGAATAGAACACACATGTTGCATTCTTTTCAATCATCCCTTCATTCTCTTTTCCTTTTACCTTTAACCGTTGAATTCTTTCACCATCTGAATCCATTAAAGTTTCGGTATGTCCTACAACAAACACATATTTGTTTTTTAGGCTTTTCAACGCCTGAAACAAATTGAATATCTCTGTGTTGTATAAGTTCCATACATCAAATCCCTTAGCTTTATTTTTACATTCAGCTAAAAGAATATCACAGAATTCAGAGAACGAATCCAGTATTATTATTCTAAACTCATCATTATCACGTAACCGGTTAATTGCTTCAAACAGTTTGAAAGTAGAATTGATCGGTACATTTACCAATCCCTTAGATTGAAAGGGCAACATTTTGCGTTCAACATTTAATACAACCGCATCTTTGCCTAAGTTATGTAGTGAGTAGCTCTTGCCTGTACCTGAACCACCGCCAATGATTGTGATAAGATTCATAGTTTTATTCGTTATTTGCGATATTATTTATAGTACAAATATAATCAAATATCATATTATCCAAAATAATTATTAAAAATATTTTCAAGATATTTATTATCATCTCAACTTCAGTACTTTATAAAATATGATGATAAGACATGATATATAACAATAAAAAAACTCCATCAACAGGGTTAATGGAGTTTTCGAACAAGGATGAAAAATAACAAAAGAGAAGGTTGTCAACTATTTTCTGCTCAGAAATAAAGTCTCTATTTTTACCAGATCACTTTCACTTCTTTAAATTGTTTCTTATCTGCACAGGAATGTTGGAACGGGCAAGACTGACACTGTTGATAAGATGGTTTGGCAGGAAACCCCTGCTCTTCCATACTCTTCATTTTATCAAATGCTTCTGTTGCGGCATGTCGTACCTCCCAAAAACTTCCATTATTCCACTCAACTTTAATTACTTCATAATCACTACGTGGAGACCAATCAGCTACTACATAATAAAACTCAGGCATAACACCCTCACTATTAAGCTCCTTCGACTGATATAAAGCCCACATATAGAAATAAGCCTGTGTATGATCAAGTCCTATCGGATTGCGCCATCCTCCATTTGCTACATCTCCAGTCGCCTTGATATCAATTACTGCCAGTTTATTATTTACTCGTGCCAAAACATCCAGACGGCATTTTACAGTAACAATCTCGTCCGTATCAGGATGCGTAAACTCAGTTGCGATCACAACATCCGTATCCAATATTTCTATACCATAATATGGAAAGAGTTCTTCTCGTATAAATTGAGCCTGTCCATCTAGTCGCTCAAAATCCACATAGCGCTTACCTGTTTTCTGCAAAGGCTCTATAGGTGGAATGCCCGATTTACCACATGAACCAGTGAGTTTATATTCAAAGTAAATCCCTCTCAACTGACTATCTGTAGGCACTGTTGGTAGTCCTAAAACATAAGCACCATATATACGTCTGGGACATACATCATTACGCAATTCTTTCACCAGGGACTGAGATACAGAAGGTCTGGATGTAATAGCAGGTATAAACATATTATCTCTCTTTATTATAATCAAACCATTTAAACCGCTACAAATATAATTAAAAGAAATAAACATTAAAAACAAAATTTCTTATTTTTGAGGTAAAATAATTTTTATCACTAAAAAATAGGAATAAATAATTTATTTTAATTATTATTGCATTCGAAAATTATTACTACAGCGAAAGAAATATCAGTGTAACTTTGTCCTTATTATAATATATGACACCTTTTTCAACATATGCGCAACGTTTTAAACAATTGCGCAAAGCAGCAGGATTAAATCAGCAAGAGTTTGGAGAGAAGCTGGAGATTACCCAATCCAGTATTTCTCAGATTGAAAGTGGAAAGAATCTGCCCAGCACAGCAGTATTGGAAAAGCTGGTAGAAATATTTCCTAATCTTAATAAACAATGGTTATATCATGGTGAAGGTGAAATGTTTCTAAATACTACCCCTCCTACGCCAGCAGCACAACGTATTC
Source organism: Xanthocytophaga flava (assembly GCA_030068525.1). Taxonomy (GTDB): domain Bacteria; phylum Bacteroidota; class Bacteroidia; order Cytophagales; family 172606-1; genus Xanthocytophaga; species Xanthocytophaga flava. The sequence goes on from JASJOS010000012.1 coordinate 17,509, forward strand.
TATCAACCAACTCTTTTCTGGGAACAAGCGAATCTACTAATCGCGACTGGCAACGTATCCAGGCTGAAAATGATATGCTAAAGGCTCGTATTGAGTTAATTGAAGAAACCAATGATGATCTATACCGCAAACGGAAAGAACTTGAAAGAGAAAATGAAAAATTACGTCTGGATAAAGACACAAGTAAAGGAAATGTAGTAGAACGTGTTATCACTCAAACTGAGCGTATTATTCAGCCATTTGCAGTTACAGTCAACCAGGAAGGTACTGATAATATACTGATGGTTAGCACTAAAGCCGCCGCCGGATATATGCAGGGATGTGTTGAACCAGAATACATTCGTAATCTGCCAGCCTTTTCTATTCCTAGCGTAGAGTTTAGAAATGGCACATTTCGAGCCTTTCAGGTAACAGGGCAAAGTATGGAACCCACTTTGCATACAGGTGATTGGCTGGTTTGTGAATTTACTGAAAAACTGAAAGATATCAGAAGTGGAGAAATGTATGTGGTAGTATCTGATACCAAAGAAAGTGTGGTAGTAAAACGAGTGGAATATGTGGAAGATTCACAAAAACTTTACCTGCAATCTGATAATTCCATCTATCCAACCTATTCGATAGCTACCAAAGATGTCAAGGAAATATGGAAGGTAAAAGCCCATATGAATATGCAACCAGTTAAAGGATTCTTGTATGAAGTAGAATTGGAACTAGCCAAAATGAAAGATCAATTACAGGAATTACAACGTCGAATTGGATAAAAATCTGCTGAGAATGACCTAATAATCGCAAAAGCCCCGCTCTTTGAGACGGGGTTTTTGTTTATCCGGGCAATCATTATTTACTAAGACTCTATCAATACATGATAAGAGGGATCTCCTTTATCTGAATAAGCACATTTTAGAATAATCTGTAAAAAATTCCAGTATGCGAAACTGAAATCCGAAATCGTTTTTATCTTTGCAGGCATATTTACAACCCCATGCATAAAAGACTAATTTTAGATAGTCGTTTGCTGGACATCACTATCACACGTTTGTGCCAGCAGCTCATTGAAAACCATGACACTTTCGAGCAGTCAGTCATTCTGGGTTTACAGCCCAAGGGTACATTTCTAGCCAAGCACATACAAAGCAAGTTACAGGAATTAACTGGCAAAGAAGTACCAACAGGATATCTGGATACTACTTTTTATAGAGATGACTTTCGCAGGCGGGAAACCCCTCTTCTTGCAAATACAACCCATGTGCCTTTTATTATTGAAAATAAAAAAGTCATTCTGATTGATGATGTCTTGTTTACCGGCCGATCTATACGGGCAGCGCTGGATGCAATGATTGCCTTTGGAAGGCCGCGTAAAGTAGAATTGTTGGTTTTAATTGATAGAAAATACAGTAGAGACTTACCTATTGAGCCACATTATGTTGGCCAACATGTAAATACAATTCTGTCTCAACGTGTTTTGGTGGAGTGGACAGAGAAAGGAGCCACAGAAAATGCAATATGGTTAGTAGATACGCAGGATATACCCGCATAGAAAACCCACCTATCCTTTGTAGTAAAAAGATAGCTTGTTTTATAATTTCTTAGTATAACTTTATAATTAACGCGATGCCTTCACTGAGTGTCAGACACTTACTTGGAATCAAAGACCTCACACGTGAGGATATAGAACTGATTTTTGAAACGGCTGATACCTTTAAAGAAGTAATCAACCGACCTATCAAAAAAGTACCTTCTTTACGGGATATAACGATTGCCAATGTCTTTTTTGAAAATTCAACCAGAACAAGATTATCATTTGAATTAGCAGAAAAACGGTTATCTGCAGATGTAATCAATTTTTCATCTTCAGGCAGCTCTGTAAAAAAAGGAGAAACATTGCTGGATACGGTGAATAATATTCTGGCAATGAAAGTAGATATGATAGTAATGCGCCATTCCAGTCCAGGAGCACCTCATTATCTATCAAAACATATCAAAGCAAATGTGGTCAATGCAGGTGATGGCACTCACGAACATCCAACACAAGCTTTACTGGATGCATTTTCAATTCGGGAAAAACTGGGAGGTCTGGAAGGAAAGAAAATAGCTATCATTGGCGATATTCTTCACTCACGTGTTGCCTTATCCAATATATTCTGTCTACAAAAACTAGGTGCAGAAGTAATGGTCTGCGGACCTATTACACTTATACCTAAATATATTCAGGAACTGGGTATAAAAGTAGAATATGATATTCGAAAAGCATTACAATGGTGTGATGTAGCCAATGTGCTTCGTATACAACTGGAACGTCAGCAAATCAAATATTTCCCATCTCTGCGAGAATATAGCCTGTACTATGGCATAGATAAAAATCTACTTGATTCATTAAATAAAGAAATTATTCTTATGCACCCAGGTCCTATCAACAGGGGTGTAGAGCTTACCAGTGATGCAGCAGACTCTCAACATTCAATCATTCTACAACAAGTAGAGAATGGAGTGTCTGTTCGTATGGCAGTGTTATACTTACTGGCACAAATGAATCAATAAACAGATCTTTTGCATTTGATAAACACAGTACTGTATGCCAACAGGAGATTTATGACATTACAAAATATCTGATAAAACATCTCCTATGTGAGGATAATCGAAAAAATGCTGTAATTTCGCGGCATCTTCATGGCTATTGGGAAAATATTGTACTGAACAGAAATCAAGAATATTATCAATCCATATCTTTTACCTTTCTTTTAAATGAAAAAAAACAATATGATCGCCATTATGCTGATAGCGGGTGGTGTTTTCTTTTCTTCATGTAACAACAACAAAGCCGGATTTAGCTCAGGATCTGTTTCATTGAAAAATGCCAAAGACTCAGCTAGCTATGCACTAGGTATAATGCAGGGAAAACGTTTTAAGGATAATGGAGCTGATACTCTGTTTAACCTTGAAGTACTTCAAAGTGCCATGTTGAGTGCATTAAAAGGTGACAGCGTGAAAATGAGTGATATGCAAATGCAAATGATGATTAACTCATATATAGAGAAAGAACAAAACAAAAAGTTTGAAGCAAATGCAAAAGCAGGTGAGAAATTTCTTGCAGACAATAAATCAAAGTCTGGCGTAAAAACAACAGCATCAGGATTACAATATGAAGTAATCAAAGAAGGTACTGGCGTAAAACCTGTTGCTACAGATACTGTAGAAGTACACTATACAGGAACACTGACTAATGGTAAGAAATTTGATAGTTCATACGACCATGGCAAAGCCGTTAAATTCCCATTGAATGGTGTAATTCCTGCATGGACTGAAGGTTTACAACTGATGACTGAAGGTTCTAAATATAAACTGTATGTGCCATCTTCTTTAGGCTATGGAATGCAACCACCACCACAAAGTGGTATCGAACCAAATTCAGTACTGATATTTGAAGTTGAACTTTTAAAAGTATATAAAGGGAAAAAATAATTTTAAAACAAACTAACGCAAAGTAGCACGCAATGTCGTGCTACTTTGCTTTTACTGCTATGAAAAGAATTTCAATTCTGTTATTATTACTAAGTCTGATTTCGGGAATTACATACGCCCAAAAAGAAAAGAAAGAGAAGAAGAAGAAAAAGGGCAAAGGAGAAACAGAAGCAACATTGCCTGTAACACCACCTAAGCCTCAATTGAAAAACTATCTTGATTCAGTAAGTTATTCAATTGGGGTAAATATAGGAAGTAGTGTAAACTCTCAACCGATAGACTCATTAAATACTGAATTATTACTGCATGGTTTACGCTCTGTACTGGAAAAGAAAGATACTTTATTACTAAGCGAAATGCAATCTGTAGGTATCCTTCAAAGCTATTTTCAATCTATGAGACAGAAAATGGAAGAGAAAAACAAACAAAAAGCTGTTGAAAACAAAAAAATGGCAGATGATTTTTTAGCTGCAAATAAAACAAAACCTGGAGTAGTAACTACAGGAACTGGCCTACAATATATAGTTCAGAAAGAAGGTACAGGCCCCTATCCAAAACCAACTGATCGTGTGAAGGTACACTATACAGGTACATTCCTGGATGGCAAAAAGTTTGATAGCTCTGTAGATCGTGGTGAACCAGCCGTTTTTGGTGTTCAACAAGTAATTAAAGGCTGGACTGAAGCACTGCAAATGATGAAAGTAGGTTCAAAATGGAAAGTATTCATTTCTCCTGAACTTGGCTATGGAGATCAGGGAAGAGGTGCAGAAATGCCTCCTAATAGCCTGCTTATATTTGAAGTTGAATTACTTGGAATAGAAAAATAATAACCTTTTGCTATAGCTATAAAAAAGCCTGTGATGATTGATTTGTCACAGGCTTTTTTATTTTATTTCTTTTCAAAATCTTTATAAAGCAGACTTGGCTGTATCCCCTGATTATTCTGATATTTCCCACTAGAGTAGACTTCATATTCACCCTCTACAGCATGGTAGAAAATCTGACATATCTCAACGCCTGCATAAATACGCAATGGATGTATACAAAACATTTCTAATGTCCAGAAGCCATTAAAACCAACATCTCCAAATCCTGCTGTAACATGTACAAATAAGCCAAGTCTACCAATGGAAGAACGTCCTTCCAGCATAGGAACATAGGCATCTGTCCTTGTGTGTTCTATAGTACGTCCCAGATAAAGCTTTCCTGGCTCTAATAGTAATCCATCTTCAGGTATTACCAATTTACTTGCAGGATTAGGCTTCCGCATATCCAGCTCAGGTCCATCGTATACCAACAACTCATGATGTAATTTTAAATTATAACTATTTGGATTAAGTTGGGTTTCACTGTAAGGCTCAATAAAGATGGTTTTATTTAATTGCTTACGTATTTCCAGCCCTGAAAGGATCATAATTAAGTAAAATTGCAGATTATATAGAATAAACCCACCTGTAATCAAATGGGTTGTAAAAAAACAGTCAAAGGTAATGAAAAGCCCTATGTTTTTTCTTTGCCCGATCTACTATTTTTTAAATCTGGTTAATTGTTTGCATCAATAAATTTGCAACATCATTGCAAATAATATCTAAATTTGTCATTCATCAACCCTTCTGACAAGTTAGATATGCATAAATTAATCTTATTTCTGATCTTTATCACTATTTGCTCTTTGTTACAAGCCCAGAACAAGCAGAATAATACTTCTATTTCTTCAGAAACGTGGAAGATATTATCAGATGTAAAATTCAGATTACGGGATGATTACTACACACCACAATTTGGTGACCGTGTCAAAGCATTACAGGGAAAGTCTGTAGAAATAACAGGATACATCTACCCATTTGAGCAAACACGTTGGTCAAAACATTTTGCACTCTCCTCTCTCCCACTGAATGCTTGTTTCTTCTGTGGTGTAGGAGGCCCAGAAACGGTAGTAGAAGTTGAAGCCCATTCTCCTGTTAAACAATCAGAAGACCCTATTAGAATTCGTGGTACTCTGATACTTAATAGCCAAGATCCAGAAAAGATGATTTATATTATCCGTAATGCAGTAGTCACAGAATAAAAAATTTAGTCTCACCTAAAATTACTTTTCAATTAATTAAAATAATATATACATTTGCATAAAATAAAATAGTAGCGTTGTCTGAAATAAATTCAACCTACTAAACAAAATACCACAAAACAATCTGTCGTATCTATGCAAAAAATATATACTATCCTTATCCTTTCGTTATGCTATTGTACCACATGGGCACAATATTCGCTACAAGGAACAATTATTCATCAGAATGATAGCACAGCTGTGGTGGGTGCTACTATCTATATACCACAGCTACAGATTGGAGCAACAACGGATGCCAATGGAAAATATCGAATAAACAGGCTTCCGAAAGGCTATTACACGATCCAGATCAGTAGTGTATCCTATAAGACTATTCTAGCCAAAGCAGACATACAAAGTGATCAAAATATCAACTTTGTTATGGAAAGCACCTCTCAAACACTAGAAGAAGTGATTGTAACAGGATCATCTACTAAAACCATCATAAAAGAAAGTCCTATCCCAATTGTAGCTATTGGTCAAGCAAAGCTCCTGCAACAATCCTCAACCAACTTAGTAGATGCGGTTGCTAAACTACCAGGTATGTCACAAGTATCTACAGGTATAGGATTAAGCAAACCTATTATCAGAGGCCTGGGATTTAATCGGGTTATCACTATGCATGATGGAGTACGCCAGGAAGATAATCAATGGGGAGAGGAACATAGTATTCAGATAGATGAGTATTCCATTGATCGTTATGAAATTATTCGGGGAGCAGGTTCACTTATGTATGGTTCAGATGGATTAGGGGGAGTTGTATCTATGCTATCACCACGTCCTGTTGAAGAAGGAAAAATAACAGGACGTATACTAACCAATTATCAAACCAATCATAGGCTGATAGGAACATCCGTACAAATTTCAGGAAATAAAAATGGTGTCACCTGGCATTTGCATACATCTACAAAATCTTCTCAAAACTATAGAAACCGTTATGATGGTATTGTATATGCTTCTAACTTTTCAGAGCCTTTTAATATCAATGGATCTATAGGTTTAAGTAAAAAATGGGGGTATTCCAGAATCTACTTTCTACGATCATTCCAAAAATTTAATATTATAAATGGTACACGCGATAGTAACGGCCATTTTACTACAGCGACTATTCTACCAGACGATAGTACAGGTACAAGAACCGTAACTCAGGAAGAATTAAAGAGCAGAAGTTTTATTCCTTACAATTCCCAGGAGCTTATAAATAGTAAAATCGCTTGGAGCAGCCTCTTCAATCTCAATGATAAAGCTTCGCTTTCTGCAACTATCAGTTATGCTCAAAATCGCCGAAATGAATATGGGGATGTAACCCGTCCCTGGCAGTCTCAATTAAGCCTTTATCTGCATACGTATTATTATGACATTCGATACAATTTAGCTCCTACTACACTTTGGGAAGTAAATGTAGGTTCTAATGGTATGTATCAACAATTAGACAACCATGGATTTCAGGTATTATATCCAAACTATAATCTATTTGACAATGGCCTTTTTATATTTGGTAAGCGCAACTTTGAAAAACTGAAAATTAGTGGAGGAATAAGATATGATTCAAGGACACTTACTATTGGCAAATTATATATCGACTCTACAGGTAACTTCCAGGTTACTCCACAAGGAGTAAACTCTGAAAGATTCAGTGGATTGGAGAAAAGATATCAAAACATATCTGCCAGTCTGGGTGGTGTCTACACTATCAATGATCAACTCCTGATACGAACCAATATATCCAGAGGCTTTCGTGCACCAACAGTTCCGGAACTTTCCTCTAACGGTGTTCATGCCGGAACGTTTCGTTATGAAATAGGTAATCTGAAAGCAATACCAGAAGTAGCCTATCAAGGTGATATTGGCTTCACCTATGAAAACAAAAACTTGTATGTGGATGTAAATTTTTTCCAAAATTCTATTCGCAACTATACATTTTCTGAACGAGTTCAAACACAGAATGGAACTGACTCACTGGTACAAGGTTCAATTCCTGTATTCAGATACACTCAGGGCAATGCCCGCTTACGAGGAATTGAAGCAACTGCCACCTTTAATCCTCAATCTGCCAGATGGTTTAGTGTTACCCAAAATTACTCCAGTGTATTTGGAGAAAATCTATCTGCCAGTAGTGAAGATGGGAAAAACTTACCTTTTATGCCTGCTCCACGATGGATTACTCAGTTAAAAGTAAGTAAAGATCGCTGGCATTCATACTTTCAAAATCTATATGCAACCATTGACTTTGAATTATATCAGGCACAGAATAACTATTTGAAGGCATATAATACAGAAACACGCACCCCAGGATATCAAATCGTCAATATAGGTATTGGTGGCGATTTAACAACAAAAAGACGACAAACATTGTGTTCTGTTTATTTATCTGTAAATAACGTATTTGATATAGCCTATCAGTCACATCAAAGTCGTCTGAAATACCTGGATAAAAATATGGCTACAGGGAGAACAGGGGTATATAATATGGGTAGAAACATTAGTTTCAAGGTTGTTATTCCTTTTACATCCAACTAGTAGAGCTAAAATACAATCACAGGCTTTTTTAATCGCAGATATTGACGATAAAAAATAAATAAAGGGAGTCTGCTTTTGGCCAAACCAAGCCAAAGGTGGTCTAAACGGGTGAGTTCAGTAATTTTTGAGAGAAGTTGTCCAAATTTATGTACAAGCTCCCGATTATCGGTAAATAAGGCTTGAAGTAAATAACGACGTATGCAAATCGCTAGTGCCTGATTTTCTTTATCAAAAGAATTCAGACGATAAGCATGCTGACATCCTTTTAATATTGATAGCAGATGAGCGTGAATGTAGTTTCGGTCATTCAGTATATCTCCACAAATTCTTATTTTGGTAAGGGCTTCGTTCTGATAATAGTAATAATACTTTTTAGCAGAACGAACCTGGAAATCAAACTCTTCATGCTCCAATGATTCATCATAGCCATTCAGGGTTTTATAAACTACCCGGGCAACCATCATAGAGGCACTACAAATATATTTTTTCCTGAATAATGAGGCATATACATTTCCAGAATTTCCTTCATTGAACTGCTTATTTTCACTGTTCCTTTCATACCAGAACCCAATATGATCAAGCTGTTCATTTAATAATTCCGCATCTGAATAGACTATTCCATATCGTTTATCCAATTTAGAAAAAGCATTTAATTGCCTTTCTACTCTGTGAGGGACCAGAATATGATTTCCGCTAATGTGAATGATATACTTGCCAGAGGAGTGACTGAGTGCCTGATTGAAAGCAATAGCTGTATTCTGGTTTGTATTCAGCCGAATGAATATCGCATGAGGACATATTTCCAGGAAAGTTTCAATCTTGGATACACTATCATCCGTACTTCCATTGTCAATAATTATCAGTTCAATGGCAGAGTAGGTTTGCTGATATACAGATAATAGAGTATCTCCTACAAAACATTCCTGATTGTAGCACAGACAGATTACAGTTACCAGGGGCTGCTCCATAAGATAAAAGAGCGAGATTTTAAATAGACAGGTATTCTATACTACGAAAATCCTTACCAAAAGTTACTTTCCACTATCATTGCACACAAAGTTTATGAATTTCCTGTAAAAATAACAGGAAATAAGCGATTATTTACGATTATCGTCTCCCTGAAGCATGCTCAAATAGCTGATATATCTGCTTTCAGCAATCTTGCCTGCTTCTACAGCTTCAAGTACTGCACAACCTGGCTCATGAGTATGGGTACAATTATGGTATTTGCATTCACCAAGTAAATCACGCATCTCAGGAAAATAATGGCTGATCTCCCATGATTCTATATCCGCCAAACCCAATTCTTTAATACCCGGAGTATCTATAATAAAAGTATCAGGTTCTATCTCGAACATTTCTGCAAAGGTAGTAGTATGTACTCCCTTATTGGCAAAAGTAGACACTTCATTAGTCTTCAGTTTCAGATTGGGATTAACACTATTGACTAAAGACGACTTTCCTACTCCAGAATGTCCAGACAATAAACTTTTCTTATGGCGGATTGTTGCATGAAATTCATCAAGATTGATATTATCTAAGGTTGAGGTTTCTATACATTTGTAGCCTAATCCTTCATATAAAGAAATCAAATCCTTCTGGTATGTCCTTCCCTGTTCTTCCAGCAAATCTATTTTGTTAAAAATCAACACAGTAGGTATTCTAAAACTCTCTGCTGTAACCAAAAACCGATCAATAAATCCAAGAGAAGTTCTTGGGAATGTAAGAGTAACTATAAGAATAGCCTGATCTATATTAGCAGCAAGAATATGGCTAAAAGCCGATTTGTGTACTGATTGACGAATAATATAGTTTTCTCTTAGTAAAATTTCAGTAATGATCCCTGTAGCAAGACCTGGCTCATACTCATATACTACTTTATCGCCCACAGCAATAGGATTATTTATCTTAATATCCTTAAGCTTTATCTTTCCCCTCAAACGGCATTTTAACAATTGATGGTCATCCGTACGAACTTCATACCATGATCCGGTTGATCGCATTACAATTCCTTCAGGCATTAGCTATTCTTTTTTGCCACAAATGTCGGGAATTCTACTAAGGAAGTGAAATAAGTATCTGATTTTGTCAATAAGCATTTATAATGCAGTAATACTAACTTCGGGTAAAATACAATTTCAATTTCATAAATCGTATTTCTATGCAATGATATGATAAGGCCGCAATAATAATAGCGATACTAAATACCATCCCTGTAAGAATCAAATGATGGAATAAATTATCCACTGTTGAGAAAAAATATAGAAAGACACGAATTGCTATAACAATGGCAATATTATGACACATATACAACCCAAAAGATATTTTTCCCAAATAATTGATTATAGAATTTTCCAGACTAAATAAACGATTGGTATTAGCAGCCATATTCAGAATAAAAATAATAAACAACACAGCATAAAATTCCTGGCTTACTGGAGTCCCACGTAGTAATAAAAGAACTAGAACTGCATATGTAAATAATTGAACACTTCTTGAAAACAAGATTTTCAAAATCTCTTCTTTGTTAAAAAATAATACGTAAGCTCCAATCCCGCCAATCGCCATACAACTAATCCGCAAGTCCTTAAAAAATTTTGTAACAATAGTAGACAAAGTATACCAATCTGGATTCGAAATATGTAGATAATGTCCCAGTGTAATAAGTCCATCACCAATAAAGCCATTGGAGAATATTACAATCACTACAATAATTGCACATAAAACCTCAAGGTAGTGCTGTGTTTTGCTTAGAATGATTGGCCAAAGAAGATAAAACTGTTCCTCAACACCAACAGACCATGCCTGCCCGGCATAGGGTACAGTACTTGTCACTACTGAAGCTACATTAGGAAGAATAAGCAGATATAAAGTAAGCTTGAGAGAGAAATCTGTTAATAAATTATCAGATAGATGAGGGATATAAAAAAAATCGAAGCGTGGTAAAACCAGAAAAGCAAGTATAACAACCAGGTAATACAATGGCCAGATACGTAGTATACGACGCATGTAAAATGACTTGATAGCTATATGGGAATGCTTCTGTTTTTCAGTTAATAAAAGATATGTAATTAAGAAACCACTTAATACAAAGAAAAGAACTACTCCTAATCCTCCTATTCTGGCAATAAATATATTCTCGGAAAAGTTTTTCATTCCAAAAAATGCCTTAAGTATTTCCATATGATGGAACAATACTAATAGGGATGCAATACAACGAATGCCATTCAGATTTGGAAAAAAAACAGAAACCGAAGTAGAGACAGAATTTGAAGTGTTGGCTTTTAACAACTTTTTTACCATTAGTTAACAGGCTCTAACCATTGCGAAATTCACAATAAACTACAGCTGGTATTATCAATTTGTAAGATGTAAAAAATAGAAACACACATATCAACCTGACATTCAGGAGATATCTTCACAAACAAATATATAACTTATCTAAATGGTTTATTATACTTCAACACAGGAAATCTATTTCTTTAAGAATTTTCTCAGTTGCTCCTAACTTTTTTCGAATATACATCTGTACTCTATCACTTACCTCTTTTTGTAAGATAGCATCTGAATACAGCTTTTCAAAAATGGGAATAAACTCAGCTGTATTTCTAACAGAAAATGCACCACCTTCTTCAATCAAATCAAATGCTTCCTGAAACTTCTTATAATTAGGTCCAAAAAAAATCGGCATTCCAAAAACAGCAGGTTCTAGTATACTGTGAATCCCATCATAGAATCCTCCACCTATAAACGCAAAATCTCCATACTGATACAAAGAAGACAAAAGGCCAATACTATCAATTAAAAGAACATCATATGTAGCAATAGAATTATCTACAGCTTTTGATAAACGTATAGTTTTTTTTGTAAAAGATGATTCAATACTTTGTAAAGTTTCTTCTTTTATCTCGTGTGGAGCTATTAGTATCTTAAGTGGCTTAGTATATTGATTCAGATAGCCTGTTAAAAGATCCAGATCACCCTGCCAGGCGCTCCCTACAATCAGCAACGGATGGTCTGCTTTAAATGTGGCAGCCAATGGAATATCTTTCTTCGTTTCTGCAATCTTACTTACCCGATCAATACGAGTATCACCTGCCACTGAGACATTTTGTAAATCAATATCTTTTAATAAAGCCAGCGAGCTTGTATTCTGAACAAAGATATGAGTAAAGCATGTAAGCATATTTCTAAAAAACTGGCCATACGATTTAAAAAATGCCTGATCTGGACGAAATATTGCAGAGAAAAGTATGGTTGGAACAGCTCGATTCCGCAGCTCTGTCAGATAATAATGCCAAAACTCATATTTTGCAAAGAATACGATGGTAGGTCGGACAGTTTTAATAAACTGTTTAGCATTACTGGCGGTGTCTAAGGGAAGATAAAATACCCAGTCAGCATACTCATAGTTTTTTCGTATTTCATATCCAGAGGGTGAGTAGAAGGTTAATAAAATACGATAGTGTGGATGTTTAGTTCGAAATCCTTCAATTACAGGTCGGGCTTGTTCAAACTCTCCCAGCGAAGCACAATGAAACCAGGCTATAGGATGGGTGTTTTCATCAAAAGATGCATGTAAACTTGAAAAAATGTCTTTTCGTCCCGTTACCCATTGTCTAGCCTTCTTATTCCACAAAGCAGCAATACGGATAAGTGCACCCATTAAGTAAATACCTATAGTATAGAAAACAAGCATCATAACTGAATAAGAAGTCAAATTAGCCTGCAAAAATACTATGTTATCTGAATCTTTATCTACGGAAGAAGCAAAAGCTAAAAACAGAAATATAGCTTATGGAAAAGCTTCTTCTTTTTCATCATATGAAAAACATCAAGCATATTATATGAAACACATCTGTATACTTTTCTTATCTGTTTTGAGTATTTTTTCATTGAAAGCTCAGAATCCACAGAAAGCCTCACAATTTCTAAAAGAAGGGATTGCCTTACATGATGAAGGAAGATACGAAGAAGCTATTCAAAAGTATGATGCGGCATTAACAGAAGAACCCGATAATTACACAGCTTTATATGAAAAAGCGTTTTCCTTATCTTCACTTAATCGAAGCAAAGAAGCAATAGAAATAGCTAAAAAACTGATCAAAATCTGCCAGAATGAGTCAACGCTTCAACTCACATATGTTTTGTATGGCAATACGCTTGATCAATTAGACAAAGGAAAAGAAGCCATAAAGATCTATGATCAAGGAATTAAGAGATTCCCGGATCATTATCTGTTGTATTTTAATAAGGGAATTTCACTAGCCCAGCAAGAAAAGCAGGAAGAAGCACTAGAAAACTTTCAGAAAGCCATTGTATTAGAGCCTAATCATCCTGGTTCTCATAATATGATTGGCAGGATTCTACTAAGAGCCAATAAAGTTCCTGCCCTGCTGGCTTTGATGCGAATGCTAGTTCTAGAACCGGAAAGCAAGCGTTCAGCTCAAAACTGGCAGATATTACAGGAAATACTAATGCCAGCCTCAACTGATAAAAGAGAAATAACCATTACAGTAGATGCACTCAAAAACCTATCTAGCGATAAACCCAAAGAAAATGATTTTTTTGCAGAAGAATTGATACTAAGCAGTATGGGTGGAGAAGTAAAAGCTGAAGAAAAAGAACTTACAGGTCTTGACAAACTTAATTTTCAACTAGGTACTTTTTTCTCTATGCTTGGGTCTAATCAGGATAAAAAAACAGGCTTTTACTGGCAATACTATGTTCCTTATTTTGCAGAAATGCAAAATAAATCAATGGTCACTACATTCATGTACATTATACAGGCAAGTAACCCAAGTAAAGAAGTTCAGGACTGGCTCGGTTCACATGGCAAAGAAATTGAAGATTTCTATTTATGGAATAAAAACTACACCTGGCCAGCTTTAAAATAAGCAGTCATATACCTTTTACTCCCATTCTCTTTTCTGTCGCTGGGCTTTTTTATCTGCCTGGCGACGCTTTTTTTCACGACGAACTTCTTTAGATGCAGCACTTGGTTGGGTAGCTTTTCTTGGCTTTGGAGTCACAAAAGCTTTCTCCAGAAGTCTATAAAACTTTTTAATAGCAGTCTCTTTATTTTTTAGCTGACTACGATCTGTCTGAGCCGTAATAATGATCTCGCTACCATTGGTAATATGATTTGCTAACTTCTCTTTGATCTTCTGCTTTTCCGCCTCTGTTAGTAGTGAGGAGTTATCTACATTAAAACGAATCTCGACCTTAGATGCAGTTTTATTAACATTCTGTCCTCCCGGGCCGCTACTACGTACAGCAGCAAACTCAAATTCAGATGATAAATCTTTCATTAAAATTTCAATTAATCAATTTATAATTATACCACTAAAACACATTACTGGCAAAAATAAAAGTACCACCTTTTGAGTGGTACTTTTATTCAATGTCCAATACTATTATTTATTTTCTCAGGATTTTCACTTCTACACGACGGTTTACATCCCGACCATTCAACTCGTGATCGTTTGTAGTGATAGGTTGTGTAAATCCATAGCCGACAGCAGTCAAGCGCTTCTTATCTATACCTTTTTTAATCAGATAATTAACTACTGCCTGAGCACGTTTCTGAGATAAAAATTTATTCACATATGCTGTACCTAAATTATCTGTATGACCGCCTATCTCCATAATGATTCGTGGGTTACGCTTTAAAAACTCATAAAGCTTATCCAGCGCAAAGTTACTTTCAGGGCGCAGATCTGCACTATTAAAATCAAAGTAAACCCCACCCAATACAGCTTTAGCTCCTTCTTTTATGTCAATAGGGAATGCATAGGTAAGTACAGAACGTACATCGACCTGATTCAATGCCACAGAAGTTAAATCCTGATCTGTTACAAACTTATTTGTATTACCAGGACTTGGATAATTTAACACAACCAAATATGGGAAGTAATTTTTCTGAGTAATCTCAATTACATAATTTGTTTGTTTTCCTGGTATAAATCCAAAATGATATACCCCATTAGCATCTGTTTTTGTTGACAGGAAAGGTTTATTACTACTTTCCTCTCTGATCTCCACAAGAGCTCCAGCTAGGATACCAGCATTATCTCTTACTTCGCCATTGATAAGCAGAGAATCTGTCTCCACATATTTAACACGAACAAGATTTAAATTTTGTAGTACAATTCGTTGGCCGGCAGCAGTACGAATGGTATCAGGAATATCTATCTCAAAGTTTTTTACTATTTCAGCTCCTTCGCTTTCCGCCATTGGAATCTCAACATCATCTGTTAATACTACTTCTCCATTTTGTTTTCTTACTTCTACAGTATAAGTGTGTCCGGAACGAAGTTTTAAAGAATAGTTACCATCTGCACCCGATAAAGCACTACCTTTTACACCTAGTTTTCGCTGGGAATCAAAGTTAAGAATATAATCACCTAACGGACGTTTTGTAGTTTTAATAACAACTTGTCCTTTTACCACAACATCATCATACATTTTGACCATGTAGATATCCTCCTGACCCATAGTCCCCTGACGATTGGAGGTAATATATCCATTTTTCCCTGTGCTATCAGTAATAAAATAGATATCATCTCCAGGAGTATTTATTGGATACCCCATGTTGATTGGTTTACTCCATGTACGGGTAAATGGCTCATATGTAGTTTTATATACATCATATCCTCCCATACTGTCATGGCCTCTGGATGAGAAAAATAAGGTCAAACCATCTTCAGACAAAAAAGGAGCATCTTCATCAGCATCTGTATTTACAATGTTAGGTAAACGTTCAGGTTCGCTCCATTTTGTTGTATCTTCTTCTTTGCGACGAGAAATCCATAAATCAAGATTACCGTTTTTATTATCCAGACTTGATGCAAAGTATACCACACTACCATCTTTAATGACAAATCCGTCTGGCTCAAATTTCTGTGTATTAGTAAACTTGGCAAAAGGTTTAGGTTTTGACCAAGTCCCTCCATTTAATACAGACTCATACAATGATCCAAATTTTGAGGATTTATAAACCAACATTTTCTCATCATTATCATATAGCTGAACATTGGATGTATGTGTCTTTCTTTCATTTACCTGGCCGGTTAATAAAGAAGCACCACTCCAATGACTACCTTTTCCGCTGGTAGTATAGACATTCTCCCATCCATCACCACGAGGAGTAATTTCAGAAGGATTAGCAGGGCGACGAGAGGTAAAATACAAGGTTTGTTTATCCTTAGTCAACATAGGGCTGTGCTCTGAATATTCAGAATTAACCTCAGTACCCAGATTGACAATCTGATAATCAACTGGACTGCTAAGATAAGTCTTTCCAAATTCAGCCTGAAGAATAAGAGTTTTTACAGCATCCTGACGACTATCATTTTTTCCAATTTCATCGTTCAGATATACACGATAAGAAGCAACTGCAGAATCAAACTGCAGATTAGCATGAAAAGCCCTTCCCAGCCAGTAGTAGTAATGTTTGTCCACATCAGCATCCAATTCTCTTGCTTTTCGCAAATAATCCAGAGATTCTTTATTATTAAATAGTAGCAGATTGGTTACTCCAAGCCCAAAGTATGCATCAGCATTTTCTCCATTACTTGTATTAGCTTGTTTGTAGTATTCTAAAGCTTTGTGGTAATTCTCTTTGTCAAGAGCTTTATCCCCTTTCTTAACCAGTGACTTTGCACTTTGAGCAAAGGCCTGAAAACCTAAAAAGGAAAGCAAAAAAAGCAGTGAAGTAAGTTTGAGCGAGTATTGATTTTTCATGTATAATGATATAATAAAAGATCAAAGAACAAATAAATAATTTATCCTTTTGAATTAAATTCAGTCTGATTACCAGGAAATTGAATCAAAAATTATTCTATAAAAAAATTTCTATAAATATTTTTTTTAATAATTTAATAGACTCATGCCTGTATAAAGTACAGACACTTTCTTTCAAAAAAATATATTACCGCAAAAATCACAAATTTCTTACATAAAAGAAATAAAATCATATTTTATTCTCATAAAGAGCAAATTTGTAACCGCACAAATTGTTTTTTTGTGGTGTATAGAAGAAAATCTATTGTCTTTAGTCCTACATTTTCACTAAAATCCATATTATTTTCAGATACAACATTAGTGAAGATGCAAGTCAGACCATAATGCAAGAGATTACTTAGAGGAATTTAAATAAAAAAAAGACGCTCAGACACATAAAGTTCAAATAATGGGCTGAATAGAGACCTTATTTCTTAATAATGAACGAGCATCTCCACGAAATACGCCCTGAACAGGTGCGATCAGATTTGGATAAGCAGAAGAAGCAAGCAGAATATGTTGATCGGCTACAACCAACCCTTCGGTAGGATCATACCCTCTCCACCCTGCTCCAGGTAAATATACTTCAACCCATGCATGCAAATAAGATTCATTTGTACCATTACCAAGAAAATATCCGCTGGCAAACCGGGCCGCAATGCCTAACATACGACAAATATCAATCATCAAAACTGCCAGATCACGACACGATCCTTTTTTTAGTCGTAATGTTTCATCAGAGCTACGTGGAGACCCAAACTCATTAAACTCATAGACAAAATCCTGATTAATAGTCTCAGTGAGGTACATTAATAATCGTAACGTACTTTGTTGTGATTTGCCGACACACTCCAATGCAAAGTTTTCTATTTTAGAATTCCGGTTGTCAGGCTTTAAATAAGGTTTTAACAGGGGATGGAGTTCTACAGGATAATGAAAGGGTAAATTACAGGTTTCAAAAGGATACAACACATAATCAAAAGGATTTGACCGAAATGTCTGAACTTCAAATTCTGTTTCAATTAATAAATGATCCGTCAGGTCCTGAAAACAAGCCAGATAGATGGAGTTTCCTTCAATATCATTTGACCGGGAGAAAACAACTGGCTCGGGATTTATGTTTAGGGTAAAATTGAAAATTGTCTGATAAGGATAGGTAGGAGGGTGCACACATAAGATATGAGGCTCCAGGTAAACCATCTTTGAATAAGTATAATAGGTTTGGTGGTTAACTTTAAAATGCATGAGAGGAGTCAGTTCAGGAATTTCAGATCAACAAAAAAAGAATAGTCACTTGAATCAGATACCAGCAATTACTCTTCTTTGGGTAGTTCACATACATCAAAAACTTTATCTACCCATTCGTCTGGCAACTGGCCTATTGCATGTTTCAATAATTCGCTCCATGTTTTTGATGTTTCTTTTAATTCCTCTCTTTCAAGCCGGCAGTCCTTTATCTGAAAGCTTCCTTTTTCATACAGAATAATATCAAGAGGATAATCTACATCATTCACACTAACTTTTGTGGCATCAAAAGCAAGAAAACCTACCATCAAAGCATCTCTCATTGAAGTTTCATACCGCAACTGTCTATGTAATAATGGTTTTCCATAATTGGTATTTCCGATGATTACAAATGGAGTTCCAGGTCCAACTTCTACCCAATTTCCTTCCGGATACAATAGAAATAGTCTATG
Organism: Xanthocytophaga flava; assembly: GCA_030068525.1. GTDB lineage: Bacteria > Bacteroidota > Bacteroidia > Cytophagales > 172606-1 > Xanthocytophaga > Xanthocytophaga flava. The sequence goes on from JASJOS010000012.1 coordinate 36,076, forward strand.
TTCATCATCATCTTCCAATTGTCCACCCACAATAGCATGTAGATTAAAATACAATCCGGATTGATATAATGAATCTTTATCTTCACCCGCAACACGCTTTACCTGTTCTCCAAAAGCATTTACAGCCTTATATAGTCTATTAAATTTCCGATCCTGTTCTTTAATTACTTCATCAAAATAGGTGATAGCTTTATCTCGTACAGATCTGAGGCCGGAAGTCATAATAAACATAGAATGCTTGCCAAACTGATGTACTGATACCTTTTTACCTGTAGAATATTCAGCTCCTGATGTTAAACGAGTATCAGCAATTGCCACTAATCCAGATTCTACCTTTATACCTAAACAAAAAGTCATAAAATTCAATATTAAATCTGTCTTAGAACCAGATGTTTGATATTCAAACAATTACCTGTCAAAACTACTAAAATAGAAGTGTTTATTACTATATTACTTCCTTTAAATGGGTTTAATAGCAAAAAATGTGTGAAATATCTCCTCTCCTACCTCATTGTTTTTCATTTGAAATGTATCAATAAATTCATGGAGTCCTTTATCAAAAACTTCGTCAACAGAGGTAAACTCAATTTCAGAACGCAAACGACTCAGTTTCTTCTCAGCTTCATTGCTATAACGCATACTTGAAGGGGTTCCGGAAATCTCTCGTAAGGAACTTTCTGCATATAATAAAGAATGCAACACAGAACGAGGAAACAACTTATCAAGAACCAGGAATTCAACAATATTTGCAGGTGTTATCTCTTTGTATTGCTGTCGAAACATATTGTAAGCACTGGCAGATTTTAATACAGATGACCATTGCAAAATATCTAAAGGAGAGCCTACCAGATTTGTATCTGGCAACAAAATGAAATACTTGACATCTACAAAACGGGATATTTTGTCAGCCCTTTCCAGAAAACGCCCAGCTCTCCCGAAATGCCAACCTTCACCACGTGTTACAGTAGAGTCTACAATACCAAAAAACAGCTGGCTTCCCATCTTTATTTCTTTGTAGAACTCCTGCAATGCCAGCAAATCCATCTGGTGATGAGAAGCCTCCTTTACACGCAAATAGGATTTATTGATATGCTCCCACATTTCTTTTGATAATGTCTCCCGAATGGTACGGGCATTTTCCCTTGCATTATACAGGTTAGATATGATCGAATTGGGATTTCGCATATCAAATGTCATAAACCTCAACACATTATCGCGTGTGGGAACATCAAAATATTCTTTAAAGAGCTTATCATCTGCCATTGTTATAACCAGAGGAGCCCACTGCTCAGATATCTCCGGTGGCAGATCAAACATCAAATGAAAATTAACATCTATAAAACGGGCATAATTTTCAGCCCGCTCAATATAACGATTGATCCAGTAGATAGAATTTGCGACTCTTGAAAGCATTGATTAGAAGTACAGTTAAAAAATGTATAGATGATAAAACAACTATGGACTATCTATTCCAGCCCATGGTTAGTAACGGAAACTGACATAATTAGTACAAAACCCAAGTGTCTTTGCTTCCACCTCCTTGGGAAGAATTTACAACTAACGAACCTTTGCGTAATGCAACCCGTGTTAATCCACCAGGAATCACCTCAATATTTTCTCCATATAAAATATATGGTCTCAAATCTACATGTCGGCCTTCAAAATGATTCTCAACCATAGAAGGTACACGAGACAAGGATATAGTTGGCTGTGCAATATAGTTACGCGGGTTCTGCTTAATTTTCATCCGGAACAACCGTTGTTGGGCCTTTGTTGATTTCGGTCCAATCAACATTCCATATCCTCCTGCTTCATTGGCTTCCTTCACTACTAATTTGTCAATGTTCTCCAAAACATATTGCATATCATTATCCTCTCCACAAATATATGTCTGAACATTAGGGATTATAGGGTCTTCATTCAAATAATACTTAATAATACGTGGCACATAAGCATAGATTACTTTATCATCAGCCACCCCTGTTCCTGGTGCATTGGCCAATGCAACTCTACCCTTTTTATAAACTTCAAATATTCCAGGTATACCCAGTAATGATTCTGGATTAAATACATTTGGATCTAAAAAGCTATCGTCAATACGGCGGTAAATCACATCTACAATCTGAAAACCTTTGGTAGTACGCATTTTCACATAACCATCATGGACAACAAGATCATTGTTTTCCACTAATTCTACTCCCATTTGCTGTGCCAGGTATGAGTGTTCAAAATAAGCGGAATTGTAACGTCCTGGAGTTAGTACAACTACTGTCGGAGAGGGATTATTGGAGATGTATTGCAGCATCTGCAATAATTGTGTTGGATAATTGGATACAGGTTGTACACGTAGTCTTTCAAAAATTTCAGGGAATGAATGCTTAGAAATTTCACGATTTTCCAACATATATGACACACCAGATGGACATCTTAGGTTGTCTTCAAGCACCATAAATGTACCATCATCTCCACGAATCAGATCAGTACCTGTAATATGGCACCACACACCTTTGGGAGGATTTATTCCTTCACATGGCTTTAAATAGCCTTTACACGATTCTACCAATTCACGAGGTACTATTCCATCTTTAAGAATTTTTTGATCATTATATACATCATCTAAAAATAAATTCAATGCAGTAATACGTTGCTTCAACCCTCTCTCCAATCGAGCCCATTCATCAGCCCGTATCATGCGTGGCACAATGTCAAAAGGCATTATACGTTCAGTACCTTCTCCATTATGGTACACATTGAAAGTAATCCCCATTTGCATCAGCGTTCTTTCAGCAGCATGCTGACGTTGAAGCAGTTCTCCTTTTGGCAAATTTTCAATCTGTTGTTTGAAATATTCATAGTGGGGTCTTACCTTGCCATCTACTTCAAACATCTCGTCAAAAAAACCTTCTGTATGGTAGCTATCAAATATAAAAGCCATATAACTGATTATTAATAAGGTTAGAATTTTTTATCATAGACAGGCCAAATTGCCTTTTTTGCTTATAAGTAAGCTAGCATATACTCGATCTGATTTATTGGCGAATAATAATTGAAATTTTGATTTAAGTCAACTATTCGAAACAATATCCAAGTTATTAATCAAAAAATAAAATAAAAACTCTATCAAAAGCATCCAAAAGCAAACATTATTCCAGACACCAATTTAAAACTATGCCACAACAAATTGATCTTGAAAACTATCTGACATCTTTTCGCTTTCGCTGGAAAATACAAATGCGCTGGTCAGACATGGATGAAATGAAGCACGTAAACAATGCTGTCTATCTGACGTATTTTGAAGAAGCTCGTTTACGGTATTTGCATGAAACACTTCAGATTCCCTATCGGGATGTCGATACGCGTGTTATCATCGCACGTAATACAGTAGACTATATTCTGCCGCTTTTCTTTTTAGACGAGCCGTATTTGTATATTCGCTGTACCCATATAGGTACTAAAAGTTTTGAACTGGAACAAGTAATAGTCAATGAAAAAGATGGACAGAAAAAACTCATAGCTAAGGGTGGCACAGTTATGGTTACTTACAACTATAAACTCAATCAATCAGTAGCTATACCAGATAGCTGGCGTGAGCAATTTTTACAACACGAGAAGTTTATCGAAACCAAATAATCCTGCATGCAACCCCAAAAACTACTTATAGTATTTAATCCTATTTCAGGAGATAATATAGATAAGGACGAAATCGAATTACTTATTAAAGTCTTTTGTGACGAAGAACGCATCGACTTTTCCATCTACAAAACCACAGCTGATCAAAAAAATGATCAAAAAGTTATCTTAAAATATATAGAAGATGAACACCCTGATGCAGTGGTAGCTGTTGGAGGAGATGGGACTGTAAGCCTGGTAGCAAACCTACTTATTGGGAAGCCTATTCCTATGGGCATTTTACCATTGGGGTCAGGCAATGGATTGTCTAAAGACCTGAAAATTCCTCAGGAAACAACAGAAGCCTTACACATAATCCAAAACTTTCAGATTCAAACCATTGATACACTTACTATCAATGGACTTCCTTGTGTACACATTGGAGATATAGGTTTTAATGCAGTCATTGTAGACAGGTTTACAAAAGATGAAGGAAGAGGTCTTACAACATATGCCTGGAATACAGTAAAAGAATTTACAGACTATCAGCCCAAACAATACAAGGTAGTCACTGATAATGGAGAATTTGAAGGCACTGCCTTTATGATCGCATTTACCAATGCTAATGCTTTTGGAAGTAATGCAACTATCAATCCCACTGGAATTATCAATGATGGACTATTTGAAATATGCATTATTAAAGAATTTCCAAAGCTGGAAGGAGTTGGAATCTTATATCGTCTTCTGGTAGGTGATATAGACCAGTCTATGCACTATGAAATTATTCAATGCACTAAAGCATCCATCAGCAATCCAGATTTAGAACTAATTCAGATTGACGGTGAACCAATTGATGCAACAGAAATTGTAGATATATCTATTAATCCAAGCAGTTTACATATCATTGTTCCCTAATTTAGCTTTTTTCTAAATACCTCCTGATGGCCTGCATAGCTATTTGCAGGTTCCAGCACATGCAACCATAATTCCTGGTTCTTATAATAATCTAGGCGAAAACATCCTTTTTGCGCATGGGTAAATGAAGCCTTGCCACCCTTGTGTACAAAGGATGTTTTGCTCCCGGACCCACTTACAATGAAGTGATTATCATGCTGATGAAAATATTGTAGGTTATGGTCATGACCTGCTGCATAAACAATATTTCTGTATTTCTTTACAATACTTAGTAATTTACGACGCATTCGCTTGTAAGGAGGAAATGACATATCTTCGTATGCACCAAAAAAACGTCTGTAAAGAGGGTAAAGTGATCCTGCAACCGGAAGCGGAAAATACAATTTACCATGTAGAGCGGTTAGCGGAAACAAATGATGCTTTAATGTAAATCTACCTCCATGCAAGGCATTACTAAACAAAGGATGGTGTCCAGCTATAATTACCTGTTTTTCAGCAAGCGACTCTAGTGCTTGTTCTAACAACTCATAAAAGTGCATTTCACTTTGTGCGTCACACCCTGCAGAAATCCCAATCGGCTTATAACCTCTTTGTACCCACCATTGCGTATTGATCACTATCAAATACAAATTCTCATGTAGCCTAATTGTTTTCGGTCCCGGACATCCATTTGAAGGCAAGAAAACATCTATTCTATTGGTATAGTCCTCTATATATTTTTCCTGCCTGGTTACATATTCAAAACCATTTGCTCTACCTCGATTCCAGTCATGATTTCCGGAAAGAAAAATGAGTCTCCCGTCAAAATTCTTGAACAAATCCAACTGAGCGGTCAGTCTGTCTTCCGATATTTTACGCAATGCACTATGTTTATCTGGTAGTCCTTTAGGATACACATTATCTCCCAAAAAAATCACAGTAAGATCTTGTTTGTATATACTTATCTGTTCATGAATCAGATGAAGTATAGGATCCTTTCCATCCAGATTGGGATGTCCTGCATCTCCTATCAGTAATATAGAATGGATTAACAAATCTGTTTGAGGAGGCGCTTGCTGCTGCCACCCATGTTCTGTTTCACTGTAATAAGGTAGTCTGCTATACCAAAAATCCCGATCCCGTAAAAAAGTAAAAGGCATAATATACTTTATTGAATTGACATAATACCGTAGCAAACACTTCTACAAAATGTATTCCTCATCATTCTGCGAATGTATAAAAATCAAAAAAGGTTATGGTATAACCATAACCTTTTTCAATTAGTTAAATACGAGCAACCTAAAAGAGCGTCTAGCATAGAAAGTAGTGCCTTCCGGGCTAAAACTTACTCTTTCAAACCAATAATAATACTTATTTATAGAAAACTCAAAAAAAAGTTTTTTTTAATACAAATTTCTTGTCACAACTGAAAAACAACACTTTAAGACACATTTCATAAAAAATAAATTTCAAATTAACACACACACACAACAAGAAAATATTTTTAAATCTCTATTATCTGCTCTTCCTCACTTCTCATAAAACTATTAAAGTAACAACTACATACTTGCATATAACTAAGGAATCTATATAAAACTAACAAATAACAACATTATTAAATAAGAGATATAAAAAAATACAAAAAATTGCCATATTTAATATATTTCAATAGAATAAAAAGATATAATTTCAACAACAATTAAATAATTCTTAAACCAAATACACTACAGTATCTTATCTATTAGGGCATAAAAAAGCCTGGCTTGACCAGGCTTCTTGACAAAGAAATCATTTATATTGTCTATGTTACTACCGATTTTTACTTGCTTTGATAGCCTCATTAATATCTTCTACACGTTGCCCATTAATTCTTCCAACAACAAACGCCCCTGTAACTCCCATACGTTGTAAATCATTTTTTAACTTTTCAGCTTTTCTATAATCGCGAAATTTAGCAAAGGTAAACTTACGGGTAGCGTCACCTTCCTGACGTAATGCGGATAACTCAGCCTGATAATCATCTAAACTAAAATCTTGAAAAGCACCTAATTGCACCTCAAAAAATACACCTTCTTCTATTTCAGGTTGTTGCTCAACCAGTATGTCGTTAGCTTTCTGTAAAGTATCTACCTTTGACCTTGCTTTTTTCAACTCTTCAGACTGAGCTGCAAATTCTTTATGTTCCTTGGCTATAGGGCCAAATAATGGAGCCTTGAAGTGTGAAAATAATATATAGCCAATTCCAGCAAACGCCAGCACTCCAAAAATAATAGCCAGGATTCTTAGTGTTCCGGCAGATGACTTTAGATTATCATTTTCCTTCCGCAAATCCTCATTCTCATCCTCTAATTCACTAGAAGACTTAGCAGAATAATCCTGACTCGATACAAAATCTTCTTCCTCTTCGGATTGATACGATGAACTTGTATCACTCTCAGTAGGATAATCATAATTATATAATCTATATTCTTTAGCCTCTTCGTTTTGTTCAGAATCCCGGTTATAGTCTTGATCTGGTAGCATCGCTGTGTATTTAAATTTAGAACGAACTGATATTCAGACGCATAATTACAGGAAATTTCTGTTAAATTCAAAATTTGATTATACTTTTATTACAACCAAAAGGTTTAACAATTGTAGTTCCTATCAATAATTACGGCCATAAAATACAATTATAAGGCAAAAATTACACTATAAAGACAGTGCTGTAAAAAAAATCCGGTTACATATGTATTGATTGATTATGCTAATTCTTTGATTAATTTCTGTATATCTTCCAATGAAGTAGCCGGAAAGTTTGCAATACGGACTTGTCTGTCCTTGTAGGCACCATACCCGCTTCCTATCACTAATGCTTTTTCCTTCAAAGAAGCTATTTTTTCAGATGGATTGTCTACCTCAGCAACAATCACAGTTTGTGATCTGTGAGCTGGATTTTCAACAGCAGGACGGAACTTCTCACTTTGTTCAAGGAACTGATACAACAAAGTCGCCTTTTCTTCTGTTTCCTGCCTGATTTTTTGAACTCCTATAGTATTCATATCTTTCACAACCTTTCCCAAAAGATACATTCCGAAAACATTTGGAGTAGCAGGAGTTTCATAGTTCAGATAGTTTTTCCATAAAGAAGGCAAGCTATGATGTGTACCAATATATTGTCCTTGCTGCTTCAATTGCTCGGCTTTCTGTAGACAAGTTTCATTCACAATCCAGACACCTAACCCCGCTGGCAAGCCAAACGCCTTTTGCACAGAAAAAAATGCTGTATCTACAAGACTCCAGTCCAGGTCCGGATAAGGAGCAGAAGAAACAACATCCACAGCAACAATCTTACCTGGGTATGTTTTCTTAAAGTAATGAATATCAGTCACTGGCATAGAAACACCCGAACTTGTTTCATTATGTGTCAGACAAATCAATTCGGAGGAATCAGATACTGCATGTTGTGAGATATCAAAACCCTCTCCAAAAGGAGCTTCAAATTTCTGCGCTTTCTTACCTAGTTCAACAGAAAACTCATAAAAACGCTTTGAAAAAGATCCATTCACAAAATGAGTTGATTCCTTCTCTGCACAGTTCTGAATAATTCTTTCCCAGATTTCAGTCGCAGATCCTGTAAATAATATTGCTCTGTCAGCAGGAATGTTCAACAGTTCTCGAAGTTGCTCTACAGCAAACTGGTATATACCACGAAATTGTTTGCTCCGATGTGAAATAGAACCAATCTGCTCACGAATAGCTTGTTGTACATGTAATTCAAATGTAGGATAAAGTTGAGCCGGACCGGGAGTGAAAAATATTTGCATTGATCAGTAAGTGTGTATAATAATAGGATTACAAATATTGGAAATAGAAATGAGATAAGTTCGAGACGAGAAAATAAAAAATATCAACTATGTTACTCAACAACAGCTTTTTTTGCCTTTCGTTGACTGGTAATAATAACTACTGCACAAATAATAATAGCAGCAGCAATTAATGACTTATCAGTCAATTTCTCCCCAGCAAATGCCCATCCCAGCAACATAGCCACAACAGGATTCACATAAGCATAGGTAGAAGTAATATGAGGGGGCGCATTTTGTGCAAGCCAGGCATAAGCAGTAAATCCAATCCAGGAACCAAATACAATCAGATAAATCAAAGACCAGCCAGCCTTTGGTGTCAGATCATTCCACATAGCTAGTGTTGGATGCTCATAGAAAAAACTAAAAACCAGTAAGAGTACGCCACCAGCAAACATTTGCATAGATGTAGCCTGTAGCTGAGAGGGGTGTAAAGGCAGTCGTGGAGCCAACAAAGTAGCAGTTCCCCAGGAAGCTACCCCAATCATAACAATAACTACCCCTACCCAGTTGAGTGATAACCCTGACGATAAACTAGTTGGGCCAATCAACACGAGAAATCCAATCAGGCCAATGCCCAAACCTGCTATGGTAGGTATACTAGGTTTTTGTTTGTTAAAAGCAAGCCAGTTGAGTATAACTATCCAGAGAGGCAACATAGCTGTTAACAAAGCTCCTATTCCGGAAGGAATTAATCTCAAAGCAATGGCTAATCCACCATTGGCTACGGCCAGCAACATGAAACCTAATAAAGTGGCAGAACGCCAATGTTTAAATTCAGGAACAGAACCACCCGAACGAAATCTGGCAAACAAATATAATAATCCTCCCGCAATGACATTGCGTATACCCGACATCAGAAGAGGAGGCATTACTTCTGTCATGAAGTGGATAAAGAGATAGGTACTTCCCCAGATAATATAAACCGCCAGCAACGCCAACACAATTTGCATACGTGTAGGTTGAGGGGCTGTAATAACAGTCATGTAGAAACTTTTGTATGGTAAAACCGGATTGATCTCAGGCTAAAAAACCTTCTGATACAGAGTACCAAGCCAAGAAAATAATTGTCTCCTTCTATCATTTTGAGAGAAGGAGACAAGTCCTGCTAATATAACATTCTAAACTTAATAGTATGAGGTATATTCTTAAGTTCAGTAATTACCTCTTTATTATAAGCTTTATCTATATCTGTGATCACATAACCTACATCCTCACGTGTATTCAAATATTGTCCACGGATATTGATTTGATAGTTAGCCAAAATACTATTGATCTGAGCCAGAATACCTGGTACATTTCTATGGATATGAATCATTCGATGTGCATCATTCAAATCTGGTAATTGAATATTCGGGAAGTTAACACTACCAAAAGTATTTCCTTTGTTAATGAAATCCAGTAGTTTACCAGGAACAAAGTTAGCAATATTCTCCTGAGCCTCCTCTGTACTTCCACCAATATGTGGAGTCAGCAACACATTGGGCAAACCTCTTAGTTCATTAATAAATTCTTCATTATTGGTTTTAGGCTCATAAGGAAACACATCCACAGCAGCACCTGCTACTTTACCACTTTTTACAGCATTCACTAAAGCAGGTACATCTACAATATGTCCACGAGACAGATTCAGGAAGATTACGCCATCTTTCATACGTTCAAACTCTTTCGCTCCTATAAGATTGGCATTCTCTTTTCGGCCATCTGTATGCAAGGTAATCACATCACATATTTCCAATAGCTCATGTAGTGTCTTACAACGTTGTGCATTTCCTAAAGCAAGTTTCTCAACCAAATCATAATAATACACTTTCATTCCCAATGCTTCCGCAACAACAGATAGTTGTGTACCTATATTTCCATACCCTACCAGTCCTAATTTTTTTCCTCTGATTTCATAGCTTCCAATAGCAGACTTATCCCACTCCCCTCTATGCATCTTATTGCTTTTCTCAACAATCTGACGCATCAGAATAATCATTTCACCTATCGCAAGTTCTACCACAGACCGGGTATTGCTATAAGGTGCATTAAAGGCAACAATTCCTCTCTCCTGACAAGCTTTTAAATCAATCTGATTGGTCCCGATACAAAATGCCCCTACACACATTAGTTTATTGGCGTTCTCTAAAACCTTTTTGGTGACCTGTGTTTTGCTTCGGATACCCAATACACTGACATCTCTAATACGTTCCGCTAATTCATCCTCGTCCAGAGCACCCTTAACCATCTCAACTGTAAAACCTTGCTCCTGAAATAATTCTTTTGCTTTAGGATGAATATTTTCCAGTAGCAGAACTTTGATACGGTTTTTAGGGTAAGATAAACTGGCAGGAAGTTTATTTACAAACAAGAACTCATCCAGGCTTGGTGTAATATGATCAGCATTAGCAATTACTTTTCCTCGCTCGACATTTTCTGTAAATGCATAAAAACGATTGGCTAATCCAGCTTCTTTAATTTCGTAATCTGTATACCCATCTCCTATCACATATACATCACCCTGTAAATTAAGTTTACGCATTAACTCAGGCTTGCCTTTATCCTTAGCCAATGGGTTTTCGGCATCAAAGCCAATAATGTTTCCACTGTCATCAAATAAAAATGTATTGGCATACACATTTTCAGGCTTGATGCCTAAAGCTGTAACAATAGGAACGATGAACTCACGAAATCCACTTGAGATAATCAGAATGCTATCGGCAAATTCATTTAAAAAATCACGATTTCTTTCAAAAGAATCAGACACTTTACCACTAAGGACGGCAATTAACTCAGGAAGATGATCTTTGTGTGCCTTTAGCAAGTCAACCCGACGTTGAAGTGCTTCGCTAAAAGAAATATCTCCATTCATAGCCAACTCAGTAACCTGATGAATTTCACGAAGAATATCTTCCCGTTTTGGATTTCCCTGCAGTGAAATCTTTCCCAACTCATCCATTGCTTCCACTTTTGTAAATGTACTGTCAAAGTCAATGATAAAGTACTTTTGTTCTTTTGTAGGTATTTCAACCATGATTGTTTTTGGTTATGTATTGGACTCCAAGTTTAATTCGGCAAAAGAGGTATCTATAAATTCACTTTTTATATAATTCTAAAATAAAATGGTATCTATTCAAGATAAATATTCCAAATATTGTATGATTTCCAATCAAGTGGCAATTTCTCTCATTCTGGGGAGAAGTGCAAACCAAACCTGTAAAAGTGTTTTTTCGTAAACATTCACTTATATCAGCAAAACAATATATTTACAAAAAAATTCAGAATCAGAAATCACACAGATTCCGCTTAAAGTTTGATAGTCAAAATTACTCAAAAAAATAATATAACTAGGATTATCTACTCTTATCAATTTCTAGTAGTTAGCAAAATTATTGGGTAAAAGAGATTGTCTTGAATTTATAGCTTATATCATATAAACTACTAACGACTTAGCACTAACGCCTAATTCATTTTATGAACAAATACTTTATCATCGGCATTGGCGGTACAGGCATGCGTTGTCTGGAAGCATTCATTCACACGTGTGCAATGGGCATGTTTGACAATAGTGAAATTAACCTTCTGGCTCTGGATACAGATCTGGAAAATGGCAATTTTGCCCGTTTACAGGAGCTTGTGGATGCTTACTTAAAAACAAAAGGAGAAAACAAAACCCAAACCCCACATGCTGATACGTTTTTTTCAGCAAAAATTAATTTTTATAAGTTCTCACCTGACTATTCCCGCACTGAAACCAGCAGTTTTCAACGTATAGCGAAGACTAGTTATGCAACAGAGACAGAGAGAGATCTGGCCAACTTATTATTTACTGATAATGTTCAGGCTTTCGATCTTAAACATGGTTATCGTGCTCAGACCCATCTGGGTTCTATGTTAATGTATCATGCAATCATTGATGAAGTCAATAAAAACCCAGGAGGCAACATGTCTGCCTTTATTGATGAGTTATACAATGCCAATACAGCTGGCAATGTAAAACTATTTATCATGGGATCTGTTTTCGGAGGTACAGGCGCATCTTCTATTCCTGTTATGCCGGCTGCATTGGATACTGCTGTCAGAAAACGACATCAGGGAAAAACATTGGATAAACTCTTTGTAGGAGCAACTTTACTGACTAGTTATTTCTCGTTTATATCACCTACTCAGAATTCACGCGAACTTCAGAAAATCGTTGCTGACTCCAAAAACTTCTCTATGAACTCGCAGGCAGCTATGATGTTTTATGAAGATGACCTGAGTGTACGACGTACCTATCAGAAGTTCTATATGTTGGGTACCCCAACCAATGATTTTACTACACCACAGGCAGAGCCAGATACTATCACAGGTGGCAATCGCCAGCGCAACGACTCTCATTATATTGAACTTTTCTGTGCTTTTGCAGCCTATGACTTCTTTAAGAATCCAGATGCAGATTTACAAAAAATTAAAGATGATAAGGCAAGTGGTGTACAATACTATTTCCGCTCTATTGATGACAGTCAGAAACTTGATTTCAAAGATTTTCTTCCAGAAAATGAAGCATCCAATATCTTTCTTAAAAAATTAACACTCTTTACTGCCTTTTCCTTCCTGGTAGGTTTAGATAATACCGATTTCTTTGCCTCAGCACAAAGAGGTGATCTCAAGAATATAACAGGCTATGAAGATATAACAAAAGTTGAGTTAGATGCACTATTAAAATATATGGGATTATTTCATTTCCGTTTCTCCAATGATGAACTACGCGAAGGATGGCTTCGTCAGGTATGGCGTTCATCAGGTGGAGGAGAGCGTTTTATGTATAATCCTGAGATGTTTGGTGCCACTACTGTACGAGATCTTCGAAAATTTGAGTTTAATAAATTATTTTCCAAGAGCAGCGAGTATCAGAGACATAATTTCAGTGTCAATTTCCTAACCAGTCCTTTTGACCGTTTTAAAGAGACATTTGTTAAAGAAACATCTGATGGGGCATTTGCGAACAAGAGTGAAAAGCTGATTAAGAGGATGTATGATACACTTGTTAAGTTATATAGTTTTTAAACTCATAATTAATAGTAAATTAAGTCCATCTGTATCTTTATTCACTATTAATTAGTTACAACAAATGACCTCCAAACAATACTTTCTAACGCAATCTATTATCCATCTGGCATTAATGATGGGGCAGATTTTATTCGCTATTGTAACTTTTTACATAAGTCAAACTTCGCCTTCGTCAGGTAATGAGGAATTAAAACAAACCTTTACTTACCTTATACCTTTAGTAGCATTGATAGGCATAGCAGCTGCATTTCTATTGTTTAATATTCTATTAAAAAAGGCCAGAGAAAAATCCAGTCTTAGTGAAAAAATATCAGCATATGGAACGGCAATGATTGTTCGATATGCACTACTGGAGGCTCCATCACTGTTAAGTATCATTGCTTTTTTCCTTACTGGAGACTATACATTTCTCTCAGTATTCGGTATTGTTATCATTCTGTTTATCTTCCTCCGCCCGTCAAAAGATAAGTTAATTCAAGAACTTGAGTTAGATCCCAATGAAGAAATACTGATTAATACTCCAGATGCAGTAATCATGAAAAGAAATTTAAGTAGTAAGGATTAGCTTATCGATCAGAAAGAACAAATCAATTTGTAAACTCAGTAATTAAAAATATGCCCAAATCACTTCTCATTCAAAGTTCACAGGTCCGTAATGGAGATCGTGGTAAATGGAATAAATTTGATCAGCAAAAACCTTATATACAAGGCATTCAGACAGGAGATGTAGCTACTCAGGAAATTGATGCGGTTACACTCAATACTATGATATCGGGAGTTCCCACTCCTTGGGCCAGAGCCAGATTGTTTGGATTTGCATTAAAATACACCCAGGAAGATCCCAATATAAAGACAACAGGCTTAATCAAATTTTACAATTCTCTAATTGCAGAATGGAAAGGGCTGATTGCCTGCATGGCATTATTTCCCAATCGAATCAAGATTGCATCCCCTCTACCTATGGACGTACAGAATATCAACGATCTGTACTCAATTCCAACGTCTCTGGGAAGGATGCTTTTTGATGATACAGATCTGTGGACAGAACCGGATTCTTTGTCAAGAAATGATCCCAATGCAAAACCTGCGGTCCAACTTATTTATTACAATGGAAAACTCATTGGTGGAACGTCTCCTTATTCCTTGGCTTTTCCAGCGGCCTCTTATACTAATTTACCGGACTCGGGAGATATCGGGTGGTATCGCAATGGAAAATTTGATGATCCTCTGGTATATGGTAATCTTGGAGCAGATGACCTGAAGAAATTGTTTCTTTTGGTTAAGACAATGGCAGCAAAAATCCCGTCTTTTGAGCAAAAAATTAACCAAAACAGACAAGGAAAAGTAGCACTTTCTTTATTGGGTCTCCGGGAATTTACGGAGAAATTTGCTCAGGACATAAAAGCTAAGGCTCCTAATATTGAAGAGAGTGGCACACTTGATGGTGAATTAAATTTTGCAGCACCTTATCAGGAATTATTTGCAGTAAAATCAGGCTATTATTTCCTCAATGGGGTATTTTATCTGAATGATCCAGGTAGCGGAGCTGTAGAAATTGATCCAAAATCATTACTTCTGGATTCAGAAACGCTATCTCAGTTCTTTCTGGAAGATGAAACTCAGCCTTTGGATAATGCAGCTGTATACTATCTGAAAGCACGGGATCTAAGTCGAAATGAAGACTTATATTTTCCATTACCATTAAGTCGTTCAGCTATTCTATTATTTCAGAATAATCTGGCAGATCTGCTACAAGGTAAAAAAGACTTTCATCAGATCTATGCAGAATTGAAACCCAACGAGTATCGTCTCAAGGTTCGTTTCAGGTTATATGTCGGTGATAAGCATATGACCCCTATTGAACGTGAATATAAGATTGAACCAATGGACACAGGGAAACATGTCATTCTATGGCCTAATTTTATTTCTGAACATTGGCAGCAATATTATTTATACAATGAAATTCCAGCAAATGATACATCTATTAAGATAGTACCATTCTTTAAACGTTGGGAAAACCCATGGAAAATTATCACCAATGACAAAAAACAATTTGTCTATGGAGAAGGGATGACAACAGATGAGTTTAAGTTCATCAATGATAATGGATTACCAGAAAAACGCCTGGAAGGAGACAAACTGGTATATTACCCGATTGGCAAATCAGGAGATATTCATAAATATGAAATCTACCGTTTCAATCAGCCACTAGCCGGTCTGGAAATCCGGAAAAACATTGGTGGATCAGATCAGGTGATTGGTTATCTGATGGCTAAAAATGCAACAGAAACCTTCAAAGATCTTTCAGGTACACACACACCAGAATATATTCGTAATCGTAGGGCAACCGTCGGAATTGATTTTGGTTCTAACAACTCTTGTCTAAGCTATTCTACAGATGGAGTAGTTAAACCTTTTACCTTTAAAAACAGACGTGTGTTTTTGATGGGTGCAGAAACATTTAATGGTGACAGCAAGTTTGCATCCCTTCATGAAATGTATTTCTTTCAGAATGAAAGCATCATGAATGGACAACTCAAAACCTGGGTTCAGCAGCACAATCGTCTGAGTGTTGTTCCTGGTAAAGAAACCATTGAAATTTCTGGCGGAGTACCTATTTTCGAACCTAACATCCGGGTTCTGGCAATGGAAAAGTCCTTTATGCGAACCAACGCCGGTGAATTGTACTACAGCCTGAAATGGGAAAATGATGATGCTGGTATGCATCGCAAGGAAGGATTTTTGAAAACCTTATGGCTGACAATGTGTGCAGAATTGTATGAAAATCAGTATGCACCTTCTGTTATGCGTTGGTCATATCCAGGAGCTCTGTCAAAAAAAGATCAGCGTTTATATAACACTATGTACGGAAACATTGCCCAGATTACACCTATACGCAATGTACCTACAGCTAATCTTGAACAACCTCTTACTGAAGCAGAAGCAGTTTGCAACTATGCTCTTAGCAAAGGAGGATTAGCATTTTATGGTGACAATATGATGATTGGGGCAGATGTGGGAGGTAGTACCTGTAACGTACTTTTAGTGGCTCGTGAAAAAGGACAGGATGGAAGTTATGCACCAAGACTGGTTAAGCAAAGTTCTCTACGAATGTCAGCCGGTAAACTGGCAGAAGTAACCTTAAAATCATCTCAGGTACGTGAAGCTATCTATTATTTTGCTACCTCAGGCATTGCCAATATCAAGGTAATGGGTATTGAGGAAATGCGTAATAAACCAGAAGTCTCACCCTATTATCTAAATACGATTCTGGATCGCCTGCGTGGTGAGGATTTTGACAAATTTTATAAATCACTGGCCCAGTCAGGATCTCCATATGTTAACAAAGCAGAAGCAAGAGCTATTTTTGCTATTCCAACCTTTATTTGTGGAACTGTATTGTTTTATTCTGGTATGTTGGCAAAGAAAACAATTCAGGATCGTAATCTGACAGGTATCAACACCTTTGAGTTCTTTCCATTTGGAAAAGGAGGCCGTATGTTTGACTGGTTAGAAAGCTTTATTGGCAAACAGGATACACTTTCTTATTATAACAATTGCTTTAAAGCTGGGTTTGGAGAAGGTTCTGACACTATCCGCCTGGTAAAACGTGATGAAATACGTCAGGATAATAAGTCAGAAGTTTCATTTGGTTTGTCAGCAGAACGAAAAGTAGTAGTTGATGAGAATAGCAGAGAAACAGCCGATATTGTAGGGGAAGAAGGATTTGTATTCAATGGTCAAACCTTAAAAGCAAGTGATTCTGTCACTACTCAATACCTGGAAAAGATTGAACAGTTTGATCAGATCCCTGCTAATTTTACCAACTTTGAAAAGTTTCTGGATGTATTCCTAAATCTGGCAGGACCTAATGACGCGGGTATCATTGAAAATACCCAGATGCTAAAAAGCAAACTACCTGAAATTCGAAGAATGCTGCTGAATTATGTTACTTATGATCCTGAGTATATTAATGCCCGAACCTCTGGTCAATTCGACTATAAACACTCTATTCTGGTGCTTATAGCAATGTGTTTTTTAGACCGTATTCTGATTCCAGACTTATTTAAAGGATAGTTTATTTAGATTTGGTAGAATAGCTCTGGGATATCCTAGAGCTATTCTACTTTTAAAGCTATTTATTCTTCCGCCACATCCAATATAAAAAAAGATAAATGGCTAAACTGGTTAATGTAGAATAGATCAAAAAATCCCTCCGCCAATCAGGTAGCATAAATGCTTTTATAGCCGGACCTGAATTAGCCCAAGCAATAAAAGCATCCGCGATAGGCAAAACACCAAAAAGATATTTTTTCTGATTGCCAGATGTCCAACCCACACCAAAGCCTTCTATACTATTGCGTAAACCAACTGCAACATCACTTTCAGTGTGAACAGACATAACACGTAGTCCAACAACAGAAGCAGCCCCACCAATTCCCCAGATTACAGGTCCTGAATCAATATCACCCACCCCAAACTCTCCTTCAGGATATTCCCGGATACCAGGTAGCCCCAGTCTACGAGTAAGAAAAAACTGTTTATAACGTACAAACTGATTAGTTGCAAATACAGAATCAATTTCTGGCAAAAAACAATTTATCAGACTCTGTGAAGAACCTCTGGCCCCTTCTTCAGGATATCCAGTCTGAGCATGTACATAATGTGGTATAAGTCCTGTTACTGTATCCATTCGTTGCTGTACTTTCTTAATCCATTGTCGGGTCGCATATTGGTATTTAGGTTCAAATAGATGGTTATACATTGCCAATGAGGTTACACAGATAACCATATCAGCAGGCCAGGCCTGGTTGGCATAGGATGTAGCAAAAGGGGTTTCACTATCTTTTATAAATCCAGCTATATTTTCGCATCTGAATTTGAATAATCGAATATTCTCTACACTTCTATCTACTGGCTTTTGTAATAACAATTTTCTACCCAATACCAGATTGCTCCATCCTGTATAAAAAGCACCATACTCTATTTCCTGGGCTTCACTGAAAATAGATTTTGCTTCATCAGACTCAATTCTCTGCACTACCCAATCCATTTCCTGTATTGCTTCTTTATAATATGGAGAGGAATACTTTAGATCTTTTACCAGATCATACCAGGTGAGTGCATACAGGGAATAGATAAAGAGAAATCCTTCCGGATATAATTGCTGCATTTGCTCACCAGCTTGACGCGTATGCAGCTCTTCTTTTAAAAAATAAAGCTGATGCAACACATCCTGATTAACTATACCATCTGGTGTCATGTTCAATTCAGGTCGAAAACCTAATCGAATGTTCACGTATAGTAACAAGGCTATACAGAGTATCAGGAAAAAGGAAAATAGAATTTTAAAAAGTTGTTTCAATGCACATTAAATTTTTAGGTCTCGGTGTTTCGCAAAATATACAATATTGCATAATTAAATTTTACTCTATTGTACATAAGCTACATTCTATTCTTATTTTCCCTTGACATTCAGGTTTATACATTTATTTTAGCATTTCATTTTTCTCACCTTTAAACACCTATTCTTATGAAAAGAAAAGCGTCTGCCGTTTGGAACGGATCGTTAAAAGAAGGTAAAGGTAATCTGACCACACAAAGTGGTGCCTTAAAACAACAAATGTATTCATTCAATACTCGCTTTGGAGAGGATGGAACAGTGGGCACCAATCCAGAAGAATTGATAGCAGCAGCTCATGCCGGATGCTTTACAATGGCAACAGGAGCCACACTCAATGGAGAAGGCTATATTCCGGAAGAACTATCAACTGAGGCTACGTTGGATTTAGTATTTGAAAATGGAGGATATACAATTAAAGGTATCCATCTGGAATTAACAGGAAATGTTCCAGGTATTGATAATGCAAAGTTTCAGGAAATTGCTCAAAATGCAAAAGCTAACTGTCCTGTATCCAAAGCTTTGAGTGTACCTATTACCTTGACGGCATCTCTTGTAGCTGAAAAAGCCGTTTAATAGTATAACAATAATTTAATTCATGTATATAATTATATACATGAATTAAATTATTGACCTTAACTATGTTCATCAAAAATTCTGAGTATAGTTAAGGTCAATTTTTTGATGCTAAGAAAATACAAATTGTTTTCTAAAATTGTAATCTACTCATAGATATGATTAAAGACTCATCACCTGTTGAACTAAGCTCAACAGGTGATAAATTTAGAACTCAGTACAACCAACATCGTACGAATAAAATTTCTAAAAAAGATAAATTTCTTTAATCAAAGAAAATGCCCAGCCTTTCGACCGGGCAAAATACTATAATATACAATCTATAAATACCAAAATTCACTTTTTCACAACAGATATCTCTTTCTTAACTTCCATCTTTGCATTGTGAGAATGTGTAGCATCAACCTTTGCAATGTAAGGAGCAATTACAAGTGCTACAATCGACATAAGTTTGATCAGAATATTCATGGATGGGCCAGATGTATCTTTAAAAGGATCACCAACAGTATCACCAGTTACAGAAGCCTTATGGGGTTCAGACTTTTTGTAGAAGATTTCTGGCTTTCCATTTACTATAATTTCAGCACCTTTTTCGAACGATTTCTTGGCATTATCCCAGGCACCACCTGCATTGTTCTGAAACATTCCCATCAATACACCACTCACAGTTGCACCTGCTAAAAATCCACCTAAAGCTTCAGGTCCAAAAATAAAACCTATTATTAGCGGAGAGATTAAAGCAATAGCTCCCGGAGCTACCATCTTCTGGATAGATGCCTGCGTGGAAATAGCTACACATTTATCATATTCAGGCTTGGCCTTCCCTTCCATAATACCAGGAATTTCACGAAACTGCCGACGTACTTCTTCTACCATTGACATGGCAGCTTGTCCTACAGCACGTATTGCCAGTGAAGAAAAAATAAAAGGAATCATTCCTCCAACAAACAAACAAGCCAGTACATCTGCCTTGTAAATATCAATACCTGTAATTCCGGCAATCCCAACAAAAGCAGCAAATAAGGCTAGTGATGTTAGTGCAGCAGAAGCAATGGCAAAGCCCTTACCAGTTGCTGCTGTTGTATTTCCTACAGCATCCAGAATATCTGTTTTTTCACGCACCTCTTTGGGTAATTCACTCATTTCAGCAATACCTCCAGCATTGTCAGCTATAGGGCCAAAGGCGTCAATAGCCAATTGCATTGCAGTTGTAGCCATCATACCAGCTGCTGCAATGGCTACTCCGTATAACCCAGCTAGTTCATAAGAACCCCAAATACCAGCGGCCAGCACAATCATAGGCAATGTTGTAGATTCCATCCCTACAGACAAGCCACCAATAATGTTAGTTGCATGCCCTGTAGAAGACTGCTGAATAATACTCTTAACAGGACGTTTGCCCATTGCAGTGTAATATTCAGTAATCATACTCATCAGTGTTCCTACTGCCAGACCTACAATTACAGCTCCGAATACCCCCATAGAAGTAAACTGATGTCCGCGCAATTCCAGATGTTCGGGTAATAACCAGGTAATCAGAAAATAAGAAGAAATTGCTGTTAATACGATAGAACCCCAGTTACCTAAGTTCAGAGCATTCTGTACAGCATCCGGTTTTAGCGATTGATCAGAAATACGAACGAAAAATGTGCCGATAATAGAAAATATAATTCCCAAACCAGCAATAAGCATAGGAAGAAGAATAGGAGATAATCCACCAAAATTATCACTAACATCAATTTCCTGCCCCAACACCATTGTAGAAAGCACTGTAGCTACATAGGAACCAAATAAATCGGCACCCATTCCTGCTACATCACCTACATTATCACCTACGTTGTCCGCAATAGTTGCTGGATTTCTTGGATCATCTTCAGGAATACCTGCCTCGACTTTACCTACTAAGTCAGCGCCAACATCAGCAGCTTTGGTATAAATTCCTCCTCCTACACGGGCAAATAAGGCAATACTTTCCGCACCTAATGAAAACCCAGTCAACACTTCCAGTGCAAGCTTCATGCGTTCAGGATTCATCACTCCATCAGGGCCTACACCGCCAAATATAGATACAAACACAATAAACAATGAACCCAACCCCAGTACAGCAAGCCCAGCCACACCCATACCCATTACAGATCCACCAGCAAATGAGACTGCTAATGCCTTAGATAAACTTGTTCTTGCAGCCTGTGCCGTACGTACATTGGCTTTTGTTGCAATACGCATACCTATATATCCTGCCAAAGCAGATAAAAATGCACCTATTAAAAAAGCCCCAACAATAATAGGACTGGAATTTTCACTAAAAGCTCCTAATATACCCAGACCAGCAGAAGCGATTATGGCAAAGATTCCCAATATTCTCCACTCTGCCCGAAGAAATGCCATTGCTCCTTCAGCAATATAACCAGCAATTTCTGTCATTCGGGCATCGCCCGCCTCTTGTTTTGTAACCCAGGCTGATCGAATAAATGTGTAGAGAAGTCCAAGCAGACCAAAAATAGGAATCAGGTAAATAATACTATTCATGAAACAGAGTGTTAAAGTGATAATTATGAACTGATTAAAAAATTCAATGTATTGCTATAGTTATATCTAATACTATTGATCTATCACAAAGACAACTTTTAATTCAGACTTATCTGCATGAAACTATACACTATCCTACCTTCTCCTGCCGCTTAGCTTTATTCATTCTTATCCAATCCGAAGACCGTTAGGCACAGGTCTGTCTGGTTGTAACAATACCACTTCTTTACTCTCTCCAATTACTCCCAGTACCAAACACTCTGACATAAAATTGGCAATCTGCTTGGGTGGAAAATTTACAATGGCAATTACCTGCTTACCCACTAACTGTTCCTTCTCGTATAATTTGGTTATTTGTGCAGAGCTTTTTCGGATTCCATATTCTCCAAAATCAATAACCAATTGATAGGCCGGATTTTTAGCTTTGGGAAAATCGTTTGCTTCCAACACAGTTCCAACTCTCATTTCAATCTTTTCAAAATCATTCCATGAAATCATTTCTTCTCAAATAATTAATATAGGTTTATGAAAAAAAGATGATCTAATCAATTACTTATGATCTAATCACTCAACCTAAAATACTATTTTTTTGAAGCAAACAAGATATTCAGGCTTTATTTCCACCGTCTCTGTGCAAAATATAGAATTCAACTCAAGTTTTAAAAGAAAAATTCTATTTTTTCATAAAATACTACATAATACATCTTATAAAATCACTGCCTCTTATCTTATTTAAGGCAAATAAAAACTAGCTAATTGATATTCAACCAGATGTATGTATTGATAAAAAACAGGTTGTTACAGACAATGACTTTAAGAAATAAAAAACGTTTTCTATTTTTAGCATTGCCTCTAGTTATAACAATTCGTTTATAGTCATCCAGACAAATTTTATATGAAATCACTTTCTAAACGTCAGTTCCTAAAGTCTGTTGCAGGGATCAGTGGATCTCTTACCTTGTCAAATTGGGAAAATATGTTTGCCCAAGTAGCACATATTTCTGCTCCAGAACTGGCAAAGAAGGAAGAGTTTTGGGTACAAATACGAAAAGGCTATACAGTAACTCCGGATTTTATTCAGCTTGAAAATGGATATTATTCCTTGGCTGCAACAGAGGTGTTGGAAAAATATATAGAACATATTCGTCAGGTCAATGCGGTCTCTTCTTATTATATGCGTACGCGTATGACAGACGATAAACTTATGGCACGTAACGAATTGGCACGTTTGCTAGGATGTACACCTGAAGAGTTAATCATTACCCGCAACACAACAGAATCACTAGATACTGTTATCTCCGGTATTACCTGGAAGGCAGGAGATGAAGTCATTATGGCTGAACAGGATTATGGCGCCATGCTGGATATGTTTGCACTACAGGCACGTAGGTATGGAATTGTCAATAAACTGGTTTCCATACCTAATCATCCCAAATCCGACGAAGAAATAGTGAGCCTGTATGAGAAGATGATTACCAGCAAAACCCGCATGTTAATGGTATGTCAGATTGTAAATATTACTGGTCAGATTTTGCCAGTTCGCAAAATTGCAGATATGGCTCATCATCATAATGTAGAGGTGCTAGTAGATGGAGCCCATGCCTTTGGACACCTTGACTTTAAGATTTCAGATCTGGGTTGTGATTACTATGGTAGTAGTTTACACAAATGGCTGGGCACACCACTGGGAGCAGGTATTCTCTATGTGAGAAAAGAAAAAATTCCAGGTATCTGGCAACTATTTGGCGATATGGGATTCAAAGACGATGATATTCGTAAACTCAATCACACAGGCACTCATCCGGTAGCTACAGATCTGGCTATACAGGATGCTATACGCTTCCACGAAAAAATAGGTATTCAGCGTAAAGAAGCTCGTTTGCGTTATCTGCAACATTATTGGACAGATCAGGTTCGGAACCATCCAGCTATCATTCTTAACACTCCTTCTGATCCAAAACGATCCTGTGCAATTGCCAATGTACATGTCAAAGGCAAGAAACCAGACGAATTAGCCAAGCTCCTTATGAGTAAATACAAAATCTTTACAGTAGCCATTGATCGTCCGGGAGTAGCAGGTATTCGGGTAACGCCTCACGTATATACAACCACTCAGGAACTGGATATATTTGTAAAAGCACTACATCAAATTGCTGGATGATACTATTTTTCTCAAATCACATAATACGAAATAGGAAGGGAATAAAAGCATTTAGCAGAAAGTTAGCTTTTATTCCCTGAAAGAACTATCTCTGCTTACACTAGAAATAGAACTATTATATTAGTTTACTGAAGGAAGAATAGTCTCATCCCCTAAAACCTCTTTTAATTCTATAGTCTCTGCAGCGACAACAGGTTCAGGAAACTCAGGTTCTATTCTGGAGTATTCTCCATAAACAATAAATTTATCCCCTTTGACAACTGTCTGTACTGTTGACTGATTAATCTTTGATCCAATAGGAAGCTGTTTTTCTATTTGTTCAAAATCCACTTCTATAGTAGATATAGAGGATGTTTGTACAACACTAATAGCCTTTTCATGATCAAAAGAAATGAGGTATTCTTTTACAAAAAAGTTCTTTTTCATATGCAGTTACAGTGATCTGATCACCGATTTGTATGATTTGGGTAATCAGACCTAAAAAAGTGTACCTGCGATTATGTTACAGCAAAATATTTCGCTAAAAAACGTGATAATGGAAGCAATGACAGCACAATCAGTCCATAGATCCCTCCAGCAAATACAGCTGCAATAGAAGCATCCATCACGATTAATGAAATCACACCTGCTTTCACTGCCAGCCCAATATTACGAGGTTGAGGATCATTATAAGCAAGAATTAATGGCGGAAATATAAGGTAAATGAAAAATACTAAAAAAGGAAGACTTTGCCAAAGAGGTATTCCTGAGATAAATGCCAATGCACAAATAGATAGGATTACGATCCCATATAAGAAGAAAGGAATATAAAACGACCTCTTACTCCCCCCATGAACTTCACCTCTACTCACGGAGGTAATAGCAGATATATAGATGATGGGAATGAGACATATATAAAGAACTTTATATTGTTCAAAATGTAGTAAAAATTCGCTCTCTATATGATTCTCAATACCCCAAGACCCAAATTCCCCTCTAAATGGTAAAGTTGTTCCTAAAAAAAGGTTTAGTCCCCTGCAAAGCCCCATATTTATCGGCCCCCAAGATTGATGCTTACCGACTTTGTTATACAATAAGGCAAAAAATGCAGTTAGGATTGCAATGTAACCACTTAAACCAGATACAGAAAATGCACACAAAACTCCCCCTATCAATAAAAAACTACCCAATATAACCGCTCCAATAAATGAGGCTCGTCCACTTGGAATAGGACGTTCTGGCCTTTCTACAGCATCAAGTTTTGCATCAAAAACATCATTATAAACAACCCCTCCTCCATACAAGCCAATAGTAGAAACTAATAGTAGTAAAGCATTAAAACGATATTGCACCCACATGTATTCTACAAATTTCATTTCACCTACTCTCATATAGGTAAATATGTAGAGAATAAAGGCCTGTCTTACTGCAAAACCTGCTAAAATATCAGCCATTGCAGTGACAATATTAGCAGGACGCATCAGTTGCAGATAGGCGAACAAACGAGATGATTTCACTTGTATAAACTAAAAGAAATGAACAGATTTTATTTATAATATCAGATAATTCTCCTCAAAACAAATGAGAACAGCTACTCTCCCATCTTTACTATTTTAAACTGTTCCCATTGCTTATTCGCATAATCCAGAAAGGCTTTGGGTGCTTTATTGAAGGTAGCATCTACTACTTTAGCAGGAGTCTCAGCATAATCTTTCATAGGTGAACCATTTTCATATAAGACAGTCCGACCACGAATCGCATATTTCTCTCCATTCTCAAGCATCATCAGTTTCAATACATCGGGACTTACATCACTTCTACATCCTACTGTATACAAAAAGGTTATTTCAGCAAAGCCATCTTTATCCAGGTCTGTTACAGACAACGATCCTGCAACATGGTCAACCATTACATCAAAGGGGCAATCTTTCTCAAAATCGTAGATTTGACGAAGCTGCTGAAAGGTGTTGGTGCTTTTATCAATGTAATGAAAAGCATATAATTCTTTACTTCTTCCATCCTTTTCCTCTTTACCTTCTTTCATTTCAGTTTCGGTGAGTATTATTAGATTTTCGCCATTCTTGTCTTCCCAGCTCAACGCCTGAATAAAGTTTCCTTTGTATTTTATCTTTTTGGCTGCAATATCTTTAACTGTTACATAATGAGTTTGAGGGGTTTGGGCATTGCATAAAAAAATAGTTGCCAGAAAGGCTATACTCACAACAAATAACTTTCTCATAAATGGAAATAAAGTAGAATGATAAAACAGCGTAAAAATACAAGAATGCATATAATAAAAAACACCACTCCTTTTCAGAAATGGTGTTTTTAAAAAACTAAGTTATATTAAAAATTAGTTCGACCAATTTGGAAATGTGTTTTTCAGATCATCATCCAGCAAGTCAGCCCAATATTCCAGATCGGCTATACAAGTTGCCAGTTCGTGATAATCCATACCCCGAATATCCCGTTCATAGGTCGCATATACCCAGTTGCTGTTTGGCATGATAGTAAGCTTCACCCCTAGTTTTGAGTCGTTCAATTCTAGTAGATGGCGATAAAATTTCAGTAGATCATTGGCAGGAATTTGCATTAATGCAGAGAAAATGCGCAGATAATCACGGGAGGTTCCGTTTTCAAAACGAATAGTCTGAATAAAGATATCAATATAGGCTGATCCGATACGCCAGCGCCAGGTTTTCTTTTCCGAATTAAATACCTGTTCGCGTGTCAAGCCAACAGATTCTGCATATTGATGGATCATTTCAGTAACCTTCTCTACTTGAGGGCTAACAGATTGCGGATTTGCACTCATAAGTTTAATAGTTAAAGTATGAATAATGGGTTTGGCTTAGTAATATTCTGGTGTTTGCTACCCTTGTACGGATAAGTAGTATTGAAAGTATGAATCTATCATTTTTTATTTTTTCAGTATGATTTTTTTAATCATTTTCTATTCATTAGTTGGCAACAAGAGAAAAAGTAAACAGATTGAAAATCATATTAATGTATTTCTATCTTTGTGCCTTTATATAAAGAAACAGCTTTACAGTAAACTGAAAAATAAAACTTCGCTTTTCTTTCTAAATGATTATTGTTTAGATTCGCGCCGAGACTTTCCAGTAAAGCTTCACTCCATTTGATATAGTTTTGTAATTCTTAATCCATCAGTTGTAACCTTTAACTAGTTATTCAATAATGAACATTCACGAATATCAAGGCAAAGACATTCTGAAAAGTTACGGCGTTCGTGTTCAGGAAGGTATTGTTGTCAATACTCCTGATGAGGCTGTAGAAGCAGCACGTCAGTTGCACGAAAAAACCGGCACTAATTTCTATGTAGTAAAAGCCCAGATCCACGCTGGTGGACGCGGAAAAGGAGGCGGAGTGAAAGTGGCTAAAAATTTTGAAGAGGTACGTGAGAAAGCCAAAAATATTCTGGGAATGCAGCTGATTACTCATCAGACAGGCCCTGAAGGAAAAAAAGTACATAAAGTGTTGATTGCTCAAGATGTATACTATCCAGGTCCGTCAGAACCGAAAGAATATTATCTGAGTATTCTTTTAGATCGTGGTAAGTCTTGCAATGTAATTATGGCAAGTACTGAGGGTGGTATGGATATAGAAGAAGTAGCAGAGCATCACCCTGATAAAATCGTAAAAGAATGGATTGACCCGGTAATCGGTCTGCAACCATTCCAGGCACGTAAAGTAGCCTTTGGTTTAGGGCTTGAAGGCGAAGCATTCAAAGAGATGGTAAAATTCATCACTGCTTTGTACCGTGCATATGTAGAAACAGATTCTTCTATGTTTGAAATCAACCCAGTGTTGAAAACTTCAGACAACAAGATATTGGCTGTAGATGCAAAAGTAAACCTGGACGACAACGCATTGTATCGTCATACAAACTATGCAGATTTGCGTGACCTGAATGAAGAAGATCCTCTGGAAATTGAAGCTAGCCAATCAGGTCTGAATTACGTGAAACTGGATGGTAATGTGGGTTGTATGGTAAATGGTGCGGGTCTGGCAATGGCTACTATGGATATTATCAAATTATCAGGTGGCGAACCTGCCAACTTCCTTGATGTAGGTGGTGGAGCGAATGCACAAACAGTAGAAGCCGGATTCCGTATCATCCTGAAAGATCCAAATGTAAAAGCTATCTTGATCAACATCTTTGGTGGTATCGTTCGTTGTGATCGTGTTGCCAATGGTGTGGTTGAAGCTTACAAGAAAATTGGAGATATTAAAGTACCTATCATTGTTCGTCTGCAAGGAACCAACGCTGAAGAAGGTGCCCGTATCATTGATGAATCAGGTCTGAAAGTATTCTCTGCTGTTCAGTTAAAAGATGCAGCAGCAAGAGTAACAGATGTGCTCAAGACTGTATAATCATACTAATAATACCAAAACAGAAAGCCTCTTATCATAAGAGGCTTTCTGTTTTTATACAGGTGTCCACTAATTTTGGATAGAGACTTGTCTGTCCAAGCCAATGTGTACTAGCCTTACAACGGATCTTGCATTTAACCCACTATTACAGGACCTCATAGTTAAAGTTTAGTTAAGCATTATTCACTACAGATATATTAGTGCAGTAAATTCCGCTCCCTTTCTCTTATTGCGATGAATTCTGATCAAATTTTGTTTTTGCGGTGAACTATGCGCAAGACGAAAAAGTGATCGGAGTTCCGGTCAAAAACGTTTTTGACGTGAGTTATGCGCAAACAAAAAAATGATTGGAACTCTGGTCAAAAGCAAAATAGATTAGAGTTATACGAAATTCCTCGGCCAACCAGCAAGCCTGCTTTGCCTTCACAAAGTTGTCTTTTGCAATGAACTATGCGCAGACTGGAAAAGTGACCATAACTCTACTCAAAAATTCAAATGATTGGATTATAAAAAAGTTCTTTACGGATTGATTGCCCAATTCTGCCTTCACTAAAAAACTTTTGTATAGAAGCACCTCTTACTACTGATGGATATGTGCATTGCAGCATAAATTTTCACAAATGCTTCTTTTAATTTGGATCAATTCTAAACAAAGAACATATTGCAGATATTTTTGATGATATATGTTAACACTCATTCTATTTAGCCTCGGTATCTGGATACAATACTCTGGTTCCCGTTATTATCCTTCAACATTTTACAAAATTTCAATTCCTGGCTTCATAAGCTGGATATTTATTGTACTAGGAACAAGCAACTGGGTTTGGCAATGGGGATGGATAAGTGGATTGATTGCAAGTCTATTAGTTTACAGTTGTATTCTTTCTCTGATGCAACTACTATGTCACTTAGTAAATAAGCTATCTCATTCATGATTTTCCATATGCCAGCAAAAAAAGAATATCTGACGACACCCGGACAACGGACATTAAAAATATCAGCAGCGGTATTGGGTGGATATTTTGTTTCCATCACCTTTCATCTTTTTCTAGCCACCCTATTACCCAATAGAGATATAGTAATGCTTACAGCCACATTTACTCTCTTTCTGCTATGGGGTATTTTGATGATTGTCCCTTTTCTGGCACAAAATGGCTGGAAAATATGGGGAGTCTATCTTTTGCTTATCTGTATCTTTTCAAGTATAACCTTTTGGCTTCGTTAACTTATGAAATTCTCTGGTCTGCCTAACCGAGCTTACAACATTTTATTTCATACCCATACAGTTTCTGGAATTGTAATCAGTGTAGCACTTTATATCATTTTCTTTGCAGGAGCTTTCACCCTATTTCGAGATGAAATTTACAGATGGGAAAATCCAGCAGCCCGACACTATACGGGTAAACCTATAGATTATGACACTACACTACAAAAAGTTAAAAGTGTCATTCCCAATTTTGACTGGAGTGATGACACGTATTTAACAACACCATCCTATACGCGTCCAGATATATGGGTAAGTGGGCATATTCAGACCGCCAGTCACCAGGAAGAACATTTTCGGGGAACCTATTCACCAGTCAACCAAGCGTTTAGCAAAGAACTTAAAACCACTACTGGCGAAACTTTATACAGACTGCATTTCCTGGATCAACTGCCGAGCCTAGGTAGATACATAGCAGGGTTTGTGTCATTATTTTTTTTGTTTGCCACACTGACGGGCGTACTTATCCATTGGCGCAATATTGTTACCAAATTTTATGGTTTCTCGTTGAAAGGCTCCTGGAAGCAACTCTGGACAAATGCCCATACAGTATTAGGAATCTTAGGATTACCTTTTCAACTGCTATATGCAATCACAGGTGCATTTTATATTTTATCCATTCTTATTCTATTGCCAACAGTCCTCGTATTTTTTGGAGGGAATCAACAGAAAGTGATTAGTGCTATTCGTCCAAATGAAGGTATTGTATTGAAAGAAAATGCCCAGACTGTATCCAACCATCTTTCGATCAATCAATTTGTAACAAAAGTACAATATGAATATCCTGGATTTGAGATCAACCTGATTGGCTTAAAGCACTATAAAAAGGAAGATGCACATATAACATTTATGTTAAAAGATGCACAAAGCTTTACAGGAGACGGACTGGTTTCGTACAGCTTAATAGATGGTAAAAAGTTAATAGAATCCATGCCTGGTAATAAAACCTATGTACAATCTGTATTATTCGGAATTGGCAGAATACATTTTGGCACCTTTGGAGGTATACTAGTAAAGATTATTTATTTCATCCTGGCACTGTTAACCTGTTTTGTTCTGATTAGTGGGATTTTAATCTGGAAAGAGGCCCGCAACAAAAAAGAATATACAGACCAGCAAAAACGATTTCATCACAAAGTAACGATGTGGTATCTGGCTATTTGCTTTGGTTTATATCCAGCTATAGCACTTCTGTTTATTTCAGAACAACTTGTTCCGTTTCAACTGAGCAACAGAATTACTATTGTTAATTCCCTGTTTTTTGGAGGCTGGTTAGCTATTTCTATTTGCAGCTACTTTTATAGAACGGAGTCCCGCTTAACACGTTTTACTTTGCTTATGGGTGGTATACTCTCTTTAGTAGTACCCTTGTCTAATAGTATTGTAACAGGTGACTGGATTGGACAAGCACTTTCTACAAAGCAATATACTGTATTGGGAGTAGATTTGTTCTGGTTAGTTACTGGCATTGTAAGCTTGGGCATTTTTAGTTACCTACGTAAAACAGAAAAACGCAATAATCAACTAAAGCCTGTAAAAGAAATTGCCAGATGATATAAATTGGTTGTCTGTCGATCTTTTTTTCTATTCTCTATTTTTTTTACACGAACTTACCCTATGTCTGTAGTTTTTACTCTTGCTACAAACTTAGGGTAAGTTAGTATAAAATACCATCTGTTTTTTGTAAATTCCAGGCAAAAACCCCACAAGTAATACTTACTCAAATCAAACTGCTCTTTGGATAGTATACTTTACACTCTTACATGTGGTAGTGTATTTCTGCTTTCTTTTCTGGCACTTATGAATCCCAGAAAGGTCAATATACTTGCGAACTTCTGGCTTGGGATATTATTATTTTCTTTCGGATGTACACTTCTGGACCGCCCTTTTTTACATTTTAATACCTATGTGCAGTACCCTAATCTGATTGGTGTTTCAGAACTTCTAAGTTTTGCCATGGCACCTTCCCTATATCTTAGTGTAGTCTACTTTACCTCTCCTGGAAGAAAATTGACCAAAACAGATTTTTTACACTTTATCCCCTGGTTGTTATTTCTGTTACACCAACTTCCCTTTTTGTTTCAAAGCGCCGATACAAAACTGTACTTATTAACTCACCCTTCACCTATTCCTCCTAATCCATATTTTGGATTGGTAATGTTTTATATTATAAAGATACAGGTGGTAGTTTATTGGATTTTAGCATACAGAAAATTACTAAAGCATCAGAAGAATATACAGTTGATAGCATCAACTACTGAATATATTAATTTGAAATGGCTTAAAAACTTCTTATTCATATTGGCATGTATGGTACTGTTATGGTTTAATGAAGAATTTTTCAAGATTTCAATCATATCGACCTTAACCCCTTTGGGGTATGTGCTTTCGACCTACTTCATCGTATATTTTTCATTGCGACAAGAAGAAATATTTCCTTATCCACCTAAGGACCAAGTATACATTAATGAAATTATCCTGGAATCAGAGCAGCCTGTCATTAATAAAACCCAACGTCTTTCATCCGAAAAACTGGAACAATTAAAAATCGAACTACACTATCGGATGCAGGCAGAAAAACTATTCCTCGATTCAGATCTGGACTTGCCAGATTTAGCCTCAAAAATGAATATTACCTCCCATGAACTATCCTTTGTCCTCAATGAAGGATTTGGTACTAACTTCTATCAGTTTATTAATACATATAGAGTAGAGGAAGCTAAAACTTTATTGCTATCAGAGAAACATCATCACTTAAATATGTTAGGCATAGCATATGAAGCAGGTTTTAGTTCAAAAACCACATTTAATACCTACTTCAAAAAAACTACTGGTCTCTCCCCTTCCCAATATCAGGCTACTGTAAAGAAGCAGATTCAGTAAGAGATTATATAGTATAAATTCTACCTGTAAAACCGTTATGAAATAATCTAGGCCATCCTTTAAATGGTTTCCAGAAAAGATTTCAAAAAGGTCGCTTCAATCTGAATATGAGGAATGTGTCCTACGTTATCAAATTCAATTAGTTTGCAGTTAGGGATTTTTTTGGCGGTTTCTTTACCCAACACCTGATACTGTCCATGTTTAGCCTTCTCTGAATCAGAGATAAATCCTTTTCCTACAATCGTTCGATCTTCTTTACCAATGAATAAAACCACTGGAACTTTTAACTGGCTAAATTCATAACATACAGGTTGTTCATAAATCATCATATACGTAAGAGCAGCAACTTTGGCATACCTTGGAAAATCAGCACTTCCGGTTACACCTGCACCTATTTCGACCAAATAGTCGTAAGCAGGTTTCCATTCAGGGAAATAAGAGTTCTGATAATATTTTTTTACACTTTCTGCCGTAGTTTTTAGTTCCTTCTGATACTCTTCTTCTGCTGTCATATAGGGTACAAAGGTTCTGTAATCTTCTAGTCCTATAGGGTTTTCCAGAACCAACTTCTCTACCTTATCAGGATACATAAGCGCAAAACGGGTAGCCAACATCCCTCCCATAGAATGTCCCATCACTGTCACTTTTTCAATTCCCAATGTATCCAGAAGCTTTTTGTTATTTGTAGCCAGTTGATGAAAGCTATAATGAATGAATGCTTTGGATGATTTTCCAAAACCTATCTGGTCTGGGACCACTATCCGAAACCCTTTTCCAATCAAAGCTTTTATCACACCAGTCCAGTAATACCCGCCAAAATTCTTCCCATGAAAAAGTATTACTGTACGACCATTTGCCTTTACAATAGGCTTGATATCCATATACGCCATTCGCAGGTCCTGATCTTCTATTTTCAAGAGAAGGAACTTTACCGGATAAGGATAAGGTACATTTTCCAATGTAACAGATAAGGTATCCGATTGAGCAGATACAACAAATACACTATTTATTAATGCAAACAGTGCAAACATCATTTTTTTCATAGCAGAATAAGGCTCACAGATAATACACAAAAAAGTGCAATACAAATTATCAAAAGAATGAATCAAGAATGGAAGTAAGAATAACTAATTTTACCCATCATTTTTAATGTCAATCATTTCTTCGAAATTTGGCTAAAAAACAATACCTGATAAATCAAATTACTTATCTGTTATCAAATAAATAAAGTGAAGACCAGCAATCACTCAAAAAAACGGGGCGTACCGAAAAGCCTTATGAGTAGGACTATTTAGTAAACCCAGATTATGAGTACAAAATTTTTCCAGACCAACAGTTATTTTATTGACGAAAAATTAAATTTCTTAAAATTCGAAAACGAGTACAAAGTATTTGACGAATCAGGTTCATCAACAGGAGCCGTTTTACAAAAAATTTCTTTTGGACAAAAACTACTGCGCCTCTTAGTAAACAAAGCCATGCTCCCTTTCAAGCTTGATTTTGTTAATGTTGATAATGTAGTAGAAGCTTCATTGTCAAGAGGATGGACTTTTTTTATGTCTAAACTAACAGTAACAGACGGTACAGGCACCAGCATTGCTACTATCAAACAAAAGTTCAAGTTTTTCAAACCTACCTTTCGTATCTTTGATTCAACCGAAACACAGATAGCTGAAATTACCGGCGACTGGAAGGCATGGAATTTCAGCATCAAAGATATGAATGGCAATGAAATCGGAATTATCAGCAAAAAATGGGGAGGATTAGCCAAAGAAGTATTTACCAGTGCAGATAAATACAATGTCAGCATTACTGTACCATTGAAAAACGAAGATCACAAAAAAGCAATCCTATCTTGTGCTATTGCCATTGATATGATTTTGAAAGAAACAAAATAGCCTCTTGTATGGCAGGATAAACCTGCCATGCTTATCTTCAATTTAGCTCACACTCTCATTGCCAATAACAACAATTTGTGGAAACCATTCTGATTACAGGGGCACGTGCGCCCATAGCAATGGAACTAGCCAGAAGTTTTCATAGTCAAGGGCATACAGTTATCATGGCAGATTCACTTATACTACCTGTGAGCAGATGGAGTAATACAGTAAGCAACTACTTTAAACTACCTTCTCCTAGATTTGCACCTCAGGAATTTGCAGATACACTCCAACAGATTATTACAACTCATCAGGTTACACACCTTATTCCAACTTGTGAAGAAGCATTCTATATCTCATCATTCAAAGATGGTTTTCCTTGTAAAGTCTGGACGTCTGGTATAGAGTTACTGAATCAATTGCATAATAAATTTCTGTTTACTCAAGTAGCAAAAGAATACTTCCCCATACCTGAAACAGAATTAGTAAATAAATTTACTACCTGGACTGAAAGTGAGAATTATGTATTTAAACCTGTTTATTCCCGGTTTGCAGGACAGATCATTAGTAACAAAACTCTGGTAAACACATACTTTACCAATTCTGAGCAAAAAAACTGGATAGCGCAAAAACGCATTCAGGGTAAAGAAATATGTATCTATTCCATTTGGGATGAGGGTAAATTAAAAGCGTATGTAGCCTACCATCCTTTGTATCGTGTTGGGAAAGGGGCTGGAATTTTCTTTGAACCAGTTAACCATCCAGATGCCCATGAAAAGGTAAAGTTGTTTGGTGAAGCTATCAGCTATACAGGACAACTATGTTTTGATGTAATCATTGATCAGAATGATATACCCTGGTTTATAGAATGTAACCCACGAGGAACTAGTGGAGCACATTTGGTCCATACAGACTTAGCTAATGCATTTCTTTATTCAGGTACTGAAATACAACAAAACACTGCTGAATATGCAGTCAAAGGTGCGATGGCTTTTTTATACCCTCAAAAACTTCTGACTAAGCGTGTAAGGCAGGCAAAAGATGTGATTTTTCGAAAAAAGGATTTTCTACCCTTTCTGCTTCAATTTGTAAGTATATTGGAAGTAACCTATATCATGCTAATAAAACGAATGACCTGGCTTCAGGCAACCACAAGAGACATTGAATGGAATGGAAACGAACATTGAATGGGTTTTACCAGAATCGCTTCCGGAAGGAGTTCTTAAGAAGTTTTCTCTTTTATTTTCAACATATGCATCCAGTCAACTAATTCGAAATGTAGAAACACAAATCCGAATTATAAAAGTTAGTGACAATTTGTATTTTCCAGTATCTGTAAATAATACTGAATGGAATAACTCATATGTCTGTTCGCCATATACTGCCTATGTATTGTATGCAAAGGATGAGCTAACCCGAAAGGTTAAAAACAAACTATTACAATTCCCTCTACTCTTACTGATACAAGGTATATCCGGCTGGCTCAAATCAGCACAGATTAATAAAAATATTCATGTCAATAATTTTCTTCTTTCTACTAATCCTTATCCAGACTGGAATGGTGAGCATCTGGATGCTCTAACAAATTTTCTGAAAGATCAATACCCTGAACATGCCATTATATTTCGATCTCTTAACAGATATCAGCACTCACATCTATTAACGCAATTTCAAAACAATACCTATTACCTTATTGGAAGTCGGCAGGTATATCTATATGATGACCCATTTGAAAAATGGCTTAGTCATAATAACAATAAACAAGACAAACGCATTATTAAAAACAAAAAACTTCAGTATGTCTCTCATGAAGATATGAAAAAATACATATCCGAAGCATTGGATTTGTATAATCAGCTTTATCTGGAAAAATATTCACCACATAATCCTCAGTTTACACTTGAGTACTTTCAGAAAATGTATGATAATGATGTCATTCACTTCCAGGGGTATATTAATTCAGATAATCAGTTAAAGGCTTTTTCCGGACTCTTTGTGATAGAAAATACAATCACCTCTCCTTTGGTTGGCTATGATACGAAAGCTCCACAAAAAGATGCGTTATATATTCATGCCATTCAATTGATATTTGAGTATAAATATCGTTCAGGAAGGTTACTTAACCTTAGCTCAGGGGCTCCTGGTTTTAAACGCCTACGGGGAGGGCTGCCCTCAATTGAATACTCTGCTGTGTACCTAAATCACCTGAAAATATATAGAAGAATCGTATACAAAGTGCTTCAATTCATCACCAATAAGATAGGTGTTCCATTGCTTGAGAAATATGAACTGTAATGCTTACTCTTAGTTTCACTGAGCTACTAATATAGACAAGCTAACTGATAATGAACAAATTACTCTTCATTAAAGGATAGCTCTTGATTGATCTTTCAACCTCTATACACTATGAACACTTATTTATGGTTACTCTGGAGCTTTGATGCACTGATAGCTCTCGTAGTCCTTTATTTCTTCTTTGTTGGACTCGCTGATGGTTCTGTATCTTTGGATAACATGCTGATGTGGTTATTGATTTTGTTAGGAATTGGAGGTATATTACTAATCGGATTATGGTTACGATCGGCTACAATACTCTGGATACTGGCTGCTCCAGGCCTGGTATATCTTTTGTTCCTCCTGATTGTGGTCATTGGAAAACCTCGCTGGAATTAATATTTTTTTTCATATTTTCATTTACCTAATGAGTAGAATTTCAATTATCTTTTTAGTAGCCATCCTTTTAGGAAGTTGTACTTCAACTAATCCTTCTGAGGAAAAAACAACAACACCAGATACCACTCAGATCTCAGTTGAAACAACAGATAGTGTTACCAATACTGCTGATACCTCTACTTTTCAATGGGATACAGAACTTTGTCAGAATAAAGGTACCTACTTAACTAAGCAATATTCCGAAGCACAACTCAAAGATACCTATACACTGTGGTCTTCCAGTTCGTTATTGTCAACATCAGCAACTGTTTTTAAGCCTCAGGATATAGGCCAGCTTGACCAGAATACATCTAAACTAGAAAAGGAGTATGCAGATAAGAGAAAACAGTTAGAGCAATTAAATCCAATTCAAACTCCTTATTGGATCAAACTAAAGAAAGCACGTTTGCAGGAACTTGACGAAGATTACCAGCTTCGAAAACTTACTCTGGAAGCCAATCGAAATCCATCTGTTTTGTTAAATAGCAAGTATGGAGAAAGTTGCAGGCAATATGCCGAAGCATTAGCATCTGCTGATAGCACACAAATACTGGAAACATGGAAGGCAATGGCCGAAGAACAGAAAAAAAACAATGGTTCTCCGGAACAATACATGCGAATCTTTTATACCAAGTATAATAGCGTTGAGAATCTCGATTATGCCAAAGTAGAGATTATGACATTTGGATGGTGGAACTGTTGCAATATGCAACTCAATCGGGTGAATCAGGATATGGCAATGGAGGAAGAATTCAACAAACTCTTTACATCTGTACAATCACAATGTGATGAACCCTGACACGTTATATATCAGGGTTCATCACATTTATTTCCTTATTTTGAGTACCTGAGCTTGCTTCTGTGCTTTCAGAGCTAGTTCGGTAGCCAGAAAGCAATGATCCTGTGTCATAGCAGTCTCTGTTCTATTCAAAACATCATTTACCAGTTGTGTTCCAAAAGGCAAAGGCTCTTTACTACAATCAAAGTAGCGAGTCTCTTTCTGATCAGTCAGAAAAAGGTGGTTCCCTCCACTTCTGCCTGCCAAATCTGTGTTTTTACGAATCTCTATAAATCCATCTGTGCCCAAAATTGTCAACCGACCATCCCCCCATGTATTCAATCCATCGGGTGTAAACCAGTCTACCCTAACATATCCTGCACCACTATTTCCCTTAAGTGTCATATCACCAAAA
The DNA here is from genome assembly GCA_030068525.1 of Xanthocytophaga flava. GTDB lineage: Bacteria > Bacteroidota > Bacteroidia > Cytophagales > 172606-1 > Xanthocytophaga > Xanthocytophaga flava. The sequence continues at coordinate 74,431 of JASJOS010000012.1, forward strand.
TCTTCAAATGCCGGATATTGGGGATAATGCACATTGCCAATTTGGGATGATACCACATCGGCTTCTGTAGATCCTGTAAAAAACAGAAACTGATCACATTGGTGAGAAGCAATATCACACAGAATGCCACCATAATATTTTCGGTCAAAAAACCATTCCGGACGAGATTTGAGATTGATTCGGTGTGGTCCCATTCCAATTGTCTGGACAACCTGTCCTATGGCACCTGCTTTGACCAGCTCTCCAGCCTTAACAGTGGCAGGATTTTCAAACCGTTCACTATACATAATGGAATATATACGCTTCGTTTCTTTCTGCACCTTCCTCACTTCAGCTAATTGCTCCAGAGTTATAATACCTGGCTTATCCACCATAAAATCTTTCCCATGACGCATTACCTGAATCCCTAATGGTGCTCTGTCAACAGGAATAGATGCGCTAAGTATAAGTTGGATAGATTTATCTTCCAGAACTTCCTTTTCACTTTTTGCTTGCTTTGCCTGTGGGTATCGTTTGGCAAAAGCAGCAACTAACTCAGGCTCTTTCGCATAGAAAGAAACCAATTGCCCCCCTCCTCTAGTCACGGCTTCTACCTGCCCGTAAATATGTCCATGATTCAATCCGATTACAGAAAACTTAATAGTACCTTCAGGCTTCACTAGAGGTGTATGCTTCTGATAATTCACCTGTATACCAGAAGGTGTAAGTTCCATTGTCTTTGCCAGTTCTTTAGAGAAAGCACTAATAGTGGATAGTCCGGCAGCTGTAGACAAAGAATACCTGATAAATTTACGTCTATTGGTCATAAGAACATGAGGTTATTTCTTCGGGTTAGAAAAGGAAAGAGATTTTGATGGTTGATCCCTTTTAGCCAGTTGTAAAGCAGTAGTTGTTGTATAATATTTAGCTTTCATATTAGGCACTTCCCACTCTGGCAACTTTCCATCTTTTAAATACTGTAAGAACCGCTCCATTACTTCTGCAAAATGAGCTTCATGACCAATCCTGTATGTGTCTGGTATCTGAATTATCCATCGATCTCCCTGCTTTTGTAATCCAACACCTGGGTACTTCTGCATGATTTTCTCAAATGATTTTGTTAATCCTGTTCCGTATGTATTTAGATCGGTTCCTTTACTCGGTTCTATGTACAATTGTGGGATATAGTTTTCTTCTTTGTTCTGTCGAATGACAAGATTTGCCTTATCACCTCGCATAATAGAGTAATGTGTATCACCTGCACCTTCCGGAGCCTGATAATTCCAGATCACAGAAACCTTAGCATATACACCCTTAATCTGGTAAGTGATTTCTCCATTGGAGAAAACTGATAATACACTATCAGAAACATCCTTTTTAAGAAAGTCCGGAAACGATGTCATACCTGTAATAGCACTAAACTGTGATTGTGTCATTGGTGTAGGCCAACGACGAGCTTTCAGCACATGAATGTCTTTTGTATAGTCAATAATCTGTTCAGGAAAACATTCCCATTGTACTAAATCTACCAGATGAGTCGTGACATCCACCAAACCTTCACCTTGCTGAGTTACATCCATAAACCAGGCAGGTCGTTTCAGTGCTTTCCCTGATACATATTTATAAAAGTGATGTATACTTTCTTTGGTCACTGCAGGTTCTTCTGCACTACCCGTTTTCAGCTTTCCGAAAATGTCCGGTATCTGTGACAACTCTTTCTGTAGGATGGTAGTAATCTCAGATCGCTCTGTCATGATATCATAAAGTAATACTTTATTACGATCTGCTACATCAAAGCTTTTGAGCAAACTTTGAAAGCCTGTTGAATCAATACACATAGGTTTATCTGCCAAAACATGCAGACCAGCCTCAACTGACTTTTGTATGTACTCAGATTTTTTTCCATTGTTTCCAGCAATCACTACTACATTACCAGGCTTCTGAGTCAGCATCTTTTCCAGGTAATCATTACCTGTATACACAGACTCTTTCCAATGGGTAGGATCGTCTGACCGCCTATTATATCCGTCTATACGCTTCAGATGCTCTTCTACATCCAGGCCATCTGGAGCAAAAACAGCCACAACCGAATCAATAGCTGCATACATTTTCTTTTGTACTAATGCAGCATGGAAATGTCCGGGATCGAGTGTAATTAACTTCACACTTTTTTGAGATGGTTTATCAGTATGAGTAGTATTGCAGGATGCACATAGTAATGCAATCGCAACTATCCAAAATTCTTTGGTAAAATGCTTCATTCAGGTGTAAAGTGACTAACAATCAAAAATAGAAAAGTATATTCAGTGTACTTTATGATCACGCCTTGATCTGATACGGAGCACGCATCTGACGGGATAGTAACAGATTAGCCTCTGCATCATTGATAAACTGTTCTTTAGCAGGGTCCCAGAAAACTTTACGTTTAAGTTTCATGGCTATATGATGGATCAGACAGGCAGAACAAGACCGGTGGGCGACCTCAACGGGTGCAATCGGGGGTTTTCGGCTCACGATACAATCCAGCCAGTTTCCATGGTGGTCTTTACTCTCATATAAATGAACCTCATTCGGACCAATGACAGAAGATAAAACAGAAGGGTTGCTCGCTTCTAATGGTTTTACTTCGCCACTTTTGACTACAGGATCACTGGCTGTTGCAGTATAGTTTCCTCGTGTTACAAAAATCCAACCTTCAGACCCTTCATATTTGATGCCATTCGGTAAATCATTGCTTACGATCATTCGCACCCCATTGGCATACAAGGCTTCCGTACGAAATTTACCATGTACATTCCACAATCCAGAGTTGGGAAAATCAGCCCAGCCAGAAACCTCAATAGGGCCGGTGTATTCTGTATCCATAGCCCAATGTGCACAATCTATATGATGAGATCCCCATCCTGTAATCATTCCAGCACCAAACTGCTCACAACGTAGCCATCCGGGCCGGTCATAGCCTATATGTGGATGTACGCGTTTTTCTGTATAATATACTTCTGGTGTTGATCCTAACCACATGTTGTAGTTCAAATTAGCCGGCACAGGCATTTCAGGCTCTTCGTTTCCAGACGGATCTCCGGGCAACCCCACATATATAGTGTGTAACTTGCCAATACGGCCATTTCGAACTAACTCAGCCGCATAGCGAAACTGTGGAGAAGAACGTTGTTGGCTACCAATTTGGAAAATACGATTTTGTTTCTGAATAACATTACTTAATGTACGGCCTTCTGTGATAGTGAGCGATGCTGGCTTCTGAAGATAGATATCTTTTCCAGCCATAGCGGCTTCAATAGCAGGCAAAGCATGCCAATGATCTGGGGTACTTATCACAACAGCATCAATATCTCTATTAGCCAACAGCTCTCTATAATCTGTATATGTCTGTACACCCTTATATTTCTTTGGCTTTTTCTGACTATAGTATTCTTCTACCAGTTGTTTTCCTTCCTGTACCCTTTTACTATCTACATCACAGACTCCTATAATTCGGGCCTGCTCATATTTCCATACACCAGGCATATCATGGCCTCGGGATATACGCCCAACACCGATACACCCAATATTGATGCGATTACTGGGAGCATGCGGTCCAAATACGGATGCAGGAACAATAGTTGGTGCAAAAAATGCAGATCCGGCAACTAACACAGACTTTTTTAAAAAGTCGCGTCGGTTTTGCACTGAAGATTCATCACTTACAGATGCCATTTTATGTAAAGATTAAATGTGGTCTGATAATAACTGGATAAAAATCACACTTCAGTCAAGAGATTAAGGGTATATCTCTTCAAAAAATAGAAACAAAGCCAATCTGATATACTAGAAGTTCCAAACTAATCATTGAGGCTATACAAGCCCAAGTTTATCTCCCTAAAAGTAAAATGAAACATTAAATTATGCAATCGATTGCATGCTATTTTTTAAATATTTCTATAAGAAATTGTAAAATCCCGTTTCGACCAATAGAAGGCCAAAACATTAACGAATAGTATACCTATAAATATTTTTCTGATTTTTTTGAGTTCACTGAAATCCGACCTCAATGGAGATTGCGTAGGTATGTATGTTGGCCAACACAAACAACTGGTATAACCAGTAAAGAAACAAATCTCATTTTCAACGCAATAACAAATCCAACTTATGAAAAAGTCATTGTTAATATGGTGTGGAGCTGCAATGTTATGTATTACTTCAATGGTAAATACTTCAGCTCAAAACATGGGTAACAAAACAGAGAAAACAGTAATGGTAGGTGGTGCAGCTATGTATCCAAGCAAAAACATAATAGAAAATGCTGTTAACTCAAAAGATCATACAACACTGGTTGCAGCAGTAAAAGCGGCAGGTTTAGTAGAAACACTACAAGGTAAAGGCCCCTTTACAGTTTTTGCGCCAACCAATGCTGCCTTCGACAAATTACCAGCAGGAACGGTAGATGAACTGGTAAAACCTGAAAATAAAGATCAACTTACAAAAATTTTAACTTACCATGTAGTTGCAGGAAAATATACATCCAAAGATATCATGAATGCTATTAAAGAGGGCAATGGGAAAGCTACCTGGAAAACTGTAAGTGGAAAAACTCTTACAGCTATGATGGATGGCTCTAAAGGAATAGCTCTTACAGATGAAATGGGAAATACGTCAAAAGTAACTATTCCAGATGTGAATCAGTCAAATGGTGTGATTCATGTAATAGATACAGTTGTAATGCCTAAATAATAAGTAGTTTAGTATAGGTTTGTGGTGAATGAAAATCCTCTCTGGTCTATCATCAGGAGGATTTTTCATTCAATACCCTTCTCATTTACTTTACCAACCCTCCATTTGGTACATATTTGTGTCCGAGCCCCTTACCTATTTTTTCAAGGTTTCGGATAGCAGATGAGCTTATATGTTCAAACTGTTTGTCACAACGAATAAAAATCACTTTGATATCTGGTTTCATATCTTCCATAAAACGCAACTGATTTACTTCATAATCCAGATCATCTCCATTGCGCAAACCTCTTACCAAAGTAATATCACAATCACTCTCTTTTTTCGAAAGATAGTCTGTCAGCAAACCAGGAAACTTTTCAGTTTGTCTGTATTTAAATACATTCAGTTGAGTAATGTCTGTTTCCTGTGCATCTTTTTCAGGATTAATTCCTTGTGCAATTATCACCTTATCAAAAATTTTCTCCGCTTTGTGTAAAATATTCAAATGTCCATTATGCAAAGGGTTAAACGAACCGGGATATACACCAACCCTGGGTCGGTGATGCATCAGATAGGACATCAGATTTTGGAGATTCTGGCTATTATTCGGATACTTTCTTGTCCACTCATCTAGCAATGCTAAACGTCCCATCTTATACATACTGTAATCTACAAATTGAAACTCCTTAAATACTCCTCGCTCCCATTCCATTAATTGCGTAAAATCTGAATCCGAAACAATCGCCATGTCCCAGTCAACAAATTGACGGGAAAGTTCCGTTCTAGGTTTATGTGTCTTAGTATCCAGAATCATCTCTACTACTTCTTCTGTTACAGGATGTTGTGTGACCTCCTTTAACATCTCTGCAGAACGTTCTTCATTATCCTGAGCAGTCGGATCATACACAACATCATGAAAAAAAGCGGTTAACCGTAACTTATCCTTTTCCTCTTCCGACAATGAAGATTTTTCAATTTTGTCAATCAGAAAAGACAAATGTTTTTCTGTATGATAAAATCGATGAGGTTCATTCCAGGAATATTGCAAACGCTCTACTCCAGCAGGAGATACCTGATACTTTTCAAAAAAGTTACTATAATTAGCGTATTCGAATAAATATGAGCTCATAATGAAGACAAAAGTGGAACGGACACTCAGTAAATAACTTCGTAAGTATAGTAAAAGAATATATACAGGCCAATTACTCTGTAAATTCACTTCTCTATTCCGAACGAAAATCAATCATTCCTCGTTCTACACGCGGGTATAGGAACGATTTGTCTGGCAGCTCATTAAACATTTTGATGAATTAAGTAGTTGATGCTAAAGAATAAATAAATTAAACAAAAAGAAGCTGATCTATGTTAGTAATCTAATATCACTATGCTTTGGTCTTATTGAGTATAGTAATAAGTATCACTTCCTCAGCCAATACACTATTAACAGATTATTTTACTGCGAATGAAAGTAAGTGTTTTTCGAAAAGAACAGTTTAATGCAGCCCACCGATTACACAATCCAGCCTGGTCGGATGAACAAAATGCCAGAGTATTTGGCAAATGCAACAATCCCAACTATCATGGTCATAACTATGAGTTAATAGTTAAAGTCACAGGAGAACCTAATGCGGAGACTGGGTATGTAATGGATATGAAGATCCTATCTGATATTATTAAACAACATATAACAGACAAATTTGATCATCGCAACCTGAATGTAGATACAGAAGAATTTAAACATAAAAATCCTACCGCTGAAAATATAGCTATTGTGATCTGGCATATTCTCCGTGAAAAAATTGACTCGCAACTTGATTTAAAAGTAACTTTGTATGAAACCGAACGAAACTATGTCGAATTCCCAGCATAATCACAGTCATCAACATCTACAAAGCGGAAAAATACATGATGTAAGCCACCTGACTATTGACGAGATTGGCGATGATCACATCCTTACCTCTTTTGACACCCCTATGCGTGCGGATGCCTTTGATAGAGATGATGATCTGAAAGTTGAATTGATTGAAAAGCATTTTCGCGAAATCATGCATATACTTGGCCTTGACCTCACAGACGACAGTTTGAAAGGTACACCAAACCGGGTAGCAAAAATGTATGTAAAGGAAATATTCAGTGGCTTGAATCCTGAAAATAAGCCGTCAGTAACACTGTTTGAGAATAAATACAAATACAGTGAGATGCTTGTGGAAAAAGATATTTCGTTTTATTCTAACTGTGAGCATCACTTTGTCCCTATTTTTGGGAAAGCACATATTGCTTATATTTCCAGTGGACAGGTTGTTGGCTTGTCTAAATTAAATCGTATTGTGCAGTATTATGCGAAACGCCCTCAAGTTCAGGAACGTTTAACGGTACAGATTGCTCGTGAATTGCAGGAAGTATTGCAAACAGAAAATATTGCTGTGGTCATTGATGCCAAACACATGTGTGTTGCCTCAAGAGGAGTAAATGATATCACATCTTCAACAGTTACTGCTTTTTATAGTGGAAAATTTAAAGAAGAAGCGACTAAGACTGAGTTTCTCAAATATCTGGAACTCAAAACAGAGTTTTAATCTAACAGCTTCGACATAGTATATCAGAAGGACATGGTTTATTGCTATGTCCTTCTTTTTTTGCAAAATAAAAATTCCTAGCTTTGCACTTAAAATCCATATAGAGATAGTAGAGAAGTATTATAACTTGTAAATCTCATAACTATCCTACATAAAGTTCACTCTAAGCATCATGGCTACTATTATAGATTTAATTGGAAACACTCCCCTGGTAGAACTCAATCATATTAATCCGAATCCCAATGTTAAGCTTTATGGCAAAATGGAAGGACATAACCCTGGAGGAAGTGTCAAGGATAGAGCAGCACTGGGAATGATTAGTGGGGCATTAAAAAGAGGAGAAATCAAACCAGGGATAAAACTTATTGAGGCAACGAGTGGAAATACAGGTATAGCACTGGCTATGATTGCCAGTATGTACAATTTAGAAATTGAATTAGTGATGCCTGAAAATGCAACAAAAGAACGTGTTCAAACAATGGAAGCTTTTGGTGCAAAAGTTATTTTAACACCCAAAGAACAATCAATGGAAGGGTCTATTGACTATGTCAATGAGCAGGTTTCCAAAGGAGGATATTTTGTACTGAATCAGTTCGGAAACCCTGACAACTGGAATGCACACTACCATACCACAGGGCCAGAAATATGGAAAGATACCCAGAGAAAAATCACACATTTTGTTTCCGCGATGGGCACAACGGGTACTATTATGGGTGTATCCCGCTATTTGAAAGAACAAAATCCCAAAGTACAGATTATAGGTTGTCAGCCAACAGATGAATCCAATATTCCAGGAATTCGGAAATGGCCAGAAGCATATCTTCCTAAAATATTTGATAGAGAACGTGTAGATCAGGTACAGGAAGTTTCACAGGAAGAAGCAACTACAATGACTCGTCACTTAGCTCGCAAGGAAGCGGTTTTTTGCGGTATGAGTGCAGGTGGAGCTGCCGCAGTTGCAGCACGTATAGCAGGACAAATAGACAAAGGTGTCATCGTTTGTGTGATCTGTGATCGGGGAGATCGTTATTTATCTTCTGATTTATTTGCCAATTAATAGTTTGTGTGCTTCATACGTTCTAATTAACCTCTCACAATTATATAAGTTTGGATATGTTCTAACCTCATCCAAACTTATATACGTACTTTAGGATAGTACCCTTCCGATAAAATCATACATTCACATCTTCTGAATTTTCCGTCTTCAGATTCTCCCACCTACATTCCTTATCAATTTTACACCCAACTACTTTTTGAAAGTTTAGTATTGTATTTTTGTAAAATGAATATTTTATTATTTGCAGATCTTCATGGAAGAATTTTGCCAGCTCTTAAGTTAGCCATACGACTCCAGAAGGAAAGAAATATACAATTAGATCTGATAGTGCAATGTGGAGATATGGGTATTTATCCGGAACCCGCAAAATTTGACAAAGCAACACTCCGCCACGCTCAACGGGATGAAACTGAATTAGGCTTTAGTCGCTATTTCACACATCCATCCACAGAAGTAGCCTCTTTACTTGAAGAATTATCCTGTGATGTTATATGTGTCAGAGGCAATCATGAAGATCATGAATTTCTGAATGGATTAGAGCAAAAATCATCAGAGCCACGGTTTCCTATCGACTGTTATAAACGTATATATGTATGCAAGACTGGACATATCCAGAAATTTGAAAAAGAGGGACAACACATAAGTATTGCAGGTATAGGGCGTATTGGCAATAGAGGTAATAAGAGTCCAAACGGAACTCAACGTTTTATTCAGCCATACGAACAACAAGCCTTACAGTCTCTTCGTAAACAAATTACGCATATTGACATTCTGGTTACCCATGATTGTTCACTTCATTTTTTTGATAAGGATTTTGGTATGCAGGAGATTCGGGACTTTTTAGACTATCACAAACCCTTTTATCACTTCTTTGGTCATACAGGACATTCGTATCAGGCTGTTCCAGATGAAAACCGATTTACTACCTCTGTTAAAATAGCAGAATTGGAATGGCAGCACAATGGGACTTTTCCAGAAGGAAGTATGGTACTGTTACGATGGAAAGATCAATATGAGCATGAAATAGAAGTAATTAATGATACATGGATAAAAGAATATACTCCTGAAACATGGAAATATATGTAGCTCAAGTATATCCTGAATCATTTATTGATAACATCATTTTCTATTCCCCTGATATTTACGGACATTTGCACCATCTTTTGTTTTATTAAAAAATCCTCATCGCAGGAAATACAATCCCTCTATGATTCAAAGTATTAAAGATATTGTTCTCTTTGAAAACGACGATTACATTCTGGTCAACAAACCTCCTCATGTAGCAACCCTTGACGAACGGACAGGTGATAAAAGCAGCATTCTGCGCATTGCCAAAAATTATCATTCGGATATACAGGCAGGTCATAGACTTGATAAAGAAACATCGGGTGTATTAGCTCTTGCTAAAAATCCAGAAGCCTATCGCCATTTATCTATGCAGTTTGAGCACCGGCAGGTTGATAAGATCTATCATGCAGTAGTACATGGCACAGAGGCACTTGAAAACGTAAACGTGTATCTGCCTATACTTCCACTAAAAGATGGATCTGTACGAATTGACACACAAAATGGCAAAGAAGCAGAGACGTTTTTTGATACGTTAGCTATCTATAAAAAACATTCATTGGTACAATGTGCACCTGTTACAGGTCGTATGCACCAGATTCGTATTCACTTGAGTTGCCTCAAAATGCCGATTGTATGTGATCCTCAATATGGGGGGGCACCTATCTTTCTGTCAGAGATAAAACGAAAATTCAATCTCAAACAAGGTACAGAGGAACAACCCCTGATTCAGCGGGTAGCATTGCATGCATTTTCGCTTTCATTTCATTTATTAAATGATGAATTGATAACTGTAGAAGCTCCTTATCCTAAGGATATGCAGGCACTCATTAAACAACTGGAAAAAAATGTTTAGATACAAAAAACGCTGAAAGTTCTTTTTCAGCGTTTTTTAGTATAATATTTTAAAAATCGTCATTTAAAGCAAAAACAGGCTTACGATTACTCCACTTTCCTTTTGTAAAATCTGGAAACTCTATCAAACTTCCTCCTTTACTAATTGATTCCTCTGACAATGGGCTGATAGCACTCCAGGTAACAGCATCATATACGTCTATAGGTGGTGGTAACTTACGTTTTACAGATTCGATAAACGTTCGCAATACAAAAAAATCCATCCCCCCATGTCCTGCATTCTCGGCATCTTTCTCAAACCTTTTCCATAACGGATGATCGTATTTGGCCTGGTAGTCAGCAAAGGGCTCCCATTGATCATGCTTAGGACTTGCCTTTGCCAGATAAATCTGATTTCCATCATTCATCCAGATACCTTCTGTACCCTGAGCCCTGAATCCCAGAGAATACGGACGTGGAGAATTTGTGTCATGTATAATGACAACGTTTTCCCCATTCTGACACTGGATACTGGTAGTGACTATATCTCCCAGTTTAAAGCTCACCTTGGCATTTGGATGATTTTCACCCCCATTGTCTACAATATACTTATGTAGACCACGGGATTTCGTAGCCATAGAGCTTAACCGGATAAAGCGATTCCCTCTGTTTATATTTAACCATTCAGCCACAGGACCAATACCATGTGTTGGATACAAATCACCATTACGATCTACTGAGTGTTGTGTACGCCAGTGGGCTTCACTTAATCCTTTCTCTCCAAACTCTACACCTCCACCATAAGGTTGTTTACCATCATTGAATTTAACCGGACGCAAATCGTGTTCGTAACCACAATGAGCATATAACATCTCTCCAAATAACCCCTGCCGAACCATATTCAGGACAGCCATTACATCCCTACGATAACACACATTTTCCAATAACATCAAATGAGTACCTGTTTTCTCATGAGTTTCGACTAAATCCCAGGCTTCCTTTACTGTAACCATTGCGGGTACTTCCAATCCTACATATTTTCCAGCTTTCATTGCTGCAATCGCCATGGGTGTATGCCATTGCCAGGGAGTAGATATCACTACACCATCAATATCTGAACGTTGTACTAGTTTCTCAAAATCTTTTTCGCCTGAATAGACTGTGGCAGCCTTCCTGCCAGATTTTTGAATCATCTGATTGCTTTCTTTGATAGCAGCAGGATCAATATCAGCAATAGCTGTTATTTCTACATCAGGTCGAAATAAGGCTTGTTGTAAATGATTCCGACCACGTAGTCCTACACCAATAAAGGCTAAGCGGACATTTGCCTTCTCCTGATAATCAGAAGAAGCCCAGTTGGGCTGAATTACAGAACCAGCGACAAATGCAAAAGAAGATTGTTTGAGAAAACTTCGTCTATCCATGGTGAAATATTGTAGAATAAGGTTTATACAATTCTAAAAAAAAATTGCATTTATTTTAGTAAAAAGAAAGAAGTATTTTATTTCCACTCATATAGCATAGAAATACTGAATCAATAATAAAAGAAAACGGACCAACCTTTTCCAGGAGTAGTCCGTTTTCTTTTATTATTGAAGTTGAGGAATTATTATTGATCCCACCATACACGAGTAGTCCATGTATCACCACCAGTCAGACTTTTCACAGCATCCTGATAGCTTTGTGGGTTTTGAGTAGCTTCATTTGATGGATAAGGTTCTCTTCTTGGTATCGTAGAATTAGAGAAGTTACCTGTATAATTAACAGGAACCAAAACCGGATATCCAGAACGTCTCCAGTTACTCCATGCCTCCACAAAATTCATCAAAGTGCCATTTACTACCCAATATTGTTCATTGATTTGTTGCAAAGCAGTTCCCGAATTCAAAGGATGTGCATCTGCATAAGCGTCTGCGGCTGATGCAGTAATTGTAGCAGCAGTTCCAAACTTAGCTAAAGATTGAATACCTGCAGAAACCCCTTTTTTATAAAAGTCAGCAGCAGTTCCACCTACAGAATAACCACGTTCAGCTGCTTCTGCCAAAAGTAAAGCAACTTCTGCATAAGTAAGTACAAACAAAGGACCGCTGCGATCACTATAAACAGGTGTAGGACGTGAGTATTTTCCAAGTACTGCAGGCTGATCTGTAGTATCCTTCGGAGTAATTACTGCTGGCGTTGAACCAGGATAATCAGCTCTCTTTGTTAAATCAGTTGCTCCTCCATTCAAATCATATCCATTAGGTAAACCGAATTGAATAGCTGGATCCGAATTTCCATCAGCATTTCTTTGGTTTGCATGTAAGCCATTGGCAGGAACTTCAGAAACCTTTGATAAACGAATATCATCAGTAGCCTTTAAATAATCAATAAAAGTTTTGCTCCAACGAACTTCATAAAGATCCGCCGTTACATTGAAAGCATCTGCATTACCATTATTATACCCATTTGGATTATCACCCTTCACATAAGCATCATCTTCTACACTTGTAAAAACTCCTCCTGCTACTGCTTTTTCTGCATAGGTTTTAGCGGTTGCCGGATCAGCTTTTACTAATCGCATAGCTAATTTCAACATTAGCGAATAGCCATATTTCTTCCATTTGGCAATATCACCTTCATAAGGGAAGGCGTCATAAGCAGGTTTCTCACCAGCTATATCCAACTTACTAACAACCGAATCCAGCTTGCTCAACATTGATTTGTAAAGAGTCTCTTGAGAATCATATTTTGGTGTAAAAAATCCTTCTTTCGCCTTCAATGCTTGAGAATACGGAACATTGCCATAAACATCAGAAATAGTAGCTATACTCTGAATCTGCATAATAACAGCTATCTTACTCACATTTGGATACAAAGGATTATTCTTTGTCTGACGTTCCATCTCATATGCATAACTTGCAGCTTTATATGCTTCTCTCCAAATACTTTGCACATAAGAGTTTGTATTAGAAGATATTCTATACTTATCTCCGTTGGAATAGTAGTTTGCACCTCCAGTTGATGTAGAAGCTAAAATTTGCACCCACATACTTTGAAACAAAATTCCAGAATTATAACCATATGTGGAGTTCGCATATGTAAATTGGCTGGATGGCAACAATAATTGAGGATCAAAGGAGCTTTCTGTAGCTTTGTTTGGATCTGTATTAATGTCGTCAAAATTCTTTGAACAAGACATTTGTAAAAGCCCTATTCCTATAAGTAAACTAAATGCGATTAGTGTTCTTTTCATAATTTTATTTAAACTTTATGTTCAAATTTACACCATAAGTACGTGCAGTTGGAAGACTGGTTCCTTCGATACCTGCATACTGAAGATTTGCACCAAATGTTGCTTCAGGATCTATATCAGATGCTCTTCTCATTAGATAGAACAGATTTCGTGCTACCAATGAAATATTCACCGTACGAACTAAAGGCCACTTCTCAACCAACTTTGAAGGTAAAGTATATCCTAATGTGATTTGGCGAAGTTTAATAAAATCACCATCTACCACACTAATTTTTGTTATTTTATTTGCTACAGCTGTGTAATAATCCTGAGCAGTCGCAGTTTTTGTATTTGCAGCTCCTCCTTCTAAAACTCCAGTTGTAATACCAGTTTCACGACCTACCAATGTAGCTTTATGTAAGCCTCTGCGGTAAGCATAATTTTCTGTAGCAGATAATATGCTGTTACCATAGTTATAATCGATCAGGAAAGCAAGGTTAAAATTGGCATAGGTAAATTCGTTATTCAAACCACCATACAATGTAGGCAGAACTGTACCGTAGTTTTTCAGCTCTCCTTGCACTGGCAAACCATCTGAATCTACTATTATCTGACCATCGCTGTTATATTTATAATCATATGCTCTGATTTGTGGTCCAGCTAAGCCAGGAACAAACGCAGTAATTGCATTTCCCAGTGTAGCACGGTTTTGTCCCAAAGGCCTTGCAGTATTGCCTTCGTCTGTATGAAGAATCTTGTTATGCACAGAAGTCAGGTTAAAGGACACATTCCAAGCAAATTTTTCCTTTTTAACAGGTGAGCCTGTAAGTTGTAACTCCAATCCTCTGTTTTGAGTTGAACCTGTACCTACAAAACCATCTGTATAACCACTTGAAGGGCTATAATTAGTTGGCATAATCTCGTTATGTGTCTGTTGGGTAAACCAAGCAACATCCAATCCAAAGCGACCACCAAAGAATTTCATTTCCAAACCTAGTTCAAATTCATTCTTCGTAAATGGTTTTAGTTTAGTATTCGGGAAAGTCATACTAAAGTTTCCTGTAGGAACACCATTGATAGCATTAGCTACTCCATAATAGAAGCTAGTACCATAAGCGGTGGAAGGTTCACCACTGGTGACAGCATAAGAAGCTCTGAACTTACCGAAATCTAATTTAGGTATTTTTACTAAATCCCCAAATACAAATGCTCCCGTAACAGAAGGAGTAAAGATACTACGATTTGAACTTGGCAAAGTAGAATATGTATCGTATCGTCCAGTAGTACTTATGTTCAGGAATCCTTTGTATCCTAAATCAATGTTATAGTACGCAGATTGTACCTCAGTTTTCCAGAATTGATAATCACGGCTATAACTAGATACATTGCTCCAACTATATAAATAAGGCAATACAAATGGACCACCAGCAAGTTTAACCCATTCGTACTGGTTACGACGAATATTACCACCAAGTAAAGCCCCAAAAGAAAAGTCAGGAGTTATGTTTTTATTGATTCCAATCAAACCATCCACATTCAACTCTGTACGTTGTGCATTAGACAACTCATCAAGGCTACCTTTTGCTTTGGTTGTATAGGCAGTTCCCCAAGGAGCTACTTTGAAAATATGATCATTTGCATTATCATAACCCACCCTAGCCTGAGCATAAATCCAATCTGCAAACTGATATTTAGCAGACATCATGGAAATCAAACGCTTACGAGTTACGTCATTGACAAACTTACTGGTTACAAAATAAGGATTAGTAACATATGGATCATCTGTAAATTCCACTTCCCGACCTGTAATTGCATCAAATCCTGGCGCTAAGATACGCTCGTCAATATTGGTAGCAAGGAACATACCATTATTACCATTCAATGGCCCATCACTCAATATAGGTTTATTACTCACTTTCTCATCAATATAATTTGCCATTACACTGAGACTCAGTTTAGGAGTAATATTCTGATCAACTGTTACGTTGATAGTTTTTCTGCTTAAACCACTGTTAGGTAAAATAGCCTTACTATCCAGGTTAGCAGCAGATACTCGGAATGAACCATTGTCACCACCTCTTGTAACAGATACACTATTGGTAAAGTTAGAGCCAGTTCTATAGAAATTTTTGATATTATTCTTTTGTGCAGAATAAGCATATTGTTTACCATCAAACTGAGTAATCATAGAACCATCCAGTTTGGCACCCCAACTCATTCGAGAAGTAGCCTGCGCATTGGCAATAGTAGTAGGCTTACTTCCATATACTCCTTGTCCATATTCATACTGAAAATCAGTATAATTCAAAGCTTTATCTGCTGAATAATTCATATTGTATTCAACTGCAAAGTCTCCTTTTTTACCTTTCTTTGTAGTAATTAAGATTACACCATTTGAAGCTCTAGCCCCATACAACGCTGATGCAGACTGACCTTTCAATACAGTCATAGTCTCAATGTCATCAGGGTTGAGGTTTCCAAGTCCATCACCACCATCAGCACCACCCCACTCACCTGCACTACCTCTTTGTGTGTTATCCATTGGTACACCGTTAATAACAATCAATGGGGATCCTCCAGAGTTCATACTTGGCATACCACGCATCAGAATCTTAGCAGTTCCACCTGGACCACCACTGGTTCCTTTTACGTTCACACCAGCAATCCGACCTGCCAGTGAGTTACCAACATTTGTCTCTCTGGCTTTCGTCATCAGATCTCCGTTTATAGTTGTAACTGCATAGCCAACCGTACGTGCTTCTTTTGATACACCTAGGGCTGTTACAACTACTTCTCCCAATGCTTTTACATCAGGCACCATTTGTAAATCTATTGTAGTGCGATTACCAATAGCAATTTCTTCTGTAGCATATCCAATAAATGAAAATACTAATGTACCACTACCATCCGCCTGTATAGTATAATTACCATTTGCGTCACTGCTTACACCATTAGTGGTACCTTTAACTACCACACTCACACCTGGTAGTGGCTCTTTGGTATCACTTGTAATTTTTCCTTTAATCGTCTGCTGAGCCCAGACAAACTGGCAGCAGAGGAAAAAGAGAAAAATAAAACTAAAAGAGTAGGTACTTTTCTTCATAGGGCTGTTCGATTTGTGTTTAATGAAGGGATTTAAAGTAAGTAAAATAGGAAAAGGACAAATTTTGCTTCATTCTTTAATGTTTAGATTGAAAATTTTTATTCATTGATTTAACATAACTGGTACATGTAAAAGTAAGATGTTGCAAATTTTTAAAACAAATTAAATCCAATCCTAGCTAAGAATTATATCATATATAAAAAAATTACTAATACTGACAGAAATACAAAAATAATTTTTATTTCGTATTAACAAAAAAATACAAACTAAAATTTTACAGCAAACTTTCTATGCAAAACGGAAATGCTCAAAAATGAACTTTCACCAAAAGCAGAACATACCTAAAACTGCTAAGAAGTGAGCTCGTGATTTTTTTAACTAGATGTAAGAAAGAAGCTAGATTTGAATTATACTATTTCTACTATCTCTTACCAAAGATTTAGTACTAGAAACAGAACCATATACAAAGCAGATAGCCTAGCCCCTCGCTAAGGGATGTTATTTTATAAAACAACATGGCTATGAGAGAACAGATTGGATATACAATATAAATCATTGTATATCAATTACAAAACTTTACTTTTAAACTTTAACTATCAAGACACATAAAATGTTTAAAGACAACAAAAGAACCTATTTACAGATCCTGATACTATAGGTAGAAGTATACCTACTCCAGCAAATACAATCCACTATTTGCCTACTGAACTAATTTACTTAAAACAAACTTTCCAATCTTATTCCCTTGTTTTTGTCCCTCTTCAATGGAATCCCGAAAATGTATTCCGCCATATAAGCGGGAAATTCCAGCTTCAGATGATGCATGACGAAAGGAGGTGAAATTACGTGGAGGCAGACCAAAATACTCTTCAGAAGTATCGGTAAATCTAAATGAGTCTCCAATAAAATAAGAAAGTATCTCTGCACTAGCAGCAGACACCACACTATGTCCACTGGTGTACTCAGGAAATGGAGGGGTTTGCAACATAGGTCTCCATGCAGGATCTATGTATTTATTAATAGCCGTTTCAGGTCTGATACGATCACTAGTATATTTTTCTTTCCAGCAACAGATAAAAGCATCATGCAGTGTCAGCGCAACCATAGTATGTATTAAGATAGCAGAGTCCACTGGTACCTGCTTCTGTTTACAGACAATTCCAGAAATCCCCATCCAATGTCCTCCTGGTGATATTTTTTTCAATCCAATCGCCATATGTCCGGAATAGCTTACAGCAAAGGGATTACAATCCCAGAAAGCAGCAATCTGTCTTTGTTCAGATGTCATAGTTTTAGTTACATCATACACTTCCTTCATCAAGGTATAAAAAGAACTTTGTGGCTCTTTTGAAAAGGAAGCAGGACGAGCAGGATTAAAATAATGTTTGCTGGAATCTATAAAAAAGGATCTGACTGTAGGCCAGTAAGGTTCAACCGGAGCCATGTATTCTGGTGGTGTCGGATACCAATGTCCCTCTTCTTTATTGGGTGTATATCGTTTGTAGGTACTTAGTTTATTATATCCGTCACTTTTGGCATATGCCAGTACCTGCATAGCAACTGCCTCTGCATAGGTTTTATTGGAATTAATCTGTGTTTGGCTGAGCTTAAGTTTTTTCTGATATTTGGCGATCAACTCTTTTTGTTTCGCTTCCAGTTGAAAACCTGAGGGCATAATGTTACGCCCTACTTCCAGCATAGCATAATTCGCACAAAAAGGCAAGTATAAATCTGCAGGCTTTGAAGGCAGTGTAAACTTTGGTTTAGTATGAAATTGCTGTGAGATATCAGGAAACGTATTATTGCTTTCAGCTACAACTTCATAAGCTCCTAAAAGCGAGTAGGCATAAAAACGACTGGCAGCAGGAGGACTTGCCACATCATGTAGCATTACTTCAGAAAGATGAAACACATTTTCTGTAAGGTCACTGATAAGCCACTCATTAGATACTTTCTTCTGTGCAGATACAAAATGAACAATACTTAAAATACAAATAATGGTGGTAATACTTTTACTCATGGTTTACTTAATTGATAAATTTCCACTTCTGCATTATTGATACCAACAAGGAGATAGGTTATACCACCTACTTGAATAGTCTTTGTTGCTTTAACATCTCCCTTTATGTTTAACCCTGATTGGATTTGATTGATGTATGCAAAATTTCCTTTTCCATCTCCCATAAATAATTGACCGTAGTTTGCATCAATCATTCCCAATCTAATACGAATAGCACTTTGATTTCCAGCCAAAACAAAATCCGGATTTCCATCCCCATTGTAGTCTAGTATCTGGATAGCATATACTGGACTAAATTGAGCTTCAACAGGTAAGGAATGTTTGATCAGCTTACCATCTTTATTTTCCAGGTAGATAGTTTCCAAAGTATTTACAGACAGCGTATTAGAACTTTTGAGATCTTCAGAAGAAAAGATGTCTGTAATCTGTGCATCAGCATAGGAAGCATAATTCGTAAATTTTCTACGCATACTGTACATTTGATCTAATAACTCATCTCTACTCACAAATGGATAGGGCTTTCCTTGTACATAGGCACTTAGAATGGGTTCTAAAGAACCATTATTGTCAAAGTCCTTATATGTGAGCGTGATGGGTTCTTTATCCGAGGCATGTAGCTGGCTATTTAAGCCAAAATTTCCAATAATCAAATCCAAATCGCCATCTTTATCAAAATCAGCGGCTGCCATTCGACTCCATATCCCACTTTCAGCATGTGTAAAATACTGACTTGTAGCCTCTTCCAACATTTTTCCATTTTTATTACTAAATACACGAATTGGCATACACTCACCTGATAAAACCAGATCTGGCCACTGATCTTTATCCAGATCCATCCAAACAGCGTCAGTAATCATACCTATATTCTTTAAACCTGCTAAAATAACTGATGTTTGATCGGAAAAGACGCCTCTACCATCGTTTAATAGAATAAAACTGGAAGGAGACTGAGGATATTTTCCAGGAATAACCCGTCCCCCTACAAACAAATCCAAATCTCCATCTTTATCAAAGTCAACTGCCCGTACACAAGACTTACTCACCTTAAGCTCTGGCAAAGCATTCACAGCCCGATAAAATTTACCGCTGCCATTATTCAGATACAAACGATCTGATAATACACTGGAGGAAGGCTCATAATCATGATACCCGCCACTGGCAATAAACAAATCCTGATCACCATCTTTATCTACATCTAAAAACATAGCATCTGCATCTGTACTTTCAGCATCATCTTTTAACACTAACCCAGTAGACTCTGTAAATCCTCCTTTCTTTGTCTGTACATATAATTTTCCAGGGTGCTCTTTCCCTCCTCCAACATATACATCCATAAGTCCATCCCCATTCACATCAGCAGTCGCCATAACCGGACCACAGGGTGACAACATAGTCATCAATAATGGTTGACGTTTGAAATCATTTATATCATATTCTTCATGTTTATAGGGAATAAAGGATGTGACTTTTGAAAATATTGGCTTCACTGAAGAAAGTGTAGCATGTATATTGGACTGATTTTTTTCTTCAATTACCAGTACATCATTTGTCTTTACAGCTTTTAGTAACTCTACTCTTCCTCTAGGCCACTCTATCCGAATTGAATCTACAAGCTGTGCTGCTCCTACCCCCACATGAATTACCGGACTAACCGACGACTGATACCCTCGGGTAGGCATCTGTTCAAAGTATTGCAGGTCTTTTCCTACATATATAGATATTTTACTTCCTAGAGCCTGTGTGTTTAATCCAGTACCTTTCAGTTTTATTTTCAGGTATCGGCTTTTTGATCCATTTTCTACAGAACGGTTTCTATAAATAGAGGCTACCTCATTCTGATTATTCACTACCAGATCCAGATCGCCATCATTATCCAGATCTGCATAGGCAGCTCCATTAGAAAAATTCTTTACATCAAATCCCCAGTCTTCACTTTTATTTGAAAACTGAAGGTTCTGTTCATTTCTGAATATATAATTATGTAGCGGAGTAGAAGACATGGATTGAACCAATTCAAATGTATCTACCTTTTCTTTGGCTACTGCTTTTTGAAAGTAAAAATCTCCTTTATACTTCAGAAAGTCACGGTTTGTGTAGTCTCTGAAATACCCATTGGTGACAAATAAATCTTTCCAACCATCATTATCATAGTCTGCAAATAGAGGAGCCCAACTCCAGTCTGTATTGGATATGCCAGCCAGTTGCCCAATCTCACTAAAAGTGCCGTTTCCATTATTTAGCTGCAGCATGTTTCGCATATTCTGATGATAAAATCCTTGTCGGACCATCAATCCATATTGCTCATAGTTTTCAGGTCCATACAACAATTTCTGCCGATTGTTATCCTCAGGAAGCATATCCAGCGTAAAAATATCTGGCCAGCCATCATTGTTAATATCACTCACATTAGATCCCATAGAGAAATAGGATATATGATGAATATATTCTGTGAGTTTATCAGTAAATGTTCCGTCTCCATTATTAATATAAAGATAGTCAGGCTCTATATAGTCGTTTGACACATACATATCCAACCAACCATCTTTATTAATATCAGAAACAGCAATTCCTAAACCAAAACCTAAAGCATTCGATTTGATACCAGCAGAAAGTGTTATATCTGTAAAAACTCCATTGTCATTTCTCAACAATTTATCTCCGGCATACGGGTGAGTTGTTTTTTGAGCTTGTTCAAATTCTAACTGACGTATCACCTGTACATTTGTATTCAGTAGAAACATATCCAGATCGCCATCTTTGTCATAATCAAAAAAAGCACCTTGTGTTGAGTATCCAGGATCATCCAGTTTATAGGTTGCTGCCTTTTCTTCAAATGTCAGATCACCTTTGTTTATAAAGAGTTGATTCCTCCGCTCTTCCGGGTTCTTCTTACCTGAATAACAAACATAGATATCTAACAAACCATCTCCATTAATATCTATTATGGTTACCCCTGATTTCCATCCTTTTCTCCCTCCTACCTTCGCTTTGTCTGTAATATCCTTAAACTTCAGGTTTCCAAGATTCAGATACAGTTTATTCAACTGCATATTGGAGATAAAATAAATATCATCTAAGCCATCATTGTTAATGTCACCAATAGCAACTCCTCCTCCATTATAGAGGTTTTCATAAGTCAGGGCATTTTCCGTACGACTTTCAGTAATTGTGTTTTTAAATGTAATACCTGTTTCCTGTGCAGATACAGATTCAAAGAGCTTAGTGTTTTGGGCAAAACTTTGTATTACATAGCAAAGACAAAACAACAACGTAATGGGTAAGCGTTTTAGGAGAAATGCATTTGTAGTTTTTCTAATCATAGGTAAGTCAGAATTCAGCTCGATCAGCTCGTATAATAGCGGTGATGTGTGTAAGTAAAATTGAGTATGGTTTATACTCTTATAGGCTTCGGAACAGAAAGTTAAAATAAATATTTTCAAATGCATACTTTCAAATATTTATTTCTCTAGAAAGGCTATATAAAAAAATATTTTTTTATATTTGAAGCAGGAAGCCAAAACTATATTTGGCATACACCCGAAGAATTATTTTGTTTCACCATCCCTATTATTTTCTCCGCCAATGCAAACAGTAGCCCCTGCACAATCAAAAACCAAGCAAAACTATGCATTGCCATTAGCTATCATTGGCGTTCTGTTTTTCTTATTCGGCTTCATCACCTGGACAAATAGTGTCCTGATTCCATACTTGAAGTTAGCTTGTGAGTTAAATACTTCTGAGTCCTATCTTGTCACATTTGCCTTTTACATCTCCTACTTTGTAATGGCCTTACCATCCGGATGGGTTTTACAGAAAACAGGTTTCAAAAAAGGAATGATTCTGGGGTTGTTAGTTATGTGTATTGGTATGCTGGTCTTTATTCCTGCTGCACTTACACGTACTTACAGTGTCTTTTTGCTAGGTCTGTTTATTGTTGGTAGCGGCCTTGCCGTCTTACAAACAGCGTCCAATCCCTATATTACAGTACTGGGTCCTATCGAAAGTGCCGCACAACGTATCAGTATTATGGGTATCTGTAATAAGCTGGCAGGTACACTAAGCCCTCTTCTCCTGGGAAGTATCTTTATGAAAGATACAGATAAACTTGAAGCACAGATAAAAACAATGAGCGATGTAGCAAAAGCTGCACAACTGGATGAGTTAGCCCAACGTGTTATCTTACCTTATTCTATTATGGCAGCAGCATTGATTGGCTTGGCTATGATGGTTTACTTTAGCCATCTTCCAGAAGTAAATCAGGCAGACGATAATGAGTCAAAAGAAGCAGCAAATACACACTCTTCGGTATTATCATTTCCTAATCTGGTTCTGGGATTCATTGCATTGTTCTTATATGTAGGTGTGGAAGTTATTGCAGGTGATACAATTCCCGGGTATGGACAGTTCTGGGGATATAATCTTTCAGAAGTAAGCAAATTTGCCTCTTACACATTAAGTGGTATGGTGATTGGTTATGTAGCAGGCATAATTCTTATTCCAAAATATCTTCCTCAGACCAAAGCATTAGTTATCTCTGCTGTGCTAGGATTAATTCTTACACTCGGAGTTTTATTTACAAAAGGAGACACATCTATTTATCTACTGGCTGGCCTAGGCTTAGCAAATGCTTTAGTATGGCCGGCAATATGGCCGTTAGCACTCAACAAATTAGGCTCTTTTACAGCATTAGGCTCTTCCATTCTGGTAATGGGTATAGCAGGAGGAGCGCTACTCCCTCTACTTTACGGCTTACTGGCAGATAAACTCAACGCACAACAAGCCTATTGGCTTGTTATTCCCTGCTACTTGTTCATTCTTTATTATGCATTGGCAGGTCACAAGAAAAAAAGTTGGTAATTAAAAATGGAACCAATCAAAAAGGTGTAGGTAATTTACCTGCACCTTTTTTTATTTCTGATATTCTAATCAGAAATAAAAATGCCCCTGATAAAATCAGAGGCATTGAAAAGACTTAAGAGATTACGAAACCTGCTTTTCGCAAATCATCCCAAAATCCTGGGTAGGATTTTACTACCACATTGGGATGTTCTATTACCGTTTCCCGTTGTAGAGCTAAGGGTGCAAATGCCATAGCCATTCGATGATCATCGTAGGTATGTATGCGCACAGGTGTATGATTATCCAGTAAAACTGGCTTAGGGATTTTATATTTATAGTTAGATTCAACTTCAATCAATTCGCCATTAAATTTACCTAGTTCGTTTTGAATAGCTTTTACCCGATCTGTTTCTTTGATCTTTAAACTCTCAATCCCTGTAAATTCAGCTTCAATGCCTTTTGCTGCACAACAAACAGCTACCGTTTGTGCCAGGTCCGGGCAATCCGAAAAATCAACTACAATAGAAGGCTGAGCAGTTATTTTCTTCAAAAGCACACCTCTTTTTGTAAAAGTAGAAGTTACCCCTAGTGGCACCATTATCTCGGCAATACGGCTATCTCCCTGTAATGAATTTTCTTTCAAACCCAACAATTCAATTTCTGCTTCTTCTGCCAAAGCCACAATACTATACCAATAACTAGCCCCAGACCAATCTGACTCTACCTGATAGCTAGTAGGCTGATAGGTTTGCGGTTTCACACGAATGATATTTCCATTCCACTCATGCTGTACACCAAAAGTTTCCATTTGACGCAATGTCATTTCTATATAGGGTCGGGAGCCTATCACACCAGTCAGTTCCAATTGTAACCCTTCAGGTAACAATGGAGCAATCATAAGCAAGGCAGAAATATACTGGCTGCTCACATCTCCTCTTATCTGAATATGGGATTTTCCTGAAAACTGAAATCCTTTGATATGAATAGGTGGATACCCTTCCTGTTTTACATAGTCAATCGTAGCACCTAAAACCCTTAAAGCATCTACAAGCAGTCCGATAGGTCGTTCACACATACGGGCAGTGCCTGTCATGATCTTCTCCTGATTGGTAATAGTAGCATACGCTGTCAGAAAGCGCATCGTCGTTCCGGCATCCAGTACATCCCATATCTGGTCATTACTGGCAAGAAGGCGTTGCATGGTTTGTGTATCCCGAGCTTCAGACAAATTAGTTAACGTACCTTTACCTCCACTTAGTGCATTAATAACCAGTGATCGGTTGCTTTCACTTTTGGAAGATGCCAATTGAATAGTTGTGTTAATCTTTCCGGTAGGATGGTGTAAACGAATGAAATCCAAGTCAATTAAAATTAAATTGAAGAATAAATCTATTTATCCGGAGCACATGAAAAAGGATATAACAAATCCATGTACTCAGTGATTTCTGCTTTCTGGTATAACAGAATGGAAGATCTGTATACGATCTGTAATCAGCTTGTTGATAAGGCTTATTTTTCTGCAAGTTTACACAATCCGGTTGTAGGTTGGAAGTGAACCCTTAAAAAACTCCTCGAAATGTATATTTTTTATCCTATCAAATAAAAAACTAAATAATTTGTATAAAAACCAGATTACTCTGTACTTTACAATTTCAAAAGAGGTTTATATCCCTATAATTACATTTTTTGCAAACTTATGGAGCTTAAACTTAATCCTAAAAATATAGTAAATCAACTCGATGTTTTCGGCCTATTTGACAGAGATGAACTTGGAAATTTTACGATTCTTAAACGCACATTGATTTCTGCTGTAGGCGCAGCCACTTACTGGCGTTACGCAGTGATTAATAAAATGCATATTGAAGGAACAGAATACCTTCAGGACTTACCAGAACATAATGTCCTTTTTCTGTCCAACCATCAAACGTATTTTGCGGATGTAATTGCCTTCTATCATATCTTTTCAAGTGTCAAATGGGGATTTAAAGATCATATCAAAGTTCCTATTTATTTGTTATCACCACGGGTAAAGAGCTACTATGTAGCAGCTAATGAGACAATGAATAAAGGAATTATACCCAAACTACTAAGCCTTGCAGGTGCGGTCACTGTCGAAAGATCATGGCGGGCTAATGGCAAAGAGGTGAAACGAGATGTAGACACAAGTGGACAGGATCGGATTGGCAAAGCATTACAGGAAGGATGGGTTGTAAGCTTTCCACAGGGAACTACCAGTCCCTATGCTCCTATTCGTAAAGGCACAGCGCATATGATCAAAGAATTTAATCCAATTGTGGTACCAGTAGTTATCAATGGATTTCGCAGGGCATTTGATAAAAAGGGACTGATATTCCGAAAAACAAATACTCAGTTATCTGTTCGGTTCAAAGAACCTGTACAATTTGATCCCTCTTTATCTGTAGAAGACATTGTCGAGCACATTCGTCAATTGATAGAACAAGAAGTGCCCGTTGAAAAAATGAAATGGATGAAATAATATCATTACTTAAATATACAATCTACTAACTCCTTATTTAACAGTCTCATGCACAAATCTCTAAGTTTTATAGTTGCACTTTTTATGGCATTTCTAACAGTTAGCAGTTTATCCCAAGCTCAGTCACCAGTGGGTGTACAATTATATAGCTTTCGGGAGCAGTTTGCTAAAGATGTAAAAGGCACTATGCAGAAAGTAAAGGATATGGGAATTACCTATTGTGAAGTAGCTGGTTATTATGGTATGGATGCCAAATCTTTTAAAGCTATACTGGACGAATATGGAATCAAACCTACCGGAACAGGTGCAGGTTTTGATCAGCTTGCAGATCCTGAAAAATTAAAGACTGTAATTAGTGAAGCGAAAATACTGGGTGTAAAAACTGTTATGTGTGCATGGATACCCCATAATGGTACAGAATTTACAATCCAGGATGTCGAAAAAGCGGTAAAAGTATTTAATGAAGCGGGAAAAACTCTGGCAGCAAATGGATTATCGCTATTATATCATAATCATGGTTATGAATTTCGTTCCTACAAAGATCATTATCTAATGGACGAAATAATTACCCGAACCAATCCATCTTATGTGAACTTTGAAATGGATATTTTATGGACACAACACCCTGGTCATAATCCTGTAGCCTGGATGAAAAAATATCCTACCCGTTGGAAAGCCATGCATGTAAAGGATCGTAAAAAAGGAACTGCAGGAAATCAGTTCGGTACAATGGATGTCGACAATGATATGACTCTGGGAGAAGGAGATCTGAACATTGCAGATATCATCAAACAAGCTCGTCAGATTGGCATCAAACATTTCTATATTGAAGATGAGTCACCTCGTTCATTAGAACAAGTTCCTCATAGTATTGCCTTCCTTAAGCCAATGTTCTAACTATCAGATAGCTTTATAAAGCTTTTACAATACCCTCCACATGTTGCTAGGTAATTAGCTATAATGAGGAGGGTATTTGTTTTAAAAGATATTTTATTGGTAACGTTGTTTCAACAATTGCATCATATATACATTTACATCCCATTGGCTGGTAACAGGCTGATTAGTAAATGGTAAGGTTGGTAAATACCCTGGAGGTCCAAACTCTGTAGTAACTGTAAGTGGTGTGCCTTTTTGCTTGTGTAAAGCCACCACTTTGTCCCACCAGGCGAGATGCTTGTCTAGTGCCACTTTCCATTCGGGGGCACGAGGGTCTGAAACCTGTGGTCCTTCCGGATGTCCTACACGAGAATGAATATGATCTGTACGTTCTAAAACAGTTTGTATGGCATCAGACTGATCATCCAGATAAGATTCATGGACAGCACACCAGTGAGAGATATCCAGTGTTAGCCTTAGTGAAGGTATTTTATCCAAATAGTTTTTTGTAACATTAGCCGCATAGCTAAATCTACCACGATGTGTTTCATGAATAATTTTGATTCCAATTTCTTTTGATACTCTATCTGCAACATCGATCACAGCTTTATTCTGTTCAAATGCAGTAAAGTCTTTTCCTGTGTGACTATTGATAAAAACAGGCTTCATGGTTGCCACTGTGCGAATCTGTTGTTCATAATCTTTCAGATGTGCTTGTGGAGCAGGATTGTAAAAGATCATCCCAACATACAACAGTTCATACTTCTTCAATGCATCCATAGCTTTTTTACGTTCTGTTTCCTCTGCAGGAAAAGGTGCTTCTACCCCATCATATCCTGCATCTTTTACTTTTTTACAAAAATCCTCCCATGACAATGACTCAGCACCCCACTTAGGACAAAAGAATTGCATTTTTAAACTCTTTCCAGTATTCTGCGCCACTGAAAAACTCAGAACAGAGAAAACCAATAATACAATCAATAGATATTTCCTCATATGTAATTACTATTTTATCAGGTTATTATTCAATTAGAAAGAAATATAGATTTTTTTTTCACCTCCATGCAACCTTTATTTTCTTTTATTACTCTTTTGGATGAAAGTAATTACAATGAAGCATATAGATTCTTATAGAATAGTCAAAGACTCTATATCCAAGACCTTACTCTAAACCTAACACGTATACTGACTACTTGGAAGCGCAAGTTTTCTATGATATTCATCAGCCGATTATTGAACGGTGTCGTCTCGGTGACCGAAAGGCTCAGTATGAGGTGTATAAGCTATATTCTAAGGCAATGTTTAATGTTGCCATACGGATCACTAATAACTATGCAGAAGCAGAAGATGCATTACAGGAAGCATTTCTAAATGCCTTTCAGCATATAACTAATTTTAAAGGAGATTCGACATTCGGAAGCTGGTTAAAGAAAATTGTAATCAATCAGGCTTTAGCTGTACTTCGTAAAAGACGGGTTCAATGGTCATCAATTGAAGAACATGATTTTGAAGAAACAAATGATTCAGGGGACGAAGAAGAGATGAACTTTCAAATTGATACAATTCGTAATGCTATACAATTATTGCCAGAAGGCTACAGAGTGGTATTGTCTTTGTACTTACTGGAAGGCTATGACCATCAAGAGATCGCAGAAATTCTGAATATTAGCGAATCAACTTCTAAATCACAATATAGCAGAGCGAAACAAAAATTAATGCAACTAATTAAAAAATAAATGTAGAGATCTTAATTCATTCTAAAAGAGAAGAGTAAACAAGAAATACCCTTATAAAAAATAATTCTATGAGTAAGCTAGAGCAATTTATCAGGAACAACCGGCAGGAATTTGACACATTCGACCTTGGCTCTGATTTGTGGAAAGGAATAGAACAAAAACTAAATGAAAAGGAAAAAAAATCGATACGGCTGTTGTGGTTTCAAACACCTATGATGCGCTATGCCGCTGCAGCTATCATAGTATTTGTAATGGGTTATGGTGTCTTTCAACTAGGCAGATATTCGGCAGGAGGCACACCAGAAGGCAGAGTAGCGACAGCAAATCCAAACGTAACCCAAATTAGTCCTGAATTAGCTCAGGCAGAGGCTTATTATACAAGTCTGATTAATGAAGAAAAGGCATTGCTTGATCCTAAAGAAGTAGAGGCTCTAGGTCTAAAGGATGATTTCAATGAGGATCTGGTTGTACTTGATTCAACCTATAAAAATCTAAAGAAAGAACTGGTAACAGAACCTAATAAAGATCGCATTATAGCAGCGATGGTCAAAAACCTTCAACTACGGGTAGAAATTATCAGACAACAGATCGAAACACTTCAGCGTGTAAATAAAAATCAAAGAAAAGAACCCAAATCACTCAGTATATAATTACCACAGATGCTGGAAGGCTTAGATTCAAGGCGCCAAAACTATCCTGAGGCATCCTATGAAAACAGAGGTAAAGTACAGACGAATACTGCACTTATGCATAGCGTCTTACAGTAAGAAACAAATAGTTAGAGGTCATTCTCAGCATTTCAGTATTTAACAATTAAAAAGATGAGACGCAAACAGAAAAATAGCTGGTTTATAATCTTACTTATTCTGGGAGTATGCACGCATACATATGCCCAGGACAAGAAGGAAGAAACTTCAAAACGAAAATCCAAATCTATTACAAATTGCCAGGAAAAAGACTGGAGAACTATTGGAGAAGAAATAGGCACAACCTTTCGTGATCTGGGGATTCGGATTGGAACTGATGTGAGTATTGCAGCACGACGGGTTGGAGAAACCCTAGCTGAAGAGCAAACCTGGCAGGATGTAGGTGATCAGGTAGCTAATGCGGGTAGAGAAGTGGCGGATGCAACACAAGAGGCAATCTCTAATCATAGTTCTGATAGAGATACATACGCTCATCGATATGATGAGGAGAAAACCAAAAAGTTTTCCAAAACCTTTAAGCTAGGTTCCAACGACAGGCTGGCTATTGAAAATAAGTTTGGTAAAGTTCACATTAACACTTGGGATAAACAAGAAGCATCTGTCGATGTGGTTATGATAGCCAAATCTTCCAGTGAATCCAAAGCTCAAACATTATTAGACAGAATAAATATTGTTGTCAATGAGAATTCATCCGAAAACGAAATTCTGGTAAAAACTCAATTTGACAATATGAACAACTGGAGTGGTGGCAAGCAAAGCTTTGAAATTAACTATACTGTTAATATGCCACGTAACAATCCTTTGCGTATCAAAAACTCTTTTGGAGATACCTATGTGGCAGATATCAATGGAAAAAGTGATTTGCAATGTTCGTATGGAAGTTTAAAAGCTGAAAAACTCAATAATGCAGACAACTATGTAAAGGTATCGTTTGGAGATGGTAGAATAGGTTATTGTAAAAGTGGAGAAATCAAGGCTTCTTATTCAAACATGGAGATTACAGAAGGGAATAATCTAACCATTGAAAGCAGTTTTTCAGAACTGGAAGTTAGAAATATACAAGCAGCGAAAGTAAAGGCTAAATATGGTAGCGTAGATATGGGAACAAATGGCAAAGGTTTTAAATCTTTTGATATAGATGGCAGCTTTAGCGACATTGACTTGCGCATACCTTCTAGTCTAGGTTTTGACTTTGATATCAAAGTTTCCTTCGCAGATCTGGACTGGAACGAATCAGGAGCACATTTTACTTCTGTAGAAAAAAGTGGCAGTTCAAAAAATTATGTAGGTTCTTTTGGCAAGTCATCGGGTAGTAATATACGGGTAAGCTCCCGCTATGGAGATGTTGACTTTAAAATCAATGATTGATTGTTATAGGTTTAGAGGTTACAAAATCCTAAAAACGGAGCAGATAACTGCTCCGTTTTTATTTACTCAATACTATTTTTTTACAGGTTTACTTGCCATATAAAATACCAGATTACCTCCATTCATGATATCAGAATGTGTAATGTAATGTTGAGTCAAAGGCTTTCCATTCAATAAAACCTTTTGCACATACACATTTTTATCGCTCTGATTTTTAGCTTCAATAGTAAACACTTTTCCATTCTCCAGTTGAATAGAAGCTGTTTTAACTGCTGGGCTACCCAATGAATATTGCTCTGATCCGGGACATACCGGGTAGAATCCTAGTGAGCTAAAAATATACCAGGCACTCATCTGTCCACAATCATCGTTTCCACCTAGCCCATCAGGTGTTGGATGATACATCTTCTTCAAAATCATACGAATGCGATCCTGTGTTTTCCAGGGTTGAGTTGTCCAGTTATACAGATAGGCCACGTGGTGTGCAGGTTCATTACCATGTACATAATTTCCAATAATACCATCCCGGGTAATATCTTCAGTTTCTGCAAAAAATTTATCAGGCAGATCCATCGTAAACAAAGAATCCAGATGAGGAATAAAACGTTTATCCCCTCCCATCAGCTGTATCATTGCTGCAGGATCATGTGGCACATAGAGACTATAATTCCAGGCATTTCCTTCAATGAATCCCTGGTTATGTGTACTCAACACATCAAATTGTGTTTTAAAACTTCCATTGCTCAGTTTAGGCCGCATAAAACCAATAGAAGCATCGTAGACATTTTTATAATTTAATGCCCTTTTGCTAAACTCTTCATACAAATCCATACGATTTAGCTTTTTTGCCATCTGGGCAATACACCAGTCATCATAGGCATATTCCAGCGTTTTGGAAACAGACGAAGAACTTTTGTCATCTGGCACATATCCTTGTTCCATATAATACCCAATCCCATCAAAACTCTTATGACGTGCGGTAGTAGCACAAGCTTCCAAAGCTTTCATCGCATCAAAGGGAGCATTGCCTTTCATAACAGCATCTGCAATAACAGGCACACTGTGATAACCAATCATACACCAGTTCTCGTTTGCATAATGTGACCAGACAGGCAGCATTTTATGTACACTCTGGTCATAATGTGCCAGCATGGATTGTACCATATCCGCATTTCGTTTGGGTTGTAATACATTAAATAAGGGATGTAGTGCACGATAGGTATCCCATAGAGAGAAGGTAGTATAGTTAGTAAATCCATTCGCTTTATGAATATTCTGGTCCAATCCCTTATAAGAACCATCCACATCCATATAGGTAGTAGGTCCCAGGAATGCATGATATACTCCTGTATAGAAGTTAATCTTTTCATCTGCATTCAACATCTCAACTGTCACCTTGCTCAATTCTTTGTTCCAGAGTGCCTGACTTTCCTGTTTTACCTGCTCAAAATTCCAGTGAGGAATTTCAGTCCGCATATTCAGTAAAGCCCCTTCTGTACTTACTGGAGATAATGCAAACTTAATCTTAATCTTCTCTCCTTCTGTCGTTTTAAAATCAAAATAAGCTCTTAACTGACGACCAGCCATCTCCGGAAAGTTATGCGCCTGGTCAAATCTTCCCCAGAAACCACGATATACTTCCTTTTTGGAGTTATTCTGGCTGCCGTACTGATAGAAAGGTTTTGAAAAGGACATGGCAAAATATACCGTACGAGTACGCGCCCATCCTGTAGTTTGTCTGTATCCGGTAATCAACGTATCGTTTTCAACCCGAACAAATGTCCAAACATTCTTATTTTCGTAATTATAGATACCTGCCATCAGATCCAGAATAATGTGTGACTGATCGGATGCAGGAAAGGTGTACTGATGGAAACCTACTCTGTTGCTGGCAGTAAGCTCGGCAGTGATATTATGATCATCCAGTTTTACTTTGTAGTAAGCAGGCTCAGCGAGTTCATTTGCATGTGAAAATGCAGATCGATAACCGCCAGCCGGATTATTGGCCGTGCCAGGATTTAACTGCAATGCGCCTGTTGTGGGCATAATCAGAAAATCTCCCAGATCGGAATGTCCGGTACCACTGAAATGTGTATGGCTGAATCCAACAATAGTACGATCATCATACTGATAACCTGCACAATACCGATACATATCCGGATTGTATTTTCCATCTTTTTCATAACTCAGTGTGTCAGTATCCGGACTCAGTTGCACCATGCCAAATGGTACGGTTGCACCTGGAAATGTATGTCCCATTTTTTGTGTACCAATAATGGGTTTTACAAATGGAATTAAATTGGGTGTGTTTTTTGTCTGCGCAAAAGCTGTTGATTGAAGCAGAATAAGTAACGAGATAAACGTTTTTTTCATTGAGGTTGTACGGGATTGAACGAATAAGAAAGCTGTCTTAAAATTGACAACATTTTCAATTATACACAATTTCCTCAACTATGTGATAACAAACTCAGGTTTTAGTCAATTCAGATGCAATGAGAAAATAGTTTATATCTTTTGAACTGCTGACATAACATTGTCACTGATGCATCTTTTCTTTGTATATCTATATAACTTTATCAGAAATACAAAAACCTTGCTTATGACCTCTACCCATCTGATTCATACCCGACTTCATAATCAACAACTTCTAACCTCATCCTTTACCAAACCAGAGGAAGTTGTACAGTGGTTGGGAGCTGTACAGGCACAGGATTATGCAGGAGCTAAATGGGCCATTGCACAACGTTGTCCGGCAATAACAGATAAAGCCATAGATACCGCATTAACAGATGGCAGAATTATTCGTACACACATAATGCGTCCTACCTGGCATTTTGTAACACCTGAAGATATACAATGGATTTTAGCGATTACATCACATAAGGTTAAGGCTCTGAATGCCCCTTATTGTAGCAAATATGGTTTGGAACAACCCTTTATGGAACGTTGTCTTAACCACCTGCAAGAAACGCTGACAGGTAATCAACAAAAAACCCGTCCTGAACTTCTTTTGTCCTTACAGGAGGCTGGATTATCTGTGACCCAGGAAGGAATTTCACACATTATGATACAAGCAGAACAAGAAGGGATTGTATGCAGTGGTGGATTAAAAGGAAAACATCATACATATAAGTTGCTAACTGAATGTGCACCTTTTGTAAATCCTTTATCCAAAGAAGAAGCATTGGCTAAACTTAGCTTACGTTATTTTACCAGTCATGGTCCTGCTACACTAAAAGATTATATATGGTGGTCAGGATTATCTGTCACAGATGCACGAAAAGGTTTGGCGTTGATACAATCAAACCTGGTACAAGAAACTATCGATAATCAAACATATTGGTTTACAGAATCCGCATCTCCAATCAATGATGAATCATCCAAAGTATATCTGCTCCCTAACTACGATGAGTATATTGTTGGTTATGCCAATCGGGAAGTCCTCACAGACAAACAAACACAAATACCCAGGGGGAATATTCTCTTTAGCAACACATTGATTGTAAACGGACAGATAACAGGGACATGGAAACGAACACTGAGAAAATCATCTGTACAGGTAGATATTACTCTATTCCGTAGTCTTAAAGAGAATGAGGAACAGTCTCTTCATGAAGTAGGCCGACAATATGCTTCTTTTCTGGAATTACCAGAAGGTTATACCCTGAATATTTCCAGATGAAACAATCTAAATCAGTACCGATGAACCTGATATTTTAAAAACAGCAGTTGGTTCATCTCTGGAAGCTATAATAACTTCTGTGTCACCTGCATGTGCTTCAAACAATGCTTTTGCCAGCAATGGATTGTTATTATTTTTTGACAAATGTGATAATAGCACATGGGTTAGATCAGACGATTTACATGTTCTGAAAAGTTCAAGTGCCTGATCATTTGACAAATGCCCATACATACTTCTGATACGTTTTTTCAAATAAGCAGGGTATCCGCCTTTGTCTAGCATTACTTCATCAAAATTAGACTCCAGAAATACAGCCTGACACTTTTTAAAATACTCGACTACATTATCGCAGCAGGTACCAATATCTGTAAGTATGCCAACCGTTACATCATTATAGGAAACAATAAAACTATGCGGATCTGCTGCGTCATGCAATTTTGGAAAAGCAGTGATCTGCAATCCGCCAATCTGAATAGGCTGATGAGCCTGAAAGGGCAGAGTAGTTAACCGTTTACCATACAAACCAGCTTGCTGCATTGTTTGTGGAGTGATATAGACAGGCAGATGGTATTTTTTAGCCAGAACAGGCAATCCACGTATATGATCCCAGTGTTCATGTGAAATAAATACAGCTTTCACCTGCTGTATAGATAATCCCAGGCGAGCCATACGAAGTTCAGTTTCCCGGCATGAAATCCCAGCATCTACTAATATGGCTTCGGTATCATTTCCGATATAATAGCAATTTCCGTTGCTACCAGAATTAAGAGAGGCAATAAATAATGACATATGTATATACAAAGAAACTATTTTTTGGACAAATAGTCAAACCAGACGGTCCTTACTATTACTAGCAAATTATACAACCTACCAGTTAATCTAATGACAATAGGGGCTGTTTAGTTTCAACTTTTTCCTAAATAAAAGTATTGTTTGTGACAACCTTATGTCAACAGTCATTTCCGATTTTGCAGTAAAACAAACCAAAATGAAAATAGAGTCTATTATCGCATTAAAATCTATACTATTGCTTTATCAACTGTAGTGAAAGATTAGGAACAATCAAGGTGTAATGTGGAGAAAGAGGTTGATGCCATTTCCAGCTAAACGGATATATAGATTCTGCCTGTAAAGATACAGAAGGTAAGGGCAACTTATACAACTCCTGTGGAATCTGAGCACTTAAAGAAAATGGAATTTCTTTCTGAAAGTAATTGTATAGTTTAATCAGTAACTGGTTCTTTCCTTTTTGCAGCGGCAATAGGATCATATCTTCCAGACTTTTAACCTTTTCAGGATTATTATGAATCAGCAATTGTTTTCCATTTAATAATACCAGTACAGCATCTCCACTGGTTATTCGGATTAAAAGAGATTGAGCTTCAGCAGATGTTATTTCCTGTAATACATACCAGGCTGTACTGGATTCAGAAGAAATGAAATAAGTTTCTCCTTGTTTCCATTCAGATTGTGGTGTCCAGGGTTTATTTTCCCAGGCTGCTGTGGTAGTCAGTTTGGTTACATCTCCGTGTACCCCTTCAATTCCAGAATAGAAAGGTCCAGCCAGATAGAGTGGGCTCCAGATTAAAGCAGTCAGATTATTCTGTAACTTCACCACTTCTCTACCGTCTAATGTAAT
Source organism: Xanthocytophaga flava (assembly GCA_030068525.1). Lineage (GTDB taxonomy): Bacteria > Bacteroidota > Bacteroidia > Cytophagales > 172606-1 > Xanthocytophaga > Xanthocytophaga flava. Next base: position 110,330 of record JASJOS010000012.1, read on the forward strand.
TTGCTGGGTTTTATCAGTAATCTGAATGTCTAATTTCTTTCCTTTCTCTTCTGCACTATAATAGAGTACAGGTGTCCATTGGCCTGTAGTTGCAGGTTGTACATTCCAGGATTCTTTTACAGTGCTTAGATAACGTGTATTATAATCAATACCTGAGTTGCTATAATGCTTAAATGCATTGGTGGAGCTTAGCACAATCTCGTTTTGTCTTATTTCTTTAGTAACAGGAAATGGAGCAACTTTATATCCATTAGAAAATGTTATTCCGATAACCTGAAAGTCTTTTGATACATCCAATCCTTCGGGCAATGTCAAAACAACACCATCTGATTTAGAACTCACTTTAATCTTGTATTTTTTATTCCCTAATACCCCAACAGATTTTATTTTCCCTGTAAGTCCAGGCAAAACAATTGTCTTATTTTGGGGTAGAGAAAGAAGATGCAGATACAATTTATCAGAACTGGATGTTACACTACCCCATTCAAAAGGTGTGTGAAATGGATCTGAATTAACTCCATATATGGCTTCACTATTTTTTTTCAGCCATTCCCCTGTTTTCAACAAAACTTCTTTTTCGTAAGGAACAACCGATCCATCTCCCTTTGGACCAATATTCAGCAAATACTTTCCTCCACGACTTACTACCCGTATCAGACTGGTCAACTTCTCTTTCTGTTTCTCCTCCAAAGGAACTCGTTTCTGCCAGGAACGATACCCCCATGTCTCATCAAAAAAGGAAGCAGGAGATTGCCAGGGCACCTCAATTACATAATCTGGTTCCTGATTATCACCCATTACAGTAAAATCACCCATATCATTTCCAATACGACTTCCTATCATACAGTCAGGTTGTAGTCTATGCACTAGTTCCCGCAATTCCTGACTTTGCTGTAAACTTTGTGATCCCATGTCAAACCATATTTCTGTGACAGAACCATAATTGGTAAGCAATTCTGTCAGCTGTTGTTTGTTGTATTCATGATGGGAAGGCGTTATTCTATCTGAATTATGGCTGGAGATTGGGGATGCTTCCGGATAATGCCAGTCTATGAGTGAAAAATAAAGCCCAAAGCTGATTTCATGGCGTTTGCAAGCATCAGAAAGCTCTTTCAGTACATCACGCTTAAAAGGAGTCGCATCTACTACATCAAAATCAGTACTACGGGTATTCCACATACAAAACCCATCGTGATGTTTGGATGTGATTACGATAGAACGCATGCCTGCCTCTTTGGCAAGTAGAGCAATAGAATCTGCATTCCAGTAGATAGGATTAAACTTTTTGGCAACATTTGCATAGGTATCACTATAAATACCAGCATGTGCCTGTATTTGTTCACTTAGTCCCCGATCAATAGGCTTTCCATCCCATACACCTCCTAATACAGAATAGATGCCTCCCCAATGAATAAACATTGAGTATTTCTGGTCTTTCCACTGCTTCAAAGCTTGCGGAGAAATCTGAGAGAAGGTTGAATGAGTATATAAAGTACAAAAGAATAAAAGAAAGAAAATATAATAATTCCTTTTTGTCATAGAAGTAAGTGAGGGTAGAACAACAGCAAGGTAAGGAGAGAAAGGGATATTCTCCAAGTTATGCTATAGTGATCTATCAAAAAATGCTAGTTCGGAAAAAGGAATCGTTCATTTCAAATCTTATCATCTAAAATAAATCTTGAAGGTTGTGCCTGCATCCACTTTACTCTCAACTTCGATCTTTCCACCCATAGCCTCAACCTGATTCTTTGTAATAAACAAACCAATACCTTTTGCATCCGGATTTCCATGAAATGTCTTATACATGCCAAATAATTCTCTCCCGTTTCCTTCCAGATCTATACCTATTCCATTATCCCCAATTTTTAATAACAGTTTTTCGTTTTCATAGAAAACATCCAATGAGATGATAGGTTCACGTTCTGGATGCCGATAGCGTATACCATTGGATATAAAGTTTAGAAGTATATTCTCCAGATAGGCAGGATTATAATCCACTGATACCAAAGGAGAAACATTATTGACAATTTTAACTTTATTTATATTGATATCTTTTGTGAGGGAAGAAACAGTTTTCTGAATGTAATCTCTCAGGTTCAGATGCTGACGTGGCTGATTCGGATTAGACTGAATATCCACTACCTCTACTAAGTGTCCAACAGTCTCACTTAATGATTTGGAAATACGATTCAGATAACCTATTGTTTGTTCCCGTTCATCCTGCATATTCTCGTCTTCCAGAAAAATAAGCATCATTTCCAGATTGACAGTATGCGATCGAAGGTTATGAGAAACTATATAGGCAAAGTTAAGCAGGCGTTTGTTTTGCTCGTTTACAATATTCAACGCCTGTGTTAGTTCAGTCTCTTTGTTCTTTTGCCAGCTTATATCTGAGAAAGTGCCAATCATCCGAACAGGCTTCCCTTTTTCATCATACAAAATCACCTTTCCTCTGGATAATATCCAATGATAAGTACCATCTTTACGACGAATACGATACTCATTAATATATACATCAACTTCTCCGGAAAGATATTTATTTAGCTCTCTGTCATGTGGTAGACGATCCTGAGGATGTATACGCGTAGTCCATTCTTCTCTTTGATCTCCAATCTCATTGGTTTCATATCCTAGCATACTCTTCCAGCGATTGGAATAAAAAACCTGCCCCGAAGGTATATGCCAGTCCCAAACACCATCACCTGAGCCTTCCAGGGCAAATTGCCAGCGTTGCTCACTTTCTATCAGAGCCAGTTCTGTTTTTTTGCGTTCTGTTATATCAGTAAGATAGCCATGCCATAACACGCTTCCATCCCGCTGTCTTTCAGGCTTTGCATTGCCTTGAATCCATCGTATTCCTTTTTTGGGTAAAAGCACACGATATTCCTGTAACCATAGAGAAAGGGTCTGAAAGGACTCCTGAATAGAAGCTATTGTTCTTGCATAATCGTCGGGATGAAGTCGTTCTCTTACCAATGATCCTTTCTTTTTCAACTCTACTGAGGTCAATTCATAAATATCCAGTACTCCCTGACTAGTGAAAGGAAAAGAAGAAGTTCCATCTGGAAAAAGCTGATATTGGAAAATTGCCCCAGGTACTTGTGCAGAAAGCTTAGATAGTAAGGCATCCCGCTCAAGTAGTAATTGTTCAGAACGTTTCCACTCTGTAATATCCTGTATTTGGGAAATAAAATGTAAAGGGTTTCCGTGTATATCTTTTACAAGAGAAACATTCAGCAACGCCCATATTATATTACCATTCTTATGAAAGTATCTTTTCTCAAGCTGATAGCTTTCAATTTCTCCTTTTATTATCTTTTCTACTAGTAAAAGATCACCTTCCAGATCTTCTGCATGAGTCAGTTGTTGAAAATCTGTTAACAGAAACTCCTCTTCTGTATATCCCAGCAGTTGGCAAAGACTCTTGTTTACACGCATCCACTTCCCTCCCAAGGATACCAGGGCCATTCCAACAGCAGAGTATTCAAAAGCTCCTTTAAACTGCTGTTCGCTAATTTTTAGTTGTGTATTTAATTTTCTTCGTTCTGTTACATCCCGAACGGCAACAGCTATCAATAGATCATTCTCCATCGGCAAAGGACTCAAGCTAACTTCTACTAATAGTTCAGATCCATTTTTGTGGCAGGCAGCCAATTCACCCCCACTTCCCATTTCTCTCAGCCCGGGAGATTTTACATATTCCAATCGATGTAGTTTATGCATGCCCACCATCTCAACAGGTAAAAGTATTTCGATTTCTCTTCCTATTAACTCCTCTTTGGTATATCCAAACAATCTTTCTACCTGATTATTAGCCAGCATTATCTCTCCTAAAGTAGTAACGACAAGAGTCGCCTCCGGAGCCGATTCAAATAAAATTTTAAACAGACCTTCCATTTACTTAAATAGTCTATGCAGCATCCGTCTATGTTTCTGCATAAACGGGTGTAGAATTAATCCTTGTTATCGTCAAATAATGGCATAGATAAAGGATTATTTCAGTATTTACGATGACCAAAATCATCCAAATTCCCACAATCCATCTTATGCAGTAAAGTCTTTGGTAAGATCTTTTAAATGACTGATACTGATAAAAGTACGTTTATTTTACATCATTTAATAATTTATCAGATCGATACCTGACTTTTCTCCCGAATCTGCCTCACCTCCTTATTACCAGATATTTATAATTAATAACTTTTGTGCAGCAAGGGTAAATTGTTTTTTTTTTCCATCTTCTTATAGTATCAGATAAAAGGATAAGAAAAAATAATTATATCACAAAAAATAAACAATTCCATAACACGCATAACCATCTAAAAATTAGATATTTACACCATAAACACTCAATAACCTACAGTATATTTTATTCATTTTTTTCTTTTACTTCTCTATCATTTATGATCGTATTAACACAAACCATGCGTGGGCTTGCCATTACACTTCTGACAGGTCTCATTGTGACCAGCTGCACGCCCGAATTAGCGAATGTTCAAATACACCCTCCTGTTGATGACACTAGTATTTCTGCGGCGGCTGTTTCTTTATCACAAGGCTTTGAGGTAGGAACAACTAGTCCCAAAACAGCTTATGATGTATCGCCAACCGGATCATCCAGCGGTGACAATGTGACATTACAGAGTAACTCCTGGAATTTGTATGATGCCTTGATTGGCAATCTAAGCGGAGATCTGAAAAGCGGTTCCTGGTCAGCACGTATACGAAATACAGGTAAAATAACCATGCTGTTTAATGTGACAACAGGGATCAGTACGGTAAGCGTTAAACATGGCACCTATGGAACAGATGCCAGTAGCCAATGGGGACTCTGGTATTCTGTCAATAATGGCAGTACATGGACCCAGACAGGATCTAACATAACCACAACGTCAACTTTACAAACCCAAACGTTTACCTTAAATATATCAGGCACCGTTCGTTTGGAAATCCGGAAGTTGTCTGGCTCCAGCAACCGGATCAATATTGACGACATTATCATCAACGATAATGGTACAGGTGGTGGCACTACAGCCAAGAAGTTCTTGTTTGATGCCTCCAAGCGTGAAAATGCAGGTAGTGCAGACTGGCAGATTGATGCTGATGGTACAGAAAGTGTGCCTATCTATACAGGAGGATCTACTACCGAAACTAAAGCACAACGGTATCCTACTCCTTCGTATACAGGCATCACATCCAGTACCAGCGAAACATACTGGAAAGGCGGGATGTCAGCATGGGCAGTAGAATTGGTAAAACGTGGCCATCTGGTAGAAACCTTGCCGAATGGTGGTGCTATCACCTATGGAGATGCTTCTAACGCTCAGGATCTGAGTAACTATGATGTATTTATGGTTATTGAGCCCAATCGGTTGTTTACATCTTCAGAGAAAACAGCTCTAATGAACTTTATTGCCAATGGAGGTGGATTGATGATGATTGCAGATCATACGGGTACCAATATATCTGGAGCAGATCCCAATGGATACAATCCTTCTGATCGTGATGGAGACGGCTACGACTCTCCTCGTGTATGGAACGATCTGATGACAAATAATGGAATCAATAACAGTAACCCATTTGGTTTCGTTGTAGATTTAGTAGATATAAGTGAACAACCTACAACAAAGGTATATACAGGAACCAATACAAACGCTCAGGCTGTATTGAATGGTTCGGCAGGTTCTGCTACTAAGCTAGCCTTTTATAATGGCACAACTGCCACTTTGTATCCTTCCAATAACTCTTCTGTACAAGGTTTGTTCTGGCGTACAAGTAGTACATTAGGAGGTAATACAGGTGTAATGGCCTTGTTGGCTACCTATGGAAATGGACGTATTGTGTTTGTAGGTGACAGCTCCCCTTCAGATGATGGAACTGGAGATACTAATGACAATTTGTTTAATGGCTGGTCAGGAGATGTTCCTTCTGGATACACTTCTCATCCTGCCTTACATCTGAATGCATCTCTTTGGTTAGCCAAAGTACAGTAAAAGTACCTATACAAGTATAGTATTGCCCGAAGAAATCAGCCAACAATAGAGTAATGGCAGATTTTCTCGGGCAATTGCTTTAGTATACCACCACCTATCAAATCCCAAATACTTAAACCCGAAAGAGATTTTTCTATATTTACATTAGAAAAACCACTTATCAGTTGGACACTACTGTCCATTAAGCACTTTACAAAATAATAGTATGCATGAAGCTTTGCGAAAATACGTTGAAGAGTATTCCTCAATGTCCCTAACAGATAAAGAATTTGAGATCGTTCGTCAGGCTTTTACATTTAAGAAGTTACGCAAGAAACAGTATTTCCTTCAGGAAGGTGATGTAGCTAAACAAATGGCATTTATCCTCAAAGGTGCTATGCGCATGTATATCGTCAATGACAAAGGACATGAAACCATTATACAATTTGGTATCGAAAACTGGTGGATAGGCGATAGAGAAAGCTTTTTTATGCTTTCTCCCTCCCCTTACAATATAGATGCAGTGGAGGATTGTGAATTGCTGGTACTGAACCAGGAACATCATCAGCAACTACTCAATGAAGTTCCAGCATTTGTAAAAATGGTTCGGGTACTGGACACAAAACATCACATAGCCACTCAAAAACGTATTCATGCTTCTATTGGAATGGATGCAGAAGAGAAATACCAGGATTTTGTCACCAACCACTCCGACTTCCTGCAGCGATTTCCTCAAAACATGATAGCCTCCTATTTAGGCATTTCCCCGGAAACACTGACCCGAATCCGCAAAAAGTTGCTATATAAATAAGTCTTTATATCAAGTTCCAATTGATATATGTCTAAAAATACAGTTGACATATATCAATTGCATTTTCAGACTTTTGTCAAGTGGAAAGAGGTAGCTATTCCCGAATTTTGCATTGTTCAATCGAGACAAACTATCACTTATATGAAAAAGAATATTTCTGTTACCTATAATGGTACACAGGCTACCGTTGGCAAGTTGCAAGTCAATCGAATGTTGCCTAACTATTATGCTAACACAGTGGGTCCGTTCGTATTTCTGGATTATGTATACCCTTACCAGCAAAAACCAGAAACTCCAGAAGCACCCGATGGGAAATTTGCCCATCCACACAGGGGAATTGCAACCTTTAGCTATTTATTCAGTGGTGAACTGGAACATTACGATAGCCAGGGAAACTATGGGATTGTCAGTGCAGGTGGTGCACAATGGATGAATGCGGGTAATGGAATAATCCATGATGAACATCTCAGTCAGGCGTTTCAAAAAAATGGTGGAGTATTACATTCTCTGCAATTCTGGATCAACTTACCGGCAAAGAAAAAAGCAGAAGTTCCTGCCTATCTGGCTGTTCAACCTCAGGATGTCCCTGAGATAGAATTGGCAGATGGTGCTGGTAAACTTCGTGTTTTGATTGGTGACTATGAAGGTTATGCATCACCTGTAGTTACATTTACCAGACAGTTTATATTCCACATTAGGATCAATCCCAATCAAACATTTCACTTTGAGGCCGAATCTGGTCTGGAATATGCAGCTTTCATTCCTACAACCTCAATTCAGATAGATGGTAATGAGTATGGAAATAGTGAACTGCTAGTTTTCTCTGAAGAAGGAACTTCACTGGATTTCACAAATACACATAACGAAGTTGTAGATCTGATCTTGTTTGGTGGTGAACCTTATCAGGAGCCTATTGCAGCCGAAGGACCATTTGTGATGAATAGCCGTTTGGAAGTAGCAGAAGCGTATCGGGACTTCTTTGCTGGAAAATACGGCAAAATAGCATACACTCATTAATCATACTTACATCCCCCATTCTATTCAGGAGGGATACATTCCTATCATACATACAATTTTTATTTTTTATCTATATGAAAATCGGAATTATTGGAGCCGGTAATATTGGTCAGGCATTTGCGAAACATGCAGTCACAACCGGCAATGAAGTAGTTATCAGCAACAGCAAAGGAGCTGAATCGCTGACAGACATAGTACAACAGATAGGCAAAGGACTAAGAGCCGGAAGCGTACAGGAGGCAGCCGAAGCAGATATTATCTTGCTGGCAGTACCCTGGGAAAAAGCAGAACAAGTCATCAAAAGCACATCATCCTGGAAGGGTAAAATTCTGCTGGATGCCACAAATGCTATTTCTTTTCCGGAGTTTAAACCATTGGATCTGGGCAATACCACTTCCAGTGAAATAATTGCCAGCCTGATACCTGATGCACATGTAATCAAGGCATTTAATACTTTACCTGCTGCACTTTTAACAGCAAATCCACAGGAAGGCGCGGGACACAGAGTTATTTTTTATTCAGGTGACAACTCCTCAGTTAAGACTCAAATCGAAGATCTCCTTACAAAAATGGGTTTTGCAGGCATTGATTTAGGTACCCTAGCTGTTGGTGGCAAACTGCAACAATTTGGAGGTCCGTTCACAGCTAAAAACCTGTTAAAATTCTCCTGATTCTTTTTATACCTATTTTACTCCCATTTTGAGCGTTTCCACATTCAAAATGGGATTTTTTATATCTTTTCGCCTGAATATTTTTTTTCTAAAAAAGTAGCAGGTTATGAATGCACATTTATTCAAAACAACTAAAGGACTCTTATTACCCAATGCATTCCGCTGGTTTGTTGGCCAGAATCTGGTCTCTTTTGAACCCTGGCACTTTTGCTCTCAACTGGATGAATTTACATTTGCTACGCAACGATTTCAACTGGAAAATCCTGCTAAAAGGGAACTCATAACCATTCTCAGACGTCATGACAGAGATGACTTTGCAGGATTTGAAATCAAAGACAATCAGATTTGTGAGAATGTCATCTATTATCATCCCTCATTTCATAATACTCAATGGAATATCATCTGTGGTGAGTATAAAAACCTGTTTGCGTTTGTGCAAAAGGTAGTACTACCAGATATGGAGGAATGGACTTCTACAGAAAATGCTGAGGAGTATTTCAATGACTGAATGTATTTACAGAACAGATCTACCAATAAATCAATTACAATGAGTTTACAGGAATATACACTAAATCAGCAATTAGGAAGCTACGAAAAGAACGCACTAATATTTAGTAATCAGGTACGTATTGCCTTTGACGAACAGGAAACTGCATTGTTTGATCTTGAAGAATATACACTTCAGATAGAACAACGTCTGGATTGGGTAAAATCCAACAAGGAACTACTGGATGCAGAGTTGTTTGCACTTTATCCAGGCTATCTGGAAGATGAAGACGATTGGGAAGAAAATCCAATTTCAGAACAAGAGTTTGTGAACAGAATACAGATCGATGGGATTAATTTCTTTCAGGATTTAAGCTTTCAGATCTTCTACAATGACGGAGATACATTCTGGGGACACAGTATTATTATAGAAGTAAACGAAAACTGTGACATTGATCAAACAACAATATGGGGTTAAACATTTTAACCATGTTCTTATGAAAACCTTTCCTGTCAGTGATATAATAAAATCAAATAGTGAACTATAATTATCATCTTATATTTTGACTGATAAGAACTATAACGAAACAGAAATTCTGGAGTATAACATGTAAAAAACAAATCAAATCCATAAATTACAAACTGATACACAGGCGCAAACCAAGTATACACCTATTGCCAGACTAACCTAACATCAGAGCAATCATGACTGGAACCTATGTTAAAAAAACAAAAGCAGGCAGACGATTTGCTATTGGAGATATTCATGGATGTTTTGACACATTCAGAGCACTGGTAGAAGATCAGATTGGCCTTACCCAAAGCGATCAGCTATTTTTACTGGGTGATTACATTAACCGGGGACCAAAGCAAACCAAAGTACTTGATTATATTATTCAGTTGCGTGCCAGTCAATATGAAGTATATCCTCTGCGGGGAAATCATGAACAAATGTTACTGGCAGACCGTTTGGATGAAATTATTCCTCCCTACAGAGACTTTTTCATAGAACTTCCTTATTACTACGAAACAGATCACTTTTACCTTGTACATGCAGGCCTTAACTTTTTAGCCCAAGATCCTCTGGAAGACACTTACTCCATGTTGTGGATGCGGCAATCACCTCTGCCAGATGAAGAATTTCTCAATCAACGTAAAGTGGTACATGGACATACAATCCATTCTTTGAGTGAAATCTCATTAGCAATTCAGAATAGAGAACCCATACTTCCTCTGGATAATGGGTGTTATCGTGGATTACGGGAAACTGCTGGTGAATATGGAAATCTCTGTGCTTTGAACCTGGATAGTTTCGAACTTATTGCCCAAAAGAATGTAGATCGTTAAACATAACAACTCTTCCTTCTTTCTGAATTCACAGTCCATTCTACCAGATTCACAGTAGCACTGATTTATAAAAGAAAAAAGCCGACTTTTGATAGAGAAATCAAACGGCATGAAAAACCTCTTTCTATTCCTGTTTTTTGTAGTGTGCCTAATCACTCCAACCTATGCACAAATTCCCTGGGGAGAGTACTCTCAGAGTTACAATGAAGGTATCTATGAAGATCCGTCCAAAGTAAGTCTCATTCTGGCTATTAGAAAAGAGAATAATTCTTTCTGGGTTACACACGAAACCAGCAAGCCCATTACACTTTTATTAAAAGATTCTGCTTTCCTGAAGGATCGGCCTTTGGCTAAAGTTATTGCACGCACCACTTTTGATACAGCTCAAGCACACTTTTTTCTTCACGGGGTAACACCTGCCAATGCTCACAACTATCAGTACAGACTGAGTGAATATCCTGGCACTCGCATTCTGCTACCATGGAAACCAATCAGTGAATTTACAGATTCTGTACTGATTAAAGAATCAACTCTTCCTCAAATGGCTTATCTGGGTGGATACAAAACACAACTGGGTAAGACACTCATTATAGATGTTCGTCATGAGAATACGCATCAGATTGTTGCAACGAGCCTTATTTCATGGGAATCTATTCGTCCGCAAATAGCAGAAGTCTATACGTCTGCCAACTTCGATATCTTTTTACGAAAACTGCAATATCCATGGATGAGCAAAGCGACTGACACCACTCTATCTTTATCGGACAAAGTTGTCTTACCTTATAAAAATGCTAACCTGATTTTAGTACTGGAAGCAAACATTTACGACAAGAGTCAGATACAATATGAAGTTATTCGGGATGGATCAGTATTTACTCCCTGGCAAGTAAATGAGTATGATAACAGTTTTGTATGGATCAAAGATTATCCACCGGGTATGTATCATATTCATATACGTTACACCGCTCAACCTGAACATAGTACATCCTATCAATTTGAAGTAGCTCCGGTATGGTATCAGTCTACCTGGTTTCGGGTCTGCGTTGGAATATTTAGTATTGCTTTTTTTGGAGCAGTTGCATTTTTGGTTCTCTATCTCAGACAAAAGCAAAGAACACAACAGGAATTATCAAACAAAACAAAGGTACAATTGGAGCTGAAGGCTATTTATGCACAGCTAAATCCGCATTTTGTCTTTAATGCACTGGGTTCGATACAGGGGCTTATCAACAAGCAAGATGTACAAGGAGCCAATGAGTATCTGGCTGACTTTGCAAGGCTTTTACGTGAATCGCTTCAAAACAGCAACAAAGACACTATTTCTCTCTATGAAGAAGTCCAGATGCTGGAGACCTATCTAAAACTGGAAAAACTCCGGTTTGGCTTTTCCTATCAGATAAACATTCAAAACGAGATCAATGTATATGAAACTAGTATACCTTCTCTTTTATTGCAACCTCTGGTAGAAAATGCAGTTAAACATGGTGTGTCATCTCTTTATGCACAGGGTAACATTAAGTTGGGTGTCAGCAAACAGGATGATTCAATGGTTATTACACTTCAAGACAATGGAAAAGGTTTTGTTCCAGAACAATCGCCTACAGGCTATGGACTAAGACTTACGAAAGAACGAATTTCACTTTTAAACAAGCTGAATAAGGAGCAATCTATTGTGCTTTCGATTGACATAAACACGGGTACTTCTATTACTCTTACATTTCACCAGTGGTTTTTATAACTATGAAAGCTGTACTTATAGACGACGAACAACACAATCTTGATAACCTGAAAGCACTGCTTGCTCAATACTGTCCACAGGTGGAAGTAAGTGCTACAGCACTGGATGCAGAAACTGGTAAAAAATTTTTGTACGAACACCAGCCAGACCTGTTATTCCTGGATATACAAATGCCTGGTCAGACAGGTTTTGAACTGTTACAAAGTTTGTCCCACTATGATTTTGAGGTCATCTTTGTTACTGCCTATGATCAGCATGCCATACAAGCATTCCGGTTTGCAGCAGTGGATTACCTGCTCAAACCTGTTGATATTACATTACTCCAATCGGCGGTACAACGGGCTATGAAACAACGTCAGCTAAAAGTTCATAATCAGCAGCTGGAGAATCTGATGCACCTGCTCAAAACCCAACAAGTCAAAGAAGATCAGTGTATAGCCCTGGCAACTACCAAAGAGACGCGCTTTGTCAGGGTGAGTGACATCATTTGTTGTGAATCGTCAAACAATTATACCACCTTTTCTCTGACAGATGAGGAAGAATTATTGGTTTGTAAGCCCATTTATGAGTACGAAGACATTCTAAAGGACTATGGTTTTATTCGTTGTCATCAATCACATCTGGTCAACAAAAAATACATCCGAAGCTGGAAGAAAGAATATGGCGATTTTCTGCTATTGACAAACGGCAAAGAAATCCCTGTATCCCGAGGCAAAAAAGAAGAAGTAAAAAAAGCCTTACAGTTCTAGCTATACTAGTATCTAACTAAATAAATCTCCGAATCTGATGCGAACTACATATCATCAAAGCAAGCATTAGCCACTATTGTATACATCATACTAAACCAAAATTCTGATGAAAACTTTATCAGCAGCTATCCCTATGCTCTTTTTTTTCGTACAGAGTATCGTACTCAAAGCCCAGTTAACAGATAATCAATTAGTGAGGCTATCCGAAACCTACGAACTAGCCAATATCATTCTGGCACTGACAGAATATGGCAAAACAGATCCCTGGGAAGTAGAACAGCATTCAGACTATTACAAAGAAGTCAGAGCCTATTTTGCACCATTTGCCAGTCATCCCTTACTTGTCAAAGCCAACTATTCCCGGGAGAAATGGGATAGCTATCTGAGCTTTCGGACAGATGCCTATGCATTTTCATTAGATAAAAATAATCGTCTGATCAGGAATGTAGTTTTTCGTGCGATTGAAGAACGCAATGCTTTTGAAGAAAATCAGGATCAGATCAACGACTTTGTTCAGGTTACGCATTTTCGTGAGTTCTATGCCAAACATCTCTCCTATTATCAGAAACTTGCTACTACATACCTGGAATCCCAACAGTACACACAGATATTTCATTTCCTTGAACAGGAATTTGGTCAGGTACAAAACACAGCACACTATGCCATTGTGATGTCACCATTGGTGGGGCGTATGAATTGCCATCGGGTTGTCAATGGAGTACAAACAGACTTTATTACCTTACCAGCTTTTATTCTGAATGGAAAGTCAGCAACCAATGCCTCACAAGAGGATATTGCTACAGGAGTTCATATGTTGTTTACCGAACTGGATCATGCATTTGTAAATCCGGTTACCTATCATCACCGTCAATTACTCAAAGAGAATTTTAATAATGCTGTCTGGAATGCAGGAAGTGGATATGAAACAGATAGTCTGGCCACGTTTAATGAATACATGACATGGGCTGTATATGATATCTATATTCGGAAGTTTTTCCCGGAAGTAGCCAATCAAGTATGCACCAACTGGACATTACAGAATGAAACAAGAGGATTTTATGCCAGCACCTTGTTTACTCAGGAATTAATTAATTTGTATGACCATCGCAAATCTGGCAAAAGGATCAAAGATCTGTATCCAGCATTACTCAAACGTCTTGGTAAACTCCAGCATACAATAAGTAAACCACTCATAACTTACTGCAATCTCGATAACAAAACTATCTCTGATACATTAGCAGGGTACACGATACGATTTTCTGAGCCAATGCAAAATTCACCTTCATTTGATATTATCAGAGTTATTGAACAAGATGGCAAATCCCGACAGCAGAAGTTCGAAATAACACAGCAGAAAAATTCACTACATTGGACAGAAAAAAATACAGAGCTACAGTTTACCTTACCACTGGTAAAAGGTCAACAGAACCGGCTTATTCTAAACTACGCATGGAAAGTCCGGACACCCTTGAAAAGTCGGAAAGGAATTACGCTCAAACCCTACACATCCATTAAAACTACAGTACAATAAACTTATACAGGTTGTTTGATATACTCCAGCTTAGCAGTTCTATACTTCTGCATTTCAGCCAAGTGTCGCATACGTTCTATAGACCGATGAAAGCTTTGTACAGTGATGGAATTGACCAACCAGGCAGGTAAGGAAAGACCTTCTGGCTTTGCATGAAAAATATACTCCACCTTTACACCATTTTCTTCGGGTGTTAACATCCAGCTCCCTCCAGCCTGCAATACACGTGCTTTGTCTTTGTATTTTTTTATATAGGAGGGGGCATTTTTAATGTCTATAGTCACCTTTCCATCTGTACTCTGCGTCAGCACATTATGTGTAATTACATCCGCATTCTTAAAAGGCCAGGGAATGCCTATTTCGGCATAAGTATACCAATCCTTATCATTTATGTTTTGTAGCGTTTCATATTTTACCACACGATCCATCCAGCGAGGAGAAGCAGAAGCATCTTTGATCAGCGCCACCATACCACAGAGTGTAGTAGAGATAGTGGTTACAGCCTTGACCTGTCTATACGAACTTCCTGAAGCAGCTTTCACATAGATCTGTACCTGATTAGCATCTTTTTCCAGTTTCCAACCTGATTCCGTATCAGAAATAGGTAGTGGTTTTATCATATTATCTATGTCTCCGGTACCAGCTTTGGAGGAATGCTCCAGACATTCTGTTGCAACAGCAATAGACATCAATACTCCTAAACAAAGTCCAACAGGAATCATACAATTAAAATACATTCTACAGTTTATACTAAAAAACGAATATACGTTACTTCTGGTACGAAAGAAGCAGTATGATTACATAAAAAACAAATGCCACTTCCCTATTCAAATGTGGAATTATATAAAAAGGTTTTTGAGAGGTTTAGTTCTTAAAAATGCAATGCGCATACTTCGCGCCATTTTTATTGTTGACGTGAAGTATGCGCAACTGAAATAATAATCGGAACTCCAGTCAAACAAAAGTTTGAACTAAATTCAGGTCAAAGGCAAAAGTGACCATTATCCGAATATTTCTGTAAAGTGATCGGTATTCTGGTCAAACACAAAAACAATTCGAACTCAGGTCAAAAATGATTTGAAAGTAGATTACGGAACGCTATTGCTATTTTTCATTTATGAACAGAAATCCGTTCACAGGCAAGCTTGCCTGTTTTAAAACGCAGATAGTCATTAGTGACCGAAAATATATTCACCCAGATTCCATAATGCCCAGATCAAAAATGTCAGAAAGGCTAGCAATATACAAGCAACAATAATAATTATGCCTGTACCATTACCCTGATACTTTCCTTCCTGATAATGCTTTCTAAGCAAATTCAGGTTACGCTGATTAGATTTAAAACCAATATCAAACAAGTCCCCAAGCAATGGAATACTACCCAAGATAGAATCCAGCATTACATTTCCTGCCATCATCAGTACCACTTTCCGGCTCACCCCATGACGTGCCATCATCAATACCATCATTCCGGAAATACCAAAGGTGATTAACTCCCCTATTCCAGGAATAAGACCGATAATAGGATCAAGGCCAAAGCGAATATTGGTACCCGGAATACGGAAAGCATTATCCATGATGTGAGCAGTCGTTTCAATCCACTGAAGCTCCGGAACGTGCCTTACCACTTTTCCTGGTTGTACATATGTCGTTTTCATAGTCATTCTGATTTCTTGTTAATTAGTTACCGAAAAGCTATATAGAATTTCTTTTGCTCTCTTATACTCAAAGTAATACAGATACAAAACTTGTACCAACTGATAGTAGTACATTCATACACTCTTGTAACCAGGTATCACATCCTGTAAACCAGATAGATTATTTTTTGCTTACCTTTCTTCATCCAACCATTTCACTAGATTCTATGAACCACTCCAGAAAACAACAAAAATACTCACTCAGTTTTTTCATGGGTATACTAGTAGTGTATCTACTGCTTTCTCAACCAGCATTTGCACAACTAGTAAGCGAGAAACCGTCTCCCTTTATTGAAAAGGAAATTGTCAACTGGGATTATCATTCCAAACAGGTGAATGATGATTTTACAATTTATATACATTTTCCACCAGGATATGATACCTCTAAGATCAGTTATCCAGTCCTGTATATGACAGATGGGGATTGGAATATGACCGTTGCAATGAATTGCTTTAATATGTTGCGGCAAGATTATACTACAATAGAACCTCTAATTGTGGGAATTGGGTATGGTAGCCGCCCAAACAAACGGTCTCGCGACTTAAACCCTTCTACAGGTGGACCTGCATTTCTGAAATTTATTACAGATGAAGTAATGCCTTTTGTAAAGAGTACCTATCGTATAACAGATAACAAAGCTTTGTATGGCTATTCGCTGGGAGGCATGTTTACTACCTATGTACTTTTCACCTATCCGGAATTGTTTAATATGATCTTTATAGGTGCACCTGGTAATAACGGAAATGAATTACTTGCACCAGCTCAGAAATACTTTGCCAGTCATACAGACCTGAAAAGTAAAGTATTTGTAGGAGTTGGTTCCTATGAACATGAAACTACTGCCAATATCGAAAAATTCAAAGCATACTTGTTGAAACAAAACTGTAAACAACTGGAACTGGAAACTGCCATTACACCCAATGCCGGGCATGGTGCAGCCTTGGCTCAGGTTATGCAGAATGCTATTGCCTTTGCTTATTGTAAGAAACATAAACCTATAGCAGTACCGGCCAAAACACTGCAAAAATATGCAGGAACGTATATCCTCGAAAGCGAACCGAATGAAAAGTATACTGTATTCGTTCAAAATGAGAAGCTGTATTTTAAATCAGGTCAGAGCCCAACACAACTTGTGCCCTATACCAAAAATGGATTTTTTATGTATGAAAATCAGAAAGGTACATTCACTTTCAAAGAAGAAGCCGGAAAAATGTCTGTTGTATATGAGGAAACAAATCAGAAACCAACCTGGCTGAAAAAAATCAACTGATGTATTTGGTCTTGATATTCAGGGAAAATAGGAAAAGGTAAGAGAAAAAACAAAATACAAATATGGTAAGCCAGAAAAAGTTTTCTTTCTTTGAAGCACAAGAACATTTTTTAGAAACCAGAAAACAAACCAATTGTTAAAATGAAACTTACCTATTATGGTCATTCCTGTTTCTCAGTAGTAGCAGGAGGCAAACACATTTTATTTGATCCCTTCATTTCAGGCAATGAACTGGCCAAAAACATTCAGGTGGACCAGATACAGGCTGATTATATATTTGTATCCCATGGACACTTTGATCATATGCTGGATGCTGTCAGTATTGCCAATCGTACAGGTGCAACTATAGTAGGTAGCTGGGAACTCTACACCTATTTTGGTCAACAAGGTGTAAAGAATGTACATCCCCTGAATCCAGGAGGTAAAGTAAGTTTCGACTTTGGAACCGTAAAAGCGTTTGGAGCACAACATTCCAGCAGTTTTCAGGATGGTAACTATGCTGGTGTAGCCAGCGGATTTGCCCTAAAAACTTCTGATGGTAACTTCTACTATAGTGGTGATACAGGTCTTACACTAGATATGACCTTAGTAGCTAAATGGGTAAAACTGGATTTTGCTGTCCTTCCTATAGGTGATGTACTGACTATGGGTGTAGAAGATGCGATACAAGCGGCACAATTTGTAGAAACTAAAACTGTGGTAGGTGTTCACTACGATACCTGGGGATTTATCAACCTCAACCAAGCTACTGCAAAAGAACAATTTACAACAGTTGGTCTGAAGCTGCATCTGCCTGCTATTGGTGAAAGTATTGATATTTAAAATCTTTTATAGACTAAGTGACCTTATAATAAGCATGTATTTATTATAAGGTCACTTTTTTTTAACCTGTCATCTTTTGAATAGTTTCCATTCATTTTCTCCTTCACATTCTCATCATAAAATACGCACAAAGTTGCTTTTTCCATAAAACATGTAAGAAACTCATTTACAACGTATTTTTTCTCTAAAATTCTCACAATACATTTACTTACATCAAATTCGATATAAGTAAAAGATATACATGATTCAATATTTACACATCTGCTTTAAACGTTCACATTGCATTCTTTCAATAGTTGCCATTCTTTTTTTTCAATCACTTGTTGGTAGTGGTCAGGATTTCATTTGGACAAAACAAGCAGGCGGGACAGGTGATGATCTTGGAATTGAAATAGCAGTTGATGACCTGGGTAACTCTTATGTTACAGGTCAAATTCAAGGAAGTACTATGTTTGGAACAACCAATTTAGTTAGTGCTGGAGGGAATGATATATTTATTGCCAAATATGATCCTAGTGGAAATGTTTTATGGGCTATTCGTGCAGGAGGAACCAGTAATGATGATGTCAGAGGAATGAATATTGACAAAAATGGGAATTGTGTTATCACAGGGAGTTTCAGAGGAAGTGCAAAATTTGGCACAACAACCATAACAGCATACAATGATAGCTGGAGCGACATGTTTTTGGCTAAAATAGACCCAAATGGAAACTTTCTATGGGCAAAAAATGCAGCTACAGATCCTGAAAATCAAGGTGGATATGGGCTTGAAATTGATAAAGATGGATCTATTTATGTTTCTGGTGTATTTACAGCAAGTGCATCATTCAGTTCTATTAAATTAATAAGTCAGGGAGGATCTGATATTTTCTTAGCTAAATTTGATGCAACTGGTAATATCATTTGGGTAAAAGGAGCTGGTGGAAATGGTGGGGTTGGATATGAACTAGGACGAGATGTCGCTCTTGATGTGAATGGGAACTGTTATCTGACTGGAGGTTTCCAAAACACAGCTAAATTTGGAACAAGTATTACCCTAACAAGTGCAGGTGGAACCAATGATATCTTTCTGGCAAAATATGATTCGAATGGAAATGTTTTGTGGGCAAAAAGAGCAGGTGGAAATGGGGGTGATATTGGTCAAAGTCTTACAACAGATATATCAGGAAACGTCTTTTTAACTGGACGTTTTTCAAATACTTCAAATTTTGGAGGAATTAATCTTACTAGTTTAGGTAGCTTTGATGGATTTATTGCTAAATATACACCAGATGGATCGGTAACTTGGGCACAGAAAGTGGGTAGTCCCAATGCCGATTTCGGCCAAGGGATTGTGGTAGATGCAGGCGGAAATTGTTTTATTGCGGGACAATATAGTGGCAATACAATCCTCAATTGTGCTACAATTAGCAATAAAGGACAAGGTGATATGTATGTTGCCAAATATGATCCGGATGGAAATATCTTATGGGCACAAAATGCTGGTGGTACTGCGGATGATGCAGGATATTCTTTGGGAATTGACAAAACAGGGAATTGTTATATAACTGGAAGTTTTGCCAGTTCTCCTGCTACTTTTGGAGAGTCTAGCTTTACCAATAAAGGTAATCAGGATATCTTTGTTGCTAAACTCTTTTCTGTTCCAAACTCGATCACCCTTTCAGATGCCAACCCGGTCTGTCCATATACATCTTTTTCAGTCAGTTTTGCCATAAGTTGTGCAGCTTCCTCTCAAACATATTCTGTTCAACTATCAGAGCCAAACTCTTCTAACTTTCCCGTTACTCCTCAGATTATCGGAACAGGAACAAGCTCACCTATTACAGTAACTTTACCAACTGGATTACAACCAGGTAATTATTTTATACGTGTTGTATCTTCCAATGGAACAATATCTAACATCGTGCCATTACAGGTGCAAGTTGCAGCTTCTTCGGTTGCTATTCAAGCCAGTGACCTGGGACCTTGTGGAAGCACAAGTATTGATTTTTCATTGACAACAACCAATACGGGTAGTTCTCCCACCTATTCATGGTCTGTCAAAATTGATGATGTTATCCAATCAGCCACAAGTACATCTGACAAACTCTCATTTGCTTTACCACAAACAACAGAAGGTTATACGCTGGAAGTTTCTGTTATCATGAAATCCAGCAATGCCTGTACTGTTCCGGTTACAGATACATGGAAAATGTATATTGATAAATTTCCTTCTCTAGTTCTTAATTCACTCAATCCGGTTTGTCAGCAAGGTACTTTAAGTTTAGCCTTTTCAACCAGTTGTTCACCTAATTCCGGGGTGGCCTATACCGCTCAACTCTCACCAGTTGGCACTAATTCATTTCAGGATATTGCAACTGGCTCTGGTAGTCCGATTTCCGGAATACAACTCAACAACCTTTCTCCTGGACTATATAAAGTTCGTATCAAATCTTCTACAGGATTACAATCCAATGAGGTAGACTTAGTCATTCTCTCAGTTGACAAAGCCGATGTTGCATTACAGGAAAAACGAGTGAATACATGTACAGATGAAACTGTAACTGTAAAGACAACAGCACCTCAGACAGGTGCCCTATTTCAATGGCAGCTCAATGGAAACAATACTGGTGAGACTACATCAGCAGATTCTCTGGTATTACCATCCTTTGCAGACATAAATAAGGATACTACCCTTCTGGTTAGTGTTTATGTAACATTTCCAAATTCGTGTATACAATCAGATACGGCTCAGTTAGTAGTTACCTATTATCCGGCACTAACTATTACATGTTCAATACCTGATACCATTGATATAGATGTTCCCACTCCGTTTATAACCTCTACTTCAAAGGGCAAACCTCCTTATAAAATAAACTGGAGCCTGGACCCTACTGGTAAATTACTATTTGTTCGTTCTGATACAGCCATGCTTTCGTTTCAGGAGGAGGGAATATCTTTTGTGTCTGCAACTGTGAAAGATGAAAGGGGTTGTGAGGTTACTTGCAGCAAATATGTCTACATCAATGCCCCAATTGGCACTATTCCCAATGTATTTACTCCTAATTATGATGAGTTCAACAAACGATTTACTATAAATTATAAAGGAAAAAGAAAATTCAAGATGGAAATCTACAATCGCTGGGGTAGATTGATAACAACAGTACATGATGGAGTATACGGATGGGATGGAGGCAATTGTACCTCTGGCATTTACTATTATCAGATCCAGGTTGGAGAACAATCTTTCAAAGGATGGGTGCATCTTTTACGGGATGCAGAACAAAACCCATAAAATCTCTTGAGGATTAGTATCTTTGACACCTAATCAAGATACTAATCTTTATTTCATATGTCCTTCATTGACCTTTCCGCACAATCTGAAAAAACAATCTTTGATGGCTTCTTTGCTAAATTTATTCACACTGACCAAATAACCATTGCCTACGTTCGCATTGAAGAAGGCAAATTTCTACCACCTCACTCCCATCCACAGGAACAGATTACTACAGTAATATCTGGTGAACTGGAGATGACTGTCGGAGATGAAACTCAGGTATTAAAAGAAGGTCAGGTAGGGGTTATACCAAGCAATGTAGTTCATTCTGGCAAAGCACTTACACCCTGTTATGTGATTGATGTGTTCAATCCTGTTCGGGAAGATTTTAAGAAGTTGTAGTGAAAAGAAGTAGTATTACTGCTTCTTTTCGCGGATTGTTTTTACAATTCGTACTGCCATCATAATCAGTACAGCAAAGGCAATAAGCCCTACTACTCCCCATACCCAATCCAGTGTATTTTTCAAAACAACGAGAAATACAATAGCAAACAGGAAAATAGTTGCAACCTCATTGTAAAGTCGTAGTTGTAGGGAGGAGAACCGGAATTTGCCTGAACGCAATTCGTAGATCAGCTTGCGGCAAAAGAAATGATAAACCAGTAATCCTACCACAAAGGCCAGTTTTAGATGCAACCAGCCATGTGCAGCAAAGCTATCCCACCAGGTCCAATAAACTAACCCTGCTCCCGATAATACAGTAAGCCACATAGCAGGTACCATAATTGCATTAAACAATACTCGTTCCATTTTCTGAAACTGAGCCTGAATGATATCTCGTTCCAAATCTGGTTTCTGATTAGCCTCGGTATGATATACAAAAAGGCGAGGCAGATAAAACAAGCCAGCAAACCAGCTGACCACAAAAATAATATGAATAGCCTTGAGGTGTTCGTATTGCATGCGTTTGGTACAGATGCCTTATTGTTTTTTTGCCTTATATCCTTCTTTCTGTAATTCCTGCACAATCTTATCTCTGAAGTCTCCCTGAATCATGATCTCACCATCTTTCACAGATCCTCCTACTCCACATTTGGTTTTTAGCTTCTTAGCTAACACCTCCAGATCATCCGCTTTTCCGACAAAGCCTGTAACCAGTGTTACCTGCTTCCCTGCACGCCCCTTTTTATCTAGCAATACTTTCAGATTCTGTTGAGATGGGGCCAGAGTTTCTGCTTCTTCGTCCTGATTGTATGTATATTCAAAATCCTCATTAGTTGAATATACAACACCATCGCGTCCTTTGTGTTTGTTTGACATGGTTCAAAAGAATAACTGTTTGTAAAACTAGCAGACACAAAAATAATAACTGCAATCATTTTTCCGGAAAAAACTTATAACTCTAGCTTTTTTATAATATTTTAGAGTAAGTTTTGTACTTTAAATAGCCCCAAATCAACCTGATAGCATATGAAAAAGTCACTTTATACCTTTCTTCTGGCATTGTTACTACTACCCGGCACCTTACTGGCTACAGATCCACATACACTGGAAATTGGTGCATCAGCCCCAGATTTCAGTCTGCCAGGTACAGATGGAAAAACGTATACACTTAAAAGCTTTGCTAATGCCCCTATTCTGGTGGTTGTATTTACCTGTAATCATTGCCCTACCGCACAAGCATATGAAGACCGAGTGAAAAAACTAGCTGCTGATTACAAAAGCAAAGGAGTAGCACTGATAGCTATTTCGCCAAATGATCCTAAATCCGTCCGATTGGATGAGCTAGGCTATACAGACATGAGTGATACGTTTGAAGAAATGAAAATACGTGCTAAAGAAAAAGGCTATAACTTCCCCTATCTCTACGATGGTGATACACAGAAAACCTCACTGGCGTATGGAGCAGTAGCTACCCCACATGTATTTATCTTTGACAAAGCCCGTAAGCTGCAGTATACTGGTCGCATAGACGACTCCGAAAAACCTGGGAGTACACCCAAAAATGATGACGCCCGGAATGCATTGGAAGCCATGCTGGCCGGAAAACCCGTACCTGTAGCAAAAACCAAAACATTTGGTTGTTCTGTCAAATGGATGGACAAACGGGATGGTGTAACCAAAGGATTTGAAGACTGGGCCAAAGAAGAAGTTAAACTGGCAACCATTACAGAAGATGGCCTGAAAGCTTTAGTAAAGAACGATTCTGACAAGTTACGCCTTATCAATGTATGGGCTACCTGGTGTGGTCCCTGTGTTACTGAGTTCCCTGACTTCATTTCCATAAACCGTATGTATCGGGGACGGGATTTTGAGTTTGTTTCCATTAGTGCGGATAAACCAGATAAGAAAGAAAAAGCACTGGCTTTCCTGAAAAAGACACAAGCTTCCAATACTAATTATATCTTTGAGTCCGGAGATGTCTATAAGATGATTGATATCATTGATCCGAAATGGCAGGGAGCTTTACCTTATACGTTACTGGTTGAGCCAGGTGGTAAAATAGTGTATGCCAAACAAGGTCCAATCAATCCTCAGGAATTGAAACGACTCATTGTTGATAATCATCTCATTGGCCGCTATTATTAAACAGCCTTCTTTGCCAACATGTACTCTGAAGTACATGTTGGCAAAGAAAACAAAATATTTTTTGACAGACAGGGTGATTGCTATGTAGTCAATGGTATTAACCCTAAAAAACACCATGCAGGACACCGAAATCATTGCAGCAATTAAAGAACGTGACAATGCTGCCTTTAAGATTGTCTATACATTCTACTATCCAATGGTAGAGCACTTTGTGAAAAAGAATAGTGGGACTTCTGATGATGCAAGAGATGTTTTTCAGGAAGCTATTCTGGTGTTATTAGATAAGATCCCCAAAGAAGAATTCGAATTGACCAGCTCTTTAAAAACATATATTTTTTCCATTTCCTCCAATATCTGGCTCAAGCGGTTACGGGAAGCACATCGAACTGCATCCTCTCTAACCACTCCACTAAGCGATGACTATTTATCTGAACTGGAACAGCAGGAAGATTCCTATATTCAAGCAAATCTGATTAAACGCATATTTATGCGGATTACCAAACCTTGCATCAAGATGCTGTCCAGCATCTTCCTGAGTGAACTCAAACGGGAGATCTTAATGCGTCAGTTGGGATATAAAAACACACATTCTTTTGATAACCAGAAATACAAATGTCTACAACAAGCCCGCAAATATTCAAAAGAAAATAGTTTGTAAGAGGTGATTGTAAAGGGAACACTGGTATTAACTTTCAAATACCAGAAAGTACAATGACTAACAAACAACCTGTCCTTTACCTCCTTCGATACAAAGTATTCACCAGTCCGGCAGGAAACACTACATTCGGGAGTTCCTTTTATTCTTTTTCCGTTTTGGCCTCTGCCCTATCTGCATTACGGCCAGTATAAGTTATGCCCTATATAAAGCTGTCAGAACACTAAAAAACTAATACAATATTCATAATTATTTCCTGAACGCATCTGCAAAAGTTGTGCAGGCTCTCTATTTTCCAAAACTAATCAGTACTATTTATGAAACTCTCTCAAAATCAGTCAGCTCCCTTGTTTAACACCGTTGACATATGGCAAAACACTGTTAGTCTGCAACATCAGCAGGGACATAAAATATATCTTGCCTTTATGCGTAATGCCGGATGTCCGGTTTGTAACCTGAGAGTCCATGAGCTACTTCAGAAAGCAGATCATTTTGCAAAACATAACATAAAGATCTGGTTGGTATATGAATCTACTCAAGCTAAAATGAAAGAATATCTTTCTCAGCAAAGTTATCCATTCACCTTTATTGCAGATCCTGAAAACAAATTATACAAGTTATATAGTGTAGAACGGTCAACAGGTAAAGTATTGAAAAGTCTATTCAATGGCATACTGGGAAAAGCCATGAAAGGCCAGAAACTCTATAAAGAAAAAATCTCACAGGATGGTCATACCAACACTATTCCGGCTGAGTTTCTCATTGATGAAAAAGGAAGATTACAGATTGTACATTATGGCACTCATATAGGCGATCACCTTCCAATAGAGCAACTTCGTTAGCAATCTGACAAAACCAGCAAAAACAAAATTGAAGAACAACCTAAAAACAACCAGAGCCTACAAACATAAACTCTGGTTGTAAAACTCGTAATTACTCAAAATCCTCTCTTACTCAAATCAGGTAACCATACCCGTAGACTACCAGGCTTGATATGCACCTCCAAACGGGCATCCATCATCATAGGTTCCCCATCGATATGTACAGGCGCATCTGCCGAACGTTCGATGATAGCTTTTGCAGTTGGCATCACTTTTAAATACGAAGAAGTATGCAATGTCTTTCCAAACAGCTGCACTCCCAGTGGCACGGCCATAGGTGACGGAAATGGACGCATCAGGCACACATCCACTAGTCCATCTGCAATATCTGCTTGCGGAGAGATGTATGCATTATTTCCATACTGTCCTGCATTGGCAAAACTCACCAGAAACGATTCAGAATCAAATGTTGATCCGTTTAGTGTAATGAGATAGCGATCGGGACGGTAGTTAAAAAACTCTGATAGTGTTGTCTTTATATAGGTTTGAAACCCTCGACGTGTTTGCTGGTCAAACTTCAATCCGATATAGGCGTCAAAGCCTGTTCCTGCTACACAAAAAAACGGACGGCCATTTAAGGTACAACTGTCGATTACTTTTTCACGTGACGTATTCAGCATCAGAATAGCCTTTTCCGTTTTCAGCGGAATTCCCAGGTGTCGAGCTAATCCATTTCCTGATCCTAAAGGAATAATACTTAACGCAGTCTGTGTACCAACTAATGCAGCAGCAGTCTCGTTCATTGTTCCATCCCCTCCTACCGCTACAACACAATGTGCACCATCATTTGCAGCCTGAGCAGCAATCTCAGTTGCATGGCTTTTAGCTTTGGTATAGATTATATCATACTCAATCACCTGCTTATCAATATACAGCTTGATAAGGTCTTCAATCCTGGCTTTGGATCGGGTACCAGCCCGCGGATTGACGACAAAAACAATATTCTTTTTCAAGGGTGTCCTGTTTAACTTTCTTGTTACTTATAACCATTTCTTAAATTTCCAAAAACTTCCCATAAACTCATACCCACTTGATACAATCAAAACTATAGATCAAAGTACTACATGTGTAAATGTTCCGATTGCTGTATTATCCATGATCCCCCAGAGTACTATTCCGGCAAGAAGTAAAACTACAGAAAAAATATCTTTTAAATCCTGTAAATATATATCCGATTTGCCTCTGGCAAAATCATAAATATATGGACTCAGAATGAGGCACAAAAAAGCAATTAAAACCCAATACCCCATAGTTTATCCTTTTAGAAAGTGAACTGTCTCAACAACATCTGCACTTCCTATTATCCAACAAATCCACACAAAACTAAATACCAGTGCATTGTCGGTTTGTGTGACTATACTTACAATGATCAACAAAGACATAAAACAATTTTTGATAATTTCCCTGTTATCTGGTGATTTATCCCTACCAGATAAATAATCCATCAAAAACGGAAGAGAGATACACACAAAAAAGGCAATACAAACAATTATCCCTATCATTGGAAAATAAATTAGCTGCCACAAAATAAAAAAACTTCCTGAGTTGATGTTTCAGGAAGTTTCTCAGGTAATACACCTGTAATATTATAGGGCAAGTTACAAAGACTTATCCCAGGTGGAATGTTAAAACCGGACGCAAAGCATGGTTTACAATATCTTCTGCAATGCTTCCTAACAACAGATGTGAAAATCCGGTGCGACCATGCGTAGCCACTGCAATCACGTCAGCATCTACCTCATCTGCAAAGTGAATGATACCACGTTCTTCAGTTTCATCATTATATGAATGAAACTCATAGTTTGTCAGCCCGTGTTTAGTAACAAACTGCTCTACTCTTTCCCGAATAGTACGACTGGACGAGAAAGAGAAAATGGTGTTTACATACAACAAATATAAGTGTGCGCCAAAGATAGTCTGGAATTGTTTTAGTTGTTCAGTCACTGCAGTCTGATCACCATCAAAGTTAGTGGCAAACACAATCTTTTTCATATCAAACACTTCTGGAAGATTACGTACACTCAGTACCGGACAACCTACCTGACGCACTACCTTTTCTGTATTCGAACCGATCAAGGCACCCGAGAATCCGCTGGCACCGTTTGTTCCCATAACCACCAGATCAATGCCTTGTCCCGTTACATATTCACGTACCAACCGAAACATCTGTCCAATCTCTACCATATGAAAAACAGTGATCTCGTCATCAATGGTAGCAATCAATTCCAGCATTCGTTTTTTGTTTACCTCCAGCAGCTTCAACACAAATAGTTTATCCATTGCAGAAGAATCTGCTTCTACATCCCCCAAAGCACTGAACCCTACATTGCCGACATATTCTTCAATGTGCAGCAAATGAATCTCTGCACCGCATTTTTTAGCAATCTGAATAGCCACTTTCAGTGCATTATTGGCCTGTTCAGAAAAGTCTGTAGGAATTAATATTTTTTTCATTGGAAAAAATTGAGAGAGATTAATAAACGATTAAATTATTTTAAGAAAAAATATGTTACAGGAAAAAGCACTTTTATTACATTCGCTTACCAGAATGTCTCTGAAAGGTAGAAAAATCACTATCGAAACCAAAATCTGTCAGAAGGTTTCAGAATTATTGAAGTAATATAATTTCTAAATTTATTTTTTTCTGAAATCATATGACATCTTAACACCTGTTTTTTCTCATTTTAAAAGTTAATTTTTATTCTACCTTTTCATTCAGTTTATTTTTATCCAATCTTACAACAATGAATGATTTTGTAACACAAATCACCAGCATTTTTCCCGAAGAAGACCAAATCCCAGAAGAATTCCGATTGAAAAGCCTCGTAAACCAGAAAGAGTACCTGGTTAATGGGGAATTACGTCGTTGGGATGGCCCTACCAGTGAGGTATACTCTCCTGTTTGTATTCGTACAGCAGAGGGTTTAAAACGTACACTGATAGGCAGTTATCCAATTGCTACTGAAAAAGAAGCACTGGAGGCTCTGGAAGCAGCCGAACAAGCCTTTAACCATGGTCGGGGTGAATGGCCTACCATGTCAGTAGCTGAACGCATTGCCTGTATGGAAAAGTTTACAGCCCGTATGATTGAGAAAAAACAGGAGGTTGTAAGCTTACTGATGTGGGAAATCGGAAAATCTCAGGCTGATTCTATCAAGGAATTTGACCGGACAGTGGAATATATATACGATACCATTGACTGCCTCAAAGACATTGACAGAGCCTCTTCTCGTTTTAAAATCGAACAAGGCATTATCGGTCAGATTCGTCGCTCTCCATTGGGAGTAGTTCTATGTATGGGGCCGTTCAATTATCCATTGAATGAAACCTATACCACACTGATTCCTGCTATTCTGATGGGTAATACAATTTTATTCAAACCCCCAAAGCATGGTTCATTGTTGCACTATCCAATGCTGGAAGCTTTCCGCGATTGCTTCCCGAAAGGTGTGGTAAATACTATTTATGGCCGTGGTAGCAGTGTAGTACCTGCCCTAATGGAATCAGGAAGAATAAATGTGTTAACACTGATTGGTTCCAGCCGTGTAGCCAATGACCTCAAAAAAATGCACCCAAAGGTAAACCGGTTACGGGCAGTGTTAGGTCTGGATGCTAAAAACGCTGCGATTGTTCTAAAAAATGCAGATCTGGATCTGACAGTGAAAGAATGTATCCTGGGCACTTTGTCTTTTAATGGACAACGTTGTACAGCGATTAAGATGATTTTTGTTCACCGTTCTATTGCGCCTGTATTTCTGGAACGTCTGTCTGATGCGATCAGCAAAATGAAATATGGTATGCCTTGGGAAAAAGGAGTTAACCTTACGCCTTTGCCAGAGCCAAACAAACCAGCCTATCTGACTGAATGCATTGAAGACGCCAAAGCACATGGCGCATCGGTAGTCAACGAACACGGAGGAGCACAGGCAGGTTCATTCTTCTATCCGGCAGTGGTGTACCCTGTAAATAGAAATATGAAACTGTATCGGGAAGAACAGTTTGGACCTATTATTCCGGTTATACCATTCGATGATATTGAAGAGCCTATCGACTATATCATTGAGTCAGATCATGGTCAGCAGGTAAGTATCTTTGGAACTAACACCGATCAGATTGCCAATCTGATTGATCCATTGGTTAACCAGGTATCACGGGTTAATATCAATGCTCAGTGTCAGCGTGGACCGGATGTATTTCCATTCACAGGCCGCAAAGATTCGGCAGAGGGCACTTTATCTGTAGAAGATGCCTTGCGTTCATTCTCGATCCGAACGTTGGTGGCAACCAAAGAAACTAACGAAAACAAAGCTATTCTGAATGACATCATAGAAAGCAATAAATCGAAGTTTCTGTCAACGAAGTATATTTTCTAAAAGAAAGGGGGCGAAATTACTTTCGTCCCCTTTTTTAATCCTATCATCAATTCCTTAGTATCATTCTGCATGGAGTCTGAGTAATCTTTGAATCTGACCATTACTTATCCAGAGTTTGTCGTAGACTTTCGATAAATTCTTCTGTTACATCAAAATAAGAGGCCAGTTGCTGAGTAGTCAGCATACCATCTTTTAGAAATTTGAGAATAGTAACTGTCTTTTCTTCCAGTTTTCCCTCCAGACGGCCTTCTAGACGGCCTTCTAGACGGCCTTCCAAACGACCTCTTTCTTCGCCTTTTTGTTCACCTCTTTTGAAGAGAATATCATCTTCTTCTTTGATATATTGGGATATAGATTCTATCATGATTTCTACAAAGGGTGTTAGTTTACGCAAGTTAGCCAATACTCGTAATTGTTGCAAGTGTTTATCCCGTTCTACTTTACTAAGTGAAGTCTCGTTTAATCGTTGTATAATCAAACTAGCCGCAGTTTCAGGAGTGGTATTACCAAAATTCCCTAATACAGCAAAGACCACTTCATCACCTTTATCTGAGGAGAGAAAGAGCTCATAGTCAATGGTAGAAAATTGGACCAGATAAAATGAAAATGTAAGATTTTCCTGTTCGATACAGGTTTCCATAGTTGGTTTCTGTTCGGAGAGAAAAACCACATATTGTTTAACTGGCAGCTTGTATTTTCGGGACAGAATACCCATATACTCCAGCATGCGATACACCATATCCGGTTCATCAGCAAGCTGAAACTCGATCTGTAATAAAAAGATTTCCCCTTGTTTATCTGTAACTTTCAGTAGTTGGTCAGGCTTTCGCTCAAGTGTACGTTGCAATTCCTGTGACATCATCTCATAGGAAGCTACCTGAATCTGAAATACTTTCTCAATCAAGGCCAGAGTAACAGACTCCAGATTTTCTTTGAATATCTTATCATATTGATTGCCTTCTTTTTTGGTGCTCATATAAGTATAAAAAGTGAAATAGACAGCATTTGCAGAACTTTCAGGATCTGATAATCAAAATTATCCAAAGGTTCACTGATAGAATCAACTAGCATGATGCAGGAATAAGAATGTGTTTATCGCCTGAAAATATCAATTTTTTGCAACTAATTTGAATTAGCTTTGTGCCAGCATTAAATTACATTCTGTTCACAAATGAAAATTGCATTTATTACTTACGAAGGTTCAGTTAAATATACTGCTGCGAATGGCTTTGATGAGATTCAGGATTTGCTACCATTTCTGCAGAGCAAAGGTATTGACATCCAGTATGAAATATGGGACAATCCTGAGGTAGACTGGACAGTATATGATGTTGCATTGCTTCGAATGCCATGGGATTATCATCAGAAGTTTGACGAATTCAAATCCTGGCTTGACAGAATAGAAAGCCTGGGAATAAAGCTGCTCAATGATTATCAGATTGTACGATGGAACATAGACAAACATTATCTCCAGCAGATAGCAGATGCTGGCTATAATGTCATCCCTTCTGTGTTTTTGGAAAAGGATTGGAATGGCGAACTTTCCTCGTTATTTGATATGTTAAACTCCGGGCAGATTATTGTTAAGCCTTGTGTAAGTGGTGGGTCACGAAACACAATAAAACTGCAAAAAGAATCCGCACAGGAAGATGCAACAACAATTAGAGAACTGCTTGCTAATGGGGCTTACCTGGCTCAGCCATTTATGAAAGAGATCAATGAGGGAGAATGGTCATTTACATTCTTCAATGGATCTTATAGTCACACCATACTCAAAAAGCCCAAAGCCGGAGATTTCAGAGTACAACAATTTTTTGGCGGAACCATTGAACGAATTGACCCGGAGCAAGCATACATTGATAAAGCTGCCTCTTACCTATCAGCCTTTGCCCCAAAAACACTTTACGCCCGAGTCGATGGGTTAATGGTTGATGGAAAATTCATGTTGATGGAGTTAGAGCTAGTTGAACCTTTCCTATATCTGGCCTATCATCCTAACGCCCCAGAAAATTTTTACCAAGCCCTCAAAACCCAAATTGATGAATTATCGAAAATCAACATACAATAATTTACAAAGAGAGCAAAGATGCCTTCAATCGTGTGTGGTCGTGTAGGAGCGTAGGCAATCTTTTCTCCGCGAGGTTGGCCTTTGGCCTACGGGGGAAGGATCGGAGAAAAGTGTCTTTTTCTTTTGCTACTTTGCTTTTGGACAAGCAAAAGAAAAGTAGAACCTTAGGAAGAGTGATCTTTGGAAAAACAAACTCTGTAGACAACCAAAAATGAAGAAGCTGAAATAAGAGAAAAGAAAGGGACTATAAAAAGGCGTCTTGAATGCTGCAAGTAGAAAAATGATATCTAAGAGTGTGATATATTCCAAAATAACAGAGCATACAATCTTTAGAAACGTAGGCTCTGTTATTCTTTTTTGACTATTGTACCAGCAATCGCTTTACAGTTTCAGAAACCACTTTACCATCAGCCTGACCAGCCAATTCCTTGGTAGCTACTCCCATTACCTTGCCCATATCGGCAGGTCCTTTGGCCCCCACACGAGTCAGGATATCTTTTACCTTAGCTTCAAGTTCCTCTGAGGACAATTGTTTAGGTAAATATCTTTCGATAATAGCCAGTTCGGCTAATTCTTTACTGGATAGATCCTCACGTCCCTGTGTTTTGAAAATATCTGCTGACTCCCGGCGTTGTTTGGCAGCCTTTGTCAATAACTTTAATTCTTCTTCTGCTTTAAGATCTCCTCCAACAGTGCCTTCTTTGGTCTCTTCCAGTAAGATCAGGGATTTAATAGAACGTAACGCAGTAAGCGCATCTTTATCTTTGGCAAGCATAGCCTGCTTTATATCATTATCAATCTGTGATTTGAGAGACATAAACTTAGCTGTAAGTTAATAAACATTATTTTTCTGCAAGTATAGCAGTTTGACAGTAAAATATCTATCACCAGACAGTATCTTTTCAGTACCGATGATCTTCTGCATTTAGCCAAAAAGCAATTAAACTATTGCATTCAAACCTTCCACATCCAAAATATACTTAATCCCTATCCAATTGCTTACCTATTCCATCTTTAAATAACTAATTAACAACATAGTATACCTGAAGCAGAATATACAATTTTATGTCTATAGTTACGATGTCAGTTTCTGAAAAATAAAAACCTGTAATTGGGTTACTTTTTTAGAAGATTTACATCAAAAATTAAAAACCTTCACCACATTCAATTTCTATTGAATCTACACTCTCCACAATTGAATCTACACACTCTATTTTTAACTAAATCAATTATTTCATGAACCTTTTACTAGCTTTCTGGTGGGTGCTTATACCTATCGTTTTGCTGATCTTTTACCGTTTCTTCTTCAGAATTTTCGGTGTTGTTATTGTTCCTGAAGACCGTATTGGTCTTGTTACCAAAAAATTTGTATTGACAGGCGAGAATCGAGCCTTACCCGATGGACGTATCATTGCAGTGAACGGCGAAGCTGGCTTTCAGGCTCAAACCCTGGCACCAGGTTTACACTTATGGAAATGGATATGGCAATATGAAGTAAAGTTACAACCACTCACAGTTATTCCTCCCGGAAAGATTGGTCTGCTTATCGCCAAAGATGGAAACGAGCTTCCGACAGGTGCTATTCTGGCCCGCCGTGTAGACTGTGATTCTTTTCAGGATGCAGAAAAATTTATCCGCAATCATGGTCAAAAAGGTCGACAGACAGCTTATATTACAGCAGGTTCCTATCGAATCAATGCATTTTTGTTTGAAGTGGAACTGGCAGACATCACACACATTAATGAAAACAAGGTAGGTATTGTGACTACCCAGGATGGTATGCCACTGAGAGACGGGCAAATTGCAGGATCAAATGTGCACGGCCACAATAACTTTCAGGATGCGGATGCCTTTTTGCAAAATGGGGGTAATCGTGGTTTGCAGCCTCAGGTAATTCTGGCAGGTTCCTATAACCTGAACCCCTGGTTTGTTCAGATAGAAGAAACCTTTATGACCGAAATTCCTATCGGTAACGTGGGTGTTGTTATCTCTTATTATGGTGAAGATGGCGCTGATCTTAGTGGAGCGGAATTCAAACATGGCAATATTGTAGGCAAAGGATTTAAAGGTGTTTGGGCTGAGCCACTTGGACCCGGTAAGTATCCTATCAACAAATACACCATGCGTGTTGAACTAGTACCTACTACTAACCTGGTATTGAACTGGGCGTCAGCACGTAGTGAGTCACACCAATTGGATAAAAACCTGAGTACCATCACTGTTCGTAGTAAAGACGGTTTCCCATTCAACTTGGACGTTTCTCAGATCATTCATATTCCTACGAATGAAGCACCTAAGGTAATTGCCCGTTTCGGAAACATGAATAACCTGGTAAGCCAGGTGCTGGAACCAACCATTGGTAACTACTTCCGTAACTCGGCTCAGGATGCTGATGTAATCAACTTCTTAACTTCACGGAAAGAACGTCAGGATTCAGCCAAACAACACATTGGAAAGGTATTAGCTGAATACAACGTGTTTGGAGTCGACACCCTGATTGGTGACATTGTGCCACCGGATTCCCTGATGAAAACCTTGACAGACAGAAAGCTGGCAGAAGAGCAGAAGATGACCTTCGAAACACAACGACTGGCTCAGGAAACTCGTCAGAAGCTGGAAAAAGAAACATCTATTGCAGATATGCAACGTGAAATTGTAAAAGCCGACCAAGGTGTATTGATTGCCCAACGTATTGCAGATGCATCTGTAAAGAAAGCCGAAGGGGAAGCTACCAGTGTTAAAATACAGGCAGGTGCGGAAGCCGAACGACTAAAAACCATTGCCAATGCAGATGCTCAAAAGACCAAAGTACTGGCGGAAGCAGAGGCAGAAAAAGTGAAGATGCTGGCTAATGCAGAAGCAGAAAAGATCAGTGTAACAGGTGATGCAGAAGCGGCCAAGATCCTGGCTATTGGTAAATCATCTGCGGAAGCATATAAACTAGCCGTTGAAGCGATGGGCGGTGACAACTTCACCAAACTGAAGGTAACTGAAGCTATAGGCAGAGATCGAATCAAGATCATTCCGGATGTACTAATCAACGGAGGTGCAGAAGGTTCGGGTGGTGGACCAATCAGTGGTTTGCTGGGTTTGCAGCTACTGGAACAGGTTCAGAAACAGCAAAACGGAAATGGTAGCCATCACAATGGTAGTCAAAAACCAGAAGATCCAACAACACAGATCTAACTCTATCAACTAGATTAGTAGATTATAAAAATCCGAAGTCACTCCATGGCTTCGGATTTTTTATTGACTGTAGAGATTCGCGTCCTTTTGTCGGAATGAATGTATATACTTCTTCTGACGCTTCTGACAGATCTGACAGTTCTAAAAAACATTTTATAAAGGGGATAGAGTATTACAACTCTGTAAATACCTGATAGACAGCATGTTTTTTTTATTTAAAAGTTTTCAAATTAACTTTCGTGTTCAGACTGAAGACATACTGTCTATAATCCTTATTTTGTAAAAAACTGTTAACCAGACAAATAAGTCGATTACATAGTTACTCCACTTTATAAAATGTTTTTTAGAACTGTCAGATCTGTCAGAAGCGTCAGAGAATTGATGATACTGGTAGACCATTTGTATTGATGAGCTTCCTTTGCACAACCTCAAGGTAAATCTTAAAAAGCTTACAGTTCTGCAACCTGGAACCAATACTCTAAAAATGTACGGATTTTATGTACAGTAAGGTCGTAGGTGCCTGGCTTAAGAATAAATGAATTGGCTCCTAACTGATAACATTCATCTATGTGTGGATCTGAGGCACTTTCACCCAGCACAATCACAGGGATGGATCGGTACGCTGGGTTTGACTTCAGCTTTTTCAATATCTCTAATCCATTCTGTGGTTTTGAATTGTAATCAAGCATAATCAATGCAGGCTGCTCACCAGATTCCAATGCAGAAAACAACTCGTTACTATAAGTCAGGTAGAGAAACTGTATGTCAACATCCAGTTGTGAAGCAATAGAATCTGTAATCATCCGGTCATCCGGATCATCTTCCAGCATTAGTATATAGGGCTTCTTTAGTCTCATGGGATCAGGGGTTTGTTCTGTCAAACTATCTATTTCTGAAATGCATACCTCCAGGTAGCAAATATATTTCTACAAATGAATACCCCAAAGATAAGTCATTCGTTTCTCAGAGTACAGACTCTCCTGATAAATTACACAAAAACGGTAAACAATTTGCAATTTCTCACGTACTTAGTATATTGGTTAGCAAACAATTGTCTTATGACCATTACCAATAAACCCAAATCATTCTGGCTAACGGTGCTCTTTCTGGCATGGATGATACCCGCTATGAGTCAGCATGTCCCCGTAATTCAGTTTGATCAGTTAAACAAACGAATACATCAGAACAATGATACTCTCTATGTAGTTAATTTCTGGGCTACCTGGTGTGGTCCTTGTGTTACTGAGTTGCCCCTATTAGAATCTGTGCATAAAAAGTTTGCCAATCAGAAAGTTAAAGTTTTGCTGGTGAGCCTTGATTTCAAAAGAGACCTCCAGACCAAAGTAATCCCTTTTGTCCAAAAAAGAAAGTTACGGTCTTCTGTCTATCTGTTAAATGAAACAGACCACAATACCTGGATTGATAAAATCTCTCCGGAATGGTCTGGTTCTATCCCAGCTACATTATTTATCAAGACATCCCGAAATGTCCGGAAGTTCATGGAAAAAGAAGTGAAAGCCGGAGAACTTGAAACCATTATTCAATCATTTCATCTATAACACACTAACTAACAACTTTGTATGAAAACAATTTTCAAAACTCAGTTAGCCTTACTGCTGCTCCTGGCAGTAGGCCTTGTCAGTGCCCGCTTTGCTCCTGCTGGCTATAAAGTAGGTGATACAGTACAAGATTTTTCGTTGAAGAATGTAGATGGTAAAATGGTCTCTCTGGCAAGCAATACTCAGGCTAAAGGCTATATTATCACTTTTACCTGCAATACCTGTCCGGTAGCCAAATTATATGAAGAACGGATTATTGCACTGAATCAGAAATATGCGTCCAAAGGCTATCCTGTACTGGCTATCCAACCCAACGATCCAGGCATCTCTCCCGGAGATTCTTATGATTTAATGCAGAAACGCGCTAAGGACAAGAAATATGCATTCCCTTACCTGGTTGATGAAACACAGGCTATAGCCCAAACCTTTGGTGCTACCAATACCCCACATGTTTTTGTGGTAAAAAAAGAGGGCGATAAATTTAAAGTAGCCTATATCGGAGCTATTGACAATAACTCCCAGGATGCCTCACAAGCCACCAAGAAATATGTAGAAGAAGCAGTGGATGAATTGCTTCAAGGCAAAGCTGTCACTACTCCATCTGCCAAAGCCATCGGATGTAGCATAAAATGGAAGAAGGCATAAAGTTATTTGCTTTTGTATTTTTTCAAAACCCAGTCAGTAAAAGGCTGGGTTTTATTGTTTTTTTTTATTTTTATCAATTCCCTTCTTTTGGTAAACTAACTCTATTTTTTGCATCAATATTACCTCCTTATATTTTCTACCATCTTACTCATTATTTTATCTCACACTTTAGTTACTTGTAAGCACAAGGATATTGACTATACCTCGGTTAAAATTTTAGACATGTAACGACATCTATACAATGTATTCTATTAAACCCTATTATACTGCAGATCGGGATAAGGCACTTCATGAATATGACAAAGGACTTATTACCAAAGCTTCTTCTCAGGATATGGAGAGTATCTATCCGGAAATTACTCATTTTACCAAGCTGGCTATTTCTGGTTACACAGGCAAGCAGATGCCTCCTATTGGCAAACTAGTCAATCTGGAAGAACTGGAAATTAATCGTGCGGAGCAATTACTTACATTACCTGAGGATATTGGACAATTAAAAAATCTCAAAAAACTTCAGATCGAATCCAGAGCTGTTTGTGTACTTCCGTTATCTTTTGGCGACCTCTCCAATCTTGAAGAACTTACCCTTAATGGATTCAAGGATGATGGATATTTATCAGAAATATTACCTAAGCTCACTTCCCTGAAAAAGCTATGGATCAGTTCCTTTCATGGTGCCTCTCTACCCTCACTGGTATCTGATCTTTCCTTTCTGCAAGAACTTAAAATCGGTGGATGTAATGAACTTCAGGATCTGTTGATTCTGAAAAGTTTACCCAAGCTTACAAAACTATCCTTGTACGAAAATGTGATACTTCCTTCTTTTCCGGACCAACTCTCATTTTCAAAAAAATTACAGGAATTAGAGATAAATAATCGCCTACCTATTCAATCAATCCCTGACGTAATAGGTGAACTCACCGAACTTGAGAGTATAGAAGTACGTTCCGGTTCGTGGACTAGTGAAGAATCTGATCCTTTTGGTATATCCCCTGCAATTGGCAAACTACAGAAGTTAAGAAAACTAAAGCTGAAGCCTGGAACGAAAGAAGCCCTGCCCTTTCCGGAATCAATAGGAAACTTAGCCAATCTGGAAGAACTGAAACTAAATTGGTATCCAATTGAAACGCTACCTTCTTCTATAGGTAATCTCAAAAAGCTGAAAACTCTCTATATTAACCTTGGTGATTTGACCGAACTACCTTCTGAAATAGGGGGACTCGACTCCCTGGAATTACTTTATATACACGGTTTCAGTACCGATAAGAATAAACTTACCACTTTACCATCGGAAATAGGAAAACTTAAACACCTGAAAACAATTGATATAAATGAAACACTTATTGACCTTCCTGATACAATAGGTGACTGTGAAAACCTTGAAACGCTAAAAGTGATAACCCCAAAATCACTTCAACGTATTCCAGAAAGTATTGGCAGACTAGGTAAACTACAGTCTCTGACTCTTAGCGGTATATTTTCTCAACTTCCGGAAAGCATCGGTAATCTTAAAAATCTGTCAGGTTTAGAACTACCCGATAGTCCACAACTTGTAAGTCTGCCCTCTACTATTAGCCAGTGTACCAAATTAGGTTCAATAGAAATTTCAAGAACTGGCATTCAACGTTTATCAACCGACTTATACAAACTTACCCGATTATGGAAAGTAAGCACACATGCCACAGATACACAATTTGCTCCCAGACAACTGGAGCCTGAGATTTTTGACTGGTTTTATCCATTTCGACATCTGGCAGAAAACCAGCATTCGGATATGGACGAGGAAAAGCGCAAAATTTATCTGCATGTGTATTTGAATAATTTCCATCAGGAACGTCTGGAAAATCTGCCTCAACAGGTATTTTTTGAAGGTTTTTCAATCAATTATGCTCCTATGCATCAGGCGCTGATTGAAAACATTTTTGTGTTTAATGAAGACTACCAGTCCCTGGCAGATAGACCATTAAAACCAGGAGATGTAGTAACTATTCTGGGCAATACTTCTTATAAAAAGACAGATATCAAAAACAAACTGAATGCAGCCAATATTGGGTACAGCAGTTCATTAACTGATAAAGTCACTCATATACTGGTTGGTAGTTCGCCTAAGTTTCCGGAGAATGGAAATACCCAAAAGAATTATTTTCTGTTTAACGAAAAAGAGCTGACTGATTTTCTAAATCAGGTTGAACAACCCTATCTCTTATCCGAAGAAGGCCGGTCATCTGATTCTACAGAATCTGTACTAAAACTATTGCGTAGTCCAGAATCTGTTAATGAAGCACTAGGAGTGCAATTACTTGAATCGACAGGTGTACCAGCTGAACTGATTATAGATTTACTGGTCATTGCCAAAACCTCAGACAATCCAGATACCAGAGCCAAAGCCAGACAGCTTATTAAGAAAAATACAACTGATGGAGTGATTCTGCAGGCACTTGCACACAAAGCAAAAATAATTGATGATACATCCAGGTACAGTTACAATCGTTTTCAGATACACAAGTACCAACAAGAATTTCCAGGTCTGGATACAGCCTCTATGGCCTTTCTGGTTTGGCTCAAAAAGGAAAAGGTGATAAAAAACTGTTTTGCAGGCGACTACTTTATGGAGCACTCAGATGCGAATGATCCCCGTCGTCAGCTCTATATCGAACAAACCACTCCTGAATGGCTTGCAAAAACGAATGAACTAGAGCTAAAAGCTGCTCTCACAACGGAAGAAGCCAATACCTTATTTCAGCAGGTACAACCGACCATCCGGAAAATCACATTGAAAGGCAATCACCTGACTTCATTTCCTGAAGAGATGCTTCATATAACATCCCT
Organism: Xanthocytophaga flava; assembly: GCA_030068525.1. Taxonomy (GTDB): domain Bacteria; phylum Bacteroidota; class Bacteroidia; order Cytophagales; family 172606-1; genus Xanthocytophaga; species Xanthocytophaga flava. The sequence goes on from JASJOS010000012.1 coordinate 150,480, forward strand.
GACAAACCTGACTATCTACCATAGTAAGATACTTGAAATTCCAGAATCCATTGCCCAATTGAAAAATCTGAAACATTTGGTGATTTTTCAATATAATTTACACAAGCTTCCATTAAGCCTCTCAACCCTCCCATTGGAATCTCTGGAATTAAAAACAAATAGGGTTGAAAATCTTGATATCCTAAAAGAACGAATGCCATCCTGTCAATTTCGTTAAGAAAGAGAAGAAGCCAGACAAACGTAGAAACAACATGTCTGGCTTCTGTCTGTTTACTAAAAACATTTTACAAACAGAATATAATCTTGATCCTACCACTATTTCAAGACTGATTGCGAATCTGAAAAACTAAATTGATAAAATCTTGCATGAGATATCTTTTTCTGACTCTACTAATACTATCTTTCACCTCTTGCACTCGCCATCTGAAAAGATTTTACAATCAGGTAAATGAATCAGACACCCAACTGCAACAACCTGACACCCAACCGAAGCAACCTTATAGTGAACTAGTAACAGGAACTAAAAAACATAAAACGCAGCCCCTTGATTACAGCATATCACAACAAATCGAGGAAAAAACTATACTTATAAAAATACATCTTACGAATACCTCTTCAAGAAAGGTTATTATCCCTTATAGAAAATGGCTTTATTTTGATTTGGGGCATAATGAGCTTCTACCATTTGGTTCGCTTACTCAAATAAATTGTTATATTATTTTTTCAAACAATGATTTTCCTACTGAGGTTTCTGAATGCTGGAGTAATTTGGACTATCTATTTTGTTGTATTCTCCCCAATAAGGAACTAATTATGGAGTTTTCAATACCAAAATCCGTTCTCAATGACAATGGCAAACTTATTCTTGTTACTGTAGCATATGCGGAACTTACAGAATTACAAGAGACTCATTCCGAGTTTAGTAAGTTACTTTATTTTGATAGAATACAATATTTTACGATTGTTAAAGGTTGGAAATGTGGCAATTTCTTTTTCAATAAGAATTTTAATGAGAAAGACCTCTATAATCAAATGGAAATTGACACACGCCTTATTCCTGAACTTGAATTTAAACTACTAAAACTGATTCCAGATTCCACACAAATCAATCCGAAAGCAGAAAAAATTGGTAACCACTGAATTAATTGTGTTAATTCAGTGGTTTTATTATACCCAATGAGTATTTCATGAAGTATCTATTTCTAACACTATGGATTGTTTGTCTCTCATCCTGTTCTAAAGACCTGAAACCACTCTATTCAGAACAAAGCACATTAACTCAGGAAAATATTCATCAGCTAAATGGGTGTTATAGTTCTGTTTTATGGAGATATATAGCACCATTAGCCAAAACACATTATTCTACTGATACCAATACCTACAAAGTATGTCTTGTAGCAAAAGATAACAAATGCATTGTAGCCACCTTAAAAGAAGGAGATAGTATTATTGCTACACAAAAGTTAAAGGGACATATCAAAAACGGATATTTTTCAGCCAGGAGTAAAGTATATCCATTAGGCATTCCTCCTTTGTTTTTTTTGTATTACAATACAGATATGAAGATTGCCTTTGCAAACTCGGATGATCTGTATACAGAAATACATGAAACCAGATTTGGCTGGGTGTTATTATTTGCTCATGGAGGCAATTCTGATACTTTTTACAAGGTATACAAAAAGGAAAGCTTCTGATCTGTTTATTTACCAATCATTGTTCAGTAAGTATACACAATCGTTTTATTGAAAATCATTTCGGTTAATTGTCCTAAAACTATTACTAAATAAACTATCATCATGCATTTCCGGCCAATAGCGGCTACACTTCCACAATATTGGACTTTTCTCGTCCTCATAGTCAAAAAAAACAATGACATTACCTGCTGTAATTATACATAGTAATTTTTCATGACAAGCCGGTTGATAAAACTTCCAATCCAATTTTATTTCATCCAACCAGGCTGTAAATGTATTCAGAGTAGTACCTAAAGAAATAAGCCGACTTTTACTCTGAAGAAAACATTTAATACGATAGGTCTCAAAATGAATGGATTCTATTACTTCCTTCAACAATCCGAAACTCTATTCCTTCCACAAAATAAGAGTAAGCTCCTGAATAAAGTGTATGTTGCTTACCAATAGTCTTAGGGTTATAATAATTCTTCAAAACGTGCACTGGATCTCCTACATATATTCCATTATAAATTCCTGTTTTGACAAAGTCGTATATGTCTATCATATGTGCCAATTCTAACTTATTGTAAACGCAAATATAAACTACCAGAGAAGGTATCATACAATCTGGCTAAATACCATTATTTTTGTGTACTAACTTTTCATTTCTGATGAACCATACACAATCCAACATACTCCCTTCCAAACTACCCAATGTAGGCACCACCATCTTTACCGTTATGTCCAAACTGGCTCAGGAGCACAAGGCCATTAACCTGGGTCAAGGCTTTCCGGACTTTAACGCTTCTCAGGATATTATTCAGCTAGTAACCAAAGCAATGCAGGATGGATACAACCAGTATGCGCCTATGCCTGGTACCATTGACTTACGGGAACAGATTGCCATCAAAACAGAACGTATGTATGGGTATGCTCCTAATCCTGATACCGAAATTACAGTTACTTCCGGAGGTACAGAAGCCTTGTATGCGGCTATCAGTGCCATTGTCAGTCTGGGCGATGAAGTGATAGTATTGGAGCCTTGCTACGACAGCTATGTACCTGCTATTGAACTTAACGGAGGGATTCCGGTATATGTGTCCTTGTCATCCGATGATTTTTCAATCAACTTTTCCCAACTGCAAAGTGCCATTACCAGCCGTACCCGAGCCATTATTATCAATACACCTCATAACCCAACCGGCACCACACTGACACAAAAGGATTTGCAATTCCTGGCAATTCTGTTGAGAGATAGGAACATTTATCTGATCAGTGATGAAGTATATGAACATATTATCTTTGATGGGCAACAACATCAGAGTGTATTACGACATGCAGAATTAAGGGAACGAAGCTTTGTAATCTCTTCTTTCGGCAAGACCTATCATGTTACCGGCTGGAAGTTAGGCTATTGTATAGCTCCTCGCGAGCTGTCAACTGAGTTTCGGAAAGTGCACCAGTACCTGACGTTTTCGTCCTTCACCCCTCTTCAGATTGCTCTGGCCGAATACCTCAGGAACCCAGAACCCTATGAGTCTTTGCCTCAGTTCTATCAGCAGAAACGGGATTTCTTTGTGAACCTGATGCAACAAACCCGCTTCTCTTTACTTCCTAGTCGAGGTAGTTACTTTGTATTGGCATCATACGGACATATTACGGATGAGTCTGACACCGATTATGCCATTCGTCTGACCAAAGAAATTGGCGTAGCCACTATTCCTTTATCTGTCTTTTATAGCAACAAAACTGATAACAAACTTTTACGTTTCTGTTTTGCCAAGAAAGAAGATACTCTCGAACGGGCAGTGGAACGATTGATGAAGATATAAACCAGTAGGATAATAACCTTCTCCTGTTACTACTCTCCTCAGTATAACAGTATGATCAATCGATCTGGCCTAGTAATAGGAAAATTGTTTAGTTTGACCAAAAATCCACTAGCTATTTGTACAAAAATCATGAGTTTTAAAATGGGATATACCGATTTTCACAGTATAGAAGAATACGATCGAAAACTTAATATTTTTTATTTCTCACTTAACCCTCTCAAAAAAAGCAAAGGCTTAATGGGCGGCAAAAAAGAGGAGGAATATGATCGCTCCTCATTGAGCAATATTGCTGTCTACGAAATCAATACCGGCAAAACCAGGTATTTATTTGACACAGTACATGAGGAAGAAGAGATTACCCATTTCCTGTTTGAATCGTCGTATGTGGAGGAGGGAAAACGAATTGAGTTTAATCATAGTAGCAGTAAGATACAGAACAACTCATCCATAGCTCAACGTGATGCTTTGGATAGACTATTGATTTGTCAGTCTAATAAGACCAAAGAAATTAACAAATTATGGAGTTTCCGGAAAAATGGAGAGGGAAAACGACTAATCACTGAATTCGGAAAAGATACAGAATGGAGAATTGATGTCTTCAACCAAAAAATCAGAGTCATCAAGCGTCATCCTACCACAGTAGAGATACAGGATTTTGAGTGGTAAGAGGGCAGTAAGTGGATTTCCAGAGGTATTTGGCTTTATATTGACAGCATTTTGTAGATGGTAAGCCAGCTTTTTTCTTTGATAGTAGATCTATTGCGCATAGTTAGTAGCATGCAGAAGACTTGTGCATAATTATATGCACAAGTCAATTAGAAGAGGAGATTCAAGTCATCCGAATCAAAAAAGTTTTTACCTGGAATAAACCGCAAAACTGTCAATGCGTTTAATTCACCGCACGAGTGATGTTTGATCAGAATTCACCGCAAAAATTCTTATGCACATAGTTCAGGTCAAAACAAAAAAATCCATAGAACTATGCGCATGAGATGAAATTCCAGACTTGTTATCTAATACACTTTTATTAATAAGTCTGTAGTGTTATCTGTAGATGAGGAAAGTTCTGCTTGAGCAAAATCACATCTTCCTGTAGTTTTTTGATATACTGCACATCTGTGTAGTAATTACTTTTTGCAGCAAAATGGTAGAGAACCAGTTCTTTCAGGTTTTTCATTTTCTTCAGCGTCTTCTGATTGGAAGCCACCTCATTAATCACACTCTGTGCACAGATGATTTTTTCAATCTGCTCAAACTCCAGAATTTCAACAGGCAATTTAAATTTGCCAAAGAAGCTATCATCCGAAAACAAGACATTCAGTGTAGTGCCTTCCAGCTGTGCCTGATAAGCCAGTCGTGCAGGATCGCCTCCTGCTACAAAACAACGTTTGACGATATAATGAAATTGCCGGTAAAAGTTATGATCATTGCTACCCACCTGTCGGGTCCGTTCATCCAGTGCAAACAAAGATAATCCTGCCCTGGCTGTTTCTACCACACTAAAAAGAGGGTTTTTAAACAACTCATCTACAGTCTTATAAAAACCAGCTTTTTGCTGTTTCTGAATCACCTCATATTGCTTACGGGGAAGATATTTCTCCAGTACTTTTTTAAAATGGGTACTGTACTCCTTTCCTCTCAGTGCATTTAGTAACAGGACCGGGTATAACAATGGCTCAGGAATACCTCCTGCCAGCATGATCTCAGCAGCTAGCTTACTATTACCTTCATCAAGAGAGTTGATAAGACGTAATAAGTTTTCATGAACGGAAGTATCTGACTCAACCAGATACGGCACTTCAAGCTGCTGTAAAGAATCACGCACATGTACAGGTAATGCGATAGGCAATTTACGTTTACAAATCTCTTCAGTCTGCTTTTGTGTCAGTTGTTCGCCAATACAAACCAACGTAGTTTGTGGAGTAAGCCTGTCAGACGCTTGAATGTTGTTTCTTTTGAATTGCTCTATGATTTCTTCCGAAGAATATCCTTTCATTTTTCCGAGTACAGACACCTGCTGTCTGGAAAGATCTGCTCCCATCTGGAATGGGGATGCTATCCGCTTTTCCAGTAGTGGCATTGCCCTTTCATTCAGTAAGCCAAAACTGAGTGCACGCAGCAAATCCTCTGTAGGCATACTATCCGCACTGGTCAGATTATTCTGGAAAAGATTCAGATACACCGCCCGTACAGACTGTGAAAGTTTTCGTTTGCTACATTCCTGAATCAACTTAAGTACGGCAGCATCTCTCACACCACCTACATTTTGCAAAGGAGAATTATACAAGGAAAGATTTTTTAACTTTTCCATCTGCATAATCCCTTCTGGCAGCACCTCTATTTCGTTTTGACCAAGATCCAGCACTTCCAGTTGAGTAAATTGGATAAGGCTTTCTGGCAACTGGGTTAGTGTTGTTTCGCGTATTGCCAGATAGGTCAGAACATCCGGGTTGAGGAAAGACAAAAGTTCTTCCAGTTGAGACAGTTTTCCTTTGTTCAGAGAAAAACTTTTTACCTGTGTCAGAGGTTCATTTATCTCAACTGTTGCCTCCTGAATAGATAATTTTTCCAACAAAGGCAATCCATTTAAGGACACAGGAAAGGTTGGATACTCCGGATAGTCAAACTCAATTATCAGTTCTTTCAAATTTTTAAATACACTTATCTGAGGGGCTATCTTTCTTGCCAGATATCCTACTGAACTTCTCATGGATAAAACCAGTACCTGCCAGTGCGTCTGGCTCAGAATCTCCTGTTCCACCAAATCCTGATCTTCTGACAAAATGGTAACTTTCTCAAAGAAAACACCGTCTGGTCTTGCGAAGGCAAGTCTATACTCTATGGTAAGGGAATTGTAAATTTTCTCATAGATCTGAATCCCGATGCAATCCGGATATGCAGCAAAAGCAGCTACCAGCGAAGGAAATGTTGAAATCATACTAGTTAATACGTAAAATCAGAAACTACCTAAAGCATTTCTGTAGTTTACATACGCTTAAAAAAAACAATAAAACTTGTTACACACCTTTAAAACATTTTCAAAGAAAGTAACTTTTTAATTACAAAGAAAATGCATTTTATTGAGTCGACATTTTTCCTATTGAATTAATCTTCGATCAATTACAGAAAAAACATGACAAAAAGAAAAAACACAATTGCTTTTTCCCCTAAGATTATACTTCTATTCCTGTGTAACTCACTTTGTCCTTTATTCACTCTGAGCTTTGGACAGGAAAGATTGAATCTTGATTTTGAAATCCAAAATGATACAAAAAGTGCATTTCCCTTTTGGGATTTTCCCAAGAATATTTCATTTCAATATGATTCAACAATCAAATACTCAGGTGAGACTAGCCTTTTTCTTGATCTGAAGAAGCCTTTCAATTATGGAGCTTTTAATACAGTCTCTTCTCCTGTCGTTGACTTTAAGACTAAAAACATAACAATCTCTGTCTGGGTAAAGACACAGAATTTCGATGGTACAATTCAATTATATGCAAGTACAGGAAATAATCAAACAAGTGATCGTCTTAGTTATGTTCGGGATACTTCAACAATTGATGGAGAAAACTGGAGTAAACATCAGGTGGAGATTCCCGTTCCTGCCCAAGCAGATTATTTAGCTATGGGCATGTTTTTATCAGGTCATGGCAAGTTATGGATAGATCATTGGCAAATTATGTATGAAGGACAAAAGTATAAGGATATTCCTTTACCTGGCACTCAGATTATAAATGATACACTACTCAGCATGTATGAACCAGATCTATCTTTTGAAGATATCAAAAAGAATACTCGATTACTGAAGCAAATAAATCTTGTAACTGACTCCCTATATTTTAAAGATGGAAGACAAAGTTTGAAACTGGAAAATGTAAGCCGGGCAAAGGCACCTTTGCTTCAGGTTATTTCCCTTGATACTTTATGGGGTAAAACATTGTCAGTAAAAGGGTTTATCAAAAAATCTTCTTTTGCTAAATCAACACAATCTGTCTTTTTTTCTTTTATTTCTAATGACAAACGCTTCAAAAATCCCTGGAGGATTTATAAGTATGTTGAATTACCTGTTCAGTCAATATCTATCTCAGATACAAATAGTGATTGGGAGCAATTTTCAGTAGAAACATCTATTCCAGGCAACCAGTATGTCCAATATGCCAGTATTGGTTTTGTCTCTACGGATGTCTCTGCATTCTGGCTGGACAATATCAAGATTCTGGTCAATGGGCAAGCACCTCATTCTATGACATCTCCGGCTCCTCCCACATTAGCAGAAACAGCCTGGTTGAAGAAAGCAATCATTCCACTAAAATCCACCTCTCCATCAGATCCGTTTACAGACTTACTAGCAGTAAATGAAAAAATAGGCAAGGCACGCATGATAGGATTAGGTGAGAATACACATGGGTCACATGAAATTTTTCAGATGAAACACCGTCTGATTCGCTGGCTTGTTGAGCAAAAAGGATTCAATGTAATCGCTTTCGAGGCTGACATGGCAGCGGCTGAGGATGTCAATAAGTATGTGCTTACAGGCAAAGGAGATGCCAGAAAGATATTGAAGGGACTTGGCTACTGGACCTGGAGTGTCGAGGAAATCGCAGAACTGATTAGCTGGGTCAGACAATACAATCTTGCCCATCCCAAACAAATGGTACAGTTTAAAGGGTTTGATATGCAGTATTCCTGGAAAGCACTGGCTGCTTTAAAAGAGTATTTGCAACCCAAAGACACACTTGCCTGGCATTCATTGAAGAAGCGAATGGAATACGTACAAGCCATTCGTCGTTTTGTTCCTCCTACAGATACCACCATTGTATCTGCAATGCAAGCTTTGCGGGAAGTCAAAAACACATTTCTGATCAGAGTTCCTGTAGGCTCGCTGAGTGAGAAATCTCTGATTCAACAACATTTCCGGCAGATTGAACAAGCCATTGAACTACGGTCTGTCGGAGAGTCTTCCCGATTCAGAGATGCCTGTATGGCAGAAAATCTTTATCGTACATTTACGTCGATTCCCAATGCTCGTGTGGTAATATGGGCACATAACAACCACGTAGATAAGTATGATATGGGTTACTGGCTCAAAACCGAACTGGCAGATGACTATCAGTCTATCGGTTTTACCTTTGATCAGGGTACATTCCGAGCCATTTACAAAGACAGTGTCCAATCAGCTCCTGCTCAGACAAGTGTTGCAGGCAGTTATGAGTCTTACTTCAAAACAGCTCAAACGCCTATGTTTTATCTTCCGTTACAAAAAATACCACTAACAAAAGATACTCAGTGGCTTCACCAACGGTTATTGTTTAGAAGTATTGGTGCAGAGGCTTACAATGATGATTTCAGCCGACGTGACTTGTTAAAAGAATTTGATGCACTTATTTATATCCAAAAATCAACTCCCAGCAAACCTATGGTAATGCAAAATAAGTAACATTACCATGTTCTATATCAAGGAGGTATCAATAAGACTTCAACTAAGGAATAGAGGCGAAATAAAAAAAGCATAGTTTAGTATACAACCAGTATACACTAAACTATGCATATTTCCTTAGTAAAGCAGACTGTTTAAACTCTGCCAAATCTTATTTCTTTGTAGAAAACTTGTATACAGTTGTGGTTGCATACGTTTCTCCGGGACGAAGCACTGTACTTGGGAAAGAAGGCTTGTTTGGAGAATCCGGATAGTGTTCAGTTTCCAGACAGAAACCATAGCGATGTTTGTATACTATACCATTTTTACCAGTGATGGTACCATCCAGGAAGTTACCAGTGTAGAATTGCACAGCAGGTTCGGTAGTGTATGTATCCAACACACGTCCGCTAGTTGGTTCGTAAACAGTCGCTACATGTTTCAGAGAATCTTTAGACTCTTTCAACACCCAGCAGTGGTCGTATCCTAAACCATATTTAATCTGCACATCCGAAGAATCATTGATACGTGCTCCGATTTTAGTAGACGTATTAAAATCAAAAGGTGTTCCCGCTACAGGTTTTAACTCACCAGTAGGAATCAGGCCTTTATCTACAGGAACCAGTTTATCGGCATACAACGTTACCTCATGATCCAGGATATCGCGTTTTACTCCACCTGTCAGGTTGAAATAGGTATGGTTAGTCAGGTTGATAACTGTAGGTTTATCGGTAGTAGCTTTGTAGCTGATTTGAAGAGAGTTATCATTCTTTAGTTGGTAGGTTACTTCGGTAGTCAATGTGCCGGGATATCCTTCCTCACCATCTTTGCTTACATAGGTCAGTTTCAATGATGGCTCTTCTCCTTCTACTGGAGTTGCATCCCACAACACTTTATCGAATCCTACTTTACCACCATGCAATGCATTGGGGCCATTGTTAGTAGCGAGTGTGTAGGTTTTTCCATCCAGCGTAAATTTACCTTTTCCGATACGGTTGCCATATCGTCCAATCAATGCACCAAAGTATGGTACACCTTTCAAATATCCACCCAGAGAGTCACATCCCAATACTATATCTTCATATTTACCATCCTTGTCAGGAGCAGTCCAGGAAACGATAGTACCACCATAGTTGGTAATTTTCACTTCCATACCAGAAGCATTGCGGAGGGTATATAAATCGGCAGCTTTGCCATCAGGCAATGTGCCAAAAGGAGCATCTTTTTGAATTCCGACTTTCGGGGTTTGTTCCATTACATTTACGGAGTCTTGATTTTCTGAAGTTTTGCTTTTCTGGTCACAGGATACCAGTGCCATGCTACCCAGTAAGAGAGTAGCAAAAAACATCTGAGAGAACGTTTTCATGCAGGTGTAACAGGTGTAAAGGTGTATAAGTGATTAAAAATCTGTAGTGGATGTCTATCTTTCATCCACTACAGGCGTATTTTTACCATTTGCCAGCCATATCCTTCAGGAATTTCTCCAACCCAGAATCTGTCAATGGGTGTTTCATCAATGCAGTTATTGCACTCAAAGGTCCAGTCATTACGTCAGATCCCAGTTCTGCACACTTGATAATATGCATAGGGTGACGTACAGAAGCAGCCAGAATCTGAGTGGCATATCCGTAGTTATCATAAATGAGACGAATCTGTTCGATCAGTTTTAACCCATCTGTAGACACATCATCCAAACGACCTACAAACGGAGATACATAGGTAGCACCTGCTTTAGCAGCCAGTAAAGCTTGTCCGGCAGAGAATACCAGTGTACAGTTGGTTTTGATCCCTTTTTGTGAAAAATATTTAATGGCTTTGATACCATCTTTGATCATAGGCACTTTCACAACGATCTTTGGGTCAAGGGCAGCCAGCAGTTCGCCTTCTTCCACCATGCCCTTAAACTCTGTTGAGATTACTTCCGCACTTACATCTCCATCTACAATATTGCAGATAGCCCGGTAGTGATTCAGAATATTTTCTTTTCCGGTAATGCCTTCTTTGGCCATCAGAGAAGGGTTTGTGGTTACTCCATCCAACACGCCCAGATCCTGAGCTTCCTGAATCTCTTTCAGATTTGCTGTGTCAATAAAAAACTTCATTGGTAAATTGGTATTAGGGTTTTGGTAAAAAATAGAACTACATTTTATAGCGAAGTGGTTTTAGCTAACTACAATTATTATCGTATCATTAGAGCAACCACTTCTTTGTATTGGACTTTAGTTGTTGGATTTGTATTGATAGTAATTACAGCTTAGCCAGTTCTTCTTTCAGATTGATAGACTGATAATTGTCTACACACTTCATCACACTACTGATAGATGTAAATTCCTCAGCCTTATGGGTTGTAGTAAGAATAATAGCCTTCATACCTGCATTTCGGGCTGTTTTAGCACCTGTAGGTGAATCTTCAAATACCAAGCAATTAGCATAGGGCACTTCCATTTGATCTGCTACTTTAAAAAATACTTCCGGGTCAGGTTTGCCATTTGTTACATCCCGGTCAACGACAACCGCTTTGAAATAATGACGTATATTCAGATTATCCAGCACATAGTCTACATTTTCAAAACGGGCAGCTGTGCCAATTCCCATGGGTATACCTGCCTGATATGCCTCTTCCAGTAATTCAGGTAATCCCTCTACCAGTTTCAGCTGAGACAAAAAGATTTCCCGGTATCGGGCTTCTTTATCAGACGATATCCGATCGCGTTCTTCAAAGGTATATTTATCTCCGAATAAACGCACCAGAATATCATCGTTTTTGCCGTGGCAGTTTGCTACTACTTCATCCAGTGTGAGTTCCAATCCCACTTCTGCCAGTTTCTTTTGCCAGGCATGATGATGGACCATCATATTGTCCACCATTGTACCGTCCATGTCAAAAATAAGTCCGAATTTCTTTTCTGTCATTACCAAAATAAAGTATATATCAATATAATTAATGCGAAAATACCCGCTGCACCCAAACGAAACGAAGAAGTGGTTTTGAACCAGTCTTTATTTACCTCCAGTGCATTTTTGTTGTCTTTTCCTTTGGATTCGATCAGACTAATGGTAACATGAACAACCACACAGATCCAGAACACAATCCCCATCCGATTCAGGAAAGGGATTTCCGGAAACTGATATTTGAAAAAGGTTGATAGCGGAATACTTAGTACAGCGGCTACCAGTGCAGCATTTGCTGTAGCCTTTCGCCAGAAGAATCCTAACAGGAAAATAGCCAGGATGCCTGGTGAAATAAAGCCTGTATATTCCTGTATGTATTCAAATCCTTGTCCAAAGTTTTTCAACAGCGGGCTAATTGCCAATGCAATAATAAACGAAACTACAATAGCTACCCTTCCCAGCCAGACAGTTTTTTTCTCATCCAGATTCGGATTGATAAACTTCTTGTGAATGTCCAGCATATAAATAGTAGAAATACTATTAGCTTTTCCAGCCAGAGAAGCCACAATCGCAGCAGTCAACGCGGCAAAAGCCAATCCTTTTAAACCTACAGGTAGCAGGTTTAGCAAAACTGGATAAGCATTGTCAGGCTTTACTACCCCACTTTCTGTAATACCTTTGATAATAGCAGGGTCGGCTTGTTCCTGAAACAGCACGTAAGCAGCCAAACCAGGTAGTACTACGATAAAAGGCATCATCAGCTTCAGGAAAGCGGCAAATAATAATCCACTACGAGCAGTAGTCAGATCAGCACCCAATGCCCGTTGCGTAATATATTGGTTACAACCAAAATAGTTAAAGTTTACAATCCATTGTCCTCCTACAATAAACATAAGTAAGCCAGGCAATTGATTGTATGCATCTATCATTCCCCCTTTGCCGTTGTGTACCTGATATTGTCCCGGACTAAAAATCATATGCATATGGCTATCTGCTTTTTGTTTGATCAGGCTCAGCCCTTCAAAAATTCCACTTCCTGTACCAACTTTATCAGACAACAACTGCAGGGCCAGATAGGTAGTTGCTAACCCGCCTATCACCAGACAAACTACCTGAATTACATCCGTGTATCCGATTACTTTCATCCCACCTAGGGTGATAAAAACAGCAAATACAGTCAGAAAGATAGCACAAGGCATAAACCCAAATCCAGTCATTTTCTCCAGACTCAGGGCTCCGAGATAGATGATAGAAGTCAGGTTTACAAGGATATATAAAAACAACCAGAATACTGCCATGATGGTAGCCAGACGATTATCATACCGCATTTGTAAAAATTGCGGCATAGTGTATATCTTGTTTCGGATATACATAGGCAGGAAATAAATGGCAATGATGATCAGAGAAAAACCACCCACTACCTCATAGACAGAGATAGCCAACCCCAATTGAAATGCCTGTCCACTCATACCAATAAACTGCTCAGCAGAAATATTGGAAGCGATAATAGAAGCACCTATTGCCCACCAGGTAAGAGAACCTTCTGCGAGGAAAAAATCTTTGGAGTCGGCGGTTTGCTTGCCTTTGTGTTTATATACCCAATAGCCATAGGCAGCCACAATGATGAAATAAATAAGGAAAATAACATAATCGGTGGTCTCTAGTCCGAGTTTCATAGAAATACAGGGTTCAAAGTGATTTAGCTAATACAATTCTTCTGTCAGATGTTATTTTATTTTCACAACAAATTATTTTTTTATTCCTATTTCAAACTGACCATATGTATCCACAGACAACAGAGCAAAAAACCAAAACAGAGGGATATATGTTCAGGAACACTGACACTTCAGTTTAGAGAGCAAAAGTGTCAGTATATTTTCTATTCTAATTTTGTGGCAATGTGGTTATCTTCAACTAAAGTTATCTCAGATTTCCGCTCACCATTCTTCCACCAGCTTCTTCATTTTTTGCTTGTCCAAAAAAGGACAACAAATGAGAATTTGGTGGGACAGGATGTGTGCCAGCCGCAAAAAAGGACAAAAAATTCCAAAGCTTCGCCGCTCAGGGCCAACGCTAGGCCCGCGGAATTTTTATCCTCACGCACCTATACTACCTCTCGCGATTGAAGTCTACTTTACTCTCTTTGTACCTTTTTGTTTATTTTTCAGAAAAAACATGAAATAAAAACAGATCAACAACCTTGTCCATAATAGGCGTTTTTGCCATGTTTACGGAAGTAGTGCTTGTCGATCAGGGTTTGTTTGATAGTGGTTGTATTGGGGTTGATAGTGAGTGTCAGATGAGCCATTTTAGCCAGTTCTTCCAATACAGTAGCATTATAGACAGCCTTTGCAGGATCTTTACCCCAGGTAAACGGACCATGACAGGCAACTAACACCATTTCTACTTCTTCTGGAGATAAATTCAGTTCTTTGAAAATATTCAGAATCTGATTACCTGTTTCCAGTTCATAGTCTCCGGTTATCATCTCGTCAGTCATTACATCTGTCACTGGTACGGCTGCCACCAGATGGTCAGCATGCGTAGTTCCCATGTTGGGGATAGGACGCATTGCCTGAGCCCAAGCCACAGCATAAGTTGAATGAGTATGACATACTCCACCAATATGTTCAAAATGTTTGTAAAGCAGTGTATGCGTTTTAGTATCTGAAGAAGGACGCATATTTCCTTCTACCAGTTGATTATCCAGATCTACAATTACAATATCGCTGGGCTTCAGATTATCATAGGGCACTCCACTGGGTTTGATACCAACTACACCTGCTTTGCGATCAATACCGCTCACATTGCCAAATGTATAGATTGCCAGCTTTTGTCTGGGAATCTCCATATTGGCCTCATATACCTGCTCTTTTAAAGATTGATAAATAGACATGTAGGCAAAAGTTAAATACAGATCAACTATAAAAACATTGTAAAAGGAAGAGACCAAAGAAAGCCTCTTCCTTTTGGAATTATTTCAGTTCCAGTACCACCACAGAAATCGGAGGCAATGTCACTTTCAGGTTATCACCTTTGATAGACGCACCTTTAAAAGCTGCGGGTTTTACTTTATCAGGACTTTCAAATGTGTTATGATCCTGCACCTTCGCAGAAGTAAGGATACGACCTGTTACACCTGATGCTTTCATCCCACGCAAGTTCAGTGATATTTCCTGCGATTTAGAAGGATCGATATTTACGAGTGAAATATGAGTTACACCATTTTTGTCTCTGGAAGCAGACACAGATAATGCAGGCAGTTTTTCATTTCCGAACGCATAATCTGCTGACTGTACATCAACAGGTAGCATGGTTGCATCCTGATGCACATTGTACATTTCCAATACATGATACGTTGGTGTCAGCAACATCTTTTCCTCATTGGTTAGAATAACAGCCTGAAGCACATTGATAGTTTGCGCCAGGTTTGCCATACGTACCCGGTCACTGTATTTGTGGAAAATATTCAGTGTAGTACCTGCAATCATAGCATCACGCATGGTATTCTGCTGATATAAGAATCCAGGATTGGTTCCTGGTTCAACCTCATACCATCCACCCCATTCATCCACTACCAAAGCTACTTTCTTTTTAGGATCATATTTATCCATGATGGTAGCGTGCTTATGAATCAGTTCATCCATAAGCAAAGCTTGTTTCATGGTTTTGAAATATAGATCTTCATCATAATTTACTGCAGGCCCTTTTTTATTCCAGTCAATAACAGAGTAATGGTGCAAAGCTAACCCATCCAGCATGTTATGTGGAATATCACGCATCAGTATTTCTGTCCAGTTGAAGTCAGCCGAGTTAGCACCAGAAGCAATCCGGAACAATTTGCTGGTATTAGACCAGTCGCTCATGAATGTAGCATACTGGCGATAAATATTAGCATAATATTCAGCTTTCATATTACCACCACATCCCCAGGCTTCATTACCCACTCCCCAGAAGTGCACGTTCCAGGGTTTATCGCGACCATTCTCTTTACGTAGGTTAGCCATAGGACTTACGCCTTCATGGTTTACATACTGAACCCAGTCAGACAGTTCTTTTACAGTTCCACTTCCTACATTGCCAGCCAGATAAGGCTCTGTACCTAACTGCTCACACATATCCAGGAAATCATGTGTACCAAAGCTGTTGTCTTCTGTAACCCCACCCCACCAGGCATTCACCATAGAAGGACGCTGTTTTTTAGGTCCGATACCATCTTTCCAGTGGTATGTATCTGCAAAACAACCTCCCGGCCAACGTAGGTTTGGGATTTTCATTTTTTTTAGCGCCTCAATTACATCTGTACGGACACCGTTTTTGTTCGGAATTTTTGTATTGTTTTCGCCTACATAAAACCCGCCATAGACGCAACGTCCCAGGTGCTCAGCAAAGTGACCATAAATATGTTTATTGATCGTCGTTTTGCCCAGATCACCATTAATGATAACCTGATTCTGAGCAAAGGTCCAGTATCCAGTTATGCTTAAAACAAGTGTTAAAAAGATTTTTTTCATAAGAGATTGATGGATAGGATAGATTATTATGATACTGTAAAAGGTAAAGAGCAGGCAAGAAAAAGGAATATACTTGCCTACCAGATACTCACTTATAGCTTTCCATAATACAATTCGCTCCAGCGCAATTCATTCTTCAGCTGACGTAATTCTGTATTCTTATCAATAACCACCAATTCTACTCCTACCATCTCAGCAAAGTCAGCAATGTATTCGGTAGTCAGGTTCTGGCTATATACCGTATGGTGAGCCCCTCCAGCATAAATCCAGGCAGCACAACCTGTTTGCATATCGGGTTGAGGTTTCCACAATACTCGTGCAACAGGTAACTTAGGTAGTTCTTGTTGTACTTCAACAGCTTCTACTTCATTAACCAATAAACGGAAGCGATTGCCCATATCAATCAGAGAGACATTTAACGCAGGGCCACTGGCTCCATTAAATACCAGCCGCACAGGATCTTCTTTGCCACCGATACCTAGTGGGTGTACTTCACATTTCACTTTACCACTGGCAATAGAAGGACAAATTTCCAGCATGTGAGCTCCTAATACCATCTGGTTAGCAGGATCAAAGTGGTAAGTATAATCTTCCATAAAAGAGTTTCCACCTTTCAATCCACTTGCCATCACCTTCATGATATGTACCATAGCAGACGTTTTCCAGTCTCCTTCTCCTCCATATCCATATCCGGCAGCCATTAACCGCTGAGAAGCGATACCGGGCAACTGACGCATACCATGCAGGTCTTCAAATGTATTGGTGTAAGCAGAAAAACCGCCATCCTTTAAAAATGCAGTCAATCCCAATTCAATACGAGCTGCCTCAACCAAAGATTCCCGCATAGCTCCACCACTTGTCAGTGAAGCCATTAACTGATAGGTATCTTCGTATTCTTTGATCAGTGTATTAATCTCAGCATCTGTAACCTGATTGATTACTTTCACCAGATCACCTACTCCATGCGTATTTACTGAAAAACCAAACTTCAGTTCAGCTTCTACTTTATCACCTTCTGTTACAGCTACCTGACGCATGTTATCGCCAAAGCGTACCACTTTCATGGTTTGCATTCTGTACTTTGCAGTAGCCACACGACTCCAGCTATTGATTTTCTCCAATACATCCTGCTGCTGCCAGTGGCCAACTACCACCTTACGGTTCAGTCGCATACGAGACATAATAAATCCAAACTCTCTGTCCCCATGGGCAGACTGGTTCAGGTTCATGAAATCCATGTCAATGTCACTCCATGGGATATCCCGGTTAAACTGAGTATGCAGGTGCAACAATGGCTTTTGTAAAGCTTTCAAGCCACCAATCCACATTTTAGCAGGTGAGAATGTATGCATCCAGGCAATGATACCCACACAATTCGAAGCAACATTGGCATCCTGACATATTTTGTAGATTTCATCAGGTGTTTTTACCACAGGTTTAAAAACAACCCGAACAGGTATCTGGCTTGCTGAATTCAGAGAATCTGCAATAATTTTAGAATGCTCATCTACCTGACGAAGAGTTTCTTCTCCATACAAGTGCTGACTTCCGGTTACAAACCAGACTTCATATTGTTTTAAATCAATCATTGAAATATATGTGGTTAAATATAGGTCGAGCTAATAAATTGGAGTATTTGTCTATCAGGCAGTCAATGAAGCTTCTGCCTGCTTTTTCAGATAAGAATACTCAATAAAATGTCCAAACTGAAGATAGTTGGCATAGAGTTTCTGATACACAGCAGACACATCCGGACGAGGTTCATATACAGCATCAAAACCAGATGACATAGCATTCTGAGCCTCTTCCATAGTCGCATAAACTCCTGCAGCTACAGCCGCACACATAGCCGCGCCCAATGCACAGGTTTGTTCGGATTTAGCAACCTTAATAGGCATATTCAGCACATCAGCCAATGTCTGCATGACAAAAGGAGACTTTTTAGCAACACCACCAATGGCAATTACCTGTTTGATAGCCACGCCTTCTTGCAGGAACCTCTCTACGATAGCTTTTGACCCAAATGCAGTAGATTCTACAAGAGATTTAAAAATACGCACGGTATCTGTACCTAGATTCAGGCCAGCCATAGCCCCTTTCAGTGTATGATTAGCATCGGGTGTACGACGTCCATTAAGCCAGTCAAGGGAAACCACATCTGTTTCTTTTACAGGTAATTTAGCAGCCTGTTCTGCCAAATAGGGGATCAATTGCTGGCTCAGTTTCTCAGCGGCTTCCTCACCCAATAACTCACGAACAGGTTTTGTGATGATTCGCTGAAACCATGCATAAATATCACCAAACGCAGATTGTCCTGCTTCCATCCCCAGCATACCGGGTACCACAGATCCATCTACCTGCCCACAGATACCGCGGATTAACAAATGGCCTACTTCTTCCGAAGGAGCAGTAAGAATATCACACGTAGAAGTACCTATTACTTTACACAATGAATAAGGTTCAATACAAGCACCAACAGCGCCCATATGAGCATCAAAGGCCCCAACACCAATAATAACATCAGAAGACAATCCCAGCTTTTCGGCCCACTCAGGTGATATCTTACCCATAGCCACATCTGAAGTATAAGATTCATCAAAAAGACGATCTCTTAGTCCTCCCAACAACGGA
Source organism: Xanthocytophaga flava (assembly GCA_030068525.1). GTDB lineage: Bacteria > Bacteroidota > Bacteroidia > Cytophagales > 172606-1 > Xanthocytophaga > Xanthocytophaga flava. Next base: position 169,438 of record JASJOS010000012.1, read on the forward strand.
TCTAACTTTACCAAAAACTCATCGGATGGCAACCCTTCAAATTCGTCATTCCACATAGCTTTGTGACCCGCGGCACAACGTGAACGTTTCAAGGTACGAGGATTAGTATTCCCTGTTAGCACAGCAGAAATCCAGTCACAATGTTCCACCCAGGAATAAGCTTTGGAGCGAATACTTGCATCTACCCGTAATGTGCGTAGAATTTTTGCCCAGAACCATTCAGAAGAATAAATACCACCTACATATTTGGTAAAATCAGTTGCCCAGTGATAAGCCAGTTGATTTATCTCTTCCGCTTCTGCATTGGCCGTATGATCTTTCCAAAGAATGAACATACCATTGGGATTTTCAGCAAATTCGGGTAGCAGAGCCAACGGAGTACCATTTTCATCTACGGCTACAGGTGTAGATCCTGTAGTATCGACAGAGATGCCTACTACGTTCTTGCGAACCTCTTCAGAAGTCTTAGCCAAAGCACCTTTAATGGTTTCCTCTAAACCTTCGATGTAGTCCAATGGGTGCTGACGAAACTGAGAGATAGTTGGATCACAGTATGCTCCCTGTTTCCAACGTTTATATTCATGTACTGCTGTACCAGCCACTTCTCCTGTTCCCGCATGTACGACCAATGCCCGAACGGAATCAGTACCATAGTCCAGGCCTATAACGTATACGTCTTTCATTAGCTTAAAAATGTTCAGGTGTTAAAAATAAGTATTTATTCTACTTTTGTGTTAGTATGACACAATTCTATGTAAAAGAAAAGTTTGTGTGTACACAAACCTGATAATCAACCTTTCAAATCAGAAAAGTATCTGGCATGAAATTCCAGAACTCATGAAACTTATCCTGGTATTTCTCTCTGTTTAATTTATAGAGTGTTGCTTTTTTCGTAGCTGAATTTTCGTTTTTTTCTCCTGTATCGATCAATAAGCCTGTTGACAAAAGTTTACGGCTAAAATTACGCCGATCCAGTGTCATTCCATAAATAGCTTCGTAAAGTTTTTGTAACTGAGGAATTGTAAATTTTTCTGGCATGAGTTCAAAGCCCAGAGGATGCAAAGCAGCTTTGTATCGTAAACGTTCTCTGGCAAGCTCAACCATTTTGGCATGATCAAAGATAAGTTCAGGTATATCATTTAAACTAATCCAGTATGCATTGTGTGCTTTTACTGCTTCGGGGTCATGATCATCAATATTAATCAGTGCAAAGAAACCTACCGAAACAGTCCGTTCTACAGGGTCTCTGTCTACCTTTCCAAAAGTTTGTAGTTGCTCCACATAAATATCCCGTAACCCTGTTAGTTCATATAAAATACGGGCAGCTGCTACTTCCAGATCTTCTTCTTCGTTCAAAAATCCACCCATCAGCGACCATTTTCCTTTCTCCGGCTCAAAATTTCTTTTGATGAGCAATAACTTGAGAAACTCACCATCAAAACCAAAAATGATACAATCAAGAGCTACCAGTATGCGTGTAGGGTGGTTGTATCTTGTCATAGATATCGTGTTTCAGGGTATGTGGTGTCAGGTCGGGCGGTTAATACTGAAGTGGGGAAGAGCCAGAGGCTCTACCTACTTCAGTATTATAACCCCTAAACAAATGATTCATATTTACTAAAACATGAATTGTGTTTAGTTGACACAATATTACAACATTATTTTGTTACTTTTCTAATATTAAATGACATTTTTTTTCCTGAGCTATTTCTCAGTATTTATTAATAGCATACACTGTATACTAACTACTATTAATAAAACTACAACTACCACATAGACAACATATTACTCTTTAACTCAATTTCACTCTTACTACAGAGAATGAATTTGGTGCCAGTGTCAGGCTTATCTGTTTCCCTTTCAATGTCACAGATTGTTCGGCAGGACTTACCAGCGTTGGGTCTTCAAATGAGTTAACACTTTCCAGATTTTCACTTTTTAGTACCCAAAGTTTTCCGGTTTTCCCTACCTTTTTAGCACTCTCAATAACCACGTTGGTTGTTTGAGATTTGTCAGAAGTGTTTACAATCTTCACAACGAGTTCCTGTGTATTTTTATCCAAGACAGAAGAAGCATATAGACCATTCTGCCCAGCAACCGTTTCGTTTTTCTCTACCAGTGGTACTACCTGCGTTCCTTTATGAACAGAATATAGCTTCTGTACATAATAGTTAGGTGTCCCATACGAACGAAGATTGTCAAACCAGATGAGATCAGGAGTCCACTGCCAACCTTCTGCATGAGCAAACAATGGTGCGTAGGATGCCATGTGTACTACATCCGCATTGCGTTCCAGACCCGTCATAAAAGCAGCTTCAGCCAAAGCACATTTCCAGTTATTTTTATTGTCAGGACTTACTGTTGCAACGCTTTGGGCAGCATATTCTCCTGCAAAAATCTTTGGCCCGTTACGGTCATAGTTATCATATCGATGAGCATTTTGTAAAAACCAGTCAGGAGCACGGTAGTAGTGTTCATCAATAATATCAACATTCATGCTACGCAGGTTTTTGTTCAGGTAGTCAAAACGTTCTCCATTTGGGTCAGTACCTGAACTATTGACTAATTTGATAGTGGGGTATTTTTCTTTGATTGCTTTGGTAAACAGAGGAAGACGTTCCAGATACTGAGGTCCCCACTGCTCATTGCCAACACCCAGAAGCTTCAGATTAAAGGGTTTGGGATGTCCCATATCAGCTCTCAGCTTGCCCCACTTAGTATCTGTAGAACCATTGGCAAATTCGATCAAATCCAGTGCATCCTGAACGAATGGATCAATTTCACTCATAGGAACCACCTCTGCAGAGTTGAACTGACAGGCCATACCACAATTTAAGATTGGTAGTGGTTCTGCTCCAATGTCTTCGGCTAACAGGAAATACTCATAAAAGCCTAATCCAAATGTCTGGAAATAATCAGGTGTGGGACGATGTTTAAATTCTGTATTCCAGCGATTGATAACCATCTCCCGACTCTCTACTTCTCCAACTGTCTTTTTCCATTGGTAACGAGTAGATAATTCACGCCCTTCTACAATACACCCTCCAGGAAAACGCAGGAAACCAGGTTTCATATCAGCCAATAGCTGAACCAAATCCGCACGTAAGCCATTGGGGCGTTGCTTCCAGGTATTTTTGGGAAACAACGAGATCATATCCAGATCCAGATTTCCAGTCCCAACAAACCATAAAGCCAGCTTGGCCTTAGGCTCTGTAGCTGTAGCGGTCAGGCTCACTGATTGTTTTTTCCAGTCTTTATCTGTAGGAGTCAGGTCTGCTTTACCGATTACCTCGCCTTTTATATTGATTAGTTCAATATGCAAAGTAAGGCTACTAGCGTCCGTTTTCCGTGTCCATACAGAAAAGTCATACGTTTCTCCTTGTTTAATACCCATTCCGCGAAACCCTTCGTTTATCAAACCATATTTGCCTTTATCAGAATTGGCAGTGACATGGATATACCGGGGATTGGTTGCCCCCTTCTCCAATCGATTCTCTACCAACGTACTGCCAAAAGCCTCTCCTTCTTTTTGTTCTTTCCACCCCATCATCGGTGCATTAAACTCAAATGAACGGTTTTTGACAAGTTCAGCATAAATACCTCCATCAGCACCCAGGTTTATATCCTCAAAAAAGATCCCCCACATGGTAGGTTGTATGGTTGCAGTAGGTTTATCAGCTTTTATAGTTAATACGGTTGGCGATTGCGCAAATAGTTGCGTTCCCGTTACAATAAGAGCCCAAACAGAGAGCAGGCATTTTTTCATTTTGTGTACAATGGTTAAACTAACAATCGATATAAAAAATAATGGAATACAAATAACAATTGATATCTACTCAGAAATAATATGATTTAATATCTCCAATCCAAAGATCTCTAAGTATACTCATAAGACTATTTATCCGCTCACCAAATGATCAGATACCTGTCAGGATAATCTTATAGAAAGATCCTAACAGGTATCTGATTATAATGAGTATTTTATATTTACAAACTACTCATTTTATAAAGAAAATTATTTCACTCCAGTATTACTTTTCGGGTTACCACTTTATTCTCGCTTACAAGTTGAATAATATAAAGTCCTGAAGCCAGATTTAACTCTGAAAATGTAATAACACCTCCTTCTATTTTTTTACTTTTGGCAATACTTCCTTTTGAATCAATAAGGTTTAGCCGGGCATACATTCCTACCTCTTTCTCGCCCAAAACTACACTAAAACCCTTGTTTCTGGCAGTTGGATTTGGATATACAGAAATATCATCATCAGAATTCACCTCCTCAAAAGCCAGTCGGGAATTGGATGCAGTAGTAATAGTCCACTTCTGACAAGTACAGCCATTGTAATCCCATAATCCCAGTTGTGTTCCTGCTATTGTAGATGCACCAGGTACCTCTACTACTTTCTCGGAATTAACCGGATTGAAAATGTGGCTTCCATCTGCAGTCCGAAAGACTCTAAACTTTTGGCAATCATTATTCAGCGCACTATAGAGCTGAAGTTTGGTTCCGTTTGCACTTCCACAATTGATTATATCCACTACATTGCCAGTAGACATAGCTGTCCTGATCTGATACGACCCATTTCCTGTTGTAGTAAATATCCATTTCTGACAAGTTAAGGAGGAAGCTGTTCCCTGAGCTACGGCCTGCCCTGTCACTCCTGTGCACCCCCAGGCATCCCAGTTCATTCCGCTATTGACGTTTTTAATGGTATAGGTTCCGGCTGCAATCCAGTCACGGGTCAGAAAAGGCCAGTTACTGCTAAAGCCCATATTGATAATATCTAGCTTAGGTGCACCATTATCATTTCCATCATAAAAATGAATGGAAACAAAGTTGGAACCTGCCTGTCGTAATAACCCAACATGTCCAGGTCCAATAAAACGGCCTGAAGAACCGAGTAATGTTGAGCCTCCCCCACTTTTCAGATCTGTACCATTTTTGTCAACAAACGGTCCGGTAGGACTGGTAGATCTTCCTACAATAATATAATAGGTACTACTGGTACCATTGCAACAGGAACCTCTATTTACAAACAGGTAATAATAACTTCCTTCTTTGATCAGGCAAGCGCCTTCCCAGTCTGCGCCACTTCCACCCGCCACGCGGACAGGAGTAGATCCTGACTTTACCTTTCCTGTAGAAGGATCAAGCTGTACTACAGCAATACCAGCCGACCAGGAACCGTAAGCCATGTACACATTACTGCCATCTACCAAAATAGAAGGGTCAATGGCATTAAAGTTCGAAGTAGTTTGTGACTGAACAACCATCCCCTGATCAGTCCACGGACCAGTCGGAGTAGCTGCAGTGGCTACCCCAATAGCAGACACAGGCGATCCAAATGTGGAACAGGAATAGTAGAGATAGTATTTACCTCCAAAGTAGGCTATATCCGGAGCCCAGTAGGTATCATTATTATTCTTAAAATTGGGTACAGTCGTGTCTATCCAGGATGGACGTGTTGGCATAGCCACAGATGCATCCGTCCAGGTAATCAGGTCTGTTGAGTAGCGTGACGGAATTTTACTTCCTGTCATAAATATCCAATACGTACTTCCACTTTTGACAATTGTACTGGGATCATGTATACCTATAGATCCTTTCAGCAACTGTGCAGAGGCAGTGTGTACATGTACTAAGGTTATTAAGATAAGGCTAACACTCAATAAGGTGTTAAAAAAGTATTTGTGTGACATAGCACTTTACTCAATTGAAGTAAAACAGTAACCTACAGCGAGGTTTGCAGGATGGAAATAAGGGAATAGATTGTTTGTCTCAACTATTCCCTTACTTCCTGTTTTGTATGGCAATGGATAGTATGCTAAAAACTTACTAACCCTTTCTTCCTTCATTTGTATGAAGAAATCCAGGTAAGTATAACTCGTATTTATAAGGTCTTCTTACCCCACACACCTAGTCCTTGTTTATTGATACCAGAAAAAACAATGGTTGGACGTTTATTTTCCCAATCCCATTCTCGCCAGATCAATAATTCCAGTTTCGCTTTTGTAGCTGCGTTAACAAGTTCCAGCGATTGCCCGGTTAATTTCCAATGCAAATCTTTCTGATTCTTCACATTTCCATTGGCCAATAATTCCACTAGTTTTGAGTTATTAAATAAGGTTGTATCATATTTCCATCCACCACGTATTTGTCCCTGCCAGAGTTGAGTCTTATCAGCGATTTCTGTTAACTCAATCTGTTCCCACTTTCCAATGAGTTCATTCTTTTCTATTTTACTTTGTGGCACATTTGCATATCGTTCAGGGGAAACCATAGGCCATCCATCTTCTGTCCAGAACATTTTCCGCACATGCAATACCATCAGTTGATTGGTTGGTGCCAGACGCCCCTGGTGAAGCATGTAAAAGGCTCCGTTATCATTAATTACACTACAATGTCCTACTCCAGCCCAGCCTGCATGATTTTGAAAACGATAGGCATAGGTTAGGATAGGATAGTTATTGGTAGTGTCAGCCATATTTTTGCCATTCATATCAAAATAAGGCCCCTCCGGTTTATCGGCCCGTCCTACCCTTACATTATAATGAGTAAATAAGGCATCATAGGAAACAAACAGGTAATACTTTTTAAACTGAGGATTGTATATCACTTCTGGCGCTTCCACAACCCGACTCTTCGCATCTGCCCTATTCACAACTAAATATCCCTGATCACCTTCCATGACCGGAAGTCCGGTAACAGGATTGAGTTCGACACAGTATAGCCCACCAAAATAAGAACCATACAGCATCCATTGTTTACCATTTACAACATCATTGACAATGGTTGGATCTATAGCATTCATCAGGCTTGTCGAATCTGTTTTTACCACATCTCCTGCCTGAGTCCAGGGGCCGATAGGTGATGTACTGGTAGCTAATCCGATATAAGAAGTCTTTTTTCCAAAAAGCGACACAGCATAGTACATCCGGAAAGTATTGCCTTGTTTCAATACATAAGGAGCCCAAACATTCTGAGGATCTTTACCTCCACTAACAGATCGTATATGCTGTACAGCCTCATCGGGTATCTTATCCAATGCCCATCCCAAAAATTCCCAGTGTACCAGATCTTTGGAACGACGCACTTGAATATTTCCCTGCTTTACTTCCGGATTTTTTCGTTCAGCATTTCTGGGAAAATAAATAGCATCCGTAGAGTATACATAATAGTACTCTCCCACTTTGATACAGGAAGGATCATGGACATTATACCCTGCCCATTCTTTATAATGATCCAATCCGGCAATGTCTGTATAATCGTCTTTTATCTGAGGATCTAAGGTTTGTGTTTGTGCAAAGCCTCTCATGAAAGATCTCACTAACCAGAATAAAAATGCAATTCGAATTTTTAAAGTCATTTTAGGTAGAAGATTAATGCAATCTGGAGAAAGAATTTTACTTCTTTCCCCAGATTGCTTTTCCATTGGCATCTAGTCCGGTAAATACGAGGCAAGCTTTTTTGTTTTCCCAATCCCTTCCACGCTCTACATATACTTTGGTAGTTACACTATTCTGAGTTAGTGAAAGCCAGGGAGCTGTGTATGCCCATTTGTTATCAGAAGCATCATTAATGGTACCATCGGCATTTAATTTTACTAAAACAGAAGTCTGAAAATCTGGAGATACCTGTTCAGCTGAATAACCAGGAACAACCTGATAATTTAACGTAATCTGCTCCCATTCTCCTGCTAATTCTGAATTAGCAATGGTTGTCTGTTCAGTAGCAGCATACCGTTCAGGAGAAACCACAGGCCAGCCATCTTCTGTCCAGAACATTTTCCGCACATGCAGCACCATAAAGTATTTATCAATGCCGGGTCGTCCCTGATGTGCCATATAAAACTGATCACCAGTTTGAAAAACGGAACAATGGGAAGTTCCCTGCCAGCCACTATGTCCATTGAACTTATAGGGAGCTACAATCATTGGGATATTATCCTGTTCCAGATTCATGTCATTGCCATTGAAATCAAGGAAAGGACCTTCAGGAGAATCTGATCGACCGACTCGTACATTATACTTGGTTTCCAGCCAGTCGTATGCGATAAACAAATAATATTTTTTGAAGGTACTGTTATAAATAATCTCAGGCCCTTCAATATTTCCATTCACCACTCCTCCTGTAAAACCACGTTGAGCCACTCGGGTACCTTTCGAACTCGTGTTGGCCGCTAATCCTGTTGTGGCATTGAGTTTCAGGATATAAATACCATCCCAGGCGGATCCATAATACATCCAGTGTTGCCCCTGCTGATCAATTAGTACAGTGGGGTCAATCGCATTAGTTTGTATAGTAGTAGTGTTCAGTGATGTTACAACCAATCCCTTTTCCGTCCATGGTCCTGTAGGCGATGTAGCGGTTGCCAGACCAATCACACTCAATCTGGGAACAGCAGAGGAAAGAGAGTAATACAATCTGAATTCGCTGCCCACTTTTATAATATAGGGAGCCCAGAGAGATTGAAAAGGCGTTCCTCCGTTCTGCGTGATAAAAGCAGATCCTTTAGCAGGTAATCCATCAAACACCCAGCCTACAAACTGCCAGTCAACCAAATCCTTCGAACGTCTGACCTGAATTCCAGCAGGAACAGTGATGCCATATCCTGCGTCTGTACTATAACAGTAATAATAATCACCTTCTTTTATAATGGATGGATCATGCGTATTGTATGGTCCCCACTTATATCGGTATTCATAGGCAGATATACTGGCATAGGTATCTGTAAGCTGGTCTATATTAAAGACTGGGTTGGTTGTAGTTGTAGTATCTTTGCCACCAGGCGTTACGTCGGCTTCTTTTTTACAGGAATACAAACAACTATAAACCAAAAGCCATACAAGCAGAAGCTGCTTTGGTAGTATATTTTTCATACGCTTTGAATAGGTTTATGCAGGATAGCTGATTAGCTGGTTTATCAATTCAATAAGTATTGAAAGAAGAAGCAAAGAACCACCTCTCCTTTCTGAGTGGAAGGACAATCTGACCAGAGTACAAGTACATACTCTGGTCAGGAGCTAAATTTTAAAAGACAGATCTTAATTTGCAGGATTAGGCAATAGGTTTTTATTCACATCCAGCTCTGTTTGAGGAATAGGCAAGTATTCATTACCAGCTGTCCATGTATTAAAATCCGGATCATGAGTTTTTAACATAGCCAGTTTGTCTGCATCATACAACCATCCCCAACGAATGATATCATTGATACGTTGTCCTTCACTGGCAAACTCAAGTGCTCTCTCATGTGCAATCTGATCTCTCATCTGAGTTTGTGCCAGATTAGGTTTTGAAGCAACCAGATCAGGTAGATTTGCTCTGTCTCTTACTTGCTGAATATATGGATAAGCAGCAGCAGTTTGGCCTAACTCGTTCAAAGCTTCTGCATACATCAGAAGAATATCTGCATAACGTAGTACACGATAGTTGATGCCTGAATTCAAATCATACTCATTAGCCACCCCCAATCCATCATTGGTATATTTTCTTGGGTAAATTTTATTGGTAGCATAGGGCCATGGATTTCCATATACAGTGGTAGAATTGTCATCTGGCTCATAAGAAGCAATAGTTGCCAGTAACCTTGGATCAGTTTTACCATCCTTAGTCTTTTCCTGTTTGTATTCGTTGTAAATCCAGGTGGTGGGTAAAAAGTCAGACCAACCATAGCCATCCGCACCATAGGTACAAGCCTGTCCGGAAACCTGTTTCCAGCTGGAGGTTGGATCTCCACCCCAATTTGGCACTGAGCCTCCTACCTCATTCGGACCAGCAAACTGAACTTCAAATAATGACTCAGAGTTGTTTTCATTGCTGGCAGTGAAATTATCTCTATAATTAGAGACCAGACTATAAATATTTAATTCAGGTCCATTAATTAGCAGATTAAACTGATCAGCAGCATTCTGCCATTGTTTTCTGTATAAATAGGCCTTTCCAAGCATGCCAGTGGCAGCACCTTTTGTAGCGCGGCCAATCTGGCCGGCATCTACTCCAGAAACATTACCATAAGACACTGGCAATCTATCTTTTGCATTCTGAAAATCAGAAAATATCTGAGCCCATATTTCCTCTTCGGTAGCAGATGCAGGATAATAATCGGTTGAACTCTTAGGTGTAGAAGTAATAATAGGCACCACTTTGTATGTATTAGCCAGATTAAAATAAGCCAGTCCACGTAAAAAATAAGCTTGCCCCAGAATACGCTTTTTAAGATCTTCATCCATAGTTATTCCAGGTACATTTTCAAGTACCTGGTTAGCTCTCCAGATTAGCTGATACCATGCACCCCATACCCATTGTACAGGTGCGGAAGTTGTAGGAATCGTAAAGTTAGAAACCTGAACATAATCAACCCATGGGCTATCTCCACTCATATCATCTCCACGGGCATCTGAAAGTGCAGGTGTCATACGCATATAGCTACCATCAATAATCATACTGTTATAGATAGCATCACAACCAGCTATTGCTTGACTTTCAGTTTGCCAGAATGTTCCGGTTGTCTGGCTATTGGGATTGGTCAAATCTAACCGATCATTACAACCCATCATTACCAACAAAAGCAACAAAGAATATTTTATCTTATTCATATGATTTCCAATAAAGAATGAATAGTATGAAGATCAAATTAAAAACCTACTTGCACTCCAAGCATAAGAGTTCTAGGTTTTGGAAAAGAACCATAATCAAATCCAGGATTCCACGTTCCGGCAGTAAAGTCAGGATTGTATCCTTTATATGCCTGAAAAGTGTATAGATTCTGTCCTGTAAGATATACCCGGGCATTAGTGATACCCTTTATCAGATTATCAGGAAGCTTGTAGCCTAAAGATACCGTATTGATACGTAGATAAGTACCATTCTGTAACCAACCTTTTCGGTCAGAATCTCTCTGGTTATTATTTGGATCTCCAGCAACTAAACGAGGATATTCATTATTTGGATTAGATGCGGTCCAACGGTTTACGGCATCTTCATGGTAGTTTATATAATCAGTGGTATGCATCAAATCACGATACAAACGACTATTAATCAGGTTACCGCCACTTCCAGAAGCAAAGAGTGACAAATCAAAGTTTTTATAACGGGCATTAAAGTTAAATCCATAATAAATATGAGGTAATGCACTTCCCAAATATGTTCTATCATTTTCATCTATTACTCCATCGTTATTCAGATCCTTATATTTCAGATCTCCAGGTGCAGTACCTGCCTCTTGTCTGGCATGATTAGTCACGTCATCCTGATTCTGGAAAATACCTTCTACTTGATACCCAAAGTGCTTTCCAACTTCCCCTCCTACCTGTGTTTTAGAACCCACGCCATAGACAGGTTCATTATTTCCACCCAGAGCTAACACTTTATTTTTCAATGTATAGGCATTGGCAGAAACATCAAATGTGAATTCACCTGATGTTTTATGATAGGTTAAAGCGAATTCTAATCCTGAATTCTGTAGACTCCCTGCATTAACAGTTGGGGTGTTATTGGCTCCCGTAGAAGCAGGAATAGGTACGCCTACCAACAAATCTGTCGTTTTGTTTCGATAGTATTCTACCGTCAGATCAAATTTGCCGTTTAGAAAAACAGCATCCAATCCGATGTTACTGGAAGTTTTGGTTTCCCATTTAATTGTTTCAGAAACCAATTGTGTCTGAGTAGCTCCTGTTGTTTTAGTGCCACCGAAGTTATAAACCACATTGGAATTGATACTACTTGCATATAAGTATTCACCAATATTTTGATTTCCTAGCTGGCCATAACTACCTCTCAGTTTTAATTCTGAAATAAATGACAGATTAAGATTCTGGAAGAACTTCTCATTATGCAACTTCCAAGCTAAAGCAACCGAAGGAAAATTTCCGTATCTATATGCAGGAGCAAAACGGGAAGAACCATCTCTACGAATAGTAGCTGTTAGTAAATACCGATCATCATAACCATAGTTCAATCTACCCAAAAAAGAATACAAAGTATTCTGTGACATGTATTCAGCTACTGTTTGAGTTGTTCCATTAGACAGAGAAGGGAAGTAAGGTTCGGTGAATCCTTCTGCATGACCGTTTCTGTATAAGTAATCTCCTTTCTGGAACATTTGCCCAGCTAAAACAGCTATCGAATGTTTGCCAAAATTTTTCTCATAATTTAATGTATTCTCTACCAAACCTGTTGTGAAAATACGAGAGCCATCATCCATTTTGGCCACTGCTGACTGAAAGAAATAGCCTAAGTCAAAAGTTGGTTGAAATATATAATCACGTGTAATAGTACGATCATAGCTCAGATTCAGCTTATATTTTAAACTATGACCATTGTTTTTCAGGAGCTTCACTTCTGAGTAGACATTAGCAAATGTCCGGTCTACATCCACAAAGTTGTTAACTAACTTATTTAAGCCTATCACGTTCAAAGAAATTGCTTTCTCAACAATGGAGGAGGTTCCCCCATATCCACCCTTACGATTGGAATCATACACAGGCATTGTTGGGATCGCAATTACCAAATCACCAATCAAAGGAGGACGGCCACCTGCTAAAAAATTAGCAGAATTTGTCAGTGCATTTTCATGAGAATGGGTGTAATATAACGACTCACCAATTTTGAATATACCTTTTTCAGATTCTGAATTAGCACGAATAGAGTATCGATCATAGGTTGGGCCTTTTCCGACTAATGTTCCGTTACTCGAAAAATAATCTGCCGAAAAACTGTAAATGGTTGTTTTACTACCACCGGAAAAGTTCAGGCTGTGATTCTGTCTAACACCTGTTTTCAAACCCTCCTTTTGCCAATCTGTATCAATATTGGAAATGTAGGCTGGATCATTCGGATTATTGCCTGGTGCTAAAGGTTGTCCTCCATTGGTTTGAGATTCATTGTTCAGCATTTGGTATTGTTCCCGTTGTGTCACCGGAACAATCTGCCATACTTTATCAAGACCAAAGTAACCACTGTATTCTACTTTTAATGGAGTATCTCTTTTTCCTCTTTTGGTTGTAATGATAACCACTCCATTAGCAGCCCGAGAACCGTATATAGCTCCGGCAGAGGCATCTTTCAACACCTGAACAGACTCTACGTCATTTGGATTAAAATCCCTAGGTGATGTTCCTACAGGTACACCATCTATTACATATAGTGGTTCTGCATCACCAAAAGTACCAACACCCCGAATTCTGACACTTGGCGCTGCACCAGGCTGTCCATCACTACTAACTGCGACGCCTGGTGCACGTCCCTGAAGTAACTGAGCCACATCATTGGTAGAGAACTTCTTTATTTCATCTGCTTTCACTACTGCGATGGAACCTGTCAGATCTGATTTCTTTTGTGTACCATATCCAATCACAACCACTTCTGATAATGCCTTGATATCAGGCATCAATTGCACATCTATTTGCGTTCTGTTTCCAATAGTTACTTCTTCTGTTACATATCCAATAAAAGTAAATACCAGCACAGCACTACCTGTATTATCAGGTACAGACATTGAATATTTTCCCTGAGCATCTGTAGTAGTACCTGTTGATGTACCTTTCAGTACTACACTGACTCCTGGTAATGCCTGGTTATTATCATCTACAACAGTTCCTGTAATGACGGTTGCCTCTGGTTTTGAGACTTTGTTACCAGTCTCTGTTTTTCTGGATTCGTTTTGAGAGGTTACATGAATATAAGTATTGACCTGTTTAAACTGAAAATTGGCACTTTTAGCCAGGCTATTCAGAATTTCTGTTAAGGTTTTATTTTCTGCATTGACAGATACCAGTTGCTTAATATTCAGATACGCATCATTATACGTAAAGTGATAGCTGGTCTTATCTTCGATAATCCTAAATACCGCACCTAAGGTTGCATTTTCAACCTTTATTGTCAGTCGGGTATCATTTAAATCCTTACTCTGGGCTTGTAAGAGACCTAAAAACAAAAAAAACAGGGCAAAAAGACTCAGTACCGACCCTTTTTGAGACAAGGGACGGGATATGATAAAACTTTTCATAAATTTGTTTTGAGTTTGGTTTACTGATAGGTAGATCTCACTTGACTTGTCATCTATAAATCAGACGCCAATCCTTTACAGATGACATACATCAGGAGTTAACACACTTGTGTTAGCTCCTTTTTTTAACTCGAATCAGAAGAGTTGGAATAGTGCATAGACTGGGTATGAATAAACTAGGGTTTAATTAGAAATAATGACTTTGTCTTTATCAATCCTGAACTGAAAGCGAGATGTATAAGCAATTCCTGTCAATACATTTTCCAGACTTTCATTTTTAAACTCTCCACTGTAACGCCCCTTCAGTAAAGTATTAGGTGCTACAACTATATGTACACCATATCGTTCTTCAAGGGTTTTGAATACATATTCAAAATTATCCTGTTCAAAAAGTAGAATTCCATCTTTCCAGCCAATTACCTTCTTGGGATTAAAAGAGGTTTTCCGAATAGTATTCTCAGCAATACCAATTTCCCCTGGTAGTAGAATAGCTTTTTGTTGTTTACTTTGAAACTGCACTTTACCTGTCATCACGGCCACTGAATATTCATTCTTTCTTGCCCTCACATTAAAGGAGGTTCCTAATACGGTAGTTTCTGTATGGTTTGTATGAATAATAAAAGGATGTTCTGCATCTTTTTCCACTTCAAAAAAAGCCTCGCCCTCAAGTTGTACTTCTCGTCTCTTTCCCCAGAATTGAGCTGGATAGATCAGCTTACTTTGAGAGTTCATTGTGACTACAGAACCATCAGGTAATCGTACTTTCTTTTGCTGAATCTTGCTGGTCAGTTCCTGCAAATCTCTTATAGACCACATCCACCAACTCACACCAGAACCAATCAGAATTACTATAGAAGCTGCAGCTACCCAAATAGAAGGTCTAAATCTTAAGATGTTATTATTTTCTTTGTCTTCTGAAGCTTCCGGTATTCTCATTTGCCTCTCGAACTGAAGAATATTGGCCAGCATAGTATCTGATTCATACTTTGTCAGTTCATAGGTTTTCTCATAGGTTATTCCACTAACTATATTTCTGGCAATTGATACTTCTTTCTCATATTCGGGGTGCATCAGACACCATTGCTCCCAAAAAACAGTCGTTTGTTCATCCGGATTTTTTATCCACTTAACAAAAGATTCATCAACAAGCAACTCGTCAATTTTTAGCTGATTTACATACATAGTTTCTCGGTTTCATATATAGAAAGACACAAGGTGTTCAAATGCCCATACCAAAACTCAAAAAAATTTTATCGTATAAGGAAATAATTTTATTTAGGGTATTTCTAGCTCAATAATTTGACCTTTAACAAGGTGAAATAAAACTATTTACATAGCTTCGGTCAGCAAGGAAATTATTTTTCTAGGACTATTCATAGTTTTTTTAAAAAATATTCTATAGGTTTGTAGTAAGCCTTTTCGGCTATTTTTTATACATAAAAATGTGTAAAAATGACACAATCCTACTGCATATGATAATACCTTTACACGATGAGGAGCAACTCTGGAAAGAGTTTAGAATGGGCAGTAATGAAGCATTGACTACTATATATAGTCAATATGTGGGTAAATTATATACCTATGGTCGGCAGTTCACCTCCAATGGTGAACTGGTAAGAGATTGTATACAGGATTTATTCTGTGAATTAATTCAAAACCGTAAAAACCTTGGATCAACAACATCCATAAAATTTTATCTTTTAACCTGCGTCCGTAATAAACTAACCAGAGCCATTAAAAAAAACGGAAAGCATTCGCATCTGGATGATATTGAAGAAGGCAATGGATTTGGAGTAGAGTTTCTGGTTCAAAATGAAGCTTTTGTTGAATATTTTAATCTGGAAACAAAGCATACTATAGAAAATGTATTTAATAAATTACCTATTAAACAACGAGAAGCTGTTATCCTTTACTTTTACGAAAATCTCAGTTACCAAGAGATTACGGATATTATGCAAATAGGTAAAGTAAAATCTACCCGTGCATTAATTTATCGTTCCTTAGAGTCTTTATCTTCATTATTATACAATTTCAAGTTACACTCTGAGCTCGCCTGAGCAATTGTTTAAAGTTAAAAACACTAAAACAATTGCTCAATGAATGCGATTGACTATTCTTTCCCTACAACTGATGTTAGACAAATCTTGTATGCATAGTCTATAACAGTCAGATGTTTTGCCGAGAATTCCGTTTGAAAAATATTTTGCCGTGAATAAAGTGTAATAGGAAAAGTAATCGGAGTTCTGGTCAAAATAGAAATTACGGTGAATAATGCACCGAAACAAAACTATCGTGATTAAAACGCAATCTTTCAGCTAATCAGTAAGGCAATCCTACACTTACTAAAAAAAAATTTGTAGTAACTTCCTTGCCATAACATTTGAATAGCTTAGGCTTTTTCTTCTATCTGACTGAGATTGATCCCTCTTATAAAATAAAGTTCCTATTTAGTAATAGAAGCATTCATCTGGTCAAAAGTAGACTTAGTCACTGTAAACATAGTACCATGACGTACTCCTTCAGGAAATTTAACTTTATCAGATACATCCTCCCAGTTTTCCATATCTAATGACCGCACTGCTCCATACGCATGCTGCGTATACTTATCAAAATATAAATAGGTGTATTCTCCTACTTGCAAGGGAGAAGGGCCCTCTGCCCAATACTTACCAGTGATTGGCCCTGATACTTCGACAGGATACGGTCCTGCAGCATTTCGGGAACGAGTAATCCGAATGTTTTTCTGAGGTGGATTGGGGTTTTCATTCTTGACAAACATATAGTACCATTTGCCTTTCTGGAAAATTGTGGCATCAATTGCACTAAAATTTGGATTGAAAAACATTTCGGTTTTACTGAAAGTTTTAAAATCCTTTGTGGTCACATAATAGATCCGATGGTTTAAACCTTTTTCATTTTCAGAATCAGCTATATCTGAATGCCGGCCGGGAATGGTTGTAGCCCAGAAAATCAGAAACTGCTTAGTTTTTTTATCATAAAATACTTCAGGAGCCCAGCTGTTTTTAGCTGTAGGTTCATGCACCATGACAGGAATCTCTTTTTGTTCAGACCAGTGTATCAGATCCTTTGAAGACGCATACCCGATAATCTGATCGTTCCATCCACTTGTCCATACCATATGATAGGTTCCATCTGCTCCCTGAGTAATACAGGGATCACGCATAAGCTTATCTTTTCCTACAGTAGGTTGTAGAAACGATTTGCCATCATTAAGCTTCTGCCAGGTTAGTCCATCCGGGCTATAGGCAAAGTGTAATCCATCTTGTCCATTATCAACAAAATAGGAGAATAAATAGATTTCATTCTGTGCATTACTATATTGAATGTGCAGAAACAAAATACTCAAAAACAAAAAGAGGCGATTTGAAAAAGTAGTCATTGATAAGCAATAGAATCAAAATGGTCGATCAAAATAGATTTGTGTCATATACACACAATATGCAATATGGAACAATCCGGATAAGAAGTAATGCTTCTCATCCGGATTTATTTTACTCGATCAGCTAACAAGCTGATTATGACTTTTTACCTTTTTTCTTCTGAAGCCATGCATTATAGCGTAATAAACCTTCCAGATAATAATAATCGGCATATACTAATGGTACATCTACCTCACTGTGTTGTGGTTTATGACCAACACTATGCATCAAAATAAAGTTATTATTTTTCCCTATAGGAGCCAGGTAAGCAGGAGAAGACAGACTTTTCAGCATTTCTATGGCATTTTTTATATACGTATCTCCTTTTTTGGAATACTCTGCTAGTTCAAACAACGCAGAAGAAGCAATGGCAGCCGCAGACGCATCCCGTTCTTCATTTGGGATGTTGGGAGCATTATAATCCCAGTAAGGAACCTTATCTTTTGGCAGGTTTGGATGATTGAGAATAAAGTCAGCAATATTTTCCGCTTCTTTCAGATAAACCGGATTTTTGGTTTCTCTATACATGACCACATATCCATACAACCCCCATGATTGTCCACGTCCCCAGGCAGATTCATCTGCATAACCCTGAGCCGTTTTTTTAGCCAGTACTTTTCCTCCTTTGTCGTAACATACTACATGATAGCTGCTATTATCTTTCCGGTAATGGTTTTTAATAGTACTATCCGCATGTGAAAGACATATGTTGTAAAACTCTTTATTACCAGATTCTTTCGCAGCCCAGAAAAGGAACTCCAGATTCATCATATTATCAATAATGACTGGATAATCATAATTGGCAAACTTCTCCCAAGACTTGATCACACCATATTCCGGATGAAAACGGGTTGCCAGCGATTTAGCTCCAGTCAGCATGATGTCTTTGTATGTTTCATTTTTAGTCAGTCGGTAGCCATTTCCAAAGGGGCAATACAACATAAATCCTAAGTCATGAGTAGTTGTGTTATTCTTTTCCTTTTCTACAGCCATCGACCATTTGTGAGCTGCATCTTTCCATTTGGGATCTTTGGTGTATTCATATAAATACCAGAGGGAACCACCAAAGAATCCGCTACACCACCAGGAAGAAGCCATATCCCGAGGTGAGCCATCAGCATTGGACGACTGGGGGAACTTAGTAATATCAGGATGGCTCTTTAACAACAATTCATATTGCTGAGCAGCCAGCGTAAATTGCTTTTTAACATCAATACCATTTTGACCAGCCACAAACTGGGTTAAAACAAACAGGGATACGACCACTAAAAGTTTTTTCATAGAGATTGGCAAAGTTGTAAGGGATTACTAAACGTAGATTAAGAAGAAATCAATCAAACAATATTACTAAAAACGGGCTACTGCGCCCAAACTAATACAACTTTTAAAACAAATTACAGGACATTTCTACTAATAGGTATAGCCATTGGGTCCTATCTTTTACCAAAGGTTTTGTAAGATCATGGTATAATATCCAATCATATGCCCATTTTTTGTCACAGAGAGCCCAACTACATGATAAATCCATATAAAATTATCATCTTTGCATTCCAAATAAGTCCTTTGCTTAATCAAAGGACTTTATAAACACACTATTCCGATTTAGTACATACTCCAGAAACACTTCGTAGAGTATGAGATTCGAAAAGTAACAGACATGACTCTCGAACAAACCTTACAAACACAGATTAGTCAGGCTCTTAGTGAGCTTTTTTCCATTCAGGTCCCTTCCGAAGAAGTGTTGCTTCAGGCAACCCGGAAAGACTTTGAAGGTTCACATACATTTGTCACCTTTCAAATTGCCAAACAAGTCCGAAAAAGCCCAGTAGAAGTGGGTCAGCAACTGGGAGACTATCTTCAGCAGAAAGGAACTGCAGTAAGCCGCTTCAATGTAGTACAGGGTTTTCTAAATCTGGTACTATCGGATGCGGTATGGATTGAGTTGTTCAAATCTATACAGGCAAATACATCTTATGGATTTCAACCTGCTAATGGACACAAGGTAATGGTAGAGTATTCGTCTCCGAATACGAATAAGCCATTACACCTGGGACATTTGCGTAATAACTTTTTGGGTTATTCTATTGCTCAGATACTAAAGGCTAATGGATATGAAGTAATGAAGACCAATATTGTCAATGACAGAGGGATTCATATTTGTAAATCCATGTTAGCCTATCAGAAGTTTGGAAATGGAGAAACACCTGAAAGCTCTAATACGAAAGGAGATAAACTTGTAGGGCAATACTATGTTGAATTTGATAAAAGATACAAAGCAGAAATAGCAGAACTAAAAGCAACTGGTATAAGTGAAGAAGAAGCAGAGAAACAAGCTCCTTTGATGAAAGAAGCTCAGCAAATGCTTGTAAAGTGGGAACAAGGTGATTCAGAAACAGTTGCTTTATGGAAAAAGATGAATGGTTGGGTATATGCGGGATTTGATGTTACCTATAAGCGTATGGGAGTTGATTTTGATAAGTTTTACTATGAGTCAAATACATATCTTCTAGGGAAAGGGATTGTGAATGAAGGACTGGAGAAAGGAATATTCTTTAAAAAAGAAAATGGATCTGTATGGATTGATCTGACCGATTTAGGTCTGGATGAAAAACTTTTGTTACGGGGAGATGGAACATCTGTATATATCACTCAAGATTTGGGTCTGGCAGACTTAAAGCATACAGACTTCCCAATGGACAAGTCTGTTTATGTAGTAGGAAATGAGCAAGACTATCATTTCAAAGTGTTATTTTCAATTCTGAAGAAACTAGGTCGTCCTTATTCTGATGGATTGTATCATCTCTCCTATGGCATGGTAGATCTGCCCTCAGGTAAAATGAAGTCACGGGAAGGGACGGTAGTGGATGCAGATGATCTAATGAACGAAATGGTAGAAACGGCAGAAGAACGTTCTAAAGCATTAAGCAAAGTAGCAGAGTTTCCAGAGGAAGAAAGAACTCAATTATTCAATATGTTAGGGCTTGGGGCATTAAAATACTTTCTACTAAAAGTGGATCCAGTAAAAAGGATGCTATTCAATCCAGAAGAGTCTATTGACCTACATGGGCATACAGCTACTTTCATTCAATATACCCATGCCCGTATCTCAACTATTTTGCGCAAATCTCAGGAATTTATCCTAGTAGATATTCCTGGATTATATACTCTTCATGAAGCAGAAAAGGATCTTGTTATTTTACTTAGTGAGTTTCCTAATGTGATAAAAGATGCGGGTAATAAATATGCACCCTCTACTATTGCAAACTATTGCTATGAAATGGCCAAAAGCTACAACAGGTTTTTTGATCTTTGTTCTATATTTAAAGCCGATACTCCAGAACAAATGAGTTTTCGGGTAGCTTTGTCTGCGGAAGTAGGTAAAGTAATTAAGAAAGGTATGAATCTTCTGGGTATTCAGGTGCCAGACCGTATGTAGTTACGAAAGCTGGATACCTACAAATCTCCACAAGAGACTCAACTCTTGTGGAGCATTCCATACACGCTATGAAAAATCTTTTTGCAGGTCTTCTTTTTGCAGCACTGTGGGCCTCTGCTTCTGCTGCAACTAAATTTGGTATTCAGTCAGTACATCCTCTGTTTTTAAGCAATGTCCGTTTTTTTCTGGCAGGAGCACTCCTATTATCCATTGCCTATGGTATCCAGAAAAATAAATTACCAACCACTCGTGAATGGAAACAACTCGCCATCTATGGTCTGCTCAATGTAGCGATTTACCTGGGCTGTTTTTCATGGGCTATGCAGTATGCCTCAGCCGGAATTGGTAGTCTATCTACAGCAACCAGCCCATTATTAATCAGCATACTGTCTGCTTTATGGTTACGCCGATCTATTCGCTGGCAGGAAGCAACCGGATTGGTTCTAGGAATGATAGGTGTATCGTGTGCTGTCTATCCATTACTACAGAATAGCTATGCTCGATGGGAAGGAATTGTGATTCTGGCTGTAAGTATGCTCTCCTATGCCATTGGAACCATCTATTATTCCAGCCGCCAATGGAATCTTTCACTCATTGCCATTAATGGTTGGCAGGTCTTATTTGGAGGTTTGTGGATATTACCTGTAACCTTACTAGTGACCAACTGGTCAACCAATCAATATAACACAGCATTCTGGGGTTCTATTGCCTGGCTGGCAGTGGTAGTTTCAATTGGCGCCGTTCAGCTATGGCTTTATCTACTTAGAGTAGATCCTATCAAAGCTTCTTTATGGCTATTCCTATGTCCTATTTTCGGTTTTGTATATGCTTCTTGGCTGCTTAATGAACCCATTACGGTGTATACTTTTATAGGAACAGGCTTGGTTATTTTGGGTTTGTCTATTGCATGGAAAAAGAAATCCTGATGTACTTTTGAAAAGATTAGTAATAAGCAGTCTACAATAAGAAACTTTTATTACCAAAAAAGTATTATTTTGCAAACGAAGCCTCTCCACGAAACCTTTTGATTACTTATAAGTTATATACCTACTTACTCTAAAATCAAAAACACTTATGAAAGCACTTCTTTTAGTAGTCACATTTATCATATTATCTTCCTGTTTTATGTTTACGGAGCAAAAATCCCGCCCGGAGGCAGCATCGGCTCCAGCCAAATCATTTTATGATTTCAAGATGAAAGCCATTGATGGCAAAGAAATTGACTTCAAAAAATATAAAGGCAAGAAGTTATTGATTGTGAACACAGCTTCGAAATGTGGTTTTACCAAACAATATGAAGCGTTAGAGCAATTGCATGAAAAATATGGCGACAAAGTAGTAATCCTTGGCTTTCCTGCTAATAACTTTGGAGGACAGGAACCAGGTTCAAATGGAGAAATCCAGGAGTTCTGCAAAAAGAATTATGGTGTTAAATTTCAGATGTTTGAAAAAATCTCTGTAACAGGAGAAGACCAACATCCTTTGTATCAATGGCTTTCCAAAAAAGATTTGAATGGCTGGAATGATCAGGCACCAAGTTGGAACTTCTGTAAGTATCTGATTAATGAGAATGGTGAATTAGTTAAATTCTATCCATCTAAAGTAGAACCTCTGGATAAGGATTTATTATCTGCCATAGGTGCATAGAAAGAATTAACTTTATAAAAGAAAACCTCCCTTATCAGGAGGTTTTTTTATGCTCGATAACGCAACTTATAAAACAATCTTAAACTCTTTTCTTTGAACCAGGTACAATCTTTCTTGGTGATGGTTTCATAGACAAATACACCAACCAACAAAACATACAGAAGTCCCACACAGGTGTATTTCAGTACAGGAATCAGAATTCCCCAGATAACAACATACAGCACACATAAGACAAGGAGCTCGATCATAGTGAATAGTATTTAACAGGTATATTGTTAATGAGAAAAGTACAAATAAGTAACCTAATCATTCAAAAATCAGCTTAATCCCAGAGAATCAATTACATATAGTTATCAAGCATCTATTGTTTCCAGTATCTATTCTGCAATATTTGTATCCGGATAAAAAAGTCCCCAAATTTGTATTCTTAAACAGGAGGTAAATATTTAATACAAAGCCCTCCTTCAGTAACTTTTTGTAGAAGATATTTTCAACTTTCTATAGTCGTGGCAGCATCATTAAGTACCTGGGTTTCAGCTTTTCGTTTACGTACACTTCCCTTAGCCCTGGCAAGTATCGGAATGGGAAGTTTTCTGGCAGCATCTGTTCATCAATTTAATGGAGTAGTATTTGGTTTATGTGCATTGACTACCATACTGCTTCAGGTATTATCTAATCTTGCGAATGACTATGGTGACTCCATTCATGGAGCGGATAGTGTAGAACGTAAAGGTCCCCTGCGGGCAGTGCAGGCAGGCCATATTTCATCCCACGCCATGCGTAATGCAGTAATTTTATTCTCGGTACTCTCACTTCTTACCGGGCTTGGGCTTCTCTATGTAGCTCTTAAAGATGCACCAGTACGAACCTTCGTAACCTTCTTTGGACTAGGAATCTTATCTATTATCGCTGCTATTACATACACAGCTGGTAAAAAACCTTACGGTTATGCAGGATTGGGTGATATCTCCGTTTTGATTTTCTTTGGGTATGTAGCTACGTTAGGTACGTTTTATTTATATACACACACAATCGATTGGATTAATCTGCTACCTGCCACAGCAACGGGTTTTCTTTCAGTAGGTGTATTGAATGTAAACAATATCAGAGATATTGAATCAGATCGTAATGCAGGCAAGTTTTCAATTCCTGTCCGTATCGGTCGTAATAAGGCTGTCATTTATCACTGGTTATTATTGTCTCTGGCTATGCTCTTGGCCATTATATATGTGCTAGCAACCTACCATAGTCCATGGCAGTTTCTTTTTCTCCTTGTCACTCCTCTTCTTATTAAAATTGGCCGAGGAGTATCTAAAGACAGTCATATAGATCCTTATCTGAAACAAATGGCTTTGACAACATTACTCTTTGTAATTTTATTTGGTATTGGCCAATTACTCTAAACAGGAATATTTTACAGATTAATTTAGATCTACACTCATGTTATTTACCAGTAGCAGTTTTTTTATACTCTTATTTATTACTTTTATTTTATATTATCTCCCAATTTTTTCCAGATATCAGGTTACTATACTTATTATTTCAAGCCTTATATTTTACTCTTACGAACAACCAGTACTGCTTTCCTTATTATTGTTTTCTGCAACCATAAATATAGTAACCAGTTACTATGTTATTTATGGAATACCTCAGAGGCGTAAAACAATAGCAACAACAGGGGTTATATTTAATCTTATAATACTTGCCTTTTTCAAATACAGTCCTCTTTTTGCATCTACTTTTCTGAATACCAATGATTCTATCGGTCATTTTTTATTGACAATTCCACTTCCAATCGGTATTTCTTTTTTTACATTTGAGGGTATTAGCCTAGTTGTTGACGTTTATAAAGAACAATATTTTAGAGATTCCAATCATTACTCATTGGCTAATCATGCAAAACGAACAATATTTTTCATCTCGTTCTTTCCACATTTAATATCAGGTCCCATACTAAAAGCTCATGAGTTCTTACCACAAATATCAGAGAAAAAAGTAGGAACAATAAATTGGAATGCTTGTGTAAAAAATCTAATTCTCGGATATTTTTTAAAAATGGTAGTAGCAGACAATCTTAAGGACTTTACATTTTGGATGCAATATCCTTATTTTCAAAGCTTTTCCTCAATTAGCCTCATATTTATGCTCTTTGGATATAGCTGCCAGATATTTGCAGATTTTGCGGGATATTCGATTATTGCAATTGGAATGGCTAAGCTTTTTGGTTATAACTTCATTGAAAATTTCAACTTTCCTTATATATCTACCTCATTTTCTGAGTTCTGGCGTAGATGGCATATATCATTATCATCATTTCTCAAAGAATATCTATATATACCTTTAGGGGGTAATAGAAAGGGCAAAGTACGCACATATGTTAATCTTCTTATTACAATGACATTGGGAGGATTATGGCACGGTGCAGCCTGGAGTTATGCAATCTGGGGACTTTTCCATGGAACTGCCTTAGCTGTTGAAAGATTGTATAGAGATTATATTCCTACGAAGTCCAATCCGATAGTCTCTCTTTTCAGTGGGATTTTCGTGTTTAGTTTTGTAACATTAGCCTGGCTACTTTTTAAACTGCCTAAAATTGAACATGTAATAGCATTTCTACAAAGCGTATACAACAATTATTCATTTGCAGACAATCCGCCATTAGTTACCTATATTGTTCTATACTCCCTACCAGTAATTCTTTATCACTTATTTTACCTAGTGAAGGAACGCTTCTCTATAAAACAGATTAAATACGACTTCATTATATATAGTATTCTGTTATTCCTAATACTAACAAATAGCGGATCGCCTGGATCTTTTATCTATTTTCAATTTTAGCCATTATTGATTATTGTATGTTAAGTAAAATATTATTTACAACAACTCTTCTCTTAGCTATCTATATGATAGGTATTGATTTTTTTAAATCTTTTTATACCTCTCAACATCAATGGCAGGATAATATTGTAAAAGCTCAAAACTATTTATACAACAAGAAGAATTCTGAGAATGTTATTATAGGCTCCTCCCTTTCTAACAGACTCATTATGGATAGTATTCCAAACCTTACGAATATAGCTTTTTCTGGACTTAGTATTTTTGATGGTCTAAATCTCGTATTACATAAAGATATCCTACCTAAAAATGTCTTTATTGAAATGAATGTTGCACTACGACCCAAAGATGATCAATTTGAAACATCTTTATTTTCTCCAATTTCATTTTACAGTAAAAAAATATTTTCATCATTAAGAGATGACAAACAACCTGTTGGAATTGCAGGCGTCTATGTTAATCAGAAACTGACAAAAAAAGTTCTTTTTAAAATCAAATCCTTTACAGGTAGTATGAAAGCAAGCAAAGTAAATAGCAATAAAGATCTATTTCAAACAATGTTAAACAATCAAATCACCCAATATTCTATCTCTCCTGACACTATATTAATAGAAGACCGATTTACATTATTACAGAAAACAATTAAGTACTTGGAATCAAAAGGCACAAAAATCACCTTCTTCGAAATGCCTGTTAATCAAAGCTTATGTAATTTACCAAAAGCAACAATCATTCGTCAAAACTTTCAAAAATATTTTCCCAACAAAAACTACACATATATTTCCACTCCTTCTTGCTCAGAGTATAAAACAACGGATGGAGTTCATTTAACAAATAAAGAAGCAATAAAATACACATTATATTTTCGCTCTGAAGCTGAAAATATAATAAGACAAAAAAACCTGTAATAAGCCCATTCCTATGATGTAGCCTTACAGATTTCCCAATTGAATTACCTTAGTTATTTGCGCTATTTTACTTCTTAGCAGCATGTCTTTGCTGTAATACATCCACTACATCATCCAGATCTACATTTTTAGCCTCAAGCAATACCAGAAAATGAAATAGCAAATCGGCAGCCTCATTTTTAAACAAATCCAGATTATCATCCTTCGCCTCAATTACAATCTCTACAGCCTCCTCCCCTACTTTCTGAGCTATTTTATTAATTCCTCTGGCAAACAACTTGGCAGTATAGGATTCTTCAGGTGAGTTTCCTTTACGTTGCCGGATAATGGATTGAAGGTGATTCAGAAACAATCCTTTCTGTTTATTTTCTTCATTAAAACAGGTATCTGCACCTGTGTGACAGGTAGGTCCGTCAGGAGTGGCCTGAACCAGAATAGTATCCTGATCACAGTCAATTTTGATTTCGTTGACATGTAAAAAATGCCCGGAAGTTTCTCCTTTGGTCCAAAGCCTGTTTTTACTGCGACTAAAAAAGGTTACTACTTTCTCCTGAACCGTTTTTTCGTATGCCTCCTGGTTCATATATCCCAGCATCAGGACTTTTTGTGTCACAGAATCCTGCACAATTACAGGCACCAGCCCATTCTGTTTATCAAAATTTATAGTCATATAAAGTAAATCAGCGGTTTGAATAAATTCTGGAAATAGGTTACCTACAGTCTCATTGTGATTCCTGCAGACTGCAGATAGTGTTTTAAAACAGGGATTTCAATTTCCTGAAAGTGGAAGATACTGGCAGCAAGTGCAGCATCTGCTTTTCCTACAGTAAATACATCTTTAAAATGTTCCATTGTACCTGCTCCACCCGAAGCAATCACAGGAATGGGAAGACCTTCGGAGAGTATACGGGTCACATCTAAGGCAAATCCGGCTTTGGTGCCATCCGTATCCATAGAGGTAAGCAAAATCTCGCCAGCCCCTCTGGATTCTACTTCTTTTGCCCAGGGAATGGTAGGTTTATCGGTAGGCTTACGTCCTCCATGTGTATGAACAATCTCTTCTCCATCTACATTACGGGTATCAATGGCGACTACAATGCATTGGCTTCCGAATTCTCTTGATAGTTCATCTACAAGGGTAGGATTACGAACAGCAGCCGAATTAATAGAAACTTTATCAGCACCAGCCTGCAACAAAGCTGATACATCAGCAATAGAGCCAATACCTCCCCCTACTGTGAAGGGAATATCTACAACAGCAGCGACCCGAGTTACCAGGTCAATCAATGTTTTACGGTTGTCTACTGTAGCCGTAATATCCAGAAATACCAGTTCATCGGCTCCCTCCTGGGCATAACGTTGGGCAAGCTCTACGGGATCACCTGCATCGCGCAGATTCACAAAGTTGGTCCCTTTGACAGTACGACCATCTTTGATATCAAGACAGGGAATAATACGTTTGGTAAGCAAAGTAAAAAAGACTAGATGAATACTGAAAAACTGAATAAATATAACAGATCCTACTTTCAAAAGATTGTTTTCATTTTACTCATATATTCATCTGCCCATTTACTCTGTATAGAATTAATGCATGAAATGTGTCAGCTTTTGCAAATGCTGAATATCATTATGGGCAACAATCGTAAATTTTTTACCATCGTATTCCAGTTTGTATAAACACAAATTGGAATGTTCATACTGATCCATGTCTTTCAAGGGCGTTTCAGCCAACATGCTTAACAATATACGCATAGCACGGCCATGCATACATACCAGAATAACATCTTCCTCAGGACGGGAAACAATGGTATCAATAACAGGTTTTTGGCGGGCCTGTACATCTGCCGGGCTTTCCCCTCCATCAATCCGCAGATAATCTTCTCCATCAGCCCATGCGGCCAGAACAGAATGATAATAGGCATCTTCTTCCGGAGTGATTCGCTGCCCTTCCCGGTGTCCCCAGGAAATCTCGTTCAGTCCTGCATATTTTTCATGAGGAAGCCCCAAAGAAAGAAATCCGGATACTGATTGAATGGCACGTTTTAAGACAGAAGTATAAACCTTCTTAAAGGGAATGTGTTGATATTTTTCAAAAAACGCCTGAGCCTGGCTACGGCCTAAATCGTTCAAATCAGTATCTACTCCACTACCTTGCACGATGCCTTTCCGGTTATAATCGGTTTCACCGTGCCTGATCAAGTATATTTCTTTGGTTTTCAATGGATTGGTTTTGTACTACTTTTCGCTTATTTTGACAGCGAAATTACACTTTTTTCTGAAAAAAATAAAATTGTGTTCAGATCTAACAAATATGTCTGTAAACTTGTGTTCACAGGCATTGCCAATATTCAATAAATCATATCATAAAATACTGACTATCAAATATTAAAACCAATACACCATGCAGTCTCCCTCTAATCTATTTCCCTCTCAGCTTACTATAGAGTTCCTCAATCAAATGGGAGCAAAAACCATGTCTTCTCATTTGGGTATTGAATTTACAGAGATTGGTGCTGACTACATCATTGCTAAAATGCCGGTTGACTTTCGGACTCATCAACCTCTGGGATTGTTACATGGAGGTGCTTCTGTTGTACTGGCAGAGACATTGGGAAGCATAGCGGCTAACTGTTGTCTGGATACCACCAAACAATATGCGGTAGGTCTGGAAATCAATGCCAACCATGTACGTTCAGTATCTGAAGGATTTGTGTACGGCAAAACAACTCCTATACACATTGGACGTAGCACTCATGTTTGGGATATTCGTATCACCAATGAAAAAGATCAACTGGTGTGTGTGAGTCGACTAACAGTAGCCATAAAAGACAAAAAGTAAATGCTATCTGTACTTTATGTAAAGCAGTAAATACATTATCTTTTATCTTCAGTAAGAAGCTTGTATTTTAGCGTCTGCGTCACTATACTCACTCTGTCATGATTTTGTTTGTACTTATTCTGATTGCATCACTGCTGCTCCAGCTCTTTCTTCCCTGGTGGATTATTGCTCCTGTTGCTTTTGCCTTTACACTCTGGAAAGGTAATTCAGCCCGACAATCCTTTCTGGCAGGATTTGCAGCTATCTTTATTCTGTGGTTAGGCGTGGCTTTTATTACAGATATCCAGAATGACAGTATCTTGTCAGCAAAAATCGCCGAAATGCTTTTCGTTAAATACTCAGCCATTTTACTCATAGTTACAGCTTTGATAGGAGGATTGGTTGGAGGATTATCTGCATGGACGGGTTATCTGTGGAAAAAAGCATCTACAAAATAGTATGAACAGTAATCAAAAAGACATCGGTTCTATATGATCCGCAGGAAAACTACTAAAAAGTATTTTTGGGCAATTCTATTTGTGTTTGCAGGTATGAATCTGGTTGCCTTTATTCACGCCTATAAATTCACCCATTTCACAGACAGGGCAGTTGTTAAAACCAAAGATCCCAGCAAGTTATCAGTTACAGAAAAACTCAATGCATTGGCCTTTGGAGTAGATAATCCACGACCTCAAAACCAGGTACATCCTCCTTTACACTATCAGACTGTTCAACTAAAAAGTACGGTCCCTTTGGAAGGATGGTACATTCCGATAACAAAATCCAAAGGAACAGTCCTTCTGTTTCATGGATATTCCGGAGCTAAATCCCTGCTACTTGATAAAGCCAGTGAATTTATGAGGTTAGGCTATAGCGTCTTTCTACTAGACTTCAGAGGCTCCGGTGGTTCGGCAGGTAGTCAGACAACCATTGGCTTTGATGAAGCAGCCGATGTATATGAAAGTGTAAAGTACATTCAAAATCAGGGTGAGAAAAATATTTATTTGTTTGGCACCTCGATGGGTGCAGTAGCTATTATGAAAGCCTTTTATGACTTTTCATTACAGCCTAAAGGAATTATTCTGGAATGTCCGTTTGGATCAATGTATCAGACTACAGCTGCACGTTTTGATAACATGCATGTTCCTCCTTTTCCAATGGCAAGCTTACTGGTATTCTGGGGAGGCATTCAGAATGGTTTTTGGGCATTTGGACACAATCCAACGAAATATGCCAAAAACATACATTGCCCTACTCTACTTATGTATGGAGAAAAAGATGCCAATGTGAGTAGACAGGAGATTAATGATATATATGCTAACTTACAGGGACAAAAAATACTGCGAACCTATCCGTTAGCCGGACATGACAATTATCTAAAAAAATATAAAGAGGAGTGGATTCAAGATATAAAAGCATTCTTACCCTCCTGACAGGATCGATGGAATCTGCTTATACTAAGACATGAAACCCAATATGATGATGCGACATTTCTACTTCCTTTTACTAATCTGTATACTACTTTTTCAATGTTCTTCTCCATTAAAAAAGTATGAGCTTACAGCTATTCGCTGGGAAAAAGATATTCAGGAATTCGAGAAACTGGACTCAACCGAAAAATATCCGGAGAATGCTATCCTGTTTACCGGAAGTTCAAGCATACGACTTTGGAAGACTATAGAAAAGGATATGGCACCTTATCCGGTAATTCAACGTGGATTTGGAGGTTCAACCATGTCAGATGTTGCGTATTATATCAAACGAATAGTGTATCCTCATCAGTTCAGAGCAGTAGTTGTTTTTGTTGCCAATGATATTTCGGGAAAAATAACAGATAAAACACCTGAAGAGGTACTAAATCTATTTACGTATATTCATCACACGATACGAAATAAGTTTCCTGACAAACCCATCTACTTTATAGAAATTACCCCTACCAATAGTCGCTGGACGGAATGGCCGAAAATTCAGAAAGTAAATGCTATGGCAAAACAATTTTGCCAATCCAGACCAAATACCTATTTCATCGAAACAGCCTCACTTTATTTAGGTGCAGATGGAAAACCCAATGCCAGCTTGTTTGCAGAAGATCAACTGCATCAGAATTGGGAAGGGTATAAAATCTGGACAAAGGCGATTAAAGATAAACTAGATGCCACTCTGAAATAAATTCTTAGCTTATTGTCCATCCAGATCTTCCAGTCCAGCCTTTGCCTCCTCCATGTCAGGTTCCAGCGATAAAGCTTTGGTAAAATCAGCCAGGGCTTTGGGAGTTTGTCTCAGCCCTTTGTGCGCAAACCCTCTCATACAATAAGCCAGCGCATTCTCTGGCTGAGCTGTAATGACAGTATCACAGTCCCTGATAGCTTGTTCGTATTGTCCTTCATCATTCAGCAAACTAGCCCGTATGAGGATTAAATATGTATGATCATTCTCCTTTTCCAATTGCATTGCCTGATTTATATCCTGAAGCGCACTTGAAGTTTCTCCTAGCGCTGACAAAACCAATGCACGGTCTGCATAATAGGTAGACTCGTTTGGTTCCAGCTGGATAGCCTTATTATAATCTGTCAGCGCATTGTCAAAAGCATCCATTGCACTATAAACCAAACCCCGCCAATAATGTTCGTAACTTTTTAGGGTATTTTTCTTCAACAGGAATACTTTATTCATATCTCGTAAAGCTTCTGCATATTTCTCCTGAAAATAGTAAATCCTGGCACGAAGGAAATACGCATTTGAACCAAGTGTATCCAAACTTATTGCCTGATTGATGGAATGTAAGGCATCTTCCCCGATATCTCCATCTTCTACTAATGCATCCGCTCTGTCATAATAACCCAGGATTCGTACACTATCCAACTGCCCTGGAGTATACAATCGGTTAAGAAGCAATACAGCATTCCCCAAGAGTTCCAATGTATCACCAACCTGGTTTCTTTGCTGAGCAATCTCTGGCATCAGATATATAGAATGAAGAAAATCCTCTACGGCTTCTTTACGGCTTCCTGCCTGAAATTTTACAATAGCGAGGTCATACAGAATTGGTGCATTTTCTTCATCTTCACTATCCAGTTCCTGTGTAGCCTGATTCAGTGAGGTGAGTGCTTCCGGATATTTTTTCAGACGGTATTGTGTCAATCCTTTATAATATAACAGATTGGCATTATCGGTAGAGTCTGGCAAGTCAAAATAGTATAGCGCATCTTCGTATTTTTTTTGCCGATAATAAATCATTCCCCAATCTAAAAAGTCCTCATCTTCTATTTCTCCAGCCTGTAATAATCCTTCATAGATTTTAACAGCCTCCGGATATTTCTTATCTTCAGCCAGCAAAGTAGCATTCAATCGTAGTGCATTGGGATAGGTTGGATCAAGTACTAAAGCCTTTTGCACATAGTCTTTCGCTTTCGCTTTTTCATCCTGCTCATAGGCTAACAAAGCTTTATAGTACCAGGCGCTACGGCTGGGTCGAACAGAAATGGAGTGGTCCAGGGCTTCATTGGCTTCTTTTTCTTTTCCCCACTGATAATACAGATAACCCAGATCATTCCAGGCAGTTTCGTCTTTGGGATCGATGGATAATACATGCTGAAAATCTTTTTCTGCTCCTGTATAATCTTCTGTATATAAACGGGTAAGAGCTCTATAGTGATAAAAGCTGGTATCCTTGGGATAGTGCACAATCAACCGATCAAAAGCCATACGCGCACTATCATATTTTTGGGCCTGAAACTGATAGTAGCCTAATGCATACAAAGCTTTTTTATGAGTAGAATCAGCCTTCAGTGCTTTTTGGAGGTAGTCAAAGCCTTCAACGGCCTGTCCCTTGTTAAAATAAGAAATAGCTTTCTTATAAGCTTTTTCGGATGCTTTATTCTGACTATAAACGGTAGAAACAAAAAGAGAAAAAATGAATAGAATTCCGATTCTTAGTAGCATAACGAGCGGACAAACCTGTCCAGTATTCTGAGTATGGGTAAATAATCAGCTAAAGGTAAGCTAAGATACGGATTTCCAACAGATTAGATTTTACATTTTTCACTAAAACAGTACATAAATAAGTATCTGAAAACAGAAACGCCTGATGGAACAAATCCATCAGGCGTCTGTACTTATAAAAAGGCTTTATTATTGTTTATCCTGTGTCTTTGTCCAGGTATCTTTCAGGGTAACAGTCCGGTTAAAGATTAGTTTTTCGGAAGTACTATCTGTATCCAGATTGAAATACCCTTTTCGAATAAACTGGAAGTGATCTTTGGTAGTAGCTTGTTTTAACCAAGGTTCTACATATACCTTCTCAATCACCTGCAGAGAATCAGGATTAATTAATTCTTTAAAGTCTCTTTCGTCTGCAGCCAGATCTTCTACTGTAAACAACCGATCATACAAACGCACTTCGGCCTCTACCGCATGAGGCACTGATACCCAATGCAAAGTACCTTTCACATTAATACCAGATGTATCCGAACCACTTTTACTTTCTGGAATATAGGTACAATGCAGTTCTGTAACCTCTCCATTGGAGTCTTTAACCACCTCGTCGCAACGAATGATATAAGCATGTTTCAACCGAACCATACCTCCTGGAAACAAACGGAAGTATTTCTTAGGCGGATTCTCCATGAAATCCTCCTTCTCGATATACAATTCTCGTGAAAACGGAACAGTCCGGTGTCCAGCTTCTGCATCCTCCGGATTATTCTCTGCGTGTAGCTCTTCTGTTTGTCCTTCCGGATAGTTGGTAATTATTACTTTCAAAGGATCTAACACCGCCATTACCCGGGTAGCAATCTTATTGAGATCTTCCCGAACACAGAACTCCAACAGAGATACATCAATTAGGTTATCACGTTTGGCAACCCCTATTTTCTCCGCAAAGGCACGAACAGAAGCAGGTGTATACCCACGTCTGCGTAAACCGGAAATCGTTGGCATTCGGGGATCATCCCATCCGGTAACGAATTTTTCATTTACCAGTTGCAATAGTTTCCGCTTGCTCATCACTGTATAGGTCAGATTCAAACGGGCAAATTCAATTTGTTGTGATGGAAATATCTCCAGTTTCTCAATAAACCAGTCGTACAGTGGGCGATGGTGTATAAACTCCAGTGTACAGATTGAGTGTGTAATATGCTCAATAGAATCTGATTGTCCATGGGCAAAGTCATACATCGGATAAATACACCATTTATCTCCGGTACGGTGATGATGGGCAAATTTGATTCGGTAAATGATTGGATCACGTAGCAACATATTAGGGGATGCCATATCTACTTTGGCACGCAATACCCGGCTTCCTTCCGGAAACTCTCCTTTGCGCATGCGTTCAAACAAATCCAGATTCTCTTCTACAGACCGGTTCCGGAATGGACTTTCTTTTCCTGGCTCTGTAGGTGTTCCTTTCTGAGCAGCCATTTGCTCAGAAGTCTGCTCATCTACATACGCCAATCCTTTTTGGATCAGCTTTACAGCATACTCATATAACTGATCAAAATAATCAGAAGCATAAAATTCATTTTCCCATTCAAAACCTAACCATCTGACATCGTTCTTAATAGACTCTACATATTCTGTTTCTTCAGTTACCGGATTGGTGTCATCAAAACGCAGATTGGTTTTTCCATTATAACGATCAGCCAGACCAAAGTTCAGACAAATGGATTTTGCGTGCCCAATATGCAAATAGCCATTTGGCTCCGGAGGGAAACGAGTATGCACCCGACCAGCATGTTTTTGGGTCTTTATATCTTCTTCAACAATAACTTCAATAAAATTCAACGACTTCTCCGTCGATTCTTTCTTTTCTTCAATCATATGTATGGATGAACTATAGGTTTTGCGTTTTGATAGATATTGTTTTTGGTTTTAAAACCACCGCTGACTTTTCCCAATGTGCGAAATTACGGGTATTTATCGAATCTCCCAATGTAGAGAAAACAAGGTTTTACCTTATTTAATTCTCTATACTCATATCCAGCTTTGTTTTGCTTATCTTTGAAGATTAAAAACCATTTATCTGTAAGCTTACCTTGCAAGTTGATTTACAATCTTTTCTGGATGAGAAGGTCGCTGAATATAACCGACCTGCGTTTATCACCAATGATCCGATTAGCATTCCCCATCGCTATACAACCAAACAAGACATTGAAATTGCAGGTTTGTTTGCCGCAGTATTAGCCTGGGGACAACGCAAAACCATTATCAATAAGTGTCTGGAGTTAATGCGTCTAATGGATGATACGCCGTATGAATTTATCCGCAATCATCAGGAGACTGACCTGAAACGTTTTCTGTCATTCAAACATCGGACATTCAATGCAACAGATACACTCTATTTTATTGAATTTCTCAGGCAGTTTTATCAACAGCATGATTCATTGGAAGATGCATTTGCCCGTTTTATTACCGATCAGGACAAAACTACAGAAAAAGCATTGATTGGTTTTCGCAACCTGTTTTTCAGTCTGGAGTTTGCACCTGCCCGAACAAGTAAACATATATCTACTCCTGCTGCAAAATCAGCCTGTAAACGACTGAATATGTTTTTGCGTTGGATGGTCCGAACAGATGATAAAGGCGTTGACTTTGGTATCTGGAAACGCATACAACCTTCTCAACTGGTTTGTCCCTGTGATGTACATGTTGAACGTGTAGCCAGACATTTAAAACTCATTCAACGTCCGCAACTAGACTGGCAGACTGCCGTAGAACTTACACAAAAGCTTTCTCAGTTTGATGCCAATGATCCGGTCAAATACGACTTTGCCTTGTTTGGTTTGGGTGTAGAAGGCGTTTTATAAAGAATTACCCAAATCGCTGAAAGTTGAGAAATGGATAAAGCAGAAAAGAATACATTCTGCTTTATCTAAAAAAGTCTTGCCTCAAATTATTCCAGAATCACTCCATCTGCTACAAAACGTACAGACTTTTCTGGCTTTTTGATTTTAGCTATCTCCTTTTTAGACTTTCCTGCATCTTCAGCATAATGACGTAACTCAGCCACAGAGGTTTTCTGTTCAAATGCTTTTCCTTTCAAAATCACCTTTTTTCCAGCAGCATCTTTGGGAACAAAGAATGAATAGTTTTTAAACCGAACTAACATTTCCTGTCCATTTCCTGCATCTACACGCATCCAGCAACCTTTATTCTGACATACTTCCTTTACAATTCCTTCTGTCTGGACAAAAGCAGAGTCCTTCCCTTCTACAGCCTGGGCAAGCTGGTTAACAGGAATTACGTTCTGAGGGGTAAAAGATTCACCAAAGGTAGCAGACTTCTCCTGAGCCTGTACCACCATTCCTGACAGGCATGTCAAGGCGGCAAATACGAACTTTTTCATCGTTAAACAGGATTATATGTAAAGATTTAGCAAAAATACGCATTAGACCGACTTATCAAATTACTTTTGTTACTTTTAAGATTGTTTTGTCTCTGACTATGAACCTTCTCCGCATTATCAAACACCCTGCCTTTGAATGGACACTATTACTAGGTATACCTGCAATCTTATATTTAACGGGCTGGCATACAGAAACCATAGGAGGTTTACAACGAATGATTCTGGCAACAGGTATCATCAAAGCGGATACAGAGCAAAACCAGACAGACTCTTCTCCGGATGCAGACTATAATGTAAATCTTCAAACGCTTGATGGTAAGGATATATCACTGAAAGAGTTGAAGGGGAAAGTAATCTTTATGAATATCTGGGCAACCTGGTGTCCTCCCTGTATTGCAGAGATGCCAGGTATTCAAAAACTATATGAGCAGGTCAAATCTGAGGATATAGCTTTTGTGATGATCTCCGTAGATGAAAATCCAACTAAAGCGCAAAAGTTTATCAAACGTAAGGAATACACTTTTCCAGTCTATCAGCTTACCAGCAAGGCTATCCCACAGATGTATGCCTCCGAATCTATCCCTGTTACTTTTGTGATTAGTGCCAGTGGCAAGCTGGTTCTGAAACATTCCGGAATGGCCGATTATAATTCGGATGCATTCAGAGATTTTTTGCGTAGCCAGGTTTCTAAATAAAGCTACACCGTTTTACGATAGCGCCAGATAGCCAGACCATTTATTGCCAGTGCAATTGCTAGTAAAGCAAAGAAATGTGACCGAACATCAGCAAAGGTACTTCCTTTGAGCATGGTATTTCGGGCTACTTCTATGATATACTTTAATGGATTAATCGTATCCAGCCATTGTGCCCACTGAGGCATATTTTCGGTGGGTGAAAACAATCCACTAAGCAGGATAAACAGTACCAGCATAAAAAAGGCAACAAACATGGCTTGCTGCATGGTATCAGAAATAGTAGAAATCAACAATCCTAACCCTACACATAAGATCAGAAAGAGTAGTGCAAACACATATAGCAATAACAAGCTTCCTTCCATTGGCACACGAAAGATAAACTTTGCTACAATCAGACCTAACGTAAACTGCACTAATCCAATGACTACAAACGGAATTAGTTTACCCAGTATAAATTCATGCTTCTGAATAGGTGTTACGTTTAGTTGCTCCATGGTTCCCATTTCTTTTTCAC
This sequence comes from Xanthocytophaga flava, assembly GCA_030068525.1. Lineage (GTDB taxonomy): Bacteria > Bacteroidota > Bacteroidia > Cytophagales > 172606-1 > Xanthocytophaga > Xanthocytophaga flava. The sequence continues at coordinate 207,082 of JASJOS010000012.1, forward strand.
GTACGATATTCAAGGCTGCAATTAACCCTCCTACCAGTAATAATAACTCAAACAAAATTCCAGGTACCATAAATGTACGGTATTCGAGCCGGGGATTATACCAGTACTGATTTACAATATCTACCTGCTGGACTTCTCCTTTTCGCATAGGAACATTCTCAATCCGGATATCCCCATTAAAATCCTGAATAATAGTTGCCGCATATCCACTGGCAATTCCAGCCTTGGAACCATCAATGGCATTTACCATCAGTTGGACACCTGATCGATTATCACGATACAAATCCCGTTCAAAATGAGCAGGAATGGCCAATACAATATCTACCTTGTCAAGTAATAACTGTTCTTCAGCTAGCTTGTAACTGGGAGTAAAACCAGTCAGTTTAAAATTATCAATATACTGAAACTTACTTACCAGTCTTCTGGAAAAGGTAGAATGATCCTGATCTACCACAGCAATTTTCAGATTCTTGACTTCAAAATTGGCCGCCAGTGACAACAAGACCAGTTGCATGACAGGAGCAATCATCATCATGCGGAGTAGTACCACATTCCGGAAAATCTGTTTGAACTCCTTTTCAACTATAAAAAGTATCTTTCTCATGATATTCTCTATTTAGGCCAGATGTGTTTTCAGATTGCGAATACTCAATCCAATAAAGAACAAAGCCATTGCAGCTAGTACCAATGTATCCAGTGCTACGGCTTTCATCCCAATTCCTTTGATCATGATATTTTTGACAATCCTTATAAAATATTTTGCGGGTATGACATTCGATATCACTTGTAGTCCCTTGGGCATACTTTCTATTGGAAATATAAATCCCGAAAGGAAAATCGTTGGCAGAAGCATAATCACCATTGACGCAAACATGGCTACCAGTTGTGAATCTGTCAAAGAAGAAATAAATACACCAATGGATAGTGCAAGAAAAATAAAGAGCAAGGTCTCCAGTAATAACAGCAGGAGATTGCCATTCATAGGTAATTCCAGCAAAAACACACCTAGAATCAGTATCACACAACCATTTACAAAGGATAATGCCAGATAAGGAATTACTTTCCCTAAAATAATCTGCCATTGACTCAGGGGAGAAACAAATAATACTTCCATGGTTCCCATTTCCTTTTCACGGGCTATTGTCACAGAAGTCATCATAGCAGAAACCAGCAACAATACCAATGTCATCACACCAGGCACAAAGACAAAAGCTCCCTTTAGTTCCGGATTGAAAACCATTCGGGTATTGACATCAATATACATCGGAGCAATTGACCCTGCTACAGAGGTTGTATAGCTCTGAATAATAGCAGAGGCATAGTTGGTGAGTGAGATAGCCGTATTCTGTTCAGAAGCATCGGCAATGATCTGTATCTGAGCGGTACGGCCATGTTCATAGTCATAGCTAAACTGAGTAGGAAATACCACTACCATCTTAATTACTCCTTTACGGAAGGTTTGATCTATTTCTTTGTAAGAAGAAAGATTCTGATATACCTGAAAGTATCCGGAAGAGAGTAAACGAGCTGTGATCTGTTGTGTATGTAAGCTCTTATCATTGTCCAGAATAGCAATGTTAGCATTTTTGATCTCATTGCTTAGAGCAAAACCAAATAGCAATACCTGTACAAACGGTAAACCAAACAAAATCAGCAAGGTACGTCTGTCACGCAGAATATGGAAAAATTCCTTTTTAACAAATGCGAGAAATCGTTTCATAATACAGAATTATTTGGTTGATGTACCACGAGCCAGAATCTGAAAAACTCCATCCATAGAATCGACCCTGTAAGTTTCTTTTAAGCCTTTGGGTGTATCCAGTGCCTGTATCTTTCCATCTACCATAATGGAAACCCGATTACAGTATTCGGCCTCATCCATATAGTGGGTTGTAACAAAGATGGTCGTGCCTCGGGAAGCAGCCTCATAGATCATCTCCCAAAACTGTCGTCGGGTAATGGGATCAACACCACCAGTAGGTTCATCGAGAAAGACAACTTTGGGCTGATGCAACATAGCAACCGAAAAAGCCAGTTTCTGTTTCCATCCCAGAGGTAATGAAGCTGTTAAAGCATCGGCCACGTTTTGTAATTGCAGCTTTTCCAGAATACCAGCTGTTTTGTCATTGATATCAGCTAAACGCAATCCATATATTCCACCATAGAACTTGATATTTTCCCGAATGGTCAGGTCTTCATATAGGGAAAACTTCTGGCTCATATACCCAATATTCTGTTTTATTTTTTCTGTCTGTGTATATACATCAAAGCCAGCTACCTGAGCCTCTCCCGAACTAGGAGTTAACAACCCGCACAGCATGCGCATAGCGGTAGTCTTGCCTGCTCCATTTGCTCCCAGAAACCCAAATATCTCTCCTTCCTCTACTTCAAAAGTGATCGCGTTGGTAGCAATAAAATCGCCAAACTTTTTCGTGAGCTTATTGGTAATTACAGCCTTCATACACTGAGTTGTTTAAGATTGTGCAGGTACACTTGTCTGACTTATTAAATCCATAAAACAGTCTTCAATACCTGGATCAACGCGCTTAATATCAATCTGTCTATGATTATGAGAGGCCAGGTAGGTTTCGATATCGCTAGAAGTTATTTCATGTTCTAATGCCAGATGCAGGTATTCACCAAATGCATAACAGGAATGGGTAAAAGATGCGTTGCGCAAATCCTGAATCAAACGGAAGGTTTCAGCTGCTTTTACAGCAAATAAGGGCCGTTGAAAAAGTTTAGTTATGTCTTGTGGCGTATCTACTGCGAGAATCTTTCCTCCCTGCATTAAAGCGATCCGGTCACACAAACCAGCTTCATCCATATAGGGTGTTGAAACCAGAATTGTTAGTCCCCGTTGTTTCAGGCTTTTCAGCATATCCCAGAACTCCTTTCTGGACACAGCATCCACTCCTGTAGTGGGTTCGTCCAGAAACAATACTTCTGGTTTGTGAATCAGAGCACAACACAACGCCAGCTTTTGCTTCATCCCACCAGACAACTTGCCAGCACGCCTTGTTTTAAAGGGCTCTATCTGTACATAAATATCTTTAATCAGATCATAGTTTTCTTGAATAGATGTTCCAAAGACAGTAGCAAAGAAGTCCAGATTCTCTTCAATGGTCAGATCCTGATATAGGGAAAACTTTCCAGGCATGTACCCTACTTGTGTACGCAATTGCAGAAAGTCTTTGACAATGTCTTTTCTATTAACCACTGCTCTCCCCTGATCCGGAAATAAGAGCGTAACCAGCATTTTAAATAGGGTTGTCTTCCCTGCGCCATCAGGCCCAATCAGTCCAAACAACTCTCCTTCTCTGACTTCAAAAGATACATTACTGACAGCCTGGATGTTGCCATACGCTTTACTAATATTATCTACTATGATAGCATTCATATGTCTGAACCCATGTATAGTTTTCTTTTCCAGTTAAAATTGTCTTTGTGCTTGGTTTACAACATCTATGTTGCATGCGCATAATTCAAGGCAAAGCTTTTGTTTGGGTCTGTATGAATTGCCCCTCCGTTAAAGATCGTTTTGATCATAACTCACAGCAGTTTTTTATTTGACCAGAGTTCCGATCATTTTTTCTCATGTGCATAGTTCACAGCAAAAGTTTTATTGCGCATAACTCACAGCAAAACATTTTTTTATCGGAATTCACTGCAAGCAAAGCTTTGTCGTGGATTCCGATCAACTTATTTTACAGCAAACCTCACTTCGCCGGGCATGCCAATCTTCAGACCGCCGTCATTTTTTACAAGGATTTTCATCGCATAGACCAGGTTTACCCGTTCTTCTTTTGTCTGGATAATTTTGGGAGTAAACTCCGCTTTACTGGATATCCAGGAAACTGTACCTGCATACTCTTTATAGGTATCATCAGGAGCATCAACCAACACCTTTACCTGCTGCCCTACCTTGACGTTGACAAGCTGATCACCACTTACATAGGCTCTGAGGATAATGGTATTCAGGTCTGCAATCTTGTACAAAGGTTTTCCATAACTAACGATTTCATGTGGTTCTGCCAGTTTTACGGTAACTGTTCCGGCTGAGGGATTCAGAATAGTCGACTTTCGAATCTGATCTTCGGTTTGCTCTATCTGCTTTTGCATGGGTAGTGCTTCGGATGTGATACCACTCTTCTGAGTAGAAAGGGCTGAAAATTGTGCCTCCCGTTGTTGACGAATCAATGCGATCTGCTTCTGAGCAGCTTCGATCTGATTGTTAATATCATCCAGTTGTTTGGTAGGTGCTGCATTGCTAGCAATCAGATTTTGTGTTCGAGCTTTTTCTTTTTGCAGATAATCCAGTTGTTGCTGAGATACACTGATCTGTTTTTCAAAATACGATAACTGAGAAGCAATGTTTGGCGTTTTACTGGCAATAGCTTTCAGACTTGCTTCCAGTTGCGCTTTTCGCAAAGAAAGTTGTATAGTGTCAATCTGACCCACCTGCTTGCCCGCTTCAAGCGACTGACCTTCCTCTACAGCGAAAGAAGTAAGTTCTCCGGTAGCTTCTGCTGAGACAATAGTCTCAACAGCTTCAAAGTTGCCATATGCATCCGATATATCCGCACTCTTATTGCAGGAATTAATTGCAACCAGAAGAAATATGAGAAGAATCCGTTTCATAGAAAGATGAGTATGTTTTGTATTCCGATAGATAGCTTAATTTCCAGTGACAGTTCGATAGGTAATCTGAGCCATCAGCAATTGAAATTCATGTATTTTCTGATTTAGTTTCGCCTGATTTTCAGCATTTAGATCATTTACATAATCACTGGCAGTAGTCACACCATTTTCAAGCTGAGCAGCAGAAGTTGTTTTGATGCGGGATCGTAAGGCAACCAGTTCATTATCTTTGGTAATCAAACCTTGTAGCTTGTCAATCTCAGTTTGCTGCTGACGAAGCTGTATAGTCAGGTTTTTATCAAAAACACCTTTCTGGCTATCGATCAGCTGCTGGTTCAGTCTCAGCACAGACTTTTCATTTTTCATTGTATACAGATTGGATAGATTCCAATTGAGCCGGATACCTCCTATAAATAAGCCTTTGAACTCATTGCTGAGAAAGTTAAGTGCAGGACGGCCATAACCTGTTTGAATGAAAGCACTGATACGTGGGGTACTCTTACTGTTGATCAGGCGAGTCTGAGACTCAAATATGGTCTTCTGATAGTTAAACAACTGGCTTTCGGGACGTTTGATTTCTTGCGAAACTATAGCTGTCTGCGGCATCTGTAATGTGGTATTCTGATCTATAGAAAGTCCTGTGAGCAATGCCAGCATATCCCGGAATCCCTTTCGTGAAGCCTCCATTTCAATGAGTCGCTGGTCTGCTTTCAGGTATTCTGCCTGCAACACATCTACATTACTTTGGATACTGGTACCATACTTTACACCTGCGGAAAGTTTATCCATACGAGCCTTTAGATCTTCCTGAAGAACTTTTGTCAAGGCAATATTCTCATCAAGCAACAATGCATTGAGATAGTAGACATTTACCTGATCTTTTAGTTTGTTTAGCTCTACCTCTATTTTCTGCTGCTCTACCACTACACTTGCCCGTTGAAGTTGGGTCTGGGCAGAAGCGGTACTCCCATCAAATAATATATAGTTCGCATCAAGGGTCAGTTTGTACTGATCTTTGCTGAGAGGGGTAATTTCAACATTGGGTATATGAACGGGAAGTTGTGTCACTTCATTCTGCCAGCTAGCTTGTCCATTGATAGCCAGTTGTGGCAGATACCGATTAGTTTGAATGCTCTTTACATTCAGACTGCCTATCTGTTCCTGCAAAGTCTTCTGACTAATTAATGGATACGTTTCACGGGCAGAGGCGTAACATTGTTCCAATGTGATTGTTTGCTGAGCCTGGCCAGCCAAACAGACAAAGCTGCTTACTAACAAAAACCAGAGTCTTACCATAAATACATGTCATTAAAATATCATTTTAAAAATTTGTTTAACTTCACTATAAAAAATTTTACTAAGTTCGTAAGTAGGCCATAATCATAACAGGGATAATCTTTTTGCGCTCCATAACAAAAGACTGAAATCCTTTTTCATCCAAATCTCCAATATATCGTACAACAGGTTTGGCAATAAACGGAAAAACCATGCTTCCCAATATCGTCATAATAAGTTGTAATGGCTCAATATCCCGGTAATTTCCTTTCTCTATTTCTTCTTTGAGCTGTTTGGTAAAATAGGCATTTTGTATCACTCCACTTACATTAAATTTCTTAAATATCTGTCCATCATTTCGGGTCAATTCCGATAGTACAAAAGAAGGCACCATAGCGTTTTCCAATAAGAAATCTATGTATTTATCAACTAATTGCCATATTTTCACTTCAAACGGAGTTTCTTCATTGAGTATAGATAAAATACGATTAAAGAACCCAGTGAATACTTCGGTATATATCTGTTCAAACAACTGCTCTTTGCTGCGAAAATAATAATTCATCAACGCAATATTTACTCCTGCCTCTTCTGCGATATCCCGTACTCTTGCTCCATCAAATCCTTTTTGAACAAAAATCCGCTTTGCTGCTTCTTTTATTTTGGCTTCTGTATCTTTATTTATTTCAGGCATTCAGTAGGCTCCTTCTGAGTTCTCATTTTAGTATCTGGAATCAAATATAAGAGAAGGTTAACGAAAGAAACAAATATTAAGTAAACTATTTTAAACACATGTTTAAAATAGTTATTTCACAAGGCATCTTTTGATACATCAACCTTTTAGAAGTTAGAAGTCCTCCGGTAAAAAGAAAGACTGGTATAGCTTATATAAAGAGCATGATTCCAAAACACTTTTAGACAAAATTTCTATGAATCATACATACTTAAAATAATTTAAAAAACTCACAACTCCTCTTAAAACACACTAAAAATCAGCACATTATGGCAAACCGCTATAATACACCTGCAATACTGTTCTGCTTTGTATCAATACAGAGTCATACATCACCTCAAGCTTTGCCTTCTGTCACGGGCATTAACATCTACCTTTGCCTTTTAATCGTTATATAGGGAAAAAATAAAGGACTAGTATGAAAACACCATTGCTTTTTCTTCCAATATCACTAGTGGTTCTCCTAACAGCAGTTAGTCCAGTGATGAATACCTATTCAACTACAACTACGGTTAACAATCGGCTGTTGTCAGGAATATGGAAAAGTACTATAATCACGAATAATACCTTTACCAATAATAAACTGGTAGACAAAGAAAACTCTACCAATACAGAAATTTATACCTTTCAGGGAGACAATATGTTTAGCCTGACTCAAGGGGCTTTTTCTATTAAGGGAGAATGGGATATTAATAAAGACGGCAATCTGGTTACTGTAACTACCGAATCAGGAGAAGCTATGCAATGGCAGATCCAGTCGTTGTCTAGTGTACAACTAAAGTTATTTCGTTCAGAAACGATACAGATGGGCTCTAAAACACATCAACTTGAAACATTGGTGAGTTGTTCACGGATAGTCCAATAAGGTTCTAAAAGCTATAGATATACAACATAAGTTATTCCGAATTTTGACTAAAGAATGTCATTGAAAAAGGATAATACATGTCACAAAGAGAGCAATGTTCACTTCAATCGTGGTTGGTAGTATAGGTGCGCTGGGTTTCTTTTCTCCGCGAGGTTGGCCTTTGGCCTGTGGGTGGAAGGATCGGAGAAAAGTGTCCTTTTTTGCTTCGTTTTTTGGACAAGCAAAAAATGAAGAGGTCTGTGGAAGAGTGATGTAAGGAACAATAAACCAGCGCGACTAAGTAAATTCTCAAAAATTAACCTAAGCCCACACTTGCAAAAGTATAGGCTTGGGTTTTATTCATTTCCAAAATTCGGGATGAATCATGTTACTGTTCTCAGGGCAACGCTTCTTTATTTAGGAATGGCAATGGGCTTTTTGTCTTCTCCTACTGCTACAAATGTAAAGGTACCACTTACTGCTTTCTCCCTATCTTCCGAATACATTTGTTCCACAAAGATTTCTACTTCTACTTTCAAACTAGAATTTCCTACTTCTTTTACCCTGGCCACCAGCTCTATAATGGTTCCGGCAGGAATAGGATGCTTGAAGTCTATTTTATCAGAAGATACAGTTACACAACGTAATCGGGTAAAGCGGGTAGCTGCGATAAATGCCGTCTCATCCATCATCGATAACGCAGTTCCCCCAAATAAAGTGTCATAGTGATTGGTATTGTTGGGAAATACCGTTTTAAATACACGCGTTTCCGCATGTTTGATCCGTTCTTCTAAAGTCATAATCAGTGTATGGTTTATCTAAAATTTGGGTAAAGATACAGGTCGACTACAGAATACCTATGTTTTACACGAACAATAGAAGAATTGTTATAAGTACTATTTGTAAGCAAATCATTAGGAAGGCAAGTATGAGAACACGTTTATTTATCCCTGACATCAGCAGTTTTAACCAGGTAAGTCCCATTTTCAGAGTGAACAAACACAAACTCTTCCCAAGCAATTTCCTCATTGGGAGTCTTACCCATTGCACCTTCTTTTGATTTCAGGCTAAACCTAAATATAATTCCAGTACGGCTTTTGTACTCCTTTAAATCAAAAGGAAGTGCCACTATTTGTTCTTTATGAGGGAGAATATCCAATGAATCTATCGTCCCTTCTGAAATCAATTTTCCGTTTTCATTGATAGACCATTGCAAATACACACTGTTCAATCGGGTAAAATCGTATCTGTTTTTAATCATGATTCGATTGTCTGTATGTTGCTTTATAGTAAAATCAGCATATTGATACTCTTTCTTTAGCTGTTCTTTACGGGTTTGGGACAAATTGTTCCATACAGGAGATAATTCCCAATCTACTGTCAGACTTTTTGCCCAAGTAGCATACCGGGAATAGGTTTTATTGGTAAATACCACAGGTCTTCCTCCATCTTCTTTGTTGATCAGGTCAATCAGAAATTTATCTTCTGTCAGTGAAATAAACTTCTGATTTAGTTGCCATACAATGACTGAAGGATGCTTTCTAAGTTGACGAATGGATAAAGCCAACTTGGCATAAAAAAGGTCTTTTTTCTTCTGCTTTTCTTCAACGGAAAGTCCAGTAAGCGACTTTGGATCCAGGCTATCCATTTTCTGAATAATGTATAGTCCTATTTCATCACATAAGTCATATAAGGGGGTACTGGTCTGTGAAGGAGGTATAATAAGGGCATTAACATGCTTGTCTTTAATAGATTGCAGAATAGTACGCATACTCTCTCTGGACCATACCGAATCATAGGAAACAGGAGGAGTATACTGAACAGCCTGTATCGTAATAGGGGAACTTACCGGAATATTACCCAGATAGAGTTTATTATTCCGTACATCTACAACTCTAAACCCTGTACTACTACCAATAACTTCGGCAATCTGGCAAGAAGAATCTATTGCTTGTAAAGTAAAATGATACAGATAGTGGATTTCACTATTCCATCGTTTAAAATTATGAAGACCATAATGGTAAACACCAAATGGATAAGAGTCTCCTTTATCTAATGCCCTCCCAATTTCTTCATGATTGAATGAGTCTATCTCAACCGCTCTATTATCATGATCAAAGAGAGCAAACAAATAATGATATTTATACAAATAACTCACTTCTGAATAACTTCGTGTAGTAAACTTTACATTCCAGTCAGTCATTCGATTGGGAAGCTTGCAGTACTCCTCAAATAGATAATAATCATCAATATGTACTTGAGGGGTAGCAAGCAGAGAAATGCGGTTGAATGTAGTTCCTTTTTTTATTGCAGAACCTTCAACGCGTATGTCTATGTAGTTGTCTTGCTTATCTATGTATGGAGTAATATTTATTTTAACAGGTATTGCTTTTTCAATGACAGTGATCTTTTTAGTATCAATGAAAAGTGTAAACGAAATAGGCTGAGGCTCAAAAAGAACAAATACCATTTTACCTTTCCAGTTGTCTGGCACCTGAAAAGATGTATAGCTCGTATAGGATGATACAGTCTGATTACTGCTTTTTTTTGAAGAAGAGATAGCTTTTTGAGTTACTACTTTTGGAATCAATGCCTGAGTTATGTCTTTAAAAAAAGGAGAATGGCTCTCCCCTATCTGTTTGATACTTTCATATGGTATAGGTGTAGGTCCCGGCTGTACCAAATCTTTCCATACCTCATCAGCAGATTGAGCAGATAAATTTATACAAATGAAAAAAGTCAAAAAATAAACTACAGATTTAAACATATACCAAATACCCTCTAACTTCATAATAACCTGATCAATAAGCGAATACCTTTTATTTCACCAATATAGAGATTGCTTATGACTATTCATAAATCAGCATAAAAGCAGGCTTATACTTGGAGATTTTATCTGTTTTCTCTATCCTTGATGTTGAAAAATCCTTAGTTGATCACCATCCTGCGTGTCTAAACATTGGAGCAAGCTCTCTAAACAGACACTTTTTTTATTTTGAGATTACATATTTTTCAAACTATACAAATATGATTCAAGCAATTATTTTTGATATGGACGGTCTGCTTATCGACTCGGAGCCACAATGGAGAATAGCAGAAATAGAGGTATTTGCCAAAGTAGGCGTACTACTAACAGAAACTATGACCTATCAAACTACGGGACTACGTACTGATGAAGTGATTAACTACTGGTACCAACGTCAACCCTGGAAAAACAGAACACCCGCTGAAGTAACAGCAGACTTAAATGCAACGGCCCTCTATCATATCTCACGGCATGCAGAAGTTCTACCAGGTGTATATGAGATATTAGATTTTGTAGCTAAGAAGTCTATTCCAATGGCTGTAGCGTCTTCATCTAGCATGGCATTGATTGAAGCAGTACTGGAAAAATTAAAGATCCGTCATTTATTCTCAGTAATACACTCAGGCACTTTGGAGGCCAAAGGCAAACCAGATCCAGCTGTCTATATCACCACAGCTAAGAAACTTGGAATACCTGCTACCCAATGTCTGGCACTGGAAGACTCTGTAAATGGTATGCGGGCAGGACTTAAAGCCGGGATGAAAGTTGTGGCTATACCAGCTCCAGAAAGTTTCACAAGACCAGAATATGGGGAAGCTAGTCTGAAAATTGCGTCTTTACTAGACTTTACAGAATCTGTATGGGAGCAGATAAATAAGTTACCCTAATCTATGCTTTCTGGTGCTTGATGAAGATAAAGCAGCCTGTTATTGAATGCAATACCCTCAAGATGAGCAAGTTTATCTATACATAAAAAGTATTCCCTTTAAATTAATCCTGCTAACCTCCACATTTTAAAAGGCATGCTTTTTTTAATTTTAGTCATGTTTTTAAAATGTTATATAAAAAGGAGGTTAGCAATGAAACTTAAAATTCTTATTATAGGCTTACTTGTATCCATTCAGGTAATGGCCCAGAAACAGCAGAAGCAGAATGTTCAGGTCAACAGTGATAAACAACTTAACATTGACTGGTCAAAATACAAAACCTATGCATGGGCATCTCAGGTAGATAGCAAACTTGATCCAGGTATCTATTTTCTCAATGACCTAGTTTTAAAAGAACGTATTCGAAATGCAGTAGGGTATGAAATGGATGGAAGAGGATATGAGAAAGTATCTCAATCACCGGATATAATTGTTAATTTCCGTGTTTTTGATCAACCGACTACACTCAAAGGATATACGGGGTATGGTACGTCATATTGGGGTTCACAGGAAGTTCGCCAACCAGAAGACACTACTTCTTACAATGTTGAACGTGGTACATTAATCGTTAATGTAATAGACACTAAATCAGGAGAAACCATCTGGCGTGGATTTGCTTCTGGTTTAATGAACGGTACTGCCTTCAATAAAGAAGAGGAAAAGATTAAAGAAGCTGTGAACTTAATTTATCAGGATTATCCCGCCAGAGCAGATAATCTGGGGAATAAAAAATAGCTTCTCTTATAGAAGATAACAAGGTAAACCCTCAAACTTCTACTCTGAGGGTTTACTTTTCAATATCTGAATTATGAAGTGATCGAGTTGGATCAATCTTCAGCCAGAGTAATGCACCAACGGCCAGACACCCAGCAATTAAAAATAAGGGATAATTAAAATTACCAGTCTTTTGTACAATAGTCCCAAACAATATAGTCACAAAGAAACCGCCTAGTTGCCCCGCAAAGTTCATAGCACCCGCAACTGTACCCGAATGCTGCTTACCAATATCCACACATACGGCAAAAGCAACAGGTAAAGTCAAGTCTTTCAGAAATACACAAATAGCTAACAGATAACCAGCAGACTCGTTATCTGTTGTTAGTCCGGACAACAAAAAGAAAATACTGGACAGACCTAACCCTATCATTCCAACAGTTCTTCGCCCAACTTTGAGACCATATTTTTTGGTTAATACATCACTTACATATCCACCTACAATACAGCCAACTGCTCCCAGAAAATACGATAAAGAGATGAAGTTTTTCGTTTGTTCTTCCGATAAACCTCTCCCTTCCTGAAAATAGGTAGCAGACCAGTTAGTAAAGAAATACGCTGCGTAAAAAAACAAATGACACATCAGCATCAGAATCCAGATGTTAGGATTACGCAGAATAAGTTGCCAGGAAACATGATGTGTAGTGGCAACCTGTTTTCTGCCCACTTCAATCTCTTCTACCTCTTCGGCTGTTATGCCCTTCTTCTCGACAGGTATATCTCTAAACCAGAAATACCATCCGGCAGCCCATAGTACACCAGCTACACCCAATACCAGAAATGCCCAGCGCCATCCCAGTGCATGAACAAGAGGAATCACCAACAAAGGAGTTAAAGCCCCACCAATGCGTCCAGCAGCCCATATTACAGATTGTGCCCTCCCTACTTCCACTGCCGGAAACCAACGGGAGATGACAATAGACGCATTGGGATAAGCACCAGCTTCGCCTGCCCCAAATAAAAAACGAATCACAATGAGATAGATGAAATGAAAAGCCGTTCCGGTTAAGGCTGTAAAAGCAGACCACCACAGCACCACCCGAGTCAACACCCTTCTCGGACCAATTTTATCACCCAACACACCTGTAGGAATTTCAAACAAGGCATAGGCTAATGAGAAAGCTCCCAATACATACCCAAACTGCTCATTGTTCAATCCAAGATCGGCTTTTACATATTTGCTTACCACATTCATACAAACCCGATCCAGAAAAGTGATAATAGAAAGAAGAAATAGCGCAGTTAGTACCTTGTATCGGGTTTTCATTATAGAAGCAGAAAGACAGATATGAAAATTTTAAGCTTATTTATAACTAAACATACTAAAAACTACAATACTGCTTATGCGTTTCCAGATAAAATCTGTGACTTAGACACTATAAGCTATAACCATACGAAAATAATCTGTCTATATTGCAATGGAAAACTCTAAATTATTTTTGGTTAAATGTGTTCTTCAACTAATCTATTTTCTCCTTCTGTAGTAGGACTGAAAATAGGGATAATTATATTTATAACTTTTTATGCAACAAGCTGTCTACAAGACAACGCTTCTAAGAAGAAATTTGCAGCAAAGCTATACCAAGCAAAAATATGCACAGCCAACAACTATAATAAATTAAAGGAAGATATCAATTATGCCAGGATTAATAATCCTATTGATTTCTTAAACTATTGTGATCATTCCCTAATTATTACATTAGACAATTACCCAGATCAGCCAGAAAGTTATCTTGAGAAGATTCATAAAACAACATCTTCATTACTAAGAGAATTGTCTTTCACAGATTTTAAATTCAAAATCGTTCTTGATAGTGCTATTTCAGATAGCTCTTTTCAGGCATATAATGTTATTACCTCTTTAAAATCTCACGGAAGAATATATCAGCACAGAAGCTACATTAATACTACAGATAATACGGCCAATAAAGAAACAATACGTCTTGGCAAAATTGATGAACAAGAGTACTATAAAATCTTCAACAAAATTTTATCTGATATTCAATCTCCCTTTCGGTTACACCTGGTTAAGAACTATATAGGGAATGTAGCTGATTATAATAAATTCGGAATTATAATGCTGACAAAAGAGCAAGCTGATTTGGTTCATGATAATGGAGCCTCTTTTGATTTGAGTTATGAAAGCTTTAAAAATAGCTTAACTTCTGAAAAAATTGATAGTGCAATTGCTGAGTATCAAAAGATAGGACTACTTTCTCATCTAACAGATAAACAAATCGCTCAGGCAAAGGAAAATGTTGCTCAACAAGAAAATCAGATTCTAAACCAAGTTCTCCATTGTTTTCCAAACCTTATCTATACATTTGATACCGAACTAAATAATCTTAAAAATCCAAATGAAGAAATACTCATTGAATTAGCTCGAATTTCCAGAGGAGCTTTTATACCTTCAGATATCGTTGACACATTTGATAAACCGATAAATACAAAAGCACGAATCAGCTTTTCGATTAATGGTAAATTATACACAACAGAAATTAACGCAAATGATGATTGGATTGATCCTGCTTTCTTTAAATTGATAAATCAAGCTGTAACCGAAAATATATCCTCAGGTGAATTTTATGAACTGTATGGAGATGGGCAAGATATAGGCTTTATATTTCTAACTAAAAAACAAGCCAATTATCTGTATTTAAATAAGCTTCTAGTATTCTCTGATCAATGGCAATCTGCTGAAGAATGACGCAAAGACTAATACCAAGGCATATTTAGAGCAAGTTAAAATCACAAAGAATTCGGATTATAGAGGTCAAAGAACGAAACTACTAGATTCATAGGTATTACACAGAATAACAAAGAAAGAAAAGCCTATAGCCTGCAGATTTATTCCAGAGGTCCTATAATCTCTTTGTATTTTTCTTGTTCATAGATTCTTTTACTCTTTCCATCTCTTCCAAAACAAAATGCTCAGGGTCTTCCACTTCATGTCCAATTTCAATAAAGAATTTTTTCAACAGGTAATACGTCTTACGATCACCTTTGATTTGATGAAACATATCGGTGGCCATATACTCACAGCTAAGACAAACATTTAAAACAGAGATAATTTTACCACTCTTATCATAAAATACCATTGAATCACGGTACTCTGGCGCACATAACCATTTTGGCGTTTCTCTAATTTCGGTTCGTAAAATCTGTTTTATTTTGTCGATAATTGGATCACCGTTTGTAAAAACATTTATCTTTTTGCTGGAAGGATGAAATTGCCCTCTTTTATTTAACAAGTACTGCGTGTATCCTAACAACTCATGCAGTTTATTCAATCTTTCTTTTTCATCAGTTGTCAAACGCTTTCCTTTTTCTTTTCTACGTTTCAGTATTTCATACTCCTTCCTGATATGTGCCAGGTTCTGCTCATATTCTTCACCTCTCTGAAAAGAATATGTCTCTATGTAATCGAAATCTAAGCTTTCAATGTAGTCTGGAGCATCTGTATAAATGTAGGTTCGTTTCTTTTTGAGAAAACGAGTTAGATAGTGTTGAAGGTAAGAAAATAGAAGCATCTCAATTAAACATAGTAAATAAAACAGAAAACCTCTTATTTAGCTTCGAATGTTTCCTAAATTCCTAGAAATTTTATCCGCTAAGCAAAATGACATTTAATTTAAAAGTAAACTTGTATCAAGCGTAGTTACAGATAGAATCTGTTTAAACTTTTGTTTTTTGCTTGATTTTGCGTAGGAAAATGATGGAAAAAGAAATAAAATGCAAACTCATCCAATTGTTAATAGAGCATTCAAACCGAATCAATACTGCTTTAAAACCATCTAACCAAGCATTGGCATGTTCAATCACAGCCCGATCTCGATACAACTCATCGTCAAAGATATGTGTTCCAGCTTGATAGGCTTGTTTGTTTTCTGTGCCAACGTTTTGCCAAGTTGAGTTTCTTGGATTAGGCTTCACATTGGCAATGATTTCTTCTTTTTGGCACACCAGATTAAACTCTATTGAATCAAAACCTGGGTCTGCATTCAAAAATAAGCCTTTCAGGTTGATACCCGCTTGTTTTAATAGAAGACAAATCTGTTCAAACAGTAATTGAATTTGGAAAAGGTCATGATGTTGTCCTTCCTGTGGAGTAGACATAGCCAGCATTACTCCTTGATTATCAGAAACAAAGAGTGCATTGGTGGTTTTAGCTGCTTTTCTGCCTTGATAGCCCACTGCATCCCCTCCATTTTTACAACGAGTATGGCTGCCATCTACTTCTACACTTGATAAATCTAAATACTTGAGGTTGTTGGTCAAAATGTGTAACCAAATTTTCTTCCAGCAATCGGCTTTACTCCACTTGTTAAAATAATAATAGACTGTATTCCACTGTAATGCGTTTTACTGAAAAATTCTTTGGTAGGCAATTCTCGCCACCGTCTCGACTCTGATTGACAGCCAGTTTTTAATCGATATAAAATACATTCTACTATTTCTGTCAAAGGTACTCTTGTCTCAAATCCACGAGTGCCAATCAGAGCCGAGACGGTGGAGACAGTTGTGGTAAAATCCATTTTTCAATCATATTTCTAAATATCTTTTATCCAACTTCGAAATTGCGTATACTTGTTTTTGGGCAGATCGAGTGCACCGTTAACTAAGAATTTCCACTTGTTGGCCCTAACAATTGGGAGCACCCCAAATGAATAGTTATTTATGAGTCATCTAATTTATTTTATCCTCTTTTTTTTTATCGAATGTTTTGTCCTTGCCTGTGTAATTGGCTTTAATCTCTATTACGCTCATAAAAATAAAGTTAAAAGAATAGATATAAAGCTACTTATCATTTATTTACTAATGGTACTCGTTCAGGTGCCTTTTGCATTCCTATTTACTCTCCTTTACCTATTTGATAGCCATGGAGGTAGTTTTGGGAGTTTCAGCTAATTCTGCACAGCTAAGTTTATTGAACAAAGTGTTTCACACAATTAGTTTATATTACGAGGAGAGAACCGTATATTAAGCTAATAATAGGGAAGCAGAAACAAAATGAATACGTTAATAGGAGGCTTGTAAATTGATTCCATTTCCAAAATTTAATGTTCTGGCACTTTTGCTGGCAGATTGTTTGCGTGCCAGCTGATATTCGTTTTGACAGATGCCATGCAGAAAAGCCAAAACCAATCCGATAGCAATGAAGAAACCTTTGCAGGACATGCTTTTCATAAAGAAGCTGTTTAAACAAATTATAAAGAAGCGAAAATAGCAGTTTTTAGAGCGAACCGAACCTATTTTGATCGGCGCAGCCTTATGAAGGTGCAGCCTAAAAGATGCCTTTGTAGCCTTTATAAATTAGTTTAAACAGCTTCATATTATAGATTACCAATAAACCAGTCATACCCTTCAATCCTGCGGTACTCAACAGGAATATCTTTTAGCCGTTTTAAAATTTTATGATTATTCCTATACTGCAATCTATTTGATACAATAACTTTTCCAGTCTTCTCTCCTTTGTCGTTTTTCTCATAATATATATACTCTAATGTATCAACTGTTTCGCCCTTCCACCTGTACTTGTACATTTCTGTTTCTCCAGGATGTCCGTAGCACACACCTCGAATCAGTTGCTCCCTCGGTGAAAATGTCGGATTAATAAACTCAAAGCTGTTAGAAAACGATTTCTTATCAGATCTTAGTAAGTATACATTACTAAAAGCCTTCAAACAGCACCCATTGACCCCATACCAGTTTACAACAAAATCTTTTAAATTATCTCCATTAGTATCACAAATGGTATCTCCAGTATATTCTAGTATCCATTGTTCATGAGCAAGAACTTTGTAAAATTGCTTATCTGTCTTTGAGTATATATCTATATAATTTGTGTTTGGTGCATTTCTTCTGATTATCAAATGGGGATACTTCTTCGTAAAATAAAAGTCACTGCTTATATCAACACTGACCTTATATGAACTGTCAGGTATTGATACTATATAGTGTTTCTTAAATCTGTCAGAGTGCTTATTCTCTTCAGCAATTTGTATTGCATCTCTTAAAACTTTATCAAGTTTTATACTATCAATCTTTGCTTCATCTTCAACTTGTTTTCTTTTTTCTAATCGTTGTTGCACTATGTTATTTATAGCAACTTCTGTCGTGTCCTTGTATTTACTCCTAACAGATTTCTCTTTGTCTTGTTGTCCACATGAAATGAATAGTAAAGTGAATGCAATTATATATGTAGTAATTATTAGCTTCCTATAGTTGTTTATCATAGATTTATTCCCTTAGGTTGGCTCAAAGGTATATAAACTCAACTCAATTAAAGATTAATTGTAGTATACTTATAACTACTATGACCTTACCTTCGCAATCTGTTTGTCTTTAACAAGCAATTCATTAAAACCTTACTCTGTATTGGATCTTCTGAGTTAAAAACACTGTCATAATCAGGCAATTTCCGCGAAATATCAATTTTGGTACCAATCGCAACTGCAGTAATGCCATCACATCCAAACGAAGAAAGAATATTCCAGAAATACCCTGAATACACTATTGTACCATTAACTACTAAAGCAAATTGCCTACCCTGACTTAATGAGATATTCAGACTATTTATTTTTTTTGTCACATCCAGCGCAACTTCAAACGATTGTTGTATGGTGATAAAATTTAAACCTTTTGATCTTGCAGTATCCTTTCTGAAATTATATCCCAAAATCTCATGGTCCTGGATAAATGCTGTATCCTCCAAATCAGCTTTAGATACAGCAAAAGAACCACGCAGTTTAGACGTTGTATCAAGATTAGGTTTTACTGACTTTAGAAGGTAAAATTCTATCTTACAATTCTGTTTATTATCAGTTTGGCCAAAAGATGTGGTAACAAGTAAAAATAGAAGAAAAGTTAAAAGCTTTGCCATAAATAGTTTTCAAAATGTTTATCAGTAGACTTCTGTACAATATATAAAGAATTGCTACAAACAAAAAAGTCCGAACAGAGTCCGGACTAGTGTTTGAGATGAGTTTGTGACAGAGTTTTATTATAGCTCCATTTCTATTATTGTTTCGTACCTGCTTTTGCCTTTCCAGTACGTTTCAGTTCGTCCAGTACTGCTTCCAGTTTCTTTGGATCTTTCATATACTTGCTCAGGTCTACCAGTTCTACTTTACGAAACTCAACAGGGTGGCTTTCACTCTGTAGCGCAATGTATCCTTCTGTTAAAGGTTGTCCGTCTTTTTTAATAGCCGGGTCATAATTGCTTACTGTGCCATCTCCAATCTGCGGTTTCTCGTAACGCAGTACTGTATCTCCTTCTACAATATGGGTAATTACCGAATCTCCCAGTACCAGTACCTCTGCTCGTACCCACTGATCGCCATGATAGGTTTTTGATTTGGAGTCAACACAATGAGGGGTGAATAACTTTCCATCCATCATTACATTTGTGCCTGGCGTACAAAGGTTAGCTGTATGGCGTTCATCTTTTCCATTACCTCCCAGCAACTGGTATTCAATAGAGATCGGAAAGTCCTGCTTCACACCCATTGTTTTTGGGTCCTGACAGTGTAGCATCATACCACTATTACGCCAGGCCCATCCTTCTCCGCCAGGAGCCTGCTCACCAACGAAGCGATATTCTACAGCCAGCAGATAAGCTGAAAATTTTTGCTTATAGAAAATATGACCATACTGCTGATCAAATTTCTTGTACTGATCATATCGGACAATCATTTTACCATCCTGTACCCTGAAAGTATTTCCATAATTATCATCATACGGATGACCGGCTACTTTGACATGCCAGTCTTTCATGTCTTTTCCATTGAACAACTGAATCCAGGTAGGCTTGGGAGCTTTTTTCTGTGCTTCGCTCACAACACAGGTTAACAGAAACAAACAGGTTATAAGAAGTCTCATATTCATACGAAAGTGGTTAAAAATGAATAGTCTGGCCTAAAGCCAGACTGGCTATTTATTGTTTTATATTGCTGTTAAAATCTATCCATTCTAAAGAGAACAAGTGCTGGTTAGGCAATGTATTCTTTACAAAGACAAAGTACAGATCATGTTTTCCGCCTGGGTCCTGTATAGGAGTGCTTACTTCTTTTAATACACCCCATGCACCTGTTGAAACATAATTCAAGGTACTGATTACCTGTCCTTTTGGAGAGTCAATATGTACTTCTATTGTAGCATCCTGATCTTTGGAGGCATAGTTATACGTAAGCTGATTGATTCCTTTCAGATCAATGTTCTTTAATACAAAATATGACTTATTGTGAATGTTGCCCAGTCGTTTTCCCTGACGGTTCATCTTAAACAAGATATCGGCATCAGCTGCTGTTACCCGGTTTGGACGTAATACCAATATATCCTGATTTGTCAAAGGAGTAATGGCTCCTCCTTTATCTGTATAGGAAGCTGAAAGTATATAACGACCCTGTTCTTCTTTGCCCACATGGTCTTTCAGTGACAAAGCTCCCTGAGCAGGTAATTTCTTATCGGGCTGTTTAACAGACAGCGACAAGACATATTTTACAATCTCTGTAGCTTCTTCACGAGACAACTGAGGATGGGCATTCATTGCATGATCACCCCAAACACCGCCACCGCCGGTAATCACTTTATTCGCCAGACGAGCTGTAGCCGTTTTGTCTCCAACGTACTTTTTAGAAACCTCCATAAAAGCTGGGCCTACAGATTTTTTGTCAATCTGGTGACAAGCTTTACAATCACTGTTAGCCATTAAAGTTTTGCCAATATTCAGATTGGTTATTTGCTGGTGTCCAATCAGAGGTTCATTGGTGAGGACTTTGGGAATATAATTCAGTTTTACCTGTACCTTCTTGTTATCAATCAATTTGTCTTCATTGTCTTTTATATCGACTGTGTAATTCAGTGGAGTAGCACCAGCAAAGAAGAATGAGCTATTTTGTGTGGTATTGATAGCTACCTGAGGTAACGTATTACCCACCTTAATTTCCAATGTGTCCAGACTACTCTGCCCTGCTGGGTCAGTAACTTTCAGAATAGCTTTGTATACACCATTTTTTTCAAATGTGTACGTTGGATTCGCTTCTTTGGAAGCAACCTGATTTCCTTCAAAACGCCACTCATACGTTAATTTATCTTCTTCATCCGGATCAGAACTACGCTGGCCACTGAAAGCTACTTTCAAAGGGGCTAGTCCTATGGTATCTTTTGCCATTATTCTGGCTACAGGGGCACGGTTTCCTCCATTAAACTCAACCTTTACCAAGCGAGCATCTTCGTTGTCAATTCCATATACAGAACCATACTCCAGAATATAAAATGCACCATCAGGACCAATCTCCATATCTACCGGTCTACGGAAGTCCCCAAGGGTTGGCATGAAAGGCTCCATCCGTTTGAAATTCTGGTTTTCATCCAGTCTTACAGCAAAGATCCAATTACGCATCCAGTCCAATACAAATAATGCTTTGTCATAGTAGCCAGGTATTTTGGTTGAAGAAGCCAGTTGAGCATTATAATGGTATACAGGACCACCAATGGCACAACGTCCGCCTACACCCAATTCAGGAAACTCGTCTGATTTATTGTATGGATACCAGATCATAGCCTTTTGTGCAGGAGGAAGGTTTTTAGCTCCGGAATTGTTAGGCGAATTATTGACAGGAGCATTGGGATCAAACAGATCGCCTACCGCCTTAGTAGCAAAGTCATACTGATGATACGGTTTGTTATCTCCTACAAAGTATGGCCACCCAAAGTTACCCGCTTTGCGTGCCTGGTTAAATTCATCGTATCCACGTGGGCCTTGGACTCCATCTGTTCCGGAATCAGGGCCAATCTCACCCCAATATAAAATGCCCGTTGCCTGATCTACAGAAATACGATAAGGGTTACGGCATCCCATAATATAAATCTCCGGACGAGTACCAGGTGTACCAGTCGGAAACAGATTGCCTTGCGGAATTGTGTAGGTGCCATCTGCATTCGGATGAATCCGGAGGATTTTTCCTCTCAGATCGTTTGGATTTCCAGCAGAGCGTTCTGCATCAAAGGTTAGTCTACCAAGTCGGGTATCAATAGGTGCAAATCCATTGGATTCAAAAGGAACTGTATTATCACCAGTTGAGATATACAGATTCTTGTCTTTGTCCCAGGTTAGAGAACCACCTGTATGGGCACTTACTTCTGCTTCGATAGGCACTTCTATCAATACTTTTTCAGTAGCCAGGTCCAGATTACCATCTTCACCTACCACAAAGCGTGAAATCAATTGTTTCAATTGCCCTTTGTCGGATGTAGTATAGAAGAAGTACAGGAAATGATTCTGGTTAAAATCAGGATCTATGGTCATCCCCAACAAACCATTCAGGTATTTATCAACTGCTGCCACAGGAAAGTCACGAAGCAGCTTTGTTTTTTTGGTAGCAGGTTCATATACATAAAACTTCCCACCCCGTTCAATAAAAAATACCCGTCCATCGGGCGCTACAGCAAGTTCCATTGGCTCATTCAGGTCATTGGTCAATACGGTTTTTACAAAGCGGTTTTCCTCCGGTGTCTTTACTGCATAGGATCTGGAATAATTCAACCCTTTGTCCTCGCCTATGGCATATGTTATGCCACCTAACAGGTGTTTTATAAATAAGGGTTCACTGAAACTTTCATCGGTATGACCACCTCCTGTATAGAAGGAACGACCTCCATCATAGTCGTGATACCAGGCAATGGGATGATAATCACCATTGGTACCTCCTTCATAGGAAGTTTCATCCAGTGTAGCCAGTACTTTTATTTCAGGGCTTATATTTTTATAGTTATACCATTCATCTTTACGCTCCCAACGAGCAGGTAATCCTTTCATAGCCTGATGTGTGGTATCTACTACATCTACAGTAGCTGCACGTACATTGGGATTATTAGGGTGACTGGCAAAGTACGCTCCTACCAGA
Source organism: Xanthocytophaga flava (assembly GCA_030068525.1). Taxonomy (GTDB): domain Bacteria; phylum Bacteroidota; class Bacteroidia; order Cytophagales; family 172606-1; genus Xanthocytophaga; species Xanthocytophaga flava. Next base: position 229,985 of record JASJOS010000012.1, read on the forward strand.
CGATTATACCACGGCCAGTTGTATTCTGTATCTGCTGCTGCATGAATCCCTACAAAACCACCCCCGGCCTGGATATACCGTTCAAAAGCGACCTGCTGGTCAGGATCAAGTACATTCATGGTAGTACTCAGAAACACAACAGCACTGTATTTCTTCAGGCTATCCTCTACAAAGTAGGCAGCATTTTTAGTGGTGTCTACTTCAAATCCATTTTCTTTACCCATTTTCTGCAAGGCCGCAATACCACTGGGAATTGAGGTATGAAACCACCCTTTGGTCTTTGTAAAGACAAGAACGCGTGGCTTTTTGGTTTGAGTAACAGGAGCAGACTGATTAACAGATGTGGCAACAGGTTTGGTTTTACAGGCATAGAAAATACCCGTCAGGCCGGACAGCAATACCACTGTCAAGCCAATGTGTTTGGAAAATCTACGTATAAACATGAAAGGAGTAAATAGAAGTTACAAAGCTAGAAGCACAGAACACGTGCCAAAATTACACTTTAATGCGAATCCTAAAATAAAATATCAAAATACAGCTTTTATTCTCTATATAGAGATATTTTGCTCTATTGGTTTATTGAAGTATATCATGCCCACTTTTAGTCTTATCGGCAAGTTGATACACTTGAATCGCTTGTTGATTTATTCCGAAAAAAAGTTTATTATCTATACTCAAGATACTTCTCACATCTCCATTCAAATGAAAGCCAGATCTTGTTTTGGGAACATAGGAAAAGCTTCCTTTACCATCTCCTTTTAACAATGTCCCACAATTAGCATCATATTTACCAAATCGAAGACGGGTATATTGGCTATTTCCACACAACAGCAAATCTTTATGTCCATCTCCATCATAATCGAAAGACTCCATCGCAAATACAGGTGAGAATTGTACTTCCAGTGGAAGCACTTTTTTTACAAACTTTCCATTGCCCCCTTGTATAAAACAAACTGTTTCCATACAGTTGGCTGTCAGATGCATAGCACCCTCCAGTTCGGCAGGTTTAAAAATTTCATTTAGGGTGGCAGAGGCATAACTGGCATAATTCTTAAAACGTGCTCTCATCATAGTCAACTGTTCCAGTAATTCATCCCGACTGATATACGGGTAGCTTTTCCCCTGAATATAAAAACAGAGAATGGGATCAACCGACCCGTTGGCATCAAAATCTTTGGCGTACAGTTCAGCGGGTTCTTTATCAGTAGCTTTGCATTGTGTGTTTAATCCCAGATTACCTACTACCAGATCAGCTTTACCATCGCCATTCAAATCATCAACCAGCAGCTTGTTCCAGAATCCCTGATAGGATTTATCAAAATACTGATTTGTCTGGTCTACCAGCTTGCCATTGGTGTTGGTAAAAATCCGGATAGGCATCCACTCTCCTACCACAATCAAATCCTGTTTCTGGTCTCCGTTTATATCTAGCCACGCAGCATCTGTAATCATCCCAGCTTTCTGTAAATCCGGACACAGAGTAGCAATCTGGTTGGTAAATTTCCCCTTGCCATCATTCACCAGCAGGTAGCTATCCGGGCTTTCAGGATAATGGCCAGGAATCACTCTTCCTCCTACAAATATATCCGGATGCTGATCCCCGTTCACATCTGCTATCTTTACACAGGAATTGCTCGTAAGCATTTCTGGTAGTGCATCCAGTGCTTTAGTAAAGTTCCCTTTTCCATCATTCAAATACAACCTGTCCTGTAATAATGGATCATTAGGTGTATAGTTATCATACCCACCACTGGCTACATATAAATCCAGGTCATTATCTCCATCGCAATCAAAAAAAGCGGCATCTACATCTTCACTGGCTTTATCCTGTACAAAAACGGGAACAGCTTTCGGTATAAACTTTCCATTCTTTTGGTGTATATACAGAGACCCTCCTTGTCCATTCCCCCCTCCTGCATAGATATCTTCCAGCTTGTCTCCATTCACATCTCCTTTTGCCAGACAAGGCCCAAAGTAAGACATTGCATGTACCAACAGGGACTGGCGTTTAAAATCCTTAACTGAAACATCCTGATGCGTAAAATGGATAGGAGTATTTACTTCTTTAAAAACAGGTTGTTCAATAGGATGTTTTTTGAAAAGTTCAGTTGCCTCTTTTTCGTGCACTGTAATCCGTTGGTTAGTTTTTATTTCACGCAAAACCTGTTGCTTCCCGCTTAGCCAGGTAACTCGTAATGAATCTATCTGTGTAGTATTTCCCACCCCAAAATGTAATACAGGACTTACACTCGACTGGAACCCTTGTGTGGGCATCTGTTCCAGAAACTGTTGTTTTCCGTTAGCATATAAATATACTTTAGCTCCTAAACCTAACATATTTTTCCCACTGCCCTCCAACTGTACTTGTAAGTAATGATGAGTTAGCTGGTTGTTTGTTTCATTCTGATAGACAAAAGCAGGCTGATTAATTGTATTAATGACTAGGTCCAGATCACCGTCATTATCCAAATCAGCGTAGGCGGCTCCATTGCTATTGGAAGATTGTTGTACACCCCATTTGCGATTCTGATTTGAGAAGGATAGATTTCCATTATTCTGAAACACATAATCACTCACCTGAGAAGAAGGAATCTGACTTACCAGTTGCATAACATCTGTACGTTGCAATCTGCCTTTCTGCTGCACAAAATCATCCATATACTTGACAAAATCCATGTTAGTATAATCCCGCAAATACCCATTGGTCACATACAAGTCTTTCCAGCCATCGTTGTCCATATCTGCAAATAGTGGTGCCCAGCTCCAATCGGTATTGGATATACCTGCCAGTTGACCTATTTCACTAAAAGTACCATCGCCATTATTGATTTGCAGCATGTTGCGCATGTACTGATAGTGAAATCCTGATCGTAAAACCAGATCAAACTTATCATAGTTATCAGGTGCAAAAAGCAGTTTCTGCCGTCTGTTGTCTTCAGGTAACATGTCGAGGGTAAAAATATCATGTTTGCTGTCATTGTTCACATCTGTGACAGCATTGCCCATTGAAAATTGAGAAGTATGTCCGATGCTCTTTTGAAGTTTATCCGTAAAGGTTCCATCCCCATTGTTGATATACAGATAATCAGGCACGGTATAATCATTAGATATGTATAGATCAGGCCAACCATCTGCATTAATATCAGATACTCCAATTCCCAATCCATAGGTTAGAGCCGAACTACTGATACCTGCTTTTTCTGTCACTTCTGTGAAATAATCATCTGTATTCTGAAATAACTGAACTCCAGAAAAAGGATCTTTTTCTCGTAGCAAAGCTGCTGTTTTCTTTTCTTCCAGTACAGGTAAAAGTTTCAGATTGTGATTTAATAAAAACATGTCCAGATCACCATCTTTATCATAGTCAAAGAAAGCAGCCTGTGTACTGGCAGCAGGACTGTCTAACCCATATTTTTCAGCCTGTTCTTCAAAATGTGGTACACCCTTCGCATCTGCTCCTTTATTAATAAATAACTGATTCTTCCGTTTTTCCGGTCTCAGATTACCAGAATAACATTGATATATATCCAGCAAGCCATCCCCATTCACATCAACCATTGTAACCCCTGTACGCCATGGCCCTTCACGCCCTGCCACACCTGCCAAAGAAGTTATATCTTCAAACTGCATATTCCCTTTATTCAGATACAGGCGATTTGGCACCATATTTCCTGAGAAATACACATCCTGTAATCCATCCTTATTGACATCACCAATAGCAACACCTCCGCCATTATAGAAGTATTCGTAGACCATAACATTGGTATTCAAACCTTCTGTCAGCGTATTGGCAAAATCAATATGTGTCTTTTCAGGTGGAAGTAGAGTCAATAGTGGGGACTCAGTCGATCCTTCTTTGGTAGCAGGTGACTTACAGGAGTATAAAAGCCAGGCACCCATCAGTACAGATACTGTGAGAATCCTATATAGGTGACGGTTCACGTTTCAGGAGGTAGAGTGGTAGATAAGGCAGAAAAAATGTCAGCACATTGCTGTACTGACATTTTTTATTCTAGTATGATTTAAAAACCTGGATTTTGCACCAGTTTGGCATTTCGGTTTATTTCATCGCGGCTAATAGGCAAGAAATACATCTTGTCTTTCCATTCTCTGTTCTCAATACCTGGATCTATATTAAGTGGTTTGTATACATAATTATAACTCTGAGGATCATACTTATAGATTGTCAGAGACTTACCCGGTTTGAATGTAGCTGTAATATTGATAATACCCGCTTTTTGTCCCAATGTTTCTGAAGCAATCATCCAGCGACGTGCATCATGGTAACGTTGTTCTTCATAAGCCATTTCTATTCTACGCTCATTCCGGTAGCGTTGTCTCAGTGCATCTCCACTCTCCGTAATGGCAGGCATACCAGCACGGAAACGAATCTTATTCAGCCACGTTTTAGCCTCTTCATCTTCTCCTAACTCTATACAAGCTTCCGCATAATTAAACATGGCTTCTGTATAGCGGAAAAACGGCCATGGAATCTCCTGCCAGGTATTCTGATCTACAATAGAAGGATTAGGATCAATAAATTTCCGCATATAATATCCTGTGCGGGTTCCATTCCAATCTTCAATAGAACTCTGACGAGTATCCAGACCAAAATATGACACTACTTTATTTTCACTATTCACAATCTGATATTGCCCTGTCTGAATCTGATTATAGGGGTCTTTTCCTGCACCATCGGCAGTACGAGGCTTCCAGGGAGAGCCATCGTGTAAAATGGTAGCATCCATGCGCGGATCTCTGTTCAGATATGGAGCACTGGCATGAGCAGGGTTGTTCCAGTCAAAAGATGTTCCGTCCATCATTTCGTAATCATCGACCAGATTTTGGATAGGCGTATTACCAGCCCAGTTGTGATAACCATTCGGTCCATTAAACAAACCTACTCGTCCACCGTCTTCTGTCTTAAGATTGATAAAATAACGGGCAAAAATCAACTCGCTTTCTCCTCCGCCTTTAGATAAAGACATATTCATATAATTGGTAGTTCCCTGCGCAGCTGTTACAGGTGCACTCAGATTGGTCTGATACCCATAACCTGGTAAATCCAATACTGCTTTTGCTGCATTTTTGGCAGCTAACCAACGGGCATCCCGACTTCCATCTATGTAGCCTAATATGTTTTTATCTGAAAAACCTCCAATGGTAGCAGATTTAGCACTTGCCGTTGGAATATCATGCAAATCACTGGCTGCATACAAAAGAATACGGGATTTTAGTGCTAATGCAGCTCCTTTGGATGCCCGTCCGTTCGCCATGGTTTTACCATCTAACAGTTGAGCCGCTTCCTCACAATCTTTTACAATAAAGTTGACACACTCTTCAAATGTATTACGAACAACAGTATAATCTGCTTCTCCAAGCTCGTATGGACGATCGATCAAAGGTACACCTCCATAATAACGCACCAGTTGGTGATAATAATAGGCTCGCATAAAAAGAGCCTCACCTTTTAACCGTTCTACGATCCCATTTGTGTTCTCAAACTGAGGTGATGCAAGATTCTTCAGAGCCAGATTACAAGCTCTGATTCGTTGATACATAGCTGGCCAGTCTTGTGTAATATTAACCTTTCCACGATCGGCAGGGTTTGAACGAGATTCCATAAAGGTATTTATTCCACGTCCAGGATGTGTAAAAAGGGCTTCATCTGTCAAGGAAGCTAACATTTCCTCATAAAAGCCACCAAAACCAAGTCCATTATAGATATTTGTGACAAAGGCTTCAGTAAGTGCAGGATCTGTCCAAACATCAGCCTCAGATACTTCCCCCAATGGCTTCGTATTCAAAAAATCATCATTACAACTGGTAATCAAAAATAAAGTAGTGATGATACTCAGGTATATATATTTTATCTTGTTCATTAGATTCAGAGATAAAGTACTTAAAACGATACAGTTAAACCAGTGTTGATAATCCTTGCCTGCGGATAATATTGTCCCAGCGTGTTAGTAGCCTCAGGATCATACACTTTTAATTTATCGATGGTGAACAGATTCAACCCATTTACATATAAACGTAAGCTTCCAATACCTGCTTTTTGTCCTATAGAAGCAGGTAGTGTATATCCAATCTCAAAGTTTTTCAGACGGATATAATTGTTACTTCTGAGCCAATAGGTGTTACCATTGGAGTAATACTGGTTGCTCCGGTCGGTAATCCGTGGGTGTACACTGCTTGGGTTTTCTACTGTCCAGCGATTATCATATACATCTTTCAGATAGTTTCCGATACTTCCTGACTCACCAGTACTGACATAAACCTGTCCACCCAATCCTGCCTGGAATAGTATAGAACAATCAAAATTTTTGTATTGTAACCCAATAGTGGCTCCTCCAGTAAATAAAGGAATGTTTGTTCTATCATTCCGAATCTGATCATCTGGTGTAATTTTACCATCTGGTTTACTAGGGTCTGGACTATCCTTTGTACCTCTCACATCTTTGTATTTCATATCCCCCGGACGCAGAGTATTGGTAATAGAAGAATAGTCGATTGTGTTGGCATCTATATCAGACTGATCTTTAAATACTCCATCATACTGATATGCTAAGTAAGTATACATCGGCTTGCCTGTTGTTCTCTGCCAGGCAGGAACACCAGGAGCTTCATCCCAGAATAAAATTTTATTTTTAGCATATCCACCATTAACACCCACATTGTATTTAAAATCACCTATACTTCCGTTATAACCCAGTTTAAATTCCCACCCTCGGTTTTCAACTTTACCAATATTTTCTGCAGGTAAAGTCATACCCGTTGTTTGAGGTATTGAGCCAAAACGCGGCCAGATAATATTAGTACGACGATTTAGGAAAACATCAAACTCAAACACGACTTTTCCTTGAAATAATTGTCCTTCCAATCCTAAGTTAGCATTATTTGCGACTTCCCAAGTAATAGAATTATTAGGTACACGAGTCTCAAATAATGTCTTCACCTGTTGATTAGCAATAATATAGCTATCGAAGGCGTATGTAGATAAGTATTGATATTCCAGCAAAGGTCCGTCAGGTCCCAACGTAATGTTATCATTACCCATTTGTCCCCATGAACCACGTAGTTTTAAGTAATTGACAAAAGACACATTATTTCTAAAAAAGTCTTCTTCAGAAATCTGCCAACCAGCCATTACACCAGGAAAGAATCCATAACGAGTGTTCTGAGGGAACATATACGACCCATCATAGCGCCATAGAAATTCTGCCAGGTATTTTTCTTTAAAGTTGTAGGCAACACGACCAAAGTAATTTAAACGGGCACGCTCCCAAGCACCACCGCCATTATTTTTTTGCAAATCACCACCCGCAAACATCTGATCAATAGCAGGTGAGATAAAATAACGACGATACGCATTAAAGTTGTCATTCTGAATAGTTTCACGGTTTGTTCCCGCTAAGAAAGTCAATGAATGTGGTCCAAACTTACGTGTATAGTTAAGCATTGCACCCAGCAATACGTTCAATTGATTTTCGTCTCCTTGAGTAAGGTTTGGTTCTGCAGGACCACGAGCTCCCTTGGCAAGTTTGGGCGTTACACCATCCGCTTCATAAGCTCCCTGCCAGGAATATAGGTACCAGGGCTTGTCCCATCTTTTGGTACGTTTGATAAACTTATCAACCGAAGCAGTACCAGTTATCTTTAAGCCTTCGATCCAGGGAATAGTAAAATCGATAGAACCATTGGTTTGGAAATAATCTCTTTTATCCTGGTCATATCCTGTCTGATTGGTAGTAATTACAACCGGATTCTCTCCATTTTCAATATCTGGCCCTGGTAAACCGTTTGGCCAGTATGCAGGCATGGTAGGTAATCCCCGCATCAACATTCTGAAGATAGCTCCTGCACCACGTGTTGGGAAAAAGCGAAACTCTTCACGACCCAGCAAGCCCAAACTTACATGTATGTACTTGTTAATATTTCCGTCCATATTAACTCGTACGTCGTATTGTTTATAGCCCGTCGCTGCATTTTTATAATAGGCATCCTGGTTTTGATACCCAATAGAGGCCAGGTATTGAAAGTTTTCACTTCCGCCTGTTAACTGAACATTATGTCTTGATTGAGGAGACCATGGTTTTAGAGCATCTTTATACCAATCTGTGTTGGGATGAAACCAAGGATCAGAACCATCTGCAAACTTCTGGAAATCAGCTGGCTTAAAGGGTGCATTTACATCCGACCCATCGGCTTTAGTATAAGTACCAGTTTCTTTAAAAGCTTTAGTTGCAGCAGCCCATTCATTAGTAGGAAGATTGTAAATCTCCAAATCGTTCCGCATTTCAGCAAACTGTGTAGAGTTAGCCAGTTTAGGAATAACAGTAGGTTGAGCCCATCCCTGATTGAATGAGTAAGATAACTGAGGTTTACCTGTTTTACCTCTTTTTGTTTTAATCAGGATAACACCATTGGCAGCTCTTGCACCATAAATAGCAGCTGATGCATCTTTTAGAACAGAGATACTTTCCACATCTGCCGGATTAATCCGATCAAATCCACCTGCTCGTGCAGGTACACCATCTATTACAATCAAAGCATTATTATTTCCTAAGGTATTAGATCCTCTGATACGAATAGAAGATCCATCATATCCGGGCTCCCCACTGGCTTGTACAGCAGTAACACCAGGCATACGACCTGCTAATGAGTTAGAGAGGTTTACAGCAGGTGATTTAACAAGGTCTGTACCTTTTACTGTTGCGACTGCACCTGTTACAGTTTCTTTCTTTTGTTCACCATATCCCACTACTACTACCTCCTGTAAAGCTTTTAAGTCAGGCGCCAGTGAAATGTCTACAGTAGTGCGCCCACCAATAGCAACCTCTTCCGTTACATATCCAATAAATGAAAATACCAATGTGCCATTTTCATCAGGAACAGCTAATGAATAATTGCCATTTGCGTCAGTAGTTGTACCTACTGTTGATCCTTTTACAACCACACTTACTCCAGGCAAGCCCTCATTCTGATCACCCGTTACTCTTCCTTTTACAGTCTGAGCCAATTCATCCTGTACATTTGTTTCAGGAGCGGTATCAGTGAGTTTGTCACGTTTTACAATGACAGTCTTGCCAGACACCTCATATGTCAATTGCAGTGGTGTCAATAAATATTCCAATACTCTATCCAATGACTGATTTTCCAGGTTCACAGATACAACTCTGCTTGCCTGTATCAGTGTAGAGCTAAAGACAAACTTAATATCTGCCTGATTCTCAATCTGTTTTAATACTTTACTGATTCGCTGGTTGCTTGCCTGCAGATTAACCTTCACATCCAGCAGGTTTTGTGACCTGCCTTCATATGCCTGTGCTGTCCCCGCGAAGATTATAGCCAGAAAAAACTGAAAAAGTGATATTCGCATGGCCGTTAGTAACCAATGTTGTAGTGGTCGATTCTTTTTCATACCTTTAAGTGCTTTTGTTAGATGATTTTTATTTGACAAATGCTTCCCTGCATCCTGAAAAGTCAGGATGAACTGAACGACAATCCGAAAAGGGAAATCTGTTTATAATCGGCAATGTTGCAGCATTGCCGATTGTATCTGTATGTAAATTTCCTTAGCTACATAGGCTATAAAAGTTTATGGTGAATAGGTTAAGATAAAAAATAGCATTTCTGTTTTGTATCAATTGCAGCCTTTGCTGTGGATCCGTATCTGCCCATCCACAACTTCATATTTAGCCTCAATAGCTTTACATAAAACTGTCAATTGTTCGAATAAAGGTTCATTACCCAAAGTAGCCGTTAACTGGCAGTGTGACATAAGTTCTTCATCGTAAACAAGATCGATACTATAGGTTTTTTCCAATGCACTAAATACCTGTGCAGCGGGTGCATCCTCAAAAACAAAACGAGCCAGATCTTTGTGCGGAATAGTCACTATCGGTTTCTCTACCAAAGTTTTTTCAATCCGAGCTTCTTCACGAGAGAAAACTACCTTTTGATTTGGAGTTAAGATTACACCTTTTACCTCTTCCTGAGAGTTTTTACGATGAGATAGAGTATCCTGACTGGCATATACAGATACTTTTCCACTACGCACTTCTACTGTAATGTGCTTCTCAGCTTCATAAGCACTGACTCTGAATTTTGTACCCAACACTTTAGTTACTAACTCATTGGCATATACCAGAAAAGGTTTCGAAGGATTTTTGACAACATCAAAAAAAGCCTCACCTGTCAGAAATACTTCTCTTGTAGAACCTGTAAATGCCTCTGCATAAGCAATGCGACTATTTTTTTTCAGGGTTACACGACTTCCGTCTGGAAGCTCTATGGTTAGAGGAGATTCTCTTTGGTTAACCTTCTCAATCAACTTCTTTTTCTGATTTACAGCGACTACCTTATTTCCATCAGATAAAGTTTCTGGCTTAGTAAGTGTGTAAACCAAATATCCTATTCCGAGTAATAAAACAAAAGAAGCAGCTAGTGTAAACCATTGTTTGAAGTTCCAGAAAGGAGGAGTACTTTCAGAGAAGTCAGTGTAAGACTTAGTTTCATCTCTATTGTTTTCTGTGGTCTGTCTGATTGTGGATATTGTATCAGACACAATTGAATCTATTTCTGTATCAGATATGAAATCATTTTTTACACGCAAAGCCAACACAATCTCTCTGGCTTGTGCAACAACAGCTTCCTGGTTGGGATTTTGCAAAAGATATTGCTGCCATAGCATATCAAGCTCAGGTGTTGATGTGAGCACCCATTGTCTGAAGGAATCACTCTGAACTAATGCTATAATGTCAGCTCGCTGATAGGTATTCATGAAATCTGATATGTGCTTTTATTGTAGAGAGACAAAAACCACATTCAGATACTGCTTTTATTCTATTTTTTTTCAAAAAAATTATATACACCCTATAAAGCAATTCATACCAAACTGTATATCAATGCATTATAGATAAAAGCACAAATAAAAAAAGTTCTGTCTTCCAATTTTCCTTAAGATGTTTAAAAGCAGATTGCAATAGGTTGGATACAGATTGTGAATTGATTCCCATAATTTCAGCGATTTCCTCACGGGTTAGTCCTTCAAAAAAACGAAGATAAATCACCTCTTTCTGACGCTTGGGGAGTTGCTCCAGATAATTCTTTATCTCGTGAGCAAGCAATTGGGTTGTTTCTTCCTGAATCAATGAATCCTCAACAGAGAACTCCACTTCAAAAAATACATCAGAGGTGATTTCTTCTGTCACAAAGTATCCTTTTTTAGTCATACCCCGATGCAGACGTCTGCGTAGTGCAGCCATCAGATAAGCCTTCACGGTCTGGACTTCACTTAGAAATTGTCTACGGTTCCAAAGATCCAAAAAGAGATCCTGGATGCAGTCCTTTACAAAAGCACCATCTTTACTAAATTTAGTACCGTAATGAAAAAGCTTACGAAAATGCATCTGCATTAATTGTTCCAATGCACCTTCATCCCCTCTGCGAAAGCAGTCCCAGAGTTCAGTATCATTTATCTTTTCCAATATATCTTTCGGCATTTTCATGGATAAAACAAATATATGCAATTATTCCAATAAAATATAGTAAAAAAAATATTTGATATACAAGGCTCTACCGGAAATCACGTAATAGCCTATGTATACTATCCAGCTTCTTTTTTACCAATATAATTATCTCTATAATCAACGATTCAGACACAAACAACTTATTAACAGATAATTACCCAACACAAAAAAGACGAACCCAAGACAAGATTTGCCTTGGGTTCGTCTTTTAATCAGGTTTGGACTTTACTTATCAGTTCTTTTATGCGAACTTCTTTTTTCTAAAAAATTTCTTTCCGGTATTATTATTTCCAGTGGTATTCTTTCCTGCCTGAGCAATGTTTCCGTTTCTAGAGTTAGTAGAAGAACGCTTTGAGATTGGAGCCTTTTCTTTAGAAACAGGAATAAAACCAGTCATCGGAAATGGGTGGTCTTTAACTTCCGGAACAGTTTTGCCAATAAGCTTATTAATGTCCTTCATATAAGTAATTTCCTCAGCATCACAGAAGGATAATGCCATTCCACTAGCCCCGGCTCTTCCTGTACGACCAATACGATGAACATATGTTTCGGGCACATTGGGAATCTCAAAATTAATCACATAGGCCAGTTCATCTACATCTATACCACGTGCAGCAATATCAGTGGCAACTAATACACGAATCTCCTTACTCTTGAAGTTAGTTAAAGCTCGCTGCCTTGCATTCTGAGATTTATTTCCATGAATGGCCTCTGCTTTAATTCCTTTTTTAGTAAGCACTCGAACTACCTTATCAGCTCCATGTTTGGTTCGTGTAAATACCAGTACTGTCTCAATCTTTGGATCTTCCAGAACATGTACCAGTAAATCATTTTTCTTTTCCCGGTCTACTTTATATACTGCCTGCTGGATAGTCTCAGCAGTAGAAGAGACAGGAGTTACTTCTACTCTCGCAGGATTTTTGAGAATAGATCCAGCCAGACTTATAATGGCAGCAGGCATGGTTGCAGAGAAAAATAAGGATTGTCTCTTTGCAGGTATAATACCCAATACTTTTTTCACATCATGCACAAATCCCATATCCAGCATCCGATCTGCTTCATCCAATACGAATATGCTGATATGTTGTAGATTTATCAAACGCTGATTGACAAGATCAAGTAATCTGCCAGGTGTTGCAACTAAAATATCAACTCCTCTTTGTAAAGCATCTGTTTGAGACTTCTGTGAAACACCCCCAAAGATTACAGTGTGCTTTAAACTGGTATTTGCTCCATAGGCAGCAAAACTGTCTCCTATCTGAATGGCCAGTTCACGGGTAGGTGTAAGGATCAATGCTTTAATGCGTCGGGGTCCTTTGTCCTGCTCCTGCCGGTTAGCTAACAATTGTAAAATAGGAATGGCAAAAGCAGCTGTTTTGCCTGTACCTGTCTGTGCACAACCCAGTAAATCTTTTCCTTGAAGAATGAAGGGTATTGCTTGTGCCTGAATAGGCGTTGGCTTCGTATACCCTTCGGTCTCCAAAGCCTTTCTGATAGGTTCTATCAGATTGAGATTTTCAAATGACATAAAATGAGTTTAAGAAAAAAGTATGTCAATGTCTTGTTTAGATTGACATCTTATCTATGATTTAGAATAATAAGGCGAAGTACGCCGTGATCTTCGGATTACTTGGGGAGTCTGAGTAAAATTCCCGGAAGGACAAAAGAGGGTACTGCTTTCCTTGTAACTATATTAATTGTAAAATAATTCATTTTCAATACAAAAAGCAAGAATTATTCGTAGACAGGGTTCTATGAATTGTAAAGTCTGCTGCTTTTCTTATCATTTGCTAAATGTATACTCTTGCAAAACAGGAGGCTATCAACTTTAGTTGGCAAAGATGGCATATACAGCAAACGAAGCCAGCCAGTGATCACCACCATAATTACCAGAAGTTACATTAGGAAGTGCTGTTTTGAGAAAAGTTTCTGCGGTATGTTCAAAAAGTTGTTTATACTTATGCTTAGCAGGTAGACTCTTTGCGATTCCCTTCATACACCAGGCTCTGCTTAGACTCAAGCCATCCAGGTGTACAATCTGCATATCTGTACGATCACTCACTACAGGCATTTTCACTATATTTTCAATACTACGTTTGTCATAGAAAGCATTCAACCAATTTGCAAACTCATTCTGTGATAAAACGCGTCGCATCAGATCTGCAATTTCCAGACTTGGAGATAGGAAATCAGCGCCATCAGGTTCCAGATAAGCGGGAGTCTTTTCGTTAGTCAGATAGAAATTTTTGGCTTTAGCAATAACAGCCTGTTCAAAAGAAGTATTTTTTGTAGTTCTTGCCCAATCTAAGGCAAATACCAACCCGAAAGCAGTATTGGGATGGACTCCAGTACGGTTTGGATAAGTCTGCTTAGGTAAAAAGTCTGTCCAGAGCTTTAGAATTATTTGTGTTAATGGCTGTAGATTCTGATGCCATTGTTTTGCCTGAGGTGTATCCCATGTATAAAGTTCTTCATCCAGTTTAAGTAACCAGGCCCAACCATAGGTACGTTCAAATGACTTAGTAGTTTTATATTTAGTAAAATAGTCTGCTTCTATTTTGATTTTCGCCGGATCAAATGATGTATTCAGGATCTGTGTAATCTGATCTTTTTCTGGCAATTGAGGATATAGTTTGAGCAATTTGACCAACATCCAGTGGCCATGTACACTGGAGTGCCAATCCAGACAGCCATAAAATGAGGGATGAAGTTCACTTGGTAGTAAACGATGATCTTCCGGTGCATCAGAGGAATGTCCTGTCTTATTCGGAAATTCCTGATGGATACAATGGATCGGCAATGCGGCTAGTCGACTGGCAATTTCAGGAGTGAACAATGATGATTGTGCAGAAGAATACGTTATCTGTAAAAGAAACAATAATCCGAAGAACCCGGCTTTCACTAGTGAATAGTTCATTGAACGTAGTATGTGGTAAAGTACAAACGCAATATACGAATCAGGCAAATCTGAACTGCAGGTAGTTTACAGTAAATCCCTTTCCTGTAAAAATACCTTCATAATGTGTTTTTATACCATGATGCAATGCCAACAAATCGGAATGATATAAGTCAGTTGTATACTGCAGATCTTTTACTGGTACCTGTTGCAGTATTTCCATTGTGTATTCAAATAACAAGGGACTGTCTGTTTTTAAGTGAACCAATCCATCCGGAGGAAGCAGGCGTTTGTACATTTCCAGATAACGGGGATGTGTGAGGCGACGCTTATCATCACTTTTGCGTGGACGAGGATCAGGATGGACAATCCAGATTTCACTTACTTCCTTAGGAGCAAAAAACTTTTCCAGCCAGTCAATGGGTGTACGTAAAAAGGCTGCATTACCTAATCCTTGAGCAAGAGCAGCACTGCTCCCTCTCCACAACCGATCACCTTTGACATCTATACCAATAAAATTGCGATCAGGATATACAGCTGCCAGTCCGGTAGTGTATTCACCACGACCACAGGCTAGTTCTAATGTGATGGGATTGGAATTATGAAAATGAGATGTATTCCAATTACCTTTTGAGTTATCATACAATGGTTTACCTTCTTCAATGATATTTTCCCGAAGTTTGTTTTCTTCAAACCGGGCAAGCTTTCTACGGGCCATACTTTACTTTTGAATTTAACTACGTCACTCTGATGTTTTCGGCTGCGAATTTCGGATTAAATTCCGAATAAAAATAGCCAACTTTTAAACTGGCTATAACTCAGCTCCTTTTCTTACAACTCTTTTAACTCTGCTACCACAAATGTACTTCCTCCTACAAAGATCACGTCATTAGTGGATGCTCTGTGTCTGGCTTCTGCCAATGCATCATTTACATCAGGGATCACTATACCTTTTAACTCATGCATTTCCCCTTTTTGAGCCAGTAGTTCTGCATCCATAGCTCTTGGCAAATGGGCCTGACAGAAATAATAGAATGCATCCTGTGGCAATAACTTCAATACTTTTTCAGGGTCTTTGTCATTGACAACTCCCATCACAATATGTAATTTCTCATAAGAAAGTCGTTTCAGTTGTTCCACAATGAAACGGATCCCCCCTTCATTATGTCCGGTATCACAAATAGTTAATGGTTTTTCTCCCAATACCTGCCAGCGGCCTTTCAGACCTGTCAGTTGTACAGTATCAGCTATCCCCTGCTGGATATGGGAATCTTCTATCTTCCATCCTTTTTGTTGCAAAATTCGAACTGTCTGAATAACTCCGGTTACATTCATCAACTGATAATCACCCAATAATGCCAATTGTAGGGTCAAGGTATGTATACCATCTTCCCATACAGTAACAGAACGTCTATCTGTCAGAAAAGTCTTGTGTTGAGTATCTATGTGACTGGAAGCAAAATACAAAGGTGCCTGCTCCTGTTTTGCTTTATTTACAAATACATGTTCTATATCTGGCTGATACTCACTAATTACAACAGGAGTATTCTCTTTAATGATTCCAGCTTTTTCACCTGCAATCTTTTCTAAAGTATCCCCAAGAATATCTGTATGATCCCAGCTAATATTGGTAATCAGGGAAACTTCAGGCTGGATTACATTGGTTGAATCTAACCTTCCTCCTAATCCCACTTCAATCACAGCAATGTCTACTTCTTCCTGAGTAAAATAGTCAAATGCCATCCCGACAGTCAATTCAAAAAAGGATGGCTGAACTTCTTCTATAAAAGCTTTATTTGCTTCCACAAACTCCACAACCTTCTGTTCAGGCATCTCTTCGCCGTTGACTCGTATTCGTTCTGTGAATGATTTCAGATGTGGAGAGGTATACAATCCAGTTTTGTATCCTGCAGATTGAAGGATAGCAGCCAACATATGGGATGAACTACCTTTTCCATTTGTTCCGGCGATATGGATAGACTTAAATTTACGTTCCGGATTGCCCAAATGCTTGCATAAAGCTAGAGTATTGTTCAAATCTGCTTTATACGCCGCTTTACCAATTCGATGAAAAACAGGTAATCGGCTATAGAGATATTCAATTGTTTGCTGGTAAGTCATTGAAAATACAACTTGTAAACCTTGGTTCTTTTTACATGCTGGAAGCTAGCTATCTCAATTCTGTTATGGCATTAATGTAAAATCTTAAATACAAGTTCACGCAGAATATCTCCGTCTGATATTTGTCCAGCTTCAACTCCTTTGCATTGAAGATCTGCTTCGCGAAGGTAATGAATGATATGCATGGCTTTTCGTAAAGGGTAATTGCGAATTGCAGTCAGATAATCTTTCGCAAAATAAGGATTCACACCTACAGCCGCTGCAATACCCGCCTCACTACGATCAGCAGAGGCATGGGCTAACAATACTTTGCTAAAAAAGCCAAACAATGTAGCTACTACCATGATTGCCGGATTACTTTTGGGATTAGACTCAAAATAATGAATGATCTGATTAGCTCTGAGAACATTCCGTTGGATCAACGCAGTCTGCAGCTCAAATACATTGTATTCTTTGCTAATCCCTACATATTTCTGTATATGATCAGGAGTAATTTCTGACTTAGCCGGAATATTCAGAATAAGTTTGTCAATCTCATTACTCAGACGACTCAGATCATTGCCTATATAATCAGCCAATAGTTGTGCAGCAGGAGGTTGTATGCGATATTCTTTGTCTTTTACATAAAAAATAACCCAGTCGGGTAATTTATTGTCATACATTTTCTTGGCATCCACCAGGACAGCATTTTTGTCCAGCGTTTTGGCAAGTCCCTTACGTCCATCCAACGTCTTATGCTTATGTGCCAATACAAGAATGGTTGATGGTACAGGATTCTGCACATAACTTTCCAGCAGCTTCTGGCCCTCTTCACGTTGCAAATCGCTTACCTCCTGAGCTTCCTTCACAATAACTACCTGACGTTCAGCCATCATTGGAAAGCGACGAGCCTGAGTGACAATTGTACCGACATTTACGTCCTTTCCATAACACACAATCTGGTTAAACCCTTTGTCATGCTCAGGCAGGGCATGCTGTTCAATAAAGTCGCTGATCAGATCTATGTAATAGGGTTCGTCTCCCTGGAGAAAATAAACAGGAGCAAATTCACGTTTTTTTAGCTTTTCCAGAACGGCTTCAGGGCGATGGGGCATGTCTTTATCTACAGATGTCTAACAATTGGGTGCAAAGGTGCGAACGAAAAACAGGATCTCAAAATGATGTTCATCGGATTAAGCAGATATATTTGTGACTGTCTTATCCTCAATACAATGAACACTCAAGAGTTTTCTGATCAAATCTATTCTTTCCCAAACCGATATACAAATCGGAATTTGGAAGAATATCTGAGAGTATTATATGCTTTAGTCATGGGTCACTCACATATGCAGCCTAATGCTTTTCTTTTTCTCAAGCTATTGGAAGAAGCATTTACAGCAACCGCAAGTGATATGAATATGCAATGGCTGGAATATGAAAATGCTCCAGATGCCAACATTTTAAGCCATAAATTTACCAACCCACTAATTCGTACAAACATTGATAAATCTGTACAAACAGAACTCACTAACTTTGAATACCTGATAGCTGTTTTGACATTTCAGATAGCAGAGTTATATAGGATGAGAGATAAAGAGTTAAAGAATGAACTTCGCTACTTTGGTATAACCTCTGAATCAGGAAATGTATGGTATAACTTTGATCCATTTACAAATCTGCAATGTGGTATTGATTGTTACATCGATAATCTGGAAGAAGAACCATCCACAACTGAAATTCCAACTGACTGGGCATTTGTAGGGCAATTGTTGGAATTTGGAAGAATTTATGAATGAATCCTTATAAAGTTTTATGAAAATACATCTGTTCGGAGCTTCTGGCTCAGGAGTCACCACATTAGGTAAACGCCTGGCAGAAACTCTTCATTCAACCTATTTTGATAGTGATTATTATTACTGGGAGCCATCAGAACCACCTTTTACAATTCGAAGAAACCCCGAAATCCGCAATCGTATGGTAAAAGAGAGTCTTGCTAATCATTCACATTGGATACTTGGTGGCTCAGTGATAAGTTGGGGAGAAGAATGGTTGTCAGCCTTTGATTTAGCAGTCTTCTTGTGGCTTCCGCATGCACTGCGTATGCAGCGATTAAAAGACAGAGAGTTTATTCGGTATGGAGAGGTTATCTATTCGGACCCTACTCGCAATAAACAATACAATGATTTTATTGCATGGGCAGCTGGTTATGATGACCAAAATGCCAGAGGACGAACCTTACTAGCCCATGAAACATGGATACAGAAACTAACCTGCCCGATACTGGAATTACGAGGAGACCTGACAGTTGCAGAAAGAGAACAAAAAGTATTGGAGCAGCTAAATTACCTGTCAGAGAAATCAAAATAATCAATTAGGCAATTATATCAGAACTCAATAGAATTGAGTTCTGATATAATTCTTAAGCTCATGACACAGAACGTTGCAAGACTTCATCAATAAATCCGTAAGTTCTGGCTTCATCTGCCCGCATCCAATAATCGCGATCTGCATTCAGTTCTATTTCCTCTTCCGTACGACCACTATGTTGGGCCATAATACCATATAGTTCTTTTCGCAGAATCACAATCTGACGGGCTGATATCTCAATATCCACAGATTGACCCTGCGCTCCACCGGATGGCTGGTGAATCATTACTCTGGCATGAGGTAAAGCAGATCGTTTGCCTGCAGCACCACCACACAGAAGAACAGCACCAAAGGAAGCAGCCATGCTGGTACAGATAGTTGCTACATCTGGTCGGATGTACTGCATGGTGTCATAGATTCCCAAGCCTGCATATACAGAACCACCTGGGCTATTGATATATAATGTAATATCCTTCTTAGGATCAACAGATTCCAGAAATAACAGCTGAGCTATAATTATATTAGCAATGTTGTCATCTACCCCTGTTCCCAGAAATACAATCCGGTCAGCCATAAGACGCGAAAAGACATCCACTTCCCGAAAGTTCATCGGTCGTTCCTCAATAACAGAACGGGTCATATTCTCAACCGAATGAAGGTTTTCTACATGATTCAGATACCGGTCTACAGTCAAACCATTCAGGTTTTGTCCGTACACAGCAAACCTACGGAACTCACTTTTGCTAAGTTCAGAGAAATACATAAAACAATGTTTAGAGATAAAATAAAGTGTGGGTAATAAAATATGTGATCTTACCTTTCACTCTATGCCTGTGCACAAACATAGAAGCAATTACTAAGGTATTTTAGGGTAGTTTATCCGAATAATCGGGAATGAATGGACTCAAGTTCATTGCGAAGTTGCTGACGTCCAGCTAATCGCAAGGCCTTATAGGCAGTTTTCTGAGCAATCAGTTTATGTTGCCAGATTTTATCCCATAATAACCGGATAGAAATATTCTGCTGCTGATCTTCTGTCAGCTTTTCCTGCACATATTCTTCCAGTAGCTTTACTTCTTCCAGTTCTGGCCGCATACCATTAGTAGTTATAAATGAAAACGTTCAATAGATAGATGACTAACAGCTTTGCGAAGTCTTTCCAGACACTTGAACTTCTGTACTGTAGCTGTACGAATATTCCGATAGCCATGTTTGACAGCAATGTGCTCTAACTTCTGACCAAAATAGTAGAAACTAACCAGGATATCCCGACATTTGTCACCAAGGCCATTTACAAACTCTTTTAATTGTATTGTATCTGATCCTGTTTCTTCATCTGAATCTAAGGCCCCAATATCTGGTGGCAAGCTCTCCAACGATGTTTTTCGAGCACGTTTCTCTAATTCCTGCAACCAGAGATTCTTACATATCGCCATCAGATATGTACTTATTGATGCTGTAAGCACCAGCTGATCATGAACCACTTTTTCATAAAATACAATCAATGCCTCCTGAAAGATATCTTTGGCATCATCGGCACTGCCACCCCTTTCCTTCACATAATGTAAAGCCATTGGATATACTTTGGCATAGATTCGTTCCAGCGTTTGTTCCCGATTGGTGAGCAATGCGTGTCGCCAATCGGTGTTTGTCAAAAGAATAGGAGCCACATGCATATGTTTTTTATTTGTTTATCGGAAAGTCTTCAAACTATCACCTAATAAAGAGAAAAAAATATTTTCAGCAAATTACTGCTTTTTCTTCTATGAGTCATTTTGTCTCACTACTACAAACATATACACCCGACCAACTACATATTGTTATTCAGAATAATTTTCTTAAAGTTTTTGGAAATAAATTAGTGATGTTTTTGTGATCAATCAAAGAGGTATTTTCCAGTGTATATTTCAACCATACAAAAGGATTGACATCTTCTTTCTTGACAAGCCATTGAGAAGACAAAGAGGCATGCTCGCAAGTAACGAGAAAATAATATCTGTATGTAACTTCCCGCTGAGCTTTACCATCAGGAAGTAGCCATTAATCAGGACTAAAATCTGACCGACTATGTTCGAATCGGAGAAGAAATAACCCAAGTACTTGAGATCACGCCTACTACTTTATCTTAAAGTGAGATATTGGATCGGAATAACTTTAAGCATTGATTACTCAAAAAGATGTTATGCTGATGAATTTCGCTTCAATAAGACATTTCTAACAAATATTTTCTTCCTGTTTATCAGCAAATAAATATCTAGCCCCAAAAGACATATCCCTACTATAGCTCCCATCCAGATTGAAATAATTAAATCTGTTCTATGCTCTTTGTTATATTCATCCAGTGATAGGTAAATGTAATTCTGGTCAGTAAGACCATACACACTAATGTATCTGGGAGAATTCTTTTTGTCTTCAATATCTGTTAATTTTTCTTTTGTTATAATGTTTTGATAGTCTTCTGTCAATATTTTCAGAAATAAAGTATCTCCGGTTTTTACAGTGGATGCATAGTCATAAACAGCCATTGCAGAGAAGGTACTTCCTACAATTTCAAATAGAAAATCAGGATATTCTTTCAGTTCAATTTCTATCGTGGAAGAACTCCTTCCATGTTTCTTTATTTCTGCTTTATTTAGTAAAGTACTGGAAATGGTGGTTAACTCCTTATCTGATAGTTTTGTAGTTGAATCCTTATATGAACGCCATGACCAATACATACAAAGTAGTGTCATTGTAAACATAAAGAATAGACAAAAAAACTCTACATATTTGAGTCTACCATGAAGATATTTTACTTCTGTTTTCTGATCTCTTACCTTCTGTTTGATCAGAATCTCTTTAATAGTTGCATAATGCTTTGGATATAGCATAGAAGATATGCAGTACTCAGTTTTGTTTGAATAGATGGTAAGTTCTTGCCATTTAAAATATTTATCTTCCTTGTCTATCGCTATATAGCTGGTTATCTCTTGTAGGTAAATTACTTTTTTAGGATAGCCTAGCAGTGACTTGGTCCGTAACTTATCCTCTTCTAAGATAAGTATATCAAATTTGAGGACATAGTTAATAAGTAAAATGCTTACAAGGCCAAAGAAACATCCAGCTATAAGACCCAGATAGCTGAGTGAGTCATAAGACAATGCACTTTTTATCAAAATCACAGCAAATGATAAAAATAGAGCGAGAGGAAGAAGACAAATTACAATTGGACCAAGGTCTGGTTTTGACTTTATCACTTCTTTATTGTCCATAGTTTTGTAGCCTAATCACATTGTTGCTTATCTCCTTTTTTCCTGATTACATGTTGTAATATAGAATGTAGTTAACAAAGCATATTCAAGTATAAATATTTATGGATTTGAGTAGAGCAAGGTGACCCAGTTGTTGAAGAAAATAATAATAAATCTTTTAAACGGCCTTATTCGGATGGATACCTCAAAACAAAGTATTGATTTACGTTAAGGAAAACTATACATTCAGGAGATCCTAACTGTGACAATACTATTTTTCACTATCTATTTTTTACGTATCTCACACTCTGTATTTTATGGCCGACTCTACCCCAAAACCCACTCCGGACCAAATATTGGATGTACGTCCGGATACACTGGACTTTCGTGACAAAATGTACGAAGCCAATTTATATGAAGTTCCCACAAAAATCAGTCTGGATGAATATAAACAATGGAATATACCGATACTGGATCAGGGGAAAGAAGGAGCTTGCACAGGTTTCGGGCTGGCTACTGTAGCCAACTATCTTCTTCGTCGAAGAAAAATTGTTCCAGATCCCAAGTCAGTAAGCCCACGCATGCTCTATGAAATGGCCAAACGATATGATGAATGGCCAGGAGAACAGTATGCCGGTTCCAGTGCACGAGGAGCTATGAAAGGCTGGTACAAACATGGCGTA
Source organism: Xanthocytophaga flava (assembly GCA_030068525.1). Taxonomy (GTDB): domain Bacteria; phylum Bacteroidota; class Bacteroidia; order Cytophagales; family 172606-1; genus Xanthocytophaga; species Xanthocytophaga flava. The sequence goes on from JASJOS010000012.1 coordinate 252,795, forward strand.
TGCAGTGATGAATGCTGGCCTTACAAAAAAGAAGAAACCGAGTTTCGGCTTACAGATGAACGTACATCTGATGCATTACGCAGACCACTGGGAGCCTATTATCGGGTAAATCACAAGGATCTGGTAGCAATGCATGCGGCAATGGCAGAGGTAGGAATTTTGTATGCAACTGCTAAAGTACATTCCGGCTGGCGTGAAGTGGATACAACCACTGGAATTATTTCCTATGAAGATGTATTTCCGATTGGAGGCCATGCCTTTGCTATTGTAGCTTATGATGAAAAAGGATTCTGGATTCAGAACTCATGGGGAGAAGACTGGGGACAGAAAGGTTTTGGACTTATCACTTATGATGACTGGATGGAAAATGGTACAGATGTCTGGGTAGCACGATTAGGTGCACCTGTTATTCTGAAAAAAGCTTTATCTACAGCCATCAGTCATTCAGCAGCTGCAGGTACGTCGGAGGCATACTCCTATGCCGATCTTCGTCCGCACATTATCAGTTTGGGAAATAACGGCTTGTTAAATCCAGGAGGAAACTTTGGTACGTCTGAAGCTGAGGTAAAGGCAATTTTCGAAGATGATTTTCCACGGGTGACTGCAAAGTGGGCAAAAAAAAGATTGTTACTCTATGCACATGGTGGATTGGTAAGTGAAAGTGGAGCTGTTCAGCGACTTGCCGACTATAGACCCAGCCTATTGGAAAAAGAAATTTATCCGGTTTCTTTTATCTGGCACACAGATATATGGAGTACCATTACCAATATTCTCAAAGATGCATTGCAACAACGCAAGCCAGAGGGATGGTTGGATAGTGCCAAAGACTTTATGCTGGATCGCCTGGATGACGCTCTTGAACCTCTCGCACGAACGTTAACAGGAAAAGCCCAATGGAAAGAAATGAAAGAGAATGCGCTGTTAGCTACTACACAAACCAAAGGAGGAGCATACCTTGCATTAGAGCATATTAAGCACCTGGCTGATAAATACGGAGAAGACTTTGAAATCCATCTGGTAGGTCATAGTGCAGGTAGTATTTTTCATGCCCCAATTATACGTCTACTCACAAGCAAAGGAAAGATTAATTCCGGCCCTATGAGAGGGCAAACTGGCTACGGGTTAAAAATAGCCTCCTGTACACTCTGGGCTCCCGCCTGTACCATAGATGTTTTCAAAGAGAACTATCTACCTGCTATAAAAAACAAAACAGTAAACAGGTTTGCACTCTTTACCCTAACAGACCAGGTAGAACAGGATGATCATTGTGCAAATATTTACCACAAGTCTTTGCTTTACCTTGTCTCCAATGCACTGGAAGATAAAATGCATATACCGTGGTTTCTGAAAGATAAGGAAAGTGGGACTCCCTTGCTGGGTATGGAAAAATGGATTCAACAGGATACAGACTTGCAGGAACTTATTGCTCAAAAAAAAATATACTGGATAGTATCCCCTAACACAGATTCAAATAATTTACCAAATCACTCTACAGCCAGAGCACATGGAGCCTTTGATGATGATCTGCCAACAGTCAATGCGACACTGGCTCGGATATTAGGGCAAACGGAGTTACACGGCGAGAAATTGATTATTAACCGATCAGCCTCTTCCTTACAGGAAAAACGTATCAAGTTGTTTCAGCAATCCTGATCAGAATTCTGATTACATTTTCTCATGAATCAATGCTGACAATAAAGTTGTAAGATAGAACCAAGATTCTGATTGTGTTAGAGAAATATCAGAATCCTGATTAGATTTTATTTATATCAGAGTTCTGATATTTTTTTACTACATCAGAACTCTGATAGATTATCAAAACCCTTCTCGTTCCTATTAGATTTTATTTTCGTTAACTCATTATTGATTAGCCAAGCATATCGTTATAGGCAAAGAGTATAGAGCAGCTACATTTGTACCATTGCATTGAGCAGGTATCCAGTTGGGCATTTTTGCCATTCCCTGCAACACATCTTTATCTATTATTGAATACTTACTTTGCTTTATACTCCTGATACTCAAACATTCTATTTTACCTGTCTCTGTAACAATAAATGATAGATAGACTTTAGACTGTGAGCCATTATTCTCTTTACTGAGTCGTATATTTTTCTGTATAAACTTTCCCAGCTCAGCGACGCCACCTGGAAATTCAGGAAACTTATCAGGGAATGTACAAACATAGATTTGACAAGTCTCATCCAAAGTCATTATACATTTTCTATCCCGATGAACTTTGGAAGTTTGTGCATATCCTACAGTTCCTATAATTACAGTCACCGATAGAACTAATAAACAATTAAAAGACATCTTCATAGTCCTATATATACATAAATTGAATGAGAGGTAAGAATCCTTCTTACCTCTCATTCAATTTATCACTTAATAATTTTCATCTCAACCCGGCGGTTGCGCTGACGCCCTTCAGGAGTGGCATTACTAACTAAAGGCTTGCGAGAGCCAAAACCTTCTGTAATAACCTGATCAGCTTTTACACCTTTACGAGTCAGGTATTTTTTCACTGCTTCCGCACGAGCCTTGCTCAGTTTGAGGTTAGTGGCTGCATTTCCCACATTGTCTGTGTGACCAGATACCAGCATCCGGTAAGTAGACTTACTGATCAGCAGGTCGGCCAGTTCATCCAGACTTTGGTAAGAAGCTACCTTGATAACAGATTTGCCTGTTTCAAATTCCAGATTATCGAATGCTTCATTCAATACAGCCTGCTCTTCCTGTGTTAACTTAATTTCTACCCGTGTTGGATCAGCAGGCTTTGCTTCTACCGGACAACCTGCATTCTGAGGAGACCCATAGGTATCCGGACAACGATCATCTTTGTCCGGTACAGTATCTCCATCCCGATCCGGACAGCCATTGAAACGAGGCGTTCCAGCCTGATCCGGACAAGCGTCATCCGGATTGGCAATATTGTCTCCATCTGTATCAGCACATCCGTTAAATTTACTTTGCCCTTTTTCATTTGGACAACGGTCATCTTTGTCAGGAATACCATCCTCATCCGTATCCGGACACCCTTTCAAAGCTGCAGGCCCTTTCAATAACGGGCATTCATCCTCTTTATCTATTACACCATCAGAATCAGAATCCGGACAACCTCCATTTTTTTCCAAACCAGCCTCATCCGGGCAACGATCCTGAGAATCCATGATCCTGTCGCCATCCCGATCCGGACAACCACCCATTTCCTTGCTACCGGGCTCTGTAGGACATTTGTCCACTTTGTCTTCAATGCCATCCCCATCTGTATCAGGACATCCTTTAAATTCCCATACACCCGGAAAATTCGGACAAACATCTAACTTATCAGAAACACCATCGTTGTCCTTGTCTTTTTTCTTATGATGTAAACCAGCAATGATAATCCCTGCATATACATCCATTCCATATGGACGTCCCAGATTGACCAACCCTGGCAAATTATCTGACCCAATAAAAAAGAATGAACCCACCCGCATCATGGCTCCTACCGTAACCTGTTGGTAGTCATTTATCAATGCCAGTGGCAATGCAAACTCAAAATGTTTTGTTTCAAAACGTGGGGTAACGGCAAACTGAGAATTGTATCGCATTCCTATCGCCTTTCTGGTCCGCAGCGACTGAATCCAGGCAGCATTTACGTATAGCTTGTCTTTTATCTTATAATCAAAGTTCAGATGCAAAGCTGTCGGTAGTTTGGTTCGGAATCCATTTTTCTGGTCACCATTGCCCACGGCAAGTCCTCGGTTCAATACGGGGTAAAAATTATCCAGTGTAGAATTTTCCAGCTCCTGTTGTGATAAATCTACATCTGTCCGTCTAATAGCATAGGAGGCAGATGCAGTAGAATCATTGTAATTGGTATTGTATCGAAACCCTCCAATATCGAGAAGAGAAATACCTATACGATATTTGTATTTATTTTGTAATCCATCCAGTTCATCCTTCCCATCCATCTTATAGCGATACTTCTCTACATCCGGTCTATACTCATAGGTAAATCCAATATCTGCACCTAAGCCTTTTCCATTTTTTGTCTTCCATAAGGCTGCATCTACAAATTCATCTACAGGAGGGTAACCTTCCGCCTGGCTATAGTGATAACCAATATCTGCATTGATGACATGTAGCACCGGTTCATTATTTACAGTAGAGAACTGCGACTGAAGTGTATTGGAATACAGACTGGATGAATAAATTCCCTGAAGATATTTAAGTGTAATACCACCTTTCAGGTAATGTTTTCCTTCCGACCATATTTCACGGGCATATGTCAGACCCGTTTCCCGAAACATATTGGTATTAATCCGTAACAAGCTCCCATTGCTTAGTAAGCTTAACAGAGTCAGATTGTTATTTTTAAAATCTTCTGCTACAAAGGAGGTTAGATTGGTAGCCTCAAAACTTCCCCGCATTCTGTTAGTCACTGAAATGCTATGCCTGGGGCTTAGCTTAATCATCAAAGAAGGCAAGTTTACGTTAGCTCGGATGTTAAACATCTTTGTATGATTATTATTAGCCTCGTTATAATATTCTGGCCGTAGATTGTAAGGTTCTTTAAACTGTTCAATACCTAGTTTCAGCAATGAATAGGGCGAGTCGTATCTGTAATAGTTATTAGTTATACTTCCTTGCACTGTAACCAGATTGAGATGAAAACCGTAACGGGAATCTGCAATAGAGGAAGGATTCAGATAGACACCATTTACACCTGCATAATTACTATTGGAGATTCCAAGTAGCTGTTGTGCCCACGAGCAGTTGACTGTGATACAAAAAATAAAAATGAGGAACGGTACTTTTTTTAACATATTGGTATGCAACAAGTAATCTGTAGGTTGAAAAATATTTTATTCCGAAGACTCTATGAATGAACGAGTAAGGTAATGATTAGTTCTATTTTATATGGTAACGTAAGCACAAAGAAATTGTCAGGTATACTATTTTGTATACTTTTGATCATTATCCGGTATATCTGCAATCAAAGGCTGTTTTATTTCCAGCATACTTTCTGAATGAAGGTATACAAGAAACCATTTACATAACCAGGTATGAAGTATTTATTCTATATACTCCTTATTCCCTTTTATTTATTTTCGGTCTGTTCTACAGCTCAGACTAAGCTGAGTGTCAAAGAAACCGGCGAAATCAGTTATCAGGCCAAGAATGCAATCAGCGAACTAGAGCAATTGCTCAACTTTGTAACTTTTTCTGACAATGCCCCTAACGAATTGGCAGATGTAATTGAGAAAAGTTATACTCCCAACGCCCGCAACCAAATCTTCTATGATAAAACGGTTGTCATAGAAGATGATACTGATCCCGACTTCCATCTGAATAAAACCAAAGATCTACCTGTAGATAAATACATTCATACGCTCGATATCTACTATAGCAAGAGCATTGATCCTTCCATTATTTTTTCTAATATCCGGGTTTCTGATGTAAAAAAGAAAGATTACTACTACGTAAAACTTATATTCGACTGTGAATTTAAAGGACAGAACACAAAAAAAAGCTCTCCCTACAAACTTCAGACACGCCAGGCAACCATTCGGGCTGAGAAAAATGGCAACCGATGGAAAGCTTTTATTTATGGTATTACGTTTTACGATCCCAGGAAACCATTTGATACAAAAGAGAATAATGTAATTGTAACCAGTGGTGAAGATCAACCCATCGTACTAGGGAATAAAGAAACTTCCGATAATCAAATTGCAGTCAAAGAAGCAGTAGATAAAGTAGCGCTGGCACGTGCAGAGGAAGAAAAAAAGGCAAAAGAAGCCGCCTATAATGATGCCATACGGATTGCCAATACAGCCATGGAAAACAATGATTATCAGACTGCCCTAGATGCGTATCACAAAGCCATTGAATACAATAGCTTTGCCCCTCTGCCTCGTCTCCAGATTCAGAAAATCGAACGGGATTTCAAGCATCGATTAGAGTCTCTTATCCAAACAGCAGAAGGCTATCAAAAAAGTCGCAGTTACGACGATGCGTTAACTTATTATAGAAAAGCACTTGAAGCTCAGCCTGAAGCATCAGCCCGTATTCAACCACAAATCAGTTTGCTTACCAACCGTATCAGTGAAATTGTACCGATACGTACCAAAATAGAGACGGGCCATATTGCAGAAGCCATTAGCGATTGTGATGAATTGATCCGTCAGAAAAACAAACAGAAAGTGATTAAAGACTATCCAGACTTGTATCTGTTGCGCGCACAATGTTATGTTCGGTCCTCCCAACGTAATGCCTATACCAAAGCACTGGATGACTTTTCGGAAGCCATTACACTAGATCCTCTGTATCTGGATGCCTACCTGACTCGTGCAACTTATTATGAAAATCGCAAAGAGCTAGACAAAGCAGTGATTGACTATGACTATATTACCACTCGGATCTTGCCTAATGAAGCCAAATATTATCTAAAAAAAGCACGTCTCAAAGAGCAACTAGGATTAACCAAACAAGCTGTAGCAGATTACGATAAGGCAATTCAGCTTGCACCAAATAATCCGTTGTATCATTTGCAAAAAGGAATGCTTGAATACCGAAATCATGATCTGGAGGCAGCCCGACACAGCTATTCACAAGCACTCAATCTCAACGTAACCTATACAGAAGCTTACTATCAACGGGGTATTGCATTTGCCGATCAGCAAAAAATTGAAGAAGCAGCAGCAGATTTTCGAAAAGCACAAAAACTGGGAGGGGCAGATAGTCTCACCGTACGTTTTCTACGAGCAAAAAGTAATGAATATCATAATATAGGTGCGACAGCCCTTCGTAACCGCGATACCAAAAAATCAGATAACATGTTTACACTGGCATTGGCATTAGATCCTAACAATAACAGTGTCTGGATTTCCCGTGGTGATTCCTATTATGAAAAAAAGGACTATAAAAAGGCTCTGGAATATTACAATACAGCCACTCTGGCCAATAGCCGTAACAGTGAAGGGTACTATAAAAAAGGACTTGCTCTAATGCAGTTAAAACAAAACAAAGAAGCCCTTGCAAACTTTAATACTGCCCTGCAATACAACAACACCTATCTGGATGTATATAAAAGTATAGGGGATGTTCTTTTAGCCATGAATCAGATTACTCAGGCTACTGCTAATTATCAGCGGTTAATAGAAGTGCTTTTACCTGTTTATCAGAATCAGCAGAAAAAAATGCAGGTGGATGCTTCTCTCAAACAAAATCTGGCAGAATTGTATGCAGAGGTGGCTAAATGCCAGAATCAGTTACAGGCCTATGCAAATGCCGTACAAAGTGCAGACCAGTCCCTTACTTACGATCCATTATATGCAGAAGCTTATTATCAGCGAGGTATTGCCTACCAGGCCTTAAAACAATATACGAATGCCGCAGAAGCCTTGAGTAGAGCAGTGCGACAAAAACCCAATTACTTACCTTACCAATATACCTATGGGATGTCAGCCTTAAAGGCAGAGAAATACACTGATGCTATTGCCGCATTTACACAGGTTCTGGCACTGGATAATGAACAATCCATTAAAGACACACGTTACCTGCGGGGCGTTAGCTTTTATCATCAAAACAAAATTGAAGAGGCACTACAGGATTTTATCCTTTTTGCAGTGAAAAATCCCAATGAGGTTAATCCTAAGTTTTACACTTACTATGGTCTGGCCCATTTGCATAAAAAACAAACCAATGCAGCGGCCAAACATTTACAGAAAGCCTATAGTCTGAATAAAATGGATGGATTTGTGTTACTGGGAATGGCGTGTCTGGCATCTGAACAAAATAAACCACAGGAAGCGATTCAATGGTTGAAGAAGGCATTTCAGAGCCGTAAATTGGAATATGCTGCTTTACGAAAAGAAGAGGATCTGCTTCGGTCAGTTCGTACAGGATCGACCTACGCTGAATATATAAAACTAAAAAAAATGTATTTTCCGAATAGTTATTAAATTAAAAAAGCATTCTACTACAGGAATACACTGAAAATAGAATGCTTCTTTAATTTACAGCTTGTAACCTGTAGCCTTACAACTTGTGGTCCCTCCAAAATCAAATTCAAAATTAATTTCAATAATACTCCCATCTGTAAGAGTGCCTGAACCAGAAACTTTAGCAGAGGCAGTCTGCCCCTTTAGACGAACGCTTTGGGAAGAAATAGTTAAAATATTACCAGATATAGTAGCAATTATTTCATCACCAAAAGGTTCAATACCTGATAATAAAATTTCACTACTGGATGATCCCTCTGTAATTACCAATGTATATGGGTCTTGAGAGTTTCCACATTTCTGTTGAATGGAGTAACTACCAATAAATGCTTTTCTGGAATTCAAAACTTCTTCATCCAACAGATTACAGCTATACATAAATAGCAATCCTACCATCAGAAGACGATAGCGGTGGTTTCGAATAAAAGATCTTACAAGAATTAAATTTTTGTTTTCCATGTATACAATATACTATTAAATTGAGGGTTGTTTTTGGCCCCATCATTTTACGAGACCAAAAACAATGCCATTTTACCAATCTATCTCCTTCTTGCCATGCTCTTTTAGATATGCATTGGCCTGACTGAAGTGTTTACAGCCAAAGAAACCTTTATCTGCAGCAAACGGTGAAGGGTGAGCAGCTTTTAACACCAGGTGTTTGGAAGCATCTATAATGGCTCCTTTTTTCTGTGCGTAAGCTCCCCATAAAAGAAACACAAGATTTTCTTTCTGGTCTGAAAGAGCTTTTATAGCAGCATCTGTAAATTCTTCCCACCCTTTTTTCTGATGCGATCCGGCAGTATTAGCCCGTACAGTCAATGTAGCGTTCAGCAATAATACACCTTGCTCTGCCCAACGTGTTAAATTACCTGATTTAGGAATAGGCTTTCCCAAATCATCTCTTATTTCTTTATAGATGTTATGTAAAGAAGGCGGAGTTGTAACACCATCATTTACAGAAAATGAAAGTCCATGAGCCTGCCCTGCACCATGATACGGATCTTGTCCCAATAGCACTACTTCTACTTTATCAAATGGGGTAGCTTCAAATGCATAGAATATTTTGTTTCCAGCAGGATAAATAGTATGGTTAGTATATTCATCCTTTACAAAGTTAGTCAACTTTGTAAAATAGGGTTTTGTAAATTCAGCTTCTAAGTGGCTCTTCCAGGAAGGCTCAAGTTTAACGTCCATAGGTCAAATAATTAAAAATAAAGGGTAAAGTAATATATCTTAATAAACACCCGAAAATAGTATCTTTTTTGTTGTGAGAAACTATACCAAAGAGTTTTTAGGATGGAGATTTACGAAAATAAAAACAAATGCGTATATTTAACCGTTTTTGAAGTAAATACGAAACAATAGAAATATGGTTACTGAAATTACGGAAGGTGTAAAAGTTACGGTAGCAACCGAATACCAACCTGAATATTCAAGCCCGGCTCAGGAGCATTATGTGTTTACCTACAAAATCAGTATTGAAAATTGTAGCGAATACACAGTACAATTGCTTCGTCGTCACTGGCATATTCATGATTCCAACGGATCTATCCGCGAGGTAGAAGGAGAAGGAGTGATTGGTCTGCAACCAGTATTAGAGCCAGGAGAGACTCATGAATATGTATCAGGTTGTAATCTAAAAACCAATATTGGAAAAATGAAGGGAACCTACCTGATGGAACGAATTGTAGATGGAAAACAATTCCGGGTTCGTATTCCTGAATTTACTATGGTAGTCCCCTATCGTCTGAACTAGGTATAAATGCTAAAATTTAATTTCTTTGCACCTCAAATTAGTTAGCATTTAATTTATTCTCTGTTTTGATATTTTTACGATATCTGCAATTCTGGCTACGTTCCGGGAATGCGCATGCCATTCATTCTCCGTTTGTCTTTCAGCTTTACAATCAGGTTATACGCAATACCAAACCCTATTACTGTTTTGAAACGCTGGAAGACTCCAGAATGGATCTTCTGACTTCTCAGGAAAGTATCACAATCAAAGATTTTGGAGCAGGATCAAGAATAAATACCTCTAAGCAGCGTAAAATCAGAGATTTAGCCCATCATTCAGAGAAATCTCCCAATCTGGCCCAGTTGCTATTTCGATTAGTTAACTATTTCCAACCTGCTACTATTTTTGATCTGGGTACTTGTTTAGGTACTACTACACTCTATCTGGCTCACGGATATAAACATGCTCAACTATATACATTTGAGGGAGATCCGGGTCTGGCAAACTTAGCCCGGCAAAGGTTCGAAAAATTCCATTGCTCTCACATTCGATCTGTAGTTGGGAACATTGATGATACTCTAGAAGAAGCGCTGAAAGAAATTGACAGGCTGGATTTTGTTTTCTTTGATGCGAATCATCGAAAAGAACCTACCTTACGTTATTTTGAGCAATGTCTGCGTAAATCAGACGAGAATTCAGTATTTGTCTTCGATGACATCTATTGGTCAGAAGAAATGCAGCAGGCCTGGCAACAGATCAAAAAACATCCATCTGTTACACTTACAGTTGATTTATTTTACATTGGGATTGTTTTCTTTAGGAAGAAACAACCTGTGCAACATTTTACGCTTCGAAGCTGATCAGGCTTTTTTACGCATAATGGTTATTTCGCCTTCATAGTTGAAATAATAATTGCCATCTAACTGTAGCAAGGTCTTTACATAGGTTTGCAAAGAGATTGCTTTTTCAGTCCAGTCTATGTTGTTATCCAATAGCAGATAACTCAATGCCTGTATCATATCTTCAGCACGTTGTGTATAGATTTCTACAGGAAATAAGTAGTGCTCTGTGGTATAATGCTTATTAATCTGCTCAAAAAGCATCTGTGACTCCTGAGACGGTGTACAGGACAAGAATTCGAGTAATTGCTTATAATTATTCTGAGGACGATTCTGCAAAAAAAGTAAAGCTCCTCCTACTTCCAGAGAGCCATAATAATGATTTAAAAAAGCCATGCGTTGGTGATTCCGTTCTTCAGGAGTTTCCAGCCATGCCCCCAAAGATTGCAATAAATGAGAAATCACTATCAGATCTGTACGACCAATTAATTTAAAATCATCTGGCTCTATCTGACAAGCAACTATCTTAGGTTCCTGAGCTGTAATCTCTGCTAGTAAGTTAGCATCTTCTTCTACAGCTACTAATGCTGAAAAGAATTTTGCCAGATGCAATACCAGAAATGACTCACGACATCCAATTATTACACTACTACGTTGTTGGGGCAAACTTCTCAATACATAATTCTCAAGAGCAGCTACCGTGTTCCGTTCAACATTGCTAAAAGCATAAAAGCTATCCCGTAATGCAGTCAGATTTACTCCTGCATCTGTGGCAGCCGGTTCAGAATTAGGGGACAATTGCATGTAAGTCCAATTTAGTAAGCGGTTTAAATTCAAATATCTCTTAAATCTGCTTAAAAATCAAGTATCTAGCCCATGTAAGCTTTTATTTACACTTTAAAATATCTTTTTCTTTGATTAAGCCCTTCTCACAGGTTAAGTTTGCAGTCTAAGGAAATAAAACTTTATGAACATACCATTACATATTTCTCAGATACACGAATCCCGCTTCAACCAGAAGCCACTCATTGTACGTTCGCCAGGTCGTATAAATCTTATTGGAGAACATACCGATTATAACAATGGATTTGTTTTACCTGCCGCAACAGACAAAGCTGTTTATATCACACTCAGTGCCAGTACTGATGCTACCTGCCATTGGTTTGCAGCAGATTTTTCGGATGAATTTACAACCACACTGGATGTGTTACAGCCATCTCCCAAAAACTGGCCAAATTATTTGTTGGGTATCGTAGAACAGTTTCAAAAAATGGGACACTCAATTCCTGCCTTTAACTGTGTAGTTAGTGGAGATGTTCCGGCAGGTGGCGGTATGTCATCTTCTGCAGCATTGGAATGTGCTACAGGCTGGGGACTTGCGAATCTATTCAATATTCAGTTAGATAAGCTAACCTTGACCCGCATGGCACAACGATCTGAAAATGAGTTCGTGGGACTACAGTGCGGTATTATGGATATGTTTGCCAGTGCCTTCGGAAGACACAATGAGGTAATCCGTTTGGATTGTCGCTCTCTTGAATATGAATACTTTCCATTGGATTTAGCAGATTATCAGATCGTATTGTTTGATACAGGAGTGAAACATTCGTTGGCATCCAGTGAATACAATACCCGACGCCAGGAATGTGAAGCAGGTGTAGCTCTTCTCCAAACGCTGGAATCTGATATTCACAGTCTGCGTGATGTATCAGAAGAGATGCTGCTTACTCATCAGAGAAAGTTTGATCCACTTATTTTTGTTCGTTGTCTGTATGTAGTTCAGGAAAATGAACGTTTACTGGCTGCTTGTGAAGACTTGAAGCGTGGTGATCTGGAGACATTCGGACAGCGTATGTATGGCTCACATAATGGATTACGGGACATGTATGAAGTAAGTTGTAAGGAACTGGACTATCTGGTTTCCTTTACTACTACCGAAAAAAGTGTATTGGGAGCCCGAATGATGGGTGGTGGTTTTGGAGGTTGCACCATTAATATTATAAAGGCAGACGCTGTAGATGATCTGTTTGAACGCATTCAGAAAGCGTATAAAATCGCAATGGGTCTTGATCTGAAAATGTATAAGGTAAGTATTGAGGATGGAACAAGCATCCTTTCTATATAGAACCTAAAAACAGGCTTTAGAATATATATTCTAAAGCCTGTTTTTGCATTATCTATAGCTTATGTATACTAGAAATAGCCCACAGTTGCTGAGTTTTTAAGAATATTATATTGATTGATCAATACAAATTGACCAAACTGTGTATTGATGTTAATATTCCGGCTCTTGATAAAAATATCTAATGGCTGTTTAAACTCAACCATGATACGTTCGTATACTTCTTTGAAGAACTGCTTTGTGGAGATAAACTGGTTATCTGTATAAATGTAGTAATCGTATACATTATGTGTATCAAACCAGGCATCTTTTGTTTCTTCTACTATTCGTCTGGCAGCACCAGCAGAACGTGCCTTACGAATCAAATTAAGTTCTCCACTGATAATGTTTTCGAAAAACACCCGAGACTTCTTAAATCGTGTCGTATATAAAAGGCTAACAAACTGCCGTTTGGAATTACTGTAAACATCAAAGAAAGCAAAAGAACTCACTTGTCTTGCAGAATATACCTTAATCGTTCCATTCTCTTTTACTTGTATTAAATCTGTATAGGCATCATATCTCAACTCTCTTTCGAGCACCTCATTATTTAACAAAGTTATTTCTCCTACATACCAGGTCTGCATAACTGGTCCTTTCGCTTGAGCAACAACAGCTATCAAAAGCGCAACAATCAAAAAATAGTTTTTCATTTCGTATTACATGATCATACTAAACCCAATAAAACTTTAAAGACATGTTGGTTTGCTTGTGAATCCGTAGTTATTCCGCGGACACCTAACTACTTCAGATCCTTATAACAAAGATACTCCCAAGCTTCAGGATATATCGTTGATAATGAACTCTTTGATACAGGATGTATGATTTTGGATCATAGTGCACATTTGGTCCTTAAACCCCTTAATCTATCGCCTTTAAGCAGGAAAAAAACAGTACTACCCCTTATTGCCTAGAATTTTTCTGACAAAGAAGGAAACGAGAGGACGAATTATTACATCAGACCCTATTTTTGAGGAATTACTTTCTCATGCCTAACAGTATGTCAGTCAATACATTGTCTGATATCTTATGAAAAAAATCATATTCCGGAGTATAGTTACAGATAAGGGGCAGATATAGCATATGGAGAAACAGTGACTTACTTTCAGATTACTGAGTTAATACCTAGATTTAAGCTTCCTCTTTACCATACATAACTACCTCTACTTCCTTTATGTACAAACTATTCCTTCTAAAACAAGCTATTGCTTTACTCTGTATTCTGATCATAACTGGCTTTGATAACCTCTTTTCACAGCCTCTCACTAAACTTTCACAGTTTGAGATTTATCTAAAGCCTAAGTATGATGCAAAAGATATTGCAACTGGAATAGAAGTTTCCTACACGCTACCTTCAACCTATACTCAATCCAAGCCTAAGCTGGATCTTTTATTCTATAAGATGGAGCCTTTTCTGCAACGTAGCACAGATCAGGTGACCAGCTTAAAAGTATACGATGCTCTTGGACAGATAGCTTTTAATAAACCAACAGAGGTAACCAAACATGATCTGGTAATGCAGCAATGGTCCGCATTGAGACAGGCTTCCGGAGCAGTTCAAGTTAGTTACTATGTACCTGTTGCAATCCCTTTTCCAGCCAAAAGAGGGCCTCATGTAGATTTACAAGCTGCTGGAGGAGGACTTTCAGGTACATTGGGTAGTTTCTTGTTATTACCCGATCCGGGAGATTCAGTTCAACTACAATTACATTGGCAATTACCCGCAGGACATACGGCAGTCAGTACAGCAGGTATGGGTAATTGCACCGTTAAAGATTCCTTTCAAACTGTACTCTTCTGCCAATTCCTGGCAGGCAAGATGTCTGTATATCCAGCCAATGCAGGAAATACAGGTTTTAGCATGTATGCACTCGGGCATACATCCAATGAGATTCAGGCCTTGGGCGGCTGGTCACAAAAAACATACGAGCAGTTAAGGAAAAGATTAAATGGATCAGTTGACGAGCCCTTCCGTTTTCTGATACGAACCTATGAAGGCGGACCATTACAAAGTGGAGTTGCCGCTCATGGCTCTTTCCTGATTTACCTCCCTCCTACTCAATCAACAACAGATCCGGAATTGCCTTCATTGGTTGCACATGAAATGGTGCATGCCTTTTTACTTGGCCTATCTTCTCCCACAGAAGGAATTGATGACTGGTACAATGAAGGAATTGCAGACTATCTGGCAATCAAGATTCCTTTTGAAGCCGGATTGTATACTGCAAAACAATATCTTGAACTTGTCAATGAAGAATCAGCCTTATATTATACCAACTCATACCGCGAAACACCCGAGAAAAACATTCCTGCCATAAAATGGTCAGGCCGCAATGCCTGGAGCCTAGGCTATTCACGGGGTGCTCACTATTTTGCCAATATTGATGCAAAGCTTCGCAAGCTTAAAGGAGATAAAGTATCTGTTATTTCTTTGGTAAATACGATTACTGATTTATGCAAAAAAGGCAAGGCCCCTAACGATAGCACCTGGGTAAAATTGCTACAAGAGCAGGCTGGTGAATGGGCAGTCCGCGATTGGCAAGATATGATTAGTGGCAGGCTTCTTATTCCGGAACCCGATGCATTTCCCGGACTGATGAGTCAAACTATAAAAGCCGGCTTGTTTGATTTAGGCTTTGAAAGTCCTAAAAATATTCGGGCAGGTGAAAAGATCAAAGGATTGGTAAAAGGTTCTACAGCAGAAAAAGCAGGTTTGCAGGAAGGAGACGAGATAGCAACCACTATCGCTATCAACCCAACATATAGTAGTTATACACTGCCAGTTACAATAACAGTTCGTCGTCCCAGTCGTGTGATCCCCATTACGTTTCAACCACGCCGAGGACAGGTAGATGCAATTGAATGGAAACCTATCAGTAAATAAAGTTTTTAGAAGATTGGATAGAGGATATACCCTATCTTTCAGTGATTGCAGAAATATAGTAAACAGAGTTAGAAGTATGCTCCCTAGTGACTGGAACTTTGGTCAAAATTGTAATCGAAGACTATGTCATCGGGCAACTATTCAGCGAGACAAGTGATCATATTTCGAATCAGTTTTTATTTTGACAGGAACTCTGTTCACTTGCAATTTTAACTGGAGTTTCGGTCACTTTTTAGTTTGACTTGAATACCAGTTGCTTTTTATAAATATTCGAACTCTGTTCATTTTTAACTTTGACCGGAAGTATGGTCAATTTCATCAATGACCATACTTCCGGTTATTTGCAATTGTGATTGGTATACCAGTTAAACTATCCGTCAATCCTAATTCGAATCAAATACTTGTATCACTAGACTTACTTCTGGCTCTGAAAGGATAGCTTTTGTAATCCTGCTTTTACTTCCGGGCAACTCATAAACAGATTCCACAACAATTGTGAACGATGGTTTTCTATCATTACAATGATAGGTCCCTGATCTATGGCTAGAAAAGAATCTGCGTACCAGATATTGGACAAGTTAAAAGCATCCACAAAGCCATACTGTTTCCAGATCTTATCTCCTAGTTTATAATAGAAGAAATGCAGAGCCTTCATAGATTCTTCCGGAGTATAAGGCATAGAAGAAAGTGCAGCCGTTGGACTAATGATACCCAGGTCATTATTGGGTTCATGGGCAGCATATCCGGAAATATTATCATCACTGGCGGTTAGACCCCAGCAGGAATCGCTGTATCCATTGTATTTTTTCGGATTCTCTTTGCAATAGTTATAATTGATAAGTGAATGGGCTACATTTTGTTCCCAGTAATTGGCGTATGTATCACTCAATCCTCTGGGGTCTATCCCTAGAAATGAATAATGGGCAAAAAACAATGGTCCACCTCTATCAGGACCTAAAGGTAACTTTATAGAATAAAACGTTTTGTTATTTACCATACTACCATTTCTGGCCCAGCCATTGGTATATGCTTCTTTAGGAATCGAATAGGTAGGTGATGATGCAGCCAGTACATAGGTAATCAAAGCTTCATTCCACCCACTGATCTGCATATTCATATCCCAGGTATAGTTAGGCGACCAATGCCAGTACAAAACATTTTCATTGTTCTTCCGAAACCAGCTCCACTCCACATTCTGCCAAAGCTCATTAATAGTGCCTCTAAGTTCAGCTTCATTTGCATTGCTAAAATACTGGCGGGCAGTTAGTAGTCCTTGCATTAGATAGGAAGTCTCTACCAAATCAGCGCCATTGTCTTTTGTACTAAAAGCTACCGTCGCACCTATTGCGCCATTGATCCAGTGTGCAAAAGCACCATGATAGGGAATTGCCTTCGTTTTCAGAAAATCAGCTATAAGTTTGATTCGGTCATACCCTTCCTGACGGGTTATAAAGTTCCGTTCGACAGCCACCAGAACAGCCATTATCCCAAAACCAGTACCTCCCGTTGTCACTATATCCCCGGACGTATTTCGTTCTCTGGCCATACCAGAAGTAGGATGTCCAAAATTCCAGAAATAGGCAAAAGTTTGCTTTTGAACCAAATCCAGCAAAGCTTCATCTGAGATACGCGGGAATTTATCTGTAGTATCCATCACTGTGATAAACTCAGCAGTAACAGTAGCATTGAAAGCCGTATTCTTTTGAGATTGCAGTTGTGGCAATATCTGAACAGTATACTTTGTCAGGTTTTCAAGAGGATTTTTAGGACTAATACGAATGGTGCTATCACTATTTTCCAGTGTAAAATCAAAAGGTACATTGGCAGAGGTAGACGTCTGCTTAAACACTACATTTGCACTCACTGTAGTACTGTTCACTTTCCCTGAAAATGAAACTTTTACTACAGGAGAGGCAGGAACGTTATAATAACTGGAAGCAACTGGCTTGCCATCTATACTAACATCTGTATAATAGAAAGATGCTGGTTGTCCAGGATTGTCATCCTTTTTACAGGCAACAACCAACAGAACAAGAATGAATAAAAATGCATAGTATTTCATAAGATCTTAATTGATCAAATCCTATTCGTTAGTAGGATCTGTTTTAACTCATAAAGAATAGGTTGGAAACAAAACTTCCGGAGATAACATATCCCCGGAAGTTATCATTTTCATCAAAGCAAGCATGAAATATTATCTTCCAGCAAGTTCCAATTCGTATAAAGCGCCAATGTCACTTACGGATAAGGCTTTATTATAGATTCTCAGATTGTCCATGGCTCCCTGAAAATTACCAGACCAGGGTTGTGCCCCTCCAATTTTATCGTTGATTATTGGTGTTACAGCCTGAGGAAACGCACCTAAGACAAAGCCACTCGGAGCCGTTTTGAAACTAATGTTACCCATTGGAGTGGTTTTATCTCCATTAGTCCAGATTTTACTGGATGTTGCTTTTCCCCAAGCAGAGTTTGCCTCTATAGCTATACCATTTTTATAGATAGTATAGGTAGAAGTCGCACCATCATAACTTGTTACTAAATGGAACCATGTATTCCCTATAGAAGCAGGAAAAAGGCTCTCAGGTACAATTGCTTTCCATTCAGGAGCCCCAGTGTTGTTAAAACCCGCCTTTACTCTTAATGTGTCGTTTCTATGTGGCTCAAAATTCAGATTTAAAAGATTCCATTCTGAGGTATCATACATAAAAAATACACCTTGAGCACCTTGACCAGCAATATAAGATCCAGTTGTGTTATTAATAGGCTGAGCTGGTTCTTTGATCCATACCGATATGGTGAAACTCTGCAGACTCCCTAATGTACCTGGATTAGTAAAATGAACATTGCTTGATCCACTTCCCTGATAAGCTTGTCCACCTGCTACTCCAGTTGTGAAGCTTGCACCATTGTTTGTGCCTGTCAGGTTTTGTTTGGTATCTGTAAAATTCCCTTCAAAAGGCCAGTAAGCAACCAGATTGGTAGATGCCACTTCCTCAGAGCTACCATATCCACCAATATCAGGTAACTTCTTATCATCATCATCCTTACAGGAGGTAACCAAGAAGGTAGAAGCCAATGCAAATGCAGCTATTGCATATGTGATTCGTTGTTTTTTCATACTCGTTAAGATGTTAAAAGTGATTAAAGGATTGAAAAATAATTTCATTATAGATAATACTAATACCCATTGTTTTGATCCAGTTGACCTCCACTCAGGGCAATCTGCAGACTTGGGACTGGCAAGAGTTCATTCTTGCCTGCTACAAAGTTTTTACCAGCAGCTTGCATCACCTGTGCCGCTCTTCCCTGACGCACCAGATCAAAAAAGCGGTCGTGCTCCATTGCCAGCTCAAACCGACGTTCTTTCCAGATAGCATCCCGAACATCTGTTTGTGAGGAGGCATTGGTATCCTGAAGCCCGGCTCTTTTTCGTATGCGATTCAGCAGAGTAGTTGCTGTATTTGATTGTCCTAATTCATTAGCAGCTTCAGCGTTCATTAATAGTACCTCAGCATAACGTAATAAATGCACGTTTTTCTGCTTTCTGTCACGATTACCATTAAAAGTTTCTATAGAGCTATTCTCACTATGGTAAGCTTTGTAGTTATAGTAAAGATTCTGTACAGAGTCTGCACTTGGAATCCGGAAACCGTCAAACAATACGGTTCCTTTGTGTTGTCCGCTGTTATCAATGACGATGATTGTAGAAGCCTTGCGCACATCGTTAGCCTCATAAGCATTAACCAGATTTGCTGAAGGTGTACCAAATCCAAAGCCTAAATCTGTCCATCCACCTTTGCCTCCTACCCTGGGCCCCTGCCATACGGAATATCCCTGTATGCCATAATCTGAATTATTAAACTGACCAGTCTGAATCTCAAAAACAGATTCGATACTATTATCACCTATCTGGCGCCAGATGGTAGAATAGTCAGCAACCAAATCGTATTGTCCTGAACTAATAACCTCCTGAGTCAGGTCAAAAACTTTCTGCCATTCTTTGCGGTACATATACACCTTTGCCAGCAAAGTTTGGGCAGCACCTTTGTCAACATGACCTACACTGGCATTGCTTCGGAGTGGTAGATTGTTAGCGGCAAACTGAAGATCCTGAATGATCACATTATAAATGGTATCTACGGAGGCTCTGGTTTGAAACTCAGGATCAGTATTCGCATCCTGAGCATCTTTGGGAACACGAAGCACTTTAGGCACTTTACCAAACAAACGAACTAGGTTAAAGTAATAGTATCCCCGGATAAATCTTACTTCACCTATCAGCTTATTTTTAGTAACATCTGTCAGTGAGGCAGTTGACAATGCAACCAATGCTTGATTCGCTTTGGAGATACCAGTATAGTAGCCATTCCAGAGAGCAGCTACAAAGGTATTGGTTGGTGAAATTGTAAAGTTATCGATGTCATTAAGCGCAGATTGATCTGAAGGTGTACTCCCTTTGTCGGCATCATCAGACATAATATTGGTTGCAGCAATGAAACTGATACCATGTGTATCTCCACCATCCCCACCAAATGCTTCTCCAGCTAGTAAACTATTGTATACTCCCGTAACCAGATTCTGAGCTAAAGCAGGGTCTGTTTTTGTAGTGCCCTGCCCCTGAACGGGAACATCCAGAAACTCTTTGGAACAGGAAGTAAAGATTCCAAAAAGAATCAGACTTATGCTTATTACTATTAATGTATGTTTCATATATTAAAGACTAAGGGAATTTTTAATCAATAAAATCGCATCAGAAGTTTACACTCAGACCTCCAGCAATGGTTCGTGTGGTAGGATATGCATTTAACTCAATACCTGCTTTTGTTGGATCCCCAGGCAATTCAGGTGTAAATCCACTAAACTTCTTGTATGTGTATAGATTTTGAGCAGTAATAAAGACTCTTACACTTGCTACTTTTACCTTTTGAGTCAAGGTAGCAGGTAAGTTATATCCAAGAGTTACATTATTCAGACGAATAAAAGAGCCTGATTCCAGGAAATAGGTAGAGGCAGGTAGATTACCTCCATTCGCAGCAGGTTCAGTTTGGGAGCCATTGGCAGGAGTCCATCTGGAATAGGCCATATCAGCTTCCACATTATCAAATACACCCAAACGAAACGCTTTCTTTCCATTGTATACTTTATTCCCTACATTTCCATAGATATCCGCACTCAAATCAAAGCCTTTATAAGAGAGACTTCCATTAATCCCAAAATAAGCTTTCGGCTGATACGAACCGGCAAACACCCTGTCATTGTCATCTATCTTACCATCGTCATTGGTATCCTGGTATTTAAAGTCGCCAGGTGAGGCACTTGACTGAATAATAGTCCCCTTACTATTTTTATAATTATCAATCTCACCCTGGTTCTGGAAAACTCCCACTACATTCAGCAGGTAGAAACTTCCTACAGGTTGATCATTATCTGTTCTGGTTGTATAAATCTGGTTTCCACCAATCCCCCCATCCAGGATTGGCTGTCCCCCATTTAACCCGATAACTTTATTATTATTGAGTGTTAAATTTCCACCAACTCGATAGGTAATCTCCTCAGTTATATTTCCTCGCCAGTTTAAAGCCACTTCCAAACCAACATTTTGAATAGACGCAGCATTTGTGAGTACCACCCCATCCGCATCACCTGTTACAGAAGGCACTTTTACATTGATCAGTAAGTCTTTAGATTTTTTATTGTAGTAGCCAATTTCACCTGTTAACCGACCTTTCAGCAAGGCAAAGTCTAACCCTAAATCAAACTCTTCTGTTACTTCCCACTTTAGATTAGGATCTTTGATTTGTGTGATGGCACTACCAGGTGTAGCTATTCCACCACCATACGGATAAGCCAGATTTGGGGTCACTGTAACAGTGAATGCATCAGACGGAATCCGGTCATTGCCCACACGTCCCCAGCTAGCTCGTAGTTTCAAGGTCTCAAATATCTGTTGCGTTTGCATGAAATTTTCACCGCTGATAACCCAACCTGCTCCTACAGAAGGAAATAATGCCCAACGATTACTGGAAGGAAAACGAGAACTTCCATCAGCACGTACTGTGGCAGTCAGCAGATACCGATCATTGTAGTTATAATTTACTCTACCCAAATAAGAGTTTCTAGCCCATTTATCTCCGCCTCCATCATTGGTTGAGGTATTAGCATTCCCCGTATTGATATACCATAAACTTGGATCAGCAGGCACATCTTTCCGGAAAGCAGACAACCAATCCATAGTATACTGCTCAGCAGTAGTACCTACTAATACAGTTAGATTATGTTTATCAAAGCTTTGAGAAAAAGTCAGTGTATTATCCCACACCCAACGGAAACTCCTGGTCGAAATAATATTTAGATTGCTGTTAGGATTACGCTGATTGCCACCTGGATTAATAAACGTACTGGTGTCATTGTTAAACTGATAATTATATACTCTCTCATTTTTGGAAAGCAAGTCCCCCCCAATACTACTTCTGAAAGTCAAAGACCTAACAGGTTTAAACTCCAGATAGGCAGATCCCTGCAACCGATTATCAATATCTCGTTGATTATTATTTTTGATATCCAGAATGGGATTACCTACGTTCTGGTATACAGATGTATTGCCATACTTACCATTCTCCATAGCCGCAATAGTAGGTGCAGCCCGATAAGCGTTATTGTATGCTGATCCCAGATTTACATCCCGAGTATTCGCATTGGTATAGGAAGAAACAACCCCTACTTTTACTTTATCTGAAAGTGTAAAATCTGTATTAGACCGAATGTTAAACCGTTTGTATTTGTTATCAATGACAATTCCTTCATCTGTAAAGTATCCCATACTTAGAAAGTAAGTTGACTTGTCAGATCCGCCTGACAAAGACAAATTATGATTCTGGTACCATCCATTTCGTAGTATCTGATCATACCAATCTGTGGAGACAGAACCTGGTGTTACACTAGTTCCACTAGCAGCACTTACATAGTTGGCATATTCCTGGGCATTTGCCATCTGCACCAGATTGGTGGCACTACGCATACCTATATTGGTAGTGTAGTTTACTTTTATTCCTCCTGCACTTCCTTTCTTGGTTGTGATAATCACAACACCATTGGCACCTCTTGAACCATAGATTGCAGTAGCAGAAGCATCTTTCAGTACATCCATTGATACAATGTCAGCCGTGTTGATATTGCTGATATCATCTGTCAATACCCCATCAACTACAAATAAAGCCGCAGTCCCAGCCAAGGCTGTCCCTGTACCTCTTACCCGTATAACAGGTGATGAACCTGGTTGGCCACTACTGATAATTTGTACCCCAGCTGCCTTACCCTGAATTGCCTGTGTTGCAGTTAAAACAGGTTGCTTGGCCAACTCCTCTCCTTTCACACTTGCTGTAGCCCCTGTTACATCTACTTTGCGCTGAGTTCCATAGCCAACTACAACAACCTGCGCCAGCTCTGTAGTTGAACTTTGTAAGGTTACATTGATCTCAGACTGATTGTTTACAGGTACTTCTACCTTTTCATAGCCAACAAAAGCAACAACCAGTACAGCATTATCAGGAGCTGACAAGGTAAACTTTCCATTCGAATCTGTTGTAGTTCCGGTTGTGGTTCCTTTTATCAGGACAGAGGCACCTGGAATTCCTTCACCACCTGAATCTTTTACAGTACCAGATACAGCACGATTCTGAGACATAGCTTGTATAGCTGTTATCAGAAAAAGAGCAACTCCAAACACATATATACGCACTGCTGATAAAAATACGTATCGACACCTGGTATAAAATAATAGTAGTTTGTTCATATAACTTATAAAAAAGCAATTAGTATAAAAGTCTGATTACTAGTCAGATAAACAGTTTACTCAATCACACTATCTCAAATTAAGAAGCACCTTCTCCTGTTTTGTCCCCTGAGATAATATAGCTTGATATTTTCCTCCCTTTGCTACAAACGGAATTTCATGTGTCCCTTCAGTCAAGGCTTTGTTTAGCAATACCGTCTCTACTTTGCCATTTCGGTCAGTTAGTTCCAGCTTTACAGATTCCTTACCTTTCACGGCAATATTCAGTATGTATGTAGCCCGGTCAGTATGTCTCATTAGGTCTACTTCATTTGTTTTAGGATCTGGCAGATACATATAAAATCCTGTTGGGTAAGAAGGAGTGGTAATTCCCATCTTTTTCAGGCCAGTAGTAAGTTCTGCAATCTCAGCTCCAAGCTTCCAGATTAATCCGGAGCGATAGTTCTCCATCATAACCACGATAGGCCCCTGATCTATAGCCAGGTACTGATTAGAATACCAGTTTTTTACCTGGCTGAATGCATCATAGAATCCATATGGTCCAAAAAGTGGATTGCCTTTCTTCAGATAGAAATAGCGCATAGCCTGATACGAAGCATATGGGGTATAGGGAAATGAGGAAAGAGCTGCAGTAGGACTTATTGTTCCATTGTCATTGGTAGGAGAATGGGCATCATAGAAGTTATAGTCATCACTGGCTGTAAGACCCCAGTTATCTGTTGAGTAACCAAACTTTTCACCTTGAGTCACACAATGGGTGTAATTAATGAGAGTCTGTGCCAGATTTAGTTTCCAGTAATTGGTCTTTCCATCATCCATTTTTCGTGGATCAAGACTCAGATAGGAATAATGAGCAAAGAAAAGAGGCCCTCCATATGGAAATCCCAACGGTAATGTATAGCCCAGATATTGATTTCCATTTGTATAAAAATCACTTTTCTTCCATGTATTTTGATATACTTCTGGTTTAATGGCATGTGTAGGAGAACCCAATGCCAGAACATAGGTAATCAAACATTCATTGTACCCTCGAATAGGCATATTCATAGCCCATTCATAATTAGGCGACCAGTGCCAATATAAATGTCCATCTCCACGGGAAGCGTACCAATCCCACTCTACTGTTTCCCAAAGTTTAGTGATCTGATCCCGCAATTGTGTTTCCTGAGGGTTTTGCTGATCAAAATACGCTCGTGCCACCAGCAAACCATTCACCAGATAAGCAGTTTCTACCAAATCACCACCATTATCCTTTTCCCCAAAAGGTACTACCTTCCCTGTACGTCCATCTAACCAATGTGACCATGCTCCATGAAACCGATCAGCAGCAGACAGAAACTTTGTCATCTTTGTTAAATGTGACACTGCCTGTTCACGAGTAATCCAACCACGTTGCACACCAACCACCAGACACATTACACCAAATCCCGTCCCTCCAGAAGTTACGATAGTAGGAGTTGCAGTCCGCTCAGGTGTCATACCAGAAACAGGATGAGCAAATTCCCAGAAATACTTGAACGTTGCCTTTTGTACAGTTTCCATATACTCACTTTGTTCTGTAGCCGGGGTTAGTGAAGTCTGGCCCTGTATAGTAAAAACAAAGAGCAAAGTGCAGACAAAAAGGAAACCTATCTTATACCTATACGAACTCATTTTGCACGCTATATTATAACTTTTTTTATGAAAAATAGTAAGTTTATGCGACAAATGTACGGCAATCAAAGTGCTAATAACAAATAAAGGGGTACATCATTACCACATCAAAACCCAATTATTTCTTAGATTTTACGTATTTTGCCTACGTCATTACAAAAAATTACAGCAACCACTTGAGAAATTTATTTTTATTTAAAACGGTATTGTCCCACATACCTTTTTTCGTGAGGAGAAAACTTTGGCTATTCTTGATCATGGTACCAAGTGTATCCTATGGACAAAAGATTGAAACTATTTGCAAACCCGAGATACTAAACTTTACCAAACAAACTTATAATGCCTATCATCAGAATTGGGGAATTACACAAGAGTCACAGACTCGATTTATGTACTTTGCTAATTCAAAAGGCTTAATCGAATATGATGGTAATCATTGGGAAGTATATGAACTGCCGAATAAACAAAAAGTCAGATCGGCCGTTGCAGGTATAGATGGCCGAATTTATACCGGAGGCTTAGGAGAATTTGGTTACTGGCAATCTGACAAAACGGGTAAACTGACTTACCATTCCCTCAAAGCTCTGATTAATGATCCTTCTTTTGCAGGAGAAGAGATATGGAATATTCTACCTACATCTGAAGGCATTTTATTTCAATCTTTCGCCTTTATTTATCTTTATCAGAATAATAAGATCACCAATTTATCACCTCCGGGCAATATCATGTTTGCCTATCAGATAAATGGCAGGGTCTTACTAGGTGTAATCGATAAGGGTCTGTATGAATTCAAACACAAATCATTTTCTTTCATTGACAATAGTTCTTTTTTAGGCAAAGAATCTGTCAACACCATTCTACCAGGGCGTGATCAAACTATCTTAATCGGCACGAATCGGGGAATATATCTTTATGATGGTAACGATTTTCAACCATTTAATACAACTACCAATGCCTTTTTACTACAGAATCAGTTAAATCGGGGGGTGATGTTAAATGATACTACCTATGCATTTGGAACTATTCTCAATGGTATTGTTATCACAAATACACAAGGTAAAATCGTTCAGCATCTGAATCAGAAAAATGGATTACAAAACAATACAATACTGTCTCTATATAAGGATGCAGATGGTAATCTCTGGACTGGAATGGACAAAGGAATCAGTCTTATTCTGATTAATTCTCCATTGCGTTATTATCAGGATTATGATGGCCATTTAGGTACAGTCTATGATATTGCTTTATTTGAAAAGAAGCTTTATCTGGGTACTAACCATGGCCTTTTTGTTTCAAATCTACAATCAAGAGAAGCAGATTTTCAACTTGTTCCCAAAACTCAGGGACAGGTATGGGATCTGGAAGTCATAGATAATCAACTCCTCTGCGGACATAACAATGGCACTTTTCTGATTGAAGGCACCCAGGCAAAACAAATTTCCTCAGTAACGGGCGGGTGGATAATACGAAAGCTCAAAAAACATCCTGATCTATTACTTCAGGGAACATATACACAACTGTGTATTTACAAAAAGAATGCGTCCTTTCAATGGGAACTAGCTCATACAGTTTCTGGATTTTCAGCTCCTGTAAATCAACTGGAAGAGGATGATTTCGGTTATATCTGGGTAAACAAAGTCTCTAAAGGCCTGAACAGGATAAAACTATCAGCAGATACGCAAAAAATGGATTCCATCTGGAGCTATGAAACTCCAGAACTTAAAAGTGCGGCAGTCAATCTATGCCAGATAAATAAAAGAGTTATAGTGACTACCAATCAGCAGGTCTTCCAATTTGATCCAGATCATAATTTATTTGAACCTGCAACCAACCTCCAGAAACAACTTGGGCCAGATCAAGCCCGCAAATTTTTTCCAATAAACCCATCTGCGTTATTTGTGTTGAAAACAGATGGGACATTAGGCTTCATAGAAAAAGACAACTCTATAAAAGATATACCTATGAAGAAATTTCAATGGTTTGATGATTACGAAAATCTGGTATCTATTGATAATCATACTCATTTGATTTGTCTGGAGAATGGCTTTGGCGTGCTACCAGAAAACCTTATTACATCATTACTTTCGTCAACCATACAACCACCTGTTATCCGCAGTATTGTCCCTCTGGACTTTCCGACATTAGGCCAGACATTCCGTACTGGTGACAACTATCCTGCGTTTGCATTCAACTACAATCAGAATAGTCTTATCATTAGCTTCTCAACACCTCATTATAGTAATGAAGCCAAGTATAGCTTCTGGCTAGAGAACTCGTCCAAAGGATGGTCAAATTTCCAGACTATGGATCAGAAAGAATTTAATAACCTGGCACCAGGAAAATATATATTTCATCTACGATCCAACTTAAGTAAAAAAGAGACACAATTGGAGTTTGAAATTCTCTCTCCCTGGTATTGGAATCAATGGAGCATCAGTATTTATGTTCTAACGCTGATAGGTGCCGGTATTTTTTCATATTGGTTACACTTACAAAGAGTAAAAGCACATCAGGAACGTGTCAGACGGAAACTGGAGAAGAAGCTACGTAAACAGGAAGAGGAAAGTCAAAAGGAGATTATACAATTACGCAATCAGCAGCTCGAACAGGATGTTATCCGTAAGTCAGAAGAATTGGCTAATTCAACTATGACGTTGATTAAAAAGAACGAATTGCTACTGCAAATCAAACAGGAAGTACTGGATATAAAAACAGAATTGGGATCAAAATCTAATTCATCTTCCTTCAAAGAAATTATACATTTATTGGAAAGTAATATCTCCACAGATCATGACTGGCAGATATTTGAGTCCAATTTTAATCGGGTTCATGAAGAATTTCTCCAAAAACTTATTCATGAATATCCCACCCTTACTCCCAGTGACCTACGACTGGCAGCTTATCTTAGAATGAACCTGTCAACAAAAGAGATAGCACAGCTCTTTAACATCACCTATCGCAGCGTTGAATTGAAAAGATATCGTCTACGTAAAAAGATGAATCTGGATACGGATGTTAACTTGGGCGAGTTTATGATGAAGTATACCAATGGAAACTAAAAGAGAGAATCTTTTCAATTCCCTCTTTTAGGCATATACTTTAGAACAAAGAAATCTTATCAGGGCTCTTCAATACGTTATATTGATTGATCAGCATAAACTTTCCCCGTTGCGTATAGATATTCAACTTCTTGTCTTTAATAAAAACTTCAAGCTCTTCTGTATATTCTTTCATCAGAATAGGATAGATACGTCTACGAAACTGACTAATCGGAATAAAATGATCGTTTGCATAGACAAAATATTCATAGGCATTTTTCTTATCATACCATGGCGAATCTGATTCCATTGCATTTAATTGAGTGGGATTAGAACTGCGCATGTTATGCAATCGGCGTAACAGATACATTTCACCAGTCAATACAATTTCAAAAAAAGCCTTTCGACTTCTATTTCTTCGTCCTGGATATGATAAACTGAGAAATCGACGCATTTGATTACTCTTCTCATCAAAATAACCGAAAGCCCGAACTTGTCTCGCAGAATATACTTTTACAACTCTTTCATCTTTTACCTGGATAAGATCTGTAAAAGCATCATAGCTAAATTCTCCGTTAACTGTCTGATCATTAAGTAGAACTAACTCTCCCTGGTGCCAATTTTGAGAATTGGGATTACCTGCAACTACACTGAAAGTCACTAAAAGTCCGCATACTAAACCAAATATTTTCATGGCAAAAACCTGCTGGCATAAAAGATAATTTTAGGAAATAGATAAAAATCAAATAGGATGTATGGCAAAAATGGAGAAAAACAAAATTTCGATAAAAATATATTACAATAATTTATCAAAAAAGTACCACAAATTTACAGATACAAGTATATTTACAAAGGTTTTTCTGTATTTTTTATCACATATGTATGATTTTCAGTGAGTAATATCACCTTACAAGTAAGTGCAGAAAATACTTACAACAGACTATAGATCTTGTATAATTACAGAAGGAAGAGTATAAGCTAAAAGAAGAATATAGCAAGAACTACTTTGACAAAAGATCTATTGCTCTTGAGAAGGCTCTGATGCTGCAGAACGAAACCATCCGAAAAAACCTCGTTTAACATTTCGGGTTGCTTTTCCAGCTAGCTCCATTCCTGAACGAACAGTATTTGAGCCTGCATTCCGAGCTGTTTTCAAAATAGCATTAACTACCTGCCCGGATACCTGTAGTACCAAAACCTTTAGCATGACAGAAGCTTCTGCAATGGCAGCTTTGCGGGCCTTTTTGGGATTAAAAGGTTCTAAAGTACCACAATATCGCTTAGTAATAACACCAACACGTAATGTTAGAAAGGCATTAACAGAACCTTCCAGTAAAGAATCCATAATCACACTACTCAATGGCCCTATAAAAGGTATAGACCTTACAGCAGAACCTTGCAAAACTGTTCCTAAAACAGGTTCCAACTGCTCCGAAATATCCAGATCTTCTATTTGCGTTGCCAATAAAGTAGTGGTGCCAACATTCGCATACAGTGAAATCATATCTTTCAGAGAAGGTCTCTGGTAATAGATATGCGCAATATCCCAAATCATTTTGGTATGGGTAGAAAAGACCATTAAGGCATCTAATTTCCCATTTTGAGAGATAGAAGTAGATAAAAACACATTTCTTGCTGTTTTTTGAATAATTTCATTTGCCTGAGCATCCAGTACATACAAAGCTCTCTGCAACTCTTCCTTTTGTGACCAGTCAAACGAATGTCCCAAAAGTAGCTTATTCTTTGCCAATCGTGCTGATAATTGAGGAATATAGGCAGGCATATCATCCTCAGAGTCTGGAGCCAGTAAAGGTTTAGGCAATCGAAAAAATAATACGACTGGAGCAACCAAAAGAACAACAAAGACAGTTGTAAATACAGTTAGTACAACAATTCCTAATGTATGATTCACAGTGGAAGCATACAGGTATACCTGCATCAACTGGTTAAAAATGATAATAATAAACAATACCAGAAATAATATTCCGATTGCAGTTGCCAAGCGTTTTATTTGTGTCATCATCTTGAAAAAATTAATGCGTTCTCAGTATATTACTTCCTAAATCTTTATACCAGACCTGAAATATTACATAGACAGTAACCCTTTCATCACCAATAAAGTAACTACCCATCTAACTATAACTAACTGATAACCAAAGATACGACTCTTTTGTATGGTATAGTTACCTTTTTCTTTAAAGTAGTATAGAGCAATTTTTATTTTCAATAAAGAAATCCATGCTGAAACTAGTACTTTTGCCATTTGATTCAGTTATGACTAGATATGTTACAGGCATCCTATCAGAAACACACCTTACAATTTACATTTGAAGCAGGAACATCCCGTGGTATTCTTACTGAACGAGATACCTATTACATTAAGCTTTGGGATTCAAGCAATCCGTCTGTTTTTGGGTTGGGAGAATGCGCCCCTCTCCGAGGTCTTAGTATAGATGATGTTCCCGACTATGAATTACAGATAAGAAAAATCTGTGACACCATCAATAAAAAGCATTTGTCAATAGATAACATCGACACACTACCGCAACTGGTCGATGAAGAATATCCTTCGATTGTATTCGGGGTCGAAACAGCATGTCTGGATCTAATCAACAATGGCAAGCGATTTTTATTTGATACTCCTTTTAGTCGTGGAGAAGCCGGTATTGAAATCAATGGACTTATCTGGATGGGAAAGGAAGAGTTTATGAGGGAACAGATTGAGGCAAAACTAAGAGCAGGATATCATTGTATTAAAATGAAGATTGGAGCTATTGACTTTGAGAAGGAATGTGCGTTATTGGAGTCCATCCGCAAATACTATACACCCGAACAAATCATATTACGGGTAGATGCGAATGGAGCCTTCACACCTAAAGAAGCCCTTAAAAAATTAACAATCATCTCTCAGTATAACTTACATTCTATTGAGCAGCCTATTAAGCAAGGACAAACAGACATACTAGCTCAACTTTGCGCAACGACTCCCCTACCAATTGCATTGGATGAAGAACTGATTGGCATTACTACCTATCAGGAAAAAAAAAGATTGCTTCAGAAGATTAAGCCACAATACATTATCTTGAAACCTTCGTTACTAGGAGGATTCCGGCATTGTCAGGAATGGATTGAACTAGCAGAACAGCAACATATAGGCTGGTGGATTACATCCGCACTTGAATCCAATATTGGTCTCAATGCCATTGCCCAATTTACAGCATACCTAAACAATCCTATTCCACAAGGGCTGGGAACTGGTCAGTTATATCATAATAATATCAGCTCTCCATTGGAAATACGAAACGGATTCCTTTATTATAATAACCAGCAAAGCTGGCATATTGAAGATATTTTATCATTTGGGAATCTATGAATGATCTCAAATCTCAGGAAGAGAAGGTGAATCCAGGGAGGATTTCTGATTTGCGTATAGTTCACAGCAAACTATTTTTTAGCAAGAACAAGACGTCCTACTTATCGGCTGATAAATTGCGTTTTATTCATGGCAGTTTTGCTTTTGAACATAACTCACGGCAGATTTTATTTTGACCGGAATTCCGATCACTTTTTCGTTTGCGTATAGTTCACCGCAAAAACAAAATATGATCGGAATTCACCGCAAGTAGTTGCCTGCCGTGAATAAACCGCAACGAAAATTTTATTACGAACTTAATGTATGGGTTTCTTTGGCGTGAATCCAGTAGATGTTGCTCAGCAAGCGAGTCGCTAGTTATCATTCGGGATAAATCATATTGCGGTCTCAGCGTTCAATGATTCCTGAGACCGCAAAGCCTTATTTTAAAGGTTGAGCAGCAACACCTTCATTCGTAATCTTGACTGGCTTAATATGTCCATTTTCATCAAATTCAAGCATATCAATACAAGTGACCCGGTGGTTACCATCTGTCTCTCCTAATGGACGACGATGATACACAATATACCACTTGTCTTTCTTGTCCACATGAATTACTGAATGATGCCCAGCACCTGTTGCAACCTGAGCGTCCTGTTGTAAAATTTTCCCAATCCGCTGGAATGGCCCCATAGGAGAATCCGCAATGGCATAGGCAACAGAATAATTAGGTCCTGTCCAACCACCTTCAGACCACATGAAGTAATATTTACCATTCCGTATAAACATAAAAGGTCCTTCTACATACCCTTTGGGCGTAATTTCTTTAAAAGTAGTTCCATCTTCAAATGGCACAAATCCTTTAAAATCTTTGCTCAGCTTGGCAATATTACAATGTGACCATCCACCATAAATCATATAATATTGTCCATCCTTATCTTTAAAAACAAACTGATCAATAGGTTGAGCCCCATTATGAAACTTATCGATCAATGGCTTACCCAGATGATCCTTAAACGGTCCTTCCGGCTTATCTGCTACAGCTACTCCTATTCCACCATATTCCTGATCGTTTTGAATATCATTTGCACCAAAGAATAAATAGTACTTTCCTTCTTTTTCAACAATAGCAGGTGCCCATATAGCTCTTTTGGCCCACTTTACCTGCGTTGTATCCAGTATACGTTCGTGTTTAGTCCAGGTCACCAGATCAGGAGAAGAAAAGGCGTCAAAAAACACCTGTTGATTGTAAGGTGCTGAATAGGTAGGGTAAATCCAGTATTTTCCTTTAAATAAAACACCCTCCGGATCTGCATACCATCCTGGAAAAACAGGATTCCCACTAGTCTTTGTAGCAGACTTTTTTGAATCTTTTGGCGTTTTTGGGGATGCTTTCTGTGAAAAGACAGGGAGACAAAGAGCAATTAAAATACTGGCTAAAAAGAGTTTTTTCATTTGCAAGTAGTAAAGATGATCAGAAAATTGCGACATGGCGAAACTACACACAAACGATAAGAAAGCAAACAAGGCTACTTCCGAATTTTAACTTTTCTGAAATAGAAAAAGACTCAATGGAGCATGTGCTTTTGAAACAACATAGGCTCTATTTTATTTTTTATTGATTTTGACTCTGTTGTTTGAGATCTTCCTTTCTGTTCTCAGATTACTTTGCATTTTTCTACCTACAGCCCTTTAGAACCTTCTGCCCTCTTAGCCAAAGGCCAAATCTGAGCGAAAAAAGCCTTACATACCTACACTGGCTACCACGCTTAAAGGGAGCACAACTCTCTTTATCTCTTAAGGTTTCTTCCCTTTACTTGCAGCCCCTATGGCTTTCTTTATAGAAATTCGAGATAATTTAAGCACTGTTTATCTGATGCTAATTTAGTTTATGAAAAACCTTTGGGTCTTGTGATAAAGTATATCCTGTGATGCGATTACGTTTATCTCTTATGAAGGTGATAGTTTCTTTCCCATTTGCATCTGTAAACGTATTTTCTTTTGTGAAGAACAGAGGATAATTACGATCCCGCACAATAGCATACAATCCTTTTTCTCTTTCGCTCACTTTTATCTGGATCTTTGAACCGTCATTAAACTCATAGGTGCCTGTATATAATTTCAGATTATCTACAGGCTCCAAAGCCTTGTATGGATTATATTCGGTAAGAATCAATCCTTCACCAGGCGTCCATTTGTCGTATTCCATATAGTAAGCCGTTTTTCGGGCAGCATCAAATCCGTTTAGTTTGGCTACCAGATGCAGTGCCCCATCTATACCTGCAGAAATACCAGCTGTTGTAATCAAATTGCCATTATCAACAAACCGCACATTTTTCAATACTTTTGTTTCCGGATAGCTCTTCTCCAGATTATCCAGCGAACTGTGAAATGTTGTGGCTGTTTTTCCTTTTAATAATCCTGCTTCACCCAAGACAAAAGCACCAGTACAAACAGAAAAATAATATTCTATATTTTGTTGTGACTGCACCCATTTGATTACATCAGGATCAGAGGCAGGTACATTCGATGACCCACCAAAAAAGGCAAGTATATCGGCTTTGGGAGCATCTTGTATACTATAATCAGGAGTAACTGTCAGCAATCCTTGAGCCTTTATAGGAGCCTTTGTCTTAGAAACTGTAAATACATCGAAGCCAGCATAAGTAAAGACTTCCAATGGACCTGCAAAATCCAGTATTTCAATTCCATCCTGAAGATAAAATGCAATCTTTTTTCTAGGAGAAGGCAGTTTGTCTTTGCTTTCATTTTTTAAGACCAATGGCATTCCACAATGGGTACAAACGCCCGGTTTATCAAAAGATAATGTGTCACATTGGCTATTACAGGGAGGACACACATATGCAACAGGCATTTGTGAAAAGGATTGAAAAGATATGGACATCAACAACAGTCCCATAAACAGAGTGAGTAGTTTGTTCATAGTGTATTACTTTATGATGAACAAAGCTACGGACACTACTTTCCTCTGCAAAGGACAACATAACGCAGTATCAGGACATTTCCAATGAAGCAACGTCTCCAGGCAATACTCCCCGATGCTTTTTAAGCAATGCTCTGAGCTGGTTAGAGCTCAAGCCACACTCCTTACTTACTACTTCTACTTTATTACCAGTCGATAAGAGCTGCACGGCTCGCTCAACCCTGAGTTTCTCAAGATAATCTCCGATTGTGATTCCTGTTGTTTTCTTAAAACACCGGGTTAGGTTACGGATACTCATGTTAACGTGCTCAGCTACAGACTCCAAAGAAGAGGTGCCAGATAAATGACTCATCAGATAATTTTGCGCCTCATGAATCTGACTGTCCATATGATTTCTGTATTGCAGAAAAATGCTTAGTTGTGGATCCCCTTCACTTCGCCGAAAATAGACTACAACTTCTTTGGCTACTTCGATGGCCCATTTTGTTCCAAACTCTTTCTCAATAATATACAAAGCCAAATCAATACCTGATGCAACTCCTGCACTGGTATATATATTCCCATCTACCACAAACAATCTGTCTTTTCTGAGGTAAACCGCAGGGTATTTTTGCGAGAATCTGGATAAATACTTCCAGTGCGTTGTACAACTTTTTCCACTGAGCAAACCTGCCTCTGCCAATAAGAAAGCCCCCGTACACACAGAACAGACATGTGCTCCATGTGAAGCCTGTCTTCTAAGCCACTTAAAAAAGGGATCACAATTCTGTATGAAGCTACTATCTGAAATCAGCGTATATTCCAAGCCTGGCACAAATACATAGTCTTCTTCGCTCAATTCAAACTCAACATAAGGCTTCAGATTTGAAAAAGATAATCCAGCACTACTTTCTGCATGTATAGCAGTACTTACAGAAACAAAATGTAGTTCGACAAGCATACCCAACTCTTTTGCCTCATAAAAAATATGGGCAGGGCCATTCAGGTCTAACAAATGAACCTTAGGTGGAACAATAAATAGTATGTTCTTACTAGTTTTCAGAAAGGTTGAAATAACAAATTGTGGGAAGTGTCTTCTTTGTAGCAACCAAAATTATTATATCCTGGCTTTTCTTAAAGAAAAAATAAGTCAGCAGGAAAAAATGTATACAATAAAAAAAGCCTGTAAGGTTATCTCTTACAGGCTTTTATGGTAGCGGGAGCAGGACTCGAACCTGCGACCTTTGGGTTATGAGCCCAACGAGCTGCCAACTGCTCCATCCCGCGATCTAAATTGGAGTGCAAAGATGCAAGGTTGTTTTCAATAAACCTAATAGTAAGCACTTTTTATTTTATTTATTTTTCAAAACTCATTAACTCGCTACTAATCAACACACTGCAACCTTCTATCTCTTAAGAAAGTAAAAGCCTGTAAGATTATCTCTTACAGGCTTTTATGGTAGCGGGAGCAGGACTCGAACCTGCGACCTTTGGGTTATGAGCCCAACGAGCTGCCAACTGCTCCATCCCGCGATCTAAATTGGAGTGCAAAGATGCAAGGTTGTTTTCAATAAATCAAGTATATTTGCAAAAAAATCTTTATACCCTAAATCTCTGTGTCAAAAAAATTCAAACAGGGATTCTTAATCAATATGACAGACGTACTACCAGATCAGGTCCTTCCTCAACACCGGGCAGGCTTTGTAAGCATTGTAGGCAAGCCCAATGTTGGCAAATCGACACTGATGAATGCATTAGTAGGTGAGCACCTCTCCATTATTACATACAAAGCACAGACTACCCGTCACCGTATTATGGGTATTCTGAACGGAGACGATTTTCAGATCGTATATTCGGATACACCAGGTATCATCCAGCCCAAATATGAATTGCAGCAGAAAATGATGCGATTTGTACATACATCTCTGGAAGATGCAGACATTATTCTATTTGTAACAGACATCTTTGAAAAACATGATGAGTCTGATGTTACACAAAAACTATCACATACAGAAACACCTATTTTTGTATTGATTAACAAAACAGATCTGGCAACAGAAGAACAGATAGCAGAAAAAGTCGCTTACTGGAAGGAAACTGTTAAAGCTAAAGAAGTTATCCCAATATCAGCTTTAAAGAAAAACAATATAGATCTGCTTTTTCAAACTATAATAGCCAATTTGCCAGATCATCCGCCTTATTTTCCTAAAGATGAACTTACAGACAAACCAGAACGTTTCTTTGCATCAGAAATACTTCGGGAAAAAATCTTTTTGAATTATGATAAAGAAGTTCCTTATAGCTGCGAAGTAGTTATTACCAGCTTTAAGGATAAAAAGGATATACTGGTTATTCAGGCTGAAATTATGGTAGAAAGGACCAGTCAGCGAGCTATTCTGCTGGGTCACAAAGGAGAAAACATCAAGAAAGTGGGTATGCAGGCCAGAAAAGATATGGAAGAGTTTTTTGGCAGAAAAGTATTTCTGGAGACCTTTGTTAAAGTAGAAGCAGACTGGAGAAGCAGAGAAAACACTTTACGGAGATTTGGCTATTCAGAATAAAGTACTTCTTCCGATTAAAAAATAAGAATTATACTATTTTCAAAAGATTTGAAGTTCGGATTTTTAGCGACTACATCTTTTGATGCAATGACTTAAGAATTTTATGGCAAATATTATAGCAATTGTAGGAAGACCTAATGTAGGCAAATCGACATTCTTCAATAGATTGATCGAAAAAAGACAAGCGATCATGGACAACGTCAGTGGGGTCACACGTGATCGACACTATGGGCATGGAGAATGGTGCGGAAAGTTTTTTACAGTAATTGATACTGGAGGATATGTAGTAGGTTCTGATGATATCTTTGAAGAATCTATTCGGGATCAGGTTGAGCTGGCTATTGAAGAAGCCAGTGTCTTACTATTCATGGTAGACGCAGATGCAGGCTTGACGGATCTGGACAAAGATTTTGCTCATGTCCTACGCAGATCCAAAAAGCCAGTCTTTCTGGTAGCTAATAAAGCTGACACAACCCAAAAGGCTCAGATGGCAGGTGAGTTTTATGCATTGGGATTGGGTGAAGTGTATCCTATCTCCTCTCAAACAGGTTCAGGTACAGGAGAGCTTCTGGATGAAGTAGTAAAAGACTTTACAGAAGAAGGAATTGAAGATCCAAATGCCGGTATACCTCGAATCTCGATTCTGGGGCGTCCGAATGTTGGTAAATCCTCTTTCCTGAATGCACTTCTTGGCAAAGAACGCAGTATTGTGACAGATATAGCAGGAACAACACGGGATGCTATCGATACTCACTATAAATTGTTTGGCAAAGATTTCATCATTACGGATACTGCAGGTATGCGTCGCAAAGCCAAAGTGAAGGATGATATAGAGTTTTATTCCGTAATGCGCTCCATCAGAGCACTGGAAGACTCTGATATATGTATCATCATGCTGGATGCTACACGTGGTATCGAAAGTCAGGATGTGAACATTATCTGGCTGGCAGAGCGTAGCAGAAAAGGCATAGTAATTATGATGAACAAATGGGATGCATTGGAGAAAGATCACAAAACAGCTGAAAAAGTAAAGAAAGAAATTCTTGAACGGATTGCACCGCTTGACTATGCCCCTATTTTCTTTACGTCTGTCACAGAAAAACAACGGATTTTCCAAACTATTGAAAAAGCTGTTGAAGTATATGAAAATCGTACACAAAAGATAGCGACATCTGCCTTAAACAATGCTCTCTTACCAGAAATCGAGCATTATCCGCCTCCTGCGGTTAAGGGTAAATACATCAAAATCAAATATATTACTCAATTACCAACCAAGACTCCAACATTCGCATTTTTCTGTAATTTACCTCAGTATATTCAGAAGCCATACGAACGATTCCTGGAGAATAAGATCAGAGAACATTTTAGTTTTGAAGGTATTCCAATTAACCTGGTATTCCGGAAGAAATAATATAGAAAGCCCATCCTTTAATCTGAGGATGGGCTTTTGTTTAAAAAGGCAGATTACCTAGATCTACATTTCCTCCAGAGAAAATAATTCCAACCTTTTTCCCTTTAAATAGTTCCTTCTCTTTGAGTAAAGCCGCCAACGGAACCACTCCGCTAGGCTCAACAACTACCTTCATACGCTCCCAGACTAATCTCATGGCAGCAATAATCTCTTCGTCTGTAACTGTAACAATACTCTTTACATATTTTTGTATTAATGGAAACGTCTTATCTCCCAGATTAGTCAACAAGCCATCCGCAATTGTTTTGATATAAGGAGCAGATACAATCTTTCCTTCTTGCAAAGACAGATAAGCATCCTGTGCACCTTCAGGTTCTCCCGCTATCACAATTGTCTTTGGAGAAAAATAATGTACACTTAGTGCTGTTCCACTTAATAATCCCCCACCACCAACAGGTGCTAGTATACTATCCAGATCAGGTATCTCCTCTATCAACTCCTTAGCAGCAGTTGCCTGTCCTGCAATTACATGATAGTTGTTAAATGGATGTACAAACGTAGCTCCTGTACGTTTAACTACTTCGTTCAATGCCTCTTCTCTTGCCTGAAGAGTGGGTTTACAAAATATAATTTCAGCTCCATACCCCGCAACCGCCTTCTTCTTGATTTCTGGCGCATTTTCTGGCATCACAATATAGGCTTTGCATCCTACTTCTCTGGCTGCATAAGCAATAGCTTGTGCATGGTTTCCAGAGGAGTGGGTAGCTACTCCTTTTTGTCGCTCTTCTTCACTCAGTTGCAAAACTGCATTTATTCCTCCTCTAATCTTAAATGCACCTATCTTTTGCAGATTTTCGCATTTAAAATAAACTTCGGCTCCAGATATCTCATTAACAGTATGAGAGGTTAGAACAGGGGTTTGATGTATAAATGGCCTGATTCGGGTATGTGCCTCTTCTATAATCTCTTTGGTAGGAATATTAGTACTCACAAATAACATTAGGATAGTATTTATAGGATAACTAGTTGTAAAATAACAAAGTACAACATAAAAATCTAAACTCGCTCTACTTCCCTACCCCTTCTTCTGGAAAAGATATACTCGTTTGCCTTTTTCATAAAAAGGCATTTCATCAGATTTATTTACATTGACAACCTCGTAGAGAGCATAGGAATCTTTCTCTTTCACTAAAAGAAAATCTTCTGTTTTCTCAGAGGTTGATAAAGTGATCAAGTCTTGTTTGTCAAAGAAATTCCGGCAATCACCTGCAATACAAAGCTCATAGTGCTGATAATCTTTCCATCCTGTAATTTTACCATCTTTTTCAAATACCACAGTAGCTTCCTCGGGCTCTGTCAATGTATAATTTCCAGCTATAATATGTCGGTTGGTAACAGGCTGATACAGGAATAAAGATTCAGATATTTCGTTAGAAGTATCAACTTTACTGAAAACGACTGTCTTTTGTGCACTGATATCCTTATAACTTAGCACACTTAGTGCATGTTCTTGAGTAGAAAGAACAAAATTGGTAAGAGAATCCTGATTAAACTTCTCCACTTGTAATATTGTATCATTTAGCCTTTTGAAGCCAAAGCCTACCTCTTCAAATCCATTGGTAAAATAAATAGAATCAACCTCTGGCTTAATATATATTTCTTCCAAACCCTCCTGAATTCCAGATATAGAATGAAACTGTAGAAGCTGATCTATATAGTCTTTAATAATCCAGTGTCCACCAAATGCTTCAGCTACATGATTGGTGTCACCTGGAGCAGTTGTTTGGTCAGAAACTGACTGCTTACAACTACTCAGACAAAATACAGCTAATAGGACAGTAAGAAAATAAAATAAAAAGGATCGCATAAGAAATAGTAAGTGAGTAGATAAGTGGTTTTTATAGATATTAATACCCTCACTGTCAAAAAGTATACACGAGTTACAACACTAACCACAAAATAGTATCTCATTCACAGCCAAACAATTATCTAACTACCATTCTAACATGCACTCCGAACTTCCATGTTAGCAAAAAGTATATAATTTAGTTTTTGTTTCTTTCCTATCGCAAAATGGATATATCGTTTTCCATCCGTCAAAACAAATACTGATTTTTGTTTTTTAGTAAGAAATTTTTCCAGAATAGATTCTCCTTTTAATTTCTCAAATTGATAGGCAGGGTTACTTTTTACGAACTCGCCTAATTTATCTTCCACTTGCTTTGACTCATCGCCAAGTTTAATACCTAAAAAACTGGCATAATCAGCACTTTCCGCTCCTTCTGCTAACTGTATTCCATATACCCGACATGATGCACGTAGATTTGCATTCTGAGTATAATCATCTCCCAAAGCAAAAATTCGGCAATTTTGCCCCTCCAGATTCCAGAAATGCAACTGTCCGACAGGACACAAAGAATCTGAGTCTGCAAAAGTAGAGTCAGGTTGGTCTAACCTGGTGACAAAATTTCGGATGGAAAGATCTTTTATAGACTTTGCGGGTTGAAAATTGGTAATCCCAGAAAAGTTTTCCAGTTGATTAGTACTTCTATTCACAAAAGTTTCAGATTGCTTATCTGCTGCTTCTTTATCTACATTGCTGTTATTCTCTTCAGAAGTTAGGGCAGTATCAGACAAAATATCAGTTGTTGACTCACTGCTTTTCTGCTCTTTGGAAGCACAAGCTGATAAAAAAAGGAAAATAAGAAAGATGCTAACTATTCGCATAAAATATAGAGATAAAAATAGAAGTACGATTACTGATCTGAAAGCACTATCAAATCAACAATCGTACCTCTGAAAATACAATTAAAGATGTTATCCAGCCATTGCAGACAGTAAGTCTGCCTGGGTAATAATGTGAACACGATTTAATTCATCGCGTACCAGCAAGGCTTTATTCTCTTTATCAATCAATGACGACAGTACATCCAATGTATTGTCTAATCCCACAAATTTAAAAGGCGGATCCATCAGTTCACTTACCGGAGAATCCCGAATCTCCGGTTTTTCGATAAGTTGACCCAATATTTTTGAGTCTGTAAGGCTTCCAACAATCTGTTCACCATCAGTAACAGGAATCTGAGAAATACCTTCTTTGGTTAGTAGACGAACAGCATCATTTACTTTCATAACAGTATCTACTGTTAGTAGTCGATCAGAAATATTTCGGGAATGAACAATATCACGAGCAGTTGCAAAGTCGCGTGCTTCCAGAAACCCGTGATCTTTCATCCAGGTATCATTATATATCTTATTCAGATAACGTGTTCCATGATCTGGTAATATAATAACCATTACATCTTCCTCCTTCATATGCTCACGAGCATATTCCAAAGCCCCATACACAGCAGATCCGCATGACCATCCTACAAACATACCCTCTTCCCGTGCCAGCCGACGAGTCATGACAGCAGCATCTTTATCTGTGACCTTAATAAAATGATCAATAAGTGAAAAATCAACATTTTTCGGAAGAATGTCTTCTCCAATACCTTCAGTCAGGTAGGGATAAATCTCATTCTCATCAAAAACCCCTGTCTCTTTGTATTTTTTAAATACAGAACCATAGGTGTCAATTCCTACATTTACCACATTAGGATTCTGTTCTTTCAGATATTTGCCTGCACCACAAATAGTACCACCAGTTCCTACGCCACAGGCATAGTGTGTAACTTTTCCTTCTGTCTGTGCCCAAATCTCCGGACCGGTAGTTTCATAATGTGCAGCCGCATTGGATAAATTGTCGTACTGATTCGGGTAAAAAGAATTAGGAATTTCCTGATTCAAACGGCGGGCTACCGAATAATAACTGCGGGGGTCTTCTGGTGCCACGTTGGTAGGGCAAACAATTACTTCAGCTCCTACAGCACGAAGAATATTGATCTTTTCCTGTGATTGCTTATCTGAAACCGTGAAAATACACTTATATCCTTTGGCAATAGCAGTAAGAGCTAATCCCATACCAGTATTTCCGGAAGTACCTTCAATGATAGTTCCTCCTGGTCTCAGGATACCTGCTTTTTCTGCATCTTCAATCATCTTGATCCCAATCCTGTCTTTTACAGAATTACCAGGATTGAAATATTCTACTTTTGCCAAAATGGTTCCTTTAATCCCTTTGGTCACCTTATTCAATTTTACTAATGGAGTATCTCCAATAGTATCCACAATAGAATTATAATATTGCATAGAGGTAATATACTATGGGTTTGTTATCAATACAGATAGCTGTGAGCTTGCTCAAAAATAGTAGTCTTTTCTGAAAAACAGGTAGGTTATAATGTATTCTTTTACAGTAATTTTTAAAGCATGACTGTAGGTCTATTCAGAAAAACAACCTTAACCAATAAAGAAAACAGGATGTTATTGTGCGAGATAATTTTTACTAAAAAAATAAGAGTCCAGAGCATACTTATGTAACACTATACTTTGGACTCCCACAAAAGATTTACACGCCAGATTCAAAAATATGCTCCATTACATAGGCATACATTCCAAAGGATGCTGCCGATTCGCGTAATTGGGAAGTCATTATCTTCAGGTGATCTCTAAATTCTGCCAGACAATATTTATTAATGGCTTGCTCAATAGGAATCGTAATGAATTTACCAGCTCTGGCTAGCAAACCATCCACAATGATAAGTTCCGGGTTGAATAAATGCACTGCAATAGATAGAGCCTTTCCCAACTCTGTACCTATCTCCTGAAAAAGATCTATACAAAGTTCATCGCCCTGGTGGGTAGCTGCAATAATCAAATCTTCTGTAATCGTATCTTTTTCTCCGTTGGAAAGCTGAAGAATTTTTGAAACTCTGCCTTTAGCAATTTCTTCCTTCACTCTGCGAATCAATACTTCAGTAGTAGTGACAGTTTCCAGACAACCTGTTTTGCCACACGAACAAAGTTCTCCCATTGGTCGTACCTGAATGTGACCTAGCTCCCCTGCAAACCCTGCTGTTCCATTAAAGACCTCACCCTTCAATAAAATACCTAATCCGACACCCCAATCTATATTAATAGCCAATACATCATTGTAATCCTTAGCCAATCCAAACCGCTTTTCACCAAAAGCAATCGCTTTTGCATCATTCAATGTAAAGGCAGGCACATCAAGGTATTTTTCAATAAGGGCATTTAAGGGCTTGTCTTCCTTGTTTTTGTGCGTGTAATTGTACCCTGTATTCTTATCAATCAAACCTGGCATACATATGCCAACTCCAATGATACGACTACTATCAATTTTTTCTTCTTTTAGAAACTCGCGGGTCTTCTCTGCAATAAAGGCAGCATACGAATTGTTGTTTTCCAGCTTGAAGTTGTAATCCTTTTCTGCATACACATCATGATTAAGATTATATAAAACCAACCGACCCTTTACTTTGCTGATGCTCCAAGTAACAACAAAACCATGAGAAGAATTTAAACCATATAATACAGGCTTGCGTCCTGATTTAGAAGATCCTACTCCTACTTCCATTACCCACCCCTCTTCAGCTAACTCATTGAGTAACATAGCTATGGAAGGAGGACTGGAATGAACAATCTTACTTATTTTGATAACAGTACTGGGACCACTGATATAGAGTTCCTTCAACAACAGATGTTTCAATCGGCTCTTTTTTATTTCAACAACCGACTCTTTGATCTCTAACATATTGAAAAATATTTTTTTTCAACAAATATATAAG
This sequence comes from Xanthocytophaga flava, assembly GCA_030068525.1. GTDB lineage: Bacteria > Bacteroidota > Bacteroidia > Cytophagales > 172606-1 > Xanthocytophaga > Xanthocytophaga flava. The sequence goes on from JASJOS010000012.1 coordinate 296,819, forward strand.
TATTTGAATACTTTCTATTACAGAATATATAGGTTTAGTAGACTCAATCAATTAAAAAAATTTTTTATTAATTAAATAAAACAATGAAAATTAATTTTTATACTTGTACTTGAGTTATAGAATCGAGCTTTATCTGATTATTTTAAAAAACATAACATCTCCATGTTAACAGAAACACCCTCCTTTTCAATCATTCAGGAAACTATAGATCAAAGTATCAGCTTTGAAAAAATTCCTACCAATATCTACGCAGACTCGAAGAAAGCGTCTGCCTGGGTAGCGAAGGAAATGGCAAAAGTGATCAACGAAAAAGGCAAAAGAGGAGAAACCTGTGTCTTGGGTTTAGCCACAGGCTCATCTCCAAAAACAGTATATGCGGAACTAATACGCTTGCACAAAAACGAAGGACTTAGCTTTAAACATGTAATCAGCTTTAATCTGGATGAGTACTACCCAATGACTCCAGATTCTATCCATAGTTATCATCGCTTCATGCGGGAAAATCTGTTTGACCATGTGGATATTCTGCCAGGAAATTTCCATATTCCGGATGGGACAATCCCATTAGCTATGTTATCTAACTATTGTAAAGAATACGAACAACGAATCATTGAGGCAGGTGGTATAGATTTTCAATTGCTGGGAATTGGAGGAAATGGACACGTTGCCTTTAACGAACCAGGATCATTACAATCTTCCCGCACACGTTTAATCACTCTAGACCAATCTACACGTGCGGCAGCGGCAACTGAGTTCGGCGGTATTCATTTAGTACCAAAGAAAGCAATCACAATGGGCGTTTCAACGATTATGAATGCCCGTCAAATTGTACTGCTGGCTTGGGGAGAACGTAAAGCACCTGTGATTCAGCAGGCAGTAGAAGGAGTAGTGAGTGAACAAAATCCAGCTTCTTATCTGCAGGCACATCCAAACACTCGTTTTGTGATTGATGAAAGAGCTGCTGCTGAACTTACCCGTATCAAAACCCCATGGTTGGTAGATGATGTGACATGGAATGATTCCATGACTAAAAAAGCAGTTACACATCTTGCGTTGAAATTGGAAAAGCCTATTCTGAAATTAACCAACCGGGATTATAATGACAATGGATTGAGTGATTTGCTGGTACAGTATGGTAGTGCCTATGATATAAACATAAAAGTTTTCAATAAGCTTCAACGTACGATTACAGGATGGCCAGGTGGAAAACCGAACGTAGATGATACCAACCGCCCGGAAAGAGCCAATCCTGTTCGCAAACGTGTTTTGATTTTCAGTCCACACCCTGATGATGATATTATCTCTATGGGTGGTACTTTTCAACGTTTGGTAGATCAGGGACATGATGTACATGTTGCCTATCAGACATCTGGTAATATTGCTGTGGCAGATGATGAAGCTCGTCGTTTTATGGAGTTTGTAGTTGACTTCAACAATGCATTCGCTATTCAGTCTGATCAGGCATCGGATATGCTGAAGGAAACTGATACATTCCTGCAACAGGCACATGAAATGGATACAGCTGCACTTCGCCATGTAAAAGGTTTGATCAGAAGAGGTGAAGCAAAAGCAACATGCCGCTTTGTAGGTATTCCTCCAGAAAACGCACATTTCCTGGATCTGCCTTTCTATGAAACAGGACTTGTACAAAAAAACCCATTAGGAGAAGCTGATATTCAGATTGTAATGGATATCATTCGTCAGGTACAGCCTCATCAGATTTATGCAGCTGGAGATTTGGCCGATCCACATGGCACTCACAAAGTTTGTCTGGATGCTATCATAGAAGCAGTAAACAGATTGAAAAGCGAAGATTTCATGAAAGATTGTTGGGTATGGTTGTATCGTGGAGCCTGGGCAGAGTGGGATATCCATGAAATAGAAATGGCAGTACCCATGAGTCCGGATCAGGTTATGAAAAAACGGTTTGGTATATTTAAACACCAGTCACAAAAAGATGGTGTAGTATTCCAGGGATCTGATGATCGTGAATTCTGGCAAAGAGCTGAAGAGAGAAACCGTGGAACAGCCGATTTATACAACCAACTTGGCTTGGCTGAGTACGAAGCAATGGAAGCTTTTGTTCGCTGGAAATTTTAAGTAAATTTTAGATATAATTATTGCCCCCGATAAGAGTAGTACAGTTACTCCTTATCGGGGTTATTCCTCTCCTTGAAGCAGAATTTCGGTTAGTAAACGAATATCTGTGATATTGATAAAGCCGCAACCATCAATATTGCATAATTTAAAGTATAAGTACCTATTAAGGTATACATATACTAGGGAAAAGTACACATTACCATATTGAACTTTTCAAACAACCAGCTTTAAATTAAGCTTAGCATTTCCTTTATAATGCTAAACAGATTAGATAACAAGGATTATCTTAATTGTACTTTACAAATACAATTCTTATTTTACTTTGAAAGTACAGATATTGTATAATATCTATACCTATATCCCCTTTTCTTTATTATTAACTAACCAACACATGATGAAAAACTACTCATCCAACTTTCTTTTTGGATTGCATTATCTGAAAAGATATTTTGTATTAGGCGTCTTATGGCTAAGTTGCCATTACGCTGTGTATGCACAGTCGCGTACTATTACGGGCAAAGTGCTTTCTGAAGAAAATCAGCCATTACCCGGAGTATCCGTCTCACTAAAAGGAACAACTACCGGAACAACTACAGATGCTTCAGGTAAATACAGCATCAATATTCCATCTGCCACGGCTCAGTTAACTTTTAGTTTTATTGGGTATACAACAGAAACAGTTACAGTAGGAAATCAAACTGAAATCAATGTCACCTTAATGCCGGACATCAACGCATTAAGCGAAGTAGTCGTTACAGCTTTGGGTATTCAGCGTGAAGAAAAAACACTTACCTATGCCACACAAACCCTTAAGCCTGCACAGATCAATGAAGTTCGGGATGGGAATGTGATCAACACTCTACAAGGGAAAATTGCCGGGTCTTATATCACTCAAGGTTCTGGTGGTCCAGGCAGTGGTTCTAGGATCGTCCTTCGTGGGAACCGATCTCTCCAAGGTACCAACAATGCTCTTTTTGTAGTTGATGGTGTACCAATTAACAATAATACCAATCAGGTTCCATCCAGTGATTTTGGAGCTGTTGCAGGTAGTGATGGAGCTTCAAACATTAACCCGGATGATATTGAATCTATGACTATCCTGCGTGGAGCATCTGCTGCTGCCCTATATGGAAGTCAGGCAGCCAATGGTGTTATCATAATTACAACCAAAAAAGGTAAAGCGGGAAAAATTTCAGTTGATCTTAATTCAGGAGTATCCATTGAGAATGCTTTTGCTTTACCTAAAGTTCAAAATAAGTATGGACAAGGTGTAGGCGGTTTACTCAATGTGGAAAAAGGAGAAAGCTGGGGAGCAGTGATGTCGGGGCAGAGTTACACCAATCACTTGGGAAACGCAAGTACCTATTCATCCCAACCTGATAATATAAAGGATTTTTTTCGTACGGCTACTAGTTTTAATAATTCTATTGGAATTTCGGGTGGTTCGGAAAAAATGCAGACCTATCTCTCCTATACAAATAATTCTCTGCAAGGAGTAGTGCCAAAAAATGATCTGATGAGACATACCATCAATTTACGTCTATCCAATCAGATCAGTAAACGATTCTCTACAGATGCCAAAATAACATATATCAGTCAGGATATAAAAAATAAACCTAGAACCGGGGAAGAAAATGCTCCAGTCATTGATATCTATCAAATACCAAGAAATATTAGTGTTGCAGATGCAAAACAATATTCTGTATTAAGCAATGTAGGCGTACCTCAACCAACTCCATGGCCTTCTACCTTATCTTCTATTTATCAGAATCCATACTGGATGATTAATCAAACAGCATTGAATCAAACCAGAGATCGGGTGATAGGCTTTTTAACGGCGAAATATGAAATCACAAACTGGTTGAATATTCAAGCTCGTGCCAATCTGGATAAGTATTTTGACAAAAACGAAGAAAGTTACTCACAAGGTACTATATTATGGGCTACGCAACCAGGTGGCTATTTTTCCAGACAAAACATTATTAATACACAAAAATGGTTTGATGTAATGTTATCTGGGCAAAATAAACTGGGAGAACAATTTAAAATAGAATATAGGGCAGGAGCTATTTTTCAAGACACTAAATTTCAGTCAACCACAGCAATTGCCAATGGGCTGAATATCCCAAATAAGTTTAATCTAGGGTTTGGCACGAATCAATCTTTAACAGATGATTTTGTACATACTCAAACTCAATCTATTTTTGGACAGGCAACACTATCTTATAAAGAGGCCATATTTTTAGACGCAAGTTTACGAAACGACTGGTCAACACCTCTTCCTCGACCTTATTCATTTCAATATCCGTCCGTTGGGGTATCTGCTATTATTTCTGAATTAACCCAGTTGCCAGAAATATTTTCATTTCTTAAACTAAATGCTTCCTATGCACAGGTTGGCAATGGTGGTCAACCTTACTTGTTAAATACTCTATATTCCTATCAACAGGGAGCTGGCTCAGGATTTCTTGTTCGAGATGCAATACAATCTATAGGCAATCTAAAACCAGAAATTACCAAAAGCTTTGAGTTTGGAGGTGATATTCGTTTCCTGCAAAATCGTATTGGTTTAACTGCAACTTATTATAAAACAAATTCGATCAACCAATTATTAACATTAGGCCTTGCACCTGCATCAGGTTTCTCTTCTCAGTATATTAATGCTGGAAACATACAAAATCAGGGACTTGAAATTGTTGTAAATGGCACTCCAATAAAGTCCAACAACTTTACCTGGGATGTTACACTAAACCTGGGGAGAAATCGTAATAAAATTATATCTCTGGCACCTAACATTAAAGAAACGACACTTGGAGGAAGTTATGCCAGATCTGCAACCCCTATTGTTCGTGAAGGAGAATCTTTTGGGGATCTAATAGCTTATCGTTGGAAAAAAGATAATCAAGGTCGTTACCTTGTTACAGCAGCAGATGCAGAAGGTAATGGCGGTGGAAAACCGATTGCAACAACCAACCAGGAAATCATAGGCAACTTTAACCCTAAGCTAATGCTTGGATTAAACAACACCTTTACCTACAAAGGATTTTCTGTAAGAATTCTGATTGATGGCCGTGTTGGTGGTATTGCAGTGTCCGGTACAGAAATGAACCTTGCCTTTAGCGGTATCACAGAAGCTACGGCTCAAAAACGTGAAGGAGGTTGGGTACTTCCGGGTGTAACCAGTACAGGCGAAACAAATGACAAAGCCATAGATGCTCAAACATTTTGGACTACCGTTTCAGGAAAACGATATGGATGGGGGGAATTTTTTGCCTATGATGCAACAAACTTTCGGGTAAGAGAGATTTCAGCAGGTTATAGCTTCAATCTGCCAGCTAATCTCTTTATCAAATCTGCAAGACTTTCCTTTGTTGCCCGTAACTTATTCTGGTTATACAGAGGTAAATCACTGCTTGATATTCCTGGCATTGGCAAAAGAACCATGTGGTTTGATCCTGATATGAATTTAGGAAATGGTAATTTCCAAGGAGTAGAGTATGGAACACTTCCATCTACCCGAAGCCTTGGCTTAAACCTGAAACTTTCCTTCTAAACAATTCATTCCCTACACCATTATTTATAGACTTTATGAAGACATCATACTATATTGTATTCAGGCTTGTCATTGTTGTAATGCTTACAGGTTCCTTATCCTGTACAAGCAACTTTGATGAAATCAATACAAATCAAACAAAAGTATCTACAATAGGTCAGGCAGAAATTCCGTATCTATTTGCTAAAGCACAATCTTCTGCCACTCTCCCATACTGGTATTATCAGGTAGGGCAAAACCTTTTTGCAGATCAGTATGCTCAATATTTTGCTTGTGTAGCAACTTACTTTCCATCCGATCGCTTTGTGATACGTATGGACTGGCTGGCTTCTCCGTGGTCTTCTCAATATACAGATGTAGTACCACAGTTGAAGTCTATATTTGCCAATACAGACTCAACTTCTGCAGAGAATGCTATTGCAAAAATCTGGTGGGTATGGTCATTTCACAGATGGACAGATTATGTTGGCCCCATACCATACTTCAAAGCGGGTGAACCGGCTTCTTCTGTTGCATATGATTCTCAGGATAAGATTTATGATGACTTCTTTAAGAAACTAGATGAATCTGTTGCTATTCTGAAAACAAAAACCGGAGAAACACCTTATGGAACGTTTGATCTTGTTTATGAAGGGAATATATCAAAGTGGATTAAGTTTGCCAATACTCTCCGTTTGCGCCTTGCCTTACGTATTTCCAAAGTAGATCCAACTCGTGCTAAAAGTGAGGCAGAAGCTGCCGTAGCTGGAGGTCTGTTATCAACCAGTCCAGCAGATGATGCTCTGATTACGCGTAGTACCAAAGGAAGTGATTACAATGGATTAGCTATTATGTCTGACTGGAACGAATTTCGTATGAGTGCTTCTATGGAATCTGTACTAAAAGGATACGAAGACCCACGTATAGGAGAATACTTTATGCCAACAGTAAAAACTGGTACCTATGAAGGTTTACGAAATGGGCTCACTGCAACACAACTTACAGAACCAGCCAACTCTGCTGATTATAACTCTCATGTTGGAAATCGCTGGAATTCAGGAACAGGTCTTGAGACATCCCAGAATGTAATGTGTACAGCAGAAGCTTACTTCTTGTTGGCAGAAGGAGCATTAAACGGATGGTCTATGGGAGGTACAGCTAAAGACTTTTATGAAAAAGGCATTGAAAATTCCATGAAACAATGGGGTATCACTGATGCTGCAGCTATTGCAGCCTACACCAATAGCACGAAAACTCCTATTGCGCCTGGAGATTATTTGAACTCTACTGCTTTAACCAATATTCCGGTTAAATTCAATACTACTGATACTCAAGTACAAAGAGAGCAGATAGCTACTCAGAAATGGCTGGCAATATTTCCGGATGGTTTTGAAGGCTGGGCAGAATACCGCAGAACACGTTATCCTAAATTATATCCGGTACCCAATTCCGATAATCCGGATATTCCAGCCGGAGGAGTTCTTCGTCGTATTCCATTCCTTGATGTAGAAAAACAGACCAATGGTCCAGAAGTAGAAAAAGCAAAAACACTATTGGGTGGTGAGGATAAAGTAACCACACCACTCTGGTGGGATAAAAATTAATGAAGGTGATTGACAATTTTAAACCCTGAAACTGATAGCTTCAGGGTTTATTTTAATTCACAGGTATAAAATATGGAAGGAATTATTCTAATCTTAGGTCACACCAATTCCATGGAAGGAATACTTAGTACCATTGCTCAGGATCGTTTACAAATGGGCATAACTGTTCATCAACAACACTCAACCTTTGCAATTGTATGCACGGGTGGTTTCGGAGAACATTTTAATACTACCCAATACCCTCATGCCATGTATGCTCAACAATATCTGGTTGAACAAGGAATTGATGCCAGCCTTATTCTGAATCCTGTATTAAGTAAGAATACTGTTGAAGATGCCAGTTTATCCAGATCAGTGTTAGAACAGTATAAACCACAAATGGTTATCGTTGTTTCATCTGATTTCCATATGCCTCGTGTAAAATACCTTTTCACCTATTTTCAGCCCAGTCAGCCTATTACTTTTATCTCTGCAACATCGGCACTTTCAAAGGAATGTCTTCAACAACTAACCAGCCATGAAGAACAAGCTTTAGCCCGGCTTAAGTCTATGTACCTTTCTGAAAATAGTATTTTCACAAATTTTAACCATCCGACCACTGATTCATGATCGTATCTATTTTATACAAGCGGTTACACTATTTCTTTCTTAGCTGTTTTATTCTATTCTATTCCTGTCATCAATCTGACCATTCTACCTTGTTCACAAGGCTCTCAGAAAATCAGACCAATATAAATTTCAGAAACCTGATTCAGGAATCAGAGGATATGAACATCATGCGCTACTCCTACTTTTACAATGGAGGGGGAGTAGCCATAGGAGATATTAATAATGATGGGCTTCAGGATATATTCTTTAGTGGCAACATGGTTAAAAATCGATTATATCTGAATAAAGGAAATCTTGAATTTGAAGATATTACCCAACAATCACAGGTAGCAGAGAAACAGGGTTGGTGTACAGGAGCTACAATGGCAGATATCAATGTTGATGGTTGGCTGGATATTTATGTATGTCGCTCTGCAGATGTAGATCCTGAAAAACGAAAAAATCTGCTTTTTATCAATAATCATGATAACACTTTTACTGAAAAAGCAGCAGAATATGGTCTGGCAGATGAAAGTTACTCAACTCATGCAAGCTTTTTCGATTATGATAAAGATGGAGATCTGGATGTTTTTGTATTGAATCACTCTACCCGAGAGTATGCAGGATTTGGAAAGGTTCTGGCTCAGCTAAAAACACAGAAAAACCCTGCCTATGGCAACAAGCTATATAGAAATGATAATGGCCATTTTACAGATGTCAGCGAACAAGCAGGCATTATATCCAATGTACTCAGCTTTGGTCTTGGACTTGCTGTTTCAGATATCAATATGGATGGTTGGCCTGATATATATATATCCAATGATTTTAATGAACAGGATTATCTCTACATTAATAACCAAAATGGCACATTTTCTGAAAAACTGAAAGAACAGATTGGCCATACATCTCTTTTCTCAATGGGGTCTGATATAGCCGATTATAACAATGATAGTTATCCGGATATTATGACACTGGATATGTTGCCAGAAGATAACAAAAGGCAGAAAATGACTTCAGGCGCAGAAAACTATGATAAAGTACAGTTGCTTACAGACTTAGGTTTTCATTACCAGTATATGCGTAACATGTTGCATCTGAATAATGGCAATGGTACGTTCAGCGAGATTGGCCAACTGGCAGGTGTTTCCAATACAGACTGGAGTTGGGCTGCGTTGTTTGGTGATTATGACAATGATGGATATAAAGATTTGTTTGTAACCAATGGCTATGTACGGGACTATACTGACATGGATTTTCTCAAATACTCTACAGATGCTCAACTAAAAGGAGAAAAGCTCACTATTAACCAGATCATAGAGAAAATGCCTTCATCAGAGGTCGAAAACTATATATATCATAACAATGGTGATCTTACTTTTACAAAGAAAACAGATGAATGGGGACTTGGAGGAAAAAATGTATCGAGTGGCGCAGCATACGCAGATTTAGATAATGATGGAGATCTGGATTTGATCATTAATAACATTAATGAATTTGCCTCAATATATGAAAACAATAGTACAAACCTGCAACAAAATACCTATCTGTCAGTAAAGCTTACTGGTACCAAACTTAATCACACTGGGATTGGCGCAAAAATTAAAATTTACACAAAAGGCAAATGTCAGTATCAGGAACAAATGCCTGTTCGTGGATATGAATCATCAGTAGATCAGAATGTACATTTTGGTATTGGACAGGTATCTACAATTGACTCATTGATTATTATCTGGCCATCAGATCATACACAGAAGATCACTCAGCTACAAGCCAACCAAACAATTACATTAAAAGAATCTGATGCTCAGGCAAGATATCACTACACCACTCCGACTAACAAAACATACTTTACAGAAAGAAAAGATATCATTACCTATACTCATACAGAAAACAACTTTAACGACTTCAAGAGTCAGCTTCTGATTCCACAAATGCTTTCCCGATCAGGGCCATGCATTGCCAAAGGGGATGTAAATAGAGATGGATTGGAGGATGTTTATATTGCAGGAACCAAAGGTTCGTCAGGAAAATTATTCATTCAGTATCCTGCAGGAAAATTTACAGCAAAGCTCCAGAGAACATTTCTGCAAGATAGTTTATCGGAAGATACAGATGCACTATTTTTTGATTGTGATGGAGATAAAGATCTGGATCTATATGTAGTGAGTGGAGGCAATGAATTTAATGAAAATGATCCATTGTTACAGGATCGGCTGTATATCAATGATGGCAAGGGTAATTACCAGAAATCACTTCAGTCACTTCCTGTTGAATATGAAAGTGGTTCCTGTGTCAAAGCTGCAGACTATGATAGAGATGGAGATATAGACTTGTTTGTAGGAAGCAGGCTCATACCAAGAAAATATCCAATGTCCCCTCAAAGCTTTTTACTTATCAACGATGGTCAAGGCCATTTCAGTAACCAGATACAAAACATATCGCCTACACTACAAAATGCAGGAATGATTACGGATGCCACTTGGGTAGACCTGAATAAAGATCAGGCTCCTGATCTGATAGTGTGTGGAGAGTGGATGCCTATCAAAGTTTTTATTCAACAACAAAATAAGCTGATAGATCAGTCAGGCCAATGGATCTCACAACCTTCATCCGGCTTCTGGAATAATATCCATGCAACTGACTTTGATAAAGATGGTGATTTGGATTTTGTAGCAGGTAATCTGGGTTTAAATTCTCAGATTAAAGTATCTGTAAACAAACCTGCCTCCATATATTATAGGGACTTTGATGATAATGGGACTCTTGATCCTATCCTCTGTTATTATATAGGGGATGTCAGTTATCCGATGGCTTCACGTGATGACATGTTAGAACAATTACCTGCTCTCAGAAAAAAATTTACCAATTATGCTACCTACTCTACAGCACAGATAACAAATTTTTTCACGGAAGATGTACTAAAAACCGCTCAGGTACATAAAGCAGAGAGAGCAGAATCTGTTTATATTGAAAATACAGGTAGTAAGCTTATTTTAAAACCCTTACCCATTGAAGCACAATATGCCCCCATCTACGCAATTTTATCTGAGGATGTGAACCAAGACTCCAATCCTGATCTTATCCTTGCAGGAAATTTGTCTACTACTCGTGTAAAATTCGGAAAGTATGATGCGTCATACGGATTACTTCTCTTAGGAGATGGCAAAGGATATTTCACTTCTGTTCCATTATCTCAGGTAGGTTTATATCTAAAAGGAGATATAAGATGCCTGCAAACACTTTCACCCTCAACAGGCAAAAAAATCCTGCTGGCAGGTGTGAACAATAATGCCGTTGTTTCCTATGAGTTCCAAATAAGGTAAGTTGAGTCAATCAACTTACCTTATTTGGAATTAAATATCGTAAGCAAGAGTATATTTTATTTCATTCAGTACAAAAGAGCTGTTTAGATTACCAATATTTTCAATAGTAGATAATTTATTGCGAACAAAGTCGTGATATTCGCTCATGTTCTTGACTGTCACCTTAAGCAGGAAATCTGTAGCGCCTGCAACATGATAACATTCCTGTACCTCATTGAATTGTTGAATCTCTTTTTCAAATTGTTCCACATTATCTTTTGTATGATGACGCAAAGAGACACTACAGAAAGAAGTTAACGTTTTGCCAATCTTCTCTTTATCCAGTAAAGTAATGTATTTCTTGATATATCCCTGATTTTCTAAACGTTTGATCCGCTCATATACAGGAGTAATGGTCATACCTAATCGGGCAGCGATTTCCTTATTGGTATAATGCGCGTTTTCCTGAAGCAGCCGCAGGATTGTAACATCAAGATCATCTAATTCCTCCATAAAAAGAAAATTTTTCTAAAAAAACAGTTTACAAGTTACATTAAAAATAAAATATTACTACTTATCAAACCAAAATAAGTTTTATTTACCAAACATTAAAATACTATTGGAAATAATTACTACATTATTTAGTTTTGTCATAATAAAAGACCAATACTTCATCAACAAATATTATAGTATCAACAAACTAAAATGAAATACTTCGGAGGCTACAATCTCCGAAGTATTATTTTTAATATCACACTTTTTATAAAAAAATATTTTGTAAAAGAAGCTTTTGACCGTTTTTCCTTCAAATATACAATGGTCCAAACAATCAATTACATTTTTTAAAAAGAAAGTAGACGAGTAATCAAGAATATTGATACAGATAAATAGAAAATACTTCATCAACAAATTAAAATTCCTCTTCAATTATGATTATTGGTGTTCCTAAGGAAATTAAGACCAATGAAAACCGTGTAGCAGTTACACCAGCAGGTGTAGCCGAACTAAAAAAACACGGACATCAGGTATATGTTCAGGCTGGTGCAGGAGAAGGCAGTGGGTTTGCCGATAAAACGTATATTCAGGCTGGGGCAGAAATTCTACCAACCATTGAAGCAACGTATGGTATTGCGGAGATGATAATAAAGGTAAAAGAACCTATTGCCAGTGAATACGGACTTATCAAAGAAAACCAACTGGTATTCACTTACTTCCACTTTGCATCTTCTGAGGAACTGACTCACGCAATGATCAAGAGCAAGGCAATATGTCTGGCTTATGAAACAGTAGAAAAATCCGATAGAAGTCTTCCTTTACTGGTTCCTATGTCAGAAGTGGCAGGACGGATGTCTATTCAGGCAGGAGCTAAATACCTTGAAAAAACGCACAAAGGCCGTGGTATCCTTCTGGGGGGTGTAGCAGGTGTAAAGCCAGCGAATGTATTGGTATTAGGAGGAGGAATTGTAGGAACACAGGCAGCAAAAATGGCTGCGGGTCTTGGAGCCAATGTAACGATTATGGATATTAGCCTGGCGCGTTTGCGTTATCTGGAAGATATTATGCCTACTAATGTAGACACGCTGGTTTCCAATGAGTATAATATCCGGGAGATGATACAAAACGCCGATCTTATTATTGGTGGAGTATTGATTCCTGGAGCAAAAGCACCTCGCCTTATCACACGTGATATGCTTTCCAGCATGAAGCCGGGTACTGTAATGGTAGATGTAGCGATTGATCAGGGTGGGTGTTTTGAAACCAGTAAACCAACTACTCACGCAGATCCTGTTTATATCATAGATGATGTAGTACATTACTGTGTAGCCAATATGCCTGGAGCGGTGCCATATACATCTACATTAGCACTAACAAACTCTACTCTTCCTTATGCGCTTCAACTTGCCAATAAAGGCTGGAAAAAAGCATGTCGTGAAAATCATGAGTTACAACTTGGACTAAATGTTATACATGGAGACATAGTATATAAAGGTGTAGCAGAAGCATGGAATCTGCCATTGGTTGATGTTGACAATTATCTGGAGCTGGAAACAGTGCATTAATAATATTTCATATAAAAACAAACAACCCTGTAAATAGCTTTACAGGGTTGTTTGTTTTTATGTAAGTCATTTTTTTAGATAAGTTGGTAGTCAGTACTATACTCTGACACTCGTATATTCTTCTGCTACATAGATTCAAAAATTTTTGAGACGTAATGAAAAGCAGTAAATCATAAGAAAGATAAAACTGCCAAAATTCTCTTAAGTAAATTTTGAATAAGAAAAATACAAAGACAGATGTATAAAAGGAGTCTATAACTTTTATATGATTATTACATAACCTATTGATTATCAAAACCAAAAATGAGCATTAAATAACTATAAAAATCAAAGCCTGACACTAACTATCTGAAAATCAAAAAAACTAGGAAAAAGTAAAAGACGGAAATGTATCTTGCCTATTCAGATATGTTAAAAGTAAACAGGTGCATAGGATGCTGGTGTGAGTTTTTTTCAAAAAAAAACATCTTTTGTAAAGACTCCGACCTGTTTGCCGCCAAATAAATGTTAATCATACATGAACTAGAAAATACATATTTCTTTCTCACAGATAATTACTGCATCTTTATACTCCAATCGATAGAAGTTCCTGTTAAAGCATTGCCTATGAAATATTTATACCCAGCTTTTTTCAGGTCATCTTTGCTTTGTGCATTTGCAGCAGTTGTTAGTACGGAAGGCATGTCTTATCCAAAACTATCTGCAGCCCAAATTCAGGAAAGAGTGGAAACACTCCAGGCAGAGAGCCAGATTCAAAGAATGTATATTACACTATTAATTATCGTAAGCATTATATTGACTATCCTTGTTGCTGTTGTCATATGGAGCCGAAAAAATATACAAGGCAATATGCATCTCGAAATAGAGAAAAAGCGACAGGAATTATTCGATATCCAGAATCAGGTTCAACAAGCCAATGAAGAGCTACGGGTTATCAATACGAATCTGGAAGCTATTGTGGAAGAGAGAACACTGAAATTAAGTAAAGTAAACAGGGAACTAGACATGTTCCTATATCGTGCCTCACATGATTTGCGTCGTCCAATCACAACCTTGATGGGATTGGTTGAAGTATCAAAGCTTGGTTTTGATGAAGCATCAGGAAGAATGCTTTTTGAAAAAATCAACGATACAGCTATCAATATGGATAGTATGCTGGAGAAATTCTCAATGATCAATACGATCAATCATGACGAATATGAATGCGGTGAAGTTGATTTTGAAGATGTAGTATGTCAGGTACAGCAATCTTCAATTATAAGTACTTACGCATCCAAAATTCAGTTTGATATAGATATAGAAAAAAATATCCGTCTCATATCTGAGCCCCGGCTTATTACATTTATTTTAAAAAACCTGATAGCAAACTCTGTTATTTTTCATTGTCGGACCAATCGTCAACCAGTAGTCAGACTAACTATCAAACAAATACAGGATTCCATAGCTATCGAATTGTATGATAATGGCATAGGAATTTCCAAAAGCATGCTTCCTGAAATCTTCCATTTATTCTATCGTGGTTCGGAAGTTTCCAAAGGGAATGGTTTAGGGTTATATGTTGTACAAAAGGCTATTGAAAAACTTAACGGACGGATTCAGGTCGAGAGTGAAGAAAATCAATGGACGAGTGTACACATAGTATTACCTCCTATGGAAGCCAAAACTATCGTGTTGTCATCAACAGGAACAACAACTTCATCTGCTATTGCATAAACTTTGACAGGAAGCAGACAGATTAGCAGTAATCGTCTACTTCCTATTCCTTTCATTAGACATTTTAAGATGTATTCTTAAAATTACTCCTTATTCAGCTACATTCTTAGTACTTATTAGTAGCTTTGCACCAAAAAATGGAGCAGCGACCAACGATTATTCCCAATCTTTTGTTGTAGCTTTAGTTTATCTAGTCTTATTTTTGAGTAGAAATTTCCGTTCTTATGAAACCAGATTCCATGCGAACTATCGACAGGTGGGCAGGTGTTCCTCTCACATTCCTGTTTTCGATAGTTTTATTTTTCACAGCTATTTTTCGAAAGCGCTCGGCCAAACCCAATCTTCATCATACATTATTCATTGAGCTTTCAGAAATGGGGAGTGCAATTATCGCAGATCCAGCTATGCGAAAGTTGAAAGCAGAAGGCAATGCTGAACTATACTTTGCAATCTTTAAATCCAATAAAAAAAGTCTTGATCTGCTAAAAACTATTCCAAGTGAAAATATCTTTGGTATGCGATCAGAGAATATCTGGGTTCTTGCTGTAGATGTCATTAAATTTATATTCTGGTGTCGAAGCAAAAAAATAAATACAGTAATAGATCTTGAGTTATTTTCTCGATTTACGGCCTTATTAACAGCCTTGAGTGGGGCTAGTACACGCATTGGATTTGGTAGTATACATGATGAAGGCCTATATCGTGGTAAGATTATTACCCATCCGGTTCGTTATAATGCACACGTTCATATATCCGTTAACTTCATTTCCCTCATTAACACAGCCTTAGGTTTTCACAATACGCCTTATCCTACACATCCCATTGACTTTCAAAGTATAAAGCTGGAAAAAGCTATTATCGACTCTAAAGATCAGCAAGAAGTACTGCAAAAGATAAAGAATTTATATCCACAACTTGGCCAACAGAAAATATTTCTTCTTAATGTGAATGCATCGGATCTCCTTCCTCAACGAAAGTGGTTACCTGAACGTTTTGCAGAGATTGGTCGTAACTTTCTGGAAAATAACCCAGATTGGATTATTCTTGCTACTGGAGCTCCTAATGAATATGAATATGTAAAGAATGTAGTTGATATGATTAATAACTCCCGCTGTATCAATACAGCCGGAGCATTTAAATTTGAAGAATTAGTCCCTCTCTACAGTATTTCATCACTAATGTTAACAAACGATTCAGGTCCTGCCCATTTTGCATCTGTAACCAATTTGAAAACATTTGTTATTTTTGGTCCTGAAACACCTAATTTGTATCTTCCATTAGGTGGTAATGCTGAACCTATTTACCTGGGACTTCCCTGCTCCCCCTGTGTAAGTGCAGCCAATCACCGAAAAACTACTTGTATTACAAGACCCTGTATAACAGGTATTAGTACAGCTATGGTACAGCAAAAAATTGATTCTTTTGTTCAATCCACATTTCCTGTATATATCAAAGCCACCTGAGTGTAAGAAGGCATTATTCAAAAACCAACCTTGAATAGTGCCTTTTTTATACCATAGTTCAGACTACCTACCTAATTTTATATGGGTAACCAAACCACACCTCCCCTAATCCCAGCCGAAAGCTCAATCAACCAATTTCTATTTATTGCACTTTGTAGCCTTGTAGGGCTATTATATATTGCAGGATTACCCATCTACTTAATGGAGCCAGATGCAGCTGTGTATGCAATCTTGTCTAAAAATATGGTACAAAGTGGCAATTACTGGGACTTGTACCTATATGACAAAGACTGGCTTGATAAACCTCACTTTCCCTTCTGGATTACTGCATTCAGCTTCCTTCTTTTTGGGGTTAATACAATAGCCTATAAACTACCCGCTTTACTGTTTATCCTGTTAGCTGCTTGTTATACTTATCGTTTTGCAAAAGAATTGTATTCCACAGAAGTTGCGCGCCTGGCTGTGCTGATTTTGCTTACAGCTCTTCATCTGGTTATGTCTAATAGTGATGTAAGGGCAGAACCCTATCTGACTGGGCTGGTCATTGCCTCGACCTATCACCTCTATCGATTACAACACCAATTTACATGGGGTCACCTGTTCTGGGGGGCACTCTATGCTGCTTGTGCCATTATGACCAAAGGCATCTTTACTATTGTTCCTATCGGTGGAGCGATTTTTATTGAGTTACTGATAAAAAGACAGTGGAAGGATATGTTTCACTGGAAATGGTTGCTTGTTGGTATAGTTACGTTGTTATTTACAGCACCTGAACTATATAGTTTATATCATCAGTTTGACATGCACCCGGAGAAGGAAATCTTTGGTGAAACACATGTTTCAGGTATTCGTTTTTTCTTTTGGGATAGCCAGTTTGGCCGTTTCTTTAATACAGGCCCTATCAAAGGACAAGGAGATAAGTTCTTCTTTCTCCATACACTTTTATGGGCATTTTTGCCTTGGGGATTACTGATGTATTATGCTTTAATCAAACAGCTAAAGGAAAATATACAAAGGGTGCAGCAGGAGTTTTATACTATAGGAGGTGCAGTTATTACTATTCTGCTATTTTCATTGTCACAATTTCAGTTACCTCATTATACAAACATTATTTTTCCATTCCTGGCTATCTTTACAGCCAAAGAAATAGTAATTATTGGCACCACCAGGAAAGGAGAATTATTCTATACATCTGCTCAATACTTCACCATAGGAGTTTTACTTTTTGCACCAGTACTACTCCATTATTTTTTCAGGCCAGAAACGATATCTTTCTGGTTTGTTTTGGCTGCTCTATCTCTTATTGGCATTTTTGTATACCTGATTAGATCCACAATCCATTCCTGGTTAAAAGTATTTTACTATACATGCTTATCCTGTTTATTCTTTACCTTTTATCTCAATCTGATTTTCTACCCGGCAGTTCTTCACTATCAGGCATCCAGTGAAGCCGCATTTTATGTAAATACGCATTACCCCAATACAAATCCTGCTGTCTTTGGAGACTTACGTACCCTTAGCTTTGACTTTTATGCTCGCCAACATGTAAAGTGGTATTTCACACTAGATGAATTTAAACAGGTATATTCTACTAAACCAATGATTGTTTATACAACAATGGAAAAGCTACAGGAGCTGAAAAATGCAAATATTCCTTACCAGTTAGTAAAAGAATTTAAAGGTGTGCATGTAACTACACTTGCAGGTGAGTTTATCAATCATGAAACACGTTCACAATCCCTTGAGACTTCTGTCTTAGTACTTATATCTCGTTAACATTCAGCTACATTTACTTTCATAACAAAGGATTGTTCATTGGTATGATCAATCCTTTTTTTGTACTTTTGCCGACTTTTGTTTCAACTTTATACTTTAGCATATGCCTTATTCTCAAATAGTTGGTGTGGGACATTATGTTCCAGACAATGTGGTTACCAACCATGATCTGGAAAAACTGATGGATACCAGCGATGCTTGGATTCAGGAACGTACTGGCATTAAAGAACGTCGCTTTTTTACCCCTGGCAAGGATACCGTAACCAGTATGGCAACTCAAGCCTCACTGATAGCATTAGAACGCGCTGGAATGAAGCCTTCAGATATTGATTTCATTGTCTTTGCGACCATTACAGCAGATTATTACTTTCCAGGTTGCGGAGTATTATTACAAAGAGAACTCAATATTCCTGGAATTGGCGCATTGGATATCCGCAATCAATGTTCCGGATTTATTTATGCACTATCTGTAGCTGATCAGTTCATCAAAGCTGGTACGTATAAAAATATTCTTGTTGTAGGCTCTGAAATACAATCTTCTTTTCTGGAGATGAGCACAGAAGGACGAGGAATAGCTGTTATTTTTGGAGATGGAGCAGGTGCTGTAGTACTTAAAGCAACGGAGAATCCTGATCATAAGATTTTATCCACCCACCTACACGCAGATGGTCGGTTTGCGGAGGAACTCATTGTAAAAGATCCGGGAGGTAGCCGTCAGGGGCGCTGGATTTCACATGAGATGATAGATCAGGGCGGAACAACTGTTTATATGAATGGACAAAACGTATTCAAGCATGCGGTTGTTCGCTTTCCGGAAGTCATTAAAGAAGCATTGGACACCAATGGATTAAAGACTTCAGATATAGATGTATTAATACCGCATCAGGCTAATTTACGGATTACCAAATATGTAGGAGAGCAACTTGGATTGCCCGAGGAAAAGATTGTCAGTAATATTCAGAAATATGGTAATACAACAGCCGCATCTATTCCAATTGCATTAAGTGAAGCATGGGAAGCAGGTCGTATTCAATCAGGCAATATGGTTTGTATGGCAGCTTTCGGTAGTGGTTTTACTTGGGCCTCTGCACTTATTCGCTGGTAATTTTTCTAAAAATAAAAATTCCTGTTTCAGGAAAATCACTTCAATGGAAGTACTTCGCACTGAAACAGGAATTTTTCTCAATCAATAACACTGATTAATGATGATGCCCGCCAGGACCATGAACATGACGATGAGTCAGTTCTTCTAGAGTAGCCTCACGAATATTGACCACTTTCCCGGTAAAATGCATATTCAAGCCAGCTAATGGATGATTGAAGTCCATAAGTACAGAGTCATCAGCAACTTCCAGTACACGTCCCTGCATCTGATTGCCATCCTGATCCATCATCGGAAGTGTATTTCCTTCTTTTACCATTTCGGTATCCACTTTACCATCTACTTCAAAAATATGAATAGGGAGGCGCACAACGGCTTCTTCATCCACTTCACCATATCCTTCAGTAGGCTGTAGTGAAAAATCGAATGTATCTCCTTGTGTTAAGCCTTCCAGATTCTTCTCAAATTTCTCCAGCATATTGCCAATACCATAGAGAAACACTAGTGGCTGATCTGCTTCTACTCTTTCTACTAATTCAGGCTCACTACCATCTGTATCGGTTACATGCAGTTCATATGTCAATGACACTACTGTTCTAGGTTCTACTTTCATGAAATAATTGATTTAGGTTTAATAAAACAGATATTCTTTTAGGAATATCTGAGAAAAGTCTTTAGAAATATAAAACAAAATACTGTACCAGCTGTATATGCAACTAACAATTAAACGGAAAAGACTGTAACTGTAGACTTATGAAAAGAGGTTTAAACAAACAATTTTCTTGATATTTTTCAGCAGTTTTCTGCTTATCTGGCGTCCAGGTATGCAAAGGAAATAATTTTTATAAAGGAAACCAATGCTTTTACAGATTTTCTGGCCAAACAATCTATTGTGCCCCTAAACCTTACTTCTGCATTCCAGATATCCAATAGGAGTAATTTTATTCTTTATTATCTTAGCCCAACCTTATTATAGTATAATTTTCAGAGGAATGGACTGGTTACAAATTATTACCTATGCAGGTACTTTCATATTTGCAGTGACAGGAGCATTGAAAGCTCGTACACACTTAATGGACATTTTTGGAGGAGCGGTATTGGCATTTATAACTGCCTACGGGGGTGGTACTTTACGAGATATTCTCTTAGGAGTTAAACCAGTTAACTGGGTAAATGACAACATTGCACTAGGTTTGGTTATTAGTGCTCTTATCAGTGTATTCCTATTTAAAGAAAATCTAAAACGTTTTAATCGGATCATCTTTTTCACAGACGCTATTGGACTGGGATTATTTACTGCGTCAGGAATTAAGATAAGTCTGCAAAACGGTATCACACCTACTTATGCAATTATAATGGGGGTAATCAGCTCTACTTTTGGTGGACTACTGGCAGATATTTTATGTAATCAGATACCAGCCTTATTACGAAAAGGCGAACTTTATGCTACCGCATCTCTGCTTGGAGGAATTGTATTTATTAGTCTGAAACATAATGGTATAAATGATAGCACCAATCTATTGGTATGTGTAATACTTGTTGTAAGCATCCGAATTCTTGCCAAAAGAAAGAAATTATATCTGCCAGAAATATAATCTCTTTATCAACTAACTATATTTCAACTCTTCTTCCTTCATAAATTCACAAATCACCTCCAATAGCAGAAAAATCCATTTATTTTCTATATTTACCCAAATCTTACTAACAATCTAAACCAACAACTATATGAGATCAGTTCTTCTTACTTTCCTTGTATGCTTTATACTAGCAGTCCCTGGCCAAACATATGCTCAGGAAAAACCCAAATTATATAATCCAGAAGCGAATGCTCAGACAGAAATACAGAATGCAGTAAAAAAAGCTCAAGCAGAAGGCAAACACGTATTTTTACAAATCGGAGGAAACTGGTGTTCCTGGTGTTTAAAATTCAATAAATTCAGTACTACTGACACACAATTGGATTCTCTATTTAAAGCTTCTTATGTCATTGTCCATGTAAATTACAGCAAAGAGAATCAGAACCTTCCTACATTAGAAAAATTGAGCTACCCACAACGTTTTGGGTTTCCAGTATTTGTGATTCTGAATGACAAAGGAGACAGAATACATACACAGAACTCTGCTTATTTGGAAAAAGGAGACGGTTATGATAAAGAAAAGGTATTTGATTTCTTAAGTCAATGGACCAAAGCCTCTCTCGACCCTAAGCATTATCAGAAGAAAGCGAACTAGGTATTTTCAGAAGAACGCTACTTTCTAATCGGAAGTAGCGTTTTCTTTTACAACGACATTTCTATTTCTCGTTTACAATTTTTTAAAGCAGCTTGTGTACAATATGTTTGATAGGGAATTGCCAAAACAGGACTTACTAACCTGATAAACCAATTTCCGGGAGCTGAGAAAGTATGGATTCTAAAGACTAAACCTTTATTGGTTTGCTCAATAGTAAATGTAGAAATTCCTTTCTCTACATGTCCTGCTAACGTCTCATAACTGAAGCCTTTCCGCGATGAGGTATTGATGATTTCCTTTATTCTTACTCCAAATATCAATTTCTGCGAAAACGACTTTACTGGTGGTAAAAATACTTGTTGTACAATGGTATCGCCAGCTTGCATACTTCTACCCTCAGCTTCCCATTGTCCAAAAGCTATCAATATATTTTCAGGAAATATTTTATAGGAAAACAAAGTCTGTAGATTCAGTTCCTCTATATTCCTATCTACGGTAAGGACAATTTCCGAGACTTTTTCTACCAGTCTAGTCCTATCATAAGGCATTACTGAGACCCTTTTGAATGTCTCCAATAATACAGGAAAGTTCTTTTGCTGATCTTTCAGGTAGATAAGCATTCAGACTAAAAGTATTGATCATTATATAGAAATTCGGATAGAACAATCCAGAATCAATCAGGGTACAAATCTGTATCCTCCTTTCTAATCCATCCATACAATTGTGTAGGTTGCTCTAAAAACTGAGGAAATTCACTGTTTACTGGCTTGGATTCGGGATTCATAGATACATACAACCATTCTTCGTCCTGATATCTTTTACTACCATATACTATTCCTTTACTCCCTATTGAGTATAAACTTATAGAATTACCTTCATTACCCCAAACTGGATTTTCAAATCCATCAAATGAAGCTGCCTCACACCTCAACTTAGATATTTTTTTCAAAGTAAAAGCAACTGGAGCACTTAGTTTCTGTGTTGGTTTTTCTAGACGATTTAAATAACCTAAAGTATTTACTAACGTCAAAGACACTTTCGAGCTATCAAACTTTATTGTATAAAAATATTCCACGATAGCAGGATCAGTACAACATCCAGGATTTATTATTGAGAATGAAGATAGTTTAGCTTCCTTGAAATTCATTTTAGTAACAACCTGATAACCGGAAAATATCTTTTTAATCCCTAGAGTATCTATCAGAAAAAATTCTGTAAGAAATGGTTCGCCTCCAGATTGTCCTTCATAGATTAGATCCAACTGATTATCCCCATTCAAATCAATAGTATGAAGATATTTAGCCCATTCTTCAAGAGATAAAGTAAGCCCTGTTCTTTTTCTCAGAGAGTCTGCTAGTTGTTGTGCATAGTAAGTAATCAATATTGTATCGCGTATTTTCTCATGGTCTCTAATAGTATTTTTATAGTAGTTATCATCATCATCTGTATATTCAATTGAATCTTGCCAGGCAAAATATCTTTCTATTAGTATAGAATCAGAAACAAGGGTGGTATCTGGACTGGGAGTGCTACTTTCCTTTACAGTTGAATCATTACCACACCCACTTAATAAACTAACAAAAAATACAATAAGAACAGATTTGTACATATACATCTACAAAAACAAACACGCTTTTAAAGGCAAATAAAGAATATCAAAATAGACAAATGCTACTGATTCACGGGTACTCCATTTAGAATATTCCGACTGATCTCTCTAGGCAATACTCGGAAAACAGGAATAGTAATGGCATACTTTTCACATAGCTGTTTGATACGAATATCAATCTGCTCAGCAGAGTAACGCGATGAAAAGTGTCCCAGGATTAAGGTTTCAATAGTACTGGAACCTATCATCTCCATCACTTGCTCCAAAGTACTATGTTTATTACTATGAGGACGAATTTTAGTATCTTCTTCTCCATCCAGAAAAGTAGCTTCATGAATCAGGATCTTTGTGTCTTTCCAACGTTGAGGATCTTCGACCGGGGTATCACCTGAATAACTTATTAAATTAGTGCGAACTTCCACTGTTGTATTTACTTTTCCCTGCTCTTCTACTATTCGTTTTATCTCCATACCTGAACGTTTTGCCAGTTCTGGCTTCAGTTTTCGTTTGGTCTGTACAATGTGGTAACTCAAACTTTTGATCCCTTCTCCCTGTGTCACCACATGACCATTTTGAACAGGAATAGCCAATATATCTTCCCGAATACGAATCTCCACGCCTTCTTTCGTCGGAATCCATTGAGTTCCATTCACATGTGGATCAAATTTCTTTGAGAATGCCTCCAGTGGAGGGAATGAACCACTATTCTGCGGATAATAAATAACAGGATACCCTGGTCTTGCATTTAACTGATTGAGTTGGAGCAAACCCGTTAAATGATCCCGATCTGCATGTGAGATTAAGACATGTTCTATTTTGCGACTCTTTTGCAGCAGCCCTGATGAAACACCATCGCCTGCATCAAATAATATCCCAAGCTCTTCAATAAAATACCAGGTTGAAAAAAGAGCTGTTGAATAGCCCGTAATTGTTAATTGCATTGCTTTTATAAATTGAATACACAAAGTATGGCAATTTCTGTCATCATTCCCATACATCTTATTAAAATGAGAGGGAATGGGTTATAAAAAAACACCTCAGATTATAGTACTAAAACTATTCTCTGAGGTGTTCAAACATTTACGATCTTTCCTAGCTACAGATATTTTTCCCGAATAACTTTTATTGTTCCGGCTATGTCTTTGGCTTCTATAGGTTCACCGATGGCAGTAAAGGTCCATCTTCCACCAGGAGCACGATTCATTTTAGCCATTACCATAGAGGTAAATCCTTTAAATGAAGAATCTCCTGACAAATCATAACTGGCAAACACCTTATTTGGATTATGGTGCTCACCTTCTATAATTCGAATCTTTGAATATGGAATATCCGAGAAATCCTGTTGCTTGAAGGAGTTCAGGTAAAACACAATGGTATCTACATCGGCAGAGACCTTTTGCAAATCAATGTAAATAACTTCATTGTCTTTGTTATCAGCAGAACTATCCCCTACTCTATCATCACCACTGTGCCGAATCGCTTTATCATTAGACACAAGCTTGCGATAATATACTGTATCCTTCTCTTTCTTTATGGAGTCAAACATTGTTACGGATCCATCCAGATCAACAGATTCTTTGTCGTTGAAAAGGCCAAAGAAAGACTTTTTATTAATTACACCCCAGTCAAGGCCAATACATATATGTTTGAAATCTTCTCCGTTTTTTTCCAGAGAGATTTGTGAGTTCTTCTTTAAATTAATCATTGTAATAAATATAATATGCAAATAAATAAAGTAGAATTACAACCTCTTATCTTGTATGAAGATCATTACGCAAACATATCGACCAATCCCTGTAACTCATTTTGAGTTCCCTGAGACGCAGCATGGAAGTGCCACTCACCACCAGACTTACGAATGCGGCCAAAAACTACTGCATTCTCGCCAGTATGGCTAGCATCCAGATCATAACGGGCAATTTCTTTCTGATTATCGACATCTACAATACGGATATAGGCATCTTTCAATAAGCCATAATTATGACGACGGGCGATGGCATCATGAATAGAAACACAAATTACCAGATCTTCGGCAGCAGGATTGATATTTTCCAGATTTACCAGTATTACTTCATCATCATCATCAGCAGAACCACTCCGGTTATCCCCCAAATGTTGTACAGAGCCATCTGGAGATTTCAGGTTATTGTAAAATACAAAGTATTCATCTGAGATCAGCCTGTTGGTCGCACCCAGTATAAAAACTGAGGCATCCAAATCAAGTGTATACGAAGACATTTCCCAACCCAATCCAACCATAACCTTATTCAGTTTGGGCATTTGCTTGGTCAGATTAATAGAACCGCCTTTTTTCAGATTGATTGACATAAGTGTTTGAGTTAAGTGAGTGTTTGGATATATATAGTTTTTGCTTTAATGTAATTTGTAATGAAAATAGTATTCCCACTCCTGACAGATTACGTCTAAATGATTCAGAGTAATTTGTCAGGATCGAAAAGTAAACAATCTCTTTACCAGAAATTTGATTACTTCTTATTAAAAAAGTCGTCTATTTTTTTGTTGATATCTTCCTTAGGAGCAGGTTGGATCTTCAACTGGTTGGTGTTGGTACTCCGGTTTAGCTCATCAAACTTTTGCTGAATGTCCACAATTTTCTGTTCTTCTTTTTGTTTGCTCTTCAACGCTAGTTCTTCTTTCAGCTTATCCAGATCAGATTGTACACTGATGGTATTTTCCAGTGCTTTAAACTCTTTTTCCAACTTATTTTTATCACTATTCAGTTGGGTTAAGCTTTCAGCCTCAGCCTCCATCTGATTGATGGTATTCTCGTATTTCTCAATGTTCGCCAATGCAGAACCATTGACTCCACTAAGAGATTCCGCGATCTGTTTTTGAGCTTTGGCACTTTCAGCTTTCGCTGTATAGATAGACTGACGAGTCTTTAACTCTTCCAATTTAAGTTTGTAATCGTCCAGCTGTTCCTGTAACTGTCCCACTATTTTAGCAGCATTCTCAGCCAAAAGTTTGTATTCAACCTCTTTCTTATCTGCCAGCGCTTTTTGCGTCAACGCTTTTTGAGCCAGATCTTCTTTGCCAGATTGTAGAGCTGCGGCTGCTTTCTGGTACCAGTTCATACTTTCCATCTTAAACTGATCATGATCTTTCTCCAGCTTTTTCTGGTTTGCCATAGCTACTGCCAATGCCTTCGTAGCTTTTCCAATAGCTTGCTCCAACTCTACAGTGGCAAGCTTAATCATCTGCACAGGATCTTCTATGTGATCCAGGGCATCATTGGCTTTGGCTTTACCAATATTAAAGAGTCTTTGTAGTAAGGATGACCACATAATTATTCAAATTATATATAGCGAAACAGTTTTTTTAATAGAACAACTCTTGATGAGAAACTTATAGAATTGGTAACCCCATCAAAATGAAAAATATTATACATACATTATTCACTCATGCTCACCAAATCACCATAACAACCTACTTATCAATCATTTGCATCGTTATTCCTTCATCGAAAAAGATTTTATTGCATGTAGCAAAATGCTGCTTTTCGTAAATTTCCTCAAAAGATAACACTATAGGTATACCAAATATTGTATAGAATACTAGAAAATCTGTTTGAATTTATAGCATTTATTAACACTACCTCTACTCAGAGAAACTCTTTACGAAAATAGTGTAAACTATCAGAAAAGTAAAAGTATATAACTACGTCTTCTATTACTATCAAATTTCTTAATCGATTGCTAACATTTTTAGACAAGACGGCCCGGGTATATTGAGTGCAGTATCTGTCTTTGTTAACAAACCTGTTTTGCGTTCTCGTTTCAGGACAATTACAGAGCCAGATAACTCGTTCGCTACTAACAGGTACCTTCCAGTGGGATCAATCATAAAATTTCTGGGATGGACTCCATATGTAGACTCATATCCTATACTTGTAAGCTTACCACTTTTCTGATCAATTTTGAAAATAGCAATGGTATTTTCTTTAGCCCGATTGGATACATATAGGAAATGACCATCTGGAGAAATATGAATGTCTGCACTGGCATAAGGGCTTGGTATAGCTGCCTCATGAGCAAGGATGCGTTGAATGGAATCAAGCTTTCCATTGGTATAGGTATAAGCAGCAACCGTTCCACTCAATTCCTCAGCACAATAGGCAAACTTTTTATTGGGATGGAAAACAAAATGTCTTGGGCCACTTCCTGGAACAGCATACGTGGCAGGTGTTGATGCAAACTGTAAAGGTTTAGTAACTAAAGCATCAAAAGAAAAACACCGGATCTTATCTGCACCCAAATCAGGCACAAAAACAAACTTTTCATCAGGAGCAAAAACGGTAGCATGAATATGAGACTTATTGTCTCTTTGATTTACAATGGTGCTATCAGTATAACGAATTATCTGGCCAGCAGGAAGAATACTTCCATCATTTGCCAGTGGAAATACGGTAATACTGGTTCCTGTATAACTACCACTAATCAACCATTTCCGGCTACTGTGCTCAGCTACATACACAGGATTATCTCCACCGCAAGGCTGTTTATTCACAAATGTAAGCACACCAGTCTGTTTACTAAAGGCGAAACAACTCACATTGCCTGATCCTGGTAGTCGGCTTTCAGTACAGGAATACACAAATTTACCATCAGGTGAGACAGTCAGATAGGATGGATTAACAAGTTTCTGCGTATTACTAACTTTGGTTAATGTACCTGCTTTGCTATCAAAACGATATACATGTATTCCATCTCCTCCTGCAGGACCTGTAAATGTTCCTATAAAGAGATAGAAGTTCTGAGCAAATCCAGGGTGTGTTTGTAAAAAAATGATTATAAATACAAGTAGCGATTTAAATACCCTCATAAAACAACAGAAACAAGTTTTGTGGTTCATTGAACAACTTTTAATCAGACTTCCGGGTTATAAACTCATATTCTACGTCATCACCCATAAGGTCTTGTGTCTTAACAAAACTTAGGCGATTCAGAAGGTGCAATGCTGGATTATTATGTTTGGTTGTAATGGCGATTATTTTCTTTAGTCCCATCTGTTCTTTTCCAAACCCAATAGCTAACTGAAGTGCAGAAGTCATATACCCTTTTCCATAATATGCTGGTCTTAAAATACATCCCAGTTCTCCTGTTGCATCTGCAAAACCACGATAATAACCACAGGTTCCTACCAGTATAGTAGTAAGCTTATCAAAAATTCCCCAATGGATAGAAGTGCCATCCTGATAATCAACATCAATTTTTTGTAGCATAGTAGAAGCTTCTTCTATAGTTGAAGCCCTTTTACCATCGTAAAATGAAATCTCCAGAATATCTTTGATCTCTTCTGATTCAATCTGTCTCAGCAAAATTCTTTCATCACTTACAATAGGATACTCTTTATAAGGGGGCAATTGTAATTCCATTAAACTATGTAAATTTTATGTATACAGTTAATTTCTGAGTATATTCTTCTTATTTTTCAGGTAAAGCAAAGGCTACATAGCTATCTCCTGACTTTGTGTTCATCTTTCCACCACCACAAGCAATTACCACATATTGCTTTCCGTTTACGGCATAGGTACTGGGGGTAGCATATCCACCAGCAGGAAGTTGAGTCTCCCATACTATCTTGCCTGTTTTCTTATCAAAAGCCCTGAATTTTTCATCTTTCGTTGCTGCGATAAAAAGTAATCCCCCTGCGGTTACGACAGGCCCTCCATAATTCTCTGTACCTGTACCAGTAATGCCTTTAGTTGTCAAATTCGTATATTCTCCCAAAGGTACTTTCCATAAGTATTCCCCTGTATTCATATCAATAGCATTCAAAGTACCCCAAGGTGGCTTGATTGCAGGATAACCATCCTTGTCTACAAACCGATTGTATCCGGTAATAGTATAGGGTACCCCCAATGTACGCATATCAGCTAATGAGCCCGGTTCTTTCTGTTGGGGAACCTTGTCAAATAAAAAATTCACTAATGCCTCACGTTCTGAATCCTTTAAAGTTGCAAATGCAGGCATAAATCCTTTGCCTGTTTTCAGAAGATTAAGTGCATAAGTCTCTGTACGTCGTTTCTTTACATCTATAAGGGATGGATATACACCATTTCCTTGTCGGTTTGCACCATGACAACTGGTACAATTAGTTGCAAATAACTGCTTGGCCTCACTATGTGGGTCACTGGCATTAACAGTCGGAATATCTATCATTTGCAATATCCAAGGCATCTCATTGGAATTGATGTATAAGATCCCATCAGGATCAGCCGCAGCCCCACCCCATTCTGCACCACCATCAAATCCAGGTAAGATCACAGTACCCTCACGACTGGGTGGGATAAAATTCTCGCCTGTTTTAACGGCTTTCAGTCTGGCAATTAATGAATCTTTTTGTGTAGAGAAAGAGTTTACATCTGCCACCTCAAATGATTGTCTGGCAAATGGTTGAGGCTTTACAGGTATGGGTTGTGTGGGCCAGGCTTTTTCGCCGGGCATAGTAGATTCTTGTACAGGTTTTTCTTCTATTGGAAAAAGAGGCCGTCCGGTCTCCCGTTCAAACAAAAACACAAAACCGGATTTAGTAGTCTGTGCTACAGCATCAATCTTCTTACCATTTTGTGTTACTGTAATCAGGTTGGGTGGTGATGGCAAATCCCGATCCCATATATCATGATGTACAGTCTGAAAATGCCAGATTCGTTTACCAGTTCTGGCATCCAGGGCAATCAAACAGTTAGCAAATAAATTTTGTCCTTTCCTATTTCCACCATAAAAATCAAAAGCTGCTGACCCTGTAGGAACAAACACAATTCCTCGCTGTGAATCGACAGCCATACCAGTCCAGCAATTAGCTCCTCCTATCTTTTTCCAGGAGTCCTTATCCTTCCATGTATCATATCCATATTCTCCAGGTTGGGGAATCGTATGAAAAATCCATTCCCGTTTCCCAGTTCGAATATTATAGGCTCGTACATGTCCTGGTGCAGCATCAGCTGTTTCAGACAAACGCATACCCATAATCAAAAAGTCTTTGTAGATTACCCCGGGTGTATTGGAAACAATGAAAAAATCTTTCTTATCATAATCCAGTTCTTTGCGCATATCCACTCGTCCACTATCTCCGAAACTTTCGATAGGTTTACCAGTTCTGGCATCCAAGGCAAATAGAAAGGAACCTGCGGTAAAGATGATTCGCTGCTCATCTTCCGAATCAGACTTCCAGTAGGTTACACCTCTATTTGTTCCTGCACTTGCATTTTTCCCTCCCCAAAAATCAGCCGCACTAAACTTCCAGATTTCTTTTCCTGTAGCGGCATTCAATGCAAATACCTCAATTCGAGGAGAAGTAGCGTATAGAATTCCATCTATGATTATCGGATTACATTGTATTTGTGTTTGGTTATTGGTTGTATCCCTTCCTCCAGACTGGTATGTCCAGGCAACCTGCAACTGGTTTACATTTTGTAAATTGATCTGCTCCAGCGTTGAGTAGTGGCTTCTGGCCGCATTTCCAAGATATTCAGGCCAGTCATTACCAGATTGCCCAAGTAGGGAGTCTTTTTGTTGAGTGCAGGAGTTAAATAAAATAAATAGTAAACTAAGATGGAATAATCGGGAAAGTTGTATCATGGATAAAGTAGGTATACATGTAAATATCTATCTCTTCAAAGTAATAGAAATTCTTACAAATGTTCAAATATACACCAAGTCTGTTCAAAAAACATCTTCTCCAAAAACAAAACCTTCTATCTTTGCTGCTTCATATTTCTATCCAAACTTTATGAATATACTTGGAGTTATTCCGGCTCGTTATGCATCTACACGTTTTCCTGGAAAAATGCTGGCAGACATTGCTGGTAAATCCATGGTACAACGAGTGTACGAACAAGCTAAAAAAGCAGAATCGTTAGCCAAAGTAATTGTGGCAACAGACAATGAATTGATTTTTAATCATGTACAAGACTTTGGAGGTGAGGTTGTGATGACAGCTGAAGAGCATCCCAGTGGTACGGATCGCTGTTATGAAGCATTTCAGAAAGCTGGTGGACACTATGATTTCGTTGTAAATATTCAGGGGGATGAACCATTTATTCAACCCGCACAAATTGACACACTTACATCTGTATTATCTCCTGAAGCTGAGTTATCTACTTTGATAAAGACCATTGAAGACTATCATACCTTAACAGATATTGGAGAAGCGCATGTTGTAATTAACACACGTCAGGAGGCTATTTATTTTAGTCGTAGCATTATTCCTTTTGTTCGGGGTGAAGCTACTGAAAACTGGCTTCATAAGCATACATTTTACAAACATGTAGGGTTATATGCCTATCGTACTGATATTCTGAAGGCTATTACTCAATTACCTGTATCTTCTTTAGAAAAGGCAGAATCGCTGGAACAGTTGCGCTGGATTGAAAATGGATATCGTATCAAGGTTGCTTTTACAGAAATGGAAAGTGTCTGTATAGAAACGCCCGAAGACCTAGAGCGAGTATTGAAAACACTATAGATTGTAGCTGTTTCTCTGAAATAGATAGTCTATTTCAGAGAAACATACACTTAACTTTGAAGAGCCTTTTTGTAAGCTTTTAAAACTCTCTCTCTGGCAGATTCATGTTCTACTATAGGATCAGGATAGTCTTTAGTTCCTACCTCTGGCACCCACTTTTTGATATATGCCTGAGACTTATCAAATTTTTGTGTTTGTAATGCTGGATTAAAAACCCGAAAATATGGAGCAGCATCACATCCACTACCTGCAGCCCATTGCCAGTTGCCATTATTACTTGCTAATTCATAATCCAATAACTTACGGGCAAAGTATGCCTCTCCCCAACGCCAGTCAATCAACAGATGTTTTATTAAGAAGCTAGCTGTAATCATTCGTACCCGGTTGTGCATAAAGCCTGTTTCATTCAATTGTCTCATACCTGCATCTACAATAGGATAACCGGTTTGTCCATCACACCATTTTTGAAATTCTTCAGGATTATTGCGCCATTGTATCCGATCATAGGCAGGCTTAAAAGCGTGTTTCTCCACCTGTGGAAAGTTTGCCAATATCATCATAAAAAACTCCCGCCATATTAATTCATTTAACCAGACTTCATTCCATTGTCTGGCTTTTGATACCAGTTGCCGAATACTTACTGTTCCAAACCGCAGATGTATTCCAAGGTGTGTGGTTGCGTCTAAAGCCGGATAATCCCTGTTTTTCGCATAAGAAACCACTGTATGTTCTTCAACTTCAGAAGCAGGAATATACAATGGGGATAGTACAAAACCCATATCTGTTAGAGAGGGTAATGCCTCTACCTTTACAGTATATAAGTTGGTAAAATACTGATTGCAGTTATATGCAGCCAGATCTTTATCTGTCAACTGGCTTTTCCACTTTTTGCTGTAGGGTGTAAATACTGTATAGGGTTCATTTTTTCCATTCAAAACCTCTCTCTTTTCAAAAATCACCTGATCTTTATATGTTCTCAGCGGAATATTGTGTATTTTGAGTATGTTCTGTATTTCATCATCCCGCTGTATCGCATAGGTTTCATAATCATGATTGGTATAAACCTCTGCAACCTCATAATCATTTACTAACTTTTTCCATATGTCAGTAGGTTTGCCATAGTAAGCCAGCAATGTACCTCCAGCCGCTTCCAGCTCCGTTCTCATCTTTTGAATTGCCTCATAAATAAATGTTACACGGGGATCATCCTGATCTTCAAGCTGTGAAAGAATTGTTTGATCAAAAATGAATAATGGCAATACAGGATATGTACTTTGCAGCGCAGCGGAGAAACCGGCATTATCTTCCAGGCGCAGGTCACGCCGAAACCAAAAAATCGCAATTTTCATGTGATAGAATAAAATTATTGTCAATGTCCCTGATAAAATGAGTCAATCATTCGGACATCAATCAGATTCTATACAAATCAAAAAAGTGGGAAATTGTTTTGATAAATTATTCTCTATGCCAAAAAAGATTGTATTTTCGATGTGACATATGTTTTTACACATGAAAAGTATTCTACCTGCCTTCATTTTTGCCGAGGTTCATTTCAGCGATATGGCTGGCATGGGCTTCTTTTTTCTGCTACTGGCATCTTTTATTCTGTTTATAGGCTTAATCTTGTTGATACCCAGGCCGAGCAGAAAGGTTGGAAAGATATTTTGTTTGATAGGGCTGGGATGTTTCCTCGCTGGAGGAACAATGTGTGCTGCCGGATAATTTTTTTAGAAAAGAAGAGTGAGATGAGAAAATACTATCTCACTCTGAAATATTATTCAGCCGCTTGTTGGGTTGTGTCAGCCCGATGCAGATAGAAGTTGGCTCTTTTAGGCCATAAAATTGCCTGCACTACATTTACCCGACTCAAACTATGATTAGAAGCTTTATTACTTAAAATCACAATAGTGCTGTGATCCCGCTGATTACGCATAAAATAAGATTTAAAACCATGCCACCATCCGGCATGAAATACTAGTGGCTCTCCACCTGGCGCATAATACGTGCGCCACCCAAACCCATAGTTTGCATACGTTTTGACATCAAAGTGTTTGGGAGTAAAAGCTTCTTCAAGTGTACATGCTTTAAGTATCTTGCCACTATACAAAGCCTGATCCCATTTAAACATATCTTCCACAGTCGAATACACCCCTTTGTCACCTGTCACTCCTTCTAAATAATAGTTATCTGTAACAGGTCGGATATATCTTCCACCCACATATCCGATAGCTGCCTTCGCTACTTTTGCAGAGTCTGTACCATCAAAGATAAAGCTATGAGTCATACCCGCTGGCCCAAAAATATGTTTTGCTACATACTCTTTGAAACGTTCACCTGTGATTTTCTCAACAATAGCTGCCAGTAAAAAATACCCGGTATTGCTGTAGTTAAACTTCTTATTAGGTAGATAATAGATTCCAGGCTTATGCTTAATAAATAAGTCAATTACTTCTGCATTGGTAAGGGGTTTATTTTTATCCCGAATAATCTTTTCAAAGGCATACATGTAATTGGGAAGTCCCGAACGATGAGTCAACATAGACCGAACGGTAATCTCATGATAAGGAAAGTCTGGAAAGAACTTTTGTATAGAGTCTTCATAACTCAGCAAGCCCTTTTCCTGTAATTGCATGATGGCAACAGCAGTAAACTGCTTTGAAACCGATGCTAACTGGAAAGGAGTACTCAGAGCTAGTGTATCATGAGAAGAAAAGTTTTTATATCCGAAAGCTCCCTTGTAGATGGGCTTCCCATATTGAGCGACCAGAACAGTCCCATTGAATCCATGCCTCTGATTCAGATTATGAAAAAAAGTATCTAATTGTGCGGCTTTGATAGCTGAATCTTCCGGGCTAAACAATAATGAAACGCTATCTACTAGTAAGGCATCCTGTCGGGCTTGTTTATCTTGTGAACGTGACTCACAAGCAGCAAAGGCCATCACACTTATAATTATCCAACACAGGACAAAAATTTTTACTCCTATAACATTACTATAGGATTCTTTTTTTCTACAAAAGCTGGTCATTCTTTAAATTAAGTAATTAAACACTAGATTAGTGCATTGTGAAACAATTGCGTAATCTGACTCAGAAATACATGTAGTATTCTATACGAGCAAACGTAAATGAATATACTTTTCTTCTATTCTAAAGATATTTTTTTTTAAGATTTTTTCACTCAACAGACTCTGAATCAATATCCTCTATTTTCATCAAGTTTATCCAAAAAAGAATTAGGTTCGTTTTTTCCTGGGAGCAGATGACCTATTCTTTTCTTACGTTAAAAAATAACTAATTCAAACCTGTCGTTCAACTAAATAAAGGATTAGAGTACAAAAGAATAATTTGTAAAGCTATTTCACAACTTACACAACAAAAAAGGGGCAACAAAAATGTTGCCCCTTTTGAAATTCAATCTATACTATTAAGCAGAAGCTTACTGTACTACAAATTTAAATCGAGAAGAAGATCCATCTTTGGCAATTAGAATAGCCACATAAGTACCAGCAGCCAACCTTTCGCTGAAGGTTACTTTCAGAGTACCCTCTGCATCCGAGCTAGTTTGATAACCTATTGCTCTACCCAACATGTCATGAATGGAGGCAATCTTCACTTCTGTATTGTTGACAGTAAAGTAAATCACATCTCCATTTCCTGGATTTGGGAATAAAGTAATCTCTCCCAATGCTCCACTTACTCCAAAGTTTACTTTGATCACTTTTGAATAAGCATAGCTTCCATCCTGATCAACCATTTTCAATCGGTAGTAGGATACACCTGTGTATGGTCTGTGATCAATAGACTGATACGTTTGTAATCCGGATGAATTTCCTATTGCCGTCACCTGAGTTACCTCTGCAAAGTTTTTACCATTCTGACTCCTTTCTACCACAAAGTATGATGTATTTACTTCGGAAGCAGTCTGCCAGTTCAAGTTTACCTGCTGCTCCACGGCTTTACCTGTAAAATCAAGCAAAGTTACTGGTAACGGATTGTAGTCTATCTGTGTAGCCAGCGTAAATGGACTGAAGCTTTCTACCGGACCAGCAGCATGGACTGTATTATACATTGAAGTCAGTGCACCACTTGGATTGCCAACAGCTCCCAATGTAGGATGGTTGGTAAATCCGGAACCTCCCATATTCTGCCACTTGGAGATTGTTGTATTCCAGTGAGCTACCCGTAAACCCAGATAGTTATTCGGATCTCCGTTGGTTCCTACTCCACCAGACTCAGGGTTACGCCAAGTCAGAGTTACATATACCTTATCTGTTAGATTTTCCCGGTTAATCATCCAGAATTCTTTCGCACTTGCGAAACGGATTGAACCATTAGGATCTCCCAACTCTACAGATATAGCATTGAAACCTCTACCAGTTGGATTCTCAAAATAAAACTGACTGATAAAAGAAGCTAGTGCATTGGTAGGTGATGAGATTCCACTTGGACGATAGTATGGATCTGAACCATTTATATATCCGATTGGGAAATAGAAGGTGCCAGAAGAACGTCCTACTTTCCGTACCGCTCCTATCACAAAGCTGTTATCACTTGTATTGATTACTGAAGCATTATCACGAATAATTAATAATTGGCTAGCTGGAGAACCATTAAGTGATACCAGATCATTACTTCGTACTAATCCTTTCAGGAAGTTCATCTGACGAGAAACACCTACATTAGATCCCAATATCACAGCTATTCCAGGCGTGGCTGTTGTGTTATTAACTGTCAGGTTATAGAAATCCTGTGTTCCTGCCTCACTCGCATAATTTTGAGCACTTCGGGTAGTGATAGTCTGAGTGGTAGTACCTTCCAGTTCTACTTCACCTGCACGTGCATTAAAATTATTAGCTGGATGATGATACCAGTTTCCGGCCAAGTAGATTTTATAATTTGAACCACTCATGTCTACCAAATTGGTTACCCCTGAAGCACTAACTGCATTTGCACCACCAATTGTCAAATTCTCTCTTACACGTGCATTATTGGTAAACGTTTTTGTTACAGAACCTGAGGCAGCGGGGTTGACAAAGGAGATATTTGCATAGTTAGCAGTTGAAGCCTGTGTACTATTGAAAATCCCCTGAACTTGTTGAGCTACACCAGCATTATATACTACAGTTGTGCCCAACTCAAAATTGATATCATTATCATTTAAAGTCACAAATCCAGTTGGGAAAGTAGTAGCAGTGGCTGCCGTACCCAATGTCAGTCGACTCTCTCCTGTAGCCCCTATTACAGTAGAGTTACTTGTAACAGCCCTTACATAGTTTACAGACTTAGTTGCATTATTCATAGTGAATGTCTGTCCCGCTACACCGCTAATCTGGAATCCATTATCAATAAAATTGTTGTTCGGATTAATTATCAAGCTACCACGTACACGTGTTCCTGGTGAGGCAGTACCATTCGACTGCAAGGTTTTACTTACTAGCGAAACACCAGTATTATTACCATTTGTTAACACCAGATTAGCATATGTTGTATTTCCAGTACCGCCTAATCCCTGAACAAGTTGTGTATTGGTAGAGTTGTAAACTACCGTAGTACCTGATTCAAAGTTTATATCTGATGGGTAAGTACCCGTTCCATCTCCTGTACGGAAGCCACCTGGGAATGTTGTTGAAGTAGTACTGGCACTACTAATTACAAAGCGGCTTTCACCTGTTATACCTGTAGTAGCTCCGGTTTCTGGTATAACCGTTTGAGTCAAAGTAGTATTAAACATACTAAACTTACTCCCTGAAGTACCTGTAATCTGGAATGTAGCATCTGCCAGAGTGTTATTCGGATTTATAGTAAGATTACCCCGAATAGTGATAGATCTACTTTGGAGTGTTTTTACCACAGGCCATACAACTGTTGCAGCAGGTGGTACACTGGCAGGGTTTGTCAGAATCAAATTGGCATACGTAGATGCTGGATTTGCATTATTCTGTAAACCGGCTATTTGTTGCGCAACGGCTGCATTATAAACTACGGTTGTTCCCAACTCAAAGTTCACATGATTCGAAGTTAATGTATATCCGGTTGGGAATGTAGTTGCTGTTGTAGATGTAGCATTACCAAGTGTTATCCGGCTTTCTCCTGAAGTTCCTGTAGTGGCAACATTCGTTAATGCATCGCCCGTTAAAGGATTTTTTGCTAATGTAGCATTCTGCATAGTAAAATTACCAACCCCTCCGACACCTGCAATTTGGAACGCATTGTCAATCAGGTTATTATTTGGATTGATCATCAACTTACCACGAATTGTAACTCTTGCATCCAGTGTTTTGGAGACCACTT
The DNA here is from genome assembly GCA_030068525.1 of Xanthocytophaga flava. Classification (GTDB taxonomy): domain Bacteria; phylum Bacteroidota; class Bacteroidia; order Cytophagales; family 172606-1; genus Xanthocytophaga; species Xanthocytophaga flava. The sequence goes on from JASJOS010000012.1 coordinate 334,680, forward strand.
TTGGTGAGATAGCCACTGGATTGGTCAATATCAGGTTACCATATTGCTGAGAAGCGGTAGCAGAATTTAATCCCCTCACAGTTTGTGCTACACCCGCATGATACACAATTGTTGTACCTGCATCAAAATTCAGGTCTGCATTTACATAATTTGCAGGAAAAGTAGTTGCAACACTTGCATTTCCTAACACCAATTGAGATGTACCTGCAACAGTGACACTACTAGTCGCATCTTGTTTAGTCAGATCCTGAATCGCATCGGATGCAGACATTCTGAAAATTTGTCCATTAGTACCTGTAATTTGCCTTCCATTATCAATCAGGTTACTATTTGGATTGATAGTGAGTGATCCTCGTACTGTTGTTGCAGCGGTAAGGGTTTTGTGCACCATTACAGGGGAAGTCACTGTTGGGTTCTGAATAATCAGGTTGCCATATTGTTGAGACGCAGTAGCAGAACTCAAGCCTCTGACACTTTGATTGGCAGCCGCATTGTAAATGACATAGCTATTGGCATCCAGATTTAGATTCGCATCTGTAAAGTTTAATGGAAACTGAGTAGCACTATTACTTGTGGTTGTTGTACCTGTCTTGTTAGCAGTTGGGTTGTAGCCTATTCCAGTAGTAGTAGCTACAGTCATTGCTCCAGATCCTAGTGTTAAAACAGAATTAGATGCGAGTGTTAATAATCCGGATGTATTACCTGTAATCTGGAATCCATTATCAATGAGGTTGATTCCGCTTTCCAGTGTTAAATCTCCTGCTATTTGTAGGGTTCCCAACGCGATGCGTTTCCTCTGACTTGAGCTAAGCGGACCACCAGCACCATTGGCATTACGAAGATATAAGTTACCATAGACTGGTAATGCACTTATATCCTGATGACCATGTGAACTATACGATACTGTACTTCCAGAAGTAAGGAAAATATTAGCAGCAATGTAGTTAGTAGGGAACACTGTAGTTAAAGGAGCATCATTGTTATTTCCAGACCATGGAGTTGCTGTTCCTAAACTCAATACACCAAAATTACTGATATCCAGCCCCCCTGTTGTATTTCCAATAATCTGGAAGCCATTATCAAATAAACCACCTTGAGAAATAGACAAATCATTATCTACAGTAATACCACTATTAAATGGCTGATTGCTATTAACAGTAGTACCAGGATTACCTCCACTACCTCTCTTATTTTGAATAACTACCCAACGAAAGGCATTGCTAACACTACCATTATTTATATCTGTTGGTGATGGTTTGGAACCTCTGTTGATTACAAGGTTCCAGAATGGACTAGTAGCGGCCACAATGTTCTGTGCACCATTTACAGCATCCTGTCCATCAAAAGTAACACTATTACCACCATTGTGGTAGAACATACTTTGTGGGTTTGGATTTGTAGGAGGAGCAATAATCCAGTTACCACTCAGGTTGATGTCATGTCCATTAGCTTTCAAATTACCATTTAGCAGAGACACATTTCCTCTTCTTACACCACCTAAATCGGCGGCATTGACAATAATATCACTCTCTAATCTATAGGTAGCTCCCACAGAGTTTACTTCTATAGGACCTTTAAATTCTGTTATTTGTCCTCCACCTTGTCCATCTGCATCAATAATCTGTTCTACATTACCTTTAGAGATTGGATAACGGAAAGAAAATAATCCCGTAAATAAATTGGTCATTTTAGGCTCTAGAATCAAATTACCATGTACCCATATTTCATTTGTTGTAGCATCAGTAGTCAAAGCAGACCCTTGTCGAATATTAGTAGCCCAAGTCATATTTGCACAGGTAGCAGCAGGGATATCTATAATAACCCTATCATAATATTTAGAGCCAGATTGTGCCTTATTACTAAACGAATTATTATCAAACAACACATCATTCAAACTACTAGGAATACAACTACCTCCATTTCTTCTGGATGCGGTAGTCAAAGGTAAAGATGACCAGTTACGAGGATCGCTCCATCGACTGTTCCCACTTAGATTGGTTGCATCTCCTCCTACCCAAACCAGAGTTCCTGTTGTTGGAATAGAAGTAAATGACATATATGTTGTGGAACAACTATTTCCAACGTTGGTACTATTATTTGCGGTGACCGTTCTTGGTCCAAGTACATTTAGGTCACGAGCTAGTACATAATTCCAAGCTTGATTACTATTGAATGTAATGTCAGCAAGATCACCTGGAATACTTGCATTAATTTGTCTCCAGATGTTACAGTTTCCTGAGGCACTAAACGTACCAGTAACAGTAGAAGTTGCTAAAGAGGTAAACTCAAAGATACTATAATCATTCAATGTTACATTGGTGTAACTGTTAGGTGTTGAATTATAAAATGTCGTTCTCGCTTGTGGATTCAGTACAAGATTACCCGAGAATGTATAAGCACCTGCTCCTGGGATTGGCTCATTAGCCACATTGGTTTGATTACCTCCAACAAACCAACCAATACTTTCATTATCAAATGTCATTGTTCGTGAAGCAGCTAAGGTTGCAGCTCCACTTACCCGATAGATGACAGAAGTACCGTGGAAATTAACATCTTTATTAAATGTAGTAGCTCCACCATTGGCACCAAAATGTACTGTAGGTGTTACTCTATTTACATTCAAGCCAGTAATATCAACTACTCCATTAAATATATTTGCGTCTGTAAATACAAAGGCATCATTTGCATCTGATGTTTGAGCTACAGTAAAGTTCTGCTGAAATATGTTATTCCCTTCAAATCTGAATCCGCAATCACTACCAAATGTTACCGTTCCAGTAAAGAGATTATTATTAGGAGACGGCTGTGATGATCCTACAATACGGCGCTGATCAGCTGAATTAGCACTCAACCCACTAGCAACTAATATCGTACTATAAGTCTGTGGACAAGTTCCATCAATAAAAAACTGTCCTCCATTTACATTGGTAATTTTACGGAAAGTTGTACGGTTAGCAACACCATCTGTCACATTGTAGTCTGCTGTATGAATATCCACATCTGTACTTTGCAGAATAATGTCAGGCATTGTTCTCAATGTACTTACTGTACGTGGAGATCCTGGATTTGTACCCCAAGTTGTATTATCCCCCAAATAGGCTTCAACCCATCCATTTGTACTTGCAAAAGTGATAGAAGATGTAGCTCCTGGAGTCACAAATGTAAATTTATCACCTGTAAAGTCCAGCCCTCTATTGAATCCATTTGCGCTACTACCCGTAATACTTATGGCAGAGTTTTTAATATCCAAAACACGATCTGCAAAAGTTCCAGATAATTTATCAGCATTTAAGTACCCAGCCGAAACTGCGACACTATTTGTATTTAATGTACCAGACTGCAATCCTAGTTCACCACTAACAATGAATGATCCAGCACCTGAGATAGTCCAGGTTACCCCTGGGCTATTGAAAAGAGCGGCTGGCAAAGCAGCAGTTACACCTGTAGGTACTGTAATAGTCCTTGCTGTGGACGTATTGGTTGCCCCATTGGTTGTAAAATGTAAAAGAGCAGCAGTATTATTTCCACTCATTGACATTCCAGCAGCTAATGTCAAATTACCATTTATCTCTAACTGGTTATTTCCAAAAGCAAAAGTAGGAGCTTGAGCTGTCACACCACCTGTCCATGTCATATTTCGACAAGCTGCCAAGGGAGCCGTAATATCAACACTTGCGGTCTGTCCAGTAGCACTGAATGAATTCAAATCGAAAATCACATCATCTGCAGCTGTTGGGATACATGCACCGCCAGAACCACCTGAGCTTGTTGACCATGATAATGGGTTGCCCCAGTTAGAGGTTCCACCAACCCAATATAACGTACGTTGAGTCGCAACGTTATTGTTATAAATAACATTTACGTTATTAGGTGCTGGCGGTATAGTAGTGTAATAAGCATTAATTGTAGAACCATTGGCATTGATATCCTGAACCAGCACCGCATTATCAAAATATTGTACTGCTGAGAAATTTACATTTGCCCGGGAACCTGCTGTTGTTGCCCCCACTGTCACAGGAGAAGTACATATGGTGTATATATTCATATCTCCTGAGAATGTAGCCAGTCCTCCACTACGAAAATCCCAGTTTACACCGTTACCTGTCAAGCTGTTAACAGTAGCAGAGGCAAAGGTACTATTACCATTATTGTTAAGAATAAAGTTGCTGGAAGGATTAACAATTACATTCGAAAAGGTATTATTACCTATACCCTGGAAAGTTGTATTGCTATTGTTTCCAATCGTTAAACCAGAAGAAAAGCTAGTAGCATTATTGAATACAATGTCTACATTTAGGTTATTTGATGAATTCAATACAACTGCACCTGTAAAGGAAGTAGTTCCACTTGCAGAAGCGAACTGTAATTCGGTACCTCCTGTATTTGCTAAGTTAGCAGTAAATGTGCTGGCAAATACGTTGGTACCTGTAAATTCAATATCACTAGCCCGACCAGTTCCAGTATTTAAATCAACTGCACCATTAAATGTATTCGTTCCATTAAAAGTAGCCACTGTCCCAGTACGTCCAGCTGTAAATGTAACTCCTGAGAAAATATTATCATTTGGAGAAGCAGAACTACTACCATTGAAAGTAATCACATTATTACTTCCATTGATAGTAAAGTTACCATACGTTTTTGGTGCAGTACCATTTACTGTAAAAGTATGAGTGATATTGTTATTAACGGCAATAGTTCCAAATGTAATCCGATTGGTTGTATTGGATGTGTTTATTGTAATATCATTGGGATTTGTAATTATTAAGTTTGGTAATGTTTTGCTTTGAGATCCTGTTTCTACAATTATCGCCCCTGCTCCGGATAATGTAATAGTGGAAGTTCCAGGGTTGAATGTAAAGTTAGATGTATTGCCTTGCAGATCCAGTACCGTTCCGGTACCATTTATCATGTGTCCTGTTGAAGTTCCCAGAGTTAAAGTACGTGGCAGATCAGATGCATTATTTACGGTCAATGTACCTGCAGTAATACTTCTTGTGGTTGCATCCAATGTTCCTGCAACCAGGTTTAAAGTATTTAATACTATCAGGGTATTGGAGTTCAAAGCCCAACCACCACCTTGTCCATTAAACTCCACATCGGCTAATGTTTTCCCACCTGAATTGATAGTCCTACCAGTAGATGTAGCAACAAAAATTACTTTCCCAAGGAAAGTGCTTCCAGCACCAGTCTGATTCATTGCAGCAATCATCGTCAGGTTACCCGCAATGGTTAAGGTACGAGTAGCCGCCCCAGCAAGAGTAGGTGTATTGGTTGCCCCTGTCCAGTTCATTGATCGGCATACTGCATCTATATCAATTGTTACTGTCTGGCCAGTTGCACTAAACGAACCTGCAGTAAAGTTTACATCATCATTGATGGTAGGAATACATTGTCCACCAGCTCCACCTGAAGTCAAACTCCAGTGATTAGGATCACTCCAATTTCCACTATTACCTACCCAATACAAGGTACGAGCAGGAGAAGCACCAAAACTAAAAGTAATACCTGTATTATTTCCATTGTTAACGCCATTATTGGCAGTCAGGTTTGAAGTACTATTCTGAATATCTTGAATAGTTGCTCCATTCAATGCCTGAGCACTGGACAAAACCACTCGTGCCTGGCTACCTGAAGTCGATGATCCAACGATGATATCCCCACAACCAAGTGAGGAAGTAAATGCACCTGTAATTGTATTTGTACCGCTACCTGAAGGATTAAACTTCCATGTAACATCATTGATTGCCCCATTCAAACTGACAGAAGCAAAGCTATTGTTTCCTGTATTAGCAAAACTGACATTTCCAGCATTAACAGTTACCCCTGAAAACACATTATTTCCACTCCCTCCAAATAGCAGACTTCCTCCATTCATAGTAGTAGGACCTGTGAAAGTATATCTTCCATTCAAAGTCTGTGTACCATTAAAGGTCACATTGTTCAAAGTTAATCCTGAACCCAATGTACCTGTGATTGTTCCATTTGCAATCAGGTTATTCCCTGCCCAACTCCCTCCTACTGTCCCTAAACTCAATGTCCCATAACTTTTGGTCGAGGTTCCAGTAATGTTGATTGTTGCATTCGAACCTCCACTTAAAGAACCAATCGTATGGGTAACAGCTCCATTAC
>JASJOS010000013.1 GCA_030068525.1 Xanthocytophaga flava
CAGGTGGTCAGCTATTTCGCAGATTTTTGTATCCGGTATTGGAACAGACGCTCAACCGAACATCTTACAATGATGCCATAACCAATCAGGGGGCAGATGATCTGATGACTAAAATTTGGTGGGATAAATAATAACTCCTGCTTCTTAGACTGAATAAATTAAAAGAGTAAATAATTTAATAAGGATTAATATGCGATTTCTTTTCTTAACAGTAAGCATATTATTAGGGTGTTTAAATCAACTGTTGGCTCAGTCGGCTTTGCTGGCTGAGCCTCCTATTATCCCAATTCCGGTTTTGTATCAACGGCATACCGGAGTTTTTCAAATTACAGCGAGAACCATTATTCTCTCAGATCCATCTGTTGACAAATCGGTTTGTTCCTTCTTCCAGGAATCTTTAACTAATATAACAAAATCTGCCTTGCCCATTCGTAAAAAAGGTAAGGCAGATTTTATAAAATTTTCAATCAATCCTCAACAAATCAAAGAGCCGGAAGGATACTCTTTAACTATTACTTCCAACACAATAATCCTGACGGGACATGATAACGCCGGATTATTCTATGGCTTTCAGTCTCTTCTTCAATTATTCTCCCAATCCCAAACTATTCCTGCTTGCTTTATCAAAGATAATCCGCGATTTAGTTATAGGGGTATGCATCTGGATGTGAGCCGTAATTTTTTTCCTGTCAGTTTTATTAAAAAATACATAGATATACTGGCTTATTATAAATTCAATACTTTTCACTGGCATTTGACTGATGATCAGGGCTGGCGTATTGAAATCAAAAAATATCCTTTGTTGCAGCAAATTGCAGCATACAGAAACGAAACCCTTATTGGACACAAAAAAGAACTTCCTCATCGTTTTGATGGGAAAAAATATGGAGGGTATTATACCCAGAATGAAATCAAAGAAGTAATTGAGTATGCAACTCAACGACATATTACCATAATTCCTGAAATAGAAATGCCTGGCCATGCTATGGCAGCCTTGTCTGCTTATCCTCAATATGGTTGTACCGGTGGTCCATATTCCGCAGCGACTTTTTGGGGGATTTTTGATGAAGTATATTGTGCAGGAAACGATAGTACCTTTTTCTTTTTACAGAATGTATTAGATGAGGTTATTTCTCTATTTCCCTCAACTTATATCCATGTAGGGGGAGATGAATGTGTTAAGACAAAATGGAAAGCATGTCCAAAATGTCAGAAACGAATCCAGACAGAACATCTAAAGGACGAAGATGAGTTGCAGAGTTACTTTATGAAACGAATTGGAGATTATGTATATAGTAAGGGGCGAAAAATTATCGGGTGGGATGAGATATTGGAAGGTGGTTTACCTCCTGATGCAACAGTAATGAGCTGGAGAGGAATAGAAGGAGGGATAGATGCAATCCGACAAAAGCATAATGCCATTATGACTCCAGAGAGTCATGTGTATCTGGATTACTATCAATCCTTATATCCTCAGGAACCTTTAGCAGCAGCGGGTTATACGCCATTGTCTAAAGTATATACTTATGAGCCAATCCCTGTTGATCTAAGTCCAGAAGACGCAAAGTATTTAATAGGTATTCAGGGAAATATCTGGACAGAATATATGCCTACTTCTCAGCAAGTTGAATATATGATGTTGCCCAGAGCATTGGCTATTGCTGAACTTGCCTGGAGTAAACCCGAAAAAAAGAACTATCCAGACTTTCTAAGACGGGTGAGAGTCCATCAGGCAATTCTGAAAACCAATGATATAAATTGTGCAGATGTGTTCGATGAAATTACGGATTCTGTTACAATAAAAACCAATCAACCTCCTATACTTCACTTGTCTACTTCTTTGCCAAAGTCAGAAATTTACTATACTCTTGATGGCTCAAATCCAAGTATTTCAAGTTTACAGTATAAAGGACCAATCGAAATTGTAAAATCTAAAACAATCAGAGCTGCTGTGTTTTTTGAAGGAAAACAAAAGGGACGAGTATTTGAAAAAGAATTTCATATCAGTAAATCCACTGGCAAACCTATATCATTCACACCTGCACCTAAAGGAAATTACAAGCCTGTTACTAACCTGACAGCTGTGAACGGGATAGTAGGTACAACCCGATACAATACTGGAGAGTGGGTAGGTTTTCAGGACACAAACGTTGAAGTCCAGGTAGATTTGCAAACTATACAAACTGTTTCAGATTTACAGGTAAATGTATTGGTATATCATTGGCAACGAATGTGGGCACCTATTCAACTTGTTTTTTCTGTTTCAGAGAATGGACAATCTTTTAAAGAGGTCTATACTCATACTAACTTTCCTATTAACGGGATCAATCCAGTTCATACAGTTCTATCACCTCTTAAAGCAAGATACATTCGAATTAAAGCAATGAATCCTGCAACAATTCCTGTAGGAGAGTATGGAGCAGGAGGAAGGCCCTGGTTCTTATTCGATGAATTGGAAATTAATTAATGATAGGTAGGTTACTTAATGTGTATTTATATTTTATCTTATGTTAAGTGATTTTTATTTATAATTCACCTTAACAATTATTCAATCCAACTATTACCTATTTTTGTATTTATGAGATTTTTAGGATTTTTGGGGATTTTGCTTTTTGTTTTTAGTGGGACTGTCAACGCTCAGATAACAGGAGCCAATCTTAACAAACCAGAAAGAGAAGAGTGGTTAAAAGATGCAGGGTTTGGTATGTTTATTCATTGGAATATGGATGTACAGTTAGGCTTGGTAATCAGTCATTCTCTAGTAGGCGCATCAGAAGATTATATAGAAAGATATATTCACGAATTACCACAGACTTTCAATCCCACAGACTGGAATGCCGAACGAATGGTGATAATGGCTAAGAATGCGGGGATGAAGTATATCATGTTTACCACCAAGCATCATGCTGGTTTTTGTATGTGGGATACTAAAACTACAGATTTCAATATCATGCATACACCTTATCAAAAAGATATTGTCAAACAGTATGTTGAGGCCTGTCACAAATGGGGGGTTGCTGTTGGATTTTACTATTCACCAGAGGATTTTGTATTTGCTTATCGTAATGGCATGAAGGATATAACCCGTGATGATCATTGGGAAAAAGCAAAACCATTTCAGGAGAAATATAAAGCGTTTGTATTGGAACAATGCAAAGAATTAATGACTCAATATGGACAGGTTGACTTGTTTTTTATAGATAGTGATGTTTTACGGGAAGAAGTAAAACAGGCGATTTGGAAATATCAGCCAAACTGTTTAGTTACCAGAGGTGTATTACCTACACCTGAGCAGCAACTACCTGGAGAGACATTAACCACTGCCTGGGAAAGTTGTATGACAATGGGGACAGATTGGGGATATAAACCAACAAATGAACACTATAAGTCAGGAACGGAACTTATTGACATTCTTATCGAGTCTCGTGCAAAAGGAGGATCTTACCTGTTGAATGTAGGACCTACTCAGTGGGGTAATGTAAATGAAGCACAGGAGGGACGCCTGATGGAAATTGGCGCCTGGCATTTCATCAATCAGGAAGCAATACATAATGTTCGTCCATGGATTATAAAAAATGAAGGTGATATCTGGTTTACCAAAAAGAAAGATGAAAACACAGTGTATGCTTACATACGGAATATGCCAGAATGGCCACGCGGTGAACGAAGAAATTTTGTGTTAAAATCTGTAAAGGCAACTGCAAAAACAGAGATTAGTGTTTTAGGGCAGACAGGTAATATAGTTGAATACCAACCTTCGAATAATGGAAAAGCAACTTTTGAGCAAACTGCGGAAGGATTTAAAATATCTGTAGTGCGTGCTCAACGTATTTATAATAACCATAAGTGGCCCAATCCGATTGTAGTTAAATTAAAAAATGTTGAACCTGCTTTAGAAACAGCACATTTTGGTACAGTAAAGGCTGAAAAACAGACAAATGGTAATTTAAAGTTAACTGCTAACCTGACAGCTTTAGGAAATGGCAAACAATTTCAGCTTGGATTTGAATACAGGCCTGTACAAAGTACACTGAACGAAGAGTTTAATGAAAAATGGACATCAACAGATGTATTTCCAGTTATTAAAAAAGGAATGCATAGTCTGGAAATTGTAAAAAGCAACATCGTTTCCTATGATGAGATAGAATACAGGGCAGTATTGTATCAGGATGGTTTAAAGATAGAAGGTAATGTTTTGAAGATTAGCAAGTTAAAACTGGAATGAGTCTTTTCTCATTATCTAACTTATTAAACAACTCACCTGTATCTGAATCGTAATGGCTGTACTTAGCGTTGTATTTTGTATTGCCCTCCTGGTTATATTGATCAGCTGGGCTAAATTAAATGCTTTTATTTCATTTTTAATAGTATCTGTTATTGCAGGATTCCTGCTAAAGTTGCCACTAACGGGAATAGTGGGTGCCATTCAGAAGGGAATGGGAGATACTCTTGGGTCATTAATTGGCATTATTATATTAGGAGCTATGTTGGGAAAGTTAGTAGCTGAAAGTGGAGCTGCCCAACAAATAGCTTCTGTCATGATGCAGCTGTTCGGCCCAAAAAATATCCAATGGGGCCTGGTATGCACAGGATTTATTATTGGTATACCTTTATTTTATAGTGTGGGTTTTGTCTTAATGATTCCGTTGATCTTTTCAGTGGTATATCGGTACAAAATACCTGCTGTATATATAGGATTACCCATGCTTGCATCGTTATCTGTTGCACATGGTTTTTTGCCTCCGCATCCTTCTCCAGCTGCACTGGTGAATCAATTTAATGCCAATATGGGCTTAACCTTGATTTATGGATTGGTCATTGCTATTCCTTCTATTATAGTAGCTGGGCCGATTTTTTCAAAGACATTGAAATCTATTCAGAATGAACCTTTGCAGACTTTTGTAAAAGAAGAGAAGACCGAAAAATCATTACCTGGAAAGACAAATAGTTTTTTGACATCTTTACTTCCTGTCTTTTTACTTGTTGCAACTATAACTCTTTCATTTCGATTAGCTCCTAATGGTATACCAGTACACATAACAACTTTTATCGGTGAACCAATCAGTGTAATGCTGATATCAGTATTGGTTGCTACATATAGTTTGGGTGTAGGGCAGGGAAGGTCTATCTCTCAGGTAATGCAAATCTATGAAGGTGCGGTAAAGGATGTGGCAATGATTATTCTGATTATTGCTGGAGCAGGGGCTTTGAAGCAAATTTTGACAGAAAGTGGGGTGAGTAAAGAAATTGCTGATAGTTTACAATATCTGTCTCTACCTTCTCTGGTACTGGCATGGCTTATTGCTGCTATTATTCGGGTATGCATAGGTTCTGCCACAATTGCCGGACTCACAACTGCCAGTATGGTTGCTCCTTTGATTGCGCAGCAACACGTTAATCCAAACCTCATGGTATTATCTATTGGTGCTGGCAGTCTGATGTTTTCTCATGTGAATGATCCGGGTTTCTGGATGTTTAAAGAGTACTTCAATCTTTCGTTAAAAGATACACTTCGCTCCTGGTCGCTGATGGAAACAATTGTTTCGTTTTGTGGATTATTCGGCGTGCTTATACTGGATAGTTTTCTCTAACTACTAATTAAAATGAATAGTTAAAAAATATTGATTCCAGTAAAGATTGAGTAAAAATTTTTCCTTTGCTTTGTTGCCTTATACATTGTATTCTATTATTTATATTTTTATTCCTATGCAGACAGATTTAATAACAGAATTGACACCTTCCCAAGCCTTTGCTAAGCTGGGACTATCTCTTCCTCCTGCACCACTACCGCTAGGAGTGTACAAACCCTATCTTATTGATGGAAAATATCTCTATGTATCCGGACATGGACCTGTACAGAATGATAAAAGCCTGATTATTGGTCGTATTGGACAAGATATGGATATTGAGCAAGGTAAATTAGCTGCCCGACAAGTTGGATTGACTATTCTTTCTACTATTACGACACACGTAGGTAGTCTGGATAAGGTAAAGCGGGTAATCAAAATTTTAGGTATGGTAAATTGTACTTCTGATTTTGAACGCCATCCATATGTAATTAACGGTTGTAGTGAGTTATTCGCTAAAATATGGGGAGAAGAAAATGGCATAGGTGTGCGTAGTGCAGTAGGTATGGGTACCTTACCTGATAATATTCCGGTAGAGATTGAAGCATTATTCGAACTGGCTTAAGACATGAGCAATGAACCATGGTATGTAATCAAGGATATTGACAAGCTGGATTCACCTGCATTAGTAGTATATCCTGATCGTGTAAAGCATAATATCACAGTACTTAAAGATTTTGTTTCAGACACAAACCGTCTGAGACCGCATGTAAAAACGCATAAATCTATAGAAGTAACACAGTTGCTTCTGGAAGCGGGTATACATAAATTCAAGTGTGCAACGATTGCTGAAGCTGAGATGCTGGCTATAGCTGGGGCAAAGGATATATTGTTGGCTTATCAACCAACGGAGCCTAAAATGCATCGACTAATCCATCTGATTCAGCAATATCCCACTATTCACTTTAGTTGTCTGGTAGATAATGCTGAGTCAGCCCGGATGATTTCAAATCTGGCTGATATTTCAGAACTTCAGGTATCTGTATTTATTGATGTGAATGTTGGAATGAATCGGACAGGTATTTTACCTGATCAGGATGCCTTCAACTTATATGAAATCTTAGCGGGTCTTTCAGGCACTACACCATTAGGATTTCATGCATATGATGGGCATATTCGTGAAACAGATCTTGAGATACGAAAGCAATTATGTGCTGAGGCATTGAAACCTGTCTTGGATATCTGTAATCAGTTAGAGATGAAAGGGTATGAAAAACCGGTTATCGTTGCAGGTGGAAGTCCGACATTTCCGGTTCACGCTGCAAATGAGCGGGTCGAGTGTAGCCCTGGTACATTTGTGTATTGGGATAAAGGATATCAGAGTTCGTTTCCTGAACAGCCTTTTCTTACAGCGGCATTGGTTGTAACACGGGTAATATCTTTACCAAGTCCTTCTCGTATTTGTGTAGATTTGGGACACAAATCTATTGCAGCAGAAAATGAACTTACCCGAAGAGTATATTTTCTTAATGCTCCTGATCTAAAACCTATTGGGCAAAGTGAAGAACATTTAGTACTTGAAGCTGGTGAAGGACATTTTTATCAGGTAGGTGATGTCCTGTATGGACTACCTTATCATGTGTGTCCAACATGTGCTTTATATGAAAAAGCATATACAATCGAAAATGGAATACAGACTGATACCTGGAAAACAATAGCCCGTGATCGAAGTATTCATTATTAAGGTTTCTTTTTTACGAATATCAAAGGCTAAAAGGTTTCTCTTTTAGCCTTTTTAAATTGTATCAAAATTTTAAGATTGAGAAATATTATGTTTACAATAGATGCACACCTGGATTTAAGTATGAATGCCATGGAATGGAATAGAGATATCCGCCAGACAGTTGATACAATCCGGAAGCGGGAAACTGGCATGACCGACAAGCCGGACCGTGCTAAGGGAACTGTATCATTACCTCAGTTACGGGAAGGAAATATTGGATTAGTTGTAGCTACACAGATTGCCCGATATGTTGCACCTGACAATCCACTTCCTGGCTGGAATTCGCCGGAACAGGCATGGGCTCAGACCCAGGCTCAGGTTGCCTGGTATAAGGCTATGGAAGAGGAGGGACAAATGGTACAAATACATAATCTGGAAACGCTGGAAGCACATTTGAACGTTTGGAATGGGAGTGAAAGTAATGAGAAAAAGCCAATCGGTTATATTCTAAGTCTGGAAGGTGCTGATTCCCTTGTAACGGTTCAGCATGTGGAAAGAGCGTATAATTATGGACTTCGAGCCATCGGCCCCGCCCATTATGGACCAGGACGATATGCACAAGGTACGGATGCAACAGGAGGGCTTGGTACCAAGGGGCGTGAACTTCTCAACGAAATGGAACGACTTAATATTATTCTGGATGCAACACATCTATGTGATGATAGTTTCTGGGAAGCTATGAATCATTTTCATGGAGCAGTTTGGGCAAGTCATAATAATTGCAGAGCATTAGTAAATCATAACCGACAATTCAGTGACGAACAAATTAAGGAGTTGATTCGCAGAGATGCTGTAATTGGTGGGGCTTTAGATGCATGGATGATGGTACCCGGATGGGTGAGAGGAAAATCTACTCCGGAAAGTACAAATTGTAATCTGGAAGTGATGATTGACCATCTGGATCATATTTGTCAGTTGGCAGGAAATGCATTACATATTGGTATCGGTTCTGATTTAGATGGTGCATTTGGTAAAGAACAATGTCCTTATGATTTGGAAACTATTGCAGATCTCCAAAAGATACCTGATTTATTGTCAAAAAGAGGTTATACTGATACGGATATTCAGAATGTGATGCACGGAAATTGGTTACGTTTTCTAAGAAGAGTATGGTCAAAATGAGTTGGTTTACCATTCTGGATTCTTATTAAATTCAGAATGGTAAAATTCACTATGCATGAAATACACTCTTATATTTACAGAGGTTCTATTTATACTTTTTATATCGTGCTTACTTTTGATTTAGCTATCCTGGAACAAACATCGATTGTAAAGAATCTTTTATTGGAAGTGCAAAAATGGCTGTATGCCAGAGGATTGTCTCAATGGAATACCGCATTTTCTGATTACTGGATTCAGACAGAGATTTTGAATCAACATTTTTATATAGTAACACAAGGCACTACAATCGTAGCTACATTTCGTTTACTTACCAGTGACCCTGCTTTCTGGGGAGAAGACGATGCTTCCGCTTTATATTTACATACACTAGCAGTTGCAAGAACAGCTCAAGGTCAGAGTATAGGAACACAGATATTGGATTGGGTTACAGCTAAAGCTCAATCCGATAATAAATCTTTATTTCGATTGGATTGCTTAGCTAATAATCCGTTTTTAGTTAACTACTATGCAAAATATGGTTTTCAGTATGTACGCAAAAAATGGGTCCAGGAAAGTGAATATGTATTGTATGAAAAAACTTTAAGTTAGTGTGTCTAAGTGATTAGTAATGAGTGTTTTGTTATGGGTAAAATTACTTGTTAAATAAGTTTTTTGATTTTGTGAAAGTAAAAGTCAGAACTTGTCTGAAACAGCTTATGAGTTTATAATGAATCTTCTGTATATCTCCTTTTGCTTTCATATTTCTGCGAATTAGATTTTGTTGTCTCTCGAACATGATAAACCTACCTGGTCAGCCAGGTTTTTATTGATTTATAATTTTAGTTGAAAAAATCTGTAGATCGGGAAAATCTTTTGAATTGTTTTGAAGTGTTCCAATAGATTTTATCAATTACTTTAAAAGATCAATTTCTTAAAAATGAGAATGTTAGGTAAGTAAATTTTCCTATGGTATTCTGAAAGAAGACAAAATCTTATTATGATATTTGTCAAATTTTCGATTGTATTTATTGTAAAATAGGCAGTATCTGTCTTTTTTCACTAATTTTGGAATCGTTTTTGTTTATCTTCGAGTGCAAAACATACTTCATCTTTAAACCAAACAAATCAATTTATGGCATTATCCTCATCGGGAGTAGCAACCGCCACCGGAAAAGAAAAATTTACACATCCATCCGGGCTCTATGTATTGTTCTTTACTGAAATGTGGGAACGTTTCAGTTATTATGGTATGCGGGCGATTTTAATTTTATTTATGGTGGCAGGTCCTGCAAAAGGAGGAATGGGGTTGGCTGATGCTGAAGCTGGTGCTATTTATGGTATATATACATCTGCTGTATACTTCTTGTCCTTACCTGGAGGATGGATTGCCGATAATTTCCTAGGTCAGAAAAAATCTATCTGGTATGGGGGGATTATTATAATGATTGGACATATTATCCTTGCAATTCCGGGTAGTGATAGTATTTTCTTTTGGGGCTTAGCTACTGTGGCCATTGGAACTGGTTTATTGAAACCTAATATTAGTTCTGTAGTTGGTGAATTGTATCCAGAAGGTGGAGCTCGTCGTGATGCGGGTTTTTCTATATTTTATATGGGGATTAATCTAGGTGGAGCAATTGGTATGCTAACCGTAGGCTATCTTGGTGAAAAAATAGGATGGCATTATGGTTTTGGGGCTGCTGCAGTGGGTATGCTTCTTGGTATAATCATTTTCAGAATTTTCAGCGAACAATATCTGAAGGAGTACGGCTTATTAAAAAAACAGGTGAAGAGTGAAGAAATACAAATAGAGAAAAAGGCATCTAACTCCTTAATAACTATTGTGATGGCTATTGTTTCTGTGTTGTTTTTAGCTATTCTTCAGTGGGCTGGTTATATCAACATATTTACAGCTACAGGTCTGGCACAATCAATGGGTATAATTATCGTTTCAATTGCTTTATTTTATTTCATCTTTATCTTTGTTGCAGGAGGATTAACAGGTATTGAGAAAAAGAGATTGTTTGTGATGTTTATTTTGTTTCTTTCCGCAGCAATCTTTTGGGCTGGTTATGAACAAGGTGGCTCTACATTGAATACATTTTCACAACGTTATACAGATAGAGATATAGTAGGATGGGAGATGCCTGCAAGTTGGTTACAGGGACTTCAATCAATCTATGTTATCATCTTTGCTCCTATTTTTGCTGCAGTTTGGTTATTTCTGAACAAAAGAAATATGAATCCCTCCGCTCCTGTTAAATTCGGAGTTGGGCTGGTTGTTTTAGGTGTGGGATTCCTGTTCATGGTTTTTGCTTCTCAAATTGTTATTACAGGTGCAAAAGCTTCTGCTTTATATTTGATTGTAGCTTATTTATTCTCAGTATTAGGAGAGTTATGTGTAAGTCCTGTTGGATTAAGTTTCTTTACCAAACTTGCTCCTCAAAGGTATGTTAGTCAGTTAATGGGTATTTGGTTTGTGGCGACATCTTTAGGAACATTGATTGCTGGATTGGCTGCAGGCGTATTTGATGAGAAAAACGTAGCAAATATGCCAACTAATTTTATGTATATTGTCTATTTTACTGCTGGCTTTGGATTAATTATACTGCTCTTTTCCAAACAAATCAAAAAATGGATGGGCGGAGTTGAATAATGATTTTCATATTTGTATATATAAGACCTTCACTACTAAGTGAAGGTCTTTATTTTTGAATATATCGTATATGAAGCCTATTAATTTTCAGGATATTTTATTGGGTGTTGCCATTGGCGATGCATTTGGCGCAGGTATTGAATTTATGGACAGGGATTGGATCAGAAATAACGTTGATTTCTCCAGATTTGTGAATGCCCGTTATCGTATACCTGCGACAGCTAACGAACCTGATATTTTTACCCGAAATTACACAGCGTGGGATTATACAGATGATACAGAAATGACATTAGGAGTAATTCATGCTCTGCTGTCTCATAAAGAGTTTACTCAGGATTTGTTGATAACTTATTGGACAAATGAATATTTGAAAGGTGTAAAACAGAAAGGATATGGACGCAATGGCCATGGCTCTATGCGATGGGTATATAGTGGAGAGAAAACAATAAGTGAAGTGAGAGATTTTCAACGAAATACAAACTACCCGGGTAATGCACCTGTTATGCGTGCTATTCCATTGGGATTAGTACCAGAAAATAAAATCGACTCGTATGCTATCATCAATGCAAATGCCACTCATCCTCATCCCAAAGCTAGAGTTGCAAGTATTTTGATAGCTCGTGCTACATATTATCTTCTTGTAAAACAAGGTAATCCAGCAGAATTAATACTCTATTGCCAGGAACATGTCAAAGGAGTAGATACAGAAACAGATTTCTTATTACAAGATATCAATAATCTACCAGGTCCTGAGCAATTATTGGAAGAACAATATCAGATACTTTGTGGTCCTCAACCAATTCAACCACCTCGGTTTCTTCCAGGAATCAAAGGTGTTCCTTCAGATGCAATGTTAACAGCAGGTTGTATTTTATATATACTTAAATATATCAATGACACTTTTGCAGGGCTAAGATTTGCGATTAACCTTGGAGGAGATGTTGATTCAGTAGCGTCTGTTTGTACAGGTATTCTGGCTAGCCGCTATGGACTGAGTTCTTTACCTGAATTTATGATTGCAAATGTAGAGGGGAAAATTATGATAGAATCAATAGCAGGAGAGTGGGAAGCCTATTTTGAGAGATAGGAATATTGACTGGGATTTTATGAGTTAGCTACTTTGGAAGCTCAAGATTCAAAAATGTCCTAAAAATAAACCCCTCCATTTTGAGATGGAGGGGTTCGTATCTAACATGATTGGTTAATTACATCATGCCGCCCATACCACCATCCATTGGAGGCATTCCAGCTTTTTCTTTCTCAGGTTCTTCTGCAACTACACACTCAGTTGTGAGCAATAGAGCTGCAATAGAAGCTGCGTTTTCCAATGCAAGACGAGTAACTTTAGTTGGGTCAACGATACCTGCAGCGATCAGATTTTCGTATTTATCTTCACGAGCATTATATCCGAAGTCAGCTTGTCCTTCGCGAACTTTCTGAACAACTACAGAACCTTCACCACCTGCGTTGAAAACAATTGTACGTAATGGAGACTCAAGAGCCAGACGAACAATGTTTACACCAGTTATTTCATCTTCATTGATAGTATTTACTTTGTCGAGAGCAGCAATTGCACGGATTAAAGCTACACCACCACCTGTAACGATACCTTCTTGTACAGCAGCACGAGTTGCATGAAGAGCATCATCTACACGATCTTTCTTCTCTTTCATTTCTACCTCTGTTGCAGCACCAATGTACAGAATAGCTACGCCACCAGACAGTTTAGCTAAACGTTCTTGTAATTTTTCTTTATCGTAATCAGAAGTAGTAACTTCGATTTGAGCTTTAATTTGGTTTACGCGTGCTTCAATCGCTTCTTTCTCTCCTTTACCACCAACGATAGTAGTATTATCTTTGTCAATAACGATTTTTTCTGCCTGACCCAGGTATTCCAGAGTTGCATTTTCCAGTTTGTATCCACGCTCTTCAGAAATCACTGTTCCGTTTGTCAGGATTGCGATATCTTCCAGCATTGCCTTACGACGGTCTCCAAATCCTGGAGCTTTTACAGCTGCAATACGTAGGATACCACGGATTTTGTTTACTACCAATGTTGCAAGAGCTTCACCGTCTACATCTTCAGCAATAATCAATAATGGACGACCACTTTGTGCAACACCTTCCAGAACAGGAAGAATTTCTTTCATTGAAGAGATTTTCTTCTCAGTGATCAGGATAAATGGTTTTTCCAGTTCAACTTCCATTTTCTCTGTGTTGGTCACAAAGTATGGAGATAAGTATCCACGGTCAAACTGCATACCTTCCACTGTTTTTACTTCAGTTTCAGTACCGCGAGCTTCTTCAATAGTAATTACACCGTCTTTACCTACTTTATTCATCGCATCTGCAATCATATTACCGATTTCGGCATCATTGTTTGCAGAGATAGTAGCTACCTGAGCGATTTCTTTGTTATCGTTGATAGCCTTAGATTGTTCTTTCAATTGAGCAACAACAGCAGCTACAGCTTTGTCAATACCACGTTTCAAATCCATTGGATTTGCACCAGCTGCTACGTTTTTAATACCAGCATTGAAAATTGCCTGTGCAAGAACTGTCGCAGTTGTTGTTCCATCACCTGCTGAATCAGCAGTTTTAGAAGCAACTTCTTTTACCAACTGTGCACCCATATTTTCGATAGGGTCTTTCAGTTCGATTTCTTTTGCAACACTTACACCGTCTTTAGTGATAGAAGGTGCACCAAATTTTTTGTCAATGATAACATTACGTCCTTTTGGACCCAGGGTTACTTTTACTGCATCAGCCAGAGTATCTACCCCTTTTTTCAAACGATCTCTTGCGTCAGTGTTAAAAAATATACGTTTAGCAGCCATAATGCGCTTAATAGTTTAAGGTTAATGAAAGAATTGAATGGATGTCGAAAACAAAAGCTATATTACTTATTTGAGTAATAAGTAGTATTTGTTGTTACACTTAGATAACTGCAAAGATGTCAGACTCACGCATGATCAGGTAGTCTTTGCCTTCAACGGTAATTTCAGTACCAGCATATTTACCGTATAGAACCGTATCGCCTACTTTTACAGTCAGAGGCTCATCTTTTTTACCGTTTCCTACGGCTACAATGGTACCTTTTTGTGGCTTTTCTTTCGCAGTGTCAGGGATGATGATACCAGAAGCTGTTTTTTCCTCAGCGGCAGCCGGTTCAACCAGAACACGATCTGCAAGCGGTTTTACGTTAACGTTAGCCATATTTGTTTAAAAATTAAAAAAGGAATGTGAAATGGTTAAATATAGAAGCAATCTTTATTTGTTAAACCGCTTTAGATATAACACTTTTAATGCCAATTATAGGTTTCTGCTATTTTTCTTCACAGAATTAATCATACTGGCACACTTTTGATACTATTTTAGTATTAAGTATGACATTTTTTCTGACAAAGCTGACATATGTACCAAAACTGACATGTCAGCTTGTGTTTTTTGTCATATTTTAATAACTTAGGTTAACAATAAGCAAAGAAAATAGGTACGTTATTACTTAACCTGTAGTAAAAAATAGAGAATCATATAATGAATTAACGCCTATGCAAACACTTTCTGCAAACTGGCTCACAGAAGGTCTTATAGACCTTGAGTACAAACAGTATGTTTTATTAGCTTATCTGAAACATGTACAGCAATGTTTTACTGAACAGAAACTGTATCCACAACTATCAGATTTAATTTTTCATTATCAGAATCTGAAAACGATTAAAACTGACAAAAAACTTATCTACGAAAACTTTCCAAAGAAAGTTTCCAAAGCAGATTTTGAAAAATTGCACCTTACATATGAGAAGATTGTGCAAGATGATACACTAATGGAAGAATTAGAAGCGATTATGGAGTTTGCAATGCCTAAGTTGCAGGAAACATTGCATGCGGGAAAAAGTGTATATGAGTTTATTGAAGAGAAGATGCAAATATCTCCTATTGGTTTGACTTCTTTACGAACAGATGAAGGATTTCTTTTTTTATATGAACATCTGACAAACGACACACGGGTGTATCATTATCAAATCTCTCTATTTGAAAATACGTTTGAAAAATACAGAGGCATACATACTTCTTATCTGGAGACAGTTCGGAAAAGTACATATGTCACGTTTGAAAACCTAAAAGTAGAAATTTCGCGTAAACATCAGGTAATGGCTAATCCGGCAACTTATCTCATTGCTTCTCAGATTTCTTGTCCACTGGATGAGACAATGTTGCCTGTTGCCAAGCGGCTATTGATACGATATATCACTACTGCAGCCTGAATGATGCAAAAAAGAAAAGCCTGGAATGTATATACATTCCAGGCTTTTCTTTTTATAATCTATTTTTATTATTTAGCTGTATCCTGAGTTGCTGGTTGTGGAGCAGGTGCAGGTTGCTGGATAGCAGGAGCTGATTTCGTACGATTTCTTTTGATATTCACAGTGCCATCTTCATTGGTGGCCTGACCTGTAGGAGCAACAAATGCTGTAGAAAGAACCAGTGCCATAATTGCAATTGCAAAGCCCCATGTTAATCTTTCTAATAAGTCAGATGTGCGTTTTACACCCATTAGCTGACTTGCAGCTACACCAGATGCCAACCCACCCTTAGGATTTTGTAATAAGATAACAGCTGCTAATAATACAGAAAGAAGAACAATGATACCAATGATAACCCAGAACATGTTTGTGTATTAGTTAAATATAAAATGTGATTGGTAATTTCTATAAATTTTTCAAATCTTCAATTCGGGATGCAAAGTACGATTTTTTTTGTGGAAATTTCAAGATTAATTTTTCGTACATTTCAATTGCCTTGTCAATTTTGCCTTGTTTGATAAGAATATTGGCTAAATTTTCACTGATAATCTCTGGTGGACGTGTGCTTTTTTCTGATAAATCACGATCTGTAAAAGCATCTTTTTCCCCTAAGTTGAGTGTAGAAATACGAGGTTCGGATTTTATGAAGCTGTCTATAATATCTCGTTGCACACTTTTCTTTAGTCGCTGGCTAAATCGTTCTACAACAGCCTCATCTTCATTAAGACGTCCTAATTGTAATGCGGGGGTTTCTTCATCCGTTGAGTCCAGTATTTTGAAACGATCATCCTGACGGGTTTTAATCACTGGCTCCAGAAGTTGATCATGCATGTATACACGTGATGATTCACTCATTAATGCATCTAACTCTGGTGTAGTTTTTTCCTGAGATTCTGGCTTGTTTGTACCAACTACTATCGCTGGTGTTTCTGCTTTCTCAAGAAAGTCTTCACCAATTAAAAGGTTTTTGAGGGTTTCACGATCCAGTGCATAGGTTGCTGCTTGTCTCAGCTTTTGTGAAGCCAACATACTAGCATGCTCAAAATGACCTTGAGCGATAAGCATATATGCCAGTGAACAATATGGAAAAATTTTGGTTACATCTTCCAGTTTTTCCAGATCATCATCTGAAATACTATGCGGATTTTGTACTAATCGTAAAAAGGTATCTTTATTCACTGAATAAAAAGTTGGAAAAGCAAAGGCGAAGATACAGTATTTCTATTATAAACAGAAATAGACCTGTAAAACTTAAGTAAAACGTGTAATAAGATTTACCAGTTTGCTACAGACTTATTAAATACATCATATACAATCCTATCAGAGATAGTCGTGATTAGACTGCTTTCTACTTGTGATAAAGATGTACCCTGAGCGAAATCTTCATAGGCTGAAAATTGCTGATCAAAGTTTTGCTCTTCATCCTGATTATTAACATATTTCACCTGTACACGCATTGTCAAACGTTGCAATGAAGCTTGTACCTGAGTTCCCTGATTTCCAGTTGGTGCAACAGGAGTTACTTCATATCCAACAATAGAACCTTCGATATGCAAATCGCTGGTTGTAGTAACGATTTTTAATGGCGTATTATTTTGATAGTAATCACGCATTCGTTCTGTGAAGGTTTGTGCCATATTTGCTGGCCCATTGCCTGCATTATTATAAAAGACATTAATAGAGATTGTTTTGACTTTAGTAAAATCCATTGTAGTTCCTGAAAATGAATAGATTTTACATCCATTTAATGGAACCAGAATAAGAGTTGTCAAAATCATAAAAAGCCTCTTACCGGAAAAGAGAAAATACGTAGAATGCATAGACTTTAGATCGTTTTCTGAAAATCCGCTAATAACGTGCCAAATTATCAAAGAAGCATTGAAAAGGAGTTGGTAAACACATAGAGTATTAACAGGATGACTACACAAATAAAACTTAGTATCGATCCTCGTACGATAAATATCTTACGATTATGTTTCTTTAAAATTCCTATCAATAACGAGATAATACCAACAATAAACAGAACACTTGTAACAAATACTAAGAGAATGAGACTGATCTTTCCTATCATAATCCGAACTAGTAAGAAAATCAAAAATCCAGATGAATATAAGTGTAGTAGTAAGAAGGTACTTATTCAATATGGTATTGTTTGATTTTTCGATAAAGCGTTCGTTCCGAAATATTCAAATCTTTAGCCGCATATTTTCGTTTATTTCTGTTCTTCCGAAGTGCTTTAATAATCATCTCTTTTTCTTTTTTCTCAAGATCTAGCGAGTCATCTTCTGTCTCATGCGAAATGTCTTCGATCCGTGCTAATTCAATTGCATCATCTTCATCATTAGCAGAATCCAGGTAAATGGGTTTGGGAGTAGGAGTAGAGGTTGAAAATTCAGGTTCCTCTTCAATATCCCGAAACAGATCCGCATGTTGTTTTATAACTTCCCGGTTTACATTTCCACCAGAAACAGTATCATAGAATAGCTTTTTTAATTCTGTGACATCTCGTTTGAGATCAAACAATACCTTATATAAAAGTTCTCTTTCTGTGAAATTTTGACCTTCAGAGCCTTTAAATAAGGTCGGAACTGATGATCCTTGATCCTGAGGAATATAAGTGCGTAATTTTTCAGAATTAATATCCCGTTCAATTTCCAGTACAGAGACTTGCTCTACAAGATTTTTTAATTGCCGAATATTACCTGGAAAGCGATATTGTTGAAGTAACAGTGATGCATCTTCAGTGAGTGAAACTGGTTTAACCCTGTATCTTTCCGCAAAATCAGAGGCAAACTTCCTGAATAGCAGCACAATATCAGTTCCACGTTCACGTAAAGGTGGAACAAATATTGGAATTGTATTCAAACGATAATATAGGTCTTCTCTAAAGGAACCTTTTTCGACAGCTTTAAGCAGATTAACATTAGTAGCTGCCACCACTCGAACATCTGTCTTTTGTACCTTAGATGAACCAACGCGAATAAAATCTCCATTTTCGAGCACTCTCAATAAACGAGCTTGAGTCCCAAGAGGCATTTCTCCTATTTCATCCAGAAAGATTGTTCCTCCATTGACCGTCTCAAAATATCCTTTTCGAGAATCCACCGCACCAGTAAATGCCCCTTTTTCATGTCCGAATAATTCAGAGTCAATTGTTCCTTCTGGAATAGCGCCACAGTTGATAGCTATAAATTGATTATGTTTACGGCTACTGAGTTGATGAATGATTTTTGAAAAAGATTCTTTCCCACTACCACTTTCTCCTGTAATAAGTACTGTCATGTCTGTTGGAGCTGCAAGTGCCGCTTTTTCAATCGCTACATTTAACAGGGGAGAATTACCTATAATACCGAACCGTTGTTTTATACTTAGAATATCTATAGATGCCATTAATTCATAGAAATTAAAAAATGAATAAATGAGGTAAACCCAGGAATAATACACCTGGGTTTGTACCCTTTATTTACCTATTCTCTGCTGCAAAACGAGTAGTCGACAGTGACTATATTAATCTATAGCTTCTCCTAACAGGGTTGCACTGTTGCAATCACTCACAAATACATGTACATAATCGCCCTTTTTATAGTGCTTTTTAGGAAATACTACTACTTTGTTTGCAGAAGTACGTCCTTGCAGATGATCTTCAGATCGTTTGGATGTCCCTTCAACCAGTACTTTATGTATTTTTCCCAAATCCAATTTATTGCGTTCCAGAGAATTTTTCCGTTGTATATCAATAATCTCACTCAGTCGACGATTTTTTACTTCGTAAGGTATATCATCTGCCAGTTTTTTGGCAGCAGGAGTATTGGGTCGTTCAGAGTAGGTAAACATATACGCATAATCGTATTTGACTATTTCCATTAAGGAAAGCGTGTCCTGATGTTCTTCTTCTGTTTCACTACAAAAACCCGCAATCATATCCGTTGAAATACCACATTCCTCTCCCAGAATTCTGCGAATTGCAGCAATACGATCCAGATACCATTCTCTGTCATACGTACGATTCATTAACTGTAATACACGGGAATTGCCACTTTGTGCAGGCAAATGGATATACTTACAGATATTTTCATACTTAGCCATTGTATGAAGAACTTCATCTGTGAAATCTTTTGGGTGTGAGGTGGTAAACCTTACCCTAAGATCAGGATGAACCAATGCTACTTGCTCTAGTAATTGAGCAAAATTACAGGTTTCTTTACTTTCCTCTGATGCTTTCCATTTATAGGAATCAACATTCTGACCTAATAATGTGACATCCCGATAACCTTGAGCGAATAAGTCTCTGGCTTCTGCTACAATAGAGTGGGGGTCCCGACTCCGCTCACGTCCACGGGTGAAAGGAACAACACAAAAAGAACACATGTTATCACAACCACGCATGATAGAGATAAATGCTGTAACCCCATTAGAATTTAAACGCACAGGAGAAATATCAGCATAGGTTTCTTCTCTGGAAAGGAATACGTTAACAGCCTTTTGGCCTCCATCGGCTTCTTCTACCAGACGAGGCAAATCCCTGTAAGCATCTGGTCCGACTACCATGTCTACAATACGTTCTTCCTCCAGAAATTTGGATTTCAATCGTTCTGCCATACAACCCAATACACCAATCAAAGTTCCCGGGCGATTTTTTTTGACATTAGTCAGGTGTTTAAGCCGATTTCTAACTTTCTGTTCTGCGTTTTCCCTAATAGCACATGTATTAAGAAAAATTACGTCTGCATTATTGAAATCAGAAGTTGTATCGAAACCTTGCTCCTGTAAAATAGAAGTAACTATTTCACTATCAGCAAAATTCATCTGACAACCATAACTCTCTATATACATCTTGCGAGAATTACCCCGGTTTTCCTCTTTTGAGATACGGGGCATTTCACAGGCTTCTTTATCTGTTTCTGTTAGTATTTCCAATTGTTGAACAACTCGTTCCATACACTTTATATAATAATGTAGTCCGTTTATTTGCTATGTGTATTTACTAATATATTTTCCTTATGGGCTTCCATATTTATCCGCAAAGTTATAAAAAAAAAATAAAAACTGACAGAATGGCAGGATTATTTGAGTGAGATCTCAAATATTTGATTTATCTACTGGGATTAGTTTATTAAATAATAGGCTATTGTGTATTAGAACGGATAGCCAATACCGAAGTTGATAGTACTTTGTCCTGGTGCAAAAAAGGATTTGGGTCCAAATATTTTCGTAACAGCCCATCTATCTGCAGGTCGTCGTCCTGGATCATACACTTTTGTTCCAAAATCAAATCGTACAATGAGGAATGAAAAATCGAATCGTAATCCCATTCCAGAACCGACTGCTATTTCTTTGTAAAATCGATCAATCGCAAACTCTCCATTGGGTATGGTTTTGTCTTTTCGTAAAAGCCATACATTACCTGCATCTGCAAAGAATGCAATGCCAATGTTAAAGTTGCTGAATTTCACCAAAGGGGTTCTATATTCCACAGATGCTTCTAAGATAATATCCCCTGGTTGTTCAAATTTATAGGTATAATTTCCTTTAGCATCAACACTGTCTGGAGAAGAGCCTAAGCCTAACCTTCTTGGAGACCAAGCTCTTATGCTATTACTACCACCTGCAAAGAAAAATTTCTCATAGGGTAATGTTCCTGCTGGTCCATAAGGATTGGCAAATCCTGTATTGATTCTAAATGCCCAAGTACTTTGACGCCCACTAGGAATAAAGAAACGATAATCTGCGTTTAATTTTATGAATCGATAAAATTGAAGCCCTTCACCTGTACTGTCACTTTGAGTAATACCTATTACGTCCCTCGCTTGTGGAACAAACAGAAACAAACCTCCGCTTTCTGCGAACAAACGTAAATATTGTGCTTTTTGTCTCAGGTTATTGCTGGTACTATAGGTATAGGAGGCATTAATGCTGGAGACAAATGCTTTTTGAAATGCTCTCCATAAGGTACTTCCTTCACTTTTAAGATCAAGAATTTCATTCTTTAATGCCTCTCCTGCAGGATTTTTAGTGTAATCAGAGAAAATCCTGCTGATCTCCAGCACTGTAACATTGAATTGTTTTTGGGGTTGAGGCTGCCATAAATAACTGAATGTTCCTTTAAACCCATATCGGCGAAAATCCGGGCGATTGGTTAGATTATAACCAACAGATACTCTGGTTTGTGGTAAATAAGGACTAAAAAAATACTTGATCTTTCCTGGTATCAGTATTTGTGGAAAGGTCAGTGAAGAGGTAAGACTCAATTGCTGACTGCTCAATATACTATTGTTGCCTTCACTAATAAAGCCAGCCACCCCTTCAACACTACCTGTTGCTCGAAGTTCAAATACTTCCAGTCCTCCAAAGATATTTCTGACTTTAAATATAGTACTACCAAACGGACCTGGATAGCCATTGGCAAGAGTTACTGTTCCACCAGCTTCTACAGAATAGGAAAATCTGTCTAACGGACTGGCATAAATCCGTGCATTGAATTTACCTCCGGTTGTATCGTAATAAATATTGGCGAATTTGAAAATATCCAGATTACCAAACAATTGTTGTGTTTCAATGGATTTTTGTTGACTATATGGAGTGTGTGGTCGAATTAAGATTTTACTATTTACTATTTTTCTGGAGAAACGATGATTTCTGGACAGGTAATGAATTCCATTAAATAAAATTGTATCTCTTTGCCCTCTTCCTCTGGTGGCTGCATCTTCTGTAAAGTATACATCATCAACTACATATACTTTATGTGTAGAGCCATCAGGTGGATTGTTAATAATAGTTTTGAGAAAGATATAATTATTTCGTAAAGTTGAGTCTATGTTTTGAGTCGAATCTGGAATAGTATCCAGAACAACCTTGATATATTGTTTGCTAAAGCTATAGTATCCGTTATCTTTCAGTAGTTTATCTATTCTGTCTCTTTCGGCAAGAACTTTATCACCATCGTATCCTTCATTAATTTTGATATAAGTTTTTGGTGCATTTGCATTCAGCAAGCTGTCTATTTTTACATTTGTTGTAACCCAGATTGCTTTTCTAATAAAATATCGTTGATTTTCTACAATAGAATAGGTGACTCTGGAACGTTGAAGGGTATCAGTAATATATTCAAGGTGTACATTGCTTCTAAAAAAACCTTTGCTTTGAAGGTAATTTTGCATTTGCTCTGTTGTTTTTCTCGCTAATGTTGAGTCAAATGCAACCGGAGGCTCTCCTTTACGCATAAGCCAGTTTCCTTCAATGAGTTGCCGATTGAGACGGTTTAATCTTTTCTCATGTTTTCTTTCGATTCGGGTAATTTCAATGGAATCTGTTCCTGCAGCTCTTACTTTTTGCGTATATCTATCCTGTTCCTCATTGATTTCTTTTTCTACTTTTGCCTGATCATAGGTTCTCAAACCTAACCGATATAAATATAAATAAGGATAAATGGGTAAGTTGAGCCATCTTCGGTTGGCTCTCTGTTTGTAAAAAGACTCTAGTTCTGTTGCTGATACTTTCGTATTACCCTTTATATGTTGACTATACAACAAGGATTGACCAGGTTTAATAACTTTTTCCTGCGAGACACACCCTGGTAGAATAAATAGCCATAACGGTGATATCAAAACAAGCAGATGATACCCAGTTCTGGATACCGAATTTATAACAGAAAATACTATTTTCGAAGCTCGTAATTGCAAAATGATAAACAAATAGATTTTTATGCTTTCTCAAAAATGGACAAAATTGATTAAATCTCTGCAAGTAAAAAAATACCGCAAACTTGAACAATCTTTTGTGACGGAAGGTGGAAAGAGTGTTCTGGAATTAATACAATCCGATTACAAAGTAACAATTGTTTTAGTAACTGCACGATTTAAAGATGAAAACTCAGAAATATTGAGGAGCAAAAACTTTGCCGTTGAAGTTGTGGGTGAAGAAGAGTTGGAAAAACTAGGGACTTTTCAGAGTAATAATGCTGCATTAGCTGTGGCAGAAATGAAACCCAATCAGATACTCCTCCCAGAATCTAATGAAATGGTTCTTGCCTTGGATGGAATCCAGGACCCTGGCAATCTAGGTACCATTATCCGAATAGCAGATTGGTATGGTATTAAAAAGTTAATTTGCTCAGAAGATACCGTGGATTTTTATAATCCAAAAACGATAAGTGCCACAATGGGCTCATTCACCCGAACACAATTATATTACTGTAATTTGGTTAATTATTTGAATGAGTATAAATCAGATATTATCTCTTATGGTGCGTTTCTTGAAGGAAAGTCTGTGTATGAGACAGATTTCACTTCCTCGGGTGTTATTGTTATGGGAAATGAAGCACATGGGATTAGACCGGAATTGGAACCTGTTATAGCAAAAAAAATCAATATTCCTCGCTTTGGAAGTGCTGAGTCTCTAAATGTAGCAATTGCAACTGCTATTATATGTGATAACTGGAGAAGATCTCTTTATAGAGCTTAATTCTTGTGTTTGGTTTTACACAGAATTTATCCTGCATTATAACTAGAGAGTTATTTGTTTAAGAATGTGTACTTGAGTCAGGATGAGTCTTACTTTTACATTTAATTCACTGTAAAAATGGGTAGGTGCGCATTTTTCTATACATACATTGCATCCAACGTGATCAAAATTAAGGTCGAAATAAAACTGCTGTGAGTTATGCTCAAATTGAAAAAATGATCAGAGTTCGAGTCAAACTAGAAAGTGATTGGAGTTATGCTCAAAACAAAAATTGCTGTGAATATTATGCATGATCTTCATTGGTCAGAGGGCCTGCCTTACTTTTTCTGAAAATGTTTTGCAGAGAACTATACGTAAGCAAAAATTCAGCTTTGAAGGATGGTTGTACATACATTTTAGATGAGTCTCCTTCAAAGCTGCTGATTTAGCCTTCAGATTTAGAGTATAAATATTTGTCAATAATTATATGAGCAATATATAATACTGGTGTAAGCAATAATGCCATGCTTACCTTATATAAATAACTATTCACACCAGTTGATAAAACCTGTGCAAAAGACCAGTTGCCAAATACATAGAATGCAATAAAAATAACTACATAACTATCTATTAACTGTGAGATTATAGTAGATCCTGTTGCCCGCAACCAGATTCTTTTACTCCCTGTGATATTTCTTAGGTATTGGAAGACATAGGCATCCAGAAGTTGACTTAGTAAAAAAGCAGTTATAGATCCTACAATAATATTGAGACCCTGACGAAAAATCTTTGAGAAGGCAAAATTGATATCAAAGTTATTATCTCCTTTATTGACATCCAACCAGAATTGAGCAGGTGGTAAATGGGTTGAGACAAAAATAATAAGAAACCCATAGGTAATAAGAATCGCTCCCAGATAACTAATCCGTCTTACGCCTTTCGGTCCAAAATATTCATTGATGATATCTGAGGTGATAAATACAATAGGCCAAGGGAGTGCTCCTGCTGGAAGATTAAAATCCTGTTTGAAACTTCCAATCGGAATTTGAGCAGGAGGAAAACCAAATACGGCTTCCAGTGAAAACATCTTTGCTCCAATGATTTCTGAGATAATGGCATTTGTAAGAAAAATGCCACTCAGTACCATAAAGAGATTTTGTTTTTTTTGTGTGTCAGGCTGAATTTGGGTAATGGTATTCAAGGATCTGAGGGTATGTTAGACAATAAGAATAATAGTAAGTGGGAAACAATAGTTTATTAACTCTAAAAATACTAAAATGTTTTAATCAGCCAAAGATATAGTAGTCCCTTCTGTTGCAAGTTGCGTATTGGGAAAAATACTGCGAGCTTCTTCAAGTAAGGGCAATAAGTCTTTATAGCGCGCTGAAAAATGTCCTATCAGAAGTTTGTCTGCATTAGCAAGCTTAGCTATCTGAGCTGCATCATGTGTTGTACTATGATGTGTTTTTAAGGCTCTTTCTGCTTCTGAATTCATAAATGTAGCTTCATGATACAAAAGATCGACATTATGGATCTGTTCTAAAATAGGTTCGTAATATGCTGTATCAGAGCAATATGCATAACTAAGTGACTTTCTGGGTGAAAGTGTAAGATCTGAGTTATGATGGAGGAGTGTTCCATTCTCATCAAAAAGATCTTTTCCTTCTTTCAGACGTTTAATCTGATGTGGAGAAATGTATTCTGGCAATGCTTCTTTTTTGATTCTGCGTTTACGTGTTTTTTCCTGAAATAAAAAAC
The DNA here is from genome assembly GCA_030068525.1 of Xanthocytophaga flava. Lineage (GTDB taxonomy): Bacteria > Bacteroidota > Bacteroidia > Cytophagales > 172606-1 > Xanthocytophaga > Xanthocytophaga flava. The sequence goes on from JASJOS010000013.1 coordinate 25,612, forward strand.
CTGTGCAGGGAATACCATGATTAAGTGGAATGGTAGAAACGGTCATTACATCATTTTCATATATAACCTGTTGGACAGGGTCTAACACATGGAAATGAACTGTATAGATAAGCCAGGTTTCAGAACAGCGGAATTGGCTTGTAATGACATCAGAGAGGAGAGGAGGACCATATAAATGTAGATCTTCAGTGCGACCATTAAGATTCATGGTAGCTAACAAACCAACCAGCCCATAAAAGTGATCTCCATGTAAATGGCTGATGACTATATGGTTGATGCGATTGATTTTACACTGATATTTTAGTAATTGGAACTGTGTTCCTTCACCACAGTCTATCAGAAAATAATCTTGTTCGACCTGTAAAAGCTGCGAGGTGGGATATCGGCCAAAGGCGGGAGTTGCAGAACTGCTACCTAATATTTTTAATGTAAAAGCCAATGCAGTGCTGAATAAAAGTTGCTCAGAAAAAACAAAGGATGATTGCCTGTAAACGAAACAGGCAATCATTTATAATCTGGAATTTATTCAGTTTCTTCTTTACCAAATTCACTTTCTAACTCATGAAAGAAGACTGCGTCAACTGCCTCCGGAGTGGTTGGAAGTATATGGAGTACACTTTCCAGTTGAGAAATCTTAATGAGTTTTTGTACATGGTCAGAAAGTCCTGTCAATACAAATAATCCTTCAGATTCTTTGCAGAGACGATTGCCTGTAAGTACTGCACTTAGTCCTGACGAATCCATGTATTTGGTTTCAGACAAGTCCAGAATAATATTTTTATATCCTTCTGCATTGAACGTTACAAGTTCTGTTTTCAACAAAGGGGTCAGGGTTGCATCAAGTTTGCTTTCATGCAACTGAATCAATACATATTTTTCCTGTTTATCTAGCGTGAATTTCATTGGAATTCGATTGGGTTTTGATTGAGAGCAGGACAAGCAACGTCCAATCAAAAAGAGATTGCTTTAGCTATCAGTCGAACTTTACTAGGATTTATCATGCAAATTAACACATTTCGGAATAATATAAAAATCATTTAGAATTCACTGATTACACTATTTATGTGAGCTTCTATTCTGCTTTCAATACCATCTGTAGAAATGCGGTCGAACGTCTGACCTGTCATTCTTTCAAATAGTTCTACATACCTGTCTGTTATGGTTTGTATCCAGGTATCAGACATAGTAGGGACAGTTTGTCCTTCTTTGCCTTGAAATCCATTGGCAATCAGCCATTCACGAACAAACTCCTTCGAAAGTTGTTTTTGCGATTCTCCTGAATGCTGACGTTCTGAGTAGCCATCTGCATAGAAGTAGCGCGAAGAATCAGGTGTATGAACTTCGTCAATCAGGTAAATAGTTTCATCTATTTTTCCAAATTCGTACTTGGTATCTACCAGAATCAAACCTCTCTCTGCTGCGATTTCTGTTCCTCTCTCAAATAAAGCTAATGCGTATTTTTCAAGTTGAGTATAATCGCTCTCTGATACTATCTCTCGTTTTATGATTTCTTCTCTGGAGATATCCTCATCATGACCTTCTTTTGCTTTGGTCGTTGGTGTGATAATAGGAGAGGGGAGTTTATCATTTTCTTTTAATCCTTCCGGTAACGAAACTCCACAGAGGACACGCTTTCCTGACTTATATTCGCGCCACGCATGACCTGCCAGATATCCTCTTACAACCATCTCTACTGCAAAAGGCTCACATCGTAATCCAACACTTACATTAGGGTCGGGAACAGATTGTAGCCAGTTAGGGAGAATATCAGACGTTTTTTGCAAAAAAAGTGCAGCAATCTGATTCAATACTTGTCCCTTGTATGGAATAGGGCGTGGCAAAATTACATCAAAGGCTGATATACGATCAGTAGCAACAACAACCATTTTATCATTAAAATAGTAGACATCGCGCACCTTACCACGATAAAAGTCTGTTTGATTTTTGAATTGAAAGTGTGTTTCTTTTAAAGCGTACATAAAGGATGTTCGAAATTGTAAGATTTTTAATTTGTTCTGATAAGCAAAAGATTCATGGCTCACCTTCTGTAACGATTGACAGAGATAGCTTTATAGTTTCTCTATAACCATAGCTGATGCTCCACCACCACCATTACAGATACCAACAACACCAATATTGGCATTTTTTTGCTGCAATACATTGGAAAGAGTAACCAGAATCCTTGCTCCTGAGCAACCTAGCGGATGACCAAGCGAAACAGCTCCTCCAAAAATATTAATCTGTTCAGGAGCAATATTTAGTTTTTGCATATTACAGAGTGCAACTGCTGAAAATGCTTCATTGATTTCATAATAATCAACATCTTTCTCCGTTATACCAGCTACTTTCAGTGCTTTGGGAATCGCCAGTGATGGAGAAGTTGTAAACCATTCAGGCGATTGTTCCGCATCAGCAAATCCCAGAATGCGTGCAATAGGTTTTACTCCCAACTCTGTTGCCTTTTCTTTACTTAGTAGAACCAAAGCTGCAGCTCCATCATTGATTGTAGATGCATTAGCCGCAGTCACTGTACCCTCAGAAGAGAATGCAGGCTTTAAGGACGGAATCTTTTCAAAATTTACATTCTTATATTCTTCGTCTTCATTGATCAGAATAGGTTCTTTGCCTTTTTGCGGTACAGCTACAGGGATAATTTCTTCTTTAAAATATCCTTTCTGTGTTGCTTCTGCTGCTCTTTTATACGATTGTATAGCATATGCATCCTGTGTCTCTCTGCTAATATTTAATTCCCGAGCCATCATATCTGCCGCATTACCCATTGCATAGTTGTGGTATACTTCCCAAAGTCCATCTTTTTGTAAACCGTCGATGAGCTTTCCATCTCCATATTTATATCCAAATCGGGCTTTTTCAATATAGTATGGCACATTGGTCATACTTTCCATGCCACCTGCAACAACAATGTCGTTGATGCCCAACATAATACTTTGCGCAGCGAACATAACCGCCTTTGTACCGGACGCACATACTTTATTTATGGTTGTACAAACAGTTTCCGGAGAAAGTCCTGCAAAGATTGCTGCCTGACGTGCCGGGGCCTGACCCAGATTAGCAGAAATAACATTCCCCATAAAAACCTCCTGAACCTGATTGGGGGCTATTCCAGCTTTTTCAAGAGCGCCTTTAATGGCAAATGATCCAAGTTGAGTGGCCGAAAAAGAGGATAAAACCCCGCCAAAGCTACCTATTGGAGTTCTAACTGCTGAAACTATATATACTTCTTTCATAGAATAAGCTTGTTGATGATTTTTAAATACAATAAAATCTATATAGTTATAATGTATTTTACAGATACAAACCTAGACAATATTGATAGAAATGTGAAATGATAACCTTATTTTCGTGATGCAATAATTTACCAATCAGGTCTGGCATTGTTGCTGGCTTTCTTGCCTTGCTTTTTTTGTTGTTGAATGTACTGTTTCTCTGCGTCCTTCATTGCTTCCAGGAGTATATCTGCTTGTTCTTTGGACATACCCGTTTCGGCATAAGGATCTTGTTCTACCTGACTGTTATTGGCACTTTCGGCATTGTTTTCGTTGTCTTCCCATTCTGGTTTGGGAGGATCAGGTGGCTTTGGTGCAGGGGCTGATTGAGGATTTGTTTTGGGCTTGTTCTGCCGTCTGAGTTTCTCAGTTAATTCATAATTATACCTGGCATCTTCATTTCTTGGATTTGATTTTAAAGAGTTGCGAAAACAGGTAGAGGCCCAGTCATATCTTTTGGTGTTGTAAGCAAGTACACCTAATTGCTGCCATGCGAGCGATTTAACAGCTGGATGAGGTGATTGACTGGCTATTTGATATAATGCGGTTGCTTGCTTTTGCTTTTTCTGAATGAAATAACAATGGGCCAGGTTTACCAATACTTCTTCTTCTCCCACATTTAAAATTTCATACAGATGTTTGTAAAATATGAGTGCTTCTTCATAGTTTCCCTGCTGGAAAGCTAGATTGGCTTGATATTTATATTCACGTATTTCACCTGATTTACTGAGAATATTCCAGTTCGGAAGCCAGGAAACTGCAAATACAATAAGCCAGAATTTAGGAGAAAAAACCATAATTTAAACAGTTGGCGAAATATGGCACTGATCACCGATACAAAAAAACGAAAAATATCTTTATAAATGTATAGTAGTGACTGCAATCATAATGTCGATAACTAATAACATTAAGGCACAAATTAAGAAATAGTAGTATTTATTAGAGGAGATATCAATTTTACGGGTGTCTTGTAAATGTCCTTCAACTTTAGAAACAGTAGAGGTTAAAGCCGGAATGTCATTCTGTATACGGCTTAACTCAAAGTATTGTCCATTTGCATGTTGTGCCAATAATTGCAGATGCTCAGCTTCAAGTTTTGTGATTACTGTTTTTCCTCCTGGCGTTTGTTTAAAACCATGTGCTGTTGGTATTTTTCCTCCTGTTTTGGTTCCAACACCCAGTGTAAATAATTTTAGTCCATCTTCCTCAATTTTGTGAGCTATCTGTTCGGCCTCTTCTCCAAAATCTTCCCCGTCGGTGATGAGAATAATAATTTTAGCCTGTTTTTGGGTTGATGTATTTTTTTTGTCCTGATGTTGTTTTAATGCCAGATTGAGTGCTGCTGCCAGATCTGTGCTGCTTTGAGTTACAAGATCTGTACGTAATGTTTCAATAAATAATCGTAATGCATTCTGGTCATAGGTTAGGGGACATTGAACAAATGCTTCATTTGAGAAAATGATCAACCCGATACGATCTGATGAGAAGTTGGGAAGCCAGCGAGTTAATTCATATTTTACTTTTTCAAGACGTGAAGGTGCAATATCTGTTGCATCCATTGATTTTGAAAGATCTACAACCAGGTAAATATCTCTTCCAACGGCTTTAACTTCTTTACGAAGAGTGCCAAAGGTTGGACCCAGCAACCCAATCATAAGCAGACTAAAATAAATGAAGCGAATCATAGCCTTGGCTGCCAGACCACTTGTTGAACTGTGCATTTGTTTGGCCTTGCGGGTGGTTCTGATTACGTATAAAATATAGAAAAATATGAAAAGTCCAATGAGCCCATATTCCCACCAGGTAATCTCATAATACCAGTTCATGAAGTATATAAGTTTTTAAAGTAAGAACGTATTCTTGGCTGCAAAGGTATTCTAATTAACCGATTTTTGTGAAGTAGAAAAAAAGTTAAAAAAATATTTTACTGACTTTCAGGTGATTAGTATTTGCTTTTGGACTTTTTTTATGGTTTTTATTGTGAAACGTTTGCGGAAGTGAAAATGTTTTCTTTATCTTTGCAGACCATTTCGGAGAGATGCCTGAGAGGCCGAAAGGAGCAGTTTGCTAAACTGTCGTACGTGTTAAAGCGTACCGAGGGTTCGAATCCCTCTCTCTCCGCTGGTTGAATTGGAAAAATCATAGTTTCGGGGTGTAGCGTAGCCCGGTTATCGCGCCACATTTGGGATGTGGAGGTCGTGTGTTCGAATCACACCACCCCGACTTTGATAAGCCACTCTATTTTCTCCTTGAGTGGCTTATTTCTTCTAATAAATAAAGGAAGAGAGGATTTTTTTAATTAAAAGGCTTATCTTTACAGGCTATTTCGGAGAGATGCCTGAGAGGCCGAAAGGAGCAGTTTGCTAAACTGTCGTACGTGTTAAAGCGTACCGAGGGTTCGAATCCCTCTCTCTCCGCTGGTTGAATTGGAAAAATCATAGTTTCGGGGTGTAGCGTAGCCCGGTTATCGCGCCACATTTGGGATGTGGAGGTCGTGTGTTCGAATCACACCACCCCGACTTTAAGCCGCTCTAAATATTTTATTTAGAGCGGCTTTTTATTTGTTCCTTCTTTAGCCTCCTGTACAATCAAAAGTTTACACCATCTTTGTCATTGATCATGATTGTAACCCAATTAATCTTCCACTGAATGTAAGATACAATAGTTGATGACTCAGTCATGCTGATCCCAATTAAAAAAGTTCTTAGAAAAATTATTATGTTAACAGAACATACTAACGAAGAGAAAGTACTGGAGTTACTTCTTTCAGGAGATGAAAAAAATATTGTACTTGGACTTGAGATTGCCAAATCTTTAAATCTCACTTTGGGGAATATTAAAAAGGATATATCTATAGTGTTTGCCTGGCTGGAAGCCAATAATCAATCTACTCCTGAAGTAGATACATTTGATGATACTTGGTTTCTGCAAAGACTACTAGATATCCATTGTATTGAAGAAATAGATCTTGCAGGATACCATTTAAGAGAGATCCCCAGCCAGATTAAATATCTGTTCAATCTCAGAAAGCTATTTCTTAAGGGGAATCAAATAAGTCAGTTGCCATCTGAAATAGGTTGTCTTAAAAGGCTTGAAGAGTTAAATGTATCTCTTAACCAATTAACCTCTCTTCCTGTAGAGATTGGAAATTGTTTGAACTTGCAAAAGCTTTTGGTTAGTTCAAATCAACTAGTAAAAGTACCGAAAGAAATTGGTAAGTGTATCAATCTCACCTGGCTTGACCTAACCAGAAACCAACTCCAAGCAATACCAGACGAAGTGGGAAATCTGGTTAATCTTCAGGAACTACATTTATACAACAATCAACTGACTTCTCTTCCTGCTTTCATAGGGAACCTTGCTAAACTAAATAGACTTTTGCTGAGTTTAAACCGTCTACACTCGATACCACCTCAGATAGGGGAGTGTAGACAACTCTCAATACTTTCTTTGTCAGACAATCAATTGATTTTTCTACCAGGAGAAATTGGTAATCTTACCTATCTTACAGAGCTAGCTGCTTTTAATAATTTATTACAATCTCTTCCTGTTGAGATTGGTAATTTGACTAATCTAAGGGAATTATTAGTGTTTAATAATAAATTAGAATCTCTTCCTCTGGAAATTGGAAATTTGATACATCTTGAATCACTTTATATTAGTAATAATCCATTACATAAAATCCCTTCTGAGGTTTGCAATCTTACCCATATGGCCTACTTCAATATGGAAGGAATTGAAATACCTGCAGAGCTTTCAACACGGCTAACAGAATGCCTTCCTTCCTGCCAGATTATTAAATAGAATTTAACAATCTGGCAGATATTTTATATTTTGGGAGAAGTTAGTCTCTTGTAAGGAACTGATTTTATTTTATTGGTAGTAAATTCATATTCATTTGATTTTGGATGAAATGAAGTAAAAAATTATATTTGAGTTTCTTTCTTTAATTTATACCACACTGCTTATGACTGAAGATCAATTGTCTACCCTTATTGATAAACTGAATTTTATCATTGATAAACAAAGTAGGATAGAGGCTCGTCTGGAAAAGATAGAAGGAGACCTAGGTAGTGTGATACATGATATTAAAAAGATAAAAAAGCGGGTACGTAAAGACAAAGATGAGACAGATGAATTAGAGAAAAAAGCAAAAGAATAAGTAGAATGGATGTACAGTTTAAATTATATAATACTATAGGGCAACCAACCTGGAAAATAGAACAGTACCAGCAGACTGTTAAATCTCAATATAAGCAACCTCTTAATGAAATTCAGGAACTCCTTTATGAACAAGGAGAAACCAATACACAGATCAACATCTCTATTGAAATTGATATTAAAAATGAAAGAGTTTTTCCTCCTGTTATTACAATTGGTGATGGTACAGAGGAACAAACAATGAAATATCAAAATCTTAAAAAGAAAATAGTAAGATTGCTTCCTGAATAGATTTTATAATTTCAAACATATGTAAGTCAAAAAGACTCCACATACTATACTTGTGTGTGGAGTCTTTGTGAAACTTGGTTCGATCTTAAATGACTGATTAGTTGAGGCGAGGATTTTGTTCAACCCAATGATGGCTATCTGGATAGATCTTGTTTAATTCCCTAACAGAATTGAGTGCATCTTCTTTGGTACAAGCATACATACCACATCCATAAAAATTTGTTGTCCTGGATTTCCATGCTATGCGATACAAATTTGGATTATCAACTACAAAATCAACATTTATTACTTTTTTTTCCATGGATAGATTTTCCTTTCTTTAAAAGAATAACAAAATCTTTTCAGAAAAAATCCCCGTTCATTTCAGATGAACGGGAATCGCTTAACAAAGAAAAGACTATATGCATTTCAATAAAAAAGATTTTATATTTGACCAGACAAAACTTTTTCCATATGACAAACGAGCAGATCTCAATTAACGATTTTATCGATACTCCCGAAGCAGTACATCCGAAGACATATATTGATCAAATAAAAAAAATGATACAGGATAAGTGGACTTCCAGTACAGATATCCTGAACGCCACTTGTATTACTATCAGTTCAGAAGATTACAAGGCATTGGAAGATGCATTAGTTAAAGATGGCAAATGGGATTTAGATTCAGAAAAGCCTTCTGTATTTTATCATGGCTTACAGATTAAAAATGCTGATAATATGAATTCGGGTGAATGTGAGATTGGGTATAGATAAGTATTTATTCTTTGACATCTTTTAAGATAATATACCCAGTTCCATTGCATAGCGAGTAAGCTGACTTACATTACTAATATCCAGCTTTTTGAAGATATTTTTTCGATGTGTTTTTACTGTATGCTCAGATATAAATAATTTTTCAGAAATAGCAGAACTGGTTGATCCAAGTGCAATAAGACGAACTATTTCGATTTCGCGGTCACTAAGGCGAAACGCATGTGAGTCTGGTTCTGCTTCCATTCTTACTTCTGCTTTAAAATCTCCGATTGTATCAAAATAAGACTTATTGATCTGCAACCGATCTATAGCATTTAACAACTCCTGACTATTACCACTTTTTAAAAGACACCCATCTATACCAATTTCAACTAATTGATTAATAAGTGACCTGCTGTTGTACATAGTCAGAATCAGTATTTTGATGCTGGGGTAATTTTTCTTGATCCATTTACTGCATGTTATTCCATTCATTCCTGGCATGTTAATGTCAACAATAACTATATCAGGCTTTATAACAGGTAATAACTGAAGCAACTCCTCGCCATGATATGCTTTGCCAACTACCTGGTGAATGCCTGTTGATTCAAGTAGACCTACCAGAGAGTCTATCAATATAGGATGATCATCAGCTAAACAGATTTTCATAGACAAGTGGTGTAATAAATTGATTTTGTATGAGGATAGTTCTGTCAGAGTATATTACATTATTTCATAGATTTATGCAAGCTTGTCAGTATATAAAATACAACTTTACGAAATGTTTTTACTAACTAACCCGGATTAACTCAAATTTTGAATGTAGGAACTACTTTTAATTTGAAGAACAATGTGAACTTTATTGTAAGTCTGGAGTGGGTGAGGAAATTTTAGAATCGACTGTTATGCAGATCTATATGGTATATCTGCCAGAGACACGAACTGAAGTGATGTGTAGACAGTATGAAATATACAAATAAATGTGGCAATTATCGTAGTCTTTTTAGAACTAATTTTACCCGTATGTATCTTATTTTTAATACTTTTGGTATTAAACGGAAAAAGGATGATTGAAAGGGATTTCAATGATGAAGGTACTACCAAATTCAGAAGAGGAGTCAATGGTTACATGCCCATAAAATCGTTCCACACGAGAGTAAATATGTTGTAAACCTATTCCTTTTTTTACTTGCTCGCTATTGAAACCTTTACCATTATCTTCAAAAATGATACTTATATACTCTCTGGGTATTTGTGTGATTTCAATCCGGACTTTTGTTGCATGTGCATGTTTGAGTGTGTTGGCAAATAATTCCTGAATGATACGATATACATTTAAACTTAATTCATCATCTAATGGATCTGTAATATCAATTACAGTTTCAATGAAGAGTTTTTGCGAATTATTAATGGCTTCAATCAATTGTTCAATAGCTGCCTGAAATCCTCCATATTGGAGTAAACCAGAGTCAAGATCATGGGAGATTCTTCTGGTTTCACGCGCTGCCGCTTCTACCAGTGAGTGTATTTTCTGAATAAGTGCTGTCCGATTATCTTTATATAGGGAAATAGAATAAATGTCAGATTGGTCGTTGGTAAGAAGTTGTTTTTCTTCATGTTTGACTTCTTGGTTTCTTAAAGTATCAATATATATCTTGAGAGTGGCTAAAAGGCTACCCAGATTATCATGTAGATCTTCTGCAATTCGCTTTCTCTCTGATTCTCTGCCTTCAATGAGAGCATAGGCAGATTGTAGTTCTTCTTTTTTTAATAATTTTTCAATTTCCCGGAATTCAGCTTGCTTCCGATAAAGTTTACGTTGAAATATAAAAGCAAAAAATATAACCCCTGATACTGTGAGTACAGTTGTAAGAGTGCCAATAATAAGTATTAAAAAATCGGTTACATTTGTCTGCTGAGCCATAGACCGTAGGCTATTATTATATTTTTTGCCACATTTGAGAAAGATTGAATAATCCATGCGTTATGAAAGATGCCAGAAGCTTCTTTGGAAAGGATTTCCCATCCTAAAAGATACGTAAAAAAAGAGCCTGATGCATAGACAAGGATACCCGCATTGATAAAAAACATGGGATGTTTTTCTACCAGGATAGGTTCGGACTGTTCATACAGTTGATAATAATAGACAAAACCAAGTATTATAAATACTAGTGCATTTATGGACCAGGCTACCTGATTAAATTTATACAAGTCACCTGTGAGTAGAGTATGTAAAAAATTAAATAGTATCAACACACCAAGTCCATACAGATAGATAGGTTTTGCAGATAAAAGTTTGTAATAAAAGAAAGGTAAGAATACAAGTTCGATGAAAGCCAGCAGATGATATACTGGCATATTGTTGATGGTAAATTCTGCTGTAATGAGAGTAAAAAGTTTTAAGGCTGAAGAAATTAAAAAAAAAATCCTAATCCAAACAGAGGAATTATTTTTCTTCCTACCAGAATTATTACTATAACCGGAAAAAGATCAGATATATCCGACAGATTGGCAATCCAAATAGAAACTGTCTTCAGGCTTATATTTAATAAATGAGAAATCATAGGAATCGATAGTTATTCTTCAATAATATCAATTCTGACTCTGACAAGCTTGTCAGAGTCAGAAAGAAAAAATTATGCACCTCCTCCACAAAGATTGGGGCAGGGGCGACTGTTTCCTAATATTACGCCATCATCACCTGTTGCGGTTACTTTAGCGGCTGTTGTTTCTGGATATACAGGATATAAATCTGTACCATCTGATAAGATAGGCATTAGAAAAATATCATCGACAGTTTGAGAACTTCCATTAATAGTTTGTACTGACCTGGCTTGATATGTACGTACTCCATCAATAGGGAGTGCAGGATTGGCTGCATTATAAGCCTCAATTTTTTGCAAGAATTCTTTTATTTTTGTTAGCCCAAGAATATGTCCGCTAACAACTGTTGGGTTGTTAGGATCCAGTTTATTGTCATTGAAAAAAGCCAAAAGATTAGAGGCAGCTTGTGTAGGTGAAATGAACGTTCCAATGGTATTGTTTGCCATGATGGATAAAATGTTAAATAGTTTAGAATATTGGAATTATTGAATGGGCTGGTCTCAAAGAACTGAGGATGAAATCAAAGTTGATATTCTGTTTGGAACTTGTCAATACCACAAAATAGGTATTTTTGATGGAGGAGTTCTAAGAAATAACTTTCAAGGAATAAAAAAAAGACGCAGATAAGATATCTGCGTCTTTTCTATTTTAGCCTCTAAAGCAAAATGACTAAAAAAGCGTTTCTTGATGCCAACGCTTAACAAAGAAAAGATAAATAGTAGACTTTTTCAGCCCTATTATACACGCGGGCCTTTTTTATCGACTGTTCGGTCAAATATTCGACAAATAATGAATGAATAGATATTTTTTTTCTATACTTCCTCAACAAAAAGAAAAAATAAAACTATTTATGGAAATGTCTATTTTTTTGCATCCATGCTGTAGAATGTATTTCAAATACTTACTCACTATTAATTCACAATTTTATGGCAGAGATATCCAATACTAAAAATTCCAGAATAAAATCCGTTCGGATTGATATGACTCCAATGGTTGATCTGGCTTTTTTACTTGTAACTTTTTTTATGTTAACTACTACTTTCCTAAAACCAAAAATAATGAAGTTGACTATGCCAGAAAAATCTAAAGATAAAGAGGCTGCCGTTATGGATAAAGTTACTACAACCTTGGTCCTTGATAAAAATAATCTGTTGTATTACTATCAGGGTGCAGAGGATCCTCAGGTTTTCAAAACCGATTACTCTGCCAGCGGTTTGCGCAAACTAGCGCTTGAAATGGTCAAGAAAGGAGCTGCAATCCACAAAGATGCCATCTTTATTATCAAGCCAACAGAACAGGCATCTTATCAGAATGTTGTGGATGTGTTGGATGAGATGACAATTACCAATGTAAAGGTGTATGCTGTTCAGAAATTATACCCACAGGAGGTTGCATTGATTGATCAATACAAAGCGAAACATAATATCCGGTAGATGTAAATAAAAAAACGGATGTGCAACTTATACTAAGGGCACATCCGTTTTATAAAAAGTAATCTATATTCTATGCTGTTACTTTGATAGAAGCAGGAGGGAACTTGGCTAGTTGTTCTTTGTAAAGTTCAACACTCAGTAAACCTTCTGGTAAAATAACATCATCAAAAGTAAGAACCTTATCTTTTGGAAGGTCTGTTTTCAAAATAGCACCTTCTGCAAGACCAATTGGCAATAGATTTTCCGCACGAGCTATATCATAATTTTCAGCTAAGCCATACGTCATATATTCTCCTAGTCCATCTAACTTTTCTCCAGATTTCAAATCTATTTTAGCTGTAGTTACAACTTCTACTGTTGGTGTGCCAATAGGAGCAAGATTTGCATCGTTGAAAAGGACAGCGCGTGCAACTGTATTGTGGATTTCAAAATGGCACAAGTGATATGGAGTATAGAAGCAGTAAAGTGGTCCTTCTCCTAACTTGTACAAATTCAGGTAATGACGCATGGTTGGGTGTTCGTGTGTACCCAAAACAAAAACGCCCGGACCCGGAGCTGCACCCACTACATAATCTACAATTCCAGGACCAGCCAGCCACTCATCCAGATCATATAATTCAGGGAATAGTTTGGTTGTTTTCTCAATTGGAGTTCCTGCTTCCATTGTTGGGCCAAACATACCACGTTTGCCGACTTTCATTCCTGTTGCATTGGCAACACAAGCTTGTTCGTAAGAGATTTTGGTTCCATCTGCAAATGAGGTTACCATGGCAGGATTTTGTCCCCATTTTTCTGCAAATCCTTTTTGTGTTGTAGGATTGCGGTATGGATCATGTAGCCCTTTGATATTACCCAAAAGTACTGGACGTACACCAATTCCTTTTACAAACCGATAAAGGTTCATAATTACACCTGGCTGATCTCCATCTGCTACTGTATAAACAACACCTGCTTTGTCTGCATACGTTTTCAGGATGGAACCGATTGTTCCATCAACTTCCGCATTCATCAAAATGACATGCTTGCCGTTTTTGATAGCATGCATTACAACCCGTGCCCCATATTCAATATGACCAGTTACTTCCATCACCGCATCTACCTGACCTGCTTCACATAAAAGAAATGGGTTGTCAGTTACTGCAAATTTTTTGCGGGATATAGATTCTTCCAGTTGAGCTGTAGTACCTACTTCTACTATATCAGATTCAGCGATTCCTGCTTCACGATAAGCTCTTTTGGCAGTTTCCAGTGTCCGATTGGAAATAGCTACCAGCTCCATTCCTTTTACAAACTGGCAGATTTGCAACGCAATACCTCTGGCCATAAATCCGGCCCCTACCATAGCTACCCGAATAGGATTCCCTTCGCTATGTCTTTTTTCTAATGCACTATCAACAATAATCATACAGAGAATTTTTATGGTTAAGACATTACACTCGTTTCTTACAGATTTGCTTATCCTACTGGAGCTAGAATAGTTTCATTAAAATCAGCCCAAGCTGCATCTTTGGCCGAAATAACTGTTGGAGTTATAGGCAGTTGGATGCCAAACGCCGGATCATTCCAGCGAAGACCTCCTTCAGCACCAGGAGTGTAGAATTGAGTAACCTGATATGTTACTTCTGTCTCATCTTCTAAAGTTACAAAACCATGTGCAAAGTCTTCAGGTACATATAGCATTTTGTGGTTTTTCTCAGTTAGCTCAACTGCAATCCACTTTTTGTAGGTAGGGGAGGCCGGACGAAGATCGATAATCACATCCAGAATAGCTCCTTTTGTACAACGTACCAGCTTTGTTTCCTGATGAGGAGCCCGTTGAAAGTGCATTCCACGAAAAGTACCTTTTACTTTATTATAGGAAACATTGGTTTGTACTACATTACCGTTCAGTCCATGTTCTTCCATTTCGCGTTTACACCATGAACGGCCAAAAAAACCACGTTCGTCCTCTAATTTCTTGATTTCTAAAATAAAGGCCCCTTTAAGTTCTGTTTCTGTGAATATCATTAGCTGCGTAAGTTGGTTTATAGGTTGGTTTGCTTTAGAGTACAGATACAGGGAGTTTTACATCTGAGAAATATAAAACTCCCTATGGTGTCACTAATTATTTTGCCCAGACAAGTTGACTGTCAATTAATTGCTTGTCCTGGAGTGTGTTCAGTACTTTTAAGCGCATTAGTTGAGAGTTACGGAAGTTGCCATCTGCAAAGCCCATTGCTTCCAGATTTTCTTTCAGTTCCTCAATGGTGTCTATCAATGTTCTTTTTACCTGGTGATTAGGTGCCAGCTTTGCGTACAAATCAAAGTTTACACGATAAGAACGTTTGTCTGGAGGTGCTTCCTGGTTTATCGATACTTGTGTACCTGGTATAATCTGTGCTACTGCTTCTGCAATTTCTTTTACCTGATAATTCCAGACATTACTGCCTGTATTAATTGCTAAAAATTCACCCCCATTAGAAGCTGGACGTTCAATTGCCCATTCAATAGCAATAGCCATATCTTTTACGTTAATCAATGGTCTCCATGGTGTACCATCACTTAGTATCGTGATTTGTTTAGAAGTTACAGCACCTGCAACAAAATCATTTAAAACTAAGTCCAAACGAAGACGGTTACTCATACCACATGCTGTCGCAAAACGTAGACATGTAATTGTAAAGTTACTGTCTGCCAGCGGTTTAAGATCGCGTTCTGTGAATATTTTAGAACGAGCATAGGCTGTTAACGGATTTAATTCAGAATCTTCTGTTTTCGCACCTTCTCCACCTGCACCATATACACTACAACTAGATGCAAATATAAATGATTTAACACCTGCTGCTTTTGCTTTTTCAGCCAGCGCAATACTCGATTTATGGTTTACATCAATCGTTACCTCTTCATATTTGTTGCCCATTGGATCGTTAGAAACTGCTGCCAAATGGACAACCGCATCTACACCTTCCAGAATAGAAGCCGGAACGTTACGGATATCACCAAATAATTGTTCATCCAGTTTGCTTTCAGGTAGGAAATCGGCATTGGTTAAACAATTGGCAAAGTATGCCATATCATATCCAATCAATGTCGCTTGAGGAAATACACTACGTAGATGTGCTACTACTCCAGGACCTACATAGCCCATATTTCCAGTAATGAGGATTTTCATGTAAAGTAGATTGTTAGTAAGATTTGAATGATTGAACAGGTATTATGAATTGCTATATATATAATAATAGACAACTATTGCCATACTTTCCAGGGAGCTTTCTTCTGATGCCACATTTCTTCCAGTACGACTTTATCACGAAGTGTATCCATTGGTTGCCAGAATCCTGTATGGCGATAAGCTTGCAGCTGACCATCTTCTGCTAATTTTTCCATAGGCTCACGTTCCCAGATTGTTGTATCATCTTTCAGATACTTAAAGATGCCAGGTTCCAATACAAAGAAACCGCCATTGATCCATGGAGCACCACCATCACCTGTTGGTTTTTCTTTAAATGAGTGAATAGAGGTATCTTCATCTGTTAGTGTAAATGCACCAAAACGGCCTGGTTGCTGAACAGCTGTTAATGTAGCTAGTTTGTTTCCTTTCTTATGATATTCAACCAGTTCAGTGATATTTACATTACTTACACCATCACCATAGGTAAGGCAAAAACTACTATTACCTACATATTCTTCCACCCGTTTCAAACGACCTCCTGTCATTGTGTCTTCTCCTGTATCTACTAATGTAACCTTCCATGACTCTTTGGGAGTTCTATGGATAGACATAGTATTGGTACGCAGGTCAAAGGTAACATCAGAGTTTAACAGATAATAATCTGCAAAATAATCTTTTATAATATGTTGCTTGTATCCGCAGCAAATTACAAAATCATTAATTCCATGGTGTGAATAAATTTTAAGAATGTGCCAAAGAATAGGTTTGCCACCAATTTCAACCATAGGTTTTGGACGGATACCACTTTCTTCGCTGATACGAGTACCAAATCCACCAGCAAAAATAACTGCTTTCATAAGGGAATAGTTGTAAAGATGAGGTAGGGGTTTATGAAAAAAACTAAAATAAATTCAAAAAAAGTCGTACAATTCCCCTAATCTTCTACTTACCAACTTCACAGCCAGAGGAAAAGATTTTACTAGTACAGTAACCAATAGTATATTAATTAAGGACGATCTCTTTTTTCTCAGAATTAAACCGTTGCAAAGCCATTTCTGCAACTGTTTTTCCTATCGAAAGAGAGGACGTGGCAGCAGGAGAGGGGGCATTACAAACATTTATGATATGCTTATCTTCTAAAATCATGAAATCATCGATCAAACCACCTGTTCGGTCGCAAGCTTGTGCCCGTACTCCAGCATTTCCTGGAATGAGATCATTTTCCTGAATTTCAGGGATAAGTTTTTGGAGTGCTTTTGTAAAAGCTGCTTTGGAAAAAGAACGATAATATTCTCCCAAACCGGTACGCCAGTATTTGGCTGCTACCTTACGGAATCCTGGCCATGCAATTGACTCTGAAAAATCACTCCAGTTAAAGTCTGTTTTTTTATATCCTTCACGTTTAAACGAAAATACAGCATTTGGACCAGCTTCAACTCCACCTTTGACCATACGTGTGAAGTGAACACCCAGGAATGGGAAATTAGGATCAGGAACGGGATAGATAAGTCCTTTCACCAGGTATTCTTTCTCTTTCTTTATTTCGTAATACTCTCCTCGGAAGGGGATAATCCGGACATTGATATTTTTGTGAGTGAGAGCTGCAATCTTGTCAGAGAATAGGCCAGCACAGTTGATAACCAACTTAGTCTCAAAGGTTTGTTTATCTGTAATTACTTCTGTTGAAGTGCTTCCAGGTTTAATATCCAGTACTTTTTGTTCATGCAGAATTTCGCCTCCTAGCTTTTTGAAAACTTCTGCATATTTATAAGATACGTCTGTATAGTCAATGATGCCTGTGTAAGGAACCCAGATTCCAGAAATGCCACTACAGTGTGGTTCATGTTCCCGAATCTCTGCCTGTGAAATTTTTCGGATATCTGTAAGTCCGTTTTGAATACCGCGATTATAGATATTTTCCAGTGCAGGAAGTTCTTCCTGGCTTGTTGCTACTATAATCTTGCCACACAGGTCAAATTTTATATCATTCTCTCTGCAGAACTCAAGTAGTTCATTGTACCCATTGATACAATTAGTAGCTTTTAGACTACCAGGTTTATAGTAGATGCCCGAATGGATCACCCCACTATTATTACCTGTCTGATGTTTGGCTAATTGCTTTTCTTTTTCAAGAAGAATAATTTTTAGGTCAGGTTTGTTTTTCTTTAGACGAAGTGCTGTAGCTAATCCTACAATTCCTCCTCCTACAACAAGAATGTCATATTTCATCGTATAGTAAATTAATTGTTTCTATGCTGGTTGGATATAGTCCGAGGTACAACCACGCAACTTTATAAGCCAGTATCCAAATGAATTTTTACAAGTCCGAATTTACTACTATGTATGATAATTACAAGTATTGATACGGGTAGCAATTGAAATGTAATTTATGGCCGTTTACTTTTCTTTAGTTGTATAATGGCTATATATGTAAACATGAGTAATTGATATGAATAGATAAGTATTTGTTTTTCAGCCGTATATTTTTTGTTTTGTTTGTTTATATTACTTTTTTATTGTATTATTTTTATTTAATATTTGATTTGTCTGGAATAGATAGAAGGTTAATTTACTGAAAAAATAGTAAACGCCGCCTCAAAAAAATCTTGTTTTTGGAGAAGTAGGACTTGCAAGTTTTCGTAGAGTCTTCTATGTTTTGGCTACCAGTGTACTCATTAACTGGTAGCGATATTTCATTAGTTACTTTGTCTGCCATCTCTACATTTCTATAATAACTCTAATCTATATTAACTCTGCTAGAGCTTTATGTTGGGTCGGTACAACGTGTTTTCGCTGTAAACTATTGATTACTAGTTTATTCGTTTGTTTTAAGCTTTTCACGTGAAAACTTTTTCTGTGGTTATAGTTATAATTATGTTAAGTATTGATTTTGATTAATTTTTTGGATAATATATGGATAAATAATGGATAATAATAGGATTCGTTAGGATGGTAAAGATTTTTGATACAGTGTTATACAAATAGAATCGTTATTTACATGGAATAGTTGTACTTATGTTATATTTTTGTCGCTTTTGAGAAGCTTTTTTTCTGACTATGTGTTTATTTGCAAATAGTTCTGTCTTGATAATATTCTATAGTAAGTAAAAAATAATGAAAGATATGAGAATTGCTATTCTGGATTTGTATGATGGATCAGCCAATGAAGGAATACGGTGTATAAAAGAATTAATGTTATCTTTTGCTCAAACTACTACTGTAGATGTTTCTTTTACTATTTTTGATGTAAGACAGAAAAACGAAATACCTGATCTGAGTTATGATCTGTATATTTCTACAGGTGGTCCCGGTAGTCCTGTAGAAAGTGAAGGGACAGAATGGGAGCTTTTGTTTTTTGAATTGATGAATAACCTTCGTGATTACAACAGAAGATTTCCTGAACATAAAAAATACGTTTTTCTGATAAGCCATTCCTTTCAGATTTTCTGTCGATATTTTGAATTAGGTGTTCTCACTCAGCGTAAATCACATGCCTTCGGTATTTTTCCTGTGCATCGTACTGTTCATGGACTTCAGGAATTATACTTTGAAAATCTGGATGATCCATTTTGGGTGGTAGATAGCCGGGACTGGCAAGTAACCCAGATTAATGAAATAAAACTGAAAGAGTGGGGTGGGCAGATTCTCTGTTATGAAAAGCTAAGACCTCTTATTGATCTGGAGCGGGCTGTAATGGCTATTCGTTTCGATGAAGCTTTCTTTGGAACGCAATTTCACCCTGAGATTGATGCGGCTGGTATGTTGCGTCACCTGGATACAAAAGATAAAAGAGAGATTATTATTGCCAACTATGGAATTGATAAGTATCACGAAATGATACGTTATCTGGCAGATCCGGATAAAATAGCATTTACTTATCAGACAATCCTACCTACATTTTTACGAATAGCCCTTCCTCATTCTATAGAATTGTGATATGAACTGAGGAAATATTTGTATTTCCATTCGTTTCGCTTACTTTTGGCATTGTCAACTTTAGGGGTGTCAGTATTTTTTTACTGACTGAGATCAAACCCTCATAACCTGATACCGTTCATACGGTCGTAGGAAAAAGTTGGATGCGGTTTTGTCATCCCCTGAGTTGTTATTTTGGACAAATAAACGGAATAACATGCAACTCAATCCGCATCAAATCTGGCGTGATATCCAGGCCATTCGATCTGCCCAACCCTTAATACATAATATTACCAACTTTGTGGTTATGAATACTACTGCCAATGCTTTACTGGCAATAGGTGCATCTCCAGCTATGGTGCATGCAACAGAAGAAGTGGAAGAGTTTGTGTCCATTTCACAGGCATTGGTTGTTAATATAGGTACACTGGATGCAAATTTTGTGGGTGGAATGGAATTGGCAATGAAACAGGCACATAAACTCAACAAGCCCATCGTATTTGATCCGGTAGGAGTGGGGGCTACGTCTTATCGGAATCAAGTCAGCACTCAATTAATCCAAGCTACACCACCTTCTGTCATTCGTGGAAACGCTTCAGAAATAATGGCTCTAGCCGGACTGGATGCTCAAACAAAGGGCGTGGATAGTATTTATGGGTCTGAAGCTGCTCTGAATGCTGCTTATTTTTTAAGTAAGAAGTATAACTCTACAGTTGTTATCAGTGGGGCCACCGATTTTATTATATATCAGGATAATATGGTATCCATTGCAAACGGACATCCCCTTATGTCTAAGGTGACTGGAATGGGATGCACTGCTACTGCATTGATTGGGGCATTTGTCGCTATTAATCCAAATTACTTTGAAGCTGCTGCTCATGCAATGGCTGTTATGGGAATAAGTGGGGAAATCGCAGCAGAGAAAAATCCATATCCTGGCAGTCTTCAGATTAATTTCTTAGATACGCTGCATAAGTTAACAGGAGACGATATTCTGTATCGTTTGCAAGTAACATCATAAATAGGAAAGGTATTCCTGTCGTTATATCAATTATTATGTTAACTTACTATTTGGGTACTCTTATAGGATAGCCAGGGGAGAATAAAGTATGTCAAAATTATATTTAGTAACAGATAGTCTTATTTGTCAACAGGCAGGATACAATGTTGAATATGTTGTCGAGCAAGCGTGTAAGGCTGGTGTAAATTGGGTTCAGTTACGGGAAAAAGATCTGTCAACAGAAGATTTTATTGCCTTGGCTCATAAGGTGTTGGCTATTACCCGAATGTATAATGCTAAACTGATCATCAATGATCGAGTAGAGGTTGCTGTGGCGGTTGATGCAGATGGGGTACATATTGGACAAGATGATATGTCTTATACTCAAGCAAGAGAACTAATGGGCTATACAAAAATTATTGGTTTGTCTGTTAACAATTTGCCTGAGCTAACTGCTGCCAATGCTCTGGATGTAGATTATGTAGGAATTGCGTCTATCTTTTCGACAACCACAAAACTGGACACAACTTCTGAACTAGGTATTGAAGGGTTAAGAAGTCTGTGTACACAAACCAAACATAGTACATACGCTATTGGGGGGATTAATCAGACAAATATTCAACAAGTTATCCAAACGGGTGTAACGGGAGTTGCCGTTGTCTCTGCCATTTGTGGAACCGCGTCTCCGTATGATGCAACACGAACTTTAATTCAACTTATCGAAAACGCATGAAAAGCTATAAACGTGTATTGACAATTGCTGGTTCAGACAGTGGAGGAGGTGCAGGCATTCAGGCTGATTTGAAAACGTTTGCTGCATTGGGGTGTTATGGGATGTCTGTTATCACTGCATTAACTGCGCAAAATACCCAATCAGTAACTGCTATCTCTTCTGTATCTGATGATTTTGTTGTAGCACAACTGGAAGCCGTTTTGACAGATATTGGTACAGATGCTGTGAAAATAGGAATGATTCATCGTGCCGATATTATTGAAGCGATTGCCGAAACGTTACAGGGATACCGAGTTAGAAATATTGTGCTGGACCCTGTTATGGTTGCTAAAAGTGGCGACAAGCTACTACAGGATGAGGCGATTGAAAGCCTAAAAAGATATTTACTTCCTATCGCAACTGTTATTACTCCCAACTTACCCGAAGCTGCTGTATTGACAGGTAAGAATATTCAGGATATAACAGAAATGAAAGAGTCGGTTATTGAACTGGCTCAGTTAACTCAGGGATATATTTTATTGAAAGGCGGACATCTGGAAGGCAATGAAAGTGTTGATATTTTATATCATGCACAAACTGACCAGTTAAGCACGCTTACCTCGGAACGTGTCCATACTGTTAATTCTCATGGGACGGGCTGTACTCTTTCGTCTGCGATTGCAGCTGGGCTGGCAAACGGATTGTCTGTATCTGAGGCTGTTGTTGCAGCTAAGGAATATCTGACAAATGCATTGAAAGCGGGTGCTGAATATACACTCGGATCAGGACATGGTCCGGTGCATCATTTCTTTTCATACTGGTCATAAAACAATTTTTAGCTATTGAAGTTCTCTCACATGCTTCATAGTAGACTCTTTTATTCTCTTAGTTTTATATGAGTACCTTTTCGGAAAGTCTTTGGAATAATAATCTGGATATTTACAACTTTATAACTAATACTGATTTTATCCAACAGTTATCTGATGGTTGTTTGCCGGAGGAGAAGTTTCGGTATTATATCCAGCAGGATGCTCTGTATCTGGCTGATTTTGGCAAAGCTTTAGCTCTTTTGGCTGTTAAAGCTACTGATCAGTCGCACATGTTACAATTCCTTCAGTTTGCTCAGGGGGCAGTAATCGTAGAAAAAGCCTTACACGAAAATTATTTTCGTTTATATAACATTACAGGGGGGCCGGAAAAGATGCCTGGGTGCTTTGCCTATACTCATTTCTTAGTATCCACTACTGCTATTCAGCCATTGGAAGTTGGAGTAGCCGCCGTACTGCCTTGTTTCTGGATTTACCGGGAAGTGGGAAAGTATATACTGAAACATGCTGCTACTCCTAATCCTTATCAGCAATGGATTGATACCTATGCCGGAGATGAATTTGATACCCTGGTTACCCAAATGCTGGAAATTACCAATACTTTGGCAGCTCAAACAACAGATAGCCTCAGAGGCCAAATGCAGGAGGTTTTCAGGTTCTCCTGTAGAATGGAATGGACCTTCTGGAATGATGCCTATGTACTCAATGCTTGGAAGCCTGTCTGAGGTCTTCTTAAGGGCTTCTGAGCTTGTTAAAAAGACTCCTGCCACAAAATGTTGAATAGTTGATTTGGGAGGGATCTTGTGAAGCAGTAAGGACATAGATTACAGAAGCAATTCTTACGTGGGCTAAAGCCATCCAGTGAAGTAATAAAACCAAACGCTATGGGTATTGGGTCAAGGAAAGATGCTTTCTACAAGAAGCGGGGTAAACGTGGAAAGATAGGGGAAGGATTGGGGATAGATGTAACTACCTGACAATGAGACGGGGTGAGATGGGTCGTTTTTTTGGCCTGAAACACTTCCAGAAGATACAGAAAAAAGAGGAAACAGAGAGCTATATATACTATAAATAGAATATAATATTTATATATATAATATAGAGAGAATCTTACCCCGCCTCATTGTCAGGTACTTAATCTTACCCCAGATATTACCCACATCCTACCCCGTCTTACCCCAAAAGAGAGAAAGTACAGTTTGAAGTGCTAAAAACACAATTATCTGAATCATGGATGGTACGGATTGAAAAAATAAAAGGTCAGGCATTTTCTGAACCAAACAAAATCAATTGCCCTCCAAAATGCCCCTCTGTGTTTCACCTACACCATATCTGCCTTTGGTGTGGTCGTGACTGCCTCATGAGTGTGCCTAGCTTCCCACAAACCTGGTTTGAGATATATCCGATATTGTAAGTACGCCGTCAATCGCCCATAATGCTATCATGCAAGCAAAGTGTTGCAGTGAGTTCCGCTCAAAAAAAGTTTTGCCGTGAATAAAGCGCAAGGCTTCCCGTGCCGTGAGTTATGCGCACGACTCTGCTTGCCGTGAATTCTGCACAAAATGGAAAACGATCGGAACTCTGATCAAAATGAAAAGTGATTGGAGTTAACCGCAAACACCTCGCTGATTGGCTTGGCTGCTTTGCCCTTGCTAAAAAACGAGATGCAGTGAACTATGCGCAAAGAGGGTAATAGGGGAGGTCTAGCAGTCCTCAACAATGCCAGGCGAGGTGGTGGACACCTGGTAGTTTTGAACTCAATTTATTTATCCAGATAGATGCAAAAAGTTTATCTAGTGTGTCAATACGTTAGAGTCGGCAATAACAATGTGCCAGAATCGAGTTGTTTTAAATTGTTATCCAAATTAATTTTTTCGTTATCCTGGATAATGTTATCTGTTTTGCGTGTGTTATGTTTTTGGATAATTAAGCTAAGCTGCTTAATTCATATCAATTGCTTGGATCGTATCATTCCCGATCTAGTATCTTGGTTAGGTACATATCAACCTTTCTTTTGGTAATAAGCTTGCTGATATAAAAGAACAAGATGATCTTTAATACAAATACCATCGTAATTAATGAAACAGAAATATGTACATTCTTAAAGCCCAGCATACCATACACAGCCTGTAAGGCTGCATATAGATAAAATAGAGGAATAAAGAAAACTCTGGCAGATGGTGATGTATTGAAGAAATGTGAACTGAGTTTGCCAAAAAACATAGACATGGCAATTGAGGTAAATAATGAATAGATCAGGGTAGGCAGATTTTGAAATTCTCCCAGATATACTAATCTGTCGCATAGAGATAGTATAAACAAAAGAACAGATACGATCAGAATTACTTTCATAACCGACAGAAAGAATTGATTACGAGAAGGATGTTGTTCTGTTGCTATACTTTCGGTATCCAGAATAAAATAAAGATAAAAGTATAAGACCGGGCCAATCAGATTCAGCAAGTCTGCAACAATCCAGGATATTCCTTTGAATTGAAGATAATGGTTTTTAAGATTGTCAAGAACGGCTGCATTGCCTTGTAACTGAGCTATTTCTATATCTCCTAACATGCCTGACTCTATACTCCATTTGAGGGCAAACCATAAATAAAGAAAAAACAAACTAATCCATATTCCAATCCACCCACTCTGAAATTGCTCCAGTGTCGTCTTTATGATACTGCTTGCTAGATTGTCTACATACTTTTTTCCTCCCAGGTCTTCATCATAATAGTAAATCATGATCAATACCAGAATGATCAGGCTTTGAATCAGTGAGGCAATAGAAAGGCTAAGATAGTATCCCTTCTGATGAGTCTCTATGATTTGGTCAGGTGGTGACAAAAAAGAAAGATATCCACCCTGTATACAAAAATATAGAACTACTCCTATCACAAAGACCAGACTTAGAGTTGAAAGTGCAAGAAGTAGCACCTGCCTTATCGAACAAAAGTTAATCCCAAAAAGGACAAATACTTTGGGTGTAAGCTCTGAGTGTTTGGTGGCAGATGGGTGAATGGTATAATAGTCTGAAAGGAATTTGTGCCAGGTACGTCCACTTTTGGCTCCTTCTTTAAATTCGGATAGTCCACCAACAGGCATTTGATAATATTCACAGCAGTAGGCTTCTAATAATTCAATGCCGGGATAATTGCTGATTGGAACAGAGCTTTCAGCAATAGCATCCGGAAAATATTCTGTGTTTCGGATGCCATTAAAAATATCTTCAAATCTTTTGGAATCAAACTCGCCGGTATATAAGCCATAGTTGTTTGCAATGTATTGCCGAAAATGTTTTCTGTTTTCAATGAGGTTCTTATCCTCTCGTAAAGAGACATGGAATTTTTTTTGCCAGATAGTATCCAGCAGGTGATAGTAAGCAGGTAGTTCTTTTACTTTAACAACAGGCATAAGGCGTTATAATGTCAAACCAACAGATAGGTAATGTGTCAATAAAAAATAGGCATTTAGTGTATTTTTCCAAATCTACTGAAAACTATCAGGAAAAGAACCAAATAAAATAGCAACACCGGCCCTTGAGCATATCAGACAATCCTTACTGATGACTCTATTTGCTTAATAAACTGTTTTTTAGGTTTTTAATGCTTAGCTCTGTTGGACGGAATCTAGATAAATATTCTGTTTTCCCTGTGGTTTCCCTTCTGTTTCTGTGTTAGGTTGGCAACAGATTGCGTTTTTTGAGTGTAGTTATCCGATTGTAACCAATGGTATTCTGAACACCATTTATAAACCCTACCTCACAAATAGTATGAAAACAGAAGTCTCAACATCCCAAAAGAAAAGTTTCTTTCGAAAGAAACCTTTGTATCTGTTTGAACAGGATATAAAGAAAAATGAATTACGAAAAGTTTTAGGCAAATGGAGCTTGACGGCAATTGGTATAGGTGCTGTAATAGGAGGAGGTATCTTCGTTTTTACAGGAACTGCGGCTCACTATCATGCGGGTCCTGCATTGGCTCTCTCATTTGTGATTGCAGGCATTGGCTGTGTGTTTGCTGCTCTATGTTACAGTGAATTTGCCTCCATGCTGCCAGTTGAGGGTTCTGCCTATGCCTATGCTTATGGGACTGTTGGCGAACTATTTGCCTGGGTTATTGGGTGGGGCCTGGTACTTGAATATGCTATGGGTGCTATGACAGTGGCTGTGAGCTGGTCTGGCTATTTTGTAAAACTCGTTCACCTTCTTGGGTTTGACATTCCGTTTTGGTTACGGAATGATCCTTTTTCAGCTAATATATATGCTCAGCAGGCAGGACTGGAAAAACCGATGTTTGCCCTGAACTTACCCGCTTTGTTGATTGTATGGGTTGTGACCTATATTCTGGTGAAAGGAATTAAAGAAGCTGCCGGTGCTAACAATCTGATTGTGGTTTTGAAGGTCACTGCTGTTCTTTTTGTCATTATAGTCGGTATATTTTATGTTGTTCCCAGCAACTGGCATCCATTTGTCCCAGAAGCTTCCATTATTAATGGGGAAGATGGTACACCACGTCAGGCCTATGGCTGGGGAGGTATAGTAAGTGGGGCGTCTGCTATCTTTTTTGCCTACATAGGTTTTGATGCGGTTTCAACTCAGGCAAGCGAAGCGGTTAATCCCAGGAAAGATATTCCTTTTGCTATCATTGTATCCTTAATCTTTTGCACAGTTCTTTACCTGCTGGTTTCCATTGTCCTGACTGGAATGATCAACTACAAGGAAATAGTGGGAGAAGCGTTAAAGGCACCAGTAGCCTATGCTTTTGATAAAGTTGGGCAAACGTGGGCTGTGTATATTATTACATTTGCTGCCACAGCCGGATTGATTTCTGTGATGTTGGTTATGATGCTTGGTCAAACCCGGGTTTTTCTTAGTATGTCTAAAGATGGTTTATTGCCTTCGTTTTTTCATTCGATTCATCCCAGATTCAAAACTCCCTGGAAAAGCACTTTATTGGTAGGTTTGATAGTTTCTTTGGTTGCTGCTTTGACACCCATTGATGTATTAGGAGAAATGACCAGTTTTGGTACTTTGTTCGCCTTTGCCATTGTATGTATCGCTGTCTGGTTATTACGTAAACGTGAGCCAGACCGTGAACGTCCGTTCAGAGTTCCAGCCATCAATATTATAGCTCCTTTGGGATTGATCCTAAATACGATATTAATCTGGCAATTGAGTGCTTTATCAAAGCAGTTGGCTATAGGATGGCTTCTATTAGGATTGATTATTTATTTTGGCTACGGACGCAAAAATAGCCATTTGAATAAGATTGAACTAAATGATTAGGTATTAGTCCAGAAAACGAGCTTTTAATTCTGGAGTAGGTATCATACAGCTTTCCTTTTGTCCGAACCATTTGTATCGGTTTCTGGCAATTAGTTTGTATCCCCAGTCGCGTATAGGTTTCGGAATTATAATTAACCAGTAAAGCCAGGACCAGATTCTCTTTAGTTTTCGGGCTAGTCTGAGAGCTGCTGTGGATTCTGTATAAAATCGTTCGCCAACCACTAACACCAGGGAATCAAATTGTTGTGTCGACAGATTGAATTTTTGAAGTAACGTTTGTCCTGTTTGAGATTGAAGAGATGTGAATGTAAGCTGTGAGTTAGGTTTTTCATGATCCAGAATAAACTGAACAGCTCCATTGCATAGATTACAGACTCCATCAAACAGAAGTATTTCCTGATTAATAGTTAGAGAGCGGATATCAGTCGAAGCAGATTTTACAAGCGAGTCCATAGCAGAATAAGTAAAATGAAAATCCTGTAATATAAAAAAGCGTAATAAGAGATCTCTTATTACGCTTTTTTATAGGTAACGTATTCTATAGGTTTTTAGTTTTATGATCGCATTATTTAGCTGATCTGCTGTTGATGTCAAGGTAATCGCGCTTGGGATGACCTACATACACCTGACGTGGACGTCCTATTGGTTCTTTGGTTTCACGCATTTCTTTCCATTGAGCAATCCAGCCCGGTAAGCGGCCTAACGCAAACATAACAGTAAACATGTTGGTTGGGATACCCAAAGCACGATAAATGATTCCAGAATAGAAATCAACATTCGGATACAACTTGCGCTCAACAAAGTATGGATCTGTTAAAGCTGCTTCTTCCAACTGTTTGGCAATTTCCAAAACCGGATCATTGATACCCAATGAACTTAATACTTTGTCTGCAGCCTTTTTGATTATTTTAGCTCTTGGATCAAAGTTTTTGTAAACTCTGTGCCCGAAACCGAATAGACGGAAACCTGTTGTCTTGGCATTTTTTGCCATTTCAACATATTTTTTAACATCGCCACCATCTGCTTTAATCTCTTCCAGCATTTCAATTACTTCCTGATTAGCACCCCCATGTAATGGTCCCCACAATGCATTGATACCTGCAGAAATAGAAGAATATAGACTTGCATGAGACGAACCAACCAGTCTTACTGTTGAGGTAGAACAGTTTTGTTCGTGATCTGCATGTAGAATTAAAAGTGTATTAAGCGCATCTTCAATTACAGGATTAACTACATACTCTTCTACAGGTAATGCAAACATCATGTGCATAAAGTTTGCACAATAGCTTAACCGGTTTTGAGGGTAGTTAACAGGATGTCCCATATGGTTTTTGTAAGCCCATGCAGCAATAGTTGGTAACTTTGCCATAAGCCGTACAATCGAAAGCCGCTCTTGTTCCGCTGTGACACTTCCCATAGATTCCGGATAAAACGCAGTCAAAGAACAAACCAATGCTGATAAAATTCCCATTGGGTGAGCATTTACCGGAAATCCATCGAAGATCTTACGCATATCTTCGTTTACTAGTGTATGAACTTTGATCTCATTAGTAAATGACTCAAGTTCTTTTTGGGTGGGAAGTTCACCATAAATAAGCAGATAAGCTACTTCCAGAAATGAAGATTGCTCGGCTAATTGTTCAATAGGATATCCACGATACCGAAGAATTCCTTCCTCGCCATCCAGAAATGTAATCGCACTTTTAGTAGCTCCAGTATTTTTATAGCCACTATCCAACGTAATAAATCCACTTTGGTCGCGGAGTTTCTGAATATCCAGAGCTTTTTCGTGTTCAGAGCCTTCCACTACAGGGAGTTGGTAAGTGCTGCCGTTCACGTGTAATTCTGCAACGTTTGACATAAATGTATTTAGCTAAGCAGTTAAAAAGAAAAACAATTTGTATGGAAAATATACGGCTAACAAGACTGTTGACATGCCAAATGTAAGGCAAAAAACAATATCTTATGCAATTAAAACCATACAAATCACTACCTGTAGCTAAAAAAAAGAACGTAGAAACTGTTGTAATAATGAAAGGTTACCTTTTAATTATACAAATTGAAGCTTTGGTGCTACAATTGTTAAAACATAGCTGGAAGAGGTGTATTTTTTTGTGAGATTGAAAATCAGTTGGTTATTTTACTATTTGATCTTTAAAGCATTCTATTGTTTCAGATTATACCTTTACGAATAGCAAATTGTATAAGCGCATTAGAATTAGGACTACTTGTCTTTTCGAATATATTGCGTTTATGTGTAGTAACGGTGTGGAATGAAAGGTTGAGGCGACAGGCAATTTGTTTGCTGCTCAATCCCTGGGCTACTAAATAAATAATCTCTTTTTCACGATTACTGAGACGAATGTTTTCTTGCATAAGAGATTTTTCAGGAAGGGTCAATATTTTTTGATCTCCATTTTCATCGGTCATAGTGGCTGTTACCCGGTTGTCAGACTTAAGGTGTGATATGTCTGATATAAACCAGATACCATATTCTGGATTTCCTGTTACATCTAATTGTAGCACAATGTCTTGTCGGAGCATCTGGATAAAAGATTCATTGTTTTTCTTAAACCTGAATGAAAAACTGCTACAACCATTGATTTTTCTTGTTTGAGATAAGCTCTGAGACATTTCTTTCTGTAAAGCCTGCAGTGTCCGTAAGGCATACAGGTCATCCGGATGAACAAAATTCAGAAAGTGAGTAAAAGGCAGGTCGGTATATAGTGTTTCATGATAGCCTGTTACCTTCTCAATACTTCCGCCTGCACATATAATTTTACTTTGGGCGTGGTTTATCAGAAAGTAACAGCAAATTTCCCTGTTAATTAGAAAATGAGTCCAGGTTTTAAACTGAAACACATTTGGAATACTAGATACTGGTTCTCTAAGTGGGGTGACTTCATATTCAACTCCCAGGCTGGCTTTTGCATGCCGGAATTTTGTAGATAGCATAAACGTGAAGATGAGGGTGGTTTACAGAGAATCATACTGTTATAGGGGCTGGTTTTGTTGATAAGTTGCTCATTAAAAGACGGTTATTAGTCTTTAATTAATAAAACTGACTATATGTAAACATGCAACAATTTAGAAATAAATAATTATTTTACTTAATAAGATATACAGGGTGTTTTTACCCTTTATTTACCGTATTTTTCCCGTTTTATAATGAGGAAATACTCAGGGTTTATTGTAGAGGAAGAAACCAGTGGTTGGTAACAGTAGGGAGTAGTGAGGCAAAAGGGCAAAGTAGAATCGTATATAAATCAAAATCCCCGCCAAATGGCGGGGATTTTGATTATTTCTTCTTTTGAGTATTCATTTTCTTTACTTCTTTCAGCACCTTTTTATTTTCATTTTCGAGCTTACGTTTTACTTTCTTGACATCTTCGGCGGCAGGAAGGCTTTCCGGAGTAATCCCTCTTTCTTCCAGCATTTTGCGAATAGCCTGATTGTTATCAACATGTTCTTTTACAATATCATTTTCACCATGTAAATCTTTCTCTACGACATTGTAACTTGTTAGCTCAATGGCAAAGTCTTTTGCCTTAATAGTTAAGGTAGGAAGAAAGTCTGCCAAAGGCCTGTTATCCGGGACATTTAGCTTTTTCTTCATTTCCTGAGTACTATACCCTCCAAAAAATGCTTTATCTCCTTCAGATCGAATATTGGAAAAGCCTTTATCATCCACATTTCTTTCATATAAGATGCCTGAAAGCTTTTTCTCGGATTTGGAAAGTTTATCCCGTGCGGCAACTCTCGAAATATCCAGTAGCCGTTGTTCTATAATTTCCTGTTTACGGGTCTGGACTGCATAGTACGTTTGTGCAAAGGCAATTTCGCTTTTGCTTGAATCTCCATTTTGGGTTACAAGGTAACAACCATATCGGGTTAGGGCAATATCTTCAAATGGAATAGTTTCACCATTTTCGTTTGTGGTGGTTCGTTCCACATTAACAAAATGGTTTGTGACTAATTCACCTGAGTTTTCACACGCATTTTTTGCCTTTTCTACTGTTTTTAAGAATATATTCCAGTCTTTATATCCAAATAGTTCCTGTAACTCCCGTGCGCTCCAGCATTCAATACCATGGATTTCCCTGCTTGCTGCTTCAAACTTTTCAAACAATTCGCGGATAAGTTCCTGTTTCATAGTGATTCTGAGTAAAAAGAAACGATTTATTTCAAAGAGAATTTGTACCAGTTCAATAAAGTTCGGAAAGATATTCTTTTTTATAAACTAAATTCCAAATTTCCTGTGGATTATTCTTCAGGTAACGTTTTTAAACCATCCCTGCCACTATCCGAAGATTCTTTTTGTAAGAATACTTCTACAAGGTTTTTCACTACGATGATAATAAGAATAAAGGGTAATAGAATAGCTCCGGTTTTAAACCCAGCACCTGTATGTGCATACGTTCCTCCCGAAAACTGAACTATGGTCTGAATCAGTATATAGGTCGTACCCGCCAATAGTATTCCCATTATAAATCTGGCTGTACCTAAAGAAAAATAATGTTTGATCAGCCAGGTTAGGAGTAAGGTCAAAGAGGAGAGAAGCACTACTGTACCTAAAGCCCTGGAGAATGTTTTGAGATACGAGTATTTATATATCCATACACCTATTTTTCCCAGAAGGTTGGGATGTGCCAGAAGCCAGGCATCAAGGATTATGAGGATGAGTAATAAGCTATAAAAAATGAATTGGTTTCTCATGGTTTGAATACGATGGGATAGTTTAGTTAACAGTTTGAGAGGTTAAAAGTATACAATAATTTCACTTTCTACCCAATGAATGGTTACGAGTAGGAGGGCTTGATACACTAACAGTTTAGGAACCAGTTAGTTATTTTAAGATTGTATCAATTTGACAAACTACTTATATACTTATGGGCAGATGTATCTGCGTAACTTTATGGAGCTTTTGCTTTATAGTTACATGTGCTTTTTCTCAGGATGTGATTTATACCAGTAATGGTTCTGTGATTACTGGGAAGATTACCGGACTTGATGGTGACAAAATTAAATATGCAATGCCTAAAAATCCAGGGCCTGCTTATTCTATTGATGTAACAGATGTTTTGGTAGCATTTAACCAGAATGGAAATGTAATTACTTTCCCAATAAAAGATGGAAAATCCGAGATAACAGGTTTTCTAAATCCACCCTCTCACAAATCACATGACATTCTTGTGAAGATGGATAACAGTGTGATAGAATGTGAGAATGTTTCTTTGGGAAAGAAAGATGTTCGTTTTCAGGAACTAGATGCCAAAAAGGGAAAAGAAGAAAAAATTTCACGGGAAGATGTAGCCGTTATATTGTATAAAGATGGACACCATGAATTTGGTGTCAATCCGGCACAAGCCACCGTTCCTATTCGAATGGCTAAGACTCAGATTGATCAGTTGACTGGAGTAGGCCAAAATTTACATCTGAAAGAAGAGGCTAATGCCAATAAAGGAGAGTCTACCCGAACTACCACAACAGACACCCATGATGAGATGGCTTTTCCTGGTGGTCCAAAGGAGTTTGAAAGCTTTCGGCAGAAGGCTATTTCAAAGGTCGACGAGTTTGGAAGATACATTGCCACTATTGTAGATCCTCGTACACCAGCCGACCAATCCAACTCAACCATTGATCTGGCATTTACCTTGTTTGTCAATGCAGATGTACGAGTTGAGGTTTCAAATGTGAATACAGGATCAAAAAATAAGTACAAAATTAAAGACTATTTGAAGAGACTGAAACTAAAGGGTGCAGATTATCAGGAAGTGGATGTATCGTATGCTGATATCGGATATGCTTCTGAGTTCATTAAAGGTCCGGATGGAAACTATTACGGGGTGGTATCATT
Organism: Xanthocytophaga flava; assembly: GCA_030068525.1. Classification (GTDB taxonomy): domain Bacteria; phylum Bacteroidota; class Bacteroidia; order Cytophagales; family 172606-1; genus Xanthocytophaga; species Xanthocytophaga flava. Next base: position 58,866 of record JASJOS010000013.1, read on the forward strand.
TGTACAGACTTTTAAGGGCTTTGTAGATGGAAAAGTAGTTTATGGTGACATCACACAACGTAATATAACGGTTATATTAAAGTTGTACGAAAAAGTAGTAGAAGGACAAGGAAAGAAAATGTGGGATGTATTTCTGGCTGATGTAGGGATTATAGAAACACGCAAGTTATAAAGGAGGTCTATTCAGTTGTAGATTGGTTTTGTGTAAATTTAGGCTAACTTACAAGGAGACTCTTTAATCTCCCTGTTCTGTTATGACATTGGTTAGTACTGAAAATGTATCTATAGATACTTCTTTACAAGAAAAACAAAGGCTGCTCTCACTAGACTTCATGCGTGGATTTATTATGGTCCTGCTTATGTTGGAAGGCTCTCGTTTGTTTGATCATCTCCTGGAGTGGCAATCTGAGGGGCTATTTCACAATTTTATGCTGCAATTCACTCACCATCCCTGGCATGGACTGCGATTTTGGGATTTGATTCAACCAGGGTTTATGTTTATTGCAGGCACAGCACTTGCTTTTTCCATAGATGCCCAACTAAGAAAAGGCATTAAATGGAAATCCTCTTTTTATAAAGTTGTAAAGAGATCCGGATGGTTATTTTTCTGGGGTGTCCTGGACTATGCTGTCAGGCCTACGGGTTTGTCCTTTGAATTGTGGGATGTATTAACACAATTGTCATTTACAACTATTGTAACTTTCCTTGTTATCCAATGGCCTGTAATGTATCAATTAGCGTTGAGTGCAGGTATTCTACTGTTGACAGAGTTCCTGTATCGGTTTTCCAACATACCAGGTTTTGACCAGCCATTTACGGATCAGCATAACTTTGGTAATTATGTGGATTTGCTTTTGATGAATAAAATAAACACAGGTGGATGGGTTGCTATCAATTGCATTCCGACAACTGTCCATACTTTATGGGGAGCAATGGCTGGTCGGGTTTTGTTATCACCTGAAAGTGATCATACCAAGATCAAAAAAATACTTGCAGGTGGAGTAATTGCTTTATGTATTGGCATCCTATTAGATTATACCACTACACCTCTTATTAAGCGTATTGCGACAAGTTCATTTATTTGTGTATCTGGAGGATATTGTCTGATTGGTCTGGCGTTCTTGTATTGGTGGATTGATATATTAAAACATAGGCGTTTTATATCTTTCTTTCTGATTGTTGGAATGAACTCACTATTTATTTACCTCTTCTTTGAAATTGTGGGTAGTCGCTGGTTTAATGGCTATATAGAAGTTATTGTTGAAGGACTGATTGGACATATTTCAGGTATCACTTCTGTATTTTCAGGAATTATTGCCTCTATGGTTATATTTTTACTTGAGTGGAAAATGTGTGAGTTTCTCTATCGAAAGCACATATTTTTTAAAATTTAAAGGGATATACATAGCTGGTGATGCAGTGTGATCAGAGATTGCCTTTATAGGGCACTCAAATTTTTTTCAAATGATCAATTGAAAATTCTGCTGCTTTAATCTGGGTAGGATCTACAAACCAGATACAGGTAATTATATCACTCTCAATGTTTTTTACAATCATTTCAGGACAAGGAAAAGTTTCGCAATCATATATGAGCTTGACCTTATTTCCTACCTCAAATTTCTGTATCTGATTTCTTCTGATTTTGAGATGTTTTAGCAAACTTAATGCTGATGATGGCGCCTGTACCGGTCCACTTAATAAGTGGAAGTTTAAAGTGATTTTTATCGGTCTATGGATGGTGTATATGTATTCCATAATGTGGTAGTTAAAGGATGTAAAGAGGGACTTGGTATATTAGTTTTTACCTTATACTGTATGTAAACAATATATAGATAATTTTTTGATGTAGTATATGTTGATAAAAAAATAGGAGGTGAGTAACAGGAAAGCTATAGGGAAGGAAGGAGTCTACAGGCTGAAAAAATAGAGACGAAATAAATTCCATTTCCATAGGTAACAAAGAATTTAAAATTGAATGAAGAGTAGGATAGAAGGGATCGTTTTCTTGAAATTGAGTATTTATATTTATTAATTTACTCAGTTTAAATATGTTAATTTATATCTTTGTATAAATATCTCACTATTAAGAGGAAAGAAAAAAGCCCTGAAAGGGGCTTTAAACATGGTTTTGTAGAAAATAGTAGGAGAGTAGTTAGGTGACTTACTTTCCAATACAGAACTTAGAAAATATATTGGAAAGTAGATCATCAGTTGTAATCTCTCCTGTTATCTGACCTAAATAGAATAAAGCTTGTCGGATATCCATTGCCAGCAAGTCCCCTGTAATCCCTTGTGAGAGACTTAACAATGCTTGTGAAAGAGAATCCTGTGCAAGCTTAAGGTTTTGGTAATGGCGTAGATTCGTAACAATCGTATCTGAAGCTTTATAGGCTTTTGTATGAATACTCCTGGTAAGAAGTTGTTTTAGTTCTTCGATTCCCTCTCCTGTAGTTGCAGATATGTAATGGACTGGCATTGTAAACGTACTATGCTTCTGATCTGCTTTATTACCTACAAGCAAATATGGAATAGATAAAGCGTTTATCTCTATTAGTTCCTCTTCTAAATCAGCTTGTGTTGTTTGTGATACATCAAATAAATAGATGATAATAGAGGCCTGCTTGAGCTTTTCCTTTGTTCTTTGGACTCCAATAGCTTCCACTGTATCTGTCGTGTTACGTAAACCGGCTGTATCAATGAATCTGAATCGTATTCCTTCAATGTGTATTTCATCTTCTATAAAGTCACGTGTTGTTCCTGGAATATCAGAAACTATGGCTTTCTCCTCATTCAATAATGCATTTAGAAGGGTTGATTTACCTGCATTCGGTTTTCCTGCTATAACAGTAGGAACTCCATTTTTTATTGCATTACCCATTTGAAAAGAATCGGTAAGCTTAGTTATTGTTGCTAATAACTCTTGTAATAACTTCTGTAAATCGTCTCTATTGGCAAATTCTACATCTTCTTCACCAAAGTCTAATTCTAGTTCAATTAGAGAGGCAAAGTGTATTAATTGTTCTCTTAACGCTGCTATTTTTTTTGAGAAACCTCCTCGCATTTGATTTAATGCTGCATGATGTGATGCTTCTGAGTCGGAATGAATAAGGTCTGCGATTGCTTCTGCTTGCGTTAAATCAAATTGACCGTTTATGAATGCTCTTTTGGTAAACTCTCCCGCTTCTGCTAATCTGGCTCCGTTTCTTATAAGTGCTTTAATGATTTTTTGAATGATAAATTCTGAACCATGACAAGAAATTTCGATGATATTTTCTTTCGTAAAGGATGTCGGTTCCTTGAAAACTGATATCAGAACTTCGTCCAGAATTTCACCATTTTCTTGTAATGATCCATAATGGATTGTGTGTGAAGGTTGTTGACTAAGATCTTTCCCTTTAAATAGTGAATTTGTAATGGTGATAGCTTCTTTTCCTGATAACCGAATAACTGCAATGGCAGAAATACCGGGAGCGGTTGATAAAGCTACTATTGTATCTGTGCGCATGTATATATATTTAGTATTTAGTTACTATTTTATTTAGTATTCAAAGCGAAATATTTACTAATTATTTTAGTATTAAGATTTTTTAAAATTTACTAAAAGTAGTGGTATAATAGGATGACCTAAAATTAATAGTATTAGTATTCATATATAAGTCTCTTAATAAACCTATAAAACCATCATAACAAACTTGTGAAAAGTTATAAAAACGAACCTGGGAAGAATAGGGAAGGAGTTCCTTCTCCCAAAAAGGCTCTTTAGCAACAACAAAAGGAAGCAAAAGAGCCAAATACTCGTAAAATTTAGTAGGAATTCTGTTTACTGTAGCCTGATTAACCTGATAAGGCAACAAACCTATATCAGCATTTTGAATATATCTAATAATATCCTGATGCCCAACATAGCGATCTATTCCAACTAAAGAAATAAAATTACACCCGGATACTTCTTCCACTAATCGCTTCCGAACAGATAACTGGCCAGCAAAACCAACAATAGTCAACTCAAAACGAGGATCTATTGAGTGAAGGTACTTTACTAAAGCTATAGCATTAAATATTCCATATGATTCAGCTATAGTTCCAGAATAAAGGAGACGATAGATACCCCGGCGGGGCCGAACAAGCACATCAGAAACCAAAGCAAATTTGTTTTCAATGATCCTAAACTTACTTCTTACAAAAGGCAATTCTTCTTTATAGGCGCGCTCAGCAATCCAATACTCATCAATGAAGGGGCGGGTCACCTGTTCGACAAAACGAACGCTATGAGCTAGAATATGCCTAACGAACGACCTATAAGTGTTCGCGAACATTACGTTTGCGTAATAATTCTCCAATACATCATACACTAACAAAGAACCAAATATTATTTTGTAAGCACAGCTAACTATCAGAATATCAGGAGAGTTAACTACAAGCACCTCAGGTTTTAGTTGAATAAGCTTTCTAAAGAAAGATATAGGAGCCAAAAATCTCCACCCAGACAAACGTTCGAAATTAAATAACTCATGAAAAGTTATGTTTTTAGATCGAACACCCTTTTTCCCCGAAGAACCTACGATATGAATCTCATGTTTGTGACAAGCTAACAACCCAAGTCCCAGCTTTTCATACATTCGATGATCATCTACTGGTCTCAACACAGAACCAATCACAATTCTCCTTTTTGTATCTAATTTCATATATTCATAATCACTTACTAAATACTTAGTATTTTACTAAACAGTAAAAACTAAACTAAAACATAAGCGAATCTAACGATAAGCTATATTTTTGCGGGAAGTTAAGCAGATATTTTACTTCTCTGAAACGAATCAACCCTAATTTATCAAATGGAAATCAAACAACTTATCGAAAGTGCCTGGCTAAACAGAGAACTTCTCCAACAACACGAGACACAAGTAGCAATTAGAACAATTATAGAAGAACTCGACAAAGGTATTCGTAGAGTAGCAGAACCTCAGGAAAATGGAAACTGGATTGTAAATGACTGGGTAAAAAAAGCAGTTATTCTTTACTTTCCACTTCAACAAATGAAAGAAATAGAAGTTGGTCCATATGAGTATCACGACAAAATGGAGCTAAAAAGAGGTTACAAAGAATTAGGTGTTCGTGTAGTACCTCCGGCAGTAGCCAGATATGGAGCCTATATCAGCAAAGGAGTTATTCTAATGCCATCCTACGTAAATATTGGAGCATATGTTGATGAAGGAACAATGGTTGATACATGGGCTACAGTTGGAAGTTGTGCTCAAATAGGTAAAAACGTTCATTTAAGTGGGGGAGTAGGTATCGGGGGAGTCCTTGAACCTGTTCAGGCAGCTCCTGTAATCATTGAAGATGGTGCTTTTATAGGCTCTCGCTGTATTGTAGTTGAGGGAACACGTGTTCGCAAAGAAGCAGTACTGGGAGCAGGAGTAACGCTAACAGGTAGTTCTAAAATTATTGATGTAACAGGTCCGGAACCCATTACTTACGTTGGAGAAGTTCCGGAAAGAGCGGTTGTTATACCAGGTAGTTATACCAAAAAGTTCCCGGCAGGGGAGTACCAGGTTCCATGTGCCCTTATTATCGGACGCAGAAAAGCCAGCACAGATCTTAAAACATCTCTCAATGATGCCCTCCGAGAAAATAATGTAAGTGTATAAAAAATAATATAGTATAACAAAAAAGGCCTTTGAGAAAAGGCCTTTTTTGTTACTTCCTGAACCGATCAGCAACAACTAACTCTTTACTATCTTTAGACCATAGATAAAATCCCTTTCCTGTTTTACTACCTAAATGACCGGCCTGCACCATATTGACCAACAAAGGACATGGAGCATATTTAGGATTGCCAAATCCTTCCTGCAAAACCCGTAGAATGGCCAAACAAACATCCAACCCAATAAAGTCCGCTAGTTGTAAAGGTCCCATAGGATGAGCCATACCTAATTTCATTACGGTGTCAATTTCTTCAACTCCTGCCACACCTTCAAATAAAGTTTCAATGGCTTCATTTATCATAGGCATCAGAATACGATTTGATACAAATCCAGGATAATCATTTACTTCAACCGGTACTTTATCCAATCCTCTCGAAATATCCATAATAGAGGCAGTTACCTCATTAGATGTAGCATATCCGCGAATTACTTCAACCAGTTTCATGACTGGAACAGGATTCATAAAGTGCATTCCGATTACCTGTTCAGATCGCTGAGTGACGGAGCCAATTTTGGTAATAGAAATAGATGACGTATTGGTAGCTAGAATTGCTTCAGAAGGAGCTAGTTTATCAAGTTGTCTGAAAATTTCGAGTTTCACTTCTATATTCTCTGAAGCAGCTTCAACAACTAGTTCGGCATTGGCAACGCCATCTGCCACAGATGTAAATGTTTTAACTCTTTGCAGGGTTTCGTTTTTATCGTTCTCTGTCAGAAGCCCTTTTTTTATCTGGCGCTCGAGATTAACAGTAATATTCTGAATTCCACGGGCAAGAGCACTTTCAGAAATATCAATCAAGGAAACCTGAAATCCTTTTTGGGCAAAGACATGAGCAATCCCATTGCCCATAGTTCCACTACCAATAACAGCTATATTTTGCATTGAAGTATGTTTGTGAAGTAAAATCAACTCAAAAGAGGTATTATTTTTTAAATAAAACAACTCAGAAACATAATACACATATATGTTCGATCCATTCGTTTGTGTTGTACAAAGTAGAAACATTCTTCTGTATGCGCTTTCAAAACTTTATTCGGAACCAATTTTAATGCTCTATTTAACGACTTGCCTCACAATATGATCCACCATATAGTAAGTGCATTAAACAGGCAAAAAAATAATAGTCATCAACTCCTCTCATGGCTCAGATTTAGACAAACAACATAAGCCTACACCGCAGTTAGTTCGAACGAAAAACTCCATATAAGGTTTGAATGTTTGTCATATTAGAGTCTACATCTTACCAGATTCGCTGAAAACAAACATGTAACAATTAGTGATAAAATGCTATATCAGCTAACTCTTACTACCTTTGCAAAAAATTGAATATTCATTCAGCCTGAGTGTGGGAACACAATCATACCCTCACTAAACTTGAAAATTTATACTAAATAGATTTCTTTGTTGGTTCAACCTATTGATGACTGAATCATACTAATCTATTCTATACTAAAAGGACTAACTGCCTTTGTAGTGTATATATAAAGCCATACAGAAAACAGTTACAATGATATACCGAAAGTGAATAAGCACAGATATGAGCAACAATTTAGAATCCGAAACTATTAAGAATCTGAAATTACAAGCAAAGAAAAGTGAACAAGACACAAAAAAGTTATTTCAGAAGTGGAAAAAGCAACCGCCCCGGAATTTAGATATAGTAGTACAGGAAATCCATGAGGAAGTGTTTGAAGTGACAGACTGTTTACAATGTGCTAACTGCTGTAAAACTACCAGCCCTATATTTTATGATAGAGATATAGATAGGATAGCCAAATTTCTAAAAGTAAAACCTAAGCAGTTTATTGATTCGTATCTGCATATAGATGAAGATGGAGATTATGTATTAAATCTGGCACCTTGTTCCTTTTTAAATGAAGATAATACCTGTTCTATCTATCACCATAGGCCTGCAGCCTGTCGGGAGTACCCTCATACAGACCGTAAGCGGTTCCATCAGATATTAGATCTTACTCTTAAGAATACCTTCATCTGTCCCGCAGCCTATCAGATAGTTGAAAAATTAAAAACAGCTTTATCCTAACATCTATTTCCTTTTTTAAACTACAGATATATATTTAAAAACCTATATTTGCAGAACAAAATGCAGATGTATGTATGAATGATGTTATAAAAGCAATTATGGATATGAAAAATTTTACTCCTTCGCGTTTTGCGGATGAGATAGGAGTACCACGTCCCATTATTTCACACATATTGGCAGGCCGAAACAAACCTAGTCTGGACATGATACAAAAGATTGCCAGACGTTTTCCAGAACTAGGTACCGAATGGATATTAGATGAAACAAAATTACCCATTGGCATCTCCGAAATCACTGCAAGCATAGAAAAGACTTCCTCTGCTCAAACGAACCCAATCAATCCTCTTTCGGCAAATCCGTTCATTCCTCTTCTTACCAATACAATAACAGAGAATAGTAGTACAGAGGAGCCTCCTGTATCTACTCCCTCTGTCACCATCCCTTCACAAGCTACTGTATCTCCTATAAATAATACAAAGAAGATAGAAAAAATACTGGTATTTTATACAGATAAAACCTTTGAAGAATATACTCCCAACCATTAAATCTATGAGGAAGTTGCGTTAACTACCAAATGTATCTTACCTTGCAGCTGAATATTCTACGTCAGCCCATACTATGTTATATTTTATAACAGGAGGAGAACGCTCCGGAAAAAGCCGCTATGCGCAAGAATTAGCGTTAAGCCTATCTACCAATCCTGTTTATGTCGCTACAGCCCGAAAATGGGATGAAAGTTTTGAGCAAAGGATTAAACGTCATCAGCAGGAGAGGGGTCCCGAATGGCAAAACATGGAAGAAGAGAAACACCTTAGCAAACTAGATCTATCTCAAAAGGTTGTAGTAATAGACTGTGTTACGTTATGGCTTACTAACTTTTACACAGATAACCAGTACGATTTGCATTTATCCTTACAGGAAGCAAAAGACGAATTAACTCAATTGTTCGAACAGAACAATACCCATCTGATTATTATATCTAACGAAATAGGTATGGGTGTACACGCTCAAACTGAGAGTGCCAGAAGATTTGTTGAGCTTCAGGGCTGGACGAATCAATACATAGCCCGTCAGGCAGATCAGGTCACTCTTATGGTTTCTGGTATTCCATTGAAAGTAAAATAACGCTCCTACAAGATTGGCAAAACATAAATTAATGATATGAAACAATTTAAAATAGATAATACAGATAAAAGAATTATATCACAAATTCAGGATAAATTAAATAACAAAACCAAACCCATTGGATCATTAGGTAAACTGGAAAATATAGTTTCCAGAGTATGTCTGATACAACAAACACTAAGCCCAGAACTAAATAACCCACATATACTTGTATTTGCAGCAGATCATGGAATCACTCAGGAGAATGTGAGTAAATACCCCTCTGAAGTGACTCACCAGATGGTACTAAACTTCCTGCAGGAAGGAGCAGCTATTAATGTATTTTGCAGACAACATGATATTGCACTCAAAGTGATTGATGCAGGAATTAATGCGGATGTCTATAATACACCCAAACTCATACATCAGAAGATTGGAAAAGGGACTCGCAACTTTGCCAAGGAGCCAGCGATGACTGTTGATGAATGTAATCTGGCAATTGAAATGGGATCAACTGTAACAAAACAAATTTTCCAGAAAGGATGTAATATAGTGGGCTTTGGCGAAATGGGTATCGGAAATACATCTTCAGCAGCCGTTTTAATGCATAAATTCACAAATCTTCCTCTGAATGAATGTGTAGGTAAAGGCACTGGCCTGAATACAGAACAAATGCAACACAAGTTGCAGGTTCTTCAAAAGGCGGTCAATCACTATCCGCATATAAAAGACCCACTGGAAACACTAGCAACCTTTGGCGGATTTGAGATAGCACAGATGTGTGGGGCCATGCTCCAGGCCGCAGAAAATAAGATGTGTTTACTCATTGATGGATTTATTGCTACAGCTGCATTGCTAAGTGCCAGCCAGTTTTATCCGGCTATCCTGGATTACTGTTTATTTTGTCATCAGTCTGAGGAGCATGGCCATAAGGCTATGCTGGACTATTTAAAAGCAGAGCCTATATTGAATCTGGATCTTCGGCTGGGTGAAGGAACGGGCTGTGCAATGGCCTATCCTATTATTCAATCTTCCGTCAACTTTATGAATGAAATGGCTTCTTTCCAGAGTGCCGGGGTATCTACAGAGAAAACAGATAACTAAATTTAACTATATAAATAAATAAAAGTAAATTAATGAAAAAACAACTGCATTTGCTATTGGTCGCAGTTATGTTTTACACCAGAATACCTGTATCTTCCTGGATAAACTATACAGAGCAAGCACAAAAAGAATCCTCAGTATATTTTCCTTTTATAGGATGGATCACTGCCGGATTTTCAATACTTGTATTTTTTGTTTCTCATCTGGTCTATAGTGAATCTATTTCTCTGATTATAACGTTTATACTGGGCATTCTGCTTACAGGTGCATTGCATGAGGATGGGTTTGCAGATGTATGTGATGGATTTGGAGGGGGCTGGACAAAAGAAAAGATACTGGAAATTATGAAGGATAGTAGAGTTGGTGTATATGGAGTGATAGGTCTGATAGGTTTATTTACCTTGAAATACGCATTAGTAGATCAGTTGATTGATACTTTCAAGGCTTCAAATTTATACGTTCATTTGTTCTTTATATTTATACTGGCACATACACTAAGCCGTTTTATGGCTCTTACACTGATGTATACACACAGTTATGCAAGAAATACTCCTGATAGTAAGATTGCATCTATAGCCAGGCCATTATCAGCCAAGCAAGTATTGTTTGCATCTGTGTGGGTTATTATACCTTTTATACTATATATCTATCAAACTACCAATCTGTATATTATGCTGCTTCCAATTCCTATCCTGTTAATCAAAATAGGGATTGGAAGATATTATCAAAAATGGATAGGGGGGTATACAGGGGATTGTCTGGGGGCACTCCAACAAGTAACAGAGATCGCTATTTACCTATTTTTTGCAGGAATACCATGGAAGTCATTCTGATTCGTCATACCAAAGTCCATAACCCAAGATCAGTGTGTTATGGTCAATCAGATATTGGGTTAGCTTCATCATTTGAAAACGAAAAAGATAGTATTATTTCTAAACTTACCCTTACAGGTCAATTCACTGTTTATAGCAGCCCTGCACAACGTTGTACCAGATTGGCAGAAACTATAACTTCCACATACAAAATCGATACACGTTTGCAGGAAGTAAATTTTGGAGACTGGGAAAATACTCCATGGCAGGATATTCCTCAACTACAACTAACACCCTGGATGGAAGACTTTGTGACAATACAGCCACCCAATGGTGAAAGCTTTCTGGATCTACACACCAGAGTAAAAGAATTTATCACAGAACTTCAACAAAACGACTTTGACAAGGTTATAGTGATTACCCATGCTGGAGTTATCCGAAGTATACTATGTGATAGTCTAGGAATTCCGCTAGTCAATGCGTTCAGATTAACTATTGATTATGGCTCACTATCAAAACTGATTTTTTCGGATTATCCTCCTCAACTAAAGTCACTGAATCTATAAACTCTATTACCTAATTGTTAGAGTCTGCTATAGGTAATCCGTCCTATTAATTGATGTGCCGGAGCGCATATGCAATCTCAGAGGGTAAATGCGTTCCAATATGAGCTACATCCAACAAACCATGTCTAACAGACATCTGACCGGTACGCCAATTCACACGCCGTTCATAATCCGGACATTTGCTACAGGTAAAAATAATCCAGTCACCTTCACGTTGAGACTGACACACATGCTGATTTGTCGACTGGCTGCCTAAATTAAACTGAAGATTCTCCATAACTCACAATCAAAATGATTAGTAACTATTTTCCGAAAGATGACAAAACACAAATCATCATACAACTCGCTTTTAATCAAAAAGTTACATAAACATGCTTATTCTTGTCATCATCCTATATATTCTTTTTACGGTTAAAAAAGCATACCAGCAAAAAGATAAAAATCCTAGTTTAATAATTTACATTATGTTAAGTAATACATTTTAAATTTACCTATTATATACTATACCCTCCTTATTATAACTCCGCTTAGATGAATGTGAGTACAATCTTACCCATGTGTTCACTGCTCTCCATTAACAGATGGGCTTTACTCACCTCCTCAACTGGAAACTCCTGATAAATTACGGGTTTTATTTTTCCAGCAGAAATTAATGCCCATATATGTTTCTCCAGGTTTTGAGCAATGGCTGATTTAAAAGCTATATCCCGGTTACGCAATGTTGATCCGGTAATAGTTAGTCGCCGTCTCATTACTTCAAGCAGATCAATAGTTGCCTCCCGTCCATTCATTACATTTATTAGTACTAATCGGCCATCCTCTGCAAGTACTTGCAGATTGTCTGATGTGTAATTCCCTCCAATCATATCCAGAATTACATCGACACCCTTTCCTTCAGTGCTATCCAGAATACGATCTTTAAAACTTTCTTTTTTATAATTAAAAGCTTTCACGGCTCCCAATTCTTCACAAAAAAGACATTTTTCTTCCGTTCCTGCGGTTACATACACAGTGCTACCCATGGCTGTTGCCATTTGTATGGCAGTAGTTCCTATGCCACTTGATCCTCCATGTACCAGTAAACTTTCACCTGGCTTAAGATTCCCTCTATCAAATACATTGCTCCAAACGGTAAAGAAAGTTTCAGGTAAGGCAGCAGCCTCTACAAAATTCAATCCTTCCGGAATGGGCAAACATTGTCCTTCGGGTACCACACAATATTCAGCATACCCACCACCACTCACCAATGAGCATACAGCATCGCCGACCTTAAAACGCCTCACCTGTCCTCCTGTATACTCTACAATACCGGCAATTTCCAAACCTGGAATATCGACGGGTGCTCCTGCGGGTGCCGGATAATATCCTTTACGCTGTGCAATATCTGGTCTGTTTATACCAGCAGCCAGTACTTTCACCAATACTTCTCCTTCACCAACTTCTGGCATAGAACGATTTACCACAGATAGTACATCAGGGCCTCCGGGTTGTGTTATGACTACAGCTTTCATCTTAGTATGTGATTATATATTTGCTATATTGGCTCTAAAAGTACACCACTAGTTACTACTTAACATAATAATTAATGAAAAAGATTTTGGTTTTTGGAAGTTCCAATACAGATATGGTCATACAGGCCGAGCATCTTCCCTTACCAGGAGAAACAATACTAGGTGGTAAATTTGCAATGCATGCGGGTGGCAAAGGTGCCAATCAGGCTGTAGCAGCTGCTCGCATGGGCGGTAATGTCACCTTTATAGCCAAGGTGGGTAATGATCTTTTTGGCCAGCAGGCCAGGCAACAATTTATAACCGAAGGCATCACTACGGACTATATTCTTACAGATCCTGATCATCCGTCCGGGGTAGCTTTAATCACAGTAGATAACAAAGGTGAAAACTCCATTGTGGTTGCTTCCGGCTCAAATGCTACACTCTCTCCTTCTGATGTCTCTGCCGCTATTGAATTAATTAATTCGGATACAATAGTTCTGTTACAACTGGAAATTCCGATTCCGACTGTTGAATATATTATTGAACAAAGCAACTCACGAGGGGCTCAGGTTATTCTAAATCCAGCTCCCGCAAATAGTTTACATAAAGAAATTTATAATTATTTATATTTATTAACACCAAATGAAACGGAGTTAAGTTTATTAACTAACACAGTAGTTAACGATATTCCATCAGCGGAACGAGCAGCCCAGATACTTCATAAAAGAGGAGTAAAGAATATCATTGTTACTATGGGAGCGTCTGGAGCCTTCTGGTATTCGGGAACAGACTCTCAACTTATCCCAGCACCTAAAGTGGATGCGATAGATACAACAGGTGCCGGAGATATTTTTAATGGGGTGCTCTGTGTATTTCTGGCAGAAGGCTATTCACTACCCGAAGCGATTCACTATGCATGTCAGGCGTCTTCAATATCGGTTACCCGAATGGGAGCACAATCGTCTGCGCCTTATCGGAAAGAACTACAACAAGTTAGAACTTCTGAGTGAACAAGTAGTGAACAAGTTAGAACTTCTGAGTGAACAAGTAGTGAAATAGATATTACAAAGATACCTTCTCTCCTACTCTATTGCTTCAAATTGCTATTTAATGTTCCTTGTAAATTTTCTCACCTGCCTCTATTCTTACAGGAAGTTTGTTTTCGGCTGGAGTAATTGGGCAGGAATATTGATCACTGTAAGCACAATAAGGATTATAGGCTTTATTGAAATCGATCCAAACCATCTCGTTATCAGAAATACGCATATCCATATACCGACCTGCTCCATAAGAACTTTCGTCTGTGGTGAGATCTGTAAATGGAACAAACAAATAATCCTTATACATTGGATTGCGCAACAGATCCATACTTTGATACACAGTCAACACACATTCTTCACCCTTTACTCTGAAAACGAGTTTCCCATATACCCTGTATACTGGCAATCGGGTTGTTGATGTCTTCATTTCAAAAGTTTTCTGCAATGTATCTTTAACCAGCTTTGCCTGTACCCGATACATCGAATCTATAGGAAAATAGACTAATCCAGTAAAATCACTTCTCTCTTTTTTGGGAATGGGAGAATCTTTTCCTTTACGAAAATTCTTGTCTTTGGTCTTTCGATCTTCCAGAATACGCTTTTCATACTCATTCGTCTGAGCAGACACAGCACAATAACACCCCCACACTAAACATGCAACTAACCACCAAAGTCTTTGTTTTACTATTCTCTCCATTCTCTACTTACTTCCTTCTTGTATCTGCAATGCTTATCACCTTCCACCCTTTTTCAGATTTAAACAACTGAAATACATTCACTCCTTTGTGGCTAAATTTTCCATCCAGGTAAAATTCATATGGAGTCCAGGCAATGGCCAGGTTATCATCTACTTTGATATCATATGCGGAAAGTCGTTCATCCCAGACTTCTTTATGTGGTGTACCCACAGCTTTGACAAAATCAGTGATACTTTCTTCCCGTAAAGCGGGTTTGCCTGTCTTCTTATCTACATAGGTTGTTTGCAGACGTGCACCTGAATAGAACACGCTTCTTACCATGGCACTATCTCCTTTGCGCATTCCATCAAATAGTTGTCCTATCACTTGCTTGATTTCGGTTTCTTCTTTTGAACCACTTGACTGAGCCTGTGCAAACAGACAAACTATAAAAAAGAGAAGACCTAAAATTATTTTTGGCATATATTTCCTAGATTTGAAAAGATATTACGAATGGTATAAGGGTATTTTGCGCCCAATTTACAAATCTCTATGTAAAAAATAATATCCGTTTACATACAAATACCTCCGTATAACGAATTTTCACTTTATAATTTTCAAATAGTAAGTTATTTGCTCCTAAGGACACCAAACTTACTATTGAATTGTATGACCGCAAATATGAAAGCACTCATTGTTGATGACGAACGCTTAGCTCGTAATGAATTACGCCGTTTACTGGAAAACTTTCCCAAAATTGAAATCATAGGAGAAGCCGCAAATGCAGAAGAAGCCCTGGACCTGGTAGACAAACTACATCCGGATTTATTGTTTCTTGATATTCAGATGCCAGGTAAGACAGGGTTTGAATTGCTGACGGAAATAGAAGGAAGTGTGCCTGACGTGATATTTACCACAGCCTATGATGAATATGCGTTGAAGGCATTTGAATATAATGCTCTCGATTATCTGTTAAAACCTATTGACCCTAACCGTCTGGCAGAAGCGATTAACCGACTGGAGGAAGACATTCGCCATGAGGAATTTAAACGGGAAAATGCTAAGTTACTCACTGCGGAAGATCAGGTATTTGTGAAAGACGGAGAAAAGTGCTGGTTTGTAAAACTAGGAAAGATACGGTTATTTGAGTCAATGGGTAATTATGTGAGACTGCACTTTGATGACCAGAAGCCATTGATATTAAAATCATTGAATGCGTTGGATGAAAAACTGGATCCTCACTCCTTCTTTCGTGCTAACCGCAAACATATCATTAATTTACAGTGGGTCGAAAAAATTGAGCCCTGGTTTAGCGGTGGCTTGCTGGTTACACTGAAAGGTGGCGAGAAGATTGAGATCTCACGTCGGCAGGCTATTCGCTTTAAAGACATGATGAGTCTCTGATATACCCATCCAATCCATGACACAATCACAAGTACTCTCTCTCACAACTTCCCGGATCAGTAGTCTTGATGTGCTACGGGGTATTGTTATGGTGATCATGGCATTGGATCATACACGTGAATATCTGTTGTTGAATGGATTTTATACAGACCCCACCAATCTGACAACAACAACTCCAATCTTGTTCTTTACGCGATGGATTACTCACCTGTGTGCTCCTACTTTTGTTTTTCTGGCAGGCACTTCTGCCTATCTCTATGGACTAAAGAAAACCAAAAAACAACTGAGCCTTTTTCTTCTAACCAGAGGATTATGGCTCATAATACTAGAAATTACAATTGTAAACTTTGGACTTTGGTTTGATATAACTTTCTCAACTATTGTTTTACAGGTTATCTGGGCTATTGGAATCAGTATGGTTATTCTGAGTGGGCTGGTATTTCTCCCTGTTATATGGATACTGGCACTTGCCATTCTGATTGTAGTTGGGCATAACCTACTTGATCCCATATCTTTTCCTTCTGGAAAACCGGCTAGTTTTCTGTGGTCATTGCTACACCAGCTTAGCTTTACGCCTCTAACTCCACACTTCAATTTTGGAATTCTTTACCCATTCTTATCCTGGCTGGGCATATTACTCATGGGGTATTGTTTTGGAATGTTGTATCGACCGCAGGTGCTCTCTGCAACACGAAAAAAGATTCTGCTTCAACTCGGGATTGGTGCAATTGTCAGCTTTGTGTTGTTGCGGTTTCTAAATGTATATGGAGATCCTACACCATGGAAAATTCAGAAAGATGAAGTATTTACGATTCTTTCATTCTTTAACGTTACCAAGTATCCACCTTCTCTGTTATATACACTGATTACCCTGGCACCCGGCATTCTTTTATTATCCGTATTGGAAGGCAAGGAGTTTCGGTGGACTTACTTTTTCAAAGTATATGGTAAGGTACCTTTGTTCTACTATATTCTTCACTTTTATCTGATTCATAGCCTCTCAGTAGTTTGTTTGCTCGTGCAGGGTATTTCCTGGCAGGAGATTAACTTTCAGAAAAATATGGCAGGAATCCCTCCGAATGTGGGGTTTTCGTTAGGCATTATCTACCTTTTCTGGATTGGTGTGGTATTGGTTCTTTATCCTGTATGTCGTTGGTATGGGCAGTTTAAAAGCCGTCAGACCAATTCTATCTGGAGCTATATATAAAAAAAAGCAATAACCTCCCTCCTGCTATCCGTTTCAGATACACATAACTAAACACCTAGTTAAACAATTTGGTAACTAGATAGTAACTAGAGTCATTCCACTCTTACATAAAGGAATATAGCAACTTTTAAAAACTTTCTTTTTTGTGCATGGTTCACTGTGGTCTCACTGGAAAACTCAAACTCTTCTATCTCATTCTTCAGCAGATTACATATTATTCACAATATTTTTATTCTAACCACAATTCCGATCAGTTTTGCTGATGCGCATAACTCATGGAAAACTATTCTTGTGCACTAACCACCCAGCAAGCCACATATTCTGTTCCATATCTTTTCTGGAAAAGAGATCTTTGACTAGACTAGAAAGTCGGTGTGGGTGTCTACCCCGTGTCTATGACGAAAGTAATGGGCATTACACTCAATGTGAGTCCAAACGGATGTTCGCACCAGCGTTCTCTTCTTACAAATCATCAAAAGATATGGGACAAAAATCACCTACCTAAACCAGAGCAATTTACACCATGCCGTAACAGACCATCAATGTTCAACCATAACATAAAGAGCTCATACTGAGCCCTGTTACAGTTGTTACAGTATGTTACAGTAGGTGTTACAGTTGTAAGTATCTGTAAATGAAGCGTATTACAGTTGTTACAGTAAATTCTCACGTGTATACTATAATATATTATATATAGTATATAACAGAAAAGAGCTTTTGTGTTCTTCTAGGAAGTTTGACAATGTATAAAATACTGTAACAACTGTAACAATCTTGAATTTCAGGCAGTTGAACTGTAATTTTGTCTGTAACAACTTGCAACAACTGTAACAAACAAAAGTCGACTCATCTCACCTAAAAATATAATACGCTAGCAGTCAACCATTAACTTACTACCTGATTCATTTACATATAGAAGTGAACCAAAAACTTTAGAGTACTTTCATGCGATCTGTATAGCCAATGCATGTTTCTTTCGGTTAAACACCCAGTATATAATTGGAAACACAAGCAGCGTCAGAATGGTAGCCGTAATTAATCCCCCAATAATAACAATAGCTAGCGGCTTCTGTGATTCTGAACCGATACCCGTTGACACAGCAGCAGGTAAAAGCCCAATAGCGGCCATCATGGCAGTCATGACCACAGGACGAATTCGGGATTGTACGCCTTCAGAGATAGCCTGTGTGATAGGCATTCGCTGTTTCATATTGTTATTAAATACAGAAATCAAAATAACCCCATTTTGCACGCAAATACCAAATAAAGCAATAAACCCTACTCCTGCCGATATCCCGAAATTCATACCCGTAATATGTAGTGCCAGAATCCCTCCTATCAAGGCAAAAGGAACGTTAATCAGCACCAACCCTGCATCTTTGGCATTTCCGAAAGTAATGAACAACAGCACGAAAATGGCAGCCAGACTGATAGGTACAACTTCTGTTAGGCGTTTCGTTGCCCGTACCTGGTTCTCAAACTCTCCAGTCCAGTGAATAGAATATCCTTTAGGTAAAGAAACTTTCTCGTTTACCTTTTTTTCCGCTTCAGCAATGGTACTCCCCAAGTCTCTTTCCCGTACAGAAAACTTCACTCCAATAAAACGCTTATTTATATCTCTATACACAAAGGCAGGTCCGGTTAACGTTTGTACGGTGGCAATTTCACGCAAAGGGACTTTGGTAGTATGCAGTGTCGGCACCATCAGCTTCTCAATATCTTCTTCGCTCTGACGATATTCCTGAGGGTAACGAATACGAATGTCAAAGCGCTTCTCCCCTTCGTATTTCATATTGGCAGTTTTCCCACCAATAGCCATCTCTATAACTGCTTGCGCATCGGCTACACTGACTCCATACAACGCCATCAGATGATCATGCAGCAGAATCTGCATTTCGGGTTGTCCTACGTTGCGCAATATACCGGCATCCTTAATCCCTCGCACATCTTTGATTTGAGTTAATACTTCATCAGCCAGCTTATCCAAAGTCTCCAGATCATCACCAAATATCTTGACTGCATTGGAAGCTTTGAAACCCGCTACAGCCTCGGCTACATTATCCACTACAGGCTGAGAATAGTTATACAGGATGCCCTGGTATTGAGAAAGCTTCTTGTCCATCTCCCCTATCAGCTCATCTGTGGTAATCTTGCGCTTCCATTCTTTCTTAGGCTTTAAGTCAACCTGAAACTGTAGAAAGTAAAAACCATTCGGATCTGTCCCATCGTTTGACCTGCCTGTTTGAGATAATACTTCATTTACCTCATCAAACTCACTCAGATCATGTCGAAGCGTTTTTGCCATTTCTACACTCTTCGGCAATGACATACTCATAGGAAGCTCAGCCGTTACCCATAGTGCCCCCTCGTTCAGTTGTGGCAGAAACTCAGATCCCAGCCAGCGAGCTGAGAACAATGTAACGGCTAAAAATACAGAAGCAACTCCTACTGTAATTTTCTTGTATCGGAAACACCACGTAAAGGCTCGGGTAATAGAGTTGTTAAAAAAGTTCACAAATGGATTATGACGCTCCCGCACATTCTTCTTTAGCAGGAAAGCACACAATACAGGTACCAGTGTTAAGGTAAAGAATAATGCACCTAGTAATGCAAATCCCAGCGTATAGGCAAGTGGTGAAAACATTTTACCTTCTACCTTCTGAAACGAGAATATAGGCAGCAAAGCAGTAATAATAATCAGCTTGGAGAAAAACACAGCCTTACCCATCTCTGTACCTGTTTTTTTGATTAACCCTAGTTTGGAAAGCCTGTTAAACTTTTCCATTCCCTGCTTGTGAGCCAAATGGTCCAGTGAAACAAAGATCCCCTCCACCATGACCACTGCCCCATCGATAATAATCCCAAAGTCAACAGCACCTAGTGACAACAGGTTGGCACTCATTCCCTTTAATCGCAGACAGAAAAAAGCAAACAACAAAGCAAGCGGAATAATGATTGACACAATCAGGGTGGTCCGCCAGTCTGCCATAAACAGAAATACAATTACCGTTACAAAGACAATTCCCTCAACCAGGTTATGCATTACAGTGTCTGTGCAATACTGCATCAGGTTATCCCGATCATAAAATGTCTTCATCTTCACATCTGCAGGCAATACCTTTTCGTTGAGTTCCGCGATCTTCTCTTTAACCAGTTTCAATACCTGTCCCGGATTCTCTCCTTTGCGCATAACCACAATGCCTTCTACCACATCATCGCGATCTCCCAATCCTACCTGTCCTACCCGTGGCTGATCGGACTCAATTACCTGAGCTACATTTCTGATCAGAATTGGAGAACCTTTCACATTGTCAATAATAATATTCTCAATGTCTGGTATAGATGTAAGAAGGCCTATTCCACGCACCACATATGCTTGTCCATTCTTTTCGATTACGTCCCCTCCTACGTTCAGGTTACTTCTGCTTACAGCCTGGTAAACCTCCAGTGGCGTGATATCATAGCGGGACAGTAACGTAGGGTTAATCTGTAATTCATAGATCTTTTCACGACCACCAAATGCCACCACATCGGCAACTCCTGGTACAGAACGAAGTTGTCTGTCAATTGTCCAGTTCTGTAGCGTTAATAACTCCCGTGTATCTTTTGTGGGACTTTCCAGCACATACCGGAATATCTCTCCTGTAGGTCCGTAAGGGGGTTGTACTTCGGGATCAACACCCTCTGGCAACTGTACAGAACGAAGCTGATTATTTACCTGCTGACGTGCAAAAAAGTCGTCTACATCGTCTTCAAAAATAATCTTCATCACAGACAGTCCAAACATGGTAATGGAACGCACATTGGTTTTGCGCTGTACGGAGTTCATAGCCACTTCAACAGGAACCGTTACAAACCGTTCCACTTCTTCTGCACTACGGCCATTCCACTCGGTCACAATGATTATCTGTGTATTGGTCACATCCGGAAATGCATCCAGTGGTGTATTCAAAAAACTTATGATCCCGGCAATAGCCAGTATCCCTGTGATAAAGAAAGTAAATAAACGGTTCTTGAGACAGAACGCGATACAGTTTTTAATAAATGCATTCATAGTTTATGAGGGAACAGGCAGTTTCGCAAAGCACTGAGAATCAATCTATATATTATTTATCCTTATATTATCCGATTATTATCCAATAATTATCTAAATTTACTAATCATTTAAAGCATCATAGATAAACAACTGATTCTGGCTGATTACTTTCTCTGCTTCCTGTAGTCCGGATTGGATGTAAGCCATGCTGTTTGCTTGCTTGTACAGCTCAATTTCTCGTGTTTCTATATTGTATCGGTCCTTAAAAACCATTACGAAATGCTTACTCTTGTCAAAAATTACAGCAGAAGAAGGGACAGAAAGCATCTGTTTATCCTCGTTAAAATGTAGTGTCACAGTTGCATTCATCTCTGGCTTCAAGGCATAATCCGGATTTTGCAGCTTCACTCGTACCTTCATCGTCTTCGTTTCCGGGTCCAGAATGTTAAAAATACGGTCTACTTTTCCGTGGAATATTTTATCGCCATAACTAATGGTTTGTACATCGGCCTCCATTCCTACTTTTATGCGGGCAATGTCTGTCTCATAGACGTTGGCAGACACCCATACATCATTGATCTGCGCAATCGTGAAAATATTTTCGGCATTGTCAGACCGTAACTGCATATCCCGGTTGATATGTTTTTCAATCACAAATCCACTAATGGGAGCTTTTACCTGGTATTCTGATTTCTTACCCAGTCCATAGATTCGGAAAATTTCCTGGATACGATTTAATTCGGCTTGTGATTTCTCTACCTCTTTTTGTGCAGCAATCACATCCCGTTCAGAGTTGAGTTTACTTTCAAACAAATCTTCTGCAACCCGAAGATTTTTCTGGTCCATCAGAAGGTCACTCTGAGCATCAATCATTTGTCTTTCATAGTCAGCCACTTCTCCGCTACGTATCACTGCCAGAATCTGTCCTTTTTCGACATAATCGCCCAACTCTGCACTTACATCCATCACGTTCCCTCCTACCAATGGAAATACCTCAACCAATTTGTTATCGTCTGGAGTGATCTTTCCAATCAGTTTTAGCTCTGCTTTTACAGGCTCTGTTTTCGCTACGGTTATTTTTACCCGTGATAACATGGTATCACTCAACACAAAAGTGGACCTATCTTCTTTATGCTCCGGAGGGGATTGTTTGCAGCCAATAAGTCCTGAAAGACAAGACACCAATACAAAATAGATTCTCAGATTCATTGTATAGAATAATTAGATTAGACAAAGTGACTTAACATAAGTTTTCTACTTTTAACGGAAGATCTCAACCCCCACAACATAGTTTAACTCCTCAAAGGATTCAATACGGGCAATTCGCAATCGGTTTAGTTGCTCTATACTCTGGTTATAGGCTTCAAACAGGTCTACAAATTCCAGTAATGACACATTCTGTTTCCGGAAGCTTGTCAGTACACCTGTATTTAATTGCTCAAACTGAGTCCTGAAGTTGGTATCTACCTTTCTGTATTCATCTTCTATCTGACGTAGCTTATTGAGTGAGGCAGCCACTTCATTCCGTACTTCCAGTTGTTTGTTTTGCTGTTGCAATTGCATCATAGAAGCCTCACTCTTAGCCATTTTTATATTTCCCTGATTGCGGTTAAATACAGGCAGATCCAACCCTACTGTAAGAGCCAGATAATGAGGAATGTAGCTACCTGCCTGGTCATAACTTGCGCCAATGGATAAGTCAGGAGTTGCGAGGCTCTTCTGCAAGTGATAGTTCATTTCAGCCTGCTTTACCTGACTTTCTATTATATGCAGGTCTGACCGATTGGTGATGGCAAGATCTATCAGGTTCTGTGATTGTGTTTTCTGGAAATCATATTGCTGCATCATACTTTCATCCAGTATAGGTACAACCGGACGGCTTGTTTGCAGCAACAGTTGCAACTGTAATTGTTCGTTTGCAATGGAAGCCAGCAACTGTGTCTTGTCGTTATTGAGTTGATAGTAAGCGGCTTTCAGGCGCACTACATCTTTCAGAGAGATGTTATTCTTATTATACTGCATTTCTAAAGCAGCAATCGTATTATCTAATACAGCAAGCTGATTTGTAAACCGTTCGATAGTCTGGGTAGAAAAAGCTATCTGATAAAAGCTACGACGTAACTCAAATTTCAGCGTACGCAACAGATCATAAAAAGCAAACTCAGACATTCGTGTGTTTTCTCTGGCTATTGCTACTCTCTTGTTTCGCTTACCTGCCAATACAATCAGTTGCTGAATACTAAATGTTTTCTGTCCGGCTGATCCTACATCCAGTACTTTCCGGTTTAGGTTATTGTACAAGCTCCATTCAGTAGAAAGTTGTGGATTATCCCATAGCTTTGTCTGAGCCAGTTGCGCTTTTGCGGCTTCGATAACATATTTCTCTGCCAGTAGTCGTAGGTTCTGATTCAGAAAAATACTATCTGCCTGGTTCAGTGAGATACGAAGCGTATCCTGAGCTTGCAGCACAACGATCTGAATAAAAAATAAACACAAAGAGATCCCTAGCCACCTGTCAGGCAGCTTTTTCCATTTCAGTACATTCATAAATTGAAATACAAGTATTGGCTGTTGGCCTCCTACTTTACTGGATGAGAGTAGGTTAGAAAATAGTTAATCTAGATGGTAATTCTGTTTAGGTCAGATTAGCTGTATACCTGAAAGTCGAAAAAATACGGTTAATGGACACTTATTAACCGTATTTTGAAATCAACCGTTAGCAACAGGCGCTAATAGAATGAGACAAAAAAAGGATAGGAACCTTAAAATGGGCTTAAGAAAAACTTAAAAAAAACTTAAAATTAGTGTGGCAGTACTAATGAAAAAATATTAATCTGATTATCAGATACTTGATAAGATATAGTCCCTCCATGTGCTTCAATAATTCTCCGCACCATAGACAAACCTAATCCAAAACCTCTTTTTCCGCTGGCATTTTGCCCTCTGAAGAAGGGTTGAAATATACGGGAAGTCTCTGTATCAGACAGAGGCGATCCTTCATTAAAGAATTGAATAAGAATCTGATCCTTTTGTGCGTGGATTAATACCTGAGCGGACTGATTATCAGAATATTTACAGGCATTTTCAATCAGGTTGACAAAACTATTTTTCAGCATCAGTTCTTGTCCCTGTACCGTAAGGAGTGCCTCATCCTCAGGAATTTCCTGAAAACCAACACTTACTATTGCCTGTGGTAAATGCATTTTTACATCCTCTACAGCCTCAAATACTAGTTCATCAATACGAACACGTTGTGCATCTGCTTCCAGCCGCATTTGATCATATCTGGCCAAAAGCAATAGAGAATTGGTGATGTTGGTGAGTTTATCCAGATCTTCCTGCAAGGAAGCTAACAGGGCTTGGTATTCTTCTACCGAGCGGGATTTCTTACGAGCGGCCTCTAATTGAGCGACTAATGTAGCCAAGGGAGTTCTTAGTTCATGTGAGGCATGTTGCACAAAGTTTTTCTGGGTTTCAAAAGCCAATGACAGCCTGTCCAGCATGTAGTTAAAATTTTGCGCCAACCGGTTAATCTCCTCATCTCTGTTCTCAATAGTTAATTTCTCCTGAAGGTTGGTAGCATTAATACGTGCAATCTTTTCATTCAGCAATTCGACAGGTTTGAATGTTTGCTGAACATAATAATAGCCAGCTACGCCTGTCAGAAGCATTCCCAGACTTCCAGCAATAGCAAGTGTATAAATCAGATTATTTAGTTTGCGTCTCCCGTATTTGTCATAGGCAGATGCAATGACCACATTGTTCTGGCCTTTTTCATTGTAAAATAACCCAATGATCTCACTTTCTTTGTCTGTATACTCAATCCTATGTTGTTCGCGGATTTGTTGCAGCAGTGTAGGAGAATAGTTTACCTTGTGATCATCTATACTGCTGTAGATCAATCTGTTTTGAGGGTCAAATACCAGTACTTTTTCTTCGTATAATTTATTAATGGTGTTCTGATCAATTATTTTCAATATATCATTATCAATCTCCCGAACGTCAATCAGCAACCGGGCAGTATTGAGAGCCTTCTCTTCCAGGCGATCATAGAACTCTTCTTTTCGGAAAGAAGAGTAAAATAAATAGGTTATCAAAGAAGTGATGAGCAGAATAATAGCTACCAACCCACTGAATAGTACAGCCAGTCGTACTTTATGCGGTACTATAATTTTATGCTGAAACATCTTTCAGATAATAGCCAAACCCCGGCTTGGTATGAATGAGTTTTCTATCAAAAGGCTTATCAATTTTATTTCGCAGGAAGCTAATATAGACTTCAATGGTATTTGTTCCTGTATCAAAATTCACATCCCACACTTTTTCAGCTATTTCCACTTTGGAGACTACCCTTCCGTTTGCCTGAGCCAGTAATTCCAGCAGAGAAAACTCTCGCATGGTCAACTCTATATCTTTTCCTCCCCTTCTGGCTTTTTTTTCCAATAAATCAATCTGCAAGTCAGCCACCATTATTTTCTCTTCCAATGCTGTATGTTGTACAGACCGTTTCAGAAACACCTGAATACGTGCCAGTAATTCCTGAAAGTGAAAAGGCTTTACCAGATAGTCATCTGCTCCTGCATCAAAGGCTAGTATCTTATCATCCAGTTCGCCTAATGCAGTTAACATAATAATCGGTATATCCTTATTCTGTTGTCGAAACAATTTACACAACTCAAATCCATTCTTGTAAGGCAAATTTACATCCAATATAACCAACTGATAATCAATAGTCTTATATAACCTTTCTGCAACGGTTCCATCAAAAGCTACCTGCACGTCAAATCCAGAGTCTGTCAACGTTTCCCTAATATTGGCTGCCAGTTTGGGTTCATCTTCTGCCAGAAGGATTTTTGTATTCATAGTCTGGTTAAATAATCTGTAAAAGTTGACAAAATACGAATATACAGAAAACAAAAAGCGGCAGATTATAGTATAATCTGCCGCTCTCATTCAAATTTTAAATATTATTGACGAAGATCTGCCATTATCTTTTTAGGTTTCTCAAGAGGCACTTCTTCTACATCGGCAAATATACGGCCGCAATGTTCACAAACAATAATTTTCTTTTTCTCACGGATTTCAACCTGACGTTGGGGAGGAACAATGTTAAAGCAACCCCCACAGGCACCACGTCTTACCAATACAACAGCTAAGCCATTTTGTGCATTGGAACGAATTTTAGTGTATGACCGTAGTAAACGATCTTCAATTTGTTCTGCCTGCTTTTCACGTTCAGCTATCAAACGTTTCTCTTCTTCTTGATTTTCAGATGTAATTACATCCAGCTCTTTTTTCTTATTGTCCAGATCTTTCTTCCGTTCACTAAGTGTATTTTGTACGCCCTGAATCTCGTCTTTCTTCCGATTGATTTTGCTATTTGCTTCACCAATACGCTTGTCAGCAAGTTCCATCTCCAGATTTTGTAATTCTATTTCTTTGCTGATGGCATCATATTCGCGATTGTTACGCACATTCATCTGCTGATCTTTATACTTGTTGATCAGCTTTTCAGCGTCTTTCTTGGCCAGTCGGTGTTGCTCGATTTCACCATCCAATACATCTATTTCTTTCTCAAATTTTCCGATACGAGTCTGGTATCCGGCAATTTCATCTTCCAGATCCTGAACTTCTTCAGGAAGATCACCGCGAATTTTCAGAATTTCGTCTAACTTGGAATCAATGTTTTGGAGATGGAGAAGAGCTTCGAGTTTTTGAGCAACAGTAAGTTCCATATATGATTATTAGAATTGGGATTGAGTTTTAAGTCACTCAATTATCTATACAAATAGTATGCTTTACAGGTAAAAAACAGGGTTTGTGGTAGTTTCCGACAAATTGACCGCAATATTACTTATTTTTTTTGACAAATGCGCAAAAATTAAATCTTTTGTAAAAACTTCACTTTCATAATGTCCTATGTCTGCCAGCACGATACGTTTGTCAGCATCAAAAAACTCATGGTATTTGACATCTGAGGTAATAAATATATCTGCTCCAGCCCGTATAGCATCATTCAACAAAAATATTCCAGCCCCTCCACATACAGCTACTTTCTGAATGGGTTTGTCGCGTAAAGCAGTATAACGTATGCATCCGGTCTGCATCTGATCTTTTAAAAACTGCAGAAATTGCGTTTCAGATATAGGTTCCGCCAATGTACCTATAGCACCAGATCCAACCTCCTGGTTCTCATTCTCCAGGCTTGTGACATAGTAAGCAATTTCTTCATAAGGATGTGCTTGTCTCATAGCTGCCAGCACTTTCCCTGTCAGATATGTCGGAAACATGACCTCTATACGATTCTCTATTACCTCTTCAAGCTGATTGGCCTGTCCTATGTATGGATTGGCTGTTTCATTAGGCGTAAAAGAACCTGTACCCGTCACCCGAAAGCTACATCCGGAATAGTTTCCAATCACACCTGCACCGGCACTGCTTAAGGCATCCAGTAAAACTTTTGTATCCTCTACTGGTACAAACACAACCAGCTTCTGTAAAGTTTGTTTTTTGGGAGATAAAACCCGAATATTCTGTAGACCCAGGCGTGAGGCAATATGAAAATTCACTCCATTGTGTACATTGTCCAGGTTGGTATGAGTAGCATAAATGGCTATATTATTCTGTATGGCCTTTACAACCGTCCGTCCAATATAGTTAGTACGATTAATCTTTTTTAGTCCTTTAAATATAATGGGATGATGGGCTATTACCAGATTACATCCTTTGGCAATTGCTTCATCTATGACCTCTTCTGTAGTATCCAGGCTAATCAATATCCCTTTTACAGCATCTGCTGCATCTCCTACCAGTAATCCTGCATTGTCATAACTTTCCTGATAGGCTAGTGGAGCCCATGTTTCCATTATTTTTATTACATCTGCAATACGTGTCATCTTATAAGAATCCCTTGTTGGTTTAAATCCTGAAATAGTAAAAAAATGTATTTACGGTTTCGAGAAAAATATGTCCTCTCAACACTTATTTGTAAAAAATAGTAGCCAAACATACATGTTTCCTTAGCCTTTTATTTATCCTTTTATTCGCTGATAAACAAACTAATTACACAAATTTTCACAAAAACAAACTGGCAATAATACATTGATTTTCATTCTGATAATACTTTTTTATCAGAATAATTGCCTAAAATGCAATTTTTTTTTACTATCTTTGCGTAAAATTTGTGTGGTTTAAGATTTTCTGCTCCTCCATTTTAGTTCATCATAACCTTCTTAAGATATATGAGCAAACTCCGAGTTCTTTATGTAGCTACCGAGATTAATCCCTTCCTCCAAACCTCTGAAGTTGCTGATTTTGTAAGAAGACTTCCTCAAGCCATGCAAGAGCGTGGTATGGAAATCCGAATATTAGTTCCAAGGTTTGGTTTAATAAATGAAAGGAAAAACCGGCTACATGAAGTAGTAAGACTTTCCGGTATCAACATTGCAGTGGGAGATGAAGAAAAGCCTTTAATCATTAAAGTAGCATCTATTCCAAATGCTAAATTACAGGTCTATTTTATAGACAACGAAGATTACTTCCATCGTAAATCTGTCTTCTTTGATAAAGACAATCGGTTCCATCCCGATAACGATGAAAGAGCTATCTTTTTCTGTAAAGGCGTATTGGAAACTGTAAAGAAACTGGGATGGTCACCTGACATTGTACATTGCAATGACTGGATGACTAGCCTGATCCCAATGTATTTGAAAACAACGTACAAAAATGATCCGATGTTTAAAAATACAAAATCTGTATTTACTGTGTATAACAGTTTCTTTACACATAAATTTGACGAACAGGATTTGTTGGAAAAAGTAAAAATGATGGATATCGAAGACGGTATGTTATCGTATCTGAAAACAGCCGACTATTCAGCATTTATTCGTACAGGGATGGCTTATGCAGATGTAGTGCTTAAAGCGGAAGAACGTTTCAATGACAAACTGACTCAGTTATTTGCTGAGTTCGATGAGAAGAAAATAAACTACATCGAACCCAATGAAGAAACATTCAGTGATTCCTACTATAACTTGTATAATGAGTTATTTAGTTAAGGTTTCTTTCCGAATAGACACTGGTAAAACAAAAAGACTCTGCTTACATAAGCAGAGTCTTTTTGTTTTTATACTCCTATACTTCCTCAGTGTTTTAATTTGGATACAATCTCTTTCAGATTTAATCCTGTCGAAAAGAGATTCTCATACGCACCGGCAATCGCATGGTGTTTGTCCAGCAGATAGGTAGTTCGCCGGGTAAAGAAGGGCATATCCTTCGGCACCAGATCATAACTCTTCCCTACCGTTCCATCCGCATCTGAGAGCAGTTCAAATGGCAACTTAAACTCTTCCCGAAACCGCAGATGGGTTTCAATGTCATCACGACTGATACCAATTACCTGAACATCCAGTTCTCTGAGCAAATCAAATGTATCCCGAAAACCACAAGCCTGCTCTGTACACACAGGAGTAAAATCCTTGGGATAAAAATACAGAATGCAAGGCTTGAGCAGCATGTCCTTGTACAAGGTAAACGTTTTACCTGAGGTAGAAGGCAATGTAAAATTAGGAGCTTTGTCTTTTATGTGTAACATGTAACAGTGTGCGTAAATAGTCTTTGAGATCGTAAAGTGGTTCAAATATCAGCAATCAGTTTTACGCATAGCAGTTAATATACTGCAAATCATTACATGATCAGAAAAAAACACTTTCCTATTCTATCATCCTACTGGTATGTATATTCAGCCTTGTACTGCCTCATATTTTCTCTGGAAATAAAATAAAACTTCAAAACAATGATGTACCAAAGGATGCTTATATTGAAAATATCTGATAACTCTCTACAAACGTATCGTTATACTTTGGATGGAAGTTTCTCAGCATAACATCTGCCCCACCACTGAGAGCCAGAGAAGCATAGAAAGGTGTTACCTCTACACTTTTTGCTACTTTAATATGTACCCAGTGCAAACCCTTTTCCGGATGAAATAGCATTTTTATCCCGCATGAAGTTCAGATCTATATTATCAAATACCTCTGCCACTTCTGAAGGGGGTAAAGGCAGATCTTCTACTTTGGTTCCCACCATAAAATAGGCTTTGGCCGTAATGATATTTGCCATATTCACGCCCAACATCTGGCTGGGACGACCCACATAGATATACCAGCCCTGTGGATCCGCATGTATTACGATTTCGCCTATCAATCCATTGGCACCTGTACCCCGAATGGTATTCTGCACATTCAGGTACCCTTTCATATTGTAATGCTTACAGGAGGAATTACAGGAAAAAAGAAATAAAAAATAACAGGACGGGGCGTCAAGGAAATTTACAAACCTTACATGTGTAGGATTGGTGCATATTGTATCAGATCATCAAATTAGTACGATACCCAGCAATAATTTCATTCTTTTACACATGTAATTACAAGCCCCAAAAATTACCACACAAATAACTCATAATCAACCGATTATACAATAAAAATTAAAGAAGATAATAGTATACAAGCTCAGAGAAAATAAGTATATTCACCTCATTATTCATGTAGCATCTACTACTTTTTCAACCACTATGGCTTATAAAAAATATACCACTGACAGTACCATTCGTAAATATAGATCAGAATACTATCGCCTGATGGCTGAGGAAGCGCGTCTCAATGAACAATTGCACCATATGATCAAACGCATCCGAAAAATTGCACAAGATGAAAAACAATCTCTTGCCGATCATATTCATTTAACGAACTTACTGGCCCAGGCAACTCAGCAGAAAGCGGAACTGGAAGCTAAACCAGCCTCAAAGGAACGAAATAAACAATTAAAGAAAGCTGAATCGGTATGGAAGGACCTCACAATCCAATACAAACGCAGCGATCTTCGTCTGGCTGTGCTTGACAGAAAAAAAGATAAGGACAATGCCGCTAAGTATATTTTAAAAGAGCTGAAACGGGATCAGGTGCGCATCCGTGCCAAAGCAGCCTATGACATCTGGAAGAAATCAGAACAGGCTGAGAAATATGAGTTTATAGACTTTGAGATGTTCATGGCATTGCATATTGTAAAAACGCAGCAAAAGGCGCTGGTCACGACACAAACAGACGCCGTTGCAGGCTTCCAGGGAACGGCATTAACACAGAAGGAGCATTCCAATCAATCCATAGATCAACCAATTACGCATAACGCATTCAGTACAAATATAGTAAAACCAACCTATAAGAAGATATCAGCAACAAATGCCCGAAGCATCTTTGCAGCAATGCACTCAAGGCCACAACATGTTTTCAACAGTTTGTCAGGTATTTATTATCTCACAAGGCAGAAGGCATTTTCCGCCCCATACCAAGCTTTAAACAAAGCAGATAACACTCTGTATAATAACTCATTACACCTTATAACTTCATCATAGACTATAGGTATTTTTTATTTATTTTCCTGCTTACTTTTACTGAGCAGCCAGATTGACTACCTGACAGGCAAATAGTATGTCATCAATATAACTAACTTAGAATCACTTTTCGAAATGTGAGTGATATTCTGCGTTGTCGTATCGTTTTAACACCTTCTACCATATCGCTTTTTTTTGCTTTGATGCCATGCATCCATTCATATCTGGCCTGTTGCTGCATAACCAGTAAGCTTTTTGAGTGTATTATTTTCTCTTCACTGTGATTATTTTCTTTTTCTGTAAAAGTCATGACACAGTGCGATCCCAAACTTAGCGAAATGATTGTATCTTCAAAGCAAGGCTCACAATCAATATGAGAAGCAATGCCCTGACCAGGCAAATACTCATTGATAATCAACTGATCCGGTTGATATGGTATATAACCAGCCTCGTATACACGCTCTGCAATCCTGACAGCCCATACTGGAATATCGTCTATCTTCATAGAAGCATCTATCTGTCTTTTCTTATAGTCATATTTATACCCATAATGCTGAACACGTCGTTTCAGGTCTGCCAGCCATGTAGCGTTATCAATTTGAGAAATAAGGTCGCGTTCCTCTTCCGCTGATACAAAATTTTCAATATAGGTAAGTCCAGGTATATCCATGGAATGATTGCTTTACAGATAGTAATTATGATTAAGATTTTTTGTTAATAGTTACTTCTCGATAAGGAATCCAGTCACAACTCAGTGATCCGGTAAAAGTTGTCTACCTAAAATCAAAAGCCCTTGCAGTTATCTTTCTGCAAGGGCTTTTGATTTCTCCCGCCGCTGGCGTTAATCACCAATGACCTGTTTCCCACTATATAGATAAAGACGGAAAACTCATTCTATTAACTCTTATACAAATCCATCTGTAAACGGCTCTCTTCCAGATCCAATTCATGCTCTATTTTGCGTAGAACCTCTTCGCTTGCACCTCCCTGCCGATGCAACATCTTGATCACATCCCGTTCAATATTTAGTAACTCCATCTCAATTCCTGTAAACCGGTTGAAGATTTCCTCTACCGGGTTGCCATGTTTTTCCAGAAAGCCTTCCGGAAGTTCAGTATGTTGCAGACGATTGTATTTAATCTCATACTTGTTTTTGATCTTGGTAAGCAAGTCGTCTTCTGTCAGAGATAAATTTTCCTCGATATGAGTGATAGACGCAGCAATCATTTTCATACGCACCTGGTATTCCTCTTCCACAATAGAGTGTTTGGGCATTTTCAATCGACGAATTACCCAGGGCAATGTCAATCCTTGTACCAGTAAGGTAAAAATAATTACACTAAACGTCAGGAAGATAATCAGATTTCTGTTAGGAAATGCCTCCCCACTATCAGTCAGCAAGGGGATTGACAGGGCAGCAGCCATAGAAACTACTCCCCGCATACCTGCCCATCCGAAGATTACCAGATTTCGTCTGTCAAATGTTTCAGTTGTCCGGATTTTTTTGCTTAGTACCCTTGGCAATGTGGCTGCGGGTACCACCCAGATAAAACGTACAATCACAACTACCAGACTCACTACAAATCCATAAATAATCAATTGTATCAAAGAACCATCTTCTATCCCACTGATAACATATTTTAACTGCAGACCCAGTAAAATAAATATCAGGCCATTCAGAATAAAGACAACCACATCCCAAACAGCATACGTCTGAATTCGGGATTGAGTAGAAAATATCTCGCCAGACTGAAATGACAGATACAAACCTGTAGTTACAACAGCTAATACTCCTGATACATGAAAATGTTCGGCAATCAGATAGGATGCAAATGGGGTCAGAAAGGTAAGTGTAGTCTCTATGATAGAGTCACATACAAAGCGATGATGCACCTGAAACATAATATACCCAATCAGCAAGCCAATCCCTATGCCTGCCACAATTACCCAGACAAATTGTATCCCGGCATCTACCACCCCAAATGTTCCGGAGATGATAGCTGCCAGTGCATATTTATAAGCAATCAAGCCACTGGCATCATTGACAAGACTCTCTCCTTCCAATATGGCAATGATACGAGGATTTAACCCTAACCCTTTGGTAACTGACGTAGCTGCCAATGCATCCGGAGGTGACACAATAGCACCCAGCAAAAAGGCATGGGCCCAGCTAAGGTCTGGTATTACATAGTGTGCTACCACTCCCACTAATCCGGTTGTGAAAAATACCAGTCCAATCGCCGCAAATGAGATGGAGCGTATATTGGCTTTGAAGTCATGCCAGCTGGTATTCCAGGCAGCACTATATAACAAAGGAGGTAAGAAGATCAGAAAAACAATTTCTGGTTTTAAGGTAACTAAGGGTAACCCTGGAATAAAACTGATGGTAAGCCCTGCCAATACCAATACAATAGGAAAAGGAAAATTGTACCGATAACTCAATAAAGCCAAAATGGTCACCCCAAATAAAAGAAGTACAATAATCTCAAGATTCTCCATAGATGAATGTAAATAGACAAAATGATTTTGCCCTATCCTGTTCTTGGATAGGTGATAGAATGCAAAACTGAAAAGTGATTGAAGTACAAGTATACAGAAATAATCTGATTCCCGAATTATCTGATAACCCTGCAAAATGTTTTTGGATGGAAATGCGGCTTTTTTGTAAAGCAAAACACCAGTCTATCATCACAGGAAATGATGGGCAGACTGGTGTCTTCTACTAAAAACTGTCTCAGAGATAGCCTGATTTATTTTACCAGTTTAATCTCAGCTACATAAGATGATATCAAAGCCGTTTCTTCAGCAGTAAGCTCAACAGAGCCAGCCTTTGCATTCTGAACGGCCTGTTCAGCATTACGTGCTCCTGCCAGTGCAATGGTGATACCTGGCTGTTGTAGTGTCCAGCGTAATACCAGCTGACTCAATGTTATACCTTTATCTTCTGCCATAGGTCGCATTTTATCCAAAGCATCATTGGTACGTTTGATATTCTCATCGGTAAAGAAATACAATCCTGCTCTGTGATCTCCTGCTTCAAAGGTATACCCAGGTTTCATTTTACCTGTTAGTAATCCTCTCTCCAATGGACTATATGCCAGAATAGATTTGGAATGTTCCAGACAATAAGGAATCAGTTCTTTCTCAATATCCCGTTTTACCATACTGTACGGAACCTGATTGGAAACAAGTGTGATGTATTTTTCTGCTTCCTGCATCTGGGCTGCATTGTAGTTACACACCCCTGCGTATCGTACTTTTCCTTCCTTAATCAGTTGAGCCACAGTTTCCATCGTCTCCTGGATCGGTGTAGTAGAATCAGGCCAGTGAATCTGGTACAGATCTATATAATCTGTCCCAAGACGACGCAGGCTATCTTCACATTCTTTGATAATACTTTCACGGCCTGCATATTTATAGATATCAATAGGTTGTCCCTGATTATTCTTGCTGGAAAAACCAAAATCACCTTTTGCCAAATCCCAGCGCATGCCGTATTTGGTCACAATCTGCACTTTATCTCTGGGAATATCTTTAATAGCCTCACCCACGATTTCCTCACTGGTCCCCTGTCCGTAAATTGGAGCGGTATCAATAGAGGTTACTCCCTGATGATAGGATTCCACAATTGCTTTTACGGCATCTTTCCGTTCAGTCCCTCCCCACATCCAGCCACCCGCAGCCCAAGCGCCAAATGTAATAACTGATAATTCCAGATCTGAATTTCCTAACTTTCTATATTCCATGATTGATATGAATTAATGGTAATGATAGGGTTTGTCAAAAAAAGCAATGCCAGACCTCTTTATATGCCTGAGATCTGGCATTGATAGTAATAAGAGAACTTAAAATCAAATACTTATTTTTTAGCTGCACGCTGGCTTTTTACCAGAGCAGCAGGAACAGCATCAGCGTTATTGGTAAAATCACTCCGGATGTAGGTCAGTACATCAGCGATTTCCTGGTCTGTCAGAAACTCAAAAGATGGCATAGGGTTGGCATAATAATCACCATCGACCTCTACACCACTCAATCCATTTAAAAGAATGGAAACAAGTTTTTCCTTTGGCCCAAGCACAAAAGATGTTTTAATCAGAGGTGGATTCAGATGAGGCACCCCACTCCCATCCACCTGATGACAGGTCAGACATTGTTGTTCGTAGATTCGTTTTCCTGCTGCCACAGGAGATTCAGTTGCCGCAGGTGTTTTTTGCTGTGCCATCATACACACAGATGACAATCCCACAATACCAGCGAGTATACTCTTTCTCACACTCTTCATTATTTGCCCTTGTAAGTGATTTTATAAATTGTTCCTTTTGCATCATCAGATACATACAATGCGCCATCCGGTCCCTGAGCCAGTCCACAAGGACGATGCTGAGCCTGTCCTGGTGATTGCAAGTCTTCTGTTCCGGCAAAGTTGTCGGCAAAAATTTCCCATTCTCCACTTGGCTTTCCATTTTTAAATGGCACAAAAGCCACAAAATAGCCTTTCTGTTTTTCAGGAGCTCTATTCCAGGAGCCATGGAAGGCAATAAATGCTCCATTTTTGTATTTGGCTGGGAACATAGAACCTGTATAGAAGAGCAATCCGTTAGGTGCCATATGACCAGGAAATGCCACTACCGGGTCCAGGGCTTTTTCGCCGCCTGTTTTTTTACCATCCCCCCCATATTCAGGTGCCAGAATCTTTTTCTTCTGAAACTGATCATAATATACATACGGCCATCCACAGTCATCTCCTTTTTTTACCGCATACATTGTTTCCGCAGGTAGTTCGGCACTTTTCTTTGCATCGTACATATCCGGATACAACTGAAATAATTGATCCCGTCCATGTTGCATCACAAAAAGCTCGTTACTGGCAGTATTCCAATCTAATCCTACTACATTTCGAAGTCCTGTGGCATAACGTACTCCATTGCCATACGTCTGGTTTAATACAGAAGCCTTAAATTGCCAGATTCCACCAGCCGAATCCAGAATAGGACAAGGAGTCATCCCTTTAGACCCTTTTGTGCGATCTTTCTCCTGACAGGCATTGGAATAGGCCCCAATGTTTACATACAGATTGCCATTGTTATCCAATACAATCGATTTGGATTCATGCTGATGACGATTGATCAATCCTGTTACTATTTTTTCTGGTTTATCGGGGTTGGTAACCTCACCATTAGCATTCAGCGTATACCGGAATACTTCTTCATTAGAAGAGGCATAGAGATAATTACCTTTGATTGTAATTCCAGTTCCTACAAAATCACCAAAGAAATTTTGCTGGTCTACTTTGCCGTCTCCATTAGTATCTTCTAACATGGCTATGCCTTTTCCATCTTTCAGCTTGGCAAGCTTTACATAAATTTTCCCTTTGGGTGTAACCACCAGATGGCGGGCAGTCCCCAGGTTTTCAGCAACAACTGTTGCGTCAAAGCCTGTAGGAATCTTCAATCCGGTTTCTTTCTGCATCACCAGTTGCTCGTTCCCAGGTGTTCCATCATTTTTTCCGTTATCACGGAAACCTGAAAAAACCGATACGGCCACTACCAATGCACAGGCACGGAACATTGTTTTTTTCATAAATCTGTTGATAAAATGTATGTAAGGGTATAAACTAAAAAATGAAACAGAATAAGACCCTATTTCCGCTATCAAAGCAAAAATGTGTATCTTAGTCTCTGTTTCTCTTGAAACCTTAAAGTAAAAACATCTGTTCCTCTCAAGCAACAACTCATACCATTAAGTATAACTCATAAAAAAATTAGTCATGGCAATACGAAAAACTACTTCAACCAACTTTATGAATCAGGCTTTTCTGGAAAATAAGTGTGCACTCAATGAGCTGATTCATTTATTAAGTAAAAGATGGCTTACAGAAGTTCTTTTTAGTATAGAAGAAGGTAACAACCGTTTTTCAAGCTTAAAAGAAGATCTGCAACATATCAGTGATCATATTCTCGCCGACCGACTCAGATTGCTGGAAGACTATGCACTCATTACACGAAAAAGTGTACAGGAAACCCCTCCCAAAGTGGAATATGCACTTACCGAACGAGGATATGAATTAAGCAACTTGCTGGATGGATTATGTGGATTTGCTGAAACTATGTCGTTTGCTTCTATTTCTCAGGACACATGAGTAAATAGTATTTTTTATGTTAACAAACTCACTGAGATTTATTTTCTCATGATCTTCAATAAAATTGGTCATACACATAGGTAATTCTCTTGTCTTAGCCTTCGGTTTTCGTCTAAAAAAATAATAACGTCTGATAAATGAATAAGAAACTGTTCCATTACTTATTTAAAGAATATCTGAAAAGAAAAGTCAGGAGCCCGCATCTCTATTTCATTCTTACTTGAGTCAAGTTGTGCTTCGCTAGCATACACAAACATTTTTTGTTCATAGTCGTCAATAGCAGCTTCTATAGTGGTAAATTTTCCATTCGTCAGATTATCAGACAGAACTAATGTGTCCATCAACCCAGTATTTACACCCTGACCAGCAAAGGGTGGCATTAAATGAGCAGCATCCCCAATAAGCGTTATAGGTAAAGGCCGATTTCTTTTCCATGGTTTATCTAATGATAATTTTCTTGTTGGCAAACCTACAAAAAGTGATGAGGAATGGACTACTTGTCTATACCGTTCATCCCATTGAGAGAGTCTGTTGGAGAGGAATGTTATAATACTGTTTGTGTCCTGAAAGTTTAATCCATTATCACGATCCCATTCTTCCGGTTTCCGAAAAATTACACCGTAGGTCAATACTCCATTATTATAAGGATTAGCCACTAATAAATTGCCCTGACTGGCAGTCATCAGTCTGTTACCATTACACAACGCGTAAAATTCCGGACATCGTATTTCAGGCTGAGGTACATCTCCCTGTATGATAAAAGTTCCTGTCTCTTCAGGTTCAGTATCTGTCACATAACTTCTTACTTTGGACATTCCACCGTTTGCCCCAATTACCAGATCAGCCATTGCATCTGGTTTATTTTCAAAATGCAATACCCATTTTCCATCCCGTGGTTCCAATCTAGTACATTTCCTATCCCAAACAACGGTCTCCTTGGCCAAACTATCAAGCAACAGAGTTCTTAAAGCATTTCTGCTTATTTCAGGATTGTCATATTGGTTTTCGGATGTAACACTTCTGGTAGATAACATCTTACCGTGTTCATCGGCAATAATTATCCCCATAGGTGTTGCTATTTCATAGTATTTCTCCAGCAATCCTGCTTTTTTCATGGCTTTCTGACCAGACTCTTTGTGCAGATCAAGAGTCCCACCCCATATTCTGGCCTGAGGGTCTGTATCTCTTTCATACACAGTTACCTCTACTCCTCTTTGCTGTAATAATCTGGCAATAGTCAGGCCAACTGGACCTGCACCAATGATGGCTATTTTTTTATTCTCTAGTAACATGATTTTGTATTGTTTAATAACAACACAAAATTGCATGATAGCAAAGGAACAAAATACTTACATTTGACTTAAAAATAGCCGTAAAGGACATTTATGAAAGAAGACACACCACAAAATGTACCAACCATTCTGGTCAGGTTTGCTCATTTACTGGGAACGAAAATAAAAAACAGAAGAATACAGATCCCTGAAAATTTTGGTATAGGTTATTGCGCTGGATTTGTTTTTAATGAGAATATCCAAATGATCATCAGCAATTATGAACTGCATGAGGACGTATTAGTTAAAAACCCGGATGTCAATGTTGCCAGGAAAACACTATTTTTTAAGTTTCAGAACATCTTCCCTAAATCAGAAATTGTATCAGCAGAAAAATACTCATTGGAAACACCTTCTGTTTTGATTGCAACCAGTCGTTTACATACAGATGATGTGATTTCAATTCACACAAATACTGCCACTATCAATATAGAAATAGAAGCAAGCTATCTGGATGGTCTTTTTGACCTGTCGGATAGATCGCCCATACTACAAAGCCTGTTGCAGAATAGCCAACCCTTACTGTTTGAACAACTACTTTATCCTTCCCTACAGAAAATTGTGGAGGAAATTTTGTCAGAATCAATTAGCAAAACTTTTGAGCTTTTTTTTCTGAAAATAAAAGCAGAAGAACTCATCTGTAGATTATTAATGGAACTGGAAAAGCGGGACGAAAAACAGTTATATGCGTTAAACAGTCGTGATATACAAATCATTTATAAAGTAAAACAACAAATCCTTGAACGACTGGAAACCCCACCTATTATCCATGAACTGGCTCTTTTTGCCAATATGAGTCCAACTAAACTCAAACGTTTATTCAAACAAATCTTTGGTAATAGTATTTTTAGTTATTACCAGGAATTCAGGATGAAAGAAGCGGCTCGTTTACTAAAAGAGAAAAAGTTAGCAGTTTCAGATGTCGGTTATCAACTAGGTTTCACCAATTTAAGCCATTTTTCAAGAGTATTCAAAGAACATATCGGAATGAAACCAAAACAATATAGCAATTCTTAAAATACTCTTTATAAGATACTTTTGAATTTATTGACCTTTTTTTAGAAAAGATTAAGAAAAAATTTAACGATTCTTAGTTAATAATGTACTTTATTTGCAGGAATAGAGTTAGTAAAGAGTACCAACCAAAAGGTATACACTTATTTATCATTATTAACACCTGGAAATCTTTATGTGGAAAGAACAGAATGCACCCACAGCCGTTGTTTCTGATAACAGCCGACCCAACAAAGCTCTCTCAGAATCGAGTACCAACACCTACCTGGTTCCGTTTATTCTAATGACCACTCTTTTCTTTATGTGGGGATTTGCACACAACCTGAATCCTATTCTGATCCCACATTTGAAAAAAGCCTGTCAGCTTACCGACTTTCAATCTGCTATGATTGATTCGGCCTTTTTTGTAGGCTATTTTGCTATGGCTATTCCAGCAGGTATAGTAATGAAAAAATATGGATACAAAGCAGGTATTATTGGGGGGCTGATTTTGTTTGCCATAGGTGCATTTCTGTTTGTACCAGCCGCCAATGTTAGGATTTTCGGATTCTTCCTTACTGCCCTTTTCATCATTGCCAGTGGACTCACCTTTCTTGAAACAGCGGCTAACCCATATGTTACTGTATTAGGAGAAAAAGAGGGAGCCTCTCAACGTATCAACCTGGCTCAGTCATTCAATGGATTGGGGGCATCTATGGGAGCCCTTATTGGTGGACGTCTGATTCTATCAGGCAAAAACCTGACTGAGGCAGAG
Source organism: Xanthocytophaga flava (assembly GCA_030068525.1). GTDB lineage: Bacteria > Bacteroidota > Bacteroidia > Cytophagales > 172606-1 > Xanthocytophaga > Xanthocytophaga flava. Next base: position 99,687 of record JASJOS010000013.1, read on the forward strand.
AAAACAACAATGTCTCCAGATCAACTCAATACCTTTCTGACAGAAGAAGCTAGTTCGGTAAAACTTCCCTATATAGTGATTGGCTTTATTGTATTAAGTATTGCTATTATTCTCTATCGTACCCGATTGCCTGAGATTAAAGAAGATGACCATGAGATTGACTTATCATCAGGCAATAAAAGCATCTGGCGTCATAAACATCTGATGTGGGGAGTTTTAGCTCAGTTCTTTTATGTAGGCGGACAGGTATGTGTATCCAGTTTCTTTATCCGCTATTTGTACCAGACAGCACATATTGAAGAACAAAAAGCCTCTGATTATTTATCAGCTGCTCTACTGGTCTTTATGGTGGGTCGCTTTGTAGGTACTTTCCTGATGAAATACATTGCCCCTCAGCGTTTGCTAACAATCTATGCAGTAATGAATCTGATTTTATTGACTGTGGTAGTGAGTTATGGTGGCATGATCTCTTTATTTGCCCTGATAGGTGTTGAGTTCTTTATGTCTATCATGTTCCCAACCATCTTCTCTCTCAGCATTCAGTCACTGAAAGAAGAAACCAAAATGGGATCTTCCCTGCTTATTATGTCTATAGTAGGTGGAGCGATCTTCCCTCTTATCATGGGACATATCTCTGACATAAGTTCCATTCAGACAGCCTATATTGTTCCTTTGCTGTGCTTTATTGTTATTTTCTATTTTGGCTGGAAGGGTCACAAAGTAAGAGCCTAACCAATATATACTATTTTATTTATAGCAGGAGGTGTTACAAGCAGACAGATAGTTGTCATTGTCACACTTCCTGCTTTATTCTTATCCAATCATTTTCTACTTTCGGATTTTTATTCCGCAATTTCTTAAAACCATATGAATCTTCATTTAAAAGACAAAGTCATTATTGTTACAGGAGGAGCCAAAGGTATTGGAGAAGGTATTGTGCGGGTTCTGGCTCATGAAGGAGCTATTCCTGTTATCGTAGGTCGCAACGAAGAAGACAACCTACAAGTACTAAATGATCTGTTAGCCAAAGGCCATAAAGCATTTCAGGTAGTAGCCGAACTTACACAACCTGCTGAATGCAAAAAAACGGTAGATGCCGTACTGACAGCATTTGGAAAAATCGATGGACTGGTTAACAATGCTGGTGTAAATGATGGAGTTAGTCTGGAGAATGGGAATTATGAAGATTTTGTAGCATCACTGCACCGGAATCTGATTCATTATTACCTGATGGCTCAGCATGCGTTACCTGCTCTAAAAGAGTCCAAAGGCTCTATCGTCAATATTTCGTCCAAAACAGCCGAAACAGGACAAGGTGGTACATCGGCCTATGCGGCTTCCAATGGTGGCCGCAATGCACTGACACGTGAATGGGCAGTAGAGTTGCTAAAATATGGTATTCGTGTCAATGCCCTGGTTGTCGCGGAATGCTGGACACCCTTGTATGAGAAATGGATTAAAACACTGCCAAACCCAGACGAAACGCTTCAGGAAATACAGGCTCGTATTCCATTTGAGAATAGAATGACCACATCTGAAGAAATTGCCAATATGGTCGTATTCTTGTTATCTGAGGCATCCAGCCATACCACCGGACAACTTATCCATGTAGATGGTGGCTATGTACATCTGGACAGAGCTATTCTGAAAATGTAACACTACACAAGCTAGTTCCATCTTAAACATAGTGGAACTGGCTGCCCTATCATTTTATTTCTTTGTAAAAGTCGTGAAAACAATAGTTTTAAATCAGCCTGGCGAATTACATCTTACCTCACGGGATGTTGATGATGTATTGTCAGATAATGAAGCCTTGATTCGTATACATCGCATAGGAATCTGTGGAACAGACTATCATGCCTATCGTGGAAAACAACCTTTCTTCAGCTATCCACGTGTGTTGGGACATGAGCTGGGTGCTGAAGTGGTAGCCCTAGGAAAATCTGTTGACACAAAGCAACTTGAGATAGGAAATAAAGTTGCCGTAGAACCTTATCTGAACTGTGGACATTGTCAGGCTTGTCAGAATGGCAAATCCAACTGTTGTGAAAACCTCAAGGTAATGGGTGTTCATACAGATGGTGGTATGTGTGAGTATGTAAAAATTCCAGCCAATAAACTACACCGTTCAACCCAGTTGGGTTATGAGCAACTGGCTCTTGTAGAAACATTAGGTATTGGTGCTCATGCCGTTCAAAGGGCTCAGGTTTCAGCCAACGACATAGTACTGGTTATCGGAGCTGGACCTATTGGGTTATCGGTGATACAGTTTGCCAAAATTCAGAAAGCTCAAGTAGCAGTTATGGATTTTAGTACGCAACGCCTTGAGTTTGCGAAACAAGCCATGCATACCGATTATAGCATTACAGCCACAACTGAATTCAACACAAATGATTTGCGAAAAGCGCTGGGAGGTAAATTACCTACCATTGTTTTTGATGCAACGGGTAATTCTCAGTCTATGATGAAGGCCTTTTCGTATCTGGCATTTGGAGGTAAACTTGTATATGTAGGTCTTTTTCAAGGTGATGTCACATTTTTCGATCCGGATTTTCATAGAAAGGAAGTTACACTTTTCGCCAGCCGTAACTCTCTGCCTTCAGATTTTAAAAACATTATTCAGCAAATGGAAAGTGGTCAAATCAATACACAAGCCTGGCTCACACATCAGGCCGCATTTGAAGAGCTACCATCTGTTTTTGAGACATGGCTTAACCCGGAATCGCATGTGATTAAAGCAATGGTTGTAGTATAATCTATAGGTAGCATTATTTCTTCCAGATAACTATCTGTGTATACACAACACCTGTTTGATAACCCTAGCCTTTACAAGAAAAGTCCAGCTATTAACCCCATCCTATCGAATAGAGCGATAACTTTGAAAGTTATTGCTCTATTGGGTGTGCCCGACCAACATCAGCCAGACAACGAAAATACTGGATTTTGAAGCAAGGGGAAGCTATCAAACTATCCGTAAAAACATCCAAAGAGTTTAAATCTAACTATGTAACACTTTATTTTCGTTAACCCAACCCGCAAGAGAAATAATAAGGTCTATAAGAATAACAAAAGATACAAATAGTATCTGTTTTAATTCATCTGACTCAATAATGCCAAAGTAAGATTGAATAGGGTGTTCACGTGTTGTCATTTGCAGAGGTCGTAATCGTCTACTTGGGTTTTAATTACAAAGCAAATACCAAAGTAATGAATAAATCCACAACTGTATCCCCAAAATGAAGAATGCCAGTGAAACAATAGAGACAATCAGGATTGCTTTCAGCATAGGCATAACAATGATAAAGGGAACATAATCAGTGACGCCTTGAGACTATTTTATCAAAAAACATATCTTTAACATAGTTAAACTGACTGAATAAGAATATTTTTGAAGGAACAAACCAACTTGTAATGAAGGTAGGCCTACAGAAGATCACAAAATTGTCTGATAAAATACTACAACAGCAACTACGTCAGGTATTGTATTGTAGTACGATATACTCAGATTGTTAAAACCAAATACGAATGATTATAATCAATAAATACAAGGTATTCTCTATAGATACTGTCCTTTTTACCTTTGCGTTAGATTCTGAAGCTGCAGAAGTATTTGATGGATATACCAAAGTAATTACAGGTATTGGTAAGGTAAATGCAACATACGAGCTTACCAAGGCTATTCAGAAAAACAGACCAGAATTGATTATCAATCTGGGATCTGCTGGTAGTTCTCAGTTTCAAAAAGGCGAGGTCATTTGTTGTACACATTTTGTGCAGCGTGATATGGATGTAAGAGGGTTAGGTTTCCAGAAATATGAAACACCCTTCTCTGATCTGCCACCTATTTTAGCATACGGTTTAGAAATGGAAGGCCTCGAAAAAGGTATTTGTGGCACTGGTGATAATTTTGAAATGGGGCACTTAGCTACTGATTACAATGTGGTGGATATGGAAGCCTATGCACTGGCAATGGTTGCACAAAAAGAAAATATTCCTTTCCTATGCCTGAAATATATCTCGGATGGCGCCAATGAGAACGCTGCTGATGACTGGACTGTACAGGTGCATAAGGCAGCAGTGGCGTATGGCAAGATTCTTCAGATCAAGAAGAAAACGATAGAAATAGCGTAGATTAACCTCACAAAATTTGTGCGATTAATCCAATCAATACAAGAAATCTATACCATAAATATTAAACTTAATAGCAAACGACACAAACAACTGTCTACTAACAATTTAACACATAACGTTTAAAGTGATTATTTACCTAACCATACAAGGTTCTTCCATCTCTTCTTTTTCTAGAACAACTTCTCTATATATAGAATGAGGTATCTGTTCCAAATCTTCTAATTCTAAAGTAATCAGTTCGTGAGTATATAATGGCATAGAATAAGATACCCAGAATGAAACTACGACAGCCAGAATGGCAGCAACACCTGCGGGAACATTCACTTGTAGACATTCTTCTATCCATGCGATTATACCTCCGGTAGCAATACCAGCCAGTGTACCCACTGTGATTTTTCTCAGTGGCAGATTAGATTTTAGAGTAACTTTCATATAGAGTGGTGGCTTGAATTATTTTCTGATTTACTTTTGCTAGAGTTTCTTCACACAAAACACACTCACTATCAACAACTTACCAAAAGTAAGTCTTCTAGATTTAACCTTCAATACCCATTTTGGGGTATTTTACCTTTACAATACGCTGATATACAACACATTAGTTATCTGTGGCTTTACTACTTGGCTAAAGATATTCTCTGTTTCATTTCTATTACCTAAACAGACAAATTTTAAGCATTTTTTAATGGGTTATTTATGGGATTCTTTATCCTTTTTTCTTGCTTTGACCTTCAAAATCATTGTATTGAACGCTTTATGCCACATTTAGTATTTTTAAAAGATAATTTACAATTCTATTTGTATACTGACTATACATTCGTAGGACTACGTCAGGACAAGATCTATTGGCATTTTATCAACCGAAAACCCGATGTGATTAAAGTATTGAATGAGATTGGCTATAAGGTAAGACCATCAAATTCCCGAAAAACGATACAAGAAACCTCATTTTTATTTTATACAAAAGTCCGCATCACCATTTTTGACCAACAAACACAGAAAGAGATTTGTGTAAAATCCAACAACTGGATTGGCGCATTAAATAAGCTTCTTCCGGTTTTATCAGACGTTAAGTAGGCGTCTTTTTTTGTATTCAGTCACCTGAATATCTTCTGTATCACCCCATTCTATTGAGCCCTTGTTTGGAACGAACTCCCTACGTTCACAGAAAAAGAATATCTTTACACCCAGAGTATGTATCATATAGGCAGTAAATAGCCTGGCTTGCTTTGTAAGGCCTGCTATTCCAAGCATCCTTTTAAGTCAGTTTACGTTTATAGAAACACAACTCATTTTTTAAACTTTTCCATTTTTAATTACTAAAACTTACTACTTTCATTATGTGCGGTATCGTAGCATACACAGGCTACAGACAGGCCTATCCCATTTTGATTAAGGGATTAAAACGTCTGGAATACAGAGGATATGATAGTACAGGCATTGCCCTGTTAAACGAACAAAGCCTCAACGTTTACAAGAAAAAGGGTAAAGTCAGTGATCTGGAAGACTTTCTGGCAGACACCAATGTAAATGGAACCATTGGTATTGGTCATACACGCTGGGCTACCCACGGAGAACCTAATGATGTCAATGCCCACCCTCACTATTCGTTCAGTAAGAACCTGGCAATGATTCATAATGGTATCATTGAAAACTACAGTTCTCTGAAACAGGAACTGATCAATCATGGACATGTATTTCAAAGCCAGACAGATTCCGAAGTATTCATTCATTTTATAGAGCATGTCCAGGAGAAAGTCAACTGTTCACTGGAAGAAGCCATTCGGCTAGCGCTGAAGGAAATAGTCGGAGCCTATGCGATTGTGATTATGTCCAAAGACCACCCGAATACCTTGTTTGCAGCCCGAAAAGGTAGTCCGCTGGTAATTGGTGTAGGAGAAAAAGAATATTTCCTTGCCTCTGATGCCACTCCGATTGTAGAATACACTAATGATGTAGTGTATCTTGATGACTACGAAATTGCTGTGTTATCAAAAGATAGTCTCACAATTAAAACCATTGAAGATGAGTCTATTGCCCCTTATATCCACACACTGGAGATGGAACTGGAGTCTATCGAAAAAGGAGGATATGAACATTTCATGCTAAAAGAGATATTTGAACAACCTCGTTCCGTGCATGACAGCATGCGTGGCCGTGTCAACTCAGCAACCGGACAGCTGTTGCTGGGCGGCTTACGGGAATATCTAAATAAGATGATTCATGCACGCCGTATTATCATTATCGGATGTGGAACTTCCTGGCATGCTGGTCTGGTAGCTGAATATATCTTTGAAGAATTTGCACGTGTTCCAGTTGAAGTAGAATATGCCTCAGAATTTCGTTACCGGAACCCTGTCATCAATGAAGGAGATGTTGTTATTGCCATTTCTCAATCGGGAGAAACGGCTGATACGCTGGCAGCTATTGAGTTAGCAAAATCTAAGGGAGCTATTATCTTTGGTGTTTGCAATGTAGTTGGCTCTTCTATACCCCGTGCTACCCATGCAGGTGCATATACCCATGCGGGTCCGGAAATTGGAGTAGCCAGTACCAAAGCATTCACTGCTCAGGTAGTAGTATTGACTATGATGGGAATCATCCTTGCCAAAGCCAAAGGCACCATTTCTGAGACAGACTATCGCAAACTGCTCGTAGAACTGGAAACTATTCCTGAAAAAATTGAGAAGATTCTTAGCAATCACAAACAAATCGAATACATTAGTGATCTGTTTAAAGATGCGCGTAACTTTTTGTTCCTGGGACGTGGATATAACTTTCCTGTAGCACTCGAAGGTGCACTGAAACTAAAAGAGATTTCCTATATTCATGCAGAAGGCTATCCGGCAGCAGAAATGAAACATGGTCCGATTGCGCTTATTGATGAAGAGATGCCTGTCGTTTTTATTGCTACCAAAGACAGCAGTTACGAAAAAATCGTCTCCAATATCCAGGAGGTAAGAGCACGCAAAGGACGTGTCATAGCAGTAGTAACCGAAAACGATAAACTTATCTCTCAAATGGCTGAGTTTATCATTGAGATTCCACATACGCATGAAGCGTTAATGCCACTCCTATCGGTCATTCCATTGCAGTTACTATCCTATTATATAGCTGTAATGCGTGGTTGTAATGTGGATCAGCCGAGAAACCTGGCAAAATCTGTTACAGTCGAGTAAAATAACTACATAAAAGCTTGATTATAAGGAACGAAAGTACTATACTTCGTTCCTTTTTCTTTTTAGACGGCACTTCTGTATTTGAAGATCTGTCATTTCTGAGCATTATTCATTATAAGATTACCACAAGCCACTTCCTGTACATTGGTGTTATCTATTCATTCAATTGCCGTCATGCTCACGGTAATAAGTCATGAAAACGTCCATACTTATTGTTTTCCTAGCCTGTTGGCTAAACCAGCTTGAACTATCAGCTCAAACAAATGTAAAAAGCAAAAGAAAAAAGAGTACGCCCAAAGTAGCAATTCCAACAGCGGCTGCGCCTGTAGTTGTTCCGGAAGAAATTCTCTTGGGAAAGATAGTAACAGAAAAGATGACCATTAAAATTCACCGTATGGTGGAGGTTCATCTGTCTGCCTGCCAGAAATGTGTAGGTACAGATCAGAATTACAAACCCAAATCCAATCACAGAGTATTGTTGTTTGAGATTTCACGTCGCAATCCCAATACTTACGAACTCAATGCACAGGTAGAAAACACAACACCTCTCTATGCCCGTATTGTAGGGACAGACCATAAGGAATACCCTTGTTATACCATTCCATCTCTCATAGAAATAGCTATGGAGCAGAAACAAGGCATCAATGAAGGAAATGCCAAAATATATTACCAACTACTAAGCTCTGCGTCTCCCCGCACTGACCTAAAGGCATTTGCGCTTGCTGTTGAGATGCCATCTGATGTACAACCATTTGAACTAATCTGGAAGAAGGAACAACTATTAAAATGCACACTTAACATGCAGAATAACAAATTCACACCTGCGCCATCCCTTGCTGCAGATAAAGCTCCGGATACAGATAGTAAAAAAAACTTTTCCCTGGCTCAATAACTATCATCCATTCTGATCTGCTTTCAGAATGGATGATTTTATTTCTCCTGTCTATGTATTCTTCTTCTAGAACTTCTCTACCTTTGCAAATCCTTATGCCTAAACTTTTTTTAGAGATATAAGGTTAGTTTCTAAAACGCAAAAATTAATTGTAATCAAATCGGATGCTAGTTGTTGGAAATACCTATATCAGCGATGACGTTGCTGAAAAACAGTTTGTTTGTGATCTGGAAAAATGCAAAGGCGCCTGTTGTACAGAAGGAGATCTCGGAGCTCCTCTGGATGAGGACGAGTTAGCCATTCTGGAGACTATTTATCCTGTAGTTGCACCTTATCTGAGTGAAGAAGGACGAAAAGCTATTGAAGAACAAGGCAAATGGATCAAAGATTTTGAAGGTGACTATTCCACTCCTACCATTGGAAACCGGGAATGTGCCTATGCTATTTATGACACAAAAGGAGTATTAAAGTGTGCTATAGAACAGGCCTATCTGGATGGTAAAATAGATTATCACAAACCTATTTCCTGTCATCTGTATCCTATTCGCATCACCAAATACGATCAGTGGGATGCTATTAACTATCATCGCTGGCAAATATGCCATGCAGCTTGTCAATTAGGAGAATCGCTTAAAGTACCTGTATATAAATTTCTTAAGAATCCACTCATTCGCAAGTATGGAGAAGCATGGTACTCAGAACTGGAGCAGGAAGTCCAGAATAAAGAAACAGAGAAAGCAATATCCATAAAAAAACGAAAATAAACAGTCTCCAAATAAAAAATCCCGTATTCGTACGGGATTTTTTATTTGGTATAACCTTAAAGCTTTATTTCTTCTTTGACTTTACACCTTCTGTATACCGTTGGTTAATGGCATTCCAGTTCAATACATTCCACCAGCCAGTTACATAATCAGCCCGTTTGTTCTGGTATTTCAAATAGTAAGCATGTTCCCATACATCGATTCCAAAAACAGGATACCCTCTTTCAGCTTCAGGAACTACGTCCATTAATGGATTGTCCTGATTAGGAGTTGAAGTCACTGCCAGTTCACCTTTAGCCGTAACAATCAACCATGCCCAGCCTGATCCAAAGCGAGTTGTAGCTGCTTTATTAAACTCTTCCTTGAACTTATCAAAGCTACCAAACTTTTTATCAATAGCTGCAGCTAATTCAGCTGAAGGCTTATTGGTATTGGGAGCAGCCATAATAGACCAAAACATAGAATGATTATAGTGCCCTCCTGCATTGTTACGAACAGCAGCCGGATGTTTGCTCGCTGTTGCCAGAATATCAGCCAGACTCTGTTTTTCCAGAGGAGTACCTGTAATCGCTTTATTTAGATTGTCAACATAGGTTTTGTGGTGCTTATCATGGTGTATCTCCATGGTTAACTTATCTATATGCGGCTCTAATGCATCAAATCCATAAGGAAGAGCTGGCAATGTAAAAATCTCTTTAGGCTCTACAAAAAATGATTTTGGAAGTAATAAACCCGCAAAACCAAGTAGTGCGGAATTGGAAAGAAAAACACGTCTGTTCATGGTTTGTTTCATTAAAAGTGATGTGTAAACGGCAAAAGTTTGTATGTATATACAATTATTTATTTATAATTAGCCTGTATTAAACCTGCTACCATTTTCATGCCATCGTATGGAATAACAGAGTAAACCAATAGTACTAAAAATCTTTAGAAACTTGCCAAAGCTATCGGATTTCCTGCAATAAATCATTCTTTCATTCATAAAATCTTTATTACTTTGCGAAAAGATAGCTACTGTTATACATAGGCTCTTTCCGCGCACTGTAATTACAGAAAACTGAATATATGGAATTATAATTCCCAATAAAGTATAGCCCGTTGAGAAAACCCATAGTACAATTTCTGTATCTAACTGACTATCCGTTATTTTCGACACAACAAACAAAACCTAATTCATTTTTCAAATGAACGAAATCCTTTATTCGGAAATTCCCTCACTTGACCTGTCTGATTTTACATCCGACGATCCTGTACGAAAAGCAAAATTTGTTGCAGATCTGGGTGCAGCATATAATGCGATTGGTTTTGTAGCCATTCGTAATCACTATTTAACAGAAGAACTCTCAACTAAATTATACGATACATTTCAAAGATTCTTCTACTCCTCAGATGAATTGAAAAAGAAGTATGAATTTCCAGAACTTCATGGCCAAAGAGGATATATAGGAAAAGGTAAAGAGACAGCCAAGGGTTTCAAAACGCCTGACTTAAAAGAATTTTATCATATAGGACAACATGTAACAGATAATGATCCTGTTAAAAATGAATATCCTGCCAATGTATGGCCTGCCGAATTTCCGGAACTGGAAGAAATAGGACTGACTGTATATAAACAGCTGGAAAAAACAGGAATAGCCATGTTACAGGCTATTGCTTTGTACTTAGGCCTGGATGAACACTATTTTGATGATAAAGTAAAAAATGGAAATAGTATTCTAAGATCTATACATTACTTTCCTATTGAAAATCCGGATGAAGTACCCGCAGATGCTGTACGCGCTGCGGCTCATGGAGATATTAATCTCATTACACTACTAATGGGAGCCAGTGCAGAAGGATTACAAGTACTCCGCCGGGATGGAGCCTGGATTCCAATCACAGCTCTACCAGAACAATTGATTGTCAATGTTGGTGATATGCTGGACCGTCTCACAAATAATAAATTGAAATCAACGATACACCGGGTTGTAAATCCACCTAAAGAAAAGATGAAAACATCCCGGTTCTCTATGCCATTCTTTATGCACCCCCGTTCGGAAATGGATCTGACTTGTTTGCCATCCTGCATTGATGAGGCACATCCTAAATTGTTTGCAGATATGACAGCAGGCGAATTTCTTAATGAGCGTCTTATTGAACTGGGCTTGAAAAAGAAATAGAAATATGAATTACAGCTATTCATATGCACTATTGGCTGTACTGACTTACATATTAGAGCCACCTACTAATGCTTGATATACGTCCTTCACTGAAACTACCTACTCCTCCCCGTGAAAAAGTCAGGAGGATACGGTATTTTATCTTTCTGAAGGACGTATTTATATTGGCAATTACGGCTATGGGAGGCCCACAAGCCCATCTGGCCTTGTATCTGGAAGTGCTCGTTAAAAAAAGAGCCTATGTCACAGAAGAAGAACTAATGGAACTAACTGCACTTTGCTCCATTCTTCCTGGCCCGTCCTCTACACAAACATTAACTGCCATTGCCTTTAAAATTGGAGGTCCTAATCTTGCCTATCTCACCTTATTAGTATGGATTACTCCAGCCGTTGCTATTATGACCGCGGCAGCTTTATCCATCAATTATTTACAGGCGCATCAGATTTCGCTCGATTTTACTCACTTTATACAACCCATGGCAGTGGGATTTATGATTTATGCCGGCTTTCAGATTGGTCGTAAAGTCTTTACCAATGCAATGCGTGTAGGGATTGGTTCTGTAGCAGCTATATTAGGTCTGATATTTCAGTCACCATATATCCCACCCATTGTTTTACTGATTGGAGGTATTACTACAGCTGTTCAGTTCAACAAACTTGAACGACAGGAACACAAAGATCCGCTTCAGATCCAATGGTCTAACTTTTTACTCTGGCTGGCTATACTAGTGGTGGCAGCTATCATTGGTGGTATTACCCGCTGGCTACCAATACGTTTGTTTGAGAACTTTTACCGAAATGGCAGTCTGATTTTTGGAGGAGGACAAGTGCTAATCCCGTTGATGTTTACGGAGTTCGTTCTCTTTAAGAAAAAGCAATACCTCACACAGGAAGAGTTTCTGTCCGGTTATGCCATTGCACAAACAGTTCCAGGACCTGTTTTTGCCTTTACCGCCTTTATTGGTACACTTGCCATGCGTGATTATGGTATACCCGGACAATTACTGGGTAGTATGGCAGCTACAGCTGGTATATTTTTGCCTGGTACATTTTTGATATTCTTTGTGTATCGTTTCTGGAATCAGCTTAAACAATACCGTGTAGTCCGGGCTTCTCTGGAAGGAATCAATGCAGCGTCAACCGGATTAATTGTGTCTGCCATAATACCTATGTTTGAGCCATCAGCAGGTAATATCCTTGACATAAGTGTAATCGTTACTACATTTTTACTTCTTAACTTTACAAAGATACCTCATCCTATTATTGTGGTAGTAGGCTTATTATTAGGATTTATTCTATAGAACTTTTCCAAACGAATAAAGCATGATAGCCATCTAAATCGGAAATATTCAATTTCCGATTTTTTATTTGCAAAGTTAAAAATATGCTATAAATTTATGACTACTTGATGGATAAATTGAACTTTATTTATAATTTATTTCAAAACGAGAGAATCACCAAAGGTATATAAGGTCTATACTCAGAATATTTGAGGAAGATATAGTAGAAAAAGCATAGTAGCCTCAAAGAAAATGGTTGTATAGAACCAATATTATTTTTAAAAACCTTCATCAAAATACAATTTACTAAAAATCTGACTTTTTAATGGAAAATACATTTATCTCCTCTCCTCTTAGTTTTCACTTATCCGAAGAACATCTGGCAGTGCAGGCTGCAGCACGAGATTTTGCACGTACAGAACTCTTACCCGGTGTTATAGACCGTGATGAACACCAGATTTTTCCTAAAGAACAAATCCGCAAAATGGGAGAGCTAGGATTTATGGGAATGATGGTGAGTGAACAATATGGAGGTGGAGGTATGGATACCATCAGTTATGTATTAGCGATGGAAGAGATTTCCAAAATTGATGCTTCCGCATCAGTATGTATGTCTGTAAACAACTCATTGGTATGCTGGGGTTTGGAAAACTATGGAACAGAAGAACAAAAGCAAAAATATCTGACACGTCTGGCAACAGGCGAAATTATAGGCGCGTTCTGCCTCTCTGAGCCTGAGGCAGGTTCTGATGCGACCTCGCAACGTACTACAGCAGTCGACATGGGTGACTATTATTTGCTGAATGGTACTAAAAACTGGATTACAAATGGAAGTTCAGCTTCTGTATATCTGGTTATAGCTCAAACCTATCCGGAAAAAGGGCACAGAGGCATCAACGCCCTGATAGTAGAACGTGATTCACCTGGATTTGAGGTAGGAAAAAAAGAAAATAAATTGGGCATCAGAGGATCTGACACACATTCTTTGATGTTTACAGATGTAAAAGTTCCAAAAGAAAACAGAATTGGAGAAGATGGATTCGGGTTTAAATTTGCCATGCAAACGCTGAGCGGAGGCCGTATAGGTATAGCCTCTCAAGCATTGGGAATTGCATCAGGAGCCTATGAACTAGCAGTAGAATATGCAAAACAACGTCAGGCTTTTGGAAAACCTATTGCAGATCACCAGGCCATCCAGTTTAAGTTGGCAGATATGGCAACACAGATTGAAGCAGCCCGCTTACTGTGTTTAAAAGCTGCCTATCTGAAAGATCAGCATGCCGATTTTGCACGTGCAGCATCTATGGCTAAATTATATGCATCTCAGGTTGCAATGGACGTAACGGTGGAAGCAGTTCAGGTACATGGAGGCTATGGATATGTCAAAGAATATCATGTTGAACGCCTTATGCGGGATGCAAAAATCACACAGATTTATGAAGGAACCTCTGAAATACAAAAAATTGTAATTGCACGGGATATTCTCAAATAGAAAATAAGGCATTATCTTACTTTTGGCCAATTTTATTACTACGATTTGTTTTTAAATTGTTTCTTTCGTAGAATTGTGCAAAATTAAAAAAGCGAGCACCCCGAACTTTTTTTGTATATTATTCCTTTATTATACAACTATTCACCGATATATCCATATTTTTCCAACCCAAGCACCTCAGTATGGAAGATTATAACAAGATTATTGAATCTCTTGGCATCAAATTTTTAAAAGCCAAAAACATTAAATTATTACAGCCCATTCACGTAAGAAACTATTATGATGTAGAAAATACTATTATCTTACTACACCAGGGTACATTATCTTACGGGCCTGACAATATAAAAGTAAGTGAAGGAGATATTTTATTCATTCCAGGAGGTAAGCTATTGAGTATCACATATGGGGCTAATCCTACTACCATCACAAACGAAGAATTTGTCAGCAATAAAGAAAAGTACTTTGCAGCCAATCGGGACATTGCCCGGATTGGAGCATTAAGCGACTCGTTTTCACAGGTTAGCTTTGAAGCCAAGGTATTTGATTCTGTAAACTTCTTTGCGTCACTGGATATTCCTCCATTTATTATCTCAGGAGTACCGGAACTTCTTCGGACTATTCAGGAACTGGTAGCAGAACAACTTCAGGATCTGCCAGGCAAAGAACGGGTAACGCAAATAAAAACAGATGAAATTGTGGTAGAAATTGTGCGGTATATATTGAAAAACCGTATGTTTGTAGAAAAGCTGGCAACCAACAGCACCTATTTCAAAGATCCTCGTCTAATAGATATATTCAATCATATCAAGATAAATCTGGGAGGCGATCTATCTAACAAGGTATTAGCGAATGTTGCCAATGTATCAGAAGATTATGTAGGGCAGTATTTTAAAATGCTGACAGGCATTAATCCTCAGGATTACATTGAATATCAGCGCATGGAACAGGCAGTAAAACTTCTGCGTACAACCAAGAAAAGTATTCGGGAGATTGGCCACGAGGTAGGGTATAAAGACACTGCATACTTCTGCCGCCGTTTCAAAATGATGTTTGGTATTCCAGCAGGTAAAATGCGTCGCCGGGAAACACTGATGAACATATAAGGGTTTTTACTTATTTACAGATACCGCTCTTACCCTAACAAACCTTCCTTACAACGGCCTTGGTATTATACCAAGGCTTTTTTTATTTTTAATTTGAATTATTGTAAAAAATATAAACCTGATATTTTACATTTGCACAAAAGAATATTTTATGAGTAAGTCCCACTAGCCATACAGGATTTCTACCTGATACTTACAACCCATGAATGATCAATATCAGAACGCTGTAGTTACCCGATACAATATCTTCAATAGCTTGTTTTTGAGTCTACCCTTCCGGAATATATTTCGGACAGGCACATTGCTCCCTCTTCTTATACAGCAAAGTGAAGAAGGTCTTACTAAAGAACAAAGCCCCAAAGAGATTATTGAACATTTCTTTGATGAATTTCTGGAAGGGTCCTCTCATAAAGAACAGATAAGTCTACTTTTCAACTTTATTCAATATATTGAACGACAAGTAGTTTTATTTGATTCTGTTGAAGATGCGGCATTCGACCAAATTCATGATAGAGAAGGAAAAGGATCAATCAACCATCTATTAAACCGCATAGATAACACGGCTATCCGGGAGAAGCTACTGGAAAAACTTTCTGATTATTGTGTACGGATTGTATTAACAGCTCATCCTACTCAGTTCTATCCTGGAAAAGTACTCACTATCATTAATGAACTGGAAAGGGCTATTCGTAGTAATGACTTTGGAGAAATCAATAATTTATTGCTCCAGCTGGGAAAAACAGGCTTCATTAATCAGGAAAAACCAACCCCATTTGATGAAGCTGTAAGCCTAAGCTGGTTTCTGGAAAGTGTTTTTTACTATGCAATTCCCCGAATTCTACTTAAATTAATCAGAGGTCTACGTTTTAGTGTATATGACTGGCCTCATAATCAGTTGATAAGACTGGGATTCTGGCCTGGTGGAGATCGTGATGGCAATCCTTTTGTTACTCCAGATATAACATTAAAGGTTTCTCAACACCTTCGACGAACTGTTTTACGTTGTTATTACAGAGATCTACGCCTTCTGAAAAGACGATTTACATTCAATGGAGTCGAAAGGCTTATTGCACTGGCAGAAGAAAAGATCAATAACAGCATTTACTATCCGGAAGAAGAAAAATATAACTCAGCAGAAGAGCTCCTGGCCGACCTTTCCGAAGCCCGTCAGATTCTTATTCAACAACATGATGGTTTATTCCTTGACCTGTTGGATGAATTCATCTTTAAGGTACGTTTGTTTGGCTTCTATTTTGCAAGCCTGGATGTAAGACAAGACAGCAGAAAGCATGCAGCAGCCTGGAATGAACTGATTGCAGCTCAGGGAAAACTAAAAGAATACGAACAACTGAGTGAAGCACAGAAGATTGACTATCTTCTTTCTTTACAGATTACCCCGAAACCAGAGGATGTCAAAGATGAAACTAGCAAAGACATCATTGGCTCTATTCGTACTATTCAGGAAATTCAGCAGTTAAATGGAGAAGCAGGTTGTCATCGATATGTGATCAGCAATTGCAACACTGCCTTAAATGTAATAGAGGTTCTCTCGCTGATAAAAACCATTCATCAGACTGATTCTATTCCAGTAGATATTGTACCATTATTTGAAACTGTTGGAGATCTGGCAAATGCAGGAGGTATTATGGAATTCCTGTATCAGCACCCCTACTACCGTCAGCACCTTACCAATAGAGGAAATCAGCAGACAATTATGGTAGGCTTCTCTGATGGAACAAAAGACGGAGGCTACTTACGTGCTAACTGGTCTATTTATCAGGCAAAAGAAGAACTGACCCGTATGTCGCGTCAGTATGGTATCAAAGTGACCTTCTTTGACGGAAGAGGAGGCCCTCCAGGACGTGGTGGTGGAAATAACCACAACTTCTATGCGTCGCTGGGCAAAGGAATTGAAGACAAAGAGATCCAGCTGACCATACAAGGCCAAACAATTAGTTCTAATTACGGCACTGTAGCTACTGCTATGCATAATCTGGGAAAATTGTTTACAGCGGGACTGGAAAATCATTTATTTAAAGATACAGAACAGGACCTTAGTGATGAGGAAAAAGGCTTATTGGAAGAAATGGCGGAGATTTCCTATCATTCATACCTTGATTTGAAAAATCATCCAACATTTGTCCCCTATCTGGACAAAATGACACCACTCCGGTTTTATGGCCAAACCAATATAGGAAGTCGTCCAACCAAACGAGGTCAGGGAGATGCCTTACGTTTTGAAGATCTGAGAGCTATTCCGTTTGTAGGTTCCTGGGCACAAATGAAACAAAACGTACCAGGATTCTATGGGTTTGGAACAGCAATAGAGAAACTGAAGAAAGAAGGTAAGACAGAGGCGATGTTAAAACTCTATGAGCACTCTCTGTTTTTCAGAACGCTGATAGAAAACTCAATGCAGTCCTTGTCAAAATCTAATTATGCGGTAACCAAATATATGGCAGATGATCCTACCTATGGAGAACTCTGGCATAAGATGGAGGAAGAGTTTCAACGTACCTACAACCTGTTGTTAGAAATATCACAGTCTTCGACTTTGCTGGAAAGCAACCCCATTACCAGACAATCCATTACAGTTAGGGAACGGGTTGTATTGCCTTTGATTATTATACAACAATATGCGCTACAAATGCTCAATACAGATACAACTAAAAGTACAGAACAGACAGAAGCATACAATAAGCTGATTATACGTGCAATGTTTGGTATCATTAATGCGGCCAGAAACTCAGCATAAAATAATCCATCCAAAACAAAAATGTCCTTTCTATATAGAAAGGACATTTTTGTTTCTAGTACTCAACAAAATAACTTTTAAAAACCGATTATTCAACGATGGCAGCTTGATTCAAAGCCTGCACCTGAGCAGCTATTTCAGGAAGCAAATCAGGATTTCGTTCGATACCATTGCCAACCACAATCAGATCAGCCCCTGCCTGCAAACTTTCAACAGCCTGCGCAGCAGACGTAATACCCCCTCCTACTATAACAGGTACATCCACCGAACGCCGAACTGTAGCAATCATTTGAGGAGAAGCTGTTTTTTGTGCACCACTTCCAGAGTCAAGGTAGATTAATTTCATTCCCAGCATTTCTCCCGCCATAGCTGTGCATGCAGCCACATCCGGCTTGTCATAGGGAATAGGTGTCGTATTACTAATATAAGAGACTGTCGTTTGTTTTCCACTATCAATCAGCATATACCCGGTGGACAATATTTCCAGCTGACTTTTTTTCAGAATAGGAGCAGCAATTACATGTTGTCCAATAAGGTAATCAGGATTTCGTCCGGATATCAAAGATAGAAACAAAATAGCATCAGCTGACGGGTCAATATGCAGATTACTTCCGGGAAACAATACAACAGGGATAGAAGAATGTTCTTTTATACTTCGAATGAGTAGATTCATTCCCCCTCCTACAATTAAGCTTCCCCCAATAAAGAAAAAATCCACACGATTTTCAATTGCGCTCCGGATAAGACCATGGCAATGCACAGGATCTGTTTTATCCGGATCAATCAAAACTGCGAATGCTTTCTTGTTTGTCTTCCTGTTACGAATGAGTTTTTCAAGTACGCTGGGTGTCATTTTTTCTTAGTTGCTCGATTGCCTGAAAAAGTTTCTCTTTCGCAATCGCGATCAAAAATAGCGCAATTTGTTGTTTGATCAAACTTACAATGGCAGATTCACGTTTTACAGGTGCAGCGGGTAGGTTACGTTCTTCTTTTTCAAATGATAGCTGTGTGGTTTTATCTTTGCCTACAAGCACTCTTACAATCAGATAACCAGCCACTAATGTACCTCCAATAATTAAGGCATTCTTCCCTATCTTTCCTGCATTAGCCTTTAAATCACCTACCTGGTTTTCTATTGCTTTTTTATATTTTTCTGTAGCCCGATTTAAAGAAGCTTTTCGGTCAGCGATACTTGATTTTGTAGTCATAACACTCAATAATAAAAAGTTTTAAAATGGTTAATCCATTATATGTGAAAGTTCTATATCTCAGAGTTATTTCTGTATACATTATTTTCTAGCATCGCTTCGGTATTTCCCTCCGTATCTATCTTTTTCTTCTGCTTATCAAACATTCCAGATACTTTTCCTTCAATCTGTTGTTTCAGTTTCTCTTCACCAGATCTGGAAAGAATAGCCAACATTAAAATCAGATAGATCCCTCCTACTATAAAATACCCCACAAATGTACTATTTAACCAGACATTTAATGCATTTGCAACACCCCAACTAAAAAATAATAACACAAATACGCCTAATATACCAATTATCAATCCCTGAATCAATCTGACTAAAGCAATTGAAACAGATTCCTCTATTTCAAGCTTAAATAACTCAAAACGAGACTCAATATACCGAAGTACGTTTTCCAGAATTTTGTCAATTGCCATCTTTAAAGCATAATAAGATTACACACGTTTTACCCTTCGCTCCAAGATATTCTTTCCATTGGCGTTTACCTTATATAGAAAAAGCGTATCAATGTAAGAATTGCGCCAAAAATGCAATAATTCTTATTCAAATCCAATCCGATAATATGAAGCGTGATAGGACTATAATTGAGATTTGAAAAAAATTATACATAAAAACAGTTATGACCCAAGCTGCCATTATAAAAATGCTTATTCAAAGCATCTGATGCACAAAAAGTATTATGCTTGTAAGAAAAAAAACAATTTTATTTTTTAGTAAAAAGGTGTAAATTCGCGCAAAATTTAGTTGGCCAGCTGCCTATTAAGTATCTAAACTACAATTATCTTCCATATAAAAAAGCAACGAGCAGCCCTATGAACAACGCCGAAGAAAAAATGCGCTACTCAGAAGACGAGTTGAGAGAATTTGAAGGTATCATTTCTCAAAAGCTGGACTTGGCTCGTAATGAGCTGAATTATATCAAAGATCAGCTTAGTAAGCGAAATGACAGCGGAACAGACAACACAACAGGAAGTTCCAAACTCCTGGAAGATGGGGCTGATTCAATGGAGAGAGAAAGCCTGAGCCAATTAGCAGCAAGACAACAAAAATTTATTCAACAACTTGAAAATGCCATGATTCGTATCAAGAATGGTACTTATGGCGTATGTATTGATACAGGAAGACTTATTCCAAAAGAACGTCTCCGTGCTGTTCCTCATACACTTCATTCTATTGAAGCAAAACTGAGAAAATCCAACTAACCTATACGTTATTGATTCTTGCACGGCTTACTATGTTCACAAAAGAAATTGTGAACATAGTAAGCCATGTGTTTTTCCAAAGATGCTTTGTATCTTTGGAGTATAGGTATCAAACTAAATATATTCCACTGTGAACTTTCTGCAAAACCACGTTGAAGCATTGATCTTCTGCTCGGCACAACCTATCAAGATAGTAGATATACAACAATGTTTGTCAGAAATGTTTGAGGCAGATATCCCAAAGGAAGACATCGAAAATGCCATTCAGGATCTGCTTCACAAATATCAATCAGATGAATATACATTTGGTATCTATCACATTGCAGAAGGGTATCAGTTTCTTACTAAACCCGCCTACCAGGCCAGTATTGGTATATTGCTAAAACAATCTGCCAAGAAACGATTATCAACTGCCGCACTAGAGACAGTGGCTATCATTGCATACAAACAACCTATCACTAAAACCGAGCTAGAACACATACGGGGGGTCAACTGTGACTATGCCATTCAGAAGCTACTTGATAAAGAACTTATCGAAATAATGGGAAAGGCAGAAACACTGGGACGCCCACTCTTATATGGAACAAGCAAAAAATTCATGGAATATTTTGGAATTCAAAGCATGCGGGATCTTCCTCAACCTAAAGATTTTGCCACTACCGAAAACGAAATAAATCCAGAAATTGCAGCCCAGCTCCAGACACCAGATCACACAAAAGACGACTCTGCAAAATAATAGTTGCTATTGCACCTGATTACTATGAAATATACATGGCTAGAATACACCATGTTAGTACTATTTCCGTCTTCTATCTATTTATTTTAACAGCATAAATAAACGAAAAAACATTTTATCAGAATAAAAGTCGTAACTTGCGAAAATTTTCGAATAGAAACAGGCTATTCTGTTTCTCACCATACAATAGAATACTATCAAGTACATTCATTTAGTTTAATACAGTAGTGATACTGCATGCACATGAGAAAAAAAGAGAATACATCGGGGTCTTTTAGATCCCAGAAGAATGATAATCGCCCTTCTAAATCATTTTCCAACAGAAAGTCTACTTCCAACCGCAATTCAAATGAGGAAGGACAACAATCTTTTGGCAAAAGAACCGAGTTTTCAGACAAACGTAAATCAACAGGCGGTTCTTCCTTTAAAGACCGTCGTTCCTCAAGCAATTTTAGCAACGACAAGCCTTTCAAAAAATCTTTTCGTAAAAGTGAAGAAGGCGATGATAATCGCAAAAGCTCATTTCGTAGAGGAGAAGAGAAAAAAGAGTTTGGTAAAAAACCATCCAATTTTCGCAAACGTAACGAAGGAGAATCCGAAAGATCTTTCAACTCAGACAAGCCCTTTAACCGCGAGAAAAAATCATTCGACCGTTTAGACAAACCTTTCAACCGGGATAAGAAATCTTTTGATAGATCAGATAAGTCATTTGACCGCTCTTTCAAGTCAGATAAGCCTTTCAATCGGGAAAAGAGAGCATTTACTAAGTCAGACAAACCATTTAGCGATGAGAAAAAGTCGTTTGATCGGCCATCCAACTCTGACAGACCTTTCAATCGTGAGAAAAAATCATTCGACAAATCTGACAAACCTTTTAATCGGGAAAAAAGATCTTTTGACAAGTCAGATAAACCGTTTGACCGAGAGAGAAAATCATTTGACAGATCAGATAAGCCCTTCAAAAAGGTATATCGTTCAGATGAAAGATCTGATGACAGAAGAGATAGAAACACATTTGATAAAACAGATAAGAAACCATACGGATCTAAGAAAACAGGTGCTTTTGGCGGCTCGGACAGACGTAAATCCTTTAATAAGGATATTTCTTCCGAAGAGATAAAGTCTGAACGTCAAAAAAGAGATAATTTTTCTGATAAATCCGAACAAAAGCCATTCCGTAAGACCAATAAAACAGATAATCGGAATGAACGATTTACAGGACAGAAATATCGTGCACCTAAAGAAGATCAAGAGGATACAGGGGCCTATGCATTTGAAGGGAAAAAACAAACTCCTCCGGAATACGATTTAAAGGGATTCGATAAAAGAAATAAAGGACGCGGAAAAAGCAAGAGCAAAACCAAACAGGATTCAATACCTGATGAAGCTGACATTCGGTTAAACCGCTATATCGCCAATGCTGGAATTTGTTCACGTCGTGAAGCTGATGTGTTGATTGAATCCGGAGAAATCAAAGTTAATGGAAATGTAGTAAACGAGCTTGGCTATAAAATAAAACCAGGAGATGTT
Organism: Xanthocytophaga flava; assembly: GCA_030068525.1. Taxonomy (GTDB): domain Bacteria; phylum Bacteroidota; class Bacteroidia; order Cytophagales; family 172606-1; genus Xanthocytophaga; species Xanthocytophaga flava. Next base: position 122,160 of record JASJOS010000013.1, read on the forward strand.
GTAAAATATGGCAATCGTACATTGAGCCGTGAGAAAATGGTATATGTACTCCTGAACAAACCCAAAGACTATATTACGACAACCGAAGATCCTGAAGAACGCAAAACGGTAATGGAGCTGGTTAGTAATGCATGCCAGGAACGCATTTATCCGGTAGGACGACTCGATAGAAATACTACAGGCCTCCTGGTACTTACCAATGATGGAGAACTGGCTGAAAAACTATCTCATCCATCCAATGAGATTCAGAAACTATATGAGGTAGAAATTGACCGTCCTATTACACCTGAAGATTATCAGGCAATCATTGATGGTGTTGAGTTAGAAGATGGTGTAGCCAAAGTAGATGACTTAGCCATTGTTTCTCCAGACAGAAAATTTATAGGAATTGCACTTCATCTGGGACGTAACCGTATTGTTCGCCGTATTTTTGAACACCTGGGTTATAAAGTTGTAAAACTGGATAGAACAACGTATGCAGGATTGACGAAAAAGGATCTTCCTCGTGGTCACTGGCGCTATCTGTCCGAGAAAGAAGTAATTCGTTTAAAATATTTTGTTTGATTAAAGAAAAAGCCATCTGTAAATCAGATGGCTTTTTCTTTATGGAGTAATTTCAACAAGTTGCATATTATTATCTTCTCCGTATTTCAACAGGAGCAATATTAATAATCTGTTGCTTTTTCGTTGCCAGTGAATCCATAACCATCTGCCGGCGCTTATAAGTAATCCGCCGATTGAGTGCGTCATATAAGAGGATCGTTTTCTTATCTGTACTATCTACAGCTAATACAGCCTGTAATAACTCCATCTTAACACGTTCCTGCCCGGTAAGATCATAGCAAACAGCCAACAATTCCGGTACATCCGGATATTTGCCAAGTTGTGTAGTTAGCTTCTCAAAATAAGGAGTAGCAGTCCAGTAGTTTTTCTTTTCAAAGAATATTCTGCCCAATTCATAATTGAGATTATGTTGTGAGGTATCTCGCTTCAAAGATCGTTGAAAACAATACACTGCACTATCTGTTTGTTTGGATAGCCTATAAATTGATCCCAGATTGTTATTGATCAGTACATTGTTTGAATCTATTTTTAATCCTGCATACGCATATTGCTTGGCAGTTACAAAATCCTTCTGTTTTGCATAGATCTCAGTCAATCGATTATATGCCTGGATATAATCTTTGCGGGTCTGTAAAGTTGTATGAAATAGTGATATAGCCTGTGCTGTATCCCCTAATCCTGCCAACGCATTAGCTTCCCAATAATATACCTGAGGATCAAAAGGCGTCATCTGTTTTGCTTCTTTTAATGCATTCATTGCATTTCTATATTTTCCTTTGATCGCATACAATTGACCTCGAAGTAAATAAGCAGCTGCTGACTGGGCACCAAGCTTTTCAGATTGTATTGCATCCGCATAAGCCTGGTCTATCTTGTTTTGCAACAGATAAATACGTCCGCGCAATACATAATAACGTCCATAGGCTTCATTGGTGCTTCTGTATTCAATAGCCTTGTTAATATCCTGCAGTGACTCACCATACCGATGTGCCTGTTCATATAAAGCTGCTCTCCTGAAATAATAACTGCCATTACGAGGCTCATCTTCTATCGCATCTGTCAAGGCAACCAGACTGGTTTGTATAACAGCCTGTTCTCCATTCGGCAATGGAGGTATCTTCAGCTCTTTCTGCTCTGCCGGACGACAGGCACTCAGTAAGATAATATATCCAAGCCATCTTCCGATCTTCCCAGATGTAGACATTTCTTTCATTTTTTGGATAATAGCACTACTAGTAATGATTAATATATTTTCCTTTACAAAGTTGGGAAAAAGAATGGGTGTAAACAACCTTACATTAACAGGATTTCACAAACAAAATGTTTGCAAAACAAACAAAACACTTCACATATATTGAAAACACTTTGGCAAATCACACGACCACATATCACAAACGACTCATAAACAGCAATTTAACACACAAAAGGCATAGAACAAATCAGTATAATTCAACAGGGCACTTATATTTTTGTTCGTCACTAAAAAGAATAAGAGGAAAAGTTTTATAGAGGTAAACGAAATTTTTATTTAATTTTGCAAATAGAAGGCAGGTTCAAGATTCTCTCAAATGGCATATTCCCCAAAAAAGAACCTGCTTATACTAGTAATCAGCCTATTAATCTTAACTATACAATAAGCAACCTATATGGCAACCCAACCACAGGCGTATACAGAAGACAGTATTAAATCACTTGACTGGCGCGAACATATTCGTTTGCGTCCAGGGATGTATATTGGCAAATTAGGAGATGGAGCTTCGCCTGATGATGGCATTTATGTTCTGGTTAAAGAAGTAGTAGATAATTCCATTGATGAGCACACAATGGGTTTTGGAAAAACAATCGAAATCGATGTTACAGAGAAGCGGGTCACTGTGCGTGATTATGGCCGTGGGATACCTCTGGGTAAAGTAGTAGATGTGGTTTCCAAAATTAATACAGGTGGTAAATATGATTCATCTGTGTTTCAGAAATCAGTTGGTTTGAATGGTGTAGGTACAAAAGCAGTGAACGCCCTATCTACCTATTTTAAAGTACAGGCATTCCGGGATGGAAAAACCCGCTCAGCAGAGTTTGAGCGAGGTATTCTGAAAGTAGATGCCCCGGAAAGTGATACCAAAGAAAAAAATGGAACACTGGTATATTTTGAACCAGACGATACCATTTTTAAACACTACCACTTTATTCCTCAATTTCTGGAAGAACAGATCTGGAACTATGCTTACCTGAATGCAGGCTTAACTGTTATCTTTAACAATCAGAAATATCATTCACCAAAAGGATTGTATGATCTTCTGTCCAGAAAAATTGATGAAGAAAGCAGACGCTATCCAATTATTCATCTAAAAGGGGAAGACATTGAACTTGCATTGACTCATGGAAGTTCGTATGGTGAAGAATATTATTCATTTGTTAATGGTCAATACACCACACAGGGAGGTACTCATCTTCAGGCATTCAGAGAGTCATTTGCAGTCACAATACGAGATTTCTTTCAATCCAATAAGAAGAATTTTGAATTATCAGATATCCGGGCATCTGTTGTAGCAGCTATTTCTGTTCGTGTTCAGGAACCTGTATTCGAATCTCAAACAAAGACTAAGCTGGGTTCGCTGAATATTGCTCCGGATGGAATGACAATGAAGAAGTTTGTGGACGATTTCATTAAGAAGAATCTGAATGATTACCTCCACAGAAACAAAGAAACTACAGCTGCACTGGAAAAACGTATCCAGCAATCCAAGAAGGAACGTGAGGAACTGGCAGGTATACGTAAAATAGCTAATGAGCGGGCAAAAAAGGCCAATCTGCATAATCGTAAGCTTCGTGACTGTCGTGTCCATCTTTCTGATGAAAAGAATGATAAACGTTTTGATACTACTTTATTCATCACAGAGGGAGACTCTGCCAGTGGATCTATCACTCAGGCACGCAATGTAGATTATCAGGCAGTATTCAGTTTGCGGGGAAAACCTCTTAACTGTTATGGCCTGACTAAACGTGTTGTATACGAAAACGAGGAGTTTAACCTTCTTCAACACGCACTGGATATTGAAGATAGTCTGGATTCATTGCGTTATAATCAGGTAGTTATAGCCACTGATGCAGACGTAGATGGAATGCATATTCGTTTGTTGTTGTTAACTTTCTTTCTGCAATTCTTTCCGGATCTGGTTAAGAAGGGACACATTTACATTCTGGATACTCCCCTATTCCGGGTACGGAATAAAAAAGAGACCATTTATTGTTATTCAGAAGAGGAAAAACAGGCTGCTATCCGGAAACTGGGAAATAAACCTGAAATTACACGGTTCAAAGGCCTTGGAGAGATTTCGCCAAGTGAATTTGCCAGATTTATTGGCGAAGATATTCGTCTGGATCCTGTTATTCTTGAGAAGGAAAGCTCAATACATAAGCTTTTGAGTTACTATATGGGCAAAAACACACCGGATCGTCAACGATTTATTATTGATAATCTTCGCATTGAAAAAGATTTCACAGAAGACGCACCTGCAACAGAAGAAATAAAAGAAGAGGAAGATACTCTGGTGTCGTAGTTTTTTTGATGTCTCAACAAACTTAGCATGTAGGAATTTAATCATCTTGCTCACTCAATATTTAAGTACCCTTGCAAACTGATTCTGTAGAAACCGAATTACTCAAACTACGTTATACAATTGATAGTCTGGATGAACAGATCCTTCATTTGCTTAACCAACGGCTGGACGTTGTAAAAAAAGTAGGAGAACTAAAGCGTGCCAATAATTCCATTATTTATCGTCCGGAACGAGAAAAATCCATTGTAGATCGTCTGACACAGCTAAGTAGTGGCTTACTCACACGTCCTGCCATTGAAGCTATCTTTCAGGAGATATTTGCCGTTGCGCGGAATATTGAACTTCCTGAACGGATAGCCTATCTGGGTCCGGAAGGAAGCTTTACTCATCAGGCAGCCGAGAGTCGGTTTGGAGCGATTAGTGAATACATGGCAATGGGAAGTATCCGCTCTGTATTTGACTCAGTTGAAACAGAAAGAGCAAGATTTGGTATCGTCCCAATTGAGAATAATCAGGAAGGTAGTGTAATTGAAACAATTGATTTGCTATCAGAGAAGGACGTAAAAATTGTAGCGGAAATTCTTATGCCTGTTCATTTTACCTTTGCCAGCAAATGTGATAAGCTAACAGATATTCGTCGTATTTATTCAAAGGATATTGCGTTCCGTCAGTGTCAGAAATTCCTCACAGATTACTTTGAAGGAATATCTGTAGAATACATTCCAGTTGAAAGCACATCAAAAGCGGCACGAAAGATCAGTGAAGAGCCTAATTCCGCTGCTATTTGTTCACATATAGCAGCAAAGCTTTACAATATCCCAATTTTATTTAATAACATTGAAGATAGTCAAAGCAATGCCACCCGCTTCTTTATCATTGGGAAGAACTTTGTCAATCAGCGAAGTGGCAACGACAAAACTACTTTTGTAGTAAATCTTCCAGATAGTGATAAGCCAGGTAGCTTATTTCACTTTCTGGAAGAATTTAATAAACGAAATATAAATATCACCAAAATTGATAGTCGCCCGGTTCGCAATAAAGGGAAGTTTCAGTCATGGTTTTATCTTGACTTTGATGGGCATATTGATGATCAGTCTGTTCATGATATTTATACCCTACACCGTCAGCATATAAAATGGGTAGGGAGTTATGTTAAACTGGGCTGATAGATAATACTTACATATCAACCAGTTACATCTTAAAGAGAAAAAAAGCGCTAATGGATACGAACGATAACCACAAAGATACCGACCCGAAAGACACGGAACAGCAAGGAACTGAACAACAGGAAGCTACTGACTCCCAGGAAGTAACGGAGCAGCAGGAAAGTACGGAACATACTGAATCTGATAAACCTAATGTAGAGGATCTGTTACATGATAGTGAAGCTATTGAAGGTATGTACCAGAACTGGTTTCTGGATTATGCCTCCTATGTAATTCTTGAACGGGCAGTACCTTCTATTGAAGATGGTCTAAAACCTGTACAACGTCGTATTCTTCACGCCATGAAAGAAATGGACGATGGAAGATACAATAAGGTAGCGAATGTTATTGGACAAACCATGCAGTATCACCCACATGGAGATGCATCAATCAGTGATGCTATCGTAAATATGGGTCAAAAAGATTTACTTATTGATACACAGGGTAACTGGGGGGATGTTCGTACAGGAGACAATGCAGCGGCCTCTCGTTATATTGAAGCTCGTCTGAGCAAATTTGGTCTGGATGTTTTATTTAATGCAGATCTTACAGAATGGCAGCTTTCGTATGATGGACGAAAAAGAGAGCCTGTTACATTACCAGTAAAGTTTCCATTGCTTCTGGCACAGGGTGTAGAAGGTATTGCAGTGGGTTTGGCTACCAAAATTCTTCCACACAATTTCTGTGAACTGATTGAAGCCTCGATAGAAATACTTCGTGGACATACTCCTACTCTATATCCTGATTTTATTACAGGTGGTATGATTGACGTGTCGAACTACAATGATGGCATGAGAGGTGGAAAGGTTCGGGTTCGGTGCCATATTGAAGAGAAAGACAAAAAGACATTGTTGATTAAGGATGTTCCGTTTGGTGTTACAACTGCACAGCTTTGTGACTCTATTGTAAAGGCTAACGATTCCGGAAAGATCAAGATCAAAAAAGTAACTGATAACACAGCAAAGGATGTAGAAATTGAGGTTCAGTTACAACCAGGTACATCACCTGATATTACCATTGATGCCTTGTATGCCTTTACAGATTGTGAGGTATCTATTTCGCCTAATACCTGTGTTATTTTTAATGAGAAACCTGTATTCCTAGGTACAGGCGAGTTGCTCAGAATCTCTACAGAGAATACCCGGGAACTGCTTCGGCAAGAATTGGTAATCCGTAAAAGTGAATTACAGGAAAAGATTTTATTCTCATCTCTGGAGAAGATCTTTATTGAAAATCGTATCTATCGTAAGATTGAAGAATGCGAAACTTTCGAGGCTGTCATAGCAACCGTAGATAAAGGATTAAAACCACATAAGAAGAATTTTTACAGGGCAATTACAGAAGAAGATATCCTGCGTTTGCTTGAAATCCGCATTAAACGAATCTCCAAATATGATGGATTTAAGGCAGATGAGTTAATGCGGAGACTGGAGGAAGAATTAGCAGAAGTAGAAGATCATCTTAACAATCTGACACTTTATGCTATCAGCTACTTTAAAGAGTTGTTGAAAAAATATGGGAAAGGAAAAGAACGTAAAACAGAAATCAAGAGTTTTGAGGCCATTAAGGCTACAGTAGTTGCAGCAGCAAACCAGAAACTCTATCTGAATGCAAAGGATGGCTTTATTGGATATGGCCTGAAGAAAGATGAGAATGCTGTTGAAGTAAGTGAATGTTCAGACATTGATGAGATTATAGTTTTTCGTCGTGATGGCAAATGCCTGGTAACTAAGATCCAGGACAAAGCGTTTGTAGGAAAAGATATTCTTCACGCTGCCGTTTTCAAAAAAGGAGACGAACGAATGGTTTATAACCTGGCCTATACCAATAGCCAATCTGGTATCACCTACGTGAAGCGCTTTCAGGTAATAGCCGTTACCCGCGACCGGGAATATGACCTGACCAAAGGTGGAGGAAAGATTGTATATCTTACAGCTAACCCTAATGCAGAAGCAGAAATTGTCTCCGTTAAATTAACGGCCAATTCTTCTGCCCGACTTAAAGTTTTTGATTATAACTTTGCCGACCTGGAAATTAAAGGCCGTGATATTCAAGGCAATATACTCACAAAGTACCCTGTTAAAGAAGTTAAGCTAAAAATTGCAGGAACGTCTACTCTGGGAGGACTGGATATCTGGTATGACAGTACTATTGGACGTCTCAACACAGACGGAAGAGGCAAACATCTGGGTTCGTTTGAAGGAGAAGATCGTATTCTGGCTATCTATAATGATGGTACTTATGAACTAACCAATTATGAACTTGTCAATCGGTATGACAATCTTTCATTCATTGGTAAGTTTGATCCGGAACGTATCATAACGGCAGTGCACTCAGATGGGAAGGACTTCTACGTCAAACGTTTCAAAATCGAAACAAGTACCATTGACAAGAAATTCTCTTTCATTACAGATAATAAAGGAGCCAAACTTATGGTCGTCACACTTGATCGCCAGCCACAAGTAGAGGTAATTGTCAAGAAAGAAAAAAACAAAGAGGAAACGGTAACCTACGATCTGGATGTAATCGGTGAACTTAAAGGATGGAGAGCGATCGGAAATAAACTAACCGCTCAGAAAGTTGTATCTATTAAACTTCTTGCCTCCAAATCTTCATACGACGTGGAAAAGAAGAATGTTGGCCTGGAAATTACTAATCCCGATAAAATAGAGCCTAAATCTGATGACGCAGATAAAAATGAAGATGGCCCAGGAAATGGTCAACTAGGAATGTTTTAATACTATTATTTTATACTAAAAGCCCTTTATGCATTAAGTAAAGGGCTTTTTTAGTTATGATTCTTTCTGTATCCATTCAGGTAACTTCCATACATGGATTTTACCATCATAGGAAGCACTTATCAGTTCGTCACTGTTATTCAAAACCAGAGACTGAACAAAGTTTTGATGGGTAAAGGTAAGAACGGACTTTCTTTCAGATAAATCCCAGATTATTACTTTATTGTCCTCTCCCCCACTAGCCAGATAACGATTATTTATCCATACTATAGTGCGAATAATTCCCAGATGAGCACTGAATGTATGAGTAAGATGCCAATCGAATGAGTTGTTAGTATTCTGACTCCAGATATGGATTTCGCCTGTGTAATTACCGCTAAGTAGTTGGCAGGTGGCTTTATTATATGCCAAACAATGCACAGGTGCATTATCCTGTAAAGTAACCAAACAAGTAGCTGTCTGATAGTCCCATATTTTAATCGTTTTATCTTCTGAACAGGATGCCAATAATGAATTTTCCAGCCACAAAAGATTCCAGATCCAGTCTGTATGTCCTGTCAATGTTTTCAGAATCTGCCCTGAGATAGTACCTATTCGAATCAAATTATCCCCACCACTACTGGCAACTATCTGATGGTCTATTATACAAAGGGAAAGCACCAGCGCATTGTGCCAATAATACATTGCGTCCTGTACAAACCTACCATCTTCATGCAACTTCCACACTCGAATACTTCTATCTCTTGAACCAGAGACAAAACATCTTTCATCTATCTGAGACAAACACAATACAGAATTTGCATGTCCGGCCAAACGTTGTGTGCAATGTCCATTTACATCCCAGACTTTAATAAAAGTATCTCTCCCTCCACTGATCAGAAGACCATTCGTGAACCACAATAGTTTCCATATATATCCCAGATGCCCCTCACTATAAGGCAATTCTAGAGAGGTTAGCTCTACTGGAGAAATCCGTTCGTACAAAATGTCACTTCGCAGTACAAACTTCTCTCCTGCAGTCAAAGCTTCACCTTCATGCCAAAGATTATGATCAAATACAATCAGATCGCCTTGCTGAGGGATATAAGAAGCCCAAACTTCAGATGTATCCTTAGATGTATAAAAAAGAGTTCTTCCACCTTCAAACTCACTGGCATCATTGAGATAAACCATGAAGGTGAGTTTAGACTGAACATTTTCACTACGATAATGGACCCCATCCAAATGACGGTTAAAGTACTGCCCCTGCTGATATCGGCAATAACGTAGTCTATGATTTAGCTCTTTTAGTTGCCAGCTACCAGCCTCAGCATTGTCTGATTCAACAAAAATAGTTTCTGGTAAATAAGGTTTTACTTTCTCAAACAATTGACTGGATAGTACAGCATCGTCCATTACCAAGCGGTCATTGTTACGATAGGATGTTGGATAGTGTGTATTGGCTTTCTGAAAAGAATTCTTTACCTGGTCAGAAAGCAGGATCTGACATTCTTCCCATGAAAAAAGCTGCCTGATAACAAAACATGTATAGGATTGTTCAGGCAGCAGTTCCACAATTTTGTTTAATACAGACATACAGTAGCCTTACTTAAACAATGCATACCTATTTACCAAGTGCGGTTCCAAGCCGTTCCAGAAGCCGTTCTTCCAGTTTGTTTGTACCATGAAAGGAGTCTGCAATGGAAGTTGAGGTATCTAAAATCCGCTGCTTTAACTTACGGGTAAGAAAATCCGGATGCTCTTCTACAAAATGCTCAAACTTTTCGAGGGCTTTTTCTGCTGAGGGCTTTTGTTCTACCAGCCAGTCAAAAGCAATTTCAATCTGAAAAGCAGCATCTGAGCCAAATTCGTCTTCTGTTGTTTCCAAAGATACCCATTCTTTCCTCACAATTTCACGCACTCGGGCAATCTCTTCCGGAACAATCTTTTCATCGGCTTTAGCAATAGCATAATACAAATAGGCCAGGCGTTGGTAAAACGTTTTCCAGGTTTGCTTCGTTGCCATAACTTTTACTTACGTTAATAAAGTGAAAATTTATACTGATCATGCAATCACGAAAAAATAATACCTTCTTACAAAAAAACCTGACATTTTGTGTCAGGCCCTTCTATAGAATCAGCTTTATACACTAACTTTTAGCGACTTCAGTATCACGCAACATCCGACGAATGATCTTGCCTACATTGGATTTTGGCAATTCAGTCCGAAACTCTACATGTCTTGGACATTTGTATGCAGTCAGGTTTTCCCGACAATAGGCCTGAAGTTCTTCCACCGTCAGACTTGGATCTTTTTTTACTACAAAAATCTTTACAGACTCTGTTGTTTTTGCATCAGGAACTCCAATAGCTGCGACCTCCAATACTTTAGGGTGTGATGCTACAACGTCCTCTATTTCATTTGGATAAACATTAAAACCAGAAACCAGAATCATGTCTTTCTTCCGGTCTACAATTTTAAAATAGCCTTCTTCATCCATAATACCAATGTCTCCTGTTTTAAACCAGCCATCCTCCATTACTTTTTCTGTTTCATCCGGTCTATTCCAGTAGCCTGGCATTACCTGTGGCCCTTTTGCCCATATCTCTCCTCTTTCTCCAATTACCGCATCTGTCCCATCATCTTTGACAGTTTTCATTTCTGTACTTGGGAATGGCAATCCAATAGTTCCTGCTTTAATGGTGCCATTGACACAATTGGAACTTAATACAGGTGACGTTTCAGATAAGCCATATCCTTCTGCAATTACAGTACCTGTCACCGACTTCCATTTATCCAGAACGGCATTTTGTAAAGCCATTCCTCCAGCAGAAGCAATTTTCAGGTGACTAAAATTAACTTTGCTGAAGTCTGCATGGTTTAGCATACCATTGTACAAAGTATTTACCCCTGTAATCATTGTAAATGGATATTTCGAGATCTCTTTGAGGTATCCTTTCATATCCCTGGGATTGGTAATCAACAGATTCATCATACCTGTTTTAAGTCCCAGATTGGCATTTACAGTAAGAGAATAGATATGATAAAGTGGCAGTGCTGTCACAATAATATTTCGGGCTTTCAGGTCCATTCCAGAACCCATCCAATGGTAGGTTTGCTCAAGGTTGGCTATCATATTGCGGTGAGTCAACATAGCGCCTTTGGATATACCTGTTGTCCCACCTGTATACTGAATATAGGCGAGATCCGAATTCTTAATCTCTACACGTTTAAACGTGTTCTGACTCCCTTTTGCCAATGCATCAGAAAATGAAACAGCCTCTGGTAAATGATAGGCGGGAACCATCTTCTTTATGCTTTTTACAACAAAATTGACGATTTGCTTTTTGGGGAAGCCAAGCATATCACCAATGTTGGTAATGATCACATGTTTGATGGCTGTGTTTTTTATGATTTTCTCCAGATTGTATACAAAGTTGGCCACAATCACAATAGCCTTTGCACCTGAGTCTTTGAACTGATGTTCCATCTCCCTTGGGGTATATAAAGGATTGGTGTTCACAACAATCAGTCCTGCCCGTAAAGCACCATACATGGCAATCGGATATTGTAATAAATTTGGCATTTGAATGGCCACTCTATCGCCTTTTTGCAAGCCTATGCTTTGCAGGTAGGCAGCAAACTGTTGTGTCAATGTGTCCAGTTCATGAAATGTAATTTGCTTGCCCATACACGTAAAGGCAGGACGATCTGAATATTTCTGAAAGGCCTCATCCATTAATTCGGCCAACGAGGTATATGCGTCAGGATTTATCTGATGAGGTACGCCTATCGGATAGTTTTTCAACCAGGGATATTTTGCTATTTCAACATTTGCTTCCATAGAACCCTAAAAAGATTTTGTTGTATTTTATCTAGTGAATAAAACAAAGATAAAAGAAAATTGGATGATCCAAAAAGAAACTAGTACAAATTAACTATTCCAGAATACGTATTGTGAAGATCTTCATTCCAAATACATAAAAATCATTGATTCATAAGCTTTTGGCTTTTAGGCACTGGAATTAGATTTATTCAGGTCATTCTGGTAAGCATTTGTTTTTTCCAGGAGGCTAAGTACAGCTTCGTTTTTCCATTCTACTGTCCGCACAGACAGTGGAACACTGACGCCATGTTCATCAAAAATCCTTTTAATTCCCTTAACAGCTTCGCTCATAGCCATAGGCGGCCCCACTTTGGACTGGTCTATCCAGAACCAGATCAAAAAAGTAACGCCATTATCTCCAAAATTCTGATAATGAAACTCAACATTTTTACCCTCCTGCAGAAAGGGTAAAGCAGTTATAAACTGTAAGGCAAGATCCTGCACCTTTTGCAGGTCTTCTTTATAGGAGATCCAGCCATTCAATTGCAGTCGCCGTTCATTGCTCTTACTGAAATTAACAATAGGCTTCTGAAGAATATCCTTGCTGGGAATTTCTATTTCCTGTCCGGCAAAATTGTCAATAATCGTAGAGCGAAGATTAATCTCTTTGACTTTTCCAAAATAACCGTTCGTTTCCACAACATCTCCAACCCGAATAGGCTGACGTATGGTAATAAATGTTCCGGACAAAAAATTAGTAGTCAGATCCTGAAAGGCAAGACCTAATGCGAGGCCAATAATGCCTGCACCAGCCAAGAGAGAAGTGACAGCTTTGTCTAACCCAAGAATGCTCAATGCAACAAACATACCCGTCAGAATAATGGCCATACGAAAAACCTGACTTAACAAAGCTACTAAGGACGAATTGTCTGTAGTTCGCCCAATCAATCGGGATGCTAGCTTTTCAAGATAGCGTGAAAGAAAAATGAACAAGAGTAAAACAATCAGTGCTACTACCAGATTAGGAGATAATGCAACAATATGTTTCAACCATATAGTTATTTTCTCTTGTATCAAACGAATTGCTTCCCGTATTTCCATAGTGATTCAATCAGATTAGGTCTCTATAATTGTACGATTCTATTTGATGAAGTACAAAATTTTTCATCTGAAAAATAGTTACAAGCTATAGATTAAAAACAAAACCCTCTGTCAAAGATATCTGACAGAGGGTTGTATATACATCAATAAAGAACACTATTAACGGATGTACTGATTAATCAGATTTTCGTATAGTTCTTGTTTTCCACTACGAAGTTCCGGTTCACCATGCTTAAAAGCAATCTCACGCAATGCGTCAAGTGTCAGTTTGCCTTCTTCGTATGCTTTGCCATCGCCACTATCAAAAGAGGCATAACGCTGTTGACGCCATTTCCGGTAAGGAGATTTTTCAAGTATATCCTGAGCAATCAACAATGCACGAGCAAAAATATCCATTCCGCCAATATGCGCAATAAACAGATCTTCAAGGTCTGTTGAATTACGACGTGTTTTGGCATCGAAGTTCACACCACCCGTAGCAAAACCTCCTGCTTCCAGAATAACCAGCATGGTTTCAGCCAGTTCATTCAGATCATTCGGGAACTGATCAGTATCCCAGCCATTCTGGTAATCACCACGGTTAGCATCAATACTTCCCAGCATGCCCGCATCAGCAGCTACTTGTAATTCATGTGTGAAAGTGTGTCCTGCTAATGTTGCGTGGTTTACTTCCAGATTTAGTTTGAAATCATTTTCCAGTCCGAAATGACGTAGGAAGCCTATTACAGTTGCTGCATCATAATCATACTGATGTTTGGTAGGCTCACAAGGCTTAGGCTCAATATAAAATGTTCCTGTAAATCCGGCTTTACGAGCATAATCACGAGAGGTCTGCAGGAAGCGCCCCAAATGTTCTGTCTCACGTTTCATATTTGTATTTAACAGAGACATATAGCCTTCACGGCCACCCCAAAACACATATCCTTTGCCACCCAATGCGATTGTCGCATCAATAGCATTCTTTACCTGAGTAGCAGCATGTGCCAATACCTGAAAATCAGGATTGGTAGAAGCACCATTCATATATCGTGGATGAGAGAACAAATTTGCCGTTCCCCACAACAATTCTACACCTGAAGCCTGTTGTTTTGCTTTCAGATAGTCTACTGTTGTTGCCAGGTCTTTTTCTAATTGAGCAAAAGTTACTTCATCTACAACATCTACATCATGAAAGCAATAGAAAGGAGCACCTAGTTTAGTGATAAACTCAAATGCTGCATCTGCTTTATCCTTCGCACGACCAACAGGATCACTTTTGGCATTCCATGGAAAGTCTTTGGTACCAGGTCCAAAAGGATCTCCACCTGTACCGCAGAATGAATGCCAGTATGCTACTGCAAATCGCAGGTGGTCTTTCATCGTTTTGCCACCTACCACTTGACTTTCATTATAAAATTTAAATGCTAGTGGGTTGTCTGAGTCTCTTCCTTCGAACTTAATCTGGGAAATTCCCGGAAAGTATTCTTTGTCTCCGAGCGTAACTTTAATAGACATAATACTGTGATCGTTTGTAAAGTGAAAAATAAACTATCCTGAATCCAAAATCTGCGGCTAGTTTACAAGCTTTTCGGCAGTTATGCAAATTATTAAGTGTTAAATAAACAATTAATTTTTAATATACTATAGAAGAGGCTTTTATAATTCTTTTGGCCCTATAAGTCAAACACGGAGACAAAACGTTTAGAAGTCTCTATTCTATCTATCAGGAAGCGAACATCCCTTGTCAAAAAATTATTAACTCTCCTTTCACTAAATAATCTTATTTGGAAAAAATCTAAATAAAGATTGCATGATATAAATTTATACTCCATTTTTGCCCAATATTTAGAAACAGTCTAATTAAGTTTCCTTCTCAAACGAAGTATGGAAGAAAACGAAGCAATCAACCATCATAACATTTATTGTTTAATGAAAAAAACACAACTATTATTTTTATTTCTGATCAGTACGTTAACAGCCATTGCCCAATCCGGAAATATCAAAGGAAAAGTACAAACCAGTGACGGACAAGCCGCTCCCTCTGTAACTGTTAGTTTAAAGGGTTTGACTAAAGGAGCTACTACAGATGCATCTGGGAACTATGAACTAAAAAAGGTTACACCAGGAGACTATACTCTGGTCGTATCTTTTATAGGTCTTGAATCAAAAGAAGTATCTGTTACAGTTCAGGCGAATGAAACTACCAATCTGCCAGCCATTATTCTGAAAGAAGATAGCAAGCAGCTGGATGAAGTAGTGGTTGTTGGATCAAAAAAAACGTATAAAGTTGATCAGCCTTCCCAATCACTGCGTCTTCAGACGCCATTGATTGAAACACCTCAGAATATCCAGGTAATCACAGAAAAAGTTCTGGCAGATCAACAGGTGATAAGCATGAGTGATGGAGTAATACGTAATGTAAGTGGAGCTACTCGTCTGGAACACTGGGGAGATATGTATACTCTTATCAATGTACGTGGAGGAAGAGCATCTGCATTCCGCAATGGAATGAATATAACCTCGAGCTGGGGTCCGCTTACAGAGGATATGAGTTTTGTAGACCACGTTGAATTTGTAAAAGGGCCTGCTGGCTTTATGATGTCTAATGGTGATCCTACTGGAATCTACAATGTAGTAACCAAAAAGCCTACAGGCCGTGACTTTAATGGAGCAGCATCTTTTACACTAGGAAGTTTTGACTTATATCGTGGTACGTTGGATCTGGATGGAAAACTGGAAAAAACTGGAAAACTGTTATTCCGTTTGAATCTGATGGGACAGACCAAGAATTCTTTCCGTGTCTATGAATTTAATAATCGTTACAGCATCGCTCCTGTTATTAGCTATAAAATAGATGATAATACAACCTTAACTGCTGAGTATACCCTGCAACATGTATCAATGTCCAACATTGGATCAGCTTATGTGTTTTCAACACAAGGATATGGAGGAACACCTGTCGAACTTTCATTAAATGATCCAGGACTTGACCCTACCAAAATCAATGACCACAGCTTCACTCTAAATCTGCAACATAAAATTAATGATAACTGGAAATTGACTGCGCAGGGAGCCTATTTTAACTATCAGCAGATCGGAAGTTCACTATGGCCAGCAGCTTTACCCAATGCTGTCAACTCTGATGGTACGGTCCTTCGTCAGGTAAATATTGCAGATGCATCTAACATAGCCAAATTTGGTCAGATATTTGTAAATGGAGATGTTACAACAGGAATTATTCGTCATCGTATTCTGGGTGGACTAGATTTGGGAACAAAAGAATACCTGGGAGACTGGTGGCAAAGTCATGTATTGGATTCTGCTGTAACTAACAAGTATTTTAATATCTATAAACCAGTCTATGGCTCACCAGCTAATGGGTATCCTACTTTTGATCGTAGCAAAGGCATCCGAGAAAGAGCAGGCTTAGGAGCTACAATCTCACAAAGATATACAGGACTTTACTTCCAAGATGAATTAGGATTCTGGGAGAATAGAATCCGTCTGACATTAGCTGGCCGATACACGTATGTTAAAGACATAAGTTATGGAACAAGTGTGGATGGAGAAAAATTTACACCTCGCATAGGTCTAAGTGGATCTATTAATCCAGAAACCTCTGTTTATGCATTATATGATCAATCTTTTCTCCCACAAACAGGCTTAATAAGAAGTGGTAAACAACCGAAGCCAATTACAGGAAACAATGTTGAATTTGGATTAAAAAGAGATTGGTTTAATGGAAAGTGGAATACTACAATAGCTGCATATAAAATCATAAAAAATAACGGATTAACTCCTGATCCAAGTAATGTTACAGGTTCTACACAATATTCTATAGAAACAGGTCAAACTCAAACTAAAGGTATTGAATTGGATATAAGAGGAGAATTAGCCCGTGGATTAAGTCTTGTTGCAAATTATGCCTATACTGACTCTAAAATCACAAAAAGTAATGATACACTAGTTGTTGGAAATAGAGAAGGTGATGTAGTTCCTGGGTTTGCCAAACACAATGCCAATGCTTGGTTGTCTTATAAAGTGCCAACAGGAGCATTAAAAGGTGTAGGTATTTCAGGAGGTTTCTCTTATCAGACAAACCGTACAACATGGTCATGGGGAGGTCCAGGAGAAAAATCATTACCTGACTACTTCCGTCTGGATGGTGGTATGTTCTGGGAAAAAGATAAAATCAGAATTACAGCGAATGTATTTAATATCCTGAATACATATCTTTATAGTGGATCTTACTATGCTTATGGTGGTTACTACTACTGGCAAACAGAAGCCCCTCGCAATTTAAGAGTTAGCCTCAATTATACATTTTAAACATTGATTACATGACCCTAAAAAAGATAATTGGTCAAGTACACCTTTGGCTCGGACTTTCGTCCGGGCTAATTGTTTTATTTCTGGGTATCACCGGTTGTATCCTGGCATTTCAACGAGAAATAGAAAATGCAACGCGACCGTATCTTTTTTCAGATGTCCAGAATAAGCCCCTGCTTCCACCATCAGAATTGCGAAAAATTGCAGATGCTCAGTTACCAGGTAAGAAAGCTCATGGCATCCAGTACGAACCAGGAAAATCTGCACATGTATCCTATTACAATGCAGATTCGGAGTATTACTACATTGTATTTATTGATCCCTACACAGGAAAGGTCCTGAAAACTAAAAATATGAATGAGGACTTTTTCCGGATAGTGATTATGGGGCACTTTTATTTGTGGTTACCGCCAAACATCGGACAACCCATCGTAGCCTCAGCAACGCTCATTTTTGTAGTACTGCTCATTACAGGTCTGGTATTGTGGTGGCCAAAAAATAAAGCTGCAGCTAAACAACGTTTCTGGTTCAACTGGAAAGAAAATCTCAAATGGAAACGCAAAAACTATGATCTACACAATGTATTAGGGTTTTATGTGAGTTGGGTAATCATTTTTATTGCGCTTACAGGACTGGTATGGGGCTTTCAATGGTTTGCCAAATCTATTTACTGGACTACTTCCGGAGGAAAAGAAATGGTTCAGTTTTATGAAGCTCTTTCAGATACTACTCAGATAGCCAATGCTCCTTCTACTCCAGCAATGGATCAGTTGTGGCGAAAAGTAAAACAGGATAATCCATCCTATACAGGCAGTATTGAGGTACATGTTCCAACAGAAAGAAACTCTTCTATTGAAGTAGCGATGAATCCAGACCCTACCACATTCTGGCAGGCTGACTATCGCTACTATGATCAATATACACTAAAGGAAATTCCTGTTACCCACGTATACGGACGATTACAAAATGCATCTGTTGCAGACAAAATCATGCGTATGAACTATGATATCCATGTGGGCGCAGTACTGGGATTACCAGGAAAGATACTAGCCTTTATTGCCAGTTTGATCAGTGCTAGCTTACCTGTAACAGGCTTTTACATCTGGTATGGCCGCAGAAAGAAAAATGGTAAAGGGAAGAAAAATTCAGAGAATAAGCCACACAAAAAAAATACGCAGGCGAAACCAGCCTTTGCAAAAGTCAATCAATAAAACAAAAGCGGTAACTAAAGTTGCCGCTTTTGTTTTTTATATGAGAAAGTATCTATTCAGATTTGCCATACTATTCGTAGATATATCACAGCAAGTACAGAAAAAATAGTAGTATAGAATTGCTATTCTGCTATTTGGCAGAAAGTAACTTTGTAATAAGATAAACAGAAAGTAAGATTGAGCAATTTCCACAATCAAAGATATTCTGTGTTGCAGCTATCAAGAAAAAATGTACAGCACCTTACATGTCTGTACACTTCAAAAAGAAATTTTTCCGCTTCATTATAGATCAATAAATTATTAGCCCTCTAACCTGTAATCATTTATGATTGCTTGGTTTGCACCAACTATCCTCCTACCGGCTTGCGCGTCACAACAACAATACGGTCTTTTACCTCCTGCCGTTCGTCACGCAACTGGCGAAGGCGTGCATTAACAGCTCCTGTTTTCCAATCCGGCTCCTGAATGATTCCGTCTGTTACATTTTCTATATACAATTCATCTTCTACGATCTGCCGTTCAATTCGGATAAGAAGCTTGCGTAGCTGGTCTAATGACATTCGATCTAAATTCATATCTACTCTGGTAGTTTTTATGCAAAGTTAAGAACTGATATAGTAATTTGTATGTATTTCCTACATGAAATAATTATACCTGTTTTTGGATTTTTCGTTGGCTGGTCTGTGTGTAATTTTAATTTTGAAAGCACACGTCTGTCAGGCAATGAAACTCTTAGGTTATCTCCCATTCTTCTTCTTTATTACTGCACTTACTGTTATTCAGGCACAACAGGCACCACTTGACTCCATTACAGGGCCTGTAAATGAAAGAGCAGAGATCAAAGATGCACCTCGTGTATATATTGACTGTAAAAGTTGTGACATGTCTTTTATTCGTCAGGAAATTTCCTTTGTAAGCCATGTAAGAGATAGACAATTAGCTGAAGTACAAGTATTTATCACAGATCAGGTAAATGGTAGCGGAGGTCGTACGTATGTACTGGCCTTTACAGGAAAAGGTGTATATGAAGGAATCAATAACAAACTTACTTTTCATACTATTCAATCTCAGACAGGTAATGAGATACGCACAGGACTCAAACGTATCATTCAGTTAGGACTTGCCTCCTATGCAGCACACACAGCATTAGCAGACCAAATCAATCTGTCATTTAAGCCAGATACTACTATGCAACGTAAAGTTCCTGTAGACAGATGGAACAACTGGGTAATGGAAGTGTATGGAGGAGGGAGTTTTAATAAAGAATCGCAGCAAAGTTCACTTAATGTCTACTATGGCTTACGTGCAGATAGAGTAACGGAAGAGTGGAGAATTCGAAATAGCTTAAGCTTTAGTATTAATAATCGCCGTTTCTTGAGCGATAGTACATGGATTCATAGTGAGATGCATCGCAATACATATAGTGGATCTATTGTCAAAAGTATAAATGACCACTGGTCCGGGGGTGTATTTGTAGGAGTGACATCTTCCACATACGACAACATCGCACTTAATTGTGGTATTGCTCCGGCTATCGAATATAGTTTTCTTCCTTATAGAGAAGCTATGCGCAAAGAAATTACATTGGTTTATCGAATAGGTTACTCTCATAGAAATTACTTTGAAACTACACTCTATGAGAAAAACAAGGAGACAGTATACTCTCAGGTTTTGGAAGCAGCAGTAAGGATCATGCAACCCTGGGGTTCTGTGTCAGTACAAGTCATGGGCACCAACTTCTTGCATGACTTCAAGAAAAACCGATTAACGTTTGATGGCGGAATCTCTATGCGTGTAGTGAAAGGGCTCTCAGTAAGCTTCAATGGCCGCCTCAATATTGTCCATGACCAGATTAACCTTCCTAAAGGCGATGCATCCCTGGAAGATATTCTGTTGCAACAACGAACATTGGCAACTTCTTTTCAATTGTATAACTCTATTGGTGTAAGCTACACATTTGGATCTATTTACAATAATGTAGTTAACTTGCGTCTATAAAACAAATAAACTCCCTGATTATCAACTAATAAATGAATTAAAATGATAGTTTTTTTCGTTATAGAACTATAACTTAATAAACTATGCACTTTAGTATTTCTCTTGCTTCAGCTTTATTGCTTTGTCTACAACTAATTGCCCAGTCACCCAATCACAAAAGTCAATTACAAACAGTTGCTAAACAGGAAGGCGAGATATTTATTGCACTGGAGTATATGCATCCTGAGCGAAATAAGCCTTGCAGAATGGAAGATCTGTTTACCAATACCATAACATTTAACAGAGATACACTGGTAGTAGACTTTGATAATTATACCGAATCGTTTTGTGAAGCAACAAATCTGGAAACCCAACTGACCTATCACATAAAACTTCGGGACATTGACCCATCCAAAATTATTCTCATGCAACGAAAGTACAATCTGAAGAATAATAAGCTGCTGGAAGGCCCTCTGTCCTGGTATGAATTACAAATCAATACCAAAGGCGAACTGCCTCTAGTCAAGGAACAGAGCCATAAGGAAAGTCAGTTACGCAGGATCAATCAGTTTCGGATTATCTTCAAGACTCAGGAAGGAGCAAAAAAAGCATTGGCAGCTCTAAAGGAACTAATCAAATCTCATATTTAGTATTAAACCCATTGTACCGAAAAGTTCATGCTCTGTGTATCAGAAGATACAAATAAGCTTTGCTCTTGTGTTAGACATAACCATAGAGCCTGCCAGTTCTCACTGTTGAGCGCAATATAAAATCCGTCTTCAACTAATTTAGTGTCATTTTGTGGTTGTTCTGGGTTAATAATCAGGAAACAAGCACCCATTTTTGAGCCATCACTACCATCTGGACTAATAGCAGCAGGTTCTTTATTGGTCATATCCAATGTTAAACAAGCATTGGCTGTTTTTTCTAAAGATGGAAAAACCACAAAGGGCTTATCCTTATCCTTCACTTTATTTGTAACATTACTATTTTTTGATAACCTCCAACAAATAATATTATTCTCTAATGTTACAGTTGAGGAATACAATATAATAGATTGAATTTTACTCACAATACTTTTTGCAATAACAGAAGCTATTGGTAAGGGATGACGGTTGATATCAGACCAGAAAGGAGAAGGATAAAAACGTGTCATTTCGCCCAACATTGAGAGTATTCTTAGATAACCAACATCAGAAGTGGCCTCTAGCTCCTCCTTACTCACCAAAAGTGCAACCAAATAATCATGACCTGTTTTAAGATCTCTTTTATGATTCAAATTTGAGTAAATAATTCCTTTCCACCCCAATAAATCCCTATCTCCAAACATAGTTATTCCTCCATTGTTTACGAAAAGGCCTGTTTCAGCCAATTGATATACCTGTTTAAAAAAATGAAGTGGGTCTTGAATAATTTTTGTAGGAGCACCATTTGTTTTTACAGAAAACAACAGCTCTTTTTGTCCAAGTGAGGCTAATCCATATGTCATGTATGTCAAACAATGTACAACACCATGTACAGTAGAAACACGATCAGGAAATACCTGAACACGTAGTTTCTCTGGTATTAAATCAATGAAGGTAGAACCCTCTTTCAAGATAGGTACAGGCGTATCGGTTTTACCCAAAATTTTTTTGAAGAAGTTTATCATAATGATTTCGTAAGCTCTTTGTATATCAAGATATAAATGAACCTAAGTATTCCTGATATGATATCGGAAACTCATTTGCTCTTGCAGCGTCTAATAACAAATTCACATAATCGAATGTTGGTTGGGCATACGATTTCTGTTTATCCTGCATCACATAGGTCCAGACATTCTCAACTGTTTTATATCCTGCTCCTTCACGAAGCTGAATGGTAACAGAAATCCGGTCATAAATCTCCGGATAAAATTTATTGGCATCCATGACAGCCAGTTCTATATCACTGATTTTGTACAGTAATCCCCACACTTCTTCACCTGTAGCAGGAACTACATCTGCTCCTCCCCGACTACGTTGTTCCAGATGGGTAGTAAATACAAGCTGATAGCTCTCAAGATAGCCTGCTCCCAATAGTTTGGCATTGGGGCAAAGCTTTTGCATCTTTTCAAGACTAATGTTGGAGCCGTATGAAAAATAAAGGTTTTGTAGCATACTCTTTTCAATATAATACAATAGAAAAGCCACTGACTGAATATGAAATGGTATCCAATCAGTGGCTCTCAGAAAATACAATTAGTCTTTTATACCTTCCAGTTTAAAGATAAAGGCATATTTAAATGCTGTCTCTTTGATTGCTTTAAAACGTCCTGAAGCGCCACCATGACCTGCTTCCATATTGGTTTTCAATAACAATACATGATTATCTGTCTTCAACGTACGTAGTTTGGCTACCCACTTGGCAGGTTCCCAATACTGTACCTGAGAATCATGCAAGCCTGTTGTTACCAACATATTGGGATATGCTTTCTTCTCTACATTATCATATGGGGAATACGAAAGCATGTAATCATAGTATTCTTTCTCATTGGGATTACCCCATTCTTCATATTCTCCAGTAGTCAATGGAATGGACTCATCCAACATGGTAGTTACCACATCTACAAAAGGCACATCGGCAATGATGGCATTGTACTTGTCTGGAGCCATATTGGCAACAGCACCCATTAACAAACCACCAGCACTACCCCCATTGGCATACAAATGAGGGGTTGACGTATACTTTTCTTTGATCAGAAACTCGGAACAGTCGATAAAGTCAGTAAAGGTATTTTTCTTTTTCAGCATTTTGCCGTTGTCATACCACTGACGTCCCATTTCCTGTCCACCCCGGATGTGACAGATAGCAAACGCAAATCCTCTGTTTAATAAACTCAGACGAGCAACACTGAATGTAGGATCAGTAGAATAACCATAGGAGCCATAGGAATACTGATACAATGGAGACTGTCCATTTTTCTCAAAACCTTTCTTGTATACAATAGAAATAGGAATTTTTACTCCATCACGGGCTGTTGCATACACACGTTCAGTCACATACTCTTCTTTGTTATATCCTCCTACTACTTCCTGCTGTTTCATCAGTTTCGCTTCTTTGGTATCCATGTTGTAATCAAACGTAGATGGAGGTGTAGTCATGGAAGTATAGCCATACCGCAGTACATCAGTATTGAAATCCGGATTGGTACTGGTATAAGCAGTATAAGCAGGCTCTCCAAAGTTGATATAATGCTCTGCTTTGCTTTTTTGATTGATGACCCGAATATTGATCAATCCTTCTTTGCGTTCCTGTAACACCAGATGGTTCACAAATACTTCCAGTCCATCCAGATAAACATCTGCACGATGAGGAATAACTTCTTTCCAGGCTGATTTATCAGCAGTTTTGCCTTCAGGAACTTCCATTAAACGGAAGTTTTCTGCCTGCCAGTTGGTGCGAACATAAAACTTGTCCTTATAATGTTCAATGTTGTATTCATGGCCATGTTCGCGAGTCAAAAATACGGTAAACTCGCCTGTAGGCTTATTGGCATCCAGCAAACGGTATTCCGTAGACACACCATTGTGGTCACAGGCAATGGCAATATACTTCTTGGATTTCATACGATACAGTCCCATATAAAACTGATCGTCTTTCTCTTCATATACCTTTACATCCGTTTTAGGGTCAGTCCCTAATACATGTCGCCATACCTGATACCCAAGCAATGTCTGCTGATGACGAATGATATAAAACAAGGTTTTGTTATCCGCAGCCCATGCATAGCTTCCTCCTTCTGTATTGGGAATAGCATCCGGATAAATCTCACCTGTTTTCAGGTTCTTTACTCTCAATATATAATTCCGGCGACTTACTGTATCTTCTCCAAAAGCAACTAACTCCTCATTGTCAGACACTTCCAACCCACCCAAACTATAATAATTATGTCCATGACCTCGTTCGTTGGCATTGATGATCACCTCTTCAGGTGCAGACAGAGATCCTTTCTTTCTGCAATAAATAGGATATTCGCCCCCCTTCTCAAAGCGTGTATAATAGTAATAGTTTCCATCCTTGTAAGGTACAGACTCATCATCTTCTTTGATACGGCCTTTGATCTCTTCAAAAAGTTTATCCTGTAAAACTTTGGTATCAGCCATCATGGTGTCTGTATAGGCATTTTCAGCTTCCAGGTATTTGATCACATTGGGATCTTCCCGTTTATTTAACCAGTAATAGTTGTCTGTACGGGATGCGCCATGTTTAGCTTTGACTTCAAAAGCCTTCACCTCTGCAATAGGAGGTTTTACATCGGGAAAATGGGGTGCAGATGTTTCAGTTTCTTTTTCTTTCATAGAGTTACATGCCATCAGGAGTAAAAGTGGCACTGCAAAAGTAGTTTTTTTCATTTGAGTTTATTCAGGTGGTAAAGTTGGGAATCCAGATATTTTATTTACTCAATATTTTTATAAATTCCATCCAATAATACATTTCCTGCAGAAGGTGTGATATATCTATTAAAAGCTGATACTTCTACTGTTCTACCTTTCTGAATTACTTCATTTAATCTGGCTAATAAATACTGAAAATTATTATCTCTTTTAGATGTAACATATACAGTATCAGCGTCATCACCTGGCCAATACCTTATAGATTTTTTCGCTTTATTCATATATATTACGAGTCCATAATTTAAGATAGATATTAAATTTGGAACATTACATTTTTCATATTTTTTTAAAAGGTTTGTGTACTTTTCGGCTAATGTCTCTGGTTCTAAATTAAGATTTCCGCAAAACGCAAAACCAAATATTTGATCTGTCTTCTTTGATTTTTGATCAAACTGTTCTTCTTCAGCACAATCCCAAGATAGAGTACTACCATAATGTCTATATGATATAATAGTTTTACCTGTAAATTCACTTACAGAAGGATAAGGATATCTTTGAAGAGATTTAACAGAGTTTATTTTACTAAAGATATCATCCAGTTCTTTTCCATCTAATGAACTTTTAACTTCTCCAACAGCAATCACACCTTCACAAGGAAAGTATGTAGATTCAGGGTGATCATTTATGGAAAAGACAGGACAATGTTCTTTTTCGTATATGATTATATCTATTTGCTTACTTGTATTACCATAACTATCAATAATACAGCCAGTCCCAACACTCACTGTCCTTGGCAATAGAGTAGATAGCTTTTTTCGCACCTCTGCCTCTCGGGCTCCTCCTATTAAACTAGGAGTTGTAGCATCACTTGCAAATGCATAGTTCCTGATTAGCTCTTGAGCAATATGGTTCAAATATGCATTAATATCAAAATTTGTGGCCATGTGATTTTATTTTTACAAGATGTCTATATACCCCTCATTTGTCTTTTGCATTGCTTCCTTTTTCTGGAAATAAATATTTGACCACAGCAAAGAAGAAACCAGCTACATTAGCGGTCATAGAACCAATCAAGGCTAGTACAATAGCATCACTGAGATGGAAATCCCAGGCTTTTGAGCCACTGGTTACAATGGCAGCTAATACAATAACGAGCCAGCTACATAACATCCAGAAAATACGTTGAGCATATTTTTTCCGCTCCTGTGTATCCTGCTTCTGATCTTCGTTAGCCAGGTTACGGGTATTATTCTCCAGAATAAGGCGCTGCTGCTCCAGAATATGAATCTCACGCTGAATATTCAATTTCAGCCGTAAATCTTCATTCTCAATACGCAGTCGTTCGATATTTACTTCTCTTTGTGCTTTTTCGTAGGAAGCTATTTCTTCTTCTGAGAGGGAATTGGCATCTGCCAAAGACTTGGATTGCTCTTCCTGTTTGAGTTTGTCCTGTAATGCCAGCAGATCAATGGGCTTCTTTGTTTCCAAGCGAATTCAGTTTTTGAACGAAATATTCTTTGATGTACTCTTCGTTGATGTCTTTGTTGCTGGGGATATTTTTTACACTGCCATATTGCTCATAGATCTTATACCAGGGAGTGCCTTTCTCATGTGTCAGATTAGACAGAGCAATAGCAGACAGATCAGAATATACATACCAAACCACATCCAGAATCTGTCGGGCAGTTTCGTCATTTATACCTGATTTAGCTACAGGCGTATTAAAATCAGGCATCGGTTCTGTAATGTTACTATTGCCAAAGTGTCGGAATGCCTCATATACGGAAGGAATAACCGGCCCATACCGCCATGCTTCAATCATCTCATTAAAAAGTCGCTGATTGGTTGTGGCCAGATACCAGCCATAGGCAAAGTACATGAGTTTTTGCAGCTTCATGGGAGAAAGGGGTTTATTGTCGGCTTTTCCTTTCGCTAAAAAATAATTTGCTATAGCTGCAGATGAATACATAGGTATAAATTGGTTTACAGTAAAGTTACAGCATGGTTTTAACTTTATCAAGCCCAATAACATCCCTTATCATCTGTAATGATTAGATATAGAAAACAAAAAAGCCCTGTATGATACAGGGCTTCCTTATTAGTATAGTTATTAGGCTTACTTCATCTTCCGCAAGCTTTCTAGTCTCTCTTCTAATGCTTTGATTTTCGCTTCGGCATCAGCTAGCTTTTTGCGTTCAAGTTCTACTACTTCTTGCTTAGCATTTGCTACAAAGCGTTCATTACTTAGTTTGGTCGAACTCGTATTTTGATTACGTTGCTGGTCTGCTAATTCTTTCTCTGCTTTTGCAATTTCTGCATCAACATCTATCGTCTCTTCCAAAGTCACAAAACATTCATCTGTCTTTACAATGAAGCTCAAAGCGTCATCAACTTTAGTATCTGTGAAGGTTAGTTCTGAAACATTGGCTAACTTCTGAATCAGCTTTCCGAACCGGGTATATACACCTTGATTTTGTGTACGTATACTAAGAGGTAGAGCTGTTTTTGGAGACATACCTCTGTTATTCCGAATATTACGAATCTGAGAAATAACTTCCTGTGCAATAATAGCGTCTTCTATAAGTTGACTATCAAAGCTTGCGGTTTTAGGATAAGCAGCAATACAAATACTATCACCCTCTTTCTGATTAACCAGCATCTGCCAGATTTCTTCTGTAATAAATGGCATGAATGGATGCACAACCCGAAGTAACTGATCAAAAATCTCAACCGTCTCCTTAAATACAGCACCACTGATTTTTTCTCCAAATTCCGGTTTTACCATTTCCAGATACCATGAACAGAAATCTGTCCAGGCAAGATCATATACTGCCAACAATGCATCGGAGATACGATAATCAGCAAAATATCCTTCAATTTCAGCTAACTTCTGATTGAAGCGGGCTTTAAACCATTGAATAGCAATCAGATCTTCAGCAGTAGCCTGCAGAGAACTGTCAACATTATTATCTAGCTCCCACCCTTTTACCAATCGAAAAGCATTCCAGATTTTATTATTGAATCTACTACCCTGATCACAAAGCTTAGAAGCAAGAACATCATTACTCTTATCTGCCAAAAACACAGCGATCACTTCCGGATCGTTGGACTTTGGTACTGGTGTATCAAAGATCAGGTCATTTCCAGCAGGTGAACTAAACAACAAACCCGTACGCACTCCATCTGCCCCATAACGCTCCATTAAAGCAATTGGGTCGGGTGAATTACCTAACTGTTTCGCCATCTTGCGACCATACTGATCACGGATAATCCCTGTAAAATACACATTTTTAAATGGTGCCTCATGACGATATTCATAACCAGAAACAATCATCCGGGCTACCCAGAAGAAAATAATATCCGGACCTGTAACCAGATCATTGGTTGGATAGAAATAGTTAATGTCTTCGTTATTGGGATCTTTTAATCCATCAAACACAGAGATTGGCCATAACCACGATGAAAACCAGGTATCCAGTACATCCTCATCCTGAGATAGTTCTTCTACAGCTAAACCAGGGTACTGAGTCTTATATAATTTAAGCGCCTCCTCATGATTTTTCGCTACTACAAAGTTACCCTGTTTATCATACCAGGCCGGAATGCGCTGCCCCCACCAGAGCTGACGCGAAATACACCAGTCCTGAATGTTCTCCATCCAGTTGCGATAGGTATTTTTAAAACGGGCAGGATGAAATTGAATGGTATCATTCAACACGTTTTCCAGCGCAGGTTTTGCCAGTTCATCCATCTTCAGCCACCACTGCAAGGATACTTTGGGCTCTACCACCGTATCAGGATTGCGCTCCGAATATCCTACATTACTCTTATATTCCTCTATTTTTTCCAGATAACCAGCTGCTTCCAGATCTTTGGCAATCTGCTTACGAATCGTAAAACGATCCTTGCCTACATATTCTGCAATGCCAGATCTTTCATTCAATGTTCCATCATCATTCAGAATGTCAATCACTGGCAAATCATATTTCTTACCCAGTTCGTAGTCATTCAGGTCATGGGCTGGAGTTACCTTTAAGGCACCTGTACCAAAATCCATTGTCACATACTCATCTGCTATTACTGGAATCTCCCGATTAACAAATGGTACAATCACCTTCTTACCATGTAAATGAACATACCGTTCATCGTTCGGATTTACACAAATGGCAGTATCAGCCAGAATCGTTTCCGGACGAGTGGTTGCAATGGTAACAAAGTCTGATCCAGAACCAGCAATCGGGTATTTTATGTAATACAGCTTTGACTGGCTTTCCTTGTGAATAACTTCCTCATCTGAAAGAGCAGTCTTTCCTTTAGGGTCCCAGTTTACCATGCGATAGGCACGATAAATCTTTCCTTTATTGTACAGGTCTACAAAAACATCAATAACCGCCTCTGACAAAGAAGGTTCCATTGTGAAGCGAGTCCGATCCCAGTCGCAGGAGGCACCTAGTTTCTTCAACTGTTCCAGAATGATTCCTCCATATGTCTCTTTCCATTCCCAGGCATATTTCAGAAACTCATCACGGGTAATATTTTTTTTGTCAATCCCCTTTTCACGTAACATTCCTACGACTTTGGCTTCTGTAGCAATAGAGGCATGATCTGTACCCGGCACCCAGCAAGCTTCTTTCCCCTGCATACGTGCTCTACGCACCAAAATATCCTGAATGGTGTTATTCAACATATGTCCCATATGTAATTTCCCTGTCACATTAGGGGGAGGAATCACAATACAGTAGGGCTCTTTTTCAGGATTAGGTTTGGCAGCAAAAAATTTATGCTCTAACCAATACTGGTACCACTTGTCTTCAACATTCTTAGGATCGTAGTTCTTTGCTATTTCCATGATAGTATTTAATAATCAATGTACTGTGCTTTACGTTCTACATATGGTGCATCTGTGCCATTGAAGAATTCAGAAAGCAAAACGTGAATTGGGGGGCAAAATTAGTGACTGTTAGCCGGTATTCAATAGCGGGCATTATTTTTTCGGAAATTTTCCAGGAAATTAGTTGAAAACCCGTAACTTAATAGCTTTAAAAATCTTTTCTTTCATTTTTTAGATCGAAAGAGAGTACTTATTCAGAGGTGGTCTAAACTAATTTATGAAAGCTACGAAGGTATCTTTTGTGCTGCGTCTTCACCTATTTTTCGGCTCATAGCCTAAATAGGCTCGCTACAAAATCTGCTCTTTTCGCTTCTTTAAAATTAGTTCAGACCACCTCTAACACTGGAAAACTATACAGCGGAGTATATCCGTATGGACTTGTAACCAATAACCACTTGTAACTCTTCACTTTCGTAATGCTTTTATCATCCCGACAGACCCGTTTTTTCTTTCTGATGTACATCTTGTTACCTTTTGTTACTGGCCTGGGCCACATATGGCAGGGAGCTACATTTCTTGGAGGAGCCTACCTGTTTGTGACCATCCCTTATAGTATAGCATACCTGACACTGAGACACCTTTCCCGCATCAGCATTCTATTGTTACAGGCACTGGGAGCATTGATGATGATTGTCATTGCTGCAGACCTGTATCAGCAAGGCAACCAATGGATTCCCTACCTGCTTGTGCTTACTGCCATTCTGAATGTTTATGTCTTCTGGTCTGGCAACAGAAAGAAGGTTGGCAGTGGTCAATAAATATTTGCTATTCAAGTATTATGATTGAGGATTAGTAGCCCAAACCGTAGCCTCTGTTACAAACCCTCTATCGTTCATCTGCAGCATGCTTACAATGGTATGCGCAATCTCAATCGCCTCCAACTTGGACGGACTATGAGGACGCACTTCCATGCCTGAGTTACTAACAAAGTTAGTTTGTACCTCACTGGGGTTTACCAACATAACCCGAATGTTGTTCTTCCGAAGCTCCTGTCTCCAGCACTCTGTCATCCCTTTCAGTGCAAACTTGGTTGCAACATAAGCTGTTCCACCTGCAAATCCATTTAACCCGGCTGTGGATGAGATATTGACGATATTGCCATAATTTTTTGAGACAAAGTGTTTAACACTTTCCCGGCCAGCAATCATCGCTCCTACTACATTGGTAGCAAGCAACTCCTGAAATTTTTCTGTAGATAAGTCTGCCAGCTTCGAAAAATAACCATAAGCAGCATTGTTAATTAATACATTGTAATCTCCAAATTCACGTATCACTGTTTCAACAATCCGTTTTACATCCTCTTCCTTGCTAACGTCGCCTTGAATGGGGAATGCGCCGGATTCTTTGGCAGCTTCATGTAAACGGGTATCATTCCGTCCACAAATAGCTACCTGAGCCCCTAGTGATACCAATTGTTTGGCAGTTTCCAGTCCAATACCTGAACTACCACCTGTAATCAATACTTTAGCCTGTTGTAAGTTCATATATCAAAAAGATAGTGTGTACAAATCAAAAAAGTTATGGTAAGAATTTTCTCAATGTCAGTATACAACTCAGTTAGGCATTCAACAGTTCACAGGTATCATTTTTTTACTTATTCTGTGCCTATTCTACACAAGGAAAATATAGTATGCATACCACTTTTATTAAAACCATAGCCTGTATTAAAAACATAATCCTGCCTGCCAGTTTACACCGTTTTCAAAATCTATAACCTGTCATTATCAATATAAATCCATTAAATATCTCAGCCTGTTCCGATAAATTTCTGTATTTATTGCATATTTGACCAACAAGCCTCTAAAGTATTTTTTCATTTCAACCTTTATTTATGCCCAGTCCCTATACCCGAAAGCAACGCAAAGGAGCCATGCTGGTTCTAATTATCCTATTGTTTTGTTTTCTTGCCTATGCCCTACGTGGTTTTATTACTTCCTTTTTTGGAGCATTAATTATTTACACATTGTTTCGTTCCTGGCATCAGAAACTGGTAGAGCAGCGCAAATGGAAACCAGCCTTAAGCACTACCATGATTCTGATTGTCTCTTTCCTGCTTATTATTCTACCTGTTGGGATTGTAGTATATCAGGTTGCTAATCAGGTTGTACAACTTATGAAAGATCCGGCAATAGTTACAGGTATTATAGGCAAGATCCAGCATTATCCACTTTACCAGAAGTACGTAGATCCCCAGCTGTTACAGGATCAACTGAGCCGTATAGGCCAGGTAGCTGTGAATATTTTCGGCACAACCCTCAATGGTCTCGCTAATAGTATTGCAACGATCAGTGTTATGTATCTGATCCTCTACTTTATGTTTGCTCATTACAAAGCAATGGAGACATGGCTTATGCAGTATTTGCCCTTCAGCCCGAGAAACTCTTATCAGTATGCGGATGAATTACGAAATATCACTTACAGCAATGTGATTGGCTCAGGCATTATTGCTGTGATTCAGGGAGCTTTAGTAGGGCTTGGCTTCTGGCTATTTGGCATTCCCCAGCCTTTCTTTTATGGAACTATTGCTGTATTTGCCTCTTTTATTCCAGTAATAGGGTCTGCACTTATTTTTATACCCGGTAGTCTGTTTGCTCTTGCCAGTGGCGAAACAGGTCACGGTATCGGATTATTGTTATGGGGATTCATTCTGGTAGCCAATATTGATAATGTACTACGGATGGTACTGAACAAGAAAATAGGTGACACTCATCCACTCATTACGTTTCTGGGCATTATTGTTGGCCTTCCGATTTTTGGCCTAACCGGATTGGTGATTGGTCCCTTACTACTCTCCTTCTTTGTTTTGTCTGTACAAATGTATACCCGCAACTATCTTTCAAAACCTGCATCCGAAAAAGAATTAGAGATCAAGATAGTCAAAGAAGAATCAACAGATAGCACTCAGAATCCATCTGACCGCAAAGAAGATACAGACACAAATAAATAATTGGCAGAAAGATTACCCCGACTTGCCGATTCCTTTTTAGTGAAGTATGTTATCAGACTAATTTTAGTCTAACAACATACTCCACTAACTACCATGAAAAATATACTCTGTTGTCTTTATTTGCTTTTATTTTATCCTGCATCCGGACAGACACTCAAAAAAGAATCTATCCAAAACAAGGTCTGGACTAAGGCAACCCGATATGCCAGACAATATGTTGATTCACTGCAACATGCACAAGATATTCCAGGTATATCTGTGTGTGTAGGGAATGCAGATAACATTTTGTGGGCGGAGGGATTTGGTTTAGCAGATCTGGAGACACACCAACCTGTAACTATCCACTCCAGATTTCGGTTGGGTTCTGTTTCTAAATCACTCACTTCATTTGCTATAGGCAAGCTGATTGAAGAAAAGAAACTTGATCTGGATATCGCAATCCAGCACTATGTTCCTTCATTTCCTGTCAAAGCCTATCCATTTACACCCCGGCAACTGGCTACTCACACATCGGGTATTCGTCATTATCGGGATAGTGATCCATTATCCTGCCTGCAACGTTATACAACAGTACAGGATGGTCTATCTATCTTTAATAAGGACAGTCTTTTGTTTAAACCTGGTACAGCCTATCAGTATTCTACCTATGGGTATTCATTACTCAGTGCCGTCATTGAGGGGGCTAGTCATCTGGATTATCTCACATTTATGAAACAAGCCGTCTTTGATCCACTGAATATGGCAGAGACCTGTGCTGATTACAGTGACAGCATTGTGGCAAATAGGGTACGGTTTTATGAACATACTCATGGAAAACGGGTCAATGCCACTCAGGTCGACAATAGTTACAAGTGGGCAGGAGGAGGAATGTTGTCTACCTCCACAGATCTGGTCAGGTTAGGCAGAGAGTTTTTGCATCCTACGCTTCTTTCCCAAAAAACACTAGATTTACTCATCTCTCCACAATTACTTCTGGATGGAACCAATACACACTATGGAATGGGATGGCGTATTGGGACAGATGCTCAAAAACGCAGAATTATTCACCATGGTGGTTTAATTAATGGAGGCAGAGCATTTCTGCTGATTTATCCGGAACATAATCTGGTTGTAGCCATTCTGGCAAATATGAGTGGAGTTACTATTAACTTACCAGAAGTGGAAACCATTGCCCATTATTTCTTCAAAGCAAACCGATGAAAAAATCAGCTATTATTCTGCTTCACCTGGGCTACTGGCTTTTATATATTTTTCTGTTCAGTTTTCTGTTCATACTTTCGGAAACAACTACTCAGTCTGCATTTGAACATTGGGATGACTGGATAGCCATTCTGTTATTCGCCTTTCTGAATGGGCTTGCCAGTTTTTATATTTTTTACAACTGGTTAGTTCCCCAATACCTGGCTACCCGACAGATTAAGCAATTCATAGGATTGGGAATCGTTGTATCCATTGGAATTTCATTGGTTTTAACCATTTTAGTTTCACTGGCGATAAATATACTTATCTATCTATTTCTCCATGAAATGTGGTTTATTACCTTTCCATCTGACTCATGGCCTGCTCTTATCATTGGCTTTACATTCCTTTCATTGGTGAATGGTATCATCAGCACTGTCATGAGAGGTTTTATCACCTGGTATGGAGAGATTCATCTGAAGGAAGTAACTGCTCATAAAACTTTGCGTACAGAGTTTGCTCTCTTAAAAGCACAACTCAATCCACACTTTCTGTTCAACACCCTCAATAACATTGATATCCTGATCGGACAGGATACAGTAAAGGCCTCTTTGTACCTTACCAAACTATCAGACATGCTGCGTTTTGTCCTCTATGATACCCAGGCAGATCAAATTATGCTGACACAGGAACTGGAATACATTCAAAAATATATCGAACTACAAAAACTTCGTACGACAAATGAAAAATATGTAGCCTTTGAGATTGATGGACAACCCAACAAAATCCAGATACCACCAATGCTTTTTATACCCTTTATTGAAAATGCATTCAAATATGCATCCAATAAAAGGGTATCTGAAGCCATTTCTATCCATATTAACATCACACAGACACACATTCACTTCAGGTGTATCAATGCTATTGAACCGAATACTCCTGTATCCCGCAATTATAGCGGTCTCGGACAGGAATTGATTCGTCAGCGACTTCTTTTATTATACCAGGAAAAATTCAATTTAGTAACTCATGCAGTTGACCATCACTACTATGTATCTTTGGATTTACCCATAAAAGCTTATGAACTGTCTGCTCATTGAAGATGAACCTCTGGCTATGCTACGATTAAAGGAATATATTCAACGAATTCCATTTCTTCGTCTTTGCCATGCTGTAGATAATGGAGTGGAAGCTATTCCTATCTTACAACAGGAATCTATTGATCTGGTGTTTCTGGATGTAGAAATGGATGGATTTTCGGGTATTCAACTTCTGGAAGCTTTACCCAAACGACCCGCAGTAATTCTGACAACTGCGTATGATCAGTATGCTCTTAAAGCTTTCGATCTACAGGTTGTAGACTATCTGTTGAAACCCTATACTTTTGATCGCTTTCTCCAGGCAGTGTCACGTGTTCCTTCCTCAAAACAAGCAGAAAGTCTCAATCCATTTTTATTTGTAAAAACAGAATACCGTCTTCAGAAGGTTGCTTTTGAAGAAATCAAGTACATAGAAGGTATGCGTGATTACAGACGTATTCATTTAGATCAGGAAACAATTATGACACTGGAGACCTTTGGGGAATTAGAACAACGACTACCTCAGCAACAGTTTTGCAGAATTCATAAATCGTATTTAGTGGCACTAAATAAAATTGAATCAGTTGAACGGGACCGTATCCGGATTTGTAAAACCTTACTTCCACTTTCAGAAACGTATCGCCATCAGTTTTACGAACGAATTGGTCGAAACGGCAAATAAAAAATTGAGCAAAGAATAAAACCTACTAAGGCAACAATTTAAATACAAAACATATACTATTACAATTCAAAACATTTTGTAAAACAATAAAATATCACACATAATACTTTAAAAAATACAGTATTTCATATAGTTACTTTCAGTATATTTAAAGAAAAAACAAAAGATTCTCAACCAACATTTTTCTTTCATGGCAAGACATACTACCACCTCTGCAATACGTAAATACAAATCAGAATACTACCGTCTAATGGTAGAAGAAGCACGTCTCAATGAGCAGCTTCATCATATGCTCAAACGCATCCGAAAAATTGCACAAGATGAAAAGCAATCTCTTGCCAACTACATTCATTTAACTAACTTACTAGCCCAGGCAACTCAGCAGAAAGTAGAACTGGAAACTCAACCTGTCTCTAAAGAACGAAATAAGCAGTTGAAGAAAGCTGAATCGGTATGGAAGGACATTACTATTCAACACAAACGTAATGATCTTCGTCTTGCGGTATTGGACAAGAAAAAAGATAAGGACAATGCAGCTAAATATATTCTCAAAGAACTGAAACGCGATGAAGTACGCATTCGCGCAAAGGCTGCCTATACTATATGGAAAAAACTTGAGCAGGAAGAACAATACGAGTTTATGGACTTTGAAATGTTCAAGGCTCTCCATTTTGTCAAAACCCAGAAACAAATAGCCTCAAATCATTCTCATTCTACCAGATCCACTAGAGATGGAGACTCTTCTATCAGTCCCAAGACTCAGCCATCTGTTGAAGTAACACACTCTGCAATAACTGTGTATTCACGTGGTGAAAGACAACTAACTTCACATGTGTCTGCTTCTCCACTTATATATTCTCCTTGTATTCTTAGTAAGCGCGAAGTCTACTCTGTTGCTGCACCGTTTGTTCGAGGGAGCAAGAGTGAGTCAGTATCAGACTTGTGTCTCTGATAAGACCTAAAAAATTTATTCAGTTATTCCAAAACAGATTTGCACTCTACTGCCAATCTGCGAGTAACCTATTGCCTTCACTGAATGATTTTATTCTTACTTTTTAATACTATCTAATACTTTTTTAACACTATCTATTCCCCAAACCAAGCCTTCTCAAAATATTTCATAGATTTATCCCCAGTCTGCTCCAGGTATAGCAGGGATGATTTTTTATAATTTATTTACTACATCACACTGTGTATCCGGAAACGGATTCCACTGTATGGGATTATCAGTACTATCCTTTTTTATAAACCGTTTACACTTACTTTTCTATGAAAAAAACAAACCTGGCTCTGCTTTCGCTATTTGGCCTGGGACTTTGTTACCCTTTTACTTTGTACGCGCAAAAGAATAAAACCTTTCAGCTTTTATCCCCCAACAGCACCATTCAGCTTACGGTTGAGGCAGGAAAAAAAATGCAATGGAGCGTAAAGCATGGTTCCGAATCAATTATTGAACCATCGCCTCTATCATTAAAGCTGGCAGGTGGAGAGGTTTTGGGAGATGCAGCAAAAATCACATCCTCTAAAACAACCAAAATCAATCAGCAGATCAATGCACTTAACTACAAAAAAGATATAGTTCCAGATCAGTATAATCAGCTGGTCCTAAACTGTAAGGGAGGCTTTGGAATCATTTTCAGAGCGTATAACGATGGAGTTGCCTATCGCTTTTTTACCACACGGAAAGACTCATTAACGATTGAAAACGAAGAGGCTGGCTTTCATTTCAGAGAGGATTATCAGGCATACATTCCGTATGTAAATGATCCCCACAACAACGATGTATTTGAAACTTCTTTTGAAAATAATTACCAGCACATTGCTCTTTCAAAAGTAAAAAAAGACACGCTAGCTTTTGCCCCTATTCTGGTTGAATTGCCCAATAATAAGAAGGCTGTTATTACAGAAGTAGATCTGGAAGAATATCCGGGTATGTTTCTGCAAGCAAGTCGGCAAGGGTATGCTCTACAAGGGAAGTTTGCTCCTTATCCTCTGGAAGAAAAGAAAGCCGGACATAACAACCTGCAGGCCTATGTTATGAAACGGGCTAATTATATTGCCAAAACTGCCGGTACCCGTAGCTTTCCCTGGCGTACAGTGATTATTAGCGCCACAGATGCAGAATTGCTTAACAATGATATGGTCTACAAACTGGCATCTCCATCCCGTATAAAAGATCTCTCATGGATTAAACCAGGCAAAGTGGCTTGGGACTGGTGGAATGACTGGAACATTACCAATGTTAATTTTCAGGCAGGCATCAACACAGCTACCTATAAGTATTACATAGACTTTGCGACTAAGCATAAAATCGAAAATATTCTGTTGGATGAAGGCTGGGCAGATAGTCAGGATATTATGAAAATTGTTCCTGAAATCAATCTTCAGGAGATTGTGGATTACGGCAAAAGCAAAAATGTAGGTGTATGGTTATGGGGAGGCTGGCTGCCTTTGGATCAGAAAATGGATCTGGCACTAAGTACCTATTCCAAAATGGGGATCAAAGGATTTAAAATCGACTTCATGGATCGGGATGATCAGAAGATGGTAAACTTTTTTTATCGTTTTGCTCAGAAAGCAGCAGAACACAAAATTATGTTAGACTATCATGGGGCCTATAAACCTACTGGATTGCAACGTACCTATCCTAATGTACTAAACTTTGAAGGGGTACGGGGCTTAGAAAATGTTAAATGGTCCAACACGGATTTCCCTTTGTATGACTGTACAATTCCATTTATTCGTATGATAGCAGGACCAATGGACTATACTCCCGGTGCAATGATCAATGCTAACAAAGGCAGTTTCAGGGCGATTAATTCCAGTCCGATGAGTCAGGGAACACGCTGTCACCAACTGGCGATGTATGTAATCTTTGAAGCTCCATTTGAAATGCTTTGTGATAATCCAACCAACTATATGCGGGAAGAGGAAAGTACACGATTCATTACTTCAATACCTACCACCTTTGACCAGACGGTAGCTCTGGATGGGAAAGTATCTGAGTATTGTGCCATTGCCCGCAAAAAGAAAGATACCTGGTATGTAGGCACAATGACCAACTGGACACCTCGTGATATCTTACTGGATCTTTCGTTTCTGGGAGCAGGAAACTTTGAGGCTGAAATCTTTAAAGATGGAGTTAATGCAGACCGAAATGGTATAGACTATAAACGGGAAGTGATTAAAGTATCTTCAAAAGATAAACTCAAGATACACATGGCAGGTGGTGGTGGCTGGACAGCACGAATTTATCCGGTAAAATAAGCATTCAGACTTTTTTGGGGACTTTGTTTTATAAAACCAGCGTCTATTCTTTTGAAAAGAGTATAGGTGCTGGTTGATTTTTTACTGATCTCCTTACCAGCGTTTGCTTATTGTCACTTTCATTATTCTGTTTGTGCATCCTCTTTGTTACATTAGTTTATTATCTCTTTCTTCACTCTTCCTACCATGTCACTTTCTTTGCTTGCCCAAAGAAAGGGGCACCAAATGAGAATTTGGTGAGCCAGATTTGTGTGTTTGTAAAGAAAAGGCACTTTTTCCCGATCCTTCAGCCCACAAGGCCAAAGGCCAACCTCGCGGGAAAAAGATTGCTAACGCACCTACACCACCTTTCGTGATTTAAGTGCTATCTGCTCTCTTTGTAACATCTTTGTATGGCTATATATTTCAGTTAAATCCTTTTCCTCAAAATTTGGGATGATTCATGTTTGCATTCAGGATATTCCAAATACCTTTTACACAGGCTCAAGAGGAATGTAGACTTCTTTTACTAGTCTGGAATATACTACTAGGGCAGGATTAGACATAAACACCTCAAATCCAAATAATTCCGCAATTTTATATCCACTATCAGGTAACCATTGATCATGAAAAATCTGTAAAGCGCGAAAGGTGTCCCGCACCCCTCCTCTGACTTTAAAAACAGCATATTTCCCTCCGGAGATAGTTATTGCCTCTGTATTTTTTGGTATAGCCTGTCCTTTTGAAATACTGATACAGGTGCCATATCTATCCTGATGAGGATAAATCAGCCCCAGCATTCGGGTATCAGCTGTAAGCAAGTCGTGTGCATCCGCAAAACGAAGAATATCTTTAAAAGATTGCTGAATCATGGTTTCATCCTGTAACGGTGCATTGATAAAAATGCCTCTCATCTCTGCAATCTTTTTGATTTCTACTTTCAATGTCTTTTTGCTGCCACCTTCTGCATACACTATTTTTTTTGAATCTATCAGTCCTTTTAGATGGAAAGATTCCTTACGGATAATTACCTGTTGCTGGTGTTGTACTTGTCGCATTTTTTCAGCAGAGATGCCGAAATAGCTCTTAAAAGCTCTGGCAAAAACAGCAGGAGAAGAAAATCCACATTCATAGGCAACTTCTGTAATAGATTTCTGTCCATACACAATCAGGTAATGTGCCGCAGTTTCGAGACGCATACGGATTATATACTGCTTGGGTGATTCACCCATTGCCTGTTTAAATAACTTCTGCAGGTGAAAGGGAGAATAGTTTGCTTTCTCAGCCAATACCTCCAATGATATATCATTGTTCAGATTCTTAAGAATGTAATTGATTACAGTCTCTAACCGCTGTTTGTGTTCTCTGGAAATATCTTTTGGTAACATAACGTATGGCTATGATGCAGGCAGTATACTCCTGCAATCTTCAATGTAGAAAAATTTACTATATCAGACACCAGACAATACTTCGATTTAAAGAAGTTCTTTACCAAAGAAGGAGCCAACTGAAGCTATACAAGCTAGTTATATCCAAA
Source organism: Xanthocytophaga flava (assembly GCA_030068525.1). Classification (GTDB taxonomy): domain Bacteria; phylum Bacteroidota; class Bacteroidia; order Cytophagales; family 172606-1; genus Xanthocytophaga; species Xanthocytophaga flava. The sequence continues at coordinate 162,543 of JASJOS010000013.1, forward strand.
CAGTTCTGCGTTATTCATAGACAAGAGCTTGCCGGGTCGAAATCGCAATTGCAGAACGAGCAGGAATACGGCTTGCCAGCCATCCAAATAACAGTGTTACCACAAGTGTGATTAAAAATCCGGGAATGCTAAAGGCATAGGCAAGAATAGAGTTTTGTCCCAGCATCAGATTTCCAAAAAATAAAGCTGCCAGTTGACTCAATGGATAAGCTATAATCAACCCCAATAAAACACTTATGATACTAATCAAAAATCCTTCTCTGACAAACAAGCTATAAATCTGTGCAGAGGTCGCTCCGATAGCTCTCAAAACTCCAATTTCACGGGTACGTTCCCAGATATTAATGCTGGTTGCAGATGCCATGCCTACAGCACTCACCACCAACACCAGAAAGGAGAGTATGAGAATGGTCGTCAGAATAATATTCAAATGGGCGTAAATGATTCTTACCCGTTCAGCCTGAGACATCACATACACTACATTCAGATCAGAAGAACTGATAGTACTTTCAATTTCTTTTTTTAGGGCCATTACCTGATCGTATCTGTTTTCTTTTGCCACAAATACCAATGTATTAATCAGATGGGAAGGATTTACCAAATTATCATAGTGTGCAATGTCCAGATAAATTTTAGGTTTCTCAAATTGTTCAGCGATACCAACCAGAGTTACATGACAGATTTTGTTTCCAATAGTTAGATCAAAAGAAGAGCCTATTTCCGGATGGTTGTATAACGCCCATGCCTGCTGATTAATTACCACTTCTACTTTTTTGCTTACCTGCAACCATCTTCCCTGAAGTATTTTCATATGTAATCGCTGTGTTTTGGCAGGTAACGCCACGATACCAACACCTTTAGTTGTCGCAACTACTTTTGATTGAATCTCTCCTCTGCCTCCTACCCACATCTCAATGGTTTTTACATTAGTGAGCTTTTGAAATGGCTGTAAAGCTTTCTGACGGGAAACTGGCTTATCCAGCACAACCTGTACATCATACCGTAATTCATCTTTTTGCCCTTCCAGCAGATTCCATAATGATTGTCGGACATTAAACCCTGTACAAAAAATTGCAACACCCAGTGCCATTGTCAATACAGTTACCACTAATCTCCGCTTACTTCGTTGTGCATTGCGTATAGCCATTATCCATGCTTCGGATAATTTTAACCGTCTTAGTAGAGGATAGTTACTCCATTTTGTTTGTTGGACAATTCCATAATCGCTTAATGCTATCCGGATTGCTATCTTTGTACCCCGGACAATGACTCCTAACGAAAGAAGTACAGGTAAAAACAAGCTGAGCAGTAGTAGATACAAGTAAACCTGTACAGGAACTGTCTTTGTCAGAATATCAAAATTAAGCTTGCCAGCTACAAATCCTGCAAATGCCTGGCCTGATACAGAAGCCAAAGGAATGGCAATCCCACCAGCCATAGCACCTATCACCAAAAGGACAAAGATATACATTCGAAAAATCTGAAAACGTGAAGCGCCTATAGCTTTCAAAATTCCGATTTGTCGGACGTGGCTGACCAACATAGAACGGACCAACTGTGATACCAACACTGCTCCCATCAGAAACGCTAATAATCCGATGGCTCCAATAAGAAACAACAATGTGTTTAACTGCCATTGATGTGGATGTTCATTGAATCTGGGAATGTCAATAGATTGAACTTTTACACCTGATCTTTGTAATACATCTGTCAGCAAATGTACTTTCTGTTCAACCTCTTCTGCAGAATGCACATTTCTGAAACGAACAATAATTCGCCGATGTGTAAGTAAACCTGTTATCTGCTGATACGTTTGGGGATCAGTATAAGCATAAATGAAAGCATCTTGAGTAGCCGGTGCCTGTCCTGGATCAAAACATATCCCACTAACCTTGACTGTCTTCACTGAACTACCGATTCGCACATTCACTATTGATCCATTTCGAATGACAGACACATTTTTACCATCCCTTTCTATCAAAATGGATCCCTTTTCAGGAGTTGCAGCTCCTTCCTGATGAAAAATTCTGGCAAGTTTTATATCTGAAAAATCATCTACACTATACAACCATAATGGTATCCATACATTAGGCCGAACTTCAATACGGTGTAGGGAAAAATCACGAAATTCGGCACTTTCTATTTCTGGTAAACTAAGTAAACGGGGTGTATCCTGTGTATCAAAATCCGAAGAAGTGAATACAGCATGTGCAGGTAGTGTCCGCAGGTAGTTTTCCTGCAAATCATGCGTCAAAATACTATAGGCTATGCCTACGGTTCCCACACCCCATATACCCAGTAGTAACGCAAATACAACAGTCAATGAGCGTTTTGAACTATAAGTCAAATCACGGACTGCTTTTCTAAGTTGTGTATTCATGCTATAATTTCGTTGACAGGAGGTGTGACAATTTCTCCATCTGCTAACCAGATAGTACGCTGATACTTCAAGGATGTATCTTTTTCGTGTGTTACAACGATTACCGTTTTGCCATTTTCAGCTAACTCCTGAAAAATCTGATGAACAGAGGCCGCTGTTTTGCTATCAAGATTTCCTGTAGGTTCGTCCGCAAGAATCACAGGTGGATCGTTCGCCAATGCTCGGGCAATGGCGGCACGCTGCTGTTGTCCTCCGGATAAAGAAGCAGGCATTTTATCTGCCTGATCTGCAATCCCAACCTGTGTTAAAAGTGTAATAGCCCTTGTTTCTTGCTGAGATCGGGGAATTACATTGACAAACTCCATAGCAAGCAGCAGATTTTCACGAATGGTAAGAGTGGGAATCAACTGAAAGAATTGAAACACGATTCCTATATTCTTACCACGCCATCGTGCCAGTTGATCTTCATTCAGCTCATTGAGTTGCGTATCATTGATCCTGATGATCCCTTCTGTGGGATGATCTATCCCTGCAATCATATTGAGCAAAGTTGACTTCCCACTACCCGATTTACCTACAATAGCCAGATATTCTGCCGACTGAATAATCAGAGAAATAGTTTTCAATGCTGTATAAGATCGTTCCGAAGAATGAAATGTTTTGGTGACACCTTCCAGATATATCATTGTCTATTGTTGTTTGTATTGCACAAACATAGATAGCACGACTACCAAACTCTTTGCATTTCCTGGCAATCACTTTGCATTTCTTGTGATTGATTTTCGATTCTGCAACTCAGGCAATAGAGAGAATCTCTCAATATGATTTTCAGCATTTAGTTACTTTTCCGCAGCATCTCCTATATATTGCAAGTCATACCATACTATACAATAACACAAAGCAACCTACATTTATAATCAGATAGAAGATCACCAAACAGATTAAATGTAGATAGTATTATATCATATGGAAAACTACAGTGTAGTCCTGTTCATTCTGGCACTCATGATTGGGCTTTCTGCCATAGCAGACAAAATAAAACTCCCCTATCCTATTTTATTAATTGTAGCAGGAATTGCTATTGGCTTCATTCCTACCCTACCCGAAATAGAGTTAGACCCTGAGATTATTTTCCTGTTGTTTCTGCCTCCATTGCTATATGATGCTGCCTTTAACATCCATTTTTCGGAGTTTAAGACACATCTGAATACCATCAGCACTTTAGCTATCTCACTGGTATTTCTGACAGCGTCAGGTATTGCGGTTGTTGCCTATTACCTCATTCCGGATATGACATGGTCTCTGGCCTTTGTATTGGGTGCTATTCTGTCCGCAACAGATGCCGTAGCTGCTATCAGTATTACCAAAGGCTTGGGGCTGTCATCCAAGACCAACACCATTCTGGAAGGGGAAAGCCTGGTCAATGATGCCTCTGCGCTTGTTGCCTATCGTTTTGCTGTAGCATCTGTAACCGGAGCTACCTTTGTTTTCTGGAAAGCTTCGCTGGAATTCGTTATCTTAATGGCAGGTGGGTTACTGGTAGGTTTTGTCATGGGAAAACTATTAGCGTTTATTTTAAAACGGGTACATGAAAATATGCTGGTAACAATCAGCTTTATGTTGCTGATGCCCTTTGTGACCTACCTTATTGCAGAAGAAGTACATGTCTCAGGAGTGATTGCAGTGGTAATTCTGGGATTGGGCATATCCCGGTTTAGTAACAAGGTATTTCCTCAAGACCTAAAACAACAGTCCAAGAATATCTGGGATATCATTATCTTTTTGCTCAATGGACTTATCTTTATACTTATTGGCTTACAGTTTCCATATGTAATTAAAAGTATAGAAAAGAGCCAGATATGGATTTATACAGGCTATTCGTTTGTGATTACTATTATCACACTACTCTTACGAATGGCGAGAGTGTTTATGCAGCAACGACACCTGAGTAAAGCTTTTCTCTACAAAAAACGAAGAATTACTGAACAAGCATTGCTTGATTTCAGTACCAGTCTTATCATTAGCTGGTCAGGGATGCGAGGAATCGTTTCATTGGCAATTGCCATTGGATTGCCTTTAACGCTTCAGGATGGAAGTCCGTTTCCATTACGCAATCCTATTATCTTTATTTCTGTAGGAGTGGTTTTGTTTACACTTATCGGACAGGGACTTACTTTGCCCTGGCTTGTGAAGTGGGTATTACGAAAAGACTCTACCAAAGCAGAAAAAACTATCAGTTAAGATTCTAACCAGAATGTTCCATAAACAATTCTACCCTTTTACTATCACTATCCATTTTACTAGTTAGCAAAAGAGTAGAATTATGTATCCTTTCAGAAAATGTAAACTAACTTAATTCGTATTATTTCACAACAATCAGTCTCCACTCCTTGTTCGTATTATTCCAGTTGACGCCTATCATGTTGTCTGCCCCATGTCTGGTTATCTCCAGATCAACAAAGCTGTCACCTATACGTAACTTTTTAATTTCGATAGATTGCAGGTATTCTGGTAAAATAGGTTTATGAAAGGATACTTCTTTGCGAAGAGGAGAAATCTTAATCTGTAGAATAGATTTTAAAAACATATACACGGCACCTACAGACCAGGCTTGAGGTGAGCAGGCAACCGGATACGCAGTAGGTCCTTCTCCAGCTCTGCGATCCATACCGCAGAACAACTCAGGAAGACGTTGCAGATTGATATACAGAGAGGCATCAAAGAGTCCCGACATGAGCTGCAGAGCCTCTGCTTCAAAACCATATTTTGCCATTCCATTGGCAATCAGAGCCACATCATGGGGCCATATAGAACCGTTGTGGTAGGACATAGGATTGTAACGAAACTCCTGTGTAGACAGAGTACGTATTCCCCATCCGCTGAACATATCCGGAGCCATCAGGGTTTCTACCAGCTTTTTTGCTTTGGAACGATCGGCAATGCCCGTAAACAACACTTGTCCCGCATTGGAAGTTTTCACCTTACAAGGCCTTTTCTGTCCATCCAGGGCCAGTACATAACAATTGAGGTCTTTATCCCAAAACACTTCATTAAATTTCTCTTTCAGCGCTTTCGCCTCGTTTTTCCAGGTTTCAGCCTGCTTAGGTTGATCCAGTATTCTGGCAAGATTGGAAGCATGCAGTTTCGCTCCATATACATAGGCTTGTACTTCACACAAGGCAATGGGCGGATCTGCCAATTGCCCATTGCTATGAAAAACAGAATCAAAACTATCTTTCCATCCCTGATTTGTCAACCCATTTTTTGCCTTGTGTTGGTACTCCACAAATCCATCATCATCAATATCTCCATACTGATTGATCCAGTTAATGGCATTTACAATATTTGACCATATTTTTTGTATGGTTTCCAGATCACCTGTTCTGTCATAGTATTCTCCAGCCAGAATAACAAAAAGAGGTGTTGCATCTATGGTGCCATAATACTGTTTAAAAGGGACTTCGTTTAGTGCCACCATCTCTCCGTCACGAGTTTCATGCAAGATTTTTCCAGGCTCTGCATCTGTACTTTCATTCAATGTATTTGCCTGATTGGCAGCCAAAAAGAAGAGTACATCCCTGGCCAGGTCCGGAGCAGCCCATAAGACTTCCAATGCTGTTATAATTCCATCCCGTCCAAAAGCTGTATTATACCAGGGTACACCCGCATAGGGATATTTTCCATAAGGAGTCTGTGACATCAGTGAAACCAGGTCTGCCTTAGAACGACTGATCCAGTGAGTAAACTGCCCATTAGACGTCTTGATAACCGGAAAATACGCTTTGGTCTTTATTAGATCTGGCTCTACCTGTTTGAGTGCTTCATTAAAATCTTTCTTCTCTGTATGTTCGTTTCCAGCCTCAAATGTTATGGAGTAATGCAGGCTGACTTTCTTTTTAGGATGCAACAAAAACTGAAAAGTCACCTCTCCTTTTTCAAACCCTGAAATTTTATCATAGGCATCACTAAAAGCAATGTCTACCCGTCTCAATATATCATCCAATCCCTGATAGGACATACGCAAACTGCGGTTGTCAGGATATTCATAGCCATATAATAAACCGCGTTCCTGACGTCTTAGTCCCCTTACCTCAAAGATATCTTTAAAGTCACTCCCTAGCTCTATCGACAAATCTATTCGGCAAGCCTGTGCATTGTAATTTTCTATTTCTATCTTCTCATAAAATACCCCGTACCGGATCAACTGGCTTCTGCCAATATGAATAGTTCCATGGTGCATGGTATCTCCATCTATCGATACCATCTCCGGATTGGTTAGGTCGACAGAAAGAATCTCGTTCTCTTCTTTAACATTAGAGCTAAGAACAATGGGTTTCAGATTATTTATTTTTAAACCCAGACGGTTTATATACCGGGTATCCCGATGATAAATACCCTGAACGGCATCGCCCTGACCAACAATATCACCTGACCGGTTAAAGATGCCAAATGTTTCACAATGATTGAGTACCTGCGTACGGTCATCCAGATTGACACTCTCTGCCGTAATATAATATTTGTCTTCGTCAGATGATTGAGTCTGATTTTTGTCTGTAATCATAGGTAACTACATCTAGTTAGTGAATATTAACTGGCTTGTTTTGTTTTATAAGCATTTAGTATCTTTTCCATTTCTGTAGACATGTAGATACGTCTTCTCTTTGTAGGTATCATCCTTTCAAATAAGTGAAGATAACTTTCTGCCATTATTCCTGCACTAAACCGATTCTCGAATGTTTTACGGACCAACTTACGATCCAGCAGGTCTATTTTATTTAACGCCTTTACAGCCTGCCCAATTGTATTTACAACAAAACCGCTCTCTCCATGATCAATAATTTCGGGAACTGATCCATTGTTGAATGCAATTACAGGAGTACCACAAGCCATGGCTTCAATCATAACCATCCCAAAAGGTTCAGGCCAGTCTATAGGGAACAATAAGGCTTTGGCGTTTCCCAGAAATTCACCCTTTTGTGCTTCACCAATTTCTCCAATAAACTCAACATGAGGCTGGTCCATCAGCTTTCGGATATGTTTTTGATAGTAAGGCTGGTCAGCTTTATCAATTTTAGCAGCCATCTTTATTTTTATGCCAGCTTTTCTGGCAATTTCAATAGCACGATCGGGTCTCTTTTCTGGCGAGATCCTTCCAATAAAAGCCACATAATCCCCTTTACCTTCTCCTTTGTTATATAGATCTAAAGGTAATCCATGGTAAACTGTCCCAGCCCAGCAAACATCCTTCAGTGGTTTTCGCTGTGAATCTGAAATAGATACCAGTGGCCGATCCTTAAATTTATTATATACATATTGCAGATCAGGCAGATCCAATCTGCCATGTAGTGTGGTAATGCATGGCTTACCTAATGTAGCCGAAAAAGGAAAATGCAGATAGTCGTTGTGAAAATGCAGGATATCAAACTCTTCCGCTCTTTCCATAACGTCCTGCATCTGTATGATATGGTGTGCAATGGGATCTTGTATTCCAGGGTTTAACCGCAATGCTTCATCAATATGGCTCACTAACCTGGCAGACGTGTTTGAATCGCCTGTTGCAAATAGAGTAACCTCATGTCCTTGTCTGATTAATTCTTCTGTTAAATATGAAACAACTCGTTCTGTTCCTCCATATAGTTTAGGGGGCACCGACTCATATAAAGGAGCTATTTGTGCAATTTTCATAGTGTGAAAATAGGTTTAAGTAAAGAGTATTATTTAGCTACCCACCCAACCAGTTACTCTTCAGGTAAAGCCTGTACAGGTATATATCAAACCGAGGCAAAACTAGATATTAACTATAGAAAGGACTGGTTTTTAGCTAGCTATCCATACTAGTATCTACGCACTAAATGATTCCTTTATTTGTCCTTACTTTTTTTTACTGGCAAGTTGATTCCGGATAGCTTCTATACAATTTTTACTTGCCTATCCTTACATCAGATTATGCCTGAGAATTCTGGTTATTGGGATTATAGGATATTCTTTTTTGTACCTTACCATTTTTACCCTGAATAGTAAGTGATGCATTATTTTTACGGGCCTCCTCTTTGCCTATCTGTATAGCTTCCTGCTTGGTAGTTACGACCTGTTCTACTTTATCTTCTCCTTCTTTTTTAACAGCCCATTTATTGTTTTCATAGGGAATTACATATCGATCTTCTCCATGTTTCTTGACATCGGTAATTTTGGAATCCTTTGCTTTACTTTTGATTTCAATGTCGTGATTCACAGCCCAATCTTTTGCTCGACTAATAGCCGTTGCAATAGCAATTCCTTCTTCCATATGTCTGTCTTCCAGTAAGGCATTCGCAATTTCCACTGCTTTGTTCCTTACTTTGACTGGTAGGTTCTTCATCGAAACCGGATAATTAGTTTTTGACCATGGCATAGCTTTCTCTCATTAAGGATTATCGTTTCAACCATTTTATTGTTACACAAACCACAAGTGTGGAGAAGTTTTTTTTTCACTTCTATTCTCTGTGTATCAAACTTTTACAAAGACTTTTAAAATTACATGCCATTGAGGCTATACATGTCTTTTTCATGTATAGAATACACTTGTGTATACACATGCCAAAAATAGGTTTGTTAGTTTTTTTGATCAACTAACCACCCAACAGAGTAAACCCTTACTCTCTTTGGGAAATTAATTACCCAATAACAAACTAAAATCATCTGTTGATCAGACTCAAAAACACTATTTTCTACTCATATACAGTCAGTTATCGACTAGTGTGGAAGGTTGTTAGTTCGTAGAAACAGAAGTGAAAAAGCAAGGAAAATCTATGCTGACAGCAGATCTAAAGTCATGTTTATCTTTCAGGAACAATGGAAGATTTATATTCCTCAAAATCAGTATTTATTGTAATGAAAAAGCTATTCTTCTATCCACTACTTGCAGGCACATTATCTTAAAGACACTTCTCTGATTTACGCCATGCTATGGAATATTTTTTTCTTCTACTTCCAAATTTTTTCTCATGTATACTTTAGGTATTAATGCAACTTTTCATGATTCGGCAGCCTGTCTGATCAAGGATGGCCAATTATTGGCTGCCGCAGAAGAAGAACGCTTCACACATATCAAACATGGAAAAAGACCAATTCCTTTTTCTACCTATGAACTACCCTTTCATGCTATTGACTATTGTCTCAAAGTAGCGGATATTCATTTGAATGATGTGGATCATTTTGCCTATTCGTTTGATCCTTATGAGCTGTTGCCGGAACAATATAGGAATGCGTCTGTTATTCCGATCCCCCTCCATACTCATTTGGACAAGCCTTCCAATGAGTGGGAATCCGAATGGGACCCTTTGTTTTTATCTCTAATCATTAATGCACCAGAACAATTACGAGACGGATATCCCCATCATTTACAAAAACGTTTCCAGGGTGCCCTGATAGACAGAAGCAAATGGCATTATGTAGAGCATCATATTGCTCATGCAGCCAGCGCATTTCATGTATCTCCCTATCAGAGTGCAGCAGTAATGACGTTGGATGGACGCGGAGAAAAAGCTACTACAACCTATAATCACGGTATAGGAAACGAGTTGACTCGCATAGGCCAGGTAAATATGCCCCACTCACTAGGTTTACTATACGAACGTCTGACAACTTATCTGGGATTTCTCCATTCTTCCGATGAATACAAAGTAATGGCACTGGCTTCCTATGGAAAACCTGTCTTTGTGAAAGACTTTGAAGAGATCATTCAACTGGAAGGAAATGGACAGTATCAAATTGTCAATGAGAACTTTACAGAACGTTTTGGTCCTGCCCGCTTACGACACGAACCTTTCACCGAACATCATTTTAATCTGGCACATTCCTTACAGAAGGTATTGGAAAACACAGTCGTAAATCTGGCAGACTGGCTATATGAACAAACTCAGGAAGAGAATCTTTGTATGGCAGGTGGTGTAGCACTAAACTGTGTGATGAATGCTCGAATTCGGGATAATAGTAAATTTAAGCGAATATGGGTTCAGCCGGCTTCCGGAGATGCAGGAACTGCGTTAGGAGCAGCCATATGGGTAGATAGCCAGCAACGTAAGGCAACAGAACGTACATTTGTCATGGATCACGCCTATTGGGGTCCTGATTTCTCAGATGATGAAATAGAGAAATTTCTACAGTGGACAAAAACTCCCTATCGGAAGTTGCATAATGTGGCCGAAGAAGTAGCCGACATGCTGGCAGAGGATAAGATCATTGGATGGTATCAGGGTAGAATGGAGTTTGGTCCCAGAGCATTGGGAAGTCGCTCTATCCTCGCCTCACCTATTAATGCATCCATGCAAACCCGGCTCAACGAAGTAAAAGATCGGGAAGACTTTCGTCCTGTTGCGCCTGTAGTGCTGGAAGAAGATGCTCCTGACTGGTTTGTAAATGCTTATTACTCACCTTATATGCTTTTCATTTATGATGTACAACCTGATAAAGCAGACAAAATTCCGGCAGTTCGGCATGTAGATGGGACAGCTCGCATCCAAACTATCAATCAGCATCAGCATCCTTTGTATTACGAACTGTTGCAAGCCTTTAAAAAACGCACAGGAGTTCCAGTATTAGTGAATACATCTTTCAATACACTAGGCAAGCCCATTGTGTGTACCCCACGCGATGCAGTTGAATGTTTCTGGGGCTCTCCTTTTGATGCATTGGTGATGGGATCGTTCTTACTTGAAAAAAATCCTCAATCCATCTATGATCAGACAGAAGAATTATCCAGTGTGTCAATAGGTGTTTAAGAGGTTGTCGGAAAATAGTTTATAAAGATTGCAAAGACAGCAATTTGGGTACAAGATTTTTTCTGCTTTTAAAGACCAGCTATTTCAGTTTCTACTTCTAACTGAAATAGCTGGTGAAATCTGCAAAACCAGTTTACACTATGAAGATCTCCGTTGTTATCCCTACTTACCAACGTCCCAATTTACTTAACACATGCCTGGAAGCATTATTACGGCAGACTTTTTCCAGCGAATCTTATGAAATCATTGTTGTCAGTGATGGACCTGATGAATCTACAGCACAAGTTGTTCAAACCTGGCAGAAAAATTCGGCAGTAACTATTCACTTTTTATCCTTAACCTATAAAAGAGGACCTGCAGCTGCCCGCAATCTAGGTTGGCGAAAATCGCATGGAGAGTTGATTGCATTTACAGATGATGATTGCATTCCAGATACCAATTGGCTAACTAAAATCTGGGAAACTTACAAAGGAGAAGAAGTAATAGCTTACTCAGGCCGGGTGATTGTTCCTGTATCACAAGATCCTACAGATTATGAACTCAATACAGCAGGATTAGAAACAGCAGAATTTGTGACTGCCAATTGCATTTGTAGTAGAATGGCTTTGGTAAAAGTAGGTGGTTTTGACTCTCAGTTTTCTACTGCATGGAGAGAAGACAGCGATCTGGAATTTAAGCTACTCGAAAACCATATTCCAATAAAGCAATTACCTCAGGCTATTATTATCCATCCGGTTCGTAAAGCACCCTGGGGAGTAAGCTTAAAAGAACAAAGGAAGAGCATGTTTAATGCATTGTTATACAAAAAGTTTCCTCGCTTGTATAGACAAAAGATACAACCAGGTCCTGTCTGGCACTACTACCTGATCATTTTCTGCTTTCTGGGATTCTTTTGTGGAATGTTGACACATACTACAGAACTAGCGTTATTGTTTCTGGTTGGATGGGTAGGCTGTACAGGATGGTTTGCCTGGAAAAGGCTGTCCCGCACTTCCAAATCTTTTCGGCATGTAAGCGAAATGATTGTAACATCTGCACTGATACCTTTTCTTTCTATTTACTGGACTTTGTATGGAGCCTGGCGCTATCGGGTCCTGTTTTTTTAGTTTTGACATATAAGCCTCAACTCTACAGTTATATTACTACATGTTATCTGTACTTGATTAACCTATGAAAGTTCCACAACAAGAAGTTCAGAAAATAATCATTTTCCGGGCCTTACAACTGGGTGATCTCCTTTGTTCCATACCAGCTATCCGGGCTTTACGACAGGCTTATCCTCAGGCTTCTGTTACATTGGCAGGACTTCCCTGGGCTAAAGCATTTGTAGAACGATTTTCTGGTTATTTTGATGCCTTCATCCCCTTCCCCGGATATCCCGGTCTTCCGGAGCAAGCTGTTCAACCAGCAGCATTTACCTCTTTTCTGGCAGAGGTTCAAGCCGAGAAATTTGATCTGGCGTTACAAATGCAGGGAAATGGCACACTTATTAATCCAATGATCGAACTATTTGGAGCTCGTTATACAGCCGGATTCTGCGTCAGCCATGACTATTGCCCTAACAAAGAATTATTTCTGGAATATCCTAATTATGGACACGAAATAGAACGACACATACGGCTTATGAACCATCTGGGCATAGAAGAACAGGGCTTACAGCTAGAGTTTCCTTTGTCAGGTAAAGATTATGAAGAATTTGCAGAACTCAATCTCCCTGTCGATCCAATGCATTATGTATGTATTCATCCCGGATCACGAGGTTCATGGAGACAATGGCCGCCCAAATACTTTGCAGAATTGGCAGATTATTGTAAGAAACAGGGTTTTGAGGTAGTCATAACAGGAACCAAAGATGAATTGCCTATAGTAGAAGAAGTCATGAACCATATGCAAACCCAGGCTATTAATGTGGCAGGTAAAACCAGTTTGGGTAGTATCGGCGTATTGATCAAAAATGCCTTTGCTTTGATTTCCAATTGTACAGGAGTTTCACATATAGCCTCCGCCTTCCAGACAAAAAGTGTGGTCATCAGTATGGATGGAGAGCCTGAACGCTGGGGTCCACTGGATAAAAATATCCATCATACGATTGACTGGACAAAAACCTTTGATTTCGGGATTGCACGTGTCGCTACAATCAGCTTATTCGAAGAAGTAACATTTGAGTAATCGGCTCGTTGTACAAGATTGCGTATTGTTAAAGCTTTGATAAAAGACATATTTAAAACCCATTCTGGTAGGATCTTTCATAAAACAAAGAACCTACCAGAATAGGCTCTGAAAGAGTAGGGCTTGCAAAAGAGGGTTCCAAAGTTGGAACCGCTATAAGCAATCTGATATGCTTTATTACCTCTTCAGGCTCTGGCATTGGTACCACATTATCATATATCAGCTGGTGTACATATTGAAGCACCTCATTCTTACTTCGTAAATCTTCAGGAACCTCAAAAGGCAATACCCTGTGAGGAACTTTCCAGGGTGTATGTTGTGGATTGGTCTGAGCATATAAAACTACCACAGGTGTGCCTACTGCTGCTGCAATATGTATAGTTCCAGTATTAACAGATACCACAACAGGTGCCATTTTGATAAGAGAAATAAACTCTTTTAGAGATAGCAAACCCGCCAGAGAAAAAGCATTTGAGCCTATTCCTTTTGCCAATTGATCAGTCAGTTCTTTTTCAGACAGTGTACCTGTCAACAAAATCTGATACTCCAATTCTTTTTGTATTCGTCTTCCTGTATCGATCCAGCGTTGCTGTGGGTATTGGCGTTTCAGTTCACTCACTCCGGCATGCAGAATCAACCAGGGTTTATCAAGATTAACTCCAACATCAGACAACTTCTCTATAGCACTTGAACGATTATCATCTGAAACAACAAGCGACAATTGGTCATTAGTTGTTGTGAGACCGATAGATGCCACAAGTTCGAGATCACGCTTTACCTGATGACGGATGAAGGAATAAGGTTCTTTTTCTGGTATCCAATCGCTTAACAGATGATAAGGATTCTCGCGACAATAGGCTAACCGTAAAGGGATTCCAGCTAAATAAGCCAGCATGGCTGCGGGCAAGGGATTCTGGCTAAATACAGTAAAGAGTATAGCCCCATCAAATTCTCTTTTCTTTAATTCAGCAATAACTTCAAAAAATTGATTGGAGTCCGGAACGCGTTCATTCTTAACCCAAGGCAGATCATACATAAGTACTTCATCTATTTCTGGAATTAAGCCAGCCACTCCGGCAGCCATAGAAGAAGTAAGTATTGTAATTTTACAATTCAATGTCTCTTTCACAGCCCGGATAGCAGGAGCAGACATTATAAGATCGCCCAGATTATCAGGTCGAATAATCAACACATTCCGGCACTCCAACCAATTATTTTTCATTTTATCAATTGCTATATAAAGGACAAGGTTTGCTAAAACAGTTACATACAAGATTAAGTTTGGCTCGTTAAAATATAAGAAACCGCTTCTCTGAAGTCCTTTGCAGTAAATTCAGGTGTACGTTCTGGTGTGAGCACCCATTCCGTTTCATTTCCGTTATCAATCAGGATAGTATGACAGCCAGCGGCCTTTCCAGCTTCTACATCATGTAGAATATCCCCAATCATCCAGGATTCTGACAGGTTTATATTAAAATCCTTCGCAGCCTCAAGTAACATACCAGGCTTGGGCTTACGGCATTCACATAGAATAGCATAAGGGCTTACTGCTCCGGCAGGATGATGGGGACAAAAATAAAATCCATGTACTGTCACTTCTTCCGGACTCAGCAGATGTTTAATCTTTGTCTTCACATCCTCTAATGATTCGATAGTAAAATGTCCATGAGCCACTCCTGCCTGATTGGATATGACAATTAGTAAAAACCCTTTAGCTGCCAGTTCCCGCAACCCTTCCCTAACACCGTCCAGCAAGGAAATTTTAGAGGGATCTACATTATAAGGGATATCCTGAATCAATGTTCCATCCTTATCCAGAAAAATGGCTCTGTGCTGCATTTTATTTTATTCACCTATTATTAAATCTGCATCTAGTAACTGTTCGGCTCGTTCTGTCAGTACCATCTGCGGTCTTCCGGCAGCCTCATATGTTGTATAGATGACTTTGTTATATAAATCAGATACTTCTTCTGCTACCTTCGCCCAGGTAAATAAAGTATTAACCCGTTCAATAGCATTTTTCTTCATCTGTTGTAAAAGCTCCGGATCGCAAATCAACTGGCTCATCTTTTCTGCTAATGCATCCGGATCATTTGGGGGAACCAGAAAACCTGTTTCTCCGTCTGCGACACTATACTTGATTCCCCCCACCTGTGATCCGATCACAGGTGTACCACATGCCATTGCCTCCAAAGGAGTAATCCCAAAAGGTTCATACCAGGGTGTAGAGATGAACACATCTGCTGCTGAGTAATAGTGTTTTAACATATCTCGGCTTTTACGCCCAGTGAAGGTAACCTGTAACGAAACACCTTCTTCCTCTGCAATTTGTTTCAATCGACTTATTTCAGGGCATAAGTCCATATTTGGAGAGGCATAATCTCCTCCTACAATTAGTAATCTGACAGATTGATGACATTGGTTTACCTTGTTTAAAGCTTTAATCACATTATCCACGCCTTTGCGAGGTACCATACGTCCTAATTGCAGAAATATGATTTCGTCCTCTTTTAATTGCAGAATCTGCCTGGCTTTTCTTTGTTCAACAGGGTAAAAATCCTGGATGCTGAAACCACAGGGAATAACAGTTATGAGTTCCGGATATGCTGAATAGTAATTTAGAAGATCATTTCTATCCTGAGGGCATTCGGCTATAATGTGATCAGCCTCATGTACAATCTGCTCCTCAATACAAATTCTTTCCTCTGGAAAATGATCCTGACTGCCCTGATACAGCTTTCGAATGTATCCCAATGCATGAAAAGTAACAACAAATGGTATTTGCAAAAGTTTTTTTAACTGAGAAGCTACCAGTGAAGAAGTCCAGAAGTTAGCATGTATCAATTGATAGTTCATTTCATGTTCCAGTACAAACGCATACATATTCTTAAAGAACTCTGGCATATATTGAAGTAATTCCTCTTTCGGAACCACATCTACAGGTCCAGCCTTTATATGAATCACCCGAACACCAGGCATCCAATAAATAACTTCGGGAAATTCGGGGTCTTCCCAACGAGTAAAAACATCAATCTCATATCCTATGCGGGCCAGATGTTTGCTCAGTTCAGCAACGTATACATTTTGTCCACCACTGTCTATTCCTCCCAATGTCGCCAATGGAGAAGCGTGCTCGCTAATAAATGCTACTTTCTTTTTCATAAAAAACAGGTTGTAAGCTGAGTATAAAAAAATGAGTTGTAAAAATGAGACTGAAAACCGGATCTGAGTAAACGTTTAGATCTCAATCATTTGAGAAGAATAATGTTGTTGAATTACTTTGTGAAATAATCGGGTCCAATCTTCCGTAAAGCGTCGGATGTTAAACCGCTCTTGTGCAGTTTGCTGCCCATTCAATCCAATCTGACGGGCATGTTCCGAATCTTGCAATAAACGCTGCATATATTCAATAAGAACAGTAATATCTGTGTGTATATAGCCGTTTATGCCATTTTTAATGACCGCTACCATTTCAGTAGTAGCTAATCCTACTACAGGTATCCCTAATGACATAGCTTCACACACAGCAAGTCCCAGACTCGTATAACGAATAGGATTGAAAAAGAAACGATACTGACTAATAAATTCCGGAAGTTGCGGATGCAGGACCTCTCCCAGTCCGACACTCTCTGTACCCATGCCCACCAAATCAAGTGGGATATGTTTACTTACTTCCTGAACAATATCCCATCCACATATACGTCCCCGGGAAGGAAGGTTATTGATTACCACAATGCCTTTATTCAGATGGCCTGAATATACAGTGGGGGCAACTGCTACTCCGTGCTCTATCACTTCTGTTCTTGTTGCATTGTCCCACATCAGACGATTGAAGTGAGTAACATGAACTACCAGTACATCCCGATCATCTACTATATGGCGCGTATTGGTAGGATGCTGTCGGGGTGGATCATGTTCCAGATAGATACGGGGAAGCTTTTGTTGTTCAGGTGACAAAATCTCGTACTGATCTACCAGATAATTCTGGTTAGTCTGAAAAAGTATACAATCAAACGATAATGTTCGAACTTCTTCAGCAGACACTTCATGTACATTGTCACCAAAAGGAAATGTCTCCCCTCTCCCCACATACCCTTCTGATTTTGCGTTATTTACAGGAATGTAAATATCAAAATCGCCCTGAGCTAAATAATATAAATAACTACCGTGAATGTGCCAGGTAAAAATTGCAGGCCTTTTGAGAGTACTATTCATGCGTGTTAGTATAAGATACAGTCATCTCACAAATGAAAACATGATGCCACTTGTCAGAAGTGCTGTCAGTCCACTTCTGAAATAATGTCAGAAGAGAAGTGTTGATTTTTTTATACATTTGTACAAAACCAACAAAAAACAAGCTAACCACTAACAAAACCATCTGTATATCAAAAACATACTACTAACCGAAGACGCCAAAAATATAATTTTATGTACATAAAAAGATAACACTTCATAAGAAAGTCAATTACAAGAACACAAAACAAAACGCCTCGGGTTTTACAGAAACCGAGGCGTTTTACTAATGATTTTACAAGCGTTTATGGATAAAATGCACGTGATGAAAGTTGCCAGTATTGATTTACTTGCCCATAATATGCATCATCATTATATGCCTCATCACTATTGGTATTAGGCCAGTGATCTTTGTCAAATCCTGGAGAGTCTTTTACATATTCCTTACTTCTATCCAAAATAAAGCGTCTGCGAATGCCATCCAGAATCAATTCTGAAAAAGGAATAGCAAACAACTTACCTCCTAGTCCCAAAAATGATCCTGACTCCAATACTGCATATTCAATTTTTCCTGTCTGAATATTAACCATCAGATTCTGAATCATTCCTAACTCTTCGTCTACTCTATTAAATACACTATCTCCAATAATAGAAGTGGCAGTTAAACGCTGTACTGGAATATTAGCATCTGATCCTTCATGGTTACTACCTGTTTGATTATCGGCTTCATAGCTTCCAATAGCCATAGTCACCTCCTTTAGTTTAGTAAAATAAAATACAAAAGGCTACCTATGTGGTAGCCTTCGGTTAATCTTTTGTTCTTTCGCTGGCATTACCCAGTTCAAGTAAATGAGGATATATTCTCAGGTCTGACTTAAGAAAATGGATCTTTTTCATCAGAAAATGAATCTTACTTTTAGATACATTTCTTCTTACTTCTACCAGATAAATAATCTTAAACCAGCCACTCCTTCTAAATTATCTCTCCTTTCTCAGACTAACCCTTACAATAGATAAAACTTTATGCCTGAAGTACTTAGTAGCTCTTATACGTATGTCTTGGTATACACCGTCTCCTTATATTCTCAAAGTGTGGTATTTCCTACCCTGGCATGCAGAGAAATAGTTACAATAGAAACAATACAATGTATATGGGATCAACAACAATAGTTAACATAAAAACAGATATAAACACTTGGCTATTTTGAAACAGAAAGATCAGGCAATGCAACAATTGTGTTTATTGTAGAAAACAATTATTTTCCTCTCTGCCACATACACTTGCAATTAAACTAACGTAACTAAACAGAGAAAAATACGTAAAATCACTTAGTAACCAATACAGGTTTTGAAGCCTGTTTTTAGTATGAATAGTACAGAACACATACATATTTTGATTGCAGAAGATGATGATGATGATGTTTTTATGCTGGAAAATAGCTTACGTGAACAATTTCCTCATTGGCGGTATACGTTCTTTACAAATGGTCAAGAACTCTTGACATATCTCTCTTCTAAAACCACTCATGCAAATACGTTTCCAGGAAACAACACTGAAGAGACATCTACTATAATCTCTCTGATTATATTGGATATCAATATGCCCCGAAAAGATGGAATTCAAACAGTGAAAGAGATTCGTCAGTTGCCAGCATATGCGATGGTACCTGTTATTGGTTTTTCTACAACCAACTCTTTATTACAGGTAGAAGAATTTATTAAACAGGGTGGCAATAGTTTTATGCAAAAGCCAGATAATTACAATGATTTTCACTTGTTGGTAGGGCAACTCCCATTGCTAATCAGCCAGGCATCCTCTGCCGATGGTTCTCAATCCTGAATATATACAAAGAAAGGTTCTTATTCTGCCATCGGCATTATACATAATTATAGAATAAGAACCATCCTGAAAAATTATTTCTTTAGAATAATAAATTCAACCCGACGGTTTTTCTTACGGGACACTTCGGAGGCGTTACTTGCCAGAGGTTGTGTCCCCCCATACGCTTTGTACTGAATACGTTCTGGTGTTATTCCTTTCGATTCAAGATATTTCTTTACAGCAAGAACGCGATTCTTCGACAGCTCTATATTGAGCATAAAATCACCTTGATTGTCAGTATGTCCTTCCAGCCGTATTTCCATCTTTGGATTTTCCTTCATCACTGTAGCAACCCGATCCAATTCGACAAAAGAAGGCTCCAGCAAATCAAATTTTCCCTGTTCAAACATAATGTTGTTCAATACAACAGCTTTTCCAACCTCCAGATTTGCTATATCCAGTTTATTAGCAAGTGCGGGTGGTTCTGTTCCTGTTTTACTTAAGTAAATATCCTTCCGAATCTCTTTGTAAACAGAATCTTTTTCAAGCTTAATTTCGTCGGTATTTTGTGTATAACCAGATGAATTTACTACTAAAGCATATATCTCTTTTAGTGGTAATACCATTTTATATTCCCCTGTAGCAGTGTTGGCAGAAGCTTTTCCAGATTCTCCTTTCTGTTTTTTGGGACTGTATTGCAACTCTGCCCCAATTGGTTTCTTAGTTTGTGCATCATATACAGTACCATATACCAGAGCAACAGGGTCAGGTTGTAACTGCTTAGTTAACTCAACTCTAAATATATCATTTCCTCCAAATGAGTTCTTAGCAGATACAAAATAGGCATAATCACCTGATGCAGGTAGGGTAAAGTATCCATCCCATGCATCCGAGTTGATAGCAGGTCCCAGATTCTGAGGTTCGCTCCACTTAGTCCAGCTTTCATCCAGTCGTCTGGTCGCAAAAATATCCATACTTCCATAACCACTCAATCCGGGAGTAGAGTAATACATAGTGACGCCATCAGAGGCAATGAATGGAGAAGTTTCTGCATCAGCAGTATTGATTACACCTCCCATATTTTTAGGTTCGCTCCATACTCCGTTGGATTGCAGAAACGAAACATAGAGATCTTTTGAACCATAGGAATCTTCCCGTTGTGCAGTCATTACAAGCACCTGGCCACTCTGCGCCAAAGAAAACTCAGCAAAGTCATTGTCATTGTAATATTTCTGGATTTGAACTTGTTCAGGAAATCCCCATAGCTGTCCGTTTTTTCGTGTTACAGACAAACCTTTGTAGAGTTTAATCCGGCTTGTATCCTGTTTATCACGTCGATAAATATTGTTTAGCAGCATGGTACTTCCATCAGGAGTAATTGAGAACGAAGAATTGTGTTCAGGCGTATTAATAGGACTTGGCATCCGGCGAGCAGTACCAAACGTTTTGGAAGCAGTCAATTCAGCATACCAGACATCCTGATTATCGGGTTGCTCAGGACGGGTAAAATACAATGTCTTTCCATCTGGAGCTATGACAGGACAGATTTCTTCATAAACAGAATTTACTCCCCTACCTAAGTTTTCTCTTTTTAGCTCTTTGGGAGTATCCGGACTTAGATTAATCTGAGCTTTTACTGGTGTAGAAAGAGAAGAAATAGCCACAGCATCGATCTGATTCCAACCTGGAATACGGCTGGTATTCAGCATAATCTTCAAAGAAGTTACCATAAAAGGAGTTTCTTTTATAAAGATATTCGACATCCTTCCTACTAATGGCAATGTATCTTTGGTATTGGTATATAACAAATATTCTTTGTCATTACTATCATATCCATAAATACGGGTAATACTTCCTGCATTATAATTCTCTGCTACAGCTATCTGCTTGACCTTCATAGGCTTGTTATATCCTACTTTGATCCATTCTTCTGTGATATTCCCTTCTGTAGAAGGAGACCAGGCACAGGCACTATTTCCAAAATTGGGTAATTTGCTGGGTTTGCCAAGAATCTGCTGTGCACCATATTGTTTGGGAGTTTTGGCATGCACCAGTTCAGAAGAAAATCCAATAACTCGTGAAGCCCATTGTACTTGTTGGGCTAAAGCTGTACCTATACCAAAAGAGAATAGCAAAATCACACAGATAAGCCGGACTCCCTTGCCGAAGAATGATCGATAATGTTTTCTCACAGTTGTAAGCGGGTATACAATTTACTAAAATGAGCGTAAAGCACTATTCCGATTTCTGTATACCAATTGGCTGTCTCACAGAAGTCAGAATTAGTGAATATTCCTTTGTATCAACCTCTTGAATTTCTATAATTCAATCCAACGTCAGAGTTACACCTCTAAGGCTGATATACAAACTTTTGTATGGGTGATTCTATACCTGTGATATAAAAATTCTTGGACGAATTAAAATACAATCTGTCATAGATAACTGGCAGCACATCATATCCTTTGTTATCAGATAAGCCTAATTTATTATTTTTTCCCAACATAACAAACCCATTATCATTATCTGCCACAAGATCATATCTGGGAGGAAAAATCTCTCTGCCTGAAGCATCAGCCAAACCTTTTTTTCCATTCAAACTGATTGTATATCGCCCGGTAGGCTGCCAGTTTACCCCATCATAATTACATTTTAAAATCTCTTTCCCTGTCTTTGAAGCCAATCCCCATTTGCCATTTTTCTTTACAGGAGCAGCCCCATGTTCAAATTGCCCGACAGCTTCATAATTGGGTTGAATGACCAACTCTTCTGCTTTATTGATAAAGCCCCATTTCCCAAGAATCTTCACAGCAGCCATATTCTCAGAGAAATTACCTATGCCTTCGTAGCGGTTTGCTATCCGAAGTTTACCATTCTTATCTACAAAACCATATTTGTTTTTCAATTTTATTCCAACCCTCTCATTTTTCATAACCAACAATTCTTCATATAAAGGAGAAGGCTTTAGAATTACCCGCCCCTGAAGGTTTATCAATCCTTTATTTTTCTTTTGAAATACGGTCAGGACACTGTCTTCAGTAAAATCTGAGATATAATCATATTGCACAGGGATTACCTCTTTGCCACGTGAGTTCCAGACTCCATACTTTCCCTTGGCAATAACTCTCAGATAATTATGTATGGGCTCTACCATATCAGCCTCTATCAGCATTTCTTTCGTTAGAATCGAAATCAGCCCGGAACGCCCCCCTGTATAATATTGTGCGATATATTCATTGACAATCCGCAAATTATCAAATACAGGTTCGATAGCCCAGGAACCACGAAGATTAACCAGACCTACCTGTTTTTGTCTGTATGCCACAGCGTATAGATTCTGAATATCTCCTAGTTGCGTAAATGTCTGATCCCCGACAGGTTGTCCTGTTGCATCAAGCAATTGCCAAAGGGTATCTTTTCTGGCAGTAAACATACCATAACGTTGTACCCGAATTGTATCGTATTGAGAGGGAACAATGGTACGATTGGCTTTATTTAATACTCCCCATTTACCATTGGACTGCACCCGAAGCAACAATGTAGCTGTATCAATGTCTATCTTCTGGTATTGCAAGGGAATCATCACATTACCTTTTGAGTTAATTACACCATAAGTGTCTTTTTCCCGTACAATAGCCATTTCCTTTACAAATGGCTGAATTTCATCATACAATGGCTGCGTAATACGCCCCCCCTTTTCATCCAGCAAACCAACTTTTCCTTCAATCTGATAACTGTATAAAACCGGATGTACTGGACGTACATCCTCATATTCCATCGTTAAAAGAGTTTGTTGTTTCTGATCTACCACCTTCCATTGAATAAATGGTAAAAGATCATAGGAGCGTGTAGCTTTCTTAACAATATCCCGATAAGCGGGTTTTACAACCATTTTTCCAGCAGCATTCACAATACCCCATTTTCCATTTACTTTTACACAAGCCAGTTCAGCATCAAACTCTTTGATATTATCGTATTTCCCACCAAATAACGACTTTCCAGAAGCATCGAAAGCTTCCCAACGTGCAGATTGGTCTTTTCCAATAAATAGCTGAAAGTTAGAATGCCGAATAGCCGAAAAATTTAAAGGAATAATAACTTTACCAGTCGGGTCAAGTAAACCGAAACTAACCTTACTGCTTTCGCCTTTACCACTAAGTTCTATACCTGCAATAAAATACCGGTAGTTAGGCTCTGGAGTAAAGTACTGATATTGAGGAGGCACAATCTGGTCTCCTTTTTCATTTATGAGTCCATGCAATAGTTCTGTATTGTTCCCTCGAATGGTTACAACAGCCAGCCCATTCCGAAAAATACTAATGTTAGAGAAGGATTTTTTTGTCAGAAATTTACCTCGGGTATTAATCAAATACCATCCTCCTTTCCAGATAACCCGGGCAGATCCATTATTAAAAGGAAACGCCTGATCAAACTGTGCAGGAATTACATACTTACCTTCTGCATCTTTGTAACCATATAATCCAGACGGATCTTTTGCCACAGTGGGAATATTATCAGCAAAAGCATTAGAAGAAACAATAAAACAAAGTATAAAAACGAATCTCAAGAAATAACTAGTCATAGTCCACAAAAATACACGATAATCCCCAGTTTCAAAATAGAGTGGTACCTGTTCAGCCCTCATTTTCTTAGCATTACCCAAATCTATCTGGAAGATTTAACGTCAAAATGTAAAAATAGTATGCCACTTATCATATAACTTATACTGGTATTACTATTTTGGGTTATTGAGATATGATATAATGAGTATATATACGAAAACAAAAACATTGTGTTGAGAAAAAGTATTCTCTGTATTCAATCAACTTAAAACAAATGCCATAAACTTTAATCCGTTAAATAAAAACGCCATAGAATCATGAATCTATGGCGTTTTTATTTTTGTGTTAATCAATAGCGTTACCTTATTCCAGCAAGGATGATACCTCCATCGAAATATCATCTCTATGTTCTTCCAGTTTCAGATCTCGCAGTGCTTTTGCAAACTGTTCTGTTAATGGCTTTCCTTTACGAATTTTCTTTTCTGTCATTCTTACCAGTGAAGCCTCTGTATCTATTTGTTTTTCGTTTAGCGGTTGCAAACCACTGATAGCAATATACCATTCATCATTTTCAGACTTCTTGTATTTGTAGAAATACACATATCCTTTTTTAAGGCTATATCCGGTCACCTGTTTATTTATAAAGACCAGCGTATCTGTTGTAGTATTATATCCTCTTTGCTGATACAATAAACTTCGGGCAATCAACTCCTGTGAAGCATATCGTTTTGGAAATTTATCCAATCGGTTGATGCTTTGTAGCTTTGTATACAAAAGTGCCCTGTATTTGTTATCTGAGGCTAATTGTTCAAGCAAGCTATCAGATACATTCTGTTTGTTTTTCAACAATACTTTCACTACCTCAATTACCGTTGAATTATCACTGGATTGTAGTAACCGCCCAAATAATCTGTCAACGTTTTTATTCTGATCCCGGTATGGAGCCAGCAAAGTGGCAAAATTGGTTAATCCAGAATTAGTGTCTCCCTCATATTCATAATAGGAATCCTCATCTTCAGATTCTTCAGCCATTTTCCGTTCTTCCTCCTGTGCAAAATGTCTTTTGGTGGCAATACGGGCATCATAAATCATTTGTCCCAGATACGAGTCGTAGGTCTTGGAATTAACAAAACTACTATCAACTAACATAGCCAGTGTACCATATACCGGATCTCTGTAATCAGACAAGGAAGCCAGTTTCAACAGATCAGGAAAAAGATGTTTTGTCAAGGCGAGTGAATCCCGTAACGGATAAAATAATCCATTAAGATCTGTTTGAGAATTAAAAATGGGTGGCTCGTTTAAAACAATCTCTTTAAAAACAGTATAAGCTTCCTGAGTCTTTTGTAATGTTAAGGCATTGAGAATAGCATATTGTAATGTAGTAGTATCATTTGTATTCTGATAGGCAGATTTCAGAAAAGGTAAAATTTGTGGATGGTGCAATGTACCTAATTGTCCTATCAACAATCGTTTAGTATCCAGATAGCCTTTTTCTTTGGCATTGGCCTGTTGAATAAGTTGAATCAGACGAGGCGCATCGCTGTCCTGAAATTCCACATAATGAATAGATTCTTTTGCTTTTTGCCGTGTCTCCACATTTTTACTTGTGAAATCATCCAGAAATTCATTTGCCTTACTTACATACAATGATTTTCCTACAGGATCTCCTGTTGGAGTAAAGCTATCAAAGAAGGTCTTTATAAAAGCAGTCTGTCCCTGTAACGTATCTGAAACAGCACTTAGGGTATATAAAATCCGGTTACGTTGCACCAATTTGTATAACAGGCAACGGGAACTATTGGTATCCTGTAATACGATATATACTCCTGAGGCATCATTCAACACAGTTTTCTCTTTTTTTCTAACAATCTTCCCTGCAACAATCCCCTGTAACTCAGACTCCAGAAATTTATTTTCATTGCGAAAGCTATAATACTTGGGAAACTTCTGATAAGCTACTGTTATTTCTTCTCCTGAAGCAGGAGCTCTGAAAGTCAACATCTTCTCTACTACTCTGTAATCTTCTTCTTTCGGGCTAATTTCCGGCATATAGTCTTCATACAGGTTTTTAAGTTTCTCTCCTTCCCCTGGTTCACTCCCTTTAGGAATCTTCACAGAGAAACGTAAAGTTGTATCTGTATAGGCTTCCAAGGCACCTTGTGAAAACTCTTTAAAAGCAAACGAACTGAAGAACTTATCAACTGTCTTTCTATCTTTTTTATAGTTTCCGGATATGATATAATAGTGTGTTCCTTTCAAAAGGAACCTTGTCACATTGTTGGTTCCATATTTTGTTTTACTTATAACTTCCAGACAAGGATATCCTTTGTAGGTAGATAATTTGCGGGATACTGTCTTTTTGATGAAATCGGAATTCAGAAAGCTTTCTTCTATGATGCTCAGATCCGTTGTATCTTCTTCCAACGTTCGCAATTCGTTAACGTTCTTCTGAAGTATCATATAACTATTTCCGGTAATCTTGTCCCAAGCTTCCCATTCATGTAATATACTGGCATCTGTATGCTCATTTGATACAGGAACATGAGGAAGATTTACCTGAAACCCTCCGGTTGATGGTGTATAGGGAAGCCAGCTTGCAGCGTTTATTTCTTTTAACTGAATAGAACTAAAAAATCTGTCAGCTTCTTTCCCTTCAATATAATCTCCATTACCACTCATTTTAAAGATAAATACCTCAAAAGGAGTTATCAGGATCTGATATCGCTGCATATCGCCACGTCGTGAACGATTTTTCACATTAAACCCCTGATAACCATTTTTCGTAACAGGAGTTTTAGACAATATTTTTCCAGGGATATGTTCATACAACAGGCTATCTACACGATCAAGCACTTGTTCAGGTGTTTGTCCTAAAAATAGCCCATTTGTTTTAACCCGGCTCACAGCATAGTAAGCACCATTAGCTAAGTCTGCATATTGTCGTTGTGCAAGTGGGTTGGGAGTGGAAAAGTCATATAATTTACCTGGCATCTCTACCTGAAACCAGCCATCATCTGATACTTGTCTGGAAAATTCTCTATCAACACGCAATTTTTCAATCTGATCTTTCTGTTCGCTGTCCCGTTCTCCCATTTTTATGGGTTTCACTGTATATCCGGCTTTACGAAGCATATTAATTAATCCTCTATCACCAGGCAGGTGAGCAGCTCCTACTCCAACAAATAAACTGGATTTCTGAATAATAGAGTCAATAGAATGAAACATATTCTCATTCCTTTTGTAAAGGAATTTCTCCAGAAATGCGTCCGATTGATACTGCTTCCGGGATAATGAATCTAACAAATCCAGATTTCCACTCCGATATGCATCTGTCAGTACATGGGGTTGTAGCATCCGATAATCATCCTCATCTACCTCTCTGTTTCGTGTTTTCTTTTGCTTCATCTCTTCTGCCATATCTTTCAGTGCTTCCAGAACCAGTTGTTCAGACTGCCTAAAATTCTCTACACCAGTAGCCCGTTTGCCTAATCTCTTGCCTACCTGATAAATATACAGATCCAGAAAAGTATTTTCCTCAAAATCTTCCATATCCATGTAAGACCTGTACAGCAATTGATTCAACATCTCCGGATCATAAGATAAGGCTGCCTGCAGTAATTTCTTATAATCTGAAATCGTAAACTCATCTGATGACAACCGGCCATTTTTACGCTTATACTGTTCAGAGCGGGCTTTTTGAAAAATAGACTGAGTATAATCATCCTGCATTTCATCTGGATTTGTTTCCAGAGCAACTACTTCAGCATTGCGGATAGAAGTATAAAAAGCATCCCCCAGATGAAAGGCCACTTTAGAGCTTACGTGCATGGTTCCAAACAGATAGGAAGGCTTCTGAAGATTCTTTCCCGATATTTCCCAAAGTAACCCCTGATACTTAACTGCTGAACTTTGTGCAAAGGAACAAAAACAAGTCAACCCGATAAGAGCAATACTCAGATAAATTCTCATGATAACAGATAGTGAACAATATACAAAGGTAACGTTTATTCCCCTGAAAATGTACACGTTGTAATATTTAAAGAGAAATATTATTCCTTTCTTCAAGGCTGATTTCCTATCTATTTAAAATAATCTGATACGAGCACAGCAATCTATCAGATTCATTTTTTATTCAAATACCTACGAGACAATCCCTTACACCTTTGGCAGATAAAATATACCGCTTGTATAGATTTAAAACTATTCTTAAGAGAAAGAGAAGAAACAAAACATAATTTATTTATATTTCAACACACATTTATCCAATCCTCTTATTCACCTAAACCCTTTTTAAACTATGCAAGTACTACGCACTCTAACTATTTTTGTATTTTTTCTAGCTGTATATGCTACTTCTGTTGCCCAGTCTTCCGGAAATAAACCAGACGATAGCAAACCTGATAGTGTTGCCATTCTTCAGGAGTATGTTGGCACTTATAACGTAAAAGGAAACAATGATTTCAGTAAAGCGATTGTCACATTGGAGGGTGGCAAACTGTATGGACACACAGATACTCAGACCCAGGTTATGCCTCTCAGTCCTACAAAAGTACCTGATGTGTTTTCTATTACCTCTCCAGATAACTCTGTCGATGTAACTGTCACTTTTCTGAGAAATGAGACAAAGAAAGTATCCAGTATCAAGATCTATTACAATGGACTGGAAACCAGAGGGGAAAAAGAAAAATAAGTATGAATAGAATTAAAATATAAATCCAAGGCTACTACAATCAAAAACAGGTAGCCTTGGATTTTAGCAATTTCCACCTATATGTTTTAAAGCCTCTCGCTTGCTTAGGTTCGACATACATTGTACTGAAACAAAATCCCGAACTACTTCAGGATTTGTATATGCATATTCGCGTAGAGCCCATCCAATTCCTTTTTGAATAAAAAATTCTTTTGAATCAGCACGCAGACGGATCAGATCAAACAACAATTCCTGATCAGTCAGCTTTTTGTATTTCCGTTGAAAAGTTATAGCTACTCGTTGTAACCATATGTTCTCAGAAGCAATCCATTGATAAGCTATAGTATGCATTTTCTCTGGAAAATAGCGAAAGTAAGGCGCTACCAGCCCTGAAGAAACAGCATCAACAGTATCCCACCAGGATCGTTGTATAATCATTTTTTCGATTAGATCAAGAGAACTTTCCTGTCGATAATAGTTACAGGAAGCAGCCAGGTCTATGGCAAAATACTGGAGTTCCCGCTCAGTTTGCTGCCATAGTTCAGGCAAAATTGTTTCCAGATTTACCTTCGTTGGTAGTCCATACTCTCTGACAAACTGCCTATCAAGTATTCGGCGTTGTGGATGTTTGATGCCAAAAAAATCAAACTGATTCCTCATATATTGGCTCATAGCCTGAGCATATGTAGTGTTCTTCTGCTTCTGATAGCGTTCTGCCAATGGGTAAATATATCCCTCAAAAATCTCCATGTACTAATTATGATTGTTAGCAAAAGAAAACAGGACTACACACTAGATAAGTTATAGCCCTGTCGAATTTAACTTTACAATTACGATGTCACTATCAGTAGAGTTATTTGCTCATTAGCTCTTCCACCAGCTTGGTTACGCCTTCACTTGCTTTCGCCTCAATCAGATGCAGATTAGGACGTGGAGCCACATACGGCATGTTAAGATCTATGACATATTTAGGTACTTCTATAGGTACATAATCAATTAACCCGGCAGCAGGATACACAACCAAAGAGGTACCAATCACCATAAAAATGTCAGCGGACAAAGCCTGAATTACAGCCTTTTCTATTAGAGGTACTGCTTCTCCAAACCATACAATATCCGGACGCAACTGCGATCCTTTCTCACAAGTATCTCCAAGCTTAATTTCCCATCCATCCATCTCATAGACAAGTGAAGGATCAACTGTACTGCGTGATTTAAACAGTTCTCCATGCAAGTGCATTACCTTAGTTGATCCGGCTCTTTCATGCAGGTTATCTACGTTTTGTGTTACA
This sequence comes from Xanthocytophaga flava, assembly GCA_030068525.1. Lineage (GTDB taxonomy): Bacteria > Bacteroidota > Bacteroidia > Cytophagales > 172606-1 > Xanthocytophaga > Xanthocytophaga flava. The sequence continues at coordinate 192,450 of JASJOS010000013.1, forward strand.
ATAACCACATTATACTTTTCTTCAAGCTTAGCTAATCCATAGTGAGCCGCATTAGGCTCTACGGTCTTGGCCTGTTTTCGGCGTTGATTGTAAAAATCAAGTACCAGTTCTGGATTACGTTTCCATCCTTCAGGTGAAGCTACAGACATGACATCATGTCCTTCCCATAATCCATTGGAATCTCTAAATGTAGCGATTCCACTTTCTGCACTGATTCCAGCTCCGGTCAATACAACAATTTTCTGTTTCATAGTATAGGTTGTGTTAAAAATACAGGCAGAAGACCTACCTTTGAATTACAAATATCGGTAATTATTTCCTGAATAACTTCCTTGTATAAGCGTATGTTTTTTACAGAAGAGATCTACTATAAGGCAATAAATTTTGCCGGAGAAGCACACCATGCTCAGTTCATGCCAGGAAGTACCATTCCATATGTTACCCATCTGGCTAATGTGTGTATGGAAGTAGTAACAGCACTAACACAGTCATCAGACAGCTCGTTAAATGGAGACTTGTTGGTTTGCTGCGCCCTATTACATGATATACTGGAAGATACACCTGTATCCTATACAGAGGTTGAGACTTTATTTGGAACAGCAGTAGCAAAAGGAGTTGCAGCACTAACACGTAATACATTATTACCAGAAGCAGAACAGATTCCAGATAGTCTGCAGCGAATTCTAAGACAACCTGTTGAAATTCGAATGGTAAAAATGGCAGATCGCATAGATAACTTGCGCCAGAATCCACTGCTATGGTCTAACTCTCAACGAAAAACCTATCAGGATGAGGCACAAGTAATATTGAAGACACTAGAAGGTTGTAATCTCTATCTTGAAGAACAACTAAGGAAGAAAATCAATTCTTACAACCAATATCTTGAGGTAGTATAACCAGAATCAATGAAAACTCACTGATTCTGGTTTAAAGAACCTAAAATAATTTATTTCTTTGTCTTGGTAGACTTTTTGGCAGTTGATTTCTCACCAGCAGCTTTTGTTGTCTTTGTTGCTGCTTTTGTTGTTGATTTTGCAGCAGCGCCTTTCTTGGCGAAACGACCTGTTTTAGGTTTGCTATCAGCCTCTTTTGCCAATTCAAGACATTCTTCCAAGGTCAGACTTTTTGGATCTTTGCTTTTTGGTATTTTTATATTCTGCTTACCAATAGCAATATAAGGTCCAAAACGACCATTCAATATCCTCACATCCGGATTGCCTGGAAATTCTTTTATCGATTTTTCAGCATCTGATTTTCGTTTTGCCTGAATAATCACAATAGCTCGTTCATCATCTATGCTATAGGGGTCATCCTCCTTGCCCAACGAATAGTATTTACCATCGTGCTGGATATAAGGGCCAAACTTGCCAATAGCGACTTTCATTACTTTGTCTTCATAGCTACCGATTTCACGAGGAAGTTTAAATAACTCAAGTGCCTCTTCCAGACTCAACCGTTCCATAAACTGGCCTTTTTTCAGACTGGCAAAACGTGGCTTTACCTCATCCTCCATCTCTCCAATCTGGACATACGGTCCAAACTTACCAAGTTTTACGGTAACAGGTTCACCCGTTTCAGGGTGAGTGCCCAGAGAACGTGATTTGCCCACAGAAGATCGTTGTATCTCATCTGTATTCTCAATCTTGCGATGGAAGCCATCATAGAACTTTTCCAGCATTTCTTCCCAGATCATTCGACCCTGCGCAATCTCATCAAAATCCTTTTCTACAGTAGCAGTGAACTTAAAATCTATAACATCCGGAAAGTATTGTACCAGAAAGTCATTCACAATCATCGCAACATCCGTTGGGAACAACTTAGCTTTTTCTGCTCCAAATATTTCTTTTTTTGAATCTGTACTGATATTGTTGTTCTTCAGTGTAATCTCTCTATATGAACGCTCTTTTCCATCACGATCTTCTTTCACTACATATCCCCGTTGCTGAACAGTGGAGACAGTTGGAGCATACGTAGAAGGACGTCCAATACCCAACTCTTCCAGTTTTTTTACCAGACTCGCTTCTGTATACCGTGCAGCAGGACGAGAAAAGCGCTGAACAGCTTTCATATTATCCAATTGCAACTGCTGACCAATCGTCAATGGAGGAAGCATTGCTTTATTTTCTTCATCGTCCTCATCCGTAGACTCAATATACACCTTCAGGAAGCCATCAAATTTGATTACTTCTCCTGTAGCGATCAGTTCTTCTTTCAAGACTCCATTGGCAGGTGAATTAATAGAAATAGTAGCTGTTGTTCGTTCTAACTGAGCATCTGCCATCTGAGAGGCAATTGCACGTTTCCAGATCAGTTCATACAAACGTTGCTCATCCCGTGAATCATTGATTGAACTAACACCAAAATCAGTAGGACGAATAGCTTCGTGTGCTTCCTGAGCTGAATCTGATTTAGTTTTGAAACGGCGTGTTTGTAAGTATTGCTTACCAAAGCTATTCGTAATTTCAGTTGCTGCTTTTGTCAAAGCCTCTTCGGACAGATTGGTCGAGTCCGTACGCATATAGGTTATTTTACCAGATTCGTACAGTTTTTGAGCAATCATCATTGTTTTGGAAACCGAGAAATATAATTTCCGGCTGGCTTCCTGCTGCAATGTAGAAGTGGTAAATGGAGGTGCAGGTGTACGTTTTGCAGGTTTGGTTTCCAGATTTTTTATCTTGAAAACTCCATTCAGGCATCGATTCAAAAAATCCAGTGCATCTGCTTCCGTATCAAAATTTTTAGGCAATTCAGCCACTAATGTCTTCCCTTTCTCTACCTGAAACAAAGCTGAAACCTTGTAAGAAGATTTTGTTTCAAATCCTTCGATTTCACGTTCCCGCTCTACAATCAACCGTACGGCCACTGATTGTACCCTTCCCGCTGACAATCCAGTTTTAATTTTCTTCCAAAGTACAGGTGATAATTCATATCCCACCAAACGATCCAGAATCCGGCGCGCCTGTTGGGCGTTTACCAGATCCAGATCCAGCGTCCTGGGTGACTGAATCGCATTTAGAATGGCGTTTTTCGTAATTTCGCGAAAAACAATTCGTTTGGTTTTATTTTCCTGTAAGTTCAAAGCTTCTTTCAAATGCCAGGAAATAGCCTCTCCTTCCCGGTCATCGTCAGTTGCCAGCCACACTACCTCTGCATCTGCGGCTAATTGCTGCAGCTGATTAACCAGGTCCTTTTTATCATCGTTAATCTCGTAAGTAGGCCGAAAATGATTTTTCACATCAATGGCTATTCCTTTCTCAGGCAAATCACGCACGTGACCAAAACTTGACCTTACAGTGAAATCTTTTCCCAGATACCCTTCAATCGTTTTGGCCTTTGCGGGCGATTCTACAATGACTAAATTTTTGGTCATACTCAATTTATTTCGTTATATATTTATACACTTTCAGGTATTGGGTAATGATGAAATTACCAGAAATTTATGGTACCTGTGTTTACTAAATAATCAGGCTAACACCAAAAGGAACCATTAGGTTTACATCAATGCAGCATTAAAACAACGTAAAATACCTGAAATCCAACAATAAATTTAAAGCTTATTTTTTTTGAATGCCAAATTTGCACAATTTCCGTTAAAACATCTATGGCATAACATATCTATGTAACTACCAGACTTGCAACATTTTATACTATATATATATGACAAATACAGCATTTGGGGAAACATCTTTCTACATAAAAATTTTAATGCAAGATTTTTCTCATTTGAAGGATATTGTATTACTTGGCGTTCTGTTTCAGACTTTATGAATAAACATCTTTTTATTGTACGGCATGCCCAGGCAGTTTCTGGGGCAGCTGGTCAGCGTGATTTTGACCGTGAATTATCCTCATCAGGTATCATTGAAGCTTGTAAAATGGGCGGGCATTTAAAGAAACTGGGAGTCAGTCCAGATGTCTTGTTTGCCAGTCCTGCAGTACGAGCCTTGTCAACAGCTCAGTACATGGCAGAGCAATTAGGATATGATACTGAAAGAATAGTCATTAACAATGCTTTATATGAGGAATATGCCTTACAATCTTTCGTCGAGATGATCAATGCTATTGCAGAAGATCAAAAATCAGCAATGGTGGTTGCTCATAATCCCAAACAAACCTATCTGGCAGAATATTTCACACATGATGATATAGGAAGTATACCAACAGGTGGAGTCGTACATGTGATCTTTGAAAACCAACGATGGGTAGAAATTACAGGCGGTTCCGGAAAAATGGCGTGGTTTGAATATCCTGAAAAATTAAATAGCTTATAAGCTACAAAACGGGAAGTAATTCTTTCACACATTATCCCATTTACCAGTCAGGTATGTAATGTAAAGTATTTACCTGACTGGTATTATTGCAAATATCAGCTATTTTAGTAAACTACAACTATTCAACAAATCTACTAACTCACTTCATGGTACGGCAATCTTCTTCGCGATCTATTATTCACTACATAGCCTCAGCCTTTCTGGTATATGGAACATTTTCCTGTTCCAGTGATCCTACAAACTTTGTCGTTGAGTCCAAAGATCTTACCCCTTTTCATACCCAATATGTAGCCAAATCAGAAGCTCCAGTGGCTTCGGATTCTATCTCTGTATACATAGATTATTCCAAAGGGATGCATGAAGGAATGATGTCCTCTATGGATTTTATTAAGGATTTATTGACGATTGTGAATAGTCCTAAGACTGTTTATTTCAAAGCAGGTACAAATGATATTCCGCCTAGAATCAATATTAATGCCACCGAAAATATTCCCTGGAACATCAGCAACTATACAGAAACCCGTTCTGTACTTGATGAGCCTATTCGCCAGATCACCCAGGATAATCGCACCGCCGTGTTTATTACAGACTTCGAACTGGTAAAAGGCAAACAGGAATTGCAGATTGTACAAAATGGAAAAACATTCCGCACTAGCATCGACATTTCTACCTGGGCAGTGAATGAGTTTGAAAACTGGCTGAAACAAGGTAATGCCATTGATGTGTTTGCTCAACCTTTCACCAAGCAAAACTCCTGGGTACCTCAAACCCAGACCCAGCACATTTATATTCTGGTATTTACACCCAAAGCACTGGTTCATGAACCTTCTGCATTGGTTAACCGCCTTCAGGAAAAACAAGGTCGTTTAAAACATTTCCGGTTTTCAGCAGAGGATATTGCATTAACCAATAAATACAAAGACAAGGCCAATGAGGGTGGGGCAACTGAAAATGCAGTACCAGATATGGTACAGGTAAATTTCCCAATCTTTGAATACTATATGTTTAAGCAAAAAGATTTGTTTAAAATTCCTGAGTATAGCGAAAAAGACACTCGTTTTCTGAAAAATCTGTTTCTGGCAAATGCCCCTGTAAATTATCCGGATCTGCAACTGGAAGCGAAAGTATATGATATTACCAGCGAGTACCAGAACTACTACGATGCAGTGAATCCGGTAGAAGGTGAAAAACCTAAAAAATACAGTTATAACGCACCAGGTGCATCTGAAGACATTTTTGTATTGGATTTTGATACAAAGAAAAAAGAAGTTGGTTTGAAACTACACGAAAACTTTACAGGTGTAGAATTCCGGACACTTTACAAAGTGGATGTATCTATCAAAGAAGCCAAACCACAATTTGATAATAATCTGCTATCTTCACTGAAATGGACAGATGCCCGTGGATTCGAGGTCCCTTCTTTAGCCAGCAGTCTTACAGAAGCGTTGTCACGCATTAACCTGAAAGACCGCGTAGTCTATACTTATTATGTAGAGCTGGAAAAATAAAATCACAGATTTAGAAAACTATTGCTATTTCTATCACTTCACTCTTACACTAAACTATGCTTCTTGCTCAAATTATTACGATTCGGAACCCTCGTCAGTTAGAAGATCTGGCCAGTGAAACATATATGTTTGCTGCCATTGCAGCTGTTATTTTTATCGGATTATCCTGGGTTGTAGCCAATCTGATTAAATGGGAAGGTGGAAAAGACCCTCAGGATGCGGGCAAACGTCGTGCTGCTTTTTTTATCATCTGGTTTGTAGCAGGTGCAGCCTTCTTTTTGTACAATATGTTTGTCGTTTCTGATAAAATCGCACCTAACCTGCAATCTAAATTTTCTCAGGTAAACTATATCAGTACAGCCATTGTTTTCGTGGTTTATATCATTCTGGGTTTTGTATTAAGCAAGCTGATGAAAAACAGTAAATACGGAACTATATTTCCTTCTTCTAAAAAGTAACTGTATGGCTGACCTGGTATATTATCAGGTCGCTTAATTATTTAACTTATGCATTTTATTGCTCCTTCTTTGCTGGCTGCAGACTTTACCAATCTGCAACGTGATGTAACCATGGTAAATCAGAGTGAAGCAGACTGGCTCCATTTTGATGTAATGGATGGTGTATTTGTACCTAATATTTCGTTTGGTTTTCCTATTCTGGAAGCTATTCGTCCTCATATTCAAAAGCCTATTGATGTTCATTTAATGATCACTCAACCTGAACGGTATATTGAGTCTTTTGCCCAAGCCGGAGCGGATCACATTACGGTTCATTATGAGGCGTCTACTCATTTACATAGAACATTACAACAAATTCGGGCTGCTGGTTGTCAGGCGGGTATTGCGTTAAATCCTCATACACCTGTACATCTGTTGGAAGAAATTATCACAGAAGCAGATATTATTTTGATTATGTCTGTAAATCCAGGCTTTGGAGGACAAAAATTTATTCAGCGTACATATGAAAAGGTATCACATCTGAAAGACCTTATTCTGCGTCGTAATGCCAAAGCAATAATTGAAATTGATGGAGGAGTTAACCTTGAGAACGCGCCATATCTACTATCTGCGGGAGCAGATGTGTTAGTAGCAGGCAATTTCGTATTCAGCTCTTCTGATCCAATTGCAACTATTCATGAATTAAAACAGGCTTCTTTACCTAAAATAATATAATATTTTCAAGTAAAATCTCACATATTATAATTTCTCTGCAATATTACTTGTAAGTCCGATAGATTTTTTGTCAGTTTGAAACACTGATCTATTAGCTTTTATTGTATTTCCAACACTTGGATTTTGTCCGACATCATTTTGTCTTTGCGAATGCGCCTGTTCTTTTTTCTTATCTGTTTTTTACCTAGTCTGTTACTGGTACAGAACGCAACCGCTCAACACACACAAATTAAAGGTTGGATTAAAGATACACTGAACAAACCCGTACCAGGAGCAACTATCCGTCTTGAAAATCTATCTCGTGGCACTTCTTCAGATGAAAATGGATACTTTCAGTTATCAGATATACCTGTTAACCAGGATCTGGTGTTATATATTCGATCTATCAATCATCAGGAAAAGCAACTTACTCTTCGATTGAAGCAAGGAGAAATCAGGGAGGTCACTATCATTCTGGAAGCAGCAGTCCAGAAGCTCAATGAAGTCAAGGTTACTACCCGAAACGATCAACGAATGCAGGTTAGCGTGGTACAAATCAAACCTCAGGATGTCAAAACATTGCCTTCTACCTTTGGAGACTTTAACAAGATTCTGGCAACTCTGCCAGGAGTAGTCAGCAACAACGAACTATCTTCTACCTACTCAGTGCGTGGTGGCAACTATGATGAAAACCTGATCTATGTAAATAACATTGAAGTATACCGCCCCTTTCTGGCCAGATCCGGCCAACAGGAAGGGTTAAGCTTTGTCAATCCTGACCTTGTCAAAAGTGTTGAGTTTTCTTCAGGTGGCTGGCAGGCCAAATATGGTGATAAACTTTCCTCTGTGATGAATGTAGCCTACAATGAACCTACACAAACCAAAGGGTCTGTTACACTGGGATTGTTGGGAGGATCATTACACACAGAAGGTACTGCATTAAAAGACAAACTAAGTTATACGATAGGTGTACGACGCAAACAGTCACAGTATCTGCTGAATACACTCGAGGTAAAAGGTGAATACTTACCCGCATTTACAGATATACAAGGCTATTTCAGGTATGTTTTGGGAAATAAAAAAACAAGTTCTCTGGCTCCCAAATCTGAAATAGGCCTATTACTTTCCTATGGTCGTAATCGCTATCTCACCCGACCTGTAAGCCAGGAAACAACCTTTGGTACATTTTCACAACAACTCAGACTGTATGTAGCCTATGCAGGCCAGGAGTTGCTCAACTATGATCTGGGACAAGGAGGTCTTAAATTTACCCATCGCCCCAGTGATAAGCTGACACTGAACTTTATCGGGTCTGCGATGAATACCAGTGAGCGCGAGTTTTATGACACAGAAAGCGCTTATCGATTATGTGAAATTGACCTGGACCCTAATTCGCCAACCTACAAACAATGCATAGGAACTGTTGGAGTGGGTAGTGAATACAAGTATGCCCGAAACCAACTCAATGGAAGAATACTATCACTGGAACACCGGGCAACCTATGAAATGAACCCTCGAAATCGTTTTGAATGGGGTATACGTTATAACCGGGAATCGTTCACAGATAAACTCAATCAGTATTCCTTTGCCGACTCAGCAGATTATGCTATGTTCCGGGATACTCTTTTTACAAATCTTGCTCTTTCCTCTAATAGATGGAATGGCTATCTGCAACACTCGTATTCCAAAGACAACCAGCACACACTAACCTATGGAGCTCGTATTGGCTACTGGTCTGTAAATAAGCAGTGGCTGATAAGTCCGTCGATTCAATATGCATTTACACCCAATTGGGTAAGAGAAACAACATTACGATTTGCAGCCGGCATTTACAGGCAACCACCCTTATATCGAGAGTTACGCGATCAACAGGGACATCTCAATCTGAATCTGAGGGCACAAAGTTCACTCCATCTTATTGCAGGCATGCGACAGACCATTCAGATGTGGGGACGTGAATTTGTCTTCAACTCTGAACTCTATTATAAAAATCTCTGGGATGTGGTTGCATATGATGTAGACAATGTCAGATTGCGATACTATGCCAATAATAATACCCGTGCATATGCTGTAGGGGCAGATTTCCGGTTTAGTGGTGAATTTATCAAAGGAGCAGAATCGTGGTTTAGCTTGGGTATTATGCAAACCAAAGAAGATCTGAGTTTTGATCAAACAGGTTATATACGTCGTCCTACAGATCAGCGTGTTACGTTGGCTGTATTCTTCCAGGATCATTTGCCAGGCAATCCCTCCTGGCGTGTATATCTCAATACGATTGTAGGTACAGGATTACCATTTGGACCACCTAAAAATCTGAACTATCGTTCAGCTCTTCATGCTCCTCCCTATCGCCGACTGGACATTGGATTTTCAAAGATCATAGCCTTTGGTTCAACCAGCAAAGGGATTGGTAAGTTTGGAGATTCTATCTGGATAGGAGTAGAATTGCTTAATGCCTTAGGAGCAAGAAATGTCATGTCATACAATTGGGTTACGGATGTCAATGAACGCCAGTATGCAGTACCGAACGCACTTTCAGCCCGTTTCCTTAATTTTCGGGTGATTGTACGAGTAAAAGATCCTAAAAAATAGAATACTGCTCTTATTTATCAGACAGCCTTGGGATATTTTTGTAACCAATATGATGAGATTAAATACAGACAATAACCACTTATCAGAATCGACAAAACATGTATTAGCTGTTCTGTAATAGTTTCTGCCCTGTTCGTAAAATTCAAATCCAAGAACTTCCGATGCTCAGAGCTACACCCTTTCTGAATTCCATAGATTAAATCTACAATACTACCAGTGAAAGTAGTTACATATAAAAGTCTATATGGATTAGTCTCTGTATATGTCCGTTCTGAATCCGTGTAACAGTTGGAAAACTCTATAGTTCCGCTTACATTAAATATGCTAATTGTAGGACAACTCCCTACCAATCCCATTAACAGAAGTATCACATGCATTCTTTTTTGAGCATAAATAAGTCCAATACATATCACTGCATACAACAGAAAAAGAAAAAGTGCAAACTTATACTCCAGTAATCTTTCTATACCTAAACAAAAAAACAGAGAAACTACAAGCATCCATCCTATCAGGATTATCCCACAAAAAAGATAAAAAAGCCTGACTCGATTATTTAGTTTAGCTAGTAAAATGTTGGTCACTATTATCTTATCGTTCATTTTATGCCTCCAATCTAAACTCATACCAATAGAGATCAGGACGAATACGATAAAATGCATTTGGAAGATAAGACTTTTACCTATAAGTAAAGGATTGGCAAACCGATATACCTCATTACTATCACAACTACTATACTTCTGAAATATAAGGTTCAGTGCACTCACACCATATGGTGCTATCTCTAGCTTCCTGTGATGATCTGTGGAGTTTATTAATCTGGTATCACATCTGATAAAAAAACCAGAGTTTGTTACTTTGCTTGTAACAGATGGAAAGCCCAGCCATATACATAAGAATAAAAAGATTTTCTTCTGTTTGTTTATTTGCAGACGCATCAGGAATAAGTATCCCAAAAACAAAATAGCATAGCCACTTACATATATAACCTTTCCCAGATTACCCCAAATTGCTTCAAGAACAAAACTAACAGTGTTCCAGACTAATAATAAAAACACTATCAATAAACTATACAGAACAGCAGAGACAATAAACCTTATCATTATAAAACATATTTTTCGGAAATTACCAGTTTAGTGTTGACCTTAAAAATGCAGTTAACTCCTGAGCAATTTCAGCATGCTCTGATAATTCCGGATGGCCTCCACAGCCTTTGTTCCAGCTTTTTGTGAAAAAGTATTTGTACACTTGCTTATCACCTTTCGAGTTCACATAATCTACAACGCTAGTCAGATACTTTTGCTGCATGGTCTTTAACTCTTCATTAGCCATAGGACTAGTCAGACAGACGATACTTGCCTTGGGATATTTGTTTCGTATAGTATCCAGAAACGTCACATACGCACTACAAAAAGCGGCCGAATCCTGAATACCATCATTTTGCCCCAGACAAACAGTAACTGCATCTGGTGTATAGTTTTTAAAATCCCAAATCCCGGTATTGGCTCGTTGGTTCACTTTATCAAACACCTGTGGCATAACAATATCCATATCACAACAGCTGTGAATCAATCCGATACCAGAAACAGATGTCAGATGCCATTGTGCATTCAGTTCGCGTGCTGTTCGTGGACCATACGCCATATACGCATTGTGCTGATCATACCATTGGTTTTTATCACAAGGAATTTCAGATATATCGCTACCCGTACCACAGGTGATAGAGTTTCCGATAAATTCCAATTTACGAACTGGCTTTGCAGGAAGAGGCAACACATTTTCACACAGCAATCCAATCAACTCCAGATACCCAATACCTGATTCCGTGTTTTTACAGATCGTGATAGTATGTGTACCTTTTGAAAGATTCTCTGCCACACGAATCGTATCTGTCTTTTCTTTCATCTGCAATCGTATAGGAGTCTTGTCGTCAATCACAATAGTCAGATAATTATGATTATTTCCCCACAATACCTCATCGTTCAAAATAACATGACAAGTAGTCCCCTGAAACCGGGCTTTCACATACACTCCGGCAGCCCAGAACCTTGGCTTTGAGGGATCAGAAAAATCGATTCGTCCAGTATATTGTATATTGGCATTGTCTGCCCTGAAAAATTTCATTTTGGACTTTTTGGTGTTCTTCTGTGCAATACATATATTCACAAAAACAAGAGAAGCAAAAAATAAAATTCTGACAAAATTAGGTTTCATAAATAGAAATATTGTATAAATACTTTTAAACCAATATTCAATCCCGGCTTAATGAAATTATCGCCAAATATAGAGAATTCATAGAGGATGTTTTTGTATCTGAATAAACCAGTGTCAGAAAGAGATAAAAAAGCACAACTGTACTTCTGTATATTTTATCATAATGAATTTTACATTAGTGAATATAATTACCAGACCCTTTTTCCTAACCAAACAAAACCAATGAAGAAAACAATTTTACTAACCCTATTGAGTGGAGCAATGGCATTTCAAGTATCAGGCCAGACCTATAAAGGCCATGTTGAAAGCATGTCTGACCAGATTGAACAAAAAGTAGTCAGTTACCGTCGACACTTTCACCAAAATCCCGAATTAAGTAACCGGGAATTTAAAACATCAGAATTTGTTGCTGAAAAATTAAAGTCTCTAGGATTAGAAGTAAAAACAGGAGTAGCTAAAACAGGCGTAGTAGCTATTCTGAAAGGGGGAAAACCAGGTCCTGTGGTAGCATTGCGAGCCGATATGGACGGGCTACCCGTACCAGAAAGAGCACCTCTTGAATTTGCTTCAAAAGTAAAGTCAGAGTATAATGGGCAGGAAGTACCTGTCATGCATGCCTGCGGACACGATACTCATATGGCAATGTTGTTAGGAGCTGCAGAAATACTAACCAGTATGCGCAAAGACATCAAAGGCACCATAAAGTTTATTTTCCAGCCAGCAGAAGAAGGAGCACCACGTGGTGAAGAAGGCGGAGCCAAACTGATGATAAAAGAAGGTGTCCTGGAAAATCCTAAAGTAGATGCCATCTTTGGTATTCATATCAATGCACAAACAGAAGTAGGGAAAATCAAATACCGCCCGGAAGGCACAATGGCTGCTGTAGACATCCTGAATATCACAGTGAAAGGCCGTCAATCACATGGAGCCTATCCCTGGCTTGGAGTTGATCCGATTGTTGTTTCTTCTCAGATTATTATGGGATTACAAACCATTGTGAGTCGTCAGATAGACCTGACCAACCAAGGGGCTGTTGTTACGATAGGCTCATTGCATAGTGGAGTACGCAGCAATATCATTCCGGAAGAAGCCAAGATGGAAGGAACTATACGTACGCTAGATGCCAATATGCAGAATTCCATTCATGAACGTATTACCCGCACCGCTACCAACATTGCAGAAAGTGCAGGAGCCACAGCAGTGGTAGACATCCATCGTGAATATCCGATAACCTTTAATGACAAAGAACTGACAGAAAAGACAGTCCCAAGTCTGGTTAAAGCAGCTGGTAAAGACAATGTTTCTTTAACCAAAGCAGTAACAGGTGCCGAAGACTTTTCTTTCTTTCAGGAAAAAGTACCAGGTGTTTTCGTCTTTGTGGGAGGTATGCCTAAAGGCAAGAATGTATTGGAAACAGGAGCACACCATACCCCGGATTTCTTTATTGATGAAAGTGGCATGAAAACAGGTGTAAAAGCATACTGTTTTATGGCACTGGATTATATGGATGCTAAAAAATAATTTTTGTTACTTTTTCAAACAGTATAATCCTACATATTCCAGTTAGAAATCCGTTCAAAATTTTTAACTGGAATATACTAATTCTCCCCTATATATTCTCTCTGAGACAAAATTCTCTTCATTTGTGATACGTTTATAGACAAATATTCCTCTAGTAAGCTGATTAAAATCATGTAAAAATCCTTTTAAAAGCGGACAGATTTGCGAACCTTTGCCATCCTAACAATTGAAGCATATGTCCACGTATCAGGCAGATATTATACAGGTCCATGACCTTCTGAAAAAATGGCTGCATGGCAGCACAGATGCCAAAGGAAATGAATGGCTGAAACAAAAAATTGTAACCTTGAGTGAACCTGTCACTCTTAAGGATTTTTATCTGGCGTTTGGTCTTGCTCCCCGTATGGTCGGCAAACTACCTTTACAACTCAGTCCGGAAGATTTAAGCATAGCACAGCAATTGCGAAAGGGCCTTACTCCTACTCAGTGGACTACCGAACAGGCAACCCGTATTTTAATCTTACTCATGCTTCCTCACGATAACAAAGAGGAATATATAAAAGCATTGGATCAGTTATTTACCACGGCAGAAGTAGGTGAACTTACAGCATTATATCTGGCACTTCCCCTACTTCCTCATCCGGAAGCATTACGTTTTCGGGCATCAGAAGGAGTACGAACCAATATGAGTGTCGTTTTTAATGCTCTAGCCCTGGATAACCCTTATCCTATGGAGTATATGGATGAGGCTGCATGGAATCAGATGATACTTAAATCTGTGTTCATTGGTAGTCCATTGCATCGTATTCAGGGGTTAGATCAACGAGCCAATGCCACATTAGCCCGTATCCTTCGTGACTTTGTCCATGAACGTTGGGCAGCAGGACGTCCGGTTACACATGAAGTATGGCGGATCATTGCTCCTTTCGTGGATGATGCAGTATTGATAGATGTAGAACATCTGTTTGAAAAAGGAACAGAGACAGAACAGCAGGCGGCTGTCTTACTTTGTATGCAAGGCAATCATATTTCAGCCAAGTCGTTGGCACTATCCAAACGTCCGGATCTGGTTGAAAAAATCAAAAACCAAGAACTTACCTGGAGTACCTTACAATGAAACCAACTATCATCTGTCAATTATCACAGACAATAGTATTTATATATTCTATCATTATTCAAAAATAACCAAGATGGACGCACAAAATCTGATTTTCATAGATCCACATATTCATTGTATTTCACGCATTACAGATGACTACGAGGCATTGCGTGCCAATGGGGTAGTCGCAGTTATTGAGCCAGCATTCTGGCTGGGTCAACCTCGTACAGAGGCTGGCTCTTACAAAGACTATCTGAGTATGCTGGTAGGCTGGGAACGGTTTCGGGCAAGTCAGTTTGGAATCAAACATTATTGTACAGTAGGTTTAAACTCCAAAGAAGCTAATAATGAATACCTGGCTGAAGGTGTGATGGAATTACTGCCTTTGTTTGCTACCAAAGAAGGAGTAGTTGGTATTGGAGAAATCGGATATGATGATCAAACGCCTCTGGAAGACAAATATTATCGTCTTCAGTTGGAGCTGGCCAAAGAACTGGACTTACCAGTACAGATTCACACTCCACACAGAGATAAAAAAGCAGGCACAGGTCGTAGTATGGATGTATGTATCGAGCACGGCATCGATCCATCAAAAGTGATTGTAGACCATAACAACGAAGAAACTGTAAAAGAAGTATTAGACAGAGGCTTCTGGGCAGCGTTCAGTATTTATCCTTCTACCAAAATGGGTAACGAACGTATGGTTGAGATCGTAAAAAAATATGGTTCTGAACGCATTATGATTAATAGTGCTGCAGATTGGGGTATTTCAGATCCGTTGGCAGTACCTAAAACAGCAGCATTGATGCTTGAA
Organism: Xanthocytophaga flava; assembly: GCA_030068525.1. Taxonomy (GTDB): domain Bacteria; phylum Bacteroidota; class Bacteroidia; order Cytophagales; family 172606-1; genus Xanthocytophaga; species Xanthocytophaga flava. The sequence goes on from JASJOS010000013.1 coordinate 207,617, forward strand.
AGAGGCATTTCGATTGAACAGGTTAAAGATGTAACCTATAACAATGCACTGGCAGCCTTTGGGCAAAGTGGTCAAATGAAAGAAGAGGATTGGTTGCAGGACACAAACATTGATCAACGCGAACGTTTTAACGGAAATTCAGTGTTGCGGGGTGGTCGTGATCCACGTGTGGAAAAGTTATCTAATAACATCATTCGATAAATAAAATATTCCTTACCATTTGGTTGAAAAGATCTACAATTGCCTCTTCAACCAAATGGCAATACCTCTACTCTCTTTAATCCAGTAATTTTCCTCCTGGCAATTCCATTTCATCTTTGAGGCTTACTCCACTGATTTGTTTGATTTTCATTTGATTGAGTAAATAATATATTTTCTCTGTTGCCTGAGGGTAATGTAAGCCAGCAGGTCGGATATTAGAAATGCAGTTCCGGCTTTCATCTGTAAGCCCAGTTTTGGGCTGAAAAGTCAGATATGCACCCATACTATCTGGAGAAGAAAGTCCAGGACGTTCTCCAATCAGTATCAACGTCGTTCTTGATTTCTGCAGAAAACCTATTTCATCAGCAATAGCTACCCGTCCCTGTTCTACTATACAGACGGGAGCTAAAGTCCATCCCTTGTCTACTAATACAGGAATCAATAATGACAATACAGGGACTACATGCTGATTAATAGCACAGGCAGAAAGACCATCCGCAATGACGATACTTAAATCATTTTCTGTGGTATTTTGTGCAATTAACTTTTGTTTGGATACAGCTGAAAGTTTTCGTCCCAAATCGGGTCGCTGCAGATATTGCTGCCTGTTTTGTGCCTGACTGGTAAGAAGTATGCCTGGAACAAAATGTTGAAGATCTTCACACAGTTGTTGTGCATTGAGTGCAGAATAGACAGCATCTCGTGCCTGTGCATGGTCAGCTTGAAAACCCAGCAGGACATCTGTAGGTAGGCTATGTCCTGTATGCCCCAAAGCAATACGCGCTGCTGTAAATTGACGCAATCCTTCCCATGGATCAGATATCACGGAACTCATTGTTAATCAACTATGGAATAAATGATGGAATATACTTATACTGTACCTAATTCAGCTAGTAGCTGGTGTCGGTGTGAAATAGTCTGCAGTTGCAACTTCTCATCAAATATATTCATACGAATCAGCCAGTCTTCAAATTCCGGAGCAGGTCGCAACCCCAGAAGCTTACGAATATACAATGCATCGTGAAAGGAAGTACTCTGGTAATGCAACATCACATCATCTGCACCCGGCACACCCATAATATAATTGCAACCTGCAGTACCCATTAATGTCAGTAAGGTATCCATATCATCCTGATCTGCCTCTGCATGATTGGTATAACAAATGTCGATTCCCATAGGCAATCCCAGAAGCTTTCCACAAAAATGATCTTCCAGCCCGGCACGCATAATTTGCTTGCCATCATATAAGTACTCAGGTCCAATAAAACCCACTACAGTATTTACCAGCAATGGATTAAAAGCTCTGGCAACAGCATAGGCCCGCGCCTCACAGGTTTGTTGATCTACCCCATGGTGAGCATTAGCAGACAGGCTACTCCCCTGTCCAGTTTCAAAATACATCACATTAGCGCCTACAGTTCCTCTGTTTAACGACAAAGCTGCTTCATAGCCTTCCTGAAGCAGTGCCAGATTAACGCCAAAGGAAGTATTGGTTGCCTCTGTACCTCCAATAGACTGAAAGACCAAATCTACAGGAGCACCTTTTTCTATCGCCTGAATAGTAGTAGTGATATGACTTAATATACATGATTGCGTTGGAATAGCGAACTGCGTTCGGATAGAGTCAATCATTTCCAGCAGTCGAATCACGGTAGGTATATTGTCTGTTGCTGGGTTAAGCCCAATTACTGCATCTCCATTACCATATAATAAGCCATCCAGAATGCTGGCTGCAATTCCTTTGTAATCGTCTGTGGGGTGGTTAGGCTGTAACCGGGTTGAGAAATGACCTTTGAGCCCTATTGTATTCCGAAATTTGGTTATTACCTTACACTTAGCAGATACAGTAATCAAATCCTGCACTCTCATTAATTTTGAAACAGCAGCGACCATCTCAGGAGTAAGGCCTGCAGTAAGGTTATTCAGGACATCAGTAGTCACCTGATCAGAAAGTAAATAATTGCGAAACTCCCCTACAGTCAGATGTTTTACAGACGAAAAAGCATTTATGTCATGCGAATCCATGATGAGCCGGGTCACTTCGTCTTCTTCATATGGAATCACATGCTCTGTTAGAAAAGTAGGTAAAGGCACATCAGCCAGAGCCATTTGGGCAGCCACACGTTCCTGAGCACTTTCTGCTGCAACTCCTGCCAGATAATCCCCAGATCTTGCTGGAGTAGCTTTAGCTAATAAAGTCTTCAGGTCTGGAAAATGATATGTGTAATTATGTATAGTTTGGTGGTAAGGCATAATCTGGATCAGACATTTTGGTAATTCAATCTATCAAATTCATTGTGGTTTTCCAAATCCTGTAACACTCAAAGTCTCCTAATACTGTTCACCAAGTATAGAATTAGTTCACCTAGAAATTCTGACAATTGACACAACTTTTTATGCACATCACTTTTAACTGATTTCATGAATAAAAAATTGAATGTAAGTTGCATCGTGTCATAAAAACACATTACATCAAGAGTACGTTTTTTATTTTAAGAGTCGTTATCTTCACCGTTTCAAAGTTATGGATTGTCCAAAATGTAAATCAGAAAACTTCATGAAAGATGGCTTTGTAGGAGGCCGCCAGCGTTTTCAATGCAAGACTTGTGGGTATCGTTACACTGTAAAGCAGAAATCTACTGCTAAACCAGTTGAAATGAAATTACAAGCTATCAGAATGTATCAGGAAGGACTTGGCATGCGTGCGATTGCTCGTGTATTGCAGGTTAATCATGTCAGTGTGCAGAATTGGATTAAAAATTTAGATATGGATATTCTTTCAAGCCCTAGTTTGAAACAAGCTTAACTTACACCTATTTTTTATAGATGAAAACGATGTCCGGAACACCTGCGGGCATCGTTTTTTGTTATACAGGAGTTTCATTTGTACAAAAAATGAATACATATATGTGGCAAAGTGCTATAATTTCCAGAACTTTACATTCGAAAAAATACAGTAATACCCATCTTCTTCATATGTGAAAAAACAACGGGATTTATTGACCTACAGCCTTCTCTGGCGGTTACTTAGCATAGCCATCCTGGCAGAAGGCATCTATCTGGTGCTGGATCTAATTTTTAGTCTTCGGTATCGAAATTACCAGATACAATGGTTGTGGAACAGATATCTGTTGTATTTTGTCCTTGCATCCTGTATTATTTTGGGTACCCACTATATCCAGAGACTTTTAAATATCCGTTTCCCGTGGGATAAATCTGTGCGTATTCGTTTTCTGGTCCAATTCTTCAGTTATACACTCTGGGTTCTACTCCTATCTACAGTTATCCGTAATGGAATATTCAAGCGCATTATTTACTCTTCTTCCATGTTTATCAATCTGGACGATGAAATTATTATTAATAGCGTAGCTACCTGTATAGTATTGTCCACAGTATCACTTGATCTGGGCGTATTCCTTTTAAATAAATGGAGGTATTCTCTGGTACAAATCGAACGATTTAAGAAAGAAAACATTGAGTTTCATCTTGAAATGCTCAAAACTCAGGTTAACCCTCATTTTCTGTTTAATAATCTCAATACACTCTCTTCTCTGATTTATACCAATCAGGATACAGCAGCTGAATTTGTACGGCAACTAGCGAAAGTATACCGCTATGTGCTGGAAAACCGAACAAAAGAACTGGTTACGCTTCAGGAAGAATTAACTTTTCTGCAATCGTATATTTATCTGATGGATTTACGATTTGGCAATAATCTTCGCATTCATACCCAACTACCAGACTCTTTGCATACATATGCTATTGCCCCTCTTACCCTTCAGATGCTTATTGAAAATGCGATTAAACATAATATAGTCTCACAGAAAAAACCGTTTGAAATTCGTATCTTTCAGGAGCAATCCTATCTGATCATACAAAACCCTTTGCAGCTAAAACCAGTAAAAGAATTTTCATCACAAATCGGACTGAAGAATATCCGAAGCAGATATCGCTTTATTACAGACCGGGCAGTCGAAATCATTGACGATGGAATTCATTTCACTGTAAAAATTCCTCTGCTGGAAGGCAACTATAGCTTTACAGAACAACCTGCTATATTATAATCTCTTGTAAAAGCGTTATACTACACTAGTGAGTTTGTTTTTATTATGATGCATCAATGTAGTAGATTTGCCTTATTTATAGAACAAATACAGCAAATCCAATCTACTGTTCTAATTTTCACAAAAGCATTGTAAGTTTGCGACATTTAGCCAGTTATTGATTGTGATGAAAGTATTAATTATTGAAGATGAGCCACTGGCTCAACAGGAACTGAAACGATTGTTACAACGATGTCAGCCTCAGACAGAGGTGCTTGACTGTCTTGATTCTGTAGAAGATAGTGTAGCATGGCTTCAGCAGGGTATACAACCTGACCTGATATTTATGGATATTCGTCTTTCAGACGGATCCAGTTTTGAAATATTTGACCAGGTAGCGGTATCAGCACCTGTTATTTTTACAACAGCTTATAATGAATATGCTCTACAAGCTTTTAAAGTAAACAGTATTGAATATCTATTGAAGCCCATTGAGGAAAAAGCATTACAGGCCGCACTGGAAAAGCTAAGCAGCTTGAAAAAACATTTTGCAGGAGCCAATACCCAGGTATCGATTCAGCAACTGAAACAATTATTAAAAATCGAGAAGCCGGAATACAAAGACCGCTTTGTTATTACAGTTGGAGACAGAATACGGCACATTGCCAGCGATCAGATAGCCTATTTCTTTGCTGACGACAACACTGTATTTCTGGTTACGCTGGATCGAAAGAAATATGTAATTAACTTTACATTGGATGAACTGGAAGCACTGATTGATCCCAAGGAGTTTTATCGTGTCAGCCGAAAATATATGGCACACATTCAGGCTATTGTGGAGGTAAACCGGTATTTCAATAGCCGACTTAAAGTGACACTTACGGCCTGTGATGACGATGAGATCCTAGTGAGCCGGGCGCGTGTTCCCGGGTTTCTGGAATGGATGGGTGAATGACGAGTTTATGCCAATGCTGACTATATATCAAAATCACATGGAACGCTGGATTGCAAATAAAGCGGTATTACATATCAGGTATCTGGCTTTCCTATTGCTTATAATACTTTCAGGATGTCATCAGGTTACTATCATAGTAAAAAAGATTCCTCCCAATACTCCTCCAGGCTCAGCTATCTTTATATCCGGCAATTTTAATTTCTGGGATCCAGGAGATAGAAATTATGCTTTAACACTAAATCCCAAAGATAGTACCTATGCTGTTTTATTACCCACAGGTAGTGGGGCAATCGATTATCGATTCACCAGAGGAGACTGGACAACAGTAGAGGCAGACTTATGTGGAAATCCGATAGAAAACCATCACTTACGTTACCAGAAAAGTGACACTATACAGCTAGAAATTCCGAGTTGGAAAGATCTGGGACCTACTCATTGTGATGAAGTAACCTTTATTCTCAACAAAATCCCTAAACAAACGCCTCCTGAAGCTAAGTTATATGTCGGAGGAAGTTTCAATAACTGGCAGGCAGCAGATCCACAGTTTCAACTGAAAAGAAACAACAAAGGTCAGTATTATATCCGACTGCACAAATTGCTTACAGGAATCGAATACAAGTTTACACGAGGCAGCTGGGAAGCGGATGAAGTCGATGAAGTGGGAAATCCTATATCTAATCACTCCTTTGTGTTTGGCAAACAGGATACTGTATTGGTTGATATTCCAGGTTGGAAAGATCAGCTTTCTTCTGTCCAGAATGGAGAATGGATTACATTACTCCTTACCGTACCTAAGACCACACCAGATGGAGACAGAATCTTTGTCGCGGCTAATTTTAACAACTGGAATCCACACGATATGCGTTATGAAATGCGCTGGATCAGAAACTGGACTTATACTATTAATTTACCTCGAAAACGTAGTCACATCGAATACAAATTTACCCGTGGCGACTGGTCAACTGTAGAAACAGACAAATATGGGAATCCACTGGAAAACAGACGATTTACGTATGGCAATATGGATACTTTACGTTTAGATGTACAGGCTTGGGAAGATCTGGTAAGTGATAACTTATGAGAATGGGGCTATATATCCAACCATTCTCATTACAACTTTTTGGAGCAAATCCATAAACTACGATAGATTTTTCATTCTGATTCTTTTCGTGCTCCTACTCTTCTTTCCAGAATTACATTTAGTCCTCCACTAATAACACCAGCACCGTTGAAGCCCATACCTGGAATGTATCGGGTATCTTTTCTGGCATTGTTATAGAAAACTGTTCTTGCCTGAAAAGACATATTCCATTTATCCCCCATAGGTACACGCCACAATATTCCTATCTCTAGACCGGGAATGAATGATTGTAGCTCCGGCAAAGTAGTCAGTGTAGTATCACCATAGTATTCACCTTTCATAAAGAAGGTGGCTTTATCATTATACAAGCTACCTACAGCCTTTACAGACCATACAAATCGGTTACTAATGCGACTTTCAAAACCTGCTTTTAATGAAAAACCGCTAGACCGATATTTCTCATCTGTACGATTAGTCCATGCGATATAGGTATATCCGGGTACAGCACTAAAGAACCACTTATGTGAGAGTGGAACGGTAAGGGAAGGTTCTATAATCACAGCCGGTCTCAGATACATTGCCGATGTTACCATCTTGGATATATCAATACCTATCTTCACTGAAGAATGCATATCCTGAGCTATTCCAGCTAATGGAAATAAACTTAGAATTGCCAATAAAATACATCTACTTTTTCTTGTAAAGTGTAACAGCATAAATATTCTCGATAGGTCCCCAGTTTGATATATTATTACGATATTCTGCATAGCCATATGAAAAAGTAGTACGGCTAGCCCGATAGTAGCGTGAATCACTTACAACATGTGTAGTATCGTTGCTTCCCGAAATAACATAATCTCCAGAAAAATCAGCACCATATCCGCAGCGATTTTCATCCCCTTTGTATGGTCCGAAATCACGATTATAACACAAAACAAGTGTATCAATAGTGCCATCTATTCCTTCAAAAATATAGGTAACACTATCTGCATGAAGCGATAAGGGCAGGTAAGCCACTGTATCACTCATTACCACATCACCTTTGCCTCCTAATCCATAAATTCGTTTAAACTGGGCCGTCCCCTGATAAACATAGGGATTAGCAGGGTCTTCAAATCGAACTACTGTTTTCATCACAGGTTCCTCATCTGGCGGACATTCGCTTCGACAATTGAAAAATAGCAGTCCAACAACCAAAATTAGTAATAGTATATTGCGCATAAAAAGGCATTTTCACACATGACACATGTTCATTACGAACAGTTGCATACAAATCAAATAAAATCTACAGTTTATATACACAACTTATATATGGAATTTCGTACCATTGTAATCAGAAGCAGCAACATCTCAGTTGTAGCAGAATTTTACAGCAAACTAGGGCTTATTTTTGAGTATCATCAACATGGCAATGGAGCTTTTCATTATGCCTGTACACTCAAAAATATTACCTTTGAAATCTATCCCCTGCTAAAAAGTCAGACAACAGCAGATACCTCCACCCGTCTTGGCATTGCTATAGAAAACTTTGATACAGTACTCACTGCATTCTCTCCCGAACAAATCCTAAAAGCACCTCACCAGACTGAATGGGGAGAAGTAGCCATTGTACAGGACCCGGATGGCCGAAAGATAGAAATTTACAGAACCTAATACATTTATAAACAAGACTTATGTTTACACGAATATACTGGATAGAAACTATTCATACAGGAAGCATTGGCATTATGCCCCGACCAAGAGGAAATGAAGATCTGGAAAGTGAAATTCTATATCTTGCCAAACAAGATGTGAAGATGTTGGTCTGCTTGCTTATGCCTTCAGAAATCAGAGAATTAGGCTTGCAAAAGGAAAAGGAATTGTGTGAGAAGCATCAAATCTCCTTTCTGCATTTTCCTATTCCTGATCGCTCTCTTCCAGATAGTTTGCAGCAAGTATATCAACTGATTAACCAGGTAGAACAAACATGCCTTGAAGGCAAGAAAGTAGTTTTTCACTGTCGGGGTGGCATTGGTAGAGTGACACTTATGGCAGGAGCTATTCTGCGAAAAACAGGACTTGCATCAGAAGACATAATAAAGAAAATTAGTCAAATCAGAGGACTTCAAGTACCTGACACTGAAGAACAGGCAGAATGGCTGAGAAGGTTTAAGTAGATACACTTAACCAACTATTTGTGAATATATTACACCTTAATACCTCACGCACCTCTGTGAAATAAAAAATCAATCCTGAATTTTTCATTTCTTTTAGTAAGTTTAGCTCCGGACAAAACTGGTATTACATAATTTATCCATACAACCTATGAACTTTCAATCTACCATTCTAATCATTCCTGGTTTGGGGAATTCAGGAGAACAACACTGGCAAACTCTCTGGGAAAAGCAATTCTCTGACTTTAAACGTATTGAGCAAAAAGACTGGGATACACCCGTTTGCAGTGACTGGATAAAAGTGATAGATGAAGTTGTAATGCAATATGATCCGGCAAATGTTATTCTGGCTGGACATAGCCTGGCCTGTACAACCATTGCATCCTGGGCAAAACAGTACAACCGCAACATAAAAGGTGCCTTACTGGTTGCTCCCAGTGATACGGAAGCACCTACTTATCCTGCTGGAACTACAGGGTTTACACCTATGACCTTATTTCGATTGCCGTTTACAAGCATCGTTGTCACTAGTACCAATGACTACTATGTTACGCTGGATCGAGCTACTCAATTTGCAGATGCCTGGGGAAGTGAACTGGTGGTAATTGGAGAAGCTGGACATATAAATGTAGCAGCAGGCTTTGGCGAATGGCCAGCCGGATTAGAGATTCTGAGAAGACTCGACAATGGTCTTTAATTTGTCAAAAGATTCACACAAACAACCTGACTATGAGTATAGCCAACCCTGATTTTATGCGTGAGGCAATACAGCTCTCGTTAAATACAATGCGTAATGGCAACGGTGGCCCTTTCGGAGCGGTGATTGTCAAAGATGGACAGATTATAGCCAAAGGTTACAACCGTGTGCTGGAGACCAACGATCCTACTGCTCATGCCGAAGTAGTAGCGATTCGGGAAGCCACACAAAGTCTGGGAACATTTGATCTGGAAGGATGTGAGATCTATACAAGTTGTGAGCCCTGTCCTATGTGTCTGGGAGCTATTTACTGGTCACATATCAGCAGAATGTATTATGCTAATACAAAAGCCGATGCGGCAGCTATCGGCTTTGATGATCACTTTATCTATGATGAACTGGATAGAGATCCTGCCCATCGCCGGCTACAAAGCCTTCCACTATTACGTGATGAGGCTATTCGTGCCTTTGAAGAGTGGGCTTCCAAAACAGATAAGCAACGCTATTAAAAGGTTTATTCCTCTTAAAACAAAGATTGTATACGGCGGCGTTTGATTACACGCTGCCCTTTTTCATTGATTTCAACCTGATGAGTAGCTCTGGGTTGTGGATTGTTTTTCAAACCATCCAGCTGATTGTTTGCAATAAGTGTTTTTACAAAGTTCCTTGCACCATCTATCGCTTCAGGAGAGGCATTACCTCCTTCAATCTGCTCTATCTTATTGTGATTATCTACTGATACCCAAAGTGTAACAGGAACAGTTGCATACAATGCATCTCCCTGATCATCTGCCACAGGTTCCAATGCATTGGCTTGCACTTCCAGTTTACCGTTATCCTGCATTACAGGAGTTCCCTGCATATCAAAACCTTTATGAGAAAGCTCCTGACGTAAATGTGATTCGGCAACTAAACTATGTGCATTCATACCTTTGTTAAAGTATTATTATCTGAAAAAAGAAATGCCCTTTACAGGGCATGTTCTATTTAACAAGTAAAACCACAATCTATACGAATCCTTCGTAAGATCACGCTACCGTTTTCTTCGCGTAGTTCGTGGGTATAGGTTTCGTGTGTATCAGGTGCGTTAGGGCGTGTTATCGCCATACCCCGATTCTTCTTATTTGTGATAGAATCTATTTTTAGCCGGCCTCTGCGTAACAGATCCTCTACAAAACTTTTGGCTGTATCTTCATGAGAAGGCATATCTAGTGATCCCATACTCAATGCAGCTCCAGCTACTTCAAATCGACTGGTAGCTATTGCAGCATGGACTACAATTTCATCTACGCCCAAATCATACTCTTTTACAGACAAATTCATTTTAGGTAGCTCAGTAGCATCATTTTCATTTCCATCTGCCATACTTCTGGGTTCAGTAATGGCAGTAATGGTTGTAGTAGCAGGAGATAAAATTCCATGACGCACAAAAGCACTTCGCAATGCCTGTCCATAATTGATAGAAGCAAACTGAAGGTTCGCAGCCTGGATCATATTTACAGCTATCTGGCTAAAAAAGGCTGGAACCACAGCCGCATTTCGAATAGCAGTTACCAGAATTTTTCCCATATCCAGGCTTACCTGCAACAAATTCTCTTCATCCTGATCTGTTCTCAGCTTAAACATGCCAGCCAGTCCTTCAAAGAAAGCACCTGTAAATACACGTGAGAAGGAATGTGGTTCGGATGACAAGGTATTGGCCGGGCCAGAAGACGGAATGGTATTGGGATCACGATAGAAAAACGAATTAACAGCATTACGCAAACAATCAGCGTCTACAGCAGTTGGAAAGTCCTGACGAATAGCCCAGCCCAGTTGTTCTGCCAGACGAGATAAACGAGACGACCGATACAAATTCCCATCCGTTTCACCCAACACCGCAATACGCAGGCTTTGCAATTGCAAGGCACACAAAATAGCACTCATATCCCCAAACGATTCATGAAAAGCACCAGCTTCAATACTGGCAGCATCCCATAGCTGAGGTTTGATAGCATCCAACACAGCATGTCCCTGTTCGTGGCAAACAACATCCGGACTTTCACAGGAAAAGACGGTACGTCCGGCAACAGTAGCATGAAAGAACTTCAATCCAACCCGATCATAGTAGGCATTGAGATCAACACCAAAGTCCAGATCAATTGGTAACGTCTTTCCCATTTGCCAGGTAATGCCCGGCAATAGTTTTCCCCAATAGTCAGATCCCCGACGCAAAGCACTGGCAGTATTCCAATATCGGAAACCGGCAGTACCAGGTGGATATACCTTGGCAGAAGGAGCCTGTCCATGAATGGTGGTAGGCAAAGGTTTGGAAGATAACTTGGGAGCATTTAACTGAATCAGTTGTCCTCCATTTGGCTGATTTCCTGAACCGGGATCTTGTGTCCATGCGGAGATCTGATGAGAGAGAAGATGTTCACCTTTCTGAGGCAATACTTCTTCTGTAACTTCTTTTTCCTGGGATAGCATAAAATGACAGGTTTAAAGATGTGTGTTATAGTGGAAATAATAAGTTTTATGGCAGCAGAAAAAATCATACTGTGCCATCACCCTATTGCAACCAGTTCTAAACCGAGTCTTTGCTGACAAGCTGGTAGATACTTATCAAATGTATTAAACAAACATCTGACAATCAATACTTTTTCATAGAATAATCAGATAACGGACTATCCTGAAATAGTAGTATGTAACACATCTGAAATATTGCTTGCATGAGAATAAAACGGCTTATGATAAACAGAACATAGTAATATATGCCCTATCAAACTTACTCTCTGTTTGAATCTCAGCCCTCTTAAAATGATGCACCAGACAAAATGTAAAGAAAATTTTACATTTTGTCTTTTAAAATTTGTTTTATGTAAAATAAACTTTACATTTATCCATCTATACTTTACTAACTTATTCTATACTATGAACACACGATTTTTATTTCCGCATTCTTTTAAACTAGTAGGCTGGATATTACTTATCCCAGCTCTGGCTTTGTTAGTATTATTGTATTTCTTCCAAGTTGACCTTCCCCTAATAGAATTACCTGTTTTATCACTTATTGAATACCATGATGATAAAACAACATTTTTTAATTGGACTTATAAGAATGAGTTAAATGATGAGATTATAGCTGCTACCTTTATTATAGGAGCTATACTGGTGGCATTTTCAAAGGAAAAGATTGAGGATGAGTTTATTTCCAAACTTCGTCTGGAATCCCTGTTATGGGCTACCTATATCAATTATGCACTTCTGCTTCTTTCCATTTTGTTTATTTATGAGGCTGCGTTCTTTGATGTGATGATATGGAATATGTTCACCCTTCTGATCATTTTCCTGTTACGATATCATATTATCCTTTACTTTAGCGCCAAAGTCTCCTATCATGAAAAATAACCTAAAAGTAGAAAGAGCTATTAAAAACTTCACGCAAGAAGATTTAGCGAAGCAGGTAGGAGTAAGCCGTCAGACAATAAATGCGATAGAACTGAATAAATATATTCCTTCTACTACGCTGGCTCTAAAAATTGCCAGAACCTTTGAGAAGAAAATTGAAGATATTTTCTTTCTGGAAGAAACAGATTAACCTACAATGAGGCTAAAAGGTGTATCCTAAATACACCTTTTTTATTTTTTAGATTGAAGTTTATGTATAGTATAATCTCTCTGATATCTCCATAACTTTAGTTGCTCTTAGCACTATACGATGTCTATTCACAGCTTACTTTTTGTATTTACACTCATCCTACTCCTATCTTGTACAACTGGATCAGAACATTCTACTCATACATCATCCTCTGATCCAATTTCATCATCTAGTCATACTTCTACGATTAATAGTACAGTAGGTTTCTTTCTGGATGACTGGCAACCCAAAACTTTAAAAAACCATCATATGTGCCATCAAATAGACCGACTACAATCACTCAAACAGTAACAGTGGATGCATCTGAAGTTATTACCAGAATTCCTTTGGCTGTGTTTGGTATGAACAGTGCTAGTGAAATAATGTACTTGATCCTACTATGTTAAGAAGCGTTTGTTCTCTACATCCACACATCATACGGTTTCTAGGTAGCAGTTCATCTAATCTTTATTTCTGGAATGCCAGTAAAACCAATCCACCTCAGAATATACTTGCAATTTCTAATTTATCTATCCTTTCTGTTTGGCCCTCTTGTGAACAACAGTGGACTTTTGGTTATCTGTAAACTTTAGCGGTAAAAGGCATCATAAAAACAAGGTAGCTGGCTAGCTTTTCCATTGTGTCTACCAACAGACAACGAGGAGACGAGCTATCTCTTTTTTCTACGCAAATAGGTCGCGCATTAAGCCTCTTATTTTACAGGAATCACATAATACATACTTAGTTTGTAGAAATATCAAAGAGAATAAAAATGGATAAGTTAAGATTAGTAAAAACATTAGAAAATACTCCAAGAGAGTATTTTGAGTTTGTAATCAACGACAAATCATTGCTCAATTATTTTGCAGAGGTTTATACAAGCTGGAAAATGGATGAACCAACCTTAGATGAATCACTGATTGGGGTATTCAATACCAGTCATTCAAAGGAAGGACAAAGGTTGCAGGTCAAAGCATTTCTAAGAGAGGAAGTTACGCAAACAGAATATTGTAACTATCTTCCTCATCTATCTGACTGGTCTCTCACAGATATACAGCAATCATTAAATGAAGATTTTAATGGTGAGGAAGTTATGCTTTACTGCTGCCCATGTGGAGATCGGTATTGTCCTGGAATAGCAGTAAAAGTCACTATAGAGGACGATTATTTCATATGGTCTTTTGACGAAGAAAATCTGCTCCAATTTCGTTTTCACGAACAAGAGTATAGAAAGGTTTTCAGGTCTTATTTGAAAGAAATCTTATAGTAAAAGACTTATCTCTTGGTTTAAGAAATAACTTTGTTACCCGATTATTGCTATTTAAATAACTAAAGTAAATTTTCCTACTATTAAATCATTGATATGAAATATGTTATCTCATCATTGTTATATGTTCTCATTCTAAGTTCCTGTGGACAACAAGATCCCAATGGTAAATATTTTGAAGGAAGAATTGAATACAAGATCACCTATATAGCTTATGATAATAAGGTTACGGAAGAAACGTTAGCAGAACGAAATGGAACGAAGATGATTTACTCATTTAAAGACGGCAACTATATGAAAGAGTACTACACCCGTCATGGAGATTTAATCCAAAAAAGGATTTATAATCGTGCAGACAATCAGATGTATATGATCACGAATGATACAGTATACACCTATTCTCCTGCCCGAAGTTCTTTTAAATTAACCAGCATAAAACAAGGTCAGGATGATGTTGCCTTTGATAGAGTTTGTCATCATTACTATATGGAACTTACGGACTCTATAACTCATAACAAGATGAAATACGAATATTATTTTGATCCAACCCTTAAAATAAATCCTGTTTGGTATGCAAAGTATACAGAAGGAGACTGGAATAAAGTAATGGACAAGGTCAAATGTATTGCAGTAAAGTATACAAATGAGACATCTGTTTTTAAACAGATACATACTGCATCAAAAGTAGAAACCGAAAGATTTAATCTATCAGACTTTATAATTGACCCAACATTACCAAAGAAACATCTAAACTAAATTGCACTAATACCAATTTCGTTTTATATCTGTACAAAAAATCCTTTCTTTAACACAAATAAGACAGTATTTACCAACTTTGCGGATATGCATCCAGAAAAGCCCGGAATACTAACAACGAGATAATTCCAAGCCAAATAAGAACTGTTCTTTTTTTAATTCGAAATCTGCTTGGAAGCCATTGCCTGGGTTGAAATTTCATTCCATTTGATGCCCATTGCATGACTGCAGTAATAAGGATCAATAGCAAGGCAATAAAAACAATAGGTAAAACCATAAATATCATTGCAAATGCTATTGTTTCGTAAAATCTCCAGTTATCTGAATACCATCTGGTCCATAACACAGGTTCCAGGCCAGTATACTCTATATAGTTGTTCCACTCCTGTTCAGAAGAAAATTGTTTTAAGTCGCCATTGGTTTCATTTACAATCATATAGCCTGGACCTCCAACAATTACAATATGATTTTTATAAAAGTACCAGGAGCGAATGGGTGTTATAGATTGATGAGACTTTGGAAGGCCAAGTTCTGTACCATTACCTGTATCATACATTAAAGTGCCTCCAGGTGCACGATGTTGCCAATCAGCTAATCCAAAAGCAGATACAGTGAGGGTTGTAAAAAGATATATTATTGTTAGAATAAAAGAGATACGCATTGGTCTTATAAAAAACATTCTGAAGCCTGATCACCAGAAACAAATTACTGTTACAGAGTAGCCTACGTAGGATATTTTTGTCCCTTCCTATCCATCTATTTATCTACCTTTGTAGAATCAATCTGAACTTCTTTTAGCAAAAGTTCATAGTCTGTATAGCTCTTTCCCTGAGCATCATAATTACGTTTTTCTATTCGCTTCCCTTGAGCATCATATGTATATTGGATCAGAGTAATACCCGTTGGTAATGGTTCACTTTCTTTAGTAAGAAAACGAACTTCCGAAACCAACCCTGAAGTTGTATACCGATACTGCACAATTGCTACGTTATCTTTCAACTGTTCATTCTCGTCCAGAAATCTTTCTTCAACTATTTGCTTTTGCTGGTTGTATTTGTATTGTACAACAGCTCCATATTTTCTCAAGGTTTTATTTTCATTGTATTGACGTTCTTCAGCAAGTAAACCAGCTTCATTGTAAACAAACTTTACAAAAGCCAGATCCTCCAGTAGATTTTCATTTTCATCCAGATATTGTTCTTCTATCAGTTGGCCTTTTTCGTTGTACTGATATTTTATAACAGCAGGTCCCAAACCCTCTGAGCGAAAAAGTCTTTTTTTGGCATCATAATAACGCTGTTCTATCTTATGTCTGCTTTTGTCAAACGTATACTCAATAATAGCTTTACCCATAGGATTATCTATTAATGTGTATTTTTTGTCATAGTTTCGGATACAAACAGTATCTCCAAAGGAGTTTGTATAGGTATATGTTTTCTCTGCATCACTAGAATAAAGATTCTCGCTGAAAACTTTATACGGCTTTCGAGGTTTTCCTTTTGCATCAATATATTCATCACTTTTTACTTTGGGCAATTGTCCCATTGCAGAAAGACAGAATGCTAGTAACAATCCAACAGAAGAGATAATTTTTATTTTTAGCATAGAGAGGTCAATAAATTGATTGCCCCCTAAAGAAATAGAATATAGCAACTATTTCTATTATATATGGTAACAGAAAAGTACCAATGTAGCTTTTCTCCTTAAAATATAAGGTTACATTAGGTAAAAAGCTAGGATACCAGCTTCTGATCATCTCCCATATAAATGAAAATACTATATGAGAGATAAAAGTAATAGAGCTATAAACAGAATCGTGAGAACCTTGATAGTAGAATTGACAACTAATTGTAAACCTGTTGCACCAATTGAGCATAAGCGGATACAGATCAACCAACGTCAATGTTTTTTGTTCCTGATGCAACCGGATTAGTTCTATGTCAAACTCTTTGAACCGGATAAAATCTTGTTTGAATAGAAGGCAGGTTTAATTTTGTATTAAAGCACGGCAAAGTAGAACAAAGTTCTGAGTTAACAGAATGATAATATCCTGGTCTCATAAAAATATTTTTCCCAATTAGCTGCAACCCTTTCTGAAAAAAGCATCATTTCAATCAACGGTCTTGATATGAATGATACAACAAAAAGTTTTTGGGGTATTGCCTATAAGCAGAATATTGCCAAAATGATTGGTGTTTGCCTGCGATATACACAAAACAGGCAGATCGCTGAAGATTTAGCCCATGATGCCTTTATGGTTGCGATGGATAAGTTTTCAACATACACAAACAAAGGACCTTTTGAGGCCTGGTTGAGGCGTATAGTTGTCAATGTAGCACTGCAATATCTACGTGAACGGAAGAAATATAATCCGCTGGAAATACGGATCGACACTACCCTTCTGCCAGATGCTACACCATTATTGGAAATATACGAAGACAATCTCTTACAAGACTATAGCAATGTCGCCGAGGCCGATCTGTTAAACATCATTGGTTTATTGCCTGAACACCACAGACTGGTGTTTAATCTATACGTCATGGATAACTATACCCATGCACAGATTGGAGTACAGTTAGGCATCAGTGAGGGCACCTCAAAATCGCATCTGGCAAGAGCCAGAAAAAAAATTAAGGAACTGTTAGTTACAAAAACTGGGGACAAAACCAGGAGAAAACATGCATTCTGGTTCTTTTTACTTTCCTATAAATTATGGGGTGTAGATTTCTTTTGTAAAGAGCAGCTAGGTAGTTTAGCTATATCTCCTCAAAAAACGTCATCATTTCAAACAGAAAATTTCAGAAACGTTTATAATCCACAACACATATCCCCTCCCACTATACCTAAGCTGTATTGGAATATAAGCACAGGTTCCATTATTACGGTAAGCATAGTCGCTATCTCTGTACTGCTTTCTTATTCAGATAGTCAGCCTAAAACTCCTGTAAAAGTTGAGAAACCTGTTGCAATAGCTAGTGGTAATATTGCTGATTCTGTTTCAAGTAACTATACGGTCAATCATTTTTCTCATCCGACAACTGCCACCATTTCACGTAATGCCATCATACATACTGAAAACAGTAAACCTATAGAAAAAATGAGACCATTACACACATTAGGACTATTACTCATCCCGGCTATGAGTTTGGATTCCACAACCTTGCAGTATACAATCTCTGATTCATTGAAAAATCAGAAGATACCTTCTATTAGTGTTGTAGAGCCGCCAACAATTATCCAGCAAGAAAAACCTGCTACCAAAACCGGAAAGGAAAGATTATCGGGAACTTTCTATGCTTCAAAACTTTTCTGGTCGCCAGCCGACAGAGGTCTTATCTTAAAGGGTAGTCATGTAAGGGTAAATATGAACACACAGAAATTTAAGGGAGATGGCACCTTTTCATTTATTAATCACATCGACTATCTGGTGGTAGATGGAACACCCATGAAGCTTGATCAAACGATTGAACTATCAGATAAAAAATATCAGTTAAACGAATTATCTGAACAGGAAATAGCAAAAAAATACGGAGATAAAGAAATGTCTGTGGTTGTAGAGATTTCACTAGCTGAATAAGTAAACCAACTCATGAGGACAAAAAACACAAAACTGCAGGAGGTTTACCTGCAGTTTTGCAAAAGATCTCTTCTACTTATAGTGTCGGATCATCAGGGGTATTAAGATTATTTTGTCGTTCTTGTAATGGAAACGGATAATAATTGCGGGATCTTTCAAATGTGATAGGAACAGGTACTACATCATCCGGAGGAGCAGGACGATCAAACCGGCGACTGTCTTCCAGACGCAGACCACTCAGGTACAGTTCCGAACTACGTTGTTTGTATATTTCTGTAAGCAGGTCATCCGTTGTCACCGGACCTGCATAAGCGGCCAATCCTGCATGAATACCAAAAGGATCACCAGAGGTTTGCGTTCTTACGGCATTGATCTGTTCTACAGCCTCATTGAGATTTCCACTGCTACGTACAATAGCTTCAGCAATGATCAGCTTCATCTCATCAGGAATATAAGCCGGAATAGGTTGATCTATAGCCGTTGCAAATCCTTTCAGCCCTACAATGGCATCATCCTGAAAACTAGTCTTATCAGTTGTAAAATAGAAACTGACACGCTGATCACCAGATTCTGTCAATGCAGCTGGAAGTCCGAAATTGTCACGTGCCGCATAATTTTTAGCTATTTGCACCTGGTTATACAAAGGATTGGGAGCCAGATTGGTATAAATAAATCGGGAAGCAACAGTTTGAGACACAGAATTAGCAGCTGCAATAGCATCGGCATAATTGCCTGCCATGAGTGAATAGCGGGCCAGATATGCCTGAATTGTATTGGGCAAATCAAATTCCGTACCTGTTACACGTGTAGTGAATTCAGTAGAAGGAGGTGTCATAGCAATGGTCTCAGAAGCTTCTTTCAACAACGATATAGCCTGATCCAGCAATTGATCACGAGTCTGAAAAGGAGCACTGCCTGTGATGCTGGTTTGCGAAATACCATAGGTAAAGGACTGTGCAAGACCTCCCAGACACATAGCCTTCATCAGTTGAGCATGTGCGGTTACTCCACTCAGCATAGTTGGATCAGAAGACAATACAGAAGGTGCATTGGTAATAATATCTTCTGCCATAGCCATCACACGTAAAGGCCGTTGCCAAAGCGACAACACATTGCCATTGAAGTTTGGCAGAGAGCTTCCTCCCTGATCTATCTCAATGATGTTGGTAAAAGTAGTGATACCCCGTAACTCCCTGGCGGTGGTTCCGGGTGTCAGAATGATAGACTCCAGCGCCAGTGTAGAATAAACCTGGCGCATCCCTACACTCAATGTGATTAATCCATCCCTTGAGTTTACTACCTGCTGATCTGTAGGACCATTTACGTTTTCGATATCCAGCGAACATGCAGAGACTGCCCATATAAGAATAAAGGCTACTAATTTTGTATATACAGATAATCGGATTTTCATAACATAAGCGATTTAGAATTTAACATTTACCCCAATAGCATAGGTACGTGGAATAGGAACCTCCACAAAGTCAAAACCCCGTACCGCATTGGTTTGTCCGGCAGCGTTGGTTTCCGGATCATAGCCACTATAGTTGTCAATAGAAAGCAGGTTACGCCCGGCGACAAAGATTCGCATGCCCTGAATGCCCAAAACCTTTGGCTTGAGTGAGTACGATACAGACAACTCACGCAACTTCACAAAACTTCCATCCTCAATCCAGTTTTCAAAAATACTGAACAACGCAGCACTGGTACCTTTTGGAACTTCGCCTCTCAACTCAGGTTCATATCCTTTCAACCCACCATAGAGATCACGGTCGCCTACACGCTTGGTAAAGTTAAAAATGTCATAACCCAGCATACCGTCCCATTGCATACGGAAGGAGAATTGTTTCCATTCCACATCGTTGATCCAGCTAATAATATGTTTGGGATTGGGATTGCCTATAACTTTGGACAATACTGTACCAGTGGGTTGTCCATTATCATTACGGCCTACAGTATAGGTACCATTGGCTCCTTGTGTGCCTAATTCACGCTGAGGCAATCCGGCTGCAGTAAGCAACAGGCTCCCGTCTGTATTACGAGCGAAGAATGTACTGTAAAAAGCACCGAGCGGATACCCGTTTACAGCTGCCACCTGTCCGAAACCACCTGCAAAAGGCAGCACACCATTACCTTCTACCCCATTGACTACATTTTTATTGTGTGTATAGCTAAACGTAGAATTCCATTTTACGGCTTTTGTTTGCAATGGCACCAGTTTGAGTTGTATCTCAAAACCGGAGTTGGTCATGGTTCCTACATTGATAAATCGGTTATTATACCCTGAAGAAGGAGCCAGTGTTCGATTCAGAATCAGGTCTTTTACATCTTTCTTAAAATGGGAGAACTCTATTCCAATACGATCTTTTACTAAGGCCAGATCAACTCCAAACTCAAACTCTGTTTGCCGTTCGGGCTTAACATCAAAATTCCCTAATGTAAGCGGAGCTGTATAGCCCACCAATGAGCCAACAGAAGCAGAAGCATAATTAGTAAAGCGATCATACGCCCCAATGGCAGTAAGGTTACCCGATTGCCCCCAGGCCGCACGAATCTTAAACGAGGAAACAATATTAGCAAGATTATCCTTCCAGAACTTCTCTTCAGACAAAATATAGGAACCACTCACTTTTGGAAAGAACTGCCATCTGTTGTTTATACCATACACAGACGAACCATCTACTCTGGCAGCACCTGTGATAAATAATTTCTGTGCGATGCCAAATGTCTGTTGAACAAAAGCCCCCATAATAGCCCGTTCAGTGCGTGTTTCACTGGCTACAATATTGGAACCATTGTTGATCGTTTCGCCAAATGTACCTAACTGCTGTGCAGTAATCCCTGTCAGATAGGAACGATCATATTGTATAGTACCACCCAGCCCAGTTGTCGATTCGAGCCAGTCAGCAATATGAGTCTGATAGGAAAGGTTCAGATCATTATTGATTTGAAACACATTGAGATCACCCCGGCGTGCATATCCCTGATTATATGTGGGGGTTGTGTTATTAGGAGGAATATACCCTTGAGCAACTTGAGAATATGTATCTATACCCAGTGTATAATTTAATGATAGTCCTGCAAAAGGAGTAATCACTAACTGAACATCTCCAATATAACGGCTTATCCGCTGGCTGAATTTGAATCGGTTAATAGCTTCCAGCGGATTGGTTCTACGTACTACCGAAGGTGCAGTAGAAGGATAAATGCCAGTAGCAGGGTTCGGGTCAGGATTAATAAAGTTGTTGGCAAAGATAAATCCGGTAAGCGCTCCATATGCTTCATTGATCCCACCATTGGGTACTTCATGGCTAGTGCTGTAGGTATAGTTAGAACCTATTGACAAGCTTGCCTTCTCCCCAAATCGTTGTTGAATACGAAGACGCGCTCCATTTCGGGAGAAGTCAGTCTTATCAATAATACCCTGATTGTACAGATTAGATGCCGAAAAGAAATATTGCGTACTTCCGGTTCCTCCTGATACTGACAGGTAGTTTTCTGTACCAATGCCATTGCGGAATATCTTGTCCTGGTAATCATACCGTTCCACGGGAACTGTTGTTAGATCACTGGCCGTAGTATTAGTAAAACGAAACGGAACCGTATTATATGGAAGCGTTTTGCGTATCTCGTTCATTCGAAGCTGCGTAGAAAATTCTACCTGTGGCTTACCTTCCTTGCCGCGTTTGGTAAATATCTGTACTACCCCGTTATTGGCCCTTGAACCATAAATAGCTGCAGCCGCAGCTCCCTTAATTACTTCGATTCGTTCGATGTCACTGGGGTTAATATCTACCAGGCGGTTCTGCGCATATCCGCCAAGATCAATAATTTCAGGCGATGAGTTATTCACAATAACCCCGTCTACAATATACAAGGGATCAGACGATCCTACAATTGTACTGGGTCCGCGCAACCGAATACTGATTCCCCCCGCCGGATTACCTGAGTTCTGTGTGATTTGTGCTCCCGAAACCTTACCGGTAAGCAACTGATCAATAGAAGTAGAAGCAGTAGAAGGAAGATTACTTACCTGTACAGTAGAAACAGCATTTCCCAGTTGTCGCTTACTGGTAGCAACTGAAGTTCCTGTCACTACAACCTCATCAAGGGCAAGATAATCCTGTTTTAGCTGAAGGGTAACTGTACTACTACCTCCAGCATCTGCCTTTATCTGTGCTGTTGTATTCTGATACCCTACAAAGCTGGCCTGAATGGCAACGGATTGTCCGGTTGCATTGGAAATAGTCAGGGAAAACTGCCCGTTGGCACCAGATAGTGTTCCTCTGCCAGATCCGATAACAACAACAGAGGCGCCAGGAATAGGCTCACCTGCCAGATCCGTCACAGTTCCTTTCACAAGGTGTTCGGAGGAAGTCTGGGCAGTTACTTTTTGGGCAAGAAGTCCCATAACAAATACAAGAAAGACTGCTTTTAAATGATACAGCCTGTTGAACCATCGTAAGTTTAGGTACATAAGTCAGGTTGGATTAGGTAATAAAAGTATGATATTTCTAAAATATCGAAATAAATTGCAACATACTGAAGGAAAATGCAGAATTTTTGCTCAAATATTGAATTATATTGCAAATAGTATATTATTTAGTAGATATATACATCTATGCTTAAAGAAGAACGTCATCAGCATATTCTCAGTGAGCTGAATATTCGCAACAGAATTCTACTGACAGATATTGCGCAGAAACTCCAGGTTTCAGAAGATACTATACGCAGAGATTTAAAAGAATTGCATGAAGAAGGAAAACTCAAAAAAGTACATGGTGGAGCTGTAGCAAAATCATTCAATCCTTTTAGCTTTCGTGAAGAAGAAATCTATGACCGGGCAAACAAACTGCTTATTGCAGAAAAGGCATGTACATTAATTAAAGATGGACAAGCCATTCTTATTACTGGAGGAACAACTAATCTGGAGCTTATCAGCTTACTTCCTAAAAACCTGCGGTGCACTTTTTTTACACCCAGTCTGCCTGTAGCGATGCAACTCGCTCAGTTTCCTACTATTGAAACCATTTTAATAGGTGGTAAACTCTCTCCTGATGCTATGGTTACAACCGGGGGTGAAGCCTTTAACCTGCTTAACAGGCTTAAAGTAGACTTATGTTTTTTAGGCACAGGTCATCTGGATGTTAACTTTGGCCTATCAGAGTTTGACTGGGAAATTGTGGAACTCAAACAAGCCCTAATCCGCTCTTCCCGCAAGATTATATCTTTTACCTTATCAGCCAAAATCAACTCTATCCAACGTTACAAGGTCTGTGATCTGAGTGCTATTCACATGTTGATTACCGAACTTGATCCTTTTGATGAAAAGTTGACACCATTTCGCATGTCGGGTTTGGAGATTTTATAAGGCCAAACAATTTATATAACAATCTTTTTTAAATGGTAAATGTTAAGACTAAAAACATTTCCAGCATGGAAAGCTACCTCAAATTTAGATTTACACGATGAGTCTAACCTAAAACAACTTCAAAAAAACCAAATAAGATAGATTCCCATCTACAACAATCTACATATTCATAACCTAGAGGCGTTGCAACAATATTTTGATCTTTAATACCCAATTCCTGTAAATCTTCCTGATTAAGAATCTGTGTGAGAGGAAAACGATTTCCCCAAGTTACTATTTCGACCATAAGTTCACATACTTGTGTATCCCACCCTATACAAGGACCAGAATAATAAATAGCAGAAGTATCTTTTCTATTCTCTCTCAGCAAATCTTTGATCATACTCTTTTCATTGCGCTTTGCTAACAACCAAAACGCATAACATTTAAGTGTTGGATCTTTAGCCTTTGCTAATTGATTTAATTCAAATGAGAATGCTATACTTCCAAGCAATTCTGCCACCATATGCAGATGTGACATATTACCCATTCCAGAACTTTTGGATTCAAACTTCTTTATAGTCTGTTTTCTACAAACAGTTAAATATTCAACACATTGGTCGATTAAAACAATTCGAACCAGAAAAACAATCACGATAACTTTGATCAACTTATGTGGTTTACAGAGTAGTTTCATATATGACTATATTATTGTTCTCAAATTAATTACAGATATGAAAACTTCAAAATACTCATCAATGGTAATGACTAATTATTGAATAATGAACCGTTGACAAACAATAGCACAACCTATTATCTTTATTCAATGATATATGACTCTCTGATCCACTACATCCAGGAACGTTCGCAAAGTACTCTTATGCCATCTGATATTGCTTTAATTCGTGAAGCTTTTGTCTACAAAAAATTACGAAAAAGGCAGTTCTTTTTGCAGGAAGGAGATATTTGCAAACACTTTGGATTTATTGTAAAAGGAGCCATGCGGCAATATACGGTAGATCAGAAAGGTTCTGAACATACTATCCAGCTGTATATTGAAAATTGGTGGGCATCAGATAGAGAAAGTTTCTGGAAAGAAACGCCTTCCATCTATGCTATTGAAGCATGGGAAGAAACAGATTTGCTCTTGCTACCGAAAGCAAACGGGTCTTATGAACGAGTCAATGCGATCCCGGCTTTTAATGAGATGCGAATTAAATTGGATGATAACAATTCCATTGCTTCACAAAGACGACTGCGGGCCTCTATGTTTGATACAGCAGAGAAACGGTATGAAGAGCTAACCCTACGCTATCCTGAATTTATCCAACGCTTTCCGCAACACATAATAGCCTCCTATCTGGGTATAACCAAAGAAACCCTTAGCCGTATACGAAACCAATCTGCAAAAAAATAATTCCAACTTTTAATAAACGGAAGTTGACATAGATCAACGTTTTTTTTTGACCTACCTCATCGTCCTCCTTACGATTTCAAATACAATTTTGTACCACCGATAATCTGGTTCGCAACTATTTCAGTAACAGACACTACAAAATTCTAAAAATACATATGGAAAAGAAATCTGTTAATCCCTGGACATGGCAGGATAACTTTAGTTTTTCACAAGCTGTTGAAACAACTGGCAGTACACAAATATTGTATTGTGCAGGACAAGCCTCTATCAGTCCGGAAGGTAAGCCATTACATGCAAACGATATGAAAGCACAATTAATGTTAGCACTGGAGAATCTGGAAGCTGTGTTAACCAAAGGAGGCTACCATTGGACCAATGTCATCCGTTTGGTAGTATATACAACCAACTTCGACCTTTTATTCGAAAATTATGCACAACTTGAAGAAAGATTGAAACAGACAAACCCCAAGCCGATTATAAATCTTTTAGGAGTCAACCGTTTGGTATTTCCGGAATTATTGGTTGAAATAGAGGCAACAGCTGTGAAATAGCCATGTCTAAGCTGGTAATCTTAAATATCAATTTCTTTTAAACTTATTCTTAACAAAGCTATGCCTTCTGACATAATCTCAATGAGTCTTCCTCTCTCTGCCTTTGTCCAGACTGGAATGTAGTACTTTCCTTCAGGAGTAACAGATGGCAGATTATTACCATAAAATATCTTATCATAAACCTTATTTGTCAGTTTGTCTTTTTCATTTCCAGTAAATGATCTGTTGATACCAGAGGCGATATCCGTAAAAAGATTCCATATTGACAAAAACATCTGACAGTCTATAGGATTATTGGGTTGAGCTATCCAATTGCTTAGGTAATCAAGATCGCAGAATACAGGCTCCTCATTAACAATTTCAACATACTTTTTTGCAGCATATTTAGCCAGTGCGGTTTCACTATTAAAAACGGGTATTAATCCATCTGTTTCCACCAAAACCTGATCAGTTTCATCCTGAATCCAGATTAAATAACGATCCTTTTGGTCAAGGCTAAACCCAATAGCAAAAAATAATCTTTCCACTTGTATACGATTATAGATAGTTTTTAGAATAGAAATGTCTTACCATAAAATCCGATAAGAGTTGTCTACTAGAAAAGGCTCACGATCTTATATCTCAATAGAACAATAAGAAAAAACCCTGACTTGAGCCAGGGTTTCGTACTATATATAGCTATTGTTCAACAACTTCCCTTATCCAGCTTTGATACATTTTCTTCAGCTTTTCTACAATCTGAGGATTATTGGCAGCTTCATTTACTGTTTCACTTGCATCACGCTTTACATTAACCAACATAAACTGCTCTGCATCTAATTCGCCTTTTTTGGATTGTAACGGGTTATGGAGCAATTTCCAGTCGCCTTCCCGCACTGCCCATTGTGGCTCTTGCGGAGTTCCCAGACATTGCCAGTAAAAAACAGAATGTGGTGAAGTTGCCTTTGTTTGCTGGATGACTTTCACCAAGCTGGCTCCATCTAATTTACGTTGGGGTAATTTTATTCCACAATATTCTGCAAGCGTCGGATACCAGTCGATATTGGTGGCAAACTGATCGCGAACAGTATTTGCAGGTACATGTCCTGGCCAACGTATAATAGAAGGCACCTTGATTCCTCCTTCAAATAAACTAAATTTCGAACCACGATAAGGACCAGCATAACCACTACCGCCAAAAGTACGTTCCTCTTCGGAGTGCCCCTGATCTGCCTGAAACACAACTATTGTATTTTTTGCCAAACCTAGCTCTTCCAACTCCTGTAGCAACAAACCAATTTTCTCATCCATTGTAGAGACAGAGGCTGCATACATTTTGCGTGGTGAAGGGAGATCCTTATAATAATCAAGCCACTTCTTTTCACCCTGTAAAGGATAATGAGGCATGTTGATAGCGAAGTACATAAAAAATGGATTGCCTTTATTAGAATTCATGAATTTACCTGCTTCTTTAACCATCAAGTCCGGAAAATATTTACCATCCTGCCATATTTCGGTTCCATCCCGCCATAGGTCGTGCCTGTTAGATCCTGACCAGTAGAAAAAATGCGAATAGCTATCAATACATCCACCCATAAAACCAAAGGAATATTCAAAGCCTTGCTGATTTGGCATGGTCTCAGGTGAATAACCCATGTGCCATTTTCCAATGTGAGCGGTAGTATACCCTGCATCTTTAAATAGTTCTGCCATGGTATACTGGCTGCCGGGCATTCCAGCTCCGTTGCCATAACTACCCGAAGCATTATCTACTAAACCAGCACGTTGCGGATATCGACCGGTAAGCAGTGAAGCACGTGAAGGAGAACAGATGGGTGAAGCCGAATAAAAGTTAGAAAAACGTGTACCATCACTTGCCAGCTTGTCAAGGTTAGGCGTCTTGAGATCTTTGGCACCATAACTATTCAGATCAAGGGTACCCTGATCGTCAGAATAGATCACAATTACATTGGGTCGGTCAACACTTTTGGTTTGCGCAAATAAATGAATAGAACTAACTATTGTGAGCAGGATACCAATACAAACTGTTACTCTTTTTTTCATCAACATAGGAGGAGTTAAAATTACTGCAAGCCAAACTTCACCGAAATCTGATTATGGTGGAAAACTAATCACATTCAGCATTTTTTTAACAAAAAAGATATACCCAAGGTATAATTGGTTATTTATTCCATCACACCAGATAACTATAGGTATTAAACGGAAAATACAATTACTCTCAGTAAGATGAAGTTATCCTTTTTATCTACTACCCAGCTCACTAAAAAAATGCTCACTATAGTTTGTGTCAATTGGATATACTTTTTGTAATCACATTTCCCTGAAATGATTTTTTCAAAACTTTATAGTACTTACAACAAGCAAAATACAACTATTTAAAGAGACCTTTCCCAAGTCGAATTAAGACCAATAAACTATTTTCTATGCATCTTTAAAAAATTTAAAAGCCGGTGTTATAGAAGCCGGCTTTTAGTATTAGTATTAAGTTCTTATAAATCCATAGGTTATGGAATATTTCGAATAAACACTATCTATACCTTTGTCACCAAACCCATTGTAGTACCCTCCAAATCTTTAAACCAGGCAAATTGCTTTCCATTAGGGAGTGTTACCGGACCAACCAGTTTTTGTCCACCTGCAGCTATAATTCTGTCTAAATGTGAACTGATATCATCTACCTGTATATATACAATCACATAATTATGTGGTTCGTGTCCCAATGCTGTAATCTGTCCCTGAATGCCTTCCAGAGAACCAGTGTTGAGTAGATTAGCAAATGGGATACCAGAGGGTGTCCAGCCAAATAAGCTTTGGTAGAATGTAGTTGTTTTGTCAAGGTCTTTACAACCAATATCAAAAAATACTACAGGGTGGGTTGATTCTGTCATATGTCAGTAAGGGTTTAAGTAACTATTACTGAACAAAGTTAGTCCGGATGGCTGGCAATAAATTGTAAAAATGTTTCCTTGGGAAGAGGAATAAAATTGGGATTGTATCGGATTTGGGAGTATTTTTGGCAAAGCAAACGATACTGACCTGGAGTCATACCCGTTCGGACTTTGAAATCCTTGATAAAATGTGCTTGGTCATAGAATGAATGT
Source organism: Xanthocytophaga flava (assembly GCA_030068525.1). Classification (GTDB taxonomy): domain Bacteria; phylum Bacteroidota; class Bacteroidia; order Cytophagales; family 172606-1; genus Xanthocytophaga; species Xanthocytophaga flava. The sequence continues at coordinate 236,382 of JASJOS010000013.1, forward strand.
AGTGAAGATAGAGACTGATGTGGCTGACTGGCTATAGCAGTCAGGTGCTGTCCAAAACGTATAATCCCTTGCATGTTTTTGACCGGAGCTCCAAAATATTGAATAGCATCTGTCCTTAACTTCTTTCGTGTACAACCCATTGTGGCACAAATTTCCGCTACAGTATTGTTGGTTATAGCTTTGCTTAAATAATGAATCTTTGGAAGCAATAGAAAATTTTTACCTTCAAGCCTGCTAATAAAATATGCTTCTATTAATTCAAAACCTGTCTGTACATCTGTAGATTCCAACAATCGTTCTCTCAACGTAAATATATCTGATTCAGCCCAATAGGTAGCACATAGTGCCTGGCTGTTGGTTTCAACTACAGGTACACGAGAAAAATAAGGCAACATACCGGGCTTTATGCCAATTACATATAGAGATATGACACCTGGATTTTCTAATGCAAATGGATGTTCATGTTTTCCATTAATCCAGATAGCAGGTAAATGTTCTTTTGAAGGTTCTGTAGTATAGGGATCAGAGTTAAAAAAATTGGCACCTATATTAATTACGATTGTCTGATATACTCGCTGAAGCGCAATCCCTGTACCCAGTCCGTTCAGATGTACAATAGAACCAACAAATTCTTTCAGAATACCTTTCGGAATATATGTAGTGGATGTACTCGTTTGCGTTTTCATGCAGAAGGTAACTATATAGAGTACAACATCTATTAAACAACCTACTTTGGTAAAACTACAAAAAAGTGTTATTCTATGCCAGTGTTATCCTAGATTTACGACCTTCCACTCTCCCTGTAGTTTTAGTTTCAACGACTACCTGATCATCTTTTCATCTTTTGCAATAAGATTACAGAAGACTACACAAATAACTGTATAGAATTAGTATAAAAACTTATTCATGATAGCATGGCATTTTCTCTCATATACACACCAAAACTTTTTTATTAAAAATTCAATTTCTGCGCAAATAGACTGCGTACGGCATCCCTTAGTTTGCAGACCAATCAAACAGATATCCCTATGCAAACGATACCTGAAAACATTACAGAGTTTTTATACTGGTTCAAAGAACGTACAGAAGCATTCTGGAATGCAAATACAGATGTAGACTCAGATGACTTTGTTTGTGAAGATTGGATACGAGGTGCTAAATGGATTGGAATGGAAGAAACTCAGATTGATGAGATTGAAAAAAAGTATGCAATCCGGTTTACACCTGACCATCGTGAGTTTTTAAAGATTCTCCATACCATTGACAGAAAAGAAGTGATCCGATATACAGATTCTTCTGAAAATGGAGAAGAAGAGATTACAGAAGAGCGGCCTTTCTTCTATAACTGGTTCACGGATGAACAGGAAATCCGGAGCAGGCTGGAGTGGCCTTACCGAACAGTTCTGGAAGATGTCAAAGGTATGAATGGAGTATGGATAAAATCCTGGGGAAAAAGGCCTCAATCAGAAACAGAAAAAGAAGCCATCTTTACAGAGTGGTATAAACAAGCCCCTACCTTACTTCCATTGAAAAGTCACAGGTTTATGGTAAGTGAGCCCTATCAGGCAGGTAATCCTATACTCTCTGTCTGGGGATCAGATATTATTGTATATGGCTGGGATCTGAGAAGTTATTTGTTGCATGAATTGGGAGATCATCTGAACATGTATGAGTGGGTCTTTGATCAGGAAGACCAGGAATGGTATACAGAACTTCCCAAAGAAATAAACGATATTTTTGCACATGATCGTCAGACAGCGATAGAAAAGCATATTCCTTTTTGGGAAGAAGTAATTTTATACTGGAGTTCTGGCTGGTCTAGCTTTGGCAAACGCTACCCTTATCCTACTGACTCATCTGTTCAGCCTATTGTACCTACCTATATTCCAGAAGAAGAGGTTGAATCTGAACAAACAACAATTCATCAAAAGAGATTCACTCCTTTTACATAAGTGTGCAATGCCTCAGAACGAAAAACTTTATATTACTTATCGTCGCAAAATGTTAGGTTTGCTTGATACGTTCAGTTCTGAACAGGAACAACAACAATATAAACAAGCCGTTCCTTCTGTACACATCCCTTTTGAACTTTTTGATCAGTGGGGTGAAATTTATAAAACTGAGTACAAATGGTTTTACAAAGTATATACACCAGAAGAAATCGTCCAACTGCAGAAAATTGACAAGTTAATTAATAGCATTATCCATCACCTGAGATATTAGTTGATCCACTCTGGCAGCAACTAATGAGTAAAACACAAAAAGTAGAAGAAGCAATAGAAAAATAATATACAACTACACTTATCTCCATAGTCAGAGCATGTAGGTACTAGAAAGAAGTAAGGAGATAAAATGTAAAAAACTAGTATTTATAACAGGCCTTATCAAAAAAGAAGCTGAGTGACGATTTTACAGGATAAAGACACCTTGTTGATAAATGGCTGCCTGTTTAATTATGAAGAGGTAGTATTAACTTCTTTTTTATTAAAATAGGCTTTTCCATTATATCTTGGTATATCCGCAAAAATTATAAGTTTACAGTTAACTAGTCAGATACTATGTATTTGAGCAGAAATTTCTAACCCACCAAAGTCTATGATTCTATGTGTGAAAATACTTCTCAAGTAAAGTTTTGTACTTGCATTGATACACCTGAAGGAACTCCAGATCCGAAAGACACCTATATGTGGGTATTGTCACGTCTGGTAGGACTTAAAAAAGAACACCTTATTGGAAGAGTTATGGGTCCAACCCAAGATTTGGGCAGTGGGATTACGGCAGAGACGATTGCACAGTTACTAAATGAAGGCAATTGTTTTGATTTTGATTATACACCCTCCAAAGATGACACTCTAAACATCAGTATTAGATCAGGTAGCTATCAATACTTTACACTTATATTTAGAGGCCAGCAATGGGAAGAGGGAAACAATCCATCTTTTATCAGTATAAAACAGCAGATTGCCAAAGGTACGTTAGAGATTACCCAGTGACAGTATAATCCAGTCTACTTGTAGTATAAATGATTTGAAAGTAGTCTACCAAAATCATACTGGCAGACTGCTTTCGAATTATACCATTTGCAAATACAACTGCTCTAATTCTGTTGCAGAAATATCTCTGGAATCAATCACAGAAACCAGATGACCCTGCTTCATAATTCCGATACGATGAGCTACTTCTTTGGCACGGAATATATCATGTGTAGCCATCAGGATGGCTGTTCCCTGCTGCGACAGTTCTTTTAGGATTTCAGAAAATTCGTTGGAAGCTTTCGGATCAAGCCCACTGGTAGGTTCATCAAGCAGTAACACCTTAGCTTTTTTGGCAATCGCAATGGCAATTCCAACCTTTTGCCTCATCCCTTTTGAATACCCCCCTACCCGCTGACTATGTGCTGTTGTTTGTAAGCCTGCCTTGGAAAGAAAGCCCGATAGTTCTTCTTTCGAATAACGAAATCCGGCTAGCTGAGAGAAAAACTCAAGATTTTCAATGCCGGTTAGATTGCCATACAGCATTACCGTTTCAGGGATATAAGCCAGATACTTTTTGGTTTCAGCTGTATTTTGTGTCACCGAAATATCATTGATAATCGCCTGACCACTACTAGGTTCTACAAAACCCAGAAAACAATTGATAGTAGTAGTTTTACCTGCTCCATTCTGACCCAGCAAAGCAAATATTTCGCCAGCCTCAATAGTCAAATTCAAGTTGTGGAGAGCAATATGTTCTCCGTATTTTTTAGTGAGATTTTTAGCAGTAAGCATATACTTGTTTACAATGAATAATTTACTCATAACGTGCATTGCGTTCCAATGGTCTTCTAAAATTAACTCCTGCCCAGACCACACAAATAACACAGATGCTAAAAACGGGAATCAGAACCAAACTCCAATTGACAGATACCTTATCCTGAAAATACGCAAGCGGGAATGCCTTCCAGTTTTCATCTGCAATGGCAAAGTCTGTAAATATTTTCGGATAGAAATACAAACGTTTCTGTTCATGAAACTTTTCCACTTCTTCTATAAAGTTCAAGTGATTAGCCATATCTGATTGACTCAGATGATTACATATTTGCTGTGTATGAATCGTAGGTACAAACAAACCAATAACCGAACTGGCTGCCTCCCGTTTCCGAAGTTTTGTTTTCAAATCTGTTGCATGCACAGCAGCTTCATCATCTCCCATCTGTTGCATGGCATAATACCAAAGCCAGCTATAGTCTTTTCCTTCCGGATGCTTGTATCGGTTAAATTGCGGATAATGCTTCTGGAATTTTTGTATGGTTGGCTCTTTTGGCTGATCCCATTTGGAATGATATCCATCCCTGCTTTCCAATACCGTTCCGAATGCTTCAGGTACAGGATATTTATAAACTATGACTGTAGTAACGGAAGCAGGAATTACGATGGTGAGCATTACCCATACAATAAGTAGTAACAAAGCATTGTAACTTGAGTCTCTGTGAAACGATACAATCAACCAGGACACACTAAACCAGAAGCTTATATATAAAATAGCGGTCAGGCCAAAGGCAACAAAAGCATTATCTACAGGAATAGCCAAATAAAATTTAGCGATAACCAGCAATAACAATAGCACTGTAAGCACACTTACATACCGGATACATAGCTTTAGCCTTAACATCTTCAATGGACTAATTGCTTGGCTCAGTACCAGACTCCAGGTTCCTTCTTCTTTCTCTTCTGAAATCAGATTGAAACAAAACGCAATGATGATTAGTGGAAAAAAGTATATCAGCACAAAACTAAAATCCAGATTGCCAATCAGCTGATACATTGGGTTCATCAGATCGGTAGTATATTTCTGTTCTTCCAGATTACGAATGGTGACACTTAGTACAGCCGGATTAATGTCCCGTTGCCCAATAGAAAGACCTGCGAGATTGGGAGTATGATTTGCTAGGCCAAAACGAACATAGTATAATAAAAGCCCTATTTCCTTATTGACATATTTCACATTCCGATCTATGTTTTCCTGCTGGAAGTGGGCTGTCTGCTGAATAAGCTGTTGATTCTTTTCAAGAAAATGTTTACCTACATTCAAACTTATCAAGCCAGAGAGAAATAACAACAAAAGCCCTGTCATTAGTCCTTTTGAACGAACGAAGTTTTTAATCAGTAACCCTGTCATAATTAGAATGCTTTAAAATGCTTGGAAGATAGCGTTACCAGAAAATACAACCCTGATATCCAAATGATCAGAGAGAAAATAGCAAGTTTCTCCTGCTGAAAAACAAGGATAAAGGCGGGGAAATGATGGCTGAAATCAGGGAACTCAGCCCAGTGCTTCCGGTTAATGATAGCCTGCTTGCCTGATGAACCTTTGGTGGTATTACTGATTAGCTTGATTTGCAGTTCGTTCATTGTCTGAGCCAACTTATAGCGGTATGCCTCAGCCTGATTTTCAAAATCATGGTAAGTGGCATAATCAGTTCCAGAGAGTGCCATTGACAGATTTTTGATAGCCATAAAGGGATTGCACAAAGCAGTCAGTCGCACTACATTCTGTTGCTTTTGATAAATCGCTACCAGCTTTGCCTGATGTCTTTTATATGTTTCGGCACTGAGTCTTTCTCCTTCCCGCATCACATAGCCACCATAATTGAATGGTAATTTATGGGTAGAATCTACGCCATATGCTTGTAGCAGGGAATCTTTTAGCACTTTAAAATGAGGATCATTAGGATTGTGGCTGTCTCCCTGAGCCAATAGTTCGTGTTCTACGGCTGTATCAAACTCAACCTTAGATGGCGAAGGATACAAGTTCTGCCCTATTACCAGTGAAATTTTTGGGAGTATTAGTGTAAAGAACAACCAAAAACCGATTAGTTTAGTCAGTGCAGATTTGGAAGTATTACTTTTTGCAGAAACAAAAACAGCCAGCAACGAAACAATAAGTAAGTACACCAAATAGCCGACAATCAGTATAGCAAAGTAACCTAATGACTGCCAATTATCACCTATAGCCCCATTACTAAACAATAAAATGAGACTTATAACCACCACAGGAACAAAGATGGTCAGCGATACAGAAAACAGTCCCAAACATTTACCCATAATTAATTCAGGCCAACTGATACCTTGCGTGAGTAAAATCCGGAGAGTTCCATTTTCACGTTCAGCAGATATCAGATCGAATCCCCAGAAAAAAATCACCAGTGGCAGCAAAAGCTGTAAAATCAAACCAGCCGAAATCTCCCCAAACCGTAACAATCCGTTAGACAGGCTGGCCTCTGAAAAATTAACGGTATTTTGCCTATGGGCTTCCAGAAAAACAGCATTACCTACATAGCTATTCATTCCAAAATCAAAGAAGCTCAACGGAAACTTCTGACGAAAAGCCACATATCCATAGTGTGCCATTCGATGAGGATGCTTATCAGGACTTTTTTCCCAACGATGACGCACCTGCTGGCTATATTTGTCTACTATCTGTTGCTGAGTTGTCAGTATTTGATATCCTGACACTACTGCAAACCCTAACATCAGATTAAAGATCCCGATCAGCCAGAGTGTGCTTCGTTTTTTGATAGTACTTCTATAAACCTGCCGGGACAAAATTTTTAAAACAGAAAATCGCATGAAAGTATATATTTATAGGCTAAGTGCTTTTCCATAAATCAGACTTCTAAAATCTATAGGTTGCTGTCAGAATAAAGTTTCTAGGTGCACCAGGAAATAGACGAGTATAATTCTGAGCTCCAATCCAGTAGGTTTTGTCCAGTACATTATTGCAATTAAGAGCTATTTGCATATTGCTTTTTCCGGGTGTATAATAAACTGCAGCATCAAATACAGCAAAAGCAGGTACTTCGAAATCTCTTGAGAACCAGGGAATACGACTTCCTTGTGCCTGCATACCTAATCCTATGCCGAGATCTTTCAAAACAGATGATTCATCAAAATTATATCGGGTCCATAGATTGCCACTGTGTCTGGGTGTATTCTCTTTACGCTTTCCGATCAATTCCTCATTCCGATCCATCACAATTGTTGCATCAATAAAGCTGTAGGATGCATTGATCTGCCAGTTAGAACGAATATACCCTGCAAGATCTACTTCAAACCCACGACTTCGGTCAGCTCCCCTCTGCACAAGTAAATCAGGGTTGTTCGGATCATTGGCATTCATGAGAATATTCTTCTGATTGATCTCATAGATTGCGGAATTAATGGTAATTCTGCCTTTTACTAAGGTAGCTTTCATCCCGATTTCTTTTAAATCACTGATCAATGGTTTAAACTGAGCAACAGATTGATCTGTCCACGTATAACCACCTGTACTTGGCATCAACGTAACCGTATTGGATTGAGGCTGGTACCCTTGCAGATAGGTTCCATACACATTTACACTCTGACTTGCTTCAAATGTTACACCTATTCGGGGAATCAGAGCAGCGTTGGAAAAAGATGCTTGTTTGGGAGCATTGTAGTTGGTAATATCTTCAAACCATTCATTTCTCAGGCTAAGCAATGCAGAGAACTTACCTATTCGGATTTGTTCCTGTATATACACTGCCTCCGTTTTAGTTAATGCAGACGGGATAGCCGTCCTGGCATTAAGTATGTATTCATTCAGATTGCGAATAGTATAGGTTGGATTATTCAGGTCAAAATAATTTACATTGGGACGTGGCAATATCTTATTTCCAACTGTAATAGTCTGGTAATTGCCAGCATTCGTTTTAACAAAACTTCCTGTCACAGAGCCATCTTTCAGTAAAAATCCACGGGCAGCATTTTGTCCTCCCCCTTTCAGCTTGTACCAGTACTGCATATCGTATCCGGCTACCAGTTTGTGCGAAGTTTTTCCAAGCTGAAAATCATAGGTAAAGTAGGCATTCAGATTATCTGTGCTCCAGAATTGCTTTCGCTGCACAAACTGCATGCTTACCAGACTTGTAACAGCGTTACCTGCTGTATCTGACGCAAAAGCATTGGTGGTACGATGCTCTTGCAAATCTTCTGCCCAGGTCTGCTTCATATAGGAAACATTCAAACTTAGTTTCTCTGTGAATTTATGTGCAAAACTCCCCATCAGAATCAACTCTTTGGATTTGAAAAAGTCTGTAGGAGCGGCCAGATTTAAACTAATAGGAGTGCTATTCAGATTGGTCTTTCCTGCTATAGCACCAAAAATGGGTTGTCCTCTATCCAGATTCCCATTCAAATTACTAAAAATTACCTCTGCGTTAATGGCTGTTTTTGTATTGGGAATGTAACTGAATGAAGGAGAAATGAGAATAGCCTTATTGGATATCAGATCACGATAGGAACGGGCTTCCTGGTAGGCTCCGTTAAGACGATATAACAACGTTTTAGATTCATTTAATGGCCCGGTAAAGTCAAGTGCTCCACGGATAGTGCTAAAGCTACCAGCACCCAAAGTTATCTCTTTACGATCTTCAACAAGAGGCTTTTTGGTAACCATATTAATACTTCCTCCCGGATCAACACTAGAGAAAGTCACTGATGCGGGCCCCTTTAACACTTCTACTCGTTCAATATTGCTAGTAAGAGGCTGCAAAAAATAATACTGCCGGGTACGCAGACCATTAATAATCTGCCCTTCCTCGTTCTGACTGATCCCCCGGATTGCATATTGGTTATAAAAGCTGGAAGGAATTACTCCACTGGCTATTTTCACAGCATCTGCCAGTTGGAATGCCTGTCGGTCGGTGATCAACTCCTTGGTTATTGTAGATACAGACTGCGGGAGATCCTTATTTCTAATGGCAATCTTTGTAGCTGAAAAACTATAGTCACTGGTATAATTCCTTTGGGAACGTCCGACAATTTCAACACCCTGCAATTCTGTTGTTTGTGGTATCAATGTAATACTTACTACCAAATCTGCCTGCTGAATAGTCGCAATTTGCTCACTAGTTTGATACCCTACCGAACTAACAATCAAGGAATAAGCTTGACTTTGCAGGTTAGTAAACTCAAAATATCCATTTGCATCACTATGTGTTCCTTTTGAGGCAGTACCAGAACTCAACTTAATATTTGCATGTGGAAGTGGTATTCCGGATGGGTCTGTAACTTTTCCGGTAAGCACATGTTGAGCATTTACGATCTGTGAAACAAGGACAAGAAGAAGTAAAAATGGTAACTTTTTAAGCATTAAAGAGGCAGTTTAGTGGTGCTAAGTACAACATAGTTGCAAATATACACATCCAAACCAAAATGCAACACTATTGCAAAAAATTTCTTTCAATTCTGAAAATGTGCCTGCTTACCTTTGAGATTCTACTATTGGTATATCTAACTAATAGCAATTCTTCAATATCAAGATGTTGTATATATTTTCCAGGATAAACTTTCATCTTTACATCCAATACGAGAAGAAAAACTACTAACAGTAACTCTACAGCTGCGAATCCTGCACAAAACTGAATAGGACTTTTCATAGCGATTACACTTGTTTATAGTCTCCACTTTGTATTTTTTATTCCAATAACAGGTTTATATTGTCAGCTATCAAAATATAACCAGCCTACATGATTATATATTTTCTCAGAAATATTACATAATAAATAATCTTTTATCAGTTTCCAAGCACTTACCTATCGCCTAAATAGGTTATCTATGAATGAAAGTATATATAAAAAGCTATGGAATATTTTAAAGAAGATTATCTAACTCTTTCCTATAACGAAAGCTTAAATCTGGTTACGGCTGTATGGGATATGAAGTTTGTTAAGGCAGATCTATTTAAGAAAGGTGCACTGGCAGGATTAGAGCTATTAGCCCAAAAGCAGGCAACAGCTTATCTGATAGATACAAGCCAAATGGGAGTTCTCTCTCTGGAGTTGCAAAGATGGATACAGTCACAGATAGAGATCTACACAACCAAAATGAACCTGCGCTATGTAGCCACTGTAGTAGGCAAAGATGTATTCAATAAAGTGGCAGCCAAAAACATACAAAACCACGCAGAAAAGAAACAGGAAGAAGCAGGCAAAACTGTTATCACAGAGTTTTTCCAAAACCGTATAGATGCTATTCACTGGATCTCAGGTCTGAACATACACAAAGCAGCCTGACATATTCTCCGATTTTATCCTTAACCACCTATATCATACAACAGGAGTTGCAAGAAAAAGTTGCTTACTCCTTTGTACTTATCTTTTGCCCTTACCTTATCCCTGATTATGGAACCCATATATTTTCAGAGAACCAGTGGCTCTGTCTATTGCACAATCCGGTATACTGAAAAAGAACAGTGTCTATGTAAAAGTTGAGATGGAAAGTTTGGCGCCAAAGTAGAAGATGCGCGTAAATGGATTGCCTGATTTTGGATATTCAGAAATAGAATTAATGCCATTTCCTACACAAGTATATAGATCAATCCCCTGCAACAGGATACCCTATAGGTATCCTGTTTGTGTTATAAGTCTGACCACTTTTTATTAAGACACTCACAGTCAACTAAATAATTCAAAATATGGTTAAATACGGGTGTTATAACTTGTAGCAACTGCTTCTTCTATCATAAAAAACCTCTGGATATATGATTGCCATACATCCAGAGGTTTATCAAAAAAATATAGTGGTTTATAGTAATGCGGCCAGTGCTTCTTTTGTAAAGCCTTTCAGTTCAGCAGTACGTTCATCACGAATCTTTTCTACCCAGTTTGGATCAGCCAGTAATGAACGTCCTACTGCAGCCAGATCAAACTCTCCTCTATCCATACGTTCCAATAACTGTTCTATAGACTGAGGCTGCGAACTTTCGCCTTTGAAGGCAGCCAGAAATTCTCCACTCAATCCGATTGAGCCTACTGTAATTGTAGCTTTACCAGTTAGCTTTTTAGCCCAACCTGCAAAGTTTAAATCAGATCCATCAAATTCGGAATCCCAGAAACGCCGTTGTGAGCAATGGAAAATATCCACTCCGGCATCAGCAAGAGGTGTCAACCAAGCTTCCATTTCTTGTGGAGTTCTTGTCAGTTTAAAGGTGTAATCCTGAGGTTTCCACTGAGATAAACGAAGAATAATAGTAAAGTCCTCTCCTACCCGCCGACGAACTTCTTTTATCACTTCAATCGCAAATTTGCTACGTTCTACTACTGTTTTTCCACCAAATTCATCTGTGCGTAGGTTGGTTCCTTCCCAGAAAAACTGATCAATCAGATAGCCGTGTGCGCCATGCAGTTCCACACAGTCAAATCCCAGACGTTTGGCATCGGCAGCAGCCTGACCAAAGGCATCAATAGTATCATAGATGTCCTTTTCGGTCATGCTCACACCATTGGTAAAGTCTGGCTTGTTTAATCCAGAAGGGCCTTCAAAAGGTACTGGTGGCACCCATCCGGAATGGTGATTATACATCACACCCATATGCCATATCTGTGGCCCCATCTGACCACCTGCCTGATGCACACCTTGTATTACTTTTTGCCATCCCTCTAAAGATTTCTCTCCATAAAAATGAGGGATGTTCGGATCATTAGAAGACGAAGGACGATTGATGACTGTACCTTCTGATAAAATTAATCCTACCTGAGCTGCTGCACGTTTGCTGTAATAAGTAGCTACCTCTTCTGTAGGAATACCGTTGGGTGAAAAAGAACGTGTCATGGGAGCCATGACAATACGATTTTTCAAATGCAATGATTTCAACGTAAATGGTTGAAACAATATATCTTTTTTCATGGTTAAACTTATGAGTTTACATACAAACCAATACCATCATAGTGGATGGAACTGATTTGGCCCTTGGGAAAACGCTAATCGGCAATTCGATAAAATCCGATATCTATATTTAAATAAAAAGCGATCTATCATTCAGTTATATTTCATTCTGAATGAATTGCTCCAATAACTTTATTCCCTCTTCATTGCGTTTATAATAGGTCCACTGACCTACCCGCGTAGCTGTTACCAATCCAGTCCTTTGTAACAAAGACAGATATTCGGATACTGTAGACTGACTCAGTCCACATTTTATCTGTATCTGCCCTACACATACACCATGGCAATCTAAAGACATTTGTTCCTGCGCAGGAAAATGTGTTTCCGGATCTTTAAGCCACGACAAAATTTGCAATCGGGTTTTATTGGATAATGCTTTAAATACTTCTACCGAATCCATAGCACAAACATATCGCCTTTTTCCGATATAACAATATATTCCGAAAAAAATTTGATTAAGCTATTAAATAGGGATAAAATCATCCCATTACCAGACAGATAAAATAACACTTTACTCAACCTTTGTTTATATATACAGATCTGTTAAAAGCAACATATCCGATATACGTTCTATACATTCTTTACAAAGAATGTTTTTTATAAAGATCAAATTCGAACAATTGTCTTTCATTTTCAGCTAAGTTCCATAAAAATGCCTACCTTTCCGTGCTTTTTTCTCTACCTTTGTGTCACATAAGAGAAGCAGGATTAGTTATTTTTTGCATATAGTTCTCAACAATTCAATTTGAATGGAATACGAAGTTGTCATCGGATTGGAAGTACACTGTCAACTGCTAACCAACACCAAGATCTTTGCAGCTGATGCCGTTGTATTTGGCGATGCCCCTAATACTCATATCAGTGTCATTACCTTAGGTTATCCTGGAACATTGCCCAAACTCAACAAGAAAGCAGTAGAATTTGCGATTAAGATGGGATTAGCATGTGGTTCTGAAATTACACGATACAATGTATTTGCCCGCAAAAATTATTTTTATCCTGATCTTCCGAAAGGCTATCAGATTTCACAGGACAAGACCCCTATCTGTGTAGGCGGAGGTGTAACTATCAAAACCAAAAATGGTGAACAGTTTATCCAACTACACCATATACATCTGGAAGAAGATGCAGGGAAGTCGATACACTCTGAAGAAGAAACAGATACTCTCTTAGATTATAATCGTGCAGGTACAGCTTTGATTGAGATTGTAACTGATCCAGTAATGAAAACATCTGAAGAAGCTGCTGCTTATCTGACGGAAGTGCGTAAACTGGTACGTTATTTGGAGATCTGTGATGGGAATATGGAAGAAGGCTCCCTACGCTGTGATGCAAATATTTCGATAATGCCCAAAGGAAGTACAGTATTGGGAACAAAAGTAGAGGTTAAGAACATGAACTCTATCCGGAATGTGCAACGAGCAATAGATGTGGAAATCGAACGTCAAAAGCGTGCTGTAGCCAATGGAGAGAAGATTATTCAGGAAACCCGCCTATTTGATGTTACAGATGGCAGAACATATTCCATGCGTACCAAAGAAACTATGAACGACTATCGCTATTTTCCTGATCCGGACTTAGCCCCTTTCGTTGTTTCAGAGGAATGGCTGGCAGACATAAAGGCACAAATGCCTGCACTTCCACACGAATTGCATGAGAAATTCGTTACTACCTATAAGTTACCTGAGTATGATGCCACAGTGTTAACAGACACTAAAGAAGTAGCTTTATATTTTGACAAAGTATGTAGTCATACAACCAACTACAAAGCAGCGTCAAACTGGGTAATGGGACAAATCAAATCGTATCTAAATGAAAATCATCTGAATATAGCTCAATTTCCGATAAGTCCGGAAACTTTGTCAGGTTTGATTGAGTTAATTGATAAAGATAAAATTAGCCATACCATAGCTGCACATCAGGTATTTCCGTTGCTGATTCAACAGCCTGGCAAAACGGCACAACAGATTGCAGAAGAAAATAACCTGCTGAAACAGAATGACGACAATGCCTTACAAACTATCATCAACGAAGTACTGGCAGCAAACCCACAAAAAGTAAAAGAGTATAAATTTGACGGGAAAAAAAATCTGGTAGGAATGTTTATGGGTGAAGTGATGAAAAAATCCGGAGGAAAAGCCGATCCTAAACTAGCCAATCAACTACTAATTAAGACATTATCTGAAAATTAGTAGATATGTTCTCTAGTCCGCTCTAACCCTGTTTAATCATATACCGATAGTCAATGTTTATAGTATATAAAATCATGAAAAAAATTACTCTTCTATCACTCTTCTGGATGCTTGTAATGGCCTGTGCAGGCCATGCAGCCAATGAAGTATCTGCCAATGAGCCTCAGGGAGACGGCTATGTCATTACAGGAAAAGTAAGCTTTCCATTAAGCAAAGCCAAGGTACAATTATGGAAGATTCAGGATAACAAGCTGGTTCCCGTTGATTCAGCTGGTCTGGATAAGAATAATATGTTCACATTCAAGGGCACAGTCAAAGAACCAGACTTCTATGTATTGAACTTTTACAATACACAGAAGGTGTTGATTGTTCTTGAAAACAAGAATTTGACTGTTAATGTGGATGGTAACAAACCTACTGGAGCGGTTTCTATGAGTGGCACTCCTGCAATGGATGACTTACAAAAAGTTACAACCTGGATGAACGAGGCACAACAAAAGGTAGGAGCTCTCCAGAAAGAAATGCAGGAGGCAGCACTTAGTAAAAGCGAAAGTGGACGTCGGAATGTAGAAAAGAAGCTTAATCACATGCGCGAAGAGAACCTGAAACAGTTTAAATCTATTGTATCTCAGATGCAACCAGGATTATCTCAGTGGTATGCATTAAATACAGGTGTTTTAAATCCGGAAGAAGAATATAAATATCTGCTTCCTATTGTTACCAACATCAAGAAATCAATGGCAACTTCTAAGTATGCTAAAGAAATAGATGGATATGCAGCTCAACTGGAAGAATTCAGCAAAGCCCTTCAGGTAGGGCAGAATGCACCAGAAATCGCGTTAAATGATACAGATGGTAATGTACTGAAATTATCATCTCTTCGTGGCAAATATGTTTTGATTGATTTTTGGGCAAGCTGGTGTGGACCTTGTCGTATGGAAAATCCGAATGTAGTACGTATTTACAACAAGTATAAAGATAAGAATTTTGAAATCTTTGGTGTTTCGCTGGATCGGGAAAAGAAAGACTGGCTGGCAGCTATTGAGAAAGATCAGTTAACATGGAAGCATGTATCAGATCTGAAGTTCTGGTCATCTGAAGGAGCCAAATCCTATGGGGTTCGTTCTATTCCTGCTACCTACCTTATTGATCCCAATGGAAAAATCATTGCAAAAAACCTCAGAGGTGAATCATTGGAAGCGAAACTAGGAGATATTTTGGGAGAAGCCAAATAAAATAAAAATAACAAATTCTTATAACAGAAAAAGCCCCGACTATTGCTAGTCGGGGCTTTTTCTATATTATATCAGAGATTCAAAGCTTAGGACTTTCCCCCTGCAACTTCCATCCGAACAGGACGACCTTTGATTGTATTATTTTCCATTCCCTTAATTACTTTAGGAACATCTTGTTTTTTGACTTCTACAAAGGAATATTTTTCGTAGATGTCTATCTGTCCAATATTATCATAAGCCACTCCTGTCTCACCAGTTAAAGCTCCTACAATATCATTTGGACGAACTCTGTCCATCTTTCCTACATTGACAAATAAACGAACCATATCTTTATTGCCACTACCACGACGATCACGTTGCTCTCCATTGCTACGATCAGAACGTCTGTCGCCACCACGACGATCTCTGTCACGATCAAAACCGCCTCTACGATCATCCCGTCCGTTGTTACGGTCTTTGAAGCGTGGCTTTTCATAAGAATCCAGCAGATCAGCATCATCATAGGTACTATTCTGTGCTCCCATGTTGATCTTGATCAAAGCCTTGATAATATCTTCAGTTGACATACCTGCATGATGTAATGGTTCAATCATATCTGCAAATATATCCAGGTCACCTTCATCTACTACCTGCTTGATGCGGTCGATAAACTTGGCCTTCTTCACTCCTACTACATCTGCAAAAGAAGGTACTACACCACGTTCAATACGTTTTTTAGTATAGGTTTCTATTTCGCGTAAACGATAAAACTCTTTTCCTACTACAAAAGTGAAGGCTTTACCAGACTTCCCGGCACGACCTGTACGACCAATACGGTGTACATAATATTCTGGGTCTAAAGGAATATCGTAGTTAAATACGGCATCTACACCTGACACATCAATACCGCGGGCAGCTACATCAGTTGCAACCAGAATAGTAGCATTTCCTGCACGGAACTTGGTCATTACCTGATTACGGGCCTGCTGGCGCATATCTCCATGTAATCCTTCTGCACCATAATCTCTACGAATCAGTTCTTCTACTACTTCATCAACCTTACTTTTCATGTTACAGAAAACAACAATCTGTTGTAACTGATACAGATCAATGAGGCGACACATTACTTCGATTTTAGCCTTAGCTTTGATTTCAAAGAACAACTGCTCAATATTTTCGGCAGTTAACTCATTACGCACCACTTTTACAATAGCTGGATCATGCTGAAAACGTTTGGTCAGTTGCATGATCTCTTTAGACATAGTAGCTGAGAACAGTAATGTCTGGCGTTCTTCTGGTAGTTGCTCCAGGATACCCTCGATATCGTCCCGGAATCCCATGTCCAGCATTTCATCTGCTTCATCCAGAATGGCAATCTTTACATTATCCAGCTTCAACGTTTTACGCTCTAAGTGATCAATTACACGACCAGGAGTACCTACTACTACCTGAGCACCTTCACGTAAAGCACGAATCTGACGGTCAATAGGATCCCCACCATATACAGTCACACAACGAATATTCAGATACTTGGAAAGACGTTTTAGCTCTTCAGTCACCTGCACAGCCAATTCACGGGTGGGACAAAGAATCAATGCCTGTGTATTTCTTTTGCTGCCATCAATCTGCTCCAGTGCAGGAATTCCAAATGCAGCTGTTTTTCCGGTTCCTGTTTGTGCCAGACCAATAACATCGCGGCCTTCTAAGGCAACAGGAATAGCTTCGGATTGAATGGGCGACGCTTCTTCAAAGCCCATGTCAGTAACAGCACGTTGGATTTCTTCGGAGAGGGGTAATTCTGAGAATTTAATTTTTTGCATTTTAAACTTTTGATTAATTGGATTAAGAATGCCATGATATGTGATTTTTACCGCTAGATGCTTGATTAAAGGAAAGCATGGGATTAAAAGTCAAAATCGTGGCCATCCAAAAATCACCTGAATCATGGTTCAGAAAACATGAAACCCATCTGACAGCCAAACATTTCGGAGAAAAATCCAATATTTCCCGCTATCTGATGGATTCTAAGAACTTTTTTGCAAAGATAGTGAAATATTTGAATTCACGAATATGGAAATTTTATTCCATCCGCATCTATATGTAAAATCCAACTCACATGCATCTCTTACATGCTAACCATAAAAGAATCCATTACGTTCCCGGGTTGATTATTCTACTAGTATCACCGTTCTTATTGGGAAAGATATATTATGCTCAGAAGAAGAGGGAAAGTCAACGAGTAATACTAATTTCCTGGTGGAAGCCGGACTTTATTTTTAATCCATTTCAATTAAAACGGAATTATACACATATTACTCTTACCGGAGATAATGAGACAGATAAAATTAAACTTGATTATTCACAAATACGAATTCGGGAAATTGTTCAGTCTAAGGATAGTAGTAATGGTGTCTTATTTCATTTTTCAGATACAGCTAAGTACTGGACTTTTGTAAGGGCATTAGATATTTGTAAAATTGAAAATATCAGTGACTACGCACCGTATAAAAATGACTTATGTATATACTACATCCCACCGGATACTTTGCCTCCATTATGTGGTGGAGTATTTGGGATATATACAGATAACAAACAACAGGCTTCAGAGGAAAAAGAAAAATGGTATCATTCTTTAATTTCAGTTCCATCCACTCAATATCTTATTGCTGGATTTGTAGGATTCGTGATTGTAGTTATCGCCAATAAGAAATAAAAGCAAAAATTCACACAGTACACAATAATCAGCATGTTACTATTGAAAACAACTATTGAAGTAAGGTTATTATTAAAATTGAGAGTAAATATCCTTTCTTTATCCTATACTTATTTGCTTAATCCCATTCATTTATAAAACAGATAGGACAAAAAAGAATTAGCTAGAATACGTATTCTAGCTAATTCTATAGTCATTCACATCTTTTCTCAAAATCTTTTATTTCTTCTGTAAAAACATAGTCTGCAAACACTTCCAGAGCAATTTCTTTTTATCAGTATTCAGTTGTAGTTCAAATAAGCTATCTACCAACAAAATATCTACACCTTCCACAGACGTAGTCTTGTATGCTTCCAGTGGAATCTGAATATCCAGTTCCCGAAACTCTATACCAAAACTAATAATCTGATTGACAACTTTATCTTTAAGGATTTCAATTAAGGTATCACGTTGAGTGTTGGCATTGACCAGATCTACATCTTCCAGACGAAGTTTGACAGATGATAGAATTTTGCTTAACAAGTCTTTGTCTTCAGGAATCAGAAAATTGCCTTTTATATTGTTGTAAATAATTACAACCTGGTTCCGATTCTTAGGCAAAGGAGGAGAAGTAATTACTGGAATCTTAGGGATTTCAATGGTTTTACTTTGTGCCTCATATTTAGGGACTTGAGGCTGTGATATTTCTGGTTTAGGTTCTGCCACAATAGAAACACTCCTCAAATCTTCTGGAATAATATAAATTGTTTCTGTAAGCAGAAACTGTAAAGCATCCGTAGTTAACTTCTCTGACATACACGTTGTTCGTTTGCTGCAAAGGTCTGCATTTTTTCACAAAGCTTTGCAGCCAAAAGAGAAAATTGCGGGATCATTTTCCGTACAGATCATCCAAAAAACCAACTCATTGCAGACGAAAGATAAAACCTGTCTGCATCCCCCAAACATTTATATCACTGTAATAGCGTTGAAATATTCCGCCAAGGGTGCCATACCCTTTCAATCGATGCCACTGAAATAGTTGATATTCCACTCGGGCGTTGATTTCCCGACGAGGCATGATCCCGAAATGAGATTCTGTAGCCCGATACTCCAGGCCACCACCCAATTTACCTTCTTTCAACCGCAAATCCCCTCCTAGTGTCCATTCAAAATAAGCATTGTGATCGCCAAAATTTTCTATCATGGTTCCAAAGCCAGCCCGGACTGTAACAGGACGTGTATTTACAAAATTTAGCTGAACAATCTGCCAGTCAAATGTACCTAATGACTTGATCTTCCCTTCCAGCGCATCATCCTCCATCAGGAAGTTATAACGAAAGTCCATAGAGAATAAGCCCCAGTTACCTCTAATTCGTGGTAGAAGCCAGTAGTTATCAGGTGGCTGGATACCTACCTGAGGCATTACTTCCAACGAAATGATAGAAGGAATCGTATCTTTTTGATTTAGCTGATACATCTGCCAGAGTATCATTCCTTTCCCAGCCTGCCAAAATGCCCAGAGAGCAAACGCACTATTGTTTCCACTACGACCATTGTCGCCAGAAGTCCCCCTGCCACTGGAAGAATGGGAATGTGAAGCTTTTTTAATTTTGTCGATTTGACCATATCCTACACATGTCCACAAGACTAGTGTGGCAAGCAGAAGTGGTTTCAGTAATTTCATTGGAGTATACAGTTAACATAAATTGCAGTATAATTACAGATTTTTACAACATGGGAAATTTGTGATTGACCAAAAGCAATTATCATACCTTTTTTTATACGAAACAATGACATTTAGCCATTTTTCTGTAAAGGTTACTTTTCACCATTAATCTCATACAAGTACAGATTATATTACATAGGTGAGTAATACTCAACACCTTATTGCATTCCTGCTACAGACACTGTACTTTCGCTTTCATGCACAAACACATTCTGAATGAACTTAGTACCAAGGGATTAATTTCTGAAACACAAAGTAAACAGATCGAATCCTATGAAGCCAGCAAGCCATTTTCTCTACATTGGGAACTGAAAACTGTATTGTACCTGGGTGTTATTTTATTAAATCTGGGGCTGGGATGGCTTATTTATGACAATATAGACAGTATTGGTCATGGAGTTATTATTGGAGGTATAGCAGCTATCTGTATAGCCTGTTTTGCCTACACGTATCGTAGCAGGGTCCCGTTTTCATGGCAGCAGACAGAAAGTGCTTCTCCTTATTACGACTATCTACTATTGCTGGGTTGTTTAATGTTTGTGATTCTGGAAGGATACCTACAATATCAATATGAGATTTTTGGTACACGCTATGGTCTGGCTACTTTTATTCCAATGACATTCTTTTTTGGAGTAGCTTACTTTTTTGATCACAGAGGGGCGTTGTCACTTGCGATTACAGCATTGGCATCCTGGCTGGGTGTTGCTGTAACCCCTGCTGATATTCTCAGCAGCAATGATTTTGGCGATTCTAAACTTGTATGGACAGGTGTACTCCTGGGTGTTATACTTTGTGCTCTTGCCTTTTTCAGTGAACAACAAAACCGGAAAAAACATTTTGCTTTTACCTATCTTAACTTTGGTATTCATATACTCTTTATTGCCAGCCTGAGTGGCTTAATGATTCTGGAGACCTGGGTGGTATTTCTACCTCTACTGATTCTGACAACTACATTTTTTATCTGGTACGCCCGCAACCGTGCATCTCTTTATTTTATGGTAGTAGCCTTAATATATGGGTACATTGCACTTACCTATCTGGTCTTTCAGATTCGTTGGAGCTATACATACACAATACATGAGGGGGATATCTATTTTTATACACTTTATTTTATGAGCTCCTGTGCAGCTATTATTGTCTTTCTGCTTAAGTATAAAACCATTTTGCGTATTAAAAACACAGAGCAATAAAACCACAGGTTTACACTATCTTTTTTAATTCAACTAGACTTTGCTACAAAAAAATATGCTTGCCTATAACCCTCACTGGCTGGATAATACCCAGATACAGGAACAAATCAAAAATTGGTTTAAAAAGAATCTGATTACACAGGAACAATCTTTCCTCATTCAGCAACACTATCCAGCAAGTTTCTACACTCCCAATGCCTTTATTCGTATTGGTCTTGGCTTCTTCGCTGCCATTTTGCTGGGAGCTGCTCAATTATTTTTCTGGGTAGTAGTAGGTTTGGCAACCGGCGGTGATGAGATGTTTGGTATTGTGGGATTTTTTTATCTCATACAGAGTATGGGATGCTTCTTTATTCTAGAATCATTCATTAAAAGACGTCATCATTATGCCAGTGGTATAGATGATATATTACTGTACACAACTGTAGGAGAAATGATTGCAGGAATGTGCTTACTATCTCCATATATAGATGATCCTATCCCCTACTTTTGTATAGGTCTGCCGTTTCTTGTAATTGGAGCAGTCCGTTATATAGATCGGATTCTCACCCTGTTAGCCTATGGTTGTCTGCTAACCATTATGTTGCTTATTGTCAATAAGATACCCGGATTGGCATTGTATCTTTTACCATTTACAGGAATAGGATTTTCACTTACTGCCTACTTTTTAGTAAGAAAGTATCAGAAGTTGCATCATCTGAGATATTGGTCTGGCAATTTTCAGATAGTGGAAATAGTGAGTCTGATTACATTTTATCTGAGTGGCAACTTCCTGTTTATTCAGGAAAGTGCTGAAGAGCTTTTTGGATTGCCAGTTGTTCCAATGGGCTGGTTCTTCTGGACTTTCACCCTATCAGTGCCGCTTGGCTATATGTATCTGGGTTTGAAAAATAAAGATCGTGGTATGCTTTGGATAGGATTAGGTTGTGTTGCCTTTGCCGTATTCACTTTCCGCACCTATTTTTACGTAATGCCTCTTCCTTATGCAGCTAGTCTGGCAGGTGGGTTTCTATTTGTACTAGCCTATGTAGCCATTCAATATCTGAAAAAAGGGATTCCGGGTTTTACCTATGAACCGGAAGATACAAATAAACCTGTTTTTCTGGAAGCGGAGGCGCTGGTTGTTGCCCAAACATTTGGACATGCACAAACCCCTGAGAATGATTTATCTTTTGGTGGTGGTAAATTTGGTGGTGGTGGAGCAGGAGGTGATTTTTAAGATTTCCCCTCATCTTTTTTAGGATAAAAGACATTATAAAACCATACAATCTATGCTTTTAAGGCTCTGTTTGTATGGTTTTGTTTTTTCACTATATATGGAAAATTCCACCCTGTATCTCAACAAAATTCTTTTTTTATAAAAATGTGCTACCTTGTTTTAACAAACTTGGTACTCCCATAACTGATAACAACCATCACTTCAACCATTTGATTATATGACTTCTGAAGAACTTAAAAATCTGCAGGCTCCTTTAAAAGAAAAATACAGAGAACAACCCGATGTGGCGATGATTACCCTCAAAGCCCAAGGTATAATTGGTGAAGGTATTTCATGTAAAGTAGAGACAGGTAAAGCCCTAGTTGAAGCAGGTCTTCATCCAGCCACAGGTGGAACTGGTTTGCTGGCCTGTTCGGGAGATATGTTGCTGGAGGCATTGGTTGCCTGTGCAGGAGTAACTCTTCGGGCAGTAGCAACAGCCATTGGTGTCGAGATAAAAGGAGGAACAATCAAAGCAGAAGGTGATCTGGATTTTCGTGGTACATTGGGCGTGTCCAAAGAGGCATCTGTAGGATTTAAGGCTATTCGTCTTTCTTTTGACCTAGATGCTGAACTATCTACAGAGCAGCTGCAAAGTATCGAGAAATTAACAGAAAGATACTGTGTTGTATATCAGACGCTGGTTAAAGGTGTTCCTGTCGCAACTTCCTTTGTAAGATGATCTGAGCTTCTCCGCTGTAGGCTGTTATAGATGCTAAAACACCTACTATTGCTACCTGGCCAATAATAGAGTACACTTTACACAGTTTTACAATACTTCCCATTGTTGTCCTATCATGCCTCTCTGTTAACAGGATATTATAATCATCAGGCAGAAATCAGCAAAATACCTGAGGCTGAAAACCAACCTGAAGATGGCGAGTATTTGACAGAGAACAGTCCAATAATTGGATAAAGTATGGCAGGAATGGGCTAATACACATCAGGTATATCCTAAACCAAAAAGCAAATAAGATTTCTAATAAAATACCACAACAAAAAACGACTTTCTCCTCTACTTCTCACCAATGGAAAAATAGAAGAGAAAGTCGTTTAAAACACTGCTCTGGCCTATTTCAATGAAACTTTTACAGTTTCACCTTCACTTTCTATAGTGATAAACTTTTCAAGTCGGTCAGAATGCTCTACATTATAGTATTGTTTTGTATAATAATCCGTCCGTCCATACCCATCATATCCCGATCCCTGATATACATTGGCACTGGTTGTATGATGCCAGTCCAGAATAGCCTGAATAAAATATTTCCCAGGTTTCATCTGCTTAAACGTAAACCGTCCGTATTCATCTGTATTGGTAGCCAAACCATATCTGGCAGCAGCATCCGAAAGGTATACACGGGTTTTCTTTCCTTCTTTCTTGTTGCGTAAGTTATACCACTCCTCAAAATAAGGAGTTACCGGATATAAGACTACCCGAATATTAGCCCCATATATTCTTTTTGCCAAGGGAGCCTTATAACCAAGATTAGTTTTAGGCTTGGTAAAGGCAACTCCCTGAATAATAGACTTCCCAATGGCTAAAGCAGATTTGGCCTGTAAGCTATCAAAAGGTCCAGAAGGATAAATAACATTGACCTTGTTTTTATTGGCAATCCGATTAGCTCTATCTACCGGGTTACATCCCATAATCAGGATGCATCCCCAAATAAACACACAGAAAAATTTCATAGCAAAAACAGGTAAGGTTTACTTAATCAACATATCCGTACCGATCATGCTTATTTTACCTGTGATCTGTAGTGTTTCATTGGTAGTCGTATTTTTTCTAACAGTCACATTATCATTGGCCACATCCAGCGAAATAGTCAGTTTATTGTTTATAATAACTACCCGTTCGCCTGCAACTTTCTCTGCAGGTTTAGTCTGTTTGCTTAATGTTATATCATATAACCCATCTTGGCGAGTTGTCACCTTTCCGGTATACTCCCGTTCAAATCCCGGATCTCCAATAATCTTCACAGTAGCATCAGATCCGCTGGTCGATACAGATACTTCGGCATTATAAATATATCCTAACTGAGTTTGGGGGTCATCTACGACCTGTATGTTTCCTACAAAAGTACCTAAGCTCGAATTGCCGGGAGCAGGATCATTACTATTCTTTTTACAGGCAGAGAATGAGATAGCTAAAACAAAAAGAAATAATCTAAAAGTGCTCGTTTTCATATAAATGGTTTGTACTAATGGATTGAAAAAAGAGTATTCTGTATAGTTTGTGTGCTCATTTTGCAACACATAATTTGAGGAGTTTGCAATCGTGATATTTCACGACATATTGATATGTACAAAATTAGAGAGGGTTCTACAGGGTGTCAATACCATGAAAATGCGTTTTTTTTCTACTGGTTTCCTGGTATTTTTTCTAAAGTTCAACTACATTTTCAGAATCGGTTAGCTACTTTTATGTGTTTAAATATGCAGTTTGCTCAATGACTATGAGTAAGCAATAGACGTCAACCACTTGTTCTGCCTATGTTAAAAAAGCTTTTTCTTCTTGTTATATATAGTGTTATATCCTTTCAGGTCTTTTCTCAGGTAGTTTATTCATTGGGTGATGAAAGAGGTTATATCTCTCAGTTGGAACAACAAACCCAGCAAGCCCAATCAGATAGTATGCGGGCAGCTGCATACTTTAGACTTTCGCTGTTTTACAGACGAATCAACGATCTTCAGAAAGCTAATGATGCCTATCAGAAGGGAGCTCGTTTGGGTCAGAAGTATCCATTTCTAAAAGCAGCCTCTTCTTATTATCAGACAATTTCCCAGTTTGCCACTACAGATATCTTTACTCTCGAAAAAAATATACGGAAGGCAGACTCTCTGCTGCAACCATTCAAGAATGCAGAAGCCTATAAACTGAGAGGCGTACTATGGCATACCTATGGTATTATACAACAGATTAAAGGAGATGAAAAAGGGGCTATGGATGCCTTTGTCAACAAAGCTGTCCCTTATAGTCAGCAATCAGGCGATGGAATAGTCCTGGGGAAAGCCTACAAAGGTGTTGGTATTATATTTATGAATCTTGACCAACGCGAAAAGGCTGCCTCTTATTTGCTCCAATCCGTCCAGTCAGAAGAAAAAGCACCCTCAGATAATCCTTTGCGACAAGTAGAACTGGTCGAAACATATATCACCGCAGGTGAAAACTATGTATACCTCAAACAATACAAAGCAGCTAAAGAAGTACTTAACAAAGCTCAGTCAATTTTAAAAAACTATCCTAGGTCCAATCTCTATCTGATCTATTATTATGCAGAAGGTATCTATTTTGATCACCTCAATCAACACCAGCAAGCAATCGATAGTTTTGATAAAGGTATTACTCTGGCAAAGAATCTGTCAGCATTACATGCACTCAACCGGCTTTTCCATGCAAAATACAAAGCTTTGTCCAATCAGAAGGAATATAAAAAAGCGGTTCTTGTATTGAATGAACTAATAGAAAACCCTGCATTGCTTATTCAGGACAGAAAACTGTACTATAAAGAAATGTACACTACCTATGCCCAGCTGAATGACACCCAAAAGGCCTATCAATGGGCAAAGCAATACATTACCCTTAGTGACAGCCTCTATGAGACTAAATTTCAGAAAGACATCGTAGAACTGGAGACTAAGTATAAGAATGCAGAGAATGAAAAGAAAATAGCAGTACTCCAGGCTGCCAAAGAAAAATCAGCTCTCGAATCAAAGAATCAGCGTCTTTTAACAGGATTGCTGGGTGTGTCTAGTCTGGTACTACTTAGTACAGCCTTATTTGCTTTAGCTCTATACCGCAATAGCCGTAAACTATCCCAACAGAAAGAACTAAACTACCAGCAACAATTAAAAGAAACAAAGCAAACACAACAGATCCAGCTAACACAAGCTCTTATGCAGGGTGAGGAAAAAGAACGGAAACGACTAGCTACTGATCTGCATGATGGCCTAGGAGGCATGCTGGCAGGTATAAAGATAAATTTATCCCGCATTGCTGGTAATGATGGTCGTTCAGGATCGGAACTAGATAAGATATTAAATCAACTGGATGTGTCCACCAATGAATTACGTCGGATAGCCCGGAATATGATGCCTGAATCCTTATTGCAGCTAGGTTTGGAATCTGCTCTTCGGGATATGTGTGACTCAATGACTACAGATAAAACGCAGATCTCTTTTGAAGCCTTCGACATTGACACGAAATTGCCCAAAGAAACTCAGGTTAATATTTATCGTATTGTACAGGAACTACTCACCAATGCAATTAAGCATGCCAACGCATCTGAAATCATTGTACAATGTAGCCAGAATGAATCCATATTTTTCATTACACTGGAAGATAACGGACAAGGATTTGACCCTGTTGCCAAGGGACTGAAATCCGGAATTGGCCTTACCAATATTCAAAACAGAGTAGAATACCTGAAAGGTAAATTAGACATATCTTCTGCACTGTCAGAAGGTACTACCATAAATATTGAATTTGATGTTGCATACTAATTCATCACTCACCATTGCAATCATAGACGATCATCCCATAGTCATTGAAGGGCTACAAAAAATACTGATTAGGGATCTGCCCATACAGGAAATTCAGGAGTATCACCTGGGAGGGGATCTTATTGCCTATCTGAAAAATACAGACAAAAAAATTGATCTGGTTTTATTGGATATTACCTTACCGGATATCAGTGGTGTTGAGCTTTGTCGGGAAATCAAAAATATATCGACAGACACCTATGTGCTGGGCTTCAGTAACCACAATGACAGAAGTCTGGTGATGCAGATGCTTGCGCATGGTGCCAGTGGCTTTGTAGTAAAAAATGCCTCTGCATCTGAACTTATAACCTGCATCACAGAAGCCTTGAATGGACAAATTACCTTCAGCGAAGAAATCCAGAAGATCATTGCCAAGCCGTCTGCCAGTCAACTCAAAAGTATCCCACCTCTTACCAAACGTGAAAAACAGATTCTTCAAATGATTTCAGATGGAAAAACAAGCCCTGAGATGGCAGACGAACTTCAGCTGAGTCTCTTTACAATAGAAACCCACCGAAGAAATCTGATGCAGAAATTTGAGGCCAAGAATACCGCTTTGTTAATCAAGGCTGCTATACAATTACATTTAATTTAAGAGCTGTCTTTAACTAATGAACACTCATTCTATAAAAGAAAAACTTAAAGCAGCTATTTTTAAGCTCAGATTTTATTTTCCAATCTATCGTTCCAAACCTTCCTATACTACAGGTATGCAACCTAACACCATTCGCTGGGGTATTCTCGGATGTGGCAAAATCGCCCGCAAGTTTGCCTCTGATCTACAATTTGTGAACAATGTACAACTTATTGCTGTCGCCTCACGTAGTCAGTCAACAGCAGATGCTTTTGCAAAAGAGTTTCCAGCCAAATACAAACACAATTCCTATGAAGCCCTGGTTCAGAATCCGGAAGTGGATGTGATATACATTGCTACACCTCATGTATATCACTATGAACACACCCTACTCTGCCTTAATCATAGTAAGGCTGTACTTTGTGAAAAACCCTTTGCGATTAATAGCCATCAGGTAAAAGAAATGATTGCTCTGGCTCAGGACAAGAAAGTTTTTCTGATGGAGGCCTTATGGACTAAATTTCTTCCTCATTTTCAGAAACTGAATCAGATCATTGCAGAGGGTCAAATCGGAGAGATTCGTTCTATTATTGCCGATTTTGGATTTCTGCCTCCTTACAATCCGGAAGGGCGCCTGTTTGATCCCAATCTGGGTGGTGGTTCACTACTGGATATTGGCATTTATCCTGTATTTCTGGCACTCTCCCTGTTAGGCAAACCTCAGTCTATCCAGGCAATTATGACACCTGCTCCTACTGGTGTAGACGAACAATGTGCCATCACCTTCTTACATAACAATCATGCAATCTCTCAACTTTTCTCTACCCTGGCCTCTTTCACAGGTACGGAGGCTGTCATTCATGGTAGTAAAGGCCGCATCCGACTTACTTCCAGATTTTATGCCACAACAGCAACCTTACAGTTTTATCTGGATACTCCGAGCTCTCAGAAAGAGCTATTTAATCAGAAAATAGATGGATTCGGGTATCAGTATGAAGCGCAACATGTAGTAGACTGCCTTCAGAAAGGACTTACAGAAAGTCCAATTATGACTTTTGCAGATTCCATTCTCCTCATTGAGACACTTGACGAAATTCGCCGCATGGCAGGAATAAAGTACCATTGGGATGCATAAAGAGCTAAGAACTCTTTTATTGGTATCTGAACAAACCACTTTCAAAAACATAGGGCAAATAAGGATTGGGACATGATTTGTTTCGCAGAAAAGTAAATTTCAGTTCGTTTTTTCACAAAAATTACTATTTTTGGAGACAAGCCATACCTTTTACCTAACCAAACAACCTTATCCTGATGAAAAACCTTTTACTTGGTCTTTTATTTTTATCCTGTGCTGCCATCGCACAAAAGAAACAGCCAACAGACGAGGAACTTCGGCAAAAAGCAGATCAGATAGCTCACAAATACATTTTGACAGATGGACATGTAGATCTCCCCTACCGCCTGAAAGTAAAGCAGTTCAAACTGGAACGTGAATACATGGGAATCCCCATAGAAACTAAAGAAGGGGATTTCGACTATGTACGTGCAAAAAAAGGAGGTTTGTCTGCCCCTTTTATGTCTATCTACATCCCTTCTAGCTACCAGAAGACAGGTAATGAAAAAGTGCTGGCCGATTCATTGATTGATATGATACAGGCTATCATCAAAGCCCATCCAGATAAATTCGCAGAAGGTCGTACACCACAACAAGTTGACGAAAACTTTAAGAAAGGTCTCATTTCTCTTCCAATGGGTATGGAAAATGGTGCTCCTATTCTGGAATTGAAAGATGTGAAATATTATTATGACAAAGGAATCCGTTACATTACCCTTACTCACGGTAAAGATAATCATATCTGTGATTCATCGTATGATAGTACCTATACATGGAAAGGACTAAGTCCTTATGGTAAAGACGTGGTAAAGGAAATGAACCGTGTGGGTATCATGGTAGATATTTCACATGTTTCGGATGATTCTTTTTATCAGGCTATTGAACTATCTAAAGTACCCTGTATCGCCTCACACTCTTCCTGTCGATTCTATACACCTGGTTTCAAACGAAACATGTCAGATGATATGATCAAAGCCCTGGCTAAAAAGGGTGGTGTGATTCAAATTAACTTTGGCACTTCGTTTCTGGACGAAAAAGCCAGATTGGACGTAGACGAGAAACGCAAAAAGCTACAGGCTATTCTGACTGAAAAGAATCTAAAATTCAGTGATGAAGCGGCCAAACCAGTAATAGAAGAATTCCGCAAACAGAACCCAACGCTGTATGCGGATGTTGAGAAGGTAGCCGACCATGTCGAACACGTTATCAAGGTAGCCGGTGTGGATTATGTAGGTATTGGTTCTGACTATGATGGTGTCGGTGATTCACTTCCGACAGGCCTGAAAGATGTATCCCAGTATCCTAACCTGATTTATGTGTTGCTCAAACGAGGTTACACAGAAAAAGATATTGCTAAAATTATGTATCAGAATGTATGGCGTGTATGGAAAAAAGTACAGGCTGGTGCTGAAAAATCCTGATTATTTGATAGTATATCTAACCTACTGATGTTGTCAATCGCATCAGTAGGTCTGTAAAGTATACAAACCAACTACAATTGTTACATGAAACAGGAACTCTTTGCCTTTTTTGAAAAATACCATCTCCAAACCAGACGTAAGGTAATGATCTTACTTAGTCTGGCAATCTTTGCATCTTTACTCGCAACCGGAATCATCATTGTCAAAGGCATGGATAATACATTATCCACTCCCCATCTATTTATCGCCATAACACTAGATGTGATCTTTATAGGTTTTCTGCTATTTAAGACTAAACAAATATCTGCCAATGTCAATCGTATTAAAGAAGTTCTGCACCAAAGTACACATGCTGTAAAGACCATTCAGCTTTACAGAAAAGGAAAAAAAGATAGCTACGAAGGAATCACCTACTCTATGAAAATCAGCATCATAGATATGTTTGGTGCTATGATTGAATACTATCTGGATGAATTTCACCAGAATGAGCACCTGTTTAATGAAGGTATTTCTGTTTTTTCCCAAGCCTATCCGGAAGTAAAGATCATGCACTTTGCAGATTAAGTAATATGTTCTGGAACAAAAACTCACGAATAGACAGCTTTCTAATTCCCTATGAAAGACATATTCTGTATACTGAATTATCCAGAGAGGAAATGGAGAAGCGCTTCTATGCATATATTACTATCACTCCTTCATCATCTTCTTTTGGAAAGTGGCACAAGCCAACTCGTGTAGACTATGAAGGTGATTTTTATTCGGAAGGGTTCTACCTCCAAACCATAAATCGAAATCTGGATACTAAGGGTTGGGAAAGCCAAAGACTTCCATTTTTGTTCATATCAGGTAAAGTAGAGGAAGAAAGCCATAGAACAAAGATTATATTGACTATAGAACTCTATGATGTTATGCAGAAGGTTGGCATTTATCTCTTAGCATTTCTCCTACCCTTGCTATCTGTTATATTACTTGTTTCTTCCATTCAAACAGGAGACGATGGATGGAAAGGCACTTTGTTTCTAAGCGTCTTTTGCCTACTTTTCTCACTTATGTTCAAGGTACCCAGTTCTTCTGCGCTGTATGATGTTAAGAAAATGTTCGACATAGACATAGAAAAAGCATACGATGAAAAAGAAGCATAATAACCATGTTGTTTTATAGTTCATTTTTGAATTTTATACTGCCACCATGTATCCATTCAAAAAATTCTTATCTATTCTCTCAGGTGTACTACTTGCTGGTTCAGCTCTCTCCCAAACAAATTATCCAACCATTGGCAAAGTAGTACGCATAGACCCCAAACTTGACAATCTGCTTGACAAAGAAGCAAAAATAGAAGTACTGGCTTCCGGATTTGTCTGGACAGAAGGCCCTGTCTGGGTAAAAGAAGGGAGTTACCTATTATTTAATGACATCCCACCCAATACACTCTTCAAATGGAAAGAAGCGGAAGGAATTACTTCTTTTCTGAAACAGTCTGGCTATACAGGAGCAGGCAGATACAGTAATGAACCTGGCAGCAATGGAATGACCATCAATCAAAAAGGAGAACTTATTGCGTGTGAACATGGAGACCGACGGGTTTCTCTCATGCCTCTTTCTGGTGGAGGCAAACGCACATTAGCTGATAATTACCAGGGTAAACGATTTAATAGTCCTAATGACGTAGTCCAGAAGTCAGATGGTAGCTATTACTTTACAGATCCTCCCTATGGGTTGCCCCAGCAGGAAAATGACCCATCGCGTGAGACGTCTATCTGTGGTGTATACAGAATCTCACCAGATGGTAAGGTAAGTTTATTGATTTCTGATCTGACCCGACCTAACGGCCTTGCTTTCTCACCTGATGAAAAGATATTATATGTAGCTCAGTCTGATCCAAAAAAAGCTATCCTTATGGCCTATCCTGTCCTTAAAGACGGCAATCTGGGTAAAGGCAAACTATTCTTTGATGCCACAGCCAATGTTAGTACCATGAAAGGTCTTCCGGATGGGTTGAAAGTAGACAAAAATGGGAATCTATTTGCTACAGGCCCAGGAGGAGTAATGGTACTGAGTCCTGAGGGTACATTGCTGGGACGCATTGATGCAGGTGAAGCTACTGCTAACTGTGCCTTTGGTGATGATGGTTCTACACTATACATCACAGCCGATATGTATTTGTGTCGGATTAAAACAAAAACAAAAGGAGTAGGATTTTAAACCATACTAAAAAATAAAGTTCCTACACAATCATAAAAGTTAGTATAGGGACTTTATTTCACATGTCTTTAACTCCTGAGTTTATCATTCCTACTTAGTGTCTTTCTTCAGGTCAGGGGCAACGACCTCTTTTACGTCTTCTACGATTTCTTCTACTTCTTCTTTTACTGCCTCTACAGCTTCTACAATTACAGTTTGTACTTTCAGGTGTTCTTCAGGCACTTCGCCCAACAAGAATCCCCATGCTTCCATACCTGGAATATTATCAAAAACAACCTTAAACATAGCTGTAAACGGAATAGCCAGAATCATTCCGGGAGCCCCCCATAATAATCCGCCCATAATCAAAGCAATGACAGTTGCCAGGGAGTTAACACTTACCTTTGAACCAACAATACGAGGAGTAATAAAATTACCTTCCAGAAACTGCACAACAGTAAACACAGCAGATACGCCTACAGCATACCAGAGAGAATCTTTAGTTAGGATCGCCATTAAGATAGGCAGAACCGATCCTATCACAATACCAATATAGGGAATAACATTTAGTAATGCAGCCAGTATCCCAAAAAATAAGGCGTGCTGTATACCTAGAATCAGTAACCCCAAGGTGTTTAAGGTAGCAATAATAGACATCACAAACACCAAACCCACCAAGTAATTACGCACCACATCACGCACTTTGATGAGTATATACAGAATATGCGTTTCTGATGCTGATGAAAAAAGTCGATCCAGAAACTTTCGCAAAAAGTTGCGATAGTATAGCAGGAAGAAAATATATACAGGCACCAGTCCCAGATTAGTAAAGGCATTGGACACAACAGATAAAAGGTTTCCTACAATTTGTCCACTGGAATCGGTGAGCATCTGGGCATTTTTTTCAAGCCAGTCAGCCTGCTCTTTTTTTCGAACACCAAACTCTGTGCGTATCCAGATTTGTGCATCATTAAAGAGTTTGAGAAACTTCTTTTGCAGATCAGGCAAGATATCTGCAAAGTCTGTAAGCTGAACCACAATCCCCATCAGTATCCCAACCACCACAATCACCAGTAAAATCAGACATAATGTAATTGCCAGTACACGTGGCACCCTCCAGGTTTCCAGCCGGACACACAAGGGATGAAGCAGTAAAGCAAATAAAAGTGAGAAGCAAATTGGAATCAGCATTCCTGCCATTTGGACCAAAAAAATCCACAATAAGGCAATGCTAATGAGTATAAAAGTAATCTTAGCATAGATTGGAAGCTGCACTGCGCGAGGGTTCTCCATAAAAATTGTTCAGACAGACAATAAAAAGTTAAATGCAAAGTTGTTAATTCGCTTTGATAAATACAGCAGAAACTGTTTGGAATAGGTGTAAAATAAAAATACCCGATTCTAATTACCTCTTTTATTGAAAAATTTAATCATTTCTGCAAGTGAGTTTTAAATCTGAGAAAATGCTGAAATATAAAGTTATTTCACTCTTATTGTCCCTTAAAGTTTTACTTTGTAACTGTCACTATGAAAAGCGTGAGAGCGGCTTTGAAACTGGCACCCGTAATTATAAAGTTACAAAAATAGGCCAGCTTCCTGAAATAATCAGCGAAAGTTCCGGACTTGCCACTGACAGTATTCCGGCAGTACTCTGGACACATAATGATGGTGGTTCTCCTGCTGATATTTTTCAAGTCACAGACAAGGGTAAACTTCTGCAGAAAATCCGGTTGCAAGGCATTCATAATCATGATTGGGAAGACATAACAAATGACACTCAAGGCAATATTTATATTGGCGATTTTGGTAACAACAACAATCGACGGAAAAACCTGGCCATCTTTAAAGTAAACCCACAACATCCGGAACAAATAGACAGCATTCGCTTCTCCTATGAAGATCAAACAGCGTTCCCTCCTGCTCCAGAAGATCGGAACTTTGATTGTGAAGCCTTTTTCTGGCATGCAGACAGCCTGTATCTTTTCTCCAAAAACAGAGGAAATAGAATTGAGAAAATGTATGTATTACCTGCTAAACCCGGAAATCATATTGCCAGGATACGGAGCACTGTCAAAATAAAAAGTATGGTAACGGCGGCAGATATGAACCCTTCCGGTACTCAGATGGCATTATTAACCTATGGAAAGGTATTTGTTTTTAACATTAAAAACCCGAATAACTTCTTTCAGGAGCCATATGAATGTATTAAACTAGCCAGAAGCCAGGCTGAAGCACTTACCTACATTAATGATACTGATTTTATCATTAGCAACGAACAGGGAACTATGTATCGGGTAGAACGGAAAAAGAAATAGCCTTATAGGATAAAAACTGTCACCTGTCAATTTTTTAACACCAGTCATCCTTTATACATAGCACATATCCCCTTTTATCTACAAGAATTCAATAAAAAGTTCTAACTTTTCCGAAAGTCATCAGAAGGCATTGATTTTGTATCTATACTGTTCTTATAGCCTGTACATGAAAGAAATTCGCAAAATTATAGAGCTTTATCAGCAAATTGATTTTTCACAACGTAAAGTAGCTCTGGCCACTGTAGTTAGGGTAGAAGGGTCTTCTTA
Source organism: Xanthocytophaga flava (assembly GCA_030068525.1). Lineage (GTDB taxonomy): Bacteria > Bacteroidota > Bacteroidia > Cytophagales > 172606-1 > Xanthocytophaga > Xanthocytophaga flava. The sequence goes on from JASJOS010000013.1 coordinate 270,794, forward strand.
TCGTCGACCAGGTGCAAAAATGTTAATCACAGATGATGGACGATGGGTTGGTGCCATTAGTGGAGGCTGTCTGGAAGGAGATGCACTCCGCAAAGCCCGTCAGGTTATGTTGGATGGTAAACCGATGATAGTTACCTATGATACCATGAATGACGATGCAAATAGCCTGGGTGTGGGTTTAGGTTGCAATGGTATCATTGATGTTTTTATTGAACCTATTGATCCGGATTACTTTCAGGAGCACTCTCTCTATTTCTGGAAACAATGTGCTACAAACCGATCTGCATTTATCGAAATCAAGATAGTGAAAGCTCCAGAGTCCTATACGGGCATTCGGCACCTTATTCTAACAGACTCTGATGCTGACCCAGGCTTTATTAACTTCCCGGAAGAGGAACAACTTCGTCAGGCGATGAATCAAACCTGGCAATCCGGAAAATCACAGTTACTTACTTACGTATCTGACACAATTGAGGTATTTATCGAATCCATACAGCCCGAAATTCAGCTGATCATCTTTGGGGGTGGATATGACGTTCCTCCACTGGTAGAAATGGCAAAAGTACTGGGATGGCATGTCACTGTTACAGAAGACTGTATTGCCCATGTAGCCCCCAAACGTTTTCCAGGTGCTGATGCAGTTTTACTTGTTGACAGAAATAATATTCTGTCCGAGTTATCTTTTACTGAACGCACAGCAGCGGTACTGATGTCACATGGATACAAATATGATAAAGCGATTCTGGAACAATTACTTGTATCGAATGTAGGTTACATAGGGATGTTAGGACCACGCAAACGATATGAAAAAATGCTTGGAGAGTGGGAAGAGTCAGACAAAACATTTGATGATAACCGACTCACTGAAGTTCATAGTCCGATAGGGCTTGAGATAGGCGCAGAGACACCCGATGAGATAGCTTTAGCAATTGTATCAGAAATACAGGCACACTTCCATAATAAGTTAGGTACTCCCCTTCGTTTTAAACAAGGACCGATCCATGAAAGAATTCTGAATGGTTAATTCCAAAAAATGTTTTGATCTGTATTTATTTTTATATCTTCCTGAAAATAAAGCTACCATCTATCTTATATAGATCAATCGCTCTCAGCCATTATAATCATGATAGGAATCTTACTTTTAGCCGCAGGCGCTTCTACCCGATTAGGACAACCCAAACAACTTCTTCAGTTTCAGGGACAATCATTAATTGAGCGAAGCATTCAAACGATCCTTGCCCTTGATGTTACAGAACGCGTAGTTGTATTGGGAGCCCACGCCAATGAGATTTCCTCAGAAATAGCCTCTCTACCTATTGAAACAATTATCAATCACAACTGGGATGAAGGAATGGCTTCTTCCATACGTATGGGTGTTAACTATATGTTGCAAAAGAAACCCAATCTGGAAGCGATAGTTCTTATGCTGTGTGATCAACCTTTTGTTACTCCTACCTTACTCACTGAATTGATTCAGATTTATGAACAAACGGCCGCTCCTATAGTAGCTTCATCTTATCAGGATGTTTTAGGAGTCCCTGCATTGTTTGCTCATGGTACTTTTTATAAACTACTTGCCTTAAAGGGAGACAAAGGTGCTCGCTCCATTATTCCGGATTATCAGGAATTACTTCAGTTTGTATCTTTTCCCAAAGGAGGCATAGACATCGACACTATAGAAGACTACGAAAAATGGCTGGTTACACCTCAGCAAAGCCCTGGCATTTATTAACGTCTCCTCATCTCCTGTTTTCCTTCTTAGATAATTTTATCCGGAAAAGTTTACAGGACATATTCTGATATTATGTAATCCTGTAACTTGCAGCCAGAAAATATTCAGGATTTCATCATTTATGAAAAAATATATACTCTGGCTATGGATACTGGGCACAGCCTGTACCTCATCTACTCAAACAACCGAAGATAACTCAACTACGCAGGATACCATAATCACATCAATAGATACAGTATCTTCAACACCTGCAAAATCAGAAACCGACAAAAGTTTGGGATATCGTGCCGAGCTAGACGGCGATTTTGATGGAGACGGCACAAAAGAAAAGCTTCAGGAGCATTATGTAAGTCGCACTACAGGACAAGAGCTAAGCAAAAATTATCCTGAGATCGAATTTGACAGCCTTGTAGGTCTCGTCATCAGCAGACATCCTAAAGTGTATTTATCATCTACCAATGCTGCAATCAAAGATCTCCCTATTTCTGATCACGACCAATTGTTTGGTATTATGCAACTGATTAATGAAGGTGATCTGAATGGTGATGGCACAGATGAACTCTCCTACATCATTGACTATGCAGACTACTCCAATGTAAACCGATTCTACATCTATACATATAAAAATAGTGAGTGGAAAGAGTTAGCTAACTTTGAGATACGAGAATGGCAACTGGAAGACCAGAAACCACTGTTCACCAAAAATCCGGATGGTACCATTACAGCCAAAACATTTGATGAGGAGGCCAGCGAAGTGGAAAAGAAAATTCAGTTAAAATAGAGCTTGGGATAAATCAAAACACACTCGTAGTAATAGAAATTAAAATACCTCATACCTTGACAAACGAAAATCCTATTGGCATTTTTGATTCAGGCATTGGTGGACTTACCGTAGCCCAGGCTGTAACCAAAGCACTGCCACATGAATCCATCGTCTATTTTGGTGATACAGCCCACCTTCCATATGGAGATAAATCTGCAGCAGCAATACAGGCATATTCTGTAAAAATTTGTGATGTACTGCTAAAACAGAACTGCAAAATGATATTGATTGCCTGTAATTCGGCATCAGCTGCAGCGTATGAATTAGTCAAAGAATATGTAGGCAGTAAAGCTAAAGTACTAAATGTAATCGATCCGGTTGTGCAATATGCAGGTCAGCAGTTTGCTAGTCAGACTATTGGTTTGATTGGTACCAAACAAACTGTATTTTCAAAAGTATACGAAAAGAAGATCAAGGCACTGAAAAAGAAGGTAACTCTCAAGTCACTGGCTACTCCTTTACTGGCTCCCATGATAGAGGAAGGTTTTTTCAATAACACTATTAGTTACAGTGTCATTGAAAAATATCTGCAGGATTCACACCTGAATGATATTCAGGCTCTGATACTAGGTTGTACCCATTATCCTCTTATAAAAAAAGAAATAGAGCAGCTTTACAAGAATAGTATACAAATCATTGATACGTCAGAAATTGTAGCAGAAGCTGTAAAAGAATCTCTGCGTACAGAAAACTTACTATCTGCCAGTACTGCCAAAGCTACTCAGCATTTTTTTGTTTCAGATTACACACAGTCTTTTGAAGCATCTACCCGAATCTTCTTCAATAAGAAAGTACATCTGGAACAATACAAGTTATGGGAGTAATATAGAGTATCACACTCAGGCATCTTTGCATCCTTCAACAGGAAGATAATACAACCATAATCTTTCGATTAGTTGTGATTCTTTTTGAATGATTTATTTTTGTGTGTAATCAACAAACTATTTAATATACTTAAGACTCTAATTTAACATGCAAAGCATTTGTGTTTTTTGCGCCTCTGGCATAGGAAAGGACCCTCAGTATGCACAAGCTGCTCAGCAACTTGGAAAACTTCTCGCAGCAGAAAATATCCGGCTTATTTATGGGGGTTCACAACGAGGGCTCATGGGTGAAGTAGCTAATGCAGTATTGACAAATGGAGGAAAAGCCACAGGTGTGCTTCCAGATTTTCTGGCAACTAAAGAAATAGCCCATACAAATCTGACAGAACTGATACGAGTCAATACCATGCATGACCGCAAAAGCCGTATGGCTGATCTCGCCGAAGGGTTTATTGCTATGCCAGGTGGATTTGGGACAATGGATGAACTTTGTGAGATTCTTACCTGGGCACAGCTGGGTTTGCACCGAAAACCAATAGCCATCTGGAATATCAATGGCTATTACGATGCACTGATCACACTTTTTGATCGTATGGCAGAAGAAGAACTGCTGAAACCGATCAACCGACGTATGGTATTGGTAGATTCAGATCTGCCTGTACTTATTGAAAAAATGCGTACCTATCAGGCACCAGCCCTTCCACCCTGGCTTAGCGAAAGCCAGATATAGTATTTCTGAGTATATTTTCCAGACAACAGAACCATACTGACCACCTGTATGTATACTTTTTCTGAAATTAAGATAGCTCTGTCAGAAAGTTTGGCTAAAATAGAACAGTTTATTCAGACCGTTTCTCCTACAATCCTGCATGCGAAACCTACTGTCAAATGGAGCATAGCGGAAGAACTTTTTCATCTGATCAGTTCAGATATGGGTAGTGCACAGGCCTTCTGCCAGTCAGTAGCGAGACTTCGTGAAACCAAACACATTCTCCGGAATTACAATGAAATTGTAGCAGAATACAGAGAGAAATATGCAACGGGTGGTATAGTTATTCCAACACACCTCGTTCCTGATGAAGAAACACACAACAGGCAGCAGATGCAGTTTCTGGATGATTTTAGCAGGGCAGCTAGTGCATTGCAACAGAGTCTGAGTACATGGACTGAAGATATATTGGATCTGTTTACAGTCTGGAAACATCCACTGCTTGGACCTGTTACGGCCCGTGAAATGTTGTTTTTTACCATCTTTCACAACCGTCATCATCTGGCTTCCATGCAGGCTAAACAGACCTATCTGGAAAACAATGCGAAAATGTAATTTTTTTGCAATTACATTTGTTCCTACTCAAAGCGGGTTTTTATTTCAAAAAAGATACTATTTTTGGCCCGTCGATTTTAAAGGACTTCGGTTGCCCGCCTGACAGGAACTATCTTTCAACAAAAGCAACTCTGGTCAGCAATCAACCATTCAACTAATCAATCATTTAACATTAACAAAATGGCACAATACGATCTTATTGTCATTGGTAGCGGTCCGGGAGGATATGTTGCAGCAATTCGCGCATCTCAACTCGGTATGAAGGTAGGTGTAGTAGAGAAAGCAGAGTTAGGTGGCATCTGTCTGAACTGGGGCTGCATCCCAACCAAAGCATTATTGAAAAGTGCACAAGTATTTGAATACATTCACCACGCCAAAGATTACGGAATTGAAGTAAAAGATGCTAAAGCTGACTTTACAGGGATGGTAAAGCGTAGTAGAGAAGTAGCTTCAGGTATGAACAAAGGTGTGCAATTTCTGTTCCGTAAAAATAAAATAGATACGATTGTAGGTACAGGTAAAGTTCTTCCTGGTAAGAAAGTAGAAGTAACTGATGCAGATGGAAAGAAAGCTACTCATGAAGCCAAACACATCATTATAGCTACAGGAGGACGCGCCAGAGAACTTCCTAATATTAAAATTGACAATGATAAGATCATAGGTTATCGCAAAGCCATGGTACTTGACAAACAACCTGCCTCAATGGTTGTAATTGGTTCTGGTGCTATTGGTGTTGAGTTTGCCTATTTCTATAATTCTATTGGCACCAAAGTAACCATTGTTGAGTTCATGCCACGCATTGTACCTGTTGAGGATGAAGAGGTCTCCAAACAACTGGAACGCGAATACAAAAAACTGGGTATCGAAATTATGACCAATGCATCTGTAGAGTCAGTAGATACCAAAGGACAAGGATGTAAAGTATCTGTAAAAACCCAGACAGGCAACGTAACTATCGATTGCGATATTGTATTGTCAGCTGTTGGGGTTACTGCCAATATCGAAAACATTGGTCTGGAAGAAGTAGGTATTAAAACAGACAAAGGCAAAATCGTTACAGACGAATACTATCGTACCAATGTAGAAGGATACTATGCTATTGGGGACGTTCTTGCCTCACAGGCTCTTGCACACGTTGCGTCTGCCGAAGGTATCATCTGCGTTGAGAAAATTGCCGGACAACATCCACATCCATTGAACTACAATAACATTCCTGGCTGTACTTACTGCTCACCAGAAATCGCTTCTGTAGGATATACTGAGCAGAAAGCCAAAGAAGCTGGTTATGAAGTGAAAGTAGGTAAGTTTCCATTTACTGCTTCTGGTAAAGCCAAAGCAGCTGGTGCCAGCGAAGGCTTTGTAAAGGTGATCTTTGATGCCAAATATGGTGAATGGTTAGGTGCGCACCTAATCGGACACAACGTAACAGAAATGATTGCGGAAGTAGTAGTAGCCCGTAATCTGGAAACTACCGGACACGAAATTATTAAATCTGTTCACCCTCACCCAACCATGTCAGAAGCAATCATGGAAGCAGCTGCAGCAGCTTATGGTGAAGTGATTCACATCTAATTTCAAACTTTCATATAAAAAGCGCCATTTTTCGTATAAACTGGCGCTTTTTTATTTTCTTACGGGAATCAAGTACGTCTTCAAAAGAAAGACTGACGATCTCTTTTATAATCAAATTCCAGATTATTTATACTCTATTAAATACAATACCCTTATGACCAAAACCATCATTTTTTCTCCAGATGCACCCGCACCTATCGGCCCTTATAGCCAGGCCGTACAAGTAGAAAATACCATTTATGTTTCCGGACAGATTGCACTCGATCAGGCAACAGGCAAACTGATGACAGATGAAGGCATTGTCATTGAAACGCATCAGGTAATGCGTAATATCCGATTCATTCTGCGCGAAGCCGGTGTAGACTTTGACAATGTAGTGAAAAGCACCATCTTCGTAAAAGACCTCGGTAACTTTGCAGCAATCAATGAAGTATATGGAAGTTACTTTGCAGAACTACCTCCTGCACGGGAAACAGTAGAAGTAAGCCGCCTTCCCAAAGATGTGAATGTGGAGATTTCCTGTATTGCTATCGTATAAATTGATGCAGCTTTATACAAGTAAAAGCCCTTCTATTTTCATAGAAGGACTTTTACTTGTATTTCAACAAAAGGATTACACCAACTGCTTTCCTTTTTCTACAACCCGATCCAGACCGCTTACATCCGAACCACCTGCAGTAGCAAAGAAAGGCTGCCCCCCTCCTCCACCTTTAATTTCTTTCGCTAGTTCTTTGACTATATTGCCGGCATGTAGACTCTTTTCTTTTACCAGTTCATCGGCTATCATTACAGCAATCTGAGGTTTGCCCTGAATATCCGCAGCCAATACAATAAAGGATTGATCCATCTTGGCTTTCAGATCATAGGCAAGTTGTTTCAGTGCGTCAGCAGATGGTACAGATACTTTTTCAGCAACTACCTGTATTCCATTAACATTATGAGCTTTTTTCACCAACTCTTCTTTTAGAGTCTGAAGTTGCTGATTTTCGTATACCTCTACCTGCTTTGTGAGTTTTCCTTTTTCTTCCAGCAAATCTGAAATTGCCTTTTTAACATCTTTCGGATTTTTCAGCAGTTCTTTGATTTCTTTTAACAATAAGGTCTGCTCATCCACATAGGTTTCAGCAGCATCAGCGGTGATAGCTTCGATACGACGTACACCAGCAGCGACTCCAGCTTCTGAGATAATTTTGAACAAACCAATCTTACCGGTAGCAGATACATGGCATCCACCACATAACTCGCGGCTATAACCTGGATCGAAAGTGATCATACGAACGGTATCACCATATTTCTCACCAAACAACATCATAGCACCCGCTTTCCGAGCCTCTTCAATTGGCAGAGAACGATCTTCCTGTAAGGCAATGTTTTCACGAATCTTCTGATTCACGATATGTTCAATCTCTGCCAGTTGTTCATCAGTCACTTTCTCAAAATGTGAGAAGTCAAAACGTAGGTATTGCTCGTTTACCAATGACCCTTTCTGAGCTACGTGAGTACCTAACACTCTGCGTAAAGCAGCATGCAACAAGTGTGTCGCTGAGTGATTGTTTTCAGTCAGATGACGTTTTGTATCGCTTACATGTGCAACAACCGTTGCTTTAATATCAGCAGGTAGTTTGTCTACCACATGGATTACCAGATCATTCTCCTTTTTGGTATCAACTACCTTAATTTCCTCTCCATCAAAACTCATTACACCAGTATCACCCACCTGACCACCACCTTCCGGATAGAAAGGTGTTTTACTTAATACAATCTGGAACTGTTCTCCTTTTTTATCTTTGGTAATCCGATATTTCAGCACCTTTGAGTCATTAACAGACAATTCATCATACCCTACAAAGGTAACTTTAGGTGTATCATCTAATACTACCCAGTCCCCCACCTGCTTTGCGGCATCAAATACACTATTATCGTGTTGTTCTCGTAACGCTTTCTTATAACCTTCTTCATCGATAGAGGCTCCCTTTTCAGCCACAATAAGACGAGTTAAATCTATTGGAAAGCCATATGTATCATTTAACATAAAGGCTGTTTTTCCATCAAGTATATTATTCTTTATCTCTACCGTTTCTAATCGCTTCAATCCATCTTCCAAAGTTCTCAGAAAGCTTTTTTCTTCTTCCAGAATAACCTTTTTTACAAATTCCTCCTGAGCCTTCAATTCAGGGAACACAGTAGCAAATTCATTTGCCAGCAAAGGCAATAACCGGTGCAGAAAAGGCTCTTTTATTTCCAGGAATGAATAGTAATACCGCACAGCTCGGCGCAGAATCCGGCGAATTACATACCCGGAACCATTGTTAGATGGTAATTGACCATCAGCAATTGTAAAGGCAACGGCACGAATATGATCCACCACTACTCGCATTGCAACATCCGTCAAACTTTTGCGGTCATAACTACCCGTATATTTTTTATTGGAATGCTGCTCAATAAACCGGATGAAAGGAGTAAACACATCTGTATCATAGGTATACTCTACTCCCTGCAATACCATACAAAGGCGTTCAAAGCCCATACCTGTATCTACATGTTTGGCAGGAAGAGTTACCAATGACTTATCAGCCTTCCGTTCAAACTGCATAAATACGTTGTTCCAGATCTCAATCACCTTCGGATGATCTTTGTTCACCAATGTCTCACCAGGTACGGCTGCCCGTTCAGCATCTGAACGTAAGTCTACGTGAATCTCACTACAAGGTCCACAAGGTCCCTGCTCTCCCATTTCCCAGAAATTATCTTTTTTATTACCATATAGAATATGGTTTTCAGGCAGGTATTGTTTCCATAAATCCTTTGCTTCCTCATCTGAGGCCAACCCTTCAACCGTATCTCCTCCAAAAACAGTTGCATACAGCCGATCTTTTGGTATTTTCAACACATCAGTCAACAACTCCCAGGACCAGGCAATGGCATCCCGCTTAAAGTAATCTCCAAATGACCAGTTTCCCAGCATCTCAAACATGGTATGGTGTGTTCCGTCAAATCCCACATCTTCCAGGTCATTGTGTTTACCACTTACCCGCAAACATTTCTGTGTATCTGCAATCCGTCTGGAAGGAGGAACTCCATTGCCTAGAAAGTAATCCTTAAACTGCACCATACCTGAGTTAGTAAACATCAGGGTTGGGTCATTTTTAAGAACAAGCGGAGCAGATGGGACAATCAAATGGCCTTTGGAACGAAAAAAATCTAAAAACTGCTGTCTGATCTCGTGCGACGTCATGTTATGAAATTTTATTAAACTATATACTATATAATAATACAACTCTACTCTTTTGCAGATACTGATTTGCTCTATTGATTGGTATCTATGTATAGATCAACACCTTATATTATCTGCAACGCAATTCTTTTGCAAAAATGCCAAATTCTTAAAATAAAACTTACCTGATACTCAGGCTCACACTAAAATATATTTAGCGTATTTCTACCTAGTATGCTAACTTCTCCTTTTTTCTTACAGTAGGCAACAAACAGCATATAATATCAATCCGCTGTATATCAACAAATTATACTTACATAAAAAATTACAGAACACTATATTCCTTTCACACATGTAAGTTTGAAAAAAAAATCAACACTTTGCATTTTATAGAAACTTATTAAATTGCACACCCTACCATAAAAAAAATTCCAGTTTAACACTGCTGTATTTTTTATTCAAAATGTTTCACCCAGCTTATTTTAATGCATGACTGCACAAAATTAGTAGTTAAACCCAATTTTTGAACGAATGGCCAGAATAAAGTACTACTATGACACGGAAACGTGTAAATATGAACGAGTTAAAGTTAAACCTTCTGATGTAGCCATTAATATTTTAGGATTCGTTTCTGTGGCTTTCCTTTGTTCGCTGGCACTTATGCCATTATATAACTCATATTTTCGTTCAGACCGTGAAGAAGCTCTTCAACGTGAGAATCAGGAATTGAAGTTGTATTATGAAGTGATGAATAAAGAATTACAAAAAACTACCCAGATGCTGAGTGCTTTGCGGGAACGCGACGACAACATTTACCGGGTCATTTTCGAAGCCTCTCCTATTCCGGAATCTGTTCGTGAAGCAGGTGTTGGAGGTGTAGATCGTTACAAGGAAATCCTTGAGAAAGGATTAAAAAATGAAGAGTTGATTCTTTCAACCCGTCAGAAAATTGACAAGTTAAAGAAGAAAATGTATATCCAGACCAAGTCTTATGACGAAATTGTTACGCTGGTAAACAACAAAACCAAAATGCTTGCCTCTTTACCTGCTATTCAGCCGGTATCCAATAAAGAGCTTAAGCGCTTAGCCTCGGGTTTTGGAATGCGTATGCACCCTATCTACAAAGTAATGAAAATGCACACAGGTGTTGATTTTGCCTGTCAGCGGGGCACTCCTATCTATGCTACCGGTGATGGCGTAATCAGTGTGGCAGTACATAACAGTGGTGGATATGGTAATGAGGTACAGGTGAGCCATGGATATGGATACACTACATTGTATGCTCACATGGAACGTTTTATTGTACATACTGGCCAACGTGTAAAACGTGGACAGTTGATTGGATATGTGGGTAGTACAGGAACATCTGTATCGCCTCACCTTCACTATGAAGTATTACACAATGGACAGAAAGTGAATCCAATCCATTTCTTCTATAATGACCTTACTCCTATGGAGTATCAGAAATTGCTGGAACTGGCGTCTGTAGAAAATCAATCACTCTCATAAATTGTCAGGTTTAATCTCCTGAAAAGATAGTATTTTGCAAGCGGAACTTAGGTCCCGCTTTTTTTATGCCTAAGCAACCATACTTCCCAAACACAAATTGCGATTTAATCTACCTGGGTAACAAACCAGTTGTGGTATGTGCACAAGGTATTAAGACCTGCAAAGCAGTTTGCATTAAGTAGTAAGAAAGCAAAAATTAGATTTTGGAATAAGATAACACTAGTAGAGGCATGTAAACATTACTATGGATCTATGAATGAGCCCAGATTTGAGTTCCTTAAGAACGTTAATAAAACGCTATCTTTACAGCTGGTTCAAAACAACTTCCATAGTTGATTATATAACCCAGGCTATTAACAATATAATTTTCTATGTCTGAAGAAATAAAGAAGATATACTACACCATTAGTGAAGTTGCAGATAAATTCAATGTAACGGCATCGCTGTTACGCTTTTGGGAAAGTGAGTTCCCAATGTTAAAACCCAGAAAGAATAAAAAAGGGGATCGCCGCTATACCGAGAAAGATATAGAAGTTGTGCAAAAGATATATCACCTTGTCAAAGAAAAGGGGTATACACTACAGGGAGCGAAAGAGATGATAAGAAGTAAAGCCAATCAGCCCCCTGACAAAGCAGCTATTATTGAATCTTTAGAAAATCTCAAGACTTTTCTTTCTCAACTGAAAGAAAGACTGGAGCAAAGCTCCTAAGGCATCAACAGGCAGCAGATATATAGCAGGTAATACTAAATCCTGTACAGGAGTGTATTAGTTACTACGATAGTTATAATGGCTGGAATATTGAACTTTTAGTGCATCTTTTGCAATATAATCCTGCAACAATTCAGAAGCATGACGATTGTTGAACATATACAACATTTCCTGATAACCTAACTCACGACGAACGGAAGCTGTATATTTGCGATCCATTAAACGGCAATATTCAAATAATTCACTGTTACGATCCATTAACTCTTTTCTTTCACGTTCTAATTGTGCCAGGCGAGCTTCCAGAGAGGCTAATTGATCTTCCAAAGATTTGCGTTGAGCTTCCATCGTAATATTGTTTTATAAGTGACTGGATGTTAGTTAATTCAAATTTTGTCTTTGATTTACTTTTCGAAAGGTCGCAATTTCTCTGATTCTTTATCTAACCAAAAGATAGGGAAGCGTACGTACGAAAGTTTTTATTCAGATTTCAACGAAATCACTCATACAATATTAACCAAATATCTACCTATCAAACACTTACCCATTTTTACGTTTTTCAAATTGCCAACAGACGATGTCATAAAAAGCATTTTTTTGATAAAAATCTGCTCCTTCATTCCATCTCAACTCGCTCTCATACAAAATCCTTTACTTCTGCAACCATAACCTGGTCATTTTGAAAGAGATTAGAGAACCATTAAGTCAATTTTCATGCCATTTTTCTGTTCTTTGCAGATACTATTTTATAAGAAAAAAATACAAATGTGAACATTTGCTTCTGTCATTATTATGGAGAAGATGTATCTTTCTGCACCTTACTATAGATATGTCATTCCATGATGCGTTTTTGTTTACTGTTTCTTTTTCTATTTGCTATCCTGTTCATTTTTTTCTCCTTTGACGGATACTATTTCTATGATGATACAACATATGCCCACTATGCTTTCTATCTGTCTCAGGGTAAACTCGTACTGAATGAGGAAATATTCAGTCACAGACTGGGCATTATTATTCCAACAGCACTTGCTTATAAGCTTTGTGGTATAAATGATATATCCACAATTTGGGTCTCAGTAGCTTGTACTCTCACCTGTCTATATCTTATTTATTTTTTCCTTAAAAAATACGATCCGAAGGTTGCAATCTGGGCGATGATTTTATTTGGATTAGACTTCTATACCTTATTCTTTTCTAATAAGCTGTATCCGGACGTTTCGCTTACCTGTATGGCGTTTCTGAGCGCAATTAGTTTGCACCAGCGAAATGATCAATGGGGCAAACCTCTTCTATTCTGTATAGCTAATTTGTGGGGATTTCTATGTAAAGAAACTATTGTATACCTGCTTCCTTTCTATTTGCTTATCTGTATATATGATTGGCGGCAAAAGCAACAAATCTTGTTCTGGAAAAGAGCTTTTGTGATTGGCTTCATTCTGCTGGCAGGATATTTCGGCTTTTATTATCTATATACGGGTAACCCATTGTATCGTTTTCAGATCATTCAGGATGGTCATTATGTGGCTACCTATAATTACTTTCATAAACCCGCTTCGGCACTTATACCACGCCTCACCTACGAACCTGTTATTATGCTGATTCATTCGGGTATGCTCATCTGTATTGTGGCAGCATTACCTTTTTTGTTTCGCAGGAATTTCTGGAATTGGAGAATCTGGACTGATGAACTATTTTGGAGCCGATTGGCATTTTGTGGATTATGCATGTTCTGGGGATTTACAACAAGCTTTAAATATTACAATCCCAATGCACTGTTTCCACGAATGATTCTCTTTCTTATTCCCTTTTTTGCCATTGCCTCTGCATTTGAGTTAAGTCGTCTTACAGCAAAAAAATCTTTTATACTGGCAATGATCTTTCTCATTGTAGCAGCTATATCCTGGTATACAGGTGTGCCCAATCAGGCATTCCAATATGGACTACTAGCTCTTGGCTGGGGTTTCATTGGAGGTCTTTATCAGTTTATACCGTCTTCTTTTGTCCTGAACAAACAACTGTATGTACCTCTGATAACAGGTTTGTTGTTAGTACACCCTTTTTATTCTATGCTAAAACCTTCTGAAACCGGATACACAGCAGAAAAACATCTTATTCAAAAATATCTGTCTCACCCTGTCACATCAACACTGGTTTTTACAGATAATAAGCTCATGAATGGAGTTGACTTTTATTATCACTTCAACAAACCAGCATCTATTCAGTTCTTACCTTATGAAAAACTTTTGGAACAACCAAAGCAACTTACTTCGTCTACCGAGGTATTTGTATTAATTAACTCTTATTCTGTGGAATATTTCCGTCTGATAGGTACCCCTCCTCCTATATATATAGATTCACCACCTGTATCCTGGCAACTTATTGCAAATGAAGGAGGAATCCGATTGTATAAAGTCCCTTCTATCTGAAACAAAAGACCGTTCAGATGAACGGTCTTTTGTTTAGTTCTTACTATCTAAAACTTCCATCTGACAAATGCCTCCATGGCTGCGTATTCGGCCAGACCCAGTTTGTTATACAACTCTGCGGTTTTGCGATTACGGTCCTCAGCCCTTTGCCAGAATTCACGTTCATCTGTTCCCTGAAATACTACTCCGTCTTTCTGAGACTGGTGCTTAAATATACCCAGACGCTTCTTCATTACCTGATCCGGGCTCATGGGTACTGCCATTTCAATCTGATCAATATCCCACTCAGCCCAGGCACCTTTGTATAACCATACCCAACAATCTTTCATAAAATCTTTGGCTTTCAGACGACGTAATGCTTCCATTACTGCATCCAGACAAACTTTATGTGTACCATGTGGATCAGCCAGGTCTCCTGCTGCATATACCTGATGGGGTTTTATCTTATCAATAAGGTCTGTCACAAGCTGATAATCTTCTTCACCCAAAGGCTTTTTCTGGACAAGTCCTGTTTCGTAAAAAGGCATAGTCAGAAAATGTACATTTTCCATAGGGATGCCCACAAAGCGACATGTATTTTTCGCTTCACCCTTACGAATCAATCCCTTAATATAACGAACAGCATCTGTATCCTTTTCGCTATCTTTTTTGGTTCTTAGGAAACGAGCAGCATCTCTGAAGATTTTATCAGCTTGAGGACTGGTAATGTTAAAACGATCGTTGAAATCTACCACAAAGTCAGCAAACCGTAGAGCTTCATCATCTGCCACAGCAATATTTCCAGAAGTCTGATAGGCAACATGAACTTCATGCCCCTGATCTACCAGACGCTGGAAGGTACCACCCATAGAAATAATATCATCATCCGGATGAGGACTAAATATCAGACATCGTTTCTTTACAGGATCAGCCCTTTCCGGACGATTAGTATCATCAGCATTTGGTTTTCCACCTGGCCATCCGGTAATAGTATGTTGAAGCCAGTTAAACACATCAATATTCAAGTCATATGCCTGTCCGTGTTGTGCCAGCAGATCACTGAGTCCATAATCATTATAGTCTTTATTGGTCAGTTTCAGAACGGGTTTCCCCAAAGTCAGTGCCAGATTCGCTACAGCCTTCTTAATCATCGCACGATCCCACACCACATCATCAATCAGCCAAGGTGCCTTACGGCTGGTTAGCTCAGATGCGGCAGACTCATCCAGTACTACAGACACGTTGTGATGTCCTTGTAGATAAGAAGCAGGAACCGATTCTACAACAGGTCCCTCTACTGCCTGTTTGATAATTCCGGCTTTATGTTCTCCCCAGGCAATCAATACCACTCGTTTAGCCTGTAATATAGGTAATACCCCCATAGTGATGGCTCTTCGTGGGACTTTTGACAACCCACCAAAGTCCATTGCGGCATCAACCCGTGTTGTCTGATCCAGTGTCATCAAACGGGTACGTGAGTTTTCATGAGAGCCTGGTTCATTAAACCCAATATGGCCATTTCGTCCTATACCCAATAACTGAAAATCCAGTCCGCCATGCAACTCCATTTGCTTTTCATAATCCAGACAGTATTCCCGTATTTTCTCCATTGACAGAGTTCCATCCGGAATGTGGTAATTTTGTACAGGAATATCCACATGATCAAATAAAAACTCTTTCATAAACCGAACATAACTTTGTAAAGCATCCGGCTGCATGGGATAATATTCATCCAGATTGAAAGTAATTACATTCTGGAAGCTTAATCCCTCTTTTCTGTGTAGCCGAATTAGCTCGGCATAGACTTTTTTAGGAGATGATCCCGTTGCCAATCCCAGTACAGCTGACTTACCTTCCTGTTGCTTTTGGCGGATTAAAGCCGCAATTTCATTAGCAACAGCAGCAGAAGCTTCATCTGCCGTTCCATAAACACTGGTAGGAATTCGCTCATAACTCAATTGCTGCATAGACAAATAGTTGGTTATTCTGAAAAAAAAGACATGACACCTTGTACTCTACTATATAAAAATATAATTTGCAGATAAATCACCGAAAAATAGTGTAATTTTTTAATCCTGGAAACTCAAAGATTTGTTATACTATTCTATTCTTTAGTAAATTTAGTATTTGTATAAGGCCCACTGTTTGAAGTGACCACTCCAAACCATCGTAATTTAATAGTTAAATAGTTCAAAATTAACTGCTTATTTGTGCAGTAGCCAAAATAAAAATAGTTATAAAATTTAGGACTTTTCTGTACAACTTTTTTACCATTATTCCGTATAAAGGATATGGTATGATTTTTTAGTGAAAGTAGCATAGGAGAAATCTGTTTAATATGTTACTTTTTTTTATTAAGGGGTCAATTTTAATAAGATTTTCTACTGTTTTTCACATAACCTTGTATATCAACCGTTGTCACATTTTTTATTGCATTACTCTTTATGATTATGAAATTACATGACATAGCTGACATCAAAACTGGTATAACTTTTCGAAATCGCTTGTTAGACAATCTGGATGGGGAAATAGAAGTTATACAAATGCGCGACATCAATACTGACCTCTCAATATCAGATCGACTTGTTCGCATCAGCAATGAACAGATTAAAGCAAAACATTTTCTGCAACCCGGTCAACTGATTTTACTGGCAAAAGGAAAGTATACCAAAGCCTGTATGATTGAATCGTCAGAGAAAAAGAGAGTTATTTCTTCCGCATTTTTTTCCATTCGCATAAAGCCTACTCAAAAAGTCCTTCCGGAATACTTACGATGGTTTCTGAATTTGCCACAAAGTGAAACCTATTTCCGTTCCAATGCCTCTGGTACCAGTATGTTTTCACTTCCAATGAGTGTTTTGAAGAATCTGGATGTAGCAGTTCCTCCAATTGAGGTACAGGAAAAAATAGTTCATCTTGTCACAGATCGGGAGAAAGAGAAAGCAACTTTAATGGAACTTGAAGAGAAAAAAGATTCATACCTGCAACAGATTATGTTACACGAGGTGTATAAAGATTAAATTGGTAATAAATTCTAACTCCTTAAATCAGTAACCTTTCAACTCTCATGGCTATGAACAAAGATTTCATTGTTTCTCTCACGAAATACTACCGCAAATTCAGAGACAAGGATAAAAGTCCCGAAGTGTTTGTACACTTCCTGGCGGTATTGGCATTAAAGTTTATTCAGGAGACACACGAAAAACCTTATTTCACAGATTTAAAGGCCTCCACAATCAAATCTATTTTTTCTATCTGGAACAACCTGTCTCAAACAGGTACTGCCAGTCGTTTGGATAATATTATAGAGATATTACAGGAAGAAAACAGCGAGATATTCAATAAACTTTTTCAATCTGTCTTCTTCAGAAAACTTTCATTTAGCGAATCAGACGTTGATCGCGATACCAAACTGGTTCAATTATTGGAAGATTTGGAAGGAATCAGCTTTGGAAACACATTAAAAGCTGTGGAAGAAAACGGATCTTCGATAGGTTATCTGATCGAGAAATTTACAGAAGAAAGTTTTCACAAAGAAGGATTCCTGTACACTCCACGTAGTATTGCCAATATGATGGCACAAATGGCAAATCTGGAGCCAAATCATTCTGTATATGATCCGGCAGCAGGTATTGGAACATTACTGGTACAAGCAGCCAAAGTAGGTAAATTATCTGAAAATAATCTATTCGGACAGGATATACAGAGTCCATATATAGAATTAGCCCGTTTTCATCTTTTCTTCAATGGCATATTTAATGCCTCTCTGGAAGTTGGAGACAGCTTATCAAAAACACGTTCTACCAAACGTACTTATGATTGTGTACTTACACAGCCACCATTCCGCGAAAAACTATTGTTGCCAGCAAATCCACGTGATTTCCTGCAACCATTAAAACGTAGAAAACGTAATCTTAGCTTTGCAGCAGACAATAATGTATCTGGTCCTGTACGTATGCGCAGACAGTCAGAACACTTGGACTTCCTGACTCAGGCAATGGATTCTCTGAACGAAACAGGAAAGGCTATACTGATTGTGCCTCATGGGCTGTTGTTTAAAACAGGTGTAGCATATCAGATTCGTCGCAAAATGGTTAACAATAATCTGGTTGAGGCAATAGTGGATTTACCTCCACATGTATTCTACAGCAGTAAAATCAATGCAGCCATTCTTGTTCTGAATAAGAATAAAACGCATGATAACATATTATTTATTGATGCGTCTTCCTTATATGATTCTGACCGGAGAAGAAATAAGATACGAACATCACATAGTAAACAGGTAATGGATGCATTCCGCAAGTTTGCAACTCAGGAAGGCTTGTCTTATCGGGCATCTCAATCTGAGATAGAAAATGAGAGAAATAATTATAACCTGACAGCCAAACGCTATGTTCAGGCACATGAAAGAATACCCGATGTCAACTTAAAAGAGTTAATGAACGAAATTGAATCACTGGAAAAAACGCTTTCCAATATTCAGGATCGGATTAAAACAGAAATGGCATCTTTAGTAAAATAACAACATAACAAAGCCCTTGGAAAAGGGCTTTGTTATTCCTACGCACTAGAAAGAAAAACGTTCATTCACATACAATACATTTTCTTTTCCTCTTATCTGTATATTCACATTAGGCTTAGGAGTTGTCCAGTCTATAGTCAGTATTCCAAAATTCAATTGATTTACCAGACTTCCTACACGATATTTGTTTTCTTCTCCTGTATTATTTGTAGAAGAATGTGTTAATCCACTGGATGTCACCTCCCAAATGGGATAAGGCATTCCGGCAGGCTGGTAACGGCTCACTTCACCAATATGCCGATCCCCACTCAACAATACAACTCCAGCAGGCTTAGTTTTTACCAGAAGATCAAAAAAACGTTTACGGGCCCGAGGGAAATTTGCCCACTTTTCAAAACGTTGCTCTTCAGGAATAAACTGTACACCACAGGCAATAATATGGATGGCAGCCGTACTACCTGTTAATTCTTTTTCCAACCAGTTCCATTGCTCCTCTCCTAAAAAAGAACCCGTTTCATTGGCTATATACCGTCCATCTTCTCGCTGTAATCCTTCACGAAAATAGCGTCCATCCAATAAAATAATCTTTATCTGCTGCTTCTCAGATCCATACACATAAGAACCATATGCACCTTCATGTTTGCGACGCGAACTGGTAGCAGGCTCTCCCAAAAAATCAAGCATCAATTGTTGGGATTCTTTTTTCTTTGGGTAATTCATTCCACCATCATTTACCCCATAATCATGATCATCCCAGATCCCAATCACAGGTACTGTAGCTGTCAAATTCTGATATTCAGGATTTTGTTTTTGTGCATCATATTTCTGCTTCAAAACAGCCATGTCTTCCGTATCTCCATACACATTATCACCCAGCCACACCCATAGTTGTGGTTTATTTTCCAGAATAGGCAACCATAGAGGCTGAGGCAAATCGTGTCTGCTACACGAGCCAAAAGCGATCCGGGATAAGGAAGTGTTGGCAGATAGTATGTTGCCGCCCTGATTACTTGCAGGTACTTTGCATCCATAAAACACCAGTACAAAGCTCCATAGCACAAAGAAATAAACCTTAATCATACATTTATAAAGTGGTTTGTTGCGATAAAAAATACACTATTTATGGTCATACAGGAATAGATTGATCATCTTCCAACAGATAATCGCCCATTAAAATGCCACTATCTGCTACAAAAGTAAATGTAGTAAAACGGCTATACGACATAAAGTATATTACATTACTGTTATTTTCCTAAAAGATTTCCTCTATATCCATCTTTCCAACTTTTTTGAACAAAATCAATGGAATATAAAAAAACAAAGTCTGCTCCGTTTCAAAAGCAGACTTTGTTTTTGATTCACTACTATCGTTTATGAATTCTGTACCTTTCTGATCAATATTTTTTGCTGTGTAAAATGATAGGCAGCCTCTAGAAAAGCAACCATATCCGGCCACCTCGAAGCTTTTTCATAATTGTGTGTATAATATTTCTTTACAGAGACTGATAGTTTACCATCAGAGACAGAAGCAGAACTTACAAAGCCACCTGCAGTATTCGTTACACTAGAATTAAAATTCTCCAGTCCTTTTACTTCATATCCTTTTGGAATAGCAACAGTAATGGTATACACAAAAGAACGAGCATAAGGCATGTAGATATCGTCTTTACGATCCATCTCTTCTTTTTGCAGGTCAATCTGCTGAGAAATCAGCTTTCCTGCATCCAGTAAATAATTAGGGCCATTGGTTGTAAGTATTCCTTCCAATGTAAATTCATCCTGAAATTTCAGTTCTGGTTTGTCATCCCATGATCCGGTCTGCAATAACTCAAACTTATCATAAGAAGTCACTTTTGCACTGAAATCACGTTCTACCTCTTTTTTCATCGTTTCCAGACGTTCCTTCTGATCCTGCTCTTTTCGCTGGGCTACCTTAGCAGCGTTACTCTCTCGCACTCGTTTACTGACATCCTGGTTTTCGGCAAGAATAATACTATACTTTTCAGGCTTGCTATCATACAGATACTCATAAGATGTTACCAATGTCCGTATTTCTGCAAATCGGCACAACCCTTTTGAAAGAACAGATCTTTTGATATGTACTTTACCCTCCTGTTCCGGATCAATAGATACAAGTAAATCCGTTTGTTCACGATTGACCTCATTTGATGTCACAGGAATTACTATTTTCTCAATAGTACGCTCACTTGCCTTTTTCAGCATATTAACCGAATAGGCAGTAGCACCTTCGAATAATGGATTTATTTCATTATAGTAAGAATACTCATTGAAATTGCTTATGAAAAAAGGTTTGGGAGTATTTACACGGATCATATAGCTAATATCGTCTCTTACAATCAGATCTTTAAGATCACATGCTTGCCGGGAAGTAACAAGAATCAGATCATGATCCACTTTCTTTTTCTTCAAAGCATATGACAAATCCAGCATAAGATTAGCATTGTTAATACCATAGTTCACTTTGCTGTTATACAACAACTCATCCTCCATTCTGGCAGCATGGGTGCGTTGTCTCAAATAATAATAAGCCTCGCGACTTACTATTTCTGCATCTTTCTCTTTTCGGTTATTACGACTCCAGAAGGAGTTTATAGCAGCACTCCATGGATAATATTTTTTCTTCAATGTCGATATCATGTTTATATATCCCAATACTTTTTCAGATGAAATATTGGAATACACTTCCTCTCTGTCACCTACAAAAAATTCTTCCCAGCCTGATTTACGGCTTTGAATATAATAGGCTCGGAAGTTGACACTTGGCACTGAGCGATTTGTATAAAACCAATGCTGATCGCTATTGACTTTCTCACGGTTCTCATCTAGTAGTGAATACACCTCATTGTCTTTAAATTCCGTATTGCGTTTTAATTCAGGTGCACCATTCATGGATTTGGCACTGATATGACACTTACGCATTACATTTATATCCAGTCGTTGCTTTACTATTGGATATTTTCCAGCAAGGGAATATAATACACGACCAAATGAATCCCAGGCAGTTGTTTTCTCAAGGCAATAGTAATAATCAATAATATCACCTGGCTCCAGATCAGGAACAGCTATCTTATTATATTGTTCTTTTTCATATCCCTGCTTGGCTTCCATTACTACAGATTCTTTCATATCAATATCTTTTACGGTCCCATTGGACTTAATCACTTTGATACCTACATATACGGATAAAGAAGCTATTGTAGTCACACCAGACATTTCCTTTCTACTGGCAGGAAAAGAAAGCTCAGAATATTCTTTAACAGCTGCTGCATCCTGAAGTTTTATTCGTTGCCGGCTATATACATTTTCATATAAGGCAATAATAAAGACTTCTTTCTTAACCTGATATTCCATACTTCGGCATAGAATAACAGCAGACTCATTTTTCCATTTGTCAGGCACTTCTGTACTTTTAAATCCCGGGTCAGACAGTGCCCACATTTTCTCTTTTATCTGGCGTATTTTATCCTGTGTTTGTCCCCACGAGGTAAAGCTGCATACTACACACAAAGCCCCAATGATAAACTGTTGAATTTTAAACATAATGTATAGAGTAGGTAGAATATAAACGAATTATAACTTTGTAAACACAATTTTGTCATTATATACTTTCTTCAATTCCTTCACTGAATCATTCCATGCAGTAAAATCCTGTTTATGAATAATCCCTTTGTCTATTGAAAGCTCTTTTTCATAGTAAATCTCTCCGTCTTTTTCCAGGAAACGAAGTTTAAAGGAGAAGGCACCATGCTTTTTTTCCAGACTGGCAGGTAAATGTGTAAGCTTATATCCGGTAGGAATCTGAAAGCGAACAGCAGAAGATCGTAACACTTTCTCATCAAACGAAACTTCGCTGACACGTTCAGGCTTGATAATAAAATCAGCATACAACTGATCAAGATCAAGATTAACATATAACTCATTATCAAAGGAAGAAACCTGATTACGGGCTACAAAATCGTATGTCACCTTTAATGGAGTTTCGCGAATAGTCAAGTTACTGTGATCAAGCTTCTGGATGGTAATATTCTTATCACCCTGTGACATTACTTTTTCCAGAGTGGTTGATTTCTGTGAAGAAGAAGATTCATGCAATAGATTCTGGATGCCAGTTTTCATTTCGCCATTGAACTCTGTTACACAATTACCAATCAGGCTTGTGCCATCCAGTCGTATTACCTGTTGTGTTTTTACCAGATTTCGGTCTTTGCTAAATTCAGGTACTCTTTCCAACAAATATTTGTCTCCGTTTTCGATCAGAACCTGACGTCCCTGAATACGTTCCGCATTATCCTGAAAAGCAATAAACTTTTCTGTTGCATCCAGAAAGTACTTTTTATCTTGCCATAACAGAGTACAAATCATATGATTGTCAACTGCCATAGTAGGTAAAGAATAATCATAAGCAATTTTATTAGTTCCAATCCATGTCAGACGGGCGTCATAACCAGCAATTTGCAGCATAGCTTTGGTCAGATTAGCCATTCCTTTACAATCACCATATTTATTCTGGAATACCTGCTGGGCTGTTTCGGGCTTAAAACCTGCAATTCCATCTTCAAAGGCTATATATCGTATGTTATCCTGAACCCAGTAATAGATAGCCTTTATCTTTTCCACTTCTGTTGTCTTGCCAGCAATTAATTGTTTGACAGTCGATTCTATGGGCTTGGGATCATTCTGAACCTGATGAACCAGACTTATATACCATTTATACAGGTCATCTACCGAACCTATCAAAGGCACCTGTTTACTATTGTCTATAAAACTTTTGGAAAGTACCAGAATGTGCGGATAAGTAAAGGAATTGCCTCTATCGAACCTCTCATGTTTCATCTCATCCAGGTTTTCAGCAGTGAATTCATAGACAGTAGCTTTGCTCTTTGTATCTTCTGTTTTTTTCCGCTGAATAGTATATCCGGCAAAATTCATTTCTTTCAGTTCAACAGTAAGCCACTCTGGAATGATAAATCTAATTTTTCTTACATGAACAGGATATGTCTCATTAAAATACACACTGGTAAAATATTTCAGATCATTGTAACGCTTCTGAATAGTAAGGTTTTGAATCTGTCCCAGATAGGAAAACTTCAGAGGATATTTACAAACTTTAGCATCTGAGTAAAAAATATTATCAATTTCAAAGTTTCCGCAAATAGGATTTAAGGGAACTTTCTTCTTGTTTTCATTTGAAGCAACAGACTGGATAATGCTGGATTCATTGTCATATCCTTTGAACTTGCTTATTTCAGTCGTAAGTCGTAAGGACATATATTGCAAATCCTCGTTTTCGATCAAATAAGGAGTATGCGTTTTAGCATCCAGACGAAACTCAAAGGTAACTTCGGAGTTCAGTAAAATAACCGGACTTTTTTCATAGAGCTTCTGATATTGTTTTGCCAGTTCTTCATTTCCATTCTGAGCAATAATCAAAAGAGAACAAAAGAAGCCAAATACAGAAAACCACACTTTTTTTTTGTGTGCAGACAGTAATCCCATACTACATGTGAGAAGATTAAAATTTTTTTTTCATCAAATTAGATATTTTTTCAGATGTAGCTTTGAGAAGGGATTTTCACTTTGTATAGAGGAAGTAAGAAACTGTAGAAGGTTGAACAAAACAGATTGCAGAAAGATGAAGTATGTATAATTTGAACATCTTCAATTTACTATATAGATTTAATTTGCTGAATGCATTATCGTTACAGATATAAAAAGGTCTATAGTTTTACTGATAATATTCTAAGGCATACAAATGGTAAAAGCAGGTATACAGATGTTGGAACAATGTCTGTGTACAAAAAAAGATAGCTTATTTTAAACTATATTTCTGGTAACAAACACCATATAGCCAAGGACATGGCAACATTCAATATCTACAGTGATATAGATCAGTTATGAAAAGTCACAAGCCTTCAAATACTGGATAACAGGAAGAGAACTTTAAATCACTTACTTTTCCAGAAAGAATCGCTTAAAATCAAGTGTATCCAACTCTACACCATTCACCTTCATAATAGCCGTCTCAATGGCATTAGCAGTTCCATTGTGATACAATCTGGTAAATTTAAGTTTGGGTATATTATCCTGTTCCCTATTAAGCAGTTCAATATCAGGAGAGGGCATTCTGAAAAGTTCTTTCAGATTAGAGATCAATAACTTATTATTTTCTATTGTATATAAAGCGTGTATATTGTAATCAATAACAGATTCAGATGTCTTATTTCTAATATGATTATATAGAAACACTTTGGAATTTAGCGGACCAGCTGGCGCGTTAAGAAGTAGCACATACAAATCCTGTAGAGTATCTATGCTGGCGCATATAGTACCCAAATACACATCTGCTGGCGTAAAATATATTTGACTGGAATCTCCTCCAAAGTCAAAATAATAGTTAACGACAATATCTGTTACTTTAACTTTCACCACAGCAGGCATTTGATGGGATAGAGCTGATTGCAGATTGACTTTTGATAATATAATAGGGAAGTGTGCCTCGACACTGCAAAGTCTTGGCAAAGTCAAGGTTGTTTGTACAGGTGAATTAGGATGCGTTTCAGAATGTTGACAACTAATCCATAATACAGCACTTATCAGCAAGCTAATATGACACTGTACCTTCATCTTTCCTTTATGTAGGCCAGTACTATTACAATAAGTGTCACTATCCCTGAAACACCTAACCAGATAGAAAACATATCAGCAAACACAGCTTTGTACAGATGTACACCCAATACTCCTCCTATCAACGGTCCTACTACGGGAATCCAGGCATATCCCCAATCAGAGTTTCCTTTGCCTGCTATAGGTAATAGAAAATGCATGAGTCGTGGCCCAAAATCCCGAACAGGATTGATTGCATAACCTGTAGTTCCTCCCAGTGAAAGTCCAATGGCTACTATCAGGAAGCCTACAATCAGGGGATTGATACCATCGGCAAACTTATTGGCTCCAATAGCCGTCAAACCAATCATCAATATCATGGTTCCTATGATCTCACTTAGCAGATTGCTGAATGGTTTACGAATGGCAGGTCCTGTAGCAAAAACAGCCAGCTTAAGGCTGGCATTATCTGTGTGAGACCAATGAGGCAGATAATGCAGCCAAACAACAACAGCCCCCAACATAGCTCCAATCAACTGGCCAAGTAGGTACATAGGCACATCTTTCCAGGCAAACTGTCCACTGGATGCCAAACTTATCGTCACAGCAGGATTGAGGTGGGCACCACTTATCTGTCCTGCCAAGTATACACCAAAAGCAACTGCAAACCCCCATGCAAACGAAATTACCAACCATCCGCTGTTTTCTGCTTTGGAATCTTTGAGCAATACACCTGCCACTACACCTCCACCTAAAATAATCAGTAACATAGTACCTGTTAACTCAGCGAGAAAAGGGGTCATATAAGAACAGTTTGGGTATATTTGGTTTCTCGCCAAAAGATATTACTTTTCCCAAACAGATTCACAAGTGCACAATAAAAATTTTACAATTCTCACATCGAATTATGCTAATTATATGTAGATCAACGCAAACTCTCATATAAATGCTTGATCTTATCAATCTGCAGATCCAACTCATCCAATGTGGCTAATGCTTCCTTCAGATTCATTTCTACCAAATCTGCCAGTTCAGACTCTACAAATAAATTTGTACGTAAATGCTGCATAGCAACAGGACGATGCTCATCCACATATGCTTTCTGATCTGTGATATATTTTCGTAGCTGATACGTACGATCATCCCAATATTTCTGTACCAGTGTATGTGGCTTTTTATATAAAAACTCCTTTTTCTCTACCTTATCTGTTAGTAGGTGAAATGTATACAAACGTGCATTGGCATTAATAATAAGGCCATTTGCCAGTTCTGCACTTTTACGAGCCTTGACACGATTTACAAGGCTGCCATTTTTATCATACAGATTCAATGGAGACTCCTCTCCTACTACCATCCGGTCAAAATCACTACGCTTGATACGGTTACCATCAAACGTCTGCTCTGTGTTCAGTAACTCATAATACTCCCGTTCTATGGCTTTAGGTACTTCCATTAAAACTACATTGGGAATGCGGGTTTCTTTCATCACCTCTTCTTCCAACTCACGTATCTCTTTACGTAACGGATGGATCTCCAGTGCCATTGAATACCCATGTTTGCGAATAGTTTCTGCAACGATTTCACGTACTATTTCCAGTTGTTCGGGTTTACTCCATAGTACATGAGGCATCAGAAAACAGTCCATCAGGTCTACCTCAACCCGTTCATTCAGGAAAGCAGAGGTTCGCAACAGACGAACCAGCTTTTTCCAGCGACGATCAAAAATATGGAATGGAGCTTCCGGATGGTCAGCATCATATTGTTCAAGCTGATACTTTACCATCTGAATCACGTTCAATACTTCTGCTGGTACTGGTACTTCATTGATAGCCATATCCCATTCCTGTAACTCTGCCTCTCCTATTTTCAGGTCTGAGGGTATAGTATCCTGATAGATATCGCTGGTATCTACAATCATATCCACAAAACTCCCAGCTTTGCGTATCTCCCGAATCATATACCGAACCAAAAATCGGTCCCAGAGTGCATTCAGGTTTTCTTCAACAGGCAATTCATTGGAAGCAGAAACAATAGCTTTAATATTTACCTTAACCTCCTGTTCGCCATTGCGATAAACTCTTTCATTTAATACAGTCAGCAGTGCATTCTGTATAGCAGGTCCAGCTTTCCATATTTCGTCCAGAAACACCACATTGGCACCAGGCAGGTATTTTTCTGTCAGCCGTTCGTAGCGGTCTTCTTCTTTTAGCTTTTTAATGGATACCGGTCCGAAAATCTCATCAGGTGTACTGAAACGATTCATCAGATATTCAAAGGATCGGCCATCCCGAAAGGCAAATTTTAGCTTTCGGGCAATCAGACTCTTTGCCACCCCCGGAGGTCCCAGCAAAAAAATACTTTCTCCTGCCAATGCAGCCAGCAATGATAACTGAATGGCTTCTTCTTTCTCATATACTCCTTTTCGAAGTTGCTCCAAGATTAAACGAATACGTTCTTTTCTATTCATACACAATATAATTATCTTATGCTATCTGTTTCCCAACCCGTCAATAATGTTCCAGCAGCTACCACCTATAAATAAAAAAACCTGAGTTTTGTTTCTCAGGTTCGTTCATTTTCTTTTATTCAAAGACTATTTTTATTTGATACTACTAAAAAGACGCTTCCAACGTACTTTGTCTCCGATACTCATCCAGCTTTCATTTGGATCGATAGACAACCATACCAGCACTGCTTTACCTACCACATGATCTTCTGGAACAAAGCCCCAGTATCTGGAATCTACAGAGTTGTGACGGTTATCACCCATCATCCAGTAGTAATTCTGATTGAAAGTATATTCGGTAATCGGTTTTCCATCCAGAACAATTTTGCCATTTTCTTCTTTTACATCATCGTTGTGATCATAATACAGGATGATATCTTTATATAAAGCCAGATTTTTAGGATCTAGTGCTACTTTTTGGCCTTTTTTAGGAACGCGGATAGGACCATAGTTATCCAGACTTGATTTAAACAAAGTATCACGCGGGAAAAGTACATTGTCTTCACTATGCAAAACAGGTGATACTAACTTTATGAAGTCCAGTTTTTTCAATTCTTCAGCTGTAGCAGGCGAAAAATTTGCTTCAAAGCCACCCTGTATAAACGTAAACTCACTTGGACTTGTGCTAATGTTATATTTTTTGAAGAAACGATCATCCAGTGACTGGGTAGTCATTACAGTATAATGAAACTGCATGTTAGGAGGATTCTGTACAGGTTGTCCATTTATATATACCTGACGATCTTTGATTTCCATCTCATCACCAGCAATAGCCAGACACCGTTTAATATAGTTGGTACGCAGATCAATAGGATACCCTTTAGGCACATTCAAAATGTTCTGGTATCTCTCATACGTACCTGGATGCTCTAATGGAACGTTAAATACCACTACATCATTATTTTTAATGCTGGAAAAACCAGGCAAACGAGTTTGTGGCATCTGAATCCAGTCTACATAGGAAGGAATACTGCTTCCCCAAAAAGTCTGGTGTGTTAACGGAAACTGAATCAGTGTTTTAGGAGTGCGGGCACCATAGTGTAGTTTACTTACAAACAGGAAATCACCTGTCAGCAAGGAACTTTCCATGGAAGAGGTTGGAATAGTATATGGCTGAATAATAAGCCAGTGCACTGCCGATGCCACAACGATAGCAAATACAATCGATTCAATCCACTCACGGGTAGCACTTTTCGGCTTTTTTGTTTCCGTAGAATCTTTAGTTACTGTTGTCATGTATAAATAAAATGAGCAAATGAAGAAATGTGCACAAGAGCAATAACTCCAGGAACACAACTATTTCACAAATTAACTCAAAAAAAAGATAATTATTTTACCAGCTATCACAAAACATTTCAAACAGAATATTTCAGCTGTGAAAGGCTGTATTTCGATGTAAAAATATAGTCAGCATTGGAGTGCTGACTATACCATAATAACAAAATATAAAGGGATTTTATACTTACTATCTTATCCCAAATAGACTAGGTAAGCATACCACCATCTACCTGTAATACCTGTCCTGTGATGTATTTACTCATATCAGAACCCAGAAAAACAGCAGAATCTGCTACTTCTTCCGCAGCACCACCCCGTTTTAAGGGAATATTATTTAACCACTCTTCTTTATTGCCCAGTTCATGTGTCATCTCTGTTTCAATAAAACCAGGTGCAATGGCATTACTTCGAATACTACGTGATCCTAATTCCAGTGCAACGGATTTGGTAAAACCAATAATACCTGCTTTGGAAGCAGCATAATTAGCCTGACCGGCATTACCCCGAATCCCAACTACAGAAGTCAGATTGATAATGGAACCACTTTTTTGTTTCATAAATGGACGAGTAGCAGCCTTAGTCAGGTTAAATACCGACTTTAGGTTCACCCGAATTACATTATCCCACTGCTCTTCTGACATACGCATCAGCAGACCATCCTGTGTAATACCTGCATTATTTACCAAAATGTCCAATGTGCCAAAATCTGCCAGTACACTGTTGATTAATTCTTCAGCTGCTTTGTAGTCAGAGGCATCTGAACGATATCCTTTGGCTTTGATACCCAGGGCTTCCAGTTCTGTTTCCAGTGCTTGTCCCTTTTCTACACTGGAAAGATAGGTAAATGCAACATTAGCACCTTCTTGTGCATAACGTAATGCAATGGCACGTCCTATCCCCTTGGACGCTCCGGTAATCAAAGCAGTTTTTCCTTGAAGTAAGTTCATGGAGTTTGTTTAAAATGAAAACGAAACAAGTCAAATGTTTCGCAAAGTAATATCTTTTTATGAAACAATGTGTAAGGGAGGGAAAAGTATACAGTGCAAAAACAAAGAGGGTAACAGATGATCTGTTACCCTCTTTGTAATTTAGTATGTCACTAATTTATCACTTTACACTTCCATTTACGGGAGCCAGCAAGTTAGCAAACAGGCGGTATGCCCCTGGTACGCCTCCCGGAAGCTGGCGGAAAAACGCATAGCCAGTATAAATAAATCGTCCCTTTCCGTAATTAGCAACCAACAATCCTCCATCCTGAGGCTTTTCACCCGGATCAGCACAGGAAAGCAATACTTCATAACGACTATCCCATTTCTGAGCAAAGTACAGACCTCGTTCCTGTATCCAACCTTCAAAATCTTTAGCTGTAATTTTATTCGGAGTATTCAGCAATGGATGCTGTGGTTTCAAAAATGTGACAGTAGCTTCTTCTACAGTCACACGGTCACGAGAAAGTTCAAAAGGATATGGACCTATCTCATCTGTTACCACTCCCCTGTTCACAATATATTGTACCAAAACAACTCCACCATTTTCCACATATTGCATGAGTTTAGGTTGGTAGTATTTTAGGCGTTCCTCTGTGTTAAAGGCTCTTACTCCTAATACGATAGCATCAAATCGCTGCCATTCGGTTACATCCGCTTTCAGTTCATTTGCTGTCAGCATAGTTACTGAATATCCCATCTGGCGCAAGGCAGTTGGCACATCATCTCCGGCTCCCATCAGATAAGCAATATTTTTTCCGGCAGTTCGTACATCCAGACGAATTACCTTAGCCTGAGCAACCGGAAATAATGTTTGTACTGGGATATGGTCATAATCT
This sequence comes from Xanthocytophaga flava, assembly GCA_030068525.1. Classification (GTDB taxonomy): domain Bacteria; phylum Bacteroidota; class Bacteroidia; order Cytophagales; family 172606-1; genus Xanthocytophaga; species Xanthocytophaga flava. The sequence goes on from JASJOS010000013.1 coordinate 301,659, forward strand.
ATAGTTCTAAGGCCCAAGGAAATTTCTTGCCCATCTGCTAATTTTGCAACAGCTTTGAGTGTACCTTCTGAAGCATTGGCAGGAGGTGTAATTACAAACGCAACTTTTTGCTCTGCCTCCGCTTTTGCCAAATCAAAAGACAGCTTTTCAGGAGACACTTTCCATCCTTTGGGAACTTCCAAACGTAACTCCCCTTTCACAGCTCCTGCTCCAGCCTTCAATAAGACTCCCAGTGTTTTTGCTTCTGTAGCTGGAAACACTATTGATTTTTCATCCAGGTTAATCATCACAGCTGGGCGAACCTCAAATGGGCGATACAATTCTCCTTGTACAGGATCAACCCATTTATAACTAATAGGCCTGTTCAATGTAAAGTCAATTCCCTGGATCTGAAAATGAAAGGCAGCTGTTAGCTGTGGTGTAGCCTCTGGCTTCCCGATCAGTAACTGATCATTAACTGTATACATTCCCTTAGCAGGTGGATTGGCAAGCCAGTAAGGTTGTGTGTATTGAATTTCTTTGGGTATAGTTAGTGAAATAGGTAGATTCAATGCTTCATTATTCTTTAACTCTTTTCCGATAGTTGAATCTTTAGGTGTGTTTAGTAACTGAACCGATTTCCAAAGTACAGGCACATCAGACCGCTTTACTACATTGGCATAGAACCGAAGTGACTGTCCGGGAGTACCAGCATAGGACACTGTATTTCCTTCATAACTTAGTCCTGTACAGGCAACAATAATTTCTGTTAACTCTTTTTTCTTTTGTTGTACATAATAGTCCTGTTGTGGTAACTTCTCCATAGCACGGTATGCCTCCAATAAGGAAGGGACACTCGCTGCAGGATTTTCCGCATCAAAGGTCTGGTAAGCCTTCTGCAACAAAGCAGCAACTGTTTCACTTCCTTTTACCCGCTTCCAGCTTAGATCAACTCCATCAAAGATATCCGATTGAGCTTGCTCCCCAAGTTTGTGTTGAAGGTAATCGTTACGCTGACCACGGCTACGAGCCGATCCAAAGCCCTGGCTTTTGTGCATACTGCGACTTTCACCTGCGATTTCGGTATATGACTTGCCAAGCAGGTTATTGTAATTCCCTAGAGGGGCCATCACATAGTTACCACCCGGAGGAGGATCATTGGTAAAGTTAGGAGTAAAAGCATTCCAGACAAGCCGTTTTACCTGCCAGGGCTGTACATATTTCAACTGTTCAGGATACCTCTTGGGATCTGCAGCAGCTACAAAAGCTTCTTCTGCTAAAACAGCTGAAGCACTATGATGTCCATGTCCGGCCTGGGCTGTTGGAGGAAAACGGGTAATGATTACATCAGGTTTCAGGTTACGAATTACCCACACCACATCTGCCAGCACCTTTTCCTTATCCCAGATTTGTAATGCCTCTTCTGTTGATTTGGAAAATCCAAAATCATTACCTCGTGTAAAATACTGTTCAGCTCCATCTACACGTCGTGCCTGGAGTAATTCCTGTGTACGAATAAGTCCGATCAGTTCACTTTGTTCCGAACCTATCAGGTTTTGTCCGCCATCTCCACGAGTAATAGCCAAATAGGAAGTACGTACCAGCCGATCTTTTGCCAGCCAGGCCAGCATAGCGGTATTTTCATCATCAGGGTGAGCAGCCATATACAAGGCACTACCCAGAATATTCATTTTCTTTAATGCTAGCTTTATTTCTCCAGCAGGATAATACTTAGGAGGTTGCGCTGAACCTATGAGTGAAACAAAAAGAAATAAACCCAGAAAAACTCTTAAATGAAGAGTATAAGTGGTGGATTGGTACATAGAAAAAATCAGGTGGAATACAGTACAATTTTACGAAGATAAGCTGGTTTTCACAAAAACGCCCTGTTGTTTTCAGGCAGTTTCGGCAAATACAGTACCGAAAAGTTGCGTTATCCTCCAACAATAATGGGAAAGAGTTAGTTCTGATCTACAATAAGGTACAAAATGTAGAGTAAACTAAAAGAGCTAACACAAGTGGCAAGGTTGACAAAGAAAACTTTTGCCCATTATATGCAACACGAATCTTCTGCTTTTCGAAAAACAAGTAGTAAAAGCAAAAAATCTTGTTTTTCTTTTAAGAAATCTGCTTTTTTAATGCAACATAACCTATTCACAATCAGTTATGCATTACAATCAAACTTAACCTAAATTTTTAAACTTTTATCGCTTATGGGTTTTATATCTGAATTTAGAGAATTTGCACTAAAAGGCAATGTCATTGATTTGGCTGTCGGTGTAATCATTGGTGGAGCTTTTGGAAAAATCATAGACTCTATTGTTAAGGACATGATCATGCCTGTAGTTAGTATACCAGGAAGTGTGGATTTTAGTAATCTGTATCTTCCTCTTTCCAGAAAGGTACAGGATGGTTTGGAACAAGCGGGAGGAAAACTTAGTCTAGATAAAGCACGAGAATTAGGCCCTGTACTTGCCTATGGCAGCTTTATTACTGTAGCCTTTAATTTCATTATTCTGGCTATGATTATTTTCCTGATGGTAAAAGCCATTAACAGTCTCAAACGCAAACATCAGGATGTACCACCCCCACCAGCACCGCCAACCAAAGAAGAAGTATTGCTTACTGAGATCCGGGATCTGCTAAAAGCAGGCAGATAAGCACATATAGTAGTATATACCAATAGAAAAAGCGCAATGGAAGTTGCGCTTTTTCTATTCTTTACATAAACCTATTAGTTAGCTTTTCTTCTTGGGAGCAGCGGCAGGTTTGTTTAATGAGTTAATCCATCCGGCAATTTTCAGGGCATCTGCTTTAGGAACCTGTGTCATCGGAGCCATTGGAGGATATCCTGGCCAGTTGCCTGGTTGTGGTTTGTAAATCAGTTCAACAATTTTATCGTTAGTATATTTCTTTTTCGATACATCTACATATGCAGGACCTACCAGTCTTGCATCCGCTTTATGACAAGCCAGACAAGTATATTTTTGAAGAAGGTCATTGATTTCTTTAGGAGGCTGCACGGCAGTTTGAGCAAAGCTGCTATTTACCCACGCAGTTACAACAAACAAAGCAATAGAAGCAAACAAAATTCTGTAATTACGAGTGTTCATCATTCTACTATGTGATAAGGTTTATAATTAATAAAAGAAAATTTCTATCAAAAGCCAAGGCAAAGCTAAATCAATTTTTGGTATTAAGCTGGAAAATCTTCCCAAATCTTTTATACATTTACCAGAGTAGATCATACTTAACCTAATAGAACAATATATAGGCTGGTTTGCATTTACCGTTCATGGAATTGCATTTTGAGTTCCAAAAAACGTGCCACAAATTTGCTGCAAATTTGTATTATTGTATTACTGAAGTGTGAATCACAAAGACCAGCCTTGCCAATAGTATTCCATAAAGAAACTTAGCACTATCCATACTTCACAAACTAACCAACCTACTTATTTCTCACTATGAAGAGATTTACTGTCTTTTGCCTCGCTCTGGGGTGTATTACCGGGTTATATGCCCAAACCAAAGAGATTGACCCAGCCTATTCCAAATTTGAACAACTGGGAACGGCTCTGCCTACCCCTAATAATTATCGTAGTGCATCTGGTGCTCCGGGACCACAGTACTGGCAACAACGAGCAGATTATGATATCAAAGCCGAACTGGATGATAATAACCGCCGTATTACTGGTGCTGAGACTATCACCTATTACAATAACTCTCCAGACGAATTAGGCTATCTATGGTTACAACTGGATCAAAATCTGTTTGACAAAGAATCCAATACGCTTAAAACCCAGACAGGTACTTTGAACAATAGCGTATCATTCAATGCCATGAGTTTTGTAACCCGTAGTCAGTTTGATGGAGGATTCAAAATTACAGCAGTGAAAGACAAAAGCGGAAACAAGCTGACTCACATCATCAACAAAACGATGATGCGTGTTAACCTGCCTCAGCCATTGCGTCCGGGACAAAAGTTTATATTCTCAGTAGAATGGAATTATAACATCAATGATATGCAGAAGATCAGAGGCCGTAGCGGATACGAATTCTTCCCGGCTGATGGTAACTGCACCTATACTATTGCCCAGTGGTTTCCACGTATGGCAGTGTACGATGATGTATGGGGCTGGCAACACAAACAATTCCTGGGACAGGGAGAGTTTGCACTGACATTTGGTAACTATAAAGTTGCTCTGACTGTACCTGATGACCACATTGTAGGAGCAACAGGTAATCTGATGAATGAAAAGCAGGTACTTACGTCTACACAAATTCAACGACTGAAAGAAGCAGAGACAGCAAAAAACCCTGTAGTGATTGTAAATCAGCAGGAAGCTACTGAAGCAGAAAAGAAAAAGTCTACAGGAAAGAAAACCTGGATCTTTCAGGCTGAAAATGTACGTGACTTTGCTTGGTGCAGTTCCCGTCGTTATATATGGGATGCTAAACTATGTGATGTAGAGGGAGCCAAAGTATGGGCAATGAGTTATTACCCTAAAGAAGGAAACCCATTATGGGGACAATATTCTACTCGTGCAGTAGAACATACTCTGAAAAGCTACTCAAAACGTACGGTTGCTTATCCGTATCCCAAAGCAATCTCTGTACACTGGATTGGCAATGGTGGCGGTATGGAATACCCTATGATCTGTTTCAATGGAGGTCGCCCGGAAGCTGATGGTACCTACTCTGCTCAGACAAAATATGGAATGATTGGCGTAATTATCCATGAAGTAGGTCATAACTTCTTCCCAATGATTGTAAACTCTGACGAACGTCAGTGGAGCTGGATGGATGAAGGATTGAACAGCTTCTGTCAGTACCTTGCTGAACAGGAATGGGAACGAGGTTATCCATCCTGGAACGGTGAGCCTTATCAGATTGTAAGCTACATGCGTAGCAGCAAAGAAACACTGGTTCCTATTATGACCAACTCCGAACAAGTCCTGCAGTTTGGACCGAACGCTTATGATAAACCAGCTACTGCACTGAACATCCTGCGTGAGACGGTTATTGGCCGCGAATTATTTGACATTGCATTTAAGGAATATGCTACTCGCTGGGCGTTTAAACATCCACATCCAGCTGACTTCTTCCGTAGTATGGAAGATGCAACAGGTGTAGATCTGGATTGGTTCTGGAGAGGTTGGTTCTACGGTATTGACCCAGTAGAGGTATCACTGGAAGATGTGAACTATTATAAGATTAATTCACAAAATCCGGATGTAGAAAAACCATTAGCCAAAGCAGATGCAGATAGCAAGCCGAAAACCATCAGTCAGCAACGCAATGCGGAAGAAATCAAAAAAACACTGGTAGATGATAATCCTGAACTGAATGACTTCTATAACAGCTACAATCCATACCAGATTACCCCAGAAGATAAAGCACAATTTGATTCCTATTATAAGAACCTGACTCCGGAAGAGAAAAAACTGATAGAGTCCGGATTGCATTTCTATACATTGAAACTGAAAAACAATGGCGGTCTGATCAGTCCGGTTATTGTTAAAATGGAATTTGAAGATGGTACAGAAAAGATAGAAACGTATCCAGCTGAAATCTGGAGACTAAACTCGAAGGAAATCAGCAAAGTAATCTTCACGGATAAACCTGTAAAACAGTTTACCCTGGACCCATACCTGCAAACAGCAGATATTGATACTGAAAACAATTATTTCCCACGTAAACCGGAAGCAAGTCGTTTTCAATTGTTCAAGCAACAAGGTAACCGTCCTAAGAATCCGATGCAACAAGCACAGAAAGCTTCCGGACAACAGAAATAACACATATTTTTCAAACAGCAGAGCCAGACAAATATCTGGCTCTGCTGTTTTTATAGAAAAACCTGAATCCTTAAAAATCTTCTTCAATCAGTTCTTTATTGACAATTGCCCCAGCCTTCGTACCAGCCCCTACAGCATTGGCGACTGAACGAAAGCCTGTGGTTGCATCACCTGCTGCATACACACCTGCGACTGACGTTTGTTGAAAATCATTTACCTGAATAAATCCCATATCTGATAACTCACACCCTAATGTCTGAGGCAAAGAACAATGCTGTTCAAATGGAGCACGGGCAAACAAAGCTGTTAGTGCATGGCTACTGCCATCTTTAAATAATAAGTTTTGTAATCTTCCCTGTTGGTGCTCCAGCTTTTGTATTTCTTTTTCTATAATGGAAATGCCATGTGCGGTTAACTTACTATGTTGCTCTGTGGTTAATTTCGATGGACCATTGGTAAAAAGTGTAAGAGTTTTAGTCCAGTTTAAAATTAGCTTCACAAATTCATACCCATCGTTTCCATTACTTAAAATCCCTAGTGGCTGATTAGCCACTTCATATCCATGACAATAAGGACAATGCAATACAGAAATTCCCCAACATTCAGCAAAGCCATCGATAGGCAACATATTATCACGTAGACCTGTAGCAAAGATCAGTTTTCGGGAGGTGTAGGTATTTCCACTTTCTGTCTGTATCCGAAAACCAGTTTCTGTTTTCTCTGCTGCAATAGCATTAGCTCTTAGTAGTTGTACAGTATCATAGGCTAATACCTGTTCTCTGGCCTTTTGAGCAATGGAAGCAGGTGTTTGTCCATCTTGAGTCAGAAAATTATGGGAATGTGGTGTTTGTTGGTTGCAAGGCTTTCCGCTATCTAAAATAAGAACATTCCGTAATGAGCGTCCTAATGCCATAGCAGCAGCTAATCCAGCATAACTTCCTCCTACAATCAGTACATCAAAGGGGTTGTTGTGTGTTGTCATTGTATCTGTGGTTAAAGTCAACAAGAGATAAATGCAACATCATTGCAAACAAAACAAGTTCCTGTATGTCGGATTAATTTCATATTCGAGAAGTTGTCTTCCCTCTGATGCAAAAAAATAATTAGGAGCGAATCACCCAATTGATTTTTTCGTATACTCGTATAGCCCAAAATAGCATCGCGCAAAACAACCCATTGGTATAAAAATATATATGAAAGATGAAATCATTAAGCTGCTGGAGTTTAGTATTCTGAAAGTCAAAGGGTTCAATCTCACTGTATTCGACCTGCTGGCTGTTATATCCATCATTTTTGTCAGTCGCTGGCTGGTTTGGATCTTAAATAAAATACTCAAACGGCGATTCTTCAACCGATTGGGTATTGATGAAGGGCGCCAGTTCACCTTTAAGTTACTGGTAAAGTATTTTATCTATCTGATTTCGATTCTGGTTGCTTTTCAGTTTTTGGGTATAGACTTGTCTCTTATCCTGGCAGGTTCAGCAGCCTTGCTGGTAGGTGTGGGACTTGGTTTGCAACAAACTTTCAATGACCTGATTTCCGGGTTAATTCTGTTATTTGAAGGAAATGTACATGTGGGCGATGTAATTGAAATCAACAATCTGATTGGCAGAGTTGTATCGATAGGCATTCGTACCTCAAAAGTAGAAACCCGGGATGCGATTACCATCATTGTACCCAATTCAAAGTTTATTGTAGACAATGTCATCAACTGGAGCAACAACCGTACATTAGTGCGGTTCTCCGTAAATGTCAGAGCCTCTTATGAAACCGATCCGGAAACTGTAAAGAAAGTATTATTGGAGGCAGTCAGAGTTCACAATGAATTTATTGCAGAGAAGCCTGCCCCTTTTGTACGTTTGCAACAGTTTGGGGAATATGCCATAGAGTATCATCTGATGTTCTGGACCTACAATGTATGGCGTATTGAAAACAACAAAAGCATGATACGGTTTACCATTTATCGGTTATTCAAAGAAAATGGAATCAGCATGCCCTTCCCTCAGCGGGAGATTACCATCAAAGAAACTTCCATACATACCTCTCTGGACAATTATCAAAAGGATCTGGATGGAAATGCCCGCGATTAGTCCTACCTGATTTCCAATCCTGTTTGATAACAGGCTCTCAGTACGATTTATCATATAAAACTGTTGTATTCCAATAGAAAATATACTCAGTCTATCAGATTCTCAACACTATCTAACACTATATAAGCTATTCACCTTCAGTATACTTTCTCCAGAAATACTTCTTTTTTTCGTTTTCAAAGTAACAAAAATTATCTTTCCAAAACTTTCCGGACCTTAATACCTTTTTTCAGCACTTTGACTCCGCTACTACCCTGTCTAAAGTGGGGTACAATTTGTAAGATTCCACTAAAATCCGTATTCCATTCTGTTACTTTCTCTTAATACGCAACCACTCTTGCGAACAAAACAGTAGTGCACAATGCTATTTTCTGCCTTACATTCTGCTTTCTTTTCATATCTAACGTGCACAATTTGAAAGAATTAAGGCATAGACCATGCTCATATAGTAAGTAATCTTACTTACAAGTCGTTCTACTAATCGGCAAAATCGGGATAACCCACAGCCATGTATATAAATGCCCCGAATTGAAAAGAATCTATAGTTAACATCTGCTTAACTTAGCACTGTAAATAAATTCATAGTACAGAACTGAAGACCGAAAACAGATTCTTTATCCGAAAACAACAGCAATACTTCATCAACCAACACCCAAATTAAAACTTCGGTCTCAGAGTGAAACGAGTGAATTTATGCAGAGCCGCCAACCACTTTTATCATTCTTATGATAATAGCAGGACTTAGAACGCAGAATTAAGGTTATACATTTAATGTTATTGTTGCTTGGAAAACAGATACAAACTTAAGGATCTCAAAACATACGCTTCGACAGAAAGTTTTGAGGGTGACACAAAGAAGTACCGTACGGTATTCGAAAATCAGGAGACTACCTATCTGTATGTGGAATTATCAGTTTACAACAAATTATTTGATGAAGCTGACTGGAAAGCAACACTCACTTTTCAATGTTTCTCTATAAGTGAAACAGATCACCGCACTCCTTTATGCAATTTGACAGTAGAAAGAAGTGTCAGCAAAGAAGAAAATATTGTTGTAGCACGACATAGCTGGGGACTGGCTGAACCGGGAGCATTCTGGAAAAAAGGAACATATGAATGGGAAGCCTATATTGATGGTGTTCAGGTAGCTACCAAAAGATTTCATATAGAAGAAGCAGGTCAGGTATGTGAGGAACTAAATCCTTACTTCATGGTTGATTCCATTCGTTTGTATGAAGGCAATTATGAAGGTGTAGCCAAGGATGATCGCGTGTATGTCACTCAGTTTCAAAGTGCTGAGACACGTTATATCTTTGTAGAGTTTAGCTTCATTAACCTTCAGCTAGATCCATGGCAGTGTGAAATTTTCTTCAATTTCTATAACAATACAGGTCAGTTAAAAGGCAGTGTCCCGTATCTGAAGAAAATCGAAAGCAGTTCGCAAAACGAAGACTGTCTGGTTACGATTACTACAGGGTGGGGATCTTCCGAAAAACGCACCTGGTACAACGATAAATATTCACTGGAAATCGTGTTTATGGATACTCCCATTGCTTTACTTCCATTTGAAGTAGGTGATGAGTGGGTGAAGGGAATACCACAGGTATATCAGGGAAGCGGACACGTATTGACCATGAAACAACAGCCTCTCTTACAGGAATCCAAATCCGAAGAAGAACTGGCTGATATCATGAAGTCACTTTATGGACTGGTAGGTCTGGATGATATCAAAACCAAAATCAACGACTATACTGCCTATTTGAAATTCCTGAAACTTCGTCAGGAACAAGGATACCAGGAAAACTATAATCTGAGCTTACATACAGTATTTACAGGTAATCCAGGTACAGGTAAAACGACTGTAGCGCAAATGATGGGCCGTATCTATCATTCTATGGGCTTGCTGTCAAAAGGAACCGTACTGGAAGTAGGTCGTGCCGAACTGGTAGGTAAATACATTGGACAAACAGCTCCTAAGGTAAAAGAAGTAATTGAAAAAGCCAGAGGAGGTATTCTCTTCATTGATGAAGCCTATTCACTGGTACGTAGTGAAAACGATGAACAGGACTTTGGACGTGAAGTAGTGGAGATTCTGATTAAGGAAATGTCTGACGGCCCTGGTGATCTGGCAATTGTAGTGGCAGGTTATCCGCAGCAAATGCAGATCTTCCTGGATTCTAACCCTGGATTACGTTCCCGATTTAATCTGTACTATCACTTCCCTGATTATTTGCCTCAGGAATTGTTACAGATCGCAGATCAGAAAGCAGCACAGAAAAATATTGGATTTGATGAGAAGGCGCGTGAGTTTTTGTATGAGAAAGTTACAGAAGCCTACCGTGGACGTGACAAATCGTTCGGCAATGCCCGTCTGATTAGTTCATGGGTGGAAGAGATGAAAATGAACATGGGTCTACGTATTGTTCGCTCTGGAGACTTCTCCACACTGACGCCTGAACAATGGCAAACGATTATGGTAGACGATGTGAAGGTAATGTTCAAAAATAAAAAAGGTGAACTACCAGATATTCAGGTTGACGAAGAATTGCTGGAACAGGCAATGATGGAACTGGATTCACTGATCGGACTGGACTCTGTGAAAACAGAACTTCAGGAGCTGGTACAACTAGTAAAATTCTACCGTGAATCTGGTAAAGAAGTATTGAATAAATTCTCCCTGCATACCGTATTTACAGGTAACCCAGGTACAGGAAAAACGACTGTAGCCCGACTGGTAGCTAAAATCTGGAAGGCGTTGGGCTTACTGGAACGCGGACATCTGGTAGAATGCGACCGCCAGTCATTGGTAGCAGGTTATATTGGACAAACAGCTATTAAGACCAATCAGTTGATTGAAAAGGCAATCGGTGGCGTGCTGTTTATTGATGAAGCCTATACACTGACTACAGGAGGAGAAAATGATTTTGGAAAAGAGGTAATTGAAACGCTACTGAAACAAATGGAAGATCGTCGTGGAGAGTTTGCAGTGATCGTAGCAGGCTATCCTCAGCAGATGGAACACTTCCTGGAAGCGAACCCTGGTCTGAAATCACGCTTTGACAAGTCGCTTCAGTTCAATGATTTGTCTGGGGAAGAACTCTACTGGGTAGCAACGTATATGTTGCACCACGAAGGACTGATACCTGATGCAACGGCAGCAGCTTACTTACGTAAGTATCTGATTGAGCTTCACGAACAACGGGATAAGTACTTTGGCAATGCCCGTGCCGTTCGTAAGATTATTCAGACAGCTGTAAAGAAGCAGCACCTGCGTATGGCTTCTCTGGAAAAGAATATTCGTACAGAAGAAGTATCTAAAACGTTAACAATTGAAGATCTGGCCCATATTACTCAAAGTCAGGAAACAACTACCAAATCGGTTATCGGTTTCCGCCCAGGTAAATAATAATCAGCTATAGTTACTCTGTTAGCTGAAATATAACAGGAGTAATTGTAGATATCGGATGAGAGTTTTATAACCAGAGCTTACGTTTGTAAGCTCTGGTTTTTCTTTTTGTGGGTTGTTATAGTAAAAGTGGCTTTCCCAACTTTTTCAACCAGTCATCATGTTTTCCAAAATTTATGGAAATCTGACTTTGTTTCCATATCTTTTTATACTTTCCACATGAGAGCAGGTCAACGAAACCATTATATAAACAAGTGAATATCCTAAGAGAACATATCCGTTCATTATTTAAACTGAATGAAGAGGAAGCTTCTGTATTTCTTGCTGAGTTTATCAGAAAAGATCTGCAGAAAGATGATGTGTTTATTGCAGAAGGAGAAATTTGCAAGAAGGTGGGACTGATAGAGAAAGGATTGATGGTATGCACTTATCACAAAAACGGAAATGAGATTATAGACGAGTTTGCATTTGAAAATGGTTTTGTCACCAATTATTATAGCTTTCTGACAGGTACTCCCTCTGAGAAAACCATCCGATGCATTGAGGATACTACAGTTTATGTGATTAGCCGGCAAAGTCTGGAGAAGGTAAGCAGACACTATGCATTCATTGAACGAATGGCAGGAATGATGAATGAAAGATTGTTTCTCAGAACACACGACAGGGTCAAATCCATGTTGCTGGATACTGCCACAGAACGTTATCAGAAACTGGTAGCGCAAAGAAAAGACATGGTACAACGCATTCCTCAGTACATGCTTGCTTCCTATCTGCATGTAAAACCTGAAACACTAAGCCGGATCAGAAAAAAGTTAGCTAAAAAGATTAATTGACTTGGATCAATTAATCTTTTCATACAGGACACTTCCTTTGTTAGAAATCAATGGTGAATTTAAAAAACCAGTCCTGTATGTGTCAAATTGAGATACTAACAAAGCAAACTACCAATACGTATGAATGGGTAAATAAACTTATCCATTCTATTCCCTATAATCAGTGGGAGAACACCCCTGCTATCATCGAATCCAATATTAGCTGGCAAATGGGCCATTTACTGGTTAGCTTCTACTATCATTCCATTATGGTTATCGTAGGAAATCAGAAAGATGTCCTACAATCCATACCCTTAAAAGAATATAGTAGTCTTTACACAGATGCTTCACCTGCCAGCTCATTGGCAAAAGTAAATCCGGAGGTTTTGCATAAACATGTATTGTTCATACAGCAGAAATCTTTACAGATTCTCGAATCCCTGTCAGATATGGATCTGCAAAAAAATCTTGAACCTACCCCCTACCCTCATCCTATTGCCAAAAATAAATTGGAAGCTATTGAATGGAATATCCATCACACCATGTATCACTGTGGACAGATAGGTATTATAAGACGGGTTATTGACAAAAGGTTTGACTTTGGATTAAAAGGATAGAAGCAATACGTTATTGAAAATCATCCCATATCTAAAGTGTCAGTAGTAACCATTCTTTGCACGAAACATACTCAAAACTCATAGGTTGTTAAGGAAGAGATTCATATATCCAGCTACCAGTTGAGGCCATTGATGCTGTGGGCCATGACCGGAATCATTCAGAATGATGTGCTGCATTGATGGCGCATTACGTAGCAATGGAAACCAGTTCTCCACAGCGAAGCTTATATCATGGTCGCCAGAAATAACCAGTACAGGTATTTCCAACGTTTTATATTGCCCTCTCAGATTTAGTTTATCTTCTTTGCTCATAGCAGAACCACCAAAATAACGCTGAAATTTTTCAGATGTAGCAGGTATCTTGCTACGGTCAAGGCGTTGAGCAATTCTCTCATGTGAAGCTTTTGCTGCTGTTCGGCTTTTTTCAGATAAGGGTTCAAAAAATAATACATATTCATCCTCCAGATCATTCACAGGTTTCAACGCATGTTCAAAAAATAGTTTGTCAAAAGGAACCTCATTGCTACCTACCGGATTAGTCCCGATTAACACTACTTTCTGAACACTTTCTTTATGGAGAAACAGAGCCGTCTGCGCTACAAGCCCACCATAGGACCAACCAGCAACATGGAACCTAGCGATACCTAATGTATCCATCAACTGTACTCCTATCTTTGCGACAAGGTTGATATCAGTAGGCAACTCGCCACTGGACTCTCCTATTCCTGGATAATCAAAAATAACAATCGTATTGTGTTCAGCCAGCGAATCAAGAAACAAAGGGTCCCAGGTATCCAGCACACCTCTGAATCTGTTATAAAGAAGTAAAGGAGTGCCCTTGCCAAGGGTTCGATAGGCAATTTTAATTCCATTGATTTCGGCAAATTGTGTCTCGGCTGTTAACGCTGTTTTTTTCATTGTTTTCTATTTTAACTGGTACTATCTGCACTGGTTCTCACCCACATACTATACTTATAAGCAGGCTAAATATTTGTTTACTCAGATTAATTATTCAGGAAGAAATTAGCACTGTTAACAAACTGGTCAGGATACTGATAAAAAGAACCATGTGCAGAATCCGGATAGTAAGTAAGTATTGCGTCTGGTAATTGCTTGAACAATGTATAGGAGTTGTCACTATCCATCATTTCATCGTTACTCCCCTGTATGATAAGCACAGGTTGGGTAATGTGTGAAAGATCTATTGTGACTGGATCTGTTCCCCAGGCTGTAATTGCTTTAAGTTGCGCTAGGACAGCCTGTTGACTAGCTTCACGATCCCGATCTTCGGTACGGGCAAATAAGCGTTGTAAGGTGGCCATTCCCTTTTCCCTACTCAGTTCTGTTGGAGTGAAAAAGATAAACAGAAATCTTTCTGCTGGTTGCAACTGCATGGCTCTTTGGATGAGTTGAGGAAAGGAATGCAGTACTTTCACTCCTTGTGGTGCAGAGCCTACTATGATAATTTTTCGTACCAAATCAGGACGCACAAAAGCCAGTTGCTGAGCAATGAATCCACCTAGGGAAAATCCGAGTATGTCAAAGTGCTGAATGTTCAGTTTCTCAATAAAGGCAATAGCATCCTGAGTCATCGCTGCCACATTGTCGGGTGTTACGCCTCCTGTATTACCTACACCTGTATTATCAAAAATAATTACTTCGCGTTCCTGAGCCAGTCCATTCATACTAATTGGGTCCCAGTTGTCCAGCGTACCGGTAAAGTGCTGAAATCCAATAATCGGAACACCGGAAGCATTACCAAAACGACGATACGCATAAACGACGATACGCATACTGTATGCCATTCACTTCAAGGTATTGAGTAAGAGTTTTTGAGAAAAAATCAATTGGGGCTGACATAGTTTTTAATTTTAAATAGAGAGAAAAGTTTTAGGTAAAAGGTTATTGGAATTGAACATCGAGCACATCAATAGAAACCAAAACAGGTTCGGTTTGGTAGCTATTATCTGCATCATTCAGAATGTAGATCCTTCTTTTTGTACCAGTTTTGATACCTGAAAATTCTTTATAACCTTCAATGATCTGTGTAGCCGATGAACCTCCCAGCACTCTTGGCCAGTAGTCATGACGTTTCAAATATCCTTCTTCAGAGAAATAATAAACCTGCCTTCTACTATGTGTGGCAATGCTATCCGGATAGATCACTTCAAGTCTTCTCCAGGTTTCATCATCTGCCTGCCAGGGCTCAATCTCGTTGAGTTGAATGCCAGGCTGTAAAAAGTTAAAGGGAGTAGTAAGATAATTCCAGGTTGCGTAGCTACTGAAATATACCAGTTGCAATCGGTTCCATGGAGTTTCAATCTGATGTCCTTTAAAAGAATCCAGAGGATTGATCAATTCATCTGCCATATTGCCGTCTGTATCAATCAATGCCACACGCTGAGGTGTAAATTCAGATTTGAATCCTTCTTCGAATATAGGTTGCCAGCTGGCCTGCTGTTCATGCAGCTGTCCGGTAAAGTGTACATCACTCAATACCCCTTCCTGTCCTTTTATACTCCATGTAACACCCCCTATCTGAACATGCGCTTTCAGAGTTTGGTATGTATTCCATTTGTCAGTGCCACCATGTAGTTTCAGTACTTTGGTAAGCAATTCGTTTGTATTCGCCATGTTAATCTGTCTTTAGTATGTGTAATAGTTGATTGGTTTGACAATACAAAAGTAGAGCAGAAAATCTGGCTGGAATTGCTCATTTGAGCGGAAGAATAGCACAGAAATACGAGAAGCCTGTCCACTCAGGGAGTTAGTCTCAGAGGTACATTCTTGTTTCAGAAAGCAGTAAATAGTGAGATATACCTTATATTGCTCCCAAACAGAATGGAATAAAACAATGGAAAAAATAAGTCACTACAAATCTATATCAGAGCTACATCATAAAAGTGGATTTTCACCTCCTAAACATCCACTCATAAGTTTAATGACCTGCAAGGAACTCATGAGTTACTCTGTTGGGGATGGTCGGTTTACAGGTGATTTTTTTATGATAGCACTCAAGAAGATCAAAGAGGGATATCTTCTTTATGGAAAAACAAAATACGATCATGCCAACGGCTCAATGGTATTTGTAAAACCCAGACAAATCATTGAAGCCAGCAATGTGCAGTTTGCCGAAAAAGGGTTTCTTATATTCTTTCATGAGGACTATCTGAATGGCCACCTATTGTACGAACAGATAAAAAAGTATGGGTATTTTGAGTATGAGATTAATGAGGCTTTGCACTTGTCACCCAGTGAGGAAAGTACCATATGGGAACTGTATTATAAAATACGTGCAGAATATGAAAGCGAACAGGACGAATTAACCCGCGAAATTATCCTTTCCCACATCAATTCTATATTAAAATACTCAGAGCGGTTCTATAAACGGCAGTTCATAAACCGAAGCAACAACATTTCAGGTACTACTGTAAGAAAATTTAATGAAGTACTGGCTCATTACTTTGAGAATGGCCTTCACGAACGACAAGGATTACCTACTGTAAATTATCTGGCAGGAGAGTTGTACCTTTCGACCCGTTATCTGAGTGATGTTCTCAAGCAGGAAACAGGTAAGACAGCGTTAGATCATATTCATCTTTATCTTATTAAAGAAGCCAAAAACCAGTTACTGGGTACCAATAACCATGTTGCAGGTATAGCTTATGATCTTGGATTTGAAAGTCCTTCCTATTTTACAAGATTATTTAAAAAAGTAGTCGGCTGTACTCCTGTGCAGTACAAGGAACAACATAAAATTTGATTTTGGAGCACTCTCCTTAATAAAAAGTCAAAGAGGTATAATCTATTTTTAAAACTTACGACTTCAATAGCATCCATTCTCAAAACGGTCTCATAGGCACACAAATATTCATTAAAAAACACAATAATCACCTTAAAATAGCCAAAAAACCGAAGGCGAAAATTTGTATATTTAAACACTTAAATGTTACATCAAAAGCAATTTAACTATGAAACGCCGCATTACAACACAAGATACTATCCGTAAATACCGAGCCGAATATTATCGTCTGAGAAAGCAGGAAGCCCGTCTAAATCATGAGCTGTTCCGGATGAAAAACCGCATCAAGCAACTAGCTGAAGCTGAGAAACAATCTATTGCCAACCATGCACTTCTTACAGATTTACTTGCCCGAACTGAACAACAAATAGCAGAGCTAGAAGCCCAACCTGCCTCTAAACAAAGAGATAAACAACTCAAAAAAGCGGAAAAAGAGTTGAAGGATGTTCATGTCAAATACAAACGTAGTGATCTTCACCTGGCAGTCATTGACAGAAAGAAAGACAAGGACAATGCCGCTAAGTATATCCTCAAAGAAACCAAACGAGATGACGTAACGGTTCGTATTCAGGCTGCTTATGAGACATGGCAAAAATTTGAACAGATTCAGCAACAGGAAAATACTGATTTCGAGGCTTTTGCTATACAATACCAACACCAGAAAACGGTTGTAGCTGAACAGTTACAGGCTTCTGCGGTTATCAAATCTTCCAGTCAGACATCACCACGACTTGTTATAGCATTTCAAAATACCAGGACGAATAAAAATGCATATTTCCATTCACGTTTTCAATCGTATACATCAGCTATTCATTCTGAAGACGATTATTTATTGTTCAGGCAAGCCATGAGCGATTGTACACTTCAAAATAGGAAGTCTGACTATACATTGTTGAGCGGTACTAGTTAAAAGTAGCTTACACTTATTGGCGCTTGTATTGTTTCATCTGGCTCCATTCGCCTGTAGAACCTGCATTAGGATCAACAGACGGATCGTCTGTACCCAGTATTACACCCTGTTTGTCTATCCAGTAATATTTATAGGTAGTAGGCAACTCAACAGGAGTATTGTTGTTGTACGGATTGGTATAGGATTGTACTCCACCTATGTTTTCACGAAATTCAATGTTCTGCTTATCAATAGAGGTATGGCGTTCATCTGTCACCTGTTGCCAGTTCTTTTGCGACCACTCACGATACTGACGGGCAGCTTCTGCATAGGCAGTAGAGTTTTGTAAATTCTGCTGCATAATACCTCTCATCCCAAACGCAGCTCCATCCGTAGCAGAAATCTGTTCTGCAACCAAAGGTAACCAGGAAGAATATCCATCCCACTGACTCGCATCAGCTAATGCGGCAGTCATAGCCATTACACACAGATCATACGAAGGTGCAATATGGCATTTGACAATGCCCTTGCAGGGAGCACCTTGTATTGAATACGATACATCATACTGATAAGCAGATTGGAATCCTTTTACAGGAGTAGCCTGTTGTGGTTCGCTGATCTGAAGATTTTCAGGATTGATAGCCATCAGCTTTTCATAAATAAACTGAGCAGGCGGGTAATTATTTGGCAATCCTGTATTGCCAACCATCAGTGTAAGCGCTTTTTTATCAGGTGCCATAAGAGTAAGCGCAAACTGTCCATTCTCTCCCAGTTGCCAGCCCTCTGGTAAAGCATAGGAAAAGAACCGTCCCTGGCCTATACTCAGTTCACTAGCCTTATGCGTCTCAATAGGCTCATCTTCTGCATTACCACTCGCCTCTATAGGACTTACAATGAACATATTGGGCGGAACCTGCTCTTCTGATAATTCTACAGTTGCATCATTAGCAGAGGTAGACGAACAACCAAACAACAAGACACAAATAATAGCCGACAGAAGACACTGAAAATAAGTCATTATTGTATTTGATAAAAGATGAGGAATGAAACAGGATTCATACTATTCAATCTGCTTGTTCATAAAGCAGTTGAGAGGGAAGGCTTTCTAGCTCAGAAGATTAATAATGTCTGATTGTATTAAATCAGGATGGCAACTTTTCTAAAGTACGCGGTTAGTTGTATCAAAATCAAGTAAACGTAAAAAATTATTGGGATCTTATCCTTTTCTGGTCATTCACCGAGACATGTACAGGATTCACCGAGACATCGGACTTTGACATAGTATATACCCCTCTATAACCTGTCCTACCTGCAAAATAGCTACTAGTATTCTCCTTGTAAACTATAGTATTTGATTGATACAAAACTACGCATTGCATATTGGCTTATTCGCAAAGCCTTACTCAGTGACCGAACCACTACCCTTTACGCTTACATACTTTTTATTGTTTTACGCTAATCGTTATTCCTATGATTGGAAAGAAAAATGTTTTGTCTTTTTTGTTTAGCTTAAGTATTCTTTTTATTGTTTCCTGTAAGACTGATACCGAAACATCCACTACAGCGAGTATAAGTGGAATAACTTGTAGCTCAGCTACTTTCTCTGGAACGCCTGTACTCAACACAGCTTTTTCAGGTATTGCAACGGTTCCCTATAGTGGTGGTAATAGCCTGAATTATACTGCCGGAGAACCCATTGCCTCGACAGGTGTAACAGGGTTGACTGCCACCTTACAAGCTGGAACGTTGAGCAGCTCAGGTAACCTTGTGTATACCATTGCAGGTACACCCGCTTCTTCCGGAACGGCTTCCTTTGCCATTGCCTTTGGTGGACAGTCCTGTTCACTATCGCTGTCGGTAGGTGAAGGTACTACCAGCAGTTGTGATTCTGAATCAGGGGTTGCGAAAATTGTATGTCTGGCAGAGGCATTTAAAGCAACACTCAGTTCTTCACAAATCTCAACTCTTCAGTTAGACTATACCTTCACCAATGCCAAGAAGTGGTCTAACTTACCTGCCGGGATGTCTGCCAGAAATGGCATCAAACTAGGTAGCCTGAGTTCAACCCAACTGGTAGCTGCCAAAGCTCTGATCAAAGAGATGACAGGAACTGTGGCGAATGAAGGCTATGATGAAGTGCAACAAGTATGGCTGGCAGATGATTACCTGTATGCCAATGGAGGAGGTAGTGACTATGGTTCAGGCAACTATTACATTGCATTCCTGGGAACTCCATCCATGACAGGCACATTCGAAATTCTGGAAACAGGCCACCACAAAACTGTAGCTAATACCTATATAAATGGAGTTCTGGTAGGTGCTACGCCTCACTTTGAGGCAGTTGAACCGATCTCCTGGACTTCCAGTGGCACCACGTATGCTCCTATTAGTCAGGAACGGGATACCTTTGTCAGCTTCCTGAACAGTCTAAGCAGTACACAACTCAGTTCTGCCAAGTCCAGCTCAACCTTCAGCGACCTGGTACTTGTGCCTGGTAAAGAATGGCAATTTCCATCAACCCGCTCTGGTATGCAGTGCAGTGGTTTAAGTTCCAGTCAGAAAAGTGCCTTGCTGGAAGTTATCAAAACCTACACCAATGACATTGATGAAACAGATGCAGCAGCCTTCCTGACGCTGTACACTAATGAACTGGATGATACCTATGTCCTGTATAGTGGAACCACTGCCATGACCACCAAGTTTAACTACTTCCGTATTGATGGGCCACATGTATGGATTGAGTTTGTAGTAGCCGGTGGCGTTATCTTCCAGAACCAGACACACATTCACTCCATCTGGCGGGATCGATCTACAGATTATGCGGGAACGAAAAATTAATTGAAAGATAGACTTATTATGAAAATCAAAAACACACAATGGTTGCTTCTGCTAATCGGTATCCTCGGATATGGATGGGCAGAAGCCCATTCTCTACCGGATTGCAAAGCACAACTGCTTGTGCAGTCCGAACAGGTAGTGATCAAATTCCGGTCGCCTTATGAAATACTGGAACTAGCCTCTAAAGCCAAAATAGACCTCAGCTCACAAGAATCGGTAGAAGCTCTAAAACGGTACTTAGTACAACATACCCACATCAGTGACTCACTTCACAACAAATGGACTATTTCGGCAAGTACTATCACGACCGAACAAACGACAGATCCCAATATTGGAACGTATCCGGAAATTATAGCGGAGTTGTATCTCAAACCTGATAATAGCAATAGCGTACATAGTTTTGTGCTGCATAGCGACTGGGTAATTCATCAGATTCCTACTCAGTCCATTCTGGTTTCCATTGAGCAGGATTGGGCTAACGGTATTATTGAAAACAGTGGGCATCAACTCGGCATGATAGCCTGGGATATTCCTTCTGGCAAGATACTACCTCTTCAAATACAACTGGAACAAGGAAGCTGGATAAAAGGATTTGTATCTATGTTGAAACTGGGCATGACCCATATTCAGGAAGGCACAGACCATATCCTATTTGTTATGGTATTGCTTTTACCTTGTATGTTGGTTCCTATAGGAAAGCAATGGGACAACTATCGTGGTTTGAAATCAAGTCTTCTTCAAATACTAAATCTTGTAACAGCATTTACTGTTGGACATTCACTAACCCTCCTGCTTGGTACTTTGGGATGGGTTCAGTTACCGTCTCAACCTGTTGAAATATTGATTGCAGTATCCATTCTGGTATCTGCTGTACATGCTATCTTCCCTGTATTTTCAGGGAAAGAAAAATACATTGCTATAGGCTTTGGGTTGATTCATGGATTAGCATTCTCATCTGTGTTAGCAGATCTAACAGTATCGACTCCTACCCTTCTGGTGAGCATTCTGGGCTTTAATCTGGGGATTGAGCTCATGCAATTTTTATTGATTGCCGGAATCATTCCCTGACTATTGCTATTGAGTCAAACTCGAGGCTATATCTGGGTTCGATTAATAGGGGCAATACTGGCTTCAATAGCAGCTATAGGCTGGATTGTGGAACGAGTGTCTGGACAGGGAAACGCGATTACCGTTGTAGTAAACCAAATCCCCGACTTTGCTATGCCACTCATCATTGGACTGGCATTCGTTTCTGTTATCTCTTTCTTGATAAAACGTTTGTCGTTTAGAAGCAAACATATTGCTGCCTGAGACTAAAAACCAAGTATCCTTCTTTCTCCATAAGTAATCCTGAAAATTGGAAGTAAATCTTATACCCAGCATCTACGCTTTTGAAAAGGATATAGGTGCTGGTTCCTTGCTTGATTATAGGTGTAAAAAACAAAAAATTGCTAAATCTTCTTTCTTTTCCATTCCTATGGAATAGTATAAAATGCCTATTTAGATTCAAAAAACCAGTAGGAAAAAATAGGCATATAGATCACGAGTCGGAAAAGAAGCTGCTCAGAAACTGCAATAATGGAGAACTTCTTTACTATTTCAAAATCAGAGTCATGCTATGATCTGTTTTTCTTTGGACATACACGAATAAGTCCTTTGAAGTTATTGAAATATAGCACAATAGAAGTCAGCCAAGTCTTTACTTTTGCTGCTTTTTTATAACAGTATACTTTTAGCAATAATCCTCCAAACTAAATATTACCAGGAAATAGTAAATAAATCCAAAAAAGTACATACACTTTTGCTCTGTAAATTTATTAGGATATTTTTCATCTAACTTCTCTCAGAGCCAAAGACAGTTAACCTGTTTAGTTTTGCACGTAGTAGCCTGTCACTCTGAATATAACGGATAAATCGCTTACATGCACATATTATATTCTGCTAAAGCGCTACCTCTGGAATTTCCGCTAAAGTCCTTAGTATCAAAGGGAGTCATATTTACATGACAAGTAAGTGCTTAACCTGATCATTAAAATACTTTTTTCCTACAAAGTAATGAAGTAAGCTGATTTGAAATATCGATTCGTATATATTTTATCAGCTTTGTATTCAAGCTTCGTTCTACCTTTTTAATACTCACAGCCTACTTCTGAATGATGAGAATGTTTACTGACATTTTGTTTTAAACATTTCATAAGAAGGTAAATACCTTCTAAAAATAACCTGTTAAACTATTACTAGTCGTTTTATTAAACACCCTCTGCAAGTTTATGAACAAATGTTTACCCAAAAATCTAATTCGTTGGATGGGGATGCTATTTTGCCCTATGCTTGTGACCTTATCTGTATTTGCTCAACAAACAATTACAGGGAAAGTTACGAACCTGACCGATGATACCGCTTTACCGGGTGTAACGGTTGCTGTAAAAGGCACTACCACCGGTACTACTACAGATGTAAATGGACAATATAGCCTTAAAGTAGATGATCCAAATGCAACACTGGTATTTTCATTCGTTGGTTTTACAAGTGAAGAAACACCTATCAATAATAGAACTACTATTAATATGGCTCTGGCTCCTGATATCCAATCATTAGGTGAGGTAGTAGTGACAGCGTTAGGAATTGAAAAAGAAAAAAAGGCACTGGTTTATTCGGTATCCGAAGCCAAAGGAAGTGAGTTTACCCAAGCCAGAGAAAATAACGTAGCCAATGCGCTGACAGGTAAAATTGCCGGTGTCAATGCCACTGGTTTGTCAACAGGGCCTGGAGGGTCTAGCCGGGTGATAATTAGAGGCAATGGCTCACTGACTAGTACCAGCCAGCCACTCTATGTTATTAATGGTATGCCCATTGATAATTCAGTACCAGGAGGAGAGGCTGCCCCTAATGGGTTGGGTGGACGAAATGGGGTTGACCGTGGAGATGGGATAGGTGCCATGAACCCCGATGATATAGAGTCGATTTCTGTTCTGAAGGGTGGGGCTGCCGCTGCCTTGTATGGATCAAGAGGAGCTAATGGGGTTATTCTGATCACAACCAAAAAGGGACGTATGCAGAAAGGGGTTGGGGTAGAATACAATGGCACCTACACAATGGAAAATGTTTCTGTATTTCCTGACTTTCAATATGAATATGGACAAGGTGATGGAGGGGTGATGCCGACTACACTCGCGCAAGCACAGGCAACAGGTCGTCGTTCGTTTGGGGCTAAAATTGATGGGTCAACCAATTATGTGGCGGCGGATGGAAAAACACATCCCTATGTAGCTCAAAAAGATAATCTTAAAAACTTTTATCAGACAGGTGCTACTTTTACCAACTCGGTTGCTTTGTCTGGTGGAAATGAATCGATTGTATACCGACTTTCACTGGCCGATCTGAACGCTAAAAGTGTGTTGCCTTCCAATACCTTCAACCGTAAAACAGCCAACCTGAGCATCTCTGCCAAGTTAAGTCCCAAGCTCAGATTTGAATCTGTGGTTCAGTACAACCTTGAAAAGGGCAATAATCGGCCAATTGCCGGCGATGCATTGGGTAATCCCAACTGGATGGCCTACGAAGTGGCCAATACCGTTGATGTGCGTTGGTTAAAACCTGGACATGATGCAAATGGAAATGAAATCGTATGGAATGATGCCGGTATTGTAACCAATGGCTATTTCTTTATCAATAAGTTTAAACAAACTGATAGCAAAAACAGACTGATCGGACAAGCGTCTATCTCCTATGACATCCTGAAAAATCTGACGGTAAAAGGCAATGTTACCAGAGATTTTTATAGCTACAATTTTAGCAGCATTTTACCTACTGGTACCCAGTATGTACCCAATGGACAGTATGAGGGCATTAAGTCTGATTTGACAGAAACCAACAGCATGCTTACGCTAAGCTATAAAACTACCTTGCGGGAAAATTTTGGAGTTTCGGCTATGGCGGGTGGAAATATTCTTCAAAGGAAAAATGATCAGTATGATTTTTCTGGCCAGACTTTTACTACTCCCTATTTTTATAGTTTTTCGAACCTGGCTACGTCTTCTGCAGTTCCTTCTTACTCGAACATTAGAACAAATTCTGTTTTTGGCTCACTGGATCTGGACTATAAAAGTTTTCTGTTTTTGACAGCGACAGCCCGTCAGGATTGGTTCTCCACATTGAGCCCTGCCAGCAATTCTATTTTCTATCCCAGCTTAGGAACCAGTTTTGTTTTATCTGATGTTCTAAAGATGCCCAAAGCAGTGGATATGGTAAAACTACGTGCTTCCTGGGCTCAGGTTGGTGGTGGTGGCCCTAGTGCTTCTCAAATTAATCTGGCTTATAGTAGTGTGCCCAGTGCCAGTTCGGTTCCATTACAGAATGTTAGTTCCGCTATCTTAGCCAATGCCAAACTCAAACCGTTTGTTAGCACAACCTATGAAGTGGGTCTGAATACCCAGCTTTTTGCAGGCAGGTTAAATCTGGATGTAACCTTGTATGACCGTAGAACAAAAGATGATATTGTGAATGTTCCTATTTCATACTCATCGGGTTATACAAGTGCGCTTCTGAATGTAGGTAAACTAAGTAACAAAGGGATTGAAATTTTAATTGAAGGAACTCCTGTGCAATCAGATGCCTTTCGATGGACTACCAGTTTCAACTTTGCCTATAATAAAAGTGAAGTATTGAAATTAGCAGAGGGAATCAGTACTGTTACCATTGGTAATTCTGCCAATGGGAATGCTACCATCAGCAACCAGGTTGGAAAGCCCTTTGGTTCTATTTATGGATATAGAATGAAAAAAGATGCCTCAGGTAATATTATCTATGATACAAATTCCAATCTGCCTGTGCAGACGGATAACAATCAGTATCTGGGTAATGGAGTGCCCCCTTATACAATGGGATTAACCAATGAGTTCAAATACAAAAATTTCTCTTTGAATGTGTTGGTAGATGGCAAATTTGGCGGAAGTATATTTTCTGTGATGGAAGTATATGCCACTCGTTTAGGTTTGC
>JASJOS010000014.1 GCA_030068525.1 Xanthocytophaga flava
AGCATTTTTACTACTTCACTTTTGAAATCGGCACTGTATTTACGCCGTTTACTTGTTGTTTTTTTGCCTTTCATTTACTTGCTAAGTTAAGCAAGTTTTGTGTCCCGATTTTTAGGACCACCTCAGTGCTATTGTTGATTATGCTTGTTATCTTTACAGTAAGAATCGGCATAAAAAAGCATCAGAAGTTCTTAAACAAGCTAAAGAAATAATTAAAGATGTGATGTATCATCGACAAGTTGATCTAGATAGATTGGAGTCTTTACTTATGAAAAGTTAATATATCTCCCTATGAAAAGAATTGATGATGTATTTGATAAGTTTGCTAAAGATATTTTGGTGAGAGACTCTCCTCTCATGATCCAAAGTCTGAATGCACTAGACAATTTGTTGTTAAATAAAAAGAATTTTTCTTCATCGTTTACCTTTGAGTCAGGTTCTTCCATGAAGGGAACTGCTGTAAAAGGATATAGTGATTTGGATCTCTTTGCGGTTATCAAAAAAGAACAAGCGTGTTGTCCTGCAAAATGTTTAAATCAATTAAAGTACATTATTTCTGCTCAATATCCAAATACAATCATTGAGTTAGAAGTTCCAGCAGTTGTACTTCAATTTAAAACTAGAAAAAAAGTTGAAGTAGTACCTTGCTTTATTAATGGGGAGATTTCTACGAATACCGGAAAGTATATGGCCTATTACATTCCTGATGGTCTTTGTAAATGGAAATTTTCAAATCCAATAATGTATTATTTTTACCTTAATCAAAGAGATAAAGAACTCTTTGGCAGACTAAAACGTCTCATCCGGCTTATTAAGGTTTGGAAATATAATCACCGAATTCCTCTTTCTTCATTCTATTTAGAAGTTTTTGTGACTGATTATGCAAGTAAGTTGCCAAAGATTATATACAGTTTGGATCTGAAATATTTATTTGAAAAGCTAGCCTGTTCTGAGCTTTTACCTATCCACAATTTATTAGGCATAGATGTTAATATAAATCCATTTACTGATAAACGTGTCACTAACGTGTTTACGAAGGAAGAAAGGACTATTATAAAGGCCTGTAAATCTTATGCCAAAGATGCATTGGATTTCGAGGATAGAAAAAAGGAAACTGATACAGTAAGAGAGTGGAGAAAAGTATTTAATAACAAAGGATTTACTATAAAATGACCTGACATTTAGATTCTTTCATTAGTATAAACATCCTTTATAAACTCCCAATATGCTTCTGCAATTACATTTACTCCATACTGGCTATATAAGGTATCCTGGGTATGAGTAATGCGTTGTAGTAGCGATTCGGCAGGAATAGCCAGCAAGTCTTTTATTCCATCTGATACAGTGGCAGCACTAACAACGGCGCTGTTGGCATGCAGAAACGACTGATACGATTCCGGATACTCTCTGGTCAAAAGGACAGGTATGCCTGCCGCTAATCCCTGAGTGATGCGGATGACTCCTTTTTTTGGAAACCAGTATTGTTGAAAGTCGCTGAGAAACTCATTAGAAAATCCGGGAATAACATAAATGTCGGCCAGTTCCAGCAACCATTCCATCACTTCGGGACGGAATGGAGCATGGATATAAAGACGGAAACAGGATTCTAAGCTGCTATGACCTGCCAGTAAAGCCAGTTCCTGAAAATAGTCGCCGTGAGTAGCTATTTCGGTTGGTTTGACAGGTGCTGTAACAATATGGTAATCGATGCGGACTTGACTGTCTTCTGCATATTTTTTTACATTTTCAACGGCTCTTCTGAAACTTCGGTGGTGTAATGGATAACCTGAGGAGAGTAACAGGATAGATTGGTGCTGACGGTACTTTTCCTGAAACCAGCTTCGGGGGGAAAGTCTGCTGGGAAAGTCAATGACATCAGGAATATGGACTGTTCTAACGTTATAGCGACTGCCAATCTTTCGTAGTTCTTCACTAGTCGCTATAATGCCATGTGCCTCAGACAACATTTGTGTATGCAGCATGACACGGCTTTGCATCTCAGGTGCGGGGTTTTCAACATGAGGATCAGAGAGATGTGCAATAGTGATTCCTCCAGCAGATTTAAATTCCTTTAGTACAGGTAAAGACTCCTCAAAATTGTAGCGGATGAATATTCCAACATCACCATTGCTAATGTGAAAATCACTGATAAATTTTTGAGGGTCTTTAATTATATTTCTTTGGAAGGAAAGATGTTCTTTCTCTGAATAAATATTGGCATAGACAATCTCAATCGCTTTGTTTTTTCTAAGGTATTCTGCTATTCTAGCAGTTAAGCGTGTGGTTGCTCCTGAACTTAGTTGTGGATTTCCTGGAATGCTTTCCTCAGAAAAAATAAAGAGCCTTTTCATTGTGGGAGTTTAAGTTTGGTGGTAGTGGGCTGCAAATTAAAGAAGTCTAAATAATAATAGTCTTTTCAATGATTTCACATATAACATAGAGAATAATCTTCAACATAATTACATAATAGCTTCATTTTTTACCTCCACTTAATCCCGCTCCTAATCGAAATACCCAAGGAGAATTATAGAGCTGTTTGTTAAAATCGTTGTTGTTGTAATTAAAGTTATAGAGCACTGTAATCTGAAAAAACGATTTACCTCCCGTATTCATGTTTAACGATAGTCCAGCCAGAGGATTCACTACCCAGTCACGCCTTTTATCTTCTCTGTCATCAAAATAAGGGTAATTCAACGCCTCTGTCTCGGCCTGTAAAAACAAAGGCTTATACAGCCTTCTGGCTACAAATACTCTGCCTCCGTATACATGCATCGGACCCGGTTTACTGGTAGCCACTGGCGAAACCAACCCTTCTTTATTGTAAATATAGGTAGGTCCCAAGCCTGCCACCAGGTTGTCTGTAAATTTATAACCCAGCAGGGGAGAGGCATTGATCAGTAGCGGTTTAATCTGAAAGCTGACATTGCCGGCAAATACCCACGGACTGTTTTTTGACTTTTTCTTTTGGCTTTTTTCTTTTCGTGGCGTGTAAAGCGAATCGGAAGCAGACTGAGCGAAACTTTTCTGAACAAGAACAGACATAAGTACGAGCAGTCCGAATAAATAGGTTTTCATACGTTTTTCATCGACAATGATTTTCTACAATAGTTTTAGCGTAACACTTCTACCCAGCCAAGTTTGGGTTTAAAACCTGCTTTTTCCAGACGGTAATAATACATACCTGATAAAAGGCCTTCTGCTGTCCAGTCCTGTTGATAATTAGTACTTCGATAGATAATTTCTCCCCATCGGTTGCAGATTTGCAGATTCCATCCTGCTCGTTTAAGTCCCCGAAATGCGAAAACATCATTTTTCCCATCTCCATTAGGTGTGATTACATTGGGAATAAAAAATACAGACTCACATTCTTTGTCTTTTACCAGCATCGTATCTCTGTAAGTCACACAGCCATTACTGGCAGTCAGATAGTATTTCCCTGTTTTTTGAATCCAGAGATTCTGCTCGTTGGAGAGTAACTCTCCCTGCTCATCCTGCCATTGCCAGTGAGTCATTGGCTCAACCAAAGTAGAAGTCCCTGTTACGAAAAGCGAGTCATCTACACAGACAGTGAGTGATTCAGGTAGAAAGTCTGCTTTCTCTACACTCTGGATATGATCGATCAGCAGACGCCCCAGGTAGGGTTTACTTTCTGTGAAATAAATCTCAAAGATGAGTAAGGGTTGTGTCTGATGCGCTGTAAACGAGACCTGATATGTTTTCCAGTTGTAATGATCAACTAGCGGAGAAACCCATAAAAGTTCCTTTCTGTCACAAGATTCATTGCCACTCCACACCCTCAGGCAGGCTGGGCGGTGATACCCATCTGCATCTGTAAAGGTTGCGGAAAAAGCCAGATCCAGCCGAAAGCAATAGGAATTACCTTGTTGAAGAAAGACTTTTTGTGAAATAGCTTCATAGGTATTATTACTACGGCAAACCATACTTACATAACTTTTACCATCTGAAGGAGGGGTAACCACACCAAAATAACCTGGTTGTGTGTCAGGAGTGCTTCCCTCTCCACAAATATCCCAGCCTGGAGGAGGAATATTTATTTGAACATACCCTTCCATACTGGGATTGGAAAACACAATAGGTGTTTGTGCTAGTGCTGATATACTCAGCAATAGCAATAAGACAAGCTGATAAAAAGAAGTGATTCTCACTACGAATAGAGATTTTTATGCTTTTACAATCCAGGCAGGGAAACCACTTTGGTTTTCATCAGGCTCATCCGGAGCTTATCCAGTTCAGTTCGTGACAGATACTGAGTAGGTAATTTCAGATCATGCAAGCTACTTAAGCCATTAATCTGCTCAGGCAAAGATGTAATCTTATTGGACCATACATCGAGTGATTCTAATTTCTCGAGTCCTCCAATCGAAGATGGTAGGCTCGATAATTGATTGGCAGACAGATCCAGTGAGGAAAGGTTTTTGAGCTTACCGATTGATTCTGGCAAACTGCTTAGTTTTCCCCCTGCCAGATTCAACTCTTTCAGATTGGCTAGTTCGCCAATAGATGAAGGTAGCTCAATGAGTGGATTTTCATTCAATGAAAGCGACTCTAATCCTTTGAGTCCATCCAGAGACGGCAGCGTTTGCAAGGCGTTCTGAGACAGATTCATTGACTGCAATTTTTCGAGTTTGCTGATTGATTCTGGCAATGAGGTTAGCTTGTTTCCAAATAGATTCAACTTTTCCAGTTTCGAAATATCCCCTAAAGAAGAGGGCAATTTTTCGAGCTTATTTCCCATCAGATTTAACTGTTCCAGGTTACCCAGTTTTCCAATCGATTCGGGCAGCGAAGTTAACTGGTTGCCTGTTAGGTTCAGCGATTTCAATGAGGATAGATTACCTAACTCAGAAGGGAGCGCAGAAATCCGATTCTGTAATGCTGTCAGCGATTCAAGTTTGGAAAGGTTACCTAGTTCGGATGGTAGCTTTTCGAGTGGATTGAGTGAAAGATTCAGATTCTGCAGGTTTGGCAGCTTTCCAATTGACGCAGGCAATTCTTTTAGTGAATTATTAACCAGTGATAAATCCTGTAGTTTAGTTAACTGAGTAATCTGATTGGGTAGTGTAGCAAGGGCTCCATTGTCTACTGAAAGCGATTGCAGATTTTTCAGTCTACCAATCGATTCTGGTAGCTGTGTCACTTTGCTCAAAGCCAGCTTGTACACCTGATCCGGATGTGCCAGTGCTTCTTGTAGTGACTGGAAGGTTTTGGTCATAGCCAGTTCATCTTTGGAAAGCAATCGATTGAGTTCGGCATTGCCCCGAACCTGCAGGCTTTTCAGATTAGGTAGTGAATCAATTTTTTCAGGAAGAGAAGTCAGTTTATTATGGGTCAGCGAAAGGAATTGTAGCTGTTTGAGCTGAGTAATAGACTCTGGCACGGAAGAAAGCTGATTGGAGTCTGCTTTGAGGACTTGTAGTTGTTTAAGATTTCCAATCTGAGACGGAAGTGTTTTCAGATGTGAGCCGGACAAATCCAATACTTTCAAGTTAGGAAATGAGCCAATCGAAGTAGGTAGCGAATCCAGATTCGCTAGTTTAAGTTTGTAGACTTTCTTAGGATTCTTGAGTGCCTCCTGCAAAGAAGTATATATTGGAGATTTGATGAAGGTAAGGGAGTCTGTTTTGCTCGATTTATCAGACGTACTTTTTGCTGATGCTACCTTTCCCGACTTTGCCTGTTTGTTCGTTTGCTGGGCGGAAACTTCGATTAGTCCACCTAAAAGAAACAGGAAGAGACATAGAGACTGAACAATGGAATTTCTTCTTACCTCTGAGAATATTTTTTTCTTCTCTGAGATTGTGGCTGCTGAAAAGATGGACGAGAATAAAGATAAAATCATATGAATTTATATTTTGTTACTAATTAGCGTTTTCTAACTGATAAATATGGATTTTATGAATTTTTTTTACTTAAACTGTTTTAAATCAGTCGGTTGTGTGAAAAAAATACTAAAATTGGTAATGTAAGGAATTTATGCTTGTTAAGCTATATATACTAACCAATGCTCCCAATGATAGGAATAGGTATATATGTTTTCAAATAAAGCAAAAGGTAAACATTTCCTAGAAAAAACTTTTGATTTTAAGCTTAAAATAGGATTTTGTCAGGGAAAAAATATTTTCTTTTTTTTTGATAAAATCTATGTTTACCTTTTTTGTCTTCTGTAATTAAACCTTCCAGAGAGATGACAAGCTTATGTTTACATGTACTTTACATTAGATAAGTTCAATTATTGGTAATCTATTGAAAGAAAGTTTTTGCCATGGTTAAGCGCTTGATGTACATAGCTTTGCCTTGCTGTTTCATTCGTAAAATTCCTGTCTGTCTATTTTAATTTGTTACCTGTATAGTTTTACCACTTACTATGATTAAGATTTTACATTTACTTTTACCAATCCGTATCAAGCAATGGGGATTGTTTGTGATGACCTTATTGTATTCAGTTTTGGTCCAAGCTCAGAAGGCTAGCTCTTCATTGCCAACGGTTGTGCCACCTTCGCCCAATGCGGCTTCACTGGGTGTATTTGGCAATGTACCTATTTCCCTTTACACAGGTTTACCCAATGTGACTATTCCCATTTATACGATTCAGTACCGGGATATTACTCTTCCCATATCCTTGTCCTATCATGGACAGGGAGTAAAAGTAGATCAGGAAGCGAGCTGGGTAGGTCTAAATTGGGCGTTGATGGCTGGAGGGACCATTACCCGAACAATTCGGGGATATGAT
This sequence comes from Xanthocytophaga flava, assembly GCA_030068525.1. Taxonomy (GTDB): domain Bacteria; phylum Bacteroidota; class Bacteroidia; order Cytophagales; family 172606-1; genus Xanthocytophaga; species Xanthocytophaga flava. The sequence continues at coordinate 6,752 of JASJOS010000014.1, forward strand.
GATATACTTCACTATAACTTACGAAGAGGCTATCCCTATTTAACAGATGAGATACTTTCTCAGCCTGGCTGGGGTGTTCCACCTGAGGATGCTCCAGGAAGTGATTTTTACAATCAGGATGTGGCTGATTACGAGCCAGATATATTTTATTACAACATAGGTGGACAGAGTGGCAAGTTTATTCTGGACAAGATTACTTCTCCTCCGGCAGGTCAGAAAATAACGATTAAGGGGATTCCGTTGGATGCACAGAAAATATCGATTACCTATTATTCTAATTCAACTTCTACAGTTCCTGATAATTTGCCAGGTTACTGGGAAATCATTACGGCAGATGGAATGAAGTATCGTTTTGAAACCAAAGAATTCACTTTCACACGTCGTAGTAGTGGGGTCTGGTATGGAGCTGCTGATGCAGATAACAACTGTGTAAGCAACATGTCAAATGGCGAACTTTATGGGAACAGATCTCCCGATGCTTTACAAGAATATCATATTGATAATATTGATCCTACACTAAATTGTAAACAGGTGGGAGCCTGGCAACTGGATCAGATTAGTTCTCCTACAGGAGCAACTGTAGAATTTATCTATGATATGACCACCAATTATGCCTCTCTTTCGCCTTTAATGCGGGATGAAAGAAATGGAGGCGGATTTGACGTTATAAGTGGCAATGGTACTGAGACGACAACTTCCCAACTGATAACCAAAGAAAGACTTCTGAAAGAGATTCATTTTGGGGATGGAAAAATAGAGTTTATTACTGAAAACAGAGCCGATATTGGGTATCTTGGAACGTTTACAATTCCCAGTGGATATACCTTTACTCCATCTGTTCCTCAACGTCTCAAGCAGATTAAGATTACCGCAACTAATCGTACCCTGAATCTCGCAAATACCGTATTTAACAAAGTGTTTGAGCTGAAGTATGGGTATTTCAATCAGGGAAAAGCTCAGGAATACTTGCGGTTGAAACTAACCGAAGTAATTGAAAATACAGAAAAAAGACACCAGTTCTTTTATGATGAACGCATGCCACTCCCTTCCAAAAATAGCTTTGACAAGGATCACTGGGGATATTATAACGGCCCTTGGAATAATTATAGCAATACCCTGACTCAAATTCCATTGATGCGCTACCAGGCCCCTAATTCCGGTTCCGCTACAATTCTGAATCCTTCACGGCGTGGGGCAGATGTATTCACAATCCGCAGTGTAGATCAAGGAGTGACTGATTCAGATGGAAAAAAAGATTATCCCTATATGAAGGCAGGAATCCTGACTAAAATCATCTATCCTACAGGAGGATCTACTTCGTTTAACTTTGAACCCAATACCTATGAGCTGCGTCCGGAACTGGTAAGTGAAAGCGATGACAGTTATGAAATGAAAATTATAACAGCAGGTAATAACCATAAGTTTGATGCCAATGGAAACCTGCTGGCTTCTGATATGTCTGAAATCTTCGAGGTATCTCAAATTACAAATGTAAAGTTTTCTGTGACCAATGGGTCTGCTGTGTTTCTCAAAGCCTATGCACGTCCAAATGATTTGATTTCTATTTATCCAGTTAATGCGGACGGTACGTTAGGGGCTACTCCAATATATACCAGTTCAGGTACAGGTTGTTTAGGACAGGTACAAAATCCGGGTCAGAGTAACCCCTACGATTGTATTAGTGAAACATATACTTCACCTGGATACGACTTTACTATATACCCGGGCCGATACAGAATTGTATTTAAAAATATCTTTGTTCGTACTCCTTTATATGAGAATCCTAAGACGGGGATCGAGGTATTGAATGTATATTTTAAGATTTCATTTCCAAATTTTAGTTCAGCAACCGCCCGTATAGGAGGTGGACTTCGTATCAGACAAACCGTCGATTCGGATGGAATCAATCCTTCCAAGGATATTGTCCGTAATTACAACTATAATTATACAGATGGTATAGAAAAAAGTAGCGGCAAGCTGATGTCCAATGTGATTAAATATCTTTTTCCAACAAATTTTATCGATGATAACAATACGCGTATTATAGGATATGTAATCCGTTCCTCAACCACCTATCCTTTAAGTTCCAGTGCGCAGGGTAGTAGTGTAGGATATAGCAAGGTGTCAGTGAGTATCGGACAAAACGATGAAGCAGGGCGGGAGGTATATTATTATTATAATGAACCAGAGCTGATCCGATATCCAACGGCTAAAAATAACTGTATTTATCTGCCTGATAGACCTTTCAATGAAGACAAAAACATGAATGGCTTTTTACAGGAAAAGGATGTATTTGAAAAGAAAAACAACCAGTTGCGTCTGATTCAGAAGGAAGAATCCAGTTTTAATACCATCATATTAAAAACGGTGAAATCCTATTACTTTTGGGGTACCTGGAAATCATCAACCATGACCTTCCGCTGGCAGAATAGCACTACTCAAACTCAGACTGCGGTTTCCTATGATGCCCAGGGCAATGCCCATCCGGTGGTTTCTGTAAGCCGAAGTTTTTCAGATAACCCGTTACACTATTTGCCTACCCGCAGTGAAACAACAGGCAGCGATGGCAAAACGCTAGTCAGCATTACTACCTATCCGGAAGATTATCCAGCAGGTACTCCTTTCATTGATGGGATGAAAACTAGTTTCCTGCATGCCTTGCCTATTGAAAGTGTAAGTTATCAGGTCAATGCAGACAATACCACCAGCATTCTTTCTGGACAGATCACTACTTATCAGACCGCCTGCTCAATTTGCAAAGATCAGACCTTTCTACTTGAGACTGCTTCGCCAGTTGCATTGGCTAACTTTAAGTTCTCCAACCGAACAATAGGACAATTGCCGTTTGGCAACACTACTGCCACAGGCTTTGCTATCGACGACAAGTATAAAAGTCGTATCAGTTATAGCTATGATTCATTTGCCAATATCCGTCAGTTAAGCAAACCCTCTGATATTCCTTTGATTTATCTGTGGGGCTATGGCCATCAGTATCCGGTAGCTGAGATTAAGAATGCTACCTATCAGCAGGTGCTTAATGCGATAGGCGGACAAAGTGTAGTCAATGATATAGCCCAAAGTCCTACAATAGATGATTACCTGGACGATTTAGCCAAGCTTCGAACCATTCCCAAAGCGATGGTAAGCACCTATACGTATTTGCCACTGGTCGGAGTAAAGACAGTCAGTGGAGTAGATGGCAAAACACTCACCTATGAGTATGATTCATTGCAAAGACTGCGTGTGATCCGAGATCAGAAAGGCTACATTGTCAAGCAGTATCGCTATCATTATCAGGGACAACCGGCACTCGAGTAAATACAAAAATATATCCTGTGTGAAGTATTTTCTTGTCTGTCATTCAGATCAGAGGATAAGTTTACTGTCTGCTGGTAAGAGAAATACGATACCTAAGCCATTCAATCTGTAACCATTCTGCTTTTAATTGTTTATTATGAAATATTGTCTTTATCTGTTTGTTTTCTTCTGGTCGATAACCTTGTCTGCCAGCTCATATAGGACAAGGCTGGTTTATTTACCATCAGATACACTTACATCCAATAGCCCATCCATAAAAAAAATAGAGATAAATCTACGCACGCAAGGCGGATTGCAGGTAGTGGGTAGTTCCCAAACCAAAGTATCCATGCGTTTGGCTTCTCAGTCATCTACTCTAACTACTACACAAGCTAATATCTTGGCACAGGGTCAAGCTGCCTCCGTATTTGTCGCTAATACTACATCTGACAAAAAACTGGATACGTTAATTTCCCGCCTGGAGGCGACTGATGGAATACATATTTTTTCCAAAGACAATGAGATTTCTCATCAGAAGCTACAGCTCGCTTTTCCTACAAATCATTCACTGTCTTTTCAACTGGAAAAAGGGGATATTGAGCTTTCGGATTTGTCTGCTTTTCTGGATGGAGATTTACAACAGGGAAATGCCATGCTGACCCGACTGAAAGGGAATCTGCGGATGCAGCTTGGACAAGGCAATCTCATGCTTTCCGATTCGGAACTGGAAGGAACTATCAGCGTGCAGAAAGGCAATGTAACATTACAAAATCTGAAAGGGAACCTGGCTGCTTTTACCCAAGATGGAACCATAACCAGGCGCTATAGTTCAGCTTATTGTACTTCCAATCAAACGCCGCTTTCCTTGCAAAGCAACAATCAGATCGTAGAAATAGAGACCTTGCCGTATGGTGGTAATCTGTTTATTGCCAATGGTTCAGTTAAGATCGAAAAAACAACCAAAACATTGATACTGGGTCTGGATCATTCCCCTGCTCAGATTCTTTCCGCAGAAGGGACTATTACCCTCACCAGTCAGCAATCTGATGTATCACTGCAACTAAGTGCTAGCGGAGCAAAAAGCACGGATCCGGTGGATATTCGGGTAGAGAGTGCCAATCTCACACTGGCTATTCCGGCTAGTTTTCAAGGTAAGTTAGTGATCATTCAACAGGAAGACCTTTCTGCACCTAGCACAGAGATAGTGCCTGCTGTCTATTTAGTGGAGAATGGATTTGCCCCTGTTGAGAATCTGACAGCAGATACCCGCTTATATCCCAATGGATTACCGCTTGAACAGCAGATATGGGCTGGAAAAGCCCGCCCTCAAACCGATCAGGAAGGCAGATTCATCGGCTTTCATACCTACTCAGAGCAACAGATTGGCGCTGGAAATAAAGTAATTCGTCTATGGGTGCACAATGGGAATCTGACTATTCGTAAGATCTGAAAAGGATAATTAACTGACTCTTTTCTTGACAATGGTAGTGCCTTCTCACCTATCCGGACTTTAATCAACATATGTATGCAACACACAGTTTATATACGATTCTTTTTGCAACAAATCATAAAACAATGCATTCAAGGTGTATTGATACAACCCTTACCAGGCGTTGTTTTGGTACTCCTCCTTTTGTTCAGCCAGAGTGTACAGGCACAGACTGCTCCTCCAACCGATGGGCTGGTGATGCACTGGGCACTGGAAGATGGGGCTTCTACCACGTTAGCCGATGGATCAGGCAATAACAATACAGGAACCTTATCGGGAACAGTAAGTTCTACCACCGCTGGCCGGGTAGGTTCTTGTCTGGAAGCTGCAAGCCGAACAGGTTGGACGGCTGTGACTTCGGCTACTGGAGGGCTTAACTGGAAACCAACCAACTTTACGGTTTCCTTCTGGATTGCTCCCTATTCATTTGGAACCACAGTGTCCCAATTAGGATCACGAGTAGGATGGGGAGGATTTATTTTTTATATGGATAATTATGGTGGGATGTATGTGGGAACCGATCAGAATACCTGTATAAACCCTTACAATATACCTGGTGCTCCTTCCGTGCAGTTTGGTACCTATCAGTGGTATCACATGGTTTTTACCTTTACCGCTGGGAGCAGTGGCAGTACGACCGGAACGGGCAGAGTGTATAAAAATGGAGTGTTACTCGGATCCAAAGCCATGACTAATCCCGTTACCTGGGGTGGATTTTATATGAGTAGTGCCACGGCGGCCAATGCCACCCATGGAAAAATAGATGAAGTGCGTATTTATAATCGTGCACTTACTGACACAGAAGTGTTTAACCTGGCTGCTTACCCGCATGGACCAGCTACCGCTGTCTGGAAAAGCTCCCCTGTTTCCACTGACTGGAGCACAGCCTCCAACTGGCAGGGAGAACTGGCCCCTACCTCAGTAAGTAATATAGTGATTAACAGTTGTACCACTTGTCCTGTTTTACCCTCTGCTACTACAGTAAGTAACTTTGCTATTAACACAGGGGGTAAACTGGATTTGAACGGGCAAACCCTGACAGCTGCTACTACTACCTGGACCTCAGCTACCATTCAAAGTAATGGAGGAACCATCATCACACCTTATCCTAGCTGGACAAACTGTACTTTCTTCGGGGCTTTGAGCCATATCATGCGCCAGAAAAATGATGCGGCTAGTTCTCCTACAGGTAATACATTCAAAGGTCCTGTGGTGGTCACGTTTGAATCAGGGGGTGGAGCTTATCGTCCCGGATGGAATACCTATGAAGATACCTATAAGTTTGTCAGCAAATCGGGTAGCTATCACTGGCCACAGGGAGAATTTAAAGAGTATGCTGAAATCCGTAATGAAGGGGGATCAACGAATGTGGCACCGGCTAATTTCCGCAAAGAAGCGCTGATGTATAATTCTTCAGCCGGTCAGTTAATTTTTGGTACTTCTGCCAGTTCGGTGATAAACTTTTATGGACCCGTGACTTTCACCAACCAGTGGGATCCGACCAACTGGCAAGCCTGGATTACAGTCGGAACAGCAGGAAACGTTACTTTCTATGACAAAGTTACCTACAATTGTAGTGGAGGAAGACTTGAGTTTGGAACGACCAGTGGAGTGGGAAAAGTACTATTTAAGTCGACCGCTTCTATGGAAAAAGGGACAAGTGGATATGTGAGCGGGCTACTGAATTTTTATAATGTAACTGTGGAACAAGGAACAGGACCCATGACCATTGCTCAGAATCAACCGGCTGTGGCCTCTGCAAGTATTAGCATTGCCAGTTCAACTTTCAATCGGGAGGTTAGTTTCAAATCCATGGATGTCAATATCAGTGGAAGTGTTTTTGCAGAAAAAGTGACTTTTGAGAAAACAGCAGGAAACTTAGTCAATGGAGGCATCAGTGAGGGACGTAACAGATTTGAAGGAGATACCTATTTTATTAATTCGTCTGCTTCGGGTCAGATGATTCTGGGTCGCAGCTACCCGGATATTTTCAATGGTAAACTGTTTATCACCCATGGAGGCAGTAGTGTGTTTGGGATTGGGTATCAGGCGGCAGGTACTCAGCTAAATGAGGAAGTGACACTAACCACTTCCGCGGGCACAACCGGGTATATTGAGTTTGGTGGCAATGGAGGAACTACGCTACTGAAAGATGGATTCAAGCTGAAAACTGTCACTTTCCCTGCGGGAGAACTGCGTCTGAAAGGCTTTACTCAACTGGGTTCAGATAATGAACAAACACTGAGTTTAACTGGCAGTGCAGGGCTGGTTTTTGGTGCAGGGACCATCTTCACTAGTGTTCTCACTGCTACAGCCCCCAGATTGTATCTGAATGGAAGCACCTTTAAGAAGGCTTCTACTTTCACCAAAACTGGCACAGGCGATAATGTAAGTATTGGGGGCAATGTGTTCAATGACAAAGTACTGATCCGTAACCGGGCTTCGTCTGGTACAATGCAAATGGCTACACAGGTCCAAGATCAGACTGTAAAAAGTCAATAGTTCTCAGATAGACCTCTTGAGAGACTGCCTGTCTGATTCTTATCCTTACCACCTTATTGATTGATATTTTATGTTATTTTCTATACAAATTACGAAACAAACACTCTTTTTCCGCAAGTTTACCCAGATAGGTAGGCTTCTGCTGGTGTTATTCTGGAGTGGGGTATTGGGAAGTGGATGGTCTACCTATGCCCAAAGTGTGCCCAAAGAACTGAATCTGAATTCGTATCAGTCTCCTGCCCGTGCCAGTGAGAAAATTACCCTTTATCCTGGTTCAGGTACTGCCGGAGTAGTGATCCCAGCAGGCTTAGATCTGGATATGCAGATCGTCACTCCTGTCAGTGGGGAAGTACCTGCATCTGAAAATGCGATTATTACTACAGTGGCCAATCAGGTCATTTCAGTAGGAGAATGTGCTTCTCTTTCTGCTACAGCTAGCTCTACTGCTGGTAATGCCCTGCTGTTTGATGGAGTCAATGACTTTGTACAGGTAGGCACTATCGCTGCTCTCAAGTTTACTGCAACAGCTACCTTTGAAGCCTGGATTTATCCAACAGGAGCAGGCAGTCATGCAACCGCTGGAGGAGTTATTCTTTCCAAAGAAGGCGAATATCTGCTAGCTCGTTTCCCCAATGGAACCATTCAATGTGCCTTTGCCAACACCACTCCGGGCTGGGGGTGGATAAATACAGGTGTAGTGGCTCCATTAAACACCTGGTCGCATGTGGCAGTCAGTTATCAGAATGGGGTAGTGAAAACGTATCTGAACGGAACCCTTGCCAATACCTATACAGGTACAGGGGTGATTGGGGATGCAGCTACCACCCAGAATGATTTTCGCATAGGAGGCAGGCAAGGTACGTCTCAGTATTTTGCCGGACAGATAGATGAAGTTAAAGTATGGAGTGTTGAGCGAGTTGAAGCAGATATCAAGGCAGCCTATCAGCAGAAAACAGATCCTGCCAGTGCCAGTCTGGTAGGGTACTGGTCAATGGATAATTCCGATCTGAGTGCTCAGGTTCCCAATCTGGTGACAGGTGGTGCGGCAGGGACTCTTTTCAATGGAGCATCCCGGGTTTCCTCCACAGTCAGTCTGCAAACTACCTCTTCCGCTATAGTCTGGACACGAGAAGGAAGCTCAACAGCTTTAAGTATGCAACCTGATGGAACTATCAAGTTGTGTGCAACAAATGATGCTCCTGCTGAAACTAAGCTTACTGAGGGTACTCACCGTTTTACTGTATCACTGGCCAATGATAACACCCCTGGCAAGATTGTCGAAACAGTCACGATTACTGTGAAGGGAGCTTTACCCGCTGTAGGATTGCCAGCCGAAACCGATCGTAACTTTGTGGTGGAGAATACTGTTTTCAAAGAAGCACAAACTACTGAAGCGAGTCTGAAAACACTTCCGGTGGGTCAGATTGGTCAGAAGATTACCTATGTAGATGGACTGGGTAGATCTTTACAATCGGTGGTAGTGCAAGGGGCTCCTGAGATCGATGGCAAACGAAACGATATTGTCTCTTTTGTAGAATATGATCCATTTGGACGACAGCCCAAAAGCTATCTGTCCTATACCGCTGATTTGGTTAATACAGCCAATGCACAACTACATTTCAGAAGTAATCCGTTGCCTGAACAGGAAGCTTTCTATTCTGCTATTAAACCAGGAGAAGGAGCTGCTTTTTCTGAAACTGTTTTTGACAATTCGCCTTTAAGCAAAACACTGGCTCGTGGGGCAGTGGGCGATGCCTGGCAGATTAAGAATCGTGCCAATCTGGATGATCCCATTAATCAGATTACCCGTGGGAGCCAGAGAACCAATCTACTAGGAGAAGTTCGCCGCTGGACATACAACTTTGCAACAGGAGTTGCCTCAAGTGTGAATGGAAGTAGTGGCTTTTATGACCCGTCTACCAGTGAAGGGTTATTGATAGTGGTTGAAGGGACTAGTGAAAGTGAGCGAAAAGTATTCGAATACATTAACAGAGACGGACAAACTATCTGCAAGCGGGTACAGGAAAAAGAAACTCAGAATCTGGCCAGTCTGGAAAACCTGCAGGAAAGTGTAAACTCAGGTTGGGCTACCACTTATTATATTTATGATGATTTTGGTTTACTGCGTTATGTAATTCCACCCAAAGCCACGGATGCACTTGCTTCTGTAAATTACAGCTTTGATTTTAATGCTGAGTTCACCAAAACATGGCTGTTTGCCTATGAGTATGATGAGCGCCATCGGATGATTCGCAAACGCGTGCCTGGAGGTGGCCTTTCCCAAATGGTTTATAACGTGAATGATCAAGTGGTGCTTAGCCAGGATGCTCATCAGGCAGAAGGGTATAAATCAGCTGATGGTGTTAGCCAGATCACCAATGAATGGAATTTTACCAAATATGATGTGTTAGGACGGGTGGTAATTACTGGACGCTGGATTGACCAGGCTGCAAGAGATCGTGCTACCTTACAGCAGGTAGTTAACAGTCAGACACAGTTATGGGAAGAACGTAATACAACTATTGCTTCCTCTACCGAAACAGGTTATAGCGCAGTTGCTTTTCCGCAGCCGGGGAACAATGCACAAAACTATATTCCGCTGACTATTAAGTATTATGATGATTATAGTTTTAAAAGTTCTTCTGAGTTTGTATACAGTAAACCGGCTCCTCTATTTGACAATGCACCAGATATGAATGTGTATGGGAAACCAACGGGAACACGTGTGCGAATGTTGACTACATCTACTGGCGCAGAATCCACACAATGGCTAGTCAATGTTTCCTACTATGATGAGTATGGACGGGTAATTCAGGCCCATGCACAAAATCACCAGAATGGAGTAGACATTGCCTCAAGCCGCTATGATTTTTCCGGTAAGATGCTTGAATCTTTTGTTCGTCACGAAAATCCGGCTGCTCAGGATCAGGACCGCAAAACGCTTACGGTTCGGGGACGTACTCAGTATGATCATGCAGGAAGGGTATTGGTTTCCTATCAGAAGATTGGAACCGGAGTGGAAGAAAAACTGGCTGTGATGGTCTATAACCAATTGGGTGAAATGACTCAGAAGAAATTGGGCCAATACTCACCTGCCTATGGCAATACTTCTTCTGAAGGCAACGCGTTACAGACAGTAGACTACAAATACAATATCCGGGGCTGGCTCAAAAGTGTAAATGATGCGCTGCTTAGTGGAGATAGTGATGATAAATTTGGCTTTGAACTTTCCTATGAGTCGGCTCAAAGTGGCCAGGCCAGTGGAAATATTGTTTCTCAGAAGTGGATGTCACGCACGGATGGCGTTCAACGAAGTTATACATATTCGTATGATCCCCTGAACCGTCTGATTCAGGCTGCCTATGCCAGTGCTGCCAATGCCAATGAAAAGTATGATATTCCATCGATGAGTTATGATAAGAACGGCAATGTTCTTTCTCTGGTACGTAAAGGGATGGTTGCTGGAACAGCCAGTAAAGCCACCCAGTGGGATATAGTAGATAATCTGGAGTATAGCTATGCAAGTGGTAATCAACTCTCAAAAGTAAGGGATGGAGCGGCTCAGGCTAATCTGGGATTGGCTGGTGACTTTAAGGATGGCGTGACGCTGGATTTTGAATATGAATATGATCAGTCAGGAAACCTAACCCGTGATCGCAATAAGGGAATAGAGAGTATTATCTATAATCATCTCAACCAGCCTGTATACATTCTCTTAACCGCAGGGCGCTGGATTCGGTATGTGTATGATGCAGTAGGCATCAAATGCCAGAAGCTAACCAGTGATGGACAGGTGACCGATTATATGGGTGGGTTGATTTATGAGAAAAACCGACTTCAGTTTGTACCTACCGGTGAAGGACGAGCATTACCTCCCGAACTGGCAGGAACAGCAGAATTTGCGTATGAGTATCATTACAAAGATCATCAGGGTAATTTGCGACTGGCATTTCGTGAAGCTCCAAGGATAGCTCCTTTTTATGCCACTATGGAAATAGAAAGGGCTCTGTATGAAGAAAGCCAGTTTGAGAATCTGAGCACGACTCGAAATACAAACGATTTAACGCCTCATACCCGAACCGGAAGTTATGCGGCTAAGTTGTATGCGACTTCTGCTTCTCATGGCTTGGGACCATGGAAAACGCTCTATGTAAAAAAAGGAGATAAGATTGATGCCGAAGCGTTTGCCTATTATGAACCAGCTGGGAATAATGGAACGCAGAACCCATTGAGTCTCTATATTGGAAATGCTGGGGCAACTCGACAAGCAGGTAGTGAAACCAACAAGAATATTTTCTCTAATTTGCAGATAGGTATTGCTGCCAATGGTTTGCTTACACCAAGAGGAAATACTATTCCGGTAGGTTATCTTCAGATTCTGGTTTATGATAAAAACTATGTGCTGAAGATGAGTAAACTTCGCCAGCTTAGTGAGGCGGCAGAACAAGGTTGGGAGGAATTGCATGTATCCTATGTGGCAGAGCAGGATGGCTATGTACAGATTCTAGTAGCCAATGAGAGTATAAAACCTGTTTGGTTTGATGATATAAAAATCAGTTATTCAAGAGATTTAATAGTTCAGGAAAATCATTATGATCCATGGGGATTAAATCTGGCCGGTATTGAAACGCAAGGGAGTCCGAATCATGAGTTTCAGTTTTCAGGCAAGGAAAAAGAAGATGAATTTGGGTTGAACTGGCTTGATCTGGGGGCTAGAATGTATGATGCACAACTGGGCCGTTTTCATACCATCGATTTACTAGCAGAACAGATACCTACCATTAATCCGTATCAGTATACTTATAACAATCCGGTTATGTTTACTGATCCGACAGGGATGATGAGTGATGATGAATATGGTGACTGGGTAGCTCAGTTACAAGCAGAAGATCAGGCAGCATTAGAGGCAGATCTTGAGGGAAGAGGGTTTAGAACGTATGGAGATAGCTACAAAAGTAAGTATGGAAATAGAGCAAAGCGTGTTTCTTCTAAACCACCTGTTGCCAGAATCTATATTTATAGCAGATTAGATGAAAATGGGGAAGAGCAGGTTGGTGCAAATGATATGATGGCTATTGCTCTGTATGTGGCAGAAATTTTTATGAAAAAACATGTGGTAAAAGGAAAGGTAGTAGCAAGCAATAACTTGAATATAGAAGTTGTATATTTACTTCCTGATGAGGCGAAAGCAAAAATGGGCACAAGACTAGCTAACAATGAAGCTTCTGTGGAAATTCATAATCAAGTTGGCCAAGGTAATCAGACAAATAGTATGAGTTTTGCAGCGAAAATAACTTATGAGTGGGCAAAAGCTCCAAAGCAGCTTCAGGATAGGTATAAAGATCCAAGGATGCAACCTACATCATTTATACTTAATATCGATCCTTATTATGATTTTGGTGATTCGTTTGTTAAGTATCAAAGCGAGCAGGAAAATGATTCTAAAAGACGATACTCAACGGCCTATGCGGTAGCTCATGAAGCCTGGCATCAGTTTATAACGCGAGCTGAAGCAGCCCTCGATCCTTTTGCTTTTGTACAAATTGACATTCAAGGTGCAAGTCAGTATGACATTCCATTCTTAATGGATAGTAGAGGCCATTTTAATGCATATCCTAACTTAAATACAACAGGTCCTGGAGAAGGAAATGAGCCAGGCCAATTAGTAGGTGCACCTAATAAACGAACAGGTATGAACACGATGGGATATGGAGAAAGAATTGATGAAATACAAAGAGAAAGAGTTTTACGTTACTTTAGATTTCGAAAATAAATTAAGATTAATTTTATGTATAAGTTGTTCATAGTCTCTATGTTTCTAATAATAACATTCCTTTTTGTTCTAAGTTGTAGCTCAGACCAAGAGCAGAATCCTCCTTTCATTTCTACAGGAGGAGGATTTTCTGTCTCTCTAGAAAATGTTCCTAATAATAACATGATGCAACTTAAAGATAAAATAGGAGACACTTTACAGATGGGATTTTCTTATTTAATAGAAGAATTTGATAAATACGCTTTATTTACTATTAGTAATGACAGCACTCGTTCGCTGTTTATCTGGAGTCATGATAATTTTTTTCTCTATAATGTATCTCAAATTCATGAAAAAGGTACTCCTAAATCCGAAACCATGTATTTGACAGGTTATTTTACTACCCCAATTAAAAAAAAAGCATCTTTATGTGAAATAAAGCCAAAAACAAGCAAAACGTTTTATCTGCCTTATTGCACAACCTATAGGAGATTTGGAAAGAAAACTCGATTTAAGGTGGATATGGTAGCATTTAATAAATATTACACATTTGATTCTATCAATACATATCAAAGCCATAATCTTAGTATTGCACTCTCAATTGATTCGTTAAAAAAAGCACATATACAAAATAGAGACATAAGTATCCATTAAAGAATTTATATCCACCCTCTGCCACAATAAGTAGAGGTTTTTCTTTTGCATAAAGTGCAAAAGGAAAATGTGTCTATCGTGTTTTTACTAAGCCGTCTGTTGCCAGAATCTATATTTATAGCAGATTAGATTGATCATCTCGTAGTTGAAAATTATCCTAATTTGAATTCCCCTGGGCCAGGAAAAAGATTTCTAAAAGGCCAATTAGTAGGTGCACCCAACAAACGAATAGGTATGAACACGATGGGATATGGAGAAAAGAATTGATGAAATACAAAAAGAAAGAGTTTTACGTTATTTTAGATTTCGGAAAAATTAATATAATACCTATGGATAAGCCATTTATCATGTCTAAGTTTTTAATAGTGATATTGTTTTTCTTGCTAAGTTGTCAATTAGATAGTGAGAAAAAGCCTTCCTTCATTTCTGCAGGAGCAGGATTTTCTGTCTCTCTAGAAAATATTTCTAATAATAGTATGGATGTATTATTGGAAAAACTTAGAGATCAAATGGAAGATACGCTACAAATGGGTTATCCTTTTCTGAGAGCTAAATTTAATAAGTATGCCTTATTTACCATTCGAAATGATAGTACCCATCCTTTTTTTATTTGGAGTCATGACAGTTTGTTTTTCTATGATATATCTCTAGTTCATGAACGAAATACTTCCAGGACTGCAAGTTTAGAAATTATGGAACCCTTTACTACCCCAGTTAAAAAAAAGCATCTTTATGTGAAATAAAACCAAAAACAAGCAAAACGTTTTATCTGCCTTACTGCACAACCTATAAAAGGGTAAGTGGAGAAACTAAAATAGAATTAGATATGATAGCTTTTCGTCGATACTATACGTTTTCACATTCTGATTCAGCAGACTGGCAATCTTTTAACGTAACACTTTTGATAGATTCGTTAAAAAATGCCACTATTGACGGAGTAAGATTATATAAAAAAAAATAATGGATACTATAGTTAGCTCTTACATAGTACTTATACCCTATGCCATATTAAGGCATGGGGTATTTTGTTGCTGTTAAAATAGATAGACATTAGATTGACTCTAATATAGATAATACTTTTAGCTCTATATTGCCAATTTGCTGATAATAAGTGGATTAGGATGGAGGGACTTGTAATGTGTTTAAATAATACAAAATGCTTAAACCATTAATACTATACGTTTTTGTAACGGCAGCCCTTTATATGTTAGGTTGTAAACCTAACCAGGAACAAAAAACTACATTTATGTCTCTAGGAGGAGGTTTTTCTGTTTCTCTTGAAAATGTACCTAACAGTAAGATGGGTGATCTTTTAGATCGATTCAGAGAGAAAATAGGAGATACACTACAAATGGGTTATTCTTTTCTGAGAAATAAGTTTGACAAGTATGCTCTTTTTACTGTTCGAAATGATAGTAATCGTTCCCTTTTTATTTGGACACATGATAGCTTATTTTTATATCATATCTCTATGGTTCATGAGAGAGGTACGTCAAAATTTGATGCTATGGAATTCCTTGAACCTTTTAGTAGCCCTATCCAAAAACGAGAAACAAGATTTGAGATAAAACCAAATACAAGCAGAACATTTTATTTACCCTATTGTACAATCTATAGAAGTAGCAAATCTGGAATAGAAAGGAGATTTAATATAGATATGTTGAGGTTTTACCGTTATTATGTTTATAATTCTCCTGATTCTATAAGCGGCAAGCATTTTAAGATAGAACTTGGTATAGATTCATTGAAAAATGCGTATGTAAAAAGAGGAAATATTGAAGACTTTTGAACTGATAACTGAATGCTTATAATAATTATTGATTAATTAATCCCTCAGTCATAAAGGCTGAGGGATTTTTATTGGGCTTTAGATTGACTTAACCCATATCTTATTAAAGAAGGTCTCTCTGGGTACAGATAGCAAGTTTGTTGCCGTTAAATCAGGATCAACTATCAAGGAGGCTTGATAGCTTGGGAGAATTACCATGAATGAAACAGGGAGATTGAATCTGGAGGAAGTTGACATAAAGGATAATTCCAATCATGAGTTCCAATAGGATGACAGAGATAAACAAGATGAGTTTGAGGTTAATGAGTCTGATTAAAGTGTTAAAATTTATTAAATGTTACTATTTGTTATTTCAGTGAGAAGATATATATCTTATGTATTTTTTTTGCTTAATTGGTTGATGTTTAATATGTTTTTTAAGAAAAAGACAAGTTTACCAATGTGATATAAGTTTGATTGGTTATCTATTTTTACTATCTGCATTCTATTGAACCAGAAATGAATGGTTATATTTTTAATAAAATAAAATATAGATATTTCCTGGGTAAAGGTTTGTTAATTAACTTAAAAATAGAATTTTTTTAATAGTAAAAGATTTTCTTCTTTTTTGGTAAAACCTGTGTTTACCTTTTTTCTTTTTTGCAATTAAACCTTCCAGAGAGATGCCAAGCTTATGTTCACATGTGCTTTACATTAGATAAGTTCAATTTTTGGTGATCTATTGAATGAGGGTTATTGTCATGGTTAAGTGCTTGATGTACATAGCTTTACCTTGCTGATTTATTTATAAATTTTCTGCCTGTCTATTTTAATTTGTTACCTGTATAGTTATACCACTTACTATGATTAAGATTTTGCTCTTATCTTTACCAATCCGTCACAGGCAATGGGGATTGCTTGTTTTTGCCTTATTAGCGACAATTTTGGTTCAGGCTCAAGACTGGCAACCAAAGGTTGTACCTCCCTCACCTAATGCAGCTTCGCTGGGTGTATTTGGCAATGTACCTGTTTCTCTTTACACTGGTTTACCCAATGTGACTATTCCCATCTACACGATTCAGTATCGGGATATTACACTTCCCATATCTTTATCCTATCATGCTCAGGGAGTAAAAGTAGACCAGGAAGCAAGTTTAGTAGGATTGAATTGGGCTTTGATGGCTGGTGGGACCATTACACGGACTATTCGGGGATATGACGATATTATGGATGATAATTTCCGGATTGGTTATCCTTATGTCACCGATGAAGTTTTAGCTGCTTATCAGGAAACATTACCAATTGCAGAGGGATATGGATATCATAACCAGAATGTGCTGGATTATACACCTGATATATTTTATTACAACATAGGCGGGCAGAGTGGTAAATTTATTCTGGACAAGATTACTTCTCCCCCAGCAGGTCAGAAAATAACGATCAAGGGGATTCCATTGGATGCTCAGAAAATATCCATTACCTATTATTCCAACTCAACGCCTACAGTTCCTACCAACTTACCTGGTTACTGGGAAATCATCACAGCCGATGGAATGAAGTATCGTTTCGAAACAAAAGAATTCACTTTCACCCGACGAAGCGAATCAGGCTATGCAGGACCAACAGGTGCTGATGCTGACTGTATCTCCAATAACCGGACTCTAGTAGCATTGGAAGATTATTATCATGATTATGTATACCCCAATAAAGATTCCAAGCAGGTGGGAAGCTGGCAACTGGATAAAATTACGTCTATATCCGGAGCCAGTATTGATCTGACCTATGATATGGAAAGCGATTATGCATCCCTTGCTCCGTTGATGCGTACAGAACGAAACTCCGGTTCATTTATAACCAGTGGAGACGGCACAACAACTTATAGCTCCCAGTTGATAACCAAAGAACGATTATTGAAACAGATAACCTTTGGAGATAGTAAAGTTGAATTTATTACTGAGAATCGTGCTGATATCGCATATGTGGCTCCTTTCACTCTCTCTGGTGGTCAGTATTTTACACCTAAAATACCTCAGCGTTTAAAACAAATAAAAATAAGTAATCCTTCAGGTTTTACAAAGCTTTTTGACTTTGGATACGGCTATTTTAATGAAGGGAAGAGTCAAGAGTTTCTCCGATTGAAGTTGGTTTCATTACTAGAAAGCAACGAGAAAAAACATCAGTTTATGTATGATGAACGTATGCCACTTCCTTCTAAAAATAGCTTTGATAAGGATCACTGGGGATATTATAATGGTCCTTGGGATAACTACAATAAAGCGCTTACACAAATGCCTGTTATGCGTTATCAGGCACCTACCAGTCAGAATTATGTGCTGCTAAATCCTTCCCGAAATGGGAGAGAGAATTTTGCTATTCGCAGACCTGATCAGGGAGTAGTGGATCAAACTAGTGGACAAAAGGATTATCCATACCTGAAAGCAGGTATTCTGACCAGAGTTGTCTATCCCACAGGAGGATTCACCAATTTTGATTATGAACCCAACAGTTATGAACAAACCTATATGGATGACGATGATGATAGCTGGCACCTAACTACCCTTACACAAACTAATGGAGAATCTGCTGTGATCGAAATTGCCAAGCCTACCTTTGCCAAAATGACATTGACAGGTAGTTCCCAAGCTCCTATTTCCTTTTATAATACAAGTGAACGTCCGGTATTTCTAGTCCCTGTGGAAGGAACAAGTGGCTCTACTATTGGAATTGGTAATCTGACAAAAGATTGCGGACCTACGCCTCCTGGAAATACAGATGCTTCATGGCAATATTATTGTAACAAAATCAACTACTCCACAAATGGGTATACAATTCAGATTCCAGCAGGAAAGTATAAAATAGTTGTTAGAGATTTTTATTCCAATGGCTCAGTTTCCAGTACTACAGATGCTTACCTTTTGTCATTGCAGGCTGTGATAACCTATCTGGATTTTGATAAAAGTGCTACACGTATAGGAGGCGGACTACGTATCAAACGGACAAGTGACCAGGCTGACTCTGACGTTAGTAAAGCTATTATTCGAAATTATTCCTATACAACAACTGTCTATGGCAACAATGGACCAGAAGAGAAAAGTACAGGTTTGCTTATGTCCAATGTAGTAAAGTACTGCTTTCCAGTAGATTATACAGATGAATTGAATGTTATTTATCGAGGCTATCAGTTTTACTCTTCCACTACATATCCTTTAAGTTCTACTGCTCAGGGAAGTACAATTGGGTATAGTAAGGTAACAATGAGTATAGGTGCAAATGGAGAGCTGGGCAGCGAAATTTATGAGTACAAAAATGAATCCGATCCGATTCGGACTCCTAGTGCCAATAACCGAATAATCTTTTTTGCGGATCTGCCAAACAGAGATGATAATAACATGAATGGTTTTTTGCAGCAAAAGACAGTATTCGAAAACCGCAATGGTATTCTACGTATACTACAACGAATGGAATCTTCCTATCTGTCTTCTGTGGTTAAATCAGTCACTTCCTATAAAATGATTGGAACCTGGAAAACGTTTACAACCAATTCCCGTTGGCAGTATCAGACAACAAAGAAAGAAACCAGTTATGTTTATGATAGCCAGGGAAATGTAAAAAACATAGTAGCTTTAACAAACAGCTATTCTGATAACCCGTTACACTATTTGCCTACCCGTAGTGAAACAACTGGCGGTGATGGAAAAACACTAGTTAGCATTACTACCTATCCGGAAGATTATCCAGCAGGTACCCCTTTCATTGATGGGATGAAAACTAGTTTCCTGCATGCCTTGCCCATCGAAAGTGTAAGCTATCAGGTTAATGCAGACAATACCACCAGCATTCTTTCCGGACAGATCACTACCTATCAGACGGCCTGCTCAATTTGTAAAGACCAAACCTTTTTGCTGGAAACGGCTTCGCCAGTTGCGTTGGCCAACTTTAAGTTCTCTAACCGGGCAGTGGGACAATTACCCTTTGGAAACACTACTGCCACAGGTTTTGCTATCGACGACAAGTATCAAAGTCGCATCAGTTATAGTTATGATTCATTTGCCAATATCCGTCAGCTAAGCAAACCCTCTGATATTCCTTTGATTTATCTGTGGGGGTATGGTCATCAGTATCCGGTAGCTGAGATTAAGAATGCTACCTATCAGCAGGTGCTTAATGCGATAGGTGGACAAAGTGTGGTGGATGATATAGCCCAAAGTCCTACAATAGATGATTACCTGGATGATTTAGCCAAGCTTCGTACCATTCCCAAAGCGATGGTAAGCACCTATACGTATCTGCCGTTGATAGGAGTAAAGACAGTCAGTGGAGTAGATGGCAAAACACTCACCTATGAGTATGATTCACTGCAAAGACTACGTGTGATCCGAGATCAGAAAGGTTACATTGTCAAACAGTATCGCTATCATTATCAGGGGCAGCCTGCACTTGAGTAAACCTTTTGGAATAAGCTTCCTGAACTAAGCCTTTCTATAGAGAAAAAATTTTCTCTCCTGGCTTTATATCCATTTTGTAAGTGGACGTAAGGAGTATACTTTCTCAAATTGTTCAATCTGTATCTATTCTGCATTTATAACTAATCATGAAATATTTATTTTCTCTTTTACTTTATCTCTGGCCAGTATGTTTATCTGCCAGAACGTATGGATTTACTAAAGTAGCTTGGCCTTCCGATACACTTTCCTCTGTGGGGCAATCCGCTAAAAAAGTGGAAGTCATTCTGCGAACCCAAGGCGGATTACAGGTAGTAGGCAGTTCCCAAACCAAAGCAGCTATGCGTTTGGCCTCTCAGTCATCTAATCTGACTGCTACACAAGCTAATACTCTCGGTCAGGATCAAACCAACTCTGTATTTGTGGCCAATACTACAACTGATAAAAAGCTGGATACACTCTTATACCGATTAGAAAGTATGGACGGGTTGCATGTGTTTTCCAAAGAAAGTGATGTTATTCATCAGAAGTTGCAGCTTGCCTTGCCGGATAGTTACCAACTCAGTTCGCAGATCGAAAAGGGAGAGGTGTCTCTTTCGGGACTCAATGCCACTGTTGACTTGCAGATCGGACAAGGTAACCTGATCGCTTCTCAAGTGCAAGGATATCTGTATGCTACCTTGCAGGAGGGTAACTGCACTGTTTCCAATGCTACACTAGAGGGAAATCTCTCTACTCAGAAAGGCGATATTGTGCTTTCAGATGTGAGTGGGATGCTTCAAGCTAGCACCCGGAATGGAAAGGTAACCTATCAGTATTCACCTGCTTTTCTTTCGCAGAAAGGTTCTGGTTTTCGTCAGCAAATTCTCTTTGGTGATCTGCAAATCAGTTCTCTACCTGTAAATGCTTCGTTTGTGCTGGAAAAAGGCAATGTACAGATAGATCAAGCCAAAAAGAATGTGGATCTGGCGGTTAAGGAGGGAAATATCACCATTGGTTCTGCCTTGGGTAGTTCTGTGAGTGCCGTTACTGAGAAAGGAAATATCTCTTATACACTTTCTTCTACGATCAGTGAGCAAAATCTGATTCTGGTCGCTGCGCAGGGAGATATTACCCTAACCTTACCTTCCGGTTTTGAAGGTTCACTGCAAATACATCTGGTTCAGACTTCCTCTGATAATACCTCTTCTGGAAATGCATCCTTAGTCAGTGAGTGGGAAGTAGGTACAATACAGGAAGAAATCCAACAAGGAGCTAATGGCCAAGTGCTAGGTAAAGAAAGTCACTGGAATAAGGTTGGCACAGGTACGATTACTATTTATCTGAAGGCGACCAATGGAAAGATCTATCTGAAAAAGGCTTAGAAATACAGAGTTGATGGTTAATTAACCGGAAATCCTTCTCATCTACAAACAAACCTGTACTACGATTCTTACTACCGAAAATACACCTACTATGTATATTCCTATTCTTTCTGCTGTCTTCTCAGTTAGTATGTCAGTTACCAGACGACAGACCGAACAAAAAGGCCAGCAGGTAAACCAAAAGCGAAGCTATTTCCATTTCTTTTATCTGCTACTTGTAGGGAGTCTGTTGCTATCAGTAAACAGTCAGGCAGCCTCTTACACCTGGAATGGCTCTGTGAGTACTGACTGGAATACGGCTGCCAACTGGACACCTGCGGCTGTACCTGCTTCGACGGATGATGTGACAATTAACACCGTTAGTGTGAACCGTTATCCGGTTTTAGTCGCCAATACAATCCTGAACAGTTTTACCCTTAATTCGGGTAGTATTGACCTGGCTGGGTTTATCCTCACCTGTAATGGGACAACCACCCTCAAAGGAGGAACGTTTGGCTCTTCGCTCACCAAAGGCGAGATTAAAGCACTGGGTGGCACTACTTCCTTTGGCTCGGCTACTACTTCAGTTACCATCAATACACTAGTCACTGTCATTGGACCCGTAGTTTCCGGCATGCAGAATACCACTTTCAATGAGATGGTCAACTTTACCAAGAACGGAGGCTATCTGGAATCAGCTAATGGAAATAATGTTTTTAAAGAGACTGTGACTATTACCATGACTGATGGCTTACGTTGGTCACTGGCTCAGAACTATCCCGATACTTTCTATAAAGATCTGACCATTACAGTCAATAAGCCCAATGGCAATTATGGGGTTGTAATTGGCAAAAGCGTTTATAAAGGCAATATTACAACCAACATTATTACAGCAGCCGTGTATCTATATGGCACACAGGAAGCGACAGGGAAACTGATTATGGGTCAGGTAGGAGTACAACCCTATTTGTATCTGACTAATTTTATCAGTCAGGCTACTGACCCTCTTGCCATTCAGATGCCTGGACTGCCAACGGCTGGAAATGGCGGCGTTATCGCGCTGGAAAATTGTGTCTTCTATGGAGATGTGCGTTTTTGGGGTTATCAGCTTTACTATAAGGGATGCACTTTTTTTAGAAGAGCAATCTTGCAAAAAAGTACCTGGGTCAATGGGACACCTAACCCTGCCCGGGTTGCCGATTGGTCTTCGGCTTGGGCTCCGCCTGGTAGTGTACCCACTCCTATTCCCAATCCAGCCAATACTGGCTCAGATGGGGTGATTCTAAATACCTTATATGGACCAGTGATCATCAATGGAGGCGCCACCTGGATTGGAGGTTGGTTTGGGGCTAATCAGCGGAGTATTTTCTATGATGAAGTCACCATTATTAATCCGACCAACGGCACTTTTGGTATTTCCTATAGTAATACAGCCGATGTATTTCTCAAAAAGCTGACCCTGGCCGGAAGCCTGTTTACCTTTGGCAATAGTGGCGCGATTACCACTTTTGGGGAAGGAGTGGTGTTGCAGGATGGGGGAGTCTATAATGGATTGAATTTGCAAAAGGTTGTCTTTAAAGGGACTACAGCCCGTCAGCTCACTTTTGGTAGTAACACACAGTTGCATCTGGGTACTGGCTTTGTCTGTGAGAGTGAATTAACGGTGACGGCTCCGCATCTGTATCTGGATGGAGCTAAGTTTTTAAAACCCGTAACCTTGATTAAGACAGCAGCCGGAGACAATATCAGTATTGGAGGCAATGTATTTACGGACAAGGCACTGATTCGTAACCGGGCTTCTTCAGGAACTATTCAGATGGCTACTCAGACACAAGACTTGACTCAGAAAAGCCAATAGGTACCTTGACTGATTTTGTCTGATTCTTATCCTTACCACCTTATTGACTCACTATTGATATTTTATGTTATCTTCTATACAAATTACCAAACAAACACACTTTTTTCGCAAGGGTTACCAGCTAGGTAGGCTCCCGATAGGTATACTTCTGTTGGTCTTGTTCTGGAGTGGAGTATTTGGAAGTGGATGGGCCACTTATGCCCAAAGTGTGCCTCGTGAGCTGAATCTGAATTCGTATCAGTCTCCCGCCCGTGCCAGTGAGAAAATTACCCTTTATCCTGGTGCAGGTACTGCCGGAGTAGTGATCCCGGCAGGCTTGGATCTGGATATGCAGATCGTCACTCCTGTCAGTGGGGAAGTACCTGCATCTGAAAATGCGATTATTACTACAGTGGCCAATCAGGTCATTTCAGTAGGAGAGTGTGCTTCACTTTCTGCCACAGCTAGCTCTACTGCTGGTAATGCTCTGCTGTTTGATGGAGTCAATGACTTTGTACAGGTAGGCACTATCACTGCCCTCAAGTTTACTGCAACAGCTACCTTTGAAGCCTGGATTTATCCTACCGGTGCAGGCAGTCATGCAACCGCTGGAGGAGTTATTCTTTCCAAAGAAGGCGAATATCTGTTGGCCCGTTTTCCCAATGGAACCATTCAATGTGCCTTTGCCAACACCACTCCGGGCTGGGGGTGGATAAATACAGGTGTAGTGGCTCCATTAAACACCTGGTCGCATGTGGCAGTCAGTTATCAGAATGGGGTAGTGAAAACGTATCTGAACGGAACCCTTGCCAATACCTATACAGGTACAGGGGTGATTGGGGATGTAGCTACCACCCAGAATGATTTTCGCATAGGAGGCAGACAAGGTACGTCTCAGTATTTTGCCGGACAGATAGATGAAGTTAAAGTATGGAGTGTTGAGCGAGTTGAAGCAGATATCAAGGCAGCCTATCAGCAGAAAACAGATCCTGCCAGTGCCAGTCTGGTAGGGTACTGGTCGATGGACAATTCTGATCTGAGTGCTCAGGTTCCCAATCTGGTGACAGGTGGTGCGGCAGGGACTCTTTTCAATGGAGCCGCCCGGGTTTCCTCCACAGTCAGTCTGCAGGCTACCTCTTCGGCCGTAGTATGGACAGTTGATGGAAATAGTCCTGCTTTGCCTGAGAGAGAAGCCGATGGCAGTTATCGTTTGTGTGAGCTAACCGAAGGCACTTATCGGTATAAAGTGTCACTGGCTTCGGATAATACACCTGGTAAGATTGTCGAAACAGTTACTATCACAGTAAAAGGAGCTTTACCCGCTATAGGGCTTCCTGCCGAAACGGATCGTAACTTTGTAGTGGAAAACACGATTTTAAAAGCAGGGCAACAAGATGAGAATACGATTAAAAATCTGTCAGCTAAAGATCTCTCTCAAAAGATATCCTATCTGGATGGATTAGGAAGATCTTTACAATCGGTGGTAGTGCAAGGCGCTCCTGAGATCAATGGCGAGCGACAGGATATTGTTTCTTTTGCAGAATATGATCCGTTTGGACGGGAAGTGAAAAAATATCTGCCTTATACGGCTTCAGCAGCGAATAGTGCCAATCCACAGTTGCATTTTCAGAGTACTGCTATGGCTAATCAGCAACCCTTTTATGATCAGCTAAAAGGGGAAGGGCCGGCGTTTGCCGAAACTGTCTATGAAAACTCTCCTTTAAACCGGATACTGGCTCAGGGAGCAGTAGGGACTGATTGGCAGATCAAAAACAGAACAGATTTGGGTCATACTGATAATAAAATTGTACGGATGGTGCTACGCACTAATCTGGAAAATGAAGTACGACTATGGAGCTATGATCCATCAACAGGTACAGCTTCCAGTCAGAGCGGCAGTAATGGGTATTATTCCTTTGCAAATAGTAATGGGCAAAACGAAGGGCAACTGTTAGTAAGTGAAACTACAGATGAGCATGGCAAAAAAATAATAGAATATACAGACAAAAAGGGTCAGGTGGTATGTAAACGGGTGCAAAGCAGTGCAACCCCCTCCTCATTAGCTAGTTTAACCGAGTCGCAAACTTCGGGCTGGGCTACCACTTATTATATTTATGATGATTTTGGTTTACTGCGTTATGTAATTCCACCCAAAGCCACGGATGCACTTGCTTCTGTAAATTACAGCTTTGATTTTAATGCTGAATTTACTAAGATATGGCTGTTTGCCTATGAGTATGATGAGCGCCATCGGATGATTCGCAAACGTGTGCCTGGAGGTGGACTTTCCCAGATGGTTTATAATAGGCGGGATGAAGTAGTACTGACTCAAAGTGCCCTGCAAGGTTCTGCCCTTGGATACAAACCTAATTCTTTTGTACAGGGTCGAATTACCAATCAGTGGAATTTTACCAAATATGATGCTTTGGGCAGAGTGGTGATGACAGGAACCTGGATTGCTCCTGTAGGTACAACTCGTCAGGATTTACAGAATCAAGTTAATAGTCAGGCTCAAGTATGGGAAACGCGCAACACAGAAACTATTACCGCTTCTGAAATAGCTGAGAGCAAAACTGGTTATAGTCATGAGGCGTTTCCCAAGACAGATTTTATCCCACAAACTATCCATTTTTATGATGATTACAGTTTCTTACCTGTAGCAAGTGCACTAGCCTATAACACACAAGTGATCCCTTCCAATTTTGATCAGAGTGCCGATACACAACTACTTGGAAAAGCAACGGGTACTTATACAAGCCTTTTGGAAACTTCTGTTGAGCAAACCATAAAAGGTCTGGTGAGTGTAAACTATTATGATAGCTATGGGCGGGTAATCCAGACGCTTGCGGAAAACCATCAGGGTGGCATAGATATTAGTTCTATTCGCTATGATTTCTCTGGCAAAGTACTTGAAACCCTTACCCGTCATCAGAATCCGGATGCACTGGATCAGAGCCGACAAACGTTGACCATCCGTACCCGAACTCAGTATGATCATGTAGGTAGAATTATCGCTTCCTATCAGAAAATAGGCACAGGGGTAGAGGAAAAGTTATCGGCTATTACCTATAATGCACTGGGTGAGATGATTAAGAAAAAACTTGGTCAATATTCCCCTGCCTACGGTAACACTTCTTCAGAAGGAAACGCCTTACAGACAGTAGACTACAAATATAACATTCGGAGCTGGATGACTTCTATTAATGGGGGTACACTGACAGGAGGGGATAGTGATGATAAGTTTGCCTTAGCACTTTCCTATAATACGCCCTTAGCGAATGGAGAAGCGCAGTTCAATGGCAATATCTCTTCGCAGAAATGGATTTCGCGTTCAGATGGCATCGAGAGAAGTTACAATTACTTCTACGATGCAATGAATCGTATTACTTCGGCAACTTATGCTTCGGGTAAAAGTGGAGAACAGTATGATATGCCACTAGTTTCTTATGATAAAAATGGCAATATTGACAAGCTTACCCGGCTGGGAATGATAGCAGGAACAACCAGTAGTGCTACTGGATGGGGAGAAGTAGATAAACTATCCTACTCTTATGATGGTAATCGCCTGTTTAATGTAAAAGATGCGGGCCAATATAAAAGTATGGGGTTAGCTGGAGATTTTAAAGATGGAACTGCTGGCGACGCTTCCATCGAATATAATTATGATGAAGCGGGGAACATGTTCTTTGATGATAATAAAGGAATTCAAAGTATTCTGTATAATCAACTCAATCTTCCTACCTACGTTCAATTCCTGAATGGAAATAGTATCTCCTACTTCTATACAGCAACGGGTGTCAAATACAAAAAGACAACCAGTGCCGGCAGCAAAACCGATTACCTGGCGGGGATGGTGTATGAAAACAGAAAGATTCAGTTTGTGCCAACTGCTGAAGGAAGGGCTTTACCTCCTGAACTGGCAGGAACAACAGAATTTGCCTATGAATACCATTACAAGGATCATTTAGGTAATCTGAGAGTCGCTTTCCGGGAAGCGGCGCGAATAGCTCCTTTTTATGCCACTATGGAAATAGAAAGAGCGGCCTATGAGGAAAGTCAGTTTGAAAACCTGGGTACAACTCGTAATACAAACGATCTAACACCTCATACCCGAACTGGGAACTACTCGGCTAAACTGTATTCAACTTCTGCTTCGCATGGGTTGGGACCATGGAAAACCTTATATGTAAAAAAAGGAGACAAGATAGATGCAGAGTCGTTTGCCTATTATGAATCAGGAAGCAACAATGGTGCGCACAATCCATTAAGTCTCTACATTGGAAATGCTGGGGCAACTCGACAGGCAGGTAATGAAACCAATAAGAATATATTTGCTAATTTGCAGATCGGAATCAGTGCCAATGTGGCTATGCCCCAAGCAGGCTCAGAACCAGTAGGCTATCTGAAGATTCTGGTATATAACAAAGAGTATCAGTTACTAGGAGCACAGTGCAAAATCCGCCAAATCACACAGTCTGCCTCAGAGAGTTGGGAGGAGCTACATTTGTCTCATGTAGCTACAGAAGACGGCTATGTACAGATTCTGGTAGCCAATGAAAGTGTAAAACCTGTCTGGTTTGATGATATCAAGATAAGTTATAGTAGAGATCTGATTGTTCAAGAGAATCATTATGATCCGTGGGGGTTGAATCTGGCTGGCATTGAAACGCAGGGTAATCCAAATCACGAGTTTCAGTACAATGGCAAAGAGAAGCAGGAAGAGTTTGGGCTGAACTGGATGGATTATGGAGCCAGAATGTATGATGCACAAATTGGTCGTTGGCATGTGGTTGATCCTTTAAGTGAAATTTCTCGAAAATGGTCACCATATAATTTTAGTTATAACAATCCACTACGATTTAATGATCCTGATGGAATGGCTCCTGATGATAAGGTTGTAAAGGATAACTTTTGGAGTTTAGATGGTGGTGGTGATGATAGAAAGCTATCTGAGTTTGAGCGTCGCATGCGAGCAAAAGATAATGATGATGGAAGGCATGGAATGCGGGGTGAGGCAAGTATAAAACCTAGGGGATGGGGTGGACACGTGAATCCAAAGAATTGGTGGCAGCGGTTTAAGAATAGAATAGGTGGATATGGACATCTGAATGAGATAGCAGATATCAAAAAAGAATATCCTGATTATCAATACAAGGAAATGTATTGGAATGATAATAAATCTGCTATTCTTGTTGCTTATGAACAAAATGTATATTTCCTTTCACCAAGCAATGAATGGGTTGTTGAACTTAAAGAAGCAGCAAGTTTTAGATTAGACGCACCTGTAACTCATTATGATCCATCCCTGGACTTGATGCCTGCAGCGATAGCTGCTAATGAAATAGTGCAGATTGGTACGAAACTAGAATATGTATTTGGAAATGCTACAGGAAAAGTACACAATATTGAAAGATCAACTGAGATGCTAAGAAGTCTACAAAACATTGGTATTTTCGATAATGCAGTGGGTAGAGCTGTGATGGCAGAACATTTACAAGAAGCATTTTCTAATGGTATTCGAATGGCAGCAGAAGATGGACGGTTTAAGATTGAGTCATTTTTAATGGGGAAACGTTCTGGTGTTATAGTAGAAAGTGTTTGGGAAAATAATAGATTAATAACGGTCAAAATAAGAGGAGCAGCAAAAAAATAGTATGAAATATATATTTAATAATAAATACATAAAGGTTTTTAAGTTTTTATCGTCAACGGAAATGTTATTATTTATTGACAATCAAAACTGTGAAAATAAATTACCTCTTGACAATACATATGGAGATAATTATTATTCTTATATTTTATATCATTCACTAACAGGTGAAAAAGAATTTATTTTATCATTCAGTAGCGATGAAAAGGAGGAAAACTTGAATTTTCTGTTTTGGTATGAATACAATCTATTTGTACTAGATACTGGGTCATTCATCTATTTAATAGATGATACATTACATATCAAAGCATATCTGGAAGTTACGACACCTTTAATAGGAATATATTTAACTACTAAGAATAATCTAATTTTGTTAGAAGAAGCCTCTTTTAGGATAGTTAGTTTTGAAGGAGAGATTTTAAAACATGAGCTATTTGATTTGATTGAGGATTTTAGTCTTGAAAATGACCAGATATATATAAAGACAAGTGAAGGAAATAAAATATTTACACTTATGTAAGTCTATTGTTTGAGTCAATTGTATCTGATATTGTTGTAAATGTAGTTTTATAATTTAAGGTAATTTACTTTCTCGAAGCTAATTGTGATTATTATAAAACAAAGCCTCTCAATTATGAGAGGCTTTTATTCGTTTTGCTTAAACAGTTGGTATGTAAGCCATAGGTTATCAATAAAAAGTATAATTATTATCAATCTATAGGTTTTTATCTGTGTATAACCCTCTGTGCTCCTTCTTTATATATTGGTTTGGTTTTTAGATTAGTAAAGTAATATTAGAATTTTATTAGGAAATATCTTTAACAAAAGTAAAATGTTTTTAAGGAGTTTTATACCACTTTAAATATCAAAAGTTCTCATCAGCCTCTTCCATTCGTTGTATCAACTTCTCTCTCAATAAGTCTAGAAATGAGGATCTGCCAGTTTTACGAATGCGGATTTCCAGAAAAGTTCGGTAGTAATTCTTCAGATCTACATGAAAGGCATTTTCAAAAAAAGTGGCAATTTGCTTTAAGTCAACGCTCCCAAAAGCTCCAACTGAATGCAATGCATATAACAGTTCAATGCAGGCTGTTTTGGAAAGAGTCCAGTGCAAATTAGATTTGGACGATTCTAACATCGCAGGATTATCCAGTATAATCAACTCCTTATTCAGATAAATAATCAGCTTTTCGTTTGCTAGTATCCTGGCTACTTTATAATCATACCCTGTAGAAAACTGTGGATCTGAATCATAGATAAACTTGTCTAGGGTTAAATACATTTCATGATTTTCTCTGAGAAAATACTTTTCATCCAGATAGGTGGCATGAAGTCTGTAATACTGATAGAACTCTCGATTGTTGTCAAAAAAATCACTAATCTTGTCTAGCTCTTTATGTATATAGATTTTTGGTATTTGAGTACTGCCTATTGGCTTATTGCGCTCGATGTTGAATAGTGATGTATAATAGAACAGTTCAGACAGAAAACTAGGTTTAATTTCTTTAAAGAAGTGAATTTCTTCCTGTTTATTAGTAAAAGGATGTTCAACTATCCATTTTTTTAGCTGGGTAATAGAATCTAAAACCAGTGCAATACATTTTTCAGACTGCTTTAATATATTTTGTTCTTCATTGGCAATAACAGCCAGTCTCTCTTTTAGGTCTTCGTACAAGGTTTCCATAAGTATGGTTGAGGTTCATAGTAGTGAATGAAAAGATGACAAAGTTGCTACTAGTAGTAAAATCGGAGGAGGTATAAAGAATAATGATAGTAGCAGACTTCAGAATGTTTGAAAAAAGATCTAGCAAAACGCGGCAAAATAATAGTAGTTCCAAAGCAAAGTATGGCCTTAGATGTTTTATTCTTAAGGGCAATAAAACTTAATCAGAATCGTAAGAAATAATGCAGGTCGCCTTGCTTGATTAGTATCCAAGAGGTAATCTTTCCTGTTTTCTCATCAAATAAAAAATACTGAATGGGGGTATCTACTTGATCTTTCTTGAAAGCAATTAAAGTGTTTTGGAGCTGTTTTTGTCCTACTTCTAATTCTTGTTCACGATCTGCAGTTTTCGTAGGTTTACCAAGGAGATCTTGTACAGGTTCAGACTCCCAGACCATTTTAGGTAGTTTAGTTGGATCTGAAAATTTCGGCCACGATACAACTTCAAACTCTTCCAGATTAACATGTTGAAGGTTCTTCTGAAACATGTCAAGTGTTGCCTGTAATAACCTTCCTTTAGAAGTAGTGGGTATCCATGCAGAATCAGAGACCTGGATATAGTTTTGTAAATCTTGTTTCGTAATTTGTTGGAGCGGAGTTTGTTTGACATATCTACAAAATGCATAGAGTAACTGAGCTCGTTTAGTCTCCTCTGTTGTAGCCTGGTTTGATTGAGCTTGCAGTAGAACTATATTTAGTGAAAGCACAATAACCATGTAAATTGTCTTCCAGATTTTCATAGGTTGTATGATTTAAGATACATTTCTGCTATCATTTAGAGAAAATAGATCCTTCCTGATCAAGATATAAAAGTAAAATCCGAAAAAGGCTCCAATACCACTTAGTAACAGAAAGTTTTGTACAATAAGTGTTTGATTGTGTTTTGAGAAGCTTCCCAGATAGATCAGAAATAATGCTGTACCTAAACTAATCCCTAAGCCTACATAATACATTCTGTTGTTAGCAAATTGATTCTTAGCTTTATACACAATCAGATTAAACACAAGCACACCTAGTACTACAAGCAAGAGTAGGGTAGGCATTCCTAAACTAGAAAGAATCAGTATAACCCACCAGATATAAGTAGAATCAGGTTCCAATAACATAAAAATCAGAGGAAAGAACAGACTAGCTGTAAGCAGGCTAAGCAGATACGCTAGTCCGTTTTTCCAAACTAATGTTACTATTCTTTTCATTGCACATATCTCTAGATTGCTGCCTAATCTTTGCTTAACAAGGTCCTTTACTATTCGGTGCATTACCTGTTGTAGTATTGACCGGATACTGAGATGCCTGATTACGAAGATCTAGTCCTAATTGCCCAGGTGAATGTCCACTACCAGCTCCAAAGAGAAAGGTGGATTTGTTTTTAGGTAAGTTAATACCTGTGGCATCAAAAATATAAAACACAGCATCCGTACAATTCTGTGTCTCAATATTGTACATCTCACTAGTCATATAACTGGCCGCATTGGATGCATTTAAGAATTGCTGAGCTGAGATAGAAAACGTTGCACTTACTGTATACGGGGAACCCCCATTATTGACAAATTTTGCGTTTACCCAGTCCGTAGTATATTCAGTAGGGTAGAAGCCAAACACCTGTTCAATAGCAGTGCCATCTGCAAATGTTTTCTTTAGTCCAACAAATGAGTGACCTACATTTAACCCAAATTTTGTTTCTCCACTTCCTGCTTCTGGTTCATCTACATACACTGTTATCTGATACGATCCACTAGTAGAACTAGCCCAAAAACAATCCAGGTATTTTGAAAGATCTATGGGTTGCTTGTCCTGTCCAGGGATAGTAAATCCTCGCGGAGTTAAATGAACGAGAGTCAAAGGTTGGTTCGGTCTGGGAACACCTCCACCAAGTGTAGGATTAATAGGTAGAGGCAATCCGCCACCTCCACCACCACTTGTGGAACATTCGATATATTGAATATCATAATCTTTTGTTGATACACAGTCATTGCCTATACATACCTGAGTATAATAGGTTATAGTCACCATCTGACAGCCTGAACCTGCTCTGGTGGAGGGCTCAGCAACAGATAGTGTTCCTGTTTTTTTTCCATTACGAAAGCTGCTACCACTTTGGAAGTTCTCCTGCCAGTCGTAATAGGCTACAATACCTGAAAAATTACTCCAATTCATCTGTCGACCATTAGCATAGAAGTAGCTTGAATCACTGATAACTTTAAGAATTTGTGTTTGCCAGCCATTTGGATTCGGATACAGCAAAAGCTGAGTCGATGCTCCTGCACCGGGATCTTGTTCTGCGTAATGGAGTGGTAGCGCTACTGCCTGTGCACCTGTTGTAAGTGTGATCATTTCCGCCTCATCCCATATCAATACACGTTCAGGAAGGTTTTCCGTTGTTCGGCTTGCTTTAGAAGATTGACTACTTTCAAACCATTGCTGTGCAGAAGCAATGAGAATGGATTCTTGAGTCGTAGGTGTTGTTTCTTCCTTGTGGCAACCTGCTAAAAATAGAACTACCATTTGCCAGAAAAGTAGTTTGGTAGAGGAGTGCTTTTTCATACAACATGCTGATTTGAAGTTGGACATGATTTTATTGCGGCACAATCAAAATTAGCAGTCACTCCATTAAAACTACTTGACAATCGTCAAGAATTACTTTTGGGACTATCTTTCTTTGGCACGCAACCGGCTCAAGGTTTCAGGTGCCATTCCTAGAAAAGAAGCAATGTGTTTTAACGGAGCACGATTAAAAAGTTTGGGGTTAGTTTCCAGTAAGTTCAAATACCTTTCCTGAGCCGTTAATCTTCGTAGTGAGGTAGCTCGTTCTTCCCCTTTGACATAGTACCTTTCAGTGAGCACTCTACCATTAAAATTAAAGGCTGGAAATTGGTGATATAGATGTTGTAGGTCAGTGTATCTGATGGACACTAGTGTAGAATCCTCCAGTAGTTCAATACTTTCAGAACTTGGTTTTTGTAAAAAGAAACTTTGAACAGAAATGATGATATCACCTTCCTCCATAAACCAGGCAGTTGTATCCTGTCCGTCCAGATTATAAAATGCTCTTGCTAATCCTGTATCTATAAAGTAGACACGATCACAAATCTGTCCTTCCTCCAGTAACAAGGTTCTTTTTGGAAATTGATGCTGTAGAAAAAAAGCAGGAATTATTTCTCGAATTTCATCTGACAAGGGATATATGGAAGAAAGGAGGGAATATATCTTTTCATAGATTTCGAACATCTATTTTGAGCGTCTAATCTTGTATCAGATGAGTTATTCTTGTATTTCTTAAAAAATCAATCGTTGAGGCTAAAAGTAAACTATCAGTTTGGCGAATTTCCTATCTTCAAAAGATACTACTTAATCACCTGGCACGAATAGCAATAAACAAACCCGGTATTTAAAAAATGTTTTTTTAGGTTGTTTCTCTTTTTGATTTTATTAACGCTGCCAACTAGTGTTTCATTATGTTAACTATTGTTTTTAATAAAGATTTTTTGAGGTCATTAATTGAATTTATACCTTTTTGTTGAAAATATTTTTGGAGTAAATTGTGTTAATTGTTTGATTTAGAGTAGGTTTTGTGCGGAAAGTTCGTTTCTTTGTATAAGGGTAAAAAATAAACAATACCACTATGAAAAAACTACTTGTTGCCACATGTATTGGCTTGCTAGTTGCAAGCTGTACATCCAAAGAAGAATTGAGTGAGCAGGAGGCTGTCACATTACTCAGACAGCAGATGAATTACCCCAAAGCCTTTACCTATGATATCTTCTGTGCAGACCCTGAATATTCTCAAAAAGCTTTGGATGCAGGGTTGGAAACAAAAGGGTTTGTCACCATCAAACGAACCCAAAAACTATCTGAGGTGGGACAGCCTTTAATCGAATTTACCAATCAGGCTTCACCTTATTTAGTTACCCTATCAGAACTGGATAAAAAGACTCATATTCAAAAGGTAAAGATTGCTGATGAAGATTTGAACCAGGTGTCAGATATTACACTAGATGAAGGTGGTAAAAATGCTACTATTGAATACACAACCGTTTACAAAAATACTACCCCTTTTTCTTCACTACTACATATAGATTTACAGAAACCAATAACACATACCGTTTACCTCATATTAGCTGATAATGGCTGGAAACTAAAAGATAAATAGAAAGATAAAGCCATCATTTCTGTCGAAGTGATGGCTTTAACATTACTTATTCTTTAGTACTCAGATAATTTAGTTTCTCACTGAGCTCTATTAATCCCGCCTTTTGCAGGCAATCTTTCCCCAGTGCTCTCAGCTCGGTAAGAGTTTCTTCTGGTACACTTTCCAATAGACTTGACTCTTCATTTTTAGCATCAAGCCCTCTTTCAATCACACTGTGTAAGAGTAAAACATTCTTTCGCGAAATCCGAAGATCAATCTTCACGGTTTCATTCATACCTGGGATACTCAGAATAGTATCATACACCTTGGCAACATCATGAATAGTTAGCATAATTCATACAGGTTAAAAGTTCAACTTCACCCAGTAAAGATAAATAGCCTTCCGCAAAGCATCCTCATCAAAATATAGTGAGGATAGGTAGAAACGAGATCGCCTTTCTATCTTCGTACAGTTAATAAATTATCACTAGTGAAGTTGAAACTGTGTGGTTATGGAAGCAAGAGGCGATTGGAAATCCATTGAGCAGATTAAAGCTCTGGATATGGTAGATTACCTGGCTATTTTAGGATATGAACCAGTTAAAGTCAGAAACGTAAATTACTGGTATCATTCACCCTTGCGAGGTGAGAAAACGCCATCATTTAAAGTAAATCGTCAGCTAAATTGTTGGTATGATCATGGGATAGGGAAGGGGGGGACTATCATTGATTTTGGAATGCTTTATTATCAATGTAGCATAGCCGAATTTTTACAAAAGATGAATGCCGGTTTGGTTCTATCTGATCCCGTTAATTTGGCTCCAAAACTAGTCAGAGAAAGCTTCTCTCGAGAACCTACTTCAGAAAGTAAATTAACCATTGTGCAAGAGGTTCCACTTACTTCTATTTCACTAATCCGATACCTGCAGAGTCGATGTATTCCTATTGACATTGCCAGGCAATTTTGCTGTCAGGTTAGCTACCAAATGGGAGGCAAAGACTACTATGGAATAGGCTTTAAAAACGATGCAGGTGGGTATGAAATTCGGACTCCTTTTTTCAAGGCCAGTAGCTCTCCTAAAGACATTACTACTATTATCAACTCAGGTAAAGATGTCTTGGTTTTTGAAGGCTTCTCAGACTTTCTTTCCTATAAAGCCATTGGACAAAATCAACTTGTTGCAAACGCTGATTTTGTCATCCTCAACTCTGTTTCCTTCTTTGAGAAATCGCGTCCAATCCTGGAGCAATATGAGTCCATTCATCTCTATCTGGATCATGATGTTACCGGGCAAAAAATCACAGCCAATGCACTCTCACTTTCTGCCAGATACAAAGACGAAAGTCATCGATACGCAGGAAGTAAAGATCTGAATGAATGGCTTGTTAACAACACAAAGCCTCAACGGAAAAACTTGAAACATAAGCTCTTATAAGAATTCTTAAAAACGAAGGAAGAAATATGCCGAGATACCCCGATAGTTCGCATTGAGCGAACGGCAAGATGTCCGGTTGTATCACAACCGAAAAGCCCCTTTACTCCAAAGTCGTGGTGGAGCTATCGCAAAAAGGCTTTTAGAAAGGGATTTCACATAAATATAAAGGAGTTGATAGATTATGAGCAAGGAAAAAGAAAATCGAAACAAGTGGTTGCATGTGCGGTTATCGCTGGAGGAATACAACCAATTGCGTGGGAATTATAGTAAAGCAACCTGCCGTAAACTAAGCGAGTACAGCCGGAAGATTCTACTTGGAAAGCCTGTGAAAATCCTCTATCGAAACCAGTCCTTAGATGAGTTTATGGAAGAGATGATCCAGCTTAGAAAGGAGCTTAACCTGATCGGAAATAACTTTAATCAGGCAGTTAAGAAGCTAAATAGCCTGAGCAAAATAACCGAATACAGAGACTGGCTCATAAGCTTTGAGGTAGAAAAAAAGCTGCTGTTTTGTAAGGTAGATCAGATCAAAAATCGCATCAATCAACTCTCTGACCAATGGTTGCAATAATCAAAATCAGTGCCTCGATTTATCGCATTGTGAACTACAATGAGAATAAGGTAAAACAAGGTGTTGCCCATTGTATTGCAGCTATTAATTACCCCAAAGAGGCAGATGAATTGAGCATCTCCCAAAAGCTTAATCGGCTACTAAACCAGGTTGCTTTAAATGAAAGTAAAGTGTGACCCGAAATAGCGTCCATATCTCACTGAATTTTGATCCTTCAGAGAAGCTTTCTTGTGAGCAATTACAAGAAATAGCCCAGACTTATATGGACAAAATCGGTTTTGGTAACCAACCTTATTTAGTCTATGAACACCTGGATGCGGCCCATCCTCATATTCATATTGTAAGCATCAAAGTCCGTTCAGACGGCAGCCGAATTGATATGCAAAATATTGGTAGAAACCAGTCTGAAAAAGCCAGAAAGGAGATCGAAAAAGCATTTGGATTAGTAGAGGCAAGCAGTAATAAACAGAAGCCGGAAAACAAGCTCCTGCCAGTGAATGTGCAGAAGGTTCAGTATGGAAAAAACGAAACAAAAAAAGCCATTTATACCATACTGGATTTTGTATTGAACAATTATAAGTACACTTCTTTGCCAGAACTAAATGCAGTTTTAAAGCAATACAATATCCTGGCAGATAGAGGAAGTGAAGATTCAAGAGTTTATCAAACCAATGGACTAGTGTACCGACTGTTGAATGAGAACGGAGAAAAGGTAGGTGTACCTATTAAAGCCAGCGATTTTCACAACAAGCCTACACTAGCCTTTCTGGAATCTCGCTTTATAATCAATCTGGCCGCTCGAAAACCATATCAAAATCGAATACGAAATGCCATTGATTTAGCTTTAAGAACACCTACTAGCATAACACTTCCTGAATTGGTAAAAGCCTTGGCAAAAGAAGGAATTGCTAGTGTCTTACAGCAAAATGCACAAGGGTTGCTTTACGGAATTACTTACGTCGATCATCGAACCCGATGTGTATTTAAGGGTAGTGCATTAGGCAAAGCCTATAGTGCCAGATCCATTATAGAACGCTGTAAACAAGCAGTTACCCAGAACGATACTGCTAGTTTGGAGTCAACTCTCAAATCACAAGCTCATTCAATAGCAAACAAAAACAATATAGTATCAGATAAGCCTTCAAAAAATACTCCACAATCTGCTGAACTCCCTCAGTCATCAATACCTGCACAAGCAACTGACCAGTCTTTAGTCGGTACAGTTCTGACAACTTTACTACAATCAGAACAAACCGTCGAATATGTGCCTCAAGATTTGAAAAAGAAAGGCCGAAAGAGGAAAAGAAGAACAAATCGTACTCATCATTCATCTTAACTATTACCACTATGCAAACCGGAGAAAATGAACAAGCATTGAGAAAAATTCTGGATATGACTCGCCTAATAGGAGTCACTATTCTGGTACTCCATCTCTATTATTACTGCTATCATACATTTGTCGAATGGAAATTAACTTCAGCGTTCACTGACCGTTTATTAGATAATATCGTACGAACAGGACTATTTACTAATTTCCACTATTCCAAACTCATTGCCCTGGGTTTTCTCTTGATTTCCCTGCTAGGAGCCAGAGGTCGCAAAGACGAAAGACTAAGCCATAAAACAGCATTCGCTTATCTGTTTACAGGAACGATTCTCTACTTTCTAAGTTACCTATGTTTGCTGGTGAAAATAGAAAATACCCTATTGTCAATTTTATACATAGGACTGACAAGTCTGGGATTCTTACTTATACTCACAGGCGGTACTCTGCTCTCCCGAATCATCCAACGAAAGCTCAATCACAAAGACATTTTTAACAGTGAAAATGAAACTTTCCCTCAGGAAGAACGCCTGTTAGAAAACGAATATTCAATCAACCTCCCAGCTCAATACCGACTCAAAAATAAGATCCGCAAAAGCTGGATCAACATCATCAATCCCTTTCGTTCTCTACTCGTTTTAGGCACACCTGGAGCAGGCAAATCCTATTTTGTAATCCGCCACGTAATCACTCAGCACATCCAAAAAGGTTTTTCCATGTTCGTCTACGATTTTAAGTATGATGACTTGTCAAAGATTGTATACAACACCTTTGAGAAATACAAGCATGTCTATCCTACTAACACCAAATGCTACTTTATCAACTTTGATAACATAATGCACCGCTGCAATCCGTTGGAACCTCAAAGCATGGAAGATATAACCGATGCAGCTGAATCTGCACGCACTATTTTGCTCGGCCTCAATCGCGAATGGATCAAACGCCAGGGCGACTTCTTTGTCGAATCACCCATAAACTTTCTAACAGCCATTATCTGGTATCTACGAAAATATAGGGGAGGGGAGTACTGCACTTTGCCACACGTAATCGAATTGATGCAGGTCGATTATGATAGTCTATTCACTGTTCTACGAACAGAAAAAGAAATAGAGGTACTCATCAATCCCTTCGTGAATGCCTACCTAAACGACGTAATGGAACAGCTAGAAGGCCAGATTGCAGCAGCCAAAATTGCAATGGCTCGCCTCGCCTCCCCCCAGTTATATTATGTCCTGTCTGGCAATGACTTTACACTAGACATCAACAATCCAGACGAACCAAAAATCGTCTGTATGGGTAATAACCCTCAAAAGATTCAGACATATGGAGCCGTTCTATCACTCTATGTAAACCGATTGATCAAGCAGGTCAATAAGAAAGGAAAGCGAAAATCGAGTCTAATCTTCGATGAGTTTCCAACTATCTATTTAAACAATATGGACAGCCTGATTGCCACTGCTCGCAGTAACAAAGTTGCTACCTGTCTAGGCATTCAGGACTTTAGCCAACTCCGCAAAGACTATGGCAAAGAACAGGCAGATGTAATCATGAACATTGTCGGAAACATCATTTCCGGTCAGGTAACAGGAGACACCGCCAAACAACTTTCCGAACGCATCGGCCGCATCATGCAAGAACGAGAAAGCTTTTCCATAAACAGCAACGATATCAGCATAAGCCGTTCAGTACAATTGGAATCTGCTGTCCCTGCATCTAAAATATCATCACTTTCTAGCGGTGAGTTTGTTGGTATGGTAACAGATAATCCAGATTGTAAGATTGATCTGAAGGCATTTTGCTGCCAGATCTTAAATGATCATAAAGCTCTGAAAAAGGAAGAAGAGAATTATGATGAAATTCCCTCTATCCGGAAGCTGGATAATGATATGATTCAACAGAATTATCAACAAGTTAAACAGGATGTACAACAGATCATAGGTTCAGAGATTGATCGGATTTTGAATAATCCAGGATTAGAGTATTTGATGGTGAGAAAATAAATAGATTGTATATTTTAGAAAGTAAAACAATTGAAATTGAATATTTATGTGGAAATAATTATATAAAAAATTGAAAAAATAATATTAAAACCGTAAAAATACCTCATTTGGGGTATTGAAGGATAGCGAAATTTTATCAAACTTATGCTGGGTTAAGTTATTCTCTGAAAGACTACTGAAATGTGTTTAAATTTTGGAAATGGATATTAGTTGTATAGTGTACTACTCTCCAAATTTGGGACCACCAATTAATATGGAAAATAAAGACTAAACTAGTGACTCAATGAAAGGAAAATGCAAAAAATACCTAGTTGGTTTTAAGGCTAAAGTAACTCTGGAAGTTCTAAAAGATAAACATATATTAGTGGAATTATCTAAAAAATTTGAGGTTCACGTGAATATAATTAGCAGCCGATGGCACGCACGTAGCAGGTTGGAAACAAGAGTTTTTGGAAAAGGCTACCTCTATTTTTGAGAAAGATTGTGAGCCTGAATTAGAAGAAAAGATTGATACTGATCCATTATATGCCCGAATAGGAAGGTTTGAATTAATCTGAAGATGCCAATAGAGCAGGTTGAAAAATGGATTTCTAAAAAAAGCTTGCAAAAGCTTTACTAACTGAGCGGAGGGTTATGATTGAGTGAGAAAATTAACTCAGTATTCGAATTCAATATGAGTTGCTCAAGCTTCATTGAAGTAGACTGTATTGTCAGGTAGTAGCTAAAAGTAGTGAAGACCTACAACTTATGCGCCTGATGGATGGATAATGTTTGAATTTTCCAGCAGAAGGCATTTTACAAATGCAGGATTACTTGCAATTCCAAGGGTATATAGGTTAGTCATAAAAGAGTAAAGAAGCTTTTACGGAAGACGTTACAGAGACAATGAAAATATTAGCTATTCATTCCAAACCTAAACTTAGTAAATTAGGAAAAGTAGAATATATCTATCCGTATTTATTGAAGAATGTGCCTATTACAGAAATAAACCAGGTCTGCCAGATAGATACATACATTACGTACCTGCCTATGAGTTATTTATTTAGTGACAATTTTGGATGTATACTCTTGTTTTAGGCTGGGATATTTCCAATAGTATGCAGGCCGAATGGATCATAGAAATACTGTAACTAGTTGTTGTTGCCTAAGGAAAATGTCAGATTATCAACTCAGATCAGGGAACTCAATTCACCTGTAAAAAATGGGTTGAGTATCTAAATAGTGAGAGAATTCAAACTTCTATGGATGGAAAAGGAAAACCTCAACCAGGCGTGAGCGATAGATAATGTGTATATTGAAAGTTTATGGAGAACTATCAAATTACTCTCAACTGTTTCTATAAAGTTGGATTTTTAACATGCTATAAACCAGGTATTTATATTTGACGTATTCCTATTTATATACCTAAGTTCATGATCTCTAAAGAACATCTTTTTAATTATCTTCAGAAAAGAAGGACTCTATCTTTATTGAGATTTATAGGGATGCTATTTTCTATTATATATATACCTAAGATTGTTTTTTCGCAGGAACCTGTTAATATGTACTTTTCTCAATTAAATACCGCAAGTGGATTATCCCAGAATTATGTATACAAGATAGGGCAAGATCATGAAGGTTTTATGTGGTTTGGTACTCAGTTAGGAATAGATATGTATGATGGTATACTATTTAAATCATTAAAACTACCAGGCAAGAAACTTAATCAATTAATAACACTGATTTTTGATGACTATGAGAATCAAAGAATTATTGTAGGAACAGAAGATGCAACTTATTTCTTGGATATAAGTGAAAGATCTGAACTGTTTAATGATCCACAGAAAATAATTGTTAATAGCAATTTAAGAAATCTGAAGGGGGTATTTTACAAAAAAAACTCATTAGTACTTTTTACTGAAAACAAAATAATATCTTCTGAAGACACTATTTCATTTCCTAATATAAAAATAAACAATGTTAAAAGTCTATCAGAACAATATTTTGTATTAGCTACAGATATTGGAGTTTATTTATATTCTTTAGGAGAAAAACAGCCTACTTTATTAGAAAGGACTAATAATATGCCTGTTAGTATCCTCGAATATGATTCATCTAAAAATGAATTGTTGCTATGTACTCAGAAGATTTTATCAAATGGCTATGAGAATAGTGTTTTAGTATATTCATTAAAAAGTAAGACTCTTACAAGAACAATGTTCTCTGTAAGAAAACCATATTTTGAGAGGTTTTCATCACTTATATTAACAAAAGATAAAAATCTTTTTGTAGGTACCGAAAATAGTGGTCTTTACGTGGTGAATTCTTCAACAAGCAACTTGCTTCTAAATGATGATTGTGATAACACAACTAACTGCATTGCCAATAGAAAAATTTTAAGTCTTTTTGAAAGTAATGATAACGTCATTTGGGTTGGAACAAGAGGTGAGGGTATTAATATGTTGAGTAAATCTAAACAACAGTTCTATGGCAATCGAAAACTCAACCAACAAAAAAAGTCAATATGGACTATTCAACCCATATTAAACTCAAATAAAATATTTCTTGGAGTAGAAAGTGAAGGTCTATGGCTATTAGATATAAAAAATGATTCATTAGTTCAAATCAACTCAGATTATAAGAGGTTAAGTGTTTATTGTTTAAATTGGATCAATAATAAATTGTATGGTGGTACTAGTTCTGGGTTATTTCGATTTAATAAAAATAAAAAATTTGAGAGGATACTAATTAGTGACCTTTCAAATAAAGATAAAGTTTACAGTTTCTTTTTTGATGAAAGAACAAAAAATTGGTGGTTAGGAATTGAAGATGGCCTTTCAAAGAAAGGAAAGATATTTATATTAAATTATAAATTTCAAGTAATAAGAAAAATATTTCTTGAAGAGAAAACTACATTTTACCAGATAAAGAAATTTTCCTCATTTCAAAAAGAGTCTATTCTTATTGCAGGTACTAATGGATTAATTGAATTTGAACTTTCTAAGAATTCTCAAATAAATTTTGTTTATAAAAGATTGTTAAATAAACAAACAATGTGTATCCACTTTGAATCAAATTCTCAAACTTTATGGCTTGGGACAGCAGAGGGTTTAGAGAAATTAGATTTGCGAAGTGGAAAATTAGTGAATTTTGATAGAAGAGGATTGCCCTCTGATATTATTTATGGAATATTAGAGGATAACAATGGGAATTTTTGGATGAGTAGCAACCATGGTATTTATAAATATAACCTTAGGGAAGATATTATTTGTACATATAATAGATATTCTGTATTGCCTAGTAATGAATTTAATGCAAGAGCATTTGTAAAAGGACATATTTCTGAAAGGGAAATATTTTATTTTGGAGGATTAGGGGGTATACTATGGTTTTACAATTCTGACATTGCTTCAAAAAGTCTTGGAGAATTATTTTATTCAATAAAATTAAATTACCCAGACGATGGAATAAACGAAAAATATTTGGCTAAAATTTACAATAAAGCTAAGGTGCCTTACAACTTTAGCTTTATTACAGTTACTCCCTCAGTTCTTGATTTTAATGACTTTCAGAATAATCAATTCAGATATCGTGTAGGTAATGAAAAAGCCTGGAATTATATTGAAAGTGGAAAAGAAGTAAATTTTACATTAGTTCCTGCCCAAATTAAAAGAAGCTTATGGTGGGATAAAAATACTAATATTTATTTTCAATTTAGAAAATCAAACAGAAGATGGGAGATTGACGAAAGAGAAATTAGTATAAGTGTTCACGCTAAAGTTCCTATTTATGTAAGGATTTTTCTTCTTCTTCTTTTTCTCTATTTATTCTGGAGGATTAGTAATAATCTTAATTCTTATTCTCGTCTTAAAGATCAGTCGATTTTTAAATTCTCAACAAAAAATTATTCACTATTATTTTACTTAAACATAGCATGGTATGGTGTTGATAGCTTCATGAAGGATTTGATTGAACGGGA
Organism: Xanthocytophaga flava; assembly: GCA_030068525.1. Classification (GTDB taxonomy): domain Bacteria; phylum Bacteroidota; class Bacteroidia; order Cytophagales; family 172606-1; genus Xanthocytophaga; species Xanthocytophaga flava. Next base: position 50,627 of record JASJOS010000014.1, read on the forward strand.
TAATCTTAATAAGTTAATTAATAATATATCTCGATTTAATTTAGAGCACTCTAATGCGAGTTTATTTTGGGAACAAGTGTATAAAGATATAAGTCAAATAGCTCCATTTGCTGAATATGTAGCTATATACTTAATTGATTTTAAGCTTTGGGAAATATCGACAAAAGATATCTATCCAAAGAATGGATATCTTTCTGAGGAGGATCGACAAAGATGGACAAAAGAAAAGTTTTATCTAAATGATAAAAATATACTTGTACAAATAGTGAAAGGTTTAAAAATAATAAGGATTGTAAATAGAGATATTTCCTTTAAAGATGATGAGCATACTTATACAGATATAAAATCTGAAAATTTAGATTCTGACTTATTCGTGAGTTTAAAACAAGAAAAATTTGGACGAGTATTTATTCCATTGATACAAAAAAACAGTTATAAACACTTTTTATTGAATCGAGATTCAAATCGTCTGGAATCTGAGCGTAAAAATAGTGATACCCCAATAGGCTTAATAGAAATAGGTTTAATAGAAAAGAATCAACTATCTAATAATAGGATTACTAAAATTAAAAAAGACATAAAGAGGTGTGAAGGGAATTTGCAAGCCTATTTAGATAATGTAGCTCAAATATATTATCCTTATTTATTAGAAAATATTCTTTTAGAAGAATCTAAAAGGATTCTACGAGACTATTTTAAGGAGAGCCCAAGTAAAGGAAACATTTTGAACAAATATTTCAACCACATACTTGAACAATTTAGTGTAAATATAAAACCTATCAGCTCTGTCCTAATTTGCTTATCAAGTCTAGATTATAAAATACCTGAACTAAACATATTGAAAAATCAAGTATTGAAATTTGAAGATATAAATATTCAGATATTGGTAGATAAGCAAATAGATAATGTAAACTATGAAGAATATAGAGAAATTATAGCCAATGTTATCTCTACTAAAGAAGGTTTTTATATCGATAGCATGTCTAATATTAGATTGTTTCTTTTTAAAGATTCCAATATTGCTTCTGTACTTGCGATCCCACTAAAAAGCAATAGTGTTTTAGCTGACGAGATATTAGGGGTGATTATATTCGAATCCTTCTTACCTGATTATTTCAATGATTTATATAAAGCTTTTTTTGAGAATATTAGTAAATTCATTGCTGATAGGTATCTGATTGAAAAAAAACAGAAAGCTCAGAATGAATTATTATCTATTAGCAATTTTAGAAATATTTATGAGCAAGATGAATTTGCTTTTCAAAATTATGTTTTAGTAAAAGTAGGAAACTTGCTCAGCCAATATTTTTTAACTACTAACATTTGTATTTGGCATAAAAATCCTTCAGAAAGAAATTTTAAGCTGATTTACTGGAATGAGAATGAATTGTTAAGAGAAATATGTGTTCAAAATAATCTCCTAGAAAGGGAATACATAGAAGTTTCGAAGGATATAGAAAAAGGCAAAGGAATAAAAAAAACAGATATAATTTACAGCAAATATAAGGAATGGGGATTTGAAGATTGTCTAAAAATAAGTGTAAAAGTCAATAAGAATTATACTTCAGTTATATATGTTTTTTCTGTGGTTATTGTTCCGTTTCATCAGGATATTGAATATTTATGTGCTTTTATAGGTGATGCCATTACTGTAAGTTTTCAAGAGAAAACTTTAGATAATGCTCTAACTGAATTAGTGAAAATTGGCACTACTTTACTTTCTGATTCTTTTTCGAGTACAAAGGAATCATTACAAGCAATAGCAGATGTATCAGTCAAAGTTCTGCAAGCAGATTTGGTGACAATATTCCAATCGCAAAATACAGAAGAACCAATAAGATTAAAGGATGCTGTATATTCTGGAAGTTTATTTCCAGAAGGAGATAGTAAGGCTGCAAACCCTGAGAGAGAAGCAAACATTGCTAATATTATTAAAAAAAGAGGAACTCATATAATAGGAAGCGAAGATGAATATGTAAGGTTACTAAGATTACACAAAAAAAATACACAACCTAATTTCTGGAATACAAACAAAATAGAATTGTCTGTTGCATTTAGATTAGAATATGAAAAACAGATTTTAGGAGTAATGTTCTTTAACTTTAAAAGAAAAATCGATTTAAGAGAAAAGCAGAATGAAACTTGGAATCTTTTGGAAAAATATGTTGCTTTTGTCAAGTTGATTATTCTTAGTCAGATTAAAATCACAGAAATTCGCAATAATTTAGACAATCTAAATATAGATAGAAAGAATTGGATGAAAGCAAAAGATGAGTTAGAAAAACAATATTCAGAAATAGAAAGGATAAATCTAGAATTAAAAAATACAATAGTTGACAGAAGTTATTTAAAACTTATTGCTGATATTTATCATATAATTTCGCATGAGACAAACCACTTGTTAACAGATCATATGAATGGCTTAGGGAGTCTAAGGCTGCCAACTCAAGTCACAGCTTCAATAGAACAAATCCTGCTTAACCAACTGGATTTTGTTACTTCAACAATGGCTATCATCTCATTCGATGAATGGGAGGCGGATGAAACATTTAACATAAATGAGGCTGTATCAGATGTGGTTACATTTTTTAGTGCGAAGTTCAGGCGAAGTAAAAATATAATTTTTGAAACAAGCCTACAGCGTGGATTAGAAAAAGAGCCTATTACCTGTTTTAAACCAGCATTTAATATTATATTATTCAATATAATAAACAATGCGATAGATGCAATCAATCAAAAATTAGGGAATAAATCTGTTCCTTTTCAAGGAAAAATCAAGGTTAGGACAAATGTAATTAGCGGAAAGTATTTGATTACAATTGATGATAATGGCTGTGGGATAGATAATAAAATTGGTGAAACAATTTTTGATTATAAAGTAACTACTAAAAGAGATGGGAATGGACTAGGGCTCTTCTTTGTAAGAAGTTACTTAAATACTATATTCTCTGGCGGAAAAATTAGGTATGAAAACTTACTCAATACAGAATATAGGACGCGATTTGCCATTGAAATTCCTTTAAAAAAATGGTAATGATCTGATAATATTTGATGGAGTCTAATAAGTAGAATTGTTATTAAAGGCTTCAAAGGTATGCAATTTCAAAGTTCTTGATGAACTAAAATTATATGTGCTGCGCCTTCATATATACTGAAGCACATAGCCGTTCGCTATGTTGTGCTTGAATTATAGAGAAATAACTTAGATTATTACAAAATTTACTTTTTTCGTGACTTTATTAATTATTTTATACAACTTCTAGGTTATGAATAAGTTAGTAAAGAGGTTCATTAGAAAATTATGCGCTAGTTAACGATTAAGATAAATGACTCTATATTTGCATTGTTTTTGTTGCTAGGGGTTAAGTTTCTTTGTGTATATGTAAAGCTCTACAAAATTCAGACCGGGATCAATTCGAAAAATGTACTAGGTCTATTAACCGATTTGCCTTGTCCTTATAAAAATACTCACTTTACTGAATCCCAAATCATCAAGATTATCCAAGAAGCAGAAGGTGGAAGAGCTGTACCTGATATTTGTCGAGAATATGCTATAGATGATTCAGCCTACTATAATTGAAAGAAAAGTAGGGAAGTATGCAAGTTGGAGCATCTCTGCTCCGAGGAAATGCAAAGACTTAAACAGTTGGAATCAAACAAATGTTTGTTGAGTTGAAGCAGGATTATAAGATTTTAAAAGGTGTAAATGAATCAGCTCTGATTCATGAAAAAAAGCTATAAGGCCTGCTGAGGTTAAAAGGATCGTTGACTATATCATAGATATGCATAAAACCAGTATTAACCTAGCTTACCGTATTAGAGGCTAGGATCGGTCAGGGGGGATCAATCCCGAAAGCAAGATGAACTATTGGGCGAAAAACTCCGCGAGTGGGCAGAGAAAAAAACAACTGAGGGCTTTTAGACGTTATTTGGTAGAATTCCAAGTGAAGGGTTAATATGAATCACCTCACAAACGTATATACAGAGTTTATAAAAAGTTGGGAGTTAATTTGAAGCGTAAGAATAAATGCCGAAAGAATAAAAGTTCCTTTAACTCGCTTGAGCAAATTAATCAAAGCTGGCCTATTGACCGTATCTGGGCAATATAACTTCATGAGTTATAAATTAACTATTAACCAATGGTATGCGATTTAGAACGTTAAATGTCAACCTGCTACGTGCTTGGCATCGGCTTGATGATTAGAAAGTGTTAGCTATTGAAGCTGATACTACATACGAAGCAGGTGTAAATATTTTTTTATGTGCTCTCATGGTTAAGAGAGTACTTGGATCACTTATTCAATGGAGAAGTAACTAAGATTCGAATTGGCAATGAAAGTATCTCCGAGTTGATGAATTTATAGATGTAGATTTAGTGGACTGGTATAAGGAAAATACGATTTACTTATAATATATTCAGTCAGAGAAACCAAACGTTTCGGCTATGATCAAAACGTTTTAATGGTAGTTTTCAGAAAGATATGTTGGATGCATATTTATTCAGCAATTTATCACAAGTTAGAATCTTGATAGAAGAATGGATACAGGATTATAATTATCATCGTCTACATAAGACTTTAGCAAATTTAATGCCTTTCCAATTTAAGCAACGGGCCGTGAACAGTGGAAAAAAGCATCAGAAAATTGCCAGAAGAAAAACCAGCCTGAAATTTTCCACAATTCATAGCCTTAGTAGTATCAATTGAAAAAATAATTAATTCAATTTTCTATCTTAAACCTGTTTGAAAACATGGAAGCTGATAGGATGTCTACAACATATTCCTCATATTTTTTAGATTGCTATCAAAAGAAATTATTAAAATGGAAACTCTGGATTCAACTAAAGATTTATTTGGCGAAGAAAAGAAAGAGCTACATGCTATCATTATTGAAGACTCTGAATTGGTGCGCGCCACTATAAACAACATTCTAGATTCAAAAGAAGGACAATATATTATTACTAAATATTATCCTGAGTCTATAAATGATCTTCACAAAACTTTAGATAAAATTGAAAGCAATTCACTTGCGATATCCTATGTTGATATTGATTTAACAAATTTTGGGATCATACATGAAGGTACTGACTTTATTAAATTAATACAAAATAGGAGCCCTTTTATTGAGATAGGAGCTTGTACATACCGAAAACCTACAATATATAATTTAGAACATGATTATAATATAATAGCTGAATTAAAGTTGCGCACGGAAATTTCACCTGAAAAAATTGTAAACAATCTAATCACTAAATTAATTTCTAATGTAGAAAGAAAGAGAGGTATAAACCTAGTTCCAAATGAATGTTTGTTGATAATAGAAGAGGAGAAAGAAGTTGAATTATCAATTGAAGAATATAAATGTTATTTTAAAACAATTTTTGCTAAAAGAAATACAAGAGAATATCCTGCATTTGAGCCTCTATCGAATGAAAAGAATATTATTTCAAATAAAATATCAAAATTATCTTTTTGCTTTTTATTAGATAATGAGTATAAAATAAGTGGTTTCAAGATTAGAACTGAAACCAATATATTAAAAAAGTATCAAATACAAAATATTTTTTCATCCTATGAAGAATATAAAAGGGATAAAGAATTATATTCTTCAGCATATCAACAATTAATCGAATACTTTTTTTTCTATTGTCTAGCATCAGAGCTTGGTAATTGTTATGTTAAAAATGATATTAAGGATAAAGTAAAATCTTTAATAGAATTGAATTATTTGAGCTTTTTTTCTCAATATTTAGAATACAAATACTTCTCATTAGACCAGAATCAGATATCTGAAGAATATGATCTGGAATATGAAGAGCTTTTAGATCTTCCAAATGATTTAAACATTCAAGGTGTAGTAACATTATATATGTTTAAAATAATTGAGTATAGTGATGGTAAGTTAACTATAGAAAAAATTTCTATAGGGAAAAAGATAAAAGTAGAAACATTAGGATTTGAAAAAATATCTCTTATTTTCAAAAAAGAAGGAGAATTCTTACTTGAAAAAGGGTATTGCTATAAAATAATAAATTATAAACAACATGATGGAGGGGAATACACTTATATTGAGTGCATGGAAGAGTCGACATTTAATATTTACAAAAATAATATATCAATCGAATTGCTAGATTTCTCAGACCAGATATATTTAATTAAATATATGTGTGATTCAATATTTTATCAATATATACTTAAAAATTTTGGCATTACATTACCAAGCGGAGTTTATATTAACATCATTATTGATCCTAGCACAAGTACTATAGAAGTACTTAATAAGCAGATTACATTTCAAATAAATGAGCATAGTGCTTCTTTAGACTTTGATAAGATGAGATTAAAACTCGAAAAAGATAAAGAATATTTATATATATATATCAATAATGCATCGCAGAAAATACAAATAGAAGAGTTTGGGAACTATATTAATGATATTAAATTGAATCAGTTTCAAAAAAAGATAATTAGTATTTTTCTTATTTATTATATGACCTATGGCTACAATTTAGATGAAATCACAACTAATGTTAACTTTCTAGTTCAAAGTCCATTATCAGATTTTAGAAAACTCTTCTTAGAACTTCTTTTTGAAAGAATAACAGTTCAAAATCATAATATTGAAACTACACAAAAACTACTTAAAAGTTCTACAAATAGTTTAGAGCTTCAAATTGATAATATATTTTATGGTAGGATAGAAACGGATGATAATTCTGAAACGGATGATTTTTCTGAAGCATCCCCAAGCTACATCGTGAATCTGTTAGGTGTAAATGATTTTAATAACCAACTACATGATATAATTGATTATCATTTTATTTGCGAAGTGTTAAATATTAGACCATATGCAGGTCTCACATTTAAACTTTTAGGGTATTTTGATTTTACTAAAAGATCCTTTGTTCATGAAGTAGAACTGATTCCACAACAAGCGTTAATTTCAAGAAAAAGGAGATATAAATATGGAAATTAAGGTAATAATATTTGATGTTGGTAAAGGAGATAACATTATTGTTGAATTTCCTGAAAATATTTTTGGCTTAATTGATTTCAATAAAAAGACATCACAAGGAGAGCCACCCTCTCTTACATATTTAAGATTGAAATATGATGAATTAAAAGCTAAGGGGAGTAATTTAAGGATATGTTTTATAAATATTACTCATCAAGATAAGGATCACAGACATGGTGCTGTAGATTTTTTTGCATGGATAGAAGAGAAAAAAATTGATATCGAGATTTGGTATCCCAAATCAATTAATATTCCAAATATTATTTCTCACCTCCGAAAAAACAATGATTTAGAGAATACTTTTAATTATATATACCAATTTCATAAAAAGAAAAGAACACGAGCGCTTGAAGGCATAAGTGAAGTTAAAACAATCAAAAATTTTAAGATTTATGCTCTTAGTCCTTTACCAGATGCAATTGAGGAAGATATTAATGATAGAATTGTAAATCCACGTAATTGGAATCCTAATAATACGTCTACTGCTCTACATTTCCGCTCTAATAACTTACAGTTAACATTTGGGGCAGATTTGCCTTGGTTGGAGTGGGAAAAAGTAATCGAAAGATTAGATATTTCTTCTTTAAAGGATATTTATTCTGATTTTGTTAAAGCTAGCCATCATGGTGCAGAAAATGCCTCTCATACAACTTTATGGGAAAAACTTTTAAAAGATTTATCTCATATTATATTTACTGCTGATGCTAGATATCCAAAGAAGATAACATTAGATCATTTATCCCAGATAAATAAAGAAAAACTACACAAATATTCTACATTTGTTCAAAACCAAATATTTATTTGTAAGAATGCTGAAAATGTCACAAATAAAAAGAATATTCAGTGGATTATTTCTAATAACTTAACTGGGAGTCAAAATATAAGCTCTCAAACAATAAGATCAATTCCTCGAAAGAAAGACCCGGAATTAGAAAGTGATTTTAAATTCATTGGGTGGGAATTCATGTTTCTGGAGAGTAATAAGGTTGAAGTCTTTCAACTTTACCCCCAATTGCAGTAGAGCCAAATTAAGGTCAATTATTTAGAACTCAATGGTCTAACATTATAGGGAAGCCTACATGAAGAGACTTTAAACTCAGCTGGGCGTATGCGCCCGACGAACTACATATTGTTAGTGAGGATAATTTTCTTAAAGTTTTGAGGAAACAGGTCGGTGAGATTTTTGTAGTTGATACAGGAGATATTTTCCAGGGTATACTTCAACCATACAAAAGGATTTACATTCTCTTTCTTGCAACTGACAAAAAAAGGAATAAATCATCGCAGCCCGTTGTGCCGCTTGATGACTGCCAGCAAACAGGTAATTTTTTCTCCCTAAAGCGATAGGACGAATAGCGTTTTCCACCGGATTGTTATCTATCCGTAGTGATCCTGTAAGGCCCCCCAAAATTCAGGCAGCGACAAGCTGAGCAGCGAGCCGTGAACAGTGGAAAATTGTCAGGTGCAAAACCAGCCCTGGAATTTCCCACAATTCACAGCCTTGGTAGTAGCAATTAAAAAAAATAATTAATTCAAATTTTCTATCTCAAACCTGTTTGAAAACAGGGGAGCCGACAGTAGCAATTAAAAAAAATAATTAATTCAAATTTTCTATCTTAAACCTGTTTGAAAACAGTGGAGCCGACAAACAAATTCAGGTGATAAGATATTTTCTTATTTGTTTTTCTTCTCACTATTATTACTGTGTAGGTTTACTCGTATTCCTAAGTTGATTAGTCTTTGATTAGTATATGAGTTTAAAAAGCCAGACCAGCCAACAAAAAATATTAAAGTACATTCTTCCAGTGAGTGTCTTTTGTTATTTAGTCCCAAATTCAATTGTATGTCCAAGCTGTTAAAGAAAGCTGTGTTATTATCAAAGTAGGTCTCAAAATAGACTTTAGATGAATCGATAATATCATGACCAACATGATTGTATTGAATGGATAGGTCAAACTTCTTAAACCGAAAACCAATTCCGCCTCCTAATAGCCATTGTCCATATCCCACGGAAATTTGCCGGCCTGGACTGGATATTCCATCTATTTTAGGTAAAATCTTGAGTGCTCCAAGGCCATAAAAGCGCACTATAAGTTCTTCCGTGACTTTGTTTATGACATACGGTTGTAGGGTTAAACTCAGTAAACCTGATTGCAAAAGTGTATAGTATTTGAATGAGTTTAGATTATATGAAGGACTCCAGCTTACCGAAGGTGTAATGAGAAACCCAAGGGTGCTATCTTTATTTAGATATTCATTGTGAATAAATGCTAGTTTTAAATATATATTTTTTTCGTTACTAAATGTTGTGAGCATATAGCCACCATCTGCCACGACTGCATTCTGATTGGGAATAAGATACGACTGAGCTTTGACTATGAAATAGGATCCCAGAAAGCAAAGTAAAACAGTAAAGTATGTGTTCATGGCTGATCAGTAGGTTTAGATTTGGTATTGTTCTGAGAAGTGTTTGAGGCTCGGAAAGCATTGACTATCCGAAAATCTATGTTTACTCCAATGAAGAAACCCAAATCCCATTGATTCCTCATCAGCGAGTTATCAAATGCACTTCCTGAAAATTTCGATTTTCCATAGGTGAAATTATCATAACCTGCCAAGGCCTTGTGTTCGCCATAATGAACCCCGGCTGAGAAATTGCCACCTTTGGCAAATTCGTAATTCAAGCCTAAGAACAAGTCGTTAAATAGATTTTGGCTTATTGCTGTCCCAAAACAAATAGACCATTTTTCTTTAAAAGATAGATCTTTGTATCTATAATTCCGGTTTCTTGGAGTAGGATAGAAAATGGCAGTCAGGGTAAGCATGCGTTGTGATTTGGTATGATCGCCAATCAAAGTGCTATCTCCAGGGTTGCCAGGCTTAGGAATCAGGTTGACATTACTGGGATTGTTAAGTGTTGAATAATAGAATCCGCCCTGTAGGCTTACGTGATAAAATTGAGAGCAGGACTGAATTGTAAACGTTTTTTTCTTGGTTACTGTCTCTGAAGAACCTTTGGGCGATAAGGAAACAGAAATATTGACACCCTCTATAATGGAAGATGATGTATATTCTGAGAAAGCAAGTGCAGAACCATCAGAAACAGATTCTGTTAACTCAAACGAGCTACTTCCTCCAATATCAACTATAAAATCATTGGCGATGGTAGAGAACTGGACCGTAGGTTCCTCGAAGTTATTCTTATCGTAAAGAATGTATAATTTATAAGTAGTCCCCTGTGAATTACATTTTGGGAGTGCATTGAAGAGTGTAAGATCTTCTCTGAGAAATAAAAATGTTGTATCACCTGTTGAAACTATGCTATTTTTCTTTATATCTTTCTTTAATTTTTGCTTGGCTAAATCAATATAATCTTGGTCTGAAACATTACCAATCTCTGGATCTTTAGGGTTTTCAATAACTACAGGATTTTTAATCTCAGTGTCTATTGGGTCACTTTCTGATTTTGCATTTACAATCTCCTTTGGCTCATTGAATTCCTCAATTCCTTGATTTGAATCATTAATTTGCACTGACATATCAAACTCTTTATCCAGCTTGAAATCGCCTGTAGTACTATTAATATTATTACTTATAGCCCCATCACTAATTGTAATTTCATATTGACTCTTATCTAAAGGTATAGATACCTTAAATTCTGATTGTATTCTTATTTTTAGTATTACTTTTTTACTCTTTAAATTATTATTGTCTAAACCTTTAAGTATTATTTTCTTTTTCCCATTTACACGATTCAAAAACGCAGATAATTCTTGAAAGCCCTGTTTAGTAAGTTGGATCGGTTCAGTGGTTTTAATTTTAGACAAATCTAAGGTTATACTGTTATCCCGAATGTTACTTTCTTCTTTTTGGGATTTTTTCGAACCGATGCCTTTGATTGTCTCAACAGGTTTAATGACTTCCTTAACTTTTAATGCTTGTATCTTATTATCCTTGTCTTTGATTGAGATAGCAATTGTGAAAAGGGGCGATATCTTCAAATCTTTGCCATTTTTTACATCTGAATTTGATATGATTTTATTGCCCTGGTCTATTTGAATAGTTATTTGATCTTGCTGGGTCTTAATAAAAAGGGTGTCTTTATCAATGAACATCAATACTTCTTTGTCTTTGGCTACAGAATTTGACAGGCCTTTTATTACTATTTCTTTCACTTTAGCAGTCAGAAAGTCAGCTAGGTCGTCTGTCAGAACCTGGGGGTTAACATCTGCTTTGTATATTGTTTTGGTTAATAAAATTGGTTGTGTGTTCAAGTCGAAAGTTATAACATTAGATGTAGTTGGCTGAGCATAGTTTTTCATTATTGAAAAACAAATAAAAACAGCGGATATAAGCAGATGTATTTTCATGATAAGAATGAGTCTTTGAATAGTTCTAGTCCATTGTCATTTAAAATTCTATCAAAAGGTATCAGGTAAGTGAAAGCTTTATCTTGGGCGACGACCATACCCAGTGCTGCATTAGTCTGCTCATCGTAAACAATGGAACCTGAATCACCTTTCTCAGAAACTTTAATAAGTCTATTTTGTGAATCAAGTTTAGTAATAGCTATTAATTCCTTAAAATTCCACTTGCCAGGGTCTCCTGCGTAAGTGATATTGCTTAAAGGACAGCTTTCTGAATAGATGAATCCGTATTTTTCTTTTTGATTAGTTTTGCCTTTGAAATAGATGCGGGTCCTGTTTCGGGCGTCATCTTTTGTCACTGTTCGGTATGAAGTTGGTACAGCCATACCTTTGAAAATTGATTTATCAAGAAGCCACTTGTTAATTATTTTAGCATAAGCAATATCTGCTCTATCATTTCTATAACCGTGTTCCAATATTGCTACATATTGATCGACCCCATTTTCCCTGATTATGATTTGCTGATGTTCACTAGGTGTCAATATACTCATGCGTTCCCAGTTGTGCTTATCACTTTTTAATACGTGATAACAAGAGAGTATCATAGGATCATCACTGCCTTTTTGCTTTATGATGCAACCAACCGTTCCATATCCATTGATTTTTTTTCCAACCAGATTGCCAGCTTCTCCTCCAATTTGAATGGTTGCACAAGTTTCAGCTGTTCCTACATACACGGTCTGGACGTAAACGGTAAATTTATTGAGCTGAGTAGTATAGTCTACCACTGCAGGAATGTTAATCAAGGTAGTGGGAGATTTAGCACGTACCAGAATGCCACGATCCATTTTACCATTTCTGAGAATAAATTCACAACTCAAGTCATTGCTATCACCATTGAGTAAAAGGTAATTTTGTTCAATGGCCCCTTTGACGATCTCATCACTATATAATTCTATTCTTTCATCCAGTTGCTTGATTGTTGTTACATTATTGTACGTTTTTTCGTCTACAAGTTTCCTTCTTAATTCTTTAATCTGTAGAATGATATCTAATAAGTCGTGCCAGAATTTGGATCCAAAGCTGATAAATATACCTGCAGCAAAACAGCCAATAAGGACCTTGAATACTTTTGGTATTAGTGTTAATGGCTGATCGTTTTTGAAAACATAAACCCAATGGGAAGTGCTCCAACCCAGGCTATTCTGTGGAATAGTATTTATATTCAATAACTTGAATAAATCAGCTTTAAGAATGATTGCAACAAGAATTCCTGAGAATATAGACAAGCGTAAAACAAAATCCTCATACTTTTTTGCTTCGGTCTCATTGATATCCCGTATCTGCTTAGGTGCAATCTTAGGCAATCTAAAAGTGAACGCAATAATTCCCCATACCCATAGTTTACTTTTGTCTTCAGCGTAGAGTTTGATAAAATTCGAGATTCGTTCACTTATCAAACTGAGAATAAAGAATATAATCAGTACGGCAATTAGGTTATCATTTAAGTCAACAGTGACCTGAGCGACCAACATCTTACTATTTTAATAAGTAGTTTCGTGAATTTGTTACTGGCTATATGCCATGTGAAAAAGCAAGTTTTCTTTCTAACAAGGTATGCGGAAATAAAAAGTAGCACAATACCTCAAACGAGGTATTTTTATATCTTGAGAATGCCTTATTTTTATCAGATACAGCCGAAAAGATTGAGGCTTGGCGGCTGGATTACAACCAATTCCGACCTCACAGTTCCCTGAAAGGGCTTATACCCTGTCAGATGGAAGAGCAATCGCAAGTATTCAATACCGCCGATTTCTCCAGCACCTCTGCTTTGATCTACCCGATCTTAAATTTGCGTAGACGTCAATTCCGATAATTGATTATCATAACAAATCATAACCGGTAAGGGTATGCCGGTAGAGGGCATTTGGTGGATTTATGTAGGGTTTTATCCAGTTTTTCTATTTGCAAATGAGTGTAGTTTATTACTACAAAGATTGAAAACGTTTGACTGATTTAGTAGCATGTATGATTTGTATGCATTTTATTGAAAGTAACACGCAAAATACCCGCTTTCGGGGATTGCCTGTAATACAAAGAAACCCGATATTGCCACACAGTCAGTTCTGCATTTTGCTAACAACAAAGAGGATAAACTTCTTCATTCAAAACAACTATACGATACACTATGCACAAATATTTCATTTTTGCTGGCTTACTTCTATTTAGTATGCCTGCCGTCGCACAGGAATCAACTGCCATAAGCCCGGCAAGTCAATCATTACCTTCTACCTCTTCATTAGCCGTGTTGATTATAAATACCAATGCATCTGGAGGACTATTCATTGATGGAGAATCCTTTGGAACTATTCAGGCCAATACACCTAAGAAGCTCAGTATGGAAGTGGGCGAACATTTTGTGCAGGTAAAGTCGGCTGGTCAGGTTAAAAACGAAACAGTGAATTTGGAGGCTGGCAAGAAAAAGATATTGGATTGGAACCTGACCCCGGTTGCAACGAATGCTACTGCGCTTAGTACCTCCAATTCAAGCGGGGAAGTAGCCAATCTCAATTTTACTTTACCTGGTGTGACTACCCAATAAGCCCAGGTATTTTACTTTGCTTTTGAAAAGGGTGATGAGATGGTGATTAACTGCAACCTAGTAAATGCCAAGGGAACTAACTAGATTCTGGTATCCACTTTTCCCAACAATGCCATTAAGCATAGTAACACGGCTTTTAAAGAATTAAAGGATATAAAAATACGGGTGGACGAAAGGTCTATCTACAAATTCACTTTGATGACCAATCATTTGCTGGACCGCACGTGCAATCTGCTCATCAATCGCGTTCCACAAAGTGAGAAAACCGCTGGATTTAACACCAATGTACGTAAGGGTATTAAGGCGGTGGCAAAAACGCTGGTAGAGAAAGAACAGAACTTCATCAATAGTGGATCTAATGCTAACTTTAAGGGTGGGCAATCCAGGGTAGCCATTCCAGTAACGCTGCCTCCCAACACCATAGAATGGTATTACACTTTTTCGGCTTCGCGTGATCAAGCCCTGATTAAAAAAACAGCCGAGCAATTGCAACTAGGAAAAGAGTTGACAAAGCTGTTGGTAAAAGCTTCGGGTGCGGGTTGGATTGCTGGAAAAGCCACCAACATTGCCGTCGATAACCTGACCCAGCCGCCAGGATCGGACTATTGTGATATTGTGTTGCTGGATCAGGAAAACAGGAGCCTGTTTTTGAATAAAGTTGAATACCGCCACTACCCGGTGGGGTCACGTTCAAACCTGAAATCAGGAGTAGTAAAACTAACCGATTTTAACCAAGGTACGTGGTATTTGGGCATCCGCAATCCGGATATATGGACAGGAATCAATACGGTTGTACAAATAGTTGCGGTTGTTTTGGAAGAGGAAATTGTAATGGAGCAAGCAGAATAACTTAGGTACTATTATGTAAACAGTTACATTTTACTTTCAAAAACATCCGTTTTGGTTATCCGATTTGCCTAAACTCATTTTAAACGTTTAATTAATGCTGCCGGAAAACGATAATCTTTTATCAAGATTGACAGTACGTCTCCAAAATACCAGTTCTTTGCAAACAGTTGGTAGTGGCACTATTTACTATTCTGAGCATCTCAAAGATAAGGTATATATTCTTACAGCTGCACACTGTCTTTATCAGGATAGTTCTTCATTCCAAGCTCCCTTTACGCATATAAACATTGACATTTATAATCCTGAAACAAATTCCTACAGTTCAATAACCTCTACAATTGATCCTAATCTTGTCTCTCCGCAAGAAGACAACGATCTTGCTGTATTAGTACTCGACAAAACACAAATAGAAGCTACCACAGGTCATATTCCAATAGTACTAGTAACAAAAGAGAAACAAACTGTTACAACATTTGTGGCAAAAGGTTTTCCTAACGCTACTCTCGGAAAAGAATTAGCCTGTATATATCCGGCTTGGGTACAAGTCATGACGGGTGTAAACAAGTTTCAATTAGGGCTTGAGGAGGACTATACAAGTTGGTCAACGCTAGGGTTTTCAGGAAGTGGGGTGTTTTTGCATACGAACAATCAATTGTATTTGCATGGGATCTTTACTCGTTTCAGACCTGAAGGCAAGGGAAAAGTGATTTATTGTCAATATGTGGAAGCTATAAATCAACTATTAGAGAATAGCTACTTACCACTTATCTCTTTCACATTTTTAGGTGAAAATGGCCTCACTCCTGATTTTTTCAAGACGCATATCAAAACTGCTATCAAAAATTTAGGCCCTCGGTTTAATGAAGAATTGAATTTCAGATTGCCCGTGGCTCAACGTTTTCATGATATGGCCAGAGACAATGTATTTAAACAGAAATTGATTAAATGCATTGACAATTACTTGCTGGCTCGTAATTACTTACATAGCAAAGAATATACGTTACTTGATGGAATAGAAACGGATTACCAAAGTTTCCGCGAAGAACTAGAAAAGTGGATCCACACTATTAATTGGAGTCCCGATCAAAAAATTAATAGTGAATTATTGACAAGCAAGTTGAATTCCTTGAATGAAAGAGTTTCCATTAAGCGAAATCAATTGCATTCACTACAATGGGAGGAAGAAAGAAAGAATCTTGGTAAACAAAAAGACCCTAACTATAAGGCTCCCTTTGAAGGGGAATTAAGTCGGCTCAGAGAAATTTCTCAAACCAACAATGATTTTCTAGACTCTCTGCATAAGATTGACATTCATTTAGCCAATTCGCCCTATTTTCTCATTCAGGGAGATGCAGGATGTGGTAAGTCTCATTTACTTGGAGACATCGCTCAGGAACGAATGAAACGGCAAAAGCCGACTTTATTGATTTTGGGACAATCCATCAGAAGAGAGAGAGGCCTTTGGCAAAACATTTTAAACCAGTTGGATTTATCTTGTAGTAAAGATGCATTGCTGAGTTCTTTAAATAATATTGGTAAACAGATAGGCTCAAGGGTATTGATCTTAGTTGATGCCCTAAACGAAGGCGATGGAAAAAAAGTATGGCCTACAGAACTGGCAGGATTTATAAGTGAAATCACTCCTTATCCTTTTATTGGCTTGGTTTTAACAGTACGCAGTACCTACTATGACGTAGTTGTTCCCAAAGCTGTACAAGAAGATTCAAATATAACTCGGTTCACCCATCAAGGTTTCAAAGGTAATGAATATGCCGCTCTAAATTTGTTTTGTGAACATTATGGTTTGCAACAACCCAACTTCCCCATTCTTTCTCCAGAATTTACTCATCCTCTTTTCTTGCAACTCATTTGCGAAAGTGTAAAAGCCTCCAGACGCAAAACGTTTCCTCAAGGATTCCAGGGTATAAAATCAATCTATGAATACTATATGAAGCACATAAATCAAAAGCTAAGTAATAGAAGAGATGAATACCGTTTAAGAACCCAGCTTGCTCAACAAGCGATATATGCCGTTGCTCAAGCTTGTTTTCGAAAAGATAATCGAATCCTTTATCTTGAAGAGGCTAATGAATTATTTGATAACCAGTTTGCAAGGTTCCCCAATCTATTGGCAGATTTGATCGAAGATAACGTGCTTATCAAGAATTTGTATCATGAATATAAAACAGATGAGCAAAAAGAGGCCATCTACTTTGCGTATGAACGGTTTGGGGACTTCCTGATGGCAGAGCAGTTGTTACAGGACTGTTCTAATGCAAAAGAAGTAAAAAAAAGTTTCAAGAAAGGAAATGCTTTGGGTAAGCTTGCAGAAGACTCGTATTGGTATAATGAGGGAATATTAGAAGCAATGGCAGTTCTACTGCCTGAAAAGTTCAATATTGAAATTGTGGAAGTGTTTAATTGGATTTTTAAAGAGGAGCCATCTAACCAATCAAATATTGATGATCATTTAAATCACTATTTGTTGCGTAGTCTGAAATGGCGTACCATTAACAGTATCAACGAGCAAAAGTTAGTAAAGTGGTTTAGGGGAAATCAGTTTTCACTTGATGATAATACATACATCTTCCACTTACTTGAAATGGCTAGTCTTCCTAGCCATCCCTTTAACGGAGATAGGTTGCATCGTATTCTTAAGCAATTCCCAATGCCCAAGCGGGACGGGTTTTGGCAGCAAATGATTCGGTTATTTAGCGGTACAGATGATGACGGAAATGCTTATCCCATTACACGTCTTATGGATTGGGCATGGCAATCGAATATTTCAACTGCATTGGAGACTGAAATGGCTCGATTAACTGGACAGACCTTGGCATGGGTATTATCATCAACTGATCGAGCTCTCCGCGATAAGGTTACAAAAGCAATGGTCAATTTACTGGAAGAACAGTCGGATGCTTTGACAGCTATTCTCCAGGCCTTCAACGATATTGACGATATGTACATTTTGGAACGCTTATATGCCGTAGCATATGGATGTGCTTTACGTACTTCGACGGATTCAAGCCTGCAGGCAATAGCTCAATTCACATTCGATACCATATTTAAACCCGGCAACCCTCCTAATCATATCTTACTTCGTGATTACGCACGAAACATCATTGAATATGCTCTTTACAAACAACTCCCTATTCACATTGACGAGGAATTGATTCGCCCTCCTTATAGGAGCAAAATGCCAGGTAAAATACCAACTAAGGACAATATTAAAAAATATGAAATTGATCATGAAAGTCCAAGTTATCGGGAAAATAATGGCTCTGCGAATAATGACATATTACATTCAGTTATGGATTGGGATTTTGGGAACTATATCATCGATCCAGCTTTGAGTGATTTTTCGCCAATAAGCTACACAATGAGCCTTGAATACAAAAACTTTGTTAAAAACTTAAACAAGAATCAAAGAGAAGCTATTAAGGGTGTTGAGGCCTATTATGAGATGCTACCCTTATTAAGAAAAATGAAGGAACAAAATAATAGTAAAATCATAAGTCAGGCGCAAATAGATGAATTGATAGAATCTGGAAAAACTCATCTTGAACAATTCGAGTCGCTATTAGATGGATTGTTGGATACAGAACAGAGAAGATTTTTTAAGGAAAAGATAATCCCTCACTTTGAAAGTGTTCTCAGGACAAAAAACGACTCGATTAACTTTTTTGACACTTTTCCCATAAGACGCTGGATAGTCCAACGCGTATTTGAATTAGGTTATGATTCTACATTACATGGTTCTTACGATTCCAGAGTCTCAAGTTATAGTAGGCATTCAGAAAACAAGGTTGAACGTATTGGTAAAAAATACCAGTGGATTGCTTTTTATGAAATAATGGCAATGGTTACAGATAACTATAAACTGCGTGAGGTTGGTGGTTGGAAACATAAAACTACATATAAAAGTTACCAAGGTCCTTGGGAGCCGTATTTGCGCAATATAGATCCAGTATTTACAACTAAAAACAGTAGTTTGAAAATCGTTGAAGACGATGATTTGGGAGTTGGTGAGGTTATTACAACCTGGTGGGGTGAAGAACCTTATACCTACTGGTATACTCCCGATGCCGAATGGATGAAAGCTACGAAAGACCTTCCTAACCCTGTTAAAGTCATACAAAAGACGGATGAAGCTGGACAAGAATGGCTTTATTTGCATTTGAATAAAAGCTGGAATGAACCCAAGCCTATTGGTAAAGAGAAATACCGTACACGCAGAAAAGATTTATGGTATTTCATTCAAGGCTATCTGGTAAAAAAGAAAGACAAAGACAAAACAATTGAAAGATTGAGGAGACAAAATTTTTCAGGAAGATGGATACCTGAACATGCCACATTTATTCATCTCTGTAATCGGGAAAATTACTGGTCTCCTGCATCCAAAGATATGCATAAGGCTTATCAAATAAAGGTATGGGAACCCCTTAGAGATTCAAATCTTAAAGTAATGATTGCAACATCTGAAGCGGTAGGGGAAATGAGTGAAGACAGGTCTGAAGCTCATCTCCGGTACGATATGCCCTGTCGCACCCTATTTGAAGGAATGAATCTTCAGTATGCATCGAAAGATGGGGATTTAAAAAACACAAAAGGAGAAATAGTTGTAACCAGTATCAATCCGCAAGGTGTTCTCATCAGGAAAGGCGACTTTCTGGAATTTTTGAAGAAGAATAATTTAGATGTTATCTGGACTTTATTAGGAGAGAAAAGATCCATAAACAATTCTGACAAACTTAGAAATAACCTTTTCAGCACCATTTGCGGTGTGTATTATTATGAAGAAGATAAGATTAAGGGATCATCGGTTATATATGAAGACAGATAAATAATGATGGACATATTTTTTTATCAAGCAGAATGCGGGGATGCTGCTCGTATTTGCTACGTAGGCACAGATGGAAAACCTCATAATATATTTGTAGACGCTGGGTATGAACGCACCTTTCGCCATGCGTTAGCAGAAGAGATACAAACGCTTGAAATTGCTAGTGAACAAATTGACTTGTGGGTAGTATCGCATATCCATGACGATCATATTGGGGGTGTATTATCTTACATCAAAGCAATAAAAGATGGAGAATTCACTGATATTGTTCACGCATGGTACTATAATCCACCAAGAGAAACCTTCTCAACCCTGAGCCCTCCTTCTCATTCAATCAGTGAAGCGAAAAGCATTCAGCAAGGTGATGACTTACTGACCTATCTTTCGAGTGTCAATAAAGTTCCGGAAGTAGATTTTACGACAAGTTTGCCCGAAATAAATCTTCATGGGTTAAAGATTACTATTCTTTCGCCAACACCTGAAAAATTAGAGATGCTTCGAGAGAAATATCCACCTCTGCAAGATAATCCATTTGAGCGAGAGGAAGATTTGGTCGTAAGTCATGCTGTGGCAGCGGTAGGATATGACTATCACATTCGCATTGATGAGTTTGATTTATCTCAGTGGCGAGAAGATAACTCTGTTGAAAATGGTAGCAGTATATCATTTCTCACTGAGTATGAAGGTAAAAAAGTTCTATGGCTTGCGGATGCCCATCCAAGTGTGATTGCAAACTCTCTTTTGAGATTAGGATATTCAGTGGATAATCCTCTTATATGCGAATGGGTGAAAGTAGCTCATCATGGAAGTAAGGGAAACAACAGTCAGTTGCTTTACTCGATGGTTAGATGCAATAACTACCTGATGAGTGTTAATGGGGAGAACAGGCACAATCTTCCAAGTAAAGAATGCTTAGCAAGAATTTTGCGACAACAAGAAAGGCCGCCAGGCTCGAAATATCATTTCTATTTCACCTATGACAATGAAATCCTAAGAAGCATATTTACTGTTGATCAAAGAGAGGTGTTTGAAAGGTACGACTTTACTGTGACCTTTTTGAAAGACAAGCGTTTGCACGTTTATTAAAAAAATCAAGTCATCAGATCAGATGATTCATAAGTCTTACAAAATTAGCTTGATGAAGCTGACTTCGCCACAGTTTTTTCATTATCCCTGAAACACTCGTGCCCGGTACCAGGCTAAATTCTTCGGATCAGGCAGATACATGGATTCAGTCGGTAGCGTAATCTGCTTTCCAGCAAAAGGGCGGATGGCATGGGTAGAGGCTCGCTCCGTAAACCGGGCGGAGTCAGGTGCCTTTGTATAATACTTTCAGTTTTTCTATGCGTTCCAAACATTGTTTTGTTAGCTCACTTGTTAGTTTAGCGCTATTAATGGTTCTTGTTCTTTGAGTATTTTTTTACTTCCAAATCTATTTCTGCTGTTGTTTTCTTTTTCCCTTCTAAAATCCAAGTTTGTAGCTCTTGTTTTGAGAAATACAATTTCTTACCCTTTTTGAAAAAAGGAATCTGTCGTTTTGAGGTTAGCTCATAGATAGTTGCCTTTGCCAAGCTGACAAATTGAGATGCTTTATCAATTGTTAAAATCTCATTTGGTTCGGGTTGTGAAGAGTGAACCTGATTAGATTCTTCTTGAAGTACGAATCGCATTTCTTCCCTGATCAATTCCCTTATTTGTGAAAGCGGAATAGGAAATAGAATGATGTTTTCCATGTGGCAGAGATTAGTTTTGCCACAAAAAAATCGAATAAATAAGTAAGATAAACACAACCTGAACCCAACTTGGGTTAGATTTTTTTCTTCCTTGATGGGCTAGAATTACTTGAGGCGTAACTTAGGGAATTTAGCAACTTCTTCCACTTTCTTTTTATCTACAATCTTAGCATATACCATTGTCATATCAATCTTCGAATGAACCAACATTTCTTTCATAGTATATAAGTCAATACCATTACTTATCCCAATAGTTGCAAAGGTATGTCGCCCTGCATGAAAGTGGAGATGTTGTTTGATTCCTGCTTCCATTCCCCAACGAGTCAAATGCTTACGTAAAGTACTTTTATTGATAGTTAATCTATAAAATACAAGATCATTATTCTGTTCTTTTTCTAGTAAGTTGAGAATTTCTTTAGCGTTTTCAGTGAGGGGTAGAATGGCTATCTTTTCAGAAGTCTTTGCTGGACGTAAATAAATTCGATTGTCTCGAATATCTGACCATTTGAGTAATCGGATATCTGAAATACGTAATCCTGTAAAGCAGGAGAAGAGAAATGCTTCGCGGATGTGGTAGCCAAACTTGGTTGGAGTTTGGATAAGGAGTTTTAGTTCATCTATGTCTAATGTAGTACGCTCAACATCCTGGAGTTTGGGAAGCGTTACTTTCTGCATAGGGTTTATTAGCAAAAAACCTTTATCAATAGCAATGTTCAGAAATAATTTCAACGCCTGAAGATAAGCACGGGCTGTATTTTGACTTACATTTTTAAGTAAATAGCTTTTAAAATCCTCGCACCAGTCACGGGTAATCTCAGCAAAGATTGGTTGCTTATCTTTTAAGAAGATTTTCGTATGTTTCAGAAGAGCAAGGTTATAATCTACATTCGTAGTTTTTCGTTTTACCTCTCTTGTCAGAAAGGTGAGATAGTCTGCTTGTGAGTCAGCTTTCTTTTCTATGAGACCATAATTGCCATTCAGGAACTCTAGTTCTTTTTTAGCTTTTATCCCTTCTGCATATAAGACGGATTCTTTATCTGCTTCTTTAAGACGCTTTTTTACGCTATAGTCTTCGGATACATAAATTTTTAGAAACTCATATTCCCGTTTCATTTTACCTGTAGCATCCTGGATATAGATATCAAGGTAGATGGAGTACTTTCCATTTTTGAGTGGTTTATAACGGATTGTAATCATAAGACTAAGGATTAAGATATCTTTGTTTTATTCTTCCGAGTAACAAGGGAGTAACAAAAGTAACAAAAATAACCCGAGAAAAGCAAAAATAACCCCAAAAGCCCTAAAATGAAAAACCGCTCAAAACTAGGTTTTAAGCGGTTTTATTAGGCTTTCTCAGTCGGGATGACTGGATTCGAACCAGCGACCCCTTGCACCCCATGCAAGTACGCTACCAGGCTGCGCTACATCCCGAATCGAACACTTTCTTCGCGAAAGCGGGGTGCAATATTATGGAAAATATCAGATACTCTCTAAATTTTTTTAGAAGTTTTTGTTTTATCTGTCAAAAAATGAGGATGAACTATTTATCCTTTCGGATCATAGATTGATAGCTTTTGTACAGCTCCTGAAATTTGTTGTATGTCTGATGCAGAGTAGACAAGTTTTGTTTTTGTTTTTGAATTTTGTTCTGGAAAATCTCACGTCTTTGCAGACTTACATGAAACTTCTCTTCTCCCTGTACTTTAAGGGCAATCAGGTGGCTGATGATATTACTGTGAACAGGAAAGTCTACACCGCTTTCTACTGCGAATTGTTGTGCTTCCTGTAACATGTTTTCTTCTTGAAGCAAAGAGGCTGCTAATTGGGAGGTGGATGTGAATAACATGGTAGTAATGGTTATATATGACAGATAAATTACAGATGTAAGTTTTTTTGTATATATCCGCTGAAATTGACAAAAGTGACCACAGAAATTCTCTTTTTTTACAGAAAATCGCATTTTCATAAAATGAGGTGATGACAGAAAAGGCGCAGAAATTGAATAAATTTAGGAGAGGAGAAATGAAATAAAAGATTATACAATTGCCAACTACCTTTAACTCAGTGAAGTTGTGGTTACATAGTATTATATATATGCTGGTCAGGAACTAATATTTCAGCTTGTGACTATTTTTTGAATACTCTTTTCTTTCATTTTTGCAAAATCTTGATACTTGTCCTTTTCCCTTTTTTGTTTTTTCCTTCCTACCTTTGATGTAGTCTATTGTAGTGTTTACAGATTTATTGAGGATACATGGCTATAATCCATGACATTTTAAAGCAATATTGGGGATATGATGCTTTCAGACCACTTCAGGAGCCTATAATTCAGTCTGTGCTGAATAAAAAAGATACGCTGGCTTTGCTGCCTACCGGAGGGGGGAAATCTATTTGTTTTCAGGTACCCGCAATGGCAATGGAGGGTGTTTGCATTGTGATATCACCACTGATCGCTTTAATGAAAGATCAGGTAGAAAATCTGAAAAAAAGAGGAATAGATGCGGCAGCCATCTACTCGGGTATGACCCGGCGGATGATTGATATTACACTGGATAATTGTCGGTTTGGCTCTGTAAAATTTTTGTATGTTTCTCCGGAGCGTATTCGTACAGAAATATTTATAGAGCGTTTCCGGCAAATGAAAGTATGTATGATTGCTGTGGATGAAGCTCATTGTATCTCACAATGGGGCTATGATTTTCGACCTCCTTATCTGCAAATTGCCAAACTACGTGAGTTGGTGCCTGCTGTTCCTATCATTGCATTAACAGCAACTGCAACAGAGGAAGTACGGAAAGATATTATTGAAAAGCTGGTTTTACGCGAATCATCTATATTTGCTGGAAGTTTTGCCAGAGAGAACTTATCCTACTCTGTTTTTTCACTGGAAGATAAAGAACGAAAAATGGTGGATATACTACAGAAAGTACCTGGTTCCTCTGTGGTGTATGTACGTAGCCGCAAGCGGACGCAAGACCTGGCAAACTGGCTGAACAGACAAGGGATTAAGGCAGACTATTACCATGCAGGATTGACAAATGAAGAACGCGCTGCTAAACAGGACAACTGGATTAAAAATCGGACACGGGTCATGGTTGCCACCAATGCCTTTGGAATGGGGATTGACAAGCCAGACGTGCGGACTGTTATTCATATTGATATACCCGCTAACCTGGAGAGCTACTATCAGGAAGCCGGACGGGCTGGGAGGGATGGTAAGAAAGCCTATGCTGTGGCACTATATAATGAAGTGGATCTGGAGCATATGAAGACGGCTCTGGAACAAAACTATCCATCCATAGACATGCTAAGACAGGTGTATCAGGCAATGGCGAATTATTTTCAGGTGGCCGCTGGTGGAGGGTATCTGGCTAGTTATGATTTTGATTTTGAGGATTTTTGTAAAACATATCAATTACCGGCACAGGAAACGTTTTATGCGATAAAGCGTTTGGAAGAGGAGGGATTTGTTCAACTGACAGAGGCCTTTAACAATCCTTCAAAAATTCTGTTTACTATAGATAAAAAAGGACTCTATGAATTTCAGGTAGCCAACAGCATGTATGATCCATTGATCAAGACTATACTGCGAATGTATGGAGGAGATATTTTTAATAATTTTACAATGATCTCTGAGAAAAAGCTGGCCGATTACCTGCAAACAGATCCTGCTACTATTGAGCGGTTATTGTTGTATCTGCATCAGTCAAATGTGCTGATTTATGAGAAACAGAAAAATAAACCTCAGCTTATCTTTACTACTGTTAGGCATGAGGCTGCCCGGCTTCCATTGGATGTGAAACAACTGACATGGCGTAAAAACAGAGATGAAGAAAAACTTCAGGCTGTTATTCGCTATGTAAGTGAAAACAGAAGATGTCGTACCTTGCAATTATTAGAGTATTTTGGGGAATACATAGAGACAGAATGTGGAGTCTGTGATGTTTGTTCGCAAAAACGAAAAAGTGAAAAGCCTGCTAAGACACAACAGTACAGAGTGCAGATACAGCAATTACTGAATAGTAATGCAATGCCTGTTTCCGAACTGATTCGTAGTCTGGTTGTTGCAAATGAGAGTGAGGTGTTGGAAGTACTACGCGAGATGATAGAAATGAATGAGATACAATTGATGGATAATAACTACATAAAAAAAGTATAATACCAGAAGTTGATGAGTAATGTGCACATAAATAAGTAGGCATAATTACTGTATACAATATATGAAGTATTCCTTCGGAACATACTGGATTAGATAAAATATCTGATTGATGAACTATCATATATTGATAATGAATTATCATCCAATTTGTTTTTCGAAATATATCCAGTATTTTCACCCATCACGAAATAAGGAAGCATTGTCACGATCCGTTACTATAGCAGAAAACGAACTGATAGTCATGCTAAAACAGCATGATCGTAAAGGGTTTGAGTATTTGTATGATAAATACTCGGGAGCCTTATACGGGGTCGTATTACGTATTGTTAAATCAGAAGAAATTGCAGAAGATGTAGTACAGGAAGCTTTTGTTAAGATTTGGAGGAATGTTTCTTCCTATGAAAAGACAAAAGGTACTTTGTTTACATGGATATTAAATATTGCCAGAAATACGGCTATTGATAAGGTGCGTTCTCAGGATTTTAAACAGAACTCCAAAATCCAGGATGTAGATCAAAACGTAAGTATGGTAGATAAGCAGGCTAATGTTAATCAGGAAATAGATCATATCGGACTGGAGAAGTATGTGCTTCAGCTAAAACCTGAACATCGTCTGATTATCGAATATCTGTATTTTAAAGGATACACACAAAGCGAAGTTGCTACAGAACTGAATATGCCATTAGGTACGGTTAAAACACGTGTAAAGATGGCAATTAGTCACCTGAGGGAGCTTATTGATGAGAAGATAGACTTCCCATAACTTCTTTTGTCTGAATAGAGTTAAACTACAGGACAGTGTTGTCACTCAGGATCGTTTTAGTAAAGAGAAATCATCGGTTACTTGTTATTGTTAAATTAAATTAAATTGGACATTCAGACTTACATATCGTCTGGTATACTTGAAAGTTATGTACTAGGCCTGACTTCTCTGGAAGAGAATCAGGAAATAGAGGCATTGGCTGATGAGCACGAGATTATTCGGCAGGAGATTGCATCTATACGCGGTGCCTTAGAGGCATATGCTTCTCAGTTTGCACAAACACCTCCTCCTTCTTTGAAAGATAAAGTGATGAATAGACTGGATTTTCTGGAAGCAGAAGAAAATGATTCAAAAGCATCTCTAGCCAGTCCGTTTCTTAGTATAGATAAAACAGAGGAAGAAGACAAAGAAACGTTTATTTCTGAAGATGTGATTGCATATGCAGAAAATATCCAGAAACAAAATCGGTTTAGCTATTGGGCTGTTGCTGCAAGTATTTTGCTCGGCTTTAGTATTTTGGGTAATATATATTTATTCTCTCAATGGAAGCAAACTGAAACTCAGTTGGCTCAGATAACAACCGAACGGACTGAATTGGCTCTGCACAATCAAGAGCTTGAACAAAAAATGAAGCCAGCCATGATGACGGCTTCTGTTGTGAGTAACCCCGACTACAAGGTAGTGAATCTGCAGACAACCGATCCTAAAATGAATGCTGAGGTGATCCTATACTGGCATCCTGAAAAAGGTAATTTGTACATTGCAGCCAATAAGCTTCCTCCTTTACCTAAAGGGAAGAAATATCAGTTGTGGGCCATTGTAGGAGATAAAAAACTGGATGCCGGCATGTTTGCACCTACTCAGGAAAAAGGACTATTTACAATGAAGTCTATTCCAGTGCAGGCACAAGCGTTTGCTATTACATTAGAGGATGAGCAGGGAAGCCCTGAACCTACAACAACTCCCTATGTGGTAGGAAAAGTATAAGAATTGAATTCCACCAAGAAAAACGGGCATGAAGATTAGTTTTCTTCATGCCCGTTTTTAATGATGCTTTTGGTTAATTAATTTCTTCTACACGTTTCTTATATCCTAACAACTCGAAGAGAGTTTCCCAGTAATAGGTTACATTCGGATTGTTTTCTTTTGATGTGCTGGTGGGTTCAAAAGGCAATACAAAATGTATAGTAATTTTGTCATATGGGATAGATCCGTAGTCTTTTTTCAGTACTCCAGCATCTGTTTTTGCCCACTCTGTCGCCTGCTCACGGGTTTGTGGTGGAGTAGTGTGGAAATCACGGCGATTAGTACCTTTGGCACTTTCAATCATATCACTCAGGTAATATACATTCACTATGGATGATGTATCTGCAATCCGTTTTACTACCTCCAGTGTCCCCCAGATATCTGTTTGCTGATTGGTGGCAGTAGCATTTTCTGTAAGTAAGTGTTTAAGTGCCTGATTCTGAAATTCTGTTCTTTCTTTGCGTAAGGTAAGTTCAAAGTCATTGACAATTGCTTCCTTATCAGTAGGATTCATATCTGTAGTGTCTTCACTTACAGCTGCCTGGCTGGTTCCACTGAATGCTTCTGCTTTGATTGTATTTTCATGTATATAGTAGATATCCAATCGATCACCTTTGCTTCTGATATTAGTGGCTACCAGATTTTTGAGTGTCCGATTATACTTTTGAAGTGCAAATTCTGTAAATCCGCCACCCGCACTTGTTGATTTATCCAGAAATACAATACTTTGAATAGGTTTGGGGGGAGCTGCTTTTTTGTCTGAATCTCCTCCACAGGCTGTAAGCAGAATAAGCCCTGCTACAGGAATGCTTTTAGTCAAAAAATTCATATTCATTATATGTGCAGAAATTTTACTGAATTAGATAGAAAGAAATAAATATATCGCTGCCTGTAGAGACAGCGATAGGATATAAAAAGATAGTTAATCTATGAATGAACGGCCTGTCCATTGGCGTTTACAATATCAACATGGCCATTAGGGCGTTGTTCGGTGCGTTGTTCTACTTTACCCCGTACATATCCATCATTGTATTGAGAAACTCTTCTCTCTACATCGTATAAACCTTGCTGGTCTGTAAGATCACGAATCTCAGCACGAACCGTCTTAATTTCAGATTGCAGCTCTTCAGGTTTAGAAAACATAGCCAGGTGATTTTCACTGATAGCTTTCTGTGCTTTCTCCTGAGATAGTTGTGTTTCCACTTTCTCAAGTTCTTTCTGAGTACGTTTCTCCAGGCGTTTCATTTGTCCGATACGTATTGGGATTTGTACCCAGCGTTTCCAGTACGTTTGTACAATAGGTGTGCCTACACCCAGACAAACCGCTCCTGATACCGCAAATAGGATACCTGTGAGTACAAAAGACCACGCTCCCCAGGGATCATTCAACAATTCCTCATTCAACTGAATACGTTGTCTGCGCAAGCTGTCAAGTTTAGCTATCAGTGTAGGGCTATTGGTTCCGGCACCACTTTGTAGATACGTAGCTTCGTTGTTTAAAAATGCTTTCATTTTGTCTACACGAAACGCATCATATCGGTAAAGCCCAAGAACTGCCATAGTAGTTAAGGCAAAGAATAACAATACCATCTTAAAATAGATATATCGTTTATACTTGCCTTCCTGATAGTAATGTTCGATCAGTCGTTCGTAGGCTGGTTTGAGCAAAAGCGATAAGGCTGCAAGACCACCTGCAAAGCTCCATGCTTCAAAGCCCTTAAATCCAAAGGCATAGGCTACAATATCTTTAGAGATAATCAGATCACCTGTGATAAACAGTAAACCGGCAAGTACATAAAACAAGCCTATCAGAAAAGGATTATCATTACGTGTATTTTTGCGAAGTTCACGTAATTGTTCTTTTTCTATGCCTGCTTTATTCGCTGTATCTCTAAGACGGTCTGCCTGTTGCTCTTTCAATGGTATCTGATGTGTATGTTGCTGGGATTTCTCAATCCACTGAGCTGATTCTTTTTGAGCTTCCTGCAACTCCGTCTCCAGTCTAGCTAATTCACTTTTCCGGTTCTGAAGTTTTTCAATAGACTGATTATATAATACCTGACTGGACAGAAAACTTTCGTAGTGTTTCTTTTCCAGATCCAGCTTCCCATTGTCAAGTCCATGGGAAAACTCATTGTTGGTTTCGTCTGCGTTCTGTAAGGATGATTGTGAAGACATCTCGAGGTTATTTATGTGATATTCGTTTTGCTAGAATTATAGTATAATTATAGTGACTTCAATGCTCAGTATATCTATGCACTTTAAGACAAAAAGCAAGCCAGAGCTTAACTTTCAGAATTGGATGCTAAAGACAAAAAGATAAAATAGCAGAAAATAATTACATTGTAGAAAATCTGGGCATTGAAGGGGATTTATATTATAAAACGGTGCAATTTTAAAATTTATTGGTTATACGAAATAAAAAAAAATAGGTTTCCTGAATACATTTTTTATCTTATCTCTGATAATGAGCCTATTATGTAATTTTTATTGTTTTTTGTGGGTATAATCTTACACAAATAATTTTTTTTATAAAAATGCAGATTTGCGTTTACTTTTTTCATAGTTTTAGTATCTATAGTTGTAAATCGGTTTAGCTGTAGCAAACCTTTCATAAAGAAATAGAGAGCATACCTTACCTGTCAATAGTACCAAGTATTCATCCTCAACACTTTCGCTTATGGACTTAACAACTACCATGGAAAAACTGGCACTTGAAATTGATGGCCGCTTTGTAGAGTATTCATACAAAAACACGATTATTACTGTACCATTAAACAGAGATCGTTTTCAAAGTGTAACCGGATATCTGATTGATCGTCCACAGGGTACTATGCTTGAGTTTATGTCTACAGTTTGCACACTACGCCCTGAAATTGATCACCGGGCTATGTTGGAACTGAATCAGGAGTTATACTACAGTAAGGTGATGATTCATGAAGGTTTTCTGAAAGTGGCTGCTGCTGCTTTGTTTGACCATTGTACAGAAGATTTAGTAAAAGATATGATTATGGAAGTGGCGTACGTGGCAGATGATCTGGAGATGCGTATAATCGGACATGACATTTATTAATATATTTGGAGAAGAGATATTCTATACTATTTAATTGAAAAGCCCCAACCAGGGCTTTTTTTGTTTGTGGGTACTAACTTTTTTATCCGGTATTTTTGGTGCAGATTTGCTAGACAGCTTTTCTTTAATCACTGAAAAGAGAAACTTACTGCGTTTGATAAAATATTTTGGTTCTTACTAATGGGTAGTGTCACATTTTATGAGTCAAAGGTTACTGTATCCTTTGAAGAAATACGATCAGGCTCTTTGTCTGAAAAACTGACAGAATATGAAAGTATTGCCTGGCAGTTCTGTTATGATTGGTTGACAGGCATAGAAACGTTTACTATCCATACATCAGGTTCTACAGGTATACCTAAAGCCATAGAGCTAGACCGAAAGCAGATGGCTGCCAGTGCTCTTATGACAGGCAACACGCTGAAGTTGGAATCTGGAGACACTGCTTTGGTAAATCTGAATGTTCAATACATTGCTGGCATGATGATGCTGGTAAGAGGTCTGGTACTGGATTTACACCTCACTATCCTGGAACCTTCCTCGTTACCTGTTGCAGATCTGCCTGTAGAAAGTCGATTTGATTTTCAATCGTATGTACCTTTACAGATTCAGACTATCCTGGAGAAGGCTCCTGAAAAAGTAGCCATTCTGAATACTGCTAAAGCTATTATTATAGGAGGAGCACCTGTTTCATCTCTGCTGGAAGATATGCTTCAGCACCTTTCAGCACCTGTTTACCAAACCTATGGTATGACAGAAACTGTATCTCACATTGCTTTACGAGGTTTAAATGGATCTACTCACCATGATTATTATACTGCGCTAACAGGAGTAACCTTTGAAACAGATAATCGCAATTGCCTTATCATTCATGTGCCCTCACTAAATAATGATCCCATTATAACAAACGATGTCGTAGAACTAGTATCAGATACCGCTTTTCGTTGGAAAGGCCGATACGACAACGTAATTAATTCTGGTGGGATAAAAATTCAGGCAGAGCATATAGAGCAGGTAATACAAGATATTCTTACCGATATGCAACTGTATCAGCGATTTTTTATCAAAGGAATGCCTCATCCAAAACTAGGAGAATATGTAGCACTCTTTCTGGAAATAGAGGATCTATCACCTGAAAGCAAAGAGCTTATCTTGCAAAAAGCCAAAAGTTTATTATCCAGATATGAGGTCCCCAAACAAATATTTTGTGTAAACCAATTTGCACAAACCCCTACTGCTAAGGTAGATAGACAGAAAACCGTTTTACCTTTTCTTTGATCTTTTTTAGGATATTCTAATTAAATTAATTTGCGTGCTCATTAGTTATGTGTCTTCTCTTTTCCGAGGATTATATATGTCAGTCTGACATATATAATCCTCGGAAATATCCCTTCTCAGAACCTCTTATAGTATTGAGTAGATTTAGAAATTTCTAATCTCAATATGCTCCTGTTCTGCCTTCATTCTACAAATTAGATAAAGATTTTATAAGGATTCTGATTTGTTTTATAAGTTGACATTTATAGTAAGACTTTGATAAATTATATTTCATAAGAATTATGTATTTTTTGTATTCTATCCTTACTGTCCATATATAATAGTACTGTAATACATAAATAGCAGATTTAAAGGTAAATAATCTTTTTAGTGAATAGTACTTTATCATGAAGTGTTTGTTTGTATTTTTTGTTATATGACAATACCATATTTAAAAAATTAAATATTAATCCTGAAGTTTATCCGAAAAGCGGAAATAATTATATTTTTTTTATTTTTTTTTAAATTATAGTGGTTTTTCTATATTTGCGTACCATACACTACGTATGTCTGAACACAATTGAAGTAAGTATCATTTTGAGAGTATACCCTGTACAGTCAAAAAGATTATTTTTCACATCAATCACCCCTTTTATTACTTGTTATGAGCACAATTGGTACTTCACAAAAATTAGGTAATCTGCCCGATGATGGACATAGAGCCATTTCGTTCAGATTCTCTCCTTTGAAATTTCTATGGCTTTTGATTTTGTTATTGAGCACAACTGCATATGCACAAAAAACGGTAAGTGGTAAGGTAACAGATGCTGCTGATGGTTCTGGGTTGCCAGGCGTAAGTGTATCTGTGAAAGGAACTACTACTGGAACTACTACAGATGCAAGTGGAAGTTATAGCTTAAGCATTCCAGGCGATAATACAACGTTGGTTTTTAGCTTTGTGGGTTATGTAACCCAAGAAATTGCAGTTGGGAATCGTTCTTCCGTTACTGTATCTCTTGCAGCTGATGTTCAGTCGTTACAAGAGGTAGTTGTAATTGGTTATGGTGAACAACGAAAAGAGGATGCTACTGGTGCAGTTGTAGCATTAGGCTCCAAAGATTTTAATAAAGGTGTAATTGCTTCTCCAGAGCAATTACTACAAGGACGTGCTGCTGGCATTCAAATTACTCCTTCCAGTGGTGAACCCGGTGGAGGTGTAAATATTCGTATTCGGGGAACTACTTCTGTACGAAGCGGAAACGGTCCTTTATTTGTAGTAGATGGCGTTCCATTGGATGGTGGAAATGTATCTGAAGGTGGTCGAGATTTTGGTGCAGGTACACAGCCTTCCAGAAACCCGTTGAATTTTCTGAATCCGGATGATATTGAGAGCATGTCTGTATTGAAGGATGCCTCTGCTGCTGCGATCTATGGTTCCAGAGGAGCTAATGGCGTTGTAATTATAACTACCAAAAAAGGTAAAGCTGGCCAAGAAAGCCTGACTTTTTCAGCAAATGCCAGTGTTGCATCAGCTCTAAGACGATATGATTTGTTGTCTGCTTCTGAATATTTACCTGCTTTAGAGCGTGCTGGTGGTAATCCTTCTGCTGGAGGTGTCAATGGTGGTGGAAGTACAAATTGGCAGGATCAGATTTTTAGAACCAGTGTTTCACAGAACTATAATGTAAGTTATGGTGGAGGAAATAATAATACTCGATATAATTTTTCCTTAGGATATTCTGATCAACAGGGTATTATTAAGAAAGCTGGCTTAAATCGTTTGACTGGTCGCATTAATGCTAGTCATGATTTAATAGATGATAAAGTTATTCTGGATTTACAACTTACTACTTCTGGTCTGAAAGATGTGTATGTACCAAATGGAGGTGCCGGAGCTCAGGGTAATTTGATTGCTGCTGCTCTGCAATCAAATCCAACATATCCTATATTTGATGCGCAAGGACGTTATTATACTCCAAATGGATACAATACAGAAACAGGAGCTCCAAGTGGTGATTATCGGAATCCTGTGGCAATGTTGAATTTGATTGATGATTATTCAAATACAAACAGGACATTAGGAAATGTAAGTGCTACATGGAAAATAATCAAAGGTTTATCCTATAAAATTAATTTCGGTATTGACAATTCAACTTCTGAAAGAAGAACTTCAATCTTCCGGAATATTCCTGGTTTTAATGATATTCCAAATAATTCCGGACGAGCTACTATTCAAAACAGAACTCGTCGGTCTCAACTAATTGAACATACATTAAATTATAATAATAAAGTAGGTTCTGGCACTCTTGATGCATTAATCGGGTATGCTTATCAGAAATTTGAAAATGGCGGAAGTTTTGTTCAAGCACAACTTTTTCAACCTGATGCAGATCAATTGTTTCCATATGCTAACAATATAAACGGAGTTAACAATTCAGGGTCTAATAAAGCATATTTTGCTGGTTCAGATCGTAGTCAAAGCGAACTCCAGTCTTATTTTGGTCGTGTAAACTATACTATTCTTGATAAATATTTGTTGACCGCAACTCTTCGGGTAGACGGCTCTTCAAAATTTGGTAAAAACAATAAGTATGGATATTTTCCTTCTTTTGCTGCAGGTTGGAAAATTTCTCAGGAAAGCTTTATGCCAGAAGGTATATTTGATGAGTTGAAACTTCGCGCTAACTGGGGGGTAACAGGTAATCAAGAATTTCCATCCAATATTACAGTTGAACGTTATCAGTTTGATCAGAACAACAATTCTACTTCACGTGATATTGTACCAAATCCAAACTTGAAATGGGAACAGACTACCCAATGGGGCATTGGACTTGACTATGCGTTCATGAATGGACGGCTTTCTGGTGCTATTGACTATTTTAATAAAAACACAACAGATCTGCTGTTTGAAGCTTTTTATGCTGCGCCTGCACCTGCCCGTTCCCGTTGGATTAATTTGCCTTCTAATGTTATCAACTCTGGAGTTGAGTTTACAGTAGCATATGATGTGTTTCAAGGAGGTGATGGTAGCAAATTTGGATGGAATTTGTCTTATAACATGACATTTCTGCATAATGATGTGAAAAACTTTAATGGTTTTTATCGTACAGGAAGTATTCGTGGTTCTGGTTTGTCAGGAGTAAATGCACAAAGAATTCAAAGTGGATATCCATTGTATGGATTCTTCCTGCCAACATTTACCGGATATGATGAGAACGGATTTGGTACTTATACAGATCCTGCTCTTTCTAATCAGTATGTTGGTAGCCCATTTCCTAAGTTTACTTTTGGTTTGACGAATAATTTTACATATGGAAAATGGAATCTTAGCCTGTTCTTTAATGGATCTACCGGATTCTATGTATATAACAATACAGCAAATGCTCTCTTTTCAAAAGGAAGATTAAGAAATGGACAAAACGTTACAAAGGATGCGGCGAACAGTGCTGAAAATGCTTCTAATGCACCTTTTCCTTCAACTAGATTCCTTGAAAAAGGAGATTTTGTTAGACTTACTAACCTGACATTAGGTTATAATATACCATTGCCACAAGGGGGATATGCTAAAAGTTTACGAGTTTCTTTGACTGGACAAAACTTGTTACTATTTAGTGGATATTCTGGTGTTGATCCTGAGATAAATACAGATGCAGCTATTGATGGTATCCCATCTTTGAACATTGATTATACTAACTTCCCAAGTCCTAGAATATTTACATTGGGAGTAAATGTTGGATTCTGATAATGTGAATCAGTAGTCGATTTTACATTTATTGATAGTTTTAACTAAAATCTAAAATGAATACTTTACGATATAAAATTTCAATAATTTTAGCAGGAGGGCTGTTCTTAGGAATAGTAGGGTGTACTAACTTGGAGGATAAGGTATTAGATAGACCCACACAATCCTCTGCTGGATCTAATCTAGACCCTGTATCATTGCTAAATGGTGTATATGCTCAATTGAATCCTCTTGTATCTCAAGAAAACGTATATGCTATGGAGGAACATACGTCAGATGAGATGATGGGGCCTACTCGCGGTACTGACTGGGATGATTTTGGTACATGGAGACGTTTACATCAGCATACTTGGGATGCGAACCATAATCAAGTCACCAATGCATGGGATGTTGTAAATACTGGTGTTTTTAGAGCTACAGAAGTGATTGCTGCAGCAGAAGATGGGAGTGTTATAGAAGCTCAAGCACGTTTTCTGCGAGCATTCTTTATGTTTTATGTAGTAGATCTATATGGACAGGCTCCATTTCGTGAGGCAAGCGATGGGTTTGAGGTGAATCCTAAAGTTTTATCCAGAAGTGAAGCTACAGACTTTATTATTCAGGATCTAGAAACCGCTTTACCTACACTCCCAGCACTAGGATCAGGTACAAATGCAACACCAGGCAGAGCTACAAAAGAAGCAGCTCAATTCTTACTGGCTAAAGTTTATCTTAACAGAGCTGTATACAAACAAAATCCAGAACAACCTGCTGGACCTTATACATTTGCAGCAGCAGATATGAATAAAGTAATTGAATATACAAATGCTATTATTAACTCAGGAAAGTTTGAACTCGAACCTCAAGGACAATATTTTGATAATTTCCATTGGGATAATACTACCTTGTCAAAAGAACTAGTTTTCGTAATTCAACAGGAAAAAGGAGCCCCCGTAGCTGATGTTCGTAGTCGTTATTATATGACATTGCATTACAACCAAACACCAAGTGGGTGGAATGGTTTTACTACTCTGGCCGACTTTTACGGCAGCTTTGAGGCTCAGGATGAACGTATCGGGGGAGCATATCCTGGAATGACAGATAAACTTGGGTATAATGCTGGTTTCTTGGTTGGACAACAAAAAGGCCCAAGTGGAGCTAATTTACAAGACAGAGGAGGAAATCCTTTAGTTTTCTCTCCAACAGTAAATTTATTGTACTCAGATGAAAAAGTTGGTATTCGGGTAATTAAGTATCTACCAGAGCCTGGTAACATAGATCAAGGTGGGCACGACTATGTGTTCTTCCGTTATGCTGACGCTTTATTAATGAATGCAGAAGCAACATTAAGAGGTGGCACTGGAGGGAGTCCTGCTGTAGATCTTGTAAATCAGGTAAGAAATGCCAGAGGCTTATCCAATTTATCTTCTGTTACAGAGGCTGATTTATTAAAAGAAAGAGGACATGAACTATATTGGGAAGGATGGAGAAGAAATGATCTGATTCGCTTTGGTACTTTCCTGGAGCCATTTGATCAAAAACCAACTACATCACCTGCTCACGTGGTTGTATTTCCTATCCCACAACGTGCATTGGATACCAATCCAAACTTGAAACAAAATTTTGGTTATTAAAAAATAGGATCATAAAGTACGTCAAAACAGCAACCAGAGTAGGTTGCTGTTTTGATTATAAATGCTCTATACAAATAATTTTAAGTTTGTTTGTCTCCCGGATAATCCTCTTCTTGAAAAAGTTTACGCCGATCAGGCTAATCAATAAAACCACTTTTAACGAACAAACTATACAGCCTGATTTTATTCCGAATGAAAGCTTTATATTATACATTCATTCTGTTATGTGTGTCTTTTTTTGCCTGCCAGAAACAGAAGGAATCTGCTTTATTTATACAACAGAACTCTCAACATACAGGAATCACTTTTGCTAATCAGCTTACAGAGACAGAAGCACTCAATATCCTGAACTATGAGTATTTCTATAATGGAGGTGGGGTAGCTGCCGGAGATTTTAACAATGACGGGAACATAGACCTGTATTTTACAGGAAATATGGTTGACAATACCTTATATCTCAATACAGGAAATCTTCAGTTTAAGGATATTACGCAGTCTGCTGGAGTGACTGGCCGAAAAGGAGGTTGGAAAACGGGAGTAAGCCTTGTGGATATCAATTCGGATGGCTGGCTGGATATCTATGTATGTTACTCTGGAAATCTGGGATTGGAGCAACGTCGCAATCAGTTGTTTGTTAATAATGGTAATCTGACCTTTACTGAAAAAGCACAGGAATATGGTCTGGATGATCCAGGTTATACTACACAAGCTGCCTTTCTGGATTACGATCTGGATGGAGATTTAGATTGTTTTATTCTCAATCATAATCTGAGAAGCTACGAACGAAATCCAGATGCCTCTGTTATGCGGAATAAACGGGATGATTATGCTGGCGACAAGCTTTTCAAAAATGAAAATGGCAAATTTACAGAGGTAACAGCTGAGGCAGGTATCAAAAGTAATCCACTGGGTTTTGGATTGGGACTAGCTATTGCTGATGTAAACAAGGATGGCCGACCTGATATCTATGTGGGTAATGATTATGTGGAAGATGATTATCTCTACATCAATCAGGGAGATGGTACATTTAAGGATTTGCTACAGGAAACATTGGACCATACGTCCCGTTTTACAATGGGAGTGGATATTGCTGATATAAACAACGATAGCCGACCCGATATCTTTACACTGGATATGCTTCCGGAAGATAATCTTCGTCAAAAGCTATTGGCCTTTCCTGACAACTGGAATAATTACCAGTCTATGCTGGCAAATGGATTCTGGCATCAGAATATGCGGAATATGCTACATCTTAATCAAACTGTAAATATTTCGAGTTACAATAGTGTTGGCAAAGTTTCCTATAGCGAGATTGGGCAAAGTGCAGGTGTCTCTAATACAGACTGGAGCTGGGCTGCTTTGTTTGCAGATTTTGATAATGATGGCTGGAAAGACTTGTTTGTAACCAATGGAGAAGTGAAAGACTTTACCAACTCTGATTTTATCAAATATACAGCTGATGAAGAAATGAAAGCTTCTGCCGGACAGCCCCATGAGTCGCTTATGGAACAAATCCATAAAATGCCTTCTTCACCTACACATAGCTACATTTTCAGAAATAATGCTAACCTAACCTTTACAGACCAATCGGTAAAGTGGGGATTTGAGAAACCAACTATTGCCAATGGTGCTGTCTATGTAGATCTGGACAATGATGGAGATTTGGATATTGTGACCAACAATAACAACGAACAAGCCCGAATCTATAAAAACACAAGCAGAGATGTAAACGAAGAGAATAGCTCAGATGCAAACCAATCCAATAAGCAGGCAAAAAGTAGTTTTCTAAAGATTAAGATAAAAGGCCCAAAGCAAAATCCAT
This sequence comes from Xanthocytophaga flava, assembly GCA_030068525.1. Classification (GTDB taxonomy): domain Bacteria; phylum Bacteroidota; class Bacteroidia; order Cytophagales; family 172606-1; genus Xanthocytophaga; species Xanthocytophaga flava. Next base: position 89,487 of record JASJOS010000014.1, read on the forward strand.
TTGGAGTACATACCAAAGTCTATGTAACCTCTGATTCTCTGACACAATATCAGGAAGTTTCTCCTGTAAAAGGCTTTCAATCTTCTATGTATGATGCGTTGCATTTTGGGTTGGGAACAAATCATAATCCGGTAAAAATTCATGTTGAATGGCCAGATGGAAAATGGAAGGATTCTACGATTACTGTAGTAAACAAAACTATAGAGATTAGCTATGATTTGTATGCTTTCCAACGCATAGTACATAAATTCATAGATAATAGTCTGTTTCAGGAAACACCAGATATACTTCACTACACACATAAAGAAAATTACGCCAATGATTTTGCCCGTCAGATTTTACTTCCTTATCAGTATTCATATTCAGGTGCACGAATAGCTAAAGGAGATATCAATAACGATGGATTAATGGATCTGTACCTGGGAGGAGCCAGAAACCAGGTTGGTAAGATTTTTCTGCAACAAAAAAGTGGTTTGTTTAGTGAGATTCGGACAGATGCCTTTGTACAGGATTCGGTTTATGAAGATAAAGACGCTGTGTTTTTTGATGCTGATAACGATGGAGATCTTGACCTGTATGTAGTAAGTGGAGATTTTTCACAACGTAAAAATACTACAGTACAACAGGATCGTTTATATATTAATGATGGAACCTGTCACTTTTTACAAAATAAAACGGCATTGCCTGCAGAAACCGCTAATGGTTCCTGTGTAAAAGTATTGGACATTGATAATGACAAAGACCTTGATTTATTTATAGGCGGAACTGCTACACCTAATGAATTTCCTGCCGCAGATGCAAGTTTCATACTACTAAATAATGGGAAAGGTAGTTTTATATCTGTCCCTCTTTCTCATTTCAAGCTAGGCTTAGTAAGTGATGCTTTTGTGATGGATATGAATAAGGATGGCTTTTCTGAAATCATTATCGTTGGTGAATGGATGTCACCCAAAGTCTTATCCTTTAAAAATGGACAAGCCACAGTACAGGATTTGCAGATCCGAGACGCACGATCTGAACAGCAATGGTTGAACGGATGGTGGAATCGCATTGCTGGAGATGACCTGGATGGAGATGGAGACTTGGATCTGGTACTGGGTAATTTAGGAAACAATTGCCAGATGAAGCCTTCTGTTACCTACCCTATGAGAATGTATGCAGGAGATTTTGATAAGAATGGCATTATAGATCCGGTAGTGAGCTATTATATTCAGCAAAAACAATATCCTGCTATTAGTAGGGATGAGTTACTGGAACAAATTGTTTCTTTGCGAAGAAAATATACCAATTATCAATCCTATGCAGAAGCTACATTGGAAGATGTCTTTTCTGAAGGTGAATTGAATAATGCTATGACCTATCGCATTGATTTTACAGAAAGTTGTGTATTGGAAAATACTCCTCATGGATTTGTTTTGCATTCATTACCTTCTCAGGCTCAGTATGCTCCTGTATATGCGATTGCCATGGAGGATATTAACAAGGATGGAAAGAAAGATCTGCTTCTGAGTGGAAACAATTCTTATTATCATCTTCGAATTGGAAAGATGGATGCTAACCACGGGTTTGTATTCCTGAACAAAGGAAACTTTCAGTTTGACTATGTAAGCCAGTCTCTTTCTGGTTTAAATGTTAAGGGAGATGTGAAAGATGTGCAAGTTATAAATAATTCTACCTGGATATTTTCTGTAAATAACGCGCCTGTACAAGTTTATCAACAAAAGGACGTAAGGCCATTGTAATACTATTGGATATGCAGTTCTATTCCATTTTACTAAAAACGAGCCGTTTATTATGCGAAAAATAGTTTGGTTATGTGGGGTAATAGCATTGGGAAGCTGTTCGACTAAAAAAGAAGCGCCCAAAGACCCACTATTTGAAGCTCTGCCTATTGAAAAAACGCATATTGATTTTGTCAATAAAGTGGATAATACCTCTGATTTTCACATTTTCAATTACCGTAATTTCTATAATGGGGGAGGGGTAGCCATTGGTGATATCAATAATGATGGTCTGGCAGATATTTTTGTTACCTCCAATTTTGGTGATAACCAGCTGTATCTGAATAAAGGGAATTTTGAGTTTGAGAATATCACATCAAAAGCTGGTGTTGCCGGAAAACGTGCCTGGAGTACCGGTGCAACATTTGCAGACGTGAACGGCGATGGTTTACTTGATATTTATGTGTGTAATTCAGGGAATCGCAAGAATGATGATCGGGCCAATGAGTTATTTATCAACAATGGCAACCTGACCTTTACAGAGAAAGCAATGCAGTATGGCCTAGATGATCAGGGATTTTCCACACATGCAGCTTTCTTTGACTATGACCGGGATGGTGACCTGGATATGTATCTGCTCAATAACAGCTTTACACCTATCAGCATTTTACGTGATGCCAATATCCGTTTGCAGCGTGACAGACTGGGAGGACATAAATTCTTCAGAAATGATGGAGAGCGGTTTACCGATGTGAGTGAACAAGCTGGTGTTTATGGTAGTCTGATAGGTTTTGGTCTGGGTATCACAGTCGGAGATGTTAATAATGATAACTGGCTGGACATCTATATTTCTAATGACTTTTATGAAAGAGACTATCTGTATATCAATAATCATGATGGAACTTTTACAGAGTCTCTGACCAAAGAGATGGATCACATCAGTCTGTCATCTATGGGGGCTGATATTGCAGATATAAACAATGATGGCAATCTAGACATTTTTGTAACGGATATGTTGCCAGGTAGTGATACTCGTCTGAAGACTATGATGACATATGAAGACTATGACCGGCAACGGTTATTGGTGTCAAAAGACTTTCACTACCAGTTCAACCGGAATATGCTGCATCTGAACAATGGAGATGGAAGTTTTAGCGAGGTTGCTGCTTTATCTGGAGTGCATGCTACAGATTGGAGTTGGGGAGCTTTGCTGTTTGATATGGACAATGATGGGCTGAAAGACATTTTTGTAGCCAATGGTATTGCCAAGGATTTAACAGATCAGGACTTTGTAAATTATCTGGGTAGCGAAGAAACAATGCGGCAGGCATTGGAAACTGGCTCGACTAACATTCCGGATCTGATCAATAAAATGCCAGTACAGCCCATTCCCAACTACGCTTTTAAAAACGAAGGCAATCTCCGTTTTACGAATACGGCTTTTGACTGGGGATTAGCAGATCCTAATTTTTCCAATGGATCAGCTTACGGTGATCTGGATAATGATGGAGACATGGACCTGGTAGTAAGCAATATCAATTCCCCGTTGAGTGTATTTAAAAATAAAAGTTCAGAAAAGCTTAAATCACACTACCTGCGAATAAAGCTCAAAGGCTATCCCAAAAACCTGAGTGGTATTGGTACTAAGGTATGGGTACATCAGCAGGGTACTACACAATACCTGCAACAGATGCCTAACCGGGGATTTCAATCGTCAGTAGATCTGGTGATGATCTTTGGTCTTGGAAAAAATCCCAAGATAGATTCTCTCACGGTTGTATGGCCGGATGATAAAAAACAGATACTCACCAATGTAACCGCAGATAAAGATTTGACGCTTGATCATGCTCAAGCAAATCTGGTCTGGAAACCAGATGCATCTGCTAAAACAACTTCGTGTTTTGTAGATGCTACTGTAGCTTCCAATCTGAATTACGTTCACAAGGAAAGCAATTTTGTAGATTATAATAGGGATGTATTACTCAAGCAGATGTATTCTACTCAGGGGCCTGCATTGGCAACCGGAGATATAAATGGGGATGGACTGGATGATGTATATCTGGGAGGGGCTGCAGGACAACCCAAGAAATTATTTGTGCAGGGAAAGAACGGGACTTTCTCAGATACCCAAATGCCTGCACTGGCTCAGGATTCTGTTTACGAAGATGTAGACGCTGTATTTTTTGATGCGGATGGCGATAAGGATTTAGATCTGTATGTAGTAACAGGAAGTAATGAGTTTCTCAATGGCTCTCCTGAACAGCAGGATAGGTTGTATATCAATGATGGCAAAGGCAATTTGACCAGAGATACCAGACTTCCATCCATTGCTGACAATGGTTCCTGTGTAGCTGCTGCCGACTTTGATCAGGATGGTGACATCGATTTGTTTATTGGGGGAAGAATGATTCCGGGTAAATATGGCTATGATGCGCCCAGTTACCTGTATGTCAACGATGGTACAGGTAATTTTAAAAATTATACCAAACGCTATCTACCTCAGAGCGAACTGGGCATGATTACAGATGCTGTATGGCAGGATGTCAATGGAGATAAATACCCAGAACTTATTCTGGTGGGTGACTGGATGCAGGTTACCATCTTTGAAAACCAGAGAGGGAATAAGTTGGTACGTGAAAGTAAATCGGCAATTCCTGACTCAGAGGGTTGGTGGACTCGCATCAGGAGTACTGATATTGATGCAGATGGGGATATGGATTTTATTCTGGGAAACTGGGGTGTTAACTCTCGTATCAAAGGCGATACGACTACGCCTGCGAAACTATATGTATCTGATTTTGATAAAAACGGAAATGTAGAGCAAATCATTACTTGTGTAGCGGAAGATGGTAAGAGCTATCCTATGGTACTAAAACACGATCTGCAGAAACAGATGCCTGAGGTGAAGAAGAAGTTTGTGAAGTACACAGACTTTGCAGGAAAACAAATCGATGAAATCTTCAGCGAAGAACAATTGCAATCAGCTATTGTAAAGCAGGTGACCAATGCTAATACCAGTTTGCTGGTCAATGACGGCAATTTCCGGTTTTCACTGAAAGCTTTACCATTAGAAGTACAGTTTGCTCCTATTTTTGGAATAGAAACTCTGGATTATAATGAGGATGGCAAACTGGATATCTTGCTTACAGGAAATTTCTATAATGTAGTACCAGAAATGGGACGTTATGACGCCAATCATGGGTTAATTCTGCAAGGAAAAGGAAAAGGAAATTTTGAGGTGATACGTTCTGCCCAATCAGGTTTCTATACACGAGGTCAGGTGCGTCGTATGCAGAAGATCAAAACAGCAGGTGGTAAGGAATATATTATTCTTGCCAAAAACAATGATCCACTTCAGGTAATAGCAGTTAAAAAGCAGGGAAGGCTGCAGTAGGGAAGAAGAAGTATAAACAACAACCACTCATTTTCACGATTAACAGTATGCGATATTTATATAATAGGATTGTTGGAGCTGCCTGTTTTTTACTGGCTCTCTATAGTTTCACAGCGTGCAATCCTAAAAAGACCAATGAGAATGCCTTATTTCAGAAGATGGATTCTACACAAACCCGGATAGGCTTTACAAACAAACTACCCGATTATGATGAAAAACTGAATATACTGGAATACCTGTATTACTACAATGGAGCAGGGGTATCAGCCGGAGATATAAATAATGATGGATTAACGGATTTGTTTTTCGTTTCCAATCAGGGAAAAAATAAACTGTATCTCAATAAAGGAAATATGCAGTTTGACGATATCTCCGAAAAGGCAGGAGTGGAAGGATTTGCTGACTGGAAAACAGGGGTAACAATGGCTGATGTAAATGGCGATGGCCTGCTGGATATTTATGTATGTGCAGTCGGAAATTACAAGGGACTAGAAGGTGCCAATGAGTTGTTTATCAATAATGGTGATCTGACCTTTACTGAAAAAGCAGCAGATTATGGACTGGACTTCACAGGTTTTGCCACACAGGCTGCTTTTTTTGATTATGACAAAGATGGAGACCTGGATATGTATCTGCTGACCCATGCTGTACATACGGCCCGTAGTTACGAATACGTTTCAACCCGTGTATTTAAAAACAACGAAGCAGGAGACTACTTGTTTGAAAATACAATGATCAAAAAGAGTGGAGATACATCAGCTTCAAAGAATACAAAAAAGTTTGTAGATGTAAGTGCAAAAGCTGGAATCTATCAAGCTTTAATGGGGTATGGATTAGGTATTGTGGTATCTGATCTGAACAACGATGGATGGGATGACATTTATGTTGCCAATGATTTTCATGAAGATGACTATTACTATATTAATAATCATAATGGCACCTTCACCGAAACTGTAAAAACGGCTATTCCACACTTGAGTCGTTACTCTATGGGAGTGGATGCTGCTGATATCAATAATGATGGCTTTTTTGATCTTATGAATCTGGATATGTATCCGGAAGATGAGGTAACTGAAAAGTCATCAATGGGTGAGGATCCATTGGATATTTATTTAAACAAACTGAGTTATGGGTATCATCATCAATTTAGCCGTAACTGTCTCCAACTTAATTTATCAGGCAAACGGTTTGTCGATGTGGCTGCATTGGCGGGTGTTGCAGCTACCGACTGGAGCTGGTCACCCTTGCTGGCTGATTATGATAATGATGGGATAAAGGATTTGTTTATCACAAATGGTATTGTGAAGCGGCCTAATAATCTGGATTATCTCAAATACATTTATACAGACTCAATCAAGTATGCCATGATGAACGGTATGAATGTGTATGATAAGCAGGCTATTACACAGATGCCAGAAGGCAAAGTACATAATTATATCTTTAAAGGGACATCTTCTCTGCAATACCAGGATAAATCTGCCGATTGGGGGATGGGAGAAGCTACTATTGCGAATGGTGCAACCTATGCCGATCTGGATAATGATGGCGACCTGGATCTGATTACCAACAACATTAATGAACCTGCCAGTATCTATCGAAATCAAACTCGAACAGGTGAAAAAACAGAGAATACCTCCTCACCAAAATACACAGAGACAAACTATCTGAAGGTAAAGCTACAGGGGACAGCTCCCAATACGTTTGGAGTAGGTGCTAAGGTAACATTAATGCATAAAGGAAAAAAGCTGGTGCAGGAACTGATGCCTACCCGAGGCTTTTTGTCTTCTGTAGATCCTGTTCTGGTCTTTGGCCTGGGGCAAACAACAACCCTGGATAGTGTGATAGTTATCTGGGGAAATGCAAAAGCAGAAGTGAAAACTCAGGTAAAAGCGAATCAGCTTCTGGTATTGAAACAGACAGATGCTCAGATAGAAGAAACAGCACTGTTTTCGCCTGCACCAACGCCTGTTTTTCAGGATATAACAGAGCAGCTAAAACTGGACTATAAACACAAAGAGAATTCGTATTATGATTTCAACCGGGAGATGTTGATGCCATTTAAAGTCTCAACAGAAGGCCCTGCACTGGCTGTTGGTGATGTGAACGGAGATAATCTGGATGATTTCTATGTAGGAGGTGCCAAATGGCAATCTGGTAAGTTGTTTGTGCAAAAGGCAAACGGGACATTTACCGCAAGTTCTTCCAATGCTGTGTTTGGAGCTGACTCAATTTATGAAGATGTAGACGCTGTATTTTTTGATGCCGATGGCGATAAGGATCTTGACTTATATGTGGTAAGTGGGGGAAATGAGTTTTATAATACTATGCCTGAGCAGTTTGACCGAATCTATCTGAATGATGGCAAAGGCAACTTTAGCTGTGGAAAAGATAACCTGCCTCCTATGTATACCAATAAGTCTTGTGTGCGTCCAGTCGACTTTGACCAGGATGGTGACTTAGATTTATTTGTAGGTGGAAGGGTAGTAGCCTACGCGTATGGAAAGATTCCTGATTCCTATCTGCTGGTGAATGATGGCAAAGGGAAGTTTACCGACAAAACTACTCAACTGGCTCCTGATCTTCGGAAGGCGGGAATGATTACAGATGCTATCTGGACAGATATCGATAAAGATAAAGATTTGGATTTGTTAGTCGTAGGTGATTGGATGAGTCCAACCATTTTTGAAAACCAGAAAAACACATTTAAGAAGGCTGCGCTGTCATTTAGTCTGGAAGGTATGGGCTCTCAAAAACAGAATACCACCTCCCTGAATGGTTTCTGGCAGTCTGTAGCTGCTACTGACTTTGACAAAGACGGGGATTTGGATTTTGTACTGGGTAATTTGGGTACCAACACAAAACTGCGGAAAAGTGGTGATGCGTCTTCAGTCAGAATGTATGTGAAAGATATAGATCATAATCAGACCTTAGATCAGATCGTAACCTATAATCGGGGAGATGACTGGTTTACTATTGCATCTAAAGATGAACTGGGGAAACAATTGCCTTCTGTTATCAACAAAAAATTCAGGGATTTTAAATCATTTGCTGGAAAACCTCTCAATCAGATATTCTCAGATAAAGATCTGGACAGTGCTGAAGTGAGAGAAGTAAATATATTTGAAAGTGTATATCTTGAAAATGCTGGAAAGGGACAATTTAAGGTCAAGGCATTGCCTGTAGAAGCGCAATTCTCTAAAATATTTGCATTTGCCATAGAAGATGTCAACTCTGACGCCAATCCGGATGTGTTGCTGGGTGGTAATTTCTATGGTATTAACCCGTATCAGGGTCGTTATGATGGTAGTTATGGCTTATTGCTGGAAGGAAATGGCAAAGGAGGGTTTCATTCTGTTCTGCCAACAGAATCTGGCTTTTTCTTAGAGGGAGAAGTCCGACGCATTAAAAAGTTGAAAACCAATGAACGAAACCTTTTCTTGGTGGCAAGGAATAACAACTCTCTACAAATACTCAAGGAAATAAAATCTTTACCCTCTGTGGCTAAAAAATAGAGTATTGTTACAATGGATTGTGGCAGGTTGTATTTAAACAAAATCAGCGTTTATGCTTTTGAAAAGAGTATAGACGTTGATTTTGTTTTTGAGAACTCTCATTCTGAGTCGGTTTATTGTTCCTTTCGTCATTCTTCTTGCGGCTCCTTCTTTTTTGCTTGCTTGGATTCATCATTGTTTATAATCTTTTTCATGATTCTTCCCTAGGCTCCTTCATTTTTTGCTTGCCCAAAAAACGAAGCAAAAAAGGGCACTTTCTGCCGAACCTCCTACCCGCAAAGCCATGGGCTTTCCTCGCGGCAGAAAGATTGCCAACGCACAGCTACAGCGGTTCGCGTTTAAAGGAATCATATCTCTCTTTGTGTCATCTAAAATATAATCGTAGACTTTTTCTTATACTAATTTTAAATTATAACTGCGTAAAAAGTCGCTCACTCAGCCAAGTAACTACTTTCATCCGATCTCTGACCGGTTAGGAATACACATACTCAATTTTAATTTGGTATTATAACTTAACTAGCACATGATACAAAGCGATTATTAGTCACTTCAATTGTGTGCGGTTGTGTAGGTGCGTAGGCAATCCTTTTCCCGCGAGGTTGGCCTTTGGCTTGTGGGCGGGAGGTTCGGGAAAAGGTGCCCTTTTTTGCTCACAAACAAATCTGGCTCACCAAATTCTCATTTGGTGCCCTGCTTTTGGGCAAGCAAAAAATGAAGCAACCACAAGAAGAGTGATGAAAGTGACTAGAAATAAGTTCAGAAAGAGATCTCTAAAACACAACAAGTAGAATGATTATTGGAAAATAAACAGACTAAGGAAGAAGGGTAAGAGACAAAAGCCAGAGCCTATACTTATGAAAAGAATGTAAACTCTGACTTTTTTATAAAAGAATCTATTTAATAAAGATTTCGCCGATAAACAGGCCCTTTTACATTCGTAATCCAGTATGTATGAATCGTTTGTACAAGCTGATGAAGTCCTTCCTCAGTAGATGGCTTAATTAAATAGGCATTTACACCAAGATTATAACTTCTTACTATATCTGTGTCTACAGATGAAGAGGTAAGGGCTATAATAGGAATAGTTCTCAATGCAGGATTGCTTTTTACTTCCCTAATTACTTCAAAACCATTTTTTAGTGGCATATAAATGTCGAGAAGAACCAGCGACGGGAGTTGCGGGGTTGTTTCGAGATAGTGTATAGCCTCCTGTCCGTTGGCTACACCTATAATCTCACAGTTGGAAATTACCTGTGTCAGCAACTGAATCAATAACTCTCGGTCTTCACTATCGTCCTCCACTACTAAAATAGGGTGAGTAACGAGTTTGTTTTTCACAAAAAATAAAAGGTGGTGTAAGAGTAGATTATTATAGCAAATATACCTATAAACTTCATTAACCAAAATAGTGTCTTTTCAGAAGATTTGATTTCCCGTTTAGTGAAGAGTTTACCTTAGATGTAGTAACTAGACTGTAGAAAAAGAGTCCAGGCCAAAAAATGGACCAGGTCGCAGCCCGGACTTTATCTTTACTGTCTTAATTTAATTACTATCAACTACCTCACAGACACAAGGTATGAGCGATATGGGTGATTGCTGCTTTTCAATTTAGGTATGTAATCTAAAATGAAAAAACTGATTACTAGTATAGATTAGTATAGCTGTTTCTATAAGGTATAAGTTAGTTGTAAAATATTATTTGTGTGTTACAGGTGTATTTTCTTTTTCTACGGAGTCCATTGAACAAGGATGTATCTTTTTACTGACAAGTACTGAGTTAAGCCAGGTAAGATACACAGATTGGATTACTTCCAGCAGATCATCGTATGAGTCAGGTTTTACCATATAGTTGTCTGCACCTAGCTGATGTGCTTCAGATACATAGTGTTCTGTACGGGCAGTCGAAAACATACACACACAGATCTGTTGCCATATAGGATGTGTTTTCACTTCTTTAAGTACCTGCAATCCGTTTTTTCTGGGCATATTGACATCCAATAACATCAATCCGGGCAGATCTTTTTGTATATCTGACTGAGATTCAAGTTTGTATAAATAGTCAGTTACCTCACTGCCATCCTTAAAAAAGAGGACAGGATTAGGTATGTTTTGTTCTGCAAAAGCCATCTTCAGTAGCAGGCGGTCGTCGGCATCGTCATCAGCTACCAGGATAGGTAATGACATAAGTGCATCATAATCACTCACTGTATAATAAGATTAGTATGTTCATAAAGGGATATAAAAGCTTATACTTTGCGAGACATTATCTAGTATAGAAACCTATATACTGCATCTACTTACAGCGTAGTGTATCTATGAAACTTCTACAATGATAGAATATATATGAACATATTCTGAGAATAATGCCTGCGCCAACTGGTAAGCCAATCACAATAACTTAGAATACGATTGATAGCTGGGTTAATTCTGGTAGAAGAATTTATAAAAAACTATGCGCAGGTTGTTTCTACACTTTGAAAGAGAATTAAGTAAAAGAGAAACAGGTATTTATAAGGAACCTTGTTATAGATTGAGCAACAGAGAAGACCTTTCCTAAGGAAGGTGTGTAGATTTTTTTCTACATATTCCTTAGGAAAGGTTTCCCCGCTAGTGTAAGCTAATCACATTAGTGCGAAAAAAGTGAAGTCAGCGAAAGGTTTGATTTTTTCTCTGGCTGAGGCTTATTCGCTATTGGTGGTATCATAGATTTTGCCGGAAGAGATATAGCTGCTGTTTGCATTACATCGTATCCATATATATCCGGACAAAAATACAAACGGCCCTGACGAACAAATGCTGTTAGATATAGTGTTGTAACCGCAATTGGTTTTTTCAGATCTATTTTCTCTGGCGTTATGGCTGTATCACCTTCGTCCTCATCTTCATTATCTAACATTGCAAGCTGAGTTTGTTCTAGAATCTTTTCTTCCGTCCACTTGCCTGTGCTTTTCAGAAGATAATAGGCCAGTTTAAGCGGATTTTCAACCCGAACACATCCATGACTATAGGCTCTATCTTTGACATTGAAAAGACCTTTGGCTGGCGTATCATGCAGATAGGTATCATAATGGTTTGGAAACAAGAACTTAACTTTTCCCAACGCATTTTTGTCTCCTGGCTTTTGAGCAATTTTATAGGTAAAGTTATCGGTAGAAATGGTATCCCAGTCAATCATGGAAACATCAACCAAGGGTGCACCTTTTTTCCAGGATTCATACACTTCAAATTCATTTTCTTCCAACATTTCAGGTGTCTGCCGGATTTGAGGCAGCATCTCATTGACAGCTATGGATTGAGGGATTACCCAGTCCGGATTCAATATAATCTGTTCAAGCGTATCTGTAAGTATAGGAGTTGGTTTGTTAGGCTTTCCTACGACAATCCGGGTTTCCCACACCTGTTTATCCTGATCCCATACCCGAAGGCTAAACTCCGGGATATTAATCCATACACTCTCAGAAGGATACTGCCTAGGAAGCCAGCGAAGGCGTTCCAGATTAAGCGCTACCTGCTGAATACGTTTTTTCAAAGGTACTGCCAGTTCCGTACGGGTTTCTTTTGTTAAATTACCTGTAACCTGCAAACCATAACGCGCCTGATAACTCTTGACTGCATCCACTACCGTCTGATCGTATACCGTGTTTGAGAGATTTGTTTTGGATGCCTCCAGATCCCCTTCTGCTATCAATCGTTGTTTCAACTGTTTTACAGCAGGATTATTACTACCTTTATGTAGTGATTGATTGATGGTTACAGCAGGCCATCCTCCTTTTTGTTCTTGTATGCACAGCTCCACAAACTTTTGCTTAAGCGCTTCATAGGAATAATATTGATTAGATGGAAGCAATTGTGTCAACGAGGCTTGCAGATGATTTTCTTCAAGGGCTTCCTGCAGATTTTTAGACAAGGCAAACGGGTAAGAGACAGACTGCCACATGGTGTCTATTTTACCTGGATCTACCCGCCCCCATAACATATGCGATGCATATAGTAGATAAGAGGCGGTTGCCAGCCTGTCAAGATGGGCAACATCTTCCGGTTTGCTTTTGAGTGTGAGTGTACTACGTAACTTACGCAGGGTATCCAACTGGTATGATGTAGTATCAAATCCTTCCTGACCGGACTGAGATAATACAGTTACTAGAGAATCTACTAAGGCCGTATTTCCTTTCTCTCCAATCCATGCAGGCAGATACATCCGGTTTGTGTAAAATGTATCCATTACCGCAACCAGGATATTTCTGCGAAACTCCTGTGGAAAGTATCGGCGGGCAGTTTCATTATTCAGTGTAATACTTAATGGTTTGGATGCATCTTCTTTCAACGCTTCCCAGCGATCAGTGCGACTTCTGAGCAACTGACGAACAGAAGGAATTGTCAGTAATAACGCAAATACTCCCACAACAGCTATCCCTGCCAGAATGCCCTTTTGATGTTTCTGAACAAAAGGTGAGGTAAGGATGATCATTTTCCAGTGAACAAACCAGGTATATACTGACTGCCACCCTTGTTTTAATTTTTCTTTAAAAGATACACGGGGTTGAGGCGAAGAATACCTGTCTGCATTATTGTCCGAATGATTTATTTCTTGCATAGTTTTCATAGTACATAGTCAGAAACACTATTCAAGAAAATAATGCCTTTTGTTTTTGTAAGAGTAATAGATTGATTTTGAGGGTTTTTGTTGAATTTTAATAAAAGTGATGCAACGATTACCTAAAAGAGTGATGCTTGTTTTCTACAAAAAAGTGGAAGTTTACTCATGCATACAGGTATAGCCATAGACGTACTCTCTTCAGGAGTAAGTTGATTATCTCAGGAAAACATTATCTTTCTGCCATCAATCCACCAGATACAGATTTATGATTAGTCGGTCTACATGGCTGCATTTACGCATCCCGTTTTCGTTTTTTTTGTTGCCTATATTTATTTTTGCTGTGAGTGTATCGCCACACCCAAGTATCTGGAAAACCTTACTGGTATTTTTTATTCTCCACTTTCTGTTGTATCCGGCCAGCAATGGGTATAACAGCTATTATGATAAAGACGAAGACAGTATCGGAGGATTAGAAAAACCACCTCCTGTGAGTAGAGAACTGTGGTATGTTTCACTGATACTGGATGGGATTGCCTTGTTGGCAGGGATCTTTCTGGGATGGATATTTGTGGCAGGTTTGTTTGTGTATGGAATAATATCCAAACTCTATAGTTATGATAAGGTCCGTCTTAAAAAATATCCGATTCTAAGTTGGATACTGGCTAGTTTCTTTCAGGGAGCCTTTACGTTTCTAATGACTTATCAGGCTATTAATGCCTTGCCGCTGGATGCATTGACAGATAGTTCAGTAATTATCCCTGCATTGCTTTCTACAGCTTTTCTAGGTGGATCATATCCCATGACTCAGGTATACCAACATGCTGAAGATGCCCGGCGAGGGGATATGACGCTGAGTCGTCTTCTGGGTATCAGAGGAACTTTTATCTTTGCTGCAGTAGCCTTTCAGCTAACTTCACTAGGGTTCTGGTATTACTTTCAGACCTACTATGAAGGGATATATTTTGTGTGGTTTATCCTTTGTCTGGCACCTGGTTTAGTACACTTTCTGGTATGGACTGTTAAAGTCTGGAAAGATAAAAAGTTTGCTGATTTTCATTCTACTATGCGACTCAACTGGCTTACAGCAACAGGAATGAACTTGTTTTTTATCGTAGTAGGTATACTCATTCATATAAAGGATTGATAACTAGTTATCCAGTTTAAAATTATGGAAACAGAAGCTCTTACTTCAGACCACCAGGTTTTCGAAGATCAGTTGTTGCCTATTTTTGAACAGCAGAAAGCATACGCACAGACTTTACTGATCTCCAGTGTAGAACAACGTAAGGAAAAGCTAAAGCGATTGCGTCAGTGGATTCTGTCTAATCGGATAGCTATCCAGGAGGCTTTGTCCAAAGATTTTCAGAAGCCGGTCTTTGAAACAGACATCACAGAAATATATAGTACAAAGACTGAACTGGACCATGCCCTTGGACAATTGCACAAATGGATGCGCCCTGCAAAGGTAGGCACCCCTCTGGTACTGCTAGGGACACGTTCCAGAGTCATGTATGAACCCAAAGGAGTAGCACTAATTATCGCTCCCTGGAACTATCCTTTTTATCTGCTGGTCAGCCCACTCATATCGGCAATTGCTGCGGGATGTTGTGCCATCCTGAAACCCTCTGAAATGACTCCTGCTACAGCATCACTGGTCAGACGGATGGTCGCAGAATTATTTGAGTCCAGAGAAGTAACCGTTGTGGAGGGCGATGCAACAGTGGCCACTGCTTTACTGAAGTTGCCTTTTGATCATATCTTCTTCACGGGAAGCCCACAAATCGGAAAAGTAGTGATGCGGGCTGCTGCTGAGCATCTGACTTCTGTAACGCTGGAACTGGGAGGAAAGTCCCCATGTATTGTAGATGCAACGGCTAATATCCAAGATGCTGCAGAAAAGATCGCCATAGGAAAGTTTCTGAATGCAGGGCAGACATGTATCGCTCCAGATTATGTCCTGGTGCATAAAAGCAAAGAAAAAGAACTGGTACAGACCATACAGGCTGTTATTACACAATTTTACGGGGCAGATCCTGAAACCTCACCTGACCTGGCCCATATTATTAATAGCCGGCATCTGAATCGTTTACAAGGATTGATTTCAGATGCTGTAGCTAAAGGGGCCACTCTTGTTGTGGGTGGTAAAGCCAATGCAGAAACACGCTATCTGGCACCAACCTTATTAACAGGGGTAACACCTGACATGCAGGTGATGCAGGAGGAGATTTTCGGTCCTGTGCTACCTGTGCTGACATTTGAGCAAATCCATGAAGTAACTCATTTCGTCACAGAGAGAAGTAAGCCGCTGGCTTTGTATATATTCAGCCAGGATAAGCAACAGATTGATTATGTGTTAAAACATACTACTGCAGGAGGTGTTTCCGTAAATGAGTGTCTGATGCATGTATTGCATCCTGATTTGCCTTTTGGAGGAGTAAATACGAGTGGCATTGGCAAGTCGCACGGTTTCTATGGCTTTGTTGCTTTTTCAAATGAAAAGGCTGTATTGCACCAGCGGATCGGATTAACCAATTACAAGCAATTTTATCCACCTTATACACAAAAAGTTAAAAAGCTTTTCAATCTTTTGTTACAGTGGTTGTAACGAAATACAAGCCAACACAACCTAATCCCTTATAATTATTAATATATGACAACTGTTGCAGAAGCTCAAAAAAGCATTATTTCTCAGGCAAAATCTTTTGGTGAAGAGACTCTCCCGTTAGAAAAGGCTTTAGGTAGGGTATTGGCACAACCTATTCTGGCAGACCGCGATTATCCTCCTTTTAACCGCTCCACAATGGATGGATATGCAGTACAGGCTGCTGATTTTCTGGATAAGAAACTTTCTCAGTTGCAATTGGTGGAGCGTATTCATGCAGGAAGTGTTGGAACACAGGAAATACATTCAGGAACATGCAGCAAAATTATGACTGGGGCTCCCGTACCAAGTGGAGCCGATGCTGTAGTGAGGGTAGAAGATACCCAGGAAACTGGTGGACTGGTGACATTTAACATAGAGACTGTTCGTGTAGGACAAAATATTGCCAGACAGGGGGAAGATGCTCAGTCAGGGCAGGAAATCCTGTCCAACAGGTCCGTAATTACACCACAGGTATCAGGCATACTTGCTGTCACAGGCAATGCACAGGTAACAGTAGCCAGATTGCCTAAAATAGGCATCATATCAACAGGGAATGAGGTAGTATCATTGGGTACTCCTGTTCAATCGCATCAGATACGGGATTCCAATGCCTGGGTGGTACGAGGCTTCTTCCATTCCTATCAGGTAGATGAAATATCCACGACATTAGCCAAAGATGACAAGGTTGTTTTACAGGAAACAGTTGCTGGTTTTCTGGCTGACAAAGACATTATTATCCTTTCTGGTGGTGTTTCCAAAGGAGATGCCGATTATGTACCGGAGATATTACAATTATTGGGTGTACAACAGATTTTTCACAGAGTACGTATTCGTCCGGGTGGACCGATCTGGTTTGGCACTACGCCGGATGGCAAAGCTGTATTTGGGCTGCCCGGCAATCCTGTGTCGGTACAGGTAGCATGCAAAGTGTTTATAGAACCTTATCTACGAACTTGTCTGGGACTTCCATTGCTTTCTCCGTTATGGCTTCCTTTCTCTGGCAACCGCACTAAAAAAACGCCATTTGACGAGTTTTTTCCGTGTGAATTGATTACAGGCAACGGACAAACAAGTGTACAAGCCGTTCGCTATAATAGCAGTGGTGACATTGCTGCCACTGCCAAGAGTGATGGCATCGTCTTGCAACCCGCAGAGACAGAACAACTGGCAGATAATGCTGTGGTAGCTTTTTATAAATGGTAAATAATAAAGTTTTTTATAGGAATCTGATTGTGTGTAGAATAGAATTTTAAATAGTAATAAATTTTTAAATGAAATATAGATTGAATTTAAATAGTGTTTTTCATGGAATAAAACGATTGGTTTTGTAATATGTAAACAGGATTTTTTTGTATCTTTAAAGCTATTAAGGATTGTTAAAGGATCTTTTAATTTACAGCTATGAGACAAAAATACTTTCTGGAAAATGCGATTGATAAATACCATTATGCATACTATGATTTGGTGAATTCTGATATCCGACTAGATAAGGAAATTCGTCTGATGAAGAAACGTATTGCTAAAGTTGCTGTAGATGAAGTTAAATATCAGGCACGTCAGCAGTTTCTGGATAGCTATCTGGCTGAGTTAAAGGATATAGAAGAAGAGTTTCAGACATCGGGTCAACCTGAAAAATACAAAAGATGTAAACTGAAACAACTACAAAAGGAAATAGATAAAACACGGGGACGCTGGTATGCCAATCGCTGGCATCTAAGTGTAGTCTATAAGAATAAACGTAAAGACAATGTAATTAAGCTACTTCTCAAAGAAAATAAACAGGCTGAAATACAAGTACGTATCCAGCAGACTAAACAGACATTGGAACTGTTGTTGCAAGGGCAGCAGGCAGAACAGGCTATTTTTAATGCATATGTTGAGAAAGTACTGATAGATCATGCCAAAGAAAAGAATGTAACCCAAACAGAGGATGTTGCTACTGTTACTGAAGCTGTAAAAGAGCAGATCGAGACACTTTTTGTCATCTCTTTGGCTAATACTTCTTATGCACCTGCTATCCTTCCTATTTTGCTCTATATCCTGATGATAGAAAGGCAAAAAGTCCTGCTCCAAAGCCATACGTATCGAAACGTCTGACAATGTAAATGGCAGGGAGTAGATAGGTAGATAAAAAAATAGTGTCTTTGTGACTTAAGTTACGACAAGATATAATACAGGCTAATACATTTATCCTGTTATTGAACTTTGTCAAATACTTAATTATCAGTCATATGAATACAAACATGAGAAGCTTGGATCGTTCCATTCGCTTTTGGGTTGACCTGCTGATTGGTGCTTCTGGCAGATATTTTCAGAGTTATTGGGAACTAGTGGCAGTTATTCCTTAAGTAACAGTGTTTATGAGTCAATGTCCTTTATATACAATGCTAGGTATCAGTACCCATCCATTAAAAAAACAAAAAAAATAAACGGACTAAAAGACTTTCTAAAGGATACCTGTTATTTTTGAAGCGTTACTATGGTCTTTCTATCTGAATAAAGGATCATTATTTCTTTTTGTGTTAATCTTCAATGATATGTCCCGTTCCAAATTTTCTGCTATACTTCATGAAAAATGTCCACGTTGCCGTGAAGGAAACATTTTTACTTATCCTTTGAGCAAGGTATCACGTTTTTCTATTACCAATGAAAATTGTCCTGTATGTAACCTGCGTTATGAAAAAGAACCAGGTACATTTTATGGCGCCATGTATGTGAGTTATGGATTTAATGTAGGGATGGTAGTTGCCTTGTTTATTGCCACATTTACGATAGGTAATGATCCTCATCTGATGTGGTATTTTATTGTAATCATTCCTGCTCTGATTCTTGCAGCTCCGTTTTTCTTCCGTTATTCCCGTGTACTTTGGTTATACTTCTTCTCAGATGTCAAGTATAATCCATCACTGGCTGAAAAAGCACAAGGGACAATATGATGGTGTGTATAGAATATAAGTTTCATAAAAATAGCCCAAATTTATAATTGGGCTATTTTCATTTTCCTACCTGACTGTTGGTTATCACTCTAGGAGTAAAAATTCCAACACAATACCTTATCGGTTTCTACATCATATAACAATACTGTATCATTTCCATCTGTAAAAAACTCCTCTCCGGCAGTTCTTCCAAGAACGTCAAAATGGTTCGCTTTCTGAGTAGCGCTCTGAACACTGTCACCCAGAATATAGTCTAATTCTTTTGTCGTTACAGGATATACAACCGGGCTTTTTGTTTTATTTGAAGCCCACCCATCTATGATACTCCTGAATTTTGCAAAGCTCCCATACAATTGAAAATAGAGCTTGTTGATGGAATACTCATAAAAGGTTTGTAGAAAGTAATCTATATCAAAATCCTTTATTTCATCAGGTGTAAGAGTTTGTTTTAGTATAGAGATATAGGTTTTGGTCTTTATACGATTTTTCAAATAGTCTTTCCCGTTTTGTTCAAATTCTGCTTCGAGCCTGGGAAATAGTAACTGAGCTTGTGCATACCCCTTGTACAATCGAACATCTCCTGCAAAGTGATATTTTCTGTCTACTATATCAAATAGGGTGTAGCTGGTATTATTTTCCTTTGTAACATAATCTTCGTTCATCCACAGCCCATTGGATGATACAAAATGGAAAAGATGATTGGGATACTTGTTTTTGTTTTCCACTGTGCACAAAGGATAAAATATTCCTTTCAGTGTGTTATCTGCAAAAACATTGGTAAACGAAGGATAGAGGTTGATATTAAGGTGTGTACTCATGAATACGAATGCTAGTGGTTGTTCGGTGTTTAAAAAAGAATGAATACAATTACAAGATTGGTTCGTCTGAAACGAGTCCGGTTGATAGATCTAATGTAGTTAATGTAGCCAGTAACACTTGATTACCAAAATAGTTGCTTTTAATACGTCCTCGCAAATGGTAGCCTTCTATCTGCCGTATTATTTCACCAGATGAACTATCTACCACATAGTCGGCTCCCCACTGATTGGTTTCTGTAGCACTGGCACTTAAGCATAGTAGTTTTTCATCTTCACTACTGAATATATCAGACGCATTGATCTCTCCACCTTTTTTCCCCAGATAAGTAAAATCTTTTTTCCAGATTATCTGATAGTCTCTATCAAGGCTGTATAGGCTGTTGTTAGCAATGGCATATATACAGGATAAGTCCGGCGAAAACTTTACATTGGAGATACGAGCTTTGGTGTCTACTGTAATACTATCTGTTTGACCTGTTTTGAAGTCAAATACACAACAGGTGCCTTTTAAACGCTCTACGGGTGCTATGAAAATATCAGTATGGATATCGAGGTCACCTTCATACAGGCGTATCTGATGAGGTAATTCCGCTACTATTTGTTGGGAAGTCAGATCATAACAAAAGGGCTTCTTTTTGTTGGCTACTATCAACAATTTATCGCCAGATGCATTAAAGGCTGTGTCAAATACATAGTAACTACTCGTGTTATATACTACCTGGTTTGCCTGATAATCAATTACTGAAATTTCTTTTTTAGATGCTCCTTTATAAATAGTTGGCCTCTCAATAATTATTCGTTTGCCATCAGGCGAAAGACTCGATGCTTCCCAATCATTATACTCTATCAGAGGTTCTTGTTGGTTGGTAGAAAAATCAACTATCAAAAGTTCTTTGGACTGTACAGGTTTGGATTTTCCGAAAAGTCCGATTTTGGCTTTTCTATTCACAATAAATGGCTGGCTACTCATATACAGGTTGTTGGGTTTGTATTGTAAGCATATACTGGTTTGAATTTTTCTCCCAAAGGCAAGTATTGGTAAAATAAAAAAAGCGTTACAAACATAGGTTTGTAACGCCATATTACTATTATATACAATTTATTTTTATGTATGACCTTAAGGATTCTTTCGAACAATGGTATACATAAATATTTCTTCCGGAAAGCGAAATGTACCACTTGTATTGTAGGAATTCTCTTGTTTCGCACGTTTATGTTCCTTGAATATAATATAATGGTTGCTTTCGTAACTGATTCGTTCTTCTTCTCCTATAAGTCTTGCACTTTTTTTGAATCCATCTTCTGCATTACGTAAGGATGATTCAAATGAAGATCCATTTAAATGGCCAATGGATAACTTTTCAAGATATACCATACTTTGGCTCTCATTATCAATCTTTAGAGCTATTTTCTGGCGTTCATTGACAAAGATACCTTCCTGAGTTTCCCATTTGTAACCTATCTTATTCAAATGAGATAAGATAGCTTTTTCCTTCATGTTGGCTGTAAAAATTTTGTCTATATCCTGAAATTCTAGTTTCCGATCTTCGATTTTAAACGCTTTTTTAATCTCATCTTCACTGAGAAGTGCTTTACTTACACTGGGGTCTTGTTTCCAGTATATTACATCAATGGTTGCTCCTTTATAAAGGCTATTGAACTCAGATCCATTGATGGATTGTGAAAAATAGTATTTGCGGGTTTGGGGAGGCTGATAGCTGACACGTACTTCATAGGTAGTGTTGCTCTGAAATCTGCGGGTAGTAGTGGTAGATTCTCCATCCACTATATTCGCTGTGATAATAACCCCTTCTTTCTCAAGAACAGCTTCTTTGCGACTACTGAAATGCATCCAGAACACAAATATGAGAATGATACCTGGTATAATAGCCAAAGGTGCCAATCCTTTGGGGCTACCCTTTGGAATATCTTCTGTAAACTCATAGACAGATGTAAAGTCACCAATGAGTAATGCCAGAAATAATGCGGTGAGAGCGGCACCTGTAAAGGATAGAAAGCCAGGGTACTGATTGTAGGTACCTATCGAAATTCCACTCCAGAATAGATAGATGGTAGTAATGACTGCTCCCAGCCATACTTTTCTTCGATTATTAAAGTCCATAGTTGTATGTAAAGAATGTAGTGTGCATTCGTATTATGCCTAGATGCGATTACTTCCATCTTCCTCCTGTACAGGCTTTCCTGTATACTTGGTTAGATAGTAGTGTGTTCCACGTACAGTAAGATGATAGGTAAACTCACTGCCTTCTGCATCTTTAAAATAAATAAGACCTGATATTTCCGGTTCCATACCTTTAAAAATACCTTTGAAGATAAATATCCCTTCTTCTTCCCGCATTGGAATCAGGTTCGGATCTACCTGTGCATTATTTGTATAAGTATTGCGTTCATCTTTGGACAGTGTTTCATATCTGTCAAAATGGACCGGAACCCCTTTATTTCGGATAGCATACGCAAATTTCCCATCTTCAAAGCCAAACGTAACCTTTTCAAATACAGGTTCATAGATGTATTTGATTTCCTGAATAGCGGTAGGACTTTGTTTTGGAATGATAGCTATCCGCTTTCTTTCTGATGTTTCAGACAAAGATTGTATCAGGGTGGTTTTGTTAATCACTACTGTATCAAATGATTGATAAGATGAATCAGCCTGAAAGGCATCCAGAATGGCGTACTCGCCATATGATTGAGGTGACTTTTGACTCCAGAGGCAGGTAACAGTCTTAGGGGTAGCTGATAGCACTTTCAGATAGGTGCTTTTGTAGTGTTCATCTTCCAGTTTATAGTAATAGCCAGCTTTAGCCTCATTGATTTTTTGTTTGTTCTCAACATACGTTTCTTTCAGATAGGCTTCATATCTTCTTTTAGAAAGAGCAGAATCTATTTCAGAAAAGATGGAAAAGCCTATACCTCCACAAACCAGCAGGATAGGTCCGATAAAGGTATACCAGGGAA
Source organism: Xanthocytophaga flava (assembly GCA_030068525.1). Lineage (GTDB taxonomy): Bacteria > Bacteroidota > Bacteroidia > Cytophagales > 172606-1 > Xanthocytophaga > Xanthocytophaga flava. The sequence continues at coordinate 112,085 of JASJOS010000014.1, forward strand.
TTCCACGTCCTAGTGACGTACTGGTCAAATAACGAAGCAGATCTATAGTGGGTTCATACAGTTTACCATCACGTCCTTTCAAAACCCATATTTGTCCTATTGGAAAAAACGGAATCCAGAATAGGTGAAAGTACTTCTGGCGTTGCTGGATCATATATTGCTGATCCCAATCCTGAGGTAGCCCGATCTCTGAAGGCCGATGAGATACTATAGAGAATGAATTCCATCCAAATACTATCATATATGCAAAGTTAAGATGTTACTGTGTGGACGTGCGAGTGTTAATACACTCATAAACAAAAAGGTAATTGTATTTCCATTGCTTCAGAACGCAATTTCTTCTAGTATTGCAGCCTAGTTTAAAGCGCCTTTTCAGAGAAATCTTACTTCAGTAATATTGAACAGCACTAGGAGTGGTTATGAATCGCAATTGATTGTTTTCCAGGGATAGCATGGATGGGTAGTATGCCTGATACTGGTAAGAATGAGATCTGTTGTGTGCAACAATCTTCTAAAAAGTAATAAAGCTGAGATTTTTTTTCTAAGAATAGAGTTTATCAAAATGAAGAAATACAATCAGCTAAATGCCAGAAAAATTGTCTTTTAGTAAAGTGTAAAATAAAAAATACAGATTAGTATTCAGACCCATGAGAATAAAATAGTGTGTTTACCCTGTCTTAAGTTTATTACTAAATAGAGTTTGCGAAACTACCACTTAAATTTTTTATATGAAGAGAACTTTTTACTGGTTAGGAATGATTTTCGTGTTCGGTATAGTAGGATGCCATAAGTCTGCAGAACCTGTTAAGCCACAAGAACCTGTACCTCCTGTTGAAGAACCTACAACCTTGTATCGAATTGGTAAGATTACTTTATCTCCAGGCAGAGTTGTTACTTTTCAATATGGAGCCAATGGCGAGATTACTCAGTCAGATCTGACTGATTCGCTGAAAAATACATATGGTATTATGGCGAGTCATTGGACGTTTGTATATGATTCTATAGGACATCTGGATAAACTGAAGAGTGAAGATGGTTCGTATATAGAGGTAACTACTGATAGTACAGGACGTGTAACAAGAGCTAAACGTGCTATGGTTGGAAACTTTATCTTTGAAAATGCCTTTTCCTATGATTCACTGGGCCGTTTGGCAGTTTTTGAAGATCGGATGATGGGGTCCAGTAACAAGTATCTGTATAATTATACCCTGGATGGTAATTTGAGTTCTATCATTCGGTCAGGAAGTCCTGCTGCATTGAACTTTTCATTACACGCTACAGCGTATGATAGCCAGAATAGTGTATGGCAAACAGATATACGTAGTAATCTGATTTACTGGTGGCTGGTAAGTCTAACCTATTTTGCAGATAAATCTCCTGCGTTGTTTCTATCCTATAAAAACAACATTACACAATGTACTTATACGGACCTGCAAGGTAACAAAACAGAATTGCAGGTGGCTTATGAGTATACAGAAAACCATCCTACCCGAATGAGGTCTTTACAAACAACAGATAGTACTACATTTAGAGGACCTTTTGAGTTTGACTATCAGAGGTATTCCAAATAAGCTTTGCAGTACAGGTAGATAATCGTTTCTATCTGTACTGTAGTATATGCCTGGACTTAAGCTTCTGAAACATCGAAGCTACCAGATCAATCTGTAACGTATCTTATAGGAAAGATCAGAATAATGTAAAAATACAACTTACATAATAATCAAAAATAGATTTTTATGCCTGAGTAGAGTTTTTCCACACTATCTGTTTTAGATTACAAAGGGAAAAATACCGTAAAATACGGGAAAAATACCCTTTGAAGTTATTTGTTTACTGTAACAAGTTGGTGCATATTGTATCTATACTTCTTCGGGATAATATGCCCATTCGGGTTATTGTTCTTTATCTTGTTAAGCGTCTGATATATCGCATCTTATGTCTAAATGTTTATCTAGGTCACAGACAGACATAAAGAGTCAGCTGGCAGAAAGTGGTGAAGTATAGAAAAATAATTCGCTAACCTATCTGTTTATTTTTTGTGATGGATACGACAAGTCTGCTGTTAATACTCTTAGTATGTGGATTGCCTTTTCTTATTTATATTCAATATCAGAATCTGCGAAAACTTATTCAGGAAGGAATAAGACTGGAGAAGGAATTACATGCTGTAATAAAAAAGAATGCATGTAATAAAGAGATTTCTCTTGATAAGGATGATCTTAACAAAATAGAATAAGCCTCAGCTTCTACACTTGTTGGCTTATATATGGGTGTTTTATTCTAAAACCAGAAGGCGTGTAGTTCCTGAAGATTTTCCCTTGTCAGTTCATACGGAGACTTATCTGGTAACACACAATCTATATTACAATAAGGACAAATTCCTGTCTCATCTGCTTCTACAAAATCCACTACTTTGTATGCAGGATATACTTTTAAACAGTAATAACACCCTGCCTGAACAGATTCTCCCAGTGCTTTTTTATTGATGGTGGTATATTTAAGAGATTTTTCCAGTACATCTTTATTCATACGCATATCCAGGATAACAAGATGACAAGTAAGAGTATCTATCCTTTATACGATAGGGAAGTATAGTGTAACTCGAAAATCACTAGACTTATTTCCGAAATTACATATTCTAGTTCAGAATATATCTTACATGTGTGTATCCTGGTGTCAGAATGAATACAAATCATGCTTTGACTGATAGAGAAATAGTGAAATTAGTATCTTTGAGTATGGTTCGTCTAAAAACAACTTCCCTCTTCATTCATAGTGCAGGCTGGATATTGCTCTTTATTTTTCCTCTGTTATTTATGAGTGACATAGAGAGTATAGGAGAACTCCTGACTTCCATGTATTACTGGCAGTTTTGCTTGTTTTATATTGCCCTCTTTTATTTGCATACCTACTGGATATTTCCGTTTCTGTTTTTTAAAAAGAGATATATTTTATATGGATTTGCGGTTATCTGTCTGTTTGCCAGTGTATACATGCTAAAGCCGTTTGATCAGCTTATTGTGCATAATTCCTTTTCCAGAAGTGAAGGAGAGCCACCACCAGGTCTGGTACCACCACCTCGCCTCGGTAAGCCTATGCATGATCGTCCAGACTTTAGGCCAGAACCCAGCGAAAGTGTAGAGAGGTTACCAAAGGGCGACCATATAGATATTACCAGTATTTTCCTCCTTGTGATTATGATGGCTCTGAGCATTGCTATTGAGACCATGTATCAGTGGCGTGAAACGGAAAAACGGGCAGTACAGGCTGAGGCTGACAAGATTAGTGCCGAGCTGTCTTTCCTGAAAGCCCAGATTCACCCACACTTTCTTTTCAATACCCTGAATAATATTTATGCATTGGCAATCACACAGAATGAGAACACAGCTACTTCTATCATAAAGCTCTCTAATATCATGCGTTATGTAACAGATGAAGTACTGGAAGATTTTGTACCTCTGAGCAATGAAGTAGAATGTATCCGAAACTATATTGACCTGCAGCGGTTACGATTAGGAAAAAATATGCAAATCGATTTCTCTGTAAATGGTAATCAGGAACGGGTGAAAATAGCTCCATTGTTATTGATGACTTTTATTGAGAATGTATTTAAGTATGGTGTTAGTAATCATCATCCGGGGAGCATTATAATCAAAATAGTTGCAGAACGACAGTACATCTACTTTTTTTGCCAGAATCAGATTTTTACCACCACTCAGAATACAAATCGGGAAGGAGTAGGGATTGTTAATACCAGACAACGCTTGAATCGACTTTATTCAGATAAGCATTCTTTGAATATTAAATCAGAAGATAATGTATTCACTGTTGAGCTAACTTTATACTCTTAGTCATTGTACAGTGTTTTTGAAGAAACAGGATATTGCCTGACTAATTTTTTGCAAAATGTTCCTAAAGTGTATTGCTGTCGATGATGAACCCCTGGCTTTGGATATTATCAAAACCTATATTGCCAGATTACCTGTTTTGCAATTGATACAAACTTTTGATGATGCAGTTCTGGCAGTCGACTTTTTGAAACAGAACCCTGTGGATCTTTTGCTGGTTGACATACATATGCCCGATCTGTCCGGTCTGGATCTGGTTCGTTCGCTGGATGTCATGCCTCTAATCATCTTTACAACAGCACATAAGAATTACGCATTTGAAGGATTTGAGCTTAATGCGGTTGATTATCTATTGAAACCCATCGATTTTGAGCGATTTTCCAAATCAATCGCCAAGGCTGTTGACTACCATCAATATAAAAACCGAGTTTCAGTGGAATCTGCTGAGTATCTGTATGTGTATTCCGAATACCGGCAAGTTTGGGTGAATCTCAGTGAGATTGAATACATCGAAAGCCTGGAAGATTATATTCGGATACATTTGAGTGGCCAGAAACCTGTAGTTACGCTGATGACCTTAAAAAAGGTACTTGAGAAGCTACCTGAACAACAGTTTAAACGGATACATCGTAGCTTTGTAGTAGCTATTGATCGGGTCAATTCTATTCATAACCGAAAGGCTATACTCGATTCTGGCAAAGAGTTGCCAATTAGTGATAGTTATACAGGGTTTATTCAGGAGTGGAAGGAAAGGTGATTGAATTTTTAGGAAACAAAGAAGGTCTCTGGCGTGGGTGTCCACCCGTGCTCACATTGAGAGTAGCGTCCGCTGCGTTGGTAGGTAAAGCCCTGTAGATGAGGAAACTGTAATAAGACTGATAAAAGGAATCTGAGAAGGCAAAAGAAGAGATGTCTCACTCAAAAATAAATCAGCGCCTATACTTTTTTCAAAAGCATAGGCGCTGATCTCACATCCAACATTCGGGATGATTCATATATATAGCGAAAAAAGACTTCTACTTTTGATAACTGGTTGTAGATACAGGCTTGGACTCTGTGCGATGCCATTTGGCAGATTGGCCTTCCCTTATTTCATCTGAGGCTTCTTTAACAATCCAATCGCCAGGTTGCAGGTTACCAAATACCTCTACAAGAGTATCTACTACATTGCCTTTTTTAATAGCAATGCGTTCTGCTTTGTCATCTTTTACCCGAATCACAAACACCTTTTCAGAAGAGCTGACTACAGATTTTACAGGAACGAATAGAGTCTGCGCAGATCGGGTGATAGGTAGACGAACTTCTGCGTACATACCTGCTTTGAGTTCGTCATTGGTATTCTTTATATCAAACTCTGTCATCATAGATCGGTTCTCTTCCTGCAGGCTACTTCCACTACGGGCATAGTTGGCTGTAAACAGTTTTTCAGGAACCGCATTCACTGTGAAGTTTACAGTTCCTTTGCCCGAAATCTGATTGGCATACACTTCCGGAATGGCTACTGTCAAACGTAAGGTACGACTATCTTCCAATACAAATAAGGGTTTGGCACTGCTACTCTCCGAAGGTCCTACCAATGCTCCCGGACTGGTATTCCGCTCAATAATAACACCATCAAACGGAGCAGTAATAGTTAAATACTGGGCCAGTTGGGACTTGGTTTGGTAATAAGCGCGTGCTGCCTGCACATTCCCCTGTGCCACAGTAGCTGAGGCGCTGTCACCCATCATACGGGCTTTCGCCAGATCTAGTTCATTGAGCGAAACGGCACCTTCCATTTTACTGGTTTTGAGCATACGCTGATAGGTAAGCTTACTTGCCTGAGCACGGGTGCTTTGTTCACTGGCCGTTGCTTCTGCTGCCTGTAGCTGGGCTTTGGCCTGACTAAGTTCAGATAAGGCTTCCGGCGCATCCAATACAGCCAGCACTTGTCCCTTTTTCACAACAGATCCACGGTCAACTGCCAGACTTTTAACAAAGCCTTTTACTTTGGGATGAATATTTACTTTGTTCCATGGTTTTAATTCGCCTGGCAATACTATTTGCTTGGAAGGTTGCAACTGTTGTACAGGCACTATAGTAATTTCCTGAACTTCAGCAACAGAAGAAGCTTCTTTGTTTCCATCTGCTTCTTCTTCATGGCTGCTGCATGCACCTGTTAAAATGGCTGAGGCCAGTACTAGCACTAAAGGAATATATTTCATAGGACAGAATGTGTTTGAGTAGTTGGTTGGAAAAAGGTACTTTCAGGATCTTCAGGGTCAAGAGATACGGACGCGAGAGATGCTTTTCGTTGTATCTGGACAAAAACTCCAGGTAAAATCAGCAGAGAAGCTAGCGTAGAAGCAATCAAGCCTCCAATTACGGCTTGTCCAAGAGGTGCAATCTGATCACCTCCTTCACCTAGTCCGGAAGCCATCGGAATCATACCGGCAATCATAGCGATACTGGTCATCAGAATAGGACGAATACGACTGTTTGCGGCGATGACAACTGCCTGACGGGCATCTTTCAGTTCCAGTCGCAGGTTTTCAGCATTGGTCACCATCAGAATAGCATTTGCTACTGAAACCCCTACAGACATAATCAATCCCATATAAGATTGCAGATTCAACGTAGAGCCTGTCAGTAGAAGCATTCCCAATGCCCCAACCACTACAGCCGGAATAGCAGATAATACCACAAACGAAAGCTTAAAGGATTGGAACGTTGCACTCAGTAACAGAAAGATGATGACAATCGCAATGATCAATCCGGTTTGAAGGCTGCTCAACGTATCTGTTAATAATTGTGTCTGGCCTTTTTGCTCTACGATTACCCCACGTGGTGGTTCGCCTGCTTTACGGATGGCTTCTTTTACTGCCTGATCCGCTGCTCCCAGATCTTTCCGGAATACATTGGCATTGATGGTTACGAGTCGGTTGGGACCCGAACGATCATATTGACCTGGAGCTGTCTCCTCAGAAAACGTAGCTACATCAGACAATACCGGATGTTGGGCCCCTGTATGTAAGGGGATATTGCCAATATCCTCAACAGTACTCATCAGGTTTTCAGGAATCTGTACCTGTACCTGATAGGCAAGGCCTTTTGCATCATCTAACCAGAGGTTTTTATCCGTAAAACGACTGGAAGAGGTAGCTGCCACCAGCGAACGTGCAACCTGTGATGAAGTCACGCCCAGCTGTCCAGCCCGTTGACGATCCATTTCTACTTTTAGTACAGGATAGGAGAGAGGCTGGGCAATTTGTACATCCCGGAGGAACGAAACCTGCTTCATCTGGTCCAAAATCTTTTGAGCAAAGCGTCCTGCCTCTTTGACATCTTTGGCTGCAACGGTTACCTCAATAGGAGTGGCTGACCCCTGACTCATGATCTTATCTACCAGCTCAATCGGTTCGAACAATACTCTTAATCCTGGTATTTCATTTGTCATTCGTTTACGCAATTTCTCTTGGAGAGCATCCATGCGAACTGAAAATCCTTCTGCCAGCGCTACTTGTAACACAGCCTCGTGAGGGCCACTATTAAATACGAATATGTTAGAAGTACCATAACTGGAAGGTACTGTCCCTACATACGCCGAAGAGATCTCAACATGATTAGGACCTACTTCTGAACGAATAATATCCAATACTTTTAACGTTGCTTCTTCTGTACGTTCCACCCGTGTTCCATCCGGTACTCGTAACCGAAGCTGAAACTGATTGCTGTTTGCTTTAGGAAGAATGTCTGTTCCAATCAGAAGAAATCCTCCCACCACTAGCAACACAGAGACTACCAGGTATCCAATAACTGTACTGTTTCCATGAGCCAATACTTTTTCCAGGAACTGACTGTATTTGAGTTTGAATTTGTCGAATCCCTTTGGTGCTGGCGTATGGTGTTTTTCTTCTTCAATCATATCTGATATTTCCTGTTTGTCCAGTGCCAGTGTTGGTGCTTCATGAGGTGGATGGCTTTTTAGCAGCCAGTTTGCCAGAACAGGCACAAAGGTTTGAGACAACAGGAAGGATGCAATCATGGCAAAACCCACCGAAAGTGATAATGGTAGGAACATAGAACGGGGAATACCACTCATAACAAACGCTGGAGCAAATACCGCCAGAATTGCCAGCAGAATCAGAAACTCGGGAAATGCAATCTCTTTACAGGCATCCCAGATAGCCTGCGCTTTGGCTTTTCCCATTTCCAGGTGTTGGTGAATGTTTTCTATTGTTACCGTTGCCTGATCGACAAGTACCCCAATGGCTAATGCTAAGCCACTCAATGTCATGATATTAATAGATTGACCTGCCAGTTGAAGCAGAATCACCGCAGAAAGTACAGAGATAGGAATTGTCAATACCACAATGATTACACTACGCCAGTCTTTCAGGAATAACAATACCATCAGACCTGTCAACACCGCTCCTAAAATACCTTCCGTGACCAGACTCTTTAAGGCATTGGTTACATATACGGACTGGTCAAACTCATACGAAACCTTTACATCTTCCGGAATGGCATTGCGAAGTTCTGGCATTGCCTTTTTGATGTTGTTTACTACCGCCAGTGTAGACGCATCTGATTTTTTAACAACCGGGATATATACTGCCCGGCGTCCGTTGACCAAGGCATAACTCACTGTAATATCCGCTCCATCTTCTACAGTGCCGATATCCCGTACAAATACGGTAGGACCTGATCCAATCCGAATAGGTATATTCAGGAAATCTTCAGGCTTGCGAACCAGAGAATTTACAGGAGTCATCAGCGTTTTGTCTCCCATACGAATGTTTCCGGCAGGGGAGGGCTGGTTATTAGAAACAATCGAACGAATAATTTCTTCCGGTGTAAGATTGTAGCTGCGTACCAGTTGAGGGTCTACCTTAACCACAATAGTACGTTGGTTTCCTCCAAATGGCGGAGGGCTGGATACCCCTTCAATCCGGGAGAACATAGGTCGTATCCGTGAAGAAGCAAAGTCCTGTATCTCGTTTAAAGATCGGGTTTTGCTTTCAAATACCAGCTGACCAACCGGGACCGAACTGGCGTCAAAGCGTACCACCTGGGGTGGCACCGTCCCTTCTGGCATATAGGCCTTAGCACGTGAGACGTTATTGGCTACCTCTGCCGCTGCCTGAGCCATATCCGTACCCGGATAAAACTGTAATTTGATCAGACAAAGACCCTGAATGGTTTTTACATCCACATCTTTGATTCCAGACACATACAGAAAGTGATCCTGATAACGGGTGGCGATAAAGCCATCCATCTGATCAGGAGCCATACCACCATACGGTTGTACTACATAGATAGTCGGCAGATCCAGATTGGGGAAAATATCTACCGGAATAGTTGACAACGAAAGCACAGAGAAAAAGAGAATTCCCATGACGGCCACAATGACCGCAATCGGCTTTCGCAAGGCATTTCGAATTAATTGATACATATCTAAACAGTGTTTAATTACAAAAGATTAGTTAAGCTGGTTCAGAAACAGCGACAGATCACCAGTAGCCGCTGCCTGAAGTAACAGCGATCGCCAGGCATTGCTGATAGCTACGTACTGGTCTACTTCTGCCCGGTTGAGTGTCAGCAGACTCTGCATGACAGTAGGGAGATCTGTCAGACCGCTTTCGTAGCGTGCACGTGCCTGATTCATTGCCCGGCGGGCTGCATTTAACTGAACAGGTGCCAGTCTGGCCTGGTCCAGTGTAAGGGCAAACTGCATTTCTGATTCACGAAATTGCCGATTGAGTTTCAGTGACTGATCATTGTATAGTTCCTGATACCGTTGCAGCTGGGCTTTTTCGCTTTGGTAATCGTTGTGGACTTTAAAAATACTGGTCAGGTTCCAGCGGGTTGAGATACCAATCATGTAGTTATATACCTGATAGTTAACCCCACTCGCAAAGTCAGTTCGGTATGAGTCGTCCTTATTGGAGACACCTGATCCTCTGGCCCAGCCTGCAGCCAGAAATGAAATAGATGGACGAAATGACCTGCGAACAGCTATACTTCTGGCTTCTGCTGCTGAAGTCTGAGCCTGATACAGCCGTAACAGAGGATTGTTTTGAATAGAAGAGGCTCCTGCAGGTATAATGGGAAGCTTTGTATAAAAGCTCATGCTATCTACAGCTAGGCTATCCTGAAGATTACCTGTCAGCTCAGAGAGACGCAGGCGTTGCGCTTTTTCATTGCGCTGGCTTTCAAGTAGTAGAAGTTGAGCTTTGGTATATTCTGCATTGGCCAGTGAACTATCTACACCAGGACGCATTCCGGAAGAAACGCCTGATGCTACAACTTCTCTGAAAATACGGGCTCTTTCCAGATTGCTCCGTTGTACCGTTACCAGTTTCTGACTGATCAAGAGCAACAGATAGGAATCAATCACCCGGATTTGTTGCTGGAACAACTCGTTTTCATATTCCAGCTGGCTGCGAGCCATCTCATTGCGTGCTGCCTGTACATTGGCTGTTACTTTACCAAAGTTGATGATTTTCCATTCCAGCAAAGCCGTTGTAAAACTGCCAAAGACACCCTGATAAATATTGTCAGGACGAATACCACCCGAAGGTGATATGGCAGTTCCTTCATTAGGATAGTAGGACCCCGTAACACTATTATTGGTAGCGTATGTATACTGATCCTGTATAATTACATTAGGCAGATACTCTGTGTTGGCAGACTTTACTCTTCGTTGTGCACTAGTCACTTCTGCTTGTTTGGCCTTCAGTAAAGGATAGTTTTGTTTGCTTTCATTCAAAACCTGCTGCAAGTTTACCTGTTGCCCCTGGCCGGATATTGTTATACCTACTAATACTAGAGTCCATAAAGTAAGCCTTACAAAATATCGTGTTTTGGATGGTTGAGATGGATCTTTCTCCTGCGACTGAACCGACGGGTGAAAGGTGTTTTGCATCTCTGAAAGAATTGATGTTGGATGATTCATTGGTATCAAAAGAATAAGGTTTTAGGATTCCAACTAAGATTCGATACCAAAACTAGGAGCCAATTCTGGAAATATTTGGGAAATGAAGTCCCTCACCAATAGTATTTTAATAGCAGTTGTTTCGGGTGATTTTGTGAAGAAGCTTTAGATTCCTGGTGTCTGTTCTGATGGAAATCCGTTTATAAGGGAGCTGTATTGAGTATATAAGGCAGGGGAAAATGATCCTGATCATGGACCAACATGCCTTTAAGTAGAATCATCCTTTTCCTAAAACAGATTAGGAAATAGCAAGAAGGGAGAAGAGATCAACCTGTGTATAAGATCCCAGTCTCTGGAAAGTGTATTACTTTCCAGAAAACATTAATACCTATAAAAAAGCAACTGAAGTACTGACTTCAGTTGATAGCTATCAAAAGATATAGTCCAGTAATATACCTGGTTATAGACCTGAGATTAGTATGTACTGCTTTGCTTGTCTGAAAAGTTAGATTTGTTTGAAATAACGCTCTTTAAGCTGTTTTAGGTAAGCTATACTGGTTTCTGACAATAAAGGTAATTCAGATTTGTTTTTTTTGATAGCCTGATTGTACAATTCAAAAAACAAAATAGGATCTTCTACCGAGCGGATTAAAACTGGAAGTAACCCAGCCTGCTTGATTGTTTGCCCTATAACTCTTCCAGGAATGTGCCCTCCATTTTTACTAAATTTCTGGAATAATAGATTGTAATCAATATTTGTTCCCTTTGCCTGAAGTAAGCTATCGAGCTTGGTGATATACTGTTTGCTTAGTGTAGTTTCGTTTTCTGTGAGGGCTTTCATTTCCTGGAGTACAGGTGAGCCTGATTGGGTAAGTGATGGTTTGTCTATCAGGTCAGCAACTCCTTCCTGTGATATATTACTCAGGAAGTACAATAAGATTGCATTAGGGTCCTGATTAGAAAATCCGTCTTTTAACAAGTTTGCAAATGCTTCTGATACCACCGCATGGAAAGTTTCATGAGCAGATAAAATACCTAATTTATATCCATCAATTTTATAAGAAAGCAATAAGTCATTGATAACCATTCCAGGTCCGGCAGTAGCGTCTTCATTACCATAGAATATATAGTATTGTTTAGGAAGCTTATCCTTTGTTAGTAAACGTGGTGGAAGAAAAGGCTGCAGATAGTTGAATATATTTTGCTGTATAAAAGATGACTCCAAAAAAGAAATATGTGCCAGAAGCTGTTTTTCCAGTTTCTGATATTTTAGATGATGAGCCAATTCCGGATCTGTTGGTGTGTTCGTTGTACCATTCTCATACACTATTTGCATAGCATGTTTAAACTTTGTGGTATCTAAGGCTCCTGCTGTTATCATCATTGCATGGACAGGCGAATTAAACAAAGATGCCCATTCTTTTGCCGATGGCTTTTGGTGAACTTTAAAACGATCTGCTATAACAAAGTAGGCTTTCACTGCGGATACATCTACAAAGTCGGTAACTGCCGCTAAATTTTTTCCGTTCGTACTGATTGGCTTGGTATTCTTTTCTTTTGTATTGTACTTGACAGGCTGAGATGTGCTTTTATTTTGTGTTTGACTGTAAGAAGGAGTATATGGTATAGTTATACAGACCAAAAGAATAAAAGTGAAAATATGTAGGGATATACATTTACTTTTCATAAAAGGATGTTCTGGAAGAAAGAATAAAAAATACTGATAAGCCTATTTTAAAAAGGAATAGGTTTATTTATAGAAGTTTAATTGGCTCCAAATCACTTTTCAACGGTTCTGTCAGAGATGATTCGAAAAAGCATCTGAAAAAATACAACTACCATTTTGTTTACTCATATAGGTTGGTTATCTGTTATCTGCTCAGATAGATGTTAGAGCAGTTTTTAGTATGCTGAATTTAGTTTTATATAAAAGGTAAACTCAGGACGTTGTTATTAGTTAAAGATAGTAAAATTCGAAAACACAACTATTTTTTCTGATCGAATAAGTCCAGTCTAAACAATAGTAAAATAATCTCTATTTCTAATTGGTAGAATAATGCTTGTATTATACTAAACAAAATTAGTAGAGGCTTCACTATCCCTTCCAGTATTTTTCCAGAATTGGAGTGTATTTTCGTTTTTATTTTGCCAGTTACACGTTTCCATATCTAGCTATGAAGATTCTGATTATAGAAGATGAAAAAGGGTTGTCCGAAAGTATTTCAGATTATTTAACCAAAGAAGGCTTCGTATGTGAGGTAGCTAGTAATTACTGGGAGGCAGAAGAAAAGGTCAATCTGTATTATTATGAGTGTGTGGTAGTAGATCTGATGCTGCCGGGGGGGGATGGATATGATATTGTGGGTATGCTCAAGAAAATAGCAGTCACGACAGGTATCATTATTATTTCAGCCCGTAATGCACTGGAAGATAAGATCAAAGGTCTGGAGTTAGGATCAGATGACTACCTGACAAAACCCTTTCATCTATCTGAATTGAATGCGCGTATTAAATCTCTGATCCGCAGACGCCATTTTGGAGGAAATACAGAAATTACCTATCACGAGATTCGGGTACAGACACAATCCCGGAAGGTATTTGTGCAAGATGAGGAGACACCTTTGTCCCGAAAAGAATATGATCTCCTCTTGTATTTTCTTTCAAATGTGGACGTAGCCCTGACGAAATCCTCTATAGCTGAGCATCTATGGGGCGATAATATTGACACTGTGGATTCTCTTGATATTGTTTATTCTCACATCAAAAACCTGCGCCGTAAACTTCTTGAGAAGGGAAGTACAGATTACATACAGTCTATTTACGGCATTGGCTATAAATTTGGTACTCCGTGAAACTACTCACCAAAGCCAGTGGCATTTATCTTCTGTTTCTGTTAAGTCTGTATCTGATTACAGCTTTGGCCTTTTATTGGATCACACGTGTGGTCATCTATGATGAGGTTGAGAGTAGGCTCCAGGTAGAAAAACGTGATTTTGAAGCTTACATACAACTTCATCAGGCATGGTCCAGCAGTTGTTACTTTGTTGAAAACAAGATTGAAGTAGTGCCTGTTACTTATAAGGAACCAATTACCGAGATGTATAAAGATACCCTGATCTACAATCGGTACGAAGACCAGGACGATCCTTTTCGGCAGATAACCTTCTATACAAAAATTGGGAATGCCGACTACAAAGTTTCTATTCGTAAATCACTGATTCAGACGTATAAACTTATTGAAGTTATCACCTTTGTGATGGTGACATTTTTGAGCTTGCTGCTGATTTTAATGTACTGGTTTCAGCGACGATTGTCCGGAAACCTTTGGAAGCCATTTTATAATACTTTATCCAAAATCAAGCAATTTGATCTGACCAGTGTGACGCCTATAGACTTGAAGAAAGAAGAAGTAGACGAATTTGACGAATTGAATCAGGTATTGAAACGTATGGCAGAGAAGATGCAGCATGATTACCGGAGTCTGAAAGAATTTACCGAGAATGCATCCCATGAAATTCAGACACCACTAGCTCTGATTAATGTACGGGTGGAACAACTGCTGCAATCCTCTTCACTTTCTCAGCAACAGACCTACTGGATTGATGAAATTTATCAGGCATCCAGGCGTATGTCGCGATTGCACCAGGGGCTGTTGCTGCTTACCAAGATCGAAAACCATCAATTTAGGGATGCGGAACAGGTAAATCTGACAGAACTGGCAAAAAATAAAGTTCTTGACTTTGAAGAGTTCCTGATTATGCGTCAGCTAACAGTAGATGTTGATCTGAAAGAACCGTTTCTGGTAAATATTTCTCCTGCACTTGCAGACAGCTTAGTAAATAACCTGTTGAGCAATGCCATCAAATACAGTAAGCCTGAAGGTATACTACGCATCTTTACGCACGCCAGACAATTATGTATATACAATAGTGGTGAGCCACTGAAAAATGATCCGGAGAAACTTTTTGATCGGTTCAAGAAAGACAGCGATGGTTCAGAGTCATTAGGCTTAGGGCTTGCTATTGTAAAACAGATCTGCGAAAACTACCAGTTACAGCTTCAATACACCTACTCGTATGGAATGCATTGCTTTTGTGTATCCGCTCCTGTTTCCGAATTGTCATAACCTGTATTTTTTCCAGTCTGATAGTTGGAAAGCCTATTCTTATAAAGCAGGAAAAATACAGAGAACGAAAAGATTATCCTCTGTATGAAATGAATCTGAAAACGATTTCCTAAGTTTGCAGCCGCTTTTGTTTTACATTGTACATTTTCCAATGGACAATGTACTTTTTTATCTGCACAGGATCTGTAGCGCAGGATACTGTTATAAAAAGGATTGTCATGTTTAATTATCTTACCAACACATTATCTTATCCAGAGAGATACCTTCTCTGATGTTCTTCATTAACATGTTTAAAAAATCATTGGAAAGCCTGCAACAGGAAGCTGCACAAACTCAGGGAAATACGTTGAAGCGAAGTTTGGGTGCAGTGAATCTGATTGCTATTGGCATTGGGGTTATTATCGGAGCCGGCCTATTCTCACTGACCGGACTGGCTGCTGCAAATAATGCAGGGCCGGCTGTGACCATATCGTTTATAGTGGCAGCTGTAGGGTGTGCATTCAGTGCTCTATGTTACGCTGAGTTTTCATCCATGGTGCCTGTTGCCGGAAGTGCCTATACGTATTCCTATGCTACTGTAGGTGAGTTGTTTGCCTGGATTATTGGTTGGGATCTGGTGTTGGAGTATTCTGTAGGAGCGGCTACTATTGGTATCAGCTGGTCTCAATATCTGGTAAAGTTTTTATCGGGTTACGGTATTTATCTTCCTCCACAATTCATCCAGTCCCCTTTTGAAAGTATGAAACTGGCTGATGGTACAGAAGTGCATGGAATTATAAATATTCCGGCAGTACTAATCATCGTGTTGATTACAAGCATCATCATTCGGGGCACAAAAGGATCTGCCTTGTATAATGCCTTGGTGGTAGCTTTAAAGGTAGGCGTTGTCATTGTTTTTATTGCTCTCGGGTGGAAGTATATAAATCCAGCCAACTATCAGCCTTATATTCCAGCGAATACAGGTACTTTTGGGGAGTATGGATGGAGTGGAATACTAAGAGGGGCTGGGGTTGTATTTTTTGTGTTCATTGGGTTTGATATTGTAGCCACTATGGCGCAGGAATCAAAGAATCCTCAGCGAAATATGCCAATCGGGATTATTGGCTCTCTGGCTATTTGTACATTTTTGTTTGTTGCTTTTAGCCATGTCATGACCGGACTGGCAAATTATACCGAATTTAAAAACAGTGCTGCTCCAGTAGCTATCGCTATTCAGAAAACACCTTATGCATGGTTGAGCCCCGTGATTATTCTGGCAATTCTGGTTGGATATACATCTGTTATTCTGGTTGATTTATTGGGACAATCAAGAGTTTTTTATTCTATGAGCAAAGATGGATTGCTTCCAGCTGTTTTTTCGGAATTACATCCAAAGTTTCGTACGCCCTATAAGTCCAATATTCTATTGTGTGCATTTATTAGTTTGTTTGCAGGCTTGGTTCCTATCAGTGTAGTTGGAGAGATGACAAGTATTGGTACACTGCTGGCATTTGTAATGGTATGTATTGGCGTAATGATTCTGCGAAAAACAAACCCTGATACCCCTCGCGCTTTCAAAACTCCTTTAGTTCCCATTGTGCCTATTCTGGGAATTATTACATGTATTATTATGATGGTTTATTTACCAGCCGGTACCTGGATTCGATTAATTATATGGCTGGCAATTGGCTTGGTGGTATATTTTGTATATGGCAAGAAGAATAGTAAACTTCGTCAGCAATATTTACAAACAGGATCTGGTAAATAGATTAATTGATCTTTTTAGAGAGAAATAAACCTAGTTAAGAGCTAGACTATATTGAAAAGTCAGGTATCAGATGCCTGACTTTTTGTTTATTTGGTATTTATCTGTCAATGGTATTTTTTTCAGGGAAATACGCCTTTAAGATGTTTCTATTGTCATAATTTTGAACAAGATGGTTTAACAATTGGATTTAATTAAAAAAAGACTTTACTTAATAAGACGCACGGAACCGCCAGAATATACGTATGCTTTTTATACGAAATATATTTTTAAGTCTATCACTCTTCTTTCTCTTTACAGTTGCTTTTACTCAGGTTACCAATCTTAATCAGATTGTGGCTCAAATGCCTGAGACCTCTGTGGAGACCTATGAAGCGCTAATTGAAAAATATACTTCCGATTTTGAACATTTATCTGATAACCGGCGTGCGTATGAATTGCAGAAAGTGATCACTCTGGCTGAGCAATCTGCTGAACCCAAAACACAGATCTACTTTTATATGCTGGCAGGTGCAATGTATTATGGTGAGAGATCCTTTAATAAGTCAGACAGTATATATGAGGCTACGTTAAAACAGGCTCTTGACGAGCAATTATATCCTGAAGCAGGTCTTATCTGTATTAAGCTGGGAAATCTCAACCAAAGTGTACATAAGTCTTCACAGGCACTGAAATTCTATCAGCAGGCTCTCCTGTATTTTGAAAAACTACATAAAAATGCATTCATTCTGCGTATACGTTACCTTGTTGGGGATCTCTATTACAAGGTGAAAGATTATACTAATTGTATTGCTAATTTACAGGAGATAGTCAGATCTTCACCGGATTCATTGAATAAACGTGGGTACATATCTACTTTTAACACTATTGGACTGGCCTATAGCGAGATGAAAAACTACTCCAAGGCTATCCGTTTTTTTGA
This sequence comes from Xanthocytophaga flava, assembly GCA_030068525.1. GTDB lineage: Bacteria > Bacteroidota > Bacteroidia > Cytophagales > 172606-1 > Xanthocytophaga > Xanthocytophaga flava. The sequence goes on from JASJOS010000014.1 coordinate 129,641, forward strand.
AAAGTCAATGCAGGCCGCCAGAACCTATAAAGATACCGTCTGGATAGGAATTGCTGCCAGGGGTATTGGGAATAGCTATAAGATGGAGGGAAACTACACAAAAGCTTTGTCTTTTTACTTTCAAGATTTGGATATAGCTCTTTCTCGCAAATTCTGGGATGAGGCACTGACTGTCAGTCTGTCTATAGCCGAAGTATATGAATATACAAAACAGTCCAATCAGGCGCAGGATTATTATGAGAAAGCTATTGAATTTCAAAAAAACGTTCATAATGCTGAACTGAACTATACATTTCATAAACAATTAGCCAGATATTACCAGAAGACTGGTAGACATGAATTAGCAACACAAAGTCTATTTTGGGCAGATAGCCTGAGCAAACTACTTTTTGACCAGAGTCAGATTATTCGGGAGATTCGGTTGAAATCTTCTTTTGAATTGGAAAAGAAGGAAAGTGAATACAGACTGTTATTAGCTGAAAGTCGTGAACGACAGCAACAGATTATTTTTGTCACAGTGATAGGAGGACTTGTACTGACTTCTTTGTTACTGACCTATATCGTCAGAGAGAAGATTCGTACAAACCAACTATTGCATTCACAAAAACTGAATCTGGAGTATAAGAATGAAGAACTTGCAGCTGTGAGTGAAGAACTAAGTGCCAGTAACGAAGAGTTACAGGCTAGCAATGAAACGCAGCTTATATTAATGGACAATCTGCATCAGCGTAATCAGGAGATTGAATTTCTGAATAAAGACCTGGAGCGACAAGTACAGGCCCGAACAATAGAACTGGAGGCTACAGTTTCGAATCTGACTCAGCAAAATCAGGATATTCAACAGTTTACCTATATTGTTTCCCATAATCTGAGAGCACCTGTAGCCCGTATTCTAGGTTTACTGCATTTGATGGAAACCGATACGGATGAGGATACAACCTCTTCTGACCATGAATTGGTAGCCTTACTGCATAAAGCAGCTCATGAAATGGATATAACCATTAGTGACCTCACGTCCATATTATCTATCAAAAATAATGTTGATCACTATAAAGAAAAGATTGATACAGCAAGACTTGTGAGTTATACGGTGGACCTGTTTAATGATCAGATAGAAAATACACACGCAAAAATAGATAGTAGGGTTGAGGTTCCTGAGATTATTACAATCCGGAGTTATATGGAGAGTATCCTATATCACCTTATTTCAAATGCTCTTAAGTATCGTTCACCTGACCGAATTCCTTGGGTTTCTATTCATATATCTTCCACAGAGGAAGAAAATATTCTAAGTGTAGAAGACAATGGAATCGGTTTTGACCTGGAAGATGCGGAATTGTATAAGATATTTGGTCTGTATCAGCGTTTACATACCCATGTAAAAGGAAAAGGGTATGGACTCTTTCTGGTAAAAACACAGGTGGAAGTATTACAAGGCTGGGTAGTTGTTAAAAGTAAAGAAAATGTCGGAACCCGTTTTGAAATACATTTACCCAAATAATGGATTGTTTATAGAATAATAGCCTCTAACAGTAATTTCGAATCAAGATAGCGTTAGTTGGACGCATAATTTACTTTAGGGCGAAATAACTGCTTTAACTCTCTCTCCAGTACACTTAAAACAAAGCGTTGTCCATTTGCACTCAAATGTCCATGGTCAATAAATGTATTGTAGTCATTGGTAATGTCTTTGTATTGGTCTTCATTCAGATTAATTAAAACATCATTTTTAGTGAATAAGGCACTGATATCGTTTTCAAATTTATGGTAATCTGATTTACCTAATTGGTAGAGCTTATAGGGTACAGGACTAAAATAACCGATTATTTTAATATTTTTATGACGAAGTTTGATCAGTGTTGTATTAAGTTCCTTATAGGCAACCGGATCAATCTCTGTTTTTTCGTATTGTCGTTTAGCTGCCTTTTCCTCAATAGAACGTTTGGAATCTATATTGTGTGTTTCTTTTTCAAAATTGTTCCAACCTACTGTATTATGTAAATCCGGAGCATAGCGATGAGGTGCTATGTTATTATTTCGGACAAAATACAAAAGATACGTTTTGAGCAGGTTAGTAGAACCCAATGCTCCATAATATTCTTCTGTTGTGATATTGGCACTTTTTCGTCCGTGATCCTTGGTCAGATAAGGGTCCAGACAGATAATAGCGAACTTCATATTTCCCCGTTCTACGATGTTATCAACCAGATAATTGAGTTCGGAGATATTAGCTCCCATAATGCTGGCATTATATATCCTGTATTCTTTTATTTGTTCAGGATTTAAGTTTGCAGACAGTGAAGGGCCCATAATAAAGCCTTCAAAATTTTCAGGGATATACCGATAGGACATCAGGTATTTGGATGTCCGTTCATTGATATATACTTTACGATCTTTCTTTCCTCTGAATAGTCCATATATATCAATAAAATAATTGATTCCAGCCATAAGAGTTACCAACACAAGAGTTAGTATAACATACGTAAAAAGAAACTTTTTGCTATTCATGATGGATTAAAATATCAGGTGTTGATCTTCTTACATTAAAAATCAAAATAAAGGAAGTCATTGGAGGTGATAGAGTTCAGGTAAATCAGCCCTATCAGAGTAAGCCCTAGCATATACAACAGGTGCTGTGTATTGAATCGGAACTCCTTGGCAAGTTGTGGCGGATTTTTCAAAAACAGGAAGAACATTCCTGCCAGTAAAGTAGGATAGATATAAATATCGGTTAGTACTTTTGAACCTGTATAGCTGACAGAACCTATCCCTATCATGCTTTTTAACACAGCTAGTGCATCACCCACAGAGGTAGCCCGAAAGAATACCCAGGCAAAGTTGACATATAACAAAGTGATGAGCAAACCAACGCTGTCAGGGATACTAATTTTGGTCTTTTGCCATAATCTATGTACTACCAATCCGAATCCATGCATAAATCCCCAGATAAGAAATGTCCAGTTTGCGCCATGCCATATTCCACCTACCAGAAAGGTTATCATTAGATTATTTAAAGTAAGCAATTCTCCTTTGCGGTTTCCTCCTAATGGAATATAGATGTATTCCCGAAGAAAATTGCCCAAGGTGATATGCCATCTCCTCCAGAAATCCTGCAGATTGGTAGCTTTGTAGGGTGAGTTAAAGTTGATAGGTAATGTGATATTGAATAATAACCCAGCTCCAATGGCCATATCTGAATAGCCGCTAAAGTCAAAATAAAGCTGTACAGCATAGGCAATGGATGTAATCCAGCTATCTGCAAATGACAGGTGAGTTGCATCACCATAGCCCGCATTCGCAACAATGGCAAATGTATCTGCAATGGCAATTTTCTTTATCAGTCCAAGTAGAAATATATATAGCCCTTTCAGGAAATTCTCTGTATTGAATCGTTTTTTACTTTCATCCTGAAACTGCGGCATAATGTCTTTATGATGAACGATCGGACCTGCAATGAGTTGTGGGAAGAATGCGACAAACAGACAGAAATTCAGAAAGTCATATCCTTTGGTTTCACCTTTGTAGCTATCTGTAATGTAGGCGAATTTCTGAAAGGTGAAGAAACTGATTGCCAGAGGAAGTGCGATCTTATCAATAACGATATCTTCTGTAAGTAGCAGATTGACATTATCTATAATGAAGTTGGTGTACTTGTAGTAGAGCAATACAGACAAGTTACCCAGAAGACAGGTGATATAAAATATCTTACGGGTTTTTGGATTTTCAATATAATTTAATTTCTGGCCTGCAAAATAGTTGATGACCATAGAGGTGCATATCAGTAAAAGGAAGATAGGCTTCCACCATGCATAAAAGAATAGTGAGCAGACTAACAGCCATACTTTACCTGGTTTGTCAAATCCATAGTTGTTTAACAGGAAGTATACCGTTAAGGTGATAGGTAAGAAGAATGCCAGAAATTCAAATGAATTAAATAACATGTTGATGTTCAGAATATGAGCAGCTATTTATCCTTCAATGATTTAGGCTTGGTCGTGAAGATATTTACCTACAAAGATACATGTGGCGGGAAAGAATTATTTTATAGTAATATAGAGTGATATTACGTGGTAGGAAAATATAGGATATTGATTCTGTATTCAATCCAAAAGAATAAAAGTATCTTTGTTGAAATACACGTCTTCTCTCTATTGTGAACTTGAATATCCATTCACTGCCATATGACCTGATAGCTGCATCTGCCGAGCCTGTATTTGCAGAGGGAATACATATAGTGAGTTATCGGGCAAACGAAAATTCAACAAAAAATCGGGTAACATTAAACCAGAATCTGTTTAGCTTTCTCACAGAAGGGCAAAAAGTGGTTTCGTACTCGCAAAAACATGCTCGTATTGACTCTTCCCAGTTTCTGTTGTTGTCTTCCGGTAATTGTCTGATGACTGAAAAGCTTATTTCAGAGCAGGGTGGCTATAGCAGTACGTTGTTGTTTTTTGATAATAAAGTGTTAACAGATTTCTTTTTGAAATACGCTGATCTATTTACCCGTTCTTCTGGAAAGAAAGCATCAGATGAGCCCTTTGTAGTTTTTGAGAAAGATGACTTTCTGAAAAATTATATTACTTCATTGAGTCTTATGTTATCTGCGAGCAAAAGAGTTCCTGAAGAAATGGCGCAACTGAAGTTTGAAGAGATTATGTTGTATCTGGCAAATAGATTTCCTGAGAAGCTATTAGGCTTGCGTACCTGTATCCAGGAAGATCAGAGTGATTTTGAGATTCGGAAAACAGTTGAAACACATAGTGAGAATCATGTTACCATAGAAGAACTTGCATTCTTGTGCAATATGAGTGTTTCGACATTTAAGCGCCGATTTACAAAGCTTTATGGGACATCTCCTAACAAATGGATGCTTCAACGCAGAATGGAGACTGCCGCCAGGCTATTGCAACAGGCTGAAGAAAAACCAAGTGATGTGTATTACAAAGTAGGATATGAAAATCTATCCAGCTTTATTCAGTCCTTTAAACAGACTTTTGGAGTTACCCCTAAAGAGTATCAGAACCAGAAGTTGAACGTTTAGCAATAGTTTTTGATCTGATAGCCTTACTCTACTCTTTTTAGGTACAGCTACCTTTGCATTGTAACTAATAAAACAACAGATACAATGAAAAAAGGACTTGCATTATTTACAGCCTGCCTGATGATTGGCACTATGGCAATGGCCCAGACATTTACGTTGAAGAGTAAGGAAGTTGGAGGACAAGCTACTCAGAAAGAATTTGCCAATAGCTTTGGATGTCATGGAAGCAATATATCTCCTCAACTATACTGGGAAAATGCTCCTGCCGGAACCCAAAGCTTTGCTGTCACTATTTATGACAAAGATGCACCTACAGGAAGTGGTTTCTGGCATTGGGTGATATTTAATATTCCTGCTAATGTTACAGAATTGAAAGCGGGAGCTGGAGACATCAGTAAAGCATTGGCCCCTGCTGGTTCTATACAAAGTGTAACAGATGCTGGTGCACCAGGATACATCGGTCCTTGCCCGCCTCCAGGTGCCCCACATGAGTATTTGATTACCGTGTATGCCTTGAAGAGCAAACTTTCCCTGGACAAAAATGCCAGTCCTGCGTATGTGGGATTTAACTTGTTTGGAAATACCATTGCCAAAGCCTCTATTGTGATGTATGCTCAACAATAGGAGAGCTGACTGTTGATTACTTTTTTACCGGAAACATGAGTGATCCCGAATGTTGGATATGAATAAAACCCAAGCCTATATTTTTGAGAATAGTATAGGCTTGGGTTTATTTTTGAAAAATCTCTCTTCCTGAGTTTGATTATTGTTCCTTTTTTCACTCTACTTGTGGCTTCTTCATTTTTTGCTTGCCCAAAAAACGAAGCAAAAAAAGGCACTTTTCTCCGATCCTTCCGCCCGCAGGCCAAAGGCCAACCTCGCGGAGAAAAGATTCCCTGCGCACCTACACAGCCACTCGCGATTGAAGTGAATATAACTCTCTTTGTAACTCTTTTGTTTCTACTATTCTAAAGGATCTGATATTCTTTTTATCAAAATTCGGGATGACTCATATTTCTGTTTTATGCTATCTAATAAATGAGTGGTTTGTAATAGGGATAAATAATAGAATATTTTCTTTAAAATATTGTAGATTGCTCATGTTTACGAAGCTCTTACTATACTGAGCATGTGCCACTTCTGGCAATAGGTAGACACTACAATTCTGCCACTTTTCACCAACCATTACAATGAGCACAAACAGAAGAGATTTTATAAAAGGTATCGGAGCTACCGCTCTGGGCATTGGCTTATTTCCCACAGATTACCTGTATGGTAGCATGCTGAATCAGAAAGGTATTTCAGGATTGGCGCGTACAAGTCCTGAATCACAAGGTGTTTCTTCTTCTGCAATTCTTAATTTTATAAAAGCTACCAGTACTTCCAACATAGACTGGCATAGCTTTATGTTATTGCGTCATGGAAAAGTAATTGCAGAAGGATGGTGGCAACCGTTTGCTGCTGAGTATAAACATACGTTATATTCACTGTCTAAAAGTTTTACGAGTACTGCTATTGGATTGTTGGTGAAGGAAGGAAAGCTAAGTGTCGAAGATTCTGTATTGTCTTTGTTTGCAGATGAAGCGCCTTCCTCTCCGGATGAGAATTTAAAGCAGATGAAAGTAAAACATTTGCTTACTATGAATACCGGACATGGAGAGGATACTATGCCTAAACTACGGGATCAGGAGAAACAGCAAACCTGGACAAAAACTTTTCTGAGCCAGCCGGTAGCCTTTCAGCCCGGAACGCATTTTCTCTATAATACAGGAGCAACCTATATGCTGGGAGCAATTGTACATAAAAAGACGGGGCAGACACTGACGCAATATTTGGAGCCGCGTCTGTTTCAGCTATTAGGTATTAAAAATTATGACTGGGAAGTCTCACCTCAGGGACTAAATACTGCCGGATATGGGTTGCGTGTAAAAACAGAAGACATTGCCTTACTTGGACAGTTGTATCTGCAGAAAGGCAAATGGAACGGAAAGGAAATCCTGACAGAAAGCTGGGTTGATGATGCTACCAAAGCACAAACGACCTCACAGGCTGGGGATGGAGACTGGAGCCAGGGGTATGGATATCAGTTCTGGCGGTGCAAACCTGGTTTTTATCGGGGTGATGGTGCATTTGGACAATACTGCTTTGTTATGCCACAATATGATGCCGTACTGGTTGTAACAAGTGAAAGCTGGGATATGCAAAAATCAATGAACGTTGTGTATGAACATCTGCTTCCCGGAATTAAAGATGGTAAGCTAAACGAAGATGCTACTACTTTAACAGAATTGAAAAAAGAACTGGGTGGTTTAAAATTATCGGTTCCTACAGGAAATGTGCAGTCTCCATCTGCTGCAAAGTGGAATAAGAAAGTCATTCAACTGGAAAAGAATGAATATGGCGCTACACAACTACAGTTTGACTTTACAAAAGATGCTTGTAGTCTGACAATAAAGACAGCAAGTGGACCACATACAATAAAGTTTGGATGGCAGAACTGGTTTGTGAACAAAGATTCTGTTCCGTATATTTTTTCAGTAGCTGGCAGAAACCCTGTACCTTCAAAAATAGCTGGTACAGCTACCTGGATAAATGATACTACCTTACAACTCAACCTTCGGTTTGTAGAAGCTATTCATGGAGATAAGTTGACATGCGTCTTTGATGGAGGAAATATCTCTGTTGCTTTATTGAATAGTGTAGCTGAAAATGCGAAGAATAGTCCTGAAAAGAGGGTTGGCCTAATGGGAAAGGTAAGTTGAGAGAAAAAAAGTTACAGAGCTATATTTTTGATTACTAGCCTATTAGGTGCTTTGTGGCTTTTTTGTGAAAATATTTTTTGTCAAATGTATGTGTTTTTTAAAATATTCACATACATTTGCACCCCGATTAAGGAACAACGGTCTATTCGTCTAGGGGTTAGGACGCATCCCTTTCACGGATGAAACACGGGTTCGATTCCCGTATGGACTACGGCTTGGGACAAAGAAGGACTCTTCTTTGTCCCTTTTTTATTTATATTCCTGCATAGAAATCAAGTCAAAAGCCAGAAAAATGAAAGCATAAAAGTTTGTCTAAAAGCTCAAAACTTTTCTAGAAATAAGTATTGAAAAATAAAAAATGATTAATGGATAAAATTAATTTATTGGTTACAACCACTATACTAACAATTTTCATCTCATTATTTCTGTCATTGTTTTTGGGCACGGTCAAAACAGAACATAAGTTAAGTAATCGCCTTTTTGCTTTCTTTCTACTTTTAACTGCAATTGATGTTAGTGGAAATCTAGACTATTTGTTTGACATTCCTTTATATGCAAGAATATTCAGAAGTTCACTTTTTTTCTTGCAACTCCCTACATTCTATTTATATCTCTTATCTGTCTGCTATTCTGATTTTAAGCTAAAATCAAAACATTTGCTTCATATTATTCCTTTTTTACTAGCTAATTTAATTCTGATACCGCGTTTTTACATTGTAGATCTCGCTTCTAAAATTGGTTTTCTTTCACAGAGCAGTAGCAGGTTGGAGATACAACTCAATCATATTCTCATACATAGTCAAATTGTAGCATACATTCTTGCAGCTTTTTTGCTTTTAAGAAAAGCAAAAAGAGTATATCTTGAAAACTATGCAGGAGCCAATATTGAGTCACTTAATTGGTTACTTCAGTTTACGCTGGCACTATCAGGGTTTTATTTTATTGCGTTAGCAAAGAACGTCTTTAAGTTTATCGAGTATCCCCACATTTTAGAGTGGCTGAAAATCGGGCTTTTTTTATTTGAGTTGCTCATAATTAGTTGGTATTTATACAAAGCCCTGAATAACCCAAGCCTATTCAGAAATGTTGATTCGAAATTAAAGCTTGTAAAAGATATAATTTCTGAAAAGAAACAGAGTGAGCAATTAGTTACAAATGATAAAGAACATAGTGAAGAGTTAGTGAAACTAAAGAGGTACATGGTTGAGAAAAATCCATTTCTTAATCCAGATTTAACCATTCAGGATGTTGCTACTGATATTGAAATGCCTGTTCGGGATCTGTCTCTTTTAATTAACCATACATTAGACCAGCACTTTTACGATTTTATTAATTCCTATCGAATAGAGAGGGCTATGGATATCTTAAGAGATGATACAAAAAGTAAGGTAACTATTCTGGAAATTCTCTATGAGGTAGGCTTTAATTCAAAATCTTCTTTTAATACGGCTTTTAAAAAGCACACAGGTAGTACGCCAACTGCTTACCGTAAAACTTTGTAAAGCAGTAGTTTGTAATTATTCGTACTTGTTTTTGCTACTATTCGTACATATTCTTTGAAACAAATGCGTTCGACTATTTTTATTCGGTCGCATAGCATTAATCCCTTTCTCACATTTGTATCGAATATTTTTAACACAAAAACCGATACAATGAAAACTTCACTACAACTCTTGACAGTTCTATTATTAGTCAGCACCTTTTCTTTTGGGCAAGATCTCTCCAAACAGATTGACTCATTAATAAAGGATAACTATCAAAAAAATCCTGATGTAGGTATTAGTGTTGGCTTTATCAGGAATAATGAAGAATACTATACTGCCTATGGTAATCTGAATGCAGAAAGTCAAATAGCAATTACTAAAAACTCAGTATTTGAAATTGCATCTATCACGAAGATTTTAACTTCAAATTTAGTTGCACAGGCAATTATCGATAAAAAAATAAAAGCAGATGATTATATTGATGACTTCCTTCCCAAAGGATATGTCTTACGTAAAAACCTTAAAAATAAAATAAAGATTTCTGACCTGGCCTCTCATCAATCAGGCTTACCTGATATCGATTTTGGAAAACTCATTGAGCTAAATCCACAGCAACCTATAAATAGTGTAACTAAAAAAACATTGACTACCATGATCAATAATTGCAGTGAACTCATTGATTATGGTAGCTATCGTTATTCCACTATTGGATATACATTGCTTGGGCAGATATTGGAAAAGGTGTATGGGAGGAGTTATGCTGAAATTATCAGAGAAAAAATGATAGAGCCGTTACAACTAACAAATACATTGACTAAAGATTTCAATGTCAAAAATAGAACAGTTGGTCATAATGCGGATGGTGGGATTCAGGAATTCTTACAATGGAATATCACTGCATCTGCCGGATTAGTAAAATCCAGTGCTTCTGATATGGTTACGTTTTTAAAAGTGGTCTTAAATGAAGAAACTGAAATAGGTAAAGCGGCTATTCTTACAGAAAAAGTTTTCTATAAAGATGAAAATAGAGAAATAGGATTGGGTATAAACATCATGACAGATGATAAAAATACAATCTACTTAAAATCAGGAGATTCTATGGGACAATCTTCGATTATATGTTACAATAGGGCTAAAAATTGGGGTATCATACTACTTCTAAACCAACGGAGTTCAAAAATGAGGCAAAGCCTGTTGAATGAGATTTATGAGAAAGTTTTAAAATAAATCCGATAGTGTAGGTTCACAATCTATGCTCACAATGGTCAATAATTTAACAAAGGGGGTATTGTCTTATTTAAAAGGATACCTCTAAACAGTTACTAATAGTCGCTTATATCTAATAAATGAGTAATATCAAACTATACTCACTTGGAAACTCATCTAAACTTAAAGACTCCAACAGAATCATCTGTTGTATATAGTAAATCCTTCCTGTTTCATATGGCATCTGTCTATACCAATGGCGATGCATTGGTAAAAGAAAATTTCACTGCTGAAGAGCAGGAGATACTTCATCCGGAACAGACCTATGATTGGGATGATGAAGAAGAAATGGAGGTGCCACGCGAGCTGACACCTGTAAAAATTAGTGAATTACTGCCCTTGCTAGAGAAGTTACTACAACTACTGAGACAGGATACAGAGACAGGAGATAAAGAAATGCAGGAGTTAGCTGCTTCTGAACTGGATGAGATTATTCCAGAGTTACAAGGTCTACAAAAGATTACAAATGAGGTAGAATATTCTCAGACTGTTATTTAGTCATAGATTATAAAATAACTTTCTTGCAGGACTTATTACAAAACAAAAACGACTTCAACCTAGTGAAGCCGTTTTTGTTTTAATCAATCTGCCTGATTTCTAATCCTGAGATAGAATGATTGCGCCATAAGGAGCTATGGATACTGTCGCAAAGGCACCATTCTGATCGGCTTTGGCAACAGTGTCATACACAGGATGATCTGTAAATTCATCATCATATCCACCCCAATCACTATTAAAACGCACTTTCCATTTTCCCTTAGTCGGCATCGGAATAGTATAGTGTGTATGTTCCTGATCTCTGAAGTTCAGCACTACAACTACACTGTCTTTCGGACCACCTTCCATCCAGCGATGGTAGGCTACTATTTTATCTTCATGATGTACATACAAAATATGTATGTGCTGACCCATTAACCCTTTGGTAGTCTCATGACGGTTTGTGCGTAAATAGATCAGGTCACGGTGTAGTTTAATAATCCCTTTTACATCCGAGAAACGGTTCCAGTCTACCGGATCTGTATCTGAGAACCATTTGTCCTCCAGTAAAGGTTGTCCCTGAAATAACATCGGAATGCCCGGCGCTGTTAATACCATCGCCACACCTAATGCTGCTCGTTTCTTTGAATAATAGTTCGTTACATCACCGGGAGAGATTTCTTCTGCTACACGCGCTTTGCCATTCGCTACCTCATCATGTGATTCTGTATAGACTACTCGTCCAAACGAGTCCAGATTGTAACGGCGTGTCAGTGCATGAGTAACAGCATCCATATTTCTGTCATTGTCATGCATAGTGATAATAACATCCCGGATTGGATGTACAAAATCAGCATCCCATTGGGAGCCATACCCACAACCGCCATCCTGAACTTTCGCTGTCACAAAGTCATTTCCATGTAAATCTTCTGCAATGGTAAGCTTGTTGGGATATTTCTCTGAGATTTCCCGGTTAATCCATTGTAAAAGGCTGAATCCGTCATGCAAGTTGTCGGCAGGGTTTTCGTTTGCATGCACATTACGGATGTAGGGGATCATATCCATTCGAAGACCATCACAACGATACTCTTCAAGCCACATTAAGGCATTGTCCCGAATGTATTGCCGCACTTCTCCTCTGCCATAATCCGGACGTGTATCTCCCCAGGGAGTAGTTGACTTCCAGTCATTATAGAAATAGATTCCGCCTTTATTGTTTTCACTCCAGCCATCAAACTGCCACAAGTCCATATCGCTGGGTCCAAAGTGATTATACACTACATCCAATATCACAGCTATATTGTTTTTGTGACAGGCTTTGATAAATGACTTAAAGGCATCCGGACCGCCATAAGCTGACTCAATAGCAAAAGGGTGGGCAGGATTATATCCCCAGGAGTAATCTCCTGCAAACTCAAATGGAGGCATAATTTCAACTGCATTAACCCCCAGTGCTCTCAAATAAGGCAACCGATCAATGGCAGAATAAAAATCACCTGGTTTGCCTTCTTCTGTTACATTGAATGTGCCAATATGGAGTTCATAGATCACCAATTCGTTCCAGCTTGGCATCTGATAGGCGTCATCTTCCCAATCAAACGAATGAGCATCATAAATAACTGAGTTACCAACAGAGTTGGTTACTACCCGTGCATAAGGATCGTTTCTGGATAGCTTACGGCCATCCATTGTATGGATAATGTATTTGTATTCATGTCCCGCCTGGGCATTTTCTACATTGCATCCCCAATAGCCATTTTCTTCGGGTTGTAATTCGTTTTTGGTTTTAGCCCATTTATTGAATGTACCTGTCACATATACTTTTTCAGCATGTGGAGCCCATACTCTAAAATAGGTTCCTTTACTATGTAGGATAGAGCCCATGCCGGCTACCTGTATACTTGGGTGGGTAGATGTTTTTGCTTTTGTCATATTGTCAGTAACTGTTTAAGTAATAAGGTTATTCATTGTTTTGATGGTTGGTAATATGCCTGTGTTTTACGCTGATTGAAGTATAGGTAGGCTGTGTTTTGAGAATAGAAAAAAGCATGCTCATTACAAATCCTGATTCTAATAGATGAGAAGTCAGAAGAAGGAGGCTTGATATGGGGAATTTATCATGATAGCTGTCTGCTTGTCAGTAGTTTGTGGAAAGTGTTCTACAGATTCAGAAGACAGGAATCTGTGTTTCTCCTCTTTCATTTGAAGAAAAGAATAAAAAACTATATCTGTATATTTCTTTTTATTAGATTGGCAATTGTTTGATTAACAGATGATTGTGTTGTGAAATATTTTTCTATCTATGAGGTTATGTTTTTAAAGGAATACTTTACCAATAGAATACATACTTGTAATGGTGTTTTCTGGCGGATTATACATGTTAGTAAGGAAGACTGTATAATGCCTTTTCGAATATGGTATGATTTTCGTATAGAACCCTGTACCTAAACAAATCACTTATAATTCAATTATTCAAAAACAAACTTATCAACTTATGGAAACCATGAATCTGACCTCTTCCGTTCCTTCATCAGAAACTACTGACCATACTTTAACACCTTTGACAGAAGTTATGGATCTGCACAAGATCAGAGCTGCATTATATACCAAAATCGCAGCTACTACAGATGACTCTCTGATGAAGACTTTTTTTCAGCGGATGGCTACCAGTTCACGTCGTTTTCGTACAGAGTTAACTTTGTTCTCAGGTAAAAGTTCAGACATGATCACTGAGAAGGTGATAAAACGTATTGAAAACATATGGTCTGATGCAGGTCAGTATCTGCAGCAGAATAACATGGCTGGTTTGTTACAGACATGGAACTTGCTGGAAGAAGTTATGATTGATGCCTATCTGAAAGTTGCTGCCAACAGTGGTGTACGTGGTAATTTCCGGAAGGTAATTTTAAAGCAAATTGATTCAATTCGTAAAGACCGTAATGTGTATCGTTTTGTAGAAAGTATTTTTTTACAAAAGATGCAACCTACAGCTTAAAAGTAAAAACTATGAAAAAGTATAAACTTTCATTAGGTATAGCTCTGGTATCACTAGGATTGATAGCCGGTGCTTGTTCTTCAAACCGTAATATGAGCAGTTCTGGTAATAAAGTAGAACAAGCTGCTGATAAAGCAGATGCAGAACTGGATAAGGAAAGAGCAGATTTGAAACTGGAAATTCAGCAAGGTCTGGATAAACTCGATACAAGATTGGATAAGCTCAGAGCCGAAGCAAAAGATGCTTCCGGCGATGCCAAAGACAATCTGGATGAACAAGTGAAGAAATTGGAGAAATCCAGAGACCGTATGAATAATTACTTATCTGATGTTGGCAAACAAACTAAGTCCAACTGGCAGAAATTCAAAGCTGACGTACGTTCTTCATTTGAAGAAGTGAAAGAAGATATCAAAGACTAAATACTGTGATAATGGTTTTACAGCAAAAGGGTTGACACACATGTCAACCCTTTTGCGTTTGTAGGAAAAGGTAGGATTGTCATTGTTTCTACAGTGGCAGGATTATTTTGATATAAGGTGAGTAGGTATAAAATAAATAAGCACAGTAACAACTTGTGTTACTGTGCATCGAGGATATATAGATGGGACTATATAGAGGAATCTTATATAGTAAAGCTTTTTGCCATTTATAATCTATTTTTAAGTGATGAATGTTCTGATAGACCTTACGGGGTCTATCAGGTATATAATAATTTTATCAGGCTCTCCGGAGCATACTCATTACCAGAGATATAACTAGGGCAATAAGGAAGATATAGAATATTATTTTCGCGATGCTGGCAGCACCTGCTGCGATACCTCCAAAGCCAAATAATGCGGCCACCAGGGCAACTACTAAGAAAATTAATGTCCAACGTAACATAGTTGATAGATAGTTTATAGTGAATAACTTGTTTCTGTACTATATAGATAAAATTCCCTGCCATTGTCTGAAAAGGGCTTTTTAGCTTATTTTGGGCACTTATATTTCTTTTGTACCCGGATTTTGTGGAAAATCATACATAGTCTGGGCAAAATTCCTCTACATTGATAGACAGACCCTTACAGAAGATGTTGTTATTTGAATTGCCAGATAGGTTTTTGTCCGTATTTTTAGCAATCTGAATACCCGAAAGCCTACCAGAAGAATTATAAGAATACATTGTCCTATTCCATAACCTAAACAAGCCATATATATGAAGAAACTCTTTCTAACTATTGTCTGTACATTTCATCTTGTACTTCTTCTGGCTCAGAACGGAACTGAAAAAGTTTTGATGACAGATTTGTTAAAGATCAAACAGGCTGGAAATATCGCTTTGTCTCCTGATGGGAATAAAGCAGTGTATACTGTAACATCTATTGAGCCAGATGCAGATAACAAAGATGACTATAAGTACAACACTCAGCTTTTCCTGACAGATCTGAACACAAATACCCAACAACTGACTCGTGGTGAAAGTATTCGTCAGCCTGTTTGGTCTCCTGATGGTAGGAAAATCGCCTTTGTAAGAACTGTCAAAGGAAAAGGGCAAGTGTTTGTATTGCCGCTGGATGGAGGAGAGGCATTTCAGTTAACCCAATCCAAATACTCTGTCTCCAACCCTCAATGGGCACCGGATGGAAAACAGATTCTAGTGGCTGTCTCTTTGCCTTTTGGTGAATTACTGAAAGATAGTTTGTTTAATCCAACCAAGCAGCCTCCTTCCTGGAGCCTTGAGAAACCAGGATTCACACATAATGAATTTGTCAAACTGAAAGATCAGGCCAAGCCTAATCCGGATGGTTCACTGGAAGAGATCAGAGCGTATCTGAATAAAGATGTAGAGGATAAGAAAGCGAAAGTCATTAACCGTCTTACTTTTCAGGGAGAATCTACTACAGAACCTGAACTAAACTTTAATCACCTGGCTGTAGTAGCTCTAAAGGAAAATGCAACGCTAACTCCTTTGACAAAAGGCTTTTACTCATTTGGACAAGCTAGCTGGACTCCAGATGGTAAACAGATTATCTATGTAGCCAATGGAAGCGAAACAGAACAACATCCCGACAGAGATCTGGATAGCCGTATTTTTGTAATGAATGCAGATGGTAGTAATTATAAACTTCTGCTGGGTGAGAAAGGGAAACGATACAGCAGTCCGGTACTTTCTGGTGATGGTAAAACTCTGGCTTTTCAGCTATCTGCTTCTGAAGGACTGAACATTCCTGTACTCGCTACCACAGCTTTGGGTGTAGGTAATGCATCTGTTGCCAGTATTACATTTGACCGGAATGCAGGTAACCTGAAGTTTAGTTCAGACAATAAGTTTTTATACTTCTCTGCACAATCGAATGGTGGACAGCCTGTATATCGATATGATCTGAAAACAAAAAAGATTGACCAGTTGTCGGATTATACTACAGGTATCACAGACTTTGATATTTCGAAAAATAAGATTGTGTATGCCCGGACAGAAATAGTGAATCCTTCTGAAGTATATCTGGCGGATGCATCTCTTAAATCAGCAAAACTTCTGACTGACCTGAATGTTTCCTGGTTAAAAAATAAAAGACTAAGCCTTCCTGAAAAGCATACGCTCACCAATGACAAAGGGCAAACTATCGAATATTGGATCATGAAGCCCACCTTTGTAGAGAGCGGAAAGAAATATCCGTTATTACTGGAGATGCATGGTGGCCCTACAGCTATGTGGGGGCCAGGAGAGCAAAGTATGTGGCATGAGTTTCAGTTTTTCTGTTCCAAAGGATATGGTATTGTGTATGCTAACCCAAGAGGTTCCGGTGGATACGGACTAGATTTCATGAAGGCTAACTACCGTGATTGGGGAACAGGACCTGCCAGTGATGTATTGAGTGCTACAACAGCAGCTGCCAAAGAATCCTGGGTAGATACTACCAGACAGGTAATTACAGGTGGATCCTATGCGGGATATCTTACTGCCTGGATTGTAGGACATGATAATCGGTTTAAAGCAGCCTTTGCCCAACGGGGAGTGTATGACCTAACTACCTTTATGGGGGAAGGAAATGCATGGCGTCTAACTCCAAACTATTTTGGCTATCCGTGGGAAGCACAGAAAGTGCTGGATGATAACTCTCCTTTGACATTCGTAACTAATATTAAAACTCCTTTGTTGATTAAACATGGCGAAAATGACTTGCGAACAGGTGTGATTCAGAGCGAAATGTTATATAAAAGCTTAAAAATATTGGGAAGAGATGTAGAGTATGTACGTATGCCAGGAGCAACCCATGAATTGAGTCGTTCAGGTAATGTACGTCAGCGGATTGATCGTATGTTACGTATTTATGAGTTTATGGAACGATATATAGGAGACAAAAAGCAGCCATAAAGTATGATAGGTATTAGTGTAAGAAAATAGATTGCATAAAGAGTGAGCAGGCTTGTTTTTTATATACAAGCCTGCTATTTTTTTGGAGAATATCCAATTAGTACCCTTATACCAGAATCCAATGAAGAAAAAAGGCTTTCAGCAACAATCTATGGTAAAATGGTATGATGTCAAGCAATTGGCTCTTACCGGATTAAGAAGTGTAATCTCTGGAGTTTTTGGTAATTACTCAGATCGTCGTGAGATTCAGGCTGCACTGGATTTGTCAGACGATAATCAAAATCATATAGATCGGGCTCCAGATGAAATATGGGTAGATTATATTTCAGATCTGGGAGATGGATTCAACTCTACCTATACAATGGCTGATTTGCTGGCTCAGGAAAAGCTGGAGGTACATGTAGATGGAATTAATACTGTACTACCCTCAGCCAAAATTATCATTATGGGTGGAGACGAGGTATATCCTACACCCAGTCTGGATGAATATAACAGACGTACCAAGTATCTCTACGAAGCAGCCTTTCCTGAAAATTGTGATGAGACAGAAGCTGAAAAGACTTATCTGTATGCTATACCGGGCAACCATGACTGGTATGATGGTCTAGGTACATTTCTGAAACTATTCACACAGGGACGAAAATGGGGCAGATTGCATACACGCCAGAGCCGAAGTTATTTTGCTATAAAGCTAACTGAAAATGTGTGGTTATGGGGATTGGATGTCCAACTCAATTCAGAGATTGATCAACCACAACTTAGCTATTTTCAGGGGTTAAAATGTCCTGAGAAGATGAAAGAAGGAGATAAGATAATTCTTTGTACAGCAGAACCATCTTGGGTATTTCATACACATCACCTGACAGACTACTCCTATGAACGACTCACTTATTTTCAGCGAAAATGTATTGATGAGCAAGGACTTTCTTTAATTGCTACCCTTACAGGAGACCTTCATCACTATTCCCACTACACAGGTGTACGTACAAATGGAAAGACAAAATCGGTGATTCACAATATTACAGCAGGAGGAGGTGGGGCTTTTTTGCATCCAACGCATTTTTTAAAAGAAAAACTGACAGGCTTACATGCCAATGGCATTACTGAAGAATTAGGGTTACAGGCACGTTTCCCAAATAAAGATGAATCACATACGCTGGCTTTTAAGAATTTTCTCTTTCCGTTTTTAAATCCAGGATTTGGAATAGTACTGGGAATCTTATTTCTGATTATTGTCTGGATGCTGCAAAGCTCTGTACCTGTAGGTGATCGATCACTAATCAGTCAGCTAGCTGGTTCCTATACATTAAAAGATTTTGTGCGCAATACTGCCAATTTTCTACAGCATAGCCCTATGGCTGTTATTCTGGTCATTATTCTGGTCAGTGGATTTATTGGATTTGCA
Organism: Xanthocytophaga flava; assembly: GCA_030068525.1. Lineage (GTDB taxonomy): Bacteria > Bacteroidota > Bacteroidia > Cytophagales > 172606-1 > Xanthocytophaga > Xanthocytophaga flava. Next base: position 148,426 of record JASJOS010000014.1, read on the forward strand.
GACAATCAGACAGGAGAGAAGGGAAAGAAAAACCATTTTAAATTTGCCGGTGCTATTCATGGTATTTTACAGGTATTGCTTCTTTTCTTCTTTCTATGGGGACTGAGCCGGTTCAACTATTGGTTACTGGGACAGGACGTCAGCCAGATAGAAAAGAATCTGGCTAACAAACATACCAATGACTTCGGAATTAATGTAACCTTACTAGCTTTGCTGATTGTTGAGTTAGTGGGAGTTGCAGGGTTCTTAGGTTCGTTTCTGATGGGATGTTATCTTTTTTGCAGTACCTATTTCTTTCATATACATTATAATGAGGCTTTTTCATCCTTCCGGTATGAAGGATACAAAAACTTCTTACGAATTCATGTGAGTAAAAACAAAGTAACTATTTATCCGATTGGTGTGCGTAATGTGACTACACAGTGGGAAACCTTGATTGTAAATGGAAAGTGTAGGTTTAAGGGAAAGACTGCATCCTATGAACTGATAGATAAGCCTATTGAGATAAATCTGAGTTGATTCTCTTTGTATTGTATAAAAATCAGGTGGATAACCTGTTTACTATATCTTTTCTGTGAACTTTAAACTGATCATATTATTGTATTTAGGATAAGTACACGAATGTATAAAGATTGGATAGGGAGTTGTTTTATTTGGAATAGTTTATCTAACACCATTATATAGTTAGCCAAGCCATTACAGATAAAGCAGGTTGTTATAATAGTTCTTTCCTACTAGGAAAATTCGTATCATCTGTGATTCAGAAAATCTTTGTGGTGAATTCCGATCAAAAAAAGTTTTGCCGTGAATAATAAACAAGAGAAAAATTGACCGGAGTTCAGATTAAAATAAAATCGCCGTGAGTTCTGATCAAAACTCTCTTTCGTGGCCAGGCAACCGAGTCCGCCCTATTGAGGAGCCATGCCGTGAACTATGCGCAAACAAAAAAGTTTCACTAAAAGGCGTAAGCTTCTAGTGAAACTTTTGAGTGACTACAGAATGTGTAGTTATTAATATTATTTCTTGTAGATTATTTCTTATAGACCTGCTCTCCTCCTACAAAGGTTGCAATTACTTTCGTCTCCAGCACTTTTTGCGATTCAACTTTCATCAGATCCTGATTCAAAATGATAAAGTCGGCAAATTTTCCAGGTTCCAGACTGCCTTTTTCTTTTTCTTCAAAATTAGATTTAGCAGCCCATATTGTCATACCCTTAAGGGTTTCTTCACGTGTAAGGGCATTCTCTTTCTGAAATCCTCCCTGTGGGTATCCTTTGGCATCTACGCGGAATGTTGAAGCTAGAAATGTTTTAAATGGGCTGATATCTTCAACTGGAAAGTCTGTTCCTAATGGAAGCCAGTTATTTTGCTTCAACAGATCTTTGTATGCATACGCATATTTGACACGCGAAGAGCCCAAACGTTGTTCTGCCCAATACATATCAGAAGTAGCATGTGTAGGTTGTACTGATGGAACTACATTATAGTTGGCAAACATTGCAAAATCTTTTTCATTGACAACCTGTGCGTGTTCAATTCTCCAGCGTTTGTCATTTTTGCCTTTGAGTACTTCACCATAAATCTCTAAAATTTCCCGGTTGGCAGAATCCCCAATAGCATGAGTACACATTTGAAAATCTGTATTGGCTAGTAGCTGAGCTATTTTGCGAAAATGCTCAGGTTTACTCAGTAAAAATCCTGACCAGTCATGCCTGTCTGCATAAGGCTCAAGCAGGCAGGCACCTCTTGATCCCAGCGCCCCATCACCATAAATTTTAAAGCTTCGAATGTTTAGCTTGTCTGTTTTATAAGGGCCTTTGGATAAATAACGGGCGTAGTTGGTAGAGTCATCACTCAGCATGACATACACACGCATTTTAAGCTTACCACTTTTTTGCAGTGCATCAATAGCTTCTGCTTCGTTTGCCATCAGGCCACAATCATCCACAGTAGTTAATCCTACTGCAAAGCAATTTTGTTGTGCATCCAGCAATGCTTTTTCAATATCCGATTGGTTTGGTGCAGGAATAATTCTACCAACCAGATCCATGGCATTATCTATCAGAATACCTGTTAGCTTCCCATTTCGAACTTCTACTGTACCCCCTGTAAGGGTTTGTCCTGGTTTAATATTCGCTTTTTGTAGAGCATTTTGATTCGCAATCGCTGCATGGCCATCGATTCGGGTTAGAATAACAGGTTTGTCAGGTAACAGGCTATCGAGTCGCTCTTTACTGGGAAATTCTTTTACAGCCCAATCATTCTGGTCCCAACCTCGTCCTATAATCCATTCTGAAGGATTATTTTTTGAAAATTCGGCTACTTTCTGAATAATTTCATCCCAGCTTTTAGTACCTGTAAGATCCACTGTCTGTAAGCCTAGGCCATAACGATAAAAATGGGAATGGGCATCAATAAATCCAGGATATATAGCCTGACCTTGTGCATCTGTTTTCTCTGGAGCCTCATATTGATTGAGAATGTCTTTGGTTGTTCCTACAGCTAGTATTTTTCCATGCTTTACTGCCAGTGCTTCTGCTACTTCAAATTTCTCGTTTACTGTATAGACGATGCCATTGTAGACGATAAGATCAGCTTTTTGTTTGGATTGACATGAAAATAGGAGGGATATAAGGGCAAAGATGCCGTACAATTTCTTCATGGGTATGTTTGGTTTGTTTGAGATATGGTGCTTAAAAATAGAAAAAAGTAGCAAATTGTATGTATTCGGGTTGTTTCTTAAAATTGAATTTATATAGAAAACATGTTTGGATAGTCTGTGCAAAAAATTATAAAATGAGCATTTGAGATTATTTTTGACGGGATTCTCGCTGTTCCGAACAAAATCTGCTACTTTTGTGTTTTTGTTTAAAATTATTTTAAATAAGAAGCTTGAGAATGCTGTATCCGAAGTGGTACACCTTATATTTTTGCAGATATTATATTTATATATTCCTACACATATTTATGCTGACAATCAATAACCTACACGCACGAGTAGAAGAAAAAGAAATCCTGAAAGGATTGAATCTGGAAGTGAAGCCAGGCGAAATACATGCTATTATGGGACCCAATGGATCAGGAAAGAGTACACTGGCATCTGTATTAGCTGGACGTGAAGCTTATGAGGTAACAGATGGTTCAGTTAACTATCTGGGTGAGGATTTGTTGGAACTTTCGCCTGAAGAACGTGCGCAAAAGGGAATTTTTCTTGCATTTCAGTATCCGGTAGAAATACCAGGTGTAAGTACAACTAACTTTTTAAAGACTGCTATAAACGAAATTCGCAAGGCACGTGGAGAAGAAGCGTTGGATGCAGTAAATTTCCTGAAGCTGATGAAGGAAAAAATGAAGCTGGTAAATATTGATGATACCTTATTGAAGCGTGCGCTGAATGAAGGATTTTCAGGCGGCGAGAAAAAACGCAATGAAGTGTTTCAAATGGCTATGCTAGAGCCTAAACTGGCTATTCTGGATGAAACAGATTCAGGGCTGGATATAGATGCATTGCGTATCGTGGCTGAAGGCGTAAACAAACTGCGCTCAAAAGACAATGCAATCATTGTGGTAACGCACTATCAGCGTTTGTTAGACTATATCGTGCCTGATTTTGTGCACGTATTGTATAAAGGAAAGATTGTAAAATCAGGTACAAAAGAACTGGCGCTGGAACTGGAAGAAAAAGGATATGACTGGATTAAAGCAGAAGTAACCGTCTAGTAATCTTTCTGTTTTTCTATCTGACAGCTATATAGGTTTGTAATAAGCCAACACGTAGTAAAGTCAGCCTGATCAGTACCCTTAATCTTTATATGAAATATGTCTATTCAAACTATTGATAAATCATCCCTGGCAGAGCGGGTCATATCAACCTTTGATACTGTATCCAAACAAAATGCAGTAGTAACAGCCGTTCGTCTGGAAGCGCTAACCCGTTTTGAAACGCTGGGATTTCCATCGATTAAAAATGAAGAGTGGAAATATACCAACCTGAAACCGGTTGTCAATCAGGATTTTGTACCCAATGCAGTCGGAAATATATCCGCTGAACAACTACAGGATAGCATCATTCCTACTGAAAAGGCAAGCATTTTGGTCTTTGTAAATGGTGCCTATCAGCCTGCCTTGTCTGTACTTACTCAGGAAGCTGAAGGTATTGTGGTAACTACCTTTAAGGAAGCTTTAAGCAAGTATCCGGAAATTGTGGAGGCTCACTTTGCTAAATATGCTGATTTCCAAAAAGATGCATTAACAGCAATGAACACAGCTTTTGCTGAAGATGGAGTATTTGCCTATGTGCCTGATAAGAAAGTACTGGAAGCCCCTGTATATGTGTATTTTATAAGTGATAGCCAGCAGGTTGCCCCGCTTTCCCAATTACGTAATCTGATTGTGGCAGGACGTAGCAGTCAGGCTAAGTTTGTAACCGCTTTTCATACCATTGGAGAGCTGCATAGCTTTACCAATGTGGTAACAGAAATAGTGGTGGGGGAGAATGCTTCTGTAGAGCATTATATTTTGCAAAATGAAGCTGAACAAGCATATATTGTGGGTACTACACAGGCACAACTAGCACGGGATTGCCATTTCACCTCCCATACTGTTTCACTGAATGGAGCCTTGATTCGTAATAACCTCAATATGGTGCTGGCCGGATCAAATATTGATGCCCATATGTATGGATTGTATCTGTTGAATGGAAATTGCCATGTAGATAACCATACACTGGCAGACCATCAGCAGCCTAATTCTTTTAGTAATGAGTTGTATAAAGGTATTCTGGATGGGAAATCCACAGGAGTATTCAATGGAAAGATCTATGTGAAGCCAGATGCACAGAAAACCAATGCATTCCAGTCTAACCGGAATCTGGTTCTTTCCAAAGATGCGGCCATGAACACAAAACCTCAGCTGGAAATTTTTGCAGATGATGTCAAATGTTCACATGGTGCCACTGTAGGTCAGTTAGATGATGAAATGTTGTTTTACCTTCGGTCAAGAGGTATCGGCTTTGAAAGTGCCAGAGCATTGCTTATGCGTGCCTTTGCTGACGATGTACTGCAAAATATGACTTTGGAAGAGGTACATACACACGTGGATCGTTGGATTGCTGACCGATTCCTATAAAATGATATATTGGTTCAACCGGAAACTTCCGGTTGAACTTGTTTTTAATGGCTATAATGCCGGATGATTACATGCTAGAAAATCAGGTGTTGTAGTGAGGGAGTGCCTGTAAAAGGCTGTTTTTTATCTAGTATACTTTTCTATTTTGTTTTTATGATCGCCACTTTTGATGTAATCGATATTCGGAAAGATTTTCCTATCCTGAACCAGACTATTCATGGTAAGCCACTGGTGTACTTTGATAATGCAGCAACCACCCAAAAGCCTTTATCTGTTATTGAAGCATTAAGCCAGTATTATATGGAGTTTAATGCCAATATTCATAGGGGTATACATACCTTGGCCGAGAGAGCGACTGCTGAGTATGAAGCTACCCGTGACAAGGCAAAGGATTTCATCAATGCAGCACAACGGGAAGAAATTGTTTTTACCCGAGGAACTACAGAAGGAATTAATCTGGTTGCTCAGACTTATGGACGCCAGAATCTGAAAGCTGGAGACGAAGTAATTATCTCAGGGATGGAACATCATTCGAATATTGTTCCTTGGCAGATGATTTGTGAAGAAAAAGGGGCAATACTCAGAGTAATACCTATCAATGAGCAGGGAGATTTGTTGATGGATGAGTACGAGAAACTGCTTTCTGAGAAAACAAAGATTGTGGCTGTTGTCTATGTTTCCAACAGCCTTGGAACGATCAATCCTGTAAAAGAGATTATTACCAAAGCACACCAGTATGGTGCTAAAGTGTTGATAGATGGCGCACAGGCTTCTGCCCACCTGGATATAGATGTACAGGATCTGGATGCGGACTTTTATGTGTTTTCTTCCCATAAAGTATATGGCCCAACCGGAGTAGGAGTTTTATATGGTAAAAGAGAACTGCTGGATGCTATGCCTCCTTATCAGGGTGGAGGGGAGATGATTCGGGAAGTATCTTTCGGCAAGACAACGTATAATGATCTTCCTTATAAATTTGAGGCAGGTACACCTAATATTGCAGATACCGTTGCGTTTAAAGCTGCACTCGATTATGTAACTACTATTGGAAAATCTGTGATTGGTGAGTACGAACATGAATTGCTTACCTATGCAACGGAATCTTTACAGTCAATTGATGGTTTACAAATTATAGGGCAGGCAAAGGAAAAAATCAGTGTGATTTCATATGTTCTGGAAGGTATTCACCATCAGGATATAGGAATTATGCTGGATAATGATGGTATCGCAGTGCGGACAGGACATCATTGTACTCAACCTCTGATGGATAGGTTCTGTATTCTGGGAACTTCCCGCGCGTCTTTTGCGATGTATAATACAAAAGAGGAGATTGATCGGTTAGTACAGGGCTTATATAAGATAAAGAAGAAATTGGGATAATAGCTTTTGGTTTTATGTTCTTATACAAAACAAAGTGGACTGAAGCTGAAATCCTGACTACGTTTGATGGCGATGATCTGATCTTTGAAACGTTGGATGGAGAGGCGAAATTTGTCATGAGGTATCTTGAATTTGAGGAATTAGCCAGAAGTTTGTTTGATTCGCACTTTACAAATAAGCAGTGTAAGTATATTCAGATAGTAAAAGAATGGAATGAGTGTATAGGTTTTAATGGAGTCGAAAATAAACATTCTGTAATAGAGGATATTGCAGATACGATTGATGCATTAAGAACACTCAACTATAAAGAATTAGTGAATAAGTATTATGGAATGGAAAAAAGGATGCAGAAGCCCTAATTCCGTTTCTTACGGTGCATAGTTCAAAAGGAATTAAAATATATTTAGACTAGCAAATGACAATAAACGAAATACAGGATGAGATCATTGATGAGTTTTCATTGTTTGATGACTGGGAAGGTAAATATGATTATATCATTGATATAGGCAAAAAGTTACCACCACTTGATTCTCAGTATAAAACAGAAGAAAACATTATCAAAGGATGTCAGTCACGGGTGTGGTTACATGCAGAGATGCAGGATGATAAGGTTATGTTTCTGGGAGAGAGTGATGCTGTAATTGTAAAAGGGTTGATCGGACTGCTGATTCGTGTTTTGTCCGGACACTCTCCGGAAGAAATAGCAAAGGCAGACCTGTATTTTATAGATCGTATTGGTATGGCACAACATCTGGCTCAAACACGGGCCAATGGCTTGTTTGCTATGCTGAAACAAATGAAACTATATGCTTTGGCCTATTCTACCATGAGTAATTAAACCAACCACCAATGAGTAAGGAGAAATACAAGCTGTTTACTCACATACATTCTTTAAGAATATGGATGACAATGATTTAAAGGAACAAGTAGTACAGGCATTAAAGTCAGTATATGATCCGGAAATCCCTGTAGATATTTACGAACTGGGTCTGATCTATGATATAAAGATATACCCTGTTAATAATGTATATGTACAAATGACCCTTACCTCTCCGTCTTGTCCTTCGGCTGGTACAATTCCTACGGAAGCGGAACAACGGATACGTGAGATTGAAGGAGTCAATGACGTGCAGGTGGAACTCACTTTCGATCCTCCTTACTCACAGGATATGATGTCTGAGGTAGCCAAACTGGAACTAGGCTTTATGTAATTTTATATAGTAAAGTAGAAACAACAATTAACCATTATTCATATATTATGTATCCTGAACCATTAGTTGCTCCTATGCGTCAAGATTTGACCGTAGCGGGTTTTGAAGAATTGAAAACCCCTGAGGATGTAGTTAATACTTTGGAAAACCAGCAAGGTACTTTACTGGTAGTAGTAAACTCTGTATGCGGTTGCGCTGCGGGAGCTGCTCGTCCAGGTGTAAAACTGGCATTGGAAAGTAGCAGTGCAAAACCAGACAAAATTGCTACTGTGTTTGCAGGAGTTGATACAGCTGCTACAGCAAAGGCTCGTGAATATTTTCTACCTTATCCTCCATCTTCTCCTTCTATCGCTTTGTTTAAGGATGGAGAACTGGTTCATTTTATTGAGCGTCATCACATTGAAGGCCGTAATGCAAAAATGATTGCTGACCATCTGGTAATGGCATTCGACGAGTTTTGCACTAAGTAATTTGTGATTTTCCAAAAAAGAAAAGGGCTTACGATATCGTAAGCCCTTTTCTTTTTTGGAAAAGGATTTTTCCGCTATTAAATATTATTTATCTAATTCTTTCTTAGGCCCGGTTTTTGTGTTAATTTACAAAACCAGAGAAATTCTACTAATTGATAAAGCCACCAGCCATACATCGCTTTTAGTAAATTCGAACAATATCCAAATACAGATACGGGCAAGTGTACAGATTTATTGAAAACTATCTAGGAAGATTACTGATATTTTTCTGTTGTGCAGCATTCATACATCCATGTATGGCACAGCAGGGAGACGCCGTTTCTACTATTGACTCATTAAATCAAAAGGGTGTACTTAAAGAATTACGTTTGGATAGTGCGGATCAGCACAGAATAGATACGACACACTTATATAAGAAGCTAAAGAAAAAGATGGATAAGCATCGGCTTAGCCGGGCTGTATTTGAATTTTTGTTTCGTGACCCCTATAGTCGAACCGTAAGTCGTACTCCTGCCTCTCCCATAGATCCTAATTGTGCATACGAAGGAAAGTTTATAGGTAATATTCAGATTCAGCGTCTGGACCCATTTGGCCCTAGGGTAACAGACACTTTACGGACGCCTGCTAACTGGTTTGAGAAGGCAGGTAATGCTATGCATAGAGATACACGTGAATCTGTAATACGAAAGAGTCTGTTATTCCAGCATAAATATCCCTTCATCGCTTCTATGATTAGTGATAACGAACGGATTCTACGTTTGACTCCCAATCTTTTGGATGCCAGGATTTATGCTATTCCTCGTAAAGGTAGTGCCGATACCGTGGATATTTTGGTAGTAACTCAGGATGTATGGTCCATCAATGGTAGCATTGATACGGATTTTCAACAGAATGTAGGAGTTAATGTAGATGATCTGAACTTTCTTGGATTAGGACATGAAAAAGCAGTGGGTGTTTCCTACAATATGTCACCCCATCCGTATTATCATAAGCCAAAAGGCTGGAGTATTCAGAGCCTTTACCGGATACCTTATATTGGGAAAACGTTTATTACTGGTACCTTACAATATATAAATAGCTGGAATCAGGAAAGGTATGCATTAGTAGGACAACGCAACTTTCTAACACCTTCTATGAAATATGCAGGAGGTTTGGAGCTAAGCAGAAATAGGATATTTGTAGAAGTTGATCCGTATGTAAGAGATTCAACAGTATTTCCTGTTGGGTATGATTATGCGGATATTTGGCTGGGACGTTCATTCCGGACACAGTGGGCAGGAGAACGTACGCGTATGATTTTAGCTGCCAGAGTAATTGGCAACCGTTATTGGGAGCGTCCGGAGGTTCGATCAGACACAAACCAACTGTATGAACATAGATGGTTAAATCTGTATAGTATTGGCTTCTCAACACGTAATTATTTACGAGATGTGTTGATTTACGGTTTTGGACGAACCGAGGATGTACCGTATGGAAGCATGGTGTCTTTCACTACTGGTATGGAAAGACGAGAATTTGGTGTTCGGAGTTATATAGGGATGAAGGCTGCTCATGGGCAATACTTCCAACGTTTTGGTTATCTGCTTCTTAGCTTTAATGCAGGTAGTTATATACACAAAGGATTATGGGAGCAGGGAGTATGGAGAGGAGAAGTAAATTATTTTAGCCGCTTGCTTCCTGTAGGAACATCTCAACTACGCCAATTTGTGCATTTACGTTATACAAGAGGATTCGGACGGTTTAATGGGGAGTATATTGATATAAATAATTCAAATGGAATCAGAGGAATTTCCAATGTAGGACTGCGGGGACAACAAAGCATGGTGTTGAATATGGAAACAGTTCTGTTTACTCCCTTGAATATATTAGGTTTTCAGATAGCTATGTTTGGATATGTAGATCTTGGCTGGATAGGTACCAGTAGTAGGGAAGTTGTAGATACACCCCTTTATCAGGGATACGGAATAGGAATACGCTTACGCAATGAAAATCTTACCTTCAATACCTTCCAGTTCAGAATTGGCTTTTATAATGGCTTTTCAGGTTTGATTTCCCCTTTCCGGACTGAGTTTTCCGAGATACCCCGAAGCCGGTTAACAGATTTTGATATCAGCGCTCCTGAAGTCGTCCCATTTGGAAAGATAGGGATACAACAATGATATAATCAGGCTTTCTCCTTATAGAATGGCACTATTTGTGTAGACGCACTGCTTACTATGTGGTTCCAGTTCTACACTTTTTTTAAACGTATGCGTCTGACTATACACAAGCCCTTCGGGAAGGGTTTGGCTGACCAGGAAGTAAAAATTTCCATTTGTGATACTAATCCGGATATTGCACAGATTTTTGCAGAAGTATTTGCAGATGAGAAGCGTATTGAGGTTATACAGGGAAATATATTGAATCTGACTGCTGATGCATTGGTTAGTCCTGCCAATAGCTTCGGTGATATGAGTGGAGGACTAGATAAAGTAATAGATGATTTTTATAATGGAGAGGCTCAACGGAAGGCTCAACAATACATTCGTCATCACTACTTTGGTGAACTTCCAGTTGGAATGGCAGGTATTCTGGAAATGAAAAAACAACCCTATCCTCATCTGATTATTGCACCTACTATGCGTATTCCTGGCAATGTCGGAAAGACTATCAATGCGTATCTCGCTATGAGAGCCATTCTTCAGGCTGTTTTGATACATAATTTCAACCATGAAGAAAAAATACGTCATATCGCGCTTCCGAGCCTTTGTACAGGAATAGGTGGAATGCCCTACCAGGAAGCTGCCGAACAGATGTTTACAGCTATACATTCCATTCTGGATGAGGACTGGAAACTGGTGGTACATCCGGCTATGGCTCCTTACGCTTTGGGACCCCGTTGGGCATTGTCAGAAAAGATGAATAAATTCAAGCCATAAATAGCTACTATAAGCTATTTGGACAATTTTACCATTCAGAAAACCTACCTGCTTACATTTCATGGAAAAAGTTATTGATGTTATAAAGACCTCCCGAAGAAATTTTATCAAACTGATAGATGGACTATCACTGGATACCTTAAATGAGATCCCTGCTGGATTTAACAATAATCTTGTCTGGCATCTGGGACATCTGGTAGCAAGCCAGCAAATTCTATGTTACCAGTTTGCCAATCAGAAGCCACTGATTGAAGAAAAATACATTTTGAAGTATAAGAATGGGACCAAACCCGAAGCCTATATTGATCAGGAAGAGTTTGATATTCTGAAAAACTACTTCACAACACTAATTGATCAATTAGAAAAAGACCTTTCAACCAATCTGTTTGACAACTATAATTCCTATGTTTCTCCAACCTATGGAATTGAAATCCGAAATATCACGGATGTAGTCAAATACGTTTCTTTTCATGAAGGATTTCATTTGGGCTATGCAACAGCCATCAGACGACTGGTGAGAAAATAACTATATGTCTCGAAGCTGTTTTAAAATAATTGGGGACTAAAAAAGGCATTGAAAAAGTTGAGTTTTTGTTGTGTCCAAACTTCAAAAACGACTATTCGATACCTTTTTTCTTCTCTCTCTATTAAAACAGCTTCTAAGAATTTGTACAAAGTATCCCATTATTTCTATTACATATACACAATGTCACGATTTGAATCTTTCAGCGTATAAGATCTGAAAAAAGGAAATGATTTATAGTAATCAGGACGTAATGCCCGAAAAACTGACCGGATCAGTCTTGTATTCGGATTCTTCATTTGCTATTGAACTTAGAAAGTATCCCAAAGGATATTCGATGCCAGCACATACTCATGATTACCTTACCATAAGTTTATTATTGCACGGTAATTTGGTCGAAGATAGTGACAACGGAAGTGTTCAGCCCTATTCCGGTTTTCTATCTATCAAACCTCAGAATGTTCTACATAGTGATGTGTTTGTAAACGATTGCATTTTTTTATCGCTTAAGGTATTTGATCCTTGTTATTACCATCTCAACTTTCGCGACTGGCGGTGGCTTTTTCCCAGCGGATTTATTTCATATCTGATTCCGATTATTCATGGACATGACAAAAAGCAATCCATTCATACTATGAAAGACTTTCTCTATAAAATGGAACAAGCAGAACGCTTGCCTATACCACAGTGGCTTTTGCAAGTGCATACAATTGTTTGTGTTCATTATAGAGAGTCGTTTCAGATAAAAGATATTGCTCGGGAGGTAGGAAAACATCCCTTTTATCTTGGTCGCACATTTGAACGGTTTTATGGATCTGACATCATATCCTACAGGCAAAATCTTCGGTTACACCATGCCTTATCTGATGCTGTCATCCATCCTGATAAGACATTTGCCGAAATAGCATATGAGCACGGTTTCTCCGATCAAAGTCATTTCACACGTGAAGTCAAAAAAGTGCTTGCAATATCCCCTAAAAAAGCAAAATCATTTTTGAAAGTTTGATCTGTTCTATTTTCGCGTCATTGAAAAAAGTAAGATTGCGCAAAAATAGAATTATGAAAAAACACACCATGCTCTTCATCTTGCTGTTATGTTCATCCACCTTATTTGGGCAGCAAGAAAACATTCAGAAACTTTCCTCCTTTATTAATGAAGTCTTAAAGACCGCACCGCAGGTTCCGGGGCTCTCTGTTGTTGTGGTGCAGGATGATAGTATAGTATTTGCGGGAGGTTTTGGATGGGCGGATATAGAGAAGAAAATTAAAGCAACTTCAGAGACTGGGTTTTATATAGCATCAACGACCAAGTCATTCACGGCTTTAGTGGCTGCTTTGCTGGCAAATCAAGGAAAGATAGATTTGAAGAGGTCAATTAGCACTTATGCACCTTTTAATCGTTTAAAAAACAAGCAGGTATTTGAAAACATCAGCATACTTGATTTACTCACGCACCAGAGTGGTGTTAGTAATGATATTCTTTCTTTTAAACTAGCATATGCCGGAGACTATTCACAACAGATGATCAATGATCTGATCGATAACTACACTACATATAATAAGGAGGGAAAAGAATTTGTCTATAGTAATCTTGGCTATTATTTTTTCTCAGTTTTATTGAAAGAGGAATTTGGATTAGACTGGCGTGAGTTAGTCCGCGACCAGATCTTCGGACCATTGAAGATGAGTAATACGACAGCGTATATGTCTGTTGCCCGGCAACATGATCTGGCTATGCCCTACATTGGAATTCTATCACAGATCCCTAAACCAGGTTACTTGATGAAAGAAGATGATACCATGCACGCGGCTGGCGGTATTGTATCAACGGCAAGTGATATCGGATGCTGGCTGAAATTTCAGCTAAACGAGGGACGTATTAATGGCAAGCAGTTGTATCTATCGGATGTCGTTAGGATGACGCATCTTGAACAGGTTAAGAACAAACATAACTACTCTAATATCTTTGATGGGAAGGGATATGCCTTGGGATGGCGCACTGGAAAATTCAAAAGTATGCCATTGATCTATCACTTTGGTGGTTATCCAGGCTTCTTTTCCCATATATCTTTTATCCCCGAAAAAAAGATTGGCGTTGCAATTTTTGTTAATCATGACCTGGGCAACGTGCCTGGCAATTTGATTGCAGAATATGCTTATGATCTGTACCTTGGAAATTCATCCTCAGTAAAAAAGCATGAGAACGAAGCTACTAAAATGCTTACAGAGCTAATAAAAAAGAAGCAGGAGGAAGTAATAGAGTTTGATGAGCGTCTTGCACAGCGTAAGTGGCAACTTACACAGCCAAGAAAAAGTTATGCAGGAACATATGAAAATACTGAGTTAGGCAAAATTAAAGTTACGGTTGAGCAAGATCAGATCATGGTTTCATTTGGTCACACAGGCTGTATAGCCACAGCAATGGAATTACCTGATGCGATAAGAGTAGAATTAGTGCCCGGTGAAGGCATTGCGCTGAAATTCATCATAAAGGAACAACAAGTCGAAGCCATTAAATTTAAAGGCATTACTTTTTCGAGAAGCAATTGATGTCTGTTTTTTTACCTGGTTGAAGGCGCTCTGATTTAATCTGACAGGTAGGTTAACTTAGTTTGACTTTCACATTTTATAAAAACAGAAAAACCTGCAGTTGACACAAAACCTAGTTTTTTTGTTTTTTAATATCCATTTTTACTCTGATATTCAAAAATGATTTTCATACTTATCATTGTTTTAGCAGTTTCGCTGATTATGTATGGAATAGATGCGAAGGTCAAGCTGGGAGAAAATATTTTTTTTAGTTGAGCTAAGCCTACAAAATATGTTACTTTGAGCCTCCGGATATAGTTTCGGGGGCTTTTGATTTTTTAGTATCGTAAGATTCGTAGACCAGTACAGTTAAGAGAAAATAAACTATTCATGTATCGAATGTATTTTAAGCGACTGATAGATAGCATAATATCAGTTGTTTTATTGATTTTAACATTGCCTTTCAGCCTGACGGCTGCTATCCTTTTATCTTTTGCTAACCAGGGAAAGATATTCTTTATACAACAACGACCTGGATTGCATGGCAAGCCGTTTCGAATTATCAAGTTTAAAACAATGAATGACAGACGGGATGCTTCGGGTGAACTTTTGCCTGACGCCATTCGCCTGACGAAAATAGGCCGGTTGGTGCGTAAAACATCTATTGATGAACTGCCACAGCTAATCAATGTTTTGCGTGGAGATATTAGCCTGATAGGGCCAAGACCTTTGTTAATGGAGTATCTGCCTTTATACAATGAAACACAACGTCGACGTCATGAAGTACGACCTGGTATAACCGGCTGGGCACAGGTAAACGGGCGCAACATGCTATCCTGGGAAAAGAAGTTTGAATATGATGTATACTATGTTGATCATGTAAGCCTTGCTCTGGATATAAAGATTTTCTTTCTGACCATTTTAAAGATTATACAAGGGGAGGGGATTAGTGCAGATAATAGTGCTACTATGGAGAAGTTTAGAGGGACTAACACTTCTTCTCAAAAAGAATTGAATAATTAAGCAAGATTTATGATTTTATATGGAGGTAGCGGACATGCAAAAGTAATTTTTGATTGTCTGGATGCACGAGGAATAACTGTGTTGGGAGTGTTTGATGATAATCCAAATCTGCGAACATTTCAGAATATGCCTTTTCTTGGAGCCTATAATCCGCAGGTATTGGAGAAAGAGAAAGTAATTATTGCGATAGGGAACAACCGGATACGACAGACTCTTAGTCAACGGATTACACATAGCTTTGGAACGGTTGTTCATCCATCTGCTGAAGTGTCGCGGTTTGTGAAAGGTATTGGAGACGGAACTGTAATTTTTCACAGAGCAGTAGTGCAGGCAGATACCTATGTTGGAGAGCATTGTATAATCAACACAGCTTCCAGTGTAGATCATGATTGTATACTGGAAGACTTTGTACATATCTCACCTAATGCAACTTTGTGTGGAGGTGTTAGAGTTGGAAAGGGAACGCATATAGGTGCCTCCGCTACTGTAATTCCAGGCGTTCGTATTGGGGATTGGTGTGTCATTGGGGCAGGAGCCGTTGTTACACAGGATATACCCGATTTTTCTGTAGCTGTAGGGGTGCCTGCACGTGTAATTCGCAGTATAGGCAATACAGCCACGAAAGAGTAATAATTCCAAAATTATATTATTTTTGCCAGATGACAGATTGAATTTTGTGAGAGTGAGGTGTAACGATTGTATTTAACCAATTAACCCATGAACAAACGCATTTATCTCTCTCCGCCTCATATGGGTGGGAACGAACAGAAATATATTGCAGATGCATTTGACCAGAACTGGATTGCTCCTCTTGGGCCGAATGTCGATAATTTTGAAAAAGATTTATGTGAGTTTACCGGAGCCAAACAAGCTGCTGCCTTAAGTTCGGGAACAGCTGCCATTCACCTGGCGCTAATCTTACTGGGGATCGGAGAGGGAGACGAAGTATTGTGCCCAACCTTTACATTTTCTGCAACAACCAATCCGATTGTATATCAGAAGGCAACCCCCATTTTTGTAGATAGTAATTACCGTACCTGGAATATCTGTCCCGATCATACCCGACAGGCTATTAAAGACCGGATTCGTTTAGGCAAGAAACCCAAAGCCTTGATTATTGTCCATTTGTATGGGCAGTCTGCTTCCATGCTGGAATTAATGGATCTGGCTGATGAGTTTGGAATACCAGTCATTGAGGATGCCGCAGAAGCCTTGGGGGCTACTTATCGGGGCCGAGCCTTGGGAACGTTTGGTAAATTTGGCATTTTATCTTTTAATGGCAATAAGATCATTACTACATCCGGAGGTGGAGCCTTATTATCAGATGAACCTGCTCTAGTAGAGAAGGCTCGTTTTCTGGCTACACAAGCCCGAGATCAGGCTCCTCACTACCAGCATTCTCAGATTGGCTATAACTATCGTATGAGCAATATTGTGGCTGGCGTAGGACGTGGTCAAATGGAAGTGATTAGACAACGGGTGGATGCTCGCCGTAAAGTATTTGATTTTTATAAAGAGGCATTAAAAGATATCCCTGCTATCTCTTTTTCTCCTGAGCTTGAAAGTAGTATGGGCAATCGCTGGCTTACCTGTATTGTCATTGATGAGGAACTATCCGGAGGAGTAACCAGAGAAGACGTTCGTCTGGCACTGGATGCCGATAATATCGAATCACGGCCACTCTGGAAGCCGATGCATTTACAGCCTGTATTTGAGATGCATCCGTATTATGGTTCCAACCATGTAGCAGCTGATTTATTTAATCGGGGACTGTGCCTGCCTTCAGGTTCTAGTCTTACATCTGAAGATCTGAACAGAGTTGTATCTATTATACGGAAAACCTTTCAGAAAATATCCTGAAAAAGCTTGAGATCCAGTGCTTTCAGGAATGAAAAGATATACTACTTTCTATACAATAAAAGCAGAAACTTACATGTTTATATTTTTAGTAAGGATGCTTGATTTGAGTTTCTCCTCTCTGTAGTATATCTTTTCATTAAGTAACCTGCCAAAGGGTTACGCAATAAATCCTTCCTGATATGCACAAATTATGTTACTGTAAATGGCTGACAGCCATCGTGTTATCGGCTTTTTGCCATGTCTCTTATGCTCAACGCACTCTCCAGCCGAAAGAAAAGAGAACGTATGCAGTAGAACTACTTAAAAAATACAATCCGGAAGGATGGAAAATACTCCGACAAGTAGACTCACTGGCATTTCATCATCCCTATGATCAATATGTAGAAGGCAACACGGAATTTGATGTTAGAAACTCATTGGGGACGATTGTGCACGAAATGAATCACGGATATGCCTCTTTATTAGCAGGAAAACTAAAGCCGAAGGATGCACAAAACTATATGTGCTATTATCTGGGAAGTGATGAATACCATTTAGTGAAATTTACAGATGTCTTCCCTACAGAAAAAATGGGAAGAAACATTCCAAAAAACTTACGTACGTTCCGTTTTGATACCTATATCTATAATCCCAAAGAATCCATAGCACTCGCATCCAATACGTTGGGAATCTATGGTTTAATGGACGAGTGGGTTGCTTACTATCATGGAACGCTTACAGACGTAAATATGAATTGCTGGTATGAAGAAAATACACCAGGCAATGCAGAAGATTGGTACGACTATTTCTCAAATGTGTGTAGTGCTATCAATGCACATCAGGAGTTTAAATTTTTCTGTTTGTCGTATCTGGTTTATGCCCAAAAGTATTACCCACAGGATTACAAAGCATTGATGCAAAACCATGAACTGGTAGAAACATTCTTGAACGTGAATGAGTTGTTTACACAGTTGATAAAAAAATATGAGAAGACGAAGGAGAAAATTTTTGCGGATTTGCGTGCAAAAGGGGTAAAAGTAGTGGAAGAAGATGAGTGGATTTATCTGAATCGTTTTGGTGCAGGAAATTATCTTACTGAGTATAAGTTATTAGGAAAGGAAATGCAGAAACCTGCTTATCAGCAAATGCTTCAGAATTTGAAAGGAGCGAATAAGCTGGCTATGCATGGGAGCTTTGGCAGGCAACAGTAAACATTGAGTTATATCATCAAAAGATAGAGCCTATATTCTTTTGGGAGTATAGGCTCTCTTCTTTTAGTAAGATTACTCTGTTCTTTAGCTTTCAGATTAGTGCTTACTACATTTTAATGTTCTCTCTTCCTGAGATTTCTCAGATTTCTTTTCATCTTTCTTCCACTGACCTCCTACTTTTTTGCTTGTCCAAAAAAGTAGGCCAAAAAGGACACCTTTTCCCGATCCTTCTACCCACAAGCCAAAGGCCAACCTCGCGGGAAAAGGATTGCCAACGCACCTACACTGCCAAACACGATTGAAGGCATCGCAACTCTCTTTGTGGCTTATTTCCTGAAAGGATCTCTCCTTTTTGTCCTCCTGGAAGGAACTTCCCGCCACACCTGTCCTACCACGCATCGGAGTGAGAAGGACAGGTGTGGCAAGACCGCGGCCTTTCCGATTGGAGTGTATCTTTCTCTATTTATTATAAGCTAAAGGTTATGTTTAGGCTGATTAGGGAATAATATCTGGCATGCATACTTTGATCACATTAAGAGGTTGAGAGTGAAAAAGTTAAATTAAAGTAAATCTGAAGTTACAATTTGCAAATGATCTATTACTAAGAAGAGAACTTACTTCGCTGGTAAGCACAGTTTATGGCAAGTAAATGTCTGTTATCCAATTATTTAAAAGAATGTAATGACAATCACTTTAATTTTAAAAGTATGAACCACACTGAATTCGTGCCTCAATCAAACCGTACTTGTAGCAAGCTGGCTTTGGGCGTAGTAACCGTTATTTTTTTTCTTACTAATTGTTCCAACGACAATCAAACAATAGTTCCTAAAACAATTGATCCATCAGCCAGTCAAGAAATTACTTCTGCGGTGCCTGAACCAATTGCAATTGCCTCCCCTCTTTTAAAAGAGGTTGATACAGATCTATCTGGTGCTTCTTTCGCTAAAACAGATCTGGCCAGTGGTCGCTTAGGTAGTACAACTGACTTTGTAGACTTTGCAAATGAGCAGGGCCTTTCTCTGATACCGGATAAGGCCATCAATCAATTTGCTACTTCTCCTTTTTACATGCATCCGGTAGGCAATGCGTGGGTACATGTAGAAGAAAATAGTGGAGGCGACTATTTTCCTAAGTTTATAAGTAAACGAGGCTTTTATCACTTGCCTTATCAGAACTTCACGCCCTGTTATCCTGGGGATGGCACTACAGGTAAGCCTTCAGGCAAAAATTGTGTACCTATCCTAAATCCTGAAAAAGAGAATCGGACGCTTTATACCCATGATGGGAAGCAGTGGATCAAAGTCTACGCCAATGACCATAATACATCCAAACGAGTATTTGATCTGTTAAGCATCAATGTTCTGAATGGGCCGATTCAGTTAGTCTACAAGAAAGAAAATGGTGGATGGTTTCATTTAGCTAGTTTAAGTAATGGGAAAAAGAATATTTCAGCTCATACAACTGGTATTACCGAAGTGCTGATTTCGAGTGCTCAAGGCACAAGTGGAATTCAGATTGATAATCTGGAAATACGGATGCCCTCCAATTAGTCATATCTGAGTGATCCAGGCTTTTTTTGCCAGGTAGATATACTATTTCCCTCGAAGTATTCTACTCCGAGGGAAATAGTATAAACAAAACAGGCACAATGTAGATTGTGCCTGTTTTGTTATAATTCAAACTCATCGCCCCATTTAGGGATTTGGATGTCTGTGTATCCCCGATAGTGCAGATGCGACTTAAAGGATTCCATGCTCTCCAGTTCGCCGTGTACCAGGAAGATCGTTTTCAGCTTGTCGTTGGATTGGTATTCTACAAAGTCTGTAAGATCATCCAGGTCGCCGTGGCCGCTGAATACGTCTATACTTTTGATCGTAGCCATAATCGGAATTTCTTTGTCTTTGGAGATAGACAAGCTTCTCATTCCTTTTAGCAGTTTATTGCCCAGCGTTCCTTCTGCGGCAAAGCCTACCAGCAGAATAGTAGCATACGGGTTAGGAAGGTTTGTCATTACGTGGTGCTCAACCCGGCCTCCTGAAATCATTCCGGATGAGGAAATAATAATGCAGGGTTCATTGTAGTTGGCAATGGCTTTACTTTGTTTCATATCCTGTACATAGGTCAGGTTGTCAAAGTCAAACAATTCCTCGTGCTCCTCATAAAATTCCTTCGCTTCCTTGTTGAGCAGGCCAATATTCTTTTCATATACACGTGTACTTGCCAGCGCCAGCGGACTGTCTGAGAAAACCTTGATAGGAGGGAGCCCTTCTTCTGTGTAGAGTTTGTTTAACACAAACAATAAAGCTTGTGTACGTCCTACACTGAATGCTGGAATGATAAGACGTCCGGGCTGATCAATACAGGTTTCCTTAATAATCTTTGCGAGTGCCTCTTCGGGAGCATCTTTATCTGCATGTCTGCGGCCACCGTAAGTAGATTCACAAACCAGGTAGTCTACCTGCGGCATACGTTGTGGATCTGGCAGGAGAGGATAATTTTTGCGACCTACATCACCCGAAAAGCCAATGCTCTTCTTCACTCCGTTCTCTTCAATATCCAGTACTATGTTTGCTGCTCCCAGTAAATGTCCGGTTGGAATGAATGTGACACTGATGGTTTTGCTGACTTTAAATTTTTGATTAAAGCCGATGGTTACAAATCGGTCTGTTGTTTCGTGTACCTGTTTCTCAAGGTACAATTCCAGCGGATTGTGTCTAAACTTCTTTTTGGAAGTTTTTTTCTTTTTTCCGGCGGGCTCACTTTGCAGTTCTTTTACTCGTTTAGCATTCAGTGCAGCTGCATCCCGCAATAATAAATCTGCCAGTGGCAGGGTAGCTGTTGTACAAAGAATCTGTCCTTCGTAGCCTTCCCGGATCAGATTAGGCAAGTTGCCGGAATGATCAATATGTGCGTGGGTAAGTAAAACCAGATTAATCTGAGATGGCTCAAATGGAAACAAACTATAGTGTCCCAATAATTTATCTCTTTCTACTTTTTGTTTATCTAAGTCGGTACCACAATCAATCAGAATTGTATAGCCATCTTCTAACTCCAGTAAAAACATACTGCCCGTAACCTGACGAGCCGCGCCCCAAAACGTTAATTTCATCTATAGCTAATGTAAATTTTTGAATAGTAAAACCCCAATCTTACCCGCAAAAGTTCAAAACTATGCGATTTTGCCTATGGTGAGCAAAAATAACGCAAAAAAGCGGAATAGAAAGAGGATACCAGATAAAAGGGCTGAATCTCAGCCAGAAGTGTGAAATAGGTCTTTTAGGGCGGTAGACAAATCCGGAAACTGATAGGTAAAACCCGTTTGCGCAATTTTCTGATTAGAGATTTTTAAACTTCCTAAAACAGTATCTGCCAGCTGACCCACAAGAAGCTTTAAGGCAAAGGCTGGAACGTTTGGCAAAAATAGAGGGCGTTTCAAGGTTTGTGCTGCCACTCGGATCAGTTCTTTATTGGTATCCGGATGAGGGCCTACAGCATTGTATGCACCGCTTAGCTGCTCATTCTCCATTGCATGAATAATCATCCTGCACAAATCGTCGATATGTATCCAGGAAGTCCATTGTTTACCTGAGCCCAATGCTGCTCCCACACCTAGCTTTACAGGCGCTGTCATCTTGACCAGAGCTCCCCCTTTATCACTGAGCACAATACCAATACGCAGCATGACTGTACGAATACCCAGATCGGCAATGGTTTGTGCAGAGGCTTCCCATACTTTTGACACTTCGGCCAGAAATGTAGAGGCATACGAAGAAGTCTCTGTCAGCAGCTCGTCTCCACGATCATCACCATAGATACTAATACCAGAGGCTGATACAAAGGCTTTGGGTTTATGTCCTGTTTTCTGTATGGTATCATGTATCAATCGGGCTGATTCTGTCCGGCTTTCTATGATTTCTTTCTTTCTCTCGTCTGTCCACCGTTCATCCGCTACACCTGCACCGGCCAGATGGATGATATAGTCCGCACTCTCCACAGCGCCAGGTTCTATGTATTGTTTTCGTACATCCCATTGATAGACAGTGAGATTAGGAATGTTTTCTTTTTTCCGGCTCACAATAGAAACCTGATAGCCTTTTTGTTGTAAGAGTTCAGTAAGTCTGTTGCCTACAAGACCTGTACCACCTGTAATAAGAACTTTTGCGGACATCTGAATTGAGTTTTTGTGAAATATAGTAAAAACAGGAAGATGTAGAAAATTGTTATGAGATGCCTTATACAAACAAAAAAATGAAGTAAGTTGTCCCTGTTTTACTATAGATTTTAAATAAATAGAAGTCTCAGCTCTGTGTTATTGCTTGCCTGTGGTGTTGTCCCCATTTGATCAGTACATCAATCACCTCTTTTAAAGAAAATGATAAAGCTATTTTGAATATATTTTCATTTGTATAAATGAAGTAAAGAATATATTGTCTAAGGGGAGTTTTTGTTGAGCTAAACGCTTTGAATTACTTTATAGAGGAGCTAACAACAAGGAGATAAGTAATGAAGCTCAAAAGAGTTATATTTATTGTTGGCAATTTAATTGCGATACATGACATTTATGCACTAATTAATGATGCCTTCATTCATAACTATTTTATAATCACAAAATATTTTCCTGGAAGAAGTGAAATTTATTTTGTGATTTTGGCAATGTTTATTAGTCTGCCATTAATGAGTGCCTGTATGTTGTTTATGAAAGAGACATACATGATACTGATGGGATTGTTTATTTGTTCTTTTTTATATGGGCAGTAGAATTATTAATCAAAGCTCTGGTTTAGTACTCTATATCAGATCAACAAAGGAGATGTTTAGATAAAAAAGTTATGTTTAAGCCCTCATTTTATACTATTTCGATTTACATATTTTTAAAATATCTGGTGTTCTATCTGTTTCTAATGTTGAAAAACCAGGATTTTTATCTTATAAATCCTGGGATTACTAGTGGAGCAGGTTTGTTTTATTATTTATGGATGTTTCTATTTTTACCTGTAGTAACTATAGTTGTCTTTTCGGGTCTATTGTATTTTTCTTTCAAGGTGAATAGGTTACTTCATTTTATAACGATAATAGTTGTGTTTCTTGTAGGGGAGTACTGTCTGTATACTTATCTGGCATCTCAGACAGATGCAATGAATGGCATATATAATGAGATTATTAGTGTCTTTGTATTTATACTGTTCTTTTTCAGGTATATACGCACTTTTTTTGTTCTTAAAACAACTAGTTAATCCTTGGTTTAGGTCAAACAAGTCTTCTCAACCCTGAAGCTGTCAATACAACTACAAGGACTGTTTATTCACAAAGTAATGCAAGTATGAATATTAAAGTAATAAAGGTTGGACAACCATGAAACAAGATATAATTAAAGCCTGTCTGATAGCTATTTTTTTTATTAGTGTAATTTTAATTTTCTATTCTTCTGGCTTAGAAACACAAAGTTATAATGAAGAGAGAGCTTATTTGGAGCCATATGGAGATAATAGAAATATAAGAAAAACAAGAACAGTAGTAGTCACAGAAAATAGTAATGTAGGTGGATATATGACTGCTTTGGGCATTATTGCGGGATCATCATTACTAAGTCTTATTTTAGTATTTATCAATGAGCAAAATATTATTGATAAATAGCATACTAATGGTATAATCAATGCAGACCCTGTATGAACCAGCTCTGCTGTTTCTTATTGTTTGCATGCTTGTCTAAAATAGCGTTGATACACAGATACTCACCTGATGGTATTGTTCCGAACGCTTAAAACACAACAGAAATCTAGTTCTGGTATTAGTCAGGTTTTGTCGGACAATCTCACTGAAAACAACAAAATTCACCTCTGTGTTATTGCTTGCCTGTGGTGTTGTCCCCATTTGATCATCGCATCAATCACTTCTTTTAATGTATCTGCATATTCGGTTGCTGAATATTCTACGGTTACAGGTTTTGTATCGAGTACAGTACGTGAAACCAGTTTGTTCATTTCCATTTCCTGCAATTCCTTTGATAGCATTCTTGGACTGATACCTGCCTGTCTTGCTAATTCGCCAAAACGCATCGTTCCGTCATTTACCAGAATAGACAGAATAACCAGCTTCCATTTACCATTTACTACATATAGCGTGTCTTGAATGGCTAAATGCACATTGCTACACTCCTTTGGGGTATGCTTGCTTTTCATATACTTACATGTATGTAACTACTATCCATTATGTAACTGATTACAAATATATACTACCTGGGGTTAACTTTGTACTGTACTAATAAACTATTACGAATGAACAGCTTAAAAGATAAAGTAGTGGTAATTACCGGAGGTAACAGTGGAATTGGCTATGCCACAGCCAAAGCGTTTTCGAGTGTAGAGGCAAATGTATTGATAACTGGAAAAAGAGCAGATGCCCTAAAAAAGGTAACTGAAGAAACCGGAATACAATCCTTTCTTGCCAACCAATCTGTAATGGCAGATATTGACGCATTAACCACAGAAGTAAAAGCCAGGTATAATAAAGTAGATGTATTGTTTCTTAATGCTGGCATTGCTTTCTTTTCTCCTATTGAATATACTTCTGAGAATGAGTTTGATGCCATATTCGATACCAATGTAAAGGGTACTTTCTTTCTCCTCCAGAAATTTATTCCTCTGTTGAATGAAGGGGCTTCTGTGATCATTCTTGCATCAGGTAATACAGCTCTGAATATGCCAGGAAGTGCGGCTTATACAGCAAGTAAAACAGCATTGCTCCACATAGCTAAAATTGCAGCGAAGGAATTAGCCCCTAAACAAATCAGGGTAAATATTGTAAGCCCAGGACCTACAGAAACTGAAATGCAATCAAAGTTCGGAATGGATGAAGCCACATTGGAGTCTGTTAAAACACAAATCCTTAGTCAGGTGCCCCTGCAAAAAATGGGTACACCGGAAGATGTTGCCAAACTTGTAGTGTATCTGTCAGATAATGAGGTATCCTCGTTTATTACAGGGTCAGAGTTTTTTATAGACGGAGGAATGGCTCTATAGGTAAGCAATCAAACATAGAAACAAAATGACTGCAAAAACAAAAAATATCATTGGCTGGTCACTCAGTGGTTTACTGGCAGTATTGCTAATCGCATCTGCTATTGACAAGATCTTGTCTACCCAGCATGCTATAGAGATGGCTTCGGGTTTTGGAATATCTGCTAAGCAATATATGCTGCTCGGAATAATAGAAATAGTCTCAGTTATTCTTTTTTTATATCCTAAAACAGGAATTTTAGGGCTACTGTTATTGTCTTCTTACCTGGGTGGTGCCATAGCAACGCACTTACAACATAATCAAGACATTGTTTTTCCTGCTGTATTGGAGGCAATAGCATGGCTATCCGCAGTTATTCGTTATCCGGAGTTAACGCAGGGATTGGTAAATAAAATTGCTGAAAAAAACTAAAATAGAAGTGTATCTGCCAGATCAGTCATTTATCTCGAGACATATTCATTCTCAATGCCTGAGTAGTCCACTCAGGCATTGAGAAGGCAAAATCTATATAAACTGTTATACTTTATTCACTTCTGGCAATGGTATTAGTGGACTGAGGTGCATCACTCAGGGTCATCATAAAGGCGATTAACTCTTTCTTTTCCTTTTCTGTAAGAGAAAGCTGATCCGGTGAAAGTGTTTGGTTAGGGACGTCGATGCCCATACCGGCTCCACCTCCTTTGTTATAAAAGTCTATAACCTCTTCCAACGTTTTATATATTCCATTATGCATATAGGGGGCTGTATACTCTATATTACGGATAGTGGTAGTCTTAAATGCGTTTTTATGCGTATCTGAGTGAGTAGTTATATATTTACCCAGGTCAGGATCAATTTCGTGACTATTCACGGATGCAGGTACACCCAATACTTCACTTTCTGTTTTATGGAAAGAAGGAGGTACTGTGCCATTAAACAGTGGGATGAAGTGGCAGGTACCACACTTGGCTTTTCCTGTAAAGAGATTGAACCCATTCTTTTCTTCTGAAGTCAGCAAATGTTTTTCACCACGCATATACCTGTCAAACCGGGAGTTGAATCGTGTGAGAGAGCGGGTATAGCTAGCCAGGGCTACCTTGAGATTTCGCTGGTTAACAGGAGTTGCATCTTTTGGAAAAGCTTTCTGGAAGTGTGAACTATACTCCGGACTGGATTTTAAGTAGTGAATTGACTCTTCCAGAGACCCGTGCATTTCATCTTTATTGGTAATCACATCACTGGCCTGGTCTTCCAGTGTAGAGGATCGGGAGTCATAAAATTGTACTTGCTGTAAGGCAGCATTGATAAGAGTAGGGGCATTGCGTGACACGAAATACCTATTATCTATGGCAAGACTTTTGGGCAGTCCGTCTGTAAATGCCCGTGAGGGTTGGTGACAGGTAGCACAGTTGCGTTGTTTGTTACCAGACAGAGCTGTCTCAAAAAATAACCGTTCTCCGAGTTGTATGCGTTCCTGAGTGAGGGCTGCGTCATACGAAGGAGTATAATAATCCGGATTAAAGGCTGTTAACTCAAACAGATGGCGTGCATCTGGCCGAAGTAGCCGCTTTTCCTGAAATACAGGAATTTGTAAGGCTTGTTGCATATCCAGCAGTAAACCTGATAACCGATTGGCATGATCAGCTATAAATGTAAGTCTGTCAAAGCTGTTGAAATCAGGATGTTTTTGAAGATAGCCAATACTTTCAGTAAAAGCTTGACGTACCTGAGTTGCCAATTCCGGATTTTTTTCTTCCAGATTTTCCAGATAGAGCGAAGTAATATCTTGCAGAGTTGTCAGAGTAGTAACAGCTTCTGGCAGAGAGGTATTGGCAATAGGGGAGTCAAAACCTGTAATACCCAGTGTAACCATCCGGAAAATCTCCAGACGCATCGCATCAAAAACATGGCTGTCAGTCGGATTCGTATCCTGGCTTACACTTTTAAGGCGGTTAAAGGTGGCGAGTAGTTTCTTAATTTCAAGAATCGCTTCTGCTTTCTGCTGTTTATTGTAGGTAGGAAAGAGATAGTTTTCAATCACCTGAAATCCTTCGGGGTCAATCAGTTTTGCATCGTATACTTCCCATTCCGCAATAGGAGCACCATTGATAAACTGAGTAGTGTAGGGATTATAGTATTCGGCTAGGTATTCCAGTTTTTTAAATTGTAAACGAGCCAGCTTAAAGGCATTTTGAATCTCAGAAACAGACTTATCCTGCTCTACTGTCTGGTGAAGTAGCTTCACAGCCGTATCCAGCGCTTGGATATCTGTAAGGTATCGTTCTTTAATGAGAGTTGTGGGAGTGGTATTTTCCGGTTTGTTGAGATGCATAGCCCATACCAAAGCTGTCAACGCAACTATGCCCATCTCTATCAGTACTTTTTTCATGAGGCAATAGGATTAGTATCATCGGTTGATGAGTATATGAATAAGAAAACCTGCCTGAGAAGCAGGTTTTCAAAAGGAGGGAGAAAAAATGATTAGCGAGGTAAACCTTTTACTACCAGTATCTCGCTGCCTTGCATTTCACTTGGGGTTTTTGTGCCCTTATCCGGATTTTTATAACGTTCTCCTTTCCATGTATGTGGTTGAACACACAGAATAAACGCATCCTGGATACCCAACAGATCTGACGCATCTACTAGAGCACCAAATTCCCAGGATCCATAGGTAGACTCAGCATACGTAACGCCATCATTCGCACGGTTGTATTTTTCTTTATCTGCAGCTGTTCTATGATGATCCAGTTCCAATACTTTTTTCAGTTCACCTGTTGCAATAGTGTATTGCCATAAATAACCATCATGTTGAGTTCCTTTTGCATTGCCATAGCCATTGGAATCTTCTTGTGTATATACATAATTCTGAGTAACACAGATGTTATCCGGATTTTGAAATTCATTGGCTTTGCCATTTGGCAGATCACCATCAAGGACTACCGTCAACTTTCCTTTCAACGGATCTGATTCACTGAGTGCCAGTTTATATACACGACCAAATTTAGTACGTTCTGTTAGTTTATCGCCTTGACCTGTTACATTGAAGTAAATTTCACGGGCATTGGCTGCACTGCCTTTGCGGTAGTCGATGTCTTCTACACGACCAAATTCGATGGCTTTCAGAACGTCCACCTTAGCCTGGATCTGAGCACCACTCATATTTTGGTAATCATCGATTTTGACAAATTCAACATCGTAAGATTGTCCTTCTTTCATATCTATTTCCGTTTGATTCTGGTCTACCCTACGTAGCATGTACTGACTTCCATTGTCAAGATCACCAACAGTATTGCTGACATACATTGCTACTTGGCCACCTGTAGCATCTGATGCATCCTCACCTATTATAATAACCGTTTTTCCGGAATAGGCATCTTTGTGTAAAGGCACTGCGTTTTCACCACTCCAGTGTCCTAATCCTTTCAAGGCACGGGAGGTAGTAGGACTAAGTGTACCTTCATAGGGATTTAGTCCATGTGTTTGGGCTTCTACATTACTTTCACCAACGGAAAGGTAAAGAGGGCCAAAGCCGTGTTCCTGTGGAGTAGCCAGTGTACCTGAGCAAAGACGCCACTGACCTCCATCAGAATTTAGTACATATTCTCCTTTGACAGGTTTAAACGTTTGATCAAGAGTGATACGGGATACAGCGAAGTTATCTTCGTTGTTGACCATCATTACAAATCCTTTCCCATCCTGGCTTTTGAGTAGTCCCAGTCCATCGGCTGTTCCACCGAATATATAATTAGGAGATTCCTCAAGGGTATCATCACTGCTGATGAGTGAAAAGATCTCCATGCCTTCAAAGCCAGCTTTTTTAGTAACGAAAGCAGGTGTATTGGAGTGATTCTTTAATTGCACTGTAGCCGGATTGTTACCTCCGTTGTCGTTGTCGCATCCTGAAAACGCGACTGAAAGTGCCAATAAGGCTGAAGCAAGTTTGTTAAGGTTTTTCATATCAGTTAGCATTGTATGCAGCAAAGATGCATCAGCTATGTAACTCGAGCTTTATCGGAATGTTAAATGATATATATGTATTAGTGGGCTATACTGGCTTGTTTGTTTTGTTAATATTTTGATTGTCAGGTGTTTGATATTTTTATTATAGAGTAAATAGATAATATATAGATAAAGTTGCTTAGTGAAGCTGTTACCTGGATGCAGAATAATGGGCGGTATGCACTGTTTAGGTGATCTGCAGAAGTCATAGTAGGGGAAAGTACCGAGTCTTATCTTGTTTCATATCTTTTATGGAAATGAGGTTTTAGGAAAGAAGAAACTGGTTCAGATGGAAAGGTGCTGGTTCGAACGTCCGTTCGGACCTAATTTGAAAGCAACGTCCGTTGTGTTGGGACAAATTGAGCTAAGTTTACGTTTTTTCCCATGTTTATCACCAATATGAATGGTGGGAAAGTGGTCGTTGATGATAACACCAACGACGGGAAACAGGCCTTGACCTATCAACGTAGCGGATACTCAATGCTGTTAACTTAAGAAAACCACTCAAACTACCTAACCTGTCCTTCTGGAAGAATCTCGTGGCAAGACCAGCGGCCTTTCCGACTGGAGATAATTTTTCTCTCAAAAACCAAACGCGGCTCTATTTGTCAAGAGATCCTTTGAGGAGGACAGTAAGGAGAATGTTGCTTTCAAAAGGACAATAAAGAAATATGAAAAAAAGAAATAAACTCCCACAAGTTGACAGCATTGAGCGGAGCTTGCGCCAGAAACTTTCTTTATTTCTAGAAAAAGATAGGGTACCGAGTGACCTCTATCCAAGTACAAAGTCCAGGTAATTTAGGAAGTCAACCCTCATAAATTACCTGGACAGGTTGTAAAGATTGGTTGGTATTAGTGCTTCACTTTCCAGAGAAATAAACCTTCTTTCTCTGCTGTTAGAGTTGTTTCGTGTAGCTGAATGGATTTATAAAATAAACCTGCTACATACAGATTATTACTGCGATCCAGTGTAAGGGTGGTACCCATATCAGTGCTTTCACCTCCTGCTTTTTGTGCCCACTGTAACTCGCCTGCATTATTGTATTTGGCTACAAACAGGTCACTGCCACCGGCAGGAGTTAAGGTAGTGCTTTCAAGTGTAAAAGGATTATAGAAATAGCCAGTGATATAGACATTGCCTGAGCCATCTATTCCAAGTGCATTGACATAGTCATCATTATTGCTTGCAGCTACCTTTACCCATTGAACGGCTCCTGTGTTGTTGTATTTGAGTGTAAAAACATCTGTCTGTCCTTTGGATGTCAGTGTGGTAGTGCCTACAGTGCCAGTACCTGTAAACAAACCTGTAGTATACAGATTACCGGAAGCGTCGAATTTCAGATCTCTGATACTAAACTCTGCATTTGCGCTACCTATTGTTCGGATATCCAGTACTTCGCCTGTTGCTGAGTAATGCACAATAAATATATCAGAATTACCCTGAACGGTGAGTTTCTTATCGCCAAAAGAAATGTCATCATAAAATTCTCCGGCTATGTATGGGGTTCCTGCACCATCAAGTGTAATATATCTACCATATCCGCCTCCACTTTTAACCCATTGCACCTCTCCTGAGCTGGTATATTTGGCAATATAGGTATTTCGTCCATTGCCAACTGCTGTCAATGTGGTGTTCCCAATGATGGTCTCTGCATAAAAATTTCCTGTAATATATATATTATCAGTCCCATCTATAGCAACATCATATCCATAGTCCAGGTTGGTGCTACCTGCCTGTTTTACCCATTGTACAGTGCCTTCACTGGTATATTTGGCCAGGAAGATATCTTTATACCCTTTTGAGGTCAGCGATGTGCCACCAATAAGTGCTGTATAGCTAAACTCTCCTATAACGAACACATTTCCGGATGCATCAAGTGCTAAACTTCTGGCAACATCGGTATCTGCTCCACCTTCCTGCTTTACCCATTGTAGTTCACCTTTGGCATTGTATTTAGCCAGAAAGATATCATCACTTTGGCCTTGAGCTGTCAGGGTAGTGGTCCCAAAGACAGCTATACCAGAAAAAGATCCTGTCACATACAGATTGCCATCTTTGTCTACCAGTTGTTTTTTGGGAGTGATATACCCTGTGGCTTTCACTGCATAGGGGGTGGTACTAATTTCAGGATCTACAGCAGGTGTAGGAGGAGTATCCTCTTTTTTACAGGATGAGAAAGTCATAGCCATGGCTCCGGCTATAAGAAGTGAACATAATAGATTGTTTTTACACATAGTAATCGTATGGGTTTTGATCGTAAAAAAATAGCGTATCATAGAAAAAAGTTGGCAGATCAGTGGCACTAAAACAATCGTCTTTCATTTTGTTGAATAGGATCACTGATTGTAACATGTATACATATCTGTATTATACAAGATAGATATCGTAAAGTAACCGCTATTTCCTGAATTTTATTTTTATTTTACAAATAGAGTGTTAGTAAAATACATTCATGGATACAATGCCATGTTTCTCCTGCCAGGAGAATCTGTATTTTGGTAACTTTACTGAAAAAACGATTGTCACACAAAAGTGATAGGTCGATCTATAATTCCATCACTACAATTTTTTGTATCTAAAATAATCTCAATGGATAGTACAGTCAGATATGAATTGCATGGCACCAGTTGGTTGTTAGTGAATAATACGGATAGTAAATCTTTGTTGGCTGTATTGGGTATTGATCAGACAGAGCGTACTAGTTGGAGAGCAGGGTTGGATATGTTTATCAAAATGAGATTACAGGAAAGGAGTAAGTGTCAAACGCGAAAGGATCGAAACTCCTTTGATGAGAAAAGCAATTACCCCTTAATTATTTATCAGTTATCTGATAATTGGACAATGGTATATAGTCACTACTTCTATCCACAAGATCGAATTGTGTCTATTTGTTGTGCTCTCTCTAAACAATACTCAAAGGCTTATCATTTTTTGTTTGATAGTCATTGTGGGTATAGGCGTTGGCTTATATGTGAAGATGGTCAAATGAAGAGATATTGTGAAGAAGATGAGTTTTCTGTGGTGACAGTAATATGAGAACTTTTATCGGAGGAAAGGAAGATTTTTGAGAAAGTTATCAATGAAGAGATTGCAGGTTTTGATGATAGCGAGATTATAGCTTTGTATGTTCCGGAACTTACAACTATCAGCTACGAAGCGTTTTGTAACCGTGATTTTTACTTCTATCATGGGCAGATCAAACCGATTGTAGATGCTTCTCAGATAAGTTGGGATCAGCTTCCTCAGGAGCGTATTATGTTGTGGCCTTTTCTTTTTGAGAATCATGAGTCTGAAGAGGAGAAGATCGAGAGCGAAAAGAACACTCCTAATAGCTATGAGAGTGAATTGGATGACCTGCCGTTTTAGTTGTCCAAGTCAGGTGTTAGATAAATCTTTCTTTTGAGAATCATATAGACAAGCCCTACCATACCCAGATATAGTACCACATCTAGCAATTGCTCTCCAGCATCAACTTTTGGATATATTGCCCAGGAAGAGGGCAGATAGTCATAGCTTCTTATTATGTGCCGAATTAATGTGTTTTTGACAGTCGGGAACTGTAGTAAGCCTATCACTAACGACAGTAGCATGTTTTGACGGAGGCTTCTCTTCCAGAATAGTTGAGGAAGTAGTGCTCTACTTAGAACCTCCCACCAGGCAAATAATGCATAAGGCCCCATCCAGCGGCTCCTAAAGGCAAACTGTTCCAGTTCGGTTTTAGGTTCTGTCATAAAGTCAATAAGCTGGAATAGCAGAAAGACTACTCCTCCGATAGCTATCAGTATATTCATCGCTTCCAGTACTGTCAATGCTTCAGTCTTGTATCGTTTACTAACTCGGATTGTTGCCAGTATGCCAGCCAGTAGCACGATGTAGATGTGATTGAAAAAAAGCGACTCAGACATATACTATAGATTCAGCGGAGAGAAGGTAACTGTTTGATTAAGTATACAAAAGTATGTAGAAAAAAAGATTCCTACAGGCTATCACTAAGTTGACGATGCCTGTAGGAATGCCAGCATATGTTAAAGATGAAATTATCAGGATTATTGTTTTTTGAAAAAAGTGATCATTGCTCTGACTGGGCCATCTGTCGGACCTTGCCCAGTATACACCACTTCAAGTCGGTTGCCACTGATTGTATATGAGCAATCAGGAAAAAGTGCCTGACCTAACGGAACTGGTTTGTATATGACAGGTTGCCCACTATTAACCGTAACATCTGTGATAGTCATTTCCTCTGAAATAAATTCAAGGATATTGTGTGACTGAACAAATCTGCCTTTCTTTTCGGTAAGAATAGAAAGATCGGTTATTTTTTGATTTTCATAGAGTCCAAATGTGCTGGATCGAAACAGAAATGTATGATCGTTATTCAGTTGTAATTCTGTTTCAGTGCGAGGGCCTGTGTAATCCAGGTTATCATATCTAGAGGCTATCCAGGTTCCAGATACCTGTGGTGCAGTTTGTTCTTGTTCTTTGTTGGTACAGGCACTCAATACTATAAACAACATGCAAAAAGAGAATAAAAGATATTTCATATAGTAGTATTGTTTAATGGTGTGTAAAGTCCATTAAGTGACACTCAAACCCGATAAACAGTTGCATGTAAATAAAAGGAATTACTGGTTAGATAGGAGATAATGGTATAATATTAGAAAGATAATGTCTGTATGTTAACAAGATATTAAATGTGCTTTTTTACAGATTGTCTTTTAGTTTATCGTTTCAGACTTGCTTGAAATATCGTTCATCGCCAAAGGGATCACGCCACTCAATATTATACTCGGGAATGCCTAGTTGCTTGAGCCAGGATATGGATAGAGAAGGAAGATACAGAATTAGTAAATTGCTAGTAGAATATATACATTTTACCAAGAATGTTCGTTAGTAGTCTGAAAAATGATAGACGTTTAGGTATATGCGAAAACTTGCTTTAGTTGCTCTGTTTTTTATAATAAGTGTAAGGGTAAAGGCTCAATGGACATGTGATGATATTATGAGTTTAGTTAATACTAAGTGGGTGCTTAGTACCTATAACCGTATGGAAGATTCTGTGAAATTAAAATCATCAGATACACAATACATGATTGCTTTCTGTGAAAAAGAGTGTATAGAGTTTTATGTGAATGGAATTTTAGTAGGTACAGGGTATTATAAAAAACATAAAAAAAGATGTTATGACATTATGCCCAGTAAAAAATGCAGAGAGTTTATTCCAGACTGGAAATCAAGAAATCCAAAAATGTTTGATATGTACTTTTTCCATTTTTTTGAAGACTTGATAAGTGCGTTTATTATTCATATAAACGGTAATAAGATCGAGTTAGGTTTTAGTAATGATCCTATGGATTGGGGATGGTTACGATTTAAACGGGCTTCATGAATATAGATACTAATTGTACTTGATTAATAATCCATGAATATTCCAGACAAGCTCCCGATTGAAAGAATTGAAGATTATCATACACATCATCTGGGAAAGAGTCGTGATGGGAGGTTGTTTTGGGGTTATACCACTTTTGTTTATTCCGTTCCTCTCTCGACTATTCAGGATGATAACTCACTAAAGTTTAGAAGAGATTATGCTGTTTTTCACACATTCGATAGGGACGGCAACTATATTAACACTCAATACTATTTTGGAGGAACTGCTGATAGATGTGATCAGGAAGAACTGGAAAATAAATTGGATGAATGGGTGTCACAATTAGGCGAAACTGAGTATACTGACATTGAGATTAAACTATTTCAAACAGTAATTGATGGGTTTGTTTTTGGCCTTATTCCAGATGAAGAGTTTTCATTAATCAACCTTGAGCCAAGTGCTACCATTTCTTTTTTGGAGCCATGGGATGGAGGATATTATACCTAAGTACTTTTGGGTAAAGCCTCATTCTCGTTTAGAAAGTTGGAATCAATGAGGGGCTACCTTATTTAAGCTGTTTTCTAGAGCATAGAACGAAGAAAATGCCAACACGGAAGTTAACATTTCCCTGCTTATCGTTTCCATGCTTGCGTATAATACATACACATCACGCTATTTGATGTTGTGCTTTGGTAGCTGTTTTATGGTAGTTAAGCATCTTCCCAAACATCTGTGAACAAAAGATCAAACATAGTAGCTTCGTGCATTTCTCTTTGCTGAGTAGCCACTTGTAATACCCTATAATGCAATAACTCTGTAGGAAATAGTTGCGTTCTGGCAAGACGATCAAAATTGTAGTATGCTTCCAAAACTTGATCTACCATTGAAACTACTATTGCGGGAGCTTCATTCCAGTAACGTTTAGGAGGTGGAGGAGGATTTAGATAGAGTTGTTCTAACATCTGTTCAGTCATAGGTAGACTTTCTGCATCATTCTTTGGTAGAGGATCTTTTTCATTGATATAATATGCATGATACGGCATCAAGCAACTGCGATGAAGAACTAGTGTAGTTCTTCCCGGAAATGTCCCAAAATATAATGACTGCTTTAAAACAAGAACATGTACTAGTCCTGAAACTAAAATCCTGAATACTTGTATGAGGAAGTGTTTCTTGTAGTGATTTCAAAAAATCTTCCCAGATTGGTTTTTCACCTTCGTATTTTTTATAAGTCAAAGTTTGGTTTAGAATTTCCAAAGAAGTCTCATAATTAATGCTCCAGGGAGAGATATTTCTAGGGTAAAAATGATAGAGAGTAGTAACTATTTCATTAATGAAATGACCTGTGATTTTCATTTTTGTATAGTTATAAATGAAATGAAAACTAATTAAGAGTAGTTCGAATTGCTGCTACCACCGATGCGGAAAGTGTTTGTGGCAACAGTGATGTTTTGCTTGTATTAAAAAAGTTTGGATCACCTATTCCTTTGTTATAGGCCGATTCCCGATCCGGAAGTTCTATCCTGAATTTCATTCGTATTTTCTCTTCCATCACAAAATTATAACCTCTACAATAAGAAACTCTTTCATTACTCAGATAATCTCCAATCAAACGAACTTCTATATGTAAGCTGTCACAAAATCTATTCAATTTATGTGATATGCCAAAGCGCATCAGACGGAATGAGCTATCCTGAGAAGCATCTTGTACACCTTCACAAAAGTCATCTTCCAGAAAGGTAAACTCATTGGAGATAGGAACTTGAGTTTCTAGCTTGTAGAAAGATTGCAGGCTATTTTTACAAACGTTGGTTGTTTGCTGACAAGTAGACAGAGTACTTATGCATAGCATATAAAATAACAGTTTGCCCTTTTTTAGTAAGATCATCCAGGTGTTTAGTTTCTTTTTACATCATCTGCCTTGACATTATAAGTCTGACTAACCTTCCTGGCAAACTCAACAAGATAGCTACCCACATCGATCTGGAGTACTTTCTCAATCATACTTAGCGTAACAGCTTCCAGATTTTCCTTGAATATTTTATCGTAACGGTTTGCTTCTTTTTTATTGTTCATGTGTGGATCTATTACCAGCGGCAAAAGTAAGCAATAAAAGCCGCCTGAAAACAGGTCGGCTTTTGTATTTTTGTCGCTTCTAGGTTCAGTTAACTATTGTGTCTGGATTTTATTAAAAGCAATTATGACTTGCCAATTGATTAAATAATTCTTTCCCACTACATGAGTCAAAATATAGTTTATCCTAAAATATATCACTTATCTGCGATGGATTATGGAGTACCCTTAACAGAATTTAAACCAGCAGATGAAAAAAGCTTTTGTGTACGTGTAGAAATTACTATTCAATTCAAAGAAGGTTATGATTTTATACAGTCTTATGGTGTTATGATAGCGTCAACTAAAGGCTATATAAAGTATCTGGATGAGAGGACTACTATTGAGAAAAATGGAGCATCCACAATTTATCTGCTTGATAAAGTAGTACTAATGGAAAGGTACGATTATGAACATTTTTTAGGTTTCCTTTATGAAAAAATGTCCTTTTATAACAAATTAGGAGCTAAACAATCCGCTATAGCACTTGCTACAGAGTTTGATTGGTTAAATAAAGATGAATCATTTGATATCAGAGACTTTTATAAACAGTTCTTCGCAAAAGGTTTCTAATAGAAAAATAGTTTTAGTTTCCTAAAAATCAGAACACAAAGCTTGCCATATAGTATGACAGAAATAACTTTTAACGAATAGAGATGAAATTAGTATATACTGCATTTTTTCTGTTGATGGTTTCCTGTTATTCAAATAAGCCTGTTTATGAGTATAAAGGTCCTTGTTTGTATTATAAAGTTATGGGGATTAAGATAGAATGTATGAAAGTAGATTCTGTCACCGGAAATGCGGTTTTTCTAGGTGCTGCTTCCTCTTTCCAGAAAGGACAAAAATTCTTCTACAGGATTAGATTTGACCTGAAGCCAAATCTGGAAGCTGAGAGAGGAAACTTTCCTTCTCAACTTTTTTCAAAATGCTCAAAAGAGAGTATCAGTAGTTTTGTTATCAAACTACGAAATCCTACTAATGAAGTTGTAGAATTGGTATCTCAGTTGAAAGGTTTAGATACTACCCAAGTTTATAGAGAAAGCCCATTTGTCGAATCAAACCTCGTTTGGTATAATTTTAAAGATCTATCTGATTTTGTAAATAAGTTTAATATGTGTCATTCTGATGTGAGATATAGCTTTTTGCAACAGAACGGACTGATATTAAGCGGATATGTGCCTACTCGTGATATAGGAGATTATGTATGTGTATCCGAAGTTAAATTTTCAGACAACCGAGTAATAAGAGAAGAATTTATTATCAATGTGAGATAAGATCTTGAATTTCTATAACTACAGATAAGCATACAGAGAGAATGTTTATCTGTAGTACAACTGATTACTAGAAATAGATCTTCCAAAGAATCAGGCTTGATTGGCATAAAAACAAAACAGCCGGTTTGTAGAGTCGGCTGTTTGTGTTCCTACCTTTTCCATGCTTGCTTAAAATACCGCTCATAACCAAACAAGTCCTATTTACTAAACAGTTTGTGTGTTATGCTGGTTTGATCGAACCGATAAAGAAAGTCCTGTGTTTTCTCCGGGTTAGCTATGAAGTATGAAGAAATCAGTGGATACATTATACTGTGCACCTGCTGATAAATAAGTCTGGATTCGAGTTGTTTAGAATATTCTGCCAGACTACTTATATGGTTTTGCATGTTGCAGATCAGAATAAGTCCATTGTCAAGTTTCTTTTTTTGAACCTTATGGTTGCTAAGCTTATTCTTTTTTACATACCGCTTGCAGACAGCGACTAATGCA
This sequence comes from Xanthocytophaga flava, assembly GCA_030068525.1. Lineage (GTDB taxonomy): Bacteria > Bacteroidota > Bacteroidia > Cytophagales > 172606-1 > Xanthocytophaga > Xanthocytophaga flava. Next base: position 186,899 of record JASJOS010000014.1, read on the forward strand.
TCCTCAATAGCTTCCTTTACCTGACTACCATCTGAGTTGTCTCTATCATTGTAAAAATGTAAGAAATAAGGTGATGGGTCCCAATCAGTACGATAGACCAGAATAATCTGGTAGTATGTATCCTGAATCTTACCTTCATAATGGATTTCAATTTCTACTTTGCCAGGGATAAGCTTTAATACTCTTTCATATAAGTATGCTATTCCTTGTGGAAAGTGATAGTAATTCTGATTCACATATTTCTGTCGGGTATCGGTGAGCAGAATCTGGAGACCTTTGGAGAGAATAGCCTGTTGGCAAAGTTTTTCGCTTAAAATCTGGTAATCGATTTCTGCAATAGGTAGGATAGTCGGGTCAATATGAAATTGAATCACCACTCGTTCTAACACGGGCTCATGCGATGATGATTCATATAGGGCCGGCATAGATTCTCCTTTACTTAGAATGATTTGCTGACCTGAAATAACCTGCAACTGATCTGCGATTACAGTTAACACTTTCGGAATATACTTGTCTGGTGTTGTAGCATGAAAATCCATCTGAAACAGCTCAAGGAAAACATTCATGTTTTCATGGCCTTCGATAATCAGGCAAAACAGATTATCCTGAGTTACTTTCACAGAAAAGAAAAGTTGGCTGCTCTGACAAGCTTCGATACAATCCTGGAGTAAGCTGCAAATGAGATTGATGATTCCATCTCCATCACTAGCCCGACCACCAATGTACATGTGAGGTCTTTTTCGAATGGCTTCTTCTCCAATAATAATCTGTGGCTCTGGAGTAGTCTGAGGATCTGTCATAAGTGACATATTTAAGAAATATGGTTAAAGTATAAGGCCTGAAAAGTACTACGGATTTGTATAAGTACAATGACAAGATATATAGATCAGGCCAGGCTATATGTCTTGTCATTGTACTTATAAGGGTTACCGTTTCCAAACTTGCTTAAAGTACTTCTCATAGCCAAACGGATCGCGCCACTCGATGTTGTGCTCTGGAATACCTAGTTGTTTGAGCCAGGTGGGGACAAAGAAGCTCGGACAACCTTTGTTGTCAAACTGGTTATGTCCGGCAATCTTGACATTGGGAGCATAGCCTAATACTTCACCGATAATGTCTAGCATGGTCGAGATCTGCTGAGGGGTACGGCTGTCTAATGGGGCTTTGTGGGAAGAGTCCAGTCCGCCTACATAGCACAGGTGTCTGGAAATGGAATTGATGCCTGCTACCCCGTTTGTAATCTCAAAAGAATCAATAATCTGGTCGTTGTTGTGTTTGACGAACTGGTGACGCGAGCCGTCCAACAGGATCAGATCCGAATAGCCGACTTGCTTCCAGCCGTTGCCATAGGGTTTAGGTTTGGTGTGCCAGCGTTTCACATCGTCAGGGGAGATCCAGCGTCCGGCGGGTGTGGCGGTGCAGTGTATAATCAGGTATTGGAATTTCATAGTCATAGAGATAAATGTATGGGTTAAGGAAAGAAAGGATGGGGTTGGTGCAATCCTCGCCAAGGCAGCCTGTCCCGCTACAGCGGGATGGCATGCTTCTGTGTTATTTAGGGTCTTTCATGGAGAAGAACCCGACTGTTGAAATAAAGGCCAGCAGCGAAACGAACGACTGTGTATCGATTCTGTTAGCCAGCCAGAGAATATATCCTGAGAAGGTGAATAAACCCAGGGTTGAGGTTTTCCAGTTGTTGAGCACAAACTGGATGTAATCGTATATTGATTTTGCCATAGGGGTTTAAGGGTTGGATGATTGAAAAATGTAGGGGTGATCACGTCAATGCGTAATAGGTTGAATGACAGTCCTGCCAATCGAAGTTTTAACTCTCTTCCTGTCCTCCTGAAAGGATCTCTTGACAAATAGAGCTTTCTTTGGTTTGTGAGAGAAAGAATAATCTCCAGTCGGAAAGGCCTCCGGTCTTGCCACGAGTTCCTTTCAGGAAGACAAAAAAGAGAATGTCTTTACAGGGAACAGGAAAATAGACAATCTCTTATAGTGACATCTTCTGCACCAATTTCGGGTGATTCACGGACCTTTACACGTATCCACAACCTGAAACACAGGCGCATAGGTAAAGCTCCTGACATGCTTGATCTTCTCTACATCCAGCGGTTGCACCGGATGGGCTGCGACCTGTTTGGCTACGATTTGCTCGATGTGGGTATAATCTATCACCTCACAGGCGTAGACCTCATCAGGATTGAGCCTGTGCTCTGTAAAGATGCCTACAGCCAAACCCAGCACAAAGCATAGAGCTGCCAATAGAATACGTATAGTCATGAGTGGATTCAATGGGTTAGTGAAACGAATAGGTAAACTACGCTGAGGCCTGAAAGAAAGAAGCAGTAGCCAGGTGGTCTACTGCTTCCAGGTGGCTGCCTCTCTGCTAGTGGGTAGACTAAGCGGGTAGAGTAGCCTTGTGTGTGGTGATAGAAGACATCGAGCCATCAATCACAGACAGGCGTTGCTCGATCTCGTCCAGCTGCGATTCGTAGAGAATGACCGCTGTGGTACCGTATTGCAACTTGCGTTGCTCAGCTGTGAACAGCTTGTACTCTGCCTTCACTTTGCGCGTCTCCATCTCGGTCTTGGTAGAACCTTCGGGCAATACAGCGATGATGGCTGTCAGTGAGTCTACTTCGGCTGTGGCAGAGGCTAGCGTTGCTTCGATGTCAGAAGCCCGGTCGGAGGCATTGTCTCGGCTACGGGTTAGCGAGATTTGTTTGTACTCCAGTTCCCCTTTCAGGTCGCTCAGATCGTCGAGTACTTTGTCACAATCTGCTTTGGATGTCAATAAGGTTAGCGTTAATGCCATAAATGTATAAGTAGTTGAATAGTGAAACCTAATCACCAGTCAGTGTCCGGACTACTTGCTGATTGACACTACAAATATCGGCATTAAACACACACGTTTTTGAGCGTAGTTTTGATTATCAGAACTACGCTCAAAATAGGGGTTTGACTTACTTTTGGTTGGTTTTGGTTACTATATGTGTTTTGAAGATTGAAAGGTATGAACTTTTGCTTTGAAGATGGTTTATTGATTTTATAGGTATTATCAATACAAAAATACTCAAAAAATACGGGGAAAATACCCTCTTTATAATATTGTTTGTTTAATGTTTTTAATAAACATTGCATTATGTAAATTGAAAATATGATTATTTCTTTGTGTTTGATTGGTTTTTTTACAAAATTAGTAGGAGGTAATATAGAATTTATACTGTTTTATTTATAAAGTTCTCTTAATTCTTATTTGAGAACTCTATCTTATTTGATCAATATTCATGAATTTTAAATTTTTGAATCTCATAGTTTATCAAAAACAACAATTAAATAGTTTAGTTGGCTTATGTGGTGGCTATGAATTAAATGAATGGAGATATAAACAATTCGCTGAGTGGTTGTTTGACTATCATCTTTTAGATTTTGCTTTAAAATATTCAGAATATAAAGACATTGATTTTACAACAGCCGCGAAAAAGCTTAGAACGGCGGCAAGGATTATCTTTCAAACTGAGAATCCACGAAGAGGAGAGTTTGGGGAGCTGCTTTTACATGGAGTAATAAAGGAAGCATTCAATACTACACCAGCGATAACTAAGATTTATTTTAAAGATGGACCTAATGAAACAGTAAAAGGCTTTGATGCAGTTCATGTTGTAGCAAACGATAACAACTTGGAATTATGGCTTGGAGAGGTGAAATTTTATAATGACTTCCATACTGCTGTTTCTCATGTTGTAACAGAAATACAGGATCATTTGCAAAAAGATTATTTACGAAATGAGTTTTTAGCTATTAATAACAAATTAGATAATACATTTCCTCATTATGAAAAATTAAGAAAACTTTTAGACACTAATACTTCTTTAGACCAGATTTTTGACGCGATTTGTATTCCTGTATTATTAACTTATGATTCAACTATTGTTAAAAAACACAATAAACTATCAGAACAATATACAACTGAGTTGAGAGAGGAATTAATAGCATATGATCTGCATTTTTGGAAAAAGCTTGGTTCATGTCAAGTTAAAGTTCATTTATTCTTGGTACCATTAGAAGATAAAGCGAAACTTTTTGAAACATTATTGGAGAAATTAAAATTATGGCAGAACATCTAAGTTTGAATCAAGTCAATGACCTATTAACAAGTGAGCAAACTGATATAACAGATCCCTTCCTAATTTTAAAAACTATAGCTTCCAACTTAAATCAACAGAACTCGGCTCTCCTTCAGGAAGTAATATTAAGAATACTTGAGAAAAGAAGCTTCTTTAGCAATTATGAACACCTTGTTAATGATTTTGCAAGACACATAGGGCTATTTCCATATCTAAAGAGGGAGGATCTAAATATTGCCGATCAAATTGCATATGAATATCATAGACCAGATGGCATAAGAGAAAATAATATCGTTTTTCATCGAGTACAAGCCCAGGTTTATTTTAAACTTTTGGAAGGAAAAAATGTAATCTTAAGTGCACCCACAAGTTTTGGAAAAAGTCTAATTATTGATACATTAATTGCTTCTGAAAAATATAAAAACATCGTTATTGTCCTACCAACAATTGCTTTAATCGATGAGACAAGACGCCGCTTGATAAGGTTTAAAGATAGCTATAAAGTAATTACCCATACCTCTCAGCGCATAGAAGACAAAAATATATTTATCTTAACTCAAGAGCGAGTTATTGAAATAATAAATAACATTCATATAGACTTCTTTGTAATTGATGAATTTTATAAAATTCAACCGTCATCAAACGACAAAGAAAGAAGTTTGATTCTTAATCATGCATTTTATAAACTTTTAAAAGATAGGGGACAATTTTACTTATTAGGCCCTGACATAAGGGCTGTAGATACAAATATCTTTCCTGGAAATAGCGAAGTTATTTTCATTAAATCGGATTACAAGACTGTTGTAACTGAGAAAGAATTAGTAAAAAAAGGGGGCCTTGATCCGTTAGAAAGGCTATTAGAGTTATGTAAAAGTTTGCAAGGCGAACCTACTCTTATCTATTGTGCTTCTCCTAAAAGTGCTAATAAAGTATCTAAGTTCTTATTAGATTCTGGTCATTTTCAGAAAGATAATAAGAATGACGAAGCTGTTAGGTGGCTAAAAAAAGAATATCATCCCAAATGGTATCTTCCCAAAGCACTTGAACATGGTATTGGAATTCATCATGGTAGGATTCCTAGATCAATAGCACAATATGCTGTTAGGTCTTTCAATGATGAAAAAATTAACTTTTTGCTTTGTACAAGCACATTAATTGAAGGTGTTAATACTAAAGCAAAAAATGTAATAATATTCGATAACAAGGTTGCAAGAGAAAAATTTGATTATTTTACATTTAATAATATATGTGGAAGATCCGGTAGAATGTTTCAACATTTTATTGGCAAAGTATTCTTATTTCATGAGCCTCCACAAGAAGAATTACCTATGGTTGATTTTCCGATTTTTAGCCAGTTGGATGACGTATCAGAAAAGCTATTAATACAACTAGAGGAAGAAGATCTTACTGATAACTCTAAAGATAGATTAAAATCTATTAGAAATAATAACAGTCTGAGTTTAAAAACAATTCGGTTAAATTCAAATATTGACCCATTTAATCAAATTAAATTAGCAGAAGAGATTAATAATAAGTTACAATACTATGCCACAATGCTTAACTGGAATGGCTTTCCTCCAAAATATGAGCATTTAGAATTAATTTGTAACTTGATATGGAACTACTTAGTTGATCATGGAAAAGGAGTTGGAGGAGTAAAATCTGCAAGTCAACTTACGTTTAAAATACATCTTCTTACTAAACATAAAGAATTGATACCTATAATAAATTCTGAGTTAAAAAATAAGACAGATGCAGAAGAAATAAATGAAAGTATTGAAACAGTACTTGAGTTTACGAGGTATTGGGCACAATATAATTTTCCAAAATATTTACTAGCATTAGATAGAATACAAAGAGAAGTGTTATCAAAAAATGGGTTTGCGACAGGTGATTATTCTTACTTCGCTTCTCAGTTAGAATGCTTGTTTACTAATCCCCTTTTTATCGCTTTAGATGAGTATGGTATTCCAATTCAAACAAGTAAAAGATTGAGTCCCTACTTAAATTTAACAAATAGCTCTAATTTAGATGACTTACTTAAACAACTAAAGGCTCTAAACCTATCAGCTTTAAAAATTTCAATTTTTGAGAAAGATCTTATAAGCGACTCTAGAAGGTTCTTCTAAGTTATGTAATGTGAGTATCTAAAACGCTTATAGTAAAAAATATACAACAATTTAGATGCAACACCTCTTAGCTATTGCTAAATAATTATGCTAATATAGGTCTATGACAAATAATAGAGATTTAAGTGAAAGAACCTTTTTGAGTATTGCATGGAGATTGAGGTTGTTTTCTTTGATCTGGATAATAGGCATTCTTATTATTATTTTTAGAATAGATGTAATATTGCTTGAGTCTCATAACTCTCTTTTAGATCTGATTAAAGGGAGCCTTCCAATAGCAATTATTTTATTAGCCATTGTATTGATAACTACTCAGAAATGGTATTTTACTTTACTCCTTCTTTTTTATCCAATTGCGTTTTTCTGTTGGTTCCTACCTAAGACAATTTTGAAAAATGGGAAAATTTATTTGTTAGGTCACTACTTAAACTTGATCTTTAAATGCTTTCGAAATTTTAAAAAGACTTTAATACATTTTTCACTGTTTGTCTTTTCCATATTGATATTAGTGATAATTGGTGAAACATGGACCAGATGGGTTATTATTGGGGTCATGTCTTATTTCTATTTTAGGTATAGTTTTACCTATACTCTAAAAGCTTTTAAGCCTGCACAATTATTCGGTAGTGATTTAGAGAGCTTTTTAGAAAAGAATTCAGGGATTAAATCTGGACTTATAAATGCTCTTGTTAATGTAAAACAAGAAGAAAGCCTTCCTGAAATAGAAAGAAAAGAAAAACAACTTACACGTTTAGTTCTAACAAACTATTTGTTTTTATTGATTAGTCAAAATCTCAATGGATTTAGAGGGAAAAGAGCATTTATTATATCAGTCGTTTTTGAGATAGCTTATTTCGTCTTTGTATCTATTTGCTTCTTTTGGTTGGTAAATTATCAGCTTTATAAAATTGAAAGCTCCAATTTTATAATTGATGGTCTGAGTAATCCTTTTGAATTTCTTTACTACACTTTTAAAACGACATTATCTTTTGGCGATATTGAAGCGATAAAACCTTATTCTAAGTTGGCTAAATCAGTTGAAATGATATCTTATATGGTTTTAGGTATAGTAGTTCTCGTATTTTTTGCATCCATGATATTTTCGTTACGCCAGGAAAAAATATTTGAGAATGTGAAGTTAGTTACAGAGATATGTTCATATCAGAATGCCAAAATTGATGAGGTAATCAAAAAGGAATTTGGTATTGATATTGAGAAGGCATTAAAGGAATTTGCAACAATCAACGAGTCGGTAGAGAACTTGAAGAATATTTTTAGAAATGTTTTCTGACTCGCTAAATATTCTCATTTACACTACTATGTCCACACTGTTAATTGATCTGCCATCCTCAGTTTATGAGTATATAGTCAAGTTGATGAACACTCAATGTCTGGTAGCAGGAAAGCAGAAGTACCGGATTGTGGAGTGTGAGGCATATTATCGTGCCGATTGTCACCCAGATCCTTATGTGCACGGAAGCCCTGAACAGAAGCAATATGAGACTTGGTATTTTAATGGCTACGGGTTGGATATAACCTTAGGAAAGGAACATGAAGATGAGGATAAATGTGTATACGCAGGTATTTTGATAAGAGGTGTTTGTACACTGGAAGAGATACCACGATATGTAAGTGGTCCGGCTAATGTATTGAGGGAATTAATTAAACAGTTTGGGTCTGTAACAGATTCTGGAAGTACATTTTATTTAAAGGATTTACCTCCTGAATTGCAGATAGAAAGAGTAATATATAGAAGTACTCGTATTGGGTTGTTTCAGAAAAAAGGGGATACTGATTTCCATATTCGACCTTACCGTTTTCTTACAGATTTGGTAGTTGAGCATAAATTTAAAAGTAAAGAAAAAGCTCTTCGACAATGGGTATTAGATAGAAGATTAGATGCCGATGCTGCCCATAAAATTATGGGGTATATCATTTCAGGTTTATGAGATTGAATGAGATAGTTTCCTTTGAGATACAAGCGTCACTAACCTTAGTGAGTTTTTTCCCCACCTCCAGCATCAGCCAATTCAATTTTACATCATAAGTCACATGCAGGCTGTAGAGGAAGAAGCAGTTGAAAATACAAAGGCGGGATAAATCTATCCCGCCTTTGTATTTTATGCCATTTAGTTAAAAGTATATACTACTGGCAGTCAAACGTATAAGTGGTTATAAAGGTAGTAGGTTCTCCATTCCAACTTCTTTTGTTAACCACTTTAGTAGGATAGCCATGCGTACCATATTCATACTCAAATGTATTTGTATAAAACACGCTATCGGGCTGATTCGGAATAACATTATAAGAGACAAATTTTGTCATGTTATGCACAAGTATACCTTCTTGATACATTGAAGTCTGCGCTTTAAATAGAGGGTTAATAATGTCGTCGATCCTTTTTTTATCATCATATTCATATATTTGATATGAGTATAACTGCTCGCCATTATACATATCAAGCCTGACGATTTCTCCATATGAATTGTACTGATACAGTTGTTTGTTGCTTCCTTCTGTTCTAGAAGTTATAAAGCCCTTTTCATTTGTTGTTATAGTATACAAATGATTGGTTGTGTTACCGTTCCTATCAGATCGTTCCCTGATAGAAGTTAACTTCCCATTTGTGTACCCATATAAAACAGAGTCAATAGAGTTGATGTCTTGAGAGGTACCGTTAAAAGCCCGATAAGAAAGCCGGCCATCCGGATTGAAATAGAAATCATATACGTAGTTGCTTGTATTTGATGTGTATTTAATAATTTCTCTAGAAAGTTTCCCTCCTGTATACGTGTAAGTATTTACCTGGCGATAGGAGTCGCTGCTACTTCCACCTGTATTTACTTCTTCGGTTAGGAGGCCTTCTGAGTTATAAGTGAGTGTGCTTGTGATGGGAGCATAGGATGAAGAGATACTAGTTTGGCGAGTAGGATACCCCTGGCTATTGTATTCATAGGTTGTTGTTGTAGTATCTATTATCCCATTTCCATTCGGAGGTATGGTAATAGTCTTGCTCTGAGTAACTTTGCAGGTTTTTTCAGGAGTTGGGGTTTCATCGCTGTCTGATTTGCAGGATGTAATGAGCAGTGCTCCGATAAATACCAGAGCGAGTAGTCGTTTTATCATTGTTGAGTGTATGTATGGTTATTATACAGATGTATAATTAAAAGCAAATATACGGGTAGTTTATAGATAAAGAATTTGATAAGGAAGGTTTGTTGTAGGTCTTTCGTTTTGGGTATATGTATGATTGAATGGATAAAACGAAGTATTTAGGGAGTATCTATTATGGGAATGCCTGCCAGGAAAGGCTATACGAACCGCTCTACAGGTGCTGTTGTCTTTCTGGCACCTGTAGGATTTGGGATCATTCTTACTCAACTTTCCATATTGTCATCGGTCTTGGTTTTATCATATACTTGTCCACGGCCAGTCTTGAGCCAGTTCAGGTTTACATCATAGGTTACATGCATGCTATGGGTTGGTATTTGGTTTCAGAACTGATTGTATTAATCTCTGAAAAGCGAAACAAATGTGTTACATCATCTTTTGGAAATGGAAAGAATTGTGATTGTATAATAGGTGTAAACAGCTGGGGACATTTGTGGCTCGGAGGCTTTCAACTGCCCATCAAAAAGGACAGGAATGCTATCCTGCGTTTTGTAATTTAATTGTTCAAACTGCTCATATTCAGGATTACACACCTGATAAAAACCAAAAATGGATCCCGCTTGCGTAACAAGGCTTATGTTATTGTTAGCTTTGTTATAGTAAAGTACACCTGGAACGTCTCTAACCGTTGATAATACAGGGCTATCACAACCATATTCAGGCTGTTTTTCTTCCTTTTTACAACCGCATAGGTACAAGGCTAATGCTACAATAGTAACTATTTTTATTTTCATAGGGAATAAAGCTGTTGTTTATGTCTTGACACAAGATAAAGGTAGATAGTTGCATCTGTATTTGTTGATTGTATGACATAACGTATAAAGAATACGATTTCTTCCAGATGATCTCCACATCCGGTCATCAACCAATTCAAGTTCACATCATAGGTCACATGCAGGCTGTAGAGAAAGAAGCAGCTCGGGAGGCTCTGGCCTTTTTCCAGCTGGGAGATGTTGCTTATTGTTGGAGAATTAAAAGCTAAAATTGGTTCCGTATGTTAATAGGTGCTGGATTTGATAGTAATCGCTGTGATCTTAAGGTAAATCTGGTTTAATCCAATGTAATGTTTGCACACTATTTTCAGAAAGAATCATTCTTTTTCTTGCCAACTTTACAGCCTTATTATCTACTTTCTTGCTATTATCTGCGAAAACTATGATGTATTTCTACTCAGGCAACGTATTAACTTATTTTCAGACACTGTGGGGACATGTTTCTACTTTGCGAAAAATTGTACTAAGTTTTTTTCTGTTACTTACATGTTTCTGTTATTCTTCCTTTGGTCAGGTAAAGTACCAGTTTAAAGGCTATCTGGGACCAGGTCTTCCTTTGTTAAGTGTTGGATCTACTGATATTGATAGTAAGAATAATATCTATGCGGTTCGTACCCTTCCATATGCCCATGTCCTGAAGTTCGATCCTCAGGGGCGTCTTTTATCGATAATTGATTCAACGAACATACCTGACCATACATTTATTCACCCCAAACAGATACGAATAGGAAAAAAAGGTAATTTGTATGTATTGGATTACAAGCTGCAATGTATTTTTAAATTTGACTCTACACAGAAGTTTTTACAGAAAATTATGCTGTTAGAGCAGGGTGATTCCCACTTAAGATATTTGAACATGGCGCTTGATCAACAAGAAAATATCTATCTGGTTAGCTATAACTTACCCGCCTATGTTGCCAAATTTGATTCTCAGGGCAATCTTTTAATGAAGTTTGGATCTACTGGTAAAGAAGCTGGACAATTTAATGTTCCGGGAGGCTTAACTGTGGACTTAGCCGGAAACATATATGTGGCAGATGATATGAATCATCGGATTCAGAAATTTGACTCAAAAGGGAATTTTCTGATACAATTTGGTTCATCAGGAGTTGGAAATGATCAATTTAATAAGCCTCATTATATAGATGTAGATGCTGACGGTAACTTATATATTGTTGATTATCCAAGTGTTCCAAGGGTTAGAGTCAGGAAATTTGATTCGCAGGGACATTTTATTAAACAAATCGGATCAGCAGGTGACTCAATAGGACAGTATCAACAGATTGCTGATATACGATTAGATAATAGGGGGCATATTTATGTAGCTACAATAGGAGGGGCAATATCTCCCTATAATCCAGTATGGGGAGGAGTTCAAAAATATGATGTAGAAGGTAATTTTATTACTAAATACGGACTGGACATGTATACTCAGTTTGAAGGGCCGGAAGATCTGGCAACAGATGCTGACAACAATATTTATATGGTAGATAGATTTAATTATCAAATTGATAAGTTCAATACTCAAGGTAAGATTTTACAATCTATTGAAGCGCCTATTCGTGGAAGAAACGGGTATGGAACCGGAGGAATTGCCTTAGATAAAGAAAAGAATATCTATATAATCAGTCTGTATGATATAACAAATTATAGGGAAAACCAGATTCAAAAATTTAGTCCCGAAGGTGAACTGCTGACCCGAATAGGCGTCGCTCAGAATGATGCAGATATGTTAAGATATCCAACCAATATGGCTATTGATAAAGCTGGAAATATTTTTGTGGTAGATCAAGGCAAAGATCGTATTGCAAAGTTCAATTCCGACGGACAGATTTTATCTTATTTTGGTAGTACTGGTTCTGGTGATGGGCAGTTCAGGTATCCACATGGTATTACGTTAGATGCGAAAGAAAACATATATATATTAGAAAATGGCGAATATGGGGGAAATGTCAGGATTCAGAAATTTGATCCCAATGGTAACTTTCTTCTAAAATTTGGGTCAAAAGGAACCGGAGACGGACAGTTTAGCTTCCCTAGTGATCTTATTGTAGATAAATCAGGAACTATTCTTGTGGTGGATCGGGACAAACATTGTGTGCAAGCTTTTGACTCAACAGGTAAATTTGTTACCAGGTTTGGTTCATATGGTGTACAAGATGGGAGGTTATATAGTCCCATTCGTCTAGCGTTGGATAGTACAGGCAATGTTTACATATCGGAAAGCGGAAATAGGAGAATATCCATTTTCTACAGAGACACAACTGGGCCAGATGTAGACACTACTGTTACAGGCATAGATCCTTCGCAGATATATGCAGACATTGTGCTTTATCCTAATCCATCCAATGGACAATTTACGATTGATTACTCCAAAGCTACTATACGGGTTGATCGGATAGATGTAATTAATAATCTGGGACAAAAAGTATTCACTAAAAGTCTACCTCCCTATGCTGGAAAACAGACTAGTATAGATATCCCTAACCTCACACCCGGATTATACACAGTACTGCTTACTACTTCGCAGAGTAGTTTTATAAAAAAGCTTATCATAAAATAGGTTTGTATACTACATAGTTAGAAGGGGAATTTAGCGTTTAATGTTATACTAGAACCCAAGGTGTCTGTAACCAGAGAAGCCTTGGGTTCTATTGCTTACTACTCTATGTTGTACTTCTGTTGCGCCTCTCCACTCCCGGTCATAAGCCAATTCAAGTTCACATCATAGCATCTACAAAGTAGATGCTGCAAAAGTATAGGGAATCCTACATAGCCGCGTCTGTGTAGGTAAATTTTGTACCTTGCTTTTCTATGGATATTACACTGGAAAAAGAAAACTGTATGCGATTGTTGCAGTCCGGGCAATTGGAATCTATACAGGTCGGCCTGGAAACGGCTCAATCGTTATCTATTGATATTGGTGAGTTTCTGGCTGATATGGAGATACTCTATCATTGGATGACTACCGGTCAGGAGCGAAAGGAGTCGACGCTGGCAGAAAAGATTTTGCGGATCTATTCCGGGTGGGAGCACGTTCATTCAAGAGAGGTACTGGATATGACCCATACCAGTCCTTATGAGATTGATACAGTTCCGGGGCAGATTCGCTATCTGACACACCTGAGAGAGTTTATTATTGTTGGACAACCGATAACAGATCTGCCTGACGAACTAGCACAGCTAACCGGATTGCAGAAAGTAGATTTGTATAACAATTCGCTTGGACATGTTCCAAAGGTACTTGGCTCGCTGACACAGTTAAAAGAACTGAAGTTGGGGAGTAATGCGTTAAAAGAGCTGCCAGATGAAATCTGGAATCTAACCCAACTGGAAATACTGAATCTGTATTTGAACCAGCTTACAGAAGTATCACCACAGATTGCCCGGTTGGTACATTTGAAAAAGCTGGATCTGACCGGCAATCCCATGTCTGCGCAAATGGTAGCCCAGATCCGGGAATGGCTACCTGGCTGTAAGGTACGTATCTAGTCTGGTTTTGCCAGATCTCATGTTTTTTACCCACGACGCCCGACTAGTTCGGATTTATCGCATAGGTTACCTTAAGGTTTGTTGAGGTGATTTATCTGTAAAATACCTGTATGTCGTCTGATTCGTTCTATAATCCTGCCATTCCTCACCGTCGATCTATCCGGTTGTCAGATTATGATTATAGTCTGGCAGGTTTGTATTTTGTGACCATCTGTGTAAAGGATAGGCAATGTTTGTTTGGACACGTTAACGGTGGGCAGATGGTGTTGAATGAGGCGGGGGAGATAGCCCGTCAAGAATGGGAAAAATCAGTCGAAATCCGGCAGGGAATTGCATTGCATGAATTCATCATCATGCCCAATCACATGCATGGCATTGTGGAAATTATAGATACAAAATGTAGGGGCGACTGGCAGGTCGCCCAGGCCACTACTATAGGCTCGGATCAAACCCATCGTTCGGCTGGGAACCAGGGCGATCTGCCAATCGCCCCTACAAGGTTAAATCCGAAATCGTTGGGTGCTATGATCGGTGGGTATAAAGCCAGTGTAACTAAAAAGGTTAATGATATTCGGCAAGCATCAGAGTCTGTTTGGCAGCGCAATTATTACGAACACATCATTCGCAATGCTCATTCCCATCAGCAGATTTCCGAATACATCACCACCAACCCCCAGCGATGGGAACAGGATGCCTTGTATGCGTTATAAAGTATTAATTTTCACCTCCCCACTCCCGGTCATGATCCAATTCAGGTTCACATCATAAGTCACATGCAGGCTGTAGAGAAAGAAGCAGGAGGGGAGGCTCTGGCCTTTTTCCAGCTGGGAGATGTTGCTTTGGCCGAGTCCCATGCGCTGCACAAATTCGCGTTGAGGGAGTTTGGCTATTTCGGTGCGTACATATAAAATGCGTTGTCCTATCTTTTGTAAATCCATTGGGTTTGTAAAGTTATGGGTTGTGAATAGTTGGTAATTCTGCGCATAGTTAGGGTCAAATTGATTGTTGAACTGAACTATGCGCAGCGTGAGTCTTGCCGTGAGTTATGCGCAGGGGTGAGACTGGGTAGTCGGTCTGCGGTTTGCTTGGGTCAGGCTCGGTTTTATCGTGAACTATGCTCATGGTTGTCACTGCGCATAGTTCACGGCAGACAGCTTGCTGCGCATACCTATGCGCAAGGGTGTAAAGATATGGCAGGACAGCGCCTGTCAGGAGCTTTTACCTGAGCCGGAAGCCATAGCTTTGCTGGTCTATTATCCACTTATCAAGCACTGTAAATGCCAGCTTGAAAGCGGCCGTTTCTGCATCATATCGGTTGAGATAGTATTCGGTACAGGCCAGCTCTTCCGGATCTGTGAGTTGGTAGTTAGCATTGGCGTCTTGCCCGATCTGGAAGGTGTAGACGGCCTGTTTGTCCTTCAGCGTGCCTGTTACATTAATCACCAATCCTTTAGACTGAAAGAAGTCATAGAGCATGTTGGTGTAGCGTTTGTTTCTTCCGGATAGTGCCAACTTAATTGAGGACTTTTGAGGGTCGGGATGTTGTATGCCCCAACTTAGAAAATCCAGATAGGCCAGGCTGTAGCTGTGCGTCACTTTGCGCCAGAAGGTGGTGGATTCTTTGTGACTTTCTTCGTATTGATCGTATGCGTTTGTGTCGAAATACATATGGTGTTGTTGGGTTTTAGGGTGAATAATGTGTTGTTGTTGGTATTTGGATAATGGTGTTTTGTGTGATTGTATTTGTAGGGGCGCACCTATGTGTGCGCCCGGTTTCCTACAGGCTATGATTAGATTAATCCGAACCAATGTAGGGGCGACTGGCGGTCGCCCTGGTTCCCGCAAACAATGCCTGTAACAATCGGCCAACGTAGGGGCGGGGCTTGCCCCCGCCCGGTTTCCGAACGCGAACGAGCAGGTTTATCAGACGCCATCGGATTGTCACAAACATAGCCTGCGACGATCTGGGCGCACACAGGTGCGCCCCTATATTGGGTCGGAATAATCCTAATCGTTCGGTGGGGAATCTGGGCAGGGGCGAGCCCTGCCCCTACAGGGTTCGGATTGTCATCATAGATTGTGTTTGATTGTATTTTTTTCATCGGTGGTGGCCTGTGTGAATTGTGGTGATTAATTGTTTAAACTCGTCGTAACTGCGAATAATGTGATAATAGCCACCTTGTTCTTCAATTCTTGCCTGAAACAGTTTCTGCTCCTCACTCTGGATGCCTTCTTGTGATTTTAACTCTATAAAATGGCCTGTAGAAGCAAAGAAATATTCCAGGTCTGCAACACCCCTCACAACTCCCATAGATCGGTTTAAAGCGCCTTTAATGGCGTTCTGAGAGGTATTGTTGTTCATGTGTAATAAGCCTCTGTAGTGAGGGAATGTGTTCCAGTGCCATTGGAAGCATAAGCCTTGTAAGCGGGATTCGGTGGGTTGCATAGTATATAGTATAGTTTAAATAGTAAATGACTGATTATAAGGTTAGTTACACTATCTACACTAGGTTACACTAGCGGTTACACTTCTAAGTGGCTGTAAATGAGGTCGGTTACACTGGTTACACTTGTTTCTTTTATACACGTGTATATATAATATATATAGTAGTATAGAATAGTGGATATATAGTGTGCTATACTCTCCCAGGAATTTTACGAACCCCAAAACAAGTGTATCCAGTGTAACTTGATTCATTATCAAAGACTTAAAGTGTAACCTGAAGTGTAACTATGTGTAACCGACAAACTGCATGTGTAACCCGAACCCGGATTTTGGCTGGTTAGAAGGGGTACTTATTTGAGACTATGACGTTTGTCTTCGTCACACAACACCCAGAATCCCCGAATGGATTTGCCGGAAAGCTTGATCGGCTTGCCCTTGTTATTGTCAAAGCCCAGCGATTTCATAGCCCTGCCAATCTTATCCGGACTCAGGTTTTTATAGGTACTGTAGATTTGAAGAAAATGACCAATGGTGGTCGATGAGACAAAAGTCGATCCGGAAGCCTGTGGAGTACAAGGAGTAAAGAACTTGATAATTAGCTCTTCCTCCTTTGACCGCAGGCGGTATTCTTCGGCTACCTCATTGATGCGTTGCATTTCTTCGTCAGTCATATCCGTGTCAACACCCTGGATGTACAGGTGATAGGCTTCTTTCCAGAGTTCATATTTGTCTACCGCATTGTATATGTCCCAGTTGATGCCTTCTGTCACCTCAATCACCCCAAAGCGGCGATTTCCGGTTGTGTCTTCCAGAAAGTCTACCTCATTGGCACAGCCCGCAAAGTTGACCAGGCGCGGCTTGTTCTGGCCCCGTCTGTCGTAGTTGTAGCGCATAAACACCGTAGGCTGGGTAATCATGGATTTCATGCGTTTGTAGCCCATCTTCACAATGCTGTTAAACTCCTCGTCAATCGCTATCCAGGACGAGCTCATCACCAGGTCATCCTGGTAGGCGCGTTCTCCGAACACATGCGGGGTTATCAGTTCGGTGCGGCAATACAGATTATCGGGCAGCAGTTGTTTGATCCATGCACTTTTTCCAGCTTTCTGCTTGCCTGCCAGCACCAGCATCACACAGCTATGCACATCAAATGCCGATCCTACACAACCTACCAGCCACTTGCGCAGCACTGTAGTGGCAAAGTCATGACCATGCTTGCAGCACAACGATTCGGCCAGACGCCGGATATGGCCTGTAGTAGCACTACCCATGCCTTCGAAAAAGTCTCTCAACGGATTAAACTCTACAATACCTGACGACTTCATATAATCAAAGACCATGTCTTTGCCAATCGGCTGCAAAATCTTGCGGGAGGCATCAATGGTGATATCAATCAGATCTCTTTCGGTCTGGCGTATATAGTTGCGGTACACTTCCTGATTGAGTACATTGCGTTTGAGATCAGGCTGATATTCTTTGAAATACTTTTCGAGTCGTACCCAAAGCGGAATACGGTCTTCGTCTATATCCTGAGGGGTTGCATATACCTGCTCTACTATAGGCCGCGCCATCTCCGGATCAATGCCATGGACCTGTTGCAATACATTGACAGTTCCCTCCACGGTATTGCTTCCGTTCTTTCCCAGTTTGGCCGACTGTACAATGGCCTTGGTTTGTTCGGAAATAATGCTGATGCCATACTGTTTGCAATACCACAGAAAGGTGGCAATGGTGACCTTCTTTACGCTGGTAGCATTGTGTCTGAGGCAGGCAGAGTACTGCTGATCAGCCTTTTTTGCATCATACAGTGACGAAAACTGACTCACTGCCAGAAAGCGGTCACGGCCTATTTCGCCAAAGTAATCAGCCAGAGCAAAGCCAATGGAGCACCACTGGTGGTAGTTGCCTGTAATGTCGATTTGCCGGCTTTGTATCTGATCAAATACATGGTCTATGTCATGACTGCCAAAGAAGATATTGCGCGTATCAGGCTTTTTCTTTTCCTTTTCAGGATAGAGTTTAAACACCTTAGACTCTTCCATCACCCGTAGGTCCGGATCATAGCTGACAAACCGCAGACGAGACACATTGCAACCGCTGGGGTCTACGATCAGTCCATAGGTCTGGAAATAATACTGCGACAAGCCATCAAAGGCCAGCTTGTGTTTTTTGCCATCCATGTGTACTATCACACACAAGCCTTTGCCCCGGCAGCTGACAAACTGGGCATAGGTATATGGATCTTGCTCAAGCAAGGCTTTGACTTTGTCCAGATCGGTTACATCGTCCAGGTCAATGGCTATAAAGTCCGAATGCTGCTGCAGGTGAGCGTCTGACTTGCCGTCTGTAAACACTCCGGAAATGGTTACGGCAGGCAATTTCTCTTTGAGCTTTTTCTGGGTGTCTTCATTATTACAGGTTCGTACTTTCTGCACCGCATCTTTCCAGGTGCCGTTTTGTATATTTTCCAGGAAGGTTCGAAGCGGGTATTCTTGCCCGGTTTTCGCGTATGCGTGAGGAAATAAGGTTATGGTATGGTCTTTCATGTGTTTTCGTAAGTTGGTTGATTTTATGAGTTGTTATTTTTCTGTAGGGGCGCACCCATGTGTGCGCCCGGTTTCCCGCAGACCGCGTTTGTGGTATTCCGACATTGTAGGGGCGATTGGCAGATCGCCCACGTTCCTTACCGAACGATTAGGATTATTCCGACACTTGTAGGGGCGACTGGCGGTCGCCCTGGTTCCATTCGCGAAGGATCAGGTTATCAGACAACCATTTCGGATTATACCATGCCGTGTCTGTGCCGATCTGGGCGCACACATAGGTGCGCCCCTACAGGGTCGGAATAATCCTAATCGTTCGGTAAGGAACGTGGGCGATCTGCCAATCGCCCCTACAAGTGTCGGATTTATACAGACATTCGCTGCGACGAGCCGGGCGAACACGCGGGTTCGCCCCTACATTTTCGATGATTTACAAATTCAGACACAGAACACCTCTGCCTCTGGATTGCCTGTCAGACCCGGGTCATACGTCACATACCGGAATCGTGTGACAAACTGATCCGATGGATCTGTGATAATGCCGTAGATGCCCTCGTAATACTCGCTCAGCGCCTGATACGCCTTCATATGGTCACTAGCTGGAATGCGGACTACCACTGTCAGTGCCTTGCTGGAATAGTTCTCAAATACCGCATAGGTATATTTATCCAGAGCCAAAATCTGTTTGCCTCGCTGTAGATCCCGGAAGCCCTCTACATCCATTGCGATAAAGCCCGAATGTTGGATAAGTGATAATCCGTTTGTATGTATAGAGAACAAACCAGAGATAGCGACTATGGGAAGAGAATTGCACGAATCGGCCTCTGACACTCCCTGACGGATCGGTTCTAGCATTTCGCGCCATAATCCATCCTGGATATGTGACAGGTAAAGATCTACTGAGTAGGGTTGTGTGGTTATCGCATCGATAGACGAAAAGAAACTAATGGTTGACATATAGGTAGTAAGAGAATAAGAGGTAGAGAATAGTTTTTGCACCTGTGTATCTGCATGATTATCCATATAAGGTCGATTTCAGCCTTGGCGTGTTAAAATCGCGTATAATGCGTTTGTCTTCCGTTTGGGTATATTCTTGCAGGCGTTTGTCCACCCAGCCAGGCCGATAGCCTTTGAGCTGAGCCAACTCTTCCAGGAGTGGGCGTGGGTTATCGCGTTCCATGATGCGGTGTATAATCCAGTTTGCCTTGTAAGGCGTGTTTGTGTAGCTGTTGCCTATCTGAGCCCGCTGGATCAGCTCGGTGACACTCATCTCTGACCAGCTTTTTTGCTTGAGATAGCTCCAGTCGATGGAGACTTCTTCTGTATGAACATGTTCAGATTCACGCTGCTCCTGAGAGAGGCGTTCAAACTCAAAACCACAATGTGGACAGGTAACACAGCTTAAGGCAATGATCGACTCACACTCCGGACACTTTTTAGTAGGAGCAATCTCAAGGGTTTTCTGAGCCTTGCCCGTCCAGAACAGATAACTCCAGTCACGCGGCTCATGCCACAAACCATGCTCATCCAGATTATTGCCCATATCAATGATGATAAACTCTCGCTTACTGGCCGTAACCCGTGCCCCACGCCCACACATTTGCAGGAATAGGGGCAGAGACTGAGTAGCCCTGTTGAGGATAATACACTCCACACTGGGTTCGTCAAATCCGGTAGTGAGAATGCCACAGTTGACCAGAATCGCTCCCTCTGTGCCAGAGAACCATCGTAGAATTGCCTGACGTTCGGCATCGGGAGTTTCGGAGGTAACATACCGCACCTGTGCATGCACCTGACTAAAAGCCCGAGCGGTAAAGACCGTATGCGGGATGTTGACACAAAAGATCAGCGTCTTTTTACCCTGAGCATGCTTTTGCCAGTTGGTCACACAACCGTGATAGAGTTTGGGTGTATGGAAGTCCTGATACAGCTCATTATTCTTATATTCCCCATCATAACCAGTAGAGGCCGTGATTTCCATAGGTACCGCAAAATACCTGGGCCTGGATAAGTAGCCTGCCTCAATCAACAGGTGTATTTCTGTACCTACTACAATGTCCTCAAAGTAATGGTTGAGAGGTTCAAACTTACTGGCAGCAATAGGCGTAGCTGTAGCCCCAATCATAGGCAGATCCGGATGCTGGTCTATCACTTTGCGGAAATTGCCTTTATGCGCTTCGTCTATAATGATCAGCTTCAGATCCGGCAATGACCAGCCTTTCTTGATTCGGCGGTAATACGTCTCTACCATGGCCACCACTACTTTATTGCGGGGCATGTGCTTGGTTTCTGCATTCAGTATACCTGCCTCTAATCCTGCTTTGTGAAGCGTTACAGCCGCCTGATGCAAGAGTTCAATGCGATCCGTCAGAATCAGTACACGCCCTCGGCTAATGCCTTCTAAGGCACGTCTGGTAATTTCGGCAAAGGTGACGGTCTTGCCCGCGCCAGTAGGTAGGCACAGAATTACCCGTTTCTTGCCTGACAGATGTTTTTCTGCCAGTTTCACCATACTATCCTGCTGATAGCCTCTCAGGGCCAATGCAGGCGTTACAGACACTGCATGTACATTTGGTAAGGGCAAAGCTTCGCCATTCACGCAATTGGCGTGATCTAAGAACAGATCCTGTGGCATGGATTAGCGGGTTGAGGTGGCTGACTGAGACTCCTCTTTCTGATCTGGCTTATCAGACAGATGGCGTGCTACTTCCGTTTCCAGTTCCTGAAGTGTCTGATGTTTGCCATCCATAATCCAGGCTTCCAGTTCGGCCCGGCTGAAATACAGCTTGCGTCCCCGCTTCATATGCGGAATGCTGCCGGCACATACCAGATTGTAAATAGTTGACTGAGCCAGGCCTGTAATCTGCATGGCTAGTTCCACACCGCCAAGCTGCTTGTTTGCTGGGGCGGGAAGAATGGTAATCGATTGTAATTCAAGTAAAAGAGCCTCCACCCGGACTAGCCGTGTCAGAATGTCTTCAAAAGGATTAAACATGTAGGGAATAAAGGTTTGGGTAAAAAACTGATTACACCAGAACCCCATGAGGAAGAATACCCGGAAACAATGTGCAAAAGCCACTGCTACTATAAAAAAGGTTAGTACAATAGGAAAGTAGAATATCCTTTCGTTTTTCGATGAATAGTCGTAAAAAAGTAGTTATGGATATTTACTTTTATTTACTTTTTATTACCTTTGTTTATGATTTGTTGCCTTCTGTAGCAAAAGCAAAGCCCCACTGTCACATAGTAGTTAACAGATTCAGTTTATACCTCTACAGAATCAAACAAAGCAGTTTACTTTTTGCATTGTTTCGTTTAAAAATAAAAAACAGCCTTTCTGCATCGCAGAATAGTTGTTCACTAAGTCCAGCTGTAGTTCGGCGGCCAAACTTCGCTACACTGGCGTGGGTAGGAATTCCTCTGGGAGTTCCTATTTTTATTTCTATAAAGTAAGGCTGTAAATTTAGTAAATCTCACCTTTATACCCAAGAGGCTGTCTTATATTTTATGTCTTTTTCGCATATTTTTTTATTGTAATTATATTTTTAGGAATGCTTGCTTTTTACACTTTTTTGACTGGATTATATTTCTGTGTCAAATATTATTATCCGGAAAACTAATAAAGGGAATAATTGATATAAGGCTGTATAAGGCAAGGTTATAGTGGTGTAATAGGAGGGTACATTGGATAAAAAAAGTGGCTGTAAAAAGAGGCAGAATAGGTAACATACTTACTCGGTTTCATCTGTCAGATTATCTAAATCGTCATCAAATAAATGCTCTGCAAAGGAAACCTGGAGATACGCTACCTGATCACCCCACATTAATTCTGGTGACATAGCTTTTTCATCTTTCTGAGTGAGGATTTGCTTTAGGTTCTCGTAGTCACTACGAATTTCTTCTTTATCAATCTTTATTCCTTGCTTCCATTTATCACCAAACTTCTTTACAAAGGAGCAGAAGTGAATCAGAAAGAAATCATGCAAATATAGGTCTGAACTAAGATATTGGGGCGTTTTAAAAACTACCTTATTATCCCGATGTGATCTGTGCAGATAATAAACAGTATCCTCATTTTCTTTCACGGATATAAATTGAGAGCCTGGAACAGAAAGTGATATATCACCCAGGATATAATGTATATCTCCCTGCACATCTACAGATTGAATAAAGGTTTGGGGTAGAAATTGCAACGGATAATCAAATCCTAGCATTGGAAGACCAACAGTGCATAAAAATTCTTTGGTCTTTTTCGAAATATTACTATTCAACCCAATATGTGGGACATATTGTACTCTTCTTCCTTCAAATAAGTCGGGTAGTTTTTCTTTCATTGCTTCAATATGTTTTTGCTGCAAATTAACATTCAGCCTTTGAGTAATGCATTAATACGTGATTTCTATATCTCTTTTCGTTTCATTCTCCCAACACTTCACAGAAAGGGTAATATTTCGTCATCTCCTTCAACATAATTTATCTGCGTATGTAAAGACTCAGTACAATAACTAATGAATCTTTGAACTCCTTCAAAAAGAGATAATTCATCTGAGAAAAAATTGGTTAGATAGTTATGATAACTTATAGACAAAGTTTTACAAGCCAGATAGATTCTCCAGTGTTTCTCAGGGTCTTGTTGAGGGATCTCTACTTTTACAGACCATTCACTACCCAAACTATATTGACTAGTAAGAGAGCAATAGCCTAATAAAAGCGCATATGTATCATGTGCCAAAAAACTGTTTAGATAATATGTTTGAAAAATATCGTCCAGCAACTTTAAGCTGGTCATACTCCTATCTAACAGATCCGGATCTATTTTCAAAACACTAGCCAGACGGGGAATGATTTGATGTAAGTCTTTTTGTATGGCTAGCAGAATAGTCGGTTGATAATGAAAACAGTTTGCATCATACCGACAAAGAACAAGGTCAGTCATTATTTCTTCTGACTTTACCCTGTATAGTTCATAGGCTGAATGAGGTATTCGGGCTGCCAATCCATCTCGGTTTATGAAATAATACTCTCCATCCATACTGACAAAAGGGCCTTTGTCTGAAAAGGTATCTTCTTGACTTTTGATGATTTCTAGTAGCCTACCAGTCGGTTTTTCCGGATATAGTTCGAAAATAAGGAAAGCAGCCAGATAGAGTTTTTTCATACAATTTTTCCTTTTTATTTTAGTTGCCCAAAATATGGCTTAAAGTAGAAATAAACTACAGGCAATGACTCTTGAAGAAATAGAACTGGTCGAGAAAAGACTGACAAATTTATACACTACAAAATCATCAAAATAAACAACCCTCTATGAGTCCATTGCCCACAATGAGAGTTATTGTAAAATTTATTGACTGGCTACTTATACCCGTGTGGCTTTTTGTGACTTATCGGCAAGCCCAGTCATTACTCCGCGCGAAAGCACATATAGATATAGACTATGATTTCTGGGAACCGATCTACCTGCTTATGACATGGATAGAAGTGAGTGGCTATGTGTTGATGCTTTGTCTGATTATTTTCTGTTTACATATGGTTTTGTTAATTAAAGGTGGTATGTATTCCTGGTTAATAAGTATCATTTTCTCTTGCAGTATATGGGCAGTAGTTACTACAACCAGTGTCTATATATATTATGATTCATTTTCTTCAATTCGCTTAAAGGTATCTCTGATTCATATGCCTATGCATATTTACATACTTTGGCGAGCTATGAATAAACAATTTCACTATACAAGCTGGAGGCTGAGCTTAAAAGTTCGAGACCTATAGTACAGTAGAGTTCTCTTTTTAGTCTTTCCCATCATCACACACAAAACCTGGAGAAGAAAAGTTGCGGTTTAAAAAGAGATTTTCTCTCTTTAGATCTTCTTTTTGTCCTTCTGAAAGATACTTCCCGCTATTGTCGGGACAGGTTTGACAAGAATGGTATCCTTCCCCTACTGGAATACATTCTCTCAAAAAACAAACGTAGCTCTATTTGTCACAAGGTTCTTTCAGAAGGACACGGAGGGGAGAGATATAAGGAGGACAAAAGATAGCAGACAAGATAAGGCTTCTGTACTACACCTTCACTTATTTTAACTCATACCATCGTCTCATACCCGAATGCATTCATTGTGCCTTTAATTATATAGACGTCTTCAAATTTAGTCTGTTATAACTGGCTAGAGGACAGCTATGTGTGAGATACTTATACTTTGTGGTGAGTATTTATACTTCTCTTTTGCATAGATGAAAATAACTTGTCATCACTGTTTTAAATAGGTAATCTGTTTAAATTCAAAACCTTACATAGTATTTATGTATACATATTATGTCAAAATGTTTCGAATTGGTGATTTGGTAACAAATCGGTAACATTTGGCGCTCCTCTAATAACGTTTATTTAACTTCTCAATAAACATGGGCTAATTCTGTAGATCTACCTTTGCTGCATCAAAAATCTACCAGAGAAATATCATAAAAAGTATTCGCCAATGTTACATCTCAACTCATTTCTAGCTTCGCTAGTAATCTCATTATTTTCCATATCAGTCCTTGTGGCCCAAACAGGCAGTATAAAAGGAACTGTAAAAGACTCCAAAACAAACGAACCCCTAATTGGCGCTGCCGTAGCTATTCAAGGCACTACCAATGGTTCGGTAACCGACTCAGAAGGAAACTTCCTTATCTCCAAAGCCCCTGTCGGAACACAAGTTCTTACCATTACCTACATCTCCTATCTTACTAAGAAAATCGAAGTTTCTGTAGAAGCAGGAAAAACAATTATACTTAATACGGCTCTGGATGAAGATGCAGGACAGACATTACAGGAAGTAGTCGTAACAGCTTCCAAAGCAACCAACACAGAGGTTGCGGTTATTTCAGAAATCAAAAGTATTCAACAAGTAGCTGTTGGTGTGTCCGCTCAGCAGATTGCAAAGTCACCTGATCGTGACGCTGCTCAAATTGCCCGTCGGGTACCAGGAGTATCTATCGTAGATAATCGATTTGTATTAGTACGTGGTTTAAGTCAACGCTACAACTCTGTAATGGTAAATGATATTATTGCACCAAGTACAGAAGTAGATGTTCGTTCTTTCTCTTTCGATATGATCCCCAGCAGCATTATTGATCGGATGCTGATCTTTAAATCTGGCGCAGCAGAACTTCCAGGTGAATTTGCAGGTGGTGTAGTAAAAGTATACACTCGCAGTGCTCCGGAAGAAAACTTCACAAATATTGGTATTGGTTTCGGGGTTAGAGGAAACACAACATTTCAAAGTGTAGATCGCTACAAAGGTGGTAAACTAGACTTCCTTGGATTTGATGATGGTAATCGGTCATTGCCAGATAACTTTCCATCTACATCCAGACGATTCAATGCATTAAGCGCAACTCAAAGAGCTGAACAAGTCAATCAATTACCAAATAGTTGGGATGTAAAGAAACATTCAGTATTACCAGATCTTCGTTTTGGTTTTAATATAGGTAGAAGATTTGATATTGGCTCCGTACAAACAGGAAATATTACTTCTGTAAATTATAGCAGCAATAATCAATTTTCAGATGTAGACAATAATACTTATGAAAATGGTACTGCTGTTGGTGTATATCTACTAGATTATCAAGACAAGCTATATTCAAATAATACACGTTTAGGGGTTTTACATAATTGGTTTTTCCGCTTTAGTCCTAAGTTTACATTAGAATTTAAAAACCTCTTTAATCAGTTGGGTTTTGCTGAAACCAATGTTAGAACTGGATATAATGCTAATAGTGATAATGAGGTATTGGCATATTCTGAAAGATTCGAAAGCCGGAGTATTTATTCAGGTCAGTTAATTGGTAAGCATTCTTTTAATGAAGATAAAACAACACTCACTTGGGTTGGAGGATTAGGTTATACCAGACGTACAGAACCAGATTGGAAGAGAGCTATGTATCAGCGTAATACAGGAACTGAAACATATGCACTTATTGTACCTATTGATCCTAACCCTATTAATGCTGGACGTTTCTTTTCCAAGCTAAACGAATCTATACTTACTCTTGCTGCAAATGCAGAACATAAGGTAGGAGCCACAGATAATCCAGACCCTATTAAAGTAAAAGCTGGATTTTATATTGAAAGAAAAGACCGCGCATTTAATGCTCGCTTTCTGGGATTAGTAAATAATAGCCCTGGCAATGGAAATCCTAGATTACCTATTGGACAAATATTTTCACCATCTAATGTTGCGGGTACCGAAAATACATACAATTATATGGAAGGAACTCAAGATGGATATGATGCCAGCAATATGCTAATAGCAGGCTATCTAGGAGCATACATTCCCTTGGCAGAGAAATTTAATGCCACTGTAGGTATCCGAGTTGAATCTAACAACCAACAATTAACTAATACCTCCAGCAGACAGAAAGTAGAGATTCCACAAACAAAGGTTTTACCTTCTGTAAACTTAGTATATAATCTAAATGATAAGCAACTGGTACGTGCTGCATACTCTTATACTGTAAACAGACCCGAGTTCAGAGAATTGGCTAACTTTAACTTTTATGATTTCAACCGGAATGCAGACGTATTTGGTAATCCATTGCTAAAAGTAGCTACCGTACATAATTTGGATGCTCGTTGGGAATATTATCCTACACCAAGCGAATTGGTTTCTTTAGGTGTATTTTACAAACAGTTTAAGAACCCGATTGAAGATTTTACACAGCCAAGTTCATCTGGTAACGTAACTTATACTTTTATAAACGCAAATCGTTCTCGTAGTTACGGTGTAGAAACAGAAATCCGCAAATCATTAGCTGGATTAGGTACAGGACCTTTCTGGGAGAATTTATCCTTGACAGCAAATGCTTCTTATATTTTTAGTCGGGTAGAAATCCAGGACTCTCTTACAGTACCTTCTACTGTATCTGCTAATAACAGATTGTATGTAGGTGATGTTCCTGATAGAAAACGTCCAATGATGAATCAATCTCCTTATCTGGTTAATGCAGGATTATACTATAATGATTCAGAGTCTGGTTGGCAGGCAAGTTTACTATACAACGTATATGGAAAACGTATTGTAGCAGTAGGTACCAACAATAATCCAACTATATATGAAATGCCTCGTAATGTACTTGATGCTACTATCACAAAAACCTTCAATAAAAAGTTAGAATTGAAAGCCTCTATTCAGGATTTATTGAATCAGCGATTCCGTTGGGAGCAAAATTATATCAGCAGAAATTCTGATGGTACACCTGATGGCAACATTATTAAGAACCAACAAACTATACGTTCTTTCCGCCGTGGAACCTATGGCGTATTAACTGTAACCTATAGTTTCTAGAACCTTAAAACTCTTCTTGAAGAATAATTTTAAGTTAATGATTACCTGTATTCTTTTCACAAACCAAAATCAAATTATGAGACATCTCAGAAGCTTATTCTTTTTGTCACTATTAAGTCTAGCCGTATTTTCCTGTAAGAATGATGATCCAGATCCAGATCCAGAAGGGCCAACAGGAGCAGCAGATATTGATAAATACGCTGTAAAGAATGCATCAGATGCAGCAGCAGGCTGGGATATTACGAAAAACGTAACATTAAGTGCTGATACAATCTGGACATTAAAAGGATACATTTATGTGAAAAATGGTGTAACATTGACAATTGAGCCTGGTACTATCATTAAAGGCGTAAAAGGACAAGCAGGTGCTCCAGCTAACGCTGATAAGCCTGGTACTATCATTGTAGAAAAAGGTGGTAAACTGATCGCAAATGGTACTGCTGAGAAGCCAATCGTCTTTACATCTAGCAAGGCAGCAGGTCAACGTCAATATGGTGATTGGGGTGGTATTGTTCTGATCGGAAAGGCTAAAACAAACCAACCTGCCTCTAACCCATTTGAAGGAGGTATCCGTGGCCAATATGGCAGCGATGATGTAGCAACTGATAATTCTGGAAGCTTGAAATACGTTCGTATCGAATTTGCTGGTACATCTTTATCAACTACTGCCAATAGTGAAATAAACGGTTTGACATGTTATGGCGTAGGTTCAGGAACAACCCTGGAGCATATTCAAGTATCTTATTCAGGTGATGACTCTTATGAGTGGTTCGGTGGAACTGTAAACGCTAAATATTTAGTAGCTTTCCGTGGTTGGGATGATGATTTTGATACTGACAATGGATTCTCTGGAAAGATACAATTTGGTGTTTCTTTAAGAGATACTGCAGTAGCAGATCAATCTTCATCAAACGCATTTGAATCAGATAGCGACGCAAACACAACTGGTACAGAACCTTTTACATCTGCAGTATTTGCTAATATCAGCGTTTTTGCAGCAAATGGTACTCCTAATGCTGTACAATCATCTAAAGGTTCAGGTAAGTATCAGGCTGCAATGCATTTACGTCGTCAAACCTCGTTGAGCATCTTTAACTCAGTATTGGTTGGTTATCCTCAAGGTTTACGTTTAGATGATGATCGCACTCTTGCTAATGCAACTGCTGGAAATATGCAATTAAGAGGTATCGTATTCTCTAATATGACTACGCCTGTATTAGGAGCCGGACCAAGCGGACATGCGGTTACTAACGATCAGGCTATCGCTTTCTTTGATATGACTGACAGCAAAAACCAAAAAGCTGTAACCTTAACAGATCTATTGCTGAATACAGCTAACTTCAATTTAACTCAACCTAATTTCTTACTGCAAGCTAACTCTCCATTGTTGAAAGATGCAGTATGGACAGGTAAAGGAGCAGATACGTTCTTTACACAAACAGCTTACAGAGGTGCATTTGATGGTACTAACAACTGGACATCTGGTTGGACTAACTGGGATCCTCAAAATACACCTTACGAAGTAGTACAATAAAACTTGACTCATAAAAATACTTTTTGAATATCTCTTTTGATATTTCTCCACTACAAAAGCCGAGGCAACTTGCCTCGGTTTTTTGTTTTTTATAGCTATTGCTTACCATGAATTGTCAATTATAATTTAAAAGAAGCTCAATGAATAGATTTTAGGCGAGACACCAATATTTTGCAGGTGTTAAACCATTTAAGACTCCTACAAGAAATGGTAAAAGGCGATATATTACCCTTTGGTGATTATACATGGCAAGTACTTTCCGTTAAAGACGACAGAGTCCTGATTATTACTGAAAACATAGTAGCGCTGCGTTGGTATCACACTCAATTTATAGAGACCACCTGGGCTGACTGTGCGGTAAGAAACTATCTGAACAATGAGTTTTATAATACATTTAGTCAGGATGAAAAGACAAAGATCCTCACAGTTATCAACAACAATCCAGATAGTCCCTGGTTCAAATCAAAAGGAGGAGAAGATACAACTGATAGTATATTTCTGCTAAGTCTGGAAGAAGTCTGCGAGTATTTTGGTAATAGTAAAGCAAAGCTACATCATAAAGACAGTCAGACATGGTATATAGATGATGAAAATAACAGCCAGCGACAAGCAAAGTATGGCAACGACTTTCACTGGTGGAGGCTTCGGTCGCCAGACTATTACGGTCGCACAGCTGCAAGTGTTACCAAAGACGGTTATGTCTATGTCCGTGGCAATGGAGTTTACGGAACACCCAAAGATAGCGGCGGCCTTCGCCCCGCCTTATGGCTGTCAACATAAGAGCGTTTTACTCGTATTTATTTTTGTTCTTCTGTAAGAAACTTTTGACAAATAGAGCCACGTTTCCTTTCTGAGAGAAAAAAATACTCTCTAATTCCAGAGGCCGCCGGTCTTGCCACAAGTTCCTTTCAGGAGGACAAAAAGGGGAGTATCATTCCTTTCAAAGGGAGAAGAAATGGGCGATTCTTTCAGAAGGATGGGAAGGATAGTAGCATTCTTGACAGAAGAGCAGAGGAAGGGGTATATGAGCCTTTTAGCAGGACAGAATACCTCTCTGATAAACAGAATGTGAGTGACCTTTTCGGAGGATAGAAATCTGGGAAATACACTAAAGAAATGAGCTACAAAGAGCGTTGCGATAACTTCAATCGGGAGTGGCAGTGTAGGTGTGTTGGCAGTCTTTTCTCCGCGAGGTTGGCCTTTGGCCTGTGGGCGGAAGGATCGGAGAAAAGTGTCTTTTTCTTTTGTCACTTTTCTTTTGGACAAGCAAAAGAAAAGTGAGAAGGTCAGAAGAGTGATGTATTGAGGATAAAACCTTTTTGGTCAAGCAAAAAATGAAGAGGCCTATGAACGAATGATGATCAGGACAACAAACCAATATAGGAATGATAAGCAAAAAAGTGACAGGGCGATAAGAAGAGATATGTTCTGGATTATAAACCAGCTTTGGATACAAGTAAACTCAGGAAGTGAACTCTTTTAAATACTGCAAGCAAAGAAGAATTAGACAAGCAAACTTATATTCATAATCTGGTACTACTTAGCTTTATCAATAAAATAATGCATTATTTTATTGATAAAGTATAAATAATTTCTATATTTGGCGTACATACCATCGCACTGTCTTGAAAAGACCTATCTCCATACTCCTTTTGGGTTTACTTCTCTATAATACAATAGGGTATTACCTGTATTATGAGTATGCACAAGTACAGGCACGATTACACCTACGTACGATACTGGAAAGCAAAGGACAGGGAGTATATAGCAGTATAGAAAATAGCAAAGACAATGAAAATTGGATAGTTTTTCGGATTCCCATTGAACTTTATCACCAGATAGACAGAGATCTGGAGCCTGTAGAAGGAGAATTTCGCTATCAGGATAAGATTTACGAAAAAGCCCTGCGACGCATTCACAACGATACCTTATATCTGTATTGTATCAATAATCAGGCAAAGGAACAGGTACAGGACGACTTGTCAAAACATGTCAAAACACATGTGGTTGACTATACAGATACACATACTTCTAAAAATCATAAAATCGCCAAACTGGTTTTACAGGAATATTTACCTTTGGGTGAAGAGCCTTTCTCCCTTTTGCCTGTAAGTGCTATGGCTGACTACTCATATTGTCCGGATTTTTCGTATTCCTCTTTGTATCCGGAAACAACCTCACCTCCTCCCAGACATAGTTAATCTTCTTTTACTGGAACTGGATTTTGCTTTGGATTCTATTGACTCACTGAATGGTCTTATCACTTTGTGTATGCAAAGTTGTACAGGCTTTTGATTGGTGCCTTCTACTGTAGGTATCGATTATTCATGCCGTTTACCATATCCTCAGCCTTTCCTTCTGTGCCTGTTTCACTACAGGACCTATTTCTATCTTACATACCACCTTACAAAAGAGATTACCTATGCCACATATACCTCTGGAAGAACATCTTCCTGGAATTACCGGATTGCTTGAATATCGTCAGGATACTGCAGCACCTATTCGTGTACTCACTCAGATACTGCTTCGTGGTGATTCTACCCTTACACAAGGCGAACGAGAGCTAATCGCTACACTGGTATCATACCGCAACCAATGCCGGTTCTGTACTACGGCTCATACAGCAGCCGCTGACCTGCTGTTAAATGAAGCGGAAACCTGTGAAGCTGTAAAACAGGATTTTGAAACAGCCCCGGTTTCAGAGAAAATGAAAGCATTGCTGGCAATCGCTGCACTGGTACAGCAAAATGGCAAAAATGTGACTACAGAAGCTGTAGACAGAGCCAAGAAGGAAGGAGCTACTGATATGGAGATCCATGACACGGTACTGATTGCTTCCTTATTTTGCCTGTACAACAAGTATGTAGATGGCCTTGCCAGTGTTACTCCTACCGACCCTGCTTTTTATACACGTCTGGGAGAACGGATTGTGAATCATGGCTATACCCGCTTGCCAGGAGGATACGATCATCTGAAAAAATAATTTTCATGTAATGCCTTATTGACCAATGGTATAGTGCCATTGGATACCACTGTCTTACCCTTTCTTTATTTACCCCTAAACTCGTAATCAATTTATGAAACAACTGTACGCTTGCCTTTTATTTCTCTGTAGTGTTACATTTTCTATTGCGCAAACCTTAACAGGTACTATCACCGATGCTTCTACGCAAAAGCTATTGGGAGGTGTGTCTGTCACTGTAAAAGGCACTACAAAAGGAACGGTAACCAATGCTTCCGGAGAATTCGAAATAGCCTCTAAGGCCGATAATCCTGTTTTGGTGATCTCAATGATTGGATATGATAAACAGGAGGTTACAGCCAGCAGTGGACAACCTATCCAGGTGAGTCTGGTGGTAGCCAATGAACTGTTACAGCAAGTAGTAGTTTCTGCTTCCCGTGTGGAAGAGAACATTCTGCGTTCGCCTGTAAGTATCGAAAAAATGGATGTTCGTATGATCCAGCAGACGCCTTCTGTGAGCTTTTATGATGCGTTGCTGAATGTGAAGTCTATAGATATGGTGACTAGTAGTCTTACCTACAAACAAATCAATACCAGAGGATTTAATGGTACAGGCAATAGCCGTTTTCTACAGCTTATCGATGGTGTAGACAACCAGACACCCGGTCTGGGATTTGCAGTAGGGAACTTGTTTGGCTCTTCTGATCTGGATGTAGAGAGTGTCGAACTAATTCCGGGTGCAGCCTCTGCCTTATATGGTCCGGTGGCGTTTAATGGACTACTGATGACCCGTACAAAAAATCCATTTCAGTATACAGGTTTGAGTGCACAAACCAAAGTAGGCGTAAACCATTTGTCTGATCCTGCTGGGGGAGGTGCAAAACTGTTTAATGAAACAGCCCTGCGTTATGCTCAGGTTATCAATGAAAAGCTGGCTTTTAAAGTAAATGCTTCCTATCTGACAGGAACAGACTGGTATGGAAGTAATTATACTGATATTGATCCTAATACTCCTGTTAATCAACGTGGTCCTTCCAACCCAGGACGTAATGCATTAAATATTTATGGAGATGAAGTAGCACAAACACTTCAGGGGATTGGCAGAGTGTCACGCACAGGCTATGAAGAAAAAGATTTGTCACCTTATGGTGTATATAGTGTGAAACTAAATGGTGCCGTGCATTATCGTTTTACAGACAAGCTGGAAGCTATTTATCAGGCTAATTATAGTCAGGGAACTACCAACTACACAGGAAGTAGCCGGTTTGCACTGAACGATTTTCATTTATGGCAACATAGAGTAGAACTCCGCGGAACCAATTTCTTTGTTCGGGCATATTCTACTGCTGAAAACTCAACCAACTCTTACAATAGCCGTTCACTGGCCCAGCAGCTTAACCGAACCTGGGTGCAGGATCTGGACGGAAATGTAGTGACTCCGGATAAGGCAGACGCCACCTGGTTTACCCGTTATGCTGCTGCCTATAATGGGAGTGTTGAGAATGTAACGGCGGGCAATCATACCGCTGCCCGAAATTTTGCTGATGAAGGACGTTTCTTACCAGGAACAACAAACTTTAATCAGCAAAAAGATCGCCTGATTCATACCGCAGGTCTGGCAGGTGCAGGCGTATTGAGTAAAAGTAAACTCTATCATATAGATGCCCAGTATGATTTAAGTTCACTGGTTAAAGTTGTTCAGTTACAGGCAGGTGGTAACTTCCGCTATTATGATATGTTTACCAATGGTACTTTATTTGACGATAAAGAAAACAAAGTACGGGTGAAGGAGTATGGGTTGTTTGTACAGGCTTCTAAAACCTTATTCAATGAGAAATTAAAACTTATTGCTTCTGGCCGCTATGACAAAAATGAGAACTTTGATGGCAACTTTACACCACGTGCCTCCGCTGTATTCTCGCCTACTCAGAATCATAACTTCAGAGCCTCTTACCAGACCGGATTCCGAAACCCTACGGTTCCTGACCAGTTTATTAAGCTGAATGTTGGACCTATCATTATTCTGGGTGGTGCTCCTGCTAATAGTGCCGGATTAAATGCCTATGAAAACTCCTTTACTGCGGCTTCTGTAGGTGCCTTTGCCAGCGGATTCCAGGCTGATATGCAACAGGGTGTTTCTTTCTCCCAGGCTGTTGAAAATAACAAATCAAAGCTGGTTAAGTCCAATGTGCCCTACATTCGTCCGGAACAACTCCAATCGTTTGAAATTGGGTACAAAGGATTGCTTGGCAAAAACGTAATGATAGATCTGAACTTCTATCAAAGCTGGTACACCAACTTCCTGATTAACCAGGTGGTTATTCGTCCCGACAGCCCTGTATTAGCAGGAGATGGTAGTATTAATTCGGCAGCTGCACAGGATATTCTGAATCGGAAAACACAAGCCTTTCAGCTGTATACCAATGCCGCAGACCGGGTAACAGCTCAGGGAACCTCACTAGGGTTAACCTATTTTCTTCCCAAAGGGTATCGGGTAAATGCCAACTCTACCTGGTCCAAGTTTAATCTGCTGGATGCTAACCCCAATAACATTCCTGCTTTTAATACACCTGAATGGAAAACCAACCTGACTGTAAGCAATGCCAATCTGTTTGATAAGGTAGGCTTTAGCATTGCCTGGCACTGGCAATCTGCTTTTGACTGGTATAGCACCTTCACTGAGTTAGCACCAGGCCGTATTTCATCTTATAGCTTGCTGGATGCACAGGTTAGCTATCGTATTCCTACTATACGCACCATGCTCAAATTAGGGGCCAGCAACCTTACCAATCAGTACAGAATGCAAGCCTATGGGTCACCTGCTGTGGGAGGGTTGTATTATCTGAGTCTGACATTTGAATGAAAAATTATGGAATTAAACTCATTGTTGCCTAATCATTTTTCCTATGCAAACGATTACTTCTTCTCAGTCAACAGTTAGCTTGCGCAATGCGCTGGCTTTTGGATTGTGTCTGGTCTGTTATCTTCTGGGAGGTACTGTCTCTACGTTATTGTCAGTATACCTGCCTGTGGCTATTCCTGAATTGTTGCAGACAAGTGTGTCAGAAGCAGAAATGGGGCGTATCGGGGCTTACTTGAATTCTGCCTTTATCTATGGCTGGATGCTGGGTGGGTTGACCCTGGGGATTGTCAGTGATAGAGTAGGTCGGTTAAAAACACTGGCTTTTTCTACAGGCTTGTATGGCCTGTTTACACTATGCATTGTATTTATCTCAGACTGGCATATTTTACTGGCCTGTCGTTTTATAGCAGGTATAGGCGTAGGAGGGGTATTACTAATCAGCACTGTATACATAGCTGAAATATGGGACGAGAAAACTCGTCCCATTGCACTAGGCATTCTGGCCGTGGCATTTCCTGTTGGTATCATCCTGGCAGGTATTCTGAACGTCCAGATTCCTTATTGGAAACATGCATTCTGGTTGGGTGTACTACCTGTAGCATTATCTTTAGTGTTACCTGTGGTTTTGTCTGAGCCAGCTCAATGGAAAGATGCCCGCAAAACAAAAGCTGTAGATATGCAGACGATCTTTTCGCCCGAGTACCGCAGAAATTTGCTGATAGGGGGGCTGATTTTTGGCTCTGTGTTGATTGGTTTGTGGGCCGTTTTTTCCTGGGTGCCTACCTGGGTACAGAGCTTACTTTCCAATACCTCTGATGGACAAAAGGAAAGAGGTACTGTCATGATGCTTTTTGGAATGGGAGGGATCATAGGGGGGATTGTGTCTGGCTTCCTGATTCGTGCCATGGGAACCCGCTATACATTACTCTTTACGTTTAGTGGCTGTATTGTGGCCTGTATCGCTTTATTTATGAACAAACAGTTTTCGCCTGTAATCTATATAGAAACAGCAGTACTTGCGCTATTCTTTGGAATTAGCCAGGGAACACTATCCAGTTATATACCGGCACTGTTTCCAACATCGATCCGGGCTACTGCTACTGGATTTTGCTTCAATATCGGACGTTTTTTCACGGCTACAGCTGTGTTTTTTGTAGGTAATCTGGTATCTGTAGTAGGAGGATTCAACAATGCACTACTGCTATTTTCTTCTACCTTTATTATAGCCTGGATAGTTGCTTTTTACAATCGGGAAGCAAACGAAAAGACGCCTGAATAATGTATTCTCTATAGTTAGTTACACCTTACCATCTGTTATGAAACTGCTCTTTTATCTTGGATTAGCTGGATTTTTATTGTTTGAAATACTGAATGTCTATTTTATTATGCCCATGCCCGGTAGTCAACGTATGGAAAGCATTGATTTTGCCTATTTTCTCTATTCGTGGCGATGGATTTTCAGAAGTTTATTCGGTTTAGCCATACTGGTCAGCATTTGGCCAATGTATCAGAAACAACGTTGGGTTGTAGTGGGTGGTTTGGTTGTTTTGCTGGGAATAATCTACTTCTTCAATTTCCGTATGTCTGCTGATCATATGTTTTATCAGCCAGAAAAGCTACAAATGCTGAATAGCCAGGAGAATAAGGTCAAAACAGAAAAACTGATAACCGGTATTGTGCTGAATGGAGAAGCCAGAGCCTATCCCATTCAGTTGATTGCCTATCACCATCAGGTACTGGATACGGTAGGAGGTAAGCCTATAATGGTGACGTATTGCTCGGTATGTCGTACAGGCCGAATTTTTGATCCCGCTGTGAATGGTAAACTTGAAACCTTCCGATTAGTAGGAATGGACCACTTCAATGCCATGTTTGAAGATGCTGCTACCGGCAGCTGGTGGAGGCAGGCTACCGGTGAGGCTATTACGGGTGAACGGAAAGGAGAAGCTTTAACAGAACTGCTTTCAGAACAGATGACCTTGTCCCAATGGTTAGCTCTCCATCCGAAAAGTCTGATTATGCAACCCGATGTAGCCGCTGAAGAAAAATACAAAGGATTGCTTACCTATGAAGATGGCAAAAGCAAAGGTGATCTGACCCGGACGGACAGTCTTTCCTGGAAAGATAAGTCATGGGTGGTAGGGATTGAGATAGATGCACACAGCAAAGCCTTTGACTGGAATCGTCTGAAGAAAGAACGGATTATCAATGAAACCATAGGCAATAAGCCTATAGTGCTGGTACTGGCTAACGACAACAAAAGCTTTACAGCCTTTGCTCGCCCAACTTCAGAGGCTCTCTTTACTGTGAAGAACGATACCTTATTTTCTGGTGATCAGTCATTTTTACTTAGTGGACAATCGGTTAGTAATGACAGTAAAATTACTGGTCTCACACCTGTAAATGCCTATCAGGAGTTTTGGCATAGCTGGCAGACCTTTCACCCAAAGACAGAACAGTACTAAAATAATTCGTTTCCATTGACAATAGATTATTCTTACAACTTCTAAACAGATCATACCATGCCACACATTTCTTTGCCAGAAGGAGTACCCGGTATTCGGAGCCTGGTTTTATTTCGTCCGGACACGGGCCAGCCTTTATATGAGTTAGCTCAGATCTTACTGAGAGGTGAGTCCCCATTAAGTCCTGCCGAGCGGGAATTGATTGCCACCTATGTATCCTTTCTGAATGCTTGCGTTTTCTGTTCCTGTAGCCATGCAGCCGCTGCACGGTACCTATACAAAGACGAACAACAGACAGTAGATCTGGTATTGGAGGATTATCAGAATGCACCTATTTCTGATAAGCTTAAATCCCTATTGACCATTGCTGGAAGAGTTCAGAAAGATGCCCGTACCGTATCAACGGACGATGTTGCACTGGCCCGGAGTTTTGGGGCGACAGATCGGGATATTCATGATACTGTATTGATAGCCGCTACTTTTTGTATGTTCAACAGATATGTAGATGGATTGGCAACTATTGCTCCTGCAAAAGACGACATAAGCGCCTATGCTCAAATGGGGGAACGTATGGGTACCATAGGGTATGTAATGCCTAAACCAGTTTCTGCCTCAGTCTGATATATAGTAAACGTACTTATCCTTATGGCTCATATCCAACTTCCTGAAGAATTACCTGGTATTCGGGGACTTATGGCATTTCGTCCCTATACAGCAAAACCTTTAAATGCTTTAGCAGAAGCGTTGTTACGTATTGATGAAGGTCTCTTAAAAGGAGAGCGGGAGTTGATCGCAACTTTTGTCTCATATCTCAACGATTGCTTTTTCTGTCAGAGTATTCATGGGGCTGTGGCCCAATACTACTATCCGGACTCGGAGATTGTACAACAAGTAAAAGCAGATTATTTATCTGCCCCTATATCTGATAAAATGAAAGCTTTACTGACCATTGCCAAAAGTGTACAGCAAGGAGGAAAGTATGTTGCAGAAGAACAAATCACTCAGGCAAAGGATACAGGAGCTACCGACCTGGAAATTCATGATACAGTTCTGATTGCAGCCGCCTTCTGTATGTTCAACCGATACGTAGATGGGTTGGGAACATTTGCCCCTAATTCTCCTGAATTGTATCAGCAACGTGCCAAACGGATAGCCGAAGAAACAGGATATCAATATTCTGTGCCTCAATAATATTTATCAAACAAATACATTGTGGAAGTTTTTCTACATGCTATTTATTTTCTGATTATGCGCCTTCATTCCTATACCATCGGAGTGAAGGCGCATTTTTTGTAAAATCCTTTTTATTTTATATGTTGCTGAAAAAGAACTTTTTGTTGCTTTTTTACATTTCGGAATAGTATGGTTTTCTTTAGCTGATATATGTAATTAGGTTTTAAGAAACCTCACGATTTAACTAGAAACTGGTTTACACTAGATGAACCTTCCCAAAGATTCTGCTATAGGCCAATTAATGGGCCATTTTCCTAATGCTGGTATTATTACATGGATAGGCCTACGTCCGGAGAGAAGACTTCCTGTTCAGGCAGTAGACAAGGTTGAAGCGATTGCTGGAAAAGGATTATTGGGTGATCATTATCAAGGGCGGTCTACCAGCAACCGTCAGGTTACATTGATTCAGGAAGAACATTTATCAACTGTCGCTTCGTTTCTTTCTATAGAGAAACTTGATCCTGCCTTGGTTAGGCGTAATATTGTGGTGAAAGGTCTCAATTTACTTGCACTAAAAGATAAACAATTTTATATAGGAGATGTTCTTCTGGAAATGACAGGCTTATGTCAGCCATGCTCAAGAATGGAAGAGGTACTGGGGCCAGGAGGATATAATGCTATGAGAGGGCATGGTGGTATAACAGCAAAGATACTTCAAGGTGGTATTATACAATTGGGTGATCAGATAGTTGTAACAGAGAAAGAAGAGATTAAGAATCCATATGTTTATGGAAAAGGTTTGTAACATATATCAGACAAAGATGATATATGCAATAAACAATACCTTCCTTGGATAAACGGGAATGTATATTTTTCTAGATAGTAAATTAGTAAAATGCAGGTTGACACATAGAGTAGCCGATAGGGTGTAGATGCTATTTCTGAAAATATTACCTTTGTAAGATAAGCAACTCAATTACTACTAAAATCACGGTTACTTTTTCGGTACTTTATAAGTGTCAACCCAAGCTATAGTGCGCTAAAAAGGTACTACATCAGGATAACTATTTATTTACAGCTATGTGCGGTATTACAGGGTTCTATTCGACTCAACAAGATTTTTCTGAACACGATTTGCGGGAGATGACTGCAGCCATTCGTCATCGGGGACCCAATGCTGAAGGACACTTTTTAGACGAAATTTGTGGCTTAGGGCATCGCCGGTTAAGTATTCTCGACTTATCTGAAGGTGCAAACCAACCATTTTATAGTAATAATGATCGATTCGTTATTGTTTACAATGGTGAAGTCTATAATTACAAAGAGGTTGCCAATCAGTATGGTATTACACCACACACAACCTCTGATACAGAGATCATTCTTGAAGCTTTTGTCAAAGATGGCATTCACTGTGTGAATTATTTCAATGGCATGTTTGCCTTTGCCGTGTATGATAAACATAAAAAAGAACTGTGGTTATGTCGGGATCGACTAGGTATTAAGCCTTTATTTTATTATTGGGATGGGAGTAAACTGGCTTTTGCCTCTGAACTGAAATCTTTGTTAACTCTACCCATATCCAAAACTCTGAATAAGCCCGCTATTGCTGAGTTTTTGCATCGTGGCTTTATTCCTGCCCCATACACCATTTATCAGAATATCTACAAACTATCTCCTGGTAGCTGGCTAAAAATTTCTGGTACTGTATTGGAAGAACAGAAATACTGGAAGATAACTGAGAATATTGGTAAAGAAATTATTTCGGATGAGCGCCAGGCGATGGAGCGTGTAGAAGAATTGTTACTCAGTTCGGTTAAGTATCAATTGATTAGTGATGTTCCGACAGGGGTATTTCTCAGTGGTGGAGTGGATTCCAGTACAGTGGCGGCCCTTACTGCTCGCCAGCTTTCGCATCCTATTAATACATTTTCTATTGGATTTAAAGAATCGCGTCATAATGAAGCTCCTTATGCAAGAGAGGTAGCCGAGCATTTACATACCAATCATCATGAGTTTATTGTTTCTGTACAGGATGCAAAAGACCTGGTGGAAACAATGTTGGATATATATGATGAACCTTATGCTGATTCATCAGCTATTCCAACTATGCTTGTTTCTCAGATGGCAAGTAAGTATGTGGGTGTAGTATTAACAGGTGAAGGCGGAGATGAGCTTTTTCATGGGTATGGTATGTACCAGTGGGCAGATCGGTTATCGCAGGGGTGGCTTAAACTTTTGCGAAAACCTCTGGCATCTTTATTAGCAGTAGGTAAAGAAGCCAGATACCAGAAAGCAGCAGAGTTACTGGAATATTTTTCTGAAGATGATATATCCAGCCATATCTTTTGTAAGGAACAAGGATATTTCTCTTATCCGGACCTGAAAAAGCTGGTGGGAGAGCCTTGGGTAAATGGGAAAGGGTTTCTTTCAAAATCGAGTTTGCCCCCTATTGTAGAGAAGCGTCTATTAACGGCATCTGAGACACAGAGTCTGTTTGATATGGTAATGTATCTGCCTGACGATTTGCTTACAAAGGTGGATAGAGCTAGTATGCAATATGGCCTTGAAGCTCGTGTGCCGTTACTGGATCACAGATTAGTTGAGCTGGCTTTAAATATCTCACCTGAATTAAAAAATCATGGAGGTACTACAAAATATATCCTAAAGCAGATCCTCTATAAATATCTTCCTTCTGAGTTATTCAATCGACCCAAACAAGGATTCTCTATTCCATTGTACGACTGGCTGCTGACAGATCTACGTTATTTGATAGATACTTATTTAAGTGATGACGTTATAGAACGCCATGGATATGTCAACAAAGAAATGGTAAGTACGATGAAAAAAGAGTTCTTTGCCGGAAAAAAATATGTGTATAACCGGTTGTGGACACTTATTATTCTACACCGTTGGTTAGAGAAAAATACCTGAACCTGCTAAATTTCCAGAGCGCCAATTGATATTGGCGCTTTTTTATTACCAGTACAAGGCGCTCTAATAAGTCAGAGGCCGGTGGGATGAATTGTAAAAAGAATATCTTTGTCCCTCTAAAATGATTTCTTCTTTTGTATGTCCTCAGATACTATTTATACTATAACACCTGCTACACCTACCTCTGTTCTTTATCTTAGTTATGATGGCTTAACCGATCCTTTGGGACAGTCGCAGGTATTACCTTATATCATGGGACTTGCTAAACGTGGCTATCAGTTTACTATTATTAGTACAGAGAAAACAGAGGCTTATGAAAAAAGAAAAGATATAATTAAGGGACTTATTGAGCCTTTTGGGAAAAATATTGATTGGCAACCCATTTTCTATACCAAAAAACCCCCTGTAGTATCAACGCTATGGGATGTGAGGAAAATACAAAGCAAGGCAGTTGAGTTGCATAAGAAAAAACACTTTCAGATAGTTCATTGTCGCAGCTATATCACAGCTTTGGTAGGTGCATTTCTGAAAAAGAAGTTTCAGATTCCTTTTATCTTTGATATGCGAGGTTTTTGGGCAGACGAACGAATAGAAGGTGGAATCTGGAATCTGAAGAATCCGCTTTTTAAAAGTGTTTATCAATTCTTCAAGAAAAAAGAAAAACAGTTTCTGCAACTTGCAGACCATACCATATCACTTACATTTAATGCGAAGCAGGAGATTCATTCCTGGCCAGGCTTTAGCACTGTCCCTATTCAGGTGATACCTTGTTGTGTGGATACTCAATTATTTCAACGCAATAACGATCTGTCTGAGTCTAAAGAATTAACGATTTCCTATCTGGGTTCATTGGGAACTTGGTATATGCTTGATGAGATGCTGCATTTCTTCAAGCGGGTTCTGGTTCATTATCCCCATGCTCGTTTTCTGTTTATTACTCCAGATGATCCCGAAATGATTCGGAGGAATGCCCAAAAGTATGGAATCTCAGGCGATACCATTCGTATTATGAAAGCAGAACGAAAAGAGGTGCCGATCCGACTGGCAGAAAGCCATATCTCGTTATTTTTTATTAAGCCCTCTTTCTCAAAAAAAGCATCCTCTCCAACAAAAATGGGCGAGATCCTGTCTATGGGGATTCCTGTGATTTGTAATGCCAATGTAGGAGATGCTAACTATTTAATGGAGAATTATTCTTCAGGAGAGTTGGTCAGAACTTTCACAGAGGTCGAATATGATAGAGTAATCAGTCAGCTTGATGAGATTCGTATGATTTCTTCTGAATCTTTACGTCAGACAGCTCTCGATTATTTTGACCTGGAGAAAGGGATTGGTTTATATGAAGAAGTATATCAGAAACTATCTACTACTAATGTCTGAAAAGAAATCTAAATCTATCCGTTCCATTCTTTTTATATTCCCTTACCCATCAGGCACTGCTGCTTCTCAACGATTCCGGTTTGAACAGTATCTGGATTTCTTACCAGAAAATGATTTGCAGTATCAGCTAGCTCCTTTTATGGATGAAGAAACCTGGAAGATTCTCTATAAACCAGGCAATAGCTGGAAGAAGATAAAAGGAATTATCAAGGGGTTTTTACGTCGAATAGGATTATTGTTCTCTGTACATAAATATGACTTTGTTTTTATTCATAGAGAAGCTACTCCTGTTGGTCCGCCATTCATTGAGTGGATCATAGCAAAAGTATTTCGTAAACGTATTATTTTTGACTTTGACGATGCTATATGGTTACCCAATACCTCTGAGAATAATAGCATCGTAGCAGGCATAAAGTGGCACCATAAAACGAAAAGCATTTGCCAATGGGCATGGAAGATAAGTGCTGGCAATAGATACCTGGCAGATTTTGCGAAAAGTTCTAGAAAAGCTGATAAAAGAGAGGAAAAAAGCGTCATTGTTAACCCTACAACTATCGATACAAAGAACCTGCACAATCGCGTAAAAGAACAAGATACGGATAGTTTTGTTATTGGCTGGACAGGAACTCATTCTACGATTGGATACCTGGAGTCTTTATTACCGGTTTTGAAGAAACTAGAGGAAGATTACTCCTTTACATTCCTGGTTATATCAGATCGTAAACCTGACTTTAACCTTAAGTCATTGCAGTATATCCCTTGGACAAAAGCTACAGAAGCTAATGACCTGCTGAGAATGAATGTAGGTGTGATGCCGTTACGTGATGATCAATGGAGCCGTGGTAAATGTGGATTTAAGGCATTACAATATATGTCTTTAGGAATACCTGCGTTAGCTTCTCCTGTTGGAGTAAACGCAGATATTATTCAACATGGAACTAATGGTTTTCTATGCTCTGAACCTCATGAATGGATAGAATGTATAAAGTTATTAATCCATGATGTTGAATTACGTACCACAATGGGAAAATCTTCCAGAGATAGGATTGAGAAACAATATTCTGTAGCCGGAAATAAAGAAAATTTTATCAGGCTATTTACTGTTTAAGCAAATAGTGCTTTTGGATTTTATCTGTTTTGTATAGCCTATGACTTAGGTTGTTACAATAACGTCATTGGGCTGAGCTGCCATAAAGGGATCTCTCCGTTTTTTCTTCTTCTTTTTAATTGCTTGACTTTGAATGATATATAGTGCTGACAGGAAAAAAGGCATCATAGGGATCTTGTATCGTACCAGGGTACCAAAGTTGTAACTACTTACTCCAACTGCAAATGAGAAAGTAAGTGCAAAGATGATACAAAATAAGAGAATAGGTTGTGAAGTAAGTATATGAAATAAGCGACTTAATTTTATTTGTAGAAAGATTCGCACTGTGAGAAATAGAAAAAACGCAGCTTCCAGCGCAGATAGAATCATGACAGGGTTGCGTGCTTCCCAGAGATAAGGACGATACAAACTTACATTAATGGCAACTGGAGCTTTGGAAATCATGTTTGTCCATGTTCCATCAAATTCGCCTAATGAGT
Source organism: Xanthocytophaga flava (assembly GCA_030068525.1). Classification (GTDB taxonomy): domain Bacteria; phylum Bacteroidota; class Bacteroidia; order Cytophagales; family 172606-1; genus Xanthocytophaga; species Xanthocytophaga flava. The sequence goes on from JASJOS010000014.1 coordinate 231,802, forward strand.
AAACGGAACCTCCCTGACTCGTTCCAACAGTACGTAACCATTCGGCAGTGGTCTTAGTTGTAGCAGTAATATTATCTAGTTGGTAACGGGTGTTTTCTTCTGTAATCTTTGTAATAGCCCGATAGCTGATGGGTATTGAGATGGCTATTACAATTGGAAGAGTTATAAAGCGTAGAAGGCCTGAACGTATACGTGCTCTATATTCCATAAAAATCCAGAAGAATGCTGCAGGTAGAAAACAAAGCAAAATATACACCTTTATACCTTGTACAACCAGAATAGCTAGAGACATAACGACAATGTTGGTTACTATGTGTTGCCGTTTGATAATACCAAAATAAAAGGCATGAAACATCCAACCCAATGCACCCAATGTAATGGTATCCTTCAAAAGGCCTGATCCCCAGAAAAATACTGAAGGAATAAAGAATATAGCATAAGCAAGCTTTTTATGTAAGTGAGGATATAAGTCATAAAAGACTTTGTACAATGCCCACATACCAGAAAAGCACGTAATAGCAAAAAATATAGCAATCAGACTATAGGTATGAAATGTAAATAACCCAAAAAAGCCGGAAAGGCGAACAACATGAAAGGAATTGGGGTCGACATAGAAATAAATACGTCTTACATACTCATAGATGCTGGGATCATACTGTCTATCAGTGAAAATGATACTGATAGCTTTGAATGGAGAATCCAGAAAGGCTTCCCATATAACTTTACTATCTTTAAAATAATTATATGTATCACCTCCGTAATAATAAAACTGATAAATAAGTCCCAATGCTATTGCCCCTATAATCTTTACATTGAGTGCAGGAATAAAATAAGGGCGAATGACTTTATTGCGGATTCGGTTGTTTATCATAAATGCGACTGCATAGATAAACAGCAGATATACTGGGGTTAAAAACAGGTCTTTTATATCCATTCGGGTATGACTACTGATTGTCCTATCTGAAGAGATCTATTCTCACATATAGGCAAATACTTAACATTCAGATCTACTTTTATGTAAATATAGTCGTTGTTACCCTAATTTCCATTAGTACCTGCTGGCAAAAGAAGATATATAACCAGAATTGATGCAGGTAAAGTTGTACGATTTACGGGTACATGTGGAATCTTACCATTAAAAAACAAAGAATCACCTTCCTGCATTACAACCACTTCATCACCTAAGTGGTATTCTATTTCACCTTTAAGCAGATACTTAAATTCGTATCCATCCGTTATAACCTGATCTCTTTGCGAACCTGGCTGAAGGTCCAGAATGACAGCCTCAATAGTGGCAGAGGGAATACTGGAAGTTAAAATGGAATGATAAAGGAATCCAAAGCCTTCTTCTTTCTCAAAGGGTGTATATTCTGATTTGCGACGAAGAATATATTTTTGTTGTTCGTGTAGGTCAAGCCCTTCAAAAAAAACATCCAGGTTTATTTTTAATGACCTGACAATGGATAGAAGTACAGGTAGAGAGGGAATAGTGCGTCCATTTTCAATACGAGATAGTAAGCCCTTACTTATTTGTGATTCTTCTGCTAGTTCGTGGAGTTTGATTTGTTGCTGGTTTCGTATCTCCCGAATTTTCTTTCCAATTCTGACAAATATCTGGCTATTCATGTGATTAATTTAAGCACTGACACATTCACTCATTAACATAAGTATAATTTTAATCTTAGACAAAGATGGTGAATAGTTTAATCTAGTTAAACATGAGGTGCCAATAGAGGCAAAATTTAACAATCATTTAAAATTAAGTTGTATATTAGTAAACTTAGAGTTTATACTTTTGAACCATACAAAACCTAACTAACCTTCTCTCTATCTAATAGACTATGATAAAATAAAAGACTCCCTATTTTCATAAGGCTATAAAAAAACCGGGATTGCGGCAACAACCCCGGTTAATGCAAAAGCCTTTGTTTGTCCATCTTCCCATGAACACCAGGTCACTTTTTAGTTAAAAAGTGATCCAGGGCTTTTTTTGTTTCTAACAAATACCACTATTCATTAAAAAACGACCAAATGTATGAAAAATTATTTACACAACCCATCTGATTTTCAAAAGAGGTGTGTGAGATTTACACTTTTTTGTGTATTTTCTTTGGCTGTCATATATAATTCCTATGCACAGACACGGACAATTACAGGAAAAGTAAGTTCTGCTGAAGAGGCTTCTGGTTTGCCGGGGGTCTCAGTTGTTGTAAAAGGAACTACTAAAGGAACAACAACTGGAGCAGATGGAAAATATTCTATAGATGTTCCCGAAGGAAAAGATGCATTGATATTTTCTTTTATTGGTTTTCTGCCACAAGAGGTGGCTGTAGGGAATAGAACTGTTATAGATGTTCCTATGGAAGTTGATACCAAAGCACTACAGGAAGTAGTTGTGACAGCCTTGGGTATTAAAAAAGATGCGAAAACTATTGGGTATGCTACACAGGAAGTAAAAGGAGAAGATTTGATTAAAGCACGGGAGCCTAATCCTATTAATTCATTGGTAGGTAAAGTAGCAGGTTTGACTGTTGGGGCCTCTGCAGAGCTTCTTGGTCGACCACAGTTAGTACTTAGAGGAAATGAAGATTTGCTTTTTGTTGTAGATGGTGTACCTGTTAACTCAGATACATGGAATGTAAGTCCTGATGATATTGAAACATATACTGTATTAAAAGGCCCTAATGCTTCTGCTCTTTACGGCTCCAGAGGTAAGAATGGTGCTATTCTGATTACTACTAAAAGAGGATCTTCAGATAAAAGAGGATTCTCTATAGAGTTTAATTCAAGTACTATGTTTGATCGGGGATTTAATGCTATTCCTAAGACTCAGGATCTTTATGGACCTGGAGACCATGGAGTATATGCATTTGGTGATGGCAAAGGTGCTGGAAAAAATGATGGTGACTATGATATCTGGGGTCCTGCACTAAACGGACAATTAATACCGCAATATGATAGCCCTGTTACTCCTGGAGAAACCTATACCACTACTTTTCCAAACGGAACTGTTTTTAAAAGTGATAGGCAACCTACTCCATTTGTAGCTCGGGGTAAAGATAATTTAAATAGATTTATCCAAACTGGAATTTTATCTACCAATAATATCTCAATATCTTCCAGTAACGAGAAGTACGATCTGCGGTTTTCAGTCTCTAATTCTTATCAGAGAGGTATTGTTCCCAATACACAGTTGAATATTACCAACTTCAACATGGCAAATGGAATAAATTTCTCTCCTAAGCTTCGTCTGGAATCCAGTATTAACTACAACAGACAGAGTACTCCCAATATTCCGGATGTAAATTATGGACCTAATAGCTTGATCTATAACATTACTATATGGGGAGGTGCAGACTGGAACATTGATGATTTTAATCCAGAGAAAGGTGGATCATACTGGCAACCTGGAAAGGAAGGTACAGCACAGATTTATGCAGAATATCAACGTTATAATAACCCATGGTTTGTCGTAAAAGAATGGCTTCGAGGACATTATAAAAATGATGTATATGGCTATACTTCATTACGTTATAAACTGAGTGATTATCTGGAAGCTACTCTGCGTACTCAGGTAACTACCTGGAATGTATTTAGGACAGAAAAGATGCCTTTCTCTGCTATCTCTTATGACAAAACTCAAGGATTTGGTGATTATAGGGAAGATCGTAGAAACCTGTTTGAAAACAATACAGATATATTAGTAAAGTTTGCTAAAGATGTACTGCCTGGTTTGAATGTTACAGCTTTTGCAGGTGGTAGTCTTCGAACATTTAATTATACATCTACCTATGCTACAACAGATTATCTCAATACACCTGGTGTATATAACTTTAGTAACTCACGCAATGCTGTTCAGGTGTATAATTTTAACTCAAAGATGCAAGTTGGTAGTGGCTATTATTCACTAGATCTTTCATACAAAGGATTTATTAATCTTTCTACAACAGGTCGTGTAGACAAACTTTCTACATTACCTACTAAAAATAATACCTACTTTTATCCATCTGTTACCGCAAGTACAGTCATTTCTGATTATGTTCATTTACCTACAGGAATGTCTTTCCTAAAAGTAAGAGGTTCTTATGCAAATGTGAAGGATGGAGGTACGTCCTCTACTATTGGACCTGCTGGTTATCCTCTTAGTTATGGAGCTGCTTACTATTCTTCTTATGACGGTCCAAGTTATGTTAACTCTGCATCGTATACATTGGATAAATTCTATAAGAACCAGCCTTATGCTGTTTATACAAATACATTGAATAATCCAGATTTGAAACCTAGTTCAACCTCTTCTTATGAGGTAGGCTTAGATATGCGATTCTTAGAAAATCGGTTAGGATTTGATTTAACCTATTATACAAATAATAATGGCCCTCGTATATTTAGTTTGCCTATTTCTCAAACAACCGGATCTGATTATGCTTTAGTAAATGGAATTAAAACCCAAAAGACTGGTTGGGAAATTGCTGTGACAGGAACTCCAATAAAGACAAATACTGGTTTTACCTGGAATGTTTTAGCTAACTGGTCAACATATAAAGAAGTTTATAAGGAATTCTATCCTGGTGTAGATTTCTTAAATACTTATCTGAAGGTAGGAGACCGGGTAGATAAGTATTATGATCAGGCATTTGTAAAAACTCCAGATGGACAGATTATCAATGATGGAGGAGGACGACCTATCCAAACAACCAGAAATCAATTTTTAGGATATTCAAATCCTGATTGGGTTTGGGCTATCAATAACAAATTTAACTACAAAGGAATTACGTTAAGCTTGCAGTTTGATGGCCGTGTAGGAGGTATTATGGTTGATTATGTAAAGCGTCAGACTTTCCGTGGAGGACGCAATATAGCTACTGTACAAGGTGACATGGGTATTGCACGTGCTAATGATGTTCAAAATGTGAAATCATATGTAGGACAAGGAGTAGTGGTTTCTAATGGAGCTGTTATTAACTACGATTCAGATGGAAAGGTGACTAATTATAATGAGTTAGCCTATGCACCTAATACTACCAAGACATTTTTACAGGATTATATAAGCCGTTACTACTCTACGGCGGAAGGAAACCTGATTAGCAAAACATTTGGTAAACTTAGGGAAGTTGTAATTGGTTATACAATCCCTTCGTCATGGTTATCAAAAACTTTTATCAGACAGGCCAATGTATCTTTTGTAGGACGTAACCTTATCTATTTCGCAAAAGAAAAAGATGTGGATATTGATCAATATGCTGGTAGCCAAAGTTCTTCTAATCTTCAGACACCTACTACACGTCGTTACGGGTTTAACTTGAACGTGGTTTTCTAAACACTATTTCATACAGAAGGCTATATACTACTGCCTTCTGTACTTTATTCTGTTATTTATTTAAAGATACAAATCCATGAAGACATATATATATATATTCATTCTTCTTTCCGGAATGTTTTTTCTGGGAGGATGCCAGAATTTCAAAGAATTAGAAAAAAACCCCAATAATCCAACTTCTGTACCTGCCTCTCTGGTTTTCCAAGGTGTCCTTAAAGATTTATACTCTCCAACAGGTTCAGAAGAACCATGGGGAGATGTACACCGTTGGAATCAGTTCTATTGTATCAATTATAATTATTATGGTAATAACCAGTATAGTTGGACTTCTACTACCTGGAATTATGCAACGTTAAAAAATGTATTGAAGATGGAAGCTGAAGCATTAGCATCAGGTGCTGGTGAGGTAAATCCTTATTCTGCATTAGCTAAATTTTTTAAGGCTTACTTTTTTATTTATATGACACAACGGGTAGGTGATATACCCATGACAGATGCACTAAAAGGACTTGAACTTACACATCCTACATATGATACGCAAAAGTCTGTATTTGTTGAGTCATTAAAGTTATTGGATGAGGCAAATTCAGATTTAGCTGAATTAATTACTGCTAATAATACTACTTTGAGTGGCGATTTTTATTATGATGCAGAAGGCAGTGCGGACAAAATTACTGTTTTGAAACATTGGCAAAAATTGGTGAATACATATACTCTTCGGGTGTTAATAAGTCTGAGCAAGAAGGAGGCTGACGCCGATTTGAATATCAAACAGAAATTTGCTAACATTATCAATAACCCTACACAATATCCGATAATGACTGGTTTAGGTGATAATCTTCAGTTTACTTATGATGCTACTTACAATAAATATCCGACAAACCCTGGAAATTTTGGGAATGATGCTACTCGTCAAAATATGTCTAAACTTCATATAGACTTGTTAAAGTCACTAAAAGATCCTCGTATTTTTATTGCTGCAGCTCCGGCTCAAGCTAAACTAGATGCTGGTGTTAAGTTTGATGATTTTGAGGCCTATGTTGGTGCTAGTTCAGGTGAAGATCTTGGCGACATGTCTGCTAAAGCAAATCAGGGAGAATACTCGTTTATCAATCGTTTGAGATATTATAGTAACTACACGGGAGAGCCAGGCATCATTGTCGGGTATTCAGAAATGTGTTTTAACATTGCAGAAGCTATCAATAGAGGATGGATAAGTGGGAGTGCTGAGGACTTTTATGTAAAAGGAATTAAAGCTTCTATGGAGTTTTATGATATTACCGATAAAGGAACAATTACAATAGCTGATCAGGACAGGAAACAATTAGGAACTGTAACAACTTCAGTAACTGATTACTTAGGTCAGTCAACTGTAAAGTATAAAGGCAATAACGCTGACGGATTAACTCAGATTCTGACACAGAAGTATCTGTCCTTTTTTCAAAACTCGGGTTTTGAGGCATTTTACAATCAGAGAAGAACAGGTGTACCTGCTTTCTTAACAGGGGTTGGTACAGGAAACAGTGCCCGTATTCCTAAAAGATGGCTATATCCACAATCAGAAGAATCTACAAATGCAGAAAATCTAAGTACTGCTTTACAATCTCAATTTGGAGGAACAGATGATATAAACACTGCTATGTGGTTATTAAAATAATTTCCTCTTCTTAACTTTCCTGATGAGCGTTTCTATATCACATATAGAAACGCTCATATACTATTCTCTTCAATTCTTTTTAAGAATGAAATATTATCATCGAACCTGTTCTTTTATTACTATTTGTAATGTGTTAATTGCATGTCTGGTAACTATTTCCGTCTTTGGCTGGAATGGTTTTCCTGGCAAAAATGGATCTGTGGTATTTCCTTCTACCCGTTATCCCTTTATTGTTATTGCACATCGTGGAAATCATGTGAATGCACCTGAAAACTCTATTCAGAGTTTACAGGACGCAATACGGGTTGGAGCTGATTATGTTGAAGTAGATATCCGAACTACCAAAGATGGGTATCTGGTAATTATGCATGATGGATCTGTAAACCGAACTACCAATGGAGAGGGAAAAATAGCAGAAATGACTTTGTCCCAGTTTAAAGCATTAAAGCTGAAAGATGGCCCTACCAATCAAACTCCTCCTACATTTGAGGAGATTCTGAAAGAAGCTCGGGGAAAAGTAAATCTTTATCTGGATTGCAAAGATGTCAAGCCGGAACAGGTTAAAAGTCTACTAAACAAATACAAAATGCTTGGTTCCGTTATCGTATATACCGAGCCTGAAGAAGTCCAGGACTGGAAGAAAACAATGCCTTCTGTACCTGTAATGGTCAGTATGCCAGATTCTATAACTAGCTATGATGAACTAAAACAATGGATTGTAAAAAATCCGGTAGATATTCTGGACGGATCTGTATTGTCTTACACCAGAGAGAATGTGGCTTTTCTTACAAAACAGGGTATCAAAGTCTGGCCTGATATTCAAAACCCTGATGAAAATCCTACACAATGGCAGAAAGCAATAGATATGGGTATTACAAGCTTGCAGACCGACCATCCTCAAGAATTAATTCAGTATTTGAAAACATTAGGTAAACACTAATTTATTATTATCCTATGTTACCACAATTGATTGTATTTGATCTGGCAGGAACGACTGTCGATGGTGCAGACAAAGTGCCTCATTTCCTGCAAAAAGCATTGGCAGATTATAATGTAGCTATTCCGTTTGCAGATGCCAATGAATTGATGGGATTACCTAAGCCTGTTGCTATCCGGCAATTACTGGAACGCCATACAAGCCCTGCACTCATCACAGAAGAACTGATAGATCAGATTCACCAACGTTTTGTAGAGGATATGACAGACTATTATCAGAATAGTCCGGATGTAAAAGAAAAAGAAGGTGCAAGTGAAACGTTTGCTTTATTAAAGAAGCACAATGTCAAAGTAGTGGTAGATACAGGTTTTGACCGTCAGATCACTGATGCTATTCTTGAAAGATTGTTATGGAGAGTAAAGAACCTGATAGATAATAGTGTGACTAGTGATGAAGTTGAAAATGGCAGACCTTTTCCTGACATGATATTTAGAGCTATGGAATTAACCAGTGTACATGATAGTAAACAAGTGGCAAAAGTAGGAGATACCGCATCCGACATGCAACAGGGAGATTCTGCTGGTTGTGGATGGGTAATCGGTGTAACTACTGGAGCTTATACTGCTGAAGAATTGGAGCAAGAGCCTCATACACATCTGATTCATACTCTTGCTGACTTACAGCATATTTTTTCCTTATCCTAAATAAACTATCTGAAGAACTAAAAATAAAAAAATAGAGTATGACTCATTCACCCACAAACGGTACGCAAAACAGATATGATATTGCCATAGTTGGAGCAGGGATTGTGGGACTAGCTATGGCTTATACCGCTGCCAGACGAGGTCTTAAGGTTGGTGTTTTCGAACGGAATGGCAAAGCCATTGGTGCATCTATTCGTAATTTTGGCATGATATGGCCTATAGGGCAACCTTCAGGAGTGTTATTGGAACGTGCGTTAAGAAGTCGTGAAATCTATCTGGACCTGGCTAAACAGGCTGGTTTCTGGTATAATCCCAATGGCTCATTACATGTCGCATATCACAAAGATGAATGGGCTGTTCTGGAAGAATTTGTGGAACAGAATCGTGGTAATGGATATACCTGCGAACTTCTGACTGATACAAAAAAGATTCAGGAAAAGAGTCCCGCTGTAAAAGCGGAGGGTTTGATAGGTGCCTTATGGAGCGAGACTGAAATGATTGTAGACCCACGTGAAGTTATTGCTACATTACCTGACTTTCTACACCAAAAATATGAGGTTGATTTTCATTTTGGAACTGCAGTGACCGGAGTAAATGCTCCTTATCTGGAGGCTGGTGGACAAAAATGGCAAGCAGACAGAATAATGATATGCAGTGGTGCTGATTTTGAAACATTATATCCTGAATTATTTGCTTCTTCGTCTATCACAAAGTGCAAACTGCAGATGATGAGAACCAGTGTTCAAGGCAATGGATGGCGAATGGGGGCTTCTCTCTGTGCTGGTTTGACACTCACTCATTATGCCGCTTTTAAAGATTGTCCCTCTTTAGCTGATTTAAATGACCGTTTTACACAGACAATGCCTGCATACAAGAAGTATGGCATACATGTATTGGTTTCTCAAAATGCTGCAGGTGAACTGACTTTAGGTGATTCACATGAATATGGGCTTACACCAGAACCATTTGACAAATCTGAAATTGATCAGTGGGTGTTAGACTATCTGGCTACCTTTGCACACTTTCCTGATTTACATATCAAAGAACGCTGGCATGGTATCTACCCTAAACTCACAAATGGAGGAACTGAGCTGGTATTAGAAGCAGAATCTAATGTTTGGATTGTTAATGGGTTGGGTGGTGCCGGAATGACTCTATCATTGGGGCTGGCAGAATACGTGTTTGAGTCAAAGCTACATGAATCTGTAAGTTAGCAGGCCATACATTAGTTATTTATCTAAATTATTCTAACTGCATATATATGGAAACCACTAGTAAGCAAAAAGTTGAAGAGATTTTTCGATTATATGAGATACATGGCACTGACGATTACATAGGTGAGCCTGTATCACAGATTGAGCATATGACTCAGGCCGCTTTGCTAGCCGAACAACAGGGTTACGATGAAGAAGTTATTCTGGCAGCTTTCTTTCATGATTTTGGACATCTGTGTGCTGATGAAACTGTAGGACATATGGATGGCTATGGTGTTACTGATCATGAGAAGCTAGGAGCTGACTATTTGAGAGCGGTTGGTTTTTCAGAAAAGATAGCCCGGCTCGTTGAATCCCATGTTCATGCAAAACGATATCTCACATTCAAGAATCCGGATTATTACAATAATCTCTCAGAAGCCAGTAAGAAAACACTGGAATTTCAGGGAGGACGTATGAGTGTCAGTGAAGCAGCCGCATTTGAGGCTGAAGAATGGTTTCAGCTATATCTTCAAATGCGTTATTGGGATGAACAAGCTAAAGAAATGAATATGCCAGTACCAGATTTGTCCATTTATAAAGCTATGGCATTGCGCCATCTGGAAAAATAAAACCTTCTGTTAATGAGGTGATTTTTATCTCATTAACAGAAGGCTGTTTTCGTTTTATAGTTTATCAACCGGAATAAAGCTATTCTTAGGTTTATCAAAAATCTGATGCATTAGTTCTGACGGATCTAGTATAACGTGACTATTCTTACGTACATAATCACTAATAAACTCAACATATCGTTGACGATCCTGGTTTAATTTGGCTATGGTTTTTTCGCGAATATAATTTGGATCAATTTGACGGGCTATCATTTCTTCTACTCCTTTGCGGATAGCAGTAGGATTATCATTTACAATAAGACAGTATTCCTTATCGTAATACTCTTCTCGTCCGCCTTCACTTTCTGTACTTACTACTGGAAGTCCTGAGAGCATATATTCCAGACTTGCCAGCATAGGCCCTTCCTCTTTTGACAAGCACAAGCCAACCTGTGACTGATTAAACAATCGGTTTTTCCCAATATGATCTACCCAGGTTTTATTATAATCCGCATGCTTCATTGCTGGGCAGAAGCTAGGCAGATCATTTTCCCCACTTTTCCCTGCTCCTGGAGTATAAGTAAGAACAAATACCTTATTTAGCTCCTTTGCCAATTCAATACGTTTAAAAGGCATAAGTTGAGCTGCATAGACAGCATCATATTTTTTATCAACACTCAATATACCATAGTCTTTTTCATCTGTATAGATGTATGCAGAACATTGTAGACCAGGTATTCGGAATAATTTTCGATAGGACTCTTCCTTTTTGGAATTAGTAAACATAACAGGCATAAGGCCTTTCCCACTCAGTTGAGAAAAAAATAATTTTTTTCTCAACATCTTTTGGAAATTCCCATGATTCCATGGTAAATGCAATAAACAGTATGTGTCATGTTTTTTTGGTTGAGAGGCGATTTTCTGAAGAGCTACATCATCCCAGAGACTAACAATGCGAGGATTTTCGTGTAAAATATAGGCGCCGTGAAATAACATAATATAAGTTTATTCTCTGAAGTATGTTGGATTGGATGTAACAAAGGATAATAACTAGACAACTGCTTGAATAGCTTTTGTTATTAATACTAAAAATCGTAAAAAGAAAACTTCTGGATGTAAAAACATTTTTTATCTATGGTACTAATTGCAGAACAATGGTAGGAGTTATACCTGATACAGTGTAACGTGTACTAAGATTTAACTGTTTTTCTGATAATACATCAATTGTGAAATCTAATGTATCAGATTTTGCTTTTAATCTGATTTTGGATTCATTTTCAATAAAATACCAGGTGTCAGTAAATGTAGAATCTGTTTGTTGATCTGTTCCTGTATAGGTATTATCCGTTTTGAATATAATAGAGGATCTAGTCAATTGAGCTAGGGATGATTCACTACCAAGTATTAATTGAATAGCATCATCTGTCACAGGTGTTCCATTGGCTAAAACCTGATTTATTTTCCAGGAATGATTAGTCAGGAGTTCGGTTCGGGTAGTTTTGGGTGCTTCTTCTTTCTTACAGGATAATAAAAAAATAAATGCACCTATTATCATTATAAATTTCTGAAACTTCATCAAAATAACTGTTAATAAGTATGGTGTTTATTCTGTTTGCTATACAAATATATTAATTTATTTGTAGCAGAGTGCTTCAATCTTACAAAGTAAGCCTAGGTGCTTGTTTGTGTGTAAAAATGTGGTAAATCTACGATACTTTCTTATACGTAGATTTATAAAAATCAGTTTCTTTATAAAGAAAAGAGTCATTGGCGACTCTATCTCCAATGACTCTTAATTTCTAATTATGATACATTATTTATTAATAACGATAATGATCTTTTTTGAATGGACCTTGAACATCGACTCCAATGTAGTCAGCTTGATCTGTAGTCAGCTCTTCCAGTTCTGCACCTACTTTAGCTAAATGCAAACGTGCTACTTTTTCATCAAGATGTTTAGGCAGTACATATACTTGATTTTCGTAGTTTTTGCCATTTTGCCATAGCTCTAACTGAGCCAGTGTTTGGTTTGTAAATGACATAGACATTACAAACGATGGATGACCCATTGCAACGCCAAGGTTTACAAGACGACCCTCCGCCAGAACAATGATTTCTTTTCCATCAATGGTATATTTATCTACCTGAGGCTTAATAACCTCTTTGGTATTACCATAATTCGCATTAAGCCATGCCATATCAATTTCTGTATCAAAGTGGCCGATATTACAAACTACAGCCTTATCTTTCATTTTTTTGAAATGCTGACCTGTAATAATAGAGTGGTTACCTGTAGCTGTAACAAAGATATCTGCAATTTCAGCCGCTTTATCCATTTTCATTACCTGGTAACCTTCCATTGCTGCCTGAAGAGCACAGATTGGATCAATTTCTGTTACAATTACACGACAACCTGCTCCTGCAAGAGAACGAGCTGATCCTTTACCTACATCACCATAACCTGCTACAACTGCAATTTTACCTGCCAGCATTAAATCTGTACCTCTGCGGATAGCGTCTACACACGATTCTTTACATCCGTATAAGTTATCAAATTTGGATTTTGTCACAGAGTCGTTTACGTTAATTGCAGGTACAGGAAGCGTTCCTTTTTTCATGCGTTCATACAAACGTAAAACACCTGTTGTAGTTTCTTCTGAAATACCTCCAATGTTACTGATTAGTTCAGGGTATTTATCTAAAACCATATTAGTAAGATCTCCACCATCATCCAGAATCATGTTTAATGGTTTACGATCTTCTCCAAAGAATAATGTCTGTTCTATACACCAGTCAAATTCTTCAGCATTTTGTCCTTTCCAGGCATACACCTGGATTCCCGCAGCTGCAATAGCAGCAGCAGCATGATCTTGTGTTGAGAAGATATTACAAGACGACCAGGTTACTTCAGCACCTAGTTCAACCAGAGTTTCAATCAGTACTGCAGTTTGGATGGTCATGTGCAGACAGCCTGCTATACGAGCACCTTTAAGAGGTTTAGATGGACCAAACTCAGCACGGATGGACATTAAACCAGGCATTTCAGCTTCTGCTAACTTAATTTCTTTGCGGCCCCATTCTGCCAATGCAATATCTTTAACTTTGTATGGAACGTAAGCTGTTTCAACCATTGTTCAAAAGTTTTTTTAGTGTATAATGAAAATGTAGAGATGATTTTGTCTATAAGTACCTTTTGAGGCGCAAAGGTAAATATTCTTACGCCAAAAGGAAACTTTTATATGTGTTTTTAACAATACGATAGCTTGGAATAGATTTTTTGTTTTATAGTATGGTATTGTTTTACAGAGTATTGTATTGCAGCGTCGTTTTAGAAAACAGATAGAGTTCTTTGAAATATTTCATATGTATCAGAATACAAATTCGATTTCTTTAAATAAGAAATAACAAAGTTTATTATCCTTTTCAAGGACCAAACGACCTTGCGAATCTACTCCTGTAATGGTGCCTTCAAAACGATTTCCATCTGATACAAAAAAGCGTTTCTCTCCATATCCATATAAATTTCGGAGATAATAAGCCCTTAAACTGTCCGTTTTACCATTTCGTAGCAGGAGATAAAATTTTTCAAACACAATGAGTAATTCGGATAACAATATTTCCAGATCATATTCGTCTTCTTTAATGAAGGGCTGGCTGGCCAGTTTCAGTGAGATTGCTCGTGGTTGTTCTGGAAATGATTTTTGGTTGATATTGAGACCTATACCAACAATTGAATGGGTTAGAGAAAGACCTTGAATAGTATTTTCGATTAAAATGCCTCCCATTTTCTGAGACTTCCAGTAAATATCATTTGGCCATTTAATGCTGAGATTCTGAGGAAGGTATTTTGAAAGAAATTCATGTATAGCCAGCGAAACTGCAATATTTAATAAAAACTGTTGATTGGCGGTTAGAAAAGTTGGCTTAAGAGTAATGGAAAGTGTCAGGTTTTTGCCTGGTTCTGTATGCCAGCTGTTTCCTCGCTGACCTCGTCCGCGGGTTTGTTGAGAGGTAATCACAACAGTTCCTTCCGGAGTGCTGGCTGTATTGATCAAGTCTGCGGCAATGTCATTGGTAGAGTGACATTCTGGCAGAAACAGGAGCTTTTGACCAACGAATAATGTTTTGGGTGGATTATTGTACAATATTGTTTACTTTTGTTTTAATAAAGACACTTAAAAAGTTGCAAAGTTAAAAGATGGGATGTTTATTACCTGTTTACTTTTCAATTTTTTAATCTATTAACTTTAAAAAATTCGAATGCAATTAATCAAAAAACGAAAAAATAAAGGTGTGAGCTCTGAACAATTAAGCCATTTGATTGTTCAGGGAATGCAGGAAAAGAAGGCCGAGGATATTGTTGTGCTGGATCTGCGACAGGTAAAGAATGCTGTAACTGACTATTTTGTGATCTGTTCAGGAAATTCAGATACTCAGGTAGATTCTATCACCAACTCTATTGAAGAGCAAATATATAAGAATCTGGGTGAAGATCCCTGGCATAAAGAAGGGAAAGCTAACCGCGAATGGATTCTCCTTGATTATGTAGATGTGGTAGCGCATGTTTTTAAAAAGGATCGCCGGGCATTTTATGCATTGGAAGATCTTTGGGGCGACGCACAGTCAACAAGGATTGAGTCCTGACCTGTGTTAGTAGATCAGACACGAAACTCTCTGCTATAAAGATTATTCTGAGAGTGAATTTACACAACATAGTATTTTTCAATTAATCTTTTTTATACGGAAAATGAACGAAAATCAAGACAGAAATAGCCGGAAGCCACTTCTTCCCAAACCTCCTCAACGGCCAGGTTATCAGATTTGGGTAGTAGTGGGTCTGGTGATGCTCGCACTCTTCACGTTTTTTAATCGTGGGAGTGATCCTCGGACAATTACAAAAAAAGAGTTCAAATCTATGGCTCAGGAAGGTGATGTAAATGCTGTTACCATTCTTCCTACGCAGAACTCTGTAGAGATTACACTTAAAGATGAAGCCTTAAAAAATATCAAATATCGTGACAGAATACCAAAACCTAGTTTATTAACCCCTTATACTACCGGGCCTCACTTTCAATTTGATGTAGTTGATGCGAAGGTATTTGAAGAGGAATTACAAAAAGAGTTCCCTGGGATCAAATACAAGGTAGAGCGTCGTGCGGATATTACAGGAGGATTGTTATACTGGGGATTGTTTATTTTGATGATGGTAGGGCTTTGGATGATTATGCGCCGGGTTGCTACTGGAGGCCCTGGTGGACAGATCTTTAACATCGGACGTTCCAGAGCAACATTATTTGATGCTGAGAACAAAGTTAAAATTACTTTCAATGATGTGGCTGGTCTGGATGAAGCGAAAGAAGAGATTAAAGAAATTGTTGAGTTTTTAAAGAATCCCAAGAAGTTTACAGATCTGGGTGGTAAAATCCCTAAAGGGGCTCTTTTGGTAGGATCTCCCGGAACAGGTAAAACCTTGCTTGCGAAAGCTGTTGCCGGAGAAGCTAATGTTCCCTTCTTCTCATTATCTGGTTCTGACTTTGTTGAAATGTTTGTAGGGGTAGGTGCAGCACGAGTGAGAGATTTATTCAAACAAGCAAAAGAAAAGGCTCCTTGTATTATATTCATAGATGAGATTGATGCAATTGGGCGCTCTCGTGGTCGGGGTTCTATGCCTGGTGCCAATGATGAGCGTGAGAACACGCTGAACTCTTTGCTGGTAGAAATGGATGGATTTGCGACAGATTCAGGTGTTATTATCTTAGCTGCAACAAACCGTCCAGATGTATTGGACTCTGCTTTAATGCGTCCAGGTCGTTTTGATAGAATGATTAGTATTGATAAACCTGATCTGAATGGACGAGAATCTATCTTTAAGGTTCACTTGAAACCATTAAAGCTTGCAAGTGATGTAGACCCTAAGAAACTGGCTGCTCAGACTCCTGGTTTTGCTGGTGCAGAGATTGCCAACGTATGTAACGAAGCTGCCCTAATTGCTGCACGTCGTAATAAGTCTTCTGTAGATATGCAGGATTTTCAGGATGCCGTAGATCGTGTAATTGGTGGTCTTGAAAAGAAAAATAAATTAATTTCTCCTGAAGAGAAAAAGATTGTTGCCTATCATGAAGCTGGGCATGCTGTTGCTGCATGGTTCCTGGAGCATGCCAACCCACTGGTAAAAGTAAGTATCGTACCAAGAGGAGTCGCTGCATTAGGGTATGCGCAGTATTTACCAAGGGAACAGTTCCTTTATACATATGAGCAGTTGTTTGATGAAATGTGTATGACTTTGGGAGGCCGTGCTGCAGAAGAGATTATATTCGGAAAGGTTTCGACAGGAGCGCTAAGTGATCTGGAACATATTACCAAAATGTCTTATGCTATGGTCACGGTGTACGGAATGAATGAAAAGATTGGAAATGTATCTTTTTATGATTCTAAACAGTCTGAGTATAATTTTAACAAACCTTACTCTGAAGAAACCGGAAAAACTATTGACGAGGAGGTTCGTAAAATTATTGATACAGCTTATCAACATACCAAAAATCTCCTGCTGGAAAAACGTGAGCAATTAGAGATTCTTGCAAAGGAATTGCTTAAGAGAGAAATTATTTTTCAGTCAGACCTTGAGAATCTGATAGGTAAACGCCCATTTGATGAGCCCACTACTTATCAGGCATATCTGAATGGAAATAAAAAGAAGGATGAAGCAGGTGATGAAGAAGAAACAACCAATGTCCCTGTACATAAGGGACCTGGTACTGTTCCTGACATGGAAGGTAATACTGCACCTCTTGAAAAATAATTATTTATAAGGTTGACACCAAAAAGAAAGACGCACAATGTACATTGTGCGTCTTTCTTTTTGGTATTTATTCTTCTCTAGATTAAATGTGAATTGCTAATGTTTTTATTGGAGGTATATGACAGAATTATTTTTTTACAAATTTATTACTCTGTGTTCCTGTTTTCAATATATATGCGCCAGCTTTTAATGTTTTGATGTTTATCTTTTGTCCTTTTCCTTTTAAGATTACCTTTTTCTGTGAATCTACTATTTCATAGTCAGTTTCTTTGGATAAGGTAAGCAGATCCGTAGGATTGGCGGGTGCAAATGTAATCACTTCTTCTACTGGAGGAGGTGGAGGAGCTGTCTCTGGATTGAAAGTAATAGTTCTGCTATAAAATGTTTGGTGTGTATCTGTATTTTGAGCTTTTACACGATATTTATTATCTCCATTTGAGTGCATAACAGGTACTGAATAAACCGCCTGTCCTTGCCCATTAGCGTTATGCTTTTCTAACACAAGCCAGTTGCCATTGCGAAGACTTTCTATGTAGTAAACAAATTTGGGAGTTTCGTCTGTGATTTTCCAGCGAATAGAAGTATGCAATACTTCTACACTATCAATCTGAAATCCTGCACTTGGACGTATAACCTGTGGGTTAATTAACCGGGGAGCACAACCATCTTTGTGTGTGATACGAATAGTGACAGGTGTGTTCATTTCCAGAAAGGAGAGATCTATCTCAAATGCAGCTAGCTTTATGTTTGAAATAGTTTTCTGGTCGTTTACATATACCTCGTCTGCACAGTAACTTTTCTTATCCGGAGAAAACGGATTTTGTACAAAAATGTTTTTACCCTGATAAATACCAGATATAATAATTTCTCCTGCATATGATGCATAAAAGGATAGAAACAGCCCTGCCAGCAAGCAAAGCTTTCGTAGATTTTTCTTAGAATAAAGATGGGTCACAGTTGAAAAATGTATAGTATGTGCAAATTTGCGCGAAATATGGATTTATTTCCAGATAAAAAAATACAAAAATGCCTATGTGCAATAAAAAAGCAGAAACAGTATATTCTGCTCTGCTTTTTTAATACTGACTTGTAGTTAGTTGATGATGTTAGCTAAGCGTTTTAGGCTTGTTTTCTTCAATTTCTTGTGTGTCAGATTGAAGTTCTCTTAGCAAATGAACAATTTCCCTGATTTGACTACATAATTCAGGATGTTCACGGAATAAAGTACTTGCATGTTGTGGGTACTGTTGGATAAGTTTGCGCATCTTATCCATTCGGGAACTAATCTGTTGTAACTCTTGAGTTATGATAGCCATGCATGAGATGAGTTTGGTTGGCGTAGTTTTTCTTTAACGCTGGCTTTAGAGTTAAAAACTCTATAAAAATAGAAGGCTAAGGTAATAAAATTTGTGAGTGATTATCAAGAGAATGCATATAAAAAATAAAGCACATTGGTAAGGCGTTGATAAATAGTGCTTTATCTTTAGATATAACTAATAAATAAAGCTCATAGTGAAGACTATGAGCTTTGGAGACAGAGTGAACACAACTAACGAATGAGATAAACTCATATCGTTAAATCTTAGGTATTATTAAAAGCAATAGGCTTTAGTATCATTATATGGAATTAAAATCCATTGGCTGTTTTTTCTTGTTCAGCAATTCGAGCCATTGCCTGTGGCTTCCATTGATTATAGGCCATAATTAATTGCTCATATGTTTCAGGAGTAATTTTCTCATGACTTAATAGAGATTCTGTACCTGGAAAATCATAAAAGTAGGTGGCAAGTTCTTGTTTCCGTTTGGAAATATGTGGGTCAAATATCTTTAGTGCTTTTCCTTCTCCTGAAATCACAGGAATCTTTCCTCCAAAGTAATCAGGCGTTTTTACGGAATTGACCGCAGAACTAAGAGCTTCTTTCAGTGAATAGCCTATTTCATCTCCTAACCGTGGAGAGTTTTGTATTAGATCAGCCAATACTGCCTCGTCACAGTAATAGAGATTAGCATAACCAGCTGTATGTCTGAGTAAAAATATAGGAGTAGAACCAAGATATTGTGTTTCAAATTCCTGAAGGCCGTTATAGAATGCTTTGATATCACCTGGAGTATAGCGGACATTCCGGTTTTTCACAAATGCAAACATCTCCCGATTATTATCTGAAAGACGTTGTGTGAACTTAATCGCTGTATAAATAGTATCCCCTTCATTGGTAACCAAATAGCTACGAGCAGATTGACCAAATACAGTAGATGACAAGCTAAGAAAAAGAAGTATTCCTGTAAGAGTAAATTTTTGCATAGTCTGATTCTAGTTTGAGTTTTATATAGAATCAGGTAGAAAAAGTAACTGAAATAAACAGTAACAAGTGTGTAAGAAAATTGTCAATTTTAGCTAATTCATCATTATTCTTGTATGAGAATGATGAATTAGCTTCTTGTATTTTATTTTCGTATAGAAGGTAGAGCAGTAGTAACTATATCCTGAACAGATAACTGACTAGTATCAATAAGTCGCAGACGGAAGCGATATGTATATGTTTTGGAAATTAGTTGATAGTCAGGATGTACACGAGGCGACCAGCTATCATCACCTCCCAGTCCCATCTGCTGATAATCAAGATTAATTACAGTTGTTGATCCATGAGACAACTCCTGACTAGTTTTCGCCCGAAGAAGAGCTTCATCTGTATAGTCTCTTATATTAATATTAAGAAAAGGATCACCCATTGTTAACAAACCAATTCCTTCTGGGGTAGTTATTGTTGCCCAACGTACGTCAGTTTTATTCCCATTTTCTTGTGCCATCAGGTAGTTAAAAAACTGATCAATTACTTTTCCATTATATTTGCCAATACGTGCACCTTCTTTTCTATCCCAATAACTTTCATGCGGACCTCGTCCGTACCATTGTATCTGATTGAAGTTTCCAGGTATTTGCATTTGCATACCTACACGTGCCAGAGGAGGAAGAGTACTTTGTGGTGTAAATATATTTTCTACCTGAATATCTCCACTACCATAAATAATGTATGTGGTTGTTTGCAGGAAAATTGTACTTGGAGATGTAGTAGTTTTTGTTTGAACCTTATTGGTCATTGTAACTTTAACTACTTGAGGTCGGAGTTGTTCTACTACCGCTTTCTCTGGCACAGAGTATGTCTTGTCTAAGCCTGCTGCCCGCCAGCGGGAGGCAAAACTAGTATTTCTTCCTCCTTCATCATTATCTGTAGGAACTCGCCAGAAGTTAGGTTGAAGACCTTTTGTAATTATATTTCGTTCTTTATAACGGACAATATCCATTACACCCAGAGATTTATCAAAGTTTATCGTGAAGTCGCTTCCTTTTACTTCTATACGACTTGTATATTGATTGACTGTAAGAGGCTGCATTTTTGTCAATGATACTACAGTACTACTCCCTTGGGGAATATTTAATCGTAATTGGTGCCAGGCTACTTCATGTTCTGCCTCTGCCCAACTTGTCTTGTTTTTTAAACGAAAACTAATTGTTAAGTAATATTCTGTTTTAGGTTTTATAGAAGGATTCGCAAATGGAATTGTAATATCTTGTTCCTTTCCTGGTAAGGCTGTTAAATTGGCTATTTCCCCTGTTTGAGTGGTATTGCCATTTTCCTGTACCTGCCAGATTAACTTAAATGCAGACAAATCCTGAAAATCGTAGTTGTTCTTGATTCGAATAGTAGTCTGAGTGGGTTCGATAGTATCTTTAGATAGTATCTTTATATACTGATATACTTTTTTAACTTCATTGATTTCAGGTTGAGGTGTCCGATCGGCATTGACTATCCCATCACCTGCATTTGCTCCATCTATATAATTAAAATGATCCAGGTAATCTTTACCATTTTTCTTTATACGTAATCCCTGATCTACCCAATCCCAAATAAAAGCCCCCTGCATTCGGGGATACTTTTCTATCGCATTCCAGTAGTCACGAAGATTGCCTACACTGTTTCCCATAGCATGAGCATATTCGCAAACAATAACAGGTCTGGAAGGATCTGCTTCCATCATTTTGACCATAAAATCAACAGATGGATACATTGTAGAAATTATATCAAAACTGGGAAGCATAGTAGGATCTCTATACGCTTCAGGCTGGCGACTTTCATAATGAATAGGACGGGTAGGATCTATAGTGCGGATCTCTTCTGCCATAGCGCTAAAGTTTTCACCCATACCTGTTTCATTTCCTAACGACCAAAGGATAATGCTCGGATGATTCTTATCTCTTTCTGCCATTGCAATACCTCTGGCAACAAATGCATTACGCCATTCTGGTTTTTGAGCTGGTGAATTATAGTTATTCCATAATTCGTGACTTTCTATATTGGCTTCGTCAATAACATATAGTCCATAAGCATCACATAGATCATACCAGATAGGGTCATTAGGATAGTGAGAAGTGCGAACTGCATTTATATTGAATTGTTTCATTAACCGGATGTCTCTTTCCATTAAGGCTCTGCTAATAACCCGTCCGGTATTAGGATCAAATTCATGTCGGTTTACTCCTTTCAGTTTAATGGCCTTCCCATTTATCAATAATTGTCCGTTTTTTTGTTCTATGCTTCGAAATCCGACTTTGCTACTTAGTGCTTCCTGAGGTCTGTCTGCCGGATCTATAAGTTGTAGTGTTAGCAGATATAAATAAGGTGTTTCAGCTGACCATAGATAAGGGTTTTCTATATGAGTTGTCCACTCAAGTTGTACTTCCTGATTAGCTAATATCTTTTCAGGTGATGGAACAATTGCAGTCCAGATTTCTTTGTTTTGTGCATCATACAGGGTAGCTTTTATTTTGTGTGATTTTAGTTCACGGTTTTGATAATTTTTTAAACGGGTATGTATATAAAGGGTAGCATTTTTATATTGTTCATCCAGATCTGTAGTAACATAAAAATTACGCATATGTATCTGAGGAGTAGAAAATAAATATACATCACGAAAGATTCCTGATAGTCGCCAAAAATCCTGATCTTCCAGATAACTGGCATCAGACCAGTTAATTACTTGAACTGCTAATGTATTATCACCACTTTGAACAAACTCTGTAATGTCAAATTCTGCTGGTGTCATACTATCTTCATGATATCCTATAGATTTACCATTAACCCATACATAACAGGCTGATTGAACGCCCGCAAAATGCAGAAATATACGACGCCCATTCCAATTTGACGGAACTCCAAAATTAGTACGATAGAGACCTACGGCATTAGTATCTGTCTGAATAAGAGGAGGTGTTGCTGGAAAAGGGTGTTTGATGTTGGTGAAAATTGGATGATCATAAGGGCGATTTTCCTGAGCTGCTACTACCTGCCAATTGGAAGGCACTTTTAAGTTATCCCAGTTGATTACCCCTGTAGATGGCAGAAAAAAGTCTGAAGGAACTAGTGATGGGTGTTTAACCCACTTGAATCTCCAGATCCCATTCAGTGACTTATAATAAGGAGATGCCGATCTGTCAAACGCCTGTGCTTGTGTTTCACTTCCATAAGGGATAAGTGTGGCATGTGGAGGGGTTGTATTGATACTTACAACAGATGGATTTTGCCATTCAGGAGTAGGAGTCTGGCTAAAAGCTTTACCGGATAACAGAGCAACAAAGAGTAAAAAAAGTCTTGAGTTGTACATATAACAATGGGATGATTTAGCTAAGGGATGGGTAGAATGCTCAGAATCAAAAGTGTATAAATAAATGTTAGAAGTAAAGTAAGGCAAATAATGGAAAATGAGAAAATGAAATAGTACAACTTTACTTGTAACCGATGTTTTCATTTTTCTCTAGCTTGTTATTTAAACAAAACTTATCCGAATAGCATATGAGCTCGGAAAGAAATAAATAAATCTTGTTACATAAAATGTTTTGTATTACGCACATAAATTGTATTTCTTTCAGTGATGTTTGGATTATCTCGTGTAAGGTGTAAATATGTATAACCTATACATGAATAGGGATAAAAAATGTTTGAATAAATCTGCAATAAAAGATAAAGATATTACAGTGTAAGAAATGAGGTGTAATTGCTGAGATATTGCCGTATATGATAATTGGTGTTAAGTTTTTGTTAAAATGTCTGTTGGCTATAGTGTTGATTATGAATATATTAACAGTTATTAACACTTATCCACAAGTTATCCACAATATTTTGTGGGTAATCTCTTTAGGCTCACTTTTACATTTGTAATACTCAAACCTCACAACTGAGTCAATGACTATTATTTATGTGTGAGTGGAAAAAAAGATCTGATAAAATAATAGCTTTGTGTACAGCGAAACTTCCACCCATTAACCTGCAAATAAATAATTTCAGTTCGTTTAGCGAACATTATGTTGTAGGTTTGTTACAAGAAAATCAGAGCCCGCTGCTGATTAGACAGATGTTTGATCAGATACCAAAGGACATAGTAAAATGATCTGTTAATTTTAATTGAAAAGAAATATGAGTAAATCTTCAGGCACTGCTCCTGAGCCATTACTGGCAGAGGATCCAAATCGGTTTGTATTGTTTCCGATTGAGCATAATGACATCTGGCAAATGTATAAGCAGGCTGAAGCAAGTTTTTGGACTGCAGAAGAAATAGATCTGTCACCAGATTTAGTAGACTGGGAAAAATTGAATGATGGAGAGCGGCATTTTATATCCCACGTACTGGCGTTCTTTGCTGCTAGTGATGGTATTGTAAATGAAAATCTGGGTGTCAACTTTCTGGCTGAAGTACAGTTTCCTGAAGCTAAATGTTTCTATGGATTTCAGGTAATGATGGAAAATATCCATTCTGAAACCTACTCTTTGCTGATTGATACGTATGTAAAAGATCCCAAAGAGAAAAACAAGCTTTTCAATGCATTAGAGACAGTACCTTGTGTGGCTAAAAAAGGAGAGTGGGCATTGCGTTGGATAAATAGTGAGAACTTTGTAGAGCGTCTTATCGCCTTTGCTGCAGTAGAAGGAATATTCTTTTCTGGATCGTTTTGTTCTATCTTTTGGTTAAAAAAGCGGGGCTTGATGCCAGGATTATCATTTTCGAATGAACTGATTTCGCGTGATGAAGGTTTGCATTGTGAGTTTGCTTGTTTATTGTATACTCAATATGTAGTAAATAAACTGCCACAGGATGAGATCTATGCAATCATTACTGATGCTGTAGCCATTGAAAAAGAGTTTATTACAGAAGCATTGCCAGTAGATTTGATTGGTATGAACTCCCGGTTGATGGCTCAGTATATTGAGTACGTAGCTGATTTTTGGCTGATTCGTTTAGGATATGAACCATATTACAATACGGCTAATCCATTCGATTTTATGACCGCTATTTCTTTACAAGGAAAAACAAATTTCTTTGAGAAACGTGTGGGAGAATACCAGAAAGCTGGAGTGTTGTCAGGAGGAGAAAAAGACGGAGCCAAGTTCACACTAGACGAAGATTTTTAAGAGCCTCTCCAACCTCTGTAAAGAGGAAGTATAAGTGCCTTCTTTGGGGAGAGAAGGCGGGGATACCCCCAGCTACAGCCATCTATGAACAATACGGAGCCTCGATGCGTCGGGGCACCTTTTCTATAAATCCGGAATTCCGGGTATTATTTTTTATAAAATATATTGTCTGAGTGAGGATATATTTGCGACAATGTGAATAATTTACAGGAGTTGTGATCCTGAAAGTTCTGGTTGATCAATTGTATTCTGGTGCGGGCAATTTGCATAACAAACCCATAAACTGTCCTTGTAGAAAGGCAGAAAAACAAACCACTATCAACCTCTTACTTCTGTTTTTAATAGAAATAAGAAAACTGAAAATGAACGCTTTTCCATTTTGAATCAGGAACATTAAAACCGTTTCAACCACAAATTATTCTAAATTATGTATGTAATTAAAAGAGACGGGCGACGTGAATCAGTCAAATTTGACAAAGTAACGGCGCGTATTGAAAAACTTTGCTACGGACTTGAGACCAGTTATGTAAATCCCATTACTGTAGCACGTCGCGTTATTGACGGCATCTATGACGGTGTAACTACTGTTGAGCTGGATAATCTGGCTGCTGAAACTGCTGCATCATTAACCACTACGCACCCGGATTATGCTATCCTGGCCGCGCGTATTGCCATCTCCAACCTGCACAAAATTACCAGTAAGTCGTTTTTCAATACAATGAAGCGACTATATACTTATGTTGATCCTAAGACAGGTGAAAATGCCGGATTGTTGTCTAAGGAAACATTTGATGTTATTAAGAAACATGCGGATCTGCTGGATTCCAGTATTATCTATGATAGAGACTTTGGATATGACTACTTTGGTTTCAAAACCTTAGAGCGTTCTTATCTGATGAAGTTGGATGGGAAGGTTGTTGAACGTCCTCAACACATGTTGATGCGTGTGTCTGTAGGGATTCATGGAGATGATATTGAGAAAGTTATTGAAACATATAACCTGTTGTCTGAACGTTGGTTTACACATGCTACACCAACATTATTCAACGCAGGTACACCAAAACCACAGTTGTCAAGTTGCTTCCTGCTGACAACTCAGGATGATAGCATTGATGGTATCTATGATACATTAAAGCAGTGTGCACTGATCTCTCAGTCTGCTGGTGGTATTGGTTTGTCTATCCATAACGTTCGTGCTACGGGTAGCTATATCAAAGGAACTAATGGTACCTCAAATGGTATCATTCCAATGCTGAAAGTATTTAACGATACCGCACGTTATGTAGATCAGGGTGGTGGAAAACGTAAAGGTGCGTTTGCAATCTACCTGGAGCCATGGCATGCAGATATCTTTGAATTTCTGCAACTGAAGAAAAACCACGGTAAAGAAGAATTACGTGCACGTGACTTGTTCTATGCCTTGTGGATTTCTGATTTGTTCATGAAGCGTGTGGAGCAAAACAGTACCTGGACGCTGATGTGTCCAAATGAATGTCCTGGTCTGGCTGATTGTTATGGAGATGAGTTTGAAGCGTTGTATGAGAAATATGAACGTGAAGGTCGTGGCCGTAAGACAATTAAAGCACAGGATCTGTGGTTTGAGATTATTGAGTCTCAGATTGAGACAGGTACCCCTTATATTCTGTATAAAGATCATGCGAACCGCAAGTCTAACCAGAAAAACCTGGGTACTATCAAGTCTTCAAACCTGTGTACAGAGATCATGGAGTATACTTCAAAAGATGAAGTAGCTGTATGTAACCTGGCATCTATTGCATTGCCTAAATTCATTGAAGATGGTAAGTTTAATCACCAGAAGTTATATGATGTAACAAAGGTAATTACACGTAACCTGAACAAGATTATTGATATTAACTATTACCCAGTACCTGAAGCTGAACGTAGTAACAAACGTCACCGTCCTATTGGTATTGGTGTGCAAGGTCTGGCTGATGCATTTATCATGCTACGTATGCCATTCGAATCAGAAGAGGCTCGTGGCTTGAATGAAGATATCTTTGAAACGATTTACTTTGCTGCAATGACAGCTTCTATGGAGCTGGCAAAAGAGCATGGACCTTATGAAACTTTCAAAGGTTCTCCATTATCAAAAGGCATATTCCAGTTTGATATGTGGGATATTACACCAAAATCAAACCGTTGGGACTGGAATGCATTGCGTGCAGATGTGAAGAAACATGGAGCCAGAAACTCTTTGTTATTAGCTCCAATGCCAACCGCTTCTACATCTCAGATTCTGGGTAATAACGAATGTTTTGAACCATATACTTCTAATATCTACACTCGTCGTGTATTGTCTGGAGAGTTTGCAGTTGTAAACAAACACTTGTTAAAAGATCTGGTACGTCTGGGATTGTGGAATACACAAATGCGTGATGCGATTATCGCAGGTAAAGGTTCAATCCAACATATTGCTGATATTCCTCAGCATATCAAAGACTTATACAAAACTGTATGGGAGATCAAACAAAAGGCAATCATCGAAATGTCTGCTGATCGTGGAGCATATATCTGTCAGAGTCAGAGTTTGAACCTGCATATTCAGGATCCTAACTTTGGTAAACTGACTTCTATGCACTTCTATGCGTGGAAAAAAGGTCTGAAAACAGGTATGTATTACTTGCGTACCAAAGCGGCTGCTGATGCTGTACAGTTTACATTGCAAAAACAAGCCGAGGTTGCATTGCAACCTGTAGTAACGGAGGCTGATCATGCATTAGCTACGGCTGCTAAGACTGTAGTAGATGAAGTACGCAAGATGGAAACTCAAGCTCCTAAAGTAGCTTCTCCACAGATTGATATGGATTACGAACAAAAAATGAAAGATATGACCTGTTCACTGGATGATCCAGAAGGTTGTGAAGCTTGCGGATCGTAATTATTTAAGTACTGATGTGATATAAGTCAAAATCCTCTCAATGTATGTTGAGGGGATTTTTTATTTTATTAAAGGTCTAAATTTGTTATTGCCAACATTCGTTAAGTTTTCCTCGATCATTTCCTTTAGTAAAACTCCTGAATAATATTTTTTCGGTAATCAGAAGTTACTTTTAGTGATGCTATTTTGTATATAAGATCTGTAGCTCTTCGATGATATCCACCTTCCTGAAAATTTAATAATTCACAACAGATACTTGTACCTGTAAGTAGTCTTGTACCTGTTATTTTAACGGTTTTTTGTTGGTTGTTTGTCTGTGTCTGCATCGTGTTATACTGTTCGTATAGATTTTTATGACAATAGTTGTATAATATGAGTGTAGGTTTTTATTATATTATTGTTTTTCTTTATTCAGTAAAATAAATACCTTTCAAAATAGTTGCATTCTTCTCTTCCAGAAACCTTCCTATCCTATTAAATATCCAGCATCTGTATCAGGTGTTACTAGCTATGTTATTTGTAATTTTTTTCTTTTATGCGAAAACTATACATTAATCAACTCTTAAAACCAGTACATTTCATTCTGCCAATTATTTTTATTCTATTCCTTTTTACTGGAAACGTAACTGTATTCGCACAGAAACGGAGCCTCGTTCCACAAGACTCTCTGATTTTGGCGCGCTTTCAGCAGGAGATGGAAAAAGCAGGATGGCCTTTAACATGGAAAAATAAGCCTACTTCACAATGGAAAGGAATAGTACTATCCAATCATTCTGATCGGGTTGTAGGCATTTCTCTGTATAACTATATTGATTCTGTGCTGGATGGAAACCCTAAAAATGATGCCTTGCCTGCATGCATAGAAATACTCAATGAACTAGACTCATTAAATTCTTTTTACCTGGCGGCAATATCGGGTATGCCTGTTAGAGTGATACCTGCCAGTATTGGTAAACTAACCAAGATTAACTTTCTCGCACTTGGATACTGCTTGTTTGAACACTTACCAGAAGAGGTTGGTAATCTTACTAACCTGGAATATCTGAGTATAAGCATGAATCCCAACATAAAAGAACTTCCTGTCAGCGTATATTCATTACCACATCTAAAACGTCTGGATGTAAGTTATTGTACGAACTTTACTACTGTTTCCAGTGCCATTTCTAATTTAAAGACATTGGAGCAACTATATTTGGATAAGAACAATATAAGTAGCCTGCCCGGTGTTATTGGTTCATTATCAAATCTGAAAGAAATAAAGCTTGACTGGAACCAGCTTTCAACTCTTCCTGAAAGCGTTTCCGATCTAACAAATATTACTCAATTATCTGTAGAGCATAATATCATTGCTAGTTTACCCGCCAGTTTGTCCAAACTTACTAAACTGCAGTCACTGAATTTTGCACAAAACAAGCTTACAGATATAAGCTTTAGTCTTTCGTCCATGACAGATCTGATAGACGTTAACTTCAGTGAAAACCAGTTTACAACTATACCCAATGTTTTGATTCAGTCACTACCTCCTAAACTGACCAGTATCAATCTGGCCAAGAATCAAATACGAGGGGGTGTTCCACAACAATGGTTTAAATCTGCATCAAAAAAGATGTCATTGCATTTGGAAAATAATTTTTTATCAGGCCCTATTGTGGTTGAATACCCTTCCGTTGCAGAAGCAATGTATTTGGAAGGAAATAACTTTACAATCAGTGACATTGCCAGTTTGTATAAAAGCCGAAAAGATTACATGGTTAGTATATTGCATTTTACTCCCCAGAAAAAAGTTGGTGTTACACAAACTTTTAAACCTTCAGCAGGTGTATCCCAATCAATTCCTATTACCAATTTTACACATTTGGATGGGAGTGTGTATACATGGTATAAGAAAAAAAGTGCAGGTTTAAACGCTCCCAAAGAAGTATATACAACTACTTCTTTGCCTACGTTGTCTTTTTCAAACTTTGATCCGCAGACAGATGGGGGAATTTATTTTTGTGAGGTTACACACCCACAGTTGCCTGGCAATATCGATATAGAGGGGCTTGCATATATAGATATGCCTCAGCCAAAAAATGAAAGCGAGGAAATACGAGTAATAGGAAATGACCTGCCTCCTGTTGTGAATGTGCTTACTAACATTCGTTTTCGGCAGGATAAAAATGCTGTATTATATGCGGAGGCTACAGATGATTTTACACCTTCCAAAGATCTTGTCTGGACTTATTCTGGAGCCACTAATCTGAGTGTAAAAGGTGTGAGAGATAGCTATGGTCGTATGAGTTATACTATGTATGTTGCTGACAGTAAATGGGTTGGACGAGATACACTACGTTTAAGTACTACAGATGAGTTTGGAAATACTACGATCACAAAAATAGTTGTAGAGGTAGCATCTTTGGTCAATACCCCTCCTGTTATCAGTTATATACCACCTGTGTATTTACATATGGAGGCGTTTAAGTGTGAGGAAAACTGTGATAGTCTGTTTCTGTATGATGCGGTCACATATATGCAATACTTCGTGTCCGATGACTTAGATGAGTGGAATTCACTTTCCATAAATCTTGATTCAAACGATGCGAATCGCTTGGCAAAAAAAGACGTGTATTTGTCTGTTTCTAATGGTAGTATATCTGTTTTTGCATATTCAGAATTTCCTTTATCCCTTACAGATTCACTTAAGGTGGAGATTACAGACAGCAACGGTGGATCTGCAACTGTAACAATACAATTGCGAATTGTTAAATCTAACCAATATCCTCAATTAACAGACTTTGCGGTACAGCCTATATATAGGGGAACCCAAGCCTTTCCCCTTTTAGATCTAAAAAGTAATCTGACTGATGACTACCTGCCTGCTGAATATTTATCTATAGAACTTGGGGTAGTCCCGCCAACTCTGCATGCATCTATAGAAAATGGTAAATTACAGGTCGCACCTGTTTCTACTACTACTGTTTTCCTGGATTCTGTACAGGTATCTGCATTTGAAATGACCAATCACTTTATGATAAAAGCTTTCTATATAAAATATCAGGTGCTTGGAAATGGGTATGTAGTTTCTGGAACTGTTACTGACAGTCTTGGTAACGGTGTATCAGGTGTAAGCATGAATGGATTTACTCAACCTGTTAGTACAGACAGTAATGGATTTTACAGTGCCAGTGAAATAGCAGGTTGGAGTGGAACGATTACTCCTGTATTAAAAAATTATTCATTCTCTCCTGCATTTATATCAATCAGTAATCTTCAGAAGGATACAGGTTATTCTTTTCAGGCTACTCTCATAACTGGGATTGAGGATGAGATAGGTAAAGATTGGGTAAAAGTATATCCCAATCCTTCAAGTAATGGTGCATTCACTATTCATCTATCCAATAAGACAATATCCACTGTTCGTATTATGACAATAAATGGAGTAGTGGTATATGAGAAAACAATACAGGGAGAAGAACAGATTTACTTGCCATACAAAGGAATGTTTGTGGTAGAGGTAAAAGATGCAAAGTCGGTTGTACATAGTAAGATTGTGATACAATAATGGTTTATTGTCTATTAAATAGAGTTTTGAACAACTAGAAATAATCCTTTAGGGTATGAATCTTGCTTATTCAATTGAACTGGTAACAAAGATTTAAGATTTTCACAGTAAATACTCTGTCTGTAGACATAGGCAGAATATTTACTAAAGGAGAATTATTAGCTGATAAACTTAAGGAACCTTCCTGTAGGGAATCTTCAATCCGAATTGATCTGAAAATATCTTATATACTTTTCCCTTTTTATCTCTGACTACTTCTAATTCTGCACCTATTTCTTTTAAAACAAGATACTTCTCTGTTAGAGGTGTAATCTCAAATTGTGGCCCTTTTCTGGAGTGGCGGCTAGCCTGAGCAATCAGCTTAGTGCCTTCAAGTTTTATTTCTAGGACTTCAGGAGACATAGCATTGCTATATTTTGGATCTACTTTATACATACCTGTATACTGTCTCAATGACTCTACACTTAGTTGAATAGCGGGTTTTGAAGGTGAAGGTAAGCTGTAAGGCCACTGATAGAGAATAGACAAAATCTTGTTGGTGATCGTGGTGAGGCGTTCGTTGTCTTCTATATTGCTGAGTAATACAATACAGATATCATCGCTGGGTACTCTGATGAAGTTTGTTTTAAATCCCCAGATATCGCCACCATGAGATACAACCCGCGTATGAAAAAGTGAATCAACCACCCATCCATATCCATATCGGTTTTTATAGACTGTATATGCTTTCTCTTGTGATGTCTTACTGATTACTTGATTATCTTGCAATCCTTTGTGCCACTTGTACAAATCACCTACAGTAGAGTAAATAGCTCCTGCTGCAAAAGGGCCTGCTGAATCCAGAATGGTGGCTACTTCTGTCTTAGAACCCATTGGATAGGTATAATATCCGGTGGCTTTATGGGAATCTGCCAGATGGATAAAATCAAATCCACTATGTGTCATCTGCAAAGGCTGGAAGATATAATGTCGGAGAGCATCATAGTAAGACAATCCGGTTACCTTTTGGATGATGTACCCTAACAGTGCATACCCCAGATTACTATAGTTCCAGTTACTACCTGGAGCAAACTCCAAAGCTGGACCTTTCATTAATGCTTTGATCATAATTGATTCATTTGCCAGTTTGTTGTTTTCTTTGTTGATCTCTGTGGTATCTAAGGATATGCTGGGGATGCCAGAAGTGTGAGTGAGCAGATGTTCGATAGTAATGCTGTCACCATGTGGCAGATTGAGATAATATCGGGTTAGTTTGTCTGATAGTGAAAGCTTTTGTTGTTCTGCCAATTTTAAAACCAAGGCAGATGTAAAAGTCTTCGTTACAGAGGCAATCTGATAAATAGTTTTAGTTGTGCAAGGTGTTTTAGCCTGTATATCCTGAAATCCATATCCCTTTTCCAGAAGTATCTTTCCGTTTTTCGCTATCAGTACTGTGCCATTAAACTGATTCAATTGAGCATAGGCATTCAGGAGATTGTCCAGTTTTTGAGGTATAGTCTGACTAAAAACACGGCATAGCATTCCCAATGCCATCGAAATGGCAAATATGATCTTTGGCATACGTTTGGTAAGTTAAAGTTGGTTACTGAAAGATTTTTTCAATTTCATGGACATACGCTGCTCCAATCGGAAGTTCGGTTTGTCGTATCCATACACTCCGTTTGTCAACTTTGACAACTTGCTTTTTTGAAACAATAAATGAACGGTGTATGCGTATAAAATCTGAAACAGGTAAAAGAGCTTCTGCTTCACTCATAGTAAGCCGGGAGGCTATCTTTTGTTTTTCGAGGACAAACTTCATGTAGTTGCCACTGCTTTCGACATACCAGATCTCGTCAAGTGCAACACGAATCTGTTCATATCCACTTTTGATGAAGATTGATGAGGTTACTGGTGGTGTGATTACATTATTTTTTCGAAGTTCGTACTGTTCATGGGCTTTGGTACAGGCTTTTAAGAAACGTGATAGCGAAAAAGGCTTAAGCAGATAATCAATAGCATCGAGTTCAAAACTTTGCACAGCGTGTTCACTATAGGCAGTGGTAAAGATAACCATAGGTGGACTGGCAAGAGATTGCAGAAACTCAATTCCTGAGATATCAGGCATCTTAATATCCAGAAAGAGCAAGTCTACTTTATTTTTTTGCAGGAAGTCCACCGCCTCAAACGCATTGGCGAAATAGGCCTCGAATTCAATAAATGCTACTTTCCCTGAAAGACTTCTGATTATTTCCAGTGCAATGGGTTCATCATCTATAACGATGGCTGTCATCATATTTTTAAGGTTGGATCACTAGTAGAACAACAAACTCATTTCCATCTCCATGTGCATTGAACTGGTGTTTGTGTTTATAGAGCAAGTTCAGGCGTTCCAGTACATTTTTTAACCCAATACCTGATTTTTCCTTTTCCGGATCATTACTTTTATGAAGATGCATACTGTTTCGTACCTCAAACCGGATAGTTTCCTGGTCACATTCCAGTTTGATCTTTATCCATGATTTTTCATTCAGACTTATACCATGTTTAAATGCATTTTCTACAAACGGAATCAGGAGCATAGGTGCAATGGTATGATTACAGTATTGAGAGTCAATAGTATCTTCAATTTCGATTGCTGAAGAGGAGTGAATTCGTAGTTTTTGTAAGGAGATATAGTTTTTGAGATAATCTATTTCGCGATGCATGGAAATAAAATCCTGGTTGTTTTCATGGAGCATAAATCGCATCATATCACCTAGCTTTTGAATACCTTCAGCAGTCCGTTCGGATCCATCCAGTATAGCAGTTCCATATAATGTGTTTAATGCATTAAACAAGAAGTGAGGGTTAATCTGAGAACGCAGAAATTGCAGATCTGTTTTGGAACGGACTAATTCCTTTTCGACTCCTCTGAGCTGAAGGATTTTGTCTTCTTTTTGCTGATACAACACCCATGAAACAGGAGTGACAATAAAAAGTTGAAGTCCCACATTGATCCAAAAGAGTCCGATAAATGGATTATAATGTTCTACGGCAACAAAAGTAAAAATCAGGGGGGTAAGTAAAATGAACAGTAAGCGGAAAATAACATTGGAATGTAAAAAGGTTCTTTGGCCTTTTAGTGGAAATAACCAATAGGTTGTATAGATATAAGTGATAATACAGGGCGGAATAAAGGCAAAGTATACTTCAAAGAATGGAGTATCTCCAACTAGATGAAAGACCGCTAGAAAGAAAGGTACACACAGGAAAATAACAAACGAGCCTGTAATCTGGTTGGTCACTAATATATAATAAGAGCTTCGACGACTGGTTGTGGTAATGAAGTGAATACAAAATTCGCGTATTGCAACATATGCCAGGTAGATACATACTAGTGCTAATGCCTGGCCAAACCCGGCTAGTAAGTCTGTCAATGGATGGTCATTGTATCCAAATAAGGCCAGAATTCTGAAATCACCATAGTTAACGTAATGTGGGCGTGCAAAATAAGAGGCTACATTAGCTCCTAATGCCAGTAGATAGCTGATCAGAATGAGTTGTACAACGCCCCAGATGTATTTTTTAGGAAGCAGATGGCTAATTACTTCCAGTGAAACGAATTTAGAATCTATGGCAACTAATTTCTTATCTGTATCTGAATGCAATGTATCAGGTAGTATTCTCAGATTGATCCAGAGATAAGAGAAGTATAGTACCAGTAATGCACCTATTTGTGGGAATAATCTGTTCCAGATAAGGCTAAAAAGAATATGGTCTTTTGCAAAATGAGAGCGGATATCATCCAGTTGCCAGGGCGCAAGGCGTTGTAAGTCTGCTATATAACTGATTGCTGTAATAATAGTCAGTATGGTTGCTAACAATACTTCATGCTCCCTCCATCTTATTTTCATAGTATATAGTAATTGAGTGTGATAAATATATCAAACCTGTTTCTGTTCATATTATTTACCAAGATTACTATAGCATAAGGAATATTTCCTACAAATGTGACAGACCTGCCTGAAAATGTGACAGAATCAAAATGGGTGGGGAATATAGAGTGGGGCATATAACTATCTCCTGCTTTAATTACATGAAAGCAGGAGATAGTTTGGAGTATTATCAGGGAAGCTGATACTGCTGGAAGAAATCCCAGAGTAAATCATTGGCATTGATTACTGTCGAAGGTGTATCACTATTAGGACCTCCAGGTAATCCTCCTGGCCAACCATGGCCGCCATCCTGAGTGAGGTAGTATTGTATGGTTACATTGTCCTCGCAATTTGACCATTTGGTATACTTGTATCTGTTGTCATTGACTAGAACCTGAGCAGGGTTAGAACAGGCATTAATGGCCGACCATACATTCAATACTGAATCGACTGGAGGGAAATACGCATTGCTGATACCCACTCCTCCCTTATAGGGAACATGTTCATCCTTTACAGAATGCATATGCAACACCGGAACCGGACGAGATGGATTGCAAAGTTGTTTTACTACCATAGTACAGGAACTGGTTGCAATGGCTGCAATTTTTTCAGGCATCTCACAGGCTAGACGATAAGATAACATACCTCCATTGGAATGCCCTGTAGCATAAACTCTTCTGGGATTTATTTTATAGGTGCTTACCAGATGGTTGATAAGCTGCCTGATAAAGTTGACATCATCAATGTTATGATCACGGGCATAATCACAACATCCACCTGCATTCCATGTACGAGCTTTCAGTACTCCATCACTTTGGATACCCTCTGGATAGACTACAATAAATCCGGCAGAATTAGCTTTATCGGTTAGTTTGGAGGTAGTTTCAAACTGGTCTGCGTTTCCGCCACCACCATGCATAGCAATAACCAGCGAAAAATCAGAAGCAGTATAATAGGTGGGAGGTAGATTTACTGTATAGGTTCGTTGCAGACCATCTACAGTTAATATCTCTTTAAAACGAAACACATTGTCGATAGGAATAGAATCTCTTCGTCGACAACCTGTAAAAGAAAAGATAGTGAAGAGTATTATACTCAAAGAGATGTAGATGCTAGTTCGCATTATAGGAAGTTTAGTAAATTGTTTAGTCTAATGCTTTGATTGAGAAATGACTAAAAAGTTTAATCCAAAAATATTTTCAACGGCATCTAGACCGTAGGTGTAAAATATACCTTCTGTTGTGTGAAATAGTAACTTCATCTGCATCTATGAGGTATAAGTTGATGACCCCTCTATGAAATATACATTCTTCTGTATTATTACTGCATTTATACTGCTCAATCTCCAATATTCGTGGTTGCTGGATATCGAAGAAGTTATCGATTTTCGTAAAGTATCTCTGGAAAGTAAGGAAAAAGACAAATACTATAATGGCCTGCACCGATACAATAAAAAGTTTGAACCCGTTTCCCAAAGTTATATAGATTCTATTCGGTTTATTGGGATAGATATTACTTTTCTTAATCATACTTCAGTGCCATTCACGTCGGCTTGGGAACCTACACCTATCAGAGAAAAGTATGAGCAGATGGCGCAGAATTGTTTTGTTCAGAGCAAAGGCAGTAAAAGCGACTCCTGCCTTCAATCGATATGGGAACTTGAGGAATCTGATACTATTGAAGCAGTACGTAAAAGCTGGATTGTTCGGATGGATTCGGTGAGTACTATAAAGGCAATGCTTTATCATGGAAGGGATGGGTATTATACTATCGGTATCTTTCAACATGGACAGTGGAGGCATTACTTTACAGGTTTACCTGTTGAAAGTTTTTACTTTCTTAAATCTCGTTCTCAGTTACCTTTTATTGTCAATGATTCTACTTTTCAGATTGAAGTTGCTCAGATTCGTATGGTGAAGCAAGCTGTTTTGCCTGCAATACCTCCAGAGTATGAGTTACTCAAAGATTGTGGGTTACTTACTTTTCATCTGGATGAACTTAGAAAAGACTCAGACAAGGATGGATTGGAAGATATTTGGGAACAAAGATGCTTCACAAACCCTCTGGATGCAGATACAGACAACGATGGACTCTCTGATAGTATGGACACTAATCCATTAAATAAGTCTAAACGAAATGAGTATACTGTATTATATCAGTATTTATTAGAGCACATTGGTATAGATAGTTGTTTTGTTCAATTTGATGATACAACATTGGCTTGTGAACCTGAGTTTCTTCGGAAAATGAAAAAAAGGAGACCTGTGCCTCGTCGTACAATTTGCCTCGTGACAGAAAATCCAGCACTAAAAGAATTGATTGGTGTTGAGAACCGATATTGATTATGACTCCTGCTCAATACACTCACTATCGCAAGTACAATGTCAATTCAATTGCAGATTATGGTATTACGCCTCTTTTTAGAATTGATAAAAAGGTAAACTGGTATACATTTTCGATATACCAAATGTTTGGAGGAGACGAATATATTGCAATTCGAAAAAGAAATGGCTGGCTGATTAAAAAGATAGTAATGTGGATGATATAGAGTTACATATTTACTATAGATGCAATTTCATTCCTTCATGTGAGTCAATAAGGAAATTGTAAATCTCCAAAAAAAATCTATGTTTGAAAATGTATTGTGTACACATAAATGTTTTTGATAATGCTTACAGATGATTTTTGGATTCAGCCAGCTAAGGGATTTACAGACCGTACCAGAGGAAGAACAGAAGAGGAAATTCTTAAAATAGAATCCACTATTGGATTTCGCTTTCCGGAATTGTATAGAGATTTGATGAAGATTCAGAATGGTGGCCATCTCAGAAGACGTGCTTATCCTTTCGAAGATGGTATACAGGAATTATTCTACAACAATGCCAAACTTGATCCGATTTTTGTTGGTTCAGTAGTAAATGTTCTTCAGGAATTAAGTGAGTTTATGGATGAAGAAGAAATTGAAGAACTAGCACAAACAGAAATTAATCATATGGATCGTCTGATTATTGTTTCAAGTATGTATGGACATTCATATATGTGTTTCGACTATGGCTGGCAGGAAGAAACAGTAAGGTCAGAGCCGGAAGTTTGTTTTTTTGATATGGAAAGGGGAAATGGATTTGAAGAGTATCTGAGAGTTGAATCATTTGAAAAACTAGTTAGCGAACTTGTTTATTATGGATATGAATCTACCCGCTTTTATATAGGTATCAAATCTTCACTAAGTATTGATGAGATTATTGATGTATTGGCTGTTCAATGGAGTGTGAAATTTCAGGAGCATACGACAGATCGGTATGGCTGGTTTAATTTTGACAAATGGTTTAGTGGAGAGTTAGAGATTATATCTGATTTATCTTTCCACATTGTGGTAAGTCCCAATCAGCATCGTTCTGGAACTTACCTGTTTCAGAATCATGCAGACAATACTTTTGTGATAGAAATTGTGCCCACACAAAAAGATGCTACATCAGAACGTGATAGTACAGAATATGCAGTGGTAATCAACAATCTATTACTAAAACTCAAGGAAAAAAGCGTAACTGCTTCAATATTGCTGGTGCCTTTTAATCTCTCATAATGCTTCGGGATTTCATTCCTATACTATTAGTATATAGTGGGAAATTAAAGATAATATGACATGTGTAGATATTGATTGAATATTTTTGTATGAGTTAAGTACTAATTTCTGAATTTAGACGTCATATTTTTATTTTTTACTCTCTGCCTGTGTTAATTATCTCAGACAGAATAACTACTTAGCTATGGCATCTGTACCTTTGGATGCAGCCACTGATTGCATTCGTCATTATTCCTGGAAGGCAGATATTCAATCTGTCATTCAAGCCTTGAAACCTACTATTGTATTAAGTGAAGCAGGTCAACCCAAATTTGGACAGTCCAAATTCAGAGGTTTGCCAGATATACCTGACAATATGATATTAGATATTGGAAGAGAGGATAACTTTCTTTTTCAACTCAATTTCTCTGAAATTGCTCCTTTTGATAGTCAGAGTCTATTGCCAACAGAAGGAATGCTATATGCATTTCTCAAAGGATTACAATCAAACGGTGCGTATCCAGATGCAAAAGAGGATCTTAAGCTAATTTACATTCCAGAGTCTATTCAGTCAAACAGGTCGACTGATGGTAAAAGGATGAGCTTTGAGATATCACATACGTTACCTGGATATAAATCTTCAGAATATGAGAAATTAAATTTGGGTGAAGACTTTGATACTCTACAAAAGGTAGCCAGATCCATACAAGAAATAGACGGCTCAGATGACTATAGTAGTAACCTGCTAGGGCATCCACAACAAACACAGTACAATCCTTGGTTTTATCACTTTCGTCAGAATATATGGAAGCTCCATGGCCGTGCTCCCAGTGATCCGGAAAAATACAAAGTCTGGAATGAGAAATATGATTCAGAGATGAAGACTTTAAACGATTCGCATGTACTTCTTTACCAAGGTGCAACGCCTTTTAAGAGTCTGGCAATTTTGTATATTGGTATCTCAAAAGAAGATCTGGAAAACCGAAATTTTAGTGCTGCATTTTATGACATTCAAAGTACATAATACAGATAGATAGGATAACGCAATCAATCAACTGATTATTATAAATCAGTTGATTGATTAATATAGTTGCATTCTTTACTACAAATACAGTTTCATTCCTTCATGTGAGTCAACGAAGCCAAGCGACTCATAAAACTTTTTGGCCTCCGGACGTTTTTTATCAGTTGTCAACTGAAGCAAATGAGCTCCTTTGTCTTTTGATCGCTGGATAGCATACTGAAATATTTCAGTTCCTAATCCTTGTCCTCTATAGTCAGATTTAACTCGTACAGCCTCAATCTGTGCTCTAGTACTTCCCTGATAAGTCAGATAGGGGATAAAGGTCAGCTGAAATGTAGCTACTATCTCTTGTTCCTGTTCAACTATTGTTAATTCCTGATTGGGGTCACGAGTGATTGCCTCAAATGCATTCAGATAAGATACTGGTAGCGGGAGCAGAAAGTTTTCTCTTTCTGCTCCCAGTTTGTCATTAGACAGCATTTGTACAATCGTAATCAGATCGGACTTTAACGCCAGGCGATAAGTGAGGCATGATAGATAGAGGTGGTAGTGAGTAGTAAACGATAGGAAAGAATATGTACTTATACTTGATTACTTGAAGTATGTATGATAGGATAACCTTTCATAAAAAAATAACTTGAGAGTAAGTTCTATTCTATAATTTTATGGGTATAGCTTCTGCTAATTTACCGGATTACTTATCAAAAGTATTACACATGGTAAATAACCACACACGACAATCATGAAAACATGTATACCTGGATTTTTCTTATTGGTCTGCTTATGCCTTTCTGTGAAAGCCCAGCAACTCTCACCTGTGGAAGGTTCCTGGGTAGGGACATTAGCCATATCGGGCATTAAATTACGGTTGGTAACACATATTCATACAGAGGCCAACGGGTATAAGGCAACAATGGATAGTCCGGATCAGGGGGCTAAAGATATCCCCATTGATATTGTTACATTTCAGAATGATAGTCTGACATTAATTATGAATCGGTTGGGTGCTGTGTATAAAGGATTGTATCGTAAAGACAGTGTTTTGATACAAGGCCTATTTACTCAGAATGGACACAGTTTTCCACTTGTTATGCAGAAGAGTGAAAAGGGAATTACTGTAAACAGACCTCAGCTTCCTTTACGTCCTTTCCCATATAAAGAAGAAGATGTTATTTATGAGAATCCATCCACTCACACTAAACTTGCCGGAACATTGACTTTGCCCCAAACGGGAACAGCTTTTCCTGTTGTGATATTGATTTCAGGATCCGGGCCACAGGATCGAGATGAGACATTGTTTGCCCATAAACCATTCCTTGTATTATCTGATTATCTGACAAAACAAGGGTTTGCCGTCCTTCGGGTGGATGATCGGGGCGTGGGAAAATCTACAGGAAGTTTTTCTACTGCTACAAGTGCTGATTTTGCCGAGGATGTCAAAGCCGGAATCGCTTATCTAAAAACAAGAAAAGAAATAAATCCCCGGAAGATTGGCTTGATAGGGCTAGTGAAGGAGGTATGATAGCACCCATCGTAGCTTCCAAAAGCCCAGATGTAGCTTTTATTGTATTAATGGCTGGACCCGGAATAACCGGAGAACAAATTCTCAGAACCCAGGCAATTACTTTTTATAAGAAAATGGGTGCTAGTGATAGCGAAATAAAAACCATTCTGGAGTTATCAGATGCAGCCGACAAGCTTGCCGAGAACAATAATACAGATAAACAAAAACGTAAAGAAGGCATTGCTAAACTTATAAAAGATAAAGCAGCGGGTATAAGTGACACTCGTAAAAAACAGCTGGAAATCACGGAAGATGCCTTTTTACAAAGCGTAGAACTTGCTCAATCTCCCTGGATGAAATACTTCATCCATTTTGATCCAATTCCTGTTCTTAAACAAGTACGTATACCTGTATTGGCTATCAACGGGAGTAAAGATGTTCAGGTACTGGCAGATAACAATTTGAAAGGCATTGAAACTGCATTGAAGCAAGGAGGAAACAAAAAGTATCAGGTACAAAAGCTGGAAGGACTCAATCACTTGTTTCAGAAAGCTGATAGTGGATTTCCTGACGAATATGGTACTATTGAGCAGACAATCGACCCGACTGCACTCACTGCAATAGGAGACTGGTTAAAAAAAGTAGCAGGGAAATAAATTCTATTTACTCATGTATTCATTCTATAGACCTCTTCATAGCCTATAGGTGAATACATGAGTTAACAGATGTCTGGTATATTGAAACTTTACAGTTTCTTTTTGTTAAAGTTCAGATTAACTACTATCATAAAAAAAGCCTATTAAAATAATAGGATTGATTAATAGATAGTTATGGAGGTTGGATATTATTATAGAAATATAAATTGGTCACTAAAATCTTTCCTGAATAGCTGGATTCCAGCGTAGATCTACATTAAATGAATGGCAATCAGTGATAAAGTCATTCAGGGTTACAGGCCATTTCAACTCAGTCCCGTTAATGCAATAGGTTGATTCATTAAACCATACAATATTGCGACTCTCTGTATCATCAATGTAGCGATTGTAAGGCTCATAAAACTCCCATCCTTCAAAAAACAACACTATCTGCTGTGGTTCAAAAGAACTTTGGTAAAGCTCATTAATAGATTTAGAAAGTAACTGAGGGAAATACTGGCTTAATGCGTCAAGTTGTATAGACTTCATAGTTGTGCAAAAATGATTTAAAACTTACATGATAGCTGTTGAAGCTTATATCTAAAGTTAACCTTTTCGTGAATTCCTGCTTTTAAAATCCCACCAAACTGAAACGTTTTTCGGTAGACATAAGACTTTATTCGATGAACTAAATAATGACTCTCAACACCTGTAAATTGGATAGGTAAAATAGTACTTAGCAGAAACATATATCTTACTTTTATTCTAAAAGGTTATACACTTTGCTAGTAGTTGAATGTTAGGTTAATAACAACTACAGGAGAAACTTTCAGGTATATTTGCGCCTGTATTCTTATTTTATGACTATACATAGTAAAGCTGTCGTTAAGGTTACTTTAGTAATGCTTATCTGGGCAGGTTCATTTTCAGTAACTAAGGCAGGAGTTGATCACATCCCACCTGTATTTTTTGCGTTTCTGCGTTTTGCTCTCGCATCTGTTATCTTACTTATTATTCTGTTTGTAAAAGAACGAAACAAACCAAATTATATTGGCTGGGATCGGTCTGTTTGGTATAAAGTAATAGGTATGAGTATTACAGGAGTGACCTTATATTATACATTCTTTAATCTGGCATTACGATATACTTCTGCCGCCATGGGGTCTTTGATCCAGG
Source organism: Xanthocytophaga flava (assembly GCA_030068525.1). Taxonomy (GTDB): domain Bacteria; phylum Bacteroidota; class Bacteroidia; order Cytophagales; family 172606-1; genus Xanthocytophaga; species Xanthocytophaga flava. The sequence goes on from JASJOS010000014.1 coordinate 274,720, forward strand.
GATTTATTCCTGTAGGTGTAGTAGTTCTGGCTGCTCTTTATTTGAAAGAGAGACTTCAATCAATTCAACTTGTGGGTGTGGTAATTTCCATTATTGGTGTGATCTGTATAGGTTTTGTATCCAATCCTGAAACTACTGATTTTATAGAGTCTTTTGTTTGGAGGATGCCTTCTGTGATTGTTGGAAATATCCTGGTAATTCTATCTGCATTATGCTGGGTGATCTATACCATCATTTCCAAAAAACTAGCACATCTGGATTCGACACATCTTACTACCTGGTCTACTGTAATTGGAACGATATGTTTTCTCCCTCTGATGGGAGTAGAATTATACTATGAACCATTACCTGTTATTTCCTGGCGAGGCTGGCTTGAAATTTTCTATCTGGGAGTGCTGGCTTCTGCATTAAGCTATTTCTGGTATAATGATGCCATGAAATACCTGAATGCGGTTGAGGTAGGGATATTTAATAATCTTGACCCGGTAATGGGAGCCGTTATTGCAGTTGTTTTTTTGCACGAACCAATTTCCCTATGGCAAGTTGCCGGGACTGTTCTTGTTCTGCTTGGGGTCTGGATCAGTACTGTTTCTAATAAGAAGTCTGTTTCTTAGTAAATGTGCTTGATAGTCAGGTAGGAGGAGCTACGGTTTTAAGAAATTTATCACATGGGCAGTCGTGTTAAAAACAACAATAGAATATTTCCAAGGATATACCCTATATTTGTATTTTAAAATCTTTATACCTCATGATCTCAGTTGATTCGATTACAGTAGAGTTTAACGGTGCCGCTCTTTTTAGCAACATTACCTTTAATATTAATGAGAATGACCGGATTGCCTTAATGGGTAAAAACGGTGCCGGAAAATCAACCTTACTGAAAATTATTGCTGGCGTAAATAAACCCACACGCGGAAAAATATCTGCTCCCAAAGATGCAGTAATTGCTTATCTGCCTCAACATTTGCTAACAGAAGACAATTGTACTGTATTTGAAGAAGCCTCCAAAGCTTTCGGAAAAATACTGGAAATGAAAAAGCAAATGGATGAGTTGAATCTGGCATTGGAGACACGCACGGATTATGAATCAGATGAATATGCCAAGATTATAGAACAAGTATCTGAACTTAGTGAGAAATACTATTCGATAGAAGATAGCAATTTTGATGCAGAAGTAGAAAAGACGTTGATGGGATTAGGCTTTCAACGGAGTGATTTTACCCGTCCTACCAATGAGTTTAGTGGTGGGTGGCGTATGCGGATTGAGCTAGCTAAAATTTTATTGCAGAAACCGGATCTGATTCTGCTGGATGAGCCTACTAACCACATGGATATTGAATCTATTCAGTGGCTGGAAGAATTTCTGGTAAATAATGCCAAAGCTGTAATTGTGATATCCCACGATAAAACGTTTGTTGACAATATCACAAACCGGACCATAGAGGTAACTATGGGACGCATATATGATTACAAAGCGACCTACTCTCATTATCTTCAGTTGCGTAAAGAACGTCGCGAACAGCAGCAAAAACAATATGATGATCAGCAGAAGCAGATTGCTGAGATTCAGGAATTCATAGATCGTTTCAAAGGAACCTATTCCAAAACACTTCAGGTACAATCTCGTGTGAAGATGCTGGAAAAGATTGAGATCATTGAAGTGGATGAAGTGGATACTTCACATTTGAATCTGAAGTTCCCTCCGGCTCCTCGTTCAGGTAATTACCCTGTCATTGTAGAAGGATTAACCAAGCGTTATGGTGATCATGTAGTATTTGCAGACGCTTCTGTCACTATTGAACGTGGGCAGAAAGTAGCCTTTGTAGGCCGGAATGGTGAAGGTAAGTCTACATTGGTGAAGGCGATTATGGGTGAAATTGATTTTGAAGGAAAACTTCAGGTAGGTCATAATAGTATGATTGGGTATTTTGCACAGGATCAGGCTTCTAAGTTAGATGGTGAACTGACCGTTTTTCAGACTATTGACCAGATTGCAGTAGGGGAGATCCGTACAAAGATCAAAGATATTCTGGGAGCATTTATGTTCAGCGGGGAGACTATCGATAAGAAGGTGAGATTCCTCTCTGGTGGTGAAAGGACTCGTCTGGCTATGATTAAGTTGTTGTTACAACCTGTGAATCTTTTAATTCTCGATGAACCTACCAACCACCTGGATATCAAAACAAAAGATATTCTGAAAGAAGCATTGAAGGCTTTTGATGGTACATTGATTCTAGTATCACACGATCGTGACTTCCTGGATGGTTTGGCTGATAAAGTATTTGAGTTTGGCAATAAACGTATTAAGGAGCACTTTGAAGATATCAATGGCTTTCTGAGAAATAAGAAGATGGAAAACCTACGTGAAATTGAACGAAAAGCTGTAAAATAAACTATAGTATTCTGCTATATATAGAAGCCCTCTGTCTTATTACAAGGCAGAGGGTTTTATTTTGTCATTATTCTGATAGAATGGCAATTTGGGGCAGGGCGTTTACCTTTTCCGTATTTCGTTGATATAGATTCAAAGATTGTCAGACTCTATGTATTATTTTATAAACAGGATTTTTCACAACTATGTTATTTGAAAAAGATTTTCAGGGTCAGGAATGGTATGAGCCTTTTAAGGATACCAGCCTTAAGAATATGACTTGGGCAAAGTCCTTGCTAAAAAGAGAGTTTTATTGTTTTCTGGATTATAAATCTTTCTATGATACAGAGAGCTATGTGAGTGTATTTCATCAATTGTCAACTTTCTGCAAGCCTGATCTTGATTTTCAGGTTCTATCATATGATGGCCCATTTATCTATCTGCTCATAGATGGTGAGGAACTTATATATGAAAAAGAGGATACCCACTATTCGGATGATCAGTTATGTTTTAAGTTAAATCTGTTTCTTTGTGAACGTACAAGCTGTTCGTTGCGATTCTCTCAATTTCATGTCAGCGACTGGACTTGTATTGGGCTAATGAGTAAAGAACAGTATGATGTAATGAAGCAACTTCAGTTAGTGCCCTTAGTAGAAGGCGAAATAGATAGTCAGGAAATGTTCTGGTGAAAATAGGACAGGGATACAGGAAAATAGATTTATATTTTTTATTTTTGCCCCCCTTTTTGCAAAGCATAACGGATTCAATTGAGTAATTTTCTCTGAAATGCAAGGTACTGAGTTAACTTACTGCAAATAAGGGTAAGATCTGATTAGGATTAGGTATAGTTTGAAATACATGTACCACTATGAATATGGAGTTCATATTTATAGTGGTATCATCGTCTTTATACTATTCCACAGATCTGTGTGTTTTCTCTAAGATTGCTAAAACCTCCTACTATGACAAATATATCCTGTGGAATTGATTTTGGAACATCCAATTCAAGTATCGCTGTTGCTAATAATGGAAACATCAGCCTGGTTCCGATAGAAGGAACCTCTGTTACTATTCCTAGTGCAATCTTTTACCCTTACAAAGAGGCTGTCCCTCATTATGGCAGAGCTGCTATTCGAATGTTCTTTGAACGGAAAGAAGGCCGATTTATGCGAAGCTTGAAACGGGTGTTGGGAACCTCTGTGATGAAACAAGGCACAATCATCAATGGTCGTCCGATAAAATTCGAAAAGATTATTGCAGAGTTTCTGGTTAATTTGAAGGCCAGAGCAGAGAGTATAGCAGGCAAAGAAATAGAACATGTGGTTGTGGGACGTCCTGTACACTTTGTCGACAATGATCCGGAGGCCGATAAACGAGCAGAAGCTGAGTTGCGTGAGGTAGCTCGGAGTGTAGGATTTGCACATATAGATTTTCAGTTTGAACCCATTGCAGCAGCATTTGCACATGAAGTCAAGCTATCAGGTGAAAAGCTGGCTATTGTAGTAGATCTGGGTGGAGGTACTTCAGACTTTACAGTAATTCGCTTGTCTAATCAGTATGTACATAAAACAGACAGAGCTTCGGATATCCTGGCGAATACAGGTGTTCGGATTGGTGGAAACGATTTTGATAAGGATCTGAGTCTGGCTGTTGTCATGCCAGAACTAGGCTATAAAACCACGTATGGCGATAAAAAGCTGGAAGTGCCTTTAAAACCTTATTTTGATCTTTCGGAATGGAGTAAGATTAACTTTCTGTATACAACCAAAATGGTAGTCCATACACGTCAGCTGTTATTTCAGTCGCATGATAAAACACGTTTTGGCAGATTGTTGCGAGTGTTGGAACAGGAGAGTGGACATGCACTGCTGGCAAGTGTTGAAGATACAAAAATTGCCTTGACCGGGCAGGCAGAATATAACGCGTCTTTTGAGTTTATTGAGGATAGCTTTTCTATTCAGATCAAACGGGATCTATTTGAAGATGCCATACGGGAAGAGGTTGAGAAGATTTCTGATTCTGCCAAACAGTGTATCCAGGAAGCAGGAGTGAAGCGGGAAGATATTGATCTGGTTATACTTACCGGCGGAACTACAGAGGTACCATTAGTGCAACAGGAATTTAAGCTATTGTTTCCCAATGCGGCTATAGCTGATGAAAATAAATTATCCAGTGTAGGGCTTGGATTGGCTTATGATAGTCAGAATAAATTTGGTAGATAAACGGGCTTGATGCCTAAAAGAGAGAGAAACATAGCTTTAAGAAGAGACTTTACTGTCAGATAGTAAAGTCTCTTGCTATAGAGTTTATTCTTTCACAAAAGAACCTGCAAGCAACTTAATATTACCCGTTAGTTGAACTGATTTATTATCAGTGTCATAGGCGTTGATCTGATCATTGGGGATTGTGATATCGGCTGATAATTGATTCCCTTGCACAATCACAGTTCCTCCCACATTCTTGCCAGTTGGCGCAGTTTGCTGTGTGAGTGTAAATGAATAACTTTTGGTATTTCCTGTTTCTACGGAAGCAGTTACATCTGCAGTGAATTCGCGTTCAAAATCCGGTACTGCTGAGATTTTGATGGTAGCCTTCTGATCAAGGCGTGTAATCGTGATTTTTGTATTTAATAAATTCCCTCCAGTATTATCCTGGCTTACAGCCGCCGTTCCGGAATACGTCCCAAGATTTGTGACCTGAGGGTCTTTGTCATCATCTTTACAGGCTACTGCAGTCCATAAAAGCAACCCAAATAAAATACCTTTTCTTAAATTTTTCATGAAACAAATTTAGGTTCTACAATTAAGTGTACTGCCATATCTTACGATATCGCTTCCTGCAGGGTTACATACTAAAAGATTTCAGATAATGTTGTATAGGGTTTGGATAGATGCTTTTGTTAGGGTAATCTGTTCATCTAGAGTAGTTTAGTAGAAGTGTTTGGGACCTCTGGCAAATCGTAGTTTTGTGGATACTTACGTGTGCATTACTGGATAAAAATAAAAACTGCCTATCCGGATATATATTCCGGATAGGCAGTTTTGTATAAATAAACAGCCTCTTTAAAAGGGCAGAACCAATCGTTGAACAGGGCGGTCCGCTACCAGATGTTCTTCTACAATCTCTTTTACATCTGTCAGCTGTACATTACCATAGTAGACTCCCTCCGGATATACAACCAGGCTTGGGCCAAATGCACAGGCATCCAGGCAACCTGCACGTTGCGCTCTGATTTCAATCTGAAGACCTCTTTCTTTCAATTCTTTTTTAAATTCCTCAACCAAAGCCATTCCGTTCGCTTCTCCACAAGACTTTTTAGGCGCTTCTTTCTGATTTGTGCAGATAAATACGTGCTTCTTAAATTTCATGATAAATTGTTGGTATAGATATAGTAATACATTGGTTAATTATTCTTTTCCACGTAAACGAAACTCTTTCATTCGTTGCCGATCCTGATGAAGCTTATTAATTGCCAACTCACGATTAGAATACAGCACCTGAAACGTCTCATAGTCGTTTTGCAGAGTGGTATCTTTGCTCATATACTGAAACAACTGTCCTACAATCTCAGTAAACTCATCTTTCAGATAATAGTATACCCACTGGTCCATTTTCTTGAAACTCAATAATCCGGAATTTTTCAGGTATAACACATGGCGGGATGTTTTAGCCTGTGTAAAGTCCAAGATCTGCTCCAGATCAGATATGCACATTTCTTTGTTTTTATAAAGAAGAAATAAAATGCGTACCCGGGATTCGTCACTGAAAGTTTTGAATAGCTGACTTCCGAAAGTAAGATTGAAGTTTTTGAGTTTCATTTTGTGAGTGATTTATGAATAGAATAATGGCAGAATAGTAGTACAAGAAAACTTGTATCCATCAAGCCATCATTCGTTTATCTTTCGATAACCTTTGCCGGGTTACCAAATACGGTTGCTCCTGCTTTAACATTCTCAATAACAACAGATCCCGCGCCAATTCGGGCGTTTTTACCTATGGTAATTCCTGAAACGATAGTAACACCACTTCCTATAAATGCCCCACTTTCAATGGTTACTCCACTTCCAATAATACTACCCGTGCCTACCTGTACCAGATCACCAAGTGTAGTTTCATAGTCAACTACGGTATTGGCATGTAAAATGCAATGACTGCCTACACTGGCAGCCGAATTGATTATTACACCTGCGCTGATTAAATTTCCATGACTGATTGATGCTGAAGGGGCAATATAGGCTTGTTTGTGAATAGCATTAACAGGCATTGTTTTACGTTTTTCCAGTAGTACTTCCACCAGATGTTTTCGTAATTTATTGTCGTCTGTCGCTATAAATGCTTCACACTTTTTGCCAATCAGCTTCAGAAAGCCATCATCATCTGTATCTCCAAGTACAGAGATATCCATAATTTCTGTATTGTGCAACTGTTTGTCATCGTCCAGAAATCCATATACTACCACCTCATTGCTCTGAAAAATATCCAATGCTACACGTCCCAGACCTTTTGCACCAAAAATAATAACCGGGTTTTCCATATATTAACTAATAAAAGTAAAGATTCTAAAATCCATTTTCAATGACTGTATTGATAAATGGTGGCATCCGTGTCTTTGTATACAATCTGATATGAAGACATTGATAAAGATGCCGGGAATGCATGATCCTTGTGAACCACGACAAAATTATATTTTTTTTTCGTGGAAAACCGATCTGCGCCAATATCTAACTGAATTGTTCTGTGATTCGTTTCATATTGAAATAAAATACACAATCCATATTCATAATAGTGTACGAATACTCCATCTGCCTGATGATCGTATAGCCAGTGACTAACATTGTCCAGACTGTTATATATTCCTTTACCTTTTGGCGTAGTTAGTTGATAAAATGTATTAATGCACGATAAAGCATATACTATAAATCCACCTGTGATAAAAACACGATAATACTGGAAGTAAGAAAATACATACTGTCCTAAGATTGCTATGGCAGGCCATTGCAGAGGCAGGATATAGATCATAATACGACCATAAGGTAATACTCTTTGTAAAACCATAATGGGAATGATAATCCATAGTGTAAGAAGATACAGTTGCAGCCAGTGTTTCTGGAAACCAGTAATCTGACGAGTTAAGATCAGAAGTATACTGCCTATACTGATAATAAGGGTAAACCAAATAGAATAAGGAATACTATTCCACATAAAGTCTGTTAAATCAGTAAGGGTAGTTTGTAAACCCTCCAAAAATGTAGGCCATTCCAACTGGGTTGTCCATGTATTTGCTGTCACCGCACCCCAGCCGTTGAGCAATAGTACAGGGATGTACACCAATGTTACTAATATACCAATACAGATTTCCATCCAAAGAAGACAAACCAATTGATGCATATTTTTTTGTGTCAGAAAGAATAGCATCAGATATAAACTCAGGCCAGCAAATGGATACAGAAAGATCGGAATAGTATAAAATCCCAGAAAACAACTGATAATGAATATAATAGAAGTAAGTCTGCTTATTTTTCTTGCAGAGATAATAGAAAGTACACAACCCGTTGCCAGTACTATCCAGCAAATCAGCAGGCTATATCCACGGCCCTGAATGCTATACCCAAAGACTTGTGGTGAAAAAGCCAGTAAGCTTACGGAAACGATAGCAATGAATGCTGAAAAATAATAACGTGTAATAACCCAAATTCCAAAGAGTACTACTATACCAGATAGTAATGCGGGAAGACGTAATACCCACAATGGGCTTTGGAGAAAAAAATTAACTATTGTGCAAAGCAAAGAGAATAGAATGTGATTGTTGGGACCTGGATAGTATACTGCCGAAACAATCCATCCTTTACTTATAAAATACAGATAAGTAAACCGTTCGTCTACATGTAGTGGGAGTTTAGTAACAAAGTATATTCTACTGATACAAATCAGGAGAAATAAACTCAGTAAACATACCCGTTCTATACTGGTTGTTTTAGTACAGGTCTTCTTTAATAGGCTATGTATATGAAGTATCCAGTCAGTTATTAGTCGTATAGCAGGTGGTATATTTTTCCAGATTAAATAAGTACATAGGGCTGAAACAAATGTTGCCATCACAGAGAGATAGCGTACCAGAACAAATCTGGATGGAGTCAGGATAGAATGCTGAAATTTGTCCAGCTTATCCGTAGGTATATAAGATTGAGCAATCCATTGGATAAGGTCAGAATAAGAATAACTAACTAACAGGCAACTTACTACCAGGAGTAGTACACTAATTAGTATGAATCCTGATTGTATGAGCAGACTACCTATAATCTGCATGATCCGGATTTTGCCTGAAGTTGTTTTCATAACTGGCGAAGATGAACATTTTTTTTCAACTTTGGCGCATCACTTATCATGCATTATGAAAACAGGAAAGATCATCATACCCGTTGTGCTGCTACTAGTATGGATACCTTTTGTTTTCCAAACAGATCTCTATCCTTTGTTTCGGTTTGGAATGTTTGCAGAACCTGTTCATCGGGAAATACAAACAGAGTATTTTTCTCTGCGAATAATCAGTAATGCACATAAAACATATATACTATCTCCTGAAGAAACTAAACTGGGTAGCCTGGCATACCTGATGCGTAATTATTACTATCGTCATGAAGCAGATACACTATTGAGACGTATTCATTCCATCACCCCTCATATGGATACAATTGTTGAGTGGCAGTTGCTGCGTATGGTAAGTGAGGTAGATCATCGTAAGGTGGATACAACTGTTGTAGCTTCTTTTAAGCCCAGTTCACATGAATAAGAAGTTAGTAATAGGATGGAGTAGCCTATGGGTGGCCACAACTTTGGTCTATATACTATGGATACGCAATCTGGTAGTACAAAGCTTTTATGACACAGCTCCAGATTGGTTCAATCAACTTGTAAATAGTTTGTATCCCCGGTTTCTGATAGAAAAACATCGTTTTGAGCTTTCTTTTTTTCTTGGACATGCCGATCAGATCATTATCCGTTTGGGATTGATTACTTGCTTCCTGGTATTTACTTGGTTTGCCAGAAACTACTGGAAATCTGATACAAACTGGTTAGATCTACTGTGGCATGTACGAATTCCACAGAGGAATATTCAGATATATACATGGGTTGTATATACGTGTGTTATTTATTTTACTTATGACTGGTATATTGTTCTAACTCATCTTTATGAGGCGCAGGTACTATATAAGCCTTTATTACTACTGAGATTATTGCACCTCTCATTTCCTTCTCCTATATGGATAGGTATTGGGTATGGGTTATTACTGATTGGCTGTCTTGGAATGCTGTTTCGTTTTAAGAGTAGTATATGCGCAATGGTAGTAGCCATAGTATTTACTTTGTTGCAGGGCTGGCTATACAGTTTTGAAAAACTGGATCATGCATTCGCTCCTTTGACTTATGTGTTGTGGCTTATGCCGCTTCTGATTATACAGACTAATCATTCCTATGTACAATGGGCTTTGCCATTAATCCGGATGGTAATAGGAATTGTATATCTTCAGGCTGGTTTGGAAAAACTTTTGATAGGAGGAATGGAATGGTTAGATCCTGAAACTTTTCGGAATTATCTGTACTTACATTCAACCCCTACTGGCTTGTGGGTTGCCAATCAGGATTGGCTATGTATACTCTTGCCAGCTATGGCTTTACTATTTCAACTAAGTTTTATTATTATCGTTTTCTTTCCTGCTACACGTTGGATAATTCTGCCAGTAGGTGTTCTATTTCATAGTAGCACATATATATTGATGGGAGTAGGAGGTATTGTAAATGCCTGGATATGGCTGTATGGCTTATTCTTGTTTGATGGACTCAATACAAAGAATGCAGATTTGACAGGCAAAAAGTCGGTAGATAAAGAAGCTTAACTTGATTTCCAGTACTTTTTCAACATGCCATAGATTACCACATCTACAAATTCCTGACGATGCCGATAATAATTTCGCAATAAACCTTCTTCCTCAAACCCAAGTCGCTCAGCTACTGAGCGGCTACGGCGGTTTTTCTCAGCAACCAGGATTTCAACCCGGTTTAGTTTTAGTTCGTCAAACGCATAATTGATCATTTGCCGACAGGCTCGGGTAATAATTCCTTTTTCCTGATAGTTACGGGAAAGCCAATACCCTATTTCAGCTTTTTGATGAAATGTTTGTATGTTATTCAGCCCAATGCATCCCACAATTCTGTTTTCGCACCAGATTGCTGCTACAACACATTCTCCTTGTTTATATTGCGTAATCGTGTCTTCAATAAATGCCAGCGAATCCTCTACATTCAGCGTTCCATCAACCCATGGAAGCCATTGTCGCAGATAGGCGCGATTAGTATGGATAGTATAAAAAAGTTGACTGGCATCCTCTGCCTGTAACAAACGTAGTTGAAAAGGAATAGTTCGGGCTCGGCTAAATAGCATATGCTCAGTTTATGCATTGACAACGAATATACAAAAAAAGAAAACTTAATAACGAAAAAATAATAAAACAGGATAATTTTAATGTTTTATAACAACCTGCTGTGTTTTTTTTGTAAAAAATAGTACCTTGGTACAAGTCTTCTCTTCATCTGCTTGTTTTCTAAAAAAAGGATCTGTTTGTATGATCAAAACTAGCAATAGATAGGGTATTTGCATACTATCTGCTGGTTTATGTATGGATTATGGAAAATCCAGATACTAAATAAGTAGAGACCTAATGTGCCTTTAGTAAGAATATTCTTTAGAAATACTATCTGCCTGACCACATTCATAATGATTATTGCATGAATATATTTTTACGATTTGGTTTATCATTTTTTGTCTCCATATTACTCTTTTGTGAGCTTTCTGCTCAGCAGACCCGCACTATAACAGGTAAGGTAACACAGTCTGAAGACAATGAGGTAATGCCTGGAGTTTCTGTATCTGTAAAAGGTACTACCAATGGAACCCTTACAGATGTCAGTGGTAACTACTCGATTTCAAACGTACCGGAAAAGTCGCTACTTGTTTTCAGCTTTATTGGACGCCAGACAATGGAAGTACCTATTGGTAACCGTGCTACCATAAATGTACAATTGGAGCCCAACGTGACAGAGTTGACTCAAGTTGTAATAACAGGTTATAAAACAGAACAACGACGAGATATTCGTGGCTCTATTGCAACTATAACAAGTGATAAGTTTAAGGATATTCCAGTAATGGGAATGGATCAGGCATTGCAGGGACAGGTAGCTGGTGTACAAGTGACTCAATCTTCTGGGACACCAGGCGGAGGAATCTCAGTTAGGGTTAGAGGAAGTACTTCTATTTCAGCTTCTAATAGACCTTTATTTATTGTAGATGGTATTCCTGTTGAAGATGGTGCATTGGGATTGAGAGACTTTGGTGGACAGAACGACAATGCATTTTCCACTATTAATACCAATGATATTGAATCCATTGAGATTTTGAAAGATGCTTCTGCTAAAGCGATTTATGGATCTCGGGCTGCGAATGGTGTAGTATTAGTGACAACAAAAAGAGGGAAATCCAATAGTCGCACTACGATTGAAGGAGATGTGCAAAGAGGGTTTATTGAGGTCGTGAGAAAGCCTGAATTACTAAATTCAAAAGAACTTCTCGAATTACAGCGTGAGGCTGTTATAAACGGAGGTGGTGATCCGGATCAGTTGGGTTTAATTCCTGGAGTAACAGATGCTATCAATACAGATTGGGTTGACGCTGTATTGCGTAGGGCTATATATCAGCAGTATCAACTTAGTGCCAGAGGAGGTAATGAACGTACTCGTTTCTATACAAGTATTAATTATCGGGATGAAGAAGGAGTACAGTTAAACAATAAATTCGTCCGTTTCTCTGGTACATTGAATTTAGATCATAAAGCTACCGATAAATTATCCTTTGGAAACAATCTGATGATCTCCCGTACACGTAATGATCGGGTAAAGGGAGATAATTTTTTGGATGGTGTTTATTCTGGAGCCATTAAAAGTTTACCTTATTATAGCCCTTATAATGAACAAGGTCAATTGCTGGGTCCTAATAGCCCCGGATATCCCGGATTTCCTAACTTTAATCCTGTAGGACAAGCACTATTGCCACGTTTTCAGACATTTACCACTAAAATTGTAGCTGGTTTGACTGCAGAATATGCTTTCCTGCCAAATTTACGGTTTCGTACTAAAGTAAGTACAGATTATAATGGAGTAACAGATGATCAGTTTGAGCCATCCACAACGGCTATCGGAGGTTATCTTCCCTCAGTTGGAGGAAAGGGATATGGTATATATGGGAGTGGGACGTATATAACATTAAATAATAGTAACTTGTTGACCTACACTTTTACAAAAGGTGAAAATGATAAACACAGTTTTGACTTTTTGTTGGGAAATGAATTGTTACAACGTACAGAGAGAACTGCCTCCGTACAAGGGCGATTATATCCTCGTGATGAATTTACCTACATTTCCGGAGCGGGGGCGATTGTTGATGATGGAGGTTCATTTTTAGTTTCCAACGGACTCGTATCCTTCTTTGGAGAAGCAAAGTATAAGTTTAAAGACAAATATTTATTTGGGGCAACTGCCCGCTATGATGGTTCCTCAAGGTTTGGGCGAGGTAAACGATATGGAGTCTTCCCATCTGTTTCAGCAGCCTGGCGTATCTCTTCTGAGGATTTTATGAAGGCTTATACATTCTTTGATGACTTGCGGTTAAAAGCTAGTTATGGGTTTACAGGAAATGAACGAATTGGAGATTTTCAGTTCTTAACGCAATTTGGTGGATCTAACTATAATGGTGCCACTGGGTTATCTCCTTCTGCATTGGGAAATAATAATTTACAATGGGAAAAGACTCGCGAAATAAATGTGGGAATAGAAACTTCTTTATGGAGTGGACGCTTGGGGGTAACATTGGATGTATACAGTAATCTAACTTCTAAGTTATTAAACACATTTCCATTGCCTACTACTACAGGATTTGGAGGGTTTCAGGGAAACATTGGTTCGGTTTCCAACAAAGGGGTTGAGTTATCTGTTAATGCTGTTATTGTTGATAGAGTTATTAAGTGGCGTACCAATTTTAATATTTCCCATAATAAAAACAGAGTAGAATCTCTTGCTGACTCACTGCCTCTTTACAGAGGTTATGAAGCTAGTGGGTCTTCCAATACAAATATAATTAAAGTCGGTGAACCACTGGGAACATTCTGGGGATTGCAGTTTTTAGGGGTCGATCCAGCAACAGGTGACGCAATTTACAGAGATAATACAGGTGATGGGACTATTTCTGCTGATGATGCTCAGGTAATAGGCAATGCACAGCCAAAGCTGATCGGTGGTATAACGAACACCTTCTCCTGGAAAAATCTCGATTTAAGCGTGTTCTTTCAGTTTTCGTATGGAAACGAGATTCTCAATTTTAGTAATACAACACTACTTAATTCCGGACAGGATATTCTCAACAACCAGTCCAAAGCTGCCTTACGCAGATGGCGTAAAGAAGGTGATATAACAGATATTCCCCGCTATCAATACAATCCGGACAGAAGTGAAGAGGATAATCCTAATACGTATATGAGTAGTCGTTTTGTAGAAGATGGTTCATATCTCCGGTTGAAAAATATATCATTGGGATACAATGTGCCTAAAGAATGGCTTTCCCGATTCAAAGTACAATCAATTCGTGTTCTATTGTCTGCAACCAATCTGATCACTCTTACCCGTTATACCGGAGCCGATCCTGAAGTAAGTACATTAGACGGTTCTACTGCGGCTCAGGGAATAGATCTCTTCACTTTTCCCCAGGTAAAAACTATTATGGCAGGCATAACGGTTGGCTTTTAATTTCTAATGGTTAAAGAATTCAGTAAATGAAACTCTCTATAAAAAAGATATTTCTGGTATGCTTTGCAGGCTGGCTTTTGACCGGATGTCAGGACTTGTTAAATCCCAAGCCTAACAATATTCTTTCGGCGGATATTGTACTTACATCACCAGATGATGTGCCTCAGGTTCGGATTGGGTTATACAATGCTTTACGTAGTACAGCAGCCTTATCTGTAGTAGCAGGTGATTTAACCGCAGATCTGGCTATTCATAATGGTACGTTTACTGTATACAATGAGTTAAGTAACAAAAGAATACTTTCAACCAACAGTGCTGCTGCAACATTCTGGGCAGGAGTATACAATGTGGTATACATTGCTAACTTTATAGAAGAACGCTTACCAGGTTTGGCTGGTGTCTCTACTACAGACAAGAATCAATTATTGGCAGAGGCTCGTCTTTTAAGGGGATATGCCTATTTTATTGGGGCAAATACTTTTGGAGGTATTCCACTGGTAACTACTACAGATGTGGAAGCGAATAGTAATATTGGCCGTTCTTCTAAAGAAGAAATACTTGCGTTTGCTCTGGAAGACATTACTCGGGCTATAGAAAATCTACCAGACACTGCCACTACAGGAGTAGGGTATGCTACAAAACATGTTGCCAGAGCGATGCTTGCCAGATATTATTTATACCAGAGTGATTGGGTGCAGGCAGAGCAGTTTGCTACACAAGTTATTAATTCGAAGCAATATTCACTTGAACCTAATTTTAGTACCATTGTTGCCAAGGACTTTACAAGTGAATCTATTCTGGAGGTTGGTTATACTATAACGGATGATCCGGGAACCTCTACCTATGGACTTAATAATATATTTGTTGGACGTAGAGAGGTTATTCCTGCCAATTCATTTCTTCTAAAGATTTTTAGTGAGGAATCCGGAGACCGAAACTTGACCGTAAGTTTTGATGCAAGTAAACAACGAGGCAACGACAATGGATTCTCTGTCGCCAAATATGGAACCTCTGATGAAGACAATAATAACATAGTTTTGTTCCGGTTAGGTGAAATGTATTTGATTCGGGCAGAAGCTAGAGCGCGTCAAGGTAAGTTAACAGGAACGGATGGTGCAATAACAGATATAAATGTACTAAGAACCCGTGCCAAAGCGAATACTATAGTTTCAGGTAGTCAGTCTGATCTATTAACAGCCATAGAAAATGAACGTTTGTATGAACTGGCATTTGAAGGACATCGGTGGTATGATCTGGTACGAACAGGAAGAGCAAATACTGTAATGACAGCATTCTCGTCTAACTGGAAAGATACCTACAATGTTTGGCCTGTTCCTCAAACGGAAATACAACGTAACCCTGGATTAAGAGGAAGCCAGAATCCAGGATATTGATAGAATAAAATCAGAACAGATCCAACGCTCGCTATATTTTAGTATAATGGCAATGAAGAATTTACTACTTACAAAAGTTATACAGATCGTTTTTATTGCGGGACTTGTATGCTCTGTTTTTTCCTGTGAGGAGGATAAGATTACTTTTCAGGGACCTTATCATATACGCTTCACAGATACAGTAGCATCAGTCAAAGAAAGCTATCCGCAAGTTATCAAAGTACAGATACACAATGTAGGACCTCAACTGGATGAGGATATCACTGTGAAATACCTGGTGGGTGGTACTGCGCGTGAGGGAGTAGATTATACAATACTAGGAACAAAGGGCACTGTGGTAATTCCTGCAAACCAAAGTTTTGGTGAGATTCAACTACGTTTAATCAATAATGCAAATGACCGCTTGGAATCGCAGACTGTTGTGTTTACATTAACAGATGTGAGCCCAACTTCATTAATTGTAGGTTTTGGCAAAAACAACAATATTGGCCGACGTATGACTTACACCATTGAAGATGACTGCATTTTAGGTGGTTATTATATAGGTACCCGTAAAATAGGATCTTCCACAATTACTGTACCTAATGTTCAGGTAACCAGTGCAGATTGTAATGAGTTTCTTTTGTCTAACTGGAATATTGGATTGGCTAATCGTACAGACTTTGATATTTTTTCATTTAATGCAGATCATCCCACATTACGCCTTATTGACAAAAAAGACAATTCAATAGATATACCTGCACAAAACAATAGTTATTTCAATAGTAGTATAGAGTTGAGTGGAACAGGTTCGTGGAATCCTCAAAATGGAAATCTACTTTTAAACATTCAATTTAAGGTTCCTCTTACCAATCCAACCAGGGATACGGTTATTGTTTTACCAACTTTGACTTTCATTCCACAAAAAAATTAATACTGAACATATATGCATATACCTATACAACACATAGTCTGGAGAATAGGGAAAGCCTGCCTGGTTTGGGGAGGGCTTCTTTTAGGTAGTTCTGCCTGTTCCGAAAAGATTGAGCCGGAGCCCTATACCTACTCACAGTTATTGACTGGTAAAACCAGTAAAGGATGGTTACTTACTTCGATACAGATTGTAGATGAAGGGACTGTACAGACAGGTAGTACTTATCAGTTTTTTCATCCATGTATTGCAGATGATTTGTATGTGTTTTATGCAAATGGAGAGAGAACTTTTGAAGCACAGGAGGGTGCTTCAAAATGTAACGCTGGTGATCCAAATGTGTATGCAACTGGAAGCTGGTCTGTAGTTAATGCAACCGCAACATTACAGTTCCCCCTTCCAATATTTACAGGGACTACTGCAATACCTTTTACAATTAAAGAGCTAACAAGTACTTCCCTGACTGTTGAATATTATTTTTTTGATATAGATGCCAGTTATCGCTTCATTTTTACAGCACAAACAAGCGGTTAAAGAACCTGGAATTTATTGACTGCATACCTATGGCTTAAAGAATAGTAAATTATGATACAACTTTTACTAAAAATATTCATTTTCAGTGTATTTGTTCTTTCTCTGATCTGTCCTGTTATAGGACAGCATAAGATTGATCGTTGTGCTACCATGGAAATGGATTCTTTACTCCGAAAGAGATACCCCAAACTTGGAAGTCTTATTGACTTTGAAATGGAGTTACAGGGAAAAATTAAAGAGATCGAATTACGACAAAAATCCGGTCGCACTACAGCATCTATACTTACTATTCCGGTAATCGTTCACATTATTCACAATGGAGAAGCTGTAGGTCAAGGGCGTAATATCAGTGAGGCTCAGGTAAAAGCACAGTTGGCGGTTCTAAATGAAGACTTTCGCCGAAAAGAAGGTTCTCGTGGATTTAATACTGATTCTCGGGGGGCCGATATAGAAATAGAGTTTTGTCTGGCTGCCTTTAACCCTCAAGGAGTGGCAATGGCTGAAAAAGGTATTGATCGTCGGCAAGGCTCCAGGGCTGCATTTACAAAAGATCAGATAGATGGAGAGTTGAAGCCCTTGACAGTTTGGGATCCTAACCGTTATTTTAATATATGGGTTGTTGATTTTACAGGAAGCTCACAGGATTTATTAGGGTATGCACAGTTTCCGAGTAAATCAGGGTTAGGAGGTATGCCTGAAGATGGTGGCCCTGCGAGTACAGATGGAGTCGTTATAAAATATACTTCCTTTGGCTCAGCAGATAAAGGCAGTTTTCCGGTTATGCAGGCTCCATATAACCTGGGACGTACACTTACACATGAAACAGGACACTGGTTAGGATTACGCCACATTTGGGGAGATGGCAATTGTGCTACAGATTATGTTGATGATACTCCTACTCAACAGTCTGAAAGTCGTGGTTGTCAGAAGGGGAGAGTATCATGTGGTACTACCAACATGGTTGAAAACTATATGGACTATTCGGATGATCTATGTATGAATATTTTTACAAAAGGGCAGAAAACAAGGATGTTAGCTGTAATGGAACTCAGTCCACGCAGACGTGAACTAATTTCATCCTCAGTATGTGGCAATGCAGTTGTCGAAGCTCCTATTCCTAACTTCCGGGTAGATAAGCAACAAGTATTACGGGGTGGAAAAGTAACTTTTACAGACTTATCAGCAAACCTGCCTACTCAATGGCAATGGACATTTGAGGGCGGAAATCCATCTACTTCAACAACACAAAACCCTGTTGTAACATATGACACTCCAGGTAAGTTTAATGTGACACTGGTGGCTACAAACTCTATAGGTTCTTCTGCTCCATTGGTTCGTACAGATTATATTGAAGTATTAGAAGCAGGCTTATGTAATTCCATCACAAACTTTAAAGGTACCGCTACAGTCCTAAAAGAAACTTCTCCTGCAACAGGGTATATAACAGGACATAACTCACGAAAGGATCAGGCTAAAGCGGAATATTTTGGTAATAACCTGGGCTATGAGAATATAAGTGGTACCTCTATCCGTTTTGGTTATGCCTATGCTGCTGATGGATCTGCTACCGAGTCAACAGTGACTGTTGTGGTATGGAATGCACGTGGTTTGCAAAGTAGCCCGGGACAAATTCTTGAACAGAAAGAAATACCACTAAGAACTATTTTGCAGGATGTGGCTCAAAATAGAGAAACAAAGATTTCGTTTGACCGAAACGTACCTGTTGGTGGTTATCCTTTCTTCATAGGTGTAGTATTGAACTATGATAAGAAAGATTCTGTAGCAATTGTTTCCAATCAAAATGGCCAGTCCTCTCAGATTACTGCTTGGGAACGTAATTCTCAGGGAGTGTGGCAAACTTATTCTATTTCAAGAGGTATCAATGTGGCACATGCTATAACAGCTGAGGTAGGAATGAACTCTTCTGTACAAGTAGGTGCTTCAACCCTGTTTACAGATGCCGGACAGCCAGTTACTCTCAATGCCAGAGGCGCGGGTTTATTTACATGGACGCCTGCTGCTACATTGAGTTCTTCACTAGGTGCACAGGTAATAGCTTATCCTACACAAACTACTACTTATACAGTAACAGGAACTGGTGTGGATTTATGTAATACAGAAGCTTCTATTACTGTTTTTGTACGAAATCCTACCGCAGTAGAACCTAATCCTATTGAACGAAACCTGATTGTTAGTCCTAATCCTACTGAAGGCCAATTGCAGTTTGCATTGTCCAATTCGATAAGAGGCAACGTTGAAATTTCACTGTATAACTTTATTGGCCAAAAGGTAGCTGGTGTGAAGGAACAAAAGACAACTGCAGAATATGTGAAAACTATCGACCTGGGATCCGTAGCTGCCGGAATATATATTGTGGAGTTTCAGCTGAACGGCTGGAAGGTAATGCGGAAAATTGTAAAGATTTAATGGGATAGAATTGCCATTGAGGTATAGAATTGCATTTTTAGTATAAATAGAGCAAAGAAATATTGTTTATTATAGACATATTTTTCATTTTGTACAAGATAATTTAATCCGAACCTAACCATGAGACAATTTCGACAACTTTTTCTTTTGGCCATTCTTGCTTTGACGGTATTTGCGTGTAGCAAAGATGATGATCCTGCTCCCAAAACTAAAGCAGATGTACTAGCTGCTCATTCTTGGCGTATTACAGGCCTTACTGTCAATCCTCCGCTTCCATTTGAGAATGATGATGAAACTACAACAGCTATCTCTGATTTATATAATCAGTATTTTGGTGCTTGTGTAAGAGATGATATATTTAATTTTAGAAGTGATGGCACATATACTGTAGAAGATGTAGGAACGTCATGTAATGGTGATAAGATCAGAACATATGGTTCGTGGATTATGAGTTCTGATGAGACTGCTGTTGTATTAACAGGAGGAGGATTGGTTAGTTATCTTACACAAGATGTTGAGAACTGGAATATTACTGCCTTAAATGATGATACGTTGACTGCTACAACCATGATCTATACAGAATCAACAGCCTATACTGTAACATATACATTTACTGTAGTTAAATAATTGAATTAACTAGGTTTCTGCCAAAGGCATAAAAAAAGCACGCACCAATGCGTGCTTTTTTGTTGCTTTCGTTTTCACTATAAAGTAAATATTCTTTAAAATTGTATTAGTTTTATAAAAAATATTTTCAATTCCTTCTAATTTATCATCATGTCCGATTTTAATATTCAGGAGCAACCCAAGGTGTTTGATGTATGCATTGTTGGGTCTGGTGCTGGTGGGGGTATGGCAGCTTATATGCTAACCAAAGCAGGAGCAAATGTTTTGTTATTGGAAGCCGGTGGCTATTATGACCCTGCTGATGCTAAGTATATTACACAGCTTAAATGGCCGTGGGAATCTCCACGGAGAGGTGCCAGCACAACCCGTCCTTTTGGAGATTTTGATGCGGCATGGGGTGGATGGCAGATTGAGGGAGAACCTTATACTGCAGCTCCCGGAACAGAGTTTCACTGGTTCCGTTCCCGTATGTTAGGGGGGCGTACCAATCACTGGGGACGTATTTCTCTTCGTTTTGGCCCAGACGATTTCAGACGTGGTACCCTGACAGGGATCGGAGACGACTGGCCAATTACCTATGATGATATCAAACCGTATTATGATAGAGTAGATAAGCTGATTGGGGTTTTTGGAACGGTAGAGAACTTCCCGAATGAACCAGATGGTATTTTCCTTCCTCCACCCAAACCACGTCTGCATGAGCTGATGCTGAAAAAGGCAGGAAAGGATATTGGGGTACCTGTGATTCCATCCCGTTTGTCTATCCTGACTCAGCCTATCAATGATGAAAGAGGACAATGCTTCTACTGTCATCAGTGTAATCGTGGTTGTCAGGCCTATGCAGACTTTTCTTCTTCGTCTGTACTGGTAAAACCTGCTTTAAAAACCGGTAAATTAACTCTGGTGAACAATGCCATGGTGAGAGAGGTATTAACAGACGACAAAACTGGTCTATGTACAGGCGTTTCATATGTCAATACAGTCAATCTTCAGGAATATAAAGTAAAAGCAAAAGTAGTTATACTGGCAGCCAGTGCCTGTGAGTCTGCTCGTTTGTTGTTGAACTCCAAATCCGCTCGGTTCCCGAATGGCTTAGCTAACGACAGCGGTATCATCGGTAAGTACCTGAACGATTCTACAGGTGCAGGACGGTCTGCATTTGTACCATCATTGATGGATCGGAAAAGATACAACGAAGATGGAGTAGGAGGAATGCACGTGTATACGCCTTGGTGGCTGGATAACAAGAAACTGGATTTCCCAAGAGGGTATCATATTGAATATGGTGGCGGTATGGGAATGCCAACCTATGGCTTTATGTCAGGATTGGAAGGGGTTAACGGAAAAGTACCTGGAAAAGATGGTAAGATGAAGCCTGCCGGAGGATATGGTGCATCGCTGAAAGAAGACTATCGTCGTTTTTATGGTGCGTTTATCGGTATGGCCGGACGAGGCGAGCCTGTACCATTGGAAAGCAACTATTGTGAGATTGACCCTACTACAGTGGATAGATTTGGTATTCCTGTACTGCGATTCCATTACAAGTGGTCTGATTACGAGGTAAAGCAGGCAAAACATATGCAGGATACATTTGAAGAGATTATTCATGCAATGGGTGGGATACCATTAGGACAGAAGCCAGGTGCTGATCGTAACTATGGACTGGAAGCTCCTGGTAAAATTATCCATGAGATTGGAACGGTACGTATGGGAAATGATCCGAAAAGATCTGCATTGAATAAATTTCAGCAGGCGCATGCTGTGAAAAATTTATTTGTGGTAGATGCCGCCCCATTTGTATCTCAAGGTGATAAAAACGTAACATGGACTATTCTTGCTTCTTCTATGCGTACATCAGAATACCTGACTGAAGAGGTGAAGAAGGGAAATATATAGGAACCTAGCTGACTAAAGTACCATTGTTTGGATATGATCAGAACCGATAGCATTAACTAAGATATGAAACGTAGAGAGTCACTTAAAGCTTTAACACTGAGTTCACTTGCTGGCCTTACTGTTACAGCACCTGTAGATGTTAAGCCACCACAAACGCCTGTGAATATTCCAGGCGGGCGTACCAAAAAAGAAGCGATCCGGGACGCAAAGCTGATGTCTGAAAAGTATTTCACAGATACGGAATTACAAACTATTCGCATCTTGTGTGATATTATTATTCCTGCTGATGCACATTCGGGAAGTGCGTCACAAGCTAAGGTGCCTGAGTTTATTGAATTTATGGCAAAAGATATTCCTTCGCTCCAGACTCCTCTGACAGGAGGATTACAGTGGATTAATCAACAGTCCAATAAACGATTTGGAAAAGCATTTGCTCTGTGTACTGCTGCTCAACGCATTGAAATAGTAGACGATATTGCCTATCCTGAACAGGCTAAACCTGAAATGAGTCAGGGTGTTGCCTTCTTTAATCTAATGCGCAATCTGACTGCTGCGGGATTCTTTAGCAGCCAGATGGGAATTAAGGATATCGGCTATATGGGAAATACACCCAATCAATGGGATGGAGTTCCTGAAGATGTACTTAAACAATATGGATTGAGTTATTAGATCCAAAAAGATAAAATCTTGTCTTAATACCCTGTAGAATAACATCTCTACAGGGTATTATTTTTTATAAGTGAATACATTCGTATATTTTAAAAATCCTATATCTGTAGTACTTCTTCCACGATTTTTTCAAAGTGAAAGAAACGCACAGCTGTCTGGAATATACTGTAAATGTCTATAGAGTCCTATAAATCAGAGTTCTATCTTTAAATACATTATATTGGATCTTTTATATACTAATGTATATTTGTTGCCAGGTATAAAAACTTTTTCCTTTGTAAGAAGTTAGTATTTGAAATGTGCTATTTCAATACTTTCATTTACCACTTATTTCAATTCTAAATTTTAGGCAGCATGATTAAAAAACAACTATTAACTGTTCTGTTTTTATCAATAACCTTTGTGGGATATACACAAACAGATACACTTCGGGCAGATACCACATACTGGCAAAAATCCTTTAATGGTGGAATCAATTTTAATCAGGCATCTTTTAGCTCCAACTGGGCTGGGGGTGGTGTAAACTCTATTTCTCTAGGAGGTTTGATTAATGGGCGTGCTTTGTATCAAAAAGAAAAATGGTCATGGGACAATGTAGCAGATCTGCAACTCGGTTTCGTGAAACAACAGAATATTGGAGTAAGAAAAGCTGCTGATCAGCTTTATCTGAATTCGGTGGCAGGGTATAAGATTGCCAATCATCTCGACTTGTTTATGTCTGGCACATTTAACTCTTTCTTTGCTGCTGGCTATAAATATGGAGAGCGAGATAGCAATAATGATGGTACAAAGGATAGTGACTTATTTGTATCCAGATTCTTCTCACCAGCCTTCCTGACATTTGCCTGGGGGTTGGCCTATAAGCCTGTCGATTGGTTTTCTCTGCGTGTCTCACCATTTGCTCCCCGCTTTACCTTTGTGACAGATGATGCCGTTCGATATCGGGAGACGGTCGCTGGTTCGGGTGTCTTTGTACAAGATCCTACTGCTGTAGCTTATGGTGTTGCTGCGGGTAAGACGGTACGTACTGAATGGCTGGCGTTTCAACTTCAGTCAGAATTAAATAAGGACATTGCTCCCAATGTAAACCTGAAAGTTCGTTACCAGATGTTTTTGAACTATGAGACATTCGATCCGGATCACAGACTGGATATCTCTTTAACCGCAAAGATCAATCGATTCTTTAGCTCTACATTCGGGTTAACCAGTATTTATGACTCTGATATCAGTGGAGACATACAAGTGCAACAAGTGTTGGGTATTGGGTTCCTATACAATGTAACTACCTTTAAGGAAGCAAAGAAATAGATAAGACCATATACTAACCATTTAGATAATAGCCTCGTTGCAGTATTGTAGAGGCTATTGTTATTTAATACTATACCCATAAATAGGAGAGTGAAGGCGTAATTTAGTATACTTATGGTTAGTCCCTATGGTAGACAAATCGCTTATTGGTTCAAATGAAGAAGCATTATCCAAAACAGTTATTCAGATCTGTTATTTACGATATAGAAGCATATACTAGCCGAAAGTGGCTAGTTAAAGAAATTGTTGAAAATCAGTATCCAACCACTTTTCAGCATGCAGTTCTGGAATCACAGATAAGACCTAAGAGACAAAGGATAATTGTTTCTAATGTCTATGCTCCTATATTTGGAGTAGTTGACGCTGATTTACTAGATAATAACGAATTTTTTAAGGATGGTTTTGTCCAGGAACCAGAAATTGAACAAGCTCTTATTCTGTCTCTGACATCTCATTATGCTGAATACAACATATTGACTCCTGAGGTTTTAAACTTATCCTTTACTAATGAAGTAGAATTAGAATATAAACTCAAACAGATTGGAATTGATCGAAAAGAGATTGAGTTGACGTTACATACAATTGAATGCAAAAAATTTGATTACCAGCTTTTTCATGGAGAGAATATTGGGTATGAGTTGTTTAATCATTGGGATGACTGAGAATGACCCTATGCATTTTCAGAAAGCTCTCTCATGAGCGCAATGATTTTGTCATTGGAACCATAGTCTTTTTCATTGCTGCTTTGGCTATCTTCTTTATACATATATAGATTGATCTGTTGATCTTCAGAAACTACCTCCTTACGGATAACTTTAATTCGTACAGTAGGGAGGAGTTGAAATAACTTTTCAACCATACGCATACGTTTTTCCTGTTCTATAAATGGAAGATCTGAGGGAACCTGTATACCAAAATTACCCATATATAACTCTATAACTTCTCCTACAGCGGGGACATTTTCCCAATTAGGCAATATAAAATCGAATGAATATCCGGTTAACAGTCTTATTAAAGTAATTGTCATTTATCTATGTGCAAGCAACCTACATCTTTCTTAGAATGTAGTAATGAGTAAACGCTATATTCTCTTATTTGCAAAACTTGTAAAGTTACATCTCTGAGAAAAGCGGATAAATACCTGTTTTTGCAATTAAGTATTTACCACAAATAGGTATTTACCACATTTTAAAGAAGTAAAATGCTAGCAAAAGTTACCTATTAACCTAACCAGACATAAAAGAATAAAACTGTTTATGTACAAAGGCACTATTTATGAAGTGGATAGCGCAGAATACTTAGTCTGCTGGCTTTGGATTATTGTGGGGGGTGTTGTTTGGCAGGTACTCTTATTTTTCAGGTACTATTCTGATTTATGTAGTTCTTGTCTGGGAATTTGTGAACACATCTTGGGTTCTATAAATTGTAAGAGAAAGTGTATTCATATACAAAAGATGTAGGCTAATGAATAATATACCTCACTCATCCCAGTACTCTATTTTTCGGGTGTAAAGTCGTTCTGATTTTTTCTTCTTTTTTCCATTCTTATCTATTGTCACTATATATTCTTTCTTTTCCAGCCAATTATTTTGCTGATCATACTTGTATTCATATAACTTGTAACTATTTCTGGAAATACTTTCCCAAAGCAGATCCCCTTGTTGGTTAAACTTCTTATTCGGATTTTTAAATTTATAGTCCTCCAATGGATTTAAAACAAGTGTATCTTTTTCTACTTTCTTTCCATCTACAGATAAATGAGTTAAGATATATTGATTTTGATTATACAGATATCTTGCACTGTTAGGCCCTTTAGATAAGCTGTCTTTACTATCAAAAAAAGCTAAATCTATAGGATGTCCTCTTTCATTGACTTTAAGAATAGTTTTACTGATTTTCCTTCCTAGTGTATCAGGGCTATAGTGGGTAACTCCTATATAAAAGCCATGCTGATCGTAGTGATAGACATACAGAGACAGATTATGGCCTAAGAAAGGGTCCCATCTCTCAGATGCGTGAAAAAGCTTCAAACCTGTTAAGCTATCAATGGTATATTTGTGGTTATAGAAGAACTTGGTCTTTTCCAGACTTTCTTCTGAAATCACCAGATTATTCTTATTCAAAAACTGAATATATTCTGTGACAGGAACAGGTTTACTCCCTCCAAAGTAGGCATGCTCGTGTACTTCTATCTTTTTTGCCTTGCTATATCGAATATCTGCCTTCTGATTCAGCGTAATAGAAAGAGGAATGTTTTGTGCTATGGTATTTACTTGTAGTATAAAGTAGAGTAGGATTATGAAGATGCTTTTATCCATTAGTTGATCTAAATGTATGTTGGAGTTGGAGCAATAAAACCATCATACTATTAATGTTTTTTCCTGTTGAAAGGAAACAAAAATGAATAACTACTTCTCTCACTCACAAAGATTAATAACACAGTTCATATGGAAAATGTAGGGCACGAGACTGTATATTCTTATTTTAATGAACAGGTCCTTATAAAAGCATTAATCAAAAGGTAGTAATTCCGGAGTCAGATACTTTTCTTTTGCCAGGTGTGAGTTAAAAATGTCAGTTGTATAATGAAATGCCATTAGCTCTCTAAAATTGTATTTCAGTCTTGGATTTTCCGTAATGAAGTCCCTAAAATTATTTGTCTTTGATTTAATCATGAAGTGATACACGGCTTTTATGGCAGCTATCGTCACTGTTTCATTATACTTATCCCTTGCTCCCAAATGGTCCACAAATTGTTGTAGTTGACAACTGATATTGTCAATGGCTACATCTGTACCATACTTATAAATATGTATCCAGGCAAGTCGCAAATGAGCTTCGTGAGTGAAGAGGTGTGGGTCAAGCAAGCAGGCGTGAAATTGTTCTTCAAATTCGTTATCAGTTAATATAAAGTGCGGTTCCATTTGGTTTGTGGTTAAGGTTGCTATGAATATACAACTTTTAAAAAAGACAGATCAATACTATCAACATAATAAATTTAAAAAACTTTTCTTGTCCTGAAAGGACCTTCCCGCCTTTCTGGACTCCCCTTTTTGTCCTCCTGAAAGGAACCCGTGACAAGACCGGCGGCCTTTCCGATTGGAGTTTATTTTTTCACTCAGAAACCAAACACGGCTCTATTTGTCACAAGATTCTTTCAGAAGGACAGAGAGGGGAGATCCTTTCAGGAGGACAGGAATGGTGAAGCAATTCTTTAAAAAACAAGAAACTTTTGTATTGAAAGCTTTGAGGTACTTTCCATTTCTAGAGAATGATATTTTATAGTCTGCTTTTATATCTCTACCACTAATCTAGTCCCACTTGATATATCTGTATCCCATACTTGTTCAATTTCTTTGAGTGGAATACTCATCGTGTCTACTTTTAATTTGTTATCAGCTGCCAATTGAAACATTTCGGGAATGATTTCGGTGAGCAGAAGCTGCATTTCTTCTTTTGTCCAGCTACCCAAGCCTGAACCCGATAGTTGCAAATTAACACTTCTGAGAATTTGTGAAGATAGTTGAATGGTATCACCTGTCATGGAGCCAACAGAAACAAAGCGGGTTCTGTGTGTAAATGCACCTGTACCTTTTAAAGTTTCCAAAATAAGCTCTGCTGTACGGCCCCATAAATAGTCTACTACGATATCTATGGGCGTCTGCTGGTGAATCTTTTTGAGTTGTTTCACAAAGGTTTCATCATGGGTAGTTAACAGATATTCATCGGCACCGAGTGCTTGCAGGGCTTGTAAGGCTGATTCGTTTCTGCCTGTTACAATAATTTTTCCAGCACCATATAATTTTGCAATCTGAATGGCTAGTTTGCCTGTAACTCCTGTAGCTCCATTAATTAAAATGACTTCTCCGCCATTCATTCTGGCACTAAATCGTAGTGCCATAGCCGAGCCTGCAACCGCATTTGGCAGGGCTGCTGCGGTAGCATTATCAATGCCATCCGGCAACTTTATCATTCTGTTTTTTTCTACTACTGCTTTTTCTGCCAGCATTCCGGTGACACCCAATGCATACACTCTTGTTCCATCTGCCAACAATCCTACTCCATCACCTCCGGGTATGATTGCCTGGCTTTTTTCTGCTTCTGTAAAATAGTGTCTGCCGCTTGCCTTTGCTTTGTCCAGATTCTTAATGGCTGCGGCTTTTACCGAAATAATAGCTTGTTCATCACTGGTTGTGATTGGTTCTGAAAAACTTTCTGTGTATTGTGGTATACCACTTTGGGGAAATATTACTGCTGCTTTCATTGTTGATTAGCTTTGAATTGTTATACTAAATGTAATTGTAACATTCACAGAAAAAGGAGAGAATAATCTCATGTTAAAAATTCTGAGAGATATTTTATCTCCTTGGTTCTGAAATACAATACAAAGCTAGGTGTTCCACTACCCGCAGACGATAACATTTGTTATTAAATTCCGTCTTTTGCCAGTTTGCTTTTGATACGGCTCAGGTGAACCGTGCTAATGCCCAGATAAGAAGCGATATAATGCTGAGGAATACGCTGAACGATCTGAGGCCTTTCGTTAAGGAGGTTAAGATATCGTTGTTGAGGTGTGTCTTTGATCGATGATACGAACTGTCGTATATAGTCATATGTCCGGTCAAATATGGCATCAATAAACAGATCCCGCAATACGGGTGTTTCCTTTATTTCCTCAATCAATCGGTCCATATCTTTTTTATATATACACCAGATTGTACTTGGTTCGATAGTTTCGATGGTTACAAGGCTGGGAATGTTTTTTCTGAAACTCTCAATAGAGCCAACCATATTGTTTTCAAAGAAAAATTGTGTGGTGATATCTTTTCCTTTGTTGTTAAACCATACACGAATACAACCTGTTTCGATAAGAAACATCTTTTTGGATATTTCGCCTTCGTTTAGAAGGGTAGTTTTGGCAGGAACCTTCATGTGTTTGAAACAACTAACAAAGTCGTCCCATTTTTTTTCTTCAAGTGAAAACTTTTTTCGAAACTGCTCAAACATATATTTCTGAGTTATTGAAGTTGCTTACATAGGTGAGTGATGCCAAATTTAGGTTTTTCCTCTAGTATATGAAGTGTTTATCACGTCATACACTGAAAAGTGTGATTCAAATCACTCATTCTTAGTGATTTGAATCCTCCTCCAGGTGCTTTTGCACTCCTACCTTTGTCTTATTGAAAGTCGCTCAATTAATTCATTTCCAAACCATTAAAAGTTAAAGCCATGAAAAAGAGAATTCTTATTATCGTTTCTAACGCCAACGCTATTGGCCCTCATAACAGAAGAACTGGTACCTTTTTACCTGAAGTAGCACACCCTTATGCTGAATTTGACAAAGCAGGGTATGAGATAGATTTTGCCAGTTTAACCGGAGATACTCCTTATCTGGATGCATTAAATCTGGCAGATGATCCAGATAATCTGACCTTTTTAACAGGCAAAGGCTGGGCTTCCATGCAAAAAGCTGTTAAGCTTTCAGATGTAGATGTGAGTAAATACGATGCTGTATTTGTACCAGGAGGGCTAGCTCCAATGGTTGATATGCCGGAAAATGCGCTACTGAAAAAAGTAATTGCAGAAACCTATGAACGGAATGCCGTTGTGGGAGCTGTTTGTCATGGTCCGGTATCGTTGCTGAATGTAAAACTAAGTGATGGGTCTTATTTAGTCAATGGCAAAAACATCGCCTCATTCACTACTGAAGAAGAAGATAACTATGCCAGACCTGATGTGCCATTCGATCTGCAAACGGCTCTTACCAACCAAGGGGCTATCTTTCATGCGGCTTCTCCCTGGTCTGCCAACAGTATTGCCGATGGTCACATTGTAACAGGTCAGAATCCTGCTTCAGCCAAAGGGGTAGGGGAGAAAATAGTTGCCATTTTAGAGTCCTGATAAAACTGATATCATAAACCGAATCAGCTAATAAGAGTTGCATCCGGATTGTAAATATTCTGTAAAGACAAAGACGCTTCTTAGTAGTTGGACTACTTAGAAGCGTCTTTGTAATTTTTTGTACTAGCTACAAACTACTATTGGTTGGCAAAGGCCGAAACCGCATCCAGTGGAATATTGTCTCCCAGATCCTGTCCGTAGTGAATGTGACGAATGATTGCTTTTTCATCCAGTAAAAAAGCAGCTGGTAAGGCAGCCTGATTAACTCCATCTTCTTTTTCCGTACTGGCTAACTTCAAAGCTTGTGACGCCTGGAGATCTTCCATGCGGCTGGGAATGGCAAATACTTTCTCTATCTTATCAGCAGTTATCTCTGCGCCGTATTGTGTATAGATTTTTCGTTTCGGATCGGAAATGATAGTTAGCTTCTGATCTGTCAGGAAGCTGCTTTTGAGAATTACCTCCGCCTGTGATTCAAAGAATACCAATACTTCCAACCCTTTTTCCTGTAACTGAGGATAGATTTTATTGAGTCGGAAAAGCTGGTAGCTACAAAATGGACAAGCAGTGTTTCGCTGAAACGCTAACAATAGCTTACGCCCCTGAAAGTCTTTTAAACTAATTTGTTTTCCATATATGTCTGTAGTAGAAAATTCTGGAGCAGTTTGCCCGAGTGATAGTTTCATATCTTTGCAAAAGGAGTGAGTCAATAAAAATGTAACTTACTTACAAAAGTACCTTTAGTGCCTTGTTCTGTAAATATAAATAAGGTAATTCCGGTACTCATGTAACATTTCAGATAATACAACCTGAAGTGTATAAAACAGCTACTTACGAAAAATTGTCTTTCCTATTGTCCATTTTAACTTAAGTGAAAAACGGACTGAATAATACTGTCGAACTTTAGCCTATCAAAATACTTAAAATTTAAAGTTATGACATCTACCACATATTCAAGTGTAACAAAAGAAGCACAACCCATTGAAACAGCAAGAGCATTACGCAAACTCTATTTCATCCGTACTATATTTTCAGTAACCTGGGTGATACTTGTTAGCCTTTTCGCCAAAACATCTGTAGAAATAGCCAGTATTCTACTGATCATTTATCCGGCCTGGGACTTGATTGGGACTTTCATGGATATTCGTGCTAATCAAAGCAGCTCATCAAAAACGATGTTATATATTAATGCCGGCATTAGTGCGGTAACTACAGTGGCGGTAGGTCTGGCCTTACAAAAAGGTATCCCTGAAACCCTACAGGTTTTTGGTGTTTGGGCAATTGTTACAGGATTAATCCAACTGGTTTTAGGTTTACGACGCAGAAAAGTATTGGGTGGACAATGGCCCATGATTATTAGTGGCGGACAATCGATGCTTGCAGGGGTGTCTTTTATCCTTCTGGCACATGATCCAAAGACGGGTATCGCTAATCTTGCCGGTTACTCAGCATTTGGCGCATTTTACTATCTCCTTTCAGCTATCCGTTTGTCAAGGTCAATTAATCAGATGCGTTAAATAAGCGAGTTTTTAGGTGGATTTTAAGTTAGAATGAAGCTGCTGGTCTTCTGTTTGGGCTGAAACCAGCGGCTTCATTAGCTCTATTTAAACTAGTGTGTTTCAACGTTTAATACGCTTCCTGATCCTGCTCAGCGAGGGGTTTGTAATGCCTAAAAAAGAAGAAATATGATAGGCTGGAATACGTTCAACAATATTGGGATGTTCTTCTAACAATCTAAGATATCGTTCTTCATGCGAAAAAAACATGAATTCTTCTGTACGTGTCTGTGCATAGGAAAAGAACAATTCGGCCAATAGCCTGCCAAATTTTCCCCAACTGGGATTGGTTTCATAAAGGCTGTTGAGATCCTTATAGGAAATAAAGACAATTTCAGAATCTTCCATTGCTTCTATAAAATACCAGCAGGGATTTTGTGATATAAAGCTTCTAAAAGAAACGACGAACTGATTTTCTGAAAAAAAGAACAGGTTTTTGTCTTCTTCTGTCTTCGGGTCGTGATAGTAAATCCGGAAGATTCCCTTTACGACCAAACCAAGGTCATTACAAACCATACTCTGCATGTTAAAGAAATCACCCTTGTTGATTTTTCGAGCTTTCCAGAACGACAGACTTTCACTGATATCTTTATCAGTAAGTGCAGCAAAGTTTTTTAGATGCCGTGCTATGATTTCGTTTTTATCAGTCATTGGTTCTATAGATCAAGTGAGTTAGTACATATCCATTTCTGATACATAAATAGCAGACAAAACACTGTAAATTTCGGTAACTGCTCGGGACAATAATTTTAACTTAAGTTAAAATGGATCTGATTTTACAAAAATATTTTGAAGAAACATCTCCAGGTTGGGTGGTTGAAGACCGGGGCGCATTTCCAGACAGTGGTACAGGTTACTTTCAGATCAATCTTACTATTAACGGCAAGAACAAATGCTTCTTTTAATGAATACTTCTGATTTTACCTTTATTGTTTATATCTGAACCAATAGTAGAATTTACCTCAGTTAATAGCTCTATGGAATTAGAATGGAGAATTAGTAAATATAATCCTATTTACAGGAATGAAAATGGCGCATACACAAAAGATGAATGGACTTCGTATAGTGATATAGGGAGAATATATGAGGAATCTGTTTTTACAAAAGAAGAATACTTAGAGACAGAAGGGCGATACATTAAAGTAATCACAGAGATCTTGCGTTTATGTAATACCCAACAGGTTGTCGTGATAGCTTGTGAGAAGTTTACAACAGTACAAACAAAAGCCCTTATTTATAAGAAAATGTTAGAGAATGATCCTGCGTTGATCACTATATTTGAAAACTTTGAATTGGATAAGGTATATAGTATGGATGAGATGAAAAATATACTAATCCTTAATTTAAGGGAATGTGTGTGGTCCAGATTACTTAGCGATAATGGGATCTGCGAAATTGGGTTTGGATATGATTATTATGCCTATGTCGGTTTCTCTACATTTGATTTACCTTTAAAACAAATCAACGAAAGTATTTTTAAGAATGGATTGTTCATTGGATAATTCATCTTCACACAAATCCAACTACATTAGACATTCAATAGGTCTGGATGAAGGTAGTAAAAATCGTATAAAGAATATTATTATACTGGCTGATTAATGTGCTCTTGATACAGAAAAAACATTATCATTTTATATGTCCCGTTAATCTGGTATGGCTAAAATAACATTACTGGGAATACAACATACACAGAATAGAATGGAAAGAATAAAATTTCTTTCGATAGAAACAGGTCTTTCTTTAACAGAAAGTAGAGATATATTTGACAGATTGGATGGATTTAAGATTAATGAATGTTTCCTTGTAAATAATGAGATAGAGGTTGACTTTATAGGAGCGAAAGATGACGTTGCTGATAAATTAGATAAACAAGGATTTGTATACAAACTGGATGCTTCCTTCTTGTCTGTGGATGAACCTATATAATACCTTACCTTGAAGATTACATCTTGTCTGGTGGCCTGCTTTATAATAAACGTTCTGACTCTATATGGCTTATAGAGAACGCAGCAGAAGTAGAGTTTATGGTAAAGTATCTTCTTGCAAAAGGTATAAGGGTAGAAGACGAGACTACCAAATTGACTAGATAAATCTAGATTTACAGAAAGAATTGTCTAGGTTAGGCAAAATTGCTGGATATCTAAGTACATATGTTTAATTAAAAAACAGGTAGTTATACTAATACAAGAATGATATTATAGTATGGCATTCTTAAAAATTTTACAATACACCAATTTACTTTTTTGCCTGTTTTTGTTTGCCACATTATTCATCTCTGTAGATGGAGAGTTTGGAGTTTATGTAGTTTACTTTGTGCAGTTTCTTCTGACATTATATTACTTACTTATTTTCCTAGTGATTAAATCTATCCTTTTATACAAAAAATCCGTCTACAAGGTTTATTTGTTGTTATTGACGGTGTTAACGCTAATCCCGATTATCTTTTTTGTGATTAGAACAAGCTGATAAATGGTAGTCACTTATAGTCTCTGAATGAGCGCAATCGTAATTTTTTTCTATTATATTGGTGTTGCTTTCCTGGAAGAATATCATCTTTGTCCTTCTGAAAAAATTTCTTGCCAAATAGGGTAGCCATTATATTCTAAGAGAATCCTACAAGCAAGGTTGTGAGCTTTGTTACAAGGCCACAGGGAAGACAAGAATAACATTCGTCTTTAAAAGATAGAAAAACGCAGTTTGGAATGCTTAGTAATTCTCCTCTACTACAGTTCCTGGAAGCCTCCATTTCTGAATCGGTACACTTTGCCTTTTTTATTCGAACTACCATAGTATTCTACTATTTCATAAACGCCATCCTTGTTGCGGTCTTCTAACATAGCTCTTTGGAATATGTCTCTTGTTACATACCATGTATAATCGTCTGTCCATATAATAAATAGACTTTGTGCACCATAAGTAGAACCTTTATCAAAGGATTTGATTACAAACTCTTTTTCTTTTGTTGTATTGTCCAGTTGTACAGCCATAATGAGAGTAGGTTTTCTGATTACATCAGAAAACATGACAGCTTGAGATCCATACACATTTCTGTGTTTGTCATAGGCTGTAATAAACAAATTGTATAGTGAATCCTGTTTAATATGAACATACACATGCTGTTTCTTTGAAACAGTAATAGTATGCCATTCATCTATTCTTTGTATAGCAGAATTGTGAGTTTGATTATTTTGAGGATTGCCACCTGCCAGAAAGCAGAAGGGCAACAGGTAGAGTAAAATTTTCAAAAGAGGATTTATTTAAGTTATTTAGTGTTTAGCCTTTATAACCGCTTCTTTATAAAATTACGATTCTTCTCTGAATTTACTTCATTGTTGTCTGTGATGTTATCCGAATTTAAGAAATATCTTAGTGAGTCTTTGGAGTTGCCTGACCAAGAGATACAGCCTATCCTAAGCAGTGCGATACCCAGAAAACTGCGTCGCAATGAGTTATTACTTCAGGCTGGCGACGTTTGCCGTCACAAGGTGTTTATTGTCAGTGGTATATTGCGTACATATAGTATCAGTGCCAATGGCAATGAACATATAGTACAATTTTCATCTGAGAAGGAATGGACACTGGATATTGAAAGCTATGATCTGGAAACACCTGCTACTGTAAATATAGCAGCAGTAGAGCCCACAGATGCTATTCTTTGGAAGAAGAATGATTTCAATGCATTGCTGGCTAGCCTTCCACTATTAAAAAAGTATTCGAAACAATTGATTTCCAGGAAAATATACGAAAATAGGCAACGTTTACTAACTGCGATAAGTGCTACCCCCGAAGAGAAGTACGATGATTTTATCCGCAACAATCCTCACCTCATTGCCCGTCTGCCTTTGCATATGATAGCCGCCTATCTGGGCATTTCCCTCAAAACACTCACGAGAATACGTCACGCACAATTGTATCGATAAGCAAAGTATGGTCAAATGACCACGTTTTTCGGATAGGGTTTATTTTACTTTGTAGCACCTTAAACTATACTATTATGCATGTATTTGTTACAGGAGCTTCAGGTTTTGTAGGCTCCGCTGTTGTAAATGAATTATTGTCCGCAGGGCATACTGTACTGGGACTGGTACGTTCTGAAATTGCTTTCCATAAGCTACAGGGTATGGGTGCCGAAGTTCAATTGGGTGATGTGAATGATCTGGAAACGATTAAAAAATGCGCCATTCGCTGTGATGCAGTTATTCACACAGCGTTTAACCACGATTTTTCGAAATTTAAAGCTAACTGTGAGGCTGACCGCCTTGTCATCGAAGCATTGGGTGATGCTTTAGCAGGCACTGAAAAACCACTGGTGGTAACCTCAGGAATAGGACTGCTTCGGTACGACCGTCTTGTAACTGAAGATGATAAGCCTGCAGTGAGTTCGGAAGTGTTACCAAGGGTTGCCACTGAAGAGGCTTCTGCTGTTGCTGCTGCCAAAGGTGTAAATGTATATATCGTACGTTTGCCTCCTACAGTGCATGGTCATGGCGATCACGGCTTTGTGTCTATCCTGATCGGCATGGCGAGAACAAACGGTCGATCTGCCTTTATAGGTGATGGACAAAATCGATGGCCTGCTGTGCATCGGCTGGATGCTGCAAAGGTATACCGATTGATTATAGAGAAGCAGCCTAAACAGAAAGTATTCCATGCAGTGGCAGAAGAAGGTATTGCCTTTAAAGATATTGCAGAGAGCATTGGCAAGGGTGTGCAACTACCTACACGAGGGCTGGAAGGAGCAGATGCTGAAAAACATTTTAGCTGGTTTTTACACTTTGCCTCTTTAAATTGTGCTTCATCAAGCCAAAAGACGCATGCAGCTCTGGACTGGAAACCTACACAAATTGGACTGTTGGAAGATATAGAGACTGCCTATGTTTAAAAAAAATAAAAATGTTTAAAACAAAAACCGTCCGAAAATATTTTCGGACGGTTTTTGTTTAGGGCTAGTTTGGGCTAAATATGATTCATCCTGAATTAAGGCTAAAGACTTGCCTCTCCGAGCAACATGTGTTTTTCGTAAAATTCCTATTGTTGCGGGTAATTCAATACAACTGTTATTTTACGCTATTTCTATGTAAATAATAGTTTGCGGTGAATTCCGATCAGATTTTATTTTTGTGGTGAACTATGCACAAAGGTAAAAGTGACTGGAGTTCCGGTCAAAATAAAATTTGTTGTGAGTTATGCGCAGAAGAGAAACTGCCGTGAATAAAACGAAATTTGTTTGCTGATCGCTGAGGTTGTCCTGCTCCAATAAAATTTTTTTGCCATGAACTATGCGCGGACTGGAAAGTCTTCTCAAAAGAGTCTATATCTTTTATAAAATTTGGACTGATCCTTTTAGGGCAAAATAGTTTTTTAGCCTGATATCTACAGCTTCTTCAATTCAAATGAAGCGTTTTTAGAATACCTTTAAATTAATATCAGGCATCATTTCTATGTGCTCTTGGAAGACTTAAGGAATGTCCTTCATTATAAAGACATTATACAGAGAAAATTAGAGAAATTTATTGTTTAGCTATTATGTCTTGTCTAATGTGTTCATAGACAGTTGCTTTATTTGTAGAATAAAAAAGTTGATTGTAAATCGTATTGATAAAGTATAAAAATAATTCAAAAAAGTACAGTCTTGTGAGGTGCCTAAAAACTTGCATTTTTTTTATTGACAGACCTGCTTTACATTGTACGCGAAAATTTGTATGTTGGATGTAGAGTAGTGTATATATTCAAAAAAAATCCCACATGCAAAGCTGGCGGGATTTTTCATACACCTGAATTTCAATTAAAAAAGGATAACACCTTTTTTGTTTATACAAACTTAAACAAGTTTTATATAAAAAACGCTGCATTTCTGTATGTCTATTACAGATGTTGTTTTTGATAGAATTGAGTTATACGTAAAATTCAGATAGTGAATAGTTTGAGCAGTAGCCTATGCAAATACAATGCTGCTTTTTTCTTTTCTTTCAGAGGCAGAAAGGGATAGAATAGGTAATAACTAAAAGTATAAAACAGAACATCTTATCACCCGAGAAAAATTAATTCAAGTCTGAAAATGGCTACACTTAATCAAATACTTACAGGGTTAACCATAATTGCGAAATATGACTCAGAAGAACTGGATACGCATATTTTTGAAACAGAACATGACCAGATCTGGGCTGGTGCACCAGGTGGTAAATCCATAACAGATATAACTCCTGAAGATAAGGAAACAATGCGTTATATGGGTTGGTTTATTGCTAATGAGGATGGCCCTATAGATACATTTGTGTGGTCACACTTTACATAGGTTTACCATTTTATTTGTCATAACGACTTTAGTTTTGTCTCCCTTGATTCAAACATACTCTTGATTTTGTTTGCTATACTAATGTAGAATGCCTACAATTATTGATGTAGGTAGAGGTCTTAGTATGAGGATTTTACAAAAACAATAATTTCCTTACACTTACTTGTAAATAGAATTGCATATATGCAAATTGCATCGCTGTAGAGTTAATACTTTGGTGTTATACTCAGATATTACTAACAACAAAGCCCTTCTTTTGGAAGGGCTTTTGTGTTTTATATAAACAGGTATCTTATGTGAATAACTAAACAGACAGTACTTAATGTATATACAATAAGCATATCCGGTTAGCTAGGCTTATGCTTACTATTACGACCTGTATAACTGCTCAATAAACCCATAGCGAAAAATATAGCGGCAATAACAGGTAGAGAAAATATTTCTATAATTTCCATAATCAACAGAGGTTTTTGTAAGGGATGTAATAAATACTACCGGATTGGTACAGATAGATTCTGTTAGAATGGAATAGGTAAGTAATGATTTAGCTACTTTAAGACTAACATAGTCAAACTATCGACGAATAGCTCTTTACAAAAGTTTAAATGATCTGTAACTAAAATGGAGAAGTAATCAAAGGTATTATATAATGTAAGAAATATTCTGATCGTGTCAACTCAACTTCCTAATGTTTCTTTTCCTTTGTCTTCTTACTGCAATATTACACTCTCTTTTCTGCGAAAAATTGCTGTTTAACTTGCTGTGTGTTCTGTACAGTTAGATATTTTCTTACTAAGAATTCTTCAGAAACTAAGGAGGGATAAAGATATTCTGACTTCTAACAGCATGAGAATTACATTTGGTTTGGAATCGTAAACGAAAATAGACTTCCTTTCCCTTCTTCACTTACAACTTTAATACTTCCGCCTAGTTTTTCAATAAACTCACGACACATAATTAATCCAAAGCCTATACCTTTTTCACCTTGCGTGCCTCTACTGGTTTGGCGCTGGGAAAATAGGGTACTGAGCATATCCTTGCTTATTCCATGTCCGGTATCACTAACACTTACTTTAATCTGAGTATCTTCTTTCTCAGCGGAAATCTTGATTGTACCACTATCTGTAAACTTATTGGCGTTCCCTACGAGATTGCGCAGAATAAACCAGAGCATATCTTTATCTGCGCGAATTTGCTCAATAGCCACCAGATTGATAATTATGTTATTTTTCTGCTTTGCCTTATATTCCTGTTCCGATTTTACTTTTTCAACCAATTCGTGCAGATTTACTGTTGAATGGATCATGTCATTGCCAGAAAGCTGAGAGGCCCCCCACTGAACAAGAGTTGTTAGTATCTCATCTGTAGAATCCAGCATTTCATTCAGTTTTTGGATTAAATGCTGAATCTGTGCTGGTAAACCTTCTTCAATTTCCAAAAAATTAATCATGCCCCGAATGGTATTGAGTGGACTACGCAAATCATGTGAAATAACAGAAATGATTTTGCTGTTCATCTCATTCAAATGATTAATCCGATTGGTTTGTGCCTGAGATTGTTCGATGGCTGACATCAAGCTAAAATTGCGTCGGCGAAGTTCGAGCTGGTGTACTACCTGCTGTCCTAATACCTGAAGAGCAAATTGTTGTTCGGAAGTAAGCTCTCTGGGTACTCTATCAATGACACAGAGCGTTCCCAGGCGAAAACCATCCGGATTAATAAGAGGGATGCCTGCATAAAACCGGATACCTGGATCTCCTTCTACCAGCGGATTATCTATAAAGCGATCATCAGTATGTGTATCTTTTACAACAAATATTCCAGCCTGAAGTATTGCATGCCCACAGAATGAGGTCTCTCTAGGCAATTCCTTATAATCTAGTCCTATACGTGATTTAAACCATTGTCGTTGTTGTTCAACAAGTGAAATAAGCGAAATGGGAGTCTGACAGATTTGTGACGCCAGTTGTACAATATCATCAAAATCTTTTTCAGGTTGAGTATCTAGAATGTGATATCCTTGTAAGGCCTGTAGACGAGATTCTTCATTTGAGGGAATTTCTGGCGCTTTCATAGTATGACTGCTCACGAACTATTACCACTTGGTAGTTCTGATTGTTAGGGTGTGAAATGTACTGAAAAATATACTATGTTTTGTATTTATCAAACGACTTTCTTTTACGGAATTCAATTTCA
The DNA here is from genome assembly GCA_030068525.1 of Xanthocytophaga flava. GTDB lineage: Bacteria > Bacteroidota > Bacteroidia > Cytophagales > 172606-1 > Xanthocytophaga > Xanthocytophaga flava. The sequence continues at coordinate 314,654 of JASJOS010000014.1, forward strand.
TCTTTGGGGTACCAGGAAGTTAAATTACATAGAATTCCTGATTCTGAAAGAAGAGCGTTACTAGTTTGGTCGTGAACAAATGCCAGTATATTGTTCTGAAACCAGGGTATAGGTTTAAACCAGCATTATATCACAAATGACACACATGCTGTCTTTAGTATACAATTTATAAAAGGTAGGAGATTGCACTAATTAATTCCGCAAAGAAAGGAAAAATACTCAATAAAAAAAGGGTGAAAATACGGTGGCTAAATAGTTTGAATCTTTCCTATATTGCCGGAATTAAGAGTTTATGCACAAAGACACGATAAACATCTCATTCTATTGGAATGCCAGAATGTTTTTGCTACAAAGCTTCCCCGGTAATTTTGCTGGGGAAGCTTTGTTTTAGGGCAGACTCTCTACAATAAAAAGGTACTATCAGCTACCTGATTCGATTCTATATCAACTTATCTTTTAGCTTGTAAAAATTCACTAGCCTTTACCATATTGATAAACTCAATTCGATATCCTTCCTCATCCTTGCCTTTTGCCTGAGTAGCTAATGTAATCACCTGATTATAAGTAGCGTTACCTTTGTATTCTGACTCACGTAACAACATAGCATATTCTGCTACTGCTGCTGAGAACCGGAAATTGTCAGACGTTTTGCTCAGAGGTGTTTTATGGTCAACCAATGTTGTTTCAATAAGACTGCTGGTAGTTTCATTCGGTTTCTTATACCGTAATTTTACTGTCATCATTTCCCTAGCTTTATAAGCTTTGGGATCAACCACATTCTTTTGGTATTTAAGTGGATCTATAGTACCAGATGAATTGTCTGAAGACTCTCCTGTAGGAACAATTTCATACAGCGCGGTTATATTATGTCCCGAACCTAACTCTCCTGCATCTTTCTTATCATTGTTAAAGTCTTCGTTTTTTAAAGCTCTGTTTTCATAGCCAACCAGTCGATAGGCTTTGACCAGTGCCGGGTTAAACTCAATCTGAATCTTCACATCTTTGGCAATAGTAAACAATGTACCTCCAAATTCATTGACAAACACTTTCTTGCCTTCCAGCAGGTTATCAATATAGGCATAATTGCCATCTCCTTTGTCTGCTAGAATTTCCATTTTAGAATCTTTGTAGTTACCCATTCCAAAGCCCAATACAGTTAGAAATATGCCTGTACTACGTTTTTGCTCTATCAGCCTTTCCATTTCTGCATCACTGGATGCCCCAACATTGAAATCCCCATCTGTAGCGAGTATAATCCGGTTATTGCCCTCTTTCTGAAAGTACTCCTGTGCCACTTTATAGGCCAATTCAATTCCTTGTCCACCCGCAGTAGATCCGCCAGCTTCCAGTTGATTAAGCGCATTTCTGATTTTTTCTTTCTGATTACCTGAAGTAGAAGGTAACACCAGACCAGCTGCTCCTGCATATACTACTATTGCCACATGGTCTTGAGGACGTAATTGTTCGATAAGTAATCCAAAAGCTGATTTAAGCAATGGTAACTTATTGGCATCCTGCATTGAGCCGGAAACATCAATCAGGAACACCAGATTGGAAGGAGGTAGATTTTGGGTAGGGATATTTTTGCCTTGCAATCCGATGTGTACAAGTCGATTTTTGGGGTTCCATGGGCATTCTGATACTTCAGTTGTAATAGAAAATGGCACATTGCCAGATGGTTGTGGATAATCATATTCAAAATAATTGATCATTTCCTCTACGCGGACTGCATCTTTGGGAGGGGCTTGTCCCAGATCCACAAAACGTCTTATATTACTATAACTGGCCGCATCTACATCTATAGAAAAGGTTGAAAGCGGATTGCGAAGAGCTTCATGAAATATATTCTCATGAATGGTACTATACGACTCTGTATTGTAGTCTTGAGTCATGACTGATGATGCAACACCAGGAGGAGCCGTATTGGGCTCCGTAAAATACATCTCTGCTGCTTCTATTCCTTCTTGAGTTGTAATAGAAATCTCTTTATCTACTATATTTTTCCGTTTAGCCACATCTTTTGGTTGATAGGCTTTTTCGTTTGAGGCTACTACCGGTTTTCGCTGACCTTTGACAAGTCTTACATCGATCCGTGAACGATTATTTACTGGTATACTTTTGGGAGCATATCCACTATAGGTAAAAATAAGAACAGACTGACTTCCTGTTACCTGAATTGAATAATTTCCCTGTCCATCGGTTTTGGTCTCAGTGGCAGTACCTTGTACCGTAATTTTTACTCCTGCCAGTTTTTGATGGGTGACAGAGTCTGTTACTGTACCTGTAATGGTTTTATGCGTATGAATAAGAGCAAAACCTAGCCAGGAAAAGCAAAATAAGGTAGGAACTATAAGTAGTTTACTCATGAGTGATAGGTTTTAGATGTTTTTACAATAGATGCATGCCTATTATTATTTCCACACCTATTCTGCAGAGAATATTTGCTAGCCTTCTGAGATTACTTTGTAAACAGCTTTGAAATAGTTTTAATACGCATAGATGTATGCAGAATAGCTTGTTGATCTGAACTATGCGCAAGAGATCTTTTTGCGGTAAATTCCGATCAATCACAAAAAGTATGGTTTATCCAACTCATCAGTGATTCCATGATTTGTTATAGACACAAATTGTTTTGATTCGATTAACTATAGTTAACTCTTCAATATGTCACTTGCGATGAATTCACAACAAGACTAATCCTATGCATAATTCAGATCAAGCTGTAGATCCTCTTCTGTTTCTACTTACATGTGGAACGATTTTTTCTACTGTAACTGTGTGTTTTCAAACTTGAGGAATGCCAAAAATAGGCTATTGGATTTTTGGTGGGAAGAGTTTAGAGATTAGCATAGTGTTTAAATAGTATGATGTTGTCATACAGTATTTTATGTGTTCAGATGGGAAGAGGAGAAGTTCTTTCTCTCTCGATTGAATTTAAATAATTGAAGAAAATATAGTATAGTTATTAGTTTTGTGAAAAAAAATATTACTTTTATCTTCTCTATCGAATAAATAGATAGTATTATTATTTAAGGAGATGTTTGTAATTTTAGATGAAGATCAAATTTGAACCTTGATACAAAGTAGAGCAGAAAGTATAGTCGAGAGAAAATTATCTTATTCATTAACTATTAAATCAGTCGCTGCATGCTCTTTTTCCGCCGTTCACCTAAAAAAGCCCCAGCAGATGATACAGAACTCCTACGGCGTTACCGTGAGTCTGGTGATCTGAAAGTACTGGGTGAGCTTTATGAAAGATATATGCATTTGGTGTTTGGGGTTTGCCTGAAGTATCTGAAAAAGGAAGATGACAGCAAAGATGCCACCATGCAGATTTTTGAAAAGCTGGTTACTGAATTAAGAATTCACGAAGTGAAAAACTTTAGTAGTTGGCTGCATACACTGGCACGCAATCACTGTCTGATGCAGCTAAGAGTACATAAAACCTATACTTCTCAGGGAACGATTTATTTATCTGCTGATGAGAATATGGAATTTGAGGTTGCATCGCATCCAGAAGAGGAAGACATAGAGTATCGGTTGACACAGATAGAAGATGGGATGAACGAATTGCCCGAAGAACAAAAACGTTGTCTTGAGCTTTTTTATATCGAACAGAAGTCATACAAAGAGATATGTGATATGACTGGATTCGATTTTAAACAGGTTAAGAGCTATTTGCAGAATGGAAGGAGAAATCTTAAGCTTTATCTGGACAAAACCGGATAAGACTTCTATTCAACTTTTAACTCTTTAATTATAAAGTAGATCAGACTTATCAGGTATATAGCTAAGCGAAATGACCCGACATAAAAAAAATAGCCCTTCCTTACAGTCACCTTTGTCTCAGGATATCATTGAGAAATATCTCTTCAGTAAAGATGCTAACGACATTTCCTATCCTGTGGAATCCAAATTAGCCAATGATGCATTCACCGCGGATGCTGTTGATGGTTTGGGCACTCAACAAAGTGCACAGCAGATGAAGGGTAATATGAATGATTTGAAATCACGACTACATCAACGGATTTCACAACAGAAGCAAAAACGAGGTGGTATTAGCATTCCGTTTGGTATGCAACCTTATGCTATTGCTGCTTCAGTGGCTTTATTATTATGCTGTGCTGTAGTTGTAATATTCAATGTTAAATATTCAGAAAAAACGGTTCCTTCTCTGGCTAAAACCCAGAATGGACATCCCGTTGTTTCTCCAAATGAAACCTCTTCAGTTAATGCACCTGAACAAAGCGAAATTGCAATGCAGCAAGCATCTTCTTATAAGGAACCTGCTACTACTCAAGGTGAATCCAAGAAATCCAATAAAGTAGAGGCTGATAAAAATGTGACTAAATCGTTTCTGACTACAAATGAAAAGGATAAACCTGTTGTAGTAAAATCTGAAACTGTGGTAGAATCAAAAGGTAAGAATCCTGTAAGTACTGCAACAGTTACAATGATGGCAAAAGAAGACCAACCAGTTGCTACATCTAATCAACCTGTTTTGCTGGAAGAAAAGATGGCCGTACCTCCAACAGAATCTGTCCAGGGAAATTCATTTGCTTCGGTTAAACCTTCTGCAGACAAGAGTATTATTGCTGGTGATGAATCAAATGCACTCGTTAAATCAAAAGCAAAGGTGATAGCAGGAGGAGTACAAACTCCACGAATAGTAAAAGGAAGAGTAGTAGATGCAGAAGATGGCATGGCTATACCTGGAACAGTTGTTACTGTAAAAGGAACGAACATTACAACGTATACCAATCAGAATGGTGAATATGCAATCACAGTTCCGGCCGATGGAGAATTAGCCTTTAGTTTTGTAGGTTATATAACATACCGTATTCCTGTAGATCAACATGGTACTATCAATGCCAGCTTATCCCCTGATATGAAGTCGTTGAGTGAGGTAGTAGTGATAGGAAGTGAAGATGAGAAAAGTGGTAAAGCTGCCTATACTCCTGCACAACCCGAAAAAGGTATGCCTGAGTTTATGAAAACAATAGAGCAAAAACTGGAAGCATCTCCTAATGCTGGTTCTTATGGATCTGGTACTATAAAAATAGGTTTCACTGTTGAACCTGATGGTAGTCTTACCAATGTAAAAGTACTGAAAAGTATTGGTGGTGAATCTGATCAAACAGCAGTACAAGCTGTAAAAGATGCATCCCGCTGGACTCCGGCTCAGGAAAACGGAAAGCCTGTATCACAAAAAATGAAAATCCGTATTCCTTTTAAAAATAAGAAGAAATAGTTTTTCTATCAAACTAAAAATTACCCCTGCCAGACTATCTGTATAGTTCCAGCAGGGGTAATTCTTTTATGCCTTTACTTAAAGAGTAGCTTACTATTTGTATAAAATGGCTTAGTGAAAGTCTGTATAAAATACTATTATCTATGAAAATAATAAAAGTGTCAGCATAACATTTAATATTTTTCTATATTTGGATCATACTCAGATCGCCTTAGCGAAAGAGTAAGACAATCTAATCTTTCACCTACTACTTATAGAAAAATGATCAAACACCTATCTTTAAAAGTATCTACTCTTATTGTATTAGTTGTCCTTAGTCTCATGAGTGCCTGTACAAGTAAGAACTCCGAAAAAGAGGAATCCACTTCTTCCGATTCTGTACAGACAGCCTCTGCTAAAGAAGATAGCTTGCATCCTATATCTGATCCCTTAGTTACAGCTATTTATACTGCGGATCCTTCTGCTCATGTATTTAATGGAAAGCTATATATTTATCCGTCTCATGATATTGAAGCTGGAATTCCTCAAAATGATAATGGAGATCATTTTGATATGAGAGACTATCATATTTTATCTATGGATAGCATACCCGGAAGTGTAAAGGATAATGGTATTGCATTAAATATTAAGGATATTCCTTGGGCCGGACGTCAGTTGTGGGCTCCAGATGCGGCATATGCAAATAAAACTTACTATCTATATTTTCCTGTAAAAGACAAACAAGATATCTTCCGGATAGGAGTAGCTAAAAGTGACTCTCCAACAGGACCTTTCAAAGCTGAACCTACACCCATTGAAGGAAGCTTTAGCATTGACCCTGCTGTATTTGCAGATTCGGATGGTAAGCATTATATGTATTTTGGTGGAATCTGGGGAGGACAATTACAGAGATGGCGTTCTGGTAAATATGATGTAAATAGTAAGGAACCTGATTCTAATGAAGTAGCTCTAAGTCCTAAAGTTGCCAGACTCAGTAAAGACATGCTCCACTTTGATGAAAAAGTAAGAGATATTCAAATTCTGGATAAAGACGGAAAACCTTTATTAGCTGGAGATCATGATCGTCGTTTTTTTGAAGCATCCTGGTTACATAAATATGATGGCAAGTACTATTTCTCTTATTCTACAGGTGATACACATTATATTGTATATGCTATTGGTGACAGTCCTTATGGTCCGTTTACTTATCAAGGTATAATTCTTAAGCCTGTTATTGGATGGACAAATCACCATTCCATCGTTCAGTTTAAAGGAAAGTGGTATTTATTTTATCATGATAGTTCTTTATCCGGTGGTAAAACTCATTTGAGAAGTGTCAAAGTTACTGAACTGACACATCGCCCTGATGGCACAATCGAAACAATCTCTGCCTATAAATAAACAAATATGCCTTCTTTAACTTTGCTGTTGAAGAAGGCATATTTGCTGTTTTGATTGATATAGAGAGAGTTATTGATTTACTATAATCTTAATCTATAAAAAGTTGAAAATATATTTGGAGAATAGAGTCGGGTCATATAATTTTGTAACCCTGTTCAGAAATCAAGAGAAGAAAACGGTCAGAACAAGAAAAAATAAAGAAAATAAATTTTAGCTTTTTCTTGCAGTAATCAAAAACAACCTCTACTTTTGCATCCCAATTCGCTGACAAGGTGCAGAAAGAAACAAAAAAGCAGAAGAAATAAAGTGAACAGAGGGTAGAGGCGATAAGAAAGTTAAGTAGCGAAGAAATAAAAAAAATAAATTTTCACAAAACACTTGACAGAAAAGAAAAAGAAACTTACCTTTGCATCCCGATTCTGAAAGAGAGAAAAGCAAGAGTGATAAAGTAAAAGTAAGAATCTAAAATAGGAAAACCAAATTTTACAAAAGTTTTTTAAGCAAAGAAAAGAGAGTAAAAAAATAAGTATTACCTAGTATATAGGTCTATCTTCCAAAAGTGGAAGAGAAGTTCTTTGAGTGATTGAAGCAAAAGATAGCAAGCAAATAAAGCAAGGTAAGGTTTTGTTAAAATCGTAGGATTGAAAACAAACTGTCAACTTGATTCCTTTAATAAGAGAGTTATCGGGACAGACACTGTTCTTTATCACTAGCAATAGTAATAAAGGACAAAACTTCATATACTATGGAGAGTTTGATCCTGGCTCAGGATGAACGCTAGCGGCAGGCCTAATACATGCAAGTCGAACGGGTAGC
>JASJOS010000015.1 GCA_030068525.1 Xanthocytophaga flava
TTCCAGGCAATCGACTAAGTTTGGATAGTAGAGTCATGGGGAGTTTTTTGTTTGTTTAGCCACTACAAATTTCTCCTTTTTGACTCTATTTTTTTACCCTTTTTACATTTTGTCTAGTAGTATAATTGAAAGATATAAAGTAAGCTTTGGAATGTTTATTCAACAATCGCAGTGAACTCTATTTCAACCAGGTATTCAGGAGCAACCAGCTTACTTATCTCATAGAGACTTGTAGTTGGTTTAATGTCTTTAAAATAGCTTCCATGAGCTTTGGCTATATTGTCAAACTGTGAGATATCTGTTGTAAATATACGGGTGCGCACTACATCTTTCATGGTAGCACCGGCTTGCTCCAATACCTTTTCAATGCGTTCCAGAATGTTTTGAGTTTGTGCATAGGCATCATCCGCTTTTACTTTTTCTCCATCCACCATAGCGACTGTTCCGGATACTTCTATGGTATTTCCAATACGAACAGCACGACAGTAGCCCATTTTATCTTCCCATGGAGAGCCGGTCAGAATATTTTGTCTTGGCATTTTTCTTACTTGAATTAAGGTTAGGCTTATTATTTAGAAATTGAATATTCTGGAGTTTTATGTCTATGCATGTACTGCCTGATTTTATTTCTCATCGGGATTTCAATAAATCTATAACAAATAAATGAACTACCAATGAGTACAACTACATACATATAAAAATGCACTATGGAAGAAACAATGAATTCTCCAAATATTAAGTTATACAAAATCCTAACAGGTTCTTGTAATATGTATATACTAAAACTTATTTCTCCCAATAAGACAAATAGAGGTGTTGATAATAAGGCCGATAAACCTGCCTTACTCCATGACAATGTCAGAATAATTAGGCTAAATAGTGGTATAAAAATGCCTGGAATAAAAGTTGCCTTTAAATATATGCAAATAAGGAATAGTAATATGGCGAAAAATAATATACTCTGTATTATGATTTCATTTGTTAGAGGTTTTATTTCCTTATAGATGCGACCCGTTGTAATTCCAACGATAAAAGTAGCTAGATGAAAAATTGGGCTGAAGTTAATAAGAGTGAAGAGGTTAGAACTAAGAGGATCTTTCTTTGAAAGAATATAATAGGCTGTCATACTCGCAATCCATAGGAGTGAAGAGGACAGCACTAGCTTTTTAAGTCTCCATTTACGAGCAAAAAATATAAAAAATGGAAATATAAAGTAGAAAAACACTTCGACCGACAATGACCATGCTGGATAATTCCATTTCATGGTATAAGGAGGATACCATGACTGAAGTAATAGTGTATGTGTAAACATTCTTGTTGAAAGCAATACTCCCATCCCACTTGCATATACTTTTGGTATCAATATTAAAAAAAGACTAAAAAGATATACCGGATATATTCTTGCAAATCGGGCAATCCAGAACTCTTTTATATTAATTGTGGCTTTATCATAGTATACAATGGTCAGAATGAAGCCTGATAATAAAAAGAAATAACTAACACCCAAATTAGCTGATTCAAATATAGGCTTGATAATTGTTTGTGAGAATGGAAATATAGATAGGCCATAATGATAAATTACGATGGAAATAGCTGCTAAAAAACGTGTAAATGTTAGTTGATCAATCTTCATAATTAATTATTGTCAATAATTTTCTGGTTTTTTAAGAAAATGAAATAGCATTAAAACAGCTTTAATTGTTGATAGCCACCTCCATTGCTAGCTTCATGTTCAATCAGCCATTCCTTGCGCCATATTCCCCCTGCATAACCTACCATATTGGCATCACTACCCACCACACGATGACAAGGTATAATCAAACAAAGACGATTACGGCTATTGGCATTGCCGATAGCCCGAATGGCGGCTGGAGTTTTTAATTTATACGCTAATGCTTTGTATGTGGTCAGCTTTCCATAGGGGATCTTAGCAAGTTCTTCCCAAACCTGTACTTGAAATTCGGTTCCTTTTACAATAAGAGGAAGATCAAAAGTAAGACGACGTCCTTTAAAATATTCCTCCAATTGTATTTGGCAATCAAGAATAAATTTAGGAAGATGTTCAGAGACCGCTTTGGTCTGATTTTCAACAAATAGTACAGATGAAATTCCTTCATGAGTGGCTGTGATTTCAATCCAGCCAATAGGAGAGGAGTAGTACGAAATAAAAGAAGTATCCATTTGTTTAATTCTCAGTTGTCTATGGACAATCTGTCAACTTTTATAGCCTAAATAGCACAGGTTTAGGTAAAATTATTCCTGTTTCTCGAAAGTTACCTCAAATATAGGTCTTTGTCAAAATCATTTTATTTCCGCATTTTGCAGTATCCGAATTTTAACAAACCATTTTATCGATTTTCTATGAAAAAAAGAGACTACCTGTTGTATAGTCAAAATAATATATTGCACTTATGGAAGAATACCTACCTATGCGTAGTGAAAACTAAACTATGTAGATTTTTTTTCTTCCAATTGTGTGTTATTCTTCTGTCGTTTCTTCCTGCAACCGCACAGAATGTACCTACTCCAGAGAAATTTCTTGGCTATAAGCTTGGAGATCAGTTTACACCACATGACCGTTTGGTACGTTACTTTGAAACAGTAGCAAACCAAGCCACAGATCGGTGTAAGCTTGTTCCCTATGGTCAAACCTATGAAGGGCGTCCATTAATGGTAATGGCTGTGGCCACTCCGGAAAATATGAACAGACTGGAAGAAATTCGTACCAATAACCTGAAGATAACAGGCTTGGTATCAGGAACTCCTTCCTCAGTTCAGCCTGCAATTGTCTGGTTGAGCTATAATGTCCATGGTAATGAAGCCGTTTCATCAGAAGCTGTCATGCAGGTTTTATATGATCTGGTAAACCCTACAAATACAGAGATACAAGGATGGCTCAAAAACATGGTTGTACTTCTTGATCCCTGTTTGAATCCGGATGGACATGAACGGTACGTACAGTGGTATAAGCAGGTAGCTAACTTTCCTTATCAACCATTACCTTTTTCAAGAGAACATCAGGAACCTTGGCCAGGAGGTCGTTTTAACCATTATTTATTTGATTTGAACAGAGACTGGGCTTGGCAGACTCAACAGGAAACTCAGCAAAGAGTAGCCTTATATAATCAATGGATGCCTCATCTACATGCTGACTTTCATGAAATGGGACCTGAGTCTCCCTACTATTTTGCTCCGTCGGCTAAACCCTATCATGAAGCACTTACACCTTGGCAGCGTCAGTTTCAGCAGCATATAGGTGAGGCGAATAGAAAGTATTTTGATAAGAACTATTGGTTGTATTTTACACGTGAAAAGTATGATCTGCTTTATCCAAGTTTTGGTGATACCTGGCCTTCTTTCAATGGCGCAATCGGAATGACCTATGAGCAAGGTGGAAGCGGACGGGCTGGATTAGGTTATGTAACTTCTGAAGGAGATACCCTAACTTTAACAAAGCGAATTGCTCATCATGTAGCAGCTAGTTATGCCAGCATTGAAGCTGTTGCTTCACACGGAGATCAGGTATTAAAAGAATTTAAGACTTATTTTGACCAATCCCGCAATAATCCACAAGGTGCCTATAAAGGATATCTGATCAAAGCAAAGGGGGATGAATCGAAAGTGCAAAGCATTGCACAACTTCTGGATAGAAATGGTATCCGGTATAGTTATGCAAATAAAGGAGGCTCAGTAAAAGGATTTAACTATGCTACAGGAAAGAGTGAAGCGGCTAAAATAGAAGAAAATGATCTGGTTATTAGTGCTTACCAGCCTAAGTCAGTGATGCTGCGTGCTTTATTTGATCCTAAGCCTATGCTCGAAGATTCTCTTACCTATGACCTGACATCCTGGGCAATACCTTATGCATTTGGAGTGAAAGCCTATGGATTGCCTGATGCAATTGCTAGTGGCAATACATCGGATAAACCTAAAAGTCCAACTTCTGCACAACCTCCTGCGGTAGCTAAACCCTATGCGTATCTGGTTGAATGGAAAGATTTACGGGACATTCAGTTTTTATCTGCTTTGCTAAAGAAAAAAATTAAGATCCGAAATAGTGAAGTAGCGTTTGAAATGAATGGGAAAACCTTCGCTTCTGGAACTTTGTTAATTACTCGGACAGGTAATGAAGCTTTGGGAGATGCATTTGATACTTTTATTACTGATCAGGCTAAGTTAGCAGGTATTATACCAACTCCCGTATCTACTGGGTTTGTTGACAAAGGGTTTGACTTTGGTTCTGACTACAATCATTTTATTAAGGCTCCACGTATTGGCCTTGTAACAGGAAGTGGTATTAGTACAGATGGGTTTAGTTCTACTTGGCATTTCTTTGAGCAGCAAATTCATTATCCAATCTCTGTAATAGATGTAAGTCGGCTTAGTTCTGTTCCTTTGCAACAACTGGATATCCTTATTTTACCTTCTGGATCTTATAGTGGTGTATGGAATGAACGAATGATAAACAAACTGAAAGATTGGATTCAGGATGGGGGTAAAGTAATTGCCATAGAAAATGCGGCTGAAGTATTGGGAGAAAAAGCTGATTTTGAATGGAAAAAGAAAGATGAAGACAAACCTTCACCCAAAAAAGTTAATTCGCCTGCTGATACATTAAAGATCTATGGGCACAGAGACCGGGAGTATATTGCAGAAGATATTCAAGGCAGCATTTACCAGGTGACATTAGATAATACACATCCCTTAGCTTTTGGATATGATAAGAGTATTGCTATACTTTTTAGAAACAACTCTCCTTATGAACTGATGAAAAAAGGATGGAATGTAGGATATTTGCAAACTACAAACTACACAGCTGGACATGTTGGTTATAAAACCAAAGCCAAGCTACAAAACTCTGCGATTTTTGGTGTACAGGAAATGGGACGTGGACAAATAATTTATATGGCTGAGAATCCTGTTTTCCGAGCGTTCTGGCATAGCGGAAAGTTGTTATTTGGAAATGCTGTTTTTATGGTTGGACAAGCCTATTAAACTAAGCAATCCTGAATTTTGTCAATAACAGAGAATCATGGTTGAAACAGTGTATACTGAAATGAATTAGCCATAGTAAACATACATGAGTTCTGTTCCTGTATTCGTATAGTGTTATTTTACGAAAGTCTGTAATCATTTACAGGCTTTTTTTATGATTTTGAATCTGCTGGATTTTATTTTGCGTATACATGGCAAGTGTACATTTTTTTGCTAAAAACTGAACTTAAAACAGCATTGTAACGTATTTTTTTTAATAGTTTTGTAACCAGCTTTGTTCAGATATAATTGTAATAGAATAATTGTATTTTGCCAAGCCGATTTACGAGAAAAAGGTCTGTTAACTATAACAGAGAAATAGTAAACTTAATAATCTATTATTCGTATAAAATAACCATTTCTAACACCTTACACTGCCGATGAACACAGCCGCCATGCGTGCGAAGAAGAAGCCTGCACCGAAAATGAAAGCACCACCAATGAAGAGTTATATAGACCTGGTGGACCAGACATTTGAGTTTCCGGAAGAACTGAAGGTGAAGAACAATGAGTTGTTATTTAATGGTGTTCCTTTGATGGATATTATCCGTAAATATGGCACCCCATTAAAGCTGACTTATCTACCAAAGATTAGCGAGCATATACAGTATGCAAAAGAGATCTTTAATGATGCGATAAAAAAATTCAATTACGCAGGTTCTTATACCTATTGTTATTGTACAAAATCTTCTCATTTCCAGTTTGTGCTTGAAGAGGCATTAAAGAATGATATCCATATTGAAACCTCTTCTGCTTATGATATTCCTATTGTAAGGGCACTGGAGAAAGCAGGATCACTGGATAAGAACAGATATATTGTGTGTAATGGTTATAAAAGACCTCTCTATACTCAATATATCAGTGAATTGGTGAATGATGGCTTTGTCAATTGCATTCCTGTATTGGACAATCTGAAGGAATTGGATGCATATGATGCTGCTGTGAATGTACCTATGCAGCTTGGCATTCGTGTTGCTGCTGATGAGGAACCCAATTTTGAGTTTTATACTTCCCGTTTAGGCATTCGTTACAACGACATTACAGATTTCTATAAGAATCGCATTCAGGATAATCCGAAGTATACATTAAAAATGCTTCACTTCTTCATTAATACGGGTGTGAAAGACACTGCCTATTACTGGAGTGAATTAAGCCGTTTTGTCTATAAATACTGTGAGCTGAAAAAAGTTTGCCCTGAGCTGGATACTATTGATATAGGAGGTGGATTCCCTATTCAAACTTCTTTGCAGTTTGAGTATGATTATGAGTACATGGCTGAGCAGGTTATTGAAAATATTCAATGGATCTGTGAGAAGAATAATGTGCCTGTTCCAAATATCTTTACTGAGTTTGGAAGCTTTACTGTTGGGGAGAGTGGTGCAGTTATTTATTCTGTTTTGGATCAGAAGTTGCAGAATGATAAAGAATTATGGTATATGATTGATGGTTCATTCATCACTCAGCTACCTGATTCATGGGGTATGAATCAGAAATTTATCATGTTGGCTATCAATAACTGGGATAATCCTTACCATAAAGTGAATTTAGGCGGATTAACGTGTGACAGCTTAGATTATTATAATTCAGAAGCACATATTTCAGAAGTGTTCTTACCCCAGATTGAAACAGATGAGGAATTATATCTTGGCTTCTTCCATACAGGAGCGTATCAGGAGTCGCTGGGAGGCTATGGAGGTATTCAACATTGCTTAATTCCTGCTCCGCAGCATGTTATTATCGATCGGGATGAAAAGGGCAATATTGTGACTAGTTTATTTGCTCCTGAGCAGACTAGTGAATCAATGTTAAAAATATTAGGTTACAAATAGGCATGCTTATTGTACTAATATATAGAAACTTGTAAAATATTACATTAGACTTCAACCTAAGTCTAAAGAAATCAATGACTTATTTATTTGAAGTCAAAAAAGATCTGTATATTTGATTAACTAAAAAGAAAAAATCATTCCATGAAAAAGGTATTACTTATAGGATTGGTTGTTGTTGCCAGTCTATCTGCTTGTGCTAAAAAATACACATGCCCTACTTATTCTAAGGCTAATGGTGTAGAGAAACTACATGCAAGTGTAAAGCAAGCTGAAAAGGGTAATAATTAATTATTACCCTTTTTCCAATATCTCTTACATTATTTGATCTTTAGCAAAGAGCGGATAACTTCTGCTTTGCCTATTTATATTTTATCCACAAGGTTCTTGAAGTAACTTTGTGGATTTTTTATTAAGCCTCAGTAGAGGATTGAAGAATGAACCGACTAGCCTCTAACAGATTTTTTGCATTATAAATTGCCGTTGAAGGAGATGGTTCTTGAGCTGATATAAAGATTCCTTTTATCTGTTGCTTATTCCCTGCTTCTATATCCCGCTGCCTGTCACCTACCATCCAGGATTGATTTCTATCAATATTAAATTTAGCAATAGCTTTTTCAATCATCAATGAATCTGGTTTTCTTGTAAGCGATGCTGTATCATAATCTGGATGATGTGGACAATAGTAGAGTGCATCCAATACATTACCACAGGCTTCCTGTATTTTACTGTGACAATCTAGCACTTCCTTTCTGGTGTATTTACCCATAGCTATTCCTGCTTGATTGGTAATAACAACCAATAAATAACCTGCTTTTTTTAATTGTTGAAGTGCTTCGGGCATTCCCTGAGGAATAATAAGATCCTCACGTTTATAAACATAGGTACCAATTTCTTCATTTAATACACCATCCCGATCTAAGAATATGCATTTATTCATAATAGTATCTGGTTGAGTTTAGATTGCTGCTCTTTTAACTGACAAATAAATCTTCAGGTTTTGAAGATATAATTTTTACATGTTATTTGTCGGGAAATATAAAGGAAAAGTATCTTGTATGGATTTGAATAGAGAATATCATATCTGAATGGACATTTGCTATTCATTTACTTTATATACTTATCTCTTGTTTTTTTGACACTTTATACCAAAAATCTTTTCAAGTAACCTTTATTCTTATGCAAAAATTTCTTTTACTGAGTGGGGCCATATTGGGGGGCTTAGGAGTAGGACTGGGCGCGTTTGGGGCACATGCTCTAAAACCTATGCTGGAAGCATCACAGCGATTAGATACTTATGAAACAGCTGTTAAATACCAGTTTTACCATGCCTTTGCTTTACTAATTACTGGATTGCTAGCCTATCGTATAGAGAGTCGCTTATTAACCTACGCTGGATATTCTTTTTTAGGGGGAACACTGATTTTTTCGGGATCACTCTATATTCTATGTTTATCAGGAATCCGCTGGTTAGGAGCAATTACGCCAATTGGAGGTGTTTTAATGATTGTGGGGTGGGCGTTGGTTGCCTGGGTTGTTGCCAATGGAGAGTAATTGGAATACTAAATGAGAAAAGGCTTCTGTTAGGGTATGCAGAAGCCTTTCCTTATTTATTTTGTTTTAGTTGAACTATATTCTTTTACTGTTTTATCTATTGTATCTAGTAAGCCACCTTTGGGGACGTCATTATTTAATTCCCAGAACATGATACCATTTAATTTCTTATCAAGAGCATATTTGGTTTTGATTTGAATAGATCGAGGATCATCATAGGTAAAGAAAAGCTTTTGCGTAGCATCATACATATAGGGAGCCTGAGCTGTGGAATCCCAAAACGAATGAAAGTTTTTGTTCTTTACTAGAAATTCAGGCAGTCCTTTGTAATCAACACCATGTTTGAATTTAGTACTCTGATTCAGGCCATTGTTTTCAGGAGCTGCATTTTCAAAAATCCTTCCATAAAAAGCTGCACCAATTACAAGCTTATTTTTGGGTACCCCCAATGCTTCCAGATATTTAACGGCATTATTTGTTGATTCTTTTTGAACGCTTGTAGAATAAAGAGGAGTATGGTGTCCTGTAGTGGTACTGTAACCATTTGTCAGATCGTATGTCATAAGGTTTACTCTATCTACAAGAGGCATTACTTTCTTCCAGTCAATTGACTGTTCGAGATAAGTAGTAAATCCACCAGCTGCAAAGCTAATCTCATATTTGTTGCCCATAGTTGTGCGGAGGCGTTGTACAAGATCTGTGAAATTGTCTTTATCTGCGGGAAGATACTGATGTCCGGGAACGCCTTCTATCGCAGGATATTCCCAATCCAGATCAATACCATCTGTTTTGAAGTAAACCATTACTGCTTTAACAGACTCCGCAAATTCTTGTCTGGCCGCTGGTGTAGAAAATACTTGCGAACATGTCTCACAGCCTCCCCAACCTCCTAAAGAAAGCTGAATCTTCAGATTGGGATTACGTTTCTTAAGTGCTACCAGATGTTGAATAGTTAACGTATCTTCTTTTTTATCTACAGTAAACTTATTTCCTTTCAGATGTAAAAAGCTGAAAATGATGTGTGTTAATTTTTCAATAGGATACTGATCAATGTCTTTGGTGCCACCTGCATAGTAGGCAATTACAGTAAAGTTGTTTTTAGGAGGATGACTTTTAATTGTTGCAGATGTAAATAATAAACCTGCCAGTACAAAGATTGTACTGAAGCGGATAAAAGAATAATGCATACTAAATGGTAAAATGAAGTGGTTGGGAAATAACAAACCAGCAGAAATACTATAAAGTATATTATTTCTGAGAGCTTGCGATCAAAGTTATGCTTTAGAGAGAAAAACAAAAAGTATTAAACAAGATAACCTGATAATTAGAGTTTCAGTTTTACAAACCCTTTAATTTGTAAAGTTAATAAATACCATATTACCGTTTTGGAAGAACGTTACCCTGGATATATAGACGTTCGTTACCGGTTGCCGCATTCGATACAACCGTGATGGTTTTATTTTGTTGGTTAAGAGAAGACTTACTGTCAAATGTAACCGTAATATCGCCTGATTGTCCTGGAGGAATTGGAGTGCGGGTCCATTCTGTTACAGTACAGCCACAAGTTGGCTGAACCACACTTATAATCAGAGGATCTTTGCCTGTGTTTTTGAATGGAAAAGTATGTGTAACTTTTTCACCTTGGATGACATCTCCGAAATCATACCAGCGACTAGTAAAAGAAAACGCCGCCTGACTACGTACTATAGTTGGGTTAGAGACAATAACCGAACTAACCAAATGACTGGAACGTGTAGGTTTACGATAAGCTGTTTTAGAACGGTATTTGGAAGAAGTTCTTGCACTGTATATTACTTTGCTTTTAGGCTTTGCTTTCCCTCTGTACTTACTTTTCTGAGCTTCCGCTGAAAATACTATACATACAATACCTGATAGTATAAGTAAAATAGTTTTTAAAGTGAGAATGCTTAGGTTCTTTTGCATGATAATAACAGTAAGATATCAGATTGAGTACAAATTACATTCCATTTTTCTTAGAGACCAACTTTAAATCAACTATTAAAGAACTTTGTATGAAAATTCATGAAATATACCTCTTCCGTTGCCCGAGTGATGGCAGTATAGAGCCAGCGTAAAAACTCTGGATTGAGATTTTCATCTGTTAAATAGCCCTGATCAACAAAAACAGCAGACCATTGTCCTCCTTGTGACTTGTGACAGGTAAGTGCATACGCAAACTTTACCTGTAGTGCATTCAGGTAAGGATCTTTCCGAATTGCTTCAACTCGCTCTGTTTTTCGTGGAATATGTGTATAATCCTGTAAGACGCTATCATATAATTTTTTGTTGTCTTCAGAACTTAAACTTGCCGCTACTGTGTGTAGTGTATCCAGAAGGATCTTAGCCTCAAATGATGGGTATTCCGGATAGTCAATCAATGTTAGTTCTACATTGGCAAAGCGAAATCCATGCATTTCTTCAAAGCTTCTTACTTTTTTTATCTCAACAAAGTCGCCATTGGCAATAAACCCTGCCGGAGCGTCTTCACCCAATACAGTGTAATTATTTCGAACCACCATTAATAAATCTCCTGCATCAATTTCACTTTCTGAAGAGTTGATTTGCCGGCGTATATATTGGTTGTATTGTACCGCTGTTTTGTTCGATCGTGTGATGATAATGGTATTTTCACGGCCAAATTTATCATACGCATACCGTAAACCATCTTCCAAACGTTCACCTGTCATTTTATAACAGTCTCTAAATCCACGAGTTTGTAATTCTATTGTTAGTTTTAGGTTAATAAGACTATTACGAATATAGGTAGCATTGTGTAATATCCCTGATGTCTCTCCCTGACGAGTTACTTCTGTAAGCTCTTTTTCGCGTACACTAATGTCATATGTTCTCTGTAAATAGCTGCTATCCAGGGCCGGACTTAAGGTTTTGCCTACAGGAGGTAACTGTGCTGCATCACCTACCAGTAATAATTTATTGGATGGGTGTTCAAATACATAATCAATCAGTTCTGCAAGTAATCCTCGGCCTCCCATGAAGTCTGCCTCATCATCAATCATAGACGCCTCATCTATGATGAATAAGGTACTGGTATTGTAATTAGGCTGGCGTTCAAATACCATATTGCCTGAATAAGCATCTGTTTTCTGCCAGAATATCTTTTTATGTATTGTCCAGGCTTTTTTACCAGAGTATTGGGCCATTACCTTTGCTGCACGTCCTGTCGGAGCCATAAGGATGGTTTTGTACCCAAACTTTTTGATAATCTTGACCAATGTACTTAAGATCGTTGTTTTTCCTGTTCCTGCATATCCTCTTAGAAGAAAGACAGGAAGTAGTATTTCTTTGTCAGCAATAAATTCGTCCAGCATTTCAAATAATTCCGCTTGTCCTTGGGTAGGAGTATGAGGAAATTTCTGTTTTAATAGTTCTGCTAGTGAAGTAGTAACGGGCATTGGTTAAAATAAATAGTTAAGTGTAAGCTGGGAGGATTTATATTTGCTGAGATCCTGTTTTTTACGAAGAATTATCTATTATTTCTCATCTATACCATTAGTAATGGTTTGTGAAATAATGTAAAGGTACGAAAAACTTTGGAAAGTACTATTTTAATTATAGCATTCTCATTTTAATACTATTATGCAGTCAGAAGAAATATTGCAAAAATTTGGAAATAAACTGCGAGTCAGAGTATGCGGTATCTGTATTCAGGATGATAAGGTATTGCTTGTCAATCTGCGTCATGTGACCCGGACAGGAGATTTATGGTGTCCACCCGGAGGGGGAATGCAGGTAGGAGAGACAGCACCTGAAACATTGATTCGAGAATTTGAAGAGGAAACAGGATTAAAGATTGAAGTAGGAGAGTTTATGTTTGTAAATGAATTTACAGGAAATTCATTGCATGCAGTTGAGCTTTTTTTTCGTGTAACTATTTTGGGTGGAGTCTTACGTAAAGGATATGATCCCGAATTAGCGCAACAAGTATTGGAAGATGTGGCGTTCCTGTCTTTTGAAGAAATTCATAGATTTCAACAAGAAGAACTACATAATCTATTTAGATATTGTTCTTCTTTAGACGAATTGCTAGCTATTCGGGGATATTATCAGTTAAAAATCTGACATATAGGGTTGAAAGGAAAGGTTTATAGAAAAGGCCTCATTTTAGATAAATGAGGCCTTTTCTTATTTACTTACCATCAAATGCCGTTTTAGCATAATTTACATTCAGATACTTATATCGTTCCAGTTGTTGAGGAATACGCTTGGCAAAATCATCCCAGTTTTTCTGTTCTTTAGGTGACCAGACAACTTCAGCTAAAGCACTGGCTCGGGGAAATACCATATATTCTGCATGTTCAGGTGTTTCTATATATTCAGTCCATAGATTGGCCTGGGCTCCAAGAATGTACTTGCTTTCTTCGGCTGATAGTTCAGCAGGAACAGGCTCATAAGAGTATACTTTGGTTAATGGTAGGAAGCCTCCAATAGCCAGTGGTTCAGTTTTTTCTGGACCTTGATAATGGTCAAAATATACAAAGTCTCCTGGAGTCATGATGGCATTGTGGTGTGCTTTTGCTGCTGCAATACCACCTTCTATACCTCTCCAGGACATAATAGTTGCGTTTGGTGCAATACCTCCTTCCAAAATTTCATCCCAGCCTATTAGTTTTTTGCTTTTTGCATTTAAAAACTTCTCAATACGCTGAATAAAATAACTTTGTAATTCGTGTTCGTCTTTTAATTTAAGATCCTTGATTTTTTTCTGAATCACAGGTGATGTCTTCCAATAATCTTTAATCGCTTCATCACCACCTACATGAATATATTCGCTTGGGAATAGCGTAATAACTTCAGACAGCACATCTTCCAGAAAGGAGAATGTTTTATCTTCTGCATTAAAAATATCTGGAAATACCCCCCATTTCGTACCAACTTCAACGGGCTTTCCTGTTACACCAAGTTCAGGGTAAGCGGCGATAGCTGCCATTGCGTGTCCTGGCATCTCAATTTCTGGTACAACTGTGATATAACGCTCTTTTGCATATTGAACTACTTCTTTGATCTCTTCCTGTGTATAGAAACCTCCATACCGTTTGCCATCAAAGCGTTCCACTTTTTCACCTGCATGCCCAATTAATGTTTCTTTACGCCATCCTCCAATTTCTGTCAGTTTAGGATACTTCTTGATTTCAATACGCCATCCCTGGTCATCTGTCAAATGCCAATGGAAGGTATTTAACTTATGAAATGCTAGAAGATCAATGTATTTCTTGACAAACTCTTTCGGCATAAAGTGTCTGGAAACATCCAGATGAAGACCTCTCCATACAAATCGAGGTGTGTCGGTAATTTCGATTACAGGGAGGCTCCAGGTAATACTATTCACGGCACCAGAGCTTTCAATGGCTGTAGGAAGCAACTGGCGAATAGTTTGATAACCATAGAAAATACCAGTGGCTTGATTGGCTTTTAGAGTTACTCCTTTGTCTGTTACAGAAAGAGTATATCCCTCTTTACCAAGAGAATCCTGAGGTGTTTTCAGTGTAAACACGATGTTCTTATCTGTATTTCCTGTATTTTCCTCTACATTGATGGTAAGATTACCCGCTTTCTGAAACTGATCGGCAAGTGTTTGCGCAATCTTTTTTAACTCTTCATTTCCTGCATCTACTAGTATCTTTGTATCATTGTTTATCACAAAAGACCCTTCTCCTTTTTGCAGTTTCACTGGTTTAGGAATAATAGAAATGACTGCTGATGTGGCTGTAGTTGCTTTCTCCTGCTTGGAGGTACAACTATTTAACATTCCGATTGCTATGAGGAATGAAAGTAAGTATGTAATTTTCATTTAGTAAGAAGATAGATATAACGTAGACGAGAAATACTTGCCTAAATATCAGAATAATTATTAATTATTTTTTCTTTTGTAAGAAAAGAAAGGAAAAAATTTTAGAAATAGAATTTGGGTAAAATAAAATTAATTTATGAGTAATCAACTTGCTATTCGATCATCTGGCTGGGAAACTGCAGATTCTGAATCAATAAAATCAGCTTATCTGAAAATACAGTCGGAAATAGGTATAGGTACGCCTCAGACTATAATACAGATAAATGATGTAAAGGCACCAACTCATGCTGAACATTTTGGATTATATGTCAGAGATTTATTTGCCTTTTATACTGCTACCCTGACTTCAATGCGCTTAAGTTCTCAGTGGATCGCTTTAAATGTTCATACTACCTATCATTCCCGAATGATAAAAACTGCAAGCAATATAGTTACCATCACAAATGAAGAAGATGAGGTAGATGTAACAGGATATTATTTTAATCCTGTTGCTTTCAACTTTGAGTGGATTGATAATACTCTAGATCCAAACTGGAAGCCATGGGGATGGAAAATTCCTGTTTTATGTGATGATCCGGATGATGCTAACCTTTTTTATGATATAACAACCCATAAAGGAATTATTCATCAGGGTTCTATACCTGATAGAATTTTCTTTTATGGGTTTTCACCCGCGGATTTTAGTGGACTACAATTTTTTGAAAGGGTATGTTTATAAACTTAAGAGAGAGCAGACATGTTTTCATTACTTATTTCATGGCTTACGGGCATTATACGGGCATTGAGGACACCTGCCAGTTCTAGTGGTGTTTCTGCTGAAAATATTTCGCTTTCTATCTTTAATAGATAGGCTGCATATATAGAAGGCATGATCTCCGGAATAGAATTTTTTCCCACAGCTCTGCAATGAAGCCAGTGATAGCGCTGATCTCTTATATCGTAAACAATGACAGGGATAATATTGGGATTTGAAGCCTCAAAACAATCCAGAAATAAAGGAAAATCAAAAAGCTGAAGTTCTGCAAAGTCCGGATATAGATTTGCATCAAAAAACTTGTATTGCCATATTTTTCCATCTATTCTCATTTCATTCAATGCTGTTCGTAGTAACTGTAACTGGAACTGCATTTGCTGATAAGGAGTAAGCTGGTGTTCAAATTCCTCAATGGGTGCCCATTGTTGTGTATGGACTTGTAAATATTGGAGGGATTTTTTGCCGACGTCCAGTTTATAATCAAACACAGAATATCCGGGAACAAAATATCCAGGATAAAAGTATTGCAAGCCAAGTTGCTGGCAGTAAATCATCTTTTGATAAATCAGAAATTTACCCAGACTATATTTTTTATAGGCAGGATCATAAAAAGAGTTGATACCTGCTGCACTTCTACCTCCTATATCGAAAAAACCTGCTGCTATTAATACATCTCCATCATACATAGTTATTTCGTATGTATCGTAAATAGATTTTGTATCACTGGAGTTACCATATAAGAGGTACCGAAGAGAAGAGGATGCTTCAAACGAAATACCTTGTTTATAACGAGCAAACAAGGATTCTTTTTCTTCTGTGAGAGAGGCTTTCTGGATAGAAACCTGAAATCTGGCGTTTTGTTTCAGCAGTTTCTGCTGTGTTTTGCTGGGCGCAAAGTCTTGTAATTCTACTCGTAACCAAATTGCACTGAATATCTTGTTGTTGACATTCAGAAAGTTAGTGGTAAATATGGTTTGATCCATGCGAAACCAACCCTGTTCAAGATAATTATCTAATTCTTCCGGATCTATTTTTTCAGGGTACTTTGCTTCTGCAAACATAAATTAAGCGGTATTTTATCTAACTATCTGGTCATAGTTTCCAGATGTGCCTATCAATTTACAAATCTTTTCTTTCTTAACAATAGAGAAAAACAGTGTAAAACATACAATGAATATCAGCGTCTGTAAATCAGGCGAGAAATTCCTGCAGTGCGTTGAAAATCCATACACAGCCGATCCCTATTGAGAATAAACCCACAAGAGCATTAATTAGTTTAAAGACAAACTGGTTACGTTCAATGAATCTTGAAACAGAAAAAGCTAATACACAACTATAAATTGTCATAGAGAAGAGGATACCTATACTCTGCAATAGAATGACAAGCATAGCAACAGATGTATCTTTAGATGCCAGGACCAATGCTACAGTACAAGCCCCTCCTGTACCTGCAAGCCCATGTAACATACCTATCCAAAATGAACGACTCAAAGGATTCATGGCAATCTCATCACCTTGTTTTCCATGAATATGTAATGCATTGGTAATATGTAGGTGATCTGGAATAGCTTTATGGCTAGCCATCATTTCTTTTAGCTGATGGTTTCGGCGAATGGCAGAAACGCCAAGCCAAATCATAACAGGACCAACCGCTATTTCAGCATAAGATGAAATATAAATAGGAAAGATGGCTTTCAGGAGTAAGGCAAAAAAACTAAAAAGAATTAGGGAGACAGAATGTCCAAGAGCCCATTGAGAAGATCTCCAGATAAGCTTTGCCAGACCCATTCTTTGGTTGGTTTTTTCGGATGCCAACACTGAAATAGCTGCCATGTGGTCAGGTTCAAACGAATGTTGTATACCGAGTAGTATTGAATCAAAAAGCAATGGTGTAATCAATGTGATACTATAAATTAGAGAATGAAATGAGAATATATTAGTAGTGTAAATGATAAGAAATCATTTGGTCATTCGCATCAAATAATAAAAGAGACAAGCTAACTTCTGGAATTACAGAGATACATTGCTGATAACAGTAGCTGCAAAGTGTTTGATAAAATGGTTCATTTTCTGTAAATGGAAATAGTTCCGTGAGCCTTCGTGCCATTGTTAGTTCCTGAATCTGTGAACAGATTGCCGATGGATATCCACTCTCTGTGGCAACTCTGATGATAAAATCTTTATCCCAGGACGATTGATCACTATGTGTATTGAACTCTCCTTTGGCAAGCTTTACCGCTTTGCCTAGCATAATTCCCATGACAACTTTAGACACAGGAGTCATTTTTATTTTTTGGAGAGTTTCTCCAATCCAGTTACCATATTGAATGAATGCATAGTCAGGTAAATGTGGATAGAGTTTTTTCAGCTGCTTTTCTGTACGTCCACCAGAATTAATAATTAAGTCTGTACAGCCATTGGCAAGGGCTACATCTATTCCCTGTTCAATACTGGCAATATAAGCAGAGGCAGAGAATGGTTTGACAATACCCGTTGTACCAAGTATGGAAAGCCCTCCTATAATGCCCAGACGAGCATTTAACGTTTTTTTTGCCAGTTCTGAGCCATTAACGACAAAGACCTCCAGATTCACGCCCTTTATTATATTCTGACTTTGTAAAACCTGGCTCACTTCTCTGATCATCATCTGACGAGGAACAGGATTAATTGCTGGCTCTCCAATGTCAATAGCCAGACCTGGAAGTGTTACAATACCTACTCCTTCTCCCCGTAAGAATATAATCTCATTGTTATTGTTCCAGCTAACCTTGCAACCTATTTCTGCTCCATGTGTAACATCCGGGTCGTCACCTGCATCTTTAATTGTACTACAACTAGCAGATAAGAGTGAATATTGACAAGAGTTCATTTGAAAAGAGGCTGTTTCTCCTATTGGTAGTTCTATATCTATTTGTTGCACTGATGTTTGTTTAATCAATGCGAGCAAAGCAGCTTTTGCACAGGCCGTTGCACAAGATCCAGTAGTATAGCCTGTTCGTAAAGGTCCAGAAGGAATGGGCTGCAAACTCATAAATATAATGTCTTTAACTGCTCTGCTAGTTCCTGTTCTGTGTATACAATTTGAAACGATTCAGGTACTGTCGGTCGTTCAACAATAATTAAATTGGTTTGGGTTTGAATTGCGGCTTCTATTTTACTCGACAAAAAACCAGATTCTCCACTATTCTTAGTAAGTAAACAATCAACTCTCAGATTTTGTATCAACTGTATCTCCTGTGTTGTACCCTGTCCAGGCATTTCTGTCATAATATTTTTCTCAGCCAGTCCTGTTTGTAGAGCTTGTTGAATAGAACTCTCTCTTGGTAAAATCCGAAACGTAACTTGTTTTTCAAACCAGTACGGTTTCAAAGGAATAATACTTTGAACACCTGTAAGTGCAAGTAAATGATGGCATTCCAGCTGATACAATTTTTCAATAGCAGCCTCAAAGGAGGATACATAATGAATTTTAGGATGAATGACTTTTTCAAAATATACCCGTTCAAAACGAATAACCGGGATAGAATGCCTTTCTATTACCTGAGCAATTGTCTGATGTAATTGGGATGCAAAAGGATGGCTGGCATCCAAAATTAGTTTCACAGATTTTTCATCTATAAATGTAGCAAGGTCATCTTCTGTAAATGCTCCATATCGGTATTGTACATTTGGATGGCTTTCAAACTCAATGGCTGTTTTTGTTGAATAGATGTAATCCAACTGAGCTGTATTCAGATAGCTAGCAACTCGTTTGCCTTCGGTTGTTCCTCCAAATAACAGAATCATTTTTTACAGTTTTACAGGTTTTCCAGTCCTGAAAATATGTTTATGTTCAGGATGATATAATTGAGATCGGTTTTGGCGGGCTCCGATAGCTGCTCCTACAATGATCAGAACGGTTCGGGTAAGTTTGTGTTCCCGAATGATTGCTGCAAGTTTATTCAAGGTACCAGTATACACTTCTTCATCCTTCCATGTAACCCGGTATAGAATGGCAATAGGAGTATCTTCCGGATAATGTTCAAGCAACTGAGCCTGGACAGTTTTAGCAATAGTTGCACTCAGGAAGATACACATGGTAGCTTTATGACGTGCCATTTCGTTAAGTTTTTCATGTTCTGGCAATGGAGTATTGCCTTCACCCCGAGTTAATATAATGGTTTGAACTACTTCCGGAATTGTAAATTCTGATTTCAGGTAAGCTGCTGCTGCCTGAAAAGCTGAGATACCAGGAACAATAAAGTAATCCATGCCTCTTTCCTCAAATATGCTGATCTGTTCCTGAATAGCTCCATAGATAGATGGGTCTCCCGAATGTAACCTTACAATCATTTTACCTTGGGAATAATAGGCTACCATCAATTCAATCTGTTCCTCAAGGTTCATACTGGCTGAATTTCGTATGATTGTATCAGGCTTGGCATAGGTAAGTAATTCTTCTGGTACCAGGCTACCTGCGTATAAGATTAAATCTGCCTGCTCCAGTAATTGTTTGCCTTTAACACTAATTAGTTCAGGGTCACCAGGACCTGCTCCAATGATGGCAATCATCGCTTTTCGTTGGGCTGTCTTATCCAGAGTCAGTGCAAGTGTATATTTTTTTCCAGAAGCTACTGTGATCTTTTGTTTTTCCAGCAACAGATCCTGATTCCCGGCTGATAACATGGCAGATGCTTCCGACACGCTGTCTACTCCCAGCTTTTCACGAACCGTTTCTGACGGATTTTTAACTTGTTGGGTATTGAGTTGATCTGCAGTCCAGGTAAAAAATGGAATCTCTAGTTTTTGTGCTAGTTGAATAAATGCTTCTTCATCATATTTAATATCAATAGATCCAAGTGATTTTATGGACTCGATGGCTATCTGATGTTGAGATAGTTGATCCCTGAAAGATTCTTCCACTAGATGAGTTTCAATACCTCTTGAACATCCCATTCCTACATGTAGAACCTGAGGATGATAGAGTAGGGTTGGCAGAGATGAATTATATACTTTGTAGGTTACTGCTATGAAAAGTTCGTATTGACTAAAGTCAATCTGCAGGTAGTCATAATAAAAATCAACAAAATTGGGTTTATTCTTTTCCAGATAGGTTGTTCCCGGATCTTTGATATCCAGTAAGACAACAGTTGGTTTATTATTGACAAACAATGAGATTAATGTAGTAAGGCTACTTGTTGTTCTTATTTTCCACCCAAATTGATTGGCTAAGGTATCCAGCTGCCAGATGTTCTGGATATCACTGGAGGTCGTAATCACAGCCTGAGCTCCCGTAATAGCTGCTATTTTATGGGTGAGTTCATTCGCTCCTCCTATATGTCCGGAAAGAACAGATTGGGCAAACTTTCCATGATCATCTATATTGACGATGGGCGGGTCTTCTTTCTTATCCTGAATATACGGAGCAACACTACGAACACAAATTCCCAAAGCTCCAATAAAAATAAATGCATCAAAAGAGTGAAAAGAGGTTTGCAGAAAATCTGCAATAGAAGTGATTGACTGTACTTCAGTTCTTTCGGAAGGACGTGTAGATACCAGAGCAGATTTCTGAAACTCTTTTTGTACTATAAGTCCCAGAGTTACTCCCCGGTCTGTGCTGGCAATAATAGCTATTCGGTTCATTAGGGTTTTTCAGCGGCTAAAATGGTAATCGGATTATGTTCATCTACCTGAATGGTCATCTCTGACAGCAACACATACTTGAGTTTTTGAATGCTTTGTATAAAACTTGTTTTACTTGCTTGTTGAACTACATTCATTACAAGACGTCCTTTGGGTTGCAGGCAGGTATCGACTTTTAGAATAAGTTCTTCTAATCTATTGCCGTGTCCTCCTATGAAGACTGCATCTGGTTGTTGAAGTATACTCAGATCTATCTCAAGAAAATCGCCCATTACTTTAGCAATTCCGGGTGTTGAATGTGTGCGGGTATTTACCTCAAATAATTGGTCACATTCTGGGCGCTTTTCGAAAGCAGTTATTTGCAGGTGAGGAAAACGACACCGTGCTTCAATGGCTACTGATCCTGTACAAAATCCAATGTCCCACAAAGAGTGGCGTATAGACAGGTCAAGTTGAGATAAACTTACCATACGCACAGGCATTTTTGTAATCATATTTGGACGGTTGTCCAGGTAGGCAAATGATGAATCCGGGATGCCAAAAGGTTTCGGCTTTGGTTTAGTTTGTTTGAGTAAAATACAGTTTAATGGATGAGCTGTAGTATGAATAGCTTCTTCCAGAGTCAGAGTTCTAATCTGCTCATTAGTACTTTCCAAAGCTTCACCAATTACCATTGTATAGTTATCAAACCGATAATCCAACATTCGTTGTGCAATAGACGCAGGTGCCTTCTGTGCATCGGTGAGTACTCCAATCTGTGGCAATCCACGCAATAAGGCTGTATCCAGTTCATCCCAGGATCTACCATGTACAGATACAGAAGTAACCTGATGGTAAGGAGTATGTGTCTTGTGACATAAAAGCTGAATACTGTTAAACCAGGGATATACTTTTAGGGTTGCCTTGGGATCAAATTTTTGTATAGTGCTGGCAAACCCATAAAACAGAGGATCTCCAGATGCAAAAACAATAATAGTTTGATCAATAGCTTGAAACTGTTTGAATAAACCTTCCATATTCCCTTTAATATCAATCCATTGATGAATAGGGGGGAGCTTATCTTTGATCAGTTCATAGTGTCGTTTGCCTCCTGAGAAAATAGTATGAGATGACAAACAGGACAGTATATCTTCCTGTAATCTAAACTCAGTTGAGTTGCCTAATCCTATTACAATGTACTCTGCCACCTGCTCTCAATAGGTATTGTAAAAAACTACTTTTTCTTTTTCTTTGCGTTTTTCCCATTGGATAGTTTCCAGCTCTGGCTGTGTAAAGAATCTGTCTACATATCCCAAACACAGATACGCTATCAATTGATTAGGTGCTGGGGCAGACAAAATCTGCTTTACCTTCTCCGCATCAAGAATACTTACCCAGCCTAATCCGATGTTAAGTGCCCGAGCCATCAGCCACATGTTCTGAATGGCACATACTACACTATACAGGCCGGCTTCTTTCATACTGGTCTGTCCCAGTACTACTTCAGTGGATGGTTTATAGAAAATGGCAATGTTCACAGGGGCTTCCAGAATACCCTCTAATTTTAACTTGATATATTGTTTCTGTTTTTCATCCGAAAAGCACTGGACTGCCTTTTCATTTTCTTCTTCAAAGCTTTCCCGAATCTGCTTTTTAACAGTCTCATCTTTGATGATGACAAACTCCCAGGGTTGTGAGAACCCAACCGAAGGGGCATGCAGGGCTGCCATCAGTAGTTTGTCCAGAACATCTTCTTCCAATGGTTTATCCAGAAACCGATTTCCTCTTACATCCCGGCGGTTAAGAATAATCTCTTCCAGCAATTGTACATCTTCCTGAGTAAATAGTTTTCCTTCTGTCATATACCTGTATCCGTTTGGTAAAATGAATCAAGTGTAAATGCTGCATTGACTATGCTTGCTGCTACATTACTTCCTCCTTTTTGACCTTTTATTAGAACATAAGGAACAGTAGGAATAGCTTTTAGCTTTAATTTGGACTCTACTACATTAACAAAACCTACAGGAGCGGCAATAATGCCCGCAGGCTTAATCTTTTGGTCAATCAACTGATCACAAAGCTCAAACAGGGCAGTGGGAGCATTGCCTACTACAAATAAGGCAGTGGGATGTTCCTCTGTAGCAATTCGCATAGCAGCCTGACTGCGAGTCAGTTCTTCTTGGATGGATAACTCTTCAACACGAGGGTCATTCAGATAACAAATAACCTGATTTTTGTATTGTTGTGTAAAGGCTTTGGTAATACCAGCTTGTACCATCGTAACATCTGTGACAATAGTTCCACCTTGTTTTAGATAGAGGTTCCATTGAGTCATAGCCTCCAAAGAAGATTCATACAGGTTTTCATATTCAAAGTCTGCCGTTGAGTGGATACAACGAATAACAGCCCATTGATCGGCTGGATGAAGATCTGTACGTTTTAACTGTTGTTGTATCTGACGGAAGCTTTCGTCTTGTATCTGTTGTCCTGTGTGTGGTTTGCGGGATAGATACCCTCGTGGAGTAACCAGAAAGTTTTGAAACGTGTATGTTTGAGAATTGCCTATCATCACCAGTGAAAACATATCTACTAAACTGGTATCCATTTTTTCCAGAGTAGTCAATGTAATCTGTTCATCTGGTCGTGTAACCTGTCGGATAATCGCGACAGGTGTATCCGGGTTTCTGTGTTGAAGAAATATCTCACGAAATCGCTCCAACTGCCAGAATCTTTTTTTGCTGCGGGGATTATAGATTGAGGTAACAAAATCACCCATTGCTGCTCCTAAAATACGTTTTTCAATGGTACTCCAGGGAGTCATCAGATCAGATAATGAAATACAACAGAAGTCATGACCCAGTGGAGCTCCCAGTTTACCTGCTGATGCAATAAAAGCACTGATACCTGGAATAGTTTGAAGTTCAATATCCTTATTTACAGACAGACGGGCATACTCATAGACAAGAGAGGCCATCGCATAAATGCCTGCATCTCCGGAACTGATAACCGCTACATGTTTGCCATCCTCACATCTTTCAACTGCCAGTTGAGCTCGGGCTTCTTCCTCGCTTAATTCTTTACCAATACATTCGCAGCCTGGTTTGAGTAAATGTTCAATAAACTGAAAGTAGTAACTATAACCAATCACAATATCCGCTTCTGATAGTACTTGCTGGGCTATAGGTAAAATATAATCTTTGTCACCCGGACCAATGCCTACAACACTTAACTTCATAATTGTTTTTTGAGAATGAGCAATGAAAAATAGGGAATATCACGGTTCATGATTTCTTCCAGTGAGGTGCTGATGAATTGTTGTGCTGTACCCAAACGTTCACAATAGAAAAGCATTACCGCCTGTTGTTGGATAACAGGGATTATTTCCTGTAAAATGCTCCTGACTTTAATGAGAACTACCGTTTCAAAATCAGAAAGATACTGTTGTAGTTGCAGAACATTGCTTGTACGAGGCAGAACGACAATTTTTTCAGTAAGTAAGGCTAACGGAATCTGATGCTCCGCTGCTCCCAATAGAAACGAAGGAACTCCAGCCACAATTTCTACTTCTAACTGATGTTGCTGAATGTAGGTTAACAGATAGGAAAAGGTACTATAAAAAGAAATATCCCCTTCACTAACAAACGCAATCTGCAGGCCATTCTGATAATCAGTAAGCATTTGCTTAAATGTATTGGCATACGTTTGTTGGGCTTCATCCCGATTATCTGACATCTTCAAAAACATTCCTGTCAGTTTGTTTTCATCCAGATCATACGCTTTCAGGATAGGAAGAGAATAACTGGTTGTCGTACGTTCTTCAGTTACAGAGCCTGGATAGTAAATTCTATCCACTGTTTGTAACAATCGCAGCCCTTTTACTGTAATCAAATCCGGATCTCCAGGACCCAGTGAAATACCATATATCTTTCCTTTTTTCAATGAATTCGTGTTGATTTGTATTTAAATGCCCAGAATCTTTTTTACGCCAGAAAGCAGCCCTTTCTTCTCTTCAATCTTCTCATCCTCTTCAAATAGGATTCCTTTGACAGCCAGGTGATGACCAACTTGTTCTTTTCCTACTTCATTTTCAAAACCTACAATCTGTGTACGATATTTACACAACTGGCAGTTCATATTAGGACTTCCCTTTTCTGCTTCTGTAATGCGTTCACTTAAGGCTTCGAGCAACAGATCATCTGTTTCAAAGGAACTGGTATAGAGAAATTCTTTCTCTGAGGTGCTATTGAAGGTATCTATCTGTTCGTAAATTCGTTTTAAAAGTACTCCGGTAAAAAGAAAGATTGGAAGCACTACCACACGTTGGAAAGGCAAACGTTCCAGCAAAGGCAGGGTGTCTTTGAGTAAAGGTGTTGTTACACCAATATAGGCTGTAGTTCCAAATCCAAATCCCATCCCTTCCCATAACATACGCATAAGCTTTACCACATCTGAATTCGCATCCGGATCAGAGGTACCTCTTCCGATCACAAGCAGACAAGTTTCTTTGCGATCTGTTTGTGGATGCTGAGCTTCCAGAATTTCAATATTTTTCTTTGCCAGTTGGAGAATGGATGGAGTGATGCCTATATGACTGGCTAGCTTGATCGTTAAGCCTTCATATTGTTGTTGCAGGCTATTCATCTCATAAGGAATATCATTCTTGGCATGCCCTCCGGCAAATAAAATGGCAGGCACAGCCGTAATTTCACGTACTCCTTCCAGATACATCCGCTCCACTGCCGCTGCATATACCGGATGAGAAAATTCCAGAAAGCCATAATCCACTATACGATCCGGATAACAGTGTTTAAGTAGTAACACCAGTTCCTTGAAGCCTTCAATGCCTTCTTTATCACGACTGCCGTGTCCACAAAGTAATATTCCTCTTTTCACTACTGACCGGTTAATAGATTTAGTGTTTGTTGATGCTTTTTTCAATGGCTGAAATGGCCAGAATATCCGGAAAGATAAATGTATAATCTAACCTTTGTTTGATTTTGTCAGAACGGACGATTTTATAGCCTGTTGCTGTTTCGTCTGAAAATTCAGGCAAAGATAATCCATATTCAGTTGCCTCTTTCATATAAAATTCTTTTCGTGTAGGATGGGTATCTGCACAGGCATTAAATACTTCTCCCCATACATTTTTGTCAATAATTTTTTCAACTAGTTGGATACAATCATCTCGATGAATGAGATTCAATGGAGTGTGTGCATCTGTAACCAGCTTCTTTTTGTAGAGATAATGATGTGGCATTCGGTCATAGCCAATCAGCCCTCCAAACCGTAGACAGGTAGTTGAAAACTGGCGTTGTAAGAAATATTCCGACAGATGCAAAGCTTTTCCACTTCCTTTTTTTGCCAATTGTGTTTCTGCTTCTGTTACTTCCCGATTCACATCCCGATAGACAGAAGTAGAGCTGATAAATAAAATGTGTTGTACAGATGATGTTTTCAGGACAGATACTAATTGCTGTATCTGAGCCGGATAATAGTGTTCAATGTCTTCTCTGCGAGATGGTGGAATGCAGACAATCAAAATATCACAGGACAGAAATCCAGCAAGATCATCACAGAAAATACTTTGATCTGTGATTTCAAGATGATAAGGAATAATATTTCGATCTTTTAATTTTTCTATATCAGTAGTTGATGCAGTCGATCCTTTAATAGGATATCCTTTTTGAAAGAGATGTTCTGCCAGAGGTAATCCCAGCCAACCACAACCAAGTATACTGATAGTCAAAGAATTCATCTGATGAAATTAGTGGGCTGTTCTACTATGTATTTTGTAACGGATGTAAAGGTCGATATACAACAATGCGATTAAACCTATAAATACAAGCCCTACTACATTGTTTTGGAAATCATCAAGTTCCAGTGCAGGATTAACCATACAGCTTAATTTGTAGGCGGGAATTGCAAAACACATGAATGTGATCAATACATTGAGTTTAAAGCGATGGTTACGAATCCGTTTCTGATCAAACTTCTGGAGTAATTTGCTAAGATAAAGAGAGTCGAAAGTACCTGTAAGCATCAAACCTCCTGAAAATACACACCCTCCAATAACTGCATAAACCCATTGGTCAGAAGCAGAAACTGCATACCCAAATGCAGCGATCTGAGTAGAGGTATCAAAGATGAATCCGAATATAATTCCAGTCAAAATGATAGAGAATGGATTCAGGTGGGAGGTAAGTGATGTAGGGAGTAACCATTTACGTAGACTAACTGTCTTTACCTCTTGTTTTTGAGTGAGATTAATGACATTGGAAATACCAATTATGACCAACATAATCAATGGAACCCATTCAATTAATAAGTTGAGAGATTCGGGTACTTCAAAACTGTTCCGCAGTAAGCTAAGGAATAAAGCAATTCCAGTAACCATAAGTCCATGACCGAATGTAAACAGAGTTCCTACCCAGCGAGCCCAACGGCTTTTGGTTTCATGAAGGCGGTAAGTAAATCCATCAATCACAGTAATGTGATCAGGGTCAAGTCCATGTCTCAAGCCTAATACGAAAAGTAAAAGTAATCCGGAAACATGATTCCCTGTAATTTCCAACATAAAGAGTAACAAATTTAGAGTGAACAGTAAGTCTGACTCCAAACCTGTAGGGATATAGAAACTAAGAGGGGATTGGGCACACAAAGCCCATACATCTCTCTCTTCTGCTTTTTTCCCGAAGCAGGATGGATTGCACAAACGGCAGGTCTTCTGACTTGTTCAGCTTTTAACGCCTTCCCATGAAGATTTCACAGTGGCCAGAGATGTTAAAAACGGGTAAAATGAACTTACAGCAGCGGGTACTGTTCCGGACTTACACCGGATTCCCTTTTAATCTTTAGAAAATTATTCTGAAGAACCAGTTTGTGGTTGTAAAGATAGCTATCTGTTTTAGATTTTTACAAAAACCAGTGTATTTGTATATCCAATCTATTCAAAATATAATATGTAAGGCTAATAATAAGTAGAAATAGAAGTGTGGTTGCATGATTAATATAATAGATTCGATAGAATTCGTTATGGGTAATATCTCTGACAGTATGACCAATAAAAGGTTTTTCAACAAGTTTACCATGATAAACATTCGGGCCGCCAAATCTCGTATCCAAAATACCTGCTAATGCAGCTTCCGGATAGCCGGAGTTGGGACTGGCATGTTTATGACCATATTGGAAAATAAACTGAAGTCCACGTGTATTAAATGTCACCAGCACCATCAATAATGCAGTGAGTCGTGAAGGTATAAAGTTTACTATATCGTCCAGACGAGCTGCAACTTTTCCAAAGTAAAAATACTTGTCGTTTTTATAGCCAATCATAGAATCCAGTGTATTAATCATCTTGTATGTCATCATACCTGGAATTCCGGCTAATGCATAATAAAATAAAGGTGCAATTACACCATCGCTCAGATTTTCAGATAGTGTTTCGCAGACTGCAGTACGTATTTGGTTTGCATTCAGTTGACTTGTGTCTCTCCCCACAATCCACGACAAACGTTTACGACCTGCTTCCAAACCCTTTATATTGAGTTGATCAAAGACTTCTTTTCCTTCTTGCAGAAGACTTTTATTGGCAAGACCATAAAATAGAAATGCTGAAGAGAAAATGTAATAGAGTACAGGGTGTATAGAATAAAGGAGTTTTATCACCCAATAAAAAAACAAAAATGTGCTTACACATAGGGTAGTTGTTAGGAGTGTCCCTTTTACTAATCGACAGGAGTTTGTATTGAGAAGTTTTTCTCCATGAGAAATCAGATTGCCAAAGAATCGAATAGGATGCGGAAGCCATCGTGGATCGCCAAGACACAAGTCAAGCAAATAGCCAATCCACAAAGGAATTAGAACTACTAAATAGAAGGGTGACATGTAAAATTATTCTGTATAAATCAATGGTTGAGGAGATTCTTAATGCCTACCAGATCATATAGCAAACTGCAATCTTCTCCCCAATAAAAATGAATATAAGAAGCAAGTACATTATTCTTTCTGTAAACAGGTACATCTATATCTTTCAAACGTGCTGTTTTGACCTGAATATCTGTTGTACTTTCATTGGCTGTAGTCATTATTGAGTAATGGAATTCATGTCCTTTGTATATATTATCATTATGGTATACAGATCGATATCCTAACGAAAGTTTTGCATGCTGCATGGATGTGGTAATATCCAGAAATCCAGTCATCGGACATTCTTTGCCTTCTGCATTGATAATGGATTTGCCCAGATACATCATACCTCCACATTCTGCCAATACATAACCGTTGTTTTGGCAATACGCCAATAAAGCATTTCTTAAAGATATGTTTTCTGATAGCGCTTTTAAATGTAGTTCCGGATAACCTCCAGGCAGATAGATCAAATCTGCTTCAGGTAGAATGGTATCACGTAATGGGCTAAAAAAAGTGACTTGTCCTAATTGCTTTAGGACTTGAAGGTTTTCCGGATAGGTGAAATTAAACGCTTCATCTTGTGCAACTGCTATTTTTAGAGAAGCTATATTGGGAGTATGGGCAGGTAAAGTCTGAGTAGTTGAAATTGAGCTAGTGCAAAGATCTACTAGCCGATCTATTTGTACAGTTTTTTCAATATGTAGAGCTGCTTTTTCTATTATTTCCAAATAATTGTGTTCAGAAGAAACCGAAAGTCCCAGATGGCGGGATGGTATACTTATTTCCGGATTGGCAGGAATATATCCCAGACTTTCAAGCTTTACGTCTTCACAAGCCTCTTTTAAAAACTGATAGTGACTTTCTGTAGTAACAAAGTTGAAAATCACTCCTGCAATTTTAAGCCGGGAATCAAATGTCTTAAATCCATGCAGTAAGGGTGCAACTGAATAAGCCATGGCTTTGGCATTGACAACCAGAATAACAGGAAGATCCAATAATATTGCCATTTCTGCGCTACTGCCCTGCATTTTGTATGCACCATCAAAAAGCCCCATAACTCCTTCCACTACAGCTATATCTGCATTTTGCGTATTCCGTCTGTATAGAGAGTGAATATGTTCCTGACTCATCATAAATGCATCCAGGTTGATACTTTGTTGACTGGCTGCTAATGTGTGATGTTTGGTATCCAGATAATCAGGACCACATTTGAAAGGTTGTACCTTATATCCTCTAAGACTTAGTGCTTTTAATAATCCAAGGGTTAGTGTAGTTTTGCCGCTACTACTGGATGGAGCGGCAATCAGAAATTGAGGTTTCATACCTCAAAGATAGAAGTTTTATTCCAGTACCTGCTTTTTCATTTGCTATAACAATTGAATGTCTGTTCACACAAAAGTATATGCCAAACCGGGAGAACTTATTCAGGGGATGCTGCCGGATGGTACCCGGTTTCTGGTGAGTAATAAATCGTCGCAGCTGTTTTATACTAGTACAACTATTAGATCTCATGATAAAAATGCTGTACTTAATCCTCTTAAACCCAAAACTTGTCAGGCAATACATGTATTTTATGATTACCTGGCAAAAGATACATATATATATAAGCAGCAGATAGTTCATATTCAACAGTCATCCAATATTCCACAAGGAAAAGGGTTGTCCTCCAGTTCAGCAGATATTCTCGGGGTTTTGAGTGCATTGAATTTATTTTATCAAACTAACTATACAGCAGAGATTCTTTATCAACTGGCCGTTCAGGTTGATCCAACAGACCCTTGTTTACATGAAGGAAATATAGTATTTGACTCTTCTCAGGGAGCAGTAATAAAGAGTTTAAACGAACTTCCTTACTGTATTCTCTACTTTGATACAGATTTTGATTCAACTGTTGATACTATTAGCTTTGGCCGATCTGTTCACTATTCTGAAGTACAAATGCAGAAATACGAGGAAATAATACAGAATCTGCAAAGAGCTTTCAAAAATCAAGATTATACTCTTTTATATGAATGTACACAACTAAGTGCCCAAATCAATAACCAGATCTTGCCTAAACCTGGTTTTGATTTACTGAATGAATTTGCTCAGGCAAATGATTGTGGAATTTTTGTAGCCCATAGTGGCACTTACATGGGGTTGATTATGGATTTAGTAACCTTTCAGCAAATTCATAAAAAGGCTATTGCCTGGATTAAAAAACATTGGAATACAACTATTTATTCTGAATATCTATGACTGTTCTTAAACCCATTATGTTTGTGGGTACGGCTTCTGATGTTGGAAAAAGCATTATTAATACTGGGTTTTGCCGGATCTTTAAACAAGACGGTTTTAACCCTGCACCGTTTAAAGCACAAAACATGTCTTTAAACAGCTATGCAACACCAGACGGTTTAGAGATTGGACGAGCACAGGCAGTACAGGCAGAAGCCTGTGGTATTGACTGCCATACAGATATGAATCCAGTGCTCTTAAAACCATCCAGTGAAAAGAGTTCTCAGATAGTTCTTAACGGGAAGCCAGCAGGAAATCAATCCGCTTATGATTATTTCATGGGAAATAATAAACAGGAATTATTTAAAGAGGTAATTGCTGCCTATGATAGGTTATCTCAGAAATACAATCCAGTTGTGATGGAAGGAGCTGGAAGTATTTCAGAACTTAATCTGAAACACAGAGACATTACAAACATGCGTATGGCTTTGTATGCCAATGCAGATACATATCTGATTGCAGATATTGATAGAGGAGGAGTATTTGCCAGCATTTATGGAACGATTGCTTTACTGCCTCCAGAGGAGAAAGCGTTGATCAAAGGAGTAATCATTAATAAATTCAGAGGCGACAGCCGATTGTTTGAGGATGGTCGTAAAAAAATAGAAGAGCTATGTGGAATTCCGGTTGTAGGAGTAGTCCCTTATTTGAAAGGTCTGGATATTGAGCAGGAAGATTCGGTAGCATTACAACAAAAGCAATTCCGTCAGAAAGAAGGGAAAGTAAATGTGGTAGTGGTGTTATTGAAAAGACTATCTAACTATACCGATTTCAGTGCCTTGGAAAGAGATGATCGCGTACATCTGTTTTATAGCCATGATCCATCAGAAATAGCAAAGGCTGATATTATTATCCTTCCAGGTAGTAAGAATACTATTGCAGATCTGATTGATATTAAAAACAACGGGGTGGCACAAGTCATTGTTAGTGCATTTTATCAGAATAGAACTGTATTAGGAATTTGTGGTGGGTACCAGATGATGGGATTAACAGTCAATGACCCACTACATGTAGAAGGAGAAATAGAAACGATGCCAGGCTTAGGTTTATTACCTGTACATACAACACTAACTGCTGAAAAGATTACTAGACAATGTCAGTTCAGATATAAAGCCCGCCATGAACTATGTGAGGGCTATGAAATCCATATGGGTATTTCTGAAACAGAGCAGAACAAGCCTCTGACCAGTTCGCTATCTGGACAAACGGATGGGTACTGGCTTTCAGATATATGTTGGGGGTCATATATACATGGCATACTGGATAATAAAATCGTCATAGACGATATACTTAGTAGATATCTTACCCAAGATCATATTGTATCTGACTTCATTGATACAAAAGTCTATAAAGAACAACAATATGATCGACTGGCTCAACACTTACGTACTCATATAGACATTGCTTACATTTACCAACAGCTTCAATCCTGATATATGTTAAATGGTCACGGAGATGATGGATATTTATATCAAACTCCTATTGTTGCCAACTTCAGTTCCAATGTGTTTTATAATGGTTTTCCCGATTCCTTAAAACATCATCTGGTTACTGTATTAACAAGTGTAAAAAGCTATCCGGAGGTAGATGCAAAGCGGCTGACTAACCTATTAGCTTCAACACATGCTGTAGTAACAGATCAGTTGATCGTCACTAATGGTGCTACAGAGGCTTTTTATCTTATTGCACATGTATTTAGAGGGAAGTCTGCTACTATAGTTATTCCAGCGTTTGCCGAATATGAAGATGCCTGTAACGCCAATGACATACAACTGGAGTTTTTGCATTGGGATAATCTTCATTCCGTTTCACGCTTAACAACAGATTTGTTTTTCATCTGTAACCCCAATAATCCAACGGGAGCTGTAATGGAACAAGATTTGTTGCAAGAATGGATTTTAGTAAATCCTCAGACTACCTTCATACTCGATGAGGCGTACATAGATTTTACACATTCCATTCACTCCTGTCTTCATTTTACTCAGACGTATCGAAATGTAATTGTGGTTCGGTCTATGACAAAAGCCTACAGTATTCCTGGTTTGCGTTTGGGATATCTGGTTTCAGACTCAGCATTAGTTAAACAGATTCTTTCTATCAAAATGCCATGGTCTGTGAATAGTTTAGCTAGTGAGGCTGGACTCTTTATTCTCAATCATAAGGAAAACTTTATTCTTCCTTTGGATGAGATCTTGTCTGAAACCAAACAGTTACAAGATGAATTAGCCATATTACCTGGTATAGAGATAACTCCATCTCATACAAATTTCTTCCTGTGCCGAACCGGAAGGGAAACATCTGCTCTATTAAAAAGCTATCTGATACAACAACATGGTCTTTTGATACGGGATGCTTCTAACTTCAGAAGTCTTACACCACAACATTTTCGTATTGCCAGTCAGGGCGAAAACAAAAATAAACTTTTGATTAATGCTTTAAAACAATGGTTGGATTCTGGAAAATAGAGAAATGATGTAATGGCTACTATTGATAGTTCCTTATTTTTGTGTTCTGTAAAGATATTGTTTTCAAATTGAAAGTCTAATCTGTACCTTTGCCCGAATTCTTATAATACAGGAAGATAATTATTTATTTAGTAGATCAGAAACAAGTGAAATATTACAAATACTTTCTGCTTAGTTTGGGTGTAATTATCCTTGATCAGGCTGTTAAAATGCTTGTACACCATACCATGTATCTTGGAGAAGAGTTTTCTGTGTTTGGTGATTGGTTTAAGATACACTATACCCGTAACCCGGGAATGGCCTTTGGAATTGTACTTGATCATCAGTATGGAAAGCTGGTTTTAAGTGTATTTCGTTTGTTTGCTATGGTTGGGATAGGCTACTATCTGTATTATCTGGCACAAAAAGGTGTAAATGAAGGTCTGCTATGGTGTACGTCTCTTATATTAGGTGGCGCTATTGGTAACGTGATTGATAGCACTATTTATGGTGTTCTTTTTGATTTGACTACTCCTAATGCTCCCACACCCTGGTTTCATGGAGAAGTAATTGATATGTTTTATTTTGATCTATGGAGAGGAACAATCCCTTCATGGGTGCCACTATGGGGGGGAGTAGAGACCTCTCTCTGGCCTATCTTTAATATTGCCGATTCTTCTATTTTTGTAGGTGTTGCTATTATTCTTGTGATGCAGCGTACGTTTTTTGCACATCAACAGGAGACAGAAAATCCAAAAGAAAACTCGTTGGAAGTGACTTCAGAGAACGAAACAAACTCTAATACTGGCTCTACAGAATCCACAACGGCTGTTTGAGGACAGTATTATTTTCATTTAGTATACAAACCACTTAGCCATAGAACTAAATCGCGTCTATTTTACTTATAGATGTAATTTAGTTCTATGGCTAAAATTTTATACCCGATAGTAAGAGGTGTTGTTGCTATTTTTTACTTTTTGCAGATTGATGAGAT
This sequence comes from Xanthocytophaga flava, assembly GCA_030068525.1. GTDB lineage: Bacteria > Bacteroidota > Bacteroidia > Cytophagales > 172606-1 > Xanthocytophaga > Xanthocytophaga flava. The sequence continues at coordinate 34,226 of JASJOS010000015.1, forward strand.
GAGCTATACAAAACAATTAAGAAGGTTTGGTCAGGATGTTCCTGATAATGTAGTGAAAGAATTATCAGGCTATACCTGGAGAGACTGGTTGAGAGTTCCTAAGAATAAGCGGTTTGTTATTAGAGAAACTGTTTTTGTCTTTTTGATTTATGCGATATTTTCAAAAGGATGGTCCTGGCAACCTATTATCAGTTCCCTGTTTGTGAGTTTGCCAGCTGGGTATATACTTGCAAATTTTGAAGCTCATGCTTCTGAATTTCGAATGATATTTCGCAGGAGGCGATTTTGGACTTATGTTATATTTAAGACATTACGTCTCACTTTGATTCTAACCGTTATATTTCATGTGATATTTTCCGTTGCCTATGTTTTGAAGATATCCTGGTTATTTCCATATTCCATCTTTGTCGATAACTTTGAAGATTTTTATACAAGACAATTTTTCGAATTTTTAATAGTTACATTAGTATTAGAGATGTTTGTAAATGTCTATTTAACATTAGACAGGAAGCTTGGAAAGAATTCGCTTATGAACCTGGTCACAGGTAAGTATCATCAGGCGCAACGTCAGGAAAGAGTATTTCTATTTCTGGATATTAAGAATTCAACAACAATTGCTGAATCAATGGGCGAACTGAAGTTTAGTGAGTTTTTACAGGATTTTTACTACGATATTAGTGATCCTATAGATCGTCAGGGAGGAGAGGTATACCAATATGTAGGAGATGAAGTAGTAGTTTCCTGGGAGGTATCAGAAGGTTTTAAAAATAATCACTGTGTAAGAGCATTTCTGGATGCGAAAACGAAAATTGAAAACTTCAGAGAGTATTATTATGATACCTATGGAATTGTTCCAGAATTCAAAGGTAGTTTACATTCAGGGTCTGTTATCGCTGCCGAGGTTGGAAAAATAAAATCAGAGATTGCATTCCATGGCGATGTATTGAATACTGCTTCACGAATGTTAGATTTGTGTAGAGAATTGCAGCAAGAGTTATTACTATCTGAACGGGTATTCTCACAATTACAACCAACAGAACTTTTCTACACAGTTGATCTTGGACATTATAACCTTCGTGGCAAGAATCAGTCTGTGGGATTATATGGTGTGAAATCTTTAAAAGACTCCTTTAAAAAAGAAAATAACAAAATAAAAGTAGAAGCATAGTATCTGACTTCTATTGCGAATGGGAAACAAGTGTTAGTATATGTTTAAAGAAACCGAACTCACTCAAAAAGCACAGCAACAGGCTGAGGGTTTACTGCAAGGTCTGGATAATAGTACATTTATTTATCATAATCTGGCACATACTCAAAGTGTTGTCAAAGCAGTTGTAGAGATTGGAGAAGCTAGTGGCGCATCTGAAAAAGAGATGGAAATATTGGTAATTGCTGCATGGTTTCATGATACTGGATTTTTGAAAGATCCTTCTCATCATGAAGAGCATAGCGTTAGTTTTGCTACCAATTTTTTAGAAGAAAATCATAAAGATGAACACTTTATCTCGCAGGTAGTTGGATGTATTCAGGCAACAAAAATGCCACAGAATCCGCATAATTTTCTAGAGCAGATTATCTGTGACGCGGATTTATATAAATTAGGGACAAAGGACTTTTTTGAAAATACAGAATGCCTGAAACAAGAACTTTCCTGTCGTTTTTCGAAGACTATAGCATTAGACCACTGGAGTGAAGAGAACATTAAGTTTTTAAAAGATCATCAGTATTTTACTGTATACGCAAAAGAACACTTGCAACCCAGAAAAGATAAAAATATTAAGAAGCTAAAAAAGAAGCTTCAGGAATATCAGGAATCCAATAATCTGGAAAATCATTCTGAGCAAACAGAGCCAATTGAGTTGAAGAAAGATAAAGAAAAGGATCAGACAAAAGATAATAAGTTTGGCAGAGGTGTAGAAACCATGTTTCGCACTACTTCTTCCAATCACCTGCAACTAAGTGGTATTGCAGATCAAAAGGCAAACATTATGATTTCAGTAAATGCTATCATTGTTTCTTTATTGATTTCTGTTCTTTTTCGAAAGTTTGAACAATTTCCGAATCTTATCATACCTACCTCTATTTTGGTTAGTTGTTGTCTCACTGCTATTGTCTTTGCTATTCTGGCTACACTGCCTAATATAAACTCCGGAAGATTCACACAGGAAGATGTAATGAAGCAAAGAACAAATCTCCTTTTTTTTGGAAACTTTCACGGAATGGAACTGAGAGAGTATGAGTGGGGGATGAATCAACTCATTAAAGATCCTAACTTGCTATATACCAGCATGATCCATGATATCTATTTTTTAGGGAAAGTACTGGGCAGAAAATATAAATTAATTCGCATTTCCTATACAGTTTTCATGTTTGGATTTGTGATTTCTGTAATCTCTTTTGCCATTGCCTTAATATTTTTTCCTGTAGAATCATTTTAAGGTCAGAAATTGTAGCTTACCTGGTATATACTTGCAACCAATGATCATCTTTGCCCTATACAATAAGGCAGAATGGTTATCCTTTTATCAATTATTCATTTATAGTTATTATTTTAAAACCGTCTTTTAAGATCGGTAGTGACATTATTATTTTATGAGAACAATTTTACTGCTAAGTATTTTCCTGGGAATGTCAAGTATAGGATTTGCACAAAACCAATCGATCATGGATTCTGTGCAAATCGTAACCATTCTAAATGCTGCTGACACAAATGATAGCACGATTCATCCTGTAAAGTTAGACTGGAACTATGTCAAAAGTTATTGGTATGATACAAAAGCTGTTGTAACAAGACCTTTTTCCTGGAAAGAAAATAATATTGCTCAGTTTGCTATTATATCCTGGGTGTCAGGAGCTTCTTATCTATTAGCAGATCAGAAGATAAAGAACTGGTCTCAGGAAAATGTAACACATTTTACCAATACTGCCTCAGAGATTGTCGATCCGTTGGGAAATGGTCGGTATTTGTGGATTACTTCAGGCCTGGTATTTTTACATGGCCAGGTTTTCAAAAATCAGAAAAGTACACGGGTAGGCTTGCTTATCCTTGAGTCCCAATTGATTAATGGTGTATTAGGGCAAATTGTAAAGCTATCAGCAGGTCGCAAACGTCCTTGGGATGGTGCTACTGCTCATGACTGGGCTGGCCCTCAATACCCTCCTTATCATTCTTTCCCTTCAGGACATGCACAAACAGCTTTTGCATTAGCTACTGTAGTGGCAATGGAATTTAAACATATACGAGCTGTACCTATTATTGCTTATTCATTAGCTACTCTAACTGTATTATCCAGAATCAATGCTAATGCACACTGGACTTCTGACTTAATTGTTGGAGCTGCATTAGGCCATTTTATTAGTAAAACTATCGTCAGACAACATCCTGAATCAGGTGATGGGTATAGGAAGAAACTAGGTTGGCAATTACTTCCTACAGGTACAGGTTTTACGCTGGCAAAAAGCTTTTAAAATAATTTGGGCGCCAATACGTCTGGATAAAGATGATGAGTAGTAAAAATTACATATTGCTGGTATTGGCTTTTTTATCACTGGGATGTGATACTCGGAGTTTAAAAGAAATTCCGAAGGTTCCCAGTGGTAAGCTTCGTTATGATATCAAACATCCCAGTCAGAAGTTTTTTATGCCGGATGAACTGGAAGAGATTTCAGGGATTACCTATTACAAACCAGGTCAAATAATGTGTGTGCAGGATGAGGAGGGCAAAGTGTTCTTATATAATCTGAATGAGCGAAAAGTAAGTCGGCGAATACGTTTTGCGAAGGATGGAGATTATGAGGATTTGGTTTCTGTAGGTGAGGAGATATATGTAGCAAAGAGTAATGGCACCTTGCATCATTTTGTTGTTACAGATGATAAAATGGTGAATGACGATGAACTGGATACACCTTTAACAGAAGATAATGATATTGAAGGCATTTGTCTTGACCCTGTAACACAACAACTATGGATCGCCTGTAAAGGAGATGCAGGAATTAAAACCGATTCTTTGAAAGGACGTGCGGTCTATGCGTATGATTTACAATCCAATACACTGAATCCGAAGCCTGTTATTTTCTTGACTAGTGAAGATCTGGAGTCGTTTGTAAAACCTAATCTCAAACAGACAAAAAAGAAAAAGGTATCATTTAAACCTTCTGCTATTGCTGTAAGTCCATTGGATAAGAGAATTTATCTTCTGGCTGCTACTGGTAATTTATTAGTGGTTTTAAATAGAGATGGTTCCATTTATGAGGCTATTCCTTTATCTCCTAAAGTATTTCGACAGCCTGAAGGATTATGTTTTTCACCTGAAGGGGATATGTTTATTGCAAGTGAAGGTGATGGAGAAGTTGGATATATTGTACGTTTTGAATACCTGAAATAAAATACTTAGCTTCCACACTATGGACCCTTTAGAGATTTGTTGTTCTCCATTTATATATGAGAATTAATTATGAGGCATTTTTTTACCATTATTCTATTTGTTTTTTATTCTTCTTTCCTTTCAGCTCAATCTCCTAAATATACACTTTTCTTATTGGGTGATGCAGGAGCACCTGTGTTGAATGGTCAGGATCCAACCTTGCAGTTGCTGAAAACACAACTGGAAAAAACACCTAATAGTGCATTGATTATTTTAGGTGATAATATTTATCAGAATGGAATGCCAGATGTGGAATCTTCGGCTCGGGAAAATGCAGAAGCCCGAATAGTTGCTCAGTTAAAAATTTTGGAAAGTTATAAAGGCAATGCCTATGTAGTACCGGGAAACCATGATTGGAAGCGTGGTAAGGTGGGTGGCTGGAAATATCTGGAAAATCAGGAAAAGTTTGTTGAGAACTATCTTCAAAGAGGTAATGTGTTTTTACCAGACGAGGGTTGTCCCGGACCTGTTGAAATATCTTTAACCAATCAAGCAACCTTGGTGATCCTAGATACTCAGTGGTGGTTACAGCCAAAAGAAGATCGTCCAGGAGAAGACTCAGATTGTGAGTGTAAAAATGAAGCGCAGGTAGTAGAGCGGCTACAGGATATAATGGCTAGAAACCAAAATAAGCAAGTCATAGTGGCTGCTCACCATCCGATGTATACCTATGGAGAGCATAATGGCGCGGCAACCTGGAAGGATCATATATTCCCATTTACTCATCTGAGAAAGAATCTATATATACCATTACCTGTAGTAGGTTCTATCATGCCTCTTTATCGGGGGGTATTTGGCGATATTCAGGATATGAAACATGGGAAGAATCGTTTCATGCGAAAGTCTATTCTGGATGTTTTAACAGCCTATCCCAATACAATTTATGTAAATGGTCATGACCACAATCTGCAATATATCAAACGGGATAGTATGCATTTTGTGACAAGTGGGGCTGGATCTAAACGAACTGTTGTTAGAAATGGAAAATATGCTTTGTTTACAGACAGCCAAAAAGGATTTGCTCGTTTGGATTTTTATGAAGATGGTACTGTAGGGCTAGAATTTTGGGAAGCAGTTAAGCCTGAAAATGCTGTATTTAAGCAAACAATTATCACCAATAGAAAACCGGCTATTACAGTTCAACAAGATAGTATATCTCCTAAAGATGTTGTATTGCCCAAAAGTCAGATAGTATCTGCTAGTCAGCAGTATCGTACGTCAAAATGGGGCGAAATGTGGCTAGGGAAAAATTATCGTGCAGAGTGGGAACAGCCTATTGAAGTACCCGTATTCGATATTGAAAAGGAGGGATTAAAAATTCTTCAGAAGGGGGGAGGACAACAAACCAAATCACTTCGGTTGGAAGATGCGAATGGTAAGCAGTTTGTTTTGCGGTCTATTGAAAAAGATCCGGAAAGTGCTATTCCTGAATTCATTCGTAAGACTATTTTTGCTGATCTGGTACAGGATCAGATCTCTGCAGCACATCCCTATGGGGCTATTGCTGTGCCTGGACTGGCTGAAGCAGCGGGTGTGCCTCATGCAAATCCCAAAGTTGTTTTTATTCCGGATGATCCTCATTTTGGACAATATCAAAAGTTATTTGCCAATACACTGGCTATTTTTGAAGAAAGAAATCCAGGCAATGAAGAGGATGAGAATACCAAAAGCTATAGTACAATCAAGGTAGTGGAAAAGTTGGAGGATGATAATGACAATCGTGTAAACCAGCAGGCGGTAGTTCGGGCAAGATTATTTGATATGTTTATCTCAGACTGGGATCGCCATGATGATCAGTGGCGTTGGGTGGGAGAGAAAACAGAAAAAGGAATAATTTTTAGCCCTGTGCCTCGTGATCGTGATCAGGCGTTTTTTATCAATGAAGGGTGGATTCCCAAGCTTGCCAGCCGTAAATGGGCCATGCCAAAGATTCAAGGGTTTGGTTATACCATTCGGGATGTGCGAACACTGAATTTTAATGCCCGTTATTTTGACAGATCTTTTTTAACGGAGTTATCTTTAAATGACTGGCTTCAGGTTGCGAAAGATATACAACAGCGCATGACAGATGAGGTGATTGAAAGCTCGGTTCATCAACTGCCGGATAGCGTTTTTAAAATCAGAGGTCAGGAGATTATTAATAAGTTGAAATCTCGGAGACAGATATTACCACAGGAGGCTGAAAAATTTTATCGCTTTCTGGCAAAGAAAGTAGATGTAGTAGGAAGTGATAAGAATGAATACTTTTTGGTAAATCATCTGAATGATGCTCAGATTGAGATAAAAGTATATAAGACTAACAAAGATGGAGATTCTACAAAACTCTTATATCATAGAACGTTCACTTCACCAGAAACCAAAGAAATTAGTTTATACGGATTAGGTGGCAAGGATCTCTTTATGATTTCTGGTACTACTAACAAATCGATTAAAGTACGAATCATTGGTGGTGGTGGCAAGGATGTAATTGCTGACAACTCTAGAACTAGTGCCGGAAAGACAATTGTATATGATACCAAAGACAATACAGATATAAAAACATCTGCTCCTGTTCAAGACAAAACGTCAGATGATCCAAAAGTCAATGAGTACAATCGAAAAGCGTTTAAATATGATTTAGTACTACCCTTATTGTCTGCTCAGTATAATCCGGATGACGGGATTTTCTTTGGTGGAGGTGTTCTGATTCGCAAACAGGGCTTTAGAAAAGAGCCATTTGCTGCACAACATAAAATTACTGTTAATCATGCCGCTGCTACGGAAGCATATAATTTTGACTATCAGGGGACATTTACAAACGTTTTCCCTAAAACAGATCTTCAAATCAATGCAGAGATAAAGGCACCCAATTTTGTAAATAACTTTTTTGGGTTAAGCAATGAGAGTGCATATAATAAAGAACAACGTATCAATTATTATCGGGTGCGATTTGAGAATCTGAGTTTGAATGCTTTATTTTTTAAGAAGGTCAGTTCTCAAACTAAATTCTTTCTGGGGCCACAGATTGAAAGTGTAGAAATAGAAAGTTCTGCGAGAAAGCGGTTTATCTATGAATATGCTTCTGAAAATAATTTACCGGAGAGTTTCTTTGACCGGAAAAGTTATGCTGGTCTGATGGCAGGTTTTCGAATTGATTCGCGGGACAATAAAGTATATCCTACCAACGGTGTTTTCTGGAACGCTGATCTGAAAGTGATGCGGACATTAAATGAAAATATCACGCAGCCATACACGCAACTTTCTTCAGAGCTAGCCTTTTACTGGAGCATAAAGCTACCTGCCCGGGTGACTTTCGCAACCCGGTTTGGCGGAGGAGTTAACTTTACCAATTATGAATTCTTTCAGGCAAATAGTTTGGGTGGACTGACCAACTTAAGAGGCTATCGTCGTACCCGGTTTTCTGGAAGGGATAGTTTTTATAACAACACAGAAGTTCGAGTTCGGTTATTTAGCTTTAGGACTTACCTGTTCCCTGCATTTGGTGGAATTGTTGGGTTTCATGATGTAGGTCGTGTTTGGGTAGACAATGAAAAATCCAATGTATGGCATACTGGTTATGGTGGAGGTATTTTTCTGGTCCCATTTCAACAGGTTGTCGTTACTGCCTTATATGGATTCTCCAAAGAAGATAGTTTACCCGTGATACGACTAGGCTTCTTCTTTTAGAACACGAACTGAATATATTTTTATCACAGGCTGATATACAGGAGTATGTCAGCCTGTTTTTTATGTCATAACTTTTTGTAAGAGATGGATAGAATGTTCAATTTCTCCCAGGTTAGAAGAGGCAAATCCCATGCGAGTCATATTTTGCAGATCACAATCATAATTCTTTCCATTACCTAACAGTAAACCTTGTTTTTGAGCTTCTGTTGATAAAGTTTCCAGATTGTGCCGTGGATGAAATGTTGCCCATATAGCCATACCACCTTCTGGTACTTTAAACGAAATGGATTCAGGAAAGTGCTTTTCTAACAGATCACAGAAAAAATTCCGGCGTTCGTGATAAAGCTTCTGTGCTTTTTTGAGATGGCGTTTCAATTCCCCCTCTGCAATCAGTTCTGCCATCGCTTGTTCCAGAATAAGGTCTCCCTGTCTGTCAATTATTCTACGCAGATAACCTGCTTCTTCTATAAGGTTTTGTGGCGCAACAATGTATCCGACCCGAAAAGCAGGTGCAATTGCCTTGGTTAAAGAACCCACATACACCACCATGCCATGAGTATCTGCACTGGCTAATGGTAGAATTGGGCTGCTGGTGTAATGGAAGTCGTAATCATAGTCATCTTCCAGAATGGCAAAGCCATATTGTGCTGCCAATTGTAATAAACGAATTCGCCGTTCTGCACTCAGTGTAACTGTTGTTGGATAATGGTGGTGAGACGTAATATAGAGTAAACGTATAGATTGCCCTTTGCAAAGTGTTTCAATAGAATCTACACATATTCCTTGTTCATCAACAGGAACATGAAGCAACTGTACACCTAGTTGTTGGAATATCATATTCGCTGCCGGATAATTGGCATCTGCTACGATTACTTTATCACCTTGTTTACAGATAATTTTTGCTGCCAGGTGAATTCCCATAACACTTCCCCGCGTAATACAGATGTTATTTGAGGTAATAGCTAACCCTCGACTCTGGTGAAGGTAATCTGCTAAAACTTCACGTAGGTATGGATTGCCCTGTGTTTCACCGTATAAAAGAAGCTTTTTTTGGAAACTGCGTTGTAGAATAGTCCGGTAGGTACGTGAAAGTGCTTCCACTGGAGCCAGGCGTACATCGGGAAATCCATCATCAAAACCTATGAGATTACCCGCTTTGATAATTGGCCGATGGAGAAGTATATTAGATTCAATTCTAAAACCAGTTTGTACAGGGTAAGCAGGTGGAACATTAGTAGCTGAAGATATCTTCTCTGGTGTGATCTCAGGTAACTTTTTGTTTACAAAGGTTCCTTTGGCTGGTATCTGTTCTATCCAGCCTTGTGTTAAAAGTTCTTCATAGGTCTTGATTATTGTTTTTCTATGTACTTGCAACTGTTCAGATAAAGCTCTGCTGCCAGGCAATTTAGTTCCTGCTCCGATGACCCCTTTCTTTATCTGTAAGATCATGTTATTGGTGATTTGCAGATAGACAGGAGTAACACTTTGCCGATCGATAGATAATAAGGTGGAGTAAGGGAGCATAAACCGGACTACTTGTTGTGTAAAAACTGGATGCCTTTGGTAGTCCTGTAAATGTATACTTTTGAAAAGTAATCATCAAGTATAGTATGGTATTCTCTCCTGATACTTCAGGATCAACTCAGTAACAAATCCTTATATCCATTATTTTAATCAATGCACAACTATGGAAAACACTTCCCAAACATTTGAACAAACAGAACGGACTACTCTTACCAGATCTATTAAAAGAGGGACCTACGATAAACAAACTATTTATGATATCCTGGATGAATCGTTGGTTTGTCATGTATCCTATGTACAAAATGGACAACCCTTTATGATTCCAATCAGCTATGGGCGAATGGATGATAAGCTATATATTCATGGTTCTGTGGGAAGTCATTTTTTCAGAGAGTTGGCCAAAGGAATAGATGTTTGTATTTGTATCACTCTGCTGGATGGACTGATCCTTGCAAGATCAACATTCCATCACTCTGTAAACTATCGGTCTGTGGTTATTTTTGGTAAGACAGAATTGGTTACTGACGAGGACGAAAGATGGAAAGCTTTGGAATGTTTTACAGAACATATTATTCCTGGTCGTTGGAATGATGCCCGGCAACCAAACGCCAGTGAAATGAAAAAGACAATGGTAATTTCTATTCCTCTGGAAGAAGCTTCTGCCAAAGTACGTACAGGCGGAGTAAATGATGACGAAGAGGATATGAACTTGAATGTTTGGGCAGGTGTACTACCATTAAAACTGGTTCCCCAACTACCTGAACCGGATGCTGTTCTTGATCCCAGTATTGAATTACCAGACTACATTAAGCATTACAATAAGTCAGTGAAGAGAGTGTAAGGTAGTACATTATAGAGTTAATTGATAAAAACGCCTGAGTGAAATATATTTCACTCAGGCGTTTTCTCTTATTTGAGAAACAATCATTTTATACTATTTTGAAGGCTTAATCTATTTTACCAATGAAATATATCCTACTCTTTTTTGTTTGCCAGGTAACCTTTGCACAATGGATAGTACAGAACAGTAATACCCAGGCGAGTTTTCGAACGGTAAGTGCTATTGATAAAAACACATGTTGGGTTAGCGGCTCCGGGGGTACAGTACTCCGAACATTGGATGGTGGCACATCATGGCAAAAACTCACAGTTCCAAATACAGATCAACTTGATTTCAGAGATATTCATGCGTTTGATTCCCAAACCGCAATTATTATGAGTGCAGGCGATGGATCAGAAGGAAAGGCAAAATTATACAAGACTATAGATGGGGGAGCTAGCTGGAAGCTGGTCTATTCAATAGACCAGAAGGGTGTTTTCTTTGATTCCATAGATTTTTGGGATAGACAACACGGTATAGCTTTTAGTGATCCGATAGACGGTAAATTCTACATCATTGTTACTTCTGATGGGGGAGATACCTGGAAACGCGTAAATTCTGAGAATATTCCTGCTGTTAAGGATGGTGAAGCTGCATTCGCTGCCAGTGGAACAGCCTTAGTAGTGCAGGGAAATACAAACGCTTGGATTGGTACGGGTGGAGAAAATGGTGGAAGAGTTTTTTATTCTACAGATCAGGGCCAAACCTGGCAAGTATCAGAGACAACCATAAAGGCAGGAAAAACATCTGGCATATTTGGGGTGCGATTTCTGGATGCCAAAACTGGTATCGCCATTGGCGGAAATTACGAAGATGTAAAAGAGGCTTTCCTAAATGTCAATGTAACAAAAGACGGAGGTAAGACCTGGACAGCCGCTTCGCAAACTATTCCTGCTGGTTTAAAAGAAGGAGTTGCTATCTACAATAAAAATACATTGATAGCTGTAGGCCCTTCAGGAACTTGTTATTCAACGAATTGGGGGAAGACCTGGACTAAGATAGATGAATCAGCTTTACACGCTGTTAGTTTCGTTGGAAAATCTGGCTGGGCTGTAGGAGGGAAGGGGCAAATTGTAAAGTTCAATGATGCTATTCTGAATCAGGGAGCAAAATAGAGGGAACTGTATGCAAAGAAAAATTTTCAAAAATAACAAAAGCCTCTACCAAGAGGCTTTTGTCTTATAAATATTGTTTTACAAAGATCTAATCTCCATCCAATAAATTACCCAGGCCACCTAAAATAGAACCACCTTCTTTGTTGCTGTTACGTCCATAAGGAGCAAGAGCCTCCACTAGTTTGGATATAGGCATAGATTGTAGCCATACACGACCCGTACCGCGTAAAGTCGCCAGAAAGAGACCTTCTCCGCCAAACATCATAGAACGTAAACCTCCTGCCTGCTGAATATCAAACTGGATACTAGGTTCAAATGCTACCACACAACCTGTATCAACACGTAAACTTTCGTTGTTAAGATATTTTTCAATCACTACACCTCCTGCATGAATAAAAGCCAGTCCGTCACCTTGTAGTTTCTCCAAAATGAACCCCTCTCCACCGAAAATACCGGAACCAAGTTTTCTGTTAAAGTGAATGGAAATTTTGGTTCCTAGTGCTGCACATAGAAAGCTATCCTTCTGAGCGATCAGTGTATTGCCTTGCATTTGTGCCAGATCGATAGGTAGAATGGTACCAGGATAAGGTGCTGCAAACGCAACTTTACTACGCTGATAGCCTCGGTTGGTGAAGTGAGTCATGAAAAGAGATTCACCTGTGAGTAAGCGGGAGCCAACCTGTTTAAGCATGCCCATAAATCCACTATTGGCTTGCGACCCATCTCCCATCTTAGTTTCAAACTGAATACCATCGTGCATATAAACCATTGCACCTGCCTCTGCTATGACAGTTTCATTTTGATCCAGTTCAATTTCTACAATCTGAATGTCTTCCCCAATGATTTTGTAGTCAATTTCGTGTGATTGCATGAGGTTAGATAGTTGTTTTTATAAAAAGATTAAGGTTGCTTTAACTGCTTTTTTTGTCTTTGCGATTTCTTAGTTTTTTATCATCTACCTTTCTATTGAGAAACTCATTGATTTTATCAATGTCGTAGTTGGCTGTAATCTCACCAAATGTATTGACCGTAAGTTCCAATCCATCTAGTTCGGGATGAACTTTGGGTTTATTTTCGGAATTTTCTTTCTTTTTTGCCATGACTGTAAAGGATTAGAAGAATTATAAAGAATTTTGATAAAAGCCTGTGCCTTGATTTTTACGACAGGCACAGGAAATGAATATACAAATTTCTTGTTTAACCTATTACGACTAATTTATCAATAGCCTTTTTAATTCTGTTACTGGTTTCTTCTTTTCCCAGAATGTCCATGATTTGCATAAGATCAGGTCCATGTCCAGCTCCTGTCAATGCTAATCGAAGAGCTGGCATAACTTTGCCAATTTTAACTCCTGCCTTTTCCAGGACTGTATGCAGAGTTGCTTTGGCTGTTTCTGCATTGAACTCTGTTATAGTAACCAATTCATCTTTAAACGCTGTTAATAAAGTCACAGCTTCCTGATTCCACTTGGTTTGTACAACAGCTTCTTCATACACTGCTGGTTCCTGGAAGAGGAATTCTGTTTGTTCATGAATTTCCTGAGGAAAGGTAACCCGTTCTTTCATCAGATGAACAATTTTATTCGCTTTCTCCTGAGAACAAGGGATACTTTTTTGCTGTAAGGCGTTAACTAGCCCATCTGCTAATTCTGAATCAGGCTTTTGACGCAGATAGTGCTGATTAAACCATTTGGCTTTCCGAATATCAAACTTAGATCCTGTTTTATGTATTCTTCCCAATGTGAAGCTGTCAATCAATTCATCCAGTGAAAATAACTCTTTATCTGTACCATCATTCCAGCCAAGTAAAGCAAGGAAATTGATTAGTGCTTCTTTATAATATCCTGCTTCCCGATACCCAACAGATGTAATATCTTCACCATCGGCATTTGTTCCATTCCATGTTAATGGGAAGATTGGAAATCCCATCTCATCGGCATCCCGTTTGCTAAGTTTTCCATGTCGTTCTTCAATAATTTTACCTTTTTCATCTAGTAAATCAGGCTTTAGGATCAACGGCAAATGGGCAAATTGAGGGGCTTCCCATCCAAGGAATTTATATAATAATATATGTAAAGGAGCAGATGGAAGCCACTCGTCACCCCGAATCACATGGGTAATTTGCATTAAGTGATCATCTACAATATTGGCCAGGTGATAGGTAGGCAGTCCATCTGACTTCATCAACACTTTATCATCCAATGTATTGGCATGTACAACCACCCAGTCACGAATTAAATCTTTGAAGCGAATCTCTTCCTTCATTGGAACCTTAATACGAATTACATAAGGAGTGCCTGCATCAATTAATTGCTTTGTCTGATCTTCATTTAATGTCAGAGAGTTACGCATTTGGGTACGTGTCAATGCATTATAGGAAGTATTGGCGGCACCTGCAGCTTTTAAGCGCTGACGCATAGCCTCAAGTTCTACATCTGTATCAAACGCATAATAGGCTTTGCCTTCACCCAGTAATTGCTGAACATATTTCTGATAAATTTCTTTCCGTTCAGACTGGCGGTATGGTGCATGTGGACCTCCCACGCCCTGTCCTTCGTCAATATGAATTCCTACCCACTTAAGTGATTCTATAATATATTCTTCCGCTCCGGGTACAAAACGCTTTTGATCAGTATCTTCAATGCGGAGTAACATTTTTCCGCCCATTTTCTTTGCAAACAGATAGTTAAACAGGGCTGTACGAACCCCGCCAATGTGTAAAGCCCCCGTTGGGCTAGGTGCAAAACGAACTCTTACTTCCATGTAGTCGATAAGTAAATAAATCTGGAAATGATATATTGCTACAGAGTTAGCAACTCTGGGTTTTCTAAATCGGTGGCAAAGCTACAAAATAGACAAGAGGAATAGAGCGAAAATCTGATAGAATCTCTGTATCAATAAAAAATATGTCTTCTTATGGATTTATAGTAGTAGCTATAATACATTCAATCACTTTTTCAGGAGCACAACCATTTAATCCTGCTCCCCAACTGGCATTAAACTCCAGAATGAACCATCCCTTAATTGAGGAGTATCCCAGATCAACCACAAATGTTTGTGGTAAGTCAGGAACGTTATCTAAAAAATCCTGAATAAAATCTTTGCCCGTTTCCAAAGATGTGATGCCTTCATAAATGGCGATATCTTTAAGTGTATGATGCAATACAAAGCATCGTGCTTCTGCTTCAATAGCTACAATTTCTGAAATCAGCAACTGTGTATTAGGGGTAAGTCCATCTGTTTCTGTTAGAAGATCTGCTTTTGTTTGATAAACGACTGCTTTAAATTGTTTGGGAACAACCGATTTAATAAAGGCTGGAAAGAGATTGTCTGTAATAGATTCTAATGACTGAGTGTGTATTTGTCTTTTTGTCCAGATTGGAGAAAGCTTTGTGAGTAAAAAATCGTCAGGAGAGATAAGTTGAAGCGCAAATAGCTGGGCTACGATCAATGAAAAAGTGTCATTTCCGTAAATGGCGAATTTTTGTGTAAGAAGGTTGGCAGGCTTTTCCCAGAAACGATCTAATCGTATGACTTGGCCTCCCATATTTTGCCAGACTGCAGCAACAGAAAGTCTTTCTGTATCTGATTTGTAGGGAATAAAGAGTGTTATCTCAGAAGGAACAAGCATGGAGAATAAATTAACTTTTGGAACGAAGTCCTATACGATTTCCCTCAGTGTCAATAAAAATAGCTGTATACCCCTGATCTGGGGAGATGAGTCGTTTGGGAAAGAGTATCTTGCCACCTACTGATTCTACTTTATTGAGAATAGTACTCAGATCTGGATTTGCATCTATATAAATCATTGGTCCTTCAAACGAAGGTTTGTAAAATTCTGCATGTTGACATAATGCTCCGGAAACTCCTGACGGAGAGGCAGGAAAACTGCCTATTTTTAATGCCCCCAAGTCAAGTAGTTGAATCTTGATATCAAAGATTGTTTCGTAAAATATTTTGGCTCTGGAAAGATCTGTAACAGGAATCTCAAACCACGCAAGTGAAATACTCATAGCAAAATATATTAGCTAAGTAAAATGTCAAGATCACAAACTAGATTTTAATCTCATACGTATCGGCATCCAGGTATGCTGGGAATTTCTCACGATACGTCTGAAGATCATTCCAGTCTAGCTCAATAGTTTTGATTACTTCCTCGTATTCGGCATGAAATAATTTTTCTCCTCGAGGGCTGATTACTACAGAATCTCCACTGTATGGAATATTTTTTCCATCAGTTCCAACCCGGTTTACACCTACCACATAACTTAGGTTTTCAATAGCTCTTGCCTGTAATAAGGTGTTCCAGTGCAAGCGCCGTGCTTCAGGCCAGTTTGCAACATAAATAAGACAATCATAGCCATTAGATGGGGTAGATAAATCTTTGTTGCGGCTCCATGCCGGGAAGCGGAGGTCATAACAAACTAAGGGTAAAAACTTCCAGTTTTTTATAGTAGGATATATATTTTTAGTACCTGCACTATAGGTTTCATGTTCATTAGCCATTCGGAAAAGATGACGCTTGTCATAGGTTTCATAACTACCATCCGGACGCATCCACACCAGACGATTGTAAAAGTTTCCGTTTTCCTTTACCACAAAGCTTCCTGTAATAACTGCATTCATGGATGCAGCCATCATCTTTAACCATTTAAACGTGGTAAAGTTCATTGGTTCTGCTACTGCCGGAGCATCCATTGTAAAACCTGTGCTGAACATTTCAGGTAGGACAATCAGATCGGTTGGTTCTTGTATATTCCTGATTTTTTCTTCCAGAGAATGAGTGTTAGCTCCAGGGTTTTCCCAATGCAAAGCTGTTTGAATCAACGTAATCCGAATGTTTTCCATACTATTTAGTGAGCAGTAGATTAATGTACAAAGATGTGGTTAGCAAATATACTATTCTCTCTGATAAATAAAGATACAAGGTTAGTGCCTGAAATACATTTTCAAATAAAAAATCCCCGACAGTATATGTCGGGGATGATGGTATTGATTACTTAAGTTTATTTATCTAACTCTGCAGGGATATTTTCAACATTGAAGAATTTAATCGCATCATTTTCTTCATCATAGAACATTCCGACCACATCATCTTTGTTTATTTTGCCTGCCAGAATATCTTTTGACAGTTCATTGAGTATTAACCGTTGCATTACCCGTTTCAAAGGTCGTGCCCCAAATTGTGGGTCAAATCCTTTTTCTCCAAGTACATCCAACACCTCATTATTCGGTTCAATATGAATTCCACTTTCAGCCAACCGTTTCTGGATCTGACGGAACTGAATGTCCACAATTTTCCGGATTTCTTTCTTCGCCAGAGGCTGGAACATTACAATTTCATCTACCCGATTCAGGAATTCCGGACGAATCATCTTCTTGAGTAAATCAATCACCTGCTCTTTGGTATCCTCAATGGTCTTCTCACGATTCCAGTCTTCCATCTTCTCAAAGTTATCCTGAATGATGTTAGAACCCATATTGGATGTCATAATGATAATGGTATTCTTAAAGTTGGCTATCCGGCCTTTGTTGTCTGTTAACCGACCATCATCCAATACCTGTAACAGAATATTAAATACATCCGGATGGGCTTTCTCAATTTCGTCTAGTAAGATTACCGAGTATGGTTTCCGGCGTACTGCTTCAGTCAACTGACCACCTTCATCATATCCAACATATCCTGGAGGCGCACCTACCAGGCGACTCACTGCATGGCGCTCCTGATATTCTGACATATCAATACGTACCATCGCATTTTCATCATTGAACAGATACTCAGCCAGTGCCTTAGCTACCTCGGTTTTACCAACTCCTGTAGTACCCAGGAATATGAACGAGCCAATGGGTCGTTTAGGATCCTGCAACCCAGCCCGGCTACGACGAACGGCATCTGCAACAGCTTCGATTGCTTCACTTTGTCCTGCAATTCGTTTGCCCAGTTCTTCTTCCAGATGCAACAGCTTTTCTCGTTCGCTTTGTAGCATTTTAGACACAGGGATACCTGTCCACTTTGCTACTACTTCTGCAATATCTTCAGATGTTACTTCTTCCTTCAGCAAAGGCCGGTCAAGAGTTTTTACTTGTTTTTGAAGCTCTTCCAGTTTCTTTTGGGCTTCCACGATTTTTCCATAACGAAGTTCTGCCACCTTTCCATAATCACCGGAACGTTCAGCCTGTTCAGCTTCTACTTTATACTTTTCAATATCTTCTTTCTCTTTCTGAATCTCATCGATCAGACTTTTTTCATTCTGCCATTTGGCTTTCAGACTATCTCGTTGTTCATTCAGCTCTGCCAGTTCTTTGGAAAGAATAGCTTCTTTATCTCTATCATTTTCTCTACGGATCGCTTCCCGTTCAATTTCCAGCTGCATAATGCGACGGTTTATTTCATCCAGTTCTTCAGGTAAAGAATCCATCTCAATTCGGAGTTTGGAAGCTGCTTCGTCCATTAAATCGATAGCCTTATCTGGTAGGAAGCGGTCAGAAATGTATCTACTTGATAATTCTACAGCGGCAATCACCGCATCATCTTTAATCCGAACACCATGATGTAGTTCATATTTATCTTTGATACCCCGAAGGATAGAAATGGCATCCTGTACATTGGGCTCATCTACAAATACAGCCTGAAAGCGACGTTCCAATGCTTTATCTTTCTCTACATACTTCTGATATTCCTTTAAGGTGGTTGCACCAATAGCATGTAATTCACCACGAGCCAATGCAGGTTTTAATAAGTTGGCTGCATCCATTGCGCTTTCTCCACCACCACCAGCTCCAATCAGTGTATGTATCTCATCAATAAACATGATAATTTCACCATTGGAATCTGTAACCTCTTTGATGACAGATTTTAGACGCTCTTCAAATTCTCCTTTGTATTTCGCGCCTGCAATCAAAAGTCCCATATCCAGAGACATTAATGTCTTAGACTTCAGGTTTTCAGGAACGTCACCATTAACGATCCGCTGTGCTAATCCTTCAACAATGGCAGTCTTACCAACGCCAGGCTCTCCAAGCAGAATTGGATTATTTTTGGTTCTCCGTGAAAGGATCTGTAATACACGTCTGATTTCTTCATCACGACCGATTACAGGATCAATTTTACCTTGTCGTGCCCGTTCAGTTAAATTAATAGAATATTTCTCTAATGAACGGTACTTACCTTCTGCATGTTGATCTGTCACTTTATTTCCTCCCCGTAATTCTTTAATCGCATTTTTTAATGCTTTTTCGTTAATACCTGCATCTTTTAGTATCTGTGCTGTACGGTCACGGCCTGCAAAAAGGCCTAAAAGAATATGTTCAACAGATACAAATTCATCTCCCCATTCGCCTAACATACCTTCTGCTTTTTGAAGAGCCGCAGCCGCATCATTACCCAGATAAGGATTCCCTCCACTTACTTTCGGATAGGCCTGAACTATTTCGTTCAGACGTGTCTCCAATGCTTTTTGATTTACATTTAGCTTCTTTAATAAGAAGCCAATCAGATTCTCATCAGATTGAAGTATGGCTTGCAGCAAATGACCAGTTTCAACGGCTTGCTGGCCATGGCTTAAGGCAACCTCAGAGGCCAGTTGAATGACTTCCTGAGATTTAACGGTATATTTGTTAAAATTCATAGTGGTTTAATTTCTAGGGTTGATAGCTATAGTTTTCATAAGTTATAGTATTTTATCCTGTGTAAGCAAATAGAATGATTAGTATCACCACTTTATTTTTTATTTCTTACAAATTCTGGACACTGTCTATCTATCAAATAAAAATCCATTCCTTAAAAAGCTGAAAATATGTCCGTTTTCTTCTGTTTTTAGAGGATAATCAGCCATTTTGGCATTTTGAGCCCATCCTGTATCAAAAATGTAGCAGAATTGTCAGCATAAGTAAAAAAATACCATTATGAGGATAAAAAAAGAGGGTACTTGATGAAAAGTACCCTCTTTCTATAAAAGATAATCAGCAAGTTATCCCTTGTAGAAAAGCCATTTTGAAAGTTCTTTATAACTTACCTTTTTCCCATACATGAGAATTCCTACTCTGTAAATACGGGCTGCCAACCAGGTGGTAGCTAAAAAGCCTCCAATCAATAACGCCATAGATAATGCAATTTCCCACAATGGTGGATTAAATGGCAGTCGGATAAGCATAATGATAGGTGAGGTGAGAGGAATAATAGAAGTCCAGAATGCAATAGAACTATCCGGATTCTGGACAATATAAGTAGCTATTACAATAGAAAAGATAAGTGGAACACTGATAGGAAACATAAACTGTTGTGTGTCTGTATCTGCATCAGAGGCTGCTCCAACTGCTGCAAATAATGCACTATACATCAGATAGCCAAAAAGAAAGTAAAAAAGCAGACAAGCAATAATCTTGGTGAAGTTGATAGTTGCCAGACCTTTATAAATATCTTTTGCCTGTAAACCAGGTTTCTTTTGAACCTCTTTCAATTGTGATAGACCAGGTTGGCGATTTTCAACTTGCTGCATCATGGTTTGCTGATCTATACCCAGGGTTTGTGCTGTTCCATAGATAATTCCAAATCCCAACAATAACCATAAAAGAAACTGAGTCAGACCTACCAGAGCAATACCGATGATCTTACCCATCATTAACTGAAAGGGTTTGACAGAAGAAATCATAACTTCTACAATCCGGTTGGTCTTTTCTTCCAGAATGCCTCGCATCACTTGTACACCATACAGGAATATAGATATATAGATGATGAAGGCTGATATGTACCCAACAATAGAAGAGGCGATTACATTGCTTTCCTGTTCTTTTTCTTCCTCCAGATTGGCGGTATTGACAGCTATTTCATACGATTCAATCTGTTTTAACAAATCTGTATCTATATTGGCTTGTTTCAATTGTAAATCCTGTATCTTTTTCTGGATAGTTTCCTGTACTTTATCTTCGACTTCAATGCTGGCACCTTTTTTGGAAAAAAGTTCAACTTCCCGATTATGCGTTTTATCCAAAATAGATTTTGGGATGTAAAGTACTGCGTAATACTTATCCTGTCGAACTTGTTCCTTTGCAACTGCCAAAGATGTATTGATAGGAGCAAAGCTAATATTTTTGTTGTTTTCAAAGCTTTGGCTAAACAAACCACTCTCGTCGATGACAGCAATGGTTCTTTTTTCTCCTTCACGTAACATCAGATAGGCTGGAACAATGTAAATACATGCAAGGAGAACAGGACCTAATATGGTCATGATTAGAAAAGACTTTTTGCGGACACGTACCAGGTATTCACGTTGTATAATCAGGGAGATAATTCTCATATTTCAGGCTTTTGGTTTAATTGTTTGATAGGTTACAAAAAAAGATGGATGAGTATTGGCTATCAAACAGTAATAGCAGATGGTTCAATGGTTGTTCCCGTCCCTGTGACACTTCGGATAAAGATATCATTCATGGAAGGAATGTTCTCAATAAAAGAATGTATCTGAATTTGTGGTATCAGAATCTGTAATAAGTCATTTGGTGAAGCTTCATTAGAAATTTTAATAGAAGCCTTAATATGATTTTCTTCGAGTTGTTGCAGATCGAGTAGTTGAAATTCTGACGGAAGCGTTCCCAGAGAGCCTTCTCCCTCTAATACATAGGTGTTTGTTCTGTATTGCCGTCTGATTTGTTTGGTTGCTCCATCCAGTATTTTTTGAGACTGATGAATTAATGCGATGTAGTCACACATTTCTTCTACCGATTCCATCCTATGGGTTGAAAAGATGATGGTACAGCCATTTTGTTTTAATTGTATGATTTCGTCTTTTATCAGATTTGCATTTACTGGGTCAAATCCGGTAAAGGGTTCATCCAATATCAACAACTCAGGTTCATGTAGTACTGTAGCAATAAATTGTACCTTTTGTTGCATCCCTTTCGACAGATCTTCTACATTTTTATTCCACCATTCCTTTATATCAAATTTGATAAACCATTGTTTGAGTTTATCTGTTGCTTCTCGCTTTGTCATGCCCTTGAGTTGTGCCAAATACTGTAGTTGTTCGCCTACTTTCATTTTCTTGTAGAGTCCTCGTTCTTCTGGTAGGTAACCAATACGCTTAATATGGGCAGGGGATAATTTTTCTCCTGCAAATAAGACTTCACCTTTGTCTGGTGCGGTGATTTGTGTGATGATGCGAATTAGCGATGTTTTTCCTGCACCATTTGGGCCTAGTAAACCAAAAATGCTGCCTTTAGGAATTTCAATGCTTACATCATTAAGGGCTGTGTGGTTTGCATAGCGTTTCGTAATATGGCGTGCTGAGAGAAGACTCATAGAAAATACTCAATTAGAGAAGTTAAGGATGTATTGCCTGAGTTCAGGAAACTTTGGCAAATTAGGGAAATCATTCTTTAATGAAAAACGATTTCCAGGGTAACCCGTTCGGAAAGGTATATAAATAATCTGTTGATTTGTATGGTTATCACTAGAATACTTGTAACACTGATTATGTCTCCATTGTATTTGACTGATCAAAAGAGCAGAACTCATGAGAGTAGTTACTAGTAAGAATTAGCATCTTAGTATATAGAGAACGAATATTTCTTAACTTTTTTTATCTTCCTTAAAACTTTTCTGCATCACTGGGCATCTACAGAGTATATTTTAACCAACCTGATTCTGTTTGGAACCTAAACTTTACACTGATTCGTGGATACGTCAAGCCCAGCAAGGCAGCCAAGCGGACTTTAACCGGTTGGTGAAGTATTGGTATCCACGCATTTACAACTTCACTTATAAATATTTTGCCGACCATGATATGGCTATGGATATTACCCAGCAAACGTTTATAACTGTTCATAAAAATCTTTCCGGACTTCAATCAGTTGAACAATTTCGTAGTTGGTTATATCGGATTGCTACCAATTGCTGCCATCAGGAGAGTAGGAGGCAAAAGCGAAAAAAAATGTTTTCATTTAGCTTTTGGCAACGGGATTCTGATAATGACAAAGAAATTTCTATTGATGACAGATGGGTTGCTGAAGCAGATGTAGAGACAGAGCGAACAGAAGCAGCAGAATATGTCCTAAAAGCATTACATCAATTGCCTGCTGAACAACGTGTAGTGGTTATTATGAAAGAATATGAGGGATTAAAATTCAGAGAAATTGCTGCTGCATTGGAAGTCTCTGAAAACACCGTCAAATCCAGAATGTATTACGGTCTGGAAAACATGCGGAAACAATTGGAGAAATGGAAGGTAACCAAAGATATGATCTATTTTTAAAATACTCTAAAGCCAATATTCAGTAAGATTAAAAGTTGATAAATAAACATTATGAAAAGTGTTACTAAAAATACGCTGATTGCTTATTTGTATGGTGAGCTTGATGAAGCAGAAGCAGCACAGGTAAAACAATATCTAGAAGAAAATGCGGCTGCCAGACAGGAATGGGAGCGGTTGTCTGCTACCAGATTAAAACTTCAGCAAGTAGAAGATGAGTCAATTGAAGAACCCATCTTTCGGAAACAGCAGAAAATACAAATAAATACACATGAAGGGAAATGGAAGAAATGGGCTGTAGCTGCTGCCATCTTTGTAGGAATACTATATAGTGTTGCATGGATGAACATACGAATAAGCCTGCACAATAATGAACTGTCGATAAGATTAGGAAAGGATAGTGAAACTAGTACAAAGGAAGTGTTACCATCAGCAAATACATTGGCTTCGATTACTACATCAGACACAGCAAAGCTATCGCAGATACATACTATAACTAATGATAGTGTTGCCCTCAAACGAATTGCATTACTGGAGCAAAAGTTGCAACGC
This sequence comes from Xanthocytophaga flava, assembly GCA_030068525.1. GTDB lineage: Bacteria > Bacteroidota > Bacteroidia > Cytophagales > 172606-1 > Xanthocytophaga > Xanthocytophaga flava. The sequence goes on from JASJOS010000015.1 coordinate 57,633, forward strand.
CAGATCTATGCTCTTCAGATGCAACAATCTGTATTGCAAAAGCATCAAACAGGACTAACATCAGAACAGGTGGCTGGCCTGATGAATGATTTGCAACAGGAAAACTTTGAAACAATGCAACAACTCTTGTCTTCTGCAGGACAACAGCAACAATTGTATTCTCAGCAGCTGTTATCCCAGCTTACAGATTATCTAGCTACTCAACGCAAAGACGATCTGCAAAAGATTAATGCTGTCTTAAATAACATTGTACAGAATACAGATCAGAAACAGCAACAGACAGATTTTCTATTGACTCAGGTAATCTCCAAATTAAACGAAGGTGAGAAACTCAAAGAAGCAAATTAATTAATATTGATACTCTTCTTATTTGGCGCCAGGTAAGTGGAGTAAAAGAAGAATTGTCAATTACAATACAAAAAACACTACTATGCTATCCTATACACAAAATATAACAAATACGATGCGTCATATGCTGAAAATTACAGGATGTATCACAATGGTTTTATACTCAGTTGTTGTACAAGCTCAGAAAGTAGCAGACACCACCCGGTTTCAACGCGATGAGGAAGTTCTGAGAACTGTTTTACTAGAATACTTTAAAGAGGCCAATCCTGATAAGAAATCCCGGCGAGTAATAACACAAAACGGAGAAGTGCATTATTTTCCTGGATTTGGATTATTGATTTCTGCCCCCACTTATACAAATTCTTTAGGGGTAAAAGTCATTAATGGTGATGCTTACTACTATAAATTTAATATGGATGAAGAAGATAGTGATGACGATGATACTAATAAAACACCACCCGCTACTAAAGTTATAGAAAAGGAACAGATCATAACACTTATGAAAGGATTTTTGAGTAGTTATGGAAATTTGTTTGGTTTTGTAAAGCCAGGAGAGAAGATATTCTTTTATTACGATAAGAGATATGACCAGGAGAGGAAATATAATTCTCAAGACAAAACAGCAAAACCTGAACGTATATTGTTTGAGTTTAGCCAGGAAGACACAAGAATGGCTGGTCAGGACCTGGCTGCTAAAACAAAAGTAACTGTAGAACCTATTGATAAAACCAGTAAACCAGAATACGAGATAATGGGCAAGATCTTTACCAATCTCTTCGGAAATGGGTTTGATAAATCATTTGTTACAGCAGATAATAATTTTGTGTATTTCAATGGATTGGAAAAAAGCACTACAAAGGAGAGATATGAATTTTTTAAAGGATTAGGAGTAATTTATAACTTCTCTGTCAATTACAATAGAAGTTTAAAGCTTCATGGAGTTGCTACTATGAATACAAGTAGTGATGTCAGTTCAAATTACAAAAGTATGACTATCACCAGACCTGCAATTGCTGGAAGTGGTGCAGTTACAATAGTTTCAGAGTCAGAAGAGGAAGTGACAACCTCTGCAAAGTCTGAAAAAGGAAAAGCAAAAAATAAAAGTAAAAAGGAAGATAAATCTTTAGAACCTGTACAAGTTATGGGTACCGCCTCTTCCAGTGAGAAGACCGGAAAAAGCAAGGATACTCAGACAAGTGTACAAGACTATGCTAGCTTTATTAATGAAGTAAAAGCATATATGATTGAATATGGTCGTACACTTCGGACACTAGCTCCAACCGAACGACTTGTGGTAAATATTTCTATTAATACATGGAACAAAGAAACTATACCGCAAAAAGTAGAGCTTTCCGTACCGAAAACTGTATTGGATGAATATGATAAACAAGGTTTAACTCTGGCAGAAGCAATTAGTAAAATCAGGGTTAGTGAACAAAAACATAAAGCATCATCACACAATATTCAATTTCAATGGTCTAAATAGAAAGATTAGTATTACCTTGGATTGGAAAGGCACAATGTTTTTGTAAATACTAAAAAGAACATATTATGGAACTTACAGAATACAAAAAGCAAATTATCCAATCTTGTCGTAAAGCCTTAGAGGCTTCCGAACAGGTAACCCAACAGACTATTACTCAGAGAATAACAGATGCTACAGATAGTGATGAAGAAGGATGGAGTGACAAGTATGAGTCAAAAGATGAGGAAATGATTGAGGATAACAGACAATTGGAGCCTCATATGGATTTTCTACGTCAGGAATTGGTACAATTGGATGGAATTGACGAAGTTGCTATCAATGCTGAAGTAGGAAAATGGGCTGTTGTTATTACAGATTCTATTCATTTCTTTATTGGAGTAAGTACACCATTCAAAGTAAATGGAGAGGATTTTATGGCTATTTCTACTAACGCTCCTATTTACTCCGTTATGAAAGGTAAAAAAGAAGGAGATAAATTTAGTTTTAATGGAAAAAACTATAAGATAAAGCAGGTATTCTAAGGAGTTTATTAAAATAGTTATAAAAGTGCCTTGTTAGTCTCATATATTATCTGAGATTACCAAGGCACTTTTCTTTGTTTATAGTTTAGCTCACAACTTTGAAAGATATGAGAGATAAAAATATTCAAATCATAGCATAATATGTAAATACTATACACGTGTAAGGTTCTGTGATAATTTTACATTATTTTGAGTTGTAATTGTTTGGTGTTACCTGGAATCATGCTGATAAATTTGAGAAAGGGATAAATAGGACTAAGCTAATGGGTTGAATATTAAGTATATGGTTTTTAAGCTATAAGTTTAGTCTGATTTTATTGCAGATGGAAGAAAAATACATTTTATTCATTTTCAATTATCAATAAATTATGAATAAGTTTTTCTTTACGTTTGAGAATAGATTTTTTTTTGAGTAAATATTACTGAATTGATGAAAGTTTTTTAATAGATTCAAATGCTCAAGTCATTATTGATCAGTATATTATTCCCAACTAAAGGATATTCAGTAAAGTAGGTACACTAGTAGCTGCTTAAAACTGTAAATAGTTTTCTTTAGTGATCTGTTGTGTCTGAATATAAGCAGGCTACTAAATTGTAAAAATAGTAAAGTATTATCTTGGAAAGAGGTAACACTAATTTGTGTATAAACGAAATCACTGCTCCTTTAACTTTCATCAAATGAATAAACATTTACGGGCAATTATTCTTTCTTTTCTTTGTCTGCAAGCGATTGCACAAAGTAATGTTAAAGATAGTTTGTTGGCATCCTTGAAAAGATCAGAGATAGAACAACGTAGCTTCATTCTCATGGAGTTAGCTGAATTATATCAAACTTCTGATCCTGATTCATCCATAGTGTTGGCTAGAGAAGGCTTGGCTCTGGCTCGTCATATGAAGAATGCCGATAATATAGCATTGGGTCTTTACCGAATAGGAGTTGCGCATCGGATGAAAGGAGAATACAAAAAGTCAGAAGAATACTTTCTGAAGTCACTCGAAATCTGTAAAACCATAAATAATGAGAAATTGATCGCTGCAAACTTAAATAGTATAGGCATTACTTATGTGGGGCTAGGGATATATAGCAAGGCATTGGAATTTTATTTACAAGCTTTGAAGAAAAGAGAAGAGGTACATGATTGGAAAGGAGTTGCAGCTACTTTAAGTAATATTGGTATTGTTCATACACAACAGAACAATTTTTCCAAAGCCTATAATTGTCATGCACAAGCATTAAAGATACTTCATTCTATACCTGATTCCCGTCAGGATGCAGCTGTAGTACTTGATAATTTTGCCTATCTATACAAAAAGCAGGGCAACTATGTAAAAGCATTGGAAACCTATAATGCTATCTATAACACATTTATGTTAGTAGGAGATAAGGTAGGTGTACACTCTTGTTTATTGAATATGGGAGATATTTATTTGGAACAAGGTAATTCAATAAAGGCATATGAATATTATACTCAGGGATTACATCTGGCACAGGAGATAAATGCAAAGGATGCTATTGCTCAGGATTTGATTGGGTTATCAAGAGTTTATTCTGTTACAGATAAACTTATTGACGGATTATCTGCTGCGGATAAGGCTTTGGAATTGGCTAAAGAAAGTGGCGCAAAACAGATTGTTAAACAGGCAAGCCTAATGTTATATAAGAAGCATAAAGAATTAAAAAACTATAATAAGGCTTTGTATTATTTTGAAGTGGCTCATGCTGTGGATGATAGTATTCTGGTGACAGAGAATGCCAAAGTTGGTTTTGCCTTGCAAGCTAATTATGATCTGGAAAAGAAACATACCCAGATGGCATCAGTACATCAGATCGCACAGAAAGCATTAACAAAATATGCTCAACAACATTACCTTTTTTTGGGAGTCTTATTGGGAATAGGGATAATTGTTTACTTATTGATTCGTAACCTTCTACAGGAACGAAAGATAGATCAATTATTAGTAAAGCAAAAGATGTCAGAGTTAGCCTACCTGAATGCACATAAAATACGTGGACCCGTTGCTTCAATTCTAGGGTTGGTTACCTTATATAATCGAACTAACCTTGCTGATGATTTTAACCAGGTTGTTATTAGTCATATTGATACTTCTGCAAAAGAATTAGACCGTATGATACACGAAGTGGCTAATAAGACACAATTGGTATATCAAATGCATGAACAGAGTGGGGAGAAAATAGAATTATAAATCAATTAAAAAGAGAAAGGTTTTCTACCTTATAAAGCCTTTCTCTTTTTATTTTTCAAGTTAGTTTACAATAATTTTCTTAACCAACTGCTGATTATCTCCTGAAAAAATAATTATATATAAGCCTTTACTAAAGGTGCTGAAATCAAATTGAGATTCATATGGGATATTTATTGTTTCATAGACTTTAGTTCCTGCAGAGTTATAAATCTGCATTTTTACTTTTTCTATTGTCAATCCAACACTACGAATGATGTTTATAAAAGATGTTGTAGGGTTAGGTGAAACTTTTATGGCATCAGCTAGCTGATTTGTATTGCCAATAACTATCAGCTTTTTAGAAAGAGTATCAGAATTACCTACTGTATTGGTTGCCTGCAAAGAAACTATATATGTACCTTGTTTTGTAAAGGTATGTGCAGGATTTTGTTCTGTGCTAGTTGTACCGTCTCCAAAATCCCATAACCACTTAACTGCATTGCGACTCGAATCTGTGACTTTCAACATCTCATTCAGTGTCAGATCAAGCGTATCTTTATTAATAGAAAAGTTGGCTATATTCGTACGAGTGACTTGAATAGTGTCCGAATACATATCAATACATCCGTTGATATTAGTTGCCTGCAAAGAAACTATATATGTACCTTGTTTTGTAAAGGTATGTGCAGGATTTTGTTCTGTGCTAGTTGTACCGTCTCCAAAATCCCATAACCACTTAACTGCATTGCGACTCGAATCTGTGACTTTCAACATCTCATTCAGTGTCAGATCAAGTGTGTCTTTATTGATAGAGAATCCTGCGTCAATATGTAAGATTTTTATGGTTACAATAACAGGGTCACTCTCTACAATATAGTCGGATGCTGTAACATAAAAGATAGTATCTTTATAGATCCGTCCAAGATTAAATGAAGTCCCAACAGCTAACAAGTCAAACTTTGTTGAATATAATCCATACACAGTTCCATTAGATGGCCTTAGTACAACCGAGTCCCCGGCACATATTGAAACTGGCTGAACTATCGGTTTAGGACTTAAAATTCCAGGGAAAACTTTTATTACCTGAGCAACACTATCCTGGCATCCTTTAGCATTTTCGCTTATTAGGGTTATTCGATAATCACCTTGTTTTGTATAGGTATGTGCAGGATTTTGTTCTGTGCTGGTTGTACCATCTCCAAAATTCCATAACCATTTCACCGCATCTGAAGTCATATTGGTAACCTGCAGAACATCCTGATCTGCAATGCCCAATGAATCTTTATTTATTTTAAAACGTGATTCAAATATATTGACACTTACAGCTACAGGATCACTTTCATATAATGAATCGGCATTGGTTACAAAGAATGTAGTATCTTGTTCCACATGATCTATTTCCAGTTCGCTTCCTACAGAGAGTGCTTTTAATGTTCCATCGGCTTGTTTTTGATAAAACTTAAATGTTTGACCAGGTGAGGGTGTAAGCATAACTTTTGTACCCCGACAAGTTGTAACATTGGCGATTACAGGTTTAGGACTACGATTGATTTCAATAAATTTAGTTAAGGCAGCATCTGCACTTTTCTGTAAGTCAGCTAAATTACTACCACCTAGTATAGCAAATGCTACTACGATAGAATCTCCATCCGCCAAATGTTCGATTTTAGCTGCCAGCATATGAGCGATATCATCCGTTGTGGTAGCTGTTTGGGCACGCCCAACCCCACCACTGATTGCCTGAAATTTTTCTGTGTTAGAAAATCCATCAAAGACATTTATTCCGGATGTATTGTCAAAAGCATAATAATTAGGCATTTGTTCTGTCAGCAATCTGATCCCAGCATACGGGAAACTACCTGAAGGATTAAATGCATAACCTAATTTTCTGCCAGAATCCCAACCTGCCTGGTTTTGTTTACGGTTTCCTATTTCCCAATCTGCAAATAGTCCAGTGTATAGAGAATCCAGCTTACTGCCGCTCTTATTTGTTATTTTATATTCAATAATTACAAACTGATCATTAGGAGCATCTTTCCAAGCATATGTCTGGTGTTGTATTTCAACTCCAATTCTATTCTCTTTATACCAGTTTTCCTGAATAATACCTCCCGTGAGAATATCTGTTAATTTATAGTCCTGAAAGTCTACATTACGAACTGACTCAAAATGTTGATTGGTATTGTATTCGGTTGCTTCATTCCGAATACAATCTGAAACATGGCTTTCGTCTGTGGCAACGATCAATCCTGCTTCGAATAAAAGTTGTTGATTCTGAACACGGATGCCATTCCCTTTTGCCTGCTGATTGGCGGCAATCCCAGAACTCCAAAATGAATAGGCATCTGAGAATCCTAATCTCCCATTACTGGTGGTAGTAATTTTGGTTTTATTGATATCTATATCCAGATAATCTGGATTAATGAATGTTGTCCATGAAAAACTTCTGGTATAAGAAACATCTGTCACTGTTGCTGTAAATGTAACTTCTGTATTAGCAGGTACATCACTACCAATTGTAATCTGGAATGGAGATGTATTGGCAATACTGGCTCCAGTGGCTACAGCCCCAAAAGCGATTGTAGGATTAGATATAGTAATATAGGAAGAATTGGATGTCAAGCTGATTTGAGCATTCGTTAAGGGAGAGGCTATATTTTTGATATTTACAGTCAATTCATTTGTTATACCAGAAAGTAGATAGGGTTGTTTTTTGGCATTTGTATTACTAATTCCTGTAAGGGTAATTGCTTTGGTAACAGTAGCTGTCAATGCTTTGTATACATTAAGACGTCCACTACCTAACATCCCGATGTATTCACTATTACCTGCTAAATTATAAATATCATCTGTAGTGGCAATTAAGCGTTGAGCTACTTCAGTAGCAGATAGTTCAGGATACATAGACCGAACCAGTGCAGCAGCACCTGCTACTATTGGACTTGAGTAAGACGTACCACTATCATAATTATAAGAATTTCCATCTACAGAACTTACTATATCTTGTCCGGGAGCAGCCAGATCAACTTTGTCATTGAATGCTGATCCTCCCTGAGTTCCCCATCGCAGATCACTGGAACCAGTTGCTGCCACAGAAATGACATTGTCATACGAGGCTGGCCACCAGTAACGAGATACTTTACTGCCTTCATTTCCAGCAGAAGCACAGATTACTGCATCATGATTAATAGCCGCATAATTAATTACATCTTGCTCTAAGGAAGACGCTGGACCAACTCTTCCCCAGGATAAGTTAATAACTTTACAGCCCTTTTCTGCCAAATAAACTAAACCTGCATACCCAGCAAAACCACCCGTATAAGGATCATAACCCGTTACAGGAATAAATGGGCAGTTTAGGGCTACTCCTGCTATACCCAGACCATTATCTGCTTGTCCTGCTGCACATCCAGCCACTCTTGTACCATGATTATTTGCTGCCAGATTAGTGGAATTTTGTATAATATTCCAACCTGCATAATTATCTGTATATCCGTCTTTATCATTATCTATTCCATCAACAGGATCAGCTGTGTTATAGTGAATCTTGTTTTTTATATCTTCATGTGTTACATCAAAGCCATAATCAATAATCCCAATCAGTACATCCGGACTTCCTTTGTGAATATCCCATGCCTCATAGGCTTTTATATTTTTTAATGCATATTGGGCGCCTGTTGTTATTAACGGATCATTTGGAGTATATAGAGGTTGGTAACCTGTATATAGAGGTTCGGCATATTCTATTGTCGAATCTGATAGTAATGTGTTTATGGCTGACTCCAGATCTTGTTTTTCTGGTAATTCAATCTGATAGATTGTTGAAAGATCGACAAATGATTGTCCATTTCGGAGACGAGCTTTTGATGTGCTAGTACTTTGCTGAGTTGGAAAAAACTTTTTGATCTCACTTACTCCTAACTTTTGTATTGTGCCATTGGTTTTGGGAGAAGGCTGTATTGTACGACTGTTTGCACTGGTAGTTGATCGTAGTTTTACAACAACTGTATGTGCCGCATAGTCAGTGCGCTTTAGCGATCTGTCTAATGTGAAATGCCTTGTTTGGGCAAACAGCTGCCCTTGAATAAACCAAAGGCATAGTGTAATCAGTAAAATTTTAGTTTTCACAGCTGTAGTATTTTGGAACAAATGATTACTCAAAGCACTATATCAAAAAGGTTTCTCCATTTGAGCTTTGTTCATTACAAAAATACTAGGTTGGAAAGCGCTTGTGCTGTGCTTTATTTAGAGGAAACATACACTTAACAGGTTCTGCCGTTTATCGTGAACAGCACCTTTACGAGATCCTGTAAGAATATCTGATAAATAGGTTGTTTTCACACAAAAAGAGACTTAGCCTTACCAGGGATTTTTATGTCTTTATTTGTTTTATTGCATTTCCTGTTAGTAAATTTCCCGCTCTGAAATACAAGAATAGAAGAGAGTAACCTGAGAATATATTTTAACTTTTTATGACTGCACAAATTGAAAAAGTAACAGGAATGATTCATCAGTATGTTGAATCGATTGGATTAACACAGGAACAGGTTTTTGATTTTGAGAAAAACACATGGCGATGGCGTAAAGGATCTGCCAGTATCGAGGTTTTTATTCAAACTATTCGTTTTGATAATGGTGGGAGTAGGGATTACCTACGTATTTTCTCTCCTCTTCTACAAATTCCAGCCAATGACCTGCTTTCTTTTTATCGGCATTTGTTGCAGTTAAACGATACAAATCTGGGAGTAAAAATTACCATTATGCCTAATAGTAACTGGGTATATGCTACCTATGAGCGGGATATCCGGGGGATGGACTATCATGAACTGGCTACCTGTATAGCTGATATGGAGTATTGGGCCGATACACTGGATGATGAGTTGAAAAACGCATTTCCTGACTGGAACAACTGATATGATAAATCTGACAAAAATGTAACTGCGTTTTATAGTGAAGGTACACTGATCCTTTATAAATATGTATATTTTATGTAATTCTTCTCTATATATATTTATTCATTGACTTTTTATTGCGTTCCTATTTAAAATGTTTGGAGTCATAAAGAGTATTCTTATGATTGAGAATATCTGTTAGATTCTCTTTATTAAACTTTTTGTTAGTTGTAAAGGTTTTAAAAACATAAACACATACCCATACACTATTATGTCAGATGAACAAAGCTCTGAAAAACTGGACCGTATTATAGATGCGCGTATGAAGCTGAAGGCTCGTTTTGAAGAAAAGATGAAACAGACTCCTTCGGTTTCTGATAATAAACCTCTGGGTAGCGGACCTACTAACAGACATGGTATGCCTCTGGTGCCTGTTGGGCAGCATGTAACTGAAAAGTGGCCCGTGTTGGATTTGGGATACCAACCCAATATTCCACTAGACAAATGGAGGTTAATTGTAGACGGTGAGGTGGAAAATCCTGTAATGCTTACTTGGGATGCATTTATGGCTTTGCCTCAGACAGATGATACCTCTGATTTTCACTGTGTCACTACCTGGTCAAAGTTAGATATGCACTGGAAGGGTGTTCGTTTTATGGACTTGGCTGCTTTGGTCCAACCTAAGGAGAGTGCAACACATGTTATGTGTTATGGGTATGATACCTACACTACCAATATTTCTTTAGAAGAGGCTTTGAAGCCAGATGTATTACTGGTTCATACTGTAGACGGTAACCCCCTGCCTCTTGAACATGGAGGGCCTGCCCGGGTTATAACTCCTCAATTGTATGCATGGAAGGGGTCAAAATGGATTAAACGAATTGAATTTTTATCTGCTAATCGATTGGGATTTTGGGAAGAGCGTGGTTATTCCAATACTGCTTATCCCTGGCGTAATGATAGATATAGCTGATTACTAAAATAAAAATACCTCAAAGAGATCCTTTGAGGTATTTTTATTTTAGTTGAGTTTGTTCAGGAGACTTCTTGGAAAGATTACTAATTTGATCAAAGAAAAGCTAAAAAGCATAACCTAGCATAATACCTAATCGCAAAGTCAACAGAAGTTTAGATTTAGGCACATTCTTAAAAATAGTATCCCATTCAGGTTTATTACTCCATTGAGGATTATAATGGCGATAGGCGATACCTAGTCCTGCAAATCCATCTAATGTAAAACGATTACCTTTGTTCTTCTTATTTGTTCGGCTTGGATCTTGTAAAAAACGATCTCCAACCATAAAGCTATACTCATATCGGTTTTCATCTGCCTGAATAACGAGATAAGAAGAATTTATATCCTGAACATTGGCTTGATGGTTAATACCTGAAAACCGAATTTCATGAGCTATATATAGCATACCAAGGTTGCCATCTGGTTGATAGAATTTTTGTTTAATGCCTATAGAAAATCCTCTGGAATATTCTACATTATCTGCAATATTATCATTGCTGGTAAAAAAAGGGTTTCTGTAAATAGTGGCTGTAAATTCATATCCAAGACGTTCGTGCATATAATATTCAAATGACAAAGGTAAACTTGGATTTGACTGCCAGAACATAGCCAACGGATTAATACCAACAATAAAGGCACGATACTCATTCGGCTTTGAGATAAAATGCCAGTTGTGTTTTTTAGGAAGTCTTAAAGAAGGTTTATTGTAAGGCTGATTTACACGTGTTATTGTATCCGTAATGATTACAGAATCAGTTGGGTTAATACTGGCAACTGGTATTTCATTTTCATAAAATGCCTCATAGTAGCCAGCAACACCTCCATCAGGTTTGTATAATGTCCAGAGTCCTACACGTTTGTCATTTTCGAGATGACCCTCCATACGGGGCTTTCCATCTTTATAGATACCCTTATATAATCCTTTGCCATCAACAAAGACACAATGGCCTTCCAACGTTCCATCATCTTCATAAAAATACTGCCATTCACCTTCATATAAACCATTCCGAATAGAACCTTTGGCTTTTAATTTGCCATTTTCATGGTATTCTATATAATTACCATCTTGTTGTGTATGATTTAAAGCTCCACGTGTGGTTCCATTTGCATAAAAAAGATTCCAGATTCCCTCTTCTTTTCCTCCGGATTTTTTTCCTTCTGCGGCTATTGCTCCATTGGGATGATAATACTTCCATTTTCCTTCCTGTATTCCATCCTTGTATTCTCCTTCCTGAATTAATTTTTCATTTTCATCATAAAAATGCCACAATCCTTCTCGTACCCCCTCTTTTTCTGGACCCTTAGCTTTTAGTTTTCCATTTTCATAATAGTAACTCCATAGGCTGTCACTTTTTCCATTGGTAAGTAATCCCTGCATACGAATATTTCCAGAAGCATAAAATTCCCGGTACCAGCCATTATCGTTATTTAGTGTCGCTTCAGCTTTCTTTTTGCCATCCTCATAGAAATATTCCCACAATCCTTCTTTTTGATCATTGATATATGTACCGCGATTTTTCAGTGCCCCACTTTCATAATAATAACTCCATTGGTTGGTACGAATCTCATTTTGAAGGGTGCCTTCCATCTGAAGATTGCCATTTTCGTAATAGTAACTCCATATACCGTTTTTCCTGGAATTCTGCCAATTGCCTTTTATTTTTAGTTTACCGTTTTCATAATAATAGGTCCAGTTTCCATCAGGAACTCCTTTCTTATAAGTCCCTCTGGATCGTACTTTCCCATTTGCATAGTAATTTTCGTACGGACCTTGTAAATAAGGAGGCTTGGTGTTGGAAATAGTATATTTCTCTTTTACATGTTCCTTACCTTTATCATAATAGGTAATTACCTGTTTGGTCTGAGCTTTCAGGACAGGGCATAAGAATAACATGAGCCATATACTTACAATGGCTAAAAGTGTACTATTTACCGTTTGAGAATCGGTAATAATCATCTGCTCAAAATAAAAATTGCTGATTCTCCAGTTTAAGTTGTTTGTCTGGAGGATTTCTAAAATTAAAAAATAGGCTATTAAATAGTTTGAATAACCTCATCTACCCAACTCTTGCCCCATTCAATTTTTTCTTCTTCCGACCACAGTTCTGGGTAGAAAATACGTTTTTGGAAGCGTGGAGGAAGGTATTGTTGCCAGTTGGTTCCGCCAGTTGCTGCAATTACTTTTTGATCCCTATGAAGATAACGGGCTGCTGATTTATAATGTGCCAGTGGCCAGTTTACATTTGCCAGTGCATCAAATCTGCGTAAAGCACTAATTAATTCCAGATTTTCACCTTGTTCTAATGTAAGCTTTCTATAACGCATCCAGAGATTTTTACTTTCATACTCTTCAGCTAATTTGATTAATGCTTCTGCATATTTTTTCTCAAATTGCTTAAGCGTTAGTGTCTTTTGCTTGGTTGCTAATTCTGTAGCTCCCATTTTCCAATATAAATGCTCATAAAGCTCGGCAATTGTAGAGTCAGAAGGAAGTTGATGACGTTGCTCAATTTCGACCAGATTGCGAAATCGTGTTGCCCCAATCTCTATCATCCGGTATTGTACAGACTGAAATCCGCTTGCAGGAAGCAGAGACATTCGATATTGTAAAAACTGAGACTTATCCATTCCTTCAATCATTACATCAAAGGATTGCACCAGAATCTCAAAGTAACGGCATATTCGTTTTATTCTTTCAGTAAAGAACGCTATTGTTAGTGATTCGTTATTGGCAATTTGCTGGATCTCCCATAACACCAATTTAAAATATAGTTCAGTAGATTGGTGAAACGTAATGAATATCATCTCATCAGGAAAATCTGTTCTGGGATTTTGCAGAGATAACAACGTATCCAGATGGATATAATCCCAGTAAGTCAGATAATCTGCATATAGCAGACCTTGCAGATAGGAAGGCATATCCTGACCCATTGCTGCATATTTTTCTTCTAGGGCTTTTAAAAGTTCGTCAACCTTTTGTTGTGAATTTGTTGAGTTCTGCTCCATATGACTCATATATCAAAGACTATGCAATTCCGAGTATGTTTCTCAGAGTTGGAATAAATGTAAAGTTTTCAAAATTACACAAAATACATTCGATATAATTTTTTTGATCCTATTTATTGATTAGTTAGACAATTGTTAGGTTACATATTACTCAGTTATAGATTGTTATATTATGAGGTATTAGTAATAGAATTAGTATACTAATCAACGTAAGATATAGACGAATTGTGTATCTAAGACAAGATTTAGTGAAGTGGGATTATTTTAATAGATTAAAAGGATAATTTGCAAATAAACTCTATCTGATTTGTATTTATTGAATTTTATTAAAAATTTCCATTTTTTAAATGTTGAAAAATTATTTTATTATATTGAAATGGTTTTCTTTTATACTTATTTTGACATACTTTGTAATATATAAACTATGCTCTGTCTCTGTAACGAGGGTTTAGCAAAAATTTTTGCAAATTCAAATACTTACAATTCAATTGTGACATTGACCCATTTTTTAGCTGTACAGGCAGAGCATTTTTTATACTAATTTCCTTCTTCAAAGAAAAACCGGGTATGGACATGGCTTGTGTTTGAGGAGAATGACTACATGTGATAGATACTAAAATAATACCTGATTCTTTTAAAATAAATTATTTTGATGGCAATGGTAATTTCTATGAATGTTTCTTCTAAAGAGGAATTGTATTGTGACCCGTACACTACTGTCTATTTTTTGTTAGTTCAAAAAATAGCTATTGTTAAAGTACATAATGCTTTTGTACCAATGAGCAACTATAGAGAAGCTTTGAGGCAAATCGCAGGATTTGCAGAACAAAGGCAGATAAATAAGTTGATTATTGATGCCCAGAACTTAGTGGCTTACCATCGTCCTTCAGTAGATTGGAGCTTTACAGATTGGAAACGGCAAGCATTTAATTATGGACTTTCTGTCTATTGTTATGTCTTACCTAGAAATGGAGAATATCAGAAGAAGTTGAAAAATGAGATACACCGGATTAATAATGCGAATCCAGAACTTGGATTCTTAAAACAGATCCAAATTTCTTTTTGTGACTCTCTGGATGAAGCTATAATGGAATAGTTTACCTATTCAAATATTATTGTCTTATTTCCTTTGATAAAGACGCGATCTTCCAGTACAAGCTTTAGTGCTTTAGCCAGTACAATTTTCTCAACGTCATGACCTGCCTGTGCCATATCTGATGCTGTTTTGGAGTGATCAACATGAATAACATCCTGCATGATGATAGGACCTTCGTCTAAATCCTCATTGACAAAATGTGCTGTAGCGCCTATAATCTTTACACCTCTTTCAAATGCTTGTTTGTATGGATTGGCTCCAATAAATGCAGGCAGGAACGAATGATGAATGTTTATCATTCGATTGGTATACTGGCTTGTGAATGCAGGCGTTAATATTCTCATATACTTAGCTAGAATTACATAATCTGGTTGATATAATTGAATGGTTTTCAGTACTTCTGTCTCATGATCTTCCCGTGATAGGTGTTCATGTAAAATAAAATGAAATGGAACAGAGAACCTTTCTGTAAGTTCTTGCAGCAGGGTATGATTGCTGATAACTGCAAGTATATCCATATTAAGATCCTGAAATTTATTACGTATCAGTAAGTCACTCAAACAATGGTGTTCTTTGGTGGCTAAGATAACTACCTTTTTTGTTTGGGTTGTAGTAAGAGAAATTGTGCTGTTATCAGGTAGGAGACCTCGTAAACCCTGTAAAATTTTATCAGGCTGAATATTACCGGAAAACTCTGTCCGCATAAAGAAATGACCAGTTGTACGATCTACAAATTCATCATTTCGGATTACATTTGAATCATGATGATAGAGTACCCCAGTAATTTTATGAACCAATCCCTTGGCATCAGGACAATCAATTCGCAAAATATAAATAGAATTGGCAGCAGACATGTGAGAGTATGATAAGTATAAACTTCCGATGATAGTCGTTATGAGAGCCTTATTCTGCAATGATACAGGATTCCTGGAGTAGATTAGCCGTAAAAAAGATAGAAATTTATTTAATTATTTTTAGCGCAGGATTTTTCTGGGATAAGTCGGATATTTGCAAAGGCTACTCTACTCTTGTTACAATCCAAGTAAAATGTAGAGATTTCTGTATTTAGACTCTTAATGATCATGCGTATTTTGCATACTGCAGACTGGCATATCGGACATCGTCTTCATGATAATGAACGATATGATGAACACCAACTGTTTCTGGATTGGTTGTTAACAGTTATAGAAACTTATGAAATAGATCTTTTGATTGTTGCCGGAGATATTTTCGATAATGGATATCCTTCACATGAATCACAAAGCCAGTATTATCAGTTTTTACGTGGTTTGGCTCAGACTAATTGCCGGAACACAATTATAGTTGGAGGGAATCATGATTATCCTGGAACACTGAATGCACCACGGGATATTCTGGAATTGCTTAATATTAAGGTTATAGGAAAGGCATTTCGGGAACTTAAATACCAGATTATTCCTATCCATGATTCACAGAAAAAATTGCAGGCAGTGGTTTGTGCTGTTCCTTATCTACGTGACAAAGATATCCGGCAAGCGATTGTAGGAGAGAGTTATGAGCAGATTGAGGAACGAATTAAGGAAGGCATTATTAAACATTATCAGCAGTTAGCAGAAGAAGTGACTTCTTTTCGGTCTACTAATGTTCCAATTATAGCTACAGGACATTTGTTTGCACTGGGTGGAGAACCTTCGGCTCCCTCTGAAATGAGAGAATGTAGTGAAAAACCCATTCATATTGGTACCCTGGGAAATATTTCGGCTGCTGATTTTCCGACTGTTTTTGATTATATCGCTTTAGGACATTTACATCGGCCACAACGAGTAAATCAGCAGGATCATATTCGTTATTCCGGTTCTCCGCTTCCATTAAGTTTTAGTGAGTTTACAGATAAAAAGACAGTTTTGGTGCTGGAATTTACAGACAATAAACTTATGGAGGTTGTTCCTGTAGAAGTTCCACAATGGAGACGTTTGGTGCGATTTAGAGGTACATTTGAAAAGCTGGAAAAAGATATCAAGGATTTTGATGATTCGGGGCAATTAATGCGTGTCTGGGCAGAAATCAAGGTGGAGCTGGATTACTATGAACCTAATATTGTACAAAAACTTCATGATCTTATTAAAGATCGTAACATAGATATACTGAAACATCAGGCTATTTATACCCATACACATTTGTCGCTGGATGAACAGATTGGGTTGGAAAAGGCTTTGTATGAATTGAGCCCGGAAGAGATTTTTGAGAAAAAATGTGAAAGCGAAAGTCTTGATCCTGAAAAATATCCGGAGATGTTACAGGCGTTTCGGGAATTATTGGAAGATGAAGACCATTCCTGAGTTTAATTCTGTTTCTGCGATTTATTAAAACTGACAGACAACCAGTTTTATTGGTTATCTGAATACCACCTACTGCTTATAATCAACGAATGAAAATTTTAAGTATCCGCCTGAAAAATATTAATTCTCTTAGAGGCGAGCATTATATTCCATTTCATGAAAGCCCAATTGCCGATTCGGGTCTATTTGCTATTGTTGGGCGAACCGGTGCAGGGAAAACATCTATTCTGGATGCTATTACGCTGGCGTTGTATGGTTATGCACCACGATTTGGAATTGATAAAGCAGAGAAGATAATGAGTTATCATACTACGGATTGTTTTGCTGAAGTAGAATTTGAAACCAAAGAAAAACGATACCGTAGCAAGTGGTCATTATGGCGTAGTAGAAACAAGCTGGATGGAGATCTGCAACCCCCAAAAATGGAATTAACTGATCTGGAAACAGATCAGATTATGGAGTCTAAACTGACAGATGTTCGGGAAAGGGTAACTGCTTTGACAGGTTTGGATTACCAGCGTTTTTTGCGGTCTGTAATGCTTGCTCAAGGTGATTTTGCGGCGTTTCTGAAAGCAAAAGAAAGTGATAAAGGTGAACTTTTAGAAAAGATTACAGGGACAGACTTATATACCAGACTTTCACAAAAAGCCTATCAGCGAAAGAAATCAGAGGTAGAGAAGTTAAAAGATTGGGAGCGGAAGCTGGATACCACCTCTTTGCTGACCGAGATACAGCAAGATGAAATTCGTACTAAGCTTGAGATGCTTACCAAGCAAAAGGGAACTTTATCTGAAGAACTTAAACTTTTGGAATCTCAACGGCAGTGGCTTGCCCGTATCCAGGAACTGACCGTTCAGCGTAATCACATACAACAACAGATTTCTACACTGGAGTTAGAGAAAACTAACCTTAAACAAGAGTTTCGTAAACTGGAACTACACCAAAAGGCTGTATCCTATCGAACTCCTCTTGCTGAAATTCAAGTGCTTCAGTCTACTATCTATAATATAGAGAAAGATATACGTGAGTTGTATTCAGTTCTGCCTGTTGAAGAAACAGCTACACTGGAGGCTGAACAGGCTTTGGCAAATATTCGTCAATATATCTCCGAATTAAATGCAGAGCAGGAGGTGAGTCTGCCTAGATTAGAAAAAGCTATTTTGCTTGAGAAAGATATTGAAAACTTCCAGCTACGATTCAATGAAATTCAACAGGATTTGACTGAACAGAAAAAAAAGGTTCAGTCAATGAAACCGGTGCAAGATTTTATTGCTATTTCGAATGACAGGAAAGAAATTGAGTCGCAAAGCAAAAAAATTGCAGCAGCTATACAGGAAAGAATCCAGACATTACGGGAGTTACTAAAACAGCAGGATAAAGAAGCGATCACAAATACCGAGATACAATTAGGTGAAACACTGGAGGTATGGAATGAGCAATTGAGTCGATCAAAATACTATCTGGAGGAGTTTCAACTGCTGGAGCAATTACGACATCAGTTCAGACAACTAAAAGAAACTTCAGAGCAGAGTGAAAAGGAGATAGAAACTTTACAAATCCAGGAAAGTTCTGCCAAAGAGAGAGTAGCAGATTTGAGAAAAATCTATGAGCTGGAATTGAAAATCCAGAACTATGAGAAAGCACGTATATTATTGAAACCTGGTGAAGCATGTCCATTATGTGGCTCCGTACATCATCCCTTTGTAGAGAATGGATATACTCAACAGGTGAATAAAGCTCAGCAGGATCTGGAATTCCAGCAGACAATACATGATGAGATGGTTAGAAAAATTCAGTCAATGAAAGAATTGCTGAGTCAGAATAAGGGAAATATGCTATTACTGGCTGAACAAGGAAAGAAGGATAAAGAAAAACTGGATAGAATTCGTTTGGAGTATCAGAAAGCTGCAGATTTTTTGGAAAATAAAATAGATATACAGGATCTGGATTCTATTCAGAGAATGATAAAAAATGTTGCGGATACCAGAATAAGCCTTCGTAGCCAATTACAGATATATGATCAATTGCAAAGTGAGGTTACTTATCTGGAAGAGAAATATAAGCTCAATCAGCTGTGGTTGCGATTGATAGATGATACAGAGCAGCTTGAACGTCTTAAGACCGAACGAAGGCGTTTGATAGGAGATAAAGATCCTCAGCAAGAAAAGAAACAGCTTGTTCAAAAGATGAAAGTTGCAGAAGATAAGAAGCAAACTGTTGAATATCAGTATAATGAAAAGGTTAATTCTTATAAGGTAAAGACCCGGCAGTTAGAAGATAGGGAGAAAATGCTGGAGCATGAAGTGAAGCTGGTTTCACAGAAAGAAGAAAGGTTATTAAAGAATCTGGTGAAAGAATCTTTTGATAGTATCGAAGCGTTACGGGAAGTACTATTGGATGAAGAGACTGAAGCTATTCTTCTTAAAAAGAAAGATCAGATAGATACATTATTGAATCAATTGCATGGAGCCTGGCAACAAACAGAGAAAACATTAGAAGGTTTAACAAATGAAGTGCTTACTGACCAGGACTATCCTCAGATACAAACACAGATAACTGCCTCTCAAATTGCCCTTGAACAGGTAATTACTGAGCATACATTGCTTCTACAGGCACTTGACAATCACACCAAGACTGCCCTGAGGAACAAAGATGTCGAAACTGCCATTCTCAATCAGAAAAAAGAACTGGAGAGATGGTCAGCACTGGATAGTTTGATTGGTTCTGCCGGAGGAGCAGAGTTTAACACCTTCGCACAAGGACTTACATTGGCTCAATTGGTACAGTTGGCTAATCGGTATCTGGATCAGTTAAATCCACGTTACCAGATTCGTCGTATTCCGAAGACAGATCTGGAATTGGAAATAATAGATCGCGATCAGGCAGATAATGTTCGTCCTGTTAAGACGCTTTCCGGAGGAGAAACTTTTCTGGTAAGTCTTGCATTAGCATTAGGACTATCTGACATCGCAGGACGGAAAACACGTATTGAATCTTTGTTTATTGATGAAGGGTTTGGAACCTTAGACCCACAGGCGTTAGATGTTGCCATTACAACCCTGGAGAATCTGCAGGCTACCGGTAAGATGATTGGAATCATTTCACATGTGGAAGCCCTGAAAGAAAGAATTACTACACAAGTGCAGGTAGTACGTCAGCCGGGAGGAAATAGCCTGATACGAATTGTAGGATAAAATGTTTACTTTTTACTTAAAAAATTATCAATATATATGGGATAGATTTGAAGTGACTTTTTGTCTTACTTTTTAGTAAAAAATATTGCCTGGCTGTATAACTTTTTGCATTAATATATCGTTAAGGTTAATAAGTGAGTAGATGTAACTTTTTCTGCTTTTAAAAAGTGAAATGAGAATATATGGCACATGTTTTGCCCCAGAAAAGCAAGGTGAAAGAGGATTTGTGAATAGTTTGAGAAAAAAAATCTTTTTTGGTTCATGTAAGGAAAGTTAGTGAAAAAGATATATCTTTACTAACCTCCTAGCACTGGCAGAGATAATAAACTAAATTGTAACAGAATTCCTCAGTTTGATTGAGCTGGAATCTTGATTAAATGTCAAGTAAGAAAATGACCAAATTTAGAGAAGTAAATAGTATATCTATAATTATTATACAAAAGGTTGGAATTACGGCTGGTGATACAAATCTATAGATATTAAAATGTGGTAATTTCCTCCTACCTTTGGTACAAAGATTGTAAATATATTACTAACCGGCTGATCAGATGCATAACACTTATTTAGAAACCGGCAACACAATCACAAAATCGACCATGGAAACAATTGCAGAGCAATCTATTCTGTTTTTCAATGGATTAACAGAAAATGTAGTCGCTGAAAATGAAAAACAGTTAATGATTCTAAAAGAAATACAACTTTTAGAACAAAAAATTGAAGAAGTAACTAATATACTTTGTAAGGCAACTTTATCCTATATGGTTCGCTTTCAGCTAAAAGATGACTTGGAATACTATAATGAAATGATTGAGAGAAAGCGACAGCAACTACAATCCCAGTCAATCTGATAATCGTATTGGATGTATATATTTACCGAATGTAAAAAGCCCTTTTAAGGGCTTTTTTTTTGAGTATATATTTCCCCAAACGGGTATTTTATTCGGCAGTTCTATGTATAGTGCAAATAATAGAAGAATCTATATTTTAACTATTTTTAAAATTATAAAATTTTAAATGCGTTTTATGTTTAATTTATTCTTGAAAAAATAAAATTTTTATATATTTGGTGGAAAGCCCAACCACTTGTATAGTTGAAAAAAGTAGTATCTATATTTTTATTATGTCTACTTCTGTATCATACAGTAGGGTATCATTTATTTTTACACTTTCGTCAGCAGAAAATACGTTCAGAGTTAAGAACTATTCTCCTTACCAATCATCAACCTGAAAAAGATTGGTTAATAGTTCCTGTTCCTATTACAGTGTATCATCAGATTGATCGTGATTTTGAACATGTGGAAGGTGAATTTGTATATAAAGGAAAGGTATATGAAAAAGCAATGCAGCGTATTAAAAATGATACATTGTTTTTGTATTGCGTGAATAATAAACAACAGGAGCAAGTCAAAAAAGAGCTGTCTGATTATTTGATGAAATATGTAATTGACTCAAAACAGAGTGCAAAAAAGCATTCTCATGAGTTGACTAAAGTGTTTGAGAAAAGTTATTACCTGTTAGCTGAAATAATTTCTTTTAAATATCTGTCTGTAAGGCAGATGCTGAATTTTTCATCCTTCATTAATTTGTTCGTTTCCTCTGTAGCAGTCAAAATACAAACACCCCCACCTCGTTATCACTCTATTTAATTTAAGGCAATTCCTTATTGTTTCTCGATTTCTGTAACGCCTTCTATTACATAGAAAAGGTAAAGGAGTATCATTGCCTTGCCTAATAAAACACTGATACTCTATGTAAAATCAGTGGAGGATTCCTATATACTTACAAATTTTTCAATTACATCTTACCACTTCATATTTATGAACCGTATTCTACTCACTATTAGTGTAACATATATATTTTTTATACTAACTAATCTGAATGTTTTTGGACAAGGATGTGTAGCTGTCAGACACATGAGTTGTTCTGCACCAGCCATGTCATCTTCTGATTTATTTAAACAAAATCAATATAGTAAGTGGCAGGTTTCTGTGGGATACAGATATTTGCATTCGTTCAGACATTTCAAAGGAACTGAGGAACAAAAAGAGCGTATTGCTAATGGTACTGAGGTAATAAATGATTCCCATTCTTTTGATATCGGTTTGAATTACCAGTTTACAAATCGGTTATCTTTTGCCGTAAATCTCCCTGTAATTATAAACGATAGATCTTCCTTGTATGAGCATTATGGCAATAGTGTAACAGATAATCCCTCACAATCCAGGTTTCATACCAAATCAAATGGGATTGGAGATATGAGGTTATCCGTAAATTACTGGGTATTAAATCCTGATAAACACACAAAGAATAATATCTTATTTGGTGTTGGAGTAAAACTGCCTACAGGTAATTCAAATGTTAAAGGAGATTTTCATAAGCTAACAAAAGCAGGCCAGGATAGTATCGTAAATCGAGCTGTAGACCAGTCTATTCAGTTGGGAGATGGTGGAGTAGCATTAAATCTTGAAGTGCAAGGTTACTCGCAATTAGCTTCAAAAACTACACTTTACTATAATGGTTTTTATATGTTCAATTTCCGCGAAACAAATAAAACTCTGAATCGTGGAACTCTCACAGGAGTAGATCCTATTATTGCTTATCACTCAGTGGCAGATCAGTATGCTGCACGAATGGGAATTAATCAAGCTTTTTCTTTCCTGGAAGGATTTTCAGTAATGCTAGGTGGTAGAGTAGAAGGTGTACCTGCTCATGATGTCATTGGTGGGAGTAAGGGGTTCCGTCGGCCCGGATATATTGTTTCAGGAGAGCCTGGGATAGCCTATATGAACAGTAAATATTCACTAACATGTACTGTTCCTGTAGCTCTGGCCCGTAATAGAATTAAGAGCTATTACGATTTACAAGATCCTACCGGAAAACGGCATGGTGATGCTGCTTTTGCAGATTATTTCATTTCTGTGAATGTAACAAGACGTTTCTAAATCAGAGACGTTAGATGTAAGATCAGGAATCATCTTCCAATATATGGATAATGATTCCTGATTTCTTTTATACTGTATGTTGCAACATTAATTGTATATACATATATTTGTGTGAGAAAATCTAATAATTTATGGAATTGGAGAAAGAAATTCAACAACCTCGTTTTCAAAATCAATTTCAGAAACTCATACTAAATATAGTATTCACTGCAAATTGGTTGGATTTGAAGCAAATACAGCTTCTGAAACCATATGATGTATCCCCTCAGCAATATAACATTCTACGAATTTTGAGAGGACAACATCCAAAGGCTGCTACAGTATCATTGCTAACAGAACGCATGTTGGATAAGAGTTCCAATGCTTCCCGTTTGGTTGAAAAGCTAAGAGTAAAAAAATTTCTGGAACGGGAAGAGTGTCCGGAAGATCGGCGTGCTGTCAATGTTAAAATTACAGATAAGGGACTGGAGTTGTTGAAAAAGCTGGATCCCCTTATTGGCGAAGTAGAAAAATCAATGCATATGATCACAGAAGATGAAGCAAAAGCCTTTAATGATTTTCTGGATCAGTTGAGGGACTAACTATTGGTTGACATAGGCAGGTAATTCGGCTAAGATTTTAAGTATACAGTTCAGGATGTATGAAATCAAAACAGACAGTTCTGGTTTTAATGGTTGTATTATTTATTTTGCGGCCTGAACTGTAGTTTTGATATATGGCAAAATCAAATACCTCCAATGCATTGTTTTGGGCTATCATTCTGGTAGGCATTTTTGTGTTAATTGGTAATTGGAAAGACTTTTTCGGAAAGGGGACTTTCGGAGGTGTTTCTTTCCCTAAGGAAGAGAAGAAATCTACTTCAAAGAGAAGCTCTAAAGATAAGGATACGCCATCTGAAGAGGAAGAAGATGAAGATAACAATGAGGTTGCTGAGCCAGCAGTCGGAACTGACTTTGAGAAACGTGCTGATTTTGTGTACCCTACAGGGCAAAAGGTAGAGGTTATAAAGCATTCTGCCTATGCATTAGGATACTCAGAAAAGTATGAACAACCTGCATGGGTTTCCTATCGCCTTACAAGTAGTATGGTTACTGGTAATAACAAACGGGAAGATAATTTCAGACCTGATCCGGATGTTTCTACTGGGTCAGCTGTTCCTGAGGATTATCGTGGGTCTGGATATGATAGAGGGCACTTAGCCCCTGTGGCTGATTTCCGTGCTTCGGCAAAATGGATGGATGAGACATTTTTTATGAGTAATATGAGCCCTCAGTTGCATGAGTTCAATGCAGGTATATGGGAGAAGCTTGAATCAAAAGCAAGAGGATGGGCCAGACATAATAAAGTTATTTATATTACTTCTGGCCCTATTTTGAAAAGTGGATTGCCTACAATCGGGCGTTATAATAAAGTGGCCATACCTGAGTATTACTACAAGGTAATATATGATATTCGTGAACCAGAGGTCAAAGCTATTGGATTTATATTTCGTAATGAAGGAACTAAAAAACCTCTTCAGAGTTTTGCTATGTCTGTGGATGAGGTAGAACGCCGAACAGGTCTTGACTTCTTTCCTCAATTACCTGATGAATTAGAAAAAAAGCTGGAAGGTTCATTTAATGCAAGCCAATGGTTTGATAAATCTAAAAAGGACAGATAAAGTCTATGCAGACTTTATCTGTTGATCTACTGAAGCTTAACAGGTACTATTATATCTGTTTGATCCCAGATAAGATGTATGTCTGCTCCAGTTGATTGTGACTTAATCGTGATGGTGAAATTTTCTGTAGTGCTGGGCAGTGTAGCTGTAGGTACAGATACACGTAAGACGTCTTGTTTCTCATCATAATTGGTTCCCCACTGGCCTGTTTCCTTGTTAAAGATAATAGTCCATTGATTTGGATCAGGAATTGTCCATAAGGTGTAGGTACCCGATGCAAGTGGTTTTCCTGCCACAACAACATCTGGCTCAAATGTTATGGTTGTCGCTTCATTTGCGCCTGTTCTCCATACCTTTCCATAAGGAACCAGTCCTCCAAAAATCTCTCTTCCTTTCTTTTGTGGTTGGGAGTAGCTTACCTTAATTTCCAAATCATCTGTTTTAAAGGTTGTTGTGGTTTGTGGACTATGTGACTTAGTCCAGGTTTTAAATCCCCAGAAAGCAACTCCCAGCACCAGTATAATAATTCCAAGTAGTATAAAAAGTTTCTTCATGTTGAGTTATAGATTAAACGATGAATAGTTTGTCAGAGATAATTGATTAGTAATCCTCACCACGACGATATCTTTCCATAATAGGTTTAAATAGTTCACCAGTGGTAGGTGGAGTGTAGGATATAGCATTAGCTCCATACTTGATTACCTCTACAATATTTTCGGGTTGTTTGCCACTCGTTGCAAGGATTGAAATATCTTTGCTGATACTTCTGATTTTTTTGACAATATCAACCGTTTTGGCAGCGCCTGAAACGTTAAAAATATCCACTCCTGCTCTTAGTCTGGCTTCAAAATCTTCATCTTCAGAAACAACAGTAATCACAATTGGTATTTCCAGTGTTTTTTTTAGCTTTTTGATTAAACTATTGGGGGTAGGTTTATTAAGGACAACTCCCATGGCTCCCTGAAATTCTGCATCCAAAGCTATTTCAACTGCACGTTCTCCTGTTGTAAGACCGCCTCCTACACCACAAAAAATAGGTTTGTCTGCAGCGAGTATGAGTGCATGTGTAATGATGGGTTGAGGAGTAAACGGATAGACAGAAATAACCGCATCTGCATTGCAATTACGGATAATTGCAACATCTGTAGAAAAGACAAAAGATCGCAAAAGCTTTCCGAAAATACGTATTCCTGTACATTGTTCTATTTCTTCTGGCAATCGGATTACATTTTTCCGGAGAAAGCCGTTGTATTCGGGCACTTCCTGTTTTTTGGATTTCACAAGTTGTAAAAAAAGGTTTGTATTGATGAAGGTTAATTCTTCAATAAGAATACTATACTCTAGTTTTAGAGGTAGTCAAGATGCTTATATATAACTAACTTTTTACATTTTTATTCAAATATAGTTCAATATAGAGATAACTTTTGCTCTACTGCTTTATGGTATAAAGACAAAGTTAGTTGTTTCTGGTTTATTCTAATGATTTTATGACTCACCAGACTGCCTTCATTTTTGTTTTAATAAATTATTTTATTTTCTATTCTATTTATCCTCATTTGTACAGAAATTATCCTCATTTGTACAGAAAAATTATGAGCCAGGTCACATTGTCACTTTTCAAGATGAGATATGTTTATACTAAACAGTAGAGAAAAAACGGAAACATAACTAATATTGAAGATCTAAGGTAGTAAGGCACCATAAATTTATCTCTTGCCGAACTATAGAATAAAGTAAAGGGAAAAAATAAAAAGTACTATTTGAGCTTCTTATTGTATATGAAAGTTTAAAATAAATCCCTTTTTTGCAGCGATTTACTATCTCTGGAATTTACTATGCGTAATGAATTTATTGCCTTTTCAATTATCTCTGTAGTTTTGATTGGAGGTGTTGCCTGGTGGTTATGGCATCCATTAGCTTACACCTATATTGTGTTGCTTCCTGTCATTGGGATAGGTTTCTATGATATGATTCAGACACGTCAGGCTATCAAGCGTAACTTTCCTATTTTAGGAAGAGGACGATACATTTTTGAAAGCCTGCGTCCAAAATTGTATCAGTACTTTATCGAGTCAGATACCGATGGAACTCCATTTAGCCGTACTCATAGATCTATTGTATACCAAAGAGCTAAAAAAGAATTGGATACAACTCCTTTTGGAACACAATTGAATGTATACGATGAAGGATATGAATGGATGGCTCATTCCATTGCTGCATTGGATAAAAAATTACTGAACCATGATCCCAGAGTGCTTGTGGGCGGTCCTGCTTGCAAACAACCGTATTCACTGAGTATATTCAATGTTTCTGCCATGAGTTTTGGCTCATTGAGTAAAGCTGCTATCATGGCACTTAATGGTGGGGCAAAGATAGGTGGCTTTGCACACAATACAGGAGAAGGAGGTATTAGTCCTTATCATATTGAGATGGGAGGAGACTTGATTTACCAGGTAGGAACTGGCTATTTTGGTTGTCGGGCCGACGATGGGAATTTCTCTCCTGAGCGCTTTAAAGTTTCTGCTGCGTATCCAAATGTGAAAATGATTGAGTTAAAACTTTCACAAGGAGCTAAGCCTGGTCATGGTGGTATATTGCCTGCTGCTAAAAACACACCTGAAATTGCAGCTATACGGGGTGTAAAGCCACATACTCAGGTAGATTCACCTCCCTATCATCGTGCATTTACTAATCCTCTGGGTTTGTTGAAGTTAATTCAACAGATGCGGGAATTGTCAGATGGCAAACCTGTTGGATTTAAACTTTGTATAGGCCACAAACATGAATTTGTGGCTATTTGCAAGGCCATGATCGAAACAGGTATCATACCAGATTTTATTACAGTGGATGGTGGAGAAGGTGGAACGGGGGCTGCGCCACTGGAATTTTCAAACTATGTGGGAATGCCGTTCAAAGAGGCTTTGGCGTTTGTATATGATACCTTAGTGGGATTTGATTTGAAGAAGCATATTACGATTCTGGCTGCAGGAAAAGTAATCAGTGGATTTGATATGGTAAGAGCCATGGCTTTGGGTGCAGATGCCTGTTATAGTGCTCGTGCTATGATGATGGCATTGGGTTGTATTCAGGCTCTGGAATGTAATAATAATAAATGTCCTACAGGAGTTGCTACACAAGATCCCGAATTAGTTAAAGGTTTAGTGGTAGAGAATAAACAAGTACGTGTTGCCAACTACCATCAGCTCACAGTAGAAAGTTTCGTTGAGTTAATGGCTGCTGCCGGATTAAAGGAGCCTTCGCAGATTACCCGCAGACACTTAAGCCGGAGAGTATTTATGAATCTGGTAAAGCGGTATGACGAAATTTATCCTTATGTACCAAAAGGGAGCCTTTTAGATATAGATACCTGCCCTCAGGATTATGCAGAACTAATGAGATACACCAATACAGATAGTTTTGCCATGCAGTAAGTAGGTTGTCACAATTTAGGAAATTCTTCTGTTCTAGAAGAATTCTGATGGCTGTAGCATTTATTTCTAACTCAATGTATGTTTAAAAGTATTCTATTCGTTAGAAAGTAATAGAATACTTTTTTATTTTCGCTAATCTTACTCTGGTTGAGTAAACGAGAGTAATCGGCCAGTTTTGATATGTATCAGACTAATGCCATTTTTTCAGACTTAGCGATCAAAACTTTTTTACTTTATGCGCACACTGACAAACCTAAACGATCCCATTTTTATACCTAAAGACAATTATACTCCATTGGATCGCTTTTTCCTTCGGCTTCTTGCTGATGAGAGAAATCTTCCTTTTGCTTATCTTACTTTAAACATTAGTTTAACCTTATTACCTGTTGGTATTTTGCTTTTTATGCCATTTATCACAGGGTGGGTATGGTGGAGTCTCGTAGTTGTTTATTACTATTTTTGCCATATCCGGTACAAAGGTCCTTTTGGATTAATGCTGCATTGTGTTAGCCATCGGCCTTTGTTTAAGAAAGAATATAACTGGCTTAATCATTATCTTCCCTGGGTAGTTGCTCCTTTTTTTGGACAGTCGCCTGAAACGTATTTTAGTCACCATATTGGAATGCACCATTCTGAAAACAATCTGGAAGATGATAAAAGCAGTACGATGTTTTATCAGCGGGATAGTCTTCGTAGTTTTCTGAAATACCTGGCCAACTTTTTATTTCTTGGGATATTTGAGCTGGTTGACTATTTCAAACAGAAAAAGCGCCGGAGTCTGATGCGTAGGGCTATTACAGGAGAGGCTGTGTTTTTTATTTTGTGTATTGGGCTTTGGTTTGTGCGCTGGCAGGCTGTAGTTGTAGTATTTATCATCCCTTTTTTGGTGACCCGTATTATCCAAATGATAGGAAACTGGACGCAGCATGCATTTCTAGATGCTGCTGATCCGGGTAATCCCTTTAAAAATAGTGTAACTTGTATCAATACTAAATACAATAAAAAATGCTGGAATGATGGCTATCATGCCAGTCATCACTTTCGCCCTGCTATGCACTGGACTGAACACCCCACATTTTTCCTGAAAAACCTGGATAAATATTCGGTTAATCAAGCTATTGTCTTTGAAAATATTGAATTTCTGGGGATTTTCTCATTGCTGATGAGAAAACGATATGACAAACTGGCAACATACTTTGTAAATGTAAATAATGCATTTTCTTCTGATGATGAAGTAATCGCACTCTTAAAGGAAAGAACACAACGAATACCTCTTCCTGTCAGTGCATAGGAAATCGGATACATTGCTTTTTGAAGACTGCATTAAGTGATTAATACAGTCTTTATTTTTTATTAAGAAGTGGTTTTGTATAAATCAACCAGTCTTAAATTGCTGTGCCAACCGGATCTTTTATTGCAGGATTACCAGGGTCTGTCTGGTTTATTTTGTTTGTTCCAAAGAGTCCGACATCTTTACCTACTATATAGTAAACAAGAAAGGAGAAGCTACTAACCGCTTCTCCTTCCATAGTATGACAATAGTTCTGGGACTAAGTATTAAGCTATTTCATTCACCATTTCCAGAACCTCTTCAATATATTCACGATTATTGGATAATCTAGGTACTTTGTGTTGACCTCCCAACTTTCCTCTTTTTTTCATCCAGTTGTAGAATGTTCCGCTTGGCAGGCTGTGTACAATTGGCATTTGTAATGCCATATCCTGATAACGTTTGGCATCATAATCTGAATTGATGCTACGAAGTGTGTCATCTAAAATCTTTGTGAATTTTTCCAGATCTTCAGGCTCTTTTTCAAACTCTATAGCCCATTCATGTCCGCCTTTCCCTGTTTCTGTCATATAGACAGGAGCAGCGGTAAAGTTTCGGATCAGGGCATCCGTTGCTTCACTTGCTTTGGTGATGGCAGCTTCTGCATTTTCAATGATTACTTCTTCCCCAAAAGCATTAATAAAATGTTTGACTCGTCCTGTAATGCGTATGCGATACGGATTTACCGTGGTGAACTTGACCGTATCTCCAATCAAATAGCGCCACAGGCCTGCATTGGTAGAAATAACCATTGCATAGTTCTTATTTAACTCTACCTGGCTTAGAGTAAGTGCTTTGGGATACGGATTCTCGATTTCTTCCAGTGGAATAAACTCATAGAATACCCCATAATCCAGCATAAGCAGCATATCATTCGTGCCTAGCCGATCCTGAATACCAAAAAAACCCTCAGAAGCATTATACAGTTCCAGATAGCTCATGGATGGGGAAGGCACCAACTCTTTATTAAATAGATCTCTATATGGATCAAAGGCTACTGCTCCATGCGCGAACAGTTCCAGATTGGGCCATACCTCCAGAATGTTCTTTTTACCTTTTAACTCCAATATACGACGTATCAGCACAATAGTCCAGGTGGGAACTCCCAAAATACTGGTCACATTCTCATCCATAGTCACCTGAGCCATTCGTTCAATTTTTTCTTCCCATTCATTCATCAGAGCAATATCAAGTCCTGGGGTACGAATAAACTGAGCCCAGATAGGCAGGTTTTTCATGATAACAGCTGACACATCTCCATAGAATGATTCAGGATTACGTTCGTTGGTTTGATAACTACCTCCAATAGACAATCCTTTTCCCATAAATACTTTGGTGTCAGGTTTGTTATTGACAAAGATGGTCATCATATCTTTACCACCTTTAAAGTGGCAGGCTTCCAGTGCTTCCTGAGAAACCGGAATAAACTTACTGCGTGCATTGGTAGTTCCTGAAGACTTGGCAAACCATGTAATTTCAGAAGGCCATAAAAGATTTTGCTCCCCACGCATCAACCGTTCAATATATGGATACAAATCCTCATAGGAGGATACTGGTACACGTTGCTGAAAATCTTCGATTGAATGAATAGAATCATAATCATATTTCTGACCCCACTCCGTATCTCGTGCCTGATTTATCAAATTGACAAACTGTTCCTGCTGGGTATCATGGGGATACATCATGAAAAGCTCTATCTGACTAATGCGCTTTTTCATGATCCAGGTAAGAATGCTATTGAATAGTTCCATGGGTTGTAATGATTTACTTGCTTTAAAGAGGCGAATACTAGTGTTGTTCTGTGTCTGTTACTTCCTGAATAGAAATAAAGAAACTTACCAAAGTACTAAAAAAATATTCTATTTCCCAAACCGATCTATATTGGATGATTTGTATAGGAAAACGGATGAAAGACTGCGTTTTTACAAAGAAAATGGATTTCAAAGGCACAAAATAGCTTTGAAATCCATTTTACTAACTATAAATGATAGACATTTATTATTTAGGCTGTTTGTTTATTCCATATGTCAGCATACTCTTCCGGATGTCTTTTGAATTGTGCATGCACATATGGGCACAAAGGAATCACTTGCAGGTTATTATCACGAACGTAGGTTACCATTGTATCAAGAAGTTGCTTGGCATACCCTTTGCCTGATTCTTCCGGATCTACTTCTGTATGATAAACCGTAAGATTTGTTCCGGAAATGCTAATGACCATTTCTCCGATTTTTTTGCCCTCATCATATAAGTTAAATGATCCGTGTTTGCGCTCGTTTAGTTCTAACTTTATTTCTGCCATAGTGTATAGATTTTGTGGTGTGTTACAATTAAAAGGTTGTTATTGTTTATGATAACCCGGATCGAGCTGTTGCTGATACTCCGGATGCTTCTTGATAAACTCTGCTACAAATGGACAATAGACCATCACAGGCTTATGATGCTTCTGGGAATACGCAAATGCGCCTTTGACCAATGCACTGGCAATACCTTTTCCTTCCAATGCCTTAGGGACTGTTGTATGCATAAAGGCAATGCTATCCTTATAGAAACGATACAACATAGAGGCTATCTCGCCATCTGCTTCTATTTCAAACTGCATGTTTGTTTCGTTATTTCGAATAGAATAGGCTGTGTCAGACATAGTGAGACTGGGTTAAATACTGTTATCCTCTTCCAGTACAGTATGAATATGAATAGGATGTGTTAATATTTTGTGAATAGAACAACGGTCTCCTATCTCCAGCAACCGTTGCTTTTGTTCGTCTGTCAGGTTACCTGTCAGACGGATACTACTTTGCATAGAGGAGGTATTTAACTGAGTGTCACGTAACAGCGTTACCTGCACATCTGCATGTTCCAATGGCCATTGTTTACGATCTGCATACATGCGGAGGGTAATGGTTATACAGGCAGCCAGAGAGGCACATAACAACTCACCTGGAGAAAATCCTGTGTTCATACCACCCACATCCAGTGGCTCGTCGGCCATGATCTGGTTGTTGCTGCCAGACTGAATGGTGGTTGAGAAATGATCTTTTCTGATCTGTGCTTTGACAATATTCATCAGCAGTGGGTAAATAAATGAAAATCAATAATCCAGTGTACCAAATAATCCGTTCTTATAATCTTCTATGGCCTGATCTACCTCTGCCATTGTTGTCATGACAAAGTTATCTTTGGCTGCAACAGGTTCGTCGATAGGTTCACCTGACAAAAAAAGAATGATAGCATCTGTATGGGCAGTCAAAGAAAAGGCATCGCCTTCTTTTTCAAAAATAATAAGGTTATGTTTATCTATAGTGGTTGTACCATCGATCATTATACTACCATCCATGATATACACCAAGGTCCAGTACCCGCTTACAACAGGAACCCGGATTGTTTTGCCTGCCCGTATTGTGCCCATGGCGGAAGTAATAGGCGTGTAAGAAATGGTGATAGGACCTGTCTGATTATCCAGTGTACCACTAACCAGCCTGATATCAATGCCTTCCTCTTTAAAGATAGCTGGCATTGCTTCTTTCGCGGCATATTGGTAACGAGGCTCATCCCACTTATGTGAAGCCGGAACATTGATCCATAACTGTACCATTTCATTAGTACCTCCATTGTGATGGATGTGTTCTGATGGACCCTCACTATGCAGAATGCCTTTGCCTGCAAACATCCATTGTACATCTCCTGCGTTTAGAATCTGATCATTGCCTGTATTATCTTTATGATGAAACTGCCCTTGCAAAATATAGCTGACTGGAGCAAAGCCTCTGTGTGGATGAGGGTGGATGCGATTCTCAGAACCTGGAGGAATGGTATCAGGTCCTCCATGATGTAAAAGGATAAAGGGGCTGGCAAACCGGAAATCTTTATGTGGCAGTGGTTGTAATACCTTTTCTGTAGGAGTGATTAGCTTCTCTCTTCCCAAAAGTATGTGGGCTATCTTTTTCATTGTAGTGTGGTTAAAAATAAAATTAGTCAATTGGGTTTGTTTGGGTTTTGAATATAGGTGTGTAATACATACAATCCAAACTTGTAGTATCTGCTATATTTCCTTTGTCAATTTAATGATTTCATAACACAACTCTTGGAGAAGGATGCCAACAGATGCTTTAGTTTTGCTTTTTTATTGCATGGAATCGGCTTACCTCAATGAGTTGTTTGATAGAATGCGCCAGGGAGATCGCCTTGCGCTTGATAAGTTGTATGGGCATTGCTACCATCGACTGTGTGACTTTGCCTGCCAGATTGTAAAGAGTCCTGATCTGGCAGAAGAAGTGGTTTCGGATGTGTTTTTGCTATTGTGGCAGAAACGAAAGTCTTTAACTATTCAAACAACGTTGAGGGCTTACCTGTATAGTATGGTTCGAAACCAGGCGCTGCTTTATGTCCGGAAAGAGAACATATATCAGCCGTTAGCTGATGAATTTGAAAATACACAAGCCGAGTATTATAATCCGCTGGAAGCCCTATTGTTCAATGAACTGGATTTTCACATTGACTCACTGATCAATCAATTGCCTGAGCCCGATCGGCTTATCCTGCGTTTAAAACTTTCCGGGCTAAAATATGCTGAAATTGCACAAGCCATGGAATTATCCGAAAAAACAATTGAATACCGATTGTCTAAATCTATTGATTTTCTCCGGAAGACCTATCAAAAGAGCAAATAACCGCTCTCGAATCTGCATTTACCCTGATTGCAGATAACATTTTCTTAATGATTTCTTAACCTGTTTTCTCAGGGGAAGGACCTTCTTTTTCTCTCATAGGTGTGAATAAACAATTATGTGGAAAGAAGAAAATTTTGAAAGACTGCTCAGATACTGGCATGGGAAGAGTTCTCCAAAAGAGGAAGTCGAAATTCGCCAGTGGCTTGCCCGTGAACCCGAGAATGAAGCTTTGTTTGACGCTCTTAAAGACTATTTTGAAACCATCAGACTAGAGGAAACAACCTATGACGTTTCTGATAAAGGCTATAAACGTTTGTCAGATAAAATAACAGATTGGGAAGAATCTGTCAGGGTTGAAACTGATTCTGTGTCTGTGACTAAAGATGCTACTCAGAAAGCAATGAAATCTGTAAGCAGGAAGCTCTCATACAAAAAGATACTGGCTTTGGCTGCTGTACTAGCAGGATTTGTATTTGGCGGACTCTACATATGGAAAATAGGAGCACAGGCTTCTGAACAGGAAAAAGTTGTCTGGATGAAGAAAGAAACAGGCCGGAAACAGCAGGAAAAAGTTGCTCTGCCAGATGGGAGCATGGTATATCTGAATGTCGAAAGTCGCATAAAGTACAATACAAACTCCTTTGCTCAGGAGAGAACTATATACCTGGAAGGAGAAGCTTTTTTTGAAGTGACACCTGATAAGAAAAGGCCCTTTCGTGTGGTGACTTCATCGCTAACTACACAGGTGCTGGGTACATCCTTTAATGTGCAGGCTTATCGTAACTCAATGGGAAGCAATTACGGATCTACCCATGTAACTGTGGCTACCGGAAAGGTGCGGGTTGTAGATAGTGTACAAGCTGAATTAGAGCAATTACTTCCGGGTGATGAACTGATTTATGATAATACTCGCCATTCCGTTCAGACTCGCAAAGTAGATCTGTCAACTATACGTAGCTGGCAAAATAAACGTCTGATATTCAGAGATACACCTATTGCCGAGATTGCAGCTCAACTGGAGCGGTGGTATGATGTATCTATTGTGATTGACAATCCGGCTTTGTATTCCTGTCATTTTACAGCCACCTTCAACCAGCTAACATTGCAACAAACATTGGAACTATTATCTATTACTACAAACCTCAGTTATCAGCAGAATGGAAAAACAATAACGCTTAGAGGAAACGCGTGTCAATAAGAAGACCGGATCTGTTCCAGCAGATCCGGCTTCGAAAGAAACGCGGCTGGCTAATCAGGTATGGTGCCTGATAAAACCAACAACATATTTTTAATAACCCTTCACAGCCATTAAAAACGATCAAAAGTATGAAAAAAAATTATCTTCCCGCAATCGGGATGTGTTTCGGTATCTCTATGCCCAGAGGTAGAAACATGGGAATAGCCGTACTTCTGGGTATTTTCAGCAGTCATATTGCCATCACAGGCAAGGGAATGACATTACAGACACAGAGCCATCAAATTGCTGCAACTCAGGTATCTCAGAAATTGAACACACAGGGCTTTGCAAAAAATAGTACGTCACAAAAAAATCAGGAGCCTATCGGGTTGATAACTATTACTCTGCAACAGGTTTCACTTAAGCAGGCTTTAAGTGAGATTGAGAAAAAGACCTCCTATACATTTATCTACAATGATCAGACACTAGAGCGGACTGGGCTGGTAAGTATTCAGGAGCAAAACCAATCGCTTGTCAAAATACTAACCCGGATTCTTCAAAATACAAACCTGACGTATCGGGTAGTAGGACAATCTATTGTGATTTCACCTCAGGAACACAAAATCCAGAATACAGAGAAAGAATCCCGTGTAATACGTGGACAAGTCACAGACGAAGAAGGACAACCATTACCTGGAGCAAGTGTGGTAGTGAAAGGGACTGTAAGTGGAACACTAACAGATGTAAAAGGCGAATATTCGATTACTGTACCAGAAAATGCTTCGGCACTTCTATTCTCCTATATAGGATACCAGTCTACAGAAGTTGCAGTAGGGTCTCAGAATACAATCAACGTTCGCCTGGTGGCGAATAACAATAGCCTGAATGAAGTAGTTGTAACTGCTTTGGGGATTAAACGGGAAGAGAAAGCATTAGGGTATGCTACCCAAACATTGAACAGTGAAGCGATAAATGATGCCCGTTCCAACAACTTTGTAAATGCATTGTCTGGAAAGGTAGCTGGTTTGACATTGGTATCTCCAGGTTCTGGTCCTGTCAATTCTGTACGTGTCAAACTTAGAGGTGACAATTCGATGGACCCTAGCAAAAACAATGCGCTGATTGTATTGGATGGGGTGCCGATGAGTAGTGGAATGACCACATCCGGTGTGACAGATGCGTATGGTGCAGGTTCTGGTAATGATGTGCCTATTGACTTTGGAAATGGCATTGCAGATATTAACCCGGATGATATTGAAAGTATCACTGTACTAAAAGGTGCTAGTGCAACAGCCTTATACGGTTCACGAGCTGCCAATGGGGCATTGATTATTACTACGAAGTCGGGTTCCCGTAAGGAGAAAGGAGTAGGGATTACAGTTAACTCTAACCTTAGCTTTAACAGTGTATTAAAATGGCCTGATTATCAGTATGAATATGGACAAGGCACTGGCAAGACAATGAGTCCTGCATCAGATTTGTATTATTCATATGGTGCTTCTGCTGATGGCGCTAGTACAAGTGGAACCAGTAGTGCTTTCGGACCTGCTTTTAATGGACAAAGCTATTTTCAGTATGATCCTACATTGGAAGGCCAATCTGCTGAACGCCAGCCTTGGAGACCCTATAAAAATAATATCAAAGACTTCTGGAGAACAGGCTATACATTAACCAACAATGTGGCTCTGGAAGGAGGGAATGACAAAGGTTCTGTGCGTGCATCTGTAACTCATTCCAAAAACGAATGGATCATGCCTAATACAG
This sequence comes from Xanthocytophaga flava, assembly GCA_030068525.1. Taxonomy (GTDB): domain Bacteria; phylum Bacteroidota; class Bacteroidia; order Cytophagales; family 172606-1; genus Xanthocytophaga; species Xanthocytophaga flava. Next base: position 94,667 of record JASJOS010000015.1, read on the forward strand.
GTTTCGAAAGAATCACAGCAGCATTGAGTGTAAACTATAAAATATCCGAACGGTTAAAGATTGCCTCAAAAGTAAATTATACCTATAAGTCCAGCGACAATTTGCCTGCAACTGGATATAACAACCAGGCAATTGCCTATTTTATGATCTTCCAGAACCCGAATGTGGATCTGAACTGGTATAAGCCACGCTGGAAGACAGGAAAAGAACAGGTAGACCAGATACATCCTTTTAGTTCGTATATCGATAACCCATACCTGATTGCCTATGAAATGACCAACTCACTGAATAATAATACAGCAGTTGGCAATATGTCGGCCACCTATACACTCTCAAATAAGTTGGAACTATTGGTGCGATCTGCTATAGATTTAAGTGATGAGGACAGAGAGCAGCGCAGACCTTATAGTACTGCTAACTTTCAGAGAGGGTATTTCAAACAACAAACCATCTTAAGTTCTGAAGTAAATACAGACGCGCTTATTACCTATAAAGAGAAGCTAGGAAATCGTATTGCACTAACAGCTTCTATCGGTGGCAATATCCGGAATCAACGATATCGTAATGTGAATGGATCTGTAGATGGCTTGGTGATTCCTGGTGTATACAAACTTTCCAATGGGGTGAACCAGCCATTGATGACTACCAATAATTCTGTTCGTAGGGTTAATAGTCTGTATGGATTGGCATCGTTTTCATATGATGAGAAAATTTTTGTGGATGTAACTGGACGAAATGACTGGTCGTCTACATTGCCTTCACAAAACAATTCCTTCTTCTATCCATCCGTTAGTACCAGCTTTATTCTAAGCGATTTGTTACATCTGCCAGCAGCGGTTTCGTTTGCCAAGCTACGTTTGTCAGCTGCTCAGGTGGGTAATGATACTGACCCTTATAAAACCCGTAAATACTATGGACAGAGTGATTTTCCTGGTTCCGGATCGTTGTCTACAACGCTCTTTAACGTAGATTTCAAACCGGAGATTACCACCAGTTATGAGGTAGGATTAGAGTACTTTATGTTTAACCGTCGTTTGGGACTGGACTTTACCTTGTATCAAAACAGCACAAAAAACCAGATTCTGGATGTTCCGCTTGATCCTACTACGGGTTATACCAAAGCCGTGTTGAATGCAGGTAAAGTGCGTAATCAGGGTGTAGAACTTGTATTGAGTGGCAGACCGTTGGATCATACACAACTGAAATGGGATATTACACTGACTTGGGCCATAAACAGAAACAAGGTATTGGAACTGGCAGAAGGGATGACAGATCAACAGGTGATCGGAACAGGTGGGAATGCTACCATTATTGCACGTAAAGGGGGTACTACCGGCGATATTTATGGATTTGGATTTATGAGATCGCCTGATGGACAAATAATTTATACAAAAGATGGCCTTCCCGCCCGTCCTGCTGAAATACAGTATATAGGTAATGCCTACGCAGACTGGAAGGGTGGTATCCAGAATACGTTTACCTTCAAAAACTTCCGGTTTAGTGTGCTGGTAGATGGACAATATGGAGGTATTGTATATTCTCAGACACATCATAAAATGACCGAACAAGGTAAGCTGAAACACACACTGAGAGGTCGTGAAGACGGATACATTATCGGAGAGGGTGTAGTAGATAATGGAGATGGTACGTATACGGCCAATACCAAAAAGGTTACAGTGGGAGATTACTATGCAGATTATTATCGCCGGGCAAATGTGGAATCCAATTCTTTTGATGCTTCTTATATCAAGTTACGTGAGGCAAGACTTGAATATAGTTTGCCTAAAGTATTGTTACAACGTTCCAGGATCTTTGAACAGGCTAGCATTGCATTCTATGGACGTGATCTGCTGATGATCACCAACTTCCCAATGTTCGATCCGGAAACAGCTGCTTTGAATGGAGCAACCATACTGCCTGGAATTGAAATGGGCCAGATGCCTTCTACAAGAACCTACGGAATGAATCTTACACTCAAATTCTGATAATCTGATTGATGTCCTATAGAAGAGATTTTTCAATAGATCCTTTATGCAAACTAGTATGAACAGACAACGACCACATTCCATACAAAAATTTTTCATTGCATTAACCATTCTGACAGGATGGTTACTCAGTGCCTGTACCAGCAATTTTGATGAGATTAATACAGATCCTAACCGTATTGAAAAAATTAGTCCCGGTACCCTCTTGAATCCGATTATCTATGAGATGGCTAGTTTTAATACACTTCGTTCGGATGAATTTACGTTTGACCTGTTGCAGGTTTCTTTACCCTTTCCAAGTGTATCCGGAGGTGTTCACCGCTATGATATTAGTGAAAATGCAGGTGGTTCTACCTGGAACACATACTATCGCTGGATTACAAATATCCGGGAAATGCAGACTGCCGCTGTAGTCGCAGAAGATCCTAACTATCAGGCGATTGCTTTGACATTAAATGCCTGGGTGTATTCACTGCTTACGGATGGGTTTGGTGACGTTCCAATGACGGAAGCAGGCAAAGGAGAAGAGAAAATTTTTCAGCCAGCCTTTGACACACAGGAGTATATTTATACTACCATACTTAAAGACCTGGAAACTGCCAATGACTTGTTTGATCCTTCCCGGTCAATGATCTATGGAACCGATATTCTGTATGCGAACAATGTTTCGAACTGGCAGCGGTTTTGTAATTCATTGCGCCTGCGCTTACTGCTTCGGGTAATGAAACGTAATCCTGAAACTGTACAAGCTGCCCTTGTCACCATGTTGAGCAATCCAGATACCTATCCGGTATTTACCAAAAATACAGAAGCCGCTGTGCTGAAAATCACAGGTGTGATACCCAACGTATCACCCTGGGGACGTGCCGTAGACTTTACCAATGCACGCGCTGCAGCTGAATTCTTTGTGGACAATCTTAATCAGTTCAATGATCCACGTCGTCCTATATTTCTGACACAGGCACGAAGCAGTGATGGAAAGACTACTATTGGGTATAAGGGTATACCAAGTGGGTATGCTGGAGGTGAGTCGCAATTTGACTTTTTGCCTTCCAATTTAAATGTAAATCTGGTGAAAACGGATGTTGGACCTATGCAATCCGTAATGATGACTTATGCTGAAGTAGAATTTATCAAAGCAGAACTAGCTCAGAAAGAAATTTTTGGCGAAGATGCTCAGATACATTATGAAAATGGAGTGAAAGCTGCTATTGAACAATGGGGAGCAGTTTTACCGGCGGATTACTTTGCCAATGAGCACACCCAATATGATGGAACATTAGATCGGATTATGCTTCAGAAGTATTATGCCTTATTCTTTAATGATTATCAGCAATGGTTTGAATATCGTCGCACAGGTTTGCCTAAATTGCCTAAAGGAGAAGACATGCGCAACAATGGTATTATGCCTGTCCGATTCCGATATCCAACTACTGTACAGACAAACAATGCTGCCAACTACAAGATCGTTGTAGAGAAGATGGGAGGCGATAATATCAATACCAAAGTCTGGTGGGAGAAATAATAACTATAAAGAAAAGATAACCTGAGAAACTCTCTTCTCTATATTCATGAAAGGAGTGTTCTCTCTTCCTGTCCTTCTGCAAGAATCTTTCCGTCACGGCGGGCCACGTGTGGCAAAACCGGAAGCATTTAGATTTTGAGTTTATTTCTCTCAGAAACCAAGCAGGGCTCTATTTGTCACAAGATTCTTTCAGAAGGACAGTGGGAGGGAGGTCCTTTCAGGAGGACAAAAGGGAGTAAGAGCAGGTAAGTGAAGAAAGATATTGGATATAAAGGATGACTAATCTCAAAGAAAAAAGCTACAAAGAGAGTAACGATGCCTTTAATCGCGGCACGTTCTAGCTGTGCGTTGGCAATCTTTCTGCCGCGAGGAAAGCCCCTGGCTTTGCGAGGGGGAGGTTCAGCAGAAAGTGTCCTTTTTTCTAACACACAAATCTGGCTCACCAAATTCTCATTTGGTGCCCCTATTTTGGACAAGCAAAAAAGTGACATGGCGTGTGATACGCAAAAGTTCTGAATAATAAACAAATATGAATACAAGCAAGCAAAAAACGAAGGAGTTAGAGGAAGAGAGACAAAAGAGATAATAAACAACTTTACATCCAAAACTCAGAATGACTCATGTTTCTACCATATATAACCTTAAAAACTAAATCATCGTGCTAACGAAAAGAAGAAGTTTTCTGAAATCAATCGGTCTGGGAGGACTCGGACTATCCTATGTACACACCCTGGAAGCTCGTTCTCCACAATTACCTGCAGGCATACCTACAACAGATGTGTCAGTTGTTCGGATCAAAGGAAAAGTACAGGCAGAAGGAAAAGGAATGGCAGGCGTGGCTGTGACCGATGGAATCAATATCACTACGACAGATGCCAAAGGTAACTACGAATTGTTATCCAATGCCTCTGCTGAGTTTGTGTACATCTCTACCCCTCGGGGATATGAATTTGCTAACCAAAACGGAGTAGTTCGTTTTTATCAGCCTGTAAAAGTAGTCAATGGTGCATTTCAGGCTATTTTTACCCTGACAAAACTGACACAGGATGATACACGTCACAACTTTATTGTATGGGCAGACCCTCAGATGATTTCCAAAGAAGATGCCGAACTGTTTCTTCAACAATCCGTTCCGGATACCCGCAAGTTGCTGGATAGCTATAAGCAAAAAAATAACGGACAACTGCCCCCTTTTCATGGTGTAGGATGTGGAGATCTGGTGTGGGATCGTTTTGAACTGTTTGAAGATTACCAGAAAGGTGTGACAGCAACAGGAATTCCTTTCTTTCAGGTGATTGGCAACCATGATATGGATCTGACTGCCCGTACAGACGAGCATTCCGCTAAAACATTCAAATCTACTTTTGGGCCAACCTATTATTCTTTCAATCGCGGGGAAATCCATTATGTAGTACTGGATGATGTGTTTTTTATTGGTACTGCTAAAAAATACATAGGATATCTTACAGAACGTCAGCTGGCCTGGCTGGAACAGGATCTGGCATTGGTCAAAGCCGGGACAACCGTTGTAGTCTTTATGCATATTCCTGCCAACACGGGTGATCAGCGTCGTAACAAAGCAAAAGAAGAACCTATTGGAGGAGTAGTGGCTAACAGAAAGGAACTGTATCGCCTGCTTCAGCCCTATAAGGCACACATCATGTCAGGTCATACTCACTTTAATGAAAAGATTGTGACAGGTGATAATCTGGTTGAACATGTGCATGGCACAGTCTGTGGAGCCTGGTGGACAGGTCCTGTCTGTTTTGATGGTACGCCAAACGGATATGGCGTGTATGAAGTCAATGGAAGCACTATCGAATGGTATTACAAGTCTGTTGGACATGAAAAAGATCATCAGATGCGTTTGTATCCCATTGGAGCCTCAAAAGAAAAGCCAGATCATGTGGTAGTAAACGTATGGAACTGGGACCCTGCCTGGAAAGTAGAATGGCTGGAAGATGGAAAGCCTATGGGGCCCATGACTCAGGAAACAGCCTTTGATCCATTGTCGGTAGAACTGCACGAAGGAACGGCCAAACCTGCCAAACACAAATGGGTAGAACCTCAACTGACAGATCACCTGTTTTTTGCCAAACCTTCTGTTGCTGCCTCAAAGATTAAAGTTCAGGTAACCGATCGATTTAAAAATACCTACACACAGGAAATGGATGTGAAACGTAGTTAATAGATTGCTGCTTACTTAAGTAAATCCCCGTAACAGGGGATTTTTTATTGGTAGGAACCACCTCCACTTAGTAAAAAGACATTTTTTGCTTTAATAATTTTTTAATTAATGCCTTCACAAATTACTGGCAATTAATAAATACTATTGAGGATTACAGCCAGGTTCAGTATCTAAGTATCAAATAGGTTACACTGGTTACACTTAGTTACACGTTAGGTTACACTTTAATTGCTTGATAATGAACGAAGTTACACTAGTTACACTTTTTTGCCATTTTTCGTAAAAGTTCCCAGAAAGAAAAGCAAGTATACTCCCTTTATATATACTATATAATATATTAATATACGTATGTGAGAAACAAGTGTAACTAGTGTAACCTGCCTCATTTACAGGGTTTTAGAGGTGTAACTGCTAGTGTAACCTAGTGTAACTCGCCTTAATATCAACTACTTACTACATAAGCTGTACAGCTACCGCTTATATAATTCCCTGAATTATGCATTCATGATTTAACCTCCTACACTTTCTGCAGTGTTCGTATTTCCTCTCCTGACTAATATATACTTCATTCTACTTCACAGATTAGTTTTTCTACTTCGCCTTTTTTAGGTCGATTAGGCAAGCATAGAGAGTGATAAGCCCTGTTTCTTTGCAAAGAACCAATACCACTTACAACCTATCTAATCTAATAACCCTAAACCATTATATCTATGCAATTATCCGGCTTTCAGCCCATCCAAACGCATGAACGTATTCAACTGATAGATGCGCTGCGAGGGTTTGCTTTAGTAGGTATTCTGATTGTGAATATCCCATCTTTTTCCCGCTCCGAATGGGGACCGGCTGAACAACAGATACAAAACGGTTTTAGTGATATACTGTTGGTACTGATAGATACAAAGTTTATCACTATTTTCTCTCTGCTATTTGGTGCAGGATTCGTTGTGCAGCAACAACGAGCAGAGAGGTATGGTATAGACTTTACTGTCTTTTATATCCGACGAATGGGTATCTTGTTTGTGTTTGGCTGTGTGCATGCCTATCTCTTCTGGTTTGGTGATATAGTACGCCATTATGCCTTGCTGGGGATAGCTTTGCTGGCAGTAAATCATTTGTCTGCAAAAGCCACATTGCGGTTAGCTCTGATCTTCATCGTTTTCCTGACTCCTTTACTTTTTCTGTTAAATGGCATATTACCTGTGCATACTACTCCTGATACTATTGATGGAATGCCTGTATCTTCCTTTGTCTACAAGTCGTTTACAGAAGGTTCATATCCTCAGATATTGAGGGCAAACTGGATCATTGATCCACTACATAACTTCATACAGGATATGCCATTGACATTAGTTTCTATGTTTGGGAAAATGGTGTTGGGAGTATGGCTGGCAAAGATTGGCTTTTTTCGTAATCCTGCTGAGCACCAGACGTTACTTCGGAAATGGATTATATGGGGTAGTACAGCAGGTGTAATAGGTAGTATAGCTTTCTGGGCTATCAAGAAAGAGATACTGCCAGTACCTGAGATGGGACTGGTCATACTTGTTTTTCCTGTATCAGCTTGTCTGGTGCTTCATAGTCTTTTTTATCTGGCATTATTTACTAAATTATACCATCGGATGTTAGGTGCTGTCTTGCTTCGCTACCTGGTACCTGTAGGTAGAATGGGATTAAGTAATTATTTTGGTCAGACAATTCTGGCTTTCAGTTTATTCTATGTAACAGGCTGGGTAGGATATGCAGACCCGGTTGGTTTGACAGGACTTGCCCTGCTTATCTTTGTGGTACAGATACTGGTAAGCCACTGGTGGCTTCGGTATCATGAATTTGGCCCTGTAGAATGGATCTGGAGGATTTTATCCTATATGTGGATTGACAGAAAAACGAAGACGAGAGTTTCTGATTCCATATCTGTATCTCCAAATCTGATAGGAGAGAAGCTTACAGAAAATAAGCCACTAAACGAATAATTCGTTACAATGATAATACACTTTGACTGCTAATGAAGTCTATACTAGTATTGAAGACTGTGTTTTTGCTAAAAACTGATCATAAACTGTCTTTAAAAATGACACGCCAGCGGTGGTTGCAGATTGGCGGGGCAGCCTTCTTTGCATTGTTTCTGGTGACTTTTAACAGCAGTCCGCTGGTAGAACTGCTTCGCCGAAAGAGCTATTACCGCGATCTGAGTATTACTTTTGGCGCTGCATGTCTCATTATAAGTTATGTAGGCTGGATTACGGCCAAACTCGATAGCTACATTGACTGGCAGTCCGATAAAAGACAAAGGCTTTTACTACAGATACTCCTGGGACTTATTGGTGCTTCACTGATAAGTTATGGGATTGCCTACCTTCAATACCGGTTTATCGATCCTGAACATGTTTTTGGTACAGAATCATTTTTCCAGACAGAGTTTCCGGTCATTGTACTTCTGATAACTTTTTGCAATATTATCTATGTGAGCATTTCCTATTACCACTGGCAGGAACGTAGATATATAATACAGATATTGCCTGTTGCAGAAAAATTAGAACCCAGTATATCTTATCTTTCTTACCTGATAGTCACCAATGGACAAAAAAGCATTCAGCTGGCAGTAGAGCATATCGCTCTTATTTATCTGGAACAAGGAATTACCTGGATAGCAACTTTTAACAACACCCGCTATCATGTGGATGAACCACTTCAGAGTATTGAAGATAAGTTAGATCCTGGTTCATTCTTTCGGGTAAATCGTCAGACCATTGTGCAGCTTTCAGCCTGTTACTCCTTTCAGAGTATAGAATATGGCAAAATCAAGCTACATCTTGTACCTCCTTTTACTACTGAATTAACTATTAGCCAGAAAACAGCTCCTGCCTTCCGCAAATGGATGCAACGGTAGGTTGTGCCCTTAGGTAATGAAAAGTTTTCCTGCTACTTAGTGTAAATCCAGTATATTTGTTGCTTTCAATCAAGACGTTCTTTCTCCTCTGAAAAAAGGTTCTGTGTAAAACAGATTAATAGGGAATCGTGTGTAAGTCACGAACTGTCGCGCAACTGTAAGTAACCTATGGGATTATGCGTTAGTATCCACTATACTACACTGTATAGGAAGGATGGCGTAATTGGTACAAGTCAGGAGACCTGCCTGTTTTTCAGTATGATAATGCTTTCGCGGTTTAAGAGGGTATCTAAATTAGTTTAGACCACCTCTAAAGCAGAGTCAGATGAGGTGATTTGGAATGTGGGCAGGCTTATACCTGTACCTTTAGCTTTTACAAGCTAACTTTTCATTCCTCCTCTGTCACCTGTCCATCCGCAAGCTTTTGAACGTCTGAAATCCGATTGCTTGCTTACATAAGTTGTAAATGGTATGACAGAAATAAAACGCCAGCGGGTAATGCGCCCGGATGGAAAAGCCATTAACCTGGTTCAGCGAAGAGGACATTTGTCTTACTGTTACAATGCATGCTGCTGTGGCCGTACAGACAGAGGCTATGCTCCCATTCCGGTTGAGTTGTATAAGAGTGAATGGTTACGGCGGAAGCTACGCAATGTAGTCCATATGACCAAAGGAGGATGTCTGGGGCCATGCACACTGGCTAATGTGGTCACATTGTTGTTTGACGGAAACTCTGTATGGTTTCATTCTGTCAACAGCAACTGGCAGATCCTTGCCATTTTCGATTACATCGAGAGTATGGTAAAGGCCGATAGTTTTCTAACCCCACCCGCTGAGCTGGCAGAGTATGTGTTTCAATTCTATACATGGAAAGGTTCTGAAGCTATAACCCGTTCCGGGCAGGTGGCAACACCCGATGGAGGAATTGTATTCCTAACCCATGCCGATACCGATCTACTTACCCTAAGTCGCACACTTCAGGACTTACCTGCTGACTTTCCCAAAACGACAGGCCTTAACCTGATGTCAATTAAAAGTGATGCCCATATGGCGCAGTTGCTGGATCGGGAAGTAGGAGCCGCTCAGATTATAATCATACGTATTCATGGCAGAGCCAGCAGTATTCCAGGTTTCGCGGAACTGGTTCGTCGGGCAAAGCAGCAGGGACAGCACCTGATTGTGATAAGTGGAACGGGTGAACTAAATCCTGAATTTGCCGCAGTGTCTACTGTGTCTCCAGCCATATTGCATGAGACACTGGCATACTTACAAGCAGGAGGACATAGCAACTTAACCTCCCTGTTGTACTTTCTATCAGACCATCTGTTGATGACAGGTTTTGGCTTTGAGGTTCCTGTAACTCTACCAGAACATGGTATTTACCATCCGGATCTCCCTGAAAATGCAGAGAAAGAAGATTGGTTAAAGATGCACAATCCTGCTTGGCCAAGTATTGGTATTACCTTCTATAGAGCACACTGGATTAGTGGCAATACAGCCTTTGTAGATGCCATGATTCGTGCACTGGAAGCTCGGAACCTGAATGTACTGCCTGTCTATACAGCTTCTCTCAAAGCAGTTGACAGTGGTACAGGTTGGCCGTACGCGCTGGATTTATTCAGACATATTAACGAAGTGCTGATCGACGTATTGGTAAATACAGTTTCATTTGCCATGCGGGATATACAAACAGAACAACTGCAACAAGGAGAAGAGGAAATCCTGCGTCAGCTAAATGTACCGATTCTGCAGGCCATCACCAGTGGTATGAGTCGTGGCCCTTGGGAATCATCAAGCCGGGGACTCAATCCATTGGATACTGCCATGAATGTGGCTATCCCTGAGTTTGACGGACGTATTATCACTGTACCAGTTTCATTTAAAGAGAAAGACAGGGAAACCAAAGGATACGAACCTATTGAAGACAGAATAGAACGAGTAGCTGGTATAGCAGCTCGTTTTGCCCGTTTGCGTCATTTACCCAATAAAGAGAAACGCATCGCGTTTGTTTTTACAAACTCTAATGCAAAGGCTTCTCAAATTGGCAATGCGGTAGGATTAGATTCTCCTGCATCTTTGATGTCTATTCTCCAGGCTATGCAGGCAGAAGGATACACTATACCTCATATGCCTGCTAGTGGAACAGAGTTAATTCATGAGCTGATAGACCGGTGTTCGTATGATCTTACATATCTCACTATAGAACAACTATCTCGTGCAATCGGACAAGTACCATCTACCCAATATGCTCAATGGTTTTCGGAATTACCTGAGGCTTTACAGCAAAAAATGCAGAAACAATGGGGGCCACCACCTGGTGAAACCTATTTACATGATAATTACATTGCCCTGGCAGGCATTGAATTAGGAAATGCTTTAGTCTTATTACAACCACCTCGTGGATACGGCATGGACCCGGATGCGATCTACCACCAACCTGACTTGCCACCTACACATCATTACTATGCGTTTTACAGGTGGTTACGGGATGGCTGGGGTGCTGATGCAATTGTGCATGTAGGCAAACATGGGACGCTGGAATGGCTTCCGGGCAAAGGAATTGGGCTTTCAGAGAATTGTTTTCCGGATGCCTTTCTGGGAGATATGCCCTTGTTTTATCCCTTTATCATCAATGATCCGGGGGAAGGCTCGCAGGCGAAACGTCGGGCTCATGCGGTCATACTGGATCATCTGACCCCACCCATGACATCAGCCGATAGTTATGGTGAACTGGCTCAACTAACACAATTGGTAGATGAATACTATCAGGTAGAGACATTAGATCCCGCCAAACTGCCATTACTGCAACGTCAGATCTGGGATTTAATCCGGCAAACAAATCTCGATAAAGACCTGTCAGCTATGCTGAAGCGGGATCATGGCGACCATGTACACGAATGGGATGACGAAATGACACCCGAAGGTGTGCCTGTTACATTGGCAGAAATGGGGGGGAAGGACATTGCTCACTTAATCGAAGATATAGATGGATATCTGTGTGAATTGGGTGCTGCACAGATTCGGAATGGGTTACATATACTGGGAGAAATGCCTCAGGAACAAAACCTGATTGATATGTTACAGGCTTTGACCAGATTACCTAATCGCAGTACTCCTGGATTACCAGCTGTTATTGCTGCTTTATTTGGATGGGAATGGGACGTAATTACAGCTGTCAGAGGGCAAAAGGTGGAAACTGTGTCTGCTGTTTTTACAGAACTGGCAGGGCGTCCGGTTGTGACAGGGGCAGATGTACAGGAAATGATTGAGGAACTTAGCAGACATCTATTTCAGATACTCTACCGTGAACGTTTTCGGGTTGATTCTATACCTCAGGTAATTGCTGAGACATTTGGAGTAGAGTTGGTGCGGGATACAGCAGAGGTTCATAAAATACTAACGTTCGTTTGCCAGCAACTTGTACCTAATCTGGCTCAAACATACGATGAGATAACGCATCTGTTACATGGATTATCCGGAGGGTATGTGCCAGCCGGACCCAGTGGCGCTCCTACACGAGGTATGGCCCATATTTTGCCTACTGGGCGCAACTTTTATGCGGTAGATCCCAGAGCCTTGCCTTCACAGGCTGCCTGGCAAGTGGGACAACAGCTGGCAAAGGAGGTACTGGACCGTCATATGAAAGAGACAGGCCGCTATCCTTCAACTGTCGGCATCAGTATCTGGGGGACGAGTGCTATGCGTACCTATGGCGATGATGTGGCAGAGATTCTGGCATTATTGGGTGTGCGTCCTGTATGGCAGCCAGAAAGCCGGAGAATTACAGGGATAGAAATAGTGCCATTGGCAGAGCTGGGAAGACCACGTATAGATGTAACCATTCGTATCAGTGGCTTTTTCAGAGATGCCTTTCCACATCTGATCGAACTCATGGATGATGCAGTACAACAGGTGCTTGCTTTGGATGAACCTGTAGAGCAAAACTTTGTACGGAAACATTATCTAAAGGATCGGGCAGAACTGCAAACTCCTGATATGCCTGTAGAAGAAGCAGAGCAACGTGCCAGTTACCGTATTTTCGGAGCTGCGCCAGGAAGCTATGGCGCAGGTATTTTACCGCTGATCAATGAGAAAAACTGGCACAATGAAACTGACTTTGCTCAGGCGTATGTCAACTGGGGCGGATATGCCTACACCCGAAGTGTAAACGGAGTAGATGCCAGAAGTGAATTCCGGCAGTGTTTGTCAGGAGTAGAGGTAGCGTTGCATAACCAGGACAACCGGGAACATGACATCTTTGACAGTGACGATTATCTGCAGTTTCATGGCGGAATGATTGCTACCATTCGCAGCCTGACAGGACATCAGCCCAAACATTATTTTGGTGATAGTCAGAATCCGGACCGGCCGGTCGTCCGGGATTTAAAGGAAGAAGCCTTACGTGTATTCAGATCCAGAGTAGTGAATCCCAAATGGATTGAAAGTATTCAGAAACATGGGTATAAAGGAGGATTGGAACTGACAGCTACAGTGGATTACCTTTTCGGATACGATGCAACAGCACAGGTAGTAGATGACTGGATGTATGAAAAAGTGGCAGAGACGTATGCCTTAGATGCAAATATGCAACAATTTTTTGCACAAAGTAATCCGTGGGCTTTGCATGCTATTGCCGAACGTTTGCTGGAAGCTGCACAACGCGATATGTGGAAAGAACCCTCACCAGAGATATTGGAAGCGTTACAGGAAGTATATTTACAGAGTGAAGGTTTGCTGGAAGGAAGAGTTGAGTAATCTTATCCTGGTCCATAGCTTTTCCAGAAAGGCAGGTTTTAAAGAGATCTGGTTCGAATAGAAAGACGCTGGTTCGAACGTTCGTTCGGACCTAATTTGAAAGCAACGTCCGTTGCGTTGGGGCAAATTGAGCCAAGTTTACGTTTTCCCCCATGTTGGTGTTATCACCAACATGCATGATGGGAAACAACTCGTTGGTGAGGACACTAACGATGGGAACAAAGGTTCTATCTACCAACGCCGCGTCCGCTCCATACTGTCAACTTAATAGATTACTCATCCCTGTCCTTCTGAGAGAAACTTGTGACAAATAGAGCCACATTTCCTTTATGAGAGAAAAAATACTCTCTAGTCGGAAAGGCCGCCGGTCTTGCCACAAGATTCTTCCAGAAGGACAGGTAAGGTAGTTTGAGTGGTTTTCTTACCTTGACAGCATTGAGCGGACGCTTACGCCAGAGACTTTCTTTATTTCCTCAAAAGACATGAGACACGATAAGTTGAGTAATAGGCCAGCAATGGGCAGGCAAAAAATAAAAACAGTCTTATAGCGTATTAGCGATACATGAAGTATACACAGACATACTATCCTTTTGCTGCTTTAGTAGGACAGGAGAAGCTAAAACGGGCTTTACTGCTTTGTGCCATCAATCCGGAAATAGGAGGGGTGCTGATCAAAGGTGACAAGGGTACTGCCAAAAGTACAGCCGCCAGAGGGTTAGCTCAAATAGCACCTGCTATTACTAAGGTGGCAGGCTGTCCATACAATTGTGATCCGGTTCACCCACTGGATACATGCGAAGTATGCCAGGATAAAGCCAATCCGATACAACTCGTAGAGATGCCTCTGGTTACATTGCCTCTGGGTGCTACGGAAGAACGCATTGTAGGAAGCCTGGATCTGGAAGGAGTGTTGAGTGAACGGAAAAAGAAATTCCTTCCTGGACTGCTGGCTGCGGCACACCGGGGTGTATTGTATATTGATGAAGTCAATCTTTTGTCAGATCATCTGGTCGATGTATTACTGGATGCTGCTGCCATGGGAGTGAATTCGGTGCAACGGGAAGGACTTTCGGTCAGTCACCCTGCACGATTTACATTGATTGGAACCATGAATCCGGAAGAAGGCAATCTGCGCCCACAGTTTCTGGATCGCTTCGGATTAATGGTAGAGATTGAAGCCCCTCGTGATACAACTGAACGGACCGAAGTAGTACGCAGACGAATTGCGTATGATGCCGATCCTGCTGCCTTTATAACACAATGGCAGACTGCCCAGCAAGCTCTACAAAAGCAGTTGACAACAGCCCGCCAGTTACTGACCTCTGTAAACATGCCAGATCATTTACTGGAACTGATTAGTCAGTTGTGTATGGAAATGGGCGTAGTGAGCCTCCGGGCAGATATCGTCATGTACAAAACTGCACGCACCCTGGCTGCCTTAGCCCAGCGTACTGAAGTAGTGCCTGAGGATATCCGACACGCCGCAGAACTAGTTTTGCTGCATCGGCGTCGGCAGAAACCTTTTTCGTCAGATACAAGAATGGATGAAAAGGCGCTGGATGACCTGATGCAACAAGCTCAATCTACGACAGAAAATAAAACCTCTGATTCCAAACCGGATGCTTCCGAGTCTTTGGAGAATCAAGCTCCCGATGACGATTGCCTGACAGAGGACTGTTTGCCTGACCCATCAGAAACGGAACAGGAAGGAGAGAAGGAACAGGTTTTTGCCAGTATACCAATTGGTAGTTTGCCTGATATTCAGATTGAGAATGGCGTCAAAACTTCACAGAGTGCTACAGCAGGAAACAGGAATCAAACCTATACCATACAGAAAGGAAAATCTATCCGGTCTGTTCCGGATAAGCAACCCACTAATCTGGCTATAGAGGCAACATTACAGCAAGCCTTATTCCGAAATCCGGACGAATGGCAGATTACACGCGATGATCTGCATCAGAAAATACGGGAGGACAAAAAAGGCAATCTGATCCTGTTTGTAGTCGATGCCTCCGGTTCAATGGCTGCCAGCCGACGTATGGAAGCTGTAAAAGGTAGTGTACTGGCATTGCTTACCAACGCCTATCAGCAACGTGACTGGGTGAGCGTTATTGCATTTCGGGGTATCGAAGCACAGGTGTTACTTGAGCCAACCCATAGTATAGAGAAGGCAGAAAAAGCCCTTCACAGTCTACCAACCGGTGGGCGGACTCCCTTGCCTCATGCTTTACAGTTAACGCTGGATGTAGTGGATGCCATTTCAACAAGCACTTTGCAACCTTTGGTCATTATTCTGAGTGATGGCAAAGCAAATGTACCACTGCCCGGAGGTGGCAATCCCTGGAGCCAGATTCAAGTGCTGGGCAATCAACTAAAAGAGCAACAGATTCCATCACTCATACTGGATACCGAAAGCGACTATTTACGCTTGGGAAAGGCACGTGAATTAGCTGCTATATTAGGTGGTGAGTACCTATCACTGGATGAAATTTCGTCAGATTCCATATTGCAAACTATCACTATACGGATGCATGCTGGATAAAAGAAAGAAGTTGTTGTGATATATTTGTTTGTGGTGTTATGTATTTGATTGTCAATCGTTTGTGTTTTTATTGAGAATGGGTAAATAGTTGGTCGTACGGCAGATTTTTAGTATTTTTAAGGTAGTAAAAAATCACTCTCTAACCTTCGTTTTTTAGTACATGGCAAGACATACTACAGCTTCCGCATTACGTAAATACAGATCAGACTATTATCGCTTGATGGCTCATGAAGCTCGTCTCAATGAGCAGCTTCACCATATGTTGAAACGCATCAACGCTATCAACGCAGACGAGGAGAGAACTCTTGCCAATCATACTCATCTAACTGCTCTATTGTCTCAGGCAACTCAGCAAAAAACGGAACTGGAAGCTCAGCCTGTTTCCAAAGAACGCAACAAGCAACTTAAAAAGGCGGAATCAGTATGGAAGGACATCACTATTCAATACAAACGCAGTGATCTTCGACTGGCAGTACTTGACAGAAAAAAAGACAAGGACAATGCCGCTAACTATGTATTGAAAGAGAATTACCGTGATCAGGTACGTTTACGTGCTGACGTTGCCTATGCTATGTGGAAAGAACTGGAGAAAATATATCAGAGAGAATGCCAGCAGGAAAGTCGGTTAGTGACTGAAATAGCTTCTCTTGAAGTGAATCCTACCTTACAGATATCTGAAAGGGAAACAACAGATATTCCATCAGTGACGGAGGTTAGACAAGAGATTGTAACAGAAAATCAGGCAATGATTGTCTTTGCGTTGTCCAATCAGTGCCTGTATATCCTTACACCGGTTAAATCTTTCTTTTTAATTCAAAGTGTTTACCCAGATAAACGCGTCTTACCTGTTCATCAGATGCGAGGTCTTCGGGAGTACCAGATTTAAGGATCTTACCTTCAAATAGCAAATAGGCACGGTCTGTAATAGACAAGGTCTCGTCCACGTTGTGGTCTGTGATAAGGATACCTATGTTCTTGGTTTTGAGTTTGGCTACAATACCCTGAATCTCTTCAACGGCAATCGGGTCAACACCCGCAAAAGGTTCATCCAGCAGTACGAACTTAGGATCTACAGCCAGTGCACGGGCGATTTCTGTACGGCGGCGTTCCCCACCAGACAATACTCGTCCCAGGTTTTTGCGTACATGCGTAAGACTGAACTCTTCCAGCATTTCCTCTGTCTTCTCTTTACGGGCAGCTTTGGATAGTTTTGTCATCTCCAATACGGCCATAATGTTTTCTTCCACTGTAAGCGTTCTGAATACGGAAGCTTCCTGAGCCAGATAACCTAATCCTCGCCGAGCCCGCTGATACATAGGCAGATTAGTGATATCCTCATCATCCAGGTAGATAGTGCCTTCATTGGGTTTAATCAACCCCACAATCATGTAAAAGGTTGTTGTTTTCCCTGCACCATTCGGACCCAGAAGCCCGATAATCTCCCCTTGTTGTACCTGTACTGACACATTGTTGGCTACAATACGAGAGCCATATTTTTTTAATAAATTTTCAGAGCGAAGAAGCATTTTTCAGTTTAAATACAATGTTCAGCTTTCGTTGAACCATTTTGGTTTTTTAACAAGAAGCCAAAGATAGAATATTGTTTTGGGGAGCTACAAATTTTGTTCCAATCCATCAGATATAATGCCCATACAACATTAAAAAGCCTTAATATCTTTGATCAGAAGCTGGAGAGTCTGATTACCACGGTAATTGTTCTCAACAATCTGGTAACAGATACGGAAGGGTTTGCCTTCGGTAACTTTGTCCAGATGTAATTGAGACATGCCAAATCCAATGGCATCAATATAGGAAGTGCCTTCCTGAAATACACTCATTTTCAAGTGAACGTCTTTTAGTATGCGTACATTATCGGCATACACCGGTTCGGACATAAATACCGGACGCATATTTTCAGGGCCAAATGGCTCCATTTGTTTGATGATATTATAAAACTTAAAGTTGATATCCCGTAGATGCAGTTTTAAATCGATTTCAATCTGTGGTATTAATTGCTCGGCTGTAATACGCTGAGCAACAATTGTTTCAAAACGTTCCCGAAACGCTTCTACATTTTCACGTTTCAGCGTTAAACCGGCTGCATAGGTATGTCCCCCAAACTGCTCCAGCAAATCAGCACATTCGGCAATGGCTTCATATACATCAAAACCAGGTACTGATCGGGCTGAACCTGAGACAATCTCGTGGGATTCAGTCAGAATGATGGTCGGACGGTAGTATTTCTCAACGCAACGTGAGGCCACAATACCAATTACCCCTTTATGCCAGTCACTTTTAAACAATACTGTACTTTTGGATAGTCGCAGTGTCTCATCTTCCTCAATCATTGCCAGCGCTTCCTTGGTAGTATGTATATCAAAGCCTTGTCTGTCTTTGTTATTGACATTAATTTCTTTGGCATATTGCTCTGCCTCTGCTTCTGAGTGGGCAAGCAGTAGATTTACAGCTGCATGAGCATGGGCAATACGTCCGGCTGCATTGATCCGCGGGCCTATACCAAAGACAATGTTGGTAA
The DNA here is from genome assembly GCA_030068525.1 of Xanthocytophaga flava. Classification (GTDB taxonomy): domain Bacteria; phylum Bacteroidota; class Bacteroidia; order Cytophagales; family 172606-1; genus Xanthocytophaga; species Xanthocytophaga flava. The sequence continues at coordinate 113,085 of JASJOS010000015.1, forward strand.
TATCCAATTCTTTCTCGAATCCTGCTAGTTGTGTCAGTGCTTTCAGGCCCGGACGTGGATTATAATTAAGTTGTTTAAGTCCGAAGTGGGCCATGACACGATTTTCGCCTGTTATTGAAACCAGATCGGCCGCAATACTGACAACTACTAGATCCAGAAACGGATAAAGTCGTTCTTCAAGCGATAGGTCATTTCGTTGGCAAAAAGCTTGTAAAAACTTAAACCCAATACCACAACCCGATAATTCTTTGTAAGGATAAGGGCAATCCAGACGTTTGGGATTCAGGATAGCCACTGCTGTTGGAAGTATATCGTCCGGGCGGTGGTGATCACAGATAATAAAATCGATCCCTAATGTTTGAGCATAACTGACTAACTCTCCTGATTTGATTCCACAATCCAGACAGATAATCAGCGAAACCCCGGTTTTATGTGCATAATCGATGCCTTGCCGGGAAACACCATAGCCTTCGTTATAACGATCCGGAATATAAAAAGACAGATTAGAATGAAATTGCTGAAGGAACCCGTATACTATTGCTACAGAGGTTGTACCATCTACATCATAATCTCCATACACCATAATAGACTCATTATCACCTATTGCCTGTTCCAGCCGCTTAACTGCTTTGTCCATATCCTGCATGATAAAAGGGTCATGCAAATGGGATAACGAAGGTCGGAAAAACAACTTAGCCTTCTCGAATTCACTAATGCCACGCTGAGTCAATAATTGGGCAGAAGCCCGGCTAACATTAATAGCCGTAGTTAGAGACTGTATAGTTTCTTCAGAAGGTGTTGACTTAATGATCCAGCGGTTCTCCATATCTGCAAAGTAAGCAAAAAAATGTTAATTGGTTTGAGTGAGGAATGGAATTCTTGGATTTAAATATTGCATTTTAATCATTTATCTTAGGATTATGCTTGTGGCATAATAAAGATAGAATAATGAGCGTCAGGATATAAACGCAAAATTTATCTGGGTTATTTGTTTTTTATTCCCCTCAGAAAACCAAAAAATGACATTCTGTTCTTTTTCTAACAAATTGGCTTATTTCTATTGGAATAGCATTAGATAAATTCCGACAAAATGTCATATTTTTGTGGGCAAAATGTAATTGGCAATATTCTTGAACTGCTGATACTGCATTCAGGTAGTTGTTCTACCAGGATAAATAATGCCTGAATTTTTATAAAGACCTCATAAATTATTTGAATAGGTATGCAAAACGAACCAAATCAAGGTACAAACCAGCATGAATCTGAAACTCCTGTAGATCTGAACGAAGAAACAACAAAGACACAGGAAACGCAAGCCGCAGCACCAGAGGCTCCGTCTGCTGATGCACAGGTTGCCGAAATGAAAGATAAGTATCTGCGTTTGCTGGCAGACTTTGAAAACTTTAAACGCCGGACTGCCAAAGAGAAAATAGAATTTCAACAAATAGCCGAAGAAGGTGTTATTTTGGCTATTATACCTGTTCTGGATGATTTTGAAAGAGCTTTGAAATCAATGGAGAAAGCACAGGATATTAATTCTGTGAAGGAAGGTGTACAACTTATTTACCATAAACTGTATAAAACGCTTGAACAACGTGGCCTGAAGCCAATGGAAGCAATCGGAAAAGAGTTTAATGGTGAGACCCATGAAGCAATTACTCAGATTCCAGCTCCTACGGATGATCTGAAGGGCAAAGTAGTGGATGAAGTAGAAAAAGGATATTCTCTGAAAGAAAAAATTATCCGCTTTGCTAAAGTAATTGTAGGTAACTAAGAATTATAATCAATGAGGGATTAATGCAGGGAAAGGATATCCGATTCCTGGATTACGTTTCAATACATATCTTAACCCATGACAAAACGAGATTATTACGACATACTGGGCGTAAGCAAAACTTCTTCAGAAGAGGAGATAAAGAAGGCTTATCGTAAGTTGGCTATCAAATATCATCCCGACAAAAATCCGGATGATCCTTCTGCAGAAGATAAGTTTAAAGAAGCTGCTGAAGCGTATGAAGTGCTTAGTGATGCTCAAAAGCGTCAGCGTTATGACCAGTTTGGGCATCAGGGTGTAAATGGTGGAGGTGGCTTCAATGGTGGAGGCTTCTCAGATGTCAATGACATTTTTTCACGTTTTGGAGATATTTTCGGTGACAGTCCGTTTGGTGATTTCTTTGGTGGTAGTGGTCGTGGTGGTAAGCGTGTCCGTAAGGGAGATAGCTTGCGTATCAAGCTTAAGCTGAACCTGGAAGAGGTAGCTAATGGGATTGAGAAAAAAATAAAGGTAAAGCGTTATACCAGTTGTACTACCTGTGGCGGAAATGGAGCCAAAGGGGGTACTGCACTGAAAACCTGTTCTACCTGTCAGGGATCAGGTCAGGTACGTCGTGCGGTGAATACCATGCTGGGACAAATGATTTCAACCAGTACTTGTCCAACCTGTAATGGCGAAGGATCTATTGTATCTGATCGTTGTGAGGTGTGTCATGGAGAAGGTCGTCAATTGACTGAAGAAACTATCTCAGTACGTATTCCTGCCGGAGTAGCGGATGGTATGCAGCTAAATATGGCTGGAAAAGGCAACGTTCCTCCAAGAGGTGGTGTGGCAGGTGATTTATTGATTCTGATTGAAGAGGAAGACAATGAACTGCTTAAACGGGATGGTGATAATGTGGTATTTGATCTGTATGTAAACTTTGCAGATGCTGCATTGGGAACGAGTGTAGAAGTACCTACTATCGAAGGAAAAGTAAAAATAAAGATAGATGCAGGTACTCAAAGTGGAAAAATCCTTCGTCTGAAAGACAAAGGAATCCGGAGTATCAATGGATATGGTAGAGGAGATCAGTTGATTTATGTAAATGTATGGACTCCTCAGCAGCTATCCCGTGAAGAAAGTGAGATTCTGGAAAAATTCCGTACAGCTCAGAATTTCCAGCCTCGTCCTTCCAAAAATGAAAAAGGATTCTTTGATCGTATGAAAGAATTTTTTCAATAAATTAGCGATCATATTATCCTTTACTTAACTATAAACGCATATGAGCGCAGACAAGTATTTTCATAACACTGATGAATTTGATTTTTATAAAGATTTCTTTGATGAAGAGACTGAAGCGCGAGTGGCGTTTAAGTTAGGGATGTATGAGGTTTTGCATAATCTACCTAAGTACAAAGATCTACTACCCACTAATGTGTATAGTGCATATAAAGCAGGTAGTCTGGCAAAAAAAGATATCGAGAAGCTAAAGGATGAGGTAGATAGCATTCTTAAATTGTATAAATACGAAAATTAAAAGAATAAGACCTTTTATACTAAAACACCTTCCATGGTTCTGGAAGGTGTTTTTATTTGTAGCCTAGGGTACTATACTTTTTTTGACTTTTCCAGACATAAAAAACGCAAGCCACTCTGGCTTGCGTTAACTATAAAAGAGCCTCTATATTTATCCAATCTATCGGTTGCTTGGCTGACCTCCTTGAGTCTGCTGAGCTTCCTGCATAGGGTTAGCCGGACGACGGTTTTGCTGTTTGAACAACTGAAAACGTGTTGGTGCAGCTTTTGATGGAAATGCATTGTTATCCGTATCGATATCGGCAGTTTCCTGGAATGGATCTAGTGTAAACTGTACTACTTTTTTGGAAGTATGAATGACTTTGCTTACTTCTTTATTGTTCATACGCCAGATTTCAGCAGGAATACGAACAATCTCATTGGTGCCATCTTCAAAATCCAGTTTCAAAATCACAGGCATTACCAAACCACCATTGTTTTTCAGTTTTAGGCTATAGAAGTTTTCTCCTGAGGCAAGCAATTTCTTTTCCTCATCACTTAAAGAAGCCTGGTATTGTTCATAACGTGACTTGCTTTGTGGGGTTACTGCATAGCGATCATATGAGTTATAGAAATCTTTTAATTCCGGATTTTCATCAACCAGTGTTTTCTGAATGTCTTTCTCGTTACGAATCTGACTGATTGTCTTCTGTTCGTTTGCCTGTGCTTTGCTGATTGGGTTTTCCTTCTCAGGATTCTGTGTATCAGCATTGAATGCTTTTACATCTTCCAGTGCAATATCCACAGGTTCTGTGCCATAGAACCAACCTCTCCAGAACCAATCCAGATCCACACCTGATGCATCTTCCATTGTACGGAAGAAATCGGCAGGTTGAGGACTCTTGAAGGCCCAGCGTGTAGCATATTGTTTGAATGCATAGTCAAACAGATCACGTCCCAGGATTGTTTCACGAAGGATATTCAGCGCTGTAGAAGGTTTTGCATAGGCATTGTTACCTAGCTGACTTACCTGTTCAGAGTTAGTCATGATAGGCTCTAATTTAGATTGTTCCATACTCATATAAGGAACAATTTTATACGCTTCTCCACGGCGGCTTGGATATTCACGTTGCCATTCCTGTTCGGACAAATACTGACAGAATGTATTCAACCCTTCATCCATCCATGTCCACTGACGTTCGTCAGAGTTGATAATCATTGGGAAGAAGTTGTGACCTACTTCGTGGATAATTACAGAGATCAGACCATATTTGGTTTGTTCTGAGTAGGTACCATCTGCTTCCGGACGACCCCCATTGAAACAAATCATTGGATATTCCATACCCCCTACAGGACCATGTACTGAAATTGCTACTGGATAAGGATAAGAAACAGTACGTTTGCTATAGGTACGAATAGTGTGGGCTACTGCCTGAGTAGAATACTTACCCCAAAGAGGATTGCCTTCTTTTGGATAGTAAGACATACACATAACAGGCTTGCCATCCTGCGTAATCTGCATAGCATCCCAGATAAACTTACGTGAAGTGGCAAAGGCGAAGTCACGTACATTCTGTGCGGCAAATTTCCATGTCTTCTTTGTCGTAGACTTGTCTTTTTCGTTTGCCTCTGCTTCTTCCTGCGTTACGATGACTACAGGTGTTTTGGCTGTTTTAGCTTTTTGCAGACGGGAAATCTGAGTAGCGGTTAATACCTCATTTGGGTTTTGTAGAACTCCTGTTGCACCCAGAATGTGGTCTGCCGGAACTGTAATCGATGCTTTGTAATTTCCGAAAGGAAGAGTAAACTCTCCATTGCCCAGGAATTGTTTGTGTTGCCAGCCATACACATCGTCATAGACGGCCATGCGTGGGAAAAACTGCGCTATCTCATACAGATAGTTGTTATCCTTAGCGAAATATTCATAACCCATACGACCATTGCCTGGAGCCCCAGCTAGTTTATTGTGGTCATGTATGTTATAGCTCCATGCAATAGAAAAGCTAAAAGAACCTTTTGATTTCAATGCATGAGGCAGGTCAATCCGCATCATGGTACCGTTAACGGTATATTTCAGGGCATTGCCAGCTTTGTCTTTTACATATTTGATCTTATAGCCACCATCAAACTGTTCCAGTGTCATGAAACCGAGCTGGTACATAGACACCTTTTCTTCCATTGCAGAAGTTTTGGTCAGATTGGCTGTTGAGTTTTTGTCAAAAATGTTTTGTTCCAGTTGTAGCCACAGATAGCCTAGTTCATCCGGAGAATTGTTGAAATAGGTAATCGTTTCGGTACCGGTGATCTGTTGTTTTTCATCGTTTAGCTCAATCTGCATGTCATAGTCGGCACGTTGTTGCCAGTAGTCATGACCAGGAGCACCAGATGCTGTACGATACGTGTTGGGAGTAGGCAGTAAGGTGCCTAACTGCTCAAATTTGGAGCGATTCTCCTCAAAACGCTGAGCCATGCCAGCTGTACTTGCCAGCAAAGCCGCTGCCAGAATTACTTTCTTCATGTTTGTTGGTTATGAGATATGGGAGGTCTTTAGTTTTTCAAAGATACTATTTTTGATTACTGGTTGATGTAGGTACAAACTATTATTTTACTTTTTTTCCTGTATTGCGAATAATTATACTGCCAAGTGCTTTATAATTAGTAGAATATGCCTTTAGCGAGGAATAGAATTTTTATCTTTTACGTTGTATACAGGAATTAAAAGATCCATGTTTTTTGAATGAGAATGAGGGCCATACCTGCTACTGCACCTGACAATACAAGGTTCCAGTCACGTCTATTTGTATTTAAGATTCGTTCAAATAGTGATGCAATAATAACAAATATGGCAACAATAATTAACTGACCCAGTTCCAGACCAATGTTAAAGGCAAGCAGTGGTTGCCAGATACTTTCTTCTTTGCCTAGCAGGCTACGCAGGTAGTTGGAGAAACCCAGTCCATGAATTAGGCCAAACCCTATTGCCAGAAAGTAACGGGAATACTGTGGTTTGGTTGGATTTGAGAGAGAATAGCCCTTAGGAACTTTATAAAATAGGTTGAAGATTGCTGTAAGGAGAATAGTTATTGGGATTAAGAACTCAACTACATCCGTTCTGTATGTGAAAAGCTGAAGGGTTGCAACAGCTAATGTAATGGAATGACCAATGGTAAATGCAGTGACTAATACCAGAATACGTTTCCATTCCGTTATCTGATAGATAGAACAAAGTGCTACAATAAACAAAATGTGATCATATCCGTTCAGATCTGTGATGTGGTCAAAGCCCATAATCAAATAAGCCTGAAAACTATTCATACGATGTAAGTGGAATGTAGGTTGGTTAGAAAATGGCTTAAAATGTATAACCCGTAGTGCCCAAGTGTTTGTTACAACTAAATGCTATTTGCTGTTGAACTGGAATAATACTTGCTAAAGAGAACTATTATACAGAGCATTTAGGCCTAGTACTGCATAAATAGGAACTGAATTTCTGTAAATGGGTTAGAATTTCGTGAAAACTAAGAAGAAAAATGATGTTTTTTATTACATGGACAGAAAAAAGTACTGAATTTTTAGGCACAAGAGGGTAGGGTCGTTGTATATTGCAACGCCAGAAGAAAAGTGAGTTTTTTTGTTCTGCCTCATAGTCAAAGTTTTACATATACGTGAAGACATACCTTTGTTGTTTGTGGGTAACTGTGTGTATTTGCATATCTTCTACAGCATATGCAGATCGTGTCACCTCTGCTTTAAAAAAGCTGAGAAAAAACCATACAGCAGAAGCCCGGCTGTCTCTTAATAAGGTTTTACGAAAGCAACCAAAAAATGCAGGAGCGAAATACGTCTATGCACTGTATTTTTTGTACCATTATTCGCCTGTACAGGCGCAAGCTACCGCCTCTCTTACTACAACTTTCACAAACACGGAAATATATCTTGATTCAGCCTATGCCTATGTCCTGGAAGCATTGGTTGATTATCCACAAACGGAACGTTCGTCTCTAAAATCATGGAAGAAGGCGGGTATAGATCTAACGGCTATAGAGGCCAAGAAACGTGAGATAGATAGTCTGGCCTATGTTATTGCGGAAGGCAAAAACAGTATACCAGGTTTTCAGTCATTTATAGACCGTTTTCCGGAAGCTTTACAAAAAGCACAGGCAATAGAAAAACGGAACGAATTGGCGTATGCGGAAGCATCCAGAATTAATACCTATAAAAGCTATAAGAAATTTTTAGATACCTACCCCGATGCCCGTCAGGCACATGAGGCGGTAAAGCTATATGACTTGCTGCTTTTTGAATTCCTGACACAGGATGATGATATTGTGTCGTATGAAAAATTCCTGGAAGTAGAGCCCAACAGTCCCTACAGAGGAGAAGCCGAAAGACGCTTATTTGAACTTTCTACCTTATCTCATACCCGACAGACATATTACGACTTTATTCAGCGGTATCCGAAGAGTCCGTTTGTTGAACAAGCATGGTATTGGATTTTCTCTTTGTATAAAAAGGAAGATAACCCGATTGAAAGCTTCCTGACTACATACCCTGACTTCTTTGATAAAGCATATATTGAAAAACGTATTGCCACACAACCGCTGGCGTATTTTCCTGTTTATAATGAGGAAAATGAAAAGTTTGGATTTATTGATGCCAATGGAAAGCTTCAGATAGAAGCAAAGTATGACTCTGTAGATACAGAGTATTTTTGTGATGGCGTGAAGGATAACACCATGCTGGTGTATCGACAGAACCGATTGGGATCGGTTGACAAGACAGGCAAAGAGATCACCGGATTTGGCTATGAGAGCATAGAACCATTGGAAGGTGAATTGTTGCTGGTAAAGCAGGAAGGGAAAGTGGGGGTATGGCATGAATCCGGATTTTCTGTATTACCTGTTCAGTATGAAGAAGTAGATGTATTGAATGAGACATTCCTGCTGGTAAAACAGGATGGCAAGTATGGGCTGACCAACTTCTTTGGTGGAAAGGTGGCAGATACAGAGTTCGAAGAAATTAAGAATCTGGAAGATGGGTTGATTGCTTTCAAACAAAACGGGCGATATGCTATTATCCGCAACCAAAGACTTTTGTTTAAGAAGTTTCCAACACTGGAATTTTTATATGATTCAGTTGACTGGATCAGACAGGATGCACTGAAAGTAAAGATTGGAGACTATGAGAGTATTATTAACTCCGAACTACAGACTATTGTAACTCCTGTTGCGGCTCAGCTAAAACCTCTGCCTAATGCCTGGATAGCTCAATATGAAAAATATCAGCAACTCCTGAATAACAGAGGCAAGCTATTAGCTGATAGTTTGGATGAAGTAAGGGGAAATAACTCATTCTATGCTACCCGCAGAGGAGATTTCTGGGCAATCTGGAAAACCAATATTTCTCCTCGTCTGAAGTTTGACTATGATACCGTAATGTTATTGGGGCAAGATGGATTTGCTGTTAAGAAAGGAACTGTCTTCTATGGTTTTTTTGCTCCGGATGCATTCCTTAAACTTGGCAATTTCGTTAAAATCAGTTTACTGCAATTGGAGGGACAACAGTCACGTCGTTGGATTTTGGTGGAAGATAAAGCAGGTGCTCAGGGATTATTGTCAGCAAAAGGACAAGCTATTTTACCCGTTAAATACGACAAGATTCTACTATGGACACCTGACCTGATTGCCGTAGAAGCAGGTGGGAAATGGGGATTGATGGATGGCAACGGAAAACAGATTCTTCCTTTATTGTATAGTGCACTGAATTATGAGAATGGTTTTGTCAGTACACTGAAAAATGGAAAGTTTGGATTGCTGCATCTGGAAAGAGGAATCGATATTCCGCCACAGTATGAACGACTTATTAAACCGTATACAGATAACTCGCTTTTGTTTGTCGCTGCCAAAAATGGAAAGTATGGATTTGTGACTGCGGACAATGAACCTGCTTCCGAATTTATTTTCGATGAGATAAATTACTGGCAATATGGGGTGGCTCTTGTAAAGAAAGGTGATCAATGGCAGTTTTATCAGATTGCAGAGAAGAAGTATACATTAAAGCCTGTAGACGCGTTTGAATACATTCGGCAGGATGATAAAGAAATAATTATGCGTTTGTATGCCAACAAACAATATGGCATAGTTAGTAATACACGTGGTATAGTAGTAGATCTGGAGTATGATGATCTGCGCAATGTAGGTACGAAAGAGATTCCTTTTTATCTGGGCGAAAAATATATTGATACAGCAGATGTTTATCTGATCTTTTACATAGACCGGGATGGGAAGAAAGTACATAAACAGCTTTTTGATCAACAGCGCTATGATCGCATTGTATGTGATTAATACCAAAGTGAAGCAGTAAACACTACTATACTATATTTGAAGAGATTCTAAAGGCTATCTAAAAATGTCTTTTACAATCTCTTCTCTTTTTTCCCGGCTTATCGGGATCTGAACTTTATTTATCATCTCCAGCCTATTCCCATCCAGCAGTTTAACCTTGTTTTTCGCAATAATAAAGGACTTGTGTACACGTAAAAACCGAGAAACAGGTAATGTTTCTTCTAAGTTCTTCATTCGTTCAAAGGTGATCAGGTAGCCACTGGTAAGAATAATCTTGGCATATTCTTTCAATCCTTCAATATACACAATATCATCCCAGAACACTTTGTGCATTTTGCCATCCGCCCGAATCATAATAAATCCACTTTCTATAATAGGCACAGATTCTGATAAAACCTGTGGTATGGGAGTACGTAACCTGAGTTGGTCTTTGGCTTTATTAACTGCCTGAAAAAACCTTTCAAAAGAGAATGGCTTCACCAGATAGTCAACAGCATTTAATCCAAAAGCTTCTACTGCATACTCAGAATAGGCTGTTGTAAATATTGTTACAGGGGGAGTTTTTACTACTTTGAGCAGATTATTGCCACTGAGCATCGGCATCTGAATATCAAGAAATAAGAGGTCTACAGATTGCTCATTGAGCAGTTCCAATGCTTTGACAGGTGATTTTAGCTTGTTAATAATCTCAAAGCCAGACAACTGGCCGATAAATTCTTCGAGCAGATTCAGGGCCAGGTACTCATCGTCTACCAGTAAAACTTTAATAGGTTCCATATCAGGCGGGTAATTGGAGTTGTACTATAAACGTATCTGTAGTTTTATGAATGTGTAAGGTATGTTTGTCCGGATATCGCATTGCTAATCGTTTCCGGATATTTTCCAGTCCCACTCCACCTATTTTATCTTTCTGCTGATTTGACTCTGTAAAAGAATTTTCTGTGTTAAACTGTAACCCTTGTTGACTGGCAGAGATAGTAATTTTTATAAATCCCTGATCATTCGAATCAAAATCACAGTGTTTAAAACAATTTTCTGCCAGTGGAATGAGTATCATAGGTTCGATCTGCCAGTGGGTTATGTCACCTTCAACCTGTAACTGTACATTCTGCGGGAATTCATTACGCATCTGAAAAAGGTCAATGAATTTTTTCAGATGCGTAATCTCCATTTCCAGATCCACTCTGGCCGATTGACTTTCATAGATCACATATCGCAGCAAATCTGATAAAAGCAAAATCATTTTAGGAGCTTGAGGTGATTTGACTACTGTCAATGAGTAAATATTGTTCAGTGTGTTAAAGAGGAAATGAGGGTTGATCTGGTTTTTGAGCAACTGTAACTGTGCTTCATTATGCTGATTAATCAAAACCAGATACTGACGCTCTCTTTCGTATCGGTTTAACAATACCCGATAAAAAAAACTCAGACCCAGGATAGTGACTGTCGTAGTAATTGAAAAAAAGAGAAGTCGTATCTGGGGTGAGAATACAGGGGTAGGCGGGACGATATGCAGGAAATGTGTATTAATAGTCCATCGTATCAGAATGGTAATGAACAACAGACCTAGAAATGATACCGCATACAAAAGAAACTGTTTTTTCTCCCATAGCTGATCAATCAGGTAGCCATTACAATAAAACAGAAACATAAGGATACTGATGTTGAGACTGCTGTAAAAAAGGGCCCATTGCCAGTCATACACTCCCATGAAAAAGACTAACCCTATTCCAAAAAATACAGTCCAGGCTAGTCCGTGTATAGTCCACTTCCATTTGTTGGCTACTATATGATTCATGGTAATTCGGGTATTCAACTGTGTAGTATCTGTTTTTATAAGCGTAAAGGAGTTTGGTGACAGTAAATTCATCGAAAGTATAGTGTATCAGCAATATAATCTATAACGAAGACTATACCATAAATATACCGAAGACACGAGACTGAGATAATCCTATAGTATACAATCTCAGTAAAAGTGTCTTTGCTTCCTTGCATCTTTCCTTAATACCACAAAGGGAGAGAAAAAACAAGAGGAATGACGGACTTTCAACCAAGTGACTGAATTCTTCAACAAATAGGAATTTTGCTGTTCGTTGAAGTATAAATGCAAATCAATGAATGTGCTGGTAAACAGGTTGAAAACCCCAAAATACATAGTATACCTCTCTATAGTTTGACGGATCTATAGCTATAAATTCATCTAAAAAATCAAAAACTATGAAAAAATCGATTCTTTCCTTTCTGTGTCTGGGACTATTATTTTATACAACTGCCTGTAGTGATAATGATGTAGATCCGCAAACGGAATATGATATGACGCCCGCTGCATCTGTATCTGAATCTGAAAATGCAGTGCAGGATGCTCTTCTTACAGCAGATGATGCGTTTGATGGTAGTAATGATGGAGTTTCCGGAGGTCGTATAGCTGTCTGCGCTGCTATCTCAGCAGATACAATTACAAAAACAGTAGTTATCGATTTTCAGAATGGATGTACAGGATATGGAGGACGAACCCGTTCCGGTAAGATTACAATACACTATGAAGGTACTCGTAAGGTAAGTACCAAACGGACTATCACCTATGAAAATTATGCTTTGCAGGGAACGAATGGAAGTTACAGTTTAAATGGTACTTTTTCTGCCAGCTATGCATATACTTCTTCTGGATATAGTTATACTGTTAGTGCCAGTAATATAGATCTGACATTGAGTGGAGGGGAAAGTTTTACAATAGATAGTTTTAACCGGACTTTCGTAGTCAATACCCATTCGACCGTAAAAGATGTCAGTGATGACACTATTACTATAACAGGTAATTCTTTAAATACTGATAGCACCGGAAAGAAGACAACTGTGACTATTTCCAATGACAACCCCATTGTAAGTAAAGGTTCTTGCCTGAGTAGTGGCATTTACTATCCTGCCAGTGGAGATTATACAATTTCAGATGGTACAGTAACTTATCAGGTATCATGGGGATCTGGTACTTGTGACAAAGAGATTACAATAACTGTAGGAAAACAGACTGTTACTAAAACCTTACCATAGGTCTACCTGATGGTAATGCAGAGCAGATAGATAGCGTTTTGTGCCACCATCTTTACTAAACCATATCTTAATCCTATCAACTACAACATATGATGCCTTATCTGATTCAGAAATTCGGGGTTTATATAGCCTGGCTCCTTGGCACATCCTTCTTTTTTCTACGTTATTTATTTACAGCAGGAATTGTGTTTATGGTATTCTATATCTGGAAGAGTAAAAAGTTTTATTTCCGAAAGATTCAGAGCCGATACCCTCAGGCACGACAGATTTATGGTGAACTCAAACATTCACTTATGACTGCGGGTGTTTTTGCGTTACTGGGTGTTGCATTGTATTTTCTACGCAGAAATGGGTACACATCTATATATACCCGTATATCTGACTATGGATGGGGTTATCTGATACTATCATTTGTGTTCATGATTTTTCTGCATGACGCCTATTTCTACTGGACACATCGGTTTATGCATCACCCCAGATTATTTCCTGTTTTTCATAAGGTGCACCATCTTTCCCATAATCCTACACCGCTAGCCAGTTTCTCATTTCATCCACTGGAAGCTGTTGTAGAATTTGGGATTGTACCACTGGCTACTTTGGTTATGCCACTGCATCCGCTTGTGCTGCTATTACTTGCGTTCTGGTCACTGGTCTGGAATATTGTTGGCCATCTGGGGTTTGAGCTTTTTCCGGCATGCTTCGTTCGCCATCCTGTGTTCCAGTGGTTTAATACCTCAACACACCATAATATCCATCACCAGCGAAGTAAGTGTAATTATGGCTTATATTTTAACCTATGGGACAAGATTATGCATACCAATCACCCCGATTACCTGAACATATTTGATACTTTACAATCCAAAATAACCACAAATCATGAAAAAGCTTCTTCCAGTAAAATATCTTTATAAAACAGCTTTGGTAACAATTGGCCTGATTCTCAATGTTGGCTTATCTACTTATTCACAAAACGTAAACCGACTGGAATCTCCTGAAGACAGAGCTACAAAGCTGACACAAAAAATGACTGAAGAGCTAAAGCTGAACAAGAGTCAGCAAGCTAAAGTATCTGAGATCAATCAGAAATATGCCTTGATTATGCAGAAGGAGATCATTGATACAAAACTCTCCAGAAGTGCAAAGTTTTCAAAGTTCAAAGAGGTTGATACACAAAAAAGTCAGGAATTAAAAACTGTATTAACGCCTGCCCAGATGACAAATTATGAAAAGCTGAAAGAAGAGATTATTCAAAAAATACAGAGTAATGGATAAGTGTGGTGTAAGAACCTGAGTTAACTCAGGTTTTTTCTTTTTTAGAAAAAGCGTTTCTTGCCTGACAATTTTTTGCTATAGTTTTCGTCTGCATGTATAGATCTGAGCTTTGCAGAGGATAAAGCATTTTTAGTTGAATATACTTTTATTTTAGTATGGAGAATTTAGTTCCTGTTTCGTATACGTCCAATCCTGCATTGCTTACCATTTTACCTGTAGAGAAGTGGAAAGGTACTCCATTGGATGCCAAAGGGCGGTTTATAAATCATGAATTTCCTTTTTGGCCTTATCTGAAGGATGTATTAAAATGGCAAACAGAACACAATCTCTATAAAGAAATAAAAAAACAAGAGCGTTGGCAGCTTCCCGTCAGAAAGGATAATTCGTTTCTGACCTCATCTGATGATGTGATTGTATGGTTGGGACACGCTACTTTTTTTATTCGTATCAATGGAGTTACTTTATTGACAGACCCAGTTTTTGGGAATGCAGGGCCTGTAAAACGTAAAGCAGCACTACCTGTTGCGGCTTTGGATATCAAAGGGTTGGATTATGTATTGATTTCTCATAATCACCGTGACCATTGTGATAAACCTAGTTTAAAAATAGTAGCCTCACAAAATCCTCAGACTACTTATCTAACCGGATTACGAATGAAGGGCTTATTACAGGATTTTACCAAAAGTACACAGATTCAGGAAGCAGGTTGGTATCAACAATACATAACAGATAACTCAAAGATTAACATCTACTATTTACCATCCAGACACTGGGCCAGACGTGGATTGACAGATACAAACACTCAGCTTTGGGGAGCCTATATAATTGAAGCAGGAGGCAAGACAATTTATTTTAGTGGTGACACTGGGTATGGAAGCCATTTAAAACAGGTAGGCGAGCTGTTTCCTCAAATAGATTATTGTATTATAGGAGTAGGGGCTTTTGCTCCCAGATGGTTTATGGGATCTAATCATATAGCTCCGGATGATGCAGTGAAGGGGTTTCACGAAATGAAAGCCAAGAATATGATCCCTATGCATTATGGTACATTTGATCTGTCTGATGAACCGTTAAGTGAACCACAGCGCATGCTTATTGATCTTAAAGAACAAGGACAGATCAATGGTGAATTAAAGTTACTGGATATTGGAGAAATTTTGCCAATTGGATAATTGTTTCTCTATGCGAGATTTGGTAAAGGTAAAGAGAAAGTAAAGGTAGTGCCTTGATTAAGTTCACTGGAAACCCAGATTTGCCCTCCATGTTTTTCGATAAACCCTTTGCAAAGCTCCAGGCCTATGCCTGATCCTTTCTCTCCGTGAGTACCATAGGTTGTAAAATTAGCATGTTTCTGAAAAAGTTTTTCCAGGTTTTGTGGACTTATGCCTACTCCATGATCCTTCACAGAAAATAGTATCATACGATCTTGCTGATTGGCCGTTAAAATAATTTCTCCGCCTGATTTAGAAAACTTGATAGCATTGGACAACAGATTTCGGAGTATTACCTTAAGCATAGATTCATCTGTAAAGGCGATTAAATCTGGTGAAATGTGGTTCGTAATTACAATATTCTTCGCTAGTATCTGATATTGATTGTGTTCTAAAATGGATTTTGCAATATGCAATACAGTACAAAGTTCCGGTTCAAATGATACTTTCTGAAACTGGCTCTGTGCCCAGAGTAAAAGATCTTCCAGTAAATCTTTTGCATTGACCGAACAAAGCTGAGAAAGGGATAAGAGTTCCTGTAAATCAGAAGGTAGTGATTCATTAGAGGAAAGTGAAAACTCCAGAAGTGTATTAATTTTTCCAATTAATCCCCGTAAATCATGTGCAATGACAGAAAACAGTTTATCCTTTTGTAAATTTGAAGCTACTAGTTCATCTAACAACAGATTTATTTTTTGTTCTCTTTTTTTAAGCTGAGAAATATCCTGAATAAAAGACCAAACATATCCTTCCCCTTTCTGGTTTTTTATAATGATTCCAGCCATTAATACTGTAATCCGTTCGCCGGATTTGGTAATATACTCTTTTTCATAGGGTCCATATTGTCCTGTTTCTCCAGCAAGTATAATCTGCGCTTTATCGCTATCTTCGTATTCGGGCGGCGTCAGATCTTGAAACGTCATACTTTTGAGCTCTTCTCTGAAGTAACCAGTACTTTCTGCAAAGGCATTGTTAAATTCCACATACCTTCCAGTTTTAGGGTCTGTTAGTGCCATCCCTACAGGAGACAGATTGAACATAGTTCGAAATTTCTCTTCATTCTCCTTTATCTGTTCTGCGGCTTGCTTGCGAGAGGTAATATCTTCTGTAAAGAGTAAAATTCCTCCTATTTGTCCTTCCAGAGTATACCAGGGACGAGCCTCCCAACGCATCCAAACCGTTGTGCCATCTTCGCGTATAATGTATTCTTCTTCACTGGATTCTACATTGCCTGCCAGACAGCTTTCATGGCTAGCTCGGTGCATTTCGGCTATAAATGGTAGTAACTGATAATGATTCTGCCCCAGATACTTTTCTGGGTTTAGTCCGTAATAAGTTAACCAACGTTCACTGGCTGCCAGATAATCTAATTGTGTATCCAGCATAGCCAATGAAGAGGGTGATTGACTAATAAATAATTGTAGTTGAGTTTTGCTTTGCTGCAATAGCCTTTCCGCTTCTTTCCGGTCTGTAATATCCCGAGCTATGGCATATATCTTCTCATTTTTGGTCACAGAGGTCCATTCTAACCACAAATACTGACCATCCTTTGTACGGTATCGATTGGTAAAATGCAGAGTGGGTATACCAAGGTTTAACGTTTGAAGTTCTGACTGTGTAGATTCCAGATCATCCGGATGAATGAGATCCAGAAATGGAATAGCAAGAATCTCCTCTTTGGAAAAACCAAGCATTTTGGTAAATGCCGGACTTACCTGAGTAAAATATCCTTCAAAGTTTGCAATGTTGAGTGCGTCAACAGAAATTTCAAAATAGGTTTGTAGTTCTTCCAGTACTTTTTTCTGTTCCTGAATATTTTGAGTGGCACCTCGTAGCCCCGTTATTTTGCCCGTATTGTCAAATATGGGTTTGCCAAGGGTTCTTACCCAAATAATGTTTCCCTGGCCTGTTATAATCTGAAATTCCTCATCCCAGGGTTTTCCAGTCTCAATGGCTTCTTTTACTTTTTGCTTTATTAGAGTCGTATGAGGGGGAATAAAACGATTCATCATTTGTTCAGCTGTAGGTATAAAATCGTCAGGCATTTGCCAGATATCATACAATGCCTGTGACCAACGAAGAGATTGAGTCGCAAGATCATATTCCCAACCTCCTGCTTTGGACATTTTAGAAACTTCCTGTAATAGGAATTCACTTTCAGCCAGTTCCAGTTGCAGCAACTTTTTCTCTGTGATGTCAATAATAGAGCCACACATCTGAATAGGCTTGTTCTGGTTGTTAAACAGTGCTTTACCAGATGTTTCAAACCAATAATACGTACTATTCTTATGCTTTAGACGAACCTCCAGTTTATAAGGAGAGGCTGTTTCCAAATGTAATTTGATGGCTTTCTCAACCTTCTCTTTGTCTTCAGGATGAAGAAGTCCATTCATGAACGTATCGTAGGATGGAATAATATCGTTTTCCTGATAACCCAATAGTTGATAAAATTTAGTTGACCACCAGTTTTTCCCGCTTTCCATATCCCATTCCCATATACCGGCATCAATACCATCTACAATCAACTCTAATCTTTGATTATTTTTTTTAACCTCATCCTGTATTTTCATCAGGGAGGATATATCGAAATATATGCCTGTAAATAGAGTAGGAGTACCCTGTTTATCCCACTTGGCTATCTGACCTTTACTTAGGACATAGATAATAGAGCCATCTTTATGTAGAAAGCGTAGGGTGGCTTCATACGGAATTTTGCCATCACTATGAAGATGATTGTTCAATGATTCCTGAGCAACTTCCAGATCTTCCTGAAAAACCAGTTGTCTCCAATAATTGGACAGTTCATCTGAATCTGTGATTTCGTAACCTAACTTTTTATAAAAGTAAGGATCTACAAAAACATGGTTTGTCAGTATATGCCATTCCCAATAATCTGGAATAGTATTTACAAGGATTGGGAATAAGTTATGGGTGTCTGAATTCATCATTCGTGGATAGAGCTTACCCGACAGAGTTGTAAAGATGCAGATGTTGTATGGATACAGGAAAAAAGGTGCTCATATAGGACTATTCAAATAAACGAAAAAAAAATGAAAAAGCAATACATTGACTTTCAAATATAAAAAGAAGAAATAAGGGTGGTTGGCTCAGATGAGAATAGGACTTTATCCTGAATAAAGTGTGGAAGCAATGTGTATAATTAACAGTAGAAAATATCCACAGAAAAATGTATAGGACGCTTTCTACTGTTAAAATATCAACACAGCAAAATTAAGAAACTTACTTTTTATTGTTTTCTAAAACTGGAATGTTAAAAACCGATATCTATAACGAGTGGCTGTACAATGACATCTCCTGAATTCGGACGATACACTGTACGAAATCCAAGTTCAAGTTGAGGCAGCAAACGCATGAAATTAAAATTTGCGGAGATATCTATGCCTATAGAAGTCAGGTCAAGGCTGGTATCTCCCGTAGATAGACGACCATAATCGGCAAAGAGATTGCCTTTAATCCGCTGTATATACAACCATCTGCCTACTGCCCAGTCTGGATAGAAGATAGGGAAACGATAATCAGCATATACCCCAGCATAATAGGTTGAATAATAGTAATAGTCTTGTCCACGTACATACAGAGTAGGAGAAGCAAACCAATAATTCTGCGGTTTATTATTAACATTTTCGTATTTGAAATTACCTCTGAGCAAGAACCCATGATGTTTGGCAAATCCTGGAAAAAATAACCCACCTTGGATTGTATATTGATCACCCACAAAGTCACTACCTGGCAATGTGTGACGGTATTGTGAGGTAAGTGTTTGACCCCATTTGGGAAATACATCCCGTAAAGCTTGTTTATGTAATCGGCTATATTGTAATCCATACCGCATATCATACAAGGTTCCGTTTCCCTGCTCGTCAGGACCTCGTCTCAAATCATAATCATTTACTTGTGTGTAATCACTGTATGCAGATAAAATCAGACTTTCCCTAAATCTTGAATGAGTTAATGTGAAAGGTAAACGAACACCTCCAGAGACGCTGGTTTCTCTCCATACATCTGTTCCTTTTGTTTGATTGTCAATATAGCCTGTACCACTACGACTTCCACTGGATACATTTAAATCCAATACAGGATATAAGCCCTGATAGCTAATATTTCCTATATAACTGGCTGTTTGTTGATTAGCATCATATCCAATTCCTGTTTGAATGGCTGTGGTACTTAAAATATCCTGAGACGAAATACCCACAAAAAAGTCACTTCCAGTACTGTTTACCACAGGTCCCCAGCTATAAGGGTTAATCAGATTGGCTAGTTTACTGTATGGCTTTATAGTATAAGAATCATGGCTGGTCATTTTCAACAGGTTTTTTTCTCCTTCCTGTAGAAGTAACGGACGATAGAAGGAAACGGTACGGTTTGGAAGTTCCTCTAGTGGTTTCCAGGAAGAAGGATCGTTCGGCATGGTAGCAATACGAAATCCATCAGGTGTAAAGTCATTGAACGCAATTTCTTTGCCATCAGGAGAGATTGTTGCATTGTATGCTCCAAACTTTCGGGAAGTGACCTGATACTTTTTCCCTGTAGGCGCATGAAGTGCATAAATGTTGTCGATACCCGTAAAAGGTGAATTATAATAAATATACTCACCATGTTTGACAGGATGGGATACATTCTCATCTCCAAATGGAAAGGATTGTTTTGTTTTATCCTTTAGATCAAATAAGACAATGTTTTTACCATTTCCCTGAAGAATGACAGACGTAATATAATTACCATCCGAAGAAAATCGTGGTAGTTGAAAAAGAGGGTGCCCGGATGCATTAAATCCCTCATTCAACCATTGAGATAAATCCGTTTGAACTATTTGACCAGTTTGTGTATCCAATAATTGTAAAGAAGACTGGTTTTGAGCAGTGTATTCTACTGCAAGTATAGTTTTCCCATCAGGTGAAAGCGAAGGTGCAAACAATTTCGTTCTGCGCGTAATTCTACGAATTTTTTGTGAAGACAGATCATACAATTTGATTACAGCATAGTCTCTCATATTCCATCGGGGATCAAACCCATGTTCTGTCCATACAATCTTGTTATCAGCTACAGATAACATCCCATTGGATGGATTGGAAGCATGACTGGTAAATTCTACAATGCCAGGAGTAAATAATTTTTCTTCCACTGCTTTTCCATTTTCCGATTTTTTTAGAGAAACATATGTTTCTATATCACCAATTCCTGATTTACGGCATATAATAGTGGTATTATCCAGATATTGAGGAAACTCGTAATTCGTCATTACTTTGTTACGGGCAGTAGGCAGGAGAGTGGCTTGCGTTTCGTTAAGCTGGTTTAGTTGATTACGCCATAAACCTGCCAGTTCTTTTGCGGCTTCGTGGTACAGTTGTTCCACTTTCATTCCTGTTTCTTTACGGATAGCTCCTGAAAAAGAAAAGGGTTCAAGAGGAAATTTATAATGACGGGTCAGTATCTTTCCCCATGCATCACCTTCGTGATGGCGTCTTAAATAAGAGGATAGAAAGTATCCAGAGACATAGTGATTAGGTATATAGTCTTTATATGAACGACAGGTTGCTTTTGAATAAGAAAATTCGCTGCCTGTAAGTAACCGGGTCCGAAATTCGAGGTCAAAACGCGGAATACGACCCCTGCCTCCAGAAGTCAAAGCAGTTTCTGTACTCACCGCATCACCTTCCCAAAACCAGTTAGGAACAGTAAGACTAATAACTCCCAATGCATTATTTCCAAATATCCAGTAAGCACCTTTGGTAAATCCGGTAAGCATCTTATCATACTGTACCACATGTCGGAATTCATGTACTGATAGTAGACCCAGCCAGTTATTGGTGCCTGCTAGCGTCGGGTCTTGAGGAGGTGTTGTAAAAAATTCAGAATGACGAGGAAACATGGTCACAAAACCGTTGGAGATAGTGGTCTGGTTTTGCAACACAACGGATAGCTTTCGTGGCTGCTTTCCTAATGTATGTGATACAGAGACATAGTTGGTCTGTAGTAGATTGGCTGTATACTGGGCTATACTATCTAATCCTCTGGGATAGATAATACGGAAATGAGGTGTTTGTAGCTGATTCCATCGTATACTGGATGGATTCTGTTCCAGGATAGAAAAAGTTTGTGCATGTAAACTGAGCAACAGCCAGAAAAATAAAACAGACAGACAGATAGGTTTCATTAGAACTGAAGGATAAATCTTGGATGCAAAGGCAATGAATAGGATAAACTAATACATTGTTAGAATAGATGTACGAAAATGAGGCTTGGGAAACGTATGTGAATAAACTATACTTAATATTCTTCTTTATCAATTTTAGCACTTTGCTTAAAAGACGTGATCTTACCAGTTTGCGTTTGGGCAAGACCTTTAATATCAATATCTTTTCCCTCTAGAGTTGTCACCATAATGCCTACCTTAGATAAATTGGATTGACTGTAAAATTCTGAGTACACAGTATATTCCGTCCCTTTATTCGAAAATGAAAGCCAGTTTAGATCCTTTGCATCAGCTTCTTTACCACCTGTTCTCTGATAATAGCGAAAGGTAAATTTTTTCCAGCTGGATTCATCCAGTTGTTCCGGATATTGCAATTCGGTTTTTGCAGTTGTTCCAAATCTATAGACCAGGTATTTATCTGATTTCTCCTTGCAGAGTGACGCAGTTTTTTTGTTAGCCATTTGGAAGGAATATACATTGGTTTCATTTGCTGTACACAAACAATTACAAGATTGCTGAGCAATGGCAGGCAGACAGAAGCATGTATAAATGAAGAAGAAAAGACAAAATCTCATAGAACGATATAGTAAACCTTTGTGAGTGAGTTTCTTGAAGTTCATGTTTCCGGCTCATTAGTAGCAAATCTATCTGTTTTTGGGAAAAAGAAAAACCTCTGACTACCGGCAGAGGTTTTGTAGGGATAAAGAGTGTAATCTGATGTTTAAGCTGTCTTTTTTCATGACAGGTTGTCTATGCATATACTTTTAGTATTTTCCCTGTTATGGCACCTTCTGTACTACGTATATAGGCGTTTACAACTTTATTCATCGGTACAGGATCAATTCCAGGAAAACTTGCTCCATATCGTTCTACAGAGTCTTCCACCAATCCGGGACTTACCACATTGATACGTATGCCTCGTGTTAGTTCCAGTGATGCGGCTAGCACAAAGCTATTGATACCTCCATTGAGCATAGCCACGCAAGACGAATTACGTACGGGTTCTTCAGATAAGATTCCGGATGTTAAGGTAATTGATCCATTGTCATTCAGATAATGTTGTCCAATCAATACAACATTGATTTGTCCCATCAGTTTGTTTCGGATGCCACTATACACATTTTCTTCTGTCATTGTGT
Organism: Xanthocytophaga flava; assembly: GCA_030068525.1. Lineage (GTDB taxonomy): Bacteria > Bacteroidota > Bacteroidia > Cytophagales > 172606-1 > Xanthocytophaga > Xanthocytophaga flava. The sequence continues at coordinate 135,587 of JASJOS010000015.1, forward strand.
CCAGTTTGCCATAGTATCCTGTTCCGGCTGTGCAGATACAGGCATCCAGTGAACCCATTTGTTTGAAACCTGCTTCAATCGATTGTGCAGAGGTAATATCCATCTGAATGTCCCCACTGGTGCGACCTGCGGTAATAATTTCGTGTTTTGATGATAATGCCTGAGCTACTTTCTTGCCAATAGTGCCATTTGCACCAATAATCAGAATTTTCATATTGTTTTACGTTTAAGGTTTCTGCAAAACTATAGTGCAATGAATAAACTCTGATAACGCAAAAAGCTCAAAGAATTGCCTGATTGGTTCGATTCTGAGCTGGGGTAAAGCCATAGTGCTTTTTAAAAATCCGGATAAAGTGAGACACACTTTCAAATCCGCAGGCAAAAGCTGTTTCTGAAACATTCTGGCTAGTATTGTCTAATAATACACGCGCATGGGCCAGACGTTGCTGATTAATCCATTTCTTTGGAGAGGAATGATAATGTGCCTGAAAGTCGCGCTTAAATGATGCCAGGCTTCTGCCTGATAGACTAGCTAACTCTTCAAGCGTGACCGGATGGAACAGGTATTGCTGCATAACATACTCCAATTCCAACGGTACCTTGTCGGTAATAGATCTTATAAAAGATAATACAGAATCTTTATGTGCTCCAAGACTCAGCAGCATAAAAAGCTCCTGAACTTTCATTTGCAGTAATTGATCAATATGTGGATAAGGACGTTTGAAATATGCCATATATTGCATCTTGAAACTATTAAGCAAATCATCGGATGGTAGTAGCAGATATTCTTTGTCCGTTTTGGGAAGGGTGGCAGAGAGTGGATTTTCATATAAGAATTCATTCAAAAGCTTATCAGTAAAATAAACCACCAGTGCTTCGTAGTTGATACCTTGTGGCACATAATCTGACATCGCATATATCCCTCTTTTTAATAACAAAATAGTTCCTGGTTCAACTACAAGTGTTTCATCTGGAAAATGCAGGAGCTTTTGTCCTTGCAGAACAAATAATAAAGAATGCTCCTTTATAAAGTAGGTGCGTTTGTGCTGAGCTTTCTGAACAATATGTTTGGCAAAATAGGTATCACCAGCCATAAGGAAGGTAGAATTTTCATTTGTTTCCTGTGGACTTCTTGTCAACATTGCATAAAGGGAATAAAACAAAATAATAACCCAAAGATACTGAGAGGTACAAAGCTTCTCAAATGAGATGAAGTATCTTTGCTAATACTTACTATACATTATATGAAGCATGAAGCGCTTTTGAGGCATATCCGTCGATATGTAGAGTTAAACGAAGAAGAGCAGGATTTGATTGGTGTATATAGTAGCATACAGGAGTTCCGAAAGAAAGACTTTCTATTACATCTGGACCAGATATGTTCAGCTCATTTTTTTGTAGCAAAAGGTTGTTTAAGAGCTTTTCTAATCAATGAAAAAGGTCAGGAACAAATAACTCAGTTTGCTATTGAAAACTGGTGGATTACCAACTATGATAGCCTGGACAACCAAATACCTTCTTCCTTAGCTATTCAGGCAGTTGAAAATACAGAGGTGATTCGCATACATAAGAATGATTATGAGATGTTATTGCATAAGATTCCTAAGCTTGAACGCTATTTTCGTCTTGTATTGCAGAAAGCTTATGGAGCATCTCAGCGACGGATACAATACATTTACACACTCTCAGGAGAAGAACGATATCATCATTTCAATGAATCGTTTCCTGAATTCGTTCAGCGAATACCACAATACATGCTGGCCTCTTACCTAGGATTTACGCCTGAATTTTTAAGTAAAATACGGGCAAAGAAAATCTAGGTATCTCCATTTCTTGAACTAGATTAATTTTTTTCAGCTCGAACTAAGGCACTTTTGTGATGTATTGAATTACTCACCAACTAAACATCACATAGTATGAACACCCGAATCAAAATCAATATTGTGGAACCTGAGGCTTACAACGTTATGTTTGCTTTTGAAAAATACCTATCTACTACAGAGATACCAAAGTTACATAGAGAACTTATCAAAATCCGGGCTTCACAAATCAATGGCTGTGCCTATTGTATAGATCTGCACACCAGAGATGCCCGTAAAGCTGGGGAAACAGAACAACGAATTTATGCTTTATCTGCCTGGCGTGAAACACCTTTCTTTAGTGAAGAAGAACGTGCTATACTGGCATTAACTGAAGAAGTTACCTTGATTCAGGGACGTGTATCCGATAAAACCTATGCAGAAGCAGCACGCTTATTTGATGAGCAGTATCTGGCTCAACTAATAATGGCTATTATCGCAATTAATGCGTGGAACCGAATTGGTATTGCCACAGAATTAACACCTTCTATCAGGGAATAATAGATTTGATGAGATTTCCAGTTTATATTCATAATCCCTTGTAAATCTGTTGTATTTACAAGGGATTGTAATGCTGAATCATACCTCTTAAAGTAAATCTTTCAATTTGTGGTGGCCTCTAAAAAATAGATATGCAGATTGATTATCTGTAACTTTTCTGTGTGATGGCTGATCCGATTGTATAGTAAAATGGGTAAAAAAGATCTTTGAGAAAAGCAAAAAAATCGGGCTTTTTATCTTCAGTTTTAATAAGAAACACCGGTCTTTTTACGACCACTTTTTCACTGAAAAGACTTACATTTGCGGCCTCAAATCAAAATAGTCGGAGTTACATGAGTTTAACACACATTGCCAAAATTGCTCAGGAACTGTCCATTACAGCTAAGCAGGTAGAAGCCACAATTACCTTGCTTGATGAAGGTGGTACAGTACCTTTTATTTCCCGCTATCGGAAAGAAGTAACCGGATCTCTGGATGAAGTTGCAATTGCTGCTATTCGTGATCGTATCGAGCAACTTCGTGAACTGGATAAGCGTCGTGAAACGATTCTAAAATCTATTAGTGACCAGGGTAAACTAACATCAGAACTGGAAACGGCCATTCATGCAGCAGAAACAATGGCTGTCTTGGAGGATATCTATTTACCTTACAAGCCGAAAAAACGTACTCGTGCAACTATTGCAAAGGAAAAAGGATTAGAACCTCTGGCAGATATTATCTTTGAACAACAAACGACTGTTAATCCTCTGGCAGAAGCAGAGAAATTTGTGGATGCAGAAAAACAAGTTGCTTCTGTAGATGAAGCACTGGCTGGAGCACGCGATATCATTGCTGAACGTGTAAATGAAAATGCAGAAGCACGGGCTGCTGTGCGTGATCTTTTCTGGAAGAAAGGAACGTATAGCAGTAAGGTGATTCCTGGCAAAGAAGAAGAAGCTCAAAAATATAAAGACTACTTTGAATGGAGTGAATCGGTTTCCACGGCTCCATCACATCGGGTACTAGCCATGAGAAGAGGGGAGAAAGAAGGATTTCTTTTATTAGATACGGCTCCTGAAGAGGAAGAAGCAATCGAATTACTGGAAAGACAGTTTATTCAGAATCGTAGTGGTAGCGCAGATCAGGTAAAACTAGCTGTAAAAGATTCATATCGTCGCTTGCTTAAGCCTTCCATGGAAACAGAGATCCGTCTGATGTCCAAGAAGAAAGCTGACGAAGAAGCTATTCGGGTATTTGCTGATAACTTGCGTAACCTGTTGATGGCGGCACCTATGGGTGAACGAAATATTCTGGCAATCGACCCGGGTTTCCGTACAGGTTGTAAAGTGGTTTGCTTAAACCGTCAGGGTAAGCTATTGCATAATGATGTGATTTATCCTGAGTTTCCAAATAAAAAACAGGATGCTATTCATACAGTTATGGCATTGTGTGCTCGCTATGAAGTTGAAGCTATTGCTATTGGTAACGGAACTGCTGGTCGTGAAACGGAAAGTTTTGTACGTAGTATTGGTTTACCAAACACAATACAGATTGTAGTAGTAAATGAAAGCGGCGCTTCTATTTATTCTGCATCCGATGTAGCTCGCGAAGAATTTCCGGATTATGATGTAACCGTTCGCGGTGCAGTTTCTATCGGACGTCGTCTGATGGACCCACTGGCGGAGCTGGTTAAGATTGATCCAAAATCGATAGGTGTTGGACAATATCAGCATGATGTGGATCAGTCTGCATTGAAACAGAGTCTGGATGATGTGGTAATGAGTTCAGTAAATGCTGTAGGAGTAGAAGTCAACACTGCTAGTAAGCAGTTATTAACCTATGTATCAGGTTTAGGGCCACAACTTGCTCAGAATATTATTGATTATCGGAATACCAATGGTCCATTTAAAACCCGTGAAGAATTAAAGAAAGTACCACGTCTGGGTTCAAAAGCATTCGAACAGGCAGCCGGTTTCCTACGGATTCGTAATGCGGAAAATCCACTGGATTCCAGTGCTGTACACCCCGAAAGATATGATCTGGTAAACAAGATGGCTACAGACTTGAATAGTTCTGTAAAAGATCTGATGAAGACAGATAGCTTGCGAAAACAATTGGTTTTAGCCAAATACCAGAGTGAAGAAGTAGGATTACCTACGTTACAGGATATCGTTTCCGAATTGGCTAAACCAGGTCGTGACCCTCGTGAGCAATTTGAGACTTTCCAGTTTGCCGATGGTGTTAATTCCATGGAAGATTTGCGTGTAGGAATGAAACTGCCAGGGATAGTTACCAACGTAGCCGCCTTTGGTGCCTTTGTTGATATTGGTGTTCACCAGGATGGATTGGTGCATATCAGTGAGTTGTCAGACAAATATGTTTCTAATCCAAATGAGGTTGTCAAAGTACAGCAGAAAGTTGAAGTGACTGTAATGGAAGTGGATATTGCACGCAAGCGAATTGCTCTTTCTTTAAAGACTGGTAAACCAATTGATAAAGCAGGTGCTGGAAAGACGAAAGAACGTTCGCAGAAAAATGCAGAACCAGAAAACGATCTGCAAACAAAATTGGCTCAGTTGAGAAGCAAATTTAAATAACGGCTGATAAAGCGAGCAATTTGCTTAAAATGAGAAAGTTGCTTTAAAAATAGATGAAGAAAGGCTGGCAGTAATGTCAGCCTTTTTGTTATCTCAATGTAATGTATTGGTTAATTTTTGCTAAAAACAAGTCATTTCTTTGTAAAAAACATAAGTTTATTTTGAGGGTCGTTACTTGTACTTTTTCTGGGTGAGTAAAATGTAAGTAACTATAAATCAGTCTAAAATCTTTTTGTTAGGTTTTAAAAACAGCACTATATCATTGAATTGATATATATATTTGCAGATGGCGTTTGAAAAAAAGGAAGAATAGAGAAATTGGAGTTTACAAATAATGCATTTTTTTCAAAAACAGAAAAGAAGGTATATGTGTATGAAAATGAGTGAATTGTGACTTTACAGGCAAGGGGTAGATATAGTATCTTTGTATTGTAAGTCAAGCAGATATATCCTCAGACACAATGTCTGATTAAAATATAAAAATACGAATTTAGGTTGTAAGTGGTTTGTTACTGAAATTCTCCGAAGGTGTCCTTCGGAGAATTTTCGTTTTACTAGGGTGATACGATTGAACTAATGCGGGAAATGATCGGTGAATTTATGACCATTATACATCTGTAGAACTTCAAATGGAGTACATAGGCACAAACCAAGTTCCTGCTTGATGAGTTCTTCTTCTATATCCTGACCAATAATTACCAGTTCATTTATACGATCGCCAAAGTCACTATTCCATCGTTCCTGTATGAGTTGTTTGTTTTCCTGATATGCCGGATGTTGTTCTCTTTTTGCTTCAGGCATAGAAGCCCACCATATACCAGCCGTTTCCGCTCGTAATGATCCGCCTGCCTGGCTCCAGCTTAGTGCTGCACTGGGACGAGAGGCCAGCCAGAATAGACCTTTACTACGAATAATATTGGCAGGCCAGTTCATATTTAAGTAGTTCCAGAATCTTTCAGGGTGGAATGGCAGTCGGCATCGGAATACAAAAGAGCTAATACCATACTCTTCGGTTTCGGGTGTATGCGTTTTTTGTAACTCTTCCTGCCATGCTGGCGAATTTTCAGCTTCTTCCAATGTGAAAAGTTGAGTATGAAGAATCTCTTTTAACTCAACCTGTCCATACTGTGATTCAATAATACGGGCTTTAGGATTAAGCTTCTGTAGAATAGCTTTTAGCTCACCCAATGTTTGTGGTGTTACCAAATCTTCTTTATTCAAGATAATGACATTGGCAAATTCAATCTGTTCTGTGAGTAAGTTAACGATTGGGCGATGGTCATCTTCCGTTTCATTTAATTTTCTGTCTGTAACAGTTTCATTGCTTCCATAGTCTCTGGCAAAATTAAATGCATCTACTACTGTGACTAATGTATCCAGTTGCGAAAACCTGGAAAGATTAACACCTGATTGTTCATCTACAAAAGTAAAGGTTTGAGCAACAGGCAAAGGTTCTGAGATTCCTGAGCTTTCAATGAGCAGATAATCAAATCTTCCTTCTTTCGCAAGTTTCTCTACTTCCTGTATTAAGTCTTCCCGTAATGTGCAACAAATGCAGCCATTTGACATTTCAACCAGTTTTTCTTCGGTTCTGGATAAAGTATTTTCTCTTTGTACTGTCTGAGCATCCATGTTGACTTCACTCATATCATTGACAATAACAGCCACCTTCAGATTTTCTCTGTTATGAAGAATATGATTCAGGAGAGTAGTTTTACCTGCTCCCAAAAAGCCGCTGAGAACAGTAACAGGCAATTTTTTAACTTCTTGCATAAGAATAAGTAGTTGGTTACTTGAACGATGGATTTTTACTTTTGCAACAATATTGCAAAAGTAAAAATCCATCGGAACTTTTAAAAAAAATCCTACATTCGTTATTGCAACACCAATTGATCAAACCAACCATTCATCATGAAGAAAACTTTCTGGAGACTTTCTATCTGTCTCTTTGTCTCAGCAGGAGCTCATACTCTTAATGCTCAATCTTTAACAGGCTTTTTACCTTCTCAACAGGCAAAAGAACAAGAAGCTGAAAAACTTTTTTTGCAGAAACCTAAGCCTGAAGTCTATAAAAAGCATCTGGAAGCATTAACTCGTTTACCACATTCTGCAGGTACTCCTGAGAATGCACAGGTACGAGCATATATTGTAGATGTAATGAAAAAAGCAGGTTGGCAGGTAGAAGAACCTGCCTATGACATTTTTATGCCTGTGTCTCCTGGTGAAAATACAGTTGAAATCATCACACCTGAGAAAATAAAATTAAATACTACTGAAACACCAGTAGATGCTTTTTCAGGCCAACCTCGTGTTACAGGTGGTTGGAACTCATTTTCCGGTTCTGGAGATGTAACAGCAGAAGTAGTGTATGCTAATTTTGGTACAAAAGAAGATTTTGAAAAGCTGGAGTCAATGGGAGTTTCTGTTAAGGGTAAAATTGTCATAGCCAGATATGGTGGGAACTTTAGAGGATACAAAGCCAAACATGCTCAGGCACATGGTGCTGCCGGAGTAATAATCTATACAGATCCGATAGATGCTGGCTATATGAAGGGCATTACTTATCCGGAAGGACCTCAGGCAAATGATTCCTATATTCAGCGAGGATCTTTATTGACAGTAGATTTTACAGGTGATCCTTTGACTCCTTTTGTGCCTGCATTACCATTAGATGGAAAGAAAAAAATAGAACGCTTATCTCCGGATAAAGTAGATTTACATAAAATTCCGGTTACTCCAATTTCTTATGGTGCTGCCAAAGAAATTCTAATCCGAATGACAGGACAGAGCGTGCCTGCTGGCTGGCAAGGGGCTTTGCCTTGTGCCTATCGGATTGAAGGAGGGAGTAAACTAAAAGTACATTTAAAAGTAGAGCAAAAGAATGACTTTACCAGAGTCACTAATGTGATTGGTACACTCAAAGGTAGTGAGTTCCCCGATGAGTGGATTATTCTGGGATCACACTATGATGCATGGGTTCATGGAGCAACAGATCCAAATAGTGGAACCTCTATGCTCATTTCTGTAGCAGAAGCACTGGGAGAGCTCACAAAGGCAGGTTACAGACCTAAGCGCAGTATTAAAATCTGTCATTGGGATGCTGAGGAATTTGGTGTAATCGGATCGACAGAATGGGTTGAGCAATTTAAAGAAGAATTGTCTGCTAAAGCTGTTGCTTATATGAATGCAGATGCAGCTGTATCAGGTAAGTCCTTTGGAGGAGCTTCTTCTCCATCGTTGAAACAATTGTTAAAAGATGCTACACAGATGGTTGCTTATCCGGGTTCTGATAAGACAGTCTATCAGCAGTGGGCAGGAGCTAAATCTGAACCTGAAGTAGGAAATCTGGGAGGGGGGTCGGATCATATTGCTTTTTATATGTATGTTGGTGTGCCTTCGTGGGGTGGGGGAACAGGTGGAGTAACACCTTATCACTCAGCTTATGATAATTTTGAATATTACTCCCGCTTTGTTGATCCTACTTTTCAAATGGGGCCAATGGTTTCACAGATATTTGGTATTATGGCTATGCGATTGGCTAATGCTGAAGTGATTCCTTATGATGTAAGTCGATATGCAACAGACCTGGAAAAGCATTTAAGTACTATTGAGAAAACGATAAAAGTGTATTCTCCTGCTTATTCTTGTGAAAAGCTAATGACTGCTGTTCATGAACTTGGAAAGAATATTGAAACATATAATGCAGCACAACAAAAATATATTCAAGCCAATAAGAGTGTTAAAAACACAACTGCAGAATTAAATAAAATTCTTATTTCTCTGGAGAAGTCATTTATAGATACACAAGGTATGGCCTATGGCAAATGGTATCAATCCTTGTATGCCTCTCCTGATCCGTATAGTGGCTATGCCTCCTGGATGTTACCAGGTTTTATGTATGAGGCATCTTTAAAATCAACAGCTAATCTGCCTCAATTAGAAGCCCGCTATCTGAAAGCTATTCAATCTTTAAATGAAAAGGTAGTAGCTCTGACTAAAAAGTTAGGATAGACTAGTTGTATCTGAATAAAGAAGTCCAGATCTCGTCAATTACAGTGAGATCTGGACTTCTTTGTTATATTTTATATAATTGAAATTTGCAAATTGATTTTATATAAAAACTTGCATTTTATATAGTAAAAAACTTTTTAGTGTTTTTGGGAAAGAGAAATTCTTTTCTAAAAGATTTGCTTTTAATGCTAAATGGAGGGGTTAGATCCACTTGAATAACTATGTGAGATTATTTTGGTAGATGTGATTATTGTAGAATCTTACAATCAGATTCTATTTTAGATGGGAAATTTTATATTTGGTTATCACAAACTCCTAACTTAATTAAACATGAAAAAACTGCTTCTACCTTGCCTGATTATGGCATTGACTTTTGTGTCTTGTCATAAAGATGAAATTGAGTCTCAAAGCTCTGATATCACTATTGCTCCGACTGCACGTAAATGTGCTTCTATGGAACTGCTTGCCATTCAACTAAAGAATGATCCTGCTATGGCAGACAGAATGTTGCAAATAGAATCATTTACCAATAAAGTACTAAAAGAGCATAAGGCAGCTCGTTTAGTAAATGGTATAATAGAAATACCTGTTGTAGTCAATGTCCTTTATAGAACTGCAGCAGAAAACATATCTGATACTCAGATACAATCTCAGATTGATGCATTAAATGAAGATTACAATGCAGCCAATGCTGATTTCACGCTTGTTCCGACAACTTTCTCAGGTGTGAAGGCTAACGTTGGGATTCGGTTTGTTCTAGACCAGACCGTTCGTAAATCCACCAACAAGAGGTCATGGAATACCAATGATTATATGAAAATATCATCACGCGGTGGAATCGACCCTACTTCGCCTGCTACTAAATTGAATTTATGGGTATGTACCTTGTCAAATGATATTTTGGGGTATGCTCAGTTTCCTGGCGGAGCCTCTGCTACGGATGGCGTCGTAATATTAAATACAGCTTTCGGTCGTACCGGTACTGCTGCTGCACCGTTTAATAAGGGGAGAACAGCAACCCATGAAGTAGGGCATTGGCTGAATCTGCGCCATATATGGGGTGATGCAACCTGTGGAACTGACTACGTCAATGATACTCCATTGCATAATACAGCGAATTATGGTTGTCCGGCTGCTGGTCACAAATCTACCTGTACAGGTACACCTGTAGAAATGACAATGAATTACATGGATTATACAGACGATGCCTGTATGTATATGTTTTCCAATGGACAAAAATCAAGAATGTTAGCTACTTTCGTTTCAGGAGGACCACGTTATAGCTTTGCTCAATAATGCAGTTTTTGATAGGTTGTTGTGTAGATACAACAACCTATTTTTTATCTGTTCTCCTCATTTGTTTCTCTACAAGTTTCCTTCCATTCAGAAATTCATCCCTAGATTCTTCCATTCTGATTAGAAGTTAGATTCTTTTATTTTTTATATAGATTCTACAGAACTAAACTATCTATCTACCAGTGATATAAGAATTCCTTAGTTGAGATAATTAATTATATTTTCAAAATATTTTGAAAATATAATTAATTATCTGTAGTTTTGAATCGTTCAACAAGAACAAAAAGCATCAGAAAAATAAAATCACAAACAGAAGCCATTTTATATGAATGTGATTGCTTACCTAATCTATTTTGCTATAACCTATTGGGTTACAGTACATGTAGGACTCAGTTTTTACAAGCATGGAAGACTTTATCTTCTTTCTCTTTTTCACAATGATGAAAAGATTAGTGATAGTATAAATCGCTTACTGCTTGTTGGATACTATCTGCTTAATTTAGGCTATGTAGCTATTATGATACGTTTCTGGGACTCTGTTACTTCCTGGCAAACATTGGTTGCAAGTGTAAGTACTATGATAGGAAAGATCATGTTAACACTGGCTATTATTCACTTTATCAATATGACAGTACTTCTGTTTTTTAGTAAATCATATCATACATCTACTCATTCCAAATAAACACTTTTATGAAAACTTCATTTGTATTAACCTCGTATCTGATTTACTTACCTGTTGTGGTAATGCTTACCTGGTATGTTGCTCATACCTTATTTAAAAATAGCAAAGTCTTCATGCTGGATATATTTCATGGGAAAAGTGATATTGCCTATTCAACCAATAAATTGTTTGAGGTAGGATTCTACCTGCTGAATTTGGGTTTTGCTTTGTTGATAATGGAGACGAGTGCTGCTATAGCCAATAGTCAGGGAATGCTGGAAGAGTTAAGTAGCAAAATAGGAGGGTTCAGTATCTATTTGGGTATAATGTTGTTCTTTAACCTGTATCTGTTTTTTAGAGGACGTCGGATTTCGAAACAAAAAATAGCACAAAGTTTTGTACCACCTGCTGATTTGAGATAAAAAGAAACATAATATTAAAAGAAACGCCAGTCGGAATATATTCTGACTGGCGTTTTGTTATGAGAATCAGTAATTATCAGATATAGTATTCAAGATATTCGTCTGCTTTTTCGTAGGCTGTTCCGCTAACCTTGATCTGATTCTTATTATAAACTTTTGAATAAGGTTTGATACTTTCTGTAAGCCAGACATTTCCGCCTATGATACTATCATGACCTACAACAACATGCCCACCCAGAATCGTTGCTCCCGCATAAATTACCACATTATCCTCAATCGTTGGATGGCGTTTTACACCTGCCAGGGTTTTTTCTACACTTAAAGCTCCCAATGTTACACCCTGATATATTTTAACACGATTTCCTATAACTGTAGTTTGACCAATCACAATACCTGTACCATGATCTATGCAGAAATGCTCTCCAATAGTTGCTCCTGGATGTATATCAATGCCCGTTTTTTGATGGGCATATTCTGTTAATAGACGTGGAATCAAAGGAACTCCTAACTGGCATAGCCGATGGGCCATACGATAAATAGCTATGGCATAGAAGCCAGGATAAGCCAGTATAACTTCATTAGGACTTGTTGCAGCAGGGTCTCCATCTGCCATAGCACGTGCGTCGTTCAAGAGCAAGTCATAAATGCGTGGAAGACTTTCGGCAAACTGATTAGCAATGGTAGCAGCAGGAGCAGGGAGATTAGGCTCAATATCAATTAAAAGCTTCTCTCCATTATTTTGTAATTCATAGAGTTCTGCTTCTACACTTTCAGGTGTTTTGAATGTTTGATCTGCAAATTGTGGAAATAACATTTGCAAAACTGAGTCTATAAAACGATATACTTCAATCTTTTGTGGAAGTTTGTCATAACTTGTGTGTGACTGAAATAACGTTTGTGCAAAACGGTGGTAATTCATAATCGTGGCAAGATAGATGAAATAAGCAGATAATGTAAAAGTAGTATAAAACCCAATGGTAATGGCTATACGCCTACAATTTTCCGCATAGTTTGTGTCTTTAATTCTGTTTCACGCCATTCCCGTTCCGGAATAGACCCTGTGGTAATACCTGCTCCTGCATAAAAAATCACCCGATTGCTTAGCCATTGGGTACATCGCAAATTTACAAAAAGATGAGACTCTCCATCTATATTTACAGGGCCTAGAAATCCACTATAAAATTCTCGGTTATGAGGTTCGTGGTTAATAATGAAGTCCATGGCTGGTTCTTTGGGAGTGCCACAGACAGCAGAAGTAGGATGCAATAACCGAAGCATAACTGTACCCAACTGGGGAAATTGAGTAGCTTGCATATCTACAGTCAAATCAGTTCGTAAATGCAAAAGATTACCTGCTACTACAGTTTTTGGACCTTCTTCTTCAAACTCTCTTAGACGAATTTTTTTGAAACAGTTGATAATATAACGGCTCACCAATGCTTGTTCTTCTATCTCTTTCTGCTTCCACATTACTTCAGACAATGGTACACCTGGCTCATAAGGTTGTGTTCCTGCCAAAGCTATTGTACGAAATATCTTTTGTTTGTTTGTACTGATAATCACCTCAGGAGAAGCACCCATCCATGTGCCATGTTCAGGGATACTGATTAATGAGACAAAGGCCAGGGGATAAGATTGAGTTAGCTTAAAGTAAGTTTGAATGATATTGGTATCTTCCTTGAGTGGAACTGTAATAGTGCGGGAAAGTACAACTTTCTGAAAGTTCCCTTCTTCCATCTCCCGAATAGCTTTGGATACCATATCTTCAAATATGGCTTGATCTGCATCCTGAGTTTGATAAGAAGTTCTGGAAGATATAACGGATGGGTAATTTCTGGTTTGTAAAATATTCTCTACAGTCTGATAGAAATTTTCTTTTCGAATCTGTAAGATAGGATCGTTAAGAGGAAGATTCTTATCCGAGAATATATATGTTTCTGTTGATGGATCTTGTTCTAGCGTAAAATGGATGTCTGCATGAATAAATAAAGACTGATCTGCTTCAGGGTTAATGAAGGGACTGACTGCAAATCCGGAATGCAGTTCTTCAAGATCAATGACCGTTTTTTGAGGTTGTCCTGAAAGATCTATTATTCCCTGAATTTCCTGAGTTTCTGGTAATCGCCATAATGCGATAGGTAAACCCATTTGGTGTGTAGCAATCCAGAGTGCTTGTATATATTCTAAAGTATTTGTTAATGTAATAGAAGAAACCATGGAAATGTACAAAGTTCGATACTCAGAAAGGTAATAGACCAAAATAGTATCCTGATAAGATTCTCATGCTCACCTTAGGATATACAAAGAACTGAAAAAAAAAACTTTCAGTTTCCATTTTTTTCAAAAAATAAGAAAACCAATCAGAGTAAGTGATCAGTTTGGATAAATGACTTGGCATATTTGAGAGAATTAGGAGTGATATTCACATTTTTGTATAAATTAATTCTTATTTTTACTCTATTAACAAACATTTACTTATGAAGAGATACTATCTTGCTTTATTCTTTTTTTGGGCTTATATAGGTAATGGCATCAATCTCTATGCACAACAAGTAACAGGAAAGGAGACTATTATATTTCTTGTCCGTCATGCAGAGAAAGATCTTACGGAAAGTTCAAATGATCCCTCACTCTCTTTGGAAGGAAAGAAACATGCGGAGCAATTGGCTGCAATTCTGAAAGATGCAGGGATTGAAGCTATTTATTCCACAGCAACTAAAAGGACTGAACAGACAGCATTGCCTTTGTTGCAGAAGCTGGGATTATCTGTTATGCACTATGATGCTAAAGAATCTGATCTGCCTATAAATTTAGCTAAGAAGGGAAAAAATAAACGTATTTTGGTAGTAAGTCACTCAAATGTGGTTCCTAAGTTGTTGAATGAATGGACAAAGTCAAATAAATATACAGAATCTGATGAGTATGGTGATTTATATATTGTGAAGATTAGTGATAGTCAACCTGCTAATGTGATTAAATTACACTTCTAATAAAAACTGCCTATGTCTAATACATAGGCAGTAGAAATATAATTGTCTGAACTGTTTGTATTGTAAACAGAGTGATTAACGATCCTGATAGAGCAGATCATCCTCTGTATCTGGTTTTCCATCTACTCCGGATGAGCGTAACATAAATGATTGTCTATTATTGATAGTCTTGTATTGATATACGTTTTCCCAGCTATCTTTATCCCAATCTCTTCGTAATGGATCGTTCCCTATTACTTCTCTAAGAGTTGTCGGATAGTTTTTTGTACTCTCTTTATAGAACTGTAAGGCAGAGACTATCTGATCACATTCCTGTCGTGTAGCTCTTTTGTGGAAATAATTTTGTCCAAAAATAAATACACAGGAAATGATAAGTGCAAGAATGAGTAGGGTAGCTAAAGTTGATTTTACTATTGATCTAAGGATGGATGTGTAATTTATAGATGAGAGTTCTACATTCCATTTTGAAACAGAAACAAATGGTAGGGTAAATGTACCTTGGTTCATAGTGCGTACAATAAGGTATCCTATTACCATTAGGAATACACACATAAGTCCAGGTAGAAAGCCAGATAGCAATGAAACTACCGCAAATACAAATCCTGTACAGAACAAAGTTATTCCGGCAGAATAAAGCAATGTATATAAGGTAGGATGGGAAGATTTCATAGTAATATACTTAATGGGTTAATGTCCAGGTAGCTTTGATACGTTCATTTTTTTCAGTCTGTTTGTGTAAAAATACAACATCCAGCAATTCGCCCTTAGACCATTTATCTATCATGTTATCATAATAGTAGCTGCCAGGGTTACCGGATTGTCCACCTGGATAGAGTGCATACGCTTTAAGATTTGGTCCTAATGCCACTACCATACGCCATGACGGGCCGTTGCGTTCAGAGGTTGCATTTACAATTCCTCTGCCTCCTCCAATCCATATATCCTTTCGTGAGAAAGGAAGAATTGAACGGGACAAATGTAGAATGGTTGTGCTTTTGTATTTTGCCCAAGCCCAGGATTCTGGATTTAGTTCTCCTTTTTTAGTTGTGAGTGTATCAATGGTAGCTCTGAATGATTGAGTTGCTATATCTGCCAGTGTTTCTTTTTGTTCTGTTTCTTTATTGTCAATCCAAGGAGAGGTAGGTTCTGTTGTTACAAGTTTTACCGTTCTATCCTGGTTGGGCATTCGCATAGGTTTGTCTTCTGTACTACGAAACTCATCCCATAATTTTAGTGAGAAATATTGCCACCAAACATAAAAGATTGTTGGTCCAATTTCTGCAGGGTTATTTTGTTTATTCCATCCCGCAACAGTTTGATATGCTTTTAACTGTTCTTTATTAAGTTGATTCTGTGAGACATAGGATAATAACTGTGGCAATACATCCCGTGCATGAATATTATAGTTATCATTTTGCAACATTCGAAGACTATCGGGTGTAATTTGCTGCATGCTGGTTAATCGTTGATTGATGCGTTCACCACGAGAGTAGTTGGAAAATTCCCACCCTAGATAATAAGGATACGTTGTATCTGCCGAGAATTGATTGGCAGAACTGACAAACCCACGAGGAGGATTAAGCACATGTGGATTCTGAGCATGTGGAATCCATCCTTGCCAGTCATAGGCAGAATTAGATCCATCCAGAATAAATTTACCCTGTTCTTTCCATTTGATAGGAAATTTACCATTAGGCCACAAGGCAATATCATTTTCAGCAGAAGCGAAAACAAAGTTTTGAGCTGGACTTATATAGTAAGATAGTGCTTTTACGTAATCCGAGTAATTTTTCGCTCGATTAAGGTAATAGAATGTCACTAGTTCGTTGGATGGTTCATGAGCAATCCAGCGCATAGCACAACCAATTGGGGTTCTTCCATTTAATGATTGCATTCCCTCATTATATACTATAGGACCATGATGGGTATATAGCACAGTATCTATAACATCCGGTTTTCCACGAACTTTAATGACCTCAATAACCTGCTTTACTGGTTTGTAAATGCCATCGTATAAGTATTCTTTGTGCGTTTGATCTTTGAATGTAATCTTATACCAATCCATTACATCTGATCCTACATTGGTTACGCCCCAGGCTACTTTTTCATTAAATCCACTGATAACATTAGGTGCTCCAGGTAATGAAGCCCCACATACATTTACATCTGGACCTACAAGCTGAATCTGGTACCAGATGGATGGTAACGATAATTCCAGATGAGGGTCATTGGATAAAATAGGATAACCAGTTGCTGATTTCTGACCGTTTATAGCCCAATTGTTACTACCAACTTCTTTCTCTGCCTGAGGATCATTGTAAACAAGAGATGAATTTGCTCGAGAGAATTTGGATAAACTAGTTATAGCATTTGATATAGGTTTGATAAAATCTTTGGGTTGTGGTGGTGTAGGGAGTGGTTCAAAATTCCATTTGGTGCCGACAGGGATGACTGGATTTTCGTGAAATGGATAGTCAGGAAATAAATCTTTGACAACATCATAGCCATAGTGAGCCAACACATTTGTCATCTGACCATCATCATCACCCGTTGCCAGAGTGGTTGCCATTTGCTTCAATAGCAAGGCAGATTTTAACGGCTCCCATGGTTCTGGTGAATAATCAAGAATTTTGTATTCAATTGGATAATCTTTAGGGGATAGACTTGAAATATAGGCGTTGACTCCTGCTGAATAGGCTTCCAGAATTTGTTTACTGACAGAGTCTGACATCATTTGTGTCAGTGTGGTTTTAGCGGCTACAACCATTCCCCTTCGACGAGTATTCCGATCTAATTCCAGTGTACGGTCTCCTATAATTTCTGACAATCTTCCTGCTGCCGCGTGAGTTTGCAACTCCATCTGCCATAACCGATCATAGGCTGTAACATATCCCTGCGCATAAAACAGATCATAGGTATTATTGGCAAAAATATGTGGTACATGATTGTCATCAAACTGTATAGTAACTTTATCCTGTAATCCTGTAAGAGAAAAGCTCTTCTCGGATTCTGTTTTAGTTGGTTCTGCGTTAGCCCAGAATCCATGAAAAGGATTCAATAGCTTTCCTAAAGGAGGAAGAATACCCAACTTGGTATTAAAGAAAAAGATAAGTCCAATTGTTAAAACCGAAGAGAGAATGGCTTTAATCCATTTCATAGCATCAGGAATAAGAGTTTAGATCAGACAGATACTCTGTTTGATTCAGACAGACAATTAAAATATGTGTAAAAGATACTAGTGCAGTTGAAAAGTACCAAATACTTCAGGAAAAATTGATTATATCTTGATTGAGATGCTCCAGTCTATAACTATAGAAGAAATTTTCCTGGAAAATAATTATGGATATTCTGATAAGAAAATCCCTCTGATTAATAGAAATCAGAGGGATTTTTATGTGAAACAGAAAAATTAGTTTAACGTCCTTGGTCATACCATGTACGACGGCGGCTGAGTTTAAGATCTTTAAGCATAGAAGCTTTCACCTGAATATCAATAGAATAATATTGGTAGGAGCCAAATGGTGCCCAGTTGGCTGTCATCTGCCAGCAATGTAAATCTCTGAATATATTGATGGCTGTCGTATTAACAACATAATTTCTAGTAAAATCATAACCTGATGTAACCCCAATACGCCATTTTTCGGTAAGTTTTACTTCGCCGTTAAACGTCAGCGTTTGCACAACACTGGATGCTCTAAATCCATCTTTGGAATAATTGAAGTTATAAGCCACATTGGCATTCCATGGAATATCAAAATCTACATAGAGGTTAGGATTGGCCTTTATCTGTTGTTTTGTTTGTTCATCCAATGTTGGATCTTTATCAACCTTTTCAGTTGTCTTTTTACTTGCATTTGGATTTAAACTGGTACTAATACTTAAGTTCAAACTAGTAATACGTCCTAAGCTGCTACCCTGTACTTTTCCCACTCTTCCTGTATTCGAAGTATAACGACTGGAACGCCAGGCAAATTCATCTACACGACGTTGTATATAAACTGGATTGCCGTTAGAATCAAAAACTGGATTGTTCTTTGCATCAACAGATTGCAACTGAACCATACGGTATGGATCTAATGTAGAGGTAAAGTTAATATCTACTTTTTTGAATAGTTTGGTACGGGCTGAGATGCTAATATTGGATAGTTTTAGCGAGTCAGCTGCCAGGTTATAGCTACCTGAAAAACCAAAGTTGTCCAGAAGACTTACTTTTTCATACTTCACTTTTGCTGTATCACTTTTGGCTTTTATTTTAGCCTCAAGAGTATTACTCAAACTAAATGTAATACTTTTTGAAAGACTGGCACTTGGTAAATTACTCGTACTACTAAAACGAGGTAGCCTGACTTTCGTCATTTCTCCGGAAGAATCCTGTACCATGGCTATCTGATAGAATCCAAATTTATCAGGTGACAAATCAGGCGTAAAGCTAAATCCTATGCTTGGCACCATCCGGTGGCGGATTGCCTCAATTCGTTTGCCATGAACATTAAACATCCCATAAATGTTAGTTGTTAAACTGGCACTGGCAGAATAAGAGCTTGAACGGGCAAATCCTCGCGCTGTATCAATGCGAATACTATCACCCTGATTAAATGAAAGATCTGAGTTAATTAAACGATTTTGGGCATCATAGAAAGTCAGTTTCTGAGGATACCAGGTTTCTTTGTAGTTGAAACTATAGTTCATACTCAGGTATTTGAGTAGTTTCATTGTCATAGAAACTGGTATAGTATGTGTTACACCTTTATCCGCTCTTTTCAAAAGTAACCCAGCATTTGAAAAATTGAAAGGAATCGTATCTCCATTAGTCTGATATGCATTCAATATCGGTAGTCCCTGATAGGATGTGGCAAAAGATTGAGGAGAGTTACTGATTCTATTATACCCATCTAATTGATAAGCCATATTTAAGGTTTGCCAGAAATATTTGCTGCTACTTCCTCCTTTACCTTTCAATGGATAAAATCGGTTAAGAGAAATATTAAATTCAGGTAGTGATGTATTAACAATACCTGTTACCGTATTCATATCCTGTCTGGCACTTGCGCTATAGGTCACCGGCAGGTTTTTGATTGAGAAAGAGTTGGAGTAAGAAATACTGGACGTAAAGGAAGAAGAAATTCTTCGGTTGATATCATTTTGTACACCTGCACCTGCATAGGCAAATTTTGAGTTGTAATTTGTCGAACCTAAGTTAACACTTGCAGAAAAACGTCCTGTACCTTTGCTGACAGGACTGTGTGACCAGCTAATCCAGAATGCATCTGTGCGTGATTTAAATCCTTCATCTCCTGTGCTTTGTCGGTTAAAGCGTAAGTCAAGTGATCCACTGTATGCATATTTCTTTGTATAAGTTGAACGAACATTTAAACCCCATCCCCCACGTGAATAAACTTCACCCAGGAAGCTCATATCCATATAATCACTCATTGCCCAATAATAACCACCCTGTCGTAAGAAAAAACCTCTATTAGTAGGTTCCTCTCCATACGTTGGTACAATAACACCTGATTTACGTTTTTCAGAAGAATAGGGAAAGAAACCAAAGGGAAGTCCTAAAGGTAAAGGAATACCACTTAGATAAAAATTGAACGGTCCGGATACAACTTGTTTATTTCCAACAACTTTAATTTTTCGTGCTGCAATATGGAAGTGCGGATTTGGTAAATTACAGGTTGTATAAATAGCCCCCTTTATATAAAGGTTATCATAGGGATCTTTAAATACATCTGTACCTCTTACATATCCTTCTCCTTGCTGAGTTATAACACCACCAATAATTGCTTTTTTAGTTTTAATATTATATTGAATTCTCTCTGTCTCATATTTTTGATTACCTTCTGTAAAAATGGGGGCTCCAACCACTTTACCTGTGGAATCTTTTACCCCTTGTGCATCTACGATTCCTGTATCCCAGTTTATTTCTATATATTCGGCATCTAAAGCAATATTACCATAATTGATCTTTGCCTGGCCATACAGCCGGGCTATTTTACCATTAACATCCAGTATAATCGAATCCTGAGCACTGTATGTAACAGAAGTCTCAATTTCTCTGCTTTGTTTTCGCAAACTGTCTGTTTGTGCCCCCTGAGCTGTTGTGTCTCTCAACAAAGAAGGTTTTTTTAATGAATCAAGTGCTGTGCTACGTGGAGAAACACGTACACTGTCACGGCGATTCTGACCATAAGTGGTTATTGTACCTGTAAGAATACAACCGAATACTAGAAGAAGGCAAGATAAACGCAAAAGATGTTTCAGTTTTATTAAAAAATTTACATTTTTGCACAAATTTAGGGCATTCGAGACAAAAAATTGAAGCATTGTGAAAAATATTATTCTCATTTTTGTACTGGGTATTATAGTTTCGTTATGTGCTTTTACTCCATTAGAAAAACGCCCCCAATACAAACTACGTCTGGTGGTTATTGATGCGGGCCATGGTGGCAAAGATCCAGGTACTCATGGAAAATATGTACAGGAAAAAGAAATTGCTTTGAAAGTAGCCTTGGAAGTAGGCAAAACTATAAAAAAGAACTTTCCTGATGTAAAAGTTCTTTATACCCGTATGACTGATAAGTTTGTGGACTTACAGGAACGTGCTGCAATTGCTAACAGAAATCATGCCGATCTTTTTATCTCGATTCATTGTAACTCAAATAATTCCAAAGCGATTGCTGGAACAGAAACGTATACAATGGGGTTACATACTTCAGAAGGAAATCTGGATGTTGCCAAACGGGAAAATTCTGCTATTCTACTAGAGGATAATCACGAAAAAAAATATGGTGGGTATGACCCCGATTCACCCATGGGGCATATTTTGTTTGCCAATTATCAGAGTGCTTATATGGAAAATAGTCTTAGATTTGCCAGCCATGTAGAGTCTCAGTTTGAAAAGAGAGCAAACCGACATAGCAGAGGCGTGAGACAGGCAGGTTTTATCGTTTTATGGAAAACCACTATGCCTAGCGCTCTAATTGAGATTGGTTTTCTAAGCAACCTGACAGAAGAAAAATATCTAAGAACAGAGGAAGGACGTTCAACTATTGCGAACTCCATTTATCGTGGATTTAAAGCGTATAAGGAAGATATGGAAGCAACAGATTGAACTTTCTGTATCATGACAGATAAATGCCAATTTTATTTTCCAACAATTTTGTTTTTCTAGTATTATTGGATCGATTTAAATAGGTTCTAAATTTTGATTTTTTAACTTAATTATTTTGCTGTGGCAGTCTCGAAAGAAATTAGAATAGGGATACTGGCTCTTGTGTCAGGTGTTGTTTTATATTTTGGCTTTAACTACCTGAAAGGTTCTGATCTTTTCTCCAACAAAGAATATTATTATGCTATTTACCCTAATGCTGAGGGATTAAATGTTTCAAACCCTATCACGGTCAATGGTGTGCAAGTAGGGCAGGTAGCTGGTAAAACATTGCTTCAGAATCGTGGCAACCAGGTGCTTATCACATTGGATATAGAAAAAGAAGTAAAACTCAATGATTCAACTGTTGCGATAGTTGCCAGCACTGGCTTATTAGGTGGCAAAGAAATTAAACTTCTGATTGGTAAAGGTGGCCGTCCGTTGGATGAAGGTGATACTTTGATCTCGCAAATTGAGATAGATATGTTGGGAAAACTAGCTGAAGAGGCAAAGCCTTTAAGCCGTGACTTGGATACTGCCTTATATAACTTGAATGTTTTGTTAAAACAATTTCAACAGATAAGCAAGCCTTTGGGAGGAACGTTACAGAATCTGGAGAATACATCTTCTGCTCTAAATGGCATACTGGCACAAAATCAGGCTGCTATCAAGGGAATTCTAACAAATCTGAATGCAATGTCTAGTGCGCTAAATGATCCTCAGACAGGAGTAAAACCTTTAATGACAAAATTGAATGCAACAGGGGATAGCTTAAGTCGAATACAATTAGGTCAGACAGTTGATAAGGCCAATGCCTCACTTGCTAATATTAGCAAATTGTTAAATGAGATTAATCAGGGACAAGGATCATTGGGCAAACTGGCAAAAAATGATTCACTCTATAATAACCTAAATCGATTTTCTGCCAATCTGGATAGTCTGATGGTTGATTTCCGTGAACATCCTAAGCGATATATACATTTTTCTGTATTTGGAAAAAAGGATAAGATAAAAAAATAAGATAGCTAATCAGCTAGTCAAAAGCCTTCAGTAGCATACTGAAGGTTTTTTTATTTCCATTGTTTTAATTTTTGTCTATATTTTTCCCGTAAAAGTATAACTTGGTTCCGGTTAGATTTCATCACGCAACTGATAATCCATTCTATGAATTCGGAATTTGCTAAAAATGAACAGACAAATAAACAGCTAAGTGCTGATCTTACTGAAAGATTAAAGAAGATACATCTGGGTGGGGGAGAGAAAAAAATTGCAGACCAGCATCAGAAAGGCAAGCTTACCGCAAGAGAACGTATCCAATATTTGATTGATAAGGATAGCGATTTTCTGGAAGTCGGAGTTTGGGCAGGATATGGTATGTATGAAGCTGACGGAGGATGTCCAGCTGGAGGGGTAATTACAGGGATTGGTTATATTCATGGGCGTCAGTGTGTAATTGTTGCCAATGATGCTACTGTTAAGGCAGGGGCTTGGTTTCCGATTACAGCCAAGAAAAATCTTCGTGCACAGGAAATCGCAATGGAAAACAGACTACCAATTATCTATCTGGTAGATAGTGCAGGTGTATATCTTCCTATGCAGGACGAAGTTTTTCCAGATAAAGAACATTTTGGGCGTATTTTCAGAAATAATGCTCAGATGTCTTCAATGGGAATTGTTCAGATTGCAGCTATTATGGGCTCTTGTGTAGCTGGAGGTGCTTATCTGCCTATCATGTCGGATGAAGCCATGATTGTTGAGGGAACAGGCTCTATCTTTCTGGCAGGTTCTTATCTGGTCAAGGCTGCTATTGGAGAGGATGTAGATAATGAAACTCTGGGAGGTGCTACAACTCATTGTGAAATCTCAGGTGTGACAGATAATAAATATCCTAATGATCAGGAGTGTCTTGCTGCTATTCGCCGAATAATTGATAAAATGGGTCACGCGCCTAAAGCAGGATTTGATAGAACTACACCTCTACCTCCCAAAGAAAATCCCCAGGAACTATATGGATTATTTCCATCAGATCGGGTAAAGCCATATGAGATGCGTGAAATTATCAAGCGTTTGGTTGATAATTCAGAGTTCGATGAATATAAAGAATTGTATGGGAAAAGTTTGCTTTGTGGATTGGCACGTATAGACGGGTGGGCTGTTGGAATTATAGCCAATCAGCGAACTATGGTAAAGACAAAAAAAGGTGAAATGCAGATGGGTGGAGTAATCTATTCAGATTCGGCAGATAAGGCGGCACGATTTATTATGAATTGTAATCAGAAACGTATACCATTGGTGTTTTTACAGGATGTGACCGGATTTATGGTAGGAAGTCGCTCTGAACAGGGAGGAATTATAAAAGATGGTGCAAAAATGGTAAATGCTATGGCAAATTCCGTAGTACCTAAATTTACTGTTGTTGTTGGCAATTCATATGGTGCAGGAAATTATGCGATGTGTGGCCGTGCCTATGATCCCCGATTGATGGTTGCCTGGCCTTCTGCTCAACTGGCTGTCATGAGTGGTTCGTCAGCTGCCAAAACATTACTGCAAATTCAGCTGGCAGCCTTAAAGGCAAAAGGAAAAGAGATAACAGCTGATGAAGAAAAAAAGATGTTTGAAACTATTAAGAATCAGTATGATAACCAGTTGTCTCCTTATTATGCTGCGGCCCGGTTATGGATTGATGCAGTGATAGATCCACTGGAAACTCGTAAGGTAATTGCGATGGGAATTGAGGCTGCTAATCATGCACCTATTGAAAAACGGTATAATGTAGGAGTTATTCAGACATAAATGACGATATCGGTATTGGAAATATGATAGATTCAACAACTGGAAAATATCCATTTGATTGTCATTGAATCTAAAGTAAATTTTTGTTTCTTGTTTTTAGAATTGACACATTTGCGTGTACGCTACGTTTTGCCTTGCTATGAATACAAATGAAATCAAAGCTTTGGTGTCTCTATTAGATGACGATGATAAGGAAGTCCAACTACATGTAGAGCAAAGAATTATTTCTTTGGGTGGGCCAGTGATTCCTTTTCTGGAGGCTGAGTGGGAGACAAATTTTAATCCAATTGTTCAGAAGAAGATAGAAGAACTGATTCATACCTTACAGTTTGATGCTTTAAAACAACGCTTAAGGGAATGGAAAGATAGTGAAACACAGGATTTGCTGGAAGGTATGTGGTTAGTAGCAACCTACCAATATCCTGATTTGTCTTTGGAGAGATTGAAAAAAGATCTGGAACAGATTTATTATGATGCATGGCTTGAGTTTAAGGCCGATGTTCATGCTTATGATCAGGTGAAGATACTAAACAGTGTAATGTTTAGTAAGTTGAAGTTTGCTGCTAATACCAAAAACTTTCATTCTCCTGCTAATTGTATGATCAACATTGTGCTGGATTCCAAAAGAGGCAACCCTATTTCACTTTGTGTGATTTATATGCTTATTGCTCATAAGTTGAAACTACCTATTTATGGAGTAAACCTTCCTAATCTATTTATTCTGACATTTAAAACCGCTGATACACAATTCTATATTAATGTGTTTAATAAAGGAATTGTCTTTTCCAGATCAGATATTGATAGTTATATCAAGCAATTAAATTTACCTCCTTCTGATATTTTCTATGAACCTTGTTCAAATGTAGATATCATCAAACGGGTACTTCGTAATCTATCTCTGGCTTTTGAGAAAACAGGTGACAATGATAAGATGGAAGAGGTTCGTTTGTTACTAGATGTTGTAACTGAAAATAAGGAAGAAGAATAATGCTTTCTTGTAACAAATCAGTAAAAAAGGCTGAAGAAATATTTCTTCAGCCTTTTTTACTATCAACTACCTGTTCCAAAGTTTGTGCTTAATGTGATATATCCTGGATAAGGAACGGTAAGGCTACCAATCATAATGGATGGCTTTATCTTGAGAGATAATTTAGGTGAAGGTTTGTTGCCTGCGCCAACAAGGCCTAAGCCTAAATTGATATTTTCATCCATGCTGTTCTTGGCCATAATTTTGCGTAAATCAGCATTGATTTGTACAGGTATAGTTGCTGTTCCTCCACTGGGAGCAATGCTTATTCGATCATTTAATGTACCTGTTACAATCTCTTTGCCTTCAATCAATAATATCCATTCCATTTTATTCATAGCTGCTGTCGCATCATTAGGATTTTGAGCATCCACATTAATGGTTAATGAAAGAGGCATTGTACCTGAAGCATAAGCGGCTGTTAATTTGCCTGCTTGTAGAAGGTTCATGTCAGATAAACTTTTTATTTGCTGGACGTTAACTCCTGCTAAGTTGGTATTCTGTACTGAGCTCATTCTAAACTGGCACTTAGTAAAGTTGGCCATTTGTTTGAGTTGTGTACAGGAAACAGAAACCAGCAACAAGGCCATTATCCATAATAAAGAACTTTTTTTCAACATAGGTATGGTATTTTAGTAACTAATTAGACTTAACAAGTGAGAGTAACTATTAACCTTACAAAAATAAGACCTTTCTTGTGTTGGTAATGAAATTTTTGTATGTTAACTGAGCTTTCTATGTACAGAATTAGTACGAATAATAAAAGTGTTTGCTGCTATCTTGTTGATACATAGAAGGTAATATTCTTTGTTTGATCTGATGATTACATAAATTTTGTGTAAAATGATAGAACAAATTCCAGCTAAAGGCAAATTATTGATTGCAGAACCCTTTTTGGGAGATCCTAACTTTGAACGGAGTGTTGTTTTACTCTGTGAACATACAGAAACAGGATCATTTGGTTTTGTTCTAAACCAAACTACTGTGCTGACTCTTAAAGATGTGATTGAAGATGAAATATATGCAGATCTTCCATTACATATTGGTGGGCCTGTAGAACACAATACACTTCATTTTATCCATCGTATGGGGCCAATTATTGAAGATACTATTCCTGTTGCAGATAACCTGTACTGGGGAGGTGATTTTGAGCAAGTGAAGAGTTTGCTAAACATGGGTAAAATGACAATGGATGACGTTCGTTTTTTTGTAGGTTATTCAGGTTGGGGTGAAAAGCAGTTAGAAAATGAATTGAAACAAAATGCATGGATAATTACAGATGCTGAGTCTTCCTTTATTTTTCAAACCCCGGCAGACCAGTTCTGGAGAAATATATTGCGTCGTATGGATGGTAAATATAAATCTTTTGCCAATTACCCAACAGACCCTCGATTGAATTAACTTTTAGAAAGATATTTACTCTTTGAATGGTAAAACTGGAATTGTATAAATCGACTTTAGTTGATTTTAGTTTGTAAGTTGATGATTTATAATGTCTGTTATATAGTTATACATAGGATAATGAGTGAATATACAATCTAACTTATCTTGTTGAGACGATACTGCGCAGGTTGGTAATTTTGAACATCTACAATTTAGTATTACATAACTCTTAAACATGTAATACATTGGCCAGATAGCTTTCTGTGTTTCTGAATCTACTTGACTGCCGTTTCCGATCTCAAGTAAAACGTTATTTTTTTGCTTAATAAAACATTGTAGATTTGCAGTAAGAAACATTTTATTCTGTATATTAATAATACAATATTATCACAAAACTCCATATGAGCCGTTTTCCTAGTTGCTCCCTAGTAATAAGTACATATAATTGGCCTGAGGCTTTAGAAGTATGTTTGTTGAGTATTCTTCATCAGACAGTTCTTCCTCAGGAGGTAGTTATTGCTGATGATGGGAGCAGGGAAGATACTTTTAAACTAATTGAATCCTATAAAAGTAAATTTCCTGTGCCTATTCATCATGTATGGCATCCAGATAATGGGTTTCAGGTTGGAAAAGCCAGAAACCGTGCATTCGCAAAGTCCAAATATGACTACATTGTTCAAA
The DNA here is from genome assembly GCA_030068525.1 of Xanthocytophaga flava. Lineage (GTDB taxonomy): Bacteria > Bacteroidota > Bacteroidia > Cytophagales > 172606-1 > Xanthocytophaga > Xanthocytophaga flava. The sequence goes on from JASJOS010000015.1 coordinate 162,937, forward strand.
TAGATGGAGATGTTATTCTGCATCCTAAATTTATATATGATCATTTAAACTTTGCTGCAAGTGGCTACTTTTTGAGTGGAAGTCGTATGTTGATGACTCCTGAGTTATCTAAGAAAATACTGAAAGAAAAGCGTACTCTTATCAGCTTATTTGAAAAAGGGGTGAACAATAAGTTAAATGGGATCCGTTTTCCGATAATGAGCCACATATTATCTCCATTATACAGAGTTGGAGAAAAAAAATATTACGTAAAAGGGTGTAATATGAGTTTTTGGAGACAAGATTTAATAGACGTTAATGGATATGATGAGAATTTTATTGGTTGGGGGAGAGAGGATAGTGATCTGGCAATTCGGTTAATGAATAATGGTAAAACCAAACGATTTTTAAAACAGCGTGCTGTTATGTGTCATATATGGCATAAAGTTGCGTCTCGTGACTATGAAAAGATAAATATAACACGGATGAATGAGGCAATCCAAAATAAATTAATATGGGTGGATAATGGTATGGACAAGTATCTCAACGAACTGGAACTTCATAAAATTTAAAATAATTAGAAGCTTTAGTATATAGGCTAAAATTTTAATCTGATTTTGTTTGACAGAAAATTTGACGGATTTTAGCCTATATAAATATAATTGACCCTCAGTGAGCATATTGTTAAGAATAATTATCGACAAATATTTTTAACTCTATCCTGTCTCTATCTTCCTTACTCGTTTCTTCACAATGAGTAGTTATCTCTTCAGGTAAATTCATTTTTCTCTGCGTTTAAAGCTATTTCTGGCATTTATAGAGTTAGATTATGCTTAGGTGATTTACCTGTACAGAATCACTACAGTTTTTTAACTTACTATCTATACACTAAGATGCAACCTTTCTCAAGTTTTAAGGGTCAAATAGTTAGAGTAAAATCGACTCTTTAATCAAAACTGAGATATGAAAAATCGCTACCCTATTTATTTCTGTATAGCAACTGCTATCTTACTGTTTTCTGCCTGTAAGCAGAACGAAGTCTCACCAGACAATACACCCAATGTTCGAGCCTTACGAACTAATGAAGCACAGACTGTCAAAAATTCCACGGATTTTGCTTTTAATGTCTTTCATCAGTTAAATGAAATGCAGCCTGCTGATAAAAATCAGTTTATCTCTCCCTTTAGTATTGCTATGGCTGTTGCTATGACATATAATGGAGCAAATACTACAACGAAGGATGGAATAAAAAAAGCATTAAGTATGCAAGGCTTGACAGATGAGGAACAAAACAGCGCTTTTCAATCAATAGCAGACTATTTAAATGGAATTGACAAAACAGTTACTTTTTCGCCTGCCAACTCTATCTGGTATCGCAAAGGCCTTATACCACAGACCAATTTTGTCGAAACTAATCAACAATATTTTGATGCAGAGGTAAACGAATTGGATTTTACTAAAAACGATGCAAAGAATAGTATAAATGATTGGGTAAAAGATAAGACAAAGGGAAAAATTGATAAGATCATAAACCAAATAACAGGGGAGCAGGTCATGTTCCTGATTAATGCTATTTATTTTAAAGGAACATGGACTAAAAAGTTTGATAAAAGTAGCACACAGGAAGAAAATTTTTATCTTCAAAGTGGCTCAACTGTCAAGAAGGAATTTATGAGAGGAAACGTTTCTGTAAACTTATATAAAGATGAAGACAAAGTATTGGTAGATCTTCCCTATGGAAATAAGCAATTTACAATGACATTAATTATGCCTCAAAATACCCAAACCATAGAAAGCTTAATAGAGCAGTCTACTACAGAGAGTTTTACCAAATGGCTGGCAGAATCTGATTCGGTCACAATAGATATCAAATTGCCTAAATTTAAGTTTGAAGGAGATTATACAAAAAAAGAATTTAATGCTATTCTGGCTAATTTAGGAATGGCAGAAGCATTTTCAGATGGAGCTGATTTTAGTAATTTGCTAGTTGGTTTCAATAGGGGGGATTTGCAGATTGATGAAGTGGCACATAAAACTTTTGTGCAGGTAGATGAAACCGGAACCGAAGCAGCGGCTGTTACATCTATTGGTATTGGATATACTACAGCTGCACCTCCTCCTCCAGTGTATAGCTTTAACCGTCCGTTTATCTATATGATCCGCGAGAAAAGTTCTGGGGTTATTTTGTTTATAGGTAAAATGATGAACCCTACTGTCGAGAAATACTAACAGGAAGCATTCCCATCTATAGTATAGATAATCCTGTAGATGGGAATGTTTTTAGACCAACTTTAAATGACCTGCCGAATTACTTATGATCATCTTATCATCTATCCCCAGCCAATCTTTTAGTAAGGTTGCATAAATGCTGCGAAAGTCGATCTGGTATTTGAGGTCTCCTTCATCCAGGTTCTGAAGATTAGGAGACTCATTAAATAATCCTGGCTTTTGTAGTTTTCCCCCTATAAGGAATACATTATTGGCAGTTCCATGATCAGTCCCTCCACTACCATTCTGTGCAACTCTGCGACCAAACTCAGAAAATGTCATAACCAATGATTCATTGAGTTGATTGTTCTGTTTCAGATCTTGTATGAAAGTGGACATAGCCTCTGAATATTGTTTCAACAATTGTCCCTGTCTTATTTTCTGATTGACATGTGTGTCAAACCCGGAAATGGACACATAGAAGATGTTTGTTTCCACTCCTGATAAGATAAGTTCGGCAATGGTTTTTAACTTTCTTCCAAGTTCAGTGGGAGGGTAGGTTGCCTTAGTTTTATAAATTTTAGATTTATCATAGATGTAGGCCGCAGATGACACAGTTTCACCTAGTGTTTTATATAAATAGCTTACTTGCTCATGATCTGCTTCCGTGTGTTGTGCTGAATTGATATCTGTAATTATTTTGTTATGTGTGAGTTGATAAAGTTTTTGAGGATTTGACACTGCCAGTCCCTTCAGGCGATCTCCTTTCATTGCCAGGCTTAATGTATCATCTACTTCAATAGCATTGTAGGGCTGGCTGCAAGAACCGCCACAAGCTTCGTCCAGGTATCGACCAATCCAGCCTGTACCCAGAAATTCATCCGACCCAGATGCTGTTTGCCAGATATCCATCGAACGAAAGTGAGATCGGTCGGGATTAGGGTATCCAACACTGTTAAGAATAGTAAGCAGGCCATCATCATACAACTGCTTCATGCCTGTCAGAGCTGGATTAAAACCCAATTCATCCGATAATTGCAGTACATGTTGTGATTCGATGGCAAGTTTGGGACGTACTTTGTAATATATATCATTTCGGAAGGGAATAACAGTATTTAGTCCATCGTTTCCTCCCGACAGTTGAATGATAACTAGTTTTTTATTGCTTAGACCTAATGTATTGAGGTGTTGTTTTTCAAAGGCTTTTAGAAAATTGGGAATCAGCATTGTTCCTGCTGTTACCAGGGCTGATCGGGAAAGGAAATCACGTCTTTTCATAGCTTTCAGTTGTATATGTATTCTCCGAGTGTAATAGAGAGATTGATATGACCAAGTGGGTACTGGCTTTTGAATGACTTGATAGATTAACAGAGTTGATATTCAGGCAGAGAAACCAACGCAGAAGAAAGACTTTTAATCAGTGCTTCTTTACTGCTTTTGTCGGCTCGTCGCCAGATCAGATCTTTTTGTGCCAATGTGATAGGTAAGGATAAGAGATAACTGGCAAGAGCATCCAGAGTTTCAGTATCCTTCACTTTCATAAAGGCATCCTGCAATCCAGCCCAGTTGGCCGATGCCTGAATGGTTTTTCCTTTGCGATTGTTCAGATAGGCAGTATTTACATCTCCCTCTTCTTTTGCCTCAACCTTTACTTCTGCCGATTGAAAAAGTAGTTCGGGAAGCTGCATCCTGAAAAGCAAACTGCTACTGTCAATCCAGTTTTTTCCCTCTTTCCAACCTGCTACATTAGGGGGATTGAGTAACGTTTGCCCTAGAACTTTCTGAAGGAAGATAATATTTTGTGTCTCCTGAAACTGAATAGTAAATGTTTGTTGTAAGCCTACTAACAGCTCTACCGGACTTTTTACTCTGCTACCAATGATAGAAGACTGATAAAACCAGTCTGCGGTAAAGATAGATTCCATTAGTTGAGCTATATCATAATCCGACTTATAAAACTGGTCTGACAGGCTATTGATAATTGTTGGATCAGGTTTTTCATTAACAAAGTATTGATAGATTTTAGTAGTAATAAATCGAGCTGTTTGTTTGTTTTCCAGAATGGTAGTGAGTATATCTTCTCCTGTAAAGTTGCCTGTCTTACCAAAGAATGTTTTTTCTCCCTCATCGTGTTGTCTTTGGTTAAAGAAAAATTCTCCGTCATGTCTGAACTGCCATCCTGTAAAAGCTCTTGCTGCATTTTTTATATCCTGTTCTGTATAGTGATCTCTTCCTAGAGTAAATAACTCCATTACCTCGCGTGCAAAATTCTCATTGGGGCTATCTTTGCGGTTTTGTTTGTTATTGAGAAAGCCCAACATTGCTGCATCCTTCGAAATAGCCATCAGTAAATCACCAAACTTGCCCAAGGCATGTTTGCGAAGTGTATTGTTCTGAATTTGCATAAAATAAGCATTGTTGCTACGACAGGCAAAATGGCCATGCCAGAACAATGTCATTTTTTCTCTTAGCATCGCGTTACCACTGACCATTTGGCTGACCCATGCAAGATTCAGGGATTTTATGCTTTCTATGCGATCTTTGATAATAGTTTTAATCCTTTCCTGAGGGGTTGAGCTTTGTGTAAAGGTTTGTTTACTGTCCTTTTTTTCCTCTCTTTCCAATCTCATTTGTTCTGCTGTTACTATTTGCAGAGGATAAATATTCTTTGATTGTACAAACAATTCCTTTACTGCTTTCTCAACCGATTTGTGACCAACTTCTTTTATATCAAGTGGTGAAATACCAAAGCCGGCCCGGTTGTACAGGTGTTTAATCTTTTGTTGGTTGGATATTTTTGTTTGCATAGCTTTTGATAATTTTCATCACCTAATTATGTAGATCTGTGATGTTAGATGAAAATTAGTAGTAATCGTTTAAATTAGAGACTGATTTTGCTGTAAAAAATGAATAACCCACATAAGTTCTTTTGTCTTATCATCATTTTCCTCTTGGGTATTTTTATCGCTTGTTCTAAAAAGCAACCTGCCATTCGTGAGAAAGCAGATAGGGTTTTGGTATTTAAATCAAAACGAAAAATGCAGTTGTTGAAGGACAATAAAGTATTGCGGACCTATTCAATCGCTTTAGGAGCAAGTCCTGACGGGCATAAAAGTCAGGAAGGAGATGAAAAGACTCCAGAAGGAAGATATACGCTGGACTGGCGAAATGCCAAAAGTAGCTGTTATAAATCACTGCATGTTTCTTATCCTAATGAAAAAGACCGTAAGAGTGCAGATGAGAAGGGTGTATCACCAGGAGGGATGATTATGATTCATGGCTTGCATCCAAGTATTAAATGGGCAGGTGGCTTTCATACACTATATGACTGGACAAATGGATGTATAGGGGTCACGAATGCAGAAATGGATGAGATATGGAAGACTGTTCCGGATGGAACAATCATTGAAATAAAGCCATAATATACATTATGGCTTTAACAAAACTTTTCCTGTAGTGATACGTGCTGCGAGATCTTTGTGTGCTTGGGTGGCTTCTGCTAGGCGATAAACGTGTTCTATCTGCAACTGTAGTTTTCCCTCCGATATCCATTGAAACAAATCATTTGTGCGATGTAATAGCTCATCACGAGTCAATACATAATGACCTAATGTAGGCCTGGTAAGGAATATTGATTTCTTACTTAAATGTAATGGATCAAACGGAGGAACTGCTCCACTGGAGGCACCAAACAAAACCATATACCCTCGAGGTCGCAAACATGCCAGACTTTTATCAAAGGTTGTTTTACCTACGGAATCATATACTACCTGAACACCGGATTGATTAGTGATTCGCATGACTTCTGTTTCAAAATCTTGTTGGGTATATAGAATGACGTCATCGGCTCCGGCTTGTCGGGAAAGCTGAGCTTTTTCTTCTGTTGAAACCGTGGTAATGATTTTTGCTCCAATCTGTCGAATCATCTGGGTTAACAATAGTCCTACACCTCCTGCTCCTGCATGTATTAATATAGTGTCTGTTGGTTTTACCTGATAGGTACTATAACAAAGATAGTGGGCTGTGAGTCCTTGTAAAAGAACAGCTGCTGCTCTATCATCATCCACCGAGTCCGGAATAGGAACCAGTTTGCTGACTGGAACAAGTGCATACTCGGCGTAACTGCCTACTTGTAACGCATAAGCAACCCGGTCTCCAGGTTTGAATTCTGTCACTCCATCTCCAATTGATTCTACAACTCCGGCTGCTTCTGAACCCGGAGTAAAGGGAGTTGGAAGAGGATATCTGCCCTCCCGGTGATAGATATCAATAAAATTGACTCCAATGGATTTGATTCGAACAAGTGCTTCTCCTGGTTTAGGAGTTGGTATGGCTACTTCCCGATATTCCATTACTTCAGGACCGCCGGGTGTGGTAACTTGAATGGCTTTCATACTATGATTATAAGAATAAAGCAGATAAGTATTTCAGAAATTTATAGGGTATGTAAAATGCTTATCCTATGTTGGACTTAATGTATTTAAAGCCGAATAACACAAATAGAATTAAAAAGAAAAATAATAATCCAAAAAAGATAGCACTTAACAGAGGATAAAAGTAACTAATAGCTGCTGTACAAAATAAGGCTAGAAGTAATGCCAGGTAAGGGAAAATGGGATAGAATGGAGTTTTATAAGGTCGTTCCAGATTTGGTTCTTTCTTTCGCAGAACCAGCAGACTTACCATACTGATTGCATACATCACAACCGCCCCAAGTCCAGACATAACAATGATCTGGTCTGTTTTGCCAGAATAAATTGCTAATACTCCAATCAGCCCTCCTGCTATGAGTGCCCAATGCGGGGTTTGATAACGATTCAGAAAACTTAGTTGGTTAGGTAAATAGTTTTCGCGTGCCAATGCAAAAATCTGTCTTGAATAACTGATAGTATTGCCATGAAAAGACGCAATTAAACCAAATAATCCCAAGCTGGTAAATACTTTGGTCCATCCACTTTCATGTCCAAATACCATTGATAGTACCTCCGGTAATGGGTGATCTATCTGTTGGAGTTTTCTCCAGTCTCCTACACCCGCACTCAGAATCATAATGCCTAGTGCTAAGATAACAAGTGTAATGATAGCAGAGATATATCCTCTTGGAATAGTTTTCTGAGGATTTTTCACCTCTTCTGCTACCATAGCAACACCTTCGATAGCGACAAAAAACCAGATAGCAAACGGAATACCGGCAAATATGGAACCGAAAGAGATTGTTGGAGGATTATGAGCAAAAAAGTTGTCTGATTTAAAATTAAAAACAATCAATCCCATAAATAATAGGATTTCGCCCACAGAAAGCAACGTTACAATCAAAGAAATACGGGCACCTTCCTTGATTCCAAACCAGTTAACTGCAATGAAGATTACATACATACTGATTGCCGTCTGTTCTACCGGGATTTGGGGGATCAGAAAGTGTATGTAGGCACCTAAGGCATATGCAATGGCTGGCATGGCTAATAAGAAGTCGACCAACGTCGCAAAGCCTGCTATAAAGCCACCAATGGGGCCAAAGGCACGTGTAGCAAAAGAGAATGGCCCTCCAGCCTTAGGAATAGCAGCAGTAAGTTCTGTATAGCTGAAAATAAAAGTGACATACATCAGCGTAACCAGAAGAGTTGAAAAAAGAAACCCTATGGTACCTGAAGTGTGCCAACCATAATTCCACCCAAAGTACTCTCCGGATATGACCATTCCAACTGCCAGCGACCATAATTGTATGGTGTTTATCTCTTTTTTTAGTTTGGGTTGTGTTTCTGTGATGGTTTGCATGGTAGTTTGTATGGTTTACCTGCCAGAGATTTCTCTGGCAGGAGGAATTATGATTAGGGTAAAGCTTTGCTTTTTAACCAGTTGTCACGTAAAGCCAGCATGTCCTTTGTTGTTTTCATCCCTGCTTTCTCATAGGTAACTATTTCTAATTGAGGATTCTCGCTTAGTGTCACCTGAGTGGTTTTGGCAGCGCCTTTGTGGTTATATTGTACATTTACCACATCTCCTGGCTTGTGTTTTTTTATGAGATCATCCAGATTTTTGGTATCTGTCACAGTTGTATTCTCAACTGAAAGAATAATATCTCCTTGATCAATACCTGCATTGTAAAGCGGGGTATTGATTTGTGTTCCTGTTCTGACAATGATCTGTCCCTGTTCTCCTTTTAAATTTCTTCCAAAGAAAGCCTCATTAGGTCTTGCTTTCCGAAGCAGTAATCCCATTTTACCTAATAGAGTCTGGTAATCTGCTACTTCATGACCAGTTACATGCTTACGGAAAAAGGTATTGGCAAATGCAGTGTCCTTGGTAACCTGTCCAAGAATGGTTTGGATATCCAGAACAGTATAGGGTTTTTCGGGTTTCCCCTGAGCCTGCCAAACTGCTTTCATAAAATCATCTAGTGTCAGGTTTTTAAATTTTGTCCTCAGAGATAAGTCAAGAGCCAAGCCAACTACACATCCATAAGGATAATAAGAAGTATAGGTATTGGCAAAGTTGACAGGGTCTACATAGCTGGCTGCATCGACAAAAGGCGCCTGCTGACTCATCTCTACAGGAGAAAATCGATACGTACCTGGAGAGTTAAGTACATAGTTTAACTGACCTGACAGACTTTGTACATATTGGTCATTGTCATAAAATCCTGCTCTTCGTAAAATGAGTTCGCCATAATAGCTGGTAAATCCTTCGGCAAACCATAGTTCGCTACTCATATTGGAATGCTCAAAATTGAATGGTTCCAATGATTTGGGACGAATCCGTTCTACATTCCAGCAGTGGAAAAATTCATGGGAAACGGTACCCAGGAAGTCTTTCGGATTTCCTTTAAAAGAAGCTGCATCTGTAATGAATGTTGAATTGCGGTGTTCCATTCCATCCCCATCATTATCTGGAAATACATCCTGGATAAAGGTGTAGGTACCATAATCATAGGATGGCCATTCTCCAAAAACACCTCCGGCTTCCTGTACTACTTTTTGTACCATAGGAGCATAGGTAGTTACATTTTCATCTGTCCCATCATGATGTAAGGCAAGACGAATGGTGAGAGGCTTTTTATCCGTATTGGTAATTGTCCATTCTTTCAGTGTAAAGTTGCTTAGCTCAGTTGGTGAATCCATGAAGTATTGCAGATTTGGAGCCGAGAAAGTATTTGGCTCAGGGGCTGGTTTGAGTTGGGTGGCTACTTTCCAGTTTGAACCATCTGGTATGTCAAATGTAATACTGATAGGTGCACTCTCTAAACCTTTGGCCCATAAAAAAGAAGCAGGCATATTCAAATGGGCATGTGTTTCATCAATGCCCGCATATGTACCATCAACCAGATTCCCAAACAATGTATACAGAATATTGACTGTGGTGCCATGCTTAGGAATTTCCCATAAATCTGACTCAAGTCGGTTTACAGGAATATAATTTCCATTGGCATCAGTGGCCTTCAGATTATAAATATTCTTACCAAACTCATGTGTTGCATAACGGCCTGGAGAAGATCGGCTCATTCGAACTATAAGTGGCTGGCTGGATAAACCTGAGAAGTTAGCTGTGATCTCTGCTTCGTGATGAATCGCATTGGGAAAAGAAACCCTATAATAGATTGCTGATTGGCAATACCCTACACAGGCAATGAAAAAGGTTGTAAAAACAGATACTAGTGTTTTTTTCATGAAGATTGTAAAGTGAATAAAGATTTTTTAGCTTGTTTTAATAGAGAAAATGGTACTATTTTTATTTTCTGGTACATATTTGGTTTTGAAGATACTATTTTTTACCTAAGTCTGTGTTGGAGGTAATACTATTTTTAGATTTTATATATAATTAATAACAGAAGGAGTTTAGAAAAATGTGGCTTTACAGATAGTATATATACAAAATGACAAAAGGTGGTTGCAGAAAGACCATATCTAGTTATTTTATGTATACTTTTGATCAATAAGTTTGTTTTTTTTCAGTCTTTACAATTTAATTAATCCCTACTAATACCTCATTAAAACTCTAGTTGTCACTATGAGGGCTGTTCCATACAAGAGCAAGATTTATCTGGTTTTAATAACCTTTCTTGATTAGTTTAGTATACAGATATACAGGATGGTAATGGTCTGAAAGCCTGTATATCTGACCATCTCAGTGTTTTCAAAATAGTCTTTGGTCAGTACTAAATCTTCCTTTCGCTTACTTATAGATTATCTTATATAACTTTTAAGTATACTTTTCCTGACAGGCTGTTGATTGTTCAGTTTTTTGAGATGATCTTGCATCTGACAAGTCAGACCAACAATCCAATTCCCATATGAAGAATTTCTTACTAATCCTAACTCTATCAGTATACATCTCCTCTCAGGCACAAAAAAACGAATTTCAAACCAAGTTTGAACACACCAAAGGAACAGAAACAGTTACATATCAGGAAGGTATTGAATTTCTGGAAAAGCTGGATCGCCAGTATGACAAGCTTAAACTTGTAACCTATGGCACAACAGACATAGGCAAACCTCTGCACCTTGCTATATTGGATGTTCAACAAAGTTTTGACCCGTTTGCCATCCGACAATCAGGACGGAGCATATTGCTTGTTAACAATGGGATTCATCCTGGGGAACCTGATGGGGTAGATGCAAGTCTGATGCTGTTGCGTAATTTGTTGCAGGACAAAAAACTGCAGCCATTAATTCATAATACAGTCATTTGCGTAATTCCTTTTTATAATGTAGATGGGATATTAAACCGTGGCAAATACAGTCGAGCGAATCAGAATGGACCTGCCGAGTATGGATTCAGAGGTAATTCCCGCAATTATGATCTGAATCGGGACTTTATCAAAAATGATACAAAAAACGCACAAACCTTTGTTTCTATTTTCAGAGAGTGGCAACCTGATTTATTTATTGATAACCATGTGAGTAATGGGGCAGACTATCAGTATATAATGACTTACATTGCCCCTCAGAAAAATAAACTGGGAGGAGAGTTAGGGAAGTATCTGGATACCAGATTGGTTCCTGAATTAAAGCGGCAAATGAAAGAGGCAAAGTTTGAGATGACTCCTTATGTCAATGAATTTGCGACTACTCCTGATTCTGCTGGTATTGCAGGGTTCCTGGAAACTGCCCGTTATTCTACCGGATATACAGCATTGTTTCAAACCATAGGATTCATGCCTGAAACGCATATGTTGAAACCTTTTGCTCAACGTGTAGAAGGTACCTACCAGTTTATGCTAAGTATGTTGACTATGCTACAAACAGATGGACAAAAAATACAGACTTTGAAACAGCAGGACATCGAGAATGTAAAAACTCAAACCGATTTTGTGTTGGAGTGGCAACTGGATAAATCTGTTTCTGAAAAGATTATTTTCAAAGGGTATGAAGGCAGAATGATACCCAGCAAGGTTACTACAGGAAAACGCCTGTTTTATGACAGAACAAAACCTTATACAAAAGAGATTCCTTACTATAATTCGTTTATACCCAAAACTACTATTCAAAAGCCTCAAGCCTATATTATACCACAACAATGGGAGAGTGTTATCTCAAGACTGAAACTCAATAAAGTAGAGTTACGTCAGATATCCCGTGATACAAGTGTAGAAGTAGAAGTGTATTACATTGCAGATTATAAGACCTCCGGACGAGCTTTTGAAGGACATTACCTGCATTCAGACGTGAAACTTCGTAAAGAAAAGCAAACTTTGGTTTTTCGGGCTGGAGATTACATAGTGCCTTGTAACCAGGCTGCCAATCGGTATATTGTAGAGACTCTGGAGCCACAAGCGACAGATTCATTCTTTAACTGGAATTTTTTTGATAGTATTCTACAGCAAAAGGAAGGATACTCTGATTATGTATTTGAGGATCTGGCTGAGAAACTACTCAATGAAAAACCTGAACTACGGAAAAAGCTGGAAGATCAAAAGGCTTCAGATGAGATGGTTCGTAATAATCCGAGAGCACAACTGGATTTCGTATATAAAAATTCTCCTTATTACGAACCATCTCATCTACGTTATCCTGTCTTCCGGATTCTATAAAACAAAAGGAGGAGTCTGACAGACTCCTCCTTTTGTTTATCATCGTAGATTAGAAATCATAATTTAACCCATTTTTTCAATACCACATCCTGTTGAGAAGACGGATTGGATATTTTCTCAATGCGATAACTAATTGCAGGATTACTGCTTAAAACAACATTAATAGTTTGAAGAATTCCTCCACGGCTAATCGTAAATACTACTTTATCTCCCGCTTTTTTTCTTCCAAGCCACTGTTGTAAATCATCTCCCAGACGGAAGTTGTCAATGGCAATAATCTCATCGTTTACATTTAATCCATACTCATAGGCAGGAGTACCTTTGGATACACCATTGATGGTTAGTTTTCCTGATGAGAATGAAGTTGTAGCTCCCAGAAATGCTGCTTGTGGATTTGATTTGTATTCTCCTAAACGTAATCCTGCATAACCCAGGAATTTATTGTAATCAATTGTTTTGGCATCGTAGATATTGTTTTTGAAGAAATCATCCATGCTATGTCCTGCTATCTTCTCCACAGTTTGTTGAAATTCTGCATCTGTAAAACCACGTTTCTGTTTTTTATAGTATTCTTCGTATAAGAACTTCATCACATCATCCAGTGACTTTTGTCCATTGGTGCTATGAATGATTTCCAGATCAAGCATAGGAGCAATTACTCCGCCTTTTGTATAGTAGGAAATAGTAGAGTTGCGAGAGTTTTCATCGGGACGATAGTATTTAATCCATGCATCCCAGCTCGACTCTGCTGCTGACTGAACTTTATTACCTGGTTGGTTTTCTGTACTGCCAATTCCGTTAGCAATGGTCGTTATAAACTGACTTGCATCCATAAAACCTGCGCGATGTGCGATCAGATCTTCATAGTAACTAGTAAATCCTTCTGATACCCACAACATATGTGTGTAGTTCTCATTGTCATAATCAAAAGGTCCCAATACTTGTGGACGGATACGTTTTACATTCCATAAATGGAAATACTCATGTGCAACCAGAGTTAAGAACCCTACATAGTTATTTTCATAGCTCCAACGGGTTGTTTGCAGAGTAGTTGAATTCAGGTGTTCCAGACCACCACCACCATTTTGCAGATTATGCACAATGAATGTATAATCTTTATTGGGATTTTCGCCTACTACTTTACCAGCCTCTTCTACAATTTTTTTCATGTCGTCAGCTAGTTTCCCTTCCTCATAGTTGCCAATTCCATACATAGCTACTTTGTGAGGAATACCCAAGGCTGTGAATTCAAATATCTTCTGATTACCAACTTCGATAGGGGAATCAACCAGAATATCATAATTGGGAACTGCCAATGTCCATTTATCTTTTCCGGTAGCAGATAAACCTGTAGAAATCTGAGTCCAGTCTTTGTAGGGTTTAACAGTTACTGTAGAAGGGAGTTCCTGTTGTTTATCAATATACATGAATACGGCTGCTGGTTGTACATAGCCATGAGACGCATCCAGATAAGGTGTACGAACACTTACTTCAAATGCGTATACTTTGTACTCTACAGTGACTTCTTCAGCATTGTTACTATACACTCTCCATGCATTTTTAGATACTTTTTCGCTTTTTAGCGAACTACTCTTCCCACTCACTGCAGTGAACCCTTCTACATTGCGGGCATACTCACGCACCAGGTATGAACCAGGTGTCCAGACTGGTAATTTAAAATCAATAGTAGATTGTTTAAGACCACTAACGGTAATTTTAACTGTAAAGTAGTGGGTGTGAGGTTCATCCATACTCAGGAAATACGATAATTTAGGGGCTGCCTGCAGAATCGTTGAAGAGAGGAGAATAAGGAGTGAAGAGAGAATAAAGCTTTTTTTCATTAGCAACAGGTTTTGGTATATAGAATGTTGGTTAGGTTCGCAAAATAGTAAAAAACGCTGGTATTGCTTTGCTACATTTGCAGCAAATAGCCAAATCAGACAGAATAGAGTGTCTGAAGTGCTTTCTGCAAGTCATTGGGAGTTCCCACATCCAGACAGCTACCGTCTTCAAACAAGACCCCGCGTACATGGAGACCATTGTCAATAGCAGCTTGCATGATGTCACTGAAAATGATTTCACGGGCATTGCCTGTTTCAAATTCAGGTCTTCTGTGTTCCAGATACTCATGCATAAACTGCGTAAAAGCAGGAGACCAGGCGGCAATTGCCCATACATATTTAAGAGAAGTTTGAGTAGGTTTAATTTCTACTTTAACGATTCGTCCGTCTGTTGCCAGGTCTACAGGATCCCATTTATGCGGGAATTCAGTTGGGAAAAGCCCCAATACCACATCTGCAGATGTAGATTTTAACTCAGACACTATGTCTTTAAATGCATCTCGTGGAGTAATCAGGATGTCAGGGAAGCCCATTACTATAATACTATTTTGTACAAATGGATAGGCTTGATCCAGTGTGTAAGGCGGACCATAAGGGACATTCATTAACAAATATCCTATATGCATGTTCAACATTGCACCATCTCCATAATAAGCAGGAATATCCCATTTGCCTTGCCGAATGACTATAAACGCTTTGTCAGCACCTCCTGCACGCATATCTTCCAGTAAATAGGTTGCGACAGCTTTGGGACGAAGTCCTCCATCAGAAGTTGGGTATAGCCCTAATGGAAATAATTCTTTACTGCAGGGCAGTGGTGAAATGCGGGTTGCCTTACCTCCCGCAGGAATTAATCCGATAATATCTTGATCCATGCCGAAAATTGCAGGAATTTTAGCGAAAAAAAAAGCTGCCAATAGTAAAACTGGTAGTCTGCAGAGAATTGATCTAGTACACGGGTGGTTGGAGATTTGATAACATACTGTATAGTTATTCTTTTGATCTCCAGGTTTCGGTGAAGGTGTCTTTATATTTGTTATTTCTATAAAGTTTGTTTGGTATATGAATAGCTGACAATCAAAGTAGATTTAGTGAGCTTATCAATAATACACGATATATTATCTAATACAAGGCGGGATTCATCTTTATTAACAGATCATGTTTTATTGTTTACACGTTCTTTTCCTTGTTTCGTAATTCATAAAAGATTATCCTTATACTAAATGTAGGTTTGATTTTATGGAAGACCTACATTTGATCCCTATTGCATCTATCCATTAACTCAAATAAATTGTGTGTTATCTCTACTCCTTTTGCATTTGTAAATCATATAAGATAGAAACTTAATCAATTCTGTTTTTTCACCAGACAACCATTTACATGAAAACATTTTCACGCCGAAATTTTCTTCAGGTAATGATGATGAGTGGGGCAGCTTCTACAGTTTTTTCCTCTCATTCACTTCTTGCATGTACAAATCGTATTCAAAAATCCCGATTGGGAATAGCATTAGTGGGATTGGGATATTATAGTACAGATTTGCTTGCACCTGCTCTGCAATTAACAAAAAAATGTTATCTGGCTGGAATTGTGACAGGAACTCCGGAAAAGGCCGAAAAATGGAAGAAACAGTATAAGATTCCGGATAAGAATATATACAACTATCAGAATTTTGATCAGATAGCCAATAATCCGGATATTGATGTAGTATATGTGGTATTGCCTCCTTCTATGCATGCTGAATATACTATCAGAGCAGCAAAAGCTGGCAAACATGTGTTTTGTGAAAAGCCTATGGCAATGACAGTTGCCGAATGTGAATCCATGATTAAAGCTTGTAAGGATAACAAAGTAAAGCTGGCTATCGGGTATCGTTGCCAGCATGATCCGAATACACGTGAATACATGCGCTTTGCAAAAGAAAAAACCTTTGGAAAGGTTCAAATGGTGGCATGTGGAGCTGGATACTTTGATCCGAGAACAGATCACTGGAAACAAAAGAAGGCATTAGGAGGTGGTGTAATGTATGATATGGGAGTGTATGCATTACAGGGTGCCAGATTAGCTACCGGAGAGGAGCCTATAGCCGTAACAGCTCAGCATTTCACTACCAGACCAGAGATTTATAAAGATGTAGATGAAACTACATTATTTCAATTGCAATTTCCTAGTGGTGCTGTAGCTACCTGTCATACTAGTTTTGGTATCAATATGAACTATCTTCAGGCTAACTGTGAGAAAGGTTTTTTCAAGATGGAGCCGTTTTCTGCATATAGTGGAAATCAGGGATCAAGTTCGCAGGGAGTGATTCAATTTCCATTGGCTAACCAACAGGCAAAACAGATGGATGATGATGCAGAAACTATTTTAGCTAATCGATCCCTTTTGGTACCAGGTGAGGAGGGACTTAGGGATATCAGAGTTGTCGAAGCTATTTATCAGGCTGCTCGCTCTGGAAAACAGGTAAAATTGTAGGAGGCAATAAAATAAAAAAGCCGGATTAGATAATATCCGGCTTCTCTTTTATGAAGTGATTAATTCTTCTTTCTATACACAGGTTTTACTGGACGGCCAAGCAGGTATTTTTCGATTCCTTCGTCCAATGCCTTCCGATATACTTGTAATGATTCATGGATAATGTCAAGTGTTTGAGCCACATCCTGATCAGAATGGGAGTAACTGACAATCAGTGATGGCGCCAATAAGCCACGTTTCATTGTTTCCTGAAGAAATAACGTTCTGTAAGGCTGAGAGGGTTGTTTTTGCTGATCTTTTGTATAATATACCAAAGCACAGTCTTTTCCAGAGACACCAAAGTGCCCTTCCAAATGTAGTTCCTGAACAGATTGTTCAATACCTTTTCTCAACTTTGCTCCCTGAGTGTATAAATGTTGAATAACAGGTTCCTGCTGATACACTTTTATGGTAGCCATTGCTGCTGCCAATGCATGACTTTCCGCTCCATAAGTCGTTGACATTAGGAAGACCCGATCTTTATCATGTTGCAAACCACCTAACTGCATTATTTCTTTTTTGCCTACCAAAGCTGATAAGGCAAATCCATTGGCAATGGCTTTACCAAAACTTGCCAGATCCGGCTGGATGTCATACATGGTCTGAGCTCCACCATTATGCCAGCGGAACCCTGTAATGATTTCATCCAGTATGAATACTGCTCCATTATCATGACAGAGTTTTTTCAATTCTTTGAAGTAATTAGGAGCAGGAGGGACATCTTTTTCCGCTTCCAGAATAATACAGGCTATTTGATTCGGATATTGATCAAACAGATCTTTCAGACTTTGCAAGTCATTGTATTTGAACTTTACTGTCATATCCTGAATAGCTTTTGGAATACCAGAGTTGACAGCAGTAGTTCCAATAAACCAGCCTTCTACTGAGAAAAACGGATGATCTCCACAGATAGCAATCATATCACGTCCTGTATAGGCCCGAGCTAATAACACTGCTGCTGAAGTTGCATCAGAGCCATTCTTGGCAAACTTAACCATTTCCTGGCCTTTGATTATATCCAACACCATCTCGGCACACTCCAGTTCGATAGTAGCAGGACGATTAAAATTAATCCCCAGATCCATTGCTTGTTTGGCAGCCTCATTAACAGGGGTAAACGCATGTCCTAATGTAACGGAGCGGAGTCCCATAGCATACTCAATAAATTCATTGCCATCCACATCCCAGATATGGCATCCTTTGCCTCTGACTATATAAGGCAAAGATGTTTCCGGATACTGATCATCTCCTTTGGCATAGGTATGACTACCACCAGGTATAATTTCGTTAAAGCGTTTTTGTAATGCGTTTGATTGCACAAAGCTGCCAATTTCAGTAACGGTGTGATTCATAGGGTTTATAGATTTTGTATGAAACATGAAAAGGGATTAGATCCGCGTATTCAACTATATAATTATGGAGGCTAGCTTCTGGAATTTTATAATTAATAATAAAAAACGGCAATATGTAAACTTCTAATTTATCTTACATAGGTTTGTATATATAACTAATAAAATGACTTTGTAGAAGTTAAATACAGAAAAACAGCGCTTTATGAATTCCAAGAATTAAATATTTCGATTTTGTACAATAAATTTTGCACAAAAAAAGGTGTTTGCAATATAACAAACACCTTTTTAAGATTGTATTTTATGTTATATCAGGAACCTTTGTTTACAAGGACCATTTGAGTTTTATCTGCTTTTACGATTTTCTTTCTAAAATCCACCCACTCATTATAGGCACTAGCCGGATATTTACCCCGATTAACAGTCACACTGCGTATATAGGTAATTTCCCCTTCTTTGGTTTGTAAAGAAGACTGATATGTACCAAATTTCGATTCTATTTTTATTGTTTCCGGTACAAACTCTATCCCATAGCCTTTAGGCAATTGATAGACAACTGTGTCTATGTCTTGATAGGCCATGCGAAGTACAATCTCATTCTTTCTGTTTTCTGTTTTAGGTGGAATATAAGAAGATGCATTCATGACATTGGGAGTGATGAACATGCGTGTACCACTTTTAGATCCACATTTACGTACTGTCAATGATAGTTTTTCTGTAACAGATGGGATACGAGCTTTTTTCTCTGTCAAAGAAAATTGATTGATCTCGTAGCTAGGTACATTAATCTTCTTATAAAGAGCTTTTTTTTGTTCTTCTTGATTTTTAGTATTAAGGATATAGCTAAGGTCTTCCTGTTGTTCTCCATAATAGGTAGATAATGCTTCCACATTTGCATCTCCATTAACATCAAGATTAATCAGAACTTTTCTGCTTGCAAGATTATCTTTAGCTGTATACTGTGTGGTTTTTACCAGTTTTCCGCCATCAGGAGTAATTAGAAGAGCATGTCTATTACCTGTAAAACTACCTTGATAGCCAAATGGATTTGTTTGACTGGTACATTCCAGCCAGATTGTATCTTTTTCAACAGGAACGCATAATATAGCATGATTAAAGTTAACACGGGATGAGAAATCAATCAGTAAATCTGATTGTGTAGAGCCAGCACCAATAATTGTATAATAGGATTCAATACCAATTGCTTTAAGCATTGCTTTGGTATAATTTGACAATGCCTTACAATCTCCATAACCATTTTGGGCTACTGTTTTAGCATCAAAAGGCTGCCAGCCACCAATTCCCATCTGAATACTCACATAGCGTGTATTGGCTTGCAGGTATTCGTAAACCTTTTTTATCTTGTCTATTTTATTTGTTTCTTTAGCTGTAATTTGAGTAATCTGCTGTTTTACATTCTCAGGAAGTTCGTCTCTGCCAGCAAGTAATGTACTTTGGAAACGTCCTAAGTTTTCCCAGGAAGTCATATTACCTTTATAACCTGATACTTCAAAGTCAGAAGGTGAGAGATATACTCCAGAGATGATTTCATTATTAGAGGGTGCATTGGGCTCATCTGTAAGTGCAGGAAGATTTTCTAGTGTCCATTTATAGGTAGAAACTTCTCCTGTTGTCTGTACTTGTGCAGGGCTGCTCATTTTTTGCTCTTTGTATCGTAATGTGATATTCTTAGGGCATAAAACAGTCAGAGTTGCTTTTTCAAGTGAGACCTCTTCATCATTTTGAGGAAACCATTGAGGATAATACATTAAATTGGTTGTAACTACCTCAGAGGTAAATTCTACTGTATAAGGATATTGTGCATAGGTAAAAGATGCTATCTTAAATTTCATATCCGTGTATAGTGAAAACCCATCTGCTGCACTGATATCACGAATATCCGTTTTTTTTAAGGTTTTTACTTTACTACCCAATGCATCATAGAGTATACCGTCAAATTCAGTAATTCGATTCATCTTGTCATAATACTGAAAATTACGTGCCATGGCTTCGCCTTGCTCATCCAGAATAGTGATTACATAATGTGTTCTTTCAATAGCTTCGCCAACAGACTTGATTGTGAAGATCGTCTCATGAAGACGAATTACTGCATGAGCATCTTTCTTAAGGGTCTCAGAGATGGTACTCACAGGATATAGTATCTCTGCATAACTCGGATACATACCTAAAAATACGAGGGTAATCAATAAGAGGTATCTTTTCATTGTACTATTTTCTTTGATTAAATTTTCTTCAATACAATCTGCTCTGCATGTTTGCTTACAATCTGAGCATACAACTCTCTGAGTGCGCCATATTCATCTGCATAGAATATAGGTTTTCTTATAGAGATTTTGCTACTTACCTGAATTGTATTTCCATTAACAGCAACCATAAATGAAAAGCGCCCTGCATTTTCAGGTAGTGACATTATGGCATTTTTAGGCATTTCCTCCACTTTAAAACCTTCAGGAACAGTAATAGTTGCTACATATGTTCTATCCATTGCAGTTGCAAAGTCCACTGGAAATTTTCGTTCCTGATGTTTAAACGGATTATCAGTCAGAGCTTCACTAATTAGTGGTTTTAAATAGATAATATTCCCAGCTTTTTGACTGGCATCTCCCATTGTTAATTCATATTTTTCACTGAATGCTTCTGTATATTTATCTAAGTTGATAAGATCAATTTTAGATATTTGCCAGGTTGGATGCTCTTTTTTTAGATTTTCAGTATGCTTATCTTTCCCAATAGCAATTATCTCTTTGCGGTGTGTCCATGCATCATAGCCTGCTAATGATTTTTCTATCTTTCCACTCAACTCGCCATCTTCATTAATAGCCATTTGAACATTAATAAGCTGTGATGCTCTTTCTCTAGGATCTAGAACAATCCAATCTCCACCCTTTGAATCTATAAGTCTTCCAATACCATTCAAACACCTGGTAGGTAGCATTCCTGGAGATATATGCTCATCTGTAGCATCTAGCAAAATTGTATTTTCTCCAATTTTTACATGTGCTACTACATAATTAAACTTAGTTGTTGTTGCATAAAATGGGAGCACTTTTCCATTTTCTCTGGTACTAAGTAAAACGGGTTTGGCATCTAATCCTATTTCTTTTAGCATGGCAATCAACAGCAGATTAATATCGGCTGTTGTACCACTATGTGTTTCATAGGCTTTTTTTGTTGCATCACTTGATATATCCTCTACTTCATTCCACTTAATGGATTTTCGCACAAAGTCATAAATGGCCGTAGCTTGTGTTAAAGGTTCTTTATTTTCGGTTTTAATTTTGTTGATTATGTCTTTTACAAATCCAGTTTTTTTTATTTGTCCACCAAAGCTTTCATCTGTTAAGAGATTTTCACATATACTAGTCCAGTTGTTAGAGAATGATTTATAGGACACACCAGGAACAGAAATGTTAGCTAACTCAAATTCTATCTTGGCGACATAGTCATCTATAGTAGTTATGTATGGCTCTTCTCGAAGGGCAGGAACATCTTTAAATACCCAACGATAATTTTTTCCTGATACATTTGAGGTGCCAAAGGATACATTAGCTGGCTCTGTCTTTGTAATGTGTGGAGCTTCATATCCAGACATTTGTAACTTATAAGACAAATAATCAGGAATAGATGCCCTGTATTCACTCCAAATTACAGGAATTTCTTTTTGGAAAGTCCAATTATGAAATTCATACCAAAAATCAGAAACAGTTGTATAGGTATACTCAATTACAGAACCTTCCTTGACATTGGGTAGAGTGAATTTCTGAAGATAAAAATTCTTGCTTTTCTTTTCTGAGAAGACAGCTTCTTTGCTCATCTTTTCTTTTACGATCTCCCCATTTTGTAAATTATAAGTAACTCCTTTCAAATCTGTGATTTTTAACTCTGCTCCTGTATTTTTCAAAAATGGAATAATTCCATCTGCCCAATCATATCCTGATTTCTTCAAAATCTTAATTCTTATAATTCGCTCAAATTGGATCTGTAGATTTCCATTAAAAAAAGCTTTTCCATAATCACATAATACAACGGCATCTGAACTGGTATCTTTATCATATGTTTTCATTTGAAGATCTGCCAGCTCTACCTTCCCAAACTTTATAGGATCTGATTGTGCACATGTTAGATGGATTGAGAAAGCAGAGATTGCAAAATACCAAAGGAATTGAATGAAAAAACGGTGTTTCATAAATTGTAAATTGAAGTTTAAATGTACGAGTGGGTAGTCTAGAAGCTTTTTGTACAATTGATCAAATCAAACATCAGCAAGGATTGAAAGTAGAAAACTTACATTAATAATTAATCCAATAGGAAGTGAACATAGTAACCTGCAAAATTTATTAAAATAATTTACATTTCAATATGTATTTATTTTGCAGAGTAAAGTTTTACATTTTTTATTGATAAAGCTAGAAGCAGAATTAAAAAGGCCTTTACGTAAATATTTGGCTAAAATCCTGACTTGAGCTTGTAGATAGAATAGTGTATGGTTCTTTTTAGTACTTTTATAAAGTGAGTAATTTTATTTATCCTTTTGCTTGTTTTGTCTTTATGTTATTTAGATATATAGTCCTGTACTTTTTTTGTTGTCAATTTTTTATTGGTATTGAGGGCTTCTCTCAGCAAAAAAAATATTTTATAGAATTTACAGACAAGAAAAATTCACCGTATTCTCTTTCAAAGCCTTCGGAATTTCTTAGTCAGAGGTCTATTGATCGAAGAGAACGTCAGAACATTGTGTTATCAGAACGGGACCTTCCTGTTAATCCTGCTTATATACAGCAGATACGTCAACTAGGAGCTGTAATCTGGTATCCTTCCAGGTGGATGAACGGCGTATTACTGGAAGCAGATCCAACAACTTTGGATCAGATAACAAAATTGGCATTTGTAAAGCCTGTTACAGATCAAAACCGCTTGAATACTCGTTTAGTTTTACCGGAAAACTATGATAGAAAAATGCAAGCGACAAAACAAACTGCTACCATAGATTATGGTAGTGCAGCTCGTCAGAATAGAATGCTAGGTATTGATAAAATGCATGAAGCTGGGTTTACAGGAAAAGATATACACATTGCAGTAATGGATGGAGGATTTTATCAGGCAAATGCAATGAATGTATTTGAACCTTTGTATGAGAATCGGCAACTATTGGGGACATATGATTTTGTTAGAAAGCAGGCGAATGTTTATGATCGAAGCAGTCACGGGTCTGAAGTTTTGTCAGTAATAGCTGCCAATAGTCCAGGAACGATAGTCGGGCCTGCCTATGATGCTTCATTCTGGTTGCTTAGAACAGAAAATGAAGATAGTGAGTATAGGATCGAGGAAGTAAATTGGTTGATTGCAGCCGAATTTGCAGATAGTGTAGGCGTCGATATTATTAATACATCCTTAGGCTATAACTATTTTGATGATGCCTCAATGGATTATCTTCCTGAACAGATGGATGGCAAAACAGCAGTAATCACTCGTGCTGCAAATATGGCAGCTGCCACTGGAATGCTGGTTGTTGTAAGTGCTGGTAATGAAGGCTCATCCTGGTGGAGAACATTATCAGCTCCTGCAGATGCTGATTCTGTACTGGCAGTTGCGGCTGTAGATAATTCAGAGTTACGTGCTTCTTTCAGTTCGATAGGAAAAATAATAGGTGGGAATACTATAAAGCCTAATGTAGCTGCTCAGGGTGTAGGTACAGTTGTGATGACGCCTTCTAACTCTCTTGGTACTGATAATGGAACTTCACTGGCAACACCACTCATTACAGGGCTGGCTGCAGGATTATGGCAAGCATTTCCTGATCTGACTAATATGCAATTGCTGGATTTTATCCAGCGTTCGGGAAGCCAGGCAGAACGACCAGATACATTATTAGGTTATGGAGTTCCTGATTTTACTATTGCCTCCGAATTAATTCGAAAAGAAACTGATTCTAATGCGCCTATTGGATATTTATCCCCTAATCCAGTTACTTCAAATGAAGTTATGCTACGAGTAAATATAACTCATCTGGATAAACCAATAAACATTGAGTTCTTTGATATACAAGGACGAAAGATTTATACTCACACAATTTCTAGCCCAATACCCGAAAATATAGTACGAATCTCTCCTGATATATTTAGAATAGGGTTGTATATCGTGAAAATATATGATTCAGATAGTCAGGTGATTACTCGCTTGGTTAGGCTATAATTGCAACTTTACCCTTTCTTTTTCGTAGCAATGGCAGTATCAAACCAAGCTATTGTTTTATGAAAAAATTACTATGGACAATTGGGCTGTTCTCTCTTTTTACAATTACTACTATTTGTGGTCAGACTAGTCATGGTGATGCAATGGCAGGAGGAGGCCTTAGACTTTTCTTTCCAAAGAACTCTGATAACTTCACTATGGAGTTCAATCCCAGAATTGGCTTTTTTGTAGCCAATAATGTGGCAATTGGAGGTATATTACCAGTGACAATCAATCGTACTGGAAATACCCGTATCTCTTCTATTGGACTTAAACCTTTTGGGCGTTTTTATCTGGGAGGATCTCAATTAAAATTGTTTTTAGAAGGACGATTCGGGCTGGAGCATTTCACCGCAAGAGATGTTCCTACAGATCGTCGAATCAATCAGTATGATGATCTTTCTGTAGGATTTGGAGCGGGATTAGCGGCTTTCCTTAATAAACATGTTGCCCTGGAACCACAGGTAAGCTATGATGTATACAATCGAAATACTGCACAATATGCGGGTGTAACAGTTTCTGTCGCTTTACAAGTATACTTCCCATAGTGACAAGTATAGAGAATAATCTCTTTCCTGATTTCAGTTGAGTTAGTCTATACTTTCTATGTAAATGTCTGCACTATTGTAGGGTATGTCTATTCTTAAAAGCATCTACCATTTTGAGTGTTATTTTTAGCATATAAGTAATGTCTCTTCTATAACACCTACTGATATGATAACAAAACGATGTTTCCAATTTCTTTTAGTCCAATTCTTTTTCATGAATATTCTGGTTGGCTTTGCACAGGCACCAGGAGGGTTTGGCCCTCCTCCGGATATGGAGATGAATCAGCCTCCAACGCCAACAGAAATGGCTGAACAGGAAAGTAAATGGATGAAAAAGAAGCTGAACCTAAGCAAGGAGCAGTATGAAAAAGTAAATGCCTTAAACCTGATTTACGCTACTATCCGTTCTGAAAAAATGTCAGCACGAATGGGGCAGGCGAAATCTCAATCAAGAGAAATGCCTTCACAGGAGGCAATGCAAAAAATAAGAGAAGAAGACCAGAAGTTAGAGCAGGAAAAAGAGGCAAAGCTGAAGGGTGTTTTTACAGCAGAGCAATGGGAAACCTATCAGAAGAAAAAGAAAAATATGCCTCAGGATATGGGAATGGCGCCTCCGGCTGGTATAATGCCAGGTAATCCATAATACAAAAACTCCCAAGGTAGTACAAAGCTTACCTTGGGAGTAGTCATTAACAGATCTATTTTTAGCTTATGTTACTTTAAATCAAAGAGATTAGCCACCCCTGGTGTCCGATGTGTGGTAAATCCTTCTCCGTATAGTACGCCTATTCTATGTCCAAATTCTATTGCTCTGGCTTTCTGAAAATCCAGAAACTCAGGTTTGGAAATATGTGTAATAGGCTCGCTACTTGAAGGATTAAAAAATTGAGTGCCGAATGCTTTTATAGAAGCTTCTTTTTTATCCCAATAGAGAGTAATATCAACAATGATGTCAGGTTCAATATACGTATCCTGAATAACGTGGTAAACAACCTTAGGACGCCATGCCGATTGAGAAATACCATTATCAACTGTTTCAACTTTGGCTAATCCAGACAGAAAGCAACTATCTCGTACTAGTTGTGCTGCTCTTCCATGATCACAATGTCTATCTGTAATAGCATTGGTAAGTACAATTTCTGGTTGATATTTCCGTATAGCTCGAATAACTTCTAGTTGATATTCTTTGGTATTTTCAAAAAAGCCGTCTGGTAATCCCAGATTTTCCCGTACATCCAGTTGCAGAATAGCTGCAGATGCTGCTGCTTCTTGTTTGCGTATTTCCGGGGTACCACGAGTTCCTAGCTCGCCTCTGGTCAAGTCTACAATACCTATTTTTTTGCCTAAGGCTGCATGAGCTAATAACGTTCCGGAACAGGCAAGTTCTGCATCATCGGGATGAGCTACTATTGCCAGAATATCAATTTTCATAAAGTAATCTACTTGCGCTTCTTATATTTT
Organism: Xanthocytophaga flava; assembly: GCA_030068525.1. Classification (GTDB taxonomy): domain Bacteria; phylum Bacteroidota; class Bacteroidia; order Cytophagales; family 172606-1; genus Xanthocytophaga; species Xanthocytophaga flava. Next base: position 189,116 of record JASJOS010000015.1, read on the forward strand.
CCTGGGATGTTATGTCTTTATCGTACTCTTAATCGCTGCCCTGCTCGTATTGTTTTGCTCCGCAGTCGGTTTAGTTTCATTAGTTTGGAGACGGTTGTTCCATGACGACTTGCTATTCCCCCCAGTGTATCTCCTCTTCGTACTCTGTAGTAAACAAGCCTCCTTACCATTGCTGACTTTTTCTGACCTATATAAGAGAAATGCTGAGGCAGTAAATAAAAATATTGCTGTCTCAATTTTTCACCCAGATAATCATATAATGCATCAGAATTAAATGCGTTTCCCTGATAGCGTACTTCATAGTGAAGATGAGGGCCAGAACTTCTTCCCGTACTTCCTCCCAGACCAATTATATCTCCTGCTTTCACTAACTGGCCTACTTCTACCAATTGCTTACTCATGTGACCGTAAAGAGTCTCTAATCCATTATAATGACGCAATAATACGAAGTATCCCCAACCACCTGCTTCATAACGTACAATCCGTACAATGCCATCAAATGCTGCACGAATCGTATCACCTGTATTTAGGTCCAGATCCGTCCCATAATGCCATCTATACCCTCTGGAACCAAAATTAGAATTGACTTTTGTATGAGTAAGTGGTAATGCCCAGAGTTGATTTTGTGCTTCATCATATAGTTGTATCTCTACACTATCATCAAAATCTTTGGGATCAATACCATAAGGATCTACATTTCGGGAATCCCAGACAGAATAGTATTCTGCTATTTTAATCCATGATGAATCTACCCGTACCTCTTCTGTTACTTCTACTACACTCAATTCACCTTCATCTATATCTGTGGTATCCTCACTGACTACAGTGGGCCTGCGTTGTGGATCAAAGCCAGGATGGTGTTTAGCTGGCGCTTCCTGTATTTCAGAAGGGATATCTTTTACTGTATCTTTTTTTTCTGTGGGTGCTTTCTTGTTGAGAGGCTTGGTAAACTTATCACCTTCTTGTGCTAATGCCCATGAAATACAGAATAGAGTAAAAAGAAAACTAATGAAAAAACGCATGATATATAGAAGCAGCTTGTAAATATAGCAAGCTGAGCTTGTTTCAATGAATGAATAGTGAACCTGCTAAAAACGAAAAAAGAGTCGCAATAGTATTTTTTACTTAACAAATTAATTAGCTCCTTTAGATATATAACCTCAAGGAATATACTTTATTTAATGAATTGTAATACAGTAATAGTATGATTAGAAAATCATACTATTACAAACCTTTTGAAACAAGATAACGTTCCGCATCCAGTGCTGCCATACAGCCTGTGCCAGCTGCAGTAACAGCCTGTCTGTATATATTATCCTGTACATCCCCACAGGCAAATACACCTTCTACATTAGTACGTGTACTTCCTTTCTCCGTAATGATATACCCACTCTCATCCATTTCCAAATAAGGCTTGAATATATCAGAGTTGGGTTGATGTCCTATTGCTACAAAAAAGCCTTTAATAGCTATATCTTGCAGTTCTCCGGTTTTTACATTTCTAACGCGAACCGCTTCGACTGCATGTTCTCCTAAAATCTCCTCCGTTTCTGTATTCCATAAGATTTCGATGTTAGGAGTGCTTTTAACTTTTTCCTGCATGATTACGGATGCCCGCATTTGATCTTTGCGAATCAGCATATACACTTTATTACAGATTTTAGCCAAATAAGTAGCTTCTTCACAGGCAGTATCTCCTGCTCCAATAATAGCCACATCCAGTCCCCGGTAAAAGAAGCCATCACATACAGCACAAGCAGAAACTCCGAAGCCATTTAATCTTTTTTCAGAAGGGAGTCCCAACCATTTAGCGGATGCTCCTGTCGAAATAATAATAGTTTCTGCTTCTATGGTATGTGTATCATCTATAATGACTTTTCTTGTACTATTAGAAAAATCAACACTTGTCGCAAGACCGAAACGAATATCTGTTCCAAAACGAGCTGCTTGCTTCTGAAAATCATCCATCATTGTTGGACCCATGATTCCATCCGGATAACCTGGAAAGTTTTCGACATCATTGGTAATCATTAATTGTCCACCAGGCTGCAGTCCTTGATATAATACCGGTTTAAGACCAGCGCGGGCAGCATAGATGGCGGCTGTATATCCGGCAGGGCCGGAGCCTATAATCAGGCATTGTACTTTTTCAATAGTAATGTTATCCATAAGTGTAAATGACTGTTTTTGTTAACTCCATAACAAAAACGAGCACCAAAGTTGCATAAAACAGAGGAGATGTGCAAAAATAGTATCTCTATAAAACAGAAAACCTCCATATTGGAGGTTTTCTGTTTTATGTAAGAGTGACAGTAGGGTTGATTTTCAATCTGCTACTGTGCTTTATTAACCCAGATATGGTTTCAATGCTTTGCTGCGTGATGTATGACGCAAACGACGAATTGCTTTTTCTTTAATCTGACGTACACGTTCCCGTGTTAAATTAAATTTCTCACCAATTTCTTCCAGTGTCATGGAATGCTCACCATTTAATCCAAAGTAAAGTGTAATTACATCCGCTTCACGTTGAGTTAGAGTAGATAAAGCTCTTTGTACTTCTCTACGTAATGAATCATTAATCAAACCTGCATCTGGAGTATCTTCACTATCGTTTTCCAGAACATCTAATAAGCTATTTTCTTCACCTTGTACAAATGGCGCATCCATGGATACATGGCGACCACTTATCTTCAGTGTATCAATAACTTCATTGGTTGGTACTTCCAATACTTCAGCTAATTCTTCTGGTGAAGGTTCACGTTCGTATTTCTGTTCTAATTCAGAGAATGTTTTAGATATCTTATTTAAAGAACCTACACGATTTAATGGTAAACGAACAATCCGTGATTGTTCTGCAAGTGCCTGTAAAATAGACTGTCGTATCCACCATACGGCATACGAAATAAATTTAAAACCACGGGTTTCATCGAAACGTTGTGCTGCCTTAATAAGGCCCAGGTTTCCTTCATTAATCAAATCGCCTAGTGATAAGCCTTGATTCTGGTATTGTTTTGCTACTGAAACTACGAAACGTAAGTTGGCTTTCGTAAGTTTTTCTAAGGCTAATTGATCGCCTTCCCGAATACGTTTTGCCAATTCAACTTCCTCGTCTGGGGTAAGCAAATCCACTTTACCAATCTCTTGTAGATATTTATCCAAAGATTGGCTTTCGCGGTTTGTAATTTGCTTGCTAATTTTTAGCTGTCTCATTCTGAAATTGTATATTTTTAAGTAGCCTGCGTTAAATTACCTGATTTTTAAACGTCTGACCTAAGTCAAAAGTTCCGTTTTTAGTAGTATTTATTTTGAGGGTATATGTATGATTTACAGCCACTATATACATCCTCATTTGATTAGTATAGAATCCTTTTATAAGGAAACACAAAATAAAATATATTTACAGATTATAGAACTTATTGATCAAGAGACCTTTCTCCTACTAGTTTCTGATAATCACATGATGACTGTACTTTCATTTATATGCTAAGAAAGAACAGTAGTGGATGATTTCTTAAAATATAGATAAAAACAAGCATTTTTTGTTGCTATTTAAAGAAAATATTTTGTGTCTCCATTATACTAAAATTTTTTATGACTGTGCTGGTTTTCCTTCAGGTTTTGGTAACAAAACTTTTCGGGACAAGCGGTACTTACCCGTTTTTTTATCAATCTCTACCAACTTAACTTTCACTTCTTCGCCAACTTCCATTACGCCTTCCATTGATTCCAGGCGATCCCATTTAATTTCAGATATATGTAGCAGGCCATCTTTACCAGGTAAAAATTCAACAAATGCGCCGAATGGCATAATAGTTTTTACCTTCCCATCATATACTTCTCCGATTTCAGGAACTGCAACAATACCTTTTACACGACTAACCGCTTTTTTCATCGACTCGTCATTTGTTGCGAAGATATTAACGTAGCCAGCATTGTCTTTTTCTTCAATAACTACGGTCGCTCCTGATTCTTTTTGAATTTCCTGTACTACCTTACCTCCTGGTCCAATAACTGCACCTATCTGGTTTTGCTCAATTCTGATAGTTACAGAACGAGGTGCGTGTGGTTTCATTTCCGGACGAGGCTCGCTAATAACTTGATTCATTATTCCGAGAATATGTAACCGCCCTTTTTTCGCCTGTGACAGCGCCTGAGCTAAAACTTCATAAGAAAGTCCGTCGACTTTGATATCCATCTGACAGGCTGTGATCCCTTCTGCTGTGCCTGTTACTTTAAAGTCCATATCTCCCAAGTGATCTTCATCTCCCAGAATATCAGAAAGTACTGTATATTTTCCTGTCTTGCTATCAGAAATCATACCCATTGCAATACCAGAAACAGGCCCTTTGATTTTTACACCTGCATCCATAAGAGCTAAACTACCAGCACATACAGTCGCCATTGAGGATGATCCATTCGATTCCAGAATATCAGAAACAACACGTATAGTATATGGGTTTTCATCATCTGGAGGCAACACCTGCTTTAATGCACGGAATGCAAGATTACCATGTCCAACTTCACGTCGTCCTGGTGCTCTGTTAGGTTTTACTTCACCAGTAGAGAAACCAGGGAAGTTATAGTGTAACATGAATTTCTGGTAACCAGACAACATTACACTATCAATAATTTGTTCATCTAATTTAGTTCCAAGTGTTACCGTTGTCAGAGATTGTGTTTCTCCACGTGTAAAGACAGATGAACCATGAGGGGAGGGAAGATAATCTACTTCGCACCAGATAGGACGAATTTCGTCAGGTTTACGACCATCCAGACGCTTATTTTCGTTTAACGCCAGATTTCGGGCTGCATCTTTCTCGATATCGTGATAATATTTTCCAACTAACGCCAGATCAATAGTATGATCTTCAGGTAAAGAAGCAATATACTCATCCTTTATGGCTTTAAATGCGTCACTTCTACCATGTTTGTTTGCATTACCTGACTGAGCCACTGCATACACTTTATCATACAATAACTCATAAAGTTTAGCTTTGAGTTCAGGATCATTTACCTCATGAGAGTATGTGCGTTTTTCGGTCTTGCCAACTTCTGCTTCCAGTTCTTTCTGAGCCTGAATTTGTATTCTAATAGCATCATGAGCTCCCTTTAAGCCTTCCAGAATTTCTTCTTCCGATACCTCTTCACATGAGCCTTCTACCATTAAAATATCTCTTGCCGAAGCCGCTACTATCAGATCCATACGAGCGTTCTTTAACTGAGTGCTGGTTGGATTGATTAAATATTGGCCATCAACCTTGGCTACCCGTACTTCGGAAATAGGACCATTGAAAGGAATATCTGATACGGCTAATGCTGCAGATGCCGCCAAACCCGCCAAAGCATCAGGTTGTACTTCAGAATCTGCAGAAATTAAAAATATATTTATTTGGACATCTGCATGAAAGTCATCCGGAAACATGGGCCGGATTGCCCGGTCTACCAAGCGGCTGATTAAGATTTCATTGTCAGATAATTTTCCTTCACGACGTAAGAAACCACCAGGAATTTTACCTGCTGAGGCAAACTTTTCTTGATAATCAACAGAAAGGGGTAAAAAATCAACGCCAGCCTTCGCTTCCTGATTAGCAACAACGGTTGCCAGTAACATGGTGTTACCTTGTCGTACAACGACTGAACCATCAGCTTGTTTTGCGAGTTTACCAGTTTCTATCGTTATTTTTTGCCCGTTGGGCATTTCAAATGTCTTGGTGATTACGTTGGGATACATAGGTATTATCAAATCAAAATTCAAAATATTTGCAACTATTGTGTGTATAAATACTGAAACTAATCATAACTTCCTATTATTGAGAAAAGTAGATTGTTCCTTCATTATATTTTGTAAAAAAAATCTGCCATTGAAAGGCAGGTTTGGAGTGGCACCGATGGGAGAGAGACAATCAAGTCGGTGAGATATTAACTATTTTATTGATATTATTCCGCTTTAAATTTTATGGCTGCTTCTGTTGTGTCTGGACATAGACTAACCAGTGATTTCTCAATGGCAAAAGAACGAAAAAAGGGAACTGCCCTTTGGTAAGTTCCCTTTGATGGCTTATTTTCTTATATTTAGCTCACCAATGATAGCACGATATCTTTCAATATCTACTTTTTGAAGATAATCTAATAATCTTCTTCTTTTACCAACCAGTTTCAATAAACCCAGACGAGTATCGTAGTCTTTTTTGTGAGTCTTCAGGTGCTCGGTCAGGTGATTGATACGATAAGTAAACAGTGCGATTTGTGCTTCTGGAGAACCGGTGTCAGTTGTCTTCTTCGCTTGTCCGTACTGCGCAAACAGTTCTTGTTTTTTTTCTAAAGTTAAATACATTTTGTTTTTGCTTAAAATACTTATAATTTTTTAACAAAGAATGCCTATGCCAAAACAGACGGCAAAGATAGGAATATCGTAATGTAAATACAAAGGATAATACAAAATAATTTATAAGAGAAAAGCCTATAATTGAGGAACCTCTTCATTTTTTGCCTCTGTTTTGGGTTGAGACAGAGATGATTTGTTTGTTTTTTTGAAACGTGCGATAAATTTATTAAACGCAATTTTGTAAATATCTGCATCAAATAATCGCGAGTCGTTGCGTGCTTGTCTTAGGAAAAACAAGCCAATCATGAACAAAACAAAGTCTGCCAGCCATGCTCCATAGGCTATTTCCATCACACCTTCCCGTGCCCATTTTTCACCCATTAGTGTTAATACGTAAAATAAAATAAAGAACCCAATAGAAACAAGAACAGGAACTCCTAAACCTCCTTTTCGAATGATTGATCCTAAAGGAGCACCAATAAGAAACATTGCCAGACACGCTACCGATTGTGTAAAACGGCGATGCCGTTCGATCGCAAAAATCCTGTATTCTTTTAGTGCGCTTTCTTGTTGGTATTTCCCTCCATCCAGATTGCTTTTTACATTACGTGCCTGATTAATAGCTGTTTCAATAATACTTACCTTTTTATAAGGTGGGTCTTGCAGATGGGCACGCTCTGTTGAATCCGCCCAATTGTTAGATCCATTTGTTATTTTTATCTTTTGAGCAACATTTGAATTGATTTGTTTTAAATGATGGTAATAATATTGAGAAACTCCTGTCTCTGTATTATGAATTTCTTTTTCGAGTTTTTTATTCAAAGAATCTGCGGATTCCCGTAGTTCTGTGAAGTTTTTCATTAAGCGATCATACTTGAACAAGGAGGTAGGTGTTGTGTCCATTTCAAACGACGCCAAACTAAAGACCATCTTGGTTCGTTTGAAGACATTGCGTATAAACTGTGCTTTTTGATCACGTCGATTGCTGGCTCCCTGATCATCATAAATTGTACCATTGAACAACTCAAAAACAAGATACTTGCCATTCATCATATTGTACATTTGTGCTGAATCTGCAAGAATTAAACGCGAGTTTCCATGTCCTTGACTATGATCATAAATCATAAGTCCTTTCATGCTTTTACCATCTGGAAATTTCTTGTTAGCTTTTATACTTACTCCTTCTAATCCACTATAGAAAATCCCTTCTTTGATAGATAGAGAGGGCTTCTTTTGTCGTATATCGTATAACAGGCTATAGGCTCTGAGATTGGCTTTGGGTACAATGTTATTGTTAAACCAGAACGCGAATAAAGTTAATCCTACTGCAAAAATAAATACAGGTTGTAAGGCACGTAGCAAAGAAATACCTGAACTTTTAATAGCTGTTAATTCATTATATTCACCCAGGTTTCCAAAAGCAATCAACGAGGAAAGGAGAATCGAAAGAGGAAAGGCAACTGTTGAAGTGTTAATGCTGAAATAAAAGAGAAGTTTTATATAAACAAGAAACGACAATCCCTTGCCTACAATCTCATCAAAATACTTGACTAACGTCTGAGTTACAAATATAAAAACAACTACAGCAAAGGTAAGTACAAAAGGACCCAGAAACGCTTTTAATACCAAAATGTGTATCTTCTTCATAACTACTATGCTTTTACTGTTCTGCAGGATTTTAGACGGGATAGTTTTTACACAGGAAATAATTTTTAGAGTTTCCTCAAAAACTGTACCTGAGTTTGAAAAGCAAAATAATATCTAATGATTTGTAAAAACTATACTTCGCACGTCATTATTTAGTAACCGAACAATAAAAGATTGGAAAATCAACTACTATTTAGCCTCCCACAGTTTCTTTTAACGATGCTATCAGATTTTCCCAAAGCTCCTGAAGATCTTCTTCCTCAGCCATCTCTGAATAGTCTGTGATCTTTACAAAGGATGATTGAGTCAATTCATTCTGATCAAATTTAAACTCAATGTAGTTAGGGTCTGTAGATTCTTTTCCATCATCATCCAAAAACTCAAACTTAACATAACGGTTTAAACGTTGGGCAGCAATTTTTGCGTAATGAGGGCGATTGTCCCACTGAAAGCTGAATACTTTTTCACCATCTATGGAAACATCATCAGCAAACCATTGAGCCAAACCGGCAGGGGTAGTAAAGTAGGAAAAAAGCATTTTGGGAGATGCCTTCATTTCATACTCAACTGAGAATTTAAATTTCTCCATTTGTAAAAGGTTTAGTGCCAGGTATTATTGCAAATATTGAAAAAAAAATTTGTAAATTAAAATAAAAACTTCATACCTTTGTGACCCAATTCGGCGAGGTAGCTCAGTTGGTTAGAGCACAGGATTCATAACCCTGAGGCCACGGGTTCAACTCCCGTCCTCGCTACTAGATTTAATAAGCCCTTTATGCAACAGCATGAAGGGTTTTTTTATTTCATTTTCGGCAAGTTGCTAAAATTATTTCATTATGCTATGTTTTCATAACTTATTTCATTTTGAACTCAGTAACGAAGTTAGTGTGTCTTTTGTAACTAAGTGAATTTCTGCATCGTATAGGACAAACTGTTTGGGCGTAATCTAAAAGCATTACCTTTGTCATTCCTTAAACAAGATTTTTTTGTCAGTTTTGCTTCTTTGAAGAATGCATTTGCATGAGATTTGTTTATAACTAAAATTATGTCTCATTAATTATTTTCTATTATATGATAAGAATAAACATCCGGAGAGTTGCTCAACCTATAATTCTGGCGGCTTTACTTAGTGGCTCTGGGTTTGCACAATCAGCAGATACCGAAAAAAAAGCTCCTGAAAACTGGTTCAACCTAGATCCGATTACAGATAAAGTATATGGAGTAAGTACAGAAAAAGTATATCAGGAACTTTTGAAAGGGCGTACTGCAAAGCCAGTGATAGTTGCTGTAATTGATGGGGGAGTGGATGTGAACCATGAGGATTTAAAATCAGTGATATGGACAAATCCAAAAGAAATACCCAACAATGGAAAAGATGATGATAAAAATGGCTATATAGATGATGTATACGGCTGGGATTTCATTGGTGGGAAAGATAGTAGTGTGCATTATGATAATCTGGAGTTGACACGTCTATACCGTTCCATGTTGCCTAAGTTTGAGAAAGCAGATACAACTAAGTTTTCTGAGGCTGATAAAAAAGAATACACACGTTTCAAAGAGATTAGCGTTGCCTATGAGAAAGAGGCAAAAGAATCGCAGGGAAACTATTTTGGCTATCAGATGATGATGGATGGTATAGAAAATATGAAGAAAAAAATAGGTAAAGAGACTATCACAGCAGCTGATGTGCAGGCATACAAACCAACAGATCCGGTATCTGAACAAGTGAAGCAGATTGTGGAGAATGCGCTGGCAAGTGGGGCAACATTCAATGAGTTAGTTGGACAATTAAAAGAGGCTATTGATTATTTTGAGGCGAAAGCAAAGTATCATACGAATCTTGACTATGATCCACGTAGCATTGTAGGAGACAATTATACAGATGCCAAAGAAAAAATATATGGCAACAATGACGTAGTGGGCCCTGATGCAGACCATGGTACACACGTAGCGGGAATTATTGCTGCTGTTCGCGACAATAACCTGGGAATTAAAGGGGTTTCAAATGCTACTAAAATAATGGTTCTTCGAGTAGTGCCAAATGGAGATGAAAGAGACAAGGATGTAGCCAATTCAATCCGGTATGCTGCTGATAATGGTGCTAAAGTAATTAATATGAGTTTTGGAAAAAGCTATTCCTGGAATAAAGGTGTGGTAGACGAAGCTGTAAAATATGCTGCATCCAAAGATGTATTGCTGATTCATGCTGCGGGTAATGATGCTCAGAACAATGATGAAGCAGATAATTTCCCAAATGACGAAGATGATAACGCCAAGGAAATTGTTAACAACTGGGTTGAAGTAGGAGCTTCTTCCTGGAAATCTGGTGAGCAGGGAATAGGTGATTTTAGTAATTATGGAAAAAATTCCGTAGACGTATTTGCACCTGGTGTAGCTATTCATTCCACTACTCCTGGATCTAAGTATGCTGATCATAACGGTACAAGTATGGCTGCACCAGTGGTTTCAGGTGTGGCTGCTTTGATTCGGGCTTACTATCCTAAATTAAAAGCGGCACAGGTTAAAGAAATTTTGATGAAATCAGCTCTTCCTTATAAAGAGAAGGTACAAGTTCCTGGCTCAGAAGGGCAAACAGCAAATTTGTCGGATTTGAGTAAGACAGGAGGAATTGTAAATGCGTACGAGGCTTTAAAAATGGCTCAGAAGATGTCTAAATAATCAAAAGACATAAATAAAGTCTACGGAGCTGTACTCAATTTGAGTACAGCTTTTTTTTTAATCTGTACTCTTCTTTTTCATTAATTGCTCCAGCATCTCTACCTGAAACTGCTGCAATTCTAATAGTTTTTGACCCTGATGCATAAGCAGATGATCTACTTTTTCATGCAAGAGCCGTATCTCCAGTTCTGCCTTTAAATTCACCTGATAATCATATTGAGATCGTAATCTGTCTTTTGCTTCCTGTCTGTTTTGACTCATCATAATAATTGGAGCCTGAATAGCTGCCAGACAGGATAATATTAGATTTAATAGTATGAATGGATATGGATCAAATGGTTTATGGTATAAAACAAAAACGTTAACTCCCATCCATATAAACAGAAACGAGAAGAAGATGATGATAAATGTCCAGCTTCCTCCGAAATCTGCTACCTTGTCCGCAATCTTATCTCCCAGAGTTAGTTGCTGATCGCTTTCTACATCTACATTTCTTGAAAGAACTTCCGTATTACGTATACTCTCAATTACCTTTTCATCCAGTTTGTTTAGCCTCCCTTTTTCATCGGCTAATAGCTGGCGAATGTATTGATTTCTGTATTTGTTGAGCTCTTCAACTGCAATATATCCTTTGGGTAACCAATCGGGGTGTTTTTCCTGTATGAGTTTGAGTATGTTAGGATGTATAGAGTGGACTGACGCCAGTTTTTCAATAGGTAGATTCTTCCCTGTAAGCTGACAATGGCTGGTAGTAGGCTTCATACAGAATAAATGAGTACAAAATAATAAGTGTAAATCTGATAAATAATAGAATGGGTTCTATGTACGTTTGAAGTTGCCTGAACTATTCAAATTTCCTGTTAAAGATACGTAATCGTACTGCAAAGATCTTTTGCAGCAAATTGCCAACCATTGTAGTGCGTTCAGGTAGACTTCTATGAGGACTTTTCCACCCAACACGGAAAATAATTCGAGGGTTAGTAGAACGCGGTTTTAATTTTTTTTGTGAAGGGATAAATAACTCGGGTATCTGTTGTTTGTCGACTGCACTTAACTGCATAAGATCATACTTAAATTCAGTAAGAGAGGGTTGGCCAGACGCGTAAGTGCAGGAATCTTGCTGTGCATAGGTGAGAGAACTTAACAGACAAACCATATATAGTAAACAGGGAACCTTCATCGACATTCTACAGATAAAATTGTATACAAATAAAAACTGGATACAGGCAATCTTCTCCTATATCCAGCCTTTACCTTGAAATGATAAATCAGACTTGTCTAAGCTGTTTCTTTTCTTCTTTCTTGCGAATTTTTCGCCCATAGATCAGATTAAATATTGCTGGTAATATAAGTAATACCAGAATGGTGGCTGATATCAGACCTCCGATTACTACTACAGCAAGTGGTTTCTGGGTTTCGGAACCAATCCCTGTAGAAATCGCTGCCGGTAAAAGACCGAGACTTGCCATCAGTGCTGTCATTACTACAGGTCTGAGCCGACTAATAGCTCCTTCGCGAACTGCATCTTTGAGGAGCATGCCATTTTTCAGATTCTCATGGAAGATATTCACAAGAATTACGCCATTCTGCACCGAGACCCCAAATAACGCAATAAATCCAACACCTGCCGAGATACTAAAGTTAATTCCTGTCAAAAGTAATGCAAGAATTCCACCAATCAATGCGAAGGGAACGTTTAACAAGATAACGGTTGCATCGGTAGTACTGCCAAAGGCAAAGAAGAGGATCAGGAAGATCATAACAATGGAAATCGGTACTACTACAGATAATCGTTTGGTTGCTCGTTGCTGGTTTTCAAATTCTCCTGCCCATTTTACTTTATAACCTTGGGGAAGCTTTATTTGCTGTGCTACACGTTGTTGCGCATCGGCAATGGTACTTCCTAAATCTCTACCCCGAACAGAAAATTTGACAGCGATAAACCGGGCATTGCTTTCCCGATACACAAAGGCTGGTCCGGCTACATTGCGCAAATGCGAGATTTCTTTAAGAGGGATTTTTGATCCGGTACGTGTTGGCACCAATAGATCTTCAATCTTTTCTTCTGAAAAGCGATACGCTTCATCATACCGTACTTTTATATCAAAGCGTTTTTCATCCTCATAGAATGTACTGACTGTTTTACCGCCTACAGCCATTTCTATCACAGACTGGCAAGCTTCTGTACTGACATTATAAAGGGCCATTTTTTGCTGATCCAATTCAATTCTGAATTCAGGTTGCCCTAGGTTTTTGACAATACCCAGATCTTCTACACCCGGAACTTTTGCCAGAATGTCAAAAACATTTTTTGCTTGAGTATCTAAGTACTTAAGGTCATTGCCAATAATCTTAACAGCCATAGAACCTTTCACACCTGATACCGCTTCTTCAACGTTGTCGGAAATAGGCTGAGAGAAACCAAAAGTAACACCTTTATAGGATTTTAGCTTATCCTGCATCTGAGCTACGAGTTCATCTTTGGTAATATCCCGTTTCCATTCTTCTTTAGGATAGAGATCTACAAAGAATTCTGCATTAAAGAATCCGGTTGGGTCTGTACCATCATTCGGACGTCCTGTCTGACTCATTACACCACGTACTTCCGGAAAGCTCTTGAAGATCTGACGTATCTGACGTGTAAAGTGATAGCTATCGTCCAGATTGATGGATAATGGCATACTGGCACGTACATATACAGATCCTTCATTGAGGTGTGGCAAAAATTCAGAGCCGACAAAGCGGAACAGGAATAATGAGGTTGCCAGAATAACTACAGCGATGGAAATGCTTCGCTTAGGGAATTTTAAAACTTTATCCAGAGCTGGAACGTAAAGTCGGTTCAGAAAGTTAACAAACGGATTATTTTTCTCCCGGACATTCTTATTCAAAAGCACATGGGTTAGCATGGGAATAAGGGTGAGACTGATAATCAATGCACCCAGTAAGGCGAAACCTAGTGTATAAGCAAGAGGTGAAAACATCTTACCTTCCACTTTCTGGAAAGAGAATATGGGCAATAGGGCTGTAATAATAATCAGCTTGGCAATAAAGATGGATTTTCCCATCTCAGTTGCTGTTTTCGAAATCCAGCCCATTTTAGCGCGTTTGTTAAAGGCTTCTTTACCAAGCTCATGCGATTTATGTGCCAGCATAACAAAGATTCCTTCCACCATCACCACAGCTCCATCAATGATAATCCCGAAGTCAATCGCTCCAATGGAGAGTAGATTGGCACTCATACCCTTGATACGCATACAGATGAAGGCAAATAAAAGGGCTAACGGAATAACAATGGCTACTGTGACAGTGGTACGCCAGTCGGCCAGGAAGATGAGCAGAATAAATGTTACCAGCAAAATACCCACTACCACGTTTTCCGAAACAGTGTGCATGGTATGGTTATTCAGCGTGGTACGGTCATAGAAAACGTTGATTTTTACATCTTTGGGTAGTACATAGTTATTCAGTTCATCAATCTTTTCATGCAAGGCCTGTAGTACTTCTCCTGGATTTTCACCCTTGCGCATAAGAATAATCCCTTCCAGTACATCATCTTTGGTGTCACGCCCTGCCATACCTAGGCGTGGCTGATAGCTTTCTTTGACAGTAGCAACATCTTTTATTTTGATAGGGGCATTATTGACATTGTCTATGATTACATTCTCTACATCCTCAATTTTGGTTAACAGACCAATACTGCGTACCACAAACGCTTGATTACCTCGTTTGATTACATCACCACCTACGTTGATATTGCTTTTGCCTAAGGCATCGAAAACATCCAGTGCGGAGAATCCATAGTTGGCAAGAAGCTTAGGATTTACACTCACCTCTATGGTTTTTACCCGGCCTCCAAAGCTTACCACATCTGCGATACCAGGCACAGATTTAAATTGTTTGTCAAGCGTCCAGTCCTGAATGGTTTTTAGTTCTGTAATATCTTTGGTTTTACTTTCCAGCGTATAACGATAAATCTCACCAGTAGGTCCAGATGGGGGTTGTATTTCTGAATCTGCTCCAGCAGGTAGGTCTACGTTGGCAAGTCGATTGGCTACCTCTACACGCGCATTGAAGTTGTCTACGCCATCTTCAAAAATCAGGGTAACAACTGAGAGACCGAATAGAGAAATAGAACGAAGAGATGTCTTTTTGGGAATCACATTCATCTCTGTTTCTATAGGTATAGTCACAAAACGTTCTACTTCCTCCGAGCTTCTTCCTCTCCACTGGGTGATAATGATAACGTTGGTATTGGTGACATCTGGGAAAGCTTCAATGGGAGTATTGACAAAGCTGACCACTCCACCTACAATGAGCAGAAGGGTAGCAAAAATGACAAAAAACTTATTTTTGAGGGAGAACTTGATAACTCCTTTGATGAACTTATTCATACTTCAGCATGGAATGTATGTGTATAGATAGATGAAACCTTAACTAATTTGAGACACATCAACTACTATAAAACAGTAATGTGTGTTCAGAAAAGGCATGAGCCTATAAGGGAGCCTCCAGGCTCATTAATTATTCAATCAATGAAAATGAATTATTTGACTGATAGTTAGCTGTTTAATTCGTTAAAGAGCAGTAGACTGCCTTCTGTTACGATAGTGTCGCCTGGTTTGATGTCTCCTTTCAGAAAGGCTTTTTGGGAAGTGTTTTTTAGTATCTCAACTTTGCGTTTTTCATATTTGCCATCTTTGGTAATAATGACGAAATAATCGTCGTTGTCAAAGACAACAGCTTTTAACGGCACGGCAAGCATTTTTTCATCCTGGGTGAGTTGAAGATGCACAGTAGCAAACATATCAGGTTTCAGCAGACCGTCAGTATTATCAATCTCAACGCGTACTTTCATCACCCGAGAACTCTGATCCAGTACATTGGAAATATTGGATATTTTTCCTGTGAAGGTTTTATCCGGATAGGATAATGTTTTGATGGTAACTTCCTGTCCCTGCTTCACAGACGCTATGTCGGTTTCATATACATTGGCAAGTACCCATACCTTTTTCAAATTAGAGATAACAAACAAAGGCTCAGAATTATCTGGTCGTAATTCCTGACCTGTATTCACATTTTTCTCTACGATATAACCGGCTATAGGTGCTTTTACAACAAAATAAGGTTTGTCTGACTTGGTAGCTCCTCCATAAATGCGAAGAACTTCGCGACTACGGGAAGCTTCCTGTTCTGCTTTTTCTTTTTCCTTTTTAGCAGTCAGATAATCTGTTTCAGAAGCAAAACCTGACTTGTATAATGTTTCTGCATTCTGAAGGCTTTTTTGTGCTAACTCCAGATTGGCCTTATCTACTTCATAATCTTTTATGTAATTGGTCACATCCGCACTTTTAATCACTGCCAGTTCCTGTCCCTGCTGTACATACATGCCAAGCTGGGGCTTTACAGTTTCTACATTGCCACTAACCAGCGGAAACACTCGTACGACATTGCTTTCGTCAAAGGAAATTTCACCATTTAATACCAGTTCTGCTTCAGCATTAGTATAACTAACCACTGCTGTTTTATAAATGGTACTGGTTGTTTGTTCATCTGTATCTTTTTCTGTTTGCTGTGGTGCTTGAGGCTTACTACAAGCAGCTAACACTAGCATTGACACGAAAATGAAATATTTTTTCATATAGGTAGGATGGATAAAATCAGGATTGAACCAGAGTTATAAATAAGTGGTTTAGAAAACTTTGGTATTGGTTACAAAGTTGAGGTATTGCTGTGATTGGAACACTGTATTTTGCAGGTCAATCAGTTTGAGGCTCGCTTGCTTGTATGTCCGGATCTTATCCAGATAGTCTAATAGGTTAATGGTGCGCTGATTGTAGTTTTTAGTTGCCTCTGCACTGATATTTTTCAGACTTTCCCGATAGGTGGCTGAGATTTCCTCATTTAGCTGGTTTATCTGAACAAACTTCTCATACGCGTTCATAACCTCGTTTTGTACTGTTATCTGCTGGCTTTCAACAGACTTTTTTGCACTTTCCAGTTGGAGTTGGGCCACCTGAATATTTCCCTGATTTCTGTTGAAAACGGGCAGATCCATAGCTACACTTAGTCCGGTATAGTTCATAAACGCACTCGCATACTTATCAAATGTAAGTCCTGCTACCAGATCAGGGGTACGACGGGCTTTTTCATACACCAGACTCTGATGTGCATTGTTTACCTGTTCCTGCGACAGACTTACATCCGGTCGGTTGGTCAGTGCTGAGTCCATAACGGTTTTCAGTTGTGGCAAGGTAATAACTGAAGGCACCACTTCTGTTGGCTTGATAAATACTATATCTTTTTGAGCTAAAAATGTACGAAGCGTAGTCTCTTCATCTGAGATGCGACCTTGCAAATTTAATATGTCTGACTGAATGCTCCTGAGTTCAGCTTCGAGCCGTGTCACTTCATACGCTGAGATACCTCCTTTACTCAAAAGTTGTTGCATCACATTGACCAGTGATTTCTGCTGCTTTTCTTCATTGCGGAGTAGAGTATACGATTGCATATCAAAATACAGACTGGCATAGCTGGAATGAAGCTGATAACGTAGGTTGCGTAGTAAATCTTCGAATGCCAGAGATTGTAAATTTTTATTGCTTTCGGCCAGTTGAACTAACTTACTGCGTTTGCCTGCTGTATAAATCAGTTGTTGCAACTGAAGGGTGATAGATCCTTTATTGTACTGTGAGGCTGCTATGTCTGCAGCCGAATTCTTGCCATACTGAAAGAATTTTCCTGTTTGAGGGTTATAAAAATTACTTTCTACAAAAAAGTTTGGATTGGCCCAGAGTTTGGATTGACGGATATTGGCTTCCGCAATATTGATATTATACTTTTGAGCTAATAGAAGGTAGTTCTTAGTGAGAAAGATATTTTCGGCCTCTTGTAAAGATAGAGTTAATGTATCACTTGTCAGAGAAGGGGTTTGACTCCATGCACTTCCCAATATGCAGATCCATAGGATGGATGCTACTATCCATTTCTTATTCAAATTGGACATAATTTATAATCATTTTGCTTGGGACAAATGTCTGAGAGTTGGATTAAACGGGTATTAAGGCCGAATTAAAAGGTGATTAAAAGATATAGATGCTATTTTGAAGCAGCTAATAAGGCGCTGATTGAGATATATCAGGCGTTGTATTGAGGCTTGTCATACATTACCTGGAAAAGTCTGAGTAGGTTTGTTTATCCGAATTATTGTATTGAACTACTAGACTATAGAGGCCATGAAAAAAATACTTGTACCAACTGATTTTTCAGCTAATGCACATCAGGCATTGCTGTATGCCGTAAAGATTGCTAAGGTAACAAAGGCAGAAATTGTTGTTGTACATGCCTATCACTTTTTGTCTGCAGATCCTCTGTTTTCACAAAGTATGTATGAAACGGCAATTGACAATCTGGCAACCCAGGCGGAATCCATCATGAGTGAATATGCAAAGCGTGTTGCTGATCTTATTGAGGTGCCTTGTTTTTTTGAGACAAAGATGGGATTGGCAGCAGATGTGATTATTGAAGAATTTCAGGCCAAACGAGCGGATATAGTGATAATGGGGACACGTGGTGCAAATGGAGTTTTAGGAAATGTGTTGGGAAGTGTTACATCGGCTGTAGTAGATAGACATAAAATACCTGTCCTGGCTGTACCTACTAGTAATATTGGAAATTTTAATACGATTGTTTTTGGAACCGATTATACGGAAATCCGAAACCCAGAAACGCTACGTCCTATGATAGACCTGGCAAAGTCGTTTGGATCGCATATACATATTTTGAATGCAAGCTTTGTACCTGGTCATGAGGATTCAGACTATGCAGGTGAAGAGCAACTGGAACGCTTATTTGAAAATCTTAAAATTTGTTTTGATTACACCTGTGAAGAGGATGTAGAAAAGGCTTTACTGGATTGTATGAAACAGGATAGTGCGTCTCTGCTAGTCATGATTGCACATGACAGAGGATTCCTGAAGGGACTATACCATTCCAGTAAAACACGTAGTATGGCGCTTCATGGACATGTCCCTTTGCTTGTATTACCTGAGTTATACTAGGTATGCTATATGATGCATAAGCCCATTTTCTTTCATAATTCTGATAAAATACATGGAAGAAAATGGGCTCCGTAAATGGTACTAAAATAGAGGAAAATCCATTAATCATTTATAGCCTGATAGATCATACGGACAAAAAGAGCTTCAGAGTTATCTCCAATCGCTCCCTGTGTTTGTTTCATCAGTACGGCTACTATTTTCTCCTGTGGATCTACAAAGTAGTTGGTATTGAAATAACCTCCCCATGCAAAGCGGTTTACGCTACCCTGACCTTTGTTGTGTCCCTGCTGATTCACTACGCGAAAGCCCATACTGAAATGAAATCCATCTTCTCCAAATAGATTACCTATCTGATCGGAGACAGTCAATAATTCCACTGTAGGTCGGCTAAGGAATCGTTTGCCGTTAAAAGTACCATCATTTAGCAACATTTGCAGAAACGTTGCATAGTCCTTAGCGGTACTGGACAAGCCTGCGCCTCCTGAAAGAAATGTTTTGGCTCCTTTAATGGGATACTCCGGATCATAAAATGTAACAGGATACTTAATCCATTGCTGATTAGCGTCCGGTTTCTGAACAGGAACCAACCGATCTTTTTTGGTATCTGGCAGATAGAAATAGGTATCATTCATTCCCAGGGGTTCAAACAAGCGAGTACGTAAAAACTGGTCAAAGGGCATTCCTGACCAGATTTCTATAAGGTAGCCTAATACATCAGTATTCAATCCATAGGTCCATTTCTCACCCGGATTATGCTGTAGTGGTAACTTTGCCAGCTTTCTGATGTTATCAGATAGCTTGACAGGTTGCGTAGTGAATAAATCAACAATACTAGCTTTGGCGTTGATGGCATGAAAGCGTTCATCTCCTGAGATAATACCATAACTGATTCCAGATGTTTGTGTAAGCAGATGCCGTATGGTGATCTCGGATTTGGCTGGCTCTGTGGTATAGGTTGAGTCTTTCCAGTGAAAAGATTTCAGGACTTGTGGGTTTTTGAATTCCGGAATATAGAGCGAAACCGGGTCATCTAGTCCGAACTTACCTTCTTCATACAGCATCATCACTGCTGTAGATGTCAAAGCCTTAGTCATAGAGGCAATCCTGAAAATATCATCTGTTTTCATATTTCTCCCTGCCTGTACATCTGCTTTCCCCAGTGCTTTATGGTATACGATCTGCCCATTCCGAATGACAATTGCCACCAGACCAGGTAATTTATGCTGGTCAATAAACTGTTGTAGAGAGTGGTCTAGTCGTTGCAGACGTTCAGAGGATATCCCTGCTGCTTCCGGTGTTTTCGCCACAACCAGTTTCTGGGGTTTACTGGAGTACTGGGCAATGGTCGGGGCAAAGGAAACCCATAGAAGAAAGCTGAATAAAAGTTTTCTCATGGTTAGTGGAGTATCGTGTAAAAGCTGTGTTTAGTTAATCAGACCAGGGGCTTTAAATTTTTTGGAGGCATCGTCTATGACTAATATCCAGTCCGTTCCATTGGGAGGTGGAGTAAAGGTCTGAGAGGCTGTATCTTTTATGGAGCCACTTTTTGTTGCCTTTCCAGTGCGGGGATCAAACCACCAGATATTCTTTGATTTACCTGTTATTTTGCTTAAATCAATGGTAACAGGTTTACTTTGTGGCAAATAAATCAGGGCATAGGTACCTTGTTCATCACGGGTGGCTTGTACCAGATCAACATAGGTGCTGCCTTTATCTGAGGTGATCAGTGACTGGTCTGGAATTCGGGTAAAATAAGGACGTGAAAGCATAAGGTTTTTCAGGTATTGCATTTGGTAGGCGCCCTCTGCTTTAGCAGCCTTTTGCCAGCCTATAATAGTATCACCCGGATTAATAGGTGCATACAGATCTTTATTGAGAAACTGCCAGATCTGATGATGTCCGTAGGTTACCCCACAGGTTCCTGCAAATACACCTCGGTAGATACGCGCACGAACGTCATACGCTGTAAAATATCCGCGCTGACGTGTCCATTTGCCATCCCAGGGATTGACAGGATGATCTTCATAACAAGGCTCCATATCCAGTGTAGGCTTTAGCGGTTTCAGAGATAAGTCGTGAGTTACCCAGTTCCACACATCGGTTTCTCTTGCTCCATGACCAGACTGAAACGCATTCATGTCCAGCCAGTCTCTTAAATGAACGAATTTGCTGGAACTATTACCTCCTGATGGGTGATAGGTAATAAATACATCCTTCCCTAACACTTCCTGTATGCCTTGCGCCATAGCTTCCCATACAGGTCGGTCATCATGAATAGCTTTGTCATTTCCCTGATACACAGCCGGACGATCTCCCCCCAGTATCCATACCACATTCCATTGTTTGCCATATCGTTTAGCGAGGGTAGTTGCATAAGCTTTGGCATTTTCAGGATTAAAAATTCTGGGTCCATCTCCCCAGAGATCTGCTACTTTATCTCCCCAGGTAGGCAATAAGCCAATATATAGCCCTTTTTCAGCTGCTTTATTGATAACAAAATCTACATTATCCCAATAGTCATATTCGTCTGTATTGGTTGGATTGGAGCCTGTTGTAATGGCTAATTTCGTAGGATCAGCATTGATAAGCGGAAAGTCACCATAGCGGTTAGGCTGCCGGATACCTTCAAACTCGGCCAGTGCCACTGCCTGAATGACATTGAACCCCTGCTGGCGACGAATTTCCAGAAATTCTTCCGCTTCTTCCCGTGTCAAGCGATGAAAGATTTCCCAATCTGTATCTCCCAGCCAGAAAAAAGGTTGCCCGTCTTTAGTGGCAAGATAACGGTGATTATCACTTACCTTAATTTGGGCAAAAGTGATTAGTGAAAAAAGAAAGACTAAAAGTGAAGAGATAAAACGCATAATACATGAAGTGTTTGTAAACAGAAGTCTAAAAATGATTTTTTATTTTACCTTTAAAAAGTTGAACTATTTTAATGGTTTTTAAGGAAAGATCCAGGTTTTATTTAAAAAACTTCCTTTTGTTGTGTAGCAACTTCCTGAAAATGTAACCATAAATCATACTAATCTCAGAGATATCGCTTAAGGGGTAAGAAGGGTCGGATGCGGGTCAGTTGCGGGCTGGATCTAAGTAGTTGATAATCAATAGGGGTAAGAAGGGTAAGATGTTTAGAGCGAAACGGTAGCAGAAGAATAGCAACAGAAAGGGTTAGTATATGCTATATTTAGTATTTTCTTTTTATATTATATATAACACACACGTAGACTAGAAAATATTCTTACCCCTTCTTACCCTATCTGATTATCAGTGTTTTACATCTAACCCGCATCCGACCCGCTTCTTACCCTTTTGACCCGCATTTAATAGGTTTATTATCAGGTGATTGAAAAAGATATGGAATGGAAAGAGATAGGACTTGCGTAAAGTTGTATACAAAAGAGGTTGTTGATCTGAACTATGCGCATGAAACTTTTTGCGGTGAATTCCGATCAAATGCTCAGCGTGCGGTTTTTTCCGCTCAAGCATCAATGTTGCGGTTTATTCTATGCAAAAACTTTTTTGCGGTAAATTCAACGCATTGACAATATGGATGAGAGTAGGAGTATTTTTTTCGGTCAGAGAATTTTGCGTTGAATTAACCGCAGGAATTTTTTGCTGTGAACTCAGTTCAAAATTTATTTTGTGCTGAGTTCACGGCGGGTTATTCAATTCAGCGGGTATAGTGACCTGAAAAAGAATTATGGGAAAAGTGTTTTTTCGATACCCAGTTCCAGTCCGCGAAGTTCGGCTAGTCCACGCAGACGGCCAATGGCTGTATACCCCGGATTACTGCCTGATTTTTTCAGGTCATCGAGCATACGGTGGCCATGATCCGGACGCATTGGGATCTGATGGTCATTGCGACCTACTTCACGACGCTTCTTTTGCTCTTCCACAATGGCTTTGACTACCCCATACATGTTGGCACTTCCTTCCAGGTGATTGGCTTCATGGAAAGACTCCAGTGGTTGAGGTTCTGTTTCAATCTGTACACTTCGCAGATGCAGGAAGTTAATCTTTGTTCCCAGGCGACTTACTATCCCTGCCAAATCATTGTCTGCTCTGGCTCCAAAAGAGCCTGTACACATAGTAAATCCATTAGATGGAGAATCTTTCACTGCCAGTAGCTGCACAATATCATGTTCTGTACTTACTACTCGTGGTAAGCCTAAAATAGGGCGGGGAGGGTCATCCGGGTGGATAGCCATACGAATACCGGCTTGTTCGGCTACAGGGATAATTTCAGAGAGGAAGTAATACAGGTTTTCTCTCAGCTCTTTGTCGCCAATATGTTTATATGCGTTCAATGCCTCCTGAAATTGTTCCACAGTAAAGCTTTCCTCAGATCCGGGAAGACCGGCAATGATATTGCGGGTAAGCTTTTGAATGCCCGCTTCATCCAGTGCCTCATGGTACTTCTGCGCCTGATGCACAAAGGTTTCCGGATAGGTTGTGGCTGCTCCGGGACGTTTTAAGATAAAGATTTCAAAGGCGGCAAAGGCAACTGAATCAAAGCGAAGAGCTTCTGATCCATCGTCTACTACATAGTGCAGATCTGTACGGGTCCAGTCCAGGATAGGCATAAAGTTGTAACAGATAGTCGGAATACCACACTGACCCAGATTGCGGATACACTTTTTATACACATCAATATATTTCTGACGATCGGGCATACCGCGTTTGATGTGTTCGTGTACAGGTACACTTTCCACTACGGACCAAACCAGACCCGCTTGTTCTATTTCATTTTTTCGTTTTTCTATCTCTTCCACAGTCCATACCTCCCCATTGGGTATATGGTGAAGGGCTGTTACGATGCCCGTTGCTCCGGCTTGTCGAATATCAGCAAGAGATACTGGGTCTTTAGGGCCAAACCAACGCCAGGTTTGTAGCATGCTCATACAGTAAAAGGTGTGCGTTTAAAGTTAGATAACAGGGTTTTGTTTGAAGTTCTAATACACAAACCTTTGTATGTGTTTAATTACAAAACGGAAGGTTTTGTCGCATCTTCGAACTTTATGTGAATTGCTGGTGAATTTGAGTAGGATTTACGAGATTTACAACCTTCTGTTTACGCAATCTACATTCATGGAAAAAACACCGCGAAAAAAACTCTATCAATACCTAACTTTTCAGGTATTGGTTGCCATTACAATTGGGATTCTGGTGGGGTATTATCTGCATGAGCAGATTCAGCAAAAAGCAATTGATCCGGGTGTTTTAAAGAAAGTAGAGGCTATTGGCAAGACGTTCATTAACATGATCAAAATGCTGATAGCACCTATTATTTTCCTGACTATTGTAATCGGGATCGGAAAGGTGCAAAACATGAAGAAGTTTGGCAGAATAGGAGGGAAGGCATTGGGGTACTTTCTGATTGTGACTACTATTGCTTTGTGTATTGGGGTGTTAACAGCTAATATTATTAAACCAGGATCGGGTATTGATCCTGAGAAAATGAAAAAAGAAGATGTCTCACAATATGTAGAGAAGAGCAAAGAAAAATCCTGGGTCGACCATATTACAGAGATCGTCCCTCCCAATGTGGTGGGGGCTTTTGCTGAAGGCAATCTTTTGCAGGTATTGTTTTTCTCTATCCTGTTTGGTGTGGCTGTTTCAAAAATGGGCGAGGCAGGACAGTCGCTGGTGCATACCTTCGAGAAGATTCTACATGCTTTGTTTAAAGTACTGGGTATGATTATGATTTTAGCCCCTATCGGCGCTTTTGGGGGGATGGCCTATACGATTGGCAAATATGGATTAGAGACACTGATCCCATTAGGAAAGCTGATGTTATCCGTTTATTTGACAATGATCGTGTTTATTTTTGTTGTGCTCAATCTGATATGTCGGAGCGTAGGCATTAGCCTCTGGCATCTGCTAGGCTATATTAAGGAAGAAATTCTAATTGTATTGGGTACATCCTCTTCTGAGTCTGTTTTGCCCCGAATGATTGAAAAAATGGAACGGTATGGATGCTCTGCTCAGGCAGCCGGACTGGTAATTCCGACTGGGTATTCATTTAATCTGGATGGGACAAGCATCTATCTGTCTATGTCGGTACTGTTTCTGGCTCAGGTCTTTCATGTAAACTTAGGCCTTGGGGAGCAACTTGGGATTATTGGTGTGTTGATTTTGACATCCAAAGGGGCTGCGGGTGTAACAGGGAGTGGATTCATTGTATTAGCCTCTACACTCGCTTCTTTTCCGCAGATACCGATTGAAGGTTTAGGTTTACTACTGGGTGTAGACCGGTTTATGTCCGAAGCCCGTTCCATTACAAACCTGATTGGCAATGCGGTAGCTACTGTGGTGATTGCCAAAAGTGAACACGAGTTTGATCCGGTACTTTTAGAAAAGAAGGTAATAGAATAACTATGATTTTTATAGGAGTTGCAATAGGCTTTCTGCTTTTGGCGATTAAATGGGTTCGCTTGATGGGTGATGATGTCAGATACCCCAGAAGTGTGTATCCAAAAGTGAAAGAAAAGAAAACTGAACCAGCCTTTATTCCGGATGAAAATGAACGGAGGAAAGAGGCCAAACAGTTTGTGAAAAGATTAGACGAACTGGGATATTTTAAATGGACAGCACCAGAAGACCTTAAAAAAGTAAAGACTCATATTGCTAAGTATTACGCCGAAGAGCAAACTTTTTATACACTTAGTGATGAAAATAACGCTTCTCTGGATTATCGGGTCTATTATTTAGATCCTGAGACTATATATCATGGTGGAGCAAAATCAGAGTTTTTGAGACTAGGTCGGACACTGGAGAAGCTAGGATTTGTTGTAGACCGGATTGAGCAAACTCTGACAGAGCAGAATACCTATACTTTGTATGTGAATGATCTTGAATTTGATCTTACCCCTTCTCCATATAATTCTCCTGATGTTGATTTCGTTGATTTTATCAATGTGATTTTACAGAAAGAATTAAAAGTAGAAGAACGGTTATATGCTATAGAAGGAGACTATAGCTATGAAGTTATCTTTCTGGATCAAAAATTGTATCAGTTTTTTCGACAATCCAATCTGAATAATAAAAGTAAACCTTTCCTGCTGGAAGGGTATTGACAGAATAGTAGTTTAATTTAATTTTCAATTTCCACTTATCGTATGAAATCTCTTTTAGGCACATTTGCTACCTTACTTTTGATTAATTCTGCTTTTGCACAAGATCTATTTGTTGCAAAAGATCTTACTGCTGAGAAACAATTTACTGTGAATATTGAAGGACCTATGGTCGATAAAAAAGGGAACTTATATGTCGTAAATTACCAAAAAGATGGTACCATCGGATTGGTAAAGCCCAATGGAGAAACTTCTCTTTTTGTAGAACTGCCTGCAGGAAGCACTGCCAATGCCATACAGTTTGATAGCAAAGGAGTTATGTTCCTGGCCGACTTTTCAGGACACAATGTGCTTAAGGTTGACCCTAAAACAAAAAAAGTAACGGTTCATTGCCATAATGATAGCTTTAACCAGCCTAATGATATTGCTATCAACCGTAAAAACCAGTTGTTTGCCTCAGATCCGAACTGGAAAGAAAGTAAAGGCCAGATCTGGCGCATTGATACTGATGGCAAAGCAACATTGCTGGAAAAAGACATGGGCACTACCAACGGGATTGAGTTAAGTCCGGATGATAGAACATTGTATGTCAATGAAAGTGTGCAACGTAAGGTATGGAAGTATAATGTGGATTTTGTAGGAAACATTTACAACAAACAACTCTTCACCCAATTTGTCGATGGGGGTATGGATGGAATGAAGTGTGATGCTGAAGGAAACCTGTATATTTCCCGGTGGGGTACAGGTAAGGTCGTAGTTTTTTCACCAGAAGGCAAACAATTGCGCGAAATTCCATTAAAAGGTAAAAATGTAAGTAATATCATATTTGGTGGCAAATCCGGAAAAACAGCTTTTGTAACTTTACAGGATAGAGGCTGCTTGGAAACATTTCAGGTAGACGTACCTGGTAAACGATTTATGAAAAAGTAATAAGAGTATACCTGGGTCCTTCCAAATTTGAAGACTGGGAGATAGGTATGTAAATAAGGAAAAACTATCCTCCTGAAAGGAACACACTCTCTATCCTCCTGAAAGGAACTCGTGACAAGACCGGCGGCCTTTGGATTCTGAATGCATTTTTTTCTCTCAGAACCTAGGCATGGCTCTATTTGTCACAAGATTCTTTCAGAAGGACAAAAGGGGGATTCTTTACAGAATGACAGATAGAGGATGGAGGATGATCCTTTCAGGCGGACGAAAGGGGAAAGGATAATAGTAGGGATGATATAAATTGGAGAGGAAAGAGAAGAATGACTCAAGTATGAATAAGATAAAATACTAGTTATAGTATTTACTCATTGTAAGATGCGTATGCGGAAAAAAATTAGAGTACTGATTATAGATGATTCGGCTGTTGTAAGGCAATTGTTAAGTCGTACACTGGCTAGTGATTCGGATATAGAAATAATGGGAACAGCTGCCGATCCCTATATCGCCGCAAGCAAAATCAGCAATGAAATACCTGATGTCATTACACTCGACATTGAAATGCCCCGTATGGATGGGATTACCTTTCTGCGAAAGATTATGTCCCAACATCCTATTCCGGTGGTCATTATCTCCAGTCTTACCACAAAAGGTACAGAAACAGCGCTGAAGGCATTGGAGTATGGAGCAGTAGAAATTATTTCCAAGTCTCAGCTTGAGGTCAATGCAGACGGTGAGGAACAAATTCGCATCTGTGATATTATCAAAACAGCAGCTAAAGTACAGCCTAAGCGCCGTAGCTTGTCAGAGATCGCTGTCACACCCAAGCTAACTGCTGATGCCATGATAAAGCCTGTCGCGAATCGAAGTATGATTCAGACAACAGAAAAAGTTATTGCTGTAGGTGCTTCCACAGGTGGTACAGAGGCATTAATGGTTTTCCTGAAAGCACTTCCTCTGGATGCTCCTCCAATTATTATTGTACAACATATGCCCGAATTATTTACCAAGTCGTTTGCTAACCGCCTTAACACACTCTGTAAAATCTCAGTGAAGGAAGCGGAAAATGGAGATAGTGTAATTCGAGGCAGGGCATTAATCGCTCCGGGAAATAAGCATCTGATGTTAAATAGGAGTGGAGCTCGCTATTACGTAGAGGTAAAAGATGGACCACTGGTAAACCGCCATCGTCCTTCAGTGGATGTATTGTTTCGATCTGTGGCTCAGTATGCAGGCAAAAACAGTGTAGGTATCATTATGACAGGGATGGGAGCTGATGGAGCACAGGGATTACTGGAAATGAAAACAGCAGGCGCGTTGACCATTGCACAGGATGAAAAAACCTCTGTAGTATTTGGTATGCCTAAAGAGGCCATCAAATTAAACGCAGTTGATAAAGTTCTTCCTCTGGAACACATAAGTAACCATATTGTAGTACTTTAAGGAAGGACTATTTTGCTTACAGTAAAAAATATTTATTTTTGTTGTACTTAGTCTTCTGGCATAATAGGCATTTTTTCAACGATATTTTCTTTTCCCTTTATCTAAATTCCTTTTCACCACTATTTCAGGTTCATTTCTATTTTCCTGTTTACCAGAGCCAATGTAGATATGAGTACTATTATCTAAGAACTGATCTTATCGGATTATACTAGACAGGCTGCTTTTCAAGGTAGATGATTCCTTTTTTCCTGATAGCCAAGGCCGCAGTCGATAAAGTAACAGTAATAAGATACTAGGTATGAGAATTTCCCGAATGAAAGGATTTTATCACACTACCTATGTAATATACGGCTGATTTTATTGCCTGTTTATCTACAAGACTTTTGTAGATTGCCCGAAATTATTGCATTATTCTGTTTTTAATTTGCTATGGCACAAAGCCCTCCGGTAGGGGATATATCCCGAATCTGCATACAGCTTTTATTGAAAGAACCTTTTTATGGACACTTTCTTATGGGGATTCCCAAAGAATTCTCTGATAAAATAAAGACGGCTGCTGTTGCACTTTATAAAAAACAGATGATTAAACTGATGGTCAATGCTGAATTCTGGAATTCACTCTCAGAGATTCACCAGTATGGATTGATCAAACACGAAGTTCTGCATATTGTGTTGCGGCATCTGATTCTGCAAAAAAACTTTCCTCAGAAGAGATTATTCAATATCGCTGCTGATCTGGTTATCAACCAATATATTCAGTCTGAACAATTACCAGAAGGTGGACTAACCCTGGAGATGTTTCAACCCCTGTTGTCTAAATATGGCATCACACTGGAAAAGAAGCAGGGGGTAGATTACTACTATCAGCAGTTAGCCAAACTGATGCACTCTGTTAATTCCTCTGGTGAAGGTTGTTCAGATCCTATCTTCACTATTTTTAATGAAGACAATGACGAACTGGACAAACACTCTTACTGGGATGAGTTTCGGGAACTGGAAAGTGGTGAACTGAAAGTAATGGAGCATCAACTAAAGCGATTAACCAAGACTACATTGGACAGGGTTAAACCTAAAAACTGGGGTGGACTGCCTTTGGATTTGGTTGAGGCATTGCAACAGATTGTATTGGA
Organism: Xanthocytophaga flava; assembly: GCA_030068525.1. Classification (GTDB taxonomy): domain Bacteria; phylum Bacteroidota; class Bacteroidia; order Cytophagales; family 172606-1; genus Xanthocytophaga; species Xanthocytophaga flava. Next base: position 218,406 of record JASJOS010000015.1, read on the forward strand.
AGAACCCAAAATAAACTGGAAAAGGGCTCTACGGCTTTTCGCTGCCTCCAGCAATAGCACCTATGTGAAAAATACGATTCGTCGGGCATCCAAACGATATGGAACAGTACCCGGAATTAAGCTGAAACGTCGACAGGAGCTGCTAATAGCCATTGACACATCTGGCAGTATAAACCTGGAAGAGGTACAAAGTTTCTTTCAGGAGATCTATTATATCTGGAGGCAGGGCTGTATTATCACCATAGTAGAATGTGATGCCAAAATTCATAGAGAGTATGAATTTAAAGGAAAGTTTCCTGCCGATTTTCAGGGAGGAGGAGGAAACGACTATACAGAGGCTGTGGAGTTAGCAAATAAAACTATGCCAGATGGATTGATCTATTTTACGGATGGACACGTGTTTACACCCGATATAAAACCTCGTATGCCTGCCCTTTGGGTTATTTCAGCAGATGGCTCAACCCAATACAGAGCGAAAGATGAGCGGGTAATTCAAATGAATTAGATAAATACCTACTTTCAAGTAACAAAGTAACCATACATACTATTTTTTACTATTAAATCTATTGATCCTACATGGCAGCTTCTAATGGGTATGTTTTCTATGGAGTAGAATCTACTTCGCAGGAAGTACGCAAATTTACCGAACATATATTAAGGGCTAATCTGGCCGCAGAAGAGAAAGGACACAAGAAAACGCCTGTTTGTATCTGGGGGACACATGGGATTGGAAAAACAGAGGTGGTTCAGCAGATTGCCAGAGATAATAACTACCAGTTTGTCTATATTGCTCCTGCCCAGTTTGAGGAAATGGGAGACCTGATTGGAATGCCAGCCATCGAAAATGGGAAAACCGTATTCCGTGCTCCGGAATGGGTGCCTACCCAGCCAGGACCAGGAGTCTTATTGATTGATGATGTGAATAGGGCTGATGACCGGATTCTACGAGGGATTATGCAATTGTTGCAGAATTACGAACTGGTAAGCTGGAAGTTACCGTATCAGTGGCAGATTGTGTTGACTGCCAATCCCGATGGAGGCAATTATTCTGTAACACCTATGGATGATGCCATGCTTACCCGTATGATGCATATTACTATGAAGTTTGACAGCAAAGTATGGGCATTCTGGGCTGAGAAAGCAGGCGTAGATCCGAGAGGAATCAACTTTGTACTTACCTATCCGGAAGTAGCACATGGCAGCCGAACTACCCCTCGATCCCTTGTGCAGTTTTTTGATAGTATCAGCAGCATCAAAAGCTTGTCTGACGAATTGCCGCTGATTCAAATGCTGGCATCTTCCTGTCTGGACGAAGAAACCGTTACCTCGTTTATTTCCTATGTACAGCAGAATCTGAGTGAACTGATTTCGCCGGAAGAAATTTATGAAGCCAAGGATTTTTCCCGGCAGGTATACCATCCAGTTAAAAAGTGTGTAGACCAGGATGTGTTTCGGGTCGATATTATGGCTACCATCTGCACTCGTTTGATCAACCATCTGACTATTCAGAATATAAAGTTAAAACCTGAGCAGGTTAAGAATATACAGGAATTTATCAAGATAGATTTTCTGCCCAATGACTTGCGTCTTTCGCTGTTACAGGATTTGGTGCAATCACCTAATTCTACACTAAAAATGGTGATGGCAGATCCGGAAGTAAGTCGACTGTTACTAAAGAAAATGTAAACTATGGCACTGGAATATAAACATTATTACTATCTGTGGGGAATTGAGCGGGAGGTAGAAGCTATTTACCTGTCGAAACCTATCCCTGTTTCTGAATTAAAAACACGAGTGCCTAATATAAAAGGAATTCATCTGGAATTTGATAAGACTGAGTTCAGACCTGCCCGAATCAATCATGATGAGTATCTGCTGGAACTGTTACAGGCATTTCCGTTACAAGAATTAAAGATTGACCGAAGCCGGATTACAACAATTCCGGAAATTCTCTGGACGCACCCATTGGAATTACTGCAAATAGAATATGCTCCAGAACTGAAATCTATTCATGTTCCGGATGATGCTACACTCGTGCTGGAAAAGCTCGTGATCAATGGGGAAGATATTGTTGTTAGTCCCAAGCTATTTTCATCACCTGTTTTACATGAAGTCAACGTAATAGGGGTTCAAAGAGGACTAGAAGGTATAGATAAAGCTGTTACTCTTAAAAGACTTCAGATTGATAACTATAAATATCCATCCCTACCAATTGATTTTACTACCTTACATCAGTTAGAATATTTATCTATTGGTAATTCTGAAAGCTTGGAGATACTTCCAGAGCTGAATGGACTAACAGGTATGGAAGAATGTTATTTTTATAAATTGCCTGCACTGTCTCAGTTGCCTAATGGCTGGGATAATTTACAACAACTGACAACGCTGAAGCTATCAAAGATTGCCACTGAAAAGACCCCTGTAACATTCAACTTTACACAACTTGACTCTCTGACACATCTGCAGGTGTTTGCCAGTCATTTTGCAGAAAATCCATTTGGGAACATGCCTGCATTGACACGTGTAGATTTTGAGTATATGCCTATTTCTATGTTGCCTGCCTATCTTTTTCAAAGTCGACAACTTAAATGGCTGAAATTGGAAGGATTACCACAATTAACAAAATGGCCGGAAGAAATGAAACAGTTTGACCAGTTGACTGTTTTGAATATACGAAGAACTGGTATTGAAACATTACCAGATTCGTTAGACCATCCTTTGCTGGAAAGGATATATCTGGAAGAAGTGTCCCTGAAATCATTACCTGAGTGCTGGGCTCAACTAAAAAAGCTTACCTTGCTTTCCATAACGAATTGTCCGGATCTGGAAATACTTTCCAGTCTGGGAAAAGAGAACACTTCGCTGAGCCAGATAGAACTTACTAATTTACCAAAGTTGAGTGCTTTACCTGAGTCCTGGTGTCAACTGACAAAACTTGTTTTTTTAAGTATCAAAGATTGTCTCAACCTGGAGAAACTTTCTGATCTGGGAAAAGAAAATTTTTCACTGGATGAGATAAGAATTTCAAACCTGCCAAAACTAACTGCATTGCCAGATTCCTGGGATGAATGTCCTGTCCTGGCAAAGCTGGAGATTCGCCAGACCGGACTTCGCCAGTTTCCTGATAGCTGGCAACATATGCGTTCTCTATCAGAAATTAGAACTTCTGATAATACCAATCTTCAGTATATACCTGGGGTAGTGGCCGTCTGGCCTTCCTTACAACAAAACTGGATTGCAGAAAAGTGTATTCCTGCACACTATAGGTCATATGTCCGTGATTTACCTCATTTGTTACAGGAAACAGGCTGTACAGCTGAACAGCGAAAGCTGATAGGAACCATTATTTTTGCGGGAAAAGAGGACCTGACATCTTTTCCCAATGTGAAAGATCTACTAATGAGCCTGGTCAATAAGAGAAATTTGCAGATCAGGCAATTGGTTTGGGATAATCTGTCAGTTTTGAATGATAATGTACCTGTATCTGACAAACAAAATACATTCTCTGTCTCTATTTCTGGTAATACGAAGCGGGCTAAAACCTATTACAAAGAAAAACTGAAAGCCAGTGGGTTTGTCTATCAGCAAAAACTAAGCGCAGATACTCAGTGGATTGTAGTGGGTGATGAGATAACACTCCCACCTGATTTTTGGAAATACCCGCACCGTTTTCTGTCAGAAACAGAGCTGGATACCTTTCTGGATCAGGAACAGCCTGGCTTTATGACTGCGCTGGAACAACCGGAACTGGAAAATTTGCGAAAATTGGTTTGGTCTAATGATCCTGTGAATGAAGAATTGGTGTTAGAGATGATTAAAGGAGGAGGAATTCCGGATGAATTTATTCCGGATTTGCTGATCGTGGCAAAAACAACGAGAGAAAAAAAGATAAAGGATAATTTGCGAAAGTTGCTGGCTCCGAAGCTATCTAAAGGCGCATCGCAGATTTTATCAAACCCGGTAAACCTGGGGCTAGGACGTTGCCCTTATTTACAGTATGAAAGAGTAGCTCCCGATTTTGATGTAGCTCAGATGGCTGTCTGTCATTACAAACGTACAGGCAAATTTTTGCAAAATTTTTTCTACCTGAAAAGTAGCCTGACCAATAGGTATCGAGCAGAGTTATTCAATCTCACTATTCCAGCTTTTACTGTAAAGCCACACTATGTTACTTTGGGTGGCTGGAATTTTACTGCTGCAGAGATTAACCAGATCCTACAAATGGAAATTTTTCAGGGAAGACTAGAACGTCTGATATTGCCAAAATGCAATATAGAATCTATCATGGACTCATTGCTACTGCATTCTGCAACATTACAGGATATTCAGGCATTTACGGATGAAAAGGTTGTACCTGCAGAACTGGAGAAGCTCTCCCGATTGCAAAAGATTAACATTCATGGAGATAATCTAAAGGAGATTCCCGATTTTTTACCACGATTAAAGTATCTGAAAGAGATATTCCTGTATAGTAAAGAAGCTCTTGTCGTGCCTGAGAACTTTAAAGGACTGAAAAAAATGAAGAGGCTTTTGATACAGCCAATGCCTATCAATGCAGTTGATTTTAGCAATAAATTTATATAGTCTGCTATTCTGAAATTTCTTGTTAACAGCCCTGCCAGTTATTGTATGTATGATAATACAATAACTGGCAGGGCTTCTGTCTTTTAGCAAAAACGGAAGAGATGAAAATCTGTTGAAATATGAGTTTTTATAGATAAGGTAAGTAATCGGATGGATATGTTATTTGCCCTAATTAGTATAACGCTGAATTTTAGTCTAAAGTCCATTCGTAACCAGTTCTTAGCAAACATACGTCTATGGATAAATTGAATATATGTACTTGTTTATTCAACTTATTGACAATCAATGCGTCGTTTACACTCTAAATCTCCATACTGGAGTATGACAAAAATCCTGATTCAACAGTTTATCTGTATAATTCTGGATTTTGTTTATCAATTTGTGAAAAAAAAGGATAGAAGTGATTCTTTAGTTATTGTAACATTTCGATCAAAACAGATGGGTGTTATCCCAGACTATACAATCTCTGCCAATACCTTTCAACAGGTAAGACACAGGAAGAGATATCCCTATTTTCTCTTGATTTTGGTTTGTCTGGCCTTGCAGGTATTTCCGGAAAGAGCGGAGGCAGTCGTTGCCAAACCGAGGGAAAATACAAAAGGTCCTTCTATAACCGTAGATAGTCTGGTCAGTCAGATTGAGTCTATGTATACTACGCTAAACCGTATCAATTTTCGTAACCGGCGTGGTTTTGCAACCAGAGAGATCGATCAGTATCTGCCTGAGGTTAAGTCTAACATTCAGATTATACGCGAGAATCTGGCACTTTACAAACAGGTAATAAATATCAAGAACCTGGAAACCATGTCTGTATTACTGAAAGACATGAAGAATGATCTGGAAGAGTGGCGTAAAACGCTGATTCAGCATAGTAAAGATCTGAAAGAAATGAATCAACAACTAGTTGAGCTTTCTCGTGACTTTAACCTGCGAATCCAGCAAACTTCTGATACCAGTGTGAGTCATCTGTATACAACAGAATTAAAAGAATTAAAAGAAAAATGGGTAAAGTCCCGCAAAGCCACCAGTGAGAATATAGCTAAAATCAATCACCTGCAGGCTGTAGTTTCGGACAACTATTTTGAAAGTATAGAACTTCAGAACGAAGTACGGGATATGTTGCGACAGTCTGCCGCAAAGACTGCCGGGAAAGAATATGATTTCTTATGGGAAACACCAGGTTCTGTAAAACAGGACGATGCCATTCCACAGATGGCCCGCAAATCATATGAAGGACAACGAAAAATCTTAAAATACTATATCGATAAAAACGGGAGTAGCCGTTTGGGTATACTGGCTCTGGGAGGATTATTCTTCTGGTGGGTATTTTCTAACTTCCGGAAGATTGACAAACTACAGGCAACTGAAGCACTTTCGGATATAAAAATTCAATACCTGAAACCTATCCCTGTCATTTCCACACTAGTAGTCATTCTGATCCTGGCACCATTTATTGATCTGCATCCACCTTCTGCCTATGTGGATATGATGCAGTTCTTTTTGCTCATTACGCTTACAGTATTTATCTGGCGTAACTGGCCAATGAATCTGTTTTACTACTGGTTGGCAATCATTATATTCTATGTTCTATTCCTGATTACCAACAACTTCCTTGCTCCAACACTAGGGCCAAGACTTTTGTTACTGGCATTGAATGTGGCTTCTGTGGTGTTTGGATTGTTGTTCTTCTCCCGTATACGCAAGGCCTTATCTATTGTGCGGTTTGTTCGTGTCGTATCTATTATCTACATTGTATTTAACGTTCTTTCCATTCTGCTTAACTTATTTGGACGACTGAGTCTGGCCAAGACCTATAGCATGACTGCTATTTTTGGTATTACTCAGATCATAGGGCTGGCTGTGTTTATCCAATTGTTAACAGAAGCGATTCAATTGCATTTAAAGAAAAGCCAGCTTTCCAAAGGTATCGCTTCCCGATTTGATCAGGAGAAGATACAAAAAGTCCTTAACAAAGGGCTTTTGATCATAGCTATTGTGTTCTGGGTGGTCATCTTTACTATCAATCTCAATATGTATAGTATGGTGTTTGGCTCACTGGAACGCCTGCTTACTCGTCCACGGTCATTAGGGAACACTTCCTTTACCTTAGGGAATGTTCTGTTGTTCTTTGCCATTATCTATATTTCCAACTTATTGCAAAAGAACATTGGACTTTTCTTTGGTGAGACTGATGATGAAACTATTCCAGACAAAAAAGGTTCTCGTCTGGTAGTGATGCGCCTGATTCTGTTGTTGCTAGGATTCCTACTGGCCATTGCCGCATCCGGGTTGCCTATCGACAAAATCACTATTATTCTGGGAGCTTTGGGTGTCGGTATTGGTTTGGGTTTACAAAATATCGTTAATAACCTGGTGTCGGGTGTGATCCTTATTTTCGAACGTCCGTTCGAAATCGGTGATTCGATTGAGGTAGCTAGTAAAAAAGGACGGGTAAAAGACATTGGCATTCGTTCCAGCCGACTTATCACGGCAGAAGGCTCTGAGATTATTGTGCCCAATGGAGACTTGTTATCAGGCCATGTGGTGAACTGGACATTGAACAACAACCATGTGCGTATAGAAATGATATTTAAGGTAGGCACAGGGGTAGATCTGGAAACAGTGAAATCGTATTTGCAGGAAGAGATTATGAAAAACCCGAATATCCTGTCCACAACGCCGCCGGACATACTACTTAGCGGAATTTCCGAGAAAAGCTTTGAGATTAAAGTCTTGTTCTGGATTAGCAATATCCGAAAAGAGCAAGTTATAAAAAGCGAAATACTAACCAGTGTCTATAAGCGATTTGTAGAACAATCTGTGCCGATTATATAGGGTATAGGATAATTTTACCTGAGATGTTACTAAATCAGAGCTTACAGTTTTTCAAAAGGTTGTAGGTTCTGGTTTACTTTTTTGAAAGATAGCTTTCTATTCTCTCAGAGTCCTGACCTTTTCACTTGCAGAGTTTTATGGATATATCTATCCGAGTTTGTTTATTGTCCCGAACATCATTCTTCCTACCATATTACTTTTTTGCTTGCCCAAAATTGGGGCACCAAATGAGAATTTGGTGAGCCAGATCTGTGCGTGAGCAAACAGGGCACTTTCTGCCGATCCTTCCGCCCGCAAAGCCAGGAGCTTTCCTCGCGGCAGAAAGATTGCCAACACACAGATACAACCGTTCGCGTTTAAAGGAATCTTCACTCTCTTTGTAGCATCCAAAAGATGATTATGTTGTTTCCTAAAAATTCAACTTTATAAAAACTCCATCTGCACATGTTACAAAGAGAGCAACAATAACTTCAATCTTGAGTGGTAGTGTAGGTGCGTAGGGATAAAAATTCCGCGGGCCTAGTGTTAGCCCTGCGGGGCGAAGCTTTGGAATTTTTTGTCCTTTTTGGGGTACTTTTTTGGACAAGCAAAAAAGTACCCCAAAAAGGACAAAGCTAAGGAATATGGAATAACGATTGGAAGAAGGCAAAAAAAGAAATAAGCCTGTGAAAGAATAATAGAATATAAACAACTCAAAGTAAAAAGGAGTGTCAGGGGATTTGTAGATCCATCCCCTGAACAACTCTTATATACACCTGTTTGAAGTATTCTACTTGGCTGGTTCTGTTTTGGTGAGTTGCAGCTTGAATACACCATTCGTCAGTACCAGTTCATCTTTCTGGTCCGTTCTTTTATATCCATTTCCCTCCGGATCAATGTCTGAATCATAACCGGTTGCACTAGTTACCGCTTTGTCTTCCATTTTATTGATGATACGACCTACTCCACCAAATGCGGTTGCAGTTGCTTTTTCTTTGAAATGAGTGCCATCCAGATTAGCTGTGAATTTTCCTTCAATCACGTTTGCATTAGAGGTTGTGACTTCGATAACTCCTCCATTTGTATGGCGTGACTTGCCGACATGGTATTCCATACGGGGCGTTTTCGTTTCTTCCACATATTTAACAAACGCAATTCCTTTGTATTTACCTTCTTCTGCCAGTTGTTTGATCTCTTTATTGCTGTAGTTTTCCTCCACAATCAGGTATTGGCCTACTTCGGGAAGTTCGGTTTTGTTAAAGTTAGCAAACCAGAAACGTAATGACTTATCGGGTTTTACCGCATTGGCAGTAATATACCATACAGATCCCATCCGAATACGACGGGGAGCGGTTTTAAATTCCTTGCCATCGATCTGCACACTGAGTGTATTTTCGTTTTGTGCAAAAACATAGCTGCTTGTTAGCAGAAGTAAACAAATAATGACTGATTTCATTGGTGAGTGTACGTTTAGGTAGTAATGGATAACTAAAATTCAACCAGATGGGAAAGGATGCGTAATCTTTCCGATAAATTATTGACTGTCATATTGTTAGTCGGTAGTATCAATGATAGGTAAACAGGAGATACTTCCCACAGTGAATGTATTGGCAGAATTGTATCATGAAATGTGAATAAAAGCTGTTCAATTGTAAGTTACCTTGCTTGAAAACAAGGGTATAAATACTACATTGTAGCACAGAAAAACTAACCTGTATATCTATGACTCACACAGAAATACTTCGTACTGTCAAATGGAAAGACCTTCAACAGCTATCTGTTCGGGAGATGCTGATCGAGAATAATCTGACTATTCCCTGGGCATTGATTTCGTGGTTATTTGCCTTTTATGGTTATTATATGCTGGCTCTGCCCTTCTCGGCTTTTTTCTTTTTAACAGCTCTGCGACAGGTACACAATGGATTTCACAATTCTTTGGGAACCAACAAAACACTCACCTGGCTGTCATTATATATCAATAGCATACTGATGATGGTTTCTATTCATGCAGTAAAGTATAACCATATCAGGCATCATAAATATTGTTTGTCAGAAGAGGATTATGAAGGGAAATCGGCAGGTATGACCTGGTATGGTGCTATTCTGTATGGTCCTGTACATATGTTTCTAATACATAAAGTGACTTTGCAACTGGCAAATAAAAAGTATGTACGCAATGTATTACTTGAGCTTTTCTCTGTGGTAGTTTTTGTGGGTGTTATCTTCTATTTTAATATTATGTTTTTGATCTATCATTGCATTGTCATGTTGATAGGTGAGTTTCTGATGGCTTTTTTTGCCGTATGGACAGTACACCATGATACACATGAAGCGCCAGAAATTGCCAGAACGCAAAGAGGAACATGGAAAAATAAACTGACATTCAGTATGTTTTACCATCTGGAACACCATCTGTTTCCTGCTGTACCTACAATAAAGTTACCAGAACTAGCCAAACGAATCGATGATGCCTTACCTGAACTGGAGAAGAAGCAAACTTTTTGAAAGCAAATAGTATATAGTCTTTCTGGATAGAATATAACCAGGTTATTTATGGATGATATTCATAGGTAACCTGGTTTTTCTTGTATGGATATAAATAGTCCACACCTGTAAGCGCTATCAGTAACTAATTTGCAGTATATTTTGAAAATACTCTCAGGAATAGGTATGACTATTAGATATACTCTTCTTTTCTATGTATTTTTGACCTTAGCAAACCGTTTACTTTACAATGGCCATACGCCATACCCACATGAAGCAAAATACTTTCTTTCTTTTAATTGCTGAGGATGATCCAGATGATAGAGACATGTTGCGTATGGTACTCAAAGAAAATTTCCCCCACTGGCAATATTATGTTGCTAACAATGGGCAACTATTACTGGATTATCTGACAAATCGGCCTCTGGATTTACCTCCTGTTTCACTGATTATGCTTGATATCAATATGCCCATTAAAGATGGTGTAGAGACATTGATCGCCTTAAGAAGGTGTCACGATTATACTCAGTTGCCTATCGTTGCTTATTCTACATCAAAAACTATACAGGGTGTAAATACCTTTATGCAGGCAGGTGGAACAGCTTATTTTCAGAAACCTTGTGATCTGGAAGAAATGATAGACATATTTTCCGGTTTATCTGAATTGGTGCCTGTTTCCCAGAGTCGGTAGGATGTATTCTGAAGATTAAAGTAGTTAGCTACTTTTGTTTGTCTATTGGTTGCTGGAAATGGATAGCCCGTCTGAAAATATAAAATAATAGCCACATCCTTTTTTCTGTTATTTTTACAAAAAAATAAGTATAACAATCCTTATTTTTGCTTTGTCCTTCTTATTCAGCCTTTTAGCTGCTTTATAAAAAAGCAGAGCAATATTTTTTTCTCCTGTCGTTATTTTAGATAGTAGCAATGGAGTTTGAACAGATCTTCTACACTGTTTTGGAAAATAAAGCAGGTACGATGATTTTAGGGAAGGGCCGGAAGATAAATAGCTTACAATCAAACTAAATTTCGGGAAATAGCATGCAGGACTTAGCATCTAGCCATTCTTTTATATCAGGAGGCGGAGAGATGGGAGCGTTGATACGTTCAATGGATTGGTCAAAGACACCACTTGGTCCGGTTGAGGACTGGCCTCAGAGTTTAAAGACCACTGTAAGTCTTTGTCTTTCGTCAACCTTTCCCATACTGATTGCCTGGGGGCCAGAGCTGATTCAGATTTACAATGACAGTTATCGGCCTATCTGCGGTGCTAAGCATCCGGAGTCGATGGGGCAAAACTTTAAAATATGCTGGGAAACGGCATTGCCAGTAGTGGGAGGTGCTTTTGATCGGGGTCTGGCTGGAGAGGGGACATATATTAAGGATCAGCAGATGCTTTTGGATCGGTATGGCTACCTGGAAGAGGCATTCATGACATTCTCTTTTGCGCCTATCCGGGATGAATCCGGAAATGTGGGAGGCATTTTTCACCCCATCACAGAGACAACAGAACAGATTCTGAGTGCCAGAAGGACGCAGGTTTTACGTGATGTAGCTGTGCATATCGGTAAAGCCCGGACTAACAGTGAGGTGGTAAGAGAGCTAACAACTATTCATCCTTCATTAACCTATGATTTGCCCTTCATCCAGCTTTATGAACTGGATTCCAAAACAGGTTTGGCAACTCTTCAGATGTCTTCAGGAACCAGTCAGGGAGCACTTGAATTTCCGCAGATAGACACTCAGACGTCCGATGAAACGCATTGGCCATTTGACCTGGTACTAGAAAGCCAGGACTTTGTACTGGTTAGTAACTTGGAGGAACGTTTTGGTTCCTTTGAGTCTGGCCCCTTTGAACAACCACCCCACACTGCATTCATTTTTCCTATTCAAATTGCCGGACAAGAAAAGCCCTATGGGTTTATGGTCGCAGGTGTGAGTAGAGGACGAGCCCTGGATCAGGAATACCAAAACTTTTTTGAGTTGCTTTCGAATGCAATCTCCACTGCTTTCTCAAGCGTAGATGCCTATCAGCAGCAACAAAAGCGGGCACAACAGCTGGCTGAAATTGACAAAGCAAAAACTGCTTTTTTTAGCAATGTGAGCCATGAGTTTCGTACACCTCTTACCCTGTTACTTGGACCATTGGAGGAACAGATTGAAAAGTCCCGGAATACACTTACCATGCAGGATATTGAATCTATGCATCGGAATGCGCTGAGACTTCTGAAACTGGTTAATAACTTGCTTGATTTTAGCCGGGTGGAAGCAGGAAGGGTAAAAGCCAGCTTTGAAAAAGTGGATTTAGGAGAAGTGACTGAAGATCTGGCTTCTACCTTTCGATCGGTCATGGAGAGTGCTGGTTTGGAACTACAAGTCAGAAGGCCTGCTGAGGCGATGCCTGTATATGTAGATAGGGATATGTGGGAGAAGATTGTATTAAACCTGCTCTCCAATGCATTTAAATATACCCTACAGGGTAGAGTAACAGTTTCTGTATTTGAAAAAGACGGTCAGGCAGTAGTACAGGTTGCAGATACTGGGGTTGGTATTGAAGAAAAAGAACTGCCGCATATGTTTGAGCGTTTTCACCGGGTCGAAAATTCACAGGGACGGACTCATGAAGGTACTGGGATTGGTCTCTCATTAGTGTATGAGCTGGTGAATTTACATCATGGACAGATTCAGATTGCCAGTGTGTTTGGAGAAGGCACCACTTTTATGGTGTCTATTCCAACAGGTAAAGACCATCTTTCTATAGAGCAACTTTCTGAAGGTAAAAACCTACCAAAAGTCGTTTCTCAGAAGCAAACATTCATTCTGGAGGCTATGAGCCTTCTGGGAACACAGAACGCAGCAGAACAGAGTTGGGAAAGTACATCAGCTTCTGACCAAATACAGGATGAGCCATTTGACAATAGTCAGATAGAGCCTATTGCAGTTCAGAAGCACATTCATGTGCTGATTGTGGACGACAATGCTGATATGCGACAATACCTGCAACGAATGCTTTCACCTTATTTTTCCCTTGATCTTGCCACAAATGGACAAGAGGCTATTGATAAAATAGAAATTCGAACTCCTGATTTGATTGTCAGTGATATTATGATGCCTGTCATGGATGGGCGAGAGATGTTGCAGCAAATCCGTTTACGGAGCGGTTATCAGATTCCGGTTATTTTACTATCGGCCAGAGCTGGGCAGGAATCGCGTCTGGAAGGCATGGACTGGGGGGCAGACGATTATCTGGTTAAGCCATTTTCTGCAAAGGAATTACTTACCAAGGTGAGTGCACTGATTAAAATTCATCAGGGCCGGAAAAAGACAGAAGAAGAGCTGCGAAGTATTTTCCGTCAGGCTCCTGTTGCAATAGGAATTTTCCGTGGTCAGGACCTGATTATTGAAGTAGCCAATACCATGCTGCTCAATTACTGGAATAAGACAAGTGAACAGGTTATAGGACTACCGTATCTTTCTGCATTTACAGAGATTTCAGATGATGGATTTGAGACTATGGTTAGAGAGGTGTTGCAGAGTGGGATAGGACGTGTAGTAGATCAATGGCCAGTGGAAATCAAACGCGCAGATACCTTAGAAAAACTATACATTACCCTGGCCTTGGAGCCGTTACAGGAACACAATGGTATTGTGACTAAGGTAATGATGGTTGCCAGCAATGTAACTGAGCTATCTACCGCACTGGAACAGATTCGGGAAAGTGAACAACGTTTCCGTTTATTGGCCAACAGCATGCCACTGTTAGTGTGGAGTCTGGATACAGAGAGTAACAATCACTTTTACAATGCTTTTGCTCATACCTATTTTGGACATTTGGAACAGTCACTAACTCAGTATATGTTACTGGATCTTGTGCATCCGGATGAAAAAGAGGAGAGTATGATGCATTGGAAATACTCTCTGCAAACCGGGAAAGATTTTATTTATGAACATCGCTACCAACGGTATGATGGTGAATACAGATGGCATTTGACCAGGGGCACGGCCTTACGGGGAAGGCATGGACAAATGGATAGCTGGATTATGACGAGCACAGATATTCATGATCAGAAAACAGTGGAGGAAATACTGGAAGATCGTGTAGCTATCAGAACATTCGAACTGAAAAATATCAATGAGCAACTGATAAAGACCAATGCCGAACTCGAACAGTTTGCCTACATTGCCAGTCACGATTTGCAGGAACCACTCCGGAAAATTCAGGTCTTTACTAAACTGATACGCAAGAGACTTTCGCTGGAAGATGAAGAAAGCCAGGTGTATGCTGACAGAGTGATTGCTTCTGCAAATCGTATGTCGCAGCTGGTGAATGATATTCTGAAGTATTCAAAAATAGCCCACATAGAGTTAACCTTTGAACAGACAGATCTGAATACGATTGTACAGGAAGTCCTGGCAGATTTTGAACTTTTAATTGTAGAGAAAGAGGCTGTAGTTTCTGTTGACCCGTTACCTGTTATTGATGCTGTCCCTTTACAGATGAATCAGCTTTTTTATAATCTGCTTGGGAATGCATTGAAGTTTACTAGGCAGAAGCCTACAGTAGAAATACAATACCACTATATAGCCGAAGAAGACGCAGAAGCCTATGGATTTCTACAGACAGATATTGCCTATGCCCACATTGTTCTGATTGATAACGGAATTGGCTTTGATTCAGAACATGCCGAACGAATCTTTACTATCTTCCAGCGGCTTAATCCCGATGGTGGATTTGAGGGTAATGGAATTGGACTGACTATTTGCAAACGAATTGTAGAGAATCATAATGGGTATATAAAAGCAAGTGGAGTAGAGAATGAAGGAGCTGTATTTGAGATTTTTCTACCAATTACACAGACATCTATTCTTTCGGGCATCTAATCTAGATAAGAACTTTACTGCCTAAAAACGCAATATGACTCATTCCAAATTTAAAAAAAGAAACAACGTAGTTACAAAGAGAGTTGCGATTCCTTCAATCGTGTGTGGCAGTGTAGGTGCGATGGCAATCTTTTCTCTGCGAGGTTGGCCTCTTATCGTGTCCCATAACATGAGTCCAATAAATAAAGAGAAAGCACCCTTTCCTGTCCTCCTGTAAGGATATCGTGACAAATAGAGTGGCGTTTGGTTTATGAAATATTCGTCCCCAGGTTGGTATTATCACCAACCTGAACGGTGGAAAGCAGGTCGTTGGTGATAATACCAACAACGGGCACACAATTATCTCTAGTCTAGTCGGAAAGGCCGCCGGTCTTGCCATGTGATCCTTACAGGAGGAAAGAAAGGGAGTTGAGAGGGTAAAAAGAGATTTTTTTCCTAAAATTCTCAAAATTGAAAAATTTATGGGACAGGAGAAGGGTTGGCCTTTGATCTGTGTGGGGGAGGATCGGAAAAAAGTGCCTTTTTTTGCTTACTTTCTTGGGCAAGCAAAAAAGTAAGAGGCCACAAGAAGAGCGATGTAAAAGACAATAAACAAATTCAAGAAAAGAGATTTATTAAAAATCAATCAGCGCTTATGCTTTTGAAAAGAGTATAGGCGCTGATTTTATAAAACAAACTCACATCTAAAATTTGTGATGAGTCATGTTGTGTTTTATATAGATTGGTGCAATGTAAAAACAAACTGTGTGAATCAGATAAAGAATGTATCAGAATAAGCACTCCTATACCATAACCGGGAGGCATTTAGGACCTCTTATCTTCCGGCAGAATAAGGATGTTTATACAATGCCTTGGCACTTTTGTTCTTGGGTGGTTTGCAATGTGGTGCATACTCAACAGCACAGGAGGTAAAGCAAAACACACAGGCCAGCAGTAAGTATTTCATGGTTTTATATCTGAGAGTAAGTAGTTGTGTGTAGAATAACGTAAGTTAGTCACATTTATTTGATAAAGGTAAATAACAGAGATTCAGAGAGTTTTCTAGTATAAGCTACTATAACATCTCTAAACCATGCAGATGTAATAATGCTATTGCTTTTCTTGTTTACTTTTATCCGTTGAATGCATGAAATAGTTTATTTTTGTTTGCAGTAACCTGTATTCAGCTAACATTTTTATTCAGCTATGTATATTGAAAATATTGATCAGCTACAGGCAAGAGATTTTGAGCAGCTTTCATATACTTCTTACCTGACTATTGCCGATCGGAAAGCAACCAAAAAGCAGGTAGAAGAAATCCTGGACAAAGCGCCACAGGTAAGTACACTGATACTTCAGAGAATAATGCTGGAAGAGTTGCCTGCCAATCTACCCTCTCTGAAGAAGTTGAATAGTCTCAGAGTTGAGATTACCACTCTTTCCAATCTGGATGTACTCAAGAAATGTAGTGGATTAGCCGACTTTACCTTTCTGGCTGATCCTTTGCCTGCTATAACAGGTAGTGCAAAAGAAGACTTGCCTAAACTGCAGAACTTATATTTGGGAATCAAAGATTTAACGGAGTTTCCTTCTTATTTTATTACACCTACTATTCAATCATTACAGATTTGGTCAGATACATTGAATACTTTACCAGGTCATGTTTTAAATAAAATGTCTGCTTTAACAAGTATGACTCTGGAAGCTCCATTAAAGACATTGCCTGAATTACAAGTAAACAATAAGTTGACCTATCTGTCTTTAAAAAATACCCGTATTGGTGACTGGTCAAACCCTAAATGCTGGCCTGGTTCCTTACAAACAGTGCATATTACACAGAACAAGATTGGTGGATACGGACCCGTATTTAGTCAGCTACCAAATTTACGAAGTCTACATATAGGAACTGATTGCCAGCAAAACTGGCTTACTGGTATTGGATCATGCCAGAAACTGACAGATTTGTCTATCTCACAAATAGATGGTATTCCGGATGATTTGAAGGATTGTCAAGCGCTTGAGTCTCTTTCTATCTATAAAGGAACAATTACTTCATTGTCTGACTGGTTTTGCTCTTTAGCCAATCTGAGAAAGCTTTCTATCTCAGATACCAGTCTTAAGCATGTACCCGCTGATTGGAGCAAAATGACCAAGCTGGAAAGTGTGAGTTTGGACAATAATCAAATAGAAGACTTTCATTTTGCCTTCTCAATACCTGAATTACAAGGGGTGGTAATAAGCAACAATCCTATACGTGATCAGTGGTTTATACTGGATGCCAAAAAAGCACTCCCTATCAGCATGTATGGCTCTTTCTGGTCATCTGTTTTTGTAAAAGGGTTTAACCTGGAAGATAAAATCACTTTTTATAAAGCTATAGCAAAAAGTGACCTGGATCGTGAGGATAAAAAATGGTTTATGATAGAAATGGATCAGCAGAGGGTTTTACATGTTCCTGATGAATGGCCTATCTACAGAATGTTTCAGGGGCTCTGTATTCCACATAAACGATTATTGGATAAGTTACAGCAAAAGTTACTGGATCACAAGCTGAACAATGACTCTGTTAAGGCTATGCAGGCTGGCAAAGTATGGCTTTGTGGTGATTTTACAGAGAAGAAAACAGCGATAAAAGAAAAGCTTGGCAAGATAGCTGTGGCTCTTACTACACAGTTTGATGTAGATGTAACCCATATTGTAATAGGTAAAAAGCCGACAGATCTATGGCCTGTATTTCAGGATAATTCGTATCAGTTTTTGCTGGAGTCTCAGTTATACCAGATACTGAAGGAAATAGATTCAGAGGAGAAATTCTTGGTTCAGGAAGAGGTTACAGGAGGCCAGCAGATGGCTGATGGCCTTCGTAGGCTGCTAACCAGCAAAGACGATTCTTCGGTATTGCTGGGACTGGAAATGCTGAAAGCAGGAGGTGTTCCTTCCAATATAATTGATGAATTACTCCTTGTACAAAAGACCAGTTCTGATGCAAAAGTACGTGCAGAGGCAAAAAAGCTTCTGCTTACACAGGGTTCAGTGGAGTGGGTGCAAGTACTGAATGATAAACAAAGCTTTACCAATCTGGAAACGACGAAAGAGAAAGATGTTCGTACCAAGTTGGAAAAGATGGCTAAGTCTGTGAGCAGAGAACGGGTTGCAGAGTTTGGGTTATTGCTTTTTTCTCATTATCAGAAAGGCTTATCATATATTCTAGTACATTTCAAACAAGGAGGCCCCCAACGGATTAAAGCCCTAAAAGCTTTGACACAAGGTGATCATTTTGATTTTCATATAGGAGTAGGGTATAATAACTGGAAGCTGGAAAAGCCAGAGAGTGTAATCTTGTCCCCTGTCAAAACCGGAATCAAGTTTCCATTTGACCATCCTGAAGCAGCAAAAATCCGGAGTATGAATTTACATAATACCAAGTTTGCGACGATAGCCAAAGAGATTGCTGTATTTGAGAACCTGGAAGAACTGGATTGTTCTGCCAATAGTTTGAAAAGCCTGCCTGAGGAGATTGGGAAGTTAACCAAATTAAAACGGCTGGATTTGTCTTTAAACCGCTTCGATTCCTTACCCACTGGTATTCTGAAATTAACGAATCTGGAGTGGCTGGATCTGCGTTACAATAACGATAGTGTATTTAAAGATGGCGAAAAGTCGATAGTAAAGTTACCGGAAAACTTTAAGGAGTTACTACCTAACTGTGAGGTATTGTTGTAAGTAACACCTAATCAATACCTTCAAAGGTTAAGAAGTTCTGCCCGTCGTTGGTGTTATCACCAACGAGTTATTTCCCCTCATGCAAGTTGGTGATAACACCAACTTGGGGAGGAAAATTG
The DNA here is from genome assembly GCA_030068525.1 of Xanthocytophaga flava. Classification (GTDB taxonomy): domain Bacteria; phylum Bacteroidota; class Bacteroidia; order Cytophagales; family 172606-1; genus Xanthocytophaga; species Xanthocytophaga flava. Next base: position 236,990 of record JASJOS010000015.1, read on the forward strand.
AGGCTCTCTACAAAATCCAATCTTTTCGATGCTTTATAAATAGTTTAAAAGTCCTTTAAGCTCAATATGTAGGATTGTAGTGAGTATATTCTTTTAGTTTTTAGGTAATAGTATATAGAAGGTTGCACCTTCATTAGGTTTACTATCAGCCCAGATGTAACCACCATGTGTAGTTACTACTTTTTTGACTGTTGCTAAACCTATGCCTGAGCCTTTATACTCAGAAACACCGTGCAGGCGGGTAAACACGTTGAAAATGCGTTCTGCATCTGCTTGTTCAAAGCCAATTCCATTATCAGCAATACGTAGCATATAAAAGTCTTTTCCTCTCTTGCTTTCGGCAATAGGGAAGGTTACCTCTTTTCCTGATACACTAATGCAATCTATATCAATCAATGGCTCCACATCAGAGCGAATGTACTTGAGTGCATTGCTAAGCAAATTCTGAAAAGCTTGCTCCCATTGGCTTCGGTAGCCTTTTATCTCACACAACACACCCACCTGAATAGTGGCTTTGGCTTGATCCACCTGAAAATCCAGATCTGTAAGTACCTGAGCAACTACCTCATTGAATGAGAACGTTTCTGGTAACACCCCTTGCTGATCTACTTCTGAATAGGCTAGCAGGGCTTCAATTAGTGTATTCATGCGGTCCGTAGCCAATAGCATCCGGTCAAAAAGAGCACTTTCGCTTTCTCCCAGCCGCACACCAAGGGTAGATTTTAACAGTTTGGAAAACGCTTGTATTTTCCGGACAGGCTCTTTTAAATCATGAGAAGCGGCATGGGCAAAGTCTTCCAGGCGCTGATTGGAACCTTTGAGCTCAACAATTTTATCTTCCAGTTGAAACTGCAAGTGTTTCAGGTTAGTAAAGTCCGTAAAGTGAATCACCACCTGATCGTTAAGCTTGAATGTGCTCATCAGGTTATACAAGTTCAGTCCATCCTTATCATAATGAATCTCAAAGGTAAGCGGCTCACCTGTAGTATAGGTTTGAACAGGGTTTGTAAAGCTGATCGTTTCCAGATAGCCGGGAAATACTTCACCTACCCGCTTTCCTTCCAGTTGCTCAGGAGTTGCGTTTGCATAGGCAGCATAGGCCTTATTAGTCAGAGCAAAAGTAAAGTCAACAATCTGATCATTTTCAAAAACAGGTTCCAGTACTTGTACCGGCTCTTTACACAGATTGAGAATGGTTTGCAGGTACTCTCTGGCCTGACTGGCTTGCACAAGCTGCCTCGAATGAGTAACATCCTCGGTTGTATGAATAATATGGGATACTTGTCCCTGGTTGTCTATCACTGGCTTATTGATAGGGCGCCAGAAACGTGTCTCTGTGACGCCTGTCAATGGATGAGTATGCTGGTAAGACTGATCCGACATCATATTGGGTTGCCTGGTTTGTAACACCTGTGCCAGAGATTGCAGAAGTTGAATGGAAATAACCTCATCACGCCCATTGCTAAAAAACAACTCAAACACCCCCTGACCAAGTAACAATTCCCTATTTACCCCAAATGCAGATAGATAATCATCTGAAACGGCTGCAATGGTAAATCTGGGTGCATCGGGTAGCAATAACAGGTGATTACCAGGTATGGCGTTAAAGATCGGATCATGGATGATCTGTGAATGGGTGCTGTTTTCTGATGGTGTTGGTATTTGATCAGGTAATTGCATTATAAGAAACCAGGGGAAGTATATCGGTATGATAAAGGTGTTCTGATAAGTGTGACCGAAGTCAAATATCATCAAAATTGATTATGCCATAAAGTAAAATAACGAATTTGTTGATAAAATTGTATCCGAATCATGGAAAAGATAATGATTTATGAGAAAAGCACAGAAGTTATTTCTTAATTAAGAACAACAAAATGTATACTTTGGTTTACTGAATTGGTTTATGACAGTGCTTACTAAAATATCGTAGGTTTTACGAAATAGTGGACAAGTTGGCTTTACCAGGTTCTTTACAAAACTACTTCTTAGTATTTGTATTTTCTATTTGTGTTTCATTAGGTAATCCAAAATCTGATCAACCAAGAGGTAGATCCTGAAAAGGTGGCTGTTTAGTAGTTCTCATATATAGATTAAAGTCATTTTAGGATTTTCAAGTTCGTTTTGTAGTAATGGTATCTATCGTAATACCTTCTTTAGCCATTTCCTGTACATACTTCACAAAATAGATAGTGTTAAAATTTTGTTTGGTAGAACTTAGCTATGAAGAGTTACCTGAAACTACCAAAACCACTTCCATCACCAACAACTAAGTAAAGGAAAGTAAATAGTACTCCAAAAGGTCCCTGAACCATTATCATTAGTATACAACTGATAAGTAGTACTATATTTATTCTTGTCAGTTTAGTAGTGTAATAGAGATTGATACCAAGTATAAAGGCAAGTAGAATAATTTCAATAAAAAAAAATAAGATAAAATTAACAGGATCAGTTTTAAGTGGATTGTATTTTGTTGGAAGAATAGTAACACTTGAATGAAGTATAAATGAAATCAGAGGCTCAAGGCAATATATACTAAAAGGTAGGCTGAACAATAAAAAGAAGATCTGTATCAGATTAAGAAATTTTTTCATTGCTTTAACAAGTTAAGTCTTGATTAATTATTGATTCTGCCGTTCTTCCTTCCAAAAAAAGATTAGTGAGATAATCTACAATGTAAGAGGTACAACTTCAAGTTTCTTGTACACAAAAACAGATTTATCTTAAAAGACTTCTTACCAAATAAAAAGCAGTGCAATCAAACTTGCACTGCTTTTTATTTTTTATTTTAGTATCTATTTAATAATCCAAAAACCTCGTCGATTGATGTTTCTATCTTGCAAGGCTGGCCGTATTAAAATACAAAAGTGGCTACACTGGCTGCATTGATAGATACAGGGGCAGACTTGCCATTGGTTTTAATCGCAAAGTCTTTTTTTGTATTGCCTTCATTTAATACAATCAATACCTTTTTACCAGATGGTGTTTTGAATGCTACATTTGGCAGATCCGCAAGCTCAGTTGATGCAATGCGTACAGAACCTGGTCGTACAAATTTAGAAGCATGCGCAATGGTATAATAGGAAACATTTCTTCTGACTGTATCCCCAATAGTTAATGCTCCCAGACACTGAGTACAACCACCCGGTGTATGTGGATTTTGCTGAGGATCTGCTGCCAGATTCCATTGCAGTACATTCCGGCTCCAGTTGCGTGTAGCTCCGATAATCAGATTTTTTACGGCCCATTGCAGATCTCCACCAAACTGTCCTTCAGATGAAGTCCATTGTTCTGTGAAGTATACATGTTTATCCGGATGCGCATTGTGTACTTCAGTTAGGGCAGAGATAGATCCCAGGTATAAATGGAAGGCAGAGCCATCAATGTATTTCTTTGCTTCACTGTCGTTCAGGATAGAGATCGGATAGTTGGGGTGATCACAGTTATGATCAAAGATCTGAATCTTGGTTTTGATACCTGCAGCTTCAAAGGCAGGACCAAGGTGTTTTTTAACAAAGGTCGCTTGTTCAGGAGCTGTCATATCCAGGCTGGGGTTGTTTTTAGGATTCTCAGGTTCGTTTTGCACCGTAATAGCATCGATTGTAATGCCTTCTTTAGCCATTTCCTGTACATACTTCACAAAATACTTTGCATAAGCAGCGTAATATTCAGGTTTTAGTTTGCCCCCAATCGTGCTGTTATTAGACTTCATCCAGGCAGGAGGGGACCAGGGGCTGCCCAGAATTTTGATAGAAGGATTAATAGCCAGGATTTCTTTCAATACCGGAACCAGATCTTTTTTATCAGGAGTCAGGCTAAACTTTTGCATGTCTTCATCTTTCTGACCAGCCGGAAGATCGTTATAGGAAAAAGTACTGGAATCCAGATCGGAAGAGCCAATGCTTACCCGCAAATAGCTAATTCCAATGTTTTTGTCATTTGTGTCAAACAACTCGTTGAGTAATGTAGCACGTTGTTCTGGATTTAGCTTTTGGTGCAGTACATAGGCACTACCTCCTGTAAGTGTATATCCAAAACCATCCATCGTTTGAAAACTCTGAGCTGTGTCTATCTCAATCGTTGGTAAGGTAGTGGCTTCTGTTCCGAATGTGTAGGAAACGGGCTGCTTACTGAATAAAGTAGATTTATCTGTTGTGGTAAGCCATACTTCTACATCTGTTTTGCCGGAAGTTTCCATGGCAGTTTGATCCTGCGTGTTGTTTTTACAAGCTATACAGGCCATCAGTGCAAATAGGCTGACAATACCTGATACACGAAATAGGGAATGGGGTATATGCATAAGGATTGATTGGAAGAAAATATAAAAACCTGTTTCTGAAGCTGCTGGAAGTTTTGTATGGCAAACACTAATGAGTAAGTAGTGTGTTGAAGATACTATTTCCGGCAGATATCAGGAACAGGTTTGAGAAAGGTTGTGTAAAAGCAAGAGAGTTAGGTAGTCCGGCTTTGCTCCTTTAGGTTTGGAATACAAAGCCGGACAGACAAATTCAGTGATTAATAACCCGTATTTTGTTTGATAGATGGGTTATTGTTTAGTTCATATTGCGGAATCGGGAATAGCAGATAGTGTTCATCTTCTGTTCCTCTAACAGCTTTGATAATATCCAGTGCCGTAACCTGATGCTCAGCCGATGGATCTGCCTTAGTATGGGCTGTATAACGCAACAAATCAAACCAGCGTTCGCCTTCAAATGCCAGTTCCAGGCGGCGTTGTCTGTCTACTTCATCACGGAAGGCTTGTTTGGTTGCCAGATCTGTCAAAGTAAGTGCCGTCAGACCTGCCCGTGTACGAACTGCATTTAGTTTATCCAGTGCGTCCTGGCTTGGTCCACCTTGTTCATTCATTGCTTCTGCATAGATCAAATACATTTCTGCCAGGCGAAGCACAGGATAGTTATCACTGCTGCTGAAAAAGTTAGTACTTCTCCATTTGTATACAAACCATCCGTTATCATTGCCAGTCCCTGCACCACCATAGATCATACTGCTGTAGCTTTTTCCTCCACTTACTACCCCATTGTACTTAAACCGATTGTCTTTGGCTGTATCTGCATATTGGACAAATTCGGCAGTAGGAATATTGTATTTAGGGAAGGAATAGGAAGCAGGAGGGGCGGGAAGGCTCAGATCCGGCAGCGTAAAACCACCATCATCATTACCTGCATATTCAATCTCAAAGATAGATTCCGTTTTGTTATTTGGCGGCCACAGATCATTGAAATTAGAAGTTAGCGTAGTTCCATATCTACCACTTGTAATCACTTTATTTGCAGCTTCTGCTGCTTGTGCCCATTTACGTTCTGTCAGATAAACGCGAGCTTGGAGTGCATTCACTGTGGTTTTGATAGCACGTCCTCTATCCAGGATGTCATTGCCTTGAGTAGCTGCTGTCATTTCTGCTGCTTTAGTCAGATCTGATTCAATCTGAGCATAAATCTGCTCAACAGTAGAGGCTGCCAACGCAGTAGATTCCCCTGATTCTACGGGTTCGGTACGCAAAGGGACCCCTCCATACAACTTAACCAGGTTAAAGTAGTTCAGAGCGCGGATAAAATAAGCCTCTCCCAGAATCTCTTGCTGGCGGGTTTGATCCATAGCAATTCCAGGTACATACTTCAGAATAGAGTTGGCCCGGTTTATACCCTGAAATCCTGTCTGATAAATCCGGCCTACAATTCCGGAAGTGGCATTCCAGGTTATATTGTCCAGGTAAACCACGTCTCCATTGATACTGGTGCAGTTGTCAGAAGGCATCTCGCCAATGATGTTCATAGTAGAGCCATAATAGGTGTCTCCCTGAAAGGCATCATAAGCCCCTGTGATTGCAGATTCTGCATCATCTCCTGTTTTGTAATAATTAGACGCTGTAATACTTGTCAGGGGTTCTTTATCCAGTATGCTGTTACAACCAAACATGCTGGATAGTAATAGTGCTGAAACGAATATTTTTTTCATATATATAACAAATCTTTAAATCGTTGGTAATATTAGAACTGGAGGTTAAGTCCTACAGTATAGGTACGTGCCTGTGGATATACCCCAAAGTCTCTTCCGAAGCTGGTAGAGGAGAATGGATCTGCACTCACTTCCGGATCATAGCCTCTATATTTGGTAAAGGTCAATAGATTCAATCCTGTTACATAAATACGCAGGTTACTGATTTTAGCTTTCGAAAGCAGGCTGCCTGGTAATGTATATCCCAGTGTCAGGTTTTTCAAGCGTACATAAGTACCATCTTCAATAAAACGATTGGAGAAACGATTGTTATTGTTAGGATCGCCATATACTACCCGTGGCATATTGGTCTCTGTGTTAGTTGGAGTCCAGCGATTTAATACATCCGGAGAACCATTGGTGGCAGAACTCATCATGGTTTCCAGCGCCTGGCGTGTAGCATTGTAGATATCGTTTCCGAAGCTTCCCTGGAACAAGAAACTCAGATCAATTCCTTTATAAGCGAAGGTATTGGTGATACCCCCAAAGAATTTAGGGTTAGGATTGCCTAAAACAACACGGTCATCTCCATTAATCTGTTTATCTCCATTGATATCTGCAAATTGTATATCACCTGGTTTGGCACCTGGTTGTGAAGCTGCCTTATCAATGTCATTCTGATTCTGGAATATACCTACCATCTTATATCCATAGAATGAACCGAGAGGTAAACCTTTTTTAGTGATAGAGTAGTTATTAATGATTACTTTATCTATAACTTTCCCTGTTTCATCTGTCAAGGTACCAAGATCGACTACTGTATTCTTGTTGGTGCTGATATTGAATTGAGTAGTCCAGGTAAATCCATTATCCATACGAATATTGGTACTAGTTATACCAAGTTCAAAACCTTTGTTTTCTATAATTCCCAGGTTTTGAGCTACCTGTCCCTGTTGAGATCCTGTGCTATAAGCAAGTGGAACCTGAGTCAATAGGTCTTTGGTACGTTTTAAATACACATCAGCAGTTACTGTAATTCTGTTGTCAAGCAATCCGATATCCAAACCTGCATCATACTGATTGGTGGTTTCCCATTTCAGTTTATCATTGCCAATTACGTTTGGTACAATACCCCCATCAATACCATTGCCACCCTGATAATTATATCCTGCACTGTAGGTACTGAAACGGTCATATACACCAATATTCTGATTACCATTGGCTCCATAACTCAAGCGAAGTTTCAGATCAGACAATGCTTTGGACTTTGGAAAGAATGCTTCGCTGGAAATACGCCATCCCAATGACAAGGCAGGGAAATAGCCAAAACGATTGGATTTGTTGAAACGGCTTGATCCATCGGCACGTATACTGGCAGTAGCATAATAGCGATCAGCATAAGCATAGGTACCACGGACAAAATAACTGACTAATCCCCACTGATCCTGATAGCTATATGGTTTGTAATATTTGGTGGCAGCCGAAAGGTACTGAACTGCATCAGAAGGATAACCATATACGGAAGCACCTGACGTAAAGCGGTTAGATGCCTGAGCAGAGTAACCTCCAAGAATAGTTAGATTTTGATTATCTCCTATTTTAGGTTTATAAGTTAATGTGTTTTCCCATAACCATATCAATTCCTCATTTCTTCCGGTTTGCCCACTTCCTCTATCACTGGAGGCTGAATTTTGAGTACCTGCGTATTCTCTTGAGATAAACTGATTTTCATTTTGAGTACGGAAGTCAATCCCACCGCTGGTACGGAATGTTAAATTATTCAGAATGTCAAATTCTCCATAAAGGTTGCCAATTGCCTGATAGATCAATGCCTGGTTATGTGTTTCGTTCAGGTTACTGTATGGGTTGTCACTAAACGTAAAAGTGTTTTGTCCATAGCTACCATCACTCTTATATACAGGCATAGTTGGGATCTGAGTTAGTGCACCCATAATTACACCTGAGTTTCCTAGTCCCAATTCACTACGTACACTTCGGTTATTGTCTGTACGGCTAATATTCAGGCTGCTTCCTGCTCTGAATTGTTTGGTGATTTCCTGATCCAGATTCAGTTTAAATGAGATTCTTTTGAACCCTGAGTTTTTGATAATACCATCCTGATCAAAATATGCTCCTGACAAATAGTATTTGGTCTTGTCTCCACCTCCCTGTACACTCAACTGATAGCTCTTGATAGGAGCCGTACGATAAAGAAGATCTTGCCAGTTAGTATTGGTTCTAACTGTATCCGGTTGTCCGAAAGCCTTAGGGCGACCCGCGTTTACCAACGCCTCATCATACAGAGTTGCAAACTGCTGACCATTTAGTACATCAAGTTTCTTTCTCAGCTCTTGCTGACTGAAATAGGTATTAAACGTAACCTGAGGTTTACCTGCTTTACCACGTTTGGTTGTAACAACAACCACTCCATTGGCAGCACGAGAACCGTAAATAGCCGCTGCCGCCCCATCTTTCAGTACATCAACAGATTCAATATCACTTGGGTTTATGGCATTCAATGGGTTAGGTCTCTGGTTTCCAATACCTACTTCTGAATCGTAGCTAGGTAATACAGGTATTCCATCAATCACATACAAAGGTGAGTTGGTAAGACTGATTGAGTTATTGCCACGAATACGGATGTTAATACCAGAACCTGGAGCTCCGGTGGGTGCTGTTACCTGTACCCCGGCAGCCTGACCTTGTAAAGCCTGATCAAAACCAGCTACGGTTTGTTTGCTCAGTTCTTTGGAATTTACTGTCGCTACAGAGGTACTTAGTTCAGGTTTTTTCTGGGTACCATATCCCACTACAACTACTTCATTCAATGACTTTATATCAGGCACCATCTGAAAATCAATGGTCGACCTTGCACCTACAGTCACTTCTTCAGTAGTATAGCCAATTGCAGAGAATACCAGTATGGCTTGTTCATCCGGAACATTGATGCTATAATTTCCTTGTGCATCAGTGGCTACCCCCTGATTAGTGCCTTTGATCACTATACTTACACCAGGTAGGCCTTCGCCTTTCTCATCTGTGATTTTCCCTTTTACTGGAAAAGCAACTACTTGTCCCACTTTATTCATGGATGTGAATGTCATGGAATTGCCAGATGAATTATTCATGGAAATATTGGGAGATTGCATCGGTTCCAGCGAAAGTTTGGTTGACTTTTGCTCGGATACAATCACATAGGTGTTTTTCTTTAGTTTCTTCAATTGCAGACCTGATGCTTTCAGCAGATTTTGCAGATTCTTCTCTGCCGACAGACTCATATCTATCCGCTTGCTATCGATGCGTTTGTTTTCTACAATATCTTCTTCAAAAAGTATATCTACATGGTAATGTTCTTTTATTTCAAGGATCGCATCTCGCAGTAACAGCGTTTTTGGATCGTTTTGCTGACTCCTTTGGAGGTTATAGGCTAATGTCTGAGAGTAAGACGTTGCTGGATAAGCACTTAGCCAGCATGTCAACCCAATTGTCGACAGAAGCAAGGGTACTTTATGATTCATGTTAATTTAAGGGTTTAGAAAAGTGATAACAGGATTTTAATTTGTGTTTTGTGATGTTCAATCGGTGAATAGTGCAATTTTTTACCGCGTAGCCGAAATGGGCTAAAACAGTTTGATCATTTGAGTTAAAAAGGATTACAGATTATAGAATACGTGTTATTGAGGCGATAGTAAAAAGGTGTTTTTTTGAACTTGTACATTCAGATCCATTGCCTCTGATACTACATACAGGAGTTCCTGTGCACTTTCGGCCTGAAAGGTTCCTGTGATTTTACGTGAAGCAAGTGTTGAATCTGTTATCTGTACCGAGACTCCGAAATTTTCGGATAATAACTGAACGAGTTCTTCTACTGAGGTCCGGTTAAAGACAAACCGATGATCTTTCCAGGAAGTATATTGCTGTACTTCCTGCTTTTGTTGCAGACTAAATGATCCTTTGGAATCTACCGTTACCACATCTCCCGGATGGATAACTACAGGTTTATGAATGGTTGCAGTACGTAACTGAACCTTCCCTTTATTTAAAATTACTTTTGAACCACGTTGACGACTGAAGACAACGAATTCCGTACCCAGTACTTCTACTTCTAGATTATCGGGTGTTTTTACAATAAAGCGTTTGTGATCTGGTGTATGTGTTACTGAAAATTCGGCTTCTCCTTTTAGCAAAACTTCTCGGTTGTCTTTTCCAAAGAAGAAACGGGAATGTTGCAGTTGTGAGTTTGCATTCAGGGTCACAATGGTACCATCTTCCAGCTCTACTTTTTTAATCTGGCCGTAAGATGTCTGATAGGTTTTGTTCAGAATAGCCTCTCTCTGCCAGAATGTTCCTATTCCTAATAGTGCAACCACAGAGGCGGCTACCCACCAGGATGTGCGCTTACGGGAATAGGAAACAAATGGCGATTGAATGGAATTATAGTTTGTTGAAATAGTTTCTGTATCTGGATTGGAAGCGCGTGTAACTAGTTTTTCGAAAGCTGAATTGGTATCTGGTATAAACTGCGGATGTTTTTCTTCCCACTCTTCCAGCCAATCATAGTATTGCTCCCGATTCCGCTCATCTTGCAGCCATTCCTCTATTAACTTGCGTTGTAAAGGATTGGCATTACCTGACAGGAACATAAATATGATATCTTTAGTCAATTCTGTTTTCATGAATGTAGGCTTTGCTGAATAGAGTAAAATAGGAGGGGGACACCCTAATCAAAAAGAAAGATTTTTTTAAAAGAATAGGGCAGAAGCGATCAGGATGGACGCAATGAACCATTCTTTTTTCAAAGCAGCCTTTATAATTTTTAGTGCTTTGGTAATATGTGCTTCCACTGTTTTCTGTGAAAGATTAATTTCGGCTGCTATTTCTGCATACTTTTTGCCTTCAAAGCGGCTTAACAGGAATACCTTCTGGATCTGTGGAGGAAGTTCTTTGATGATTTTATCCAGTTTCAGATACAATTCATCGTATTGAAGCATCTGGTCTGCCGTAGGCATGGGCGACGTGAGCAGCAGATCATCTGTGATTTCGTCCGGCGCTTTGCCAAGTTCAGCACGTAGGTAGGCAAATGCTCTATACCGCACTACTGTAAAGAGGTAGGCTTTGTAGGATGTTTTAACATGAAGATACTGCTCTTTGGTCCAGAACTGAAGAAACACTTCAGTTACCAGATCCTCAGCAATCTGTTTGGAATAAACAAACCGGATGGCATGGCTGCACAAAGGTTTGTAATACTTCTTAAAAAGCAATTCTATCCCTTCTGAGACATTTTCTTCCAGTGTTTTGCGAATAAAAAATTCTTTATCAACTGGGGTACTGGTAGAATTTTCGTCAGATTGAAAAGAAAATAAGGATTGTGAACTTTGATTTTCGGGCAACGCCATACCTGCGACTCAATAATAAAAACAAATCAAAAACTCTTCTTGCCTATAAGAGTTAAAACCCCGGTGCATACCCTAATAAGAATTTCATTTTTTTTATAATTTTTTGCAAAACCTCTAGGGAGCAGTGTTTTCCTCTACTCTATACTGTTTTCCAAAGTATACCCGAATGCGTAAATTTTCTGTAAGAGTAGAACATGAGGCATTGTATAAAAGTGCCACCTTAGCAGATATAATGAGTGTGGGAATTGTCCGGGTTTGTTTATGGAAAGGGTAAAAGGTTGATTTATTGTGTATTGTCAGCCTTTTGTGAATAGTATTTTTTCTGTGTTATCTACTAAGTAGCATTGCCTAGGTATAAAATATTTTTTCACTAGCGAGTAAATTTTCTATTTTGCATAACTAGTAAAAACACAGACAGAAGCTACTCCAACTTTAAGCCAAAAGTTTGTTTTTGCTTTGCTGAGTCGCGACTTGCCTGTTACACATCAGTGTGGGCGTGAGCGGAACACATGTGACAAATAGAGCCAATGTTAGTTCCTAAGAGAAAATAGCTGCTACAAAGAGAGTTGTGATCCCCTTAATCGCGGATGGTTATGTAGGTGCGTAGAGATAAAAATTCCGCGGGCCTAGCGTTAACCCTGTGGGGCGAAGCTTTGGAATTTTTTGTCCTTTTTTGGTTACTTTTTTGGACAAGCAAAAAAGTAACAGGCCGCAAGTAGACTCATGTAAGGGACAATAAAGAAACTAAGGGAGGAATCTCTCTCAAAAATTTACCCAAGCCTACATTTTTCAAAAGTATAGACTTGGGTTGTACTCTCTTCAAAATTCAGATCATCTATGTAGTGTATCTAGGATACAATCAAAAGTCAGGTTTAAAGTTTGATGCATATCACCAGTGCTTTATTTCAAAATCTCAATTTTCTCTCCACCTTCCCAGTCTTTAAACTCATTTGTATAGTAGAGATAGGCTGTACTGGCAGGTGCTGTAAAGGTGCCAGGAGCCTCAGCTTTCAAGTCAAGCTGAATCTGAAGCCAGTCTTTAGGGGCTACTTTACGGTAATAGAATACTACATAATTTTTGCGCACTTCATAGAAGTCTACTATCTTCTTTTCCTGTAGTTCCTTTAACTGCCAGGGTTGTGGACTCAATCCAGATGGGATGCCCACCAGAGCCACAGTCATAGGGAGTGTTTCACTGGTTTTGTTTTTAACCCATGTAGTCATTCGTACCGTTTGTCCGGTTTGGATAGCTGTATGAGAAAGCTGAGTTTCCACGTCTACCTTACATTCAGGTGCACTGTTTGGAGTTTGGGATGCCCAGGATACATTCATAGAATAAGGAAGAGCTGTTTTTGTGTTTTCAAATACAACACGGAAAGGTTGTTTACCTTCTTTCATAAACCGTTCTATACCTGTAATCGTAATATCTTCCCGTGCATCCTTTTCATACGACTGAGAGCCAATCAACTCTTCTCCCATATATACCAGCAGATTACCTCCCTCTGATGTGTGTCGTACAAATTTGGCATATTCAGTCAGCGATTTCAGTGCCAGAATAGTAGCCTGAGTAGATCCAAAGCCTCCATACTTTCTGGATTTTACAATTTTATTGACAAGCTTCTGTACCTGAGTTTCATCGGGATTGGTTGTCTTTAGTAAGGCTTGCAATAAAAGAGAAGCCGTTTCTATTTGTAGTGACTGTCCATACGAAGAGGTCATAGATGTAGCCATTTTTGCCTTTTCAAGTCCTTTTTCGTTTATCTGGCGAATACATTCTGTTATGAGTTTTTCTCCTTTCTCTGTGTCTTTCAGATTGAAAGCTGCATTGGCTAAAAGTGCCATCTGGTAGAGATCCTGATTTTTGAGGGCTATCTGATAACTGTTCTCATACTCTGGTCTGATTTCCTGGATTCCGGCTTCTGTCAGGGCATAGACAATATAGGCATTCATAGCCTGATCGCTGCCCGGAATAGAGTACATGTGTCGGGGATTCAAAATAAAGCTTCCTTTCCCGTCTCGACGGCTCAGTATCCATTGTTTGGTCCGTCTGAGCATTTTCTCGTCTACCCCGTCATACACTTTCTTCATTTCTGTAAACTCTGCCAGACCAAAAGCCGTCAGTGCTTCATGGGGAGGAGTATGTCCAAACCACTCAAAGCCATCTTCTTTGGTTTCAAACCCTATCAGGCGTTTGTAGCCTTTATCAATATAGTCCAGTGCCTGCTTCTCCAGTTTGGGATTGGACGTGCCTGATTCCCGTAAATATTGTAATACCAATACATTGGGATAGGTAGAGGAAGATGTCTGTTCAAAACATCCATAGGGTTCTCTCAATACCGATTCAATGCCATTTAGTAATTCACTCAATAGATTAGGATAAGCTTTTAACTCTGCTTTAATAGAGCCTTTGACAGGTTCATTGATCGTGAACGAAAACTGTGCCTCTTTTTCTTTGCCAGAGTAGACCATTTCTGTTGGAAAGCCCTTCGGCTGTACATCTATCTCCTGTGAAACCGTCTCCTGCATGCCATCGCCCTGGAAGATAAGTGTCAATGTGCCTTTACCTGCTACGGGTTGCACTTCGGCATGTAAATACAAGGTTTTGGCTTCTCCTGGAAGACTATACACCGATCCATTGAAAGCGGTGATTTTCAGTTGAGGAGGTGTTTTTATGGTAAGTTCACCATGAATGGCCTGACTGGTAGTATTCTTCAGGGAGATAGGAATTTCCAGTCTGTCTTCGAAAGTAAGATAGGGAGGGATTTTTGCCTCGATGCTGAAAGGTAACTGGGTTGCATAGGTTAGTTCGGCACGACCTGCCAGGCCACTGGTACTCATACCCTCTGTAGTAACTCGAAAGGCAGTGACCTGATCTGAATTATAAAAGCTTACATAGGCAGTACCTGTTCTGGCATCTGTCTGTATTTCAGGATTCCAATAAATAGTACTTCGAAAGTCTGTACGTTCAGCCACTGCTTTCTTCGGATCATAGACCGGTATATAGAATTCCCGAGCTACAGAAAACTTTCGTTCAGCGATATATACCTGAGAAATCGGAAGCTTGTTGCGGGGGATAGATCGTTTGTAATAGACGTCCTTTTTAGTGGTAATAACAATAACGCCATTGCTCCCACGTGAGCCGTATAAGGCGGTTGCTTCTCCTGATTTCAGTACAGTGATGCTGGCTATATCAGTTGGAGAAATAAATTCAGGTGTAGTAATGAGTGTTCCATCTACAACATACAGGGGTTCACTGTTGGCTATGCTACTAACACCACGTATCTGAACACCTGATACAGACCCTGGTGCTCCATCTGACTGCGTTATTTGCACACCTGATATTCGACCCTGTAAGGTCTGTGATAGTTCTGTAGATGGGAATATACTCAATTCACCGGATTGCACAACCGATACAGAGGCTGTTAAGTCCTGTTTTCTTTGGGTGGCATACCCCACCACTACAACTTCATTGAGAGCCTGAACATCAGCAGAAAGACTCATATCTCCTAACGAGAATGGCGAATCTTCCATTACATCAGTAGATTTTGATTGAGCCTTTGGTGAAGGATTAGGTTTGCTGACTTGTACCCTTTTTGGAGTGGCAACAACCTTTTCCTTTATCGCTTCATTTTGCCATTTAAAATCCTGGTTAGGTGCTATGGAACCTGGATTACTTGTTGGTTCCTGATCGAGTTTAATGTATAGATATTGAGGGAAAATACCTGATGCTTGGGCAAATAGCTGAATAGCCACTTTGGGATTGATTGCCTGAAACAGGAATCGTCCGTTAGAGCCGGTTTTAAGTTGTGCCGAACGTCGTTTATCATCCAGTTCAAATAAGGTTACTGTAGCAGATATGGGTTTCTGATCACGTGCATCCAGGATAGTTCCGGATAAGTTACCTGTTTTCTCGGGGGCAAAAATCATGTTTTGAGGACCTTCCTGAACCTGTTGCCAGGTAAATCTTCTCCAGCCATGTGTCATCATCACATAGTCCAGTGCTTTGGATGCTTTGGGCTCATTGGGCTTAAAGTAAAAAAAAGGTTCTTCTATCTTACCTCTCAGATCCGAGCTCATCAGCATGTGAGACAGTATGTTATCTTGTTTGTCATCCGCAAACGTTACCAGCCGATCATCAGCCACCGAAAGGGACAGGTTAGCTGGTACAGGCAGGCTATCTTCATCCAGGGTACGGATGGTAAGGTCTACTTTTTCGCGGGGAGAGTAGTGCTTCTTATCGGTGGTGACAGAGATATGCATTTTACGTTGTGCATTCACGAATACCAGTCGTTCACAACGCGGTACCTGATTGTAGTCAAACAGTGTAACCTGAGCAATACCAATAGGAAAATCCTTGAGAGGAATAGAAACCTGATTGTGTCCTATCTCAGCAGAGATTTCCTTGGTATAATAGATTTTGCCACGTACCTGACCTACCAGATAAATCGGTTTGCTGGCAGGGGCATGAAAAGAGAGTTGAAGCTGTTTTGCTGTAACCGTATCCATAGACAACACATATCCTTTAGGTAATGCTGCAGGAAGGGCATAGGTTTGACTGATGGCAGGCTGGGTGATGTGTACAATGTATTGTTGATCTTGTGAAGGAGTTAGGGCAAATGCCCCCATGCCTTGATGAAAGCTTTTGAATGACTGAAGTTTTTTGCCTGTTTCATCGGTTACATAGCCTTCTATATCGGCTGGCTTGCCAAACTCATTGATAGCTTTAAAGGCTACCCTACTGGGAATGCCTGCTACCAGATCACCTCCTTCTGGAAAGAAATGAAGGGCAATTTTATTGAGTACAATGGGTATTGAGCGGGATATACTTTCGGTATTTCCTTCATACGAAATCGTGATGTTTAGCAGGCCGTCTGTGGTTTGCAGATCAGCAGGCAAGGCAAAACGGATACTTGCTTTTCCATTTTTATCTGAAACTGCATGGGCTTGGAGAAATTGCTTTCCTTCAATCTGCACAGTATAGGTGACTGACTTTTCAGTTAACGGATGATTTTGCAAATCTTTCATTTCCAGATCTGCCACTACCGGATCTCCGGCCCCGTATGCTTTTCGGGTAAAGTCCAGCTTCATCAGCAGACGGGGAGTGATTACTTTCTGTACCTGAATTTCTTTTTCAAAAAATGCTTCCGGTCCCTGATTTCTCATCCACTGGGTATAGGCTCTCAACTTATATAATCCTCCGGGTGCTGATTCCTCCAGATGAAAGTCTCCATATACACTTCCTTTTTTTACCAGAAGCTGCAATGTTTTCTCTACTGTTCCGCGCGGATTAACCAGTTCCACATAGACAACATGACTGGCAGCATCTGCTGTAAGAATAAGACCATTCGCCAGATATCCTTTGAACCAGATATCTTCACCCGGTTTGTAGAACGTCCTATCTGTATGGATGTATAGTTTTTCGTCTGGTATTTTATCTGTATAGGCTTCTGTCTTTTGGCGTAGGTAGTCGAGAAAATTTGCCGGTAACAGCATGGGTAGTTTAAATGCCGACAGACAAAGGATCGACAGGCTGATAAATAAAAGTATAAATTTCGTTTTCATAAAACCCGAAAGTTTACCTGATAGATAAGGGAGAATAATAGATTAAATAGTGATTTGAACAGAAGCGCCATAGCTTCGCAATGAAGGTGCATTAAACAGATCCAGGCCTGTTGCGGTGTTGTAGCCAAACAGTGTACCTGCCGGATCTACGCCTTTGTAAGGCGTAGAAAGCCATAGGTTACGACCTGAAAGAGATACCTGGATATCACACTTAGGTAGGAAATGCTGTCTGTAGGATGGAAACTTATAGGAGAGTTTTACCTCTTGTAAACGTATCCACGAAGATTTTTGGATAGACTCCGCACCCACACCACTTTGTCCGTAACGTACCCAGCGATTACCCTGTAATCCATGCGCTGAATTGGCAAAATCGACCATTATACCATTGGGCTTTCCATTTTCCTGAACGCCCTCAAAGATGTAGTTCTGAGTAGTACGCTGTTGCTCTGTAATCCTAGACATACCCAGGTAGTTTAACGATGCCTGAGTACCATTCCAGATATCACCTCCCTGACGGAAGTCAAACAGGATATTGCATGACCAGCCTTTCCACCAAATGGTATGTTCTGTTGATGCCGTCCACCGGGGATTGGGATTGCCAATGATCTGGGGTTGGTCATCTACTACAGGATAGCCATCAGTGCCAATGATCGTTTGCCCATTTTCGTTTGTTTTCCAGCGGGAACCCATCAGGACTCCATACGGTTGACCTGCAACGAGATTGGTGGAAACATCTGAAAAACCTGCTATGGGTATGCGGGTTTCGTTGTTGTAGAGTTTGGTGACAACAGGTTTTACTTTGCTGAAGGAAACTCTAGACATAAACCGTACGGCTCCTGTGTGATGCTGATAGGATACAGACCATTCATATCCTTTGTTTTCAATATCAGCCAGGTTTTGTAGCTGAAAGCCATTTTCGCTGAATACAGGAACCAGTGCTTGTTGGGTTAGATTCTGAAAATAGCTAGCAGATACATGTAGCCTGTTTTGTATAATATTCATATCCAATCCGAGTTCCTTCTTTGTGGTTTTCTCAGGCTGTAGCTGGCGTGTATAGACTATTTCCTGTGTTTCCTGATACTGGGCAAAGTTGGATGCTGCATACTGTGTAGAGTTATACTGCCACTGATTATAGATCAGAGGTGCTTCCTGTATGTTTTGAGAATAATTGGCATATACCTTGGCAAAGTTGAGGAAGGATGAATAGGAGAAAAGTTCAGAGAAAGTGAATCCCAGACCTATAGTCGGCAACCAGAATTTACCTTTTGTATAGGTTGACGAGAAATAATGCTGGTTTGTAAGATTCAGAAGCACCAGGTCTCTGTATTTAAGCCGTATGCTTTCTGCAATCTCATGCTTCTGACGTAAAGGGGTAAATTTACGAATAGCTAAAGAGTCTGCATTCCTGATATCAAATGAATCCGTTGAGGCAAAGCCAAATCCATCTTTGCGGTTCAGTTGTTCCTGCTGGTGAGCAAATGTATAGGAAACCGAAGTTTCCAGGTAGATCGTAGAGCTACTATTCAGGTAAGTATCAAAGGAAGGCTTAGCTGTAAACTGATAATTGCTCAGCTTGTATTCCCGGATGGTTAATCTTCCTTCGGGATAAGTGGTCATTCCGGGAACTATACCAAAAACTCTGTTCTGATTCTTATGTTCCAGACTGCCTTTCAGCAATACCTGAAAGTTGTTTTGGTCGTAGTTTAGGCTAAGGTTGGTAAAGAGATTCCGGATATTTTGGTTGTCGGGCAACAAATTTACCAATGCATAGGGATTGTCTGTATTGCCTGCACTATAGGTGCGAAACTGATTGTCTGAAAGCAAATAGGCATCTTCATTGCGAAGTGCTTCTCTGCGAGATAAACCACCCGCGTTGTCAAAGGTGGGTGCTGTTTGCATGACAGATGACAGTATATGTGCCCAGTTGCCATTCTGATTAGGTAAAGTTTGATTAATTGAGGTATAGAATAGAGAATACTCTGCTCGTAATGCAGGCATGATCAACCGTTTCAGATTAAGGTTCCACTGACTTTCATTTGTGTGTGCATTGGGTACTACTCCTTGCTGAGTATGATAGGTAAAACCTGTTTTCAGATCTGTTTTCCATAAAGTGGTCTTTAGTGTAAGGGTATGATTGGTTGTCATACCGTTTCTGAAGAACTGATAGGGGTTATAAGCTTTTGCTCTGTTACCATTACCATTTCCTCTTGTGGTTAATGCTCCATTGGGATCGTAGGCATAGGGCTGTCCATCAAATTCCAGATTGTTGATTTTTGGTCCCCAGCTAAATATCTCACCCGTTTCCGAACCCTGCCAGGTCTCTGTGCCATTTACAGGTCTTCCCTGAGCATATTGACTCTGTAAGTCAGGCAACTGATTGATCTGGTCTAGTGCAAAAGAGGAGGAAAAGATAAGCTGAACGGGTGCTTGTATATAAGGTCTTGTATCTGCTACAAAAATACCATTGCGGGCTTTGGAGCCGTATTGCAATCTGGCAAGCCAACCCTTTACATAGCGAAGTGTGTAGGTATTGGTGAGAGGGTTTTGATTAGGAAATGTAGTATACGATTGAATAGTATACCTTGGCGAATCATCTGTGAGTGTGGCTACTCCTGTCTTTTCAGGCGTTGGTTGAGTGGGTGGCTGGGTGCTTTGTTGAGCCTCCTTCTGAACCATTTGTGAAGAAGGTATTTGCACGGGGTCTGACTCAGATGAATCAACAGAACCTAATGCAGTTGAATTCTTTTCTGTCACCTGTACCTCACGTGTGGTAAACCCAATAAACGAAATCACCAGTGTAGCACCTAATGGAGCTGTAATACGATAATATCCTTCGGCATTGGTGGTAGTTCCCCGATCTGTTCCTTTAACAGAAATACTTACCCCTGGTAATGGCTCTCCATTTGTATCTTTAAGACGACCGCTGATAACGCGATCCTGAGCCTGAGTGAAAGCTGGAATAAGGCTTGTGAGAAAAAATAGCGTAAATAAAAAATGCTTCATAATCCCGTTCATTTAGTTGCTTATAGGATGCAACCGGGATTATTTTTCCATAAACTGGGAATATATATGTAGAGATTATAGTGAATACTTCTTTATCAGGAAAGATTTAGGTTGTGAAGGTCAGATAGTTAGATTGAGATAGATTTTTCTGTAAAGTGGTTCAAAACCGAATAGTGTTTTCGCTATTGCAAAGAATCCTTATTGTGTGGGCAATGTCACAATCTCAGAGTTTCTTTTGATAAAATCTTCAATTACCTCTCTGTAAATACTGTGTGGGGAATAAGATAATTCTTTCCATAGTTCTCCATGTTTGAGTCTGTGGATGTGCAACACTTCTAACTTATTGTATTCTTTTTCTCTGAGGCGGGCTTCAAACAGATCAGCATATTTAAATGTGTTTGTCTCTGATATAAGTAGCATCGGAGTGGAGAGACTATCTATATACGAAACAGGAGATCCTTTCTCGAAATCCTGCATGGTCAGGCCAAAGACGCTGCCGATGTGATTATCTGCAAATGAACTGCCGTTTGATTTGGCTAAAACCTGATAATAGTGCAGAACATCATAAGCTCCGGCAATAGGAATCACGCCTTTGAATATATCCTTGGATAATCCCTCATTTTTGAGATACTGATTATCCATAGCAATCAGTGCTGCCAGATGACCACCGGACGAATACCCACTAACAAAGATTTTATTAAGAGAATACCCATACTTACTGGCATTGGCATACAGATACTTTACTGCTCTGGCTATGTCTATACTATGTTCCGGATGTCTGATTCCTTTGTTCAGTGAAGAGTCTTTCCAGGTAGCCGGACTTAACCTATGACCTACAGATGCTACGGCTATACCTTTTTGGGCAAATTTTCTGGCAATGTCCATTTCCATATGCCGGTCTACATATGACCAGGCTCCACCACCAATCCAGATTAACAGCGGTGGATTTTTTACACCTTTGGGCAGGACCAGATTTAATTTATGATTGGCTGAGTCATAGTCGGGTCCCCGGTAGTAGGGAATGTCTTTTAGTTCTGAAACAGAATACGTAGTGATTGCCTGAGAGTATGCCCAGTTACATACCAGCATAAAAGAAAACAGAAACAGATTCTTCATATAGGTTTGTTTGTTAGAGGTACAGTCAGGCAAAACGTTGGGCACTTCAGCATACTACCTTACTTACTGGTCTTTACTACGTGTGCTACCCTCGTTCATGTATAGGTATATAGCTGACAGCCAATACTATAGACTCAATGAATATATGTTTTTCTGACAAAAGTATTATTCATTGCGCAGGGATTTTACAGGATTGGCAAAAGCAGCCCGAATAGTAATCGAACTGATAGTAAGAAAGGCAATGCCGCCCAATACCAGAACAGGTAATAAGCCATACCATCCATTGATATCAATACGGAATGCATAGCGGGTGAGCCACTCACTCATGCCATACCAGGCTATCGGAATAGCCAGTAAGGCAGCCAGCAGAATCAAACGTAAGGTATCCCAGGCGAGTAGTGAAACGATATGTTGTACACTAGCCCCAAGTACTTTACGTATGCCTATTTCTTTGGTGCGGCGGGTGGTGTTATAGGACGTCAGACCAAACAGGCCAATACAGGCAATGAAGATCGCCAGTGAAGAAAAAAAGGCGACTACACGTCCAAATACTTCTTCCTGTTTGTACTGCTGATTAAAGAACTGATCCAGAAAAAAGGAGTCAAACGAGGATTCCGGAAAAAACTTCAGCCAGGTAGCCTCTATTTTTTGGGCTGTCTGTTTTATATCACCTCCCTGTATTTTTATAGAAAGAAAATCTGCCGGTATCCAGCGGAAGTCCGGGTCCATAAACAGAATGATGGGAGTATAGGGATGTTGCAGAGATTGCTGGTGATAGTCTTTGATCACACCTATAATTTCATTGGCTCTGCCCTGATTACCCTCAAGCAGGATTTTTTCGCCAATGGCTTTTTCGCTGGATTCAAATCCGAATTGTTTTACTGCCGATTCATTGAGAATTAACCCATACTGATCTGTGGGGCGACTTTTGTCGAAGTTGCGTCCGGCTATGACTGTTAGATCAAAAGTTGGAATGAAGTCGTAGTCGGCAGCCATCATCTCATACAATCGATTGTCTGCCGGTTCGGAATGTAGTTTACGGTTGGCCAGAAATTCGCCTACCTCTACACCTGGAACCGCTCCTGAGCCAGTTACATTCGTGACCCCTGCCAATGATTTTAACTCATTCTTAAAACTTTCTATCTTTTCAGTGTATCCTTCTGTATGTACAGGTGCCTCTACAACCATAACCTGAGCAATATCGGCTCCTAATTGCTGATTCATCATGTAGCTGATTTGTTTGTAGGCAATCAGAGTACCCATAATCAGTATCAGAGATGTCGTAAACTGTAAGGTAACCAGGCTTTTACGCAGTAGATTGCCGCCACCAGAGAAGGTATATTTGCCCTTGAGAATTTGTACCGGAATTACCTTGGCAAGCAGAAAGGCCGGATAAATGCCGGAGATCAGAATCCCTACAGGAAAGATGATGGCAAAAAGAGTATATTGCTGGGGTTCCGTCCAGATAGAAGCCGGAATATAGATAGTCAAAAATGTCCCTAAACTCCATATACCTATTCCAATAAAAACAATAGCTACCAGTAACGCGATGAAGTTGAGGATAAATGACTCAAACAGAAACTGACCTACCAGAAGCGTAGAAGAGGAACCCAATACTTTCCGGATGCTTGCTTCCTGTGCCCGGTCAATAGCTCTTGCTGTAGATAGATTGATATAGTTTACCCAGCCAATAATCAGAATAATAATACCTGCTATAAGCAGAAACTGCACTGTGGTACGACTGCCTTTGGTTTCGGGTTCGTTGGTTTTGGCTGGGTTCAGATGTATAGCATGCAATGGCACCAGGTCAATAGCCCATTTGTGTTCTTTCATGGCATCAGCCGTTTTATATTTCTCGGCCAGAGCCGGGAATTTAGCTGCCAGATTCGCAATGTTGGTATTCGGCTGTACGCGTATGTAGGTGTAGCTGCTATGCTGATACCAGAAGTTACGAACCCATTCAGGAGACGTAGTCCATGACATCAGCACGTCAAACTGCAAAGAAGAGTTGACGGGTAGATCTTTGAAAACTCCTGACACCTGGCACCGATAGGTTTTGGAAATGGTGCTGATATCCAGAAATTTTCCCATAGGCTCCTCCTTGCCAAAATATTTATGGGCAGCTTTTTCCGAGATGACCACTGTATTAGGCGCATTCAGAAACGTTTGGGGATTGCCTTTGACTACTGGGTAGGAGAAGAAGGTAAAGAAGTTAGAGTCAGCAAAGCATACATTTTGCTCACGAAATTTTGTGTCCTGATAACGTACTACCCGTGTAGAGCTGTTCCAGTTGATACGGGTAAAAGACTCTACTTCCGGAAAGTTGGCCTTCATAGCCGGGCCATAGCCGTTTGTACTACCTGCCCAATCGTCCGTTTTTTCACCTCCTTTATAAAAAATGCTCTCAACCCGGTAAATGTTCTCACTATGCTGATGAATCGCATCATAACTGTTTTCAAACCGAACATACCCTGTGAGCAAAAAGAATATCGCCATACCCAGGCTAAGCCCGAATACATTAATCAGGGTAAATACTTTGTGTTTGGCAATGTTGCGGAGAGCAACAGTCAGAAAGTTTCGAAACATGTGGAGTGGCGTGCAAAGATGAAAGAGTAATAGTAACGAAAAATAGTGTGTTTTACGATAGGTTACAGTAAGTATTCTGACAAAAAGCTAGGTGGACAAAAGAAAAATAGGTTTTAAAAAGTAGGAAACAAATTTTTTCTATCACTTATGCAAGATTTGCCATAAACTATGTAAATTGAAATACACTTTTATAGAATGCTCATCAGGTTTCATTTTTTGCCTTTTTGCTTATTTATCTGTGCATTCCGCAGAGGTATCAAAAGGCTGGTTTAGCTATGAAAATCGTTTTAAGGAGTAATTAGCCTGGAAACAAAAGAACTAATAACCTATGATGAAACACTATCAGTACATGTACTATTGGTTGGTGATCTGGTTGCAGTATGCAAACAGTGTACCGGCAACGAGTGCCACCATGTTGTTGATCATATGCAATGGGTTTAATCTGGTAGCTCTGATTGCTGTCATTAAATACGGTTTGGGTGTTCCGCTCTATCTCTCTTCTAAGCTAGTAGCTGTTGCTATTGGGGTTATTCTGTGTATGTTTAACTTCTTTTCACTGGAAGATAAGCTGGAAGAAATACACGAAAACTATAAGGAAGAACCCGAAGAAACTCAGGCGAAAAGTGAATTATATCTTATTGTATACATTGTAGTGAGTGTTCTTCTGTTAACGGTAGCCATCTGTGTGCAGCAGATGATATTGCATAGAGGATAGAATAAGGGGGAACGATAAAAGTTGAGGTTTCCCCTCCAGGTTGGTGTTATCACCAACCTGAACGTTAGATAATACTCTCCTTATACTGAAAGGATGATATTTTTTTCTTTGTTCTTTTGGAAGGAACACATCTTTTTTGTCCTTCTGAAAGAATCCATTGGCAAAGTTAGCGGCCTTTGGGTTTGGAGATACTTATTTCTCTCAGAAGCCACAGATGGCTCTATTTGTCACAAGTTTCTTGCAGAAGGATAGGGAAGAGGAATATTCTTTTCTGGGGACAAAAAGAGAATTTACTGCAAAAAAGTTTTTGCATGGAATAAACCGCAACACCTATATCAATCTGTAAATGATAAACCATACGTTACAGATCCACTGTATAGCCTATTTTCTGCTTACTGGCATTATAGATCTCACCATTGGAGGCAATGTATATATAGTTCTTGTTCATATTATAGATCATAAACGGATATTCTTCCCGATTGGATTTAATTAGTTTTCCAATCACCTTTACGCTGCCACCTGTAGTTTTAATCAGATCCATTTGTGTAGTCAGATAATATTGATTCTCCGGATTGGAGTGAAATATAACTTTGCCTAACAAATATTTTGAGTCAATGGGTTGTACTGCTGCTACCTGTGAATCAGAAGAGGCAGACGTAGTATTTGTTCGTACATTGTCTGAGGGTGCACTCTTTTTCTGGGCAACCATACCCTCATTGGCTCTTTCCCATCCTACGGCAATGGCTTCCAGACGTGCTCGTTTGGGAGGATGTGTAACAGATCCTTTCTCTTCAGCCAGCATACTGATAGCTACCTGTGCTTCTGTTAAGGTCGCTCCCATTTTATGGAGAATAAAACCCGAAAACTCATCCGCTTCCAGTTCATTCGATGGGCGGCTGCCTTCTTCCAGCAGCGTATGTCCATTCAGATGGTGGCCGATTTCATGAGCTAGAATGCTGATCGCTGCCCAGTCTGTATGACACGCTTGTTGCATTTGGGACATAAAGTGCTGACTATACAGGATATACCGCTTATTGTCATAGATAACAGCTGCAGCATTCTCAATATTCACAGCTTTAATTTCAAAACGTGCCTTGAGTCCCATAACACTCATAATGCGGGCAATAGCCTGACTCGTTTCCTCACTTGAGGTAAACTCGTACAAGTCGCCTGCAATAGGCTCTCCAAGATAGGTACAATGATGATCTGTTTCGATGGCTAGTGGATACTGGCCATAGCTTTTACCAAAAGCATACAGGATAAAAAACAGACAAAAGAATCCTTTGCCTAAAGGGATACGGTTCATAAAAAAGAGAAGAAAAGAATAGGAGTAGATCTATCTCATTTTTATCCTGGGTTTGGTGTGGTTACAATTGGATAACCCATTTTTAAAAGATTTATTGTATCTGTATTTAAATAATGTATAAAAAATAAATTAACCTGACTGTCAGTGTTTTTCTTTGATATGAGAAGGCAAAAGTCTATCACTTCTCTGTGACAAATTTTCAGGAAGAAAACAGGTCTGAGCGTTTTTTGCTACATTGGTTGTACAACGCTGATAAGTACAAAGACTTAGGCGTTTATGAATGTCCTGTTTTTTCTATCCTATGCATAAATCAAAATCACTGGCTGGGATTATCGGACCTACGTTGATTGTAATGGTAGCTTCCGAACTCAAGCTATGGAATCCTACTTTGTATGATGACCAGATAGTGCCACTAATCTATCTGTCTGGTGTGTTGTTTTTTGTTGCCGGACTCGCCATTGTGCATTCACATAACATATGGGTATTGCATTGGCCGGTGGTGATAACCTTACTGGGGTGGTTAAGTATGGCTCTGGGTCTGTTGCGTATGTTCTTTCCGCAAGCCTATCAAGGTAATTTTAGCAATGATATCAGTGCTATGGTAGTTGAAATTATTCTGATTAGTATTGGTTTTTTTCTATCCTTCAAGGCCTATTGGCCACAAATAAGACAGGAGAAATAAAGTTTTTTGCAGCTATACTTCAAAGGTTTTTACTGCTAAGTAGAGAATTAGTAAGTCACTACTTATTTATTTATTTTGCCTGCCTAATGATATAAACTAACATCTGAATTAAAATAGTCTATTTGTGGAAGAGAAAAAAGCATTTGAGCAATTTGTTAAAGATGAACAGGCAAAGGTAGTAAACCAGTTTCTGAACCCTGAGCATCCACTGGTTAAACAACATGCCGATACACTTAACCTGATTAAACAGCGGATGCTGGCTGTAAGGCTGCACAATCGGTATTCTGTTTCAGGCTGGGAGAAAATGCAGGAAAAGATAGTTGGTGAGCAGAATCCATATTATATCCTCAAACCCTGGTCTCTCCAGGAAATCAAGATCTATGAATCGGAACATGAAGTCCGGCTTCCCGATGAAGTAAAAGTATATCTGATGGAAATAGGTGAGGGTGGAGGAGGATATTTTTGTGGTGAGAATCCCATTATAGTAGAGAGACGGTATGATCCTATTTATGCTATGAAATTGCCGTTTCCTATTATATCTGCCAAGATTCATGATATCAACCATCGCTGGGGGATAAAGGCTTGGGTTCCATTGGATAATGGTGCAGAACACAAGGAAGAACTGGAAGATCTTATCCAGTATCTGAAAAAGAAGAAGATACTACACAAAAATAACAGTCTGAGAGAATTATTTGCCCTTCCAGTATTTCCGGATCGGGGATTCTGGTGTTTTGGTCTTGTTGCTGAACAAGACCCTTTGCTGGTAGTAATGAATGGAGAGTTTGAGGGAGAAGTCTGGATAGATTCACTGCATTATGGTGTAGAAGACGGAGGTTATCTGGGACCTGCTACACCTGAACACCGAAAATTTTTATCCTTTATAGCAGGCAGCGTGCTGGCTAAGCTGGAAGGGGGAACAAAAACATCAGAGGTGGGAGATTGGTTGTAAGAGAAACATAAGGGATAGACCCGCTGTTTTTAGTCTAGGAAATATGTTTCTTCTCCAGGTCTTTCTGCAATAATCATCTCCTTGCTGTCCTCCTGAAAGGAACTCCTGACAAATAGAGCCATCTGTGGTTTCTGAGAGAAATAAATAAGTCCCAGTTGGAAAGGTCGCTAACCTTGCCTAAAGATGCTTTCTAAGGACAAAAAAGATGTATTCCTTTCAGGAGGACAAGGACAGCCATCTGTCTTCTGAGCAGGATTTTACATATATCTCCCTTATATTTACTATTAGTCTATAGTAGTTTCAAAAACAATCAGGTAACAAGCCAAGTATGGGACTTAGGTTCTACTAACTTCGTTTCGATTACCAAAAAACAATATATATGAAATATTTATTTCTATTGTTACTGTTCTTGAGTGCTCAAAGTTGTCGTGACCCTTTCGCAAATGCACGTACTACGAGAATATACAGTTTGAATAAAAATTGCCTTTCAAAGACTGCATGGACAGATTTAAAAAGGCTACACTCAACAGATAGTGTAAAAAGTGATTTTGCAGTTATGTTAAAAAAGTTTGAGCGAATGCCATTCGACAATGAGGTATATTATTTTAAGGAAAGTCCGGAAGAACTGATTGCTATTAGAGATAATGAATCTATTGGATATGTGTATAATCCCCACATTCGAGACGCAATTCTGGATGGCTTGTCACCAAGCTTGCCTAAAAAAGAAAAGGAACGGATAGGCAATCGGATACAATCCTTTTTACGGAAGTACCAATGTAAGAGTGAACACAATCACAGATACGGACAAGAATATGATGATGATTAGTATACAAGTTAGAAATGAAAGACATGGGTATGCCTCAATAGTAAACGAAATGTTCCAACTGGTTTAGTGGTCGAAACCTTAATAATAATTTTGATAGTAATGACTAGATTGTACTAGCTAGCTGCATTATATTCTCCTTTATTACATCAAATTCTGTCATAACTTTCATTCAAAAACAATCTCACAATCAGGCAACAAAGATCTAACCTTTGCGATTTCTGAGTCGGGAAGAGGATTGTTGTTGAGATCCAATAAAGTTAAACGTGTTAACTTGCTGATTTCCGGAGGTAGGAATGTTAGTTTATTATCTGAAAGGGTAAGCTTTTTCAAACTTGCCAGTTTAAATAATTCCAAGGGTAGATATTCCAAGTGGGTTTTGTTCAGGTCTAAATCAGTAAGTCTTGTCAGATTATCAATTTCGGGTGGAAGAGAGGTAAGTGGATTTCCTTTGAGATTCAATTCATATAGATTCTCAAGATTTTTTATATCTGGAGGGATGCAATCCAGTTGGTTATCATTTAAGTATAAGTGATAGAGTTTGGTGCATTGAAAAAGTTCTTTAGGAATCTCACGTAACTGATTATACGAAAGATCTAAACTGATAAGATTGCTAAGGTTTCGAATTTCAGGAGGAAGAGACTGTAATTGATTCTTTTCCAGATGGAGTTGCTCTAGTTTTGATAATTTCCCAATCTGACTGGAAATACAACGAAGTTGGTTTTGATCCAGGGAAAGAATTTCCAGGTTTGTAAGATTGTGTAGTTCTTCGGGGACTGTTACTAAGTGATTGTAATGGAAATGCAATACTCTTAACTGGGAAATGGTAGTAATTTCCAACGGGATTGCATTAAACCGATTTTTTCCTAAATCAAGTGTATCCAGATTAGGTAGACTATACACTTCCTTAGGAAGTGAATCCAATTGGTTATCATATAATTCTAGTTCTATCAGATTGACACATCCTGCAATCTGACTGGGAATGGATGTTAACTGATTGCTTTTTGCATCGAGATATTTCAAATGAATAAGATTGCCAATTTCCGAAGGAAGAGATGTTACTTGATTGTCTGAGATACTTAAATATTCTAGCCTGGTCAAACGTCCAATTACAGCGGGAAGGTTGGTTAATTGGTTGGCATCTACATTTAATGATGTAATCCCTGTGAAGCATTTTATCTGATTTGGGAGCTTTGTTAGCTTAAGCTGAGATAAGTATAGTTCTTTCATGCTATGTATTCTGGCTATCTTCTCCGGCAGCGTTAAGTGGTGAGCACCCTTATTGAGCCAGGTAGCCTGTTTTGCAATAATCCAGCTATGTATAAACTCAATATCATTTTTGAACTCTTCAATATCAATCTGTAGAGACTCTGCCAGGGATAATCCTAATTCAATATTTTCCAGTTGACCAGATTGTACTAGTCGCATTATATTCGCTCTTTCGGTAGATTCTATACTCATGAAGGTATTTGCAAAATGTAGATTATCTCAACAAAGCAAGTTTACAAACAATATTCTGATTTCTACAGAATGGATAAGTGAGATGCGTTGAATATCTTCGAACAGGTTTTGTATTTGTGTGAGTAAAATCCTATACTTTCCAATACTGATAGATTTAAACAGATGAACCTGAGCAAGGACATTCTTAATGCATTTGCTCTCAAGGGAGAGTGCATTCCTTTGTCAGGAGGGCAGCATACATCGGTTCGGGTTGGTGATTTTGTACTGAAGCCCACAGATACTAATATCCGGTATTACGAATGGCTGCTGACCGTCTATAGTGCTATACATCCAAACGGATACCGGCTGGCAAAGCCTGTAAAGAGTCAGCAGGATACGTTTGTGTACAAAGGCTGGTGTTGTACACGATATGAACCGGGTGAATTTATGAACAGAAAGCTACCGGAAAAGCTGGAGGTGGCGAGACTGTTTCTTACTGATGTGGCAGAGTTACCTTTTCAGGATATGCCAGCCGCCGATCACAAATGGGCAAAGGCGCATCAGATTGCCTGGCAAAAAGAAGACCTACTCAGAGAGATTACAGGTGAGGCGTATACCATATTGGCAGACCTACTTTCTGGTTTGACACTACAGGACAAGTATCCTTTGCAGATTATACATGCTGACCTGGCTGGTAATATACTTTTTGACGATGCGTTACCTCCACTGATTATTGATTTTTCTCCGACCATAGCCCCTGTAGCGTATGCAGAAGCCATACTGGTATGTGACTCCATTGCCTGGCATGGAAGCCCGCTGGAAGATCTAAACTATCTTTCCCATTCTGAATTTACCAGAGAAATGATACTACGGGCTATTGTGTTTCGGTTAACGGTAGCTGCACTATCTGTACAGCAGAATGAGAATGCGTTCAGTAATGAATACAAATGCTTTCAGCCTATTATACAATATCTGGATAATCAGGTCTGCAATGAGGATGTGCAGTGGTAACATGAACGTATACACTTTGTTCTATATAATAGTATGTATTTAATTACAAAGTGAGGTTCTCTCAAGTCTTGCCTTTTTATTTATAGTAAAAGATTTCATTTTCATGACTATATAATTACAGCTACTTGATTTCATCATTTAAGTTCATCCCTTATGGTAGGAACCTTTCGTGTCAGAGAAGAAAATCGTGCTGCCTTTGCTTTCAGGCAGTTAAAAACTATAGCATTCATTCTTTTGGGGTTAATAGTTGTATTTTCTCTTGTATTGCGTCTTATACGCTTTGATTTCTATCTTTTACTTTTAGGGGGAGCTTTTGCGTTAGGCTATTTGGGCAGAATACGGTATGTGGGACTGTTACGGATTGGTTTTCTGGAAGACCGCATTCTGCAGACTGTCGACACTACCCAAAGTAATGTATTGATAGAAGCATCAAGAGCCAGAAACAAAAGTCGGTACAATCAGAACGACGAGAAGGAAATCTTATTTGCCGATATTGAGAGAATTGATTTTAAGGATAAGGATGTTATAGTGTATGGGAAAGGAAGTAATGGATTTTCTACCAATCATAAAATTACGATTCCATGTGAAATAGAAAATTATGAACAAATCAAACATTTTCTAAGCAGATGGGACGAAAAACAGGCATAGATATCCTTTGTAATAGTGTAGGTCATACTTTTTGCAAGATACCAGGGACGGCATAGAGTAATTGATTACAATGATATGCTGGCACCTTTGACTAACTAAAGAAAAGTGCTCCACTGATACTTTTATCTCATCAGATTACATCTCTTCAAACACACTCCCTTGAATTTATGGCTCTAAGCTCAGCTTTCTTATTTGCCCTTCTACTGGTGGCAGTGATTTCACTATTGTTTTACAGCTATCGGCGTAGTGGCAAGGGTATGGAAATCGTGCTGGTATTTCTTTTAGGACTTGTGATTGTCTGTGGAGGCATAACCTTGATGATCGCTACATTTGATTTTCTGCATCCATCCGACAAAAAGCCTTTTACATTTATGGCCTTTCTGCTGATGTTTATCTTTACTGGTTTCTATTTTTCAGTGTATCAGGCTATTGTTTTTGCGGTTGTCAGACTGATCGCCTCTTTCTTCACAGACTCAAGAATCCTCCATATCCTAGGGGCAGTCTTGTTGGGAATTGGTGCACTGGTGTTGACATGGGTATTTACTTTGTTTGCCTCTCATACAAAGGACTGGATATTAGCTGTATTTAACATACTAGGTTTTCTGAGTGCTTTCCTATTTGGGCTCTGGGGTATTCCCAGATTGCAGTTTAGGAAAGAGACCACAATTTAATGTTGGATTGTAACTACATGAGAATTAAAGGCTAAGGTTATTGTTTATACTAAAGTAGAAATGATTCGTATGTAGTTAATATACTTAATACTATTTTTGCATGTAAATATATCCTTACTCGTTTCTACAATGCATACAAAATTCATTTTTATTTTAATAGGTAGTATTTGGTCTGTTTCGTGTTTTGCTCAAAATGCGGATGAAAACACTTCCCGACATTCAGTAAGTCTATCAGCCGGAGTAGCTAGTTATATTGTGTTTGGTACTCAGGTAGAAAAGGAGCAGAGTGCACCTTGGGGTGGTTCATATGTGGAGCGAAGAACCGGACTACGAATAGATCTGGAATTAAAGCATCAACTGGGTCAGATTTTCTTTATACAGGAAGGTGTTTCACTTGTTCAGAAAGGAGGTTATCACAAAAAAAGTGGTTTCGTAGACCCGGCACGTGCCGAGATTACCTATGTACAGATTCCGCTGATGATCGGTCTTCAAACAAAACAGGATCGATTCGTAGCTGGAGTTTACTCGGGGCCTGCCATCAATTTTGAAATAGCTTCAGGAAATACAACCACAGGTACAGGCTGGTTAAGTGATAGTTATACCCGACGTAAAAACATCCCATCTTTACTGATAGGGGGATTTGGTAATCTAAGTGTATCTGATCGCATCTCTGTATTTCTTAATTATAAATATGATTATGATCTCAACGCATTTGTAGATAGAAAATATGGTTCCGGCGACTTTACCATAAAGACAAAAGGATATTCTTTATTGTTGGGTGTACGAGTTCATTTGTAGTATAGAGTAATTCCTGAAATAAGGTTTCTGAAAAATATTTCAGGAATCACTCTTTTTGGGTACTTGATTGGATACCAGATAAAAGAACCGATTAAACAATGGCTAGCAAGGAAGTTTCCGAAGAGTTTCGGGTGGGACGGCTTGAAAGAGTAGCAGGAATAATTATGCTATACTTTCTGGTTCTATATAGTCTGACCTATTGTGATAACTGGTTAGTTAGTCATTTTCCCCAACACAAGGAAGCAGTGAAATTTTTAACAAGAGGTCTTTATTTGTACTCTTTGTGTTTGTGTATACCTCTCACTAGTATTCTGGTATATTGTGTGATGAAAAGTGATAATGTGATCCTTAAACTTATTGGGTTTATTCCTTGTATCTTTCTGAGTGTTATTTCTGTCATGCAACTTTTCGCTCTTTTCTTCTGGCTCCTGGCTGTACTTACAAGCTCACCAGCAGATCCCCCTATCGAAGAAAACTTTCCTTAGTGGTTCTATGCTTTTAAGAGTCACTTCTGATAGTAGCTGGATGGTCAAACTATCTTCTAAGATATTTACGGAATGGAACGTTAGACATAAGTTCTTTATCTTGTATGGTTGAAATCTTCACACCTAAATGACGGGCTGCTACACCAAAAGTAAAGTCTTCCATTATCTGATCTTCGGTCATCTTATATTTTTTATCATCACTGTAACGGCTTCTAAATAACCTTTTGCCTTTGATTGTTTTTGAAAGAGCATATACGTGTTCTTCCTCTTTGAGCCGCTCTCCATATTCAACCAGAGGGTCATCAGATGAAACAGCTTTAAACCGAATTCTTTTTCCATTACTGACCAATGTATACATATGATAACTAACACCACTATGACAGGCAATTGACAGGATTTCAGAAGAACCAAAAAGGGAAGCCAGACTTTTTTCATAGTCACAGAGAGATTGAAGTGATGTGTGGTTTTCCAGTATCGATGTCAGTTGGAAGTCATCGCAAATCATCAGGCAGTTGTTGAAATTCCCAATACTGATGGATTTATCTCTGGGATACATACAATCTTCCAATATGGTTTCTTGTGCATACAGAAAACTGCTGTACCCCAGTGTGTCCAGAATAATGCGGTCTGCAACGGGTTGGGGTGGGTTTTGAATGGTAATAATAGACGCTTTATATCCCATGATTTTTCAAATGTACAGGATTCCTTAAAAAGGTCTTACATAATTAAAAAATACATACAGCCAAGCGTATATCCCTACTGTTTTATTTAATTTCCTCTCACAATTTTGCTCAATTCAGCTTCACATCACAGGGCACATCGAGGCTGTAACTCTATCCAGCTTATAACATGAGTCATCCCGGATTTTGAATAAAGAATGTCATTGAGAAAGGATAATACATGTCGCAAAGAGAGTAAAGACAACTTAAATAACGAATATCAGTGTAGGTGCGTAGGGCTTCTTTTCTCCGCGAGGTTGGCCTTTGGCCTGTGGGGGGAAGGATCGGAGAAAAGTGTCTTTTTTTGCAGCTAGCACATATCCTGTCCCAACAAATTCTCATTTGTTGTCCTTTTTTGGACAAGCAAAAAAGGAAGGAGCCGCAAGAAGAATAATGTAAGTGACAATAAAACAACTCAACTAAAGAAATTTCTAAAAAATCAATCATTCAAAGCATAGGGACTGATTTTGTAAAATAAACTCTCATCCAACATTCGGGATGACTCATGTTTAACAAACAGTTTGTTCAGTTGTATGGTACATAGAAACCTAAACAATTCTGTTTTTTCTGTTATACTACTGCCATAGCAACCTTACTCTTCTATCCATTCAACTACGTATCTGAGAAAATGTTTGGTTAAAGCAATGTAACTATAACAGATTCAATAATGCCGGTGATTGAATATTTACAGAAAGTATTCCTTATTTCTGAATAAGACTTTATATTTATTTTATTTTGAATGTGTGAAATAAAATAAAAGTATATTTACTAATGACATTGTTTCCTTTGTAAATCAATCTGATACTAAAAGCTATTATAAAAAAGCCGTACTATCAGTTATCCCGACTGCTGACTCTGCCTTATAGGTATTTTTTAAAATTTTAAAATAACGATGTGCAGTCATAATCATACCTGTACCTACAATCTCTCAGTTATGAAGCTTTACAAACACCTATCTCCTATGAAAAACGTTCTTACGTTCTTTGTTGTCCTGTTACCTTTTACGCTAACAGCTAGAGACATTACTGTACCTCTGGGACAAAAGATTAGCACTTATGCAGCTCAGGCGAATGCAGGCGATCGATTGCTTCTACAGGCTGGTACATATGAGGATCAGGATTATATAACTTTAAAAGCAGGCATCAGCGTCAAGGGAGCAGGCAAAGACCGTACCCTCATAAAAGTGAAACAATGGGCCTGGTATACCGGTTTTTTTAACTTACAAGGCACATCTGGTTCAAATGGTAACATTGAGATCTCAGATATGACACTGGATGGACAGAATGTGAGCTGGAGTGCTGTACGGAATGAAGAGTTGGGAGCGATAAAGATACACGATATCATCATACGCAATTTTTACAGAAGTGCCATAGAACTGGTAGGATCCAGTTCAACACGACCACTACAGAATATTGAGATTTATAACTTTCTGATTGAGAATAGTTCGAACGAAAATAATATTAGTGCGAATGGCAATATCCAGGCCTATGGGTTCCTCAATAACATTATGATCCATCATGGAACGATCATACATAACAATGGAGATGAGTTAGATGATCCTCTTATTCCTCAGGAGGCCAGAGGATTTGGCAAGTCAGGTTATGCGATCAAATTTCAGGAAACCTACGATGCCGACAATGGCTATCAGGCCGTAACAGGAAAAATAACCAATAGCCGGTTTTATGCACTCAAAATGGTTGCCAAAGCCACCAGCAAATTCAATGGTGGGTACACACCTACCATCAATTTTGAATTTTTTAATATAGAGACAGAAAACATTGAAATCTCAGACTGTGACTTTAACTCTCAACTAAGCCTGGAAAAAGAGAACAGCCGCAAGCCTGCCCTTTCCGCCTATGTTCGAAACAATCGGTTTAAAGTTATTCAGGGCGTTAGCTCTGTTCTCGAAATAGCCTTATCCAATGTGGTAGTGGAAGATAACGAATTTAACTGGCTGGAAAACAAAGTTACCAATGTATGGGGAGCGGCAGGTCAGTACAATGGCAAAACCACACTTCTGACAGGACAACGAATTCGCAGAAACAAATTTTTATTTTACAACCAAAATCCAATTCTGTTCCGATATGACAGCGCCATCGGGGACTGGATATTTGAGTATAATACGATTATTGGAGGTAGTCCCACTGTACTGGGTTTTCAGGGCAGCACATCCGCAGGCAGTCAGACAGTTACAATACAAGGTAATACATTTCAGTATACCTTTACACCTGTTGGGTATGTCAATACCACTGAAAGTGTTTCAAAACCTGCAGTTATCAATGTAAACAATAACAAAACAAATGCGATAAATTAATAGCATCCCTTGACATAGCATACCCCAAACAGTTCCTATTTCCTAGTCAATTGGGGATAAACTATTTGGGGTATGCCCTTATATACTTTTATGTAAAATTGTCAAAAGTCTTACTAGATACGCTGCTGAGCAGATACTGCTGTGTTTTCCATCGCCCCTGAGTCCAAGCATCTTTGGTGTTGGCAGAGATACTCAAGGATGTCACATAGATCAGGCGTTGTACTACTCTATTTTACAATCTATCCGGTTTACGTATCCTTTGTAAACAAAAGTTATCTTTCGAGTCAAGCTTTCCTATCATCAGATAGGAGGGGTATATACTGTGTTTTCTTGATGTACCTATCCTATAATCATCCCATATATAGATAGAATCAATTCGCTGTTCGAGTTTCACAGGTGGATTCACAATACCCAATGCTTTATAGGTTGAATCCTGTGATTCATAAAAGTGAAGGGATCGGTAGGGAAGGTAAAACTGTTTTTCTTCTCCTTTTTTAATTTCATAAACCTGATCTCCTCTAAATTTGCCAAAATACTCCATAAGGAGAGATTCTTCTTCCAAGTACACCATTGGTATTCCTTTTTCACGATGTTCTTTTTTATACCGGCCAATGTAAGGTCCATATATACTAAACTTTTCTTCCAACAGACACCTGTTGTTGGCATAGACAGCGATGTTTGAATCCAGGTGATTGGTAATAGATAGAATGCAGTATTTGTCAAATTGATTGGCAAACTTGGCTTTTCGTTCACTATCTCCCAGCTTTTCATTCATAGCTGCTATCGTGTTATCTTCCGGATGAATGATTTTGTAAACAATATGATCTGACTCTATCTCTATGTTCTGCGGTTCTTTTTTAATAGTATCAGCTATATTGGAATCTGTACAGCCACTACCTGCAAGCAGACATATCCCTAAGGCTATTAGAAATGAATAAATTCCTTTACAATGCATAATTCTGTTACTGTCTGTGGGTAAGAGTATAGAGTAAACGTAGTATGTGTGTCAGCATATATACCAGATTGTAGATACTATCGTCTGCTATCTGAATAAATTTCCATAACTGGATTTGCAGACAACAGGAGAGAATTTGCTTTGTATGGTTCCTTGTTTAAAATGAGAAATACTTTCATAGGATACAAACGACCAGTCTTTATCCCTGCAACTCAGATGTATTTTAAATCTTCTAAATGCGTTGATAATTTGCTTTTGGGAGAGTTTTTCACTGTTTCGGGAATTCCATTTTTTTGCCTTGTATATATACAGAGATGAGTTTTTGTCCGGACAGATTAGGTAATATACATATTCGGCTTCTTCTCCACTTGCAAATTCTTCAACAAGATAAAACTCATCTTTACTGAGATTGATAATGGCACTATCAACCAGGAGTGTCAGAATTTTCATTCGTATGCCATCAGGTGCCGAAAGATCCTGCACTACATTCTTGGCTCCATCCATAACTTTCAACTCATACACATCTTTTGTCCGGATCGGATTGAAAGACAAAAGTGATGCATCCTTCCATCTGGTAAGCACTGTATCCATAATAGAAGAATCTTTTGCAAAAAACTTGTTGGAGGATGGATACAACAGCAAAAGATTCGGTAACGTGAGTAAGATCAAAAACAGATTTTTCATGATTCCGGTTAATTTTCAAATAATAAAAATCTGCTTAATGTACTACTGATTACTATATAAATCTACTACAGTTACAGTACTCTTTGTGAGTACGTTTGAAGGATTTAGTATTTTCCCTATCAGCTCTGCTGGTAATGGAACAAAATAATTTGAATGGAGAGAATGAACGGCTACTGTAGGCACTTTCCATACAACTGGTATCTGTTTTTACAGCTAATTGTGAGGCTGCATGTCTTTCTATCCACCACCACCTGCTTAACTTACTTCTATCTATTTCCAGACAAAAGTTCACTGTAAAAAAAGGAAATTATAGTAGTTGCCATAAATCCTTGGTATTTGTTTAGGCACCTTTTTGATTTAATTTCTCTATCTATTCTATGGTAAAAAACTTTACAGCTTACTTTTTCATTTATGCTTGTTTCTGTTGTATTCTCTGTGATAGGCCATTGGGTCGTCTGTTTTTTATTGTAGTGTATATTATCAAATAAACTACTTTTTATAGAGTTAGGTAAGTTTTGATGTAAGAAAGCGTCAAAACGAATAATTAGGCGTTGCATTTATTTATCTACTTTTACAGTCTATATTCTGTATTTGTTATATGATAAAATCTCTACTTTCAGGTATTCTATTTATACTCACTACTACACTCTTTTGTATTTCGGGATGGAGCCAGCAAAATTATACGATTAAGCGTGTTTTAGGAAAACCCAATTGGGAATACGCAACAGGCATTACTGTAGACAAACAAGGTTCTATTTATGTTTCCAGTGATATTGGGGGGATTATGAAGATAGATTCTAATGGTTTCTATCAATCTGCTTTAGCCTATATTTCCGAGGGGACTGATAAATCTATGGTAAAACCTACTGTTTTGGATGAATCGGGTAATGTGTGGATAGCGGATAGTTACAACAATCAGGTTGTAAAATTTGATTCAAGAGGAGATATTCTACTGAAATTTGGATCTAAGGGAACTGGAAATGGCCAATTTAACTATCCTACTGGAATAACCATAGATCGCCAGGGTAATATCTGGATTGCAGATCAGGCGAATAATCGTATTCAGAAGTTTGATGCCAACGGTAAGTTTCTGCTAAAAGTAGGATCTTTGGGCGAGGCTATTGGACAGTTTAATTATCCCTGGGATATAGAAACAGATAGTCAGGACAATGTCTGGGTTGTAGATACGTGGAACAATCGCCTCCAGAAGTTTGATAAGAACGGTGTGTTTTTGATGACATTCGGAACGTTTGGTTCAGATGAAGGTCAATTTAACTATCCTAATGGAATTGCTATAGACTATAAAGGTAATATTTGGGTAACTAATATTAGCAGTTATCGTATTCAGAAATACGATGCCAATGGCAAGTTTATCAAACTATACGGATCTCCGGGATTAGATAATGATCAGTTCAATAGGCCACAGGATATTACTATAGATCCTCAGGGCAATACCTGGGTTATAGATAGTTGGAACAATCGTATTCAAAAGTTTGATGCAGAAGGTAGTTTCCTGCTTACTATAGGCTTCAATGGTTCCGGAGATGCTCAATTGAGTAGTCCATTCAGTTTGACAACAGATCTGCAGGGTAATGTTTGGATTACAGACAAAGACAATTCATCCGTCAAAAAATTTGATCCCAATGGCAGGTTTTTGGTAAAGTTTGGCTCTAAAGGTACCGGGGATGGCCAATTTGGATCTCTAACTGGAATTGCTATAGATCCTCAGGGAAATATCTGGGTAGCAGATCCTGATAACTATCGTATTCAGAAGTTTGATAAGAATGGTAAATTTTTGCTTAAGGTAGGGTCTTTTGGGTTGGAGAAGGGGCAGTTTGTATACCCTAGTAGTTTGACAACAGATAGCCAGGGCAATATCTGGGTAACAGATCCCAATGTGTATCGTATTCAAAAATTTGATCCCAATGGAAAGTTCTTAGTAGAGATTAACTCTTCCAATCCTAATCTAGAGGAGTATTTTTATGCTAGTGGTATTGAAACAGACAGTGACGATAATCTATGGATAGCAGACCCTCATCGGCCTTGTATTTATAAATTTGATGCTAATGGCAAGTTTTTACTGCGGTTAACTAATATGATAGGCCTCCCTACGGGTATTACTGTAGCTAAAAGCGGAGATCTCTATTGTCTGAGTCAGGGGACAGGAGTGATAGTTTATAGTACAAATGAAAAGTCGTTCATCCTGGGTAAAGTCTACTCCGACAAAAATCAGAATTGTAGCTTTGATGCTTCAGATGAACCACTTTCAGATATTATGCTGGTAGCAAATCCAGGTGGATATTATAGTAGCACCGATAAGCTGGGTAATTATCGCATAGTGGTTCCTGTAGGTACGTATACAGTTAGTCAGGTACTAAATGCAGACAATGTATTGTTACAACCTACCTGTCCTGTTACGAATGTGTCTGAACCTGTTACACTAGTGAAGGAAGGAGATCAGGTAACAGGTATTAACTTTGCCAACAACGCTACGGCTATCCCTCATCTAGAGGTATCCGTAAGTTCTACTCGTCGCCGGAGATGTTTTGCCAGCACCACAGTTGTCAACTATTCCAATACAGGCTATGCTTCTGCTTCAAATGTAAAAGTGTATGTGAAAATGCCTAAGTATATAATACTAAAATCTGCCAATAAGCCTTATATCATTGACTCAGATAGTAATTACGTTTTCAGTATTGATAGCCTCAACGCTAAGCAATCAGGTACAATCTATATTAGTGACTCTGTTGCCTGTATCGCTAATATTTGGGGACTAACAGCCTGTACCAAAGTCTGGATTTCGCCTGCTAATAATTATACGTTGCCAGATAATTCTCAATGGGATCACTCAGATGTTGTACTCACAGGAAAGTGTATCGAAAATGGTCGTGTACAGATGGTGATTAAAAACATCGGACAGGCAATGGTTGATAGTGCTGAGTTTCGTGTTATGCTCAATGCGCAACTGGCTTTCCGCAAAAACTATAAGCTGGAATCTGGAGATAGCTTAGTGTTGAAAGTGCCTGCCAATGGTAAAACAGTCCGTCTGGAAGCCGACCAGCGACCGAATCATCCCCGTAAGTCCCAAACCAATCTGACTATCGAAGGGTGTATAGCCTCTACCAGTGATGTAGTCAGCAAAGGCTTTGTAGATATATTACCTCAGGATGATGTTGAACCCGAAGTGGCTATTCAATGTATGCGGATTGTAGATTCCTATGATCCTAACGACAAACTCGTAAGCCCTGCAGGTACTGCCAATGAGCATTATACACCAACAGGCTCTGAACTAAAATATACGATTCGCTTCCAGAATACAGGTACGGATTATGCCTACAAAGTAGTGGTAGTAGATACCCTGTCTGAAAACCTGGATATAGCTACTCTGCAAATGGGAGCTGCTTCACACAGTTATTCACTGAAAGTAAGTGGAAAAGGCAGACCTGTTTTAACCTGGACGTTTACTGATATTAACCTGCCAGATAGCACTCGTGATCAGAAAGGTAGCAATGGGTTTATTCAGTTCTCAATCAAGCCCAAAGATAATTTGCCCGAAAAGACGCTGATTGAGAATTATGCGGATATCTTCTTTGACTATAATGATCCGGTGCGCACTAACGCTACGGCAAATGTCATGTATGATGTGCCAAAAGTAATAGATGCTGCTAATCAGCTGGATGAGAGTATTATTGATAAGGTAATGGCGGCTGAACCAGATGCGTTGAAAGGCAAGCTGAGTCTGTATCCCAATCCTACCCAGAGTCAGGTGTGGATACAATCGGTAGATGCCTCTGTGCGCATTGAGCAGGTTAAGCTCTATAATCTGTTGGGTGAGGCGCAGACTGTAAGCCAATCCTCGGTAGATAGCTGGGCTGTACAGATTAATATGCAGGCTAAGCCCAAAGGAATGTATCTGGTACATATTCAGACTAACAAGGGTACTTCGATACAGCGCGTAGTGGTACAGTAGGAGAGGGCATAGGTTAAACCAACGGATCTGGCTATAAGAGAAATACCTTTGCAGATGAGAATAAACAAAAAGGCTTTTGTAAAGAATATAAGGTAACTCAACAAAGGTTTGGATGTATGTCTGAACCTTTGTGGTAGTTTATAGTCATTGGCTTACTTTCCTGTATTACTAAGACTAGCTGAAAAAGAGCAAAGAAATCATTTTGAAAGCCTACATTTAAAGAGAAATATATATGAGCAGTACAATGGACAAGATAGTAACCTGTAGTATTATGTTGCTAATCGTAGGTGGTATTGTCTTCGTGGCTTATAATTCTATGGATACTTCTTTTAAAGGAAAACCTGTTCAAACAATCGCACTAATTAGTAAAAGAGTTCCTTTAGCGACTGGGTTCGGTGGTGTTTTTACCTATGATTCTTGCAGTACCATATTAACACTGTCAGGAACTGATATTGTGGGGGACAGGTATTATGCCGAATATGATAGTGAAGATTGTGAAAACCTGAACGTATTTTATAACAGACCTGTCTTTTTAGAAGATGAAAAAACACATAAAACAACAGGAGTGCTTCTGAGTGTAATGTCTGTCTTTGGTTCTGTTAAGTTTGAATATACTGTTGATGGGAAAGACTATGAACGTATTCAATATATAGGATCTGACTCTCTGAAGAACTACCCTAATCTAAGAGAAGGACAAGCACTCGAAGTGACCTATTGGGTTGAAAATCCGGCCAGATCTATTATATATCTGGATAAATAAATGCATATGTGGAAGTTTTTTTGATAGTGTAATCATTGTTTTCTTCCATGCACCATAAAATACCTTCCAAAATGAATGATCGTGTTACAAAAGCATTAATGTTTTCCTTCTATGGGGCATTATTAAGTATACCACTCTATGGTGTATGGTTCATCTATATTAGATATGAGCAATGGGTTGCAAAAAACTACTATCAGGAAATTAAAGATAACCCCAAAATATATACCTATCAGATTTTGGATAACAATTTGGAACCCGTTTTTTATATAACAGATTTAGATTATGCACAAGATTTAAGAAGTTATTATGATAGTTTATTGATAAGAGAAGGACGGTCAATGAGTGAAATCAGTTATACTTTCCCTACAAAACTCCTTCTCACTCCTAAAAAGCCTCTTTTGTTTATACAATACGTTGGTCCTGATTCTTCTTTGGTAGAATTTATTAATTTTAACCTGGATTGTTATGGATACTGGCGTGGGTATGCAGATAGAAGAGTTATACATTTTGAACTTGCTCCTGATTCACTGGTTACCAAGCTATTCAAGGATATTAATAATAGAAGTGTAAAGAATCCGCATAGAAACTTTACTACTAGTCCATTTGGATGGCAGTGTGATTGACTTCCCATAGGTTCCAGGTTTCCCAATCTGGTTACAGAGCTCTTGTAAATAAACTCAAAGTACCGTTCAGTTGTCAACTCCATAGCTAGCTTCTAGCCCATTAACTCATAGGCTAAACCTGATGTGCATAGAAAATCCCATAGATCATATTCATAGATCATATTCAA
Source organism: Xanthocytophaga flava (assembly GCA_030068525.1). Classification (GTDB taxonomy): domain Bacteria; phylum Bacteroidota; class Bacteroidia; order Cytophagales; family 172606-1; genus Xanthocytophaga; species Xanthocytophaga flava. The sequence goes on from JASJOS010000015.1 coordinate 280,325, forward strand.
AGAAACAACTTTCCATTCAGCGACCAGCGGTGCAGTAAGATGAAGTAGTACAAATGATTTCTATTGATAAACTTTCTAACGCAAAAGGTCTAAAGACGCATTCAGGCCTTTTGCTTGCTACCTTCAAGGAAAAGAAACTTTAGTTTTGACTCTTCGATTGCTATCCAATCGGATAAAGGCTATTTTAATCTACACACTAAGTATGATGTAAAGTTTATAAAAATTGTACTAGGGACTGAATCCTGGTTGGAAATGAATTTTTACAGAAACTCATGTCATTGGGTACCCGTTTCGGATACACTTGCCGGTAGCCTTCCTCTCAAGAGCTGATTTCAAGCTTATAGCCTTTGCCACGTATGACAACAATCTTGATGTTCGGATCAAATTCCAGTTTTTTCCTGAGTTTGGAAATGAACATATCCAGACTACGGCCTACAATAACCCCTTCATCTTCCCATATCTCTTTTTGTAGCCGGCTTCGCTCGATAGCCTCGTTAGGAGACAACGCGAAAATGCGTAGTACACGGGTTTCCGTTTTGGTCAGATCTATAGTCTTTCCATTGGTCAGGAGCTTACCCGTCTCTGTGTTGAACGACATTGACCCTAACGTGACTATAGCGGGACTGTCAGGTAAGGCCTTCCGTGGCTTAACAGATCTTAAAAAAATAAATCCAGCAAATGCTAAAACGGTCAGGCTGCCCAGAAAATATCCATTCGATGAGGTAATTATTCCGGTCGGTTTGAATTTAATGTTAATCTTGTAACACGCCAGGGGTTGGCGTCTTCCGATACAGGCTACAATGTCATCTTTCTTATTTTTTGATATCACATATCCGTAGACTATGGTGGCATCGGAACAGTTAAGTACATTGACAACATACTCACTTGCAAGCGGATCTTTGGCCAGCAAACGCTGGGTATTATTTACCAGGGAGCCGGGTTGGAAAGCAAACGCATGTTCAAAGCTTATCTGGTATTCATTACCGGCAATCTTTTTTACCGGTAGTACCCGTGAGGTACTGTCGCCCGACTGAAGGAGCAGTTCGTGTCCGATCCGGCGAAGCAGAATTTCCCTTCGGGCAGAGTCAAAGTCATCATTGCCGGTCATACGGAAAGCCACGCAGATTACCGAAATGAACAACAGAATCAGTACTCCACCGATGTGCTTACGTTTCATATGCAGGAAATTTCTTTTAACAAGCATACTGTCACGAGAAAATTTACAAAGTTTACAGTATTATTTACAATCCAAATTTCTCAAACCGAAGAATCTCAAAGTAGATTTGCTGCATCAATTTAGAAAGGAACCTATCCTGGTTTTGCTCAAACCCGCACGGTAAATCAGGATCGCTTCATCACCATTTAAAAGCAAAAATACATATATGAAAGTTAAAAAAAATGTTTTGTTCTGCCTGATTAGTCTGTTAACAGGAGTAATTTTTTTTGCTGTTCAGGCACAGCAAAAAAATGACACGCATCGCGCTAACTTTTCTGGCGAATGGAAATCCAAAGAGTCGATAAGTATGGGTGGAAATATTGTTTGTTGCTATGACTCGGGTGATCGTATGCTTGCTACAACAATGAAAATAACAGAGCATGCAGATTTTTTAACCATTGCCGTATCAAGCTCGTTTCCTGGTACAGCGCCGGTTACAAGTCAGGAGAAACTGACCTTCGACGGTAAAGAAAGCCAAATTAATCATGGCCCGGAAAGAGGAAAGAAGTTTACCGTAAAGATGTCAGCTGATGGACAAACGATGACGGTTAACTCAACTGTACACCTGGGGGTTGCCTCTGCTTCCAATACCAATGTGCTCGAACAAATGATTGTTTACGTTACAGAGGTTTGGAACTTGAGCCATGATGGCAAGTCTATCACTGTTCAGGCCAGTGCAAAATCAGACTTATACGGCGAAGCGCGTTCCTGGAAGACCGTATTCCATAAGGCCAATTAGTATTCAATAACGTATTTATACAAGTCCGACTCCGAAATACCTTAAACGGATCTGATTTGTTAGAGGATTGATCTGTGTTACTTAAAACTACGAAAAACATGAAAAAAATTATCTATGTTCTAATCATACCGCTGGTTGTGGCAAGCGGACTGGTATTTGCCTATCGCGAAATCAAAAAGGAAACTTCTGAAAAATCAACCCCAAAGCCACTCTCTGCTGCGGAAAGGGAAGTTGCATTGAAAAAATGGGAGGCTACCCCTGATGGCATACGGTACAAAAAATGGGAAGCGTCTGCCGAAGGTAAAAAAGTATTTGCTGGAGCTGCTAAACTAAGGAAGCCTATACGTGATTCTCTCCCTATGGAGGCTGTTGTAACCTCTCTTGTTCTTCCACCAGGCTCACGATTGGGCTTCGGAGTGATGGTCAGGATTAATGGTGACGATTACATTCTTAGTTTTGGACTGCAACAGTCTACTGAATTTCAGCCATTGCATAGCCTGAAAGTTAACGACAAACTACTAATAAGAAGCCATTTTGTATCGTACGCACCCAAGTATTCCTATCCGATCGTAGCAGGAGACTATGTGGAACGAGACAGTAAAATACTGTATAAGCGTGCCCCTCGCAAAGGCGGCTGCTGAGAAAATAAACTATGAAAAACACACGTCTATACTTTGTTCTGGATGTTTGTTTTTCACACTTGCTGTGGACAAAACCAAACAGAAGTAAAAAAGAATAGTATCAATTCCTAAACCAAAGCTGTTATTACTTCCGATGGTTCTGACAGCTTATTTCAGTAGCATACATAAAAACAGAATTTACATTTCGTTTACATTTTTTACGAGCGATTTTCCAAATTGGAAATACAAGAGTTGTAGCTTTATTGGCTTTAAATCTTTACAACCGACAATTAAAAGCAAAATAAGGAATGCTTAAAAACTATTTCACCATCGCTATTCGCACCATTCGTAAACGAAAGTTTTTTGCGAGTATTAACATATTGGGCATGACTGCTGGCATCGCAGCTTGTTTGCTCATTGCCCTGTATGTAATTGATGAATTTAGTTATGATCGCTTCCATGTCAATGCAGATCGGATTTATCAGGTGGGGCGGCATAATAATTTCGGGGATCAGGATGTACGTAGCGCGTCCACTTGCCCCCCTTTGGCTGATGCACTGATTTCAGAGATTCCTGAAGTGGAATCTGTTCTCAGGTTGAGAAGCGGTGGAAAGCCAGTGATTCGGTATAATGAAAAAGTGGTTACTGAGGACAATGTGTTTTTTACGGAAAGTAACTTTTTTGATTTCTTTTCTTTTCAACTTATTTCGGGCAATACTAAAACCGCTTTAAAGGAACCCAATACAGTAGTGCTTACAGAAAAGACAGCGCGTAAACTGTTCGGTGACGAAAATCCGCTTGAGAAATTAATCACCATCGATGATGGCGCGGAAAAGATAGCATATAAAATAACGGGGGTAGCAGCTGATTGCCCTGGCAACTCGCATTTTAGGTTTAATATATTGCTTTCAGCTGGTCAGGAGGATAATTACTTCAAATATAATGCATGGCTCAACAGTGGCGTGTTTACCTATTTTTTGTTGCGAGAAAACTCAACCGCTTCCGTGGTGGAGAAAAAGCTGGAACAACTGGTGTCGAAATACGTAGCCCCCGAACTGAAGAACTTCCTGGGCAACAGCCTGGATCAGTTTCGAAAAACAGGTGGAGTTTATAGTTTTTACACTACAAAAATCACCGACATCCATTTAAGGTCAACTTCAATGGATGACATAGAGCCAGGCGGAAGCATGATGTACATGGCCGTCTTTGGAGGCATCGGCATTTTTATCTTAGCCATCGCCTGCATTAATTTCATGAACATGTCCACCGCGCAATCTGCCAGTCGTGCAAAGGAAGTAGGCTTACGCAAAACGTTGGGCTCGCTCCGCAGCCAGATGATTGGGCAATTTCTGGCCGAGTCCATGTTATACAGTTTGGTGGCGGTGGCTTTGGCCGTGGTACTCTGTTTGTTATTACTGCCTGCTTTCAATTTGCTTTCTGGAAAGGAATTGGCGATGAATAATTTATTGAATGTCCAGTTCATGTTAGAAATCGGATTGATGTTATTGATTGTGGGTGTTTTGGCAGGAAGCTATCCGGCATTTTATCTCACCTCTTTTAAACCCGTTGAAGTCTTGAAGGGAAAAGTAACAGCAGGGTTCAAGAGCAAGGGCATCCGCAGTACGCTAGTAGTCTTTCAATTTGCTATTTCCATTTTCCTCATCATTGTTACAGCCGTTGTTTATACTCAAATCAATTTCATGCAGGCACAGCAAATGGGTATGGACAAAAAGAATGTGTTGTTGATTGAAGAGGCACAGAAACTTGGCAACAACGCGAAAGCCTTTCGCAATGCAGTTTCCCAACAAACCGGAGTTTTAAAAACAAGTTTTACTGCCGTTAAATTTCCCGGAACATATACCTCTTTAGTCATGCGCAATGCGCATTCGGATGGCGACCATATTGTTTCCAGTTACTGGGCTGATTTTGATTCTCAAGACTTGTTGAAGTTTGAGATGAAAGAAGGTCGTTATTTTTCGAAAGACTTTCTGAGTGATTCGTCAGCAGTAGTCGTCAACGAAGCGGCTGCAAGGGAATTTGGTTTTGTTAAGCTGGAAGGCCAGGAGATTCTAAGCAGCCCTAATGCTTATGTTTTTGTCCGCCATCATGTTATCGGAATTATGAAGGATTTTAATTTTGACAGCTACCACCACAAAGTGCGACCGCTTGCTATTTTTTTAGATCGCACTCCTTCCCCAATCTTGATGGTGCGCTATGAGGGCAATGCCAGAAAACTGATTAATAATACCTCAAAAATCTGGAAACAATATGCCAGCTCTGAGCCATTCGTCTATTCTTTTATGGACGAAAATTTTAACAAAATTTACCATTTGGAAGAAAAGATAGGGCAAGTGTTAGGCGTATTCTCAGGTTTGGCCATTTTCATTGCTTGCCTGGGCTTGTTTGCTCTTTCTACATTCACAGCTGAACAACGTACCAAAGAAATTGGCATACGTAAAGTTTTGGGAGCATCGGTAAGCTCGCTTTCCATGATGTTGATGAAAGAATTTATTGTGTTGGTGTTTATCGCCTTTGTACCAGCGGCCACAATAGGTTGTTGGGTATCATCTCAGTGGTTGAATGGATTCGCTTACCGTGTGGAGATCAATCTATTTATTTTTGTTGGTGCCGGAGTATCTGCCATTGCTATCGCCTGGCTAACGGTTGGATTTCAGTCTATAAAAGCTGCGCGTGCTAATCCTGTGGATTCACTGCGACATGAGTAACCCCCCTATTGGCGCAAGCATCCGCTGGTGCCGCTGTGCTGGGTTGTGTGATAGTTAGCCTTCGGCTATTAGTCAGGAGACTAGACGTACCTGTCCGCTGTGGCGGAGTCAGAAGACTACACCTAACGACGGTTTATACAGCCTAAATCAAGGCAAACATATACCGGATGTGGGGAGCAAAGTGTATTTCCACCGCCTTTCTCGTTATCATCGATGTTCAGGGGGACTTATCAATGTTGACCAAAAAGGGTGGTAGCCAAGAGGGCCAGAACAGTTGTTGCTGGCCCTCTTGGCAAGGTATAAAACCGGCCAAAAATCATTCATTAACAAATCCACTAATCAATAATCAAAATCCTCGGGATACGTTTCCCCTTCAATGGATGTAACACCCATTGGAATAATCGCCTGGATTGGGTTTTCTTCCGGAGTCGGACCGAACTAAATGACGATCAGCTTCGATCCCATCCGGCTTTTAGCCATGGGTTTAAAGCACGCAAGCCACAGTTTGTAAATGGCAGGCGGAAGCCCAACCATTGCGCTCTTCTTCACTGGTAGGAGTAAACAAAGTCTTTCATGTAGGATAAGTTATAGACAAAACTAAAGAAGGTGGTTTAGCATATTATTTGTTTTCAAAATAGTCAAAGGCATCTATGATATCCAGATACAAACCATCAAATCCGGCATCCGTTATCTTTTTTACATAGGACTGATCATTTCCATAGATAATGTTTTGCCACTCTTTGTTCCAGTAGTACACTTTATAATTACCTTGCCACTCCGGATTTTCTTTTTCGAGCCAGGCTGGTTTGTTGCTTTTCCAGGTATCATTCCAGTAGTAGCGATAATCTTCCGCTTCCCCAATACTCATATAGCAGATAACAAGTCGCTTTCCTCCATTTGCTTTTGTTTTTAGAGATTGAATTTCAGTATTCGAAAAGGCAATATCATTGAAGAATAAATCCATAATAATGGCATCATAATTAGTAGCTTTCACTGCATCCAGAAAGGCAGCTTTAGAGGTATAGGACGCCGTATTCAATACATACAGGAAATTTTGAGCTGCTGATAAATTGGTAATATTCTGATTATTTTCGGCATAGGGTTTTACAGGATAGGCTGGAATATGATCCAGTTCCCGGTGATCTGCCGCAAATGAAATAAATCCCTTCGCCTTATTTTTAGTATAGGAATCATCCATGTAGGACTGATTTGAACAGTAGTCTGTAACGAGTACCTTTACCTGATGATCTTTGGCTATGTTCAAAAAAGGAAGCATTTCATTCTGATCTGAAGCTTTGGTGGGTGTATTGTCATTCTCATACCCATAAAAAAGGTCTTCCCGGCCTATGCCATCGATGGCTGTGATGTATGAAGTAGCTAAAGGGCCCTGTGGCTCACCGTTTTGGGTCAGTATCTGATGACCATTTTGTGGGATAATAAGCATGCCTGCTTTTATACTTTTGCTATAAGTACTTATACCTTGTACAAAGTTTCGCATCTCCTGTTTAAAATCAATGCCTGATAGGTCAGCATTGGGGTCACTGACGTCGTCTTTTTTGCAGGAAGTGCTTAGAAGTAGAGATATTAGTAGAAAATAAAGGAAAGTATATTTCATAGAAGAAAGGATATACATGCGTTTACGAAAAAGAATCCTGCTTTGTTTCTGCTTTTTGCCTAGGGGTACATGGCGAGTGGGAATCATTCTGTCATCCCAAACAGTTACGTATATTCTGCATAAAGGTTAGTATCAGAGGATACTTGTGTTAGAAGCAGACAGGCAAAGAAACAAACTAAGCCATTGATTCTGTTTATTTTCCGGGATTGGTCAATAGCAAAAAGGAAGTTAGCTTCTGAATAGTATAAAAAAGCTTACTGGCATACAGAGTGATTTAGTAGCAGTGATACATAAAAAGGAAGACAATACTGTATAGTTTTGTCTTCCTGAATGATCAAAAGTAATATGTTTTAGTTCAGAATCACTCGTTTGGTAACGGTGCCTTGTGAGGTAAGGACTTTTAATACATACAATCCGGATGGAATATTCTCTGTTTGGACTTGATAGTAATCTAATTCTTTATGCAGACTTACAGGAACTGCGTTTCCTGAGATGTCATATAATGTCGCTTCTGCCATCTGCCAACCTTGCGGTAAGGTGATGTTAAATTGTCCTGTTGCCGGATTAGGATAGAAATGAACCAAACTGTTACCTGATTCTTCCACTCCCAATGGTTTCTCCCCTTTTAGCTTTATTACTCTTGAATCTTTATAACTTACAAACAAACTATTTCCAGTAGAAAAAATTCTTCGCGTATTTCTAAATCCTTCAGGGACACTAACAATAAAAGTTTTGTCTGGGTTACCATTATTTTGTAAACAAAGGATAGATTGCTGGAATGATGGAAAGTTACCCGTTAAAAGCAATCTTCCATCTTCCTGGCGTATAATATCATCCACATTATCACCTTCTCCAAGTTCCACTCCAAAAGTATTATCAATTGTTCCATTGGCTTGTAAACGAAGAAGGCTATGTTGGACTGTACTGCCTGGTATAAGTAGACTTCCTGCAAGTATAATATGTCCATCTTTTTGTATTCCTAGTGTGTGAACACCTGGTTTTGATTCGTATGGTGTAAAGCTCATATCAATCGAGCCATCGGCATTAAGACGACTAACATATCCTGGCGTTGAAAAACTACCTGAGCCAGAAACAGTTGTTGCAAACTGAAGAAGAAGTATCTTTCCATCTTCTTGCAATACTATTCTTTCTACTGCTTTTTTTACTGTAGAGCCTCCTTTGAATGCAGGGTCTAGTGTACCATCTGGAAGCAGACGAAGCAGAAACTTGGTAGAATCCCAGCCATTGAATCGGCTTGATATCAAAATTTTGCCGTCTGGCTGGATTACAATATCACTTAAATTATACTTGGAATCAGTCAACTGAAAGGTCGCATCTGTACTTCCATCTGGGTTAAGGCGAATGAGTGAGGTGGTGTTTTCTCCATTAAAAGTGCTAAAGTAACCTCCTACCCATATTTTGTCATCAGACTGGACTGCAATTTTACTAATGCGTTCTTCATTACTACTGCTGGTTCCATCTAATTCTTTTCTGGCTTTAAAATTGATGTCTACCTGACCATCTGGTAGTAAACGGGTGAGAGCGAATTGTGCTTTGTTGTTAGCCGTTGCAAAGCTACCGCCAACCAGTACTTTGCCATCTGATTGTTGGTTAATCGTTTCTATTAATCCATCTCTCTCTGTTTTAAAAGGAAAAGAAGAGTCTATTTTTCCATCTGTACCCTTAAGCCGGACAAGTCCCGTTTGAATAGTCCCGTTATAAGAAAGAGATGTTCCTCCTGTCAGAATATCCCCATTGCTTTGCTGTACTACTATAGGAATAGCATACTGTGAACCACTGCTAACTTCAAAGGATTTATCCAGCTTTCCATCAGGCATAAAGCGTACAATTTGTCCACTTCCATATCCTACAGAATTAGAAATAGGGCGCCAGATGGAGGCTATGATTCTATTATCAGATTGGATAGCAATGGCAGAAACATTGAATGATGTATTATTTTCATTTTCTGCCTTGAATGTATAATCTATTGAGCCATCTGCTTCTAGTCGGATGAGACTCCCATAGTATCCGAACAGCATTTTTCCATCATTTTGTAAGGCAATAGTGGCTACCTGGTCACCTATGGCGTCATTTGTCTTAAAAGTAGCATCCACACTGCCATCTTTATTAAGTCTAATCAGGTGAATTCTGGATACGTTCTCAGAATCAGGATAATCTATATCTCCAACAATAATTATTTTTTCATCTGCTTGAATATAAATTTCATTGATATAAATGAAGTTTATATTCGCTATAGTAAATGAGGGATCAATTTTACCATCGGGAAGGAAACGATTAAGTTTTGCACGATAACTACTTTTATAATAGGTATGCGCACCTACCAGCATTTTACTATCTTTTTGAATTGCAAAAGATTTTCCTGTGATAAAGTTACATGGAATGGTTGTTTTGTAGGTCGAGTTTAAAGAGCCATCCGAATTTAAGATATGAAATTGAAGGAGCGGCTGACTGGGTTCATCCCGTAATATATCTGTCAAAACAATTTTTCCATCCTGACGCAATTGCATGGATTGATATCCTTCAATTTCTTTTGCAAGTTGGAACGTATTGTCGATGCTTCCATTTGCATCTAATCGTATAAGCTCTTTAACAGGTATATCATTAAGATAAGTGAAGAAGCCTGAGATCAGAATTTTCTGGTCAGGCTGCAGCATGATAGACCTGACACTAGTAGTATATTCTTTTGTGAGGAGAGGTGTAAATGTGCTGTCAGGTGTATATGTCTGCGCAGATACCGTACTATAACTTAACCAGATAAGAATTACAAAAATTTGTAGGAGTTGTTTCATGTATGATTGATTATAAATAAATGCTAAGCCTGGCTTTACTAGTTTTCTTTTATTAATTCTGGACTATATTCATACTATCTCATAGATACTTAAATCTTATATGAAGTAACTAACAAAATGATATTATTCCTGCAAATGTATACTAACTACAGGATCTTATTAAAAAGTATTTTCTGATACTTTCTAAAGATCTCATACAGAAGTATTGTTGCTATAGAAGTTGTCTATTATATTTTTTTAATGACACCACCAACAGATTTTGGAGCAAAAATGAGCCTATGTGAAGTTTGCTTTCATTCCGCAAAGCTATCAACTTGACTTCTCTCCAAGAATAGGGTGCTTGTGTAGGTACAGTAGGTTAGTATTCTGTTGGATGGGATTTGTCCTGTGAATAGCCAGCAAAATAACTTGTTTGAGGAATGTACTTCCAATCCGGCTCTGATGGATGTTGTCGACAAGATTAATTCACGTTGGGGAGCGGGAACGGTATTTCTGGCATCCAACGGTAGGACTCAGGCCTGGCAGATGCTTTCGATGATGCGGAGTAATCGGTTTACCCTATCTATCCGAGCGAAGACATGGATGCGATAGATACACAAGTACAATCATCTGAAACGTAAACATTCTGAATGAGTGATTTAGAAATTTAAATTAGTAATTAGCAGGCTCATAGAAAACGAACCCTTTCATATCCAATGCTAAAAATTTCAACTTTATCACTAGTAATCGTTTTGTTGATCAGTTGCCAGGATAAAACGAACAGTATTAGTACTAGTAGTAACGACACTATTCATCTGTATGATTATATGCCAATTTCAGATAAGGAAAAAAGGAAGTTTCCTGTTATATCTTTAATTGTACCCCAAACCGGAAAAGAGTTAATAGCCTACCAAAGAAATTTAGATACCACTTATAGGTTAGAGTGTAAGATTTCTACTATAAAGGATTGCTCTGTTTTTATTGTACCCATAGAAGGGGTTGCAGTAACTAAAGTAAAAGAAGGTAACAATATTTTTGAGTTTAGATTTACAGAACCTAAAGCAAGTTTCCAAGTATTTGCTGATTGTGGATTTGATAAATTAGTGAATAATGGTAGATACTTGGATTCTGTAACTAATACAGTACAAAATCATTATTCCTATTTACAAGGAGTTCAATTGATCGGTGAGATCGAAATGAAGGCTACCAATAAGTTATAAAATGTAGTAGTCAGGATTTAATCGGACAGAGCACAAAAAATACATGTCAGCTCAGTGACAGTACCTTGGGCGTCTAACTCAGAAAGCTTTTTTTTCTGCCAATCCTCCTGTAAGTCAGTGAAGGAGGAATTGTCAGAAAAAATGGAATCACGGTAAAATGTTTCCTGATACTACTCTATTAACAAAGTAAGCCTCCGAGCTACACCGTCTTTCTTTGCTAAAAGTTAATTTTTAAGTTTGCTTTCATTCTGCAAAGCTATCAACTTGACTGCTCTTCTAGAATAGGTGTGGCTTGAACGCATACAGCCATGAATGCATCGCGTTTTCCTCAGTTCACCCTGTAGAAGACCTATTCGGACAAAATGCTTTTCATTATCAGCGTGATGGGGTTGTTTATGTTTTCTGCAACGAGTGCGAAAATAATGGGTGTAATCGGAGTGTCTCATGTGTTAATCAGGAAAGATTAACATGAAAGTAGACTGGAAATTTCCACCAAAAAAGACAGGTGTCATTTGGGTAATAAATCAGGATAGTTACCTTCAAAACTTGTTCAGTATATACAAATGCTTTTAATCATTTAATTATATATCATCCTATGCGAATTTTTATTCTACTTGGTTTCCTGTTTTGTTCATCACTGGTTTTTGGTCAAAATTTGATTTTATATGGAAAAGTTGGTGGATATGATTCAGGACAAGGTAACAAAGTCTATTATGCCAGTAAGGGTAAAGCGTTTAATGAAAAAGAGTTTATTGTTTTTAATTCCACTCGTTCGTATTCTCTGAAGTTACCTATAAAGAAACTAGAGCAGGAAAAGATTCAAACACTTGTATTCTCTCTTGATCCTAAAGTTGATGCAAGTAAAAGAGGTGCCTGTATATATGAAGTTCATGTAGGTAAAATCATAAAATCAGAAGTATTTAAATCCAGGAAATCCATTGAAGTAAAATCCGATCTGTTAATAGAGCATAACTGTATAAGTTCAATAGCAGAGCATGACACAAAATTTGAAGGAGGTGGAGAATTTGTAGGTTCTTACCAGATGATCATCGGTGATACCACAGAGTCTATTGAGCTAAAAAGTAATTATGAATATAGGGCTTCTTTAGATAAAAAGCCCAAAGATCAGCTCACTCTAGAATCAGGTACCTGGTCTTATGATTCAAATACATTGAGGTTTACGGTTTATGTAAGAGCAAATGAGCTTTTTGGAATCTCTGTACTCACAGAGAAAACATATGAATTCAAAGTGAAAAAGGACGGAGAAAAACTGAGTTTTGAATCAGCTATGGGAAAGTTGAAAAAACTTTAATTAGTGGACAAAAAAGTATAGTAAAGAAAGGCCATGAAAACATGTGTTTTCATGGCCTTTTTGCGTCTTGTAACTAGTGACCTGAAAAGATCGTTTTGGAGTTATTAATTTTTATACTACTAGACAATTTTAAAAACAGTTGTTTTTTTAGGGGTAAGTTTAAATAAGTAGGTTCTAAAATCGACTAAGTAAGTCAGCTTTTCTTTGATTTTTTGTAACCCATCCCGAAAAATAGATAC
>JASJOS010000016.1 GCA_030068525.1 Xanthocytophaga flava
ACTTTACTCGTTTTATCAAGAAACGCCTTTGCTTCGCTTATTCCGGCAGGAAGCTATTCTGCCCGGATATATTATAGTGTTTTAATCTTAATATTTCGGAATGATACTTCATCTCCATGATCCTGTAACAGGATATGGCCTTTTACTGCCTCTCCAAACCGGCCGTTGGCGTTGTATTCCGGAGCTGCATATTTGCTCATACCTACAAGTTTTCTGAAGTCTTCGCTGCCACGTTCATACTCTACCACTTTTTTGCCGTTTAACCAGTGTTCTACATGTTTGCCTTGAACCAGTACACGTCCTTCGTTCCACTCGCCTATAGGCTTTGCGGCTTTGTCTTTGGCTGTGATCAGATCATATAATGAACCTACTGTACGATTGCCATCACGCCCTTTTTTTGCATCCGGATGTTTATCGTCATCTAATACCTGAAACTCAAGTCCGAAGGCGGACCCTTTCGGTTTAGGTTGCTGTTCCACTACAAAATATTTGACACCACTATTGGCACTGTCTGTCAGTTTGAATTCAAACCGAAGGTCAAAATTGGTATATTCATCATTTGTCACAATATCTCCGCCATGTTGGGATTCTGCTCCATCTGATGCTTCCACAGTGAGTGCACCGTCTTTTACTGTCCAGCCTTTTTGGGGAAATGTTGTCATATAAGCTCCGCGCCAGCCATTGGTTGTTTTTCCGTCAAACAATAATTTCCATCCTTCTTTGGTTTCCTGTTCTGTTAGCTGATTAAAAGAATCGTTGGAGGCAGTGGTCGTTTGTGTTACTGTATCAGCAGTTGCTTGTGTTGTATCTTCTTCCTTCTTTTCAGTAGAAGAACAGGAAAACATGCTGATAACACTCAATGAGAATACAGTGATTTTAATGCCGTTGATAAGATACATAGTGAATTAGGGAGTATAGCGTATATTAAAATTGAGCACCTACTTTGGATTGTAGATACTCTTTACTGATTTTATTGCATTGCAATGCTGTTTTGGAGGGATCAGGTACTGAATCTAATTCTATCACAGCCCACCCTTTGAACTTAATATCATTCAATGTTGAGAAAAAGGCTGGCAGATCCATATTTCCCTGGCCTAGTTCTACAAACTGATACGATTTGGGATCGTCTGTGTGATTCGGATTAGGACGTTTTACATCTTTAATATGTAGTGTGTGTAAGATACTTTTATAGTCACGGGCTGCTTTAGCCGGATCTCCGCCTCCTTGCCAGTAATGGGCAATGTCTAACAGGAATTTGATATACTTGGGATTGGTATTCTGGAGAATAATGTCTACCTCTTGAGGTGTTTCTCCCAATTGGTGCATATGGTTATGATACACAGCTTGTATACCTTCGTCTGCTGCTCGTTTACCTACTTCATTCAGAAGCTGAGCATATCGCTTGAGTTGTTCTGTAGTTGGCTGGCGATCTTTAGGGCGGGAACTGTTGGTAAGCTGAATCGCATGACCTCCCAGGGCTTTTACAAACCGGGCATGATTCACATGCATTTCCAACTGACTTTTCTCTACTGCCGGATCTATATCCACGTTGCCACTTGAAAACATGGCCAGCTGGAGTTTATGCTGTGTTAATAGCGCTTTCAGTTCGTCGACCTTGTCTTTATACTCTTTGTATGAATTGGCTCGTATCTGAATTCCTGTAAGCCCCAATGAAGAAATGTCCTGAATAGCTTGTTTATCATTGCCATTCCAGGTTATGGCTGAGCAGGCAAATGAATACAACGGTTTTGGTGCTGCAAGCAAGGAAGGAGATATAGCACCTACCGCGGTGTATAGTCCTGCCTGTTTCAGAAAATTTCTACGGGAAATAGATTGAAGTGTCATGGGTAATGAAGGGTATGAATTAAATAAACTTAGACTATGAAAGATTCTAAAAAATATACTGTATAGTGAATTACTACCTTTTGTCTCTTAGTGCATGATTTGCTGGTAAAAGAATAGTTTTAACGGTTTTCACCTTTATCCATAGTATGTAGTCTGTTTTGCTACATTTTTACCAAACCTTTGATTTCGCTAAATGAGAAAAACAGGTGTATTGGACGATTGAGTACTAAAAATTGCAATTATCCTGTAAACAACAAATGATTTATTAAAATTATTATTTTTTATTGGATAAATAGCGGAGTTTCAGAGAGTAATTTTATAAGGAGCCAGTTATATAAAAAAACAACGCCCTCTTCCAGATGAAAAGGGCGTTGTCTATATGTTATTCTACGTTGTTATTTCATATTATCGTAAAATTCCCTCAGTTTGGGACTAGTCTCTTTCGAACGAATATCATTGCGTATTTCCTTTACACCTTCAACTTCTTCAAACAATCCCAATGTTTGATAGGCATTAAAGCGTACAAATTCATTGCTGGAGTTACGAGCAATATTTTCCAGATAGGTAATCCCTTTTTTCTGAACATCTCTAGGTTGTTTCTGCAGATAGTCTCCATATAGTTGGGTAAATGGATACAGGAAGTTCATATCTGTACGATTGAATTTCTCTGTAAACCAATCAAACATTTCCGGATTGCCTGTTTGTGAGTAATACGATGCCAGAGCCAATACAATATCATTATTGGTATACTTCTTGAAACTAGCCAGTTGTTGTTCTGCGTCAGCAGGTTGGGTGCGTAGATAGCCAATAAGTGCTGTGGCTACTACATAATAGGATTTGTCGGCAAGTGCCTGGCGGAATACATCCTGGTATTTCTCCGCCTGCCATTTGATTAGCTTGCCCAGGGCTTCTGCACGAACATACGAACGGGTGTCCTGTATCGCAATCTTTTTAGCCAGCGTTTCAAAATCAGGGCTGACTTCTGACGGAATGTTCCGCACCGCCATTTGTCGTATAACCCATGATTTATCGTTTAGGGCATCTTTGGCTAATTGTTGTATAGCCTGGCTTCTGCTACTCAGAGCAGGGGTTTTGGATTTTGTTTCAGCATCCTCTTCTTCCTCATCTGTCAGGATTTTAAACAATTCATTGAATGATTCATACCGAGCCAGAAACTTGTCTGAATGATAATACTGATATACCAGTTCACTTTCTGATTTGGGATGAATAACCTGAGCTGCCAGAAGTTGCGTTTCTCCATCAAACAAAACAAGGTCTGGTTTGGCTGCTACCGGAAGCTCGAATACCTGCTGAGACTGATTGATGGTGATTTCATGTGTAGTCTTTTTACCTCCAGTCCAGATTTCTACCTGTACCGGAAGGCGGTAAATTTGAGATACATCTTCATCGCTTGGCGATTGACTGATCTGTAGCTGCACTTTTCCATTTACATATTGATGGGCTACTTTTACTTTGGGGTGGCCTGCCGTCAGAAACCATTGATCAAAAAACCAGTTTAGATCTTCTCCTGTTACTTCTTCAAATGCTTTGCGCAGGTCATGAATTTCTACTTTAGTGAATGCATTACGTTTCAGATACAGGTTCAAGGATTTAAAAAATGCTTCGTCTCCTACATATTTGCGGAGCATATGGAGAATAAGCCCCCCTTTCTGATAGGAGTGTGCATCAAACATATCTTCTTTATCTGCATAATAATAGCGAATCAGTGATTCCTGTTTGCCTTCTGCTTCTGCCAGATACTGTTCCTGATCTGCCTGCAAATGGTAATCTGCTTCGTTCCTTCCTTGTTTGTGTTCAATCCATAAATACTCACCATAGGTAGCAAATGATTCATTGAGTGGTAAGTTAGACCAGGATTCGCAGGTTACCAGATCCCCAAACCAGTGGTGAAACATTTCATGGGCAATCACATCGTCATTAGTGTCGTCAAGTAGTTCACGATCGTCTTTTTGCACATAATCTCCAAATACTACAGCTGTGGTGTTTTCCATAGCTCCTGATACATAATCATGCACAACCACCTGAGCAAACTTGTCCCATGCATAAGGATAATCCAGTACTTTGGAGAAAAACGTAAGCATCTCTGGTGTACGACCAAAGATATCTTTGGCATATTTTCCATATGATTTATCGACCCAGTAGCTAAGTTCAATGTTGTTCCACTTATCTTTAACCACTGCAAAATCACCTACAGCCATCATAAACAGATAAGGTGCATGTGGTTTGTCTTGTTTCCAATAATCGGTGCGCGTACCATCCGAATTTTGTTTGGATGAGATCAGAAGACCATTGGACAGTGTTACATAGTTTTTGTCAACAGTAATATAGATTTCCTCTGTACAGCGTTCGTTAGGAGAGTCAATGGTCGGGAACCAGCAGGAAGAAGCCTGAGTTTCCCCCTGTGTCCATAACTGACGGGGTTTATTGGGATCTTTGCCATCCGGATTGATAAAATATAACCCTTTGTCCTCTGTGATAGCTGCACTACCTCCTTTGGGTAAATCGTTAGGTTTGGCTACATATTTAATTTGTATTATAAACTTATCATTACGTGTCATCGGCTTTGCCAGCTTTATTCCTATGATCTTCTGGTCATATCCATACTGAAGTTTGGTGGTTTTACCTGCTTCCAGTAGGTTAATGCTTTGTATATCAAATCCTTTGGCATCGAGATACAAAGAATCTTGTGTATAGAAATGAGGTTTAAGCGTCAGTGTTGCAGTTCCCAGTAGATGTTGTTTGTTCCAGTCAAATCGTACATCCAGACGTGTGTGAAGCAAGTCGTGTTTGCGTGTACGTTCAGGTTGATAAGGATACATCTCTTCAGGTCCTTCTGTCTCTTCGGCTTCTGATGAATCAATTACGGCAGAGGCAACCGAGTCAATGGCTGCTGTATCAGATTGCGTTTCTTTGGTAGAAGCGGAAGGCTGTTGTGAAGATTTACAGGCGTCAAAATAAAAAATCAGCGATAGAAAGCTGATTGTAACAAACAGTTTTTTGTGCATTGGATTTCTTTCATTTATTTGGCGTAAATATAACAATGAGACTGAAGACCAAGGCCAAACCGCCGCCTAAAATAGAAAAAATGTGTCTATAGCTTCGGAAAATGTCATATAGACAGACAAGTAATGCTTTTATCTATCTTTTTATCAACAGGAAAACCGATTTTATGCTGAAAATTGTCGTTAATAGCCAACATACATTTGAACTGAATGAAAATGCAGCACAGGATCTGGATCTTATGGAGACTCATCCGGGAATTTTTCATATTCTCAAAGATAACCACTCCTATAATGTGGAAGTAGTAAAGGCTGACTATGCAGAGAAAACCTTTACTGTAAAAGTGAATGGGCAGATCTATGAAGTGAAAGCCCAGGATAAATTTGATCTGTTGTTACAACAACTTGGTATGGGCAATGGAAGCAACAAACAGATTAAAGATCTGAAAGCTCCTATGCCAGGCTTGATTCTGGATATCAAGGTAACAGAAGGACAATCGGTTCAGAAAGGCGATCCATTGATTATTCTGGAAGCAATGAAGATGGAGAATATTATAAAAGCGCCAGCAGATGGCATCGTAAAGTTAATCAAGGCAAAGAAAGGTGAAACGGTAGAGAAAAATCAGATTTTACTTTCCTTTTAGAGCCTTTACTTATCTTTTTGATAACAGGATTACAAATAGCAACAGAAAGAAATTACCTTTTTCTGCCCATTAAAAAACACGCAACCGACTTTCAACTTTTTTATTATCTTTGCGCGGCTTTATTGGAAGCTATTCTGCAACCTTATTATCTCTTACTTCATCTTAAGTCATTCCAGACCTCACAGGTCAAAACTAATTGATCGAATGAAATACAAACGGATTCTACTGAAACTAAGCGGCGAAGCTCTGGCCGGTGAACAAGGCTATGGTATTGATTCTAAACGGTTAACCCAATATGCACTGGAAGTTAAAAGAGTAGTAGATGCTGGTGTGGAAGTGGCTATTGTAATTGGAGGTGGTAACATTTTCAGAGGGGTGGATGGTGAAAACTCTGGCATTGATCGCGTTCAGGGAGATTATATGGGGATGTTAGCTACTGTGATTAATGCTATGGCTGTACAGAGTTCTATGGAGAGTCATGGTATTTACACACGGTTAATGTCTGGTATCCGTATCGATCAGGTTTGTGAGCCTTTTATTCGTCGCCGGGCTGTACGTCACCTGGAAAAAGGCCGTACTGTAATCTTTGGGGCAGGGATTGGTAATCCTTATTTCACAACAGATACTACTGCCAGCTTACGGGCTATTGAAATTGAAGCAGATGTAGTGTTGAAAGGAACCCGTGTAGATGGTATTTATACCGCTGATCCTGAAAAAGACCCCACAGCAACCCGTTATGCACATATTTCGTTTGAAGAGGTATATGCAAAGGGGCTTAATATCATGGATATGACTGCCTTTACACTTTGTAAGGAAAATAACCTTCCTATCATTGTGTTTGATATGAATAAAGCTGGTAACCTGTTTGATCTGGTAAGTGGCAAAGATGTAGGTACCTTAGTGACAATGAACGGAGAATAATTAACTAGTATTACAAATTAATTATACAAGGACTTAAAACCTGGTTTTTAAATTTATAACTAATAAAATGGAAGAGATACAGTTTTATCTGGATGAGGCCAAAACTGATATGGAAAAATCCATGCAGCATACAATCATAGAACTATCCCGTATCCGCGCAGGCCGGGCTACAACCAATATGCTTGATGGTATTGTGGTAGAATACTATGGTAGTCCTACCCCTCTGAATCAGATGTCGTCTGTAACTGCACCAGATGCCCGAACTATTGCTATCAAGCCATTTGACAAAAAGTTGATTGGTGAGGTAGAGAAAGCAATCCGTAATAGTGATCTGGGAGTGAATCCACAAAATGATGGAGAGATGATTCGGATTAACATTCCGCCTTTGAGTGAAGAACGTCGGAAAGAGTTGGTAAAACGTTCACGGAATGAAGTAGAAAGTGGTAAAGTAAGTATTCGTAACGTGCGGAAAGAAACGAATGAGGCTTTGCGGAAATTATTGAAAGAAGGTGCGTCTGAAGATGATATTAAACGTGCTGAGGAAAAGGTACAGGCATTGACAGATCAATATATTGCTAAAGCCGATGAATTGTCTGCCAAAAAAGAAACCGAAATAATGACTATCTGATCGTATTTCTTTTTATGGATAAATGTAAAGAGCCAGTGTACACTGGCTCTTTACATTTATAGCAATGGGGTGATTAACAATATTTCTCCAGCATGGTAGCCATTTGCTGTTGTAGTTTTTGCGCTTCAGTAGCAGCCTGTCTGGCGAAATCTTCACCTGAGGATGCATATAAGATAGAACGAGACGAATTGATCAGTAGTCCACATTCTTTATTGAGCCCGATACGGGATACTTCTTCCAGATCTCCTCCCTGAGCACCTACACCAGGTACGAGCAAAAAATGACCAGGTACTAGTTGCCGGATACGTCCAAGTTG
Organism: Xanthocytophaga flava; assembly: GCA_030068525.1. Taxonomy (GTDB): domain Bacteria; phylum Bacteroidota; class Bacteroidia; order Cytophagales; family 172606-1; genus Xanthocytophaga; species Xanthocytophaga flava. The sequence goes on from JASJOS010000016.1 coordinate 7,375, forward strand.
TTCTGCTTGTGTGGCACCAATGACATACATCATTTTATCAGCACCTGCCCATTTCTGAGAGGTTTCAATAACTTGCTCAAAGAGAGGCTGGCTACTTTTTAGTGGAAGCGTCTGGAAGTCGTGACTGCCTGTATTGGATGTTAAGGCAAGAAGTATGACCCATTTGTCTTCAAATGCCAGAAATGGTTCTACAGAATCTTTTCCCATATACGGTGCTACCGTAATAGAATCAAAATTCATCTGTTCAAAGAATGCCCTTGCATAGAGTCCGGATGTATTGCCAATATCTCCCCGCTTGGCATCTGCAATCGTAAAAAACTCTTTAGGAATATATTCTATCGTTTTTTGCAAGCTTTCCCAGCCTTTGGCTCCATGTGCTTCATAGAAGGCTATATTGGGTTTATAGGCAACACAGTAATCAGCTGTAGCATCTATAATTTGTTTGTTGAATTCAAAAATCGGGTCACTGGTACGTTGCAAATGGGAAGGAATTTTCTGGATGTCCGTATCCAATCCTACACATAGATATGACTGTTTTTGTTGTATGTGGCGAAACAGGTCTGATTTATTCATGTTGCTATTTGAATGTTATCTGCTGAACTTAAAAAAAATATTGCCACAAAAATAAAAAGTCCGGCATTGCGACCGGACTTTTTCAGAATAATATTACTATTTATTATGGAGATTACTCCTGATTAGTTACGTAGGTCTTCTACTTCTACTCCTTTGTATTTTGTTTTGTCAAATACAAAAGTTTTATCATCTACAGCTGTAGGAGTAAAATTGGTAATAGTATAGTTGTATTTATTACCATTTCTTTCAAATGTCTTAAAGCTTTTAATGCTTTTATCTTTTTTGTTAACGATGATTCTGATTTTATTTACCTGACTGTTTTTATTGTCAGGAGTCAAATCAATCACATCATCTACCTTGTTACTTTCTTTGGGTACCAATGTATATTTGTAGCCTTTTTTATACACATTATAGATATTAGATGGTGTAATATCATCGTCATCTGGTTCGTAATCTGTAATAGTTACTTCATTAGCATCTTTCAGATAGGTCCATACAGTACTACCATTGTTTATGACTTCCTGGCCACCTAGTTTCAGATAAAATTTGCTGTCCTTAACAACAATTTCGCCTGTTGCGTTTTCTTTTATCCCACTACCTGGGCTTTCCATAGAATAGGAAAAGGTCGCTTTGAAGCCTTTAACAGATTTGTATTTACTGCTCATTGCTTCTAATATCTCCCCAGCTTTAGGATCATTGTTTTGTGCCTGAGCTACCGAGAAGCTCATCCATACACTCGCTGCGAATAAGAATAAACGTTTCATTTTTTTCGAGTTTTACTGCGCAAATATACTACGTTAGATAAGAAAGTAGTGAATTGGTTTAGTTAGATATATTATTTGTGTTACAAAAAGCTTGCCGTTATTTTAACAGGTATTAAAAGTTGTCTTTTATTTCCTGTCATCATTCATTTTGTTTATCAACTGTTCCAACGAATATTCGTCCGGAATAAGCACTTCACGGGCTTTACTGCCTTCAAAAGGGCCTACAATTCCCGCGGCCTCCAGTTGGTCAATTAATCGTCCTGCGCGGTTATATCCCAATTTCAGACGACGTTGTAATAGTGATGTACTTCCTTGCTGATGCTGAACAATAATTCGTGCGGCTTCTTCAAACATAGAGTCTCTGTTTGCAAGGTCTATATCTTCTTTTCCACTACCACTATCATCACCTTCAAATTCCGGAAGCTGATAGGCATTTGGATACCCCCGTTGTCCGCCTACGAAATCACAGATTCTCTCTACTTCTTCTGTTTTTACAAAAGGACACTGTAAACGAATAATTTCCGAACCCATCATTAACAACATATCTCCCTGTCCAACTAGCTGATCTGCACCACCTGTATCCAGGATTGTGCGTGAGTCAATCTTTGATGTAACCTTAAACGATAAACGTGCCGGAAAGTTCGCTTTGATAATACCTGTAATAACGTTAACCGATGGACGCTGTGTTGCAACAACTAAGTGAATACCAATAGCACGAGCTAATTGGGCTAAGCGTGCAATAGGTTGTTCTACTTCTTTTCCTGCTGTCATCATCAAATCTGCTAACTCATCAACTACCAATACGATATAAGGTAAAAAACGATGCCCTTTCTCCGGATTTAGCCGTCGATTGACAAACTTTGTATTGTATTCTTTCAAATTCCGGCATTCTGCGTCCCGCAACAGGTCATAGCGAAGGTCCATTTCCACACAAAGCGAGTTCAATGTATGTACTACTTTCTTTGTATCTGTAATGATGGCATCTTCATCACCTGGAAGCTTTGCCAGAAAATGACGTTCTATTTTATTGAATAAAGTTAATTCTACTTTTTTAGGGTCAACAAGAACAAACTTGAGCTCCGAAGGATGTTTTTTGTAAATTAATGAAGCCAGCACAACATTTAATCCCACAGACTTACCCTGACCAGTAGCTCCTGCCATCAGCAAGTGTGGCATCTTGGAAAGATCCGTTACAAAGACTTCATTTGAGATAGTTTTTCCCATCACAACGGGTAAATCCTTGTCACTTTTCTGGAAGGCTGGTGATAGCATAACAGACTTGATACTCACCATTTCCCGCTTTTTATTTGGAACCTCAATACCGATGGTTCCTTTACCTGGAATCGGAGCAATAATACGTATACCCAAAGCCGCTAAGCTAAGTGCAATATCATCTTCCAGACTTTTGATCTTCGAGATCCGGATACCCGCTTCCGGAATGATCTCATACAGTGTTACGGTTGGTCCAATGGTTGCTTTGATTGAGGCAATCCCTATTCCATAGTGGCCTAAGGTTTCAACAATCTTATCTTTATTCGCTTCCAGTTCTTCCACAGACACATGGGCTTTTTCTATAGGTTGTTCGTCCAACAGATCTAATGATGGATATTGGTAATGTGCCAGATCCAATGTTGGGTCATAGTTAGGCAAGTCTGGAGGAAGAGCATCCTTATCAAATGGAAGGACAGGAATATTCTCTGTGATTGGAAGCGAGTCTTCTATCTTAAAGGGTATCTCCGTTTTGATAGGACTTCCTGTTGTAAGTGGTATATCTGCTATATTGGGTTGTTCGATACTGAATGCAACTTCTGTTGTCGGCTTACGAGGAATATCCCGTTTAGGTGTGGTAAGGTTGGTTTCAAAATGCATAGACTGTCCAACTGGTTCCACCTCTGGTTTTTCTACAGGTATCTTTTCTACTTTATCTACTGCCACAGCAAACTTTGCCAAATCCGGATCATTGTTTGTAGGGATAGTATTCCATTGGCTTGGCACTACTATAGGAACTTCAGGTATATGTACCTCTTCTTTTCCAGCTTCTTCAATTTCACGGATCGTTTCATTGATTTTTACATTGAAGCTGCGAATCGTTGTAACATTAAAGAAGTAAATGATAAATACAACTAGTGCAAAGGCAATTAGCAGGAGAGTGCCCCATCCCAGCAGATCATGGCTAAACGAGGCTAATTCGTATCCTATCCCACCACTCAAAAAGCCTAGCCACTCCTGTTGTTGAGTTGTCAGGACCAAATAACCTAACAATGAACTAAGCCAGATGGCTGTAAACAAGGAAAACTGAGTCATCCGTCCAATCGGGAACAACTCACGTTTGAATACAATTTTATAGCCACCAAGAAACAGGATAGGAATAAGCAGAAATGCTGCTATTCCAAACCATTTATAGATAAGCCAGTGAGCCAGGAATGCTCCTGTAACTCCCAGCCAGTTTTCGGTCTCTGCTCCTGCTTCACGAATAGGAGTTTCATTGACAGACCCTACCATGCTTTGGTCTGCTTTGCCTGTAAACAAATACGAAATGAATGCAATCGAGAGAAAAAATGATAGAAACAGTAGCAACAGACCGAGTGAAAGCTTCATTCGGGGATCACTAAAGGCTGCAGTCATTCGTTCCCAACGGTTGTTTCCACGACGTTTGGGGATGCTTTTTTTCTCTTCAGGCTCTTTCTCTTTGCGATAAGAGTTTCCGTTATTACCTGACTTGTTGTAAGTGTTTTTTGCCATCTGTCCTCACTCCAAAATCTTTTTCTACGAAAAGAAAGTTTGTTATATATATAGTATTAGAATATTTATGTGTAATTGATCTCTATTCTGAGAACTATGGCCTATTATACAGTTTTGTATACATCCGGATTGTGCTTTTCCATCCAGTTTTCGGGACGGGCAGCTACTTTAAATCCGTATTTTTCATAAAGTGTATGTGCATCGGATGTGAGCAATACCCACCGGCGAAGACCTTGTAATTCAGGATGAGAAGTTATCGTTTCTACCAGCCATTTGGATAAACCATTTTTTCGGTATTCTTCCTGTATGAATACATCGCCTAAATAGGCAACTGTAGCGAAGTCAGTGATGACACGTGCAAAGCCTACCTGTTGTGTTCCCTGATATACACCAAAACAAAGTGAATTCTCAATAGATTTTTGAACTGTCTGATAGGGAATATTAATGGCCCAGTAAGATTTCGTACTCAGAAAATGATGGATTAAAGGAATATCCAATCTGCTTTTGTCTGTACTGATGGTGTATTCACCATTTTCAAGTTGCATAGATTTGGTTTCGGTTTGTTTAGGTTTGTTGGACTCTCCTGATATAAACAAAATTACATATTATTTTTCAGGATTGCCCGATTAATCTTCTTAGCAATGCCCGGCCCTTCATAGATAAATCCTGTATATAACTGAATCAGTGAAGCACCCGCTGCCAGTTTCTCCTGTGCATCTTCCGGAGACGCAATACCGCCTACTCCTATAATAGGAAATGTTCCACCGGATTTCTGATGCAGGTAACGGATTACTTCTGTTGCTCGTTTGGTGAGTGACTGTCCACTTAAACCTCCTAAACTACCTTTTTCAGGTTTGGGTATGATTGAAAGGTCTGACTTTAGTCCTGAATAGTTAATAGTCGTATTAGTTGCAATCACACCAGCAATTTTGGTTGTTTGTACAATCTCAACAATGTCATTTAAGTCTTCTTCTTCTAAATCTGGAGCTATTTTTAACAAAATAGGTTTAGGTGCTGACTTACGATAATTTTTATCCTGCAAAGTTTGTAATAATTTCATTAAAGGCTCTTTATCCTGTAAATCTCGTAGGCCAGGTGTATTAGGTGAACTTACATTTACTACAAAGTAATCTACTTCATCAAATAGAACGTCAAAACAGATTTCGTAGTCTTTAACAGCGTTTTCGTTTGATGTATCTTTATTCTTTCCAATGTTTCCGCCTATAATTACCCGTTTACGTTGAGGGTTTTGTGCTTCTGCTTTGCGAATTTTCCGGATGCGGGTGGCCGCTGCCTGTGCACCTTCGTTATTGAAGCCCATTCTATTAATCAATGCTTTGTCTTCCTTAAGACGAAACATGCGGGGTTTAGGATTACCTGGTTGAGCAAGAGGAGTAACCGTTCCGATTTCAATAAATCCAAAACCCAGATCTGCCAGTTCGGTAATTAGTTCGGCATTTTTATCAAAACCTGCTGCAATGCCTACTGGATTGGGGAAACGAATACCAAATAATTCTCTTTCCAGTTTGGGGTGGGCTATATGATATAATCCCCGGAAGATAGATGGCACCAAGGGTATCCGGAATAAGAACTTAACCAGGTTAAAAACAGTATGATGCGCTTTTTCTGCATCTAATAAGAAGAAGAGGGGTTGGAGAACATATCTGTACATGCCTGCAAAGATAATATTCCTTTGTGTTTATTGATGAGTGTGTGATCAGCTTTTGAGAAAAAGCTATTATTTTTAAAAATGAATCTGTTTTGGTTCTTTACAGAATAGCCCGGTATTATTTTTGAGGAAATTTAGGTTTACATTTGTGATTTCAGATACAGGTAGACTATACGATTCGAATGAAAATCCTTGACTGGTATATTATTAAGAAATATCTCTCCACATTTATATTTGTGGTAGGGATTCTGATGGCGATTATTGTGGTGATTGATGTAGTGGAGAAAATGGATGATTTTATCAAACGGAATGCACCATTAAAAGCCATTATCTTTGATTATTATCTGAATTTTATTCCATACTATGCAAACCTGCTAAGTCCGATTACAGTATTTATTGCCACTGTATTTGTGACGGCACAGCTGGCTGCCCGTACAGAAATTATTGCCATACTCAGTAGTGGGGTAAGCTTTCGAAGAGTGCTAGTGCCCTATTTGATAGGTTCCTGTGTGGTAGGAGCGATGATTTTCTACCTTACTGGATGGGTTATCCCGAATGCAAATAAAACCAGACTGGCGTTTGAGAAAAAATACACCAAAGACCAGTTTTATTTTAGTGGACGAAATATCCATCGTAAGGTTGCTCCGGATCTGTATGTATACCTGGAAAGCTATGATAATAGCCGTGATATAGGATATCGGTTTACAGAAGAGAAAATTATAGGAACTGAAATGAAGGCAAAGCTTTTTGCTCAATCGGTTACCTGGATTCCTGAAAAGAGTAAATGGAAGCTGACTGATTACCGCATTCATACCTTCGATGGTTTAAAGGAGACAATTTCTTCCGGAATACAGAAAGATACCATTGTTCCTAATCTGGTGCCTGCCGATTTTGGCAACAACTACATGCAATATGAAACCTATACCCTGACAGAACTGGAAGACCTGATTGGAGAGTTGATTAAACGGGGAGATGATGGAGTAGAGATTTATCAGATTGAAAAGTATCTGCGTTTTACCAGTCCGTTTGCCATTATGATTCTGACTATGATGGGAGTAATCGTATCTGCCCGAAAAAGTCGACAAGGTGTTGGTTTCCAGATTGCATTTGGGTTTGTACTGGCTTTCGCATACATTCTGATCTTTATTATGGGTAAAACACTGGCGCAGATTGGTTCTATTCCACCTATGGTGGCTGTATGGATTCCGAACTTTATATTTGCTGTGTTAAGCTTTATCTTGTATTTTGTTGTGCCAAGGTAGCGTCTGATCTCTATCATACTATATATTGGAACCCCTCATCAATGAGGGGTTCTTTTTTTGCTTTTAACCATACTTTTGTAGTAAAATATTTTTCACAACAGATAATTTATGCAAGATTCCACTGGTACATCTGCAACTCCATCACTACAGGACTATCTGCAGTTACATTTTCTGGTCATTATCTGGGGATTTACTGCTATTCTTGGCCGATTGATAACAATTCCTGCTGTGGAGTTGGTTGTGTATCGCACATTGCTGGCTTCTATCCTGTTAGGACTTATTTGTTTCTATAAGAAGAAAGAGTTGAATGTAGGGACATCTATCACTATTCAGTTCTTACTGACAGGAGGTATAATTGCACTACACTGGATTTTATTTTTTGCTGCAGCAAGAGTGGCTAATGTGTCGGTATGTCTGGCTGGCATGGCAACCGGATCGTTGTGGACTAGTTTATTGGAACCACTAGTACAACGTCGTAAAGTTAGATTGCTGGAAATAGGTCTGGGAATAATTGCCATAGCAGGCTTGTATGTGGTTTTTCGTTTTGAGTTTACTCATGCATTGGGATTAGGAATGGCTGTAATTTCTGCTATGCTGGCTGCTTTATTCTCTGTGATTAATTCCAGATTTGCTCATACCTATGATGCGCAGGTAGTTACTTTTTATGAAATGATGGGTGCTTGTTTGAGTGCCTCAGTCTTACTGCCTCTTTTTTCTGTACTTTTCTACAAGGGAGAACCCATCAATCTAGTTCCTGTAGCATGGGACTGGTTATGGATTGTACTACTTGCCTGGGTGTGTACAGTATATGCGTATTCAATGGGCGTGAGCTTGTTACGCAAATTTACTCCATTTGCAATTAATCTGACTATTAATTTGGAACCTGTATATGGAATTATTCTGGCAGTATTAATCTTTGGAGAAAAGGAGCGAATGACCCCTGGATTTTATGCTGGTACCGCTATCATCTTACTGGCAGTATTAATTTATCCGTTACTGAAAAGTTTTCAGGCAAAGAATATAAGGCAAAATGTCTGAGTCGTTGGGATAACGAGAAAATAATATCATTTTTGTGCCGCATTTTGCATCCTGGTAATTATATATCTTTCTATTTTATGTCTCGCATTCTTACAGGCATTCAATCTTCTGGTCGCCCTCATCTGGGAAACATTCTGGGAGCGATTGCACCTGCAATCAAGCTTTCCAGCCAACCGGAGAACGAATCATTTTTCTTTATTGCTGATTTGCACTCGCTGACTTCGCTAAAAGACGGAGAAAAACGAAAAGAATATACATATGCCATTGCTGCCGCATGGCTCGCGTGTGGATTTGATACTGAGAAAAATGTTTTGTGGAGACAATCAAGAGTACCTGCTCATACCGAGTTAGCATGGTTTCTGAATTGCTATACGCCTATGAATTGGATGTATACAGGTGCATTTGAAGAAAAATCAGGTAGATCTGAGGCAAGTGCCAATGTTGGATTATTTACCTATCCAATTTTACAGGCAGCAGATATCTTATTGTATGATGCCAATTATGTTCCGGTTGGAAAAGATCAGCAACAACATCTTGAAATTACCCGAAATATTGCAAATACATTTAACTACCAGCATGGAGAGGTATTTGTTGTACCTGAAGCAAAGATTAGTGAGGATGTAATGGTGATTCCAGGTGTCGATGGACAGAAAATGAGTAAATCCTATAATAACTATATTGATATTTTTCTGCCAGAGAAAGAATTGTTGAAGGTGATAAAGACAATCAAGACAGATAGCACCCCATTAGAAGAACCTAAAAATCCGGATACAGATATCGTATTTAAACTGTATTCGCTGATTGCTTCATCAGAACAAACTGAAGCCTTACGACAAAAATATCTGGCTGGAAACTTTGGCTATGGGCATGCCAAACAGGAACTGCATGCTGTGATGTTGTCTGTTTTTGAAGAGCCGCGTCGCAAATTTGCTTATTACATGGAGAATTTACCCGAATTGGAAAAAGAACTTCAGAAAGGAGAAGAGAAGGCTAAGGAAATTGCTGCTCATACATTGGATAAAGTACGAAAGGTATTGGGGTTTATATAAACTAGTGAACCCTGTTGAAAATGAAACAGCTGTCGTGGATGCCCATGACAGCTGTTTTGTAGGAACCAATCAAACTTTCCTGTTAATAAATCACTTATAAACCTTTATTTTTAATATCTTAGTTAAGATTTACTACACGAGCTGTAGTAGTCTCGATCTTGAATGTTTTGCTTTGAGTTTCTTTACCATTAGAAATCTGGAATGTATACTCTCCATCTGCTAATGTGCTGAAATCAAATGTCCGGATATAGCTAGAATTGTTTTTCGTTACTTCTGTGTAAATAGTCTCGTTTTTAGCATTCAGAATAGTAATAAACACTTTGTTGTTATTATTCGCTGCAATGATTGTTTTAAATTTCAGCGAGTTTGGTAACTGGAACACTGTTGACTGCAATGATCCGGCTGCTGCTGGTTCTGGACCTGTAGCACCAAAAGTTACCTGAGTAGCTGCTACTGCAACGGCTGCAACCAATGTTAAGACAGCTTTACGAATAGCGAAACGAAGACGATTGTTAGTTACCTGAGTTTTCATAATTGTAGTTGTTAAATTGTTAGTTGTAGTTGAGATAGTAGTGTTTGAATTTAAAGAGATACTAGTGTCAGTTTTCATAGTTGTAAAATAATTTTTAAAAGAGTATTTTAAAGTTTTCATAGTTGCTTTCGGTAGTAGATATTTTCCAATCTCTGTGCCAATTCATAAGAATCTTCGTTTTTAGCTCAATTTCAAGGTTTTTCAATTTCCTTGCTTTTTCGCTTCTGTCCGGTTTCAAGATTACTTGTTCATTTTCGGACACATTGCTTATATTTTGCTTCAGAGTTCAGATTCAATTTTCAACCTGTTTTGAATATTTATGGCTATATGATGCAGCCGTAACCCTATCCATTAAAGATTTTAGGGTAAGTGGTTTGAAAAAAGGATAGAAGGAGGGAATAATTAGATGGATGGTAGGACCAGAGAGAGTAGATAACGGTTTAAAAATAATGGCAGCCCATATAAGAGTAATTTTTCTCATATAGGCTGCAAAAAAACAGATAGATCTTAATCTGCATAATATTTTTCTAAACCGGAAGCTGGTTTCCAGTCTGAGGTAGGTTCAAAGTAATTCCATAATAGACGGGAGATATTTCTTATTAACACATAACCTGGGTTAGTGTATTTCCAGCTTGTATCCTGAAGATTTTTTGTGATTACGCAAAAAACATAGTCGCCTGAAGGAGCATTAACCAACACAACCTCTGAGCGGGATTCATTGACTGCCCCTTGTTTTGAGGCTACCTGTACATAAGGAGGAATTTCTGAAAGTGCTTCTTCGTCCCAATAAATTCGAGTCAGATTACGATAGATGCGTTCACTGGCTGCCGGACTAATGAGTTTGCCTTCCTGAATGCTGACAAATAAATCGGCCATCTCTCTTGGTGTTGTTTGTCCCCAGCCATAAACTTTTCGTGCATTTTCTCTGCCTGGTGTTCGGGAGTTTACGCGGGTGTGTCGAAATCCATAGTCTTCAAGTATTTTATTGATAGCAGTTCCTGTTCCTGCCAAGGACTGACACCATAAACTGGCTGTATTGTCACTAGTCGTAATCATCAGCATCATTACTTTGCTTAAGGTAATAACAGAACTGTCTTTAAATGAGCCCAGAATATCTTCTCCTGCATATAATAGCGAATCTTTGTAAACAAGTTTGTCATGATAGTGAAGTTCTCCTTTTTCGATTTTATCCATGATGCCAATGGTAATCGGCACTTTGATCATGCTGGCTGTAGGAAAAATGCTATCTGCATTCAGATAGGCTGTCTGACCAGTTTTCAGATTTCGAACATATATTCCTACTGTTCCTTTGAAGTCCTTTACTGCATCGGATAATTTCTTTTGTAAAATAGGGTCATTCTTTGGCTTTTTAGTTTGAGCCAACAGGCAAATAGGTAAACAGAGGCTAAGGAAAAGAGACAATAAAATAATTTTGGATTTCATAATGGTTGTTTAAAAGGGATGTATCCAAATATAGGTACATCTGGCTGTACCTAAAAATGAATCTGAAATACATATGGTGAGAGGAAAGTAAAAGACTCAACTATTTTAACGTATGAAGTGTTGAGGAGACATGGGACAAAAGATTAAACTAAGTATACTGGATCAGTCACCTGTCAGAGCTGGTGGCACTGCATCACAGGCTATCAAAGAAACCATAGAACTAGCTCGTCTGGCTGATAGGTTAGGATATACCCGCTATTGGGTGTCTGAGCATCATAATATTACCAGTTTGGCAGGATCTACACCAGAAGTATTGATTGCTCATCTGGCAGGAGAGACAAAACATATACGTTTAGGATCTGGAGGTATTATGTTGCCTAATCACAGTTCACTGAAAGTCGCCGAAAACTTTCGGATGCTGGAGACCTTGTTTCCGGGACGTATTGACCTGGGATTAGGTAGAGCTCCTGGTGGAGATCGTATTACATCCAGTTTACTTAACCCCTCTAATACATTTAGTGAACAGGATTTTATCCAACAGATTGTAGATTTACAGGGTTTTCTGACAGATTCTCCAGATCCGGCTTCTGTACAGGCACATATCAGGGCTATTCCTATCGCAGATACTGTACCCCATTTGTGGATGCTAACCTCCAGTGGGCATAGTGGATTGGTTGCAGCTCATTTTGGTATGGCATTGTCTTTTGCACAGTTTATTAATCCAGTTGGTGGACCTCAGGCAGTAAAGGCGTATCGGGAAAGTTTTCATCCCTCGGATCAGTTTGCACAACCATACGCCACTGTAGGAATATTTGTGCTCTGTGCAGATACCGAAGAAAAGGCCAGGGAATTACAGGCGGTTATGGATTGGCGTTTTCTGAGTATAGAGAAAGGTATACGATCTGGATTAAGTACCTATGATGAGGTGAAGAATATTCAGTATACACAGGCTGAACTGTCACGTATTCAGTTTAACAGAGCTCGGATGATTGCAGGAACGCCTGAGCAGGTAAAACAACAAATAGAGCAGTTAGCCGTAGATTATCAGATAGATGAAATCGTTGCTGCAACCATTACCTATGATTTCGCTGACCGGATTCGCTCCTATGAATTACTGGCAGAAGCCTTTGAACTCACTCCTTATGCTGAAAAGGCTGAATGTTTCTCTTCTTAGAAAATATATCAGATAGTCTATGAAGGTATGACTTCTTTAAGCTACTCCTTTTATGCATTTATGCTGTCGATGGCTGAACGTGCTTCTATGCAAAAACTTTTTTGAAGAAGACAAGGCTAGTCAACTTATCAGTGATCAACTTGCATATAACTCCAATCAGTTTTAATTGTAATTGGAGTTCCGATTACTTTTATTTTGCGTATAATTCACGGCAAGGCTCTTGTTTTGGTTTGTCTCAGTTGCCCCGCCATGAAAGAAGGTTTTGATCAGAACTCACGGCATTTTTGAGTTTGACCGGAGTTCCGATCATTTTTTGTTTTGCGCATAACTCACGACAAAAATTTTTTTGACTGGAACTCCGATCACTTTTTCGTCTTGCGCATAGTTCACCGCAAAAACAAAATTTGATCGGAATTCACCGCAAGAAGAAAAAGTGATCGGAATTCACCGCAAACAATCGGCTATCGTGAATTAAACGCAAGGATGTTTTTGTTATAAATCCATACCTATTACTCCTCCACATCTATATTGCTAGAGAATACAGGTTAGTTCCAGATATGGTTTGCTTCCGTTAAAATGATAGGTTTCCCATCTGTTATCAGAATAGTATGTTCATGTTGTGCCACAAAGCTTTTATCTTTTGTGACCAGCGTCCAGCCGTCTCCTTTGTCATAGGCATGGGAGGCTCTTGTTGAAATGAATGTTTCAATAGCCACAACTGAATTCTTTTTGAATCGGGTTTTATTAAACCGATCATAATAACATACAATATCACTAGGTTCTTCGTGCAGGCTCCGTCCAATACCATGACCCGCCAGATTCCGAATAACTCTATACCCTGACATACGGGCTTCTTTTTCAATTAAGTTTCCAATATCTGCGATTTTAACCCCTCCCCGAATGTGTTGAATCGCCTTGTATAAAATCTTGCGGGATGCCTCTACCAAATTGTTGTGATTGTGAATATCTTGTCCCAATACAAATGATCCTCCGTTATCTGACCAATACCCATTCAATTCCGCAGATACATCAATATTTACCAGATCACCTTCCTGCAATATAGTTTTCTCTGACGGAATCCCATGAGCTACTTCATTGTTGACACTAATACACGTCCAACCTGGAAATCCATAGGCAAGATTAGGTGCAGATCGGGCATTATAGTGTGAAAGAAGCGAACCGCCATACTCGTCCAGTTCTTTGGTTGACATGCCTGGTCTGGCATATTCCCGCATTTTACGAAGTGTGATACCTACCACTTCACTGATTTTTTGCATTCCGGCTAATTCACTCTCATTGGATATTGACATAAGGCTGGACGTTTGTTGAAAAAAAGAAAGACGAAAAGATTATGAGTGTCTGATTTGATTAGTATACTGCTCAAATCAGAAGATGAACAAAATAACGGTCAAAATTAAAAACGACCACTATTCTGTTCAAAACCAAAAACGGACTGAATTCAGTTCAAAAGCTATTTGTAATTACATAAGTCATTCTGAATTTTGGATGAGAGTTTGTTTTACAAAACCAGCATCTATTCTTTTGAGAAATCTCTTTTCCTAGATTAGTCGATAGTCCCTTACATTCCTCTTCTCTAGGCTTCTTCCTTTTTTGCTTTTCCAAAAAATGAAGCAAAAAAGGGCAAAAAATTCCAAAGCTTCGCCCCGCAGGGCTAACGCTAGGCCCGCGGAATTTTTATCCCTACGCACCTACACTGCCACACACGATTGAAGTCAACTTCACTCTCTTTGTAACCATTGTTCTTACTTTTTCAATGACATCTTTTCCTCAAAATTCGGGATAACTCATATTGAACAGTATAGGGGGCAGTAGACAAGGTATTTCTCCTGTGTGCTTTCCATAAAAAAGACCTAATCTGGATGGATTAGGTCTTTTTTATAAGGAGAATTAAGAGTTAGCTAAGTTTCTCCAATACACGTTTGAAGGAAACTTCTTCACCTATGATGGAACGCAATTCGCTGATATGAACACGTTTTTGTTCTGTAGTATCACGGTAACGGATTGTTACTGTATCATCTTCTAAGGTTTGATAGTCAACTGCAATACAGAATGGAGTACCAATCAGGTCCTGACGAGTGTATCTGCGTCCAATCGCATCACGTTCTTCATAAATAACATTGAAGTCGTAACGCAGGTCTTCCAGAATTGCTTTGGCTTTTTCAGGAAGACCATCCCGTTTTACTAATGGGAAGATAGCCGCTTTGATAGGTGCAATTGATGGGTGAAACTTCAGGAAGATACGTGTTTTCGGATTACCATCTGCATCTACCCCTTCGTCTTCTGTATAGGCATTGCTCAATACTGCCAGGAATAAACGGTCTGCACCTACGGAAGTTTCCACTACATAGGGAATGTAATTTCCATAAGGTTTGCCATTTTCATCCAGATCATTATCAAAGTACTGTTGTTTCTTTTTCGAATACTCCTGATGACTGCGAAGGTCAAAATCTGTACGTGAATGAATACCTTCAATTTCTTTGAAACCAAACGGAAATTCAAATTCTATGTCTACAGCTGAATCTGCATAATGTGCTAGTTTTTCATGCACATGCCATTTTAGTTTAGAAGCTGGCAGACCCAATGCTTCGTGCCATTTACGACGGGTTTCTTTCCAGTGTTCAAACCATTGCTGTTGTGTTCCGGGACGTACAAAGAACTGCATCTCCATTTGTTCAAATTCTCGCATACGAAAAATGAACTGGCGTGCTACTACTTCGTTTCTAAAAGCTTTACCAATCTGAGCGATACCAAATGGAATTTTCATCCGGCCGGTTTTCTGCACATTCAGGAAGTTTACAAAGATACCCTGAGCAGTTTCCGGACGCAGGTATATAGTGTCTGCATCTTCTGCCACAGCACCCATCTGAGTAGAAAACATCAGGTTAAACTGACGTACATCTGTCCAATTGGCTGTTCCAGAGACTGGACAAACGATTTTTTCTTCCAGAATCAGATTACGTACACCTTCCAGATCATTTGCTTCCAGCAGACGGGCTAAGCGATTACGCAGATCCTGTCCACGGTTTTCGTCTCCTGCTTTTTCGTATTCTGCCGCCTTATCTTCGATCAATACATCTGCACGATAACGTTTTTTGCTGTCCTTGTTATCAATCATTGGATCACTGAATCCATCCACGTGACCAGATGCTTTCCAGGTTAATGGATGCATAAAGATAGCCGCATCTACTCCTACAATATTTTCGTTTAGCTGAGTCATGGCTTTCCACCACAACGCTTTCAGGTTGTTTTTCAACTCCACACCGTATTGACCATAGTCATATACAGCAGCCAGACCATCGTAAATTTCACTGGATGGAAACACAAAACCATACTCTTTGGCATGTGAAATAATTTTTTGCAATGTACTTTCCGTAGTAGATTGTGCTTGCGGTTTTTGCATGTATGTAAAAAATTAGTAGTTTACGAAACCAATTGTATATTTTGCCAAGAAAACATAGGGCGCAAATTTATAGACTTTGCGACAACATATTCTAATAATAAAGTAGCAATATTTGTGTTTCAGGCATTTTATTGTATTTTAGAGTATTCATAACCCAGTTCAGCGAAATTATTTTGCAGAATTATTTTGAGCATCGATAAAACCTTCCTAAATTTGCAGTCCTTTTTTGGAGGGAGGTTTTTATTCACATATTTATATACTGTTTGTCATGAGTGAGATTATTAAATCTATCGAGGCTGAATATACAGGACGCAAGGCTAATTTTCCTGAGTTTAAAGCTGGGGATACAATAAACGTTCACGTAAAAATCCGTGAAGGTAACAAAGAGCGTATTCAGCAATTCCAAGGTACTGTGATTCAGCGTCGCAATGCTAGTACTACTGGTGAAACTTTTACTGTAAGAAAAGTTTCTAATGGTATCGGTGTTGAGCGTATTTTCCCAATTTTATCTCCAAGTATTGAGAAGATCGAACTGGTTCGTCAAGGTAAAGTGCGTCGGGCACGTCTGTTCTACCTGCGTGGTAAGCAAGGTAAAGCGGCTCGTATTAAAGAGAAAAAAACCGTAGTGGGGCAAGCATAGAAAAAAAATATTTGTATATTTGGGAAATTTCACCTAAGTTTTTTGCATAGTTTTCATAGTTGTAGTAGCAAAGAAGCCGTCTGATGGACGGTTTTTTTGTTTATATGACTCATAGTCAGGTAGTTCTGTAGGAAGTAAACTGATTATGCATATTTTACCGGATACAGATTTTCGGGTAAAAGCGACTTATTTTTAGTCTACAGGAATATTTTGCACCTTTGCATACAAAATTTTTTTTCAGATTTTATGTTGCTTCATTTTTATAAATATCAGGGGACAGGAAACGACTTTGTGATCATAGATGACCGCAAACAAACCTTTCCAATAAGTCAGGAACTTGTTGCCAAATTGTGTGATCGTCGTTTTGGTATAGGAGCAGATGGGTTGATGTTATTGCAGAACCATCCGGAGTATGATTTCCGAATGGTGTACTTCAATTCCGATGGAAATACAAGTAGTATGTGTGGCAATGGAGGGCGTTGTCTGGTACGATTTGCACATGCATTAGGGATCTTTAAAGAGACAACTACCTTCGAGGCTGTGGATGGATTGCATGAAGCATCTGTGAAGGATAAGCTGGTTTATTTGAAGATGAATGATGTCCGCTATGTACAACATGAAGCCGGCTATGATTTCCTGAATACGGGTTCTCCTCACTATGTCACCTTTATGGAAGAGGTTCAATCTATGACACATGATGAAATAGTAAAACAAGGACGTGCAATCCGTTATAATGATTATTTTGGACCCAAAGGAGGTACAAACGTAAATTTTGTAGAATTTCTGCCAGACAATAGTCTGTTTGTACGTACCTACGAACGAGGTGTAGAAGATGAAACCTATTCCTGTGGTACGGGTGTGACAGCTTGTGCACTGGCCGCCAACTTCCATCAGTTAAAAAGTCCTGTGCAGATTCGCACAAAAGGAGGAGACCTACAGGTGGCCTTTAACCAGGTAGGAGAGCAGGAGTTTACAGATATTTATCTGATAGGTCCTGCAGAGAAGGTGTTTGAGGGTATGATTGAAATATAATTCTATAAGAGTATAGACCGTTGTAAACGGGTTGATTTCTTTCCATGGTGAAGAAGTTAACCCGTTTTTGCGTTAAGAGTGGTCATTGTTTACATTCAGCTTAAACGGTTACTAATGGACAAACTCTTAATTTATGAAACTATTCGTCTATATCTTTGGAGGTGTCGGTGTGGCACTAGTAATTGGTTCTGTATTTAGTCTTATCCATTCCCGAAATTTCATCGCAAACTCAGAAACATCAGAAGGTATTGTTACTCAGTTGAATTACCATAGAGATAGCGATGGAGGAGGTACCTATTATCCGATGGTTCAGTTTAGCACTCAGACCGGAAGTATTTTTAACGTGGCTGGAAACACCGGTTCTAATCCTGCTGCTTATTCCATTGGCGAAACGGTGAAAGTGTACTATAATCCTGAGAATCCAACTGATATTATGCTGCCTGACTTCTTTTCGATGTGGGGTGTTACACTGATTCTGGGAGGACTTGGACTGATATTCTCTACAATAGGAGGCGCATTTGGTTTTTCCATCTATAAGCAAAAAGTAACTACAGAATGGTTACAACAACATGGTGAGTCCGTTCAGGCGCAATTCAGTTCTATATCACTGAATACTAATCTGACAATTAATGGACGAAATCCTTTTGTCATCTACTGCCAATGGGTAGATACTTTATCTAATAAGGTTTATGTATTTCAAAGTAAGAATATCTGGTTTGATCCTGCTCCCTATATTTCTCAGACACAGTTAAAAGTATTGATAGATCCCAAAAATCCTAAAAAGCGACATTATGTAGATCTTTCTTTTCTGCCACAGGAAGCCTGATCGCTTATATATAGTACCCTATTTCAGCAGAAGGAATGGGGTATTCTAATTACTTCTATTTTGACTCTCTAACAAAAACTTTTTTATCTTTTGAACCCAGTTTTCTTCATATACTTTAATACAACAAACCTTGAAAGAATATTTTTGTCCTTCCAGTTCAACACCTTTACTATCATCAATCAGGACATCTATTCCAAACGTAGGTGGATATTTGGAGCTACGAACTGAAACTTTTCTTTCATGTATGGATTGGTTAATAACTCCATCCAATCGAATACCGTAAAGCCAGAAAATCCGACGAATATAACTTGGAGTGCGATAGGAGGTTGTATATATCCAAGTTTGCCAGCCTTGAGCTTTACAAAACTCAAAGAGTTCTTTGGTTCCTTCTCTCAGTTGTTCATACGATATAACTCTGGCAAAAAAAGATTTCTTAGGAGGTTCTGTCGGAAATCGGTACCTGGAACAGAGTAAGGTGTCATCCAGATCAAAGGCGATGCACATACAAATGGCTTTGTTATTTCTTTGTACTTACCAGCAATACTCCTGCCAAAACCAGAACAGTACCGATCCCTTCTCGTAATTCCACCGTTTCATTTAAAAAGAAATAACCCAAAACAATAGTAGAAACCGGACCTATGCTGGCTACAATGGCAGCTCTACCGGCGCCAATAATCTTTATTCCTGCTGTTACCAGAAAGGTGGGGATAACTGTCGAAAATATAGCCAGGGCCATTCCGTAATAATAAACCTGTGCCGGAAAATGCCATAACGATTCCGGATAAGAGATCAGATAGTGTAGAATCACTGCAAAAGAGGATACTATCATGGCATAAGCATTGAATCGAACGGCACCAAAGCGTGGGATCATACGACCACTACCTACCAGATAAATAGCATACGTTAATGCACTTCCGAAGATCAGAAAGGCACCCATCCATATATTAGTCTGCTTAAGAAAGGATTGGCCTGAAAACACAACCAGCATGCCGGCATACGTAAGGACTAATGCAAACACCTCAGTACGGCCTATTGGTTTTTTGAATACTGACCAGGAAATCACAACAACCAACGTAGGGTATACAAATAAAATAAGCCTTTCCAGACCTGCACTGACGTATTGTAATCCCCAGAAATCCAGAATACTGGCAGCATAATATCCAAGTATACCCAAGCCAGCTAGCTTTCCATAGTCTGTAAGTGTGAGCCTGGATTGACTTTCAGATTCTGCATTCTCAGCTAAATTGGTTTTTTCCGTTACACCTCCTAATTCTCTCCCTAGCAAAGGTAGTTTAGGGAGCCATGTTTTCCGGTTCACATACAATGCAACTCCTACAAAGAAAGGCAATGAAAATACCATACGCAGACACAGCAGAGAAACCGGATCTACAGGATAGCGAAATGCCAGTTTGATCATGACTGCCTTCGCTGAAAAAAGCAGAGCTGAAAAAAAGACAGCAATAATGCCCAGTAAGGGGTTGATAGAGGTAGTAACAGACGCTGATTTAGTTGTCAAGGAAAAAGTATTTCAATGAATAAATTTGATAATTAGGTTACAAAAGGATTATTTCCAAAGTTCCAATATTTTTTTACTATTTTCGCCCCTTGCTACAAAGTGTTGTTTATAACAAAAATATTTGTTTTATCATGTGCTTCGTTGCACAAACCGAATAACCATTAATCTTGTACTTCATGAGTTTTAAGCGAATTAATGACATTACTGGCTGGGTAGTGTTTCTCATTGCGGCTGTTGTGTACACTCTCACCGTTGAGCCTACGGCTAGTTTCTGGGATTGTGGCGAGTTCATTGCTGCATCATACAAACTGCAGGTTCCTCACCCTCCCGGAGCACCTATATTTTTGATGGTTAACAGGGCATTTGCCTTGCTGGCTGGATCTGATGTAACTAAAGTTGCATTCTGGATTAATATGCAGTCAGTATTGACCAGTGCCGGAGCTTCTTTGTTTTTATTCTGGACTATTACGTTATTAGGTCGTAAAGTTTTCAAAAAGTCCGCAGAGCAACTCGTATTTGGTGAAACTTTCCTTTTAATGGGAGCAGGTGTTGTGGGTGCTTTAGCCTATACGTTTTGTGACTCCGCCTGGTGGTCTGCTGTAGAAGCAGAAGTATATGCGATGTCTTCTTTCTTTACAGCATTTGTTTTCTGGGCTATTCTGAAATGGGAGTTAATAGAAGATGAGGCAGCAGCTAATCGCTGGCTTATCTTTACAGCTTACATGATTGGTCTTTCTACAGGTGTTCACTTACTAAACCTTGTTGCCTTACCTGCTCTTGGATTAGTCTACTACCATAAAAATTATAAGTTCAGTGTGATGGGTCTGCTGGCTGCTTTGGCAATCAGTGGTGCTGTGATTCTATTTATCATGCTGGGAGTTATCCCTGGATTACCAAGTCTGGCAGGAAGTATTGAAATCTTCTTTGTTAACAGTTTAGGATTACCATTTAATTCAGGTATTATCTTCTTCGTTCTTTTGTTTGTTGGGGCCTTGGTTTTTGGTATCTATTATACTCAGAAGCACCAGAAAGTACTGTGGAATACGGCTATTCTTTCATTTACGTTTATCATCGTCGGATATTCCTGTTACATGCTGGCATTGGTTCGGTCAAATTTTAATCCGCCAATCAATGAAAATGATCCAAGTAACGTAATCGAGTTCGTAAAATACCTGAAACGTGAACAGTATGGTGATCGTCCTTTATTCTTCGGACCTACTTTCATTACTCAATTGGTAGACACAAAACGTACTACTCCTGTATATCTGAAAGGCAAAGACAAGTACGAAATCTATGATTATAAGATTGAGTATGTGTATGAAGATCGTGGACAGATGTTATTCCCTCGTTTGTTTAGCCGTCAGGACAACCACCCTCAATTATATCGTCAGAAATTAGGGCTACGTCCGGATGAACGCCCTACCTTTGCTGATAACATTAAGTTTCTATTCACTTACCAGATCGGATATATGTATTTCCGCTATTTCGGCTGGAACTTTATTGGCCGGGAAAGTGACATTGAAGGAGCGGGTACATTAACACCTGTAATGGCAGGAAAAGCAGTTCCTGCTGAAGTAGAGCATAACAGAGCTCGAAACAATTTTTGGGCATTGCCACTGATTTTAGGTGCTGTTGGACTGGTCTTTCAATTTAATCGTGACAAGGAAGGTTTTGGTGCAACCTTTATTTTGTATTTCCTTACTGGAATAGCGTTGGTATTGTATCTGAACTCACCTCCTGTTGAACCTCGTGAGCGGGATTATATTTATGTAGGGTCGTTTTATGCCTTTACCATATGGATCGGACTGGGAGTAATTGCTCTTGGTGATGCATTACTTAAGTACCTGAAAAATTCCACTACAGTTGCTTTTGCTGCTACGGCTGTTTCTCTGATTGTACCAGGAATTATGCTTCAACAGGGATATGATGACCATGATCGTTCGGGTCGCTATATGCAGGTAGATTGGGCAAAGAATTTACTGAATTCCTGCGCACCAAATGCAATCTTGTTTACAGGTGGAGATAATGATACCTTCCCTCTATGGTATGTGCAGGATGTAGAAGGTTTCCGTACGGATGTACGGGTGTGTAACCTAAGTTTGCTGGGAACAGAATGGTATATCAGCCAAATGAAACGTAAGGTATATGAGTCTGAGGCATTACCTATCTCTCTGGAAGAGAAGAACTATAAAGGAAAAAATGAGCAGATTCCAGTAATAGAAAATGAAGCTGTGAAAGGTGGTATAAATCTGAAACAATATATGCAACTGGTAAAGGATGAAAACCCTGCTATCCAGTATGCATATGGTAGTGAAAAGCTGACTATCCTGCCTTCCAAAACACTGGTATTGCCTGTAGATGTAAACAAAGTGCGTAGTATGGGCATTGTGAAAACTGAATTGCAGGATTCTATCAAATCTGAGATGGTATGGAGTGTGAATCGTGGTGATCTGTTAAAACCAGACCTGATTATGCTTGATATGATTACCAATAACAACTGGGAGCGTCCTATCTACTTTAATACAACATTATCCCAATCCAGTTACCTGGGACTGCGTGAGTATATGCAGCAGGAAGGATATGCGATGCGTTTATTACCTGTTCGGGTGCAGGGAGCACGCGATGGCTATGTAAACTCTGATATCATGTTTGATAATATGCTTAAAAAGACCTTCTGGCGTAATACGGACAACCCTAAAGTATATTATGATGCAAATTATCGGGCACTTCCTACTATTGTTCCTCGTCGTGCATTCCTTGAACTGGCAGAGCAATTAATGATGGAAGGTAAAAATGATAAGGCTCGTGAGGTTGCATTATTCTGCTTGAAAGTATTGCCGGACCAGACTATCCCATACGATTTATACACTACACCTTTGGTTTCTGTGCTGTTAAAAACAGGAGATGAGAAAAAGGGTATGGAGGTAGCGAAGATCATGGGTGATCGTGCAGTAAAAAATCTGGATTATTATATGCAGAACGATCCACAAAATGATGACTCCCGGTTGAGTATGTACATTCTGAGTCAGGTTGCCAATGCCTTAAAAGAAGCTGGTAAAAAAGAAGCGGATGCTTATGAAAAAGTATTGAATCGGTATGCTCCTGCTTTTGGCGGACAATAAAATACAAGATTATAGATGATAAAAAATCCCCTGATCTCTCAGGGGATTTTTTATTTGCCACTGTTGGAAAATGATAGTCAATCAGATTTAAGTAAAACAAAAGGCTTGCATCCTGCATATAGCAGGAAAACAAGCCTTTGAATAAATGAATTTGTAGTTTATGAATCGCAGAATTAATTAATCATAATTCAAATTAGGCGCCAACCATTTTTCTGCCTCTTCTACGGTCATATTCTTACGTTGGGCATAATCTTCCAATTGATCCTTAGCCATCTTTCCAACTGGAAAATATTTTGCTTGTTCATGAGAGAAATACCATCCACTTACAGAACTGGCCGGATACATCGCGAAGCTTTCTGTTAATGTAATTCCAATCTGTTGTTCTGCGTCCAGCAGATCAAACAAGGTGCGTTTTTCTGTATGATCCGGGCAGGCTGGATAGCCTGGGGCTGGACGAATACCCTGGTATTCTTCCGAAATCAGATCTTCATTGCTTAGTTTCTCATTGGTTGCATATCCCCAGAATTCCCGGCGGACACGTTCATGCATGAGTTCTGCAAATGCTTCGGCGAGACGATCTGCCAATGCCTTGATCATAATAGAGTTATAGTCATCATGATCTTTTTCGTATTGTTCTAAAAGAGACTCAATACCAATACCCGCCGTAACTGCAAAGGCACCAATGTAATCTGTCTTACCTGTTTCAAGAGGTGCAATAAAGTCTGAGAGACATATATTCGGAACATTGGCCGCTTTTTGTCCTTGTTGGCGAATAAAGTGAAGTTTGTTTGTGACAGCCTCCTGCTTCCGAACCTGAGCATCTTTTACTACATATTTTACATGTTTATGAGAGCCATGTTTTTCACAAGGCACTTCTACTACTTCTTCTTGATAGTCATAGAGAACTACATCATCGCCAACCGCATTCGCTGGATAGAAACCTACAACAGCTTTTGCTTTCAGGGATTTATCTGTTATGATTTTTTGAAGCATCTGTTGAGCATCTTCATAAAGACGTTTAGCTTCTTCTCCTACAACCGGGTTTTCAAATATCTTTGGATACTTACCTTGTAGCTGCCATGTCTGGAAGAATGGAGTCCAGTCGATGTATTTAGCTATTTCAGCAAGGTCATAATCTTCAAAGTAACGATTGCCCAGGAACTTAGGCTGATACATCGGGGAGGCCTCCCAATCAATTTTCAGGCTATTCTCACGTGCTTTTTCGATGGATACATAGTTCTTGTCTTTTTGGCGATTCGCATGGTCTGAACGAAGCTTAGCATATTCGCCTTTTATCTCCTGGAATATTTCTTCACGAGTTTGTTCGTTTTGTACTAGCTTTCCGGCAACTGGTACTGAGCGACTCGCATCCAGCACATGGATAACCGGACCGGAGTAATGAGGATCAATTTTGACTGCAGTATGGATACGTGAAGTTGTTGCACCACCAATCAGTAATGGAATGGTAAATCCTTGGCGTTCCATCTCTTTTGCCACACCCACCATTTCATCCAGACTTGGCGTAATCAAGCCACTCAAACCAATAATGTCAGCATTTTCTCTGCGAGCTGCTTCCAGAATTTTGTCTGTAGGTACCATTACACCAAGGTCAACGATTTCGTAGTTGTTACAACCTAACACCACACCTACGATATTCTTTCCGATATCATGTACATCACCTTTAACTGTCGCCAATAAGATTTTACCTGCCGAAGAACTTCCACCACCGCTTTTTTCTGCTTCGATAAATGGTAGCAGATAAGCTACTGCTTTTTTCATTACCCGAGCCGATTTTACCACCTGAGGAAGAAACATTTTTCCTGCACCAAACAGATCTCCAACCACATTCATCCCATCCATCAATGGCCCCTCAATAACTTTTAATGGACGATCTACTTGCTGACGGGCCTCTTCTACATCCTGATCGATATAATCTACAATACCTTTTACAAGACTATGTGCAAGACGCTCGCCAACTGTTCCGTTTCTCCAGGCCAGATCTTCGACTTTTTCCTTGCCTTGCGCCTTTACTGTTTCAGCAAAAGCAATTAATCTCTCAGTTCCGTCCGGACGACGGTTAAGCAACACATCTTCTACTAGTTCCAGTAAATCTTTGGGTATATCATCATAAACTGCCAGCTGACCTGCATTGACAATACCCATATCCATTCCAGCCTTGATTCCATGGTACAGGAAAGCAGAGTGCATAGCTTCACGTACATGGTCATTACCCCGGAAACTAAACGATATATTGGATACCCCACCTGATACTTTTGCATAAGGAAGGTTTTCTTTTATCCATTTGGTTGCATTAAAGAAATCAACTGCATAGTTGTTGTGTTCTTCAATCCCTGTTGCTACTGTCAGAATGTTAGGGTCAAATATGATATCTTCAGGTGGGAAGCCTACTTCTTTTACCAGAATGTTGTATGCTCTTTCACAAATCTGAATCCTGCGTTCGTATGAGTCTGCCTGCCCCTGTTCATCAAAAGCCATTACTACAGTTGCGGCACCATAACGCAGTATCTTATGTGCATAATCTCTGAATTTTTCTTCTCCTTCTTTTAGAGAGATAGAATTTACAATTGCCTTACCCTGTACACATTTCAATCCGGCTTCAATAACTTCCCATTTGGAAGAGTCTATCATGATTGGGACACGGGAGATATCAGGTTCTGCTGCTATCAGATTCAGAAATGTAGTCATCACCTCTACGGAATCAAGCATCCCTTCGTCCATGTTAATATCTATGACCTGGGCTCCACCTTCTACCTGCTGACGTGCTACACTCAGGGCTGCTTCATAATCCCCTGTTTTAATAAGTCGTGCAAATGCTTTTGAACCTGTTACATTGGTACGTTCTCCAACATTGATGAAATTAGTTTCTTTAGTTACCCTTAATGGTTCTAGACCGGACAATTTCATTGTCTTGTCAAACTGGGGTAGAGGACGTGGTTGATAGTTGGCTGCTACTTTTGCAATAGCCTGAATATGATCAGGTGTAGTGCCACAACAACCACCTATTATATTGACAAAACTATCTGACAGAAACCCTTCTACAATGGCTGCCATCTCATCCGGAGATTGATCATATTCTCCAAATTCGTTTGGTAGTCCGGCATTAGGGTATGCAGAGGTAAAGAAAGGAGATTCCTTTGCCAGTGTTTGGACATACGGACGCATTAAGTCTGCACCTAATGCGCAGTTAAGGCCTACTGAAAGCAAGGGCAGATGTGATACCGAGGTTAAGAATGCTTCAGTAGTTTGTCCGGATAGGGTACGTCCGGAGGCATCTGTGATGGTTCCGGAAACCATGATAGGCAAAGGCTGCTTGTCTTTGTTATTGACAAAGAATAAGTCAATAGCAAATAAAGCTGCTTTGGCATTAAGTGTATCAAAAATGGTTTCTACCAATAGTATATCCGCTCCACCATCAACAAGTCCACGTACCTGCTCATAATAAGCGTCAACCAGTTGGTCAAACGTAATGGCACGATAACCAGGATTGTTAACATCTGGCGATAAAGATGCAGTACGGTTGGTTGGCCCCATAGCACCTGCTACAAAGCGAGGCTTTTCAGGGTATTTTGCATTAAATTCTATTACCGCTTCTTTTGCTACCTTCGCTGACTCATAGTTCAATTCATATACCAGATCTTCCATATGGTAGTCTGCCATCGCGATAGAAGTACCTGAAAAGGTATTGGTTTCAATGATATCTGCACCTGCTTCCAGATATTTGGTATGGATTTCCTTAATGATTGCTGGTTGTGTAATAGATAACAAGTCATTGTTACCTTTCAAATCATGGGGGAAATCCTTAAAGCGTTCTCCTCTGTAGTCTTCTTCTGTCAGATGATATCGTTGAATCATGGTTCCCATGGCTCCATCAAGTATCAGGATACGTTGCTTGAGAATATCGCGAATGTCAGTCATGTAGGTATAGCTATGTGTTAATGTCGATGTATGGTATATATTCTTAGTATAGTAGATAAAAATTATTTCTTATGCAGGAATCCGATTGTTCCGAACCTGCCACTTTCCATTAGTTGTTCTTTTTCTGCTTTGGAAAGGTGTTTAATTTTGGGGCCGAAGTTAAGTGTATTGATACTGATTGTCCGACGCCAGTCTTCTGTTTTGAGTTTGTTACGATTCAGATTTTCGCTGACAATTGTGTAAAAGGCAGACATATAACTCTTAAAGTTGTAAATCTCATAGGGTGCGAGCCCTTTCTGTTGAGTGTCATAGGTTATTTGCTCTTCTCTATCCAGACGCAGACCGAGTGTTTCCGGATTGAATACATAGGTGTCTGAAGAAAGTTCAGGTTGTGGCCTGTATAAATACTTGTTCTGGTCAAAAAGGTCAATAGGATAATTAGCTAAAATACCTCCATCTACCATTACATTTACCTTCTGACCAGTCGCAGGTTTTGCTATAGTATTACCAAGAGAATCTATAAACATGGCTTTAAAATACAGAGGTATCGACATGGAAATACGAACTGCATCTGATACTTTCATGGCTGGATAGGTTTCGTATGACAACACTTCGACCTTTTGTTGGGTAAGATTGGTACCTGTGACATATAAATCCCTCATACCGTTTGGGCCTGCCATAGTATGTAGCTGGCCCAGTGTAATATTGTCAAGTCCTGTTTTGGCCTTTAGTTGTTCTTCCAGCCATTTTGTAAACTTTTCACCCCTGTACCAGCCATAATATTTAACAAGTCTGTTACTACCACCTATGAATACGAAACGGCCATCATTCATTTTTTTTACAGGCATGGCATAAATTAGTTGTTTGATTTCATCTGCCGAGTATCCTACAGCCAGAAGTGCGGCCTGTATAGCTCCCGCTGATGTGCCACCTACCCGGATAATAGAATCCAGCATACCGCTCTGCTCCAGTTCCAGAATAGCACCACTATAGGCTATACCCCGAATACCGCCTCTTTCCATTACCAGATTTCGATAAACGGCTGTGGCCTGGCCAAAGCATTGACCAGTTACATAATATGCAAAGAATAGGAAAAAGAGATATCTCATTCCAGTTGTTTTTAGAGCCTATACGTATGCGGTTCCAGAGAGGAGGATCATTTGATGGGTTGCAAATGAGGCTTCTTCCTTATCTTTCCCCAGAAAATAGTTTGTTCTGGGGTGGAAAGTAGCACCTTTTTTTACGTTTCAGAGATGCAATTCTGGTAGTAGTAAGATATCTGAAACGAAAAACGGTTGCCAAGACATCATTGGGTCCATTCCCTCCGTCTTTCTGGATAAGCATTTGTGTACAAAGGTATATAATTAAAAGGAAGATAAAAAATAGATACATAGTGATTCAGTTTCATAAAATAATTCATAGTATACACAGGAATAAGAACTATCTATGGGAATGTATCTAAAACAAAGGTGTTATTTTTGTTTTGATAGATGGCAAAGAATAGTGTGGATATATATTGTTACATCTTAAACATTCTTCAGATTTTTTACTTATGAAATTAGGTGCCATTGATATAGGGTCAAATGCTGCCCGTATGCAAATTAGTCTGGTATTACATGATGGAGATAAGGTATCTTTTAAACAGGTAGAGTACATCCGGTTTCCACTCCAATTGGGAAAGGATGTTTTTCATTCTGGCGTAATTGGTCCTCAGCGTGAAGCAAATCTGACCAAGTTTATACATGCCTGTAAGTTGTTGTTTGAATTGCATGAAGTAGACCAGTTTCGTCTTTGTGCTACATCGGCTATGCGTGAAGCAGAAAACGGACCAGATATTGTGAAGCGGATACAAGAAAAACTGAATATGCGTATTCAAGTCATCACAGGGAATCAGGAGGCTGAGCTGGTTAATAATGTAGTAGTACGTGAATTGGATGCAGCTACTTATGTGCACATTGATGTAGGAGGAGGGAGTACTGAATTGAATGTATATGTAAATCAGAAAAAAATTGCAGCTCGGTCTTTTAAAATTGGCTCGGTACGATTACTCGAAGAGCCTAAAAAAGCTGCGGGCCAATGGAAA
Organism: Xanthocytophaga flava; assembly: GCA_030068525.1. Taxonomy (GTDB): domain Bacteria; phylum Bacteroidota; class Bacteroidia; order Cytophagales; family 172606-1; genus Xanthocytophaga; species Xanthocytophaga flava. The sequence goes on from JASJOS010000016.1 coordinate 36,197, forward strand.
TCCATTAAAGAATGGCTGGAAGAAGAACTTACAGGGCTTTCAGATCCTGTCTATGCTGTAGGAACGGGAGGGAATATCAGCAAAATTTATGAGATGGCTAAGCTTTATCAGTTCACACAACAGAGCTTAAGTGGAATGATAAGTAGAGAAGATATTGAAACTATTCATGATTTTGTAAAGCGCCATTCTGTAGAAGATCGGATCAACAAATTGCGTTTAAATCCTGATCGGGCGGATGTGATTGTACCTGCAGCAGAAATATATTTATATGTAATGCAGTGTGCCAATGCTGATCTGATTAAAGTACCTGAAATAGGTCTGATTGATGGGATTATACAAGGACTCTATGAGAAGGTAAAAAAAGTAAGGGTATAAAAGAGTAAAAGCTCGTTTGTAAAATCAACAAATGGGCTTTTACTCTTTTGATACTAAGCTCTTATCGTCTTTTCCACTGAAGAAGTTTTAGTTTCCAATAGAACCATGAATCTACATCTCCATTGTGTACATGGAACTCACTGCGACGAATCTTGTCAAAGAGCTTAATGGCATCATCAAGTTGATTGTTTCTTAAGTATGACCATGCCAGATAATATTCCGCTTCCTGGTAATAACCATACGTGTTTTCTTTTGCAGATAGATATAGAACCTGCTTAAAACAATAGATTGCTGTAGAGGCTTGATTTAGAGCAAGGTATGCATTGCCTGCAAGAAAAGTCTCCATAAGGCTTTTTTCTTTGCTGCCTTTATATAATTCTACTACACGAACATAGTTGGCATTCACATATTCTGTATGAATCAGGTATTCTGTTTTGGGATGTTTGGGACCTGCTTCACCACGAACTGCATCAGAGGTAAAACTGCTAAAGTCATCACTATACAGGCTATTAGGATTTAGTGACATAAAACCAATAGCTGACCAGGCAACGACGAGGAACACAATAATAGCAGCAATTCGTAAATAAAAGCGTATATTTTGTGTAGAGGTATCCTGATTCCTTTTTTGTAAGCTTACCATTTTCTTATGGATCTCTTTTAATTCTTCACGTTGTCCATAGCTACGAATCAACGTGCTGGCTGTACGTATTGATGTTACTTCTTCCTGTAAAGAAGAATTGGTTGAGAGTTGGTCTTCAAAATTGGCTTTCTCCTCAGTATTGAGTTCATTACGCAGGTACGCATCTATGTATTCCCAGCGTTCTTGTTGTGTGTTATTCAGTTCCATATGCCAGTAGTTCTTTAACTGTGTTTTTCATACCCGGATTCGTATCAATCCAATCAATTAGCTTCTTCATACACTTGTACTTCTGATTACGAACTACTTGTTCACTTTCGTAATGCATACGTTCGTAGATTTCTTTCATAGAAAGGTTTTCGTAATAGTAGTAGACTAAAATCTTTTTACATGTTTCACCTAGCTGCTCTATTAATTCCAATACCTTCTGCTTAGACTCATTTTTGATCAGTGCTTCCTGTAAATCTTCTGACTCTTTAGATTGGGGTTCGTATGATTCTGTATCACGGATAAACATACGGTCTCTTTTTTTAAGTTCATTAAGCCATATATTGCGGGCAATGGCATATAGAAAAGTCTTAATACTTGACTCTCCTCTGAATTTTTCACGTTCTACAAGATCAACAAAGGTGATGATCGTTTCCTGAAAAATATCTTCGGCATCTTGCTGACTTCCTTTATTCTTTCTAATGAAGTTAGTTAGATTCTCAAAGTGCTCCGTATATAAATAACTAATAGGTTGCTCAAGATTTCTTCCGAACTTGACTAGCTGTATAATTTCCTCATCCGAATATCGTTTACCGATTTTCATTGTGTCGGGTATAAGTTTGTAAATAGTCCTTAGTTAAATGTAACCCAAATTTTGAAAAAAAATTAAGAAAATTATGTAATCCTGTTTACTTTTTAGGCTATACCCTCATTAAAGCCTACTGGTTTTTGTATCTGAAGTTTTTTTAAGTCTATTTTGACTTTGTTGGTTACAATTTGGAGGGATTATTTTACCAATGGAGTATGATGGGAAAGACTAAAGTAGTGAGAAGGATTTTGAAGTATTGGTAAAATAACTATGAAAGCAAAAAATAATTCAGGTAGAGTCCGTGTATTTTTGATTATTCTATTGGTGTGTTTCTGGGGTATTATGATTCGTCTTGTGATGATTGAAGATACATGGGTAATTGCACTTTTGGGAATTTTATCCTGGACAGCGTTTTTACTCTTCTCAATGCGTAGGACTTTATTACAATGGATACATCAGCCATCTTCTCATCCACATAGAAATATTCGTGCAGATCGGCCTTGTTCTACTAGATAAGGTGTTATAGATCTGACAAGACAAATAGATTTCTTCATGCTTGATCAAAAAAATGCAAAGTCATTGACCTTGCATTTTTTTTATGGTTATATTTCGGCAAGATAGCTTTATCCGCCTTTTACCTGTTGTTCACAAGCCTCTTATTTCAGAGTATAGATAGTTTCGCTAGTTGAGGTAAAAGCCATGGATATTGTATAGCAAGTATATCCAACTGAATATTTTGCACTATATATAATCTACTACTCATGTTTGTATTGTCAGAGACCCCTTCCATTGCTAATCACTTTATTGCTGAACTTCGGGATATTGATATTCAAAAAGACAGAATGCGTTTTCGGCGCAATATGGAAAGATTGGGAGAGATGCTGGCATATGAAGTATCTAAATCGCTGACCTATGAAACCGCTCAGATTCAAACACCTCTGGGAGTGTCTGAAACATTGCTACTAGAACAGCAACCGGTTCTGGGAACTATCCTTCGGGCTGGATTGCCCATGTATCAGGGGTTTGTCAATGTATTTGATAGAGCAGAAAGTGCATTCATAGGAGCATACCGTGGAAAACCCAATGATGACTACTCATTCGATATTGAAATGCAGTATACTGCTATGCCTGATCTTGAAGGAAAAGTGTTGATTTTGATAGACCCTATGCTGGCAACTGGTAAATCTGTTATCCGGACACTGACCTCATTACGTACATTTGGAAAGCCTGCCTCATTGCATCTGGTTTCTGCTATTGCTACTCCTGAAGGTGTAAATTATGTGCAACAGTACTTTCCTGAAGCAAAGTTCTGGATTGGAGCACTGGATGAAAGCCTGAATCACAAATATTATATTGTACCTGGACTGGGAGATGCTGGTGATCTGGCTTTTGGTGAGAAAATGTAAAATGATATAAATTTGTGCATTCCTGAAATAAGAAAAGTCCATGATTAACAATCATGGACTTTTGCTACTGTCAGTTACTCAGATTGCGGTTCCTTTCACTGGCAACTACAACTAAACAAACGCTTAGTTTTTACCGTCTTTCCGATCTTCTTTTCTATCACGTACATTTTCTCTGCGATCTCTTCTATTTTCTGCTCTATCTCGTACGTCTTCTCTACGATCTTTGCGATCTTCTGCTTTGTCTACTTTATCTTCTAATTTGTCAAGTTTACCTCCATCATGTTTGGCATCACGTATATCCTCTCTTTTATCTCTTTTGTCTTCTCTACGATCTGCACGATTTTCACGTCTGTCGGCTCTGTTTTCTTTCCTATCTGCTACATCTTCTGCCCGATCTATTTTGTCTTCAATCTTGTCTTTATTTACAGGTGTTGTTTGCGCCTTTAGTTCATTGGTAAAGAAAAGCAAAGTGATTAGTAAAAAAACTGTAATCAAAGATTTCATAAGGAGTGAATGTGTTTTCATAATTGTATTTTGTTAAATGATATCTGTTAGAGTGGTGTCAGCTAATAAGGTTTAATCAGAAGGTAAAAATTTAGTATACCCAATAACTCATGGATATATGGATACATTGTCATTTGGTCTGAATGGCATGAGTCGGTTAGGCTTGTAAGGAAAGTATCTTAGGTAAAAGTTAGTAAGGTTGACGTTTAGGAATAGTAATCCCGGATATTGCGAATAATATAGTCTTGTGCTTCTAATGAAAGGCCAGGGTAAAGAGGAAGACTAAGGCAGGTATCCGCAATGAGTTCAGCCACAGGAAAAGAACCGGATTGGTAACCGAGATTCTTATATGCTTGTTGTAAATGAGGTGGAACAGGGTAATGTATCATTGTACCTATCCCTTTTTCGGTAAGATAGGATTGGAGGCCCTGGCGGTCTGATACTTTTATAACAAATAAATGCCATACTGTATCAGCTTCAGGAAGTATTACCGGAAGGGTGATTGAGGGGAGGTCAGCAAGATAGCGGATATAATAGTGGGCTAATTGCTGACGTTGTTGATTCCATTCTGACAAATAATGGAGTTTTACATACAATAGAGCTGCTTGTAGTTCGTCAAGACGAGTGTTGAAACCCTGTATATCTGAGTAGTATTTCTGGCTGGAGCCATAATTTTGTAGTTTATGCACCATCTCTGCCAGTTCTACATCCAGAGTAGTAATTGCTCCTGCATCTCCCAATGCTCCCAGATTTTTAACAGGATAAAAACTGGTGGCATTGATATGGCCCCAACTTCCAACAAGCTTGTTGCCATATTTCGCTCCCTGCGCTTGAGCGAAATCTTCGACAACCCACAGTTTATACTTATCTGCTATACCAGTAATAGCTTCCATATCACAGGGCTGTCCATACATATGAACGGCCATAATTGCTTTTGTGCGTGAAGTAATGGCTGCTTCAATGGCTGTTGGATCGATATTGTATGTATAAAGATCTGGTTCTACAAAGATCGGTGTTGCTCCAGTATGAGTAATGGCTAATACACAGGCAATAAAACAGTGAGCAGATACAATTACTTCATCACCTGGTCCGATGCCAAGTGCTCGTAGACTGATATGTAAGGCATCTAATCCGTTAGATATACCTATACAATGGCTCGTTTGACAAAATGCTGCAAATTTAGATTCAAAAGCCTTGACCTGATCACCCTGAATATACCAGTGTGAATCGAGTACCAGAGTCATTTGTTCAATCAGCTGTTGTCGGATGTTCTGGTGTTGATAGGCTAGAGAATAGAAGGGAATTTGCAAATTGTTTTTATCGGATTTGAGATAAAATAAAGAATAAATAGGCTACTAGATGATAACGAAAGTGCCCGGATGTTAGCATATGTATACTCTATATAAAGGAGAAAGGAGGTAAAACCTGCGTTTTCCTCCTTTCTGAATATAGGGTAAGAATACCTTATGCTTGTTCTTCTGTAGTAGATTCTGCAGACTCTTCGGCTGCTGGAGCTTCTTCCACAACAGTATTTTTTTTGACGATAGCTTCGGCACGAGCTTCTTTTTTCTTGGTTTCTTCTGCCAGACGAGCTTTCGCTGCATCATCTTTCTTCTTAACAATGCCTGCAACTTTGTTCTCAACCTGTTGTTCTTTCGATTTTTTCCAGTCTTCAAACTTTGCATCTGCTTGTTCCTGAGTAATAGCTCCTTTCAGAACCCCTACTTGCAGGTGTTTTTTCAGCAATAGACCTTCATGAGAAAGAATAGTGCGAGCAGTGTCTGTAGGCTGAGCCCCTTTAAGCAACCAATCCAATGCGCGGTCTGTATTTAGTGTTACAGAAACCGGGTTAGTGTTAGGATTGTAGTTACCGATTTTTTCAATGAAGCGACCATCCCGTGGTGCTTTAGCGTCAGCAACGATAATATCATAGATTGCTAACTTTTTACGTCCGCGACGTGTTAATCTGATTTTTACTGCCATGTGTGTATTTATGGTTATCGACGGAACCCGTCCGCCATTTTTCGGGACGCAAAGATAGAATATTAAACTAATAAATTAAACTATATAACCTGAAAAAATATTTACAAGATTGATAATCATTACTTTTTACTCCTGTGATACATCTGGTGATGCATTTGTTTGAGCAATAGTGAAATCGATATTTGTGAAATAATAGATTTACATGTTTAATAGAGCGAAATGGCAGACGTATTTTGAAGCCATTTTTCTCTACTCTCATTTTCCTGTACAGGAGTTATAAGAATTTCTACACAACCGGGTTTATCTACCAATGGGAATATCTGTAAAACACAACCTATATAGGCAAGCACATTGGCCAGGTAATTTTGTAAAGGCTCTGTTCCTGTAATGCAAGCAGCAAAATAATCTTTCAGTGAATGACCTGCTACTTCTTCTGCAATGGCTATATAGTCATCATGTGTGTAACCAATTCCTGATTTTCCGAATCGTTGCCAGAGCAATTGGATAACTGTATCAAGTGACTTCTGATCATTTGTGGATCTGCGTATTTCCATATCCAGAATAAAGGCAGCAAGGGCACCTTTGTGATAAATGGATACTTTTCGATTGGGCACACCCGCACTATAGCCATCTACCCACAGATCAAAAGACGACTCAATCAAAGATAAGCGGGCTGCATTACTTTGCATAAAATGCCGGTTAAAGGTGCGAGTGATTTCAGCATAATAACGGGAAGGATCGAAGAATCCGGATCGTGCCAGAAATAAATCTCCATAATAGGTGGTAACTCCTTCTGCTACATAGCCCGTTGGAAAATAGTTTTCCTGTGTGAGATCATAGGGTAATAATTCCTTAGGACGTATTGTACAGATATTCCATGCATGGAAAAGTTCATGAGAGGCTAAGCCCATCAATTCTTCATAAAGTGAGTGACCTATCTGTTCGGCAGGTCCTAGGGTCATTACTGTAGAATTTCGATGTTCTACACCATGATAGTGTTGGTAAGGAAGAAGAAATAGTAAGAAATGATAATCTTTCTGGGGAAATTCGCCCATTGTGTTAATCTGTACTTCTGTAAACTGACAAAAATCTTCCAGTGCTTTTTCCCAGTTTAACATTCCTTCTCCTCCTTGTATCCATATATGGAAAGGTATCTGATCTACATGATAGGTATAATGTTGCAGACTGGCAGAGGCCATCATGGGACTGTCTGCAAGCTCATAATAATCTTTCGCATACAAGGAATAAGGCTCTATGGCTTTTAGTCCACACCCAACTGTATAGGAGTTGCTAAAAAGGAGTTTGACATGGCAAGGTTCATCCATTCGTTCTGTCACATAAAACAAACAGTTGATAAAGTTGATGTATACCAGATTTTCATCAAGCCACGAATTACCTGCATCCATCTGTTGTGCATAATATTCATAGTTAACTGTAGCTTCTGTATTGCCATTCATATGGATGCGCCAGCGTTCACGGGTAATCTTTTCTATAAACAATGGCTCCTGATTAGTAGTGTGACTTCTGACAGATAAGATATTCTTCGCATAGTTAGATAGTTCATATCTTCCCGGACGCCATGCCGGAAGTTGCAGATCAACCACAGGTGTATCTATCTGTTCAATATGCATGGTGATGTTTAATATATGTTCCGACGTAGTCCGGCAGTCAATAGTATAATGCATAGAAGGTTGGTTTTTAATATAAAAGACAACACAGAAAACAAATATAATGAGGTTTATGAACAAGGTGATACAGATTTAAGAATAGATCCTATTCATACAAATGAAGAATCGTTAGCATAAAGGAAATATAGTATAATCTTTTCCTTTCTTTCAAAGGTTACATAATACCAAATTAGTCACTAATTGGTAAATAGAACTTTATTCTATTTTAAAATAGACATTAGATCCTAAACTTATGTTTTTACTAATCCTTGGATTAATTATTCTTATTGTTGGATTTTCTATTCCTAGAAATAATCCTCGTATGGGAGGTACCAGCATTGTACTTAAGTGGATTGCTGTTGCTATTATAGGCATTGGGGTGCTTACTTCAACTATCAAACAGATTGATGTAGGGGAAGTAGGTGTTAAAAGTTTGTTTGGTAAGGTGCAGCCGGATATTTTGGAAAGCGGCCTGCATATGGTAAACCCATTTGTAGACATTACTACATTTGATACCAAGACACAGAATTATACTATGTCAGGTGTACACGATGAAGGAGATAAGTCAGGAGATGACGCTATTAGGGTACTTACAGCTGATGGTCTAGAGGTTGTGATTGATCTGACTGTATTGTATCGGGTAATAGATCAGGAAACACCTCGTATTTTACGTGGGATAGGTACTGATTATCGGAATAAAATTGTACGCCCTATTACCCGTACCAAGATTCGTGACAATGCCGTTTACTATGATGCAGTATCATTGTATTCTGTAAAGCGTGATGAATTTCAAGATCGTATCTTTAAGACAATCGAAGCAGACTTCAAGGCTCGTGGACTAATGCTGGAACAGCTGCTGGTGAGAAATATTAATTTGCCTGAATCTGTCAAGCAAGCAATTGAATCAAAAATCAATGCAGAACAAGAATCACAAAAGATGCAGTTTGTATTGGCTAAAGAACGTCAGGAAGCAGACCGTAAGAGAGTAGAAGCTCAAGGTATTGCTGATTACCAAAAGATATTGTCTACTGGTTTAAGTGACAAACAACTGCAATATGAATTGATAAAAGCACAAAAAGATATTGCATTGTCTCCCAATGCAAAAGTGATTATCTTAAATGGACGTAATAATACTCCTATTATGTTGAGTGATAAATAGCTAATTAGAGCCTATAGCCAGAAATAAGAAAGACAGACTATAGGCTCTAATTGTAGCATATTTATTTTGATCCTGTATAACTCAAGCCAAGAGTAGAGTTTAATTGAGAACTTTTTACTCCTGCTACATTATAACTCTCATAGGAATTATCCAGTGTTGAGGTAAGCGAAAAATGTTTGTTAAGTTTGAATACAAGTTGTGATATGGAATTCCATCTCAGATTTTTCCTATTAATAGCAGGTTGGAAGAATATAGTACTTTGAAGAGTCAGTTTCTCTTTAATAATCTCTACCCGAAATCTGAAACGTGTTGAATTGCGTAACACATTTAAATCTTCTGTATCACTGGAAATAAAATCTGTTGCTTCACGCAGGAATGCATTACTTATAGAAACCTGGACTCGTGAGCTAGGTAACCGTTTGCCTCCAATAATCCGCCAGCCTACACCTACACCAATATTCAATCGATCATTGATTTGTCGCAGATTGCTTTGTTCATAAATACCAAACAAAAGTCCATACACATCATGTTGACTATAAAACCAGGTATTATTAAAATCAAAAAAAACTTCACGTTCCTGTAATACTTCATTGTTAGTACCATATTGAAATCGGGGAGATGAATAAAACCCCCAGATAGAATTCGGATTCTCGTGATTTAGCCCTAATCGTAAGGTTAATAGTTTCCGGTTCACATTGCCCGAATTAATCATTCCATCCAGACCTAAAACATAGGTCCAGCTAGGAGGCGGAGGAGGAGTTGGCTTTGCAGGAGGTTTGACTGTATCACGTTTAATAGTATCACTTTTTATTGTATCTGTTTTGATAGTAGCATTTTTCTTAATAGACGCACTATCTATTTTGTATTGAGTACTGTCTACAATTTGTGCATGTGAGTAAGTAATAGCACTGCATATACCGAGAAAAAGTATCAAAATAAATTTCATCTGGATAGGATAATTAAAGTCATAACTTCCTTGAGTGTATAAACTCAAAATGTCTGACAAAATAAATTAGGATGATTGATAACTATCTTAAAAATGACAACACAACTTTAGTGCCTGTGATTTTGTCTGGAAGAAAATGTTCGGCTTATCGTTTGGAAGCAACTTCGATCCGTTTTCGTTTATAGAAAGCTTCCGCTGTCGTTTGCAAATTCCGTAAAGCCCCATAAATCTCTTCCGGCATACTGTTTCCATAAATGGCACGGTCTGCGATCTGAAGCGAATCTGATAGCTTGGAATTAGAAATAATCTCAGTAATTTCTTTAGTAGTATAGGAACTATACGGCTTATTGTGTAATAATTCCATATACTGTTTCCATAAGACAACTGTCATTTCTACCGCAGAGGTTTCTTTTTGTTGGCGAACTTTACGACGCAGTTTTTCGTAATGGCTCACAAAACTGCGATGTTCTCTCCAGAGTCGATATAAACGATATTGTCGTTTGATCTGACGCCCAAAAAGTAGATATAATAACAACAGTAAAAATCCTGACGCCAGAAAAATAACCAATATTAACCGATAGTCAAGAGTTTGTGGTACAGGAATGTATTCAACATTGGTCTTGGGAGATAGAAAACGAGATGGTTGTCCAAGAAGTTGTTGTACAACAACTGAGTCTATGGTTGCATACACTGTAGTACAATCCTTTTGTTGAACAATATAGACAGGTAGCTGAAGTTTTTGGATGGGTGCTATATTAAACGTAGTAAAAGTATACACGACACTGTCTATACTCCCTTTGGCATCTGTACGTGTAGGAAAATAATCTTTATGATCCCATTCAAAAGGTGAGAAGTTATACCCGGAATCCGGGAATATAACCTGCATCTCAGCTGGATGTCTGAAACTGAGTGTATATCTGATCGGAAGTCCGATTTTAGCACTGTCTACCAGAAATTTACCATGAGGTTTGAGTTCCTGAGCAAGACATGGGGAGAACAGCTGAAATAAGATTATAATAACCGGAACAATCCATTGTATTGATTTTTGATACTTGTCAAATAAAGATGTAATGGTATTTAGGTGTAACTTCTGCATAGACAAAAGGCCCTGACATTATGATTAGGTTGGAATATAAATTATTGGTTTCGTACTCTAAACAGCCGTACTAGTGCTGGCACAAAGTCTTCATTGGTTTGTACTGCCAGATAATTCGCTTCATTCTGACGGCAAATTCGCTCCAGTTCCTGTTGCTGTTGCTGAAATGTACTACGCATACGTCTCTGAAAACGTGGAGATGAGGTGTTTCTCCATACCATTTGTCCGGTTTCTTCATCATAAATGGGAATGATCCCTAGCTTAGGAAGCTCTGTTTCCCGTTTGTCCAATATATGGATCACGACCAGATCATGTTTTTTTGCCAGAGCTTTCAGTGTAGTTTCGTAATCACTATCAATAAAATCAGAGATAAGCACAATAACGCTTCTTCTGCGAATGATGTTCAGAACAAAGCCCATTGCACTACGGAGATTCGTTTTGGCAGAACGAGCTTCCAGTTTAAACAAGGTTGAGATTAATAAATAGCCTTGTTGAAGCCCTTTATCAGGCTTGACATATTTCTCTTTCTGATCTGAAAAACATACTACTCCCACCTGGCTTTGTTCTTGTAAAGCGGAGAGTGCCAGAACTCCACAGATTTCTTTGGCCAGATCTATTTTGCTCTGCCCTTTTTTACCAACTTGTTGTGAAGCACTAACATCCAGCAGAAAAAACACAGTTTGCTCTCTCTCTTCCCGAAATAATTTTACAAATGTACCATGACCTTTGGCACTCGAGTTCCAGTCAATTGTGCGTACATCATCGCCATATTGATAAGCTCTCAGATCATTAAATTCTAACCCGTTGCCTTTAAAAACAGAATGTAAGTCACCATGCATTTGTGTTGTTACAGCCTTTCGGATGCGAATCTGGAATTTACGGAGCCGGGATATAATGTCACGCATAGAATCGTATGGATTTAAGCTGGCAAAGATAGATGGTTTTCACGGGTAAGAGATAGTATAGCAACGCAAATTTGATGGAAAGGGGCATATAATGAAAATAATACGCTTTGCTTGTTAAAAAATAACTGTATCTGGAATAAAATTTGAGTGCGAATGCACACGTCTATTCGCCAAATCTGAAATAGTATTTATAACTTTGTTGTATGAAGTATAAGAAAATAGTAGTAGGTATTGCATTTTTACTAAGTGCATGTGTTACAGATCCTAAGCCTCCTGCTGGAGCATTAAGTAAAGAGCAGATGGTTGCTATACTGGTAGAGGTGCATATTGCAGAGGCTAAAGCGCAGCAGGCAGGTTTCAGAACCAGTGATTCTACGCAGTTTTATTACAAATATCTGGAAAAAAAAATATTGAAGGATTTTAAAACAGACTCAACACAGTATCATGATAGCTATCGGTTTTATGTACAGCACATTAAGTTGATGAACGAAATTTATACAGCAGTAGTTGATACATTGACTGCAAGACAATCGGAAGGAAAGATGCCAGAAAAAATAAATCTGGATTCTATCCGAACCCAAAAAAAACTAAGAAAATATTTTAACTGAAACTATGTGAAAATCCCTGTTGTATGGGATAGGGAAGAATTATGTTATATCCTAAAAATTTAGAACAGAAGTTAGGCTTTGATCAGATTAGAGAATGGATCAAGCAGGAGTGTAGTGGAACATTAGGAAAAGCCTTTGTCGAAAAAATGCGTTTCTCCAATGACTACGATATGATAGATAAGTTGGTGCGGCAAACTGCGGAGATGAAGACGATCATGCTGCTTCATGTGGATGAATTTCCTTCCTCTAACTTTATTGATGCGGTACCTCACTTGGCAAAAGCAGCTATCGAAGGGATGTTTTTGACAGAAGAAGAGTTCTTTGAGATAAAATTATCTTTACGTACAATTTATGATTGTCTGATTTTCTTTAAAAATCAGGAAGAAAACGTATTTCCTCAGCTTAAAGAACTAACTCAGGCTATTGATATTGATTCAACTCTACTAAAAGATATTGACCGGGTGATTGATCAGCGGGGTAAACTGCGCGATGATGCATCTCCCGAATTGCAGACTATTCGCAGACAGATTATCGCTGAACAGGCAAATCTACGTAAAAAGCTGGAGAGTATATTGAAGCAATCCATAAGTCAGGGATACACATCAGATGATGCTTCGGCAACAATCCGTAACGGACGTATGGTAATTCCGGTTGCAGCTGAACATAAACGTAAGATAAAAGGATTTATTCAGGATGAATCTGCTACCGGACAGACTATTTATCTGGAACCGGTTGAGATCTTCGATTTGAACAACGAGATCACTGAACTAGGGTATCGGGAGAAACGTGAGATAATTCGTATTCTAACACATCTGACAGATCGGTTACGCCCACATGTGCCTAATCTTAAGAAGGCTTATACATTTCTGGGACTAATAGATTTTATCAGAGCGAAAGCAAAATTTGCCCTTCGTACGCAGGCTAATCTGCCAATTTTCTCAAAGAAAACGATTTTGATTTGGGAAAACACGAGACATCCATTGTTATATCTTTCATTTCAGAAACAAGGCAAGTCAGTTATCCCGTTAAGTATCAAACTGGAAGAAAAGCAACGAATATTGGTTATCTCAGGACCTAATGCTGGAGGAAAATCCATTGCTTTGAAAACAGTAGGTCTGACTCAATATATGTTTCAGTGTGGCTTATTGGTATGTATGGACGACCATTCACAGATTGGACTGTTCCGTGATATCTTTATTGACATTGGCGATGAGCAGTCGTTGGAGAATGACCTGAGTACCTATAGTTCACACCTGACAAACATGAAGTATTTTCTGCAGCATGCAGACAAAAATACATTGTTCTTAATTGATGAATTCGGTACAGGTACTGAGCCAGGTATGGGAGGAGCTATTGCTGAAACTATTTTGGATGCGTTGCAACAAAAGAAGGCTTTTGGTGTGCTAAATACACACTATGGTAATCTGAAAGCCTATGCTAATCGTACGGAAGGTGTTGCTAATGCCGCTATGCGTTTTGATGCAGAACATCTGGAACCTTTGTATCAACTGGAGATTGGCAGACCGGGAAGTTCATTTGCTTTTGAGATTGCTCAGAAAATTGGCTTACCTCGTGAGATTGTAACAAAATCAAAACAGAAAGTAGGAACGACTCAGGTTGATTTTGATAAGATGTTGCGTGAGCTTGAAACAGAAAAACAAAAGTTTGCCGAGCAAAACCGAGAGCTTCAGGCCAAAGAAAAAACATTGAATGAAACTCTGGCCAAGTACAGTACATTGAAAAACGAGCTGGAGACAGGGCGCAAACAACTGTTAAATAAGGCTAAAGAGGATGCCCGCCGATTAGTCAAAGATGCCAACCAGAAAATTGAAACTACCATTCGGGAAATACGTGAAGTCAAAGCTGAGAAAGATCTGACTAAAATGCTGCGTCAGGATCTGGCCGATTTTGAGAAGAAACTGAAGCCAGAGGATGTGGTAGTGGAACTGGAACCTGCCCCTGAGATTAAAGTAATTGGAGGGACAATCGAAGAAGGAGACTTGGTGCGTATTAAAGGACAGAACACCGTAGGAGAGGTATTAAGCATCAAAGGGAAAGATGCTGAAATCAGAATCGGCGAACTGAAGTCCAATGTTAAAATCAATCGCCTGGAGAAAATAAGCCGGAAAGAATACCGTCAACAAACGGTGGAGAACCAGCCTCGGATGCAGGGAATTGATATGAATGAGAAAATGGCAAATTTCAGTACACAACTGGATTTGCGTGGCAAACGGGGTGAGGAAGCTTTGACCGAGGTTGATGCCTGGATTGATCAGGGTATTATGCTGGGGTCGTCAGAGTTACGTATTGTACATGGGAAGGGTGATGGTATTCTGCGTAATCTGATTCGGAATCATCTACGCCGTTATCGCGAAATTGCCTCTATGAATGATGAACATGCTGACCGAGGTGGATCTGGTGTGACAATCATTAAAATGAAATAACATATAAAGGTGGACTTACAGGTTCACCTTTGTTGTTTTGTATAGTTATAGTTTACTCAAAGTCCATCGCCATCCGAATGTCAGCTCGGGAATACGGTGTGTCCTGCATGGCTACTTCCTGAAAGCCAACAGTGGTATATAAAGCCAGGGCAGGAGCAAGTTTTCGATTCGACTCCAGAAATAGGTGCTTGGTTCCAGATTCTCTGGCTTTTTCGATAGCTGCCAGACACAATTTTTTTCCAATACCCAAGCCTCTTACATTTTCATCTACTGCCATTTTTGCCAGTTCCATTGTTGTATCATCTACTTTGACCAATGCAACTGTACCTACAACTGTATTACCCTGAAGTGCAAAAAGAATCTGGCCTCCATCATGCAGTATATGTTCATGTGGATGATCCAACTGTTCCAGATCATGTGGCTCTACTACAAAATATTTGGAGATCCAGGCAATGTTAAGCCTTTTGAAATCTTCTGCAAACTGTGGTTGGTAATCGAGAATTCGTATGGTTTCCATAAACTGAAAGGGTTTGATTTTATAAATGATGAAATTCCTTGAATCGAAGCAGATATTCTTTTTCTGTCAGTAGATCTTCAACCTCAGTTATGGCCAGTATTAGATTGTGTTGTCGGTTATTGATGAGATCTTCATTTACCTGACGGATTTTTTCCCAGATATCCTGTAGTTTGGGTAATAGTAATTTTCCTTTTTTAGTGAGAGTAAGGATACGTTTTCGTGCATCTGTTTTGGATTTAGCAGATGTAATCCAGCCTTTTTTCTCTAGTTCTTTAGCTAATTGAATTACTCCCGGATGACTAATGCCAAGGTTATCAGCAATCTCCATGATGCCTAATTCAGACTTTTGGCTGAGTATATAAAATAGAGGAAACCACTTGGGTTCAAAGTCCAAACCATAATCCTGGTATACACTATTGGCTTGTTTCATGATTTTATCACTGAGTCGCTTGAGCCGGCTACCAAATGCCAATGCGCCCAGATCTTTCATTAAATCCATATTCGTAATTAATTACGTAACTAGTTACGAATATTTGAAAAAATATAATCATTGTCAAGTATTTGTAAGATATTTTAAAAGAGAAAGTAAGTAGTGCAATACATTTCATTATCAGATGTTGGGAAAAATTATATTTTCAATGCAACCTTCCAGTAGAAAGGCGCATTGAAACAATACAAACCTAAACCAATACCAATGAAAAAAGCTTTACTGGAGTCGTGTAGACAAGGCAATATGTTTGCTCAGCGGCAACTGGTCGAGCTGTATTCCAATCGTTTGTATCGATTGTGTCTACGATACATGCGTAATGAATTCGATGCAGAAGAAGTGTTGATGAATGGATTCCTGCGTTTTTTTGAAACACTACATGCCTTCGAATACCGGGATGATAATGGTCTGGAAGCCTGGTTGAAACGAATAATGGTCAATGCGGCACTTATGTATCTGCGCAAAACAAAAAATTTGTCTTTGCTGATGCATGAAGAAGATGTGATTATTCCAGAAAATGCTACTGTTGAATCACAGCTGAACTCTGAAATGATTTACAGCCTTATTTTACAGCTTCCAACTGGTTATCGAACCGTTTTTAATTTATATGTCATTGAAGGGTATTCTCATGCGGAAATTGCAGAACAATTGGGAATCAGTGAAAATACATCCAAATCACAACTCAGCCGGGCAAGAGCTTTGCTTCAGAGCTGGTTAATCAAACAAGGTTATGAACATACCACCCGAAGATATTGACCGTTTGTTTCGTGATGTTGTCCATCAGACGGAAGACACCCCTTCTTCAACTGGGTTTCGTCAGGATCGGTTCTGGCAACAGCTACAGCCTCAATTAGAGCCAAAAAGAACTTCTCGTAAAGTACTGTGGTTTCGCATTGCTGCTGGAATCTCTGTCTTTTTGCTGGTAACAACTGTGGTATGGCAATTTTATTTGCAGCAACAACAGTTAAATGTATATGCTATGGAGTTGAATCAATTAAAGTCAGCTTATGCTAAAGCTACGCTCAAGCTTGAAAAGAGTAATGACTCAACCTATACAGAAAGAGTTGCATCTAATAATGTAGCGAAAAAGGATACACTATATAGTATAAAAACTACTACTCTACCTGTAATACAAAAAACACATATTGAGACACCTCTGGCTTTGGTTGATACAACATCACTGGAGAGTAGCGATTCTATACCTCAACCTCAGAATGTTATTAAACCTTCCCAGATAGCAAAAGCACATAAGCCTTTCAGGGTGGTTCATGCCAATGAAGTACCGCGTTCTACAAATTATTCAGACATGCAGGACGATCCATATTTTGTGGTAAAACAACAGGCTACTGACGACCATACACCCAAACTCACTATTACTCTTACCAGAAAACAGAATTGATTTTATGAAACATCTTTTGTGTTGTACTATGCTCATGTTGGGCATAGCCCGGATTTCATTTGCCCAAACTGCTACTGATGATTGGTTTTCTGACAAGCCTTTCCCTGTAAGACAATCCGTTTTTGTAAAAGAAGATCGGCAGCTTATTATTCCACTGGAAAATGAGAATAAAGTAATAATAGGCTTACAGGACAATGCAGATCTATTACGATTTCGTAATATAGATTCTTTGTTAACAATCTTTCTGCAGGATCTGAGTCAGATAAAAGATTCACTAAGCTCCTCTACAAAATCCCTAAAGATTCTCTACAGATTAAAGAAACAGGAGCGGAACATGCGTTTTTGGAGATATCCCATGAGTCATACACAAATTGACTTCCAGACTGATGAAAATTTACTAGTCAAAGCGGCACAGGATACTATTGTGATTGAACAGAGATTTTCAGTAATAAAACCCTTAACGCCTGGTGAAATAAGAAATAATGCGAAAGGAGAAGCTATACAGACACCTGCATCTATCAGCCGGCATTTTCGAATCTATTTTTTAGTTAACCATTTGGATGATCTGGAAAAAATTATTCAGGGAAAATTAAATCCTAAGATTGAAAAGCTGATCAGCGACATGAAGAACAAAGAAAAGAGAAGTGTATTTGATTCGCATATATGGGCTTCTGAAGTAACGTATACCGGAATGCAGACTCCTGCATCTGTAAGGATAAATAAACAACTTAAACCTGATCAGATTTTAATTATACCCCGCTTTGGTATGGGATTGGTTGGCAATACCTTTATGCCTAGTATTGGGGGCAATATTATCTTTTTGCCACAGATTCCATATAAAAGAGGGCTTGCCTATAGCACTACACAGTCGGATGGGTTTCTGATTGGCTGGGAACGGTTCTTTGCGTTTGGCAGAGATAATGATAATCAAATAACAATTCATTCCAATGATTTTATTTCTGTAGGTATAGCAGGATTCAAGTCAAGTGATGTGCAAAGAAATAGCTGGAATAACCGAAAGATTCAATGGGCTGAATTTAAGGTAGGATATCTGATCCGTCGACAGGGAGATTTTTTTCGCCCGAATACTTTCAGGATTTCTACAGCTTTTTCTCCTTATATATCCAGCAAAGGGTTGCAACGTTTGAGGCTTGAACCTGAATTGTATTTTAATGATCTCTTCAGACATGTTTACCCTGGGTTAAGACTTACATTAGGCTTCTAGCTTAACAAGATTAACCTTCAGAATATAATTCCTGCCAAACTTTCACTACAAGAAGTCACTTTTGTAGTGAAAGTTTTTGTTTGCGCATAGTTCCGTGCAAGCTATTTTTTAGCAAGGGCAAGACAATAGTATTAATCAACAGATATTTTGCATAGTATTCATGGCAGTTTTGATTTTATGCATAACTCTGATCATTTTTTATTTTGACCGGAGTTTCGATCATTTTTTGTTTTGCGCATAACTCACGGCAAAACATTTTTTGATCGGAATTCACCGCAAAAGTTGCTTGCATAGAATAATCCACAACAAAACTTTTGCTCCATCATGTTATACTGGTAGGCAAGTCTCAAGCTATATTTCGAGACAACTCAGAGTGTAGAAATAATGCGAAGCATATTTTTGAAAGCCACATATTGATTCGCACAGGCAATTTACCGTATCTTTCGGGCATGAACGAAAATACTAAGTTTCATTACGAGCAAAATTGTTCGCTGAAACCCTTCAATACTTTTGGCATAGAAGCACAGGCTCACTATCTGGCTAAGGCAGAAGATATAGAAACGCTGAGAGATATCATAACGGCTGAGCAGTTTCAAAATACTCCTGTATTATTTCTGGGAGGTGGTAGCAATGTGTTGTTTACAAAGAACTACTTTGAAGGATTAGTAGTATTGATGCAAATAAAGGGAATTAGTGTGCTGAAAGAAGATGATACTCATGTTTGGTTACAGGTAGGAGCAGGAGAAGTATGGCATGAGTTTGTCTTAGAGTGTATTAAGCGTAATCTGGGAGGAGTCGAAAATCTTTCATTGATTCCGGGAACTGTAGGTGCTGCACCCATGCAAAACATTGGAGCCTATGGGGTAGAAATCAAAGACACATTTGATTCTCTGGAAGCCGTAGATCGTAAAACAGGACAACTCAGACTATTTACGAATGTTGATTGTAAGTTTGGATATCGGGAGAGTATTTTCAAACATGAATTGAAAGATCAGTATATTATTACTTCTGTTACATTCCGTTTGGTAAAAAATCCAACGACATATACTATATCATATGGCGATATACAGAAAACCTTACAGGAAATGGGAGTGCAGACTCCTTCATTACGTACTGTGAGTGATGCAGTTATTCATATCCGGCAAAGTAAGTTGCCTGATCCAAAACAGATTGGTAATGCCGGAAGTTTCTTCAAAAATCCTGTCATACCACAAGATTTATTCGAGCAGATAAAACAGCAGAATCCAGCTATTCCTTCTTATCCGGCAGAATCAGGTTATGTGAAAATACCTGCAGGCTGGCTTATTGAACAAGCTGGGTGGAAAGGTTTTCGTGTAGGAAATGTGGGAGTTCATACACGTCAGGCTTTAGTCCTTGTTAATTACGGAAATGGTACCGGGGAAGAAATACGACACCTTTCAGAAATCATACAGACATCGGTTAAAGAAAGGTTTGGTGTTTTATTACATACTGAGGTTAATTTTATATAGAATTATTACCTGAGTAGTATAATAGCAATTATGCTGTCGTATTATTTGGCCCTATGAGAAAGAGGGGTGTTTTGGTTGGTAATGATACGTTTATCAGATAGATTTTCGTTTGATTATCATATCAATTCTAAGATTCTGATTGGTTAGTAAGGTTGTTATTGATTCAAAAAGGTAACAAGGTATATAAGGCAGTTAGTTTGTGGATTATTTCCTTTCTTCTATTTTTTTATTCGCATCTATTTATTCTCTACTAAAAACTTACGTTGTGTAGCATTTGCCTGAAAATGCTCTATCCGAATGTTTTGTACATTTGAGCGTTATTCAGGGTATAGATTTTGTTTCGTTAGGGGGAAAATCATATGACATAATACTTGAAGTGCTCCTTTCTATTGTTATTACAATATTACTGCCATGCCTTATCCGGTACTTGATGACGTTGTTATTGACACACAACAAAGTTTGGGAAGAGAAACCAGCACTTCCTCACATGATTCGTCTATCTGGCGTTTTTTTCGCCACTGGATGCAGAGCATTTCTTCCAATGGACTTCAACCTTTCTATAACAATAGATTAAGAATCAGCATTACATTGACAAACTGGATTATTGTAACCTGTGTGTTGTTTACAATTCCCTTTTTGTGTATTGGACTCGAAAAGTCTTATCTGGTAGTTGCACTTCCCTTACTCAGTTGTTTACTTAGCTTTCTTATATTGCGACGTGGAAATCATTTGATTGCCAGAGTTTTTCTTGTCAATGCATTACCTCTTTCTATTTATGTAATAGCTCTGGTTGCACAATTGCCGGGTGCTACTCATAGCACTATTACCAAACCTCTGTTTTTCGCTTCATTGATTATTCCATTATTGATATTTCGTGCTATAGAAACAAGGTATTTTATAGGAAGTTTAGTTTTTATTTGTGCTCTTCTCTTTTCAGTTGATTTTGCATTGACTGTTTTTCCGTTTAAGTTTTTAAAAATAAATAATATAAACCTTTCCTTATTACGTACTATCATTACAGTAGAAGGTGTTGCTTTTATTGTGATTGCATTAATCTATTATAAATATTTAATGGATAAGATTGCAAGGCAGAATTATCGCCTGCTTCAGGATATGCGTGGGCAAAACGAAAAGATTCAACAAACTAATGAGGAATTAAAGGCTTCCGCTGTACAGTTAAAGGAATTAAATGATTCTAAGAACCGCCTCTTTTCAATCATTGCTCATGATTTGAGATCTCCTATGAATTCCTTTAGAGGATTTTCAGGCTTGCTGGCTAGCAACATTGATTCTTTATCTAAAGAAGACATAAAAGTGTTGGTAAAAGGCATGAGTAAGTCTTTTAATAATGTAAATACCCTATTGGAGAATTTGCTGCATTGGTCCAGAGTACAAATGAACGCTTTTAGTAGCCAGGCCGAAGTAGTGGATCTGGCTGTTCTGATTACAGATAACTTAAGTCTGGTTGAGCCAACTGCCGCAGATAAATTAATAGTGGTGAAAGGAGATGTTGCTGAAGAACTCTATGCATTTCTTGATAAGAATATCTTCAATATTGTATTACGTAATTTGTTGATGAATGCTATTAAATTCACAAATTCCAAAGGGAAAGTGGAAGTAAGAGCAAAACGAACTGGAACACAAATAACAATTGATATAATAGATAATGGTATAGGTATGAGTCCTACTACATTAGGCAACCTATTTACCTCGCAGAATCACAATCATTCTACTGTAGGGACTGCGAATGAAAAGGGTACAGGCTTAGGCCTTATGTTATGTAAAGAGTTTATTACTCAATGGGGAGGAACCATCAAAGCTGTCAGTAGCAAAGGTGATGGCAGTACTTTTTCTTTTACCGTGCCTGCCTATCAAAAAAGCTTATTCGAAGACTAGGATATATTCTATATATCCTAGTAATTGTATTTACTTCCCCACTGATTTTTAAGCTGTTTTCTAAGTTCGTTCTCTCTTGTATTATTACCAGGATCATACAACTTGGCTCCTGAGATATCTGCGGGTAGAAATTCCTGATTTACAAAGTTTCCTTCATAGTCATGCGCATACTGGTAGTTTTGCCCATACCCTTGTTGTTTCATTAACTTGGTAGGAGCATTGCGTATGTGTAAAGGTACAGGCAGGTCTCCCTTCATACGTATTAGCTCGTTTGCTTTCTTTATCGCAACATAGGAAGAATTACTCTTCACAGAAGTAGCTAAAAAAACTACACATTGTGATAAAATGATTTCTGATTCAGGCATACCTACCATTTGGACTGCCTGCATACAACTGGTGGCTAGCAAAAGTGCATTAGGATTTGCATTGCCAATATCCTCTGAGGCAAGAATGACAAGTCGGCGTGCAATAAATTTAATATCTTCACCTCCGGCCAGCATGCGGGCCAACCAATAAACTGCGGCATTGGGGTCACTTCCACGAATAGATTTAATGAAAGCCGAAATGATATCATAGTGTTGTTCTCCGCCTTTGTCATATAAAGCTACCCGGCGTTGGGCTATTTCCATGACTTTCTCATCTGTAATGACTATGTCTTGTCCAATGGGAAAAGCATTAATTACCAGTTCCAACAGATTAAGTAACTTTCTCGCATCACCTCCTGAAATGTTTAGCAAAGCTTCGGTTTCACGTACTTCAACAGTCTTTTCTGCAAGCAGTTTGTCTTTTTTGAGAGCAATATGAATCAACTGGATAAGATCTTCCGAAGTAAGTGCTTTCAGGATGTATACTTGTGACCGAGATAATAAGGCGGAATTTACTTCAAAAGAAGGATTCTCGGTTGTTGCTCCAATAAGGGTAATAGTACCGCGTTCTACTGCTCCCAGTAATGCATCCTGCTGACTTTTGTTAAAGCGGTGAATTTCATCTATAAATAAAATGGCTTTACCATGTGCTTTTGCCAGTTCAATTACCTCTCGTACTTCCTTGACACCTGAACTTATAGCACTTAGTGTGAAAAAGGGTAACCCCGCCTCATGAGCAATTAAGGTAGCCAAAGTCGTTTTGCCAACACCTGGAGGACCCCACAGGATCATAGACGGAATATGGCCGGAAGCTAGTACCCGACGTAACACACTATTTTCACCTACTAAATGTGGTTGTCCGATTACTTCATCAAGTTTCTTAGGACGAATTCGTTCTGCAAGAGGTTGGGAACTCATTGGTATAATCTGGTTTTAAAGTAGATGGCTGCAAAGATACTATTTTCTGGAAATGCCCTTATTCTGTTTTTATCAATGAAAACCGTATCTTTGCACCCTGAAATTTTGATTTGGTACGTTTACCATTCATACTAAACTTTTATACTAACATGACAACAGAACAACTCAAAGAGTTGAAAGCCCGTATTTCGGCTTTAAGGGGGTATCTTTGACTACGATCATAAGAAAGAAGAAGTTCAAAGCTTAGAAAAAATAACATTACAACCTGATTTCTGGAATAATCCGAAGGAAGCTGAGAAGACACTCAAAAGCATCCGTTCACTCAAGTTCTGGACTGCTGATTATGACGCTGTTGAAGCGGGATATGGAGATCTGGAAACATTGTATGAGTTCTTCCAGGCCGGAGATGTAGCAGAAGAAGAGATTGATGCCGAATACGCAAAAGTTTCCAAATCCATAGAAGAACTGGAATTCAAAAAAATGCTTGGCGCAGAGGAAGATCAGCTAAGTGCAGTTGTACAGATTACCGCAGGTGCTGGTGGAACAGAAAGTTGTGACTGGGCAAGTATGCTGATGCGTATGTATATTATGTGGGGTGAGAAAAATGGATATAAGGTAATTGAACAAGACTTTCAGGAGGGAGATGTGGCAGGTGTTAAATCTGTTACATTACAGTTTGAAGGAGATCTGGCATATGGATATCTGAAAGGCGAGAATGGCGTACATCGATTGGTTCGGGTTTCTCCTTTTGACTCTAATGCCCGACGCCATACATCCTTTGCCTCAGTCTATGTATATCCTTTGATTGATGATTCCATTGAAATAGATGTGAAGGATTCCGATATCGAATGGGAAACTTTCCGTTCCGGTGGGGCTGGTGGACAGAACGTGAACAAAGTGGAGACTGCGGTTCGTTTGTATCACAAACCGTCTGGTATTGTGATCAAAAACCAGGAATCCCGTTCTCAGCTGCAAAACAAGGAAAATGCAATGCGATTGTTACGTTCTCAGTTATATGAAGCAGAGATGCGTAAACGTATGGAAGCGGTTGCTGAGATTGAGGCCGGCAAGAAAAAGATTGAATGGGGATCTCAAATTCGAAGCTACGTTCTGGATGACAGACGTGTCAAAGACCATCGCACAGGTTACCAAACTTCAAATACAGAAGCAGTATTGAATGGGGAAATTGACGAATTTCTAAAAGCCTGGCTCATGGAACAATAACAACAGATATATTGACTACAAATAGAACTTGTCAGCTATAGATGTAAAGTGAATACTTCTGTAGCTGATTTTTATTTTGACAGAGCGATTACGATTTTTTGGGTAAGGCGTTAACAAAAAAACAAAAATCCCGTTAAATGCATGAGTTTGCTCTTCGCAAAAGAAAAAAGCATTTTTATGTTCTAACAGCACTGCTTGTATTTTACAAACAACCCGATTATGAATAAATCAATTCTTTATACTTTCTTTCTGGGGATATGCCTGGTAGGAAGTGTTCAACACATCAATGCACAAAGTTTTACAATGGGCCCTAAACTTGGAGGCAATATTAAAGACCTTCAGGGAAAAGGAGCAACAAATTATAATGTATTACCTGATTTTAATGTTGGCTTTTCCTGGAATTATACCGGAAATAGTAGTTTAAACTTTGGAGGAGAAATACTTTATTCACGGCAGGGCGGACGACTTCGTAATACGATAAAGGTTACTTCTCGTACAACGTTAAATTACATAGCAGTACCTTTGCTTTTGAAGTATTACTTCTGGTCTCGAACACGTAGTACTCCCTTCTTTTTTGCTGGTCCCCAATTTAGTTACTTGTTAGGTGCTCATAACTCACTGGCAGGTAATATCACTCCACAATTTAAAAAAACTGATGTAAGTGCTATTTTGGGTTTTGGTATCCGGATGCAACTGGAAAAAATCTGGTGGGTAGTGGATGCACGGGTCGCACCGGGTATTACTAATATCTCACAGGCAGAGCCTACTGTTCGAAATTCTGTTGTATCTGTAAATACCTCTTTTGAGTTTGGATCAAAAAAAAGAGCCAGACGGGGATTGCATTAAGAACTTTTTTGTGAAAAGTCAATTTATGGATACGGGACAAGGCTTTCTGATAAAAGTCTTGTCCCGTATATTTTTTATGGACATTTTTACTTAATACTCTGTTCTTTATTGTGAACAGATCATTACTCTTAAAACCTATGATAAAATGAGTGAAATAGTAGATATACTAGTTGTGGGAGGAGGACCTTGTGGATTGGCTGTTGCTATTGAAGCTGTGAAAAGTAAGCTTAGTCATATTATCCTTGAGAAAGGCAGTTTAACAGAGTCTATTCGCCGATATCCTCGACGGATGCGTTTCTTCTCAACAGCTGAAAATATTGAGATTGGAGGTATTCCTTTTCCTATTTCTAATGTCAAGGCAAACAGAGAAGAAGCGCTTCAGTATTATAGAAAAGTTGCTGGCTATTTTCATCTGAACTTCAAGTTGTTTACAGAAGTAACAGGTGTTGAAAAGAAAGATGAAGTCTTCCATGTGTCCACAGCAAAGGGTGAGACTTATTTTGCAAAGAATGTGGTGATTGCAACTGGCTATTTTGATGTCCCGCGTAAATTGAATGTGCCAGGAGAGGATTTACCTCATGTGTCTCATTACTATGATGAACCTTATAAATACTCATATTCAAAAGTCGTGATTGTTGGAGGAGCTAACTCTGCTGTGGAGGCTGCATTGGAACTGTATCGACATGATGTGGATGTCACTATTGTTCACAGAAATGAAGACTTAAGACAAACGGTAAAATACTGGTTAATTCCCGATGTGAAGAATCGGATGAAGGAAGGTAAGATAAAAGCTATTTTCAACTCAACGATAAAATCGATTTCTTCTGAGTCGTTGATTATTCAGAATGTCCACACTCAGGAAGAATCTACTTTGCCTGCTGATTTTGTATTTATACTAGCTGGATATGTTCCTGATGCCAAGTTGCTTTTTCGGTCAGGAATCCAATTAAATGAGGTAATGGTACCTAGCTATGACAATCAGACCTTTGAGACAAATGTAAAGGGTTTGTATGTGTGCGGAACTGTAGTAGCGGGTATTCACACAGAAAAAGTCTTTATAGAAAATGGACGTGAACATGCTCAGGCTTTGGTAGACCATATTGCTGGTCGCCCTGTTCGTCCGGTAAAGAATCTAATTATGCGTATATAAAAAGTTAGCTGCCAGTTGGATTACACTTTTCCAAGCTGGCAGCTATTACTTTATTTATCATACATCTGATTTATTTTTTTCCTGGCCTTTGATACGTTGTGTCAGTGGTAGCTGCACCAGCCATCACTGGAATATCATTAGTAGTTGATGCTACACGGGTGTGAATCTCATTGATCACATGCACAATAAAATTATGAGGAAGCAATTGATCAAACGCAGCTCTTGCCATCTGGCATTTTTCCTGAAACGTTTCTTCCGTTAATTTTGCATGGAACTGTTGAACTATCTCTCCAATCTGATCCAGTTTTGTTAGTGGGACAAATACACAAAAGTCTTCCCATTTTAAGCCTTGTAGTGGTGGTAACTGTAGTTTTGTATCTATGATGACAGGAATACGTCCTGCCGATAATACCTCATATGTACGAAAATCACCATTTGCATCACCTCGCATACAAAGGATATAGGCATGTTCCTGAGTACTGCGCAGATATTCTGCACGTGCCTTTACTCTTTCTTCTTCGGCTAGTACAAAGAAATGATCGCGCTCTACAAGATGAGACTTTAGATTGCTTGCTGCTCTTACTGCTTTTAATACACGCTGGCGTAACAGTCTTGGAATCATAAAGCGATATTTGATATCCAGACTACGCCCTAGTTTACGACTTAAGGCTAACTTATAGATTACTGCATCTGGTACAGGAATGGGTTTGGTCAATTTGTTTATAGTACTGGAATATTTTGTATTGCCATCAAAGGCAATAGTTGGAGTAGCTGGTTTGGAAATAGGAGTGATTAAATGTCCTATGTCATATATCCAGGTTGGTATAGGGAGCAACTTTTCTCCAGGATATTGATAAACAGAAGTTGCAAATACAATTTCTCCTGGTTGTGGTTTATATTCCATACCCCCTGCAAATGTTACAACTGTCCGGCCAGTCGCTAGCACCTTACGTATATAGTTACGTAATTCGCCTAATTTCTTTTGAAACATCCATTCTTTAGCATCATGAGGGATTACTACCAGATTACCAGCATCTTCTATAGTATCGAATCGATGAATTCTGACCAAGCCAGGTAATACAGCTCGCAGCGGATTCCAGAAAAGTGTCTGTGTACTTGTATCTGCCTCTGAAAGATGCATTAATAAAGGACAAGGACGTGCAGACGGATTGGGAGAAAGCAATTCGTTGCTTACCCATAAATCTAAGGGTTTTGTCGTTGAGTTGTGGTGAAATGTTGTCATAAACGGAAAGGTGTAATCGTAAGTATAGTTTGTTCATTCTTAAAATGCTCAGGAATCATAATGGACACATATACAGATACCTGTGATAAATGACAGCACAGAGTACATGACTGGATCTATCAGAAATCTTGCTGAAAGGTTTATAAATGATAACTAGGTAAAATTTTTAAATACTGAACACCTGGTACACACTTGCTGGAATCCTGTGGAGGATTTTTCTAAACACTTCTGCTTGGCTATATTTATTAACTGGAAGTTTCTGTGTA
Organism: Xanthocytophaga flava; assembly: GCA_030068525.1. Classification (GTDB taxonomy): domain Bacteria; phylum Bacteroidota; class Bacteroidia; order Cytophagales; family 172606-1; genus Xanthocytophaga; species Xanthocytophaga flava. The sequence continues at coordinate 63,749 of JASJOS010000016.1, forward strand.
ATTCAGATACTTTTAACTTGGGTAGAGTAGAATTGGGACTACTATTATTGCAGAAGTTCCTGCAAAAAAGAACCAATTTTAGGTATTGGTTTGTATCCTTGTTGAAATGTAAACATCTATATTTGTATATTCTCGTTTATTTCTTCATTTTTTAAGGTAGGGTAAGAATATTTTGAGATAAATAGTTGATAGATAGCGTTTTTATGTATTTACCAAATCATTTACAGTATATGAAAAAAATCTTTGTGTATGTGTGTGTACTCTGTGTAGGATATGGAAGTTTAATGAGTTGTCAACCTACTAATGATCAACAAAAAGCAGAAGAGTCTGAAGAAATGGATTTGCCAGCACCTACTGTTGTGAAGACATCACTCGCAGCTCCTGATCAGTTTGAGAATGTATTAACTTCCTATTTTATGCTGAAGGATAGTTTTGTAAAATCTGATACCATTGAAATTAATCAGAAAGCCACAGATTTGATTGGAGCTACTAATAAGGTAGATACTACCAAACTAAACACAGAAGTTCAAGCTAAATGGAAAACATCTAAAGCAATGATCATTCGCTCTGTCACAACATTGCAAACTGAAAAAGGGTTAGAAGACAAAAGAGCTGTCTTTGAAGATCTTTCTAAGATTATGTATGAGGTTGTGAATACCTATGGTGCCAGAACTACTGTTTATAAACAATATTGTCCGATGGCATTAAATGACAAAGGAGCTTATTGGTTGAGCATAAATAAAGAAATTAAAAATCCTTATTTTGGAGATAAGATGCTTGAATGTGGAGAGGTACAGGAAGTACTTACATTTGAGAAATAATTGTGTAGAGGCAGTATTGAGGCATAGAACTCAATACTGCTATCTATTTTAGGCTGGTAGGTAGACAGAGAAAATTGCTCCCTGAGCAGGCGTACTGATTGCCTGTATATATCCTCCATGATTGGTGACAACCCGCTTGCATACGGCCAGTCCAACTCCAGTCCCTTTATATTCTTCCTGAGTATGCAAACGCTGAAAGATAGTAAATATCTTTTCTGCATATTCCTGTTCAAATCCAATCCCATTGTCTACTATCTGTATTTTATAAAAGGTTCGGCTAATCATATTTTCGCTGAGGTTGAGTTCCTGGTTATTTGAGATTTGTGAGGAAATCTGAATGATTGGGGGTACCCCTGGCTTAGCATATTTTAAAGAGTTTAGGAGCAGGTTTTGAAACAACTGATGGATTTGTACAGGTTGTACTCTGAGTGTAGGCAGCTTATCAATAGAAATTTGTGCTTGTTGCTGTTGAATAGGTTCTGACAGATCATCAAGCACTTGTTTGAGAAGTATGTTTAGATCTGTACTGACAAAAGATTGATTTTGATTAACGATACGTGAAAAGCTAAGTAAATCTTCAATCAGTTGTTTCATTCTACGGCTCAGATCCATAATAGTATCCAGTGTACGATTACCTTCCTGATCAAGTTTATCTTTTTGTTTTGTCTTAAGCATCGATCCGAAGGTCATAATCTTACGCAGAGGCTCTTGCAGGTCATGAGAGGCTACATAGGCAAACTGTTCCAGTTCCTGATTGGAGCGATTTAATGCTTCTACTTTTAATTCCAGCTCTATTTGAGTTGCTAGCCTTTTTCTTAGCTCTTTGTTTAGTATCAGAAACGAAAATATTAACAGGCATAAAGTAATTATTGCCAGAATGAGAAGGAAGACAGGTGCAGCAGCTTCACTGGCATTTTTGATAAGTGTACGTTCTTCTTTGAGTTTCTGTTCATGGGCACGAATGGATCTTAACTTTGTTAATAGTAACTCTGTGGTTTTCCGATCATAAGAGATGTCTCCTCGAAATACAGTACTAGTTGGGGTATAAGTAGCCTGGTAGACAGCAACAAGAGAATCCAGATTGGCAAATCTTTGGTCAAGCAATTGACGTAATGTATCCAGATTGTGTCTTTGTATTGGATTGTCACTTGTTATACTATCTGTCTGATGTAATTTGCTGTATGTGTCCTTTTTGTATTGGTGATAGTTTATCAGATGTAGAGAGTCTCCTGATAAAAGATAACCACGTTGTGAGTTAACTGCTGAACGTAGATTTGTAAACATTTCTTCTACATAGAGCAGTGTTTGGTAAGTATGTTCTACCTTCTCAGAAGAGTTTACCAGATTCTGAATACGGTTGTAAGCAAGAATACTGATATTGATAAGAATAGTAACGCTTAATATAAAAGCAATGGTATTATCAACGGTATTTCTTCTCATAGTAATTGTACTGAACAATCAATACAGCCTAATGGCAATAGCTGGTCTGGAATAATAGGAATTCGTAGGACCCCAAAATACAAATATATCTACATTTTGTATTTTGGGAAGGGTAATATATACAAAAGCTTGCTGATTATTACTCACCAGCAAGCTTAATGATACAAATACCGATAAAACAAAACTGCCAGCTGTATTGTTTAGCTGGCAGTTGTAGTAATTAAGAAAAGATCTTACGATTTACATCAAAGGCTTCCAGATAGTCGGCAACCCTACGTACAAACATACCTCCCAGTGAGCCGTCTACTACTCTGTGGTCGTAGCTATGTGACAAAAACATAAGGTGACGAATACCTAATGTATCTCCAAACGGAGTCTCAATCACTGCTGGTTTTTTCTGAATAGCACCAAATGCCATGATGGCTACCTGTGGTTGCATAATAATAGGTGTACCCATAACATTACCAAATGATCCTACATTAGACATGGTAAAAGTCCCATCTGCCAGATCATCAACTGTAAGTTTGTTCTCGCGGGCACGACGCGCCAAGTCATTTACTTTTTTTGTTAAGCCTACCAGATTGAGTTGATCGGCATTTTTAATGACAGGTACAATCAGATTACCACTTGGTAAAGCTACAGCCATACCAATGTTAATATCTTTTTTTACAATAATCTTATCACCTTCTACAGAGGCATTGATCATTGGATAATCTTTGATTGCCTTGGCAATTGCTTCTATAAATACAGGTGTAAATGTAATTGTATCGCCTTCCCGTGATTTAAATTCCTGTTTCACGCGATTTCTCCAATACACCATGTTAGTTACATCAGCTTCTACAAAAGAGGTAACATGAGGTGAGATGCGTTTGGAATCAACCATACGTTGCGCAATCATTTTACGCATCCGGTCCATTTCAATAATATCTGCCCGTCCACTATACGAAACTGCAGGTGTAGAAACGGGTTGTACAGGCTCTGTCACTTTTATGCTAGGCTGCACAGGTTCTATTGTTTGAGTAACAGGTTGTTTTACTTCTGTAACAGGCTGCTTAACCTCTGGAGTCTGCACCACAGATGTTTTTTCTTCAGAAGCTTTTTCTGGCTGCGGAATTGTTTTTTCAGGTTCTGGAGTTATTGTTTGGGTTTCTGTTTTTACTTCTGCCTCAGGTTGTTTTACTGTTTCCTGCATAGTTAGTGTTGAAACTTCAGGTGTTGGTATAACAGGTGTTGGCACTTCTTTGGGAATAGACTTAACCTGCTCAATCAAAGACAATGTTTCATCTGCCAGAGAAGTAGTGTTTGTATTTTCAGACTGAGGTTCTATAATTTCTCCAAACGTGGCTTTGACAGAAGCTACTTCTGGTATATCAACATTGGCAGGTGTTAAATCAGGAGAAGTAAAACCTGGATTTTTACTTTGAATATATTGTAGAATATCTTTTTTCGTCACACGATTATCTCCGCCACTGCCCGGAATGCGTTCTAGTTCGGACATAGAGATGCCTTCTTCCCGTGCTATTGTTAAAACAAGGGGAGAATAAAATCTACCAGCAACAGGTGTATCCAATAGTTGGAAAGATGGTCTGGAAGATAAGCTATTAATTTTGGACTCTATGATTTGTATATGTTGTTCTACTTCTTCCACTGGTTCTTCCTGCTCTGTTTCTGTTGTTGGGGTTGCAGAAGGATTGATAATGGCTTCTGCATCAGCTTCTGTAGCGATAATAGCAATAGGAGTTCCTACCTGAACAACCGCACCTGATTGAGCTAGTATTTGTTTTAAAACGCCTGAATGTGTAGCGGGTACTTCTGTATCTACCTTATCTGTGGCAACTTCCAGTACTGCTTCATCTTGTTCTATTGTTTGTCCTTCTTTCTTTAGCCATGCCAGGATTGTACCTTCTATGATACTTTCGCCCATTTTGGGCATAACCATTTCAATCAATGCCATATTTCAAAAATTAAAAATGATAGATGTAAGGGTGTTCTTCAAATGTAGCTACCTTCCCGTCGCAGCAAAAATACTATTTTTTTAATGTACCCATATAGTTAAATTGTTTTTTGGCTCAATGACCACATTTATATCAAACCTATAAGGCAAATACTTTATTATCTGGATAAATATGCATTCATGGCCTTTTATGGCGCAGCCGTTTCTACAGAGGCTGGCAGATTCTGGCGTAACAGATTCAGTACTGATAAGGTAGTGTATTGAATGTTTAGCAGACGATCTCTGAACAACTGCAATTTTTTTGTAACGGTCTTATCCTTATCTGCATACGCTATCCATATAGTACCTACTGGTTTGTCTGGAGTTCCTCCATCTGGTCCTGCAATGCCACTTGTAGAAATGCCAATATCTGTATTCAGTTTTTTACGAACATTCTCAGCCATCTGGCGCACTGTTTCTTCACTAACTGCTCCGTGTTGTGCCAATGTATCTGGACGCACATCCAACTGATTAATCTTCATATCATTACTATAGGTGACCATACCTCCTATAAAGTATCGTGAACTGCCGGGAACTTTGGTTATTGTATGGGCTACATATCCTCCTGTACAGCTTTCTGCAGTGGCTAGCGTAAGATTTTGGTCCAGCAAGAGCTTGCCAATGACAGTTTCCAATTCATCATCATCATAGCCGTATACATATTCCGGTATGATAGTAAGCAAAGTATTTACTTGCTGTTGTACTTCTGCCTCAAGTTCACTTATGGATGCACCAGTCGCAGTCAGACGTAGTTTAACCTGCCCCATGCTAGGCAGATAAGCCAGACGAATATGAGAAGGTAATGCATCTTCCCATGCCTCGATTTGTTCTGCCAGAAAAGATTCCCCAATTCCGATAGTTCGTATATTTTTATGGTAGATAGCTGGTGTTTGAAAGAATGCACTAAGATGTTCAAGCACCCAGTTTTCCATGATCCATTTCATTTCGTAGGGAACACCTGGCATAGATACAAAAATTTTACCCTGGTGCTCAAACCACATGCCTGGAGCTGTGCCAGCTTTATTTACAATACAAGTACAATTGGTCGGAACCATTGCCTGTTGGCGATTGAGCTCGGTTAGTTCAAAACCACGGCGGGTAAATATTTCAGAAACATTGGCTAGTGCGTCCTCATTCAGAACCATTCCTACACCAAAATATTTAGCCAGTGTTTTTTTCGTAATATCATCTTTGGTAGGTCCCAGTCCACCTGTAATCAGAATGACATCCGCCCGTGATTCTGCTTCCTTCAATATCTGGAGGATCTGATCTTCTGTATCGCCAACAGATGATTTACGAACTGTTCGGATACCAATTTTTGAAAGTTCAGCACTCATCCATTGGGTATTGGTATCTGTAATCTGTCCATACAGAATCTCATCACCAATGGTTACAACTTCAGCTAAAATGCTTTTCATACAAATGTGAGATGAATAATTTGGGTTATAAAAACTGGTTTAAGATAGAGAATGAAGTGTCTCTATTTTGTAGAATGCTTTCCAAAAATAGTATCTTTTCCACTTATCCTGTCGTATTTCCAAATATTTTGAAGTGCACAAGTGCTTAGTGCTAATCATGAGATAGTTGTAACTAAACCGATATCATTTTTACCGATAGAAATTGACGATTTACCCCTTTAGATTAGTTGTTTTACCGGAGGTGTATATGCTCTATAGAGGAGTATTCTTATCTTTGATATACCTTTTGCAATCAAGCCATACAAGATTTATAACGAGTGAAATAATTAACTACAACTATGAAAACTTTTTCTCTGCGTCCACTTCTCAAAGGCCTTATGATTTTTCTGTCTGTAGGAATCGCGGCTTATGCCTTTTCGTATTTTACTTTCAAAGAGCAGAATCTATTGGCATCCAAGGCTAAAGAACTTCTGGCAAGCGTATTCTACCGGACATCTTTTTATGTACATGCTGGTTTTGGTGCAATAGCACTTTTGATTGGCGGATGGCAGTTTATCAAACGCTTCAGACGTCGCTATACTGCATTACATCGAAATGCAGGTAAGGTCTATGTTATTGCTGTTATGCTGAGCAGTTTGGCCGGACTAATTATTGCCTTTAACGCTAATGGAGGAATAGTACCTGTTACTGGGTTTCTATCTCTGGCTATCTTATGGTTAATTACAGATATACAGGCTTACCAGACAATCAGAGGTGGAGATGTAAAAGGACACGAACAATGGATGATTCGTAACTATGCCCTTACCTTTGCAGCAGTTACCTTACGTCTCTGGATTCCAGTTTTACAGATATTTTTCAAGTTAACATTTCTAGAAGCGTATCAGATTGTTGCCTGGCTCTGCTGGATTCCTAATATGCTGGTTGCAGAGGCAATTATTTATTCACTGCGGAAGCCAAAGCTACAGCTAGCTGAAAAATGAAAGGTTTGCTCTAATGAATCTACTCACTAATTGATATTTGTTATGCGAATTTACATCAGGAGAAGGAAATATTAATCAAAGCTATATTATCTGGTATTGTTAAATTCTGATTAGTATTTCTTTCTGATGTATATTACATAACTCACAGTGCGTATCCCCGTTTAATTCTAATTCTGTAGTAATTCAATTTTTATCTTATCAATTCGCAAGGCTTTTTCTTTGTCAATGTCTACTATGGTCTTTCTAAGTGTCTCAATTTTTATTGGAGTTCCGACCAAATAATCATATTCATACTGATTTGTATCATTGATATCTATCTTGGCACTTTCCATAATTTTATCTGTACTAGGGACATTCATTTTTCTGAATAGTTCTGTTAGCATTTTCCGAGTATCCTCTGGGTTGAGTTTCATTTCCTGCATGAGTGTAAACGTGGAATTTTTCTTGTCTACACCTTTGATATAGAGCTTGGTATCGCCTCTAACAACTGATCCCCCAAACATATTTGGAATAGGTTGCTCGTAAGTGAGTGGTGTAGTCTGAGAAAATTGATAACCAAATGGAAAGTGGAAGTATTGTATTTCTTTGAATATAAATTGTTCAACCCCTTCTTTGCTACTATAGGCAGACTCTATTGCTTGCATAGCTTTTTTGAAAGCTTCTTTTTCTTTTGGTTTGTCTTTGTATAGTGTCTCTGTAATATCTGCCACTAAATCTTTCATCATTTTACCTATTTCTTTCCAATTCTCAATGCCAACGAACTGACCCATATCAGTGGTTGTATAAATGACTTCTGTTATCTGATATTTAGATAGTAAGCTGGCAAATTTTGAAGGGATATTATACTCACTTACCAGATCATTTTTATGAGACCATTTAATTTTGTAGGAAGATGCGGTAGAGTCAATAACCAGAAAATTAGCTATATAGGAAGAAGAATCATTTTTCGAGAGTTCTCCCTTTTTCCATTGTTGTTGTACTTTAGTGATTTTAAAGTTGAAAGAATCACCTTTCGACCAATAAGATACCAGAGAGATAGCAGATGTGTCGTTTTGTGAAAAACAGGTGAGCCGACAGATAAATAAGAAAAAGCAGTAGAATAAAACAGATTTCATTTAAGCGGTTTCGAGTTCTAGAGTGTATTTGGCAAGATAAAAATTCGAATGGAGAATATAATAGATGAATTATGTGGAAATTGATAAATGCTTTTGTTGGAGTGAAGATATAGTTTTGTTAAGTCCAGCTTTTATACATTTTCAAAAAATAGATTATTTCTCTACTATTATTGTGAAATTTATAAACTCTCATCTCTTAACAGACATGAATAAATTAATAGCAAGCCTATTTTTGACTTTATTTCTTTTTTCCTGTAGTGAAAAGAACACAAATACTGATAATGTTCAGGCTGATAGTATTCAAACCACCAATAATAGTACTACTAACGCAGGGGCTATACTTGCAGATAAGTTAGATGGTCTTTGGATTTCAGAAAGTTATTTGAAAAATATTGAAACCAGGCAATCCATATATAAAAGCAGAGAATATGATAGTAAAGTTTTAGGCTTCTCTCTTGACAAAAAAACAATGTTATCAGACACTGCCATGTTGGAAGGATTTACTTCACACGAAGGAGGTTATAGTAGTCTTATTAAATATGACACATCAAAAGGAAAGTTTGTAAACAATCTGGAAAAAGTTTCTGAATATGCTGCATTTCCAGAGCCATTTGAGTTGAATTATGATGGAGGTACTATACTGGAAATGTTTTTCCCAAAAACAAATAAGACAGATAGATATAGAAAGGTTGATACAAATCTTGATACAGAGCTCCGAAGAATCTTAATTGCTGGAGATTATAAAATAGGAAATGATGGCTCTGTAATTCACTTTGACAGTGATGGTAAAGTGCAAAATTTTCAAGACTTCAAATCCTATGAACTGGTATATGACTTTGGTGAAGGAATAGAATACGACGCTATTATTTTCTTTAAGGATGTCAAAGCAGGTAATTGGGTAGATGGGGTAACCTATACCTTTAAAAAAACACCCAACTCATTGCGTTTACAAAATGTAAATACCAATTGGGATACAATGGAACATAAGATTAGTGATGAAGTATTGGTACTTGAGAAAAAATAGTAGTATCGACTAATGCATTGAGGGAGGCATTGTTTTTACTTCTTATAAACCTGGGACATCACTTACTTATTATAAAATAGCAGATGTTGGGCTTGCTTGACAGACGGAAGTAGTTTTGACTATATTGATTACTTCCGTCCGTTTTTTTCTACAACTGGAGTAGGAATGCTAAATCTTTTAATTTCTTCCTGGTGCATAATCTTCTTATATCAACTGGTTGAGAGATAGATTCTTCCTGTTGGGTAAATAATACTAAAAGCCCTTCAAATAAAAGATAGTGAGAGGATGGTATCATTTTTTATCTAACTGTAGAGTGATTGTTGCTGAAAAGAGCAATGTAAATCAGTCTTTGTATCTTTTATATAAATTTGGAAGCAACATTCTGTAGTTTGTATAAAGGGGAATTTTTTTAATACAACCAGTAGACAATAGTTTAATTATTACACAACTAACCATGAAAAAAATCGCATTTAGTTTATTGACTTTGATTAGTCTGGGATCCTATTGCTATGCTCAGGATGGAGGAAAAGCAAAATTTGGTATTAAAGGAGGATTAAATTTATCTAACTTTTATAAGACAGAAGTAGGAGATGAAAATATTAAAGCCGGATTTAATGTAGGTGTTTTTGCTAAAGCTCCTATTATTGAAGATGTATTGTCTATTCAGCCTGAAGTATCTTATACAGTAGTGGGATCAGAAACGCAGTATCAGAACTTTCTGCAGGGAAGCGGAAAATATCGTTTTAACTTAGGATATATACAAATTCCTGTACTAGCGGTAGTTAACATCGGTGCGTTCAATATCCATGCAGGCCCTTATGCTGCTGTCTTAACAAATGTGAATGTAAAAGATGTGGATGACGATGGTACAATAAACGGAGTGAAAGATCTGAACAAAGATAAATTCAATGGATTGGATTATGGCTTAGCAGGTGGAATTGGGTTTGACTTTAAAGGTGCATCCCTGGGATTCCGCTATAACTACGGACTTCGTGAGGTTGGTAAAGATGGTGGGATCAGCCTTAACAGCTCAACTAATAGCAGTACTATACTGCGAAACTCTAAAAATAGTGCATTTCAAGTCTATGTTGCGGTTGGATTTTAAATCTGAAAATACCTGATAATAAGAAGAGCCTGATTATGTCAGGCTCTTTGTGTATTTAGATGTGGCAGAGATTATTATTTTCTTTCAGGCTTGCTGAGCTGCCTGATACATACGGCTAAGCCAGTTTCGTACTTCAGTAGTTGTTAATTCTTTTTCAATAAGAATATCTGCTTGCAGATGGTTAAACACTCTTTGTAAATTAGTGCTTCTCTGGTAACTGGTTTCACCTAACAGAACAATACGATACCCATCCAGAACTCCAATATCTGCAGGTTTACCCTCGCCCCATATCCAATAGGTAGAAGTTGAATAGTCTGTAGCATCAGGAAGTGATAGTTGTTCTGTTAATACGGGCCAGTTATAGAGATTCCAGTGGCAAACCATTGATCCATCGAGTGATTGTGGCCCTATACCCTTGAATAAATCAGCATGTGCTTTTGAGATTCTGGGAGAGCCTTTGTGAGGGAAAATATCCATAATAAGTGCCTGTAGCTGAAAATTGTCAACGACGCCACTCATATAGCCAATAACACCTGTACTTGTAGAGGGTTCTATGATTACTATAGGTTCATGATGCAGCACTTCAAATAATTTGTTGAGCCAATAACATCCCTGGTTATACTCTGCCATTTCTCCGATATATTCCAGTGTATTTTCTGCAATGATACATTGAGAACGATCCAGTGAAAATACCGAAACGGCGGGAGTATACTGTTGTTCCAATGTATTCCATGATATAATGGAATCGGTCATTTCATCCCAATATTTCTCTTTCAACTCTTCCAGTAATTCATATCCATCTTCTTCATCGCTTTCCTCGTCATCCGTGACAGGTGATTGTTTTGCCAGTTCTATTTTAAATTTCTGATAGAAGGGATATGCTGACTCTGTCAGATAAGCTAACTTTTCAATAATACGGGCACTAACCAGTTGTGGATCGTACCCTTGTTCTATCAAGTAACCACAGATCATCATGGCTGTAGTACTTCTGCTTTCTTCAGCCATAAAGAAAAGATCTGATAGCGAACGTATGGATATATTTACTTCCTCTTCCTGAGCCTTAGTTACCGCATCAAAAAAAGAACTAATCGTTGTTTTTAGTACTTCTCCTGTCGATTCCAGATCTGTTAATTGCTCCTTTAACTGTTCGGTGATTTGGGTAAGTGTAGGTTTAGATGATCCACCCAGGAAAGATTTGAATAAATTAGCCATAGAAAATAGATACGCAAATAGTGAGGGGTTTCCTGAAGTTGTACAAATATATATGACCTGAGTAATAGATAAAGGTATAGAACGAAACAACATTATCTGGTAAGGCTTTCTTTGTAAAAAGTACTTACATCTTTTCTGAATTGGATCAAAGAAGGTTTGTGAATGTACATCATATGACCAGATTCATAGAAAGTCATTTTTATATTTTTTTGTAAAGATTTATCCAGAAACATATGATTGAATGTATAATCTGTGGCAAAGTAGGGTGTTGCCAGATCATAATACCCATTACATACGAGGATTTTCAGAAATGGGTTTTTAACGATTGACTGACGTAGTGTTTCTGTTACGTTCAGATACTGGTTTTGTACATTGGTATAATTCCACGGATGTACCCGTCCTGTTAGAACCTCATATGGCAGATCGTTTTCGTACTTTAACTCACGTCTTACATAGTCATTAATGGCAGTGGTATATGGACCATAGATTGCCACATTATAGCTGGGATCAAATTCAAAGTGTTCACCTGCATTATCATAGTCAATGCCTTTAAAACGTCCATCCAGGCGTCCGGACATTCGACCTTCTTTTCTTAACAGTTCTTTGGTGAATCGTAAGATCTCAATCCGATAATGTGTTTGTTGGATATACTCCTTAGATAAACCTGTATAGCGGTTAAGCTTCTCGGTAAGTGATTGTTTTTCATCATCTGTTAGTTTGTCTCCTTTCATCAGTGCAATACTATATTCTCCCATAGCAAACTGTTCTACTTCAGCCAGTAATTTTTTGAGATCAGTATATTCCGGGGATAATTTCTTGTGGTACCAGGCAATAGCCGAATAAGTAGGTAGATATAAGGCAAAAGGTAGTTCATTGCCTTTATCAAATAAGATTGTTTGAAAGTTAAGAACAGAAGAAATAAGTACAATGCCGTTGAGATACAAACCATGACGATCTTGCAGATATCCTGACAAACCTGCTGAGCGTGTTGTACCATAACTTTCACCTGCCAGGAATTTCGGTGAACTCCAGCGTTCAAATTGTGTTGTGTATAATCGTATGAAGTCTCCGACAGATGAGATGTCTTCGTTGTAACCATGAAATTCTTTACCCTCTACACCTTCTGCCGGACGACTATAACCAGTTGTCACCGGATCAATAAAAACCAGATCTGTTTCATCCAGCCAGGTATATTCGTTGTCAATAACCTTATAGGGAGGAGCTTCAGATTCACCTGCATCTGTCATTTGAATACGGCGAGGGCCTAATGCACCCATATGAAGCCACACAGAAGAAGAGCCAGGACCTCCATTGAACGAGTAAGTAATTGGACGGGTGGCAGGATCTGCTACACCGTCTTTGGTATAGGCAACAAAGAAAATATTGGCACGGGCCTTGCCACTTTCTTCCCGTAATACAAGATACCCTGTTGTGGCAGTATAGTTTATTGTTTTACCATTGATTGAAATCTTATGTTTTGTAATAGATAACGGCCCATCTGATTTTATTTTCTCCTGAGCTATTAATTGAGTGAGGATGGTTGTAAATAGGAAAGTTTGGAGCAATACTAGATATTTCTTCATATGTTTTGGAATGGTGGATAAGAGAATAAAACAAAATTAGCAAAGTTTGGAAAGGAACATTTTGTCTCAGCATATTTTATACTCCGTTAGGTATTACTTTTGTAGTCTTTTTATAAATGGATATGACACTACGCATTTTCGGTTTCGTTATAGTTATCTTAGTGGTTGCTGTTGTTTTATTTTGGGGATGTAAGCCAGCCCGTTTAGAACCAAAGCAGCCAGAAGAAAAATATACAGATACACAGGTGACAATTCCCCGATTGCTCTCTGTGGTAAATATTCCTGTGACAATTTCTGTTGCAGAGATAGAACGTCAAATAAATGCTCAGGTTAAGGATTTGATTTTTGAAGACAATAGCCTGGAGGACAATGGAAAGGATGATTTGTTACTAAAGGTATGGAAGCGGGAACCTATTCAGATAGAATCGGGAAGTGAGGTTTTTAGAATTACTGTACCTTTAAAAATATGGGCAAAGAAAGGAATTAAGGTATTAGGGATTACTACTTATAAGGAAACTACATTTTCCTTGAATGCCCGGTTTGTTTCTACACTCCATGTAAATTCAGACTGGCAGGTAGTAGCTTCTACTATGGCTGATGGATACGACTGGATTGAAAAGCCTTATGTCCGATTGGGGTTCATTGAAATACCCATTACAGGTATTATTAGCCAGATCCTGGATAGAGAGCAACAAAATATTGCAGGTCAGATGGATAATCAGTTAAAAGAGCAACTGGCATTAAAGATGTATGTTCAGCAAGTGTGGCAGGCTATGCAGCAACCATTGCAAGTATCCAAGCAATATGATGCATGGGTCAAAGTGACTCCTCTGGAAGTCTGGATGACTCCCTTGCTGTCAAATGAAACAACTGTAAAAGCACAAATAGGAATTAAAGCTTATACAGAGACAATGATTGGAAAGAAACCAGTTATTTCTTCATTGACCCCTTTACCTGCTTTACAAATACATGAGCAAGCTGAGGAAGATTTTCAGTTGGGACTTACCGGAGAAATTTCACATCAGGCAGCTACACAAATAGCTATATCAGAATTGGTAGGCAAAACATTTGAATTCCAGAACGGAAGTCGGAAAATTACCATTATATCACTGGATTTATATGGTAATGGCAGCAACTTGGTGATTAAGACAGGGATTACTGGCAGTCTGGACGGGACCTTGTATTTGGTGGGTAAACCTTATTTTAATCCACAAACTCAATCCATTGAGTTAAAAAATATGGATTTTTCATTGGATACAAAGGATAGGCTAGTGAAAGCAGCTAACTGGCTGGCACATGGTACACTTGTCAAAAAAATGCAGGAGAATATAAAGATCCCTTTAAAGTCTCAATTAGAACTGGCTAAAAAGAATCTTCAGGCACAATTGGAAAATAAGCAGTTAATGAAAGGTATTTCTCTGAATGGCAAACTGGAAGAGTTTAGTCCTGGAGATGTTATTATTACTCCGGAGACAATTGTTGCTGTGGTGACAGCTAAAGGCAAATTGGATATTAAGATTGATGGACTTTAGATTACCTCTCTGAGATTTTTGGAAAACAAAAGAGCTGTAATACATTGTGTATTACAGCTCTTTTGTTTTTAACAGGAGAATATCTACAGATTGAAAATTACTTTCAAGCAATGTTTCCAGTGCCAAATTATGACTTTTGTTATGGAACATTACAGACAACCTGTTTCCTCTAAGTGTGAGTTTTTCCTTCAGATATGTCCCACTACTTTTATCTTATTAATTATTTATTAAACTAGCTTCTACTCGAATGCGCAATCCTATACGTAGTTTTTCGCAACACGTCAAACGGACTTTTATCTTTAGCCTGTGTTTGATCGCGTTAATTACTCTGTTGGGCCATATATATGTACAAGTCATACTGGAGGATAATGCCCGTCTCAGTCAGATCATCGGACTCGTTGAACGACAGCGAGTTAATGGACAGGATATTGCGCATATCACAGAACTTGTTGCAAAAGAAACACATAATGGACATGCTGCACGACAAGCTGGGAACTTAAACCAACTGGTGAACAAGTGGTATCGGGTTCAGATTGGCTTACAGTATGGAGATGTTCGTATAGGAACAACTACCATAAAGAGTGAAGCGGCAGATCAACTTTTCGAAAGTGCAGAAGAACCATTCAAGATTATCTACTATCAGGCGCAGAAACTAGTTCATCCTGAGAAATATTCTTCAGATCAGTTGTCAGAGGCAGTTGCTGTATTGTTGAAAAATGAGCCGGTTTATCAAAAAAGGATGACTGCTATTACATTGCAATATGATAAGGAACTTAGAGAGCAGATTATATATTTACAACGGATACAATTTACCCTGCTTGGTTTGCTTTGTATTGTTTTAGGACTTATTGGCTGGTTTTTATACAAACCCATAATAGGTAAGATGCAGTTTTACTTTAGCCAGTTGATGGATACTACTATTTTAACAAATGAGTTAAATCTGGAACTGGAAGAGAAAAAACAGGAGTTGGAAGAACAAAACCAAAAGCTTGAAGAAAAGACCTATGAATCAGAGCAGGCTCAGATAAAACTGGAAGAATTGTTTCTGAAACAACGCACATTGATTGCTCAAAAGAAGAAAGATGCTCATAAGATTGAAGAAAAAGAAAAATTCATCCGTTCTGTAACACAAGCAATGCCTGATGTATTGTATGTGTTTGACTTACTGGAGTTGAAATATGTCTTTACCAACAAGCAAATTTCTAATGTTTTAGGCTATTCTACAGAAGAGATTCAGGATATGCATGGGGAGTTCCTGACGGAATTGATTCACACAGATGATATGCCTGCTGTGTTGTCATTGCATCGTGAAGTTGCTTTGGCTAGAGATAATGAGATTTTTCCAATAGAGTATCGTGTTCGCCATAAATTTGGACATTATGTATGGTTACATGCTCAGGAGATGGTATTTGAACGAGACGAGCAGGGAATACCTATCTTATTGATGGGCGTTGCAAAAGACATTACCGAACAAAAACAAAATCTTAAGGCATTAGAAGTGAGTGAGGCTCGTTATAAGGCCTTGATCGAAACCGCAGAAGATATCATCTACGAAATGGATGCAGACTGGAATATCACCTATGTAAACCCAGTCGCTGAACGGATTCTTGGATATTCTAAAAACGATTTTGCTAAGAAACGCCTCTGGAACATTGTAAAAACAGAATATCGCAGGGAAATGGAAGATATTTACCTGAGAGAAAAAGAAACGCGTTCAGTAATACCTTATACAGAGTTTCCTGTACGTACAAAAGGTGGAGAAGAAATCTGGTTGGGACAAAATACCACTATTGAATATGATGGTGACCTTGTAAAAACAATACGTGTAATTGCGCGGGATATTACCGGACGTAAATCTGCTGAGTTGGAACTGCAACAGAGTGAGTTGAAATATCGTTCTGCTGTTGACAACATTGCGGAAGCAGTATTCCAGATCGACCGGGAAGGTAAATTTATTTTCCTGAATCCGGCATGGAGTCTTACTACTGGGTTTACAGTGGAAGAAAGTCTTGGAAAACTCTATACAGAATTTGTACATCCTGATGACCGCAAACTAGATATGGAGCATTTCCAGCCAGTGAATCGTCAGGAGTGTGAGTTTACAAAACATCAGATTCGCTATTTGACTAAAGATGGAGGATACAAATGGGTCGAAATTTATGCCCAGGCTGTAAAAAGTCCAAAACAACGCGTACAGGGGGTGATCGGAACCATTACTGATATTTCAGAACAGCGAAATAAGGAACAACGTCTGATTCAGGCAAAAGAAGAAGCAGAAGACATCGCACTGGCAAAGCAAAACTTCCTGTCTATGATGAGCCACGAGATTAGGACTCCTATGAATGCTGTAATTGGAATTACTCATTTGTTACTTCAGGAAGATCCACGTCGTGATCAGATTGAAAACCTGAATATTCTAAAGTTCTCAGCTGATAACCTGTTAGTTTTGATCAATGATATTCTTGATTATAGTAAGATAGAAGCTGGGAAAATCAATCTGGAAGAAGTTGAGTTTAAGCTGAAAGATCTGATTGTGAGTATAGAGCAATCTATGTTACACAAAGCAAGTGAAAAAGATATTGATCTGGATGTATTTCTGGAGGAGGGATTGCCGGAGAATGTAATCGGAGATCCTGTTCGTATTAGCCAGATACTTAATAATCTGGTAAGTAATGCAATCAAATTTACCAATAGAGGATTGGTACGTATTGAAGCGAAAGTAAATGCTGTGACAGAGGAGTATGCAGATATTGACTTTGCAGTGAGTGATACTGGTATCGGTATTCCTTCAGATAAGTTAGAGTTTATTTTTGAGAGCTTTACGCAAGCCAGCAGTGATACAACACGCAAGTTTGGTGGAACAGGGCTGGGACTTGCTATTACCAGACGTTTGCTCCAGATGCAGGGTAGTGATATTCAGGTAACCAGTGTGGAAGGATTAGGATCTAAGTTTTATTTCACTTTACGCTTGAAAAAAGGAAAAGCACAACAGAAGCGTTATTTGTCTGCTTATACTACAAATACTTTCAGTGACTTAAGCCATATTCGATTATTATTGGTAGAGGATAACGAAATTAACTTGCTGGTAGCTACTAAGTTTTTGAGCCAGTGGGGGATTATACCTGATTATGCATTGAATGGAGTTGAGGCTATTGAAAAGATTAAGACAAAGCAGTATCATATTGTATTGATGGATCTTCAGATGCCAGAAAAAGATGGTTATGATGCTACACTGGAAATCAGAGCGCTGGAAGATCCTTACTTCAAAAAGTTACCAATTATTGCACTAACTGCCTCTGTGATGAGTGATGTAAAGAGTCGGCTATTGGAGATTGGAATGAATGAGTATATTTCCAAACCATTTAATCCAAGTGAATTATATGGTAAGATTCTTCGCTTTGCAGAGGAAGTGCAGGATCTGGAGGTAGAACCACATATGCCCATGATTGCTGCCAAACTGGTTGAAGACCCTTCTCTTGTTTGTTTTGAAAGGCTGGAGGAACTAACAACTGACAGTCCGGATTTTAAGCAGGAACTTGTTGAAAAGTGTATTGAAGCTGTGAATGAGTTATCTGCTGTATACAGTGAGATTATGACAGAGATGAATTATGTGAAACTCCGTCGCCTTGAACATAAGATGCGGCCTACTTTCCACTACTTTGAACCCAATGAACTGATAGCAGAGATTAAGAGAGGATTGGCCTTATTGGCAGTAGAAAAAAAAGATATGGAAGCCTTACATATTTCTGCTCAGCGTGTAGAACAACTTTGCTTGCAGATTGCAGATGAGTTAAAAGCCTACTTATATGAAGGCAACAAGCAGATAGCAGAATAATAAAAATAATCAGAGATTTGGGGTCTCTCCTTCAGAGCTGAAGGAGAGACTTTTTATTTTTTATTTGTCCGTAGATAGGCGATAATAGCCTGGCGTACATCATTATGAGGATCTTTTGGATCATTCTTTTCCGGAGTGTAAACAATTTTAATATCCGGATTTTTAGATGAGAGGAAATCCAGATTTTTTTCCTGACCTGTAAGCAGGAAATCAGATATAGCAATACGATATATCTTCTGACTATCAATAGATCTTTGTTTTAATATCCATTCTTTTTTCGATTCATCATAGCTTATCTGATGATAGAGGAGATAGCCTCCACTTCCTTCATTGCCTTTTCCGGTTTCCAGAATCTTTTTTAATAATCCGCCATTCATTTCTACTTCCAGAATCTTTCCTCCAAAAGGCAAAGCACGTAGGATATCGTATTGGGTAATACGTCCTGTCAACTGATCATCAATACGAATCGAGCCACTATTTAGTATAACTGCATCTGCTTTAGGTGCAGCAGCAGCTATAGATTGAGTGACTAATTGAGTGAGATTCGTTGCATGATGTCTTACACTACTTTCCCTACCATCCAGCAGTTCCTGTGTATCCAGCAATACTTCATTAGGAGAGAAGCCTAACTCATTAAAGCTACGATCTGCAATAGTTGTCCATTTATCTACTACACGTTGTGTTGTGGAATCCATAGGGACAGTAGCATTCACAGGAACAAGTTGTGATTGTATGGTAAGTTTCTTTTGTAACTTATCATACAATAGCTTGTGAACATATACTGTTTTGGCATTCGCATCAGCTTTCGCGACAAACGATTCTCCAACCTGATGATACATATGATCATGATCATGTCCCCCCATAATTAGGCGAAGGCCAGGAACTTGTTTACTAAGTTCGAGGTCATCTGCAATATTTAAGTGTGTAATAGCCACCAGATAATCGCAATGTGATTGTAATGAGTCGGCAAGTTTGCGTGCTATGTTAAAATAGCGGGCATCATACTGTACAAAGTCTTTGGGATTGGAGTCGATTACAAGACCTATCATGCCAACACGAACTTGAGTGCCATCACCATCTTTAAATTCAAGAATCCGGGTTACAGGCATGGGTTCATGGGTACTGCCACTGGTGAAGGGAGTTAATCCATTGGCTGTTTTATGCCATGCATTGGACGATATCCATTGAAATTGAGATTCTGTTAGGCGTTTTTCCAGATCGCTTTCTGAAAGATCAAATTCATGATTGCCAAAAATAGCCAGATCGACACCTGCCGTATTCATAACATCAACCATCTGTCTGCCAGAAATGCGCTGACCTTCGTATTTGAGGGTTCCCACCACTGAAGGGTTCAGAAAGTCTCCGGCAATAATACAACGTACATTTGGATTTTCTGCTGTCAGTTTTTTGCGAATAGTCGCTACCCTGCTAAGCCCACCTGTTTTGCCTCCTTCTAATGGTGAAATCTCATAGACATCATTCATTTGAAGGAAAACAACTTCTATCTTATTATCATCAGCAGATCTGCTGATAGAACCCGATTTTGAAGATTTACAGGCAAGGAATCCTGTAGTACAGATGAAAAGGAATATAACCAGGTATCTTTTCATACAAAAAATTAGATAATGACTTTATTCTTAATGTGGCTGTTGCAGTAGAAGTGAAGTGTACTCCGGATGCCGATCAATATAGGATCTTATAAAAGGACACTGAAGAGAAACCTTCAACTGATTGGCCTTCGCATATTCCAATACATATTTTGCCAAAGTAGAACCTATACCTCTGCCTTCCAATTGTGGAGGAACTTCAGTATGTAAAAAGGTGATGACATTGCCAGATAGCACATATTCTACAATAGCAGTCTTGCCTTCCATGGCAAGCTCAAACCGATTTTCTGTTATATTCTGACTGATATTTTCGTTCATTTTAGTTTTGTAGTAGGCTGTAAAATTATCTTGCTGTATTGTAATGTTACAAAAACATACAGACAGTATCTGAGAAAGAGTGATATTTTGATAAGATAGTTCAACTAATGCTTGGTTCTATTCCTTAAATAATAACCTCTGAATTAATCAGAGGCCTAATGTGAGGTTAATTTTGTTTCTTAACAAGATCTGTTAATAACTCTATCCAGAGTGGATGTGTATTTAAGCTTTCAACCAATTGCCAGTGTTCTCCACCATGTTCTTCAAATAGTTCTTTATATTCTTCTCCCACTTCTATAGTGGTTTCAAGGCAATCTGCTACAAAAGCAGGAGAGAAGGCAAGCACTTTTTTGATGTTCCGTTTAGCCAAATCTTTTACTACATCTTCTGTATAAGGCTGCACCCAGATTTCTTTTCCTAACCGGGACTGAAAACATACTGTATATTTATCTTCCGGTATACCCAACGCAGTTGCCAATCGACGGGTAGTTTCAAAACATTGAGCACGATAGCATTGCTTGTTGCCTGCATGCCAGGAAGCACAGCAATCACCTTTGAAACAGGTCATTCCGGAGGCATCCCCTTTGCGTATTTGTCTTTCAGGCAGTCCATGATAGCTGAAGACATAGTGCTCATAGCTATCTTGTTGCATATAGCGTTTGCCAATTTCTGCAAATGCTTCAATAAATTTGGGATGATCCAAAAAGTAACTGATGAAATGTAGAGACGGAATAATTTGCCAGTCCTGAACAAGTTCCATTACCTTCTGGTGTACAGAGCCACTGGTGGCTGATGCATATTGAGGGAAGAGAGGAATTACAACAATTTTTTCAAGTCCACTATCTTTTAACTTTTCTAATGCACTTTCAATACTTGGATTCTGGTAGCGCATGCCTAGTACAACTTTATACCCATCACCAAGTTGCTGTTGTAATAACTGGACTACGTCTTCGCTATAATATTTTAAAGGAGAGCCACGCTTTGTCCATAGCTTTTGGTAAACCTTAGCCGATTTAGGAGCACGAAATGTAGTAATAATGCCATTGACCAGTAGAAAACGAGGGATATAGGGATAATCTATAACCCTGCCATCCATCAGAAACTCACGCAAGTATTTACGTACATCAGATACGGATGGACTATCGGGAGTGCCTAGTTGTACCAGAAGAACTCCTGTATGAATTGAGGAGGTCTTTGTTTTAGACAATGTATTATTGTTTGATGTTGAAGCAGTTGTGTCAACCATGAAAGAAGCATTCTGTTTATTTTTCAAAATAACTGCTTTTTCATGAAAAATGTTGCGAAAAAATAAGGTATCTGTACCAATACCAATTTAACTGCATGAATCAATGGTGGTAAACGTTTTGAAGAACAAGCTGCTTTCAAAACGTTTACTTGAATTATTAGCTTCCAGATCTGTTTTGACCAAAAACTGCATCCAGTAACTGGTTTATTTTTGCCATACTCATAGGTTTTTCTATGTAAGCAACTACATCTTCATATTGTTTGGCATGGGCTATATCCGCTTCACGTCCTGAACTTGTGTACATTACTATTTTAGACTTTCCTGTCATGCCATTAGCTTTCCAGCGTCGCAAAAATTCAAAACCGTCCATGAGAGGCATATTAATGTCAAGCAAAATAAGTTCTGGTAGTGCATTCATATGTTGCATAATAAATGCCACAGCTTCAACACCATTCATGCGTACATGAATCTGATCTGTAACATCTGCTTTTTCCAGAAACAACCTTGTAATCAAATTACTGGCTTCATCATCATCTACAATTAGAATGTAATTTAGTCTTGCCATTACGTTTAGGAGATTAATACGTGAAAGGACTCAAATTTTAACGTTGAATGCTCAGAAAAAATGAAATTTTGATATATATACGATAAAAAGTACAAATGGTAAATGACTATACCTGTTAAAGTATGCATATAATACAACTGACTCTGATTTATACTGATCTATTGATGTGATTCCAGTGTAAAATAAAAAACTGCTCCTTTGCCTGGCTCAGATTCTGCCCATATTTGTCCACCATGTTTATGAATGATACGCTGAGTAACTGCCAGTCCAATACCTAACCCCTGAAACTCATGTTCCTGATGTAAGCGGGTAAATAAACCAAAAAGCTTGTCATAATGTCTCATATCAAAACCACATCCTTGATCTTTCACAAAGTATACAGTTGTTTCATGTAGGTTATAAGCACCTATATATAGAGAGAGGGAATCTTTGGGTTCGGAATATTTGATTGCATTAGATAACAAATGCTGATAGACCAGACGAAGTAATTCATAATCGCCTCTTGCCTTAGGTAATGTATCGATAGCTATAGATGAAGAGTCTTTAATAAACTTATTCAGATCTGATAATACCTGTTTTACAAGTACATTCAGATCAATCTGTTTATAAAAGATTGGAGTATGGCTTATTTTAATAAAGGTTAGCAGATCATCCAGAAGCTGTCCCATTTTCCATGTGTTCTGTTGAAGGACATTCAACATATGGGCACTTTCCTGATCTATATGAATATATTCCTTTTCTTTCAATAAGGCTGTATATCCATTAATTGCCCGTAAGGGAGTTCTGAGATTATGGCTGATTGCATAAGAGAACTCTGCTATTTCTCTTGCACTTTCCTCTTGCTTTCTTAAGTGGTCTTCAACTAATTTTTTCGCTTTTTTTAATTCAGATTCTGCTAAAACACGTGCCTCATCTGTATGGTTTAGTGAACGTATCACATTTAACAGCACTGCAATCATAAGCGTAATTACTCCTAGTGTATGAAGAGCTATTCGAAAGTCAGATCCATACAAACGTGTCCAGGAACCTACCAGTAATAGTAATCCCATGCCTACAGGAATAATAATCATAGAAGGAATGAGTTTCCGTGCTAGTACTCCACCTGTATATGGACTAAATACTTCTTTCATATAACCAGTATCTTTTTGAGACAAGAGTAGTGCAATGGCAATGAAAAGAAAATTTAATGCGGTATTGGGAGCCATTGGAAAACGCTGTAATACAGAATAATTAATATCTACCCGATATATATAACCTATTACAGATAATAGGGAAATAAATATTCCTATGGCTAATGGATAGTTGGCAAGAGATCGTTTCTGAAGAATTGGTTTGGTATACAGATATAATGAGATGCTATTGACTAAAAAGCTAATAGCTGTTATAATAGACATTCTATTGGGAGTATTGTACTTTATGTCTTCTTTGAGACTATCACTATATAAAATACTATCTATTCCATTGGGTATATCTGCTATATATTGAGTTATTTTGATACCGCTGATACATATCACCAGACCTAGAAAAATAATTCCTGTGACTTGATAAAAGTGAGATGCTGATTGGAGGCATATAAAGGCAAATCCATAGAAGATAAACAGCACTGCTGTTGTCGGATTCATAGCCACTAATCCAGAAATAACTCTTCGTAAGAGATCAATGTTAAACTGCCAGCCAGTCAGAGTAGCTAGAGCAATCCCCATGACTATGTACATATAAAA
The DNA here is from genome assembly GCA_030068525.1 of Xanthocytophaga flava. Classification (GTDB taxonomy): domain Bacteria; phylum Bacteroidota; class Bacteroidia; order Cytophagales; family 172606-1; genus Xanthocytophaga; species Xanthocytophaga flava. Next base: position 87,264 of record JASJOS010000016.1, read on the forward strand.
ATGGGGTAGAATCAGAAGAGATTTTTTCATCGGATTGCTTTGCTCTTTGTCTGATTACAGGTGGATTCTCTGAATGTCTGTGTTACTATCCTGAGTATAATTGCTATGGTTATGTACAAGATTTATTAGTTTGGTGATTTGGGTATTATTAATTGGTTTTTCCAGATATCCTACTACATCTTTATATTGACACATATAGGAAATGTCTTCTGTACGAGCAGAGTAGGTATAGATAACTATCCTGGATTTCCCTGTAAAATTATTTTTTTTCCAATAGGCAAGAAATTCAAACCCATCCATAACAGGCATATTGATCTCCAGTAAAATGAGATCAGGAAAAACAATGTTGGTATGTGATAAAAGTGTAATCGCTTCTTCTCCATTACGTGTTGTATGGATATGTTCTGCGACAGATGCCTTTTTTAATATAATTCTAGTAATGAGGTTACTGGCATCATCTGCATCTATAAGCAAGATATGATTAAGTACTTCCATCTGAACAGATTGTTAAGTGGATACACTATAGATCTGAAATATTATTTATCTGCTCCTGTATTTTAACCTTTAAGTAATTAATGTTATACATAAAGGACTTAGAAAAATGTTATACTTTACTAATAGAAAATGCTTATCAGAAATTAAAAAATACTGATTTTTTTCAGGTTTAACTGGGATGGATTTGTTGGTTTGATTCTAAAAATAAATTATTCTGGTAGAGATTTTATGGTATAAAAGGTAATAAAAATTTAATAAGAAAAGAAAAGCAGCCAAGAAAAATTAGTTTTGATTGAATGTTTTTAAGGTTGGAGCAGATGGATTTTTGTGTAATAGTCTGATTTTTAGATTTTTATATATTAAATTTATCACTTTAAACTTTGTTGCTTACTATAAATATAAGTTACAGAGTTTAAAGTGATAAACATATCTTTTGTAAAAGGCTTATTTCAAGTGATCTTATACTAGATTCTATTCTTCAGATCATTTATAAAACTATGTGTTGGAAGGCGGCTCGTTTAACACAAGCCAGTAGAGACCCACTTGTCGTATGGCTTCTGCAAAGTTTTGAAAATCGACAGGTTTTACAATATAACTGTTGGCTCCCAAAGCATATGCTTTTTTTATATCAACATCCTCGTTAGAAGATGTTAACACAACAACGGGAATATGTTTTAATTGATCATCTGTTTTCATACGAGCTAAAACTTCCAAACCACTTATTTTTGGGAGTTTTAGATCCAATAACATTAATCGGGGAATTTTACCTCTGCCGGAAGAAGCATATTCACCTTCTCCAAAAAGATAGTCTAAGGCAGCTTGCCCATCTTCAAGCAATTTAACTTCATTAACCAGATTGTGCTTTCTTAGAGATCTTAGAGCCAAGTCTGCATCTTCAGGTGTATCTTCTATATATAATACTTCCATACTTGTATAGTGAATAAGCATTTGAAGTTTTTGAATTAATGAAAGTTTGAATTTAAATATGGCGAATGTGTTTGATTATTTGATAGTTATATTTGGAAATATAGTTCAAATAATGTGCCTTGTAAGAGATATATAAAAGTATGGTATGAAGTTAACAGAGTAAAGATACCATGTGATGGTTATTATGTGTAGATATAGCTTAAGGTGGAAGTGTAAAGTAAAAGCATGAGCCTTCCCCTAAAGTACTCTCAGCCCATATTTTTCCTCTATGTTTCTGAATAACCCTATGTACAATGGCTAGCCCAACCCCTGTGCCTTCAAACTCTGTGCTTTTATGTAAACGCTGGAAAAGCTCAAATAGCTTGGCATGGTGCCGGCTATCAAACCCTACCCCATTATCTTTGATAAAATATACTTGTTCATTTTTAATGAGAGTAGTACCAACATGGACATGAGTTTCTGTACGAGGCCTGCTATACTTTAATGCATTGGATAGTAAATTTATAATTACTTGTCGGAGCATGACCGTATTACCTGTGGTAGGAGGTAATGCATCCAGTTTAAAATGAATAATGCGTGAAGGAGATTCGGTTTTGATGAGTGTCTGAAATACTTCTTGTACCAACATCTCCATATCAACAGTGTCTAGTCCTATTTCCTGTTTGCTAATACGGGAAAGCTCCAGAATATCATCAATTAACTGTCCCATCCGGTTCGTATTCTTGATAATAATATCAATTACTGATTTTGCATCTTCACTTAATTCTTTGTAATGATCTTCCAGTAAAATATTGCTATACCCAACAATTGCTCTGAGTGGACTTCTGAGATCATGAGAAATAGAATAGCTGAAAGATTCCAGTTCAAGATTGCTTGCTTCCAGTTGCTGTGTACGTATTCTGACTTTATCTTCCAGCATATTATTCAGCTTCGCCAATTCATCTGTTCGCTGCTGTACTTTGTTCTCTAGTATTGTATTCACATCCTGCAATTGTTGCCATATTTTCTTGTTTTCTGTTATATCCCGTATAGCTGCAACAGTAAATACTCCTTCCTCTATATGTAAAGGGCTTAGTGCAATTTCTACTGGAAATAAACTTCCATCTTTACAACGAGCTTGTAACTCAATTCCCTTGCCCATCATACGCACTCTTGGTTTCTGTTCATAGTCCTTTCTGTGATGTTCATGGGTAGAAGCATATCGTTCTGGAAGAAGGATTTCTACTTTTTGACCGATTAATTCATGGTATTCATATCCAAATAAATCTTTTGTTCGGGTATTGCTTAATTCAATAATGCCATTCTGGTTAACAATAACCATTGCATCTGGAGCCGCCTCCAGTATTGATCTGAATTTTTGTTCTGATTTTCGTAAAGATTCATTAGTAGATTGTTGCTGAGTAAGATCGCGTACCACCTTGATAAAGTTGGTTGCCTTTCCTTCTTTATCATGTATAGTTGTAAGTACTACATTAGCCCAGAAACGGGAACCATTTTTTCGGATACGCCATCCGGAATGTTCTATTTTACCTTTTTGTTTTGCTTCTTCCAATAGTTTTTGAGGTAGATTAGATGCTTTATCTTCATCTGGATAGAAAACTTGAATATTTTTTCCTATAATCTCATCCTCTTTATAGCCTTTCATATTTTCAGCACCTATATTCCAGTTTAATATGTTTCCTTCCAGATCCAATATCAAAATCGCATAATCCTCTACTTCTCTGACCAGGTTCTGAAATATATTATTACTTCGATGAAGGTCTTGTTCTATAGATCGCAAACCGGATACATTCTCAGAGAAAACACTTACAGTATCTGTCGCTATTGGTGAAATATGTACATTATAAAATTTTTGATCGTGTGTAGATTTTCTAGTCACATTGGTTAATAAATCTGCTTGTTTTTGGTGTAACACATTCATGCATTTTAAAAGAAATTCTGAACTAACATCCGGAAGAATATCTATCAGTCTTTTGCCTATAATTAGTTCCTGATTTTTCTCTAAAAAGTTCGCATTGGTTTTATTCATGTATGTAATTCGAAATGAATAAGGGTCATTGTTTTTCTCCAGTTGTAAAACAAGCACCCCGATGGGAGCCTGTTCCAGAATGGTTTCTGTAGGTAAGGAGGCTAAGCGCGAGTACATCTTCGTGAATATGTTAGTGAATCAAACCGAACCGAATGTATGTATAGCTGCTCAAAAAAAACAACTTTTAGGTTATTGCTAATCAGTAAGTTATCTTTCTGTAAGTAACAAATAATATACGATAAAAAATGAATACCACAAAAAAAGTTTGAAAAGGGCTTTATTGAGTTGTTGTTATAGAATAGATAAATTCTTTTAAGAAGAAAGATAAAATTAATGAAATGGAGGCTTCATCTAAGAGAATAACTTTTCAAAAGAAGTAGCCTTTAGAAATGATTGTATGTAGCTATATGGTATATCAGATTGTTAATTATTTTTGTGACAGATGTATTTAGTTAAAAAAGAAATTGAACAACTGTCTATCATTAAACACTTACTGAAATGGACAGTGCTAGTAATCCCATTGGCGTGTATTACAGGTACATTTGTCGCACTGTTTCTATGGCTACTTGATAACGCTACTTTTTATCGCTGGCAACATGGTTGGATTCTTTATTTTCTTCCTATAGCAGGTGTTTTTATCCATTTCTTATACAAATTTTCAGGAAAGAATGCAGAAGCTGGCAACAATCTGATTATGGATGAAATTCATCAGCCGGGTGGAGGTGTTCCTGCACGTATGACACCTTTGGTATTGGTATCAACCCTAATCACACATCTTTTTGGCGGGTCAGCTGGCAGGGAAGGAACTGCGGTACAAATGGGAGGAAGCATGGCTAATTTGCTGGGGAGATGGTTTGGATTAAATCGTACTGATATTCGCATCCTGTTAGTATGTGGTATTGCTGCTGGATTTGGCGCTGTGTTTGGTACGCCTGTAACTGGAGCAATATTTGCCATGGAAGTATTAGCAATAGGACGTATTCGATATTATGCTTTGATTCCTTGCTTGATTGCCAGTATTTTCTCTGATGTGGTATGCTCTGCGTGGGGTATTCATCATACACATTATTCCATCTCTTATTCTCAAAATTCTAAGATATTTTTGCCATACATTTCTTTAGATTTTCTACTGATTGGCAAAGTAATTATTTCAGGTATTTTCTTTGGCCTAGCAGCCTATTTATTTGCAGAGTTGTCTCATGCCATTAAGCAACAGGCCAATAGGTTTGTCTCTCAAAAATGGCTGATTCCTGTAATTGGAGGTATACTCATTATTGGACTTACCTGGTTGGTAGGTACAGATGATTATCTGGGTTTGGGAGTAGTGGCGCGTACTGCTGATGGTGCTTCTATTGTAAATGCATTTCACTTGCAGGGGGTGACTACATGGAGCTGGCTTTGGAAGCTGATTTTTACTGCTATTACCTTAGGAATGGGTTTTAAAGGTGGAGAGGTGACTCCTTTATTTTTTATAGGGGCAGCCTTAGGTAACACATTAGCTGTATGGTTCGGAGCACCAGTGAATTTGCTGGCAGGATTAGGGTTTATAGCTGTTTTTGCAGGGGCTACTAATACACCTCTGGCATGCACACTGATGGGAGTGGAATTGTTTGGTGGCGAATATATTCTTTATTATAGCATAGCTTGTTTCACTGCTTATTATTTTAGCGGGCATAGTGGCATCTATCAATCACAGCGGATAGCAATATCAAAAACAACAGCTCAGATTCCGGAAGAAGAAAGAACATTGAAGGACTATAAACATACCAACTCTAATCCTTCATAGATAATAAGATCTTGTTGAAGAATCTATTGTAACTGATCCAATAGGTGTTTCCGGATTGTTATTTGGTTTTAGAATTAGCTTTTCGGGTAGCTTCATTACCTAGTTCAGCACATGACTCACAATACAGGTTTCTGAGCTCTTCATCATCAAAAATCTGAAAATTGATACAACATTCTCCAACAAATAAATCGCACCACTGTACCTGAGTTAATTTCTTCTTTGCCTCAATCAATAATTGAGTATAGGCTCTGTTAACCTGATAGTCTGGATGCACAAAGGCTATTTTTAGAAATTGAGAGTATATTAATCCATCAAAGCCTGTTTGGCTCAAATAATCCATAAGAATATTCACTGCATATTCTTCTTGCATGATGTGGATGAAGAAATTGGCAAGAGTAAGAGACTTATCCCGACTATTTACAATTTCGGGTTTATTTTGGTAATACCTATAGATAATCTTTGCACCTTCTGTTACTTGCTTTCTTTGGCCCCTGCGAGCATACTCGGGAATCATATGGAGATAGTATAAGATCGTTAATTTTTGTGCCCGAGTTTTATATGCGTTATTGGTAGATAAGTATCTGATTTGTTTCAGAATCTTTTCCGCTCCATATCCCTGACCCATAATATAGCTGGTATTGTTCAACATAAAGCAGATCGCATAGTAACGTAATTCAGGTGTGATTCCTTTCATTGACAAACTAGCCTTTATGATCTTCCACTGTCTGTCTCTGTTTTTAGGGGCTAAGCGTCCATTATTACCATAAATCAGATACTCAAAGGCAAGAGTATTGGCAATTAGATTGCTGTACTCTTTGCGATTAGGATAATTTACGGCCCATAACAATGAGTCTGTAGGTAAACGATGTTGTTGCCACAACTGATAGTAGTAATTTTGTATGTTAGTGGCTTCTCTGAAATCTTCCCTCTTCTGATATTTCTGAAGATAAACAAGTGTATCCCGTACCAATACGTGGGCTTTCACATATACATGCGCATTGCGCTGTTCATTGAGATTCTTTTCCCATATAGTTAGAACTGCAGGCTTTTGTAATTCCTGTTTAATGTCTATTCGGGTACATGTTTTCCAGAATTCAAAGTCAGTAACTCGTAACTGTGTATAGAATAAAGGCCAGTTTTCACCTGTCTTGATTTGAATATGGGTTTTCTGATTGGTGTACTGTTTTATATATGCAAGAATATTCTCTCCACGGGTGTGATAAAGCTTTTCATTTAGTTCGTTTAATCCTTCTACAGATGCAAATGCTGTGATTTGTATGCTATCAATCTGGTAGTTAAGGAGAGTATCCCGGATCGCTATCATCTTTAGAGAATCAGGATATGTATTATTACGTGTAAAAGGAACCTTAAAATCAAAACTTTTTTCTTCAGGAGCGAAGGTTGTGAAATGAGGAGTTAAAAAATTGGTTTCAACATGTACCATATCTGTAAATAGAAAATCTCCACATGCATCAGAGAAATAAATGGGTGTAAGGATACGTTTCTTATGGATAAGGAGAAAATTGGGGATCAGATACATTCCTGAATCTGCCTGAGACCACTCACCTAGCTTGATAGTTGTTTCATCTGGTTGCCATCGGGTTGTCCGAATAATTTTTTTCTTTTGCCGGGCTGCTGCTGAAAATTGAAAGCGCAATGGTTTTAACTTCTTACGTTTCTCTTTTTTGAATACCTGCTTTTGCTTCTTTAGATCACTAAGAAGTGTTTTTCTATATACAGGTTTTACTATTTGTCCTGAGATAGAAGAATTGTTGTTGCGTCTGCTTGATGCTGTATAATAAGCAGGATTACCACAATGATAAGGTTCATAGTCTATGAATTCGATTGTGATTCCGTCTTTACGACGTTTTACTAATTTCTTTAAAGCTTCCGGAGTAGATGAGTAGAGGAAGATTTCATTTGATCGGTAACTGGGACGAAGATCAAGCTGATCTTTGAATACAGCTTTGGCTAACTCACTGGATTGAGTAATCTCATTTTTGATAGGTTTTAATTTCCATGGAAGCTTTTCTTTTTTGTTTGTAATGTCATACTTATTTTGAGTGTGCTTTTCTATATGTGCTCTTATTGTATCATATGGAAACAAAGATTTGTTGGTTTCAAAGGTATATTTGAATAGTACTTTGGCAAATACCTGAACAGCTATCAGATTTCCGTTTTTTTGGTGAGGCACAATAGCTACACCTGTAATCTGATAGCTCGGAGTGATAATGTTTTTGTAATGTCCTGGAGAATTTACCCAGCCTTTTACCATTTTGCGAGCGGTCTCAATATAGGTGTTTTCCAGAGGATAGGAGAGAACATTTTCTCCTGTAAGGTAGTTGCTGGCACCATAAAAATTGACCCTGTCTTGTGGTGTTTTTTTGTTTGCAGAGCTTTGGTAGTGACCTATAGAAGGTTTGTTTTTTAAATACTCTCCTTGGTCCTGAGCTGCCAGATAAGCGATGCTATCAGATATTAAAGGAGAGAGACCTTTGGTTCTGCGAACACTATCGACTTGAGTCTTGACCAGAAATTCCAGGTATTTTATATTAATAGAGGAACGGTGAATAGGATCGAAAGGTGTCTGTGCCTTTGTATGTATAGGGGAAAGTAGAAGATAAAGAAGAAAGGTAATTGTAAAATAATAGTTGAGGGAAAGCATATATATGACTTCTATCAAAGTTTTGTGAGAAAAGTTACGAAAAATAATTCATCTCTTGTTTTACTTTTGGCTTTCCTGTCTATCTAACGTATAGGCATAGGATTTTAACAGACATTGGTAACTATTCCTTAGAAGGTTGATAGATGCATATAATTACATGATGGATCGAAATGTGTTTAGTTGTAATGGTAAATCTAAGTAATTATATTCTTACTAATTTGTATACAGATATAGCCGTACCTACGTTTAATAGACATATTACACCAGTTGTAAACAAACATTTGGCGTTTTATCGTTATCTATTTAAGATTGATTTTTTTTAATTTTTACCTATATCCTAAAACGTAAGAGAATTATGAGATCTTCGTTAGTTTCTATTTTTAGCTATTGTTTGTTGGCAGGGATTTGCTGGCTAGGCCTTTTGGGCTGTTCCCCAAATCCATTGAATGATCTGAGTGCAGAAGATTCAAAAGTTTTTATTACTAATTATGACGATACAGTCAACTTCAGTAATTATCGGACTTTTAGTATTCCTGATTCAGTAGAAGTGATTTATAATGATAGATATGGCTTATCTGCTGATAATTTTGATCTAGCCTTTCTAGGCAGGATCAGAGCCTCTATGCAAGATCGTGGATACACAGAAGTAGAGAGAGTTGACACTCCTGAGTTGGGAATTAATGTGATGTATGTGCAGCAAGTACAGACAGGCGTTACAGTGAATCCTTACTATTATGGTTCTGGCTATTGGGGGTACGGTGGAGGGTATTATTATCCTTCTTATTATTCCTATTATCAGGTGAGTGATAGTTACTGGTATATTGAGCTGTTGGATCTAAAGAATGCAGCCCGTAATGGAAATAAAGTTAAAGTAATCTGGGCTGCGCAAGTCCGGGGTGATGGTTTGGGGACAAATCCTAATGGTATGATTGACGCTATATTTGCTCAATCTCCATATTTGAAGAAAGAGTAGATAGGGAGATTCCTTTAATTATTTTCTTTTTATTTTTAGCAACCATATACATATGAAAAATAGTAAATTATGGATAGGAATTGTTTGTACATTCCTTCTATCTGTTACTGGTTTTGCTCAGGCACCTGTAGTGCCTCGTGAAGCACCTCAAAGTTCTCCTTACCAAAGATATACTACCTATCAGGTTACTTTCCGATATGGATTGTTTAAACCTCAAAGTGGTTTAAGTGATTACATTGATGATATGGGAACACGGAATTATTCACTTGCTGGAGAGTGGGTATTAAACAAAAGCTTTGCTTTTGGGGCTCAATACACAAGCAACTATTTTCAGAAGCGATTACCCCGACAGGTTTATGAAACTACCTCTGGAGCCCAAATCTCTGCTGTGCAAACCAAAACGTTCAGTATTCAGTCTCTGCAAGCTACTGGTAAGTATTATTTTGCTGATGTGACTGCTATTGTGCGACCTTATGTGCAGGCTGGTGTAGGGATTGCTTATGCTGATTATACATACTATCTGGGAAGCCTGGAAGGAGATAGTCAGGGTAAATTTAATTTTGCTGCACAAGCAGCTATCGGTACAAGAGTATTATTTGGTAGAGAAAGTCATTTTGGATTAGATCTTCAATTAAACTATCAGCATATACCCTTTTCATATAACGAAGTTTCCAATGCTGGTATAGCAGGTGGATGGGTTGGTATCTTCTATAGATGGTGGTAACATAAGAGCTATTGAGAAGAGAAAAAAGCCTGGCTGCTGTAAAAGTGGCAGGCTTTTTCTTTAATAGAACAATCTGCGTAGTGCTTTGATGCTTCTCTGTTTTATTTTTTGAGTAATTACTTCTAATTTGCAACTGATTTTTCCATTTAACAATAACTGTCTTGAAACTGCGAATCGGACAAGGATACGATGTCCATATACTCGTTGAGGGTATTCCTCTGGTATTGGGTGGTGTGCAAATACCTCATACTCATGGTTTAAAAAGTCACTCTGATGGTGATGCCCTTACACATGCTATGTGTGATGCATTGTTGGGTGCGTTGAGTCTACGTGACATTGGCTACCATTTTTCGGATAAAGATCCTGCAAACAAAGGACGTAATAGTCTTGAGTTTCTGAAAATTGTGATGGAAATGATCCGGGAAGAAGGATATGAGGTAAACAATATAGATGTGACAGTAGTACTGGAAGCCCCAAAGGTAAATCCTCATGTACCTGCTATGAAAAAAGCCTTGTGTGAAACTATGGCTATTAGAGAAGAGGATCTTTCTATAAAGGCAACCACATCAGAAGGAGTAAGCTTTGTAGGACGTAAAGAAGGAATAGCTGTTTTTGCCGTATGCCTTTTGTATAAAGTGACAGATAATTTCGGTGGAATGTAAGCACATTGTAAAACAGATTATAGCTTCAGACCCCGTACAAGTACGGGGTTATTTTTAATAAAAAAATTAGAAAGAATTATGTCTCAACCAAGTATACCTAAAGGTACACGTGATTTTGGTCCTGTCCAGATGGCAAAACGTACCTTTATTTTCGACACTATAAAATCCGTTTTTCAACGTTTTGGCTTTCAACCATTAGAAACTCCTACTATGGAGAATCTGTCTGTATTGATGGGGAAGTATGGAGATGAAGGCGATCAATTGTTGTTTAAAATATTAAATTCAGCTTTACACGAAAAAAAAGATCAAGAGAAAGTAAACATAAAAGCTGCATTTGATAAAGTGTTAGAACAGTCCTATACATCAAGTTTAATTACTGAGAAAGGACTTCGGTACGATTTAACGGTACCATTTGCCCGATATGTCGTAATGAATCGCAATGAAATTGCACTGCCATTTAAAAGATACCAAATCCAGCCTGTATGGAGAGGTGACAAACCTCAGAAGGGACGTTATCGGGAATTTTATCAGTGTGATGCTGATGTGGTTGGTACAACTTCATTGCTTTGTGAAGCGGAGATTATATTAATGCTGAATCAGGCTTTAACAAACTTAGGAATCAAAGACTTTACGATTAAAATCAATAACCGGAAAATTCTTACTGGTATTGCTGAAGCAGTAGGTGCTACAGGAAAAGAGGGAGATCTGGCGATTGCTATTGATAAGTTGGACAAAATCGGACAAGAAAAAGTAGAAGCTGAATTACTAGAACGTGGATTTTCTCAAGATGCTATTCAAAAGTTACAGCCTTTCTTTGCTATGAAGGGTTCTTTCGATGATCAAGTAGCCTTATTGACAGAGTTATTTCAGGGAAGTGAAACAGGGCAGAATGGACTTCAGGAATTGAGTGAAGTTATGCAGTTAGTAAAAGCTTTCGGACTAACAGATACACATCTTGAGTTTGATGTAACGCTGGCCAGAGGGTTATCGTATTATACAGGTGCTATTTTTGAGGTGAAAGCAGGAGGGGTGCAGATAGGAAGTATTTGTGGTGGTGGACGCTATGATAATCTAACTGGTGCATTTGGGGTGCCGGGTTTGTCTGGTGTTGGAATTTCTTTCGGTGTGGATCGTATCTATGATGTTATGGAAGAACTGTCACTGTTTCCTGCCAAGGATACTATCTCAACCAAAGTATTAATTACTTATTTTGATAAGGAAGCGTTTACATATGCTTTACCCATATTGACGAAAGTTCGGGAAGCAGGTATCAATGCTGAACTATATCCTGATATATCCAAAATGAAAAAGCAACTGGATTATGCAGATCGTAAAAAAGTCCCATTTGTAGTAATTATAGGGTCTAATGAGATAGCAACAGGAAAGCTGGCATTAAAAAATATGACAACTGGTGAGCAAAAGTCACTGTCTGTAGAAGAAATAATTGAAGCTATCTTATACATGGAACAATAAAATATTCGTTGTAAGAGATATAAGTTACTAAAAAATGCTTAGAGTACTCTCTTCCTTATCCAAGAGAGTACTTTTTTATCTTGTTAATTTGGAATGCAACTAATTGAGAAAGTCTACAGAGTAATACTGGGTTTTACTACTAGAAAAGGTTTTGTTAAAAACCATCTGTATATAATTTCTCTTACAGTATTCTTAAGCGTAGCAGGTTCTAATATATATGCACAACAACCTTGTTTTACAATAAGTGCCACTAAGGGATGTGTACCATTAACTATAACTGCAGATCCCTCTTGCGGAAACTACGAACCCCATCCCAATCCGCCTGATCGATATAATTATGGGGATACAATTTCTGGAGAACGTTATGCTATTAGAAGTAGAACACATACATATAGCAAACCTGGGATATATGGAATTTATCTATATGGACAGTTTAATGGAAGCCTTGATTCTACCAAGACTCCAATTTTCGTAGAAGTGTATCCAACACCAAAGCCGATTTTCAGTATACAACAGTGTTCAGGATTTGGCATTGCTGTGCAGATCAGAGATTCTTCTTATGTGGTTGGTAGTAAAGCGTATATCTATGATTCATATGTGATTGAATGGGGAGATGGAAATATACAACTTGTTTCTGGAGCCGGAACTTATGCTCATACCTATACAAGTAATACACCAAGAACAGTAAAAGTTTCGGGACGTTATATTGATATCAATTGTGGAGGTAGTGAATCAAAAAATGTAATACCTGAATCTTCTCTAGCAGTACCCGAGTTGGTAAGTTTAACAACCAATAATGCTAATTCTGCTTTACTGCAATTTAGAGGAGAGATGGGAGTAACATACCGAATTGAAAAGCGCAATGAAAGCAATGGAAGCTATACACAGGTTGCGTCTCAAATTAGCTCCACGACAGGTATAGTAGCACAAGTACTGAATGATCCACAACCTGCAACCTATAGGGTTGTGCGAACTGATGCCTGTGGAAATAATCTCATCTCGGAGGACATAAGTAGTGTTATCATTACAGTTAGTGCTACTAATAACCAGAATTTGGTAACCTGGAATACCTATTCACCCTTAACAACTATTGCTAACAACACTTTACTACGAGATGGACAGGTACTACTGGATAATATTGCAAAGGTAACAACATCTTATACAGATCAGGCTGTTATCTGTGGAGATACCAATTGTTATCAGTTTATTGTAACTCTCAGTAGTGGTGCCAATGTATTATCTAATACACAATGTGTGACAGCTATTTCTAATTCTGTGCCGTCTGCTGTGCAGAACTTTACGGCTACCATTGCTGATAACAAAGTCGTACTGACCTGGAATGCTCCTGCAGGTCCGTATATTCCGGGAGAGTATACTGTTTATAAATCTGAAGATGGTATCAATTTTTCACCTGCAGCCCGAATTACTACAAACCGATACGAAGATGTAGTGAGGCGATTGGATGTTGTCAATTTTTGCTATAGAATCGGATATCTGGACAAATGTGGCAACCCTTCAGATATCTCACCTAATGCATGCCCTATCCAACTAAAAGTAACAAATGCAAATTCTGGAGAAGATGGGTATACCTTGAACTGGACCTCATATAGCGAGTGGTCAGAAGGAGTGCAAGGATATGAGGTAGAGAAACTAGATGGTAGTAATGTTGTGCTTGAGCAACAGGTTACAAGTGGAAATAGTCTGGTTTTTTCACTGGATACAGTAAATCAACTAATACGATTTAGAGTTCGTGCTATTGGTAAAGGGCGGATGAGTGAATCAAATATTGTAGAGATACGGCAGAATGCTCGAATTTTTGCTCCTACCGCCTTTACTCCCAATTCTGATGGCGTCAATGATATTTTTAAGATTCACAGTTTGTTTGTACAATCCTGGACTATTCGTATTTATAACCGATGGGGTGAAGTAGTATATGCTTCAGAAGATAAGAATAGTGGATGGGATGGGAAAAACAAACGCTCTGCTATAGTAATGGGTACCTATTCCTACCAGATTGAGATTATTGACCAGCTAGGACGGTCTATTACAAAGCAGGGCGCTGTATTAATACTTAATTGATTCCGATCTTTATGGCAAACAGAGTTTGCCTGTGATAGATCAATCTCTTTTACTATTTTTCTTTTCCTGTTTGGCTGCGCGTTTTTCCTTTAATGTTTTCGCAGGCTCCTTCTTTTTTTCTTTGGTAGGCGATTTATCTTTTGACATACTGTTAGTGTGTTAAAGTAGTGAAGAAAGATACTCTATCATTTCCTAAAAACGAACTATTTGTTGGTTTATTGGAATGGATATGGAATATTTCTATGAAATAACTGGAAAAGGAATGACCTTTTCTGAGAGATTTACTAAATAGATCAACCACTGTATATAAAAAAAGCGCTACTATTTCTAGTAGCGCCTCTTCTCTTCTTTAAGTGAAGATTAGTGTGCAGTTGTATCGTGAGCTGCAGTATCTACAGTAGTAGTAGTATCTGTAGTAGTTGCAGTATCTACAGTAGCTTCAGTAGTAGTAGCAGTAGTATCAGCAGATTCTGTAGTTTCAGTTTTGCTTCCACAAGCTGAGAATACAACAGTTCCTAATACGATAGCAGCGATTGCAAATAAATTTTTCATTTTGGAAAAACGGTTAGGTTTAAAGTTAAAATCCACAGTTTAATACCATGAACTAAAGAAGGTAACCCAAGCCTTCTGTAAAAAAATAGATTTTTTTACAAAAAATCAGTCTTGTAATAAATAGTGCATATTATAATGGTTTTAATGCAATTTATCAGTTGATCTTGGATATTATTTTGTAAAAAATTAATGTTATTCAAAGTCAAAATTGCTTAATTTAGGAGGTTGCTGGTTTTTAAATTGCACTCCTGTTGCCACACCTCCTTTCCGGTCTTGCTGAGTATATAAATCCTGAGCGGTTTCTTCTGTTACTATTTGAATCTCAGAGTAAGTGGTCTTTCCTGAAATAACTGCAAATCCATATACACGATTGGTTTTAGAACAATCTATACAAGTTTTTGTGTTCGGAAGTGCTTTAATCCTTGCTTCTGGAATTTCGCTACCACAATGAATACAGTTCATAATGAATAAAAGAATAGGATGTAAAAAAGAAAACCTCAAAACGGGTTGTTCTGAGGTTTGCATATTTTTATATAAAAATCTACTAACCTACACTACCCTCCAGACTGATCGCCAGAAGTTTTTGTGCTTCAACTGCAAATTCCATTGGTAGTTGATTTAATACTTCTTTAGCGTATCCGTTAACAATAAGAGCAACAGCCGCTTCTGTATTTATACCACGTTGATTACAATAGAAAATCTGATCTTCTCCAATCTTAGAAGTAGTAGCCTCGTGTTCAACACGAGCAGTCGGGTTCTTTACTTCAATATAGGGGAATGTATGTGCTCCACATTTATCTCCCATAAGTAAAGAATCACATTGTGTAAAGTTACGGGCATTTTCAGCACGGCGATGCACTTCTACCAGACCGCGATACGAGTTTTGGCTTTTTCCTGCAGAGATACCTTTAGATATGATACGGCTCTTGGTATTTTTACCAATATGTATCATTTTGGTGCCTGTATCTGCCTGCTGATAATTGTTGGTGACTGCTACAGAGTAAAATTCTCCTACAGAGTTGTCTCCTTTAAGGATAACTGACGGATACTTCCAAGTGATAGCAGATCCTGTTTCAACCTGAGTCCAGGAAATTTTAGAGTTGTTTCCCAAACAGATACCTCGTTTAGTAACAAAGTTGTAAATTCCTCCAACTCCTTCCTTATTTCCAGGATACCAGTTTTGTACAGTAGAGTATTTTACTTCCGCCTTTTCTAGTGCCACAATTTCAACAACAGCGGCATGTAACTGATTTTCATCACGCATAGGAGCTGTACAACCCTCCAGATAGCTTACATAACTTCCTTCTTCTGCAACAATTAATGTACGCTCAAACTGTCCTGTTTCTTTTGCATTGATACGGAAGTATGTTGATAATTCCATTGGGCAACGAACTCCTTTTGGAATAAAAACAAACGAGCCATCACTAAATACTGCAGAGTTTAAGGCTGAGAAATAATTATCCTGTACAGGTACTACGGAACCCAGATATTTCTTTACCAACTCAGGATGTTCCTGAATTGCTTCACTCATAGAACAGAAAATAATACCTAGTTCGCTAAGTGTTTTCTTGTAGGTTGTTGCAATTGAAACACTATCAATAACTGCATCTACCGCTACTCCTGTAATTCTTTTTTGTTCATTCAGAGAAATACCAAGCTTTTCAAAAGTCGCTCTTAACTCAGGATCTATCTCATCCAGGCTTTTGGGCTTTGCTTTTTGCTTAGGTGCAGAATAATAAATTACATCCTGATAATTAATAGGCGGAAAACTAATATTTGCCCATTCAGGGGATTTCATTTCCAACCATTGACGATATGCTTTCAGACGCCATTCCAACATCCACGCAGGTTCATTCTTCTTTTCTGAAATAAAACGGACAATATCTTCACTAAGACCTTTGGGAGCTGACTCCGTTTCAATCTGTGTCTCAAATCCGTACTTATATTCAGATTGGGTAATATCCTCTAATAATTGTGTGTCTTTGCTCATGGTTAGCTATTTAGACTGAATCTAATCCTATTACAAATATAGCTGAAAAATAGTTTCAGGAGTTCGGCTGTCTTTAATTATTTTATAAAAGTAGGGATAAATACTGTAATCTGTTCTGTAAGCGCCTGTATTTGTGAATATATAGTGAATGACACCAAATATAAAAGTTAAAATGTAATAGGTCTGCTAAACCGTTCTTCCAGTGATATGAAAGTTTCTGTCCGTTGAATTCCTGGCACTTTTTGAATTTTATCACTGAGTACCTCGCGAAGATGTTGTGTATCTCTACATATAATACGTGCAAATAGGCTATAGATTCCGGTTGTATAATGAATGCTTAATATCTCTGGGATCTTCTCTAGTTCTTGTGCAGCAGCTACATAATTGGAACTCTTTTCAAGATAAATGCCAAGGAAGGCATTTATATCCCAGCCAAGTTTGGCATAGTCAACAATAAGTTGAGAGCCTTTTACCACTCCCATTTGTTCCAGCTTACGCATTCGTACGTGAACTGTACTACCTGAAACAAATACTTTTTCGCCTATTTCCGTGTAAGGCATAGTAGCATCTTGCATGAGAAGAGATAAGATCTTTAGATCTATATTGTCAATTTCTGAATTTTGGGGCATAAAAAAGTAGGCAAATTATTATTTTGTTAATGAAGTGGTTGTTAAATTAATAAAAATAGATTTTTTAATGAAAAATGATGCTGAATTTGCAAATAATTAGAGCGAGTATTACTTTTGTATTGTCCAAAGCGAAAGAAGGCAGCGGAATTATACTGTAGGGTGACGAAATTGGCAGCCGTGCCCTCCTGTCTCGGGGGTGAGGAATCTGGGATAAACGCAGGGTAAAGCCGTCCTGATGTCAAAATTAGGATGACTGGGATTGACCACCAAACTTTGCTCTGTCGCTAACTACCTCGTGGAGGTTCGACCCCTTCTCCTACAGCTAGCTTTCTAAACATAAGCAATTGGTTTTTAGTTTGTTGATGAAGTATTAAACGCCAGTTTCAGTAGGACTGGTGTTTTTTATTGCCTCAACAAAAATCCCCCTGATGTTTGCATCTGGGGGATTTGTTTTTTAAACAAAATTATAGTTTTGTTTGAGCCTTTCCAGATCTATCTTAACAGATTCCATAGGGGTTTTGTCTCCATACGACTCCTGCTCTATTACCCAATACTTTACAGCTGTATTCTTTTTGGCAAAGTCTAATATCTCTTTCATTCTCAGGCGACCATCACCTAGCAGAGTACTTTCATTTTTTGTTTTATTCAGATCTTTTACATGCAATAATTCAAAATGTTTAGGAAACATCTTTAACCAACGCATAGGATCTACATTTGCTTCTGCCATATTACAGATATCAAGTTGCTGACATACATATTTTAGATTCAGTTCTTTCAACATAATATCATATAAATATTCATTATTGAATTTTTGCTCAAATTCATCATGATGGTTATGAAACCCGAATCGTAATCCTGCGTTGGAACAGATTTCGCCTACTTTATTATATACGTCAAATCCTTTGCGACATTCATCTAATTTTGTCTTGTCGTAAGCAAACCAGGGGCTTATAAGATATTTCTGACCTAAGATGTTAGCGTCCTCCATTACTCCCTTCCATTCATCTGACACATCCTTTTTGTCTGTTAGCCAATCTGTTAGCCGAAATACAACATGACTACTGGGCTGTGTTAATCCCAGATCATCCAGAATCTTACGCAATTCTTTGGATGAATATCCATATATCTTTCGATTTTGATATACGGATTGCTCCAGGTAAGCTGCTGGCTCCACTTCCTTATACCCTATAGATGCCAATTGTTTGAGAGTGCCAAGTGGATCTTTTTTCATTTCATCCCTAACCGAATATAATTGCAGAGGGATATGGAACTTCTCTTTTTGTAAAAAAAGCTGACCTGAAATAGCTGCTCCTGCCAAAAAAATAGAGCCTTTCTTTATAAAATTACGGCGCGAGGGATACGAATTCATAGGTATAAAGTTGGATGAATAGAATAATAGGCTTTATAGAGTCAAATCTATTATTTTTATCCAACTTATCCGTATTGTAGTCTTATTTTAAAAAGTAGGTGAGGTAGATGGAAACATTTATATAGTAATCACATATGAAAGTCTGTTTTGTAATCAGAACGATAGTTCTTTTTACAAAACAGGGCTAATAGATATGGATGTTCTATTTAAATAATTTCATTGGAAGACCAGACTATTTCAATAGCCTTCCTTCTCATTAGGAAATTCACGATTTTTAATATCTCTTACATAATGAGACACTGCATCTGTAATAGAAGTATAGAGATCTGCGTAACGTCGAAGGAACTTGGGACTAAATTCTTTGTTGATACCAAGCATATCATGCAATACAAGTACTTGTCCGTCTACATGAGGGCCTGCTCCAATACCTATTACAGGTATTCTGACAGATTCGGCTACTTGTTTGCCTAACGTTGCCGGAATTTTTTCCAAGACAACTCCAAAGCATCCAATATCTTCCAGTAGTTGTGCATCTGCCATTAATTTTTGTGCTTCTGCTTCTTCTCTGGCTCTAACAGCATAGGTTCCAAACTTATAAATTGATTGAGGAGTAAGCCCCAAATGTCCCATAACGGGTACGCCTGCACTTAATACACGAGTGATAGATTCCTTTATTTCACTACCACCTTCCATTTTCACTGCGTGAGCACCAGATTCCTTCATAATCCGAATCGCAGATCGGAGTGCTTCTGACGAATTACCCTGATAGGAGCCAAAAGGTAAATCTACCACTACTAATGCACGTCTGACTGCACGTACTACAGATGATGCATGATAAATCATCTGATCAAGTGTGATTGGAAGGGTTGTTTCATGGCCTGCCATTACATTCGAAGCAGAATCCCCAACTAGAATGATATCCATTCCTGCGCCATCTACGAGACGTGCCATCGAAAAGTCATAGGCTGTCAGCATGGATATTTTCTCACCCCGCAGCTTCATTTCCTGCAATATATGGGTGGTAATACGTTTGATCTCACTATGTGTAGACATTGTATTCTTGTTTTACGCTTGGTTTATATTCTGTTTTGAAACAGAAATACTCTGTTTGAGGGCATAAAAATAGAATCTTTTTGAATACTCAGTCTGTAATACTTGTGATTTTAATACACAATAGTAAGTAAACGATTGTCTTATAAGCGAATGTCGATGTCTTTGGCTGCTTTCACTGCGGGAAAGTATGAAGCTACAAAGGTAATAAGCGCAATTGTAATACCTGTTGCTACAAAATCCGGCAATTGCATCTTTACAGGATATGCATCTACAATTGCACTTTCCATACCCATCTTAAAGATCCCAAACGTTTGTTGTGCAAGGCATATCAGAAAGCCTGATCCCAGTCCTGCCAGTGTACCCACTGTGGCAATAATAGCTCCCTCTGTCATAAAAACTCTTCTGATAAAATTAGGAGCGGCCCCCATGGCTGATAATACGGCTACATCCTTTCGTTTATCTATAGCCAGCATCGTTAGAGAGAAAAAGATATTAAAAGATGCTACAGCAAGAATCACAGAGAATGTGATGTAGACAAATAACTTTTCAATACGAATTGCTTGTAGTAAACTTGCATGTTGCTCATCTCTGTCTTGTACAAGATAGTTAGCTCCCAAAGCTTTTTTGAGTTGAACTTTTATCTGATCTACATCTTCTCCATCTTTAAGACTGATTTCAAGAGAACTCCGTCTGTTACCCATTTGCAGTAAGTCTGCTGCAAATGAGAGTGGAACAAAAATATAATCTTTGTCATAACGCTGTTCCAGTGCGAAAACCCCACCTGCACGGATAGAACTCTTGCGAATAGATTCTGGCGAACTGACATTTATGGTTTTACGTGAGTTATCAGGATACCAAATTTGGATGGGATTCATTTCATCTTTAAGTGCAATGGACAGAATATATTGTACACCGCTGCCAACAATTGCATAAGATTTGTCATTATATTTTAATCGGGCGTTGCCTGCAATAATAGCCTGGTCAAGCCCGTTTTGCCGGATAAACTGATCTGGTACCCCACGCATTCGTGCGGGCATATGTCCCTTTCTATAGGATAGAAACACATTGTCTTCAATGATCTCTGCAATAAAGCCTACTCCTTCTACTGCCCGAATCTTTGCTAATAGCTGTGGTGTTACAGTAAATGATTTGCCATAGGCTGGCTTGATATTAATTTCAGAGTCAAATGTGCCATGCAAGCTACGAAACAGGTCCTCTAATCCATTGAATACTGAGAGAACAATTACCAGTGCCATTGTGCCAACTCCAACTCCAATCATAGAAATAATGGATATGATGTTGATAAAATTGGTTTTCTTTTTGGAGAGAAAATAACGCCGGGCAATAAAATAGGATAAGTTCATTTCAGCTATTGAGATGCATAGTGGACCTTAAACAAAAAATATTATTCTTCCTCGTCTTTATCTTTGGATGCTGCCGGAATAGTAAGGCCAGAAATCAATGCATCCATTTTGGCTGCATATTCAGCTGTGTCATCCAGATAAAAAATCAATTCAGGAATAATACGAACCTGATGACGTATCTTAGCTGCTAAAGTTTGGCGAATTGCTTTGTTCTTCTCATTTACATCTGCCAGACTTTGCTCTTTATTATCGGTCATCAAAAAGCTAAGGTATACTTTTGCTACACTTAAGTCAGGACTTACACGTACCTGAGTAACGGTAATCCATACATTTCCAAACAGACTTTTACTGTCTCGTTGAAAAATTTCTCCCAATTCCTTTTGGATCAAACGGGAAAATTTCTGTTGTCTTTTACTATCCATAGTCGCAAAGATAATGAATCTGGTAAGGAATGACGGTTTTAGTAGCCATATTTATTGAATAGTTGCAATAAATATGGATTTTGCCGTTAAATAGCAATCGAAGAACTATCTTATTATAATTCTCTTCTTAATTTTGCAATAATCTTTTACTAAAGAATTTATCCTGTATTCATTTATACCTATATACAAGTATACCTATATACAAGGATAAGCCGTGAATACATTATATTTTAGATATGCTTCGTTTTTTACTTACAGGAGGGTTTAGTTCTGTTTTTGTTGCCTGGTTTTTTCTGGTAGTGATACGATTGCCCTTGCTTATACATGGATTACCAATGATACAGCCTGAATTAAACTGGCTGCTGATAGGAGAAAGGTTGCATCGGGGATTCATGATCTATACAGAAACCTGGGATAGTCTTAGTCCTTTATCTGCTGGTGTATATGCATTAATTGATATATTATTTGGGCGATCCCAAACGGCTTATCATATCATTGCAATGTTGTTAGTGATGCTTCAGTCCGCGTATTTCAGCATGTTTTTGCAAAGACATGAATTATATACTGAACGAACTCATTTGCCTGCATTATTATATTGTTTGTGTGCTACTCTATTCTATGACTTTTATACTTTATCGCCTGTCTTACTGGGACTTACATTTCTGTTGATAGGCCTTAATGCATTATTTACCCAACTTGACAGAGATGATGTTGATGATGAGGCATTTGGGATTGGATTTTATCTGAGTATGGCAACACTCTTTTATATCCCTTTTGGTTGGTTTACCGGTTTTGCTTTTGTCGCATTGGTTTTATTATCTGCAGTGAGGCTTCGTAAGTTTTTGTTGTTATTATTCGGTTTTACATTACCACTTGCTATTCTTTTATTATCTTTTTATCTGGTAAATGAATATGATGCTATTTATTTTAACTGGATTGCTGTATTCTGGGAGCGATATAGTGTGATTTACGCAGACTTTAAAACTTTTATTATTATTCTGCAACCATTGGGATTATTACTAGTCTTAGCTGCCAGTCAACTGATTGGAGGAAATACCCGTTTTATTAACTATCAGATACGTTGTCAGCAGGCTATGTTTATGTGGTTATTGGCAGCGGGTGTATCTCTTTTCTTTGCAGGTGATTTTGCTCCTTATGTTTTCCTGGTATTTGTACCCCCGGTTGCTTTTTTTGGAACATACTATTTTGCATTAGTCAGAAAGGCATGGTTGGGAGAACTGGTATTCTGGTTGCTGCTGGTATACATAGGATTCAATAATTTAGGGAAATTCTACCTTCCTGCATCTGCTACACTTTGGAATGATACGGCTCTGATTGTTAAGAAGAATCCGGAACACTATAATTTCCGTCAAAAACGCTTACTAGTGATAGGGCAGGGTTTAGATGAATATAAAGATAACATCCCTGCAACTCCCTATCTTACCTGGCGTTTATCTCGAAGGCATTTTGAAAATCTAGACAGTTATACAACGGTTATAGATCTGTATAATAACTTTTTACAAGATCCTCCAGAAGTTATCGTTGATAAACATAATATAGTACCTACCTTATTTAAGAGGTTACCAGCTCTGGGACAAGAATATTCAAAAGGGACAGATCCGAATGTTTATTTCCGGAAGAGTCCTGTTAAAACCGCAAAACACTAATTCCCTAAATGTAAATAGCTATCACTGGCAGATATCTCTGTTAGTGATAGGTGTATATATGGTATAACTTATCTGGCTGTAACAGTTTAACAAGCTGCACCTCCTGACTTTAACAGGAAAATAACCTGTTTATTCTTCTTTGTTTTTAAGTGTCTTTTTTACATTTTAGTTAAGATATAGGTTATTATTATTCAATAACTAGTAGAAATACTAAGAAATATTTGTATTAAATAAATATTAAATATAATTTATGTCAAAAAAAGGTTTTGTGTAATGGATTGATTATTTTTGTACTTAATATGTTCGAAAATGGATGAAATTAAGATTTTTCACTATCTGAAATGACCTTCTTATTTTTCATATTTGACTCTACTACAACCACAATTTCAGCATACTTTCATTCGCGATGGATAGCAAGAATACAGAATTATCTGAACAGGAGTTATTGGAAGCATTCTTGAGTGGAGATAGAAAAGCCTTTACAGCTATTTATCAACTCTATTGGCAAAAAATGTATCTGGTGGCTTATCGGAAACTGAAAGATAAACAAGCCGCAGAAGAGATTATTCAGGATATATTCGTGAAGTTATGGAAGAATAGAGCAACTGTACACATTACCAGACTGGATTACTATCTGTTTACTGCTGTCAGATATTCAATTATAGATCATATTCGTTCTGAAATAGTTCATGGAGAATATGAACAGTACTATAAAGCATTTTTATCAATAGAAGATTCAAATACAGAAAACACAATAGCTTTTAATGAATTAATATCTACTATTACAAATGGGTTGGATATACTCCCCGAAAAATCAAGGGAAGTTTTCAGACTGAACCGGTTGGAACATTGGCCTGTTGCTCAAATTGCTGAACATCTGGATCTTTCTGAGAAAGCGGTTGAGTATCATTTGACTAAATCGCTGAAATCTATGAGAGTATATTTGAAAGACCATTTAATCCTGATTCTTGTTGTACTTTCAGCGTTGTTCTAAGAAATACATTATTTTTGGGTTCTTCCTGCTAATGCTCTCAGTATAAGCAATATTTGTTTGTACTGAGAGCATTATTTGTTAAATAATAAACTGACTACTATACTTTTTATCTGATTACTTAGCTATTCCTCCTTCCTGTTTTTCATTAACAGGTAAAATTATTCTGCTATCGACCCCTCCTTTCTCTATCAGCAAGAATAAGTTATATATTTTGAAGAATATTACATATTTATATTCAATAATATATAAACTTTTCAAGAAAATATAAAAACATTTAGGATAAATGTCTGGTTGTACGACTTCTATATATGAAAGGGTAATCTGCTTTGTTCATCTCTGAAGTTATGACTAAAATAGAATTTCATCAATTACTGCAACGATATCTTCAGGGTAATTGTACCAAAGAAGAAATGCTGAAGATACATCGATGGTATTCTCTTCTGGAAAATCAATCACAGTTGGATTTGACACATGAAGAGAAAGACCAGTTAGAACATAGATTATGGGCGAATATCAATGATGAAATAGACGAGTCAGAGAAAGTCATTCCATTAGAATCTGGCAAAAGAAAAAATAGGTTTTTTGTTTATGCAGGAGTCGCAGCAGCTTGTGTTGTAATAACAGTTGCTTCTTTTCTTTTTTTTACAAGAAAGATCTTTCCTGAAAAAGAGATCTATGTATTTGAAAAGAATATTGAATTGATTTCTGAGCAAAATCAAAGTACTATAATAAAAAAAATAGTTTTACAGGATAAGAGTATCATACATCTTTCTCCCAATAGTAGTATTTCATATCCCAAAATCTTTGATTCTCGTAAAAGAGAAATACAATTAGTTGGAGATGCATTTTTTGAGATTACTAAAGATCCTGAAAAACCATTCTTAGTATACACAGGCCGACTTGTTACAAAGGTATTAGGAACTAGTTTCTGGATTAAAACAAAAGATCAATCAAACTCTATAGAAGTAGATGTAGCAACGGGTAAAGTCTCTGTATATGAAAATTCAGCTTATGAAAAATCTGCCGAGTCAGATCAAAATATTACAGCTAGTGAGAAGTCTACTAATAATGGTGTAATTCTTACTCCAAATCAACGAGTTGAGTTTTTTGAAAAAGGCGGGCATTGGGTGACAGGACTGGTCGAAAAGCCTATTGAAATCAAAGAGATTAAGAATACACCTTTACCAGAGAAGTTAGTTTACAATGATAAGCCAATTCTGGAAATATTGAGTGGTCTGGAACAACGCTATGGGATAGAGATTGTTCCAGCAAGTGAAAAACTAAACGCCTGCACCTTTACGGGTGACATTACCGAGATGCCATTATACGAGAAGCTAGATTTGTTGTGCCAGTCAATTGGAGCAACGTATGAAATCAAAGGAACTCGGATATTGATCTCAGGTAATGGATGTGACTAAGTATTGAATTGCCTCATATTTTTTCAATCAATGTTTATTAATCCATCACCTTGTTCAAATGATATAATAATCTACCATTTACTAATTCAGAGAAGCTAAAAAAGCCAATAGTGCGCTACCACCATTGGCTTTTATGAGCCTTGTCTCAAAAAGACACATTTATCCTGCTAAGATAAATGAACGGCTCCCCTTTGTCCTATTTTTTCCACAAAACAGAAACAGTTAAAAGTATGAAAAGAATCCGACAATTGCAACCGTATGCATTATTCTGCATGCTTATGAAGATCTCTTTAACTCAATTATGTATCGCTTTTGTTTTTGCATCGTTCTCGTATGCACATGAAATAAAGGCTCAGGATGTACTCGATCGAAGTATATCATTGAAAATGGAGAATACCGATTTACGAAAGGTATTAAGTTCAATTGAAGATCAGACAGGAGTAAAGTTTGTATACAGTAGAAAAACTATCAAAGCAGATCGCCCGGTTTCTATTCACACAGTGGATCAGAAGCTTTCTACTGTGTTAACAACTATCTTAAGTCCTCTGGATATTTCCTATCAGGTTGTTTCAGGACGTATATTATTAACTGCCGACCAGATGTCTGCTATTGATGCGGGCATTTTTGAGGCAAGTGCTAATGTGGCTCCTGCACTTACGGTAACAGGTAAAGTTACAGATGATAAAGGGGAAGGAGTACCAGGGGTGAGTGTTGTTCTCAAAGGTACAACAACAGGTACAGTAACAAACACAGAGGGAGTTTATTCTTTGACAGTACCTGATGGGTCAGGAACATTGGTGTTCTCGTTTATTGGATATACAACACAAGAAGTTGCTATTGGCAACCGAACCACTGTCGATGTTACATTAGGTGCTGATGTTACAGCTTTAAATGAAGTTGTAGTTGTTGGTTACGGAACTCAGCAGAAAAAAGATCTGACAGGTGCTGTGGCAGTTGTAAATGTAGATCAGATGACCAAACAACCCACTGCACAGGTAGAAAATATGTTGCAAGGTCAAGCTGCTGGGGTAACGGTATTAGGATCTGGTCAGCCTGGTCAGTCTCCAAGAGTGCAAATTCGCGGGTTTAACACATTTGGTAATAACCAGCCTTTATATGTAATCGATGGTGTACCTACTCAGAATATCAATGACATCAACCCAAATGATATTCAAACTATGCAGGTATTAAAAGATGCAGGTTCTGCGTCTATCTATGGTTCACGTGCTGCTAATGGAGTTGTGATTATTACAACAAAGAAAGGTGCAAGTAAAATTAAAGTTACGTATGATGCCTACTATGGTGTGCAGGTACCTAAAGGTGGAAATGTATGGAATACTCTTTCCCCTCAAGGAATGGCAGATCTGCGACGTGTAGCCAAAATTAACTCAGGTGCTGCTACAAATAATGATGAACAATACAGAGAAGTAGATAATACTTTTGTTCTTCCTGATTATCTGGTGGCTGGTACTACATATGGGGCACAACTACAGGCAGGAAATCCTGCTTTAAATGAAAGTTTGTATAATGTTAATCCAAATTATACTAGTAAAGATGAATACGATAAATTTTATCGTATAGTCCGTGCCAATAAATCTGGAACTGATTGGTTTCATGAAATCTTTAAAAATGCACCCATTACAAGCCATAACTTATCATTAAGTGGTGGTGGAGATCAAGGAAGCTACTTCTTTTCGGTAAATTACTTTAATCAGCAGGGAACCTTGATTAATACTTATAACAAGCGTTATACTATCCGCTCAAACAGCCAGTATAACGTTTCCAAGCATATTCGAATAGGGGAAAATCTTGCATTCTCTGTTACAGATAATCCACGTGTTGCTACTTTGGATGAAGGAAGTGCAATAGGTCATGCTTTTCGGGAACAACCTATTATTCCAGTCTATGATATTGCAGGAAACTTTGCAGGGTCTTTTGCCAAAGATATGGGAAATGCTCGCAATCCGGTTGCTATTCAAAAACGTACTGCTAATAACAGAGGGCTTTCGAACAGATTGATTGGTAATATTTATGGGGAGGTCGATTTGTTCAATCACTTTACTGCCCGGACTAGTTTTGGTGGAGAATTATATAACTGGAATAGTCGGTCATTCTCATTCCCTGAATACGAAAATGCAGAAAATAATACTGCAAATTCATATACAGAACAAAATGGTAGTGGATTTAACTGGACATGGACCAATACTGTGAATTATCACCAGAATTTTAATCAGATTCATGATATAAAGGTAGTTGTAGGAACGGAGGCATATAATGCAGTAGACAAAACGCTGGGTGGAACTACACAAGGTTATTTCTCATTTGATCCGAATTATACTAATCTTACTACTGGAGCTGCTTCTCCTACAAACTATAGTACTAATCTATCTAACTCATTATTCGCGCTGATTGGTCGGGTTGACTATAATCTGAAAGATAAATATTTATTAGGATTTGTAGTACGTCGTGATGGTTCTTCTAAGTTTTTGAAAACACAATATGGTTGGTTCCCAGCAGTAAGTGCTGCCTGGAGAATATCTCAGGAAGAATTTATGAAGAATATAAGCTGGTTAACAGATTTAAAACTTCGTGCTGGATATGGTTCACTAGGAAATCAGCTGAATGTAAGAGCTGGTAATGCTTTTACCACTTATGGCTCCAATCGTTCCAGTACTTATTATGATCTTGGAGGTACTAACTCAACAACTGTATTTGGTATAAATAGAACGCAAATCGGAGCTCCAAATGCGAAGTGGGAGTCTGTAATTAATAGCAATGTTGGTTTGGATGCAACCTTATTCAGTGGTGCATTGGATGTTACAGTTGATTACTATAACAAGGAAATCAGAGATCTGCTATATAACCCTGAATTACCAGGTACAGCTGGATCTGCAACTGCCCCTTTTATAAATGTTGCCCAAATGCGTAATCAAGGGTTGGATGCTTCTGTGACTGGACATATCAATGTAACCAATGATCTGAAACTGAATATTACAGGAACAATCACTACCTATAATAACAAGATTCTTAAAGTTTCAAATGGGGCAGGATATTTTGATGAAGAAGGTCGTCGCTTTAATGGTAGCTTTATTGTGAGAAATCAAGTAGGAAGTCCATTAGGTTCATTCTTTGGATATAAGTTGAATGGTTTCTGGGATGATCAGGCTGAAATTGATGCTGCCAATGAGGAGGCTCGTTCTGCTACTGGTAATGCAACTGCGGTATATCAGTCAGATATAAAAGTGGGTCGTTTCCGGTATGCAGACATTAATGGTGATGGTCGTATTACAGATGCTGATCGTACTGTATTAGGTAATCCAAATCCTAAATTTACATATGGTCTGAATATTTCAGCTACTTATAAAAACTTTGATTTCTTTATCTTCCTGTATGGTTCTCAGGGAAATGATATATGGAATAATGTAAAATGGTGGACTGACTTCTATCCTAACTTTTTGGGTGCAAAAAGCAAGACCGCTTTGTATGATTCATGGACTCCAGAGCACCATAATGCAAAAGCTCCTATTCAGGAAACAGGTGGTTCATTCAGCACAACTAGTGTACCTAACTCCTATTATGTAGAGAAAGGATCTTATCTAAGAGCTAAAAACGTACAATTAGGTTATTCACTACCTACGAGTTTGCTGCAAAAAGTTCGTGTAGAAAGACTACGTGTTTATGTACAGGCGGCGAATCTGTTTACACTCACGAAGTATTCTGGCGTAGATCCTGAGGTAGGGTTTACAAATGCTGATAGAAACACAACATTTAATATTGACGAAGGAGCGTATCCAAATCAGCGTCAGTTTATCATGGGTCTTAATCTTACATTTTAATTACTGAAAACTGAATTGAAATGAGAAAGTCTAAATTTATATTGATTCTTGCAATTGCTGCTTCCCTGCCTCTGTTTTATTCCTGTGGAGATAGTTTCCTGGATAAACCAGCTCAGGGAGCACTAAATGATGCTCAGTTGGCAAATAGAGCAGGGCTAGATGCTGTATTGACAGGTGCTTATGCAGCACTGGACGGTGCTCGTCAGGATAACCAAAACTTTAGCGGAAGTAATGCATGGGAAGCTGCACCCGATAATTGGGTATATGGCAGTGTAGCTGGTGGTGATGCTCATAAAGGAAGTGATGGCTCTGACCAACCTGCCATTGATGCCATCGCCAGATATCTTGTTGATCCAAGCAACGGTTATCTGAATAGCAAATGGAGAACTTTGTATGAAGGAATTACCAGAGCTAATTCTGTACTTGTTCTTGTAAAACTAGCTAAGGATATTACAGAGGATGAGGCGAAAAGCTTTGAAGGACAAGCGCGCTTTCTGAGAGGACATTATTATTTTGAACTTCGCAAGATGTTTAAGCATGTACCTTGGATCGATGAAACTACCACTGACTTTAATCAACCCAATACAGAAGAGATCTGGCCAAAAATAGAAGCTGACTTTTTATTTGCCTACCAGAATCTTCCTGCTACACATTCACAGGTTGGACGTGTGAACAAATGGGCTGCAGGGTCTTATTTAGCTAAAACATATCTGTATGAGAAAAAATATAATGAGGCAAAACCTGTCTTTGATGATGTAATTGCGAATGGAGTTACTTCCAATGGTTTAAAATATGGATTAACAGATAATTATGAAGATAACTTTAATCCAGCAGTAGAGAACAATAAGGAGTCCATATTTGCCATTCAACAGGTTGCTAATGATGGAACAAATATGATTGGAAATGCCAATAATGGTGGTATGCTGAATTTTCCATACAACAGTCCTTTCCGTTGTTGTGGTTTTTATCAACCATCGCAAGACTTGGTTAACTCATTTCGTACCAATGCTACAGGTCTACCTTTCCTAGATACTTATAATACCAATGCTGTAAAAAGCGATATGGGAATTAAATCAGACCAAGCCTATACTCCAGATGCCGGTTCTCTCGATCCACGATTAGACTGGACTGTTGGGCGTAGAGGTATTCCTTACCTGGATTGGGGACTTCATCCGGGAGCTAGCTGGGTTCGTGACCAAAGTTATTCAGGACCCTATGCTCCTAAGAAAAATGTATATTGGCAGGTTACACAAGATAAATATGCAGACCAACATACATGGGCTCCTGGTACTGCTATTAATATTTTAGTAATTCGTTATGCTGATGTACTCCTGATGGCCGCAGAGGTTGAAGCTCAGTTAGGCAATCTGGATCAAGCACAAGCGTATGTAAACCAAGTGCGTGCAAGAGCTGCAAATCCTGCGAGTTATGTATATCAGTATAAGGATAATTCTGCTCCTTTGAATGGGTTCTCAACTACTCCCGCTGCTGATTATAATGTATCACAATATCCTGCAGGTAATTTTGCTGCAAATGGACAAGCATATGCGTTAAAAGCAATTTACTTTGAACGTAAACTTGAATTGGCAATGGAAGGTCATCGTTTCTTTGATCTGGTACGTTGGGGAATTGCAGAAGCAACATTGGATGCTTATTTAGCTTACGAATCCAAGATTACGGGTGATCTTAAAGGAGGAGATTTTACAGCTCCTCAGGATGAGTATTATCCAATACCTCAACGGCAAATCGATTTGCAAATGGTGAACGGCAAGTCGACTTTGACACAGAATGATGGATATAAATGAAAAATAAAATTTTAGTGAAAAGGTAGCTTTTAAAGCTACCTTTTTTTATAACCTGTAAGTAAATGCGGATACATAATAGCAGTCATTCATTTCTTATAAACAAAAGTCTGTTAACCCATTTTGTAGGGTTAAGTATTGTTATCTTATCTAGTATTGGATGTCAATCCAGAAAAGGCTCGTTACCAGAATCGCAAAGCGAGTTAACGGGTGAACAGATGGTTCAAAAATATTGCTCGGGTTGCCATCTCCCTGTCTCACCTAAGTTAGCAGATAAAGATTCCTGGGACAACCATATTTTACCAGCCATGGCTCCCAAACTAGGAATTCCTGTACTAAGAGGAAATCAGTATTACCAAGTGGCTAAACCACAAAACCAATCTGCTATATCTTTTGAAGATTGGTTAAAGCTGGTTGCTTATTTCAAATCCATAGCTCCTGAAAAGCTGGATTCTGCCAAGCCCTCTGTTGCACTTGAGAAAGCATGGTCACTATTTTCCCTACGAAAACCTGATTCTCTGAAAAATGCTTCTTTAACCACTTTTGTAAGCATCAACTCTTATACTCACCATATATACACGAGTAATGAGGAGGATAATAACCTATCGGTTTGGGATACTCAACTAAAGAAGAATTATTCTGTTCTTCTTTCCTCTCCTGTCACACAATCCATGCATTTCAATAAAGACCAATCAGCTTTTGTCTGTATTGGCTCTATGCTGGCTGTTGATGTACCTAATGGCAGTATGGTGCATACACATTTTGACCAACAAAAAAAACTTGTTCCTGAGACATTACTCTCAGGTTTGCTACGACCAGTGCAAGCTGACTCCGGCGATTTCAATAAAGATGGACGTCTCGACTGGGTAGTATGTAGCTTTGGACATAATACAGGTAGCTTAGATCTGTTTACACACAATGTCGATCATACGTTTACAAAAACTGCTATTCGGGAAGTTGCTGGTGCTACACAAACGGTAATTAAAGACTTTGACCAGGATGGCTGGCTGGATATAATGGCTCTTTTTGCCAGTGGTGATGAAGGAGTCTGGTTATTTTCTAATAATCAGAAGGGGGGATTTAACTCAAAAAATCTTCTTAGGTTTCCTCCTATTTATGGTTCAACCAGTTTTCAATTAGTGGATTTTAACAAAGATGGGAAACTGGATATATTGTATACCTGTGGAGACAATAGTGACTATTCCAGAATACTAAAGCCTTATCATGGAGTATACATTTATCTGAATCAGGGGAACTTTCAATACAAGCAAACCTATTTTTATCCAGTTAATGGATGTACGAAGGCAATAGCAACAGACTTTGATCAGGATGGAGATCTGGATATTGCCAGCATTGCCTTCTTTGGTGACCTTGTGAATAAACCGGAAGAAACATTTATCTATTTTGAACAGACTCAGAGCTTACAATTTAGTTCTTACGCAATCCCTGTACACCAATATGGTCGCTGGATATGTATGGATGTGGGAGATGTGGATGCTGATGGGGATGCTGATATCGTATTAGGAAATTATTCAAGAGGCTTTATTAACCAGAAAGAAACGAAGCAATACTGGAGTAAAAATCTTCCTTTTATCGTACTGGAGAATACAAAACAAAGACGGAAAGACTGATAACGCTTTCCGTTTTGTTTAAAAAGGAAGTATTAACAAAATGAGATTTTATCTACTCTGTTCTGATGGCGTCCGCCTTCAAATGCTGCTGTAAGAAATATGTTGACACAGGCTTTGGCCTCGTCCACGCTGATGAAACGTTCCGGTAGACATAATATATTGGCGTTATTATGCTGACGGGCCAAGCCTGCCAGTTCTGTGTTCCAGCATAAAGCTGCCCTGATGCCCTGATGTTTATTGGCTGTGATAGCTACTCCGTTACCACTACCACATACCAGAATGCCAAAATCAAATTCTTTGTTTTCTACTGCTGTAGCCAGTGGGTGAACAAAGTCAGGATAGTCCACCGAAGAAGTACTATAGGGACCAAAATCTTTTACTTCAATACCTTGTGTTGCCAGCATTTCTTTAATGGCTTCTTTGTAGGTAAAACCAGCGTGATCACCACCAATTGCTATTTTCATAAAAATGGAATCTGATAAGTAAGAAAATTATATTTTGACTGAACAAATATATAGTTTTTCCAGTAATGGAAATAGGTCTTTGTGGGTTGATAACTATATACAGGGTATGAAAGCACAAAAGCCAGCAGTACTGCTGGCTTTGTATTTTTCGTTTATAAAAGGGAATTAGTTACCTCCTAATGGGATAGCCCAAAACAGACTAAACTGAATAACACTGTTTTTAAAGTCAGGGTCAATAGTTTGACCTGAGAAATTACCGACTTTTGATAAACCCGCAATGTAACGACCTTCAACACCTAAACCGATGTTGGATTGATAACCTATACCCACTCCGGCAGACAGGTCAAGATTTTTAGCAAAGTTACGAATGGTTTGATCAGGTACATCTTGCGAAGTAAGAAATCCAACCTGTGGACCTGCTGTAATAATGAATCCACCATTGGTTCTGAATTTCAACATTACCGGAACAGTAACGTAGTTGATTTTGAAATCAGTTTTTTGTCCATCATTGTCAATTTGGGCACCTTGTGTGGAAAATAATACTTCTGGTTGAAGAGCGAAGTTCTTGCCAAAGCCAAAGCTAAGAATACCACCCAGATGGTAGCCAACAAGAGCCTGTGATTTAATATTACCTCCTGTATAGTTGCTTATATTCAAACCGGCTTTGGGTCCAAAGCTAAATGTCTGAGCAAATGAGATTACACCTACTAAAAGGAGTATGGCGGTAAGGACTGTTTTTTTCATTTTTTAAAAGAATATAGGTGATTGAATGTGTCAGGATAATACCTGTAAAAAACTTAGGTTTGTTTTATGTAACTAAAATAGTATGCCAGATCTATCTGACATTTGATGCATACAGGTACAAATTCTTTGCCAGAGTTTAGATAGCTAAAATATTCCTGATTACTATTCACCTATACTTGGTCTGTCTTATAGTATCTGCTTTGTTGTTTTCTGTCTTGGTGCATTAATCTGAGTCCATATAAAATATCCTATAAGCCATAAGGAAATTACTGATGGGCCTAGCTGACTATAAGGATGCCAGTCGGGTAAGATGGTTCCCATGAATGCACTTAAAAGTGCACTGAATGCAGAAAACATTTTGTATATATGTTCATAAATCCACCAGTTTTTGAGTTGATTGTGTAGCCAGAAATATTTGATTAGATCATATACTGTTACAATAACAATGGCTGCCAGGGTAGAATAAATAATAGAAGAAGGCCATTTGGTTTCGAATTGTTTCAGCCAGGCTACATAGCCTATGCCCACTAACAATACTATCAGCGCAATCATAACATCCGAAAGTGTACTCCGTTGCTGACGTAAATGCACAGTACGATACCCTGCATAGCCTACATACCCTGAAAGAAGAGTAAGCATAACCAGAAATGCATTGATACGAAAGAAAAATAAACCTACAACAGCTGATCCGACCACAATAGATAACAACCAGAGGAAATATCGTCCGTATCGTTTGTGTATCGAAGCTTTTTTATAATTGATAATAGCAATAGTTCCTATTCCCAGGCCCAGAGTACCTGCTATAACATGGAGTATAATAAGAGTAGAATGAATGGGTGACATATGGTTTCAGATAAAAGTTGAGAAAAGAGACTGAATGAAAATTATGGACTCTTTTCTGTGTTATCAATGATTTAGTGACCAGATACCCTGGTCAGTGACGAACATCTTTTGTCACCGGGATTCCTATTCAATAAGTTTTTCTAAATTGCTGTATGCTTATTTCTTCGTTTCTGAATCATACTATTATTCGAAATATTCTAGGGCTTACAGCTTTGCTTACTGTACATTTTATAGCGGATCAGGAAAATCTTTTTCGGAGGGAGGGGATCAATCAATGGATGCCTTATTTGTTTTTGGTGATGTTATACGGAGGGATGGTGTTACATCATCGCATCTTGTTTGATCGGTTTTATCTCAAACAACGAAGAAAGTTATACTGGATAGGGTTGCTTTTAGCATTGGCAGTTAGCTCTGTTAATATGCACTATATCCTGCGAAAAGGATTTAGTGTTGAGAATACTTTACCAAAACTGATAAGCTTTTGGGTCTATGTGCTAACCGGACTGGGTGTATATGTTCTTTTTCGCTATGTAAGATTGGATCAGGAACCATCAGTGTCTATACAAACTTCGGATTCTACCTCTAAAAGCGCTGATTCATTTACTTGTACAGTGGATAGTGAGACGATAACTATTTCGCATGCCAGTATTATATACATGGAAAGCATGGAGAATTATGTGAAAATTTATACCCCTTCAAAAACCTATATTACACGCCTAACACTGAAACAGGCAGAAGAGCGGTTGCCTAAGCCCTACTTCATTCGTATTAGCCGATCACATATTATACACAGAGCTTATCTTAAGGACTATACTCCTGATAATATAAAGATAGGTAGTGAGAATTTCTCAATTGGGAAAGTATATAAGCGTCATGTTGCAGAATTACTAAGCAGTAAGCTATAACTGATTGCTGGATAAACATACTCTCTGGTTATGTTCATCACAGGAAAATATTTCTTCCTGCAAATGATTAAAAGCTAAGGGGTTCAGTTACATAAACCTACTTGTACTGTATGGTAGGTATGATTTTTTGCACAATTCGTACAATGTTAATTTAAAACAAGACATTCTATGAATTATATAAAAGCCTTAGGAAGCGGATTAGCAGGTGCTCTTTCCGTCACCCTGATTAATGAAAGTGTACGACGTTTTGTTCCCAATGCTCCTCGTTTGGATTTACTTGGCTCACGTGCTGTCGAGAAATCTGCCTCTGCTATGGGGTATTCCCTACCATCTTCTGCCAGATATCCTGTTGCCATAGCGGGTGATTTGCTTTCCAACAGTTTGTATTATAGCATGAGTGGTGTTGGAAAAGAGAAAAATACTTTATTAAAGGGAGCACTATTGGGATTGGCTGCTGGTGTAGGAGCTGTTGCCTTGCCTGACAAAATGGGATTAGGCGAACAGCCAACCAATAAAACAGGACAAACACAATTGTTAACAGTTGCTTATTATCTGGTAGGCGGTTTGGTTACAGCTGTAACAGCCCGTTTTCTAACAGACAGGTTTTTCAAATAAGTTATTTTTCTGAGTATGTATTATCTACACCCATAGATGGTACATACTCATGCTGAACAATCTTATTCTATTTTTTTATCTGGCTATGAGTGAAATAAAAAATGATTATCTCTGGTGGCAAACAGGTGTAGTGTATCAGATTTATCCAAGATCTTTTCAGGATAGCAATGGCGATGGAATTGGAGATTTGCAGGGAATACTAAAACGTCTGGATTATTTGCAGTGGCTGGGAGTGGATGCAGTCTGGATTTCTCCGATCTATCCTTCTCCAATGGCTGATTTTGGCTATGACATCTCAGACTACACGGGTATCCATCCATTGTTTGGTTCGTTGGATGATTTTGATAGGCTTATTCAGGAAGTTCATGCACGAAAGATGAAGCTGATTCTGGATCTTGTACCTAATCATACCTCAGATCAGCATCCCTGGTTTCTGGAGTCTCGTTCATCGCGGGATAATCCTAAGCGAGACTGGTATATCTGGAAAAATCCCCGGCCAGATGGAGGGCTACCCAATAATTGGCTAAGTGTATTTGGAGGAAGTGGTTGGGAATGGGATGAAAAGACAGAACAATATTATTATCATGCTTTCTTGAAAGAGCAACCTGATCTGAACTGGAGGCATCCGGAAGTGCAACAAGCTATGCTGAATGTGATGCGTTTCTGGCTTGACAGAGGGGTAGACGGATTTCGAATTGATGTGATGTGGCATATGATAAAAGATCTCCAGCTACGGGATAATCCTGTTAATCCGGATTATCAGAATCATATGGCGACTTATGAACAGTTATTGCCTGTTTATTCAACAGACCAGCCGGAAGTGCATGAGATTGTGCAGAAGATGAGGAAACTCCTGGACTCCTATTCGGATCGCATGATGATAGGAGAGATCTACCTTCCTATTCAGAAGTTGGTTACGTATTACGGAATTGATGGCAAAGGAGCACACCTCCCTTTTAATTTTCAGCTAATTTCTCTACCCTGGGAAGCAAAAGTGATTGCTGCTGCTATAGATCAGTATGAAGGTGCTCTTCCTGCTAATGGCTGGCCTAATTGGGTATTGGGTAATCATGATCAGCCCCGTATTACTAGTAGGGTTGGCATCCAACAGGCACGAGTAGCAGCTATGTTACTGCTGACTTTGCGGGGAACACCTACTATTT
Source organism: Xanthocytophaga flava (assembly GCA_030068525.1). GTDB lineage: Bacteria > Bacteroidota > Bacteroidia > Cytophagales > 172606-1 > Xanthocytophaga > Xanthocytophaga flava. Next base: position 124,538 of record JASJOS010000016.1, read on the forward strand.
ACTATGGAGACGAAATAGGTATGCGTGATGTACCCATTCCGTTTCAGGAAGTGCAGGACCCGCAAGGGCTAAATATGCCGGATAAAAATCTCAGCAGAGACCCGGCACGTACACCGATGCAGTGGGATGCCAGTTTACAAGCTGGATTTACAGAAGGTAAACCCTGGCTGCGTTTAGATAGAGCGTTTCAACGAACCAATGTACAGCTTCAGAAAGAAGATCCGTATTCTATGTTATTGCTCTACAAACGGTTAATTGACCTGCGACACATTGAGCCATCACTGACTGTAGGAGACTATACCCCTGTTTGTTCTGACAATCAGATGTTGGCCTTTACCCGGCATGCGGAAGGGCATCCAAAATTTCTGATCATTCTGAATCTTAGTCATCGGCCATGTTATTTTAAGCCATCTACCTTAACCTTTACAGGGACAGTTGTAATGGCCACTTCTCCAGAGTTGGAAGGCTCTGTTGTGGATGAAAACATTAGCTTAAGCGGAGACGAAGGTGTTATTATTCGTATAACTGATACTGGATTGTAGTAGCGATTGCTGAAATAAAAAATAACTAAACGAATTGAAAAGCTAAGCGATCGCTTATACGATCTGTTTTAGAGGTTGTCTGGAATTATTATTAAGGGCTGCAAAGTCATCTTTTAGGCTGCACCTTTGCCTATTTTTCGGCCCATAGCCACTGGTTATGTTGCGGTTGGATTACAGATAAATATCTCGGTTCGCTCTAAAATCTGCTCTTTTCGCCTCTTTAATACTAATTTAGACAATCTCTTATTTTAATTTTTTGAACTATAAATTCCCTTAGGAAAATTTTTAGAGATGAAATTCGTAGGTGCGGAGTACTTAGGTAACAATCGCTGTGCATTTACTGTATGGGCTCCACAGAAAAAAAGTATGACCCTGCATTTTGTGTATCCCAAGGAACGCAAGATTGAGATGAAAAAAAATGAGCAGGGTTATTTCAATGTATTGCTTGATGAGGTATCTCCTGGCGATCGTTATTTTTTTGCTCCGGATGGAGACAAAATAGAACACTATCCAGATCCCGGCTCCTATTACCAGCCTGAAGGAGTAACAGGGCCCTCTCAGATAATTGATCACACAGCTTACCACTGGCAAGATCAACAGTGGAGAGGGATTCCTTTTAATGAGTTGATATTTTATGAACTACACGTAGGACTATTTACTCCTGAAGGTACATTCGAAGCTATTATTCCTCATCTGGATGAGTTAGTAGCTATTGGGATCAATGCTTTACAGCTGATGCCGGTAAATCAATTTCCTGGTAGCCGTAACTGGGGCTATGACGGTGTGTACCCATATGCTGTGCAACATTCGTATGGTGGACCTGAGGGATTAAAGAAATTAGTAGATGCTTGTCATCAAAAGGGAATAGCTGTTTTTCTGGATGTAGTTTATAACCATCTGGGGCCTGAAGGTAATTATTTTGACAAGTTTGGACCCTATACTACTAATGCGTACTGCACGCCTTGGGGAGATGCTATTAATTTTGATAAAGAATATTCTGATGGAGTGCGTGATTTTTTCTCAAACAATCCAGTATTCTGGTTTGAATTGTATCACATTGATGGACTTCGCTTTGACGCCATCCACCTGATGTATGATCATAATGCAGTTACTATCTGGAATGAAATGCATACAAAAGTTCACATGTGTGAACAGCAAATGGGAAGACCTTTGTATCTGGTGGCAGAAAGTGATTTTAATAGTCCCAAAGTGATGCAGGTTCCAGAAGTAGGAGGGTTGGGTTTCCATGCTCAATGGCTGGATGACTTTCACCATGCTATGTATGTGCTATTAGATAAGAAAGGTCTTCATCGGTATGAAGATTTTGGACAGATGGAACAACTTGCCAAAGCGTTTAAGGAAGGATTCGTACATACAGGAGAATATGTAAAGGCACGTAAACGTAAGTACGGCACTTCAGCTGCAGGATTATCCGGAGATAAGTTTATTGTCTTTACAATGAACCATGATCAGGCTGGCAATCGGGTAAAAGGAGAGCGATTGAGCAAACTAGTTGACTTTGAGCGACTAAAAGTGGCGGCGGCAGGGATGTTATTATCACCTTATCTGCCTATGTTGTTTATGGGAGAAGAGTATGCAGAAGATGTTCCCTTCTTTTATTTTATTGATTATTCTGAGAAAGGCCTGATCAAAATGGTACAAAAAAGTCGTAAAGAGCAACTGGCTGGTTATGGTGATGTCGGTAACCCTCCTGATCCGCAGGCAGAAGCTACTTTCAAGGCTTGTATATTGCAATGGGACAAACGAAGAAAAGGTAAGCATGCCAGTATGCTGGAATGGTACAAAACGTTGATCGCTGTGCGAAAACAATACGAAGTATTGCAGAACTATGCAAAAAATGATCTGACAGTTACTGTACTAGGCCAGTCAGGTATCGCTTTACTCAGACAAAGTAAGGATGGACAACAGAAATTAGTGTGTTTACTCAATCTGAAAGATGCGACTATAGAATATACATTTCCCAGTCTATCTGGATCATGGGAAAAGGTGCTGGATTCTAAAGATGCTCAGTGGCTTGAAAAAAAGCAAAAAGTAAAACAGGCTCCCGCAACAGCTAAGGCTGAAGAAACTATTCAGATACCATCTCTTGGTGTATTACTATATGAACAAAAAATGGATGAGTAGTCATAGATAGAATCAGAAGGAGTTTTAGATTTATGCTGCAATGGATATAAACGCTAGTTTCTTTCCATTGCTTACATGCAAATAATAAAACAGACTGTCCTGTAGTAATAGAAAAATACCCTGCATACAAACAGCTATCCCAAAGCCTTCCCATAAGTTCTGGTAAAGTTCTATGGCTGACTGTTGTTTATATAACAAAATACCAATAAGCACATACATCACATCAAGGAGACTATTTAGTAACAACATTTTCTTTACATGTTGTTGTAGCTGCATTCTTTTGACAATGGTTTTTTGTTTAGGTGCACTTTTCCGGGTGTGCCAGTAAACAAAAGCTGCTACCCCCGAATTAATTACTCCCCATACCAGGTTCATAAGTGAGAAAAAGTACATTTCCTCCTGGGCAAAAACACTACATAAAATTCCTGAGGTGATATTCAAAAAGGCCCAGGTTAAGAGAACTCCTGCATGTATTTTATTTAGCTTGTTCATTTGTTTGTCAAATGGTATCAGACTAGCAGTAGGAGTCGCAATAGATATATGTATTGTCCAGAAGAGCGTAAAAGGCAGATGAAACATGGTGAGAATCTTTAGAAAATAAAATTAGTTCTCTACCTGATGAATCTATATGATAACAATCATGATTTACACTAGTATTAAGCAACGTGGGTACAGAAAGTAATAATGGTTAGATAAAGAATATTTCATCGAGTAGTTCGAGAAAGAAATGTAAACTTGGATTAGGGTTATGCTTATCCCAAAGAGCTGTGATTTCTGCCCGTTGAGGTATATTAGGTAGCTCAATAAACTTAACGGATGCGTTGGTAATATCTTTAAAGGATGTAGGAAGCAATGAAATTCCCAAGTGATGATCAATTAGTTTCAGTACTGTATGACCATGCACAGTTTCATGGGCTATTTGAGGTAAAAATCCTGCATCTTCGCAGATACTCCACTGTAACTGATAGTATTGTTCACCATCTGCACGGGTTGGTAAAATAAACTTCTCATGAGCCACCTGGTGCATTCCTTCGAAGTTATGTTGATTTAAGTGATGTTCCTCCGGTAAGACCAGCGCAAAGGTTTCCTGAAAAATTAACTTTTCACCAAATCGTTTGTTGGCTGGCGGATTTCTTAGAAAGGCTACATCCAGTTCACCCTTTTGTATTGCCTGCAACTGAGATGCAGAAGTCATTTCAGAAAGATATGTCTGGATTTCCGGATGCCTTTCATTGAGTACAGTTAACAGATCTGGTAAAAATGTGTGAATACACGATCCTACATACCCAATGCGTATTTCTCCTTTCTGACCTTCTTCGACTAGACGCACCTTATTTTTGGCTTCTTCAAGTTTTTCTAATGCCTGAATTATCTCATTCCGGAAGAACTCGCCTGCAATAGTCAGCTTTACTTTGCGTTTGTTTCGCTCAAACAACTGTACACCTAGTTCTTTCTCCAGATCCTGAATCTGTTTGGTAAGAGCTGGCTGTACAATGAATAATTTCTCTGATGCCTTTTTGAAGTGTAATTCTTCAGCAAGAGTAAGGAAATATTTTAGCTGACGTATCTCCATTTGATCAATAAAAGTGATTACTAATGCAAGAAAATACTATTTTTTATTATTATTCGAAAAAGCGTATTTTGTTTTAGTTCACCACTGATGCCTACAAACAATTGATATCCACCAGTAAATACATATAAGAATCATTTTAAAGTTGTTTACAATGGCTTTATTATCTGTTCAAGATAAATTACATTATATCAATCCTGAGTTACTGACCAGAGACTTGATAGAAAAGATGATGGATCAGCAAGCTAAGTTGATTCTTTCAGATGACTCTATTGAAAAAATAACCCATTGCAGAGCATATCTGGATGACAAATTGTCCCATTCGGATGCCCTTTTTTATGGTATCAATACTGGTTTCGGTTATCTCCAGAATGTACAGATTGACAAAGAACAAATAGCCCATCTGCAATACAATCTACTCCAGTCACATGCCTGTGGACTAGGTGAAGAAGTACCTGCTTCCATTGTAAAGCTGATGCTCTTTCTGAAAATACAGTCCCTGGCTTATGGACATTCAGGAGTACAGTTGCAGACGGTACAACGTCTGATAGACTTTTACAATTATGACATTCTGCCTGTAGTATATACTCAGGGATCATTGGGAGCCTCAGGTGATTTGTCGCCCTTGTCACATATGAGTTTACCCCTGATTGGACTAGGTGAAGTCTATTTTCAGGGAAATAAATATCACTCACAGGATTTGTTGACTAAGTTTGGCTGGACTCCGATAGATTTATCTTCCAAGGAAGGCATTGCTCTGATCAATGGGACTCAGTTTATGTCAGCTTATGGATTACATTGTTTGATGCAGGCTGCCCGACTGATCAAATGGGCTGATGTGATATCGGCTATTTCCGTGGATGCTTTTGATGGCTCTGCTGAACCATTTCATGAAAGAATACATGCCGTCAGACCGCACAAAGGCCAGATACAGACTGCTGCCCGCTTACGTAATCTGTTAAAGCATAGCCCTATTTGTAACCTTCCCAAGAAACAGGTTCAAGACCCTTATTCCTTCCGCTGTATTCCTCAGGTACATGGCGCTTCCAAAGATGCTTTTGCTCATGTAAATGATATTGTTTTACAGGAAATAAACTCTGTTACCGACAATCCCAATATCTTTCCGGATGATGATCTGATTCTTTCCGGAGGAAACTTTCATGGTCAGCCATTGGCATTAGGGTTTGATTATCTCTGTATGGCTATGGCTGAACTGGGAAATATCTCCGAACGGCGTACCTATCAACTATTGTCTGGTCAGAGAGGTTTGCCGTTGTTTCTGGTAAAAAATCCAGGTTTGCATTCCGGATTGATGATTCCTCAATATACAGCAGCAGGCATTGTCAGCGAAAATAAACAGCTTTGTACTCCCTCTTCTGTGGATTCTATTACTTCATCCAATGGTCAGGAAGATCATGTAAGTATGGGAGCCAATGGTGCGACGAAATGTTTTCGGGTTATCAATAACCTTGAAAAAGTGCTGGCTATCGAACTTTTGACTGCCTCTCAGGCACTGGAATTTCGAAGACCCTTGCAAACATCCGTAGTACTGGAAGATATCGTTGCAAAGTTTAGACAACTGGTGCCTTTTAATGAGACAGATCGTGTATTATCAACAGATATGCATCGGGCCATTGAGTTTTTAAGAGCTTATCCTTTATCTGCTATAGACTAATATTCTCCACTTTTTTCAGAATACCTATATGGCTACAATGGTTAAAAATTATGACCCTGTACGTTATAAGACACCAACAGGATCTCAATTACACTGTAAAGGCTGGATACAAGAAGCCGCTTTACGCATGTTGCTGAACAATATCAATCCGGAAGTAGCAGAAAGGCCTGAAGAACTGATTGTATACGGAGGAAGAGGGAAGGCCGCCCGAAATTTTGAAGCACTGGATCTGATTGTTAAGGCATTGAAAGATCTTAATGAAGACGAAACATTACTGATCCAATCTGGAAAGCCTGTAGGAATTCTGCCAACACACAAAGATGCGCCTCGCGTAGTAATTTCTAATTCGCAATTGGTACCCAATTGGGCTAATTGGCAGCATTTTAATGAACTGGAGCAAAAAGGGCTGATGATGTATGGACAAATGACAGCTGGTTCCTGGATATATATAGGCTCACAGGGAATTGTACAGGGTACCTATGAAACGTTTGCTGCTATTGCGAGAAAACATTTTAATGGCACGTTAAAAAATACGTTATCTGTGACTGCTGGCCTGGGAGGAATGGGAGGAGCACAACCACTAGCTGTTACCATGAATGAAGGTGTGTGTCTGGTAGCAGAAGTGGAGGAATGGCGTATTCTGAAACGACTAGAGACAAAATACCTAGATGTATTCTACACAGATATAGATGAAGCCATTGACAAGGCATTACTGGCAAAGAAACAAGGAAATACTTTGTCTATTGGAGTTCACTGCAATATTGTAGACTTACTTCAACGGCTTATAGATCGAAATATAACACCAGATATACTTACCGACCAAACCTCTGCACATGATCCATTGATTGGTTACTTCCCACAGGATCTATCTGTTGAGCAAGCGAATATAGTACGTCAGGATAACCCAGAGAAGTACCTTGTACTTGCATATGAGTCTATCGTAAAACATGTGCGTATGATGCTGGAGTTACAACAACGTGGAAGCATAACCTTTGACTATGGAAATAATATTAGAGGAAGAGCATTTGAAAAGGGATTGACCAATGCATTTGATTTTCCAGGATTTGTGCCTGCCTATATTCGTCCATTGTTTTGTGAAGGGAAAGGACCATTCCGATGGGCTGCATTATCCGGTGATCCGGACGATATTCGGGTAACAGACGAATTGATACTGTCGTTGTTTCCTGAAAATGAATCTCTTCGAAGATGGATTACTCTGGCTCAGAAAAAAATTGCCTTTCAGGGATTACCTGCCCGCATTTGCTGGTTAGGACAAGGAGAGCGGGAAAAGGCAGGACTTGCCTTTAACGAACTGGTACGAACCGGTAAAGTAAAAGCACCCATAGTAATTGGTCGGGATCATTTGGATACAGGCTCTGTTGCATCTCCTAACAGAGAAACAGAAGCTATGTTGGATGGTTCGGATGCAGTGGCAGATTGGCCGGTACTGAATGCATTGCTTAATACTGCTGGTGGGGCGAGCTGGGTATCACTGCATCATGGAGGTGGAGTAGGAGTTGGGTATTCTATCCATGCTGGAATGGTAATTGTGGCAGACGGTACAGATGATGCCGCTATTCGTTTGAAAAGGGTATTACATAATGATCCGGGTTTAGGTGTGATTCGTCATGCTGATGCTGGCTATGATATTGCAAAAGATACCTCTAGAACGCATCGGCTAGACCTAAAAGAAAGGTTGAAATAACGTATCGTGTCCTCACCTCTGTTATTTACGTTTCCATGCTTATTATTAATATTAAACAACTCGTCGGCATACGAGAAGAAACCACCCTGCTGACAGGTAAGGCAATGGCGGAATTACCTTATCTTGACAATGCATTTTTACGGATTATTGGTGACCAGATTGTCGAGTATGGAGAGATGAGAGATCTGTCAGAGAAAGGGTGGGATAATGAAGAGCAGATAGATGTTGCCGGACAGTATGTATTACCTGCCTGGTGTGATTCACATTCTCATCTGGTGTATGCCGGAAGCAGAGAAACCGAGTTTGTTGATAAGATCAAAGGAATGAGTTATGAGACCATTGCTAAAAATGGAGGAGGGATTTTAAACTCAGCACGATTGCTGAATAACACATCTGAAGAAGAGCTCTTCCAGCTTGCCTGGCAACGGCTGGAAGAAGTGAAAAAGCTAGGGACTGGTGCTATTGAGATCAAAAGTGGTTATGGGCTTACAGTAGAAGGCGAACTGAAAATGCTTCGTGTGATCCGAAGGTTACAGGAAGAGTCAGATGTATTGATCAAATCCACATTTCTTGGAGCACATACCTATCCATCTGTATTTAAAGACAATCATCAGGCATATATCCAGCAGATTATAGAAGAGATGTTGCCTATTATTGCAGAGGAGCAACTGGCTGATTATATAGATGTTTTTTGTGAACAGGGATTTTTTAGCGTTCAGGAAACCGAACAGATACTGGAGGCGGGAATACGTTTTGGACTGAAACCTAAGTTACATGCAAATCAGTTACATGTATCAGGTGGAGTACAGATAGGGGTAAAATACAAGGCTATTTCGGTAGACCATCTGGAAAGTATAGGGGAAGCAGAAATTGATTGTTTAAAAGAGAGTAATACTATTGCGACACTATTGCCTTCAGCTGCTTTCTTTTTAAGGATGAACTACCCGCCTGCCCGTCAGATGCTGGATGCAAATTTGCCATTGGCAATTGCTACAGATTATAATCCGGGATCATCGCCCAGTGGAAATATGCCCTTGCTGATAGCACTAAGCTGTATACAACTTAAAATGACACCCGAAGAAGCTATCAACGCTTCAACTATCAATGGAGCTTTTGCTATGGAATTGCAGGACATTATAGGAAGTATTAGCCGAGGCAAAAAAGCCAATCTGATTCTGACAAAGCCTATGCCTTCTCTTGCCTATCTGCCCTATTCGTTTGGTTCTACTCTGATTGACAAAGTAATGATACAAGGCCAATGGGTATGAAACATTTTTATGCTTATGAGGCTGTCGATAGCAAACCCTATATCAGATATCGGGAAGGGGAAACCAAATTGGGTGAACAAATCGTAATTTCAAAAGCTGGCATTGCCAACAATTGCCAGTTTGTGCTACTAGGTATCAAAGAGGACATTGGTGTGAAAGCGAATCTGGGAGTTGGAGGAGCCAATACTGTATGGGACAGTTTCCTGTCTGCCTTTCTGAATATTCAAAGTACAGATTTATTTACCGGAAAAGAAGTGCAATTGCTTGGATATTTTGATTTCACAGAGCCCGTACATTCCTCAGATCCATATATATATCGTAAGCAAGTAGAAGACATCGATAGTGAGGTTGAGGCTCTGGTTATGAATATTGTGAAGCAGAACAAGATCCCGATTGTTATAGGAGGAAGCCATGCCAATGCCTATCCTATTATAAAAGGTGTTTATATGGGACTTCAGCACCTATATCCACTCTCTCATTCTTCTATAAATTGTATCAATCTGGATGCTCATGCTGATTTTCGGCAAAAAGAAGGTCGTCATAGTGGCAACGGTTTCCGGTATGCTTATGAAGAGAAGTTCTTAAAGAAATATGCTATTGTAGGCTTGCATGAAAATTACAATCCCCAAACTATTATCACAGAAATAAAGCAAAATGCAGATATATGGTTTTGCTTCTGGGAAGATATATTTCTGCGGGAAAAGTTATCTTTCAAGGATACCGTATACTCGGCTATAGAATTTACCAACGATACTCTGGCAGGGATAGAATTGGATCTGGATTGTATTGAAGATGTATTGTCAAGTGCCATGACTCCTTCTGGTATTTCGGCTACACTCGCCCGGTGGTATCTATATACAACAGCCTTACAGTGTACGGTGGCCTATCTGCATATTTGTGAAGGAGCTACTCAGTTGACAGATGGCCGGAAAGATCCCACCACTGGAAAATTAATTAGTTATCTGGTTTCGGATTTTGTGAAAGGGTTTCTGGAAAAATAATACTCCTCACAAAGGATCTCTTTATGAGGAGTATAGTAAAAGTGTCTAAGTGAAGGTGATTGCAATTGTGATTATTGAATCTTCACAGGGAAGACAACTTCTACATCTGTTTCCCCTTTTGTAATAGCATCCCCTGCTGCTTTTTCACCTGGTTTATGTTTTAAGGTAATTTTTAATGTGCCTTTAGATGCTGTAGTAGTTGCAATGGTAGATTTTAGACCTAATGGCAAGTTATTACTATCTACGTCTGTAGTTGTTACAGTCAACTGTGCTCCTGTAGCCTGATAATAAAACTGGTGAGCAATTGCTTCCTCTTCAATCTCGGCTGTTACATTATATCCTTCTGCTGTAGAAGAAAGCGTTTCATTTAGAATAGTCAATGCGCCTGTATAGCTTGTGTTGGCTTCAAGCACCAGGGTATCCGGCGTGATAGTACCACTTCCATCACCTTCAGGGTCTTTAAATGAAATACTTACAGGAGTCGAACTTCCTGATTTAGTTAGTGACAACGTAACTGTTGTAATTAACTCCTGTTCTAAAGGTTCCGGATCATCTTCTTTGGAACAACTGCTGAACACTGCCAATGAAGCGATACTCGTCCATAGTAGCATGGTTTTGAATGTGTGGTTTGTCATAGCAATCTGGATTAATGTGGAACTATTGCAATTGTGTTGCAAATGTAAGGAAAGTTTTTGTTTGTGCTACATTGTTGCAATAAAATTCTAAAGAATAATTGTCTCACTACTCCAAATTTCACCGAGCGGGGAAGACTAATTAGAAACTGAATTTTAACCGTATGATTATATTTCGACCAATTTCATCTGAGAAGTAGCGAAAGCGGTTCAAATAGTCCCTATACCGGACATTGGCCAAATTATGACCAGATACCCCAATATCAGCTACATACTTCCCAACAGGCCATGCAAAGCCCATATCTGCACTCAGTAGCATATAGCCTACTGGAGGAGGAGCAAAGTCTCCTACATAAATAGTCCGGGTAGCTCCTCCTTCAGTAGTGGTTGTCGTGTAAGTAGGAGGGACGCGTCTTTGTTTAGATACATTCAGAACACTAATAGCTACATATACATTGGTAAGCTTCTTCCACTTTGTTTTCTCATAGCGGATAGTGTTTTCAATCCGATCTGTTGGTATCCAAGGCAAATACTCATCGGTAGTTCTGTTCAGTGCCCGTACCATAGCGAGTTTGCCTTGCCAGGACAGGTAAGGCAGAAACTGATATTTCAGAGTAGCATCCAGGCCTTTAAAGAGTGCATTGGTCTGGGTATAGGTATAAGCTGGAAATGCTCCACGGATGGTTACAATCGGTACAGAATCCGGTTTAAGATAAATATAGCCTGGCATATAATTGGAATATACACCAATATCTGCACTGAGTTTATCTGTAGGTTTCCAGTTAAGACTAACTGTAGTATGATACGACTGCTCAATCGAAAGCGCTGAGTCACCTTTTTCATAGGCTGCCGCTCCATGATGCACACCTGCACTATACAGTTCTGCAGCAGTAGGTGGTCTCCAGGCAGAAGAGAAGTTCAGATTAATACTAAGATTTTGATGGGGTTGATAGGTCGTACCTAATGTACCTGAAAAACTTGTATACGTATAACCAGGAGATATTACACTTTGACTACCTTGCTTTCTGCGATACACATCAAGATGCCGGTAATCATAACGAATACCTGCTTCTGCCTGCCATTGATTTTTAGCCCATTTCTCGATGATAAATCCACCTATACCCTGATTGTTAAAGTTAGGGATCAGGTATACGTTTCCACCTACATTGTTACCCTGATAGACAGTAGATACACCTATTGTTCCCGTTGTATTGGGTAGTATAGGTTTGTGTTCCCACAGCAACTCATAGGTATACGTGTACAAACGGAAGCGGATATTGGTGCTACGTACAGAAGGAGCATCGTATTCCTGGCGGAAATTATACTGATACCCGAATAATAAACTGAATTTACCCAAGGCTGGACTGATGTAAAATGCATTGACTTTAGCCAGATTGTGAGAGATGTCCTGATAAGGCCTGCCTATGCTATAGGAGAATTTGGATGAAACCAGTGGACGGTCTGCGTTAATGGCATTTTCCAGATCCGTTTGGTTGCCGATATGTGATCCGGTGAATATGCCTATCTTGGTAGAGAAGTGGCTGAAAAATACATCGAAGCCATACTTAGCGGTTTTATACCCTGTTGCTGCAGAAATGTTTGCTTCTTCAAATTGGGAATTGGTAAGATAATAGTCTGGAGTACGTGAAGTACCTGCCTTTTTATACGTTCCCTGTACACGCCATCCTAAGCCATTTATTTTTTTTAATCCACCTTCCATCAAACCTGATACTGTCCCTTGACGGTTATTACTAAATGCGTGAAGGTTTATTTCTCCTGAAATCTTATTGGTTTGTGGCAGAGGATCTGGTTCTACCAGAATCACTCCCCCTATAGCATCAGCCCCATATCTGACACTGGAGGCTCCTTTGATAATTGTAATTCGTTTGGCTACAAACGGATCTATCTCAGGTGCATGTTCGCTACCCCATTGTTGACCTTCTTGCCTGATACCGTTATTGAGAATCAGTACCCGGTTGCTATGCAGACCATGGATAACAGGTTTGGAAATACTGGGACCTGTTTGAATAGAATTCAGACCTGGCAGTGTCTTGACCATTTCACCCAGCGCTATGCCTTGTATACGTTCCAGATCCTTACCTTGTAACGATTGTTGTGGTAGTAAAGTCGCATTTTCCTGATGAGTGCCTTGTACCACAACGGTTTCCAGTGTTTCTTCCATCTCGTTCAGATGAAAGTTAAGATTACCTTGCGACTTGGTTATCTGAATATAGGTAGAATCTGTGTGGTGACCTACATATTGGCAAATAACTGTATAGGTACCTGGACAAACATGATCAATATAATAGCGCCCTTTCTCATCTGTAGTAGTCCCTTGCTTTAGCTCAACAATAAATACAACCGCCCCTGGAAAAGGTTGTTGTTGGGAATGTACTACTGTGCCACTAACCGATAACTGACAGTTCTCCTGAGCTTGCAGGCTGTTACCGAATATTCCTCCAATGAATAGTAGTAAGCTGTAGAGGGCTATTCTTTGAAGTATCTTGTACGTATTCATTACCTATTGAAAATGCTATGCTTGATGGTCTGCTTCTGAATAATATACAAATATACTAGTTTTTGCAACATGATTGCAATTTTACTTTTGAATGAAAAGAAATTATCTGAATACCTACTCAGAGTATAGCTGGTTGGGTGGAGTATATATAGTATAGCGTAGATAGGAAAAAGGTAGGTAAGCGAGCCTCAAAGATTAAATATGGTTTTCAAAAACGATGGGGTAAGCTGGGGAATGATGGGGTAGCATACGGGGATGGGTTAACTGCCTGATACAGAAGCGGGGTAAGAGGGGGTGCATTTTTGGCCGGAAACTCTCCCGGAACAGACGGGAATAGTGGGGGTATGTATATACTATATATAGTATTTTTTATATTATTCTTTATATACGTATATATGGGAATTCTACCCCGCTTACCCCCGCCTCAGTATCAGGCAGTTAATATTACCCCAAAATCTACCCCGAACTTACCCAGCTTACCCCAAAAGTAGAAGAGTGACATTTTATCAATGGAAAGATAAAATCGACATTGCAGCTAGCAGAATTACAAATTTAAGGGGATGAAAGTTTTCAGAATCATGGATGTAAAGGATATACACAGATGTCAAAGATTTTCTTTCCCCCATTTCACGTTAGAATCAACTTGAGTATTTGACCTGAACTCCGATCATTTTTTCGTTTGCGCATAACTCACTACAAACAATTTTTTGAGTGGAATTCACTGCAACATTTTGTTTGCGGTGAAATAAACGCATCCGAATTTTTGCGGTGTATTCCTCGCAAAGACGTTTGTGATTGGAATACACCGCAAACTCTCTTCAAGGTGGGTTATATCTAAAGTTCACCACAAAGTTGTCAATGCGTGGAATACACCGCAAAAAAGTTTTTGCATAGAATTAACTGCAAGATTTTTTTCGACCTAAGAAAAGCTCAAGCATAGTTTATACATTACATTCAGGAGCATAAAATGATGACTAATACTTGGCTTATCCTTCCTAGCCTTTCCATAAAATGATTCCAACTATTGCAAAAAGCAAAAAGGCCTTTCCTATAAATCAGGGAAGGCCTTTTTACTAGAAGAATGAGATATAATTATTTGCTACTTGCCAATTTGCCTTGTTCCAGTGCCGCTGCTTTAGGGAAAGACTGTAGTGCTTTCTGGAATACAGGATCTTGTTCCAGGGTAATCTGATAATATTCATTATTTAAACCATCTTTCTCTGAACGTCTCCATACTGTACGTGCTATCAGTGCTTTTAACTGATTGGATAAGAATGCTTTGGAGCGCTGAAAGTCTTTATCGTTATAGGTAATGTTGGCTTGGTTGGCCATCTTGATTACATCCTGTAACATGGCATCTGTGATGGTAACTTTTTTACGAAAGTCAGCAAAACTCATTTTGTCAAGTTCTTTACGATGATCTGTGGCATAGTTAAGTGCATATTCCCGAACAATATTGCTGTTATACAACTCTGCAAGGTATTTGGTATTGTAGTTGGTATCCAGACTTACAAATACATCAGGCATGATTCCACCTCCACCATATACTGTACGACCTTTAGCTGTTTTGTACGTTTTAGATGTATTAAATTTAATACTATCTGCATTAAAGAACTCTCCATGTTCATAGCGTTTTTCTATATCACGATCATAGTCATCTGTACCATCATGCGTATATTCTTTTTGAATGCTACGGCCACTAGGAGTATAGTATCTGGAGATCGTAAGGCGTAACTCAGAACCATCTTCAAGAGGGATTGGAGCCTGTACGAGTCCCTTTCCAAACGAACGACGTCCTACTACCAATGCTCTGTCATTATCCTGCAAGGCACCTGCTACAATTTCCGAAGCAGAAGCACTTCCTTCGTCCAGTAACACAATGATAGGACCTTTTTCGAAGATACCTGGCTGAGAGGCATTTACTTTCTGATCATAGCGTGATTCTTTGCCATCTGTATAGACGATTAACTTGTTTCCTGCCAGTAGTTCATCAACCATATTGGTAGCTCTATCCATATAGCCACCAGGATTGCCACGCAGATCCAGAACGAGTTGTTGCATTCCCTGCTTTTTCAGATTTCCAAGAGCTTTCTTGAATTCATCATAGGTATTGGCTGCAAAGCGGCTAACTTTGATATAACCCGTAGCATTGTCAACCATATGTGATGACTCAATAGAGAATTGAGGTATTTTATCTCTGGTAATATTGAAATAGACTACCTCTTTTACACCTTTTCTGACAATGCCGATTTTAACTTTTGAGCCTCTGGGACCTCTCAAAGAAGTAAACACAAGATTGTTATCCAAACTCTTACCTGTAAGCTTTACACCATTGGCTTCAACAATTTTATCACCAGCCCGAATGCCCGCTGATTCTGACGGACCACCCGCAAGAGGGGCAATCACAGAGACAGTGTCCCGAAATATATTAAATTCAACTCCGATTCCATCAAAGTCACTTTCCAGTTGTGCACGAGCCATCTGAATGTCACTGGCGGGTATATAGGCTGTGTGAGGATCTAGTTTTTCCAGCATCTTCTCAATGGAGTAATCTACCAGCTTTTCAATGTTGACAGTATCCACATAATCCCGGTCAATTAGCGAAAGTATCTCCCGATATTTCTGATAACTTTTGGCCACATTACCATTGTTACTGTTTCCTCCGACTTTTGCTCCCAGAAAAATCCCTCCAGCCAGAGTTACGGCCAGCAAAATAGGTAAACGCACATAAAAGCTGGAATTTCGTATTGTACTCATGTGTTTAAATAATTAAAATTAATACTTACTATCTCTACCATCTGTTAGGTAAGCAGTTTATATACAGAGTATAGTTTATGCTATTTCCATTTTGCCCCTTCATTGTAAGTGAGGCTTTTTCATTTAATACATTCTCCAAAGAAGAATGATTCAGACTGTAATGGCAAACTTAAGGTTAAATTTTTTAAGCTAGAATGTATCTATAAAAATAAAGAAAAAAGTGCAATGATAGTGGAGAAATTTGATAGACGGGATTCGCACGTTTTTTGCTGGCAATAAAAACACATAAGCTGCGTTTTTTCTCAATTAAACAATAAAGATATACATACAATGATTTTTATCATTGGTAGTCTTTTCTGTATATTGTTTTTTTGCAGGCTAAACCACTTCATTAAAAGATTTTTCTACCTTTGTAAGAAAGACAAGTACTTATGGAACATACCATTCTTCGCCGTAAAATTACTGAACTTGTAGATGATAACTATGTGTATGCACATGTATTGTATTATTTTGGTATTCGGTTTTATGAATATGCAGATGATACACTGGAACAAGTTTGTCGGCGTCGGGGATTGAATGTGTCTCAGGTAGTGCATAGTTTGGAATATGCTTTACAGCAGAAGAATACCAAATCTCTTACCCTGGAAAATCTTCCGGTTGATTTGATTATAGAGTTTCTGCGTCATACCCATGCTGTTTTTGTAAAGCAAACATTGCCTTATATGGCTCATCTTGTAGAGACGCTACGATACGAATCAGATCCATGTATAAAAGACCTTCAGCTTTTGTTCCCTCTTTTTGTTGAAGACTTTATTCTACATATTCACGAAGAAGAAGATACCCTCTTTAACTATGTTGCGTTACTTCAAAAGGCTCAACAACGTAAAGTATCTCTGGGAAAAGTGTTCTTTGAACTGGGAAGCAAGTCTGTTCAGCATTTTGCGGATGATCATGAAACACATGACGATGAAATGGTTGGTATACGTGAGATCACTAATAACTATACATTACGTCCAGGAAGCAGTCAGCATCTGAAGGTTGTTTTTGCAGAGTTGAAATCCTTTGAGACAGAACTGCACACACATGCCCGTATAGAAAACGAAATTCTGTTTCCAAAGGTGCTTGAACTGGAAAAAGAGGTACGAGAGGTGGTAAAGCAGATTGCGATTTTAAATTAAAAAAAGACATACATAAGATTCCAGTATATAGTTGGAATCTTATTGACATACTATATGCCACGTATTTTAGCAATTGATTATGGGTTGAAGCGAACAGGACTAGCTGTAACAGATCCTTTACAGATTATAGCTTCCCCTTTGGATACAGTTGCTACACACCAATTGATGGAATTCCTCAAATCCTATATGGTACAGGAAGAAGTAGAGGGCTTTGTGGTTGGGCAGCCAAAACAGACAGATAATACACCATCCGAAATCGCCCCCCATGTAGAAGGATTTGTTAAGCGGTTAAAGGCACAATTTCCTGATACACCTGTTCATCGAGTGGATGAACGCTTTACTTCCATCATGGCTCAACAGACTCTGATAGCTGGTGGAATGAAAAAGAAAGATCGTCAGGATAAATCAAACATAGACAAAGTCAGTGCTGCTATTATTCTACAATCTTTTATGGAATCAAGAAAATAACAGACCTGTCTACTGGTTTTCTTCAATAGTACTATCCTAAAATCTTTTGAAAGGAGGCAATGCTTATAAGATAGGTTATTGAATCTTAATACATACCCAGGTTGCTTCTGCGACAGGAACTTCATCCACATAGGCTATACCTGATTGTTTTACGATCTTAGTGCTTATTTTAAGATTTTTAATAATCATTTTGACTGTCTTGCCGAATTCTACACCTGCGTGAAAACATGCCATTTCGATACCTGCCAGGCCAAAAAGCCCTTCGGTTGCGTTTATTTTTCGGGCTCCGGCTCCACCACATTGTGCCATTGACTCAATTAAAATCATTCCAGGCACATAAGATGTTTCCGGAAAGCTGCTATTCAGAAATGAATCAGAACTATCAAATTGCTTTATTCCGATTACTTCTTCCAGTGTGGCCGAAATAATGGAATCTACATAGAGAAATGGATCCCTATGAGGTAATAAACTTTCAATTTCCTTCATATCGATGTTTGGTATTTATTTGTTCATAAAAACAGAATAAATGCTGTAATCTATCTAGCTATACCAAATATATTAAAAACATGCTGACTTTCAAATTCTCCTTTTTTTTCCTGCCCGCCTTTTTTTGCCTATCTTTGTAAAAACGTTTTCACTGATTTAGTTTATGATTTATCCTATTACAGCGTATGGCGACCCTGTTCTGAAAAAAGTCGCACAGCCAATTGAGAAAGGAACTGATATTAAAAAGCTGGTAGATGATATGTATGAGACCATGTACAATGCCAGTGGAGTAGGCTTGGCTGCCCCTCAGATAGGAATGAGCGTCCGAATATTTGTAACAGATGGTAGTCCTATGGATGAGGAAGATGAGGTATTGCAAAAGTTTAAAAAGGTATTTGTCAATCCAACAATTCTGGAAGAGACAGGCGAGGAGTGGGCTTTTGAAGAAGGTTGTTTGAGTATTCCCGGTATTCGTGCCGACGTAAATCGTCCTCCAAAAGTAAAGATTCACTATTTTGATGAGAACTGGAACGAATATACTGAAGAATATGAAGGTATTCCTGCCAGGATCATTCAGCATGAATATGACCACTTGCAGGGAGTATTGTTTGTAGATAAGGTGTCTGCTATGAAGAAGCGCCTGATTCAATCAAAGCTAACTGACATTAGCAAAGGGAAGGCTCGGGCTGATTATCGCTTACGTTTTGCCAAATAATAATTCAGTGTCTACCTTTATCTGTTGGTTGATGCCCGGATAAAGGTAGATTTCCACTGTATGAGTATCATATGTATCGGTATGTATATAAGACCCAGGAGCTATCAGAACATCCATACTGTTTCAGGAGTGACACAATAGTCCAAAGGAATATCATATTGATCTATATCCTCTATTTTTTCTACGGGAACATTGTAAGATAATCCTATCTTTATTACATCCGGACGGCATTGTGCCAGAAACCGATCATAGAATCCTTTTCCATAACCTACGCGGTATCCTTGTCGATCATAGGCTAAGAGTGGAACCAATACATAATCTATCTGTGTAGTTTCTATTCTTTCAATAACTTCCGGTTCCTGAATACCCCAGTCTGATACTGTAAGAACTGTATCCTGTGCTAGCAAACAGCTAATCATTGAAAGGGATGCTGCATCTGTTTTAGGTATTACAATCTGAGTATTCGGGAAGTCTTGCTGGAGCCTTTGTATTATAAGCCATGTATTGATTTCATTGTTCTTTACAATGGGTAAAAAGCAATGTATTGTCTGGAGAGTGTGAAAGTTGAAAGTCAGAAATAACTGATCAGAAATTTGTTGACTTAAGCTCTGGACCTCTTGCTGTGACAACTTTTTCTGATTGGTAAGGTATGTACGACGTAAACTGGCTTTTGTTTCGATGGTTGTATCAGGTATCTTTTCTGACATAGCGCAAATTTAATCTTTACTCTCCTCAATGGATAATTTAACAACATCAATATGTGAATCCTTCATTGACAGGATTGTAAATGTAAAAGGAGATAGCTGAATTTGTTTATTTACAGAAGGGAGATCTTCATAGATTGAAATAATCAGCCCTCCCAATGTACCGTATTCGCCCTTTGGAAGATTTAAATTGTATTTATCATTCAGATAATCAATCTCATGACGTGCACTCAGTAAGTAGGTCGACTCGTTTAGCTTTTCTTCTACCCAGTCTTCACTTATATCATATTCGTCCTGAATCTCACCCAACAATTGCTCAATAATATCTTCAATACTAACCAAACCAGAAGTGCCCCCATATTCATCCACAACCACTGCCAGGCTCTTTTGTGACTGTGTCAATTCTATTAATACATCTGTAACAGGAGTAGTTTCGGCTACGATTTTTACAGGAGTCAAAAGTTGTTGAATATCCTTTGGCTTTTTAAATAACTCTATCGCATGACAATACCCAATGATATTATCAATAGAGTCTTTGTATACCAACACCTTAGAATGCCCACTTTCTACAAATTCCCTTTTTAACTCACTCATACCCTCTTCGATATCTATTGCAGAAATTTCTGTGCGGGGAATCATGCAATCCCGCACCTTGATTCGTTTGAATGAAAGTGCATTGTTAAAGATCTGAGTATCTACCTCATCTTCTTCTTTGGCTGTTTCTGTATAGTCCAGTTGTTCCAGATATACAGTTAATTCTGTCTGGCTAAACAAGGGTTGTATGTCTTTTTCCGGAATACGTAGTACATGCTTGATTACCCATCGGGAAATAGTAGCCATACCAGTCATAAAGGGATACAGAAGAATATAGGCAACCCGAAAGGGAATGATGGCAATTTGTAACCAGCGATGAGGATTCACCAGAAACAAGAATTTTGTGAGACATTCTACAACCAGATAATACCCTGTAAATATCAGAAGTAAGGATAGTGGCAATAAAATATAACTATGATTGTACAGAGTAGTCTGGAGAAGATCTTTTAACCAGGGATATAATTGACTGAATACCAATATCGCATAAGCTACAGTTGAAAGGATCTTTCCGATCAACGTTGTACCAATCAATCCGGAAGTGTTTTTTACAAACCGAGATAATACCTTGCCTGAGTATAAGCCTTGTTCTTCCTGTAACTCTATGTGAAGTTTGCTGGCAGAAACAAAGGCAATTTCAATACTGGTAAAAAAAACAGCAGATACCAATGCCAGAAATATACCCAGTACAGAATTCATGAAGTGTCAGATAAAATATTTTAAATAGACTAATGCTTCATCTCTTCTCTTTTAAAGAGAGCATAATTAATAATTACTTTTTCTTTCTGGTAGCTTTTGATGTTGACTGTGGTGGTTCTTTACTTGTCTGCTGAGTTGCCTGCTTCGTTCTACGCCATTGGTATCCAAACAATAAAATCAGAGCAAACATCAAAATCCAATAACTCTGGGCAAAACCTCTTAACAGAATTTGATGCAGGCCAATAAGCAGAAGTGCAAATGCCGGATATAATAAAAGTACGTCAATAAGTTTCACTGTCGGAATTGATGTATAATGAATGCGAAAATAGATAGTTGCATAATTACAGTTTACACAGATATCTATTTCTTCGTTAAAATAAAGCGTATACTTAAAATAAAATATTATTGGTCTACAGAAAATACTCCTGAAATTTTGCGCATTGTATAAGAGCTAAAATCCTGCTTTGCTTCGAGACCTGTTCCCTCTATCCGTTCTTCTGGAGTAATAATTGTAACAAATTTATCTGTATACAATTTTTTAGTATCCGGATTCCAGTTAAGGCGCTCTGTTTTTAATGTCTGATTCTTTTCCAGGTTGGTAACTATTACATTTCCAAGCGCAATGTGTACGTTAGTAGACCGGTATTGAACCCCTTTGTCAGCTCGTAGTGTAGTAGTTTTAACGCCGTTTTTATTGTAAAACTCAATAAAGATCCCTTTCGTAAAATGTTGATCTTCATTTTGCATCACTAACAGCTTAGGTGCCTGCAGCCGAACACTTAATCGGGCTGAATCCGTCATAATCAACTCCATGTTATCCTCTTCCCGTTTAGGCCCTTTGTATTTGCCTGTTTGCTGGGCAGGAGCCTCTTCTTCACAGGAAGTCATTAAAACACAAAATACCAACCCCAGGGTCAGTATTTTGCTTTTTGTTAGTGTATTTTTCATAGCGATATATAGATGGAAGAAAATACAGCACCAAATACCATGCCTTAATCAATCTTATACCTGCGGAACCAGTCAAATGCACTAATACTAAAGTCAAATACAATTTTGAAGTAATTCTCCTTAACCATCGCTTTGTCACCACGCTGACCCAGAACAAATGTTGCATTCAGATAAGAAAGCGCACTTCGATCCTGAGTAGTAACCGGGAACGATGCCCCAAAACTTATGCTTCGGTCAGATAATTGTTTATCGTTATACTTGATTGGCATCTGACTATAGTTAAAACCAGCTCTGAGTGTTACACGTTTCAGATAACTGTTGACAGAGTTAATGTCGGGAGTATATTCGGCTCCTACACCAAATCCATAGGCTGATGATAGTGAATCTGTATTATAGGAGATATCGTAACCTGACCAGTTTTTGTAATAGAAATCTCCGGATACAGCCCATTTGAATGGTTTCTCTATATTAAAGCCTGCTCTGAACCCACCTGGCATCAATACCCTCCCTGATTCATTTTTTACCAGACTATCTTGTCCGAAGGGGCCCGATTCTCCATTGTCTGAACGATTTTCCAGTACCCGATCTCTTTGAAGATTAATTCTTCCTGGTATATCATAAGTACCTGCAAAACTCACATATACAATTTTTAAACTATCTTTTTTGTCATAGTTAACTCGTTTCCGATAGGCAAATCCCGGTTTGAAGGTAAATCCGGATGCTGTGATATTCTGAGTATACGCAGAGGTAAAAGGAAGTCCATGAACTTGACTGATATTCTCCTTAGTTGTAGCCCCAAAAATATAAGAGGTTTGCAATCCAAGGTATAACCGGTTCTTTAATAAGCTAAATCCATTGTTCCAGTTTAAACTGGTAAATCCGCCTTTACCTAGGTAACGTGTGGTTGCCGTATAAGCTGTACCTGTTAATATTCTAGTATCACTAATATCATAGTTTACAGAACTAAGAGGAGACAAAACCAATCCAGTTGTCCAGTAACGCGCTACAGGAAGTGCCAGTGCCAGGTTATTTAGTGTACCGCCCGTTACTGTCTTGGATGCATCACTTGTACTCATTTTTTTATACTGACCTATCACGCCAACTTCCAGTGTAACACTTCTGTTTCTGGCCCATAAAGCAGGGTTGATATTGTTAATAAAGAAACCATTGGAATAAGCAACACCTGCACTTCCCATCGCTTGTTGAGGCCCAAAGGCAGGGTTTACGATATCTCCGATCCCTAATTGAGAGTAAGGAGAGCTTCCCATATTCTGGGCCTGTAAAACAGTATTACAAAGAATAAAAGCAAAGACAAAAGATAATCTGAGAAAAAAACGCATGTGAAATAGGTTCAGAGTTCAGGATTTTAGAATAAAAGTATACGAATCAATTCTCTACTAAGAAAATGAATCACTATACTTCTATATTACTATCTCTTTAAATTGTCAATAGTATAATTTAGAATATGATTTAAGCCAATCAGAACTAATTCCGAAACAACAAATATCGGAGTTTTAAGCTGCCTTTCAAAAAAATGTGCATCCCCCCCACAAATAATTACATTACTAACAGAGTATTGTTGTTTGTATTGCTCAATAATCCCTTCAATTTCTGCTGTCATACCTTTGATAACTCCACTTTGCATTGCTTCCTGTGTCGTAGTGCCTGTAAGAAATGCTTCTTGTTCCGGTTCCAACAAAGGTAATTTACGGGTAAACGTATGCATAGCCTGAAAGCGCATATACAATCCGGGTGATATACTTCCTCCCCTATAGTCTATGCCATTTTCCAGCCATTCATATTTAATACAGGTTCCCGCATCAATAATCAGACAGGATTGCTGTGGGTATAATGCCTGCGCGCCAGCTACTGCTGCAATACGATCAGTTCCAAGAGTATGAGGAGTTTTATAATGATTATTAAATGGTAATGGTAACTGACTGTTTAGAATCCAGATATCAGACGTTATATCTGAAAGAGTCTCTTTCCACGTTTCAGCATCTCCTGTAACGGATGAGATTAATATAAAGTCGGGCTTCATCTCCATTGCTATAGCTGGTAATTCACTGGAATCGACTCTCTTATAAATAGAGTGAGAAGAGTCTGCTCCGAAATAACCTACTTTTGCAGAAGAATTGCCAATATCAATAACCAGATTCATATATAATTTCAGGAACACATGTCATTAGCAGATGACATGTGTTGTATGCAGAATGAGATCTTTCAATGAGAGTAAAACAATCAATCATACAGAAGTTACTAGTGCTTTACCAGTTTTTAGAAAAAAACGGATTAAATGGCTGAGTTACCTTTGGCTTATCTGTTGATAATCTTTTGTTTTATGTATTTTGCGCCTGCTTCGACTGACAAAGCTACTACCTTTGTTCAGGATTTACATAATTTTAACAACTTTTAACCTTGCACCTTATTTACATGAAAGTTCAGGTATACTGTTCTTATTTTTTACTATTGTGCTGTATTGGATTTTTTTCCTGTGGTACTGATACCCAAAACGAACAAAAAGAGAATGTTGCCACAGTTGACTCTGTTTCTCACAAAGATTCTGTAAAGTCAGAACCTACAGCAGATCCCATATCCTTTGATCGTACGGATGATTATACATCACGAATTATTGCAGGTATGCAGGATGGAGATACCAATCCTTATAAAGCTGTAAGTGAGTATACTTCCTGGAAGAAATTTGCCGCAACAATGGATAGCAGCTGGGCTCGTGTCAACAGACAACGCCTGGGTAAGATGCGCAACTGGTCAGAGACCGAACTAGAAAATTTATCTGCTACAACTGTCTTCTATCCGTTTTCCGGACCTGATTTTATTCACGCTACTACTTTCTTCCCTAAGGCAGACAAGTACTATTTATTTGGACTGGAACCTATAGGTGATCTACCTGATCTCAACAATAAGTCAGAGAAGGATGTTTCTGCCTATTGTGAAGCCATGCAAGGTGCATTGAGAGATATTTTTCAGCGTAGTTATTTTCTGACAAAAAAAATGTCGGCAGATATGCCAAAGATTAATGGAGTAGTACCCATGATCTGTACTTTTCTTGTACGTACTAATCATATAGTTACAAAAATACAACCCTTATTATTGATGGAGAATGGGCAGACAATGAACTGGGTTGGTACAGCAAGCGATTCTCCTAAAAAATTACCTCGTTTGGTTCGGATTGATTTCCTGGATACAGATATGCGGAAACCTAAATCTGTATTTTACTACTCTGGAGATCTTTCGGATAATGGAGTTAAGGTGAAACCTGCTATAAAAGCTTTTCTGGATGCTTTGCCTGAGGGATGTGTTGGGTATTTGAAGTCTGCCAGCTATCTGATGCATTATGAGTCATTTTCAACCATCAGAAATGCAATGCTTGGAAAATGTAAGGCCATTTTACAGGATGATACAGGGATTGCCTATAAATATTACGACTCTGCTCAATGGAATGTACAACTATATGGAGTGTATACACCTCCTATTGAAGAGTTTAAAGGCCGTTTCCAGAAAGAACTTGACCATGACTACAAAGACAGTAGTCGGGTTAAACCCTTACCGTTTGAAATAGGGTATCATTGGGGTACCCATAAGGATAACTTACAATTGGCAACAAAGAAATAAGTATACTAAACTGCTTCTGAAAATCCATTGCATACCAGCAATGGATTTTTTTATGTGTCGTGATCTTTATAAAAAATATTTTGTCTTTTCTTTATAAGTAAACGAACATTCATTTATATTTGTATTCAATGAGAACAAGAGATGAAAATAAAGAAAGTATAGTAAAGGTAAAAGCATTGGAAATGCTTGTGAATGAAGGGTTTGATGGTTTTAGTATGCAAAAGTTGGCAAAGGCAGCAGGCGTATCTCCTGCTACTCTTTACATCTATTATAAAGATAAAGATGATTTGATTGTAAAGTTGGGGATAGAAGAAGGAAAGAAGATGATTGCCGCCACATTTGAGAGTTTTTCTCCTGAAATGCCGTTTGCAGAGGGATTACGTGTTCAGTGGTATAACCGGGTTCGGTATTGTATGGAGCAGGGTATCTCAACCTGTTTCTTTGAACAAGCTAAACATTCTCCTTATAGAGATAAAATAACTGCTTCTATTGTCGAAGACTTTAAAGAGGTTATGGGGAAGTTTATACAGAACGCGATACAAAATAGAGAGTTAGTTAGTGTACCTGTTGAAGTATTCTGGTCAATAGCCTTTGCCCCACTTTATAACTTGATTCGATTTCACCAAACCGGCAAGAATATGGGGAACCGGGATTTTAGCTTAACAGATGATTACATTGAACAGACGCTTACTCTGGTAATAAAGGCATTAAAACCATAAATATATTCAATATAAGAACTTAACTATTCTGGATACCACTCATGCAAATTTTTTTCAGATGAATATATAGTCACAGTAAATTGAGCCTTAGTAGATACGTGTAGTCTATTTACTATATAGTTCAAAAATAAGCCGCCTCAGTAAAATAACTCAGTAGTTTATAAAGTAAAGCATCTGTCTGATACGTCTTCCCAACAGACAAGTACTACCTGTCGCCTATCAGTATGGACTGATTGATGATCAGATGTGATTTACATTTTTTATGTACACCAATGCCTCATTGCAAATTTTATCAGTTATGACTATCACTACAACGCAAAATGACATTTTAATTTTTCGGACCAATATCCGAAACAAAAAAGATCTGCTGACAATAACGCCTGTCCTGAATGCTGATACCCGAATCCTTCATTGGAATATAGCTCAGGATGATACAGACAGGGTATTACGTGTGAAATCCAATTCGTCTGTGTTGTACCCGCAGGACATTATCTTTTTACTAAGAGAGGCTGGCTTCTTCTGTGAAGAGTTGCCAGACTAACAACTTAACTACACCTGTTCATGGAAAATAAAGCTACATCTAAGGAAAAAAAATTTACAAGCTATCAGATATTTATTATCGCCATACTAGCTATTCTTCAGTTTTCAATCATTTTGGATTTTATGGTACTGTCACCTTTGGGTGCACAGTTAATGAAAGAGCTTACTATTTCAACCAAACAATTCGGATGGGTTGTTTCTGCCTATGCATTTAGTGCAGGTGCATCCGGATTACTGGCTGCAGGATTTGCAGATAAGTTTGACCGTAAAAAATTACTCTTGTTCTTTTACGCCGGTTTTATTATCGGAACGCTATTTTGTGGGATGGCGCCTGATTATCAATCTCTGTTGGCTGCTAGGGTAGTTACAGGTATATTTGGTGGTGTAATAGGATCTATCGGGTTTGCTATTATTACAGACCTTTTTCCAATGGAAGTAAGAGGGCAGGTAATGGGATTTGTACAAATGGCATTTGCGTCCAGTCAGATTCTTGGTATTCCAGTAGGTTTATATCTGGCCAATCATCTGGGGTGGCATTCTCCATTTCTGATGATTGTAGGAATAAGCATATTGATATGGATTGCTGTATTTATATATATGCAACCTATAGATGCTCATTTAAGAATTCGGTCAGACAAGAATCCATTTCTGCATCTGGTCCATACAGTCTCACAACCTGAGTATTTGAAAGCATTTGCTTCTACAGCTCTTTTAGCAACAGGCGGATTTATGCTTATGCCATTTGGAAGCGCATTTAGTGTTCATAACCTTGGATTGTCACTGGATGACCTGCCTATGATTTATATGGTTACAGGTGTTTGTGCTATGATCGCTGGACCTGTTGTTGGAAAAGTTAGCGATAAAATTGGTAAGTATAGAATGTTTTGTATCGGTTCGGCCATCAGTAGTGTGATGATATTTATTTATTGTCATTTGGGAATTACTCCTTTATGGACAGTTATTCCGATCAATGTTATTCTCTTTGTTGGAATTTCTTCCCGTATGATTTCTTCTTCTGCTTTGGTGAGTGCAGTACCCTTACCTCAGGATAGAGGTGCTTTTATGGGAGTCAACTCTTCTATACAGCAGATCTCAGGAGGAATAGCCTCTGCCGTGGCAGGTTTGATTGTAGTTCAAAAATCGAAGGATGCTCCTCTTGAACACTATGATATTCTAAGCTATGTGGTGATCGGTTCTATTCTGGTTACAGTAGCAATGATGTATATGATTCACCTGTATGTTACCCAAAAAGTAGTAACTACTCAGGTGCCAAAACCTGCTCTGTAGTATATTTCTGGATTCTTTCGACCTCTCTGTCTTTTCTGCTAATACTTAGTAGCAAGGACAGAGAGGCTTTTTTATTAGAAAGTCCTTTGGTGGGAAAGTAACTGCCTTTAAAAAAGGTTATACCTACTATATGTGAATTTATGCATGTCGTATTGTATCTTTGAGGCCTTGAAGTTGTCTAAAATATTTTAAATTATTTAATTCTATATTCTAACCCGGAATATGCTTAGCAAAAACATTTTTTCCAAAATTACCTTATTACTACTCTTAAGTGTACTCTTATTAAATTGTTCGAAAGATGAAGAGCCTTGTGTGACTTCACCTCCCGCATTAGTATTTGCGTTGTTGGATAGTACTAATCAATCTATTATTACAGCAGATAATCGTGGCTCTCTTAAGATCTCATACACAAATAAAGGTGGCTCCAAGGCCTATATTTCTGATGTAACTACTGGGAAGCCTACTAATTCGCAACTATTTTATGGCAGTAGTTATTTGGTTATAGCAACTGCCAGAGGAGAAAGTATTTCCTCATTCGATCTGGAAATTTCTGGAAAAGTAATAGGCACTCTTTCACTTGATACTTATCAGAGTAGCAATAATTGCGGGAGCTGGGTATATGCTTCTGCTTTACGGTTTAATAATACGCCTGTTACTCTCACAGATGGTGTCTACATGATCAAAGTTAACTGATTGGTCAGTAACTTATTTTACTATTAATTAAAGTGTTGTTTTATACCTAGGGAACAAATAACATAATTGGAGGAGTTACACTAGTAATTCTTTGATTACAAATTTGTTCTCTATGAGTAATTCCCCTACAGGCTTTCAGAAAATAGCAGCTATTCTGCAAAAAGCTGGATTAGACGGTTTTCTGCTTGCACTTCTGTCAATGATTGGCTTGGCTTATCTATTTCCTTATCCAGGCACAAAAGATAGTCCATTTCATATGGATGAGATAGCCAACTATGGTGTGTCATTGATTTTTTTCTTTTATGGATTACGCCTAAGCCCGGAGAAGTTAAAAGCAGGATTGAGCAACTGGCGATTACATACACTGATACACTTTACTACCTTTATCCTTTTCCCTTGCCTGATTCTGTGTTTGCAAGGCTTGTTTAAAGCCCAACATGGAGAGGTATTATGGTTGGCTGTATTTTATCTGGCTACTCTTCCTTCTACAGTTTCTTCTTCTGTAGTTATGGTGTCGATCGCTGGAGGTAATATGCCGGCAGCAATTTTCAATGCCAGCATTTCAAGCTTACTGGGTGTTTTTATTACTCCTTTGTGGATGAGTTCCTTTCTGAACGCCAATTCTGGAGATTATCACCTGGGTGATGTAATTGCCAAACTGGCCTTGCAAGTATTGCTGCCTGTTGTATTAGGTGTATTGTTACATTCCCGATGGGGAGAGTTTGCTGAGAAGAATAAACAAAAGCTTCGGATGATGGATCAAACCATTATTCTGATGATTGTCTATACTTCGTTTTGCGAATCTTTTTCTGAAGGTATCTTCCGTAGTTATACGTTGATAGATATTTTTCTGTTGGGAGTAGGTATGCTGGCTTTATTTTTCCTGGTATTTTCTGTGGTACATCTGATTAGTAAGTTATTGAAATTTTCACAAGAAGATCGTATCACTGCTTTATTTTGTGGCTCGAAGAAATCACTGGTACATGGTACCGTTATGTCTAAAGTATTATTTCCGGATGTAGCAATGGCTGGAATTATGCTGTTGCCATTGATGCTTTACCATGCCTTACAATTGTTGGTAGCAAGTATTACGGCACAGTCAATTGCCAGAAGTGAGCAGGAAAAAAAGAAGAATACTGTTTGAGTTATCACCTGCCAATATCTTATGGCAGATTTACCAATTTTACTCTGCGAGAAGATTTGATCAGAATTTTGATGAATCCTCAAAACAATCGGAATTCCGAATCTCTTTTGAGTGACTATGATTTCAGTTAAATCAGCAAATACTGGCTTCATGTATTTTGCTTCTCTCTCGTGGGAAAGTAAACGTGAAGATACTACCTTCTCCTGGTATACTTTCAATATGTAGATGCCCATTATTTAATGCCAGGAATTCCAGACAAAGATGTATTCCAAGTCCTGTACCTTTCTCACCTGATGTGCCCACTGTAGAGTAAAAGCTTGTGGGAGTTAATATCTTTTTTCTGACCTCTTCATCTATGCCCTGTCCTGTATCATGAACAGATACAGAAATATGACTTCCCTTCAAGATTGCACGAATACAGATTGTATCATTTTCTTTACAGAACTTGATTGCATTACTAACCAGATTACGTAGAATAGTTTCAATCATATCAGGGTCTGCATACCCTTTCAAGGAAGGTTCTATCTGCGTCGTAATGCTGATTTTTTTCTGGTTAGCCTGGAGTTCTAGTATTTCGGTGCTTCTGAAAATTACTTCCGCTAAATCAAATGTTTTAGGATTTACCTGGAAGCCTTCAAGCTGGCTTTTAGACCACAGCAACAATTTATCCAATAGCTCGGAAGACTTATGTACCTGAGCTCCCAGCTTCTGAACAACAATCTGCATCTCCTGAGCATCAAGTAATTCTTCTTCGAATAGAGTAATTGTACCTTCAATAGATCGGAATGGAGCCCGTAAATCATGCGCAATAATACTAAATAGTTTATTGAGGGCTGCATTTGCTTTTGTAAGGTCTTCTCTCTGAATAGAAATCTGATCATTTTGGGACCTGATTTCTTCATTTTGCGCTTCTATCTCCTGTTGTTGTAGAGCCATCGTCTGATTCATCCTTTTCTGGCGCTTGTATGTAATCCGATAGAAAACCGTAGTCGCAATAAAAATTAGTAGTAGCCCAAGAATAAACCTACGCCTTGTCTTATTACGATCAAATTCTTCTTCCTTGAGTTTTTTATCTTTTAGTAGAGATTGATTAATAAGGTCTTTCTTTTCCAGTTGATAGTTGTATTGTAATTTTTCAATCTGAAGTGCTTGCTGAACATTATTCAAACTGTCATTCAAGGAGATATATAAATCCTGGAAGTGTACTCCTTGTTTATAGTTTTCCTGTAATGTAAATATGTGAGCTAATTGTTTGTAACATTTTACCTGCCATCGGCTGGATTTTGTTTTTTTTGTAAATGCCAATGCCTTAAAAGCTTGATCTAAAGCATTTTGGAGCTGATTACTGGCAAGAGAAATTTCGCTTCGATAATAGTATATCTGAGTAAGTATGGAATTACTATGATTTTGCTCTGCTATTACCAATGCTTTAGTAAGGTAGTTAGTTGCCTTTGTATATTCTTGTTGACGGATATATACGTTGCCAATACTTGTTTGCGTCCCTGCTATCAGCCAGGAGAGTTTCAGTTGCTGAGCTATTTCCAGCGACTGTTCATACATTTTCAAAGCTCGCTCGTATTGTTTCTGCTCAAGATAGATATCTCCAAGATTAGATAAGGCTATAGATGTTCCTTCGGGACCATCTGATAATGGTTTCCATATGTTAATAGCTTTAAATAGATTTTTTTGAGCTTTATCCCATTCTTTCAGGTCTATGTATACACTACCGATGTTATTAAAACAAGCACCTACAAAGAATGACTCATGTATTTTTTCATACAATGGAATGGCTTTTAGATAATATTCAATTGCTTGCACACTTTTACCCTTATGTGCATGGGAAATTCCGAGATGTCTGTAGGCAGAGGCTTCTCCTAAAGTATATTTTAGTTTTAATGATAAGCTTAATTCTTTCTGAGCAATTATTCTGGCTTGTTCATGGTCAGAATAACGGTATTCATTAAATAGTAGCCGAAGCACCTCTACTTTGTTGGTATCTTCTGGCATAGTTTTCAACATGGCCTGCAAGCTATCTGTGAGATGCTTGTTTTGTGCATAACCAGATATAGTGGATAAGAAGAGAGTAAACAGAATAACGCAAGTGAATCGTATACGACTGGCTATAATCCCTACTACTGACCCATATTGTAAGGTATAAGTTTTATATAAGGTGTATCCTTTAGAGATCATTTCATTTTTCAACAATGCTGTATTTCCTGCTCTATACTTATTTTTAGCTGATTGCTAATGATAGTTATTGATTGTGAACTTCATTAGTGGTATAACAAAAAAAGATATGTATGTAATAATGCTATATGGAAAAACTTTTTCTTTTGTATCCTATCTTCAACATTTCAACTTGAAAGATTGTAAGGGTTATCAATGAGTACATTCTAATGACTTATAAGAGAAAACACCAAGATTTTTTTCTATCCATTAAGATAGCATTCAATATACTTACTACTACAAAAGGAAACGTGTGGTTGGATTTTACAAGAATTGAATGAGTAGAATACCCTTTTTACAGGTACATTTTTATGTGTGTTTATATAACAAATAAAATCTATCTTTTCATTTTATGCTAGTATAAATCAATGATTTACTGTCATGAGTAAGATTAATGAATATTCTGATAAATTAGTATGCATGCAGAGAGGTCTATTCTACAGAACAATTTTAGTCTTGGCTTTTCTGCTGTAAATATTTTGGATTATCAGTGAGATCATTGCCATAGACAGGTTTTAGCGGAAGTAAATGGGATGTTTTCCTGAGTAAGAAAATTTGGTTTACACATAGTATTCTTCCATGTAGCATGAAAGACCTCAGTTGTTGAGCCAGAGATTGGAGGAACAATCCAATCCCAATCTGCAAATACTTCACGCTGATTTTTGGTTTCCAGACTATTATGTATTATAAACTGATCTGATGCTGTATGGTGATCGACTATTTTAACTCCAGCCTGCTGATATGAGTGTAATACTGCGATGTTGAGTTCCACAAGGGCACGATCTTTCCAGAGTGTGTGATTAGCAGATGTATTCAGACCCATTTTGTATGCTATAGTAGGTAGAAGATTGTATCGTTGGACATCTCCCAGATTGCGGGCGCCTATCTCCGTTCCCATATACCATCCATTAAAGGGGGCTGCTGTATATTCAATTCCACCAATTTCCAGCTTCATATTGGATATGACCGGAACAGCATACCAGCGAAGCTGTAAATCTGTGAACCAGTCATAATCAGGATGAGATAGTATAACCTCTTTTATTTTTTCTGATGGAATTGTAAACATACGAGCCTCTCTATAAGGTAATTGTATGAGTAGAGGTAAAATGTCGAAATGTGTACGGGGACTTTGCCAGCCTAATTGTTGACACTTGTTTGTAAATTCATATTGGGCTGGATCTCCGATATATGTATGCGTATCCATTGAATAGTAGCCAGCATATCGGACTAACTGGTGGTTGAGGATACGAATACCTTCAGTTTGTGAAGGGTGTTTGGGGGAGAAGATACTGATCACGGAACGAATGTTTCCCTCATTAGTAGCATAATCAAGATGCTCAAGTAATGCAGTAAAGATATCTTGTTCTGTTTGGAGATGTCTCATATCGCGTACTTTAAGGGATTTCCAGTAAAGTCTGCCAATACATCTGTTGCTATTCCTCCAGGCTAATTTGGCTCCATAGTCAAGTTCTTCAAATGTATGGATATAGGTTCCAGAGGTGTTTATGTCATCAACCACCTGATTGATTCGTGTGGGAAGATCTGCTTCTAAGGCGAGTTCTGTATAGGTCTGAGATAGAAATTTTATCGCTTCTTGTTTCAAGTAATCCGGATTCATACTTCATCAATGGTATTCTGAATGAAAACCAGAATACCATTGATATGGTTTCGATTCTGGATACAGTTAAATACTGTTTTGATTAACTATCTGGAAATGAGTTTTAAATAGAGAAAATAAAGTGGGCAGTGAAAGATAGTGGCCTTGTAAATGAATCTATAGCTTATTCAAATAAGACGTAGTTGCCAAACTGGTCAGTAGGCTGCGATGGAAGTGTAACTTCAGGTATATTCATATCTAATTGATTAATCTGACCAGACACTGGGAATAAACGGAGTTGATCGCTGGAATAGGGTTTAATAAGAGGTAGAATTTCAGGTAATGTAGTGTTTGTTTGCAACCAGGTTTTTTCCTGTTCAAGAGGAAGCATAAGTGGCATTTTAGTAGCGATAGGTGCAATCAGTTCATTAGCATCTGTGGTGATCATAGCACATGAGATCTGGTTATTATTGTGTGATTCATATTGCCATACACCTGCAAACGCAAACGGCATATTCCACTTAAGTGTAATACGGTAAGGAATGCGACTTTTATAGGAGACCTTCTTCCAGAGATAAAAGCCGTCTGCAAGGATGATACAACGTTGGGTGAGGAATTGGGTTGTTTGGGGTGTTGTCTTTTGAGTATCCTGTTTGATAAACACTTTATGAATTGGTGTTTTTCTGTTCTCTGAAATACCCCATACCGCTTTTGTCAACTGTTTAGGCTGCAGATCAGTAATAACAGATATAGTATTTCCAGGAGAAATATTGTATTGAGGTTCTATGGTTCCTGGGACCTTTATCTCAAAACGACGTATAATTTTTTCTTTTGGAAGACTAAAGGAATAACGATCGTACATAAACTCACAAAATATTCGATATAACACGACTCAACAAAGCTATAAAAATACAGAAAATATGAATACCTCATTGAGATAACAGCTCTACTACTAGTAATAACTTTATAAACGAAATAGTTTATTCTATCTGGACTTTTATGGTAAGAGTCGTTTGGTCTGTTGACTTAAAGTTATCGTCTGTAAGAATAAGTGTAGGTACATATACTTGGATTTTTTCAATAAATGTAAGTTTTTCTAAACAACTATGGATTTTATTAGAAGCTTATTCGCATGAAGGAATACGGTTTTACTAATGAGAATTTATCTTTTTTACTGAGATATAAAAAGGGTTTATTTGTAATATGTTGATATTTAAGTTTTTATGGTTTTGTTTTTATAGTATAGTATAACAAAAGCTACTTGCTGGAAAATAGGTTTCATACGAAAAAATACGAGTTTTATCGGAAGAATCGCTAGGTTAATAGACATTAGATATAAGGGAAACAGGATTTTTATATTGATTGTTAGAAGTTTAGGTGATTATAATGCACTAGTAACCAGCCTCTCACTTAAGGATAAACTACAACTTCTTACAATTTGTGAGATATTTGTATACAGGAATAGACATGAGTGAATCATATTATATTTTAACTATGAAAAAACTAGTACTGACAATTGGTATTGCTTTAATTAGCTGTGTAATAAGCATTGCTCAACATGCTGAGTTAATGATGTTTTCAGGAGAGATAAAAGTAGAGAAACTGGAAAAAGATGAAGTCTATAAGAAATTATCTTCCTGGCAGCAAGAATATATGCCTAAAGAAACTATAGTTGAATCAGATCGAGGAGCAGGAGAGATCAAGGGAACATCTTATCTGATCTATAACAGTAATGTGCATGCAGCAAGTGAAGTTACAAAAGGTTTTATCTTGTTTGATTTTAAGTTTGTTGCTGTAGAAGATGGTTTTCGCTATCAGATAACAAACTTCAGACACGAAGGAAAGATTCGATTCCATACTATTCTGATGACACCTAGTTTTCCCTACAAGATCAATGCAGTAGAAAAGCCTTGGTATGACCTGGTTTGGAAAGATATAAGAACACAGATAACTCAACAGACACCTAAAATGGTAGCCTCAGTAAAAGATGTTATAGAAAAAGCAGCTTTGTTAGCTAAGAATGAAAGTGAAGAAAAAGATACGCTTTTATCTCAGATTGGTAATTGAGAGTTTTACTAAATGCATTTTACTTCTTATAATTACTATGTTAAGCTTTATAGTAGACACTATAAAGCTTAATTTTTTATTTAATAGTTAGTGTATTATATGTTGCATATTAAGTAAAATGAAATAATTCTATAATCTCTATAAAAAAAGTAGACAATTTGTTTGCTATATTTGGTTTCGTATATATATATTTGCAATATAATCCTGCTAATTAATACCACCATTAATTAGTTAATTTATACAGAGGAAGGGAGAGAACAGGCTCGCAGAACTTCCAGCAACCTTCCGACCACCCGGAAACAGTGCTACATCCTGACCGAATAGGTAAATATAAATTAACAATCGTATGCTAAAAACAACTTATTACCCTACCTGCGGACGAATGTGTTGCTACTAAAATAGATACATTTTTTCTGTATCGCATCTGGCAACATAAGAGGTTAGACCTCAACTCAGACATTATATCTATGTTTAGAGAGCCTGAACATTTCGACTCCTATAAAAGAAAGTGCTATTATGTCTGTTCCATATCTTTTCACTTATTATTCTTTAGTACAACTTTATGGAAATATACTTCGATAATGCAGCTACAACACCTTTAGATTCGCAGGTATTAGAAGCTATGTTACCTTACTTAGGTAAGCATCATGGTAATCCTTCATCAACACATCAATATGGAAGACGGGCTAAAGATGCAGTAGAGTCAGCCAGAAATACAATTGCTACTTTGCTACATGCTTCACCTGAGGAGATTTTCTTTACATCAGGAGCCACAGAAGCAAATAATCTGGCATTGGCAGGTAGTATTCATACGTTACGTTTTCGGCATTTTATAACAAGCCCTTTAGAACATGATTCAGTGTTAAAGAGTCTGGATTTTTATCGCAAGAATTATCAGATAAGAGTTAGCCTGGTTGAGACAGACGCATGGGGTAGAGTTAATCTTGGACACCTTCAATACTTATTACAAAAGAATCCTGCATCCTTTGTAAGTCTGATGCATGGAAATAATGAAATTGGGAATCTGAATGACATAGAAGAAATTGGCAGTATATGCCGCACTTATAAAGCTGTATTTCATTCAGATACGGTTCAGACTCTAGGGAAAAGGCGATTAAATCTTTCAAAGGTTCCGGTTCATTTTTTAGTTGGTTCAGCCCATAAGTTTCATGGGCCCAAAGGAATTGGCTTTCTCTATGTAAATAAACAGATCCATTTGCAACCATTGATGCATGGTGGCTCTCAGGAAAAAAGTTTGAGAGCGGGTACTGAAAATGTTGCAGGTATTGTAGGTTTGTCAACCGCCTTATCACTTGCCTATGAGAACCTGGATGACACACAGAAATATCTGCAAAAATTAAAAGGTTATCTGATCCGAAGATTGAAAGAAATATTTCCGCAACTTACCTTTAATGGCGATAGCGATCAACAAGATAAGAGCCTTCCCTCTATTGTTAATATTGGGTTTCCTGCTTTAGGTGATAGAGCTCTGGTAGATATACTGAATGAAAAAGGAATATATGTATCAGGAGGAAGTGCATGTTCCAATCTGGTAGAACATGGGTCACATGTACTTAGACAGTTAGGTCGTAATCTGGAACTAGAGAATATTCGCTTCTCATTTAGTAAGTACAACACGCTGGCAGAAGTGGACTATCTGGTTAAGATTTTATCAAATCTTTATGAACCTCAAAATATACTACACTATGTTGGTGTAGCTAAGTGATTGTTTTTTAGGAATTTATATGAGTAGTGAAAATTTTTTTATATTAATCTCTATAAAATCTATAGGAATTATGTATTTTTGTGAGGCGAAATAAAAAGATCTGTTTTAAATACCCTGAGCAATGGCTAAATAGAATAAAAAATATATGGTGGTAAATGTATTCTTCTTATTCTCAGGCTATTGCCAGGGTATTAAAAACCTGAAGGAAGATTGTCCGCTTATATTTCAATAAAGGTCTTGTTTACTATGAAATTAAATTATCTGGCATTTGCAATTCCTGTTTTCTTGTTGTTTACGGCACTAGAATATTGGGTCGCAAGAAAACAACAGAAAGAAGATTATTTCCATTTTGATAGGTCTATTGTCAATATAAGTATTGGTATTGCTGAAAGACTTGCGGATTTATTTA
Source organism: Xanthocytophaga flava (assembly GCA_030068525.1). GTDB lineage: Bacteria > Bacteroidota > Bacteroidia > Cytophagales > 172606-1 > Xanthocytophaga > Xanthocytophaga flava. The sequence continues at coordinate 162,181 of JASJOS010000016.1, forward strand.
CAGTTGGTATTTTCTATTATTTCTATACATACATTCATACTCATTTTGCTTTATTTCATATCAAACCAAGTATATTATTATGGTTAGCATTGTTCTTATGTACAGATTTTGTCTGGTATTGGTATCATCGTTTGGCTCATGAAATTAGCTTATTATGGAGTGTACATGTAGTACATCATCAAAGTGAAGACTTTAACTATACAGTTTCTGCACGTATTACTGTTTTTCAGGCATTAGTTCGGGTTGGTTTCTGGTCTGTACTCCCTTGGATTGGTTTTCCACCAGAAATGATTACAAGTATTTTATTAGTTCACGGTGCTTATCCTTTTTTTATTCACACACGCACTATTGGCAAACTGGGAGTGCTGGAATATATATTGGTAACACCTTCCCACCATCGGGTGCATCATGCTTCAGACGAGCATTATCTGGATAAGAATTATGGAGATGTGCTTATTATTTGGGATAAGATCTTCGGAACTTTTGTTGAAGAAAAGGAAGAGCCACACTATGGTTTGACAAAGCCACTAAACAGTCATAGCTTTTTATGGCAGCACTTCCATTTTATACTAGAGTTGCTATATACAGTTAAACATACACAAGGGTGGGGCAATAAAATAAAAATCGTTTTTGGTGGACCTGATTTGATTTCTGACGATGTAAGGGATAAACTGGAAAAAAGATTTCTTTTTAACAAATCAGTCAATGTCAGTAGTATACGATTTAAAAATTATGTCATATGGCAGATTGGAAGTGTACTTCTTAGTTTGTTTCTGGTTATTTTATTTGAACATCAGATTTCGCTTAGCATACAAATCGGAGTGGCACTGTTAATAGTATTAACACTTATTAATTGTGGTGCTATTTTAGAACAACGGACATGGGTTTTTTACCTGGAATATACGAGGCTAATAACTGCTACATTGTTTGCCTACATTTATTTTGGTCCAACAAATATAGTTGTGTTTGGTAGCCTGTTTGTAGTAACTCTGATCTGCTTCTTTACCTGGTTTGAAAAACAGTATCTGCGTTTAATTTATGGTTCTGTTGTTGCAGCTTAATTCTTGTCTGAGGTTTATGTTACATTATTTTGCCTCTTATGCTTGTTATTGTTGTTGGTGATTACCAACGGACTTTAACATTAATTTAAACAGTTTATCTGGGGGAGTTTGAGAGGAACTGTTTTTCAGTCCTATATCTGAGGACATTATTTATAAACTTATCTGTAGACTTTAAAAAACGACATATATGCAATCTTATATAAATGCCCGGTCTCTTCCTTTTATTCCTGATTTTCAACCTGAATTTGCATTTGAAAATTCAATAGCGGATTATTCAACACGTTTTTTCGCTGAAAAGACTTTTATTCCTCAGCCATTAACTGTTGGAGAAAAGGCTCCTTTAATTGAACTATCACGTCAGCAAGGTGTATGGCAACAGCTACCTGGACACTTATTCTCTCACCCAAAGGTATCTATTGTTGATTTAGTTGAATACAAACCATTGGTTATCAGCTTTTATACTCCGGCGTGGGGAGAATATAGCAAGTTACATCTGGATTTATTAGATAGATCACATCAGAAAATTTCAGGACTTGGAGGACAACTGCTTGTATTAACTCCTTTGGAGACAGATGAAATATCAAATCTTATCAAGGAGACCGGATTACAGTTTAACTTCATTCATGATCAGAACAATCAGGTAGCAGAGCGATTTGGGGTATACTCCTCTACTTATCCTTTCTGGCAACGTATTTCTGGTATTAATGGAGAAGTACCATTTCCTGCTACGTTTGTAATTGCTCCAAATGGAGTTATTGTACATAGTTTCTATACAGAAGATCTTAGTAATCTATATGATATTCGAGAGGTCCTTACTGCTATCTATACAGTGAGAGATATTCGACAAAGTGCCTGATAAAAAGGGAATTAGGCCTTTTTATTTTTAGGGATGTTTTGCGCTTAGTAAAACCACAGATGCCTCATCTGTGGTTTTATTTATTTAAAAGCATAAAATGCTGTAAAATAGTTAATTGTGATTTTTTCATGATCTATAGGAATGTGAATTTCTGTGCTTTATATTGTGGATTTGAACAATTGCACGTTTCTTTGAAAGCTGAAAGTCTTACAAATTCTTTGTCTATACGTAATGACATAAAGTCGTTGAGAAAATATCAAACTAAAAACCACTATCAATTTTATTTCTGAGTCTTATTCTATGAATGCAGAATCGTACTTAAACTATCATCTGACGCAGCTTCCTGAAAGATCTGTGAAACCTCGTGAGGCAGGTTTGACAATGGTTATGGATAAGGGATTGAGTTTGCGGGAAGCAGGTGACTTTATAGAAAAAGGATCTGAATTAACAGATCTTGTAAAATTAGGTTGGGCTACTTCTTATCTGACACCTAATTTGAGGAAGAAACTGGCTTTATACAGAGATGCAGGATTGCCTGTCTATTTTGGGGGAACCTTATTCGAAGCATTTGTAATCCGTAATCAGTTTGATGATTATCGACGATTACTGGATGAGTTTGGTATGACACACGCTGAAGTATCGGATGGTTCTATTGACATGCCACATCAGGAAAAATGTTATTATATTGAAGCTCTGTCTCAACAGGTAACAGTCATCTCTGAAGTAGGATCAAAGGATGGCGAAAAGATAATTCCACCTTATAAGTGGATTTCCATGATGAATGCCGAAAAGCAGGCAGGTGCATGGAAAGTGATTGCAGAGGCCCGAGAATCTGGAACCGCAGGTATTTTCAGAAGTAATGGCGAAGTTCGTCCCGGTCTGGTAGATGAAATCTTATCTCAAATACCACCAGAATATATCATCTGGGAAACGCCACAAAAAGCACAACAGGTTTGGTTTGTAAAATTGTTGGGGGCAAATGTGAATCTAGGAAATATTGAACCCAATGAAGTTATTTCTGTAGAGACCATACGCTTAGGGTTACGAGGTGATACTTTTCTTACGTTCATTAATTAATATGAAATAATTACATTAATGCAAAAGGTTAAATAGGATACTACTTAACCTTTTGCATTAATGTAACTGATCAATCCATTTGGTGACAAAGAAAAATAGTGTACATGTAATCAGAGAGATTGTCAGATTTAGAACAGCCATAATAATTGTGTACTGTATTATATTAGACAGTATATAGCCTTCAGATATATCTAGTGTAATTACCAGATTATAAATCTGGAAGAACAACAGAGGTAAGATTGAAAGTTGAATAGTGAATAATACTACTACCTCATAGCTAAGAGCGATTCTTTCCTGTTTTTTTAGATAATATAATCCTATTAACAAAATGATACAGAACGAAGCCAGCATAATAATTAATCTGCTAGCACCTTCCATTTGAGCCAGAAATCCAGTTCTCAGATAATTGAATATAATAAGTATCAAAGTATCTGCAAGAACAAATCCCCATCCTTGATTCAATACTTTTGCGGCAAGCAATTTGCGCTCAGCTAAGAATTTCAAAACCAATCTGCGTTAAATAGTAGAGTAGAGCCATAAGGCCTTCTTTTCCTGAAACTTACGTATGAAACTTTGGGCTGGTTTTGTATGGGAAATATGTCTTTACAGACTAAAAGAATATTTCTTTGTGAAAAGTGTTTGTATAGGATTACAGATAGCAATTTCTATAGATATAGATGGATTTGCAACGTTATGTAAGATATTATTCCTTTTTTGTGATCTTTTTGGAGAAAAGTAAGGAAATAGGCTTATTAACTGATATCGGTATTAATGCAGTTAGTAAAGGAGATGTAAGGTGAGTTTCTACTAATAAGCTAAAGAACAGTATATTGTATTGATGATGCTGATAGTGTATCAGCATCATCAATACAAGACTCTTATCTATCTTTTATGTTAGCTATGTCTGTTTGAAGTTGATAGTCCATTCTTTGATGTGAAATGGATCGTATCGAAAGTTCGTACACAATGCTTTTTTGTTTTGTGTGAATCAAAAGTGAGTATTCTCCTGCTGGTAAGGCGCTTATATCCAGTTTCTGATTAAAGGTGGTATCAAATAAAGACTTCTCAAAAAAATATTCCTCTTTATCATTCATTAACCTCATATAGATGCGTTTACTGGCAGGATTTCTGATTTGAATATATAACTTTTTATTTGAGGCTAGAAGACAGTCAATTTGTTGAGATCCTTTAGATGTATTGGTATTTTGTTGACTCACAGCTTTGGTCCGTTCATTTGATTTGTGTTGCGTAGATATCAACTGATCAGATAATAAATGACTATGCAGTTGTTCGCCTAGTAACTTATTTCTTACCAATTTATGGAGTGTGCTATCCAATAAACGAGTGTTGCGCGTGTTAAGTTTGATATACTGACCCTTCAAAATCTCTCTGTAAATTAGATTATCATCTTCATCAAAAAACTTAATTGTTGTAGTAAGAGTTTGGGCATCCGTCTTTACTTCCCAATGTGCTCCTGTTGAATCTATGCGTGCCCAGTCAAGATCTTTTTCCTGTGCATAGGAAGTTATAGGGTAGATAAATAGAAATGCCAGCATAAGCCAGCCAGAAAGGAGTGTTTGTTCTATAGTTTTCATAATGTAAAATGATGGGAAAGTTGTAGATATTTACTATTCAAGATGGCAAAGGATTTGCCAAATGCTTGGAAAAAAGAAAAAATGAGGTGAAAAGTTGTTTTTAGCGAGTAGTATAGAAGACTTTTCGCTAAAAAGTGAATTCGACAAATGTTTTTCTTGTAAACTGTCTCTATTTTGATAGATATAAATGGAAGCCTTTTTTGTCTGATTTGAAAGCTCCGTTGGTAGTTGTCCGCTAGTGAACGGTTTGTTGTTCATTAGCGGACAACATTCTTTATATAATTTGCTGTATATGCGTGTTTTAGCCTTAATAGAAGGCTGTTTTCATTTTGGCAAGGCATTTGTTTAGCAAATGTGAAGATAATAAATCTGGAGCCATGAATAGAGACTATCTGGGTGAATTTGAAGAACTGATATTATTGACTGTTGCTTTTATGGATGGGGCAGCTTATGGAGCCGCAATCCACCAGGATATCCGGCAACGAACAGGGCGATCCGTTCAGTTAAGTGCTGTGCATATTGCCTTATATAGGTTGGAAGAAAAAAAACTGGTTACCTCTGAGATTGGTGGAGCAACCGCTCAAAGAGGTGGTAGAAGGAAACGTTTCTTTACAATTACGCACGAGGGGAGGCATATTCTGAGTGAAATCCGTCAGGTGCGTGAACAACTCTGGCAACTGATTCCCAAGATGATCTGATCCGTTACTATTTATGGAAAACATACCACAGCCACCTAAATGGGTTGATCGCATTGTCAAATGGCGTTTATCTGACTCTGACTATGAAGATATGCTGGGCGATATGCATGAGCTATATGAGATATGGGTTGCTGAAATGGGTGTAAGGAATGCACGCTTTCAGTATCTACGTCAGGCAATGGGATTCATACGACCATTACCAGTCAGAATACAAAAGCAATTGCCAGAACTTCCGCCTTCTCCGATACACACATCGTTTAATCCAAATCCAATGAGTATGCTTCGTAACTATTTTAAAGTCACATTTCGGAATCTGACCCGAAACAAAGGATATTCCTTTATCAACATTGGTGGACTTGCTATAGGAATGGCTGTAGCTATGCTTATTGGACTATGGGTCTATGATGAAATATCATTTAATTCATATCATAAAAATCATCATTCTATTGCTCGGGTACTTCGAAACGGTACTGCCAATGGAGAAACATTTACAGTACAATACTTACCCTATTCCCTAGGAGAAGAGCTCAGAACCAAGTATGGTGCTAATTTTAAACAGGTTCTTATGGCCTGGGCTGTGCAGGATCATATTCTTTCTGTTGGAGATAAAGTGCTTTCACAGAAAGGCGAATTTATTGATGCTAGTGCACCGGAAGTATTTTCCCTGAAAATGTTAAAAGGAAACTACAATGGATTAAAAGATCCCCATTCGATTTTTCTCTCTGAGTCGTTTGCCAAGGCCTTATTTGGGGGACAAGATCCTATGGGAAAGGTATTGCAGATCAAGAATTACAGTGCAATGGAGGTAAAGGTAACAGGTGTGTACAAAGATCTTCCTCACAATTCACATTTTGCCGGAGTTCAGTTTTTTGCACCTTGGGATTTGTTTGTATCCGTTAATTCCTGGATGACTACACAAGGGTTTAAAAATAACTTTCTGGATATCTATGTACAGCTTGCTCCTCACACTACATTCGAAAAAGCTTCTCTTTCCATCAAAGATGCTATTCTAAATAATATCAGAGATGATAAAGAATATGTGAGTTTCAATCCGCAGATCTTTTTGCATCCAATGGACAAATGGCATCTTTATTCTGAATGGAAAAATGGAGCAAACATAGGAGGGATGATACAATATGTATGGTTATTTGGCATTATCGGAGCATTTGTATTGATACTGGCCTGTATCAATTTCATGAACCTATCCACTGCCCGTTCTGAAAAACGTGCCAAAGAAGTGGGCGTTCGTAAAGCTATTGGTTCTGAGCGAACACAGTTAATCTGGCAGTTTTTTAGCGAGTCGTTTCTTATTGTAATATTGGCCTTTGTGATTTGTTTAGGTCTGGCAAGCATCGCTATTGGTTTCTTTAATGATTTGGCTGACAAGCAGATTGTCATGCCTTGGAGTAATACATGGTTTTGGCTGATCTCACTGATATTTATTTTGTTTACAGGCCTGATTGCAGGTAGTTATCCTGCTCTGTATTTATCTTCCTTCCATCCGGTTAAGGTATTAAAAGGAACATTTCGGGTAGGAAGATTTGCCTCTACTCCACGTAAAGTACTGGTTGTTGCACAATTTACAGTTTCTGTTACGCTTGTTATAGGAACCTTGATTGTGTATCAGCAAATCCAGTATGCTAAGAACAGACCTGTTGGGTATAAGCGGGATGGTCTCCTGATGGTTCAAATGAAGACAGCCGAATTCTATACTAAGTATGATGCAATTAAAGATGAATTAAACAGGACAGGAGTTGTTGCTGAAATGGCTCAATCTTCCAGCCCTGTTACAAATATCTGGTCAAGTAACGGCGGATTCTCCTGGCGAGGCAAAAATCCTTCTTTACAGACGGATTTTGCAACGTTGACAGTTGCTCCTACCTATGGTAAAACAGTAGGGTGGCAATTTGTAGCTGGTCGTGATTTTTCTCAGGAACTTGCCAGCGACTCTACCGGATTTGTGATCAATGAAGCTGCATTGAAGTTTATAGGACTGAAACAACCTATTGGAGAAGTTGTTACCTGGGCACCTTCTGGTAGTGAAGCAAAGAACTATCGCATTATTGGTGTTATAAAAGATATGGTGATGGTTTCTCCTTTTGACCAAGCGGTCCCTACTGTTTTTTATCTGGATGGAAATCTGAACTGGATCAATATCAGATTTACCCCTCATGCAAATACCAGTGAAGCATTGAGTAAGATAGAAGCTGTTTTTAAGAAATTCGTCCCTTCCGCTCCATTCAACTATACATTTGCCGATCAGGAATATGCATTGAAATTTGCAGCAGAAGAACAAATAGGAACATTGGCCTCTGTATTTGCAAGTCTGGCCATTTTCATCTCCTGTTTAGGTTTATTCGGATTAGCTTCATTTGTGGCTGAACAACGTACAAAAGAAATTGGTATCCGCAAAGTATTAGGAGCCACTATCCTCAGTCTATGGCAATTACTTTCTAGGGAGTTTATTGTATTAGTATTGATTGCTTTTGCGATTGCTACTCCTTTAGCCTGGTATTTTCTGAATGATTGGCTGGCAAAGTATCAGTATCATACTCGGATATCCTGGTGGATTTTTGCAGTGACAGGTATGGGGGCTTTGCTGATTACCTTGCTAACCGTGAGTTTCCAGGCTATCAAAGCAGCACTTATTAATCCAGTGAAGAGTTTGAGAAACGAGTAAAAGAGAAATAGAATTTCTTTAGCAAACTAACTTACCTATACCCATGAGTTCTGAACAAAAACCACAGCCTCCCCGATGGGTACAAAGGTTGCTTCAGTATCGCTTACCTACAGGATTGTCTGAAGAGGTTCAGGGCGATCTGGATGAACTCTTTGACTTGTGGGTAGATGAATTTGGTATTCAAAAAGCTCGCTGGAAATACATTGGGCAGGTTCTCGGATTTCTCAGACCCTTGCCAGAAAGAAAACAATCCTATATACCAAGAGATGTTTTGCCATCATCTCTTTTAACTACACCCTCACCTATAACTCAGATAAGTATGTTCCGTAACTACTTCAAAATCGCCTTTAGGAATCTGACCCGCAACAAAGGATATTCTTTTATCAACATTGGTGGACTCGCTATAGGGATGGCTGTAGCTATGCTTATTGGGTTATGGATTTATGACGAAGTTTCGTTTGATAGATATCATAAAAACTATGATCGCATTGCACAAGTAGTACAAAATCAGACTATTGATGGACGAGTGCAAACCTGGCTGGGACAGGCAATGCAATTAGGACCTGCCATTGAAAGTTCTTATGGAAATTACTTCAAACATATAGTCCGAACTTCATGGCCTGGCGATCATATCCTTAAGACTGGAGATAAGACACTGGTGAAGAGTGGTATGTATATGGAACCAGGTGGTCCGGAAATGCTTAGTCTGGTTAAGATAAGAGGATCGATGGATGGTTTAAAAGATCCTTATTCTATCTTATTATCTGAGACTGTTGCTCAAGCTATTTTTGGAGATTCAGATCCTATAGGGAGGTTAATAAAAATTGACAATAAGATGGATGTAAAGGTAACAGGAGTATATAAAGATCTTCCTGTCAATTCTACATTTGCTAACATAACTTTCATTGCTCCCTGGGATCTGCTTATTAGTAGTGAGAACCTGAAAGACAAGGTAGGGTGGGGGAATAGCTGGTTCCAGACATTTGTACAAGTTTCTGATAAAGTGGACATGAATCAGGTTTCTGAAAAGATTAAGTACGTGAAGCGGGATAATATAAAAGTGGATAGAGACGATCTTCGGTTTAAACCAGAGATGTTTCTGCATCCTATGAGCCAGTGGCATTTGTATTCAGAATTCGAAAATGGTGTCAGTGTAGGAGGAAAGATTCGGTTTATATGGTTATTTGGCATTATCGGAGCATTTGTATTGATACTGGCCTGTATCAATTTCATGAACCTATCCACTGCCCGTTCTGAAAAACGTGCCAAAGAAGTGGGTGTTCGTAAAGTTGTCGGTTCTGAGCGTGGTCAGTTAATCAGTCAGTTTTTAGGTGAATCGCTACTGGTGGCATTTTTTGCTCTGGTTATTGCAATACTTTTGGTAGTCCTTACTTTGCCTTTGTTTAATGAGATAGCAGATAAAAAGATATCCATTTTATGGGTAAGTCCCTGGTTCTGGCTGTCGTGTATAATTTTTTGTTTGTTTACAGGTCTGATTGCAGGTAGTTATCCTGCTCTGTATTTATCTTCCTTCCATCCGGTTAAGGTATTAAAAGGAACATTTCGGGTAGGAAGATTTGCTGCTGCTCCACGTAAAGTGCTGGTCGTGTTGCAGTTTACTGTCTCAGTATTTTTGATTGTAGGCACCTTGGTTGTATTTCGGCAGATTCAGTTTGTGAAAGATAGACCACTAGGTTATGACCGAAACGGGCTGTTGACTATTCCTATGAAAACTCAGGAGAGCCATGATCATTATAACGCTTTCCAAAATGATTTAATGAACACCAGGATGGTGAGTTCAATGGCACAATCCGAAAGTGCTATTACAAACGCATGGGTTACCAACGGAGGATTTCAATGGAAAGGAAAAGATCCAGGTTTACAGGATGAGATTGTCACCGTAGGAGTTACCCATCATTTTGGAAAGACAGTAGACTGGAAGATAAAGTCAGGAAGAGATTTCTCAGAGGCATTCTCTACAGATTCTTCCGGATTTATCCTCAATGAAGCGGCTGTAAAATACATGGGATTTAAACAACCTCTTGGAGAAGTAGTCAAGGCATTTGGAGGACAGTATACTGTCATAGGAGTGGTAAAAGATATGGTTACCCAATCTATCTATGATCCCGTTCGGCCAACAATTTTCTATATTGATACCTTCAAACGACTAAGCTTGATTGATATTAAAATCAGCCCGCAAGCCAATACGTCTCAAGCTATTGATAAAATTAAAATGTTGTTTCTGAAACACAATCCCGCTACTCCTTTTGACTATCGATTCGCAGATGAAGAGTTTGCTGCTAAATACAAGGAAGAAGAACGTATAGGTAAACTAGCCTCTATATTTGCTACGTTAGCCATTTTCATCTCCTGTTTAGGTTTATTCGGATTAGCTTCATTTGTGGCTGAGCAGCGCACAAAAGAAATAGGCATTCGTAAGGTATTAGGAGCTACAGTGATCAGCCTATGGCAATTACTTTCCAGAGAATTTGTATGGCTAGTGTTGATCGCCTTTATAATTGCTACACCTCTAACCTGGTATTTCCTCAATAGTTGGTTACAGGATTATCAATATCGTACCAACATTCCCGGATGGATCTTTGCCGCCACTGGGTTGGGTCTTCTCTTGATTACCTTATTGACAGTAAGTTTCCAAGCTGTTAAGGCGGCTTTAATCAATCCAGTGAAGAGTCTGAGAAATGAGTAATTACAGACAATGCTTCTAAGCAATTGTATTATGGCGCATGAACACAAACCACAGCCACCTCTTTGGGCGCAAAGATTACTTCATTTCCGTTTGTCTGAGGGCTTATCCGAAGAGATACAAGGTGATCTGGATGAACTTTTTGACCTATGGGTAGAGGAAATGGGTATTCAGAAAGCTCGCTGGAAATACATTGGGCAGGTTCTCGGATTTCTCAGACCCTTACCGGAAAGAAAAGAGCAGTATGTACAAATCAGGAATGGAAAATTGCCACCTGCACAAATAGACGTATCATCCAACTCACTCCAAACTTTTAAGGTTATGCTACAAAACTATATCAAAATCGCCTGGCGTAATTTGCTTCGCAATCGAACTTCATCGGCTGTTAATATCATCGGGTTAGCTGTTGGGATGGCTACTTGTTTATTACTTGTGTTGTTTGTTTTGAGCGAATTAAGTTATGATCGCTATCATACAAATTCAAAGCAGATGTATCGGATGACCATGCATGGACAAATGGGTGGAAAAGAAATCAATACAGCCTTTGTTAGTGCTCTTGCTGGTATTGTACTGGCAAAAGAATATTCTGGGGTTGAGGCGGTGACTCGTTTACGAACAGAGGGTTCTTTTATTATTAAGTCAGGCAATGAAAGCTTTAAGGAAGAACATGTAGCCTTTGTTGATTCCAACTTCTTTCAGTTTTTTACCATTCCGTTAGTGAAGGGAAACATAAGAACAGCTCTGACAGAACCTAATGCTTTGGTTATATCAGAGACAATAGCACATAAATATTTTGGCAACGAAGATCCTATTGGAAAAAGCCTGACTTTAGGAAGGATGGGATTATTTAAGATAAGTGGTGTGTGTAAAGATGTGCCAACTAACACCCACTTTCATTATGATTTCTTTGGCTCTTTTCTTTCTATCAATCCTGGCAATAAATGGTTAAACAGTGGTGCCTACACCTATTTAAAGATAGAGGAAGGATACCCGATTGATAAACTACGTACTCAGAGTGCAAAAATGGTCGAAAAATACATCGGTCCGGAAATCAAAGAGTTTGTAGGAATTGATCTGAAAGAATTTATAAAGACTGGTAATCGGATCGGGTTTAACTTTCAGCCTGTTACAGATATTCATTTGCATTCAGATCTGGAGGGAGAGCTGGAAGCCAATGGGAATATTAGTTATGTGTATATCTTTTCTGTAATAGCAGGTTTTATTCTGTTGCTTGCCTCCATCAATTTTATGAATCTTTCTACGGCGGGTTCTTCTGCCAGAGCCAGAGAAGTTGGGGTGCGAAAAGTGCTTGGTTCAGTACAAAGACAACTCATTGGTCAATTTCTGACAGAGTCTGTCCTACTGGTATTTCTGTCATTGGGTGTTGCTTTGGGGTTAGTGCTTCTGTTGTTACCAGGGTTTAATCAGTTATCCGGAAAACAATTTGGTATACTAACATTGGCAAGTGGCTGGATGCTACCTGGTATCATACTGTCTGCATTATGTCTGGGATTGATTGCGGGTAGTTATCCTGCTTTATTCCTATCTTCTTTTGCACCCATACAAGTACTGAAAGGGAAGTTGCAAACAGGATTAAAGACAGGAGGGTTACGAAATGTTTTGGTTACCATTCAGTTTGTGGTTTCAGTCTGTATGATTATCGGAACCATTGTTGTATATCAGCAATTGCATTTTATACAAAGTAAAAAAATAGGCTTTGACAAAGAGCAAGTTCTGGTCATAAACGATACCTATGTATTGAAGTCCGGGATCAATTCCTTTAAGAATGAAATCGAAAAGCTGGCTTCTGTAGAACGAGTAAGTCTGGCTGGGTATTTACCTGCAGGAAGTTCCAGTTGGGGTGTTGAAGGGATAAAAATAGAGAACCATGCTTCGCAGTCAGAAGTTTTTAGGTCAAAAGCATATTGGATTGATGAAGACTATTTGCCTACGCTGGGTATCCAACTAGCTCAGGGACGCAATTTCTCGAAGGATTTTCCTTCTGATAGTGCTGGTGCACTCATTAATGAAACTGCTGCTCATATCTATGGACTTAAGAATCCAATTGGTACAAGAATTTCAACTGTAGGAGACAGAAGTAATACCTATACCATCGTTGGCGTAGTAAAAGATTTTCACTTTGAATCAATGCACCAGCAGATTACTCCAATGGTGATATTTTATGGAGGGGACAACGGGCAGATTGCCATTCGATTGAAAACATCTAATATCCCTGATCTTTTGTCTCAGATTGAAGAAAGATGGAAAAAGTATTCTGATAATCCATTTTCGTATTCTTTTCTGGATGACAGATTCAATGCCATTTATAGTTCAGAACAACGCATTGGTAAATTGTTTGGCATATTTGCTGGCCTAGCTATTTTTATAGCCTGCCTTGGTCTTTACGGTTTGGCGTGGTTTGTAGCTGAACAACGTACCAAAGAGATTGGAATTCGCAAGGTGCTGGGAGCTACAGTATCCAGTATTGTAGTCTTACTCTCCAGAGATTTTATAAAGCTGGTAATCATTGCTATGCTTATAGCTACTCCAATTGCCTGGTATGGTATGCATCAATGGTTACAGGATTTTGCCTACCATATTGATCTTCAATGGTGGATCTTTGTAGTAGCAGGCTTGCTGGCTATAAGTATTGCATTGTTCACAGTGAGTTTTCAATCCATTAAAGCTGCTTTAACCAATCCTGTGAAGAGTCTGAGAAACGATTAATAAGAGTGGTCCTTTGTTTCTGAAATACTATATCTATATCCATGAATTGTGAACACAAACCAACTCCACCTCTTTGGGTACAGAAGCTGCTTCAGTATCGCTTACCTACAGGATTGTCTGAAGAGGTTCAGGGCGATCTGGATGAACTCTTTGACTTGTGGGTGGAGGAAATGGGTGTTCCGAAAGCTCGCTGGAGATACATTAGACAGGCACTTGGATTTCTCAGACCCTTACCGGAAAGAAAAGATTATTATATGCCAACCAGAGGTAATATGCCTCCACCACTTTTAACTACATACTCATCCATAAATCAAATAGGTATGCTACGCAACTATATCCGCTTTGCCTGGAGAAATCTTGCAGGCAATAAAGTATTTTCTGCTATCAACATTCTGGGACTAGCTTTGGGCATCGCTACCTGTCTGACGGTTGCTTTACTTGTGATTCATGAGGAGAGTTATGATAGTTATCATTCCAAAAGAGAGAGAATCTTTCGGGTTGAGGGCCGAAATGTTAGAGAAGGGCATACCTATCCGGGTAATTATACAGGATTAGTGCATGCCTTGCGTAATGATATACCAGAAATCGAGGTTGTAGTACCTATGTACAAAAGGGGTGGTGTAACTATTCAGGAACCCATATCTGGAAAATTGTTTAAGGAACCAGTTGTATTTGCTGGAAATGAGTTATTTCGAACCTTTGACTATACATGGATTGCTGGTAATCCTAAAACTGGCTTGTCTCAGCCTAATACTATAGTCGTAACCCGTTCACAAGCTGAAAAAATATTTGGCACAACTCAGGTATTAGGTAAGATACTACAATATGATAGCAAACACAATTTGATGATAGTAGGCATAGTGGAAGATTATCCTGTTACAACGAGCTTTCCGTTTGATATGTTAATCTCATTTGCATCTATTTCAGAGATAATGCCTGATTTTGACCTTAACAAATGGAATGGCTGGGGGGATGATTTTCAGATATTTGCTTTACTGAAAGAGAGTGTTGACCCACAACAGGTGAGCCGACATTTTCCTGGGATCATTACAAAATATATGGGGAAAGAAGCTGTGGCTGAAAAACAGTTTTTATTAGCTCCTCTCCATGAATTGCATTATACATCCAGTTTCAGTGGGCACACTGCAAATCCAACATTTCTTAAGACTTTATTTTGGATAGGTATTTTTGTTTTGTGTATTGCCTGCATCAATTTTATCAATCTGACTACTACACAGGCTATTAAACGGGCTAAGGAAATTGGAGTACGTAAGGCTGTAGGTAGTAATCGATTGGCTCTTATATATCAGTTTCTGATTGAAACTGCACTAATTGCCGGCATTGCCATCTTGTTTGCGATTCCTATTGTATATGGCCTGTTACCTCTGATAAACTCCATTCTGGGTGTAAGGCTTTCAATTACAGATCTGTTCTCCTGGCAGACAGGAACTATTGTAAGCTGCTTGTTTGTCGCAACCGTGTTGCTGGCAGGCGCCTATCCTGCATTCTATTTGTCGGCAATGGCTCCAATATGGGCTCTAAGAAGCAATAATAAGACGATTACAAATCGTGGATTTACTTTACGTCAGGGGTTGGTAATAGCTCAATTTACAGTATCTCTGGTTCTCATTAGTTGTACATTGTTGATCCGGCAGCAACTTTCTTTTTTCCAGAATGCAGATCTGGGATTTAATAAAAACGCCATCCTTACAGTAGGATTACCTGATAATAGCCCTGCAAAGCTTCAATTGTTACGTACACGGTTACTGCAGTCAGCACAGATTAAAAACGTGAGTTTTTCCTTCAACAGTGCCTCTGCAGAAAGTAACTGGATGCAAATGATGGAGTATCGACTGAAGGATACTGTGGTCCGGATTAAAACCCAGATGAAAATGGTTGATGCGAATTATATTGATACGTATGGCATTCAGTTGCTGAAAGGAGAAGTTTTCCGTGAAGGAGATACATTGCCTAAAGTTATTGCTAACGAAATATTTCTTCATCGTATGGGGATACAACGGCCTCAGGATGCAATCGGACAGGTTGCTTTTTATGGAGATGGTCAGGAATCGGTGCCCATTATAGGTGTAGTAAAAGACTTTCATGTCAATTCCCTGCACCAAAATATTGATCCTACCTTGATGATGGTGGTTCCCAAACATTTTTATCAGGGAAGTATCAAACTGCAAAGTGAACAACTGAGTAGCCAATCTATTAAGGAAACACTAGCATATATTGAAAAGATCTGGACTGCTACTTTTCCCAATCAACTATTTGAATATAAATTTTTGGATGATACACTAAGTCAAGCCTACCAGAACGAAATCCGTACTGAACAGATGATAGAGGTGTCTACCTTTCTGGCAATAGTGATTGCATGTCTAGGTTTGTTTGGATTAACTCTTTTTACTACACAGTCCAGAATCAAGGAAATTGGTATTCGCAAGGTGTTGGGAGCTACAGTATCCAGTATTGTAGTGTTGTTATCCAGAGATTTTGTAAAATTGGTTGCTATTGCTTTATGTATTGCTACTCCGATTGCCTGGTATATGATGAGTCAATGGCTACAAAGCTTCGCTTTTAAGATTACGATTGTCTGGTGGGTATTTGTAGTAGCTGGTGGAGGTATACTGATTATCACTCTTATAACCGTAAGTTTTCAGGCTATCAAAGCCGCTTTAACTAATCCAGTCAAAAGTCTGAGGACAGAATAACTTTTGGGAGCAAAGGATATTTTCAACCAAGTCTTCTTTATCTGTTTAACAGAGCAGATAAAGAAGACTTGGCTTATTTAGAAGTGAAAATGTTTTCTTAATACTTATCGTGTTTACTTTGTAGTTCTCCCCATTCTGACATGTCATTTAGGATTGATTTCAGTGTTTTCCCAGATCACTTAATTCGTATAACTACATCATAGCAAATGACAGGATAGTTCATTTTAAAGTCTGCTCCTCCCTCCTGTCACAAGTAAAATCTGAGAAATAGTGAAAATAGTATTAAGACAGATTAATAATGTATCACTATTTTATCAGGTAAATATCTTTATTTGATAAGGATATACGCCTATCCAACCACTGCCTAAGTGGTATTTTTTAAGCCTGTATCTGACAGATGAATACGCTGACTACATTATAGGCTTTGGTTATACCTATTTCTTTATTCTGTTATCTTCATACTTCTAAAAGTCAGAGCATATAATTCAGCGACTGGTTTCTACCTGTTGTGGGATGAGTTTGACTGTTATCACTTACTATGAGATATTTTATTGTTTGTATTGTTGTTTTGTGTGTGCTTTTGGAGGTACAGGCACAGCAAATTGGTAACCATCAGGCTCCAGGAGTGGGGAATCCTCTTATTCCCGGTTATTTTGCAGATCCTACCGTCAAAAAATTTGGTGATACTTACTACATCTATGCTACTACAGATGGAAACGGGGGTGGTTTTGGCCCTTCACAGGTATGGATGTCAAAAGACTTTGTCAACTGGACTATGCAGCCTATGAACTGGCCTACTACTCCACATTTCTGGGCTCCGGATGTAACACAAGGCAATGATGGAAAATACTATATGTATTATTGCCAGCCTACAGTTGAAATTTATGGAGCTTCCGGAAAAACGCCTGTTGGTCCCTGGACTCCTTTATTTACAGACGAACGGGCAATTGTTAAAAACTATGATGTTCCTAATGTAATTACACTGGATGGACAAACTTTTCGGGACGATGATGGGAAGTTTTATATGTTTTGGGGAACCTGGGGTATTTACCCCAATAGTGGGTGTGGAATAGGCTTGCTGAATGATGATATGAAAACCTTCAGTAAAATGATCAAGTTGCCTAACACTATCGCAAAAGATTTCTTTGAAGCCCCTTTTATGTTTAAACGTAATGGAATCTATTATTTACTGTATTCTTCAGGCCGTTGCGAAGACCATACCTATCGGATACAATATGTTTTTAGCAAAACGGGACCTATGGGGCCATTTGAGTATGGCAAAACAAATCCGATTCTGGTCACTAACACAGATGGCACAGTGCATGGACCGGGACATCAGTCTGTAATTGAACATAAAGAAAACTATTACTTAGTTTATCATCGTCATAACAATCCCCATTCCAATGGTGGATATCACCGTCAGGTATGTGCTGACAAACTGGTATTTGATGCAGAAGGAAACATTGAGAAAATAGTACCTACTCATACAGGTATTGGCCCGCTGGGGAAATTAGAAGAAACAGCTCCTAATCTGGCTTTCACAAAGTCAGTAACAGCTTCTTCCTATTATGATATAGACTTCAAACCAGAGTTTGCAGTAGATGATAATAACGGTACCTTATGGAAACCTCGTGATAATACCAGTGAGGCGTGGTTACAGATTGATCTGGGAAGTATACAACCTGTAAACCGCATTCATACCCAGTTTGAATATGCGACCTGGTATTATCAGTATCTATGGGAGTATTCAACAGATGGAAAACAATGGACTATGTATACTGATCAGCGGAAGAATACAAAGATAGGCAGCCCAATGGTAGATGCTGGGAGTGTAAAAGCCCGTTATCTGCGATTAACCATTACAGACACCCAATATCCTGGTTTAAATAAAGCTGTCTGGAATATTAAAGTATATTCTACAGATAGACAGGTACTAGCTCCTGGACAACAGCCTGTTGCTGCTGCACATCAACCTGTTTTCAGAAAGGGTTTATTGGTAGATCTTAGTGCGGACTCATTACCATTAGGAAAGCCAGTCAATGAGTGGTACAATAAAGGGAATATGGAAGGTTCGATAAAGGTTGCATCAACCCGTATTCCGCGTGTAGACCTGATTGCAGGGCGAAAGGCTCTTATATTTTCAGGGAAAGAATATTTTCAATCAAGTGTGAATGCACTGCCCTCATTAGCTGGAAATAGTCCATGGACAGTAGCTATGTGGATATATAATCCAGAAATAGGAGAGGAGGAGCCTGTTGTTTGCTGGACACCACGAGGTGGACGTGATCTGAGTAATGTATCAATAGGGTATGGTCGTAACCGAAACTGGGGAGCTGTAGCACATTGGGGGTGGCCAGATCTCCCATATAAAACTTTACCAGAAGCAGCTCGCTGGCATCATATAGCCATTACGTTTGATGGTACCATGGAACGTATATATGTGGGTGGTAAACTGGATCAGGAAGATCGCCGGATGTTATTTGTACAATCAGACCAACCATTGGTAATTGGTACCAATGGAGATAAAACTGCCTTCTTCTCTGGTGCACTCTCTTCGTTGAAAGTCTATGATAAGCCTTTGTCTAAAGACGAGGTAATTGCATTGTCACAACAGAAAAATGAATCACCTGTATTAGCAAGTTTAATGCCGACCAAATTGGTTTATGGCTCTACCTCCAAGATTATAAATGAAGGGTATGGAGCAAGTGAGTTCATTGTGAATAAAGGGTCTGTGGTTGTAAAAGATCTCAATAAAAAGATAGCCATTGTAATACCTCCTGGCACTTCTTTGGACTTGAAAGGACAGGCAATTTCCAGATTACAGAAGGGCTATTCAACTATAATGGTTGTTATGTCTGGTAAAGACTGGATACAGCAGATTGAAGTACAACAGAATCAGACAATAAAAACATATATCAATGGAGTTCTTACTAAAACACAGTCTATTTCTAGTAGTGAAAATTCTTTGTCGGGTATTTCGCTAAGCAATCTAATTCTCACATCTTATCAGATATATGATTACCCATTTGTTGAAGGAGAGATTAAAACATTTTTTACAGAATGGAAAAACTCTTCTGTTAAACTGGCAAAACCATTCTTCCAGTTAAAGCCAAGAGCTATCAGTCCTCAAATAGTTCAAATGTCTGCAAGTAATACAGCACCTGGACTACAATACTGGTTTGAAGAGATTGGTACTAAAAAAGCCAGTGGCTGGCTTGATGACCCTGTGTATATGGCATATGGTTTACAACCTAACCGGAAATATAACTACACCGTGAAAGTACGGGATGCGTTTGGTAATGTATCATTGGCGTCAGATCCTGTTTCTGTAAATACGATGATAAACCAATTTAGCATTAAGCAGGATGTATTTGAGAAGGAGAAAGATTTTCTGAAAGAAGGAGTTAATACTACTATATGGGATGGATATATAGGAAAGAACTTGGATGAGACTGCTTTGTCTATAACTAGTAAAGCTGGTCACTTACGTTTGGAATCAACTGACTCCAAGTGGGATGATACAACTCCTAAAGGACCGTTTCTGTATACGAATGTAACTGGAGACTTTGTGGTGCAGATAGAGATTGCTGATGTAAGTGGACTCAAAGAGAAAAAGACAAATGGTGCGAATGATGTAGGGCTTATGGTCCGCTTGCCTCAAGAAGACAGAAAGACTGGAGAAAGTCTGATCCAGAGCAGTATTTTTCCGGGCTGGGGAGTAGGCAATATGGTCACCAACCTTTCTGTTAAGGGACGAGAACAAACCAACAATCAGTCTGCCTGGGCATTTGACCGATATTTACAGATACAACGTATGGGGGACTATTTTTACTTACGTAGTAGTAAGGACGGTATTCTATGGAAGGATTTACCTGGGAGCCCAATACAACGCCCTGACTGGACTGGCAAGTCAGTTCAGGTTGGTTTATATCAGGCTACCTATGGAAAAAAGCAGGGATATGGAGAATTCCAGAAGTTTGAATTAATCATCCCTGTTAAGATTTCACGATAAGTAAAAATGACATACGTATAAAAACAAGGTGGTTGAATGAACTATCCTTTTTTTACTACGTATGTCATTTTTCATATTTTTTCAAAAAGGTAAGCTTTTGGCTTACCTGTCTGATCCACTCTCGTGCCATAAGTTCATGTCCGGGTACTGTAGGATGTATACCATCCCAGATCCAGTAATCCAATGGAGCTCGCTTAACTGCCTGATCAAATACAGGCTGAAAGTTCACCAAAACTGCCTGATATTCATTGGCTAGCTTTTCCACTACTTTTTGTCGGGCCTGAACATCTTCATGCCATCGTGTCCATTGTTCTTTTACTTTTTTGAGAGGTAGTACAAATGGAGAGCATAGTACAAAAATAACATCTGGAAATTTTTCCTTGGTTTGAGTTAGTAACATACGATAGGTACTCTCAAATTTATCTATCGTAATGCCTGGTTTCTGGCCAATTGCTGCATAGCTATCATTGATTCCTATCAGAATGCTAAGTACATCTGGCTTTAGATCCAATGTATCAGTTTGCCAGCGAAGAGCCAGATCTGCTACGGTATTGCCACTAATACCTCTATTGAAGAATAGCATGTTTTTATCTGGAAAATCGGCCCCTACACGACTGGCAATAGAGAATGCATACCCATGTCCCATGATATGATTAGGATCGTCATTACGGCCACGATTGCCATCTGTAATAGAGTCTCCCTGAAATAGTATAACTAATCCTTTTTTAGGAGGTATATGTCTGAATGCGTTTTCGGATGCGAGAGAAATAGGCGAAAGGCCAGAGGTTAAGCCTACTCCTGCAAAGGTTATTTTCTTAAGAAAGCTTCTTCTTGTATTGGTTGAAGTGGTACTAGTTATATCCATAAAGGTAGATTTTCTCTTGAGACAGAATCCTGAAATGTATTTTTATTCTTTATCTGCTTGGCAAACTTGTGTATACATATCATCAAAATCTTTGTTTTTAAGTTCTACTGCCAACTTGGAATGCTTTTCTTCTATACTTTTCAGTAAATGAATACAAAGTTGAATAGAATCCTCATCCAGATCTCCTAAAACCATCTCACTGGCTTTTGAAGCATACTCGTAGCAATCTGCCAGTGTCTTTCTTCCTTTCTCTGTTAAACTAATGAGTTTAGCTCTTCCATCTCTTTCATCTGCACGTTCCTGAATCAGGTGTTCTTTCTGTAGTCGGGTAATGGCCTCCATACCTGTTGTATACTCCATCAACAAATAATTAATCAGTTCTGTTTTACGTACTTCACCTAAAAATGCGAGCCCGTTAAGAAAATAAAACAAGTCAGGAGAGGGTAAATTTGTCTTGTTCATTGCTGCCTTGTGATAAAGGCTAAATGCACTGGTTATACGTCCTAGCGTCTTAAGCAACAGACCTCTGCTTTGAACACCTGCTGGTTGGGGTTGCTTGTTTTGAGAAAGGAAAAATCTGCAAAAGTCATCCAGATTTGAATTTGGATGCTTCTCTTCAAATGCATCCCAGGCTATTAGAAGTTGTACTGCTTTATTCATATTACTAAAGATATATCGAAAACGATGTAAATATACGAAATAAATAGTGAAACTAGTGTATTTTATATCTAAATAGATGTATATTTGTGCTTTATACATCTATTTAGATATAAAAATGAGCCGTAAACTAATTTTTGGTATTTATCCGGGTGGGACTTCCGGTACAGAAGCAGGATTAACTGTAGCAAAGCCAGATAATGCTATTCTAGTAAATGATGCTTTGGCAAAGTTGCAGGATAGTCTTTCTCTATTTTTGGTAAGATGTTATACTAGCTTTGGCAGTACGAATAAATGGACTCCTGCAAATCCGCTACAATATCTTAATAATGGAAGGAAGATGGACTTGGTAGTAGGATACCAATCAAAGGAAGGAGATATAGAGGGATGGATAAATTTTATAAGAAATATAATTAACCAGTATGGGAGACATATGGCAAAAGTGCAAATTACAGAAGAGCCGAATCTGCACAATATCCCTGTTGTAGATGGGGACTATCCCAGAGTCAGGGAAGCGGTGGTTGAGGGGGTAATTGCTGCAAAAAAAGTAATTCGAAAAAGAGGGTTACCTATTGAGGTTGGCTTTAATGCTGTTCCAACATTTGATCCTGCAAATGATTTCTGGAGAGAGATTGGCCGATTAGCTACACCTGCATTTTATGAGTCACTGGATTATGTGGGATTGGATTTCTTTCCGGATGTATTTCGTCCTGTGGCTCTCGATGAATTGGAAGAGGCTGTTCGGTTTGTGTTAAATCATTTCAGGTACATCAGTCTGGCAGAGGCAAATATTCCATTTGTAGTACCTATACATATTACTGAGAATGGATGGGCAACTTCTCCTGAACGTTCAGCAGAGAAACAGGCAAAGGTACTTGAATGTGTGATAAGGGCGATTCATGAATACCGGATAGAAATGAATGTGACGCATTATGAGTTGTTTGGCCTCCGAGATGCAGATTCTCAGAATCCTAATATATTTCATCAGTTTGGGATTATGCAGGATGACTATTCACCAAAGCCTGCCTTTGCTATGTATCAAAAACTTATAGCTGAATTGGGCTAATAGGGATATTTCTTTGTGATAAGCATACTTGCCAGATAATTTTGTCTGACAAGTATACAGGCTGGGTTATGTAGTGGGACTCTGGTTAAATTTATCCAGCAGATAGGTATAAAAGTGATCTTTGTTAACTCCTGTCGCAATCGTAACCCACTGTCCGGAACCTGGTTTCCGATAAGTTCTACCTGCACCAGGTCCGGAAGATAAAATGTCTATTTCAATAGTTTCTGTAGTAAAGGCTTCCGGAATAGCCAGATAGCTGGTCGCTAATACATCCCACATAAAATAGGTATAGTCATAGGATGGGATGGTATCTATAGTAGTTGCCCAGAATTGTCCAGCCAGGTCTGAGTAAAAGTGATTGGATTGTAGTGCCAGTCGTTTCAGAAAATCGAATGTCACAGGAACTGCATTTGTCGCATCCAATGGAATAAATGTGAGAGGCAAAGAATATTGTAAAAGTTTGGCAGAAGAAATAGGGTCCCAGAATACATTCCATTCTGCACTGCCATCATGGTTAAAGGTTCTTACGTTTCCAACCACATCTATTGCTCCTGCCATCCATACTACACTGCCTATTTTTTGTGCCAGAGATGGATCTTGTGCTAACACCTGGACTAGGTTGGTACAAGGACCTGTCAGCAATATGCTTACAGGAGCTTCTGCCTCTTTTAACTTTTGAGTGAGCAATATCTGGCTTGATACAACTGTTGATAAAGAAGCTGTGGTATCAATATTAATAAGTAAAGGAAGTGCATTCAGTATTTTGGGTCTGGCTCTCCATTCTGAAGGAAATGCATTAATACCATGTAAATTGCCCAAGCCAACAGGTATATCTAATCTACCTGCTTTTGACAATAGTTTTAATGTGGTTTCTACTGCATTTTCTCCATAACAATCTGCAGGTGTGATAGAAACCCCTATTAGGTCAACATTATCCATCAAAAGTAGTAATACCATAGATAAAAAATCATCAGCAGAGCCATCGTGATCTAATAGAACAGAAATTTTAGCAGAAGTTGTCATGCTCATTGAATAAGTTGGTTCGTAAAGTGGAATGGTATATCAATTAGTAATAGGCAGACGTAAATAACTTAGCTAAATAGGAAAAATAATTGATAGTATTCTTATCTTTTTCTATCTGTGGATCTGTATAAGGTTAATTGTAGATTCTCTTTTCTCTAAAAAATAAAATCGCCTTACCGATAATCCTTAAGTAAAGGGTGTTCCTGTATTTTCTATTGCAATTAATCTATAGATTATAGTATTTATTACTTGTCTGTAGAGAATAGCTATCTGAATAAGATCTAAATTCTATTAAGGCAGATTATTTATATACTATAAAGTTTGAGGTAAGGTTTTATATGAATAAGCGATTTTTATTTATATAAAAAATATAAAATTGAAACATGAAAGAGTCTAATCTCTTTGTTGTACAGACAAATTAAGTAAATTTGCTAACAGTAACTGTTGGTATAGTAGTCCAAATGCAGTTGTTTTTTACGTCACACTACCTTTCCTCGCTGTTACTATGATTATTATGCAGAAAATGACAATCCATCCGGGGCTGATCATAAAAAGTTATTTGACTCAGGGACAGATTTCTTCATCGTTTGCAGCTCAGAAAATGGGTATGCACGCAAGTCAGTTTTGTGATATACTGAATGGGAAGAGAGATTTGAATAGCCGTGTTGCCTTGTTATTGGAACAGGAATTTGGTTATTCGGCACGGGAGTTAATGCATTTGCAGGCTGAATATGATCTGGAAAAAGAACGAAGCCTGCTAACTAAGCAGGGGTTATTACCGTAACTATATTTTTTTAAAAAAAAGAATCCTCCATTATCCAGTCCTATTGATTGGATAATGGAGGATATAAAATTTTAGGTATTATTTTAATTCTTTGATTTTGATATTTCGTAGGTAGATAGGTGCTCCTGCATGTTTACCTTGAAAACCAATATGGCCTTTTAGTGGTAGTTCTGCCAGCGGATTGCTTAACCAGGATGGGATTTCGCTGCCATCTGGATTGGTTTTACCAGAAGTGAATTTGCTCATATCACATTCATTTACCAGTTCTCCATTTAATACTACCCAGATTTTTCTTCCCACACAGGTTACTGTATAGTGATTCCATTCACCTGCTTTCTTTACTGCTTTTTTGCTCGCTGCCTGATGTCCAAATACAGCTCCACATTGCCAGTTGGCCGGGGCTTTAGACCATTGTTCTGAATAATCATCTGCTATTTGTATTTCTACGGAATTTGGTATCCAGTCTTCCAGATTACTGGTGTGCACAATTACTCCACTGTTAGTTCCGTCTGCATTTTTAAATTCGAGATCCAGTATAAAGTTCTCATACATATTTTTGCTCCAAAGGGCCTGATCTTCCGTTGCAGTAAACACTCCTTCTGATACACTCCATACACCTTTTGGATAAATAGCATTGGTAAGGTCTGAGGTAAATAGTTCATGCCAGCCTTTTTGAGAGGTATTTGGATGTTTGGTGTAGGATTTCTGCGCAAATGACGTGTACACACTGCATAGCAGTAGGACAATAAGAAAGCTTTTTTTCATGAAAGTAAAGTAGAAATTAAGTTAGTGCAACAAAAATAGAAGTCCTTTTAGTATTTGAGAAAAGAGTTTACACTTTTGTATATAGCTTTTTAATTTTTGGCACTATTCCTGTGTAGACTTATATAATTTATTGAGGTATTGACGATTTAAGTGGATATTTGGTTTTTTATAACGATCTGAGAATAAACTTGCAGTGATTTTAGATTCACAAATAAGTAAATAAATGCAGCAATAATAATGACCTGAAAGTTGCTTGATTATTTGTTTGGCAAGTTTGAGAGCTGAAGGAGAAAAAACTATAAATAGGGATAATGCTAATAAAAAATATAATAATCTCTGATAATTCTTCTATTTGATGTATCTTTCGGGGAAATAGGAAATTTTTTGTTAACATCTTCTCAGCCTTTTCAGGTTAGGCAGGTAAGATTAACAAAAAAGGATATTTCTGTTACGAAAGACATTTTTGGAGTGTCTGAACAAGGCCTATATAAAACCAATCTCTTTATTACAACTCCTAAACAATGAAAAGAAGAGCAGCCCTGAAAAATGTGGCAGTGGCTTTTGGCGGACTGGTAAGCCTTCCTGCTTGGGCCGAAAATTGGAACGAAAGATCTGTATCCCTTAGTTCATCGTATTTTTCTCCTAAAGAAAGTGTGTTGCTGGCGGAAGTTGCCGAGACAATCATCCCGGTTACAGATACGCCTGGTGCAAAAGAATTGGGCGTACACAATTTTATTCAGAAGATCGTAGCCGATTGTATGGATAAGAAGAATCAGGAATTTTTCTCCAGTGGTTTGGCTGCTGTAGATACAGCGGCGCAAAAGAAGTTTACCAAGTCATTTGCTTCCTGTGATACCGGACAACGAATCAGTGTATTAAACGAAATGGAAGCAAGCCCTGATCAGAAGGGTTTTTATTCAATGGTAAAAGGGCTGACCATACGTGGATATCTGACTTCTGAATATGTGATGACTAATCTTACCCACTATGAAATGGTTCCAGGTCATTATTATGGCTGTGTTCCTGTTTCTCCTAAAAAATAATCTACCAAAGAAATGGCAAATATCGCAATAGATGCAATAAAAGAAGTTACCTACGATGCTATTGTAATCGGATCAGGTATTAGTGGTGGCTGGGCTGCAAAAGAACTAACAGGTAAAGGGCTTCGGACACTGGTATTAGAACGTGGAAGAGATGTAAAACATATAGTGGATTATCCTACTACAGTGACTAATCCATGGGAGTTTGAGCACAGAGGACAATTGCCTCTTGAAATTCGTGAACAGAATCCTATCGTGAGTAAGTGTTACGCTTTTTATGAGGGTACTACACACTTTTTTGTAAAAGATGCTGAACATCCGTATGTACAGGAAAAACCGTTTGACTGGATAAGAGGCTATCAGGTAGGAGGGAAGTCTTTGCTTTGGGCTCGCCAAACACAACGGTGGAGTGACTTTGACTTTGAAGGCCCGGCTCGGGATGGATTTGCTGTAGACTGGCCTATCCGATATGCTGATCTGGCTCCCTGGTATAGTTATGTAGAGAAGTTTGCAGGTATCTCTGGAAACAAAGACGGTTTGGCTACATTACCAGATGGAGAGTTCTTGCCTCCTCATGAGTGGAACTGTGTAGAAAGCTATTTTCAGAAGCAGGTGGCTGGCCATTATAAGGATCGTCATGTAATCATGGGACGTGCGGCTCATATTACCAAGCCTCAGCCAATTCACTTTCAACAAGGTCGTGCTCAATGTCAGCATCGTACTATTTGTGAACGTGGTTGTCCATATGGTGGGTATTTTAGCAGCAATGCTTCAACTATTCCATGGGCAGCTAAAACTGGTAAAATGACACTACGCCCTAATTCAGTAGTACACTCTATTATCTATGATGAGAAAAAAGGCAAAGCGGTAGGAGTGAGAGTAGTAGATGCTACTACTCATAAAATGATGGAGTTTTATGCACGTATTATCTTTGTAAATGCTGCTGCATTAAATACCAACTTGGTTTTATTAAACTCTACTTCCAGCCGTTTCCCGAATGGATTAGGTAATGATAGTGGTGTATTAGGTAAATATGTGGCTTTCCATAACTACAGAGCACGTATCTCTGGAGAATATGATGGAATGCTGGAATCTACTACAGATGGTCGTCGCCCAAATAGCCCTTATATACCACGGTTCCGGAATGTGTATAAACAGGAGATGGACTTTCTGCGTGGATATGCTGCAGGATTTAGTGCCGGACGTATGAGTCATACCAATCAGGACGGGATTGGTGCAAGCCTGAAAGCGAATCTGGTGAAACCTGTTCTGGATGGATGGTATGTAGGCTCTCACATGATGGGAGAAACCATTCCAAAAGAAAGCAATTTCGTAGCACTGGATAGCAATCTGAAAGACCCATTTGGCATTCCTCAATTGCGTATTTCTGTAGGATATGATGACAATGATGATAAAATGGTGAAAGATTATATTGAGCAGATGACAGAGATGTTTACCATTGCTGGTTTCAAAAACATCAAAGCTACAGACTCCAAACAAGCTGCAGGATTAGATATTCATGAAATGGGAGGCGTGCGTATGGGCAAAGATCCTAAAACGTCTATCCTGAATAAATGGAATCAAATGCATGCATGTAAGAACGTATTTGTAACAGATGGAGCCTGTATGACCTCTACTTCCACACAAAATCCATCATTGACCTATATGGCTATGACTGCCCGTGCTGCTGACTACGCCGTAAAAGAAATGAAAAAAGGTACTTTATAAAATAAATCTATAACATAAAAATACCCCGTTTATATTTTAAGCGGGGTATTTTTATGTTATAGGTTCAGAGTATCAAATCTTGTTCAGCACTTTTAAAAGCAACTTTGGTAAAACTAATTGCTGAAAGATTTATCTGAAATAACAGCAGTCGTAATCCTCTACCTTATCACAAGGTAGAAGGACATGTATAACTAGTCTTAGGTATATTGGTTTGTGCAATGGCTTTAAATCCACCAGCTACATCAATGATATTGTCATATCCTCTGGCTTTGAGAATCGAAGCGGCAATCATAGACCGATACCCTCCTGCACAATGAAGATAAACAGGCTCTGCTTTGGAAAACTCAGCCATATGTTCACTCAGATAGGCTAACGGTACATTCTCTGCTCCTTCCATATGCTCTGCTTCATATTCACTTTGCTTACGTACATCTTTTACCTGTATGTTACCGCTCTGAAAGCGGGAAGCAAATTCATCGGCAGGGATGGATTCAATCTGATCGATTTCTTTTCCAGCTTCTTTCCATGCTTGTATACCTCCCTGTAAATATCCCAATGTATGATCATACCCTACTCTGGACAAACGAGTAACCACTTCTTCTTCTCTGCCTGCTTCCACTACCAGCACAATGGGTTGGTTGATATCAGTGATCAATGTTCCTACCCAGGGCGCAAAATCGCCATCAATGCCAATGTTGATCGAATTGGGGATGAAGTCGTCTTTGAATACCTGAGGTTTTCGGGTATCGAGAATCAGAGCATGCTGTTCGTTGACGACTAGTTCGAATGTATCTGCATTCAGAGGAGTCAATCCTCGCGATACAACCTTTTCTACACTTTCATACCCTTCTTTATTAAGCTGCACATTCTGTGGGAAATAGTAAGGAGGAGGCAATAATCCATCGGTTACTTCTTTGATAAACTGCTCCTTGTTAGTAGCTTTCAGAGCATAGTTGGTTTGTTTCTGATGGCCCAGCGTATCGGAAGTTTCCTTACTCATATTCTTGCCACAGGCACTGCCTGCCCCATGGGCTGGATAGACAATCACGTCATCAGGTAAGGGCATGAGTTTGGTATGTAATGAATCATATAGATAACCAGCCAGATCTTCCATCGTCAAACTTGATTTTTGAGCCAGATCCGGGCGTCCTACATCCCCAATGAAAAGCGTATCTCCGGTAAAGACTGCCTGATAGTGGCCTTGTGAATCAATCAATAGAAAACAGCTCGATTCCAGGGTATGGCCAGGGGTGTGAAGGACACGAATAGTCAGTTCTCCGAGTTGAAACTCCTGATTGTCTTGTGCAATGAAGGCTTTAAAGGCAGGATTAGCATTGGGACCATAAATGATGGAGGCTCCGGTTTGTTTGGCCAGATCCAGGTGACCAGAAACGAAGTCTGCATGAAAGTGCGTTTCAAAGATATATTTGATGGTAGCTCCATTCCGTTTGGCTCGTTGCAGATAGGGTTGCACCTCCCGCAAGGGATCGATTACAGCCGCTTCTCCCTTGCTTTCGATGTAATAAGCTCCCTGGGCTAAACATCCTGTATATATTTGTTCTATTAGCATGGTTAGGTTTTGTTTGATGAAGAATGACACATTGGGATATCTGTAAATACTATGACCGAAATACTCTCAAACCATAGATAGCTACTCTCAAATTGGTTTATCGTTTACTAAAAGTCATTATGATCTATGATTGCAAGCCTGTTTATGTAGTAATTATCATTATTTCAGAAATAACTCTTTTACAATTATGTAAAGACCCATTACTAGCACAAACCAGCCAAAAGCAGGTTTAAGCTGTGTACTACTAATTTTAAAAGAAAGCCGGCTCCCAATCAGAATTCCAACCAGTGAAATAGCTGAGAATACAAGCAAAAATTTCCAGTCAATTACATCGCCCCAATGAAGACTGCCTATAAAACCAACTAATGCATTTAATGCAATAATGACCAGAGAGGTTCCAATAGCTTGTTTCATGGATAGATGGGTTAACAAAACCAGAGCAGGTACAATAAGAAATCCACCACCTGCACCTACCAAACCTGTTATTCCACCTACCAGTATCCCTTCTAATATAATTACTGGATAACGCAAAGATGCCTCTTCCTGTTCCTCTTTTTGCAATAGCCTTGGTTTATGTATCATAGAATAAGAAGCTAGTAGCATAACTATAGCA
Source organism: Xanthocytophaga flava (assembly GCA_030068525.1). Taxonomy (GTDB): domain Bacteria; phylum Bacteroidota; class Bacteroidia; order Cytophagales; family 172606-1; genus Xanthocytophaga; species Xanthocytophaga flava. The sequence continues at coordinate 192,416 of JASJOS010000016.1, forward strand.
AAGAATATGAGTAGAAAAATAGATTTTGTTACTATAAAGTGACCTATAGTTCCCAATGTTTCAGGGATCAGTGGTACTATTAGATGTCTGGTAGTATAAACACTCAAAAGAGAGGGAATACCAAACAGCACTACAGCTCGCCAATGAATATTGCCACGCGAAATATGACTAAATGATCCTATCAGACTGGTCAGGCCGACAATGAATAATGAATAAGAAGTCGCTACTACACTATCTATGGCAAAAAGATATACCAGAATAGGGACAGTAAGAATCGATCCTCCTCCTCCAATCAATCCAAGAGACATTCCCATTAATAAAGCACCCAAATAACCAATGGTTTCCATGCTTATACAGCAATATAGTATTAATTAAAAAATAGACAGCAGTATCTACACTAATTTTATAGAGATTATCTATTATATGAAGAAACCTTCATATACAAAGTCAAAAAAAACAGCTGTTTTTATAGCTGTTCTTACTCTTTATAGATTACTTACAAAGTACAATCACAATTTTCAATACAGGCAATTAATTTCATTACATCCTTATCTTTAAGAGAATAATAGACATTCTGTCCTTCTTTTACATACTGAAGAATCCCTCGTTGTTTCAGCACAATCAAGTGGTGCGATAAAAGTGATTGCTCACAGTCCAGAATCTCACACATGTCATTCACACTCATACGTTCCTGTGTGCCTAATAAATCAATCACTGCCAGACGCGTAGGATGTGCAACTGTTTTCAGAATGGTTGCCACTTTTTCCAGTCTTTCTTTATTGATCTGAATAGTTGGTTTCATCTGTGTAATCATTAGTCTGACAAAGGTATATAGTTGAACTTATAGGAAGAAATATTCATGAATATTTTGTGAATGTAGATAACTGGCATAGTATTTTAATATACTCTGTCAGAGAGTTTTTGATTAATTATCTAATTTGATTAATTATCTAAACTGAGGAAAGACTATGGCAGCAATTATTATTATCCTCTCTATACTCACTGTAGGTGTATATATAATAAACGTGAGTTTATTGTCTCATAAAGACAACTATAATCAATCAGATTTTAAAACATATTGGAATGGAATGCGGGAAAAACAAGGCCGCTATACTACTGCTACTCGCAGAAGATAATACCCACAAAGAAATAAATATGGTAGAGGGGAAATACTGGCAGTTTGACTCTTGTTAAAAGAGAGTCAACTGCCAGTTTTGTTTCCAGCGAGATTGAGTTGGTAATTTTATAATACCCTCTTTATAAGGTAGTTGCTGATTTGTTGATACAGGATCTGCTATACCACACCAGGGTTCCAAGCACACAAAGTTCGCGTCTTTAGCTCCCCAGATTCCAAAGAAAGGAAATCCCTCAAATGCCATTTCCAGCCCATGCTCCGTTTTAGCAGAAAGTAGCGATATACGGGATGACTGCAAATGCTTGAATACCAAAGCATCTTTGTAGAATAAAGATTTTTTCAGAGGTAATGCATCAGTCTCTCCTAAAAACGGTTCGGGCCTGTCTTCTATTAAACCGTCAGCTGTGATAGGCCACACATTTAACATCTCTGTTTTTTCAAATTGCAGAAAATAATCCTCATATGTAGTGTCAGGGACCAAAGGGACATTAAAAGCAGGATGGCCTCCCACAGAAAAATACAGATCTTCACTTGCTGGGTTTACAACCTCATATGTAACAAGTACACGATTATCCTGAAGTTGATAGTGTATTAGAAACTCGAATACAAAAGGGTATATTTCCAATGACTCCATATCAGAAGTCAACGCGAACGTAATGGCATCTTCCTGTTGTTGGGATACAATAAAAGAACGATCTCTGGCAAACCCATGGCGGGAGAGATGATATGCTTTATTATTAAAGTAGTAAGTGTTTTGTTTGAGCGTACCTACTATAGGAAACAATACAGGCGACTTTTTGGCCCAGTAGGCAGGATCTGCCTGCCACAGGTATTCCAGTTTGTATTGTTTATGAAAAATACTGCTTAGTTCGGCACCTTTGGGATTAATAGTTATTTTGATTAACTCATTTTCAATTGTATACATAGATAGTTAGTATTAGTGATAACTACAGATTGGCGCTAAAAATAAGTAAATCTTTGAGCATCTATGCCACCTAACTGTATTTTTAACCACAATGAAGTGGATTTTTCAAGGTACGGCATATGAGGGGTATGTTTTTTTAATTGGTCTACAGACTGTACCTTTGCAGAATATTTGTGTCCTTCTCTTGTTTTGACTTTTATTTCCATTCCTGATTGTGAGTCGCTCTTTACTTTGGATTAAACGACTATTTCTTTATGGCGGTAGTACACTAATAGGATTAGCCGTACTGCTAACTATAATTATACAGGTTTATCAGGATGATATTATTCAGAAAATTATTGTAGAGGTTAACAAGGGTCTGAAAACCAGAGTTGAAATCGCGAAGATAGAAGTGTCTCTCTGGCAAAATTTCCCCCATCTTTCCATTGTCTGTCAGAATATTCGTATACAAGGATCTCTGCCTGCCCGTTCTCAACAACTGGCTCAGGCAGGAAACTTATCCTTTTTGTTTAGTTTAAGTAACTTGTTTGGAGATGATCTGGCTATAGACCAGATTATACTTCAGGATGCAGAAGTACAGTTATATACAAATGCAAAAGAGGAAGTGAACTATGATATTGTTAAGTCTTCTTCTGATAAACAATCTTCTTCTTCCGATGATGTACAATTTGATCTGAGACGTATTCGTCTTCAGAATGTGAAGTTTTCATATATAGACCAAAGTATAGCACAGGATCACAGGTTTCTTATCCAGAAAACAGATGCCCGATTATTTGTAAAAAATGAAGATTACCTGATTTATCTTAAAGGAGATCTGCAAAGTCAGTACATACGGACTGGAAAAGACGCTTATTTTGTAAATAAACAGTTACATCTTAACAGTGAGATGCAGTATGATTACAAAAAACGTAAGCTTCTGATTCAGCCTTCACAAGTGTTTGTCAATTCTTCTGAGTTTCAGGTAATGGGTTATCATGTGGCCAAACCATATTCTTTTATTGATCTTCAGATTGAAGGAAAAAAGACAGATATACAAACGATAACCTCATTGCTACCTGAATCTATTTCTAAAACCTATGCATCTTATCAGAGTCAGGGTGAGATATACTTTAAAGGGTCTGTAATAGGATATACAGAAGGACGTTCTATTCCAAAAGTAGATGTGCAGTTTGGTTGTCGTAATGCATCTGTATATGAAACAAGGCTAAAAAAGCGAATAGAACAGGCAAACCTGACTGGTGCATATAGCAATGGAAATAAGCAAAACCGATCTTCTTCTTCACTGACATTGAAAAATATAAAGGGTAAACTGGATGGAAGGTCTTTTTCTGGAAATGTTTCACTGCAAAACTTTGATAATCCACATCTGGCTTTTGATTTTAAAGGAACCTTGGATATAGGTGCGGTAACTGCATTTTTTCCCTATGGAATTCGGGATGGCTCCGGATTACTTACCGCCAATTTCAGATTTGAAGGTAATCTAAGTGATTTGCGTAGCCAGTTGCAACGACGTTTTGTCAGAACTTCCGGAACCATTCAGTTAAACAATGTGGCATTTACATTGACTCAACGGCCACTTCGTTTAACCCGACTTTCTGGTGATTTCTCCTTTAATCAGAGCGATCTGGTTATTCAACGTTTTTCAGGGTATGCCGGGAACTCTGATTTTCAGTTAAAAGGTAGGTTTGAAAATATCTTATCCTATTTGTTGCTGGATGATCAGGCACTAAGAATAGTTGCAGATCTTCAATCTGGGGTATTGAATCTTGACGAACTGCTTGCCGAAAATCCTACAAAAGTCGCACAATCTACTACTCAGTATCGTTTTCGACTTTCCCGCCAGTTAGATCTGGCATTGACATATCAGGTAAATAAAATGCATCTTCGGCGTTTCCAGGCTCAAAATATACAGGGAGATCTGGATGTACATGACGGAGTAGCCCGCAGTAAAGGTATACAACTTCAGTTAGCCGATGGAACTATGAATCTGAGTATAGGTATGGATGCCAGGAAGCCGGAACAGGTACAACTGAGTACTAATGCAGAACTGAATAATATTCAGATTGACAAAGTCTTTTATATGTTTGAAGATTTTGGCCAGGATTTTATTCGTTCACAACATGTACGTGGGAAGGTAAATGCACATATACAAACATATCTGGTGTTAAATGAACATCTGATTTCTGACAACAAAAAACTGGTAGCAGAAGCCTTTACCACTATTCGGGATGGGCAGCTAGTCAACTTTGAGCCTATGCAAAAGTTGTCCCGGTTTATTAAGGCAAGTGAACTGGCTAATCTGATGTTTGGGGAGATGCAGAACAATATTCACATAGAAAAAGGGAATGTGTTTATTCCCTTAATGGAAATTAATTCCAACATCGCTAATATATCTGTACAGGGTACACATTCGTTTGATAATGTAATGGATTATCATTTACGTATACCTTTAAAAACATTTTTTCAAAAAAGGAAAACAGTGGAAACCTCTTCGCAGACTTCTGGTGGCACCAATCTTTTTCTACGTATTAATGGCACCGCCGATAATTATAAAATTGGGTATGACAGCAAAGCTATGCGGGACAAAATGAAAGTAGACATGCAGGCCCGAACCACAATAGAAGAAAAGAGTAACACCCGTCAGAGTTTTCTGACTCCAGCTAGACCTGCTAAAGTTTCTCCTCCCAAACCTAAAGAGGAAGAATATTTTGATTTCTGATAAAATGTTTCTGAGTGATTAATTTTCAGATTCTTACCTTTAGTTCAAAAGATGAAATTTGATAAAACTGTCAGGTTACTGAAACTAAATTTGGCCATCAACCTGTGATATGATAGCTTTGCATACTATTCGAAAACTTTCGACCATTCAAAACCGTTTTTAAAAAGTCACATTTAATTTTCTCCAATGAACTTTGAAGTTCTGTTTACTACTGAAGGATTGGTCAGTCTGTTAACTCTGACAGCGTTAGAGATTGTACTTGGGATTGATAATATTATTTTTATTTCTATTCTGGCTGACCGTTTGCCTCGTGAAGAGCAAAAGAAAGCTCGGTCGACAGGTATTATACTAGCACTTTTTGTTCGTATCGCACTTTTATTCGGCATATCCTGGCTGGTAAGCCTGAAAGACCCTATAATTACCTTGGTAGGACACGGATTTAGTGGCAGGGATTTGATATTGTTATCAGGAGGGTTATTCCTTCTGTATAAAAGTACAACTGAAATCCACGAAAAACTCGAGGGAGAGGAAGAAACTGTATCTGACAGTAAACGAAGGCTGAGTTTAGCTTCCGCTATAGTTCAGATTGTATTAATAGATATTGTTTTTTCATTCGATTCTATTCTTACCGCTGTTGGTTTGGTAGATCAGGTAATCATCATGGTTACTGCAGTTGTCATTGCATTAATCATTATGCTCATTTTCTCTGGTGCCATTGCTGACTTTGTGAATAAAAGGCCAACTATTAAAATGCTTGCTTTGTCATTCCTTGTAATGATTGGCGTTTTACTTGTTGCTGAATCTTTTGGTGCACATGTACCTAAGGGATATGTATACTTCTCTATGGCTTTTGCTTTAGGTGTTGAAATTCTAAATCTGCGTATGGCTAAGAAAAGTGGACGTCCTGTGCGATTACACAGTCCATACCGGCAAACAGCTCAAGAAGAGGAGGATAGCAGGGAGATACCAAAAAAGGGTAAAGATCCAATTGAAGCAAAATGATATAAAAATCCCTCTGAGGATAAATTCAGAGGGATTTTTATATTTGAGCTGTTTTATTCCTCACTTTCAATTTTACCGATTTTAAACCGGAGTACTCCAAAAAGAGCTGACACATAAGGATTCTTTTCTGTCAGCAAACCATTGACACTGCGTGTGGCAAATCCAAATTCGTATGCTCCAAAGTCAAAGTTAATGCCAGCTGGTACATTTACTCCATAGCCAGCTCCTGAGGTGACCCCTGTGTTGATTCGAATAAAAGATGCAGGTTTGTATCCAATGCCTACACCTGCATAGTATTCAGGCAGATTACCCGCTACATCATTTAAGGGAAGAGAAAAGTCAACTCCAAGATCTAACTTTTCGTTTGGCGAAAATCCTATTCCAGCACGAAGTTGTGTTGGCAATGAAGCCGTATAAGTACCTCCTGACTGATAAGAAAGCATTCCATCTCCCAAAACTGTAGCCGCCTGGCTAAAAATATTAAATGTTTGCATGCCATCTGACTGGATAGGTCGCAGAGGTTGATCCTGTGCCTGTAACAGGTTATTTTTCCATTTAATACTTCCCAGGTCAGTAACAGACAAGCTGGCTTTCACTTTCTCTCCAATTTCTGCCGATAAGCCAATATCAAAGCCATGTCCTGTACCCGCAGGCTTGTAAAAAGGAAAATTTCCTTTCTCTGATACGTAAGTGAAATTTGGATCACTTGTTGGCAAATCTCCATAATCAACGCCAAAGACAGCTGACATCGCATTGTAAGCCCGCAATTTACCATCCTGTGCAACAAAGTCCAGAATACCGATTCCTTGTATATACTTGTATCCAAGTCCAACTGCCAGTTTCCAGTCATCCTTGTCAATTACTGTTATGCCATAGGCAAGATTCCATTCATTGAATGCTGCAATTTGTAGCTTGCTTCCTGAAAACGCATTGGATACAATAGGTTCATTGCCCAGTACCTTATCCTGAAAGGTGGGATCTTGATAGATAGAAGCATTTTTCCCCAAAAAAAGGATTTCTGCAAACGTTTTATTGAGACCTATATGAGTGAGTACCCGCTGTCTGTTACTAACCGCAAAGCCACCAACTTTAGGTATTTGAATTGAGAAACCCCAAAGAGTTACATCTGTAGTTAAGTTGAGTGCATTTGTATTGGCAAAGGCATCTACAAACGATTGTCTTTCTTCAGATGTCGGAGTTTCATCAATCGCTGTAATAAACTTGTTGAGTTGAGACTGAGTCAATGACCTGGAGCCTAGGCCTGCACCAAGTTCTCCAAATGAGAAGGCTACTTTGTAAGTGTGTCTGAGTCCGAGGTTAGCAGGGTTAATTCCAATACTTTGATAATCTCTGGTAAATGCATTTACAGCTCCAGCATGAGTTGTAAATACGCTTTTTTCATTCTGGGCCCAAACGGTGACATGAGCAAAACTGAGAAAGATTATCAAAAGTAAAATGGATTTCATGGAAGAGGCGGTTAAAATGAGTGAGTAGTATTTGTTTTCTCTACTGTGTAACTTACAGAAAGAGTACATTTCTATTTTTGTCTGTGTTATTTTAAAAAGTAAACACAGGGATAGAAAAGCAAAAGCCTCGATTTGGGCGAGGCTTTTGAATACTTTAAAAGAGTGAGCACTACTGTGGGAATACAGGTTTCACATTCATGTTATAGAATATAAATGAATAAATATCTGCCGTAGTTTCAATATTCTTTTGTGTATTAGATGCTCCATGTCCTGAGTTTACATCTACACGAATTAGAACAGGCGCAGTGCCTTTTTGTTTTTCCTGTAGTGTAGCAGCATATTTAAACGAGTGAGCTGGTACTACCCGGTCATCATGATCTGCTGTTGTAATCAAAGTTGCCGGATAAGCTACTTCTTTTATGTTATGAATAGGAGAGTAACCATATAATACTTTAAACTCCTCAGCATTGTCTGCAGAACCATAATCTGCAATCCAGTTCCATCCAATCGTAAATTTGTGGAAGCGTAACATATCCATTACACCTACCTGAGGGATGGCAACTTTAAATAGGTCTGGCCTCTGATTAATTACCGCACCAACAAGCAAACCTCCATTTGAGCCTCCCCGGATCGCCAGTTTTTCTTTTGATGTATATTTTTCACTAATCAAATATTCCCCGGCACTGATAAAATCATCAAAAACATTTTGTTTTTTAAGCTTCATGCCTTGTTCATGCCACTTCTCGCCATATTCTCCACCACCACGTAAGTTAGCCTGTGCATACACACCTCCCTGATCCAGGAATGGGATTAGGAATGGGCTGAAAGATGGGTTGAGAGTCACGTTAAAACCACCATATCCATACAGAAGGGTCACATTGTTACCATCAAGCTTCATCCCTTTTTTATAGGTAATGAACATAGGTATTTTGGTGTTGTCTTTACTTGGATAAAATACTTGTTTGGTTTCATAATCTTCTGGATTAAATTGTATTTCAGGCTTTCTGAATACCTCACTCTTTTTAGTTGCAATATCATATTTGTAGATAGTGGGAGGGTAAGTAAACGAAGTGAATGTGTAAAACACAAAAGTATCATCTTTATCCCCTCCAAATCCACTTGCTGTACCTGGACCTGGTAACTGGATCTCATTTTCCAGATTACCCATCAGGTCATACACATACACATGGCTGGTTACATCCTGCAGATAGGACACAAACAGTTTACCACCTGCAATAGTAGCATTTGTTAAAACGGCACTTTTTTCAGTAATGATGGTTTTCCATGCACTGGTTTCTGTATTAAACCGGACAATTTTGTAATTAGGAGCTCCATCATTGGTCAATACGATCAATTCTTTGCCATCATTATCAATTACACCATAACTGTTATTGGTAATTTCCTGAATCATAGGTTCAAATCGACCTTTGAAGTCATCCATATAATAAACAGCATTGCCATCTAATCCTTTGCTTCTGTCACTGATAGTAAGTATGACAAACTTTTCGTCTTCTGTTGTTTGAACAGTATGGAATCGCTGAAGATTGTTTTTGTCTTCAAATACCAGTTTATCTGCAGATTGTGCTGTACCTACCTGATGAAACCATACCTGATGATTTTCATTCTTTGCTGCTAGTTCACTGCCTTCTGGTTTGGGATATCGGCTATAATAGAAGCCATTCCCCTGCCATGCCATTCCAGATACTTTTACCCATTCCAGCTTATCTGCCAGATTTTGTTTGGTTTTTGTATCCATTACATAATATTCCTGCCAGTCAGACCCGCCTTTCGAAAGGCCAATACCCGCATAGTTTCCATCTTTGGATAAAGAAAATGCACTAAGACGTGTAGTGCCATCTGGAGAAAGTTTATTTGGATCGATCACCATTTCAGGAACTCCGGTAAGACCCTGCTGCCGATAAAGAACAGACTGATTTTGTAATCCATCATTCTTATAAAAGTAAAACCATTCTCCTTTGCGAAATGGTGCAGAATATTTGGGATAGTTATATACCTTTTCTATCGCTTTCTGAAAATCCTTGCGGTAAGGTATTTTATCCAGATAGCTGAAAGTTACTTTGTTTTCTGCCGTAACCCAATCTTTTACAGCTTTGGCTGTATCATTCTCAAGCCATCTGTAAGGGTCAGCGACAGTAGTACCATGATATGTATCTGTATGTTCAATCTTCTGAGTTTTGGGATATTGAAGTTTATCGGAAGAAACAGGAGTAGTCACAGGAGTTTTTTTTGTTTTTTTTGCAATTGGCTTTTTTTGTTGACTATACGCTGCAAATAGAGTAGACAGCATTGCCAGGGTGAGAAAGAATTGTTTCATATAGTTTGGATTAAAGATGGAATGCAGACGGGAATATAAATAGCTTTGCCATATTTGAAAAGGAAAATTAGACGAAACTGCAAATATATCCAATAGAATAGGAGATACTAAAGGATATATAAGTTGCCAGTTTTGTGAAATAATTCTTTGTAAAACATAACTGGAGAATTGTGAAAATGCTGGTAGTATAAGATCTGTCTTGCCTGCTGAGTGGAAATGTTTCTACAGTTTATCAGTTGCATCAGAACAGTTACTTGTATAAGTAGAAACAGGATAATTCTTGTAGAAAGTGTGACAGATATATCATTAATGTGTTTTTTAGATAAGAATACAGGTGGGTTAAGGTAAATAGAGAGTTCTGGTGGAATACTTTTTTCAGGAGCTCATGTATCAAAGATTGAGAGTACAATCTAATTTATTAACCTTAAACTAAGGAATAATTATGAAAACGCAAATCTTGTTAACAATGGCATTGGGAGGGTTATTATTTGCATGTGATCCATCACCCAACCGTGAGGATACAAAGAAAACAACTGAAGACCAGAATGAAGAACGGATTGAAGCTACTTCTTCTGGAAATGTAGCTGACAAAAAAGAAGATGATGCAGAATTTATGGTAGAGGCTGCCAGTGGTGGAATGCTGGAAGTTCAATTGGCGAATATGGCACTTCAAAAAGGCTCTTCTCCTAAAGTAAAGGAATTTGCACAAATGATGATTAAAGATCACGGAAAAGCCAATAAAGAACTAAAAGCGTTGGCTGCTTCCAAAAATATCTCTTTGCCAACAGCATTGATAGACAAACATCAGCAAGTAATAAATGACTTGAAGGATAAATCTGGTAAAGACTTTGATGATGCGTATATCAGCAAAATGAAAAAAGATCATAAAGAAGATGTAGAAGAATTTGAAGAAGCTTCTCAAGAAGCTACAGATCCTGAAATCAAAGCATTTGCAACAAAGACGCTTCCTGTGTTGAAGAATCATTTACAACATGTAGAACAGATGGGTGTAACCAAAGAGAATATGTAATGAAAATTAATAAGTTGTAACTACTTTAGATCGCCTCTTATACTTCTTGTATAAGAGGCGATCTCTTTTTAAGAATAAGAAATGAAAATAAAGTGGATAGTATGTATGAAACATATACATAAAGAAATGGCTGCTCAGATCGAAAACTTCTCTCTGGCAGCCTGAAAAAATGGCAAAAGAATAAGTAACTTAATTCTTAGAGAATATAGAATCTGTATCGTAGATAAAACCTGTAAAAATAGAATGTTTACAACCGGATACCGGGAGAATATGACCTTTTTCTGCACTAAGACTGGTAAATTGGTTAGACATATCAGAAAATAACTCTGTTATATCCATATTAGTGTACTGATGGGCAAAGCAAAGCAGGTCGAAATGTTTTGATAAATAGTTTGGTACATACAATAACCACAAACAATTTTCTCCCATTACTACTTCACTTACTAGAAAATATACATGGAAACTTCCCTTCTCATATGTCACCAGTGATAACACATTTGCTTCCTGTTCCGAAGATTCAAGAATTTTTTTATAGAGAGAGGGGTGTTGAAACAGCCAGTCTGCTATTTGTTCTTGATTCTCACAAGCATAATATCCTTCCTGAACCTCGTATAAGTCCAATACTTTGTTACAGACTGCCATGTTTATACCTTGGGAAAAAGTTTTTTACACTACACTAATGTATTTTTTATATATAAAAAACTGTGCCACGTATACGGAGCAAAGGCGAATAACTGGTTTTTCTATACTGTTTAGTCAGGTAAATATGGTTGTTTATTTGTAAGTTATTGATTGTGAGGATTAAAAAATGTAAATAAAATATACTCCTTTCTTAGTAATGTGAGATGAAAAAGATAAATAGATTAATGTTAAATATCTTCTTCAAGGAATAATTTCTACAGTCTACAAAAATGATTTACTCTACATAAGAGCATTTATACATAGATGGGTAAAGTACTGAATGATATCCTATCCGATCTGAACAGGATGAAAGTGTACTATGTATTGTGATTTACTATAGGTAAGTTTTGCTAAGTTTATTGTTTTGTATCTACTTTGTAGCTGAGTATATATCTTTTTCTGATACAGAAGCTTTTAACTGTCTAACCAGAGTTTTTGTATCAATTTCTGATCCTTTATGTCTTTATCTGCCAGAAGTGACTATGATGCGTATGTTGTTTTGCGCAATCATGACTTTAGATTATTTCTTGCCATGCGGTTCTTTTTAACCTTAGGAATTCAGATTCAAGGTACTGTTGTTGGCTGGCAAATATATGAAATGACAAAAGATCCCCTTTCTCTGGGACTTATAGGACTAACAGAAGCAATTCCATTTATGGCTCTTATTTTATATGGAGGACATCTGGCAGATTTGTATAGTCGGAAAAAACTAATTGTGTATACTCTAATGGGGTATCTGGTGGGGGCGGGACTACTATTTCTATTTACATTACAACCTGGTGACTTCCTTCATCAATATGGTACATTTCCTATTTATGCCGTTATCTTTATGACAGGAATTGCCCGTGCCTTCAGTGGCCCGGCAGTAAGTTCTTTCATGCCTGAACTGGTAGAAAAATCTCAGTATGCGAATGCTGCTACATGGAACAGTACTTTCTGGCAAACTGCTGCTGTTTCAGGACCTGCTTTAGGTGGATTTATTTATGCTATTGCACAGAAGTGGCTTCCTCATTTTTTTCATTCCAGTAAAACAGCCTCTAATTTTAATTATGGTACAGTAGTCTCCTATGGGGTAGTCGTTTTATTGGTGATTGTGTCAATTATCTGTGTATTGTTTATCACTAAGAAGCCAATAGAACATAAAATTACACAAGAGACCTTACAGGAACGTCTTGTGGCTGGGTTGCGCTTTGTATTTCGGAATCAGATTATCATGGGGGCATTATCATTAGACATGTTTGCCGTATTTTTTGGTGGAGCAGTTGCTCTCTTACCCATATTTGCCGAAAAAATTCTAACAGTTGGATCACAGGATTGGGGTATTCTTCAGGACGGTGCCACACGGCTGGGATTGCTTCGGGCTGCACCGTCTGTAGGAGCTGCCGTAATGGGATTAGTGCTTGCACATCGACCTCCTCTGTATAATACCGGAAAAAGATTGTTTGGATATGTAGCCGGCTTTGGTTTATGTATGATCTTATTTGCTTTATCTAAAAATTTCTATTTATCTTTTCTGATATTAATTGTGAGTGGCGCTTTGGATGCTATGAGTGTTGTTATAAGAAGTACTATTCTGCAACTAATGATTCCCTATGAAATGAGGGGGAGGGTCTCTGCTGTAAACAGTATTTTTGTTGGGTCATCCAATGAAATTGGTTCTTTTGAATCAGGATTAGCAGCCAAGCTTTTGGGGCTTGTTCCATCTGTTGTTTTTGGAGGAACTATGACGCTGGGAGTGGTTGGCGTAATGAGCCGCGTACTACCTCAATTACGTGATTTTGAATTAGCTAAGTATACTGTTTCTGAGATAGATGAAAATAAACAATCTACATGAGAAGTATTTTTACTTTTAGTAAACTAATAATATTTTGGATTATATATATTGGACATATTGATTTATTAAAAGCTACTGATGTCCCTATTGTTTTAACTAATACAAAGGAGTCTGTCAGGATCTATAAGAATCTATCTTATCTGGAAGATGTAAATCATGTATTTACCATTGATAGTCTTCTACAGTCCCCTCATTCTTTTTCTTTTACTCCTTTCACAACAGACCGACTCCCTGATCTGGGTTCTACTGCATCTGCCATATGGTTAAGGCTCACAGTTGTAAATCAAAGTAACAAAGACTGGGCATTGGAGATTAGCAATCCTTTACTGGAGGAGGTTAACTTTTATAAAACTTCTGGTGCTACTATTATAAATGAAAGACAGGCCGGCTTTTTTTATCCGGATGCAAAGCAGGATATTAAAAGTAACTTCTACATATTTTCTCTTTTTTCTCCTGAGTATGCATCGAAAGATACTATCACATGTTATCTACGTATAGTGAATAGTATGCCGATGCAGTTTCCAATGCAGATTGCAACGATCCGAACATTATATGAGGAAAATCATCCTATCGATGTGGCTAATGGGGTATATCTGGGTATTATACTGGTTATGGTCTTATACAATCTGTTTATATATGCCAGTGTTCGGGATAAGACTTATTTGTTTTATGTGGGGTATGTGTTGTGTTCAGGGGTAGTTATCGCTGATTTTCAGGGATATGTATTTAATCTGGTATGGAAACACACGTTTAAGTTGTTTCCTGTGTTTGATTATGTACCTGTGATGTTGGCTAATATTCTGGGATTGTTGTTTGCCTGGAATTTTCTGGCTACTCCATCCAATACACCCAAAATGCATAAAGGAATACAAATATTGTTGATTGGTACTGTATGCGTATTGATCATGGGGTTTGGAATTACAATTTTCAGACTTTCATTCTATAAAGTATGGTGTGAACTTGCTATTCAGGTAGTTGTTTTTTGTTCATCTGTGTATATGTTAGGAGTTGGTGCACTTTTGGTTAGCAGAAACAAACGCCCAGCAGTTTTTTATGTATTGGCTTGGACAGTTTTCCTAGTAGGTACGATAATTTTTATTCTGCAGATTGATGGTTTTATTCCAAACAATTTTTTTACTGAACATGCTATTCAGATAGGATCAGCAGTAGAGACTATTTTATTGTCGCTGGCTTTGGCAGATCGGATTAATACATATAAAAAAGAGAGGGAGGATGCACAGCTACAATACATTAAACAATTGCAGGAGAATGAACATGTAAGAAATCGTATTGCTCGTGATTTGCACGATGATATTGGATCCACGCTAAGCAGCATTGCCATATTAAGTCAGGTCGCCAGACAACGGTCACTAAAGTCTGAGTACTCTGGGGATATCCTGGAAAAGATGAGTAACAGTGCGCAGAAGATGATGGACTCTCTGCATGACATAGTATGGACAACACAACCTGCCAATGATTCGCTTAACAGCATTACAATACGAATGCGAGAGTTTGCAGGGGAAGTATTAGAGGCAAAAAATATTTTATATGAAATCAGGGTTGATGAAATTCTATTGCCCTTGAAGTTACCAACTAAGCGGCATTATGACTTTTATATGATTTTTAAAGAATCTATCAACAATGCAGCTAAGTATTCGGAGGCTACACACATATTGGTAAATCTGGACAAGGTTGATGGTCATCTCAGATTACAGATACAGGACAATGGCAAGGGATTCGATATAGATCAGATAAAGCCAGGTAATGGACTGAAGAATATGCAGAAAAGAGCTTTTCAACTGGAAGGTAATTTATATCTGTCTTCCAATCTGGGGAAAGGTACTTTTATCGAGATTTCAATCCCAATCACCCAATGATGTGATAGATTGGTAATACGGAGATGTGTACTTTTGTAACCACAAACAACTAATTGACCAAGGGTCCAAAGTTTGTGATTTTGCCTCTCTAATAGAAGAAAGTATATAGTTGATTTTTATCTTTTTATTGTGCTACTGCCGAGTTTATCCACCGCTATGCCTGTTCGTGTCGTTTTATATGAAGATAACCTGGATTTAAGGGATAGTCTTACCGTTCTTTTGAAAGGGACAGACGGTATTGAATTCATGGATGCATTCCCTAATTGTGAACATGTGATTGCACAGATTGGAAAATTGCGGCCAGACTTGATCCTGATGGATATAGATATGCCTGTAGTAAACGGTTTGAGCGGTCTACGGACAGTTAAAAAGCATTTTCCAGAGATAAATGTACTGATGTTAACTGTCTTTGAAGACAATGAGTATATTTTTGATGCTATTTGTGCGGGTGCAGTTGGTTATCTTTTAAAGAAGACACCTCCTGCACGTTTGATTGAAGCTATACATGAAGCCCAAAGTGGAGGTGCCCCTATGACATCAAGTATTGCCCGGAAGGTATTACAGATGTTTCCACAGACTCCTGTCAAAAATGAGGTAGATAATCCACATAATCTCACAGATAGGGAAAGAGAAATACTGGCTTTACTGGTCAAAGGCAATAGCTATAAAATGATTGCTGCCGCTTGTTCTATTAGCCTGGATACAGTGCGGTCTCATATCAAGAAAATTTATGAGAAGCTACATGTGCATTCTCAAACTGAAGCAGTTGCAAAAGCAATTCAACAACGACTTGTGTAGATTCGTACAGTTTTTATTTTGTTCTGCGCAATATTATCCCCTTCTTTATATCCTCATTTATTACATATTAGGCAAAAGTATATTGCTGTCAGCCAATATACTCATTGGCTCAAGTTAAGAGTTATAGTATGTTATAATATCACCCGAATATGTGATTGACAGCCAGTAATTTTTGTTTTTGTTTTGTATTGTGCATGAAGGCGTTCAATTACCAGAACTATATCTGTATTCAGGATTTGCATTTGAGTTTGTTTATATAATGTTAATAAAAGTAAAAAAAACTTACATAGATCGGTTACATCTGTTGACGCTTTTTTTACCAACCTGCATAAGCTATTTATCAAACACTCATTTCACTACACAAAAACTATGACCAGCCAACAAACCCTCTCAATAACAACAGAAGTTGAACCGAGTTCTATGGACCTTCAATACTGGGATCAGTTCTATGTCTCACACAGAAGCGAATTCTTAAAATGGGCATACAAACACTATCATTTACTTCCTGAAGAAGCAGTAGATGTTTATCAGGATGCTATTGTGATTCTGTATGAGAATGCCACAAGTGGTAAACTGGACCATCTGCAATGTAGTGTGAAGACCTATTTCTTTGGAATTGCAAAGAATCTTATCAGTACATACCTGAAAAAGAAAATCAAGGAAAAAGAAAAATATGAAAAACTACCTGAAAATCTGAGTTTGCTGGAATCATTGGCTGTGACAGAACGTAACAATGACTGGATGGAATATTCTATTGAAGTAGTCGGAGATGCCATTAAAAAGCTATCAGGCAAGGGACAGGCTATTTTGCATCTGTTCTATTATGAAAAAATGTCTCTTAAGGAGATCACACAGGTATTGGGTTATAAGAGTGAGGATGTGGTAAAAACTACTAAGATGCGTTATATGAAGATTTTGAGAGAAATTATAGAATCAGAAATTCAATATTCATAAATAATCCCGAAAAAGAGAATAGTTGTACTGCTCATATAGGATTTGGTCGAAAACACAAATTCAGCTTGGGTTGTATTTAGTGAATTTTATTACATTTGGTAGCTTAAGCGAAAGGCAACGTCGATCGTTTAGCTACCATTTTTATTTTAGTTAGTGCTTACATAAGCCTTTGTTGTTGAGAAAATTAAATAAAGATATGTTTTGTGTTGGCCTTTCCAATATCAAACAAACGGATGCGTTTTTATTATAAATGTTACATATATTCTCTAAGTCGTATCAATAATCAGCTTTGACTCTGTAATTCCTAATGAGAAAACTCTACTTCCTCAGTTGCTCCCTTACCTTCTTTCTTGTAGGGTTGAGTGCTTCTGCACAAACAGTCTCTAATATCAGGGCCGAAAGTATTGGTAACCTGGTGATTATATCCTATGACCTTACAGGTAGCATCAGTGGGCAATTGTATAGGGTAAGCGTATTTAGCTCAAAAAACGATATGCAGGAAGCTCTCTTATATGTGAGAGGTGATGTTGGAGAAAATATTGTTCCTGGTAAGAACAAGCGTATTGAATGGGGGGCCAAAAAGGAAATAGGAAATTTTGATGGGGCTTTAAATTTTAAAATAGAGGCCGTACTGACCTTTTCTCCTATGGTACTGAAAACTCCTTCTAAAGAGACAATTGCCAGAAGAGGGCGTAATTATGAAATTACATGGGTCGGAGGAGTGGAAAAGGAAAACCTTCAATTAGAACTCTGGAAAGACAGCACCTTACGCTTTATCATAACCCGTACTCCTAATGAGGGAAAGTATACTTGGGAAATTCCAATTGACCTTCTACCTGATGATGTCTACAAAATCAGGTTAATGAGTGTAAGTGCTCCTGCTAATTTTCGTTTTAGTGAACCCTTTGAAATAAGACGCAAAATTCCTCTGGCGTACAAACTTGCTCCTGCTGGTGTACTGGCAGGGGTAGGAATTTACCTTTTGTTACAAAAACCTGCAGAGGAAGAACCTATTGAAATGCCAGAAGGTCCTCCCAAGAAATAACATACGAGTCTCGTTATAAAAATCTGATCAGAATCTATTGCCAGGCCATGGCAGCAACCTATGAAAAAATATTTACTACCTATATTAATTTTGGTTTTGAGCTATATACCAGCTTTGGCTCAAAAACCAGTTGTTTCAACCTATAGTCCTGCTAATGGTGCTACCAATGTACAGACTTCTCAAAATCTGGTATTGACCTTCAATACTACAATGAAAAAAGGAAGTAGTGGGAAGGTTATACTATATAATGGTTCTACCAAGGTAGATAGCGTTGATGTACTCTCTTCTGCAGTTACTATATCTGGTTCTCAGGTTACCATTAATCCTGTCAATGATTTACCTAAAGGACAAACAATTGCTGTACAAATTACAGCTGGGGCATTCCTAAGTACTGTAGATTCTGTTTATGCAGGTATTACAGATTCTAATACCTGGAAGTTTACTACTGATGGAACCAACCCTGCTGCTGTAACTTTTACTCCTGCAAATAGTTCAGTTAACGCTGCTGTAGATGCTAATCTACGTATCGTTTTCAGTGAAAAGATTCGTAAGGGTACAGGTACTATTACTATCGGTCGACAGATATTATTGTTAAATCAGACGCTGGAAACAATCAATATCGCTACTGCCCCAGATTCAGTGGTGAGTATTGTAAATGATAGTATTCTGGTAATTAACCCTCTGAATAATTTCCCATCACTGGCTCAAATTACTGTTGGAATTCCTGCTAGTGCAATTCAGGACTTATCCGGTAATTCCTATTCCGGGCTTTCAGGTTTGCAATGGACTTTTCTGATTGTAGATATTACTTCTCCTGGAAGATTGACCTATACTCCCAAAAATGGAGCAACTAATGTTGCCGGAACAGCTAACCTGATTTTATCTTTTGATGAAAAGGTTAAAAAAGGGACAGGCAATATTGTCATTCGTAATGGAGCTGCTATTGTTGAAACAATTAATGTTGCTAGTGCCCCTTCAACAGTTCTTTCTATCACAGACAGTATTGTTACAATTAATCCTGTTAACAATCTGCCTGCAGCTGGAAATATTACAGTGACAATTCCTTCTGGTGCTTTTTCAGATTTGGCAGGTAATAATTATGGGGGTAATTTACTGGATAGTTGGAGCTTTACAATAGATAATACAGTTCCTGCTTTGGTTGCTGGAAGTTTGTTTCCTGCTAATAGTGCAACCAATGTTTCCTCTAATGCTAATCTTACTTTCAGACTTTCGGAGAAGGTACAAAAAGGAACCGGTAATATTGTTATAAAAAACGGAGCGACAACTGTTGAAACTATCGCAGTAACTGCTTCGAATGTAACTATTGCCAATGACAGCATCATCACAATTAATCCTGCCACTGATTTTCCATCTTCTGGAAATATAAGTATAACACTAGAAGCTGGAACATTTGAAGATCTAAGCGGAAATAAGTTTGCTGGCATTTCTACTTGGGCGTTCCAGGTCGCAGATATTGTGGCTCCTACTCTGATCGCTTCTAGTTTGTCTCCTGCAAACAATGCTACTAATGTAGCGGCTAACTCTAATCTGGTTTTTCGTTTGTCAAAAAAAGTACAGAAAGGAACTGGCAACATTGTCATCAGAAATGGATCAACTGTGGTTGAGACCATAGCAGTAACTGCATCGAATGTGACAATCACTAACGATAGTATTGTAACTATCAATCCAGCCAATGCTTTCCCATCCTCTGGAAATATGAGTGTAAGCATTGGGGCAAATACATTTGAAGATTTGAGTGGGAACAAATTCGCTGGTTTTTCAAGCTGGTCATTTCAGGCTGCTGATATTATCGCACCTACTTTAGTAACTAATAGTTATAGTCCTGCTAATGGAGCTACAAGTGTGGCTGCTGATGCCAATCTAGTTTTCAGACTTTCCGAAAAGGTACAGAAAGGAACAGGCAACATTGTCATCAAACAAGGTAGCACAGTGTTGGAAACTATTGCGGTAACAAGTGCATTGGTCACAATTTCTAATGACAGTATTGTGACGATTAATCCTGTGAACAACTTTCCATCTTCAGGCAGTGTAAGTGTTGAAATTGCTGCTAACACATTTGAGGATGTAAGTGGAAATAAATTTGCAGGTAATACTGCTGCTATTTGGACTTTCCAATCTGCACTTGTAGACGCTACCATTCCTGTCATTGTAGCAGGCAGTTACTATCCGGCACAAAATGCAACAGGTATTCCAGTAGATACAATTCTCAGATTCCGTTTCAGTGAAAAAGTAAAAAAAGGAGCAGGAAAAATAACGATTCTTAGTGGTACAACTGTTTACGAAACCATCAATGTCACTGATCCGATTGTAACCATTACCAATGACAGTCTGATTGCCATCAATCCAATCAATAATTTTCCTTCACTGGCTAAGATTTCTCTTGTTTTAGATGCTGGATCATTCCAGGATCTGGCAGGTAATGCCTATGCTGGCAATAGTGCTTCTGCCTGGAGTTTTCAAACAAAAGATGTTCTGCCACCTAATCGCTTGAGTTACACTCCAAGAGTAGGAGCAACCAATGTACTGGCAAGCTCAAATCTGATTTTATCTTTTGATGAGAAAGTTAAGAAGGGAACCGGAAATATTGTCATTCGCAATGGGACCACTACAGTAGAAACAATCAATGTAGCCAGTGCTCCTTCAACTGTATTAACTATCACAGATAGCATTGTGACGATTAATCCTGTTAACAATCTGCCTGCGGCTGGAAATATTACAGTGACAATTGCTTCTGGTGCTTTTTCAGATCTGACAGGCAATGTTTATGGTGGCAATAGTTCAGATACATGGAGCTTTACAGTAGATAATACGGTTCCTGCTTTAGTAACTAACAGTTTGTCTCCATCCAACAATGCTACCAAAGTAGCTGTTAATGCTAATCTGGTTTTTAGACTCTCTGAAAAAGTGCAAAAAGGCACAGGAAATATTGTCATCAAACAAGGTAGCACAGTGTTGGAAACCATTGCGGTAACAAGTGCATTGGTCACAATCTCTAATGACAGTATTATCACGATTAATCCAGCTAACGATTTTCCATCCTCTGGAAGCATAAATGTGAGTATTGGAGCAAATACATTTGAAGATCTGAGTGGGAACAAATTTGTTGGTTTTTCTACCTGGTCATTTCAGGCTGCTGATATTATCGCACCTACTTTAGTAGCCAATAGTTATAGTCCTGCCAATGGTGCAATCAATGTCGCTTCTGATGCTAATCTTATTTTCCGTTTGTCCAAGAAAGTGCAGAAAGGAACTGGTAATATTATTATTAGACAAGGTAATACAGTTCTGGAGACAATAGCTGTGACAGCGGCTATTGTGACAATCACCAACGATAGTGTTATCACTATTAATCCAGCTACTACTTTTCCGTCATTGGCTTCTGTTTCTGTAGTTGTAGAATCAGGTGCTTTTCAGGATGTATCGGGAAATATTTTTGCCGGGATTGCTTCAGGTGCATGGACCTTCCAGGCAGTGTATATTGATACTACGCCTCCTTTTATTGTGGTGGGTAGCTATTATCCAGCACAGGATGCAACAGGTGTTCCCGTAGATACAATTCTCAGATTTCGTTTCAGTGAAAAAGTAAAAAAAGGAGCAGGCAAAATAACGATTCTTAATGGTACAACTGTTTACGAAACCATCAATGTCACTGATCCGATTGTTACCATTACCAATGACAGTCTGATTGCCATCAATCCAATCAATAATTTTCCTTCGCTGGCTAAGATTTCTCTTGTTTTAGATGCTGGATCATTCCAGGATCTGGCAGGTAATGCCTATGCTGGCAATAGTGCTTCTGCCTGGAGTTTTCAAACAAAAGATGTTCTGCCACCTAATCGCTTGAGTTACACTCCAAGAATTGGGGCGACCAATGTACTGGCAAGCTCAAATCTGATTGTTTCTTTTGATGAGAAAGTTAAAAAGGGAACCGGAAATATTGTAATAAGAAATGGATCCACTACTGTTGAAACAATCAATGTGGCTAGTGCTCCTTCAACAGTTCTTTCTATCACAGATAGCATTGTAACAATCAATCTCGTTAACAATCTGCCTGCAGCTGGAAATATTACAGTGACAATTCCTTCTGGCGCTTTTTCAGATCTGACAGGTAATGTTTATGGAGGCAATAGTTCAGATGCATGGAGCTTTACAGTAGATAATACGGTTCCGACTTTAGTAACTAACAGTTTGTCTCCAGCAAACAATGTTACCAAAGTGGCTGTCAATGCTAACCTGGTTTTCAGACTCTCTGAAAAAGTGCAGAAAGGCACTGGCAACATTGTGATCAGAAATGGATCAACTGTGGTAGAGACCATTGCAGTAACAGCATCGAATGTGACAATCACTAATGATAGTATTATCACGATTAATCCAGCTAACGATTTTCCTTCTTCTGGAAATGTAAGTGTGAGTATTGGAGCAAATACATTCGAAGATTTAAGTGGGAACAAATTTGTTGGTTTTTCTACCTGGTCATTTCAGGCTGCTGATATTATCGCACCTACTTTAGTAGCCAATAGTTATAGTCCTGCTAATGGAGCTACAAGTGTTGCTGCTGATGCCAATCTAGTTTTCAGACTTTCCGAAAAAGTACAAAAAGGAACAGGCAACATTGTGATTAAGCAAGGTAGCACAGTGTTGGAAACTATTGCGGTAACAAGTGCATTGGTCACAATCTCTAATGACAGTATTGTGACGATTAATCCTGTGAACAACTTTCCATCTTCAGGCAGTGTAAGTGTTGAAATTGCTGCTAACACATTTGAAGATGTAAGTGGAAATAAGTTTGCAGGTAATACTACTGCTAACTGGACTTTCCAGATTGTCGACTACATAAATCCTACTGTCATTTCTTATGATCCTGCTGATGGTACAACGGGTGTTATGCCTACTGCTAAATTAAGGATTGTATTTAGTGAAAAAGTAAAAAAAGGGGCGAGTGGAACGATTATCTTAGATAAAGGATCTGTTAGTCAGGGTATTCCCGTTACCGGAAATGCCGTAGTAGTACAAGATAGCATTGTAACCATTACTCCACCACTAGCATTGCCTGTTAATACATATGTCAGCGTTCAGATTACATCAGGGGCTTTTCAGGATCTGGCAGGAAATGCCTATGTAGGAATTCCTGCGAGTGACACTACTACCTGGGGATTCAAAACAGTTTCAGATACTATACCGCCTACATACACACAATTACAGCCACTAGATAATGCTACCAATGTTGCAGCCAATGCTAAACTGGTTATTACATTTAGTGAGAAAATAAATAAAGAGTCAAATGGTTCTATTCTCTTAGTCTCTTCTTCGGGTGACTCACAGACTATGCCTGTCAACAGTTCCAGTGTTGTAATCAGTGGTACCAACAGTAATATTGTCACAATTACGCCTCCTAAGGCTTTTAGTTCTGGTGCTACTATATATGTGTTAGTAGTTCCTGGATCATTCTCGGATGATGCTGGAAATACTTTTGCAGGTATTACCGATGCTTCCAAATGGAATTTCAAAATTGCAGATACTCAGGCTCCTACTTTAAGTGATACAAACCCATCCAATGGGGCAACTAATGTAACAGCCAACACAAGTCTGGTGATGACATTTAGTGAGCCTATTAAGAAGGGAACCGGAAATATTACCGTTTCACAAGGTACTGGAAATCCAACATTGACTATTGATGTCACAGATAGCAAGGTTACGATTACAGACAATACAGTTGTGATAACCTTGCCTTCTGCTTTGGTTTCAGGAGCTACGGTCTCTGTACAAGTTCCCACTACTGCATTTGCAGATCTTTCAGGAAATGTTTTCTCTGGTATAGCTTCTGGAGCATGGAAGTTTACAGTGGCAGATACACAACCACCTGTACTTGCTGCCAATGGATTAGATCCTGCTGATAATGCTACCAATGTTGCCCGTAACAAAATATTGAAAATTACTTTTAGTGAGAAAGTTCAAAAAGGAGCTGGATCTATTATTATTTCTGAAAATGGAACTCCAACCAGCATCGCAATTTCTAATTCCAATGTGACCATTGCTGATAATGTGGTTTCTATAAATTATTCAGCAATTAAGTCTGGTGGATTTGCTTCTGGGGCTTCTGTATTTGTTCTGGTGCCTTATGGCGCCTTTGCCGATTCAACTGGTAACTTCTTTACAGGTATTTCAAATACAACAGACTGGAACTTTACAATTATAGATAATACCAAACCGAACTATACTCAATTATCACCTGCTAATACTGCAACGAATGTTGCTTCTTCCTCTAACTTGGTTATTACCTTTGGTGAAGCTGTTAAAGCTGGTACCGCAACTGCCAATAAGATTAAAATTTATCAGGTAGGTACTTCCAATCCTATAGAGACCATCTCTGCCAACACGACAAGTAAAGTACTGATTACAGGTAATACGGTCACAATTCTAAACAATGCTTTTCCAACTTCAGGAGTTGAAATCTATGTAACCATAGATGCAGGAGCATTTACAGATTTGGCTGGAAATGTTTTTGATGGTATTTCCTCTGCTACAGAATGGCGATTTAAAGTGGCAGATGGCAAAGCCCCTGCTATTTCAACACTGAACCCTACCACTGGAAAAAGTAATGTAGGAGTAGATGATCCATTGACTATTGTGTTTAATGAGCCTATTCAAAAAGGCAACTCAGGTAAAATTTTATTGTTCTCGACGAAGAATGCCAATCAAACTGTTGACATAAGTCAGGTGACCTTAACAAATGCTACTACTGCCAGGATCCCTCATAGTAGCTTTTTGTCAAATGATACTATCTATGTATTGATATTCCCTGGTGCATTTACAGATTTGGCAGGCAACAGCTTTGAAGGGATTAGTAGTGATCAGACATGGCGATTTACTACTGCAGATATTGTTGCACCAGAAATTGCTTCTTTGAGTCCGATTACTACTGCTTCAGGAGTGGCAGTAAATACCAATCTGGTTATTACTTTTAATGAAGCTGTAAAGAAATCGGGTACAGGATCAATTTCTATTTATCAAACCAGCAATAATACGTTGTTGCAGACTATATCTGTAGCTGATACATCTTTGCTACAAGTAAATGGAAGTGTTGTTATAATTAAGTTGAGTGCTAATCTGCCTATAGCAACCAGTGTCTATGTATTAATAGATAGTGGTGCATTCACAGATCTGGCCGGAAATGCTTTTTCAGGAATAAAAGATCCAGGTAAATGGACATTTACTACTATTGATACCAATGCGCCATTCATTACTGCGTACTCACCAACATTGGAGGCAACCAATCAACCCACCAATACTAACTTAAGCTTTACCTTTAATAAAGATATTCAGATTGGTAGTGGCAATATTCGATTAAAGGTTACAGGTATAACCAATGATGTGGTCATTCCTGTTTCAAATTCTGCTGTATCAGTTCGGAGTGATAAACGAATTGTGGATGTGATTCTATCCAGTTTCTTCCCTAATGGTATTCCTTCCGGAGCAACTGTGTCTGTTACGATGGATGAAGGTACATTCGTGGATCTGGCAAATAATAATAAGTTTGCAGGAATTGGCAGTGGAAGTCCATGGAAATTTACAGTAAATGATGTTATTCCTCCAACTCTGAATATCTTTACTCCTACAGACAATTCAACTAATGTCTCTGTTAATACTACGCTGAAACTGACATTTTCTGAAGCGGTCAAAGCAGGAACCGGGAAAATATCCATTTATCAGCAAAATAATTCCACACCGATAGTAACGTTAAATGCTAGTGCGGGTAGTGGTTTGCCAGGTAACACTATTACGTATACACTACCAACTTTGCCTTCAGAAACATCTCTGTATGTTTTGATCGATGGAAAAGCATTTACAGATCTGGCTAACTTGCCTTATGCTGGTATCAGCAGTACTACAGTCTGGAACTTTACGACTGGTGATATTACTGCGCCTACGGTAAGGACATATTCTCCAACACCTGGAGAAACTAATATAGGTGTTAACAGGGAGTTAGTACTTACATTCAGTGAACAAGTAAAAAAAGGAACAGATGGTGATATCACTATAAACAATGGTGGTGAGATACAACGTATCAATATCAACAATGTTACATTTGGGACATCCGGAATTGTAACATTAAACAGAAGCTTCTCATTCAAATCCGGGCAGAAAGTATATGTATTGATTCCGGAGGGATTGATCACCGATTTGTCTGGAAACAGTTATGCTGGAATAACCAGTGATACAGTATGGTCATTTACAGTTATTGATAATGAAAAGCCTACTATTGAGTCACTTTCCCCAACAATTGGATCAACTAATGTAGCACCCGCAACAACACTAAGTATTACGTTCAGTGAGCCTGTCAAACAAAATAGTGGCACGATTACTATTTTACCTCAGGGGAGTATTACTGTTCCTAATGCAGGTATTGTTTTCTCTGATGATAAACGAACGATTACTATTCCTCATACTAACTTTACTGCAGGGACAATAACCGTAATTATTCCTGCAGGAACATTTACGGATTTGGCAGGAAATGCATTTGATGGTATTACCAACTGGAGTTTCACTGTAGCAGACGTGATAGCTCCTACTGTTCAGACAACTGATCCAAATAAGAATGCGATCAATGTACAACCTAATGTGACTATCCTGGCTGCATTTAGCGAAGCAATCAAGAAAAACACAGGTAAGATTACTATCGCACCAGCTGGAGGTACTACTCAATCCATTGATGTCACCAGTAGTCGGGTAACCATCATTGGGCAAAATACCATCTCTATTCAATTACCACAAAATTTACCTTCAGGAGCTAAAGTGACAGTGACTATACCGGATGGGGCATTCCTGGATGTAGAAAACAACCGATCTGTAGGGTATCAGTGGAACTTCACAGTGGCAGATGTAGAAGCCCCTGTCGCTACACTTTCACCTGTTAATGAAGAGAAGAATGTAAGTAGGAATAAACTACTCACTATGACTTTTAGCGAGGATGTAGTTTCAGGAGAAGATACAATTAGCGTGTATGTAAATCAGGTTAGAAAACATATAATCCCTGTGAGTACTCTGACTCCTGTAGGGAAGATTGTTACTATCCCGATTTCTGGTTCATGGCCATCTAATGCCGATGTATATGTATTGGTACCAGCTGGAGCATTTAAAGATGCTTCCGGAAATAACTTTGCTGGAATTACTACTTCCACAGGCTGGCATTTTACTATTGAAGATTATATCTTCCCAACCATTACTGACTATTCTCCTCTGAATCCTCCGGATGCACCTGTAAATTCCAGCGTGACACTTACGTTTAATGAGGCCGTGAAGACAGGTACCGGAACGATAGTACTAAAGCCTGCTTCAGGGTCAAGTCAGACAATTGATGTGACCAATACTGCCAAAGTCAAAATAACAGGAAATACAGTAACCATTGATCCGGATGACTTTGCTTCTAATGCAACTATCGAAGTAACAATACCAGCAGGAGCATTTACTGATCTGGCTGGAAATGCATTGCAGAATGCCAAAGTATGGACCTTTAAGGTAGTTGACACTGATGTGCCTTTTGTTAGGGTATTTTCACCTGAAGACGATTCTACCAATGTATCGGTAAACGCATTGTTGAAGCTAACATTCAGCAAGCCAGTAAAGAAAAATACAGGTACTATTCGTGTGGTTGTTAATGGTACAGCGTATCCAATTCCTGTGAATGATGCAGCCGTTAGCATTTCTTCTGATAATAAAACTGTAACCATTAATCCATTCACAAGTAATCTTCCTTCATTCCCATCGGAAGCTTCTGTATATGTTACGATGCCTGCCGGAGTGTTTGTGGATTTAAGCAGCAGCGCCAATCCTTATTCTGGTATTTCCAGTCAGACTACCTGGAATTTTAAAGTAGTTGATATTATAGCTCCAACAGTGAGAACGCTTTCACCGGACAGACAAACTACAGGTGTAAAAATAGATGAAGTAATCTCAATTACATTTAGCGAAAGTATACGGATCGGTTCTGCTACAGATACAATTACTATTACACAAAGTACTGGTAAGGTAGAGAAGATTTCTGTTACAGATGCCAGAGTTCAGATTAGTGGAGCTGTGATGAAAATTTCGCATACTACACTTTTTGATTCTGAAGCTACAGTTACTGTTCAAGTACCTGCTTCGGCTGTAGAAGATTTATCTGGTAATCGATTAACAAGTCTGATTGGTTGGAACTTTAAGGCTGCTGATATAATCAGGCCAACAGTTGATAGATTATCTCCAACACCTGGACAGAGTGGTGTTGCTACAACTGCACCATTGATTATGATTTTTAGTGAGAGAATTAAGAAAGGAACAGGCAAAATCATTCTGACAGAAGTTAGCAATCAGCAGGGGAACCGTACAGAGACTATGTCTGTATCCAACGATTCTGTACAGATTACTACTATTACAGTCGGAAATAAAACGGTATCACAGGTGACCATCCTGCATAAGGAATTCTTGTCAGGGGCTACTGTAAGTATACTTATGTTTGATGATGTATTTACAGATCTTGCAGATAATACCTATGCCGGACTTACAACAGCCGATAGTTGGAAATTCTCAGTTTCGGATGTAGTGCTCCCTTATATTGCCAACAAAACTCCTGAAGATGAAGCTACCCGAGTTGCATCCAGTACTGAAATGGTCATTAATTTCTCGGAAGCTATGAAAAGGGGTAAAGGAGAAATTAACCTGTTTTTAAAAACAGCCACTGGTACTACAGGACGGGTTATCAATGTGACTGATACCAATCTGGTGAGGATGAAAGATGGTGAATCTACAGTCATAATTCGTCAGTCCACAGCTTTCCCTTCCAATGCCAGGGTAACAGTATATATACCTGATGGTGCGTTTACCGACCTGGATGGAAATGCTTTTGGACTGAAAGATACTTCTGCGTGGAACTTTACAATAGTAGATTACACCAATCCAATTGCTCTGACATTAGATCCACATAGTACCGCATCAGATGTTGGTCAGGATAAAATACTAAGTATTATATTTGATAAGCCTGTAAAACCAAATATTGGATTTATACGAATCTTCAGAACCGGTGTGGCAGATGCCTTGTATACTATTAATGTGAAAGATGCAACACAGGTATCAATCAACTCTTCAAACCCGAATCAGATATTGATTAATCCAGGGCCTAATGGTTTGCTCCCTTCTGGGAGTACATTGTATGTAACTGTTGATGCTGCCTCTTTTGTAGACTTTAGTGGAAATGAGTTTCTGGGTATAGGAGTAGATGCCTGGAAATTTACAGTTCGAGATGTGATACCTCCTCGGGTTGTTACATACAGACCAATCAGCGGAACACAAAATGTGGCACCTGATACTCCGTTAGAGCTGGCCTTTTCAGAAACAGTGAAAGCTATTGCTAACAAACGTATTTATGTTTATGTTAATGGTGTAGTTAGAGATAGTGTGCTAGCTACTGCAACACAGATTACCAATGGTACAAAAGTGACTATTCCGGTGAGGTCCTTCAACTCTGAAGACAAAGTATACATTCGTATTCCTGAAGGAACTTTTGAAGATTTGGTTGGAAATAAGTATGCAGGCATCAATGATGCTTCTACCTGGAATTTTACAGTTGCAGATGTCAATGCGCCTACTGCTACTGCCTTTATACCTACTCCTGGCAGTACATATGTTAAGATAGATGCTGTTCTTTCTATTACATTTAATGAGGCAATTAAGAAGGGGGCAGGCATCATTCTTCTGAATGAAGTAAGTAGCACTCTTTCCACAACACAAACTATTGGTGTGGATGATCCGGCTGTAGTGATTGCTGCCAATGGAAGAACTGTATACATTACCCCACCGGACGGGTTACCTTACAAAAGTAATATCTCTGTTCAGATTCCTTCTGGTACATTTATGGATCTGGTTGGCAATGCATATAAAGGCGTTAACTCTGAAGCGGCTGATAAGCAATGGAACTTCACTACTGTGCCACCTCCAGACAATGATCCTCCTTTGGTGAGTACTCTTTCACCTAGAGATAATGCTGTAGATGTTCCTCTGAACTCTCAGTTGATTATGAGTTTCAATGAACCCATCTTTAATAATCAACAGGGAACCCTCACTATAGGAACTCAGACATTAAATTTTAAAGATGCGGGTTCTTATCTGAAATTTTCGAATAACCTTCAGACAGGATCTTATATACTGACTATAACACCTCCTGCAAAATTACCTCCTAATACAAATGTCTCCGTACAAATTAGCAAAGGTTCTATTGTAGATAGTGTAGGGAATCAATTCGCAGGATATGTAAATGATCAGGAGTGGAACTTTCTGACTGCTGATCCTTCGGATACCATTGCACCTATTGTTCAGATACTGGACCCGGATGATGGATCTTCCAATGTAAAAGTCAGCCAGAATATGAAAATTGTATTCTCAGAGCGTATTCGTAAAGGAAAAGGTAATATCATTATTAACAACAACAGTGTGGAAAGTGTAATTCCAGTGAGCAGTTCACAAATTACATTGAATAATAATATAGTAACAATAAATCCGGATCACGATCTGGCTCCTGGTGCTAACGTGAACGTAATTGTTCCAAGTGATGCCTTTACAGATTTAGCTGGTAATCAGTTTGTATACAAAAATAAAGCTGGTATTCCTGACCCGCAGGACTGGAACTTCAGTACGTTGAACAGTACTGTAACAACTATGCCTTCTGTAAAACAACGTATACCCGATAGTGGTGATACAGTAAGTGCTAACACAGTACGACTGACACTGATATTCGACAGAAAGATGAAGAAATATGAAGGAGTGATTCGAGTCATTGTAAATTCTACTGTTAATACAGTTGATGTAGAAGGCTCTGGTGTTGAAGTAGATGCCAGTGATTCTGTAAAAGTATACATCAACTTCCCATCAGGCTTCCCTGTCGGTGCTACTGTAAAAGTTATTATTCCTTCCAGTGCTTTTGTCGATACTAATGATAATAGCTTTGCTGGTTTTAGTGATAGCGATCCATGGACATTCTATATTGAAGACAAGGATCCGCCTACTGTAAATGCGTATTCTCCTGAAGTGGGTGCCCCAAAGGTTGCTTATAATACTAATTTGATTGTGACTTTCAATGAACCTATTAAAATTAATGAAAGTCTTAAAACCACTGCAAATGTGACTATTATGCAGAATGATGCTGCTTTGTATCGTATTTCATTTGGTAGTAACCAAATAAGTGTTGTTAATAATATGCTTATTATTAACCCTTCAGGTGATTTACCCAAAACAAGTGAACTGATTTCTGTTCTGATAGATCCAAATAGTGTTACAGATCTGTCAGGTAATCCATTTGCAGGTATTACTGATAAGAGAATATGGTATTTTACATCAAGTGCTTTCATTGATGATATTCCTCCTGGACTTATATCCTTAAATGCACTGGACCCAGCTCCTAATGTAAAAGGTGTAAGCCGGACTGCTATCTTAAAGGCAACTTTTACAGAACCCATTCAGAAAGGAAAAGGCTCTGTTACGTTGGTTGTTGATGGAGTTTCTACTGTACTTGATGTAAGTAGTTCTCAAATAACTACTACAGACAATCAGTTAATTATAAAACCATCTAGTGCATTTGAACCGTTATCTAAAGTATATGTTCTGATTGGAAATGGGGCTATAACAGACCGGGCTAACAATGCCTATACAGGTATTTCTGATCCTACATCATGGAGTTTTACAATAGAACAGGCTCCTCCGGTGGAGTTGACTGCCTCAGAAGAAGAGTTGCTTGTTCCGGATACTGTTGCTGTTATGGAGGTACAGGCTCAGTTATCACAGAGATTACCTGGCATTAGTGGAAAAATGTATTATCGTGGAATTACAAGTGCTGATACCACTGCCTGGCAAACTCAGGATCTGACTTTACAAGGTCTGTCTTTTACAGGTACAATAACCCGTGAAATGATAGATCCGGATAAAATCGGATTAGAATACTATTTTGAGCTTACATTTGATAGTACACTTAATAGTAATCCTTCTCAGACTAGTATTTTGTACGCTTATCATAAGTTTACAAAATCTGGCCGCTTGTTCTCTGAAGGAGGCGCTTTGAAAGCTGGAAGCAAAACAAAAGAATATGAAATTTTATCTGTACCTCTCGAACTTGAAAACACAGATATAAGTGCGGTGTTTAGAGATGATCTGGGGCTCTATGACATTAAGAAATGGCGGATCTTCCATTATAATACCGAAACTATGGAGTCACAGGAATACCAGAATGGTTTAACCCAAATCGAACCTGGTCTGGGGTATTGGTTTTTATCCAGAAATCAGGCTGGAATAGATACACTGGATACAGGACCTGGTACTACTGTACGTCGGAACCGAACCAACTTGTTCCCGATCTTTCTGACCAGAGGTTGGAATCAGATTGGTAATCCGTATCGTTTTGATGTTTCCTGGGATGATGTACAAAGTGTCAACAGCAGTCTGGATACAACAGTGCAATTGTTTACATATGATGATGGATATCTCAATAGTACAGTGTTGCCTAAATACAGAGGAGGATTTGTATTTGTGGATGAAGATACTCGTATTGTGGTTCCAACAACATTAAATCAGGCCATCAATAGTGGGCGGACAAGCTCTGAAGTAAAATCAGCCTTTACAGAGGGTGCATTATGGGAAATCAATTTTGCAGTGAAGGCAAATGATGTTTCGTATAATCTTGCAGGTCTGGGTATGCATGAACGGGCTGCTGTTGGAAAAGACAAATTAGATCGCATTGCTTTACCTCGTTTACCTCAGTATCTGGATATTCGATTTGAACACCCAGAATATTTTGCCAAGTACTTTACCAAAGATATGGTACCTGTGAAGGAAAACTTTATCTGGGAATTTACTGTTGGTTCAGGGTTGGGAACTCAGGATGCTACATTCTCATGGACAAACAAATTGCCTGAGAATACCGATAAGAAGTGGATCTTATTTGATGTACAGCAAAACAAAGTGATAGACCTAACATCCTGGACAGAGTACAAATTTAAATTGGGTAAGTCAGCTCTATTCCGGATGTACTATGGCACAGCCGAATACATTCAGGAAAATTTGAAGCCTGAGTTTGGCTCTTTAGGCCAGATTTATCCAAATCCGTTCCATCAGACTACTACTATTCCATTTGCCCTGGCTGAATCAGAACAGTCCTACCAGGTTCGGATGGACATATATACCATTACAGGGGTGAAAGTTACCAGTCTTGTAAATGGTACATTTGATACCGGTTTGCATGAAGTTACCTGGGATGGAAAGGGAAGTGATGGAAATCGGGTAGCGGCTGGTATGTATATATGCCAAATGGAAGTTATGAGTGTAACCGGTAAGGCAGTATACCGTAAAAAGGTTATTATTCAATAATATAAGCGGGGTTAGCAAGCTTGAATGATCCCGCATGAAGTTACTTTGCAACACTTTGGTTATAAACAACGGCAGAGTGTTGCAAATTTTCAGGCTTACATACAATAAATGAGTATAGAATCCGTACCATATAGAACGCTATCTTCAGAAAGGAGATAGCCACGACAACCTGCATGAAAATTTATTATCTATTTATACTGATACTGGTCACTTTCATGGAAAGTCTGTATGCGCAGACTGTTAGTGGAAAAGTTGATAATGTTGTGGTCAGTGTTGGAAGAGATCGGCCAGCAGGAAAGCCTGCACTAGTTTATACAAATATTATGTATAAAGATGAAAACAGTAATCAGTTGCTGGAGGCTTGGGAAAAAGGAAGCATTTCATTTACGATAAAGAATACTGGAAAAGGTACTTCTCAGCGTTTGATTGTAAGTGCTGAAACTGCCAATGCAGATGAGGTCAAAGGATTGGTTTATCCTACTGTAATACAGATTGACTCAATGGCTCCTGGCAAACAGAATACTGTTAGTATTCCAATAGAAGGAAGTCTTAATCTTTCAGCTGGCATTGCAACGGTAACCGTAATGATCCGGGAAGAATACGAATATGACCCCGATGAGATTACACTGGATATCACAACTGATGAGTTTAAAGCTCCTAAGTTACAGATTACTGCCTATCGGTTAGATGCTGAACAGTACCTGAACCTGGCCAATGTACCTGTTAAATTACGTCTGGTCCTACAAAATAAAGGTCAGGGACCTGCATCAGATACACGTCTGGACATTTATTTACCTGACTATGCTAAACCTACAGATCGTCCTGCTTTTGTACTAAACAAT
Source organism: Xanthocytophaga flava (assembly GCA_030068525.1). GTDB lineage: Bacteria > Bacteroidota > Bacteroidia > Cytophagales > 172606-1 > Xanthocytophaga > Xanthocytophaga flava. The sequence goes on from JASJOS010000016.1 coordinate 226,464, forward strand.
GTTGGACAATCTGAATCAAGAAATATAGAATTTAACTTTTCTGTCAGGGCAGACAGACTAATGGATGAGATACCTGTAAGAGTTGTTGTTATTGAGAGGCACCAGAAATACGGTTTGGATTCGATCTTGAAACTCAGGATAAATACTATATCTGGAAATAGGAAGTAATGCTGAATAACCTGAACCTTTTCCATTGAAAGAGTAGTGTTTTTGCTACTCTTTTTTATTTATATTACATCCTGATATACAAAATTGTATACTCCTTCAAAAGCAATAATTGTTTGAAATGAATGTGTTATTTTCTGTAGCTAGGCTATGCATATAATTATTTGCTTTTGAATATTTTCAAAAAAAGTATTTTCTTACATGAAGTTTTCTCTTTTTAGGAAAATAGTTACATGTTTAGTTTCTTAAATTAAAACACAAAGATCTGCTCTCACTCACTATGAAAAATGTATTCTTACTAGTAGTCACTGTATTTGCTGCTTTTGCCTGTACTACTGTAAAAGATTCTGAGGATTATAGACAATTGGCTGAACGAACAGCTGCACTGGAAGAACAGATCAGGGATAGAGAAAAAGAAGTTGAAGAAGTGACTGCCTCCATTGGTAAAATTGACAGCAACCTCATGAAAATATCCGAACATGTGGAGATTATGGATGGCGTTAAACTACGTGAGATGGTTAAGAAGCCTGGTGAGATTGATCTGATGATAACAGAGATTGGGGATTATGTAAAACAGAATAATGAGATGATAGCTACACTGGAGAAGAAAGTAAATGAATCCAAGACTATCAATTCTGGGTTGAAAACGATGATTGCAATGAAAAATACGCAGGTAGAAGAGAAAGAGAAACAAATTCAGGAATTATTAAGTACAATTGAAAAAATGCAGCACGATTTTCATGGACAGCTGGCAAGCCGCGATTCAACCATTGCCAGAGTTCGGAATGAAATTAATCAGACTCAGGTACAACTGGAACATACTAAGGAAGATGTGCGGATAAAAGAAGAAGAACTGAATACCGGATTTGTTACTTTCGGTTCAAAACAGGAACTGGCACAGAAAGGGGTAATTCAATCAGGAGGAAAAGTTATTCTTAGCAATCAGCTGGAGGCAGAGGATTTCACTCCTGTAGACATTAAAAGCACAAACGAAGTAAAGATTGGGGTAACCAAACGCCAGAAATTAGTAACATCACATCCAACAGATTCTTACTACTTTATTAAAACAGATGGAAGTACCTATCTGAAAATTGTAGAACAGGAAAAGTTCTGGAGTGTCTCCAAATACCTGGTAGTCTTAACGGAGAATTAAACAATACTATTATTTGGAATAATCTGAAATCCTTCTTGCCTGAGTAAGAAGGATTTTCTTTTTAATAGGGAGAGGCATTCTCATAATTAAATGGTTATTGTATAAAAAGGGAACCAGAGATAAGAAAAGAAATGTTGCAAAATATAAGCTTGTATGAGATATTAAATCTACAGACACCTGGTGATACGTTAGTTTACATAGTCAGTGTGAGTCAAATGTATTTGTGAATGAGATGTCAGAAAGCTTAGTGCGATGTTATATATTTGTCGTTTACTTTAGAAGAACCCAATTGCTGTTTATATTCAACAACTCATCATCAATGAAACCTCGTTTTTTAGTATTTTTCTTTTTAGTCGCTTATAGCTGGTGCCAGGCACAGATTGAACGTCCGGTTACCTGGGAATTTACGGCAAAAGCAACCAGTCCACAGGAGGCTACACTTACATTCACAGCCACTATCAAAGAAGGCTGGCACGTATATTCCCAGTTTATTGAAGATGGTGGGCCTGTACCTACATCCTTTACGTTTACTCCTTCTAAGGATTATCAATTGGTGGGAAAAGTTGAAGAGAAATCGACTCCGATCAAGGCGTTTGATAAAACCTTCAATATGGATATTACCTGGTTTGCCAATAAAGCTGTATTTACTCAGAAGGTTAAACTTAGCAAAGCAACCAAGGTACAAGGTTCGCTTGAGTTCATGGTATGTGATGATACAAAGTGTTTACCTCCGGACCAGGTAGAATTTGCCATTGCTGTAGAACCTTTGAAAGGTGCTGAAGAAAAAACTGCAGATACAAAAACAACTCCTGAGAAAGTTGCTACTACTATTGCGACAGAAACACAAGCCAGTAACCCTGAAAAAAGTGTCGTTACAGAAAGTCAGACAGATACTGGTACTGCAGTAACTACAGAACCTGCAAACGGTGAAGCAACTGGTTCATCAGAGCAAGTAGAAAGCCAGCCTGTACAACAAACTCCAGTAGCAACTGTAGGATCTCCACAGGAACAATCTCTCTGGATCACATTTGTAGCAGGTTTGCTGGGTGGGTTTGCTGCTATTCTGATGCCTTGTATCTTTCCATTACTACCCCTTACTGTAAGCTTTTTTACCAAGCAAAGCGGTTCCAGAGCCAAAGGGATTCGTATGTCTTTGTTGTATGGCATCTCTATTATAGTTATTTATGTATCACTCGGATTGCTGATTACAATACTATTTGGCGCAGATGCTTTAAATGATCTCTCTACCAACGGTATTTTTAACTTTTTCTTCTTTGTGTTGTTGGTTGTATTTGCAGCCTCTTTTCTGGGAGCTTTTGAGATTGTCTTACCTTCTTCGTGGGTTAATAAGGCGGATATGCAATCTGAAAAAGGTGGCTTGCTGGGAATATTCTTTATGGCTGCTACCCTGGCATTGGTTTCATTCTCCTGTACAGGTCCTATTATTGGTACTTTGCTGGTACAGGCTGCTTCTATGGGACAATTGCTTGGACCTGCTGTAGGCATGTTTGGATTTGCTTTTGCATTAGCCTTGCCTTTTACCTTATTCTCTTTGTTTCCTTCCTGGCTGACTTCTTTACCAAAAGCAGGTAGCTGGCTTAATACGGTTAAAGTAGTGTTGGGATTTCTGGAGTTAGCTCTTGCATTGAAATTTTTATCCAATGTGGATCTGGCTTATCACTGGGAATGGTTTGACAGAGAAGTATTTTTGGTGTTGTGGATTGTAATCTTTGGTTTGTTAGGTTTATATCTGTTAGGCAAGCTAAAATTATCGCATGATGGAGAGCAAACCGGAATTTCTGCTGTTCGTTTATTTTTGGCGGTTGTGACGCTGGCATTCAGTTTATATATGATCCCTGGTCTGTGGGGAGCTCCATTGAAAGTAATTGCGGCCTTTTTGCCTCCTCAGCATACACAAGACTTTGACTTATATACCAATAGCCTGGGGGGAGGAAGCCAGCCTGCAGTAGCTAGTCATGCACCTCGTAAATACAGTGAAATATTTCATGCTCCCCTGAAGCTCGATGCATTTTTTGATTATGAGGAAGGAATGGCTTATGCCCGTCAGGTAAACAAACCCGTTATTATTGACTTTACCGGACATGCCTGTGTCAACTGCCGGAAGATGGAAGCAACAGTATGGCCGGATATGGCTGTGCTAGGGCGGTTACGGGAAAAATATGTGTTGATTCAGTTGTATGTGGATGATAAGACCGAACTCCCTGCTGCTGAACAATATGTGTCTAAATTTAGCGGAAAGAAAGTGAAAACCATCGGTAACAAGTGGAGTGATATGCAGGCAACTCGTTTTAATGCCAATTCACAACCTTATTATGTGTTGCTGGATGCACAGGAACAGGTATTAGTTACACCACAAGGCGCCAATTATGATGTGACCAACTTTGTAAATTTTCTGGATCTGGGATTGAAGAATTATTCAGAAAAGAAAATCGCCAGCCTGAAATAAGGTCAAAACGATCTTTTATAAGAAAGCCACATGTATTGTAGTACATGTGGCTTTTTTGTGATATACCGATTGAATCAGTTATGCTCTAGTAAATCATCCGATTCGTTAGCAAATCCAATAAGTGGTAAATTAGTCAATTGAATGTGCTCGTTTTTAGGGAATATTACTCTTATATGCCTTGTTTGTAAGATTTTACGATATTTTAGCAGGAAGTCTTTTTCTAAAAAAAGTTATTTAAAATAGATAAAGTCACTAAAGCCTATTCACAATCTTACTAAGTAAGGATAGAGATTATATAAATCCTATTTTGGATTTCTCTGGTGAGCAGTATTTACGTTATAGAAACTAAAATTAGCTGCTGGTAAGATGTAATGTATTCTTACTAATGGAGAGATATAAGGTTTATTAACAAAGTAGACCAATTGATAATCATCTGTATATGTAATTGTGTAGTGGTCTTGTTTTAGGAGAAAATATAAAGAGCTGTATATTTGATGGCGAAAAAGTCTCTAAAGCAACATTTAAAATGGTCATTTTTGTTTAAAACAAAGAATTGCTCTTTTATGAGATCACTCTATACATTTATCCTGCTATGTGCACTTGTATTATTCAACGCCTGTCGGAAAGATGACGTTGATAAAGAAATTGTCGATCCCGATCCGGTTACTCCAGACTTAGAGGTGAAAGTGACTTCAACTATTACAGGGTTTGTAGTAGATGAAACAAATAACCCTGTTGTTTGGGCTACTGTTAACGCAGGTGACCAATACATCAAAACAGATGAGTATGGCTACTTTAAAATAGCTAACGTTTCCGTTGCTAAGATTGCTGGTTTGGTTAAAGCAACAAAGAGCGGATATATAGACGGATACAAAACAGTAATACCTTCAGCAGACAAAGAAAGTTTTGTGCGTATTAAACTGGTACCCAAAAAAGAAATCGGCACAGTAGAAGCTGTTTCTGGTGGTACCGTTACTACTACGGATGGCGGTAAAATAACTTTACCTGAGAATGGTATTGTAAATGCAAAAAGTGGGGCAGCATATAGTGGAAATGTACATGTAACTGCTAGCTGGCTAAATCCTGCTAGTACGGAAGATTTGCAAATGAATATACCCGGTGATGCAAGAGGTACAGACAGCAGTGGTTATTTGAAGGCATTAAAAGCATACAGTACAATTGCCGTTGAGCTTACTGCCGATAATGGACAATTGTTACAGATTGCAGAAGGCAAGTCTGCTACTATCAGTCTTCCAATTCCATCGGCTTTATCTGCTGAAGCGCCAGCTACTATTGACTTGTGGAGATTTGATACAACAACAGGATTGTGGAAAAAAGAAGGTTCGGCTACCAAAACAGGTGATGCCTATGTGGGTACCGTTTCTCACTTCTCTTTCTGGGAAGCAGCAGAAGGAGTATCGTTTGTCAATTTATCCGTACGGGTTGTAGATGCTTCGTCGCAACCTTTGGCGAATGTGCCTGTGAGTATAAATATTGCGGGGTTACCTAAAAATGCTGGTCATGGTCGCTTTGGGTTTACAGATGCCAATGGATATATCAGTGGGGCTGTTTTTGCCAATAAAGACCTGGTATTGGATATTCTTACTCCTTGTGCTATTTCTGCTTATTCGCATGATTTTTCTACTACCTCAGTAGATCTGGATTTAGGAACGTTGACAGGTAATCTGGGACAAAGCCAGGTAACTATTAGTGGTACTGTATCCAATTGCGAAAACCAACCTGTTGCCAGTGGACATGTACAAACCTATGATGGTGGTTTTTACAACCGGATTGCTATCAGCAATGGCAATTTCAGTTATACAGGACTAGCTTGTACCAATACAGATGTTAATGTGATAGTAGTGGATAATGCAAACTATCAGCAAAATGCACCTAAAACAGTAACCCTGCATTCAGGGGTGAATAACCTGGGTGCATTAACTGCTTGTGGGACAAGTACACTGGGTGTTATTACTTATACCTATGATGGAGTAACTACAACTATTGAAGAACCTACAGATACATTGGGTGCTTATCTGGCTACTCCACAAAATATCTGGACACAGATTGTAACATTGAGTGATGGGGCAAATAACAGCCAGAAGATGTCATTTCAGTTTGATGGTGGTATGGCTCTTAATTCACAACATGCTATAAACGATGTGTTCTGTAATGCTTTTCCAAGTGGAAGAGGATATTGGGCTACTCCTATTCAGGTTACTATTACAGAGTATGGAAAAGTGGGTGGGTTTATAAGTGGTAACTTCAGTAGTCAGATGCTGGATTTTGGCGATAACTCTTTGCATACGCTAAGCTGCACCTTCCGTGTCAGACGAAATAACTAAAAGTTAAAATAAATAAAAAAACACTCTTTATTTAATACAAAGAGTGTTTTTTATATACATATATTACCCTGATTTCTGAAAATCCAAGATACAATAAGGTACAAAGAGAGCAAAGATCACCTCAATCACGAAAGGTAGTGTAGGTGCGCAGGGATAAAAATTCCGCGGGCCTAGCGTTGGTCCTGTGGGGCGAAGCTTTGGAATTTTTTGTCCTTTTTTGCTTCATTTTTTGGACAAGCAAAAAATGAAGGGGTCAGTGGAAGAACAATGATTGGCACAACAAGCAAACTTGGATATAGAAATCAATACTACTACATCACCTCAAACCTTCCATTCGTCAAAAATAATTGTGTGAGGCCGTCCATAACATAGCTTTGTAACAAACACTGCTACTACACTATGAACTCACGACAAACCTATCTGGATTGGTTACGTATCTTTGCCATCATTGGCATGTTATTCTTTCATTCGGCAATGGCCTTTGTAGCTGAAGAAGGCTGGCATATCAAAAATAAAGATACCAGTAATCTGTTACTCGAGTTTAACTTCTGGCTCAGTCGGTTTCGGATGCCACTACTGTTTTTTATTTCAGGTGCTGTTGCCTGGTGGATTATGGAAGGCAAAACGGTTTCCTCGTTTATTGGCTTGCGATTTAGACGGTTATTTCTGCCACTGGTTTTTGGTATATTGGTCGTTGTGCCACCACAAATATACATGGAGCGGCTTACCCAGGGCTTTAAAGGTAACTTCTGGGATTTTTATCCTACTCTGTTTAGTGGCAACGTCTATCCTGAAGGCAATATCAGCTGGCATCACTTGTGGTTTATTGCCTATCTGTTTGTATATGATGTAATGCTGGCTCCTTTTTTTGGGTGGTGTAAAAGACCTGACGGAAAAAGATTTCTCCAGAAACTGAATTGGTTTGCCTCAGGACTATGTATATATTGGCTAACTGTTCCTGTCATTGTCTTGTTTAGCCTGTATTGTATAGACTATCCCCAAACACACGATCTGATACATGATCCCTGTTATTTTGTATACTGGTTGTTCTTTCTGCTGGTCGGCTATCTGTGTATGGCTAATCCTTTGTTGCTGGGCTCATTGGAGCATAATCGCAGGATTTCTCTTACGCTGGCATTTGTGAGTATTGTCGCTATTAATTACCTGCGCTGGAATAACGTGGAGCCTTTTGACACCTTATCTAACTGGCGGGCAGATATACGAACCTATCTGTATCTGGCACTTTATCCCTTTACTGCCTGGACATGGGTATTTGCTATCATTGGCTATGGCAAACGATATCTGAACAAACCGAACACTACCTTAAACTATCTGAATGAAGCAGCCTATCCGTTTTATATTCTGCACCAGACAGTTATTATTGTCATTGTTTATTATGTAGTACAGACTACTGATACTATTGGGCCAAAGTTTCTATTTACTTCCTTTGTTTCTTTGCTGATTTGTATGCTGATTTACCATACGCTGATCCGACCATTTGGATGGATGCGATTTCTGTTTGGAATGAAACCTCAGAAATTATCTACTAAGGAGCCTGTACAGACAAAACAATTGGCAGAAGCAGGTTAGCAGATGTTGTATTATTAAAAATACCCAATGAAGTTTTTTCGGACATATCTTTTTCCTGCATTCTTTGGATTGTTGATTTACATCTGCATTCGGCTGGTAAACGATGTGATTTCAGATACAAAATTCTGGAAGAGAGACTGGGAGATTAATGCTATTGAGATCTTTTTCAGTGTTGTGGTAGGGTATATATATGATTTGATTGTGCGGCACTTTGTACAGAAGTTCAGCAGACAACAGTATACTACCTTTACTACGGCTATTCTCCTGCGGGAATTTGTGGTCGTATACTTGTTCTGTTTCCTGGTTCTGTCTGTGACTATGATACCTATGGCTGCACTTACAGATGATGGGCTGCAGTTATATGATGTCATTAATATCAATCTCATTCCTGGGTTATTCGTTTTATTGTACTATGCTATCGCAAGAGGGATGGCATTATTACAGTATACCTATGAGCAAAAAGTGCAGATTGAAAAGATGCAGAATGATCAGTTACAAACAGAGTTGAAGTTCCTGAAAGCCCAATACCATCCACATTTTCTGTTTAATGCACTAAATACAGTGTATTTTCAAATGGATGAAGATGTGGCAGGAGCTAAAAAGACACTGGAGAAGTTTTCACAGTTGCTTCGCTATCAGTTATATGATCAGCAGGTAACTGTGTCTGTAGAACGGGAAATTGCCTATCTGCATAATTTTATAGAGTTGCAACGTATCCGCAGTAGTAGTCGTTTGCAGCTTCAGGTAGAGATTGACGAAAGTTTGAAAAAACAACAGATCTACCCATTGCTCTTTTTACCTTTGATAGAGAATGCATTCAAGTATGTAGGAGGGGACTATTACTTAACCATTTGTTTGCGACAACAGTCCAATGGAATTAGTCTTAATGTTTACAACTCACTACCATTGCTGGAATCTACTGTGGAAGGAGTAAAACAACATTCTGGTGGCATAGGGCTAGACAATCTGCGCCGCCGCCTGGAATTATTGTATCCCAATACTCATGCATTGGAATTATCCCGAACAGATACGTTATTTAAAGCCCGGTTATTTATACAAATGCACTAAATAAATTGCCATCATGCGATGCATTATCACTGACGATGAACCTTTTGCCCTTAAAGGAATAAAAGGCTATGTAGAGAAGATAGACTTTCTGCAACTGGTAGGAACCTGTGAAGATGCACTTCAGTTAAACTCGTTACTTAAACAGCAATCGGCAGATCTGTTGTTTCTGGATATTGAAATGCCATTGTTGTCAGGCATTGACTTTCTACAACAATTGATCAATCCTCCAATGATTGTTTTTACAACTGCCTATGAACAATACGCATTGAAAGGATATGAATTGAATGTGGTTGACTATCTGGTAAAGCCTATTCCTTTTGAACGATTTCTAAAAGCTGCCAATAAGGCTTATGATCTTTTTCGTTCACAAAGTCAGTCAACGCCGGAACCTGATTTTCTATTTGTAAAAGTAGATGATAAACTCATTCGGGTAGAACATGATACTATTTTGTACCTGGAAGCCCGTGAAAACTATGTGATGATTTATACTACTACACAGAAGCTGCTGGTACACATTACATTAAAATCCATAGCAGAACAACTCCCTGCCAGTCAGTTTGTACAATGTCATAAGTCGTATGTAGTCAATACCCGAGCAGTAGTACAGGTAGAAGGAAATGTTTTGTTTCTAGGAAATGCACAGATTCCTATGTCTAAGACACTTCGTGATGAGGTAATTAATCGGATTGTAAATAATAGGTTGGTGAAGAAGTGATTTTTTGTGTAATAAAGCTTGCTGATAGATGAAGCAGACCGGAGAGATGGATATACAATAAGAATAACAGCTATTTCTGGCGGCTTTCTTATTGGTGATTAGTATTAGTTTTTTTTAACTTCTGGAGCTTCTGAATATTCTTCTTGAATTGCTCTGTCTTTTCAGGAAATGGGTCAAATTTTCCTGATACTATATCATGTAGTACTTCTTCAACATCAGAAGAGGTAGTTTTCTTTGTATTTTTTTCTAATTTTATCATAACCTATCACGGTAAGCAAAACAACCTTGGCAATATCTATACGCACACTGGCAATACCACCTTTTCTTTTACGCAATGTATCGAGGTTGGCAGAAGTGAATCTTGGAAGTGATAATTACTTTGTGGACGAGTTGTATATGCAAACAATATAAAACGTGGTGATTTTTCATTTACTCCTGATGAGTAATAAGACACGGTAAGAGCTTTCTCCGGAATCTGATCTGGGTGAGTACTGGTTATTGTTTGTACACATGCTTTCTCTATCTGTTTTACAAAGTGTAAGGCTTTGAATAGTTCAAAGTCCATAAATTCGTATTGCTCAGCCTGTTCAAGCTTCTTCCAGCTATCGTAGGCTGTTTTAATGCGAATGCGTACCTGATCGCGCTTCAGTTCTTTGAGAACATATTTAGCTGCATTGTCTTTATCCTTTTTCTTTTCCAGTACAGCCAGGTGGTACTCATTGCGTTTGTATTGGGCATTGATCTCTTTATACTCTTTTTCCACTTTTTTGAGTTGTTTGTCTCGTTTCTTAGAGGCTGGTTGGGCTTCTAATTCCGTTTTTTGTTGAGTGGTATGAGTCAATAGGGTAGTGAAAAGAGTCTGGTTGGCAATAGATTGTTTCTCATCTTTCTGAATGGCTAAGATGCGTTGCTCCATCCGGAATAGTTCATGGTTAAGGCGGGCTTCATAGACCATTAGTCGGTAATAGTCAGATTTGTATTTGCGGATAGCGGTTGTATTGGTATGATAACGAGGCATATCTTTATATTAGAGTACTAATGTTTTTTACGTGATTTATTTATCCTAAAGATACAAAAAATAACAGCGCTGTTGAAGGCGTTTTAGCCATTGTTTGATATTTTTTTTGTTATTGATTATCAGTTTATTGTGCCTTTATTTTTTTCTTTTTACTATGAGGTGTTTGTATAGATATATTACTATCTTTGGAAAAGCTGTAAGACCCTGCATGACAAGAGGATAGCCAACCTATGGCTATTTGTTTCGTATAAGCCTCAAAATCAGACTTTTATTAATGTATCACCAAACCTGTAATTTTTTACAGGGTAAAATCCTTTTTACTACTATGGAGATGAACAGAACATTTCGGTTTGTACTTGCCCTTCTGATAGGAGGTGTAGTACTTTATTTGGCTTATCATTTTGGACTTATCGTAAATCCGTCTCCCAGGTAGTTCTTCTTTTGCTTGCTACAATTGCAAGTAGCATACAGTACCCTCTCAATGCTGGATTCCTGTATGCTGGTAAGTAGTTGATTGTTTCTTAAGGCGTGTGATAGTTTGTAAGGATTGTCTTTAGTGTTCTGCCTTCTTCTTTTCGGATAGTGTCAGTAAATGCATTGGGGGGTGTCTGCTTCAAAATTTGGCTGCAATAGCCTGTGACAAGCTGGGTGATTATTTTGTAACTCTTTTCTGCTGGGCAGCCTCCTGATTGCTTTACTATGGTAGGATATACTGAGAAATCACCATGGGAGGTATTCAGGATTTTATAGATCTGTTTAGGACCCTGTAGCACTGTATTAAAGTTATATACAGAATCGATAGTTGCCTGGTCTTCGGTTGAACTACTTTCCAGACGCAGATAAGGCGTTTTGTTTGATACAAAATCATGGCTGATCTGATTAAAAAGGCTGTCTTCTTTGGCATCTGTGCCATAGTGGTGAAATTCTGACCCATCCAGAGATATCACTGCATCGATGTCGGTATGTGTCATCCCTAGTACTACACCCGCCAGGCCTCCCCAGCTATAACCAACTACAGCTATTTGTGAAGAGTCAACCTCTGGCAGTTTTTTTAAATATTTTAGTCCGAAAGCTGCATCCGAAACCTGTTCCATCAGATCGGCTTGTTGCATGGTCATATCGCCTGGGTAGCGACCATAGAATTAAATGAGGCAACGATATAGCCATTCTTTGCCAGATTTTCCAGTAGTTGGATATTTTCATATCCCATCCCATTGTAGCTAGCCATATATAACACCAGTGGAAACTTACCTGCGGCAGCCTTAGTGTCTTTTCTGGATTGAGTGGGTGAAGCCAGGATCTTTTCGACAGAAGAACAATGGAAAAAATCGGTGAAACTTTTGGCAAGCTGTGTTGAAAATCCATCACCTGCATGTGAATCTGTGTAAAAATTAGCCCGTTGTTCAAACAGGGAAAGCATATTGCCAAATACCAGAACAGAATCTGTTGGTGAACTATCTGCTGGATACCACATATCGATATCTATAGGGCGATAATGCAGATAGTACGTTTGAGGGCTATCTGACTTATACAAACGTGAACTATCAGTGATTTGTATTGTTTTAAAGCCTGAGAAATAAGATACACGTTGCTGAGAAGATTGGCAAGATACCATTAGTATAAGTAGGCATATAACTAAACTGGAGGAAAATACCTTCATAGAAAAACAGGTTTATAGAATGTGTAAAAAATGATAGTTGAAATTGCAAAATTGGTTGAAAGGCTACCTGTTTTTAACTTTCTTTAACCTATACAATGAGTGTAGCTAGATTTCTGATAAAATACTGTTAAAAAAATTAACTTTTTGGTGTAGTTTTTGCTAAATGAAAAGGTTTTAAAAAGTGAGTTAGATACCTATTAGAGAGGATAAAAAGAAATAGTATCTTTACTTATTATAGGTACTATTTTACAGGAGATTTGGGCTAACTATCTAAGTTAACTATATTTGGGTATCAGTTTGGTCTGATTGAAGATGTCTATTGAAAATACTAATGTTTTGGGGCGCTGAGCTACTATGAATAATAAAGAATCTTTATTGGTCTATTTGGCTGATGATGACGAGGATGACCGGATGTTTTTTACGGATGCTGTAAAGCAAAACTCCCGGTCAATCCATGTAGATAGTAGTACCAATGGTGAGCAATTACTGCAAAAAGTGTTTAATCAGGATTTATTGCCCGACGTTGTATTTTTAGATTTAAATATGCCTAGAAAGAATGGTTTGGAGTGTCTGCAAGCCATTCGTGCCAATAGTACAACACAACATATCCCAATTATTATCATTTCAACTTCTTCGGCTATCGAAAATATACGAAAGGCAAACTCATATGGGGCTAATTTCTATATACAAAAGCCAGATGATTTCTTTGAGCTGAAAAGATTAATAGAGATAGGAATTCAATTCTCACTGGCAGAAAGAAAAGAAGAAGATGTCTTTTTACTCAACGAAGTACTTTCTGCTTAAATAGTAGGGCAAATCAAACAATAGAATACACCACTGCGCAACTGTAAAAGTGGCATGGTTTTTTAAATACAGGGTGTATGAGTTGGATTTTATTTATTGTTGTCCTAATCATAGAAGTGCTACAGCATAACTCGGATAAAACTTATATAGAATTGATTTCCTTACATTGTAATTAGAGAAGTCTATCATTTTTAGTCTAAGTGTATTGTTGTAAAGATAAACTACTTATCCTGCCTTTTTCTGATTGCTTGGGAAGATGCATATCCTAAGCCTGACAAAAATATCTGCTCTGAAATGAAAAAAGTATACAGAAGTTATACCAGAAAATCTGGTGGCCTCTGCTTCAAAAAAGAGGCGTAGATGTATAGACAATAATTCAATCAGGAATGAATAAAAAAATAATTGTAGATATTCAGAATAAGACTTCTGTCTCTATCGACTCTTGTGAAAAAGAACCTATCCATATTCCGGGAAGTATACAGCCTCATGGGTATTTACTGGCAGTTACAACCGATACACATATAATTACTCATTGTAGTGCCAATGTCGAAAAATTCCTCCACCAGCCACTAGAGCAGGTGCTGGGATCTTCACTAGAGACACTGTTTTCAAGTCAGTATCATTCTATCACTGCGTTCCTTGAAAATGAACAGGCAAGGACCAATGGTACCTTGTTGGTAGAACACCACAATGGTTTTGGCTATTGCCATTTATCTGTTGTTAAAAGTAACAATTTGTATATACTGGAGTTTGATCAGTGCGCTGATCTGGCAGAAGATTTATCAGCCGCCAGAGCCGGTATTAATGAACTCCTTATGTTGGTGCAGAAGCCACAAAGTATACAGGCATTGTGCCAGGCTATGGCTGTTTATGTACAGAACAAACTGGGGTTTGATCGGGTAATGATCTATCGATTCCATCCTGACTATAGTGGAGAGATAATTGGCGAAGCAGTTAATGAAGGTATGGAGCCTTATCTGGGCTTACGTTATCCGGCTGGTGATATACCAGCTCAGGCCAGAGAGTTGTATCTGCGCAATAAAATACGGATAATCTCCAATGTAGCCTATGAGCCTGTTCCGCTATTTACCTATGTAGAAGGGGATAAGTCGCCTGAGCAACTGGACCTTTCAGATTCCTTTCTGCGCAGTGTTTCTCCTATACATATACAGTATCTGAAAAATATGGGGGTAACGGCCTCTTTTTCACTCTCCATTATAAAAGATAACAAGTTATGGGGACTCATTGCCTGTCATCATAATACACCCAAATATGTAAGTCCCAGCCAGAGACAAGCTGCATTATTATATGGTCTTGTGCTGAGTTCACAGTTAGACGTATATGAGCGGGCTGAATCCCTGCAACTGATTGCCAGAGTAGATGAAGCACTGGATGTATTGTTGAAGAAGCTACAACGGGAAGGTCTGGATGTGAATAGAATCATAATAGACCCTTCATTAGAACATATATCAGGTGCTACAGGAGTCATTGCCCTGATCAAGGGCAGGATTTATCGTAGCGGGGATACTCCTTCTGAAGAAGATACCTTAAATCTGCTCAATTTTTTGCATGATCATGCTACCAGTGGAACGGTAGTTACGCAAAAGCTCATTGACATTTATCCGGAAGCAGAAGCCTATGCAGATGTTGCCTCTGGTGTTATTTACCATCGGTTAACTAATTCAACAGATGATGCCATTGCCTGGATTAAACCTGGATTGGATCATGTAATTACCTGGGCTGGGAATCCTGAGAAACCTATGGAGAGAGATAGTGAAACACACCAACTCCAACCACGCACCTCATTTGCGGCATGGAAGCAGACAGTGAAAAGCGAAAGCATTGCATGGCACAATCATCAGATTAATGCAACCTATTTGTTTGCCTCTGCTCTACAAAAATACCTGCATCTGGCCTATCTGAAAAAGGAAGAGGAAAAACAAAGATTACTTGCGAATGAGTTGAAGAAGTCCAACGAGGAGCTGGATAATATTAACTGGATTAATGCACATGATCTCAAAGAACCTCTTCGTAAGATTCGGGTGTTTATTTCACGAATGCTTCAGTCAGAAGAACTACCGGAAAAAATTGAAGGAGATCTGCAGAAAGTAAATAAGTCTGCCATGCGGATGCAGGTGCTGCTTGAAGATATTATGAATTATGCACGAGTGGCTGCAAGAGAACAATTGCATAACCAGGAGGCAAATCTGAATGAGGTAATACATGAGGCCCTCGATAATTTTTCGGAAGAAATGGAGTCAAGAAGTGCAAAGATAACTGTAGATTCTATGCCTCTGGTTTATGGCAATGCTTTTCAACTGAGACAGTTATTTACCAACCTGATTGGGAATGCACTTAAATTTACACCGCCAGATAAAACGCCTGAGATTACGGTATCACATGCGCAAAGTCCGACAGATGAAGTAACAGAAGCGGATCTGACTCAATATTTTGTCGTCAATGTCACAGATAATGGGGTAGGGTTTGAAGATCAGTATAAGGAACGTATATTCCGGTTATTTCAGCGATTGGACAACAATGTACATGGTACTGGTATAGGCTTGGCGATTTGTCGCAAAATTATGGAAAACCATCAGGGTAAAATTGATGTAAGTAGCCAGCCTGGTGTAGGAACTACCTTCCGATTGTATTTTCCTATTGAGTTTATTAAGCCTGCTACGCTTACCAATTAACTTCTTGAATAAGAATAATAAAAGAGAAACATTGTTATACTAACAGTAGCAATGAAGGATGCTATTAGTATAACAATGTTTCTTTTCTGTGCTCTTATTCTTTCTTATCCTTCTTAAATGATCACCTTCACTGTTCTCCTGAAAAAAAAACACCTCCTGTCCTTCTAAAAGAAACTTCCTCGCCACTAAGGTGGAAAAATAGGTGTAATCATAGAAACTTGCGAGAAAAGGATCTTTACGTTTGCAATTCTTCCTATATGAGTGTACCTATAGCGATTTATTCCGATCTCAGTGACTTCACAGGATTCATTAGGGCCGCTTTGATAGACTGAAAGCTGACCGTTATCAGTGCAATAAGAATCGCCAGGAGACTAGCTGCTGCAAATACCCACCACGAAAGAGAAATCTTATAGGCAAAGTTTTCGAGCCAGTTGTTACAAACATACCATGCAATAGGGATGGCTATAATAATAGCCACCATAACCAGTTTCAGGAAGTCAGAAGATAACAGTGTTACAATGCTACTGATGGAAGCTCCCAGTACTTTCCGGATACCAATCTCCTTTGTACGTTGTTCCGCAGTAAAGGCAGCCAATCCAAACAATCCTAAACAAGCTATAAAGATGGCAAGGCCTGCAAAGAAAACCGCCAGTGTTCGTACAATTGTTTCACTTTGATAGAGTCGGTTATATTCTGCATCCACAAAAGAATATGTAAAGGGGTATTTTGGATTCATTTTAGCACAGATAGCCTGCAAGCTGGCTAATGCCTGTTGGGTTTGTCCCGGTTGAGTACGGATCAGAATATTGTCATAGTTCCAGGTCTCTGCCAGTCGGATAATCAGTGGCCGGATAGGCACATGCAACGAATTAAAATGGAAATCTTCGATAAGACCTACAATCTTGCCAGGTTGCTTACCAAATGTTAGTGGTTGTCCAACAGGGTCTTTATATCCAATGCGTTTAGCAGCAGCTTCATTGATCAGGTAATTAGTCGTATCTGTTCCATAACTGGGTGAGAAATCCCTGCCCTGTAGTACTTTGATTTTCATGGTTTTGGTAAAATCATAACCTATCCAGGTATTATTAAACTGAATGGCTGAGGTAGGATCTTTTCCAATCCAATGTACACCATCTGTAGTATTTCCATTATACAAAGGATCCGTTTGCATATGGGTAACTGATTGGATACCCGGCATTGAAAGGAGCTCCTGTTTAAAGGCTGTATATTTTTGGGCAATCTCCCCTTCGCCCTGTATCCTGATCAGATTTTCGCGGTCATATCCCAGATGTTTGGTTTGGATATAGTCCAGTTGTCGATAAATGACCAGAGTACCAACAATAAGCAACATCGAAAGCACAAACTGAAATACCACCAAACCCCGACGAAACAATAACGCACCTGATCCAAACCGTAGTTTGCCTTTTAATACATTGATAGGATTAAGAGAAGAAAGAAAGAGTGCCGGATAACTACCCGCTAATAAGCCCATGACCAAAAGAATGCCTGCTAACACCAGACCAAAAGCCGGATCTTGAAATGGCAATAGTAATTCCTTGCCTGTTAACTGATTGAAAGCTGGAAGGATAATAGATACCAATACTAATGCAACACTCAAGGCTAAAAAAGTAAGGAACATAGCTTCTCCTAAAAATTGTGCAATCAATGCAGCACGGGGAGCACCTACTACTTTTCGTACGCCTACTTCACGGCCCCGGTTTACAGAACGGGCTGTCGCCAGGTTCATAAAATTGATGGAGGCAATTAGTAACAGAAACACTGCCACTATAGAAAACAATTGTACATATTCAATCCGACCACCTGCCCGATGCCCATCTTTAAAGTCAGAATACAGGTAGGCTTCTGTTTCAGGTTGCAGAAACAGCTCAATGTTAAACGTTGGCCCTATATCTGTATTCCGCCCTTTGAGAAATGTTTTGAGCTTGGCATTTAGCAAGGCAGGATTAGCATCCGGACGAAGCTGGATTCGAGTGCCTGGACCTGCATTACTCCAGTCCATGAGCCAGGTTTCGCGTTGCAAATACTGTTTCCAATTGCGTAAGAAGTCATAAGGCTCAGGTGAGTTGGCAGGTAGGTTCTCAAATACAGCGGTGATCTGATGATCAGCATAGTTATCAAACCGGATTGTTTTTCCTACTGCTTTTTGTGGCGTGCCAAAATAAATCTCAGCGAGTTTACGGGAAATAGCTACACTATTGGGGGTAGTTAGTGCAGTTGCCGCATTTCCAGCAAGAACTGGTATACTATACATAGTGAGCCAGTCTGCACCTACAAAATGCCCTCTTTGTTTGGTGCTTTTGTTACCAACACTAAGCAGATGCGATTCTGAACCAGAAAATCCGGACGTATACTTTATTTCCGGAAACTGTTTTTTGAGTTCATCCGCTAGTAAGCCGGGTGTATCTTCGTCTGTTACAATCCGGCCATCTGCAATCTCATGTTCCATAATGCGATACAGGCTGGCACTATTGGGATACTGTTTACCTATACTGACTTCATCCTGTATCCATAGAAAAATAAGCAGGCTGGATGCAATGCCCAATGCTAGTCCCAGAATGTTAATTACTGAGAATGCTTTGTTTCGCAACAGATTGCGAAACGCAACTTTAATGTAGTTAGAGAACATAAGATACTACTGTTTTGAGGTACAACAGGCATTGGTTTGTTCTCTTTAGAGTCGCAAACATTTTGCCATACCACTATACTTGCTCAAAACAAGTTCAGGAGCAGCAATTTACAAAGAAAAGAAAAAGATGCTGTCCAGTTTCGGACACGATATGTTCAGTAGCGAACCATATTGAGGTCATCCATATTTTATTATGATTGTACATTCACTGGACATACATTGACAATTAACTCCTGTTATCTTTCAGCGTGGTAATAATTATACTTTTATTTTAGATGCTTGTTGCGACATAATTAGGTAAACGAAAGCTGTTGCTAACTAGAGGTTTCTTTAAAAGATCTTCTCCTTTATCCTATCCTTTTAAAAAAAACAAATACGCCCCTCTCAAAAGGATAAAAAAGAACATGAGTTATCCCCAGTTTTGAGGAAACAATATCTGATCCTTTAAAAAAGAAAAACAAAGGAGTTACAGAGAAAGTTGTGCTAACTGTAATCGTGGAAGGTGGTGTAGGAGCGTAGGCAATCTTTTCTCCGCGAGGTTGGCCTTTGGCCTTGCGGGAGGAAGGATCGGAGAAAAGTGCCCTTTTTTCTAACACACAAATCTGGCTCACCAAATTCTCATTTGGTGCCCCTATTTTGGGCAAGCAAAAAAAGTAACAAGCCGTAGGAAGAGTGATGTAAGGGACAATAAACCAACTCAACCAAAAAGATTGCTTAAAAGTTAATCAGAGCCTATACTCTTTTCAAAAACATAGGCTCTGAGTTTGCAAAACAAACTCAGAGCCAAAATTCGGGATGACTCATGTATCAGCAAGAATAATTATTCGCCTGTATTAAAGTCCTTAAATCCTCTGGGTACGTAACGGATATCAAGAAAATCAACTACACACTTAGGGCCTTTGGGAGATTGAGCATAGAAGCCAATCTGCATGGGAGCTGTTGTTGCATAAGCAAACGTGCGCAAGATGTTCCAGGTTTTGCCGTCTGTGGAATAATAAAAGCAGAATACTTTTCCTGCTTTGGCTACTTTCAGGTATATTTCCTTGGCAGCTACCTGTATATGGTAATTATCGTCAGTCTTTTTGTCTTTGATTACAGAAGAACCTACTCCGATGTGTTTCTCATCCAGTTTTTCGAACAAAAGTTTTGCCCAGTTTTCGCCATCACTGTACAGGAGAATAGCTCCTCCATCATACATCGAATTGAATGGAGTTTTAACTTTTGCTGAAAAAATAAAGTTAGAGTCAGGTTTAAATAATAGCTTCGGTGCATTGTTGGTATAGTAGGAGCCATCTACAAACGTATAAAGGTCTGTACCTTTGGCCGCAGTAATTTGTAGCGAGTTAGGTGAGGTAACCTTGTACAGCTCTGGTTTATCAACCCACGTCCAGCTATAAGGTACACTTTTGATTTTTACACTATCCCCAGGTGAGGATATAGACAATGCATAAGATACCTGGCAACACAACAGCAACAATGTGCTGCAGATGCATACTAATTTGTTCATAAAAAAGATGTGTTGTAAGTGAGTGTAATCTATCTCCTATACCCTAATTGGGAGGGTACAAAACCCTTCGATCAGAAGGTTGACAAACATAGGTAAAGTTTTTGACAATGGATTATAGATTTTTGAGTAAACACCCACTTTTTTTATAGGAAATAGGGAAAATAGGTCGGTTTATTGTGGGTTTGACAATTAATAAATGTACTTTTTGTGAAAAATCATCCATTTCCTAACTTTTTCTATAAAAAATGAATGGTTGAGAAATATGGTTGTAACTAACATTATAGACTCTATACTATGCTTTTTCTGAGGACTACTTCTCTTTTACTTCTTTTGCTTATTGCAGGTTCTTTTGCCCAGAAGGAAAATACCTGGACTGTATTGGATAAAGGTTTGGATTATGCTGAACTGGCTGCTCCTGTCAAATCCATTTATGGGGATTCAAAGATTACTGTACTCAGAATTGACCCTAAGAGCTATGAGTTCTTTCTGGAGTGTGCTACCGATCCTAAAAATAAGCGTACTACTCATACCCTAGACGATTGGTGCAAGCAAAAGAAGTTTGTAGCAGCTATTAATGCGGGTATGTTTGATGGAAATGACCCTACACAGCCGGATCATACATTTATGTGTAACAGAGGGTATATGAAAAGCTTTGATCATGTGAATAGCAGCAAAATGACAAACGATAAAACAGTAATCTGTTTTAGTCCAAAAGACAAATCAATGCCCGCTTTTCAAATTGCTGACGTTCAGAATTGCGAAACTTTTGCCAACCTGAAAGCCAAATACAATTGCCTGATTCAGGGTATTCGTATGATAGACTGTAAACAGCAAATACGCTGGCAAAAGGATAAAAAGAAATGGAGTGTTTGTGTGATGGGAATGGACAAAGCAGGAAATGCATTGTTTATTCACTCCCGATCCCCTTATACTATGTATGAGTTTATTAGTATGTTACAGCAACTACCTTTAAACTTAAAAACACTGATTTATCTGGAAGGAGGTCCGGAAGCATCCCTGTATGTATCTTCAGGGAGCAAAACCGTACAGCGATTTGGTAGCTATGAAACGGGCTTTAACGAAAATGATGGAAATGATCATTTCTGGAAGCTGCCCAACATTGTGGGAATACGAAAGAAGCCCTGATTTCTTTGATTACTATCATTCTATTGGTATAATCAAAGCCTTAATACTCTTTGTAAAATGGATTACTTTATACATGAAACGATCTTTTCACTTTCTTACTCGCAAGCTACATCGGTATCTGGGTCTTGTATTAGGCATTCAATTCTTGTTCTGGACTATTGGCGGACTTTACTTCAGTTGGTCCGATATGGATGAGGTACATGGGGATCATCAACGGAAAGCCGCTTCTCTGATACCTGTTAATGGAGCAATTGTTTCTCCGATACAGGCCTTGCAAAATCTTCGCGACGTTCGTCCCATAGATTCCGTTGCTGCACTTTCTCTTATTCAGATACTAGGCAAACCTGTCTATCAGATCAAATGCCAGGCACATGGCACACATCAAGCAAAGACCTATCTGGCAGATGCATTAACAGGGAAGTTACGAAGCTCTCTTTCAAAAGAAGAAGCGATACAGGTAGCTCAACGACAGTTTACTATGCCTGCATCTGTGGTTGCAGTTGAATACCTGACTACAACAAACGGCCATCACGAATACAGGGAACAACCTTTACCAGCTTATGCCGTTACCTTTGATCATCCTTCACAAACTAGAGTATATGTTGCCGCCGAATTAGGGACTGTACAGAAATTCCGCAATAACAAGTGGCGTATTTTTGATTTTCTCTGGATGTTACATACAATGGATTACCAGAGCAGAGACAATATAGGCAACTGGGCCTTACGGTTATTTTCGATTCTGGGTTTGCTTACTATTGCTTCAGGATTTGTTTTGTATTGGGTCAGCTCCAAACAAATTCGAAAGTTAAAAATGGCTTGATGGCAAATGTTTCTTTTAGTTGCCAGTTTCTGGTAGTATAAGTCTATCCAAACCCTTTTCTGTAAAGGTTTGGATAGATTGTTAGTGTGTCGACAATTTTTTTATCATTTCATCTGAGACAGGATCTGAATAGACTCCAAATGCATTAATAAGAGTACCTTTTATAGTATCTTCTTTCGCTGATATGGCGTAAATAATATTCTCATCGCCAGGATCTGTCTGTCCTTCAAAACGAAATACCTTATCAATCTGAAAGTCGGCAGGCATAAGTTTCTGATGGTTTTCACCAAATCGTATACAATCAGTATCCAGATTGAAATCATGTTCATAACCTGCCTGTTTAAGCCAGGTCAATGCTTCTGTCATGGTATCAAAAGCAGGGGAAGTATTTTGTTGATCCATCATCGTAAATAGGTTGAAACTATGTATATGAATAACTCAAATTTTATGCCTATACGTGTAATATATTGATAGTCATTGTTTTTTTGTGATAAGGGTTACTTAGGAACTACGATATATCGTAGTTTTATGTTCCTGTCTCATTCTTGTAGTGAGATTGTATACCTATATTGCGTCACATTGACATTTATTTGTATATTACAAGTTAGGCATAAATACATAGAGCCAGAAATGAATGAAGTATGAATAAAAAAAGAAGAAGATTGTATATAGTAAGAATCTGTTTTCCTATGCATCTATTCAATACCTGTTCTCGTAAAGTACAGCTACATTGCAGGTAGGGACACCATTTATTTTTTTATCTTCTATAGACCACACAAAAACATGAAAGAAAAAGCTATCAGCCTTACTGATGGTTCAGAGCTATCTATTGCTTCTGAATCTCATATCCGAAAAAGAGAGGTATTGAAGATACAACTACCAAAGGAAGTTTCTGCTTCTTTTCTACTTAGATTTTCTCAGGATATGGCTGCTGTGCAGAGTAAAAGAGAATTTGTGGCAACCATGCACTCTTATCTAAAGCAGTTGTTGTCTTATGAAGATTTTCTGGTCTGTACTCTGATTGATGGGAATACACGCCATCGTACCTTTTTTTATTCTGTGTCAGCTGAATCCAATGAAGGATACCCTGTAGAGGATGGTTTCTTTCCTATTGTACTTCGTGCCCAACAAATACTACAGTTTGATCTGGAAGAAATACATCAAACCAGGCAGATTGTGCCTTCTTATATAAAGAATAAATATCAAAAAGGGATCAACCTGATTGTCACAGTACCTCTTCGTGCACGAAAAGAGGAAGTGGGAGTTTTATTTCTGCTTTGTAAAGACAACAATAAACTTGATCCTTCTATACTCAATCTGTTGCAGGCAATGTCTTATTCCATTGCTTTTACTGTTGCTGGTATTTTAGCCAGCGAGGAAATTGAACGCAGAGAGAAGGAAAAGAGACTTTTGTTATCCTTTAGTCAGGAAATTGCGGCGATCCGTTCCAAAAAAGATTTGCTGGAAGTAGCGACTCAGCAACTTAAAGAAATGTTTTTCTGTAAGGATGTGACTATTTATAGTATTCCGGAAATCTTCAATCAAAAGCTTGCACACATTTCCTCAGTTGATTCTGAACGTATATTAGCTAGAATACTGGAATCAGAAAAGCCGCTCATTTTTTCTGTACATGAACTCAATGCCGAAGATAAACTTTCGGATTATGGGCAATCATTAGTCAGAGAAGGAGTAGAGGGATGTATGGCCATGAGGCTTATCTATGGAAATCGTAGGATTGGTGTAATTACACTGTTGGCAGAGAATAAAAAGATATTTCAGGAAGAGCAACATGGCCTGATGATAAGTATTGCGGCTCAACTGGCTGGTATACTAGCCAATGTAATGGCCAATGAACGAATCGAGAATCAATTGGTAGAGATCCGTCGCTATAAAGAACAACTAGAAAAGAATATTTATCTTCAGGAAGAAGCCAACACTATCTACAAGTTCTCTGAAATTATTGGAAACAGTGTACAAATGCAGCAAGTATATACACTAGTTTCTCAGGTTGCAGATTCAACGGCAACCGTTTTGCTGCTGGGCGAATCTGGAACAGGTAAAGAGATGATAGCCAAAGCTATCCATACGGCTTCTTCCCGGAGAGATAAGCAAATGATTAAAGTGAATTGCGGAGCACTGCCACTAACGTTAATAGAGAGCGAGTTATTCGGTCATGAGAAGGGAAGCTTTACAGGAGCAGTAAATCGTCGGATCGGTAAATTTGAGCAAGCTAACCAGAGTACTATCTTTCTGGATGAGGTAGGGGAGTTGCCACCAGAGGTGCAGGTTAAGTTACTGCGTGTCTTACAGGAAAAGGAAATAGAGCGTATTGGAGGAGATGCTACGATCAAGGTAGATGTACGGATTATAGCGGCAACGAATCGTAATTTAGAGAAGGAAGTAGCGGAGGGACGTTTTCGGTTGGATTTGTATTATCGGTTGAATGTATTTCCGATTACTCTTCCGCCGCTGCGAGAAAGAAAAGAAGATATTCCACTTCTGGCGGAATATTTTATGGTGCGGTATGCGAAAAAGGCCGGAAAACGTGTTACAGGTATTGCAAAGAAAGTAATCGAATCTATGTTGCTTTATCCCTGGCCTGGGAATGTAAGGGAACTGGAGCATATGATGGAAAGAACTGTCCTGCTTACAAATGACCTTGTTATAAAACAAATAGACCTTCCTATGATTATGCCAGAGAATACATGTATAAACACAGATTTTACACAGATAAAACCTTTACAGGAAATAGAGCGTGAATATATACTCCATGTTGTAAAAGTGTGCAATGGCCGTATATCGGGCCCACATGGAGCTGCCATCAGATTAGGACTTCCTTCTACAACCTTGCTATCAAAAATGCAAAAGCTTGGAATCAGGAAAGAACACGTTGTGGAAGAACAACGATAAACATGTGCCATCCTAAATTTTGAATGGCTTGTTTGTTCTTTTTCTAGCTCTCTTTCTGTTTGTTATGTCTCATGTTTTTCTGAAAAAAGGTCCATAAATAAAAAACACCCTAGCAAACCTCTCACTGAAAGAAACGCACCTCTTCGCTGTCCTCCTGAAAGGATCTCTTGACAAATAGAGTCGCGTTTGGGTTCTGAGAAATGAATTATTTCTCAATCCAAAGGTCGCCGGTCTTGCCACGAGTTCCTTTCAGGAGGACAAAAGGGGGTGAGAAATGAAAAGCTAAGTACTTGAAAATTGAAAGGATATGGATGAGGTAAGAGACTGGCCTCGCAGCAGGAGGGGACTAATGCACTTACATGAACTAGTCAAGACTTAATCGGACAGTTACTGAAAAAATTAGTAACTTCTACAAACGATTAAGCCGATGACAACTCAAGAAAAGATCATCAAAAACAAGGTGGGCGTGCTCGAACTGGCCTCCCTA
>JASJOS010000017.1 GCA_030068525.1 Xanthocytophaga flava
GAAGCATTTTTACTACTTCACTTTTGAAATCGGCACTGTATTTACGCCGTTTACTTGTTGTTTTTTTGCCTTTCATTTACTTGCTAAGTTAAGCAAGTTTTGTGTCCCGATTTTTAGGACCACCTCAACAGACTTGTCCTTCAGTTTCAATACAATGTTAAGGAAAAACAGGAAGAGTTTGGCTTGAACTGGATGGATTATGGAGCAAGCATGTATGATGCACAAATTGGCAGATGGCATTCTACTGATCCTTTTGCTGCTGGATACTTTGACAAATCTCCATTTACATACGTATCTAATAATCCTCTTAATTCCATTGATCCTTGTGGAATGTGGATTGTTAATATCAATTCATCAACAGATAAAGATGGGAATACCACATATGCCTTACAGTTTATTGCAGAGAAGGGTGATAATATAAAAACTTTAAGTAAGCAATTAAGTATATCTCAAAAAGCTCTAAATAAGTTGAGTGAACTTAAAGGTGTAGAAATAAAAGAAGGAGATTCTTTTGGCCTAACAGGTTTAGAAATTGTTAATTATATTAATAGTGATATGAATTCTGTTAATAAATCTACATGGAATTGTGCTAATTTTGCAGGAGGAGTATGTGGAACGAATATAGAGAAGAGACACAGTGGGATCATCCATTAGGGAATAATATAGAAAATTTTGCTGATGAACTAGCATCTGGGCATTCTTCTATCTCTGAAGAGAAAACAAGTATTGGAAATGTTATTCATTTTAGGGTAATTGATTCTAAAATGAAAGAAAAATATACTCAGATATATATAGAATTTAAGAAAAGCAGGTTATTCTGAAGCAGATATTGCTACTATTATTGCACAACCACAGGCTCAAGCCTTAATAAGTAACCTTGCCAAAAATCTTGCTACTGGAGAAAGGCATTTTGTTGTCATCTTACTTAAAGATAAAAAAGGTGAGAAAGTTTAAAGTATAATACAAAAACCTGGCTAACAATCTTTTAGTTATAAAGTCGATGATATAAAAAATGTAGGAGATGAAATTCCTTATGAACCAACACCAGTAGAAGGAACTATTTATCCATATTATAAAAGATAAAGCTATCATGTTCAATGTACTAAATATATACTGGCTAACTACCATAGTATACATATGCTTTTCAACATATTCTATTACTAATCATAAGGTTTCAAAAGATGTAATGGTCGTTGATTATCAAGGAGATTATAAGGATATCATGAAGTTGTTATATTTATCAAAAGATTCTAGTGAATGGAAAGGTATTAAGATAAATTATGTACCTAAATTTCAAATTAGTTTCTCAGATAAAAATAACAAATTTCTTGCCTTTTATAATATAGAAAGTGATAGTTGTAGTGATAAGTTAGTCATTAATAATTATGATCCTTTTAGAAAGAAAGTTTCAGTTAGAAACCTTGATGAAAGACAGTATATAATTAAGAAAGAAGAAAATAGTAATATTTTTAAACTTATTATAAGTAATGCGCCCAATTGTAGAAAAGAGCATACACTAGAAAACATAATTGTGTTAATTACAGATCAACCTCTTTTTTAGTACAAACAAATGGAAATCAGAATATGCTTTTCCTTATAAGAACTTATATTGTTAACTTAAAGTGTAGATTTATTATCTTGATAAGAACAAGTTTGAAAATTAGCCTGTTCTAGACTTTAAGTGATAATTTTTCTTTAAAAGAGCAAACAGGGCCTGAGACTACTCAGACCCTGTGTTGTAGTATACATTCTTATTATATAATAAAATAAGATCTTCTGCATGCTCTAAGATTTAATTGCTATGCCACCAGATGCCATCTAGCCTTACATAGTATTGTAAATTTATATTGGGAAGTAATATGACTTACACCCCATACACCGTAAGCACCAACCTCCTCGATGTTGCCTCATCTCGATGCTCGCATAAGTAAATCCCCTGCCATGTCCCGAGATTTAACCGCCCATCCGTGATAGGGATAGAGACCGAGCTACCTAACATAGATGCCTTGATATGTGCTGGCATATCGTCTGGGCCTTCGTAGTCGTGCTGGTAAGGTGCATCTTCCGGAACTGCTCGGTTAAAGTGCGATTCAAAGTCTGATCGTACAGTAGAATCTGCGTTTTCGTTGATGGTAAGGCTGGCAGAGGTGTGCTGGATAAATACATGCAGCAGCCCTGTCCGGATCTGCTGTAGTTCGGTAAGTTCGCGAACTACTATATTGGTAATCAAATGAAAGCCTCTTTTGTATACAGGGAGTTTTATTGTTTTCTGGAACCAATGCATGATGCTGTTTTCTGGATTAATGTATTCGCAAACTTTTAGAGGTGGTCTACACTGTTTTATAAATATGTTAAACCATCTCTAAAAGATAAAAAATAATTCCTGTACAAAGCTTTGACTATTTTACCGCATTTTCCAATTTAAATGTCCAGGCATAGTTACAGGGAACCGTTGCCGGTGATACAACCGGAGGGGTAAGCATCAGTTTATTATTTTGGAAAGCTGCCTTTACCGGACCTGTGTATCCCAACATTGTAATTTTGGAAGGCAGCGCAACCCCTTCCAGTTCGATACCGTTTTCAGGCCATTTGGTACAGATCACATACACATCCTTGCCTTTTGCTGTAAAGAATACATCCGGGATCTTTTTGGCAGGAGCAGCCTTCCACATACGGGTGCCATAGATAGCGTCTCCATTCACTTTCAGCCACTGGCCCATCTCTTTGAGTCGTTGTTGCATAATTACCGGAATACGGCCATCAGCAGTAGGGCCAATGTTCAGCAGCAGATTGCCACCACGAGATACCTTGTCGATCAGTATATGTACCAGTTGTTCCGCTGATGAATAGTCTTCCAGGTTTTCATTGCGGTTATAGCCAAACGAACTCCCAATACCCCGGCATTCTTCCCAGTAACGAGGTAGAGATCCTTCTGTTTGTGCCTTCTCATGTACCAGATCATATTCCGTTGTATAAATGCCTCCATGTTTGCTTCGGGTTTCCTTGCCCCAACGATCATTAACCACTACATCGTTTTTTACAGGTGAGTCGTTGTATAACCATGCTAGAAACTCCGTGCTTTTCCAGGTTTCACTGGGATGGTCCCATTCCCCATCGGTCCATACAATATCCGGATTATAACGGGTTACTAGGTCTTTCAACTGAGGGAGCATGTGTTCATCTACATACCGATTCACATCTGCCTTATAAAGAGGATTAAACCATTCATACAATGAGTAATAATAACCCATTCGCAGTCCTTTGCTTTTTACGGATTTGATCAGATCTCCTGCCAGATCGCGGTGAGGGCCTACATCCACTGCATTCCAGTTCCATGCCTGCGCACTAGGCCATAGGGTAAAACCTTCATGGTGTTTGGAGGTAAGCACCACATACTTGGCTCCTGCATCCTGAATCACACTAGCCCAGTCATCAGGTTTGAAAAATTCAGCTTTGAAGTCTTTAACAAAATCCTGATACTGGAAATCTTTGCCATAGGTACTGGTGTGGTACTTTACAAACAATGGATTCACTTTCGAGTTGGGATCAGTAAGCCGGTACCAGTACCATTCGGAATAACAGTCATAAATGCTGGCTCCATCTTTCGGAGTGGGTCCCCAGGATGGAACCGAAAACAATCCCCAGTGAATAAAAATCCCAAACTTAGCATCTTCAAACCAGGTAGGAATAGGCCGACTGTCTATCGAAGCCCAGTTAGCCTGGTATTTTCCGGTAGAAGTCGTTTGAGTAGTTTTGCTCTTCTTTTGCGCCTGGCTGGAAAAAGGAACTGCACAAAGAAGGATAAAAAGGAAGAGAAGTAATTTTTTCATGACTTTGACTGGTTATTATGGAATGTCAGTGGCTAAAATACTCTTTTTTCAGTGAAAGTGAGCACCTACTGGTTCGAACGTCCGTTCGGACCTAATTTGAACGCAGAATCCGTTCAATGTTGTCAACTTAAGCAAGTTTCTCTATTCATTCTTATTTATTTTATTGTCCTTCTGAAAGAAACTCGTGACAAATAGAGCTGCGTTCGGTTTCTGAAAAACATACTCCAGTGGGAAAGGCCGCCGGTCTTGCCACGAGGTCCTTTCAGGAGGACAAAATGGGGTGTGTTCTGAGTGGTTGCCTTAAGCTGACTGTTTTGAACGGACGTTCGAACTAGTAGCTACGTTCTACTAACTTACATCCTTACTTACCAACCTTTTCCTCAAAACGATTGTTTTTTCCATCAATAGCTAGTAATATTTCCGCAGATTCATTTACTCAACCCCTCTGTCTGCTATGTATTTACTTTTTCCTGGCCGTCACCAATTACTCACCAACTTTCAGTTTAATTATCTATACAGAATTATTCAGGCAGGACTGTCTCAGGAAACGGATGCCAATGGGCAGCTTCTGGGAAACGACTTTGGACCTGTCGATGCCATCATCTTTGCGGTAACCTCTGCCAATCACAGCCACACCCGACGCAATCCATTGCCTTTTCATTTGCGGGTATTGCAACTGGAAGATTTCTCAGATGATTTACCTGTGCCTGCCTATATGTATGGAATAGACGAAGTAGGCGTATTGGAAAACTTTGCAGATTATACCATCAAACGGATCAGGCATGAAAGCGATGGGATGTTTGATTTCACGCCACAGAATACAGTAGTAGTATGTTCAACACCTGTGATGAATATGTATGAGAAACTAGGTTTCAGGGTATTGCCTGCTGAGTTGCTGGATCGCAAAACCCAGCAGTTTGTAACAGGATTACCCTGGGACCTAGTAGAGTACATTGCAAAGACTGGGGATGCGTGGCTGACAGATCGGTATGTATTGGAGCACATGCATCCGGCATCGTATTCACTTTGGAAAAAATATAGGCTGGGGGAGAAGGTTCAGATGTTGTTTCGGGATCGGATCATCAGTGATGATGGCGATATTACCACTACTCGTGACTATAACAGCTATGTACGGCAGATGGATGACATTGCAGAATTGAAGTTCAAAGAGACTGCACCCTATATCCGGCCTGGCCGAATTGGGGATATAGGGTGTGCGGTAGGTTCGTGGATACGACTGGCTTGCCAGCAGGACCTGCTGCATGAATCCGATTTTTATGGTATTGAAGTGGCCCGTCATCTGTTTGATATCTGCCAGCAACGAAAGCACAATGGAGAGTTTGGCAACCCGTTCGTATTTTTTGCCCAGAAAAATGCTGTTACAGGATTGGTCTATGAGAAGAACTCCATGCATACTATCAATACGTCATCACTTACACATGAAATCGAATCCTATGGCAGTAGAGAAGACCTGCTTACGTTTATCCGAAACCGCTATGAAGAACTGGCTACTGGCGGTATCTGGATCAATCGGGATGTAGTAGGTCCTGACAATCCGGATGAGGAAGTGGTTCTTGTCCTTACCAAAGAAGATGGACGAAACGATGACTGGGAGAAAGAAATTACAAACCGGGATGAGTTATCGGCTTATCTGCAGGGCTTGTCTACCTATGCCCGGTTTTTACGTTTTGCCAGAGACTTCCGTCATAAGGAGAATGAAGCCTTACACTATGAACTTTTGTCGACTGAAGAGCATAAAAGCAATCTGCAGTTGTCTCTCCGTAATGCTATGGAGTTTTTGCTCAAGAAAGATTATACCGACAACTGGCAGAGTGAGATGCATGAAAAGTTTTGTTTCTGGACCTATGCTGATTGGGAAAATGAAATGAGTAAAGCAGGCTTTTCCATTCTTCCTCAATCTCATGCTTACCAAAATGATTGGATTGTGAAAAACAGATTTACAGGCAAGGCAGAACTATTCTGCAAAACTACTGATGGGTTAAAACCTTTGGATTTTCCAGTTACCCATATGTTGTTTTTGGCCGAGAAACGGATTTTGTAATTACACTTTGTTATCCTCAAGAAAGGAATTCTTATTCTTCATTGTTCTTCTGAATGGAACATTCCTTTTTTGCTCCTGTGAAAAGCACCTTCTTTTTTGTCTTTCTGAAAGAATCTTTCCTCTCAGTCGATTCCTCCCCTTTTGTCCTCCTGTAAGGAACTCGTGGCAAGACCGGCGGCCTTTCCCATTAGAATGTGTTTTTCTTTCAGAAAACAAACGCAGCTCTATTTGTCACAAGATTCTTTCAGAAGGACAATAAAATAAATAAGAAAAAGACTTTTCATGAGGAAAAAGGGAATAGACCTTGCAGCAAGATAGAAAGAAAATAAATAATTCCTTCAGGAGGATAAAAAGGGGAGATGCTACTTTCTGGAAGAGAGGAATCTGATAGAATAAAACAAGAGGTACTCTATAAACACCAGAGCCTACACTTTTTGAAAAAGCGTAGGCTCTGATTTAATTGAAATATATTCTATATATCTTATTTAGCTAATTACAGTTTCAGGATTATTCAAATCCAGTACTTCACTGGTTTGAGCCCGAATGCTTTCAGCAAGTTCTTCATCTTTTGCCAGTGAAAGGCCATACGATGGAATCATTTGTTTCAGCTTAGTCTGCCATTCTTCGCTCATGATCTGTTGTTTGAAGCAACGTTGAAGCATCGTAAGCATGATAGATACCGTAGTAGAGGCTCCTGGGGAGGCTCCCAGCAGTGCAGCAAGACTTCCGTCAGCGGCACTTACCATTTCAGTTCCGAATTCCAGTACGCCACCTTTCTTTTCATCTTTCTTAATTACCTGTACACGTTGTCCGGCAATTTCCAGTTCCCAATCTTCCATTTTGGCTTCAGGGAAGTATTCTTTCAGTGCTTCCAGACGATCTTCCGGCGACTGACGTACCTGATCAATCAAATACTTGGTAAGAGGAATATTATGAATTCCGGCAGCCAGCATTGGACGGATGTTATTGATCCGGATAGAACGTGGCAGATCAAAGTATGAACCGTTTTTCAGGAACTTGGTTGAGAAACCTGCATAGGGTCCAAACAACAAGGCCTGTTTGCCATCAATCATACGGGTATCCAGGTGAGGAACGGACATAGGAGGTGAACCTACGGCTGCTTTCCCATATACTTTGGCATGATGTTTCTTAATAATCTCCGGATTGGTACATTTAAGCCACTGTCCACTCACAGGGAAACCTCCGAATCCTTTTCCTTCCGGAATATCTGATTTTTCCAGAAGATGTAATGTACCACCTCCTGCACCAATGAATACAAACTTAGTCTTTAACGTTCTCTTCTGACCAGTACCCAGGTCTTTTACCTTCACTTTCCAACTTCCATCACTATCACGATCCAGGTCTTTTACATCATGGTTGAAGTGCATGTTTACTCCGTCCATCTTTTGCAACTGCTCAAACATACAACGTGTCAGAGCTCCGAAGTTTACATCTGTACCAATCTCCATCCGGGTAGCTGCCACTTTTTGTGAGCGGTCACGACCTTCCATGGCTAATGGAATCCATTCCTCGATTAGCTGAGGATCTTCAGTATATTCCATTCCCTTAAACAGGTGATTGGTTTGTAGTGCGTCGTAGCGTTTTTTGAGGTAATTAACGTTATCCTGGCCCCATACAAAGCTCATATGTGGGATAGTGCGTATAAATTCAGGTGCAGAACGAAGGAAGTTTTTTTCAACCAGATAGGCCCAGAACTGCTTGGATACTTCAAAAGACTCAGCAATCTTAATTGCTTTTATGATCTCAACAGATCCATCCGGAAGTTCTGGTGTATAATTTAATTCGCAAAACGCAGAATGTCCTGTCCCTGCATTGTTCCATGCATCGGAACTTTCTGCCGCCGCCACATCCAACCTCTCAAATATCTCAATGGTTAAATTAGGTTGTAACTCTTTAAGCAATACGCCTAGTGTGGCACTCATAATCCCGGCGCCGATCAATACAACGTCAGGTGATTTTTCTGAAGAACGACTCTTTTTCATAACCTCATTACGTAGAAAATGTATGGTCCTTGATAACGTAGCAAAAATAAGAACTATAAATTGTATTTTATTGTATTATTCCGTTGTAATAAATAAATTATCCTATTTGATTATCTCTGATATCCTATTTCGCCGCACTAGGATTAATCTAATAGACAGAAGGTTGTATCAAACAAATAGAAATCATTTATATCATAGCTTAGTTATGTCTGGACTTATTAGGTAACCACCAGAAAGATAAGTATTCTTTACTAAGAATGGTTCCTTTTTAAGCCTATAAATGTTTTGTTATTATCTCCGCCTATTTTATGCTTAATCTGCATACATACTTACATCAAAAAAGTACAAAGTGGGCCTGCCAGTAGTAACGTGAGTGAATTATTATTTTCCAGAGATAGGGTAGTTAGGGGCCTATACGTAAGAATTACTAATCGAATAGTTGAATTAAATAATGTATCTGTTTAAAAGTCAGAGAGATATATTTCTATTGATACTATGGTAATTACTTGTTTTTAGGAGATTTCTATTGGGTGTGTCAGTTGAAAATTTTGTGAAATTTCTGCTTTGTAAAATTAAGTTGTTGTCTTTTCTTGGTTTTGTGAGTTAATATGTTGGTGATTGTTCTATTTATCAATATTGCATTAGGGTTTGTTAATTTTAGTGTCACAACTTTTCTGAATTGAAACTTACTTTTGATAAAGCTATATGAAATTATACAAGAGTACGAATCACTGAAATGTGAAATTTATAGCGAATCACAGGGCTTGAGAAAACCAGAACCTTTTGAGAAAGGCAACAAGAATAAACCATGTCTTGATTATCAGTGAAATGTCAGGAGTTTTGATTTCATCTCTCAGCATTTTTGTAATGACTCTAACAACCACTTATCAATCCTAATCAGTGAAGAATTTTATTTTATCACTTGCTGGTCTGTATGGCTTGCTAGCTGGTAGTTCGGCTACATGCCAGATAACTAAAGCAGACTATACACGTGCAGAAAGCTTTTATCGTAAAAACATCAGTAAAAAGATTTTCCATCTGGAAGTGCAACCCCATTGGTTGACCGATGGATCAGGCTTCTGGTATCAGACCAATACCCGTGAAGGAGAGCAGTATTACAAAGTAAGTATTCCCGGATATCAGCGTACACTGGCATTTGATCACCAGAAGCTGGCTCAGGCATTAGCTGGTGTAGCAGGCAAAACGAT
Organism: Xanthocytophaga flava; assembly: GCA_030068525.1. Classification (GTDB taxonomy): domain Bacteria; phylum Bacteroidota; class Bacteroidia; order Cytophagales; family 172606-1; genus Xanthocytophaga; species Xanthocytophaga flava. The sequence continues at coordinate 9,104 of JASJOS010000017.1, forward strand.
AACTGCACAAAGTCTCTCTATTAAAGATCTGGAATGGAAATCTGCTACTCAGATTACTTTTCAGGTTGAATCCAGGCGTTATCAGGCAGACTTGCAAACCTATCAGATTGTTTCTGCTCCTGCTACTCCAAAAACTTCCAGAGAAGAAAACAGAATAACATCGCCTGATGGCAACTGGGTCACATTTACTAAAGACCATAATATGTATCTCCAGTCTACAAAGGGTGGTGAACCTATGGCACTCACAAAAGACGGATATGATAATTATGCGTATGGTGAGTATCTGTCTTGGGATGATATTTTGGTAGGAGAATGCCAAGCGCGTCCTGTTCATTTAACAGCATCCTGGTCACCTGATAGTAAGAAAATCATGACGCAGATTCTGGATGTCCGCAATGCCCGGAAAATGCATCTGTTGGATTGGTCGGTTGATTCCCTGTATCGACCTCGGGTGTTGTCGTATTACCGTGGCTCTCCGGGTGATACCAATATCGTTCACATGATTCCGGTAGTCTTTGATGTCGCAGCTCGAAAGATGGCTAAGGTTGCTGTTCGTCCATTGCCTTATTTTATCTGGAACTCGCTGAGGTGGAGTCAGAAAGGGGATTACCTGTATGGTTTGTATCACCATCGGGGGTATAAACAGATGGATGTAATAAAAGTTGATCCTGCTACAGGTAAAGTGACTCTGATGTGGGCAGAGATCAATGAGACCTTTGTGGAAGGCATGGATTTTCGTTTACTGGAAGAAAAGGGATTTGCTTTGCTTACTTCTGAACGCACTGGATGGAATCAACTCTATAAGCTGGATTGGACAACAGGTAAACTCATTGCATTGACTAAGGGGGCGTTTGTGGTAAAACAGATTGTTGAAGTAGATGAAAAACAAAAGCTGATCTACTTTACGGCTGCAGGCAAAGAGAAAGGTGCCAATCCTTATTTTGACTTTTTATATCAGATAAGTTTTGATGGCAACAACCTCAAGCTGCTTACACCCGAAATAGCCCACCATGAAGTAGTACTGTCACCAGAGAAAAACTTTTTTGTAGATAACTATTCCTCTGCTACTCAACCAACCGTTTCTGTATTGCGGGATTTACATACAGGCAATTTGTTGTCCAGAATAGATAGTGCAGATATCAAAGATTTGCTGGCTACAGGCTGGTATTTTCCGGAGGTGTTTGAAGCGGTAGCCCGGGATGGAAAAACCCCAATTTATGGAGCCATGTGGAAGCCTACCCATTTTAACAAAAAGACTCAATATCCTATTATTGATTATAGCTATACAGGTCCTCAAACCAATGTATTTCCCAATAGCTTTAAGAAAGCTGTATTTACCTGGAACCAGCCACTGGCAGAAATGGGCTTTATTGTGATGTCTGTTGATGGACTGGGTTCTGCCGGACGTTCTAAGGCTTTTCATAACTGGTCATATCGCAAGCTGGGGTATGGGCTGGCAGATCATGTGCTGGCTATTCAGCAGTTAGGGCAGCGATACAAATGGGTCGATACATCACGGGTTGGCATTTTTGGACATTCTGCCGGAGGATATGATGCGGCCCATGCCTTGATGCAGTTTCCGGAATGTTATAAAGTGGCTGTTTCACAATCGGCAGACCATGACCACCGGATGGAGAAAGACTGGTGGCCTGAAATGTATATGGGCTGGCCTGTAGACTCCGCTTATCACCAGCAATCCAATGTGACTATGGCACCTCGTTTAAAAGGAAAACTACTGTTAATTCATGGAGGTATTGATGAAAATGTAAATCCGTCTGCTACGTTCAAGCTGAGTGAAGCGTTAATTAAGGCCAACAAAAACTTTGATCTGTTAATCATACCCAGTGCGCATCATGGCTATCCGGAGGCTTATTCCCGCTATGTTGATCATAAACGCTGGAATTTCTTTATTCATCATCTCCTCCATCAGGAACCCAAAGATGATATCAATGAATAATCCTTGATTGTGAAACAAGCAACTTAACCTTACCTCATATATGAAAGAAGAATCATCAGAAAACGGATTTAAACCCAGATTAGACCTGTTGGATGCTACTATGATTGTAGCAGGCTCCATGATTGGCTCCGGAATTTTTATTGTTAGTAGTGAAATTGCTCGTAATGTGGGAGGGGCTGGCTATTTGATTGCCATGTGGGTACTTGCCGGAGTTGTTACCATCATTGCCGCACTAAGTTATGGTGAACTTTCAGCTATGTTTCCCAAGGCTGGCGGACAATATATTTATTTGAAGGAAGCGTATAATCCACTGGTTGGCTTTTTATATGGATGGGCATTTTTTACAGTAATTCAAACAGGGACTATTGCTGCCGTTGGAGTGGCTTTTGCCAAGTTTACTTCCTATCTGATTCCGGTAGTAAGTGAAGACAATCATCTGATAGAGCTGGGAGGATTACATATTACAGCCGCACAGCTAACATCTATTGGAGTTATTGTATTACTTACCTTTTTAAATAGTAAAGGGGTCAAAAATGGTGTATTCATACAGACATTTTTGACAATGGTAAAACTTATTTCATTGTTTGGGTTGATTGTTTTCGGCTTTATCTGGGGAGCTGATGCGGAGGTTTGGAATGCCAACTGGCAGAATGCATGGAAGCTCTCTGAACTGACGTTGACCAATGGAGAGATGATCCAATCTGCTGTAACAGGTGTGGCATCGCTGGGTGTAATAGCCATTGCCATGAAAGGAACCTTGTTTTCCAGTGACTCCTGGCACAACATCACTTTTATTGCGGGAGAAGTAAAAAATCCTCAACGAAATATTGGGTTAAGCCTCTTTCTGGGTACAATAATCGTAACTATTGTCTATGTACTAACGAATATCATGTATCTGGCTGTGGTGCCTATGCAGGAAATTGCTTTTGCTAAAAGTGATCGGATTGGGGTGGTAGCTGCCGAACATATCTTTGGTGCGAAAGGTACTATTATCATTGCCGTCATGATTATGATCTCCACCTTTGGATGCAACAATGGATTGATTCTGGCAGGAGCAAGGGTTTATTATACGATGGCAAAAGATCGGTTGTTTTTTGCGAAGGCAGGTACACTCAATAAACACCAGGTTCCTGAATATAGTCTGTGGCTACAATGTATCTGGGCTTCTTTGTTATGTCTGACAGGAAAATATAATGACTTGCTGGCATTGGTAATTTTTGGGGTACTTATTTTTTATGTACTGACCATCCTGGGTATTTACATTTTACGTAAAAAACAGCCAGATGTCCCTCGTTCCTATAAGGCTTTCGGATATCCTATACTGCCTGCTGTATACATACTGGTGGCAACAGGTTTGGCTGTATTGTTACTGATTGTTGAGACCAGCTTTACCTTACCCGGATTGGCTATCATTTTGTTGGGTATACCGGTTTACTATCTGGTCATGAATAAGAAACAGAAAGAACGTGTAAATGCTTGAAGTTTATCTGTCTATATGTATAACCTCTAAGCAATAGATAAGAATGGAAAGACGGCTACTACTATGTTAAAAGAACTCCTGGCCGCTGGTAAGTCAGGAGATAAAGTACGGTTATTCATAGCAAACCGATCTGGTTTATATGAAATAGAGGCAATTCTGAATCAGAAAAGCGAGAAAAGCTTTCAGATCACACCTAAACAGTAGCAGGCAGATTGCTATTTCATTAAAAGTTTGTCTGATAATCTGTAGGTGTCTGACCCATTACCTTTCGAAATATCCGGTTAAAGTGAGACAAATTACTAAAACCTACTTCGCAGGCAATAGATGCCTTTGTTTTCTGAGGGTCCATCAGCAGGCGACAGGCATTGCTGATCCGGATTTCATTCAGAAAGGATACATAGGTTTTGCGTGTGCGCTCTTTAAAATAACGGCAGAAAGCCTCTTTTGTCATATTGGCAATAGAGGCTACCTCTTCCAGAGTGATCGGTCGCCCATACTCATTCAGTGTAAACTGAATAATATTACTCATCCGCTTTTCTTCTCCTCGCTTAATGTCATAGTTCAGCTCATGTAACGAAAGACTTTGCATATGCTTTCTTTCCTGACTGAGCAGAGACAATAGCTGAAAGAAATAAATCAGGCGCTCGATATCTTTGCTGCACAATAGCTGATGTAAAAATACAGCCGCCTTCTCCTGTAATGGTGAGTGAAGCAGAAAGCCACGTTTCGTATATTTCAGAAATTCGCGGATGTGTTGCGTTTCTGCCAGGTACCAGAATTCCTTGCCCCAGGAGTCTTCATCGAAGAACACAGAGATCATACGTGCCTTCGCTCCAGTGGGTGAATCATAATATTCCGGATCATTTTTAAAGACGTGAGGAAGATTGGAGCCAATGACTACAATGTCTCCTGGCGAGAACCTTCCTACATAATCCCCTGCAATGAGGGTGCCTTCGCTTTCTTCAATCAGAGCAATTTGTATTTCAGGATGCTGATGCAGCTTATCATACAAATGAGGCAGGTCGTCTATTTGCAAACGAACAGCTTCTCTGTGGGTTTTAGGTATCTTAAAGGCTACGACTTTCATATATACTAAATTAATGTGTTTTTTCTGTTATATGAAAGAGTGTGATCAATATAGTATTAGTGGTAGCTAATATCTGTAAAGATTACCATCGCCAAAAAGAAGATATTTGTTTTAAGAGGTAGTCTAAAATTATTCTTAAAGGCTTCAAAGGCAGATTTTGTGCTGCTCCTTCTGCCCATCGTTGGTGTTATCACCAACGAGTTGTTTCCCCTCATGCAAGTTGGTGAGAACACGAACTTAGGGATTGAAAGCTTCAAAGGCAGATTTTAGGCCGCGATTTCGCCTATAGATAAATAACTTAGCTCGCTACAAAATCTGATCTATTTGCTTTTTTAATACTAATTTTAGACAACCTCTAAAACCTTACTATTCGATTGGTTATAACGAACCTATACACCCTAATAACTGAAACCGGAATGATACAGATAGCAGAAGATATTGATTTGGTAATGCAGCAGGCACAGGAGGCTTTTCTTGCATACCGCAAATGTAGTGCATCCGATAAAGCAGCTTTTCTAAAAGCTATTGTTGCTCAGATAGAGGCGCTGGGAGACACATTGATCCAGACCGCTATGGAAGAGTCGAATCTCCCACTGGCACGATTGACTGGAGAGAGGGGCCGCACAACGGGACAGCTTCTTGCATTTGCAAAGTTGCTTGAGGCTGGAGATTGGGTACAAGCTAGTATTGACACGGGTGATCCTAACAGAAAACCTGTCGCCAAACCTGATTTGCGTAAAATGATGCAACCTGTAGGACCGGTAGTTGTCTTTGGTGCAAGTAATTTTCCGCTGGCGTTTTCTACTGCTGGTGGTGATACGGCTTCTGCATTAGCTGCGGGCTGTTCTGTTGTAGTAAAGAGTCACCCTGGCCATCCACGCACTTCTTTGCTGGTAGCGGGAGCTATCAACAAAGCCATTGCACAATCTAATGTCCCCAAACATGTGTTTCAACATGTAGCAGATCATAGTATACAGGCTGGGCAATCGTTAATCTTACACCCTGTTACCAAAGCAGCTGCCTTTACTGGCTCTTATACAGGTGGTAAAGCATTGTTTGATTTGGCTAATCAGCGGGAAGAACCTATCCCATTCTTTGCTGAGATGGGAAGTATCAATCCTGTAGTTGTGTTACCTGAAGTGCTGCAGACTAAAAAAGATCTACCTGCTACATTGGCATCTTCTATTATATTAGGTGTTGGGCAGTTCTGCACAAACCCTGGATTGATACTGGTATTGGAAGAGGATGGGATCGAGGAATTTCTGCGTGGATTGGCAACTGCGATTCTGGCAGGCTCCAGAGGAAAGATGCTGCATACAGGAATCGCTTCCAGTTACAAAACCAGAAAGAAAGAAGCTTTATCACAGGACGGAATTACAACATTGGCGACTGTTGTTTCGGTGCAGGAAGATGATATTACAGGCAATCCTGTTATTGCAACCATTTCAGCATCAGATTTTATTGATAATTCTGTATTAAAAGAGGAAGTATTTGGTCCTTATTCCCTGATTGTGAAGTGCAAAAGCAAAGAGGAGCTAAGGGCTGTAATTACGAGTCTGAAAGGCCAGCTGACAGCTACTTTATTCGGAACAGAACAGGAACTAGGCAACTATACAGATATAGCTGATTTATTGACACAACGTTGTGGCCGATTGATTTATAATGGCGTTCCCACAGGCGTGGAAGTTTGTAAATCCATGCAGCATGGCGGGCCTTTCCCATCTACTACAGATTCCCGGTTTACATCCGTAGGTACTGATGCTATCTACCGGTTTGTGCGTCCGGTAAGCTATCAGGATTGCCCAGAGGCTTTTTTACCTATAGAACTGAGAAATGAAAATACATTGTCTATTATGCGGGTAATAAATGGGATATGGACGAATAATAGTATAAAAATCAGATAGTCTGAAAATCAAAGAGCACAAGCAGATTTACAATGTTATAGGTTGTAAGTCTGCTTTTATTTCCAGAAAATGTAATCCCTCTTTTTACAGAGGGACTCAACGATTGGTGAACCATTGAGATAGCAGTACAGAACATTAGTGTAATGATGTAACTCAACCAGCTTTTGCTTTATACAAATACAGGCAAGTCGGAAGAGAAACCTGTATTGTTTATTTATGGGTAGGTTTGTATTCAGGTAATCCATTGGCGAGCCAATCTTTCTCCTGAGTAACTGAAGAGGAATGTGATATAGGTAATGTCACAATAAAAGTAGCTCCTTCGCCTTCCTGACTTTGTGCTGTAATTTTGCCATTGTGCAGGCTTACAATTTTTTGGCAAATTGCAAGACCTAAACCTGTTCCTTCATATTTCTCAGAGGAATGAAGTCGTTGAAACAGGGCAAACATTTGGGGTAGATATTTTTCATCAAATCCAATCCCATTATCTTTTACCAGAATCTGTAACTGATCGTCAATAGGTTTACAGTTTATATGTATGACTGAAGGAACATCATCCTTGGCATATTTAATGGCATTGCCTATCAGGTTTTCAAACAACTGATGCATCTGTCCCTCATCTGCATCCACAGTTGCCAGTTCATCCACCTGTATAGTGGCATTTTTTTCAGATACAAGTAATTCCAGATCTTTCACTACTTCCTGTGCTATTTGAGTAAGACTTACAGGTTTAAACTGCAATTGCTGACGCTCTACACGGGAATAGGCTAGTAAGTCGTTGATAAGCTTACGCATCCGTTTGGATGCAGACAACATAATTGATAGAAAACTTAAACCTGTTTCATCCAGTACATTCTTATACTTATCCAGAAGATACCCACTATAAAAACTGATTTTGCGAATAGGCTCTTGCAGGTCATGAGAGGCTACATAGGCAAATTGTTGTAATTCCTGATTGCTTCTGTTTAGCTCTTTTATATTTGTTTCCAGTACAATCTGATTCTCCTTTAATTGTCGCTGTGCTTCTTTCAGTTCATGATTATTTTTAAGAGTTTCTTCAACCAGTTTCTGTGCATTGATATCCACAATATAACCGATCCAGTAGAGCAGTTTACCAGATTCGTCATTCAAAGGGGAAATGGATGCCATATGCCAGTAATAATCATCTTCATTTCTATGTCTTAGCCGGCATTGCGTTTTAATGGCAGATGCTCTGGTTGCAGAGAGTTGTTGGTTATTAATAAGAACAGAAAAAGAATCGTAATCATCCGGATGCACAATATCTTTCCAGTGGGTAGTATTTAGCTGTTGAAGGCTGCTACCTGTAAATCGTTTTAGCCACTCATTGGCATAGATCAGTTCTCCTTTTTCGTTTAGTGTAAAGATGATAATAGGTAAGGCGTTTGTGAGCATCTTATATTGCTGCTCTCTTTCCTCTAGTTTCTGAGCCAGATCCTGTAGTTGTTCATTCTTACGTTTAAGTTCATCGTAAGGAGATACTGCGGGTTCATTCCGGAAAATCTTCTTCCATTCATCTAGTTTCTGGATATCCAGTTTGGTGGATACAGGTATCTCAAAGTAAAGTTCTATAGCTGTTTCCTTACTATCAAAAGAGATATTGTATTTATTTACCAGACGTCGTGCATAGGTAAGACCTTCATAATGCTTTGTCTGTGATTCCTCGTCGGTAATTTTTGCAATAATGTATTTTTCCCGTTGGTCTGGATTTACCATGAGGATTAGACGGCCATTCTTTCCACGATCAATCGTATTGCGGGCCACTTCAGATACTGCAGTTGCAAAGGTAGTTTGGGCAGAAAGAGAGAGACCCGCCAGTTCTGCAAGCCGCATACTACGTTTATGGGCCAGGATAAGATCCATTTCGTTCTGGAGTGTGACTCTTGTTAATTCCTGCATTCTCATAGGCTTATTTTACAACTTGCAATCGATGAATCATCTGTATTTCGGGTAAAGTCTTTGAACAAGGCCGCATTGAGTAACGACAAGTCATTACGTATCAGGCCTGGAAGCTTCAGTACATCCCATTTTGATTTTATCCCATCACTACACATCATGATCAACTGACCAGGAATATACTCAATCAGATGATCATTCATAGTTTTAGGTATGTTTAATCCTATAATACCATTGTAGGAGGTAAGGGTCTTATCTGTAGCCAAACTAAACATTCGTGTACTAATGTTGCCTACCCCACAAATTTTCCATTGTTTATTCTTGAGGCTGAATATAGCAATAGTGCCTACCAATCCTCTGGTTTTTTTTACTGAATTATGAATAAAGCGAATATTTTCCACCGGACTGTCGGATTCGCATAGATTAAATGCCTCAATAGCTGTATTTACAGCAATAGCAGCATCCTTACCATGACCTAATCCATCTCCGAGAAAGAGTTTGATATGCTCTTTGGTTTGTTTGAATGAGAAATTGTCTCCACACTCTGTTTCACCTGGTTTGGGTACTACCAGAGAACGGATTTCTATCGGGTTGCCAACTTGCGTACCAGGAAGCTCTTTTGCAAAGATTCTGGAGAGAAGGATAGTACCCCACCCTTTGTGTGTATAGATTTGAAAAAAATTGGAAAGCCGTTGAATAGCACCTAAACCATTACCTAGCGTATTGGTAGAAGAGACTCCATCCTTCATCATGTTTCTGACGTCAGATATACCCGGCCCGTTATCAATACAAATGATCTCTATACCCTGTATCCCTTTTTCCTCAATCAGTTTTACCAGTATTTCTCCTCCATTTGCATGTTTGACTAAGTTGGAAACCATCTCCGCTACCACAATATCAATCTCAGCTAACCGTTTTTGGGGAAAGTTGGCAGAGGTTGCCAGAAGAGCTACTTCCCTTTTTAAAATTGCAAAATAACTTCTCTCAGAAGCATTTAATCTGAGATGTATGTCGTTAACCATTCTTCCATTTTATAATCATGACAGTGGTGCCTTCGCCAACTGTACTTTTAATGTCAAATTCGCTGGCTAGCCTTTTCGCACCAGGTAAACCCAGTCCGAGACTCTTGCCAGTAGAGAAGCCGTCTTCCATCGCTTTCTGAATATCTTCAATCCCAGGTCCTTTGTCAGTAAAGGTTACACGGATTCCATTTTCTCTGCCTTTGCTAATTATTTCAATAAGAGTAGAGCCACCACCAGCGTATTTTAACATATTTCGTGCCAGCTCAGAACAAGCAGTGACCAGCTTGGTTTGGTTAACAAGGCCCATGCTTATTTTAGTCGCATACTCTTTTACCCGGCTGAGAAAAGGAACTACGTCCTGTTCTTTTCCAACAAGTAGGCTATCTTTATTCAGCACTACTATCATCCTGTTCTTCTATATCGGTTTCTGAGAAGGAATCTATTTTGTTTCTTAATAGTAGCATACCTTTTTCTACATTCAGTGCAGTGCTTACACCTTTCAGTTCCAACCCTAACTCTACTAAGGTAATGGCTACAGCTGGCTGCATACCTACCAAAACGGTTTCTGCATCCATTATTTTGCTCATCGTGCCAATGTTACCTATGATTCTTCCCATAAAGGAATCAACAATAGATAATGCGGAAATATCTATAAGAACCCCTCTGGCGCCTGTTTTATATACCATTTGGGCAAGATCTGTTTCCAGATTTAAGGCAAGGCGGTCATATAAGTCTACCTGAATGGTGACTAATAAAAACTTGCCCATCTGAAGAATAGGAATACGATCCATAGGATTCTATAAGCTAAAATTTTCTTTGGTTGATTTTTTTACTTCCAGACGCAGCATAGAAAAGGCATGTTTTAATGCGCTGGCAAGAGAAGCCTTGGTAATAATGTTAGAAAGATCAATGCCCAGTTGTACAACTGTCTGAGCTATTTCAGGGCGGATACCACTGATGATACACTCAGCACCCATTAATCGGGTAGCACTCACGGTTTTGATCAGGTGTTGAGCTACTAACGAATCTACTGCAGGTACACCTGAAATATCCAGAATCGCAATGCCACTACCTGACTCCACGATTTCCTGTAGCAGATTTTCCATTACTACCTGTGTACGGGCACTGTCCAGCGTACCGATAATAGGAAGAGCCAGAATGCCATCCCAAACGCGTATAACTGGTGTAGAGATCTCTGCTATCTCATCTGTTTGACGAAGAATTACTTCTTCTCTGCCTTTGATAAAGGTTTCGAATGTCGAGATGGAAAAGGAATCCAGTAGCTTACTTACCTTTAACGTAATCTCGTATAAGGCTGAAGGATCATTTTTAACTTCTTCCTGTAAGGTTTCTAACAGCGCATCCTTTAAACTAAAAATATAAAACCCTGTTTCTCTCGGTGAAAACCCCTGGCGTGCCCGTGAATGAGAGATGCCTGCAAGGATTTCAACGATAGGATCAAAATCCGGAGATTGCACGTCAGTAATATTTTTGTCATTGACAAGTTTTACCAGTTTAGTAAGCAATTCTTCGGATTGGTTACGCAGACCTTCGTTGCTGATCAAATCTTCCCGCAGAATTTCATCTGCCATCTGATTGGTCATCCATCGTTCTAGGATCTGGGTTTTCTTTTTCTGGAGAAGTTTGGAAATGTCTACTTTCATTCCGGTTAGTAATTGGTTGAGGAATATATGGATACATGAAATGCTCCCAAAAGTAAGAAAATTATTGTAACTCCTTTTGGCAGGTACTCTAAATTAATCGTGTTTGTCTGACAAGTAGTGAAATGTAGTTATCGGGATTTTACAAGAACGCTAGTAAATGAAAATTGCCTTCCTGATACAAAAAGAACTTTCATACTTTCGCTAAATAGGTATACGACATGTGTGATCAAAGACAGTTCGTAGAGTGCATTTTCACTTATTAGTGAATAACAGCATACAAAGATCAAAGATCCTTTTCTATTGTCAAAGTCGGTAAATACGTGATTTTAGGCATAAGTATTTACCACAATTAAACCAATAATTGAGCATTTACCGCAATTTAACTGAAAATTGCTTCTTCTGTTTTTTACTTAATAAGTAAAAGTTCTAAAGTCTGATCTCCTGGAGTAAATTGATAGTATAAATGAGATGTAGTAGGTAATACGACTATACTTTCTTCACTATTCTGCTCCAACATTGTATTTCATTCATGCTATCATACTTTGCATGCTACTTACTATTATCAAATTTTTGGCAAAGGTCATGGGTGCTATTATGATCTTGTTTTGTCAGGACTACAGGATGCTGGAAACTTGTGTTTCTATCCGGATAGTAACATGCTTCCCTAGGTCAAATACTTGATTACCTTATAGTTATCGTCAGTCACTACATAGTTGACCTTTCTTATCATAGTCCTGATTTCTTTACTGGCACGAGGTATTTAATAGATGCGATGAACGATATAGCTCCTACATAAGTCCTATTTTTTTGCAAAATGGAAGTAGCTGATTTTCTGTTTTTAGGATAATTTTTGAAGAAATATTACATAAGTATGAGTTACCTATAGTATGAGCTACGTATAAAGGATAGTAGTATGTGTTAAAAACACTTGGCGTAGGTCACGCTTACTAGAGATACTACTCTATAGCTTATGAACTCATTTTATTATGAAAGAATTTTCGGGCTTACTTTAGCTGAAATTAATAATGGTAATATCAGTGGTTCTGATGTTAAGATTGAGGGTAATGAGATTAGTTTGGTTGGAGAAAAAATTAACAGAACCTGTAAGGTAAGTGTAGAAGATTTTGAGAAGAAAGTAGATAGCCTAAAAAGCTCAATATCCGACCTTTTAAAGAGCAAAGTTACTGTTCAATATGATATGGATACTTTCCAGGTTTACATTGACAAACGTAAAACCTTGTCAAAACAGGAGTATGTTGAGTATTATAATATAAATGTTGAAGCAATGAATATACTTCCTACGTGCATAATGCATTAAAAGGGTGCTCTGAGTACCCTTTCTACTCTTTCCAGCTTCTCCAAATACATGTCAGATTGCTCGGGTTTACCTCTTTTTAGGTGATGGAAATATAGCGATTCCCATTGCGATTACTATCCAATATCCCAACATATTCCAGTTTTGTCTGATTGTCAATAATTGATTTTCCTATAGCTGTCTCATTTATATATCTGATACACCATAGCCCAACGTGTCTGGAGGTATGGAGCCTCAGTGATAATGCAATCCCCCTAGTCTTTTAGGCTGCCTGAATGTTTGATTGTAAAGTTTAATAGCCTTTGAGCTAGAATTTATAATTATATCTTACCCGTACTACCTAGGTTTCATAGTGATCCGTACTGATAGATTTGGTAGTAATTGAACAAAAGTAATTCGGATTTTTATTTCAATCCTGTTTGAAACATAAGCACTGTTTCAAATAATAAGAACACTAAATGCAAGGAATGTTACAAGGACTTGATACCAGATGATTTACCTATTAGGTGCTAGCCGGATTAATTGATATCTAATCTATTAAAAGAATATATGCTGGAATATGTAAAGTTGTTGCAGGCTGTAAAAGCTGACTATCAAACTATCAATAAGCGTTTTATACTTCGTAAAGAAGACAAAGCATATATCATAGCTGAGCACCCTACTGAAAACCTTGATAAGAAATATTTCCATGCAGACGGATTTGTAAAATTTCAATTAGATGCAGATAAAGAAGAGGATGCCCGATTAGTTAATTTACTGAAAGGCCAGCCTATCAAAAGATTAATTGGAAAAGACCGGGAACCTGTTTTTGAATGGATGAATAAACAGATTAAGATTGCTGATATGGAAGAATGGTTAAATTCCTAAGATGTTTTTTATACTGTACCAACCTGAAATGAGTTGATAGTTAGTAAAAAATAAATAGGTCCTTATCTGTTTATTACTGGCTATATTTTTCGTTTTATGATCCTTTGAACTGTATGAGGTGTTTGATTGCCTAAGACTAAATGAAATCTCTGTTGATTGTATAAATTAACCGCTTATTAAATCATTGTTGTCACTTGCTCGATAGCTGTTGGTTTAGTTAGGAAAACCCCTTCTTTAAAAATCCCATTCATTTGTTCAGCTAGTACATTCTGATACTAGTCATAACCATCAGTCATGGATGGTGGTAGTGTTGTATTTTTTTCAAAACCCGCTGATGTTAGGCGGAGCAATATTGAATCTCCGATCAGAATGATAATCAGACTTGGCTTGTCAGAGGTTGCTTTCGGATCAAAAGGTCTGACCTGTTGGTTTTTTATGTCTCATTCCAATGCTTTTTCCGCTCCACAACTGTAATTAGCAAAACAATTCATTGTGTAATCAGTTATTGAAACAATAGTTGAAATCATAGCGAGTTTAAAACACTTAAAAGATAAAGTATCTGGAGTAACCATGCAGCGAATCAACGAAGAGGATATACTAAATTTTGAAACACGCTACCGGGCACAATTCATCAATTCAATTACAGGATTTAAAAGTTTGGGGTTAGTGGGTAGCCGTAGCCATGAAGGAAATACTAACCTGGCTATATTTAGCTCTTTTACACATTTGGGTTCTAACCCTGCCTTATTGGCTTGTATATTTCGTCCGGATTCTGTGGAGCGACATACATTGTCTAATATTCTGCAAACGGGTTTTTATACATTTAACCATATTCATGAAAATATTTACCAGCAGGCGCATCAAACCTCTGCAAGGTATGCACGTGAAATCTCAGAGTTTGACGCTGTTGGATTGACGCCCGAATATAAAAACGGTTTTTGGGCTCCCTTTTGCCAGGAGTCTTTTCTACAGGTAGGACTTGAATTGAAAGAGAAGATAGATATTACCATCAATGGTACTATTATGGTGATTGGTCAGGTCAAAGAGGTCTATATTCCCGATAATACTTTACATCCTGATGGCTATGTGGATGTTGAAAAAGCACAGACTCTTTGCTGCTCAGGGCTGGATAGCTACCACAAGACCAAACGACTGCATCGTTTGTCGTATGCCAAAACAAATAAAGAAGTTACTTTTCTGACCTGATGCTGTATAACCTCAATGAAATCCGTTCTTACAAAAAAGACAACCTATAAAGGTAATAAGTCTCAATTGCCGGAAAAGATCTGCTCGTGTTGCCAGCGTTCTTTCAGTTGGAGAAAGAAATGGGCAAAAGACTGGGATTCGGTAAAATATTGTAGTGAGCGATGCAGAAGAATGAAGAGCAGCCAATAATACACTGTATGTCACCAGACGTGAACACAAAGCGATAGAATATAAAAGTATGAAGAACGTATCCGGTATTGAATCGTTGACAGAAAAGGAAATTGATCGAATAATAGAAATGGCTTGGGAGGACCGAACACCATTTGAAGCCATAAAGTACCAGTTTGGTGTTTCAGAAGCAGAAACTATTCGCCTAATGCGTAAGACTATCAGCCGGTCAAGCTTCAATTTATGGCGCAAACGTGTTAATTCAAACATAAGCCAAAAGCATCTGGCCAAGGGGGCACATCAAGGCAGTCGTTTTAAATGTACGCATCAAAAATCTATCTCTCTTAATAAAATAGCTAAAAGGAGCAAATGAGTTTCTGTTGTGATAGCAGATTAGTCTGACTGAACATCTTCATGACAAGATAGCCTTCAGAATAGTATCTATCCCAACTGTATGGCTGTGATTGATTTTAACAAAATTTTTCTGGCTGCGCACACTTCAACGCAGATTATTTTTTAACAAGAGCCAGGCTGCCGGTTTGTTCCGTGAAGAGTTTGCCTGTTATTCACCGCAGATTTTATTTTGATCGGAACTCCGATCACTTTTTAGTTTGCGCATAACTCACCGCAAAAACAAAATCTGATCGGAATTTACCGCAAAACTATTGCTTGCATAGAATTATGCACAATCCTTTTTATACCATGATAAAACGCAAGAGCAAGACCTTATCTTTTCCCATATAAAGAAAATTTCTGGCACGGGTGGACACCCGTGCCCATTATGAAAGTAGTATCCGCTCAATGCGGTCAACTTAAGAAAACTACTAAAACTACCTTCCCTGTCCTTCTGAAAGAATCTCGTGGCAAGACCGGCGGCCTTTCCGAATGGAGTATAAATTCACTCACAAACCAAGCGTGGCTCTATTTGTCACAAGTTTCTTCCAGAAGGACAGGGAGAAGGGCCTTTCAGGAGGACAGGGAGAGTGTTTTTTCTTTTATTTCCGTCGTTGGTGTTATCACCAACGACCACTTTCCCTCCATTAATGTTGGTGTTATCTCCAACATGGGGGAAAATGTAAACATGGCTCTCTTTGTACCAACGCAACGGACGTTGCTTTCAATATAGGTCCGAACGGACGTTCGAACCAGCGTCTTTCTAGTTGAGCTAGTACTATATTCCCTGGAATTCTCAAAATTAAAAAAGACATGGGGCAATGTATGAAACAAGGCTTGCCGTGAAGTCAGCACCTGTTGTTTGGACAGGTAATCGCCTTCTGAAATTCGGGATGAAGCTTGTTGTTGGTCTATTGATCTAGCCAGGCTTTGAATGCAGGCACCTTATCTCTACTGACCACTACCTCTGTGTCCATAGATGGCCGTAAGGATAAGCTCAGACGGCTGTTGGGATATAAACGCATGTCTTTAACTGCCTGCAGATGAACAATTACTTTTCGGTTAATCCGGTGAAACAGGGTTGGGTCAAGCAGGTTTTCTAATTCTTCGAGTGTATAGTCAACAATGAAGCGTTTGTTTTCATTACTAACCAGATACACTACTTTGCCGTCTGCATAAAAATACGATACATCCTCCACAGTTTTATATTGAAGGCGGTCGCCAAACTTAACCAGAAAGCGGGACTTGTAGTTGGGACGCTGTTTCTGGATAAGGTTAATAAGCTGTTGGATGATTTGTGGCGATATCATAGGCGGCTCAGCTTTGATGCGGCGCAATTTCTGCATAGCTTCCACCAGATGCTGATAGGAAATCGGTTTGAGCAGATAATCAATGCTGTTTACTTTAAAAGCCTGAAGAGCATACTGATCATAAGCTGTGGTAAAGATGATAGGACTATTTACAAAAGTTTGTGTAAAGATAGAAAAACTCAATCCGTCAGCCAGATGAATATCCATTAACATCAGATCAGGAGATGGATTTGAACGCAACCATTGTACTCCTTCCTCCACGGTATCAAGTACCTGTTCTACCTGAATAGAGGCATCGTAACGCCGTAAGTGGTCCTGCAGTCTTTCTGCTGCCAGTGATTCATCCTCCAGAATCAATACACGCATAGGTTGAAAGAAAAAAGTTTGTTATAATTCAGTAAAAATAACCTTTGTGCCATGTGATATTCATTCCACTCCTCAGTTGTATCAGCTATAAGGAATATCCAGATAAATTAGATAAACCAGATTTTTTGTAAGTTGTTTGAAATAATTGACAAATAATTAGTCAAACACAGCAAGCAAGGGTAATCGAATAATGAAAGATTCGGAATCTTGCTGAATAGTGATGGTTTGCTGACTAATAAACTGATACCGTTGGGCAATGTTTTCGAGGCCAATCTGAGTAGATAGCTCTTTTTCCAGTTTGGGTTGCAGATTGTTTTCTACTACCAGTAACTGGTTTTCATCCACGTAGATTCGAATATGTAGTGGTCGATTGCGTGAGCCAATATTGTGTTTTATAGCATTCTCAATCAGCATCTGGAGTGCCAGAGGAACTATATAATGATGCTGGTACTGTTCTGGCACATTAATCTGAATATGCAGACTGCTGTTAAACCGTTTGTCTAGAAGGTATCTGTAAGATCTGATAAAGTTCAGTTCGGTACTAAGCTCGATTAGCTCCTTTTCAAAGTTTTGTAGGACATACCTGTAGACCCTGGCGAGTTCTTCTATAAACTCAGAGGCAATAACCGGGTCTTTGAAGACCAGTGTTGATAACACATTCAGGTTGTTAAACAGAAAGTGTGGGTTAACTTGATTTTTCAGGGATTGAAACTGAGCCTGAATACTTATTTTTTTGAGACGTTCTGCTTCCAGCTGAGCCTGCCGTTGCTGGCGGAGAAAGAAGAAAATGGCATTAAGTGTATTGAGAAATAAATTTATGCGGAATCCCAGCGTAAAGGCTAGTTTGACGGGCATATGCATTTGCTGCCAGTTGTAATCAAACTCATAATGCCCAAATACAACAACCGGTATACTAACTGATAGAGTAGTAATGACAATGCTACCTCCAAACAGTATGAGCAAAGGATGGATCTGTCTTTTGCCAATGTCCTTTAGCCAGTTTTGCAGCGTCTCTACTTTAGTTTCCAGCAGACGATTGCCTTCCCAGATACATAAAACAATAAAGACAAATGTGAGCAGAGCCTCCCAAGGCTGTAAGGGAATGTGATAATAAACGAATACCTCTACATAAAGTGTATTCAGATAGGAATAAACAGCGATGAGAAGAATAAACAGGTAACGGTACGGATGTGAAAACATAATCCATCCTGGATTCTTGAGTAAAGAGAAAGTTAGTTTACAAAGGTAGAGTATATCTTAAGTATAACCCATTCCATGAGAATCAGATTTTAACTGGTAAAAACCTTATGAGTAGTTGTCTCTCTTGATTAACTTTTGAGAAACATGAGTGATCCCGAATTTGGATGAGAGTAAAACCCAAGCCTATGTTTTTGAAAATATAGGCTTGGGTTAATTTTTAAGCAATCTCTCTTCCTGCGTTTGTTTATTGCCCCTTTCATCACTCTTCTTGTAGCTCCTTCATTTTTTGCTTGCCCAAAAAATGAAGCAAAAAAGGGCACCTTTTCCCGATCCTTCAGCCCGCAGGCCAAAGGCCAACCTCGCGGGAAAAGGATTGCCAACGCACCTACACGACCTTCCACGATTGAAGTCAATACAACTCTCTTTGTAACATTCTTATTATTTTCTCAATGACACCCTTTTACTCAAAATTTGGGATGACTCATGTTATTTTAGGTATCGGATGTTTGTCAACCCTTATCTATAGATTACTGAGCAGGGAGTAATACCCGGTCAATCACATGGATTACACCATTCGTTGTTGTGATATTAGCCATCACTACCTTGGCAGCCGACCCGCCATTGCCACTACCTGTTACTGTAACACCTCCGGAAGGCAAGGCAACTGTAACAGAGTTATTGGTGAGCAATGTAGGCACTGCGCCGGCAGTTAACTGGGCAGAATAGTTTCTACCACTCACTACATGGTATAGAAGAATATTTTTCAGTGTAGGTACATTAAGCGGTTCGGATGTATCTGTCAGGGTAGGAATCGCTGCTTTGGCATCAGCTTCTGTCAGATTAGGGTTGCCTAATACTGCACGCAGAGTAGCTAAAAGTGCCGAATCTGTTGGGGCAAATACCGTTAGAGGATTGCTTCCGCTTAAGTCTGCTGCCAGGTCTGCTTTAGTCACTGCCGCAACCAGCAATTCAAAATTTGTATTGGCTGAGGCTGTCTCAACCAGATTTCCTGCTGGTGGATAGAGAACCTGATTAATGATATGGATAACCCCATTGGTTGCCTGTACATCAGCAGTAGTAACAGTAGCTCCATTTATCGAAACGGTACTGCCTGATTTTGTTACATAAGCTTTGTTATTTGCACCTGAACGCAGTGTAGTTACTTCTGCATTAGGGCCTGCTGGCACTGCTGCCGCTTTAATTTCGCTGTTTAACACATGATAGCTTAGTAAGTCTGCTGCCTGTGCTGATGTCAAAGCATTTACACGGGTAATCGCATCGGCCTCATTTGTAGCTCCAAGATAAGAAATAAAGGCGGCGTCAGTAGGCGCAAAAACAGTAATCTTGGAAGAAGAAGAAAGAACATTAGTTATACTGGAACCTGCTTTCAGAGCAGCTGCTTCCAATACATCAAAATCATTGTTGGCTACAGCAATCTGTAAAACAGTTTGTCCGTCTGAGGTGTTGTCATCATCATCATCTTTACAGCTCATTACAAATAAGGTTAAAGATGCAATCATCAGAACAGTTCTGAATGGCAAAAAAATCATTTTCATACGAATACGGTTTGTGTTTTTGAATAGTTTTAAAAATGTGTATAGCTGTCTTCTGATTGTTTGGTGAAGACAGCTATATAACTGGCTTTTTAGCATATGGATTTGTGATGGAGGATGATTCGTAGGATTTTGGGAGCCAAATGTATGAATCAGGGAGTGAAGTCGGCCTATAGATTATCTGTAAGCAACCGCAGATAGTACAAGATAAACTCGAATTACTAGAATTCGGCCCGTGTATTGTATTGCCTTCTGACTTGTCTGCCATGTTGTTCAGAAGCAAACGCGCCACTCGATGATATATTTCTAAAAGAATTTTTAACCACAAATGATTTATTAACTCAGGTGCATAAGTTTCATGGGGTGGCTATAGAACTTTGTGTCATAAATTTTAAACAAAACTTTTATGACAAAGACCATCTCTCTTGCAATCGCTTTCCTGACAGGTATAGGAATGATCTTAATTGGTGCAAGATTTTTGATAGCACCAGAAACCGCAGAACTTGGATATGGAATACATTTTAACGAACAAGGTGATTACTCCTTTCACTATATCAAAGGAATACGCGACTTGTTTTCTGGTTTACTTATATGCGTGTTTTTAGTAAGTAAACAAACAAAAGCATTGGCGATAACCTTGTTGGTAGGCACCATTATTCCTATTGTAGATATGTTTATCGTTTTAGGTAAAGATTACAATGGCATAACACAAGCTATTCCCCATATTTCTGCCATTTTTGTTTGTTTTTTATTCGGAATCCTTTTATTGAGAAATAAGAAGGAGCAAAGCAATGGATACCATGGTTTTGCTAAAATCATTCAATCAGTAGATACACATAACGAAAGTGTGATTGAGTATGCTATTGTGCCAACTGAAAAGACGCCCTGGCACTACCACACACTTTTTTCTGAGACTTTCGAAGTACTCAAAGGAACATTGGAAGTTGGACAAAACAATCAGGTATATCAGTTAAAGCAAGGTGACAGGGTCACAGTAATGCCCAATGAGAAACACTACTTTCACAATATTTCAACTGCCGACTGTTTAGTAAAAGTGACTATAAGCCCAGGCAATAAAAACTTTGAAAATGCTCTTTTAATACTAAAAGGGCTTGCAAAAGATGGTTTGGCAAGTGCATCGGGAGTTCCTGCAAAATTATCTGACCTTGCTTTATTCGTTTACTTAAACAACTCACGAATGGTTGGACTTCAAAAAATAGCCGAACCCTTGTTTAATTATATTGCAGCAAGAGCAATCAAAAATGGACGTTTGAAAGAATTGGAGCTTACATACTGTAGGGAATAAACCTTGTCTCTAACATAGGGTTGGAAAATGTAGGCAGAAGTAATAGGATGATACAACTGTGCTAATTTGGATGAAACGATTTTCGGAATTCCAATGGAGAGAGATTGGTTTTGCTCTTAAACAGCTTACTGAAAGATTGAGAATGTTCAAACCCCAACTCGTAGGCAATCTCACTCACGGTGAGGTTTGTTATTGATAGCTTCTGTTTAGCTAGTTCAATTAGCTGCTCGTGGATGAGTTGCTGTGCAGTTTGGCCCGTCAGTGCCTTCAACATATTGCTCAGATACTTGGGGGATACATTCAGTCGGTCGGCAAAATACTGTACCGTAGGTAGCCCGTTGGAAGGCTCTGTATCTTTGAAATAGGCCACAAACAACTCCTCTAACTTATCCAGGAGTTGGTGGCCAGCGCGCTGTCGGGTAATGAATTGACGGTTATAAAATCGTTCGGAGTAATTGAGCAATGTCTCTATCTGCGAGATAATGATTCTCTGGCTGAATTTATCAATGTTCGAATGGTATTCCTGTTCAATGGTTTTGATGATACCCATCATCGTATCTTCTTCCTTTTTAGATACAAATAGGGCTTCATGGATGGCATAGCCGAAATATTCATACTTTTTTATCTCTTTGGCAAGGGAAGTGTTCCAAAAGAAATCCGGGTGTATGAGTAACATCCAGCCGGATTTATTGGATGGCGCTTCTGTGGGCCGTTCGAGTCCAAAGACCTGTCCTGGCGCGATGAAGAACATCACCCCCTCGTCGAAATCGTAAGACTGCTGTCCGTATCTGATCTTTCCGGCAATGTTCTTTTTGAGTGAGATAAAGTAGAAATCAAACACCCATTGACAATTGTTGTATTCCGGCAACATTTGCACTTCTGCATAATTCACGATGCTGATCAGGGGGTGCTCTGGAGGAGTTAGTCCTCTGGTGCGATGAAATTCAGAGATTGTTTTTAATCGTTGAATGCTTGCCATGCGCTTACCTTTTTAGTGTATTATCAATACTAGAAGCATTTACAAGGTAGAGGTTATCAATGGGAATACATAAGAAAGTTAATCAGTCCTTTATCAGATGCTAAATTATCCAATTCTTCTGACTCCCATTTTACCTCTTTTAGAATCTGATGCCAAATAGAGAGTTATGCTTGGTTTCTGAGAAAATATACATCAAATTCACAGGTCACCTGTTGGGCTACACGTTCCTGTCAGTATTTATTCCTGATTATAGGCTTCTGCGAATTCTTTAGCGAAGTCTTTCAGTTTTACTTTACCCAGTGCTGGCTTGTGCTGGTTGTAGTCATCATATAGTTTGCCGTTGCCCTGATTTTCCTGTAGTTCCACAAATCCTCTTGCAACCTGTTCATTAAAGCCAATACCCAGCCAGCTATTCAGAAGTTGCTCACTTGGAATAACTTTCCATTTCAGATCAGGTGTGCCGATAGCTTCGCCAAGTGCTTTGGCAATTTCATTAGGTGATGCCACATCACTGGCAATATAGCGCACTGTTTTGCCTTCAAATGGCTTATCTACCTCTTCTGCGATAGTTGCAGCAATATCTTTCGGCGAAACCCAGGGTTCTTTGTTGTCACCTCCATAGTTGGAAATGATAGCGCCTTGTGACTTGATGACCGGAATAAATGAAAACAAGTTGATATAGAAGCCTACAGGACGCATAAACTTGACAGACACATTGTCTGGCAGTTGCCTCAGAAGTTGCTCGACGTTGTGGTGAAACAGGAGAATGCCATTGCCTTTGTCTGTATGTGCGCCGATGCTGCTCAGGTGAATTACACTCTTTACTCCGGAGCGTTCAACAGCCTGTTTGTAGTTCTCACCGATTTGGGTGATGCCACCTATAAAGTCAATGGATTGGTCAAACATATCTCCTACAGCTTCCATCGTTTCCATGAGATAAACGATATCTGCGCCTTGAAAGGTTTGGGCCAGGAAATCGGCATCCTGCATTTTACCAATTGCTGCCGATGCACCTAGTGCTTCAATATCTTTCTGGCGGTTGGCATTACTGCTTATAACGGTTACGGAATGTCCCTTTTCTATCAGTGTTTTTGTGAGTGGCTTACCAATGTTACCAAGAGAGCCTGTGAGTACGATGTTCATAATGTTATTGTTTTGTTTATGCAAATCTATACAGGGAGGAAAGGAAGGATGTAGTCAAAAGTCGCTATGTTGTATCCAAATAGATGTGGTAGGTAAAAAGATATCAGGAATTTGAATAGGAGCCTGGTTGTAGGTAAGAAGTGTATTTTTCTGATAACAGCTAATCTGGTAAGGCATGGCCCTGCAGGTGTGCGTTTCACTATGTTAAGTTGATTTATCAGTAGTGATCTACTGAGAGAAAGTAGTCTGGTATCATTAGAAACTTATCATGTCCCACATCTTTTTCGCAAACGAGGTTTTTAAGGAAGGCGAGACTGGTTCAAATGGAAAGGTGCTGGTTCGAACGTCCGTTCGGACCTATATTGAAAGCAACGTCCGTTGCGTTGGCACAAATTGAGCCAAGTCCAGTTGTGTAATAGTACTCAAACAGGGCCTTACCTACCAACGCAGCGGACGCTCAATGCTGTCCACTTAAGGAAGTTTATTTCTTTTTTATATTTCTTTATTGTCCTTCTGAAAGAATCTCGTGACAAATAGAGCCGTGATTGGTTTGTGAGAGAAAAAACACACTCCAAGTCCAAAAGTCGCCGGTCTTGTCACGAGATTCTTACAGAAGGACAGGTGAGATAGTTTAAGTGGTTTTCTTACCTTGATTGCATTGAGCGGACGCTTGCGCCAGAAACTTTCTTTGTTTCCAGAAAAAATATGGGACACGATAAGCATTAGAACCTGCCCTGCCATTGGTGGTAGCATAAGCCTTATAACTGAGCATTGGCTAGTTATATATGTTAATCAGATAGTTAACCTACCCCCATTGTTACCCCCATATCATCCCACCTTTCCCGGCTTTATCCAGACAGGTGTGGTACTATCGGCGGACTTTCCTTTTGGAGAGTATTTTCTCAGAAATCAAACATGGCTCTATTTGTCAAAAGTTTCTTTCAGAAGGACAAAAAAAGAAATAAAAAGAGTAGAGAAATTTTCTTAAGCTGACAGCATTTTCAAATTGGGTACGGTTGGACACCCACGCCAGTGACTTTATATTTATAGCCCCCTTTTCCAGTAAAGTTATGGAACAGGGTATAGCTCTAGTGTTTGTGCTGGGCACTGTCTGCTTTGTGGCTGATGACAAATTGCCTTACCTGTCCTTTTTCCCATGCATTCGCCATCGGATCAACTTGTGGCATAGGGATGTCTGCTCTTTTTGCTTTTATCTTATCTGTGGAAATATCAAATCGTTTGTCCCGTTCCTGAAGTAACTGAGAATGTAGCTGTCCTTCTTTTGTAAAGCCCATCATCACCATAGGAGAGCCTACAGGCAGTGTTCGTTCCTGATCGGTATGCCAGGTGTGGATTGTTTTACCATAGGTAGAGACAAGCTTTTCCATTAACTCGTGTTCTGCTATATCCGGAATGCCCGGAGCTATAAGTGATCCGGATTTTACTTCATGATGATGCGAATGCCAAAGCGTTTTTTCTTCTTTGGGTAATGTTTTAAAAAGCTTTTCTGTAATAATATATTCTACTCCCATAATCTTGGCATTCTCATCATTGCCATCAAAAATAATAGCCTGATACAGATCTTCATTAAGCTGGCTTACATAATGATGTGCTTCCATCTGAGCATTTATATTGCCATTGTAAAAGTGGAAACCATCCAGATAGGTGCTGAATTTTTTAAGCGGAGTCTTGCTTTGCAGAATATCTGCACCTGTATTCAGGGTTTTATCCTTTGCCGTTTTCTCATCACCTGGTGACTCTACATTCGATGAAGTATTTTTACCTCCACAAGCATTTAGAAGAACCATCACCAACACTAACCACAACATTTTGTTATATTCTTTCATAAAGAGGCATCCGTTTTAGTTTAAAAAATGTACACAGAGGGGTACAAAGATGATACCTTACTTTTTCAACAGTGATACTTTAGGCAGGGTTAACTCAGATTAACATCACTGAGATAAATATATAGTCTACTCAGGTACATGTGTGATTTCAAAAATAAGTCCTTTATTGGACAAACTTCCCGGATTGGGAAGTTGATACCCCATCGAGAGTACCCAGCTTTTGGTTATGTAATATGCCAATCCCCAGGCACTTTCGCCTAATTTATGGCGATGTGAGAGAAAATCGGCTGTAAAGAGTAGCTTTTCCTTTATGATAGGTTGTTGAATACCTGCCTGGAAACCAATTCCCCACTTGTTATCAGCAGATGTTTCCTCATTCCCTCTCCAGTCGCCTACAAAAGCTTTATTGAATGTATAAGCTCCGGCTACCAGTCTCGTTTCAAGGCCAGGAATTTCATAGGCCAGATTAAGATACGTATAATTGACCCAGTGCATGTGTCGGGCAGGATTTAAACCATTTTGCGTACCAATAGATAGCTGAAAGTCGGGAAGCAACTCAAATGCTTTTTGAATGTTAAGCAGTACAAGCGGATAGACAGGTGATTTAGGGAGTGTATCGTTGTGTTCAAAATGAAAATGGTGCTTGGGATCAAAGGTGAATTCGAATATATTAATGCCTACTTCCAGATCTTTTCCCAGTCCATAGGAAAAGGTATTGTTGATCTCTGTTTCCTCACTGGTGATATTGACTTGTCCCTGATACAATAGTTTTCCTTTTTGGGTAACCTCGGAAGAGGGAACATTAAAAAAATTCTGCTGAGCAACTAAAGAGGGTATTTGAATTACTAAAAATATAAAAATAGTAATAATGCGTTTCATAGAGTATTTGCTAAGTTGAAGGACATAACAAAAGCAAAAAATTGCATGCCATTTCTGAAAGGATAGGTGAGAGTTTCCGTCCGGAAACAGTTCTCGGATGATTGAAAAGTATCTTTCTATCTATAATCAGTATGTGAAATAGAATGAGAAAATATATAAAAGAGAGCCGAGAATAAAAGATGTACGATCTGTATAAGCTTGAGAATCAGTAGAAGATAAAAGTAGGGTATACTTTTTTATCTGTTCTTGTGCCGCATACTATGTATCAATAACGTGGCATGTGTTTATTTAATCACTTAAGCCTTATTACAATGTCGACTTACAATGAAAATGGATATGAAACCTCTACAACTGCACAAAGAGGTTTATTAACGGCTACTTTCAAAGACCGTGAAAGTGCAGAAAGAGCGTATGATGCTTTACAGAGACGTGGCTATACCAGTGACGATATCAATCTGGTGATGTCCGATGAAGCACGAAAAAGACATTTTGGAGATGTAGACAGTAGAGACAAAGGTGCCAATACAGATCTGGGAAATAAATCGTTGGAAGCAGCAGGAGCAGGCTCTGCTATTGGTGGTACACTAGGTGCTATTGCAGGCGCTATAGCGGCTATTGGGACTACATTGGTTATTCCAGGACTAGGTCTTGTTGTAGCTGGGCCGCTGGCAGCAGCTCTGGCTGGTGCAGGAGCAGGTGGCCTGACAGGTGGCTTGCTGGGAGCCTTAATTGGTGCTGGTATACCTGAAGAACGGGCTAAACTCTATGAATCTAATATCAAAGAAGGAAATATAGTGTTGGGAGTACATCCGAAAAGTGAAGAAGATGCCCGTTACCTGGAACAGGAATGGCGCAACAACAATGCCCATAATATTCATTATTAATCTTCCTTGTTTGGATTAGTATGTATTGTCTGCCCCTATGGTCATGTCACATGGTCGTAGGGGCTTTGTAGTTGTTTATAGATATAATCAACGTTACAAATACGATATAAGCGTAGAGGCATTACGGACAGCATTCCCCTCTCCATCGTTGTTGAAGTAAACAAAAACTTCTTTACCCATAGCCTCCCATTCCCGGATGCGATCAGCCCACCAGTGTAAATCTGTATCCGAATAAGAACCTGCATAGAGGTTGCTGTAGTCAGGGCCATGCATACGTATGTATACAAACGGAGCTGTAGCACGCAGTATACAAGGCAACTGTGCTCCACTCATAATACAATAGGCTGCCTGGTATTTTTCCAGAAGTGAAAAGATTGCTTCCTGATGCCAGCTGGGATGACGAAACTCTATCGCTACCCGCATCCAGGATGGAAGCAGTTCCAGAAAATAGGCTAGCCGATCATAGTCGTAACCAAAAAGAGGAGAAAGTTGTACCAATAGGATTGCCCTCTTGTCGCGTAGTGCATGCCAGGACGTTTCTATACGTTTTACCCAACTTTCAGGAGCATACAGTTTTTTGCTATGTGTAAGCCATCGCGGTGCTTTGACACTTAGCAGAAATCCATCGGCTAATCGTTTATTCCAGCTTTGAAAAGTGCTCAGTGCCGGCCAGCGATAAAAGCTGCTGTTTAGTTCTGTGGTTTGAAAGCGGGCTGTATAATATGAAAGTCGCTCATGGGGAGGAATACCCTGTGGATAGAGCACCCCATGCCAGTGATCATAACTCCAACCCGAAGTGCCAATGTGTGCCATTGTATTAACTCTCTTTTTTTAATTCCTCCAGATTTAACTCAGTAGAAGGCTGGATGTTGGCCTTTAATACTTTTTCCATTTGTGTGAGAGTATAGGTATTATCTGCCACAGAGTTGGAGGCTGTACAATCTGCTGGAATAACCAGTTTATAATCACGCATATAGGCGTCATTGGCGGTAAACAGCACACAGATATTACCCGCAATGCCTGCTATAATCAATGTTTCAGCCTTTAAGTATTCCAGCAATACATCCAGTGTGGTACAATAAAAAGCAGAATGTTTTGGCTTGAGTACAGTATAATCATCCTGCTGAGGTTTGATTTGTTTGACCAGATGCTGGCTTTTTACGGAATCTTTCAGACAGTGGTCAACCAGACTGTGGAAGTCTGATTGCCACTTGCCAAAGTTATCATTTATATAAATAACCGGTATGCCTGCTTCTTTAGCTCTCTTCTTTAGTTTTGCGATATTGGGAACAATATGTGCATAGTCATCAAAGATTTGTTCGGCATCCGGAAACGTAAAGTCACTGATTAAGTCAATCAACAGCAAAACAACAGGTGATTGATCTGGTACAGGGTTCTGCGTTTTTTTCTTCTTTTCAGGTTTTTTCACAACGATATAGGGTCAGTGTGAGTAAAACATTACCAAAGCTGTTGTAAGATGATAAAATTCTGCGCCTGCCAACACACGTGGATTTTTATTTCCTCATAGGTATTTGAATCATACTATCTGTATACCAGCGGATTTGTAAGGGTTCTTTGGCATCCCGTATATCTTCCTGACTCACATCTTTTCCTGTACCATAATTAATCTGAGCAAACGGATTTTTATTGACGTTAAGTATCACTAATAAGCGACTTTCTTTACGCAGTTGCCGTGATACCATACGGGTACGTTCAAAAGGAACACTTTCTATTTTGCCAGGTTTGAGAAGTTGGCGTTTACTCATGTCCCTGGCATAACTGGCACGCCCCAGATAATAGGAAAGATGAAAGAACTCACCTGAGGGAAGTACTTCATACAAGACTATTCCTACATCCACATCTTTTTTGTTAATGCTTATTTTGAGATTGCCCGAAAATGTCCCATCCACTGAAACCGGTTCCGTAAATGGCTCACTGATAAAGGCTAACCCATCCGAAGCATCGAGTTCTTTCCGAATGATAGGGTCCGGATAATAGTCGTTGTGAGAGGTGGACCTATCTGCCATGTCTATCGTCTGAGTCAGGAACTCTATTTTGGCAGGTTTCTGTGTAGTGAGTCGGTAATAGTCTCCTGCTTTTTCTGTTGACAGATAAAAGCTCTGTAACGTATTATGTATCTTCTTTATCGAAGGTGCATGTCGCCACTCATTCGCTCCCATCACTTCATAATTAATCTTGTCCTTCAGTATGGCAGGTTTGGGTTTGTGATAGAATATATAATCCATCCATTGAAAAGTGAGTTCAGGGGTATTGATATAGGCTACGGAATCAATTGCATATCCCCGTAAAACAGCAGCTCCTTGTCGTTGTGAGCCGACATGGTCATAAGGACCTATCAGCAGATAATGCTCTGCGTGCGGGTTGTATTTGTAATGTTCTTTCAGGTAGTGGAGTGCAGAGATTTGTCCATCATCATAGTAACCTGTAATAGAAAGGACAGGGATCGTAATTCCGGAGAAGTCCTTTTGATAGGGTACCATGTTCTGCCAGTAGGCATCAAATGCAGGATGTAACAGCCACTTTTGCAACCATGGATTGGGCTGACCCTCTATACTATCTATCTTATTGTAAGGCTTGCCGCTTTCGTACCAGCTATTCATCATTTTTCGCCAGCGTTGCGGAGTAGTATAGATGGTATTGTCCATATACTTGTTGTTTGTGACATGAAATGCCCAGCCATAATTGGCATTGATGAAAACATTGTTTTCCATGGGTAATCCTTGTCCTGGAATCGCTGCTGCATAGGGAACGATGGTTTTAAGGGCAGGATGCAGATGTTTGGCTGCTGCCCATTGAGCAAATCCATTATAACTCCCCCCATACATCCCTACTTCTTTGTTACTCCAGGGCTGCCGGGTGATCCAGTCAATCACTTCATTCACATCCTTACTTTCCATTTCGTAAGGCACTATAGCATCCGTACTTAGCCCTTTTCCTCTGGTATGGGCTACGACCCCAATATATCCATGAGCAGCCGCATTTTTGGCTTGTGTGATATTTCGCATGTCTGCATAGATAGTATAGGCCAGTGCTGTAGGCTTGGGTTCTGTACTGTTTTTGGGTCTGGCAACGATTGCCCATAGTCTGGCACCATCTTTCGTAGGAATAAGTACATCATCCTGGATGTCATACCGTTTATCATCCTGCTCTTTCAGTAGCTTTCGGGCTAGTGGTATTATTTGTCTGTGCACTTCATACAAAAAATAGGACTTGCACAAACGAACAGATTCAGTCAGCGAAAGGCTGTCTCTGCCTTTTAACTGAGTAAGTTCCTGTTGCCAGTCTCTTTCAAAGGGTTGTATATCATTTAAAAATGCACTCTCATTGAGAAGCAGTGTTTGGTTATCCATCGCCTCAACATATTGGCGGAATGTTTGGGTGAATGCATCCGTGAAAGACTGTTTTGTCTGAGATTGTTGCATCTGACTATATGTATACACTTCATATTGCAGATAAAGTGTACCTATAGTCCATCGGGTAGTAGCTAGCTGTCGACATGCTTTCAGGGATTGAAGAGCTTGTTTGTATTCTCCGGCAAGCATCTGAAGGCGAAAAGCTGTATTCAGGTAATCTGATGGGTTAGTAGCCTGCTGACTTGTGTAGTGTAAAAGGACATTGCGTGAAAAATCAGCCATAATTTTTCCTGTAGTCAGTGTGTCTGACAGGCTAATATTCGGACACACAAAGGATTGAGTTATTCCGGATGAAACAGTCAGGAGACTGATACAAAGGACTTGTACGAGTTGTAAATAGATGTGTAGCGTTTTCATAGGTATAGTTTAGGTAATACGATAGCAGGGAGCCATTTGTTTGGTTCCTGAAAATCAGGTTTCTGAGATATTATAAGCTATTTATCTTTTTGAATTTGACTGACTGTCGATTCGATACATCCAGTCGCTGACCTGTCGTCAGTTCCAGTTGAAGTTTTCCTTTGGGTAAACGATGGACATCTTTAATATAGGAACGGTTTACAATATGTGTTCGGCTAATCCGGAAGAACAACGTAGCGTCAAGCAGTTCTTCCCACTGATTCAGTGATCGTTTCTGATACGTTTTTTTAGAATTGAAATAAATGCGTGAATAATTTTCCAGTGACTCAATGAGTGAAATGTCGCCTACACGTATAAAATAATAGTGAACCCCATCCTTGACAAATAATTGCTGATCTGCAGTCAGCCGTGTGCTTTCTGCTGTTGTCATTTGATGCACCATTGCATCGGTCCGAATTCTGTCACGTATCCGTTCCAGTGCCTTGACAAATCGTTCTTCCCGTACAGGTTTTGTCAGGTAATCCAACGCATTGATTTCAAACGCCTGTACTGCATACTGATCAAATGCAGTAGTAAAGATGACAAGTGGCACCCGATTCAGCGATTCCAGCAAATCAAAACCAGACTTTACAGGCATTTGGATGTCCAGAAACAGCAAGTCGGGTTGTAATGTTTTAATCTGCTCCTGTGCCTCATCTGCATTACTTGCTTCTGCTATTATTTCAAAATCAGAATGAGGAAGCAGTGCCAGTCGTACTTCTGCACGTGCCGAACGTTCATCATCGATCAGTATAACACGGATTTTTTTCATAGTGCAGGAATACAAATAGTTGCCAGAACTTTATCATTTTCCTGTGCTGTCAGTGCAAAGGTCGCCTTTCCTGCAAACTGCAGATTGAGCCGTTCTGTCAGATTCCGTATGCCAAGGCCGGGCGTTGTAGAGTTACTAAGCATTCCGGAGTTTTCTATTGCGATTTTGAGATAAGAACCCTGTTTTTCTATACAGATGCTTACCAGTCCACCCTCTTTCCGGGTACTGATGCCATGTTTAATGGCATTCTCTACCAAGGTCTGAATACTGAAAGGTGGTATTTCATAGGCCATAACCTCTTCCGGGATATTCATCTGAATCTGTAACCGTTCTTCAAAGCGTAGTTTTTCGAGTTCCAGGTAATCATTCACCAGATTTAGCTCCTGTTTGATAGAAACCACATGTTCCTCTTTTCGATAAAGAGACGTACGCAACAAGTCAGACAACAGGTCGATAGCCCGGCGAGCTTCCTGTGGATTTTCAATCACCAGAAACTTTATATTATTCAGCGAATTAAAGAAGAAATGCGGATTAAGCTGAGCGGACAGGTTATTCAGTTGCGTCTGTTTTGCCAGTATACTGAGTTGGGCATTCTCTTCTGCCATTTGTATTCTATACTGAGCATAGTGATACAGATGAAATGCCAGCACCCATACAGACATCAGACGGACACCTGTAACAAGGAGTGTCATCCAGTTATCTTTAAAAAAGTCTGTAAAAGAACCTACAGACTGATCTATAAAGTACATGCGCACCAGATACAGCTTGATGGCAATCAAAAACATAAACAGACTGCCCAACACACCTACTGACAAAATAATACGAGGCAAAAGTGAATCCAGATTAAGCTTGTTCCAACCATTTTTCAGGGAAAGATTTCTATAACTATGGGTAAGGAGAATGCCAATGCTACAATCCCCAATGAAATGAATAGCGGCCACTGTATAACTCTTCTCTATGGAGTTAGCCAATCCCTGATAAGCCCACCACAAACTGGTAAGTGACCACCCGATCAACTGGCATTTCCAGTAGAGTGATATCCAGTGAGATGTGGCAGTGTTTGTTTTCATAGTTGATTACAAAAGTATAGGTTCTTTCCGGAGAGAAAAGAGAAAGTACAGGGACGTAGAATTTTGTAGGACCAGTGCAGACAAAAAGTAGAAATCGGGTCTTTCCAAGTTGATATACTGGTTTGACCGCTTGCTCAATGCCATCAACTTAACATGAGTCATCCCGGATTTTGAGAAAAACAATACCGCATCCTTTAGAAAAAGAGGAACAAATATGTTACAAAGAGAGCTGCGATGCATTCAATCGCGAGTGGAAGTGTAGGTGCGCTGGCAATCTTTTCTCTGCGAGGTTGGCCTTTGGCCTTGTGGGGAAGGATCGGAGGAAAGTGTCCTTTTTGGCCTACTTTTTTGGACAAGCAAAAAAGTACCATGGTAGGAAGAGGAATGTAGTGAGGATAAAACCTTTTTGGGCAAGTAAAAAATGAAGAGGCTAGTGGAAGAATAATTCAAGGGATAATAAACCAACTCAACCAAAGAGATCGCTTAACAATAAACCAGCGCCTAACTCTTTTCGAAAGAATAGATGCTGGTTTTAGAAAACAAACTCAAGGAATGGAGATTACCAAGCAGGAAGGTAGTACAAATACCAATAGAATATTTACCTGTACTGCTTATAGTCTGTAGGTATGATAGTATGTTAACATGTTTTAGACAAAAATTATCAGTTTCTCTATTTTTAAGTGCACATTACCCAGGTATAGCCTATCTTTAATAATGAAGCTGTTTAGATCGCTTTAGCTGATAGAAAAGAATAAACCTTGCAACCAAATAGTCTATATAAATTAGCTTACTTATGAAAATGCACATCATCAGGACAATATTTTATTTGTCCTTTTTATTCCTGTTGGGCATGTCAGGCTATAGCCAGACAAAGGATAGGGAATATCCGATTCAACCGATTCCGTTTACGTCTGTAAAGGTAAATGACAAGTTCTGGGCTCCCCGTATTAAGAAGAATCATGAAGTAACGATTCCCATTGCCTTGGGACATTGTTACAAAACTGGCCGGGTTGATAATTTTTTGTTTGCAGCGCATACCAAAGAAGGAAAGTTTTGTACAGAATATCCTTTTGATGATACAGATATCTATAAGATTATTGAAGGAGCCAGTTATTCTCTTCAAACTTTTCCGGATAAATACCTGGAAGCAAGGCTGGATACATTGATTGATTACATTGGTAAAGCACAGGAACCCGATGGCTACTTATATACTGCACGTACTATTGATCCTGCACATCCCCATCCCTGGGCTGGTATGCAACGTTGGGTAAAGGAGTCGGATCTGAGCCATGAACTATACAATAGCGGACATTTGTTTGAGGCAGCTGTAGCTCATTATCAGGCCACAGGCAAACGTTCCTTGCTGGATATTGCTATCAAAAATGCCGATCTGTTGTGCCGTGATTTCGGGCCTGGTAAACTGGATTACGAACCCGGACATCAGATTGTAGAGATGGCATTGGTAAAATTATACCGCACTACAGGTAGAAAACAATACCTGGATCTGGCAAAATTCTTTCTGGATTCTCGGGGTAAAGGAACTGAATATAGTCAGGATAATAAAAAGGTAGTAGACCAGACAGAAGCTGTTGGGCATGCTGTACGTGCTACGTATATGTATTCCGGTATGGCCGATGTGGCTGCTATTACGGGTGATGAGGCCTATGTGCATGCTATTGATAAGATATGGGAAGATGTAGTATATGACAAACTATACATTACAGGTGGTATTGGCGCCGCAGGTGGTCATGAAGGATTTGGACCTGCATATGATCTGCCTAACATGGCTGCTTATAATGAAACGTGTGCTTCCATTGGTAATGTATACTGGAACTATCGTTTGTTTCTGTTGCATGGTGACGCTAAGTATTATGATGTATTGGAAAGGACCTTATACAATGGACTAGTTTCCGGTGTATCTGTCAGTGGAGATCGCTTCTTTTATGACAATCCATTGCAATCTCTTGGACAACATTCCCGTAAAGCATGGTTTGGTTGTGCCTGCTGTCCTAGTAATGTGTGTCGCTTTA
Organism: Xanthocytophaga flava; assembly: GCA_030068525.1. Classification (GTDB taxonomy): domain Bacteria; phylum Bacteroidota; class Bacteroidia; order Cytophagales; family 172606-1; genus Xanthocytophaga; species Xanthocytophaga flava. The sequence continues at coordinate 43,247 of JASJOS010000017.1, forward strand.
TTCCTTCCTTACCCGGTTATATGTATGCCAAAAATGCAACTCGTATTTATACAAACTTATATGTAAACAGCACTGCTACCATCGATTTTAAAGGAAGTAAAGTGGAAGTTTCTCAAAAGACAGATTACCCATGGGATGGGAAAATTAATTTTGTTGTAAATCCTGCCAAATCTCAGAATTTTGAAATGGCTCTGCGTATTCCAGGATGGGCACAAAACGAGCCTTCTCCTGGTAATCTTTACTCATTTGCTACAAAGGATAATACAGCGTTTACAGTTAATATAAATGGTAAGCCTGCTACCTATCAGATGGATCATGGCTATGCGGTGATTAAGAGACAGTGGAAAAAAGGAGATGAGATTAGCTTAGTATTACCTATGCCTGTAAGAAAGGTTGTAGCTAATGCGAAAGTAGAGGCTGATCATAACAAAGTAGCTTTACAGAGAGGACCAGTTGTGTATTGTGCCGAATGGCCTGACTATACCAATAGCGGTGTCCTGAACCTGGTGCTTGACAAAAATGCTTCTTTGACTCCTGATTACAAAGCAGAATTACTGGGAGGGGTAGAAGTACTCGAAGGCAGTGCCAGCCAGGCAAGACGTTCTACTAATAATAAAGTAGATTTATCGGCTGTACCGTTTAAAGCTATACCGTATTATGCATGGGCTAACCGTGGCTCAGGTGAGATGGCTGTTTGGCTAGCTACTGAACTAGACGCTGCCCGTCCATCACCTGCCCCAACGATCGCTTCAACCAGCACGATCACTGCTTCACATACAACAAAAACATTACTAGCTATCAATGATCAGGCTGAGCCTAAAAACTCAAATGACAGAGATAATCTGAATTATCACTGGTGGCCATTGAAAGACACTACCCAGTGGATACAGTATACTTTTGCAAAACCAGAAAAAGTATCCTCTGTAAAACTTTACTGGTTTGATGACAGTCCATGGGGTGGTTGCCGTGTACCTGAATCCTGGAAGTTGCTTTATCTGGCTGCTGATGGAAAGTGGAAAGAGGTCCAGAACCAGAATTCGTATGGAGTAGAAAAAGATAAATATAATAAAGTGGCCTTTAGTCCTGTGCAAACTGGAGCCTTGAAAATAGAGGTTAAACTGCCTAAAGAATATGCCGGAGGCATTTTGGAATGGTCAGTGGAATAAGTTCACAAGTTTCTGAGTAATTAGTTTTTTACTCTTGATTTAAAACGGTTCGTTGTCTGACAGCGAACCGTTTTATTTTAACAGTACCCATATTAATGTGACAGACACGAGCAAGTAATCTGGTGGTCATGTAATATTTTCTATAAAATAATGCATTCGTTCACCTCCAAAAATAGTGACTCTGGTATGATTGTTTTTACGGGTAGTACCCAATTAACATAGGTAAATTATCTTACTAGTAGAATAGTATAGGAACAAAAAGATTATACTGGTAAAAATCTTATTACATACTTAAATCTATCAGTTAGTAACCGCATTTTTATAAATACAATAGAAAATAGCATACTATATATGACATATACACAACAGTAAAATGCAATAGAATGGCAGACACTTGTTTCAATACTGGATATAAATAAGTAAGAATAGTGAAAAAGCAAGATTATCTTTTATGTAGAGGTTGTTTTTAGATTTAATATGGTGGACTTCCGAAATACTTCTAATTTTGTGCGCTATTTATTGATAAACAGATACTTCTGTAACAAATAAGCAGTATACTAAAAGAGAGTGATATGAAGAATTTATCAGATCGGATCAAATACAGTTATTATTTTCCAATAGCCCTCTTTTGAGAAATAAAAAACACAATTTTGCCATATTTGGTTAAAATTTTTTCACTTTACTTTGCGTTCTAGTATTTCATACAATACTTCCTACGAAACCCAACATGAAAAAAGTACAAGAAAAAATCTTTTTATTTTTAATCTTTAGTTTTTTATTCTATACCGCTCAGGCACAGAATGAAGCTGCTGGGTCTGGTGTTAAACTATTTTTTCCCGGATATGCCAACTGGAATACAATAGAAGAGGGGAAAGAATTAGTATTTACATTGCGTGCTGCTGGTGGCACAGGTAGCCATTATACCTTTGCTATTACACAGGGAAAACAGGATGGGATGGACTTTGATACCAGTGGCTATTTTGCATGGAAGCCTGAATATAACTTTGTTGACAGATTGAATAAAGAAAAGTCTATTCAGGTCATTTTTGAAGCACGTAACGATAAGGGTGAATCTGCCAGCCAGACTGTTGAATTCAAGGTAAAGCATGTGAACCAGCCACCTACCATCGGAGATATGAAGACATGGTATGTTGGATATAATACCCCTAACAAATATGTGATCAATCCTGGGATGGTAAAGGACGAAGATAATGATCCAATTGTATTTGTGCCTACAGACAACATGCCTGAGGGAATGCAACTCAATGCACAAGGGGAATTTACCTGGAAACCTTCTCTGACTCAATTCAATGCATTGAAAGCAAAAGCAATGTATATTGATTTTAGTGTAGAAGATCAGCCGGGTAAGCTGCAGAATAAAGGAAGAATCCGAATCGAAGCTACACAACAGGATTTACCTCCGGAAATTACCATTGTACCTAAAGAGACATTTATAAAATCCAGAGAAAATTCACCTATTGATATCCGTTTTTATATTGCAGATCCTAACGGAGATGATGACGTAACTGCTTTTGATTTTATCTCTGCGTCTTCCAGCATTCCCAAAGATGCCTTGCAAAAGATTACTACCAATCGGTACGAGTTTATCTGGAAGCCAGGCTATGATTTTGTGAAAGATCCAAATGATTCACTCAGTACTCAGATTACCTTTTTTGCTCTGGATAAGTCGCAGAAAAGAGCTGAGCTCAAAGTAAACTTTTTGATTCTCAATACAGTAGACGAGCAAGCAAAAGACTTGCAGTTATATACCCAATACAGGGTTGCTTTGGTACGTGCATGGGATCTGCTTGAACAGTTGAAAGCGAAGGAACAAGAACTAAAACGTGCCTATAAAAGAGCCAAGAAAGGAAAGGTTCATAGGTCTATTACCAATGCTTCGTTAGGAGCTATTTCAGGTGTAGCCCCTGTTGTAATAAAACCAAATAGTACTGCTGTAACTACTGTAGGAGGAACGGCTGTTGCTACTATTAGTACACTTGAAGCTACAGAAGTAATTGGACGATCTACAAAGGATATTATTGAGCGATTAAACTATATCATTGAAAAGAAAAACGAGCTACAGACAAAAGGAGATATCTTTGCCCGGAAATATGCATTGAAATCATCTCGCAATAGCAAGGATTATACAAAAGATCTGGATGACTTTGTAGCTTTGTTGAATCTGAAAGGTATGGTTGCATTGGAACTGGATGCCTCATGGGAAAACAAAAAACAAGCAACTGATAAAGCTATTAAAGCAACATTTAAAGATTTCAGCCCATTGGAAGAAAGTACTAAATAATGTTGCGTATACATACATACTATAAACAAAAAGACCTGTGTTATCAAATCACAGGTCTTTTTGTTTATAGTATGTATTTTTAAGGACCAGCCAGTCAACTGATCCTTTTAGTATTAGTAACTTTCTATCCTACCATTTCTGCTTTTACCAGAGTGGCTACACGATCAGGACCTGTAGAGATAAATGTAATAGGCAAATTCAATGCCTCTTCCAGATAAGCTACATAGTTAGCTAATTGAGAAGGAAGTTGATCAAAAGAATGAACGCTGTTTAAGTTGGATTGCCAGCCTGAGAATGTTTTGTAAACAGGTTCAACCGGAGCATCACACAGATCAAAAGGAAGTTGTTCTGTTTCTGTACCATCGGCTAAACGATAATGAGTACAAACTTTTATTTCATCAAACTCAGATAGTACGTCTACTTTCATCATCACCAGCTGAGTTACGCCATTCAGCATAATTGCATAGCGAAGAGCTGGTAAATCTAACCATCCACAGCGACGAGGACGTCCGGTAGTAGAACCGTATTCATGTCCGATGCGACGAAGTTTTTCGCCAGTTTCATCTTTCAGTTCTGTAGGAAAAGGACCTGAGCCTACACGAGTACAATACGCTTTAAAGATACCATATACTTCTCCAATATGACTTGGTGCTACTCCCAAACCGGTACAGGCTCCGGCTGTCATAGTCGTAGAACTGGTAACAAATGGATAAGATCCAAAGTCGATATCAAGTAATGATCCTTGTGCACCTTCTGCCAGAATGGTTTCTTTCTGTTGAAGAGATTTGTTGATGGTATATTCTGTATCTTCCAGTTTGTAGGTTTTCAGGTATTCGATAGACTCGAAAAAGTCTTTCTCCATGGAAACCAGATCAAAGTAAATGAAGTTGTGTTGTTTAAGAATAACCAGGTGTTTTTCTACCAGCTTCTTGTATTTTTCTTTAAAGTTTGGAGAAACCACATCCCCCACACGCAACCCTTGGCGGGCAATTTTGTCAGAATATGTTGGGCCAATACCTTTTAGTGTAGAACCAATTTTGTCATCTCCTTTGGCTTGTTCATAGGCAGCATCCAATAGCCGATGGGTAGGCATAATCAGCTGAGTACGCTTGGAAATAAACAGATTGCTGCGTAGATCTATGTTAAACTTTTCAATAGCGGATTCTGCTTCACGACGAAAAACAATAGGATCGAGTACTACTCCGTTACCAATGATATTTTTAGTATGCGGCCGAAATATACCTGATGGGATCTGGTGTAATACGTGTTTGATTCCATCAAACTCCAGTGTGTGACCAGCGTTAGGGCCACCTTGAAAGCGCGCTACAACCTGATAACGTGGAGCCAGAAAATCTACAATTTTACCTTTGCCTTCGTCACCCCACTGTAAGCCTAACAAAACGTCTATCATTTGTTCAAATGTTAATAGTTAAAATGGTTAATTATCGAATGGTTGATTGTGATATATACGCAATAAATGGCCAAGCAGCCAAGTTCTGTGAAGTACTATCTGTAAGGGATAACTTCACAGGTCTCAACCATTCAGCCATTGAACTACTAATCTTTTTTATATTCGCATTGATCCTTTGTGCAGTTACCATAGAAGATCAGTGAATGATGAAGTACATTAAACTTCAGCAAGTCACCTACCATATTCTGAATATTCTGCACTCTGGGATCACAAAACTCAACAACACGATGACAATCTGTACAGATCAGATGGTCATGTTGGCGATATCCATACGATTTTTCGTATTGAGACATGTTTTTACCAAACTGGTGTTTGGTAACCAGATCACAATCAACAAGAAGGTCAAGGGTATTGTAAACAGTTGCCCGGCTTACCCGATAATTCTTGTTTTTCATCGATATATATAGCTCTTCCACATCAAAATGGTCTGTTCGTGAATATATCTCTTCCAGGATAGCAAACCGTTCAGGAGTTTTGCGCAATTCTTTTTTTTCTAGATACGCCGTAAATATTTTTTTTACCTCGGCGAAATGTGCTTGGTTCAGAGGCATAGCGCGTTCTTAATATGGGGGTCAGTAACGTATTATAAGATAGGTAAAATATTACACTCACTCATATAACAAAAAGACCAGCAATTTAATTTTAATGCAAAGGAAAGAATATCTTTTGACAAAGAAAAAGCAAATGTATATTCTCTGAACCATTTGCATGAAAAGAAACTGTCTCAAAACAGATGATGCCTTTATGAGTATATTCTGTGAGTGAATTTTGAAGTGTGTAATCTGTTCATTTTTAGTTGATTAAATGATAGATAGGGCTAAAAGATAACGTTTGTTAAGTATAGCATACCATTCAAAGAGTTTTTGAGCCACTGATGGATTTTTTCTTACATTTAAAGGAAGTAGGCTCTTACTTTGCCACTCCCAAGTTAAGAAGTCATACGTTTTTGCGATAAAATTCAAGTCTTCCTGCATAAGCACTGCGGCTATATATACATTAGGCGCTACAAAACTCCCATGAAAATTATTGAAATTATCTCTGAAAAGAGGTTATGCATACCTTCAATCCTGATGATTGTGGCATAATCATGTATTTAGTCTATTTAACTTACTATGAAAACACTACATTTATTTGAAGCAGGGAAACTTGCTGTCACTACTGTTTTACTTTTTACTTTTTTTGCCTGGTCTTGTGAAAAAGAAGATAGAGATCCTTCATCACAATCAATACTCCCTACTGTAAATGCCGGTCCTGATAAAGTGATTACTCTACCAGAGGCAATGGTGCTGCTGACTGGAAGTGTAAGCGATTCGGATGGAACTGTTAAAGCCCAGCATTGGACACTGGTGTCAGGACCTAATGCGCCAACTTTGCAGAATGCGGATTCTGTTACCTTGTCTGTATCTAATCTAATTGAGGGAGCCTACATATTCCGTTTAACCGCTGTAGACAATGAAGCCTTGGGAAATTCAGATGATGTATCTGTGATTGTCAATCCTGTCTTGACAGATCCAACGGCTGCAAAGGTTGTAAAGATTACATATTCTGCTATTGATTACCAAACTATGACATATGATGAGGAGGGTAAGATCGTAACATACCATACTCAATGGCAGTTTGTGCAAAATGATCCGTCTATGATTAAAAAGATTACCTATCGATTCCATTATAATGAAGCGGGGCTGGTGAAGCAACTTACTACAGACGAAGCTGGCTATCCTGTTAATTATTATTACAAAAATGGAGTCTTGGAGAAAACAGAGGAACTGAATTACAGGAATGAAGTAGAAGTGAGGCGTTATTATACATTTGAAGGAAGCCGACTAAAAGAAGAACGTTGGGAAACAAATATTGCTGCCGGCGACATAGAGAAGTACACTATTCGGTTTGACTATGATACCAAAGGAAATGTAATCAGAGAATCTACTTTTAAATCTGCTAAGTCAGGCAATGGTGAAGAGATTCATAACATAACAGAGTATTCGGATTTTGACGATAAGAAAAATCCTGATAATACATTAATGCGTTTTCCTTATCTGCCAGAAGTAAAAATACATATGAATAATCCTGGCAAAAAGGTATTTAAAAGTGCAAATGGAACAGTTATCAGTACAGAGGTTTATACCTATCAATATGGTGTCAATGGGTATCCTTCACAAAAAAAACGAAAAATATATGCTAATGGGGCAAGTCCTGAACTGATAGGTGTATATTCTTACAATTAGAAAATATTTCTAGTATCTATATCAGTTATTGTATTCGAAGTTGTTTAGCAGATTAGTGAAGAGTAACTTTGTAGTGAGCCCCGTTTTATACTACTCACCAAAAAATGGATGAGGATGTAACATAAAACATGTCTTTGAACACTTTACTGATTATACTAGACAACTTCTTATGCTTATCTATCTCCGAATCTAGTTAAGTAAGTCTTAAATTACTTTAAATTTGATTATTTCATTTTGTTTTGCCGCTTTTGGTAAAATAGTATACAAAAGGCTATGTTTGTGTTTTAGTAACTGGCTATTTGTGGATGTTTACTATTATGAATCCTGTAACCAGCCTAAATAAACAAAATATACCCAAAGACTTTTTAACCATATTCATTTATAGTATACAGCTGCTATTCCATCACACAAAACATGTCTCAGTCAAAATATACACAGTTTGTTACAAAGCCTCTCAATAAAAGAATAAATACACTTTTAGGGATATTTAAAGGTAACATATCCTTTAAACAAAAAGGGACGCTAATTAGCTATTACATAAAACGTTTACTTAAACAACCTGTATCAGAGAGCGAAAAAAATATATACTATTTATATAGTTTTTTGGTTGATTCCAATGCTCAGTTAATAGAAGAATATAAAGATGAGTATAAAGTAAAGGTTTTTATAGGTTCAAAGGCAAACGAAATCTATTTGCGCAAGTTTCCAAGTAGTGATCAGTGGGTATACTCTCAGGTATTTATTTATAGGCAATATCAGCCTGTTATAGATATGATGTTGAAAGAATACACTAAAGATAGTCAGCTTACTATTATAGATGCTGGAGCGAATGTAGGTATGTCTACCCTTTATTTTAAATCAATTTTTCCTAATGCGAAAATTATCTCAATAGAGCCTGAATCTGGAAATTTTCAGCGGTTAAAAAAAAATATTGCAGTTAATGATTTTGCAGATATTATTTCTATTCAAAGTGCCTTATGGTATCGGGAAGCTTATCTGGCTGTTATAGAAAGTGGAGATAAGCGAGAATGGGCTTTTTCTGTTGAGGAGACCGAAGATAAAAGTTTATTAAAAGGGTATGATGTTGCATATTATATCAAACAGTTGAATACTGATAAAGTATGTCTGCTTAAGATAGATATAGAAGGTGCCGAGCGATATTTATTTGATAACCGAGAAATAAGTGCTAAACTACTAAGTAGCTGTGAATATTTGGCAATTGAGATCCATGATAATGGTTCTTTACGTAAAAAGATTTATAGCTTTTTAGAAGAATCTGGTTTTGAATACATAGATTCAGATGAACTAACAATAGCAAAAAAGATACACTATGAGCAATAAAAACTTATTAGTGATCTCTATAAATGATCCCACTGATATAAAAAGTTTTAGTGGTATTTCCTACCATGCTTGTAAAGCACTTGAATCTCATTATGTAGTAGAAATAGTATTTATTTCTGCCATTCCTTTCTGGGTTCGGATGTATGGAAAAATAATGAACAGAGTATTCTCTAACCGATATCGGCTCAAAAATTCTACTCTTTATTCTTGGGTTTTATCAAAACAGATACAGAAACAGCTAAAGAAGAAGCAAAAACAATATGAGTATCTTCTTTTTTTTAATTGTGTTCAATTACTGGCACATTTTGACAAAACTGTTTGTCCCAAGAGTAAAATAGTTTACTATTCTGACTCTACATTTCAGTTAGGGTTAGATTATTATCCTGCACTTACAAATTTATCAAACTTTAATATTAAAGAAGGGCATACTATTGATAGTAAAGCTTATAACAATGCGGATCTTATTTTGTTGAGTTCAGAATGGGCTGCTAGTTCTGTTGTTAATTACTATAATGTAGAGCCTTCTAAAGTTAAGGTGCTTAAATATGGAGCAAATCTTCCAGATCTTTCATATCGTAAGAGAATATTCGAAAAACAAATAAGTTTGTTGATAGTAGGAGTAGAGTGGAAAAGAAAAGGGATTAATATTGCTATAGAAGTGCATAAACGTTTACTGGAAATGGGATATGCCTCACAATTAACAATTATTGGATTGAAGCAATATCCTGCAGAAGTTCATTCTATTCAGAATCTGTTTCTACATACTTTCATCAATAAAGGATCAACTGAAGGGACAATGCAATTAAAAAAAGAATTTGAAAATGCTAATTATTTTCTATTTCCTACTTTGGCTGATTGTACACCTATTGTATTAGCTGAATCTATGATGTTTGGATTACCAATTATAGCTCGTAATACCGGAGGACTATCGTCTATGGTCGAAAATGAAGTAAATGGTTTTCTAATTGACGAAACAGGGACTGTTGATGACTTTATAAATGCATTATTAAAAATACATGTGGCTGGTGTGTACGAACGCTTTTCTGAGAATAGTCGGCACTTATATGAAACACAATTCAACTGGGATGTATGGTTGACAAAATTTAAAGATCATGTGGCATCTATATAGATAAAAGATTGAGAATAAATAAAAGAGCTGTGATCTGATATTAGTCACAGTTCTTTTATTTGCCAGAACATTGTAATAAGATATAGCAATGCTATTGATTGTCAAACCGCGTTACATTGACAATGCCAGGTACTCTGTTCAGTTTTTTCATCAATGTATCCAGATGCTCTGTATCATTGACAAAGAGCATTATATTACCTTCAAAAATGCCATCATTGGTTTCAATTTTGATGGAACGCATATTCACTTTTAACTCGTTAGAGATGATCTTCGTAACATCATTTACCAAGCCTACCCGATCAATGCCTGTAAGACGGAGGCCTGCCAGAAAAGCAAGTTCCTTCTGAGATGTCCATTTCGCTTTAATGATACGATAACCATAGTTAGACATCAAGCCTACCGCATTAGGGCAGGTAGTCCGATGGATTTTTATACCTTCATTAACCGTAACAAATCCAAACACATCATCTCCGGGAATTGGATTGCAACATTTAGCCAGTTCATAGTCAATCTTATCCATGTCCTCACCAATGAGTAACATGTCTGAATCCACCCCCCTTACTTTCTTTATTTCAACCTCAAATGATTTGGCGTCATTGAACTCTTTCTTATTATTAGTAGCACGTTGAACCTTCTCATTTTTGAAACGCTTGATATCTGTTTTTGAGATAATGCCTTTTCCTACCTTATACAGAAACTCCTGAGGCGTTTTGGCATCAAAGAAGGCACGCATTTGATTCACAATCTCATGCGTATTAGGGTCCAGTTTGAGCTTCTTCAGACGCTGAGCCACAATATCTTTGCCCTCACTGACAAACTGTCTATACTCTTCTTTCAGACTTTCTTTAATCTTGGCACGTGCCTTTGATGTAACTACAAACTTTAACCAGTCTTCACTGGGTTTCTGTTTACTGGAAGTCAATATCTCCAGCTGATCCCCGTTATGCAGAATGTAATTGATCGGAACCAGTTTCTGATTCACTTTTGCTCCAAGGCATCGCATCCCGATTTCAGTATGGATATCAAAGGCAAAGTCCAGAGCTGTAGCTCCTGCTGGTAATACTTTAAGCTCTCCTTTGGGTGTGAATACAAAAACCTCCTCATTAAAGAGGTTCATTCGGAAGTCATCTACAAATTCGATAGCTGAAACGTCTTCATTTTCCAGCATCTGACGTACTTCCTGAATCCAGTGCTCTACACCCTTTTCATTTTCATGGATCTGTCCATTCTCTTTATATTTCCAGTGAGCTGCATATCCCTTCTCCGCGATATCATCCATACGCTGTGTGCGGATCTGCACTTCCACCCACTGGCCTGTTTTACTCATGGCTGTAGTATGCAATGACTCATATCCATTGGCCCGAGGTGTACTGATCCAATCACGCAGTCTGTCCGGATTAGGAGTATAATAGTCTGTAACGATGGAATATACCTGCCAGCACGCAGTTTTTTCCTTATCCAGATCTGTTCGCAGAATAATCCGGATTGCAAACTTGTCATAAACCTCCTCAAATGGAATCTTTTGCTTTTGCATCTTCTTCCAGATAGAGTAAATTGATTTCGGACGTCCTTTTATAATAAAATCATATCCTTCATCCCGCAGGTTTTTCTCAATAGGAGCAATAAAATCAGCAATAAATTTTTCCCTAGCAGCTTTTGTCTGTTTTAATTTTTCGGCAATGGATTTATAAATGTCCGGATCTGTATACTTAAGATAGAGATCTTCCAGTTCTGATTTTATCGCATATAGACCTAATCTGTGTGCAAGCGGAGCATATAGATACATCGTTTCGGATGCAATCTTTAGTTGTCCGTTACGCGCCATACTAGCTAAAGTCCGCATGTTATGCAGGCGATCTGACAGTTTAATGAGGATTACCCGCACATCATCTGATAACGTCAGAAGCATTTTCCGGAAGTTCTCTGCTTGCTGAGATGTTCCATATTCAAATACACCTGAAATCTTAGTCAGACCATCTATAATCTTTGCTACCTTATAGCCAAACTCCCTTTCTATGTCCTCAATCTCCATGTCGGTATCTTCAACCACATCATGAAGTAGAGCACATACTACAGAAGTAGGGCCTAGTCCTATCTCATCTACTGCAATCTGAGCTACTGCCAATGGGTGATATATATAGGGCTCTCCGGATTTCCGGCGCATTCCCTTATGTGCTTCGGCAGCTGTATTAAACGCTTTCTTTATGATTTTTGCATCTCCATCCTTTAACATGGGTTTTATAGAACGGAGGAGCTTCCGATATTTTCGGAGAATTTCCCTGCGTTCTTGTTCGGCTCTATCCTGTTCGGTGATAGGCTGAGATTCGATTGTCACACTATCTGTCTGCATTTGTAAATCTGCCGGTTTACTTTTTAAATATCTTTTGAATCATAACTGCCGGATGTAAATAAGCATCCAAACATATTCTTACTCTGAAAACAAGATGCTTTGCAAACATGCAATGTCTGGTTGTATCAGGTTTCAAATGTGTGTCAATACTGTGCAGTCAGACAACTAAATGTCATAAAATAAACAAAAAAATGCAATGATTGATCATCGGGGCGTATGTTCTTTTCCAAAAAAGAATTTTTTTTAAAAAAAGTGAGCACGATGTTTGACTTTTTAAAATGCTTTTTTACCTTTGCATTCCTTTTGCGGATGTGGCGTAATTGGTAGCCGCACCAGACTTAGGATCTGGCGCCGCGAGGCGTGGGGGTTCGAGTCCCTCCATCCGCACTAAACCCTCAAAGCAGCTTTCGCAGTTTTGGGGGTTTTTTTACTAATAGCAAATTGGCGGCCGGATTTGGGTATTAGAAGTTCTGGCAAGCTTTCAGTTGAATACAAAATTTTATTGCTGGTTAATGTAAGGTTGATCAGCAGTTAATCATCTAACAAATCCAATTATGAACATCACCTTAGACAAAAAAGATACGACCAATGCCTCCATTCGTATCACACTGGAAGAAGCAGATTATCAGCCCCGCGTAGAGAAAAAATTAAAAGATTACAGCAAAACTGCTTCTATCAAAGGATTTCGCCCTGGTAAAGTACCTGCAGGCTTGCTGAAGAAAATGTATGGTAAAGGTATTCTTGTTGATGAGGTAAATAACCTATTGATCGAATCAGTAGATAGCTATATTAAAGAGAATAAACTGTCTATTGTTGGAGATCCACTTCCAAATCAGACAGAAGCTGAAGGTATTGACTGGGATACTCAACGTGAATTTTCTTTCAGTTATGATATTGGTCTGGTACCTGAGTTTACGTATGATGTAAACAAGCTGAACCTGACACGTACAGAAGTTGAAATTACAGATAAGGATATCAACGATTCACTTGATAACCTGAAGGCTCGTCATGGAAACTATATTAATCCAGAAGAAGTAGGAGAACAGGATCTGGCGTTTGGTGGATTGAAACAAATTGAAGGTGGAGAATTTCAAAAAGAGAATGCATATCTGTTTGTAAACAAACTGAAAGAGGAAGCTAAACCATTATTCCTTGGAAAGAAAAAAGGAGATGTAATTGTTTTTGACATTCAGTCAATTTTTGCAGACAGTGATTCTGTACGGTTGTTTACCCAAATACCTCAGGAAGAAGCAGACAAGCTAGCGGGTAAATTTGAGTTAACTATTGCAGATATCGATCGTCAGGTTCCTGCAGAGATGAATGAAGAATTCTTCAAGAAAGTATATGGTGAAGATGTGAAAAGTGAAGAAGAATTTAAGGAAAAACTTACACAGGAACTTCAGAAACTATACGATAAAGAAAGTGACAACCGTTTGTTACGCGATATTCAGAACCAACTGGTAGAAACTACCTCCATTGACCTTCCTAATGAGTTCTTAAAACGCTGGCTGAAAGTATCAAACAAGAATCTTTCAGATGAAGAGATCGCTAAAGAATATGATGAGTTCGTAAAAGGTTTGAAATGGACAATTATCAAAGATAAAATTGCCAAGGATCATGACCTGAAAGTAGAGCACGAAGAAGTATTGGAACAGGCTAAAAATTCTTTCAAAGAAGTCTATAACTTCCTGCAGAATGATACTCCTGAGAACGAAAGCCTTCTGAATCAATTGGCTGATAACTTCCTGAAAGCTGAGAAAGGACAGAACTATATGAATACTTTCCAACGTGTATTTACTGACAAAGTGGCAGCGTTCGTGAAAGATCAAATTACTCCTCAGGTAAAGAAAGTAAGTACAGAAGAATTTAATAAAACAGAAGAAGTTGCTTCATAAGTGATTCATATATAGCGAATTGTTGTATTAGCTAACTATTTTATCGGGCAAAACCTCTACTATAGAGTGTTTTGCCCGATTTTGTTTTAGCAGGTCATTATTTCCTGCATTTATGTCTTTGTTTAATTATTTAGAAAAAGGTACGGTAATTGTAAATGAGAAGAAAGCCCTTTTTGGCAAAGGGCTTTTTTGTTTCGTTATAATTTGTATTTTGCCATCCGCAACTTTTTTTTGATAATCGTATGTTCTACAAAGATTTAAGTAGCGAAGAATTTCGCAAATATGCCGTGAAAGGGCAAAACATCAGCGGTTCAGCGGTTGATGGCTATGTTCATCATGTCGAAAATATGACCCGTGCCGTTATTGAGGAACGTCCTATGAACTTCCGTGAGGTAGATGTTTTTTCGCGTCTCATGGCTGATCGCATTATATTTTTAGGGATGGGGGTTGATGACAACATTGCTAATATAATTATAGCTCAGCTGTTATTCCTGGAATCTGCCGATCCTAAGAAGGATATTCTATTATATATCAATAGTCCGGGAGGTTCTGTTTATGCAGGTTTGGGTATTTATGATACCATGCAATACATTCGTCCGGATGTCGCTACTATTAACGTAAGTATTGCTGCTTCTATGGCCGCTGTATTGTTAGCTGGTGGTACGAAAGGCAAGCGTTCCTCTCTGAAACATGCCCGTACGATGATTCACCAACCATCCGGCGTTGCTGGTGGACAAGCTTCTGACATTCAGATTTCTGTGAAACAGTTGGTTGCACTTAGGAATGAATTGTACACTATCCTGGCAAATCATAGTGGTAAGTCTCATGATCAGGTGAAAGCTGATTCTGATCGCGATTACTGGCTTACTTCCAAAGAAGCACTGGAATATGGATTGATTGATGAAATCCTGATTCGTGAAGAAAAAGAAGCTCCATTAAAGTAATAGATAGTTAATCTTAGCTGAGACATACTTAGTAGTTGACAGTAGTCTCTTCTTTTTAATCCCTTAGCTATTTCAACCATTTAACAATTAAAGAAAGATAATATGAATCCTTATAGATATGCTGATGAAGAGCCTGAGATGCCAAAACCAGAAGTGTTAGAAAATGTGTTTGGAGATCGGGTTTTTCAGAAAAAGTTTTTAGAACAACGTAAAATATTTTTATGGGGAGTCGTTGATGACGATTCAGCCCGCTATCTGGTAAATAGACTGTTGTATCTGGATGCTGAAAAACCAGGTGAAGAAATTACTTTTTATATCAATAGTCCAGGTGGAGTGGTAACATCAGGCATGGTAATCTATGATACCATGAAAATGATTCAGTCGCCTGTGTCTACTATATGTATGGGGCTGGCTGCTTCTATGGGATCTATCCTACTTTCTGCAGGTACAAAAGGTCGTAGATTTATCTATCCACATGGAGAAGTAATGATTCACCAACCAAGTATTGGTGGTTACTTCCAGGCAAAATCCATTGATCTGGAGATTCAGGCGCGTCAGATTGAAAAAACAAAACTGATTGGTGCTCAGATTTTGGCGGATAACTGTGGAAAGACTGTAGAGCAGATCATGAAAGATTTTGACCGTGATTATTGGATGGATGCCAATGAGGCATTAGCTTATGGAATAGTTGATAAAGTTGTTGACAAAATATAAGCAACCATAAATTGCTTCTGCATCAATTACATAAAGAACCTGCTTTCTGACTATAGAAGCAGGTTCTTTATTTTGATAGATAAAAAAACGGATGTAAACAAAAATCTGTTTACTTTTGTCTTCGGTTTACCTTTTGCAGAGTAGACAGATAAATATTATTAAATCGAAATTCAATACGCAGTATTTGAAGACAAAATAATTCAGTGCTGCACAAGTTTCTACTATACATTTATGGCTCAGATTAGCTGCTCCTTCTGTGGGCGAAGCAAAAAAGAAGTTTCCCTGATGCTCTCAGGTATAAACGCACATATTTGTGATCGTTGTATTGAACAAGGACATCAGATTATTATTGAAGAAACTCGCCCAAAAGAGAAAAGTACAACCCCCAAATTGAATCTGATTAAACCTTCCGATATGAAGAAGTTTCTGGATCAGTTCGTTGTAGGGCAGGATGAAGCAAAAAAGGTACTTTCTGTAGCTGTATACAATCACTATAAGCGTTTGATGCAGCCTAAGACTGAGGATGAAGTGCTTATTGAGAAGTCAAATATTATCATGGTAGGCGAAACAGGTACAGGAAAGACATATCTTGCCCGTACTATGGCTCGTTTGTTACAGGTGCCTTTCTGTATTGCTGATGCTACTGTAATTACAGAAGCTGGTTATGTTGGAGAAGATGTTGAGACTATTTTGACTCGTTTGTTACAAGCTGCTGATTATGATGTGGAAAAGGCTGAGAGAGGCATTGTATATATTGACGAAATAGATAAGATTGCCCGCAAATCTGATAATCCATCTATTACCCGGGATGTGAGTGGCGAAGGTGTACAACAGGCATTGCTTAAATTGTTGGAAGGTTCTTTGGTAAATGTTCCCCCACAAGGTGGCAGAAAGCATCCTGACCAGAAGATGATCGCTGTTAATACAGAGCATATTCTTTTCGTTTGTGGTGGGGCATTTGAAGGTATCCAACGTCACATCAGCAAACGGATCAACACCCGTCCTATTGGATTTAGTGGAGGTGCTGCTTTCGATACAGTACATGAAAATGAAAGCCTGCTGAAGTACGTGACAGCTCAGGATCTTCGTTCCTTTGGTTTGATCCCCGAATTACTTGGACGTCTTCCGGTATTAACTTATCTGGAGCCATTGAGTCGGGAAACTTTACGTCAGATTTTGACAGAGCCTAAAAATGCCATTACCAAACAATACCAGAAACTGTTTGAAATGGAGAATATTCAGCTTACCTTCCATAGTGATGCTCTGGATTATATTGTTGACCAGGCTGTAGAATGTAAGTTGGGGGCACGTGGATTACGTTCTATATGCGAAGCTATCATGACAAATCTGATGTTTGATCTGCCATCACGTACTGATATTCGTGAATTTGTTGTAGATTATGAATATGCTCGTAGCGAATTTGAAAAGTCTAAATATATTGCATTAAAAGCGGTTGCCTAAATAATTGCCCAAAACCATATAACTAAAAAAGCCTGGTATACCAGGCTTTTTTAGTTATATGGTTAGTAATACAAATTTATTCAGCATGCATATATATTAATTCCTTGGGTAACTGACTAAGAATTAATGTAAATGTCTGATCTATTCTTTGCCAATACACTTCAATATCATTGTTCCATTGTTTCTCATTTTTTTTAGCAATCAATTCAATCCAGACCAGTTGATTGTAAGTTTCGTCCATTCCAAATAACTTCAGATTTCCTTTAATGCAGTGTGCCCATCGTGCTATAGCAGATAAGTTATGGTCTTTGACCGCCAGTTCTAATTGCTCCAGTTCTGCAGGTTTACTTTGAAGAAATAAGGTGATAATTTCTCTCAAACTATCAGGATTATTGCCTACAGTATCTTTAAGCAAGCCTAAGTCATATAGCTTAATTTCAGGTGTAGATTCCTGATTTGTAGATAGTCCGGAAAGAAAAGTTTTTATCTTTGTAAGCATCTTCAAAAACTTTTTTCATATTTTATATAAACATAACAACTTTCACATAAAAGTTGAATCAGAGCTTGTTAAGGTAACTTAATGATATTGTAGCATTCCTACAGTTAGGAAAAAAAAAGCGTTTTAAAGAATAGTTTTATGAAAATAACTTACATAAATAATACAAGGCGTATTAATAGTTGAGAGTGATTTTTATACTAAAAAAGAGTTGTAAATAGATATTGTATGAAAAGTAAAGTAGAAACCAGATGAATCATGTCTTAAAAACATACACATGTAACCTCTGAGAAAATAATATGTATACAGACTTTAATCTATATATTTAGCCTTCTAATCGTAACTTGATGGAATAAATCTTGTACAAACCAAAAAAAGAAGTTTAATCCATGTCTGTATCTGTAATCTTTGTAACTTCGTGATAATGAAGTTAAAATCCTATAACTTAGTTTATACCAGCAATGTAACTATCTACTCCACATTTTTATTACGAAAAGCATGAAGTCTTCTAAAATTTTCCCTATTCTGCTACTGTTTTTGTCCGCTACTTTTGCGTGGGGCCAAAAACGTAGTGTTAGCATTGATCCCAAATCGTATGAAATTGAAAATTTGGGTGATTCTGTAAACAGTACCTATGATGAGTTGGGTCCCGTAATGACCCCTGATGGACAAACATTGTATTTTGCAATTGATGGTCGTCAGGACAATCTTTTTGGAGCTGATGAATCTCAGGAAATCTGGTTTTGTACAAAACGGCCTGATGGAAAATGGAGCAAAGCTAAGCGGATGCCATTGCCTTTTAATCTTGAACAGTTTAATTCTGTAGAGAGTGTTACCCCTGATGGTAGTACATTAATTATACGGGGTGCATTTAAAAATGGAAAATACAAAGGACCTGGTTTCTCTGCGTCAAATCGCACAGCTAATGGCTGGTCTGTACCTCAACAACTGGAAATTGAAGGATTTCAGGAAATGAATAAGGGTGTATTTACCAATGCGGTTTTAGCTAATAACGGTAAGTTTCTGATACTGGCTTTTAGTGAGGTCAAAAATAGTGAAGCAAGTGATTTGTATGTTAGTACGCTGAAGGAAGATGGAAAATGGTCCAGGCCTCAATCATTAGGTGCAGATATTAATACAAACGTAAGTGAGGATACACCTTTTCTCGCTGCAGATGGTAAAACGTTGTATTTCAGTAGTGATCGGCCAGGAGGTTTAGGATCACATGATATTTATATTGCTCGTAGAGAAGGGGATGGCTGGCAGAAATGGTCTAAGCCTGTTAATATGGGAAACCCAATCAATACTGAAGAAGCAGATACATACTATACAATGGATGCTACTGGTGAATATGCTTATTTAGTAGCTGATAAAAATAGTAAAGGCGGAAGTGATATTGTGCGTGTAAAGTTGAAAGAAGAGTTTCGTCCTGATCCTGTCGTATTAGTATCTGGTAAGGTTTTCAACTCCAAGACGCGTCAGCCTCTGGATGCTATGATTAGCTATGAAGTATTGCCGGGTGGTGGTGAGTTAGGGGTTGCTCGTAGTAATGCTACTACAGGTGAATACAAAATTGTATTACCTTATGGTAAGAGATATGGTTTCCGTGCAAAAGCTCCTGGTTTCATTTCTGTGTCTGATAATATTGATCTTTCTGGATTAAAAGCCGACGCCAATCAGACTGCTTCGTTAATGGATACCACACTGCGAAATGTAAGTGTGCTAGAAAACAAAGAACAATTTGTAGTAGCCGCAACAGGTAATACCAACGATGCAGTATTAAACTCTGATGATACTCCTCTTTTGCCTGCGACATCCAAAGATACTACTGTTAGTGTAGGTAAAATTATAAGTCGCGATTTGTATCTGGTACCAATAGAGAAAAACGTAGTTGTTCGATTAAATAACGTATTCTTCGATTTTGATAAGATTCAGTTAAATGATGCTTCTTATCCTGAACTGGATCGTGTTGCCGAATTCATGGTTGAGAATCCTGCGATTACCATCGAAATAGCCGGACATACAGATGCTATGGGTACAGATGAGTACAACTTAAAACTTTCGGAAGGTAGGGTTACCAGTGTAAAAGATTATCTTACTTCTCGTAAAGGTCTTGACCCTAGCCGTATTGTGGTTCATGGATATGGGGAATCTGTTCCTCTTGCAGATAACGAGACAGAAGAAGGACGTGCACAAAATCGACGTGTAGAATTTAAAATTATTAAGAATTAATTACCATTTCAGTTTATAATCCTGACACTTTATCAGGTAATTGTAACATTCCCCCCAGTTTTTTGGTATAACAAAAAGCTGGGGGTTTATATTTGCAGAAAACCCTAGCAAACTGATTTATAGTAAAATACTGTCAAAACTTACGTTTCTGAATAAGTTAGCACGAATTTTGTATTTTTGTTAAGCAGGTTTATGGTTCAACTATGAATAATTATTTAAATACCTTGCGATGAAGAAGAAAGTTATCTTGTTTTCACTTCTTGCCATTATAGGTCTATGTGGTTTTCATATAGTAGATTCTTATCGTATAGTGGAGAATGAAAGCTTTGGCCCCGGAGAAATTTTGGAATACCGTGTACACTATGGATTTATTAATGCAGGAGAGGGGATAGTGAAAGTAAGTAACCAAATCCATAAAATTAATGATCGTCCCTGTTTTGAGGTGACTGCATATGGTAAATCTGTCGGTGCATTTGATTGGATTGTGAAAATCAGAGATACCTGGAAATCTTATGTAGATACATCTGCATTGATCCCACACAGGTTTCAGACAGACCTTCAGGAAGGAAAATATAAAAAGCAGGAAACTGTGTATTTTAATTATGCAGGAAAGACAATTCGGTCAGAAGAGAAGAATGATGTATCCAAAGAGTTTGATATGCCTACCAATATTCAGGATATCATTAGTGGATATTGTTATATGCGAATTATTGATTTTAATACACTACATATTGGAGATGTAGTGCCAATCCCTGCATTTTTTGATGATAAGGTGTATGACTTTAAAGTAAAGTATAGAGGAAAAGAAGAGATATCAACGAAATATGGAAAAATTCGCTGTATCAAAATAACTCCTGTTATGCCTAAAAATGAGATGTTTGATGGCGAGTCTTCCATTCGTGTCTGGATTACAGATGACAAAAACCGGATTCCTGTAAAAATAGAAGCCGATATGTTTGTGGGTGCTGTAGAGATGGAACTTAAAAACTATAAAGGATTAAAACACAAAATAGTTTTTAAAAAATGAAGTTGCATAGTATAATTTAAAAAGAACTAAACGATTATATTTTGTAGCGGGCCAAGCGTTTTTTGAGAGAATAGTCAAAATACGTTATGGATCGAAAAATAGACGAACTGCAGCACAAAAGATAACTTTTAGCTTTAAGAATTATTCTACACAACTTCAATATCTTTGTATTCAAGTAATCTTTCCCGTATTATAAATTCTATAAAAATGACCGCTTTAATTAAATCAGTGATGATTTTTGCTGTACTAAGTGTAGTTACAGCATTCACATATCCTACCAGAACTGGAACCCCGGAGGCTGGTCAGAAGGCACCCGAGATATCCTTGCCCAATCCTCAGGGAAAGGTCATTAAGCTTTCTTCATTAAAAGGCAAAGTAGTGTTACTTGACTTTTGGGCTAGCTGGTGTGGACCTTGCCGGCAATCAAATCCTGATGTCGTGAAACTATATGAAAAGTATAAAGATCAGGGATTTACTGTATATAGCGTTTCTTTAGATCAAAATAAACAAAAGTGGGAACAAGCTATTTCCAAGGATGGATTAACATGGGAAAACCATGTATCCGATTTAAAGTTCTGGTATAGTAAAGCTGCTGAGGACTACGGTATTGAGGCGATTCCTGCTACTTTCCTGATCGACAAAGATGGAGTAATCCTGGATACTGACCTTCATGGAAAGTCTCTTGAGAATGCTGTAAAAAAAGCTTTGCAAAAATAATATTATTTAATGAATTGCTACATACGAAAACCGGAATGCAGTCGATTGTGCCTTCCGGTTTTTTATTATTGTGCTAGTTTATAGCAGGTGAGATTTTTTATCCAAAAAAAGATAGTATTTTTGAGCAGATAATATAAATCTATCTGTCATTACAGGCAATAAGCAGAATCCTCTTACTGTAAACCCAACCTTTATGAGTATCAATCAAACGTACAAAGTACTGATTGTAGATGACGAAGCAGATATTGCAGAATTACTCCAATATAATTTAACCAAAGAGGGATATGAGGTAAAAGTGGCATCTGATGGTAAGAAAGCTATTGAGATTGCAAAGACATTTATCCCTCACCTGATATTGATGGATATTATGATGCCTCATATGGATGGGGTAGAAGCAGGGCGTCGGTTACGTGAAATGTCTGAGCTTAATCATACTTTTATTATATATCTGACTGCACGGGCTGAAGAATATTCTGAAGTAGCAGCTTTTGACGTAGGTGCGGATGATTATATAACCAAACCTATTAAACCGCGGGCATTAATGAGTCGGATAAACGCTCTGTTTCGGCGTGAATCCAAGAAAGGGAAGCAGGAAGATAAGGTTTCAATTGGTGATCTGACCATTGACCGGAAGAGCTATACTGTCACTAATCGGGGCAATCAGATTACATTGCCAAAGAAAGAGTTTGAATTACTTTATTTTCTGGCTCAAAATCCTAACAAGGTATTTAGCCGGGATGATTTATTGCAAAATATCTGGGGTACGGACGTATATGTCTTGGCTCGTACCGTAGATGTACATATTCGAAAAGTAAGAGAGAAAATCGGAGAAGATCATATTAAAACAGTCAAAGGTGTTGGATATAAGTTTGATCTGACGGAATAGACTGTTTCTTGTTTATCGTTTGATACTTGTCTGGGTTTTAAGATCCTTACTTAATTGTAATGCTTGATCAGAATCTCTCAGACAACTATTTAACGTAGTTATCGTGTCATGCTTTTTGGTTCTAAAGGAGTTTCTCTTCTTGCAGCATTATTAATTGCCTGCATTACTACTGTTTTTCTAGCTTTTGTTGATAATGTGTCTGAACGTGCTTTAGTTGTTACGTTCAGTCTGTCATTTCTGTCTTCTTTTCTGTTTATTTATGTAGCATTGGAATTTCTTGTATTCAGAGAGCTGAATATGATCTATACTATGCTGGATAAGATTAAGCAAAAAGATTTTAAAGTTCCCAAAAAACGCATCTTTCGTGATGCTAACCCTGTCAAGCGACTGAATGAGGAGATTTATACCTATGCTACCCGCAAGCAGCAGGAAATAGATGAACTCAAACGAATGGAAGAGTACCGCAGAGAATTTGTTGCAAATATTTCGCATGAGCTTAAAACTCCAATCTTCGCTGCTCAGGGATTCATTCATACCTTGCTGGATGGTGCCATCGAGGATGAAAAGGTCCGGGATAAATTTCTGGAGAAGTCAGCTCGTAGCCTTGATAACCTCAATATTCTGGTGCAGGATCTGCTGACTTTATCTCGTATGGAAAGTGGAGAGATTAAAATGCAGTTTTCTCATTTTGATCTTTATCAGCTTACCAGTGATATCTTTGAGCAATTAGAAGAAACCGCAATAGCAAAGAATATCAAACTTAAGTTTGATAAGCATCAGATTCCTAAGATGATTGCGTATGCCGATAAGAATCGAATTAGTCAGGTGATGACTAATCTTATTGATAATGCGATTAAATATGGCAATGAAGCTGGAAAAGTAGTTGTAGAGATTGAAAGCGAAAAAGATCAATTGGTAGTTTCTGTGCGGGATGATGGGCCAGGAATTGAACCAGAACATCTGAAGCGAATTTTTGAGCGGTTCTATCGTGTAGAAAAAAGTCGTTCAAAAGATAGTGGTGGTACAGGATTAGGACTGGCTATTACCAAACATATTGTAGAAGCACACGGTTCTAAGATTACAGTAACCAGTAAGCCTGGTAAAGGAACTCAATTCCGATTTAAACTTCCTAAAGGAAAAGGTGAGTAATGGCTAGCTAGAGATACTTAAGCCAGCCATGAGGATGTAATGCTTTAAAGTGTCCATAGGCTTTGCAAAGTGGATATAATAATGCTAGCAGACAGAAGCCGACCAGATAAACACGCGGAAGTGAGTAGCCAAAATCGTTAGGTAATCCAGTATAACCAGCTAGTAGATTAATATCTGTCCATGTGAATCCCGCAGAGAGAACCGTGAGCCAGGACAGTACCTGAACAAAAAATAACATGGTTATAAAAAAGAAGAGGGGGGCTTGCCCAAATACAAGCATCACCTTGCGAAAATCATGTTTACGGTTCATATAAACCATATATTTTTCTGCATCCAGCAACAGGTAGTTCTGAAATAAATAGCCTGCACACCAGCCCAGAGAGAATAAAGCTAGTAGTATTACTACCCAGAACCAGAAGGAGAACTGAACTACAAAGGTAAATAGAGGGGCGGAGAAAAGAATGCTATATAGAGCTAGAATGATAAATGAAGCAATTGCCACATTATATTTTTCTATAGAGAAATGATATTTTTTGAAAAAGAAGATACTCATCCCCAAAACAAAGATTAAGGCTAATGCACCTGCTTCTGCGAGATACCGCGTAATTGTAACAGTAACTGAAATAGTTTGATTTTGTGAAAATCGAGCCGATTCGTGAAACCAGACAAGAATGCAGCCTAGTGTTAATAAAATCAGGGCGATTCCTCTTAGCATATCGACTACAGCAATACGTCTTGCAATAGTCTCAGTGTCTAGAGATAACAATGTAGTTGAACTGGACATAACAATGGTGTTTCATAATTGGTTGAAGCTGGAGGTTTCATTAATTATCTCCCTCTTTTACCTAATTCAATAGCTTCCAGATTAGAAATCTTTTTATTCTCAAGATCAAAACGTAAAATAGTACGAATTGAGTGAAAACCTTCCTGACCAGCTGCCCCCGGGTTCATATAGATGAAATTCCCAAATTGCTGATCTGGCATTACTCTTAGTATATGGGAGTGTCCACAAATGAATATATTCGGCGGATTATCCTTCAAAAGCTTTAAAACTTTTGGATTGTATCTTGGTGGGTATCCTCCGATATGTGTAATCCAAATATCCGAATTTTCGCAAACAAATCTTTGATTTTCAGGATATTTTTGGCGAATTTCTGGTGCATCTATATTTCCGTATACGGCCCTGACAGGCTTAAAGTTTTCAAGATGGTTTATTACTTCTGGTTCACCTATATCTCCGGCATGCCATATTTCATCGCAATGTTGGAAATAGTCAAAAACCTTTGGGTCTAAAAAACTGTGTGTATCTGAAATCAATCCAATTTTCATGAAAAAGCGTATTTCTGGTATAGTATAGGATGTCTTTGGCCTCAAATGTAAAGAGTTTTAAAATAATCAGTAGCAGAATGTTTTCATTTAAAGAAAAACGCTACCCATACATATAAACTTAGCTCTTATGCGATTACAACAAATTACTACTCTGCTAAATGCATTTCTGGGGATTTACTTTCTGTGTGTACCTTTATATGTAGGTGCCCAGTCTTCTTTGTTGTTACAGGATGCTTTTCCTAAACTGAGTGCTTTCTCAAAACCTATTGAAATTACGCATGCTAACGACTTGTCAGATCGATTGTTTGTAGTAGAACAGGCAGGTATTATTAAAGTGTTTCCCAATGACAGCAACATAACCAATATGCAGGTAGTTACCTTTTTGGACATACATACCCGTATTACTTCCGGAGGAGAAATGGGATTATTAGGGATGGCATTTGATCCCAGCTATCGTTACAATGGTTATTTGTATGTAAACTATACTCGTACAGATAAGGGACAACTCCAGACTGTGATTTCCAGATTTCATGTAAATCCGAATGATCCAAATCAAGGAGATGCCTCCAGTGAGAAAATATTGTTGGTTTTTAATCAGCCTTATTCAAATCACAATGGGGGGAAACTGGCATTTGGGAAGGATGGGTATCTGTATATAGCTACCGGAGATGGAGGGAGTGGTGGTGACCCTCAAAATAACGGACAAAGTCTATCTACTGTATTGGGTAAGATCCTGCGTATAGATGTAAACCAGATACCAGGCATTGACACTTACTCTATACCATCTGATAACCCATTTGTTACTATAACTGGTGCCAGGCCCGAAATTTATGCGTATGGGTTGCGTAATCCCTGGAAGTTTAGCTTTGATCCGGTTACAGGATATCTGTGGGCAGGAGATGTCGGACAAAATGCCCGTGAGGAGATTAACCTTATTACCAAAGGAGGAAATTATGGATGGCGATACCGGGAAGGAAAGGCTTGTTATAATCCTTCTGCCAACTGTCCAACACAAAATCTGATAGATCCTGTTTGGGATTATATACAATCATCTGGTACAGGACGTTCTGTAACAGGAGGACTTGTATATAGAGGTAGTCTTTTGCCCGCATTATATGGTAAGTATATTTATGGAGATTTTGTGAGTGGCAATATGTGGACATTGACCTATGATAGTACAAGCAAAAAAGCAACTAATGAGTTTTTGATGAAAATGAATGGTAATATCTCTGCCTTTGGTGAAGATCAGCATCGTGAGTTGTATATATGTAACTATTCTTCGGGGCGTATACAGAAATTAAAAGATGCATTGGTATTAGCAAATGAACCCGAACTAGCTACTTACATAGATGTATATCCCAATCCTTCTACTTCTCTGGTTTATATCAAACTTAAATTAACTCAGAATGATCGTATTTCTGTGAGACTATACTCTATGCAGGGGAAACTTGTTGATTCTCTACTTTCAAATGAGAGGGTGGCTGCTGGAGAATCTGAAATTACGTTGGATACAAAATCACTCTCTGCTGGAACCTACATTTATCAGTTGGAATCGAAAAAAATAACTCAGTCAGGAAAGATTCACATAATCAGATAGGGCTATCATATATAGTAATATGAATGGGTTATAACCTGAATTTTGATACTGTTGTATTTAAAAAAGGATTAAACAGATTGGAAAAGTACAAACTATTTTGGCCTTTGTCATGTTAATGAATAAATATATAGAGTTTTTCACCTCTAACTATAGGGATGGGAAAAAATTGTGATTTGAATAGTATTTATTTCACCTATTATTGTCTTAGATATATAGTATCTGATAGTCTTACAGAAAGATAATAAACATAGGCAATTGTTACTTAAAAGTATGAATTGACTTTTACTAAAATAGATAAAGGCCTTTAGCTTATTGATAAAATAGTGGAAGTCTGATTCTTTTTATTCGGAATAGGAGAACAAGTGGTTATATTATGTATATCTGGAATTACTAATATAACAAAGCAGTAAGTAGGAGTTTTTTATATAAATAAAAGACATGGGCATTAGAAAATTGTTAATCCTTGTAGTTTGATAAAAGACGAATTAGACAAAATAGTTACGTTAACGCTGCTTTGGGAAAAATAGTATATCTTTTTACAAAAAAAGCATCTATATTCGTACATATCATAAAGCTGGTACAGATTTTGTGATAAAAGAATTTAAGTTAATTGAGTTATTTCTTATTTTGATTTTTTAATACTATGAACTATGAGACGTTTACTATTACTTTTATTTATATTGAGTGTACAGGTAGGGGTTTTAAGCCATTCGTTTGGTCAAGTAATTGCCGTTAATTCTGTTAAAGAGAAAGATCCGACTTTTACAGTTAAAGCTAACTATCCAAATCCTTTTCAGGAACAGACTACTATTAGTTTTTACATATCACGTCCTCAAGTAGTAAAGATTACGCTTTATAACATTGTGGGTAGTAAAATCACGGGTATCATAGATGAGGCATTTGAGGCTGGAGAACATGAAGTTGTCTTTAAAAGACCTGATAATTTACCTGACGGTATTTACATATATACTGTAGAAGCTGGTACATCAAGCCGTTCTATGCGTATGATTATTCGAAAATAGTCTATTTCTGTTGAATATATTACACAGAGGCGAAAGACCTAATAGTCTTTCGCTTTTTTATTGCCTACGTTCTTTTTATAACGATGAATTTGTCTGAATAGTATCTGATACTCTGGATTGTTTTTTTACGAGTTTTGCGTAAAACAGACAAAAATTGGTAAGTGGACATTCCGGACATTTAGGTTTTCTAGCCACACATATATATCTACCATGTAAAATTAGCCAATGATGCGATTTATAAACCAGGTCTGTAGGAATATATTTGACCAGCTCTTTTTCGACAGCGAGTGGTGTTGATGCTTTCGCACTTACCAGACCCAAACGTTTTGACACACGAAATACATGCGTATCTACTGCTAAAACTGGTTGATTGTAAACAATAGATGCGATTACATGGGCTGTCTTGCGACCTACTCCTGGCAGACGTTGTAGCTCTTCAACTGTTTCTGGTATTTCCCCTCCAAAATCGGAGATAATCATTTTCGCCATTCCCAATAAATGTTTTGTCTTATTATTGGGATAGGATATGCTTTTGATGTATGGAAATAACTCATCAAAGTGACTATTGGCAAGTGTGAAAGCATTGGGAAAACGTTCAAATAAAGCGGGAGTAGTCAGATTGACTCGTTTGTCTGTACATTGTGCGCTAAGAATTACTGCAACAAGTAATTGATATGGATTTTCAAAATTTAGCTCTGTTTGTGGATTTTCCGAATGCTCACTGAAATAAGCTATAAAATGCTGATACCGTTCCTTCTTTGTCATGCTTATATATTTTTACAAATATCCATAAGCTGCAAAAAACGTACAAAAAAATGTAAGAAATATTCCTGCTATTTGTATGAATTTAGTTAGCAGATAGCCTTATAGTATTTTTGGGGATTGTAATCGAAAATTGTGTGCCTTTACCTGGTTCGCTTTCAACAAATATCTTTCCTCCATTTTTCTCCACAAACTCTTTACAAAGTACTAGCCCTAAACCGGTTCCTTTTTCATTCGCTGTACCTATTGTTGTAAAGCCAATTTGCAGATCGAATAGTTTTTTCAGATTATCTTGAGATATTCCAACCCCTGTATCTATTATCCGGACACCCAGAAATTTCTTGTCTTGGCCATCAAAGGACTCAATCATAATATTACCACCTTTAGGGGTGAACTTTACAGCATTGGATACAATATTTCGTATGACGAAGTCAAGCATATTGGCGTCTGCAAAGGCTATAGCTTCCGGATTAATCTTAGAGACAATACTTATAGACTTATTGGCCGTTTCTTCAGCAACCAAGCTTACTGTCTGTTGAATAAGTTCTTGTAAAATAATTGATTGAGGATTAAACTGAATACTTCCCATTTGAGAACGTGACCATTGTAGCAGGTTATTCAGTAAATCTGTTAAATTTTTGAGTGACTTCTGGGTACTTTTTGTGATAAACTCAATTTCTTCTTGAGTAAAGCTATCATCTGCATCTGATAATGCGGTAAGAAAAGAACTAAAAGTGGCTAGTGGGGCTCGCAGATCATGGGCAATGATAGAAAAGAATTTATCTTTTGTTTCATTAGTTTTGCGAAGTTCTGCCTCTGATTCAATGAGTTTATCATTCAGCGTTTTTAGCGCTTCATTTACTTTCCTTAGTTGCCTGTTTTTATGGATGATAGTCTCGTTTTGAACTTTTAACTGTCTGTTAGCCCGAAGATGTGAGATATAAAATGCAATAAGTGTAATGATCAGAAATGTTCCGGCAAGAATAATCGCAATCAGATAATTCTGGACAGTTTTCTGTCTTTCTATTTCCAGGTTTTTTAATTCATTCTCATGCTCAATATGTTGTTGATTCTCTTCTAATTCGAAGCGAGTCTGGAGTTCTGCGATTTTTCGAAGACTGGCATCATTTTGAATAGAATCCTGCAACTGAGAATACAATTGGTAGTATTCCATAAAAGAATTGGCATTCTTCATTTGGAGATAACTATCTGCCAGTGCTTTATAAGTATCCCGTTTTAATAAACGGGATTGGCTGTTTTTTACCTTACTTAGTGCTTGATAATGAAAGGAAAGTGCTGTCTTAAAATCTCGGTTCAGTGCATTGAACTTGCCTATTTGATTCAGGATAGGGACCATTTCCAGATCATTTTTTAGATTGTAATGAACCCGTAAGGCTGCTGTGTAATAGCGGTATGCTTTTGCCTTGTCATGGAGACCCTGATATGTATTACCCATATGGATATAGGTAGTAGCGGTTTGTTTTGCACTGTTAAGCTGTTCACTGATAGTGAGTGCTTCTCTGAAATACAATAATGATTCCTGAAAGCGATCCTGACGCAAATATACTTTACCAATATTATCCAGTGCGAATGCAATCCCTCTTTGATTGCCAGTCTGACGACTAATACGTAGAGATTCCAGATAATTATGAAGGGCTTTACGCAGGTTGTTTTGATTATAATAAAAATCACCTAAAGAATTAAGTGACTTAGCAATTTCATTGGGATCATTTAATTCTTTTCGGATACGTAACGATTGCAATGCATATTCCAAAGCTTTTTCTGGAAATCCCTGATTCGCATATATATAGCTAATAGTGTTCTGCGTATTGGCAATTGCACGTAGGTTATATTGTTTTTTGTGGAGTGGTAGTGTTTTATGCAGATAGTGAAGGGCTTTCTGATAGTCCCCTTTAAAATAATAGACTACACCTATTTTTGTTAAGGAAGTAGCTATAATTTCTGTTTCGGCTATAGTATAGCCAATTTTCAATGCTTGCTGAAATTGTACATTAGCTTTATCATATTCCCCATTATTCAAATAATACTCTCCAATATTATTAAAAGCTTTGGCTTGACCTTGTGTATAGTTAGCTGTCTGAGCATGGGTTAAGGCAAGCTCTCCATATTTTAAGGCTTGCAAAGGAATACGAACAGAATAAACTTCTGCCAGATGGTTGAGGAAATTTACTTTCTCAACATCTGTCAATTGTTGTAAATGGGCTTCTAGTGTGTCTTCTCCCTGTGCTTTGGATTGAGCACTGACAAGACAAGCGATAAGGTATATGATTAAAAACTTTATTAGTTTTGTCATTAAATCAAGAAATAACTTTCACATCTGCAAAGCAGATATGCAGTTCAATTCTAAACATTTTTTGTACAGCTGGCTTTTTTTGTTATTTATCTCCCTTATCTATAGAAAGTAACCGACTTTTTATGAAACAGTTATTGATAAGACAGTTCTTGTACTTTTTATATAATGTTGGATGCTAAACTAACAGAATTATAGTTGTAATAAAAGAAAAAAGGTTAAACCAGAAGATGCTCTGACCTAACCTTTTCAATGCTTCTATATAAAATTATACCTGACAAGCTGTATAATTACGGGAAAAATCCAGAATTTTATCTACAGTTTTATCAGAGGGCTCTGCAAGAGTTAGTTGGTTAAGCATCTCCTGAGCCTGTTGTAATTCGTTGTATAAGGTATTAAATTCTTTGTCTGTTGAGATGAGTGCTGCTATGCATTGTTTTTCTGTTTCAGGTAAATCTTCATATATATACCTGATAATGTCGTTAGAAGTAAAAGTTTTGGTCATAATTATTTTTTTAAGTTTCTAAAGTGAGAGGATAGAAGAGTAAAAAGAAGTTATTTGTTAAAATAACGCGTGATACATTCTTAAAATTGTATATACAGGATATTAAAAAAAAGTAACAGGCTACCCGACTTTATGAAAGCCAGATAGCCTGTTATAAGAATTGCTAAATAATATTTTTAAAATCAGTTAGATACGTATCTGCTCTGATCTGTTGTTGTCATCTGTTTTCTCAGATTGATCAAGGCATAACGCATACGACCTAGAGCAGTATTAATACTCACTCCTGTAGCATCTGCTATCTCCTGAAAGCTCATATCATTGTAATGACGCATAATCAGGACTTCTTTTTGTACGCTAGGCAGGTTATCAATCATATCCCGTAACCGATTATATGTTTCCTGGCGGATCTGAATTGATTCGGCAGAGTCCTCAGAAAATTCAAGTGTATCAAACACATTACTTCCATCCTCCATTACGATAGTTGGATAACGCTTCTCCCGACGGAAATAATCGATAGCAAGATTGTGCGCTATACGTAAAAGCCAAGGTAAGAATTTACCCTCTTCATTGTAGCGACCTGATTTAATTGTAGTTACTGCTTTTATAAAGGTATCCTGTAATAGATCTTCAGCCGTGTAAGAATCTTTAACAATTAGATAAATTGCAGTATAAACCTTTGATTTATAACGTTTGACAAGGAGCTCAAAGGCTTTCTCATTGCCATTTTTGTAAAGAGTGACAAGAACGCTGTCGTTCAACAAACTTTGGTTCATATAGCGAAACATTTAGGACGTTTGCGTATAAGTCTACCATAGACAGCGGAATGTGGGTTTAGTGAGAGATTATTTTTTAAATTGGAATTAATCAAAAGTACATAGTGGATATGTATTTTGCAAGATGTTTATCGAACTGAGTAATATTTTTTTTCTTTTTGTATAAAAAAAAAGAAAATGAATGGACTGTCAGTGAAAATGTTGAAAATCTGAATATATGTTAAACTTTTTTGTATAAAATAAGCTTTCATTATAATACCCTGATCGTATTTTTGAAAAGTAAAATATAACCTAAAGCTATATTTATGGAACTGTTAATTTCTGATAGGTCCTTTATGAATGTAAGTGTCTGACTATGAGTAGTAAATCTATGGTTTCTAAAGCAACAACCTTGCCAGGTATAAGCGACCTTGACCCAAGAGAATACATAATTATCAAAGGTGCACGTGTCAACAATCTTAAAAATCTTAGTGTTGCCATTCCCCGGAATAAATTGGTTGTTATTACCGGTTTATCTGGTTCAGGCAAATCTTCCCTGGCATTTGATACATTGTTTGCTGAAGGTCAGCGGATGTATGTAGAAAGTTTGGGTAGTTATGCCCGTCAGTTTTTGGGTAGAATGGAAAAGCCTGAGGTTGAGTATATAAAAGGGGTATCCCCAGCAATTGCTATTGAGCAGAAAGTTAACACCCGCAATCCACGTTCTACAGTAGGTACTACCACGGAAATTTATGATTATTTAAAATTATTGTTTTCACGAATTGGGAAAACTTATTCTCCTGTTTCAGGTCAGGAGGTACGCCGGGATACTGTTACAGATGTAATAGATTATCTGTACAGTTTTGAAGATGGGCAACGATTTCTTGTATTAGCTCCGCTGAAGCCTCATACTGAACGTAAATTACTGGATGAGCTGAATATATTATTGCAAAAAGGATTTACACGTATTCAATGGAATGATGAACTTCTTTTTATTGAGGAGATTATTGGTGATGCGAAGAGGTTAACTGAAATTGATAAGAAAGTAAAACAAAAACATTCACAAGTATTTATATTGATAGATCGGAACAGTGTCAGACATAATGATGAAGATAATGAGTTCCGAATATCAGATTCTATACAAACTGCTTTCTTTGAAGGTGATGGTGAGTGTATGGTGCAGGTTGTTGATAAGGAAAGTAAACTATTCTCTGATCGTTTTGAATTGGATGGTATTACTTTTGAAGAGCCTAGTGTAAATTTCTTTAGCTTTAATAATCCCTATGGCGCCTGCCGCACCTGTGAAGGCTTTGGGACTGTGCTTGGTCTCGATCCAGATCTGATTATTCCAGATAAAACACTTTCTGTGTATGAAGGGGCAATTGCTCCATGGCGTACCGAGAAAATGAGTGAATGGCAGACACCTCTTATTAAAAATGGTATCCGTTTTGATTTTCCTATTCATCGCCCGTATGAAGATCTCTCAGAAGAGCAAAAAACATTATTATGGAAAGGAAACGAATATTTTAAAGGGATTGATGAGTTCTTTCGCTATGTGGAAGGGGAGACCTATAAAATTCAATACAGAGTTTTGCTATCCAGATACCGTGGACGGACTGTGTGTCCTGACTGTCGTGGAAGCCGTATCCGGAAAGATGCAGGCTATGTAAAGATTGGCGGAAAGTCTATTATTGATCTGGTATTAATGCCAGTGACCCAAGTTACAAGATTTTTTGATGAAACCGAGTTGAGTGAATATGAACAAAAAGTGTCTGGGCGTATTATTATGGAGATCCGTAATCGTCTGAGCTATCTGGATAAAGTGGGTTTAGGATATCTCACTATGAATAGAATTTCTTCTACTCTCTCAGGTGGAGAATATCAGCGGATCAAACTGGCAACATCTTTAGGTAGCGCTTTGGTTGGCTCTATGTACATTCTGGATGAGCCAAGTATTGGCTTGCATCCACGAGATACACAAAAGTTGATAAGTGTACTGAAAATGCTTCGTGATCTGGGAAATACTGTGATTGTAGTAGAGCATGAAGAAGAAGTGTTACGAGCTGCGGATCAGATTATTGATATAGGGCCGGATGCAGGTGCACACGGTGGTGAGTTAATCTTTCAGGGAAGTTTGGAAGATGTAGACTCCGCAGATACATACACAACACGTTATTTGAATGGAACAGATGAAGTGCCTGTGCCTAAACGTCGCCGTCAGTGGACAGATGCCATTGAAATTAAGGGAGCAAGGGAGAATAATCTCAAAAATGTCAACGTAAAAATTCCTCTGGGAATATTAACAGCTATTACAGGTGTAAGTGGTTCTGGAAAATCTACATTGGTAAAAAAGATAGTATATCCTGCTTTGGCCAAACATCTTGGATTACATAATGAAGAATCTGCCAGGTATGAGGCAATCAGTGGTAGTCTCTCTTTATTAACTGCAGTCGAGTTTGTAGACCAGAATCCTATAGGGAAATCATCTCGATCTAATCCTGTTACTTATATTAAAGCGTATGACCATATCCGTCAGCTAATGGCGGATCAATCTTTGGCCAAAACCCGTGGGTATACAGCCGGACACTTTTCCTTTAATATAGATGGTGGGCGATGCGAGGCCTGCCAGGGAGAAGGGCATGTAACCATTGAAATGCAATTTATGGCAGATATTCACTTGACCTGCGAGAGTTGTCATGGTAAAAGATTTAAACAGGAGGTGTTGGAGGTAACATATAAAGATAAGAACATTGCTGATATCCTGGACATGACAGTTGATGAAGCTGTCGATTTTTTTCAGGGGATTGCAAAGGTGGCAGATCGCTTAAAGCCCTTACAAGATGTTGGTCTGGGATATGTACGTTTAGGGCAATCGTCAGATACACTTTCTGGAGGAGAGGCTCAACGTGTAAAACTGGCTTCTTTCCTCGGAAAAGGAAATGCACATCAGGGAAAAACCTTGTTTATTTTTGATGAACCTACTACTGGTTTACACTTCCATGATATTAAGAAATTGCTGAGTGCCATCAATGCTTTGGTAGAACAGGGGGATAGTGTTGTACTTATAGAGCATAATACCGAAATTATTAAGTCTGCTGATTGGATAATAGATCTTGGGCCGGAAGGAGGAGATAAAGGTGGATATCTGGTTTTTGAAGGTGTTCCTGAAGATCTGATTAAAGAAGAGGAGAGTTATACCGGGCAGTTCCTGAAAGGAAAATTATAGCCTTTTTCTGATAGAGTTATATAAGAGACTTTGATGTAAGAGCATCAAAGTCTTTTTATTTATATACTGGTAAGAAAAATAGGAACATACAAGAGAGTAAGAAGCATGTAATATCTTTGCTCAATAAGTAAAAAACGTAAATAAAACTAAACTGTTTCTAATGCGTATAAGGGAGATAATTGTGCCTGTGACAATAATTTTTGCAGTAAAGCGTTGTTTTTAATAAATTTGTTTGTAAAATTACAACGTAAGTTAAGAAAGTCTTTTGCATATTTTCAAAGCGATTTCTGCTTGCTCTTTTTTAATGCTAGAAACCATTTATAAACTATTCTTTTCGTCGTCTGAAACGACGAGGAATACTTCGTTAACCGTTCGAAACTTTATACTTGTAAGCCAATTATTCTATCACTTACTGGGTCTAGTGATATTTGGCACTTTATTGCGTGAAGTAAACTTTCCTAAAAATATATACATAATTGTTTTGTTGTTGGCTTATCTGGGAGCTTATGCACTTGTATTCCGTATTAACAAACAAAACAAAACAGAGACTGCAAAATATATATTCTACATTATTACCAATATTTTTTTATTTGTTTTCTCCTCTGCACTAGGTAACAAAGCTGGTATCTATTTATTGTACTTTCCTCTTATTACCAGTACTCTGGTAATCTACGGGTTTCATGATAAGGAAAAAATTATATTAATGACCGCCTTGTCATTTGCTTTTTTAGGACTTCTGGACTTTACCGAACACCGATTATGGCTATTTCCTATTTCTGCTGAAACCCAACATTCATTCTATGCAGCAAATTTTATTCTTTCTGTAGGGGTTATAGGATTCTGTATCATTTACCTGATTAGTGTATTGTATCATACAGAAACACGTTTGAGGGAATCAGAAAGTAATCTAAGTAGTATACTGGCTTCCTTAAATGAGGTAGTATGGGCTGCCACTCTGCCAGATGGCGATATCCTTTATATCAATGCTGCCGCAGAGCATGTATTTGCTTTTTCACAGCCGAGCTTCTATGAAAATAGAAATTACTGGTCTCATATAGTATTACCTGATGATAGGTCTGATTATGAGGCTTTTGAGGCAGAAGTTCATAAGAAAGGATCAGATGAAATCGAATATAGAGTAGTCCGTAAGAATGGAGAACTCAGATGGTTGCGTGACCGCTGCAAAATAGTATGGGATGAAGATGGAAAGCCTTTACGGATGGAAGGAATTACCACAGATATCACAGAACATAAGTTAGCAGAAGAGAAAGTAAAACAACAGAATGAACAGTTACGGGGAATTCTGGAAAGTACTCAGAGCAGTATTTTTGCATTGGATACAGATTATAATTATCTAATCTATAACTCTACACATAAGGAGTTGATGCAAAAAGCATACGGCGCAAAAGTAACCAAAGGTGTCAATGTAATTGAAGATCATTTACTAGGTCTGGATACAGATAAAATAATAAATCACCTACAGCAGGCTTTTCAGGGAAAACAGTTCATGGTAGTGGAAGAATTAGGAGAACCTAACCTACATCGTACATGGTATGAAACTGTTTATAATCCTATTCAGAATGAGTTTGGCAAAGTAACAGGTGTTGCCGTGTTTTCCCGGGATATTACAGAACGGAAACGGGCTGAAAATGAGTTAATACGTACAAACTTTGAACTGGACACCTTTGTATATAGAGCTTCTCATGATATGAGAGCTCCTTTGAGATCTGTTTTAGGTCTGGTAAACCTTATTAAAATTGAAACAGACGAAAAGCAAAAAACGGAATATCTGAAGCTGATAGAAAAAAGTGTAGATCGTCTGGATGCATTCTTCTCAGATATATTAAGCTTTTCACGTAATAGCAGATTAGACATTGTAAAGGAACAGGTTGATTTTAATAAACTTACTAAGGAGTGCTGGAATAGTTTGCAATACCTGGAGAATGCTTCCGAGATCCGACTCATCAAAGATATACGTGTTCCAGAGCCCTTTTATTCAGACTCGTCCCGAATCGAAATTATCCTTCTGAATCTTTTCTCCAATGCAATTAAGTATCAGAAAGCGTGTGCAGGTGCCAGAGTTCGGATATCTATTAAGGCAGATAACAGGATTGCAAAAATCGTAGTAGAAGATAATGGGAAGGGGATAGAGGAACAATATATAGACAAAATATTTGATATGTTTTTCCGGGCTTCTCTCGGAACGCACGGGTCCGGCTTGGGTTTATATATAACTAAACAAGTTGTAGAGAAACTTGGCGGCAGCATTAATGTTCAGTCAGAACATGGTGTAGGAACTCAGTTTGTCATTACTATTCCCAGTTATGTTCCTACTCCTGTTGAAATAATGGCTCCCCAGAATTAAAAAATATAAATCAGATAGTCCCTGTTCTGATAAACCTAGTATCTTTGGCAGTAAAGTATCTTACTCAACTAGAATATGAGTAAGGGCTTCATTGATAAATGACAATACTTAGTCTATATCTTCGTTGTATTTCTGATGCTTCGGGGAGATAAATAGTAATATGGGATTATTAGATCAACAATTTGAATCGGGTGGCGTGATTGTCACCAAAGTAGACGATTTATTAAACTGGGCTCGTTTATCCTCATTATGGCCTATGGGATTTGGTTTGGCCTGTTGTGCTATTGAGATGATGGGGTCATTTGCTTCAGGATACGATCTTGATCGTTTGGGATTATTCCCTCGTCCTTCTCCTCGCCAATCTGATGTAATGATTATTTCCGGAACAGTTACATTTAAAATGGCGGATCGCATTCGTCGGTTATATGAGCAGATGCCTGAACCGCGTTATGTTATCTCGATGGGGAGTTGCTCTAACTGTGGAGGACCCTACTGGCAGCATGGCTACCATGTAGTGAAAGGAGTGGATCGGATTATCCCTGTAGATGTATATGTGCCTGGTTGCCCACCACGCCCAGAAGCACTGATTGGTGGTATTCTGAAACTACAGGAAAAGATTCGGAAAGAATCATTGGTCGCACCTCAGAAGTTATTGCAGATGCTGGAAAAGGATAAAGAGAAAGAATATCAGTCACTAATCACTCCACAGAACAGTTAGATGAATTTTTCTGAACTTAAAGATTTACTGATTCAACAGTTTGGAGAAACAGTAATTGTTGCTGAAAATATACAAACTCTACAGTCCAGTATTACAGTTCCTGTTGAACGTATTGCAGACATCTGCCAATTTTTATATGGTCATTCTCAAACATACTTTGATTTGTTGGAATGTCTTACTGCTTTGGATAATGGGCCAGAGTTAGGCACAATGGAGGTAATTTATCATTTGTATTCCATTCCCTATGAGCATTCATTGGTAGTAAAGATTCTGTTTTCCCGTACTAATGAAGGTGTTTTGCCTAAAGTGCCAACAGTTAGCCATATATGGCGCACTGCCGACTGGCATGAAAGAGAAGCCTATGATCTTATGGGGATACAGTTTGTCGGACATCCTGACTTACGTCGTATTCTGTTACCTGCTGATTGGGAAGGTTTTCCTTTAAGAAAGGATTACACTGAACAGGAAACCTATCATGGGATTAAAGTAAAGTATTAAAAGTGGTGCAACTTATCTGTTGCTTTCCCGTTTGAAGGATGGTATAACACAACTTCCGTTTTTCATGAAAAAAGTTCTTTTTTCTATCCTTTTTGCTGTATTCGCAATTGCAACACATGCGCAAACATTCCCTACCCTTAAAGGAACAACTCTGGATGACAAATCAATTATTCTGCCACAAGCAGTAGCTGGGAAATATTCCATTCTGATACTTACCTATTCAGCCAAAGCATCAGAACAAATAGCACCTTGGTTTGACAATCTGTATGATTATTTTA
This sequence comes from Xanthocytophaga flava, assembly GCA_030068525.1. GTDB lineage: Bacteria > Bacteroidota > Bacteroidia > Cytophagales > 172606-1 > Xanthocytophaga > Xanthocytophaga flava. Next base: position 82,115 of record JASJOS010000017.1, read on the forward strand.
TTATGGACCCTGATTATGATATGAATCTGTATGTGGTTCCTATGATTACGGGAGCAAAATCCTTAATTGCAGGAAAAATTGAGAAACAGTTAAAGAAAAGTGTACAGCAGGGATATCAGAAACACTTTGTCCTGTATCAAGGGGATATTGAGGAGTACAAGAAAACGCTACGACTTGATAATAAAGATGTGCCTTATCTATTTCTACTGGATAAAAGTGGTAAGATTGTTTATCAGGCTGCCGGACAATATTCAGACGCTTATCTTGATAAGATAGAAGATAAACTACCAGAATAAATTGTGTTTTCTATTCAGATTTATGAATCTGATTTTTTCCAAATCTTCTCAAAAGAAATGCATTCCTTTTGAGAAGATTTTTTGTTTGCGCATAGTTCACCGCATATCTCCTGTATAGAGCGGTATGGGTTGCCTTTCTATTAAAGAGCGTTTTGATCATAATACTTGGCAATTTTGTGTTTGATCAGAGTTCCGATCATTTTTTTGTTTGCGCATAACTCACGGCAAAAACTTTTTTGACCGGAACTCCGATCACTTTTTTGTCTTGCGCATCGTTCACCGCAAAAACAAAATTTGATCAGAATAAACCGCAACAGCAATACTTGCCATGAATCCAGTAACTGTTACTACGTCAGGCAAATCTCTATTTACAATTTGCAATGAATCATGTTTTTATTAAAAACATAATCCTATACATTTGTATGGATAGATACTAAAGATTTCAATTCGTGATTTAACGTGAGCCAGACCATTCAACATATAGTTAAGTCAGATAACCTACTCATTTCTGAGCCTAACAAGTTTCATGCAGAACAGTTGCGGTCGGAGGAAATGATTATCAATGTAGGTCCTCAACACCCCTCAACACATGGTGTATTGCGATTGGAGGTAATCAGTGATGGCGAAACTATAGTAAATGTAGTACCTCATTTAGGATATTTGCATAGATGTTTTGAAAAACATGCAGAGTCTTTACCCTATAACCAAACTATTCCATTTGTAGACCGCATGGATTATATGGCTGCTATGAATAGTGAACATGTGTGGGCAATGGGAGTAGAAAGAATGTTGGGTATAGACAAAGATATTCCCAAACGAGTAGAGTATATACGAGTATTGGTGGCAGAGCTTAATCGTATCGCTTCCCACTTTGTGGCTATCGGTACCTATGCTCTTGACATTGGGGCATATACACCCTTTTTATGGTTAATGAGAGATCGGGAACATATCCAGCGATTACTCGAATGGATATGTGGTGCACGTATGTTATACAATTACATTTGGGTAGGAGGATTATACTATGACTTGCCTGTAGGCTTTGAGGAGCGTTGCCGTGATTTTATAAAGTATCTGAAACCTAAATTAATAGAACTTCAGCAACTCGTTATTGAGAATAAAATATTTGTACAACGAACTGCAAATGTAGGTGTTCTCCCTCTGGCTGTTGCTGTAAATTACGGATGTACAGGTCCTGTGTTACGCGGATCAGGACTGCGATGGGATCTGAGACGGGTGGACAATTACTCTGTATATCCCGAACTTGATTTTGAAATACCTATTGGGAAAGGAGAAATGGGGACATTGGGAGATTGTTGGGACCGCAATAATGTGAGAGTGCTTGAATGTTATGAATCCCTGAAAATTGTAGAACAATGCTTAGACCAGTTGCAGGGGAAATTTATCCGAACTCGTGAGTTTGATCCACAAGCACTAGTGCCTAAAAAGATACGTCCCAAATCCATGGAGTTTTATATAAGAGGCGAAAGTGCAAAAGGAGAACTTGGATTCTTCTTTAAAACAGATCCTGCCGGAAAAAGCGACACACCATTCAGAGTAAAAGCCAGAGCCTGCAGTTTTCATAATCTTTCCGTTTTAGCTGAAATATCAAAAGGTGCATTATTGGCTGATCTGATAGCTGTAATTGGTTCGTTAGATCTGGTTATGGGAGAAGTAGATCGCTAGATATCTGGTGTATCATTCGGCGAGCCTATTGCTTCACAATAGAAAAAACGCGAATTTTGTAGGGTAACCGAATTCATTATATGAGCCACCTGTTTTATAAATTTCTTGTTTTTACCATTTTACTTACACCTTTGGCTGTTTTTGGGCAAACTTCAGACTCTGCGTCTGCTGCTCAGGAAGCACGTATCTGGGCTGATGTTCGTAAACCCTACTTTAAAGCAACAGTTGATGATTCACTATTTGTCGTAAATAATAGTAATTTCCCTTTTCACTATGACTATTATACACGTGCTGAACTAGCTGGATTTATGGAGCAGATGTTCTTTAATGCAAGAATTGGTGATATCGTTGGCCCTTTGTTTTTAGATGGATATGCAATTTTGTATAAAGTAATTGAATTTGATAGTACCTATCGCATGAAAGCAAGCCAGATTTTTCTAAAACCTGAAGGCAATACAGCAAAAGACACAGCAAATGCTGTTAAGAAGGCAAATAAGATAGTGAAAGAAATCACAAAAGGATTAGATTTCGCAGAAGCAGCTAAAAAATATGGGGCAGATGAAGCTTCCAAAAAAGGTGGCGACATTGGCTGGTTTGGAGAAGGTTTGATGGTTAAAGAAATTGAAACTCCTATTTTGAACGGGAAGAGGGGAGATGTGTTTGTTGCAAAGACGCCTTTTGGTGTGCATATTGTCAAGATTACAGATGACAAAGTAAAAGAGCCCCATGGTCGCATCAAGGTAATACCCTTAATGAAGAGAATCGGAGAACCTTGAGAAAAATAGTAAACAGTAAGATTCCATTAAAACTCAGGAACTTTATACCAAATAAAGTAGGTTCTCGTTTGTAGTATAGTAAAGATTTTACCAGATTCTTTTTTCTTCTGTTGTATAATAGTAAGTTTCTGTTGTCTCAGATGTGAAAAAAAAGATAGTTAGAAGTCCGATTGATCACAAATTACGTATATTTGCATTATTACCTTAAAAACTCTCATTATGGAACTCTCAGCCATTTTTGCATTTCTGGGTAACTTAGGCGGTCCCGAAATATTTCTGATTGTATTGTTTGTATTGATTTTCTTTGGAGCAAAGAAAATTCCTGAACTGGCGCGGGGCTTAGGTAAAGGGATTAAGGAATTCAAAGATGCAACTCGTGAAGTGCAAAACGAAATCGAAGACAGCGTAAAAGACGAACCTAAGAAAGCTATTAAATAACTTCTTAATACAGTTTTATAGCCACATATAGTGAAATGGTATTAAAATCGTTTCTCTATATGTGGTTTTTTAGTTATAAAAGGTTCGTGAATTTACCAGCTAAACTATCCTTTCTTGCTGGTTAGAAATCTTTCATGTGTCTTAGTTTGTGTTATCTCGGTGATTCTACCTACATTTGACACATATTTTGTAACAAGCCCTTATTTGCTGTTTTGAAAAGATACAATACACTACAGGAAATCTCATCGGATATCAAGTCTGGCATTATAACCTGTCGGCAATTAGTAGAATATTATCTTCTGAATATTGAAAATCAAAAGCATTTAAATGCCTTTGTAGAAGTATATACCAATGAAGCTCTTTTACGTGCAGATGAAATTGATACAAAGATTTCGGAAGGAAAGGCTGGACGGTTAGCTGGAATGGTGATGGGTTTGAAGGATGTGTTATGTTATACAGGGCATAGAGTACAGGCTGGTAGTAATATTCTCGAAGGCTTTGTGTCTCCTTATACAGCAACTGCTGTGCAACGTTTACTTGATGAAGATGCTATAATCATTGGTCGTCAGAACTGCGATGAATTTGCTATGGGATCTTCCAATGAAAGTTCTGCTTTTGGACCTGTGTTAAATGCGGCTGATCCCACACGGGTGCCTGGGGGTTCATCAGGTGGCTCTGCTGTGGCTGTGCAGGCAGATATGTGTTTGGCGTCACTTGGCTCTGATACAGGTGGTTCTGTAAGACAACCTGCTGCATTTTGTGGAATTGTAGGGGTAAAGCCAACCTATGGCCGGATTTCCAGATATGGCCTCATTGCCTATGCTTCTTCATTTGACTGTATCGGCACCTTTACTCGAAGTGTAGAGGATGCTGCTTTATTACTGGAAATTATGAGTGGGAAGGATGAGTGGGATAGTACCTCTTCGCAAACACCAGTTAACGCTTATTCCCAACAAAAAGAAACCCGTCAAAAATATAAGATTGCTTACATTCGTGAAACCATTGAAAACGATGCAATCGCACCTGAAATCCGCGAAACAATACTTAAAACACTTTCATGGTTAAAAGATAACGGGCACGAAATAGAAGCGATAGATTTTCCTTTACTTGAATACATTTTACCTACCTATTATATTCTCACTACAGCAGAAGCAAGTTCTAACTTGTCCAGATTTGATGGTGTAAGATATGGTTATAGAACCAAAGATGCGGATTCACTGGATAATTTGTACAAAAAGACTCGTTCTGAAGGGTTTGGTGAAGAAGTGAAACGTCGTATCTTGTTAGGTACTTTTGTTCTGAGCGCTAATTATTACGATGCTTATTATACAAAAGCACAACGTGTCAGAAGGTTGATTCAGGAAAAAACTAAAGAGCTATTTGCTGAACATGACTTTATTTTATCCCCTGTAGCACCAACTACAGCATTCAAGCTAGGAGAAAATACCTCAGACCCATTAGAGATGTATCTGGCGGATATTTTTTCTGTGCAGGCAAATGTGGTAGGTATTCCTGGTATTTCAATTCCAACGGGTGTTGACTCACAAGGCTTACCAATCGGGATTCAGATTATGAGTGACTTTTTTGAAGAAGATGAACTTCTGACATTTGCAAAATATTTACAAAAGGAAGCCTTTTAAGCAGAAAAGTGAATATAATAAGAGTTGTATAAATAGTGTATTTGGTAGAAAAATGATTGTTTGATTTTTTTTAGAGAGTGAATATACAATGCCATTAAGATAAATTTTACTATCTTTTTTACTTGAGCAGGGTTCCATAAAAATAGCATTTTTGCTGTATAAAGTACATCAGATCTTAACATTTAGGTAATATTTTGTAGTTTTACCGTGTCTAAGGATTTGTTCTAACCTACTAAACCTTGTCTGATATGAATCAGAAACTGACGCAGCGAATGCGCCACGTGATATGGCTTTTTGTTTTTTCTCCTTTCTTTATTCTGACTACTGCTCAGGCTCAAGAAACTCAGGATATTCCATTACCTCCTCCTTTACCTATCGATGTTCCTCCGATTGTTCTTGATGAAGAAGATTCTGTTCGTATACAACCTGTTCAGGATACTACCTTTGAATTTCCGGAAGAACTGATTAAAGAACGGTTAGCTCAGATCGAATCTGATATCCCTCTCCATTATAATAAGGATATTAAGGCGTTCATGGAGTTATTCACGATGCGAAAGAGAGATTATGTTCGACGTGTATTGACTCAACAGTCTTTCTACTTCCCCATTTTTGAAACAGAGCTGAAAAAGAATGGTATGCCTACAGAGCTTAAATATCTATCTGTAGTAGAATCTGCCTTAAACCCTAAAGCTGTTTCTCGTGCTGGTGCTGTTGGATTATGGCAGTTTATGCCATATACTGGTAAAGAGAGTGGATTGTATCAGGATGCCTATATCGATGAGCGTATGGATATCTATAAATCTACTCGTGCAGCCTGTGCTTATCTGAAAATGTTATATGGAATGTTTTCGGATTGGGAACTGGCAATGGCTGCTTATAATTGTGGTCCTGGTGCTGTTCGTAAAGCTATCCGTCGCGCAGGAAACAAAACTAGTTTCTGGGAGATTTATCCTTTTCTTCCTAAAGAAACACGATCTTATGTGCCAATCTATGTTGCTACTACCTATGTAATGCAGTTTCATCAGGATTATTTATTCTCTGTTGCAGAACCTAGACCTTATATAGAATCAGATACTGTTCATATTACACAACCTGTAGATCTTGAGTTGCTGGCAGATGAATTGAATATTAGTATGACTGAAGTACTTGCGTTCAACCCACATCTGAAAAAGAGTGTAATCCCTGCCTATATGAAGAATTATCCATTGCGTTTACCAATGGAAAAGCTAGCGGTTTTACGGGAATATAAATCAGATATGTTTTTAGCTGCTGCACCTAAAAAGCCATTACCAGAAACTTCATTTACACCGGCCGTTATGGCGGCAAGCATGAGCAAACGTTCCAGTATGACTAATACTGCTGCTGTAGCCGGACGTAAGAAGGTAACTCATACTGTTGCTTCGGGAGATGTGTTGGGACATATAGCAGAATTGTATAATGTAGGAGTTAGTGAATTAAAGCGCTGGAATAATTTACGTAACAATACAATACAGGCAGGTCAAAAACTGGCTGTTTGGGTACAGTCTCATACGTGGAAACAAGCCAATAAAGTAGAAGGAGATAATGAAGTGAGTGCTGGTGCTAATGTGAAAAAAGGTGTTTATGAAGTTCAGGCCGGAGATACACTTTGGAGTATTTCTAAAAATCAAGGCGTTAAGGTTGATATCATTAAGAAATTGAATAAGTTAAAAGGGAATGACTTGAAGCCTGGACAGAAATTAATTATGGGATAAGATTACTTATTGTTATACCACAAAAAAGCTCATTTGTTTAAACAAATGAGCTTTTTTGTGGTATAACATAGTTGTAGTAGTTATGCTGCATATTGCTTATTAAGTTCTTCCTGAACCATTTGTTTTAATAGCTTTTTATACCGCATTTTAGTAGTTTTCACAACATCTTCACTATTGTAACCAAGTATTTTGGTAATTTCTCTGAGACTTTTTTTCTCATAATAGAAAAGCTGGATGATAGTTTGGCCTTTCGAGGATAACTTTTGAACAGTCTCATTGATTACATCTATTGTTTCTTCAAACCAATCATTATGAGGGTCTGAAGATGAAATAGTATCTGCCAGTGTGTCTAGTTCTGAAAAAGTACCAATATGATTTTTCTGTTTTGTTCTTTTCTTTAAGTAAACATATATAAGGTTTTTAGCGATCCCGTAAAAGTAAGTTTTTACTGTAGATCGTAATTCTTGCAGCTTTCCTTTTTGATAATTCTCAAAAAGGACAATTACTGCATCCTGATAAATGTCAATAGCCTCTTCTGGTGATAGACTGTAGTGTTTGTATGCCCATTTTAAAAATTCAACCCGATGAGTAACGTAAAACTGATCTAAAAAGCACAGTTCATCAGACGTTTGCTTCTCTGATGTACAATTTTCAGTGTTGATAGGTGAAACCGAGCGATGCATAGGAATAGTTGTATAGTTATAGTATAAGTTGCGAGAAGTTAATTAGGAAATCAGATTCTGCTTAGAAATTGCCTTGTCAGTTACATATGTAATTTTTATCAAAGATTCACCTTATTTATGCAGTAGTAAATACCCGATAATAAGGTTTTTATCTACCTACTTTTGGGGATATTTTGTCTACCTATTTTCGGGGAGAGACAGTTTAGACGAGAAATATGAGGAGGAACAAAAGACAAAACCTGGAAATACTGACAGATGAACGCAGCGTTTCCAGGTTAAGAAAAAAATGGTAAAAGATGTATTATATTTAGATTAGGCCGTTTTGGACAGCATATTTAATAAGAGAGTAGGAATTTTTTAGTCCCAACTTTTTTAACATATTTTTTTTGTGTGTCTCAACTGTATCGGGACTTATATAGAGTTTCTGGGCTATTTCAGGAGCTGTAAACTCTTGAGCTAATAATTTTAATACATCTAATTCCCGATGTGTTAACTTTACTCTGTGTTCTGACTGATTTGTCTGAGGCATATACTCATAAGCCAGATGAAGCATTACTGCTTCACTGAAATACTTCTTTCCTTCGGCCGCACTATAAATTGCCTTCTGTAGTTCTTCTTTGCTTGAGTCTTTGAGTATATATGCTGATACATTTGCCCGTAGAGCTTCCTTTACATATTCAGGATTTACATTCATACTGACTAGCACCACTTTTACTTTAGGATATGTGATGCTAATACGTTGTGCAGTACTTAATCCATCGGATACAGGCATATTTATGTCCATCACTACTACATCACAGGTATGTTTCTGTAATAGTTGGATTACCTGTTCACCATTATTGGCTGTCGCTGTAATACTTACATTTTCAATCTGCGTCAAAATTGCCGCAATACCATCTAAAAAAAGACGGTGATCGTCTGCGATAATAATTTTTATCATAAAACTTAAATCTGTGCAAAGGTTGCCAGATTTTTACTCTTTACATAGTAGTAGAGAGTAAAATATATAAATCTGAATGTGGTATTTTTGGCGTTGAGATCCAAATCAGTTAATTCTAACACTTTTTCGAAAAATCCGTGTAATTTTCTGGGCTCTATCCGTGATAGGGTAATGGGTTTAAAAGTGAAACAAGAGTTTTGAATTTAATTAGTTAGAAATATACTAAAGATTAATGGAATACGTATATTAAATAAGTTGATATTCAAATAGTTGTTGTTTGTTTAAGTAGGCTCTATATTTATATATTTACGATCTGAATAAAAAATACACACTTTGTCATTCAAGTTTATAGAAATTGTACAAAGTTATGTAACTTACGTAATCCTTGCTGAAAGATGAGAAACCTTTTATGATTCAAAAGCTAGTACTGTTTCTGTTGCTTTCAGGTAGCCTTATTGTATCTGTACAATCTCAAAATCAGATATTCAGACATTTAGAGGCGCCTGCTGAAATAAACAATCTGGAGATCTTCTGTACTTTTCAGGATAGTAATGGATTAATGTGGATTGGCACGAATAATGGTCTATATTCATATGATGGATACAGTTTCAGACATTACGAGAATCCAGTAGAAGGTGATTTTTCTATTACTGTTATTCAAGAAGTTGACCATAAGCTTTGGTTGGGCGCCTGGCGCAATTCAGGTTTATGGATGTTTGATAAAACCACAGGTATCTTTACAAACGCAAAAGACTTACCAGGTTTTGCTTCATTTTTAGCTAATGTTTTTTCAGTTAGAAACATATATCTGGACGGAAATATAGTCTGGTTTATTGCCACACTAATGCAAAGAAAAAGTAGTGTATTGGTAAAGTATAATCTTCTGACCAGAGAATTTAATTATTACTATTTCAGAAACCCTGCCCACATTGATCATCTGGAATTCAATACTTTCACAAAGACCATAGAGGCGGGGAGAGAAATAATGTGGATTGGAACTCATATGAATGGATTGTATGAATTTGATCTGGAAACCAGAAAATATACTATCCACTTACCTGATCCAAAAAAAACGACTTCTTTAAGTCACTATGATATCCGATATGTCTATGCTTCTCCATCTGAACCTGCTTTATGGATTGGTACCAAAGAAGGGTTGAACAAGATGGATTTGATGACCCGTAAGATTACACAAAAATATTTTTATAAGCCTGGTTCCGCAAATAGTATAACAGATGATCGTGTTTGGACAGTTCTGGAAATAAACCGAAAAGTATGGGTTGCTACTGAAAACGGATTGAGTTGTATTAATCTGATGACAAATCAGGTGTCTCGGTTTCGTCATATAGCCAAAGACCCAGAAAGTATTACAGGCAGTTTTATTCGGGGACTTTATCCTTGCCAGGGATTGTTATGGATATCCACTTTCGGGGGCGGAATAAACCAGATTGATCTACAGTCTGCTAACTTTCAACATTATCCCTTAAGTTCTACTAATGAGGATGGATTGATTGGTAGTAGTATAACTGCGTTGGATGTAGGAGACGATCAGGGAAAATCCGGAGTCTGGATTGGAACAGAAAATGGACTTTTCTTTCTGGATAGAAAGTCTAAAAGTATTAACAAGCATGTTGGTACAGAAAATGATCCCATGGCTTTTCATTCTATTCTTGCAAAGGATAATGTGCTATGGCTTGAAACCAGTAAAGGATTTAGAAAATATACTATTGCTACACATAGTTTGTCAACTAGTGGTTTTAAACGTGAAACGGTTGATAGTCTTAGTAATAATAGTTGGTTTAGATCTTCTTTTACTACTGATCCTACCGGTATATGGATGGGAAGCTGGGAACATGGACTTACACATTTGGAGACATCCTCAGGAAAGATAAGAAACTATACACCCACACTATTGAATAATGTAGGAGGACGAGGAAGCAGACAGGCTACCTTTCCGTGTATTGTTACTCATAAAGGAAAGAAATATGTTTTCTTTATATCTACGGTACCTTATATTTCTGCTAATGTTCAGACTGAACGTAATTGTCTGGTAAGATTTGAACCGGAAACCAATGAATATACCTATTATACACAGGAACCTCAAACTCCTTACAGCCTTGCTGCAAATTATTTAACATCATTAAAAAGTTCTGGAGATAGTGTACTATGGTTGGGTACACATAAAAATGGATTGGAGAAGTTTGATATTTCAACAGAGCGCTTCACGCATTTTCGGGTGAAGGAAGGTATTAAGTCTACTACTATCTTCAATCTGACTACTGACCTGCACGGAAATCTTTGGATGAGTACAAATGAAGGAATTTCCAAACTGGATATACATACAAAACATGTAACCGACTTTAAAGGAAAGTTTCTGGAAGGAAACTACTGGATGGTAATGGTAAGAGATAATTCAGGATACATTTATTGTGGGACAAATAATGGCGTATCGGTTTTTCATCCGGATAGTTTGAAAGTAAATCCTTATCCTCCATTTACTACCATTACCTCACTTCGGGTATTTGATAAGGAATATGATCCCAATATTCTGATTACACCTGGCAAGCAAATTACATTATCTTACAAGAATAATTTTGTCTCCTTTGAATTTGCTGCCTTGAATTATCGTGAACCAGAACGTAACGAATATATGTATCAAATGGTTGGGGTAGATGAGCAATGGAATTATGCTGGTAGCCGAAGATATGTAAGCTATGCTAATATAGAGCCCGGAGATTATGAGTTTAGAGTGAGAAGCAGTAATAATGATGGTATATGGAACTCTAAATGGACTTCTGTATTTATCTCTATTACACCGCCCTGGTGGGCAACATTATGGTTCCGAACACTAATGGCTATCGTCGTACTCTTTTCTGTATGGGTTTTTTACCGGTTGCGTATTGATACATTAAAACAACGACAGGTACAATTGGAAATGCAAGTGAGAACGCGTACCTCTGAAATAATCTATCAGAAGGAAGAGATTGCCGTACAACAGAGTGAACTAGCCAGAATGAATGAGTACCTGAAAGTGCTTTCAGATACATTGGAAGATCGTGTACATCTAAGAACTTCTGAACTGGTAAGAGCAAATGAAGAATTACGCCGGAAAAATGAGGAGATTCAGCAGGCTTTGATACAAGGGCAAACACTGGAACGAAAACGAGTCGCAGCTGAACTACATGATAATCTGGGTGGCTTACTTTCTGCTTTGAAATTTAATCTGGAAACATTGGATCTTCAAAACTTGTCAGAAGGAGAGAAAAATGTATATGAGAATGTATTGACTATGGTTGCTAATGCCTGTGTCGAGGTTCGTAATATCTCTCATAACATGTTGCCTGAGGTTTTGGAAAAAGAAGGATTGGAAGTTGCCTTGAAGCGATTTGTCTATTCCATTAATGCTACCAAGAAAATTGACTTTGAACTGGATCTGTTTGGGCTGGAAGAAAGACTGGAAAAGGATATTGAGTTTAGTATTTATCCTATTTGTGTGGAGCTTGTCAATAATATATTTAAGCATGCGGAAGCAACTACTGCTTCATTGCAAATTATTTTTTCTGAAAATGAGCTTTCTATTGTAGTAGAAGATAATGGAAAGGGTATTAAAAATAAGGATGGGGCAGATGGAATGGGACTAAAAAACCTGAAGTCGCGTATAGAAGCGATGTTGGGTGTCTACCATATTGACAGCGCGCCAGAGAGGGGTACTACTATCTCAATTGAGATACCTCTGGAAAAGCGAAAAAAAAGAAAATTAAATGTAAGCTGACCTCAACACTCCTCTATAGTGGAATTATCCTTTTGTGACTCAAATATGACTTCTTCAATTTTGACAAGTATTGTTCCTGTCTTAACGAATTTTCCTGTCATATAACATAATTTGCAAACTTTTTTTCTTTCTTCGTTTATCCTCTACCTTTGCGCGCACATTTGTCAAATCAATAGTCAGACCTGCAGTGATTCTGGTAGATACCGGATTAATTAGTTGCTAGTATTAGTTAATATAGACAAAATCAACAAAACTCTCAATACATGAGTATTCGTATTCCTTTTGTGCCTCTAAAAATTCGCCGTGAAGATGCGTTGGCATATCATGAACAGGGACAGCCTGGTAAAATTGAAGTGGTGCCAACAAAAATGCTTAGTTCTCAGTTAGATCTGGCTCTGGCCTATTCTCCTGGTGTGGCTGAACCTTGTAAAGAAATTGCGGAAAATCCGGAAAATGCATATCGGTACACATCAAAAGGCAACCTTGTTGCTGTCATATCCAATGGAACAGCCGTATTAGGCTTGGGAAACATTGGAGCACAGGCGTCCAAGCCTGTAATGGAAGGCAAAGGAGTCTTGTTTAAAAAGTTTGCAGGAATTGATGTCTTTGACATTGAGATAGATTGTTCAGATCCACAGGAGTTTATTCGTATTGTAAAATCATTGGAACCTACCTTTGGAGGAATTAATCTGGAAGATATAAAAGCTCCGGAGTGTTTTGTTATTGAACAGGAGCTTCGGAAGCAGATGAATATTCCAGTTATGCATGATGATCAGCATGGAACAGCTATTATTTCCTCTGCTGCTTTATTAAATGCACTGGAGATCGTAAAAAAGAAAATTGATGAAATCAAAGTGGTTGTTAATGGCGCGGGTGCCGCTGCTGTTGCCTGTGTGAAATTGTATATTGAGCTGGGTGTAAAAAAAGAGAATATCGTGATGAACGATATTAATGGAATTTTACATGTGGACAGAGAGGATCTGGATGACATGCGTCGGGTATTTGCGACCAGCCGTCCAGTATCAAACCTACTGGAAGCAATGAAAGATGCAGATATGTTTCTGGGACTATCTGTTGGAAATGTACTAACTCCAGACCATCTGAAGCAGATGGCACCTGATCCGATTATATTTGCTCTGGCTAATCCCGAGCCAGAAATTTCATATGAACTGGCTATTGCTACACGTCCGGATGCCATTATGGCAACAGGGCGCTCTGATCACCCTAATCAGGTAAACAATGTGCTTGGCTTTCCTTATATTTTCAGAGGTGCCATGGATGTACGGGCAACAGAAATTAATGAAGCTATGAAACTGGCTGCTGTTCGGGCATTGGCACAACTGACAAAAGAACCTGTTCCTGAATCAGTAAACAAAGCCTATAATGATCAGGCCTTGGTATTTGGGCGAACTTATCTGATTCCAAAACCTCTTGATCCCCGCTTGATTACTACTGTATCTCCCGCTGTGGCTAAAGCTGCAATTGAAACTGGAGTAGCTAGATTATCTGTGGCTGATTGGGAGGTATATCACCAGCAATTGGAGAAACGAGTGGGTATTAATCAAAAACTCATGTCTCCGATCATTGCTCAGGCTCGCAGACAGCCTAAACGTGTAGTTTTTGCTGAGGCAGACACCTATAAAATTCTGAAAGCTGCTCAGATTCTGGTAGATGAGCACATTGCCTTTCCCATCCTGCTGGGAGATAAAAAGAAAATCCGGCAGATTATGGAGGATAATTATATAGAGATAGATAGATGTGAGATCATTGATGTTACTGAACAGCCTGAAGAAAAGCTCGAAGCCTATGCTCAGATGTTATATCAGAAGCGCCAGCGCAAAGGGGTAACATTATATGATGCCAGAAAAATGATTCTGGATCGTAACTATTATGGAGCGATGATGGTCCATGCCGATGAGGCAGATGCATTAATCTCGGGTCTAACAAAAGAATATGCCCGTATCATACGGCCTGCTTTACAAGTGATAGGTGTTGAGCCTGGAGTGAATAGGGTTGCCGGTATGTATATTATTACCAATGCAAAAGGTGAATCTTATTTCTTTGCAGATACTACTGTGAATGCTAATCCTACTGCAGATGAATTAGTTGACATTATTGGATTGACTGCCCGTAAAGTTCGCTTCTTTGGCATAGAGCCACGGATGGCAGTTTTATCCTACTCAAACTTTGGCTCAGTCGCAGGAGAGCAACCTGAGAAAGCACTTTTAGCTGTACAGAAAGCAAAACAAAAATATCCGAATCTGATTATCGATGGAGAAATTCAAGCTAACGTTGCATTGGATACTCAACTATTGCAGGAAAATTATCCTTTTAGTGATTTAGCAGAATCAGGTGCAAATACTTTGATATTTCCGGAACTAACTTCTGGTAATATCTCGTATAAGTTATTACAGGAAATCGGCGGTAATGAAGCCATTGGACCAATTCTGATGGGAATGAAAAAACCTGTTCATGTATTACAATTGGGTAGTTCTATCCGGGAAATTGTAAATATGGTTGCAATTGCTGTTGTAGAAGCGCAGCACTAAACTGTATAAAGATTTCTGCGGTCATACACCCGCAGAAATCTATCTATTTTAAATTGAGGAAAAATAATTTTTTTTTGATTGCTACGTTTAGACTGTGTGATCTGAATTATAGTGATTTTACTATCTTTTTGTATCGTTTAACCACGCCTTATTAACTGTACGTTTACTATTTATGATTGCTTATATTGAAGGGAGACTCACTCACAAAGAGCCTGCATACGTAATAATTGATGTCAATGGTGTCGGATATGAGATACGAATTTCTTTACAAACCTATAGTGCCTTGCCTGAAGGCGAAAAGTGTCGGTTACATACCCACTTTCATGTAAGAGAAGATGCTCAGATCTTATATGGATTTGCTGATCGAGCAGAAAAGAAAATATTTCTTGATCTAATGAGTGTATCTGGTATTGGTGCCAATACTGCTTTAATGATGCTCTCATCTCTTTCCTCAATGGAAATACAGCAAGCTATTGTCTCTGAAGATGTAAGAACCATTCAAAGTGTAAAGGGAATTGGAAGTAAGACTGCACAGCGAGTAATACTGGAGTTACGTGATAAAGTGAAAAAAGACTTATATCTTACATCCAGTACTCAAACCTTACCGGTTACCTCTGGAAATACTATTCGCAATGAGGCGTTATCTGCATTGACTACTCTTGGTATCCCAAGAAATGTCGCAGAAAAGAGTATAGATACAGTGATGAAGCAGGAAGGCAGTTCGTTGAGCCTGGAACAGGTTATAAAGCTAGCTCTGAAAGTCAGTTAGTTTAAATACGACACTAATCTGAATAAAAAACAAGTCCTTTTCCTAATTAATAGGACTCCTATTTACGCTTGCTGACAGATCTATCACTGATGTGTTGTCGGTGAGACTGTGGTCTGTATTCTACTTTTGATAGTCAACCATATCAAGACCAGAAACTTAGTGTTTATTAATACTGATTTTCTGTTTATTTCATACATGCGACACTATCAACGCGGATTTCTAACAGAAATGGGAAACAAAGCCGTGTATTTTGTATTACCAAAGGAAATGATGTTAGTACAACTATTTGATAGATAGTATTTCCTTACGATATAATCTGAAATTATCCATAACAATCCTGTTATCAGACATTGAAGTTTAGCAGTTACATTCTAGTTTCGGGTGGAGTATTGTTTTCGCTTAGTTCCTGGTGGTCAGAATCCGAGAACGATAAGCGGGGATATAAGCTTTTTCCGAAATTATCTCAGGTTACCTATTCGGTAGGTGCCCCTCCTGATAGTATTCGAAAAGACAGTAGCTTGAGAGATACTCTTAAAAAAGGAAAAAGAGGCTTATCATTCTATAAGCGAGACCGGTATGGCGATCCCTTTACAGATCGTCCAGGTCGTTCTCCCTTGGAACTGAAAGATCCTTCCAATGTGAAAACAGATGTTTCGGTAGATACAGCAGGTAATGTGACTATCGCTGAAACAGTCGGTCCTGTTCCTTACAGACCTTCTACTACCTTGACCTATAAAGAGTTCTCTGAGTATTCAGATCGCAAACTGGCAGCTGACTACTGGCGATCCAAAACCGAGGCAGCAGGAGGCAAAAGCGAAATGACAGGTCGCAAACTGATTCCCAAGATTTATATAAGTCCTGTGTTTGATCGCATATTTGGAGGTAATTATATTGATTTTCAGACCAATGGGTTTGTAACGCTGGATTTTGGAGCTCAGTGGCAACGAGTACAGAACCCGAACTTACCTATTCGTCAGCAACGGTATTTTCTGCCCTTGAACATGGATCAGCAGATTAACCTGAACTTTACCGGTAAAGTAGGCGAGAAGTTAAAGATTACAGGAGCGTTTGATACCAAAGCCAGTTTCCAGTTTGAACAAAACTTTAAGCTGGATTACACAGGCTATGATCATGAGATTATTCAGAAGGTAGAAGCGGGTAATGTGAGTATGCCTTTGAACAGTACCTTGATTCAGGGTGTACAGAATCTGTTTGGATTGAAGACTCAGTTGCAGTTTGGAAAGCTGAAGGTAACTGGAATTCTTGCTAATCAGAGAGCTAAAGTTTCAGAGACAACTTTACAAGGTGGTGGTGTACAAAACAAGAAGTTTGAGTTTAAAGTATCTGAATACGAGGATAATCGACATTTTTTCCTGGGACATTTCTTCCGGGATAAGTATGAAACCGCACTAAGTACCTTACCTATTATAAGCTCAGGGGTACAGATTACTCGTCTGGAAGTATATGTAACCAACAGGAATAACACTACTGAAACGTTGCGTAATATGGTGGCTTTCCTTGATTTAGGAGATCCGAGTCCTTATCGTAAAGACAATCCTGTTTTGCAGCCTTTTACAGGAACAGGTCCTATACGAAATACAGCCAACAATCTCTATACGGCATTAAATACTGGTAATGTCCGAAATGTAGATCAGGTAAGTAATCAACTGGCTACTCTTGGCTTACAGAAAGGATCAGATTTTGAGATCTTACGGAGTGCCCGGAAGTTGGCTCAATCTGAATATAGCTTTAACTCACAACTAGGATATGTTTCACTGAATACTGCTCTTCGTAATGATGAAGTATTAGGGGTTGCATTTGAATATACCTACCAGGGACAATCGTATAAAGTAGGGGAATTAACAGAAGACTACTCCACTAGAGATCAAAATGAAGTTTTATTTCTGAAGATGTTGCGTCCATCTACTATAAAACTTGATCTGCCTACCTGGGATCTGATGATGAAAAACATTTATTCTCTGGGAGCTGGTCAGTTAAACAGAGATGGTTTTCAACTACGCGTTATTTATAAAGATGATTTAACAGGTATTGACAATCCTAGCCTGCAACAAGGGGCTAACACCAAAGATGTGCCACTTTTGCAAGTATTCAATCTGGATAAATTGAACCCTCAGGGTGATGCACAGGCCGATGGTAACTTTGACTGGGTAGAAGGTGTAACAGTAAACAGCCAGTATGGACGAATCATATTTCCTGTGCTAGAACCTTTCAGTTCCGACTATTTAACCAAGTCAAGAAGGCAAGGTGCCAGAACATTACCACCTTGGTTAGATCCCGTAAGCGAACTGGCTCTGGTGAATAAGTATTCATTCAACACACTTTACAGTTCAACCAAACAGGAAGCCCAACAGGTTGCCGCTAAGAATAAATTCTTTATTAAGGGTAGTTACCAGACAAGCGGGGCTACAAATCAGGTTGCCTTGGGTATGGTAGGAGTAGATGCAAACTCAGTGGTAGTGACAGCAGGAGGCCGCACGTTGGTACAAGGACAAGATTATATTGTAGAAAATGGAAACGTTACCATTCTAAATGAAGGTATTCTCTTATCTGGTCAGGAAATTCAGATTCGTTCAGAGCAAGCTGATTTGTTTCAGAATCAGGTGCGTACAGTAACGGGTGCGAGATTAGAATATGTATTTACGAAAGATTTCTCAATTGGTGCTACACTGATGCGTATGCGGGAACGTCCGCTATTGCGAAGGGTGTCAATGGGTAACGAACCCTTGAATAACACTATATTGGGTTTTGATGTAAACTTCAGGAAAGAATCTCGTTTTCTAACCCGTATGGTAGACAAGCTTCCTTTCCTGTCTACTAAGGAGTTGTCGAATATTACGTTCAATGGAGAATTTGCCAAATTGTTTCCAGGGGTTGCTCCATTAGTGCAGGGTAATTCATATGTTGATGACTTTGAAGGATCTGAGACATCGTTCTTGCTAACACGTTCTCCACAGATTTATTGGAGGCTAGGAGCTACCCCATTGATGTTTCCTGATGCCAATGTGGGAACTAATGCATTGCCTTATTCCTATCATCGGGCTAAATTGGCATGGTATACCATTGACAATACATTCTATAGAGATAATCTGCCTGGAGGAATCAGTGAAGGCCAAATCAATAATCACTATGTACGGGTTGTAGTGCCTACAGAGGTATTCCCACAACAGGCACAACAGCAGATTATTACTAATCTGCAAACAATGGATGTTGCCTATTATCCACAAGAAAGAGGGATGTACAACTACAATCCGAATCTGGATGCACAAGGTCGATTCCGCGATAATAGTAAAGATGCATTGAAAAAAAACTGGGCAGCGATTTCTCGCGGAATTACATACGATGTAGATTTTGATAATGCTAATGTTCAGTATATAGAGTTTTGGATGATGGACCCCTTTATTGAGTCTGATCGAGGGGTAATTAATGATGGATTTACTACTTTCAGAGGTGATCAGCGTGAGGGAGGAGATATTTATTTTAACTTGGGGAATGTGTCTGAAGATGTAATGAAAGATGGCAAACATAACTTTGAAAATGGTTTACCTATCAGTGCTACAGATGACCAGCGTCCAGTAACAGAAAGTGTGTGGGGAAAAGCTCCTTCCAGTTCCTGGATTAATAATGCCTTTGACAATACTTCCGGAGCCCGTCAACGACAGGATATTGGTTTGGATGGTTTGACAACAGAAGAAGAGAAGGCCTTTTTCAATAGCGGACAAGAAGATCCTTCTGCCGATGACTTTGCACATCCGTTGGATCCCAAATTTGATAGCGAAGGCAATCTACTGGTGCGTCATAAAAACTTTAATGGATACGAGAACAACTCACCAGATGCTACTGGCCAGGATTTTTCGCGAGCTGCTACAACGTTACCCGACAACGAAGATCTGAATAATGATCAGACAATCAATGATATTGAATCCTATTATCAATATAAGATCCATGTATCACGAGACCAGATGCAGGTGGGGCAAAACCACATTGTTGCAATCAATGAGTCCAGTGAAAGTGGAGAGGCTGTAAAATGGTATCAGTTCAGAATTCCAGTGCGAGAGTATACAGATAAAGTAGGAGACATAGAGGGTTTTAAATCAATCCGTTTTATGCGTATGTTCCTTACCAACTTTGCTCAGCCACACGTATTTCGTATGGCTAACTTTCAGTTGGTAGCCAATCAGTGGAGGGTATATACTGATAATCTGTATGATAAAGATCTGCAACTTCCTTCGGAGCCTTACGATGCCAATTTTACACTAGGTACTGTTAACATTGAAGAAAACAGTTCTGTTGGAAATGGGAATCTGTTTCCTTACAAGATTCCACCAAATCTTCCTCGTGACCGGGATATCACAACGCTGAATAACCGTCAGTTAAATGAGCAATCTCTACGGTTATGTGTGGATGATCTTCGTGATCGGGATGCACGGGCTGTTTATAAGAATGTTAGCCTGGACTTTATCAATTACAAAAATCTGAAACTCTATATTCATGCTGAATCAGACAATGATCAGACACTAAGAAGTGCTGACTCTTTGCGTGCCTTTGTTCGTTTAGGTACAGATTATACTGACAACTATTACGAAATCGAGGTTCCTCTCATGTTTTCTACGGCAGGAGATACAGCTACTGCTAATATCTGGCCTGACTGGAATCAGATTAATCTGCCCTATGCAAAACTGGCAGAAATCAAATCAAACCGAAACCGGAGAGGACAAAGTGTGCTGGTTCCTTATTCTGAATTCTTACAGGATCAGACTATTTCTGGAAAACGTTATAGAATTACCGTAGTTGGTAATCCGGATTATAGTGCTATTCAGGTACTCATGCTGGGTATGCGGAATGCCAGATCTCTTGACATGCAGCCTAAAAAGGCTTGTATCTGGCTGGATGAATTACGTAGTGAAGGATTTAACCAGCAGGGAGGCTTTGCCGCTACTGCACGTATGAATGTAAAACTGGCTGACTTTGCTAATATTACAGCTGCCGGAGATATTGAAACATTTGGGTTTGGAGGTATTCAGCAACGTATAGCCGAACGTGCTCGTCAGAATACAATGCATTATAGTATTGGGGCAAACGTTAATCTGGAGAAATTATTTCCTCAATGGTTAGGTATCAAAATCCCTATGTTTGTAGGATATGAAAGAGAACGAATAAAACCTCGATACAATCCATTAGACCCGGATGTGCCTTTAGATATGTCTATCGAATCACGTTTTGCAAACAAATCTGAAGCAGAAGCAGATGAATATCGGAAAATGGTGGAAGACAATACTACCCGACGAAGTATTAATTTTACCAATGTACAGAAAATCAAACCGGCTGGTGTCACTAAAAGTCATGTCTGGGATCTTTCAAACTTCTCATTTAATTATTCATACAGTGATATTACCCGCACCAACATCACTACTGCATTATATTATCAAAAGAATGTACGGGGAGGGATAGGATATGTATTTAATACAACTCCCAATTATTTTGAGCCTTTTAAAAACAGTAAGGCGCTGGATAAACCAGCCTGGAAATGGTTAAAGGACTTTAACCTGAATCTGATACCTTCCAATATTGCGATTCGGGGTGATCTGAACCGGATGTTTACAAAGACACAATATCGAAACGCAGATCCGTCTGCACTAGGTACGGGACTGACAACTGTAGGTGTGAAACCATTGTACGAAAAGTCATTTACTTTTAACCGGAGCTATGATGTGCTCTGGAATTTCACCCGTAATTTGTCTTTTAACTATTCAGCCATTGCTAATGCCGTTATTGATGAACCAGACGGGGATATTAATGATACTGAATTAAGGCCAGGATTTAGTAAAAGAGATTCTGTTGTGTATAATCTAAAGAGATTTGGTAGGATGAAAAACTTCCAGCAGCATGCTACTGCTACCTATCGTATGCCTCTGGATAAGTTTCCTATTACCAACTGGGTAAGTGCTGATGTGAGATACGCAACTGCCTATAACTGGAGAGCATCTGCTTTGGGTGTAGCTGATA
Organism: Xanthocytophaga flava; assembly: GCA_030068525.1. Taxonomy (GTDB): domain Bacteria; phylum Bacteroidota; class Bacteroidia; order Cytophagales; family 172606-1; genus Xanthocytophaga; species Xanthocytophaga flava. The sequence continues at coordinate 103,418 of JASJOS010000017.1, forward strand.
CATTGGGTCTATTCTTTGGGAATTATGCAGACAATAGTCGTCAACGTGCTATCAATGGTCGTATAGATTTGTTGAAGCTCTATAACAAATTGCCTTTCCTGAAGAAAATAAATGAACCAGCTCGACGCCCAACAGCCAGACCTGCAGCACGCCCAACTCCAGGACAACCTGGTGCTCCAGTTGCAGTTCAGCGGGATACTGTAAAACGGCCACCACAGTTTAAGTTTTTCAAGGGTATTGTGCGAACATTGATGACAGCCCGAAATGTTAATTTCAGCTATACCATAGATGAGACTACTTCTCTACCTGGTTTTATGCCGCATGCTCGTTTTCTGGGATTAGATAGCTCTTTACTGGCGCCTGGACTTGGATTTACTTTATTGGGTAGTCAGGATGCTGGAATCCGGCAAAAAGCTGCTAAAAATGGATGGCTTACACAAAGTACTCAGCTCAATACTCCATTTATGCAGACTCTGGCAAAGAACTTTACTGCACAGGCGGATCTGGAACCATTCAGAGATTTTAAAATCAGACTTAATGTTAAGAAAACACAGACTCAAGAATATAGCGAGATGTTTAGAGATGTCAACCCTAGTCTGACAGAGTCTGATTACGAAAGTCAAAACGCAGTAAAATCCGGAACGTATTCTATCTCATTCATTAGCATTAAAACTGCATTCCAGGACAACCGATCTACTTTTGAAGAGTTTGAGAAGAATGCAGGTATTATGAAGAACCGTTTTGGTGAACGGGTTACTGGAGCAGGTAAATATGATACTACTTCTCAGGATGTATTAATTCCTGCTTTCATTGCTACCTATTCAGGTAAGTCTCTGAACAAAGCTAAGTTGACTTCTTTTCCAAAGATCCCATTGCCTAACTGGAATATTACCTATGCTGGTTTATCGAAATTAGAAGTGTTTAAAAATATCTTTTCTTCAATTAACATCACCCATGGATATTCTTCAACGTACACGATAGGAAGTTACAGGAGCCCGCAGGAATATGCCTCTTCCGGGCTGATAGGTTTGAATAGTTCGCTGGATGCATTGGGATACGTACCCAATGTGAATAATGATAGTGTATATATACCACTATTAATTACAGACCGTGTAACTATCACTGAACGTTTTTCACCATTAATTGGAATTGACTTACGTACACCCAGTAAACTAACTGCCCGAATTACATATAATAAAGAGCGAACAATTTCATTGATAACCACAAGCCGTCAGGTAAGTGAGATTACCAATCAGGATGTGACAGTAAGTGTAGGATATACTAAAAACAATCTGAAACTGCCTTTCCGGGTTCAGGGAGAACAACGGGTGCTGAAAAACGATGTGCAGTTTCGATGTGATGTGCGATTCCTGGATTCAAAAACGATTCAGCGTCGGTTCCAGGGTGTCAATACACCTGTAGCTGGAAACTTCCAGGTATCGGTCAAACCAACGATTCAGTATGCGATTAACCAACGGGTGAATATAACGGTGTATTTTGAACGAAATGTGAACAGACCTGTGGTAAGTACTTCTTATCCACGTTCAGATACACGATTTGGGTTCCGTATGCAGTATAATCTTAGCCAGTAATTATTTGTACTGGTTAAGATTATAAACTATTAAGACACACTTATGATCTTACTTCGAATAGCGAAGAGTACCAATCCGACACGGCTTCGTACATTCAACTTTTCAAACAAATGTTCTCTATATCCATCAATGGTTCGTACACTCAAACACATCTGGTCTGCAATTTCTTTATAGGTAAGTTCCGTGCATACCATCTTCAAAAATTCTATTTCCCGGTCATTTAATCCATGAATATGTTGTACATGGGTTTCTACCATAGGTTTGGCTATGCTCTTTGCCAGTGTACCACTGACCAGATCCGAATAATAGAATCCTTTCTGGATCAGATCATCCAATGCATGTTTTAACTCATGAGTTTCTGCATCTTTTAAAATATAACCGCTTACACCAATACGCAACATTTTAATGATTGCGGTCTCTGAATCATACATGGAAAGCACCAATATCTTAATAGAGGGATGATGCTTGCGCAGCCAGGTTGCTGTTTCATATCCATCCATTTCAGGCATGTTGACATCCAGTAGAACAAGGTCTGGAAGAGGCTCTAACGATAATTTCTGGATAAATTCCTTCCCATTAGTAGCCTCCAGTACTACCTTATAATCTGTAAATCCATTGATTAATTCAACCAAACCCCGGCGAAATAATTTATGGTCATCTACCAGTGCTACCTGGATTTGTCCTATAGGTTGTTGCATGATCAGATATTCAAATCGTTGAGGTCGTTGGAATAAAAAGTCTGAATGTAGTACCTTCCTGAATAACACTATTAAGGGCCACTTCTGCCTGTATCATTTTTGCTCGGGTATAAATATTATTAATGCCAGAACCTTTTTCATATAAATCAGCTCCTTTTAATTCTTCCATGTCGAAGCCAATACCATCATCTTTGATGATTAATTCAAAAGAATCTAAACGGTAATCAATAAAAGCTTGTATTTCTTGTGCTTTGGCATGTTTTATAATATTGTTCAATACCTCCTGTGCAATCCGAAATATAATAATTTGCTTCTGGGCATCCAATTTACGTTCTACTCCTTTTACTTCCATATAGGTTGTACAGGCTCCCGTTTTTTGAATAGATTCCAGTTCGAATTCGATGGCTTCTGAAAAGTTGCTCTGAATGATGATATCGGTATTTAATGTTTTGGACAGATCCCGTAAATCTTGTAATGCTTTTCCTACAAGGTCTTTGGTATTTATGAGTTTGGATTGAAGCTTTTCATCCTCTATCGGGCCAACTGTATTAAGATTGAGTTTGACAAGTGACAGGATCTGACCAATATTATCATGAATTTCCTGAGAAATATAGTGTAGTGTTTGTTCCTGAATTTCAAGTCTGGTGCGTAACAACTCCTGCTGATAGATATTTTTCAACTCCTCTTTTTCATGTAGGTATTTATTGTGCTGATGCTGACTAATTAGCACAAATACAATGACAAAAAAAGTGATGGCGAATAATAAGACTGTAATCGCTAGAACTATCTTTATTTCTTCAGAGAGGGTGTGCATAATATCCCTATAAAAACGTAAACACACATAATCAAAAATACGATATTATGTATGCGCCACAAAAAAGCAGCATCTGTAATATGATCCTGGGTAAGCTTCCGATAAGTAATAAATATAAAGAAGTTACAAGTATAATAGGTAAAGAGACCAGTTGTATACCAGAATGTTTTTGATTTAAGAATATTTTCGATAGGAGGAGAGGTTAAGTTCTCAAGATAATACATTAAACTGTAAATAGTGAGAATAAAACTGGCAACAGATAATGAGTTACTGTTGAACACATCCAGGCTTTCCCAGAACGACACATTAATTACAAAGAAAACAAAAAATAGACCTAATATGATTAATGTTAATTTCTTATAATTCTGGTGTCGGAATATTTGATGAAAATAGAGGGAAAGAATTATAAATGAGGTTAAGCAATTGAGATGGTACACATACAAATTGTTTGTGTGATGAAATATATCTATTACGGCACTTGCTACCAGATTCAGTAAAATCTGTAACAGTATATAGTAGAGCACATAGTCATTTCTGAATACTACTTTTCGGAGAAAGGCAAAGAAAAGTAATATAAAGGGTGAAATAACATCTAGATAAAAAATTACTTTAAATGACATTAAGTTAACAGTATTCCATAGCGACAAAAAAACTACTATTCATCCAGCCACTAATGTGTTGGCTGGATGAAAATCCTTTAAGCCAATGGTTAACCACAGCCGGGAGGGGTTGGACAGCCAAGGATTCCGCCACCTCCATCTTTCGCAAGACCAGATGAAGATGAGACTGTCGCTATGACTTTTGCCAAAAATTCTTTTCTTGGAAGATTAGGGTCTCTCGTAAACTGGACAGATATCATCACAAAATCATCATCGGATGCATCTGCAATCAGATCCTTCATGTCTTTGACACTGAATTCGTAATTTTGCATAGAGCGAATAAATGGATTAAAATTAAAGATAGGCTCGGTGTGAAATTAGAAAGAAATATGACTGATGCAATAGGGTCAATCCATCTCTACCGAAGTAGATAAATTTGAGATTTTCTAAGACCTTGATTATCAATTTGTTTTATTTTGATGCATATGAAAATACCGTATTTTTCCCGTACATACGGGAAAAATACGGTATTGCAAAATTATAGATAATTGCTTATAGCTTTGTATATAGAGCCTCTATAACTAGAATAAAAATGTACCTTTCATATAATTGAAAATGTATAGATTTTATTTTGAAAATATGTAATATAAATGAGGTTTATCAATCTTATGTATACAAGAAATATTCTCTAACAACACTTTTATCTCAATGAAATTATATCCGTCCCTTTTGTTATTCTTTGTTACTTACATTTCATGGAGCCAGGTTCTACATAGCAAAGATGCGATTATGGATAAACAAGCTAAAAATGCTATTCGAAAAGCTGAGAAATACATTGATTCATTACAAGCCAAACAGGATATTCCAGGTATTTCTATCTGTATTGGCAACCGGGAAAGAATTCTCTGGGCACAAGGGTTCGGTTATGCCGATCTGGAAAACGGGATAGGTGTGACTACAAAATCCCGTTTTCGTATTGGATCTGTATCCAAAGCTCTAACTTCCCTGGCAATGGCTAAGTTGTACCAACAAGGCAAGCTGGACTTGGATGTTTCGATTCAACGGTATACTACTGCTTTTCCTGAAAAGAAATATCCCGTTACAACTCGCCAACTGGCTACTCATACGGCAGGCATACGACATTATAAAGTCACTGATCCCATAAGCTGTCCTAAACATTATGAAAAAGTTACAGATGGACTTGTGATTTTTAAGGATGATAGTCTTTTGTTTAAGCCAGGAACCGGATATAGTTATTCATCCTATGGGTACAACCTCTTAAGTGTAGTAATAGAAGGAGCAAGCAAAACAGACTTTATCACCTATATGAAGCAGGAAGTATTTACTCCATTAGGGCTAAAAAATACGATGGCTGATTATAGTGACAGTATTGTTGCTAACAGAGTACGTTTCTATGAGCATTCTGACAAAAAACTAGTTAATGCCCCTATGGTTGACAATAGTTATAAGTGGGCTGGTGGAGGATTTTTATCCACTCCAAGTGATTTAGTTACGACGGCTACTAAAGTGTTGAATGGGCAGTTTCTGGATAAGAAAACTGTAGATATGATATTTACTTCGCAGAAATTGCTTGATGGCAAAGATACCCAATATGGTATGGGATGGCGAATGGGAACCGACTCTAAAGGCCGTCATATAATTCATCATGGTGGAGTGGTGGAAGGCGGAAGAACATTTGTATTACTATATCCCGATCAGGGAATTTATCTGGCAATCACTGCCAATATGAGTGGAGTTTCTATTAATCTAAAAGAAGGTGAAGCCATTGCCAGCTACTTTTTAGAATAATACCAGGGTAGATATGACGTATATTAACTATTGTAAGAAACTAATCTTTATGTAGCTTTGAGTTTATATTTTGGTATGATATGCAGGCAACTTTGATTGAACTTACAAGTGACAATTTTACGGATCTGGAGAAAGCTGATACCGCCTTGTCGTTTCGTTGTTTTATTGACTATTTACGAAAGAAAGTAGAGACAGAAAAAGAAGTTCGAAATACTTTTTTGACTCAGGCCCTAGCTAAACTGGAGGCGAATCCATTGTTGGCAGAGCCTGTGAGTCTTTCTGATATTCCGAAAATCCAGGAAGAGCTTGAACTCATTGTTACACTATTGTTGCCTGCCTTATCTGAAGAAAATGAGCATTTGGCTTTGGCTACTCCATTACGGCCACAGATTTTCTTTGGGACAGACACCTTTTATTCTTTGGTAAGAAGTAGCTTTACCGGAAAGCCCAGAAATGAAGTAATAGAAACTATCACAACAAAGGAGACGGAGAAAATCAGAATGAAGATGGTGTATTCCCTAATACTGGAAAAAGTATATGGAATACCTTCATTGTTTAAAGCTGAAATAGTATTTGGAGTTCCAGATGAAGAAACAAGCTTGATTAGTTACTTTCGAATCAATATTGACACCCGTTTTCTGGAAGTAAAATCAAAAAGCCCTGTATCACAGCAGGATATCATGGCATTGCTGAATGAGACAGATGGAAAAGACTTTGATAAGCAGAAATTGAAGAATTTCCTTCCTCTTTCCGAGTTCTTTTTTTCAGGTTTTTCGGTACTTACGCTTACCGATATTACCGGACAGCAATCTATTGAAAACATCAAAAATGCCATTATTCATATGCATCCGGGTGACTCGAATGAGTATTATAGAAAGGAAGTCGTAAGTGCATTGAAGGTTCTCATTCGAAACAATACAGTAGAGTTTGGCATACTTCCCTTTTTTCGGATTAATAATAAACTTGTTCTTACAGAAGAGAATATCCAGTATAATGTAATGGTAAAGGCTTTTGCCCGAAAAGGAGAAATTGAACTTTTACCAGGGATGTTAGAAGAGTATGTAAAAAAGCCTAAGATTGTTTTTTATACTCGGATGATGGAAGAAAATCCAGATAATGTCTATATGAAACACTTACTGGAAAATAATATCGAATCTTATGCTTTGCTACCTGTCTATAATGGACAAGATATGGTAGGTATACTCGAATTGTATTCAAAACAAAAGGATAGTATTACTATTTCCGCTTTGGCGAGGTTGGATGCAGCTATGCCTATTTTAGCTCAGTTCCTACAACATACAATTGATGGTTTTAACAGAAAGATTGAAGAGATTATAAAAAACAGATTTACCTCACTGCAATCAGCCGTTGAGTGGAGATTTAAAGAAGAGGCATGGCGTTATTTTATGTATAGTCAGGAGCATAGCCTGAAAGAATATACAGACAAGATTATATTCAAAGAGGTATACCCTCTGTATGGTGGAATCGATATCCGTAATTCCACTATAGAGAGGAATGAAGCTATGGTTGCTGACCTGATTGTGCAGTGTCAGTTAGTAATTGAGATTCTAAAAGAAATAAAAAAGCAAGTCTCAATACCTATTGTAGATAGTCTGACTTTCAAGTGCTCCACTTGGATACAGGCAATAGAAACCAAAACAGTTAGAGAGGATAATATTCGTATCAGTGAATTTCTGGAAGAGGAGATAGTGCCATTTCTTACTTATTTCCACGAAAACAACCCAACGTTACGTCCTGTAATAGACTCATACTGGAAGGCAACTGACGAAGAAACGGGGATTGCCTACAAAAACAGGCGGATGCTGGAAACCTCCATGCAAACTATCAATGCTGCCATTAGTCAGCAACTGGACCAGTTTCAGGCAGAATTACAGGGAGCTTATCCTTGTTATTTTGAGAAGTTTCGTACAGATGGGATAGAATATGATATTTATATCGGGCAGGCAATCACTCCTGATAAACCTTTCAATACACTTTATCTCAAGAATATACGATTGGGCCAATTGAATGCAATGGTCTCCATTGCCCGTATGACACATCGTTTATTACCAAAACTGGAAAAACCATTACGCACTACCCAGCTTATTTTCATTCGTTCTGCTGCTATCGACATTAGTTTTAGAAACGACGAACGAAAGTTTGATGTAGAAGGAGCCTATAATATCCGATACCAGATTATTAAAAAACGAATTGATAAAGTACACATCAAAAACACTTCCGAACGTCTTACTCAACCTGATACAATAGCTCTTGTATATCTGACTAAAAAAGAGGAAACGGAATATCTGGAATACATTACCTATTTGCAAAATCTTGGCTTGCTGGAAAATAAGGTTGAGTTTCTGGAGCTGGAAGAACTTCAGGGAGTATCCGGATTAAAAGCGCTTCGGGTGACTGTTGTATTAGAAGAAGCTTCTATAAATATGATAGGACAAGTTATTTCTTCAGAAACTTACCCTATTGGGTAATGGAAGAAAATTCGTTTATTCCAATATTATTGGGTTGATTTACGTGAAACTACAATACTACCTGCTGCCATATCGTGCAAAGCTCTTCTGCGTTTGTTGTTATAAACTGAGATAAATGCAAACCATCCAAGAAATGTTTTGAGTGCAAACCGAATGATGGATTTAAAAAGAGGGATACGTTCTGATGGATAATCGTTGTCTCTGACACGTATACCTAACAGATATTGCCCCAATGTATTAAAATAGGTAATGCAGACAGGTTCATACAAAACAATTGTAAACATGAATACTACCCGTAGCCAAACTGGAAAATTCTCAAAGCTATCTGCAATCTGGGTAAAGATTACCATAAATAATATGACTACCAGTGCATCAATAACAGAAGACTGGATTCGTTTTAAAAGCGAAGGATACTCAATTGCTATTTCTCGAGTTTGCATAAATTGATAAGAGTATTATTTCTTGTGTCTTCTTATAAATCAAAGTTTTTGTATCATAGCATCGATAGCTCCTTTTACAGTAGGAAAGGATGTACATACACGTGGATCCATGATATTTCCTCCAAATCCGTTTTCTTCAGTAGACGCATCCTTTGCTATCTTAGTAAGTTTTTCTTTTTGGGCCACTGGTTTGGAGTCTTCAAGTGCCCATATACAGATAACCTGTGCAAATATATTCGTCTTTTTATCTTCAATCATTTTGAGTAGTGCTTCCTGAGCTTCTTTGGAATGATACCATGTTAAGGCCCTAGCTGCAGAAATCTGATTATGCATGTTTTCTGTATGATAAAGGAATGGCAATATAAGAGTATAATACTCAGTTAGCTGGAGATGATAAATAGATTCCAGGGCTACATGTTGTGCACAAAAAGTTGGAATCTCGTCTTTGCTAAAGCCTGCGGGTTTCAATGATAGATATTTTTCGACATAGGATTTAATAAAGTTTTTATCATATGTCAACCCGTGATAATTATTGAATATAGCGGTCATTGTCTGTTCATATGTATCTGAGAGAACAATTGCCTGATGATAGCTATGACGATAGGTAGCATATACATTTCCATCTTTTAGAGCTGCATAGCCCGAAGTTGGAGTTGCAATAGCCTGATTACCTTTGTCGTTTTTTTTTAGAAAAAAGTAACAACTATCTACTCCTTTAAAATAAAATTCAGGTCCTTCGTTACCTGAGCGGCTGCAAAGATGGAGGAGGTAAAAGCCTGTAATCTTCGTTTGAACAGGTAATTCTTTGCCTGCCAGGTTTTTCAGAATTTTAATTTCTACACCTTTTTCTGCGTCAAAAGAAAGTACTTTTGCTAATACAAAACTGTCCGCTTCTCGTATGATCTTATCCTGCCAGGGTTCATCCCAGGTAGTAGCCATGGCTGAGAGACCAGTAAATAGAAAACCCATGAGAAAATAAATATTGAATCTCTTCATAACTCTGAAAATAAATAGATGTTTTATAATACTAGACCTTGTTCCTAAATACAATATAGACACAGCTAAGACCTAGCAGTAGGATTCCTGCTGACAGATACGTTTTGAAAGAAGATAATCTGTTAATAGCTGAGGCTAGGGCAGAATCCTCTTCGACATAAAGCATTACTTGCAGTTGTTGATCTGTAAGAGCGTCTTTATCTAATTTTGTATTACTATCTTTGTGTAGCTGCTTAAATTTGAGATATCTTTTAGCAAGCAATACACTTCTGTATCCATAAGTATAAGCATCTGTATAGGTTCGTAATGCTTTGGTTACATCCTCTGTGAGGGCTTTGAGGTTACCGAGTTGAAATAACAGGAAGGCAACAATGGGCTCTGGTGCTTTGACAAACATCATACGTTCATTTAGCTGATATGATATATGGTTACGAAGTTTTTTAAGCTCTTCAGTCGTTAAGGAAGATTTTGGTATTGTATCATTACCTAAGTCTGTTCTCAGCATAAATTGGCTCGTTAGATAGGATAATCCTTTTAACTTTACTTCAAGAATTTTCAAATGTAACCATTCTGAGCCATTATGTGATTTCGGGTTAAGTATAATACCTTTCTGTATCCAGTAGTAAGCTGAATCGTTCTTTCCAAGCAATTCATAGACTGTTCCTAAATTGGAAGCTGTTGTGTATAAATCAGGATGTGTCTTTTCTATAGCAGTAAATACATCTTTAGCTTCATTGTATCTTCCTAAATACATAAGTGTAACACCATAATCGGAATAGGCTTTTATCTCATGTATATATTTCCAAATACTGTCAAGCTTTATTAAATCTGTTTCAAACTGCTTGATTTGCTCTGGATTTGTAAGGTCATATCCATTTGCTATTTCTATACCACTTGTCTCGATTTTTTGACCATTTAAGAGCACATGGTATTCGTTGGCACATGCACTTGTTGTAATATAAGATAGTAGAGTCAAAAGTAGTAGTAGAGTTTTTGGCATAAAGTAACAATATGTTTTGTGCTATTTATTCCAAAAAAAGAGTTAATGTAAACGTAGAAAGCTATATACAACAGAGAAAATAAATTGAAAAAGAAAAGAAGAGTAAAACCTCATAAAACAAGTTTCCTTTGGGAAAGAAAGAGTTGGTCTCAATTGTGCTTTTTTGTATTTTTATTGTATGAAACATATATCAATACTAGTACCACAGGGAGCCATTCTGGGTAGTCTGGAAGGTTCTCGCCAGCTACTTACACAAGTAAATACATTTATGAAAGCCAGAGGCGCAAAGCCTTTGTTTCATGTTCAGTTAGTGGGGTTATCAAAGGAAACACCCTTAAGTGGCGGATTATTTACAGCTAATGCAGATATGACTTTTAGCGATGTGAAAAAGACTGATCTGATTATTATTCCTGCACTGGATGGCGATATTCAGGAAGCATTGGAAAAGAACAAGGATTTTATTCCCTGGATCAAAGAGCAATATACACAAGGTGCAGAAGTGGCAAGTTTATGCCTGGGAGCCTTTCTGTTAGCTTCCACAGGTTTGTTAAAAGGCAGAAAGTGTGCTACTCACTGGTTGGCTGCCAATCAGTTTCGTCAGTTGTTTCCGGATGTAGAACTTGTTACTGAGAAAATTATTACAGATGAATACGGCATTTATTCCAGTGGTGGTGCTTTTTCCTATATGAATCTTATTCTGCATCTGATTGAAAAATATGCAGGAAAAGAGATTGCTATACTTTCTGCCAAGGTATTTGCCATTGAAATAGAAAGAGAAAATCAATTGTCGTTTACTATATTTCAGGGACAAAAAGAACACGCCGATGAACCAATCCGGAAAGCACAGGAATTTATTGAACAAAATTATCAGGAAAAAATCACTATTGAACAACTCACATCTACCTTTGCTCTGGGAAGACGTAATTTTGAACGTAGATTCAAGAAGGCTACTTCCAACACAGTAGTAGAATATATTCAACGAGTGAAAATAGAAGCGGTTAAAAAAGATCTTGAAACTAGCCGGAAAAGTGTCAACGAGCTGATGTTTGATGTCGGCTACTCTGATATGAAAGCCTTTCGTACAGTATTTAAAAAGATTACCGGACTATCGCCTGTAGAATACCGTAACAAGTATAATAAAGAGGCTGTTACTCTGTAAAATAAACAGGCTATAAGCAAAAATACCTCTGACATTCAGAGGTATTTTCATATATATGCGAAAATGATACTTGTAATGAAAATAAAAGGTGTTAAGCTGCATTCCTATGACAATGCTCACTGATTTCGTCTTCCAACCCCCGAATAACATGGCAATCAATAAATGGGGAAAGATCATGTTGAGACTCTTCACAATAAATTCCCTCTATTTGTACATCTTCACAGGGAGAGGTATTCTGATCTCCTGGGCAATAAGCAAACCAGAATTTTACTCTTAATCCTTCATACTTTTCAGAATACAATGTGTCTGTAATATCCAGAATTTTCATAGTGTTAGTTGGTGACCCTATATGGGTCTTTTCAAAAGAATAAATCGGTTATTTGTTTTATCCTACTGAGAACGTAATCGGCTAAAAATTAGATGGAAAGCTGTAGTTTTAGTGTGAAAAAAGGGTTTTGTTGTATATGTTCCACCATATAAATATACTAAATAATCACGGATTTTACACTATATTTGCACGCCATTTTATATGGTTTGTACAACAATTTTTCATAGCTGAAAGACTGCTGAATCATGAGAATAACCATTACAGGAAGCCGTAACTGGACAGATGAACAACTACTGATCCAAACCCTGGAGCGGTATACCATCACAGAACTTATCCATGGTGGAGCTATAGGTGCAGATCTGATGGCTGCCAACTGGGCCAGAGAAAGGAGCATCAAAGTAACTGAGCGAAAGCCTGATTATGATACTCATAAAGCTACGGCTACACATGTACGAAACACCGAAATGGTACAGATGGCCGATGGTGTGATTGCGTTCTGGGATGGTGAAAGCAAAGGAACTGCTTCTACTATTGAGAAGGCACAAAAAGCTGGTAAACTGTTGCAGGTCGTAATGCCTGATGGCCCTTCAGAGGCACAGTTGAATTTATGGGAGTAAAGGTTATACTATAACAGACGAATCTGATTTGTGCAAAGTATACTTCTGTAGAAAGAAAGGTTCTGAATATAGCAACAATAGGATGTTAATACCTAATGCTAGGCACTAACATCCTATTGTTATTTCATTGCTTGAGTGACTTGTAAAATAGGACATTACATAACTGGAAAAACCTCCAATAGTATGTTCATACTATCCTTCTCACTTTCCCATACTATATAAGTGCTAAGACAATTTGCCCGCAGTGTTTGCAATACTTCTATTTATTTAAATACTACTACTATTGATACCTGTGTAAGGTATTTTATTGTATCAGAGGATATACCACTCCTGTGAAAGTTATATTTATTTCTGGATCAGATATATGAAGAGAGTAATATCCTGTCAATGAATTACAAGGTATTATACTATCTGAATATACATTGGTAGTAAGTCTGACAATTGATTAGGTATTCGTTGATAATGAGATCGTTGTGTTTGTGCTTCAATATTGAGAAAAATCATTCAAAGTGTAGATATATGTCTTATGAGGAGCAAAAATTATCTCAGATATTTTCGTGTGATTTTGAGAAGTATCAGCCACCTAATTACATAAAGTAAATGATAGGTCTGATACTGAGAGAAATGTAAGACAAAATTTTAAGAAGGGAATATCTGTAATAAAAACAGATCAAGAGTACATAAATAATACATTTTCAGGTTGAACATAGAGAATCTGTATCATTTATGTAGCGTAGAAGTAATACATATACCATAGAATAAATTGGTCCCATTGGTGAGAATACTATTAAAATTATAGAGCAACTATTCACAAATTTGTAAACTAATACTATATGCTATTATTACATGGAGGATTTACATTTGGCATGGTAGCTGGTTTAGTGACGCTAACTATGTTATGGTTTTTGTCTTTTATTATATTAAGTCTTTCTGTATTTCGCTTTGTTAAGAAAGAATTTCTGGAAGGTAAAAGATTACTGATTTGGTTTGTTTTGTTGCTGATAGTTAGTTTTCCTATGGCAGCTTTGATTGGGGGTATTGTTGAATATCTTTAATAGATGCAATTCGCCTGACTTGAGCGAAAATAAATCAGATTAGCATATTTTCTATTGTTATATATAAGGAACAGGAATGAAATTCAGAATTTCATTCCTGTTCCTTTTTGTTTCATAACCTTATTATATTGAACTATTGGTTTGATTTTTTCTCAAATTGCTTACATTCAGTAACACAACTATTCCTAAGAGTTACGGAATAGGCATTCTCTTTTCCTGCTGGGTTATTACAGTACTCAATAAAATACAAACCAAAATGGTATATTTACCATCTGATCTGAACAATTCGGTCAGGCTTTTGGCTTTGTTATGCTACTACAGCCACCAATTGAATTATTTATGAAGGATATCCATATAGTGTCTGTCTGCCTTACCCTTTTTTTTTGTCTCACGTTTACTTCAGCATTTTCAGTTACTGCTACTGATAGTTTGCTTTATGTATTAACCCGTCAGATAGAGGAAAGAGAAATTTACATCAGAGAGAAAGAACATCAGATTAACCAGCTTCGGGATATACTCAGGCAGGAGGATATATCTCCACAACAACAATTTAAACTATACAGCAAGTTATATACACATTATCAGTCATTTCAATATGATTCGGCATTTGCTTATGCTTTACGGCTTGAACAAAAAGCTCGTCAGTTGAATGATCCTGTGAAGATAGAATATGCTAAACTTAAAATCAGTTTTACTCTCTTGTCATCTGGTATGTATAAGGAAGCTTTTGATTCATTAAATGCTGTACATATTCAATATATGCCAGATAGTCTAAATGTAGAATATCATGTTCTCCAGGCTCGTGCCTTTCATGATCTGGCTACTTACAATGCAGATAAGTATTATGCCAGCTCATATTTGATTAAAGGAAATATGCATTTAGATTCAGCTATAGCTCACTTAGCTTCAGACAAGCCTGAATACGCGTATTTAAGTGGGCTGAAATATTTTAAGGAAAAGAAATACGATGAAGCTATCAGAAAGTTTGTACTGGTTTTAGGAAAGTATCCACCCTCTTCACATGATTATGCAAAAACAGCTTCCTCATTAGCTGGTGTATACAGAGATACTGGAAATACGTCTAAGGCTATTGAACTATTATGTAAAGCGGCCATTGCAGATATACAATCAGCAATACAGGAGAATCTGGCATTGTTGAATCTGGCAGAACTACTTTATCAAACTGGCGATCAAACAAATGCATATCTATTTATAAAACGGGCGCTGGCTGATGCTATTGCCTATGGCGCCCGGCAGCGGCAAACACAGGTAGGTACCATACTTCCCATTATAGAAGGAGAACGTTTGGTTACAGCAGAAAGTCAGAAAAGTAAACTGTTTGTATATGCCAGTATTGTTTCATTGCTATCGTTATTGGTAGTCATATTTGCGATTATTATTTTTAAACAGCTGAAACAGTTACGGATAGCCAAAAAGACAGTAACAGAGGCCAATCAAAGTTTGCAGGAAGCGAATGAAAAGCTCACTGAGGTAAATTTGATATTAAAACAAACCAATGACCACCTGATAGAAGCAAATAAAATTAAGGAAGAATATATTGGTTATTCGTTTAACATGTATTCAGACTACTTGAATAAACTGGAAAAACTCAAACAATCGGTTGAACGAAAGCTGCTCTCTAAAAAATACGAAGACATTAATCATGTGATAGATTCTGTTAATCTGAAAAAGGAACGAGAAAACCTGTTTCAAAGCTTTGATCAGATATTTGTTACATTATTTCCCAACTTTATTACTGTTTTTAATTCGTATTTTGAAGAAGAGAATGAGTTTACAGCGAAAGAAAAAGGCTCCTTTAGTATTGAATTCCGAATTTTTGCCCTGATTCGTATGGGAATCCATGATCCTGAACAGATAGCCAAGATATTAGGCTATTCGATACGCACTATTTATAACTATAAAACCAAGGTGAAAAATAAGTCGTTTTTATCAAATGAAGAGTTTGAACAAAAGATTATGGAAATCAGAGCCTTCTGATAGTATAAATAGCTAGTATAGCTTTTATAACTATAACAGGATGTTGATTATATAAATCAGATAGTTTACTGGCTTTTGTTTTCAAAGTTTTATATAGTGGTTAACTCTCTCTGATATCTGAAATTATACTTCGCAGGCCTATTGTGGAAGAAGGCCTTGCCTATAGAGCTAAATTTATATAGCTGTATTTGTACAACTTTATACATTACTTTCTGGTATCTTTCATTCGTTGATTTTACTAAAAAAAGCTTACAGAGTTCCTGTTTTTTTCTTTCCAGACCTTTACTTTTCCTTTACTTTTTTTTACTTCTATCACTTGAGTAAGTGATAGATTATCAATGTTTTGTTATAATCTATCTAGCTGATTTTTTTACTTTCTATATCTTAAAATTGAATTAGCTTCTCTATCTGTAGACCTTTGAGATACGGATGTTCGTTGATTTTAATCTCACCCAGAGAATAATGTAATCAGGCACATCACATACTTTCATAATTACCCCATCTAGCTTTTACAAATGTATTACGACAGAATGCGCGATGTCGGCACTGGGCTGGAATATGGAGTTTATACTAACTAAACTCTGATTCTGAAAATGTGTTGACATATCTATTTCCTTACACTTTAAAAAAATATAACTATTCAAATTTTCTTTACTACATAATGAAGGATTTATTCTTACTAGTGTTACAGTGTACCTGCTGTACAACATCTGAAGTACCTGATGGAAAAGCCCAGCGAAAGAGACGAGGTATTGCTGGAATCTTCTCTATTCTGTTATTGCTCACGTTTTCAACTATCCCGGTATTGGCTCAAAATGATACCAGAATCAGTGGTACTATCACCAATGAGAATGGAGAAGCAATACCCGGTGTAAGCATTCGTATAAAAGAGAATGCACGCATAGGAACTGTTACCGATGTAAACGGGAAATATGAACTTTCAGTACCTAAAGAATATGTGGGAAGCAAACTGGTTATTTCGTATGTCGGATATAATACAGAAGAACTGGATATTGCCAATCAGACAACAATCAATGTTAAGTTGTTGCCCAATATCGAAACATTGGGAGAAATTGTTGTAGTAGGATATGGAACCCAACAGAAGAAAGATATTACAGGAGCAGTGGCTACAATCTCGTCTGAAAACCTGAACCAGGGGGCTGTAACCAATCCTTTGCAACAGATTGCTGGTCGTGCTGCCGGAGTCAATGTCTCTCAGACTGGTAGCGAACCAGGATCTGCACCCAGTGTAAGGATACGTGGAATCACTTCATTAATAGGAGGAAATGATCCTTTGGTTGTGGTAGACGGAATTCAGGGAAATATGGATCTGTTGAATCAGGTTCCTCCCAATGAAATCGAATCCATTGATATACTTAAGGATGCTTCTGCTACGGCTATTTATGGATCTCGTGGTGCTCCTGGTGTAATTATCGTAACTACAAAAAAAGGAAAAGAAGGAAAGACGACTGTAGAATATGCAGCAACTGCATCTGCTGATTTTATTCCGAGAAAATTAGATGTTTTAGGTGCAAATGAATGGTGGGAGCAAGCTCAGTTAAATGGTGTACCCACCTCTGCCAATCATGGTTCTTCTACAGATTGGTATAACATCCTGACACGCACAGGAAATACACAGAATCATACCCTCTCATTTGGTGGAGGTCTGCCTACTTTTAGCTACAGAGCTTCCGTGACTGCAATTCTGCAAAATGGGGTGGTACTTAATTCCAGCAACCGAAAGTATATTGCTCGGGTACAGGCTACACAACGTGCACTGGATGATAACTTAACCCTGACTATTAATCTGAACAACTCTATTAATAATACAACAGGAAGTCCATCCAGTGTAAACAGAGCTGCATTTTCTACAAACCTGATTACTAATGCTTACCTGATGCGTCCTACTGATCCGGTTTACAATACAGATGGTTCCTATTACACAGATCCTAATGTGTTTGAATACTTTAATCCCTATGCTATTTCTCAGACTGTAGTAAATGAAGGGAAAAATAGTAATCTGTTTGGTAGTCTTCGGGCTGATCTGGAGATTGTAGATGGACTGACTGCCGGATGGTTTGGTAGCTGGCGAAAGACAGATAATACCTGGGGATATTTCCTTCCGGCAGCTTCTACAGTAGCAAGTGCAATTAATAACAAAGGAATTGCCAACATCACCAATAACCGGCAGGATGAGAAACTGATGGATATCAGTCTGAATTATCAGAAAAAAGCTGGGCAGCATATGGTAAATGGCCTTGCGGTATATGAGTGGCAAAACCAGACGTATCAGGGTAACTATGCGCAGGCTCGTGGATTTGTAAATGACATTGCCACTTACAATGCACTGCAGTTGGGAGATCTCTCCCGTGTACAACCTGGCGATATGTCATCCTATAAAAATGATCGTACATTGGTTTCTTTTCTGGGACGTGTTAATTATTCATTTGCTGATCGGTATCTGTTTACAGTTAGTTTTCGTAGAGATGGTTCTTCTGTATTTGGTAAAAATAATAAATGGGGGAATTTCCCATCTGCATCTGTTGCCTGGCAGTTACATCAGGAGTCATTCATGGCCGAACAAAAGCTGTTTGATCAGTTAAAGCTACGGGCAGGGTATGGAGTAACGGGTAATCAACAGGGATTGTATCCGCAAAACTCGCTTTCATTGGTAGGTGCTGCCGGAGTTACCTATTTTGGTGGATCACAGATTACCAACTTTACTATCACACAAAATGTGAATGAAGATTTGCGTTGGGAAACACGTAAACAGGCTAACGTAGGTATTGACTTTGCCTTGCTAGATAGCCGTTTGAGCGGTTCGATTGATGCCTTTACTGCCACTACAGATAATTTACTTTTTAATTATTCTGTTCCTCAGCCTCCCTTTCCTTATGGAACCATTATCGCCAATGTGGGTAGCATTTTGAATAAAGGGCTAGAGCTTAGTTTAAGCTATCAGTTGATCAAAACGGACAATACTACTTTAACCCTGGCAGGCAATGTGTCATTGCTGAGAAATGAAGTACTGGAATTGAGTGGAAGTATCAATGGAGTGCCTTTAAATACTGACTATGTTTCCTGGGGACCCAATTCGTTTCTGATTAAAGGAAAACCCATTGGAACCTTCTTTATCCTCCACCATACAGGAAAAACTGAAAACAATGCTGAGACAGTAGCGGATCGTGATGGTAATGGTATTATAGACCAGGGGGTAAGAAGTCCTGACAGAGCATATGCCGGAAATGCGTTGCCTACACATACCTATGCATTTACTCCAACACTAAGACACAAAAAACTGGATGTAACTATGGTATGGCGTGGATCAGGTGGAAACAAGATTTACAATGGACTACGTCAAAATCTGAGTCTGATGGAAAACATCGGGAAGGCCAATGTACTGAAGAGTGCGGTTGCAGACGGCATCTATACAACTCAATACGGTTCGGATCTATGGCTGGAAAATGGTTCTTATCTCCGACTGGATAACATAACAGTAGGGTACACTATCCGTTCTGCCAGCCTCAAATATATTGATCATCTCCGAATTGCATTGACTGCAAACAACCTTGCCTTAATTACACGCTATTCAGGGGTTGATCCCGAATTGAATGTGAGTGGTGGAAATGGATTTGGAGGAGACAATGGAATTTATCCTCGTACAAGAAGCATTGCTTTGGGATTAAACGTAGTTTTTAAATAATGACGAATATGCGAAAGATATTTTTATTTACCTGTTTTAGCTTTCTGTTCTTCTCTGCTTGTACCAATGTAGATGAACATGTATATGATAAATATTCTGAAAAGGATTTCTATGGATCTGCAGAAGGTGCCAATGTTGCCTTAGCTGGTGTATACGCCAAAATTGGGGGAAACTGGGGCGGTGTAGGATATGCTGGTGCGGATAACGGATGGTATGATCTGAATACTATGTCTACTGACGAGCAGGTGATTCCTCATCGAAATACAGGAGACTGGCAACTGGATTTCGCCCGTCTCCATCTTCATCAGTGGCTACCTACTGACTATATTATTACCAATACCTGGAACTGGCTGTATAGTTCTATATTCTCTGCCAATCTGGCTGTGGCACAGTTAGAAAATGCCAATGCTGATCCTGCAAAGATTGCAGAAGCGAGAGTCTTACGTGCCTTCTTTTATTATTTGCTGATGGATGACTTTGGTAGTGTGCCTTTTTATACAGAGAACACTATCACAGTAGATAAACTGCCTCAGGTGAGCCGTTCAGAAGTTTATCAGTTTGTGGTAAATGAACTAACCAATAATGTAGACAAACTGTCTACCGATAAAGGAGGTGAATATTATGGCCGGTTTAACCGATGGGCTGGCTATGCTTTACTGGCTAAAGTTTATCTGAATGCCGAAGTGTATACAGGAACAGCTAAATGGAATGAATGTCTGGCGGCTTGTGAAAAATTGGCAGAAGGAGGTTTTTCACTTCATCCTGGAACCTCCAATGCTTCCAGTCCGCTGGGCTATCAGTATTATGAGTTGTTTGGCGACAAACTGCCTGATGACGAAACGATCCTGGCTATCTATGTACAGGCAAACGTAGTTTCCCGTAATATCTTTACCATACGATCTCTCAATGGTCCTAACGCTCTGGCATTATTCGGCTTTAATGGATGGAATGGTACCATTGTTCCTAAGTCCTATTATGAAAAATTTTCAGATGCTGATATTCGCAAGAAACAGTTCCTTGTAGGGGCTCAGCCTGGAGGTGTTACCTACACTGCAGAAGTAACTTCTCTGGATAATCCTGGTGCTGATCGCAACGCAGGTGTACGAAATATCAAGTTCTATCCTGTTGCACCTATGGATGGTGGCGGTGCATCTAACGACTTTCCAATTTACCGCTATGCTGATATTTTATTGATGAAGGCAGAGTGCCATGTACGATTGGGGAATGCTGCGCAAGCTAAGTCTTTAGTAGATGCTGTGCGGGTTCGGGCTGGACTAAATGCACTTACAGCTAACCCAACTCTGACAGATATATACAACGAACGGGCACTGGAACTCAACTGGGAAGGACATCACAGGCAGGATATGATCCGGTTTGGAACCTTTCTGCAACCCAATGATTTCAGAGGCACTTCTGAGGAACATAGAAAGTTGTTTCCTATTCCTACTGATGCATTGAATACTAATCCTGCTTTAAAACAGAACCCTGGTTATTAATAAGCTATTCGTATGAGAAAATATATAAATATACTCCTTGTATTCTGTACCATATTGATAGGGGGGACTGCCTGCGAGAAGAATGCTGAACTAACCGTTTTGAAACCCGTATCTTTCACTGGTACTCCACAGATTTCTGCTGCTGATATTGCACTGAATAAGCAAAATAAAAATGAATCTGTACTAACTATTTCCTGGCCAGAGGTATCTTTTCCAGTAAAGGCTCCTGTAACCTATACAGTCCAGATTGATGTACCTGGCGATACTCTCGGAACCACTGCCTGGGCTAATGCCAAAACTGTTACTGCCGGAGAGGATGTGCTGAGTAAATCTTTTCTGGGAAGCGACCTCAACAATCTGGCGAAAGGATTAGGCTTAGTAGATGATCAGAAAGGAACGTTAGTGATGCGCGTACAGTCTACATTAGACAGATCAGTTTATTCCTCCGCTCTTGCTGTGGCAGTAACACCTTATTCAGAAGTAACACAGTTTCCTTCTGCTTTGTGGGTAGCAGGTGATTTTCAGGGCTGGAATGTCACTGCTGCTCCCACATTGGTTTCTGAAAACAATGATGGTATCTATGAAGGCTACATTTACATCCCTCAAGGCGGAACCAACGAGTTTAAACTTTATGCACAGGCTGCCTGGGAACCGATGTCCTATGGAGATGCAGGAGGCAGCAAGATTATGGAAGCCAACTATGCAGGTGGTAACTTCAAAGCTCCTTCAGATGGTTATTACCTACTGGCTGTAAACCTGAATACCATGAGTTATCTGTTGTTGAAAACTTCCTGGGGAATTATCGGCGCGGCTACTCCGGGTGGTTGGGATGCTGATACACCCATGACGTATGATGCAGCCACACAAACCTGGAAGGTGACAGCTGCTATGAAAGCCAACGGATCATTTAAGTTTCGGGCAAACAATGCATGGCAGCTTGACTTTGGTATAGATGCTAATGGAAAGCCAGCCTATGCCAATCATCCCTGGAGAACCTATGTAGATCAACCACAGTTCACCGTTCCCGATGATGGTAACTATACGATTACACTGGATCTGCACAAGGCGGGTAACTACAAGTACACACTCCAGAAAAACTAACAAATCCTGAAAAATGTAAGCTACCTCTTTAGAGGTAGCTTACTTTACCAATACTACTCATGATAAATTATAACAAGCTTAAAGGACTTATCTGGGCCTTTCTACTGATAACCGTTTCTGGTGCGTGCAAGAAAGATAGTCCTGGTCCTTCATTCTCCTATAAACAATATGGAAGTCCTTTTCAGGGAGTGCCAGAACGTCAGAATGCTGCCATCTATCAGGTAAATCTTAGGGCTTTTAGCGAAGCCGGAACCTTCAAAGGGGTGGAAGCCCGTTTGGACTCAGTTAAGGCATTAGGGATAAATGTTCTTTATCTGATGCCTATCTATCCGGTAGGAGTGGTAAACTCGGCGGGTGGTTTAGGCTCTCCCTATTCTATAAAGGATTACAAGGCTGTGAATCCGGAATTTGGTACACTGGAAGACCTTCGTGCCTTAGTAGATGCTGCCCATAGCAAAGGAATGGCAGTGATTCTTGACTGGGTTGCCAATCATACATCCTGGGATAATGAATGGATTACTGCTCACAAAGACTGGTACCAACAGGATAATGCAGGCAATGTGATCAGTCCTCCAGGCACAGGATGGTTGGATGTAGCTCAGCTAAACTATACCAATACAGAGCTTAGAAAAGCGATGATTGATGCAATGGCCTATTGGGTATATACAGCCAATGTCGATGGCTTCCGTTGTGATGCTGCTGATTATGTACCCTACAGTTTCTGGAAAGAAGCTATCGAATCACTACGAACCATCCAAAGCCACAAATTACTGATACTGGCAGAAGGTGGACGAAATGATCATTTTAAGGCTGGCTTTGATCTGCTGTATGGTTTTAACTTCTTCTATACCATGTCTGATAAAGTATTTGAGGAGAAGGGTTCGGTGACATTGCTGCAAAATGTCAATACAGCTGAATATGCCATTACTCCGGAAAGTACTCAAAGAGTAGTGCGTTACACTACTAATCATGACGTAAATCTGAGTGATGGTACTCCTTTAGAACTGTTTGGCGGAAAACAAGGATCTATGTCGGCCTTTGTTGTAGCTGCCTATATGAAAGGTGTGCCTATGATCTACAATGGTCAGGAAATCGGACAGGCAACCCGCTTGCAATACTTTACCCGAACACCGATTAGCTGGAACACGGCAGATTATGGCATGGTAGCTGAATACAAAAAGCTACTTGCTTTTTATAATGCAAGTAACACAGTACGTATGGGCGAACTACGGTCTTTTAGTAGTGATGATGTATGTGTATTTACCAAGCATGTGGAAGGGGAAACTATACTGGTAATAGCCAATCTGCGTAATAAAGCAGTTACCTATTCTGTGCCTGGTGCTTTGGTGAAT
Organism: Xanthocytophaga flava; assembly: GCA_030068525.1. GTDB lineage: Bacteria > Bacteroidota > Bacteroidia > Cytophagales > 172606-1 > Xanthocytophaga > Xanthocytophaga flava. The sequence continues at coordinate 126,664 of JASJOS010000017.1, forward strand.
ACTGCCTGGACAGATGTATTTACCAATACCAGTACAGCTGTAAGCAACCAAATATCCTTGCCTGCATATAGTTATAAAGTGTTGAAAATAAATCAATAAACATATATTCAGAAATAGTTATCTTGAAGTGATAACCATTTCTGTTTTGTTTCATTTCTCATTTATGTATCCATGATTGCTGATAAAGTACTTAACAAAATACATTGTCGTTCTTTTCTGTCTATAAAGAGACTTTTAGTTGTGATACTTGTGTGCGGAAGCATAAGTCTGGCAGAAGCTCAACAGATTACTTCTCCCAATAAGAACTTCAGTCTAACCTTTAGTCTAAAAGAAAATGGAGTACCGTTTTATGAATTGACCTTTAAAAACAAACCTGTCATCAAATCCAGCAAACTTGGACTGGCTACTCGTCAGGGAGGTTCGTTTCTGGATGGATTTACTGTAACTGATGTAAAAACAACTTCCATTGATGAATCATGGGACCCTGTATTGGGTGAACAAAAAACAATCCGTAATCACTACCAGGAGTTACTGGTAACACTTACCCAGCAGGCACAACAGGGACGATTTATGCGTATCCGTTTTCGTTTGTTTGACGATGGCCTTGGATTCCGTTATGAGTTCCCGATGCAGAAAGGATTGAGTTATTTTATTGTAAAAGATGAGGTAACAGAGTTTAATCTCGCTGGTAATCATAAAATATTCTGGATTCCCGGTGATTATGATACTAATGAGTACCCATATACTACTTCTACGATTGCAGAAATACCTTCTTTGCAAAAGAAAGCTACTGTTCCGATAACAGCCCAGCAACCTATCAAATCTCCTTCTGTACAAACACCCTGTATGATGAAATCAGCAGATGGGTTGTACATTAATATCCATGAAGCAGCACTAATAAACTATCCGGCTATGGACCTGGAAGTAGATGCTGCAACATTAAAAATGAAAACGCATCTGGTTCCTGACGCTGTTGGAAACCTTGCCTATATGCAAACCAATGCTCAGACTCCCTGGCGTACCATTGTGGTAAGTGATAAGGCAACAGACATTCTGGCATCACGGCTTATTCTTAATCTGAACGAACCAACCAAATACAAAGACGTTTCCTGGATAAAACCTGTCAAGTATATGGGAGTTTGGTGGGAATATTTTGTAGCAGGCAAAAGCAACTGGGCCTACAGCACAGTAAACAATGTGAAGCTGACGGATAATTTTGCAGCCTTTCCACCTAGCGGACATCATGGGGCAACTAACGAAAATGTAAAGGAATACATCGACTTTGCTTCAGCCAATGGGTTTGATGCAGTACTGGTAGAAGGATGGAATGTAGGTTGGGAAGACTGGATTGGAAACTGGAAGGAAGAGGTATTCGACTTTGTTACACCTTATCCGGATTTTGATGTAAAAATGCTCAGAGAGTATGCTGCCTCTAAAGGGATCAAAATAATCATGCACCATGAGACATCTGCCGCAGCTACCAATTACGAACGGCGTTTAGACAGAGCTTTTCAGTTTATGGTTGATAATGGATATAATGCTGTAAAAACAGGCTATGTCGGAGATATTATTCCACGCGGAGAACATCATGATGGTCAATGGATGGTAAATCACTACATCCATGTTGCGGATCGGGCTGCTGACTATAAGATTATGGTGAACAGCCACGAAGCGGTAAGACCTACAGGGTTAAACCGTACCTACCCCAACTGGATTGCACAGGAGTCTGCTCGAGGAACAGAGTTTGAAGCAATGGCGGGACTTGCTCCTGAACATGGCACCATTCTGCCGTTTACACGACTAATGGGTGGACCTATGGATTATACGCCAGGTATTTTCCAGACAGATTTGTCTTATTATGGCACAGGTAGCAAGCAACGTGTCAATACAACATTGGTCAAGCAACTAGCTTATTATGTAACTATGTACAGCCCGTTACAGATGGCAGCTGATATGCCTGAAAACTATGCCCGTTTTCCAGATGCCTTTCAGTTTATTAAAGATGTAGCTGTAGACTGGGATGATACCTATGTATTGGAAGCGGAACCGGGGGATTATATAACCATAGCCCGTAAAGCCAAAGGAAAACAGGAATGGTATGTGGGTGGCATTACAGATGAGAACCGCCGTACAGCTACTATTTCATTTAGCTTCCTGCCGAAAGGAAAATCCTATATAGCGACTATCTATGCCGATGGTACAGATGCTAGCTATGATAAGAAGCCCCAGAGTTACACCATTCGTAAGGTATTGGTTTCCTCTTCCAGTGTATTAAAGCAGGTACTTGCTTCCAGTGGTGGGGTGGCAGTGAGTATAAAAGAAGGGACATCAGGAGAGATAAAAGGTCTAAAGAAGTTATAATAACTTTGAAGGCTTAAGTATATTCGAAAAGAAGAACTGTATAAACGGAGGCCATAGGTAACTGTCGGGTTACTTTTAGCCTCCGTTTTGTTTATCTAAAAGAAGCAGATTGAAGGTATACTTCTATAAACTGTTGTCTGGAAGTTCTTTGTTTGTAATTTTATTCCTTATTTTATGAATCATAATAAAAGTTAGTAGTATTTTTTCTACCCGAACTAACAAGTGTAAGTTACTTCACAGGTTATAGTCGTCAGCAGAGTTGTATATCTTTTAAGAACTTTAGTATTTATGAGTGTGATCTCTATATGGAGAGGTCAATAACTCCTTTAATTATCCATAAGGCTATGACTCAATTTGTTCCTTTTGAAAAAGGTGTAGAAGTAAACGGACAAACCATTCTTGCAGTAGTATATGCCCTTCATGCAGGAAGAGATACCCGATGGGGAATCCTGGAAAAACATGGATTGGGTAATATACAACCTGATCAATGGTATAGTCAGGAGAAGTGGTTGAATGCATTTCGTGATATTAGCAAACATCTGGGAGATCCTACACTTTTTGTTATTGGAAAGGCCATTCCAGAAAATGCACTATTCCCTCCTGAAATAGACTCTTTGGAAAAGGCATTAAACAGTATTGATATTGCATATCATATGAATCACCGTGGAGGAGCGATTGGAAGCTACAAGCTTACAAGCTTTGATGCTGCTAAAAGAGAAGCCATTATGGTGTGTCATAACCCATACCCCAGCGAGTTTGACAGAGGTATTATCACAACAATGCTCCGCAAATTTAAACCAAAAGATTCCTACATAGCTGAAGTTAACCTTGATCAAACGAAAGAAACCCGCCAGGAAGGAAAAGAAACCTGTACCTATATTATTACCTGGTAATACCTTATTACACAAGTAGGAAAATCTGTATTTTTTGACTTGTGCAAAAAACGATTCTATTATTTCTTTGCAATACAAAAATATAAAAGCAGCATTTAGGGCGGCTTTTCTCAGAGCATTAAGCTCCGAAGCCCGGCGGGAGTGCCGGGCTTTGTTTTTTCTATCTTTCCCCAATTATTCATGTATTTTTGCTGAAAGCATCAACTGTAACAAGAGTTATTGTTTAGTAGGGCAATGCGTTTTGTAAAAGATTCGTTTGCTTATAAAAGCACCACACAGATAGATTCTTCTATTGTTTGCACTCCAACTACATACAACATGATTGTACAAAATAAGGCCGTGATCCATCTGGCCGAACAACGGGGCTTCCTGAGTTCAGAAGGCCAGAAAAGTTATGTTACCTTCAATTTTGGTGAATATCAGAATGAACACCGGAAACCTTTTGGTGTGCTTCAGTTATGGAATGAAGAAATTCTTTCTGCAGAAAAGAGTATTGAGCTAACAGTACCTCAATCAGTAGATGTAGTACTTGTGCCATTGGCTGGGCTGATTGAATACAAAGACAGTAAGGGTACGGAAAACTTCATTTCTGCGGGACAAATCTATGTAACTTCGTTATCAGAAGGAACAAATTATCGGATTCTCAACCCATTTGAGAAAGATGAAACTGTGATCTGTCTGCACATGTGGTTGACCAAGACAACAGATATAGCAGATCCAACAGAGCAAATCACCTTTAACCTGGATGAAATAAATCAGTTGTTGCCATTGATTACTGCCACTACCAAACCCTATCAGTGCTATATTGGCAAATACGATGGTCGTGTTAAGGGAGAATATACATTGACAGATAACCGTAATGGCATTTATGTTTTTGTTATTACCGGAGCTTTTGAAGTACAGGACAGATTGTTGCATGCCAAAGACGCTCTGGCATTATGGGAAACCGAAAGTATAGATTTTGAAGCATTGTCAGAAGGGGCTATTCTTCTCTTATTTGAAATTTCAGGTGAATTCTCTGCATAAGAGAGATGACCGGAATTCTGTTCATTTCCAGTGAATGATTCGAATTCCAGTCAAATCCTCTCAAAAAGTATTTCGTATGTGTTGACTGATCCAATAAAGAAGTGACCAGAAATCGAATCACTTTTCGTTTTGACCATACTTCCGTTCACTTTCTCGTTTGACTGGAAGTATGGTCACTTTGAAAAAATATTCGAATACCAGTCGCTTTTCAGAAATATTCGATCTCTGTTCACTTTACAGAATGACTGGAGTTCTGTTCACTTTTGACAGTGACTGCAACTCCAGTCATTTTTTATTATAACCAGCATTTCGAGAGATATCCTCATTCATACTGATCGCTCGCTAAAGATATTTGGCAAGGTTTAACTCTACATCACTATATTGCTGCAATCCTTTATCCAATAAAGCTTTTATCCGTTGTCTGCTTTCTGGCCATTCCAGTGAAGCAAAGAAACGTTGTTGTGTTTCCTGCAAATGATCGTTTTGTGGAAGTGTGACTCTTTGGTTTATTGTAGTTTTGATTGATGTAATGGCTTGTTTGTCAAATGAGGAAACACGTTTGGCGAAATTATCTACAAACGCATCCAGTTCATTATCAGGAATAGCCCGGTTTACCCATCCATATGAAGCTGCTGTTTCTGCATTGTAATCATCTCCACTCATGATTACTTCTAATGCCTTCGCTCTCCCTATGAGTAACGGCAGGCGTTCCAGCCCACCCCCACCCGGAAAAGCACCGATACCAATTTCAGGTTGTGCAAAAATAGCTTTCTCCTTACTGGCAAACCGAATATCAAATGCCTGTATAAACTCACTGCCTATCCCTCTTGCTCTCCCTCGTATAGAGGCAATGCTTACAAACGGAGCCTGTTCCAGGCGTTTGGCGAGATCTGGCCAGGCAATAGAGAGTCCAGTCTTACCTGGACCTTTAGGAAACGCTGCAATATCAATAAGTTCAACATGAGCAACAAAGAAATCGGGATTGGCACTTTCGAAAACTACAACTTTTAGGTTTTCATCTGCTTCCATCTGATCCAGTAATACCCGTAATTGATTGGAGAACTCTGCATCAAATATGTTGACAGGAGGGTTGTCGATCAGTACTTTCCAGTACCCCTGGTTTATTTTTTGTGTTGTGAAAATCATAGTAGAAGATTGAATTAGTTTGATAAGACAAAAATAAATTCAACTTCCTGCTGGTAGTTAACACAAAGTACGGAATTGCTTATCCTTTTCCCTGATTTCGGATTTCGTTGGGTGAGACGCCTTTTACTTTCTTAAAAAACCTTGAAAAATAAGGTACATTGTCAAATCCAAGTTGATAGGCTACCTCACCGATATTCATATCTGTTTGCAGCAACAGAATTTCTGCCTGCTCAGCTACAAACTCGTGTATCAGAGCTATAGTATTTTTCCCTGTTTCTGCTCTGACTAAATCGGTAAGATAATTGGGTGAAAGACTTAATTCCTGAGCAATAGAAGATACGGTAGGTATGTTTTGTACAGGTTGTGATAAGTTATTGTAATGAGATTGCAACAACGCCTTTACTTTGGACGAGATGGAAATAGATTGAGTACCTACTTCCCGGAACTGTCTTTCGTAGAATAGCTCGGCATAGGTAAGTACAACATTGAGCAAGGATAAAATTACATCCTGATTGGCATTGCTTTTATGAGTGATCAATTCCTGATGAATTTTAGTAAATAGCCAGGTTATCGTTTCTTCTTCCTCTGGTGTAAGAAACAATGCATCCTTCACTTCATAACTGAAATATTTGTATTGTTTAACCTTATGAGCAACCGGATGTTTTCTAATCAGATCCGGATGAAAGACAAATGAATACCCATCCCAGAATGTGAGGCTGTCCCAGGAAACAATCTGCGCAGGTTCCGTAAATAACAGCAGACCATTTTTTGTATTGTATTTTTTACTGCCATATTTAATATCACCTGTAAAGTTTTTTTTCAACGAAATTCTATACAGATTAACCTGTATCTCTTTGCTCGATTGCGGAAAATTGGGGATAGACTCCTTACAGACTCTGCTATCCATCAGTGGATGTGGAGGATTTGCCAGATTCAGATACTTGTTATAGCCTATTATGTCATCGAATACTTTCACAAATGCAAAGATGTGAAAATTTTGTTTTGCTTTTGGGTAGGTGATGTTTTAGTAGATTACAGATTATACTAGTTTGTGTTTACATTTCAGAAAGTTGTACTATTGATAAAAGAAACATATTTTGGATAAAACGTGATTAATATAACTGATTTCTTGCTGGAAGGAGCCTATAAGAACTTAAAGGTAGGAACTGTATTTACAGATAAGACAGCTTCGGTAAACAGAATCAACACTTCATTTGCAAATGGCCAGTCAGTAGGATTTCAAGCCCACATGGATGCCATCTGTTTTGATGTTGGCAATGACGAGAATGGAGTTATTGTTTATATCATTATGAAAGAAACAAAACAAGATCAGAAACTTCTATTTCAAATAGGGAAAGAAAATGTCATTTTGAATGACACAGATCTTACAGAACTCATTGGAATTTTAAATAATAACCATATCGAATGGGTATTCAGCCGTTGTTGGGATAAGTTGCTTTATATGAAACTGGTTAAAAGTAAAGTAGAACTTTGTTATGCGTATTATGATGCAGAAATGGGATATGGGTTTCAGACTGCGGAGATTTGTGATAAAGAACGATATAAACAGGTATATTCATTACTAAATTAACTTTTCTGTTTCATCTTCGTTCTCACTGAATAGTTTCTAACTGTTCTATGTATTTAGGAGATATTTTAAAACCGTACCGGAAAAATCATTCTAACAGGTACTGCTTTTCCATTGCATTTGCCTGGCTTCCAGTTTGGCATCTTTCTGAGTATCCGCAAACCTTCCTGATCCACAAGCGTTAAATTCTTCATATCCTTTTTGACTATTCTTTCATTAAAAACGCATCCATCGGTATCTATTACAAACTCCATGAAAATAGAACCCTGAAATTGTTTTACGTTGGGATAGGTGAAATTCATAGTAAAAAAATGACTGAGTTCGCTTTGTCCTCCAGGATATTCTGGCATAGTGTCAACAAAAGTATAAATCTTTCTTTTGGTTATATTGTCAATATAGTTTGGACAATCTTCCGGCAAATCTTTGGTATGATCTGTTGAACAAGCAAGACAACTTATAACTACAAAGAAACTAAAGAGTTTTTTCATGGAGATCCTTTGAACAGAGGATTGCAGAATGAATAAGATATCATTGATGATGATCTTGAGATGATTTCGCGCTAGTTGAATAAGTTATGATATATTTATGTAATGTTTAAGAGCTTTGTATTTAATCAACTGCTGCTCTGCCAATTTCAAAAACTTTTTTTGTCCTTTTATCAAAAAGAATAACTACTCTAGATCCAAGCTCTACATCTAAGGGTGCATCACAATCACGCCTCGGTTGGTATTTATAGTTACTCTTGTTTACAAATCTGAAAAAATCATAGCAATAGACATAAGCTATATATGCAGGTTCTTGATTGTCTACACAGCAAAAGTCAGGATCACCCAATAATATCTCAACTTCTTCAATAGTTCCGTCTTTGATTTTATTTAAAATTTTTCCTTTTTGTATAGCTTTAATTCTATAACCATATTTTCCCAATGTATCTTCTTTCCATAGCCTGGTAGAAAAAACCAAACTATCAGAATGAACCACTTGCTTATATGTTTGTGCCATACAAGAAAAACTTACACAAAGCGCCAAGAGAAACGTAATACATAAATCATCAAATTGAGTTTTAATGTAAAAGCTCCTTCATAACTGAAGTTTGAATTTATCAGAACTCTATATACTAATCATTAATAACTCTAGAGCAGGAAATTGTAATTGCATGCGGTCTGAAAATTGGAGGGTTACTGTACAGCTAAACATAAAGATGCCTCTCATTATCTGCATCCATTGATACCTCTAAAATAAGGAGAAACAACGAAGGTAAAACTCTAGTAAAACAAAACCAGAGCCTACTAAACGTAAACTCTGGTTCTTACTAACTATTAAATGAACTTTACTTACCCCGACAACTGATTATTGATCTGATATTGAGTGGCAGCTTTAATCTTCTTAGCAGAGCCTTTTTCAAAGTAATAATCAATCCGGCCCAGGTTAATGCCTGCCCATCCTACCTGATTGATGGTAGTAATATGTCCATCCAGATTCTTTACATCTTCAGGCTGGTCCAGGAACGTATGCGTATGCCCTCCAATGATCAAATCAATATTACGTGTATTTTTAGCCAGTACCTGATCCGATACTTTTGACTCTTTGTAGTTATACCCTAAGTGAGATAAACAAATCACCAGATCACAGGCATAGTCATTTTTAAGAATAGCAGCCATCTCATTGCCCTTTTTGATAGGGTCCAGATAGATTGTATCTCCATAATTTTTCTTTTCTACCAATCCTGCCAGTTCAATACCCAGACCAAAAACTCCAATCTTCAATCCATCCTTCTTAAAGATCTTATAAGGTTGGGTTGAGCTTTTAAGAATGGTATTAGAGAAATCGTAGTTGCTGACCAGAATCGGGAATTTGGCATGAGGCAATTGTTTATAAAAACCCTCCATTCCATTATCAAAATCATGATTTCCCATAGTGGCTGCATCATACCCCATATCCGTCATCATACGCATTTCCAGTTCACCATTGAACATATTAAAGTAGGGTGTACCCTGGAAAATATCACCTGCATCCAGAAGCAATACATTTTTCTGTTCTTCCCGGATTTTTTTTATCAGCGCGGCTCTTCTGGCAACCCCACCCAAACCCTGGTTACGTGATCCATCCATAGGGAAAGGTTCAATGCGACTATGAACATCATTGGTATGCAAAATGGTAAGTTTGTGTAGATCTCCTTCTTTTGCAAGCGCTTCTAATGACTGTGTACTAAAGGCAAGAGAGGCTGCTGCAACTCCTGCTGCTTTCAGAAATTTTCTTCTGTCAAATTTTTGTGATTCTTCCATCGAGTTCTGCATTAATATCTTTACCTGCGTCAGTGGTTGTTTTAATATAATTAATCAGGGCATCACGTATTTTTAGCCCTAAGGATCTTCTTTCAAGCGGATCTTTAAACCCACCCACATGATCACCTCCATTGGCAACATAGTCAGAGGTTAGTATTAAATAGGTTCTGTTCTTGTCAAATGGCTGTCCATTAATTAGTGGGTTAACAGGTTTCTGAGACTCAATTGTCATTCGAAGACCTGCTACAGGCTGCCCTCCCGAACGGGCAATAAAGTTTAACAATTCTTCTACATCTGAGCCTTTGAGTTTCAATACAACCATTTCGTTCTCAAAAGGCATTAATTCAAACACATTCGACAAGTGAATGTCTCCTTTGGGAAGGCTGTTGCGCATGCCACCTTTGGTACTGGGAATGGCAAAGTCAATGGAAGGATCTATTTTCTTTCCTTCGGCAAGAACAGCATCCGAAAAAAAGTTGCCCAGCAACGTTTCTGGTAAGTCATAGCTTTTGGTCAGTTCCTTGGCACAATGTCCGATTACCTGATTCATCTTTGCATCCATTTGCTCCTTATAAGGCCAGTAGGTTTTGACAATAGAGGAATCAACAGGAACTTGTGAGTCAATGGAATATTTCCCTCGATCACTGCTTACCAACGCATAGTGTGACTTGCAAGACCAGAGGATCGTAAGCAGGTACAGGACTAGAATGGTTTCTAACTTAATTACAATCTTCATTAGGGTTATTTGGATTAAAAATGGTGGTTGACAGTTACTGAAATTCCGAAGAACAGGTTTATACTCTATTGCTTCAGTTTTTCACAAGCTGATAAACCATGTATGGTTTGTTTATTGACTATTGCTTTAGTATTCTGTGACTGAATAATGGTAGGCTAAACGTTAACGAATAAATAATCAGAAAAAAGGGTACACAGGAAATCTGTAATTTCCTCTCATTCTTCTTCTAACTTTATACAGTAATGTAAAAAACGCATCTTACTGTGCGTTGGCATCATAAGGAGATGCAAAAATAGAGAAATGTCCGCATTGCACAATCTACATCTTGTAAAAATTATAAACCAGATGTGCTGGATGTTCTGCATATGGGAAGTACCCCAATCATCACGTTATTGGCAAAATATTTCTTTTGCTTATAGAGGATCTGTGTAGCGAAGACGGGATTTTAAGGAAATTTTAAGGTTGTTTTTAATCTTTTTTTAAGGTTGTGGGTTTATGTTTGTGGCATCTAGATTTGTATAGAATAGGATTATTCTATAATACGGTGTTTTAAGATATGGTCATGGTTGGGGGCATTGCCTCCAGCCATACTTTTGCCTCTTCTTTCCTGCAAACCTGCTTCAACAGAATTTCTATTCAAAAATGTGTATCTATGCAATTTCGTTTTCATGTATAGATATACCTCTGCATTATTTGTTCAGATCCTTTATGCATTCATGAATAGATAAACGAAAGAATTCCAACCATTATTAACCTTAGTATGTATCACAGTAGACTGTTCAAACGAATAGAGCACAGACAATCTGTGAGCAGAAGCATTAACCCTTGTTCTTTTACTATGTTTGTACATTTTAGAAAAATTGCTTTTCTGATTGCATTGCTCCTATCAGTAAGTTCATGTGTGGTAGGTAAAAAAAAGTATGATGCTGAGGTTGCACTGAAAAAAACAGCACAGCAGCAGCTAGATGATGCCTTAAAGAAAATTGCTGCCTTACAGTCTGATACAAGTCAGTTAAATAACCAGCTCCAGTATGCACGACAGGAATTGAAAGGATTGCTGGACAATTATCAGCAGTTGGAAACCAAATACAAACAAGCCAACGAACAACTGGCTAACCGACAAAAGACAAATGACCAGTTGCGTACTGAGTTAAATCGCAGGGAAAAGGAGCTACAGGATAAGGAGGCAACCTTAGCTGAACGAGAAAAGTTGGTACAGGAATTACAGGACGCCATCCGTAAGAAGGAAGAAGCTTCAAAAGCATTGCTGGATCGTATCAAAGGTGCTCTCAGTGGATTTAACTCAGACGAGTTGTCCATTACGCTAAAAGATGGTTTGGTCTATGTATCTCTTTCGGATAAATTATTGTTTAAATCAGGTAAAACAGATGTAGATGCTAAAGGAAAGCAGGCCCTTGGCCAATTAGCTGCAGAACTTAATAAAAATCCGGACATACAGATTACCATAGAAGGACACACTGACAATGTACCAATTAAAACAGCTGTTTTTAATGACAACTGGGATTTAAGTGTAATGCGGGCAACTTCCATTGTGCGATTACTTACCAAAGAGTACGATGTAGATCCCCGTAGATTGACACCTTCCGGACGTAGTGAATACTTCCCGAAAGCAGCCAATACAACACCCGAAGGAAAAAGTCAGAATCGCCGTACTGAAATCATTCTTTCTCCTAAGCTGGATGAACTTTACCGGATACTGGAAGGAAAATAAATCATTCAGATATTGTAGAGAAATGCGGATACTCAGATATAGATCCGCATTTTTTGTTTCATCCTTATACTTTTTTGAGGAACAATCTTTTTATTTGCTTGGGATTACCTAACACAATCCTAGTGAGCGAAGAAAATCAACACCCGGAGAGTCTATCATCAGACGAATCTGCCTCAACTGTAGATGAAGAATCTACACCATTCAGAGAAAAATCTGTTTTTACCCGATTGATAAGTTTCCTGGAAGCACGAACCAAACACGTAGCTTCTGAAAAGTGGCGTGAGGCAGTATTGCAGGCAGTCCCTCTTTGGATTGCTTCCTTGCTTATCGGATTTATTGCTGTTGGATATGCCAAATTGTTTACCTGGATAGAGCATTGGAGTAGTGGCTGGATAGAGCAATATCCTTACCTGATATTTATTTTTGCTCCCGTTGCATTTCTACTTGGTTGGTGGATTGTACAACGATGGGCTCCCTTTGCCAGTGGAAGTGGAATACCGCAACTGATGGCCGCTATTGAGCTTTCCACTCCACGACGTTATAAAGAGGCGGGACGTTTTGTAAGTTTTCGGGTAATTGTAGTTAAGGTATTGAGTAGTATTTGTGTATTATTGGGTGGAGGTGCAATCGGGCGGGAAGGGCCAACCTTACAGATCGCAGGTTCTGTCTTTAATCTGGTCCATACATATTTGCCCAAACGCTGGCCTAATCTTTCTCAAAAACTCATGCTGATTACAGGTGGGGCAGCCGGATTGGCAGCTGCATTCAATACTCCATTGGGAGGGATTGTCTTTGTAGTAGAAGAATTAACACGCACACATCTGGTCCATTTTCGGACTGCAATATTTACATCTGTAATTATTGCTGGTATGGCTGCACAATGGTTGTTGGGGCCATATTTGTATCTGGGATATCCCAAAGTACCCATTGCAGGTTTTTCATTTGTGTGGATAGTGTTACTAGCTAGTATAGCTTCTGGATTATTAGGAGCATTGTTCGGGCGAATTGCGTTTCTTATTTCCAAAGCAAAGAGAAGCTTAAAGACCAAATCTGCCCAGATTATGGTGGTACTAGCTTCTGGAGTGGCGTTTGCAGGGATGGTCTATCTGAGCAATATACAAAGTATGGGTTCAGGCAAAGAGGTAATGACTGCCTTATTATTTGAAGGGCATAAAGAAAAAGAGTGGACGTTGCCATTAGTGCGCTTTATTGGGCCACTTCTAACCTATGCCAGTGGTGCAGCCGGAGGAATATTTGCTCCTTCACTATCTGCTGGTGCTACTATTGGATATGTATTATCTGAATTACTAGGTGTGCCTCCGGAAAGCTATAATCTGATTATTCTGGTAAGTATGGTAGGATTCCTGACAGGTGTAACCCGTTCTCCTTTTACATCTGCTATTCTTGTATTGGAAATGACCGATCGGCATTCGGCTATTTTTCATCTTATGCTGGCAGGAATGGTAGCTTCTCTGGTCGCCTTGCTGATAGACAAAGAATCTTTCTATGAACGAATCAAAAAACAATATCTGCAAACGATATAACTATAATCGTTACCGTAGTCCGATCATATTTGCAAACGCAAAGGCGAATATGAACTGACAGGATTTCGTAGATTTAGCAATTAAATACCCAATAGAATAGGTGAATTCAGGAAGGACAGATGATTACAGAGTTACTTTTTGTCTGCTGAGGAATTAATAGTAGAAATTCTCCTCAACATTTTCCGGACACCTATTGGTATGCAACAGCAACCTTCATTTAGTACACCTAAATCTGATCTGGACAGACTGACAATCTTTACGTTTTTGTGGGCTGTCGTTCGTTTTTTTCATCAGATCTCCTTTCCGGAATGGTATTACGAGCGTGAGTGGGAAGGAGTGTTAGTGATGTTGGTATTGGTTTTATGTCTGGTACGTCCGCAATCACTCACCCTACTTATAGCATTATTAACAACCAGTCTAGTTCGAACATTTATCTGGATGCCTTTTAATCCCAATCATATTCTCTTTGAGTGGGTTGTGGATGCTGCAATTCTGATATGTATCCTGTTTGCAATTGTACAAAATAGGAACAGGAAAAATGAATTAGCATTTCGAAATGATCTATTCGATTCGTTTGCACCGATTGCACGAATAAGTATATGTATTCTATACTTCTTTGGCGTATTTCATAAGTTGAATACTGACTACCTGAAGATTCCGATTTCTTGTGGCGCTGTGCTTTTACAGGAGATTGCTGATAGAATGTATCCTATGGTAGTGGGAGATGTTCCCAAACTTATTGCCATGTGGGGAACACTGATTATTGAATCACTTATTCCTGTACTTCTTATTGGCAAGAAAACACGAAAGTGGGGGATTTTGCTTGGGCTCGTCTTTCACTTTATGCTTTCTTTTCATCCACATAGGGGAATATATAGTTTTTCATCATTGATGCTCGGTTATTTTAGTTTGTTTCTTCCTCAAAATGCCCCTCTTTTACTGAAGGAAAGCTATCTTTCTTTCAAAGCCAGATATAGGCTTTTGCCTGGCTGGCAACGTTGGTTGATAGGTTTGGGAATTCCAACTGGGTTTGTAGCCTATCTGGGTTATATGCGAATGCATGCAACCAATGGATATGAAAATGTGATGCAGATAGGTTTTGTGTTGTGGTGTGCCTGGGCAATAGTAACATTACTTGTTTATATGCTGGTTTTTATACCTGCCAAATGGGAGTTTACACCTTCTTTCTTTAAGCTTCCGAGTCGTTGGGCTATTATTGTCTTTTTACTTTTACTCTTGAATAGCTTGTCGCCTTATCTGGGTTTTAAGACTCAGACAAGCTTTTCAATGTTTAGCAATCTCCGTACAGAAGGAGGAAAAACCAACCACATACTGATGCCTAATGCAATAGTAACCCATCAATGGCAGGATAATCTGGTACAGATTACCCGGACAGATGCCCCTAATCTGCGTGATTTTGCAGATGGCAGAAGGATGCTTACCTATTTTGAATTACATCGGCTAGCTAGTGTAAATCAGCAGGATTTTTTTGTTGAGTACCAACAAGGCAACCAATCCAAAAAACTGATTGTAAAGAATGGAGTAAGCTCTGATCCGGAATTGACAACGCCTCTTTCTTTACTGAACTATAAGTTTATACGCTTTCGTCCTGTTTTTAAAGATACATGCTACTGTCAGCATTGATAGACTAGTTAGACTATTCATTTGGCTCAGATCAATAAAAAGAGGTGTGTTATGAGTCATAACACACCTCTTTTTATTGAGAAAATCTATTGATAGGGGATTAGACTATTTTCAGTACCTGAGGACGGAATTCTGCCACTTTCAGTTGTGTATCATCCACATACCATACACAGGTAATCTCATCGAATGCAATACTTTTTACCTGCATCTCCGGACATGGAAAATCGGGGCAGTCATAGATAAGCTTTACCTTATCTCCAATGTGTAGTATATGTTTAAGGGCTGTCGCTGATACAGATGTGATAGGAAATATCTCTTTCTGGATCTCCCGGCTGGAAGAAGCATTACCCAGTGCATTTTTTCTGCTATTGAGAATATTTAGTAAGGTTGCGAACATAGAATGTTGATTTTAACAAGTAAGGAAATCTTCGTGTTTCTTTCTTAAAAGTGTGAAAAGTTAAAATATAAAACAATAAAATGCAATTATTTTTTCCTATCTCCTTAAGCTTCTGTATTTGTTTGTAGTACAATCTGTAATAAATATATTGACTAGTGTATTGATATACAGAGCAATTGAAAATAATAATCCTCACAATAGGTCGCTCAGATCATAGAATTTTACATTTTTTTGCCCAATCTTAGATATTTATATCTTATCATGTAATCCTTGTACTTTCTGAGCAGATTTTATATAGCACCTTTGTGTTATCAATTTTAACACAAAGAAACATGATCACATTAAATGAAAAAGTAGTTTTGGTTACAGGAGCCTCCAGAGGTATAGGCGCTTCTCTGGCCCAGTCTTTTGCCGAAAATGGCGCAAAAGTTATTGTAAACTATGCAGGAAGTAAAGACGCTGCAGAAAAAGTAGTAGCCAATATCAAACAAAAAGGTGGAGATGCTATAGCTGTGCAGGCTGATGTTAGTAAGCCTGCGGATGTTAAAAACCTATTTGATACAGCGATTGCACAGTATGGCAGAATTGATGTCCTGGTGAATAATGCAGGGATCATGATTACAAAGACGATCAAGGATACCACAGATGAAGAGTTTGACCGCCACTTTGATATCAATGTAAAAGGAGTTTTTAATACACTGAGAGAAGCTGCTACCCGGCTGTCTGATAATGGAAGTGTCATCAACTTTTCTACCTCTGTAAACCGGTTGATGTTGCCGGGATATGGAACCTATGTAGCTACCAAATCAGCTGTAGAACAACTGACCCGGATTTTTGCCAAAGAAGTAGGAGCAAGAGGGATCAATGTCAATTCTGTTTCGCCCGGACCTACTGATACAGAACTCTTCACCAACGGCAAATCAGAAGAGTTAATTAACCGCCTGGCATCCTTATCTGCATTCAATCGCATTGGCAAGCCGGAAGATATTGTTCCTATTGTATTGTTTCTGGCAAGTGATGAAGCCAAATGGATCAGTGCTCAGAATATAGGGGCTAACGGCGCTATGGCATAATTTCTCTGCTGATTCTCGTTTACATTCAATTCATACAAACTATGCATACCTTACAAAATAAAGTGGCTCTGATAACCGGATCAGCACGGGGATTGGGAAAAGCTATTGCAGAGCGATACGCAGCCCTGGGAGCTAATATTGTAATCAACTATTCAAAAGATAAAGTAGCAGCTGAAGAAGTCGTAAGTACTATTGCTGCTATGGGAGTAAAGGTAATAGCTGTGCAGGCCGATGTAAGCAAAGTAGCAGAACTGGAACGGCTGTTTGAAGAAGCTAAAAAAGCTTTCGGGAAAATAGACATCGTAGTAGCCAATGCAGGTATTGAGCTGGTTGAGACTCCTGTCACTGAATTTACAGAAGAGCAATTTGACCGGGTATTTTCAATCAATACCAAAGGCTCTTATTTTACGCTGCAACAGGCTGCCCGCCATGTAGAAGATCATGGAAGAATTATTTACATCGCTTCCAGTACCACCTCTTTTCCTGTTCCAGGTATGGCCGTATATGGCGGCAGCAAAACAACACCCCGTTATCTGGTCGATATATTATCAAAAGAGATTGGACATCGGGGAGTTACCGTCAACTCCATTATACCTTTTGCTGTAGATCATGCCGGAATTTTTGCGGAGGCAGACAGTTACCCGGCTCTGCGTAAACAATTACTGGATAGTTGCCCAATGGGACGACTGGCGGAGGTAGAAGATGTAGCCAATGTAGCGGAATTCTTTGCAAGTGATCTTTCTTCGTTTGTCAATGGACAACACCTACTGGTGAATGGGGGAGCAACCAATTAACCTTCATATCTCAACCTTACCCAGAGCAGAGCAAATCTTGTTCTGCTCTGGGTAATAAACCCAAAAAGTCATGATACTTAAGGTAGTCAATGCAATATTGATCCTGTTTGCTGTATATATGGGAATAAAACAGGGATGGGCTATGCTCACAGGAAAGCCAGAAATGCTGGATATGTTCAGAAAATGGAACGTTAACAAAACAGGATTACTGGTATATGGGGGGATAACACTGCTTAGTGCCTTACTCATCCTCTATCCCAAAACGTTTTTATGGGGAAATTTTCTGATGGCAGCAGCTATCCTGCTTCTTATTTGTCTGCATCTGCAGGATCAGAATCTGAAAGGGGTAGGGATTGAAATACCTTTTTTTCTGCTGAATCTGGTAATTATCTATCTGCAACATCCATTGAGGTGAAAGCATTGATTTGTTCACTGGTTGGTATCCTGATATCAGTTACAGGATATTCTCAAAAAGTAGAGAAAAGGTCTCAACACACACAAATAGCTATGAATACTGATAAACTCACAAATACAATTGTACGAAAAGCCATAGAAGCTTTGCAGACAGGAGATAAAATGGCATGGTTCCCTTTGTTTACCGAACAAGCTGAACTCTTTGATGATGGTCATTCCCTGAATTTCAAAAACTTTTTTGAGCAAGCGCTGGGGCATGAACGTTTTACCAGCATTGACAAAGTAGAAAATAATGGATTGGATATCTATGGGAAGTTCCATAGTGATCAATGGGGTGATTTTAAGACATATTTTAAGTTCCGGATCAATGCAGACGGGAAGATCAATCGCCTGGATATTGGACAGGCACAGTATTGACCAGGAAGGGGATTTCGTTTTCTTACAATTTTTAGTTATCGGGTGTGTCTAATTTTGAATCACTAAACAATAAAAATTATGACGACATCCAACATTCTTTCGATTTTGATTACAGGCGCTACAGGTACCATTGGTAGCGAACTAGCCAGACAATTATCTGCTCAAGGTATACCTTTTCGGGCACTGGTACGATCTCTGGAAAATACACAGGAACTTGCCTCCCTACCGGGAGCCGAACTAATAGTCGGTGATATGAGCAACGACAAAAGTATTGAAAAGGCTCTAACAGGTATAGAAAAAGCATTTCTGCTTACCAACTCAAGTGAACAGGCCGAACAGCTACAACTCAATTTTGTAGATAGTGCCATGCGGGCAGGTGTAAGACACATTGTCAAACTGTCTCAATTTGCTGCAGATGTAAATTCTCCTGTACGTTTTCTGCGATATCATGCTGCAGTGGAGCAGAGAATCAAAGAGTCTGGAATAGACTATACTTTTCTACGGCCTAACTTATTCATGCAGGGATTGTTTGGTTTCAGAGAACCTATTGCAAAACAGAATAAATTTTTTGCATCAGTTGGAGAATCTAAAATAAGTCTGGTAGATATACGGGACATTGCTGCCGTTGCTGCTAAAGCGTTAACAAACCCAGGACACGAAGGTAAGATATATAACCTGACAGGTCCTCAGGCATTGTCCCATCAGGAAATTGCTGAGTATCTTTCTTATGAATTAAAACGCTCTATTCTGTTTATCAACGTTTCCCCTGAAGACATGCGAAATGCCCTACTGTCTGTTGGTTTTCCGGAATGGCAGGCCGATGGTTTGATTGAAGACTATGCACACTATGCCCGGGGAGAGGCTTCTGCTATTTTTTCAGATATAGAAGTTATAACAGGAAAGTCTGCGCGGAGCTTTGACAACTTTGTGAAGGAGTATGCAAGCTTATTCTCCTGAAAAGAATGTGATGCATTCGTTATTATCTTCTGTTGGCAGAGATACCTCCGGGCAGAAGATGATTTATCTTTTATATTTTGTATTAGACTTTTGAAAAAATGTTTTTTTTGCAAAAAGGCTTTCTCTTACAAACAATATAGCATTTCTCAATATGTTTGGGAATGGCATTGGGTAATAGTTTGTATGCTGGACTGTCATTGTAAAACAAACATTCTTTACTTTAGGAATGAAAGAAGTAGAACAAAAGCTGATATATAATACACTAAGAGAGCAATATATTTCTTTAGATCTGCCTACAGACTCTATAGATACTCAATCTGAATTTACCATACATAATCTGAAAGATATTCACAACCAGTTACCCTACAAGTCACCTGTATACCGGACTAATTTTTTCTCATTTGTTTTTGTGAAAGAAGGCGCAGGTCAGTATACTACAGATGAACAGGTTTTTGTAACAGTACCAGGTACCATTTATTTTACCAATCCTGGACATTTTAAGTCATTTGAATGGCGAATACTGGAAGAGGTATACCTGATTACATTAAGTGAGGCTTTTCTGAAAGAGAATGTACATGCAGATATATTTGAAGAGTTCCCTTTCCTGCTTGCAGAAACCGTTGCCCCAAGGGTATTGCCACCTGATCAGTTTGCCGAATTTGAAACCTTATACCAGTTAATTCTAAAAGAATATACAGGTAATTCATCTTATAAAAATAAGATGATCGGCAATCTGTTTGTTGTATTGTTATTAAAAATCAAGGATTACTTTTGGAATGATTACAATCCTATTTATGAGGGTAATCGAAGTTCTTATATTGTAAAGACCTTTAAGCAGACACTGGAAAAACACTTTCGGGATTTAAGTAAGGGTCTGGTCGATAAACCGTTGAGAGTGCAGGATTATGCAGATGCACAAAATCTGCATCCTAACTATCTCAGTAATGTAATAAAGACGAAGACAGGGAAATCTATCAGCACCTGGATTACAGAAAAGACTATTACCGAAGCCAAGTCCTTGCTACAAAATTCATCTGTGTCTATTAAAGAAATCGCATTTCTATTAGGATTTTCAGAATCGACACACTTTAGTAATTACTTTAAAAAATACACACAGGTATCCCCAGTTGCTTATCGGAAGCAACACACTAGTACCTGACTGGAACTAACTATAAAAATGTGATGTCTGGAATATAACCATTGGAAAACCACTGCCATGAATTTTCTACCTTTTGTTGATTCCCCTTTGCGGATACAACTTTCTTTTGAACCGGCTTTTGAACATTTAGAGAGAGTAGCTGCGGATTCGACAAATGATCATTCGGTTCGGGCAAAAAGGTTATTGGCAGATCTGGCCCCTTATCCGGAATTGCGAACAGGAATTACAGACATCACCCAGATAACTGAGAATACGATACTCATTCAGCGGTTGCTGGCAGATTATTTTCCTTCTGAATTGACGCTGAATGAGATTAAGGCTGTTAGCCTTCCTTATACAAACATTGTCTTTAACCATAGTGAGCGATTTAAGAATATTCTGAAAGCCGCAGGGCCTGACTTTGAGATCAACATCCGGGATTTTGACGAACATCAGTTTTATATTCTGAGTTGCTGCTTGATTCTGAATGAGTTTTATGGTACTCAACTGGATTTTAGCAAACCTCTTTTTTACGATATTCCTACAGCAGAAGGTATCCTTAAGCATTATCGAATCTTATACAATGGAGATTTTCTGGAGGTATCACCCACTGAAAATGCCGTATTGTTATCTCAGGAAGACATTGAGCTGTTGATAAACAGCTATGATAATATATCTCTGTGGAAAGAAAAATTTCCGCAGGAATCCTGGCAAATCAGAGGCTTCGGTATCATGACCCTGTTTGATGCAACAGTTGAGAATGCAGTTTCCATATTTAAAGAAAAACTGCTGGGTATCAACTCTGTTGGGTTCCAGCAAAGCGTGGAATCTGTTTTTCGGTCAATCTTTCGTCTCTGGGATATTAAAATAGGATTTTCCTTTTTGAACCCTGATGAACATACACTGAACACAGATCCTTTTGGCCAGCAGATAGGTAGCTTTTTACTGGAAGACAACCAACCCAGAGAGATAACTGATCTCTTAGGACAGGATATAGTACAAAACTTCTTAGAAAACAGATCGTATTTTGCCATATCCAATACCACTGATTTTCGAATAGCGAATCCGCATGTTTGCTGGATTAATCATTTGATTACTCAGGGAATCCAAAGCATTATTCTTACCCCTATTATTAAAAATGGTCTGTTCCTGGGAATTCTGGAAGTAGTGGCATTTAAGCCCCGCCAACTCAATAGTATCAATGCCAATAAACTGGATGTGGTCATGCCCTTTTTGACAGATACCATTGAGAGACTGGCAGCGGAATGGCAGAATCAGATACAGGCAGTGATTCAGACTAATTATACTACTATTCATAAAAGTGTATACTGGAAATTCAGGGCTGAAGCCGAGTCATTGATTTATAAACGCCAGTTAGGAATAAGTCATGCTCTGAATGAGATTGTTTTTCCAGAGGTGTATCCTCTCTATGGACAGATCGATATCAAAGGTTCATCAGAAGCCCGTAATGCAAGTGTTCAAAAAGATTTGATCAAACAGATTAAAACACTGTTGAATCTTTTTAAAAAGCTGGATGATCCCTTGTTTATCCATTCCTTTGTTAAAGAAGAGCAACAGCTACAGGACTATCTTACTGACTTGTCTATGCCGTTGCGGGCTAGTACAGAACAATATATCAGTGGCTATATTAGCCGTATACATACTCGTTTACGCTTAATGAGTGAGACAGAAGCTGAACCTTTGATTACAGAATATTTTCGCAAGACAGATAGAGAGACAGGTAGTTTTCATATCTATCGCAGAAAGTATGAGAATACAATCCATCGTATTAATCAGGCATTAGCTGAACATATTGATATGAGACAAGTAGAGGCTCAGGATGTGTTTCCTCATTATTATGAACGCTTTAAGACAGATGGTATTGAGCATAATCTGTACATTGGACATTCAATCGCACCCAGGTTGGAATTTGATATAAAGAAGTTGTATGCTTTACGATTATGGCAACTCCAGGTACTTTGTGAGATGGAATCTATCCATCATGCGCAAATACGGGATTTACCCTATCCGTTAGCTGTTACTACCCTGATACTGGTATATAACTCAGCTATTTCCATTCGTTTTCGAATGGATGAAAAACGGTTTGATGTAGATGGAAGTTATAATGCACGTTTTGAAATTATTAAGAAACGAATTGACAAAGCTTGCATCAAAGGGACAACTAACCGCATTACTCAGGTTGGTAAGATCACAATTGTCTACTCAAATTATGTAGAAGAGCAGGAATATTTACATTACATCAAAACACTGCAGGCTAGAAATATGCTGGCTGCGGAGATTGAACAATTTGAGGTAGAGGATTTGCAGGGAATTTCCGGATTAAAAATGCTGAGGGCTAGGATTCTTCATGCAAATGAATCGTTGTAAAATCTATCCCGGTTGTATATAAAGCCAATCAAGCCATATAATTCGAGTTATATGGCTTGATTGGTCAATTGTATGTCATCTTTTTAGGCCCCAGTAAGCCTAGTGCTTCATGGATGATTTCGATAAGTTGTTCAGAGTGAATCGCTTTATGAGTCTGTATTTTAAGCTGGATCAATGTGTCTTGCACAAAATTGCCTTCTACTCTGAATAATAATTGATCCAGTGCTCTGTTAACATGTGTTTTTACAATCTGTAACCGATGTGCCTGTCCCTCTGAAATTTCATGTTCAGCCCGAATCAGATCACACATATAACAGGCATCAGCCCCATTTTGTCTGTTTTCACTCTCCTTTTTAAAAGCCCATCGAATAAAGTCTTCATACACTTTTCCATGTGTGTATGCTTTTTCTATAGCGGGGTCGCTTCCCCAAAAAAAGTAATCATTAGTTTTCATTCGATATTCTTTCTTTTGTTTCCTGTGTGCTAGTTTCCGGCTGGTTGCAGGATCCGGTAAGACCTATTAGTAAAAAATCTATTTAGTACAAAATCTATACCACCGAGAGGAATGGGAACAGCAGCTTGTTTGTAATGATTGCTTCTAACTCTTCTGTTTACAAGAATTGTACTGACTTTCTTTATCGAAATAACAACATCTGTACAGTAGAAGGGATTTAAAAGCCTTGTATTGCCAACTACAAAGAAAATATAATAGATGTAATATATAGGTCTATAAAGTTTATAAACTACTCTTTACTGTTTTGTGAGATGTGGGAATAGTTTAACAGAAGTGAGGAAATAATAGGACATATGTATTGATCAGATTTATAAAGTGTTGGAGAGCTGGTAGTATCTGAGGTAACCACATCATGAAAAAGGCCAGAGATAATCAAGGTGATTTTCTTGTAAAAATAGATGCAGAATAGAATTGTACAAAAGAAATAAGAAAGGCCTTTTTTACAGAAACTATGGTTTGTAAGACTTTGGCCAGTGGTATTGAAAACATTATAACAGAAAGATTAGTGTCTTCTTTGAGAAAGTGCTTTTTTATGTAAAGGTGCTTTTGCAACCAGATGTGCCAGACATTTTGATTATAAAGTAAAAAGTAGGTACTTCATCGTATGAACAAGCACACTCTTACTCAAGCAGAAGCACGAAAAATAATTCTTCATGCAGCAGGGCTATCCAAACAGGCACAATTTGGAAAAGGCAAAGAAGCAGTGTATGATCTTATTGATCACTTGGGCTTTCTTCAACTGGATTCCAATTATGTAGTAGAACGAGCACACCATCATGCTATTGCTGCACGTGTGCAAGACTACAAACTTGAATGGCTTGATGAACTTCAGGCCGAAGGACGGATCTTTGAGTTCTGGACATATGCTGCCGGCTATATTCCTATGCATGATTTCAGATTTTCATTGCCCATAAAAGAAAGTTTTGCCTCCCGAAGAGACAATATGACAAGAGCAGAAGTATATCAGATGGAGAAAGTGCTGGATAGAGTGGGAAGAGAAGGACCTTTGATGGCGCGTGATTTTGAGAATGACCGGGTTACGGAGAGCTCAGGATGGTGGGACTGGCGTCCGTCAAAGCTGGCATTGGAAAGATTGCATCTGGAAGGGAAGTTGATGGTAATGAAGAGAAAAGAGTTTCAGAAAGTATTCGACCTGCCAGAGAATTTGCTTCCGGCAGATATTAATACAACACCCCCTACTGCAGAAGAATTTGCAATCCATCTTATTCTTCGTTCATTGAAAGCATTAGGCATCGCCTATCTGAAAGATATTGCGTATCGGGGACGATATGTAAAAAACGCAATGAAGACAGAATTGAAAAAGCTGATTGAGTCAGGAGAAGTATGTGAAGTAGAAGTTTCGGGTGTGACAGGTGCTACTCTTTATATGTTGTCAGAATATAAAAATAAGCGTATCGATCTGGCAGGAGATGCTTTTATTTTGTCACCATTTGATACGTTGAACGTATACAGACATCGGTTACGAAGCTTTTTTAACTTTGACTACCAGGTAGAATGTTTTATTCCCCAGGCAAAGCGGAAGTATGGCTATTTTTCACTTCCCGTTTTAATTGGTGATACATTTGTGGCCAGAATGGATTCAAAAGCAGATCGTAAGAAACGTGTTTTGCTGATTCACAATCTCCATTTTGAGCCTGTTGCCTTAACTGATGACATGATCTCTCAAATGATTGAAGCGTTAAAGGCTTTTGCAGCATTCAATCAATGTGAACAAATTGTGATTGCAAAATCTAATGATGAAGTCCTTAGAAAGGCTATTGATACTGAATTAGCAAAAAATAACTATAAACTTTCTTGAGTTGTGATTATTCAAGCTAAAGCATCCGGCACTTCTTTTTAGAGTATGCCAGAAACATTACTATATTGAACTTATAAAGTATCTGTATAAACTATCAAGTAATATAGTTTTCGCATCTACAGCCATTTTGTATTAAGAAATGCTCTATTTTTGAAGCGTAATATAAAAACTGACAAAACACCCATGCCATATACTTACGAATATCCTCGTCCATCGGTAACAGTAGATTGTATTCTGTTTGGGTTTGATGAGGGAGAGTTGAAAATTTTGTTGATCCAGCGGGGAGGTGAACCTTTTAAAGGAATGTGGGCATTACCAGGAGGTTTTCTGGATATAGATTCAGATCCTTCTCTTGAATATGCGGCTAAGCGTGAACTGGAAGAAGAAACAGGATTGACAAATGTATTTATGGAACAGTTGTATACCTTTGGAGATTCAGGGCGTGACCCTCGGGGTCGTACTGTTTCGGCTGCTTATTATGCATTGTTAAAATTATCGGATTATCAGAAAGTGCAGGCAGGTACAGATGCAGACAATGTACGTTGGTTTGGATTGTCTGAAGTACCCAAAGATTTGGCTTTTGATCATGAAAAAATTGTGGCAATGGCCATAGAACGCCTGAAAGGAAAAGTTCGTTACCAGCCCATTGGCTTTGAATTACTTCCGGAGAAATTTACATTGTCAGAACTACAGCACCTGTATGAAGCTGTACTGGGTGTAGAACTGGACAAGAGAAATTTTCGTAAGAAAATCCTGAAAATGGATTTACTTATTGGACTTGAGGAGAAACAGGAAGGTGTTGCTCACAGAGCCGCTCAACTTTTCGAATTTGATAAGAAGCGCTATGAAGAACTAAAGGCCAAAGGCTTTAATTTTGAGGTATAAACGAAAACAAAAAGGAAAATCAGGAGTTTTGTCCTATTTTGCAACACAATCAGCCATCAAATGGCCATATACCAGAGCGGTATCTGATACATAGCCATTTTGTGTAATAAATCATTTATGAAAATACTCTCTGTTTTTGGTACCCGGCCTGAAGCCATTAAAATGGCTGTGCTGGTACAAAAACTCAATGCAAATCCAAAATTTACACATAAACTGTGTGTAACAGGTCAACATCGTGAACTTCTTGCTCAGGTTCTGGATATATTCAAATTGAAACCTGATTATGATCTGGCTATCATGCAGCCGGGACAAGACCTTTCAGATATAACGAGCCGCATTTTGTTAAGTATCCGTTCTGTATTTACTGAGTTTCGTCCTGATCTGGTACTGGTGCACGGTGACACAACTACCTGTTTCGCTACTACTCTGGCTGCGTTCTATGCGGGCATTCCTGTAGGACATGTAGAAGCTGGCTTACGCACAGGAAATTTACAGGCTCCTTTTCCGGAAGAGGCGAATCGGGTAATGGTGTCCCGGCTGGCAACCTATCATTTTGCTCCGACACTCCGTAATGTAGAAGTCCTGAAAAAAGAAGGAGTTCCTTTCGATAATATACTTCAGACAGGCAATACAGTTATTGATGCTTTGTTACAGATGGCAGGGCAGGTTACACAACTTTCCGAAAAGTGGAAAGGCTCACCATTAGAAAAAAGTATTCTTGAAAAACAGAAGATATTACTGGTAACAGGGCATCGCCGGGAAAATTTCGGACAAGGCTTTATTGAAATTTGTCAGGCATTGGCTACACTGGCGCAGAAATATCCTTATCTGGAAATTTTGTATCCCGTACATCTGAATCCCAATGTACAGAAGCCTGTTTACGAGATTATCGGAAACTTTCCGAATATCCATCTCGTAGAATCGCTTTCGTATGAAGATTTCATCTTTGTTATGAAAAATGCCTTTCTGATTCTGACAGATTCTGGTGGCGTACAGGAAGAAGCTCCAGGACTTGGCAAACCTGTATTGGTAATGCGTGACACTACTGAACGCCCTGAGGCTGTGGACGCCGGAACGGTAAAACTTGTAGGAGCTAATGCTACACGAATTATAGCCGGTGTGTCAGAATTACTGGAAGATGAAACCATGTATACACGAATGGCTCAATCAACCAATCCGTATGGAGATGGAAAAGCCACTGAACGAATTATTACATTCCTGGAACAACTAGCTTCAAAAAAAAACGGATCGAATGACTAACCCCCGATTACTATACATTTCTATCAATGATGGGTCTGATACACGCATTAACAAAGAAGTCAAGACATTATCCTCACAGTTTGATATCACCTATATTGGAATAGGTAAAAGTACAGAACAGTCATTTGTAAAAGAGTATTGTCGTCAGTTTCTGGTAGTAAAAGGACATCACAAAAGTCCTTTTGTTTTTCTTAAATATTATCTTCTCTTTTTGAGAGCATTTCTCTTTCGGTCATATCAGTCTATTCATGTTATCAATGAGAATCTCTTATTGATATTTTTTCCTTTTTTATGGTGGAGCCGGAAGAAAATTGTACTGGATGTGTTTGATTCTATTTTTCTTCGTGCCAAAAATAAAAATACATGGTTGGAGTCTCTCTGTTACAAAACACCTAAAGTGATTATTGTGACAGATGATAACAGAAAGCAGTTGTTGCCAACACCCTTTCATGCAAAGACTGTCGTGGTCGAGAATTATCCTTATCGGTTTCGGGAAGAAGTACAGAAAATCAGCACCCCAGATGAATTACTGGTTTTTTACAATGGCTCTATGAGCAAAGTGCGTGGTACAGAGTTACTACTTCAGCTCCTGCGCCTTGATTCCGGATTAAAGGTTAAAATGGCGGGATGGGTATATGATGAAATGACAAAAGAATTATCCCAACATCCACAGGTGGAGTTTCTGGGCGTATTGCCTCAGCGTACTACCATGCAGGTTGCCTCTCAGTGTGATTATATCCTGTCGCTGTATGAGCCTGTCAATGAGAATAATATTAACGCAAGTCCAAACAAAATATATGATGCCATTCAGGCAGGAACACCCGTAATTATCAATCAGGAAGTCAAAATATCAAGCTTTGTGAAAGAACACAATCTGGGATATATCATGTCGTCTTTCTATGATTCAGATTATAAACAGATATTGGATAATTGGTTACGCTTAAAAAAAAACTATGTGTTTGATACACAACTTTTGGAGCAATTTACATGGGAAGCTGTTGAAGACAAATTATTGAAAGCACACCAATCCCGTATGGAATGAGTGAAAGAGTGCTTTCTCTGTGTATAATTACCTACTATTATGAAGATTCT
The DNA here is from genome assembly GCA_030068525.1 of Xanthocytophaga flava. Lineage (GTDB taxonomy): Bacteria > Bacteroidota > Bacteroidia > Cytophagales > 172606-1 > Xanthocytophaga > Xanthocytophaga flava. The sequence goes on from JASJOS010000017.1 coordinate 154,767, forward strand.
CCTTTGTACCAATTCTTTTGAAAATGTCACGAATGGACCGGCCAAGTTTGCCAACCTGATTTTGGAGGTCAATACATTGTATCCGGAACACCAAATTCGAATATTGACAGAGGACATCACAGTACCTCATGAGAATGTATATCCTGTACAAGTGCGGTTACCTCGTTTTCTGAAGTTGTTGAGTCAGTTCTTTCGGATGTTTATCTATCACAATGCTGCCCAAAAGATACGGAGAGAGTTTGCTTATGATGTATTATTGTACAATAATTCGTTCATTGGTTTATGGAGTGCAATAGTTTCCAAAGAACCTACAGTTGGAATGATTAATGATGATAACAACATTAGTATTGGCTGGAATAATTTCAAGGCCAGTTCAATGTGGTTGAAACGGTTTTTATTTCGGAAGTGTGAAAAGTTATCCGTCAGGTATCATCAGCATATCCTGACCAACTCTGACTTCTTAACTGAGAAGGTAATAGCTGCATATGGTCATCCCCAAAAAGTAACGCGCTTATACAAGTCGATTGATTTATCTAAAAATAAGTTTCAGGCTGATCGTCCGTTTGTGCAGCCAATCCGTATATTATTTGTCAAGGCAGATTTTAGACGTGGAGATTTACAAACACTGACAGATGCATTAGCTTTGCTGGACAAATTTACTTTTCAGCTTACTGTTGTAGGACCAGAAGAAAGGTTCAAATCATTGATTGAATCTTATTTTGTAGGTAAGGGTAATCTGCAACTGGATTGGCGTGGGGAGCAATCACCGGACAATGTCAGACAGCTAATGTATGAATGTGATATCTTCTGTGTACCTGCCCTGCAGGAAGCACTAGGTGTTGCTAACATAGAAGCCCTGGCATGTGGCTTACCTGTGGTGAGTACTATTGTTGGTGGTATTCCGGAAGTACTGGATCATGGAAAAAATGGTTGGCTTGTACCTCCTGGTAACCCTAATGAATTAGCACAGGCCATTGAAAGTAGTATTACTTTTATTGAGCAGCGTAAAAATAAAGTGAGTAATGGTGAAAGCTTTGTTAAGAGGTTTTCCAAGTATGTGATGTATCAGGATTTATTAGCCATTTTACAAGATGTTGTCAGCCACTATACCTATAGAAGCACCCCAGAAAGAACTTCTTCAGGCTCCTAAAAATGACTGGAACTGGAAGCTTTTTGCTATAAATATTGGCTCAGTAGTAATTTCTTATTGGCTTGCGGGTCTCACAGGGATGGCATCCAATATTATTACAAAGCCCTTGCGTATTGTGTTATTGGTAGGTTCTCTTTATTACTTGTTTTCAATGACAAGGAAGCAGATATTTATTTTTAAAGGACGAAACTCCTGGAAAATGTGGATCTTTATTTTGCTGAATATATATGTAATACCCTTCAGTTTTAATTTTTTCTCATCTTTTGAGAAATTCTTCAATCTTATTCCTTTCCTGATATATATTAATTATGCTATTGTGTATCTCTATAGAAATATAGAGAAAGAGGATTTACTTATACTGATTCTGCGTGTATTTAATCTCGTCTATGGGTTTCCCGTTATCGCATTTTTGTTCTCTGGTAGTGTAGGAGAGAAAGATATTTATGGAGATGCAGTAGGTGGTTTTGCTAACAACCATTATGGATGGGCATGTGCTATGTTTTTGCTAACAAGCCTGGATCTGTACCGGAATGATTCTTCTCTTTCAAGCAAACATCTTTGGTTTATTCGCATTCTAGCTCCACTTGCAGTTATGTTATTATCTATTAGTGGATCCAGGAGTGGATACCTTACATTTTCTTTGGGATTTCTGATTTTTATATTGCGAAACTCTAACACACACCTTGCTATTAAATTATTCTCTGTTTTATTAGTCTTTCTATTAATTTTTCAGCTTTATGGTGATCAGGAATCAGCACTGAATAAAAGATTGAATAAGACAGAAAAACAATTAAAGGAGGGAGAAGCTCGGGCGAAATTAGCTAATCTTTGTTTTGAATCTATGAGTAATTATCCAGAAACTATGCTTACAGGATTTGGATTTTATTCATTCAAAGACGCTTTGCTAAGACTTAATCCCAATTATAATCCGAGAAAGCTAAAAATCAATCTACATAACTCTTATTATGAACTCCTTTTTGGAAGCGGGTACCTTATATTTTTATTCTTTCTGGTATTTTTTCCTTTACGGAGTATTTTGATTTTTGCACTTAAGCATTCGTCCAAATATGTGTTTTTACCTCCTGTAATTTTAATCCCACTTTTTGAAAATAATTTCAATCCAGGACAGTTTATGTTTTTCCCCTGGTTTGTTATTATGTTCTATTATTTACATTATTCAGAGACTCAGACTCCGATTTATTCAAAAAAGATAATGGATCTGTGAACGGAAATAATATACTATGATTAAAAAAATGATAATCTCTAGATATTGAATACATGATTGGTATAGTAATACCCTGTTATAATGAAGCTAGTCGTCTAAAAGTTACAGAGTTTGTTCAGTTTAATAAAGAACATTCCAAGTATGTTCTTTGCTTTGTAAATGATGGAAGCAAAGACAATACTTTACAACAACTTGAAGTACTGAAAAAAAAATGTACATATCCTGAAAAGATAGAGATAGTTTCACTCACACAAAACTCAGGAAAAGCAGAGGCTGTACGTACAGGGATTAACACATTATTGAATATGGAGAATATTCAGTATATAGGATATCTGGATGCAGATCTATCAACGTCTCTGGATGAGTATACACATGTTGTAGATTATTTGTGTAACAATCCTGATATTTCAATTGTATGTGGATCTCGTATCAAGCGTATGGGTGCAGATATAAGTAGAGAAGTCTATCGTCACTATATAGGTCGTTTTATTGCTACACTTATTAGTATCATCCTTAGACTCCCTTTTTACGATACTCAATGTGGAGCAAAAGTGTTTACCCGTAATTTGGCTGAGAATTGTTTTTCCATTCCATTTGTAAGTAAATGGTTGTTTGATGTAGAGATATTTCTGCGAATGAAAATTCGTTATGGTACTGGAAATGTACAACAATTAATATATGAATATCCTTTACAACGATGGATACATGCAGATGGCTCCAAAATTGGTTTGAAAGATGTATTTTATACACCTTTACAACTTTTTCATATATCAAATCATTACAATGTATTTAAGAAATATAAAGTAGAATCCTTACAAAAGGCTAAACACTTTGATAAAGAACCTATTTGAAGTTTATAAACATGTCTTCGAGATTATCAGGAAAAAAGAATATTTTCATTATTGTTGTATTGATCTTTACTTGTCTTGCCTGTTATTTTTTAAATAACCCTACCCAAATGTCTCCTATATGGACAGCACCTTTCTTTTCTGCTGCAACAAACTTTGAGATGGGGAAAGGATTCCGGATTAGTGAGAGTGATTGCTGGAATTTTAAATATATGCCTGTCAGTGATAGAGAGCACTATCATTTTCAAGAGTCAAATTCTTTGAGCAATTACAATCATAATCCCATTGGATATGTATATTTTATAATTGTTGCGAAAAAAATCTTCTTCTGGCAGAGTGATATTCATGCTGTTGAATCACTGCAGATCCTGATACATGTATTGATTTCACTAGTATTATTATGGTCTGCCCGCTCGTGGGCTGAAATGTGGTTGTATACCTTATTGTATGCAGTAAATCCACTAATTATTTATTTTGTGACATTTCCGTTTTATTATGCATTGCAGGCCATTCCAACCATTTTTGCCGTTGGATACTTGATAAATAAAGAACTAAAATACCAATATGGATCCCTATTCATTGCTGTTTTTATGGCATTTGTTTTTCTTTCCAGGCCCACTACGCTTTTTGTATGTCTCTTTGTATTGTTATTCTTTTTTTTGAAAGAAAAGCGAGTATATAGTATTAGTGCTGCATTGCTTTTTATGGCAACGATTTTGATTTTTAATACCTCAACAAAAAAAAATCCGTGGCATACTTTCTATATTGGAATTGGAGGGTATCCTAATCCATATATGTCAGGATTAACAGATAATAACGGATATCTGTTATACCAAACCAAGACCGGAAAAACATTGAATATGGGTTTTGGAGGAAGTTATTATAATGATACAGTTGCTACTCAATATCAGGAAATTTCTCGTAATGAATTTATACGAATAGCAGAAGAATCTCCAACTTTGCTTATTAAAAACGCAGTTGTTAACTTTTTTCAATCTTTTTCAGGAGGATATTTTATTGATCTGCCTTTGTGGATTAGTTATGTAAGCGCTGGTATAGGATTACTACTTCTCGTATGGATGCTGTATCGGAAATATTACTGGTGGGCAGTTTTGATTGCTGTTTGCTCCGCATCATTTACTCCCTATTTTCCTCCTATACAAGCTTACATGTTTGGAGCTTATGTGGCGATTGTCTGTGTAATAGTACAACTGCTGTTACAAACAGAATTGGGAAAACGAATTTATCAGAAAACAATTATTCAGAATACGGCTGACAAAGCATGAAGCAAATCATTCAATCTTTTAAAACAGGTGAAACCATACTGGAGGATGTTCCTCGTCCATTAATTCGTAAAGGACATGTTCTAATTCGTACGCATCGTTCACTGGTGTCATTAGGCACAGAGAAGATGCTGGTCGAATTTGGACGTTCCAGTCTTATTGAGAAAGCTCGTCAACAGCCTGATCGCGTAAAACAGGTACTTGATAAAATAAAATCAGATGGTTTAATACCTACTTTGGAAGCCGTATTTACACGGTTGGGAGAACCCTTGCCATTGGGTTATTGTAACGCAGGCGAAGTTGTGGAGGTGGGAGAGGGTATTACAGATCTGAAACCTGGAGATAGAGTTGCTTCTAATGGCCCTCATGCAGAGATCGTGTGTGTACCGCGTAACCTGGTAACAAAGATCCCGGATAAGGTCTCCTATGAAGAAGCTGCCTTTACCGTTATAGGTTCCATTGGGTTACAGGGAATACGTCTCGTTAATCCTACATTGGGAGAGACAGTCGTTGTATCCGGATTGGGGTTAATAGGATTAATTACCTGTGAGTTATTACTGGCAAATGGCTGTAATGTAATAGGTTTCGATTTTGATGTACAAAAAGTGACACTGGCTCAGGAAAAAGGTGTGCATGCCTTTAATCTGGCCGATGGTACTGATCCTGTAAAGACCGTGGCTGGACTTACAGAAGGTATTGGTGCAGATGCGGTTATTATCACGGCCTCAACCAAAAGTGATGAGTTAATATCTCAGGCTGCTCAAATGAGCCGTAAACGCGGACGTATTGTGTTAGTGGGCGTAATAGGGTTAGATATCAAGCGAGCTGATTTTTATGAGAAAGAGTTATCGTTTCAAGTGTCCTGTTCCTATGGTCCCGGACGATATGATGAAGAATATGAAAAACGAGGTGTAGATTATCCGCTTTCGTTTGTACGGTGGACAGAAAACAGAAACTTCCAGACTATCCTGCAGGCTATAGCCAAAGGTCAGCTGGATGTGAAACGCCTGATTACTGAAGCAGTAGATCTGTCTGAATACCAGAAAATCTATAACAACATAGGAGATAGCCGTTCTATCGCGTCTATTCTGCAGTACCCTAATGATCCGGATTGGTCAACGTCTATTAAGATAGGACAGAGTACAACAGACACGAAAAGTAAATCGGGTACGGGGACTATCGCAATTGCAGGAGCAGGAAATTTTACCAAGATGACATTGCTGCCTGCATTGGGTAAAATAAAGGCAGATATCCGGCATATTGTAAGTGCATCAGGTGTAAGTGGAACCCATCTGGCACAGAAACATGCGATTACTCAAAGTACGACACGTTATGAGGATGTACTCTCTGATCCGGCGGTACAATCTGTTATCATTACTACTCAGCATAATCTGCATGCTTCGCAAACTATACAGGCATTACAGGCGGGAAAACATGTATTTGTAGAGAAACCACTGGTATTGACAGAAGAAGAACTTCAACAGGTTGTGGCTGAAAAAGAGAAGAGTTCTCTCTCTGTAATGGTTGGTTTTAATCGGCGGTTTGCTCCATTATCTCAGAAAGCCAAAAAGCTTTTGGGTAATACGTCTGAGCCTGTAAACATTGTAATAACAGTAAATGCAGGTTTTATTCCGGCTAATCACTGGACTCAGAATATGGCTATTGGAGGAGGGCGAATTATTGGAGAGGGCTGTCACTTTATTGATCTGGTACAGTTCTTTTCAAGTAGTCAAATCACAGAAGTGTTTGCTTCTGCACTGGGAACATCTCCTTCTCAGAATACAGATAACACATCTATTACACTGAAATGCCACAATGGTTCTCAAGGTGTAGTTAATTATTTTGCCAATGGGCATAAATCCTATTCCAAAGAACGAATAGAAATATACTCTCAGGGACGTGTGCTGATTCTGGATAACTTTAGAAAACTGGAAGGGTATGGATTTAAAGGGTTCTCTTCTGCCTCTGGCAAACAGGACAAAGGACATGCTGTCCAGTTTGAACAATACATTCGTTTTCTGAAAGAAGGAGGCGTGCAACCTATTGACTTTCAGGAGATAGTAAACTCTACGCAGGCTACTTTTGCAGCGCTGAAATCCTTGCAACGTGGTGAAAAACAGATTATATTGTAAGTAATATGTAAAAAAAGTGAAATCCTTGTGAAAAAGATCTTTTTTATTCTAACTTTGCAGCCCATTCGGAAACGGTAAGGAAAAATCAATCCTTTTTTTAGTAAGCCCTGCATTTCTGAGTTCTCAAAATAGAAATCTGTTTAAAAAACAATGGCAAAAAAAACACCAGAGGCAACTGTTAATGAGCCTGTTGAACAACCAATCAAAGAAACTCCTGAATTAAGTCTGGAGAATGCAGAAGATTTTGTACAACGGAATCGTAACCTCTTTTTAGGCGGACTGGCAGCAGTTGTGTTGCTGGTAGGCGGTATCTTTTTCTATCGGTATTACACACAGAACAAAGAAACCGAAGCTCAGAAGTACATGTTTCGCGCAGTGCTCTATTTTGAAGCAGATTCACTGACAAAAGCGCTTAATGGAGATGGGGTAAACGATGGTTTGTTGAAAATTGCAGATGAATACGGTAGTACAAAAGCTGGTAAACTGGCGCATTTCTATGCTGGTGTCGCTTTGCTAAAACAAGGAAAATACGATGATGCTATCACTCATCTGAAAGATTTTAGTTCTAGTGATCTTTTATTACAGGCTCGTGCTTATAGTCTGGTAGGTGATGCCTATCTGGAGAAAAAACAGCCAGAAGAAGCTGTTTCTTATTATGAAAAAGCAGCTAACTATGAGCCTAACAAATTCTTTACTCCAGCTTATTTGCTGAAGTTGGGTATTGCGTATGAAATGGCTAAGCAGAATGACAAAGCAATCGAAACGTATGACAAGATCATAACAAATTACGAAGATTCTGCTGAGACTATTACTGCCAAGAAATATAAATCCAAACTACAGGGTTTGGCAGGGTAATTAGTGTGTATAAAAAACATCCGGCCAAACCCAAAAAAGGATAAAGCACCTGCTTTATCCTTTTTTGTTTATCTACATTTTAACATTAGAATCTAACCTTTTTCTGTTTGACATTCAATAGTAACTTTTATGGCAACTGCTCTGAAAAACCTGAGTGAATACGAATTAAAGAATTCTGTCAAGATTGAAAGCAAAACCTTTGCTATTGTAGTAGCAGAGTGGAATGCTGATGTAACAGAAAAACTATATGAAGGAGCTTATACCACTTTGATCAAAGAGGGTGCAAAACCAGAAAATATCATTCGTAAGAATGTACCTGGCAGCTTTGAGTTAAGCTTGGGTGCACAATGGATGGCGGCCCGCAATGAGATTGATGCGGTGATTTGTCTGGGTTGTGTGATTCAGGGAGATACCAAACACTTTGACTTTATTTGTCAGGCAGTAGCACAGGGAATAACCAATGTAAGTCTCAAATATAGCAAGCCTGTAATTTTTGGTGTGCTAACTCCCAATACACAGGAACAAGCTTTAGACAGAGCTGGGGGAAAGCATGGAAATAAAGGCGATGAAGCTGCAGTCACAGCTATCAAAATGCTTGGTTTCTAAAAAAATCAGGATTTTTCAAGATTGAATCATCAACACCCGTTAAATAAAAAATCATTTCACATTCTTACTTTTAATTTCTTCTAGAATATGCAAGTCTGGAAATTCGGTGGCACCTCTGTTGGCAAACCTGAACGGATGCACTCCATCAAAAATCTGATTACCAAAGACGGCAAACAAAAAATTGTTGTATTATCGGCACTATCCGGTACAACCAATGCCCTCCTTTCCATCGCAGAATCTCTTTATCAGAACAACGATGCTGAAGCGACTCAGAAGATAGATAATCTGTATGCTCACTATGAGTTGTTTATAAAAGAACTATATAAAACAGACGAAGCATATAAGAAGGGAAAGGAAATCATTGACAATGAATTCAACTTTATTCGTTCACTGGTAAAAGTGAAGCCTTTCACGCTTAAACAGGAGAAAGAGATTGCCGCAGAAGGAGAAATCCTTTCGACTCAGATGTTTACTGTGTATCTGGAAGAAGAAGGGGTAAAATCGGTATTATTGCCTGCATTGGAGTTTATGAAGATTGATGCAGATGATGAACCTATGCTGGACTTCATAGAAGAGAAGTTAGGAGAAATGCTGAAGTATCATGCAGACAAAGAAATCATTGTAACACAAGGCTATATCTGTCGTAATCCTCGTGGGGAAGTAGATAATCTGAAACGGGGTGGTAGTGACTATACGGCATCTTTGGTAGGAGCAGCTGCTTATTCTGAAGAAATTCAGATCTGGACAGATATTGATGGCATGCACAACAATGACCCTCGCATTGTGAAGCGTACATTCCCTGTACGTGAAATATCCTTTGATGAGGCTGCTGAGTTAGCATACTTCGGAGCAAAAATCCTTCACCCGTTTACTATCCGTCCGGCTCGTTTACGTAACATTCCGGTACGTCTGCTGAATACCATGCAGCCTGAAGCGCCTGGTACACTCATCAGCAACCAGACGGTAAACAAGGATATCAAAGCGATTGCAGCAAAAGATGGTATTACCAGTATTCAGATCCGATCGTCGCGTATGTTGCTGGCGTATGGGTTTCTGCGTAAAGTGTTTGAAGTATTTGAAAAACACAAAACACCGGTAGATATGGTAACCACTTCGGAGGTCGCTGTATCACTGACTATTGATAACATAACTCATCTGGAGGCAATCCAGGAGGAACTGGAAAGATTCAGTACAGTGTACGTTGATAAAGAGCAAACGATTATCTGTATTGTTGGAGACTTTACCTTCAATAAAAATGGTATCGTTACCCGTGTACTGGATGCACTGTCCAATATTCCGCTTCGTATGGTTGCCTATGGAGGTAGTGAACACAATACATCGGTGTTGATCCCTACTGAATACAAAACACAGGCATTGAATGCACTAAACGAGCGATTGTTTTTTTATGAAGAGGCTATGAAAAATATCTTCACAGCTCCATAAGCTAACATCACAACAACTATATACGGATGGTGCAGATTGTCTTTACAGATTTAAACATCTGTTAGCTCTGAGCCATCCGTATTTTATTTATAGGATGAAAAGAATAGGGATGCAGATTTTTTTCTTCAGCATATTTTCTTTCACCTTTGTATAATATGTTTATTTGCCAATAAGAACAAGCCTTTAGATACAGACTTATTCATTAACAAATTGAAAAATGCTGCAACTCAACTTTATACGTGAAAATACAGAGCAGGTCATTAAAGCCCTGCACAAAAAACACTTTAAGCAGGCAGAAGAGACCGTTGCCGATCTGCTGGACCTGGACCAACGTCGTCGACAGGCTCAAAATGAACTGGATCAGACATTGGCTAGAGCCAACAACCTGGCAAAAGAGATTGGGGGTTTGATGAAAAACGGGCAGAAAGAAGAAGCTGAAAAAGCAAAAGCAGAAGCGACTTCTTTACGTGAAAAAAGCAAAGTGTTGGAAGAAAGTCTGAAAGAACTGGAACAAAAGCAACAGGATGTACTGGTAACCTTGCCTAATCTGCCTCATAGCAGTGTACCTGAGGGACGAAGTGCAGAAGACAATGAGGTGGTCTATGCACATGGAGCTATTCCTGAACTGGGACCTGAAGCTGTTCCTCACTGGGACCTGATCAAGAAATATGACATCATTGATTTTGAATTAGGAAATAAAATTACAGGTGCTGGATTTCCTGTGTACAAAGGCAAAGGAGCTAAATTGCAACGTGCCTTAATTCAGTTTTTCCTGGACGAAGCAGAAGCCGCCGGATACACAGAGATTCAACCACCTATCCTGATCAATAAAGACTCTGGGTTTGGTACAGGGCAGCTACCTGACAAGGAAGGTCAGATGTATTATGCAACAGAAGACGAACTCTATCTGATTCCAACGGCTGAAGTACCGATTACCAACCTGTATCGGGATGTCATTCTGGAACCTAAAAGCCTGCCCGTTAAAAATGCTGGGTTTACACCTTGTTTCCGCAGAGAAGCCGGTGCATGGGGGGCACACGTTCGTGGTCTGAATCGTCTGCATCAGTTTGATAAGGTAGAGATTGTACGAATTGAATTGCCTGAAAACTCATATAGTGCATTGGAAGAGATGACTAAGTATGTACAGGGATTGCTGCAAAAGCTGGAACTGCCTTATCGGGTACTTCGGTTGTGTGGAGGAGATATGGGCTTTACGTCTGCTCTTACCTATGACATGGAAGTATACTCTGGAGCACAGCAACGCTGGTTGGAAGTTAGCTCTGTAAGTAACTTTGAAACGTATCAGGCTAATCGCTTGAAATTACGTTATCGGGACGAAAACAAGAAAACTCAATTGTTGCATACACTGAACGGAAGTGCATTGGCTCTGCCTCGTATTGTGGCATCTATTCTGGAAAATAACCAGACACCAGAAGGTATCCGCATTCCCAAAGTATTGCAGCCTTATACAAAATTTGATATGATCTCTTAACAGATCTGTTAGGTTATTTTCTATAAAAGCCCTTCTATCTGATTTGTGTGGAAGGGCTTTTCTTTTGTTTTCTTCTTAATCTTTATTTTATGAGTTGGGTAAAACAAGCATTGGAACAACTAAAGAATAACGGAACATGTACCATATATCCGATTGGCAACTCTACGAGAGGCAAGATTGAAAGTGGACAGGAAGTGAGCTTGACAAATAAGATCCTGGATGAATTGACAGTGGGGGATATTGTCTTTATACGCTGGAAAGGCAATTACCTGTTGCATCTAATTTTGGAGATTAAAGAGGATCAGGTTCTGATTGGAAATAACTTGGGCAAAGTAAATGGTTGGATTGACAGAAAGGATGTTTTAGCTAAAGCAATTCAATTAGAACAGAAGCAACAACCGAAGGACGTTTGACAAATAGAGTTATCCATGTGTAGAGTTAAACTATAAAACAATAATAGCCTTGTTTTATAAATAGTAAAACAAGGCTATTGCCAAATGATTCAGTAAGTCACTTTACCTATACACCCAATACTCATTCACCTCTGCATAGTAGGCTGTATCGCTGTTGGTGTCAGGCCAGTGGTCTTTATCAAAACCGGGAGAATTTTTTACATACTCTTTGGTCCTGTCCAGAACGAAACACCTGCGAGGGCCATCCAGTATTAATTCATTGTAAGGAATGGCAAACAGCTTGCCGCCAATACCTAAAAATGATCCGGACTCCAGCACTACGTATTCAATCTTTCCTGTCTGGATGTTGATCATTAGGTTTTGGATGTTTCCCAGGTCTTCATCTGCCCGGTTAATCACTTTGTCACCTATAATAGAAGTCGCGGTGAGACGTTGTACCGGAATGTTGGCATCTGCTCCTTCATGATTGATGCCTGTTCGGTTATCAGCTTCATAAGTTCCTATAGCCATAAGTACCTCCTTATTTTAGTAAGACATTATACAATACAGCTTTCCAACGAAAGCCTTTTTAGTAAAAGCAAAAGGCTACCTATGTGGGGTAGCCTTCGGTTAATCTTGGTCCTTTCGCTGGCATTACCCAGTTCAAGTAAATGAGGATATATTCTCAGGTCTGACTTAAGAAAATGGATCTTTTTCATCAGAAAATGAATCTTACTTTTAGATACATTTCTTTTTACTTCTATAAGATGAATAATCTTAAACCAGCCACTCCTTTTAAATTATCTCTCCTTTCTCAGACTAACGCTTACAATAGATAAACTTCTGTGCCTGAGGATAAAATGCGTCTCCTAAGCCATTTTTTCATATGGACTTTGGTAAAAGTGTAGCATTTATTTCCTGGTCATGGAGAAAATATTTCTCTATATGAAAGAGGCATAGCCTGTAACCAGCTTCTATAACAGAAGCAGACAAAACTGATCATTTTCCCACATCCGTAATAAGGTGCAATAAACGATAGCTATTTTCACTCATAAACTGTGCTTATTTGTGATTTTTAATCAAATCAATTGCTGAGATGAAACTTAAACAGCTACTTTTTCTTTTTCTGGGTACATCAATCTTTCTTTTTTCCTGTAAAAAAGAAGACGATGTTCAATCCGACTCTACATCATTAACTATTACTACTTCAGCACCTACCAATATCTCCACTCGAAAAGCATCCTTTCAGGGAGAAATATCTTTTACCAGCAGTAGTACGGTCAAATTGAAAGAATATGGATTTGTATGGTCAGATACACCCAACCCCACTGTTGCTGCTAATAAGGTAGTAATGGGAAGTGAACTGAGTGAAATTACCTCTCCATTTATGTTGTTTGGTTCGGTAACAGAACTAGCAATGAGCACAACCTATTATGTAAGAGGCTATGCCATTGCAGAGAATGGGACAGTTGCCTATAGTTCAGATGCTACCTTTCAAACATTAGGGGGCAATAACTGGGAAACACTGACAAACTTCCCCGGAAAGATGGATCAGTGGGCGCTTGGATTTTCTATTGGAGACAAGATTTATGTAGGTAACGGATTGGCAAATGAAACCTCTTCTTCTTTTACTACCAAAGAATGGTGGAGTTACTCTATCACAACCGACAAATGGACGCAGAAAGCTGATTTTCCAGGGGCCAATTCTTCGTTGGCAACAAGTTTTGCGATTGGCAACAAAGGATATATTGTAACAGGAGGAGGAGACCAGACAAAAGCTTGTTGGGAGTACAGTCCTGATACCGATGGCTGGACAAAAAAAGCAGGTTTTCCAGGAGATGATCGTGTACAGGCAGTTAGCTTTGTATTGAATGGGAAAGGATATGTGTGTGGTGGTATGCTCGTTAATGGTGCCAATATGTTATATGATTTATGGGAGTTTGATCCTACAAATGCAACGGCAGGAACAGATGCAAATGGAAATCCATTAGGTAAGTGGACACAGAAAAAAAGTACTCCAATTCAGTCTATTCAACAAGCTATGTCATTTACGTTGGGTACAAAGGGATACGTGCTGGCAGACAAGAATAATACATTAGGTGGACGTCCTCTGATGGAATATGATCCAGCACAGAATAACTGGACAATTAAAAGTGCTGTTTTACCTACTAACTATGTAAACAAAGGATTTGCATTTGGTCTCTCTGACAAAGCCTATGCAGGCGGTCTGCCCAATGAAAGTAGTTATGGTACATTCTGGGAATATACGCTGCAAACAGATGCATGGACTCAGAAAACCAATGTTCCTTTTTATACTGGTGACGGATGGACTACTACTTACAATGGAAGAGGCTATTGCTTAATGTTAGCAGACTTCTATGAATATATCCCATAAACTATAATTACGGGAGTTGTATCAAATTCAGTCATTATTTAATGTGATATAAAATCCTAATAAGACAGCACCTGTGTTTTTGAAAAGAACATGGGTGCTGTTTTATAGTAGATAGTTCGTGTATTTTGTTTTTCAGCTTTCTTCTTGTCTTCTCCCTCTTTTCAGAAATACATGCAGGAGGTGTTTAAACCTCATTATCCTTAAGCTGATAGTATTGCCCACCCATAAGAAAAGACTCCTTACGCACCACAATTCGCAATGGAAGACATGTCACTCTGACTTTTTATAATGTCTTCTGTAATTACAGAATTCAGCAGACAGGCTATAATTGTATCTGACTAGTGGAGAATTGCAATTGCTATCGGGTATTAGGTAATGTAATGGTCAGCATGGTTCCTTCTCTTTCTCTTGTTTTAAGATCAATCTTTCCCTTGAGCTTCTCTACGACCTTCTTAACCAGATACAATCCTAAACCAGAACCTTCTGCCATATCTGAAGCACGAAAAAACATGTCAAATACCCTGTCAGTGTAATGCTCCATAATTCCAATGCCATTGTCTTTCACCTGGATAACAAACTCCTTTGTTTTGGGATTTTCCCATATCGAGATACGGATATAGGGATCTTCTTTGCGCAGATCATGGTATTTGATAGAATTGGAGAGCAGATTGTTGAGAATGATACGCAACCGGGATATATCTGAATAGATAGGATGATCCTGGCGGATGTCTATCTCAAAATCAATAGAAGAGAACTGAGGCAAAAACTTCTGTCCCTCCATTGCTTCCATTATCAACAGCGACATATCTATCTTTTCCGACTCAACCTTTGTGCGGTCGTTGCGCGAGTACTGTGTCAGATCAAAGATAAATTTGTCCAGACGTAATACGCTACGTTTCATCATGTCCATGTATTGCATAGCCTGTATCGGAAAGTCTCGTTGTGCAATGTCTATCAGTCCCAGAATGTTAACAAGCGGGGCTCTCATATCATGAGATGCTTTATATACAAAGCTGTCCAGTTCAAAATTAAGGCGACTGAGTTGTTCTTCTGATCTTTTGCGGTCTGTAATATTGTGCAGATAAAAGGCAAAGCCTGCGATAACAGGATCTTCCAGCAGATTGGTAATCGCGGCATCAAAGTGCATAGTGCCTTCTTCTGTTTCAATAGAGAGTTCCTCTCTAATAGAGGAAGCTGTACTTCCGGGTTGGACCAGTGTATCTAACAGGTAGCTCAATCGCCGATGTTCTACAATGTACAAGGCTTCAAACAGATTTCTTCCCAATAGTTCCGCAGGCTTTATTTTTAAGATAGATGTTACAGAGTCATAGACATACGTGATAGTGAGTTCTCTATCGACCAGCAAAATAACCACATAGGATCGCTCTAAGGGATACCGGTATTTTTTTTCGTTGCGGCAAAGTGCTTCCTGAAAATGAGGGCGAGCAGTTGACAAATCCATAGTATAACAGAGTTAAGTAATGGAGAATCAGGTTATAATCTTAATGTATCTTTGTATACATGTTGCATGGTTTATCAGTTAAAACTGACAGAATAAATAACGGACAGAGATAGTCTGCCCGTTATTCGCAACCTGGAAAAACACTCTACACAACTTCTGATTGTTGGTTCAAAAAAATGCTCCTTTTCCATGTAACTGTATTCGCTGGTTGTGATATAAAGCTACTGTAGAATCACTGTTGTTGAATATCGGAATCGTTCAACAGGCAAAAGTGATCGTTGAAAAAGTGGATCAGAAGGATGCTACGTTACCGCATTATCCTATCCTATAACTTTTCTGAAAAGGTGATTTGTACATAAAGAAAAAACACTCTTACTGTGCTTCTGAAAGGAACATTCACACGCTGTCCTTCTGTAAGAAACTTTTGACAAATAGAGCCACATTTCCTTTCTGAGAGAAAAAATCATCTCTAGTCGGAGAGGCCGGCGGTCTTGCCACGAGGTCCTTTTAGGAGGACAAACAGGGGGTAAGTACATAAAAAAGAGAGTTTTCTCTAAAACCTTCAAAATTGAAAAAGGTATCGGACACGATAAGCGTTACCGCTTGCCTGAAAGTCTCAACAGTAGCCAGCATACACCATCATCCGAACCGAACTTTGTGTCATACTGTTCTTTGTGTAAAACCTTTTCTGGAATTTGTTGCTTATGTTACGCTGGCTGGATGTTCTCAAATATGCCCGGTATAGTAATCCGGAACCTTCTCGCAGAGTAGAGAAGACTGAAGACGAATGGAAACAGATACTCACTCCGGCTCAATACCATATTACACGCGAAAAAGGCACAGAGCCCCGATACCGCAATGCCTATTGCCGATCGTATGAACCTGGTGTCTATGCCTGTGTAGGATGTGGAAGTCTGTTATTTAACTGGACAGAAAAATACCATGCAATATCCGGTTGGCCCAGTTTTACCCAACCAATCTCCAGAGGGGCTATCAAATATGCTTTTGATGACAGCTACAAGATGGAGCGTATTGAGGCACTATGTAGTGTATGTGATTGTCACTTAGGACATGTATTTCCCGACGGCCCTGAGCCTTCCGGATTGCGGTATTGTATCAATTCGGAGAGTTTGGTGCGATTGGATGAGGGTATAGAGAAGTTGGCTTAGTTTTGCGGGGGAAAGGTACTAGACTCCTTCATATTACATAGAGAAAAGATGTTTTATGGCTTTACCTACAATACTATTACCATACACAAAATAAAGCGATAAACTCATGCTACAACAACTGCTACCTAACCCAATGACTGATAGAAATGATTGGCTTCTTCTAATGCCTGGGTACAAATTTGCTTGAGAATCGTAACGTGAGCCAGCTGCTGTTCTTCATCACCTATATTCTCTTCAAGTGCCGTAAGATAGTCAGCTACCTGATCTGTCAAGCCCATAATGGATACGGTTGTTTTCATGTTGTGGGCTACACGACGCACAACCGCAAAATCCTTTTTTATCAGAGAGGATTCTATAATTTCCAGTTCTTTAGGAAGGATCTCCAGAAACTGCAGTGTCATCATTTTCTCATATTCTTTGTCACCTTTGCTGATCTCTGATAAGTACTGCAGATCAATACAGGAATAGGTATGAGATACAACGTTAATGGAGTCCGGAGCCGTTTGCGGTTTCTTATCAGTTATCAGAAACTGATTAATCAACCCATACAGATCCTGCTCACGGACAGGTTTGCTAAGGTATTCGTTCATGCCATAACTGAGGCATTTTTCACGTTCGCCTGCCATTGCATGGGCTGTCATGGCAATGATGGGCACATCCAGCTTTAGTTCTCCCCGAATATGCTGGCTGGTTGTATAGCCATCCATTCGCGGCATCTGAATATCCATCAGTACCAAATCGTATTTTCGATCCTGCAAGTATGCCAATGCTTCCACACCATTACTGGCAACGTCATAGGATAGTTTCCACTGATTGAGTAGATGTTTAATCAGACTTTGATTCATCGTATTGTCATCAACCAGTAACAGATGAGCCTGTGTCAGTTCTCTGCTTTCAGAATAGGTAACATCTCTTGGCTGGGAAGCAGTAAATTGCTCGGCGGAGATCTGGTAAGGAATACAGAAAGAGAAGGTCGTTCCCTTGCCCACTTCACTCTCTACACTAATTTCTCCGCCCTGTATTTCTATCAGTTCTTTGACAATAGAGAGTCCTAGCCCTGTACCTCCATAATTACGGGTAGTAGAGTCTTCTGCCTGCTGAAATCGTTCAAATATGGCTGCTATTTTCTTTGTATCAATGCCGATACCCGTATCTCGTATAGAAAATCCCAGTCGGATGGTTGTATCTGTAGTACTTTTAGTAATGACCCGCACAGAGATATGTCCCTTTTCTGTAAATTTCAATGCATTGCCAAGCAGATTTACCAGGATCTGAGTCAGGCGGGTGGCATCTCCAATAAGTGTATCTGGTACAGAGGCCTCAATATCTGTTTGAAGCACTAGCCCTTTTTCCCGCATTCGTTCACCAAACAAGGTTTCTACAGAGTGTACCAAGCCCCGTACACTAAAAGGATTTGCTTCAATACGCACCATTCCGGCCTCTATCTTAGACAAATCCAGAATATCGTTAACAATGGTAAGCAGATTTTCGCCTGCTTTCTGAATAGAATCTGTAAACTCTGCTTGTTCTGTGCCTTGTTTATGGCTTTTTAGCAGGTTTGTAAAGCCCAGAATGGCATTGAGTGGCGTTCGTATTTCGTGGCTCATATTTGCCAGGAAATTTTCCTTGACCCGGGCGGCTTCTCTTGCCTTCTTTTCCGATTCATCCAGTTTTACAATCAATTGGTTTTGTCGGCGAATCCGGTTTACTATAAACCAGAACCATCCACTGGCACTCACTACAATAAATGCTATCAGTATCCCACCCCAGGTACGCACCCTTTTGCTGCTTTCCTCTATCGAGTCACTGAGTTGTGTCATCAGTTGCTGGCGACTGTTATAGATACGACGTGTAGCCATACTGATTTCATTGGAAACTTCTCTCGCATGTGGATTGGAAATCAGGGTAGTATCATCCATCTTGCCTGTATGCTTGTAGCGGAAGAGGAGAAGATCTTTGGTGCTCCGTTTATTTTCGGCAATGACATTCAGGCGGTCTATATACTGAGTTACTGTCTTATCCTTATCCATTGCCCGAAGTGTATCCAGATAGGCCTCAATCTGAGAGATCTTTTCATCTACTTCACTTAGATGGGATATATCACTGGTGGCAATAGCACCTCTTATTCTGCTTTCTACCCAATACATATCCCGTTCCATTTCTCTCAGATGACTACTCAAACGAAGTTCGGTCAATAACTTTTCGTTACCTTCAATGAGTTGGTTAATGTTTTGGGAAGAGTTATACTGAATACCTATCAGCAGCAATGTGCCTATAATAAAAGCAGATAAGATAAGAAGTATGAAGCGATTACCAATCATATATGTATGAAAAGGAGCTGGTAAGATGACAGAGAAGGGTATCGTCCTTTTTCAGGAAAATGTATGATACTTCACAAAATTCCTTGGTCAGACACACTTCTGTATATTCTGTATACAAAGCTCTGCATAAATTGATAGGTTTCGAGTCGTCAATCGCTGAAAAAAGAAAAACTATCGGTGAATCAGGAAAATGAATAGGCAGAAGTTACAGGATATTCATTCGCTTAGTAAGCACCTTGCGATACGCATCTGCAATAGGAATAAACTTATGCGCTACTACCGCACCTCCATCTTCCAGTGTATCTATTTTGCTGACTGCTACAATATACGACCGATGAATACGAATAAACTTCCCGGCAGGCAACCGCTCTTCTACAGACTTCAGCGTTGTATGGATCGCATAAAATTTTTGAGGAGTATGTAGTTTTACATAGTCACCCATGGCTTCTGCATACAAAATATCATCTACCTTTAACCGACGCACAATGTGTGCATCCCGTATAAATATAAATTCATCATCTGCCCACTTTACCTCTTCCCGGTTGCTTTCCAGAATTTCTTTCGCCTTTGCCATTGCCTGTTCAAATCGGGCGGGTACAACGGGCTTGACCAGATAGTCGGCTACATTGAGTTCAAATGCTTCTGCTGCATACTCTTTTTTGGAAGTTGTAAAAATAATAACCGGACGGGCATTGCCCAGATTTCGGGTGAGTTCCAGACCACTCATACCGGGCATCTCAATATCCAGAAGCAGCAGATCTACCGGATTGTCCATCATATAGGTGTAGGCTTCCATTGCATCACTGCATTCGCCTACAATAGTCAGATCATTAACAGCACTTGCCAGACGGCTTAAAATAGATCGGGCTATCTTATTGTCATCAATGATTAAGGCTCTTATCATTTTATACACGAATATGATCTGACTTGTTATGGAATTTAACTGCCAAATATACTAGTTATAGCGAACATCTTCTCAGATTTATGACAGATGGTTGGGCAATAGTCCTGTAGTCCGTCTCTTTGTATTCTGTATATTTACCGCCCAGTAGCATGCATGTCTATGGAATCCATACAATCCCGTCAGGAATATATAGCCCGTATCAACAAAGTGATAGATTACATAAAAAGTCATCTCGATGAGGACTTGTCTGTTGAGCATCTGGCAGAAGTTTCCTGTTTTTCCAAGTTTCACTTTCACCGTATTTTCCGGTCTGTAGTAGGCGAAACTGTGAACCAGTTTGTGAAACGATCCCGAATAGAGCGGGCTGCTTTTTATCTTCGGAATAATCCCGGAAAGTCTGTTTCTGAAGTAGCTACAGACAGTGGATTTATCAATCTGGCTTCCTTTGCCCGTACCTTTCGGGAAACGACAGGAGCCAGCGCAACAGAGTGGAAACAGAAGCTAATTTTTGAGAATAGCAAGAATTGCAAAACGGATCGCACTGATGGCAAAGTCATTCACTTTTATCCTGTCTACCTTGCTTCCTCTAGTATAAACCAGGAAGCAAATATGATTCACACACCCAACAAGATTCAGGTAGAGATAAAAGAACTGCCTGCTCTGAATGTAGCGTATGTACGTTCACTATCGATCTCTCCACAAGACGGCCTTGCTTTTGAGCAACTGTTTGACAAACTGTTTAAATGGGCTGGTCCCAGAGGGTTCATTTCTTTTCCTCAAACGAAGGCCCTAACAGTCTATCGCAGTAATCCGGAACTCAGTACAGATGGTAACATGCAGGCTGATGTCTGTATTACAGTACCCGAAGGCACAGCCGGAGAAGGAGAAATTGGCATTGCTCAGATTTCAGGTGGCCAGTACGCGGTTATTCATCTGGAAGGCGATATTCGGGAAAGCGGAGAAGTCTGGACCTATGTCTACAAGGAATGGCTTTCGGACAATGGCTATCAGCCAGACAACCGTAACTTTTACATTAATCATCTGAACAATCCGAAAGAGCATCCACAGCAATTGCATATGGTAGATATGTGTATTCCTGTGAAGCCTTTGTAAGGGTATTTACAAAATAGGAATGGCCTCGGATTTTAGATGTGAGGTCATTCCTATTTGTTAAAAACAAGATTTTGTCCGAAGAACAAGGGCGTAAGAACAATACACCCCTTACGTTTTCTGAAAGGAACTACTTCTCGCTGTTCTCCTGTAAGAATCAGCCCTCTTTCTGTCCTATAAGAACTTACTCCCCCTGATGTCCTTCTGGAAGAATCTTTTGGCAAATAGTGCCCTCTCTGTTTTTGTGAGAGAAAAATACTTTCCAGTCGGAAATGTTACCGGTCTTGTCACACGTGTCCCGACAAGAGTGGGAAGATCCTTACAGGAGGGTAGCAAGAAAAAATAGAGAGAGGATAGAGTGGAGTGATTGCCTATTATTGCTGAATAGAATTCTAGTCACTTTCTCCAGTGACCGGAATTCTGGTCATATTGAAGAAATATCCGAACTATGGTCAGCATAGGTGACTGACCGGAAGTATGGTCAAAATGGTAATCGATGACTGAGTGAACAGAAAAATGTTCAGCAAGGCAATTGAACAGAAATCGAATCAATTTTACTTTTGACTGGTATTCTGTTCACTTTTTGTTTTGACCATACTTCCTGTCGCTTTTGGGTTTGACTGGAACTATGGTCAGATTGAAGAAATATCCGAATACCAGTCGCTTTTCAGAAATATCCGAACTCTGTTCACTTTACAACATGACCGGAACTCTGTTCATTCTTGCCTGCGACTGGAATACCAGTCAAAGAGGGGCATGACTGGTATTCGAATAGTTGCCTGAAGTCAATTCGAGACTCTACTTCGTTGAGGTGTCATGATTGCTGCTGAATGAATCCCGGTACATTTTCCAACCTTTGGAAGTCTTCTTCCAGAGTACCAGAAATTTGCCATCATCCATCAACACATTGTTAGCGTTATACGATTGCCATAAACCTTCTTCCGTTACATACTCATTACCCATGCCATATACTTTGGTAGTGATAAACTTACCATTGCGAAGTTTTAGTTGATGGTAGGCTATCCGAAAAAAATCGAGTGCACCTTGGGCTCCACACAGAGGTTGAGAGTTAGGCGCAAGGATGCAGCAGTCATCAGCATATCGTTCAATGAAGATGGACGAATCTCCCTTGACAAAGGCTTGAAAGTAGATAGCATTGCTTTCTGCTATAGCCTTTCTGGCTTCTTCCAGCTCGGGCTGTGTTTTAGACTGAGCTGATTGACAGCCATACTGTATACAGGCCAAGGCTATAAGAGATATAGTGATAAACCAGGCGTTCTTTTTCATAGGATTATGTTTGTAGTAGTTGTAATCTACCACAAACATAGAAGGAAGAATAGTCAGGAAATTGTATAAATCGGAACAGGCTAATTATCACAAAGAGAAGCACCATTAACCTGTGTGCCTGTCGTTATATTTTTTACCTGCTGGCAGATTAGTCCCATTGTCTGAAAATGCAGCTTGATATCGGCAGGTTTCACATTGGTCAGCGTAGAGTTGCCACCTAAGAGCACAGGAGTCTGATGTGTATAAATTTGTTGAGGGGCCAGATGAAGTCCTTGTTGTTTTAGCTCAGAGATTAACTCAGGCGAAAACCATTCGTCTATATGGACCGCTTTCTGAAGATGTAACTGAAAGGTATCATACGAATCGGCTATCAGGTGCATTTGTCCCTGAGCCACATCCAGCCAGAATATGTAGCCTTTTGTGTCCTGTAGAAAAGCATCTCCCAGACTGGTAATCATCATTACATGTTTATCCTTGCCAATGAGCCATTGCCAGTTATGAAACAATACACTTGTATCTATGGCTGAAATGTCAATGGTCAGGTCGTCCCAGGATAACTGCATATGTCAGAATGGTATGATTTGCTCCGAAAGTTAATCAAGTCCCAGATCATCCACAAACCGGGTATCCGGTCTGATCCGATGAATAGGCACACCTAGACAGTGTGTGGTGATGCCCATAATGGTTTTCTCTACTTCATAGCGATTGCAGACAACAGGCAACGAGACCAGCTTTGTGTAGTTTAGTGCAAATACATAGTCAATAAAGTGTCGGATTGTATAGGGCGTAGACTGTTTATACTTTCCCCAGGTAAAACCCATAAACCGGAACTCTGACGGTCTTTCATCTTTATGAACTCTGGGAACTAACCATCCAGTGTCAGCTTCTATTGTATCCCATAGTGTATCCGTTGCCGGAAATACATTGATACTATGTGCTGATGGGAGGAATTTTTCTTTGGGTATATGAAATGTTTGTTCAAAATAAGTTTGAAACTGATAAAATAACCATTGTGACTTACAATGAGGAGTCGGAGATAATGCCACCTGACGAAGTATCGCCTCTGTAGCGTCGCTGACTGTAACTATATTTTCTGCTTCCAGATCCGGAATTGAGATAGCAAAAGCCTTTTCCCATTCTATTAGTAACTCTACACTGTCAAGGCTCATAGGAGTGTTGTTTGGGGATTAGTTATACAGAGCTATAGGGCTTATCGTGTCTTATATCTTTGTCATTGAAGGGGTTTAATGAAAAACTTCTTCTCTTACTTTTTTATCCTTTTTTATTCTCCTCAAGAACGTGTCCTTTCTCTTCCGGTTTCCTTTTTATCCTCTTGAAAGTAGCAACCTTCCGTATCTCCTTCATTCGTTCTTTGTCCTTCTGAAAGAATCTTGTGACAAGATCGGCGACCTTTCCGACTGAAGATATATTTTTCTCTTAGAAATCAAAGATCACTCTATTTGCCAAAAGATTCTTTCAGAAGGACAGAAAGAGGGAACCAGGTGTTTTTTTGTTTACAGAATTCATTTTAAGGAAAGAGATGGAACACAATGAATTATATATTTGTCTAAATAGACTTGTATAGTAAGAAAAGAAGAATTACTTGAAAATGGAAGCTTTAGTCTTCTTTTAGATGAAGCCTTTCAGGTTCTTTCCATGTGATTTGCTACCTTGGCTGAGTAAAAATATAG
The DNA here is from genome assembly GCA_030068525.1 of Xanthocytophaga flava. Lineage (GTDB taxonomy): Bacteria > Bacteroidota > Bacteroidia > Cytophagales > 172606-1 > Xanthocytophaga > Xanthocytophaga flava. The sequence goes on from JASJOS010000017.1 coordinate 178,532, forward strand.
TTCATGCCTGTTATAAAAATCCTGCTTTTTATTGTTTATATAAGCCTGTTGGCTTGTAACTCCTCTACAAAGGGAACCGCTTCTGCCTCTGAAGATTCTGTCATTATTGAAAAAGATACGTTAGAAAATCCGATTGAATCTGAAAATGTAAGCGTGACTACTTTTAAGGAAGTAGAAGACTCTGTTCGGGGGATGTTGCTTAGTGATAAAATTAAGGATTCATTAGTAACTAATACTGTAATCGTATTAAAAAGAGACTTCTTTAAACATAGCAGAAAGGATATTTTGTTTTTATATAAAGATTCTGATGCAACCTGCAATGCAGAGTTATATACTTATAAGAAAAATCATTGGACTCTGAAACAAAAAATTGACTCACTAGATAACTCTCACTTTAGTTATCGTTTGGAGGATTACAATGGTGATCATATAAAGGATATACTTGTATTTATTGGAACAGGAATGCGAGGTGCAAATTCCATGGAAAATCTGTTGGTAGTAGATCCCAGAAAAGAACGCTTGATTGTTATCGCAAAGTTTGCAGATTTGTGTCAGGCACGATACAATCCAAAAGATAACTCAATCAGGTCATTAGAGTTAACAAGTGGTTGGCATTCAGAGAAATATAGATGGAGCGGGTATGAGTTAGTTCTTGTAGAAACTCAGGATTGTATGGGCGATAATGAATGGGTATATCGTTCTATTTACAAAGTGGTCAATAAAAAAGAGATACTCATCCAGAAAGATAGCATTACGTTTAAAGAATATGTAGATAGTGAATCTGGTGAGAATGGTTATAGTCTTACCTACGGTCCAGAAGGTTGGGACGAAAGGTTTAAACACAGAAAGAAAAGAGATAGACCAAACTCATGAGAACTTTGTTCCTCTTCACCTCTGATTTTATTCCATTAATACCAAAATAAGTAAAGTCTTAAGTTTTGGATGTATCTGCTAATGCTATCTACTTCTCAGCATTGCCAGTATCTCTGCTGCATTGTTGGATTTAATACTGGCAGATGCTGTATCAGCCGGAACAGCAGTACTATCTGTTGTCGTGCTATCGCTTTGGTTCATATCTGCCTCTTTGTTGGCTGAGGACCCACAGGATGCCATCAAGTAAAGTGTCATACCGACTACCCCATAGATGGCTGGTTTTATAACAGAATAGATTTTCATGACCTGGTTTGTATGTATATAGGTGAAAAATCAGATACCCTTACAAATTTTTATATGTTATAAGGTGTTGAAAATCTAGTTATCACAAAAACTGCGCCCGATGGTTTGAAAGATGTTTCGGTTACTTTTTGGTATTGTAACCATAGAGGAATGTATTTTACATTCCAACAAATCCATACACTATGCTCTCTTTAAAACTGTACATAGGCTATTGGCTGATTGCTTTGATACTGATTGCCATTTTACCTGCTCAGGCACAACAACCCAAAACAGATATTTTACTGCTTGGATCAGATCACCTGGCGCAGATTTATAAAAAAGACAATCCTAATACCGATGTTTTGACTCCTTCCAGACAAAAAGAACTGGCTGAAGTGGTTCGCACAATCAATGCTTATCATCCTGACCTGATTCTGGTAGAACGCTTGCCGGAAGAACAGACCGAACTCGACAGCCTGTATACGTTGTATCAGCAAAACAAACTGGATATTGCAGGTATGGACGGTGGGAGAGGTGAGGTATATCAGCTGGCTTTTCCATTAGCCAAAAAAGCCAATCTCAAAAAAATCTACGGTGTCAATGCTCCCGGTGGTACTTCACAGAGTATACTGGATAATGGAGAGCATATCGAACTGTATAAACAGGCTACTACTGAGCTGAGAAAAGTTGTCGGAGAAAAATATACGGCCCTGGGCAACAATAGCCTTTCGCTGAAAGACTATCTGATTTTCCTGAATAAGCCGGAATGCTATAATTTGATTTATCGGCTGCGATATATGGTGCCTGCACGGGTTACAAACGGGAAGTTTAAAAATCCGGATGCAATGGTAGATACTGCCTTCGTGAATCCTAAATATATCGGCGCCGAACTCATCTCTGTATTTAAAAACAGAGATTATAAGATCTATTCTAATATTGTAACTACTCAGATGCAAACCCATGCCAAACGAATTCTGGTGATCATAGGAGTAGCCCATATAGGATCACTAAAAAGCATTTTCCGGGATGATACAGAGTATACTCTGGTAGATGCCGATAAATACCTGAAATAATCGTCTATATTTCTACTCCCAGGTTAGTGTTATTACTCTGGATAGTGAAAAACAAGTCGTTGGTGATAACACACAACGACGGACAACAAGGATGACTCGCTGTTCCCCTGAAGGGAAAGGACTACTCCACTCCCTTTTTGTCTTTCTGAAAGAACCTATCTCTCCTTCCTGTCCTCCTGAAAGGAACTTGTGACAAGACCGGCGGCTTTTCCGACTGGAGAGTATTATTTCTCTCAGAAAGTAAACACAACTCTATTTGTCAAGAGATCCTTTCAGGAGGACAAAGAGTGAGTGTTTAGGGTATTCTAGCCCCGAAGGCACTTTCAGGGAGTTTCACTGGCTTGGGCTTTTTTGTAGTAGAATACTTCCAAGAACAACACACATCCAAAATCTGCACTAATAAATGTATAGTAGTTTACCTTCTACAAAAATCTTCACAAATACAGATACAGACATACGAATTTGTATATTTGTACGTTAGAAAGAAACTGTTGGCCAGAATGTGTTCCTGCACACTGGCTACACAACAAACCTATAGTCTAGCTAAGAGCTTAGACGACCATACAACCTCTCCCAAGAATAGTACAGATGCTCTGCGTCAGAATTTACAACAAATAACCATTTAGCAAGTAGTAGTTCTATAAAGCTAGATTGTCTATCTTTTAATTTTACTACCATGCCTGCAATCGTAAATTCGGATAGAACAATCTGTATATTTAATTCTGTGAAGTTTCTGTTAACCTACTTGTAAAGAATGAAAAAAATAGTTGGAGTGAACCTGCTGATGTATGCATGCGTGGGAATTATTCAGATCAGTGGACAGTCGTTGGAGCTAAAAGACACCATATACCAGGACGAATCTGTAACTGGTGTCCACTCTAGGATAAGCCTGAATCAGACTTCAGAACTTTTAACAACGAGAGAATATTCGTTATCTGACAACTATTTGTTAAAAGACACTCCTTCCCGATGGTTGCTCCAGTCAGAGCCTGTTCAAAAAACAGAATCAACATCTCCTTATATTATTCACCCGTTGCGTGAAATAGGCCTTATTTCCAGTTCGGTTGTACTGACCGGGGCGGCTTTGGTTGCAAAGAATAATGCAGGAGCTATTACAGCAAGTGAATTGGCTTCTTTGCAGAGAGAATCTATCTGGACTGTTGACAGAGGGGCTACCTATCATTATTCTTCATCGGCTCATAAGGCCAGTAATGTGCTTTTATATTCATCCGTAATGTCACCTTGGCTGTATCTGGCAGGCGAGAAAACGCGTAAAGATTTTGGCAAGATTTCGCTGATGCATGCAGAAACCTTTATGATTTGCTGGGGTATTACCGGACTAACGAAGGCAATGGTATTTCGCCCCCGTCCGTATGTATATAACCCACATGTATCCAATGAAGTAAAGTTGACACAGGCCGGCCGGGAAAGTTTCTTTTCCGGACACGTAGCCATGACAGCTGCTATGTCGTTCTTTACAGCCAGTACTTTTTCGCACTATTATCCAGATTCTAAATGGAAGCCATTGGTATGGTCGTATGCTGTTGTCTGGCCTGCTGCTACTGGCTATTATCGCTACAAAGCTGGAAAACATTTCGTCTCAGATATTGTAATTGGGTATGCTATAGGGGCTGCTACAGGATTGCTGGTGCCAAAACTACATGAAAAAATAGCAGGCAGGAGAAAGAAGACAATTCCTTCTTCCAACCCTGTATTGTCTAAAGTTGCCTGGCAACATACATCTCAGTAGTTTTATAACATCCTGCATTTCTGTATTTTCATAGGCCGTATAATCAAGCACTACATCTCTGTGGTGCTTTTTTCGTATATGCATCCTATAGTATTGTGCTATCAACTTAATCTACATTAAGCTTTTTTCTTAATCTACCTTATTGGAGTCACCCTGACTAATGCCGTATCTTTGTATCATCAGAATTGCAAAAGAGATTACAAATCTGACAGATAAAGAAAATAGATACACAAACCTATATATCGTAGAAAATGAAAACGAAACTTATCCCTGCTGGTGAACGTGGCCTCAAAAAACTGGATTGGCTACAAAGCAATTTCGTATTTAGCTTTTCGAGTTATTATAATCCTGAACGCAGTGGCTTCGGTTTGTTACGGGTTTTTAACGACGACTACGTAACCCCTGGCAATGGATTTGGGCTTCATGGACATACCAACATGGAGATTATCTCAGTGATGCTGGCTGGCAAGATGAATCACAAAGACTCAATGGGATATTCGGAAGTAGTGGAAAAAGATTGGGTTCAGATTATGAGTGGAGGCAGCGGACTCCGGCACGAAGAATACAATGTAGGAGAGGAGGAGGTGAACTTCCTGCAGATATGGATTGAGCCCAAGTTGCAAAACATTACACCCCGTTATCAACGCAGGTATTTTCCGGAAGAAAAACGTAAAAATCAACTTACAACCATTGTCAGCAACGAAGAGGGACAGGCACATTGCTGGATTAATCAGAATGCAAAGCTGTCACTAGGATATTTTGACGCTGACAAAAATATAGACTATACCTTTAACCCACTGAACAAATGTTTGTTTGTGTATGCCATCAGTGGTAACCTGACGATAGGAGATCAGACAATCAATGAAAAAGATTCTTTAGAAATCTGGGATACAAATAGTATCACTATCCAAACCAACACAGAAAGTCGCTTCCTGATTATTGAAGTACCTGTGAATCACTAAAAACTTTATTATTTCATTCTATTCTATTTATTACCATGGAAACCAACACTGAAAATCGCATATTAGGTATACATCATATTACTGCCATAGCAGGCAATGCACAACGTAACTTCAACTTCTACAAAAATGTACTGGGATTACGGTTTGTGAAAAAAACTGTCAACTTTGACGACCCTTATACCTACCACTTCTATTTTGGAGATGAAGTAGGAACACCTGGTACTATTCTTACTTTCTTTCCCTGGGAAGGAATCACTCCCGGAAGAAGAGGAACAGGAATGGCTACAGAAATCGGTTATTCTGTACCTGAAGGAAGTCTGGATTTCTGGTTGAAACGATTTGAGCAGCACAATGTCATTTTTAACAAACCTGCTGAGAAATTTGGTGAGACCTATCTTCCTTTCCTTGATCCGGATGGTTTGAAACTAGAATTGATTGTTTCCAAAACACCTGATATCCGTAAGCCTTGGGAAACGCCAGAGGTGAATGCCAATGTGGCTACCAAAGGGTTTCATAATATTACGCTGACATTGAAAGACATCAAAGGTACAGCTGATGTATTGACAGACATCTTTGGATACAAACTCATAGACCAGCATGTAAATCGGTATCGGTTTGCTACAGATGCTATTCCGAATGCTTCCATTGTGGATCTGGTAGAAGCGGCTGGTGAAAGACCAGGTCAGGTAGCAGGTGGTACAGTACACCATGTGGCCTTCCGGGTTGCCAATGATCAGATTCAACAACAGTTCCGTCAAAAAATTGCTGAAAAAGGTTTTAACGTGACGCAACAAATAGATCGTAATTATTTCTATGCTATCTATTTCCGTGAACCAGGTGGAGTGTTGTTTGAAGTAGCTACAGACAATCCAGGCTTTACTGCTGATGAACCTTTACTGGAGTTAGGTACCAATTTGAAATTGCCTAGTCAATATGAGGCACATCGGGCAGATATCGAAAAACGTCTGGTACAACTGGCAGACTGATGGATGTAATGATTGTGACTGGTAGCTAGTCAGTCGAATTAATTACCAGGTTTGATGGGTGATAGAATGTATACTTGCAGCAAGTATACATTCTATCACCCATTTTTATATGATCCGGATGATGGTGAAAAATATATAGGGAAATTTTTAGGATACTATTCATTTGCAGGCTATTATACATTATAATAGGATTTTTATAAGAGTAGGTTATCTGATATTTATTTAGTTCCCTTGGAAGGGAGGATTACCAAATTATTTGAAATTATTTTCATAAATAAAGTGCCTTTTATTGATGTGACTTTTTGTTGTTTTTTTTGATTTACTGTTTCTCTTTTGAGTTGATCTGTTTTTAAGCCAATGTTAAGAAAATATTTAGTGTACTTAACATTGAATAAGAAAAAACAAACTTATTGAAAGGTCTTTTTTAGCGTTATAGGGTTAGTAATTAGATTATTGGACGGTGATGTAGTTTGTATGGAGAGAGGTGTTGCTGATGGTGTAATTGTGTTTTTCTGGTTTGGTTGAAAAAATATTCAGGTCTTTTTTTAGCCTTGTTGCATTTAGAATTCATTTGAGAGTATGAAGATCTGTTAAATCAATTGTACTATTCTTATTTGATGTTAAAATCCGTAACATTAACTTAACATTAGCGGAATATTAACTAGAATTAACATTTTCTTAATACTAAAAATGCTGCTTTTCATTCCCCTTTCAAATAGATTTACATAAAGCCGCAAATTTAGAATGTAGTGTAACCTTAAATATTTGTGCGCGTATAAGCCAATAGTCACTAATAAATAAGTTACAACTGGAATAGGTAAACATGCTTTTACAAGCAACTTTATCCTGGCATTCTAAGTATTTTTAAGTGCATATTTTTGATTCCGGGTGACTGCATCTTTCAGGTGCTTTCAGCAATCTAAGTCTGGTAAGGTACCGGTGTTAGTTCTGGAATATGTTGAGCCGTTTCAAAGGCCTGGACTTTCTTCAGGCAGGCTGGGTTTGTTGTTCTCATCACTTTTTACAGACAACAGACAGATCCATCAAACCATAGGAATTTGTAATAAACCATACAAACCTGTTGCTATGAAAGAATTCGTTTTACAAAACAATGTACAGGGGAATAGCCTCAGCATAACTAATTATGCATGGTCAAAGGCTAATTCTGCGGTTGATACCCGGAGTAATGAGTGGGGCCGATTTTTGTTATTAGGTATTGAATCGCTTATTATTTATGGTGTATTCAAATTTCTGCTGGATCTGCACCCTGCCCGCACTGTACACCTCAAAATTACGTACCCACTTATTGCCCTTGTTTTTTGTCTGGCCTGGTGGGTGTTTGCGTTTTTGCCCAGTAAGTCCTATCTGAAAAGAGGTTTCTCCTTTAAAGAAGGAATTTCTTTTTCGAACCTTTGGGGACCACTGCTGCTTCATGGCAGTATGGTAGGACTGATACTGTCTGCTCTTCGGTTGCCGATTGGCTATTATCCATTTTTCATTCAAAGTTATCTGGGAATTATTGTTCTTTTGATTGTTGCCCGTGGTATCTATCAGGTATCCTATCAGAAAGGACTGCAACTGGCTTCAGGAAAATTTGTGGTAGTGAGTAGTGGTATTTATAGTCAGGAACTAGTTAACAAACTGACACGAAAGTGGGGAGAAAGTAAATTTGCCGGAAGCTTTGATCATCTGGTTGACCCGAACAAAGACTTTGAAGAAGAGTTTCAGAAATTTAGAGAATATTGCATTGAACATCAGATTCAGCATATTTTTATCAGCTTGCCCGCTCATCAGCAGGAACAGGTAGAAGCCATTTCACACTTTGCAGGTCAATGTTTTATCCGGTGTCTGATACTACCTAATTCAGGATATATCTGGCCAGAACAAAAAAACATTTGTTACGTAGGTGATCTGGTGGTGTGCGATCAATGGTTGCATCCATTGCAGAATAAATTCAATACAATCCTGAAGCGCATCTTTGATATAGTGTTTTCGCTGATGGTGATTGTATTTATATTCTCCTGGCTGATACCCATTATTGCACTGGCAGTAAAACTGTCTTCTCCAGGTCCTATATTTTTTGTGCAGCATCGGCCTGGCAAACGGAACAAGGCATTCAAATGTCTGAAATTCCGTACCATGCGTGTTAATAATCAATCAGAAGTTCAGGCTACTTTCAAAGATCCTCGTGTCACTGCTGTAGGGCAGTTTCTACGTAAGACCAGTCTGGATGAACTACCCCAGTTTTTTAATGTACTTGTAGGTGATATGTCTATTGTAGGACCCCGGCCTAATATGGTTAGTCAGCTAGAGTACTATTCCAAATTGATTCCAGAGTATCCTTTGCGACATGCTGTAGCCCCTGGTATTACAGGTTATGCGCAGGTAAAAGGATACCGAGGCGAAACCAGAGAGCTATATCTGATGCAGAAGCGGGTTGATTTTGACCTGGCCTATATCAGAAAATGGAATTTCTTGTTTGACATCAAGATCATATTCCTCACAGTGAAGAACATGATAGTAGGTGAGAAATTTGCCTATTAATAAATCTATGTAGTCAATTTTTCCTTTACTTATGACCAATACAAAACTTTTAGTCACTGGTGGATCTGGATTCATCGGGACTAATCTGATAACCTATTGCCTGAAACATGGTATTGATGTAATAAATGTTGACTGGAATCCGCCTTTGGATGTGTCGCATAAACCACACTGGATCAATTGCGACATTTTAGATCAGGATGCCCTGCAAAAAGTATTTTCTGATTACCAACCCACACATGTAGTACATCTGGCTGCGCGTGCTGATACAGATGAACAACAGGATATGGCTGCCTATCTTCAGAATACCGAGGGTACACGACATGTACTGGAATGTGTTAAGAACACGCCTTCAATAGAACGGCTTATCGTAACTTCTACACAGTTTGTATGTCAGCCGGGCTATTATCCGCAACATGATGAAGATTATAATCCTGTTAATCTGTATGGGATGACTAAAATCCTGACAGAACAATTTACCCGTCACGCTTCCTTGTCCTGTTCCTGGACCATTATTCGTCCTACAACCATCTGGGGACCGTGGTCTTTACGGTATCGGGATGTTTTCTTTAAGACACTGAAGTCTGGTCTGTATTTCCATCCTTCCAAAGAAAATGTTATCCGATCCTATGGATATGTAAATAATGTAGTCTTTCAGATTATGCAGATATTGACTTTGGAAGAAGAAAAAGTGAATGGTAAGGTTTTCTATGTAGGCGATGAGCCGTTTGAACTAAAAGAATGGGTAAATACAGTTTCTCAGGTTCTGACAGGCAAAAAAGTAAATATAATCCCTACAGGACTGGTAAAAACTATGGCTAGTATTGGGGATATTCTCACTGCCTTTAAAATTCGTTTTCCAATTACCAGTGGACGCTTTCGAAGTATGACCAGTAGTTATGTGACTCCTATGGATGACACCATTAATGTATTGGGTAAAGCTCCATATTCTATCCAACAGGGAGTAGAAGAAACTATAAACTGGTATAAAACCATCAGTGCTCAGGTGAGTAAACCTGAACCTGACATTCCGAGAAAGAGATATTTCTATACTGCTCCAACATATCAGATGCAGCAAGCGTGATTTTTAAAACAGTATAGATATATACTGAAAAGACACCTTGTCTCAGTCTGCCATATCAGGTTATTTCTAGTATACACAACATTACCACCTACGCTTTAATCAGGTGTTAGGTGGTAATACAGGACACTTATTAGCCATTCAGTACAGATATGTTGGAAACAAGAGATCATAATTCATAAGAAATGTTTGTGTAAAGTCACAAACCGGATTGAAACAGAAAAGTAAAACGGCAGGGTGAGACCAGACACCAAATTTCATATTATACCACTTACCTTATGAGAATAAAAAACGCAGTTAATTTAGTCAAGATAATAGCGCTATGGTTCTTAGTAAATGCTTGTATACCCAAACATCATATAGTTTATTTTCCTAATCCGTCACTGAATAAAAGTTCGCCTGTTACCACACCTAACACATTACCTGTGTACAAGCTGCAACCAACAGACGTCTTGTCAATACGCATAAAAACGCTAAACAAAGAAACCTCCGATTACTTCAATATCGTGCCGGAAAATGGTGTGCAGCAATGGAATCCGGCGGGTTTGTATATAAATGGATATTCCATTAATGCCGAAGGAGATATAACCTTGCCAGAAGTAGGAAAAGTAAAGGTGGCTGGTATGACTGTTGAAGAAGCACAAAAAGCAGTGCAGGAAAAAGTGAAAACCTATGTCGGCAATGTCACCATTCTCTTAAAGCTGATTAGCTTCAAAGTTACCGTTCTGGGTGAAGTGAATAATCCGGGATACTATTATATATACAATGACAATGCAACGTTGTTGAATGCCTTAGCCATGGCAGGTGACCTTACAGACTTCGGGAACCGTACCAACATTGTGCTGGTACGACAAACCAAGGAGGGAACCCAATCCATTGTATTAGATCTAAATGATCCCGATGTGCTCTCATCAAAATATTATTACCTGATGCCTAACGATGCTATTTATGTGCAGCCTTTTAAAGCAAAATATGCCCGAAGCAATGTCAATACATTGTCAGTACTTGGGGTGCTCTTTGGTGCCATTTCCAGCACAATTTTAATACTCAATTATTTAAAATAGAATAAAGCTATGGAAGATATTGATGTACGATTAGTGCTCGCAAAGTTTCTTCGGAAGTGGCACTTTTTCGCTATCAGTGTAGGACTGATGCTGGTAGTCGCATTTATATATTTACGATCAACTGAGAAAAAATACATGGTGCAGGCTTCTGTGCAGCTAAAGGAACAGAACCTGAATGAAAAAGGAAGTGATGACAAAAAGTTTATCAATGGACTTGAACTGTTGGAGAATAACGCGGCCATAGAAGATGAAATTGGGATCTTGACTTCCTACTCTGTAGTAAAACAAACAGTAGAGAAGCTTGAAAACTATACCAACATATATAAGACAGACAGCAAGTTAAAGTTTAAACCTGTAGAAAAGTTTTTTTCCAAAGAAGTATATCATCAGGACATCGAGATTCGGTTGCTGAAAAACAGACCACAACTGATTGATGCCCCAATACAAATCTCTTTTCTGGACAAACATACTTTTCTTGTAGAGGTGCAGGAGCACAATGCTACCGTATATGACTATCGTTCCCAAAAGCCGTTGGGAATACAGGACGAAGTTATCTTCTCTCAAAAAGGGGTAATCGGAAAACCTTTCGTGAGCCCTCTTATCAGTTTTATGCTGGTGCCTGCAAAAACCAGAGAAGCCGAATTCTGGAACAATGACTATTATTTTGTCAATCGTTCGGTAAAAGATCTGGCAGAGTCCTATCAGCAAAAGCTGAGTGTGGCACCCATTGCAGAAAAGTCAAATATCGTGAGCTTATCATTGCAGGGAACGGTTCCGGAAAAGGAAGCTTTGTTTCTGAATATGCTTTCCAGTGTCTATGTCAATAATGACCTGCAAAAAAGAAATCAGCTGGGTATGAACGCCCTCAGCTTCATAGACAACCAGATTGACAAGGTATCGAACACACTGAATAAAGTGGAAGGCTCGCTGGAAAAGTTCAGGTCACAGAGTAATGTGATTGATGTAGGTGTTTCAGCTCAATCCTATACAGATCTGTTGAACCAGTTGGAAGAGAAGCAGGTAGACCGTAAAACGCAGCTTATGTACTACCAGTATATAGCTGACTATCTGGCTCGCAGTGCAACCATGGATGGTGTAGTAACGCCCTCCGCAGCCGGAATTAATGATCCTAGTCTAACCAAATTGCTCGAAGATCTCAATACGTTGAATAAGGAACGGGTATCTGTGGCCTATAACTCCAACGCAGATAACAACCCTGTACTGAAAGTACTGGATCAGAAGATTTCCAATACCAAAAAGACATTAGCTGATAATGTTCAGGGCTTGATTCAATCTTCTCAAATTGCTCTCAATGAAAACCAGCATCGGGTAGATGAAGTAAAAGCCAGAATTAACCAGTTGCCTGCCAACGAACGCAATCTGAATACAATTCAGCGTAAGTTTCAGCTAAACGATGATGTCTATAAGTACCTGCTTCAGAAACGTGCAGAGGCAAGTATTGCTATTGCCTCCAGTGCACCAGACAAGAGCATTGTGGATCAGGCACGGCAGGTCGGTAGCAAACCTGTATCGCCTAATGCAACCCTAACGTATCTGATGGCTATTATGCTGGGACTGATCTTTCCGGCAGGTTATTTATCTGTGAAAGATTATATGCATAAGCGAATTGAAGGCGAAGATCAGCTGGAAAAAGAAACACAACTTTCTGTAGTCGCTTCCATTATGTTTGATTCTAACAGCAAGAAATACAGACCACTGACTACGCATCCGTATAACGATAGTGCTTTTCAGGAAATTCGTCACTACATACGATTTAAAAATCAGCAGGTAATAGCCGTTACCTCTATGGCCAGCAATGAGGGTAAAACCTATTGTGCTATTAACCTGGCCGTAGCTTTTGCCAAGGCCGGACATAAAACATTGCTGATCGACACAGACTTTTATCAGTCTGATGTAGGGACAGTATTCAATCTGGAAACCGCTCCTGGTCTGATTGACTTCCTTCCTGATCCATCAAAAGTAGTGGTTAATCAGACTTCGATTCCTTCTCTGGATGTAATCAGTGCAGGACAGGCGTCTGAAAGTTCACGGGCTGCCTTTCTGCGTAGCTCTCTTGAGAAGTTATTGGCAGAACTACGGCATACCTACACCTATATTATTATAGATACATGTCCGGTAGGGTTAATCTCAGATTACCTGCTTTTTGCAAGTTGTGTAGATTATACGTTGGTAGTTGTGCGCAGCGATGTCACCAAACGGGAGAACATTGGAAGGCTGAATACTATCCTGAATCGCCACAATCTCAAGAACAAAAGTGCGCTTGTCTACAACGCAACCCGTGTATCTAAAGAGCTTACCAATTACTATAAGAAGATTGCAAGCTAGTGAATCTGGCGGGTCTTCAACAAATAACTAAACAACCGATTTTATTCAACAGAAGTAATTTATGGCTGCATCCATTTCTGTAGTAATACCTGTTTTTAACCGCAAAGAGGAGTTGATTCGGGCATTGGATTCTGTCAAGAAGCAGACACTGCAACCTTCCGAGGTGATTGTAGTGGATGACTGCTCTTCTTTTCTGATAGAGGATTTTCTCAGAGAGAGCAATTACCTGGATCAGGATTGGGTACGGGTAGTCCGAAACGAGATAAATCAGGGGCCCAGTGGTACCCGGAATACGGGAGTGATGCATGCGAAAGAAGAGTTTATTGCCTTTCTGGATTCGGATGATTACTGGGACCCTCACAAACTGGAAAAGCAGATGGCGCTTTTTACAAAGAAGCCGGAACTGGATCTGGTATACAATGGGACCTGGGTAGTGTATGAAAATAAGACGGTTCCATCCCATACCAAGCTGTTTAAGGACAATATATGGTATCAGTTGGTAGACAATTGCTGGACTCCACCCAATCCATCCACGATGCTCATGCGTAATGCATCTATCCGAAAGTTGAATGCATTTGATCTGACATTAAAACATGCAGAAGATATTGATTTATGGATGCGGATGACATTGCACGACATGAAAATAGATTATTGTGATGAACGCCTGACATATTTTATGTATAACTCAACAGGACGGCTATCCAAACAGTATCGTGCAAAGTTCAAGAAGGTAGAACCCTTCTTTGCCAAATGGGAACCGTATTTCAGACAACAGGGGAAGGAAAGTTCTTTTCATCAATTTAAACAACGGTCATTTACAAAGTTTGCGCTTGAAACATTCGTTGACAGCCTTCGGGATCGTAGTGTCAGCATTCCTGCTCAAATGTATTTTAAGTATCTCTGGAACCGAAAGGAATTTTATGATCTGATTCTGAATAAGTTTCGACGTGTACAGCCGCAACCCTCCTGAAGAAAGGAATTGCCTGTATCCTAGATGTGACATCCTACAACCTATACCTTTTTGCTTATGAAACTTTGCTATTTTGATGATAATGTGAATTTTGGAGATGCCTTGAATGCAACCATCTTTCCTACATTGTTAGCTGACTTTTTTGACGAGGATCCGTCTGTTTCCTTTTTTGGTATAGGCTCGTTGTTTGGATTGCCCTTGCTGGAAAACAGTAGTGCTGTCCGAAAGATAATCTTCAGTACAGGTTATGGTAAATATGGAGTGAAGCCTCGCCTAGATTCATCATATGAAATCATGTGTGTAAGAGGGCCACTCACTGCCGAATACCTGGGACTGGATAAATCCATGGCAGTAGCCGATGGAGCCTTGTTGTTGTCCCATTTTTCATTCCCTTCTTACAAAAAGACCTATGCTTTTTCGTACATGCCACATTGGGAAAGCGAAACCCGCTTTGACTGGGCTGGATTGTGCGAACAGGCTGGCTACCACTATATAAGCCCGATGTGGCACAAAGACAGAATTCTGGAAGAGATACTCAAGTCTGAAGTTATCATTACCGAAGCCATGCATGGAGCCATAGTAGCCGATACACTTAGAGTACCCTGGATACCTGTAAAAGGGTACAAGAATATCAGTGAGTTTAAATGGCAGGACTGGACACAATCCATACAAACCACCTACAACCCTGTTCAGATGCCTCCTCTCTATAGCGAAGTGAGAGAAGCTGAAAAGATTATCCAGGTAAAAACCAAAGGCATGCTGGGCAATATGGCTACCCAATACCTGGCGAAGGCTTTTGTGTCCTATCAGAAAAACTTCAAATGGAAAGAAACCCTGAAACAATTCGCAGATATAAAGAATACGAAACCATCTCTAAGCCAGAACGGCGTAGTAACGTCCCTCGCCGATGAACTAAGAGACCGCCTGGAAAAGGTAAAGAGCAAATACACAACCATTCTCAGTTAGGAGAAGATGCCTGTAATAAAGAAAAAATACTTTGAGAATACTCTCTTTTGGACGTACTCGTCACTCTGTTGATAGTGTTGTCCTGGTGACAGGCTTTCTCTCCCTGTCCTTCTGAAAGAAACTTGTGACAAATAGAGCCTCGTTTGTTTTATGAGAAAAGATTTATTCAAAAACCACAGGCCGCCGGTCTTGTCACGAGTTCCTTTCAGGAGGACAAAAAGGGGAGGTGGTTCTGAAGGAATGAAGAGAGAACCTACATTTCAGGAGGACAAAGAGGGAGAGGGGAAGACAGGGTATGAGAAAGGTTTTTTATCGGTACAAAGAAAAACACGATGCCTTTAATCGTGGAAGGTGGTGTAGGTGCGTGAGGATAAAAATTCCGCGGGCCTAGCGTTAGCCCTAAGCGGCGAAGCTTTGGAATTTTTTGCCCTTTTTTGCTCACACACAAATCTGGCTCACCAAATTCTCATTTGGTGCCCTGTTTTTTGGGCAAGCAAAAAATGAAGAAGCCTGTGGAAGAACAATAAAAGTGACAATAAACAAATACAGGTAGAGACAAGCAAAAAAAGTAACAGGCCGTAGGAAGAATGATATTTTGGACAATCAAGAAATGTAGGAAGAGAGATCTAAAATATTGCAAACATATAAATGAGATAACAAACCCAACCTAAATAAATCTGGATACAAACCAGCTTAAAACCCTTACAAATGAATAAACAGAAAACAGTAAAAACAGGCATTGTATGGTCTTTCATTGAAGGTTTTGGAATAAAGATCATCTCCACACTTGTTTTCTTTATTCTGGCAAAATTATTGGGCGCCACCCATTTTGGCCTGGTCGCCATTGCTACTGCCTTTATTGATTTTGGAAATGTGCTGGTAGAACAAGGAATGGTAGCCGCCCTTGTACAAAAAGAGAAACTGGAGCGTGCTCATCTGGATACAGCCTTCTGGATTAATATAGGATTAGGGGCTAGTGTATTTGCGATACTCTGTTTGTCAGCACCCTTCATTGCAGACATCTACAAAGAACCCTCGCTTACCCCCGTACTACAAACATCCGGCCTCGTTTTTCTGATTGGTCCATCCGGATTGGTACAAGTAGCTCAGCTAACCCGGGAAATGAATTTCAAGCTTATCGCCAGAATTCGGATTGTAGGTCTGCTGGCTGCGGCTGTCGTTAGCTTAACGATGGCATTTATGGGATATGGTGTATGGGCACTGGTATTTCAGAAACTGGTATTTATGGGATTATCTACCGTATTGTTTTGGTTCTGGACCAAATGGATACCGCGGCTATCGTTTTCCATTGACCATTTCCGGGAACTGTTTCCTTTCTCCTACAAGATGATGATCAACAACTTTTTAACCTACTTCAGCCGGAACTCTATTGAACTACTGATAGGATTCTTTCATGGGACAGAGGCCGTGGGCATATACTCTTTCTGTTACAAGGTATTTCAGTCAACCATCGAAACCGCCAATACCTCTGTCAATAAAGTAATGTTGCCACTTTTTTCATCTGTACAGGATGATAAAGCACAACTGACAAAGTATTTCTATAAGGCTATAGAATCCAGCTTTACTTTGCTGCTGCCAGTTCTGGCATTGATTGTATTTCTTTCTCCTGAGGCAATTCTGTATTTCTTTAACGCCACCTGGGCGGAAAGTGCAGATCTGCTCAAGCTGGTCTCTATCGGAGGTACTATCTACATGATCTATTATTATACCAATACCTTATGGATCAGTACCGGAAGACCTGATCTGGTTGTCCGATTTACATTGATAAACGTGGTAATTAACCTGGCATTGTTAGCTGCTGTAAGCAAATTGCCATTGATTTATGTGGGGTACATTTCTATTGTACGAAGTCTATTATTACTGCCTGTAGCTTATGTGCTATCCTTAAAAACAGCACCAATTAGTATTCAGGGGTCATTACAACATTTGTCACGTCCGTTTTGGATGGGAGGAGTTACATTCCTGATTCTGGCAATTTCTTCGGCTGTGATTCCGGTGCTTTCGCCGGAGTGGATCTGGTTTGCTATTCAGGGTGTGATCTGGAGTATTACTGTTTTTGTTGCGCTGTATTTCCTTCTTCCATCTGTCTTAACACCTGTGTTTAACTCTGTATCACGTGTATACCTGCGTGTTTCAGGAAGTCGGAAAGTATAGAGCCGGTTTTGTATTGTGAGTCAATTAGTTATTATTTCTATAGGCTATGAAAGTTGTTTTTTTTCAGAGAAATCCCGGAACCAAGTTATTCAGTATCGAAATACTGTTCAAGAGTATTCGTAACAGTTTGCCTTCGTTTATTGAAGCAACAACGATTGTGAGTTCAAAGGTGAATAGCGGGATTACCAAGAAGTTGTACAATATACTGGAAGTCCTCTTCAGGCCACAGGGGGATATTAACCATGTGACAGGGGATGTACATTATCTGACTTTCTTTCTGAAAAAAAACAAAACCATCCTGACGATTCACGATATAAACCTGATGTACTCTACCAATGCCTTGAAGAAGGCCGTTCATCGGTGGTTCTGGTTAAAGATTCCTATGTACAGGTCGGGTATGGTGACAGTGATTTCACAAACAACCAAGAACGAGTTGCTCAAACATGTTGACTATCCTGAAGACAGGATACGTGTGATTTATAACTGTATCTCTCCACACTTTACACCACATCCAAAAGCTTTTACTAAAAGTAAGCCTGTATTGCTACATATAGGTGTAAAACCCAATAAAAACCTGAGTCGTTTAATTCCAGCCTTGGAAGGCATTTCATGTGCACTTCGGATTATCGGACAGCCTTCTTCAGATATGCTGGCCTTACTGGAAAAACATAGAATTGACTACTCCTGGAAATCCAATCTGACAGATGAAGAGGTACTTCAGGAATACATACAGAGCGATATGCTGGTGTTTGTATCCACCTTCGAAGGGTTTGGATTGCCTATTGTAGAAGCAAACATGGTGGAACGGCCAGTAGTAACAAGTAATATTTCATCCATGCCTGAGATTGCAGACAACGCCGCTTGTCTTGTAGACCCCTTTGATATATCCTCCATTCGGAAAGGTATCCTGCGAGTGATTGAAGATGATGAATACCGGGAACAGTTGCTGGAAAACGGGCGTGTTAACCGAGAACGGTTTACCCCCCGATCCATTGCGCATCTGTATAGTGAGTTATATATCGAAATGTACGCCAACCGATTAGAGCGCCTGCATGAAGCAATCGCCTGACAGAGGGCATATTATTACTAAATCAGCTATATGAACGAAAAATATGCAAAGCCCTATTTTGAATCTTTCATGGTAGCATTGAGCTTAAGCTTATTACCTATCAAGATTTTTTCATATGTAGTGCCATTTGTTGCGTTATTCTGGTTTATTGTACGTTCTTCTTCGGGTAGAGTGCTACAACGTACCTTAATGGCTATCACAGGTATAGTGGTACTGCTGGGATTTTATTATATCATTTACCTGTATCAGGGAACATCTTTTCTGCTGGGAAACAGTGTTGTTGCCATCTTTACCTACAGTACCTTTTTTCTTTTACTGGTAATTCCCGGCAGAGGGATCAGTTCGTCTTTTTCCTATGAGAAATATGCACCTGTTTTAAAGTGGGTTATACTGATTGAAGGAATCATAGGCATTCTGCAGTTTGTGATTGTGACCGTAACAGGTATCACCTATATCATCAATGGCGACTCAGTACAAGGCACTATTGGGATAGATGCTATCCTGAATGGTAATGCAGGATTTGGAAATCAGATCTTCGTGATCAGTATGATTTTCTTCATCTTCCTGTTTATACCCTATGTATTACAGCAACACAAATATTATTATGTCGTACTGGTAGGCTTGTTGTCAATCATGCTGGCTGGAGTGTTGCATGTGTTTGTGAGTCTGGTATGGGCGTTATTGTTTACCATTCTGTTCTATCGGAAAAATCTTATTTTCAGTGACTTGTCCAAGATTATAGGTGGTGTGGCTATGGCCTTGCTGATGCTGCTTCCGCTAGAGTTTTTCTTTCCGGGTATTTCAAAAACAACCGCTGTGTTTTTTCAAATCTATCAGGATCGGGATTCTCCCAAGTTCGAAGCGATGGATAATGCTTTTGATAAACTACCAGAGCAATATCCGCTGGTGTCACTGATCGGATTGGGACCAGGCCAGTATTCAAGTAGGGCCGGTTTGATTAGCTCGGGCAATTACTATGGTTCAAAAATGAATTTCCTGCCCAACGAAGTATCTGAGCCTTTCCGGAAACTATTTCAGCATACATGGTTAGAGTATACTCATGGTTCCGATCGGTACGGAAACTCAACCATGCACAGACCATTCTTTTCAATACTTTCTCTGTTTGCTGAGTTTGGATTTGTGGGACTAGGCCTTTTTCTGGGATGTATCCTGTACTTTTTTATGAAGATCCGTTTGCTCTTTGTGTTTTTTAAAGAGCGGAAAAATAAGGTCAACACCTATCTGGCTTTTGCTATGGGAGTATTACTGATCATGCTGGTTTTTATCTCAACATTCGAAAACTACCTGGAAACCGTACAGGCCTTATTGCCTGGCATGATGCTATTCAAAGTTTTATACAGCCAACTACTAACCGAAGCCAAACAAAAGCCACAGGAAGAATTAGTACAGAAAGAACTAGTATCTGCTTAGAAAAGGATACTCAGAGAGTATTCTTTCAGAAGGATAGGGAGACAAAGTAAGGAAGCACTAGTAGAAGAATAGTATAACACTGAACCACCATATTTGTAATAATAAATCATCTATCAATTTAAACTAAACCAGGAACAACCTATAAACAGAAGAATGATAACATATCTGAGAAAATAGAGTCAAAGATATGGAGCAGAGTAATGTAATCTGTATAGGACAACCTATACAATTGAATAAGCTGACTGGACATGAAATAATAGATTTTTCATAATCCCTTCAGTATAGACATAAGATTGTATTCATGAAGCAGTTTCTGTTCTTTTTATATTTTTTACAGGCTATGGGTATGAAAACCATTATGTCATCCTACCACTGTGAGCCAGACCGTGGTAGTGAGTTTGAAACAGGCTGGCAGGAGCTGCTACAGTTAGCGGCAAAATGTTCTGATCTTATTGTTGTAACCCGTCCTTTCAACCGGGAAAAAGCGGAGAAAGTATTCAGGGAAAAAGGAATTAGCAATACTACTTTCATTTTTTTTGATTTGCCGGTAGCAGTTAACGGATTCAAGAAAACGTCAGTAGGTAAACAAGTAGTTCCTTATATCTGGGAGCTTATTTTGTTTTTCTTTTTACTCAAAAGATACTCCCGAAACCAGTTTCAGCATGCACATCGGGCAAGTGTAGGTTCTTATCGGTTTCCATCGTTGTTATGGTACTTTTCTCCATACTTTACCTGGGGGCCAATTGCTAGTGGAGAAATTGTACCCATTCGTTTTTTGTCTGTATTCAGTTGGAAGGGACGCGTACAAGAGGTGCTAAGGTTGGTTCTCCAGCATACATCCTTTGTTGATCCGTTTGTGCTGAGTGCATTATACAAGGCGCAGAAAATAGGAGTTGCTACCACTGCTACCCGAAACATTCTGCCACCTTTTGTAAGAAAGAAAGCATACCTGCAACCTGACTACTATGTAGTCAATAAAAATGATTTTCAGGTTGACTTTTCTGCTTATAAAGCAAAAGAAGGAGGAGTGCTTAAGTTACTATTTGTAGGCCGGCTGCTCGAGTGGAAAGGTATTATGTTTATTCTGAAAGCACTGAGACAGCTGGAAGGAAAAATAAATTATGAATTCACCATTATCGGAGAAGGTCCTGACAGGGCCGTATTTCAACAATATGCAGAAAAATACAAATTAAAAGTATCGTTTTTAGGAGCTAAGCCACGTCGCGATCTATCCTCTTATTATGCCTCACATGATTTGTTTGTGAGTATGGATATGCATGGAAGGGGAAGCTTTACGATGGTAGAAGCCAAGATGCATAATCTACCTGTTCTGGCTCTGGATATTACAGATCCGGATAAACTGACAGGTGAAGAACTGATGATTATTATAACAACCAAACAACAGTCTGTAAAGGCTATTATTAATCAGATTGCACAGGTTCTTCTGGATAAATATACTGAACAGAATCCGGTGCCTTTGTATCAGTAACTCTTTCTTTTATTAGAGGCTGTATAGTGTAATTCGCTGTTTTAAAAAATACCCTATACAGCTTCAGTTAAATACCATGCAAATGAACGAAAAACCTGTGAAAATTTTAGTGGTAGGGCAGACTCCTCCACCGTATATGGGACAAGCCATGATGATCAAGCGGTTGGTAGATGCAGAGTTTGACAGAATCAAAATTTATCATGTGCGCATGTCTTTCTCGGATTCGTTTAAATCCGTGGGTAATTTCAGATTTAAGAAGATATTTCACTTGTTTGAAGTGATTGGAAAGGTATTGAAACTACGCTTTAGTAAGAATGTGGATACATTGTATTATCCCCCGGCAGGTCCTAACCGGACACCTATTATGCGGGATATTATTTTGCTGGGAATTACTCGTATGTTCTTCAAAAAGGTTATCTATCACTTTCGGGCTGCTGGTATTTCTGATTACTTGGAACAGCAGCCTGGACTCTTTAAAAAACTGGCAAAGTGGGCTTATGGTTCCCCGGATGCATCTATTCAGCTCTCGGCATTAAATCCGGCTGATGGAAAGTACTTTAACTCTGATCGGGTATATATCATCCACAATGGCCTGGAAGATGCTGCCACTCCATACCTGCCTCTGGTACGAGCACAAAAGGAGCAGACTAACATCCTGTTTGTGGGAGTGTTGCGTGAAGACAAAGGAGTAACCGTGCTGATTGAAGCAGCTTGTCTGCTGAAGAACATAGTTCATAATTTTAGTATTTCACTGGTTGGCGAGTTTGTCTCTAACGAGTATGAGAACGAGGTGATGGCAAAAGTTCAGGAATACAATCTTCAGGACCATGTGCAGTTTTTGGGCACAAAGACGGGTGATGAAAAGTGGCAGGAGTTTGTGAAGGCAGATATATTCTGTTTTCCTTCCTATTTCGAATCGGAATCTTTCGGAAATGTACTGGTAGAAGCCATGATGTTTGAGTTACCAGTTGTGTCTACTCTCTGGAGAGGTATACCGGATATCGTAGTGGAAGGAGATACAGGTTTTCTGGTACAGGTTCAACAGCCTCAGTTAATTGCAGAGAAACTACTGTTGTTGATGTCAGATCCTGCATTACAAAAAAGCATGGGTAAAAAAGGACGTGAACGCTATCTGCAATCTTTCTCTCTACAAAAACACCTGAAAGCTATGGAAGAAACCATCGAGACTGTAGTAGGGTACAAACGCCAGTTTAAGAAAGAGAAGTCAGTCAAACCAATACTGGAATCGGTTAAACCCGTTGTTGGAAAAGAACTCGTATCCGGAGCCAGCAAAGCTAAATCCGCTTAACAACTTTCTAGGTGAATTGATTATATGGTATAATTCCTTTTTGGGCCATCCTGAAAGGATCGCCTCTTTCTCTATTCCCTACTCTCTCTGTCCTCCTGAAAGGATCTCGTGACAAATAGTGCCTCATTTGGTTTTGGAGAAAAGAATTATTTCCAAATCCACAGGCCGCCGGTCTTGTCACGAGATCCTTTCAGGAGGACAGAGAGAGGGAGGAATCTTAGAGGGAAGGAAGAGGAGAGCTTTCATATCAGAACGACCAAAAGGGTAAAGATGAGGACAGGGAAAGAGAAAGGTTTTTTAAGTGGTACAAAGAGAGTAACAATGACTTCAATCGTGAGTGGTGGTGTAGGTGCGTAGGGATAAAATTCCGCGGGCCTAGCGTTGGCCCTGTGGGGCGAAGCTTTGGAATTTTTTGTCCTTTTTTGCTCACTCACAGATCTGGCTCACCAAATTCTCATTTGGTGCCCTGTTTTTTGGGCAAGCAAAAAAGTAACAGGCCATAGGAAGAGATATGTTCTGGGCTATAAACAATTCTGGATACTAGCAAACAAAGAATGATGAAGTCAAGGTAAGATTAATGAAAGACATTATACAGAAGTGCAGAAAGATCCATAAAATACTACAACCAGCTAAAAATCAGTATATATGCCAACCAACTATATTTATATACTTATCGGATTGCTGCTAAGCCTACAACCTGAAACCAGTGCAGGCCAAGCCTATCCCAGTGGAGAAAAACACTTTCCGGCAACAGCTGTCATCAATGTCAGGGAAAAGTATGGCGCCAAAGGAGACGGCTCTACCGATGATACCCAAGCCATTCAGCAAGCTATCAGCGAGAATATAGGCAAAGACAGAACACTCTATTTTCCCAAAGGTACCTATCTGGTTACCCAACCTATCAAGTGGGTGCATATTGTAGAACAAGATAGCTTATGGAGAGCCCGGCTAACGATACAGGGACAAAGTCAGAAGGAAACAATCATTCGATTAAAAGACCATTTGCCTGAATTTTCAAATCCGGAAACTCCCAAAGCTTGTCTGGCTACAGGTTCCAATAAAGTTAATAACAAAGAGAGCAAAAACGGAGGAGGCATCAATGCTTTTAATAACCTGATCTATGATCTGACCATACATACCGGTAATGGAAATCCGGGAGCTGTAGCATTGGATTTTGTAGGGACCAATCTGGCAGGTCTGCGAAATGTCACTATTGTGTCTGGGGATGGTGAGGGAGTAGCAGGTATTCTTCTCAAACGCCAGGGTGCAGGGCCCTGTCTATTTAAGAATGTAACTATTCGAGGCTTTGATTATGGCATTGATGTGTATGGCTCAGAATATAGCCAGACATACGAATACATTACCCTAAAAGATCAGAAAAAAGCTTCTATCCGAAATACGAGTAATGTCCTTTCGCTAAGAAAAATCCGAAGCGAAAATAAAAATGCGGTTCCTGTTATTCTGAATGCACGTCGGAAAGATCTTAAGAGTGCTAAACGGCCTGATAATTATGGTTTGATTACACTTTTGGATGCGGAATTTGTTAAAAATGGCGAACCTGCAACAATCAGTGCTATTGTGAATGAGAGTGATACAAACACCCAGGCAGGTAATCTTTATATACGGAATGTAGGAGTTAAGGGCTATCAGCGTACTATGGAAAATCAGGGTGCCGTCGCCAAAGGTTCAGCAATCAAAGAGTTTGTCAGTACATCCGTAAATGGCTCTGCCTCTGGTAACCGGGCAGACAAACCTGAAACTTTTTCGTTATCCATTAAAGAAACACCCCAATTTCATCAGAACGACCTTACCCAATGGGCTAGTGTAACCGACTTTGGAGCCTCTGCCGATGACCCGAATGGAGATGACACTCAGGCTATTCAGGAAGCGCTTAATTCTGGTAAAGAAGTCATCTTTTTTCCAAAAGGCAAATTCCGGTATGTTATTTCCAAAACACTTGTCATCAAGGGCAATGTTCGACAACTGATAGGAATGCAGTCGGGAATAGATATTGGGGGTAAGAACGATTTTAGTGACTCTACACAGATAGCACCTGTATTTCGGTTTGAACAAGGCAAGCATGATACCATATACTTTGAGCGGTTTAATTTGAGTGATGAACGCAAATCTCCTTTCTGGGGAGGTGTATTTATTGAACATGCTTCTTCGCAGGTGTTGGTGGTAAAGGACATAGACAATGATGTGTATGCCAGAGGAAAGTATTTTTATCAGAATACAAAAGGAGCAGGGGACTTATTTCTGGAAAATGTAGCGACAATTATGCCCTGGAACTTTGCCTATGCACAACATGTATGGGCTCGCCAGCTAAATCCGGAAGCACATTTTGTCCCATTAGGTAAGCCTATTATTACACAGAAAGGAGGATCTTTATGGATATTAGGCTTAAAAACAGAAGGTCCACGTACAGTTTTGGAATCCGATCAGGGCTCTGTGGAAGTATTAGGTGGTTTTTTGTATCCTGTAAAAAACATTCAGAACAGAGACCTCCCTGCATTTATATCCAATAAGGCAAAGCTAAAATTAACCTATGTGGTCAATGCCTACAATCCTGCTGCTAGCTATACTTCTATGGTAAGCAATGGAAATAAAAGTAGCAGAAAGAGTATTACTACTGATAAAAAGCAGTTCAGCAACCGAGGTGCAGGTACTGCTGTACCACTGTATATAACAACAGGAGAAAAATGAGTTTGCTTTGTGAAAAATACTAGCATAGGTTGGTATCCAATGCTGTCAACTCAAGAAGAATGGGTTTAAAAACTCCCTTCCTGTCCTCCTGAAAGGACCTCGTGACAAATAGAGCTAAGCTTACCGTTTGAGGAAAAAAATATCTCCAGTCGGAAAAGCCGCCGGTCTTGTCACGAGATCCCAAAGGGAGGGCAAAAAAGGTAAGGATAATAGAATCCTTAAATTGACAACATTCAGTGGATATCTTCGTCAGTAACTCTTTATTTAACTCTAATGCACAACTATCATCTTCTCTGTAAAGACCTTTTGACCCACTAGTATTTTAACAATATAAAGCCCATTCATCAGTTGATTGGTGGCTAACTGGTGGTGGGTAGTATGGGATACAGTTTTTTCATAAACAACCGACCCCTGTAAGGAGACCACCTGTATAGTTACTGTTTCCTCTTTCTGCTCTTCTGGCCATTCCAGTTCAACTGCCTGATCTGTAGGAACAGGCCATATAGAGATTGTCTCTCTCTGAAGAGTATCTGCTATCACTCTGGCCGAAGAACCTCCGGAGCAGGCACCATTGATACCTACATGCAAGGGCATCATAAAGCGTATGGCACCATTGTATTTGAGCTCTTTGGTTATACCATTTTGTACTTCCCGAATCAATACCGGATGCATCATCCCTGTAGTGTAGGAGCTGGCTCCAAATACAAGCGAATGTTGTGCATTTTCACAGATAAAAGCAGGCGGATCAGATGTTGTCATACTTTTGGCTGGATAGATCAACCCTCCCAGTAATTCTGTTTTGCCACAATCGGTTGTTTTGATCACATAACCTCTTTGTTCGGTCTTCATACCTAATATCCATAATGTAGCTCCTTTGTTCCAGATTTGTCCGGGTAGAATTTCACTGTTGAATTGTCGTGCCCATACTTTCTGCTGAGGATACAGTGTAATCAGATTGACAGACTCTACATCCTGCAGATATAGTTTTCCGGCCTGTGCCGAACTGATGTAACTTCGTATTTTACAGTGTTTGATCACAATAGGACGCTTGCACAAATGTTCTATCGAAATACCGAAGCCAAAATGCTCGATGATAAGAGGCGGACTATTTTCATTGCCATCTTTGACTACCAGCTTCATAGCAAACTGATCCCCACCATTCACCACAGTTCCAAAGCCCATAAATTTTCGTACACTTACGGGTATGTTATAGGTTCGGTTATTCGCCTGGTAGGTACCTGTTTTGAGATAAATCACCGACTTACCTGAGTTGATTGTATTTTGCCAGTTGGTGTTATCTCCATACCAGCCTGGCGAGGAAAGCTGGACCCATTGGGTGATGTCTCCCTCATCGTAGTCAGGTGTTTCTTCCACCGGAATATTTAAAGCCCGTGTACCATTCGCATACAGATTGGATACCGTTCCGTTTAGATAGCCTTGTATAGTAAGGCCGCTTATCAAGGTGCCTTTGTTGTTGATGGCTGTACGATAACCCGTTGCTGTAACCGTTCTGACAAAAAGACTTCCATCTACATTATCAATCGCACTTACACTACTGCTACCACCTGAAAGAGTTGCTTCCAGAAGAGTAATCATACCATATTGGTTAAGATTACGTACCGCAGGTACTGAGTTTGTACTGGTTAGTTTGCGGATAAGTAGAATATTACCATCATTCTCTATGCCTGTAACCTTTTGATTGGTAAGCGAAATGTCCTCGAAAGTGATACTATATTCTGCTCTGCATGCCTGAATGCCATAATCAAAGCCAGTAATTGCCACTTTCTTTAGCATACAGGGGCCAGGATAGGCACGTCGCATACTGATGCCTGCTTTCCCGGACCGATCCTCAGATCGAACCTCTACATTGACTATACCCCCACTGTTATTGGCTATAAAGTCAATACCTATGGCACCTGCATTGCCAGATCCCACACTGACTGTCAGATCCCGGATGTAATTATGAAACTGATAAATACCATCTGGTGAAGAAAGTACGGCTTTAGGTATACTGGCATTGGTGAATCCGGACGTACTGTTTTTCAGCTTAATAATTGTTTGTCCCTTTCCCTGACCCATCATCATCATCGCTTGTCCAATCCAGGTTAATGTGTTGGAGACAAGGTAAGTACCACGCGGAAAGTATAGGGTTTTGGGACGGGCATAGAAGTAGGCCGATTCTCCGCCGGTGTCTACACCTTTTCGATTGGCGTCTAGGGCTGCCTGAATGGCCTTCGTGTCGTCTGTGACTCCATCACCTTTGGCTCCATACTGTTTCACATTGAAAAAACCGCCTGTATTGGCAATAGTGTATCCATCATATTGTTGAATATGAGTGCTGTCTAAACTGCTTGGGTAATTGATTAACTGGGCATTTGACTGGATATACGCACTGGAAAGAAGTAAAATACTCAGAATTATTTTTTTCATCATTCAAATCTCCTGCACGAGGCTAACTAGGGTTAATTAAAATCAGAATCCGGTTTCGGGCGGAATTCTATCTGTTAGAAGGTGATAATTCTTACAAGCGCTTGTATGAATAGATACGTTTTGTGAGGGGTAAAAGATGCTGCAATTGTTGTGCAAAAGGTACGCGTTGAAAGAGTGTTAACCAGGAGGGGAGATGGCTGAAGTTTAAGCTCTAACCAGATGAAATAGTTGTTTTTTACCTGCTAGTGGTACTATTTATTACCAGATTGTTATAGGATGCCAAGAAAATGTGGGCCTACTGGTAGATGACTGTATTTTTGACTTATTTAATTCTTACATGTTACTTGTATTTTATTTTTCATTCTTCTGCCTTTCCGCCAAATTAACGTTTATACGTAATGTAAGACTGCCTGATTTCTTATCTTAAGTCAAGGAACTCTAGTATCCGGCTTATCTACCTTTGGACTATTACTAAAAAGAGTTTCTAACAATTTAACACCATGTACTATGAAACAATCACTTTATGTAAAAGCTCTGTTATTTTTTGCCGGCATTATTGGAGTTGCCGTTGGCATTGGCCAGTTGATTTTCCCTGTTGCTTTTGAAGCTTCTACCGGGATAGATATAGCAGGCAATAGTAGTTTGTTAAGCGAGATCCGTGGAGCAGGAGGTACTCTGTTAGCTGCAGGAGTAGTTATGATTTTAGGGGCATTCATGCCGTCTTTAAGCGCTAAGGCTCTATTTATTGCTGCCTTGTTTTATCTGTGTTACGGCTTATCCAGAGTATATGGTATGTTGATTGATGGTATACCTGATCAAGGTTTGGTTTTGGTAACTATAGGTGAAATCATAATCGGTAGTGCAGTTTTAACGGCCTATCGGAGATTGCAAAGGCAATGATTTTACGGCTTATCTATATGGAACATAATTCTTTTTCTGATTCTGCTCAGAGACTCTGGAGTTACGCCTATATAAGAGGCTATGTAAACAAGAGGCACTCTGTTTAAAATTTCGGGTCTTGTTTCCAATAAAGCCAGGTATCTTTGTTCCGGATTGAAACAGGTAAGGAGGGTGATATAGCTTTCGGCCTTTTTGTAATCATCAGACAATAGAGTATATATCAGATGTTCAAGAGAGGGATTGGTTTTGTGCATGGTAATTTCCTGTTCTTTTGTGCCACTAAGTAAAATGCAATCTTCCAGACATTGTACGCTACTCTCTGCAGGTTTGCGATCCATATAGCTGGAATACAAAACAACAGGTTCTTTTTCCAGAAAGAAATCCGATGTCTTTTCTACTCCGTCAATGATTCTGAATTGGCGGAGACATCCTTGTAGCACAAAGTAGCATTTCTTACAGATGCTTCCTGCCTGTACAACAAATTGCCCTTTCCTGAATTTCTCTATAGATGTGTTGTCTAGAATCAGGTTAATCTCATCTGAACTAAACTTATTGAATTTGAGTAAAAATTGCCTGGTAATATCCTCCATGTTGCTTGTTTTTAAAGATGTAAACCCTGGTTGTACCTGTATATATCAGGAATTACAGCGAGACTTATTTCGCTGTAACGGTACAACTATCTATTCTGACAAAATACGGAAAATTGCCTGGACTATAAATAACAGAACGGATGTAAGGGTGGAATACAGGAAGGAGTACAGATTACTAAAGGTAGCTTAGTAGCAGGACTGGATTTGACTAGTATTATATATAACCTAGAAAGAAAACAGATAGTATAATCAAAAACAGAGCGGTGATTAATAACCGCTTATATCTATTCAGATAAAAATGAATTACTTGTTTGGCCGTATCACTGACCATATCAAGTTGCTGACGTTTAGCCTTGAATTTCTGCAGAGAATCCTCTGTATCTATATCTGCAGAAGGTTGGTCATCCATGTTGGTCCACTCATCTTCCAGTGCAGTTTCAAATACGGAGAGATTTCCTCCTTTTTGGATATATGTTTCCACTTGTGCCTTTTCTTGTGGGGTACAGTTGCCTTGCAGGTATTTTTCTACTAATTCTTTTGTAATCTGAGTATCCAATGGATGTCCTATTTGCTTTTTATACCAGTTTATCCTGTTGGTCTGGAGATAAGTATACCCATCACAGGTTTTTCTTGAAAATAGTCTTTTGTATGGCTCTGCGTTTCAGAAAATGGTGTTAAGACTGAAAATAGGGTATAAAAATAAAAATTTATTTGAGCAAATACTATCAGATACTCAAAATACTAACGTAATAAACTATCTTTTTTACTGTCGTTTGGTGTATCTCTGGATGTATAGTGGATATACATAGAGCTTATAAGAAGGAGAAAAAGCACCTGACTAGGCACTTTTCTCTTTTACTAATTCTAAATCTATATTTTGAGATAAACCTTTCGGAATACCTAATGTACTCGGGGAAACAGACATGCTGACTAATACTTTCCGGATCTGATAGGCCTGTTGTATCATCTGAAGTCTGATTTGTTTAATTCCTACTGCAAATTCCTGCTGAGCCTGTCGCAAAGCTTGTTCCTTATCCTGATACTCCTGTTGAAAACGCAGTAGATCTTCTTCCATCTGTTTCAGGTTTGTTACAGAGTCATCTTTGTCGTCAAACAACTGTTCATGGCAATCTACTGCCCATTGGAGTTTACGTAATGCGCGAAGTAATGCCTGATACTGTTTCTCATCTACTCTTGCCATAGGTTTATAGGTTTGGTCTGATTGCACATAGTTAAAAAAATAGGTTGTCCACCCTGTAATGGTATATACCCCGATTTTATAGCCTACCCTAGTCAGATGTGTCGATTTTTTTCATGAAGAGTGAAAAACATAGGTGTTAAAAATAAATCAGCCTGTATGACTAGGGTAGGGGCTGTATTTAAGGTAGTATGTTATATGAGCGAGTGGGACGCAAAGAATAACAGAATCGATTGTGCATTATATACTATCTGGTCAAAAGCTAAAAAGGGTTCTATCACATCTGTCCCGCTTGGTTGGACGAATTGGGACAATATATAGGCAAATAGAAGAATATACTGATCGACAAAGCACTAATGAAGCTGTAGACATAAACTGATATACAGCACATGACGCAAAAAGGCTATTAGTCACTTCAATCGCGAGTGGTGGTGTAGGTGCGTAGGGAGTCTTTTCTCCGCGAGGTTGGCCTTTGGCCTGCGGGGGGAAGGATCGGAGAAAAGTGCCCTTTTTTGCTAACACACAGACTGGCTCACCAAACTCTCGTTTGGTGCCCTGTTTTTTGGGCAAGCAAAAAATGAAGAAGCTTGTGGAAGAATGATATAAGTGGCAATAAACCAACAAAGGAAAAGACAAGCAAAAGCCACAAGAAGAGTGATGTTATGGACTATAAAGAAACATAGGAATAATAAAGCCAGGAGACTATGAAAGAATAAATGATAAACCAATTACAACCTATACTTCTATGAAATCACTACTACATACATATAAATTAAACATAGGATTGTGTCTGATTATATATGTTCAGGGAATAATCACATCTTACGCTTTTGATAGAGAAGCCAATCAGGCACCCAGATTAAATCCAATCGGTAACCAATCAGTCATTGTTGGACAGACGGTTTCTTTTACAGCCACCGCCTCAGATGCAGACAGTGAACAATCGCTTACCTATAGTCTGGAGAACGGACCGGAAGGAGCAAGTATCGATCCTGTCAGTGGGGTATTTCGGTATACACCAGATAGTACCGGAGTAGTAACACTTACCATTCGGGTAACAGATAATGCATCCCTTCCACTATGGGATGAAGAGGAAGTGACACTATCCATCGTATATCCTCCTATTCGAATCAATTGCGGAGGTACAGAACTCAACACCGCAGCAGGGCTTACCTTTGTTTCGGATCGATATACTACTAATAGCAGTGATGAACATTATTTTCCGGATGCAGCTATTGAAGGTACTACCAGCGACGAGCTGTATCGCACCTTCCGGAGTGGAGATAATTTTTCATACAATATTCCGGTAACCAATGGCAACTATCAGGTGATCCTTCACTTTGCTGAAGTGTATTATACATCAGCCAATCAACGCAGATTTTCTATTAACCTGGAAGGCGGTGATACAGAGATAGCTAATCTGGATGTATTTACCTCTGCCGGAGGTGCTAATAAAGCCCTTATCAGTACATATCTGATAACCGTGAATGATGGCACGCTGGATCTGGAGTTAGGTAGCAGCATTAGCCGGGGACTGATTTCTGCTATTGAAGTTGTACCTGCGGTCTCCGATCCATCTTTGTCGACAGTGCGTATTAATTGTGGGGGACCGGAAATAACGGTTGGTGGAACCGTATTTAGTGCTGATCAATACTTTACGGATAGTAGTGAATCACG
The DNA here is from genome assembly GCA_030068525.1 of Xanthocytophaga flava. Lineage (GTDB taxonomy): Bacteria > Bacteroidota > Bacteroidia > Cytophagales > 172606-1 > Xanthocytophaga > Xanthocytophaga flava. Next base: position 210,400 of record JASJOS010000017.1, read on the forward strand.
TTTTCCTGGTACTACCCAGATTGCGAACACAACCAATGATGAGCTGTACCGTACCTTTCGAAGCGGAGATACCTTTGCCTATACTATACCGTTAGCCAACGGTAATTATCAGGTGGTACTGCATTTTGCAGAAATATACTATACATCAGCCAATCAGCGTAAGTTTTCTATTAACCTGGAAGAGGGTGATCCGGAAGTCACTGATCTGGATGTGTTTGTATCAGCAGGAGGGGCTAATAAAGCTCTGACCAATACCTATATCGTAACAGTAGAAGATGGTGTGCTGGATCTGGTATTTACCAGCACCATCAGCCGGGCTATGATCTCGGCTATTGAAGTGATTCCATTGATTACAAATCCTGGAGTTGGGAATCCCTCTGCTACTGAAATAACGGTAAAGGTATTTCCTAACCCATCCAATAGTGGTGTTATCGTAGAATTTGAATCTGCTGAAAATTTGCCGGCTACTTTAGAAGTCTATACGTTGCAGGGAGTCTTGATTGAGAAGCATACAACTAACTTTATTCAGATTGGATCAGAAAAATTGCTTGTGCTGAATCAGGAAACTTCGTTAGCTTCTGGATTATATGTAGTGAAGGTCGAAACCAATGGTAAGCATACACAAAAGAAACTTGTTATCAATCGCTAGAACGGGTGTAGTAAGAGAGTGGTGGTTGTTTAATAGACTGACTATAGTATAAAAGGCAATGAAATTGGTTTGAAATTAAATTTTTTAACAGTAAGATATGGGTTAGATATCTTTTATAGAGGTGGTGGCAGATGTACTTTTTAAAAAATGTAAGAGACCGAAAGAAAAAGAAAAACGAGATCTGTGTGTACGCGTAAATTCTTGCGGAACCATTTCAGACAGTCATTCATATGAAATTCGACCGTTTTTATGGAAACCTGTAACTGGCTGGCGATTTCACGATACGATAGTTCTTCCTGACGGTGTAATAGAAAAATTTCTTTTTTTCGTTCAGGAAGGGCATTGAGTGCACATTGATATAGCTGGAGATAATCCGTGAAGTTTAACTCCTGCTCTGTAGGATTGGCATTGGGAGTTTGTCCTTCAAATGAAAAGTTGACGGTAACCGGTGCGTTGGTTTGTTTGCGCAGATAACGGAAAATTTCATTTTTAATGATGGTAAAAATATACGCTTGAAACGATCGTTGCGGGTCAATCTTATCTTTATTCTGCCAAACCTTCATAAACACATCGTGAACAATCTCTTCAGTTAGTGCTTGAGATTTGGTTATTTTAAAGGCTAGCCGGAATAAACGTGGATGGTATCGATAATACAATTTATCGAATGCCTTCTCATCTCCCTGTTGCCAGTCAGAGATAAGTACCGTATCCGGAGGAGAACTGTGTGTGTGTTTCATAAGGTCCTATTGCTTAGTGTTATAAAAAATGGCAGAGATGGAGAAGAGAGCTTATGCCCAGCTTTGATTTATGTTTTTTTTATACTTATAGAAAAAATTCTATTGGCAGCTACTCAACTAGAGTAAAATACGTAAAACACATGAGGAAAGTACATTTATTTGCAGACTATTTTTGAAAATATTGGGAATGTTACAAAAAATATTGTGTAGTGTACAAATTGAAAAGGAATAGACTCTGTAGAAAGGTTCACATACTCAGTAAATTGTCTAAAGTATATCTTTGTCTTTTTTAGTATTGCTTTATCCTGGAAAAATAAACCACCTTTTGGCTGATCTAAACAAAATCAGGCAGTGGTATGCATACTTTTGTGTGCTCATAGAAGAGCATAAAATTTAACTTTGCTGCTTTGTTGTTTTAGATGAATGTAAAATGCCTTTTTTTGTGTTTCTTATCTAACAACTGGATTAAACTACGTCATTCGTTTTGCATCATTCAGGACAACCCATCAAACAGTTTGATCTTACTCCACTGGCAAAGGCAGGAGTGTTTGTGATACATATCGGGAATGATGAACCGGAAGGAGGACATGATATCTTCAAGCCTCACCGTGACAGGCATTATATGTTGATTATTGCTCTGGGCGGATCGCTAAAGATGATGCTTGATTTTGAAGAGGTCTTGATAAATCAACCCTCTATGCTCTTGGTTTTTCCAGAGCAGGTGCATCATATAGTTGAAATGAAAGATCCTCAGGGATGGGCTATTCACTTTGATCCTTCGCTGATTCAGGAGGAGTTTCAGCGTGTATTACAAACAGGCTTTGCCAAACCTCTGCTTTTTACGCAAACAGACACATTACAGGCTCAGGTAATTACCATTGCAAGTCTGATGCACCAACTCCAATCTGAAGTACCTACTACCTATACAGGAAGAACTATGCATGAACTGCTGGCCGCCATCCTGAGTCTGCTGGCTGGAAAGTTCTCTCAGATGCCGGTTGGAAATAAATCCAAAGAAGGCCGTCCCTCTATTATTGAACGGGATTTCAGCCAATTGCTATTACGTTATTATAAAACCTGGAAGCAACCATCCCAGTATGCACAGGCGTTGTCTGTATCTGTTTCACATCTGAATGATACTGTCAAAGATATCAGTGGGTATCCGGTATCGGTACGCATACAACAAACATCCATTCTTGAAGCCAAACGATTGTTGTATTTTACTAATCTGAGTGTAAAAGAGATTGGCTATGAAGTCGGCTATGACAATCCGGTTTATTTTTCAAAGCTATTTAAAAAAGCCACAGATCTGACGCCACTGGAGTTTCGCCAGCAATTCCGCGATTAGAACTATTCTTCCCTCTTTTACAGCTATAATATCCTGTCTTTTCCCTATTCCTTTGCTATATCAAAAACAAAGAGCATAGGCAAAGAATATGAACATTACAGTTATAGGCGCTTCCTCTGGTATTGGGCTACTGGTAGTGAAACAGGCACTGGATAAGGGCTATCAGGTCACTACATTATCCAGACGAACACAATCCTTACCCGCACATACTGCATTGTCAGCGATTAGTGGGAGTGCTACTTCGGTCACTGATGTAAAACGAGCTATTAGCAAGGCAGACGCAGTGATTGTCACCATTGGAAAGAGTTCTGACAAACAACCTTCTCTCTTTTCAGATACAGGCCGGGCACTGATTGCCGCTGCCACTGAATTACACACCCGTGTGCCTTTCCTGGCTATTACGGGATTTGGAGCAGGGGAGAGTCATCCGTATAATCCTTTGTGGGTAAAACTGGTGATGAATACGATACTCAAAAAGGAATATGAAGACAAAACCCGATTTGAAAAGATGCTGGCAGACAGCTCACTTTGCTGGGAGATTGTACGGCCGGGTCTGCTCACCAACCGCTCCTGGACAGGGCAATATCAGGTGGTACCTGAACTTTACAAAGGAATGAAGGTCAGTAGTATTTCCCGAGCTGATGTGGCTGATTTTCTGCTGCGCCAGGCAGAAAACCCTACACTCTTACACAAGTATGTAGCACTTACCTATTCACGATAAATCCACTTTATTTCTCACATTTTTGAATTGTAATTTCATGAAGACTGAACGTAACACTATGCAGGAAATCGATGTGCCCTTTATTTTGGAAAGCATCCGTCATACAGGTGATACCTTTTTGCAAACATTTAAACAGAATAACATCCCACAAGATCAGGAAGAGCTGATGTCTCAATTTCAGGAAATAGATAAAAAATGTCTGGTGATGTTACAGGATGCCCTGAACCTAATGTATCTGGAGATTCCTTGGGCAGAGGATAGCGAATTTGACTTCGAACAACAAAAGCAACCGCTAGATTTGCCTGAGTTTTGGTTATGCGATTCTATGGATGGGGCTGTACAATATATGCGACACCTTCCGGGCTGGACTATCAATCTGGTATTGGTGAGAGAGGGGCGTCCGTATCTGGCTGTAATTTATGATCCTATGCAACAGGAGATGTACTGGGCTAAAGAAGGAGAAGGTGCCTATCTGAATGGCAAGCCTTTACAAGTGAAAGCGAAAAGCGAACTATGGTTAATGCTGAGTGTATTTGAACATCCCGCTCTTTCAAAAAGTGTAACAGGGCTGAATCACCGGATAGGGGCATCTGTAGAAGAGCTGTTAGACCAGTTTGGTACGGTACGTAACTATGGTCCACATGGTTTGCAGCTAGCCTGGCTGGGAGCCGGACGTATTGATGTGTTTTGTCAGGAAGGGTTGGATACCTATAACTGTCTTCCCGGTATTCTGATTGCCAAAGAAGCCGGTGCGCAGATTTCCACTACCGATGGCCGCGATTGGACCTGGGGCGCGGATAGTTTGTTTGTCGCAGCTCCGGGTGTGCTGGAAAGGTTTCTAAATAAAGAATCCAACGGTATGCTCTCGTTTTAACCAATCTTAGCTAATTAAAATTAGCCATTCCAAATTTTAAGAAAAGAATATCACATCTTTTAGAAAAAGAAAAACAAAGAAGTCACAAAGAGAGTTATGGTTACTTTAATCGTGTGCGGTAGTATAGGTGCGTGAGGATAAAAATTCCGCGGGCCTAGCGTTGGCCCTGTGGGGCGAAGCTTTGGAATTTTTTGCCCTTTTTTGGTTACTTTTTTGGGCAAGCAAAAAAGTAACAGGCCATAGGAAGAAACATGTTCCAGACTTTAAACCAACCTTGGATACTTGCAAGCAAAAAGTGAAGAAGCTACAAGTAGAGTGATGAAAGGGGCAATAAACAAACTCAGGACGATAGCTTCCTCAAAACTAACCCAAGCCTACACTCTTTGCAAAAGTATAAGCTTGGGTTTTACTCATATCCTGAACTTGGGATAACTCATATAGTAGATAGTTACGCACCTACTGTATACTCACTCAGATCAATCGTATTTTTCTTTTTGGACGCCTGTTCTGCCGTTTTTTGAAGTTTCTGATAAGCAAATTTTTCCAGTTTAAAGAAAGAGATAACATCTTTCAGTTGTTCTGCCTGAGCCGATAGTTCTTCAGAGCTGGTTGCCATCTCTTCAGATGCTGCTGCATTCTGCTGAATTACCTGATTCAGTTGTTGTATAGCCAGACTTATTTGTTCTGTTCCTGAATTCTGTTCCAGGCTTGCAGCCGATATCTCCTGCACCAGATGCGAGGTTTTCTGAATATTAGGTACCATCTGCTCCAGTATTTTGCCTGATTTGTCTGCTGTTAGCACACTGGATTTAGACAGTCCGTCAATTTCCAAGGCTGCTGTCTGGCTTCTTTCTGCTAGTTTGCGAACCTCTGCTGCCACAACGGCAAATCCTTTACCATGTTCACCGGCACGGGCCGCTTCTACCGCTGCATTCAGGGCCAACAGATTAGTCTGACGGGCAATCTCACCTACAATGGAAATCTTTTCAGCAATGATCTTCATGGATGCGACTGTATTACGTACCGATTCATTGCCTGTTTTAATATCTTCTGTTGCTTGCAGCGCTATCTTCTCGGTTTGTTGTGCATTGTCTGTATTCTGGCTTATGTTTGAACTCATTTGTTCAATAGAGGAAGATACTTCTTCGATAGAGGCGGCCTGTTCGGTTGCTCCCTGAGACACCTGTTGAGCTGATGCACTCATCTGCAAACTGGCCGAAGCTATGTTATCAGCACCTTGCATAATCATGCCCATAATATCCCGCAGACGATTGACCATCTCTGTTAATGCTGTATCTAGTTCGCCTTCTACCTGATGACTTTGATCTATAGAAAGATCTCCTGCCGCCACACGTTTAGCCAGATCCACACTAGAACGTAGTTTGCTGATCATATACCGAATCTGATCCAATAGTGCACCAATCTCATCATGATCATAATCGTCAATGGTTACAGAGAAGTTGCCTGCCGCCAGTGAGGTAATGGCATCGTGTGCTTGTTTCAATGATTTTCTCAGTGAAGTAATGATCCAGAAACCAATACCTGCAGCCAAAAGTGCACCTATTCCAACCAGTAGAAGCATTTTGGTTTGTCCATCTGCATAAATGGCGGCTGTTTCTCCTTTTGCTTTTGCCAGCGATTCTTCATTGCGTTTTACTATTCTGCTCATAATAGTAGACGACTCGGTAGCTATTTTTCTGTTTACTGTACTGGATAATATATAGGCTGCCTGATTGCTTGAGTCTGTATTAATAGTGAATGACAGATATTTTAGTTTTTTAAAGTTCTTGTTGTAGTCCTTCCATGCTGTTTGAAACTGTCCGATCAGCTCCTTGTCCTCTTTACTGGAAAGAGATTCCAGTTCTTCCAGACGTTTGCCCATTTCAGCATTGCGTGATTCGCTATCATCGATCCACTCCTGCATCTGGTCCTTATCACGAGTGATAATCAAGTCTTTTTCTCTCTTGGTAATAAACTGGACATCTTCAGCAATTTTGGCTGACAAAGTGATTAATCGGGCATTTATATCGACAATCTCATTCACCCGTGCATTGATAATACTGGTGTTGCGATTGCCCATAAAGAAGATCACTCCAGCTAAAAGCAGAAGGGCAGAAAACGCTAGAATTAGTTTTACTTTTATTGAGAGTTGCATGCTCGTAAGACTTTTAAGAATTTTATAGTAAGAGATATACAGAACAAGAAATATGGAAAAGGAAATAGGATTCTATTAATTTATTTGTCATTTATCAATCATTGGATTTAAATCTATGTGATAACATGATATTATTAATGTTGAGTCACATGATTTTCTACTTATTCTATTTGCATATTGTTTTAATAAGGTATATGTAAACTTTTTTTGGGATAAGGTAGCAGGTAGTAAGCGCTGATTTTTTTCTTTTTTACCCAAATAGGATCACCTGACGTTCTCTCAAAAATGAAAGAGAACTCTGGTACTATTTAAAGTCAATTGCTTTTTATATATATAAATCCTGACCATGGACAAAGGAAAAGTTTACTCCTGACAACTTCGCATCTCTACATAAAAACTACGAGTACTAATGTCCTGAACGGATGTGTTTTAGCTATAGATAAGTAATCAAAAGTAGAAAGAAAAATAACCAAAGGATATATGGTTTTGAGTAGATTCTTACATACTTCTGAATAGTAAGATTATGCTCTTGAAAGAGAGATGGAGAGGAGAAAATGTATAAAACCTACATTGTTCTTCAGAGTAAAAACTCCAAAGAACAATGTACTTCTTATGTAAAATTTTGTCTTTGAAAGCTATAAACGTTCTTATCCACACACCGGTGATCAAACTTGCCAGTATGGTTGTATAATCTGAGCTACTAGGAGGATACCAGTCTTTTTCGGATACGGCTTAAGGATTGCGGTTTCACACCTACAAACGAAGAAGTATAGTACTGAGGAATGCGTTGTTGTAAATCAGGATAGGTTTCCATAAAATGCAGATACCGTTTTTCAGGAGGATGTGTATACAGGGATGTGATCTTACGGATGGCGTCTACAAAAATCTGCTCACATACAATCCTGCCAAACTTTTGTCCTTCTCTGATCTGTTCATAAAATACCTGAAGATGATCATAGGAGATGGTCAGAAAGTGGCTGTCCTCAATAAACTGGATATTTTTATTAGAGGCTGAGTGATCCAGAAAACTTTCATAATTGCACATAAAGTTGCCTTCTTTTCCAAAGTCATAAATCATTTCCTCCCCATCATTATTGATAAAATACCGTATGAGGCCCTTTACAAGAAACCCTACCTGACGACACACCTCACCCTCTTGCAGGAAATAGTCTCCTTTGGCAGCCGTCTTTTCTTTAAACAACTGCTTTATACAGGTTATTTCCTGTTCATCAAGAGAAATGACACTACTAATAGCTTGAATCAGGGTGGTATGCATGAGGAGAGAAGTAAGCGTTTGTCTACGAAGCTAGGAGAAAACAGTGAAATGTCCTAGTGGAAGGAAAATACTATGTAAGAACAAATACTACAGTAATGTATGGAGATAGAAGCTTGTTCTCCTTATCAGGAAATTGCTACTGATTTCCGTTTGTTTCTTAGGTTTAACAATGCCCATACAACACTGACAAGAAAGATACTGGCATAAAAAGATTGATAATTATAAGGTGAATCAAAAGGGAAGAAAGGTTCCTGATTCAATGCATTACATAATGCTGTAAAAAACAGATTTTTTGTCAGCATGTAAATCATCAATAGTGATAGCCCAATTCCAAAATCAATACATACATATTTAAGGATTGTTTCTGTGGCAAGGTTATAATGAAAAATACTGGCAGGGATATCCACGAGTGCAAATAAAATAGTGATACAAAAGAAAAGAGGAAATGGTACCAGAGGTTCAAGAGATTGACTGTATCGATAAGGGAAATATCGGAATAAAAATTCTTCGATGAATGCAGCAGGTAAAATATATAAAAAAAATCTTACTAGAAACAATTCCATGCGCCATAAAGGATCTGAAAGCAAGCTTGGAGAAGAGAAGCTAAAAATTGAAATAGCTGTTAGTATATGTACCAATATCATTGCACCAAATGCAAACAGAATTGGCTTTCTTTGTAATGGCTCTGTTACTATATATCTTTCTGTTTGTAGGAGATAGTATGTACAACTAATCTGAATGGCATAAATAACAAGGTTGGCTGAAATAATAACTTCCAGCTGTTGTAACAGATGATGACTTAGTTGTCCATAAAACAACCAGTTAAAAAGTATAATTATCAGGATATTGACTAAGAGAATATACACCAACTTATATCCATTCATAGTTGTGGGAATTATATAAATCAATCAAAAATATCTCAAATAACCAATGACAAAAAAGCTGTAATGTTGTATTGTCAGGAGCATCGGGAAACTACACATATAGTGATAGTATAATACAATAAAAATGTGAGATTCAAAAAATCCTTTGTTCTTTAAAATCTCTTTGTTGCTTCCTCTTCTGCGTATTCCATCCTGAAGATCACTAAGGAATCTCTGTCGTTCTACCAAAATTTCTTCTGCAAATTGGTTAATTTGATAATTCTCATAAAAATGTGTAATTTTTTTCCAAGAAAAATTGTATTAATTTAGACAGGCGAAGCTCCCAGACTGTCAAAAATAGTACATATTATTCACCAAGCATCCCAATTGATTGATATTCAGTTAATTTAAAGGTATTGGTAATTACACTATTTGTAATTCATCCTATTTTCATTTCTCTTATGGGTAAGAAAGTATTGGTATTAAATCAGGATTATTCAGCTCTCACGATCTGCAGTGTAGAAAAAGCCTTTATTCTTGTATTTCTGGACAAAGCAGAGTTAGTGAGTGAATCACAATCAAATTATTTACGAACCATATCCTCTACATTTCCGATGCCTTCCATCATCCGGTTGCATCGGTATGTGCATCTGCCTTTCAAAGGGGTGATCCTGACCCGGCAGAACATTTTTAAACGAGATGGACATCGGTGCCAGTATTGTGGTACACACGAAGACCTGACCCTTGACCACGTATTACCTAAGTCACGTGGTGGCAAGTCGTCCTGGGACAATCTGGTGGCTGCCTGCCGGCGATGCAACGCCCGCAAAGGTGACTACACCCCGGAAGAAGCCGAAATGGCCCTGAGACAAAAGCCCTATCGTCCGTCGTTTATTATGTTCCTGCGTGATTTTTCAGGACACCTGGAAGATGACTGGCATCCGTATCTGAGTAAAAAGATGAAAGCGTTTGATTACGAATAACGCTTTCTTTACCACTTATTGGCTAACAGCTTATGGAAGCTACCATTTTCTATTCGCGGAAAAATGCCTTTACAGCCATCACATTTGGCGTCATTGCACTGATTCTGGTGGCAGTAACAGTGCTTACTTTGTGGACTAAGCCGCTTTCGATGGTATGGATTCCGGTTGTAGTGGTACTGGCAGTATTGGTCTGGGTATGGACACGCACTTTTTATAGTATTGACGGAAACTATCTCTACTACCAATCGGGGCCAATACGTGGCAAAATAGCCATCTCACAAATACGGCAGATGGATGTCAATCAAACACTATGGGTAGGCTTTCGCCCTGCTTTGAGTACAGGCGGAATTATCATTCATTACAATAAGTGGGATGAGATCTATATTTCTCCAAAAGACAGCGACAGATTTGTTGCAACTCTAACTACTGCTAATGAGAACATACAGGTGAATGTAAAGGAGACCTAATCTAGGTGGCCTGCATATCCTGATTTATATTTTTGGTGACAGTTTCAGTTTTAGAATCAATGGTTTTTTTAGCTTTTCGGAGTTGGTATAGGAGCCATCCGGATTCAGATTGCGTAACTGGCTGTTGGCAATATAGAAAAACTCATCTCCCACAATTGTTCCTGTAGTAGGAATCACAAAGTCTGGATGAAAAGACTGGAGGGTTTGGGCTTTGACGAGCTTCTTCTTGTCTTTATCCAGATACAGCCGTATAATCCGGTCGTCATTATTCCCCGAATCCTGGATCGCGACAAGTGTACCTTTGTAGATATATAACCCATCAATACCATTCAGGTAGGTTACCTGGTTAGTTGCAATCCGATAATAGTTGCCTGTGGTGAGTTCTATACAGGTTAGGCCTGTCAAATCGGCTACATAGAGATTTTCTTCTTTTTCATCCATCGCAATGCCATTGGGGTAGATGAAGTCGACTTCTTTCAGTAAAGGTACTATCTGGTTGGTATTGGGTTGGATAGTGAGTACCTGTCCGCCTTTGCTATCGGTAAAGTAAACGGCATTGTTGCGGGTAATCACTATGTCATTGAAAAGGTGTGCTCCTGTTTTGTTGTCCAGCAGATACTTGTGACGCAGTTTCCCAGTAGAAATGTTATACTGGAAGATGCCGGAATACCCATTCAGCGAATCTCTTTCAGATGCACTGCATACCCATAGCGATTGACCATCTTTGCTTACTTTCATCCCCAGCACCGAAAACATCCCATCCTGTTGAGAGGCTACCCAGTCATGCTCGCCTGCCAGTGGGGTATAAGAGGCAATCTTATTTTTAGCCAGGCTGCCGATAAAAAATTGTTCTCCCTGTGAGGTTGTTGCAATGCCTTCCGGAATCAGTAACGGGTCTGACAGCTCAAATGCTTTTGAGCTGTTTTGTACAGGCTGTCGGTTTTGGGCAAACTGCTCACGAATCTTTAGGAAATTTTTATGGGTTGTCAGTGCCTGAAAGTTTTCGTTTTCCTCTGGTTGGTAGGGAAGCCTCAGCACGGCTAGCTGACCGAGTAAGGCGAGACTTTGCTGAGTAAGGCCTGACTGACATTGACACTGAGCTAGTTTATATAACACATTGGGATGTTCCAGCCGTTTCTGTAACTGAGAGCCAATGTTTACACACTGGCTATAGTCTTTGGCCGTATACACTTGTATGAATTTCTGATACTGGGCAAGTATGCTCAGGGAATCTGAAGAGGATTGTGCCTGCAGAGAGGTTACACAGGCTAACAACATACACACACTACTCAGAAGAGTTTTCATAAAGGAACCAATTGACTTTGTGGTAGTTATAAAAGTATTTTGTTTAAAAATAGGGGTAGAAGATATAGAAGGAAAATAGATAATGATATGTGGGAATTAGGTTACCTGATTGGTTTGTATATGGTTATTCCTGCCTTGTTTCCTGGAGGGATTTAAGACTATGATAGGATCATTCGCTTTTACAGCATTATTTTACTGATGCTTTTAGAACCAACATCAGGTACAAGATTTATACATGTATTCACAACACAACTGGACAGCCACAGAAGTCGCCACCTTTGTCCTGGAACTCCGGCGGGTAATAAGCTGGACACAAAGACTTGCCGCAAATTTTGATCCCATTCATCAATCCTATGGTAGAGTATTTCGGCAAACCAATCCTGAGATAGGAGGTACAAAATTGTATACATTTGAAGAGAATGGTGGCTATCGCTGTGACACAGACAAATACTATCCTGATCACTTGAGAGAAATGCTTCAACTGGCAAAAAATGCCAGACCACACTATGCCACTGAAGATTTGAAGGAACTACTGAAACAAGGAAGAATACTGTCCTTCGAGACATGTAACACCACTTGTGATGGAGCAGCTGAGCATGAGAGTAAGACTTTTTTTGATCTGGGTGATACGCCACCCATTGATACATGGTTTTTTCTGAAAAATAAGTATATGCATGCAGATCATCTTTGTACGCAAGCCTTATTTTGCTGGATACCCAAAGCGTTTGAGTCAGTTGTTCAGGCGGGAATAGATGTAGAGGTCTATGAAAGCTATCGCTGGCTGGATGAAAACGATCCGTATATGTACTATACCATACAGTCTGCCTGTTAATGAAACAGGATCACGGTTATTTCTTTGTATTCATAGTAGAAAGAAGGCCTGGCTATTACTCCGTAATTTTCTGAAAATTATAGTTTAACAGCCAGGCCATACGTTTATCAGGAGTCGGCTGCCTTTTGCATCTCCTGCAACGACATTGGCTTGTTGTAAAATAACTGGTCTACTTCCATCACTTTGGAGTCTGCTATACTCCCTACATCCAGCACATCAAAACCTATTTCATGTAATAGATCTGTAACCTCCTTCTTGGCCGTTTCGCGATTACCGGCAATAGGTAATGCATAGCGGCTACCTTCCGGACGAAAAGCATAATCGCGTAAATTCACAAAGTAGATTGTATTCAGCGCCTTAACCACAGAGGCCATAGGGAAGGAATCTACGGTAAGCTGAGTTTCCCGAAGATCCGGATTTTGCCGGACCCGTTCGGCAATTTCACCATCCCGTTGTGGATAGGGGTTGCAGGTATCTATCAATGTCTTGCCATGTACAAACGTACCCACCTGTTCGGCTACTTCAGGAATTTTCCCGTAGGGAATGGATAACACCACGAGACTACCAAAATCTGCTGCTTGTGCAATAGTGCCTGCCTGTGCGTTAGATCCTGCTTGTCTGACAAGGTCCGCCAGCTGTTCAGGATGGCGGGAACTAAACATAACCTGATGTCCCGCTTTGGCGAGATGAAGTCCAAAATTGCCTCCTATATGGCCTGATCCAATAATTCCGATATTCATTATGCTGGTTGTATTTACGTTGAAAAAATGGTTTGGTGATTGTAATATACTGTAAATCAGTGGTTAATAAAAGGGTTGTGTGAGGTTGTTTTCCAAACACATGGCAGGAATGACATGTGATAAAAACTCTCTATCGGCTTTTAACACAGCTAATCGGGAAAGAATACTTTACAACAATATACTTTTCACTGCAACCTATTTCAACACATAGAAATCTCACAGCCACTGTTTGGGTATTAATCGGAATCTATCTTGATACTTCTCAACATAGTACAGGCATGGAAATTCAAAATGAGGCCCTGCAAGCAATAAACGTTTGTTGGCTGCATCCTGTAAGATGTGTATTCTTGTCTGAACTGCCAGTTTATAATCAACATCCGTAGAAAAGCCAACCTGTGGCAATTCTGTCTGGATGGCTGGCAGATTCAATACATCGGCACAAAATAATAGTTCTTCTCCTTCTGAATGTAATAGAAAGCCTGTTTGACCAGGTGTATGGCCTGGTAATGGAACAGGTGTTATTCCTTTGACGATTTCATTGTCTTTTGCATTCAGTTTCTCATACGATTTCAGCGCTGCTCTGATATCAGCCGTATTTTGACGATCCTGCTCATTTAAATTTTCATTGTCAAGCCAATATGCCAGTTCGGTATCCGATATCCATACACTGGCGTTTGGAAAGTTTTTGTTACCTTGGGCATTCACAAGCCCATAAAAGTGATCGCCATGCAGATGGGTAAGGAGAATGATCCCGATATTGTCTGGTTGAATACCTATGAAAGCTAATGCATCCAGTAATCTCCCATTTACAGATGGTGCAAATTTATCTCCCATTCCTGTATCAATTAGTATTGGGGGATGGTCTTCTGATTGGATAAGGAATACATTGGTGGTTAGTACAGGTGGTTGTGGACGGAATGCATCGTGAAGTAATGTGCCAACACCCCCTTCTGGCAGATTTGTGAAAAAATCATCACTGGCAGGGAAGAAGCTATCATTAATAACAGTGACTAGTTTCTTTCCAATTTGCCATTGTAATATGGCTGGGATAGGATTACTTTTTATCATTTGTTTCATAATTTTGGATAGAATGGAACAAACGTAACTAACTGTTGTTTTATAAAAAATAAGGTACTTTTTAGTGGGATAGGCACCCAAAAGTAAAAAATGGAAAATCAGGAAATCACCACAGAAAAAGAAATTTCATTATTTTCTCAAATTATGAAATTAACTGATCACACAATGATCATGGACGAAAATTGTATCCTGCATCAGTCGGTGATGCTGCTGGCCGACAAGTGGACTTTGCTGGTGCTGCTGTCATTGATACAGGGTTCCAAACGTACCAGTGATCTGTTGCGGCAAATTGGTGGTATATCACCCAAAATGCTTACCCAAACCTTGAAGAAACTGGAAACAGCTGGAATCGTTGAACGCAGAGTCTATCCCGTGATCCCACCTAAAGTAGAATATAGCCTTACTGAAACCGGAAAAGGATTGGAAGAAGTACTTTCCACATTATACAAATGGTCTGTACGAAGAGTATTGGCGAATAGTTAAAACTTAAAGAAGTCCCTGATTGGTGAATTTCAACTATTTACCAATCAGAGACTTCTCTTGTATAGGATTATCTGTGTAAAACGGACTGTTTTCCTTACGGGTATACCACAGAAACAGAGCGGAATAAACCACTTTGGTTTTCTGTTCCACTTACCTGTAATCCAATACGAGGTGCACGATCCCAGCGTGGCAGTGAGTTAGCTTCTACTGCCTGGGCATTGAGAGTTTCCATTCTGGCCTCAGCACGACCCCAGCGAAACTGATACAGATGTCCTTTCGTGCTTTGTACCTGTAATCGGATAGAGCCTTTACCTTTTGGCAGTACACGGCTCTGAAGTATCTCTTTTTTGCCCTCTTTTACCTGCCAGAGTTGCAGCGAATCTTTGGTTATTCCGAAGTTCAGCGTATTCTCAGCATCTCCATACAGGCAGATACTTTGGGTGCTGGTAGCCTGTGGAAGAATTTCGGTAGTAAAGGTATAATTTCCCTTTTTGAGTACTAGTCCCAGAAAGCTGCCGGTCTGTGTTCCATTGGATGGACTTGTGAGTTCCAGATAGCCATTGCGAACAGCATATGCAGGTTTAGGCTGACTTACATCCCATACCCAGTTGATAGAGCTAAGTTTGTCTTTTGAAAAATCTGCTGATACACTGAGTTGTTGCTGTTGTGTTTTTCCAGTTGCTGCGGCTCCCTCTACAGGTGTGGTAGTACCATACCGGAACGCAGGCCAGCCTGTTTTTTTATCCCAGATGAGTTCGCTGAGTACTCCCTGCCGTCCAATAAAGGTAAAGTCGGTTACAGAATAGGCATGATGCAGGTAAAAGTATCGGTTATCAGGTGTCGTTACCACCGTACCATGTCCGGGGCATTTCCAGTCGTTACTGCTCTTTAAAACCGGATTGTCTGCATACCGTTCCCAGGGGCCTTTCAGTGACTTGGCCCGTGCCAGCCCTACCATGTAATTACAATCCGGACCACAGCATATGTTGCCCGAATAAGTCATATAAAAATAGTCGCCATGTTTGAACAATGCCTGTCCTTCCATACCTCCTGCCTCCCAGGAATTAGGATCGGCCTGGAGCAACATAAATACCTCCCCCTGCACTTTGAGTCCATCAGGAGTCAGTTCACGCCCCAGTAGCTGAATCAGTTTTCCCTGATCCAGTCCATAAGCCTTCCAGGTAATATACAGCTTTCCGGCATCTTCAATAATAAAGGCATCAATGGCCTCATTGGTCCATTCAATGATACAGCCATGATCTGTGAATCCTTTTCGGATGTCTGTAGTGGTTGCCACACCAATGTATGAATGTTGATCTGATTTGCGGCGGGCGGTATAGTAGACATAGAAAGTGCCGTTTCGGTAATACAGTTCCGGAGCCCAGAAGCTCCCCATAGTCCAGGAAGGCATTTCTGAAAAGACAGGTCCCAGATACTGCCAGTTTACAAGGTCTTTGGAGGTATAGATAGGGTAGGCAGGACCCCATTCAGAAGAGGTTCCGGCTGCATAGTAGGTATCGCCTACCCGAATTACGGATGGGTCAGCAAAGTCTCCTGCTATGACAGGATTGCGATAGGTTACCTCTTTTTTGACTTGGGCAACAGCTATCAGACACGAAAGTCCTGCAAATAGGCTGGTAAAAATTACAGTGAAAACTCTTGATAGGATCATTATCAATTAGGTTGGGGTATAAGAAAGGTACTTGTTACTGAATCTTATGCTTTGTAATTCGTATTAGCAACTATGATGTGAATTAATTGCGATATTACTAAATTACCTGTACAACCTGCTACTTTAAAGTGAATAGAATTAGAGTATTACGTTAATTTAGCAGGAAATTTTTGACCTACTTAATAGAGAGCTTGAAGGAGTTGAGTTTGATGCTGCAGTTGGAGAGATTATTAGTTGCTTTAGGTTTGATTTTATTAATTTTGTAGGATGAATCTACCCCCTCATTGTGAAGCTTCTGCCTTTTATACGCCTGATTCGAAAGTAAAAGGGTTTAAAGTCCTTGAGATTACAGGACCGGCTTATCCTGCACTGTCTTATAATAGACGTGACTTTTATAAGATAGTGTTGGGAACTGGCAATATGCATATCTATTATGGTGATCAAACCTTTGATATAACAGGTACTTTCCTGTTTTTTGCCAATCCCTACATACCTTATTCCTCTGAACATCGGTCTCCCGAACAAAAAGGATTTGCCTGCCTGTTTACCAAAGATTTTATTGGAAGCAGAGATCGGACAGAACGTTTGCTGAACTCTCCGCTATTCCGTTTTGATGGAACTCCTGTCATTCCGGTAAGTAGCGAACAAGCAGCGTTTATTGAAGTGCTGTATCGGCAAATGCTGTCTGTATATAGCGGTGACTATGATGAGAAGGATGAAATGCTCAGAAGTTGTATAGACCTAATCATGCACGAAGCCCTGAGGATTCTGCCTCAAAACGGAGCAAAGCAAAGGAATGCAGCTTCACGGATTACCTATCTGTTTATGGACTTACTGGAAAAGCAGTTTCCTATTGAAGTTGCTACTGATCCCCTTAAATTACGGACTGCCCAGGATTTTGCTGATCAGTTGGCTGTACATGTCAACTATCTGAATCGTTCTGTAAAGGAAGTGACAGGCAAACCCATTTCTGTGCACATTGCCGAACGGATTACTGCCGAAGCCAAAGCCCTGTTGCAACATACCAACTGGAGTATAGGGGATATAGGCTATAGTCTGGGTTTTGACTACCCCAGCTACTTTAACAACTACTTCAAACGGGTGACTGGTGCTAGCCCTAACTCCTTTCGGAAGAGCATAGGGAAAGTATGAAAATCATAACTTTTCGTTCGAATCTCTTAAAAAGTACTGACCAATTACCCAGAGCTTTGTACATATAAATGCAAGGAAGAAATCAGTCATCAGAACTGATTTTGCAATACACTTTTATGATACAAAACGTATGGAACAAACAGCATTAAACAGTTTGGAGACATCCACTTTACGTAAATCAGAAGATGGACGTAGTACATCAACACCTGTCATCTCAGTAAGTCCGGTTGTATTGTCAGCACCAGGTCGGAGAGTGGCTTTGGAGGTACGGGTTTCTGCCCCTGTAACCGGAAGCCAGTTACCAATCATTGTCTTTGCACATGGTTTTGGTTCATCAATGGATGGTTATGCACCTCTTGCCAGTTTCTGGGCAGCGAATGGCTTTGTCGTAATTCAGCCTACCTTTCTCGATTCCAAAACACTGAGTCCCAATCCGTCCGCAAAACACAGTGAAGCTCTTGCTACCTATCTGGCCGATCCGGCTTCGGCTTCTATCTGGCGGGTTCGTGTTGAGGATATGAAGCATATTCTCGACCAGTTGGATGTAATTGAAACTGCTGTTCCCGGACTTACAGGACGCCTCGACCGAGACCGTATTGCTGCGGTTGGCCATTCGTTTGGTGCGCATACAGTCAGTATGTTATTGGGTTCACGGGTTATCGGTGCGGATGGCAGCCTGGACGGAGATATGTCCGATCCTCGTATCAAGGTGGGGGTGCTGCTTTGTGCAAGTGGTAGAGGAGGGGAGGACCTGAGTCCATTTGCTGCCGAACATCTGTCGTATCTGAATCAGAATTACGCTGGACTCACCACATCGACACTTGTCGTAGCGGGTGATCAGGATTACTCCCAGTTGACCGTTCGCGGGCCAGAGTGGTTTACCGATGCCTATACGCTGAGTCCGGGAGCTAATTGGTTGGTTACATTGTTTGGAGCTGAACATATGCTCGGGGGAATTTCCGGCTATCAGGTTACAGAAACCACCGATGAAAATCCTGATCGGGTGGCTGCCGTACAGCAACTTACCTGGGCCTATCTGCGTAGTGCGCTCTATTCGGAAGATCCAGCCTGGACAGTAGCGTGTGAGGCGTTACAAAACAATTCAAATCCGCAAGGACGGGTGGATGGAAAGTAGGCAGCCTTTGCATCTGTAGTTTTACTTTATTTTCAGAGAAGTACAAGACACGATAATGACTACTGGTTCCCATTCGAATGATATGGATTATTCTGAACCCTGTGACAATCCGATAATGTAGAGGTGCCTCTTGCGGGTACCCGTGTTTCCCTGAACGAATATCTGGCATAATTCGAAGGGGTTTTTCATAAACCCAATCATTCGCGTTGGCAAACTGGGCAGGGGCAAGCCCTTATCGTGTCCCATATCTTTTCTAGAAATAAAGAAAATTTCTGGCGCAAGCGTCCGCTTGTGCCCATTTTGAGAGCAGCGTCCGCTGCGTTGGTGGGTAAAACCCTGTTTGGGTACTATCACACGCCTGAACATGGCTCAATTTGTCCCAACGCAACGGACGTTGCTGTCAAGATAGGTCCGAACGGACGTTCGAACCAGCGTCTTTCTTTTTAAAACCTTCATTTCCACAAAAGTTATGGGGCACGATAAGGGGCAAGCCCTGCCCCTACAGATGTCGGATTATTACAAACGCGGTTTGTGGAGATGCTGGCGTTATCGCCTTGATTGCCATCCGAATGACTGGGAATATGCCGAACCAATGTAGGGGCGCACCCGTGTGTGCGCCCATGTTTCGTGCAGCGAATGATTGGATTGGTGAATCACCATTGTGAACTGTAGGGGTGATTGGCAGATCGCCCTGGTTCCATTCGCGAATGGCCGGGTTTATCAGACGACTCTTTCGGATGTATCCCATACCGTGTCTGCACGAACCAGGGCGATCTGCCAATCGCCCCTACAATATCGGATTTTCACAAACAGGGTTTGCGGGAAACCGGGCGCATACATAGGTCTTATCATGTCCCACAACTTTTCTGGAAAAGTGGTTTGTAACTAAAGAAAAACACTCTCCCTGTCTTCCTGGAAGGATCTCTTGACAAATAGAGCCGCGTTTGGGGTATGAGAAAAGAATTATTTCCAAATCCATAGGCCGCCGGTCTTGCCACGAGTTCCTTTCAGGAGGACAAAAAAGGGGAGAGAATGAAGTGATTGTCGTAAATGTTGACCGGAGTTCTGGTCACACAGAAGAAATATCCGAAGTATGGTCAATATAGGTGACTGACCGGAAGTATGGTCAAAATGGAAATCGATGGTCAAGTGACTGGAAAATTGTTCAGCAAGGCAAGTGAACAGAAATCGAATCACTTTGTAAAATGACTGGAACTCTGTTCGCTTTCGGTTTTGACCATACTTCCGGTCACTTTTTGTTTTGACTGGAATACCAGTCACGTTGAAGAAATATTCGATCTCTGTTCACTTTCCAAAATGACTGGAAGTATGTTCACCTTCAGCTTTGACTGGAGTTCCAGTCGCGGATAACAGTGACTGGAACTCCGGTCACTTTGTTTACAATAAAATATCTTCAAAGAATACGAATGCCAGATCGGAAAATTTTGATTCTCTGATATTTTTTTCTACTTTTGCAGCCCGTTTTCCCTTTTTACAAAAAGACAAGACGTCTAGTATTCACTAAATTTCAGCTTGCCCGACCTACAGGCTGATGTATATTTGGGTCATACACACAACATTATGAGTAAATCTCCTGAAAATTTTGACTGGGACAAGGTAACCTCCAAAGGTCTTGGTAGCGGCTACACGGCAGCCGAAAGAGCCGCAATGGAAGCTCTTATTGAAGGTACACTGACAGAAGTAGCCGAGAAAGAAGTGGTGAAAGGTACAGTGGTAGGCATTTCGGAAAGAGATGTGATCGTCAATATCGGTTTTAAATCAGACGGTCTGGTGCCTCTGTCCGAGTTCCGCGATAATCCAACCCTTAAAGTAGGTGATGTTATCGATGTATTCGTTGAAAACCAGGAAGATCCAAACGGACAATTGATTCTTTCCCGCAAAAAGGCCAAAATCCTGACTGCATGGGACAACATTCAGAAAGCCCTGGATCAGGACCTGGTAATCGAAGCGTTTGTAAAACGCCGTACCAAAGGTGGTCTGATTGTAGATATTTTCAGTATCGAAGCTTTCTTACCTGGTTCTCAAATTGATGTGAAGCCAATCCGTGACTTCGACATCTATGTAGGTAAGAAAATGGAAGTGAAAGTTGTGAAGATCAACTATGCTAACGATAACGTAGTCGTATCTCACAAAGTCCTGATCGAGAAAGATCTGGAAAACCAACGCCAGGTAATCCTTACCAACCTCGAAAAAGGTCAGGTATTGGAAGGTGTTGTGAAAAACATTACCAACTTCGGTGTGTTCATCGACCTTGGTGGTGTAGACGGTCTGTTGCACATCACAGATATTTCCTGGGGCCGCGTAACGCATCCGGAAGAAGTATTGAAGCTGGACGACAAAGTTACCGTAGTTGTGCTTGACTTCGATGAAGACAAGAAACGTATCTCATTGGGTATGAAACAACTTACTCCTCACCCATGGGATTCATTACCAGCAGACGTACAGGTAGGTTCAAAAGTTCGTGGCAAAATCGTAAACGTAGCAGATTACGGTGCATTCCTGGAACTGATGCCTGGTGTAGAAGGTCTGATCCACGTATCCGAAATGTCATGGTCTCAACACCTGCGTAACCCTCAGGAGTTTGTGAAGATCGGTGACGAAATCGATGCGGTAGTATTGACTCTTGACCGTGATGAGCGCAAAATGTCTCTGGGTATCAAACAACTGACTGAAGATCCTTGGACTAACCCTGCGTTGTTGACTAAATACGCTCCTGGTACTCAGCACAAAGGTATTGTACGTAACCTGACAAACTTCGGTCTGTTCGTAGAACTGGAAGAAGGTATCGATGGTTTGGTACACGTATCTGACCTGTCTTGGACCAAGAAAATCAAACATCCTTCTGAGTTTACAAAAGTAGGCGAAGAAATCGATGTAATCGTTCTTGAAATCGATGCTGACAGCCGTCGTTTGGCTCTGGGTCACAAACAACTGGAAGAAAACCCATGGGATACTTTCGAAACAGTATTCTATGTAGGTTCTACTCACCGTGGTACTGTGATCTCTAAAAACGACAAAGGTGCAACTATCGAATTGCCATATGGTATTGAAGGCATCGCTGCTCTGAAAAACCTGGCGAAAGAAGATGGTTCTGTAGCTGAAGTAGGCGAGTCTCTTGACTTTAAAGTAGCTGAGTTCCATAAAGACGAAAAACGTATTGTGGTTTCTCATTCTAAAGTATACACAGATGCAGCAGAGGCAGCCACTGAAAAAGCGGCTCCTAAGAAAAAAGCGAAAGAAACTAAAGAGGAAGACAAACCTGAAACTCTTGGTGACAACGAAGCTTTAGCTGCCCTGAAAGAGCAACTGAATTCTGGAAAGAAATAATTTCTTTTCACTTTTCGAAAGCCATAAAAAGCCTGTCTGAGCAACCTCAGGCAGGCTTTTTTGCTTTTGGAGTAATCTTTTTTGTGAAAGATTTTTTTTTCTGTGGCGCTAATTGTTTGGAAAATGTAATATTATTCCTACTTTTGCGTCACGAAAAACGAATGGTCCTGTGGCCGAGTGGCTAGGCTGAGCTCTGCAAAAGCTCCTACAGCGGTTCGAATCCGCTCGGGACCTCAACAAATCACAGAAACCCTTGATTTATGAAAATAAGTCAGGGGTTTTGTGTTTTTAGGCGGTTGCTGTGAGCTATATAAGAGATCTGATTGTTCAGGAGATCATGGAGTTTATCCCGCTTTTTTAGTGGGAATCCTTTGGGCTTGAATCTGGCTGGGATTGAAACGCAGGGGAATCCTAACCATAAGTTTCAATAAAATGGCAAAGAAAAGCAGGAAGAGTTTGGACTGAACTGGAGCGATTATGGGGCCAGAATGTATGATGCACAGTTGGGTAGATGGTATGTGATTGATCCAATGACTGAGAAATATCATCCTGTCTCACCTTACAATTATGTAGTCAATAATCCTTTAATTTATAAAGATCCCAAAGGAAAAGATGTAGTAATATATTATAAAGATGAGAATGGTAAAGAACAATATATTGTCTATACTTTAGGTGCAGTGTATAAAGGTAATAACCAATTTGTCAAAGATGTATTTACTTCGCTTAATGCACTTATCAGTTTGGATAAGAAAGGTGTAGTCGCTGAGGTAATAAAAGACAAACAAAGTAAAATAGAAATTCGCTATGTAACTGGTGATGGTAAAGATATGAAGCCAAAGACAAAGATGGGATTCAAAGTAGACGAGGATTCTTATAAAATGATGAGGGCTAAACAAGGAAAAATTTTTTATAACCCTAATTCAGGTTTAAAAATAAAGAATGGTGTTTTAGATCCAATTTCCGGTTTATTTCATGAGTTTAAACATGCAAAACACTGGATTAACAACCCAGAAGAATATATAAATGATGTTAAAAACGAAATGTATGATGGATCAGGAAACATGGAAGAAAAAAATGCTACTCAAGCCGAAAATGAGTTTAATCAGGGTAGATTTATGCCCCGACGTAATAATTGGAGTGATGGTACACCTGTTTGGGTAGATGGACCTTTATCAACAAAGCAAGTTCGAGAGGATAAGTATTCTTTAGGTGATTATACGACTAGTAAACCATTTAAAACAAAGTATTAGCATGTTAAAGACACGTAGATATTTATATTTGTTGTTTAGCTTACTCTTATCTGGATGTACAGATATAGATAGTCATACCATTGATTATTGCGAAATATATGCTTTGCCCAGATATCTTACAACTCAAATTCCTTTAACCGAAAAGGATGTTGAAACTCCTACTGGTAGCTTTTATATTAAATTATCGAATCAGAATAAAATGAATGCTATTGCAGAAGCATTAGCAGAAGTAAAACAAAATGAGGAAATGAACGATTCAAGTGGCTATATTGTCAACGTTCGTGTTGTATGTAAAATATATTACAAAACTGGCGATCAAGATTCTATAAGTATATCACCTGGAAAGCTGGCGCGTTATCACAATAAAATATATAAATTGGAAGAAACCCAATTACAAACAATTTTCAAAAATTTACCTGATAGCCTGAGTTGGAATTAAGGAATCTAAGTTGGATCTAATTTTTTTAGGAAAAAGGGATATTGAGGTGGTCCTAAAAATCGTGACACAAAACGATTAATTTACTTAAGCTCGCAAATGATATTTATCTTTTAAAGATGGAAAATACACCTTTAAAAATGCCTGATTTTAGTTATCTTTACATCGGTTACTCAATCAGTTACTCGCTTTTAAGTTACATCTGTAGATCAGGTATTTATATAGTAAGATGAAGTCCGCTCGGGACCTCAACAAATCACTGAAACCCTTGATTTATGAAAATAAGTCAGGGGTTTTGTGTTTTTAGGCCGTTGCTGTTGGGGTTACACATTGGTTACTCACCTAAATTTTCACCAACACTCTGTCCATCTTTTCGTTACTATTCTGGTTCAAGAAGGGCATGGGTGTTCGCGAAGGAGTCCGGGTTGTTGTATATGCCTAGTAACATTCCTTCTTTACGAGGAAGTAGCAATTCTAATCGTTAGTTATGGAATATAATTTAGTAGCTTTTGCAAATTACTTTCAGATCTATATTGAAGATTCTTTATACACAGCATTCCATATTCCAACATTTGATGAAGAAGAAATGTCTTTTCTACTTAGTGTAGGTAAGGGGAGTCTTTGTATTTTCACAATTCGGGATATGAAAGTGCCATTACTAGTCAAAATTGTAGATGAAAGACCCGATAGTAATTTTGATGAATATGATCAGCTAGTAGAAGCTAGTATTGATATTTCTTCTGGGATTTTATCCATACCAGATGTTATGGATTATACCGATTTTCTCTTTCAAGTTCGTATACCAGTAGGAATATATCAGGTTTTAATAGGCTATCAAGGTCTGAATACTATTACAGAAAATAGACGAAAAGGAGATGAGTCATATACCATTTTTCTCTGGAAGAGTGGGATAACCACAGAAAAGAAAATATTGAAGGAATGGAAAAGTGTTCCCAGTTAGTAGATATAAGTAATGAATCTAATAAAAGTTTTATTTATCTGGCCTATTCTATTATGTGGCCTTGCAATTATTGGTTGTGACCGTCCCTGCAGAGATGTAGAGGATGAACTCGTAAAAAAGTTGCCATCCTATAAACATGTAAGGGATATTTTGGTAGAACAGAAGGCACTACTAAAGAAAAGAATGATTAACCCTAATGATGAAGTTATTTTATGGATTACGAAAGATGAATTTGAAAAGCTTGTCAAAGAAACTTCAAATGAAAGGTTAAAAGGAGTATCTGTTCTATGGGATGAGAACTTAGTAGTAGAAGGAGAGAATAAAGTTATACTCTTTCACTCTAACTCTAGGATTCAATTCTTAGTGAGACAATGTAGCAATTTTAGTCATTATATTGTCTATGATCCACAACATGGTCTATCCCACATTGGCGTCACAGATGATATTTTTCACCAAAAGATAGATAATGACTGGGAATATGTGATCCAAAAAGAAGATGATTTATAAAGTTCTTTAGTATGTAACAATGTCTTTAGGTTATATGAAGTGATACTAGAGACTAAGACATAAAACGATTAATTTACTTAAAATCGCAATTTATATTTATCCTTCAAAAAGGTGGAAAATGCGCCTTTAAACATGCCTGATTTTAGTTATCTTTATATTGGTTACTCAATCAGTTACTCGCTTTTAAACTGCATCTGTAAATCAGGTGTTATATAGTAAAATGAAGCCCGCTCGAGGACTCCTAATAATCAAAGGGTTATGACTTGAAAAAGTTATAACCTTTTTTCTTGCCCAACAAACGCAGGTCTTACACTTAGTTGCCCACATTCTTAAACCATAATTGGTATTTAACTTTTAGAATATTTTAAGAGATAAAACTCCAAGGATAGATAGTTAGTCAGATGAATAAACCTCCATAGATATGTAGTAAGTTTTATTTCTTTTTGAAAGAAAAGAGAAAATATGCTTTTGAAACACTTAACATATTGGTCAATTAATCTAGCTGCTTCTTTGACCTAGATGCTGCCCCATTCCTTAAAGAAATAATTGCTACCGCCAAATGTGGCGGTACCAAAGCTCAAAACGGGCACATATAGTCCTGAATTGCCCATTGCCTGTATTCCATATTAATCGCTATATTGATCTAAAAAAGTTAATGCCGGGCCATTACCTACAACCTTTCCCTTTAAGAAATTAAGGAAAGCAACTGTATGGTCAAAGCATACATGCGCATCAAAAGCCTCTTGGGTTTTAAATACTTCGTAGAACAGGATAATATCTGTTCTTTCCTTTCGGGTATTAAGAAGGAACATCTCACAGCCTTCCTCTTTTCGCGTAGCTTCCCACACCTTCTTAGCAGCGAAAAGGACCTCGCTTTCGAATCCGTTCAGAATATTGATCTCTGCCGTTAGGGCGATCTTTCTATTTTTCCTCATCTATAATCTTATTAATGGCTAAAACATTTGATTAATCTTGAATAATAATCCGGGAATTCGTTCAGGTGTGCCAGCGCGATCTTGCCTGTTAAAATGGGATCGTTACCAGTCACGTCTGTTGAGGGGTCGTACAGTTCGTGTTCCATTTCGATCTCCAGACCCTGTCTGAATTCTTCAAAATTCGTTTTTGTCCAATCTATGTCTATCTGCAAACCGATTTGATATGCTTCTTTTTCGGTGAAATGCTGTTTATCTACCTGTTCCATTTTTTCTGATTTTAAATTGATAGAATCTTAACTTGTGGGGTAATAACTAAAATCCGTTCCAGCATTATGCTTTTGATCAGCCAGCGGTCATGTAGGCATTGATAGGTTTCATGGTATCTTCCGAAGCCCTGGGTGGTCTCTTGCTCGCCCTGAACATCTGTTCTTACCACCAGATCAGTCATTGACCAGATTCCTTCAGCCTCAAAAGCCGTTTTAAGTTTGATCTCCGGCATAGAGCCAGAATGGGAAGTAAGGGTATTCGCATGCCGGTTTGAAAAATTACCGATCAGTTCCTCCTTTCCCTCTAAGCTGATCTTGCCGGGAGGATAGCGAAAACTGACATCATCTGTAAGGCAAGTGGCCAGGCCTGTCCAGTCCTTGTTGTCCAGGCAACGGAAATAACGTGCCTTCAGTTGCCTGATCTCCTCTATGGCAGTAAGTTTGTCCATCTCAAAGTTGTTTACTATATTCAATCATTTGGCGGCGAAGCGCCTCATCAGGCAGCGGACCGTTACCAGCGGATATATTATCTACCGCATGACAGTTGTTACCGGTCGCAGGGATCACACAAGTAACGGCTGGTGTGCCAGGATATATTTCAGAAAAAACGAGGACCAGGTATCCCTACCTGTCTCAGTAGCCCATTTGGGTAATGGCTTCCCAGACAAATTTTTAGGGGAAGCCCTACGCCAAGCGGACGGTTGAGGATAGTTGCAACCCCTGCATCTCTTGCAACACTAAGCAATCGCTCTTCCGCATGGCGCTCGCTCAGGGAATAGTTAAATTGTACAAGGTCTATCAATAGTTGGGAATGATCCGCTCAGCTTTCAGCTCATCGAATGTTTTCAGGAATGAATCAATGCTGGGCTTATGCATGTGGTGAAATCCGGCACGCCGGAACTTATTGACATCAAAGAAGGCGTCAGCTTCTACGTTAAAAATAAAATCACCAAAAGGCCAGTTTGCCAGATTGCTGATTGTATATGGCTTCAGGTTATGGCGGTTGACGATATCCTGCCATACAATTTCCTTATCCGCCATATAGGTCGCAAGATCGAATGTTATCGGATCAGCTGTACTCACGCCGAAATAGTCAGCAATGGCTGGCCATAACTGTCGCCAGCGGAAGATGTCTCCATTGGTCACGTTGTAGATCTTTCCATAACATTCCTGGTTCAGGGCAGCGAACTCCATACCTTTTGCCAGGATCTCTGCATCCGTGATATTGACCAGCACATCAAAGGCCTTATCAGACCCGGGAAAACGGAAAGGTACATCAAGTTCCCGGCATAAGGTTGCATAGACAGCGATAAGGTTAGCCATATTCATAGGGTTGCCAACGGCATAGCCGACCATGACATCAGGACGCACCGCTGTCCAGTTCCATTGCTTACCTGAAGATTGCCTGATCAGGTAATCTTGCTGGCTATAGTAGAAGTTTGGAGGAAAGTGCCTTGCATCGCTCTCCAAAGCCGGCGTTTTATATTTACCAAGATGTGCGCCATAAGCCTTACCGCCCTGTATAAAGGTGATGTGTTTAAAAGCCGGTGCGTGACGTTCAAGACCCTTGACCAGGTTTTGCAGCAGCAGTAGATTGTCGCTTGTCTGTTCGGCTAATGACTGGTGTTCGACATAGGCAGCATAAAACACATGAGTGACCTCTGCCAGTATTGCTGCCTGTCGGTCCAACGAGGATGGGTCGCGCAGGTCTATCTGTACCGTTAATGCGGTAGTTTCATAATCCAGCGGTCTGTTGGAGGTGACGATCACCTTTTTCCAGTTTCCGGCCGATTCTAAGTATCTGGTGGTGTTGCGGCCAATAATACCGTTACCACCGACTACTAATGCTATGTTAACTCTTTCCATAGTAATTTAATTTATGAACTCATATACCAGCCACCATTGACATTGATCGTCTGTCCATTGATGTAACCGTTAGTTGCCAATAACCTAACAACGTCCGCTACCTCTTCCGGTTGACCAAATCTGCCAATAGGTATTAGTGTGGGTTTGATATTTGAATTGCCTGTGATCATGTCTGTCTCGATCAGCGCCGGTGCAATAGCATTAGCGGTAATACCGCCGTACCTGGCCAGCATGGTAGCATATGAATGTGTCAAACCGATCATGCCAGCTTTCGCTGCGGCATAGTGAGGCCCAATCACACCACCTAACTGTGCGGCAACGGACGATATATTAATGATGCGGCCATACTGCTTTTCGATCATAGCCGGAAGTGCGGCCTGTGTTACTAAAAAAGCTGAGATCAGGTTGACATCAAGCGATCGCTGAAAGTCTGCCAAGGAAACTTCAAGCAGTGGTTTAACCGGATTGATCCCGGCATTATTGACCACAATATCGACATTTCCGGTCTCGCTTTTGATCTTCGAGAACATTTCACTGACCGACCGCTCATCCGACACATCTGCCTGTATCGCCAGCGCACTGCCTCCTGATGCCAGAATCTCGTCCACCACCTTGTATGCTCTTTCCAGGCTGCTATTAAAGTTAATGATAACGGTTGCACCCGCTTCAGCAAGCGATAGGGCAATTGCCCGGCCAAGCCCCCCGGAGGCGCCCGTTACCAGAGCTACTTGTTGCTTCAGTGATGTATTTTTCATAGTATACTATTTTTTACAAAGTTATGGACCAGGCACCAAACCCGTTAGAACTTGCTGTACAGATATTGGTACTTTTAGTGCATCTCTCACCGAACATTTGCAGTCAGTCAGCTCCAGCACAAGTGTACGGGTGAACTTCCTGAGGGCACCTTTGGCGGCAATCTCCTCATGTACAGACGTCATATTAATGATCTTTCCTTTACCACCATGAGACTACCAGTATTGGGCAAAACTGCGTCATGTGTAAAATGAACCATAAAGGTCTGACTTGATAGTGAGATCAAATTCCACTGCCGTTGATTCGGTCACTGGCTTTTTAGCTCCGACGATGCCAGCAGAATTGACCAGAATACCGAGTTTTCCAAAATGGTCGATCGTTTTAGCGAACAGGGCGATCACCACATGTGCATCGGTACTATTGATTTGTTGTAGCAGCATATTTTTGCAAGCCTCCCGGATAGCATTTACGGTTTTGTTCGCGCCTTTCGGGTAGGTATGATAGCAAACCACGACAGCAACGCCTTCATTTGCAAAAACTGCCCATACCGGAATCAGCACTGGTGACAATAGTAGTTGTTCCTCTAAGTTTTTTCATAAGTAGTTTAAGATATTTGCTCTTGCTCGTGCAAAATCCTTATCACATATGATAAAAACATTGGTACTTTCAGTGGTAGCTTTGATATCTTTGGTATAGTTCTTTACGATATTCGGCCGGGGTCATGCCTTCTTTCTTTCTGAATTGCCGGGAAAAGTAGGAAAAGTCTTTAAATCCGAGTAGTTCAGAAATATCCCCTATAGATTGTTCAGTATGCAAGAGTAAGCGTTTTGCTTCCAGCAGCACACGGT
Source organism: Xanthocytophaga flava (assembly GCA_030068525.1). GTDB lineage: Bacteria > Bacteroidota > Bacteroidia > Cytophagales > 172606-1 > Xanthocytophaga > Xanthocytophaga flava. The sequence goes on from JASJOS010000017.1 coordinate 240,039, forward strand.
CACGGATAATTTCTCCTGTAGGTTTTCCAGTGACCTGTTTACATATTTCGTTTACCCGGTGGGCCGTAAGATTCAACTTTTCTGCATAAAATTCAACTTTAGTCTCCCGCTTAAAATGATCTTCTATGAGCTTTTTCAATTGCTTAAATCTTACCACGCTTATCAAGTCTGTGATGCTGCCTTCCTCAGTATTGATAGAACGCTGTATCCGCTTGAGAAAAACGAACAACAGATTTGCGATGATAAAAGGTGATTTGTCTTTGCGGATTGCCTCTTCGAACAACAGTTCCATAACTGGTCTTAATTCCCTGATCGCCTCATCATCCAACTTGAAATAGGGGTCACTGTAGGAATTGTCTAGAAACGCAAACTCCATGACTGCATCTTTATTGGGTGTGTTGAGCAAGAGGAAGTCTTCGGTAAAGGTTAAAGAATACCCCGTTACCGACTCTGCCTTGTTCATCAGATGCAGTTGCCCTGGCGAGATAAAAAAAAGCATGTCAGGCTCAATAGTAATCTGGTGGTAATCGATTACATTGATCGATTTACCGCTTGTCAGCCACATGATCTCATAAAAGCTATGCTTATGTGGCCATTCCAGTTTAGGTGGGCGTTGTAGATATTCGAAACGCTCGACCATGAATTGGTTATCAATGGCCTGAAAAGATGGAAAATCTGCAATATGGTAAGTTGGGATCATTCTGCTTTAACATTAGTGGAACTAGTGGATTTTAAATAATTGTAGTGCCTTATTTGCTTTACTGGTGATCCGATCCCATTCAAACAATCAAAAACTGATTTCAAGTAATATGATTTTAAAACTCCCAGCTTAAACTTACCAACTTTTCTATTTTCAATCAACCTAAATCTAGTAGTGATCAGCATGGATACTACTATCCATTTAGGTGCGGTAACACATGTTAACCAAACGGTAAGAATACAGACGATATTCCCTTAGACAAATGCTCATTTTGCATGAACTATTTTTAGCATTCAAAGCGTGCATAGGTTACGGGGGTTTGTGCAATACATCACTGAACTTTGAAACAGCTTTAAAAGACTTACTATCAGGTGGCTAATCAATTTAACTTGTCTTTTGTCACAAGAAAAATGTACTTTGATTAATTTACAACAGCATATCTGATTTGTCAGGTATATCAACTGCTTCTGAAAAGTACTGGAAAAACTCACCTCTACTATCGCAAGCTTACCTTCATTGAATTATAATCAAGTAATAACAGATCATGCACAAAAGTTAAAAATACCATCGTAAGAGTTTAATTTCTTGGAAGCCCTATGATGATGATCTGTGTGATCAAGCATGCATAAAAGAAGGTTAAATATCATGATAACCATAAAAATGAAAGGCCCAAAGAATAGTAAAGTCTGGCTAATGGGAATAGTGGCCGTTCTCATTATTTTGATGATTGTGTGTATTGGGACTTTTAGTTTATTTGATGATGAGGTGAAAGAGTTAGTGCATTTAGACAAAGGGGATAGGAATTGTCAGTTCAAAATTTATTATATTCCTTCTAATGCAACCGTTCAGAGCTATATTCAAATACGCAAACTATGTCCTGATAAAGAAATTGAAACAATAGCCAGCTATGAAAGATACCAACAGCTAGTTCATTATCAAATGATGGGAGATAGTGTCAAAATGATTATAAAGGATACGATTTCTTATAAGCATAGACAGGATACTGTAACTGTACTATTAAAATGAAGGTTTTTCTGGATTTGTATTGTTCCAGACGTTCTCTGTTAAATACGCCAATACTCATTAGAGAAACTGGTAAAGAAAACATTTAAACGGACTGGTAATATAGTATTTCACCGGAGTCAGGATTACTCCAGAGCAGTAGCAAGATGAAATCAAATTTTGGACAACTTCATTATGATAGTGGTAACCAAATTCGCTAATATTTATTGCATATATCTGATAAGGCTACTTCTTCCAACTAAAATATAGCTATTAAAATAGGTTGTTTTATGGAAAAACAAGAAGAATTAGATTGGCTGAAAAATAGGTTATTTTTAATCCTGGACTATGTAGCTATTACCCCTGAATATGTAAAGTCTACCAAGGACTTTGACTCGGTGAAAGAGTATCAACGGTTAAAAGAAGAAGTTGAAAAACTTTATCAGGGAAATAAACTCTCACGTCTTAGGCAATATAATAGAGATTTTAGCGAATTTATTGAAGATGATGAGGCTTGCTTATTGTTGTTGCAGGAAAAGTTAGGTGACTCTCCTCTTTGGTATAGACAAGAAATTGAAAAAACGCTAAAAAAAGTTAAGAAGCGTGGAAAAATAAGTAATGAAGAAGAGTATAGAATGGTTAATGAAGAAATTGATCGCCTTATGTTTTCCCAAGAATACGAAAATGAGATCAAAAGGTATAATGAGCTTCTTCATGATTTTTCAAAAACGATTTAAAATATGCTCAAAACTAAACCCAATCTTAAATTTTAGGTGGAGGTCAATTTCTACTATAACAATCTAGGTACTGAAAAATTGAAGGTATGTTTGAATATAAAGAAGGCTTTACTATTACACGTGATTTCGGAGAGCCTTTTGGACGCCGTTGTTTAATGATGAATTCAGAAAATATAGAAGGATGCATTGAATTCATGAAAAGAGAAAATATTACCCATATCGAAATAAATAGCCAACATGGATATAGGAGTACAACTATTAACTTCTTGGAAAAGTATAACCAAATTGAAGGTATTAACATCGTTGATGAAAATATAGATATTACTCCTATTAAGTATTTAAAGAACTTAAAATCATTGATTCTACCATACACATATGGCCAGGAACTTGATTTTTCAATGTTTACTTATCTTGAGGATTGTGCCATAACCTGGCATAAGAAAACAGCCTCTTTACTGCGATGTCGATCAATAAAGAATTTGCTAATCAGTAATTATTCCGCTACAGATTTGAATGCTTTTAACCAATTATCCAATCTTGAATCGTTGAAACTTGTTGAATGCTCAATTACTTCATTGAAAGGGATAGGATATTTAAAGAAACTAAACAAACTGGATCTAAACTATATAAAGAAGCTCTCAACCTTAGATGGAATAGAAGATTCTGCTGATACCCTAAATGATCTGATGCTATATAAGTGTAACCGATTGCAGGATTATCATGCAATTGGTAGACTTAGTAACCTTGAAATATTAGCTGTAATAGAGTCTGCTGAAATAGATACTTTGAAGTTTGTTAAAACGTTAAGGTGTTTGAAAAAGATTCATTTAAATGTTCGTGTAACAGATGGGGATATGTCTCCTCTTACAGGTTTAAAAGAAGTATTCTTTGTTAAAAAGAAGAACTTTACTCATATAGTAGAACAAATAAGAAAGTAAGATTCTTTTTAGTAAATATCATGCAATAAACTAGTAAATTATTCTTCCTATTCCTGCTTTCAATGAACTCTGCACAAATAAAATTCACTTTTCTCTTTATTGGCATCTTTTTCCAAGCTTTTATCGTGTTTGCTCAAAGCAATGTGCTGGATGAAGTGGCTCTTCTGAATAAGCAAAAGAATTACCACCAGGCTATCAGCAAAGCAAACGCAGCGCTAAACCGCAAAGTCAAGCCTTTGGATAATCCGACAAAAGCAAAACTTTTGTTTTTAAAGGGGTACTCATTTCAGTGTCTGGCAGCCACAGAGGCGAGTGCTTTTGACTCTACCCTTGTTACCTACCAGAAAGTATTAAAGTTTGATCCTAAGCATACCGGAGCACTTCTCAACCTGGGTTTTATGTATGGAGACATGGAAGAGTATGAAAAGTCAAATTATTACCTTGAAGAATTATTGCGTATAAGCCCTGCCGATTTTGGGGCACTCAATAACATTGCATATAATAAAAATCAGTCGGGTGATTACAAAGGTGCTATTGACTATGCTGACAAAGCCTTTAACGTTGCGCCTGACTCAACAAACAAAGGAATGGCTTTAAATAACAAAGGATATGCTTACCTGAAGTTGGGAAAATTCAAAGAATCCCTCCTGTACATAGATAACTCACTCAAGTTTTTTCCAACTAATAGCTTTGCTTACTATTACAAGGCATTGGTCTACATAGAGCAAAAGAAATATACCGATGCCTGTCCTTATTTGAACAAGTCAAAAGCAATGGGAGGGGTGAATCTAACCTCCGACTTGTTGAAAAAATATTGTAAATGATAGTTGGGTGTAGAGCTAACCCTATTTTTGGAACCCCAACTGTACACACTCGCACTTTGGGTGTCAACTCTGTGACAATTGCTTTATAACAAACTCTACCTTATGACAGATCTCAATCTGTGGTTTCACGAGGCATACGCAGCAGTCTTTCCTCGCCATACTGTTTACAGCGACAAGTTTCCTGTGGAAATGAAAGCATCTGAGGAAGATTCAGAAGGCTGGATAGAATGGAAACTACTCAAAGGGACACTTCAGGCTAGCCGTTATCACCAGGTTGAAAAACAGTTTGGGGTTCTCTTTCCCGAAAGTTTCATTGACTGGCACAAATCATACTACTTCCTGGATGGAGACTGCTCGATTATCAGGCTACCTGCCTCAAATCCAAGCCAACCTCTTGAAGAGTTGAAACGGAGCCTTGACTGGTATGTGGCCCAACAACTCATACCCCAACAACTCTATCCCTTTGCTGAGGAGGGAAACGATACAGGGCCTTTGGTGTTTGACGGACGAGAAAAAATGCCAGGCAATGAATTTCCTATTCGGGTTTACGACCATGAATTTGGCGGTGAACTTCAGGGGCTGAGCCCGATTATCTTTTCTTCGTTTTCTAAGTTGTTAGAGTGTTTGACTCACTATTTGACTCAATTAAAGACAAGACGAAACTTTGAGATCATTCCTGATTTTTTTACAATTGACCCACAAGGTGCAGGAAAAACAGGGGTTGATTATTGGCTTGGTTGGTCAGGTATGCAGAGCGCCAACTTCGAAAGGTTTGGCTATTGACCTTGTCCCAGTAAAAGCCATCAAGCAACATCGCTTTACTTAGAAAGCGACCAAAACACCAACTGTCCAGCTTGTGAGCATTCGTTGGCTTTTATGTTGGATTGAGTCCGACCAAACACGGTTTAACAAATAACACGGCATCTGATTAACTTTACTCAACTACCTTACTGACAATGCCACATTTGGCAGTAATAACTTAACATCATGTAGCAGTTTGAAAATAACCATGCGTTCACTTTTAATCATCGGAGCAGTTATAGTTCTAACAAGCTGTAACTTAACAGAAAGAAAAAATACAAAGATAACGTCCAAAGACAGTGTTATCTCTCAAACGAATACCACAGTTTCATCAACCAGCAAAAGTAAAAACTCGCCTTACACTGACATGTATGACAGTTTAGCCAGAGCCTATGTTGACACATCTACATTACAGGGAAAGCGAAGTTGGCTTATGAACCAATTTTTAATAGAAAACGGTCTGGTATCGCCAGATTATGATACCCTGTTTGATTTAACTTACGATGGTTTTCAAGATTATGTAATCGGTTATTACGGTAAATCTGGGACAGGTCTTAAGAATAGCGTAAAAGTTTACATATTCAACCCGAAAAAACACTATTACATTTTAGATGAGCAACTTTCAGACTTGCCTAATCCCACATTTTATATAAAGAAAAGAAAGATAACCGGATTTTATATTGGGAATGGTGGAGGTGGTGGACGTAGACTTGAATGGATTACTAACAAATGGACAATGACAAAAGAGTTTGAAGTGGATAAAGAAGGAGACAGTGCAAAATGGACGATTAGCTACCCATTGAAAAATAAAAAAGAGGTCATACGTAGGCCAATTCAAATGATACCGCCTGAAGAAATACTGGAAACAGATCCTAAATTGTAAGAAAAACAACTACCAAACTACATTCGGTATTTTACGAGTTAGCAGCCACTTTATGAGGACTATCCTATCAATTCTACTACTTATTTCAGTACTGAGCCACAACGAATCATTCGGACAGAGACACCCTATATATGCTCTTGAGGAAAAACTAATGCAAGGAGACCAGTCTGCCCTCTTTGACATGGCAAACTATTTTGACAGCAAAAAGGAAGTAACCGAATTCCTAGGGCACCACATTATTAAGACAAATGAATCTGCAGTTGCGAAACGAATTGTTCAAGAGAACTGCATCTTTACGGATTCTGAAATAACGATCTCAAACAATACGACCCGTAACGAGTTTCTTACATTTCTGAATGCAAATAAGAACAAAATTATTTTTTCGAAACTGGCTGACGCCTTTCTCATTACGCCACTGGAAGTACGAACGTCAAAGGCTGAGTTCAGAGAGATAGCTGAAATCAGGAAAACTGAATTGCGTGCCAAGTATGCTGACTTGCTTACAAAGGAATGGGTCTGGAAAGCAGACATACACACTCTCATCCAAAATAGAAATTCGAAGGCACTAGTAAGTATTGCTTCTGAACTCTACAAAATTCGCTATCGATTTGATTCCTATCCTTTCAATGAAAGTGAATACATTGAGCTTTTGCAAATCTTACTGGAGAGTGAAATCGCCGTTGAAAATGAAAAAAAAGAACTCACATGGCATATTGATAAAGCTTTTTATCCAGATGCTTCATTAAACCTATTAATTTATTTTGCAGGTAACTACTCCCATTTTAAATGGGATGAAAAATCCTCTACGTTTATAAACGACAAAGTTCAGGTAAAAGCTATCGAAAAAGAAGAAGCTTTGTTTCAGTTGCTAAACAGCCAAAACGATTCAATCGCTCTGGAGGCATTCACGCAATTGACACGCTGCAGACCTGCAAAAGTCTCTCAACTTGCCGATGAATATGAGAGAATAAATTTCGATAAAAATGGGGCTATTCCAACTTTCCCCTATAGATTTTTAAAACAGTTAGTGCTTCTTACTGACTACTGCAAAAAAAACACGATTGATTTTGAAGGATCAGAAAGACTAAAGTCAACAATTGATAGACTTGATTTGGACCTTTCGTTTGCAGAAAGAAGAAAATTAGAAGATAGTCTTATTCATCACTTACCACTTGAAGAAATAACTGCCTTTGAATATTGGGCGGCAATAAAGGAACAGTCATGGGGTACTACCTACTCTGCTGGCAGAATTCTGGATATTTTCTATTCCAGGCATTGGAATGAAATACTACACACAGAACGAGATTTAAAACTATTTTTAAAGAAGGCCTATTTATTCGACCAATTAGGAATCATTGGCATTTGTAATAACTATTTAAAAAAGTTTACCAACATGCAGCAAATCGGCATTGACAGACTGGATCTAGTACAAACCGATGATAATGATATAAAAAATCAAATTGAAAAGGCAAAGTTGTATTGCAATCAGCCCTTGAAAGTGCCTAATGACACAATGAAAATAAATGCTGCCAATCGAGATTACAACATAACAAACGTAGCCGAAAAAATCAGAGCAATAAAAGCAATCAGGAAGCAGGAAAAGTTGGAAGATAAATTAGTGAAATTGTTGTCACAAATAAATTACGCACAAATCGGTGAGGCTTTGCTGGAAATAGAGGATATCCAATTCAAAGAAAATAGCTGGAAAAAGTACACATTTATGGAAAGAGATTGGGGATTTTTTCTGGAAGATAATTTTGATACACTTCCGGCAAGGACAGCATTTTTAAAGCTATACAACACGCTTTCTGAATTTGAGTTATATTCTTACTACTTAGAGAAAGCGGGTATTGACTATAAGAACAAGGACAATTCGTTAAACTATGACAAAATAGTTGACATTTTAAAGTACAATGTTGTTGTTGCTTTTGTGGGTGGTGGCGGTGGCAAAAGAGATAATGAAGTCTATTCACTCATAAAAATTCTTGAGTTGACCCATAAAACGACTCTAGGCTATCCCAAAAAACTCTGTAATTCAAATGGAATATATGGTTGCGATTCTCAAGACCGGGCAAACGAGTGGATACAATTCCTTGTGACAAGAAACTTATTGAAAGAACAGCACAATGAGCCAGTTTCATTTCATTATGAGTAGCAAAGCTGCAAAAGAAATATACCGATGCCTGCCCTTATTTGAACAAGTCAAAAGCGATGAGAGGCGTGAATCTGACCACCGACTTGTTGAAAAAATATTGTAAATGATAGATGGTTGTAGAGGTAACTAAATTGACGGAATGCCCAAAAGTATAGGACTTTCAGAAAGAGATAGCCGGTTTGACCAATGCTGAAACACTAAGCCTATGTGCTTTTTCAGCGGTTGCTGTGAGCTACACAAGAGATCTGATTGTTCAGGAGAATCATGAAGTTTATCCCGCTTTTTCAGCAGGAATCCGTGGGGATTAAAACTAAGGATGATCCCAATGTTCCAATACAATGCAATGGCAAAGAAAAGCAGGAAGAGTTTGGACTGAACTGGAGCGATTATGGGGCTAGGATGTATGATGCGCAATTAGGTAGATTTCATGTAATTGATCCTCTAGTCGAAAAGTATGACATTCTTACCCCATATAATTATACAATTATACAATGAATAATCTCCCTGATTGAAACTATTTTTAAATTCCAAATTACTTGACCTTATATCTCGCAAATCAACTATAACTCACAAAAGAGCCAGATAGCACACGTTTCCGGCTCTTTTGTAATACCTTTTTTAATCCTCATTCGGTGCGCAGGCTTTTGACTGGATCGGCCAGAGCAGCCTTCAGAGCATGGTAGCTGACTGTTAGCAAAGTAATTAGGAGCGCACCAAGCCCAGACACCGCAAATACCCACCCTGATAAGCTGGTCCGGTAGGTATATTTTTCCAGCCATTGATCCATCACATACCAGGCAAAGGGAGCGGCCAACAGGCAAGCGAGAATGACCAGTCCCACAAAGTCCTTGCACAGAAGCGACCACAGGTTCCACACATCTGCCCCGAGCACCTTGCGGATGCCGATTTCCTTACGGCGCTGCTCAGCCGTAAAACTGACCAGGCCGAACAAGCCCAGGCAGGAGAGGAAAACAGCCAGCACGGCAAAGCCCAGCGACAACTGGCCAATGCGTTGCTCAGCGCTGAACTTACGAGCATACTCGGCATCGACAAACCTGTAGTCGAATACAGCCGAGGGAGCAATTGCCTTAATCACTGATTCAATTTTGGGCAGGGCGGAGCTGGCGCTGACAGTAGGCTTGATCTTGATAGTCATGTAATCGGACCGCTGGCCGTTTGCATCCATAAAGTAAAAGGTGCCCTGGGTCGGCTCGTAGGGCGAGCTCATGAGCAGGTCACTGACAATGCCCACCACATGCCACGAGCGGCTGTTGTCTTCGTATTTGATTGTCTGGCCGAGCAAACCCTGAAGGGAGGACTCAGGCAACGAACTATGCCGGTTGCCATTCTGTGTACCATGCGACAGGATGCGCCGGGCGGCCGTTTCGTTCAGGATGATACCCGACGAATCGGTCGAGTAAGCAGTGGAAAACTCCCGGCCTGCCAGTAGCCGCCAACCGGACATCCGGCCAAAATCGGGTGTTATGTCCACGGTGACAAAACCCGCTTCAGCCTCGGGGTCCTTGCCTTGCCAGGTGAAGCCGCCAGAGATGTTTCTGATCTCGGTCAATGGACTGTCGGAAAGGGCCATCTGTGAGACCACACCGGTACGGAGCAACTCCCGTTTGAGAACCGGGTATTTACTCTTGTAAGCCGGATCATTCAACGGCACGGTCAACAGTCCCTGGCGGTCGTAGCCGACTGGCCGACTCCGGGCGTGCTCGATCTGCCGGTAGACCACCAGGGTCCCGGCAATCAACGTGACCGAAACGGTGAACTGCACGACAACCAGGGTTTTGCGAGGCACCGCTGCCCAGCGGCCTGTCCGCAAGGTTCCTTTCAAGACCCTGATAGGTTGGAAAGAAGAAAGATAGAGGGCTGGGTAGCTTCCTGCAATCAACCCAGTAAGGAGGATGAAAGCCAATCCCGACAGCCAATACACCGGATTAAGCCACAGGACACTGATTTGCTTGTCTGCCATCTGATTGAAAAAAGGCAAAACCGACACTACCAGCACAATGGACAAAACAAAGGCAAACCCCGAAACCAGCAGGGACTCTGTGAAGAACTGGCCTATCAACTGAGAGCGCACCGACCCAATGGCCTTGCGGATGCCTACTTCCCGGGACCGCTTTTCTGAACGCGCCGTCGAAAGGTTCATGAAATTGATTGCCGCCAAAAGTAGCACAAACCCGCCGATAATGCCGAACAGCCACACAAAGGTGATCCGTCCCCTGTCAGGCCGACCATTTGTAAAATCCGAATGTAGGTGCCAGTCGCTCATCGGGTGGACAAACAACTCCGATTTCCACTGGCGTCTGATCTGGGCAATCTCTTCGGGGCTGTTTGTCAGGTAAAAGCTCTTGATTCCAGCCTGGACGGTCGGCCAGTTCACCTGC
>JASJOS010000018.1 GCA_030068525.1 Xanthocytophaga flava
TTAGCTGGAGTGACTCTTGTGTGCAACTGGACTATTACGCGCGAAACGAAATCCTATTTGTATACAGATGTACAGGCTATACCCCACCATAGGGTAGGGTTGGTACTGGGAACCTCCGAAAAGCTGGACTTCCAGATGATCAACGGTCTTAGCAAAATGACTAATTCTTCGCTGTTCTTCAATGCCGGTGTTCCATTAAGTGATAAGAGTCGTTTTTATGCTTTTGGTGGAATCAACTACCGCAATACATTAAGTGGTTGCTACTATCGTTTTCCTCGTCAGACAGACCGGGTAATTTATGAAGTATATCCCAATGGCTTCCTACCCCAGCTGACCTCTATCATTACCGACAAATCTGTTACAGCAGGTATTCAAGGGAAGCTGGGTGTGTTTGATGTAGATTTCAGCAACACATTTGGTAGCAGTAAATTCCGGTATGGCATGGTCAATACCCTCAACGCCTCCTATGGCCCTGAGTCACCAACCACCATGCGCCTGGGTGATAACATCTTTACGCAAAACACTACCAGCTTAGCCTTCTCGCATTATTTCAACAATCCGTTTGGTAGTGAGATCAAAGGTATTAACCTGGCGTTTGGTGCAGAGATGCGTATTGAAAACTTCCAGATTACCCCAGGTCAGGTTGAGTCCTATACCAAAGGCACGTATGGTACCTTCACCTCGCCTTCCGACAATTACAACTATACCCAAAGTATAAATGCAGATGCTAAAAATGCCGATGGATCTGATATCATCCTACCGTACAGAGGCTATGTGTATGACTTCAACAACTACTCTCCCAACTGCCAGTGTTTCAGAGGATTTACTCCACAGCAGCAGGCAGACGCGTATCGTAACGTGGCAGCGGGCTATATAGATGTGGAAGCGGATTTAAGCCATAAATTTACGATCTCCGGTGCAGCTCGCTTTGAAAATTATAGTGACTTCGGAAGCGTAATCACAGGAAAAATCGCAGCTCGTTATTCTATCCTGGCGAATGTTCACTTGCGTGGATCTGCCAGCACAGGCTTCCGTGCACCAAGCTTACACGAACTGTACTATGCTCAGACATCTACCGTATTTACTCCAGAAGGAGTTCCCTTTGACGTAGGTTTCTTTACCAACCAGAGTTCAGCAGCTAAAGCATTGGGTATTCCTCAGTTAAAAGAAGAAAACTCTAAAAACGTAAGCTTTGGTATTGCCTTCGAACCTATGCAGGGCTTTGAGATCACAGCGGATGCCTACTGGTTCCGTGTAACCGATAAAATTATCCTAACAGGCAACTTTGATGGACCATCCGTTGGTGGAAACTTTAAAAATGTGATTGGAGCAGGTGCAGCTCAGTTCTTCACCAATGGTGCCGATGTGGAGTCCAAAGGATTGGATCTGGTAGCGAACTACACCAGAACACTTGGAAACTCCAAGTTAATTCTTTCTCTGGCGGCCAACTGGAACAAAGTTGAATTTGTAGCTGTACATCCGGCTAAATTAAAGCTTGGTCCGGATGCCACTCTGACCCCAGAGCAAATATCTGATCTGTATCTGAGTCGGTCTGTAAGGGGCAACTATGAAGAAGGCAATCCTCGTCAGAAATACATTCTGTCAGCCACCTTCATGCCTAAAAAATGGACGTTCATGGCACGTACTATTTACTATGGTTCGGTATGGTCGCGTAGTGCCTATGCGGATGAAACCACAGGCCAATACTATGATTATAAGCTGGACGGACGTGCTACAGTGGACCTGAGTGTAGGGTATACGATATTCAAAGGTCTGAATTTGTCTGTTGGTGGTGAAAATATCTTTGATGTATATCCAACCCGTATCCTCCCTGCCCTGACGGACAGCAATCGCTTTGGGTATGAAAACTACCAGATGGGCTTTCAGGGAGCTTATTACTATGCACGTCTTGGATTCAAATTCTAAAACAGTTTGAGGGATTGAATAGATTGTATTACGCTCAAACACCATGGATATGTTGTATCCATGGTGTTTTTTATTGGAGAGATTTTTTTACAAGGTAATAGTCTGCTTCCCTGCTTTCAGCGGAAGCGTTTTTCCTTTCCACACCAGTTCACCTGTTACAGATGCAGGCAAAACTACCTCCCCTTTCAATCCGGTTTTGGTCTTCTGAAATTTCACCTGAATGTTTCCGGCAGGATGTGGCACCTGTCCATCTATCTGTGTCAGACTACCAAGATTAGGCTCAATCTTTACTTTTTCAAATCCTGGGGCAGTAGACTGGATACCACAGACCAACGACAGAAAGTGATACAAAGGCGAAGCACTCCAGGCATGGCAGTCCGAACGGGTAGGCTCCGGATTTTCAGCAAAGGTAGTCAGACCGATAGCCAGCTGATCTTTCCACGGAGTAAGCATACTCAGATACTGATCACCCAGTCCTGTCTTTTTCAGTGCTTCAAAAATATAAAACCGATAATAATAGGTGCACTGTGTAATGGATGTATCTGTAGCGACCCTGCATAACACTTCTTTTTGCTGATCGGCAGGAATAGCATCTGTAAGAATAGCCATTGTATTGGCATGCTGGCTAAACTGTTTTTTATCCGGTGTATCTGCCAATAGCTTTCGGGAATTATCCCAGCAAAGTGTATAGGTACTTTCTGTGATTGTCTGGGCTGTCTGCTGATAGTCCTTTGCCTCTTCATTTTTCCCAAAGGCTGCAAACAACTCTGCAGCTCGTTGCAAGGCATAGGCATATTGCAGAGCTAAGATAGAAGAGTTTCCGGTTATGCCCCCTGTGGGTACACCGCCAAAATGTTCGGCAGGATTCCAGGGCCACGACCAGTCAACAAAGTTCCACCACTCTAGTTTACCCAGCATTCCATTGGAAGCCAGACGCTGCCGATGCCAGTCCAGTACACTGGCAACCCCTTTTAAACGCTCTCTAACAAACATATCATCTTTGCGGTGCATCCAGTAATCATAGACCATATCTACCCAGAACAGCGAAAACGTAGGAATCACCTGTAAGTCATAACAGGGATAGCGACTCTGGGTTAGTCCATCCGGAATACGCGAATGGTCGAAATCCAGAATAGCCTTACGCATCAGTTTGTCATCACCAGCTACATACAGTGAGATCATTGACTGTACCCGCGTATCACCTACATACTGCAACTGCTCATAATAAGGGCAGTCAAAATAGGATTCGGCTGCACATAACCGGGCTGTACGCCACCCTACCTCCCATATCTTGGCTAATGTCGGGTCCGTAGTTTTGAAGTAAGCATTTTCTTTAAAAGGATAGCCTGTAAATATGCCATACAAGTCATTGATAGCCAGTGGATTTTCTTTCGTTTCAATATCCAGCTGCAGATAACGATAGGTACGAAACCATAATGGACGAAATACCCGCTTCTCCCCTCCATCTGTCACAAAACGATCCTGCATCCCAATCATTTCTTTCCCCTCAATCTCGTTTCGATTCCCTTTCTGGTGTTTTGCATCCCATAATGCTTCGGCGTAGGTAAGGGTAATGCTGGCATTTTTTCCATCACTCACTACCAGTTCGGGATAGGCATTGGTCAGATAACTTTGATCCAGCAGAACACTGGCTTTGGAGTTAGCTGGGATAATTACAGGTTGTTTTCCTGTGAGAAATGCGTTGTCTGCTTTTGTACCAGAGACCCTTCGTACAGTCTTAAGCCTTTCCACTTTCTCCTCCATCATAGGAATTTCGCGAGGCACCAGCATCCAGTTTCCATCTGATCCAAGGCCACGCGGTTTAGCTGTAAACCAGGTAGCTTGTGCAGCTTGCCAGGAGGCATCATCAAAATCTGTCTTTTCCCATCCCCACGGGTATACATTGCCATCTACCCAGTCCCCATCTCCTGCCACAAAATAGGCCCTTAGCCGCTTTTTATCTATAGGCAATGGCTGGTAGGCTTCGTTATGAAATGCCTTCCAGGTGCTATTAGTATTGACAACCTCTTCCACAGCAGAGTTTCCCTGCATAATAAATCCGGTCTGATAGGACATCTGGGCAAACGGACGAGATTCGGCAGCATTCCAGACCAGAGCAGCCAGTACATTCTTTCCAGCTTTCAGATACGGAGCCAGATCTATGGTCTCAAAGTTCCAGTTCAGCAAATCACTGCGTGCCGGACCACTGGCCACAGGCTGTTCATTTATCAGCAACCGATAGCGGTTATCAGCCGATACATGTACAATAAAGGTAGATGGCTTACTGGTCAGCTCCAGGGTTTTACGAAAATGATAGATCCCATACGCCTGTTGGGAAACGTTAGGATAGACAATCCAGCGTGCCTGCCAGTAACTTTGCAATAGTGCAGGATTCACAGCTGCATTCTGAGAGAATGCATGTCCTGTCCATACCAGGAAGCAGAGAAGCAGTAGTTTTCTTTGCATAGAGAAGGATGCTATTTTCAGAAAGAGGTTTGTTGGAAAAAATTCCAGTACATCTTTCTAAAAATAGTAAAACCCTATCCAATTATTATTCTATTTTTCAGATAATTTTTGCAGCTTCACTTCAGCTTCCAGCAAATACGAGCGACATGCATTAATCAACTGAGTGGCTTCTTCAAAAAGACCAACAGAATCATCAAAAGGCTGATTGCCTTCCTGTAGCAAAGATTGGATGTCGCGAATGCGAGTGAGAGATTTTTCGAGATTAAAGGTTTCGGAGGAATTCACAAACAAAGAATAAATAAGTATAACATAGCGTTGCTACAAATATAACTGCATAAAGGCCAGATCCAGCCATTTGTCAAATTTATATCCCACTTCTTTTAGCCGTCCCGTTTCCTGAAAGCCAAGTTTCCGATGCAGTTCACAACTGACTACGTTTTCCGCATCAATACCCGCAATCATGGTATGAAATCCTTGCTTACGGGCTCTATCTATCAACACTTCCAATAACATCTTCCCCACTCCTTTTCCCCGTGATTCTTCAGAAACGTAGATGGAATGCTCTACACTGAAACGATAGCCTTCCCAGGGTCTGAAAATACCATAACTCCCAAATCCTATTATCTTACCCTGATAATCGGCCACCAGTACAGGCATGTTATCCACTTGTTTTTTATCAAACCAGGCTTGCTGAACTTCCAGTGACCGAGGTTGATAATCATACACAGCAGTCGTATGTGCTATAGCATGGTTGATAATAGAAAGAATAGCAGGTACATCGTCCGATGTAGCATCGCGTATGGTAAGTTCCATTCTGTATGGTTTTTAAAGATCAGGATGTTTTGCAGCAACCCAGTACTCCGGGTCACTGCAAAAGTATAAAACTTTTGGATGTATTGCGGACAGGTAATTCAGAGAAGTGAGACAATTGTTGCGTTGTCATTCAATTGGAAAAGTACTAATCAGGTAGCTTCAAATAATGGGAAAGCTGATTAGCTCTCATATAGGCAATCCACTTATCTTCAAACTCATCAGGTAAGGTAAGCTCACCTCTTTGCAGATCTTGTTCATAAATTATGTTTGAAAAGGCTTGCCGACGAGTGATATAGTCATGATAGGTACTTGTATTGCCATCTCCATAATTATATGGCAATGCATCTATAGATAACCACTCCTTTTTTTCTATCCATTTTTCACCTTCTATCCTTGCTTTAAGCTTTAACATAATGATGATTTGTTCTCTAATCCATATAGTAAAGTGTATCTCTGAATCTGATAGTACATCACTTGCTTCAAATATAAATACTTCAGGATCTTCATTCTCTAATTTGATAAGAGTAAATGTATCCGCATAACTCCTATACGTAATGGCAAGAAACAGATCATAATTAATAAGATCAAAATTTCTTTCGATCAATTCATCATTTGCTCTCTTACAATCACTGACAGTAAGTTTGTCTCCATCAAGTAGTATATGATACATACTATTCCCGAAGTACTGAAGCCATATTCTATAAGCTATAGGTAAAGGTTTTCCAATAGCAGATTGAAGCAAATCAATTTGCATGCTTGAAGATCCTTCCGGATTTGTCTCAAAATCAATAGCTATCAAATATTCACGTATTTTAAGAAAATACGCTTCGTATAATTCTCTCCTCATTCCAAATTATAATCTCACCTTTAATACAGAGTAGAATAAATCTTAATTCAAACGTTTAATATGATCACTTCACTACCGATGTCACACGGCCATCTTGTAAGACAGTTTCAATCTCATCTCCCTTCTGTAATTCCTCAAAGGAAAGTATTTTCTTTCCATCCTTCAGTGTAATGGAATATCCCTGGGTCAGGAAGGCTTTGGGATTGAGTATCTGAAGCTGGGCTTCAAGTAAATCCAGCTGGCTTTTGTTGTTTTGCAATAAACGACTCATCTGCCACCCTAACCGTTCAGTAAAGTCATCCAGAAACTGTTCACTTTCATTCAGTTGCTTTTGCAATAGTTCCAGAAAATAGACCTTGGTACTATCCAGTGCATTCAGTAATTCAGCCCGGTCAGGCGTGGTGAGTTCGGCCGCCGCCGTAGGTGTAGCAGCTCGTACATCGGCTACAAAATCGAGAATGGTAAAATCAGTTTCGTGTCCAATGGCTGACACCACCGGAATAGCCGAATCAAAAATGGTTCGGGCAAGACGTTCATCATTGAACCCCCACAAGTCTTCCGTAGAGCCACCACCTCTGGCAATAATGATAACATCCAGATCAGGCTCTTCCTGAAGTCGCCGAAAAGCCCGAATCACAGACTCGGCGGCTAAGTCGCCCTGAACCAGAGAGGGAGACAGTATCACCTCAACACAGGGATAACGACGTTCAAATACCCGCAACATGTCTTGTATCACCGCTCCGGTTGGCGAAGTCACTATACCTATTTTCTGCGGAAAGGCAGGTAGCTGCTTTTTATGCTCCCGCTCAAACAACCCTTCCTCTTTGAGTTTTTCTTTGAGTAATAAAAACTGTTGAAATAAGTCGCCAATTCCTGCATCCCGGATACTCGTTACCTGCATCTGGTATTGACCACGAGATACATAGACAGTCACATCACCCTCTACCACCAGTTTGGCTCCTGCTTTGAGCAAAGGTCGTATCAGTGGACTAATCTGCCCGCGAAACATCACGCAGGAAATTTGCGACTCTTCATCTTTCAGGGTAAAATAGGCATGTCCGGAAGAGTGGATTGTCAGGTTGGAGACTTCTCCTTTTACTGAAATCTGTTGTAAGTCCGGATCTTCTTCCAGAATGGCTTTAATCACATGAGTCAGGTCACTGACTGAAAGTATGTCATTCACGATGATATATCTCGAAAATAGAAATTTAGAATAAATAATTCAAAGCAAGCTTGTACTAGTAGCGACTGAGGATACTTATCACTAGTTAAGCTTCTGTCAATTCGGAATCGGAAGTGGATTTTTGTTCAGTTAAACTGCGATGAGCATTGCCCCAGTCAGACATAGCGCCCAGCATAGGTTTCATGGTATTCCCTAACTCAGTGATCTCATATTCCACTCTTGGCGGAACTTCGGCATATACGACTCTGCGCACTATCCCATCCTGCTCCAGTTCACGCAGTTGAGCCACGAGCATTCGCTCAGAAATTCCTTCTATTGATTTTTTCAACTCACTGTAACGCATAGTACCATACACCAGCCGACACAAAATGGCTGGCTTCCATCTGCCACCGATTACCCGTAAAGAAACCGCCATACCGCACGTGTCTATAATGCGTTTTTCATTCAAAGCGTTGGTTGAGTTCTCTTTTCTCATTTCTTACTTTTTTGTTAGTACCTAACAATTTGTTGCTTACTAGCAAAGGTAACGTAATGCGCTTACGTTTGTGTCATGAGTTGAAAATAAATAAAAATCATCATGAAAAAGTTAGCAAACAAAATAGCATTAGTAACTGGCGGAAGCCGTGGAATAGGGGCTGCAATCGTACGTCGTTTAGCGGCCGAAGGAGCAAGTGTAGCTTTTACATATAGTCAGTCAGCAGAGAAAGCCCAAATCATAGCCAATGAAATCAATGCTGCCGGTGGTCATGCCATCGCCATAGGCGCAGATAGTGCCCAATCAGCCGATATTATCCAGGCAGTAAGCCAAACTGTTGCTGAATTTGGAGGCCTTGATATATTGGTGAATAATGCGGGCATCTACATTGGTAAAGACTTTCACCAGCATACTATTGATGAATACGACCAGATAATGGATGTAAATGTAAAAGCGGTGTATGTAGCCACATTGGAAGCTGTAAAACACCTGAAAACCGGTGGACGAATCATCACCATAGGAAGTAACATGGCCGATAACGCTATAGGAACGCAAACCACACTCTATACGATGAGTAAATCAGCCTTACAAGGTTTTACCCGTGGACTGGCACGTGATCTAGGCCCAAAAGGGATTACTGTTACACTGGTGCAGCCCGGTCCAACCAATACGGATATGAACCCAGCAGATACTGAGCACGCCGACTATGCACGCAGCCGGATGGCTCTACCCAAGTATGGTACAGTGGAAGATGTGGCAGGCTTGGTAGCATTTTTGGCAAGCGAAGAGGGGAAACAAATCACGGGCTCATGGGTAACTATTGATGGAGGCTTTAATGCCTGATTAGTTACCAGAGATTTATCTCACACTTACAGGTAACAATACGCTCTTTATAGTTTATTTTTACCTGACATGCTAGCACAAATAGCTACTTCTGTTTTGTGCTCAACTGTATAGAAATACAAAATCTCCGTTAATTATGATATATTGAACATAATTAACGGAGATCTATAGAAATTTCAATAAGGCATTAATTAGTTATCAGAATCTTTCTCAAAGTTTTCTTTCGCCTCTTCAAAGCCTCTATCGAGTTCATCTACTGCTCTTCGGATACCTGCCTTCATATCCTGCCAGGCATTTCCCGAGGATCTGCGTAATTTCTCAATATCTCTGTTTAATTCATCCCGTTTTACTTCCAGTGCTGCGATCTCTGCTTTTACTTTTCTGTCAGCTTTCTTACCCTGTCTATCGATCTTTGCTTCTAACTCGTCAATTTCATTATCCAGTTCCCGGGATCTATCCTGCATCTTTGCCACAAATTCATCTTTGTTTTCCTCCAGTTTATCACCAACGGAATCTGTTTTTCCTTCTATTTTATTAGCCAGATCTTTGGCATCTTCCTGAATCGCCTCTCCCGTTTCTTCCAAAGCTCTTTCTGTACGTGTTTTGTCTCTGTCCTCATTACAGGAAAGCAATAATCCGGACACAAGTATTATGCATGTAGCATATTTCAGATAAGCAACCAATGTTTTCATATCGGTATAAGGATAAGTGTATAGTGTACTATGTATGCAATGCGTGTGTATGCTGAATAGAACGTATAATACAGCAGTATGGTTACAAATGTAAAAATTCTATGCCTTTATTCCCCATTCGTTTACTTCAGAGAGCAATTTCCACAATTTACGAACTTCTCATTACCCAGAAAGGTTATGATAGTAGATAGTTTTGGAGATTCTTCTGGTATATTATAAAGACCAGACTTCCACTTCTATATAAAATGATTTTATCTTATGAATGCTATACGCACAGTAAGTGCTGAAATACAAAAGAAATCCATCGATGGACGTTTGCTTGCCAAATATGCCCAGATTGAAGAAAATGATATCGTGGTAGATCTGACTAGTGACACTGATACCAATATAGCTATTTTCAAAGATAGTGTAGCTCCTTATGGCAAAGTAATCGGAATTGTACCAACAACCCTATCTGCCACAACAGATGTTACACGCCAAACAACGGGCTTTGTAAGTGTCGAATTTCGTCAGGGCAATCCAGAAGAATTGCCACTAGCAGGATCTTCTGCGCATGTTGTTACCAACAGTCATGTACTGAATCTAACACACAATGTAGAGAAAGTCTTTGCTGAAATCTTTCGCGTACTTAAACCAGGAGGTCGATCGGCTATTACAGCGATTATTCAGCATGCAGAACTGTCTGATTATCTGGTAGCTATTGAGAAGCTGGGATTTGAAAATATACAGGTCAAGCAGCAACAGGCTGTTTCTCTTACAGATTTGGCGTTGAATGGATATTTGTCTGAAAAGGAAATAGTGGCTATTCCGAAGGAAACGACAGATTTGCTGTATCTTACTGTCTATGCAGAAAAGCCAGGTAATGGAATGGGTGTACAGTCTTGTGTTTGTTCATAAGAGGTTTTATCTAACCTGACAGGAAGAGAATCATATGACTTCCTCCTATTGTCAATTGAAGAATGGCTCTTTTTTTCCAGTCTTTTTTTGTCCTCATGAAAGGAACCTCCCACTACTATGGGACAGGTGTGACAAGATTGTCGGTCTTTACTTTTGAAGTGTATTTTTTCTCTCAGACACCAAACGCATCTCTATTTGTCAAAAGATCCTTTCAGGAGGACAGGGAGAAGATAGTATATCAGAGCAAATTAGGTGTGCTTCTTTCTGGGGGACAAGAAGAGTATATTAGACAATAAAACAGACAAGAGGGAAACTAGAGAAACGCTTCTGTCTACTGTATTGATCGCATCCTACTTATTACATGTTTGATTCCACTTGCGGTGACTTTCAGAATTATCTACCTTGCAGTGACTCTATATCTCTTTGTCAATGAATAGATACGCCGCTCTCATTTTCCTATTATTAGCTACTCCTGTATTTGGCCAGATACGACTGCCCCGACTCATTAGTGACGGAATTGTTTTACAACGGGATAAACCTGTAAAACTTTGGGGCTGGGCATCTGCGGGTGAAGCTATCACTCTTACCTTTAAAGGTAAATCTTACCCAACCAAAGCCGATCAAACGGGCAATTGGCAGATTCAGCTTCCAGCCCATTCGGCAGGAGGTCCTTTTGAGATGGTATTCAAGGGAAGCAATGAAGTGAAGGTTCAGGACGTGCTATTTGGGGATGTATGGATTTGTTCCGGACAATCGAATATGGAACTGCCCATAGAGCGGGTAAAAGAAAAGTATAGCTCGATTATTCCGACAGCAAACCATCCAAACATCCGGCAGTTTCTGGTACCTGATAAATATGATTTCAAAAAAACGCATACAGATCTGGAATCTGGTTCCTGGGTGACAGCTACACCACAAAATGTACTTTCTTTTTCAGCAGTAGCCTATTTTTTTGCCAGAGAACTGCAAACTTATCATAATGTTCCTATTGGCCTGGTCAATTCCGCTTTAGGAGGCTCTCCCGTAGAAGCCTGGATAAGTGAAGATGCCTTAAAACCATTTCCGAAAGCGTATGAGGAATTACAAAAGTTTAAAAATGACAGCCTTATTCAGGCAATTGAAGCCAGCGACAGATCCAGAACGGCTGCCTGGTATCGGTCACTCAATCAAACAGACATGGGTATTACCAGTCAACCACGCTGGACAGCCCCTGAACTAAATGACAGTGACTGGGCAGAGATGTCAATCCCTGGCTATTGGGCAGACGGGCCAATGGGAAAAAAGAATGGAGCAGTATGGTTTCGCAAAACAGTCACAATACCCTCTTCATTTGTGGGCAAACCTGTCAAACTATGGATGGGACGCATTGTAGATCAGGATTCTGTGTTTGTCAACGGGCAGTTTGTAGGTACAACTGGCTATCAATATCCTCCCCGCCGGTATGAGATCAAACCAGGAATTCTGAAAGAAGGTCAGAATACGATTGTAGTTCGTGTCATCAACAATGCAGATCGGGGTGGATTTATTCCTGACAAACCATACTACCTGGCAGTTGGAGCAGACACGATTGACTTGAAAGGCACCTGGAAATATAAATTGGGAACATCGATACCTCCCCTGCAAAGTCAGACATTTATCCGATGGAAGCCTGCCGGATTATACAACAACATGATAGCCCCCTTACTAAACCTCTCCATCAAAGGGGTGATCTGGTATCAGGGTGAAGCCAATGCCAGTGCACCTCAGGAATATGCCCAAACGTTTCCTACAATGATCAAAAACTGGAGAGACAAATGGCATCAGGGCGACTTCCCCTTTCTATTTGTACAACTCGCGAATTTCATGGAAGAAAAACCTACTCCACAGGAAAGCAACTGGGCCAAACTCAGACAATCTCAGGATCAGACGTTATCACTCCCCAATACAGGCATGGCAGTTACCATAGACCTTGGTGAGTGGAATGATATTCATCCATTAAACAAACAGGATGTCGGCAAGCGATTGGCCTTACAGGCCCGAAAAATAGCGTATGGAGAGAAAAATCTGGTAGCTTCCGGCCCCACAGCAAAACAGGCTATATTTAAACCAAATCAGGTTACAATTACTTTTCAACATACAGGTAATGGATTACTTACCAGAAAGAATGCTAAGCTGAATGGGTTTGCTATTTCCAGCGATGGAAAAAAATTTGTGTGGGCAGACGCGGAGATAAAAGGCAATACTGTGGTAGTATCTAATAAGACGATAAGCAACCCAACCATAATTCGCTATGCATGGGCAGACAATCCGACAACTGCCAATCTGATCAACAAAGAAGGACTGCCAGCCACTCCCTTTGAACTGAAAAAGAAATGAACACAATATAGGCAGGCAACATACTGTTATATATTTTCGCAACCGTCTTTATAATTTTATTTCATTTTATTCTTCTATCACTGTTTTATGACAGATTTATTATCTACCTCTCTGGGAAAACTTCGTGTAATCGGATTTATAGAGGGTGTATCCTTTCTTGTGATCTTATTTGTTACCATGCCATTGAAATATGTTCTTCACATGCCGGAAGCCAACAAAATATGTGGTATGGCTCACGGACTACTCTTTATTGCCTATGTGATTCTGGTCATTATGGTTGCAATTGAACACAGATGGAATTTCCGAAAGACAGGACTGGCACTGGTGGCTTCTATTGTTCCGTTTGGCACCTTTTGGGCTGATGCGAAATTATTTCGCAAGGAAGACTAGTCCTGAATACAAATCATTCTTAATTTCAAATGTGCGTTTATTTCTTATTGACCTTTACCTTTATTGGTTCAGATTTCTTCCTTTCTTTCCGTAAATTCCCTGACTTTCTTTTACTTGCGGCATGTTATTTTTTTGTCACGCCACGGCGTGATAACCCAAAAAGGACACTTTTCTCCGATCCTTCTGCCCGCAGGCCAAAGGCCAACCTCGCGGAGAAAAGATTGCCTACGCACCTACACTTCTGCACACGATTGAAGTCAACGTCGCTCTCTTTGTGATATTTGTTATTACTTTCTCCATGACATCTTTTACTTAAAATTCGGGATTATTCATGTTGGTACATTGTAAGCGAATACCTATAATTCACTTTTCAGATTATTGAGGTATATAAAGTTACAAATACTGGTATATAGCAGACAAATAGATAGAAACACGTTGCCCATTATGCATCTTATGAAAAGACGAAAGTTTATGTATCTGGCAGGAGCTGGGATTTTGGGTGGCTTATATACCTGGCAGGTTGAGCCATTCTGGCTGGAGTTTGTAAAACTAAAAATGCCTGTCCGCAATTTACCTGATAACCTGATTGGTAAAACCGTCATGCAGATCAGTGACATTCATATAGGCAAAAGGTTTGATCATCGTTTTGTGCTCGAGTCTTTTCAGAAGGCACAGGCATTTAATCCTGACTTTGTTGTATATACAGGCGACTATGTAAGCACACACAAAGACCAGGTTCTTTATCAGGAATTAAGCGAGGTACTTACACATTGTGTAAAAGGAAAACATGGTACAGTGGGCATTCTTGGCAATCACGATTATGGAAAAAACTGGTCTCAGCAAAATGTAGCTGATAACATTTCAGAAATGCTGGAACAGAATGGGATATCTGTTTTGAGGAATACACAAAAAGAAACAAATGGTCTTACCTTTATTGGCATTGATGATTACTGGGGTCTTAACTTTCACCCCAAACATGCAATGAAAGAGTATGATAACACCAAGCCTACCATAGTATTATGTCATAACCCGGATGTATGTGATCTGGATGTATGGAATAACTATGCAGGCTGGATTTTATCCGGACATACACATGGAGGACAATGTAAACCACCCTTTCTACCACCACCTGTCATACCTGTAAAAAACAAAAAATATACAGCAGGCAAAATCGAACTAGGTAATGACCGAATAGTATACATCAACAGAGCTTTGGGCAACTTATGGCAGATCCGGTTTAATGTACGCCCTGAGATTACCTTATTTGAACTGGAAAGAGCATAAACTAAACAACCAGCCTACTAACAAAACAGCCGACTTCAGTGAAGTCGGCTGTTTTGTCTTTATATTTTCGCACCTGTCAAGGTATATTTCAGAAACTCTTATTACAATGCATTCATCTTACATGTTAATACCAAAATGTGCCTGGTCGGCTATCCATTGCTCAAGTAAGGCAAAGGCATGCTGAAAAGCTGCCGCTTCTGCATCAAGCCGTGTCTGAAAACCTTCACCACTGAGTTCGTCTACACTTTCGGAGGAAATCTGGTAGTTGCGGTTGCGGTCCTGCGCCAGATGATAGCTGTAAGTCACTTGCTTGTTCAGGAGTACTCCTGTAATGTTGACCACAATTCCTCTGTATACAAAAAAGTCATAGAGCATATTACTATACCGTCTGTCAACACCCCGCATGGATTCAACCATCCTGACCCGGTCGCCATCCGGATGAGCCTGTAACCAACGTAAGAAGCGATTGTAAGCTGTTACATACTGCTCTGGCATCTTCAGGAAAAGGTGATAGGCAGACCTGTAACTGTTGTGATATTCATCATGAGATTGAGACAACGGATCGGAATACGACATGGATCAAAAGGAATATATACGAAACGAACAATGAATTAAACAATAAGATACCTTTACAAAACACATAAGAGCGTTTTTAACGCTATCACAGATTAACCGTGGGGTACTTCATCGACACCTGTTTAAATGCATTAAAACTCACCTAATGCTGTCTGAAAGACTTTACAAGCAATAGCCAATGCTATTTACACCAGGCCTTAAAAATACAAAACAAACGCCGATCCAGCAAGCTTACTTCTGCAATCTTTAATCACTCAACTCATTCTCCGTAAGGATATTCTATTCAGCAAAAAGCCTCAAAATTAATTTCCAAAAGAACTTTTTCATACTATTTATAGAATAACCAGTATTTCAGCTATTTATAAACCCATTAGAAAACAACTAACAAAGTTACTTGCCAGGATCTTTATTTTATACTATTTCTAACAACCATCTATTTGCTTTTCTCCACAGCCAGAGGTCTCACCTCGTTGAGCAAGGATATGAGCATCTTTCCAGGTTCTTCCAATGGAATCAGGTGGGCTGAATTTTCGAACCAAATTCCTTTCTTGACTGGTGCTTTTACCTGTTGCAACCAAAGGTATGTAGGTTCTGAAGGTGTTGTATAATCATGTCGGCCCATAAACATAAATACAGGAATTG
The DNA here is from genome assembly GCA_030068525.1 of Xanthocytophaga flava. Lineage (GTDB taxonomy): Bacteria > Bacteroidota > Bacteroidia > Cytophagales > 172606-1 > Xanthocytophaga > Xanthocytophaga flava. The sequence goes on from JASJOS010000018.1 coordinate 15,390, forward strand.
GAAAGGTCTTAACAGGTTTAAAGTCAACCTTTAAGAATTTGGGCAATATTTTTTCCAGTGTAAAGAGACTTCCCTTATCAATAGACGCAATATCACTTCTCGAATAATCAGGGGAAAGATAAGGTGCATTAAAGTAATAGTCTGAGGTATTTCTGTAAGCAGACAGCCCGCCATAATATTGAGGCCACTTTCGGGCAATAATAATTCGCTCTCTTGTGATCGGCTGATTACCAGGATAGGGAGCAATAGACTGTAACTCTTTCAATGCGACTTCATTATGCAGCCGGCTAGCTTCCTTTACAGCAAATTCATAGCTAACCCGTTCATTGTCTACAGTATTTATCACCTGCCCTACACCAACATAGGAATAAAACAGATCGGGTCTTTTCAAGGCAGCATGCATGGAGACAATTGTGCCCCAACTATGTCCCATCAGAATCACCTTTTTCTTTTTGTATTTTTTTGTAACAAACTCTGCCAGTTCGATAGCATCCTTTACATACTGGCTAATGGTGATAGTCTGACCTAGTGAGAGTGTATCATTGGAGATAAACGTTCTTCCGGATGCTCGTTGGTCATAGTTAACGACTGTAAAATACTCTTCTATTGGCCGTTGAAACATCCACATTACAGGTGACATAGGAGAAGCAGGTCCCCCATGTACAAACAACAGAATCGGATTGTCTTTATCTTGTCCCCGTACATATACCCATTGTCTTACACCTCCAATATTTACCGGATAGGTTTCCTGAATGCCATTGGGGGCAACAATAGAATCCAGATCCCGGATAATAGATCTTGCTTTAAAGTAAGCATCATCAGATGGATTACCTTGTCCAAAGGAATAGGCTGCACTAAAAAAAATAGCTACTACTAAAAAAGATATTTTCATACAGATATGGTTTAGATATCTTCTTGTATAAAGTGACGAACTCCATTTCATACCATAAAGCTAGAAAAGAGTCATATATTTGGTAGAATCAAAACAGAATAAAATGATCTCTATTAAAATAATAGAAAAAGAAGATAGTCATAAAGATCTCCAACTAGAAATCGGAGACTTTAAACAAATAGCAGGCTCATACTATTTTTTCTTTGACGATACTACTGAAACAGAATACAATGAAACCACATTACGCATACTTATTGAGAAATTAATAAAATCCTGGAAAGAATCTCTAAGTAAACTTCAAACAGGAGACAAAACATATCTTCCATTTGATTTTTCTGATCAGTATATAGGTTGTATACAATGTATTCTTGACCCGACAGATAGATTATTAATCAGATATGGGGTTACTACAAAGTTCACAGGCTCAGGAATAAACCCAAGTCAGAATCATCTGTTTTCACTAAATGAATCTGACTTTACGGCTATCACAGAAACATTTCACTACTCATTGTCTGATCTTTTACAATACCCTATTCTGAGTATAGCATAGGCTTTAAAAGCATCTTGTCACTGAGTATGAATCAGTTAAAATATCCCTATTTGTAACCTACTCTCATTAATTACGTATAGGCACAGGTCGGATATCTTACCATTTACCTGTACCTGTAGAAATACTCATTTAAGAAAAGTATATCCCTTATATGTATAGTGTAAAACGGTAGATAAATTACACCTTGCTAACCCTATGAGTATCAATAAAAATTGACTACCCTTGATGTTGCAATACAATAATAAAATAGTAATTTCGGCCCTAAATTTTTATACTTTCTACCAACCTGATCGTTTTTACTCATTATTTAAGTCATTGATTTCGTATTTCACCTGATGAAACACAAGTTTTCGATTGCCAGACAGGTACTGGCTTCTCTTTTTCTTTTTACCTCTTTTTCCATTCTGTTTATAGCCTGTAGTCAATCCAAATCACAGGATAAGACTACATCAACGGATACTACGGCTCAGGTAGCTAAAGTAGATTCGGTTGCTACAACAGATAGCAGTGCTGAAAAAGCAGTAACTTATCCCCCACTTGATACAGCACTGTATAGCCAGAAAGTCGCCTTTCTGTCACGGGCAGATACAACTGAATACTGGCCGGTAAAAGCTCCTTATCCAAGAGCGGGTGCCATTCTGCCATTTTCACGTATTGTGGCTTATTATGGCAATCTATACTCCAAACAAATGGGTATTCTGGGAGAATATCCTGAAGAGGAAATGCTGAAACGCCTGAAAGAAGATGTAAAGAAATGGGAAAAAGCAGATCCTGAAACACCTGTTATTCCAGCGCTTCACTACATTGCTGTGACAGCACAAGGTTTACCTCAGAAAGATAACACCTATCGCTTACGGATGCCACATCATCAGATAGATAGAGTACTGGAAATGGCAAAAAAAGTAAATGCCATTGTATTTCTGGATATTCAGGTAGGTTTCAGCAAGGTACAGGATGAAGTACCTAAACTGGAAAAATACCTGAGCATGCCAAATGTACACCTGGGTATTGATCCGGAGTTCTCTATGAAAGGAGACAAACGTCCTGGTAAAGAAATTGGTACATTCGATGCAGCCGATATCAACTATGTAACAGATTATCTTGGTAAACTGGTAAAAGACAACAATATTCCTCCAAAGATTCTGGTAGTACACCGGTTTGTAAAACCCATGATTACCAACTATAAAAAGATTAAAACATCTCCGGAAGTACAGATTGTCATGCATATGGACGGATGGGGACCTCCTGCCAAGAAACGCAACTCGTACCGGATCGCCATTACACATGAACCTGTACAGTTTGCCGGATTCAAAATATTTTACGGCAATGATACCAAACGGGTAAATCAGCCTCGAGTTATGTCACCAGAAGAGATGCTGACCTTATATCCACAGCCGATTTATATTCAATACCAGTAATATATTCAAGTGCCTTTTCATCCTCTGGAAAGGCACTTTGTTTTTATAAGCCATTTCTTAGTCCCTTCATCATGTTGCACTACAGAGAAGATTATCTCCAGGTAATCTTTGTAATCCCATAGTTACATATTGAGACAGCATAGCTACTAATAGATAAATATGTAAATGCTAACTCTGTGAAAACAAACATATTTACTATCTGCGTCCTGTGGCTAAGTCAATTTGCTCATCCACAGTCACCTGTTGCTGTAGTTCCGCAGACACTGGATTCGCTACAATGGTTTCTGCGTACACAACCTATTGATACATTGTATGCGATTGCCATGAAAGATTGCAGTTTTCAATATATTATCAAAGGTGAATACAAACGAGCTGATTCTTTATGTCAGAAATTAGCTTCATTACGAAGTCAATTAAAAACATATGTACCACTGGAATATTGTATACCTTTTCTGAAAGGCACTATTGCACATCATAAAGGGGATCATCCTCTCACTCTTAATTATTATCTGAAAGCATGGGAAGTAATCCAGAAAAATCCTTCGAAATTTAAGGTTAAGGTAAAAATGGGAGCCTTAGGCAATCTAGCTATTGCCTACAAAAAAGTAGATAATCTGGAAATGTCTATGAAATACAGTCTGGAATCTATTCAGTTTCAGGAAAAATACAACCAAAAAAATCCAGGCGAATACCTGAATGTAGGTAATATTCTTGCTGGCTCTCAACAATATGATAGAGCAATTCCATACTATCAGAAAGCACTATCCATTGCAGCAGAGCTAAACAACCTCACAAGCCTCGCTATTACAGAAAATCAACTGGGAAATCTATATGACAACATCGACAAGGTAGATACAGCTATTTATTATTATAAAAGTGGCTTGCAGCATGCAGAACAGGTCGAATACAGATTATTACAAACTGATCTTTTAGTAAACCTGGGATTAGTATATACAGGAAAAAAACAATATAAGCTGGCAGAATCCTATCTAAAAAGAGGAGAAAAGCTGTCACGGGAACTGGAATCTCCTGGTGCGTTGCGAGTTAATTTACACAATCAGGGTGAAATGTATAGAGATTTGCAAAAATTCGATCTGGCGGAAAGATACTATCTGGAAGCACTGGAACTAGCTAAAGAAACACAAGATCAGGATGATTTATATACATCTAACATGGCGTTAGCTGAACTCTATGTAGACACGGATAACTACAAGAAAGCCTATCCATTTTTTAAGGCAGCATCTGTTGCCAAAGATTCTATATTTCAGGCCCAACTTACAGGCAAAACCCAACAATTGCTGGCGAAGTATGAAGCAGACAAACGCCAGCAGGAAATTGCTTTACTAAATGAAAAAAATCGTTCGCAATCACTGGAACTAGCCGTACAACGTCGCAATGTATTTCTACTGGTTACCGGCCTGCTGATGAGTGGTGTAGTGGGAACAGTAGGGTATCGGCGTTATCAGCTCCGCAAACAACTGGAGATGGAGCAAATCCGGAATCGTATTGCAGCCGATTTTCATGATGAACTGGGAGCCAATCTGAGCAGCATTGCTCTTTATAGTGATTTGTTAGTAAAGAATGCTGCCAAAGAAAAAGAACAGACTCTGCCTATTCTGGAAAATATCAGTCACCAGGCACACGGCAGTATCTCGTCTATCAATGACCTGATCTGGACTATCAAACCGGACAACGATATTCTGGAACGCACTATTGTGCGTATGAAGGAATTTGCGATTCCATTATTGGAAGCACGCAATATCCGTTGTGTTTTTCTTGTGGATGATTCGCTCTCTCAGGCACAGCTAAGTATGAACATGCGTAAGTTTCTCTATCTGATCTTTAAAGAGGCCATCAACAATGCTATTAAATATGCTCAGGCAACAGCTATTACGATTCAGTTACAGGAAATCCGTGGCACTATTAGTCTGGAGATACAGGATGATGGAACAGGATTTGATCCAGCAATAGTCAAACGTGGAAATGGATTGAACAACATGAAAACCAGGGCAAAAGAACTCGGTGGTCAACTTATTATAGATACCTCACCCGGACAAGGTACCCGGATTACACTTTCTTTCAAGCCTTAATATATTTACCAGATACAAAACAAAAAACAGGTTTCTTCATTTATATAACATATTTTTATCCTTTCTTCGATTACAAAATACATTTTCCAAAGCCTGTTCAACTAAGTACCTACCATGAAAAATGCCCCATTGAGAGTTGCCATTGCAGAAGATAATCATTCATACAGAGAAGGACTCGTATTTATGCTTCAACTCTCTGATGATTTTGAGTGTGTGGGTAACTACTCTTCTGGCGCGGACTTGCTTAGGGACTTACCACATATTCAACCACAGGTGATTCTGATGGATATTGAAATGCCGCACATGGATGGTATTACCTGTACACAAAAAATCAAGGCACTGCCAGCCTTTCAACATGTTCATATAGTGATACTAAGCATTTTGGAGGAGAATGACAAAGTTCTGGAAGCTATTGTATCAGGAGCCTCAGGCTATCTGCTCAAAGGTGAAAAGCCAGAAAATATCCTGATTGCCCTCCAGCAAGTATACAATGGGGGTTCGTTTATGAGTGCCAATATTGCCCGTAAAGTACTCTCACTGATTCGTCTTTCCCACCAAATTCCTGCTGAAAAAATAGAACTGAATGAACGGGAAACGCAGGTACTCAACGGCCTGGTAGAAGGACTTAGCTACAAAATGATTGGGGATAAGTATGCCATGGCGATTGATACAGTGCGAGGCTATATTAAACGCATCTATGAAAAGCTACAGGTTCATTCCCGCTCAGAAGCCGTAGCTAAAGCGTTAAAAAACAAACTGGTGTAACCTCCTGTCTATTCTCTATTTCCCAACTGCGTTCCTGCTCTATCAGCAATTCAAGCCTGATAGCGTTGAATCCATTTTCAAAATCACCAGATTTCAAATCACGTTCCAATAACATCTATATTCCGATCCTATGTCAGAGATATTCAAACTCCAGTCGCATTGAAGGAATATCCGAACGCTGTTCACGTTCTTTATTGACTGAAGTTTGAATACTATAAAGAAAAAAAGTTGATCAATTTGTTTAAGTAGAGTTACTACAATAACCAACAGCTAGTAGCCATAATAAGAAAATCATACAATTGATTTATAAAGCCCAAACCCTAACGCCTATCCATCCATGCATCAAAAGCAGGATAGCTAGGTATGTCAGGAAGAATGCGTTAAACGCCAGTATACCTCTGATCCATGAGCTTTTTAAGTGTGTCCATTGTTTTATAAGCAATCCCAGACCTGCAATAGCAAACAAACCAAAACAGAGAGAAGTGAAAAAGATAGTTACCGATGTCAGATTGATGGAGTTAAAGGCAATCCGGTTTGTATAATCTGTAACAGTCGTTATCCTAAATGCGACCAAACCTGATAGAACCGCCATCCCAGGTAAAAGTCCAACCAGAATCTGACTCCGGCTTACCTTTCTAACTAATACCATAACCAACCAGACCAGTACCCATATCACTGATAATACGATTGCAAGTGCAGACAGACCCAGAAGAAGTTGCTGAACCAGTACTGGCAGATAGGACGTCTTCTCATAATACTGGTGCATATCAGACTGTAAAAATGGATTCCCATTTTCATCCAGTCCAACTACCACCGACGCCTGATGTTCATATTTTCGTTTGAATAACCGATCTTTAACCCATTCTACGGTGTCAGCCTGTCCCAATAAAGGCTTTATAATCAGTCCACCTTCCCATTGGGAGAGCTTTACTACTCCAATGATTCGCTGAAGAAAATTCCACTGTTCACTTCGAACATTTATCGGTTTATAATAACCCGGATAATCCCTTAAAACAGGTTTTGTTGGCTGTTGCACCAATGTAGCAGGCACAAAGTTGGGTAACTCCCTCGTCAGAAAGTTTTCAATCAAAACAGAAATCCGCCACATGCCTTTTCCTCCATTATTTGCAATCGCATAGCCAATCCGGTGCCGACGGTCATAATTAACTAATGACTCAAACCCATCTCCTCCTCCGGCATGCCCTCTGAAATTGGCCTTGGGATGATTATAAAATGTACTATTACCTAGAGCATAGCCAATCTGGAGTCCTTCCCTGGCTCCGGCTGTACTATGAATGGTTTCCATTGCAGACAAATACGTTGTATCCAGCCATTGCTCACCATGTATATTCCAGTCATTCAGAAAAAAACGAAGGTATTGGGTCATGTCTTCGGCACAGGAATGCAAAGCACTGGCGGCTCCATTTCCGGTTGGGACAAAAAATGGAAACGGAATGTAATGACCATCGCCAAACCGATACCCACGGGCATACCTCTTCTCCTCTTTGATTCTCAGATCAAAGTCAGAATAATGCATTCCTAATGGTTCCAGAAGTATCTTTTGAAGATAGCTATCCCAGGACATACCTGAATATTTCTCAATCAGATATCCTACTATGGTGTAATTGGGATTGGCATACGAACTAACCAGTCCTGGCTTCCATCTTGCTATCAGACAGGTTTGATAAAAGTTGACGGCATCTATCCCCTTCAGATCATGGATGGATGTATTATGTATCATATTCAGATGTGTATCATCAAAACCACTGGAGTGTTCGAGCAGATGTACCAGCCGTACCGGATGAGTACTTTCCCATGGATTAGTATAAACCAATTCCGGAGCAATGTCTTTCAGTTTATCCTGTAGGTGTAATGACCCACTTTGTATGAGCCTGAGTATAGCCAGTGCTGTAAACATCTTGGTGATAGAATACAAATGAAACAATGTCTTACCATCTACCTTTTGTCGAGACTCCACAACAGACACTCCTAAACCACCTGAAAATAAAACAGAGTCTTTCGAAACAATGGATACCATCAGTCCGGGCATCTTTTCTTCCTGCATTACTTTTTCAATCTCATGCATCAACTCAGGTAGTGTTTCGGGAGAAGAATTGGACTGGGCAAACAACGAATGAACGGATATAAGAAATACCCAGAAACATACAGACAAATATCTTTTCATAGGAATAAAAGGATAACACAGGTTAGTGAGATAAACCGTTTTGCTATAACAATTGCAAGCGGAAGTCTAAATGTATGACACTACATTCTGTATGGTGTTCCGTTGGATCCAACCGAACATAAGAAGAACAGATTTATCCTTTAGTCTATGAGCCTCACCGCTTTCTATACCTCCAATTACATATATTCATGTCTTGAAAGCACTCCATACCCATTCTACCCTTGTTTCGGTAGCTAAGCAAGGATTCAACTGAACAATTCTAACTATGATTATCAATGTATCTTTTCATTACTCATTTACCTTCAACCCGCTTCCTGGAAGCCGGTTCTCTTACTTGCACCACAAACGCGATATCAGAGTATGAAAGCGATAAACCTCACAAGGGTATGTCAATCAGGAACAGCAAGCAATCCGGCGATCCGCAGAAACTAGTCGAGGAGCTTGTTAATCTGATAAATATGAGAAACCCTCCTGTCCATCTGATCTTAGGTCCTGACAGCGATAAATTGATCAAGGATAAAAAGGCTAAGAATATGGAAGAGTTTGAGGCCTACAAAAAATCACCATGTCTACCAACTTATAAGACGTTGATTTACTAATTCAAAACTTTTAACGTTCATCCAGCCAATGAAGGAACTGGCTGGTTTTATCTTTCCCAACCAACAGCTTTTCTTCAACGGGAACGGTCAGTTTCACCCATAGCTTCCTGGAAAAGTAATGTTCCACTTCTTTAATTGCACGAAAACAAATAAGGAATTGACGGTTCAATCTGAAAAAGTCTTTTTCCGGCAATTGTGATGCGGTCTGATCAAGTGACTGATCAACAGGATACCATTCGTTGTCAAATGTCACTATCCGGGTTTCTTCGTTATGGACAAAGAAATATGCGATATCAGAGGTATCAATGGTTAGGTATTTGGTGCCCTTATAAACTAAAAAGCTTTTCTTTCCGTCGGTTTCCTGCGAAGCTTTGATCATTTTAGCCAGATAAGCCTCAGCAAAATTTTGGTTCTTTGTCGGCTTAGTTAACAGATCTAATTTATCGAATGCCGCTGTGATATCCGTTCCATTAAAAGGCTTTAAGATATATGCTATTCCATTTGTTTTGAAAGCCTCTAACGCGTATTCGTTGAAGGCTGTGCAAAAGATGACAGGAGCTGGCACTTTAATTTTCCCAAAGATCTCAAAAGAAAGGCCGTCGGATAATTGTATATCCATGAAAATTAAATCGGGTACCGGATTAGTTTCTAAAAAGGCAATGGCTGAGCGAACACTTTGAACGGGGCCGCTTATTTGCACATCAGGTTTTACAGATATAATCAATTTTATCAAAGCCCTTGCAGCTTTTAATTCATCCTCAACGACTAAAATTTTCATAAACTGGTAATTTGACGGTGAAATATTTGCCCGAATCATTTACGATTATAGGCATTCCGGTGATATGTTGGTATCGTTGATTCACGTTTTGCAAACCCAGGTTTGTGGATGGCTCGGTTAATGATTTTACCTGTAAATTGTTTTGTACCACAATATAATCTTCATCCGAAAATATTTCAATATGTAAGGGCATGTCAATAGCGACCACGTTGTGTTTAACTGCATTCTCGACAAGGAGTTGAAGTACGAAAGGTGGCACAAACGACGCTTTATGGCCTACAGTGAGTTTAACATCAATATGAATGCCTTCTTCAAACCGGGCATGGAGCAGGAAGAAAAACGAATCAAGTAGCTTCAACTCCTCTTCCATACTAACTACATCAAGTTTTTTGGTGTCGAGAGATGCCCGATAAAAGTTCGAAAGCTTGACGATAAAGTCTGACGCGTGCTCATCACCAATATCGACCATTGATTTTAACGTGTTCAGGCTGTTGAACAGGAAGTGCGGGTTGATCTGTTGCTTCAAAAGTTCGAATTGTGCAGCGAGATGATCGGACTTGATTCTTTCCAGTTCAACTGCAATAACCTGGTTGGCATAACTTTGATATAGTAAATACAGAAACAAATAAATTGTGAGATTGATCAGTATCCCTCGGAATTGATACATTAAGATCATTGATCCGAACCCATAGGATGAAAAGAACAACTGATTGATGATAACAAGAATCGCCATAAAGATTATTCCTAAAGCGAGGCTTTTCACCAGTCTCAGACCAAAAAACCTTGTGGTAATGTTCCCAATCAGCACTCTTGGCAACGTAAAAAGATTATAATACCAGACAAACAATGAAAAGCTAAAGGCGATCAACGAATCAATGGCAACTTCTCTAAAGCTGATGTTTAACCGCAGGATTTTCGGAATAGAAGCCAATACCCCCATCACGAACGCGCTTACCCAGATAACCAGTGAAGAAACTGTAAAAGACTTTCTGTTAGATGAGGTTAAATATTTACCAAGTATCATGGAGTCAAGGATGCTTCCTGTGAAATTATAAAATTGACCCTGTCGCTTGCTCCTAAAGTATCAGTTACAGGTGTAAGCGATTTGCCAAGTAATTTCCTATAGTGAAGTTCCGTTTTTTGTTGATTGTTGCCTACCTCCAGTATTTCAACAGCTAAAAGGTCGCCGGGAATGTTGGCACCAAACCAATGCTTGTCAGATTGCTGTTTCCACGTTATCAAGGTAAACTTTTCGCCCAGGCTTGGTTTTTTCAAATGTTGCATAGCAGACTGGTAAGCTATTTCATTTCCGTAAAGAAGTGATGTGGTACTATCATAACGATTCAACATAGTAGTTATCACCTTCAAGTTTTTTCCAGATATATCAAATGTTTCCGGAATGGATGCTTTTGTATTAATCAGTTCCTCTTTTTGCTTAGTAGGTCCGCAGGAAAAAAGAAACAACACGGCTATACATATTGTTGAATGTGATTTCATGAGTTAATTTTTAATAGGAAAAGTGAATACCAGGTCATTATCGCTCATAGGCTTATGACAGTTGATGCATTCTTGCGTAAACAGTATAGTTTTGCCGTAGGGAACAAGTTTAGGAGTTTTAAAGCGGGCAAAGCCCCATCCGTTTGTTTTGGAAAAGCGTTTGCTGTCCTTGATCATATATTCGACTTGCTTAAATGCCCCAGTCTTAACATTTCCGTCTTTATCTTCAAGTTCATCCCAAGCGGCTTTTGCGAAGATAGTTCCGTCTGGCCATGGATTGATGTTATGCGATCTTACAGCTTTTACCGCGATATCATTACCATAAATAATTCTTAGAGTACCGTTGTCAAATCGCTCGGATGTGCTGATGATCTGCCAGTTCTTGTAGTCGGGAATATAGGTAATACCATTTAAAGACTTGGGAAGTGTCTCGTCTGAACCTGCATTAGAGTGATATTGTTTTTGCAAATCATTCAACTTTGAGGTATCACCTATATCTCTTTTAACCATTCCCTGTAAATAGTTTTTAAGAATCGACAGATCCTGTGCTGAAACATGGGAATCCTGATGAACAAAAGAATAACTTGCTATTGGCATTGCTCCTTGTTCAATTTGGTTGACAGACTCCCAAAGTTTCGCCTTTTGATCTGGCTTAGCTAATTTATCCCACTCGGAAAAATTCAAAACCTTTCTACCGTCTTTAATGTGGTTCGACACCGTCGAATAAATTGGTTGAATCTGGTCATACCAGCGAAGATTGGTTTCATTCGAATGACAATCATAGCATGCCCGAACCAAAATACTCTTCACTTGTGGTGGTGCCGTAAAATCATGTGTAACAGGTGGATTTTCAATCTTTGGCCGGAATAGCTGCATAATCGCAAAAACCCCACCAAGGACTAAGGCTGAAATGATGATTATTTTCTTCATAAATATAAATCAGTAATTGAATGACAGTACAAAGGATAAATAAGTTTTCCAAAGAATAAAGTGTAAAACCTTAAAACTGGCGAATTGAATCCTCAATCCGGCAATTTGAAAGGTTATCTGGCATCAATCTCAACTTAGCTTTGCGACCTGGCTGATCGTCTAGACTTTAAAATCTAGCATACTGCAACAACACGATTTATTCATTTCCGAATTTAAACGGCAAGTTGGCCGATTTAACATTAGTTTTGCCTGTCCATCAAGTTCCATATTCTCAAAAAAGAATGGTGTAGTAAATCTATAGCAAGTAAGTTGGATTCAGATTTGACAGTTCACTCCAGATAAACTTCTCTCATAAGCATTTACACATATTCATGTCTTGAATGCCCCTCATACCCATTCTACCTTTGTCCTATTGCCTGATTAGTGTATCAGACAAAATAACTCCAAACACAATCACTCATACTATCTTTTCACTCAATGATCTTCAACTTGTTTATGAAACTATTGTCCAATGTACTTACCCTATGTTTTGCTTTTTGTCTACTCACGGCATGTGATACTGTGGTAGAAGTATCACCTGGCAAGGAACTAGATACTGACAAGCTGGCAGATCTGATCGAAGAACGTCTCAAAGGCAATTGTGTAGGCTATCAGTTCACTATTGGCTTTAAAGGAGAGAACAAAGTTATGCGGGCAGGTGGTGATGCCCGACTTGCTCCTGATGCTAATCCAAGAGCTATGTTGATTACGGATCGATATACTCTGGCAAGTGTAAGCAAAAATATCACAGCTACAGCTCTCATGCAGCTACTGGCAGCCAAAGGACTTACGCTGGATACCAAACTGGCACCCTATCTGCCTGGTCACTGGAAGGTGTCAGCTTCCTTACAAACGGTTACATTCCGGCAACTGCTTACACATACCTCGAATTTATATGATGCCCAAACAGATTACCAAACATTGAAAAATTTTGCAGATACAGCGACACGAAATTCACCTACTGGCTATCGCAATGTAAACTATGCGTTGTTACGTTTTGCTATTGTACATCTTTCTGGTAAAACAGTTACCAACCTTCCCAACAATGCGACTTCGAGTCAGCGACAACAAGTAGAGGCTAAACAGGCACAGGAATATGGAGACAACTATGTAGCCTATTGTCAGGAAAACATCTTTGGAAAAATAGGTTCATATCCTAATGTCAACTGCAAACAGTTACCAGACAGTGAGAATCCAGGTCTATGTTATCAATTTCCCAAAGATGGTAAAAGTGGCGAACCCTGGTTTGACTTCACTACCATGGCAGGGAGTCAGGGCTGGTATATGACATCGGCTCAACTAGCCAGTTATTTTGGAAAACTTATGTACTCAACTCAGTTATTGCCATCAGCTACCACGACTCAGATGAGAACAGAAAGCATGGGTTTCTTTTCAAGTCAAACACCAAAAGGATTAACCTGTTATTACCATAATGGTTACTATCCAGGTCAGGGATATGGCAACAAAGGGGAATTAAATACCATTATGATTGGCTATGATAATGGTATCCAGATTGCACTTATCATTAATTCACAATATACTAATCCAACCTTCAGCAATAACTATGGATTGGCTCTTCATGATGCCATAGATACCTGGAATAAATAAATGGCATTACTATAACATAATTTTAACAGGCTCATTCTTAGTCAACTATAGACGTAGAATGAGCCTAATCTTTTGTCATAAACTATCTTCAAAATAGTGAGTATCCACTCATTTTGTGTAAATCAAAAATACCCTGATATACCCTTTCTCCAACTTACTTTTTCAACCACTTTCCTGGTTTGTCTGTGGCACACACATGATAATGTATCTTTTATTGAATCTTTTCTATTCTTTAAAGAACTTACCTTACTAAAAGTTTGCTCTCAAATTTTCCTTTCTGACAACCAAGGCAACAATCCATCAACCATCACCTTGTTTTTCACGCTCACCTCATTAGCAACCACTTACACATATTTATGTCTTGAATACGCCTTATAGTGATCTTACCTTTGTTATGTTCTCTGATCATTCTATCAGAGAAACAATCCTAAGCAGTTCTCTAATTTTTTCACTTTTCTTCCTAAATCTTATGAAAACTTTTCAAATCAAAACAAATGTATTTCAGGGAGCCTTTCTACTGGTTCTGTTTCTGCTCACCGCCTGTCAAAAAGACAATGACATCAAACCTCAAACCTCAGACGCAAGTTCAAGAATCAGTCCGGACATTATCCTCATTGATCTGGGATATTTATCTAAAATTACACTGGCCAGTGATAAGTCCATTACATTTGCCTATCGTTCAGGAAGTACCAAGCCTAATTTATCGAAGGTAACAGATGGAGCCACTACACATACCTGGTCTTTCATATACAATACCACAACAGGCTTTTTGCAACAGGTTAAACGCGAAGACGGCGCTGTTATCAATGTTTCTACCAATTCAACTGGAAAAATCACAGGATGTAATTTTACAGTGAATGGAAGTTATGTATTTAGTAACTCTATTACCTATGATGCATCCAACCGAATCAGTACGCTGGGATGCGGTTATGCAGGTGGATATAACAATTATCAGTTTACCTATTTATCCAATGGCAATCTCGACAAAATGTCACTGGTTCAGACTACAGGAGGAGGTCAATATACTATTCAGGCAACAGGTTATGACACCAAATTGACACCCTGGTCGTCTGTTAATGGCAATATCGCACTCTGGTGGCTTATTACTATGAATGGAGGTTTGCAGAATTCACCAGCACAATGGCTTTCCTATAAGAATAATGTAACAGCCTATACATTTACTCCTTTGAATACAGCGAGCGCCTATAATGCTAAGATAACATATAGCTATGAAAATTACGGATATGCCAATCAGATGACTGCCGTAAACCTTGCTACAAATGCAACTGTTGCGGGACCTTACTCATTCACTTATTTCTATCAGTAAGTACTATAAAATCACTAGTTAATACTGCTATAACATGCTATCAACAGGTTTATTCTGCCTTTGCATTTGGGCAAGAATAAACCTGTATTTTTTGTCGCAAACTACCCTTTAAAATGCCGTAAGAGCACCCCATCAAAGTGGCAGGGATTCGCTTACTTTGTATTAATCAAAAACAAAACGGACATGAAAACAACCAAGCGAATTTACTGGACAGCCACTGTGATTTTATTTTTACTGGAAGGACTTATGCCTGCCTTAACGTCTCATACCCAACTGGCCGTAGAAGGTATCCGGCATCTGGGCTATCCGGATTACTTCAGGGTGATGTTAACCATATTTAAAGTAGCAGGAGCCTTGGCACTGGTGTTGCCGTTTGTGAAAGGTAATGTAAAAGAATGGGCGTATGCCGGATTTGGATTTACACTCATCAGTGCCTGTGTTAGTCACTGGGCAGTAGATGGCTTTACTGGACAAACTATATTTCCATTAGTAGTATTCGCTATCCTGGTAGTATCCTATAAATCGTATCATAAACTTATGGCATTTGCTAAACAGGATGCGTCAACACAAGAGAAGGAATCCAATACAGCCCAACCCAATGAATTGATAGTATCAGGTGCATCCCGCTAATCCTGTTGGTAAGATAATTATATAGCCTGATTCGAATTCTGTTCAAACACATCTAACAAAAGTTGAGACAGGTTTATCAGTTGGAAATAAAAAATGATCAGTATCCGAATCATTTTTGCGTTTGACCAGAATACCGATCACTTTCAAGAAATATTCGAATAATGGTCATTTTCTTGTTTGACCGGAATTTAGTTCAAACTTGTGTTTGACTGGAGTTCCGGTCAGATCAGAGAAATATCAAAATACTGATCACTATTCAGGAATATCACTATTTCGATCAGTCTGAAAAACAATCGAAATAGTGATATTTTTTTATTTTAATCAGAACACAGATAATACCTGTAAGAAATTACAGAACTATCCTTATTGGTGCTTCGCTATCAGTTCTTTTGCCAGTTGTCCTAATGTCTTTAAAGCCTGTTCAGTTTGCTCACTAGTTACAGAGCCACAGCTTAATCGCAGAAAGTGTGAGTGCACCATACCTGTCGAAAACAAATGTCCGGGAGTGAATCCAATCCCTTGCTGTAGGGCAACTTTATACAGCTCCATTGAAGAAACTTTCTCAGGTAGCTCTATCCATACCACATACCCTCCCTGCGGATGAGAGATACTGGTTCCTTCTGGAAAATACACTTCTACAGCAGCTTGTACTTCTGTCATTTGCAGAAACAGTTTACTTCGCATTCGTTTCAGATGTCGCTCAAAACTACCGGCTTCCAGCAAACGGGCTATAACCAGTTGAGCCACTGTCGTAGCAGCAATATTGGTCATAAACTTAAGACGTTCTATAGACTGACGAAAACGGCCACCTGCTACCCAGCCTACCCGAAGTCCGGGAGCCAGTGTTTTGGAAAAAGAAGAACACACAATCACCCAGTCTTCTTTATCGTACATTTTCAGAGAGGTAGGTCGTGTGCCCTGAAAATACAGCTCACCATAAATATCATCTTCAATCAGAGGTACCTGATAACGGGTAGTCAGTGCAACCAACTCTTTCTTATTTGACTCAGACATCAAAGAACCGGTAGGATTACTGAAGTTTGGAGTGACAATACAGGCTTTAACAGGATATTGTTTGTACACATCTTCCAGATAATTCAAATCGATACCTGTCTGAGCATGCGATGGAATTTCGATAACCTGTAACCGTAGCCCCTGTATAGCTTCCAGAAACCCATAGTAACAGGGAGATTCAACCGCTACTATATCCCCCTGCTGTGTAGTAGCCCGTAAAGCAAGGTGAATCGCCTCCAGGCATCCTGACGTAACACAAATATCTTTGGCAGTAAGCATTCCACCCCAACCCAGAGATCGTTTGGCAATCTCGTTTCGTAACTGATCATTGCCCTGAAGCTGGGTATAATTCATTACTTCATATTCATCTACACGAAGCACTTCCAGCATATTCCGTTTCAGAATCTTTCCTGGAATCAGGTGATTGCCTGGTATTGCTCTTGAAAACGAAACCACTTCCTTGATAAATCGCTCCTGCATGATTGTCTCCAGTAAGGAGTCAATTATCACTGATTCAGGCCTCAAAGCGGGAATCACCTGAGAAGGTATTTGTTGTTTATTACGTCTCTTCCCGTTGACATAATATCCAGACTTCTCCTGTGCCACTATCAATCCTCGATCTTCCAGATGGTGATAAGCTTCCAGTACTGTTGATATACTGATTCCCTGTTCTTCGTGTATGCTACGTACAGAAGGAAGCTTCTCTCCTGCTTTATAGGTTCCATTTTCAATATGTTCTTCTATTCGTTGTGCAATCTGTAGATAAAGATAATTAGCCATACTCACAGGTAAGATTACAATCTGTTATGGAAAAATATTCAAAAACTGTATCTGTTCTGCTATAAAGATAAAATGGAAATTTGTCACAATGAATAGTAGTCCTGATTTCTCATTTATCCTATCCAATACAACACTATGAAAGTCACTATTGTAGCTTTTGATCAATGCACCGACATTGATGTATTTCTCCCCTGGGATTTGTTTAACCGGGTTCGCCTTATTCACCCTGAATGGAGTATACGGATTGTAGGCACTAAAGCTGTTCACACTTCTGCTACCGGATTACCTGTTACTATACATGGCGATATCGAAGAGTGTAACGCAGCGGATATTGTATTTTTCAGTAGTGGTGCAGGTACGCGATCTCTGATAAAAGACCCTAGCTATCTGAACCGCTTTACACTCAATCCTGAAAAGCAATTAATTGGCTCTATGTGCTCAGGTTCCTTGCTGTTGGCTGCCTTGGGGTTACTAAATGGACTCACGGCTACTACCTATCCTTCTGTGCAACACATACTGGAATCAATGGGTATAACAGTCGTAGAAGAACCACTGGTAGTACATGGTAACATTGCGACTGCTGCTGGTTGCCTGGCAGCTCTGGATCTGGTTGGCTGGATGGTTGAAAAGACTGTCGGCACAGAAACAAAAGATCGTGTACTAGCCTCTGTACAACCTGTCGGCAAACTAACCTGTATCTATTAATTTCTATTCGTTGAGTAATCTATGAACCCTACATTGCAAACAGATCTACAGTCGCTGGACACTATTTTACAAACTACACAGGAATATGCCCTTTCCTTCCTGAACGAGATAGATAATATCGCACCCGGAAAACCATTTTCGGAACGCTTGCCAGCTGCTATTCCAGAAAAAGGCGAAGGATTTACTACCGCGCTGCAAGAGTTTCATCACACATACCGTGATGGCATTACAGCAGCAGCAGGACCGCGATACTTTGGATTTGTCACAGGAGGCGCTACCCCCGCAGCTTTGGCTGGAGATTGGCTAACCAGTGCCTTCGATCAGAACTCAACCAACAGCAGTCAGAGCGCAGCAGCTCAGGTAGAGATTGAAACCATTCATATGCTCAGACAACTTTTTGGACTACCGGAAAGCTTCTTTGGAACCTTTGTTTCTGGAGCTACGATGTCCAATTTTGTTGGATTGGCATTGGGTAGGCAATGGGTTGGAAAACAATTGGGGATCAACGTGGCACAGGAAGGAGTAGCAACATTACCCCAGCTAAAAGTATTGAGTGCGGCTATTCATGCCAGTGCCGTGAAATCACTGGCGATGTTGGGCCTAGGACGCAATAGTCTTATTTCCGTACCCACTCTACCAGACAGAGAAGCAATTGATCTGAAAAAACTGGAAGAAGCCTTACAATCTTTGCAAGGCACACCCTGCATCGTTGTAGCCAATGCCGGCACTGTAAACACCGTTGATTTTGATGATATTGCAGCCATTGTTCAGTTGCGAAAGCGCTATCCTTTCTGGTTGCATGTAGATGCTGCCTTTGGTGGGTTTGCAGGTTGTACTCCTACTTATAGCCACTTATTGAATGGATGGCAGGAGGCAGACTCTATCACCATAGATGCCCATAAGTGGCTCAATGTTCCTTATGATTCTGCCATGATTTTTACACGTCACAAATCTCTTCAGCTGGAAGTTTTTCAGAATGCCAACGCCAGATACCTTGGTGACCCGGAAGCAGATTTTAACTACATCAATTATACTCCTGAAAACTCGCGTCGGTTCCGCGCATTGCCAGCCTGGTTTAGCCTGAAAGCCTATGGAAGAGATGGCTATCGGGATATTGTAGAAACAACTATCTCACTGGCTCAACAATTAGGTGACTTTATAGAAGAATCTGAAGCATTTACGTTGCTTGCGCCTGTTCGTATCTGTGTGGTATGTTTCACTATAAACACTCCTCATACTGAGAACCTGCAAAAGCTGGTTAATCAGTTTCTGGAAAAGCTGGTTCAGCATGAAAAGGTAGTACTTACTCCAACAGTTTACAAAGGTGTACCTGCTATGCGGGCCGCACTGGTTAACTGGCGTACCACACAAAAAGATCTGGAGATAACAAAATCCGAGTTGATGCAGGTAGTATCACAATTGTTGTTTACCTCAATACCAGCATAAAGCAGAAGGCTCCAATATTTTTAACTACTGGAGCCTTCTGCTTTTCAATAAGCTGGTTTTGTTAGGGTTTCAATACCACTTTTACACAATTATCCTGCTTCTTATTAAAGATGTCATACATTTTGGGAGCTTCACTCAGCGAAACTTTATGTGTAATGATATCATCAAGCACTACTTTCCCTTCTACAACCAATGAAATCAGTTGGTCGATATACCGATGAACCCAGGCTTGTCCGCCCATTAGTTTAATGCCTTTATCAAAAAACTGATGCAATGGAAAGTTATCAAATGTAGTCCCATATACACCAACTACAGTTACCACTCCTCCTCTCCGTACGGCATCCATACATTTTTCAAGTACTTTCATAGTTCCCTTTTCCACCTGGATCACATTCATTGCTTTTTCCAGTATGCTGCGTTCAGCTTCCAGCCCTACCGCATCAACACATACATCCGCACCATACCCTCCTGTCATAGAACGTATAGCATCTACCACATCCACCTCACTGGCATTTATGGTCTCTACCTTTGCAGCTTTTTTAGCCATCTCTAAGCGATAAGGCTGAATATCCACTCCAATTACTCTGCCTGCACCTTTAATCCAGGCCGACTTTTGTGCCATAATTCCAACAGGACCACATCCAAATACCACTACTGTTTCTCCTCCTTTCAGTTCAGCCCAGTCTATAGCCGACCAGCCTGTCGGAAAAATGTCTGTCATAAATAAGATTTGCTCATCGGTAAGTCCTTCCGGCACTTTACGCGGGCCGACATTGGCATAGGGCACCCGCACATATTCGGCCTGTCCTCCATCATAGCCACCATACAAGTCTGTATATCCAAACAAAGCCCCACCTTTCCCTTTTAATAATCCTCCCTCCGGACCATAATGCTCAGGATTAGAATTCTCACAATGGGTAGGTAATTCCATAGAACAGAATTTACAGTGACCACAGGCAATCGGAAATGGAACAACTACTCTGTCTCCTTTTTTAAGTTTAGAAACCCCAGGTCCTACATCTTCTACGATACCCATAAATTCATGACCTAGTATCATATTGCGTGGCTGTGGAAACATACCATTGTAGATATGCAGGTCTGAACCACAAATAGCGGTAGAGGTAACCCGGATAATAGCATCATCTGATGCTTTCAGCTTTGGATCTTCGACTGTTTCAACGCGAACATCCTTGGGATTGTGAAATACAAGCGCTTTCATAAGATTGTAATTGGTTTTATAAAAAATAAAAAAATAAGATCAGCAAAACAACTACCTGATCTACAACCACATATATTTCACAATTAGCTAAAAAAACAATACCCTTATCCGAAAAACAGAGTGTATTCTTATACATTTCTGCCCAAGAATCACTGTTATTTTCACCCTAAAAAAATATTTTAAAAAATTTTTATTCTGACATGGGGGTAACAGGGGATTACATCTGTCATAGTGTTACCTGGCCGGTAATCAAACCATACAAAACCTAAATAAAGTAATCCGTAAACCATGCCTGATTTCCATTTTTAGATTATTCTACACATTCAGCCTGAAGCAGGCCTATATGTCGTCAGATTTTATTCCTGTGGTCTGTCCGGTTATGCAGACAAGCGCATTCTTGTACTTCTAAACACCTTTATTTCTTATCTAAACCTTTTTCCACAGAAAACACTGTGGGCTGGAAAAACTATGCCTTTAAAACCTATGAAACAGCACATTTTTATTTTTCTTATCTGCCTTAGCACTACTCTATCTGGTTGGGCACAAACCAAGGTTACTATTAGCGGATACATGCGTGATGGCGCCAATGGTGAAGGACTCATTGGCGCTACGGTTCAGATCAAAGGACAAACTACCGGCACCGTAACAAACGAATATGGATTTTATTCTCTTACAATCCCTCAGGGAAACTACACCCTGGTATATCAATACATTGGATATCTGAGTCAGGAAAAAGCCGTTACCCTGCAGGCAAATCAGAAAATAGATATTCAGCTATCGGCAGACCAGGTGCAGATACAGGAGGTGGTTGTCACTGAAACACGTCCGGATAACAACGTCCGTAGTATGGATATGGGTGTCAGTAAACTGGAAATGAAAGCCATCCGATCGATGCCAGCCCTGTTAGGCGAAGTAGATGTAGTTCGCAGTATTCAGTTATTACCAGGTGTCAGTACGGTTGGGGAAGGTGCTTCAGGATTCAATGTTCGTGGTGGTGGAGTAGACCAGAATCTGATCCTGCTGGATGAGGCTCCTGTCTATAACTCTTCACACCTGATGGGCTTCTTTTCAGTATTTAACCCTGATGCAGTGAAAGATGTAAAACTGATCAAAGGAGGCATACCAGCCCAATATGGAGGCCGTCTCTCTTCTCTGCTAGATGTACGGATGAAAGAAGGCAACAACAAAAAGTTTGGTCTTTCTGGGGGAATTGGTACTATTTCCAGCCGACTCACAGTCGAAGGCCCTATTCAGAAAGACAAAAGTTCATTTATTATCTCAGGTCGCCGATCCTATGCAGATATGTTTCTGAAATTATCTTCTGATGAGGATCTCAAAAACAACCAACTTTATTTTTATGATCTGAGTGCCAAGGTAAACTTTACACTTAGTCCCAAAGATCGTCTGTTTGTATCAGGGTATTTTGGCAAAGACGCTTTTAAATTTGAAGATGCCAGTGGCAATTCAGGAGGATTCAAAATGAACTGGGGAAATAAAACAGGTACAGTACGCTGGAATCACCTGTTTAGTGACCGGATGTTTGCCAACTTTACAGCTGTATACAGCGACTATGACTACCAACTGGGCGTTCTTAGTGGATCACAGGCTTTTGAATGGACATCTCATATCTATAATTATAGTGGCAAAGCGGATTTTTCGTACTATCTCAATGCCCGTAATACCATTACATTCGGTGTAAGTGCTATCCGCTATCAGTTTGAACCTGGTAAGGCTATTCCAAAAAGTGAAGAATCTATCTTTAACCCATTGGAACTGGCACATCAGAACTCCATTGAATATGCAGCTTATATTGATAATGAGCAACAACTCACACCGCAGTTGTCAGTGCAATACGGACTTCGGTTCTCTGCCTATAACTACCTGGGAGCAATGACTGTATATGATTATGTAGGCGAAAACAACGAAAAGAAAGTTCCGGTAAACCAGCGAACCTATGGCAAAGGTGAATCTATTAGCTTCTATACTAATCCAGAGCCTCGTTTTTCTTTGCGATATAACTTGAACGAACGTAGTTCCATTAAGGCTAGCTATAATCGTATGGCACAGTATGTACACCTGATCTCCAACACCACAGCAGCTTCGCCACTGGATGTATGGTCGCCTACCACCAACAACATCAAACCGGAACTGGCAGACCAGATAGCCGTAGGGTATTTCCGCAATTTCAAAAACAATATGTTTGAGACTTCAGCAGAGGTATTTTACAAAACCATGAAAAACCAGATCGACTATCGTGATGGAGCTGAAGTATTGCTGAATCAGGAACTGGAAGGTGATTTATTATATGGAGATGGCCGTGCGTATGGACTTGAGTTATATGTTAAGAAAAACTCAGGCAAGCTAACAGGCTGGGTAAGCTACACGTTATCCCGTTCAGAACGTAAGATTGACGGTCTGAACATGAACAAAGAAGGAGAAGCTCAATGGTATGCAGCCAAATACGACAGAACACATATTCTCTCTGCAGTAGGCATTTATACATTGAACAAAAAGTGGAGCTTTTCCAGCAACTTCTCCTACACAACAGGTGTAGCAACCACCTTCCCTAATGCCCGATACGAGGTAGAAGATGGCACACTGGTAGTACCTCATAACACAGAGGGCACGCGCAATAATTACCGTGTTCCGGCCTATCATCGTCTGGATCTGTCAGCAACCTTAACACCTGCCAAGAATGAACATCGTCGCTGGAAGAGTGAATGGGTATTCTCAATCTACAACGTATACGCCAAACGAAATCCATTTACTGTGTATTTCCGCCAGAACGACGAAAACAATGCTTCGAAGATACAAACAGAAGCTGTCCGCCTGTCAATCTTCGGTTCTATCCTACCTTCTGTTACCTATAACTTCAAATTCTAATTCCATACATTATTTAATCTGAATTCCCTATGAAACGATATATTTTGCCCGTACTGATTTTGTTGTCTGTAGTGCTAACCAGTTGTGAAGATGTTATTGATGTAGATCTGAAACAAGGAGAAACCCTTTTAGTTGTAGATGGTTGGGTAACCAATCAACCAGGTCCCTATAAAGTTCGTCTCACATCAACAGCACCCTATTTTACCAATCAGGAAACTCCCAAAGTAACCGGAGCCACATTGATTATCAGTGATAGTGAAGGTGTAACAGATACATTAAAAGAATCTGAATCAGGTATTTACCTGACTCAGCATTTGCAGGGAAAAGTAGGCAATACCTATACACTCAAAATACTTTCCAATGGAGAGGAATATATGGCTCAGACAGAGATAAAACGTGTGCCCCCTATTGATTCCTTAACAGTGAAATACCATGAGGAGTCAGCCTTTTATGAAGAAAGCGGATATTATATCTATTACAATGGACCAGAGCCTGTCGGTATTGGAGACTTTTACAGATTTAAAATTTATCAGAATGATACGTTATTAAGTGGTCCGGGCGACCTCGCCTTCGCAGAAGATAAACTGGTAGATGGCAATTACATCGGTGACCTTCAAATGAATGATGATAAAGCATTTCGGAAGGGTGACACTATACGCGGAGAAAACTGGGCTATTACAGAAGACAATTATCGCTACTATGTGGAGCTTTCTGCTCAAATTAATAATGGAGGGCTATTTTCCAATCCACCCGCTAACGTACGCACCAATGTTCATAACATCAATAGCAAAGGTAAAAAAGCAGTAGGCTGGTTTGGAGGTGCAGGTGTATCCAGCAAAGAAATTGTTATTCAATAAGTGCTGCTGATTATTTTTTAACTGCATATTTAGTATTTACACTAACAGCAAGCTAATCAGCCACATACTATCTTATTACTCAATGGTTCATATACATAGTGTATATGAACCATTATTTTTATCACACAACTGTTTATTATCATCCAGTTCACAAATTTTCATAAACACTACACCAGGTCATTCTAAAAGCAGCGGATATTTATTTTTTACAAAAATCACATAAGATAAATACAATTCGCCTGTAATCTCTAAAAATGCACAGTAAGTGACTCATCCCATACAGAATACAATACTTCGCAAAAGTGTATTCAGGATATTTTTATCAAAAGCTATCAGATCTCTGCTTTTTAGCGAATTATAGGCTCTCATGCTCTGAAAAAGTACTTACATCTATTTTCACCTACACATATCTTTACGAACCCCTTAACAATAACACTAAAACACTAACAATCAGTATATTACATTAAAAACAGGCTGGTACGTATTTCTTATCAACTGTTAAGACCGTGACAAATAGAAGCGATTTTTGACAAATTCCAGACATTTCTTACATCAATTTGTAGAACTTTTATCTTCTAATTTATTTTTTTCCAGCAGCTTGAGCGATCTGTATTATATCCTACTTACACATTTTTTTTATTTTTCCTTTCTAAAAGAAATTATTAGAAAACGACCAATAGCATATTGGATAAATACAAAACCTCACTAAACAAATTTGACATTACCTTGAAAAAGATTGTACATTTTCAGGACATAGGAGTATGCATACATACCAACTATAACTTTCTTTTTTTGAGATGTCTTTCTGACACAAATCCACAATTGCACTATTCTCAGTTAGAGGTAGCATATTTTTGACACCTGTCTACTACTTTTTTGAATTTTATTACGAAAGCTCCTTCCTGACTCCATTGCACTTTTTTTATGCCAAAGCTGCAGTACCTTTGTATCGTTGGTTCTGACAAGAGTCGCACATTCAAAAGCAAATCAAAAAAATTATTATATACAAAATCATTCATTTTATAACTATCGAAAAACTATGAAAACGTCAATTCTAACTTTCGCTCTTGGTCTGGTTCTTAGTGCTAATGTGTTTGCTGCTGATGATCTGGAAAGCGCTTCAACTGCGTCAATCAATACAACTAACCGTGTATCTGTTTATAACTTAGTATATGCTTCAGCAAAAACAGGTCTGGTAACTGTAAGCATCAAAAATCAGGATGGACAAGTAGTATTACAGGAACAAATCTTCAACGATAAAAAAGGATTTATTCGCCCATATAACTTCTCTACCATGCCTGAAGGAAGTTATACGTTAGAAGTAAAAGATGCGGCTGGTAAATCTGAACTTTCTCTTGCTTATAGCAATGTAGCAGTAAATGCAGTACGTAAAGCTGAAATCAAAGCATTGGAGAGCAATAAATATCAATTACGTCTGGTAGGTAACACAGCGGATGCAGTAGAAGTATCTATCTATGATCAGTTTGGTTCAACTATCCACAGCGAATCGTTATCTCAAAAAGGTAGCTTCACTCGTATCTATGACCTAAGCAAACTGAAAAATGCTAAAGGTGCTATTGAAGTGAGAGCAAATGGTAAAGTAGTAAACCGTGTAGAATTATAATAAGTAGCGTAGCTGCAAAAAATATAAATCTGATCCTTCAACAGCAAGCCCTGGTATTATAACCAGGGCTTTTTGTTTTTAGCCTCTCCTAACACCTCCTGAATAAGGATATTATCTATACCATCTTTATTTGAATTTCAGAAATCATCTATACTACTCAATAATTTGAAAAGTTATGAGCCAATTACGAAAATAATCTGAGCTTTTTACGAAAGTGAAAATCAATTACTCATGCTACCTTTGTAAAGTGTTTGGGAAGCCGGCTACTCAGATTATTTTCAATAATAAAGCCCAAAACAATGAAGACTATTTTTATTACAGGAGCTTCCAGTGGACTTGGAAAGGCTGCTGCCAGATTATTTGCATCCAAAGGTTGGAAGGTAATCGCAACGATGCGTACCCCAGAAAAAGAAGCAGATCTGAATCAACTATCCAATGTCACACTTTTGCCAATGGATGTGACAGACCACAAACAGATCAATGCAACAGTAGCCAAGGCCATATCACTTGGAAAAATAGATGTAGTGTTTAACAATGCAGGGTATGGTCTTATGGGTCCTTTGGAAGGAACATCAGAGGAACAGATTCATCGCCAACTGGATACAAATCTTATAGGAGTAATTCTGGTCACCCAAGCTTTTATACCCCATTTTCGGGAGAATAGAGATGGCCTGTTTCTGACTACTACTTCTATTGGAGGCCAGATAACGGTTCCTTTCTCTACTTTATACCATGCAACAAAATGGGCACTGGAAGGATTTAATGAGAGCCTTGCATTTGAATTACAGGAATTTAACATTCGTGTAAAAACGATTGCTCCAGGTGGAATTGCCACTGATTTTGCCGGACGATCCATGAATCTGAGTACACATGAGGCTTATCAGGAAACGTTTGACAAAATGCTGAAGGTTCTATCCGGATCTTCTATATTTGAATTCTCAACTGCTGAGAAAATTGCAGAGGTTGCCTATGAAGCAGCTACTGATGGCAAAGATATAGTAAGATACCTCGCAGGCCCGGATGCACATACATTATCTATGCAAAGAGCACAACAAGGTCCGGAAGTTTTTCGAAAAGAAATCGCCAAAGCATTGTTGAGTTAATAGAACACTACTCTTGCAGCAATGGGAGAACAAACCAAAGATCTGGGTGGAATTATTTATTCCACCTATACAGATGCTAACCGATCCGGAGAGCAATTTATCCATGAACACCATTTAGCCTATATTATCTCTGGAAGTCTGTCCATCATTGATGGTGGTCGAACTGATACATTCAATGCAGGTGATATAGTATTGCTGCGAAAAAATAATCTTGGAAAGTTTATTAAGCAGCCCGCAAAAGACGGGCATTTTATTGCTATTACCATTCTTCTCGACAATGAAACTTTAGTAAATGCCAGTAAAGGGCAACAGCTTGCCGAAGAAGTATATGCTTCTTCGCAAGCTGTTTTATCTATAGGCCCGGATGTATTGCTAACAAATTATTTTCACTCGCTGCTTCCTTACTTTGAAGAAGTATTGACAGAAGATCTGATACACTATAAAAAGCAGGAAGCGATTTTATTACTGCTAAGATGTAATCCTTCCTTAAAAAATATTCTCTTTGACTTTGGCGTTCCAGGAAAAATAGACCTGGAAGAATTTATGAATCGTAATTTCCGATATAATGTCTCTCTCGACAAGTTTGCGTATCTGACAGGAAGAAGTCTGGCATCTTTCAAACGAGACTTTGAAAAGATATTTAATACCTCTCCTAATCGCTGGATACAACAACGCAGGCTCAAGGAAGCTCATTATCTTATTAGAGAAAAGAAGCTAAAACCATCAGATGTATACCTGGAGGTAGGCTTTGAAAGCCTGTCACATTTCTCGTATTCTTTCAAGCAGTTTTTCGGAAAGAACCCTTCCTCTCTGTGATAAGTGACTAATACACTTATGATATCTCAGACATTTTTATTTATCAGGCAATTACAGCATCTTCGTTATGCAGCCATGCTTTTTTAGCTAATAACTCATCTTCTGTTTCCTGATAGTCAGGGTCTTCTACACAGCAATCTACCGGACAAACAGCTGCACACTGAGGTTCTTCATGAAATCCTTTGCACTCTGTACATTTTCCGGATACGATATAATAGAAGTCATTGGAAACAGGTTCCTGAGGATCGCGTCCTCCCAGTTTGGAGCCGTCTTCCAATTCGATAAACTGTAGCTGCGTTCCTTCGCCCCAGGTCCACTCCGCACCTCCTTCATAGATAGCAGTATTTGGGCATTCCGGTTCACATGCCCCACAGTTAATGCAATCGTCGGTTATGATAATAGCCATATTTCTTTTCTTCCAGGTTTTCTTTTACAAGTTTACACGTCATCTCTATCAATTACTAATCAGAAAAAATTATAGGCTATTACTTAAAGTTATAATGGCTCATGCAAAAACGTTTAAACAACAGTACCAGTTTATTGGTCTGGCCATGCAATTGAATAAATTGAAATGTACGGTAAATATCAAGGCCTTTTATATCAAGAATACTAAGTTGGTTTTGATGTAGTTCGGAAGTAATCGAATGAATAGAGAGAAAGGCAGCACAGTTGGAATGCATCAGGTATTGTTTAATGCTTTCAGTATTTTCCAGCTGAATTTCAATGTTCAGTTCTTTTGGGTGTATGTTGATCTGAGCAAGAGCCTGATATACAACATCCAATGTACCTGAACCATGTTCCCTTAATACCAGAGGGATGGTGTGCAGTTGTTCAGCCTTCGTCTCCGCTTTAGCAGCTAATTTGTTGTTGGTTCGGGTCACCAGCACTATCTCATCTTTTACAAACGGTTCATACATAATTTGCGGATGGTGTGAGATACCTTCCACCAGTGCCACATCTATCTTTTCATGTATAATCTGCTGTTCAATCTGTTCGCTGTTGCCTGTAAAGAAGCTGATCTGGACAGAAGGATGCGTGGATTTAAACAGAGCAAGAATTTTAGGAAGTACATATTGAGCTAGAGTAGTACTGGCGCCAATCCGGATATTTCCACTTGTTTCAGCACTGAACTCAGCCAATTCATTTTCCAGCGCAGCGTACATTTGAAAAATCTGTTCAGCATATCGCACCAATACCTGTCCGGGCAGGGTTAATGAGATACTATTCCCATGCCTTTTAAAGAGAGCTACTCCCAGCTGATGCTCCAGTTCATTGATATGCTTCGTTACAGCTGGCTGTGTAATAAACAATTCATTGGCGGCTTTCGTAAAGCTCAGCTTCTGGGAAACTGTATAAAATACCTTTAATCTAAAATCAAAGATCATGTATGTGAATTGTAATCTATAGGGATGTAGAAACCATTGATTTACAAATCAACCCACAACTAGTTGATAATTCAACTCTTATAGCAGATTATATTCATTCATTCTGCTGAATGTTTCCAAATTCTTTGAATGCATCAGGTCCTTTTTTCTTTTCCAACACAGCATTCATATCTTTCAATACCAGATCCAGTTCTTTAGTTGTTCCGATTAGTTTCTCTATATACATTCGTTCTTCTTCCGGCTCGGAAAATCGTAAGACCTCTCCTAAACCAAGAATACGTGCTACAGGCGTTCGGAGGTTATGTGCTGTCATAAATGCCAGCTCTTCCAGATGATGGTTATATTCAAGCAATTTGTGTGTTCGCTTTCTGACCTCTTCTTCCAGTGTCTGGTTTTGTGTGCGGATTTCTTCATTCTGAAGGGCAATGATATCATGTGCCTGGTATAAGTCCTGATTTTGGATAGTCAATATATCCCGTTGAGCCTCTATCTCTTCTCTGCTCTGAAACAGTTCCTCGTTCTGCGCTTCTATCTCCTCCTGTTGCTGTTGCAGCATAGTATTTCGTTCTTGAAGCTCTCTCTTCTGATGTAGCAGCAATTTATTGAATCGGACCTTCTGCATAATGCGTAATCCAAGAATGGTAGTAGCCGCCACCAAAATTATGACAATTCCCAATCCGATGTATAACTGATCTTTTTTCTGGGTCAGAATCTGTAGTGTTGTGATTGCACTTCGATGTTTCTGCAGATCAAATGCCGACTGGATCTTTATTGCTTCTATTTCTTGGGTATGGTGGGCTAGCGAATCATTAATCTGAGTGAAAAGTTTCAGATAGTAGTGTGCTTTCTGAAAAGCTTTTTCCTGTTCATAAAACTCTGATAATAATAAATATATTTTCTTCTTCGAAGTTGTTCCATGCCCTTTTAGTGCCAGCTCCAATCCTTTTTGGAGATAATAAAGGCCCATAGATCTTTGGTTTTTATGCAGATATATTTCTGCAATAGAGCGAGCAGTGGAAGCTGCTGAGGCAAGTTCATTGTAGTGGATACTGCTGTTCAAATCATATACCAGATACGCCATCGCTTCATCATACTTTCCAGTCAGAACCAGCACCTGTCCGATATTACCCATAGTTAGTCCAATCCAGACAGAATCTTTATAGGTAGTTGCCAGTGTCAGTGCCTTTTTATAATAGTCAATAGACCTTTGATACTGTTTACCTTCCTCATAGACCATGCCTATTGAATTATAATCATTAATCAGCTCCCGCTTTGTCAGAGAGTCTTTACCCAGATGTATCGCCTGTAAAAAATAAGGAACACTATTTCCTTCTTTGGCATGATAGCTGATTAATCCCAGCTTTGATTGCATTAATGCAGCTAATCGGATATACCCCCACTTATAATACAGCTGATAGGCTTGTTTCAAATAGTCTATGGACTCAGAATATTTATAAATGTCACTATATAAGTCACCAAGATCCTTTAAGGTTTCTGGCTCTTCATAGTTTAGTTGCTGTTCCTGTGTATAGAGAAGAGTCTGTTGCAGTACACTATCTGCACTATGATATTTCTTTTTTGCCTTAAATAATCTGCTTATGGTACGTCCAAAATAGTAAGGAATCCGAACATCACTCAAATTCTCTGTATTTGCCTTCAACTCAGCTACCAAAGCCAAAGCACTATCCAGAGGCAACTCCTTTAGCCGAATATCCACTGAAAAGAAAAAGTCACTATACTCTCTGGGTTCCAGGACTAAAAGTTCTTTTGACAAACTATCAGAAGAAACAGATATAGCCTTACTTTCAACCCCCAAAAAGAATACAATCAAAATGAAACCAAATACCCTCATATTCTACCAAAACTGGAGGATTGAATAATCTTAAAAATATGATCAGAAAACTTTTAGAATCTATAGCTATATAAATAGGCATAAAAAGTTATCCTATCCTGAATAAAGGAAAGATATATCCGCAAACAAGCTACATTATTTATAGTATCAAGACTGACAGATTTACTTATAGAGAAATGATTGTCAGAGCATTTTTCAATTCTACAATAATGGCAAGCAAAATGCGGATTCCCATCTTAAAAAGAGAGATTATCTTACCTGATAAGATCCCTAAAAAGAATAGCTGTCCAAAAAAGCAACCGTGGTAACAGAAGTATACTTGCAGGCACTCGTATTATCTGCAAAATCATTACTGTATTTTCAGACTAAATCTCTCATAATCAAAACTGATCTACACACATACATTATTGCTTGTATGTTTAAGAATATTCTATAGTTACTGCTCAGAGAAGGGAACAGAAGAGAGATGTAAAAATTGCTTCTCTCTTCTGAATGTCAAAATATATACATACTTAGAGAAAAAAAATATATTTACTACATTTTCATTACCACGAACGGGAAAAATTAACAGGCAAAACCTCTGTTATTAAATACCCTTCCAGCAGGCTAGCGTTGAGTTATGGGATCTTGACAGGCTCTCTCAGTATGGTTTTTAGTTTCTCTGGTAACGTTTTCCTAAAATCTGATAAATAGATTTCATGATGTTCTCCTGCTTTCTGCAGATTATGCTCTACAGCAAAAGCCATTATTTTTTCCAGACTTCTGGGTTCATCCGAGAAAGGCCCTACATGTAGTATCTGGACTACAGTACCTTCTTCATACTGAAATCCTACAACCTGTTTGACAAGACTTGTTTTTTTCTTTTGCAAGACAGCATCCTTCACCGTATCTATATCATTCTCTGTGACGAAGCCTGGTAGTTGAATCAACAACTTCCATTGCCATTCTACACGAGGAACTATCACAGGAGTCTGAGCAGCATCCAGGTCCGAATATTTCTCTGTATCAAACCACAACAAGCTTTCCAGTTTAGGAACCACAAAATCTTTCTGTTGTTTTTTTGTATGAAATTTTATGCCATACGCTACACTGTACAAAGCCTGTAGGTGTTCTGCATAATGCGCTGAGGAAGGATCGCCTTTCCCTTCAATAGCTAAGAAATTTTTCTGAGGGATTTTGACTAGCTCAGGAAGTAGTCCTGCTGAGTAATATGCTTTGTCTTCTTTGGTAAGGTCTGTCTTTTCCATAATTTCCGGATAGAGTGAAGCCACAAAGAAAATACAGGATATGACAGCCCTATGTCAACAGGGTGAGTTGAACAAGATTATTTATTCTCTGGTTCTACATACCTGTAGGTTTTCCATCTATACTGTATCTATTTTTCCGACTCCAGTATTCTTCTATCTTTTCAGGCCCTTGTTTCTCTGCCCAATGCATTAACTCTTCTCTTTCAGATTGAAAATCCATAAAAGGAACAGCCATTCCACACGAAGACTGAACAAGATCAACTGACACATCAATAATCTGGCGGGCACCTGCAATAGGTGGAAACAATGTAATTAAGTCGGTCCATGTATCATCTTTCGCATAGATCATAGAAGCCGTTCCATATAAACGCAGAATATTGGGTTTCCCCTCAAAAGCACAAAACATCAGAGTCATACGATTACTTTCCTGCAAGTGAGCAGCAGTTTCATTACCACTTCCTGTCAGGTTCAGCCACACAACCCGATTACTTCCCAGTATCCGTAATGTGTCCATTCCTTTGGGTGATACATTGACTCTACCATCGGGAGCCGCTGTACCTACAAAGAATATTTTTTGATTCTCAATAAATTCTCTTGTCGATGCATCAATTTCAGCAAATTGCTTTCCCATATGTGTATTGTTGAAGTAGAATTGATCTGTAGCTTCAAAAATACAAAGTTGCAATCAGGAGTATACGCTTTTCTCAGATATTTTCAATACGAAAGTTATTTCCATGCATCTATTAACCAACTCTTTCCTTTAGACTAAATTGGCTTAGTGTATCCTCCATTTCACGGGTTTTTCGTTCCATTTCTTCCTGAGTAGCTGCCAGTTCTTCCATGTTCTGCCGCATTTCTTCTTCCTGGGCTCTCAACTCCTCTGCTTGCAATTGAGACTGAGCCAGCAACTGTTGAATTTTTTGATTGGTTTTCAGAATGGTCAACTCCGCCGCTATAGCGTTACATGCTTCCTGCAGAAAGGCAATCTGATACGATTCCAACGGTTGGAAAGAGGCTATTTCAAGTGCTCCTTCTACTCCCTGCTCAGATAAGAAAGGAACAATGAGTAAACAGGTTGGACTGGCTGTGCCTAACCCACTGCTGATTTGAACATAATCATCAGGAATATCTGTCAGATAGATAATATCCCGTTCCTGACAAGATGCCCCAATTAACCCCTCTCCCCACTCCAGACGTTTTTTCTGGTATTTTCTTCGTTCATAGGCATAGGTAGCTACCACATCCAGATAAAGTTGTTTGTCTTCTTCCACCACATGAAAGATTGATCCCTGATTGGCTTTTACATATTTGACCATAAACTGGATCAGTGTTGCATGCAACGTTTGATGATCCATATTTTTATTGCGAAGCAGTTGACTCAGTTTGGATAAACCCTCATTATGCCAGTTCTTCTGAGCTTCTTTCTGTGCAGATTCCTTCAGACTATTACGCATTTGTAGTAAAGCCTGCACAATAGGACCTTTGCCATTATACATCGAGGCTTCTACTGAAAAATTATTCTGCGCTACCTGGCGGGTAAAATCCATAAGTTGTTTCTGGTTACTAACCAGTTGATACAATGACCCAATCATACGGGATACCTCATCTTTATTCTCACTCGGGATTACATCTGGTAATTCTCCTTCAGATAATTGTTCCAGATTGGACTTGGCTTGATTGACAGGTATTGTAATTGTCTTTATTACAATATTTGAAATTAAAAAAAGCAGTAGACCAATTATGAGAATGAAAAACAGCGTACCCCACTTTACAGTATCACGCTGAGCTTGAGCATCAAGAAACAAAATAGAAATCTGTTCGCTCAGCCTATCCTCAAGTATTTGAGCCTGACTTAATAATGACTGAAATGTATCAGAATATTCACCAAAGAGAAAATTCTTCATAGTCTGATACTGTACAGAATCTGAAGATGTCGCAGACAAAACCTTATCAAAATTTGTCTGACTTAAATTGGTGAATTTCTCTACATTAGATATAAAATTCATTTTTGCTTCCTCAATCTCAGGTGTCAGACTTTTGTACGTATGTAATCTGTCTGTCAGTTCCTTCAATCGCAACCGCCGACTTTTAAACCATTCTGCCAGTCTTGCAGCTTTTTCAGGCTCTGTTTGTGGATTAACAATAAATGCAAAACCAAGATCTCCCCGTAAGGCATTATAAAAACGTTTGGTTTCAGAAACATCTGTCCGAAAATAACTATACTGCTGAATAGTTACTCCCATAGTTTCTGTTCGAATACCATTATACCAGACAATAAATCCAATGAGAAGAAAAAACGAGAGAGAAATATAAACAATCAATAGTAATCGCTTACCAATAGAAAGTTTTGCAAACAGCTTACCCATAAATACACTTAATAAATGTAAAACCTATCAATTCTTACTAACTTCTTGTACAACTTTTCCAAGACCTCATTAATAACAAACTTACCAGAAATTATGGAAGCAAATGTGAGTTCTATTTGCCTAATTAGCATCTATGTAAGAAAAAAATATGATTCGAAATTCTATTTTAGGTAGATTTTAAAACAGGGACACCTCTTTATTTAACATTCAGCATATTATCTTATAGAAATCATTGAAATAGAGACCGTAGCAAGTTTTACCAAGGCAAAAAGACAGCAACACATTTACTAAAACAATCTTCTTACTTCCTTATATAAGGAAATTTTCTGGTGAAATCTTTGTCTATCCAATTCTTTATCTGTCCAAAAGGCACCAGTATTCATGAAATCTGCACTATTTATTGTATTAATCTCATTTTAATCGTTTTTATCTCTTCTTTAGAAATTAGTTACTCATCAAAATATACTTATTCTTTAATCGTCTCATATTCCAACATGAACATTATAAAATCTCTTACAATAGGAAACTGACATTTTATTCTATTTTTGCAACAGACTGCTTACTATACATTCCGATGCAAAAATTCAAACTAAATGGCCGAATATGGATTGAAGGAGAGGAACGTTTTATGGGTATTGGACGCATGGAACTTCTGGAACATATTCAGCGGACAGGCTCTATCTCACAGGCGGCAAAGGCGATGCAAATGTCATATAAGCGTGCCTGGGAACTGGTAAGCTCTATGAATACTCAGGCCAGCAAGCCATTGGTGATTACTCAGACAGGTGGAGAGAAAGGAGGTGGTGCCATAGTTTCAGAAGAGGGTGAGAAGTATCTGGCTTTTTACAAAGAACTCCACAAACGTTTCGCAGAATTTATGCGTATCGAATCTGAACATATACCATTCTGATTTGTAGTATTATGATGAATCAAAAAATCAAAGCCATTGTCACAGGTGCCACCGGAATGGTGGGAGAAGGGGTACTTCATGAATGCTTGCAACATCCGGATGTTGAATCTGTTCTGGTTATTGCACGCAAGTCTTCTGGTGTAACACATCCGAAACTGAAAGAAATCATTCATACTAACTTTCTGGACATTACTCCTATAGAAAATCAGCTTACCGGATACAATGCCTGCTTTTTTTGTCTGGGAGTTTCGTCTGTGGGAATGAAAGAACCTGAGTACTATAAGCTAACTTATACCTTAACCCTACATGTAGCTCAGATACTCAGTAAAGCTAATCCGGATATGACATTCTGTTATATTTCTGGCAGTGGGACAGACAGCACAGAAAAAGGCAGATCAATGTGGGCCAGAGTGAAAGGCAAAACAGAAAATGACCTGACGAAACTTCCCTTCAAGGCGGTATATAATTTTCGCCCTGGTTACATGCAACCAACCAAAGGGTTGAAGTATACTCTTCCCTATTATAAATACGTAGACTGGTTATATCCTTTCTGGAAATTTGCATTTCCTAATTTCGTTACTACACTCAGTGAACTAGGTCTGGCTATGATACATGTAGTATCTCGTGGATATCACAAGTCTGTTATTGAAGTAAAAGATATTCTGGTTCTGGCAAAACCTGTCTGATTATCTATGCAGCAACACCTTGCTCTTGTGACATTGCTGGTAGAGGAGTATGATGAGGCGATTGCCTTTTACACAGAGAAACTACATTTCTCGCTACTTGAAGATACTCCACTCAGCGAAACCAAACGATGGATAGTGGTAGCGCCTCCTAATTCTACAGGTTGTAGTCTGTTGCTTGCTAAGGCTGCCACAGAACAACAAGCAGCCTATATTGGCAACCAGACAGGGGGACGAGTGTTTCTGTTTTTGTATACAGATAACTTCTGGCGGGATTATCATCAGATGAAGTCCAATCAAATCCAGTTTGTGAGAGAACCGAAAGAAGAACCGTATGGAATTGTAGCCGTATTTGAAGATTTGTATGGGAATCTCTGGGACTTGCTTGAGCCAGCTACAAAATAAAATAGCTGGAAAGGGTATTCTTCCAGCTATTCAACAGAAAATATTGTCAACATGAGATAACTTTTAATTCATGACACTCAGTAATATCCGGAAATTCGAATCGTTCAAACATATTCAGAATTTTACTGTCAGGTACCCGTGCCTCATCTTCCCGTTTTGCATTATCAGATAAAATCTGACCGATGTTTTTATGCAAATGGATAATATGAATCTTAGGTTTATAAGGCATCCACATCCCTATCAAAGTTGATCTGATCTGTACATTGATATTGGTAGCATTCCACACAAAAGACTGCCGTTTACGACAAAACTCCTTGCTTCGTTCTCTGCTAATTTGAATTACCTGTCCCTGATTATCAGTTGGATCAATATCAAATTCTTCCCGAATGCCGTCCAGATGTACCTGAGGCAAATGTGTCAGATGTTTTCTCAGATAACTGTCCTTACCAGCTGCTGGCAATCCACACATCAGATAGATGTTCAACGCATAGTCAGGATACAGTTGTGTATCAGGATAAGAACTATCTACATTAAAGTAATGAAACCGATCATACTCTGATGCAAACTGTTTGGTTTCGCCATAGATATTGTGCTCTATACAAAACTCTCTAAAAAGCTCCAGATTATACAACATCTCATTATGTGTATTACAAATCCGTCCCAGTAAATCAGCTTTGGCAAAAATATATAACCATTTTGTATTCGTTAACAGACTCAGCCGGATAGCATCTTTCAGTGGGTTTTCACGATTTAACACCCAAAATGGATAGCCATGAAAACGTACCAGTGAATATACTTTGGAAATAAAATCCAGCGACTCGTTTTCTTTATCCAGAATCTGACGTGTCAGGGTTGCACCCCTCAGTGCATGGCGCGGATGAGAAATACGACCAGCTTCTCCTGGCCAGGTTTGCATAGTGTCTGGTTTGCAGATGTCATGAAAGACCGCAGTATAAGTAAGTATACGTTGTTCATACTCTGACAACTCCTGAAATTCAGGTAAACTCAGCAGGGCATTTAGTACCATCTCCGTATGGATATATACATTCCCTTCCTGGTGATGTACAGAATCCTGAGGGGTATTCTTCATCCAGTCAAACCGACTCTGGTACTTTCTGACAATAGCAAACTCTGCCAGTTCTTTCTGCAAAACATTCATAGTATTCATCCATTAATTACTGAAATATGTTTACACTGAGGCAAATTGCGAATGGATATCCAGTACTCTTCCTGTATATCTTTGTCAATTTCAATAGGTAACCGTTCACCATATAGCCGATCTGCTCCATCTTTTCTGCAACCAGAGATCCAATATTCCTCCTCTGTTTTGCTCTCATAATAATTGGCTTTAAAACCAGAGAATCTCTGAAAATGCATTCCATTATAATACAAACTTTTTCCTGATTTAGAGAAAGTTATCTTACCAATACGCGCTTCTCCTGTAAGACTCTCTGCTTTCCGCTCTATATACATAATTCTTGTTTTCATTCTAATCAATTTTAAAACTTCTAAAAAACTTATTTGCGTTCTACTATCATCAAGCTTCTGGCCGGACGAAACTCCCAGTTTTCAAACTGATGAATAAACTCAGCTGTTTTCGGTGCAAAACCATCCTTATTTGTCTGTCCAGAGAATTGGAGTCCCAGAAAAGTCTGAGCTGTTATTTGTGAC
Organism: Xanthocytophaga flava; assembly: GCA_030068525.1. Taxonomy (GTDB): domain Bacteria; phylum Bacteroidota; class Bacteroidia; order Cytophagales; family 172606-1; genus Xanthocytophaga; species Xanthocytophaga flava. The sequence goes on from JASJOS010000018.1 coordinate 53,664, forward strand.
TTTGCAAATCCGGGATAGGGTCTAACAAATAGTCCTAGCTCCTCCAGTGAAATAATGAATCCCACTATATGTCCCTCGATCCAGCCACAACACAATTCCAGTTCTTCTTCAGTCTGGCAAGCTAGTTTCAGTATCAGTATATTATCTTCAGGTATAGTCTGCTCTGCAAATACATCCGTCCAGTTTGATTGCATCCGTTTATATGCATGGCTCAGCTCTGCCTTCAGAATCAGGAAAGTGGATGTTGTAACATTTCTGGCACTGTTAAATACTGGTTTAACAGCTGTGACAACGGGCATCTGATCACGCTTTCCCCGAACCCGAAAGTTTTTGCTCTCCTCAGTAATACCTATTGGAATCCGCCAGTCATGCTGACTCACCACCTGAAAGAAATGCATCAACAAAGTTTCCGCATCTCGCCTGCCCTTCTTTGGCTGATAGGTTTTACAACTCCAGAGCGCCAGTACTGTCCAGGAAAAACTCCCCAAGTATCCCCATCCATTTCCCTGTATCTTTCGTTTCTTAGCCCAAAGCTTAACAGCCCGAACCAATAATCGAAATTCTTCCAGCGAAACATACTTCTGTGCTTCTTCCAGTATCAGATCAGCTTCCAGACATCCACTCACAGCCTGCCAGCTTACAGAATCAAAATCATACATCCTATCTTCTGTAATTTGTGCCGGGATCACAGGAAAAAGCCTGTAGTTGGCACAAAGCAGATCAATCTGTTGTCCTTCTATACTCAATCTAAGTGCAGGTATCTGTACATCAGTAGCAAAACGGGCCTTTTGGTAAATACCCTCCAGCTGAATTTGTACGTTTTGCAGAAAATCCGCCTGTGAAATACCTTCCGGAATCAGACAAACAACATCCGTATCACTTGTGATAGCCTGAACACCCAACCGTGCTGAGCCTAACGTATACAGCTGTGTATACTGACTAAGAACATCACTGCAAGCCTGTTCTATTATAGACAAAACTACTTGTTGTTCTTTCTGGTGACTAGCGGGCAATGGCAATGACTGTTCAATAAAACCCGCCAAGCTTGAGTCTGAAGCCTGTTCAATCTGTCCACTTTCCAAATAAATACGATAACGTACAGAAAATGGATTATCTCCCTTCCGACTAATCAAAGCAATCTGCGAAACCTGAAAAGACACAGGCTCCCATTCGGGTAATACTTTTTGTGCCTGTTGTTCATTGGCAAACTGTCCTACACTCAGATGTGGTGTAAAACCTGTTGCACGACTTGTCTGTTCATTGCATTGAGGAAACAATTCCTGTAATTCACTTTGTAATTCCTGCCATTGTCCTGCTGTTTCCGTTTCAGGTTTTAGCCAAGCTGTTATATTATTCCGATGAGTAAACACTTCATACCCTGTCAGTGTTACGTCAAACGGTCTGAGCCTTGTCAGCTTTTCGGCTAGTAAAGTAGTGGCCGAGCTAAAATATTCATCCGGAATAAACCCATACACTAACGTAATATGTGGCATCCATCGCGCTACCTTGCTATCGTATTGTTTGCGAATAGCTTGAATAGAGCCCCACAAACTCTCTGGAGGAATGACCACTATAGCACTCTGATAAGTAGGCTGTAGTGTAGTCCAAGTATCGTTATCCAGTCGCCCACTTTCTATATGGAAAGCCAGTGTAGCACATACCCCAAAATGATCTGAAGGATACAACTGTCCATATGTTCCTTCAACAGGCTTGTTACCAAATAAATCTACCTGTTCTGCAATCCACTGGCGGGTAACCGAACGAATCAGAATACGATCCAACCGACCTGGATAACCCGAAAGCGTATTACTGGCTGCCAATGGATTTACAGCTGGATCAAATGTATATCCTGGCTGATCTGGACAAAGCTGATGCCAGCAATCTTTCCATTCTTTTTGCAAAAGAGGCTCCAGCATTTCTTCTCTGGCATTAAAATCACCTGCAATTACAGTTGTTCCTGACAGTGTATACAAATAATCACGGACCACTGAAATCTGTTGTGTACGGATCTTCTCTGCATCTACTGCCCGATTACTGGTCAAATGCACTACTGCTATGTGAATGCTGTTCTCTCCCAACTGCAATGATCCTACCAAACATCCTTTATGAGATGAAAAGGAATGTGATGTGAGCGAAAAAGGAAAGATAGATAACAATAGCAATCCTTGTTCTGCAGCAAATGTTTCTCCAATAGCAGATACATACATCTTCTGTACCCAGGATTGTTCCAATAGCTTACTCAACAATAGTGGGGTTACTTCCTGAAGACAAATAACATCCACTTCGCTTTCCTGCAATTGTTCTATAACAGCAGGTATACGTTTGTGTATAGTTGCATCTTCCCCATCGAACCGATTGGTCAATACGTTATAGGTAGAAATCCGCAACTTTTTTGGATTGTCAACTTCTGATTTCTCTGATACTACCTGCCACTTTCCATTTCTATATCCATATACAGGAACAGGTTTAAAAATAACTACGGGAGCATTTACTGTTTCAGGTTCATTATTCCAAACAGCCTCAGGCAACTGATCACCTGTAAACAAATCGATACGTTGCTCCCGATCCCATACCACTACTTCACCACACCGAACATACCGGATACGATGCCAGGGAATTTCTCCATTTTCATCCCATTCCAGCAATGGTTTCTCTCTCAATCCACTGGCAGACATCCGATCCAGAAAACCGATCACAAACACCTGTGGATTCAGACGAGGATCCCATAGAATACGATGTATAATCTCGTGACTGGTAATAAACTTTTCTTTGGGATCGTCTTTTTTCTTTGTTTTCATGTCTTATTCTTTCTCTCTCAAAAACTCTTTTATGGTTTCTTCCATAGCTGCCTGAATATGCCTTTCGATCATTTCTTTTTCCATTTGAGTAAGCTTATTCAGGGACTTACGAAAGTTTGTCTCAATTTCGTACTGTATATCTTCCCGAAAATACTGGCTCAATTGTGCTACTTTGTGGCTATCAGAAGCCTTAACCCGGCCAATTTTTGAAACAGCATTCGACACACGATTAGCATTAACCAATCGTAAAATATCCCTTATCAGGCGGGTAGTTTTACCTTTAGGCTCAAAAGCATTCCATTTTTCAGACTGATGAAACTGCACTTCTGAAAACTCCCGAATCTTCATTTTCAATACAGGACGGAATATCTCCTTAGGAGTAGTCAATACGAATGAAACCCGTGGCTTAATCACCACTCCCTCTGCCGGATTAGGAAAAGGCAATCGGGGCAGATTCAGCTTTGCAGGAAGTCTGCTTTCAAAATGGATATCAAAATGCAAAGCTTCTTCATAACTTCCAATCAAAAGTGCCTCTGCATATATCAAACCTACCTGATTACACAAGGAAGTCATAGTATCATAATCCAGGTATTTTTTAGCCACATCAGAAGTCTCATTTTGTATAGCAATATCAAAGATGCAAAACTCAATATTGGGTGAATAGTATATACCGGATTGTACCAGATCTACCAAAGGATTAGGCTCAATATCCGGATGTGGATACCCACCTCCACAGAGTTCACCATACAACAAGGCAGTTTCTTCTGCTTTGAGTAGTCCTTTCTTCTGCAAAAGATCCTGTATCTCCAGAAACTTTCCTTCCAGCTTCTCTACAAGATCTTGATATCCAAAGAAATCATCTTCAGGTAAAAGAATTTCCTTTCGTTTTGCATACTGTATGTCCTGTGCAGTGAGTACTACACAGAAATTTGCGCCATGCAATTTCTCTGTAACTACCCATTCTGCCTTTTGTATCTGTCTGTAGTGTTCCTGAGTCAGCCCTCGATTCAGTAAACCTTCTTCTATTTTTTCGTATGATGTAAACATAAATCTCTTATTTAGTCATGGGTTAAACCAATCCTGGCAATCATTCAAACAGATTAACACCTTCTGCCAGTCGGTTAGGAATAATAGGACGGTCCAGCCAGTGTGTTTCTGAATCCAGAATGCTGGTCAGAAAATCGGCTCGTACAAACTTAAATCGGTCTTCAACAATCTGCTCGTTCTCCTGTTTGATATATAAACCTTCCATCACAGGACTTGGATTGGTTTCCTTTGCTGCAATGTCATATCGTAACCCCAGCTTTTCACAATCTGACTTCAAACATTCCATATGATGGTCGTTGATAAAATGAGAATGTGTAATAAAATCGTAAAACTGTTCTTTACGAGTCAGAGGACCTTCAAACAATATCTTCACAGATTTCATAAAAGGCATAAACTCCAGTATCTCACGACGTTGGAACGTACTCAGAAATACATCTTTTACCTTATCATAAATATCAAATTCCAGAAAGTAATGAGGCAGATCTGTATAGTATACTGTGTGTTTAGCATACATCCATTCACCATAAATAATATACTTATCTCCAATTACATCCCACATTTGTGGAGCATAGGTATTTGCCCAGGTTTTCAGTAAATCAAAATGACGTTCCCGATAACCTCCGGTTAGGTAGTGTCCACGACTTTGTAGCAGCAGTTCGCCACGTTCTGAAAAGCTAATTCCGGCATTTGCACCATCCATCTTTTCTTCGATAACCAGAAACTTGCCCTTTATTTCTTCAAAAGGTACACTTTTCAGATCTTCGTCACCTTTTTGCAATCTTGATCCCTCAATATGGCGTGTACGAGGATATTTTTTTATAGTAATCATATGTAATCAGTTATAGATAGCCTATCCAGAAAAGATCCTATATAGTCACAAGTAGCTGTTACGTTCACTAACAGTCAACAATCAGACACTATACACGTATCCTTCCTGATTGACTCAGGTAGTTTTTAAAATAAGAAAATAGGCAATAGAATAACTAAGAAGATCTATTTGGGAGATCTTCCTGCCTGAGGATCAGGCAAGAGGGGTAGTATGTAGATTACAAGACACGCACTGTTTAAAAGGCGGAACAAAAGTATGTTATATATATTAATTCAACTTTCTATGAAAGGTAACCATGAATAAACTACGTTTTTTTCAATCAGAGATAAATAAATTGTTTTCTGTTACCTTATTTATCAAAACAAATTCTGCCTCAATAGGATTTATCACAAAACAACTATCTACTATTCCAATTAAGTACAAAAAAATAAGGTTGTTTATACAAATTTACATTTTAATTTATTTTTTTTGTTCATTAGCCAACTTAACTATCTTATCCTCTTAACCAATCCTCATGAATAAAGCAGTTCTTATTACTGGTGCCGCAGGCAATCTGGGTAGTGCCGTTACTGAAAGGTTTTTAACAGAAGGTTATCAGGTGATCGCTGTAGTAGAGCCCCGGACACGTCATCATTTTCCAGAAAATCCTAATTTAACTGTAAAGGAAGCAAATCTTTTTGATGAAGATGCAGCTCGCATAGTAGTACAACAGACATATGATCAATACCCTTCACTTCAGGCAGCAGTACTTCTTGTAGGTGGTTTTTCGATGGGAAATCTGGTCCGAACCAGTTACCATGAAGTAGAACAAATGTTTGAGTTGAATTTCAAATCAACTTACAATGTAGCTCGTCCTCTGTTTTTACGTATGCAGGCACATGGTAATGGGGGTCGTCTGGTATTAATTGGTGCGCGTCCTGCCCTTGAATCTGATGCAGGTGCAGACTTGATTGGTTACTCTCTATCTAAATCGCTGATTTTTAAATTAGCAGAACTCCTGAATGTAGCAGGCAAAGAGAAAAATATTGTTACTTCAGTGGTAGTTCCCAGCATTATAGATACTCCAACCAATCGGGCAGCAATGCCCAATGCTGATTTTTCGGCGTGGGTTAAACCAGAAGAACTTGCTGAAAAAATAGAAAACGCCTGTCAGATTGACAAGCGTCCGGAAGAGACCGTTATAAAAGTTTATGGTAAATTATAATGTCATGGTACAGATATGATCTCTGTACCATACATAATTAATAATTCTGATAATATTTACGTAGAGTGCCTGTTGCCTGTGTATAGATAGGCTTGCAAAATTCGATAAATAAATCCTGAGGAGCAGGAGGTTGAGCTTCACGTAACTGTGATAGCTTTACCTGCTTGTCAGTCAATGCGCGTTCATCTCCCTTATAACTAGCCCACTCAGATCTCCAGACAAACTCGCCAGGCATCTTTTCCTGAAATAATACACGCTTGGTTTGTGGGTCCATTACCTGTAAGTCCATTAATCCACGAGAGCTTATCGTTTTCTGAAACAGGGTAAATTTAGCTTTTACTGTACCATACACATTTTTGTTTCCAGCAGTTGTTTTAACCTGTCCTACAATCACACTATCCCGTGAAATCTCTTCTGTACTCTCTTTCATGTATACCTGCCCTACTACAAAATCATCAAACTGCATACGTACCAGATGATCAGGATTGCGCAAACCTACCTTTTGAGCTTCACCTGGCGTATAAAAACGAACAAATTCATTCATTTTTTCGCTCCCGACAAATTGATTGATTTTATTCTGAAAGAATTCATTACTTAAACTATAGGCACGCGAATGAACCGGAATCTGTTCAAAAACCACTTTAAGAGTGGCTTCAAACTTGGCTTGCTGCATACGTTGCTGCACATCCTTATAGTTAGGAACAAATTCTGATGCTCTTAGAAAATGAAGATATGCCTCTTTTGCACTCTCCCGGGTATTATCCCGATCAAAAGCAACTACACCTGCATTGTATCTCTCTGTAGCAGCCAGTTGCTTTGCTTCACCAATCTCATTCAGATAGGTACGTGCATTAGGAACTTCTTCACGACAAGCAGGGCAGCGCTGAATCTCATTCGTCAGCTGAGTCAAGGCCTGATAGGAAGCAATAATCCCTTCATACTTGAAGGCTTCGTTTGAATTTCGGAGATTACTTATGCGGTTAGTATGATATTCCAGCGTCAGAGGATAACCGTCACGTAAGGTTTCACGGGCTTTACTATTATTTGGACTACTTCTTAACCGATTGATAGCCTTCATAATAGCTTCTTCATAATTTCCCTTTTGCAAGGCTTTCTTTCCTGATGAACAAGCCCCTGAGAGGATTAATATTATCAGTAAAATTCTTTTCATAGACTTGGACGAGTGTAGTTTTAATACGAGGTGTCAGATACAATATTAATTAGTATCTTTCCTTTTATTAAGTAAATATCGTGCCATTTTTATTAGATGAAAGAAAATCGGCAAAAGAGTAATTTTACTCACTCAGAAATTTTCTCGCTTTCCTGACTGGAAAAAGAATTTAGTAGTTTAAAGAGAGCTCGGGAAAAACCAGAAAACAACCAGAGAATTCCTGTAAATAGCAGGGAAAATGTTACCAGAAAGGGATATAGTAAGGCAAATAATATGTTCCAGGCATATTTTAACCATGTTGCGTTAGGACTTTGCTGTTCTTCCATAAAATAAGACATATTGACCCAGAGAAGTGACTCACTGTTTATTATTCGAAACCATTACTTCTGATCTAACATACATTTTCGTATTTAATGATCAATATGCAAATAGAGAAGCTGGAAAGGTTTGTTCAACAAGTCCGCATCAGGTTTAGTACGAACTCGTTGAACAAATTACATTTTAGTTACTTATTATTGAGGCATGTAAGAGACCTGTACACGAAAACGCTTGTCAACAGCAGCTAATCTTTCATATGCTTTCTTAGATAATTTTACAATAACCTTATCATTATCCCCAGTATCAGGAAGCTTGCCTACTACTTTTACGAAAACACTCTGATCATTCATTTCGTTTCGTACCTGCATAATAGTGCCAACCGGAGCAGTTCTATGAAGGGCCAAAAATAAGTCACTGCTTGCAGCATCTGTAATTGCCTCAGCCATACCAGTTTCAACTGTCTTTACATATCCACTGTTGTTAATCACCAATGGACTTGCCTTCTCTGCTGCCTTTTCTTCTTCTTTATTTCCAATACTATCCACAGATTTACCAGTTGAGGCAGGTGTCACCATAGCCGTTGCTGTTGGATCCATAGTAGCAGGTTTGCTTTCTGTATTTACTGGTGTAGTAGTTGCAACCGTATTAGTTACAGGTGCAGGAGTTGTGGCAACAATAGGAGTAGCTGTTTTTTTCTCTGGTGCTTTTTCTACGATGGTTGTTTTTACAGGCTCATGTACTTTAGTTTCTGTATGTGCAACAGTAGTAAGTGCCTGTGTATTTTCAGGCAAACTTACAACCAGTTCCTGTCCTATATCAATATTATCTGAACGCAAATCATTCCAATCTCTCAGGTTATCCACTGATACTTTATATTTGCGAGCAATGCTATATAATCCTTCACCGTTAGCAACTGTGTGTTTCTTACTACCAGCAGGCACTGTAGCTTTCTCTTCGGTAGAAGCAGCAATAATGGCTGCTTTCTCAGCTTTTTCAGAAGCTTCACCATTGCCTACGACTAGTTCTTGACCAATGTGTAATTCATCAGAAGACAAGCGGTTCCATTTACGAAGATTATCGATTGATACTTTATATTTGCGAGCAATGCTATATAATCCTTCGCCGTTGGCAACTGTGTGTTTCTTACCATTTATAATAACATCATTGTCTTTGGGAGCACTGGTTGTAGCAGGCGTACTAGATGTGTTTACCGCAACAGAACCTGCATAAGGTATTTTTATAATTTCTCCTGACCTCAGCGCATCTTTCATTCCCGGGTTTTCACTTTTAATTGTGTTTACAGAAGAATGATAGCGGCGAGCCAATGAAAAAAGGGTCTCACCTGACTCTACTTTATGCAAAACCAAGGTATTTTTTCCTTTGCGTTCTACTCCAACTGAATCTTTTGGCATGGAAACAGACGCAAAAACAGATGCATTTACGAATAGACAAGTAGAAAACAAAAAGATGTGTTTAGATTTCATAGCCTAGAAGGAGGGTTTGCTCTTTTATAAAGATTAATAACTGCTCAAAAACGAAAAACGTACCTTTTCCGATACCCGTGCGTTGGGTTGCTATTTTTTCGTGCAAGAGCGGCACTCGGGAATGGATATCGAAAACGACCAGATAATTTTCTACCTGATCTTCGGCGTAAATATAATAAGAAATAATTATACTATGCTTGGTTTCCGCATATTCCAATGCATTTTTTGGTAAAATTTTAAGGGTCTTGGATAAAAATTCTTCAATAATTTGAAAATAATCATCTTCCGATGTATAATGTACTGGAAAGAGAGCAGAAGATCTGGGTATAGATGTAGGAAAAAGTGGATCATCAGATTGTTGTATGATCTTTCCAGATAAGGCATCCAGCATAAAATATTCGGGTAATGCCTCTTTTATCCTACGGGCCAACACAGAACCATCCGAAGCTAACTGCATAAATTGCAAATCCGTTTGCTCCCAGCAGATTTGCTGCGTTTCTATATTCAGAGCAATAATACCACGTGGATTCGGATTCTGGCCATCCGGAAATATTTGCAAAAATAATATACCTCTGTCAGCAGCAACACCACTACTCCACCAACGTTCAGAAGGTGACCAATTGTTCCACATAAGTGTTTTCTGGTGAATATCTACAACAGCAAATAATACCTTGTGAGAGGAATGACGGATTTCCAGTATCAGATAAGGCTTATGAAGATCTGGAATCACACGCCAGATGAGTCCATCAAAAGAAAAAGAAAAAGCGGGTAACAAAATTTGATTTATATCGTAATGATTCACATTCTATTCTTACAGAAGATCATCTATTAATCTGCTCATTCTCAAATACTAGTCAATAGGAAGCAGATCAAAAATAATCCTCTCTGTATATACATTGACTATTATAATATTTAGTATATTTATTGCCAAACATTTTTCCGTAAATTTGGTTTCAATTCTAACTAAATTTTAATACGATTTACGTTTTAATTTATTGCATTTTTCACAATATTGTGATAATATTCGCGTCTTGAACACTCTTTACTCTACTCTAAAGCAATCATGGAAAAAGAACACCCAATGCATCCAGGTATCTTGCTGAAAAAGCAATTACAATCTGCCAACATCAAAGCAAAGTTTGTAGCAGAAAAAATTCATGTTTCCAACTCTCAATTCGGAGACATTTTAAATGGCAAACGCCGTATTACACCAAAAATAGCCCTACTCCTTGAGAAAGAGTTTGGTTATAGGGCTAAAGAGTGGGTTCGCCTGCAAGCCGACTATGAATTAGAACTTGAACGCATTGAGATGGTAAATGGAGTGAATGAATCTACTCTTTAAGCATACAGTAGTACATCCAGAAATATATACCATATCTAGTGTTTTTTAAATATATTTTTTCCTCAAAATTCTCAATTTTGAGGAATTTTATTTTTACAGCTATTTCACTCTATAGATAAATAGTCAGAGATCTCTTTTCTGTTAAGAGAGATTTTATCTTCCGGAAACAGTTCCTCTGTGACGATCAGTCTGTAAATTAATTTCTATTCGCGGAATGGAGACCCCAGGCCTGCTGGCAGCATATAAAAAGTTCAAGTAACTTTGCCGGACTCTATAAAGAGCTACTACTATATCCCATACTCTATAGCGGTTTACATAGGCCTTATGTCGGGAATGTGTAAACAACCAGATTCTATCCTTTTTATCTACCTGTATTTTTGCTACGCGACAATCTTTATACAAAACATAAGGTTCCCGGATAGCATAACCCCGCGATGAAAGTGCACGCTTTACAAAAGGCATTGATACCTTCCTGTGGCAAATGATAGACCATAGAGTTCTAAAAAATCCGCCAACGGCTCCTATCTGAATATTGTAATCACTACTCATAGTCCCACCTCCTTTTATATCACTTAACCAACATCAAATATGATTTAACTACTCAATAATACGAAAATGCAACTTCATAATCAATATATATTGTTAAGAAAAAAGATACTATTTTTGAGTGTCTTTCCGTTCTATCGGATAGTTCTATTGCCTGGATTTTCATTTGTCTTTAACTATTATGCCTGTATTCAGTCACTTACATTGCCATACTCAGTTTTCACTGCTTGATGGGGCTGCAGATATCTCCAAACTGATGAAGAAAGCCAAAGCAGATGGAATGCCTGCTGTTGCACTTACAGATCATGGAAATATGTTTGGGGCTTTCAAGTTTGTAGCAGAAGCCTCAAAGAATGATATTAAGCCCATTGTGGGCTGTGAATTCTATATGGTTGAAAATCGTCTCAAAAAAGAATTTTCCAAAGAAGACAAAGACGTTCGGAACCATCAATTGCTGTTAGCGAAAAACCAGGAAGGGTATAAGAATCTTGCCAAGCTATGTTCGTTGGGCTATATGGAAGGTCTTTATAGCAAGTGGCCTCGTATTGATAAAGAGATATTGCTGAAGTACCATACAGGATTAATAGCCACAACCTGTTGTATTGGCGCAGAAGTGCCACAGGCCATCTTGCATCAGAGTGAAGAAATTGCAGAGCAAAAATTCAAATGGTGGCTGGATCTGTTTGGTGAAGATTATTATGTTGAACTGCAACGTCACAAATTGGATGACCAGGAAAAGGTAAATGCCGTATTACTTCGATTTGCAGCTAAATACAATGTAAAAGTAATTGCGTCCAATGACTCTCATTATGTAAATCAGGATGACGCCAATGCACACGATATTTTGCTCTGTGTGAACACAGGAGAATTACAAAGTAAACCTGTTTGGAAAGGAGATGGTTTTGGAGGGAAAGACTATCGATTTGGCTTTCCAAACAATGAGTTTTACTTTAAAAATACGGCAGAGATGAGCGATTTGTTCAAAGATCTGCCACAGGCAATTGACAATACAAATGAGATTGTAGACAAGATAGATACACTTAAGCTCAAGAAGGACATTCTTCTTCCTAATTTCCCTATCCCTCCAGGGTTTACAGATGGGGATGATTATTTGCACCATCTAACCTATGAAGGTGCAAAACGTCGTTACAATGGATTACCATTAGATGCAGTTATAAAACCAGACGAAAATCTTCCGTTGCCACAAGAAGTAGTAGAACGACTTGATTTTGAACTACATACAATCAAAACAATGGGGTTTGCCGGATACTTTCTGATTGTATCCGATTTTATCAAGGCTGGTCGGGAACTAGGTGTAATGATTGGACCTGGTCGGGGGTCAGCCGCAGGTTCAGCTGTAGCCTATTGTATTGGGATTACGAATCTGGACCCTGTGAAATATCAGTTACTATTTGAACGGTTTCTGAATCCTGACAGAAAGTCAATGCCTGATATTGATACGGATTTTGATGATGCAGGCAGGCAAAAAGTTATTGATTATGTAGTTGAAAAATATGGACGCAATCAGGTTGCCCAGATTATTACGTATGGTACAATGGCGACTAAATCAGCCATTAAAGATGTTGCACGGGTAATGGAATATCCATTAATGGACACCAACATTCTTACCAAACTAATTCCAGATAAACCAACCTACGGAATTAATTTTCAAAAGCTTATACATATGCCGTTGGAAGATCTGGCGGATATTGTCACTCCGGATGAACTGGAAAATGTAAAAAAGGTGAGGCAGCTATATAATGGAAAAGATCTAGCGGCAACAGTACTGAGAGAAGCTGAGAAACTAGAAGGAACTGTACGAAATACAGGTATACATGCAGCAGGTATTATTATCGCGCCAGACGATTTAACAAACATTTTACCAGTTTCCACAGCAAAAGATTCAGATCTGTTGGTCACTCAGTTTGATGGAAAAGTAATTGAAGATGCAGGTGTAATCAAGATGGATTTTCTGGGATTGCGAAACCTGACAATTATTCGTGATTGCCTGAATCTGATCAAACGGAATCACGGAGTGGAGATTGAGATAGATAATATCCCATTGGATGATGCACCTACCTATGAACTGTTCCAGCGAGGTGAAACCAACGCTGTATTCCAGTTCGAATCGGATGGTATGAAAAAATACATGAAAGATCTGAAACCTGACCGGTTTGATGATCTGATTGCAATGAACGCCTTGTATCGTCCGGGTCCGATTGCCTATATTCCAAACTATGTAAACAGGAAGCATGGTCGTGAAGAGGTGACTTATGACTTGCCTGAAATGGAGGAGTTTCTGAAAGATACCTATGGAATTACAGTATATCAGGAACAGGTAATGTTGCTTTCCCAAAAACTGGCTGGCTTTACCAAAGGAGATGCCGACGTTCTTCGGAAAGCAATGGGTAAGAAAGACAGGAAAACGCTGGACAAACTGAAACCTCAGTTTATTAACAATGCCAAAGCAAAAGGACTTTCAGAGAAAAAGCTGGAAAAGATATGGACTGACTGGGAAGCCTTTGCATCCTATGCTTTTAATAAGTCCCACTCTACCTGCTATGCATTTGTTGCTTATCAAACCGCCTATCTGAAAACTCACTATGCAGCAGAATATATGGCGGCTGTAATGACTTCCTGTTTAGGTAATATTGAAAAGATAACGTTCTTCATGGAAGAATGTAAACGGGCAGGGATTCCTGTACTAGGGCCAGATGTAAATGAAAGTAGTATTGTATTTGACGTAAATAAAGCAGGACAGATACGTTTTGGGCTGGGCGCTATCAAAGGAGCCGGAGAAGCGGCTGTAGGTGATCTGATAAATGAACGGGAAACCAATGGCCCCTACAAAGACATCTTTGATCTGACCAAACGGGTAAACTTACGAACAGTTAATAAAAAAACATTTGAAAGTCTTGCCTATGGTGGCGCATTTGACAGTTTTGGCCTACACAGAGCCCAGTACTTTGCTGATAACGGAGGTACACTAATCGAAAAGGCAATCAAATTTGGGAACCAGGCTCAGTCTGAAAAAGGAAAAATTCAGCAAAGCTTGTTTGGAGGAGCAGATGGAGGCGGAGAATTACCTCCTCCCCGTGTAATGCCTTGCGAGCAGTGGACTGAAATTGAGCGGTTAAAACACGAAAAAGAGGTAGTAGGTTTCTATATTTCAGGACACCCGCTGGATCAATACCGTATTGAGATGTCACAGTTTGCCATCACTCCGATTGATCAGGTTGAGAACTTTAAAAATAGAGAAATAAACATTGCAGGCATCATTACCAAGACCGGAACCCGTATTTCCAAAAGTGGTAATCCTTTCACAATATTCACATTGGAAGACTATAACGCTTCAATGGAAATCGCACTATTTGGCGAGAATCACGTAAAATTTGCGAACTACCTGCAGGAAGGCGGCTTCATATTTATTAAAGGTAAATACGAGCCCCGTTTCTTTAACTCAACAGATCAATTTGAGTTTAAGCCTCAACAAATGCAATTGTTAAGCGAAATGCGTCAAAAGCTATGTAAGGGTGTTCAACTTAGTTTGGATCTGACTACCATCAATGCAACTGTAATTAGCAAACTGGCAGATCTGGCCAAAAACTATCCAGGTGACTGTGAATTGCGTATCTCTCTTTCAGATTCTCGTGAGAAAATGCAGGTAGAAGGAAAATCCCGACTATATCGCATAAATCCAAGCAATGAGTTAATAAAGGAAATTGAAGAGATGGATGGAGTTGTGTATAAGCTAGTATGGTAAAGCAGTCTAGATCTGTCTCTATCGTATAAAAATTAGCTTAAAAACAGCCTTAAAATAAAAAGCGTCTAAAAGTTTTGCGAGGCATTGCTTTTAGACGCTTCTTTTTTCTTCAAAGAAGATTATTACTTCAGTTCTGTAATAAAGTTCTCTTTGCTTTTTCTGATTTTTTTCTGACTGACCAGAAAATCTTTTTCCACATCCCGATAGCCCAATGGAAGAAGAGCTACACTACGTAATCCTTTTTCTTTTAACTTCAGAAATTCATCCAGAGCTTTTGCATCAAAGCCTTCCATAGGTGTAGCATCTACTTTTTCTAATGCCGCTGCCGCAATAGCAAGACCTAATCCAATATATGCCTGTCTAGCAGCATGCTGGAAGTTTTCCTCTGCCGGACGAACAGGATATATACGTAACAACATATTACGATATGCCTCAAATCTCTCGTTTACAATCCCACGTTCAGCATTGGTACGATCAAAAAATTCATTGATACGATCTTCGGTATAATTGTCCCATGCAGTAAATACCAATAGATGAGAACCACTTACGATCTGTGGCTGACCATTAGCAATAGGTTGTATCTGTTTTTTTAATTCTGGATTCGTGATAACCAGTATTTCGAAAGGTTGTAAACCGGAAGAGGTAGGAGCCAGACGAGCAGCCTCCAGAATAGTATCTACTTTTTCCTGAGGTACGATTTCCCCAGTCATTTGTTTAGTGGCATAACGCCAGTTTAAGGCTTCAATCAGACTCATATTGGTTTTAGAAGAGTTAGTTTCTGATCCTACAACTCAGATCATATCGAAAATGTTCGATATGATCTATACTTTGTGGTATATTACTATATAATATAAAAAAAACTCTATTCTCTATACAGAGGTTTCAATTAGATTGTTAACATAAAGTCCGATCACAGCTTATCAAAACGGATAGTTGCACTTAGAGCTTCATCTACTAAATTTTAGCAAGGAACTTGTTTTTTCAGACAATGTATGTTGGATTCACAATAAGTTTCAGTTTGTATTTATTTCACGGCAAAAGTATCTTCTCCACATAATTCTATGTAAGCAAAACTTTTACCGTCAACTCTGATCATTTTGTTTGCAGCAGTGAATAATGCGCAACAGAACATGTGACAGCGGTTCAGGTCAAAAATAGTTTGTGGTGAGTTGTGCATAAGAGAAAAAATGATCGCAACTCTAGTGAAAATGAAAATTGATTAGAATAATAAGCAATTTGATTACTGATAAGAGAGACGCCTTGCCTTCTCTAAAAATGTTTTTGCCATAAACTATGCTCAGTTCAAAAAATATAACACGCCTCACCTTAAATCTAAGGATGAGACGTGTTATAAGCTATAGCAGTTGTTCAATTATGACTATCCGTATGTATTATTATCTATAGAAGGCTTATCTGTATTCCGGTTGGGATGCAATACCCTTACATTAGCACTGGCTTCATCAGGACCATCTGTATACTTTTCACGCATCTCCTCGTGTTGTTCCGGATTATCCAGATCTAATACCGGTTTACTTCCTGCTTTACTTCTACCTTCTCCAGATGGAGCCCCCTTCTTAAGCGGAGAGTCATTTCTATTCGGCCCTTTTACGCGATTCTGGCTCATAATCGTACATAGTTAAAATGAAAAATAAATAAACTAACCAGATTCAGATTAACATTATTATAAGACGATAATCAAAATCTGGCAAATCAGATATATCTAAAACCGATGTAGAGCAGCAATGCCAATATTGCTTTCTGATGTATGTGGAAGCACATTTACATCATTCATGATATAGATTTCACCTCCATTACGCAATGTTAGTATAATCGCCTTATCGATTAAAGATTCATCATTGTCTTTACGTTCATCATGAATAGTTGCAGTCAGATTATTCTCATCAAACAGTCCCCAAACCTCGACATCATCCTTTACAAACAAGGTATCAACCCGACCTGTCACAGCAGATTCCAGAATCTGGCGCAAGTCGTGTGAAATTAATCCGCTGCCACTGCTATTTTGATATTGCGTAATACGCTTGTCTTGACGTTCAGTAAAATAATCGCCCAGCAGTTCGTTTGCCTTATGGTGTATTTCGTTCTGACTAATAGTACCCAAGCTTCCTGTAATACCTTTTTCACGAAGAAATGGATAGGTGTTTACTTCATGATAGATAGGATGGTAGTATTCCACACATGCCAGTACCAAAGGCTTTTTCGATTGGGCCAGTAATTGTTTCACACCTTTATCAATTTCCCGGAAGTAATCGGCAAGTAAATGATCTTTGTATTTGTTTTCTTCTTTTGCTCCCCGATGTACACTTGCTTCTCCTTGCATTCGGCCAGACTTGCTTTGTGGTTGTCCTTGACCTTCAGATTCCAGCTCATAAGGTTCCAGTATTTCGTCCATACTGGCAGGAAACAGATCCTGTGTATCAACAGGATGAATAAAATACTGATCTGCCTGAAAAAGCGAAGCTCCTTTTTGGGTAATATTAAGAATATAATATTCCGATGAGGACTGGGTAAACGCAAATAAAGGCCTCAGTCTAAACTGACTATTTATCTCACATAAATCATTGAATGGAATTGGGCTTTGAAAGTATTCAAACAACTCAGGATTCCGAAATACAGCCAAACCTTCGGTTTGATTCTTCCAGAATTCTTTATCATTTAATAATCCTTCCAAAGGTTTCAACAACTCATCCACCTCATTACTACGCATATCTGCACGAAGTAGCTCGTTTTTTACTTTCTGTACTTGATTTTTAAACAGAATTCTGTCCAAACCTTCATTTACCTCATCACCTTTGCGATGTGTAGGCATATAAATAGAAATACAAGGTTTGGCATTCTGATTTGCTAACCTCAGAATAGTTTGTTTATCGATAGACTCCATAATATTAAATACACAAAATGATCACTTTATTTATTTCCTTGTGTAAATCACAAGTATGTAAGTTACTCTATGGGTTAAAAAAGTATGCCTGTAAAAATGAAGTTGGGTACACGCAAAAATTTTAGTTTCTTTGTTGCCAGACCTGCTGTTTTTATAACCTGTATTTCGTTCTTCTTTTATTTTAACTAAACTAATTAGGATGCCTGTATCGAATGAACTTTATGAGAGAATGTTGCAAAACAACGAGTCTTGGGTAGAATCAAGACTTTCTCAGGACCCAGACTATTTTGATAAATTATCCAGTGGTCAGAGTCCTCATGTACTTTGGATTGGTTGTGCAGATAGTCGTGTAGGAGCAGAAGTAATTACCCAATCTGAGCCAGGCGAAATTTTTGTTCACCGGAATATTGCTAATGTAATTGTACATACAGATCTAAATGCAATGAGTGTTGTGCAGTATGCAGTAGAAGTACTTCATGTACAACATATTATTGTTTGCGGACACTATGGTTGTGGAGGTGTACTGGCAGCCATGAAACAGGAAAACTACGGTTTGGTAAATAAATGGCTACAGAATATTAAAGAAGTTTACTTCAAACATTCCGTTTTACTTGATAGCCTGAACGATGATCAGGAACGTGCCGATCGTCTGGTAGAACTAAACGTAATTACTCAGGTGTATAATCTGGCTGAGACATCTATTGTACAAAAAGCATGGGAACGCAGAGAACTTAACATCCATGGCTGGGTATTTGACATGCGTACCGGAAAGATCAAAGATTTGAATGTTAAGGTAAATGATCAGGATAGCCTCCATCCTATTTTCCGATTCAAACAACTTACTACTGATAAAAACGACGAATAACAGTCAAAACATCCTTACAAAACAAAACCTCATTCGAACAAGAGAATAGCTCTCGTCGAATGAGGTTTTGTTTTGTATGAATTGATTGCTAAAAAACTATTAAGCTTGTTTTGCAACTTGTACATTCAGTATCAAACGGATCTCATCAGATACCACAGCTCCACCTGCCTCAGTCACAGCATCCCATGTTAAACCAAATGCTTTACGGCTGATTTTACCTTTTATTTCGAAACCAGCTTTAGTGTTGCCATACAGGTCTTTCGTTGTTCCACCAAATTCCACTTCCAGTTTTACAGGTTTGGTAACTCCTTTTATAGAAAGATCACCTTCCAATGCAAACTCATCTCCACTTACTTTTTTAAAGGAAGTAGATTGGAAAGATAATTTCGGATGTTGAGCAGCATCAAAGAAATCACCAGACTTTAAGTGTCCGTCACGTTGCTCATTACCTGTAAAGATGCTGTCGATATCGGCTGAAAATGCTATAGAAGCATCTGAGAAATCTTCTTTGTCAGCTTCAACCTTACCTTCAAATTTCTGAAAGCTTCCTGTTACGTTTGAAATCACTAAGTGTTTAACCCGAAACTGAATTTCTGAATGCAGTGGATCAATTGCCCATGTTGCCATAGTTTTAAATATTATAAAGTGTATAAAATGAATAAGTGATAACTACTTGATGACACAAATGTATAAACATTTAATGTATATACAAATATTTTTCAAATTAATTTTCTATTAAAAAATGAGGGTATAATAGATAAAAAAATCTGCCAGACCGACAATCCGATCTGGCAGATAACATATGAAATTCAATAAGTTATAACAAATCTTATCTCTCTTTATTACGATAAGACAGTTGCTTTTTCTTTTGTTGAGGGCTTATCTTCACGGAAGGCAACCAGAAACATGATTAATACAACAACAGCAATACCGGCAGGAATTAACCAAATATGCGTCCAGTCTTTCACATTATTCACTGTATACATATCTGTAACCTTACCAGCCAGTTTAGACCCAATAAACATACCCACACCATAAGTAGCCAGAGAAATTAACCCTTGTGCTTGAGACTTTATCTTTTCACCTGCTTTTGTTTCTGTATAAATCTGGCCAGTAACAAAGAAGAAATCATAACAAACACCATGTAAAACAATTGCCAGATAAAACATCCATTCACCAGAATCCGCATCACCATAAGCAAAGAATACAAATCGGGCAATCCATGCCAATAACCCGGTTACCAATATCCATTTTACACCTAAACGGCTAAATGCAAGTGGAAGTAGTAACATAAAAATAACTTCAGAAGCCTGTCCAAGCGACATTTTATTTTCCACGTTGGTCATTCCTGCATCTGTCAAAGCAGGATTAGCCATTGCATAATAGAATGATAATGGAATACAAATCAGAATAGAAGCAATAAAGAAAATGACAAATGAACGATTCCGGAAGAGAACGAAAGCATCAGCACCTATAATCTGTGTAAAGCTAGTTGACCCGGTAGATGTAGGCGGAGTATTTGGCAGAGCAAATGAAAACAATCCTAGAACAACAGATGAAATCATGGAGATTTGGAATATGGTAACTTTATCTCCAATATCCATAAAACCAATTATATTGGTTACGATTATCCAAGCCAGAGTTCCAAGTACACGAATGGATGGAAAATCTTTTTCCGGATTTGCCATCTGACGCATTGAAATGGATGTTGTCAAAGCAATTGTTGGAGCAAAAGACAAACAATAAGCCAACATAACCCAGAAAAACAAATCTGCATCTGTAATCTGAGTAAGATAAAACAGAAGGCCGGCGCCTAGTAAATTTAAGGTTCCTAAAACTTTTTGAGCTGCGAAATAACGGTCAGCAATCATACCTACAAAAAACGGTGCAAAAATCATTGCTACAGAAAATGCAGCATATGCACTCCCTACCTGATCACCAGTTGCATTGAGTTGTGTAAATAAATATTTGCTCATTTGTCCATACCAGGAACCCCAGACAAAGAACTGGAGAAACATCATTACCGAGAGTTGTATGCGCACTTTAGCGTTCATTGATTCAATAAAAGGTTAAAAGTGAAAGACAGAAAAGAAATAAAACAGGAGCCCAATCTACAAAAATCAGAAATACCTGCTTTTTAAAATCGTGTTAAAATTTCCTTGTATAAGGATAATTCTGAGACCTTTAAACAGGATATACACTTATTTCTACGAACCTTATCGTCAGATTATCAGCCATTAACAGAAGAAATAGACACCAAATCACCAACGCGTATAGCGGATCCTTTGCGTCCAAAGACCAGGTTCTGGCCAAATAAAATCTTATTTCCCACTTTCCGGTATGTCGCTAAAGTGCGTAACGGCTCTTTGCCAACCTTGGCAGTTTGCTGATCGGTAGTGGTCACAACACAACGGGCACAGGGCTTTACTCCATAAAAATGAGCCTCTCCTATCTGTATCTCTCGCCAGCTTTCTTCTGCATAGGGAGTCCCTCCACTTATAACCAGATTAGGCCGGAACCTGTTCATGGGTAGTTTCTCTTCCAATTTACCATTCAGATCATCCAGTGACGATTGTCCAATCATCAGAAACGGATATGCATCTGAAAAGCTGGTATAGTTATCTGTAACAGCATAATGTGGATCTACAGGACGAATAGAAGAATCGGGCATATAGACCAGCCGACAACGGCTCCCCATATAGTCACTAAAAAATGTGTCAGCAACCGAATCAACCACTACGGCCTCACAGGTGTCATCCCATACCTGTACCTGAAGATGTTCGGAAGTCTGAGGTTGTAAAGGGATAGCAATTTTTTCATGAGTGTGCTTATGTGTTACCAGCAAGCTGTCATTAGATATAGACACCTGCAACAAAGCAAGTCTGGCATTACTTCGCTGTGTCAGAAACTTGTTGTTTTCATCGACAAGCATCCAGCGACGATCATATTTCAGTCCTCGCTCCTCAACAGAGGATTCGGTAACAGAAAAACCACCCAATGACTTAATAGGATAGATATAAATGGCAGACAAATGCAACGTGTCCATTAGAATAGAGAGAGATGTATGATTCCTTGCTTTATGATATGAGGATATAATTTTCCGCTAATTCAGAGCAAGGTACTATTTTACGTTCACTTTATTGCTTGTTAATATTGCGGAAATATAGAAATTTGCACCAACATTCAATCTCATGGGAATAGCAAAGTCATTCAATAGTGACCGTATCTTTGGAATTACCGCCTTCCTTATCAGTGTAGGCACTTTCGTTATCTATATTTATGAAGCCCGACTGATTCAGAAACAGCAATATGCCTCTGTATTACCCTATCTGGAGATGTGGAACTCAAGCCCAAGAGAGAGTACCTACAAACTAATTCTGGTTAATAATGGTGTAGGGCCCGCGTTTATCAAAGATATTCGTGTTTATTACAAAGGCAAAGCCTATATAGGAGATCATACAGATTTTTACCAAGCTGCCATCTTTCCTAAAGACACTATTTACTCTCTGACATCTAATGTTCGGCCTGGAAGAGTGATACCCGCTGGCCAAACTATAGAGCTTATTAGTATTGAAGACTCTCAAAAGGACGCAGAGAAGATGAGAAATATTTTCGGAAATCAAACCGCAAAACTTGAAATAACGTATGCATCTGTTTATGAGGAGACCTGGAAACTGTCAGGTATGGAAAACCCTCCTCAGAAACAAGATAAATAACTATACACTAATCAATACAAACAAATCGTAGTACTCAAATACTCCTAACATACACAATGCTTGACCAGATCAAATCTCTAGCCAATCAATATTCAGAAGAAATTATCTCCAACCGGAGACACCTGCATATGCATCCGGAATTATCTTTTCACGAAAAGAAAACCGCCCGCTTTGTTGCCGACTATATCCGTCAGATAGGACTGACTCCACAGGAAGGCATAGCAGATACAGGGGTGGTTGTTTTAATAGAAGGAAAAAATCCGGAATCCAAAACAGTAGCTCTACGGGCAGATATGGATGCTTTGCCAATTACAGAAGCCAATGATGTTCCCTATAAATCGTTGAATGAAGGTGTTATGCATGCTTGCGGACATGATGTACACACCTCTTCTCTATTAGGTACAGCCAAAATATTGCATGCCTTACGGGATCAGTTTGAAGGTTCTGTGAAACTGGTTTTTCAACCAGGTGAAGAAAAAATTCCGGGAGGAGCATCTCTGATGATACGGGATGGAGTTCTGCAGAATCCGGCTCCTAATGGTATGTTTGGACAGCATGTAGCCCCTAATATTCCTGTTGGCAAGGTTGGATTTCGGGAAGGTTTGTATATGGCCAGTACCGACGAGATTTATATAAAGGTAAAAGGCAAGGGTGGTCATGGAGCTATGCCTGAGTATAACATTGACCCTGTTTTAATAGCTGCACACCTTATTGTATCTCTGCAACAGATTGTAAGTCGCAATGCACCACCAAAAATCCCATGCGTACTTTCCTTTGGAAAAGTAATTGCCAATGGTGCAACCAATGTTATTCCCAATGAAGTATATATAGAAGGTACTTTCCGAACTATGGATGAAGTATGGAGAGAGAAAGCTCATAAGACTATGGTGAAAATGGCAGAAGGGATTGCTGAAGCTATGGGCGGAAGTTGTGAGTTTGAAATTCGTAAAGGCTATCCATTTCTGAAAAATCATCCGGAACTGACTCGCCGCGCCAAAAACTATGCAATTGATTATCTGGGCGCTGAAAATGTACTAGATCTTGATATCTGGATGGCGGGAGAAGATTTTGCTTTCTATACTCAACACACAGATGCTTGTTTCTATCGCCTAGGAACACGCAATGAGGCTCGTGGTATTATTTCATCTGTACATACTCCTACTTTTGATGTGGATGAAGCTGCTCTTCCGCTTGGGGCCGGATTAATGACTTGGTTAGCACTTAACGAACTTAAAACAGTATAGACCAGCTGTTATGAAAATACACAAAGCAACTCTGGTTAGTAGTACTCAATACAAACCAGAGTTGCTTTTTCTTTTTCAGAGTAATAGAGAAAGCACGCCTACTTTACAGATGATACAAAAATCAGTATATTGTCTGATATCAAACCAAACCATCGTATGTCCGTTACTATTCGTCAGGCAACTCCAGCTGATGCCGCTATGCTTGCGACTCTGGGAAAACAAACTTTTGAAAGCGCCTTTGCCTCACAAAATACACCTGAGAACATGGAAGCTTATGTTTCTGAAGCCTTTACCACAGAAGCATTCACAGAAGATATTCAAGATGTGAACTCGTTGTATTATGTAGCCTATATTAATGATTCACCAGTAGGGTATGCAAAACTCCGCCAAAACAACAATCCGGAAGAATTAACAGATCCTCTGCCTATAGAGCTACAACGCATTTATGTAGACCATAATCAGATAGGTACAGGAGTTGGTAAACACCTGATGGAATATTGCCTGAAAATAGCCAGTCAGCAAGGATTCCAAACAATCTGGTTAGGGGTATGGGAACATAATACGAAAGCTATTTCCTTTTATCAGAAATGGGGCTTTGAAGTATTTGGCTCACATATTTTTCTGTTAGGTGACGATCCTCAAACAGACTTACTGATGAAAAGAAGTCTATGATTATCAATAGAATTCTTCTTCCCGATTATCCTCTGTTACAGGAACAGTTGTGCCCAATGATTCGATCTTTTGCTGCTGCATATACTGTTCCTCAAAAGAAGCAGCCTGCTTTACAACATAGATAGTTACCAGAATTGCAGGAATAGTAATAATATCTCTGGCAATATCTATTATATTATTGCGTATGAGATTTTCTGCTTTACCATTTGTTTGAACTTCAAAACGAAAATTGCTTATAATAAAAAGTATCCACCAGACACGCAATATACCATGACTCTTTAAATCAGAAGTATAGGTTCCTTGTGTCTCATACCAAATCTCTTTCATGATCTTGTAAGGCCAGAAAAGGTTAGCAATGGGTATGAACCAGTGCCAGAGCGCGGCACTTTCAGAATTCATAATATAGTTCCCTCCTCTTTGGAGGTTATGGTATGCTCTTCTAAACCATTGGATAAAAACAATAATGGTAGCAACAAAGGTAGCAGATATACTTAAATTAAGTAACAAGTATAGCCAGTAATGTATATTCCTGAAGGTAGGATTTACTTCTTTCCCAGCTTCCCATTTGCTTATAATCCATAATTGCAGACAATCTGCACCAGTAGCAGCAACTATTATTCCCAAATACACCCAAAAGAAAAGAACTACATGGCGTGCCCTGTCACTATTGTCAAGAATTGATATCATACTTTTTTTATACCAAGAAACATATTATAAATCTGTAACCAAAATAAAAAACCTACACTTCTATGAAATGTAGGTTTTTAGTTGATTCCGACAATTTAGTATTTTATCAATACATTACTAATCTGGTATTATAGGTACTTTCACCTTACAATGATTTTATGCCAGTAGCTTTTTCAGATTATCCATACTGGCTTTGATGCTTTCAAAGGGCTGAGGTGCCATATCATGCTCCACAAAGAAATATTTCATACCAGCAGTCTGTGCAGCGGCAAATATTTTCTTAAAATCTACTACACCTTGTCCTACAGGAAGTAATGTTTTAAATTCTTTATCAAAATCCTTGGCGTGCCATAATGGGAAACGACCTGGATGTTTTTTAAATAATTCAACCGGATCAACTCCTGCTTTGGTCACCCAGGCCAGATCCAGTTCCATTTTCATCAGATCAGGGCTTATCTGTGAGAGGAAAACATCGTAGGGGCGCTTGCCATTTACCTGTGCAAATTCTTTATCGTGATTGTGATAGACAAACGTCAATCCTGCTTTTTTGGCAGCCTCTCCTGCTTTACTCAAAATGTCTACTGCTTCTTTTACCTCATCTTCTGTATCAATAGGAATATTGGCACATACCAGATAGGAAATTCCTCCTTCTGCTACCGAATCAACAATCTTTTGTGTATCATTTTTTAAGGTATCAAACTTGGGAAGTTTGGTAATATCAAAATTAGGATTAGGCTTCAGAGGGGCTCCCATCGCATGGTGCGATCGCCAAGCCAATCCCAGTTTCTTGGCAAGAGCTGCAAATTCTTTGGCACTCAACCCATAAAAGCCTCCTTTCATACTAAAAGCAGACTCGAGGTCTTTATATCCCAAAGCAGCTACCTGTTTTAAGGTACCTTCTACATCTTTGTCAATGACAGACATTAGGGTATATAACTGAATGCCAACAGAATGCATTGGCTTTGCAAAAAGCTGATCAGAATAGGAAAAGGCCAGGCCTCCCATAACCAATGAGGCTGACTGCTTCAGAAAATCTCTACGATGTGACATACAAACTAAACAAAGTCGTTGGAAAAGGGTGAACGTATACCTGTACAAGAAGACAGATTCTCGAATGCGTCTATCTAACACAATGATAAGAATCTTGTTTCAGAAAACCTACAACCTTGTATTTTTTTAACTAAAACTTGTACATTTCAACATAGACATTCAGCTATTCGTAACCTGATTGTATTATTTATCTGCAGCTTGACGCTTTTGGGCTTTTTCCTGAGCCGCTTTGATCTTCTTCAGATAAAAAACTGCCTCCTGTTCCTTTACAGGCCGAATCAAGCTCTCCGAAGTGCCGATAGCAGAAGGCATATATTCCAGGTAATTGATTTTAGTCACATCAGGAAGAAAAGAATAACATGGATTTTGTTGCCCCTCTACACATACATTTAGTTCCGACAATAAGTCCTCCCAGCTGATTTCCTCGTATGAATCAGCAGATAAGGTTAAAGGAACTGCATCTGAAGCATTGCGTAACTGAACAGTAACAGGTTTGTCATCAGAACCCTTTCCCTTTTTGTAGTAAATCAATACTTTGGCCACACCACCTGAAGTTGATTGGGTTGCAGACCTTGCCTCATATGAATTAGCGTCCCACTCACTGATTTGACCTGTCATAATATCAAATTGATATGTTTGTTTCTTACGAGGTGCAGGAATTCCAATGCCAACCACTGCACTAACAACCACAGCACCTCCAACAGGCATAGGTGTACCAACCGGTACACCATAGTATGTATATCTACGACGTTCCGAAGCATATGCATCAAAGAAAAAGCCGCTTCCTTCCTGCCGAATAGGGAAATAATCTTTATCATAGTAAATATAGGCCTGACTGCCGTCTGAGAATCCCCATGCTTTTTTAAGGGTTTTATGTTTATCTTCTGCTGTTACCAGATAAGGGGTTACCTGATCCACACCAACCCACTCATCTCCTTTTCTAGGTTTACGATCTACACCAAAGGCCTGTTTGTTATCAGGGGCATTATTGCGAAAATCATCCAATGAATAATAAATTCCCTGCCAGATAGTTCCTCCCTGTAAAACAGGAAGATCCAGTAAATTCTTATCCATAGCTACAGGAGCTAAAAGCTGTTCTTCTGTAATAGCATGTACTGGATCAGCTATTTCCTTCCATGAACTTTTGGCAAACTTTACAATACACTCACTTAATGCTTTGGCAATTGTATTATCATGTGCAGTTGTAACATCAATTCCATATCTTTTTACCAAAGCAGACCCCTGAAACACTACATAAAGTGAATCTTCATGTTTAACAATAAAATCCATGACAATGGCTGCTGTTCCTATCTGAGAAGCCAGACTCATATCTTTTGTATTGCCCATTTCAGCAATAGACAACTGATTCACTTTAAGAATCACAGCAGTATAACCCTGAGTAACGGGAAGACTTCGATTAAAAAAATCCTGCAATTGAGATTCAATACCACCTTCAAGAAAGGCTGAAGTTTTGTTATCATCAAATCCACGATGTACGGTACCGATGTGTGTTTTCAATGGACGGGCATCAACAACACGAGAGATATAAAAAGGTGTCCCCCGCAGAGTAGTTTCTCCCAAATCAAGCTTTTGCTTTTTTAAATTAATTTGTAAAGATCCCTGTGCATAAAGGGATGTACAGATAAATAAGAGACAAATAGTCTGTAAAATTCGTATTCTAAACATTTTAAGAAATTGACAGAAGTTGGTTATTACTTTATACAGTATTGCGTACTCAGGTCACCTGTTGTGTTTCTGTGTACACTCAAGTAATCGTACTTGTGATTTCATCCCTGGCTTGCTTTTATCTTTTTCAGAAAGAATTCAATCTGAGAATCATTCAAAGGATTGGCGATGTTATATCTTTTGCAAAGATTCTATAAAAATAATGTCTGTTAGTATTTAGAATACATAAAAAATAAACACATAGAAATAATTTCTTCGTATCAAGCACAATCAACTTAACTATTGATAATTAGCCATTTACCACTATATGCACCCGAATAACATCAGCCATAAAAAAATCTCCCTTATCCTGAACAAGTCAGACATAAGGGAGAAATGGTATTGG
Source organism: Xanthocytophaga flava (assembly GCA_030068525.1). Classification (GTDB taxonomy): domain Bacteria; phylum Bacteroidota; class Bacteroidia; order Cytophagales; family 172606-1; genus Xanthocytophaga; species Xanthocytophaga flava. The sequence goes on from JASJOS010000018.1 coordinate 81,370, forward strand.
TAATTATATTGTATCTAGCTTAACTTCAGTTCTTCTACAATGCTAGCTACTTTACCTTTCAGCTTTTCAAAAACGGCATCAAAGTCTTCCTTATTTTCCAGCGGCTCATTTACAGACACATAAAACTTGATTTTAGGCTCTGTACCAGAAGGCCGTGCTGATACTTTTGTGCCGTCAGCAGTAATAAATTGCAGTACATCTGATTTTTCCAACTCAGTTGGTTTGGTAGTTCCGTTTATCAGATCGCGATCCTGTCCGAGTTCATAGTCCAGCAGACGTACCAATGGCGAACCCGCTACTGTTTTCGGAGGATTATTACGCATATTGTTCATCATCTGCTTAATTTCCTCAGCTCCGGATTGACCTTTCTTAGTAAGAGAAATCAATGTTTCGTAGTAGAAGCCATATTTGGCGTACATCTCACGCATCATGTCAAACAAGCTAATACCCTTATCTTTGGCATAAGCAACCAGCTCAGCAATGATAGCACAAGATGCAATGGCATCTTTATCACGAACAGCATCTCCCACCAAGTATCCGTAGCTTTCTTCTCCACCTGCGATAAATTTCTTCTCTCCTTCGTATGCTTTAATTTTTGCAGCAATGTATTTAAATCCAGTCAGCACGTTTGGACATTCCACACCATAGTCAGCTGCCATCTTATCAATCAGATCAGTAGTTACGATGGTTTTGGCAACAAACTCTTTTCCAGTGATCTTGCCAGCCTGTTTCCAGGCCTGTAACAGATAATAGATAATTAGGCTACCTGTCTGGTTGCCATTCAGCAACTGCCATTTGCCATGGTGATTCTTTACACCAATTCCAACACGGTCACTATCCGGATCAGTAGCTAGTATAAGATCCGCATCCAGTTCTGCTGCCTTCTTTAAGGCCAGGCTCATCGCTTCTTTTTCTTCCGGGTTGGGGTATACTACCGTAGGAAAAGTACCATCTGGTTTTGCCTGCTCTTCTATTACATGTACATTGGTAAAACCCATTAATTCCAGCACCTGTGGCACCTGCGTAATACCTGTTCCATGAATAGGTGTGAAGACAATCTTCATGGCTTTCTGCCGTTGAATCACATCAGGGAACACTACATTACCCAGAATCATTTTCCGGTATTTCTCATCCAGCTCAGGTCCGATTTTTACGATAAGATCCGGATTTCCGGCAAACTTCACTTCGTCTACAGACTTGATCTTCTGTACTTCACCAATGATATTCTTATCATGTGGGGCAATTACCTGTCCCCCATCATTCCAGTAAGCTTTATAGCCATTGTATTCTTTTGGATTGTGCGAAGCTGTAATCACTACACCTGAATGGCATTTCAGTTCGCGAACAGCAAATGATAACTCAGGAGTAGGACGCAATTCCGGAAACAGAAATACTTTGATGCCATTGGCAGAAAATACATCCGCAGTAATCTGAGCAAAGGTATCACTCTTGATACGACTGTCATGGGCAATAGCCACACGGATTTCTTCATTAGGATAGGTCTGCTTCAGGTAATTTGCCAATCCCTGTGTAGCCATTCCGACTGTATACTGATTCATCCGGTTGGTTCCGATACCAATAGTGCCTCGCAATCCACCTGTACCAAACTCCAGATCCTTATAAAATGCATCATTCAACTCCGCATCATTATTATCGGTCAGAAGTTTATTCAGGTATGCTTTGGTATCAGCATCATAATTACCACTAAGCCATGTGTCGATTTTCTGGCGGATAGCTGTTTCCATTTTAAATAAATAAAGGTTAATAAATAGTCTCAGTATATAATGTACATTTTCTCAGCCTTAAAATAATCCTTTCAGATGTGTCTTTCACATCCGAGAAGATTGTTTTTGATCCCTTTTTGCGAATATGCAATGATTTTTTTAATATCGAAAAAGCCTGCTATGAAGAAAAAGAAAACTGTATGTTAATACGTAAAAGTAAAGGGAGTAAACACATTTTCTTATAACTTTCCCCTTTCCCCTCTTGTAATAAAGACATCCAATACTCTACAAGGTAATACGATTTGCTTTACCACTCACTGAGTATCAGCTTTCTCAATGCATACACTACTGCAAAACATCAGACTCTGACTAAACTAAAAAAATATCAAAATTCTGATATCTCAGTGACATAATCAGTATTCCGATAGTTTTGAAAAATGGTCGGAATACTGATAGTAGGATTAATTTTGTTTAACAGGTAGAATAATGATAAACTCAGCCCCCTCACCTAACTGACTATGCGCATCAATAAGTCCGTTGTGTTTTTCGATAATTTTTTTGCAAAGAGCCAGACCTATGCCTGTGCCTTCATATTCATCTGTACCATGTAGCCTCTGAAACAGTGTAAAGATTTTATCTTTGTAGACTTCATCAAAGCCAATACCATTATCTTTGACAACAATGCGTACAAAACCACCATCTTTCTGTGGTGAACTGCTGAATTTCTTCTCGCTGATCACGGTTGAATGAATGGTAATTGACGGCACTACATCTGGTTTTGAAAACTTGAGTGCATTACTGATCAGATTCTGAAATAATTGCCGGATCAGACCTGGAATTGCCTCAATCATAGGGAAATGGCTAATCGAGAAGGTAGCATCTTTCTCACGAATCACAATCTCGAGATCATCCAGAATCTCCGTGATGATGGTATTCAGGTTAAGCATTTCAAAGAAAGACCCATCTGACACTTTCGAATAACTAAGCAGATCATTTACCAGCTTGGTCATACGGGAAGCAGACTGTATAATCTTATCTGCAAAGATAGTGGCCCCATCCATTTCTTGAAGATACTTATTCTTCAACAGGTTACCATACAGGTGTATTTTGCGGATAGGCTCTTTTAAGTCATGTGATGCTACTGATGCAAACTGTTGCAGATCATTGTTACTGCTTCTGAGAGCTACATTCAGCTTTTTAAGTTCTATTGTACGTTCCAGCACCTTCTGCTCCATAACTTCCGAAATCCTTTTCTGCTGGTCAATATCCGTAGCACTACCTACCCAGGAATTAATTACACGATTGGAGAGCTGAGCACGAGCCCGTAACAAATGCCACTTATATTCATGGCTGGCATTACGAATTTTAATCTCTACCTCAAAATCATGTGTAGACCGCAAAGCTGATAGCCAGATCTTTTTTAGTTTGAGCAAATCGGCTGGGTCAACAAAACGTTTCCAGCTATAGTCCGCTGCTTCTGTAGCAGACTCACCTGTAAACAGCTCGAAGTTTTTATTGATAAATGTGATCTTTCCATCCGGATTGGCAGTCCATACGATCAACGGAACAGATTCTGCCAGAAACTGTCGTTGTTCTATGTTCCACTTTACTTCCTGCCTCGCCTTACGAAGTTCGGTAATATCCAACATGGATTTTAGCATCCGGTAGGGTGTGCCATATTCATCATGCAAAATATACGAACGATCAAGTACTTCTGCATACCCCCCATCAGACTTCTGAAAGCGATATTCCAGTGAGAAGTGACTGGTATTGGTATTAAGCAGTCTATGAATCGTAGATTGTACTCTTTCTTTATCGTCCGGATGGATATTGGCAGACCACAGTTTACGGGACTGCTGAGGTTCTGCATTTTTATATCCGAACATTGAGAAAAAGCTATCACTATACCAGATATCATTATCTATCAGTCTCCAGTCAATAATAGCATCGTTTGTAGCTTGGGACAACAACCGGAACCGCTCCTCACTTTTACTCAGTTCCTGTGTACGTTCCTGTATCTTTTCCTCCAAATTGGAGTTAAGTACCTTCAGATCTTCCTTCGTGCGAATGAGTTCGTTAAAGTTCTTTCTCAACTTAGCCTCATCCATTCTTTTATCTGTAACATTGGTAAAGGTAGCAGCGATTCCGTTTTTAGTTCTTACTGCTACTCCTTCAAAAGATTTTTGTTCGAAGGCAATTTCAAAGTGTGATGGAATGCCTTGGGTATATACCTTCCGAAACTCTTTGAAGAGCGTTGTCTTTACATCTATCGGGAAAATTGACTCCAGTGAATGGTTGATAATGGCATTAATAGGCTTTTTCCAGAAAGACTCGGATGCACGATTGGCAGCTACACAGGTAAAATCCCGAACCTTATGATCCCCATCCGTCACCGTTTCAAAAGCAAAAATAGAGCTTTGAGAAGATTCAAATACCCCGTTAATGATCTCATTCAGATTCTTGATCAGACTGATATCTACAAAAGTAAGTATGATACCGTCAGATTTGTTATTATTGTTGATGTAAGGGTATAACTTCATCAAATACGACTGTCCGGACCTGGTAAAAATCTCCTTCTCCACCACCATTTTGGTACTGATAACCTCCTGTAATGCATTATCAATATTGATATTGAGCAAATTGGTAGAGATATCAGTAATAGGTCGGCCAATGTCGCTTTCGATCAGGTTCACCAGCTTACCCACGGATGGATTGAATTTACGTATCCGTAAATCCTTGTCGAGAAATATCTGGCCAATATCTGTGCTTCGGAAATAGTTATTCAGGTCATCATTAAGCTGGATGAGCTCATTGATTTTAAGTTGGTGTTCTGTATTTAGTGTATGTAGTTCTTCATTGAGCGACTGCAGCTCTTCATTGGAACTTTGCAGTTCTTCATTGGAAGAGATCATCTCCTCGTTGGCACTCTGGAGCTCTTCGTTAGTAGTCTCAAGCTCTTCAATAGTAGTTTGCAAACTCAGCTTGGTTTCGTTAAGCTCTTCATGCAAGCCATTCAGAAAATCCGGATCATTAAGTTCACCTATCTTTACAGGTGTTTCTTCTACAGGCTGAACTGTTACAGGAAGTTCTTTCAGTAAAATCAGTGTATAGCCTGTCTTTAATGAAGAAGCAGGCATAGGTCTGACCAGAACACTTACCTGCTTGATTCCCTCACTGGATCGATAGGTTACCTTCTCCTCATTAACCTTTTCGTTATTATTCCATGCCTGCCGTATCATCTTATGAACAGGAATTACCAGACTTTTGGAAAGCAGTTTTAATAAGTTCAGATTGATCTGCTTATCCGGCAACGAAAGAAATTTTTTATAATCGCCTGCTGTATGTCGTACTTCCAGGTTGCTGTCGATATAAATAGCCACATACCCCAGGTCATCACACAAAATCTGCTTGATGTCTTCAGAAAAGTCGCCCGACTGAGTTTTGGCTTGTGAGAAGTCGGGAACTGTTCTCGGAGTATAGCTTCTGGTTGAAGTTAATGGTTTACTGAACAATTCATGATACGGCCTGTTAACTGTTTCGATACGCCTGAAAATCTTCCATTTACGGTCTACATCTTCCAGGGTTTCCCTGATCATACTCACAGACTCTGTACTACCCAGAAACAAATATCCTCCTGGATTCATAGCAAAATGCAATGTAGAAAGCACCTTCTTCTGCAGAGCAGAATTCATATAAATCAGCATGTTTCTACATGTCACCAGATCATTTTTAATAAAAGGAGGATCGGTGATAATATTATGCTTGGCAAAGACAATAAGCTTGCGTATCTCTGGAATAATCTGATAGGTAGCATCCCGTTTTATAAAATAGGAATCCAGATAAGAAGCAGGAATGTCTTTTTCTATAGTAGTTTCATAAATACCACGAGAAGCATAATCTATGGCATTAGCATCTGTGTCTGTAGCAAAAATCTTAATAGAAAGGTTTTTCTTTGACTGTGCGATCATGTCATATAGCAGGATCGCAATGCTGTAAGCTTCTTCCCCACTGCTACAGGCAGTAACCCAGATCTTTATGGTTTCACCAGCCGATTTGTCGTGAATAAGTTTAGAAATTACCTGTTCCTGTAGTGAATCAAAGGCTTCTTTGTCTCGAAAGAATTTGGTTACACCAATCAAAAAGTCCTTGCACAGAACCTGCGATTCACCTGGTTGTTTCTTCAGGTAAGAGAGATATGCCTTTACATGACGTAATTCCAGTTTCTTTATCCTGCGAGCAATACGCCGAAGAATAGTTGGGTATTTATAGTTATGGAAATCGCATCCTGTATTCTTATAGATTAGCTTCAGAATATCTTCCAGCACCTTTTCATCCATAGTCTTTTCTGTAAAGACACCATTGGATGTATCGTCGATGTAATTGGCAATTTCTTCCGGCATTTGCCAGGGGGCCAGGATCATATCAGCACAACCTGTGGCAATAGCGCTTTTTGGCATTCCATCAAACTTGGCAGATTCAGGTTCCTGTACTACCACCATTCCGCCTGCCTTACTGATTACTTCAATCCCTTTTGTGCCATCTGTACCTGTACCTGACAAAATAACAGCAATAGACTTATCACCTTTGTCTTTGGCAAGGCTGTGAAGAAAGATGTCTATAGCAGTATTTGGACCTTTATCTATGTTTTTTTTGTCAGTCAGCTGTAGTCGGCAGTCTGAGATAGTCATCATCTTTTTGGGTGGAATTACATAGATGCACCCTCTCTCTAACAACACACCATCCTCAGCTTCCTGTACTTTCATATAGGTATGCTTAGCTACCAGTTCAACCAGAAGACTTTTGTAGTCTGGCGACAGGTGCTGAATAATGACAAAAGAGAGATTTGAACTCTCTGTTACATTATCAAAAAAGTCATGAATGGCCTCCAGCCCTCCTGCTGAAGCACCTATTGCTACAATAAAATGCTGTCTGTCAATAGGTACTTCCGTTAATTTTGTATCTACAGAATGATTCTTTTTCACGTGCTTCTCTGTCTGTTAGAGCGTTAAACAACGCTTTTACGTAACGTATATTCGAGTAAAATATGCTGAAGTGAATCAGCGACCTGAATTTCCTGTGTATGCCAGGGCAAGGAAGTATCTTTTACGGTCTGTTGCCATATTTTAAACGAATTGCGCGGGTGATAGTTTTTCTTATCCTGCTCAAATTGTATCGCCTCATCCGGATTTCCTCCCCAGTTAATTTTTTGAATCGCTTCTGACCGGAACACAAACAGGTATTCGTCTTTTGCCGGATGAATGGGAATAGCAATCATCCCTGCGATGTCCTGAGACAGCTTTTCATTATCATATACAGAAGCTATAGAGTCGGTAGAAAAGACCTTGTCTGGTTTATTACCCTGTAACCACATGATCAGATTCTTTACTTCGTCCTCATCGGGTGTAACTCCAATGGTTTCCATACCCCGACTATAGGTTAAAGCAGCCCCTTCAGCTTGTAAAAGATCCAGTACGGTTGTCTCTTTTTGTAGCAATCCTTTGACCAGGCTATCTTCTGCATAGATCTGCTCTGCCAGACGGGCATGAATGGTCTGTAGGTGTGAGTTACGCTGAAACTCCTCTAGTACCTGAAGCCGTGAAAACGTAGAGGATATGAAACCAGACAAAAGCTCAAAAACAGAACAAAGCTGATAAGGAATAAACTTAGCCTGACGATGATGACAGGCAATCAGTCCCCATAATCTGTTGTCTTTTATAATACGGATAGACATAGACGACATCACATTCATATTACGCAGGTACTCTATATGAACGGATGCTACACTCCGCAAATTGCAATCAGACAGATCAATAAATGTGTCTGTGGCAGGATTTAGCAGAGGATATAACTTTACGGGAGTGTATTCACGGTCAGGTATCTGCCGATAGGGATTTTGCAGATACAAGGCTCTGGCCTGGCGAGGTACATCCGAAGCCGGAAATACCAGACCCAGATAAGGCTCCATGCCTTCTTCCAGCGTTTCGGCAATGACAGTACCATTCCAGTTTTCATCAAACTGATACACCATAATCCGATCAAAACCAGAGATCTTCTTTAACTCGGTGATAGCAATCTCACAGGCAGATGTAATAGTCTGTGCAGATTCCAGCCGTGTAATCACATGTTTGACATCCTGATAGACAGATAAAAATGAGGTAGTAGCGGATTCATCTTCTGGCAGAATTTCTATTTCCAGAATCAGATAGTCATCTTTTATATGAACAATGGCAAGGCAATTGGTTTGTCGATGAGGTACTGTAAAGGAAAATGATACGGATGTTTTTTTGATTACATCAGATTGTATATGCTCCTCGAGCAGAGTTAACTCCTTATCTGAAATGTATTTTTTCCAGGAACTATTTATAACTTCTTCAACAGTGATACCAAATTTTTCTTCAATGTTTTGACTCACCTGAATGATTGTCAGATTAGTCTTATCCAATACTACCAGGACACCATAGGCCTGGACATGATTGATAAAGTTAAGAGGGAGGCTTCCACAAAATTCTGAATCATAATTTTTTTTAGACATAAGGTATGTAAGTTTGTTTCCGGGGAGCTAAGCCATTTTGTCCTAATACTCCTCAGTTGATGCGTTTGTATGGAAATAGATACACACTTTCTAAGGGCAAAAAAAATAATGCCTGCTGTTTTTTATCTCAAACCCTCGCACAAATCCGAACTCTATTTTCCAAATCACACGAAAATTAATTTACGAATGTGTGAAATAAAAGACACCAATGATACATTTTTTTGCTTTTCTTTTTGATCCTCGTCTACTTATGTCTGCTGTATTCTTACTATGTATAGCAGAATATATCAGTCATTTAACCAGATTACTGGCTATTTTGTTACAAAATCATCTTTATTTTTGACGAAAACTACTGATAATAGCTTTCACTATAAATCGGAAAGCAGACAAGTTACTAAGCTGTAGACAAATAACGACAGGATTTGTCTGGTAATTTTTAAAAGATATAGAAATAGTAAGTGCAGATTGAAAAAATGTTGAACCTTCTGCCCTTATAAATGTTATTATACTGTATGGTGGTCACCATCGGCAGTAGCATCCCTTTATCAGACCGCATTTGTGATGCAATGATCTTTTAAATATCTATTGCTCATGTTTCACTCAAAAGAAAGGAGGTACACATGTCTAGTCCCAAGCAAATTTTATCAAACACTACCAATCATCTTTTAGGTGTGAGATTTTGATCGCTTTGCTTTTGTAAAGTGACTCGGGCGGAAATGATTGGATCGTGCTGGTTGCGTGCCGGCGGTGTTTGATATGATTTAACCGAGGATTTTGAAACGCATCCGACACCTTACATTGGGTTGGATGCGTTTCGCTTTTTATGGGGATTTATAGAGAAAAACTATGATCGACTCTATTTTTAACCAGATCAAAGAATAAGATGACTTTCTCTTCTGAAGTAGTGAAAACCTCATTGTACTCCCTTTACCTGCATTTTCAATGTATAAACAGATTCTGAAGCAGTAATAAATAACAAGTTCTTTTCTTTCCCCCCAAAGCATACATTAGCAGTCCATTTGGCCTGAATAGGTATATGTTCTATCTTTTGCCCTTCTTTGTTATATATAGTTACTCCATTGCCTGTTAGATAGACATTACCCTGATTATCAATAGTCATCCCATCTGATCCCTGATTTACAAACAACTGGCGGTTTTTGAGTACGCCATTGCCAGCAATCTCATATTTATAAGTCTTGTTGTCACCAATATCAGCAACATATAATATTTTACCATCCGGAGTACCGATCAAGCCATTGGGTTGCTTGAAGGTATCATCCAACAGGATAGCTGCTGATGCACCTTTCGGTAAGTAATATAATTTCTCTCCTCCCAGGTTTGGATCAGGGCTCTGGCGTTTCCAATATGGGCGCTGATAGTATGGATCGGTGAAGTAGATACCACCCGATTTGTCTACCCACACATCATTGGGACCATTGAATGTATGTCCTTGAAAATCTTTGAGCAGAACGGTGACCTTACCTTGTGGACTGATAGACCAGAGCTGGTTGTTTTCATCTGCACAGCTAATGAGATTTCCTTTTTGGTCAAAGTACATTCCATTGGAACGACCTGAATTTTCCATGAACACAGAAAGCTTTCCTTCAATATCATACTTCCAGATTTTGTTATTGGGCTGATCAGTAAAGTATACATTTCCTTTTTTATCTACTGCGGGTCCTTCTGTAAAGCTAAACTGACTGGATACCAGCTGCGGTTTTGCCTGTGGTGCTATAATGCCACTGCCTGATGTTGAGTCTGCGATAGTTTGCACGGTTTGTCTGAAGTTATGGTTAGCTACATTTTCTGATAGAGAGCTTTGAACAAATGGCAAGCCTAAAGCTATACAGAGAGCAAATAAACTGGTTGTGAACAGGTTTGTCATGGATAAACGAAGTTGCAAGGTAAATGGATTGTAAGTTACATTTTTTCAAGACAGATAGGATTTTTTTACGTGGAAATATGAAATACAAATGTCCTTAAGTATAACAGAACAATAGATATGCTTTGCCAGCATCAAACAACTAAGTAACAGCTTCCTGGAATATTTCAATGAACTAGATGTGGGCCTTATTTTATGTCATTGTATAGAAAAGTAAAAAATGACAGACGACAAAATCTGAAATATATTCTTATCTCTCAGTATCTTGCTTCCCTCCTAACCACCTTTACCTAGTATAATGATCTCACTAAAACGAACAACGGTTACTGATCCGGCCTTTATGGAATTGGTCAGCATGCTCGACAAAGACCTGTGGGCACGTTATCCTGATAAACAAGGTATATTTGCCCCTAGCAATAAACTGGATGAACGAGTACAGGTAGTAGTAGCCTTTTCAGAAGGACAGCCTGTAGCCTGTGGAGGCTTCCGTCCTACTTCGTCTCCTACTGAAATAGAGGTTAAGCGGATGTTTGTTCATCCGGCCTTTAGAGGAAAAGGTATCAGCCGAATGATTTTGCAGGAACTGGAACGTTGGGCATCTGAACAGCACTATACTTCTGCTATACTGGAAACTGGCATCAAACAACCCGAAGCCATCCGATTATATGAGACTTCTGGTTTTACCCGCATTCCTAATTATGGTCCGTATCAGGATATAGAGGAAAGTGTATGTATGCGCAAGCTATTTGCAAGCTGATATAGATACAAAAAACCTGACAGGATATCTTTACTATAAAAGTAAAGCGTTTGAACACCTTATGTTCAAACGCTTTACCCAATAGGAATTAAATAGAAGATTATAGTAAATACTAATTGGCAGGGACAAAATTAACCTGTAACATATAATAAGACCGAACAATATTTTCATGCTGACGTGCAGGTTTCCAATTGGAAGTAGTTTTAATGACCCGTACAGCCTCTTCATCACAACCATGGCCTAGTCCTTTTATAATCTGGACATCAGAAACGCTTCCATCCTTCTCAATCAAAACCTTGGTATATACTTTTCCAGCAATGTTATCCTTTTTCGCCTCTTTAGGATAGTGAATATTAGCAGTCAGAAACTGATTTAGTGCTATAGCACCGCCAGGAAATTGTGCAGAAGCTTCTACCACAGTATAAATCCGGTTTTCATCCGTCTGAGGAGCTTCTTCAGTTGTTGCCTGTGTAGGTGTAGCGGCCTCTAGTTGCTGAGTAACCATCTCCAATGCCTGTTCATCTGTCATCTGCTCGGTAACATATTCTTTCTTATCCGGAACAGGTGAGTTTGCCAGAGCCACTGTTTGATTTGATGCAAATGTTTTAGTAGCCGTAGTGCTTTTCTTCTTCTGAGCAAATACTACATTTCCAGCGAAGATTAGTACGAATACGAGTGAAGGGAGAAATATAGACTTTTTCATAATTGAATACGTTAAGGGGATGAGTTATATCTTTCTTTTGTTAATTTCAAGAAGTTGTTTTTAATACTGACTGCACACAGAAACAACTTTTCAAGAAACAATTTTGCTAGCGTTTACATACCTAGATACACAGTAGTGGAAACAGGTAATAGTCAGCATTCCTGTAGGAACCATACTGAATGTAAGGATTGATTTATCTCTATTTGATTAACAGAAGTTACCTCTAACCACCACTATGCATTCAGCACCCCAGATTGCCAAAGGTGTTCGACGAAATATTTCCTAAATACAAGAGCTAGGCTTAAAAAAAGCGCTATCTATTGGATTATTTATAAGCACAACAGGACATATCCCCTGTGGCAGAGAAAATACACAGATTGAGCAGATAAAAAATAAAAATTATACACTAGTAACACTAACCACGTAAAAAATTCATCACACTCACTTATCAATATACCGACAAAAGCGCTGATTATCTGACAAATACAGCAATAATATAAAAATTTATATCAATCCCATGCCTCATCAAACAAAGTGCGTATCACCTCCATTTATAGTTTGTATTCATGGTGATTCGTGTAGATGCCCTTCACCCCGACAGATATCATACCCATGTTAGTTTTGTAAGTAATTTTACTTATTACCACCATTTAAAGAAGGCTAATTATTTTTCCTTCAGACTTACAAGTGACCTAATTCAGCATCTTACCTTATAGGACGGCCATTATGATAGCTTCTATGCTTGTCCCTTGCATCCACAGCTTCGCTATCTACCAGATGAAATGTTTTAGAGTCTGCTTCTGGCATTAGCTGTAAGCCCCAAAACACATGTTTAGCATCCACAAAATAGCAATCACCACAATTCCAGCAGCCTCTCTCGGGGTTCATTACACGAATAGTAGCAGGGTCTGCACCAGGCAGCGTATCCATATTGCCTGGTGGGCCTCCATAAAAGACATGTGCTTTATCCTTCCCCCCTGCTACTGAGTCAAAAGGAACAAAAGTTCCAGGATCAGCTCCTTTCACTTCTACAGGATAATGTCCTCCATCATTGCTCCACCACATATACACTTTTCCTTTTGTGGTAAAATATCCTTTATCTAACTCTCTATAATCAGCTATGTTCAAAAAATCAGTAATGTCTTTCAGGTATTCCACGTAGTGATCTCTTTTATACCTATGTGGGTATAGAGTCCGCAAATATACCTTACCATCATTAGCCTGGTAAATCTGGTTGCCTATCTTCTGTAGATCAGTGGTATCATCAATAGGATTGACGAAAGTATCTGGATTTCGATCCGTTTGAACCCATTTTTCTATACTATTCCTTGAAGAAGAACGCTTTGATTCTGTACAGGAAGATAAAAGGAATATAATGACAAGAAGTACAGCAAGAACATATAAAAGTCTCATACAATAAATGGAGGGTTTATAACCAAAACCTATTTCTATTGGAAACTGTAGGTAATATGGGTAATTTTCCTTTGTAAGGCAAAATACAGGATAAAGTAATCAGGCCATTGCAATCCATTCTATAATGGCAGGTCCTCAGTGATAGTAGATGGTAAATCGAGAGATGGAAACAGTGCTTTGATTCAGACTTACCTTATGTTTCTTTTGCACCAATTGTATGATAGCCAAGCATAATATCCTTCATGGTGAACTAGTAACAATAGTTTCTGATCAACATACCAGAATACTACATCCAATGGCTGAAATAGGCTCATCCCATATGTTTCCGAATAGTAGTCATGTATGAATGTGTGAAGATAACTACTCCCCATTACAGCAAATTTCTTTTCTTTAATAAATTCATCTGTAATAATGATCAACTTACCATCTTTAACAGAAGTCTCTCCAAACAGCTTTGTGTAAAGCTTTTCTGTATCTTCTTCAAAAGCTAGTAATTCCGGAAGTTCCTTATAGGGTAAAGGAAGGTTATATAACTCAGCTATCTTTTCAAAGGTGGCAGGTGTGATATCGTATCTATTCAGTCTGTCCAGAGGATACCTGGGAAAAGTTTCGTGTAGTAGTACACATAAGTCCGGATAGCTTATAAACTCCATTATTCGGGAGACTTTGTTTTTATTTAACAAGTAGCTGCTCTTATACCAAGAAGAAGATAGTTGTATATATACTTAATTGTATTCAGAATAGGGAGGTGGGGTATCTAATATTTTTGTATCAATCTTCTTCCAAGTCATGAAAAGCTGGAAAACTACAATTAAAGCAGCCAGAAAGTAGAGACGAGCATAAAACATTCCTTCAGTGTCCAACCACTCCACATATGCTTCTTGCTTTTTTGGATCACTATACTGGAAAAAACCCAAAGCCTTACACAACTTTATAATTGTAAATAAAAGTATAAAAGAAAAGACCCATGCACTTATGATCAAATACCATTGATTAAATATTGCACCTTCGTACATTCCCTCTAGAGCCCATCTTTTCATAGTATACTATATAATTGTGAGTTTTAAAACCTATAATACCTATACAATTCTGATGATAAGCATATCCCAAACCCGTGGTTAGGAAATAAATTACTACTTATATATGCCCTGTACAGGCGAATACAAATGATATTCAGTTTTTTTTGAATAGAAGACAAATTTAAACCATTTTACATGGTTATTAGCAGTAACTAAACTTTTTTGTGTGTATGGGAACCTGCTCAATATCTTATACCAAAAACGGTTGAGGCATCCTGATGACATCCTGAATTTGTCTGCAGTGCAGGCTAGCGTCCAGAGTGATTTTTCTGAATCAGAATTATAGCTAGTATGCTTTTCCAGATATGCTGTTGATCTATTATGACTTCTAGTAACCGGAACCCATCGTGTGTAAGGGTAAGAAGGATCGGATGCGGGTCAGTTGCGGGCTAGAACTAAGTCATTGATAATCAACAGGGGTAAGAAGGGTCAGATGTTTAGAGCTAAACGGTAGCAGAAGAATAGGAACAGAAAGGGTTAGTATATGCTATATTTATTATTTTCTTTTTATATACTATATATAACACACACGTAGACTAGAAAATATTCTTACCCCTTCTTACCCCTGTTGATTATCAAGGACTTACATCCGACCCGCATCCTACCCGCTTCTTACCCTTCTTATCCCTATTGATTATCAACTATTTTAAAACCATTTGCATCAGAACTCTGATTCCATCCAACACAATACCTACACAGCTGATTATCCTATTTGCTTGGGAGGTAAATAAAGAGTCATGGCTGACTGGTATACAAAACAAAAATTCCCAGAAGGAAACCTTCGGGGAATTTCAGTAACAAACCACTTACAACCTAAATTTTATTTTTATATCTAAATCAGACTTATGTCTGAGGATATGTCTGCTTGATTTACATTACAAAGATACTACATTTACACGCCACTTGTAAAGTCATAATACACTCATTATCATACATATATGCTTTCTCTGGAATTTTTCAAAGAAATAGTTCACCGGCAACCTAAAACACTGGCAAATAAGCAGATACATATCGCATCAGGTAAACAGAAAATATAACTGCATAGAAAAGTTCCCAGGGCTTTTTACAATTTGTGTCTGTTTCTGTCATGATATATAGATGTGAGGCAGAAAATAGTCTGAGGCATGTATAAACCTCTTAAGTGTTTCTGATAAATCTTACCGACGTCATATAGTTTATTCAGAAATAAGTCTCAATTTTGACAACATAATTAATATTTACCCATCACCTGAATAGTAGATACATATCATTTACAACCGAATAAATACCAAAAGAATCATCTAGAAATGAATAAAAACTTATTGTATAAATTGCCTTTTCTGCTCACAATAATTGCACACATAGGTTGTTCTTCCTCTCAAAAGAATACAGGTTCTTTAAAAGCAGATATATACAATCAAGAACGCTGGATGAAACAACCGTTTACACAAGCACCTCAGATTTTATTGACTAATCAGGCTGATTTTACTGATCATGAAAGCTTGTTTGGAGCAAGTGCGTTTCTTCTGACTTACCATAACCAAACATTTGCAGTTACCGCAAAACACCTTATTGTAGAAGCAGGCGGTGTAACTCCTCCTATCAAAGCATCAGAACTAAATCAACTTATCCAAGTGTGGAATCTTTATCCAAGGGCTGGAATGATAGATACAGTACTCATTGATACACTGATCAATACAAGTGATCAAATTCAAAATGACATTCTAATTTTCTCTATTAAAAGTCTGCAAACTTCTTTCTATCCTCTTAAGCCCCGATTCCAACCAGTGAATGAGAGAGATACTTTGTATGTAATAGGATGCCCTTATACTGAAGAAGAATGTCGGCAAAATAAATATCCAATACAGTTTCTAGAAGCCAATAATAACTTATTAACCTTTGAAGGTATGTATGGTATACAACTTAGAGGATTTAGTGGTTGTCCGATTATTGATCAGAATGGATATGTAGTGGGTATCCTTACATCTGGTGGCGAGCAGAATGGTAAAAATTATGTAATTGCAGAAGCTATATCAATCATTAAAGATATACTACCTTAATTTATCCCTGTTCCAGTACTATTTCGGAACAGCAAATTGTATCCAGGTTAAAGTCTGAATTCAGAATAGATACTATCACCAATAACCAAACTCAATACACATCCCATTGCAACGGATGGATGATTTTTTCAAAAGGTAATTGCGTTTCTAGATTCAGGCCTGCCCAGATACGCTTATTGCGAAGAATAGAAGAAGTATACAGGCTATCAGCCATTTCAAAGCGGTCACTGAGAAAGAGACGATTTGTGTTTATATCTACAATATAATATTCCTCATAATCTACCAGGTCTGCAAGGGCGGTATAGGCAGTAAAAATCAACAGTCCATCTTGTTGGAGTTGAAAGGTAAAATCATGATTGGTATTGGAATGTATTATTTTCTTTCGGATCAGTTTCCGAAAATCATGAATCAGCAGGCAGTCTGTCACATCGTTCCGGGTAGAGGGTTTTAATTTAATCCATGAAAGATATCCGTTTGCAAGCTTGTAATTCCGAAAAAGCAGGATTTTTTCGCTGGAATAGCCCTCTGGAATAATGCGGGCCTTAGCTAATAGTACAAGCACAGTTTTCAGGCTATCGTGCTGTCTGTTTTCTATATGTAGTGTAGTTTTTGGCTGTAAAAAACACTTTTCCTGATCCGTTTCATACAATATCTTCGTACCATCTGTATGTACCTTGCCAGTACCCATTACCAGGATACCAGTAAGACTCAGAATAATCAGAGTACCTTGCATAGACCTACACGAGTTAATAAACTGTTGCTGTCACTATTACCTTACTAAATATAGAATAAAAGCACAATAAAATTTATTAATAGATAGCTATTTTTTAACGGAAAGTAACTCTGTTGGGATAATAAAATCTGAGAAGCTAAGACGCAAATTGTGTCATAAGCTGAAAAAGCAGAATATATGAAACTAACCTACTGGCATGATCGTATTTTACTCGAATCAGGATATTCTCTGGTAAGGGTAAACCAAAGCTGGGGTATCGTAAATGCCAACGATAAGTGGGTAGTTCCAGCACTGTATCATTCGATACAACCCCTGAAAAACAATGGAGGGTTTCTGGTACGAACAACCACTCAGACTTATTGTGCACCCCGACAATCAGCAGTCATTGATCTACACCATAACATTCTTCTGCCGTTTGCATGCAGGCATGGTATATGCTATAACAGACAAGAAAATACGATTACCTACTATGAACTTCTGACAGAACAAAACAGACGTTCACATACCCTTTATATTACCTCAACAGGCATTACAAAAGATATACCAAGCTCCAATTCTTATACAAGATTTACAAGAGATGGCTATATAGGAGTTATCAATGCTGAATATGAAATTGTACTGCCTGCAGAATGGAAAACGGTCCAGTTCTATCCGACCTATTTCTGTGTTATGGATTCACAGGATCAGTGGTTTAGCATTCCGTTGGTGGCACCACACCAAAAGATTCCACTACAGGTAGATATATTGTATGCGCTGGATAAAGATGGGCTGTATCTGCGTTTCAGACAGGGAGACTTTCTAGGTATTATAGACAATACAGGACATGTACGAATTCCACCTCTGTATACTTACATTACCTATGAGGCAGAGCACCTGTTTATCGTATCGATTCAGCAACAACAACTACTAGTCAATCTGACTTCCGTAACTACCAGTACTATCTATCTGTCTGTTCAAAAACTAAGAGAAGGAGAATGGGCAGGGTTTACATCTACATTTACATATGATGTCTTGAATCAGGCAGTGCAGATAATCAGACAGGAAAGTCTGGAACATCTGAAAGAGATGTTTCCGGATAACACACAATGGATACATATTACCCCGGAAACAGATGGATATTTGATCCTAAGAGGGCAATCAGAACGTCAATCTATTTCCCTATGGGTAAACCAGAAAATGGAGCCGTTATTTCCAATCAGGCAGTCTGTAGAGTCCATTTACAGGGATGTTGTTTTTTTCTCCAATGGCAATAACAAAGTAAACTGGATGGACGCAACTACCTATGAAGTTCTATCCACAAATGTGTATGAGTCGTATCGTTACTCCCGCCTGATACAGGAATCTGCTTTTGATGTAAAGATGCTCTCACTATCTCTTGAAGCTTTCTGGGATATTCCGTCTGCCCAGCCAGAAGATACACCTTACTTCCGGCTCGATAACGGATTTGTGATGGCCCTGCTCAACAAAAAAGGACATGTAATTCAGTGGCACTGGCGAACATTTTTGCCTGCCGAGCCTCATCCGATTGTAGCCCGATCTTTTTCCAGAGATCGGTTTCGGAGCTGCTTTTATCTGTATACTAAACCTTTTCGCTCTCAGGAGAAGCTCCCCTATTTCAACATAGTATGGGCTAATGAAAATATGCTGCTTGTAAAACAGAACCAGAGATTACATCTACTTGATAAACACTTATATCCGCTCACGAACAACACATTCAAGCGATATAAGGCAGAAAGTCATTACCTATTGTTGCGTAATAACAGAAAGATAGAACTCTGGGACTTTGACGGAAAATTGTTGGTACACAATACACATGTATGGCAGTTTACCCTCTGGAACGCCGATTATATTATTTACCGGGCACCTCATTGCCAGACAGGTATTATCACTATACAGCAGGAATGGATTCTACCAGCAGAATATGAAGCGATTTGTCCTGTAAATGCCTTCTACTGTATGGTAAAAAAGAACAGACGATGGTACCTTTATTCTTTAACACACAGAGATTTTGTATTGATGGGTGATATACAAAAGTTTACCCTAAAGAGAGAGTCCAGACAAAAAAATCATACAATTTTGCGGGTAAGACGAATGAATGGAGCCTGGCAGGTGTTTACGGTATACAATACAAAACTCACTCCTGCATAACGTACCAATGCAGGATACTTATTGCCTATGTGAAGAAAATTTACAATCAAACCACCCTATGACACACATACTTGATAACCCCATCTGGAATGCATTAACGACTCACAACCAAGATATCTCCACAGGAAACAACCACGTCCGATACTTTGACCGGGAAATTGCAGCCTTTGCTGGACTCAAAGACAACAGTGAAGAGGATCTCAACAGCCTCTATGCACTAACTCCATCGCCTATCCATTTTATCCTGTTCACTCCAGGTGAGATCTCTATTCCGACAAACTGGAAGATATTGGTAAAAAGAGAACTGCTACAAATGGTATGTGAAAAGCCAACCCTCCCTGGTAGCCAATTAGCTAAAGGCGCCGAACTAATACCTCTGCAAACCAAAGATGTACCTGCTATGCTGGAACTAACCGCTAAAACCAATCCAGGGCCTTTTTTTGTACGTACAATAGAATTTGGTGGCTATCATGGCATTTTCGATGGAGACCGGCTGGTAGCCATGACAGGCCGACGTATGCAACCCGGACCCTATGTGGAAGTTAGTGCAGTATGTACTCATCCTGATTACACAGGCAGAGGATACGCTGCCCAACTGGTTAACCACCAGCTACAGAGTATCCTAACAGAGTCCCGCATCCCATTCCTGCATCTGTTTTCAGATAATATCGGTGCCTATAAGGTATATAAGAAATTAGGATTTGAAACTCGCCGGGAGATGATGGTCTATGTAATTGAAAAACAGGACAAATAAGAATTCTATACGAGGAATAGCGTTTTCCAGCACCATATCTTGTCTGAAAAGAAGACTACAACATCCAATAAAATCTTCTAACTTATGGCATCATTTATATCTCTATGCGCCTGATCTCTTACCTGCTTGTCTTTCTGCTTTGCATATCCTGGACAACCTCACATTGGTATGAGGAATCACTGATTACCTATACGGCAGATCCTGCTAAGATTCAGCTTTTCTGGAAGGATAATGAAGGCCAGTATCTTCGCAGCATTGGCAGGCTGGAGAGCTGGATAACCTCTCAAAAGAAAAAGCTCATTTTTGCAACCAATGGGGGAATGTATGAATCAGATGGTACTCCTGTCGGATTGTTTATCCAGAATAGTAAAGTAGTAAAGCCTCTCAATCAAAAAGAAGTTTTGAAGAATGGCTCTGCCATACCAAACTTTTACTTAAAGCCCAATGGTGTTTTTTATATTGATAAAGCGGGTAAAGCCTTTGTAACTGAAACCAGTAAGTTTATATTATCGAAGCAGATTCAATGGGCCACCCAATCTGGCCCTATGCTGGTAACAAATGGAGCCATTCATCCTGTATTTCAAAAAGGATCACCCAATCAGGTGATCCGAAGTGGCGTAGGCATATTACCCAATGGTAAGGTATTATTTGCTATCTCCCGCACTCCTATGAACTTCTATGACTTTGCGTTGTATTTTCAACAACAGGGCTGTGCCAATGCTTTGTTTCTCGATGGCTTTGTATCCCGTATGTATCTTCCGGAGAAAGGTGTCCGGCAAACAGATGGCAACTTTGGTGTAATAGTTGGGGTAGCAGAGTAATACACTATAGAGCTCCTGAATATAGCAGAATAAAAAAACAGGACAGAACATAGTTCTGTCCCATATCTTCACATTCTATTCTAAAGTCCATCTGCCATTATTGACAATACTGTGGACGTGGATTGGTTGACGAATTACAAGGGAACTCGTATTTACTTTGTGGATATTGTGGTGTTGGATTATCGGTTACCTCCAGTGGAGCCAGAGCCTGTCCGTTATAAGAAGGCATTGTTACCTGCTCTTTGGAACCATTACCCAAAGCTACTGTTTTGGCAGCCGCATTGTTATTAAAGCTATAATCTATCATAGCATCCAGCAACCGATATATCCCATAGTAGTCATATGCATCGAAGGCACTACGGGTATTAGGCAACACGTGATCAGCTACATAGGTATACCCCCCCACTACACTTTTGCGAATCAGAATAAAATCCTTCTCAGAATCAGCAATGTTGATATGCTTAAACATGTCGATAGCCAGGCGATGATCGTTGGTATCGTCATCATCATAGATCTGGGAAATCAGCTTGGTATTAGACGGAAAAGACTGTAGCTGCTGAGCAGTGATCTGATACGAATACCACTGTGCCATCGAAAAGATAAACCGGCCATTTTCACCCCAGCCCTGTTCTACAAATCCTTTATAAGCCAGACCAAATGAAGCGCCACCTCCGAATGAGTGTCCCATAAAACCTACCTTTTTAGTATCAATCAGATCCGGATAATCCTTTACAGCCTTCGTAAAGCTTTCCCATAGGGTCCTGTACCGCTCATCAATAGAGACACCCGTAGTTGGGTAAGGAGCAAATACTACCACATAGCCTTTTTTAGCAATGAAGTTAAACAGTCCGATGTTATATTCACTATTCTCTCCTCCATAAGGATGTGAATAGAAAATAACAGGTCGAGGAGAAGTAATGCCTTGTGGATAGAAAATATCCACCATCTTGCCACTATACAACGGACTGGCAAAGCTAACCTTAGCAACTGTATACGAACCATCTGCACCATATCCGGAGGAAGGTCTTGAAATAGGTCCGGCCAGATCATCATCCACATAGGGTGTTCCGGTAACATCATCGTCTTTGGAACAGGAGACGACAAACAATAAAATCAGTAAAAGTGTGAGTAATCGCATTGTATGGTATCTGGTTAAAAAATTTGTTCATGCCTTGGACGTGACCAGACTACAATGGTTTAATTCGTGTAAGAAAATGATCCAAAAAGTAGTAAATAATATTGTAAGCCATAAAACAAACCTTGTGGCCTGCTCTTTCGTATTCTTCTGGCTTACCACCCAATTTTAGCACCTATATTTTTTATATAACCAGCAACCATGAAAAACCATTTTTGTACTCTCCTGCTATCCCTGGGATTGGCAGCCTGTACATCCGTTACCCATTCCGATCAGCCATTAGCCACATCACCTTTAGCCCAACGCTTTTTACAAAAATTTACGCCGATCTCTTCCAATGCCGGGGGATTATACGAATGGGAAGAGGCGTCTCCTGAATCGGATACCTCTCTCCTGGATACAGCTTTTCTAGCTCTGTTTCCCAAGCCGGACACTAATACAACAGAACACATACCACTCCACTCCCTTCTCAGTAGTGGTAGTCTTAAAGCACAATACCAGTTTCAGCAAGGAGAATATACTATGCTTACAGCAATATATATAGCAGAACTGGGCGATTATAGTGAAAGCGGAACGTATCTGCTTGTATGGAATAAAGCTACTCAGTCTATTACGGATTGGCTACCTGTTGGAAGAAATGGAGGTGGAGCCTATGAAGAAGAAGCATTCTCAGATTCAAGTGAAGACATTACTACATTTCAGATAGGCTATTTTACAGATTCCAACAGAAAGCCTTCTCATGATACATTACGTATACGACAAATGGCAGTCTCCCGATTCACCCATACAGAGAACGAACAAGCAACAATTAACTGTGATAGTACTGTAACGCAGTGGGTTTGGGAGGATCACTTTACAGAGGAATGGAAGAAACAGCTGCCCTGTGACACAAAATAGCCGATCTACAAAAGAGGCACACAAGTAGCTACTGTTGAAAATAAAGGCTGAGTATAATCCATTTAGTCACTACTTTAGAGGCAAATTGCTCAGCCTATCACTCATTATCATGGTTTCCAAACGCCTACAACTTACGCTGTTTGTTGATGAAACAGTATCCCAGACAATAGAGAAAGTTCGCCACCAGTTTAATCCGGAGCAATACAACCTTATCAAAGCACACGTAACCCTTTGCAGGGAAGACGAACTAAAAGATCTTACTCAAGTATATAAGAACCTAAACAGCCTAAAGTTTTCAGGTATTGAAATCAGATTTGGACAGCCTGTGCGTTTTGCAGAAGGCAAAGGAGTATTTCTACCAGCAGAGGGCGAGAACGAAACATTCTATACACTGCGAAAGTATATTCTGCAGGATGAAATACGGGAACTGAAACATCCTGAACCACATATTACCCTTATGCATCCCCGCAACTCTACCTGCACAGACGAGCTATTTACACAAATCATGACATTTTCCTTTCCTCAATCTATACTATTTACAAGAATCAGCCTTATTGAACAGCTGGATGGAAAGGAATGGAAAGTCATCAAAGAGTTTATCTTTTAACATAAACTCTTTGATAAAAATTATTTTGACAGAAACATATTATCCTCTATTTACGTACCAGTCTCTACCCACACTTCTGTAAAAAACATCCAGCAACTAACGAATCGAAATTCCGGTAAACAAATAAACCATCACTATACTGATAATGCTCAGAGATGACCGGTATTCCGATACTTCCAGAAACTGACCATCGTTTGAATATTTCTTTAGTCTGACCAGAATTCCGGTCAAACGGAAAGATGAACAGAGTTCGAATAATTCAAAGAAACAACTGGAACTCCAGTCAAATATCAAAGTAACTTAAACTCAGTTTGTTTTTTATGTCGATCAGCAAACGAATGATCCCGGTTTGTTGTCCATGTATTTGAATAACATTCGAATAGTTGAAAATTACCCGAAGTCTGACCCCGATGACTCATCTCTGCAACAAGAAGTCTTCAGAAATTTCCTTAGGTGTTCACTTCTCGTTTAGTTAATAAAATATTTTTCATAAAGCTGACAATCAATATATTTATATATTCAAATCATATACAGCATGAGAAAATGTTTAATAATTATTCTACTTCTGGGGCTGCAGCTACCCCTGTTTGGACAAACGGCGCTCCCCGTCATTGCCCCCAAACCCGTTACAGAAGAATACTTTGGGTTAAAAGTTACTGACCCCTACCGTAATGTAGAAAACCTAGAAGATCCTGAAGTAAAATCCTGGATGAAAGCACAGGCAGAGCAAGCCCGCAATACATTGAATGCTATACCTGGCCGACAAGGTCTGATTGATAAAATGAATGAATTTGATCAGAGACGTGTTGCACGTATTACCAGTCTGAAGATTCTGGAAACAGATCGATATTTTTATTTGAAAACACGTCCACAGGATCAGCAGCCTAAGTTATACTATCGCGATGGGTATAAAGGGCATGAAACACTGCTATTTGATCCGGAAAAATACAATAGAGAGAAAGCCTATTCACTGAACAACTTTTCCCCTTCTCCTGATGGCTCCAAGGTAGCTGTTTGTGTTTCTGAGAAAGGAGCCGAAATGGGACAAATCATTTTTATCAATACTCAAACCCAAACCCTCTATCCTGAACGATTAGACAGAACATGGTTTAATGGTAGTTGGCTTCCTGACAACAAAACCTTTTCTTACACCCCTGCCAATAGCCACAATGTACAGGACCCAAATGCACGGCTCAATACCAAAGCCATGCTACATACCACAGGTACGTTTCAGAATAAAGATAAAGATGTATTTTCCTCTGCCAGCTATCCTTCAATGGGAATCCAGCCGGAAGAATACCCAGAACTGGCTTATGATAAGGCAACCAAGCTGGTATATGGCACTCTGAGCACTGTAAGCCGATACCTCAAAGTATATTATGCGCCAGCAAGCCAGTTGACGCTTCCCCCTCTTATGTGGCAACCTCTATTCTTGCCCGAACAGGAGATTACCAGTTTTGTCTCTGACAGTACCCACATCTACTTCATCACATCTAAAGATGCGCCTCATCAGAAGGTTATGCGCATGCCATTGTCGGCTATTGATGTAAATAAAGCAGAGGTAGTGGTAGCAGAGAACCCTGAAGAAGCTATTGATGATCAAAAGCTTACGATCACCAAAGATGGTATCTACTTTGTACGAACCAGAAACGGAGTGGAGGCTATGTTATACTTTGTACCCAGAACTGGAGGTGAACTTCGTAAGATTGAACTTCCTCAGGCTGCTGGAAGTATAAATCTACTGGCAAAATCTCCAAAGTCTTCAGAGCTATGGGTCACTATTTCAGGATGGACCACAGATGCCAAACGCTATTATTTTGATCTGGCAAGCCATAAGTTTACATCTCAGCCTCTGTCTACAGAAGCCGAATATCCGGAATATACTGATATGGTAGTAGAAGAAGTGATGATTCCCTCTCATGATGGTGTAAAAGTTCCGGTATCGTTAATCTATAAGAAGGGGACACCTAAGAATGGAACAGCCCCTGTACTTATTTACGGATATGGTGCGTATTCTGCCTCTGTAAATCCCGCATTCTCACCGAGCTTTCTATTATGGGCACAGTATGGGGTATTGGTAATAGCCCACGTAAGAGGTGGTGGCGAACTGGGAGAAGCCTGGCATAAGGCGGGTCAAAAAGCGACTAAGCCTAATACATGGAAAGATCTGATTGCCAGTGCGGAATACCTGATAAAAAATAACTACACGGGCCCTCAGAAGATTGCTATCTATGGAGCCAGTGCAGGTGGCATCCTGATAGGGCGTGCTATGACCGAACGCCCAGACCTGTTTGCTGCAGCTATTCCCAAAGTAGGCTGTTTGAATGCAGTCCGTATGGAAGAGTCGCCGAATGGTCCGGTGAATGTACCAGAGTTTGGTACTGTAAAGAAAGAAGATGAATGTAAAGCCCTGATTGAAATGGATGCCTATCTTCATATCAAAGAAGGTATAAAATATCCGGCAACACTAATCACAGCTGGCTTCAATGATCCGCGTGTCATTGCGTGGCAACCCGCCAAGTTTGCCGCCCGTCTGATGGCCAGCAACAAGTCAGACAAACCCATCCTTTTCCTTACAGATTATGAAGCGGGTCATGGCATTGGAGATGCCAAACAAAAACAGTTTGAGAACCTGGCAGATGTCTATTCCTTTGGACTATGGCAAACGGGCTCACCTAACTTTCAGACAGCTACCTTAGGAAATAAATAATTGCAATTTATTTCTAAAATCCTCAGATTCATGTCTGAGGATTTTTTTATTCTGAAATACTGTATTTATGTCAGTCATTACCTCTACTCATACAACGTCCTTCTTTTTCAAACTTAGTACTTGTCTGTTAGCTATTACAGGAGTAGTCAATATAGTATTTATTGTTCTGATAACATATCTAAGTAGTTGGCTTCAAACTATACCAGGATTCATGAACTGGATGCTAGTAGGCCTACCTCTGATAATACTGATTGTATCTGGTAGTTATAGCTTCTGGTGGCACAGACAGGAAATGAATCAACAGAAAGACTTGAGTTTACAGAAAGCCTGGTTACAGGGTATAATACGTTATTGGCTAGCATTTTGCATTTCAACCTATGGCTTTGCTAAAATTCTCAAGACTCAGTTCACGACACCTGAATACCAACTGGATACTCCTTTAGGTGAAATATCAGGATTTGGACTTACCTGGTATTACTTCGGTTATTCGTATACATTAGCGGTAATCATAGCTCTCTTTCAGATTGGAGGCAGTATATTTCTACTCTATCACAGAACTACCTTGCTGGGAACATTTCTTTTATTACCAGTAATGGTAAATATTGTCCTGATTAATATGTTCTTTGGTATTAACATAGGAGCTTTTATCAATGCAGTTCTTTTTACAACAGGTCTTCTGTATTTTCTATTCAGTGACTTTGAAAAATTAAAAGTGGTCTTCTGGGATTTGACAGAAAAAGTTCCGGCTATATCACTGGGACATACTAAGCATGTTCTCCGAAGTATTCCTATTGCAGCCGCATTTGCCATGATCTATTATTTTATTGCTACTGACCAGACTGACCATGAACTAACGGGTACCTGGCAAGTCAGAAAGTTTGTACGAAATGGGCAAG
Source organism: Xanthocytophaga flava (assembly GCA_030068525.1). Lineage (GTDB taxonomy): Bacteria > Bacteroidota > Bacteroidia > Cytophagales > 172606-1 > Xanthocytophaga > Xanthocytophaga flava. The sequence goes on from JASJOS010000018.1 coordinate 108,200, forward strand.
TTGCCTCTGCCAATGCCTGGCAGCAGGACTCTACGATTATTTCCCGGATATATTTTTTTATGGAAACCTGTGACTTCAGCCCTAGCCCGGAGGTATATAATCCTGTCCACGGTTTACATGGACTCTATACATTTGATCCAAAAACCAATTATCTGCTAATCAGATATCCAAACATATTTACTGGTCAAGATTCTATTGCAACTACTATTTCACAACGAACAGCTCAGTCTATGGTACTTGACTATAAATTTAACAAAGATACAATCCATCTGGAGCTATCGCGTCTGGAACGAAAGAAAAAGAAGGGATTGTTTTTCTAGAAATCGTTTACCTATTAGGTAAAAAAGGCGCGATATGTATAATGCGCTGTATAGTAGCATATTTCTTTACCAGAGAACTTGATACCGGGTAAAAATCGTGTCCATCACAATATCCCTGCATACGAGGGAAGTCAGAAGAACAGGGTGTAAACAAATGTGTTGTAAAGATATATCTGCTTCCTGTTTTCAGATCAAAATTTCTATGATACTGTTTTCTCTCTGTCCGGTTGTTGTACACATAGGCAATAACAATAGTGTCCTGTCGGATATTTTTGCCCTCTTTCAAGTTCTCTGTTACTACCTTAATATGGTGAATACCATAATTCAACGGAGTGTGTACCAACTGCATAGATAAAGGCATTCCCACCGAATCTGTAGCAAGTACTTTGCCTATAAAGATAGTATCCTGCTTTCTATAGTCCGGCGTATCTTTTTGGATATGATAAGGTCTAATTCCTGCAATTCATCGGACAGGCAAAGCCAAACTTAAAAAACAACTTAGCAGAAATGATATAAGCGCTACCTGAGCTTTCATAAAAATGTTAACAGCCAATAAGATAATATAATCTATATATTCACACAAGTTTCTGTTTGATTAGAGGTGCATTACAGGCTCTTCATTTATTTTCTTTTGTTTACATTACTACTTAAATATGAAATAGATATTACCTTTCAGACACTATATCACAATACTGTACAACGACAATACAAAAAACTATGGAGACTCCCTCGTCTTCCAATGCTCAGGCAAAACTTCAGCAAAGCATTGCTGCTCTGCAAAAAACAGGCAAATTAGACAAGCCACTTATTAGTTGGTGGGATGATGCTGTATTGCCATCTTTATATATGTTAACAGGCAATATACTTGATCCTCTATCTATGAAATTTTTGCTTTATCATCTGAGCAAGATGAAAAGGGAAATCCCTGACGAGGCCAATCTGGTACTGGATCAGATTGACAAGAGTAAAAGTGTAGACTTTGTTCTGAAAGTACTGGGACTGTTTGTACAAAACGGATCCAACAACAAAGAAAAATATTGCCTGATACTGGTATCTCAGTTGGGTAATGAATCCATACTCCTCATTGTAAAAAAACAAATTATCGATTGGATAGAACGTTATATGCGGTTACAGCTAGCCATTACAGCACTGGATATCTTTACTACCTGGGGTACACCCAAATCCTATCGAACAATCTACGAATTTGCCAAGAAATATAAAACCAAGAAACGAAATGTAGGTACTGCCGCATCAGCCATTATACGTAGAGCAGCAGAGAAGCAAGGCCTTACAGAAGAACAATTCACAGACCGTCTGATGCCTGACTTTAGTTTCGAAGGATCTTTCCGATATTTTGAAGTAGAGGGACAAACCTACAGGGCATATATTGACATGAACTTTAAGCTGGCCTATCAGAATGAGGAAGGCAAGCCACTAAAATCATTTCCGAAAAACACACCCAAAGAACTTCAGAGTGAATTTAAAGACATTAACAAGGAAATAAAGGGAATAACGCAAATGCAAAATTCCCGTCTGACCAATGAAATGATTCTGCACACCAAACGTACTGCCACCACATGGAGTGATTTGTTTCAGGGTAATCCCATTCTATTTGCCTACGCCATGCGTCTGGTCTGGGGAGAATATGATGCCAACAACCTCTTAAAACAGACGTTTGTCTGCCAGGAAGATGGCAGTTTACTCAATGCTCAGGAAGAAGAAATAGTGCTGGACGAATCCAGCTTTGTGGTTCTGGTCCACCCTATTTTACTTGAGGAAGAGATATTGCAACATTGGAAACAGAAGTTCTATGAATCAGATCTCACCCAACCCTTTGCCCAGTTACATCGTCCACTGATTAGAGTGCCAGAGGAACTAAAGACTCAGCGCATGGATACCTCTTTTCAGGATAAAAAAGTAAATGGCTATCAGATCTTTGGTCTCGAAAAAACAGGCTGGGCAAGAGGCTCGGTTGGCGACGGCGGATCTATTAGCTCATATCAACGATCCATTGCAGAGTTAGAGACAACAGCAGTCATTGAGACAGAAGGTATCGGAATAGGCTACTATAATAATCCGGAAGCAGCTTTAGGAAAAGTCTATTTTGTTCGTACCCGTTTCGCTCCCGTCTGGGAAATTTATGATGAAAAAGATAACCGTCTGATTCCTTTCGAGAAGGTTCCTGCTACAATCTATTCAGAGGTAATGAGTGATTTACAAAGGCTGGGAAATACTTAAATATCATAGAAGTGAGGGAATAGGTAACTGATTTATACTATTCCCTCGCTTTGTATAAATCTGTAACAAATATTCCCCAAACTACTTTATACAAATACATACAAAACTATCCAGTTTCTTATGTCCGGAAGATGTAGTCTTTACTTTCATTCTCTATCAAAAAATAACCTACTGACACAGGTGTAACTACTCTTTCACGATTAATTCCACACAATAGCACACAAAGATATTAGTACTATTCAGATAGGATCAATACTTTCCTCTTTTGTTCCGCAATCTGAATTCACACCAGAAAAAAACACTCTCAGTATCATAGTATCTTCTTTTGCTTTTCTGATATGAGCATCACAAGCTATTATAATCATTGAAAATATATTGGCTTATCCCCAATATATCCACACACAAAAAAATATACAATTAAGTGAATACAATACATCAAAAGAAAACTAATTAAATATAACACTTTCAGCCACTAAGACACATATCAGGTAATACACAGTAACTGCTTCAGGTTAAAATTAAGATTAAAAGTAAAATTCCTATAAAAACTTTGTTTACTGTGTACAGAAACAATTATTAATAGACAACATAGCAACAATTGTTACTATGGATATTTTTTTGTCGACATTTTATTTACCTCCATTTACTAATATGAAACACTTTTATTTGTTGCTACTTTTTATAAGCAACATTGTCTCAACCAGTTATGCAGTGGAAAGGAATAAATCAGCTTCCACGTCTGTAAATTCTATCTATGTACAGGACACTCAACCTTTATCGGTAAGTATCTCTGTTTTAGCCACATCAAATCCTTTACATCCTACATTTGAAGCAACTGCACAAACAGATCCATCCGGAGTACGACAGGTACTTTATAAGTCTTTTGAAGTAAATGGATATCCGGCAGATTGGCAGGGGGAGGATTATGAATACAGGGCATCCGTTTCGCCTATGCAGAATCTATATACAGCCTATAAGCGTTTGCAACCAAATACAAAATATGAGGCAAAGATAGGATATGTTATCAGTGATGATACAACCAAACTGTATTATGCCTCCTACCTGTATGATGTACCTAATGTAGAAACACCTGATCCGATTCTGATCTGGCCTGCAGCTGATTCGTATGTAGATGTATGTGGGCGTTTTATGACTGTACAGGCAAATGCCAATGATATAGATGCTAAAAAGCTTACCTATACCATATTTCTGAACGATCCACGAACCGTTGTAGCTAAGTATGAATTTAATCTGAGCACCGGAAATCAGGATGTTTCAGAAATTAGTGGCTGGCCTATACGTCCCAAGAATCAATACCTGATAGAATTGAAAAGTGAAGATGCTTATGGTAGAGTACTTAAGCAAAAATATTTCACCTTCTTTACCAGCGACCGCAACAGCGAATCATTGATTCCTCAATTTATTACTCCGTTGGATGGTGCTGTCAATGTATCTACCAACCCTACTATTGCAATCAAGCCCTTCCCTTCAACCGCCTGTGGACAAAGCTTCCAAGGTACTTCATTTGCTATCGATACATATCCGGCAGACTGGGCAGGAGAAGATTACCAGTTGGTAAGTTTTGCACCAGGTATTTATACATGGCAAGTACCTGCAACCTTACAACCTAACACAAAGTATGTGACAAGAGCTGTTTTTTGGGCTCCGGGTGCAGCCAACAGTACTGAATACTTTATGAAGGAAATTACATTTACTACAGGCAATATTTCTCCGGAACCTTTAGAAGTAAGTCTTGCAGTGAAAGGTTTAGAGGGTTCAACACCTTTCCATCCGGTAATTGAAGCTACTCCAGAAACAGATTCAACAGGTAATCGAAAAGTAATTTTCCTTTCCAGAGAACTGGACCTTTACCCGGCAGACTGGACAGGGACAGGCTACGACTATTATAAAGCAGTCTCGCCTAATCAGAATTTATTTACTACCTATACGCCGTTAAAGGGCTATACCGCTTATGTGGCTCGTGTAGCATATACCACTAGTGACGACACATCTAAAATATATTATGCAACAGCTGACTTCTACACAACGGCTCCTCGCCCACCTGTACTGGTTTATCCCGCACCGGGATCTACTTTCAATTCATGTACAGATGTAAATCAGTTTATTGTCAATGCAAACAACAATGCTGATATTACAAGAATTGAGCTTACCATTTTCCGTAATGATCCCCGTGAGCAGATAAGTGCGCCAGGTGAATTTAGTATACCTGTTAGTCAGAATCAGGATGCTTCTGTACCTGATTATGCTACTTACCTGCGCCGATCAGGTGAAGGACAATTCCTGATAGAATTAAAAGGGTTGGACAACAATGGTAATCTGATTGAGCAGAGTTATTCAACTATATTTGTAACAGGTTTAGGCAATATACTGCCTGGAGTTACCAGCATCTCGAATGGAGCAACAGACGTATCTCTGAATCCAACAATCACTGTTAACCCATACACCTCCTGTGGCAACCTGTTGAAGGTACAATACATACTTGATACCTACCCGATAAACTCCACTGGAAACTATACAGAAAACTATCAATCAGCAAGTTTTGATAGTGCAGTTTATTCATGGACAGTTCCTCAGGCACTGAAACCTAACACTGAATATGAAGTATGGACTGTTTTTGTGACAGATTATCCCTGGGATGCACCAAGATTGATTCAGAGTACAAGATTTACTACCACAACAAGTGGTTCTTCAGCCCGTGTTGCCGGAGCGACAACAAGTAATGAACTGGGACAACATTCTCTGTTATCACCAAATCCATTCTCAGATCAATTGTCTATTCAGCTCCACACCGGCTATCAAAAAGCAACTGTATCAGTAGTATCTATGGATGGCAGAGTTGTATTTTCCAAATCTGCTTCAGCCAACGAACAGGTAAGTTTTAAAGATAATTCTTTACCTGCAGGTTTGTATCTGGTTCGCATCAGTGATCAGACAGGCATCAAAGAACAGTTTAAAGTAGTTAAACAATAACTTGCTTTGTTACTCTAACAGGCAGAAATCGTATAGAAACGGTCAATGGCTCACATCATTGACCGTTTCTTTTTTGAAAGTTCTATATTTGTTTATACACTACTAAAATATCAGTATGGGGATAAAAAAGACAAGACACATTGACGTAGAGGTAGCTAAAGAAAACTATAATAGCCTTATAAATAAACTATTTCCAATTATAAAACCCATTTTTAACTTCAAAGGCAAGTTAGATTTGTCTCAACACGATCCAACCGAACAAACACCCTCTCTATTGGCATACTTACTGGATTGTAAAATCGCTATAGAAGACAATGAAAATGCAAAGTATTTCTGTGCAGATGATATACTAACCAAACAGGTAATTATAGAAGAAGATGGATTAATGAGGTTTTGGGGAATCATCTACTGGCTTGATACACCTCATGAATATGAAATCAATAAAACCGGGCAGGACCCGTTTTATGCAGAACTGAGAATCATCAATAACAGGTTGAAAATAGAACGGATGAAATGTGGCGACTACAATCTCACAAATGTAGACAGGTACTGGTGGTTTGATATGGAGATGGACTGGATTTACGAGTTTGAAGATTAGCATTTTGTATCATCACAAAGAAATTCTGCTGTCCCATTATCATGCGTATACTTCTATACAGAAGCAGTTGTTGACTGGAATTATGCGCATGAAATTTTTTGCGGTGAATTCCGATCAAATGCTCAGCTTGCGGTTTTTTCCGCTCAAGCATCAATGTTGCGTTTTTTTCTATGAAAAAACTTTTTTGCGGTTAATTCAAAGCATCGGCAAATTTGCGGTAAACTCCAGGCAAAAGTCGTTTTCTTCCAGATAAATCAAACCGCTTCTTCCCTTCGCTGTTTGCATAGAATTATACGCATGATCCAATTATGAAACAAACTATGCTCAACTGATAACCTCTAAAAGTAAAACATCCTGCCGGATTTGGACAGGATGCTTTAGTATGTTTACAACAACACTCTCTGTTATTTACTCAAAATCACAAATTCTACGCGACGGTTTTTCTGACGGCCTTCTTCAGTAGTATTAACTCCAACAGGCTTACCTTTTCCATATCCCTGAGAAGTCAGTCGTCCGGCTTCTATTCCTTTGCTTGTCAGGTAGGTAACAACCGCTTTAGCCCGATTGCCAGACAGCGTCATATTGGAAGTGGCATCTCCCACATTGTCGGTATGCCCTTCTATTTTGATCTTCATTTGTGCATTATCTTTCAGAATAGCAATCAGACGATCCAGTTCTGCTTTGGATTCGTTTCGCAACTCAAACTTGTTAGAGTCAAAGAAAAGATTATTCAGTCGTACCGTTTGTCCCACTTCGATTGGAGACAGATACAGGTCCCGTTTAATCTCCTGATACTTATTGAGCTTTTTCAAATCAATGTTTTCACTTACAGCATAGAAGTCAGCTTTTTGGGCCAGGAAGCTATATACAACTCCTGCTGGCAATACAATTTTGTATGACCCATCTACAGGGTTAGAAGTAGCTGTACCCAACTCCTTATTGTTACTCAGATCCCGATAGGTAATGTCAGCCTGTACAGGTTGTTTTGTCTTGCTGTTTAACACAGTCCCATAGACAAGCACTACAGGTTTAGGCTTTGCCACATCCGGAATACTTAGTTTAACAATATCCAGTTTGCCGATACTATTCTGGTCACTGGTCAGATAAGCAAAGTCTCCGGAAGCTGGAATTGTATAATAACCATCCCAGCCAGGTGTGTTAATCGCCAGCCCCAGGTTCATCGGTGCAGACCAGTTCTTCCAGGTATCATCTAGCCTATGGGACACAAATATATCAGAAGCGCCATACCCCGGATGTCCATCTGACCCGAAGTACAGACTCACACCATCTGCAGCCATAAAAGGAGAAGACTCATCTCCTTTTGTATTAACTACATTGCCAATGTTAAAAGGAATACTCCATTTGCCATCTTCCCCCTTCAAACTTACATAGATATCCCGTTCACCATAACTATCCTGTCTTTTTAACGTTACCAGAATGGCTTTCTGGTCAGCAGATACTGCCATTTCCAGAATATTAGCCTTGCTATAAAAATCAGGAATATCAATATTTTCACGCAGCTTCCATCCGGTAGTTGTTTTCTGTACCACAGATAATCCCCATTCCGGGATAATATTCATATTTTCATCATACTTACAGTTCATTACCAGCGTGTTGTTATCTGGCAATGGACTCACAACATAAGTAGATCCTGTACCATTGGGAGGAGCCGACAGCTTTTTTCGAGGTCCCCATTTACCATCTTTACCCAGCTCAGAATACCAGGCATCATCCGAATCAGAAGTCCCTCCTGTATTATCAGGATGTTGTTTTATACTGTAATAGATTGTTTTTCCATCCGGGGCAATGCGGGGAACTACCTCATCATAGGTAGTATTTACAGCAGGGCCAAGATTCTCTTTCTTCAGGTAAGCAGGCATATTCGGAAATGTATTCACTGCATTGTCCTGCTTCACAGAAGCTTTCTCCACCTCCATTGTCATCTTACCTGCCACGATAAACCCAAGATTTCCATCAAAGCGTTCGAAGAGTTTAGAATAACCTCCTCTGAATACTTCTACATCGTTCACAAGAAAGAGGATTTCATCGCCCTTGCGTTGCAGTGTTAACTTGTTTAATGTAGTATCTTTTTTGACGCTGCTGCTGGCTTTATAATCTTCACTGGCAAATGCCTTTGCTTCATTGTTTACAATAGACTTCCACTCCTTTTTGAAAGAACCTACCCAGCTTTTTTGTGTAGTTGGGTTAATACGAAACTGATAAACTGTCCCATTTTTCCCCAGTGCAGTAATGCCAAAATCTGCACCTTCCTCACCAGTCTTTTTGCGTGCTATAACCTCATAAATAAAATCTTTTCCATCGTTTACATGCACATATTTCCACACCCAGTACACATTCCCATTCTTTACTTCCAAAGTATATACCCCATTGCCTACAGCATATCTGTTCTCCGCAGATTCGCTGACAGGCCATCCATGATGATTGTCTACAAAGTCGTCATAAAACCAGAGTGTGCTTTGTCCCTGAGCTGCAAACGAAAGCAACAAAAGAAAGAAAAGTATACGGTGTCTCATAGCCAGAATAGTTTGAAAAGTCGTTGTGTGCCTGTGAAAACATATAGTAAAACACCAGGTAATCGCGAAGTAAAAGACCAGAAAATTTACCTGATAGCCAATGCATTCTATGTGTACTTCTTACAGATGAGGTAAAAGGGTAGATTTATGTTGAGAAGTTCTTGGTATCAGCGACCATCTATAGCTACTGGAATGCTGGTTAAAACAGAACTGCTCAAGCCTGTAAAATAAGCGGGATTAGTCTTTTGGGACAATTCTCAGATAGAGGAGAGAATCCTTTGCAATACCTTTATCAAATATAGGAATCAGATAGGGTTTGCGAATGAGATACTTCTTATAAAATACAGAATCAATAGTCTGTCTGATATTTTCCAGTATTAGTGTATCATTTTGAAGCAGGTAGCTTCCCGAATAGCTACATCCCCAGTCTATTGCTTTTTGCTCTACTAGATATGTACCATTATTCCATAACGCAAGTGAATTACCATAGTGTGTCTCAGCATATATAAAAGCTTTATCTGTGTTGAGGCGTAGCAGCGATAAAATCACATAACATCCCCCACAAAAAACTACTATTCCAATTGGAAGTAGTTCCACTTGATTTTCTTGTTCTTTATATCGTTGTAAAACCCCTGGCAGAAAAAGGCTTACTAACAATACACTTAGTACCCATAAAAAAATGGTTGTAAGTCCATCTGTTAGCCCTGTGCATTTCTCTAGTCTAAAAGTCCTCCATAAAATTATTCCACCAACTAATGCAATGATCAACGAAGAGTAAATGGGTCTGGTGTTTCTCTTATAGGTTTTCATTGAAGCGTAATATCATACATAGCAAGATAATTCTGATAGTATAACTTAGTCAGGGTATTACGTTAGATAAAGAATATGAATCCTACACACTCCTGGTGCCTATTTATACTATTAGCTATTTCTGCACTCCAAACAATAGAAATAAAACAAGTTTTTATATAAATTCCTCGCAAAACGCAAACATCTGCATATCAACAACTTATATAAACAGACCAAACAGCAATACACTGTAAATCAACATATTAACCAATACACAATTTACACATATGTAAAAAATATTTTTTACAATCTGGTTACCAAATAATATCTTGGCGTACAAATATGAAATCTGCATAAAAACTACATCTGTACCGTCTTTTGAATAATCCACTTATATGGTAAAAAACTACTTCTTATCAGGAATTTTCCTGCTCTTTTCCTATTGTTCACTTACTGCCCAAACAGGTCCGGGCGGTGTAGGCCAGACTGGATCTTCAGGCAATATAGGTCTTTGGTTACGGGCTGACAATATCTTCAATACAACCAATGGAACAACCATTTCATCATGGCCTGACGCATCTGGAAGAAATAATAGTGCAGTGCAGGGAACAACTACCAATCGTCCTACATATATTTCCAATAGTAACTTTAACAGTAGGCCAGCTATACGTTTTGATGGTGTAAATGATGTTATGACCATTCCTACTCCAGGAGCTGCTACACATATTTTAAATGGCTATACAGGAAGTAGCTATGATGCACTTACTTATTTTGTAGTACTTCGACCAAGAAATATAAGTGCTCTTAATCCAAGAGGTATTTTAAGTAAGCGTAATACCAATACAGGCACAATCAATAGTGATTATGCCTATGATATGTATCTGCAAGACCCTTTCTTTTTTACAGATCCTTATGGACTCTTTGTGGGAGTAGCAAATAATGGAAACAGAGAGGAATTCAACAATAACAGATCCTATTCTGATAATAACAATTATATTGTAGGTTTCCGTTTTGATGGTAGTCAAGGTGGTAATGACAATAACAATGACAGAGGTGGTATTTATGAAGGAAGATATAATCCCGTGTTTCCAACTATAGATTTCACTAATCTAAATAATAGTACAGCCCCATTAACAATTGGAGCATTGGCAGCAAATAATAATTCATACTCAGACATGGATATTGCAGAAATTATCCAACTAAACCGTTCATTGAATGAAGCTGAAAGAATTATTCTGGAGAACTATTTATCTTCTAAATACAACATCAATATAGACAATAATGATGATGATTATTTCGCCTATGATAACCCAGGTAATAATTATTATGGTAATGATGTAGCTGGTATTGGAAGAACTGCATTTGGTTCTCAACAAAATAGTGCCAAAGGTACAGGTATAGTACAAATCAGTAACCCTTCAGATCTGGAAAACAATGAGTTCTTATTGTGGGGTCATAATGGCGTTGCACTGAATATATTAAGCTCAGATGTTCCAATTGCAATTTTTGGTAGTGGACAACGCCTTGGCAGAGTATGGAGAGCTTCAGAAACAGGTAATGTAGGAACCATGACGATTACATTTGATGTATCTGGTATCCCTACTATTACTGCCAACAATTATAGGAATTTACGAATATTCACGGATACAGATGGGAATTTCAATAATGCCACAACATCTGGAGAGCCATCACAAACTCAATCAAACTTTTCAGGGGCAAATCGTCTGGTGACCTTTACAGGTATAAACTTCTCTAATGGCTCTTACTTCTCACTAGGTACAAGTAACTCTTCTGCTACCCCACTCCCTGTTACCTTCATAAGCTTTGATGCAACCAATCAGGCAGGAAAAGTATCTTTGAAATGGTATACGGCTTCTGAAGAAAATAACAGCTTCTTTACAGTTGAAAGATCACACAATGGACAGGATTGGGAAACGGTGACTACTGTAAATGGTGCAGGTACTACTAATCAGGCATTGGGGTATACAGCGTATGACAACAATCCTTACCAAGGCACTTCTTACTACCGTATAAAACAAACAGATTACAACGCAGAATTCAGCTACTCACGAATCGCAACAGTTACTGTATTGGGAGCTAATTCAGAAGTTACCTTATCACCCAACCCTGTCAAAGACGACATTCTGCGGCTTACCTTTGCAGAAGGACTACAGATTAATCAGGTTGTGATTACCAATACGTTGGGACAGGAAGTATATCGTAAAAATGTATCTCAGGTCCAGGAGTTGGAAATCAATACACAAGGTTATCCAACGGGTGCTTATTTCGTGATCATATCCGGTAATAACTACCATAAGACTTCAAAGATTTTAGTTGAAAGATAAGTCTAACACATATAGAATAAAAAAGGAGTGGTCGTCTCAGATCACTCCTTTTTTGTTATTGTACCCTCTCCTATTCTCTCTGACTCAACAGGTACATCCCCTTGCTCAAATAGCCTTCAAGAAGTATCTCCTCATTTATAAGGAGAATAAATTACTGATTACTTGGGATTGTATATCAACCCTTTAAATAAGAGATTTGTACAAGTTATTCATCTGCCACACAGCAGATAACCCGCAAAAAAACCAGGTGCAAAAAACTTATTTTCAAACACTACACTATAATATAACTTATGAAAACTTCTTATTTTCTAGTTGCAGGGATGATGGCGTCCCTGCTGGTTCTTACCGGATGTCCGGGTACTGATGATAATCATTCAGATCCCATCACAGAAGAGAAGGGTTATGCCAAAGGCAAAATAACTGACACAAAAGGGGCTCCGTTAGCAGGTGTAGAGGTTGTCATCGACAACACCTATTTATATGATTCTAACCTGTTGACTAATACAGGGCAGGATGGAACCTATAACGTAAAACTGCCCAATGTTGCCAGCACTTACGTAGCGTATGCTACATTAAAGAAAACGTACAATGGCAAACAATTTGAAATGGAGCTTCATCCCGAAAATACAGATGCCTTTACACAGGAAGGTGGAGTTCGGAACTTTCAATGGCGTTTAACAGGAGAAAAACCAAGCGGTCTGGGATATTATGGAGGTATGATTCAAATTGAGAAAGACATAAACAGCTCTATCTATGACTCTGAAAACGTTGAATTTACTCTTACACCAGCAGGCCCTCTTATCGATGGATCTACAGGACAAACATTGAAGTTAAAACCGGGATTACCCCGCTCAGACAATTATTCCAAATTGGTAGATGTACCTATGGGTCGTTATACTGTAACTGCAGTGTATAAGTCTGCATCTGGCGATAAACCGCTCAAGCTACGGGACAGATCCATATACAACAGTCAGTTTACCAGTTCCATGCAACTTGATTTCCAACCTGAAAGTATGTATTGCTCTAATTGTAGCAATATTGAATATACAGAGCTCTAAACCCATACATATGAGTCATCCCGAAATTTAGATGAAAGTAAAACCCAAGCCTATATTTTTGAAAATGTGGGCTTGGTTCATTTTTAAGAAATCTCTCTTGTTGAGCTGATTTATAGCCCTGATCTTTCTTCGTCTGGTGGCTTTTTCATTTCTTCCTTACTAGTATCCAGAGTAGGTTAATATTCCAGAGCATTTCTCTTCTTATGGCCCTGTCACTTTTTTGCTTGCCCAAAAAAGGGCAAAAAATTCCAAAGCTTCGCCCCACAAGGCTAACGCTAGGTTCGCGGAATTTTTATCCTCACGCACCTACATCAACTTTCGCGATTGAAGTGAAGGCAATCCTCTTTGTAGCTTCTATAGTATGCTTCACTATGTATACAGTTCCAAGGTAAGATTCTTTTCCTCAAAACTCAGGATCATTCATATTTATCTTATATTGGAAACAGTACATCCGAAAATTACGAGTACGGACACATTTACTTACTTATTTCCAAAAAAACTCAAAAACAACTTTTCAAAACAAATACAGGACTAGAATAATGAAATAAAGTATACCTTCGCTACCCCACTTCACCACATTTCCTATGAGTGTATCCAGTCCATTGGGGAAAGCACCTATTAACACACTATTTTTTAAGTATTATATTCCAGCTCTTACAGGTATTCTGTCTTCGACTCTCCACCAGCTTATCAATGGTGTCATACTGGGACAGCAGGTGGGCAAAGAGGGATTGGCAGCAGTAGGTTTATATGGCCCTGTGACCATTGTATTTATTGCTCTCACCTTGCCGATTATGACTGGCGGAGGTATTCTGATAGGAAAAAACAGTGGGGCAACCCGTTATGACAAAGTACAACAAATCTTTGAGTTTGGTACTACCCTCGCTCTGGTTGCCGGAGGTTGTGTAGCAATACTTACACCATTCCTCACCACTACTATTGCTACCTTTCTGACAGGAGCTGAGAATACAGTACTACTGAACAATACATCTCACTATATATTCTGGCAGTTACTGGCAATGCCTTTTTTCTTTCTCCGCATGATATGGAGCAACTTCATCAGCAATGATAATGCCCCTCAGATTTCCCGTAATGCATCTCTGCTTGCAGTATCACTTAACATTGTACTAGATCTGTTTTTTATTGTGGTGCTTCACATGGGGGTAGAAGGAGCTTCTATAGCAACAGCTATTTCTATGGTCGCAGCTGTAGCATATCAGTTCACCTATATCTGGAAACAAAAAGGACATTTCCGTTTTCATGGCTTTCGATTTACATTACAACTCACCGAATGGAGAAAACTTTTGCATCTGGGCACTCCCTCTTTTGCCTCTGAAATCTCCTTTTCTTCAGGTCTTTTACTGATCAGTCACTATATAGTACCTTATGGTCCATTGGCAGTATCTGCATTTGGTCTGGTCAACTATATCAGCTTTCTATTTATCCGTTTGTTTACAGCTGCAATGATTGCCTCACTCCCGATACTCTCATTCAACATAGGTGCCAGATTGCCTCATAGAGTATTGGAAACATTCCGGTTTTCGCTTCTTTTTACTATTATTTTGGGGATTGCCATTGTGGCACTAGGTTGGATAGTACCCGACTTTTTAATAGATATATTCTCCAGTAACTCTACTATACCCTTCAAAAAAATAGCCAGTCAGGCTATTGCTCTTTATTTTCTCCTATTCTTTGCAGCTGGTCCCAACTATATTTTATCAGCTTATCTGCAGAGTATAGGAAAGTCAATCATTTCTACACTTATTAATGTATTAAAGGGGTTTGTTTTTATTGCTCTGTTCATACTTTTATTGCCAGAACATTTTGGGATGGGTTTAGAAGGTATATGGTTATCCCGTTCACTGGCAGAAATTTTAACACTGCTTCTGGTAGGTTTATATACCCTATGGAATAAAGAAGCTTACTATACAGAAAAAAGCATAGTGATGCAAGGATAATCATTAGGGTATAATCCTCAACTTCAGAGGTTTATTCATACCACATATTTTCACCTTAATAAAGTATCCGGATTCAGATAAAACATCTTTTTCCATCCCTGTCTACTGGAATCCCATCGCCAGGGATATGGAATCAGTGTAGATACAGAATAATGCAGATGAGGAGACTTTCCTGCTGCATTGCCAGATGTACCAACGGAACCAATAGTATTACCCTGAACTACCCATGAGCCCCAATGCGTATAATAATCCTGTAAATGTGCATAATAATGGCAGTGCCATTGGGGTCCAAGTATAATAATAGCCCGTCCTCCTCTTCCGAAAGTTCCTTTCCAGATTACCCATCCTCCAGTCGCAGCAACAACATTTTTTCCTTGAGGTGCAAAAATATCAACACCTTTGTGTACTCCAGATTTACCCCATGGATAATGCCAGAAAGTATGGTGGTTCCAGTCTCGCTCAGAAGCTTTCTCTACAGGAATAATAAGCTTCTCAGGTATACACAAACCTATCATTATTACAAAACAAAAAAATCCTAGTACCCATCGTTTGTAATGGGATCGGGGCTTCTTTTTAACAAAGGCAGTTTGCATGAAAACAAAAATGAAGAGAGAAATAGCAAATTTATTCCTGTATAGTATCTATATTCTCACATACCAACTTCTCACATACCAAAACAATCTTACGATTCTGACAATCTGTGGTAGCAAATAAGTATTTATTTCCGCCATCCCGGATACCTGTCTTTTTACGAATATCCGCCACACTCATTGGAAAATTTCGTACACTGATATTAGCTTTTCCTTCTGGTAAAAAGGACTGGAGTTCTTTCTTATCCAATTTACTTATAGCCACTATTTTAAAAATACGTCCGGGAAAATCTGCCTGCAGAGATTCAGAAGTATACAGATGGCTATTGCTATGTATCTTATTGATAGAAAATAAACTGGCAACACTTCGGAAAGCACCCGCTTTAAGAACGACAGCGTTGGGTTCATATAGATATGTCTGAGGCAAAGTAAAAGACACCTCACTATTTCCTTCAAGGCTGCGATAAAATTGAAATGAAGAAATAGTGCGCCCACTCTTATTCAGATTTACCGTTTCAATTTCCGGTTCTCCGTTAAATGCTTCCATCAAATGAAAGAGCAACTCCTTTACTTCATTCTCTACTGCTACAACATATACCTTGACAACATTTTTAAGTTCATTGGTGGCCAGGTCAATATCCAGCATAGGTGATGCCTTTAGTAACAGATGGGAAGCTTTACTAAACAAGATATCTTTCAAACCTAAAATATCTGGTACACAATCCTGTAACCGAACAACCTTGCCACCTGCCTCATTACGTCTGGCAGGATCTATGTATATCCAGTCCACATGTTGTGAAAAGGATGACAACCAGGTTTCGCTGGTGGCTGATATATGTTGTACATTGGTAATGCCCAATTGCTCAAAATTATATCGAGTAACTTCACATAGTTCCGGATTCTGTTCAATGTAGAAAACCTTTTCAAACTGCTGACTAAAAGCAGCAGTATCTACCCCCATTCCTCCGGTGAGATCCATAAGAGTATTACCTGACAGCAATCGGGCTTTAAATAGGGCAGTACTCTCTGATGAACACTGTTCCAGAGAAAGTAGTGAGGGATAACAGATAGTTGGGATAGCAAACCAGGAAGGAAGTTTGCTTTTTGCTTTTTGTCGCGCCTGTATTTGAAGGGCAGCTTCCTGCACAGGAATATCAGAATATCTATGCTTCTTCAGGAGCAACTCCTGAGGATTGGCAAACTCATGTTGTTGAACAAAATCAATGACCTTACAAAAATTGGTAAGTTTCTCAGATAAAGGCACAGGCAGAGTAATATGTAATACAGAGAACCACACCATTTCTAAAAACAGAAATGGTCCGGAAAGATACTACAATATATGTCTTAATTCATGACCAGTTTTGGAAATCGATAGGCATGGCTATCCAAAACAAATAATTCTTCAACCTCCAGTTGCCAGAACTGATGCAGTGGAGATTTCTCCAGATAAGCTTCTGCCTCTTCTCTTGATTCCGCACTGAGTGTGATCCATGCCTTGCCAGATTCTATACTGACAGCATATTGATCTATTACACCATTATTAATCAATCTATTGATATAATTACGATGTGCAGGAACATTACGCATAAAGGCTTCACTCAGTTCAAAGTGGATGGTAGCTTGATATTTGCTCATAGTCTTCTTTTTCTAGTAAAACCGCAAAAAATAAGCCAAAGTTCGTTTTCTATACTATTCTAAAACAAAAACCTCCACATTTCTTTGCAGAGGTTTTTAGTATGCTTAATATCAAAAGTTTACCGAAGAATATAAAGTTTTCCGTAATCTTTCTTAAATGCTTTATCTGCACTGGTTGCACGATGTTCAATGGCTTGTCCATCCATTCGGGTAACTACCCGATAGATATAGACACCATTAGCCAGCTTATCTCCAAATTCGTCCGAACCATCCCACACATACGAACTAATATTGTTACCAATATGGATAGGGCCTAGCTCATCCTGCGTAATTTCCCGAACCACCTTACCGGACACGGTCATAATCTGAATCTTAATCTGATCAGGTAGAGAGGCTCCAGTCAATGTAAATACAAATCGGGTTCCGGAAGAGAAAGGGTTCGGATAAGGATAGAAGTGCGTAATCGTTGATTCATTAACCACTTCAAAGTTAATCTGGAACGGTTCACTTCCGGCCTGATTACCTGACAAATCAGAAGCAAAAACTTTTAGAGTGTAAACTCCATCAGAAAGTTTTTCAGGATTCCATTCCATTCTGAAATCATTATCCCCATTGCCCGCTGCCCAGCTAAAGGCACCTCCTGAGATACGTTCAAAGTTGCTGCTGCCCGGTTTCTTGATGTAGATTAGAATACCTGATGTATCTGTGCGAATCTGTTTGGTGTTCTCATCTTTCAACCGCATGATGATCTGTGGAGTAGGTGAAACAATATCTCCATTCAGGATTTTCTGGCCATCAAAGGTTACTTCCAGAATCGGATTCAGATTATCTGTATTTACAACAAATGGTATAGAAAGTACATTATTAGCATAATTCTGCTCAGGAAGTATACGAGGGTTGACAAACACCTGTAATTCATTATTTCCACTTAGTGTGTCAGTCCGTACAGGAATCTTAAAGGATAATGTATCGCCATTGGCAGCCAATGGCCTTGCTTTAAAAGTAACTCGTGTGGTCTTCTTACTTTTTGCATTCAGAATTGTATACTGCACTGTCAGTGAATCTTTAAAAGCTCTGGGCGAAATATTCTGAAATACGACAGGAATCTCAAATGAACCACCAGCCATTTGCTCTGGTATCGTATACGCATCAGAAGCTACCATACCTGTATTAATTAAACCTTCTGGCACTCCATCATAAATTACCTGCCACTTTTTCAACTGAGGAGGAGTCAGATTGGCTTCATCTCTAGCCTGCAGTCGTAACTTCAGATATGGGTATTGCTGAGAATTGATAAAATCAATAGATAATGGGCTTATTTTCACATCTGTAGAAACTACCGTTTCTCCCCCCTGCAGATTCACTCCCACAATATCGAGTTGCCACTGATCTGTTACTGGTTTTTCAGAAACCTGAATAGCATGATACATAGTGCCCCACAAAGAAGCTGGTCCAATCAGAGAGGAAGTAATGACACCATTATCCACACGCCCCTGTAATGTATAATCCAAGGCTATTGCTTGCTGTGAGCCTTCTATACTACCAGTATAATCCGGATAGATTTCTGTTGCTGAACCAGCTGTTGAACCCTTTTGTCCTATAATGATATAAGGGTCACCACTTTTCAGATTGGTAATCTTTGACACATCAGCCCCTATACTTACCAGGAGTTGTTTGGTAGCAGCTGACCAGTTGGTAAAATCTACAGAACCGGCAGTAAATAATAGAATATAGTCGTTACTACCTGCCTGGTTGATAAAATCGACCAAACCACCTCCAGCAATATAGCCATTGGTAAGGTAATGTGCGGCAAAAGGTTCCCGGCCACAATTCAAAGAAGTAATTACACTATAGGGTTGTACATTTCCTCTATGAAATGCTACAGCAATCAATGTGTTGGGATCAGAACCGGGGCTACATCTACCACCTGTTACTACCGGCCCCTCATTCAAAAGGAGTTCTACCTGTTTGTAAGCGTCCGTTTGATTCTGGTAACCATACGTCTTAACAGATATATCCATTGTATTTCCGGTGAACTCCCATTTCAATGTTTCTGTGTTACGTTTTACAGAAGATAAGCCAGCTTTGGAAAACTGAGGGAACTTGGTTTGTGACCATCCTTCAGGGCTTTTATTAATATAGATAAAGGAGCTTTCCATCCAGCTATTATCATTCCCAATTGGTCTGTCTGCCAAACTAATACGCCAGTAATACACAGTACTATCATGAGAGGCCGCCTTGCTGATAAGATCAGTTTCCCAGTTCACCAATAAACTACCCGATACAGTAGTTTCTATTTTGGCAGCACTTGAAAACGTTGCAGAAGTATCCAGTTCTATTTTATAAGATCTGGTCTCCAGGGGTGTTATCGTTGATTGGGCAACAAACTTTACAGGTTGAGAACTTACAATACTATATTCTCTTGGAAACAAAGGAATTGCACCTACTATTGGAATATCTATCTCCTTGGATGCCTGATTGTTTTGTTCATTACTTTCATCAATCTGATTAGCAGGATCTACAAATACGGTAAATGTTTGTGTACCCCCTATATATTTCTGTGTATTGGCAATAGTTACATATACAGTATCCGTAAAGCTGATTGGATTAAAATAGGTTGTGTCAGATGGTTGAATAGTACCATCCCCAAACCGACGAGTTACTGTTACACCAAATTTCTTATTCAGCGTTTTACCATAATTAGTCACTACTACCCCTATCCGGAACGAGTCTACTGCGGCAGTAAGCTGTGATCCATCAAAAGACTGGGCAAAAATTCCGGTTTCTGTAATAGCATAATCGGGTTTACTGAATGGCACCAATACCACGGCTGGGTCTCCCTGTAAAACCATCTGCTCAGCATGTGTTAGTCCTAATGTCCAGTTTGTCATTAATGTAACATACCGACGTATAGTCTCTTTCTGTACATTACCTATGGTTTTTCCCAACATTGTACTATCTGCAAAAGCCGCCTGATAAAACAGTGTAGAATAGGCATGCAATTCACTGGCATAGCCGGCAGAAGTATGTGCGATCCAGGCAATAGCCCCTCTATCTGGGCGCCCCATAACCCAATCCTCTGCATAGGTATACTGTATATTGAAGACATCTCCCGACTGACACCCATTCACTAATACAAAAGGATATTTGCCTTCATTCTTATAACCCAGCGTCTCATCTGAAGCGTATCCAATCTCTATATCATTTACCAGTCGTCCTGAATGTCCAAACATAGTAGTTAGAGCTACCCCTTCATTTAATTGCTTCGATATATTGATCTGCTCAACCTCATTTCCGGTTTGCTTAGACAAAGATTCTACTTTTCCCCCAAAAAACTCACCTTCAATTATAGATTTATAACTATCAATATAGGATTTGAAATTACTTACTTCGGCAGTTGTACGGCCACCAGATAAATGAAGTACATTTTTACGCCAGTTTTCATTAGGACTTAAAGCTTCATGTATTTTAATTTTTGTTAAATAATTATATACCTGCTGAGGTTCAATTGCACTGATTCTTCCTGTAGCTAAAGCAGGAACAAGTGCTTGTCCACTCAATGTGTCAGAGTATAAATAATCTGATCCCGGTCTACCTATGGCGGGAATTAAATCATAAATATCTCTGGTGATATTATCTTTTATAAAGGCAGCACTTCTACCTGGAGTATTGCGCACTAAATCAGGAGATAAGCCTCTCCCAATAATAAACAAATATTCAGGCTTGCTGTTTTTATACATCCATCGAACAAACCGGGAAATTCCTACAGGGGTAAATTCACCATAACTAAACTGATTGTAAATCTGATCAACATTGGCTATTACAGTATCGTATCCACCTCCTGCCACAGATGCCCTATATTCTGCATATGCTTTCACCGGATCACTAATAGAGCCAACTGGTTTTCTTAGTGTTGGATGGGTTATAATTAAATAATTGGGTTTTACAGAATTAAAGTTGCGGAAAGTTATTTTTTTAATAGAGCCTGTAATAGATGATGCACCGGAGTTGGCAAAGATGACAGTTCCATTAGAAATGGTAGCAGCTAACTTACCATTGACAGTAGCAGCACTTATACGTCTGGGGGAATCAGTAGAACTGATATCATACAATGTAGTACCTGTAGCAGGATTAGAAATCTCAAAATAATGCTGGCTTACAGAACCTGCTTCTATAGTAAATATTTTCTGTGTAGTTCCAGACATATCCCATGATTGGGGATATACCAGACGAACCAGAGAAACAGAAATAGCATCTGGAGAAGAATCTGACATTCCATTTACTCGCATACGTACTAAAAGTGAACTGGCAGCTAAATCTGTAGTTTCAATAGTTGTACTTAATCGCCGTGTATTATGGTAGCTAAAGCTAAGAGTTCCTAATGATCGTAGCGAACTGGTCGAAGATCCGGTAAATATCTCTGCTACATGCGAATAATTGCTTCGTCCTGCCACAACCACATCAAGCTTGGGCTTATAGGAATTATTTATTATAGTTCCCAGATTATTTAAGGTATAATCAACACTTGCATATTTACTGGTAGTAACACCTGTCCAGCCCTCTCCATAATCGTAAAAACTATGCTCACCTTCAGAAGTCACAATATACTCAGGATACCGTTTTCCTATATCATATTCATCTTTAAGAACCAGAACCCTTTCTGCCCAGTGAAAAGTCTCAGCAGGCAGATTACTGGTATTTGACTCATTTATTGTTGACATCCTTTTTCCTAACCCATTGTCTAGTCGCCACGTGATGAAATAATACGTAGTATCAGAATATAGATTGTAATACTTATGTGGTTGAGCCTCTGCAGGACGGTATAATTCGGCATCCAGTGTTCCATCATTTCCTTTCCCATAAAACTCCACATAATCTGCCTCATCAAAAAATGCATCTGATTCACCTGAGACAAAAATAGATTGCTCCACTCCTCTGTGAAAAATCTGAATTCTTCGGGGATCAACGGTTGTTAAAGGGAGTCCCGCCTGTGTTAGGTCCTGATACGTTAACCTGTAAATTCCCTGTTGTGTAACAGGGATCTTATAATATTGCTGGGCATAGTTAATCCACTCGTTTCCATAGGTTTGAGCAGAAGCTTGCAGACTTGTCAGAAGTATGATGGCAAGAGCAGTTACCCCCTCCCAGCCCCTTCTTTTACAAAACATATTGGAGAAAAAGAAGTGATGAATACTTGGCAGAAATTTTTTATTGATGATCACGGATCAAGGTAGTTTCGTAAATACAAATGCGATAGAGAATAGTATGTCACTTAAGAATCAGAAGCCGACCTTAATAGAAAATACATTGGAATAAAGAGATTCGGATTGATCTCCTATATTGGTAAGTGCATAATCGATCTGAAATTTATTAATTCGAACACCTACACCCATATTGGGTTCAAATGTGGTTCTGGTTTTTGTATATAGATTTGTTTGCTCATCTACGTCCTTCACCTGTTGAATATTACCAACGCCTGCCCGAAAAAAGGCAACCTTCTTATAATCAAATTCCAAACCTATGCGAGGATCTATTGAAGTAAAGCCAGATTTCACAAGTACGTTTCGCTCGCCATCAAACGTAAAGTCAGCATCCAAAGCAGCCAATACCCCAAACGTTTCTTTGATACGCCAGCTATGTGCTATTCCTATCGAAAGTTTGGGAAGCGTAAGTTCCGTATAATTTCCTCTGAGAGTATTATTAGTTTGCCCATACACCTGTTCAAGTAATGCTGTATTCACTGACCAGGTATTAAATGTACTTGTTACATCACGTGCAGCAATCCCTATACGCCAGTTTTTTCGTTCCCACATAGCTCCTACATCCAATCCAAATCCCCAGGCATTGGCAAACGAACCCGCCACCCGATGAATGATTTTTACGTTAGCACCCAGTTTCAGTCCTTTGAGCTTTGGAAATTTTCGGGCATAGGATAATAAAAAGGCATAATCTGCAGCAGAAAAAAACCGGATATTATCATAATTGATAGCTCCGTTAGCATCAAACAAGAATCGGGTGTCAGGAATATCGTCTACAGCAAATCGGATAACAGATACACCCAAATGACTTACAGAATCAATAGGAGTAGCAAAAGCAGCATAATCATATTTTGCAATACCTGCAAAGTACTCTGCATGCATAAGAGAGACCTCGTACTTAGTGCGGATATCCAATAAAGCAGAGGGGTTCCAGTAACCAGCAGTTACATCATTTACAGCAGCTGTTTGAGTACGTCCCATACCCAGTGCCCTTGCTCCTACTCCAATTGCAAGAAACTCATTGCTATACTTAGGCGTAAGCACCTGTGCCTGAGATATAAAAGACACAAAAAATATACAGACAACGTAAAAATATTTCATAAATAAACTATACCTAATTGCTTACTATCTAAACAGATACAGTTCGTAAACTTACGGAAAAAACCTATGGCAGACAATGCGCGAAACATACTACATTCACTCAGGTGTAAGATATTATAGGATATTATAGGATATGAAGTGGTTACCTTTTCTGTTTCTTATACCACCTTTTAGAATTCAGGTTCGACTCTTAAAGATAAAGGTGTTACACTATCTCTTTTAGTAAAGTTTCTCTCTCTAAATCAGAGTATTCAATTTAAGCACCAACCAGTTTTATATCTAACTCAATAATAAATATCATTTTTCTTAGAAAAAACCATTCGAAAAACTAGCTTATCTTAGCTAAATGCCGTATTATTGGCCTGGCTTATTTTTTAGTATCTCACCTGTTAAAAAAATAACACACAAACTTTCACAATCATGAGCACTTCGATTAATAAAGATCGCTTGTTTATAGCCAGTTGTATGGCTCTTATTACAACAGCGATGGCATTTGGTATCAGAGCAGGAGTTTTAGATAAGATTGGTACGCAATATGGTATCACTCCACTGGAGCTAGGTTATATTGTAGGAACTGCTTTTTGGGGATTCACCCTGGGAATTATCTTTGGAGGCCCACTTTGTGATTTTGTAGGTATGAAAAGGCTAATCTATCTGGCGTTTTTCGGCCACCTGATAGGTATCATCATGACTATTTTCTCAACCAGTTTCTGGTCTTTCTATATATCCACACTTTTTGTTGGAGTGGCAAACGGATTAGTTGAAGCAGTTTGTAATCCTCTGGTTACCTCTCTTTATACCAATAACAAAACTCAAAAACTTCATCAGTTCCATCTATGGTTTCCAGGTGGCATCCTGATAAGTACTTTGATTGTGTATCTGCTCAGCAACATATTAAATCTGGGATGGCAAGTACAGATTGCAACTATGCTGATTCCTAATATTGCTTATGGTATTATGTTCTGGGGACAGGAATTTCCTCCTACCGAACGGGTAGCAGCGGGTGTAAGTAATAATGAGATGGTAAAAGCTTCTATCTCTCCTCTCTTTATTTTTATGGTAATCTGCATGTTTCTTACAGCTACTACGGAGTTTGGCCCCAACAACTGGATACCCACCTTTCTGAAAGGTGGTAGTGTCCCATCTATTTTGCTTTTAACAGGTACGACACTAGTAATGGTTATTTGCCGGGCATTTGCCGGGAATTTCATCCATAAATTCGAGAATGCATGGGTATTGTTATTTTCAGCTGTAGTCTCAGCATTGGGTATATGGATGATTAGTAAGACATCTGGTAATCTTGCCTTTGTTGCTTCGCTGGTATTTGGAGCAGGAGTAAGTTTCTTCTGGCCTACTATGTTAGGTTTTGTATCAGAAAATATACCTAAAACGGGTGCCCTGGGACTCGCAGTAATGGGAGGTGCCGGAATGCTGGCACAAGCCTTTGCTCTTCCAATTATTGGAGATATCTATGCTAATCTGCAGGAAGCCAAAGTTGCTTCTGGTCTTAGTACAGATGCTGCACAACTAGAAGCAGGTATGCAAACTTTACAATATATAACAATCATCCCGCTGTTTCTGATAGCTGCATTTACCGGACTTGTCATTTATAAAAAACGTAATAGCACAGTGAAACAGCAATTGGCATAATTAGATCTTTTTAGAATACAATCTTCGCATCCTCATTCGTTTTACTTTATGTATAACAGTGAGGATGTTTTTTTATAACATACTTTTGAAGATTAGTATAGATCATTCATACTCAAATACACTGTTTTATAGTTCCATATATTTTTCAAAAACAAAAATACTGTATATCTAACTATAGATCGTACATCTAACAATCTGATTACTAACTCTTGTCTTTTTTCAAGACAGGTGATTGACCGAACAAGAGTTTTTGTCATTTCCCTTTACTGTTGGAAGATGAAGCAAAATGCCATATCTTGCCACAGCGCAATACAATAAAACAGTTTTAATCTAAAATACAGCCCTCAAATACAGGTTTACAAAGCTGAAATATTGATCCTGATAATGTCAAAGCCCTCTCTTTTCATAATACTTCTTGGCTTATGTCTGATTGCATGTACCAGCACCAAACAAAATAGTAGTGCCGACGAAAACAAAGCACTGCATGGAACATATCGTATTGCATTAATACCTAAAGGTACTACTCATTCGTACTGGCTGGCTGTACATGCAGGGGCGGAAAAAGCTGCCCAGGAACTAGGAGTGGAACTGATATGGCAGGGACCTCAAAAAGAAGATGACAAGCAGGGTCAAATTCAAACAGTACAACACTTTACATCGCAGTCAGTAAATGCTATTGTGTTAGCTCCCATTGATGTACATGCTTTGGCACCTTCAGTAGCCTCAGCCTCCAGACAACATATACCTGTTATTATCATTGACTCAGATTTAGACTCACAGGATTTTCATTCTTTTATTGCTACTAATAACAAACTGGCAGGCAAGCTTTGTGCAAAACGTCTATGTGAACTGCTGGAGGGTAAGGGAAAAGTAGCCATGCTACGTTATCATGAAGGATCGGCCAGCGCAATGGCACGTGAAGATGGTTTTCTGGAAGGCTTAAAAGAATATGGACCATCAATCGAACTGGTATCAAGCAGTCATTATGCAGGTGTCACAATAGAAAAATCTGTCCATGCCTCTCTGAACTTATTAAACAGCTGTAGTCAGCTGGATGGCATATTTACGCCAACGGAACTCACAACTCAGGGGATGTTACAGGCTCTGGAGATGCGGGGAAAAGCAGGTCAGGTAAAATTCGTAGGTTTTGATTCCAATACGACATTGCTGGAAGCGCTGAAAAAGGACAAACTACATGGACTTGCTATACAGGACCCTTTCAAGATGGGATATGAAGGAGTAAAAACAGCTATTGCGATACTAAAAAATCAGCCTTTCGAAAAACATATCGATACTGGTATTATCATAGTGACTAAAGAAAATCTCAATGATCCTATGGTAACCGAACTACTCAATACCAATCTAAACAGATGGTTAAAAGAATAACATAACCATCTGTTTAGCAATTAGATACTATCTGTATTTAGGTGTATGTACATCCAGAAACTTCGAAGAAGCATTATTCCACCCTTCAATGGCTTTCTTGCGTCCATTATTTAACTGAGTAGTTGCACTATTGAAATCATTAATGCCTTTGTTCATATCCTGAACGGCTTTATTATATTGAGCAACATCGTCTTTGGTTCTTTCTTTTTCACGTTTTGCTTCAAATGCCTTTCTGATCTTATCAAAGTTTTCTTCTTTCAAATAGAAATCTGTCATTACCGGAATCTGTGTGTTACATTCCTGAATATAGAATTGCAGTGCCTGCCGACATCCGTTTTCCAACGTATTATCACTAAATAAGGCAGGAGTGGCTTTCAATTTTTCAATTCCTTCCTGGCTGTACTTTAACAAAGTATTTTTACTCTGTTCAATAGCATTGATATCTTTCTTCTGAATTGCTTCACTCAAATACATTTCCTGCTTATAGCTTTTGAAGAAAATAAGATATACCACTCTATGATAATCTGTTATTTTTCCAGCTTTTGCAGCTTTCTCCGATAACTCATCTTTTGTATCAACCAGTTGAACATTATGGTCTTTGGCAAACAGCTTCTCTGTTAACTGAAGACGATCGTTAGCTTGTTCGATTTTTTCACTAGCTAGGTCCTGAGCCAGCAGATAAGCCTCCATAGCATCATACGATTGCTCTGCAACATCTTCCAGATTCACGATTTTGCCATAGTCTTCATTTAAAATATGTGAGGTAATTAAATAGTAATTGGCTGTAGAATCGCGTAATGTCTTATCGCCTTCATAAGCAGGCATTGAACTTACCTTCTGACGGGCTTCTGCTACTGTTTTAATCAGTTCCTTCCGACGGTTTTCAATCTTTCGGGCACTTTTGCCATGACCAACTGCACTTGTATAACTAAGAAAGTCTTTTGTAATCTCCCGATGTTGCTGACTTATATAAGTCATATAAGAACCTGCCTGTTTGGGATTGTAATCCTGTGCATGTACTGAAATTTGTGTAATACTGAAAAAAGAAATAAAACAGAAAATTGAGTGTAATGTATATTTCATAAAGTGTTTAATATGTTTTAAAATAAAAACATGTTTGACGGTGTAATTTCCCCTAAAGATAATTCTTTTTTCAAAATCAATTATTTAGGGTGTTGGGAGAAGATTTTACCAGAATGTAATGAATTTGTCCATTCTTCTTATTTGCATATAGCTTTAACCTCAGCAACATACTCACTCACAACATTTTATCTACAGATATTACTTACCCATACAGGCCATATCTTATAACATTTTCTTTCAAATTATCTTAATTTCTGGTAATGAGTTAGTTACTTACAATTTGCGAACTGAGGATGATTCATAAGGAAGTGTAATAACAATGCTATCTCCGACTTGCCATTGAGTAGGATTTTGTACTGTTGAAGCAGTATCCAGAAAGATTCGATGGGTGCTATCAGATGCATGGATAGTAAGAATGCAGCCTCCTTCTACTGTTTCGACTTTAGTAAGAATACCTGTTAATTCTATATGATGATATTTTTTGGGAGCATATAATAGATCTGCGGGCTTCCCCTGCTTTATTATTTTTCCCTGTTCTATTTTTATTACAACATCGGCCATCTTACGAATTTCTTCTATATCATGGCTTACCAGAATAGTTGTAAGAGAAAAATGTCTATGTAACCGAAGGGTTTCATCCTGTAAACGAGTTCTGGTTGCTTGATCCAGAGACGAAAAAGCTTCGTCCAAAAGAAGCAATGAAGGATTATGCGCCAGGGTACGACACAAAGCTACTCGCTGCTGTTGTCCGCCAGACAATGTGCCTGGCTTTCGGGAAGATAGTTGAGTAAGATCAGTCAGTTCCAGAAGTTCATCTACCCATCGTTTATCTCTATGATCAGCCAAGCCATATTCAATATTTTGTCGTACTGTCATATTGGGAAACAAGGCATATTCCTGAAACACCATCCCAACCCCTCTCTTTTGTGGACTTACATGAATGCCTTTTTTCTTATCAAACCAGATTTGTCCATTTACTTCGATATGTCCATCATCAGGTTTTGTTAAGCCAGCCAGCATCCGAAGCAAGGTAGTTTTTCCAACACCCGAACTTCCATATAAAGCCACAACGGATCCGGTTTCAATCTGCATCTCTATCGTAAGCATTTGATCCCCTTCTGAGGTATAGATATATTTAGAGAGTTGGAGATCAATCATAGGTGATATGAATAAACGACAGTATTTTTTTTCTTTTAAAATAGTGTATGAGATTGAGTTCGTCTGGAGAGTCGATACAAAGCAATCAATAATACAAAGGAAAACAGTAATAAAGCCAACGCATACTGATTAGCTTGTTTGTATTTCAGATCTTCTACCAGATCATAAATTACAATCGAAGCAACACGCGTCTCACCGGGAATATTGCCTCCAATCATCAAAATCACGCCAAATTCTCCCATAGTATGTGCAAAGGTAAGTACAATACCACTTAGCAGAGAAGGTTTGATGTTCGGTAAAATCACTTTCCATAGAGTAGTCATCCGCGATTTGCCTAGAGTATAGGAAGCATCCAGTAGAATAGAGGGGAAATTTTCAAAACCTGCCTGTATAGGATGTACCATAAAAGGCAAACTATATATTGTTGAGCCTATCAGAATGCCCGCAAAGGTAAAATTCAGTGAAACATGCAGATACTTCTCCAACCAGTGTCCCAACATATTCTCAGGGCTGAATGTAACCAATAGATAGAACCCCAATACAGTAGGTGGCAATACCAGAGGTAAACTAATCAGGGCTTCTATAATGGGCTTGATCCGAAAACGAAAAAAGGCCAGACCATAAGCCAAAGGAATACTTACTATCACTAAAATAAAGGTTGTACAAAAAGCCAGCTGACATGTCAGCAACAACGTTTCAAGATACTCTTCCATAAATCCAATTGTACCTGTTAATATGCTACTTAGGAAGAGAAAAGCCAAACTTTTGTAATAGGGACTTAGCAGAGGGAGAGCTTATAAAAGTAGAAAATAGTTGTGTCCCTTTTTTCTTTTCACCACGCTTTAAAATTACATACGCTTGTTCCAGAGGAGTATGTGTAGTATCTGGAATAACATAATACTTTCCCTGATTCTGAAGTTCAGGACTCATCACCAATGATAAGGCAACAATCCCAATATCAGCAGCGCCAACAGATATGTATTGTGCAGTCTGTGAGATATTTTCACCCAATACCAGTTTAGACTTTATCTTATCATATAATTTGTAGTGAATGAGACTTTCCTTAGCCTTTTTCCCATAAGGAGCATGCTCTGGATTAGCAATGGCAATTTTTTTGACTGAAGGGTCAAGCACTGTATTCATGCCTTTGGTCACTGGATTAAGTTTCTTGCTCCATAGCACAAGTTTTCCAATAGCATAGAGATTCACAGAGGAGGCAGTAAGCTTTTTTTCCTGTAATTGAAGGGGATACTCTTTATCAGCAGAGAAGAATATATCAAAGGGAGCTCCATTGGAAATCTGATGGAAGAACTTACCCGAAGAACCATAGATAACAGTTACTTTATAAGATGGATACGTTTTTTTAAAGACTGTCACCAGTGAATCCATTGCGAATCGCAGATCAGAAGCAGCCGCAATAGTAATTTCTTCTTCTTGGGGAGTAGAGTACTTCACAGGAGATACTCCATGTGCAAACAATAAGAAGACAAGCAATCCAAGAATTGTATATTTCATTGTGTTGAAGTAGTTGCTTTCACAAAAATAAGGCATGAAAGGTACTATCCTACTAAAAAAGGGGTTGCTCATTCAAACTCGTGAGAGAGAACGTATCTCATTTCATAAAGTATCATTCTGTCTTGCTGAAAATCTGACAAGAATCATCTTTTAGTGTACTAAATGTTACAGAATGCATAGTTCAGAGATCCTATTTTTGTATCGTACAGTATTCAGAATTTCATTAGAAACCAACTACTAACCATGAAAGTCGAACAAATTTATACAGGCTGCCTGGCAGAAGCTGCCTACTACATTGTTTCAGACGGAGAAGCCGCTGTCATAGATCCATTACGGGATATCCAACCTTTTATTGAACAGGCAAACCAGGATAATGTCAAGATCAAATATGTATTTGAAACGCACTTTCATGCAGATTTTGTATCAGGGCATCTGGATCTGGCTGAAAAAACCGGAGCAGAGATTGTGTTTGGTCCATCCGCACAACCTGCCTATCCAGCCCTTATTGCCAAAGATGGCCAAGAGTTTCGAATAGGAAAAATCAGTATTCGGGCCATTCATACACCTGGACACACCATGGAATCTACGTGTTATCTTTTATTGGATGAACAAGGGCAAGAAGTAGCTATATTTACCGGAGACACTCTTTTTATTGGAGATGTAGGACGTCCGGATCTGGCGCAGCATGTAATCAGCGAACTAACAGAAGAAAAACTTGCCGGACATCTATATGATTCTCTGCATACCAAAATACTTCCTTTATCTGATACCATTATTATTTATCCAGGTCATGGAGCAGGCAGTGCCTGTGGTAAGAAAATGAGCAACGAAAGGACTGATACTCTCGGTAATCAGAAAAAACACAACTATGCACTAAATCCCAACCTTACCAAAAAACAATTTATTCAGCAAGTTCTGGATGGATTAATGCCCCCTCCTGGTTATTTTCCATATAATGTATTACTCAATATAAAAGGATATGAAAAGCTGGATAAGGTTATTGAACGAGGTAATAAGGCACTTTCTCATGGTACATTTGAAGCTATAGCAAACACAACAGACGCCATTATACTGGATGTCAGACCCGCACAGATCTTTGCCAAAGGATTCATCCCTAATTCGATCAATATAGGTCTGGACGGGCAGTTTGCGTCTTGGGTAGGAACACTGATACCCGATTTGAAACAACCGATTTTACTGGTCACAGAATCAGGAAAAGAACAGGAAACGATTACTCGTCTGGCACGTGTAGGGTATGATAACTGTATAGGTTATCTGGAGGGTGGTTTTGAAACCTGGAAAGTAGCTCAGATGGAAACGGATCAGATAGAATCCATTTCAGCAGAACAATTCTCGGAACTACTTATTGAAAACTCCAAGCTAGCAGTTTTGGATGTGCGTAGAAAAAGCGAATACAATTCTGAACACATTGTAGGTGCTGAAAATCTACCTTTAGACTTTCTTAATCAATACATGTCACAAATCAAGCCTGAACAAACATATTATGTGCATTGTGCAGGTGGCTATCGATCTATGACAGCTATTTCTATATTAAAAGCTCGTGGCTTTCAAAATTTGGTAGATGTAAAAGGTGGGCTTTCTGCCATTAAGTCTGTTAATAAAGTTCCTTTAACAGAGTATGTCTGCCCTACAACTCTTCTATAAAAGAATGGCTAAATCCTTCCTGTAAAAACCTCTCTTTTGCAGGAAGGATCAAAAAAAGAAGAATAAGCATCCTTCCAATCTCTCCTGTTATCCTCATCACAATCTATTTCAGTCTTATCTGAAATCTCTGCTCATTCTTCGTAAGGGCATGCTTTTTTTGAGAGTTAAACAAATGTCTTTTTTTATACTCTCTTTATATCCTGTTTTGTTTATTAACAGTTGTTTTCAGATAATTTCCCTGAATAATATTCAGGATGGTGCATAGTTTCAAACAAAACAGTCTTATAAATTATGCTATACTATTTAATTGACGATGACGAGACCTCCCGACTAATATTTGAAAAACAACTCGAAAAAACAGTCGGTAAAAATCAGCTTCTTTCTATTCCTGTTGAATACACCCATCCACTATACACATCAGATGCAGAAAGTAACAAACAAGCTGAGCCCTTTCCAACAGATACACAATCAAAGGCAAAAGTAAAGCTACAAAGTTTTTCTTCTGCTGTTTCTGCTCTTACACTTATTCGCAAGCACTTTCTTTTGGGTAACTATACCTCTTTACCAGACTGGATATTTCTTGATATTATTATGCCTGGTATTGATGGATGGCAATTTCTGGATAAACTGATGGAATTATTCAGAACTGTTCCCAGTGCCAAAGACACAGGCATCAAAGTAGGCGTTTGTCTGCTTACAGCCTATGTAAATCAATATGATCTTCAGCGTGCACAGCAATATCCACTTGTTAAAGATTGCTTATTAAAACCCCTTACGGCTATAGATTTAAAGCTGGTTACCCAGATTTAACATGTACCTATTAGCAGAGGCACTATCTTTTACGTTCTATGTAAAGATGTTCGGACTGTTTCCATGTTTATTACAGGTCTCTGAATATCTATCGGAATACGGGTAACTAAATGAAAGGAGGGTTTATGCAAATGACCTACTCACAACCAGCAAACCTTCAATGGTTGCTCAATAAAGTGCAGAAGGACTCAGAATTAAAGAATATGTTTGTCTATCATCTCCAATTGGCGATACACTATCAGAATGGATGTGATGAACAAATTGACAATCTCCAGAATCAGGACTTTCAGGAAAGCTTCACGCTGATGAGGCATCTATATGAGGCCAGTCATGAATTATTACATTTTTATATAACACAGAACCTGTCCTACAGGTCCTTTGCCAATGATATAATGCAGATCGTTGATAGACCTGCAGCAGAACTTGAAAGCGTTCTTCAGCAACTGGATATCCACAGGCAAGTTGATGATCAGATAAGAGATACTAAAGGACTAATAAATCATGAAGGAGCAGCACCTCCAATGAACAACCAGGAAAGGATTATTCCAAGATCCTGAGAAATTCTACAGCAAAAAAATGGCTAAACAGCATAAAAATTGTGCACTCCACACATTGAAAAATAAGTGTGGAAGTATAGCTACATATACAATACTCATGTCTGTCCCATAGGCATTCTTTTTTAGCTATAGGTACTACACCCTATAAAATTAACTAGCTATGAGAAGAGATGGAAAAACAACCAGCCTATGGCAAGACCAGATGCCTGATTATGAGTCTGAAAATCAAGTTCTGAAATCTGATAAAATTTATGATGTTCTGGTCGTTGGAGGAGGAATTACAGGTATAACGACCGCTCTTCTATTACAAAAATCTGGTAAGAACTGTATAGTTGCAGAAGCACACTCTATTGGGTTTGGGACTACAGGAGGAACAACAGCCCATCTGAACACTATGCTTGATACAGATTATCACACCTTAATTAATGATTTTGGAGAGAAAAGTGCTCAAATGGTAGCTGGTATTACCCGAGAGGCTATTAACACAATCAAGCAACTAGCCTCTGACTACCAGGCAAACTGTGCATTTAAAGAAGTATCGGGTTATCTGTTTGCCCAAAATGAAGAGCAGGCAAAGTATTTAGACAAAATAGTTGAAGCTTCTCGTAAGGTTGGGATTTCTATCGAGTATACAGATCAGATTCCATTACCTGTTACATACCAAAAAGCAGTAGTGTTTGACAAACAAGCTCAGTTTCATCCCACCCGATATGTATTTGCCTTAGCACAAGCGTTTGAGAAAATGGGAGGAACTTTATGGCAACACTGTCAGGTTACCGACATCGATGAAGGTGATAGTATTCGGGTAACTACTTCACAGGGCATTATTCAGGCAAGGAAACTCGTATATGCTACCCATATACCACCGGGTGTAAATTTGCTTCATTTTCGTTGTGCACCCTATCGAAGTTATGTACTGGCCGTAACATTAAACAATGAAGAGCAGTATCCTGATGGCTTGGTATATGACATGGAAGACCCTTATCATTATTACCGTACACAGGAAATAGATGGCCAACGTTATTTGATTGTAGGAGGCGAAGATCATAAAACTGCTCATATGGAAAATACGGAGATTTGTTTCCGCAACCTGGAAAGTCATGTAAGACAGCATTTTGCAGTAGATCAGATTGTATTCAAATGGTCATCACAATATTTTGAGACTACGGATGGACTTCCGTATATAGGTCACTTACCAGGTGCTTCCGACAATGTGTATGTTGCCACTGGCTATAGTGGTAATGGAATGACCTTTGGTACAGTAGCGGCCATTGTACTTACTGATCTGCTAACTACAGGTCAAAGCTCTTATAAGGATCTGTTTGCTCCTGGTCGGGTGAAACCTGTAGCTGGATTTACTTCTTTTGTAAAAGAACAAGTAGACGTAATTAAAGAATTTGCAAGTAAATGGTTTTCTCAAAGCGATCTGAAAGAACTGGCCGAACTGGCACATGATGAAGCCAGAGTGGTAGAATACGAAGGAACTTCCATTGCTATGTATAAAGATGAACGCGGACAAATACATGCTGTAAATCCAACATGTCCTCACGCTAAATGTGCTGTAGCCTGGAATAGTGCTGAAAAAAGCTGGGATTGCCCATGTCATGGCTCTCGTTTTTCCTGTGATGGCGAACTCCTGACAGGACCAGCACGTAGCAATCTTGAAAAAATCAATATAGATGAACTGGAAGAGGCCGACGGAGAATAGATACAAGAGGGGTACAAGTATCAGCTTGTACCCCTCTTGTTCTTTAGATACATTTATCTCACTATTCGCCATTGAAGTTAGACCATTTACTCTCACTTCTTCTAGTTATCCCCTGATTACCAGACTACTTATAACGACCAATTGTAGGCAAAAACGACCTACCTGTCGAAAATAAAGTATAAAAAGCCTAAATCAATTGCAAGAGTCTAACAAATTTTTGTACTTTATAAATAAGAAATCATCCCTATCAGGATGTCTCTATCCTAAACACAATAAACTATTTTATCCTTTAGATTTACTTTACCGTAATAAAGTTTTTGAAAACCATATACTGTCAATAGTATAGTTATTCACCTCTCTCCCATTGTGTATGAAACAGCCACTACTCACAAGACGTAATTTCCTGGAAACTGCAACAACAGCCTTAACAGGAGCAGTTCTTTTGCCACAATCTGTTTTTAGTGCTCCTGCGATTTTGAAAAATCTGGGTAAACCCAATTCAAAATTCAATGGAGTTCAGATAGGTGTCATCACATACTCATTCAGAAGTTTACCCAGCAATGCAGAACAAATTCTCCAATACTGTATTGAGTGTAACATCAGCGCCATTGAGTTGATGGGCAACGTGGCCGAGGCATTTGCAGGAGCACCCCATGCTTCTACAGAGCCGATGCAGCCTTTCAGAGGAGTGCCAGGTCAACGACCAGAACTAACACCTGAGCAAAAAGCGGAACAGGCAGCCAAGGCCAAAGACATAACAGATTGGCGGGCAAAAGTTGCTATGGACAAGTTTGAACAGCTTCGTAGCCTATACAAAGCTGCAGGAGTAAGCATATATGCATATAAACCTAATGCATTTGGAGTTAACAATACAGATAGTGAAATTGACTATGGTCTGCGAGCAGCAAAAGCATTGGGCGCCACCCACGTTACTCTGGAAATGCCAACAGATTTAGCTCAAACCCAGCGCCTGGCAAATATAGCAGCGAAACATAAAGTCCTGGTTGCTTACCATGGACACCTTCAGCAAACTCCTACCTTATGGGATGTAGCCTTGGGACAATCTAAATACAATGCCCTAAACTGCGATCTGGGACATTACACCGCAGCAGGATATAATGCATTGGAGCTACTCGAGGCTAAACATGACCGGATTGCAAGCGCCCATTTGAAAGACAGACAAAATCCCGCTCATGGAAAAGAAAATCTCCCCTGGGGCACAGGAGACACACCTCTTAAAGATATATTACAACTTATGCGGAAAAACAAGTACACATTTCCGGGAACTGTTGAACTGGAATACCAGATACCTGAAGGTTCTACAGCAGTAAAGGAAGTTTCCAAGTGTGTAGAATACTGCCGCCAAGCACTTGAAAAAAACGGGTAGAAATGTATTTTCTAAAACAAAAAAGACGCTGGTGTAATTGATTACATCAGCGTCTTTTTTTGTTTTATTATGTCAGAACAAGAAGTAGAAACGACTTCTTGTTGGCATCTTACATATAAATTGTAAAATAACATACAGCTAATAGTATCAGGATCACTCTGCAATAGAAGACCCAACCAACTGTTTTATTTTTTAAAAAAGAATAAGACAACAAAGTCACCAGGTTGATATAAGTAGTTTTCATGGTATGGATAAAGATAAAATTTGTAAAACGTAAATAAATACTTACACACTATTCATATTGCTAATCTGACCTACCAAAGTTCTGTAACCCCGTAACAGTCTTTCGTAATACTATACTTATATCCGTTTCGATTAGAAAAAGTAAGCGATTTCCGAAAAAAATATTACATAAATCTGACATATATTTTTGCAGGCAGACGATAGTCTGTCTGTAGTCTTTAGTTATATTCAGGTCCAATTATTTTTAGCCTTGCTTTTATTCTTGTATTTCTACATTTGACATATCTTTCCTAAAAAGTACATGGGTAATAAAGCCAGAATTCCAGACTCCGAAAATCCACGCGTAGTAATCGTTGGTGGCGGATTTGCAGGTATAGAGCTAGCAAAATCGCTGAATGGAGTAAATGTACAGGTAGTGTTGATTGATAAAACCAATCACCATACCTTTCAGCCTCTTTTGTATCAGGTATCTACAGCCGGACTGGAAGCTGAATCTATTGTTTACCCCTTCCGAAAGATCTTTGATGAACAGCCCAATTTCTTTTTTCGTCTGGCTCAGGTGATTTCTGTTGATACACAGACTCAGGTAGTAGAAACCTCTATTGGCTTTCTGAGATACGACTATCTGGTGATTGCCACAGGAGCTACTACTAACTTTTATGGGAACAAAGAGATTGAAAAGAATTCCATTCCTATAAAAAATATCGTTGATGCCCTTTCACTACGAAATACGATTCTCTCTAACTTTGAAAAAGCGTTGCAAATTGAAGATGATGAACAGTTAAACAGTCTGATTGATTTTGTAATCGTTGGTGGAGGCCCTACCGGAGTGGAGTTGGCAGGAGCACTAAGCGAACTGCGTAAACATGTATTTCCAAACGATTATAAAGAACTGGATTTTCTGAAAATGGATATCCATATCATCCAGAGCGGTCCACGTATATTGAATGGCATGTCAGAGGAAGCATCACTGAAAGCACTGCAGTTTTTAGAGAATCTGAATGTAAAGGTGTGGCTCAACAAACGGGTAGAATCGTATGATGGATACACGGTGGTGCTCGATTCTGGTGAGAAACTGATTACTCGCACGCTTATCTGGGCAGCAGGTGTATCCGGAGCCCCTATCGAAGGACTGGATAAAAAATGTATTCTCAAAGGATCACGTATACAGGTAGACGAATACAGCAAAGTTGTTGGGTATAACAATATTTTTGCCATTGGAGATATTGCAGCAATGGTCACACCTGACAATCCTCAGGGACATCCAATGATGGCCCAACCTGCTATTCAGCAGGGTAGGCTATTAGGTGAGAATCTGACCTGTATCCTCACTGGAAAACCTTTAAAGCCCTTTCACTATAAAGACCAGGGATCTATGGCTACTATTGGGCGTCACCGGGCTGTTGCGGATCTGAAAATCAGTAAAAGGGAATATAAAATGCAAGGTTGGTTTGCCTGGTTTATCTGGATGTTTGTCCATCTGATATCAATCATTGGCTTTCGAAACCGCCTGTTTGTATTTCTTAACTGGATATGGAGTTATATAAGTTATGATAAAGGTATACGTCTCATCATTGGCAATCCCAAATCCAATAAGCCTGTAGAAGAAGAAGTTCCCAAAGCACTTAACTAGCTAATGGAGAGGTGACATTATTAACTTAGTGCGTTCTACAATAGACTACCAGCCTGAGAGAGCTAGCATAAGGCTTTGCAAATCCTGGTTAATGGAACGTACAGAGGACTGCAATTGATTTAACATATTGGCTCTGGTATGGAGATCATCTTGCTGATACTCTCCACCAGGGCCAAAATATAAGGTTACTTCCCGGCTGTTCATCTCATTCAATGCATACGCCTGCCATCGCTTCCGGATATTTTGAATGACAGATAGTTGAGCAGTATTGCTAAATGATTTCTCATTTAACATATACCATACAAAAGGAGAATAGATAGAAGAGTTAAGGTTTTCGTTCCAGATATCTGTAAGCAGATTGCGTTTATGCTCTACAAACAAGGTTTTATGCGATGAAAATGCAGCCATCCCTCCCAGTACAGCACTTATGAGTCCACCTCCAATGCCTACTACTTTATTTGTTTGTTCATTATCAACCAAAGCAGTCGCGCCTGTAGTGACAGCCCCAATAACGATAGATAATATGGTCAGCTTTCTGATTCGTTTTTCATCTTTCTGATCCAGGTAAGTTGCCAGCTGATCGGCATGTTCTCCGGCACAATCCAGTTCGGCAGCCAGACTTGCAATCTCCGTAGAAGCCAGATGCAAACGGCTCTGTATTTTGCTTTGTATAATAGTTTGTTCTAATCGGGTATCTGTTGTAACATTTTTCTTTGCTCTCATCCACTGTTGCAGCAAGGGTATAATTCCAACTGCATTGGCTACCAGAAGATCGTGTCGGGAAAATCGCCGGACCAGACTTGTATCTTCATTCAGGATTGATTCGATATTGGCTTTAGGCAAGTACAGTGTATCATATGTATAACTAAGAGCAGGTGCACAATAATCTGCCGAACGAACTCCCGACCTGTTTTGAGAAAAAGAGACAGAACTGATAGCCACAACACTCAGGCTCAGATATACAATCTTACAAATCAGACGTTCTCTCATATTATGCATACTATCCAGAGTATAAATAAGTCTTTT
Source organism: Xanthocytophaga flava (assembly GCA_030068525.1). Lineage (GTDB taxonomy): Bacteria > Bacteroidota > Bacteroidia > Cytophagales > 172606-1 > Xanthocytophaga > Xanthocytophaga flava. The sequence continues at coordinate 147,436 of JASJOS010000018.1, forward strand.
CATCATTTGCTTTTATACACCTCCAAGTTTCATGTTGCTAAATGCATAAAAGACGAAGAAAGATTCGTTACAATAATAAGAGAAAAGCACCTCGAATGTAAGCACAAACACCTATTTAAAATGAATCAGGGTTTACAGGAAAATACTCCCTTGCAAACCCTGAAAATAAAATGGTACAATGCCAACTCTACTCAATCAGTTCATATGTTTTGTATTCAGCCTTCCATATAGCAATCACATCACTGAGTCCTACCCACATTTCTCCATGGTCAGGATTATCACTTACCAGCAATAAACGCCCTTCTTCATATTTACGAACCCGCTTTACAATCAGCATGCCTGTTCGCAAGGATAGTACATGAACTCCCTGGGCATACTGCCAGTTACCATCTTCTACCCAGGTACACAAAATGCGACACCCCGGCTTGATGGCTGGATACATGGAATAGTTGATTACTTTAAAAACGACAGTCTTTCCATCATACCGTACACCTGGCTCTTTTACGACACTCTCCTGCTCCAGATTGGAAAGTTCTTTCCAGTCATAGACAAAACTACCATCTACATTTTCCAGAAAGGTTGCACTCACAGACAAAGGAATGATAGGAATTCGGAGACGTTTTATCTGTCTGTCATTCAAACGATCTATTTCTGCAATATTGACTTCTCGAGTATGAGTCTCTGCTCCTTCGGGTTCTATTCCTTCTTCAATAAAATCTACAGTGGTATGATACAAACTTGCCAGTGCATCCAGAATATGGCGTTTGATCTTAATAGAGGAGTCTGATTCATACGCATCAATACGACCGTGTGATAGCCCTATTTTTTCTGATACTTCCCGTAAAGTAAGGCCAGATTGCCGACGAAGTTTTGATAAACGAATAGCGCGGTTTTGAGACATAGAAAACAAGTAAGTAAGCGAATGAAAGAAATTAATCAGACCTATTCAAATGTAATAAGACTAACTAGCATAAGAATCAATACAAAAACAATACATCTAGCGCCTGTCAGGCTTTAACGTATTAAAAAACGATATTTCTCTCTTTAAAAATATAAACCAAATAACAATATACTACAATTAAATACTACTCTGCAACGGCAAAAATAATAAACAACAATACTTTTCAATAAAAAATTATTAAAAACAGAAAACTAAATTATACACACCGCTGACTACTAACACATTACTTCCTACATAAACAGAAAGCCCTGACTTAATAAATCAGAGCTTTTTGTTTGATAATGACGGTGACAGGTATGATGTCTACTGTTTGATAATACGGGATGAAGCTTTTCGCCCGTTGCGTGTTGTATAAGTGAGACAGTATTGACCTGAAGGCAGCTGAGATGTATTCACATAACATTTGTTACCTTGTGTCGTATAGGGGAGCTTATAGGAAGTACCTAACAGCGTATATGCCACTACTGAACGAATTGTTGTTGCATCTTCCACCTCAATAACTAAATAATTGCCAGTAGGATTAGGGTACAATAATCCGAAGGTACTTGTATTTTTCTCTGTAGCAGTAGGTCCAGGAGATATGTAGGCTATCTTATACGCCAGATCTTTTCGGAATGAAGGCAAAGGGACAGTAAGAGAATCTGTTGTTGCTGTAATCTGGCTCTGGCCTACCAAATCACCTGTTACTGGATTCATAAATGAAACATCATAGATTCCTTTCTCCATCTTTCCAATCTTTAGGGAAGCACTACTGATTACGGTAATAGTTGTAGAGTCAGCCCACTCACCATAGGATGTATTGTTCACATACCCATAGGCCTTTTTAGTACCTGTAAACCCAAATGCCTCCAACGGACGAATAGCCACATTGCTAAACTGAATCTGACCAAACTGTATGCAATCCTGACCAGAATTAAATAGCCGAATCACATGTTGTCCGGCAGGGAGAGAGCCTATCGTAAATACTCCTTTAGCTGTAACATTCCAGGTTGTTTTCAGCGTATTATCAACATAGACCTCTATTGTCTTGGTTCCTGAACCGGATAGGTCGTTGACCTGCAAGGTAACAGAGCCTGTACCTTGAAAAGTAACTGTAAATCGAAGGTCCCGGTTACGATTCTGCCAGGAGCCGTGAATATAATTTGTCAAAGTGGTTGTGCTGGAGGCATTACCTGAGGCATCAATAGTGCTGGTAAATGGGTCTGGACTGTTTGTTCCTGACCAGTCTGACACTCCGGGAGCCACATTGACTGTACCTATTATGACCGGATTATTGGCAAACGGAATTGTACGTGATACCCCATCCGTCTCATGTACAATATCTATCTCATTCATAAACTGGCTAAAGGGCTTATACATACTGTATAATCCTTTGGCTTCGATATAGGTATCCCAAAACCAAAACATAGCAGGTGCTCCACTCATCATACTTGTCCACATGGTTTTGCGTACATGATCTCCCCAGTTATCCGGGTGTGAGCCATTCTGCGGATATTCAGTTCCACTGCCAAACTCTCCATTCATCATGGATTTGGTATAGGGAATAAATGTTTGTATCTGGTTATACACAACCTTATCAATACTACCTGAATAGGTATGCCACTGAAGCTGATCCATGGCAACATTGTCATTCAACAAAGGAAGAGTAGAATTATCTTTCCCACTACTGGTATTGACAATATGTTGGTTTACGTCAACGGATTTAAGATACTGACTCATTTCGTCATGCCAGCTATCGATTGCGGTATTTGTGCCGTCTGAATATTCTACCTCATTAAACAACTCCCAGCTCATAATAGCAGGCGAATATCCCCATCTCGCCACAATGTAGCGATACATTTTCTGTGTTTGCTTTTTGGCGTCTGCGTTGGTAAAAAAATCACCTGCATTGGCAAGAAAACCGCCATTGGTTGTATTGTATGGGTTATCATCCCACTCTGGATTGACCTTGGTTGAGTACTGTCCATGATGTTGTAATACCAGCTGCATATACACGCCATTAGCCTCACACAATGCTACTGTTGAGTCGAGTATACCTGCAGCAGACTGGCTATACTTTCCCAATCCATTGTACCACCCCGACCAATGATCAGGCTTCCATTCAAGTGCTTGCCGGGCAAAGTCTGTAAGCCAGTATCGCATCCAGTTCACCCCATTAGGACTCATACGCTGTGCAATCCATGTGTGATAAAAATCTACCAGACTTCCGTTGTTCCAACACAGGTTGTATCCAATAGGATAATAGGGTGTCTGATTATCAAAACGCATAAACTGTTTATTACCAGCATCAATCCGAACAAAACCTTTTGCACTACCTGCTGTCACAGTAAAAGATATAGGATCAGACACAGTCGTTGTGCCATCCACAATCTTTATCCTGATTTGATAACTGCCTGCCAGCACAGGTGTATAACGAAGCTTCCAGGACGCTCCTGCAGCACTTTCGGTAGCTGAGTTAGCAGTGAATATGGCAGGAATGTAATAAAAGCAGGGTACCACTACAGTTTTATTTCCGGGTGTTGTTATTTCAGCGTCTACTTTTACAATATCAGGATCATAGGGATTGATATATATTTGACTAATCTGAAAGGTTAGTTCTGCCTTCTCATACTGCTGAAATGATGTTTTGTTAAGAACAGGAGCTTGAATAATGCCTGCAACACCTGTGTATATATGAAACATACACATACTTACTATGATAAAGAGTCTCTTCATGAGAGGTTAATTTAATGGAGGAGTCTGTGTAAACCTGATTTTGTAAGTGGAGTCCAATTGCAATACTGGAAACAATCGTTGAGATTAGCTTTTCTAACTATCAATCTATTTCTGGAAATAATAGTACCACAAATTGGAGTAGTAAAAAAGATAAGTACAGCTTTGTGTTATACAATGATAAGATTGTACAGTCTTCCATAGTATGTAACTTCACATAATAGTTCAGGCTAATGTCTGAATAAACTTCTCCAGTGTTTCCTCCTCTTCTACCTGTAATTTTTTTCTAAGCCGATGCCGGGCTTTCTTTACACTCTCAGGAGCAATTCCAAGAATAGTTGCAGACTCTTTTAGGGATAAATTAAGTTTGATTAAAGCAGAAAGTCTAAGCTCTGCCTGAGTGATATCAGAATAGTGATAATGTAAAGTAGCAAAAAAGAGAGGATATACACTTTCAAAGTCTGTTCTGAACTGCTGCCAGGATTCCTCTGTAAGGATTCGGGATTGTAAGATAACCTTTATCTTTTCAACAATTTCAGTATCAACAGAGCCCTCACTTTCAGACCGATTATTTTTTAATTCTTCCAGTTCATACTGTATAGTTTCAATGATCTGATTTTTTTCAAGTATTGTCTGTGTGTATATTTCAAGCTTTTGCCGTTGTGTTTCCCTTAATGTTATATTCTGTACAATAATTTGCTGATGCTTCTCTTTAAGTTCCTTATTCTGTCTGGCAATCTCTGCGGTTCGTTCTACAACCACTTTTTCCAAGGTCATATTCTGTTCAGCAAGTAAACGTGCATTTTCCTCCCTGACTTCCTTAAGTCGCTCAGCCGTTATGAGCCGTTTATGAGTATGAAAAGCAGTAAAGAGCAATGTAGGCACACACAAAAGAAGCAGGAGGAACTGCACCAGATAGATCCTTTTCTCAGCCTCATCATATCGGCGTTGTGAATTGAGATTGATAGTATCCTCGTAGCCATGAATGGTTCGCATAAACCTTTCATATTGAAGCCATAAATGATATCCCTTATCCAGATTGGCCAAACGTTCAAATTCACTATAGTTTTTCTGATCAAACAACACTTTCATGTCCATACATAAATGAACATAGGCATTAATAGAATCTTTCAATTGGTAAAATTCTGTAAGTGGATAATTTTGCTTCCGCAAAGGCTGTTCAATTGTCAGGTAGATAGAATCTTTGTCTTCATTGGCAAAGTAGAGAGGGGGTAAATACCTAGTATCTTTAAACAAAGCATATCCCCGCAAAGCAAGGTCAGCATTATGTATGATATAAATTGCCTGAGATACCGCTACCTTTATCTCTTCTGCTTGTTTTTGCAACTGTCTGTTCTCCTGCATAATTCTGTTGTTGCGATATGTAAATACTATATTTAACAGAAGTAGCATAATAATGATAACAACTCCCAGAAAGAGAGCCTGTTTGCTGATAAACTGTTTTGCGGCTGTCATTGTATACTTCAATTATCTGTCAGATATACCATCCAATACAGTAGACGAACTGTATATACAACTGCTTATACTCATTTAACAACAGACAAGCCGCACTATAAAAGTTATCCCAAGACGTAATCTTGTTTATAGAGAGCTAGTCTGTATCTCCTAGTAGGAAAGTAACTAAAATTACACATAAAGGCGGGAAGCACAATAGGTAATGTTACAATCAGTTATCTGGGTAAGTCTGACAAGAAATGTGTTTTAATGGGTAAATAGTGGTTAGTATTCCGGAAGAGGTTATAGGAGACTTTATAGTAGATTTTTGAAAACCTGATAATATACTATCATAATTAGCAGGATCATCAGGTAGTACAACAATATAAATTAGTTATCATGTGGCTTGTATTTATAGCATGCTTTTAACTGTTGTTCTTTTTTTAGCAACGCATGCAACAATTCCGACTCTCTCACTCTCAAATCTTTTACCAGATCAGCTAAAAGCTCATTCTGCATAGTTAAGACCAGAATCTTATCTGTATTTTCATTGTTAAGTTTACGAGCAGTCTGAAGGTCACCAAGTAATTCCTTTTGCAGATGTTTTAGATGTTCTATTTCTTTTTGAATAATTTCTGCTTTTATATTCATCTCAGCAGCATTATGTAATACTATGACTTGTTTCATGGCAGATTTCACCTGCTGAAAAAGAGTTCTTCTTCCAGCAAGTAATGTAGCCAATAGATATCCTGTCCTTTCTATAAATAAAATCTGAGATGGTTCAAAGTTTTCAAACCCTCTTACTTCTATGATAGCCTCTGTCTGATTGGACTGCACAAAAGGAACAATTAAAAGAAAACAAGCCTTTAAAGAATCCTTTTCCGTCTCATTCTCCTTTAGGTTATTTACGAATACATGTGTGTTTGATTGAGTTGTATACAAAGGGTCATAAAAAGAGAATAAATGAGTATCTGGATTAGTTGAAGTCGAAGTACGATTCCTCTCTTGTAATCTGGATAGAATGCTGGTAAGGTTCATCTCTATCTTCTTGCCGGATCGGTAGGCCTGACCAATCAGTGAAGTATGGATATTACATTTATTCTCTACGGATGTATTGTCTACAGATACCAGTTTATCAAAAAAAGATACAGCTTTTAGTTCAAGAGTAGAAATTTCCTGAATTGCAAGCGAATCGGCTGATGGCTCAGGAACAAAAATAGTACAACGATAAGCAGAAATATAGGACAGTAAAAACTCAAGTGTCTCAGAACAAACCTTTTCCAGACTATATATATCTTTATTTAACTGGATAGACAAATCCAGTAAAGCTTTTGTTTGTTGTTCTTCCTGTGGTAATACAATCTGTTGAGAAGAACTTTCTATAAAAACGTGATCATCCACCCCAAACACAGTATCAGATATAGCTAACTGCTCATCCATACCCTCATACTTTTTCTTATTCACCAGCCATTTGGTAAGCAATGAAGGATATAAGAACTTTCCTTCCAGAATTATAGCGCACAACAGGAAGATCAGCAGACTAATAAGAGATAAAGAAACAAATAATAAGACCGTTGGTGAAAATAAAGGGAGCATTCAATCATTCAGGTTGTAATTGGTCACATAGGAGGGGATAACAGATATAAATCCAGATTTTTCAGGACTCCAAAGAATCCATAAGCTTCCAAACCAATTGCCTTGTCATAGGCTTTTGTAAAAACTTACAAACACGAGAAAATCTATACAGTCGTTTTGTATCCATCATAGTAAATGAACTGCTCAGTACATACAGATAACAACTCTCTTTGAGGAAAGAAGGATAATTTTCCAGAAAACAAAGAAAATCGAAACCTTTCTGATAAGACATGTCCATATCCAGAAATACACTCTGAGGATATTCCTCCGACGATACAACTCCAAGATAGTCAATAACAGCGGGAATAGAATTGTATACGATTACATTGTTGGCAAAGCCGGCTTTGGTTAAGACTATTTTGGTGATCATCGAATCCACTACATCATCATCAATAACAAGTGCATTTGAGAAGGATGTATATAGTTTCGTGTTTAATGGGTTCATAGACATACTACTTACTTCAAAAGAGTTATGCACAAAGTATTTCATTTTCAATCAGGTATTTCTTCCAATCAGGAGATATGGAAATAGCATCACAAGGTTGTAGGGAGTTATTTATCAGAGGATCCCCATACTTTAGAAGCACTGTTTGGTAAACATATCATTACTATCTTCTCTATAAAAAAAAACACTGCGACAAAAAGGTGGACAAGGATTGAATGAAGTTCTTTATAAGAATGCTAACTTTAGAAAGTATAGAAAAACAATACCCTGACCAAGCAGATTGATCAGGGTATTATTTTTATTCTTGATAGTATTCTAACTTACCAGTTAGGATTTTGCTCAATGTTAGGATTGGTATTAATTTCATTCTGAGGAATAGGGAAATATTCATGACGTTGCAGGTTAAAAAACTCTTTTCCAACCTTGTCACTATTTTCTATTTCCTCCTCAAGTAATCCCCAACGTTTCAGATCATAAAAGCGCATCCCTTCCCGAAAAAACTCGACCATACGTTGATGGCGGATTTCAGTCATCATCTGGCTCTGATTGTATCCGGCAGGCAGGTCGGCAAGTTTGGCACGGGTACGAACACGGTTTACATGTTCGTAAGCATCTGTTACTTTATCCTGCATGGTCTGTGCTTCTGCGAGCATTAACAATACATCCGCAAATCGCATTGTTTTTTCATTGATATCTGATGCATATACACCATTAGGCTGCTCATTATTCGCCCACCAGTTTTGGTACTTACGAATCATAGAACTATAGCCAAACACCAGCTTAAATTCACTAAATGGCCGGTTATAATACATAGCACCTGGATAATTCCAAACAATAGAAGCATACATACGAGGATCAAAGTCTCCTGTTGTCGTTTTCTCTTTCTGAAATTCAGTAAACATTTTGTCTGTAGCAGATGCTTCAAACCAACCTGCTACTTCTGTAGGTGCAAATTCCTGAGCGGTAGTAACTCCTAAGGCTTCACTGGCATTTTCACCAGCCCAAGGGTTAGTTCCCCCTACATTCTGTACCTGTATCTCAAATAAGGATTCCTTGTTATTATCAAATTCCGGTTTAAAGTTATCTTCATAATTAGGTAACAGGTCATAGCTAAAGGGAGCAGTCAACAACAATTTAAACTCTGCTTCCGCTTCAGGATATTTCTTCATATATAGATAGGCTTTTCCAAGGTAGCCAATAGCAGCGCCCTGAGTAGCCTTTCCCACCCATTCAGAAGGATAAGAAACAGGTAATGCAGCTTTTGCAGCTTGCAGGTCTGTTACAATCTGTTGCCAGACATCCTCTTCTGGCGATTGTTTTACAAAATACTCGCTCTGACTTTTTGGAACTGCTGTAATAATAGGTGTAGCTCCAAAGTTTATAGCCAGGATAAAATAGTTTAATGCCCGGATAAATTGTGCCTCAGCTGTAAATTGTTTCTTCAGATCATCTGTAATAGGTGCTGTAACAGCATTTTCGATAATCTGGTTAGCACGAAATATACCTGTATAAGCACCAGAGAAAATAGAAGATGGTGTACCTGTTGATGGAGTGTTAGTAAAGGTTGACAACTGATAGAGATCTTTTACATCATTCCGAATAAAGAAGTCATCTCCTCTCCCATTAGAAAGTTCTACTCCTCTCACACCCCAGTATCCATTATTTACATCATGAAACACCTTATAGGTAGCGGCTAATGCAGATTGAAAGTCCCCCTCCGTTTTCCAGAAGTTTTCAGCAACAATAACATTTGGATTCACTGTATCCAGTTCTTTCTTGCAAGCCCCAAGAGAAAGAACCATTGTCAAAAGAATTATGTATTTTTTCATAGGTTTATCAGTTGTGGTTTTACAAAGAGATTTGCAGTCCAAGCATAGAAGTTCTGGCGATTGGATAGGCAACATGTCCATAATCTACACCTCGATCAAATATGCCCTGATTTTCATTGGAAGAAGAGTATCGGCCCAAATCCGGATTATAGCCTTTGTATTTTGTAATAGTAAATAAGTTATCAAAACCTATATATATCCGACAGCTATTTAGTTTAATGCGATCCGTTAATGCTTTGGGAATAGTATAGCCAACCTGTAAAGTTCTCAGACGCATATACGATCCACTTTCCAGAAAACGATCAGACACCCGTGAATTCAGGTTAGGATCATTGATAACTGCTCTTGGAAAATCTGTGTGATTTTCAGGTGTCCAGGCATTGAGTGTAGTTTTAGCATAATTCCATTCCAGGTTCATTCCTTCCAAATCCTGACGCAATCCATTATAGATTTTATTGCCATAAGTTCCCTGAAAAAACACGCTTAGATCAAATCCTTTCCAACTGGCATTTCCACCGAAACCATACGAAAATTTAGGATTGGGACTGCCTGCATTAACCCGGTCATCATCTGATATAATACCATCATTATTAGCATCCACAAAACGGATATCTCCAGGTTTTGCAGTAGGCTGAATAGGTTGTCCATCTTTACTGTAAGCATCTATTTCGGCCTGAGAATTAAATATACCGTCTGTTTTAATCAGATAGAATGACCCAATAGGCTCACCAGCTTTAGATAAAGTAGTAGCAGATCCATGGTGTGTAGGCTGTCCGCCACTTATCTCTTGTGTACCTGTTCCTAATTTATCTACAATACTTTTAATAGAGGTAAATGTGCCCGTCACTTGATAAGAAAGTTCACCCACCTTGTTTCGATAAGATAATGCCAGCTCAATACCTTTGTTAGTAACCTGACCAGCATTTACTACCGGATTACTACCTGAACCCATAGATAAAGGCAGAGGTACACGCAAAAGCAAATCTGTATTTTTACGCACAAAATAGTCAGCAGTAAGGGAGACTTTATCCTCTAAAAAACCAAAGTCTGCACCTACGTTTACTGTCCTGGACTCTTCCCATTTAATGTTTGGATCTACCAAAGATCTCTGAATAGAGCCAGGCCATAATGTTTGATTTTGCCCGGTAACATAGTTAAGATTCAGATCAATTGTGCGGATATAGGAGTAATTGGGGATTTCCTGATTACCAAGTACACCATAACTTCCTCTGATTTTGAATGTACTAACAACTGTTCTTACAGGATCAAAAAAACCTTCATTAGATATATTCCAACCAACAGCTACTGAAGGGAAATTACCATATCGGTAAGCAGGCGAAAAGCGAGAAGAACCATCCCGACGAAAATTGATGGTAACCAGATAACGATTATCATATGAATAGACCAAACGTCCAAAATAGGATTCGAGAGAGTTTTCATACGCATTACCTCCAGCAGCAATATTACCTGTACCTGCATCCAGGACTTCTATTCCATCAGGCATACCACTTTTTGAGCCAGTCAGACCACGGTACTGATTCTTTTGGAAAGCAAAGCCTAGCAATGCCTGTAGGTTATGTTTACCAAAGGCTTTGTCATAACTCAATGTATGCTCTTGTAATACAAAGGTAGTCTGATTACGGCTTTCTGTCAGATCACTATTTGGGTTAGTAAACAAACCTCCTACTACATAAGGAGCAGTATACGTATAATTGTAGCCAAAATTACCAGTATACCCGATATTGTATTTGTATTTCAGGTTATCAAGTATTTTTAGCTCTCCATATAGATTAGCAATGATATTGGTAGCATATACTTTGGGATCTTCCAAATATAATTGAGCTACTGGATTGGCAACATTTACTACAGGTCCTGAAACTCCGGAAAAACCACCAATTGCAGCAGGATCATATATATCAAAGACAGGGATCATTTTAGGAGCAGAGCCAACCGGATTTCCTCCTTGCCCTCCCCAGCCACCGGCCATATTGCGCCAGTATTCATGCGTAAGGATCACAGTTTCACCAATCTTAAGACGTCCCTTGGTAAAATCGCTTTTCATACGCAGGTTTACCCGATTATAATCCGTTTTTTTAACAATTCCCTGCTGGTCAAAGTAACCTCCGGATAAATTATAAGTAAAATTTTCACTACCACCACCCACACCTACTTCATAACTTTGTACAGGTGCTGCGCGATAAATAGCCCCTTGCCAGTCAGTACCTGCACCCAGTGATTCCGGATTCTGAGCAACATCCAGACGGGGCAAACCCGCATTGTCATGTGCCATATTACTTACGGTAGCCCATTCAGACGCGTTAAGCACATCCATTTTCTTGATAATATTCTGCATTCCTCCATACGCATTGATTGTAATCTGAGGAGGACCCTGCTTACCTGACTTGGTAGTTACCAGCACCACACCATTGGCAGCTCTTGAACCATAAATAGCAGCGGCAGAGGCATCTTTCAATACATCAATAGAAGCAATATCTGAAGGTGCCAGATTGCTGATATTGGTCACTTGCACACCATCTACTATATATAATGGATCATTATTAAAGAAAGAACCTGTACCACGAACCAGAATACGAACACCAGAACCAGGATTCCCCCCTGACGATTCAATATTTACCCCAGCCAAACGTCCCTGCAATGACTTTTGAACAGTATTGACACCTTGGGTACGTAGATCTTCTGCCTTGATTGAAGCAACAGAGCCTACTAGCTTATCTCTTTGCTGGGTACCATATCCAACTACTACAACCTCTCCCAATGCCTTAATATCAGGCAACAGAGTTACATTCACTACTGTCTGGCTGGTTATAGCCACTTCTTCCGTAGTGTACCCAACAAAACTAAATACCAATGTACCTCCATTATCCGGAACACTAATTTGATACCCTCCTGCCGCATCTGTAACAGTTCCATTAGTAGTACCTTTGACCAGTACAGTTACTCCTGGAATTGCTTCATTATTTTCAGATGAAGTAACTTTACCTGTTATAGTGCGTTCTATTGGATGATTTCCAAGAGGTAGTGAGTAGTTTAGGGTCATAGCAGAAGAGGCCAGAGGCTGAATCCCTTTGGGTATATAAGCCTGATCCAGTTCTCTACTTTGTGACGCCGGATTTTCTTTGAGTACAATTACATAAAAATTATCACGGACTTTTTTGTACGTAAGTTCTGTATCTCTGAAAAGGCTCTGTAACGCATCCTCCAGATTTGAAAATGTTTTTCCTTCCTGATAAGGAACATATACATCTCTCATCTCACTGTTAAAAAGAATGGACACCCTGTAGGTATGTTCCAGATCCAATAAAGCAGCTCTCAGGCTTTTGGTTGCAGTATTCTGCTGAGTGCCACGATACGATGTACCTACAGCCAGCAATTGTGAGAATCCAATCATATAGCAACCCAGAAATAAACATAGGGTCAGGTTGCTCAAGCGGAGTAATTTTGAATACTTCATATTTAAACAGGTGTTAAGTGATAGCAAATACTATATAGTGTGCGAGGAGTATTAGCTTGATAGAATGATCATTGACTGATAAATACTTTTCCGTCTTTCCGTTCAATCTTCAGATTAAACAGCACCTTCAAACCTTCCAGTAAGATTTCAGCATTTTCATTGGGAACAGATCCGGTACATTTCTTCTTGAGTAATCCTGAATCCTCAATCACGACATCAATACCATACATATCTTCCAGCAAGGATTTAATATCCGCAATGGTGGTTTCCTGGAAAACCAGCTTATGCTCCATCCACATAGTAGAAATGGAGGGGTCCACTTTTTTGACAACCAGTGTACTGGTATTTTGTAACTGCCTCGCAGACTCTCCAGGTTTCATAATATACTGGCGACCTGTATGTCCTTCCTGGTAGTTTAGTTTTACCTTTCCGGAATGCAGTACAACCTCTGTCCCATTTTTGCGTTTACGTACATTAAACCGGGTACCCAACACTTCTATCCCGAAATCATCTTCGGTCTGTACCAGAAAGCGGGCATGATCAGGCTGATGTGTTACCTCAAAATAGGCTTCGCCAGACAGAATTACTTTTCTATCTTCTCCAGGCTTCCAGTGTTTTTTGTATTGAAGTGTAGAGTTGGAATTTAATACTACAGTAGATTGATCTGGCAATATCAGCCGGGTGATCTTACCATAATCAGTCCGAACAATTAGTATGTCCGTAGTATTGAAATAAAAGTAAGCAGCTAGCCCACCTAATAGAAATATCAATATGGTAGCAGCAATTCGCCAATAGGTATTTTGCTTGAAGTATAGAAAAGGTTTTAGCGATACAGTAGTATGGGAAGATCCAGACATGTTCTGCTGAAGCTTTTCCAGTACATTAGCCAGAACTGCATCATTGGTATAGGAAGTTGGGCTATTCCACACAGCTTCCATATACTCTCTGGCAAGTTCTGAGTCTGCATTTGCTTCAAACCAATCCAGAATAAATTTATTTTCTGTTTCGGTGGTCTGGCTGTGTAAAAATCTTTCCAGTAAATCTCTGCTTATATCTTGATTGTTGTTCATGGGTTATAAATTATTACTACTGTTATCTCCAGTAAATTGGAGTTGTTAACAGGTATATCCATAACCCGACTGTTTACCCTTAGTCACTTTACTATTCTTTTTGTTTTTTTATGACATTATCAATAAACGCATACTACCCTCTTAAAGGCAAATACAACTGATTAATTCAGAAAGGATATTTATAACAGTATATATAACTGGACAACTGGCTCAGAAAGCCTTTGATAGTGAGAGATGGCAATCTAAAAGCTGATAGGAAATAGGCTGACTAATCTAATCTTTTTGTTTCCTGGAAAACAGATCCAATGAATAATCTGAGCAAATTATTACTTCAGAGATAGAGGGAAACTCTTTTTTTTGCAGAAAAGAGTATTCATATAAGGATGAAAAAAAGAAGTATAAAAAAATGGATAAGCGTAGTAAATTCTCTTTGAGGAACTTCAATGCTGCACTCATTTGCCCTTCTACTGTCTTTACAGAGATATTCAGATAATCTGCTATTTCAAAATAGGACATGCCTTCTTTTCTACTCAGATTATAAATCAATTTTCTTTTAACGGGCAGTCGGTCCACCAGTTGTGTATAATGATTCGACAGATCGGTATACTCGACTGATGTTTCCGTGGATTGATCTGCTTCATCACTATTTGATAATACCAGGGCTAGTTTTTGTTCATGTAGTTTTTTATCACGCAGAATATGCAGAGCCTGATTTCGGGCAATGGTAAACAGATACGAATTGAAAGATAAGTTTTCATTGAGACTTTCTCTATTCTCCCATATTTTCAGGAATATATCGTGTAGGGCATCTTTGGCTTCCTCTTCCGAACGAAGAAATTTTATCAGAAAAGACATTACTTTTTTAGCATACTTTTTAAAAAGACAATCAAAAGCATGCTGGCTTCCTTGCTTTAGCAGGATTACATACTCTTTATCATCATATAATAAAGTATTTTTCAAGAGCTTCTGTCAGACTTCTAGTAGTAATAAGGAAAAGTAATAATAACAAAAAGTCCTACACTATCTTATATAAATTATGTTTTTCTTTTTGTATACTTCAGATATACTTAGCTACTACATATAGATTTAGAGGGTTAAAAACAAAAATTCCCCGGCGGAAACCACCGAGGAATTTTAGTAACAAACCACTTACAACCTAAATTTTATTTTTATATCTATGATCAGACCTTGCGTCTGAGGATATGTCTGCTTGACTAACAATACAAAGGTACTACAATCATATCACTTGTAAAGTCACAATTCACTGACTTTCATACATATAACATTTTCCACAGCGAAAATGTCCCCTCTGTAACAAAATCTTTTCATTGTAGAGATTTTAGGGCATTACATCTTTTTTACTCAGATAACTAACTGATTATCTGACAGGTATAAAATATCATGATTTCTACTTTATACCTGCAAATTATGTAGTTGTATCTATTTTCATACATTATACATACTGATTATCAGTCATTTATTATTATAATATCCATCTACCTATAGCAAAATCACTTTCCAGAACATGTAGGTTGGCTAAACACTGAAGATAGTCTTGCTCTCCAACTCAGTCAGATCGAAAGAAAAATTTACGAAGTCTGAGAGTACACAATTTAAACCAATACTACCCTTATCTATCTAACCAGGAAATGGTATTACCATAAACATATCCTTCGCAATTTATCCCATACACAATGATGAAAAAGTATCTGATTATTTATTCTCTTACACTATTGACTCTGCTATCGGTTGGGCAAGTGTCTGCCCAGTCAAAACTTACGGAAGAACAAAAGCAGGAATTGAAGGCTCGCTATGAAGCTTATAAAGAGAAGCTCAACTTATCCGAGGATCAATCTGTAAAAGTAGAAAGCATTAACAGAACCTATTTTGAACAGCTTGCCACATTACGTGATTCCAAACTCTCAAAATACCGTAAATATAAAGATATAAAGTCTACACGGGATGGCCAGATGAAAGCTGTGCTTAGTAAAGAACAATATAAGACCTATGAAGCATTTCAGAAAGAGATGAAAGAAGAATTCAAAGAGAACAGACGTCAACAATAATGCTGATGCACATACACTCAGTCCAACACTTTTCAACCCCAACAACTATGAAAACAAAGAATATACTTACTTATGTGTGCATTATAGTTCTGTTCACCTGTTGCACAGATGCAATTTCTCCAATCAGCAAACCATATAATTTCTCGACTGTTGATGAGTTTATTACAAACAATCTATCAGTTTATAAGAATAGCGTAGTGGTTCTGGTATCTCAAAATAGTCAGCTTATATACAAGAAAGAGATTAACCTTACTATGAACGATAAACGAGTTATTGCTTCTGCGTCAAAGTGGCTTTCCGGTGCGGTAATACTTGCTTTAATTGATGAGGGAAAACTATCTCTTACTGATACTGTAGGCAAGTTCTTGCCACTGTTTACTCAATACCATAAGGGTAATATTACCATACGACAATTGTTTT
Organism: Xanthocytophaga flava; assembly: GCA_030068525.1. GTDB lineage: Bacteria > Bacteroidota > Bacteroidia > Cytophagales > 172606-1 > Xanthocytophaga > Xanthocytophaga flava. The sequence goes on from JASJOS010000018.1 coordinate 163,501, forward strand.
CTCATACATCCGGTTTTCCAGGTGACTCACCAGAAAAATATGAATATCGTAATGATCTGACACTGGCACAGGCAGTAGATTCGCTGGCAATACATACAGCGCTGACACATCCTCCCGGCACAACATTCAATTATGGAAGTGCCAGTATGCATGTTGCAGGACGTATTGCAGAAATTGTAACAGGAAAGTCATGGCAAACACTCTTTAATGAGAAAATTGCTTCACCCTGTTCTATGCAGGCTCAATATATCCTGGCAAATCCAAAGAATCCACTGATAGCAGGTGGTGTGCGTACGTCAGCTCGTGACTATCTCAACTTTTTGGAGATGATCGTAAATAAAGGTGTGTTCAGAAATAAACGCGTCTTGAGTGAAAGCGCCATTGCAGAGATGCAAAAGGATCAGACAAATGGAGCTGTTATCGAAAACACTCCCTATCCGACAAATCCTACTTCTGGTCAACCATCTGCTTCAGTGAGATATGGGATTGGCAACTGGCTGGATATAGTTGACATATCAGGCACTATTCAGGAAACAAGTAGTCCGGGATTATTTGGTACTCACCCCTGGCAAGACCCCAAACATAAACTGGCAGGTATCATTTTTACCCGAACAGAACATAAAATCAGCAATGCAGCAAGTATACAGTTACGTGCCATGATCCGAGATATAGTAGTCCGTTGAATAAAACATACCACAAAAGCCGGATTTAGTACCATAGCTTTGTAATTGGATGTACTACCTTTGTTACATCATCTGACAGAAAAATACTTCAGCTCAGGTGATATAACTTCATAAAGTAGACTATAATTTATTCTGAATTTTATGTCACACTCACAATTGTCTGCCATTCTTCATGAAAAGTGTCCTCGCTGTCGTGAAGGTAATATTTTTGTATATTCACCTAAAGATATATCTCGTTTCTCTGCTACACACGAAAATTGCCCGGTATGTAACTTGCGTTATGAGAAAGAGCCAGGTACATTCTGGGGAGCTATGTTTGTCAGTTATGGACTTAGCATTGCACTGATTATCACTTTGTTCTGGGCAATACTGCTGTTTGTCAACGAACCTCCATTATGGTTGTTTTTTGCCGTAATTATCCCAACGTTGATTATGGCGACCCCATTTTCTTTCCGTTTTTCGCGTGTGTTGTGGCTTCACTTCTTTTCAGGATTTCACTATGAGCCTCAAACATCACAACATTCGGCGTCTGCCTTGTCCAAATAGACTCAATACCGTCATTATATACTATCCAAAAGAAAAGCTCCCAGTCGGGAGCTTTTCTTTTGGATAGTATATAATCTATAAAGATATATCTAGTCTAAAAATTACGCTAATTGAACTTTTACTGCATTAAGGCCTTTTCTGCCTTGCTCTACTTCAAAAGTAACCTGATCGTTTTCTTTAATTTTGTCAATTAAGCCTGAAACGTGGACGAAGATATCTTCATTCGAACTATCTGATTTAATGAAGCCGAATCCTTTCGTTTCATTAAAGAATTTTACTGTACCTGATTGCATTTACTACGTGTGTTTTTTTAAGTTATGCCACAAAGATATAAGTAATATGTAAAGAGAAAAATTTTTAATCAATAAATATTTAATAATCAGGCAACTACATTAAAAAAGATCAATCTCAACGTGCACTTTTTCTCTACACAATGTTCCCACACCATCTTAGTTTCACAAAATTAAATCTAGATTTCAGCACATTTAGAAAAGATCTATCTGCCTTTCATTACACTTTGACTTTGAATATGGATTTGGTACAGATATAGAAAAAATTAAACTGATCAAAATCTTAGGTCTGCTTCATTTCTGCTGCTTTCACTTTTTTATAAGCCCAATAACGACAGTTTAATCCAGCCTTCGCCTATTGCTTTATTTTTTTGTTTAGAGCCTCTGCAATTTGCTGTGTCAGTTCAGGAGAGAACCCATGTGACTCGAATGCCACTCCTATCTCACCAACACGATCTTCCAGCAATATTTCAAACGAGCCATTTTCTCTGGCAATCATGGGATGTAAGGGTGTAGTTACTTCCAGCAGTGTATCTTCTGCATGTTTCTTTACCTTGTCTACAATTATTTTTTTAGCATCCAGCACAATCTGTTTACCAGTTTGCTCACTAGAATAATTCTTTCCGTTATATTTTACATTTATCTTGATCATACAGCTTTGTTATATATTTTGTGATTACCACTCTACTTGCTGCAGCTATTGTACTGCAACTTCTACGGATTTCTATTTGTAAGGTTACTCAGGTAGCTAGATAGCAAATAGATTTTATCCATACAAATACACAAATCAGGTTCTCTATGAAATAATCAGATTTCTATTACAAAAAATGCCAGACAAGTGAATAGCTCACCTACTGGCATTTCTTTGTATGGATATTTTTAGTTATTACACTGTCTTCTCTTCCAATTCACGAATACGATTCAGATATTCTTGCTCTTTACGGAACATTTCTTCCTGAGTGGCAGCTAGTTCTTCCATATTCTGACGCATCTCCTCTTCCTGGGCTCTCAACTCTTCTGCTTGTTGTTGTGAAGCAAGTAACAATCGGGCAGTTTGCTGATTAATTTGTTCAGTAGATACCACAGAGGCTAACTGTTCACACAATTTCTTTACCAGTTCGATCTGATGCTCTCCAAATACAGTAAACGAAGCCAATTCCAGAATACCATATACCTGATCTTTCAACACTAATGGACAAATGAGAATACAACGAGGGGGAGCATCACCAAGACCAGAAGTAACCCGAAGATATTCCACAGGTACCTCCTTCAGGAAGATAAATTCTTTTTCCAGATAAGCTTGTCCCACCAAGCCTTCACCTGGCTGAACAGTCTTAGTAAGGTATTTTCGGCGATTGAATGCATAACAAGCCATCAACTCCAGTTGGTTATTCTGAGTAACAAACAATCCTCCCTGATTTGCATTCACATATTTGACAATAAAGCTGACGATAGTGGCATAAAAGTCACCAGACATATGTTCTGTTTTACGCAAAATATCTCCCAGTTCTGCTAATCCATGTGTGATCCAGTTTCTCTTCTTATCTTCCAGTGTCACCTGTTGTAACTTGTCTCTCATCTGAATCAGTGAATTACCCAGCACATCATTCTCACCTGATACATGAAAAGTATGGTCAAAGTTTCCTTCTCCAATATTTTTAGCAAACAAACTGGCACTTTTCATGTTGTGTATCACCTTATTGCCAGCTGCAATAATCGCATTTAACTCATCTTCGGACGGTTGTACATCATCTGGCAATTCTCCTGCCTGCAATTTAGTAAGCATATCTACAGGCTTCTGAATAGATTTCTTCAAAGATCTTGAAACCAGATATCCCAATCCTGCCCATACAATAGTAGCAATAATCAAAGCACTAATCATGACACTATTGGTAACCATAATTTCAGTATTGATTTGCTCTGTCTCTACATGCAGATCCTTTTCCTGTGTATCTTTGATTGTTTGCAGGATCTTTTGATAGTCCTGGCGAAGCTTACGTGATTTATTATAAATCAGTTCATGTAATTCGTGATCTAATTTTGCTTTTTGAAGCAGATCTGCCAGAAGCGCATCTTTAGAAGCTGTATCTGAAGCCTGTGCTAGCTGAATACGATTTTGTACTGGAGCAATGTTTTCATCATAAAACTGTTCCAGTTCATCTTGTACTACCTTATATTGGTTAAGCTTTACAATTACTACATTTACATTTTCCTGATCTGTAGCTGAAAGATCTTTCTGAAATTCCAGGAGACGCTTTACCTGAAACGCTACCTCTTTCTCCCATATTTCAAGACGCTCTCCTTTATATTTGATGTCACCAGACATAAAATACCCTCTTTGATTGGCAGCGAGCTTACTTGTCCCTATCAATATTTCATTGACGATGGCCCGAACTGGAATGCGTACATCTTCTATACGATTCACGACTTCCAGTGATTTCTTATTCTGAATATAAATACCAATTGTATATCCTGTCAGGATAGTTAGAAACAATACGATCATTACACCAATCTTGGGAATAATCTTTTTCAACGAAAAATCTCGGATATGCTGGTTTAGCTTAAAAATACTCATACTATACTTCCATTTATTTCCTACAATATACTACTCTCTATAACCGAATGCGATGTGATAATGTGATGCGAACAATATGTCTGTCAAGATAGGAATTTTCTTTCCGTTGCCAGTAGTTATGCATGTAGCCGGCCTCAAGTCCAAACGTTTTGGATAAGGCCTGTTCATATCCAACATAGAATCGGTTCTGATCATACCATACACCATTGTTTGTATTCACAAATAACTCATCACTTACTTTTAAAGCTCCTTTGGTACTGATCTGATAGTTTAGCTGAATACGATAGCGCAGACGTAACACAAATGAATCTTCGGAGGTAGCTTCGCCTGAAACAGTCCTATGTAAAAAGCGTTCATCTACGCGAAGCTTATTTTGTAAAGAAGCCTTTTTGGATAGCTTTAGTTTATGTGCTATTTCCTGAAAAGGACGAACTTCAGCTAATCGGGAAGTCACTCCTGTTGAAGTATTGTAGGATTGCTGACGGGAAAGAGTTACTCCCACAGCAGGTTCCCAGGTACCTGCATTATAGTGGAGATGAGAGTGGCCAATCAATTGGTTTTCAGTACCAACATCAAATCTTCTCCGGTTTTCGATTTCATTGTGCCAGATAAACTTTTCACTGATAGTAAGTTGATTATAATAACGAAACCAATACATCTTCTGCAAGGAAACCACCTTCTGCCCATAAGATACAGATATACAAGTCAGCCATAACCCGGCAGTTATCACATACAAAATCAAAGATCTAACAAAGCGCCCTCTACTAAACATATTCTGAAATATGTTAATACTCCTTTGTTTTGCGCTTATACTTGTTGTCGCCTGCCCTTGTAGGTGACCTGTTATTGCCCTATTCCACGCTCTCATTCTCTGTGCTCCATTTTATTTGGTATACCTGGCTTTATCTATTTATTCCGGATACAAAGATGCAGAGAGGCATAACGACCTGCAAAAAGTTAAGAATCAATTAAATACCCATGTCATTTTTGCTCTGATTTACTATTGTACCTGTTTGAACTACTTAGTATACCCCTTACTTTTTATTTTTTTTATTACCATACGTATCTTGTCATAAATCCACTAAAACTTTAAATTATATTCTCTAACAGAGTTAAAAACCTCTAAATAAAGCTTTAGTTTCAATTTATCATGAGAGAGAAACACTGTATTTGCCAATAAACATTTCTTTCTAAGAATAGTCTTAGTATGTAAGGATTCTAACTACAACTGATTGTTTCTGCCTATAGTTGCTGTTTTTCAAAATAAATCGGCACACATCTAACTACCTGATAAAGAATGGAAAAGAATTAAAACCCTCAGTCTACTTGCCAGAAGGTAACTTAACAAGCCTCTACTGAATTATCTTTCAGGATCATAGCATGAAACGACATATGGTTACCTTTGAGGAAATGCTATAGTAGGATAAAATAATAAATGACTATTAATCAGAAAAGATGTAAAACTATTTATGAAGAGCGACAGGATATGTGTGCTATATCGTCAGGAAATGTGTCCTGCTAGTTTAGGAGAAGGTAGCGAGTCTAGCAGTCCTTTGAAACCTCGTCTGCTACTAAAGTATCTGGATCAGATGCAATTGATGGATTATTTTGAGATAGACAGCTCATTTCCTCCATTTACCAATCAGGATTTTTATATAGCTCATACACAGGAGTATGTAGATGGATTTTTTCAGGGACAATTGCCACATAGCAATGGCCAGGGTATGCTTGGTATTGATTGGAGTCCGGAATATGCTGACAGTACACGTTATACCAATGCCAGTTTGTATCATGCCATTCTGGAATCAATTCGAAATCCTTCCAGGATTTATTTAAGTCCTACATCAGGCTTTCATCATGCTGTACCGGCACACGGTGCTTTATTCTGTGCCTTTTCGGGACAGGTTATTGCTGCACTGAAAATCTATGAAGAGTTAGGATTAAGTGGAGCATTTATTGATCTGGATGGACATTTTGGAAATAGCATAGAAGACAGTCGCTATTTTGCCCCAACTCTGAATAAGGCCATTCCACCTGGATGCAACATCAATATCCGGACTGAACATAACGAGTATTTACAGGATCTGCAAATACGAATGCTCCTGCTACAGGAACGATTTCTGGCTGGACAGCTACATTATCTGGTATTTTGTCATGGAGCCGACAGCCATGAAGAAGATGATATTGGGCATCAACTAAACACAGAAGAGTGGATGGAATGTGCTCATATATTTGCCAGAACAGTCCAGCAGATTGAATCTTCATTAGAAAGTCCAATCCCTGTTTCACTGGCATTGTTTGGAGGGTATAGAGAAGATGATTACAACTCAGTTCTTTCGCTACATACAGGGAGCTTGCTACACATTCTAAAACATCTTTCCAGGATAGCTATAGAGTATTGGCCTAATGTCAGTAAGAATTTGCGTAAAAGCGCTGATAAGAAATAATGAAAAGTGGGTAAGATTGGGTAAGATGTGGGTAGGATTTTGGGTAAGTTTAACTTACTGATACTCAGGGCTGGGTAAGCTGGGTAAGATTCCCTTATATATGTATATAGAGAATACTATAAAAAATACTATATATAGTATATACTTACCCATCATTCCCACTTATTCCGGAAGAGTTACCGGCCAAAAATCCTACCCATCTTACCCAGCCTGATTATCAATTCCTTACATCCTACCCAGAGGTTACCCAAGTCTACCCAGCTTACCCAAATGCGTATGTATGGTAACATCGTTCCTTTACTCCGTACCTGTAATTTTGATTTCATTGGGTCTATAGGCTCTTTTCTTTGATAAGTATTATAACAATATAGTATATAGTAAAAAAATAAAGGAGTCAGCACTAGTGGCAACCAACTCCTTTCATTGTTTGTCTAAAACCTCAGCTCAGCAAGTATAGACTTGCTCAGACAACTGCTACCTGTGCAAGTTGAGTTTCAATCCATTCATAAGCAAATGAGGCCACTTCTTCCCATCCTGGCTCTCCACAAATAAAATGCGAACGATTGGAAAAGATCTGACAGGAAGTCTGGCTATCAGAATCGGTATAGGCCTTGCAGTTTTTCTCTACCAGGTCAGGAGGAATAATATGATCCTCTTTGGCTCCGATAAATAAGAGCGGTACATGTGGCATATCCAGATCGACATGACCCGACGACCCCAGACAGCCTCTGAGTACATTCCGGCTATCATGAGTAGCAGTCTGCAGGTAGGCTTGCTGAGCGTCAGCAGCATTAAGCGTATTACAAAAAGTATGATGGAAGCTTTCCGGCGTTTGTCTGAATATCTGATCACCCTTAAAGAGATTGGTTATAGAGGCTACATTTTTAAAGAAAGGCCAGTCAAAGGTCATCATCATGTTGGGAGCTACCGAACAAATCGGAATACCCAAAGAGGCCAGGTTGTTGTTGACAAAGATTTGCGTAAGCAAACCACCTACTGAGTGTCCAATAAGAATAGGTTTCTCATTGACATCCAGACTGCTTCCTCCAGCGGCCCGTATAGGCCCTTCCAGAGCAGTAATTACCTCTTCGAGCATCAGATCTCCAAGGCTGGCAGGCGGATTGTCTCGCAACTGGTAAGGCTCACCAGCATGGTCAGGCCAGGCAGGTGCAATACAATTAAAATCGCGTTCAGTGAAGTAGGCTATCCATTTTTCCCAGCTTTTAGGATTCTGGAACATGCCATGCATAAAGATAATAGTCTTTTTCATACGAGGAATGTTAGAGTGAAAGACTAATTGAGATGTATTGGTAGCCCTTTTTACTAGAAAAAGTGGGCTAACTAATTGGTAATGAAAAGATACAGGTTACAAATAAGGATTCCAAGTATATAGATGAGTTTCACAGTTATAGCGCAAAGAAACCATCTCCCCCTATACAATAGCAGAGCAAAGACTTTAAGTTTCAAATGGATTTGTGCCATATATCTCCATCTTGATAATCTCATGCTTCCAGACTATGTATCGATACAAATAAGCTATCAGTCGGTAGAAAATCCCGTACAGTCTAAACCAGCAGATTTGCCAATTATACTGGCACTGGCTTTGCGATATAGTCAGCAAGAAGCTCTAAAAGAGCAGATTAAAAACAAATCATAAACCCTTTATTTCATTACAACTATGAAAAAGTTAGCATTCCTTGCAGCCTTAGGTTTTATTCTGACAAGCAACGTTTTTGCTCAACGGGTAGACAGAGACAATAATCGCAATACTGCTTACATGCACGAGCGAAACTCAAGGCCCTATCGTGCTTCACCAGAAGAGATAGCTCATCGAAAAAGCGAAGAACTGGATCGGAGATTTCGTTTAAGTGGTAGTCAGCAAAGAAAAGTAGAGGCGCTGGCACTACGTACTGAACGTGAGAAACAGGATCTGGAAAGACGGGACCGAATGAGAGGGATGCCAGAATATAAATATAGAAAAGAAATGCAGCGTATTCAGAACGACTGGGAAAAAGGTCTGAGAAGTATATTGACCAGAAAACAATATGACTCATACAGAGATCGTTGGAACTAAACTAGGTCTGATAATCTTTCACAAAATGAAAAAGCAGTACATCGATGTACTGCTTTTTCGTTTACAGACTATTTAATGAATAATTTTAGTATTTAACTACTGGTATAGTATAGGAAGAAGTCTGATCTGTTACCAAAATCCGATAAGTCCCTGCTGGTAATTTACTCAAATCTATATGGATACGTCCAGCTTGAACCTGGCTATTCTTCTGTTCTATTACTTTCTGGCCTAGCACAGTGAATACCTGTAAACTGACTTGAGTTGTGTTTGCATTGGGTACTTCAATGCTAACATCTGATGCAGTAGGATTGGGATACAGCTTATATGGATTCAGATTGCGTATAGTTGAGTTCTTATCTGTAGCCAGTCGGGCAGTTGTGTTAGCTGCATCTGAAAGAACGGATACTTCCTGCCCTGTAAAGGCATAATTGTAGATTCTGAAATCATCGTATATATGGTCGCTATACGGATCATTTGGCCATTGAGATTTACCCAGATAGTTTTGAGTGGTGCTACCCATATCAGATGGCTTAACCGTTGCCTGGTTATCAGAATAAATTAACTGCCCATCCACATATAATTTAAAATCTGTTCCCTGTTGGGTAAGCGTGACATGTACCCATTGACCAGTAGGTAATACGTAAGGAATATACCGATCGTATGTACCAGAAGGGCTAGTTATTTTGTAACGAATGTTTGTCCCGGATTTAGGAGCCAGAATCATAAATGTTCCTGTTCCACTTCCAAAATCAAATATCCGTGTATTGTTACCCAAATCAGCAGGTAACTTCAGCCAAGCAGCAATGGTAAAGTCATTCAGTGTACTGACAACTCCCTGTGGCAACTGAATATACGATTGCAGGGATTTACTTACTGTTGCTCCTCCGGATAGGCTATCCTTTCCCGCACTCCAGGTAACGCCATTGATCAATATTCCGTTATACCCGCCCCAATCATCGGCTGCAACTGTTCCGGAACTCTCATTAAAGCCTATGTGCAGGTAGTGTCCCTGTACAGGAGTACCTATTAATACAGAAGATTCAGGACTTCTTCCTACTGAGTTATAGGCAACAATCTTATAGTAATATGTTTGATTGTTTTGTACACTTGCATCTTCGTACCGAACCGCATCAACATTGCTAGCAATTACCTGATAAGGTCCACTTTGCAATTGGGAGCGCTGAATTTCATATACCACATCATGGACAAAGTTCCAGGTAAGTGTAATACGGGAATTTCCGGAAGCAACCCGGGGACTATCTACACCTGTTGGTGCAACCAAGGGATTTGTTGTGAGTTGCAAAACAGTAGAGTTCACACTTTCTCCGGCAGAATTAAGACTTGTAACCACATAATAATAGGTTGTAGCAGGACTCAGTCCTTCATCCTGATAGGCAAGCGAATTTGTACGACCCAAGATTACATCAAATGGTCCCGTCTGACTTAACGAACGTTTCAGATTATAGGAACGGGCAAGTGTGGTAGAAGCAGCCCACTGCAAACTAATTTTTGAAGAAGAGAGCACTTGGCCGGTAAGACTTGCCGGAGGTTGCGGAGTAACATCCCGTAGTACATCCAGTGTAGTAGAATACACAAACTGATCGCCAGCCAGATTGTATGCCTTAATACGATAGGTAGTTTTAGCCCGTACATCATCTACATAACTTAGTGTGTCTCCATACACATAGTTTGTAAACTCTTGTATTGCCACAAAATCAGCATTTATACCCTCTATTTTTCGTTCCAGTACATAATTCGATCCTAGTTCTCCATTCAGGTCATTCCAGGTAAGAGTAGTCTTAAAGTAGTTGTCTTCATGAATTGTACTATAGATTTGTGGAGAAGCCAGCTTCCAGGTATGGATATACTCCCGTTGCGGATTAAAGGCAAAGTTTGATTTGTTGGAAGCATAGTATCTGCCCGCAGGCGTAAGCGTATCAGCCAGTACCATAGCCCGTTTATCCTCTACCCAATCATAGATGGCATACCGCTCAATAAAAGAGGTTGTATCTAGTACATTCAGAATGCCGATCATATCATTATACTGCTTCTGAAACTGTGCCTGAGGATCTGAAGGCCAAGACTCAGTAGTCCAGTTGGCCCCATTGTTCCATTCTGTAATCCAGAGTGGACGTTTCACCCGGTCATAAATACTCTTTAATTGAGAATACCATTGTTGCGGAGTTAATCCACCCCAGTAACAGTGTATAGCCACATAATCTACACGGTAGTTGAGTTCGTTGCATTTGCTCATAAAATCTGTAATCCAGCTGTTCTGAGGAGAAGCAGGTGCAGGCGATCCTAACCGCAAGCCAGACTTCATCATCTCAGGCCATTGGGCAATCGCTTCGGCTACTGTCATATTAGCCTGATCCGGGCGGTCTGGTTCATTAAATCCCAGCAAATGATTGACATTCTGTTTCACATTCAGTGCTTCCCAGGCAGGCCATCCCCCATTCTGACGGATGATAGAATAATGATAGTTGGCCGTTGACTGCCCGCCTATATTCCAGTCATAATACCAGGTGGATTGTGTCAGATCCAGTGGAGTTCCACCACCAGCCTTTCCTTTTTTACTTACCCACTCCCATTTAAATACTCTGATAAAGGATGTCTTTACATCCAAGGCCTGAGGCAATATATTTACAATCAGATCATCATCATTGGCAATGAATACACGACTAAAACCTGATCCATCCGGATTGGTTGCCAGTGTAGCCATATACCCCCGTTTCAATCGAAAGGACTGAATCTGATTGTCAAAAGTACCCAGATTTTTATGATACGTTTCGATCTCAAATGATCGGGTATCACCCCCAAGATTTGGATCTGTAAATACTTCCAGTGCAGCCTGAGAAGTAATATTGCCATTTGGAATAACAACAGTTCCATTTTTATAGATGGCAATGCGAACAGCCGGATTATTGGCAGCAGAAGCACCATTAATAGTAACTTTACTGAGCCAGTTGGCTGTTACATCAGCAGGTCTTACATTGTCAAAGAAAAGCCAGGCATCATTGGAATTTAGGGCCACCGTAGAATTAACCATAGGTACAACGTCTCCTGTTAAATGCAGATCTGTTTTGCCAGGTACAATGAAGTTAGTATTAAACGTAGTGGGCACCTTAACTACCTGTCCAGTCAGTGTCACATCCTGTTTGGGATGTGTTACAATCTCTGAAGGGGCATAGGCACCTTCTTCATACGTTATAGATCTCACCTCCATATCTACAGCTCCATTGGGATAATTCTTACCAAAAATGAATCGGGGCTGCACATTTACTTTGTTAAACGATAGTTCTGCAATAGAATACAATCCCCAGTCACCTGTAAATGTCAGATAGTAATCACCTGCTTCCTGTGAAGTAAACAAGTAGTTTTCCCGATTTAGAACACGTGTACCACTGGTATAAAATACATGTTTATCATATCGGCCTGTCACTGTGTTGGTTTTTCCAATACCTACTGTAATTGCCTTGCTACTCTGCCCATTGGATACATAGGCATGCAACATCGAAAAATCATAGGTAGTATTGGCTTCCAGTGTGACTTTATACCCATACCAGGCATCTTTATAATCGTTGTTGTCCCAACGGATATATAGTACTCGGCCTGTATAGGGACTGTTGTTATAGGTATGTGTATTGGTAGTGGTTGTTACATCCATATACCGGGATCCACTGGTACCATTGGCGGTATTAAATAAATTGGCAGTAGTACCTAAAAGGGTCCATCCATACTCGCTGGGTTTGCCAGATGTAGAGGTAGATGTCCCAGCCCAGTTTGGCATCAGATTCACAGAATCTTTTACCACATTCAGAAGGTTGTTAACTTCTACCCCACCTGCAATGTCTTTAACAGCTGCTACAGGTTGAGACTGAATAAACACTCCATTCTGATAAATATAGGCAATATCACTCTTGACAGCAACCCGGATCAGTTGTTCTTCATCTTTTTGGGCAGCAGATAAGGTTTTTGCATTGGCCAATGGTGATGTAGATTTCAACAATGCGGAATCCAGTGATAACCGAAATCCTTTTAGTTTTGAATTACGAGCCTCAATATCCAATCCACGTCCTGTAGCTGCATGTATAGTGGCTGCTATTTCAAGTGTAAAATCATTGGCAATTGGCCGTTGTTTGACTACTGTATCAATTTGAGCAGTCTGTGAAAAAGTTTTATTCGAAAGCAGAACCTGTGACAATGTAGTCTTAGTCGGCAGGTTGGGACTTTGAGCTGTTACATACTTGCCATAGAGGCTCAATAGAATGACAAGTGCACTTGTAAAGATACGTCTACTCATAAAGAAAAAGTTTAGGTAAAAAAAGTGTTAAAAATCCTGCTCCGGTTTCTATTCGGAACAGCACATAGCAGATGTATGCATTCGTGGATTATGAATACATGGATAAAAATCCCCTGCTTTTGAATTGTACATAAGGTGCTCGCCTTACTGACAATAGTTCAATAAAATGAAATAATAATCCAAAATTAAGAGATACATAGAAGATACAGAGGGGTATTTTCGTCAAAAAGAGGGGATAAATACTTCGGCAACAAAGTCTTATGAGAAGCTAGACTTAGATAGGATGTTTAGACTCTACATCATGAAGAACATATATACACTAGAGCCTTAAAATAATTTAAGTTATGCTACATGTAAGAGTATAGTTTTCCTTCAACAGGGTTTTTCTTTTTGCGCATAGTTTACAGCAAACTATTTTTTAGTGGAGGTAAGACTGTCAGTTTGATTAATGAAGAGATTGCGTTTTATTCATGGCAATTTTTATTTTGACCGGAACTCCGATCATTTTTTTGTTTGCGCATAACTCACCGCAAAAATAAAATATGATCGGAATTCACCGCAAAGTTTTTCCTGCTGTGAATAAACCGCAAGATAAGGACTTATTGTGTCCTATATCTTTTTCGGGAAGTTGTAGGAACAGAGTATTTTTATCTCTCAGAAACCACAAATCACTCTATTTGTCACAAGGTTCTTTCAGAAGGACAAAATGGGTTGCAGAGTGCTCCTCCTGAAGTTGGCAATCATGAACCAGGCAATTGGCTAGCTAAAAGTTAAAATAACTCAAATTGACTTATTAGATGAACAAACCTTATGCGCTCTTCATTACCTCTGCTAGTACAGGTCGTTTTTTCGATGTGTTTGTATTTTTTCTCTTCTCCTTCTTCCCTTTTCCGAGCCATATAAGTACGCCTGTTACAGGTAAACTTGTGGCAATCAGACAAGCCAGAAAGTACAGACATTTGGTAAATGTCCCAAAGATTTCACCTGTGTGAATTGCCTTAACAGAAGAAAGCAGTTTTTGGCTAAATGATAAATCCGAATAGGGTTTTAAATCCAGCACAGCCCCTGAATATTGATCCAGCACTACTCTGTCAATACCTGAACAGGTGAAAAAGCCATCCTGGTATTTTTGAACAGCATAAGATCCTTCTGCGTCTTTTGGCAACATTATCCTCATATTTCCAGCATAGGAATACAGAGTAGACGTCTGTGAGATAATTCTCTCCAGGCTAAGTGGCTCTTTATATTGAATTTCAGACAAAAATGTATTCTCTTTGGAAAAAGGTTTAGCATGAAGCAAAGCCTGAGCACCTTCTTTGTACCACTTAAAAGCAAAATAAGGCCCTGTAGTAGCCATAATAGTCACAAACAGGAATGCATAAAATCCTAAGGTCTTATGCAGATCAAAATTGATCCGTTTCCAGCTTGCATCCATTTTAATTTTAAATCCGATTTCCCACGCATGCCATTTTTTCCAGCTGGATACCTTGGCGGGCAACCAGAGAATAAAACCGGTAATCTGTAAGAAAAGCATCAGGATACAGGCTGTTCCTGTAATAGCCCCTCCAATATCTTTATTTTCAATCAGCAGCCATCGATGTAGTTGCAATACTTTGGCAAAGAATTGAACAGAAGGTGTTTTGGCATCTCCCTGAATAATTCCGGAATAGGGATTTACCAGATAGCTTTTAGCCTTTTCTTTTTCCCCTTCTCCTTTCTTTGGTTCTTTAGAAGGATTTGTTTTATGTTCTTCTTTCCCTTTTGCTTCCAGATGTTTGTTGTCCTTGGGTATAAGAGTAAAAGTCCAGGCCTGATCAGGCTGCTGAGGTATCTGAATGGTAGTCACCTGCCCCTTCATCTCCCTTTCTACAATACGTTTTAAACTATCTGCTGGTAATGGATTTTTGTCTTCTGAACCTTTCACATAAAACCGGTCGTGATCAATCCATTGGGTAATCTCCCGTTGAAAGGCATACAGAGTTCCACTTATACACATTACTACCAGTACCAGAGCACTTGGTATACCTAACCAGAGGTGGAGATCATTAATAAAGTTGCGAAACGAGTATTTTTTCTTCATTCGGTATTTCGGTTTCTGGCATTGCAAACAACAAAACTATTCAGATTATTTGAATAGACCTACTCAAGAATATTATACGGCCCTCTATATTTGTTAATTTTTGAGAGTCTGGGGAAGAAGACGCTGGTTCACACGAATGATAAAGGCTGTTAGCTTAAGGAAACCACTCAGAAACCACACCCCTTATTGTCCTCCTGAAAGGACCTCGTGGCAAGACCGGCGGTCTGTGGATTTGGGATGTATCTGTTTTTTTCAGAAAGTAAACATGGTTCTATTTGTCACAAGATTCTTTCAGAAGGACAAAAATAAATAAAAAGACAAGAAACAAATTTTCTTAAGTTGATAGCATTAAGCATGCGCTGCTTTCAAAAGTGGCATGGTGGACATCCATACCACTTTTCGCCTCATCAAAGACTACTTGTCATGAAAAAGCTCAACTCTACTATCTTCAGAAAGGATATTGTAACCTACTATTTATTCATTGCGCAGACTTTTAACAGGGTTTTCCAAAGCCGCTTTGATGCTCTGAAAACTAACAGTCAACAAGGCAATAGCCATAGCCAACACACCAGCCATCACAAATACCCACCAATCCATATCAATCTTATACACAAAGTCCTGTAACCATCGGTGCATGGCATACCAGGCTATAGGAGAGGCAATCAGAAAGGCAATTACCACCAGTTTCAGAAAATCTTTCGATAATAACGCAACCAGACTGCTTATAGTAGCGCCCAGCACCTTACGGATTCCCATCTCTTTGGTACGTTGAGTGACTACAAATGACACTAAACCAAATAACCCCAAACAACCTATAAAAATACCCACACAAGCAAACAGAATTAGGAAATTAGAGAATTTGCGTTCATTGTCATACAAGGCACGTAAGTCGTCATCCAGAAATTTGGGTTCATAATAATCGTTAGGAAACAAAGTCTGCCAGTGGGTACGAATATGTTGTAACGCAGCTTGCTTTTGAGCAGGATCAATACGAATACTTGCTGTTTTGAAGTTCCAGGAAGCATAAAAATAGGCATGTGCCTGTAAGTTGCTCCGCAGATCTTCCGAATGGTAATCTTTCACGACACCTACAATAGCTGCTTTCATTCCCCAAAATTCTAGTCGTTGTCCCAGCACTTTCTCCATATTCTGAAATCCCATGTCATGCGCTGCCTTTTCATTAATTACAATCGGAATAGACGAGGTATGGCCCTGAGCAGTATCTGTTGCGGTAATGGAACGACCTGCTGCCAGTGAAATTTTAAAGAACCGGAAGTAGCTGGTATCTATATGCTGTAATCGAAAAGTTTCTTCGCCATTTGGAAGGCCAGGATACAATACATTGCCCCACCAATGATCCCGATGACTGGCGGGTGTGGTCAACCCAAACGTAACATCTTTGATTTCCGGATGCCCTAACAACTGATGACGAAAACGTTCCCGAATCACACCATCTTTACGATCTGGCATTCGAACTGTAATGATGGCTCTTTTATCAAAGCCCAAATCTTTCTGATAAAAGTATTGCACCTGCTTTATCCCAAAAAACATACAAATCACCAACACCTGAGCAATAACAAATTGAGTTACCACCAATGACTCCCGTAAGGAAAAACGCTGTCTGTTGACTACCACGAACTGACTTTTTAATACCTTGATTGGCTCGAAACCAGATAATAATAAAGCAGGATAAAATCCTGACAAAAAGGTTATCACAATGCCACCACCCAATAAAAACAACAGCGTACTGACATTCCAGACAGGAGCTAATGCTACTTTGGTATTTAGCAACTGATCCGCATAGTGTACCAGTTGTGAAGCAATCAGACTTCCCAGAATCAAAGCAGCAAATACCAGCAAAAAAGTTTCTCCAAAAAACTGCATAATAATATGCATCCGACTGCTTCCAAGTACCTTACGAATACCGATTTCACGACTTCGCTGCACTGCCTGTACAGTAGCCAGATTGATAAAATTAATACAGGCTATTATCACCAAAAAACCAGCAATACTACTCAATGTATATAGAGTCCACTTAGGCATAGCATAGTTAAACGGATCATTGGTTGTGTCAAAGTGCATTTGACTGAGTGGCTGTAATTCGTATGAAGCAACGTCTGACTCTTCATGATGTTTTTGAATTAATTTTGTAAGCTCTCTGGCAATCGCGTCTGAAGAGGTTCCTGCCTTAAGTAAAACAAACCCCTGATTCATAGAATCTCCCCCACCCCAATAATCATCATTCTTAAATTCAGGCTGAAGCTGTTTTAATGTTTCTCTGGAAACAATCATCTGCATTGGGAACCCCGTTTGTACAGGCATTTTGTGAATAATCCCTGTAACCATCAGGTCTACAGCATTCTCAAACCGAATCACTTTGCCCATAGCATCCCCATTAAATAACCGCTGAGCAGTTTCATCATCAATTACTACCTGTCCGGGAGCATTCAGTGACTGACCAGGAGAACCTTTCAGCCAAGTTATATCCAGCATCTCCAGCAATTCTGGCGGGGCAAAAAATGTATTTTTCTGCTGATATACCTGATTATTTACTTTAATCGTAGTAGCTTCCATTCCATAGAGATTAGCAGCCTTCTCTACACCAGGCAAGTGCTCCTGCAAGGTTTTGATCACTCCCTGTGGCGTATGTGATTGTCGCTCTCCAAACTTATCCGTAGACCGAATGTGATAAATGCGATCGACATTTGTATGAAACCTGTCAAAACTATACTCAAACCGCACAATCCAGAACAATACAATAGCAACGCCCAATCCAAGACTTAGACCTATCAGATTGATGGTGGAATATAGTCTGCTCTTTTGCAGATTCCGAAAAGCCACTTTAAAATAATTTCGTATCATATCCGGAGAAAATAAAGGTGAAGAAAAACGATCTCGCTTATGTTTAATGGCAAATGGACGAATAAATCCCAGTACATCACGCCAATAATTCAGATGTGCATTGAACAAACCTTTCTTTTCAAGCTGGTAATAAAACTCTTCGTGCAAGTCCCCCTGAATATCTTCCAGTTTATCAGGTGAGCAAAACCACTCCAGAAATCTATCTGCCCATACAGGCGGAGAGGCACTCATTCTGAAAAACCTTTTCATATACTGGTAGCAGGTTTAAATGAATCTGGTAGTAGATTCCACAGATGGGTACGTACAGAATGAATATCCTGTAATGTCTGACGGCCATAAGCAGTAACTACAAACAAGCGTTTCCTTCTTCCTCCCCGTTCTGCTGTAGCCTCTCCCATTTCTGAAGATACCATACCCTTTTCCTCCAATCGATGAAGGGCTGCGTGCACCTGATTTAGTCGCACTGAACGACCTGTTTGTTCCACAATTTCATGTGTAATACTTACTCCATAGGCAGTTGCATCCAGTAAGGCTACTGTAAGAAGTACTAGCTCTTCAAATTCTCCCAGATAGGTTCTTTTCATGATTAGTTCCGGAATTTTCTATTTGTTCCATTTTTGCTGATCAAATCCTTTGCCAATTCTATAAAACCCCACCAGAGCGCTCCAAAACAGTTTTGCGGAAAAAATAACCTAGTAGAGATGTTCTAAAACGGACACTTCATGTACTAAAACGAACACTGATAGACAAGAGCAGAAAAATGCAGAATACAAAAGCGCAGTGGACAGACATCACAATTGAATTCCACTTCACTTCGATAACACAGGAAATCTTACACGATCTATGAGTGGCTATTATCAGTATGTTAAAAAAAATTTACGCATATGTTATGAAATTCCAGTTGAAGTAATTTATATTTGCATATAATCTCTATAAAGTTAATAGACTATGAAAGCAAATACTATAAATTTATTTTTTCATTTTTTGTCTGGCTACCGATGTTGTTCCTAACTACTAAGCAAACTCTAATACTGCTTATCCCAAAAGTTAGTAATCACAATATCAATTAGTATCTATCCTTAAAAGAACACTATCATGGCCATTCAATATCCAAAATTTACTTTAGGAGAAACTCTTACTGCTCAACAAATTGAGTTCTTCAATACCAATGGATTTATTCATTTCAAGAACTTTATCAAACCTGAAACAGTCCAGACCATTACAGATGCCTCACTTGAGGTTCAAAAACGCTGGCTGGAACAGGACATAAAAAAAATAAATGGTGTACCCATTAAATATGGGAAAGATCTTAACGGAGATACTATTGTACAGCGTTTTGCTTTTATCAATCAGCATCATCCCGTATTAGGAGAATTTCTGGAAGATCCCCGTTTCACTACCTTACTCAATCTGATTGGCCCTGGAGCACGTTTGGGAAAAACAGAAAAAGATGGAATGGTTTTCAATCATTATGTAAATGGCCCGGAAAGCAAGTTTAGTCAGATGGGCTGGCATGTAGATGGTCTGAGAGATATCTTTCATGGAGGAAAGCTGAACCCTATGCTCAATGTGGGTATTCATCTTAGCAACTTAAAACCCGAAAATGGAGGATTGCGACTTATTCCGGGTACACATAAACAAGGTCTTTATCAGTTATTGTTCCGCAAAAAACACTTCCTGGATCACAAACCAGATGCAGAAGAAGTAGCAGTTCTGCCAGAAGCAGGGGATCTTACCGTACATGATGGACGTTTGTGGCACAGAGTAGAGAAATCCTCTGTTGTAGGAGAATCAAGCAGACGGAGAGTTATTTATGTGCCCATTATAGCAGGGAAATACGAGCCTAAAAACGAAAACAGTCCTACTGCGTTTTATCAGCGATTTGCAGGAGTTGTCAAATAAATAAGAAAATCTCATCCATTTCAAATAGTTATTTGAAATGGATGAGATTTCTACTTAAATCCTTACCAGTTTATCTACTCAGATGAGAAGTTCTTTCGGATACCCAACTTTTTCATTCTCGCTTCCAATGTAGTCGGTTTCAGTCCCAAACGTTGGGCAGCCCCAAATCGACCCCGAATACGACCTCCGGTCTCTTCTAATATTTTCAAAATGTGTTGTCGTTGACTTTCCAGAAAGCCGTCTTCTATATCTGTAAGATTAGCTGATTCCTGTGGTAAATAGACAGGAAGTGAACGAGGGATATCTTTTTGAGTAGCCATACTGGCAGAAGCTGTAAATGCAGGTACTATATCTAGTTGAGGACCTGAAGCCAGGATAACAGCCTGTTCTATTACATGTTCCAGTTCCCGGATATTACCTGGCCAGGAATGGTGCAGCAGAAAATCCATCATTTGAGGAGTCACACCTTCAATGCCTTTCCCTATCTTACGACTATACTTCTCAATAAAGGATCTCACCAATAAAGGTATATCTTCACGTCTTTCACGCAAAGGAGGCAATACGAAAGGAAAGGTACTGATCCGATAATACAAGTCCATCCGAAACTTATCAAGAATAGCTTCCTGATACAGATTGCGGTTAGTAGCCGCAATGACTCTTATATCCAATTGAATAGTCTGCTTCCCTCCTACCCGTTCAATTTCATACTCCTGCAATACCCGTAATAGTTTGGATTGTAATTCCAAAGGAAGCTCACCTATCTCATCCAGAAAGATCGTTCCTCCATTGGCTAGTTCGAATTTACCAATACGTCGTTCTGTAGCTCCGGTAAAGGCTCCTTTTTCGTGTCCGAATAGTTCCGACTCAATCAATTGAGCAGGTAGAGCTGCACAGTTAACTTTAATTAATGGTCGATTTTTACGATTGGACATATTATGAATTGCCCGGGCAATTAATTCTTTACCAGTTCCAGTCTCTCCCTGTAACAATACTGTTGAATCCGTTGGGGCAACTCTATGTACATTCTCCAGTACTTTTTTAATAGCAGGAGAACGGCCTATGATTTCCGAAAAAGCTTGTTCCTGATTAAGTTCCTGAATCAATAAGGTATTCTCTCTTCGCAATTTTATTTCCAGTACCTCTTTCTGCTCAAATGTCAATAGCCGTCCAATCTGATGTGTAATCTGTTTAGCTAGCTCTATCAGAATCCGGAGATCTTTACTAAAAAACGAATTCTCTTTTTTGCTACAAACAATCAATGTAGCAAAGGCATCATTAGGCAAGGCAATCGGAACAAACAAGGCTTCTTTCACTCCCATTACGGTAGCAAACCGATTCGAGACAATCAGCTTCCGACTTAGCTCACTATATTCCTCTGCTGTAAAAATATGTGGTTTGGAATAAATCTCCAGTTGAGCAAGAGCAGATTGGCGATAGGTTTCCAGATCCAACCCAAGCATTTCCAGCATTTCTTCCCGACTAATCAGTGTAAAGCCTCCATTTTGCCGCATCGCATTGTATCCACTTAATACAAAACCTGTTTTGGGAGAAAACGCAGGAATAGTTAGCAGATCACAGTTAATCATATTGTTGATGGCCGCAGTAATAGTCAGAAACATCTGTCCATAATCTTTTTCCGATGTTAAGGCATTCATTACCACCAACTGCATCGATTTTTCACGAAGCTGTTTCTCCAGAATTTCGCAATGCAAGGTGTGTTCCACGGCCAATGCCAGTCCGTCACTGTGCTGTTCAAGCCAGGCTGTAGTTTCTGCAATAGGTGCTACCTGATTAAATGACAGAATTATAGCTCCCAGTAACTTGCCTTTGGTAAACATGGGTACTGCTACCCATATAGATCCATCTGGCAATTCAATCGATATCTTGATTTGTTCTGTAAATACTCGGTTTTCAATTAGCTGATTCTGAGCAAAAGTCAGCTTTCCGCCAGGCTTCGTCTTTTCTATATATAAATGCTTATTCTCTTCTCTGGGAAGAGCCAGATGCATATGAACAAAACCCAATTCGGATTGAAACTTATACAGATAATCCACCACTTCAGGCAATTTCTGCAGTTTAATCATGTCCATTAGGAAAGAATGTGAGCTCTCTTGCAATGCCATTATTCAATCAATATAAGCTTGTACAAATAAACTCCAAAATCAATAGAGCATTAAAACACTACAAATGTATACTATTGGAGAATAACTCCAATACTATTGGAGTTATTCTCCAATAGTATCATTATCCAACTAGTTACCAAACAACCACCCAAAGAAACAAAATACTGAAAATCAATACATTAACCATACAAAAGCAAAACATTTCTGTATTTCTCCAAAATGGCACAGAAATGGGCTCTTATAAGACAAATATCTTCAAAATATAATCATGAATTCTCTCACTATAGATACAGATGTTTCTTCCAGAGTCTGGTTTATTACAGGGTGTCTGGGTGGCATTGGACGCTATCTGGCCGAAGCAGTACTAGCTCAGGGTAATAAAGCTGTTATCACAGCTAAAAATCCTGCAAAGTTCTACTCTTTACAGGAACAATATCCGGAACATGCACTAGTAATGCAGTTGGATGTTTCAGAATTTCACCGTATCCCAGAAACTGTAAACAAAGCGATAGACCGTTTTGGAAAAATAGATGTATTGGTTAACAATGCTGGCTATGGCTTACAAGGAGCCGTAGAAGAACTGACTATGGATCAAATAAAACAGCAGTTCAATACCAACTTTTTTGGGATGCTGGAAGTAACAAAAGCCATATTACCCTATATGCGGGAAGCTCGCCAGGGTCATATTCTAACCATTAATTCACTGGCAGGTGGGCTTAGGGCTCAACCTAAACTGGGAGCTTATCACGCTACCAAGTTTGCGATTGAAGGATTATCGGAGTCGCTAGCCCAGGAAGTAAAATCTCTTGGTATAAAAGTAACTGTGGTAGAAATGGGGGTTCAACGTACTGACTGGTGGGGAAGTACACTGATCCGGACGGAGAATGTGATTGATGAATATACGCAGGCAGGTAATTTCTCCAACGGAGCATCTGATATAACCAACAACCGCACATTAAATGATCCGCAAGCTACAGCAGAAGCAATCCTGCAGGTAGCCAATCAACCAGATGCACCATTGCATCTTATTATTGGACACGATGCCATACAATCGATCCGCCAAAAAATAAACTTGCTTCAACAGGAAATGCATGCATGGGAATGGATCTCAGATGCTATCCTTTCAGAAGAAAATTCAGACGTTTAGAAACAACTGATTATCTACAAAGCAAGCTCTTGTATTTTGACAATACCAATCGATATAAGAGATCCAAGCAGATACTTGTTTTATCGTCTTGTTTATATACCAGTTTTCTTAATCAAACCAACTAAACTCAAAAAACAGGAAGTAATATGTATTCCTGTAATGTATTACAATTATGTGGATTGTACGATTAGCCCTGACCCGAGCCTATACCATTGCTGTAATGGCTCTTCTGATCTTAATCATGGGTATCGTTTCCATCGTTCAGATGCCAACGGATATCTTCCCCAGAATAAACATTCCGGTAATAACCGTTATCTGGACGTATCGGGGGTTATCTACCGATGAGATGGAAAAAATGATTACCAACTTTAGCGAAACCGCCACTACAAACAACGTAGGTAACATACGACAAATGGAATCGCAAACGCACAATGGTATTGCCGTTATCAAAATTTTCTTCCAGCCCGACGTTCGGATTGAAGAAGCATTGGCGCAGGTGACTTCCATTGCCCAGACTATTCGGGTACGGATGCCCCCAGGAACTCAGCCTCCGCTGATTGTGCGTTACAATGCTACGGAAGTGCCTATATTGCAACTAGGTCTTTCCTCTGATAGCCTTACAGAATCTCAGGTGACTGACTATGCCCAAACAAGGATACGTCCTCAGATTGCAACTGTGCAGGGCTCACGGATGTCATTGCCTTTTGGTGGAAAAACCCGTCAGATTATGGTAGATCTTGATCCGGAGAAGTTACTGGCTCAGGGACTTACTCCTGAAGATGTTGTCAATGCCGTATCAGCACAAAACTTAACTCTTCCCAGTGGACAAGCACGTTTCGGAGATCGGGAATACAATGTTCGTCTGAATACAAAACCTGATGTCCTGTCAACACTCAACGATATTCCTATAAAACAGGTCAATGGTGTAACGCTTCACATGCGGGATGTAGCCAATGTACACGATGGAGCTGCCATACAAACCAACGTAGTAAAACAGGATGGCGTGCGGGGTGCATTGTTTAGTATTGTAAAGATTGGGAATGCCTCAACTACAGCTGTAGTAGATCGCATTCGTAAAGAAATCCTGCCACAGGTACGTGCCGCAGCACCAAAGAACTTAAAAATCACCGAACTATTTGATCAATCAGTTTTCGTACGTGCCTCTATTCATGGAGTGGTACTAGAAGGGGTAATTGCAGCATTACTGACAGCTGCTATGATTCTGCTCTTCTTGGGAAGCTGGCGAAGTACACTGATTGTTGCTATTTCAATTCCCTTGTCTATTCTCTTCTCGCTCACTGTCTTGTATCTGCTAGGTGAGACATTGAATATCATGACTTTGGGAGGCTTGGCACTGGCAATTGGTATTCTGGTAGATGATGCAACCGTAACCATAGAGAATATTCATAGAAACCAGGAATTAGGCCTTCCTCTGCGAGAGGCTATTCTGCAAGGAGCTCAACAGATTGCCACTCCAACATTGGTAGCGACTCTGACTATCTGTATTGTGTTTGTATCTGTACTGTTTCTGGAAGGCCCTGCACGATTTTTATTCGCTCCAATGGCCATGTCTGTAGTGTTTGCTATGCTGGCATCCTATCTATTGTCAAGAACATTAGTGCCTATGTTGGCGAATCTGATGCTGGGAGCAGAAGAGCATCATCATACAGAAAAACATGAAGCAAAGCCTAAAAATATCTTTGCTCGTATGCATGCTGGATTCAACAACTCATTTGAACGTTTTCAGTCCCGCTACATGAATATGTTGAGCTGGGCACTGAATAACCGGAAAAAGATGCTTGTCATTTTCCTTATCGTAGTCATTGGTACAGGGGTAATGATTCCTTTTGCCGGACGTGACTTTTTCCCAAGTGTAGATGCAGGTCAGTTTCGACTACATGTACGGGCTCCATCCGGTTCCCGTCTGGAAGAAACCGAACGAATTGCCTCTCAGGTAGAAGCTGTTATCCGAAAAGAAATTCCATCTGAAGAGATTGAAACCATTATTAACAATATTGGGATGACTAGTGAAGGTTATAACCTGACCTTTACAGATAACTCCTCGCTGGGTACTGCGGATGCGGAATTATTGGTGGCCTTGTCTGAAGAAAAGACAAAATCCACCAGAGATTACATTCGTCACCTGCGTGAAGTATTACACGAACAAATGCCCGAACTAGTTGTATTCTTCCAGCCTTCAGATATTGTGAGTCAGATTCTGAACTTTGGTTTAACGGCTCCTATTGATATTCAGATCGCTGGTTTTGACAGAGCCAATAACCTGAAAGTAGCACAGGAAATCAAACAACGTGTAGCAAGTATTCCAGGTGCAGTAGATGTTCGGTTACATCAGGTCTTGAACGCACCAGAGTTGTTTGTCAATGTTGATCGTGAACGGGCACATCAGTTGGGTCTTAGTGAACAAAAAATCGCCACCAACATGATGATTTCATTGAGTGGTACTACACAGGTACAACCAAACTTCTGGGCAGATCCACAAACCGGCTTTCCATATCTGATTGCAGTGCAAACGCCACCATTCCGGTTAAATACAATGGATAAATTGTTGCAGACCCCTATGATACTGACTCAGGATGCCTCAACCCCACAACTGTTGAGCAACGTGATGAGTATTGAACGCAAAATGGCTCCAATGATCATCAATCGTGTCAACACACAGCCTGTATATGATGTGTATGCATCTGTGGAGAAGACAGATTTAGGGTCTGTTTCCAGTCAGCTGGAAAAAATTGTAGGAGAATATCAATCTCAGCTGAAGCCTGGTAACAAGATCATTTTACGTGGACAGGTAGAGAGTATGAACAGTGCATTCTCCCGCCTGGGTATTGGGTTGGTATTTGCAGCAGTACTGGTATACCTGCTAATGGTGGTTAACTTTCAGTCGTTCCGTATCCCATTTATCATTATCACAGCCCTGCCTGGAGCTATGTGTGGTATGGTATGGATGCTGTTCTTAACACAGACACCTTTCAGTATCCCATCTCTTATGGGGGCTATCATGAGTGTGGGAGTTGCCACAGCTAACAGTATCCTGATGGTAAATTTTGCCTCAGATACTTTACTGGAAAGCGACCTTTCTCCATGGCAGGCTTCTTATGAAGCAGGTAAAGCCCGTCTGCGTCCTATTCTAATGACAGCTCTGGCTATGATTATTGGTATGTTACCTATGTCGCTTGGATTGGGTGAAGGTGGCGAACAAAATGCGCCACTGGGACGCGCCGTAATCGGAGGTTTGATCCTTGCAACATTTACAACGCTGTTGTTTGTACCTGTCGTATTTAGCTATCTGGCACCTAAAAAAGTAAAAGAGGCAGTGGCTTAATCCACTGCCTGTCAATACACACGACCATTATACCATAAAAACTATAGTAAAGATGAAATCAAAAATCTTAATCTGGCTAGTTCCAGTTGCCTTAATCCTTCTTTTTCTCTTTGTTGGCGTTCTTCCCCGCGTTCGCAACCGCCAGGAATTACATGCTTCTGTACAAAAAGAACAAAACCTGATTGTCCAGGTAAATACAACTACCGCAACCCGTTCTGATTCTATCTCCAGTCTTACTTTACCTGGACAGATTCAACCGCTTCGGGAAACCCAATTGTATGCACGTACTCAGGGCTATCTGAAAAAACGTCTGGTAGATATTGGAAGTCCGGTAAAGAGAGGACAATTGCTGGCAAGTCTGGATGCACCAGAACTGGACCAGGACATTATCCGTGCACAAACAGATCTGCGGCTGGCAAAAACCAATCTGGAACGTGTAGAAAGCGTTACATTACCTGGAGCTGTATCCAAACAGGACATAGACAATCGTCAGGCACTGTATGATATGAACCAGGCAAATCTGCGCCGCATTGAAGTATTAAAAAGTCTTCAGGAAATACGTGCACCTTTTAATGGCATTGTAACTGCACGTACTACAGAACAAGGTGCACTAATTACAGCAGGAAATAGCACTCCTTTATTTACAGTTTCTCAGTTAGATACCTTACGTGTATATACGGATGTACCACAGTCCTATTATAAATATATTCAGTTAGGACAAGCTGTAGAAGTTCGTGTGCCGGAACTGTCAGGTAAAACATTCAAAGGAAAAGTAGTAAGAACTTCTGAAGCACTGCGTTCTCAATCTCGTACTCTGTTAACAGAAGTACTTATTCCTAATCCGGGTCGTGAACTGGTATCGGGTTTGTACGGACAAGTAAACTTCCAGTTAAAGCAATCTCTGCCTCCGGTTGTAGTCCCTGCCAATGCTCTCTGGATGACATCTACAGGTCCACAGGTAATGGTTGTAAAAGCTGACAACACACTACATGTTCAACCTGTTGAAATTGCCCGTGATTTTGGTTCTACTGTTGAGATAGGAACGGGCCTTCAAGGTGGTGAACATCTGGTAATCAATCCATCTGACAACCTGCGTGAAGGACAGCGTGTAGTATCTAAAACCGCATCTGCTCCTGCTAATTCGACCAAATAACCATCTGAAAACAAGGAATTTGCTTTATATGAAAGTATTCACCAACTACCTGACAGGGCTTGTTGCCTTAATCATAAGCCTGTCAGGTATGGCTCAGTCAACAACAGCGGTTACTGAGTCTGATAAAATACAGCCGTCTACACAGCAAAAAGATCCTGTGCCTGCTACCAATCAGTGGTGGCAGCTTTTTCAGGACCCTTTGCTGGACTCACTGATTCAGGTTGGTATTGCCAACAACTTAGAGATTAAGTCTGTAATGAATCGTCTGGAGGAATCACGTACCCGTATCAAACTGGCAGAATCCTATCGGGTTCCCTCTGTACGATTTGATCCCTACGCGTCTACTCAAAACCTTGCACCAAATCGTCCATTGGCCTTACAGGTACAGGATCAACAGGTCAAACGCTTCATTATGAATACATTTCAGCTTCCAATAGATGTAAGCTATGAAGTAGATATCTGGCAACGTTACAGAAAGCAGGTACAAGTAAATCAGATGTTAAGCCAGGCAACAGAGGCAGAACGTCAGGCTGTACAACTTACGGTTACTACTGAAATTGCTCGCAGTTATCTGCTTTTGCAAACTACTGATACAGAAAAGCGGGTATTGGAACAGGGATTGCGTTTACGGGATTCAACACTACAGGTAGTCAAAGCCCGCTATAAAGCAGGACTTACCACAGAAATGGATGTACAACGTGCACAAACAGAAGTAGCTACCATACAAATACAGTTACAAAGCATTCAGCGCACTCGTTCTGAACTTGAACTTTCTCTGGCAGTCTTAACCGGAGCGGAACCGACTCAGCTAAGCATTCCGGAAAAAACACTGGCAGAATTATTACCAGTTGTTCCAGCAGCATCGGCTAGTGAATTACCATTACATCGACCAGACTTGATCCAGTCTGCCTATATGACAACTATTGCGGAAGAACAGGTTCGTATCAACAAAGCAGCTCTACGTCCAAGATTAAATCTGATAGGATCAGCAGGATTAACCTCACGAAAAGTCGATATGCTGCTCAGTTCCAATAGTGCTACCTATATGGTAGGCGGAAGCATTGTAATTCCTATTTATGAAGGTAACCGTAACCGAAACAATGTAGTGCTGGCTCAACAGCAGGTGCAAACCGCTACATCAATGTATCAACAACGTGTACTGACAGCTAAAAAAGAAGTAGAAACAGCACTGGTCAATCTGCAAATCCTTACTCAACAAAATGTAAGTCAGCAACAGGCTGTTGAATCTGCGTTACGAACACGGAGGTACTCACGTGAATTGTATGTAAAAGGGCTTACTACCTTTTTGGATGTTGTAGACTCCGAACGCACGGCATTGGATCTGCAACGTCAGGCAGTTAACCTTCACGGACAGCAAGCACTTTATACAGTTGCTCTTATCAAAGCACTGGGAGGAAGCTGGTAAGTATACCTTATATTTTTTAATTACACAGTCCCTACTGACTATTCAGAGGGACTTTTTTATTTCTCTATTGAATGCAGTAAGCTAACAGGTTATTTTTTGTCGTTACCGATCAGAGGTTACATCTATTTTGAAGCACTTTCCATAAAAAAGTTCTTCGGGCATGCATCAACTCCTGCTTAATCCGCTTTTCGTATTTTCACTATTTAGCGAAACAACAAATAAAATACAGAATAAAATATTTTTTATAATCTTAAACACTCTTTACCTCGGAAAAATCCATATTAACAGTCAAAACTCCAATCATAGGTTTCAATTCAATATCTTATTTACTAAGTCTGTAATAATAAGCTATATAGAAGATAAACCAACAAAAGCTTCTGCACCTGCTTCCTTTCTATTTTTTATACATTAATAGACCATGTAAGATATTCACATAAATTTGATATTATTAGCAGAGAGCAACACATCGACCAGTACCTTTCAATTTACTTTCATAGAGCTCAAATCATCTATAAAAGCAAATTAACACAAAAATGCTTGTATAAATCTACGCCTATAAGAAGGTTACAGACTTAGGTATCCAGCTTAAAACTTATTACATTAATCCTACAGTTTTCCGATACAGGCAGTGTCAAAGCTTCATAAACATTACATTAACGGTATACACATTTACGGAACGCTTCATTATATCTATGCTATCTTGCCGTATCTTAAAAAAACATAAATTAGCAAACAGATGGCAGGCAAGTCGTTATTCACTATTGTTTCTTATAATGAAGCAATTCCTGAAGTACAAAAAATTTATGATGAAACTAAAAAGGAGTTAGGGATTCCGTTTGTACTTAACTGGTTTAAATGCCAGGGGAATAATGCCATCTTACTGAGAGGAAACTGGGAAAAGCTTAGATCTACATTGATCATGGGCAATGTTCCCAACCTTGTAAAACAGTTGATTATTTATAATGTATCCAGCAAACGCAAATGTGAATACTGCGCTACCGCACATGCCATATTTGCCAATATGATGGGCAAAGCGATAGGTGGTAATGACTTTATTATTACAGAGAACCAGGATAGCGACATAATTCCTGTTAGCTACAAAACTGCTTTACGGGTTGTGACCAAAGGAGCTTTACATCCGGAAACAATCGGACAAGAGGACTTTGATGAACTATACGAAGCTGGTTTTGATTCAGGTGAAATTCAGGAACTAATGGCGCAAGCCGACTTAGTCAATATGCTTAATACCATTGCTGACATCTCAGGAATTAAAGTTGATAATGAATTACTCGAAATTGAAGTTTAATTTCCTGATCATTGAGTAACCCATTAGAATTCAGATATCGTCTTGTGTATGAGTCGCTGGCCAAACTGACTACTCATCTGAATCATTCAGAAACGCTCGACGAGGTACAGCATTGTTTGCAAAGGCACCTGAAATATCTCTTTGACTCTCAACTAGTCAGATTTGGCTACTATCAGGACGGACAATATATCATTTATTCAGTTTTTAAGGCTGAAAGCCGATTGGAAACAGGCAGTACAAAAATATTCTGGGAACATGAACACATATTACAAAAGCAGGAAATCCCGGTTGTACTGGATAACCTTTCCAATCTTGATGTCAGAGCAGAAACGTATCCGATTCCATTGAAAGAGGTATGTGATAAAATATGGGGCTGGCATTTTCCTTTTGGAACTGCTAGCGGAATGGTAGTATCTGTATTTTCTGGAGAAAACAAACTATTTTCTCAGACAGATATTCCTGTACTAAAGATTGTATCTGAAAGTTTATATTCCCGAATCTTTACCATTTGTCTGATTCAGGAACTGGATCAACGAAAGCAGGATTTACTGATCGCACTGGAAGATGTACAGGAAAAAAACCGAATTGTTTCAGATCTCGTACATAAACAGGAGGAAATTATTCAGCAACGAACCCATGAGTTACAGAGAAAAAATGAAAAACTATTAGAACTATCAAAGCTCAATGCCCATTCAGTTCGGGAACCATTATCCAGGATACTGGGACTGATACAGGTAGCAGAACTTATATATAGTAACGAAATTCAACCAGAATGGTTGGCAATGTTACAGGTATCCTCACAAGACCTGGACTCTGCCTTACAAAATGTTATACAGCTCACAGATCGGGAGATCTTAAAATAAACTTAGTAGAGGTATGCCGAAGAAAGTAATGTTAGTAGACGACATGGAGATTGCAAACTTTATCTCCAAAAAAATCATTCAGAATACCTTGGGTGATGTAGAAGTATATGATTTTACAAGTCCGAAATTGGCGTATGAACAAATTGAAGAGATCCACCCTGATATTATTTTATTGGATCTGAACATGCCTGTTATGGATGGATGGGCATTTCTGGAACGGATGCAGGCAGAAAATAAACAGGATTATAAAGTCTTGATCCTAACTTCTTCTACCAGTGAAGTTGACAAAGAAAAAGGTATGCAGTTTTCCAATGTACTTAATTTTTGCTCCAAACCACTTAACAAAGAACTTCTTGTAAGCTTCTTTCTGACAGAAAAGCTGTCTGCCTGATAGAAGTATTACAAAACAGAAAATGGTCAAACCAGCAATTTCAATTGTGTGGGTTTGACCATTTTCTGTTTTGTAAGCTATTGCCTAATCATCCAGATTGCCAACCACTTCATATTGTGTCCCAGAAGCTGTCACTACAGGTTTATACAAAAGGTCATCAAACTCATAGTAATTCTCTCCATCAATTGTCACTTCATCCACATTATCTTCTGGTAAATTGGGTACTACTGTACCTATTACAGGCTCTATTGTTTCATACTCATTGTCTACCTGCTTGTAGTAAGCACCCTGATAATAATAATGAGGAGTACCTCCAATAACAATATTTGTATACCCAACAGGTAAAACCCTAATACGCACACCCCTGGGAGGAGCAATTACGGTATATACATTGTTAACCTGTGTATGATAAAATCCATTGTAATAATAGTAGTTTCGTCCACGGGATACTACAGTTACATGGCCTGCAGGTAAGACAGTCACAGTTCGAACACGTCTTGGTCTCACCACCACTACTTTAGCACGTGGATAACGACGGACAGGTCTGGCTCTGACAACCCGTACTCGTTCTACCCTTCTGTGTGCATGTCGTTGAGCAAACAAGTCACTCTCTACTGAAGTCAGCAGACTTATCAATAAAGTTGCAAAAACTATTATTTTCATTATTCGTTTGTTAAAAGTTGTATTCAATCAGACCAGAAAATCTGCAGAAGGTTTAATTCTCCGATTTACTTAGTCCAATATAGCGTCTATAGTAAAGATCAAACAATTCATAATGACAGGATTAATTACACAAAAGACAGAAGAATAAAGTACTGGTAGAAGAAAGAGAACTATAGTTTATCAGAAAAACCAGCTGTTTTCTTATCTGAGATACAGTAATTAGCTGACATCCCAACCCATTTTGTCTAGCATAAGAATAACTACCTAAATCAAGATGTATCAGAATGAGATTAGTCTTACATTTGATTGCTGGAATCATCCGGTTTTGTTTTATTTAATTTATCTTTATTTCAATGAGTTTCTGTTTAGTAAAACGTGTATTTCTTATGCTGACAGCAGGTTTTCTCTGCCAGATCAGCTGGGCGCAAACTACGGAATACCCCATTATTCCCTACCCCACAACATTGGTCGAGAAGGAAGGACAATTTACAATTACGGCCAAAACCAATCTTTCATTGGCTAAAAATGCAGCTTTATTTGCCAACGAAGCAAACCAGTTGAAAGACATTATCAAAAATGCCACAGGTATTACGTTGTCTTCCAAAAAATCAAAAGGAGGCTCAGTTATCCTGTTTCAGCAAGACCCGGGCATTGCCAATCCGGAGGGATATCACCTCACAATTACTCCAGAACTAGTAACTATTACAGCAAAAACTCCGGCGGGTATGTTTCGGGCAATCCAAACACTGCGTCAGTTATTGCCTGTTAAAGCTTCATCTTCACAATCTGTTACTATACCTGCTGCAGAAATTAAAGATGAACCTTTGTACACATGGCGCGGAATGCATCTGGATGTTTCACGTCATTTCTTCTCAGTAGAGTATCTGAAAAAATATATTGATCTGCTGGCTCTTTATAAAATGAATAAACTGCACCTGCATCTCACAGATGATCAGGGTTGGCGAATTGAAATCAAGAAATATCCTAAACTAACAGAACAGGGAGCCTGGAGAACATTCAACAACCAGGATTCAACCTGTATGAAAAGAGCCAAGGATAATCCTGACTTTGAGATTGATACGAAACATATTGTACAAAAAGATGGAAAAACAATGTACGGAGGATTTTATACCCAGCAACAAATGAAAGATATCATCGCTTTTGCTGCAGCCCGACACATTGAAATTATTCCTGAAATAGACATGCCTGGTCATATGATGGCAGCTATCAAAGCATATCCTTATCTGAGTTGCAGTGGAAATACCGGCTGGGGTAAAGATTTCTCGACACCTATTTGTCCTTGTAATGAAGCCACATATCAGTTTGCTCAGGATGTGTATAGTGAGATCATAGATCTGTTCCCAAGCGAATATGTTCATCTTGGAGCTGATGAAGTTGAAAAGACCAGTTGGGCACAGGCAGATGTTTGCAAGGAACTTATGCAAAAAGAAGGAATCAAGAATGTCAATGAATTGCAAAGCTACTTTGTGCACCGCATGGAAAAATTCTTCCACTCAAAAGGTAAAAAGCTAATTGGCTGGGATGAAATTCTGGAAGGCGGAATTAATCCATCAGCGATTGTGATGTACTGGCGCAGTTGGGTACCTCAGGCACCCATCAAAGCAGCCAAAAATGGAAATCAGGTAATTATGACACCGGGCACCCCTTTGTATTTCGACTCCCCTCCTGATAAAAATTCCGTATACAATGTGTATCATTTTCAGGTTATACCCAAAGGCCTAAGTGAAGCAGAAGGAAAAGCAATCATAGGTGCACAAGCCAATATGTGGACAGAATATATTCCTTCCGAAAAACGTGCTGACTATATGTTTATGCCTCGTATGACAGCCTTAGCAGAGGTACTATGGACACATAAGGATCTATACAAGTCTTATCAAAGCAGATTGATTCAACACTACGGCCGACTGGAAACAATGGGTGTACACTACCGTATTCCGGATTTGACAGGTTTTACAGGAGAAAACGTATTTACGGATCAGGCTGTACTAACGGTTCAAAAACCACTTCAGGAGTTAACTATTCGCTATACAACAGATGGAAGCTTACCTCAGGCGACATCTTCTGTACTCCCTTCTTCTCTTACCATAAAAACACCTTCTACTATCAAAGTAGCAGCCTTTACGCAGTCTGGATCACGTGGCGATATTTACCCGCTTTCCTACAAACAGGAAACGTACGCTGAACCGGCTTCTGTTGCAAACCCTGTGCAGGGACTACAGTGTACCTACTACCCTGAGTACTTCCTGAATACTACTCAAATCAAAACCAAGAAGGCCGCGGGTACTTCTGTAGTTAAAACAGTAGTTGTACCTCAGGAAGCTACAGCAGGTAGTTTCGGACTCACTTACAGAGGATATCTGAACATACCAGAAACAGGTGTATATAGCTTCTATCTGACTTGTGATGATGGTGGTGTATTGCGTGTAGCAGGTCGAGAAGTAGTCAACAACGATGGTCAGCATTCGGCTATTGAAAAAAGCGGACAAGTAGCGCTTAAAAAGGGCTTGCAGCCTATCGAGATTGATTTTATTGAAGGTGGGGGCGGTTATGCGCTTAAACTACAGTACAGTCTGGGTAATGAAACGCCTAAAGATATTCCTGCGAGCTGGCTTGTTCAACCTCAAAACAAATAATAGTCAGGCATTATATTTATATAGTACATTACTACAGGTTTATACCTGCCAGTAATGTACTTTTTATTTTATCTTTATTCCTGTTCATACCATTATGTCAATTGCAAACCATAGCTGGGATCTGAGTATACCAGAAGCAATAGCGTTACAAAAAGAACTACGTACTCAAATACAACTCACGCCTCTTGATAAAGAGATACGATATGTAGCGGGTACGGATATTTCCTTTAATAAATTCTCAGATACTGTATATGCAGGCATTGTTGTGTTAGACCTAACAACCTTGCAGGAAGTAGCTCGTTCTATGGTTGTAACAGAAACACATTTTCCCTATGTACCTGGTCTGTTGTCATTTCGCGAGATTCCTGCTTTGCTGCAAGCCTGGGAACAGCTAACCTTTAAACCAGATCTTTTAATTGTAGATGGTCATGGCATTGCTCATCCAAGGCGACTAGGGATTGCTACCCATCTGGGTCTGGCGTTGGATATGCCCACCATTGGTTGTGGTAAAAGCCGGCTGACAGGTACCTATACCCTACCAGATAATGAACCAGGTTCTACCTCTCCTTTATGGGATCGCCAGGATCAAATTGGTATAGTATTACGTAGTAAGCGAAACACACTACCGCTATTTATATCTCCTGGTCACAAAATCACCTTTGCAGAAAGTGTTACGATAGTGCAGAAATGTATTACCAAATACCGACTTCCGGAAACTACCCGAAAAGTACATGATGCAGTAAATGCCCTACGTATTGCTTACAAAGATCCAGCATCTCCAGCCTGATAAAGATAATTTCATATACTTTTCAGCTCTTAACTCTAATATCCTATTTTCCCATCAAATAAATCCTATTAACATTTAATAATAACTCATACTTTCAAAACCAATTTTTATCCATACAAAACTAATCTTTCACTCTGCTTCTTTAAATTCGCTATTGCATATAAAGTGTAAATACCTAATATAGAACCTATTACTAAAAAACATACTTAAAAATAGTTCTTACATCCATAAATTGTCCATCAGAATACTTCTCTTAAGTATAAAATTCGCATAAATAACTGTAAATCAATATTTTATAATTAATAAAATTTTTATTAATTATTTTCAATAAAAAAATATTTTTTCTTTTCTAGATTGAAACTGCAATTTCCCACAAATTTCTTACATGCTTCTATAAGTCCAATTCCTCACCTAACTCACTAAATACCCATTAAATTCATAAGTCCAATTACTCATTTTTCTTTTATATTCTGAATGCAGCGATAATAGCTTTTTCTTAACTAATTATCTATATCGCCACAGAATAATACAATAAAAAGACCCGCCTATTTAATATAACCACGAAAAATATTGTACTTTTCTTATAGTATGTAAGAGAGCAGTCTTTCAGTTATCTCCCGATAACTGCATGCAATATTTTGTACTTTTTCTGGCTCATAGTACTTTTCAAACATACCAATAGTACTTTTTCAACAGCTTTTTTTTGCTTTTTCCCCTTTTATTACGAATCTATTATTACATCCTGATTGTACTTTTTTCAATACAGAACTGCCGTACCTTTGTATCGTTGATTTACACAATCAACCATACAAAACCAAATCAATAAAAGTATAACCTTTAAATCACCCATCTTAAAAATTACCTAAAATAACAATCAGCAATTATTACTATGAAAACCTCTCTAATGTCATTCGCCCTTGCCCTTGTTCTTTCAGTTGCCACTTTTGCCATGGACAATATCGATGACACTAAAAAAACTTCTTCAGCAACAATTACAACAACTAATCGTGCAGCCGTTTACAATCTGGTATATACATCTGCCAAAGCAGGTCTGGTAACAGTATCTATCAAAAATCAGGATGGTCTTGTTGTAATGCAGGAAGAAATTGAATCAGATAAAAAAGGATTTATCCGTCCATATAACTTTACCGCAATGCCTGCAGGAAGCTACACACTGGTAGTAAAAGATGCAGCTGGCAAATCAGAATTATCATTGACTTATGCTCACACAGTGCTTAGCCCAGTGCGTAAGGCTGAGATCAAATCACTGGAAAGCAATAAATATCAGTTACGTCTGATAGGTAGCTCGGCAGAATCTATTGAGGTTACAATCTATAACCAGTTTGATCTGCCTGTTTACACTGAGACTTTAACACAAAAAGGAAGCTTTATCAGAACCTATGATTTAAGTAAAATGAAATCAGCTAAAAATCGGTTCGAGGTGAAAGCTAATGGTAAACTAATCAACCAGATTGAGTTATAAGAGTAGTGCACTTTATAGACTAGGCGTTTGTGCAAAACCCCAAGCTTTCTTAGCTTGGGGTTTTGTTTTTGTTTCCAAACAGTTGGCAATACACATTACAGTTTATAAAACAATATTTTTTATTGCAAAAATCATGTTTGTAATTTATATTTTGTACATTCCGCTATAGTTGTTAGCAACCATAATCTAAGGTATCTGGCAAAGTACTGGCAGAATATGGACCATATGTTGGCTTGTATATTCTTTTAATTACTACCAGAATGAGGAAACTGTTACAGCAGCTTTTTCCATTTAGTAAATGTTTCAAAAATATTCTGGTTTTGCCCTTTATAAAGGACAGAGGTAGTTATTTCTGTTTCAAAGCTCTGGTATGTTTTTCATTGACTATTCTTTTTACCTCCATTGCTCAAGCACAAGAACTACAATTCAAACTCTATGCAAGCAACCAGATTGCCCCAGGCTCTGCACCTAAGTCGGTTGTACAGGATTCACTGGGTTTTGTTCTGATTCTTACAGATAAAGGTTTATTCCGCTTTAATGGACTGGAATTCTCACCAGTAAGACATGCCCCTTACTTTACTCAACTTGTTCAGACACATACAGGCAAACTACTAGGACTTGGCTTACATGGTGTGTATGAAATCACCAGTTTACCAGATACTATAAAATTCTACAATCGATTATCCAGCCAGCAACCTATAAGCTTCTTTGAAGATTCAAAGGCAGGCTGGTGGATTCAGTTGATATCTGGTGATATTCTCCATCATACTTCTGGTCGTTCCGTTCTGTTTTCGGTGCCATTACACACCCAACCCTTATTTTTATGGAATAACTCCCAAAAAGGTATATCTGCATTGTCACAGGATGGAAAACTATTTGAGATCCAATCTGAGCAACCCACCTTCCACCAGGTAGATGAGCTACCTCAGTTAAAAGGGCTTGTATCTGTTATCCAAAGATCTGATTATTCATTCTGGGCAGCAACCAATCATTATCTGTATGAGATGCAACTACTAAACGCCGGAAAACAAAAAACTAAACTCACTAAAATGAATGTTCCCACAAGTGAGATTACCGGTTTGTTTCAGGATTATTATAATCACCTATATGTAGGAACCAACGATCGGGGTCTATTGCGGACAAATTTATCTGAAACTCCTTATCATTTTGAAGAAACATTATTTTCTAATCAGATCACCTTATTTGATACGCTTCCTTTCCAGTCTGTCAAACAATTTTACCAAGGCAAAGCCTCATCCATCTGGATTATTTCTAAAGAAGGAGTAACTCTGCTTTATCCTAAATTTTTCTATCATCCATATCCAGCAGTTTTACCCTACGAGCTAGGCTCAATCTGTCAAATACAAAACGGCAATTACTATGTCAGTTCCATTAATGAGATATTACGTCTTCCGGTATCCGCTCATTTTCAGAACCCAATATCTGTTATGCGGCTCCCCAGAGGTTCAATCTCAACAACAGCTTCTGACAGAAACAGGGTCTGGATTGGTAGTAGTCTGGGACAACTATCCTATCTGGAAAACGATCATTGGTACCCGGGCTTAAATCTGAGTAATCGTGGTGGACCTATTTTTAATATTTACACAGATTCTCGCCATAGAACCTGGTTCTGTCAGGTATATACCCATAGTCCATTACCAGGAATCACCTATACAGATTCCACCCTTTCCATACATTACTATGGTAAAGAAAAAGGTCTGACAGGTCGTATCATCACTGTAAAAGAAAGTTCTTCCAAAACCATTTATGTGGGTGGGATTGGAGATAATTCTTATTTATATAAATACCATCCTGAGAAAGATTATTTTGAAAATCTAAGTAAACGTCTTCCATTTGATATCAACCACTTTGAAGTTCATGACTTGATTATTGATGAAAAAGAGAATGTATGGATGGCCAGCACACATGGTTTGTTAAAATATGATCCTGTAAAAAAGAATGTTACCCGTGTAGAACTGGGGCCCTATATTACTACAGCAGAAATGCGGGCTATTATTCAGGATGATCGAAAACAGATCTGGATTTCAACAGATGCCTATGGACTATTGTGTTTTAGAAACGGAGCATTTGTACGATATACACTTAACAATGGAATACCTCCTCCCAGTAACGTACTTTGGTATCGCAGGCTTTTTATTGATAATCAAAAACGACTTTGGGTGGGAAGTAATACAAGTTATACAGCATCTTTCTTACCTGCACCTAAACCACTTATTACTCCCAAACCGTTATTTCTGGAACTACGCTTCAATAAAAAAGTATTCAAAACTATTCCGTTTGAGTCTGTGTTTCCCTATCATACAAATCTCAAAGCTGCCTTTGTTAGCCTGTCTTATCCTACAGGCTCAATAGAATACAGGTTTCGACTACGCAATCTGGAAAAAAGATGGTCTACTCCCAGTACACAACATACCATTTCATATCAGATGTTACCAGCAGGAGATTATACACTGGAGGTACGTGCCCGAAAAGGTGGTTATGACTGGAGTCCTACGTTAACATTCTCTTTTCATATAGAAGAGGTCTGGTACAAACAAACCTGGGCGTATGGTATTTATTTTACCATTCTGATTGCGTTGATCTGGATTCTTGTTCAGGTAAATGCTTGGCGACATGAACGAGAAAGACTCAGGCTTAACAAAATTATTGATAGCAAAACACAGGACATCTGGAATAAACACCAGGAGATACTCGCACAGAACGAAGAACTGCATTCACAACAGGAAGAAATTGCGATGCAACGTGATAAAATAAGTGCTCAGTTTGAGGACCTCACAAAAGCTCAGCAGATCATAGAAGAGCAAAATAAAACCATACGACAACGCAATAAGTCGCTGAAGAAAGAAGTAGACATACGTACTCAGGAACTGGTAGAATACAATCAACAATTGGAACAGTTTGCTTTTATTACTGCCCACAACCTCCGATCGCCCGTTGCCCGTATTCAGGGACTAGGCACACTGCTTGAATTGGCAGAAACGCAAGTAGATATTGATCCTAAGGATATTACAAAAAAACTAATAAAAACAGCCTATGATCTGGACCAAGTCATCAAAGACCTGAATGCGATTCTGGAAGTAAAAAAGAACAGCACTAAAATTTTATCAGAAGTCAATCTTTACCATGAACTTGAGAAGGTAAAAGCTAATCTGTCCAAAGAAATACAGGATACAGAAACAGAACTACAAGTAGACTTTTCGGAAGTATTTCTGTTTTTATCCATTCCAGCCTATATAGATAGTATTCTCCATAATTTAATTAGTAATGCGATCAAATACCGACATCCGGATCGTACACCCATTATATGTATTCGAACCTGGCAACAGGAGCAAACCATTGGCATGGAAGTAAGAGATAATGGTCTCGGCATAGATCTGACGGCGTATGGAAAAAATGTATATCAGCTTTATAAACGTTTTCACTTTCATGTGGAAGGCAAAGGCTTGGGACTATATCTTGTCAAAACACAGGTAGATGCTCTGGGAGGTCGTATTGAACTTGAAAGTGAAGTAAACAAAGGTACTACCTTCCGCATTTATCTTACACCAGGCAAAGAATCTGGTATCTAAATTGCCTTTATTTGTTAATACAAGCCGATCTATTTTATAACAAGTACAGTTATTTTTCTGCTCCCTCCTGCATTTCTGCAAAAATCCTTACTTTTGCGCTTCGTTTAGAACCTCTTAAACCGAAAATAACCTGTATGTCTGAGTACAACTTTCGTGAAATAGAAAAAAGATGGCAGCAACGCTGGGAAGAACAGCAGACCTATCGTACAGATGTAGACGCCAGTCGTCCCAAGTATTATGTACTGGATATGTTTCCGTATCCCTCTGGAGCCGGATTACATGTGGGACATCCACTGGGTTATATAGCCTCGGATATTGTATCCCGCTATAAACGTCTGCAGGGTTTCAATGTGCTGCATCCGATGGGATTTGATTCGTTTGGTTTGCCAGCAGAACAGTATGCAATACAAACCGGACAGCATCCTGCCGTTACAACAGAAAATAATATTGATACGTATATCAGTCAGCTGAAGAAAATAGGATTCAGCTACGACTGGAGCCGGGAAGTACGTACGTCTGACCCTAAGTTCTACAAATGGACACAGTGGATTTTTATGCAACTGTTTAACCATTACTATGACAAGGATGCAGATAAGGCTCTTCCAATCAGTAAACTAACCGAACACTTTGCAAAACAGGGCAATAGTGGCATTAATGCAGTATGTGATGAGGATACGCCTGCTTTTACAGCAGCAGAGTGGAATGCAATGACAGATAAGCAGCAACAAGAGTTGTTGTTTAAATACCGTCTGACTATGCCTGATGAAGCCTATGT
This sequence comes from Xanthocytophaga flava, assembly GCA_030068525.1. Classification (GTDB taxonomy): domain Bacteria; phylum Bacteroidota; class Bacteroidia; order Cytophagales; family 172606-1; genus Xanthocytophaga; species Xanthocytophaga flava. Next base: position 204,967 of record JASJOS010000018.1, read on the forward strand.
AAACTGGTGCGCGGCTCTGGGTAGTGTATTGTCTAACGATGAGGTAAAAGATGGTGTATCTGAAAGAGGTGGCTATCCGGTAGAGCGTAAACTGATGAAACAGTGGTCTATGCGGATTACTGCCTATGCAGATCGTTTACTGGAAGGATTAAACGAGATTGACTGGTCTGACTCTATCAAAGAACAGCAACGCAACTGGATTGGCCGTTCACAGGGGGCGAGTGTACAGTTTGCGATTGAAGGAAACAGTGATAATCTGATTGAAGTATTCACTACAAGGGTAGATACCATTTATGGTGTAAGCTTTATTGTACTGGCACCTGAACACGAGTTTGTGTCATTCCTGACTACGCCTGAGCAGAAAACCGAAGTAGATACCTATGTAAAATGGGCAGCATCCCGTTCAGAAGTAGACCGGATGTCAGAAGTAAAGAAGGTGACAGGAGTATTTACAGGAAGTTACGCTATCAATCCCTTTAATGGAGAGAAAGTACCTATCTATCTCGCTGATTATGTACTGGCTGGCTATGGAACAGGTGCTGTAATGGGTGTGCCTTCCGGTGATCAGCGGGACTGGAACTTTGCAACGCATTTTAATCTGCCGATTATTCCTATTCTGGATTCTCAAAAGGATATGGATAAGCAAGCAGATGCTACCAAAGAGGGACGCTATATCAACTCCGGCATCATCAATGGTATGGAGTACAAAGAAGCTACAGCTACCCTGATTAAGTGGCTGGAGGAAAGGGGCTTGGGTAAAGGTAAGGTACAATATCGTTTACGGAATGCGGTATTTAGTCGTCAGCGTTATTGGGGTGAGCCAGTACCTGTTTATTATAAAGATGGCCTACCTCAATTAATTGATGAGCAGGATTTGCCATTATTATTACCTGAAATTGATAAGTATCTTCCAACTGAAACGGGTGAGCCACCACTGGGAAGAGCCGAGAACTGGAAATACAAAGGTCAGTATGAATATGAATTAAGTACTATGCCTGGATGGGCTGGTTCCAGCTGGTATTTCTATCGGTATATGGACCCTCAGAACGACAGTGAGTTTGCCTCCAAAGAGTCGGTTGACTACTGGCAGAATGTAGACTTGTATCTGGGAGGTTCAGAACATGCGACAGGACACTTATTATATTCCCGTTTCTGGAATCACTTTCTATATGACCTGGGTTTGGTTCCTCAGAAGGAGTATGCAAAGAAGCTGATTAATCAGGGGATGATTTTGGGACGAAGCAATTATGTCTATCGTGTGAAATCTTCTGAAGGAGAAGGAAAAAATCCGGTATTTGTATCATATAATCTGCGTAAAGAATATGAAACAACTGCGATTCACGTAGATGTAAATATTGTTGAAAACGATGAATTGAATGTAGAAGCATTCAAAAAATGGAGACCTGATTTCCAAAATGCAGAATTCATCCTGGAGGATGGAAAATATATTTGTGGCTGGGAAATCGATAAGATGTCAAAACGTTACTACAACGTTGTAAATCCTGATGACATTGTAGCCCGTTATGGAGCGGATACACTACGTATGTATGAGATGTTCCTGGGACCATTGACAGATGCAAAACCCTGGAACACCAATGGTATCAGTGGTGTACATAACTTCCTTCGTAAACTGTGGCGGTTATTCTATAACGAAGACAATGGTAATCTACTTGTAACCGATGCAGAACCAACTCGTGAAGAACTAAAGTCTCTGCACAAAACCATTAAAAAGGTAGCTGACGATATTGAAAACTATTCATTCAATACAACAGTCAGTGCCTTTATGATTTGTGTGAATGAATTGTCGTCTCAAAAATGCAGCAAGCGGGCTATTTTGAGCGATCTGGTTGTAATTTTGTCTCCATTTGCACCACACATCGCAGAAGAACTATGGTCTATACTAGGACATGCTACCAGCGTTACTAAGGCATCCTATCCGGTGTTCAATGCATCTTATCTGACAGAGGATAGTTTTGAATATCCCATTTCTATCAATGGAAAGGTACGTATCAAAATGACCTTTCCGGCAGATGCTCTTCCGGCAGATATTGAGCAATCAGTATTGGCAGAAGAAACAGTACAGAAATGGCTGGAAGGTAAAGCACCGAAAAAGGTGATTGTAGTACCAAAACGGATTGTAAACGTAGTAATATAAGCTATTTACAATCACAGATATATATGAGGTTCGGGATTTCCTGAACCTCTTTTTTTTTACTTAAACTTGCAGTATTGTTGGAAACACATCTAGTGTCTCTGACTTTTATCTTCTGTCACAGGAGTCTTTTCAAGTATAAACTTCGAAAGGTCAATTATGTTAAGAACAAAAAACGCAAAATATAATATAGCTATAGTCAGCCAAATTAGAGGTATATAATGACCAGTAAAACAATAAGCTCCAAAGGTCACGAACAAGTAAAAAAGAACAAAGATAGAGGAAAATAACAGTGCAAAATTTACAGTGATGCCCAATTTCTTTTTTTGCCAGATCTTTTCATTAGACTGCCGGATAAAAAGAAGAGAGAGTAGAATTAATAAAATAACAAGGGAAATACCTTCCATATGAAACTCATTCTCATTAAAAAAATCTATTGTAAGCAAAATGCCGAGCAGTATAATTAGAACTTGATGTAAGCATCTGTAGTGTACTGTTAAAAGAGTCTTCACATTTAATATCTAAGTATAAGTTTCAAAAGATTAGTATAAAGCAAATTTGTTCATAAATAAATATTTTAGTATGTAGCATTGGCCTATTTCATTACCTAGTATGTAATTGGGTATAATTCTCCAAATTTTAATGTGAGGCGGTAAATCAAATCAAGAGAAAAAACTGTCTAGACTGAGTGGTCTAGAATGTAAAGTGCGATGGAGGCATTCTTTGCAAGTTCTTTATCTCTATTTTCAAAGTAAAAGAAACCATTCTGAAGAATTTCTTTGCGTTCTTTTATCCAGCTGATAAGTATAGCTATTGATTCGCTTGACAATTCTCTAAAGCCTGCCTTTAAGTTGAGTAACTCATCATAGTAGCCATGAATGAGTTCAACAAAATTTTGAAAGCTATAATCTTCAAAACTAATACTCCAGCGAACAAGCATTGGCTCAATAGCCCCTGTCAGCTTATATATCTCCACAAAAGTTTCTTTATCAAAATACGACTGATTCTTGATGAGATCCGTCCACCAGGCAAGTAAAAAATGACTGAGAATATCTTGTTCCTCTTTTTTCCAGTGACGCCAATCTCCATAGGTTAGTTTTCCTAAAACAATGAAAGTGTCAACAGGAAAAGAAGTAGTTGCCAAAAGTTCGAATATTCGAGGTAAATAATGTTTGAAATCCTCGGTATCACCCCAGGTTGTCAAGGCTTTGAAGGTATATTTTGCCAGATTATCTTCACTAAGCTGTCGAAGGGGCTTTGAGTGAATAGCTTCCTGATCTGCATCTGACACACAACAAGGACATCCATCTATTGCTGATCTGGCAGGATAAACGGAAAAGGTAGAGTATATACTTTCAATTGCCTGTTGTAACTCTTCTGTCATGGGATATACTCAATTACTTTTCAGAGGTTTTGTGTTATTTACTGATTCAAAATCGACTTCACTTTTGCTAGAAACTGTATAGGTGCCTGATGATTGGGATCGATCTGATGTGCTATCTCAAAATGCGGCTTCGCCTTTTCATAGTCGCCCATTTTATAATAACACTCTCCCATAGAAAACTCAGCCAGTAAACTATTTGGGTTCTCTTTTAACGACATATGGAAGTCGTCAATGGCATCTTCCCATAACCCAAGATCCATTTTACAAAAAGCTCGGTTGTCAATTGCTTCATAAAACTGGGGAAACAAATCAACCGCTTTTGAATACGCATCAATAGCTTCCGGATACTTCTTTTCATCCGTCAAACGAAGTCCGTTTCTGTAATAGGCAGTAGCAACAGGAATATAGTCTTTTGGTGCTTGGGTCTGACGCAGATACTCATGATAGCCTATTAAATCTTCTGCTATGATAGGCTGATTGGTCAGTAACGTAGCATTGGCAAATGCATCTTTGTCGATAGGAGAATGATACATCCAGATATCCAGTGTTTCTACATCTACCTGAACGGGCACCCGATCCAGAGGAGCATACGTTAACACATGATAGCAATTAAATGCAGCATCGTCCACGAGTAACTTATACAGATTATACTGTTGGTTGGATTGAAGGTAAAAGAGATCTCCTGTAGAAAAATTCATAGGTAACAGAAATTAATAATTTACAATATCTGAGACTAGTTTGAGACCATTCGTTGTCTGTTTTGTTTTTCATTTGGAACGCTGTTCAATGCTTCCTCCAAAAAAGCCAGAACCTCAACAGGAAGTTCTTTGTGAAAAGCTTCTCTATCAAATCCCGGAGGATCTGTTGAAGGACGGAAATCGGGCCTTCGCATGGTTTCCGGAAATGGGCTGAGAAACGAAAAATGGCCTGCATTTTCCACTACTTTATGTATCACCTGACTGGAATCAGGTACGCTGGCCAATACAACTTCAGCATTCCATGCAGGTGTAATGGGATCATGTTCGGCCATAAACATCAGAATTGGAATAGTTACCTTACTCAGTGAATCCTTAAACCACCCTGCTCCTGGAGCCAATAATACAATAGCCTTTACCCGTGAATTCGATGTTACATCAATTTTCTCACCTTCCTTCAGCCAAGGTATTCCACCTGCTACAGCCAAAGCTGTATACCCTCCCATCGAATGCCCAATTACAGCTATTTTATCCTGTACCACAAAAGCTTTTAACCACGATGTAGTAAGTAAATTTTCAATAGTCATGCTTACATGTCGTGGTCGGTATTGCAGGTTTAAGGTAGTATTCTCCAGCGTATTATTATTTCGGTTATTTCCATAATGTTCCAGCATAGCTACTACATATCCATTTCGTACCAGATGCATACTAATGGTTCTGTAAAGCAAATGCGAACCGCCATTACCATGTGAGATAATAACCAATGGAAAACTCCCCTCTGCTATTTCAGCATCAACACTCACATCCATCACATATGGACCAAAGGAAGTAGGTGTTGCTGCTGTATACGTAGGATACTGTACCAGCACAGGAAAAGAAAGCCCATTTTCTTCATCATGAATCTGAAGCTGCCGACTACCTACAAAGAAATTATTACGATTCATTGACTTAATTTATGGTTGCCTATCAGGAAGCATACTCCATACCTTTGAGGCGATTGGGTTTCAAATATATATATTCCCGACGAGCATCTATGATAATAGAAAAGCGTTTTATAATCTCGCCTCCCAACACGCTCATTTTCTGCCGACCGATAGCTCCTTCAAAAAATCCAACAGGCACGTTAGACAAGGTTTCATTGCCTATTTTTAGTTCAGGTAAAATAGCCTGTTTGGTTTTTACTACATTTCCATACGAATCTGTCAGCTTCTTTTCACTGGTAATTTTCAATTTCTCTCCCAGTTTATGTTCTCCAGTAAAGGCATCATCAAACAGAATAGCTCCGGAATAGCCGGAATGAATCAGAAACCGGTTAGTCAGTGTACTATCTCCTACTTTGCAGTTTGCCTCCAGAAACATATAATCATTCTCAAAAACCAGTTTGTGTTTTTTATATTTTTTACTCCTGGCAGGCAGACTTTCAGAAACAATCATTACCTGTTTCTCAAAATCCAGTTCAATCACCTTGTCTTTGAATAAATCTATTCCAATTTTTCCATCTGTATTGCGTCCTGAATTTTTATTTTCCCAGAGAGGTAGATCTTTCCATGTCAGATCTCCTATCTGTAAAGTATTCTTCTCACTAAACCGGGCAGAGTTTACATCTCCACCCCAGCTCTTAATCCCTTCTGTCTTCTCCTGAAAAGTTATGGTTTTTAATCTGGAAACTGCCTCTTCTGTTAATGTTACAAAATTCGCAGCAGAGTGAAACATCAGATTCACAGTGTCTTTCTCATTCAAAATAGCCTTTACAGAGATATTGTTGTATTCTGTAAGCCGGAAAGGAATACTATGTGCTTTTCCTTGTCCAAACAAGCTATAAGAAAGGCAATAGCACAGAATCAGAGTACCTATTTTACACATAAAGAGTTGGTATTAGATGTTGACAGAGGAAAAAATCAGACAATAGGTGAAATATGACTGCACACCGCTGAAGATAGGCAAAAAGAAAATAGCGGCAATAAAACAATCACAGATATGGATAAACATCCACTATTCCGTTAAGAGTGGTTACATGAGTCATTTCAACTATCAGAGAAAAGGTTATATAATCTCAAAATAGTAATAACGCATTGCCTATACTTTTCCTTAAAAGTAAGAATGACTCATGTACAAAATTGGAATCTCACCTATTACCACCATTCCTTCATCCATGCCTTAGATACACGAAGAGCATCTTCATATTGATCAACAACAACAATTAGCTGATTGGAATGATCACTGTATTGAGTCAGGATGTTAATATTAGCTTCGGCTAATCGCCGACAAAACAGTCCCAGTTGTCCTGGCACATCCTGTCTTAGCTTTTGAATAATTACCTCGTGAATAGTAACCACTTGTATCCCTACCTCTTCCAATACCTTCTTTGCCTGTTCAGCCTCCTCAACCAGAAAGTGTGCAACCGCATACTGTCCATTGTCAAATACGCCACCTCCTTCCAGGCTAATTTGGTTTTTTCCTAATGTTTCACCAAGTAAGGCTAACGTACCAACTTTGTTTTCCAGCTTAATTTCAATGTCTTTCATAAAAGATAATTAATGATGAATAGATTTACTGTCGTCAGGAGCTTGTTCTCTATCTGCCATTCCGTAGTCTCTTACTACAGTGGCTACCAGTAACCGGTAGTTTTCAAAAACAGAATCTCTGCCTTTTTTCTGAGCCATTCGGTGTAGCTCCAGATTTCGCCATTGGGCAATACTCTCTTCGTCCTGCCAGAAGGATAAGGACAATACTTTTTCGGGTTGTGTAATACTCTGAAACCGCTCAATAGAGATAAAACCTTCTATCTTGCTTAATTCAGGCCGGAGTCTGGCGGCAATATCCAGATACTCATCCCATTTGTCTTTTTCGGGAAATGCTTCAAATAGTACTGCGATCATTTTCGGATTTGTTTGTTTGAGCAAACGTACAGGAATGGCTACATTTACACTTCATCCTATACTGAACTATGGATACAGAAGAAAGATTTGTGTTTATCTCAGGCTTATTGTGTGAACCCACCCGAGCCAGAATGTTATGGAGCCTATTAGATGGGCGAGCCTATACAGCCACTGAGCTAGCCAATGCTGCAGATATTTCAACGACATCTGCCAGCAATCATCTGTCCAGGTTGTTAGAGGCAGATATCCTGAAGGTAGAAACACAGGGACGACATCGGTATTACAATTTTTTTAGCTCAGAAGTGGCTTATGTAGTAGAATCTCTGGCAAACCTTGCCAAAGCGGATAGATCTACAAAATCACCAAACGCAGCTCCTGGCAAAGGCATTCATTATTGCAGAACCTGTTATGATCATATGGCAGGTTACGTAGGGGTACAAATTACGGAGGCAATGGAAACAAAAAACTATTTGCAGAAGTCAGGTTCAGTCTATTTGGTGACAGAAAAGGGCTGGGAATGGCTCTTACAGTTTAATATTACAGCTGATAATTTGCCAGTAACCCGCCGTCCTTTAACACGTCAGTGTCTGGACTGGTCCGAACGACGTCCACACTTGGCAGGTCAGTTAGGCGCTGTTTTGTTGGAAAAGATGCTTCAAAAGGGATGGTTCAGGAAAGTCCAGTTTTCGAGGGAATTAATAGTTACCTCACAAGGTGCTCAATCTCTTTATGAGATATTGGGTATCACCTTGCAATAAGTGACCAGCTATTTAATCGCCATCTACATGCAATCTGTGCTGTCCACAGGTGAGGCACTGAAACAAATACCCAGCCAGCGAACCATCTTTTGTCAGGTGATTGATAATATATTCCGGTGAATATTCCAGGTACTCAATATCTGCTCTGAGTTCTGTCAGATAGGGTTTTATGGTTTCGCTATCTGCATATCCAATCAGTGCACAAGGCTCACCACAATGTGTTAACCATACTTCAGGTTGAAAGGAGTGATAGCCAGGTGTTTTTTCTGTTACTTCTATTAGCAGTTCCTGAGCAATAGAAGGAGGTGGATCATTAGGATCTGGAGATACACCTTCAATACCCAGATAGTCATTAAACTCTCCGTTGTATTTTTCAGCAGCTTTGCCATCTGCAATACAAAAGGGACAGATGTAGTCTGGTTTATGAATGCTATAAAAAGAGCCTGTATATTTCAGATCTCGTTGTTCATTGCAGATGGAACAAACTCCATCAATGCTGTCAAATACACCCAACTCATATACATTCGGGCTATACTTAAACACAGGTAATTTCATATGTATTTTTGGCTGCTACCACAGTCTTATTGAAAATAGTTCTCATACTCCTCTTTGATCATGGTCATGTCAACATCTTTTACCTTCTTATTCGGATCGAAAAAATAAATGCTCCATAGAGCAGGTAACGTATCCAACGCTATTATTTGCTGTGATTTATTACTATACATAAATTTTACGAACTTCTTTCCCTGTATATCAAGCGTCGCAATCTTCATACTATCCAGAAAGTCGCGGGCATTACTCATATAAAACATATAATCATCTGCTCCCACATAAAAATTTTCTTCTCCCAGTTCTTTCTTACTCTTCTCTATTTGTATCGTATCTGGCGAAATAAATAACGCAATTCTCTTTTCTATCACCACTGTATCTGCATGTCCCTGCACATTTTGTACAAGTAGTGTATCTTTACTATCTATCTGGCCTAAATCTGTGGTGTCCTTTGTCTGGTTAGTAGTACAACCCATAACCATCAGACAACATAACAGCAAATATTTCATACAAGGCTTTGACTTATTTTTCATTCAGAATCCTAACTTTTTACTATTCGTTGTGCAACAGCCAGTCCGCTGGCAAATGCGGCTTCTACCGTTCCCATAGCAGGACCATCATATAAAGCTTCTCCGGCAAAAAACAATGTATCTTCTACTGGTTCAGATACTATTTTTAAAGCTTCTTTGCTCTCAACAGTAGCATAGGCATAGGCACCACGTGTCAAAGGGTCTATTGTCCAGTTAGTTATTTCTTCCGCAACCAGTTGTTCCTCTATTACAGCTGATGAAGTACCAAACAAATAAGCTAATGTATCTATAGCCAGTGTCAGTAACTGCTCCTTAGTATATTTCTGATAGGCGACAGCTTTGGGACCAGCCAGCCAGCCACAAAGTACAGGAGCTTTTTGAGGAGACTGAGTCCACCAGGTTGGAATATTGGCATCCGAAAACAGAAAACCCAGTTCAGACATTTTTTGTATAGTTAACGGATTCTCTTTCTCCCAGAATGCAGACTGAAATTCCAGGACAAACTTTATGACAGCCCCAAAGCCCATTTGCTGAAAGGCAGATCGAACTGCTGGAATCTCAGGCTTTATATGAATGGTTCCAGTACTATTTGGTTCAGCCTGCCATACACCTAGTGGCAACGTAAAAATGATCCGAGAGGCATGCACTGTTTTTTCATTGCTTGTCTGTACCTCTACATGTCCTTTACGCCAGCTTACATGGGTTACCAATGCATTGAGGGAAATTTCTCCACCCTGTTTTTCGCAATCTGTTGCAAGGAAATCGAGTAGCTTGCAATAACCTGCTGGCATACGGTACTGAGGTGCTTCATTTTCTTCAGACCATTCTTCACGCAGAGCCAATGTACTTGCCTTGGACGTTTCTGCTGCATCATAGCCTTCTACAAAACCGGTAACGGATTCTCTTAGCCCTTTATATTCTTCATCAGGAAAGTGTGTCTCCAGAAATTGCCCGATGGGTTCATCTATTGTTAGTTGACTCATCTTTTCCAGCAGCAAATCCCATTCTTCAATCGAAGAAGAATCACTTTGCCGGATCTTCCCCTCTTCTACCCTCCAGGCAGATCCTTCCATCTCCAGATACTCTAATCCAGCTTCTTTAAGCAAACCCAGCGACACAGGCAAGTCACCATGCACAAATTCAGCTCCTGTCTCTACAGGAATACTAAATCCGGATTTTTGTATAGTATGAATGCGTCCTCCAATCCGATCTCTTGCCTCCAATACTTTTACCTTCTTTCCAGCACGAGCCAACTCACGTGCAGCCAGTAAACCAGATGCACCTGCACCAATAATTACTACATCATATGAACTCATAAATGATAATCGTCAACAATTTATATAAATTTGAATTTATTTGATTAGAAATAGCCTTTTACTTCGTTTATATAGGACATATCTACAGAAACAACTAAAATAATAAATCTACCAGATTCTGGTTTTATTCACTCTTATACACACAAGATGTTGTGAATACAAACAAGATGGTTTTATTTTACTATTCCAAGGATAGGCATATAACTTAATTATCCCTAAACTATATGAAAAAAATCGCTTACTGTATTCTTCTTCTCTTTTTCAGCCTGTATGCCTCATTGCAGGCCCAGACCTATTCGATTATACCTGAGCCTGTCAGTCTTCAATCTACCTCCGGTATTTTTTCACTCTCTTCAGGTACCACCTTGGTTGCATCCAATAACGCGGAAGCCCGTAAAGTAGCTACCTATTTCAGCGACAAAATAAAACCAGCGACAGGACTTAATTTAAAAACAGCAGAATCTGCTTCTGGTTCCAAAATAACATTTCTGCTCAATACAAAACCGGATGCAGCAATTAAATCAGATGGCTATCTGCTGGATGTCACCCCTACAGAAGTTACCATCAAAGCGAATCAGCCTGCCGGATTATTTTATGGTGTCCAGACTCTTCTGCAGCTATTACCTAAAGAGATTGAAAGCAAAACAGCTGTAAGTGGCATTAACTGGCAGATTCCCGGAGTAAGCATCAGTGATTATCCCCGTTTTGCATGGAGAGGTATTATGCTGGACGTAAGCCGCCACTTCTTCCCTAAAGAATACGTCAAAGCCTATATAGATCAATTGGTACGTTACAAATACAACGTATTTCACTGGCACCTGACAGATGACAACGGCTGGCGAATTGAAATCAAAAGTTATCCAAAGCTAACAGAAGTAGGTGCCTGGCGAGTAGAACGTACAGGATATTTTGGAGATCGCAAAGCCCAACAGGAAGGGGAAAAACCTACCTATGGAGGTTTTTATACTCAGGAAGACATCAAAGAGATCGTAAAATATGCGCAGGACCGTCATGTTACCATTGTCCCGGAAGTAGATGTACCAGGGCATAGTATGGCAGCTATTGCAGCCTATCCCTGGTTGTCCTGCACCAAAAATGCTAACACCAAAGTAAACCCTGGAACCAAGTTTTCCGAATGGTATGGAAACGGAAAGTTCAAGATGCTGGAAGACAATACACTAAATCCTTCTGATGAAAAAGTGTACGAGTTTCTGGATAAAGTATTTGGTGAAATTGCCACTTTATTTCCAGGTACATATATCCATATGGGAGGAGATGAATGTTATCATGGTTTCTGGGAGAAAGATCCGGGTTGTCAGGCACTGATGAAAAAGCAAGGACTAAAAACACTGGAAGAACTACAAAGTTATTTTGTAAAACGGGTTGAAAAGATCATAGAGAAAAAAGGCAAAAAACTGATTGGCTGGGATGAAATTCTGGAAGGTGGATTGGCTCCCAATGCAGCTGTCATGAGTTGGAGAAGTGTACAGGGTGGAATTCAGGCAGCCAAACTGAAACATCCGGTTGTAATGAGTCCGGTTCAGTATGCTTATCTGGATTATATGCAAGGAGATATATCTACAGAGATCCGTATCTATAGCACACTGCGTCTGAAAACATCCTATGACTGGAACCCTGTTCCTGCGGGTGTAGATTCAACCTACATCTTGGGAGGACAAGGCAACCTATGGACAGAACAAGTGCCAACTTCCCGTCACGTAGAATATATGACGTATCCCAGAGCCTGGGCCTTGTCCGAAGTATACTGGTCTCCGAAAAACAAAAAAAACTGGGATGGTTTTACCAAACGGGTAGAAAATCATTTTGGTCGGGCAGATCTGGCAGAGGTCAAATATGCCACCACTATATATGATCCTATCTTCAAAATTCAGAAAAACAGTGCGGGAAAAATTGTAGTGGATTTGAGTACAGAACTTAGCGGACTAGACATCTATTATACTACAGACAATACATTTCCGGATAAGTTCTCCAACAAGTATAGTAAACCTGTTGAACTGCCTGACGGAACGGATATTTTTCGGGTAATCACCTATCGAGATGGCAAGCCACTAGGTAAACAAATTACTATCAAGGCAGAAGATCTTGAAAAAAGAGCCAAGAAATAATAAAAAAGAGGTCTGGTAAAATCCAGACCTCTTTTTTATTCCAGTGATAATACATCCACAGCTACCTTCAGTGTATGTTTGCCGGCGCTAAAGATAATCCCCTTAAGTGGAGGAACATCACTGTAATCACGTCCCCAGGCAGTAGTAATATGGCGTTCTTGCGGAATCATATCATTGGTTGGATCAAAATCACACCATCCTAAATCCGGAATATAAACAGAAATCCAGGCATGAGAGGCATCTGATCCTTGTAGTTTGGGTTTATCAGGAGGTGGCAGTGTTTCCAGATATCCACTCACATAACGAGCTGCAAACCCCATACTCCGAATACAGGCAATTGCCAGATGAGATATATCCTGACATACACCTTTCTTTTCACGTAATACTGTTTTAATAGGTGTATTTATAGTTGTAGACTCAGGTACATACTTAATGGTAGTAAACAACTTGTGACACAACATTTTCAAACTGTCAAACAATGATTGGTTATTCGGAAAACAATCTTTGGCAAAAGCCTTGATTTCTTCGTCCCAGAATACATACGGACTTGGCAGCATAAATTGTAACAACTGTATCTTCAAGGCTGTACTTGTCCAGCATTCTTCTCTGGCTCTGGCACATGTCATATCCGTAGCGAACAGTGACAAATCATTGCCCAACGGAAAACGATCTATCTGACTGGTTGTCAAAACAGTCAGTTCTGTGTGAAGCGAATGAATGGAAAAGTAGTGCACTGTATTTCCAAAGAAATCGGTGCGGGCAACAATCTCTGTAGGCTTTGGAGTGATCTTTATGGTAAAATCAGCGCATAACTGATTAGGTAACGTACGAGGTGTAAGACAAGCCAGACTATGATAAATATTTACCGGCTCCTTATACTCATAATGCGTAATATGGGTAAGGTTATATTTCATGGGCTTTGCCGTTGTCGTTTGACTGAATAAACGAATGCTGCATAATGGTATGACTGAAATAGAGACTGGTTAATGTCACAGAGACAGAGGAAATCAGTCTGCTTACTTCTGAAAGCAATTTATCCAGATCTTCCCGATAGAAAGATTCCGAATCGTACTTACTCAGTTGAGCGATATCAGATAGCTTTACCAAAGCAGAGGCTTCCAGCACAGCCTTCTGTGCTTGGTTCAGTCTTGTATTCTGTCCTGCGCGTGGGAGATTACCTAAGCAGGTAGACAATGCATTTAGTTGATATACCAGCGAATAAGGCAAAGTCTCTTCCAGAAGAATCATGTCCAGTGTGGCTTCTACCGTTAATTGAGCCCGATACATCATCCGATAATTAACCAACAAGTGATGGTATAATAATACTGCTTCCAGTATCTCATGTTCGGTGCTTTCTTCATACTTAAATACCAGTGTAGAACGCAGGATACTGATCCGCAACAGAATCCTTTCCATCTGTTTTCCTGCTTCTAACAACAAATACTCATTGTTTCGGGGCATTGTCTCAGACAGAATCCCATAAAATGTAAACAAGCGGGTTTGGAGTTTGTCCAGTAATTGCTGAACCGTATTTGTATTAAGTGTAGCCGGATCTTTTATCTTCTTCAGAATATTTTCAATCAGATCTACAATACGCCAGGTTTCCAGGTTCCATTTGTCACGCACGGCAATGATAGACATCAGAAACGACTGAATATTATAGGCAATGGTTCCTGTCTTTTGCGCATTGGAAATCAAATCCAGAATTTCCGGATAGGGATTCTTTAGTATATCTCCTTTCTCATCCTCTACAAATCCAGGATAAGTGAGTGTAAGATGAGTAAGTGCCCTTAACAACAATTCCATATGATCACTCTTTGCTGACCCACCAAAATTCCGATGCCCATTCAATACATCCAGTGTGATTCCGATAAAGGTGGTGGTAGATAATGTACGTTCACAGTATCGACCTACCCAGAATAGATTCTCGGCGCTACGGCTAGGCAAGGAAGTATGTTTTTGTATACTGATTCCTGCCGACAATGTAATCTTTTCCTTTACCTCTTCTACCCTATCTGATACAATCCAGGTGTCTTTGGAAATACTTCCGTATTGATTGGACACAACAAAGCGATCTTTTTCAGGAGAGCTACGCGTCAGTCCACCCTGCATAACCTGATAGCCATTTTCAGAAGCAATCAAATATGCCCGGATCGCAGCATAACGTGGCTCAATGGTATCTCCTATCAGCGATGGCGTAGTCGAAAAACTTACTTCTTCCTGTGCAATGTATTCTGCAGGAGATTCACGAATAGCTTTTTTCAACTCCTGCAACTGCATGCGGGAAAGTAATCTGCCATACACTGAACGAAACTTCTGACGGCGGTTGGCTTTCTTAATGATTAACTTGTGCAGGTTTTCCAGCACATAGTTTAGTTCTGCTGTTTGTCCACACCACCAGGTAGCAATAGGTGGCAATATCAGATCTTCACCCAGCAAATAACGGCAGGTAGTGGGTAAAAATGCATGCAGGGCATTATTTTCCAGCACACTGGAACCAGGAGGATTTACGACAGTTACATTTCCCATCCGAATGGCATGTAACAACCCGGGCACCCCGAGACGAGAATCTTCACGCAACTCCAGCGGATCACACCACTCATCGTCAATCCTTCTTATAATCACATCTACACGTTCCAATCCATCTATGGATTTCAACCAGACATAGCCATCCCGAACCAGTAGATCATCACCCTGCACCAATGGATATCCTAAATAAGAAGCCAGGTATGCCTGTTCAAAATAGGACTCATTATTGGGTCCAGGAGTCAGGTATACAATATTCAGATTGTCCCGTAGACGGCCAGAAGCCTGAATAAGGGTATTCTGCATAGTTGTAAAGAATGGAGCCAGCCTACTCACATACATGCCTTCAGCCAATTCGGGCAACAGCTTACTTACCACGCTTCTATTCACTAAGGCATAACCCGAACCAGAAGGGGCTTGTGTTCGATTGTCCAGCACCCACATACGACCATCAGGGCCACGAGCCATATCTACAGCATGTACAAGCAACTGCTTTGATCCGGCAATCTTTGCATCATGGCAGGCCCGATAAAATCCTGTATTACCATAGACTAGCTCAGGAGGTAAAATTCCATCTTTCAGTAACCTGCCATCACCATATATATCTTTTAGCATCAAATCCAGTAAGGTAGCCCGTTGCTGCAATCCTCTGGAAATCTGTTGCCATTCTTTTTGTTCTATCAGAAACGGAATGCTATCTAACTGCCAGGGTCGGTTCATTCCATCCGGGGATTCGTATACGTTATAGGTAGCTCCAATTTCCCGCAATGTATTGACAATCTCCTGTTTCCGGTTTGTCATCTCCTGTATTCCTATTTTTTCAATAGAAGCAAAAAGCGTTGCCCAAACAGGCTTTACCTGCCCTTTGCTATCTACTATTTCATCATAGGAACTGATCTGTTTCTGGTAAGACTGCAACAAACGTATAGAATTCTCAGTAAGCATTGAATTGTGTTATGTCCAAATAATCTCTCGTACAATACGAATATCTTCTA
This sequence comes from Xanthocytophaga flava, assembly GCA_030068525.1. Taxonomy (GTDB): domain Bacteria; phylum Bacteroidota; class Bacteroidia; order Cytophagales; family 172606-1; genus Xanthocytophaga; species Xanthocytophaga flava. The sequence goes on from JASJOS010000018.1 coordinate 220,877, forward strand.
TCTTCTGCTGCAATGTTTTTTGCCAACAGGATGAGTATATCATCCTATATATTCTGGCAAAGGTAAGTATTAGACCGGGTAATCTGGCAGTATATACCCAAATCCTTCTCTAAGTATCACCTTGCCTTCCAGAACCTCCTTAAATCCAATGTATTAGGATATTCAGAATTTATCAGTTCAACAGGAGTATCCAGCTTTACACTGCTTTTATTTTCAGCGACAAACCGTGATATGCTGGGTGTATATTTTACAGGTACAGGAATCTGATTGGTTTGTGAAGGAGTATGGCCAAAATCCCAGAAACGACTGATTCGTCTGGATTCAGCTTCATAGCTATTCACAGGATAGGTATCAAAGCTTCGTCCTCCCGGATGGGAAACAAAATAGGTACATCCGCCCAGAATACGGTTGTTCCAGGAATCTACAATATCAAACACCAGTGGGGAATCTACCCCTACGGTAGGATGTAAAGCAGATGGAGGATTCCAGGCTTTGTAGCGAACACCTGCTACGTATTCCCCTTTCACTCCTGTATTACGTAAAGGAACACGACAACCATTACAAATAAGTATATGACGATCCTGTATAAAACCACTCACCTTTACCTGTAACCGTTCCAGAGAGGAATCTACAAAACGAGCAGTGCCTACATTGGAAAGTTCTTCACCTAAGACATGCCAAGGCTCAATACCCAATCGCAACTCGAGTTGTGTATTTCCAACTGTAATAGTTCCATGATGTGGAAAACGAAACTCAAAAAACGGATCAAACCAGGATATATCAAAATCGTAACCGGAAGCTTTCAGATCATTGACCACATCCATCATGTCCATATAGGCAAAATGTGGTAACAAGAAACGGTCGTGTAACTCTGTTCCCCACCGGATTAGTTTTTTCTTGTAGGGTTCATTCCAGAACTTGGCCACCAATGCACGAATCAACAATGTCTGAACCAGATTCATATGCTTATGTGGAGGCATATCAAAAGCCCGCAATTCCAGTATACCCAATCGCCCAGTCGAAGAATCGGGAGAGTATAATTTGTCAATACAAAACTCTGTACGATGTGTATTGCCAGTGATGTCTACAAGTAGATTACGGAAGATACGATCTACCATCCAGAAAGGGACTTGCTCATTTTCCGGTATTTGATCAAAGGCAAGCTCTACTTCATAGAGCCTTTCGTCTCGTCCTTCATCAATACGCGGAGCCTGACTGGTAGGTCCAATAAAGGGTCCGGAAAACAGATAGCTTAAGGCAGGATGATGTTGCCAGTATGTGATTAAACTACGTAGCAGATCAGGTCGTCGTAAGATAGGACTATCAGCAGGTTTTGCGCCTCCGATAGTTACATGGTTGCCTCCACCTGTTCCGGTATGACGTCCATCAACCATAAACTTCTCTGTACCTAGGCGTGCAAAAAACGCTTCTTCATACAGTGCTGTTGTATTGTCAATTAATTCCTGCCAGTTATGAGACGGGTGAATATTAACCTCAATAACACCCGGGTCAGGAGAAACCACCAGTTTTTGCATACGATAATCAGTTGGTGGTGCATACCCTTCTATACGAACAGGCATCTGAAGTTTCTCAGCTGTTGCTTCAATAGAAGTAATCAGATCAATATAATGCTCCAGATAGGTAGTTGGAGGCAAAAAAACATATAAAATACCTTCCCGTTCTTCTACACAAAGAGCAGTTCGGATAGTATCAACCTCAAATAGTGGAGCTTTCTCGTTTCCCTTATTTGTAGAAAAATTCTTCTTCTTTGTATCTTTTTCCTCTTCTCCATGAGAAGTGGGTTCTGTAGCAACAGGTGCCTGATAAGGAGGTGCCAATGTGCCATACCGTTCCGAAACTTTCGTCTGGTAATCCATTAAGGCAGGCAAATCTTCAAACTGGCTACGGTCAAATGCTACTTCCCGTTTGTTTTTTGTTACATAGGGTAGAGATTCCAGAGGTAGTCTCACACCAACAGGCGAATTTCCCGGAATCAGAAAACAGTGACTTCGGCGAAATTGCCATACACAGCTAGCCCAGGTATCATTCCAATAGTTCCAGGACAGAGGCAATGCAAACCCTTTAGGATTGTTCATTCCTCTTTCCAACAGACCAGCCAGCGTGCGTCTCTCTATAGAATCTTTTAAGTTTACATCCAGCGGGTCAAGATTTACGGGTATCTTTCCCTCTTCCAATGCCCAATAGACCGGATCTTCATAGGCAGGTACTATATTCTCAGGGGCAATTCCCAGATAGTATGCCAATTCGATCATAAAACGTTCTGCATCGTGAAAGGTAAACCGATTATCTGTTTCCTTCGCAATCAAGTCATCATTACGCCATAAAGACAATCCATCTTTTCGCCAGTATAGGGCATATTGCCATCTGGGAAATGGCTCACCCGGATACCATTTGCCTTGTCCAAAATGCAAAAGTCCTCCAAACGCAAACCGGTTCTTTAAACGAAGGGACAAGTCATAGGCCAGCTTCCGTTTCAAAGGCCCATCAGCAGCAGAATTCCATTCCGGCGACTCCATGTCATCAATAGAAACAAAGGTTGGCTCACCTCCCATTGTCATACGTACATCACCAGCCTGTAGATCAGCTTCTACTACATGGCCAACTTCTACAATCTTATTCCATTGTTCATCTGTATAAGGCTTTGTCACACGTGGATCTTCATGAATGCGAAATACCTTATTTTCGAACTCAAAAACAGATTCAGCAGCATCCCTTCCTCCCACTACAGGCGCAGAACTGGCATAATCCGGAGTACAACTCAACGGAATGTGCCCTTCGCCAGTCAGTAAGCCAGAAGTGGCATCCAAACCAATCCATCCTGCTCCAGGAATATAGGCCTCAGCCCAGGCATGTAAGTCTGTAATATCAGATCCAGGACCAGGAGGCCCTTCCAATGGCTTTACATCGGCTTTCAATTGTACAGAATACCCGGAAACAAAACGTGCTGCAATACCCAGATGTCGTAATATTTGTACCAGAAGCCAGGCAGAATCCCGACAGGAACCACTTAATCGGGTTAGCGACTCTTCACAAGTCTGCACCCCCGACTCCATACGAATATTATAATATATGTCTTTATTCAGTTGCTGGTTAAGCTGCACCAGATAATCTATTGTACGTTTCTTTTCATGGATTTTATTCTTTTCAACCCACTCCAGCAGCTTGGGTCCGGATTCCCGCACTTCCAGATAAGGCACAAGTTCTTTCTGTAGTTGTTCATCATAGACAAATGGATAGTATTCTGCCGAATCTTCTACAAAAAAATCAAATGGATTGATTACTTCCATCCGGGCAATCACCTCTACTTCAATACGAAGTTCATTGGTTTTTTCAGGAAAAATCACTCTGGCCAGATAGTTCCCAAAAGGGTCCTGTTGCCAATTGATAAAGTGGTTTTCAGGATATATTTTAAAAGAATACCCTTCGATAGGCGTTCTGGAATGAGGTGCAGGACGTAAACGAAAAATATGTGGACCAAGATTTATATATCGGTCGTAAGAATACTTCGTCTTATGCGAAATAGCAACTTTTATAGCCATACTATAAGTATTACACGATTCAGGGGGTTTGATCTGTGAAAAATAACGTTTTTTTTAGATAGAACGAATATTCACTTCATTTTTCATTATTTTTTATTTTGCTGCTTTTACCATTTACCATATTCTATTCTGAAAACAGAATCACTGACACAATAAAAATACAAAAACCCGCATCCGGTCAGTTTTATATTTCAAAAACTAACTAAATACAGGCTTTATCAGATTATTAATAAGGTTTTCTATGTATACTATCTATTTAAGTAAAGCCAGCCAATCTTTCATAATTTGGTAAGCTTCTTCTATATAAATATCCTGTGTGATGTTTTCGATAAGCCCTTCATTGATTTCTTTGGTGTATGCATCGATCTGGAGTATTTCTTTGTCATATCCTGTATTTTCAACTGTAAAGGAAGCTCTTACATCTTCCATCGTTTTTTCAAATTCTTCCCAACCTATATAAGTCTCCAATACATACGTTCTATACGATGCAGGATGCAGAGGAATGGTTCGATTACTTTTAGCTATACGATTTCGCAGAACTTCATTTTGTTTCTGAATAGCCTGAAATACAGGTAAAGCCATTGTTCTGGTTTTGCTCTTTGCTGAAAGTTCAGCTACAGGTAACGCCTTTAATGGAGTATAGTAGATCTTTTTAGTAACAGAATCCGAAGCCAGTGCAAACGACTTTGTGTGTTCCTTGTACGAAATGGTTTCATACATGTCTGGTAAATAGATATGAGGTTGCACACCTTTCAGTTGTGCACTTTTACCTGTAATCCGATACAATTTATTTACAGTCACTTTTGCATATCCCCATTCTGTTCGGGCTTCCTTTAGTGCTACTGGATTGGCGTTCTGGCTTAGAGGTAACACAATCTGTCCTGTAGCTTTTCCAAAGGTAGAAGACCCCACAACCAATGCACGATTGTAATCCTGCAGGGTTGCTGCCAGCAGTTCCGATGCAGAGGCACTCTGACCATTGACCATCAATACCAGAGGGCCATCATAGATTGTTCCCCGATTCTGATCTTTCATAATGCTTGGCTTCAAATCACTTCCCTGAATTACGCCTAATGGCCCTTCATCTACAAATATTCCTGCCAGATTCAACCCCTCCTGTAAAGAGCCTCCCCCGTTGTATCGAATGTCAAGTATTAATCCTTCTATACCCACTTTCTTCAATTTCAGAATCTCTTTGGCAACATCATTGGCACAACCCAGACTGGTAGCATCTTCTGTTTCTGTATAAAAGCCAGGTAAAAAGATATAACCTATTTTTTTATCACCTTTCAATACATAACTTTTTACAATATTTTCATCTTCCCGAATCTTCTCTCTTACTAATGAGACTTTTTCCTCCTGTCCGTTAGCCTTTTGTACAGTTAGTTCCACTTTATCAGAGGAAGAAGCATTGAGTAACTCTTCCACTTCATATACATCTGCCCCATTCAAGTCAACCAAAGATTTTCCTGCCCATTGTAATGTCAATAATACATCTCCTTTATGTAATACACTAGATTTCCAGGCTGGTCCACCGGGTACTAAGCGGGCAATACATACATCACCTTTGTCATTCTCTTCCAGATCGATACCATATGATAAGCCCTCTTTGGATAAAGACGCTTCAAAGTTTTTTTCAGTCGATTGCGAAAAATAGTTAGAATGAGGATCAAAACACTCTGCGATAGCATTGAAAAAGGCAGAGGCTACAAATTCATCAAATCCTGCAGGACTCTCCAGCATTCGTTTAATTTTTCGTTCCTCAACAGTTCGTACCTTTAATCTTGATGCAGGTTCCTTTGCATTGATAGCAGTAATTTTCCCTTCTATGATCTCATCTACATCATCTACCATCAAGTCGATGGTCTGGTACTTTAGCCACTTAGTCCATCTTTGTATTGCTTCTTTATCATTAGTTGCAAAATTCAGACTATCCTTTCCATTTTGTGAGTCTGAGAATACAATGTTTTCGGTAGTTGAAAACACAAAAGGCTTTTGTGTTATTGATTCTATACGTTTCTCGGCTTCCAGCAATCGACTCTTATAAAGAGAAGATACCAAAGGAAGAAATCTCCATTCCTTTCCAGCTAATTCATCATCTATCAGCGAACGATATACTTTCATTTGCTGCCAGTCGGATGATTGAAAATACAATCGGTGAGGATCTATAGTTTCTATGAACTGAGATAGAATCTGTTCAGATAGATTATCATCAAAAGGACGTAATGTATAATGTTTGGTTTCAAGCGTTTTACGTAACGACATTGCCTGCTGCTGCCAATTGCCAGCACTCACTTGCTGCCCTATGGCTTCACAACCAATCAGAATAAATACAATCAGGCAAAGTATACGTAAATACTTACAGGGTAAAAATACACTCATAGATAACAATATATATAGAATAGTAAATCTGTTTGTGAGGATGCGTTATTATTTCAGCAACCAGATTCAGATGTATATGCTGCAAGACACAAGCTAACTGATTGTCTGATCACTTCGGCAAATTACTAAATGTTTTGAAGATGAATGAAAAGGGGAAAGCAGAAAGTATTTTCAGGTAATATATAATTTGATTTTATCAGAAATAATGTAATAAACCCCGGTCAGAAATAGAAGAGAGTCCTTATTCTGTAGATTTTCTGTGGAGAGAATTTAGCCTAATAGAGCAATAAAATGAAAATAGTGGAAAAAATTACATATCTTAATAAAGGAAAAACTCCCTGCACTAAGAGAGTCAGGGAGTTAAATAACTGGTATGGTCTTATAACGATAAATGTGTTTAAAAAGTTTGCTATTTGAAAAATAATTGCATAATTTTTCAAAATACTAATACTTACAGAAAAACAGACCTCTAAATTCCAAAAAACATGGTTATGCCGCTTCAAACTCGTTTCATTTATGAGCTTACGATCGTTCCGATTGGTACCTTGAATAGCGTCAGAAAAAAGGATCCCCATTATGCCTATTTTTCAAATCTGAGTAAAACAATTGATTGTTTGTCGGGAGTACTGGCTCTTAATGGATGGCCTGTAAAAATAAATTACTCTGCTGTATACCGAACGTTGCAGGATCGTAGTAAATACATTCGGGAATTTGATATAGCAGGTAATCGTGTCTTTCGGGTTGTTATAACCAAAAAAGTACTTAATCCTGCACTTACTACATTAGACATTGAAGAAATGCCCTATGCCAGATAATTTTCAGCAATAGTTATATTGTAAAATCTACCCACCTGGTCATCCTGAGAATGCATTCAACTGAGCACTTTCATTCTCAGGATATTCTTTCGATATCGAAACTTTTCTTTCCTGATCATTCTAAATCTTCATTATACTCAATTGTATTTTTTATCAGTAGCTTATTTTCGCTCAAGCTCCCTCTTCTATTCACTTTATTGTAAATCCTCGCTCTACAAGGCTCAAACAACTCATTTACAAACATTTATCAAATAAAACAAATGTAACAAAACTTACTATTTGCGATTGGCTACAATTATAATCATTGCTACATTTGCTTATACTTACGACCACATACTTTTTAGATAGGCATCTTTCTCAATTTAATATCCTATTCTCAAATGAGTCGTATAGTAGTCTTCCTTCGAGTCAATCTCATCAATATTACACTACTAGTGGTTGCCTTTTTACTGGTTTTGGGAGCCAGCCTGATACTGTTCAATCGAAGCGTTATTGACAGTAATCTTGCTTTACAAAAGCAAACAGAACAGGTGAAATATGAATTGCGTTATGCTCATGATGAAATTACCCGATATGTTGATGTTACCATAAGAGGATATGCCATTATTCGTAATGAAAAATATCTGTATATAAGTCATGAGAAAATTGAGCAATTATGCAGAGCTAATTTTAAAAGGCTAGATAGCTTACTGGCGGTTCAGGACTATCAAAATCCGGAAGGACTGAAAGCAGTTGAACAATATAAAGCAGTGATTTGGAGTTTCATAGACTATCATGGATACATGGTTAATCTATTGAGAAAAGAAAAGATAGAGAAGTTTAAGGCTGTGTTTGACAAAGATAAAGGAGCAAGTATTGGCCCTGTATATCAAAAAGCAACCAAGTATGTACATACTTTTGAAGACGAACTACATCAAAAGGCACAATTCCGATATAACCTGGCGATGCAAAGCAATATTTATATACAGTTTTTAATCATTCTGATAGGATTACCAACAATTGCCCTTATTATTTTACGCCTGCGTAAGGACACAACGCAACGTGCCGAACTGGTTAATGAATTTGAAACAAATAATCAAAAGTATCTTTTTCATTCTGGAGCATCCACTCACGTAAAAAACGCACAGGAAGTTATCTCTAACTCTATAGTCAATCTACGCACAGCAGCTAATTTCGTTACTCATATTTCTGAAGGAGATTATGAGGTCGAGTGGCCAGGAATGACCACACAGAATGCGTCTTTAAATCAGGCGAATCTAGCAGGGAAGCTCTTACAAATGCGTGAGCAGATGAAAAAGGTTAAGCAGGAAGAAGATAAGCGAAACTGGGTGAATGAAGGTTTAGCACAATTCTCAGCATTGGTAAGGAATCACCAGAATACATTGTCTGTTTTATCTGAAGAATGCATTCGTTTTCTGGCTAAATATCTAAAGGCTCAACAAGGAAGCATTTTTGTATTAACAGAACAATATGGTGAAAAATATCTGGACATGACAGCCTGTTTTGCCTTTGATAAAAAGAAATTCATTGAAAAGAGAATCAATGCAGAAACAGGTTTACTAGGTCAGGCTTATCTGGAAGGTGCAACGATTCTACTTCGGGAAATTCCTCAGGGATATGTAGATATCACTTCAGGCCTAGGAGAAGCAACCCCTAATTTTCTTATCATTGTTCCCATGAGATACAATGATACAACAGAAGCAATACTGGAGCTGGCTACTTTTGGGAGCTTTGAACCCCATCAGGTTTCTTTCCTGGAAAAATGTGGTGAATTTCTAGCAGCTGCTTTACTTACTGTAAAAACAACAGATAAGATGAAAGCTATACTGGAGAATACTCAGGAACAAACGGAAGCTTTACGCGCACAGGAAGAAGAAATGCGCCAAAATATGGAAGAGATGCAAGCTACTCAGGAAGAGATGTATCGCAAAACCAAAAATCTTGAAGAAGCCAATCTGGAACTGGAGGAAAAAACGCTCATCTTAACTCAGCTAAAAATGGAAAATGAGATCTTAAAGAAAAAACTGGGGCTTGTAAAAAAATAATACATCCCTCATTATCAACTAGAAAACAGGTCAATAGGAAAAGCATTAAAGAATAAGCTAAAAAAGTTTATAAGTGTATTAAACCTTTGCATAGTTTTTGTAATCTAAACAATAAACTATAACACAATACGACTATGAAACGCATTCTTTTTGGTTTAGTATTTTTATTAGGAGTTGTTTTAACCCAGGAAGCTTTTTCACAAACATATGTAAGTGTTCGTATCGGAACACCTCCTCCACGCCGGGTAGTGTATGCACGTCCAGTGCCACCTCCTCCGGTTGTTTATGCGCCTGCACCTGTATATGTAGCACCCAGACCAGCTGTCATTGTCAGACCTCGTCCGGTAGTGGTAGTACCTGCTCGTCCGGTGTATGTATATCCAAGGCATAGACACGGATACCATAGATGGTAAGGTAAGAACAAATTATAATTACATGGGACATCCCAAATATCTCTAAAAGAATTAACTTCTTTTAGAGATATTTTTTTGCGCATAGTTTATGGCAAACTATTTTTTGATAAGGCTACCATAATCTGCTCAATAAATGAAGAGCTTGCCTATAACTCCAATCACTTTTCATTTTGATCAGAGTTCCGATCATTTTTATGTTTGCGCATTATTCACCGCAAAAATAAAATATGATCGGAATTCAACGCAAACAGCAACCTGCCGTGAATCATACACAGAAAATATATTGCGGTTAGACAAAAGAGGCAGCTTGCTATGAATAAAACACGATATTGTCTTGGGTAGTAGTGGGTAGGCACCTATTCAGTATTATCATTATTAGTAGGATTCGGCTGTTCGGAGGTCACTACCCAATACTTAAGAGACCAGCAAGGTAGATTAACTCTAGGGATTCTATGTTGAGTTAAGACAAACAACTTGGCATTGTGAACGGGCCATAAAACAAAACGGGCAATCCTGAGATTGCCCGCCATCTATAGAAATCAAAGTGGATTGTTCTATCTGCTTCTTAACTTGGATAATAAACGAAGTATTTCCAGATACAGCCATACCAACGTCACTAATAATCCAAAAGCACTATACCACTCCATATACTTAGGAACTCCCTGATGGGCTCCCTGCTCAATAAAATCAAAGTCCAGAGCCAGATTCAATGCAGCTACGACTACAACTACCAAACTGAATACAATTCCTACAGTAGAAGGTTCATTAATCAACGGCATTTCAATATTAAAGAATCCTAATACAAAGGCCAAAAGATAAAAGACAGCTATTCCGGCAGTAGCAGCTACTACAATCATTCTGAATTTTTGAGTAACCTCAATAATCCGTGTTGCATACAAAAACAGCATTACGGCAAATACAGCAATAGTCAATACAATAGCTGTCGACACTAAGCCAGCAAATGCATGTTCATATATTAATGAGATGGCACCTAAAGCCAGGCCTTCCAATACAGCATATGCTGGAGCCAGGAACGGAGCCCATTCTTTCTTAAAAGTCAATACAATACCTACCAGTAATCCACCAAATACGCCACCAATCATCATAGGAAAACCCAAAGCGTCATTTGATAACATAGCAAACCAGGAAAGAGCAGCAGCAGCTACAAGAATGATCAACAATGTAGCTGATTTATTAATAGCTCCCTGCATAGTCATTACATCAGAGTCATATGCAGTACCAGCCATCTGCTCAAAGGTAGAGGATTTCAGAGCTGGGTTTGATGATTTAAATAAAGACATAGGTTAATAAAAATAGTAAAAGATAAACCTGGTAACACTTACAAAATAAAGTACTTATTAATGTTGTATTATTTTAAAAGGTAACCATACAGACAAATATAAGCAAATAACAGACCAATCTTTGAATTGTCATCACTCTTTTATCTTAACAAAATATATCAGAGTTAGCTTCATATCCTATAATTTTGGCATTCTGAAAGACAATACTTTTTGAATGTAAATGGTGTCTGATAAAAATCTCTTCTCCAGAACAATAATACTGACATTTTTGCATTTACCTAAAATATTACTTTTGGAAATCTATAAAATCATTGCTAAAATTTACAATCATTCCTGCAAAAGAATATATTCGTAGGAAGTCTGTTTATTTCCAGCATTTACTAATTAAGTCATACATGAATTACGCTGACATTATAAAAAACCTTCGTGAAGCTTTAATCTATTCTCCCAATAATGTTGTCTTGCGAAAACAACTTGCAGATATGTTGTACGGGCAAATGCTATATGAAGAAGCCGAACAGGAATACAAGGCTACTCTTAACTATGATCCCCATAATGAATCTGTAAAACTGGGTTTAGCCCAAACATTTTATGCATTAAAAAAATACGATGCAGCATTGGTTGTAACAGAAGAATTGTTATCTCTCGGAAACAACGAAGCCGCACTACTTATGTTATATTCCAGGCTTTTGTTTGAAAAACAATCCTATAAAGAAGCCTACGATCATTATAAAGTAGCGATAAGCAGCAATGGACACCTGCAGGACAAAGAATTTGAAGAGAAGTTGAATAAAGCCATTTCTACCAGTGGACAGGCTGTCTCAGTGAGTGTGCCTTCGGAAGAAACGGAAAAAGATTTTATTGAAAGAGATATGGAGCGTCCTACTGTTACGTTCAAAGAAGTAGGCGGGATGGATAAAGTTAAAGAAGAGATTTCACTGAAGGTAATTTACCCTATGCAGAATCCACAGATTTATCAGGCTTATGGTAAAAAGATTGGGGGAGGTATTCTGATGTACGGCCCTCCTGGCTGTGGAAAAACATTACTGGCCAGAGCTACAGCTGGGGAGATCAAAGCAGGATTCATTTCTGTTGGCATCAATGATGTACTGGATATGTGGGTAGGAAACAGTGAAAAAAACCTGCACCAGATATTCCAGCAGGCACGTCGCAAGGCTCCTTGTGTATTGTTTTTTGACGAAGTAGACGCACTAGGTGCCAGTCGCTCAGATATGCGTCGCAGTGAAGGCAGATTCCTTATCAACCAGTTTCTAAATGAACTGGATGGAGTAGAATATTCCAATGAAGGGGTACTAGTCCTTGCAGCAACCAACTCGCCCTGGTATCTGGATGCCGCCTTCCGCCGTCCAGGCCGTTTTGACAGACTGATATTTGTACAGCCTCCGGATAAAGCAGCGCGTCTGGGAATCTTGCAAATACTACTTCGTGAGGTACCTACAGAAAATCTGGATCTGGAGCCCATTGCCAAAGCTACAGAAGATTTTTCAGGAGCTGATTTGAAAGCAGTGGTAGATCTTGCAGTGGAAGCAAAGATCACTGAGTCTTTTAAAACAGGTCGTCCAATGCCATTGACAACACAAGATTTAAAGGCTGCAACCAGCCGGCATGTACCAACAACCCGGGAATGGTTTAGTGCAGCTAAAAACTATGCATTATATGCCAACGAAAGTGGCCTATACGATGATATTCTAAAGTACCTGAAAATAAAGAAATAATTCCTTTGTCAGATTTCATTCTCAGTTATCCACTTTTCTGTTACTTTTAGATATACAATCCTCTTCAGCAATCAATCTGTATATTGCTGAAGAGGATTCAACTATTATCCATTTATTTCATTTGCTGTCTATGTTTATGTAATATCCAAGGCATTACAAACAGCAAGCCATCAATACCAAACGAATGTCTAACTCTTCTGACATTATTCTAAAACGGGCAGAGGTTCTGATTGATCAGGAGCGTTATGAACTAGCTGCCAAAGAACTCTATAAGATTTTAACAACAGAACCAGAACATGTGGATGCCATAGCCAATCTGGTTCGCAGTCTTACCGGATCTTCTCAATACAGTGAAGCAAAACAATGGATTGAAAAACTACTCTATCTGGCACCCGACAGAGCCTACTTTTACTATCTGGCTGCCTTTGTCGAGGTACGAATCAAGGATTTTGATCTGGCAGAAAAACATATTCGAACAGCCATTCAATTAGAGCCAGACTGGGCTATGCATTTTGAGGTCCTGTCCCGAATCTATCAGCATCGTGGAAAATATGAAGAAGGATTAATCTATGCCAATGAAGGCTTGCGACTTGACCCTGACCACATAGATTGTCTGGATGCCCGATTATTTTCACTTTCTATGCTTGGTCATAAGGAAGAAGCATGGGCTACTATTAATCAAGCACTTAAACTTGAGCCAGAGAATCCTTATCTGAGAAGAGACATAGGTGTTGCTCTTATGCATCTTGGTGACTATGAAGCAGCTGAATATCATTTACAGGAAACCTTGCGTATTGAGCCATCTTATGAGGATGTACAAAAGCATCTAGGAAAAACCATTAAACAAAAACAATGGCCCTATAGAATCAGTCGTACAGCAAATGTTGTATTTAATCGGTTATTATCTCTCCCATCCCGATTGCCACATACAGAATATGGATATGCGCTACTTTCACTTCTCTTTATTGCTGTATTATTCGTATTTCTTTTTTTCAAACAGCAAACTATGGTATGGGCTCTACTCATACTCCCCCTGGGATGTTTGTTGTTTTTTATTTCCCTCTACCTGTTCCAGTTCCTATTCAACACTTTATGGAAACCGGTAATTTATATTTCCGACTTATGGCTCTATACACATAAGAAACATAAACACCTCTACCAGACAGAAAAACAAAAAGTAGTTCAAACCGGACAGTTAATTGGTATAGGAGTAATTCTCCTTGTCTTGTGCATTATATTTGGGAAAAATGTTCCTTTGCTGGCATGGATTGTTCTCACTATAGTAGTTCTGTACTGGTATGGTAAACATAGTCAGAAAAATACAAGCAGCTAAATTGGCTTATACTTATTTATACAACGATATCGATGATTGCAAATCCTCATTTACAGCGTGCAGAAGTATTAATTGAACAAGGCAGGTATGATATGGCAGAAAAGGAGTTACGAAATCTGCTGGGTCAGGAACCTCAAAATACAGTAGCAATGCGCATGCTGGCAAACTGTTTATTACAAACGAACCGACATGCTGAGGCAGTACAGATTACTCAAACTCTCCTTACAATAGAACCCGATGAACCTTATAATCTCTATATTCATGCCATTGTATTATCAGAACTGGAAAAGTATAAGGAGGCAGAAAGCTTTATCCGACAGGCAATTGAAATGTATCCTCATGAAGCAGACTTCTTTCATGTACTATCCATTATATTTCTGAACCAAAAACGCTGGCAGGACGCGTTGCAGTATGCAGATGAGGGTTTGAACATAGATCCTAATCATTTGGGTTGCCTCAATATTCGTACAACTGCACTAACCAAACTGAATCGCAAGCAGGAAGCCCTGGCTACGATTGAAGATGTACTGGAGCAAGATCCTGATAATGCATGGTCACATGCCAATGTAGGTTGGGCAAAGCTGGAACAAGGAAATCCTCAGGCAGCCAAAATTCATTTTGCAGAGGCACTTCGACTAAACCCCACAATGGAAATAGCAAGATCGGGTATGCTGGAAGCCTTAAAAGCTCAAAATTTCCTATATCGAATTTTCCTTCAATTCTTTTTCTGGCTTAATAGGCATCAGGGAAAAACACAGTGGGGAATCATTATTGGCATCTACATTCTCAACAGAATTCTAAATAAGGTATCTGATCAATATCCGTTTTTACGTCCTGTTGCTGTCTTAGTGACTTTTCTTATTTATCTGACATGGATTATCAATCCACTATTCAATCTCTTTCTGCGGTTAGATAAATATGGTAAACATATTCTGACAGACAAAGAAAAAGAAGGAGCCAACTGGGTAGGTACTTCACTAGGAATTGCTGTCTTATCTCTTGTAGGATGGTTTATATCTGATGAGTTATTGTTACTTGCCTTAACCATCTTTGGCGCAACTATGGTACTTCCATTATCCCGTTTCTTTGATGCTGTTACACCACGCGAAATACGTATATATAAACTCTATACGATAGGTCTGTCAGTGATAGGCTTTATTACACTGATAGGTATAGTACTTAATCAATCATGGATTGAAACTACAGGTACCATCTATTTGATTGGTATTTTCCTTTTTGGCTGGATTGCCAATAGCATGATAATTAAATAAAAAGCTTGTTGCTGAGTTTTTAAAACTCGGCAACAAGTTTTACTCTTCAAACTTTTAAGCTGTAAATTTGTCTATAGTCTCAGATAACTGGCTATAAATCTGTCCACAGGAAACGAAGAAACTTTTCTCAAGCACTTCTGTGTGCAATGTCTGTGTAGCTTCATCCCATGAATATTGTATAGAGATACCAAAAGGACCATTGATAACGCCACTGGTACCTTCGATACTAAAACCTTTTCTAGCTAATTCACCTTTTAGGGTTTCAAAAACAGATGGAGTTATTCCTGAAAATGATACGGGATCGCAAGCTGCCATAAGTGTGTTAAAATAAATTGGTAAAAAGATATGCTATTACGCATTGAAAAATATATGCCAGAAAGATACATGTTTTGTAACTTTCTAAAAACAGACTACTATTTTATTTGTCTTAGAATATAGTAGCTTCAAATTTAGATAGCACTTAGTTCAGGTAGCAGATTGATCTGTCTTTGCTCCCTTCTTTGTACCACTGTACATATCAAAGCGCATAAACCGACACTCAAGAGGCCCATTAAATACCACTATTTTACGGGATGGCCTTAGTCCTACATGCTTTAAAGCATCCATATTGGAACTAATAATCCACGCTGTAGAACCACTATACTTTTTCTTAAAAGTATCTCCCATACTTTTGTATAAACCGTTGATATCTTCATCCTGGTCCATCCTTTCACCATAGGGAGGATTAATAATAAGAACTCCAGGTTTCGAGGTAGGCTCAAAGTTCTCAAATGATTCATTATAGATAGTAATTACATCATCCAACTGTGCCCGTTTTATATTCTCTTTCGCCTTTCGTGCTACATTTCGTGAAATCTCAATACCAATCAACTCTATATTACTTGTATTTACTTTCTTCATAGAAGATTCATAAATCTTATCCCATAGATTAGCATCATAATCTTTCCAGTGTTGAAACCCAAAGTCCTCTTGATAATAACCAGGAGGAATATTACAGGCAAGTAGAGCAGCCTCAATAAGAATAGTACCTGATCCACACATAGGATTAATAAGAGGCGACTCTTTATCCCATCCACTTAAAAGCACTAACCCAGCAGCAAGAACCTCATTAATAGGAGCCAGATTTGTTTTGTCCCTATATCCTCTCTTGTGTAAAGAATCACCTGAACTATCTAAGGAGACAGTACAAACATCGTTTTTGATATGCAAGTTTATTCTCAAAGTAGGTTTATCCAGTTCTACAGAAGGCCGGGCACCAAATTTATCTCTGAACTGGTCTACAATAGCATCTTTAGCTTTTTGAGCTATAAACTGAGAGTGACTAAATATATCAGTGCTTAACACACAGTCAATAGCTAGCGTATCTGTCACATCCAGATAGTCGGGCCAGTAAATCTTTTGGATTTCTTTATACAAATGTTGTTCATTCCGAACAGTAAACTCCTTAATAGGCTTGAGAATGCGTAACGCTGTACGAAGGTTCAGATTAGCCTTATACATAAAACCTTTATCACCACTAAAGCTAACGGCTCTGTTATGAACTTCTATTTCTTGTGCCCCTAGTTGAAGTAGTTCTTTAGCTAAAATGTCTTCAAGGCCAACGATGGTTTTGGCCAGCATCCGAAAATTTGATAAGTGCTCTCTTGCCATAATCGGCTTTCTAAATTAATACAGGCACAAAGATAGAGAGCTTCAATGTAAAAATAGTGATTGGGGAGTAAAAGTTGTATACCAACATAGTGAACGTTATAAAACAGAAAACACTCACCTTGTGAGTGAGTGTTTTAGAAAATAATAAAGTGTAATAGTAAAGTGGCGGCAACCTACTTTCCCACCGGTGAAGGCAGTATCATGGGCGTGAAAGGGCTTAACTTCTCTGTTCGGAATGGGAAGAGGTGATCACCTTCACTATAACCACCAACAATGTT
>JASJOS010000019.1 GCA_030068525.1 Xanthocytophaga flava
TACTCTCTTTTCTTTGCTTAAAAAAACCTTTGTAAAATTTGGTTTTCTTATTTTGGATTCTTACTTTTACTTTACCACTCTTGTTTTTCTCTCTTTCAGAATCGGGATGCAAAGGTAAGTTTCTTTTTATTCTCTGTCAAGTGTTTTGTGAAAATTTATTTTTATTTTTTCACTACTTAACTTCCTTATCGCCTCTATCCTTCACCTTATCCTACTTCTTCTGTTTTTTATTTCTTTCTTCGCCTTGTCAGCGAATTGGGATGCAAAAGTAGAAGTTGTTTTTGATTACTGCAAGAAAAATCTAAAATTTATTTTCTTTTTTTTTCTTGTTCTGCTCGTCTTCGACTCTTGATTTGCGAACAGGGTTACAAAAGTATATGACCCGCTTCTATTCTCCAAATAATTTCAACTTTTTTATCTACTTTTCTTTATTTCTTTCGTTATGGCACTAAGCTACATTATATTATGTAAAATATCGTGTGTAAGGAAAATGTCAGATTTTCAATTAGTTTGATTTTTTTCGCCATACTATTTTCCATTACATTCGCTGAACCATATCATACCATAATCTATATCATGAAAAAAGTTGTCCTTATTTTTTTAGGCGTAATTGTACTGCTATTGGGAGCAGCCTTTATTCTACCTATTATTTATAAAGATGAAATTAAGGCTAAGCTTGAGCAAGAGATTGCAAAGAAAGTGAATGCCAAAGTATATTTCGATGCAGAAGGCTTTAGCGTGAGTCTTTTCAAGCATTTTCCCAATATTACAGCCTCTCTGGAAGATTTCGGAGTAGTCGGTAAGGATGTATTTCGTAGTGACACTTTATTGGCAGTTCCTAAATTTCAGGTGACTGTTGATATTATGTCTGTCATCAGTGGCGATAAGATCAAAGTAAAGGCGGTAGACCTGGAATCTCCCCGCATTTTAGCCAAAGTATTGAAAGATGGTAAAGCCAACTGGGACATCTATATAGCAGATACGACTCAAACAGAAGAAGTAGATACCAGTCAATCTAATGTGGCAGTGGGTATTGATAGCTGGTCTGTCACCAACGGACATATAATATATGATGACCGCAGTATTCCTGTATATACCAAAGTGGTAAATCTGAACCATACAGGTAGTGGAGACTTTGAGAAGGAAGTATTTGATATGAATAGTCAGACTTCTATTGACTCTCTGACAATAAATTTTGATGGAGTGGAATATTTGTCAAAGAAAAAGGTAGATGCTGACATTACTTTAAGCATGGATCTGAAAAACTCTAAATATACATTCAAAGAGAATAATGTTAAACTCAATGATTTTGCGTTAGGTTTTGATGGATGGTTTGCCATGCCAGACACTAACTACACAATGGATATCACCTTCAAAAGTAAAGACAATACATTTAAAAGTCTACTATCCATGGTGCCAGGTGTATATACTGAAAGCTTTAAAGATCTGGAAGCAAAAGGAGATATAGCATTCGATGGATATGTAAAAGGAACCTTTAATGGTGTACAGATGCCTGGCTTCGGCTTGAACACTAAAATATCCAATGGTAGCATGAAATATTCAGCACTTCCTACTACTGTCAATAATATTAATGTAGACATGAAAGTAGATGATGCCAGTGGTAACCTGGAGGATATTCTGGTAGACATTCAAAAATTCCACCTGGATCTGGGTAAAAATCCGGTTGATGGACGCTTTAAACTGAAAGGGTTATCGAAATATGATATTGATACTCAAATAAAGGCTCAATTAAATCTGGCCGAACTGATTCAGATGTTTCCTATTGATGGCATGACACTGAAAGGGTTGTATGCAATAGATGTAAAAGCTAAAGGGGTATATGATACATTAGCTAAACGTATGCCTGCTGTTACAGCTGCTATGAGCCTGACCAACGGGTATGTAAAAACCAGCCAGTTTCCTGCTCCTCTTGAACAAATGAATGTCAATGCTACTATTAATAATAGTACAGGTCAGATGAGAGACACCAAGATTAACGTAAGTAACTTCCGGATGATTCTGGAGGGAGAACCACTGGAAGCAAAAGCATATGTAGAAAATCTGGATGATTATACGTGGGATATTAAAGTTAAAGGTGGAGCTGATCTGACCAAAATGACAAAAATTTATCCTATAGAAGGAATGACTCTTACAGGTAGGGTATATGCAGATATTGAAACCAAAGGAAAGATGTCTGATGTAGATGCACAACGTTATGACAAACTGCCTACCAGTGGTTCTGCTCAGTTGACGAACTTTACCTACTCGACAAAGGATATGCCGACTGTTAAAATCACCAAAGCAGAAATGAGCTTTACTCCTCAGGAAATTAATCTTACTACATTTAATGGGTTCCTGGGTAAAAGTGATGTAGCCGCTACAGGTTCTATCTCCAACTATATCAACTATGTATTGCATGAGAATGCGGTTATAAAAGGAAACATGTCTTTTTCATCTACTAAATTTGATGTGAATGAGTGGATGGTAGATGATCCTAACAAACCCGCCACAGAAGATACACCATTGACTGTAGTTGAAATTCCTAAAAACATTGATTTCCGACTGGTGTCATCTCTTAAAGAAGTATTATATGACAACATGAACCTGAAAGATATGGTAGGAACTATCATTGTGAAAGATGGAACAGTTCGGATGGAAAATCTGGCATTTAATACATTGGGAGGCAGCTTTATCGCTACTGGTGGGTATGACTCACGTGACATTAAAAAACCTGCTTATGATTTCAACTTAAAGATCAATAACTTAGCTATAGCTGAAGCATACCAGACATTCAATACAGTAAAAACCATGATGCCTATGGCACAATATATTGGTGGATCTGTAAATGTGCCAGAGTTTTCTATCAAAGGATTACTGAAACAGGATATGATGCCTGATATGGCAACTGTAACCGGTGGCGGTATCCTGAAACTGGTGCAGGCTACATTGAAAGAATCTCCGGTAACCCAAGGCTTTGCAGCAGTAACTAAACTGAGTAATATCACGCCTGCAGAACTGAAGGATGTAATTTTATCTGCAAAGATTGAAAATGGCCGTGTTTCCTATCAGCCTTTTGATGTAAAATTGAAAGACTATGCAGCCAATGTTTCAGGAAGTAACGGATTAGATGGTTCACTGGATTATAAAGTAAAAGTGGATGTCCCTACAGGAAAGGTAGGAGCTCAGGTTACATCATTCTTAAGTTCTCAACTAAAGACACCTGTTACTAACCCTGAAAAGATTCAGTTGGATCTGGGTGTAGGTGGAACATTCAACAAACCTCAGATTAAAATTTTGGGTAGCAGTGCTACAGGGCAACTAAAAAGTGCGTTGACAGATAAAGCCAATGCAGAAGTAGACAAAGCAAAAGCGCAAGCACAAGCCGAACTGGAGAAGAAAAAGGCAGAGCTGGAACAAAAAGCTAAGGCTGAAGCTGAAGCTAAACTGAAGGCTGAACAGGATAAGATTAATGCAGAGATAGCCAAGCAGAAAAAGGAACTGGAAGAAAAAGCGGCGGCTGCAAAGAAAAAAGCGGAAGAGGAAGCTAAAAATAAACTGAAGTCATTATTTAACAAAGGGACTTCTACAAAGGATACAACGAAGAAATAATGTATCATTGAGAACATAAACCTAAATGCCCGGCTATAAAGTCGGGCATTTTTTATTTGTATCAGGAAAACGCCCTATATCCTCAAGCTTTACAATAATGGAAATGCACGTATGGCAAAGCATGCCAAAAATTTTGTTGCACCTAGTTCTATATACAAACAGTTTTGCGGTGAATTCCAATCAGATTTTGGTTTTGCGGTGAGTTATGCGCAAGAGAAAAAAATGATCGGAGTTCTAGTCAAAAAATAGTTTGCGGTGAATTATGCACAAACTAAAAAGTGACTGCAACTCTGGTCAAAATAAAAGGTGATCGGAGTTATGCATACTTTGTTCACTACGTGGTGGCACAATCTTGCCTTTATCAAAAGAGATTTTGTCATGAACTATGCGCAAACTAAAAACCTGGAGTTAGTTATGCTCAAAAGATACAATTCCAGAAGTTGCCAGCCTTGTCATCCCTATTTCGACCTGGTAGAAAATCCTTTTAGGGAGACAAAAGTTTTTAGGATCTGTTTTACTTACTAATATTTCCTTTCTGGGTTCAAGGGCAATCGCATAGCCTATTTATAAGGGGTCAGAAGGGTAAGATGTTTAGGGCTAAACGGTAGCAGAAGAATGGGGGCAGAAAGGGTTAGTATATTCTATATTTATTATTTTCTTTTTATATAATATATATAACACACGTAGTATAGAAAATATTCTTACCCCTTCTTACCCTAACTGATTATCAGTACTTTACATCTGACCCGCAACTAACCCGCTTCTTACCCTTCTGACCCGCATTTGATAGTATGGCATTCTTATAACTTTTCTGGAAAGAACTCTGTAAATAAAGACTCCTTACTGTTCTCCTATAAGGATCTTACCCTCTCGGTCCTTCTGTAAGAATCTTGTGACAAATAGAATTATGTTTGGTTTTTGAGAAAAAAAATACTTTCCAAAAGAAAGGTCTCATTTTTATTATACCTGTCTCGCTGTAGCAGGAAGATCCTTCCTAGAGCACAGAAAGAAGAAAATAATTCTTTCCAAAGGAGCAAAAATGAATACAAAAAGAAGAGAAGAACTTTCTTACTTTACTAGTACTGGATTCCTCAATCCCTTAAAAACTACTACAGTTAAAGACCTGTTACTCTTTCTACACTTGGCTACACTTGTGGTTACAGCATAACAAACTGATAATGAAAAAAGTAACACCGGATACACAGTTTTGCCATTTTTCGCAGAAGTCCCTAAGAAGAATAGAGCAATAGCTATCCCCCTTTATATATAGTATTATACTATACTAAAACATGTGTATAGAAGAAATCAGTGTAACTCATGTAACTCTCTTCACTTACAATCATTTAGTAGTGTGCCTATAACTGTAACCCTGTGTAACCAAGTGTAACGAATCCTCTACCCTATCTATCTGATAGCGCTGTAATTCAGTACTTTCTTTATCCTATTTTTCCAAATCCGATATATACCACTTTACGTATCTATCTTATTGGCGTACAGGGAATGATTTTTGTTAAACTAAAATAAGAACATAGTTAAACAAAATAGAAAGCAAATAAGGTCTTACAATAAAAAAATATCATATTATCTTGTTATTTTGTTTAATGTTGATTTATATTTGTTAAACAAAACTTTTATCTCACTTTTAACTCGAAGCCCTATGACTGCCTTAGAGTTTTCCTGTTCCATTGGTAAAATGGCTAAATCACTTAAGCCTTTTGCTGTACGATTAACCAAAGATGTTGAAGATGCAAATGACCTTTTGCAGGAAACTTTGCTAAAAGCCTATATCAATCGTGAGAAATTTGCAGAAGGCACAAACCTGAAAGCCTGGTTGTTCACGATCATGAAAAACACCTTTATTACAAACTATCAACGTATTGTAAAGAGGAATACATTCATCGACAATACAAACAATCTTCATTACATTAATTCAACAAACGCAACCACTTACAATCTAGCCTACTCTTCATTTGCACTAGAAGACATCAATCGGGCATTACAACTAGTGGATGAAACCTATCGAACGCCGTTCATTATGTATTTTAAAGGGTTCAAGTATCATGAGATTGCAGAAAAACTGCAGATTCCAATAGGTACAGTAAAGAATCGTATACATATTGCACGCAAGGAACTCAAGGACCACCTGAAAGTATACGCTTACCAATAGTAAACTGATAAACCCAGGGTAGAAACCTAGGTTTACTTTGTGTAAGCTTTATATAGTTAGAGAAATATCTTTTTTTAAACTTTCTGGTGTAATTTGAGTTTTAGCATTACATTGGTTTACCTGTTCAATATTCCAATCATTTTTCATTGAGTATGAAGAAAGTAATTGTCATCGGGGCTGGATTTGCAGGTATTTCGGCTGCGACATGTCTTGCAAACGACGGTTTTGAAGTGACTGTGCTTGAAAAAAACAGCACTCCTGGTGGCAGAGCACGTATTTTTCAGGCAGAAGGCTTTACATTTGATATGGGTCCCAGCTGGTACTGGATGCCAGATGTATTTGAAGGATACTTCCAGCGCTTTGGAAAAAAAACGTCTGATTATTATCAATTAATACGCCTTGACCCATCATATTCTGTTATTTTTTCTGAGAATGATGTTATTAACCTACCTGCTGGTACTGACAAAATAGCTCAGCTATTTGAGATGATGGAACCGGGTAGTGGAAAGCAGCTCAAAGAATTTCTGGAACAGGCGGCCTATAAGTATCAGGTAGGAATGAATCAGTTTGTCTGGAAACCCAGCAAGAGCATCAGTGAGTTTCTGAGTATGAAACTACTCATTGATGTGGTTAAGCTGGATGTACTTCAATCTTTTCATACGCATATCCGGAAGTATTTTCATAATGAGAAAATACTGAAGCTGATGGAGTTTCCGATTCTTTTCCTGGGAGCTATTCCACAGAATACACCGGCTATGTACAGTCTGATGAACTACGCAGAAATCAGTATGGGAACCTGGTATCCTATGGGAGGCATGCATGAAATCGTCAAAGGCATGGTGAAACTGGCAGAGGAGAAAGGGGTTAAATTCCTTTTTAATGAGAACGTACAGCAGGTTGTAGTAGAAAACAAAAATGTAAGTCGGGTAATTACTCAATCCAATACACATGAAGCAGATGTGGTAGTAGCAGGAGCAGATTACCATCATATAGACGCAGATGTGTTAGGACCAGGTATACGTAATTATGAGGAGAATTACTGGAAAGAACGTGTAATGGCCCCCTCCTCTTTACTATTTTATCTGGGAATCAATAAACGCATTCCACGATTACAGCATCATAATCTGTTTTTTGATGAGGATTTTACAGTTCATGCGCACGAGATTTATACAGAACCGCAATGGCCAAGTAAACCCTTATTTTATGTTTCGGCTCCTAGTAAAACCGATCCTACAGTAGCACCGGAAGGATACGAAAATCTTTTCCTTCTCATTCCTGTTGCGCCTGATTTGACTGATACTGAGGATATCCGTGAAAAATACTATCATATGGTCATGGATAGGCTGGAAAAGTACACAGGTTGCTCTATACGTGACTCAGTCGTTTTTAAAAGAAGCTATGCCCATAGTGACTTCAAAAATGACTATAATGCTTTTCGGGGCAATGCCTACGGACTAGCGAATACTCTTATGCAGACTGCTTTTCTGAAACCTGTACTTAAAAATAAAAACATCCAAAACTGGTATTATACAGGTCAGCTTACAGTGCCTGGCCCAGGGGTCCCCCCTTCATTGATATCAGGTCAGGTAGTCGCTTCGGAGGTTGTCAGAGAGTTTGGCTAATTCATCCATTGAAAAATCCTGATTCCACTACTTCCCTATCAAACACTTACTTGAATTTATGCAACTTTACGATCAAACAACTTTTGAGTGCAGTAAGCTAATCACTAAGTGTTACAGCACTTCCTTCACTTTAGGTATAAAAACCCTGGATAAGGAATTTCATCTTCCTATCTATGCTATTTATGGTTTTGTCCGGTATGCGGATGAAATCGTAGATACCTTTCATGGCTTTGATAAGAAATCCTTACTTGAACGGTTCAAAGCGGACACCTATAGAGCACTAGAAGAAAAAATCAGTCTGAATCCTGTATTACACTCTTTTCAGACAGTGGTACATGAGTATGGTATAGAATATAACCTGATTGATGCCTTTCTTAAGAGTATGGAAATGGATCTGTACGAAACCTCTTACACACGACAAGGCTATGAAGAGTATATTTATGGTTCGGCAGAAGTGGTAGGCTTAATGTGTCTTTATGTTTTTTGCAAAAACGACAAAGAAAAATACCAACAATTGAAATCCTCCGCGCAACGACTGGGAGCAGCCTTCCAGAAAGTAAACTTTTTGAGAGATCTGAAGAGTGATTATATAGACCGCGGACGGGTTTATTTCCCCGGAATTGACTTTACAATCTTTAACGGCAAAGCCAAAGATACCATAGAAGCAGATATACAGGCTGATTTTGATGCTGCTTACGAAGGCATTAAGCAGTTGCCCAGCGGTGCAAAATGGGGTGTCTACCTTGCTTACATTTATTATAAGGCTCTCTTTAAAAAGATCAAACGATTGCCTGCTTCTCAGATTATGCAGGAACGTATCCGTATTCCGGACCCACTAAAGCTTGTATTATGGGTGCAAACATATTGCAAACATAAAATCAACTACCTATAATCAGATGAGTGGTAGTAATGGTTGTAGAAACCATCTTACATATCTCATCTGCCTCAACAGCATCTTATTTCTCTATTTTGTCTGGATGGGAAGATATTCATACTAAACAAATGTTAAAAAACAATAAAAATTTGTTTTTTAACTATCTATAGGCTTATATTTGTAAGTATGCGTCTTCTTATCCATAAAATAGTGGCGTTCTTCATGCTGGGAGTGATTTTCACTGTCAGCACTGGCATGGGCTTTATTGAGCACTCCTGCCAGATGAAAGAAGAGAAAGTTATTGTTTTATCCAAGAAGAAAAGCTGTTGCTCTGCCAAAACAAGCTGTGAGCAACCGACCTCTCAATCTCAGACAACCTTCAAAAAGCCAGCCTGCTGTGAAGATAAAACAGTTTACCTGCATATTGATCTGGCTGGATACTCCCAAAAGCTGACTAAATTTATCAGTCTGGCTTTTACGGCTGTTGTTCAGAACTTCTTTACCCTTGTACACAAGCTTGTAATCAGTGAAGAAGAAGCTTGTGGATATACCAATACATCTCCCCCACAAACTGGCAGGGATACCCTGACCAAAAAGAGAACCCTCCAGATTTAGTAGAATGAAGTAATAGGCTCTCACGTCCTGATAGTTCAGGATGCGTATTATCTATTTATTTCATATTCACTCTACTCTACAATGAACATCTTTGTCAGACATGACAGGATGAATGGGCATACAGATATAGGATCAAAACCCGTATCTGCTTTTCGGCTATCCATTCGTTCTTTCGGTCTTTTTTCAGAAAAAGCTTTTCTGCTTTTAGCAGTTTATCTGGTTATACATTCTGTAGCTGCTCAGTCACAAACTGTACGCGGAACTATACAGGATGGAAGTATGCAGCAAGCATCTCCTCTCGTAGGAGCCAGTATATTCTGGCAGGGAACTACTATAGGTACCACTACAGATGCCAATGGAAAGTTTGTCATTAATCAGCCAGCCAATGCACATGCGCTTATTATCAGCTTTGTGGGCTATACCAATGATACAATTCATGTCCACTCTCCAGAACAGGAAATTCTTGTAACACTACAACCTGGACAAACCCTTAAAGAGGTTGTCATAGAAGATAGTCGAGCCAGTTCGTTTATTGACCCCTTAAATCCAATCCGGACAGAAAAGATCACGACCAAAGAGCTGCAGAAAGCTGCCTGCTGTAACTTATCTGAGAGCTTTGAGACCAATGCATCGGTAGATGTATCATTCAGTGATGCTATCTCAGGAACCAAACAAATACAAATGCTGGGGCTGGATGGTGTATACGTACAAATGCAGACAGAGAACATTCCATCTATACGTGGATTGAATGCTATATATGGCCTTAATCATACTCCGGGTACCTGGGTAAGCTCTATAGATGTTGGTAAGGGAGCAGGTTCGGTAGTGAACGGCTATGAATCCATTACAGGTCAGATTAATGTAGAGTTACAAAAACCAGAAGCCAGTGAACGACTATTTGTGAATGGCTACCTGAATCAGATGGGACGAGGAGAATTAAACATACAATCAGCTCAGAAGGTAGGTAAAAAATGGAGTACAGGGCTTTTACTACACGGTAGCGCACTGGGAGAATCCTTTATGGACCAGATGGATCGTAACAAAGACGGATTTCTGGATCTGCCGATGTTCAAACAATTTAATGCCTTGAACAGATGGAAATATGACGGGGAAAGAGTAAAAGGTCAATTTGGTATCAAAACGCTGTACGATAATCGCAGAGGAGGACAACTTTCCTATTACGATCCCTCCCATGAGGAAATACCTATGATTTATGATCCGGATATGGGCCATTCTATGCCTGATCCAAATTATCAGCATAAAACTCCTTATGGTACAGGTACTACCACACGCCGTAATGAAGTATTTGGAAAGCTAGGGATTATTTTCCCGGAAGCGCCTTACAGGGGATTAGGTATCATTGTCTCTGGCGTTGATCATGAAACCAATGCCTTCTTCGGCAATAATACCTACAAAGGCCAGGAACAGACCTTATATGCCAATCTGATTTATCAGACAATTATTGGCAATACCAATCATGCAATACGTATGGGTATGAGCTATATGATGGATAAATACAATGAGAGATACAGAGACTCTTCATTTGCCCGAACCGAATCGGTTCCAGGCATTTTTGGGGAGTATACGTATACAATCCCCAATAAATTTACAGCTGTGGCAGGGTTGAGGACAGATTTCCACAATCTGTTTGGCACCATTGTAACACCGCGTCTGCACCTGAAGTATGATGTAGGACGACATACATCTCTGCGGGCTTCAGCAGGTAGAGGCTTCCGGGTTGCCAACCCTATTGCGGAAAATACAGCTGTACTGGTAAGCTCACGGCAACTAGTAGTTACACAACGACTAAACCCAGAAAAAGCCTGGAATTATGGTATCAATCTGTCGCATGACTTTCGGCTATTTGGCAGATATGGTTCCTTATTGATAGATCTGTACCGCACAGAGTTTAGCAATCAGGTAGTAACAGATCTGGATGCCAATCCGCAACAAATCCGATTCTATAACCTGGAGGGGCGTTCCTTTGCAAACACCGCTCAGGTTGAGCTCAACTATCAGCCTGTCAAACGGCTGGATGTTAAGTTAGCGTATAAGTTGTATGATGTTCGTACCACTATTAATGAGCAACTACGTCGCCGACCATTGGTAAGTAGAGACAGAGCACTGTTTAATGTGGCCTATGCAACTAAGAAGGACAAATGGAAATTTGACTTTACTACTCAATGGATAGGAAGCAAACGAATTCCGGACACTCAGGTAAGTCCATCTGAGTATCAACAGGAGAAAAATTCCCCTTCTTATCTGATTTTCAATGCACAGGTTACCCGGTCATTCAAAAATCTGGATTGGTATATAGGTGGCGAAAATCTCGGAAACTTCCGCCAGTCAAACCCAATCATTGCAGCTAACGACCCTTTTGGTCAATATTTTGATGCATCCTTAGTATGGGGACCAATCGTAGGACAAATGATCTACACCGGTTTCCGATTCAGAATCAAATAAATACAAATCTATTTACTCATTATATCAGTTTATTTTGTTTTACTCAAACTCTCTTAGTACCATGAAAAATGTGCTTTTATTCCTTTTCGTGAGTGTGTTTATAGCAGGATCTGCAATGGCACAATCAAAAAATGCAGAAGTTAAGATCAAAACGTCTGCCGTGTGCAAAATGTGTAAAAAGACGCTTGAAACATCTCTTTCTTATGAAAAAGGTGTTCAGTCATCAAACCTGGATGTAGCTAGTAAAGTATTGACTGTAGCCTATAATCCAAAGAAGACTAATCCTGATCAGATCCGTAAAGCAGTAGCTAAAACAGGATATGATGCCGATAATGTTCCTGCTGAAGAGAAAGCGTATAACCAGTTGGAGGATTGCTGCAAGAAAACAGCACATGCAGACGGAAAGTCGGATCATCATTAAGAGACAGATTCTAAAATGGTAAAAGCAGAATATAAATCTGCTTTTACCATTTTGATGCATTTTTCCCCATCGTTGGTGTTATCACCAACGAGTTGTTTCCCATCGTTCAGGTTGGTGATAACACACAACCTGGGGAGTGAAATTAAGAATCACTACAAATTCTAGCTTTTTTGCTATTTAAAAATTATCCTAAAATAACTTCTAGACAATAGATTTTTGAAATGGTAACGTGGATGTACATTCTGCATTACCATTTTGGTGCATTATCAGTAGATTCTTTATGAGCTACCATCTTTTGAATAAGCATAAATAAACCAGCCAAGAAGGCTATAGTACCAATAAAATTAAATCCACCAACTATCTGATAGATAGAAGACACGCTGGAAACAGGCAGGTTATTGCTTTGCATAATAAATGGAATAGCAACATACATAAAAGATGTCAGTAAATGAATGCCTGATCCTATGATAAGAAGGATTCCATCAGTAGAGCGATTCTTTGAATAATAGTAAATACAGATTCCTATTTGAAAAAGTGTAGGTAATACATTAAAAAAAGACATGAGCAAAGTTTGCAAGAATTCCATAAAGCGAGATAAAAGTTGTTATGAAGTGGTATACTATAGAAACCTCTTACCCAAGATAATGCCTCAGATCTGAGAGTTTTATTTTTCCTTCGTAATAGGCCTTTCCAAAAATCACCCCATATACTCCTGCTACAGCTAACTTATCAATATCCGCAACAGACCTCACCCCTCCGCTTGCCAGCAAACACAAATCCGGAAACTCTTTTAACAGTTGTTTGTACAGATCGATAGCAGGCCCTTCCATAGTACCGTCTCTCCCTACATCTGTACATTTTACATATTTTATCCCCAGGCTATGATAATAACCAATCAGCTCAAACAGATCTATTTGTGTACTTTGTCGCCATCCATCTGTAATAATCTTGCCATTTCGGGAGTCGGCAGTCAGAATGATACGATCTTTTCCATAGGTATCTATCCATGAACTAAATTCTTTTCGATTTGTAACGGCAATACTGGCCGCAGCTACATAGGTAGCTCCATTCTGTAAAGAAAGCTGTACATCTTCACTGGTATGAATACCCCCACTAAAGTCAATGGACAAACTGGTATATCCAGAAATCATACGTAACACGCTAAAGTTCACTACCGTGCCCTTTTTTGCACCATCCAGATCTACCAAATGAACACGACGAATGCCATGTTCTTCAAATAGTTGTGCGACTTCTACAGGACTGTCGCCATATATAATAGGATTCTCAAAATCACCAGGTGGAACTTTCACACATTTCCCCTGATAAATAGAAATAGCCGGAATAATCTGAATCATGCAAAACCGAAGATAAATGTATAACTGCAATAACATACAAATAGAATACCTACTATTGTATGCATGCCTAAAGTCTATAGAAGATATCCACTGTAACGGACACAAAGGCCTTTTAATTCTGTAAGGCCCTCAATAATTTTACAAATATCCGGTAACTCCCAGTAGATACAGCTTCATAGAAATTGCGTCATTTTTTAACCATTTATCATAATCTTGTATCGCGCTGATGCGCTGAGATTCTGTAATGTAACCATCTTTTACCAGTTGATTTCCTCTGGTTTCAGCTACTTTGTTCCAGATGCCAGCTGTATCATAAAAATCAGATTCTTTATTATGATAGAATTCCGATTCGTTGGTAATAGTAGTGTTTTTTAATCCAATTTCCGAAAATATAGTCTGTAAATTATCGGCGATCTTGTTATCCATGCCAGCATCAGCACGCCACAGAAGAAAGGCTTCATAGAATTGTTGCATACTGGCAGGAGGAGCCGGCAACCATTCAATCTTAGTATGATTGTAATCCAATACCGAAATACATCCTCCATTCACAAGTAGACTTTTCATCTTCAGAAGAGCTTCTTTAGGACGATTCATCCATTGGAGGGTGCGGGCAGTTGTGATCAGATCAAAACGTAAATCTGATTCATAGGTAAAAATATCCTGTACCTGAAAGGAGAGATTAGTGACAGAGGTATGATTTGTTTTTGCAGCGTTAATCAACTCTTCACTCAGATCAATCCCTACAACGCTTCCATTTGCACCAACTAATCTGGCAATATCTTTGGTGATTGCCCCTGTACCACAACCTACATCAAGCACAGTAAGTCCAGGCTTCACTAAAGATAATAGATTACGATTGCTATTTTCGAGGGTTCGACGATCCAGTACAGGCGCTGTACCGGAAGGCATGGAAGCACGATCTTTTGTTAAAGCGGAATCAGACATAGGTTGCAGTCAGTTTATGATATAGACAAGTGGAAAGCAAGGTACTTATTTACCTGAAGTTTCCAATAACTTCTATAACGCTGACTACAGCCTTCTTTTATAGGAAAAGCGTTATTCGCTTTTAAGACCGTACATAGGGCTACTTGCTGAATGTAGCGTAAATCCTTTTATTTTACTACCATCTGTTTCAAATGTAACCTGCAATTTTTCATCCTTACAATCCAGACGGTATGAAGAAGCTGATTCAGGAACCAGTTTGCAGGAAGACTGATCAGGCCAGATAAACACATAGTTCTGTCCTTCTCCTGGCTTAATCTCAAAAAACTCATCTGTCTTCTGATTGGCTTCTTTCAAATACAACCAATATTTTCCAACCAGCTGATTTGCAGAAATTTGTGCTCTTGTGAATCCTGCACAAGTAAAAAACACAAGTATGATGAAAGCAAAGCGGAACATATACAGAAAGATTATAAGGTAAACAATTTTCTAGTTTCTAGGCAATGAAGGCAACATAGTAACTGCTAGTCTCATTTTATACCCTGGCAGAGAATTTTGTAACACTGGCTCTAATAACACAATAAGCAATATGCAGAGCTATTTCAGCCCATTTTTCATCAATCAGCCAACAGTCACTAATTACGTTCATGGCATGTAGAAAAAATATACGCTACTGCTAACCTACTAAAAAAGAAAGGATTGACATCCTTTCCAGACTTTCAACAATGCCATACCAGACTTTGTTGCGCCTATAAAGATTGTCAATCCTTTATGTAATAAAATCTATTCTAATGATTCGTTATACAAACTCCCGGATATCAGTTACCTTACCTGTTACGGCGGCTACAGCTGCTGTAAGCGGGCTAGCCAGGAAGGTACGACTCTGAGGCCCCTGACGTCCTTCAAAGTTACGGTTAGAAGTAGAAACACAGTATTTACCAGCAGGCACTTTGTCTTCGTTCATACCCAGACAAGCAGAACATCCTGGATCACGCAACTCAAAACCCGCTTCTGCAAAGATTTTGTCAAGTCCTTCTGCTTTAGCTTGTGTTGCCACCTGGTTACTACCTGGAATAATCCATACTTCTACGTTATCGGCCTTTCGCTTACCTTTTACAAAGTCTGCAACCAGGCGCAGATCTTCGATACGGGCATTGGTACAACTTCCAATAAACACATAGTCTACAGGCTTGCCAAGCAGTTGAGCACCCGCTTCAAGTCCCATATACTCCAGCGATTTTTTGAAAGAAGTCTGCTCAGCAATATCTTTCAGTTCAGCCAGTGTCGGAATACGATCTGTTACTTTGATACCCATACCAGGATTGGTTCCATAGGTAATCATAGGCTCAATATCTTCTGCATTGAATCTCAATACAGTATCATATTCAGCTCCCTCATCTGTCTTCAATGTTTTCCAGTAAGCCAGTTGCTTTTCCCATTCTTCTCCCTGAGGAGCGAACTTTCTGCCTTTGATATAATTGAAGGTTATTTCATCCGGAGCAATCATACCACCCCGTGCTCCCATCTCAATACTCATATTACAGATGGTCATACGGGCTTCCATACTCAGATTACGGATGGTATCACCTGCATATTCTACAAAGTATCCGGTAGCACCACCTGCGGAAATCTTGGCAATGATGTATAGGATAATATCTTTAGAAAGCACTCCTTTTCCTAATTCCCCATTAATCTCAATCAACATCTTTTTAGGCTTGTACTGCATAATACATTGAGCAGACAACACCATTTCCACTTCGCTGGTACCAATACCGAAAGAAATATTTCCAAAGGCCCCGTGAGTACTTGTATGAGAATCACCACACACGATAGTCATTCCAGGTAAGGTTAATCCTAACTCTGGTCCTATGATGTGTACAATGCCCTGATAAGGGTGACCTAAATCATACAGTTCAATTCCGAAATCTGCACAGTTTTTACGTAGTGTATCTACCTGATGACGAGACAAGGCATCTTTGATAGGAAGCAACTGATCTTTGGTAGGTACGTTGTGATCAGGTACTGCCGTAGTCCTTTGTGGGTTGAAAACAGGAATACCACGTTGACGCAGGCCATTAAAGGCTTGTGGACTGGTAACCTCATGGATAAAATGACGATCAATAAACACTACATCCGGGTGTCCTTCCTGCCGCTTTACGACATGGCTATCCCAGATTTTATCAAACAAGGTTTGGGGTTTCTGTGACATATTACTTTTTGGTTTTCTTCAATGTTTTCAACGAATCAATATAAGCCTCATATTCAATTGGATTATCAAATACAGGCAATCCTAGTTTCTCAAAGAAAGAACGAAAATTCTCAGTGTAAAGATCCAAATTTTCCTGTGTGTCAGGAAAGGCTTCTATTCTGCCACATTCAAAACAGACTAATAATGCATTTGTAGAACGATGTTGGTCATCATAGTAAACAATAGCATGTCTGGGATTAAAACAATCTGCTCCCATCCCATACATATCATCTTCGCTTGTTTTTGTAAACAAAGTTTCTATCTCTCGTATCTGTTTTTCAGATAATATTTTATCTGGCAATAGTTTATTCTGTGTGCTATCCAGTCTGGCAATGAACTCTTTTTTTCGCATTTCATCTACAAAACATAGACATGCTAAATGATCCGGGATCACATAAGCCTTAACATATTTATATTTTGATACTTTCCAGTCAAAGTGATCAATATGTACACTATCTGTAACACTTACAGTTTCGGTTCCGGTTTCTGCTTTCCTTCCTTTACAGGATATAAAAGTCACAATTGCAGTTAGTATGAAGAAACTTATAAATCGGAAAGACATTCAATCAATAATTAATAGCTAACTATTTACTATGTAAAGATATTATATAGCTATTCTAAAAACAAAATTGCAGGGTTATCAGGATAACAATACCCTGATAACCCTGCAAACAGAGTAAACTCCTTATTTATTCTCAGGACGCAACTGACGTACAGCAGCACCTGCCTGCCACATTTCAGACTCACGCAATTCTTTCAATTCAGCTTCCAGTTTCACACGATAGTCAGACTGGCTATTGCTGTCAATAGAACGTTGAGATTCTTTGCCATCTTTTACAGAGTTATATAACTCATCAAATACAGGCAAAGTAGCTTCTTTGAATTTTTTCCACCAATCCAATGCACCACGTTGTGCAGTTGTAGAACAGTTGGCATACATCCAGTCCATACCATTTTCAGCAACCAATGGCATCAGAGACTGAGTCAATTCTTCTACTGTTTCGTTGAAGGCTTCAGATGGAGAGTGCCCGTTTTTACGCAAGATCTCATACTGAGCGGCAAATATACCCTGGATAGCGCCCATCAATGTACCACGCTCACCCGTTAAGTCAGAGTAAACTTCTTTTTTGAAATCTGTTTCAAATAAATAACCAGATCCTACTCCAATACCTAAAGCTACTACACGGTCTTTCGCACGACCTGTAGCATCCTGATAGATAGCGAAGCTCGAGTTTAAGCCTTTACCAGCCAGGAATAAGCGACGTAATGAAGTACCAGAACCTTTAGGAGCAACCAGGATTACATCTACATCTTTTGGAGGGATGATACCCGTTTGCTCATTGAAAGTAATACCAAAACCATGTGAAAAATACAGCGCTTTGCCTGGAGATAAATATTTCTGAATAGTTGGCCAAAGAGTGATTTGTCCTGCATCAGAAAGCAAGAATTGAATGATAGTTCCTTTTTCAGCAGCTTCTTCGATCTCAAACAAAGTTTGTCCTGGCACCCAACCGTCAGCAACTGCTTTATCCCATGTTTTAGAGTTTTTACGTTGTCCAATGATTACGTTAAAGCCATTATCACGAAGATTCAACGCTTGTCCTGGGCCTTGTACGCCATACCCAATGATTGCAATGGTTTCGCTTTTCAGAACTTCTCTTGCTTTTTCCATTGGGAACTCTTCACGGGTTACCACATCTTCTACGGTTCCGCCAAAGTTAATTTTTGCCATGATACTTGAATTGTTAATTAAATAAAGGTTAAGGTTAATTTACTTTATAATGACAGACTTTTAGTTTGTTCTACAGGTTAAAATCAGAACATATGTTTCAAAATTATATGATTAATCCTGATACTCAACTTTTTTAGATGTTCTGGCACTAAGTTCTTCCAGTTCTTCCAGGAATCGCTCTGTACGACGCTTGGACTTGGATATAGAAATTCGGGCAGAACGAACAAATTCGGAAACGCCAAATGCCTTCAGTTCTTCGAACAACTGTTGGGTTTCGCTCTTTCTACCAGTTTTTTCAATAATAATATATTCACGCTCTACCATCAGAATACGTGCAAAATGCTGACGTATCAGATTTTCAATAGTATTCTGACTGTCATTCAGGAAGGGCTCCAGAGGAACTTTATACAAAGCAAGCTCTTGATAATGGGTATCTTCCTCTTCGTACAGAAAGGCACCCAATACTTCAATTAGTTTGCGAATCTGTTTTACCAGCTTTTCAGCTTTTTCACGAGTAAGCTTCACAACAATCGTATAACGGCTCACACCTACTACTTCTGATTCTGAGACATTGATACTCTCAATGTTTATCTTCCGGCGCGTAAAGATAATGGTAATTGCATTAAGCAACCCGCTTTTGTTTTCAGTCAGAACGGAGATGATAAATGTCCGTTCATTATCCGGTTGTGGAGTATTCATAAATACGTCTGATTATGGACTAAACCTTAGTGTCAAAATTTATTTAGTTATACTACTCTTTGATGGCCACAAAACGTAAACGTTTGTAGTCTGCAAACCACTTTCCATCATGAAAGTTGGTTGATCTCAAAGACTCTTTAATCTGGGCAAAGACTTCAGTCTTTGCTGTTTCTGATAATTCCTTCAATGCAAATCCTCTGAACATCTGAATCCAGTCAATAACGCCATTTTCAGGATCATCCAGTTCGGTGTCACGATCAAAATGAGCAGCAAATGTCACACGGAAGCCACTTCTTTCGAGCAACGGTGTATACTCTCCGATACTTGGAAAATAATTCGTATGCACATCTGTGTTCATTCCTTTAGCTCGTAAAGCTTCAGCTAAAGCAACCAATATACGCTGCACATTTCCTTTTCCACCGAATTCAGCCACAAATCTGCCTCCTGGTTTTAGCGCTTTGTATACACACTCGATTACTTTTTCAGGAGTATGTATCCAATGCAATGTAGCGTTGGAAAACACAGCATCAAATGGTTCATCAAACCAGAAGTCAGCACCACTCTTCTGAAAAAAAGCAATTTCCGGATAAGCAGTCTGAGCCTTCGCAACCATTTCCGGCGAATTGTCAATACCTATCACTTCACAACCATAACCGGCAATTTTCTTTGCCAGATGTCCTGTTCCTGCACCTAAGTCCAGAATTCGCTCACCTGCTTGTGGATTCAATAGGTTAATCACATCTTCACCATACTGAAACACAAAGGCATGTTTTGTATCATAAAACTGTGCATTCCACTGCTGAGTCTCATTCTGAGGATTAGGCATAGGGCATCTTTTATTTTTAT
The DNA here is from genome assembly GCA_030068525.1 of Xanthocytophaga flava. Taxonomy (GTDB): domain Bacteria; phylum Bacteroidota; class Bacteroidia; order Cytophagales; family 172606-1; genus Xanthocytophaga; species Xanthocytophaga flava. The sequence goes on from JASJOS010000019.1 coordinate 19,594, forward strand.
GTAAAATTCGATAACGATCCGTAAAGTTTTCCCATAGCAGGCTAAAACTTTACGGATACTTTCACTAAATCACTCTAAACGAATATCCGTTACGGATGCTCCAGCTGGTACCATTGGAAATACGTTTTCTTCTGTCTCTACAATTACTTCCATAAAATAAGGACCTTTGGCATCCAGCATCTTTTGAACAGCTGCTTTCAGGTTTTCACGCTGCTCAACTTTCTCTGCAGGAATTGAATAGGCCTCAGCCAGCTTGATAAAGTTGGGATTGGTCATTTCTGTGAAAGAATACCGTTTTTCATGGAACAGTTGTTGCCACTGACGTACCATACCCAGGAAGCTGTTATTCAATACCACAATCTTCACCCCGATGTTATACTGCATGATAGTTCCCAACTCCTGTACTGTCATTTGATACCCACCATCTCCAATGACAGCAATTACCTGACGGTCTGGTTTACCCAATTTAGCACCCATAGAAGCAGGCAGAGCAAAGCCCATGGTTCCCAAACCACCAGAAGTCACATTACTATCTGTTACTTTAAATTTGTAATAACGGGAAGTTGCCATCTGATGCTGACCGACATCAGTTACCACAATAGCTTCTCCATTTGTCATTTCAGAAATTACATTCACTACTTCAGACATCTTCAACTTACCAGTTTCAGGATGTAGTGCATGCTGGATCACCTTATCATGTTCTATCTTATCACAATCTCTGAACTCCTGTAGCCATTCTGTATGACTCTGTTTTTTGATCAATGGAGTCAATTCATGTAAAGCCTCTTTTGCATCTGAATTAATAGCTACCGCCGTCTTTACATTCTTATCAATCTCAGCAGGGTCGATTTCGATGTGAATTACTTTCGCCTGACGGGCATATGTTTTCAGATTACCTGTTACCCGATCATCAAAACGCATTCCAATAGCTATCAACACATCACACTCATTCGTCTTGATATTAGGACCATAGTTTCCGTGCATTCCCAGATAGCCTACATATAATGGATGATCAGTAGGAAATGCAGATAGACCCATCAAGGTAGAAGCAACAGGGATATGGGCTTTCTCAGCAAATTCCACAATCTCTTTCTGGGCACCTGAAAGCAATATGCCGTGCCCTACCAGAATATAAGGCTTCTTAGCAGTATTAATCAATTCAGCTGCATCCTGTAAGCTCTGTTGAGTAGGCTTTGGATAAGGGGCATAGCTACGAATCTTCTCACATTTTTTGTAAGAGAACTGCATCATAGCATTCTGAACATCTTTCGTAATATCAATCAGAACAGGTCCCGGACGCCCGGATTTAGCAATAAAGAATGCTTTGGCAAATACAGCAGGAATTTCGTCTACATTCGTGATCTGATAATTCCATTTCGTTACAGGCATAGAGATACCAATTACATCTGTTTCCTGGAAAGCATCTGTTCCCAGTAAAGGAGAGGCAACCTGACCTGTTACACATACCAAAGGTGTAGAATCAATTTGTGCATCAGCAATACCAGTAATCAGGTTGGTAGCACCAGGTCCTGATGTGGCAAAACAAACTCCTACCCGACCTGTTACACGGGAATATCCCTGAGCAGCATGGATAGCTCCTTGTTCATGACGAACCAGTATGTGAGTCAGCTTGTCTGCATATCCATATAAAGCATCATAGATGGGCATGATAGCACCTCCCGGATAGCCGAAAATCGTTTCAACGCCTTCTTCAATCAGACAACGTAATACAGCTTCTGACCCGGAAATAGGATCTTGTTTTACACTGGTTTCTTTATCACTCTTTGCTTGTAATGTCTGCATATGTTTATCAGTTGATGATCAATTTATTTGTTAATGAGAATTGACTGCGTGCAGAAATTCTCAAATAAATTAAATGGTAAGATAAATAGATATATTCAATCACTAGTCATAGTGAGCAATTGCTTTGTACACTTTTCCCTGTTCATTAAACAGAAAAAATTCCACCGCTTTTTTATTCAGTACTGACGTATAATAAATGGTTACAGAAGAAACGCTGCTGAGAACATCAATAATCTGAAAATGCAGATCCGGATACTTCTCTAATCCTTTTTCCCAATAGTTTCTGACTCGATCCTTTCCACTTAAAGTACCAGAAGGTTCGTTCATCAGACTCACAATCAAAGGTGTAGTCATCTCAAAGTCATCTGTGTAATGATCTAACACCCGATCCAGATCGTGTTTGTTCCAGGAATCTACCCAATCCTGGGCGAATTCAGTTGCGATTTCTTTTGTAAGCATAGTTGTATAAATATAAAAAATGTACGCTATTAGTCTTTCAGTCTGAGCTCTCCACAACCTATCTATTGTACCTTCTCATCCTGATGTCTTATAAATCTGTCACACATCCCTGTGATGCAGAAGATACACTTTTAATGTATTTTTTCAGGATACCCTGAGTGGCTTTATAAGCAGGTTGTACCCATGCAGCTCTACGGGATGCCATTTCTTCATCTGAAATAAGAACGTCAATTGTATTATTTATTGCATCAATACGTATAGTATCTCCATCTTTAATCAATGCAATAGGGCCACCTTCCTGTGCTTCAGGTGTAACATGTCCTACCACAAAACCATGTGTACCTCCGGAGAAACGTCCATCTGTGATCATAGCAACTTTATCTCCTAATCCAGCACCCATAATAGCAGAAGTAGGTTTTAGCATTTCAGGCATACCAGGTCCCCCTTTTGGTCCTTCATTACGAATTACAACCACATGTCCGGGTTTAATTTCTCCTTTAGATGCAAACTCAATCAATGCTTCCTCGTTTTCACATACCTTTGCTATACCTTCAAAAAACTCCCCTTCTTTACCTGTAATCTTTGCCACTGCACCTTCCGGAGCCAGGTTACCAAACAATATCTGAATATGTCCGCTTTTCTTGATCGGATTAGAAATGGGACGAATAATAGATTGCGTTTCAAAATCCAGATCAGGTACGTCTGCCAGATTCTCAGCAACCGTTTTTCCTGTTACAGTTATACAGTCTCCATGAAGCAATCCTTGCTGATACAAATATTTCATGATAGCAGGTACACCCCCAATAGATAATACATCTTCCATAAAGTACTTTCCACTAGGTTTCAGATCTGCCAGATACGGTGTACGATCACTGATAGCCTGTACATCTTGGAGAGTAAAGGTAATTCCTACGGCATGTGCAATAGCCAGATAGTGTAATACAGCATTGGTAGATCCACCTGTAGCCATTACTACAGTCAAAGCATTTTCAAATGCTTTACCTGTCATAATATCTCTTGGCAGGATCTGTTTTTCAAGGAGATTTTTCATAGCAGCCCCAATGTGTACACATTCCTGCAGCTTGCCTTCGTGTGTAGCCGGATAGGTAGAGCTATTAGGTAAACTCATACCCATAGCTTCCAGACTGGAAGCCATTGTATTGGCAGTGTACATCCCTCCACACGCTCCTTGTCCAGGAATAGAGTTCTGAATAACACCTTTATACTCTTCGTCGGATATATTATTAGCAAACTTGCGACCCAGTGCTTCAAAGGCAGAAACAATATCCAGCTTCTTTCCATTGTAATTACCAGAACGGATAGTTCCACCATATACCATAATTGCCGGACGATTCAACCTCCCCATAGCCATCATAGCACCTGGCATATTTTTATCACAACCTACTACAGCAATAACCCCATCATACCACTGAGCACTTACCACTGTTTCAATTGAATCAGCAATAATATCCCGGCTAGGCAATGAATAGGACATACCATCATTTCCATTGGTCATACCATCTGAAACACCAATCGTATTGAATATCAATCCTACCATTCCATTTTCCTGAATACCTTTCTTTACATATACAGACAGGCCGTTTAGGTGCATATTACATGGATTACCTTCATATCCAGTGCTGGCAATGCCAATTTGAGCTTTGGCCATATCAGTTTCTGTTAAACCGATACCATACAACATAGCCTGAGCAGCAGGATTTGTCACTTCTTGTGTTAATGTACGCGAATATTTATTCAGTGGCTCATTCATTCTTTTTGATCGAAATAGTAGTAATAAATAGGTTTTTCAAAAGCTAGATTCTAACAAACAAAACAGCCTTTCACACATAAGAGCATGAAAGGCTGTCAGGCATATATTTATGTCCGATTGCTGCATTTGGCAGCATCCTGAGATTGATACGATTTTATTGTTGCGCTTTTCATATTTTTTGGGTTGTAGTGATAAAAAAAAGACCTTCCTACAGTGAGAAAGGTCTTTTTCAGATATGCAATGCCTTTCTCACCCACTAATAATAGAGAGTAGCACCACCACCAAAATAATATGTTGAATGAGTATTTTCACTTAGTAAAGTACTGTAAAAACGCTGCTAATTTCTGGAGTATTTTCTTTTTCTCCAAACAAAACTTACTATATTTTTCCTTTGAGATTTATAACGATATTTTATTTGCCACCTATCTTGATTCAATACCACAATATTCTGTGAAATATCCTTTTTATTCGAGTTTACAGGAATTTCCTCGGTAACTTAGAACCTATCATGTAATAATCTTTCTTAAATGCCTCAGAATTATTCTCAAGTTACTAAAAATCAATATATCTGGACACTATAAATACAGTAAAAAAATAGTATGGGAACAACAAAAAATAACTCTCAATGCATAGCATAAACTATCCATAGCTCTTTTCAACCTGATAGAAGTATTCTAAAACATTCATTTCTGCAAATATATTACACAAAAAGCAGTAGTGTATAATTGTGTTTTTCCTACGCATATCTTATACGAGTTTTGCTTTATCTATTTGATAATCAAGCAACATTTCACTAAAAAGTATAACAGTTACAATACAACCATTCTCTTATACTACAACATACTTACTTTATTGTCGGGATATCCATGTATAAATCATTCACTATTTTGTTAAAACAAATAGGTCACTATTCTATTTTAACAGGATTCCTAATCCTTGGTACATTCATTTCAGTAAGCGCCCAGCAAACAGCCCAAGCCGAGATTGATACAACTACTACATATGACTATTATTCTATGTCACTGGAAGAACTGCTGAAGTTAAAAGCTTCCGGAGTGACTATGTCAAGTGAACTTGAGAAGTTAATAAATTCCTTGATTGGGGTTGCCTCACAAAAAGCCCAGTCTTCCCGAAAATCACCAAGTATTGTTTCACTCATTACAGAAGAAGACATCAAATCTTCAGGAGCCCGAGACCTGATAGATGTCTTACGTATGGTGCCTGGCTTTCAATTTGGTATGGATACCCAAGGCGTTACAGGCCTTAGTATAAGAGGAAACTGGGCACATGAAGGCAAAGTACTACTACTGCTGGATGGACAAGAGATGAATGAAACAATGTACAGTACCTTACAATTTGGCAATCATTTCGATGTAAGTCAGATAAAACGGATCGAAATAATCCGAGGGCCTGGATCTGCTATTTATGGTGGTTATGCAGAATATGCAGTAATCAGTATCATTACCAAAAGCTATGATGATTTGAAAGGGTTACAAATTACGGGTACTTATGGAACTATGGAGCATGCCTATGCCCGACGCAATATCAGTATTTCTGCTGGTCAGAAAATAGGAAACTGGGGACTTTCTCTTGCAGTATTTGCAGGACAAGGCCAGCGTAGTGATCAACCTTTCACTTCATTTTATCAGGGAATAAGTCGGATAGACACAGTATATAATGAGCAGGAAATCCAGCGTATTGATACTTCCTATGTGCCACAGACGTATTCCATGAAAAATAATTCGGCACTGAATCCAACCAATGTAAATCTTGGTATAACCTACAAAAACTGGACGGTCCGGGGAATTTATGATGACTACCAAGCCACTATTCGAGATGGGTATGATGTTAGTCTGAGTCGGGCATATCCCAATAATTTCAAGTCATGGCTGGGAGAAATCAAATACAAATGGGAAATTAATAGCAAACTTACCATAACTCCACGTCTGAGTTTCAAACGGCAGCTGCCCTGGCAATATTCAGGTAACACAGAAGAATACTCCTCTTACAATAAACAGGCAGATCGCAGTCGGGGAAGCATCACCCTTACCTATGATCTATCCCGCCGCGTCAACATTATAGGTGGTGGAGAATTTTTCAATGATAGAGGATATAACTTCTCTAAGAAAGGTGATACATTGTTTTACAATGGAAGCAGACATGTCACTTTCAATAACAAAGCGCTGTTTGCTCAAACATTACTTAAATTCTCTATAGCACATATTACCATAGGTATGCGCTATGATCACAATGATGCCTTTGGATCTGCGTTTGTCCCTCGTTTAGGTATTACCCGTAAGTTTGATAAACTTCACCTCAAAGTATTGTATTCCAACTCATTCCGTGCTCCTGGAATTGAAAATATCAATTTTAGTATTGATAATCGTATTAATCCTGAAAAAAGCAGTGTCCTGGAAATGGAAGCCGGGTACCAGATTGGTAAAAATTCTTTCCTGACAATCAATCTTTTTGACATAACTACTAAAGACCCTATTGTCTACAATTTTGAAGAGGGTGATTCCTATCAAAACTTTCCCAGAAGTGGCAGTAGCGGTTTGGAAATGGAATACAAACTAAAAGAGCGCTGGGGATTCCTGACAGTAAGTTATGCTTTTTATACGACTGCATGGAAGAAAGAAACTATTTCTCTTTATAGTGTGCCAGGCAAAAACAATGTCACACTTGGAAACCCTGCTCATCAGATAGGAATCAACAGCAATGTACACCTGGGCTCAGACTGGTATGCGAGTCTTTCTGGTACTTTACTAAGTAACAGGTACAGCTATATTGCACCGGAAACAGTTGGAAAATTTACCCCTGCCGCTTTATTGAATACGTTTATTCGCAAACAAAACCTTCTTACTTCCGGTCTTGAAGTCGGATTAGGCATCTATGATATCCTAAATCAAAAGTTTGCTTTTATTCAACCTTATAATGGCGGTCATGCCCCACTACCAGGTCCATCACGAGAGTTTCTGATTCGTGTTTCCTATACGTTGAAACAAACTAATTAATCTCTATTTCGTAGAATATGAAACGATATTATTCCCTGATTTATATAGTAGTATTCAGTCTCGTACTACCTGTATTACAAGCTTCAGCTCAACAGGTAGACAGCAAATTAACATGCATTTTCATTTACAACTTTACCAAGTACATTAAATGGCCTCCCAACACAGAAAGTGGTGACTTTGTGATTGGTGTTCTGGGTGATAGTCCAGTAGAGGCTGAACTGCAAAAACTAACTTCTAAATTAAAAGTTAATGGGGTACGAAACATTGCCGTCAAAAAATTTAGCTCAGATGCCAACGTAAGTACTTTACAAACTTGCCATATTTTGTATATATCTAAAAAAGAAAGTAAAACCCTTAAAGAACTGAACAGTACCCTGAGTAATTCATCCACATTATTGGTTAGTGAAGGTATGGGTATGGCCAACAAAGGCAGTACCATAAGTATATATATAGACGAAGAAACAGATCAGATCAAACTGGAACTCAACAAAAAGATGCTGGAAAGCCATAAACTTAAAGCATCTTCTGAGCTTTTGGCATTAGCAGTAGTAATCTAGCGTATGCAGAATATTATTGTGCTGCCAATATATGTGCCTCTAAACTCAATCACAAGCATGAAAAGACATACGTATCTCTATTCTGTAAAAACCTGTCAGTTAGCAATTATTTTTATTTTCTTAACTCACTGCCATCTTTTTGCTCAGGATATCGAAAGTAAAATGAGAGCAATATTCATTTATAACATTGCCAAGAATATCAACTGGCCGGAAAGTGCCCCTAAAGGTGATTTTGTGATAGGCATTGTAGGGGATAACTCCATTGCTGGTGAACTGGATAAGATGATATCCAATACTACTACCCATAATGGTAGGACAACAATAGTAAAGAAGATAGCAGCCAGTCATGCTGTAGGGGTAATCGAAAATTATCACATACTATACTTTTCAACGAAAGAAACCCAGGCTATGCAGCCAATTATTACTAATGCAACTAAGCTCCCTGTATTACTTATTGGGGAGAAAGCTGATAATTCCTGTAAGGGAAGTACGTTATGCTTTAGTAAAGACACAAATAATAAGTTACGACTGGAATTACACAAGCTTTCACTGGAACAACATCGCTTAAAAGCGACCAATGATTTGTTACGTATAGCCACAGTTATTGACAATTAATTTTTTGTTTATATATTTGTGGCACAAAAGCGGGAGTAGCTCAGCTGGTAGAGCGCGACCTTGCCAAGGTCGAGGTCGCGGGTTCGAACCCCGTCTCCCGCTCTCTTTAAGGAAAAAATGAAAATATTTTTTCTTGCACTTTTCCCAGAAGTCACCGCCCTTTAAATCATCGCAGTATATTAAGTATATAATAACTTTCCCGGTTTGTATTTTTCATTCTTTTCATGCAAAGAAACACGCCAACGAAGTAATTTTCTAAAAAAATATTCCATTTGAAAATTTGCAAATGTGATTTCATCTCACTTACCTTTGTATCACATTTGGTATTAACCAGTAAATAACTACAAAGATGTTACAGCACATTACATATTGTTCAACCAAGCCGGCGATGCTGATAAACTTCGGAAGAAGTAACGATAGCCGCGTAGGCGAGGTATATTCGGGCGTATGTAAGTGTGACCCTCTAAATAACCAACATAGGTTTCTTTAGCAATCAACACACAGATATATAGCCCGAACCCAAAAAGTTCGGGCTTTTTTATTTTCTATCCCTTTTCAATTCACGATTTCAGCTTCTAAAGCAGAAAAACGGCTAGAAAACAAGCGAAAGCTTATAGTTAACAAATTTCAATTTATTCAGAACATTCGAAAGTTCTGAATTTGTCTCGATAACGATCGGGAAATGTTCTTTGAAATCATGGCGCACTCTGCTCTGTCGTCTAAGGGCTAAAGAAGTGGTCAAAAATAATTCTTAAAGGCTTCAAAGGTATCTTTTGTGCTGCGCCTTCGCCTATTTTTCGGCCCGTAGCCGCTGGCTACGCCCCTAAAAATAGTCTTGGCTCGCTACAAAATCTATCCTTTTCGCCTCTTTAAAATTATCTCAGACCACTTCTAAGATTTCCGGCTTTGAACTGGAAGATGGACGTTCGAATCGTCCCGGAGCAACAAACAAGTCTGAAGACATACTTCAGAGAAGGTTATTGGGTGTCGTAGAAAAATGTTACTTCGGATGATAATCGGCAGGTCGGAGGTTCGAATCCTTTTCATACTCAGGTATGGTAGCTCAGTGGTTAGAGCAGCAAAATGTACATTTTTCGTTTATCACCCCTACTCCTTTGGACTAAGGAAAAAGTCACTGCATTTTCTATGCGGAGATACAGGTTCAATTCCTGTAAGGAGTCCAAGGCAGGATATCTGCCACAAAATGAGTGTCGTAGGCAAGAGTTACTTAGGTTATATTGGTTCGATTCCAAAACCGGACTGTCTGCAAAACAGATAGATCCGGATACTCCAGAAGTACATTCTGAGAGAAAGACTCTTGCAGCATATAACCTCAGCATACAGATTAGCAAAAGGCAATTGGCAAGACGTTCTTTTCAGTAAAGCTAATTTGTATAATGCCGATTGCCTTCTTTTTGGTTTATCAAATCATGGCTGATTATATCTGCTATTGGCAGATGGCAAGGGTTCAATTCCCTGATAAACCTCCGGGGTTATAAATCCCCAAAGTAGTACTTGTCTTCTTAGTAGGCCTCATTCGCAGAAGTGAGATGTGGTTAATCCAACCACTCCTGTTTGCCAACAGGATCGTTCAAAAAGGACACACTGAAAGCGAAAAAAAATATCAATGAAACAAAAAGTGCCGTAGGGAAGAGTTACTTCATACTATAATGCTCCTAAGGTAGCGTATATCGGGTAACCGATAGAGCGAAGCCAATGCCTGCAAAGGTGCAAGTCCCACCCGTTGGGATGTCGAAGGCGTGTCCACTGTCCTGGACTCAGGATAAGGACGACGGCGAAAAGCCAGATCTCTTCCCGCTTGTAGCCTTTTTTAAGTAAAAAATGGAGAGGTGCCAGAATGGTTAACGGAGCAGTTTGCTAAACTGTCGTACGTGTCAAAGCGTATTGTGGGTTCGAGTCCCACCTTCTCCGCTAAGGTCTCGGGGTGTAGCGTAGTCAGGTTAGCGCGCCACATTTGGGATGTGGAGGCCGCAGGTTCGAATCCTGCCACCCCGACAAAAGAGTGTCGTAAAAAAGTCATACTTCGTTCCAATCTGGTGTACAGGTGTAACCCCTGTTCCTGAATGATCAGGATAGTTTAATATTTCAGAACACAGGTAGCTCGATAGAGCCCATAGAAGACTTTTTGCTTGTTGCCTCTTTTATGTAATCTGGAAGCACGCCAAAGATGGAGAGTTGGAGCTGACTGTAAATCAGTTGTCTTCGGGCTGAGTAGGTTCGAATCCTACTGCTTCCACATGAGTGCCGTAGAAAAGTGTTACTTCGACACGCTGACTTTGGAAGTCAGAGCTTGCAGGCGTAAATCCTGCTCACACGTTGGTGTGATGGTGCAATTTTAAAAGTCATTTTTCGCCTGTTGCCTCAATCTATAAACTATGCATTACCATTAAAAAGTGTCGTTAATCACCTTTAATCAATTACTACAACTATGAAATTTAATATTCTTACTAAAAACAAAAACCAGATTGTAAATCATCAAGGTGCACCTGCCTATACAATCACGTCAGAACTGGAACTCTATTCAGCAGTAGTAACATCGTCACTTTCTGATCAGTTCTATGAAAAGGCAGATCAGAAAATAGATCGCATCCGAACGCTGATCCAGAAGGTTGATCCGGTGTTTGTAGCACAACTTGCTGTATACGCACGGGAACAAATGCACCTACGATCCATACCTCTGGTACTAGCAGTTGAGCTAGCGAGAATACACTCTGGAGATCAATTGGTTTCCAAAATGGTAAGCCGGATTATCCAGCGTGCGGATGAAATCACCGAGCTTCTAGCCTATTACCAGGCTGCCAATCGTCGGGATGGAATCAAAAAACTGGGAAAACTTTCCAAACAGCTACAGAGAGGAATTGTCCTGGCCTTCAATAAATTTGACGAATATCAGTTTGCAAAATACAACCGGGAAGCTGAAGTGAAACTACGAGACGCATTGTTTCTGGTACACCCAAAAGCAAAAGATGAAACCCAACAACTGCTCTTCGATAAAATCGTGAATGATGGACTGACAGTACCTTACACATGGGAGGTTGAACTATCTGCACTAGGTCAGCAATCCTTTGAAAATGAAGCAGCTCGTCAGGCAGCAGTTAAAGCAAAATGGGAGGAATTGATTGATTCTGGTAAACTGGGTTATATGGCATTGCTACGAAACCTGCGAAATATTCTACAGGCAACAGTTAGTGAACAACATATAAATCGGGTTGCAGACCGGCTGGCCAATGAGCGGGAAGTTAAAAATTCAAAACAGCTTCCATTCCGATTTCTGGCAGCATACCGGGAACTGAAAGAAGTAAATACAGTCTACACTTCACTGATACTAAATGCACTGGAAGATGCAGTAAAAGTTAGCGCAGCTAATATCAAAGGATTTGATATCAATACAAAAGTGTTGCTTGCGTGTGATGTTTCAGGTTCTATGCAAACCTTTATCTCACCACGTAGCCGAATACAAAACTATGATATCGGTCTGATTCTGGCTATGCTTCTACAATCCCGTAGCAAATCAGTAATCTCAGGTTTCTTCGGTGATCGGTGGAAAGTAGTCAATCTGGCAAGCAACCATATTCTGGCTAACACCACTGAACTACGCAAACGGGAAGGTGAAGTAGGATACGCAACGAATGGTCATCTGGTGATACAGGATCTGATTGACAAAGGCCAGATAGTGGACAAAGTCATGTTCTTCACAGATTGTCAGCTATGGAATAGCAAAGGTGATGGCAACAGTATTGCCAAACTATGGCGCAATTACAAACAGATTGCTCCCAATGCTAAAATCTATCTGTTTGATCTGGCAGGCTACGGACAAATGCCACTACGGACTGAAAGTAATGATGTCTTCATGATTGCAGGCTGGTCAGACAAAGTATTTGATATACTGGAGGCCATTGAAAATGGCAGCAATGCAGTAGCTGAGATTGAAAAGATTATCCTTTAATATTTGAATAGCAGGTTGAGACAATGCATTACTCAACCTGCTTGTAAATAGAGATTTAACAGACTTCTAACTCCCAATGGAAAAACTATTTGAGATTTCGAAAACCCAGAAAAAGTTACTCTCTATCTATTTACGGGGAGATAGCAAATTCTGGTTGGGCTATATCCTAAACTATACCTCAGAAACCATAGACCTTCAACACTTTAGCACTCTTGGGAAATCGGATGGGATCATTGTAATAAAGACCTATAACATTGAAAGAGTAGAATTTACGAATGACTATACAAGATCCTTTGACCACTTGATTCAAAATAGCCAGCTACTGGAGACACAGACAGTGCAGGAACTGGAAAGCTCTCTTATCAACGAATGGCCAATGAACGTACTCAAACAATTTCTGGAAAAGGAAAAGCTGATTTCTCTTGAAGTTAACGATACGCTTGAAACAGGCTTTGTACGCGAAACTGGCGATGATTGTGTGATTATTCACTCTATTGGTACACTTGGAGAAGATAATGGTCTGGCATGTTATAGGATTGCAGACATTAATTCAATTCAAGTGGATACACAAAGACAGAGAAAAGCAGAACTACTTTATCGCTGGCGGAAGGAAAAAAATAAGCTTAGACAAAATTGATTACAAGAAAAGTATTGTAGAAAAGAAATACTTAACTGATGAGTGTACCTCATCGTATAGAGTCGTAATCGGAAAAGATTCTTTTCACTTATAAATTTTTACAATTATTGAAAGACTACAACTTGAAAACTATGAAAGATTTACAAAACCTCCGCAATATCGGCTTTATTGCCCATGTCGACTCTGGTAAAACTACCCTCTCGGAAGAAATACTCTTCTTAGCAGAAGCCATTCATCGGCGTGGTAGCGTAGATGGTGGCAATACAGTTACAGATAGTATGCCCGAAGAACAACAACGTGGCATTACCATTAAGTCCTCTTGTGTCAAGTTCTACTGGACTGTAAAAGAATAAAGAGTGTAAGGAGTGTTAGTGTACGATTGTAAACTAACACTCTCCTCTAAAATATTGGGTGTCGTAGAGAAGAGTTACTTCGCCTTTAACGCCATGGGTCGCAGGTTCGAATCCTGCCTTTATCACTATTTATGATAGAGTAGCTCAGTGGTAGAGCAATGTAATAGTCTCTTTTCGCTAGTTACCCCAATTCTTCTTGACTCAAACAGAAAACACATGATTGCGGAATGACAGTAGCTGGTATCTGAGAGGTCTCATAAGCCTCCGCCTTGTGCCTCGCGGGTTCGAGTCCCGCTTCCGCAACCAAAGAGTGCCGTTGGAAAATGTTACTTCGTTAGACTACGGATCTAAAATTGATTATTTCATTCTTCGCTTATCGCCTCTTTTTATTCGCCCGTAACTCAGTGGCTAGAGTACCTCACTTTTAATGAGGGAGCCATGGGTTCAAATCCCATCGGGCGAACCTAAAATACTATTGCTTCGTCGTTCAAAGGATAGGACAGCTGGCTACGAACCAGCAGATAAACGTTCGACTCGTTTCGAAGCAACCAAGGGAGTGTACTACATGGGATGTCGTAAAAAAGAGATACTTCGTTCGATTCAAAATTGAAAGGTTGCAGGTTCGATTCCTGCTTCTGCTTAGGCAGAATAGCTCAATGGTAGAGAAATGTGCTCTTTTTGCCTGTCACTCCTCACTGTAGTAACAACTTTCTGAATTTATTCCTATATAAAAGGTGTCGTAAATCAGAGATACTTCTATCATACCCTTGTATGCTATAGCTTAATCGAGACAAAGCGTCCTGTATAATACAGGAAGATGCGGTAAAAGCCCGTAACAAGACTCTGATTGCCAGTTACCCTTTTAGTTTTTATTCAATTAATGGTATCAATCAATACTACACTACGACTATGAGAAAATTAGCATCGATTCAACGAATCAAAAATCTGGAGCCTATTCCAGAAGCAGACGCCATTGAGAAGGCAACTGTCCTCGGCTGGCAACTGGTGGTCAAAAAAGGCGAATTTGCCGTTGGCGACCTCTGTGTATACTGTGAAATCGACAGTCTGCTGCCTGAAAAACCTGAGTTTGAATTTCTTAAAGCCAGGGGTATGAGAATACGTACAGTACGGCTGAAAGGTCAGGTTTCTCAGGGTATTTGTTTTCCATTACATATTCTACCAAAAGATACACCTATCACTGAGGATCTGGATGTAACGGATATTTTGGGCATTATCAAATATGAACCACCTGTCCCTGCTCAATTGGCAGGAATAGCCAAAGGTCTGTTTCCCAGTTTTATTCCAAAAACAGATGAAACCAGAGTGCAGGTACTTCAGGAACTACTGGATGCCTGTCAGGGTGATACATGTTACGTCACAGAAAAATTGGATGGATCTTCTGTAACGTACTACCTCAGAAATGGAGAATTTGGTGTATGTAGCAGAAACCTGGAATTGTTCGAAACACCGGATAACTCCTTATGGAAAGTAGCCAGAACATTAAAAATCGAAGAAAAACTGAGAAGCCTGAATGGAAATTTTGCGTTGCAAGGTGAGATCATCGGTGAAGGAATTCAGGGTAACCTGTACAAATTAAAAAGTCAAACAATACAATTCTTCAATGTATTTGATATTGATCAGTACAAGTACCTCGACTTCGAAGGCTTTCAGAAAACAATAACTCAGTTGGATCTGACACCTGTGCCTATTCTAGAAACTGACTTTGCTCTTAGCAATGATATCCAGGCACTGGTTGAAAAATCAAAAGCAAAGTCCGTACTGAATCCAGCTGTCTGGCGGGAAGGTATTGTGATCAGACCTCTGACAGAAAAGGTGGGTACACTGGGCAGGGTATCTTTTAAAGCCATCAATCCAGAATTCTTATTGAAATACGAATAAATTGATTCAAACGAAAATCTCTCTTTATATATATGGAATTACAGGTACAAACATTCTTACGGAGCAAGTCTCTGAATGACCTGACTACACAATATGGGATCAGAGCCAACAGGCACAAACAATATCCTCATCTGGTACAATTAAAATATGATCAGCTTGAATCCTCTATGCGTGAACCTGTGGTTCAGGAATGTCGGGGGATTATTCTGGATGAGTCAAACAATTGGGAGATTGTATCTTTTCCTTTCAAAAAGTTTTTCAATTATGATGAGTTTTATGCATCTACGATAGATTGGACTCAGGCACGGGTATATGAAAAGATAGATGGCTCTATTATGACACTCTATTTTTATAATGGAGCCTGGCACATAGCATCTGCCAGTTTACCTGATGCCTCAGGACAAATCAGAGACCAGACTTTTACTATGAGTGAATTGTTCTGGAATACATGGAAAAGTAAGGGATATGAATTACCTACTGACACAGACTGGTGTTATGTGTTTGAGCTTACCTCTCCCTATACACAAATAGTAGTACCTTATACAGAAAACAATCTGACTCTGATAGGTGCCAGAAATACGAAAACCCTGCAGGAAGAATTCCCAGAGATAATCGCAGCGAAATATAAATGGGATGCCGTCCCGTCCTTTCCGTTAACCAAACTTGAAGAAGTATTGGAAGCTGGCAAGCAGCTGAATCCAATGAAACAGGAAGGCTTTGTAGTATGTGATGCAAACTTTAACCGGGTTAAAATCAAGTCTCTGCAATATGTAAGTATCGGCTTTCTGAGAGGAATTGAAGACAAAACTACTCATCGGTATCTGCTGGAAATTATCAAAACCAATGAAGGCTCAGAGTTTCTCTCTTATATGAAAGAATATACAGAACTCTATCAGAAACTGAAGCTGAAATATGATGCACTGATTTCTGAACTGGAAACTCACTGGAGTCAGATCAAAGATATTGAGGATAGAAAAACCTTTGGTATCAGTGCCAGTAGCACCAAAATTCCAGGTGTGTTCTTTCAGTTACGGGATCAAAAAGTGCATTCTGTGAAAACCTATCTTTATGAGATGAAAACCCAGGCTTTACTGGATGTACTGAATAAAATGTAAAAAATGAATCTACAACTATGAAATTATGCTTAGTCCGAAACCACGATTACTTCTGGTTGGCCTTGAACCGCCGGAAGTTACCGCAATTACCAGTCAACTCGACTGCCTGACAGTTGTATATGAACATCTTCCATTAATTAAACTGGTTGATGGCAACTTGTATGTGGAGAGTCGTTTACATCCTGGTACTTTCCTAAAGGTAGACAAAGTAATCTACCATGGCATCTTCGAAAATGATTTTGATTTTCTAACACTATTGGCTCTATGGAATGGGCCTTGCCTTCCAGACGCCGGAGGTATGATGGATTGTCGACTTCGACATTCGGGATTGGTAAGAGCACTACGTGTTACGAAATTTGGAGATATTCCAAGAGGAATGTCTCTTACTTCAGGTGAATGGCATGCTCAGCAGCCTACTGTAGCGAAATGGAGTAACTGGCACTGTGGAGAGAATAAAGCACGTATTCAGGATACATGGACATCTCCGGATGAGATAACAGTTTACGAACCTTTTATAGAAGGGGAAGCTGTTCGGATTATGCTTATTAGTGATAAAGTCTGGCAAATTCACCTGAAAGGGGAAGACTGGCTCAAGTCTATTCATCACCCGGATGCAGCTCAAATGCCTGTTGATTCAGACCTGGAAGAAGATGCTAAACGGTTGGCAAACTACTTTCATTTTCAGATAGTAGGCATTGACTATATGATAGGGCTTGATGGAAAGAAGTATCTTCTGGAAGTAAATCATATCCCCAATGTCACCGTGTTTCCATTTGTACGTGAGGAATTTATTGACTTCGCTGTACAGTGGGTTAAACAATAAGGTTTTCTAACCTTAACAACTACAACTATGAAACTTTTACTAGCTTATAAAGAACCTGGGTTGGGCGAAGCCTGGAAAGAATATTTTCAGGACCAACCTGATATACAAATCCTTAACACGGATATCACACAACTTAGTTGTGATGCCATTGTGAGTCCGGCAAACTCGTTTGGATTTATGGATGGAGGCTTAGATTATCTACTTTCTGAACGATTTGGCTGGGATTTGCAGGATAGATTACAAAAAGAGATCTCAGAACTGCCAGAACGAGAATTGCTGATAGGCAAAGCGTTGGTCATCCCAACCTTTGATTCCAAGATCCCTTATCTGATTTCGGCACCTACTATGCGAGTACCAATGGATTTCATGATCCATGCTTCTTTGAATGCATATCTGGCCATGAAGGCAATCTTAGTTGCCACAACATCTCATCCTGATATAGCAACGGTAGCCATTCCCGGACTGTGTACCGGAGTGGGTAAAATGCCTTATAGGATAGCTGCCCGTCAGATGTTTTATGCTTATGAAGATATTATCCTTCAGAAGAAAAGAAAGCTTGACAACTTTGGTGATGCTCAGAAATTCCAGATAGAACTCAATCCGGCTGGAATGCTCTGGAATTAGCAATCAATTTTAATAACTACAACTATGAAAGATAATTTAGGCGACCGGATGAAAATGTACTATGAAGACAGGACCCGGTTTGCCTTACCCAGACGTACCTATACCATTATCAGAATAGATGGAAAGGCATTTCACACCTATACCCGTGGATTAGCCCGCCCTTTCGATGATCAGTTTATGCAGGATATGGATGTAACTGCCAGCTTTCTATGTGCCAATATTCAGGGAGCTCGCTTTGCGTATGTGCAATCAGATGAGATTTCTATTGCTCTAACTGATTTTGATAAACTCACTACTGCAGCCTGGTTTGATGGCAATATTCAGAAAATGGTTTCCATCTCTGCTAGTCTGGCGACAGCGAAGTTCAATGAATTGAGACCAGGGAAACTGGCATATTTTGACAGTCGGGTATTTACTATTCCATTTCAGATAGAAGTTGAAAACTACTTTATCTGGAGACAACAGGATGCTACCCGAAACTCCATCTCTAATGTAGCTCAGTCATTGTATACACACAAAGAGTTGACCAATAAGAGCAGCGATCAAAAACAGGAGTTGATTTTTCAGAAAGGCATTAACTGGAATGACTATGCTCCCAGATACAAAAGAGGACGCATCATCACCAAAGAATCCTTTGAAAAACAAGGTGCTTTACGCAATCGATGGACTGTAAGTGATGTTCCAGTTTTTACTCAGGATCGGGCCTTTCTGCAAAACTTATTAACGCCTGTAGCAACAGAATAATTAAATTCCCTGCTACTTAGTGTAGCAGGGATTACACTAAGCTAATTCAAAACATTGCCCTGTCGTCCAAGGGATAGGACGGTCGGCTTCTACCCGACAAATGAATGTTCGAATCAGTCCGGGGTAACCAATGTAAATCACAATTTAATTATCATAAACCTGCAAAACATTTATTTCACAATGACCACAGAAGGTATAGCACAACTAACCGCCGCAGATATCAGGGAGTTGATTTACGGCTTTGAGAGTGGAACGCTTCCGAAAGAAAAGTGGACACACGAAGCACACTTGCTGATGGCATTGTGGTATCTGTGGTCCTACTCCAGCGACGAGGCGATTCCCAGAATTTGTGAAGGTATACAGAAATACAATATAGCATCCGGAGGTCAGAATACTGATACATCCGGCTACCATGAAACGCTAACCCTTTTCTGGATTTCTGTAGTAGCAAGATTCCTGGAAAAATATATTTTAGAAACGTCTATCGAGGCTCTGGCCAATCAACTTGTAGAAGAAAAATATCCAACATCCCTTCCACTAAACTATTACAGTCGGGAGCAGGTATTTTCAGTACAAGCCCGAAAGGAATGGGTCGAGCCTGATATAAAACCGTTGAGCGAATAAAAATTGATTCGCTCATGTAATCTTATGAGCAATAAATTAAATAATAACGAATTAAAGGCAATTGGTATTAAAGATGAAGCCTTGCTGGAACTGGCAGGCAGATTAGCCAAAAGTCTGATTAAAAATAAAACCTATAC
This sequence comes from Xanthocytophaga flava, assembly GCA_030068525.1. Classification (GTDB taxonomy): domain Bacteria; phylum Bacteroidota; class Bacteroidia; order Cytophagales; family 172606-1; genus Xanthocytophaga; species Xanthocytophaga flava. The sequence goes on from JASJOS010000019.1 coordinate 38,736, forward strand.
CAAAGAAGCTTTACTGGCTTTTTATAAAGAATTATTAAAGAATCCGGATAGCTATACCTCCAATGAATTGTTTGCCGAACTGGCAGAGGAAGTAAAAAGCAAGGCATCTTTGTTCAAAAAATCGCAGGCCATTGTCCAAACGTTTGAGTTACGGACTGATACCTTGGCTTATCCAATTTATGGAACTGAGCACATATCAGATGACGCCAAACATCAGATGAATGCAGCTATGCAACTACCAGTAGCAGTAGCAGGAGCACTCATGCCTGATGCACACTCAGGGTATGGACTGCCTATTGGAGGAGTACTAGCTACAGAACCTAATATCATCATTCCCTATGCAGTAGGAGTTGATATTGCCTGTAGAATGTGTCTGTCTGTGTTTGACATCAATGCTATTTTTCTGGATCAGAAAACAAAGCTACTGAAACAACATCTGTTAGATCATACCTACTTTGGACTGGATGGAGAAAACCGGGACCAATTAGCAGACACTATTTTCGATTTACCTGAATGGAAATCAACTGCTCAGATCAGACAGTTGCGTTACAAGGCAGAAAAACAATTGGGTACGTCAGGTACAGGAAACCACTTCGTAGAATGGGGTATTCTGGATATTACAGAGCAAACACCCGAATTGAAGTTACCGAAGGGCAAATATCTGGCCCTATTAAGTCATTCAGGATCGAGAGGATTTGGAGCTAATATTGCGACTCATTACTCAAAGATTGCGACAGAGAAGACGAAACTTCCCCGAGAAGCACAACATCTGGCATGGCTGGACCTGAATACAGAAGAAGGACAGGAATACTGGATTGGAATGAACCTGGCAGGCGACTATGCTTCTGCATGTCATCATCAGATTCATCGTCGGCTAGCACAGGCTATTGGCAGCAAACCTGTAGCGATGATTGAAAACCATCACAACTTTGCATGGAAAGAGACCCTGGCAGATGGTCGGGAAGTAATGGTACATCGCAAAGGAGCTACCCCAGCAGGAAAAGGTGTAATGGGTATTATACCAGGTTCGATGACACAACCCGGTTTTGTAGTACGTGGCAAGGGGGAATCTTCGTCTATATGTTCTGCCTCACATGGTGCAGGCAGACTGTTATCCCGTTCCAAAGCCTTAAAAACGATTACCAGACCAGAACTCAAACAAGTACTGGCAGATAAAGGAGTGACCCTGATTGGAGGAGATCTGGATGAAGCCCCTATGGTGTATAAAGACCTTAATCAGGTTATGAGCTATCAAAATGATCTGGTTGAAGTACTTGCTCGATTCACACCTAAGATCGTACGTATGGCAGATCCGGATAAACGTACCAAAGGTTGGGAAGGATAATCTATCCGGTCATTCGGGTCAATAACCTGAATGACCGGATTATTCGTAATTTACAGCTATAACTATGAAAACAACACATACCCATCGACTTCAACTTGCAGAACAATCCTTATTGGGTTTAGCAGTTGGAGATGCGTTTGGAGAAAAGTTTTTCCTGCCTCCGGGTCAACTGGAAACGTATTTAACTAATCGCTGGCTACCTTCTGCTCCCTGGGATTTTACGGATGATACCGTTATGGCAATGGGAGTATATGCCAGTCTGCAACAGTATGGAGAGATTAATCAGGATGCTCTTGCCCAAACTTTTGCAGATAACTACCAGAAAGATGACCGGCGAGGATATGGAGGAACAGCCCATAGTATATTACGGCAAATAGGTGCAGGTAGTGACTGGCAAATTGTTTCTTCCTCTGTATTTGATGGAATGGGTTCAATGGGAAATGGAGCAGCAATGCGTGCGGGTTTAATTGGTGCCTACTTTTATGATGATTTACCCAAAGCAGCAGAACAGGCACGTCTATCCGCAGAAGTAACGCATTCTCACCCAGAAGGGCAAGCAGGTGCCATTGCGATAGCTATTGCAGCCGCCTTAGCTTGCCAGGCATCGTTGTTTCAGGTACAGTTTTCACCACAAGAGTTTATCGAAAAAGTATGTGAGTATATACCGGATGGAGAAACCTTGTCCAGAAGTAGACGAGGCCTTCATCTATCACCCAATACAAATATACAAACCATTGTAGAAGTACTGGGTAATGGTTCAGATATCACAGCTCAGCAAACTATTCCGTTAACACTTTGGGTGGCAGCACATCATCTTTATAATTACGAAGAAGCTATCTGGACTACAGTGAATGGATTGGGAGACCGGGATACTACCTGTGCGATAGTAGGGAGTATTGTGTCATTATCTGCTGGTAAGCAAGCCATTCCTGACAAATGGATTCAGGCAACGGAATCCATTTATGATAGTACATTTCTTCATTTTTTGTAACTATTCTTAAATACGACAACTATGTTCAAACTTTCAGAAATACCTCTTTTTAAAACGCTTGAAAACTCCAAAAGTATCTTACTTGCCGGAGCTGGAGGCGGATACGATATATACTGTGGACTGCCGCTATACTTTGCCTTGAAAGCAATGGGAAAGGAAGTGCATCTGGCAAATCTGTCATTTACGTATTTACCCATGACCAACTCTGAGAAAGTATTTGATCAGTGTTATCTGGTTAAGGCAGGCGATAAGAACAACCACCAGATCAACTACTTTCCTGAAAAATACCTGGCAGACTGGTTTTTAACTGAACAACAGGAACAGGTTAACATCTATGCATTTGAGCTTTCAGGTGTGCAGCCAACCAAGAAAATCTATGATCAGATTATAGAAAGACATTCCATCGATACAGTGATTCTGATAGATGGAGGTACCGACAGTTTGATGTTTGGAGATGAGGAAGAGCTGGGTACACCTCTGGAAGACAGTTGTTCACTGGTAGCAGTTAACAAAACGTCTGTTAAAAATAAACTACTGGTTTGTCTGGGCTTTGGAGTGGATCGCTTTCATGGCGTTTCACACTTCCGCTTTCTGGAAAATACCTCAAAGATACTCGCAGAAGGTGGCTTCTTGGGAAGTTTTCATTTACTACCTACTATGCCGGAAGTTGAAAAGTATATGTCTGCTGTTAACTATGTTAATCAGCACATGGAACGTCAGAGTATTGTATCTAACTCTATCGTTAGTGCCATAGAAGGAAAATTCGGAGACTTCCACCGCACCCTCCGTACCAGTGGTAGTGAACTCTGGATTAATTCACTGATGTCTATTTACTGGTGCTACCAGGTACAAAATGTAGTACACAATCTTAAGTACTACAATTATATAGCTAACTCACAAACACGTGGGCAGCTCAATCAAGGTCTGTATGATTACCGGCAACAATTGTCAGAAGTCAGGGAAATGCGAAAGATTCCGGTATAGACAGACTCAAACAATGCCTCTGGTTTATAAAGAGGTACATATTACTAACATTATACAATTATGTCAGCTAAAGAAGAATTTAAAATAAGTAAAACTCTCAGTTATGTACTGAGACACCGTCCAGATGAAATGGGTATCATTCTTGACGAAAACGGCTATGTAGGAGTAGACGAACTAATTCATCAGTTCAATGCCTACAGCCAGATCAAACTGACACTCGAAAAACTAAAACAAGTAGTAGCCAACAACGACAAGCAACGTTTTGCCTTCAGTGCAGATGGATCGATGATCCGGGCTAGTCAGGGACATTCGGTACAAGTTGATCTGGGCTATGAGGCACAGACACCACCTGAGTTTCTGTATCATGGCACAGCAGCTTCTAATCTGCCATCTATTCGAAAATCAGGCCTGGCGAAACGTAGCCGCCATCATGTGCATTTATCACCGGATGTAGATACGGCTAAAAATGTGGGTTCCAGACATGGTGTTCCTATAGTATTACCTATCAAAGCATTGGAAATGCATCAGGATGGAAAAGTATTCTATAAGTCAGCCAATGGTGTATGGCTAACCGATGAGATACCTGTGGACTATATTATTTTACCTCACTAATGTGGACAGTCATTGAACGTAAAATTGGTAGGGCTGGAAGTATAAAACAACGACTGGCCCGCCAACATGGGTGGGATAAAAAATATGGAGAAGGGAATTGGGACACTGGTTATATACTAGATGGTGTATTTATAGATCAAGAAGAAGCGTTTGAGAAGATATATTATCAGAGTTATGCATCACACTTTCAAAATTATCCGGAAGATCTGGCAGAATTGGTAAGAATAGCTAAAAGACTTCGTAATCCACATGCAGAAGCAACCACAGGTGTAGACTTGCAAGTGCCCGCTGTTATGGAGTATCTCAAACGAAACCAGTTGCAGTTATCTGGCACTGAAATTGTAGATATTGGCTCTTGGCAGGGTCAGGCATCACATGTCATCAGTATTCGTTTGAGTCCTTTACATATTCAATGCAGCCTATCTGCTACCCTGACACTCGAACAATTCTGGCAGGAAAAGAAATGTCTGGCGGTTTGGAAAGAAGAGTAAGGGAAAAACACATCACTATAAGAGGTTGTCTAAATTAGTATTAAAGAAGCGAAAAGGCTAGATTTTAGAGCGAGTCAAGACTATCTTGACAAGCATAGCCTCATGAAGGTGCAGCCTAAAACCTACCTTTGTAGCCTTTAAAAATAATTTTAGACCACCTCTAGAAGCATACAGAACTTCATCTTGTATGCTTTTAACACTCCTTAAACTATATGAGTAAGAAAAGTAAAAACGCGTCAACTGCCAGGGATACATTACGTATTCTGGATCAGGGATTCTATATAAATAAAAAAAATCAAAAAGTATCCATAGCAACCATACAGCAGAAAGCAGTCAAAGACTCTCTTCATTATAAGCCAGAGATGTTTGCTGAGGTATTTAACAAACGGGACCAGGTAGTGCGGCATGAAAGCAAAACGACAGCAATCGAAGTGATCAATGAGACTACTCTGTATGCAGCACAAGCACTCAAAAGTGAGGGATTTGAAAAAGTATTGGCACTGAACTTTGCCTCAGCCAAAAATCCAGGTGGAGGTTTTCAGAATGGTGCACAGGCACAGGAAGAAAGTCTGGCAAGAGCATCAGGATTATATCTGACACAAACAGCACATTGGGATATGTATGAGATAAATCGGAGTCTGGAGTCATGCCTGTATACCGACCATATGATTTACTCTCCGGATGTCCCAGTTTTTCGGGATGATGAAGATGAGTTACTGGATGCACCTTATACAGTTTCATTTATCACTGCACCAGCAGTCAATGCGGGTGTTGTGATGCAGCGCTCCAACAAAGACGACCAGGAGGCTATCCCATCCGTGATGTTAGCCCGTACAGAAAAGGTACTCTCATTAGCTATGATTCATGGCTATCGGGCACTTGTGTTAGGCGCATGGGGCTGCGGAGTATTTAGAAATAACCCGGCAGATGTAGCCGAATATTTTCGGTATCATTTAATAGACAATCCAATATTTCAGAATGTTTTTGAAAAAATACTATTTGCGGTCTGGGATCGTTCAGAAAAGGAAACAACTATCGAATCTTTTCGTAAAGTATTCTTACAACCCAAAATCTAACACACTATGCAAGTAAAGATACAGGATACAGACAATGTATTCGGAAATCGCTACCTGGAAAGCCGTACATTTTTTTTACATACTTTCCAGAAGATTCCCTGCATTATCTGGCTTAATCAGATCAATGTTGAAAAGGCCTATGCCTATATTCAGGAAAAATACAAAGACCTGATACAGGATACGTTTCAATACAGTGGCTTTAATCATCAAAAAAAGAAGGTTGAGCATAGTGAGACGTTTATTGTACTTTCAACAAAATGCATTGTTGAGTTGTATAATAACTATTGTAAGGTACTGTACTTAACAGAAAACCAGGAGGTAGCACATCAGTTGGTTCAGGAGTTGAGTAAATTCAAGGAGGTTGAAAAGAAATCTGAGTTTGAAATCAATATTATAGTGCGGGGCAGCTATGGACTTGAACTGAAAAGTATGGAAGTAAAGAAGACCCGCCTCAATCTGGGTTTGTATTATGAAGATGATTTTCAGGAAATAGATGAACACATTCGTAAACGGTTAAACAAGCAGAAAGACAAAGGGATTGTATTATTGCATGGCTTGCCAGGAACAGGCAAAACAACCTATCTGCGTTATCTGATTGGTAAACTCAAGAAAAAAGTAATCTTTGTTTCACCAGACGTAGCCACCAACATTGTCAATCCGGAGCTGATTGACATGTTGATTGATAATCCGGATTGTGTACTCATCATTGAAGATGCAGAAAATGTAATCAAGGATCGTCAGGCAGATAGTAATTCAGCAGTATCTAACTTGTTGAATCTGACAGATGGATTATTGGCAGATTGCCTGAATGTTCAGATTATCTGCACATTCAACAGCGCACTTTCAGTAGTTGACAATGCTCTTCTTCGGGAAGGACGTTTGATCGCGAAGTATGAGTTTAACAAATTGTCAGTAGAAAAATCACGGGCATTATCAGAACATTTGGGTTACAACCGATTGATTTCAGAGCCAATGACGATTGCAGAAATTACCAATCCACAGGCTAAGAAGTTCCGATCTAAAGAACCTTTCCGTGTGATTGGGTTTCAGCGGGAAGCGGTCTAAGTTTAATAAGCCAATACAGATGATTTGACTACCATCTGTATTGGTCAAATACTAGTTGAAAACATATATGCTATCTGGCTTTTATAACTTCCGTCATCAGGTATTCCGATTTTATAAAGATGGCACATTTCTGGATTCTCTTATTTACCTGGAACCCCATGAAAAACTAACTACTGCGGACAACCTGGCAGAATGGTTGATACGGGATACAAAGATTGAAGGTATGTTTCAGGGAACGTATGAAGTAATAGGCAAACGTATCCGATTTAAAACCAAGCCACACTGGGGAGAAGGCAAACAAACCGTTGACTTTTCCGGACTGATAGACAAGGATACAATACTTTTTACTTCAGTTGACAATAATACCCGGCGCTGGGAAAGGAATATGCCTTTTGTTAAACTTCCTATGTCCAGAAAACGAAAGAAATAACGAACTACCTAAGCAACAAATAAGTAATGAAATTGCTCATTTGTTTTGTCGCTTTTCTAAAGTTCTGTAATAGCATAAATAGGTCATTTCCTGGTCAATGTCATTTCAAAAAACGGAGTGCCGGATTTACCATCCTCTTTTTCCATCTCTCCTGTCTCCACCCATTGTTTTTTCTCATTTTGCCAGATAGTGTATTTTATAAAATTCCCATCTCGTATTTTCAGTCGCCAGATAAGTTTATTGTTTTCGACTACAGCATCAGCTACTGTATTTCTCCCATCTCCAGTAAAAGAGGCCATTTTATAAGATTGGGTCTGTAAGTCCCAATAAAATATAGCAAAGGCTTCATGCACTGTATCTTTTCCTGCGAAGCCAACTCCTTTTAATTGTATAGCGGTTCCATTCAAAATCATTTCAATAGTCTCTTTTTGCTTAAAAGATTTCTTCTCTCGCATTGTCATTGATCCTTCGCCCGACCACTCACCAATTAGCCAACTAAGAGGTGCCATCTTTTGTTGGGCAGTTGTCTTCATGCTCTGCCCCAATGTTGGAAATCCAATACAAATCAAAACTACCAATAATACATATTTCATCGAGTTGTAAGTTTAAAGGTAAATAACCCATTTATACCTGATAACAGCCTTCAATTGTACTAATAGAAAATCTGTAAAACCCTATTTCAATATAAGTGCTATAAATTTCCCAACCTTTGTTATTCTTTTATATTTTAGCCAAATACAAAACTACTTATGATTGCCATAGATTCTTCAGTTTATATCTCTGAACTTAGTAAAGGAGATGATTCTGCCATGGTAAAGTGGCTGAATGATGAAGTCATTTATCAAAATACACTTCGTATCCCATTTCCTTACAAAATAGAGCATGCACGTGATTTTCTACATTATGTACGATTAATGCGAAAGGAACATGCCCAACCTACAGAATGGGCAATCCGAAACTATACAGGCGAGATGATTGGTTGTATTGGTTTTTCCAGAATCTACGGTAAGTATTCACATAAAGATGAGCTAGGTTATTGGCTGGCAGCTCCATACAGAGGACAAGGCATTATGACCAGAGTTGTAGAGGTGGTAGCAGACTGGGGGTTTCAGCATTTTGGACTCTGGCGACTTGAAGCACCCATATTTCCACACAATCCAGCATCGGGCAAGGTTCTTGAGAAAAATGGATTTGTGGCAGAAGGAACACTTCACAATTATGTAATGAAAGAAAATAAACCAATGGATGTAATCATGTATGCAAAAACAAAACGCCTGTAGTACTACAGGCGTTTTGTTTAGTTTCTCATATTCTTCAATTTTGTCAGATTCAGCAGTCGAATGTGCTTTCCATTGATATCAATCAGCTTTTCATCTTTAAAGTCTGATAATGTACGTATGACAGTCTCCTTTGAAGCTCCTGCCAAGCTTGAAAGATCCTCACGGGATACAGGAATTTCAGGAACATTTTGCCCTTCTTTTGTATATCTGTCATAGATCATTAATAATGATTCGGCAACTCGTTTTCGAACAGAGTTATACGCAAGCTTCAATAACCTCTCCTCTTTCTCAATCACATCATTGGATAACATCTTGATAAACTTATTGGCGACTTCTCTATTCTGATACAATAACGTAAAGAAGTCCTGTCTGTTAACGACTATAATTTCGGCATCATCCAGAGCCGCTGCCGACTCATTGTATTGTGATTCTTCCAGCAAATCTGTATACCCCACAAAATCACCTTCACTATGAAGAGCCGTTATATACTCTCTTCCTTCTTCATTCGTTTTATACGTTTTTACTTTTCCTTTGCTGATAAAGTATAATGCACTTGGATAATCTCCCTCTGAAAATAATAATTGCTTTTTCTTCAATCGTATTACTTTCCGATCACCATTCAATAATTGATTAAGATCACCTGTACTTTTTGCTTCATTGATAAATTCGGTAAGTCCTTCTGCATCTTTCTGAAATGTCTTTCTCAGTGTATCTGTTTTTCTTAAACGCATCTCAATGGCATCCAATAAAGTAAGATCATCAAAAGGTTTGGTCAGATAGTCATCCGCTCCTAGATTCATTCCTTTACGAAAGTCTTCTTTTTCTGTCTTAGCAGTCAGAAATATGAAAGGTATTCCAGCTGTATTAGTATCCCTACTCAACAAATGCAATACCCCATATCCATCCAGTTCAGGCATCATAATATCGCAAATAATCAGATCAGGTCTTTCTGCCTTGGCTATCTCTACACCTGCTTTTCCGTTGGCTGCAGTAAAGACGCGATAGCTGGCAAGTTGCAAAATCTCAGCTGTATTCTCTCTTACTTCCGTATTGTCTTCTATTAATAAAATGGATCTCATGGTTTATAGATAATAGGAAAAAATAATCATTTTCATTAAGACTACCCTAATGATCAATTAAGGTGTATTATGTAAACTTAATGCAGGAGCAGGAATTTTCACACTAAAGACAGTTCCATAATTTTCCTGACTTTTAAAAGCTATACTACCCTGCATCAGATCTATGTATCGTTTCACAATAGTAAGGCCTAGTCCGGTTCCTTGTATATTAGATGCATTCTGAGCCCGGAAAAATCGAGTAAATAAGTGTCCCTGCTCTGACTCCGGAATTCCAATTCCGTGATCTTCTACCTCTATTTCTAGATTGGCATTTTGAAAATCAGTACGCACTTCTATGGATTTACCCTCTTTGGAATATTTAATAGCATTCGAAATCAGATTAATAAGAATATTACGTGTCAGATTTTTATCCAGCATAATTTCAGCACTACCCTTATGTACATAGTGAATTGTTTGACCTTCTTTCACCAAAGCCTGCATTTCTTCTGTTACTTCACTTGTCAGCTCTTCTATGTTCAATGGAACAGGATTGCATTCTACTTTCCCCTCTTCCAGCTTACTGATAGATAGAAAGTCATTCAAAATAGCTGTAAGATTATTAACAGCCGATTTGATACGTCCAATATGTCGAAAACGATTGTCCTCATCTCCTGGATTATTGTATTTAGCAATTAGTGAGGCAGAGGATAAAATAGTACTTAGAGGTGTACGGAACTCATGCGAAGCCATTGTTACAAATCGGGATTTCAATGCATTGAGCTCTCTCTCCTTCTCGAGCGTTTTCAGAATTTCTTTCTCAGCCTTACGCAGGTTTTCATTGGTCTGCTCCAACTCCTGCAATGCCATTGCCAGATCCCGAGTACGTTGCTCCACTCTTTTCTCCAGTGTAGTATTCAGCTTACGGATTTCCGCCAGGTTTTTTGCATGCTCCAAACTATACCGAATAGATCTTTCTAGATCAAACAAACCAAAAGTACCCTTAACCAGATAATCAGAAGCCCCTACCTGCAGTGCGCGTTCATCAATTTCCAGATCACTTTTACCTGTCAACAGGATCAGAGGTGCTGTAATACCATGCTGTTGAGCCTCCATAATTAGATCCAATCCACTAAAGGCTCCAATCTGAAAGTCAACTAGATACACATCATGAATGCTTCGGCTTATTATTTCCCGTGCTTTTTCATAGTTAGGCTCCCACTCCAGAATATATTTTTTATCGGGAATTTCACTTAATGTATCACGGGTAAGAACAAAATCATCCTCATCATCATCTACCAGTAGTATTTTTATCTCAGTGCTCACATTTGTCTTCGTCATTAGAGGTTAAGCGTTTAAATAGATAGCTATCATTCCTTATTCTGTTTTGTATCTGGCAGTTCAACTATTTCAAGCCAGTAACGTCCCAGCATTTGCACTACTTCGATCAAAGACTTAAAGGTTACAGGCTTGGTTATAAATGAGTTTACTCCTAAATCGTAACTACGAATAATATCTTCTTCTGCTCTGGAAGTGGTCAGTACAATAATTGGAATAGTTTTTAGCTCAGGGTTCGCCTTAATCTCTCGTAATGCCTCTCGGCCGTCTTTTTTAGGCATATTTAGATCCAGAAGAATCATTCCAGGACGTGGAGACAACAAAGGATTTTTATACTGTCCTTTTCGGTGAAGATAATCTGTCAGTTCTTCTCCATCATCTACAAAATAAATTTCATTTAAAAGATGACTTTCTTCAAAGGCATCTTTTAATAGCATACGATCTTCTTCGTCATCATCAGCAATCAGAATAGTAACACTCTTATTGGTTTTGGCAGACATAGAGCTTATAGTATTTTTTAATTTATTCAGAAATCAAATATATTTCTATCTTCTACAGATCTGCAATGATACTTTTATAAAATAGTATCACCATATTTTATAGCATGCTTTATAGAAAGAGTTACGACAAAAGTAGATCCTTTTCCTATCTGGCTATGAGCTGTAATAGTTCCACCATGATGTGTAGCTATTTTGCGACAAACCGCTAACCCAATTCCAGAGCCTTCATATTTGCGTCCTTCAAGTCGTTGAAATATATTAAAGATGCGATCAAGGTATTTCACATCAAAACCAATTCCATTATCCTCTACACTGATTTCCAGTATTTCGTCTCCTGGTGTTGCGCTAAGATGAGCTTTTATCTGTTTTACTTCTGAAGAAATATGTATTCGAGGTGCTTCATCTGGCTTTCTAAACTTAATAGCATTGGAAATCAAATTTTGAAATAACTGCCTCATTTGAGTAGGCTGAGCTTCGATTGTTGGCAGCTCATCTACCAGGATAGTTGCATTATTTTTCTCAATGAGTATTTCCAGATCTGTTAAAACCTCCTGAATAATTGTATTCAAATTAACTGATACAAACTCCATTTGCTTGGATACTCTTGAAAAGGCCAGCAAATCGTTAATCAACTTTTGCATACGTGCAGAAGCACTCAGCATCCGTTCTAGGTAATCTTTGCCCTGCTCACTTAGATTCTCTCCTTCTTTCATCATCAACCGATCTCCAAATGCCTGAATCTTGCGTAGTGGTTCCTGCAAATCATGCGAGGACACATAAGCAAAGTCCTGTAACTCAATATTACTACGCTCTAACTCAGCAGCATAACGACGTAACTTTTCCTGTGCCAGCTTTAAGTCAGAAATATCATGTATAATACCTGTAAATATCTTCCCACTAGACAGATTGACCTCACTAACACTTAAATGGAACGGAAATCTGGTCCCATCTTTTCGCAAACCAGTAACCTCACGTCCAATTCCAATAATACGTCCAATCCCAGTCTGGTGATAATTGTGGATATATTGATCATGATTGCGTCTATCTGGGTTAGGCATTAATATGGAGATATTTTCCCCTATCAACTCTTCAGGAACATACCCAAAAAGTTTTGAGGCAGCAGGGTTTACCATCTCGATCAAACCTGTGCTGTCAATAGTAATAATACCATCAATAGCATGATCAAAGATAGCGCGTAATTGCGATGTTGTTTCCAAATGTGATAGTCCTTCCATTCTATCCAATTTTCCTCTTAATTTGGAACTCTTCAAATGATCTTTATCATTTTCCCCCTCGTGTTTCATCATTCTGATTATTAAATTTATTTCACAATAACCTTAGTATTTTGAGCTGAAATATAACGAAAAGTCCATACCTGTTGCCAGATACTATCCAACACTAGCGTTTTTAAGATATAGATTTCCCTCTAACGAGATAGCGAAGCCAGCTAATTTATGATGTAAGTTAGCATCAAAAGATATGCCTGTAGAAGATTACTATTGCAGGCTATAACTCTCTAATCACAGCAAAGTCACTGCAGAAGTAGTAAAAGTTAAAAATAAGGTTTAAGGAAAGCCAACTTAACAAATCCCATTTATCAGGAAGTGAGTATAGAATAGTCTAATAAGCTATTCCACTTTCATTGAAAGATACAGGCTTCCAGATTCCATCCAGTAGTACATGTAGATGCTGGTATCCAATCTCGCCTAGCAAACTTAGTGTCTCAGCAAAGAAGCCTGCAATCTCTCTGGGATGATGAGCATCCGAACTTATTGTAACAGGAATCCCCAATTGAAAAGCTTGCTCTAAGGTCCATTTTCCAGGATATGTTTCAACAGCACGCTTCTTATATAATCCTCTCGTATTCACTTCCATAATGAGTCCGGAACCAGCTATTGTTTGCAACGTTTTGAGCACTTCTTCCCGATACCAATCTGCACTCTCATCAAATAAAGGAGTAAATTGGTTTTGCATTTTTATTTTATCGAGATGTCCTACCACATTTGGTTTATCTTCTACAACCATCTGCCGGATTTGCTCATAGTATTGTGTAACTGCTCGCTGAATATCGTTTCCAAATATTTCTTTGAGCCCTTGTAAAAAAGTAGCATGATTCCCATCAATTTCCCATTTCGCTCCATTAGCCATTGCTCCTACAAAATGGACAGAACCTATACTATAATCCAGGTTCAAGTCTTGAATAAAAGGGTTTTTCACTCCCATTACACCAGGGATATAATCTACTTCCAATCCATAGTAAAGTTGTAATTTCCTTTGCCACCTATCTTTTAACTTGTGAATCTCTGTAAAGTATTTGTCTATTGAATCTTCTTTCATACACCATTTGCATTCAAACGGCACCGGAGCATGAGAAGAAAATCCATAAGCAACAAATTTTTGACGAAACGCTTCTGTAGCGTAATAATTAGGAGGGTATTTTCCGTCACAAAAGTTTGTATGACTATGATAGTTTGTCCAAGGCATGTAGGTCTGTGCAGCTTATATTCTATATATGAGGAGGATAACAATCTAATACAGATTGTTAAAGGTAGAGTGAATCTGACTGAAAGTCAAAAACAATTCGGATAATTCCTTAAAGAAAAACCTAAAATAAAAAAGCACCTTTTATAGAAGGTGCTTTTTTATTAGAATAGTATAATATCAGTCATGAGCCTTTACAATATGCTCCAAAATAAATTCACGAATATGATGTGAAGGATGCGGCATTAAGCTAATGCTAAAGGCAGCAAGTGTCCGTATATCTGGTTTACGTTTGGTGAGAGACTTAAATAAGTAGCTTCTTGCCTCACGAACTTTACTATCTTTCAACAAGGCAATTCCCATACTTGTAGACGCATGCTGCCAGCGATACTCTATATAGCGAAGCATTTCAGGAGATAAAGAAGGTTCATCTATCTCTTCTGCTAAAATAATACTATAACAATCCATTTGACTGGAAGCACGTTTCATCTTATGAGCTAATGTTTCATATTTACCAGTTTCACTCTCACTATGAATACGATATAACGTTAGCTTTTCTTCAATGAAATAGGCTCCCATTCCTGTCTTTGCGAGCATGTAGGGCAAATAAACATCCCACATCGGCCCAACTTTCACAGGTATCTTATTCCAATCAATAGCCTCTCTACGAATTACTGCTGATGAGGCAGGTTGTATAGCAAGATCTTTCAGTGCTACCTCCATAAAAGGCTGATAGACCTGTTGCTTTAACTTATGTCTGCCAATATCGTGATTATATTCAAAGGTGCGTTCTTCATTGATCTTTCCATGCTCATCTATCACCCATTGATTACAAAAGGTTAGAATCAGATTGGGATTCTCTTCTAATGGGGGTACCATTTTCTCCAGAAAATCTTTTTCCCACAAGTCATCATCATGTAAACTGGCCACATATTTTCCTGTAGCCATTTTAAAACCATTGATGTGATTGTCAAACATGCTTACAGCAGGATCATATCGATGGAACCGTATTCTGGAGTCATGAAATGAGTCAACGATTGGCTGAGCAGATTCAGGGCTTCCATTATCAGAAACAATGATCTCGATGTTTTTATAAGTCTGATTTATTGCACTTGCAATCGCCAGTTTTAAATAATCCGGCCGATTATATGTTGGCAGTGTAATACTTACTAATGGCTCATTTTGTAATTTCATTTTTCTATCACTTTCTGATTTTTAGCCAGTTAAACTTTATATCATCCCTCCGAGGTTTGTTTCTGTAGTAAAATTATATATTCTAACGAAATAATTCATATTTAATCGCTTAATTTTGTTTGCATGTTCTTTTCCAGTATAGGTTTCCAGAAAGAATATCCATGCTTTTTCCATCCGTGACAACCAAAAGGCAATGATTTAACAGAATCTCTCACACTTACAAAATTCTCATCATTCTCTTTTGGTAATTCAATAGAAAAAGATCGTGCCGTCGATTCAGGAGCAACTCGAAAAAAAGGATTCATCTGTGGTAGGCGCACACTCCAAAAGAAATCTTCACTATATACCAGGTTAGATCTTTTAATTAGTGGTCCATAAAAGCTGCAACTACGGTAAAAAGCAGTTACTTTACGAAGTGAAAAACCTCCATTCTGGAAATCAGATACTTTTAGATAGTTTTTTTTCTGAAGCCAGCGTAATAATCTTGAGGTTTTGATATAATCTTCCACAAATGGAATATTGTGTATAACAGATCCAATATAATCATATCCTTTATTGCACCAATCCTCAAGATCATCACTAAAAGCAAAAGCATCCAGATGGGCAATCAGGATATACTCATAGTGAAGAAATCGCTTATAAAAGGATTTCTCCACCATTAACCGATTATATTCTAGATATCCATTCCAGCTAAACTCTTCAAAAATGATACTCGGATGTTTTATCTCATCTATCACAGTCTGATATACTCCAACATCCAAGCCCTCTTTTTTCATAAATACAATAGGGTATTTACGAAACAATTTGAGAAAATATTTTAATACTGAAATCTCGTCTTGATGAGGTTGTTCCTCATAAATAGGGATAACAATGGCAACACGTTGCCGTTTATTTTTTTTCATAGGTAAGCAAGTTAGATTAAAATCTTTCTTTCTTACCGGGCTAGTAACCTTTTGAGTTTCTTCTTTACTTTCTTAAAAAGAGTAGTCCGTAAATGCTGACTATAATATAAATTATCAGATTCGATATCCCGAATAACAAAAGAAGGATGTCTTAAAGGCAGTGTTATATCTTTGGTTTCAGCAACTGCAAAGCCTACTGTTTCAAATGTATGGGTAGCGCCTTCCCCAAAACCTATATTTTTTACCAAACTGACGTTGGGAACTATAGACAATCCAGAATTGCTGAATTTTGTAAACTCCCACTGAAAGTCCCACCAGCTAACAGAAGGTAAGCGGCGATATGCTTCATCCAGACAATTGATCATCCATTCAACCTTTTCCTTGTAGAAATGAAAAGATTCTATGTATCCTTTATCTTTTATTTCCTGAAAGTGCGGGATTGTATAATTATATAAATTCCAGGCACGTCTCCATGTTGCCCATCCCCACGTAATACCTGCTTCTGAAAAGTAATAATCATAATCAGGATCTTTGCGCCATCCTAGCAATGGATTCACTCCCGATATCTGCATGATCCGTGTATCATGACGGTATTTCTCCAATAGTTCTTCACAATACCAGAAGAAGCTTTCGCTAGGCAAGCAATCATCTTCCAGAATAATTCCGGTTTCTTCATTCTCAAATAACCAGCTAATAGCTGTTGATGGTCCTACTCCACATCCAAGATTATGATCCTGAAATAATGTTTTTACCTCACAATTCCAATCTACTCTTTTTATAATATCTCGTGTAGCCTGAGCCTGTTCTGCTTCTCCTTCTTTAGTAGCACGAGGGCCATCTGCTGCTACATATAATTTTACAGGTTTGGCCTTCCGGATTGCTTCAAAAACTTTTTCAGTTGTATCAAGCCTTTTAAATATAATCAATAAGACAGGCGTTTGCAGTGTGCGACCTGTTGATTTATGATCAGACATACTTTTAATTTCTAGAAAATGGCCTCAAACTTATCAGCGTGTACATTACTGTACTAATCTCTTCCCTTCTATCTAGTGCACAAAATAGCCACCCATTCTGCGCAAATACCCTATCAATAAATAGGATGGGACAAAATAAAATGGACAATTCTTAAATGTAAATCGGGTAAAGTCTTTCAGATTTCCTCCACCCTTAATGCTAAACAAATGGTTGTAATAGTTCTTGAAGTTTTTCTTTACCTTATTTTTCCGATCCCCTGACTCTTCAGGATAAGTCATAAGTTTTGCATCATAATTAATATAATTGGGGAATCCATTTCGTAGAGCTGTATGTGTGAAATCTACATCTCCATAATAATGTGGAAATCTTGCAGCATCAAATAAGCCTACTTTTTCAAATACGGCTCTAGGGATTAACAAGCCCCGCCCTGGAAGCCAAGATACAGGATGCAGTCCGGTCCGTTTTGGAGCAGGTATTCCATCTATTATATTTTTAGTAGTTGCCAATACCCAATCAATCTTCTCGCCTCCATAAATAACATTCTTAGTAGCAACATCTATTTCTAATGCACCAATTACGCCTTTAGGATCTTTCTTACTAGCTTCAATTGTTTTTTCAATAAATTCTTCAGTTGGCAAGGTGTCATTATTTAGAGTCATCACTGCTTCAGCACCATGATCCAATGCATATTGAATACCCATATTTACAGCGGCAGTCCAAAACAGATCTCCTCCTCCATCAATTAGTATTACTTCTGGAAATTCTGTTTTAACCATTTCATCTGTACCATCAGTAGAGCCATCATCGACAATAACAACCTTAAAATCTTGTACAGTCTGCTTTCGTAATGAAAGCAAGCATTCGCGTGTAAAGTTTTTCCGATTAAAAACAGGAATAACAATCCATATCATAATTTTGCTGGTAAGTGTTTTACAGTCAGGAAATAGAAAGATTTATTGAAAAACAGAACTATAACAATACATATTCTGTACAGAAAGCAGAATACATGCAAATGAATCGTGGTTAAATAGGTAACTATAATTTACTAGTGATCTCTCTGATTCTAAGCAGGTTTCTTATTAATTTATACACTTTGGTTGTGAAAAGTAAACTTAAAATCAGAGAGAGAAGGCTGTTATACTATAAAATTCATTTGACTTTATCAGTTTTTTATGCTGTACCTTTTTCACGTTTATCACGCATAAACTCATTATAAGAGATAGCCATAAAAAGGACAACTACAGTAAAAACCATAAAATAGTTTTTATTATATATTCCATAAATAGATTCAGAAGTCCCTGATAACATAAAATAGGTTAGAAATCCTACGACCGCCAGAGCACGAGAAAAGCCTTGTCTGAAAGCAGATATAGCATTCCCCAAAATAACAAACATAAATACAAAGAAAATAAAAGTACCTATATACCCCATATCAAATACCATCTGGAAGAAGTAATTATGTGTTACCATGCTTTCTGCAACCTCTCCACTTCCAAAAATCCATGCATATCTTTTAGAGACTCCGGAAGCAGCCTGGCCCATCTCTCCATACCCTACAAAATGCTGAAATTTAGGATCAGAAAGTTCCTTCATACATTCTTCCCAGATAGCAGAACGGTTATTTCCTGTAGCTAGATCACCCTCTTGCCGGGATACCTGACTACCTAATCCTGTCTCTGAGATAAAAGCTAGGACAGAAAGCATAATAAAAGGCAATAAAGGAGATAAAATAGGCATAATTCTAAGTAAGCCTAAGAAACGGGTCCTTGATAACAGAAATACCCCTAGAGTAGCCATTAATGTATTAATAATAGTACCACGGGAATCCACCATTAGTAGAAAGAGTATACCTATTCCAATAAATATATATAGAAGTTTTTTTACCTTAGGCCCAATGCCTTTCTGCTTTACAAGTAAAAAAGCCATTACCAATACCCCCCCTGTATAAATGCCCATGGTGTTCGGGTGTACATTGATAATAGGTAACAGGCGTTTTTCTGTATGAATTCCTATCAAACTCAACATCAGGTGAGATTCTGCTCCTTCCTCTGAGTTTACAGCTGCCTGATTGAAAAACAGTACAAACAGGATAAAGTAAAAAGCAGCCTCTATAGCAATAGTTAGAAAAAGAACATACAAGACTCGTTGTACATTCTTTTCAAATCCGTCATTATTTCTAAACTGATAACTAATAAATAAATAGACAAATACAGGAAAAAGAGTATATTTAAGAAGCATTGTGATAATACCCAACCCTCCCGTAATAGCCTCAGAATTGATTCTGGCAACTGCAATAACAAAGGTGAGAAAGGATAAGAAATAAACTGCAAGGTTTTTCTTATTCCAATGAGTTCCTATATACAACTGTTGCTTCTCTATAAAAGCAAAATGTCCTACCCCTAATCCAAGCACAGCTAAAGGCAAGAGATTGGTTAATGCATTCTCACCTAAGAACGCTTCCAAATCAATGGATAATGCTAAAAATACAATAGGAAAGTAATACAATTTCTTTTACCGTTAATTTTTAATAAGTCTGAAAATATTTCATTTACCCCCTAGCATCAAAACCATCTATACCAATCAGACCATAGATTTTACGTGTCACCATTCGATTCATCAAATTCTTGAAGTATCTTTCGTCTGACTTCACATCCCGTATTACAAAAGGAGGATGTTTCAATGGTACCTCAATTGTTCCAGATTTGTTTTCAGCACGTTTGTCTTTAGTACTAAGTGTGTGAGTAGCTCCTTCTCCAAAACCAATGTTTTCAATCAGGTTTACATTGGGTACGATGGCTAGCCCAGAGTTTATATGTACTGTAAAATTCCACTGGTAATCCCACCAATTAACATTATCCTTACCATAGGTATTGGCGATCTTGCTCAAACGGTACTTTTGTTCTAATTTTGAGGTATAGTATCCATCTAGATATGCTTTCTCTACAATTTCAGGATATTTACTTACGCCATAATCAAATAATTTCCAGGCCCTGCGCCAGCTTGCCCATCCCCACTCATGAGGATAGGTTGAGAAATAATAAGAGTAATCAGGGTCACGTTTCCATCCATTCTGAAAGTTACTACCTGTTATATGCATGATACGTGTATCATGGCGATACTTCTCCAGCAACTCTTCGCAATACCAGAAAAAACTCTGATCTGGCAAACAGTCATCCTCCAGAATAATTCCTTCTTCCTCATGAGAAAAGAACCACTCAAAAGCTGAAGAAGGGCCTATTCCACACCCTACATTATCATCCAGAAAACGTGTTTTCAATTCACAATCCCAATCTATACGGGTAGCAATTTCACGAGTTATACGAGATTTTTCTGCTTCTCCCTCCTTATGAGGACGAGGGCCATCCGCTGCTACATACAAACGGGGAGGTTTAGCTTTCCGAATCGCTTCAAATACAACTTCTGTTGTGTCTGGACGATTAAATACAACAAACAAAACAGCTGTTTTCAGAGGTTTCGGAGGTACAAAAGAGTTCATATTATTTTCACTTTAGAGAGAACTTTCCACTTAATACATCTTTAATAGGAGAAAGGAAACCAAATCCAATCAATGATCGGGTTTGCATCCAGAATAAAGGACGGGTATCTGCAGTAATAGCATTGCTCAAATACGACGCAACTGCCTGAGAGAATAATGTGGCAATAGCAGCCCCTTCAATTCCGAATTTTGGAATTAATACAGCATTCAAGCCTGCATTAACAATAGCTCCCCAAATAGTACGATTCAAGGAATATTTTTGCAGGTTGTTAGCAATTAACCATGCATTTGCCAGCATCCCCATACCCACCATTACACCAGACCACACGTGGATGATCAATACATTTTGAGCATCTGCATATTCAGGTTCATATAAGTATTTAAATATCCAGTAACTACAGATATTAACTCCAACAGCTATTGCCAGACCTGTTAAAGTGAGGAAATCGCAAAGCTTTTGAGTCTGCATAGTAAAGCGTTCCTCGCTTTCTTTTTTGGAAGCGATAATGGCAGGTAATAAGGCATTACTAATAACTGTAGGCACAAAGAAAGTTGCTTCAGAAAAGCGAAGAGCTGCAGCAAAACGTCCAACTTCTTTATCATTCAACAACTCACCTATCATAATCTGATCCAACCTCATATAGACAGTAATTACAAATCCAGATAATACCAATGGTAGAGATTGTTTTATCATTTCCCAAGAATAGCTCCAGTCTACTTTCCATTGTAATGGACTTTCTTTGAATACAAAGCGATAAATGCTAACTACAACAATATCATAAATAATCGCATCCATTACCAGAACAACAGCAAACCATACAACAGAGGCTTTAAAAACGAAAAGCAACAAGAGTTTTACTCCAGCAGAAACAATTGTCTTGGTTAATTCTCCATATACATGATATTTTGCCAGCGCACGTGAATTATAGAAGTCTGCCAGAACGTTAAAACTTTCAAAAATAACGGGTATAGCAGCAATCATTACCAGCAAAAACTTTAAATCATCATGCCACATTAAGTGATTAAAAACAATCGAAACCAACCCTACAACAATAATACAGATAAGGGAGGCAGTCGCTCTGGTAACAAATACGGTACCTAAAGTAAGATTTTTCTTTTCCGGATGGTTAATCAGATTACGCATCATTACAGCACCCATACCAAGAGGAGCAAACACAGTAATAATGGTAGCGAAACTTCGTGCAAAGTTAAATTTACCAAAGTTTTCAGCTCCCAGTTGGTTTGCAGTGTAAATACTTATGGCAAAGGCAACACCCATACTAAATACCCGTTCTACCAATAACCAGGATACACTGGAAAAATATTTGCGAAAACCTTCAGATTGCGGAGGATCTTGTATCGTTTCAGATTGTGGAGGATCTTGTACTTTCAAAATAAAAATTGTTAGAGATGAAATCTATGCACTTTAGCTGGAATTCAGAATAGGAGAGTCTGCCTTGTTAAAATTTAATTTTATACAAGGCAGACTACCTACTAAAAATAATAATGCCAACTGCTTCTAATCACTGTATTTATACGCTTTATCACTATAACCGTAAGCAGACATTGATTTTACTCCATTGATAATAATTGCAATATCTTTCACTTTTTCTGTATCATACAGTTCGTTAATCTTATTCAAAGCTTCGCGTTCTGTAACTTTATGACGAACGATATATATATTGAAATCAGTATAATTCATAAGTATCAGGAAGTCTGATACTAATCCTAGAGGAGCTGTATCGATAATGACATAATCATACTCATCTCCCTTTTTAAGACGATCAATCAACGCCTTCATGCGTGGACTTCCAATCAGATTAAGTGGGCTAACAGGAATCGGACCTGAGGTTACCAGTGAAAGATTATCGGTATCTGTCGGAGAAACCACCTCTTCCCAATCATGCATCCCTGTCAAGTATGTTGCAAGTCCTTTTTCATTGTCTACATTAAACCGAGTATGTACACGCGGTTTCCGTAAGTCGCAGTCGATCAATAAAGTTTTCTTTCCGGATTGTGCAATTACAACAGCAAGGTTAGTAGCACAGAATGTTTTTCCTTCTGCCTGTTGCGAGGAGGTAACACCAATAATTTTCTTTGATGTATCCAGGAACAAATATTGGAGGTTTACCCGTACAGATCGGAATGATTCAGCGATAGCCGATTTTGAGCTATTCGCTACCAAATAGGTATTTGCTTTGTTATTATATCCAATAACTCCTAATGTCGGTATATTGGTATTAAGCTGAATATCTGTTTGTCCTGAAATACGATCAGAGAAGGCATCTTTAATAAAGATAAAACCAAGTGGTATTGCCATACCAATAATTCCTGCCAGCAGATAAATCACAGAGCCTTTAGGTGCAACCGGACCATTTATATCCCCTCGTGCACGGTCAATAATCTCTTTATTGGCAACATTCGTAGCTAATGCCATACCAGCATCTGCTTTCTTCTGCAGTAAGTACTTATACAATTCATCCTGAACTTCTTTGTTACGATTAACCTTCAGAATATTGACTTCTGTCTGAGGAATCATATTCAGCCTACCCCGAATATTATTCACTTGAGTCAACAATGAACTTACTTTGATTCTAGCTAAATTCCGTGTGTTGGTAAGACCATCAAACAATGCATTTTTTGCACTCTGTAATCTTGCATCCAATTGCTGCATGCGTACACTTCCTTCCTGAACTGTAAGTGCTAATTTTGCTCTTTCCTGCACTAATGTTGAATATTGAGTAAGTAAATTACTAACAGCTCCATCATCTACACCACTCACCCCTCCTACAACTTCTTTGTTATTCCGTATATCTCTTAACAATGCCTCATAGCCATCAGCTTTAATCTCTGCCTCACGCAATTGAACCTCATAGGCTTGTAATTGATTATTTAGAGCATTAATTTCTTCTGAAGTAGTACCCGCTACACCTGAACTTGTCCTTACTGAGATGTTATTAGCATCTGTTCTTCTAATAGAATCTTTAACAGTACCAAGTTCGTTATCAATAAAGGCAATAGTCCGCTTTCCTTCCGTATCTTTCTTTCTGATCTCGTTATCCAAATATACATCCAGTAGAGTATTTATTACTTTCTCTTCTTTTTCTATTACAGGACCACGAGAAGAGATCTCAATTACACTTGAATTTTTATCATCGATCGGACTAACCTTTACATTGGATTGATAAAAGGCAGCCATTTGCCCTAAACTATTGATCACAAAAAAATATTCATCTTTATCATATAAAGAAGGTGTTCTTGAGAACTCTATAGTAAAATTAAGATATTTATCAGTATAAGCTTGGCCAATTCTTAAGACCTTCTGAATATTCACTTCGGGAATCTCATCCAATGAACGGTCAGCCTGAATATCTTGTACAGTTACTTTTTTTCCAGTGATATGAACTTTATACAGATCGGACTTTCCAACTCTCTCAACGTATATAGGTACATTGATCATTTGAGCTTTGGTAGTATCTAATTTTACACGAAAGGGAAAATCATTATACTCTTCAACTGTTTTGTAATCATCTACACTAAAGTAAGATACCCGCATATTCAATCGGTCCATTACCTGCTTCATATAACGGAATGAGGTAAGTAGTTGTACCTCATCTTTTAACTGTGTTCTGGGAACAAATGCGCCCATACCACGAATAAATCGATCCTGTTCAGGTGTATCCTTGCTTTTATCATCAATTAAGATAGACGCTTTTACTTCAAATATTTTGGGTGTGAATCTCAGATACAAGTAAGCACCACCCAATGCCAGTGGTACAAAAACCACAAATAAATACCAGCGGCTTGCGATCTTATTGAAGAGAAACTTAAGATTAACAGTATCGTTTTGAGCTTGCTGTTTCATTGGGATAATTTAAAAAGTAAGTGTTGTTTTAGTTTTCACAAATGAGAAAACAGTAATACTATTGGTTATCTATTAAGGTTAAGAATCACACTCACTGTTCCTGCGATTGCAGTTACTACAGCGGCAATAATAGTTATATTTGTAGCATTTTGTCTTCCATACTTTCCTTTCAGAGGCTGCACATAAATAACATCATTAGGTAACAGGTAATAATATTTTGAGACAATAATATTTGGATCTGTCAGATTAAGATTAACAACCTCATTTCCTGTATCTGTCTGTCGCATCAGCATTATCTTTTTACGATTTCCAAAATCAGTAATATCCCCTGCCATAGCTAATGCATCTATTAATGTAAGCTGGTTATTGTAGTTATAATATTGTCCGGGATTTTTCACTTCTCCAATAACAGATACTTTAAAGCTAACCATAGCCAGGAAGATAGTACTGTTTTTTAATTGTTTATCTACTGATTTCTGGATAACCGCCCGAGCTTCATTTATAGTTAAATTAGCAACTTTTATTGATCCTAATACCGGTAATACTACATATCCTGAATCATTGACAGAATAACCATTGACAAAAACGGCAGCAGGGTTAAAAGCATTAAAACCACCAGATGTTTCTAAATTCAGAAAATCTGTATCTGTTTGTTCCAGCCCTTTTACCCGAATAGCCAAAACATCATTCGGCTGAATCTTATAGGGAGTTCTTTTATTTGGAAAAACTCTCGCACTTGATGGAGGAAAGTTCTCTCCTTGAAAATTAACAGCATCCTTATGAGTGATACACGATGATAGGATAACTAAGGAAAGTAAAAGAACAGAATAAATTCTTTTCATGAAAAAGGGCTTTAATTTTTTAAGTGATTTGTTGGAATTATTCTAGATTTTGATGAATTGAACTCAAAAATGACATGGACTAATATGCTATTAATACGGACTGTAATTCATACGTAAACACAAACGCAATGGTTTTATTACGTGGTAATCATATATATTGTAGAACTACTGATTCAGCACATATCCTGGAGATTACTAAGTAAAGCTTTTAAAACCAACTATTTACCATTAAATCTTAGAAAAGTTCTGTGGCGCTTTTCTGTCATGAGTAATATTTCCTTTTGAAACATCAAATATAAAAAAAACCCTTCGACATTTTATAAAAATATTAATTTACAAAAATGTAAAACCAGATATAAAAAAATTCTTGCTCAGCTCCATTATTTTATAAACCATTCGGCTAACTCAAGAAAAAACTTGACATTCACTTAAAAACTTTTTGCGATTATGTTTGTTTTTACTTATTTCGCCTCTTGGGAATTTTAACAAAAAACAATAGACTTGCATGAACTTTCCTTTATCAGAAAATTCATTCCATACAGGTATGCTCAACACCCAATTTTTATCAGAAGACATTGCGACTCTGCCATTAAAGAAAATCCAAAATTCATGGGATGATTTTGATGAAGAGGAGGATGAAGAAGACTTCGATGACTTAGAGGAATTCGATTTAGATGATGATGACTTCGAAAAGATGGACTTTGATGAAGTTGACATCGAAGAAGATGAAGATTTTAGCTTTGACGACGAGGATGATGATGACGAAGAAGAGTAAAATCGCTCTTTAATGCTTCAAAATCAAGAAGGCAAACCTGTATGTACATGTTTGCCTTCTTGTTATGACGACTCTATCTAAATCTATAGGAGCGAAAGTATTACTTTAAGCTGAGATCTCTACACTCGGCTGTTACCTTGCTGCTATATTTACCTTATCTTTTATAGTAGTGATCTTACCCATGCCTGAATCTAGGCCTATCTAATTGTGTGCTCTGTCCCTTACCTATTTAAGTAGACAAAGTTTAGTAGATAATCTCTTATTTGCTTTCTTACAGATCTTCTCTTAATAAAAAGACCTTCTTTACTGACATGAAGAGTTAAATACTTTGCATATTCTCTATTGGCCATTTTTATCCTGGAATAAAGAAACAATCACTGACTAAGCAACTATCCTGTCCCACAGTATAGTTACACAAATATTGTATGTTTGTAATAAATCTAAATGTATGAGCAATGTGCAGGCTCATCTTCAAAAGATAGGCCTTTTTTGTATATTGGCAACTAAAACTATCTCAACTTACAGACAACTTATTAGCCATCAATGCCTTATAAGAAAACAATCTTCATTTATTTTGATTGTATAGTTTCTGAAATATAGGCAAATTGAATTATACCACAATTTTTAAAACCCGTTCGTTCAATATACCATAAGTTATATGAAACATTCTGAAAAAGTATGTACTATTGTTGGTGCAGGTCCGGGAATCAGCCTGTCTGTAGCCAAACGATTTGCCCGTGAGGGATTTTCAATTGCATTAATTGCACGTCGTGTTGAGAATATTGAACGACAAGTACAAGAATTAAAAGAGATGGGAGTTCTTGCGAAAGCCTATAGTGCAGATGCAGCAGATCATGCCTCTTTGGAAAAGGCATTTCGTGTTATTCATAGAGAAATTGGGTATTCAGATGTATTAGTCTATAATGCATTTGTTGGACGTGAAGCAAGTCCAAGTAAGCTTGACCCAGAAAAACTGGTACAAGACTTCAGAGTAAATGTTGTAGGAGCATTATCAGCTGCACAACTTGCTATTCCTAATATGAAAAAACAGAAAAGTGGCACTATTTTATTCACAGGTGGAGGGTTATCATTAGAACCGTATCACCCCTATGCTTCATTAGCAGTCGGAAAAGCAGGTATACGAAATCTGACATATAGTCTTGCTGCAGAGTTAGCCCCTTTAGGAATACATGTAGCCACAATTACAATCACGGGAATTGTTAAACCAGGTACTCACTTCGACCCTGATAAAATTGCAGAAGTATACTGGAAACTGCATGCACAGAAAACAGGTCAGTTTGAAACTGAAGTTCTCTATAAATAAAATAAGCAGAGAGCATTCCATCTACAATCTAATCCTAATCATAATGTTGCAGATGGAATGCTAATTCGTGCGCTATTCTTTAATCTTTATAAATCAAAACTTCTGATCTGCCATCAGCTTTAATATACCCACGATACATTCCTTCTGAATTAAAGGGCATGGCAAAATTTCCGTTTCGATCTAGTGCAATTACACCTCCTTCTCCTCCTCTTTGTACCAACTTTTTCAT
The DNA here is from genome assembly GCA_030068525.1 of Xanthocytophaga flava. GTDB lineage: Bacteria > Bacteroidota > Bacteroidia > Cytophagales > 172606-1 > Xanthocytophaga > Xanthocytophaga flava. The sequence goes on from JASJOS010000019.1 coordinate 65,986, forward strand.
AACAACCTCTTCAGCAGCATTCTTAACAGACAATGCCTTATATTCCATTAACGCTGAAATATCATACCCTACTACGGACCGGATAAAATACTCACCATGACCTGTTGCAGAAATGGCACAAGTCTGATTGTTGGCATATGTTCCAGCTCCTATGATAGGAGCATCTCCTACTCTGTTCCAGCGTTTATTAGTCATACCACCTGTAGAAGTGGCAGCTGCCAGATTACCATACTGATCCAGAGCAACAGCACCCACTGTACCAAATTTTTTCTCATCACCTGGTTGTGGCTCATCCAGGCTCCCCTTATCCTTGGAATGGTCTAATTGAATCTTGTCTTCCTCAATAGCTCTTTGCAATTGTTGATACCGATTTTCTGTATAAAAATAGGCTGGATCTACTATTTCCATTCCTTGTTCTTTTGCAAACTCTTCAGCACCACGCCCAATAAGCATTACATGAGCAGAGTTTTCCATAACTTTTCGTGCTGTACTCACAGGGTTCTTAATAACTGATACGCCTGCAATGGCACCTGCTTTTAACGTGCTTCCATCCATAATTGCAGCATCCATTTCATTTTTTCCTTCATGTGTAAAAACAGCTCCTTTACCAGCATTAAATAAAGGAGAGTCTTCCATAACACGAATGGTAGCCTCTACAGCATCCAAACTAGAACCTCCATTCTGAAGAACCTTATAACCTGTTTGCAATGCCTGATTTAATACTTCTTTATAGGCTTTCTCTTTCTCTGGAGTCATATTCTTACGCAGAATTGTTCCAGCTCCACCATGAATAACCAGTGTAATTTTATTTTTATCAGGTTTTACAGGAGTTTGAGCATGGATCATAAGTGGTAACAGCAGGCAAGTGTACAATAGAATTAGTTTATACATAGGATTTATAAGTGTTTTACTTTTCAGACTTACTAGATAGGTAGATATAGGTTAAAAATAAAAAAAGTCTGCCGAAAGACAGACTTTTAGTATAGTATAATCTTATTTTTAACCTTGAGATAATGCTTCTGCTCCACCCACGATTTCCAGGATCTCTTTTGTAATAGCAGCCTGACGACTACGATTGTATACCAGACGCAATTCTTTAATCAACTCTTTCGCATTTTCTGTCGCTTTATCCATCGCCATCATCCTGGCTCCGTTTTCAGAAGCGTTTGATTCCAGAAGTGTCTTATAGAACTGTACTTTTAAAGATTTAGGTATTAGTTCCTGAAAGATTTCTTCTTTGGAAGGTTCGTAAATATAATCTGTATTACTTGAACTATCTTTTTCCTTCTGAGCAGGAATAATTGGTAAAAATTGTTCTACACGTACAATTTGTGTAGCCACATTTTTAAACTCATTGTAAACAATTTCTACTTTATCATAATCACCCTTCACAAAAGCGTCCATGGCAAACTCAGCAGCTTTGCGTGCAGCACCAAAACTCAAAATGGAGAAAGTAGTAACAAAATCTTTATGAATAGTATATCCGCGACGGTTATAGAAATCAAATCCTTTTCTGCCAATCGCCAATATATGAACATTTCCAGCACTGGCTTGCTGATTATATTTTTCTGCAATCAGGGTATTTGTAGCTTTCATAACATTACTATTGAAAGCTCCAGCCAAACCTCTGTCAGAAGTAACTACAACCAATAGTATTTTATTGGGAGCACGTTCTTCTGCATAAGGATTCTCAACATTATCATCAATAGAAGCCGAAATGTTCTGTAATATTAAAGACAACCGCTGTGAATATGGACGCATCTGTAAAATTGCATCCTGTGAACGGCGCAACTTCGCAGCTGCCACCATCTTCATGGCTTTGGTAATCTGTTGTGTTGAATTGACAGACTGAATACGGCCCCTGACCTCTTTTAAACTTGGCATATAGAAATGTGCGTATAGGCTAATGTACTATGTGCAATCAGAAAGTCCAATATAGTCTCTCTGAATATTTTATAAAAAACTACTCCCTCAGAAGGGAGTAGTAATAATCTTATGCAAAACGGATAGCAACTTCTTTTGCCACTTTTTTCAACACATCTGTGATGCTATCATCAAACTTACCTTTTTGCAGAGCAGCCAATGTGTCTTTGTAACTTGTACTTAGAACCATTAAATATTCTTTCTCAAAATCCTTCATTTTATTAACAGCTACATGATCTGTCAAACCATTGGTTGATGCATAGATCATAGCAACTTGTTGTTCAACTGGTACTGGAGAGAATTGAGCTTGTTTTAATACTTCCTGATTACGACGGCCACGTTCGATGATCAGTTTAGTAGCCGCATCCAGATCAGAACCAAACTTAGCAAATGCTTCCAGTTCACGGAACTGCGCCTGATCCAGTTTAAGTGTACCTGCTACCTTTTTCATTGACTTAATCTGTGCATTACCACCTACACGGCTTACAGAAATACCCACGTTAATAGCAGGCCGAATACCAGAGTTAAATAAGTTAGACTCCAGGAAGATCTGTCCGTCAGTAATAGAGATTACGTTTGTAGGAATATAAGCAGAAACGTCGCCCGCTTGTGTTTCAATGATTGGAAGTGCCGTTAAAGAACCACCCCCTTTTACAACACCTTTCAATGATTCAGGAAGGTCATTCATTGACTGTGCAATAGAGTCAGAAGCATTAACTTTTGCAGCCCGCTCTAACAAACGGCTATGCAGGTAGAACACATCTCCCGGATATGCCTCACGTCCTGGAGGACGACGCAATAACAGAGAAACTTCACGATAGGCTACAGCTTGTTTTGATAAATCATCATAAATTACAAGAGCAGGACGACCTGTATCACGGAAATATTCTCCGATGGCTGCACCTGTAAATGGAGCAAAGAACTGCATAGGTGCAGGCTCAGAAGCGCCAGCTGCAACTACTATAGTATAGTCCATAGCTCCACCTTTTTGCAATGTATTTACAACCTGTGCGATAGTTGATGCTTTCTGTCCACAAGCTACGTAAATACAGTAAACAGGCTCTCCTCTGTCAAAATATTCTCTTTGATTCAGAATAGTATCTAATGCTACAGTAGTTTTACCAGTTTGACGATCACCAATGATCAATTCACGTTGTCCACGACCCACAGGAATCATAGCATCAATTGCTTTGATACCCGTTTGTAGAGGCTCATTTACTGGCTGACGATAGATTACACCCGGAGCTTTACGTTCCAAAGGCATATCATACATATCACCACTCAAAGTAGGACCACCATCGATAGGCTGACCAAGTGTATTTACTACACGTCCTACCATGCTTTCTCCAACTTTAATAGAAGCAATCTTTCCTGTACGACGTACAGTATCTCCTTCACGAATACCACTGTAATCACCTAATGTTACAGCACCTACATTGTCTTCTTCCAGGTTCAGTACCAATCCACTTACACCATTGCTGAATTCCAGCAATTCACCTGCTTGTGCTTTGGATAATCCATAAATACGAGCCACACCATCACCTACCTGTAATACGGTACCAACCTCTTCTAATTCAGCTTCGGTGCGGGCATTGGCTAATTGTGCCCTTAAAATGGCTGAAACCTCATCGGGTCTTACTGCTAATGACATATTTTATAGAAATGAGTAAATGAGCAATTGAATAAATTATGATCAACTTCCAGGTATTCTGTAATCTATAGATTGATTTTATATAACGATAAAATCAGAGTCAGAAAGTTGTATATTTCTTTCAAAATCCAGGCATTGGATTATGCCTTAGACATTTGTTGTTTTAGTCGGTTTATTTTTCCTTTTACAGACTCATCAATTTGTTTATCTCCAATCTGCAAAATAAATCCACCAATCAATCCGGTATCTACTTTCTCTTTCAACTCAACAGTTGTCTTACCTGTTGACTTTGTGACCATTTGTTTGAACTGGTTACGAAGCGTCTCATCTACGGCAAACGTAGTTATAACCTCTGCAACCTGAACCCCTTTATAATCATTATATAAAGAATGAAACTCTTTTGCTACATCAAACAGGATCTCTTCCCGATTCTTCTTAGTAATGATTTCAAATATTGAGAAAGAGTCAGCACTTACCCGGCTTTTGAATATATCTCTTAATACTGCAAACTTTTTGTAATGAGATACAATAGGGCTTTGCAATAAATTAACCAGATTACGATTCTCTTCACAGGTATCTGCCAGCAATTGCATATCGGTATGCACTTGTTCCACTATACCTTTTTCAATGGCTAAGTCCAACAAGGCTTTGGCGTATCTATGGGCGGCTCTACTTTCGGCCATGTTAATTCAAGTATGATATGAAGTGTGAAATAATAAAGACTGCGTTCCTGTATCTTGATTGTCAGCAAGACCGGTTGTCTTAATTCAGTTTTGCATCATCAACCAACTTGTTTACCAATGCCCGTTGAGCAGCATCATCTTTTAGTTGATTCCGTAATACTACTTCTGCAATTTCAAGAGATAGAGAAGCTACCTGTTGTTTAATGTCTTGAATTGCAGCCTGACGTTCCTGCTGAATAGCAAGGCGAGCCGCTTCTACAATACGATTGCTTTCTGTTGTTGCTTTGTCTTTAGCTTCTTCAATCAATCCATCAGCAGTCTGACGAGCAAGCTTAACAATAGAGTCACGTTCCAGACGCGCCTCTTCCAACAATTTCTCATTGTCAGCTTTCAACTTTGACATTTCACGTTTTGCTTCTTCTGCAGCTTTCAGTGCGCTGTCAATAGAATGCTCGCGTTCATGTAAGGCAGCAGTAATCGGTTTCCATGCGAATTTCTTCAGGATCAGCAGCAAACAGATAAATACAACAAACTGCCAGAAAATAAGACCTAAGCCAGGGGTAACAAATTCCATATAATCAGAATAATAAATTAATGTATGTAACTACTTGTTTTGCACTTACCTGATGTGTTTCACTTCACAGGTATTTTTGTTATTCTTGTCAACTTAACCTATCTGTATTATGAAAATTCCCACTGCAACCTATTGTTGTCAGTGGGAACTTATCAATTATCTTGTAGCAATCAAGAAACAAACTACTACACCGAACAGAGCAACACCTTCCAAAAGAGCGGCAGCAATGATCATAGCAGTTTGGATTTTATTAGATGCTTCTGGCTGACGAGCGATAGCTTCAGTAGCACTACCACCAATACGGCCAATACCAAGTCCAGCGCCTAATGCAACAAGACCAGCACCGATACCCGCACCAATTGCAGCTGTGCCAGCTTCACTAGCAGCTTGAAGAAGAACATTAAGTAACATGAAACTAAACAGATTAAGTGAAACAAACTCTGCTGACTTCAGCAGAAAAACGGCCTCACCTCGCTTGTACCATTCCTTATACTTGTTTGATTTAGAATGGTTGAGGATTTATGAGAAATATTTTTGCTTTCTATCCTCACTATAAGGAGCAAGGATAGAAAAAATTAATGTCCTAAGTCGTCGTGGGATTCGTGGCCTTCAACAGCACTGCCTATATACATGGAAGAAAGCAGTGTGAAAACGTATGCCTGCAAAATGGCCACCATCAATTCAATACCATTCAAAAACAATACAAATGGCACTACAACTCCTCCAACCAATGCATTTTTGAAAATAAAGATCAGACCCAGCAAGCTCAGAATAATAATGTGACCAGCAGTGATGTTAGCAAACAAACGAATCATTAGAGAAATTGGCTTTGTAAGAATTCCAATCACCTCAATTGGTACCATTATAACCCATAGAGCAGGCGGAACAGGAGGCGCAAAAATATGTCCCCAATAGTACTTATTACTACGAATATGAGTTGTTACTAAGGTAGCAACAGCCAAAAACATAGTCACAGCAATATTACCAGTAAGGTTGGCACCACCAGGCAATAAACCTAATAAGTTATTAAACCAGATAAAGAAGAAAACAGTCAACAGGTAAGGCAGGAATTTCTCATACATAGGCTGTCCATGCTTGTCTTTTCCTGTAATATTAGCCTTTGCTATATCATCCCGAATAAAAACTACAATCGGCTCAAAAAGTGATTGCATTCCCTTAGGAGCCTGACCTGAACGTCTCTTATAGGCAGAAGCAATATTTGTAAAAACAAAGATCAGAATAGCTGCACTCAAAAACAGAGAAGCGACATTCTTTGTAATAGACAGGTCGTAAAACTTGAGAGAGGCATCTGTATTTTTCAGATGACCATCCAATTCATCAATATAAAAACCTTTATAGGTATGTTCCTGTTTTTCACCTTCGTCCTTAAAACCTTCACTATGAAAACGACTAGAAGAGAACACTTCTACACCTTGACCAGGAATATACAATATCACTGGCAATGGCAATGTAATATGTGTATGTCCTACTGTTGCAAAGTGCCACTCATGAGAGTCAACTACGTGGTGTTCTATCATTTCACCAATCTTGAAGGTCTCTTCTTCATGACCAGAAGCAGCATGCTCCTGCGCATAGGACATTGGCGCAAAAAACAATAAAAAAAGAACTAATAAACTAGGAATGAGGCTTTTGTATGTCTTTACACTACCCATATGATCGTCGGAAACTAAGGCTTTTAAAAATTGCGCCGCAAGTTAGTGACTAACCAATAGATTTCAAAACCTACATACAAGAAATAAATGAGAAAAAAATTAAGTACAAAGGTAAAAATACTAGAAGTGCTGTTTTTTATAAAAAAGATAATAAATATGAGGCTCCCCAACAAACGTACACCTGACATTAAGAAATAGGGAGTTGTCATATTTTCTGCATCTACCTTCAGCCGCCATTGGATATAGGCATGTCCAGCAAAAGAAAGGATAAATAGAAAACCCACAATAAGCCAAATAGAAGGATCTACCCAGGTAGGTAAAAATGATTGTAACAAAAAACAAAGGACAGCCACTACTACACTAAACAGTAAAAAACGAAGCATACACTCAAAATAAAGCGAACAAACAGGAAAATATTAGTTAGAATAGTATAGAATCTATACGATAGCTATCAAAACCTTTTCTTCTATCCCCATTTGCAGGCGAAGATTATTGCTTAGGCAAACTCCGAATTAATAGTATAATAGACCCTACAATTCCAATCATTGGCAAAATTACGGTAAAAACCGGAAATTTCCAGCCTGTCCATTGATCCAGTTTCGTGCCACCCCATACGCCAAGCGCAATGGTAGCCATCATCTGGAAAGCCAGGCCGGAATATTTGGCATAATCACTTAAGGGGCTCTTTTTGTTCGTTGAGTTTTTCATTTAAGGTTTCTCCAATTCGGTTGTTGGTATTGGCAGAGGCAGTCCCCATTTTAATGGTTCCATTCCATACAGCGCCAGCCTCTACAATCAGTTTTCCAGTAATAATATCGCCAACAATATTGGCAGTCGATTTTAAAGATAGAATATCTGAAATCTCCACTGTCCCTTTTACTTCACCAGCAATCTCGGCATTTTGTGCGATGATATTGCCTTCAATATAAGAAGATTCCCCCAAAGCCACTTTGGTTTTTGATTTAATATTGCCTATAACTTTCCCTTCAATACGTAAATTACCATAGGTTTCAATATTTCCTTCTATGGTTGTACCTTTCATGATCTGAGTGCTCGCATTGGAAAGCTCAATAGAGTCTTGTGTATCGCGGTTTCGATTAAACATAAATGTACTGGTTAAGTTAAACGTTTGGAATAAAAGTATTTGTGATCATGATAGATACCATTTGTTTATATAGTTATCATGATAATTAGTTTGAGGTAATTGGTCAATACATCAATTTCACATTAGAACGCGATGAAATCTTCCGGATTCACTGGATTTCCCTTGCTCCAGAGTTCAAAATGCAAATGAGGTCCGGAGGTAAGTTCTCCACTATTACCAAGTATAGCAACAGATTCTCCGGCTTTCACAAAATCTCCTACCTTTTTAAGTAAAGATGAATTATGTTTATAGATAGAAATCAGTTGATTAGAATGTTGAATAGCAATAATATTTCCACTATCCTGAGTCCAGGATGCCAGAATCACAGTTCCATTTAATACAGCGTGAATAGGCTCTCCTTTTTTGGAAACCAGATCTACTCCCCAGTGATTGTTTTTCGGATTAAATTTATCAGAAATAATAGCACCTCTTAGAGGAGAGAATAAAAACATGTCTGTATTGACACTTCCTGTTTCTGCAGCAGTCTGCGCTTTACTTGCACTCTCAAACTCATTTCTGAATTCAGCGTCTACCGGATTTGTAGCTTTCAAATCGGCAGGTTTTACAGGAGGTTTTGTTTTTTTAGTACTCACATCAGATGTGTCCTGACTACCAGCTTTCAAAAATTCATTATCACCCTGAATAGTTTTTTGTATACGTAACAGATATTCGTCACGTGCCACAATGGCATTTTGAAGAGAATCAACAGTAGCAGAAAGTTCGATCAGACGCCGGGTCGTCTGAGCTTCTTTTGTGGGAGGATTCAACCATTTGGTTACTAAAAAGTTGGAAACAAAAATACTTGCTAAAAATAAAACGATCAGACTTGCCGTTGTTATAACAAGTAACTTGGCATACGTAAAGTTGAAAGAAGTCTTTTCAGCAAAGTTATCTTCATTTCTGATAACTAATAAATATCGTTCAGTTAGACGTGTCCATAATGTACTATTTGCCTTCATCGTATGGAGATCGTTTCCTGTTTTCAGTTCAGAGTTTGAAACAAAGCATAACTTTATACTATTTGTTTTAGAAGTTACTCATAAACACCAAAAGGAAACGCTGATTAAATGTAAAATTGTAGTTATATATGTGAAGTTTTGTGTTTGATAATGTTAGCGTTGATTTTACTAACCCAACCAATTATATAAAATGAACGTAATAATCTTATGAATTACTATAGATTACTCACTACTTTTACAACCATTACTAAACGTGATATAAGGCTGAAATTGTATAGGATCAACCAAAATTAGTATTATCCATTTCTTCAGCAATACTTTCCTATTTTTCTTTTTGTAAACGAAAATAGAGTCCAAGAGTTACATTAAAGTAAGAACTTATCAGAAATCATTTCAAAAATATTAATACCTCGATAAAGTTGCGCCTCCTCTTTTCACAATATTGTGTATCTCTATTTCAGCAGAGTCGTATTCTCTGCCAACGGTTTCAACCTATCAGCATGCAGCTTGCATATTCTCTGTTCAAATGCCAGAGGGTTATCTATCCATTATCTATTTGCCTTTTGGGAAGTATAATATTCTCAGCCTGTTCTCAATATAGTAAGGGTCCTGTTAGTGTAGCCTACCATGACCTAAACTCTCATTACAATGCATATTTTCTTGCAAATGAAAGACTTACTGAAGCCGAAAAAGTATTATTCAGCACAAGAAAAGATGATTATAATGAAATGCTGGCTGTATTAATCGCTCATGATACTGTACGCGCTGGGACTGTAAAAACACAGACAACCTATGCTATAGAGAAAGCTTCTCTTCCTGTGCAATACCATAAAAACAGTAATTGGCTGGATGATTGCTATTTTCAACTGGCACGCGCCAGATTCCTTCAGGCAGATTTTGAAAATGCGATACAGACTTACAAATATGTAAATAGTGAGAGCAAAGATGACGCACTACGTCAACGGGCAATGATAGGACTTCTACGTTCCTTTACAGAACTAAAAAACTATGACTATGCCTCAGCCGTTATTAGCCGTCTTCGTAAGGATAAATTATCTAAACATGACCTGGTTGATTTTTATGAAGCCAGAGCATCCTATCATCAGGTGCGTCAGGAATATGACCAGACTCTGGCAGTCTTGAAGCAAACAGTAAAACGTATGCGTGCTGGTGAAAGACGTGCCAGGATGTATTATATTATTGGGCAGCTGTATCAGCGTAACAATCGGCCAAAAGATGCTTATGCAAACTTTGAAAGAGTGATGAAGAGTAATGCATCTTACGAACTGGCCTTACAAGCCCAGCTAAAAATGATCCAGATGTATGCGGGAAAAGACGAAAGAAAATTATTGAAGCAGTTTAATAAATTGCTTCATGATGAAAAAAATAAAGAATACCAGGGTCGTATACTCTATGCAATCGGGATGTATGAATACCGGAAAGACAGACTGGATAAAGCTATTGACTATTTTAGTCAATCCTCACAGGCGAAGGGTACAGATAATCGCCAAAAAGCCCTTGCCTTTCTGAAACTAGCTGAGATTTACTATGAGAAACAGCAAAACTATCAGGCTGCCAAGAACTATTATGATAGTACATTCAATGCAGGTCTACCCAAAAGCACTCCTGATTATGATGTTATTGCTAAACGCCACAAAGTACTTGACGATTTTGTAAGGCATTATACTATTATTCAGACTGAAGATAGTTTGCAGCGTATTGTGAAAATGGATGACGCTACCCGTAGTAAGTTCTTTGACGAAGTTATTGACAAACAGGAAAAGCAAGAGCAGGAAGCAGAAGATAAGAAGAATTCAGAAATAGCGAAAGAAGTAGGAGCTATATTTGACAATCTGGATATTGAGAAACAATCTGTAAACAATACCAATGATGTAAACTGGTATTTCAGTAATCCAACAGCTGTTGCTCAGGGAAGAACATCTTTTATACGGAAATGGGGTAACCGAAAGCTGGAAGATAACTGGCGAAGAGGTCAGAAGGATGCAACTATTGCAGAAGACCAGCCAACGCAGGATTCGAATGATTCTCAACCTGTTGTTACAGAAAAACCAAAGAAACCATCCAGAGAAGAACAGAAGAAGAATATGCTGGCTAAACTGCCGATGGCCCCTGAAGATATTGAAAAATCCAATGAGAAAATAGAAGAGGCTTATTACGAACTAGGTAAGATCCTTGATAAAGAGTTATTGGAGAAAAAAAATGCAATTAAGGATTATGAAACCCTATTGGAAAGATTCCCATCGACAGAACATGCAGCTGAGGTTTTGTATGCCATGTTTCTGATATATCAGGAGTTAGGTGACGAACAACAAAATACTGTCAAGAACCGATTGCTCACTCAATATCCAACTACCCTGTATGCCAAACTGGTAAGCAATCCTAACTATACCCGAGATGAGAATCTGGCCGATATACAGGCAGACAGAGCATTTCAGGAAGCCTATCAATTGTATGAAGCACAAAACTTTGCAGAAGCGGATCAGTTGGTACAAAGTGGATTGCAACAATATGCAGGCACACTAAATGAGCAACGATTCAAAGTTTTACAGATTAAGATTGTTGGTAAAACTCAGGGATTAGAAGCCTATCGGAAAGCACTTCAGGACTTTGTTGCAGCGTACCCACAAAGCAAATTATTGCCTTATGTCCAGAATCTACTTCAGAAAACTGACGAAATGGGTAAAAGTTCTGGCAATAAATAGATTTTACATACTCCCATCTCTAGGTACACATATTTTCTATTTCTGATAGAGTAGCTGATTCTCTATCAGAAATAGATCACTCGTATAACCATCATCAAAATTTACGTACCTTTACATTTACAAACCAACATCAGTCAAATCAAGCATGATTGTTTTTGAACGTGGTACATACCGCCTGTTTATCCGTATTGTGTGGATAAGTTTTGTTGCATTCTGGGCTTTGCTTTTATTTTACATCTTTGCAGTCTCAGTTGACCTGTTTGGGATGTTTGGTCCTATGCCGGACTTAAAAACACTTGAGAACCCTAAAAATGAACTCGCTTCTGAAGTATACTCAGCAGATGGAATCTTGCTGGGGAAATATTTTGTATCTAACCGATCCCCTATCGAGTACGAAGATATCTCGCCTAATCTGATTAACGCACTTGTAGCTACAGAGGATGTACGTTTTGAACGTCATTCCGGTATCGACTTTAAAGGCACATTTGCGATTATTAGTTCTTTTATATCCTTAGATCCAAGAGGCTCCAGTACAATCTCACAACAGTTAGCCAAAAACCTGTATAAAACTCGTGGAGAAGGAAGTGAGGGAAGTTTGTATTCAGTGCGTCCTCTTCGGTTGTTGATTATTAAAACAAAAGAATGGATGACTGCAATTAAAATAGAACGCAGTTATACCAAACGGGAAATCATTACTATGTATCTGAATACCGTTGATTTTGGTAGTAATGCCTATGGTATCAAAACGGCTGCACAAACATTCTTTCGTAAAAAGCCTGCTGAATTAACAATACCAGAATCGGCAGTTCTGGTAGGACTATTAAAATCAACCACTGCCTATAATCCCAAACGTAATCCGGATCGTGCTAAAATACGTCGGAATACTGTAATGCAGCAGATGGTTAAGTATAGTTACCTGACAGAAATTGATTACGAAAAATATAAGGAGCAGCCTATTGAAAAGATGATTGAAAACTATACAGTTGAAAATCATAGTAAGGGGCTGGCAACATATTTTCGGTCAGTACTACAACGAGAGCTACAAAGATGGTGTCGTGAGAATGGGTATGATATTTATAGAGATGGGCTTAAAATATATACAACGATTGACTCCCGTATGCAGGCTCATGCAGAAGAAGCAGTAGCCCAATGGATGAAACAATTACAGGTCAAATTTAATGCGCATTGGAAAGGCAAAAATCCCTGGGTTGACGAGAATCGTAAGGAAATAGCAAACTTTATTGAGAATGCAGCAAAGGGAACTCCCCACTATAGAGAATTGCAGCAGGCAGGCATCGACACAGACGAAATATGGCAGGAGATGAATAAGCCTGTTCCTATGCGAATCTTCAGCTGGCAGGGCGAAAAGGACACAGTTATGAGCCCGCTGGACTCTATCCGATACTATAAGCGATTTCTGCAAACAGGATTACTGTCAATGGTGCCAGCAACCGGAGAAATTAAAGCATGGGTTGGTGGATTGGATTTTAAATATTTTCAGTATGATCACGTTAAACAGGGTCGTCGTCAGCCAGGTTCATCTTTTAAGCCTATTGTCTACGCAACGGCACTTGACAATGGATACACACCCTGCTACACAGTAGTTGATGCTCCAATCACATTTGCAGAAGATGTAGGAGGTAAACCCTGGACACCTAATAACTCGGATGGCCCTCCCAGTGGCCGGCAGTTTACTCTTCGCCAGGCAATGGGACGTTCTGTTAATACTATTTCTGCGTATCTGGTAAAAAATTTGGGGCCTCAAAAAGTAGTTGACTATGCCAAACGACTTGGTATCACTAGTCCATTGGAAGCAGTTCCTTCTATTGCCTTAGGAACTCAAGATGTATCTATCTACGAATTATTAGGTGTGTATTCAACATTTGTAAATAGTGGCATTTGGAATGAACCCAAATACATTACCCGCATTGAAGATAAGAACGGCAATGTTATATGGGAACCTGTGCCACGTAATGTGGAAGTTTTGAGTGAAGAAACGGCCTATCTGATGACCTATATGCTTCAGGGCGCTGTACAGGAAAGAGGGGGAACAGCACAGGGGCTGCATCGGTATAAAATATGGAAAGACTATCCGGAAATAGGTGCAAAAACAGGTACTACTCAGAATCACTCAGATGGTTGGTTTATGGGAGTTATGCCGAATCTGGCAACAGGTATCTGGATTGGAGGAGATGATCGAAGTATACACTTTAGAGACCGCACAGGAGAAGGAGGAAAAATGTCCCTGCCGTTATGGGGTATGTATATGGAAAAAGTTGTGAATGATCCTCAGCTTGATTTTAAACCGGGTAAGTTTAAGAAACCAGCCACACTTTCTGTAACATTAGACTGTTCAGCCTATCAGATTACGTCTGCTACTGACTCGACAAAAGACAAAACCTATCAGGCGCCTTCTGCAAAGGACCTTGAAAATGAAGGGTTTGAATAACGAACAATGATTATATACTGATTTCTGACACATGACTCATCCCCTGCTCTAAGGATGAGTCTTTTTTTAAGCAAACTTCTTCTCTGTGCACAGTTCTATGCAAATGTTTTTTTAGCAAAGATATAACAGCTTTACTGATTAGTCGAGAAATTGCATAGTATTCACAGCATTTTTGCTTTTGCTTCCAACTCCGCTCATTTTTTATTTTGATCAGAACTCCGATCATTTTTTTCCTTGTGCATTATTCACCGCAAAAATAAAATCTGATCAGAATTCAACACAAAACTTTTGCATGAATAGAACTATGCACAAGACAGATTTACGTTGTGAATTCTATGCAAGAGTAATATATCTTGTAAACCCTCTAGAAGTTAGAGCCAATCTCTATATAAAAATAGGATGGTTAGATATTTTACTATATACATATCAAGCTTTTACTTGCCAGATAAACCAAAGCCTCCAAATTTTGTGTTTATCTTTGTAGTAACTCATACGTTCTGTTATACTTAAGTAATCTCGTATAGTGAACCAGATTACAATCCTATCACCCTTTATATTCTGCCAGCCCAGTGACAGTCCTGAAAGAACAAATCAGTAAATTACCAGATACACCAGGGGTTTATCGTTACTTTGATATAGACAATGAATTGATCTATGTAGGAAAAGCAAAAAACCTTAAAAACCGCGTATCCAGCTATTTCAATAAGTCAGCCAATCATGACCAGAAGACCCGCCGAATGGTCTCTCAAATTGATCGGTTAGAATTTACGGTTGTTAATTCGGAGTTTGATGCCTTATTGCTTGAAAACAGTCTTATCAAACAATATCAACCTAAGTATAATATATTACTTCGTGATGATAAGACATATCCTTATTTGTGTATCACGAATGAGCCCTTCCCAAAACTTATACCCACTCGTCATCTGGATAGATCGTTAGGCACATACTTTGGACCTTATGCAAGTGTAAAAACTATGCATACACTGTTGGAGTTCCTACGTAAACTATATACAATACGTACCTGTAACCTGAATTTAACTCAGAAAAATATTGAAGCAAAAAAATTCAAGGTTTGCCTGGAATATCATATTGGGAATTGCAAAGGTCCATGCGAGGGCTTAGTAAGCAGAGAGGAATATGATAAAAACATAGATCAGGTAAAAAATATTCTCAAGGGACATCTGAGCCCAGCAATACAACACTTTAAAGAACAAATGCAGGAAGCAGCAATGGACCTGGCTTTCGAAAGAGCGCAGGAATACAAAGAGAAACTATCTTTATTGGAAGGCTTTCAAAGCAAATCGCTGATTGTTAATCCGAATATTTCAAACATAGATGTTTTCACAATTGCATCAGATGACAAGAATGCATATGTCAATTATATGCAGATTGTAGACGGTTCTATCATACATACCAAAAATGCGCTTGTTCAGAAAAAACTGGATGAATCCGAAGCTGAAATTCTTTCACATATCATTCTGGGTTTGCGGGAAGAACACCAAAGTGAATCCAAAGAAATCTTGACGAATGCCTCTTTAGAAATCGAGTTACCACATATATCCTGGACAATACCACAGATTGGAGATAAAAAGAAATTAGTAGATCTCTCATTAAAAAATGCCTTATACTTTAAAAGAGACCTTACCCAGAAGAAGGAGCAGAAAGGCGAAGTATTGGCCGAAAAGGGAAAAAGGGCTTTGGTAAAACTTCAGCAAGATCTACAATTAAAGGTACTTCCTACACATATAGAATGCTTCGATAACTCTAACTTTCAGGGGACCAATCCTGTTTCTGCGATGGTCTGCTTTAAAAATGGTGTTCCATCCAAAAAAGACTACCGCCATTACAAAGTCAAAACAGTTGAAGGTCCTGATGATTTTGCTACTATGCATGAGGTAGTTACCCGACGTTACACCCGATTATTAAATGAGAATGCACCCCTCCCTTCTTTAATTGTGATAGATGGTGGAAAAGGTCAGTTAGGAGCTGCAACACAGGCATTAAAAGAGTTGGGGATTTATGGACAAATCCCAATAATTGGCATAGCCAAACGATTGGAGGAGATTTATTTTCCAGGTGATGAAATTCCTATTCATATTGATAAAAAATCAGAATCATTAAAACTGATTCAACGCATACGTGATGAGGCTCACCGTTTTGGTATTACTTTTCATAGGGATTTACGTAGTAAGAATACAATGACTACTCAACTTTTCGACATTCCAGGTATAGGCCCAGAAACCGCTAATAAGCTTCTGACATTATTTAAATCTGTCAAAAAACTTCGGGAAGCTACAATGGAAGAATTAACTGAGGCTGTAGGGAAGTCAAAAGCTCAAAAAGTAAGAGACTTCTTTGAAGGAGAAGGATAAAGACTTGTTGTTTTCTATAAATGAAAAAGGGGCTGAATAGCCCCTTCTTGTTTATATCTTGTATTGGATTAGAACTCCCACAGGTTGTGTTCATATTCCATTAATTGTTGTTTCATCCATTCAGATGCCAGCAAGCCTTTTTTACCACCATCATAGATCTCTGTCAGATCTTTGTCGTCAGGGTTAGATACTTTGATGATACGTCCTGAGAATAGACGCAATTCAAATGCATCCGCTAAGTTTTTATGCTCCTGATTATTCTGAGAGTTGAAATATACCGCATTTGGGCTGCTCTTGAACAATTTGTACAAGTCTTTAAATTTAAATGCAGCCATGCGTTTCTGGATACCTAGGTCCCCATTTTTTTCGGCAGGAAGCCAGAAAGTGATTGCTTGTGTATCCCAATATGCACGAGAACGTTGTTTGTCAAAGATAAAATCTTCTTTCAACTCCATTTGTGTGAAATAATAAGCAGGATATTCATTTCCACCTCCACCACTTTCAAGAGCAGCAATACGTTGCTTCTTTTCTTCTGGAGTTAAAAAATCATCCTCTTTTATACGTTGAATTTCAAATTTCTTGTCCTCTGCCGTCATTTGAGTACCAGCAGCACTGATGTTTTTTACAAACTCCTCTACAGTTAACTTGCTAGTCAGTGAATCTGTAGCATATGGAGTGAGTAATCCGGCTTTTACGGCATTAATAACGAAGCGGGTAATCTCGTTATTAACCGCCATGAAAGGACGATTTTGCTTTTCGTTCAGATCGACGTTAGTCCAAACAGTTTTTTTGAACATAATGTCAGACTCATGAATTGGGCGCACAGAATTGGGATTATAACCTCGGGTATCCGCTTCTTGGGCAAAGCAGAAGGTTGATAAGCCCAACGCGATGGTACCCGCAAAAATCCCTTTCATTACGTTTTTCATTTGGAATTTCTTTTTTTGTGAATAATTTGTGCTGACACGGATAATTCCATCAGCCACTTATTTTGTTATTACTTAAACGTCAACTGATCGTATCTTAGTATAGAGACCAACACAATACCAATCAACACATTATTTTATTTCAGAAAGTAGTCTGATACAATACGTATATCAGACTACTTTTGTTATTATTAATTCAGTGAAGCACTTACGATTGTGCTACCTGCGATACCACTTTCAATCAATTGTCCTTTGAAGTTCATACGTTTTACGTCTTTTACTTCAATTACAAGGCGGTCACCAGCACGCATCTGGCTTACCAGACCACCTAAGCTAAGGCGGTCATCACCTTTAGCAGAACCAACTGGACGAGAACCGCGTACCAGATATACTTCAGTTGAAGTAGCTTTGAAACGAGCATCTTTTGGAAGCAAGTTAGCAAATCCTTCATCAGGTACAAGACGGATCTCAAGAGAGTTAGGATAAGGAGCAGATAAACCACGTTTTGTATCCAATTCACGACCGTTGCTAAATACTTTCATAGCAGGCTTAGGAACAGGACGTACTTTGAAATTCTCAGTACCGATTGTTGCACCACCACTGCTTACAGTTACAGCTACTTGAGTACCAGTAGGTACGATAGTGATGTCACCAATGTTAGCACCTGTGAAGTGGCTACCACCTGAGACAGAGAATGAAGGGCGGTAATCAGCACCTAAAGCAGGAACTGTAAATTTCAATTCGTTACCGCAGTTAGCATACAGAGCATTTACAGATTGAGATTGAACCTGAATAACTGGTTTTACAACTGTATATTCTTCTGTTACAGAGAATGCCGTATCTTTTCCACTTGGAGAACGGAAAGATATTGTTCCTTTCCAAGTTTGTTTAGATTTACCTTCTTTATCGTAATTGCTAGCAGAAGCTTTGAAATCAACTTTACCCATTCCATTTGATACAGGGATACCACGTCCATTAAATGTCATAGAAGGGGTGATACCTGAAGAAGATGCAGCAAGGAACATTTCAGCTTTATAAGATGTACCAGCAGCAATTGTACGAGCCTCAGGGCGAACCATTGCTACAATTTTGTCAAACTTGATAACACCAACGTTAAGATCAGCTGCCAGTTTTTTCAAAGCTTCAGCTTCATAACGCGCGATCTCGCTTTGTTTCTGACTGATTACTGCTAATGCAGCAACCATTGGAGTAGCCTGGAAATTAAGCTCAACGAAATCTTTATTCTTTTGAGCCTCATCATCTTTCAGACCATTTACATCTTTAGCATCCAATGTTAAAGAAGGAAAGTTTGTTTTAGCGACAGAGTTGATAGAAGCAACATGATCTTCGATTAACTTTCTCATTTCATAACCTTTTCCATTTTTAGCACCTTCTGCACCAATCATTAGTGATTCAACATCAGTCTCTCCATTAGGGTTTTTAAACTGATTGTTTTCAGGATTGATACCGCCTGTAGCTGCAATCAAAGATTTTTTGTACTCTTCTAATGCTGCTAAAGCTTTAGAAGTTCTCTCTTTTACTTCCTTTGCAGCAGTAAGGACTTTAGCTTTATCTCCTGTTGCTTCTTTGGCAATAGCTTCAACCATTTTATCATTATTGCTTTCCGCAGCACTAGTAGATTGCTCCAGCGACGTATTGATCAATTCGAATTTCTTAACAATTTCGGAACTTACTTGCAGAGCAAGCAGGGCAGTTAGTACCAAGTACATCATCCCCACCATCTTCTGCCTTACGGTTTCTTTACCTCCAGCCATAGTATGTTTTAGTTTTTCAGATTAAGTGAACGATTTATTTAACTAAAACGGATTAACCTTTCATTGCAGTTAACATGCTACCATAAACTTTGTTCAGTGTAGTCAGGTTAGTTGTCAATTTCGTTAATTCACCTTTGAACTGTTCAGTATCTTTGCTGGCTTGAGCCATATTCTCCATTGCACTTGATAAGCTACCATAGAATGACTGCATAGCTTTCAGGTGTTTGTTAGTATCCTGTAGTTCCATTTCATACACAGCATTCAAAGCGCCTAAGTTTTTAGTCACAGTTTGAACTTGTGCATGGTAAGATTTAGCATCCTGAGCTGCATTAGACATTTCAGCCATAGCAGTTACAGTAGTTGCATATGATTTGTTCATATCAACCAATGCGCCAGAAGCTTTCTTTACATTCTGAGCATACTCGTTAGTAGCTACAGAAGCATCTGTAAGGTTATGTAATTTAGAAGCTGTTTCAGCTAAGCTTTTCATACCACTACCTAAGCTATTGATCAATTCAGGACCAACTTTAGCATTAGTAAGCATATCATCCAATTTAGCAGTCAAGCCATTTCCTTTTTCTTTTTGCTCAGGACGACGTTGAGGAAGTTCACCTTTGAAGTCTTCAGCTAACTCAGGATAAACGCGAGTCCAATCTGGATCAGCATGCTGAGGAGCAAAAGCACTCAGGAAGAAGATAGCAGCCTCAGTACCTAACCCTACGATAAGCATTTCAGAAGCACCTGGCCAGTGCATGATTTTAAATAACGCACCAACAATTACAACCGCTGCACCAATACCATATACAAATGGCATTACTTTAGCGAAGAAGAAATCAGAAGATCCACCTTTTTTAGCACTCATTTTGTTTTAATAGTTAAAGTTAATAATTGATTGATTGTTTTTTTAATTAACTGATCATTAATGGATTAAACCACTTTTATGTAAAACATGAATGGATACAGCGAGCCAGCTAGTGTCTAAAATTCTTTTTAGACACTATACTCTTCGCGCAAACTTTCAAGATTTTTGGATTTCGGTGTAGTTTAGAATTCAGCTCCGGAAGAACGACCCAGATAAGTCATTGCACAACGGAAACCAACATAAGCTTTAGAAGTATCCTGATATTCGAAAGTACGTGTACCTGTTTCCAGATAATATGCTACGTCTTTCCAGGAACCGCCACGTACAATTTTACGAGGCTCAGCATCGTCTGTGTATTTAGGGTTCAAATCCCAAGTAATTGTCATTGCTGCAGGATGATAAGCATCTTCACACCATTCAGCTACGTTACCAGCCATATCATACAAGCCATAATCGTTAGAGAAGAAAGATGCAACAGGCCCTGTATACATGAAACTATCATTGTAATAGTTACCACGACCTGGTTTGAAGTTAGCTAGCAAACATCCATAGGCGTTTGAGATATATGGGTTACCCCAAGGATATTTAGCCATATCACGACCGCCACGAGCTGCATATTCCCATTCAGCTTCAGAAGGAAGGCGGAAATTCGGCATTGGGAATTTACCTTCTTTCGCACGGTAAGCATTAAGATATTTTGTACGCCATTCGCAGAAATAGCGTGCTGCAAACCAATCAATCCCAACTACTGGATAATCATCAAATGCAGGGTGCATATAATAATATTCCATCATTGGATCACCATAGTGGTGAGCAAAGTCTTTTACCCAAACCGTTGTATCAGGATATAATTCTTTCATGATGTAATCTTCTCCCAGTACAGAAGCAGAATCTTTCAGCATACCATTCACAAACTGACGATATTCGTTATTTGTGATTTCAGTATCATCCATATAGAATCCACCAATGGTAATCTGCTTATTCATACTTATTAGAGAGTGTGGCACATCCTCATCAGCTTGGCCCATGTGGAATGTACCAGCTGGGATTGGTACCATTCCGAACGGGATCTCCTGACGCCAGCCTTCACGACCAGGAACACCTACAAGTTCCCCCCGATCGTCGTTCTTGTTACGCTTACCCAGCAATCCGCAACTCTGTAAAAATACAGTGGCAAGCGCAACCAAGCAGCAGTAAAGTCTCATTCGATTCATTTGATTCATAACACCTGTTTAATTATAATTTTCTGTTTTAATTCCTGTTAACGAGCTTGATTCAAAAGACAGTTACAAATTTAGTCGGTAAAATTAATTTTGTTTGTCAAAGATAAAGCTAATCCAAACGTTGTAATATTTACGATAAAAACACAGTATTGTACTCTAGTGATAGTTTAAACGCCTCTTGGTATTTTATTATTGTTTGCAAGAGTATTTTGTTTTTAATCATTTCGAAATCTGGGAGTTCGCTTTATAGTTTTAATAACTGGTGGCTTATAAGGTAATGTATAAGTAAGCATGAACTCATTTGATGTTTTTTGCTTAACAGTCTGAGCTTTAATAATATAATCAAACGAATATCCTATACGTAAGGAATTATCCTTTAAGAGGCTAACACCTGTTAAAATAGAAACTGCATCCCCCTGACGGAAGGCTAAACCTGCTGAAAACTTCTGATTATAGGTAGCCACTGTGCTTACCTCAAAAGAAGTGGTATTGAAATCAGATTTAAATAATACAGAAGGAGAGAGAACGATCTGATAAGTAAGATCATAGTAATAGCCTGCATTGATATAAATATGTCTGTTCAATGGATTCTTGAGTGAATCCGTACCAAAATTAAACTCAGCTTCTGTCAGGTGGTTTACACTCAGTCCTCCATAAAATTTTTCTGAGGTATAGTATACGCCAAGTGCAAGATCAGGCCTAACCTGTGATTCTTTTCCTGTTCTGTTTGCTAAAACAGGATCGTTCGGCTCAATAGCCCTGTATTTATCAAAATCCAGTGTTTGCACATACATACCAGCTCTTATCCCCAAAGAAATTTTACCTTTATCTATAGGAAACTGATATGAATAAGAAGCGGCAGCTTGTGTATTTGTTTGCGGTCCTAGACGATCATTCACAACATATAAACCAAATCCGCTTCTAATACGTAAAATAGGAGTGTTCAAACTGACTAACGCTGTATTAGGAGCACCTCCTGCATCGATGCCTTGATACCCCGTCCACTGAGTACGATATAATGTTTGAAATTTTGTCTTGTTTTCCACCCCTGCATACGCAGGATTAAAAAAAAGGTTGTTATACATATACTGTGTAATCTGAGGATCCTGCTGTGCAACAGCAAGAGCATATCCAAAGCACACAAATAACAAGGAGAAAAGTACTCGTTTGCGCATAGCGTATATTTGATGCTGAAATAAATTAAACCCATCCTAGAGACAACAAGACAAGCTATTCATACCAAATGATCTATTAAAATAAAGAAATAGATCAAAAAAGATATGGTAACCCGCTGTAGACTTTAATTCCAAATACTTGGAGTTTCATGGCTTAAATATAGCAATTAGATTTGGACGTATATCAAAATAGTAACCGATACTTTTCTCTAATATCATCCCAAAATGATGCTTTTACATGTAAAACGCATATTTTATATAAATATTGGAGTAGAACCTTACTTCATTTCGACTCGTTTTCACGAAGAAAAACACGTCCAAATCCTCAAAACACACTGAATAACAAGCATTTAACAAAACCGCACTATTCTCTTTTATCCTTTTATCAAATCAGGAAATTTTATTAGCCTTTTTAATGTACATTTCTAAGGCTCCTGCCATTGAAGGGGCGTTAGGTTGAGGTGCTTCAATATCAAGAATAAGACTAGCATCATGAACAGCCTTAGCAGTCGTGGGTCCAAATGCAGCAATACGCGTCTTATTTTGCTTAAAATCAGGGAAATTAACAAATAGGGAGTTTATACCTGACGGACTAAAAAATGCAATAATGTCATAATACACATCTGTGAGATCAGACAAATCAGAAGCTACTGTCTGATATAAAACAGCCTCTGTCAATTGCAATCCATTTGTATCCATAAACTCAGGAATATCATTCTTACGAATGTCTGAACAAGGAAACAAGAACTTTTCATTTTTGTGTTTTCGCAACAAATCCAGCATATCTGCTGCAGTTTTCTGTCCGACAAATACTTTACGTTTACGAACAGTAATATACTTGTGCAGATAGTTTGCAGTTTGTTCTGAAATACAAAAATATTTCATATCTGGAGGTAATTCGAGCTTTGCTTCTTTAGCAATACGAAAAAAATTATCAACTGCATTTCTACTGGTAAAAATCACAGCAGTATGAGCCAGAATATCAATCTTTTGCTTTCTGAATTCTTTTAATGCTACCGGTTCAACCTGAATAAAGGGACGAAAGTCTATCTTTAATTTGTATTTCTTGGCCAGTTCAAAATAAGGAGACTTATCATCAGCAGGCTTAGGTTGTGAAATCAATATACTCGATACTTTGTAATATCTGTCTTCTACTTGTTGGGTTTCTACAGCGTTCATTCTTGTATCAGAAATGATTGGTAAAAAACTATTTTGCGAGAAATTTAATTCCTATAATTAAGGGAATTAGTTCAGTGGCACAAAGATACGAAAATAAATATAGATTCCGAAATGAAGTAATTTTGTTTAGTACAGAACTAATAGTCAGAATACGAATTATATTGAAAATAAACAGGCATATCACTATAATTTTTAGTGCACCTCCTAACCATTGAGGAAAAGATAACATAAAAATAAACTGCAACGGAAGCACAATCAGAAAAAAAATGCGGGAGAAAAGCAAGTATTCATAATAATGTATGGAAGCAACATTAGTTAAACCAAATACTATACCAATTGCATATACAAAAAAATATTTCCCAATAAGAAGTATCCATATAATACCTACACAAATAGTAAAATATCCAACCAGGCTGCCAAAAGAATCTGCTAATTGTATCGGCAATACATTCACAAAAAAAGTATCAGAATATCGTTGAGCCATCATGTAAAACAAACTCAATGACATACTATGTGCCAAAACAAAAAGAATATTGATCTGACTCAGAGGTTTGGCGATTGAGGTTGCATCATCCCGCATATCGGCAGAAAACATATCATTAAAGCTAAAATTTCGCTTAAATGCTTTGGGATGGTAATTCAACAGAAAAGTGTAGAATGCCAACAAGACCACGATACATATTGTCACAAAATCAGGAAACTCAGACAGGTCTCTTAATCTAGGTTGATAACTATTTCTAACGCCTGCTAACAGATCGTTTTCCTCAACTTTGTCCTCAATCTTTTCTGTTTTATTTTTATAAGGATATATTACTTGAGCTGTTGGTATCTGAAAATGCCCATTTGGAACATAGAGTGTAACCAATATAAATCTTGTTTTAGTTTGTTTTTGTAAACTATCAATATTTAAAATAGTTTTACTTTGTGCAGGAAAAGTTCCGCATAACTGGGACTGAATGAATAAATGAGTTTCTCCAGGGGCTTGTAACAGTAAACTATAATGTGAATATTTTCGTAAATCAACATATAAGCTTAAGGCTGATTGTACTCCATGCTCCTTTCGAAAATAAGGGACATATCCTTTATAATTATCATTATAGATCAACCATTGATCCTCTAATCCCTGAATCAGTTTGTAATCAGACGTAGATTGAGAAAATGAGGTATAGGACAACAACACACTCCCTACAACACTTATAAGAATACGGGTATACTGTCTGTATACCAATTGATAGAATATTTGTATAAGAACTTTCAAAATCTCGTTAACTAAACAGATATTGTTATTTGATTACTCTGCGGCAACTTCTCCAGAAGATAAATCTGTAATGGTTGCAGGTTGTTTAATTCTCCCTATGTAAGAAAAGCCAAAGCTTATAAGTACAGAGAGTACACCCAATGTTGCTAGTTGCATATGCATCCCCCATGAAGCAGTTAGTACAACCAATACAATAATAGTAATATGTAATCCAGCCAGTACACTTACTGCCTGAAGTTGTTTTAACCCTGCACGTATCAGACAGTGGTGAATATGATTCTTATCAGCAGCGAAGGGTGATTGTCCATTTAAGATTCGGATAATAGCAACCCGCAAAGTATCCAACACTGGCAAATAGAGAATTCCTATTGCTATCACAGGTGAATTTTCTACAGAAGGCATTTCTGCAAAATGAACAGCCATAACCGCAACAATAAAACCGCAGGTAAGAGACCCTGCATCACCCATAAAAATAATGGCTCGATGAAAATTATATCTTAAAAACCCTACAGTTCCTCCAAGCAAACTCGCAGCGACATAACTATAGAGAATTTCATCATATATATAAAAATAAGACCCAAATGCAATAGTAATAATAATAATAGTGGTTCCAGCCAATCCATCCAACCCATCAATCAAATTGATCGCATTAGTAATACCTATAATTGTTATAATAGTAAAAGCGTAGCTAGTACCGATTTCTAATTCATAAAGCCCAAAGAGTCCATGAAAATTACTGATTCGGACATCTCCCATAAAAATAACGATACCCGTAGCCAACAACTGCACAAAAAATTTCTTAAAGGCAGAAACAGGAACTATATCATCTTTTAAACCTATAAAAAAAAGAAGTATTGCTCCTGCCAATACATATTGTACTCCTTGCTCCAATCGGCCAAAGATTGCAAGAGCAGAAATAAACCCAGCAAAAATAGCCATTCCACCCAGACGTGGAGTTAATAATGCGTGTACACTACGTCCATTAGGTTCATTTAAGAGCTTCTTAGCATGTGCTACCTGTACAATAGACGGAATAGCAAATACAGAAACAACAAATGCCCATAAAAATGCCAGTAAAAGATTAACAGGTAGATCCAAAACTTAGATATTTGCTAAAGTAAAAAAAGACAACTAAACAGAATAAACTAACTACTTCTAGCATGAAGTGTTCGTTCCAAAATATCTACAAACAACTATAGAATTTCAGATTATGTCAAAACCAAAATGATGATAACATCATTTTCAATATTTTATGCAAATATAAAGTGAGAATACTATTCTTTTACAAATTAATTTCGCTTCCTACTGTATATATATCACTCACCATTAGATTATATTCATTTAAGATTTGTTTTTAAAACCGGGAGGTTAAACCAAAATGTATTTTTGAATATCCAATAGCAAAAGGTCTGGCCTGCGAATTTCCTAAGGCATACATAATAGTAAAAATCCCCGCCTTTGTGCTAAAACTCATACCTGCTCCGAATCCGGAGGGCACATCACTAACAGAAGTTTTCAAAATATGTGTTCTTACCCATGCCTGATCATAAAAAGCGAACAGATAGGATGTTTGTTCCCAGAAGAAACGATATTCTAAAGTAGAAGCAATATAATCAGATGCAAAGAAGAAATTTTGATTAAAACCTCTTATGCTTGTCAAACCACCTAAACGAAATAATTCATTCTGAAAAAGATTATCATTGAATAGCTGAGCGGCAGATAATTGAAAAAAAACACTTCCTTTTTTTCCTAGACGACTATATTTTCGTACTACAATTTGATAGGTAAACTGTGGGCTTGAACGTTTAACGATCTGTAAGTCAATCTGGCCATTGGGAGTCACTTGCTTATTTCCTACCGCAATACCTGCATTTAACGACCAGCCTTTTCTAGGATATAA
This sequence comes from Xanthocytophaga flava, assembly GCA_030068525.1. GTDB lineage: Bacteria > Bacteroidota > Bacteroidia > Cytophagales > 172606-1 > Xanthocytophaga > Xanthocytophaga flava. Next base: position 92,435 of record JASJOS010000019.1, read on the forward strand.
CAAATTATCAACATACTTGTATGTGTAATACACATTATAAGACAACCAGTTGAGATCTGCCTGCATGGCTGTTCCTCTCACCGTACTATCAGCCAAACGCGAATTATATCGTTGTACTCCTATACCTATCTTACTCCAGTTACCCAAATTATAATAAAAATTAAGCTGTTGGTTTAAAGTCACATATCCATTTAGTACAGAACTAGAAGTATCTTCTCTCAACAGTTGGAATACACCATTTATTTCAATAGGAGTTTTTAAAAATGCAGGTTGAGTATAACTAATATTTAATCTGGGAGATCCTGGTTTTATCTGTTGCCAATTAAATAAAAAACTCCCACCAGCATTGAGCAAATTATTTAGTTTTAGATTTACTTCTCCTGTAAGTAATAATTTTCCATCTTTCTGTTCATTGGGTTGGAAACCTACCACTCCATCTGCTTCACTGGCCTTTCCTGCATCAGCATAAAAAGTTATGTAAGCCCGATCATTCTTAAATAAGACTTCGTAAGGTTGAGGTAAAGATAAATAAGATTGTTGTTTAAGCTGATTATAAGCCTGAGTTAATCGTTTTTGACTATAAGGTTGTCCGGGTAGTATTCTAAGCCAGTTTTCTAGAAATTTTTTTTTTAAACGTGCAGAACCAATCACTCGTATAGTATCAAACACAACATATACTCCAGGTTCATATTGTAGTGAGGCAACAATCTGGTCATCTTTTATCTCGACAGAATCCAGATGAATAGTTGCAAATGGATATCCGTGTTCTTCTGAATACACTAGTATTCTTTCCTCCAGATTAGCCAGTTCCTGATATTTGAATGGTTGATCTCTGTAAATCTTCTCCCTATAATCTACTTCTCTAAGCATATCCTCTCTGATATTACTATGAAAAAGTCGAGCCCATTTAAATTGGTTACCTAAATGAACAAATACGAATAATGTATCTTTCTTCCATTGTGCACTGTCAATAGATGCAGTTAAATAACCTTGCTGGTGTAATCGTATAATACTTTGCTGTATTATACTTATGCCCATTACAGAGTCAGTAACAACATTGGGCAACTGTCTAATTAGCGTGGCATGCTTTAATGTATCTATAAAATGATAACTAATTAGCCACCTTTTTTGTGCATATGTAGTATCGGTAATCAATATGCATATCATTACAGACAAAAGATATCTATAAAAAATGCAATAAAACCCATCATTTCTAATCTTAAAAATGATTTTAATACAAGATAACTGGTCCATTTTGAGGTTTTTATTGCACAGATGTTTTACTCCTTCTATTGCCAGTACAAATTCAAAAGAAAGTATACATTAATACAATTTATATTGACTATCAATAATTTATATAGTATTTTGAAGGCTATATATTAAAATAAAATCATTTAGTAATAAACTGGCACTAAATTTTAGCATACTCTATCTCCTTTTACAGCAAAAGCGAAAATTAATAGAGATAAAACGTTTACCTTATCACTAATTTAGTTATATATGTAAGAAAATAGATAATAATAGACTTATCACTTTTTCTTAAAGTTGCTTTTCTTAAACAGTCCACTTTTAATTATCAGATTAGAAATATAATTTTATAAAGAGATTTGCATTGTTTGTTGATAATTTATATGTATTTATACGGATCTCTTTATATATTTGCTAAGTTTTTGTGCAAACACAATGTGTTTTACGAGTCAAAAAAATCTATGTAATTTTTAATAAAAAAATACATTTTCTCTAAGATTTTCTATTTTGACCACTATCGTAAGGGCATTTGACTGATATGCAACGTTTTGTAAGTACGACGTGTCTATGCATGTGTGATTGATAATAAAACTATTACCCTACTATTATAAGGCGAATGGCTATGTATAACCAATTTATACTGGAAGAGCTAAAAACCCTGAAAGATCTTTTACAAGCAGGAGCAATCACTCAGGGTGAATTTGATCATTTGAAACAAATTCTCATTGATGGCACTAAAGCATCTAATGAATCAACAGAAACTGGCTCTCAAACGGAAAGAAGCTTGTCTGGAGATGTGTATGAGAATCCAGATGAGGTGATCCGGTATTATTCCAATGAGACTAAAAACTTGCTTTTATATAAGCAGTTTGATAAGGCATATCCGTTTGTTCAAAAGATATTATCTCTACGTCCAGAACATAGGGAGGCAAATCGTTTTCTACAGGAAATTAAAACATATATCCGACGGGATTATCTGATTGGGGGAGCCATCGGTGTAGTAATTGCTAGCGCTATTTCCATGGTGTTAACATTGGATAAGGACATAAACCTGATTTTACTTTGTATAATCCCAGTACTAGGAGGTCTTTTGTTGCCTCGTATAGCAAGTAGTATACTGATTGGGAAAGTTAGCAGTCGCGGAATGCGCTATTTTATTTCTGCAATAACTGTTATTGTCATTGGTTGTGTATTAAATGTGGCTTTAGCTAATGTATTTGATGGATTAGAGGGAAAACTTATCAATGGCAATTCTAATGAAATCGTAGGTCCCTATGAGATGGTAGATACCACCAACTATGCAGTTCTTCCTAATGATACATCACAAACGCTATCTGAAGTGGGGAGTGAACAAATTGATACAAATAATAAAACAACCTCAGATAAAGGTTGGGAGAAATCAACACAAAATCCAGACCCAATACCTCAACAACCAAAAGAACCACAAATAACAGTTGTAGAGGAGGGAAACCCTCAAACAACAGCTGTACGTAATATACTAACTTCTTATTACCAAGATTTAAGTAGCCAGAAATTTGATGCAAATAAGTATTATGCAAAAAAGGTAAAACGTTTCTTTAATCTGCAGGATATTTCTCCTCAAACAATTACAGATGAGGTGCATAATAATTACTATACTGATTTTCAGGATGCTGTAAGTACTATAGCATCTAACTCACTTTCGATAGAACCTATGAAGGGAGGAATGTATCAGGCAGACTTTAAAGAAGTGATTAAATGTTTCCGTAAGTCGGCAAACAAAGGACAAACGATTACGTCACAAGTAAAAGTGCTCTTTGATAAAAATATGAAAATCATCTACTATTCATCCCGCCCTTTATCAACAAAGGAGTTTGGTGATCGGGCAGATGAAAAATCTGCTACCAAAATGGTATACTATCGGGAAGATACCAATCAGTAGTAAATACAATACTTTTATTTCTACCAAGTCAAATGGGGTAACGACACAACCTTCATTTGACTTGGTTGTTTTTATTTTAACTAACAACCTCTCCACCAATCTTACAATCAGAGTAAGGTCTGATACGACTAGTAAGTATGAAAGTCCTAATACTGAATATCCTTTTGCTTTTTAGCATTGCATCTCTCGCTGTAACTCAGACAGATGACCTTGAAAAGGCATTAAAAGCCCTAAAAGAAAAAGATTTTAATGCGGCCAAAGTATTAATTGAACAAATTATCACTAAGAACTCATTTGATGCAGGCGGATATTATGCTCTGGCAGTTTATTATGCAGATAATGACAATAAGCCTCATGATTACTATAAATCGCTAGATTATTTAATCCTTGCAGAAAAATATTATTCTACTCTCACGACAAAAGAATTGGCTAATCTGCAAAAATTAGGAGTGACACTTCATGAAATGCAAAAGCTAAAGCAATCAATTGGACAACAAGCTGTTCAAGAGGCTATTTCATCTCAAAACCCAGCCGCTATAGATAAAGTAATTTCAAAGTTTTCCAGTTTACCTGATGTAGTAGAAAAAGCAATTGAGTATAAAAATGTGATGGCATTTGAAGATACTAAACGAGTAAATACCTATCAGGCTTATCAGAACTTTTATATCAAATATCCATCAGCCAAACAAGTTCCAGAAGCTAAAAGCAAATATGAACAATTACTATATGAAAGCCTGACATCAGATCAGACTTGGCAATCTTATCAGAAATTCTATAAGAGCTATCCTAATAGCCCTTATGCAGAGAGAGCAAAAAAACAATACGAAAAATTATATTATGAACAGAATGTAGCTAGTTCTACTTCTGCAAATACGATAGAGAGGTACATCACAGAAAATCCATCTAGTGTTTATGCTCCAAAGGCCAAGACTCAACTACAAAGTATGTCCTCTTTATTTCCTATCCGGGTAGGAGATACATGGGGATTTATTAATGGCAATGGACAAATTGTTATTCCGCCTATTTATGAACGGGTAGGGAACTTTGCAGAAGGTATGGCACGGGTACGTAAGAATGGTAAATGGGGCATCATAAATACCAAAGGCAAAGAAATTATATCGCCTATATATGAGTTGATACGTGATTTTAGTGAAGGTGCAACTACTGTTATTCAACGTAAAAAGAAAGTCCTTGAAGCATTTTATATTGATAGTACAGGAAAACAACTTTTTGCCAAAACATATGTTACAGACGGTTCTTACTGGCCTATTCACTCTTTTCAGGAAGGTTTAGCTGTAGTGGAAGATCCTGAAAGTCATAAAGTTGGTTTCATAAATAAAAAAGGTGAGTTTGTTGTCGCTCCATTATTTAACTCTTATATCCCACGTAAAGGTGCTGTGGGTACTTATCCTTTTTCTTCCTTTTCTGAAGGATATGCCTGGGTAAAAAATGAAGAGGGAACAGGGCTTATCGACAAGAATGGGGTATTTTTAATAAAGGGCTCCTATAACCAATCTTTACTGGACACACTATCAACCCCTCCTTTTTACTATAAATCATTTTCCAGTGGAATGTGTTTGCTGGAAGAATCTAATAGTTCATTTTATATAGATCGTAATGCCAAGAAAGCGATAACAATCCCTGTTGGATTTACAGCTCTGCCTTTTAGTGATGAAGTTGCATGGACATATTCAAAATATGATAAGAAGTTTTATTTGATAGACAACAAGGGGAAGACAATTTTGGATATTCCAGCATTTAAAGTTTATCCATTTCATGAAGACAGGGCTGTTATTCAAAAAGATGCACCAGCAAATAGAGTTTATTTCTATGATCAGACTCCAGATCCGACATACTCCTTTATTGATAAAACAGGGAAATTGTTATTTGATTTTAAATTTGATATTCCTAATGATCCTCTCTTTGAATATAGCAGCTTCAAAAATGGCTTAGCTTGTGTTCTTCTGAATGGAAAACAAACCTATATAAACAAAGAAGGAAAAGTGATCTGGCAAAGTCCAGAACGCTGGAATTGATCAACTTCTCAAAACATAAATTACATTAACAATAAAACCTTGTCATTTAACTGGCAAGGTTTTATTGTTAAAACGGAATTTTTTTCGTCTATCTCTACTTATACTGTTAGTTTTCCAAACGTACTCTTATTCATTACTGTCTTGTCTGGCCTCTATATCCATATCCCTTTTTGTAAGCAAGCCTGTTATTATTGCGACTTTCACTTTTCAACCAATCAAATTCAGAAAGATGCAATGGTAAAAGCTATTATACAGGAACTGAAGCTGCAAACTTCCTACTTAGACAAACCTCATCTGGAGACGATATATTTTGGAGGGGGTACTCCTTCTCTGTTAACATTTCAACAACTTACCGACATTTTTGATGCAATATATTCTTATTACTCTGTAAGTTCAGATGCAGAGATTACTCTGGAAGCTAATCCAGATGATCTTGATACAAAAACTTTAACCAACCTTAGACAATTACCTATAAACAGACTTAGCATTGGTATCCAGTCTTTTTATGAAAATCACCTGCTGTATATGCATCGGGCACATACAGCATCTGAAGGGGAAAATTGTGTAAAACATGCTCAGGATAAAGGATTTCAAAACTTAACTATTGACTTAATCTATGGCATTCCACATCAGGACCATTCTGTGTGGCTCAATGATTTGTCAAAAGCTACTGCACTGAATATCTCTCATATCTCAGCATATTGCCTTACAATTGAACCACAGACAGTTTTCGGAAAATGGGTTCAACAAAAAAAGATCAATCCAGTTGACGAAGAGTTTAGTGCACTCCAGTTTGAGATGATGATACAATACTTGGAAAATGCAGGCTTTGAACAATATGAAATCTCAAACTTTGCTAAAGAAGGTATGTATGCACGCCATAATAGTAGTTACTGGCTACAAAAACACTATTTAGGTATTGGTCCCTCAGCACACTCCTATAATGGAACAAGTAGACAATTTAATGTTGCTAATAATGCAGCTTATATCCAGGCAATAAATCAACAAACCGTTCCATATACTATTGAAACGTTAAGTATCTCAGAACAGATTAACGATTATTTGCTGACTACTTTACGTACACGATGGGGATGTAACGTTGAACTACTGCAACAAAAATGGCAGTATGACTTATATAAACATAGTGGATTGCTACTTGAGGAGTATTTTCAGAAAGGCTTATTGCAACGTGAAGGTCCAATTCTTAAATTGACGAAATCAGGCAAACTGCTGGCAGATGAAATTACAGCAGAACTATTTCTTATTGAGTAGGCTACCTACTATTACACCATCATTCTATTCTTTATCTTTAAAATATCTCTTTCTTATTTCTATTATCTTATTACAGATACTGGCATTATTATTTAGTAGAATTTTTAGGCTAATATTTTTTACCACTTTCCTAAAATTTCTCTTTATGAAAAAGCTACAGTATCTACTTACTAATGCAATTTTTGCTTCAGCATTATTACTTGTTCCATTTTCTACCTTTGCGCAGGATGAGTTAAAAACTCAACAACCAGCACAAGCAGCACAAATTGGAGATATTGAAATGCTGCCTGAAGTTTCTAAATCCAAGACTACTGAAAAAGTAGTAAATCATTCTACACAAAATACAACTCAAAAAACGATTCGATTAGTTGCTCCAGAAAACGCAACACCCAAACAAGCCAGAAAAATAGCAAAGGCTAATGAGATGCTTGCCAAGCTTTCAGAACAATCAACTTCAACAGAAGTAAAGGCCCCAAGCAAACTTCAAAAGATGGCAGCGCAAATAGCAGCCAAGAAGCTTACCAAAAAGCTTGATAAGCTAGGTGTAGAAGAAACAAAAGAAATCAGAGAGATTAAAAATGCATCCGCAGCTCAAGCTGTTAGTAATACAGTTTTGATTGGCATCATTCTGCTGGCATTGGGGATTATTTTCCTCGTTGTACCAGGCACAGGCCTGCTAGGATTAATACTACTCATTGTAGGTCTGGTACTTCTTATACTTGGTCTGGCCCAATAGTAAATTTTAAGTATGATCGAAAACAACAAATGCCCTATGTTAGATAGGGCATTTGTTGTTTTCGATAAGAACAAAGAATTATTTAACAAGCAATTCTTTTTCTTTAGTATCCTTATTATCACGATATGCATCTACCACAAATGGTAAAGCGATATAGATAGTAGAATAAAAACCTGTGATTACACCAATTAATAAAGCGAATGACAATCCACGAATTGTTTCACCACCAAATAGTAACAGAATGATTACCACTACAACTACAGTTACTGAGGTAATTACTGTACGGGAGAAGGTCTCATTTAAAGCCTGATTTACTACTTTGGAAGGAGATTCGCCTTTATTGTGTTCAAACGTTTCACGAACTCGGTCAAATACAACAACAGTATCGTTCACAGAGAAACCAACAATCGTTAATACAGCAGCAATAAAGTTCTGGTCGATATCCAGTGAAAAAGGAAGAATTCCTTTAAACAAAGTATATACAGTTAGAATGATCAATGTATCGTGAACCAACGCAATTGTAGCACCCATTGCATATTGCCATTTACGGAATCGAATCCAGATATAAGCAAAGATTGCTCCCATCGCAATGATAATGGAATAGATAGAAGATTGCTTAATATCTGTGGCAACAGTAGGCCCAACCTTTGCCGTACTTAAAATAGTATACTTACCATTCAGTTTGTCTAATCCTTGCTTCACTGTTGCTTCTACTTTATCTGCAGCATTTTCTGAAGGATCTTCAATCAAATAAGTAGTTGTTATCTGTAGAGAGTTAGTACCACCATAGGCTTTCACTTCTGTCTGTGCATTTGGCAATACAGATTCCAATAAGTTATCAACTTCACCACTAGTTACAGCTTTATCAAACTGTACTACATATGTCCAACCACCTTTAAAATCAACACCATAATCAAATCCACGTACAAACATGGAAACAATACCTGCTCCAATAATAACAGCAGAAATTATGTAAGCAATTTTACGTTTGGAAACGAAATCATAGTTAACATTCTTGAACAAGTTCTTCGAGAAACTAGTAAAGAAGTTAAATGATTTTCCTTTCCGTAAACGACTATCAATTATTAGCCGCGTAACAAGAACAGATGTAAACAAGGAAGTAAAGATACCAGCCACCAGTGTGAAGGCGAAACCCTTAACAGGACCAACCCCAAACCATAACAATACAAAACCTGCCAGTAAGGTAGTAATGTTTGCATCAAGAATGGAAACAGAGGCAGCACGATAACCTTCAGTTGTAGCGGCTAATAATGGCTGCCCAGCGCGTAATTCATCCTTCACACGTTCATTGATCAATACGTTTGCATCCACAGCCATACCAATTGTCAATACAATACCGGCAATACCTGGTAATGTCAATACCGCATCAAACTGTACTAATACACCTAAGATCATCAGGATGTTCAGGAAAACAGCAATGTTAGCTACCCAACCTGAAGAACTATAATAGCCAACCATAAACAGGATGATAACCAAAAGGCCACCAAATATAGAAAGCATCCCTTTATTAATAGCTTCCTGTCCCAGAGTTGGTCCAACCACTTCTTCTTCTACAATACGTGTAGGTACTGGCATTTTACCAGCTACCAATATGTTTGCTAAGTCTTTTGCTTCTTCTATGGTAAAGTTACCTGAGATGGAAGAACTTCCTCCAGGAATTTCCCCTTGTACTCTTGGAGCTGAATAAACCACATTATCAAGAACAATTGCAATAGCTTTTCCTACATTTTGCCCTGTAATACGAGCCCAGCTTTTTGCACCAGATGCATTCATTTGCATAGACACTTCTGGCCTTCCTGTTACAGGATCAATATTAGGACGGGCAGCAGTAATAACTTCTCCACCTAGTAATGCACCTTGATTACGACCTTTTTTAATTATGTTCAAAGCAATCAACTGTGTACCCTTAGCATCTGCTTCAGCAGGTTTGCTATCATACATAAACGAAAGGTTCTGAGGAAATATAGTACGTACTTCCGGACGAGACAATAATGCATTTACTTTTACAGTATCTTTTACATTCACAAGTAAACCACCTTGTGTGATAGTAAATAATTTGGTTAGTGTAGAGCTCTCGTTTGCTTTGGAAGCAGCCTGTGCAGAATCGCCACCCTTGCCCTTAGCTAATTGGTCTGCCAATGCATTACCAGTAGTATCTGTTTTGCCAGGATTTGTTTTTGCATCCAGCTTTGCCAATACGCTATCAGACTTTTGAAGATCTTTCTTAGCGTTCTCCTGTTTTACCAGATAATCATTCAATTGAATAAAGTATGGATAGAAATCCTGCATATCCCATACCTGATAGAACTCTAGTTTAGCTACTCCTTGTAATAATTTACGTACACGTTTAGGATCATCAACGCCAGGAAGTTCAATCTGAATGCGGTTGGTGCCTTGTAAACGCTGAATGTTAGGCTGAACGGCACCATATGCATCAATCCGACGACGTAGTACTTCAAAAGATAAATCAATAGTCTTCTCCAGTTCACCCTTTACATAATTAACAACATCTCTATCTGAAGAATTAAATTTAATAGAACTCTGGTTAGAACTGTTTGCAAAGAATGATGCTAACTGTGTATTAGGAGATAGCTTCTTGAAATTATCATAGAAGAAATCTACAAAATTACCTTGTTTAGTCATCTGCTCTTTCTGAGCCAATTCTAGTGCTTTTTGAAAGTTTGGATCAGGTGAGTTACCAGCAAGGATACGAACTACTTCAGCAGCAGACACTTCCATAGTTACGTGCATACCACCTTTCAAATCCAAACCTAGTTTTACCTCCTGTTCTTTCACTTCTTTGTAGGTAGACCAGAGAAAAACCTTCTCATTCCAGATAGAATCCAGATAAGCCTGCTTACGTGAAACATTTACCTTTCCATTTACAGTAGCAAAATCTACTGCTTTCTGCTCTATCTGACGCGAGACAAAGGTAAAGGACAGGTAATACAAACTCACAACCGAAAAGGCTATGGTTAAGAAAATAATGAGACCTCTATTTTGCATAAAGAAAGTATGAATTAGTAATAAATTTTTAAAGAATAAATAGATATAGGAATAACCCAAAGACACAATCGGCCTTTGAAACCATAGCATTCCAGCAATTCACAACTGGAATCAATTTGAATAAAAATGTATGGTGATCCCCTTAAAACTCAGGGGGCATTGATAGCAATGGTATTGGAGAAGATATTGGCAAAGAAGGTTGATCGAAAGATCGGATATGTATTGGGATGACGGGGTCTCTCATTTGAGATTATATAGGAAAATCTCTCAAAAATAATGAAAGCCTGTTGGTATAATTTTACAGTAAAAACAGGAACAACAGCTTCATCCGTTTTTTTGATAACAGGACCTGAATCCTCTGCTGACTTTTTAGGTGTTGTGACCTTGTTTACTTTGACAGATTCTGTTCCTGCCCAAAGGGATACAGAGCTTGATGCTATAAATAACAGCATCAAACACAATATAAAAACTGTACGCCCAATTTTACAGGTAAAAGTCATCTTTTTGTTGATTATCTTCTTGTTCGAACTTTTATTTTCAATAAAAAGTTATCAGAAGGTAAGCCATTATTTTATAATAGGGTTGCAAAACTAAATATTATTTTGGGAATTGACAACACCTATTTCTTCTAGAAAGGCGTTTTTATGCTTATATTTTTCCCCGATAGGACTATTCATAGAGTTCTAACCATGCAAGAGTAAGATTTTATTGTATTTTAAAGACACAATATCCTTAAAGATTTACTTTTGCTATTATATTTGCATCTGAAATAGCTTTACAATTCTGATTACTCTTCTATACTGTCCTATCCTATTGGAATTGTACTATCTCAAAGCATCTTTTCATCTAAATTTTCAGAAAAAATTCATATTATGAATCATACCTATTTGCCTTCTGATTATTTGCCAATACTGATCCAGTTAGGAGCAGCTATTGGTTTTGTAGTGGTAACTATGATTGCTACACACCTCTTAGGTCCAAATCGCCGTAGTAAAGTTAAAGATGACACATGGGAATGTGGCATAGAATCAAAGGGAGATGCCCGTGCACCTATTTCTATCAAGTATTTTCTTACAGCAATTTTATTTGTCTTGTTTGATGTTGAGATCATCTTTATGTATCCATGGGCAGTAAATTTCGGGAAAGAAAAATTAGGTTGGGCAGGTTATTGGGAGATGCTTCTGTTTATGGGCTTGCTTTTAATAGGCTTCTACTATGTAATAAAAAAAGGAGTCTTAAAGTGGGAACAATAAAAATAAGGTTTCTAAATTACTATTCTATATAGTTATAAGTGAATAAAGTACTACTTTTCAGACAAGTATTGAGATAGTCCTTAAAAGTATGTTTCTTACTCTATAAAATAAGTGTAAACTGCATTAATCGGATATGAGCGATATAAAAATGGTTGAAGCTCCGGAGGGGCATAGTGGTGCAGGCTTCTTTGCAACCTCGTTTGACAAAGTAATTGGAATGGCACGTGCAAATTCACTTTGGCCGTTGCCTTTCGCTACTTCGTGTTGTGGTATTGAATTTATGGCGACAATGGGTTCGCATTACGATATTTCCCGTTTTGGGTCTGAACGTCCCAGCTTCTCTCCGCGTCAAGCTGACCTTTTGATGGTAATGGGAACTATCGCCAAGAAGATGGGGCCTATAGTAAAACAGGTATATGAACAGATGGCAGAGCCGCGTTGGGTAATAGCAGTAGGCGCTTGTGCATCCAGTGGAGGGATTTTCGATACCTATAGTGTACTTCAAGGTATTGATCGTGTAGTTCCTGTAGATGTATACGTACCTGGTTGTCCACCTCGGCCAGAACAAATACTGGAAGGCTTAATGCAAATTCAGGAACTGGCAAGGAATGAATCCTTACGCCGCCGCAACAGTGAAGAATACCAACTCTTATTATCTTCTTACAACATCAAATAAATCCTGACTTGAGCCTAAAAACTCAGGCCAGGGTTTTGGCTTTTTAAATAATACTGTTTTCAGGCAGGGTTTCCTGCAGAACAGGAAGAAAACCAAATCGAAAATTGAAATGACCCATCAGGAAATTATAGAAGATTTAACTGGACGCTATGGCGATAGCATCTTTGATATTCACGAGCCGTATGGTTTGCTTACATTGACAACCAAACGTGAAAATATCATAGACCTGCTCCAGTATTTATATAATCATAAGACATTGCAAATTCAGTTTCTGACTGATCTTTGTGGTATTCATTATCCGGACAATATTGGGAATGAATTGGGCGTTATTTATCACGTACACAGCCTGATAAACAATATCCGCATCCGCATTAAAGTATTCTTTCCTCTCACAGATCCTGAAATTCCAACAGCAACAGGTTTGTATGCTACAGCAAACTGGATGGAACGTGAAACATATGATTTCTTCGGAATTATTTTCAAAGGCCATCCTAACCTGAAACGGATTCTGAATGTAGATGAGATGGATTATTTCCCTATGCGTAAAGAATATCCGCTGGAAGATCAAACCCGTCGTGACAAACAGGATTTCCATTTTGGAAGATAGTATTCCATGATTGATATATTACCAAACAAGTACAATCAATCATTAAAAACTTAATTGCAGAAAAGATGTCTCAAATACAAGTTACAGGGAATCAAATACAGGCTCCTGAAAATCAACCTTTATTACAGCAAAACCCCGAAACTCCGAAGTATGTCAATGAATTGACGACACTAAACCTGGGGCCAACCCATCCAGCTACACACGGAATCTTCCAGAATGTACTGACAATGGATGGAGAAAAGATTGTGTCAGGTGTACCTACTATCGGATATATACACAGAGCTTTTGAAAAAATTGCAGAACACCGCCCTTTTTATCAACTGACAACTCTTACTGACAGGATGAACTACTGCTCCTCTCCTATTAATAATATGGGATGGCATATGACAGTAGAGAAACTTCTGGGAATTACGGTGCCTAAACGAGCACAATATATTCGCGTAATAGCCATGGAACTAGCCCGGATTGCAGATCACCTGATTTGTAATTCTATTCTGGGTGTGGACTCAGGAGCGTATACAGGATTTCTTTATTTCTTCCAGGAACGTGAAAAAATTTATGAAATCTATGAAGAAATTTGTGGAGCTCGTCTGACAACTAATATGGGACGTATTGGAGGAATGGAACGTGATCTAAGCGACAAAGCTCTTGCAAAGTTGAAGAAATGGGTAGAGGAGTTCCCTCCGGTTATGAAGGAATTTGAAAAAATGTTCAATAAGAACAGAATCTTCAGAGATCGTACCGAAGGGGTAGGTCCGTTAACACCTGAAAGAGCCTTAAACTATGGTTTTACAGGTCCGAACTTACGTGCAGCAGGGGTTGATTATGATGTACGGGTTATGAACCCATATTCATCCTATGAGGATTTTGAATTTGATATACCTGTAGGTACTACTGGTGATACATATGACCGGTTCATGGTACGCAATGAGGAGATCTGGCAAAGTCTGCGTATTATCCAGCAGGCAATAGATAAGCTGCCGGAAGGCCGATATTTTGCAGATGCACCGGAATATTATCTACCTCCCAAGAAAGAGGTATACCGGAGCATGGAAGCCCTCATCTATCATTTCAAGATTATCATGGGTGAGATAGAGGCGCCTGTTGGAGAGGTATATCATTCTGTAGAGGGTGGAAATGGAGAACTTGGTTTTTATTTGGTAAGTGATGGCGGTCGTGCACCATACCGTTTACATTTTCGCAGACCTTCTTTCATTTACTATCAGGCTTATCCGGAAATGTGTATCGGTACAACCTTATCTGACGCTATTGTGATTATGAGTAGCCTGAATGTAATTGCAGGAGAACTCGATGCATAAAATATAGTATAAAAATTCAGTTAAAAACAGATATATGACAGAGGTAAACACACCGGAAAAAGTAGAATTCTCACCGGAAACCCTGAAAAAAGCCCAAGAAATCATTGCCCGTTACCCGGAAGGTCGCCAAAAATCGGCATTGCTGCCTGTTTTGCACCTTGCACAAAACGAGTGGAATTGGTTAAGTGCTCCTGTAATGGATTATGTAGCGGGTTTGCTTAGTATTCAACCCATTGAGGTATATGAAGTAGCTACTTTCTATACTATGTTTCAGATTGAACCTGTTGGGAAATATGTTCTGGAGGTATGCCGTACAGGTCCTTGCTGTTTACGAGGTGCAGAAAACATCATTGACTATCTGGAAAATAAGCTGGGTACAAAAGTAGGTGGCACCACTACAGATGGATTGTTTACACTAAAAACGGTTGAGTGTCTAGCAGCATGTGGATTTGCTCCTGTATTACAGGTACGTTTGAAAAAAGAAGACGGAAACTATATCTACTACGAAAATCTGACTCCGGAAAAAATAGATAATCTGATTGCGACAGAATGGGTATAATTACCTTACAGGCTTTCATTTTTTCTATTGAAATAAATATAAACTACCATGGGTATTAAAATTCTAACCGAACATATTGGCAAAGAGGATCTGAAGCCAATTGACGCATATATGAAATATGGTGGATATACGGCAGTGAAAAAAGCATTGACTAGTATGTCACCTGATGCAATAGTAGAAGAAGTGAAAAAGTCCGGACTTCGTGGACGTGGAGGAGCTGGTTTTCCTACAGGTATGAAATGGTCATTCCTGGCCAAACCTGAAGGCAAACCGCGTTATCTGGTATGTAATGCTGATGAATCAGAGCCCGGTACGTTCAAGGACCGTTATTTAATGATGCATAGCCCACATACACTTATTGAAGGAATGATTGTATCCAGCTTTGCGTTGGGTGCCAATACTTCCTATATATATGTACGGGGAGAGATGATGTTTGTCATTCGTATTCTGGAAAAAGCTATCGCAGAAGCCTATGCTAAAGGATTACTGGGAAAAAACATTCTGGGCTCCGGATATAACCTCGATCTATATGTACATCCGGGAGGAGGTGCCTATATCTGTGGAGAAGAAACAGCCTTACTGGAAAGTCTGGAAGGCAAGCGTGGAAACCCTCGTAACAAACCTCCATTTCCTGCTGTTTCTGGACTATATGCCTGTCCAACAGTGGTAAATAACGTTGAATCTATTGCAGCAACAAGCTGGATTATTAACAATGGAGGGGATGAATATGCTAAGATTGGTATAGGCAAGAGCACTGGAACAAAACTGATTTCAGCTTGTGGTAATATCAATAATCCTGGAGTTTACGAGATTGAATTAGGTTTATCTGTCGAAGAATTCTTGTACTCTGATCAATATTGTGGTGGTATTGCTAATGGTAAGAAACTGAAAGCATTGGTAGCTGGAGGTTCGTCAGTACCTATTCTGCCAGCCAACCTCATTACCAAAACTGCGAATGGAGAATCTCGTCTGATGAGTTATGAATCGTTATCAGATGGTGGTTTTGCAACTGGTACTATGCTTGGTTCTGGAGGATTCATTGTATTCGATGAAGATCAGTGTATTGTGCGTAATACCTGGAACTTTACACGATTCTATCACCATGAATCGTGTGGACAATGTAGCCCTTGTCGTGAAGGTACAGGCTGGATGGAAAAAGTATTACACAGAATTGAGCATGGTCATGGACATATGCATGATATTGATTTGCTGGTGGATGTAGCGAAAAAGATTGAAGGAAACACAATTTGTCCTTTGGGAGATGCAGCAGCTTGGCCAGTAGGATCTGCTATTCGTCACTTCAGAGATGAATTTGAATGGCATATCAAAAATCCATCAGAAGCGACCCGTAAAGGTGCAGTATACCGTAAAGAAGCTGTGTTTGCCTAATAGGTTAGTAAGAAAGTACCTATAATATAGTATTCAGACATACTATCCTTGGTTAGGATGTCTGTATTATCAAGTTTTTGATTTAGAAGAAACTATTTCTGAAGAGGAATTAAACAATGGAAAATACCGCCCCTCAGTTATTCAAAGTAACCATCGACAACATTGAGGTCGAGGTAGCACCAGGAACTACGATCTTACAAGCTGCCCGTCAGATTGGAAGTCATGTAGCTCCTCCTGCAATGTGCTATTATACATCATTGAAAGGAACAGGAGGAAAGTGTCGGGCATGTCTGGTGAAAGTAACCGCAGGTTCGGCAAAAGATCCACGCCCTATGCCTAAACTGGTACCTTCCTGCATTACAACTGTCCAGGATGGTATGATTGTAGAAAATACAGTAAATGAACAAGTACTGGAAACTCGTAAAGGTGTAGTTGAGTTTTTGTTGATCAATCACCCCCTGGATTGTCCTATCTGTGATCAGGCAGGCGAGTGTCATCTTCAAGACTTTGCGTTTGAGCATGGTCGAGGAACTCAACGCTACGAAGAAGAACGTCGTACGTTTGAACGTGAAGATATAGGACCATATATTCAACTTCATATGAACCGCTGTATCTTATGCTATCGTTGCGTATTTACAGCTGAGCAGCTTACCAACAAACGTGTACATGGCGTATTGAATCGTGGGGATCATGCAGAGATCAGTACATACATTAGTAAAGCCATTGATAATGATTTCTCCGGAAACATGATTGATGTATGTCCGGTTGGAGCACTGACAGATAAAACATTCCGATTTAAGCAACGTGTTTGGTTTACTAAACCTGTAACAGCTCATCGGGACTGTGAGCATGAGAAATGCAGTGGAAAAGTAACGCTATGGTACAAAGGAGAAGATGTATTACGGGTAACAGGTCGTAAAAATGAGTGGGGTGAGGTTACAGAATTTATATGCAATACCTGTCGCTTTGATAAAAAGAAAACCAGTGACTGGGTTATTGAAGGTCCTGCAAAAGTAAGTCATCATTCTGTGATTTCAGCAAATCACTATGAGAAAAAAGCTATTCCTGAGTTTGGTTTCAAACAAGCAGCTCAGCAATACAAACAAATTGATGACCTGCCTGTACAATTACCAGAAGGAGAAAAGAAACCTGTAGGAATTGTAGTAAGACCTGATAGTAAATAATAGCTAATTATAACATTTTGCAAAAGCTATTGAGATATTAATTTCATAATATGTTTCTTAAAAAGATAAAAATTTTGCTTCTAATCTTTTGTCTAAGCTCTATATCTAATGCATATAGTCAGATAAAAATAGGAATTAAAACAGGCGTAAATATTTCAAATGGAAAATTCACCCAAAATGGAGCTAAAGAAAAATTAAATAATATTGTAAGATTTAATGCGGGACTTACATCTGAAACAGCATTAAATGAGTCTCTTTTTTTACGCTCAGAATTACTTTATTCGTGGAAAGGATGGGCGTTTGATGCTAATACATTTGGAAGTAGTGGTAATATGAATATGCATTATATTACTGTTCCTCTTTTGGTTGGATATAATATAACTCCAAAATTTTCAGCTGTATTAGGTCCTGAATTTGGATATCTGATAAAAGCGGTTCGTTCGCCAAATATATCAATAGATTATACAGACTTTTATAGAAGATTTGATATGGCAGCATCTATTGGTCTATTATACAGACTAAGTAAAAATATAGGTATCGAAACAAGATATACTTATGGATTTATACCAGTAGCGCCTGAGCTACCGAATGGCAATCAAAATTTAACTTCTGAGTCATATACTGGTTATAATAAAACATTTCAAGCAGGTATCTTTTACTTTATAGGTAATAAGTAAATACGTTTATTCTAATTTAAATTGATAGAAATGGATCCTCTTATAGTTAATGCACTTATCATATTGTCCATTTTTGGAATTACGTTGCTTATTGCAACCTATTCCACCTGGGCAGAACGTAAGGTAGCAGGATTTATACAAGACAGATTAGGCCCTAACCGGGCAGGCTGGGGAGGTTTAATGCAACCTCTGGCCGATGCAGGTAAGATGTTTTTTAAAGAAGACTTTATTCCTGCACATGCGAATAAATGGTTATTTATCTTTGGTCCATCATTAGCAATGTTAACAGCCTGTATGGCTAGTGCCGTAATACCATTTGGTGATAGTTTCATTATAGGAGAGAATATAGTACTTGTACAGGCCATCGAAGTCAACATTGGGATTCTCTATGTATTTGGTGTTGTTTCACTGGGTGTATACGGATTGATGATTGGAGGATGGGCATCTAACAACAAATTTTCTCTGTTAGGTGCGGTTCGTGCAGCTTCTCAAAACATTAGTTATGAACTGGCAATGGGGCTTTCCATCATTGCTATTATATTAATGAGTGGATCTCTGTCCTTACGTACAATTGTAGAAGGACAACATGGTGGTAACTGGAATATATTGTATCAACCTCTGGGATTTATCATTTTCCTTACTTGTGCTTTTGCAGAATGCAACCGTACGCCATTTGACTTACCTGAATGCGAAACAGAATTGATTGGTGGATACCATACAGAGTACAGCAGTATGAAATTAGGTTTCTACCTGTTTGCAGAATATATCAACATGTTTGCATCTTCAGCAGTTACAGCCTGTCTATTCTTTGGAGGATTTAATTACCCTGGAATGGATGCAGTACAAAATGAATTAATCAAGTCATTGGGTGAATCTACAGGACACAATATTGCTACAGGTATTGGCATTGCTGTAATGTTCGCAAAAATCCTCTTCGGAATATTCTTCTTCATGTGGGTACGCTGGACATTACCTCGTTTCCGTTATGATCAGTTGATGAATCTGGGTTGGAAAGGTTTAATTCCTGCAGCTATTCTGAATGTAATTCTTACAGGTGCTGGAATTTTGCTGGAAATGAGATGGCTATCGTGGGTGGCAGTACTAATAGTAATAGGCATTGCAGTACTACAGGCGTCTATATCTCAGAAAAAAGAATTACGGGCTCAAAGAGCTTAAATACAAGATATAACCTGGCATATACCAGATAATAGAATGTTATAAATTCTTTCAGTTACAGAAATACCTTATCTGTAATTGTTAAACTAGCGTATGATATGAAGTTAACTAATAGAGCAAAACAAATTGATAATAGCCCAATGACAGTGGCAGAGCGATTGTATATCCCTGCTATTGCTACAGGTCTGGGTATTACGATAAAGCACTTCTTTAAGAAGAAGGCTACCATCAATTATCCGGAAGAACAGCGTCCATTTAGTTCTATTTTCCGGGGTTTACATGTACTGAAAAGAGACGAGCAAGGCCGTGAACGTTGTACAGCTTGTGGATTGTGTGCAGTAGCATGTCCTGCGGAGGCCATATCCATGACAGCAGCAGAGCGGAAGCCCGGAGAGGAAAAGCTATACAGAGAGGAGAAATATGCAGCTGTATATGAGATCAATATGCTTCGTTGTATATTCTGTGGTTTATGTGAAGAAGCTTGTCCCAAAGCTGCAATCTTCCTGCAACCTGATAAAATTGCCCCTGCCTTTGTTGACCGTGAGCAAGTAATTTTTGGAAAAGACCGGCTGGTAGAGAAGATGGATGATCGGGCAACAACCGGTATTCAGAAATATACTGGCGTAAAAAGTTGAAAACTTACGTAAAACTTTCTCATACCGCACTGGTTTTCTTAACAGTGCGGTTTCTATTTGAAAAAACCTATTATTTTTGCGCGGGTTGTAAAAAGCAGCCTGCTTTCATTTACGAAGTTGAGCAACTTCTCTACAGCAGTTTATTTGCCTGTAACAGGTTCTGACTACAGTCTTCTGAATTCTGACTTCTTATTCTATGATACAAAACGTATTCTGGTTCTTAACTTTTCTTGCAATTATCAGTGCCTGTATGGTTGTATTTTCCCGCAACCCCATCCATAGTGTTCTCTATCTGATTATTACATTCTTTGCATTATCAGGACATTACCTGTTGCTAAATGCGCAGTTCCTGGCAGTAGTGAACATCATTGTCTATGCAGGTGCTATCATGGTATTATTTCTCTTCGTGATTATGTTTCTTAATCTGCGAAGGGAAACTGAAGTTCAGAAACCTATTGCAGTTAAGTTTGCCGCAGTAATATCGGGACTGATATTACTTGCTGTACTATTAGGTGCTTTATTAAAAGCAGACATCCAACCTGGTTCTGAAGTTGATTCTCAGATTGGTCTGGTAGAAAACCTGGGTAAAGTATTATTCAGCGATTTCCTATTACCTTTTGAGTTAGCTTCTGTTCTATTTCTGGTTGCTATGGTTGGTGCCATTATGTTAGGTAAACGTGATCCAGGTGAGCCTACAATTTAATAGTATACATACTTTCCAAAAATAGATCTTTCTTTCTGTCATTAATTACTTTAGATAAATGGAAGTACCTGATGTTATTAAAACGATCCCGCTAAACTGGTATATCTTCTTTGCTACTTTTCTCTTTTGTATTGGAGTAGTAGGTGTACTGATACGCCGGAATGCCCTGATTGTATTGATGTGTGTTGAACTTATGCTCAATGCAGTAAACCTATTGTTCACTTCATTTTCAGCATATCGTTCGGATCCACAAGGCCAGATATTCGTATTCTTCATTATGGTAGTAGCTGCTGCAGAAGTTTCTGTTGGACTGGCGATTATTGTAATGCTCTACAGAAATCTGAAAAGCGTAGACGTTGGTATCCTAAACAAATTAAAGTGGTAATGTTCTTTCTTCTGAAAAGAGCACCCTTTTTTTGACATCTTATTCGAATTTATTCAAGCATATTGATCTGTACTGTGCCTTATCAGCACATTAACTTATGAATATATCTACTAGTGTACTCCTTATCCCATTGTTGCCTTTATTAGGCTTTATTATCAATGGGTTAGGTTTTCGAAAAATCAGCAAAGGACTTGCCAGTATTGTTGGAACAGCAACTGTACTAGGATCGTTCCTTTTATCTATTTATACGTTCAACTATTTCTTAAGCAATAATAGTCAGCCTATCACAGTGACAGCTTTTAACTGGCTGGCGGTAGGTGACTTTCATATCTCTTTTTCTTTCCTGATCGACCAGTTATCACTATTGATGTTATTGGTTGTAACAGGAGTAGGAACATTGATTCATCTGTATTCCAGTGGATATATGCATCATGATGAAGGATTCGGAAAGTTTTTTGCCTTCCTGAATCTGTTTATCTTTTCGATGCTTTTGCTAGTGATGGGTTCCAACTACGTGATTATGTTCTTTGGCTGGGAAGGTGTAGGATTGTGTTCCTATTTGCTGATCGGATTCTGGAACAAAAACAAAAGTTATGGAAATGCAGCCCGCAAGGCATTTGTCATGAACCGGATTGGTGATCTTGGTTTCTTGTTGGGTATCTTTCTTATTATTGCCCATTTTGGGAGTGTCGAATACAGTGAAATCTTTGGTCGGGCAGCATCTGTAGATACTGCAACTCTGACAATGATTACAGCATTTCTATTTGTTGGTGCCATGGGTAAATCAGCTCAGATTCCATTGTATACATGGCTGCCAGATGCCATGGCAGGCCCTACTCCTGTTTCAGCTCTGATCCATGCAGCAACCATGGTTACAGCAGGTATTTATATGGTGATTCGTTCCAATGTCCTTTATACATTAGCTCCAGCAACACTTGAATGGGTTGGAATTATCGGATTAGCCACAGCGTTATTAGCGGCTTCTATCGGTATTTTCCAAAATGACATTAAAAAAGTATTGGCTTACTCTACAGTTAGCCAGTTAGGATATATGTTTATGGGCTTGGGTGTAATGGCTTATAGTGCTTCTATGTTCCATGTTATTACACACGCCTTCTTCAAAGCTTTATTATTCCTGGGTGCAGGTAGTGTAATTCATGCTATGAGTGACGAACAGGATATACGCCACATGGGTGGATTAAGCAAAAGTCTGAGAATTACATGGATTACTTTTCTTTTGGGTACTATCGCTATTACAGCCGTGTTGCCACTATCTGGGTTCTTCTCTAAAGATGAGATCCTGATGAATGTATATATGCACAGCCCGCTTATGTGGGGATTAGGCGTATTAGGTGCAGCAATGACTTCTTTCTATATGTTCCGGATGTTCTTCCTGACATTCCATGGTACGTTCCGGGGAACAGATTATCAAAGAGAACACCTGCATGAGTCTCCAATCTCAATGACTCTTCCATTAATGATTCTGGCAGTGTTATCTGTTATTGGTGGATTTATCAACTTCCCTGAAATTTTTGGTGGACAGGCTTGGCTGGCGAATTTCATGGAGCCCCTGTTTGCGAATGCAAAACAAGCTAGTCCGGAAGCTTTCCATCATGCACACTTATCTCACTCTGAAGAATTTATGCTAATGGGTGTTTCTGTAGGTGTTGCAATATTGTCTTTGATCATCGCCTATGTGATGTACGTATCCCGCAATACAGTTCCAGCAGAAGAAGGGACCCCTATTCCTGCAGTGCAAAAAGTTGTTTACAATAAGTACTATGTGGATGAAATTTATGATATGTTATTTATAAAACCTATCTCTGCTTTATCCTATTTCTTCTATCAGGTATTTGAATTCTTTGTCATTGATTTATTGGTAAATGGTATAGGCAAACTGGTAAAACAACTCAGTAACCTGACACGCCGCTTCCAGACAGGAACAACAGGATTTTATGTTTTCGCTATGGTTATAGGCATTGTAGTGATTCTATTGGTTAATTTCTGGGGTTTTCTGTTCAGATAACACTGAATCCATAAATGCTTACTTAAACTAAAAATATTCGATTTTTTAACGGTTTACGTTAAAAGTGTAAACACAAAACGATTATTGATGCTTACTCTTTCATTAATTTTAATTCCGGCAATTGCATCTTTGTTACTACCATTTATCAAAGGGGAGATAACAAAAACGATAGCCTTTGTAGTAGCACTCGCGGAACTTGCAGTGGCCTTGTTTGCCATTAGTCAGTTCTCTCCAGATATAGTTACGCCTCAGTTTGCCTATGACTATCCATGGATAGCCTCTATGGGCGTTCATTTTAGCGGAGGCATGGATGGTATTAGCATGTTACTGGTATTGCTGACCACTATTCTTACCCCATTGATTGTTCTCTCAACATTTGGCTACTCCTACAATCACTCATCTGCTTTTTATGCACTTATATTGCTTATGGAAGCAGCTCTGATAGGTGTATTTACCAGTCAGGATGCTTTTGTATTCTATCTATTCTGGGAAGCGGCTCTTATTCCGGTATATTTCCTGGCAGCAATCTGGGGTGGAGAAAAAAGAATTGCTATCACATTCAAGTTCTTTATCTATACTATTTTTGGTAGTCTTTTTATGCTGGTAGCGTTGGTATACCTGTACATGCAGACACCAGGTAGCCATTCATCAGCTATTGCAGATATTTACAAAGTAGCATTAGATTCTCATACTCAAAGCTGGGTATTCTGGGCTTTATTTATTGCATTTGCTATCAAAATGCCAATTTTCCCATTCCATACATGGCAGCCAGATACCTATACAGAATCTCCTACACCGGCTACTATGTTGTTGTCAGGGATTATGTTGAAAATGGGTATTTATGGTGTTATTCGCTGGTTACTGCCTATCGTACCAGCAGGTGTAGCTCAATGGAGTACTACAGTCATTATTCTTTCTATTATTGGAATTATCTACGGTTCAATTATTGCCATTCAGCAAAAAGACCTGAAAAAACTATTAGCCTACTCTTCTTTTGCACACGTTGGCTTAATGGCAGCAGGGGTATTTTCGCTCACATTAAAAGGTATGCAGGGTGCAGTTATTCAAATGCTGGCACATGGTATTAACGTAGTGGGATTATTCTTCGTAGCAGAGATTATTCAACGCCGTCTTCGTACACGTGATATTGACAGAATGGGAGGTATTACACAAAATACGCCTGTCCTGACAGTTTTCTTTATGATATTGATGCTGGGTAGTGTGGCATTGCCTCTTACCAACGGATTCGTAGGTGAGTTTCTTCTTCTATCAGGTGTATATGAGTTCAATCACTGGTATGGAGCTATAGCAGGTCTGACTATCATCTTTGGAGCTGTATATATGCTTAAAATGTTTCAGGGAGTTATGTTTGGTGAGCAAAATCATTGGACTGAGAAAGTAACAGATATTACCCTTACCGAATCAGCTGTACTGCTTCCTCTGGTAGTACTGGTATTCTGGATGGGTGTTGCTCCTGGAAGCTTCTTAAAACTGACTGAGCCGGCTGTTATACAAATACTACAACTTGCCACAGGTAAATAGTTTTAACTATCACTTTGAATCAAAACGAATTCCAATAACCGTGTGATTGAATCCTATTACGACTCAACCACAACATAGCACAATCATTGATAATGCTTCCAATTATTGTTTTATCTATTTCTGGCATAGTCACACTCTTTCTGGGATTTCTGAAATCCCGCTGGATCTTAATGCCATTAACACTCCTGTTTATACTGGCAGCAATTGTAGGTGTATTGCTGGATAAAAATGGAATAAGCCCTTATGCAGGTGCATTTCCTACCATGTTGTCAACAGACAATGTATCGATTGCTTTTTCGGGAATTATATTGCTGGCAGCCTTATTTATTGTGCCTTTATCCCGCTACTATGCTAATCAGGAAAATGCTCAGCCAGCTGAATACTACGCTATCCTTTTGTTTTCACTGGTAGGAGCGCTGATGATGACTTCCTATGAGAACCTGATTATGCTGTTTGTAGGACTGGAAATCCTTTCTATCTCTATGTATATTCTTACAGGTAGCGACAAAGATAATCTGCGTTCGGGTGAAGCCGCACTGAAGTATTTTCTAATGGGATCTTTCGCAACAGGCATTTTATTGTTTGGGGTAGCTCTTGTATATGGTGCTACAGGCGGTTTTGACCTACATATGATTGCGAACTATGTTCGTAATAGTGGCAATATTTCACCTATGCTTTATCTGGGTCTGTCTATTATGTTGATAGGTATCTTATTTAAACTGTCTATTGCACCTTTCCACTTCTGGACTCCAGATGTATACGATGGTGCACCCAGTGTTTTTACAGCATTTATGTCTACTATTGTAAAAACAGCTGGCTTTGCAGCCTTGTATAAGATTCTTTCTGTATCATTCTCTGATCTGTATGGATTCTGGTGGGTATGTCTGGCAATTACGACTATTGCAACATTAATCATTGGTAATATCACTGCTGTATACCAGACAAGCTTCAAACGAATGCTGGCCTATTCCAGTATATCACATGCTGGTTACCTGTTAATGGCAGTCACTACGTTCAATGCCTATTCTCAGAAAGCAATCATTTTCTATTCACTGGCTTATGCTTTGTCTACTATCACCGCGTTTGGTGTACTGATTATTGTAGAGCAAACTGCTAATGATAAATACGAAGCATTCAATGGTTTGGGTAAAAGAGCCCCTTTACTGGCCTTTGTAAATACAGTAGCCATGTGCTCTCTGGCAGGTATGCCTTTGACAGCCGGATTCATTGGTAAGTTCTTTGTGTTTACCAGTGCAGCTGACAATGATATGGTATGGATTATGATTATTGCGATTCTGATGTCCGCTGTAGGTTTCTATTATTACTTCCGTGTTATCATTGCAATGTATATGCGCCCAGCGATAGAATCAGATGTAGATAATGAAGTTGTAGTGCCAGGTATTTACCGTACAGTATTGATGCTGGCAACATTGTTAACTATTCTTTTTGGATTAGCCCCTGATTTGTTAACGGCTCTATTCTAGCAGCTATTCTTATAACTTATATCAAAAAAGAAGGGTGACTTACAAAAGCCACCCTTCTTTTTTGATTTATTGTTACTTAAGCATACCTATTTTCTTCTTACAGGTTTCACACAGATCAAGTCTGGCATTGTCAATGGTCTTAATAGACTCCACAGCATCTGCCATAAAGCACTTTTCATTATCACAATGTGGTAAGCCCAGCATATGTCCTAGTTCGTGGAGAGTGACTTTAGTGACACGTTCGTTTAGTAGCTTTCCATTACTTCGTAAACGAAAGGTTGACACAACACAGGAACGACCAGACAAATAAGCCAATCCCATTACTCCCCAGTCTTTGTAACGCTCTATAGGCTCTTTGATTCGTCCAAAATCGTCTGTTTTAGTGACAGAGACATCTACATCCGTAAATCCTAGCACATAATCTGCAGAAGCAGGCCTTGTTTCTTTTAGATAATGGATAATAGAATCAGCTCTGTACCGAGGAGATTTGACATTGACAAAGTGACTTTTGGGAATAGGCTTCGCTTTTAGCACTGTAACCTTAACTCCATAATATTTTTTAATAGCCTTTTCAATAATTGAAGTTAGCTCTGTATCGTATTGACCAAGCGGTTGAATAGCTACTACCGTCTGTGGATTGAGATCAGATGTGCAAGCCAATAAAATGACAACCAAAAGGCAATAAATAAATCTCATATGAAACAGAATGGGCTACAGGAAAAACATATTATTTAATAAAGTATCCCACAGGACGCCATTGTCTATCTGCATCCTTCATCATAACAACTGTTTCGGTAGCAGGATTCTTCTTTTCAAATGCAGACTGGTATTGAAGTACTACATACTCTCCTGCGGGAGCATTAGGCAATGAAGTCGTGTATTGAGCAGAGCTTAGAGTACGTTTAGTCACTTTGCCTATTGGAGTTCGCACACTTACCAATGCTTCGTTCCATTTATCAGATGTGAGTTGCTGTTTAAACGCAGAAGATGCTTGCTGCCAGCTTTCTGCATATTGCCCTTTGTCGACTAAGGCAAGCCACGGATCAGCCACCTTCTGAGCAAGTACTTCAGGTTTGTCCTGAGCAAATACTACACTTGTGAGACATAAAAACAGGCAAGTAAGTAAGTGTGTAACTTTCATGGTTTAAAAAGCTAAGATGAATAAAAATAAAGAGTTGTCGTAGTGACAACATCTTTGGTTTATGGAAAAAACAAGAAATAGTAACCCAGGCAAAACACATTATCTAGATAATGGCCGGGCAAATACCAGCCAATTAGACTGTCTGCCAGTTTGTGATCGTCTGTTACCAATCTTAACTACCTTGTCACTTGATTTGTACCACCCTTCATCCCAATCACCCATATCCAGATAAATAGCTTTCCATGCTCCCATTTCAATCAGATCATCTCCAAACTGCTTCATTGTTACATAGTCTGAGATACTCTCTATGACAGCGAAACGATGATCTTTTAATTCAACCAAAGCCCGTCGTTGAAATACACTTCCTCCTTCTCCTTTTAGGTTTTTACCATCATAGACTAACAACTCCTGTAATAAGAGAGTACCTTTCTTCTTTCTTACTTCTTCGATTTGTGTAGAAGTGGGATATTGTCCTTTTGCAATATGCGAAATGGAAATAGTGTTGTTTATAAAGGTTAGTACTCCATTCAGAAAACCCACTCTGGCATTAGTCTGAAGCACTTTCCCATTATAAACCAATAGATCCAATGGTTGACTGGTTTGCAGATCCGTATAGGCAGCAGCTACACTAAAGACATATCTTTTATCCTTTGGATCAGGTCGTTGAGTAGCTAATCCTATAGAACAATCCTGTGGATAGAAAAATGTGTAGACATTACCTTTCTTAGTCTTTCGTTTTTCAATGCGTATCTCCCTCTCTGAACTGTCAGTACAATTAATCAGGCTAAGCAATACCAGAATTAGTGAAATGCTTAATACTAGCTTCATTCTACTCATTTTACATAAGGTCACTTTTCTAAGATCGAAAAAATCTGGTAAAACAAAAGCCGGCAGTGGTACCGGCTTCTGGTCTATTTAAATAATCGGAGAAACAATTCGTCAAGGCGAGAGACAGCATGTACATGAATATCGAAGTTTTCAAGATTCAAACCTTTCAGATTATACTTGGAAATATAGATTTCCTGAAAGCCAAGCTTGGCAGCTTCTGCAATGCGGTTTTCGATGCGGTTAACAGCCCGCACCTCCCCTCCTAATCCAACTTCTGCTGCAAAACAAATTTTGGGAGAGATGGTAAGATCTTCATAGGAGGAAACAATAGAAGCACATATAGCAAGATCGATAGCAGGATCTTCTACTTTTAAGCCTCCAGCAATATTCAGAAATATGTCTTGTGTGCCTAACTTAAACCCTCCCCTCTTTTCCAGGACAGCTAAGAGCATCTGCAAACGCTTGGTATCAAACCCTGTACTACTTCGTTGAGGTGTTCCGTAGGTAGCAGGACTCACCAGTGACTGAATCTCAATCAACAGGGGTCTGTTGCCTTCCAGCATAGCGCCAATAGTAATACCACTTAACTCTTCATCACGTTGAGAAATCAGGATTTCGGAAGGGTTGGATACTTCACGCAATCCATTACCTATCATCTCATAGATACCCAGTTCGGAAGTACTGCCAAAACGGTTTTTGGTAGTACGTAAGATGCGGTAAGCCAGATGGCGGTCTCCTTCAAACTGTAACACAGTATCTACCATATGCTCCAATACCTTTGGCCCCGCTAAGGTTCCTTCTTTAGTGATATGGCCAATCATAAATACAGGTGTTCCGCTTTCTTTAGCATATTTAAGCAACTCTGCCGCACATTCACGAACCTGACTTACACTTCCAGCGGCTGACTCAATATAGGTAGACTGTAACGTTTGAATAGAGTCAATAATCAATACCTCAGGGTCTAGTTCTTCTATCTGCTTGAATATATTCTGAGTATTGGTCTCTGTCAGAATAAAGCAGTTTTGATCTACTTTCCCTAACCGTTCTGCCCGCATCTTGATTTGTTGTTCACTTTCCTCACCGGATACATAGAGTACACGCATAGGTAAGCTTACAGCAATCTGAAGCATAAGCGTGGATTTCCCGATACCAGGCTCACCACCAATCAAAACCAGTGATCCGGGAACAATACCTCCTCCCAGTACTCGGTTGAGTTCTTTATCTTTGGTGAGTGTTCGGTGCTCTTCTGTATAGGTAATTTCTGTGAGTGCACGTGGACGAGGTGCTAACTTGGTATTTCCGGGAGGACGCCAGGAGCCTTTTTCATTCTTGTCTTCTTTCTGAACGACTTCTTCAACAAATGTATTCCATTCCCCACAGGATGGACATCTTCCTAGCCATTTGGGCGACTGCGTGCCACAATTCTGGCAGAAATAAACGGTACGTGCTTTTGCCAATGTGATCTGTTATAAAATACTCTGACTTTAAATTTACAGCGAGAATCAAGAAGTTATTATAAACTTCTACCTGACCTGATGAGATTTACTCATTTAGATTGATTAGTAAAGGTACAATAGCTGCGTGGATTTTACCATAGCTATTGTACACAAAAGCCAGAAAGCCTCCTTCGCTATAAAGTGAAGGAGGCTTTCTGATTTCAGGCAAAATGTAAAAGCAGACGGCGGTGTACAATTATTGGTTTTCGGCAGGTTTCTTTTTACCTTCTGGTCTTTGTCCTTGTCCTTCTGGCTTCTGGCCAGCATGACCTTTGTGCATATCTTTCTTCTTAGACTGATAGTCATTCCACTGTTGCTCAGTTAAGATTCCTTTTAGTTTGGTTTCTTTTTCAGCCTGGAATTTTTCCATTTTTTTCTGATCTTCAGCAGAAGGCTTTCCGCCTTGTTTTTCACCAAGCTTCTCTCCTGATTTCTTTCCCTCACTTTCAGGACGCATTTTGGTTTCGTACTCTTTGTTTAACTGGCTTACTTTCGCATATTGATC
The DNA here is from genome assembly GCA_030068525.1 of Xanthocytophaga flava. Taxonomy (GTDB): domain Bacteria; phylum Bacteroidota; class Bacteroidia; order Cytophagales; family 172606-1; genus Xanthocytophaga; species Xanthocytophaga flava. The sequence goes on from JASJOS010000019.1 coordinate 122,260, forward strand.
ATCCGTAAGCTTCAGGTTTTGTTTCATCCAGGCACTTTCTCTGTCTTCTTTTTCACCACCACGGGCAGATCCTTGTCCTTTTTTAGGTTCTTTTTTGTCTGAATTGGTTGAACTTTGTGCAAAGCTGATTGTAGTAAGTAACATCAGAGCTACTACTAATACATGTTGTTTTTTCAGAGAGAATTTCATTAGTATATAGTTTTAAGGAGTTATTAGTTGCCATCTGCTCTTAGCAACTATTGCTTACTGGCTGTATAAATAGTTAAAAGAACTATATAGCAAAATGAGTATAGACTTGTTTCTCAAAAATGGAGATAAACTACCTGAAAACAGAGACAAGGTATATGAGAAAAGGAGGACTTTTCACCAAAATGGAAAAAGAAGGAAGGCAAAGTCCAATGATAAGACATATAAAAACCGGAGAAAAATGTATGTAACATTTCCTCCGGTTTTACATAAAATCAAAATAAAAAAATACAATCTACTAATAATCAATATTTTAACTTTTCAACATCTGGAATAGATGAATCACCCCACTTCCCTGTTACAGTTCCATTTTTTAATAATAAGATTCCGGGATCTGTACGAACCATAGTTTTGAGTACAGTATTGTCTGTAAAAAAGAAAGGAGCCGCCAGTTGGTACTCGTGGCGATATTCCTCCATCACAGTCCCATCAGTTGCAGTTAATATCATTGGCTCTACAGGTTTGCCTTTGACTTCCTGAATCAGAGCACTAATCTTTTTGAGTTCGCTTTCACTTGCACTTCGGATATCGCGAATTACAATTACCAGTTTATTTCCTTTGAATATCTGAGCAGTGATATCTTCACCTTCAGGAGTAGTAACAGAGAAATCTGTAATTTTAGGACGAACTCCTTTTACCACCAAACGAGGTTCGGATGTTTTCGCAATCTGCCAGGTTGTATCTTTCCATATTTCTGTAGAGATATATTCTTTATCTGTCATCTCCTTACTCTCGCCGGATTTGCTGTTTTTCAGTGTATAGGTTATTTCAAATACATCACTTTGTGCACCTGGAGGTAACTTCATATTTTCTTCAATATTATCTCCAACTTTATACGGTAGAAAATCGATAGGAGGCAAATAGAAGATGGCATAGATACCAATAAGTGTACAGAATATAGTAGCGATGACTACATACATACGGGTCTGCCGGGAGGCATTACTCTCAAGTTTATTACGCTGGAAGAATAGTACCAGAATCAATACTAGCAACAAAATATCCTTTCCAAATGATTGCCAGGGTGATAGTTTGATCGCATCGCCAAAACAACCACAATCGGTTACCTTGTTAAAATAGGCAGAGTAGAATGTCAGAAAAGTAAAGAAGACGATAATACCCAGCAATACCCAAACTGTACTTTTGAGACGATACCGAAGCAGCAATGCAATACCTAACACAACCTCCAGCACACACAGAACCACAGCCAATACTAATGCCATCGGAATAAGAAAATGAAAAAGGCCTGCTGCCCATAAAAGATCCTCAGCAAAGACTTCAAAATACTCTTCCAGCTTAATTTTGGTTCCAACAGGATCATTGAGTTTGATCAGTCCTGAGAAAATAAACAGTACGCCAACAAAAATGCGGATAAGGTTATTAATAAGTTTCATGTGTATGATTTGTCAATAGAATCAGCAGGTAAAATAACAGATACAGTCAATAGGTAAAGTTACTGTTGCAAGTGTAAACATGTATTTATTTTGAAAGCAATGTTCGCTGTAATTATTCCCGTTGTTGGTGTTATCACCAACAACTACTTCTCCACTGTTCATGTTGGTGATAACACCAACATGGGGCGAACGACCAATCGTTGGATGAACAAGGAATATTAGTAGAAAGCTTTATGCTTACAACCAAAGTTTAATCAGACAGAAAACAGAATAGTTAATCATATCCCTATAGTTGGCATCTACTCCTTCTGAGATAAGTGTTACACCCTGATTATCTTCAATTTGCTTGGTTCTGTATAGCTTCATCAGAATAATATCTGTCATGCTGCTTACCCGCATATCGCGCCATGCCTCTCCATAATCATGGTTTTTGTTAATTTGCAGGTCCAGTGTCTTTGTTACCTCCTGATCGTAGTATTTTTCCAGTTCTTCATACGGAATTTCCATAGGTGCATCTGCAGGTAATTCCATCTGAATAAGTGCCATAAGGCAATAGTTGATAATGCCAACAAACTCTCCGGTTATATCATCAGCCACTTTCTGGGTGCCTTTTTCCTGAATAGAACGAATGCGTTGTGCCTTAATAAAAATCTGGTCGGTAATAGAAGGAAGACGGAGTATACGCCAGGCAGTGCCATAATCACGGGTTTTCTTGGCAAAGACATCCTTGCAGCGTTGTATTACCTGCTGGTATTCATTAATGGTTTTGTCAGACATGAATCGAATAATAAGCGAAATGATCAGTATCTATTTTTTCCAGGTAAACAAGATTATCCATCGTCCTGAAAAAATATTTATTTATAAAAATTTGATGGACAAGTGTTTATTTTATTTCTCTAAAGTTTATTAACAATAAACCGCTGTTTCAAAAACTAATTTGAAACCAGGAAAGTTACCTTATTGTATAACGACCTCCAGAGTACTACTGGCACAAAAATAATATCTTTTGGAAGCAAAAAACCTTTTATTTCGCACAAAGAAAACTTTTAACCTGCGGGGCAGGCTCTGGACGCTGGAACAACCCGTAGTAATGGGAATTATCAATAGTACTCCGGATTCATTTTATGCCAATAGCCGGATGTCGTCTACAGATGCAGCCTTGCATCGGGCTGAACGGATGTTAGCTGACGGCGCAACCATTCTGGATATTGGTGGGTATTCAACCCGACCAGGTGCGGCAGAGGTTGAGCAACAGGAAGAAGCAGATCGGGTAGCACCTGTAATTGAGGCCATTGTGAAACATTTTCCCGAAGCTATCGTATCGGTAGATACATTCCGGGCAAGTGTAGCTGAGGCCGCCGTACGAGCCGGAGCTGTCATGGTTAACGATGTTTCAGGAGGAGCTGACGAACGCATGTTTGAAACAGTGTCCCAATTGGATGTTCCATATATACTTATGCATAGTAAAGGCACACCACAAACCATGACGCAACTGACACAATATACAGATATGCTTAGCGAAATGCTGACATTTTTTATCACCCGATTGCATATGATACGCAAATCAGGTATAAAAGATGTGATACTGGACGTTGGTTTTGGCTTTGCCAAGACCATTGAACAAAATTATTTTTTGTTAAAAAATCTGGAACATTTCCACATACTGGAATTGCCTATGCTGGTGGGGATATCCAGAAAATCAATGATTTATAAAAGATTAAATATAACACCAGAAGAATCTTTAAATGGTACTACCGTACTAAATACACTCGCATTGAGCAAAGGAGCACAATTATTGCGGGTACATGATGTAAAGGAAGCGGTAGATTCCGTAAAATTGTATAACTTAATGGCGAGTAGCTAAAGCTAAGCTGATATTCCTAATCAGGCTTACTTTTTGCAAATGCACAAAAATCTGATTTACACTAAATCAGTAACGAAAGGATATGCTTGGATTTGCAATAGGGTTCTTGGAAATTACCTGGGTGGATGCATTAGACATCGCACTGGTAGCCTTCCTATTGTACCAACTATATCGATTACTGAAAGGAAGTGTAGCCATTACTATCTTTCTGGGATTTCTGTCTGTGTACTTCTTTTATCTGCTGGTGAAAGCCATGGAAATGAAGCTTCTGACAGAGATTCTGGGACAGTTTATGGGTGTGGGTGTTATAGCAGTATTAATTTTGTTTCAGCAGGAGATACGGAAATTTCTGTTGTTGATAGGTCAAACTACTGTATTTAATAACGAGAACATTATACTGAATCGCCTGCGTCAGAATCTGACTATCCACAGAAGAATGGACATTGTACCTATTGTGGATGCCGTAAAAACACTTTCTTCTTCACAGACAGGGGCATTGCTTGTATTCGAGCAACGCGCAGATCTGAAACTATATGCAGATTCAGGCGACTTACTGGATGCGGCTATCTCCAAACGATTGCTGGTCTCTATTTTCAGCAAAGTGAGTCCTCTACATGATGGAGCTGTATTAATTGCTAATAACCGTATTTGTGCGGCCCGCTGTATTTTACCTGTATCCGAACGGCAGGATATTCCAGCTCGATTTGGCCTGCGCCATCGGGCTGCTATTGGACTTACCGAAACGACGGATGCACTGGTAGTAGTTGTTTCAGAAGAAACCGGGCAGATCTCAATGGTAAAAAGTGGCAATCTGATGCATAATCTCTCTATACAGGAACTACGTACTCAGCTAAATTCACATTTATTCCACAATAGTGAAGAAGCTGTAGAAGCACGTGTTGAGGGAATTGGACAAGGAGCAGCCTGATTCGGTATAGCCTTTATATATTTTCTTTACTTTTCGAGGATTAACTCTATAACCTACTTCAGGCACAGAGTTTTAGGTCTATTTAGTAGTCCTAAACAATTGATCCTATGAAACGAGAAGCTATCATCGACTTCAATGTAGAGAATCCTAATCTCTATCGTATTGTCTGGAAATCTAAAACAAGTGATATATCTGCTGTAGGTTCGTATACCTGTACCAAAGATGAAGCAGACAATTCAGTCAGAGAACTCAATAATACCTATCCAGACTATCATCATTGGGCAGAACCGAATCCACGGCTTAACTAACAAAAATCTGTGCTTATTTACTTAGCAGCATCTGCCATCAATAAGCCAGCTAAAAGAGCGAATAGGAAAAACCATACAAGGCCGAAGGAGATAACAGAAAGCATAATTCGTGGGATAAGGGTTAGTTGTTTTATATTTCTGTTATCGCTTTTGTTGACTGCATAAGCCAATAAGTAGGTAAGAGGAATATGCGTAATTGCTAGCAATGTCAAGCCATATTCTTCAAATCCTGGAAGTGAGAGTATTTTAGCAGATATAAGCCATAAACCATACAATAAGGCAAAGTATAACAGAATAAAGCCTGCTACCTTATCATAGGTAGAAACAAACGTTACTTTTACATACCTCATATACAGAAATCTGGCAAAACAAGCTAATCGTATACCTATACTTAAATCTTCTTTTCAGTTAGATACTTCCAATAGCGTATAGGTAAGTGCTTGCGATGTAGTTTCATATTTTTACGTTCTACTATATTAACGCTTTGAAAATACACTTGCCAGAGTTGCTGCATTAACGCCTCGTCTTCTTCTACCTGATCCGAAGGCAGATCCAATACCAAACTATCAGGAACAGCCTCAAAATATACCTCTTGTACCTGCTGAAGATCATAATATAAGCCATACTGTCTCCGCGTATCATAAATGATCCATCGCTGATCAGCATAACGTTCTGCAAAATGAGGTCCGATTAAAGGTAGTATATTAAAATCCGGTTCGATAGAGGCAAAATAAATATTTCCTTTGAGATGAATGAAACGAACAAATGCTTCAAAGCGATGCTTTTCCCGATGTATCTGTCGGCTAATCTGAGAGATCTGTACAATGAGTGGAGAACTAAAGTCGTCTTCAATCGAAACACTTTCCGCAAATACGCGACGAAAGAAGGCGAGTAAAAGAGTTTCACGATCAGTCCTTTCAGATAAATACACAGAATATACATTCAGCAAACCCTGTGGAGATGATTTTCGGAAAAGACCTTTCCAAACACGATTGGCTTTTACTGAGTCTGTAAATACGTCTCTCCGTTCGGCAAAAACATCAGGTTGATAGGTTTTTATGGAAAATAGTTGTGCTCTCTCTGCTTTGCCTTCATAAACGTCAAATACAGCCGTAAGCAGTCCCTCGAACGAACCATCATAAACAAAATGTACCATATAATGCTTGCAGCCAGTTAAAATAAGGATAACTGGGTAGATTGTGTGTTGCCTGCTATGATCTGCCGTTTGATTTCAGCAGCATTCCAATCACGTCGATATCCGTTCCAGCCGATACAAATCAGAAAATAGCGGGCTCGGTTTAAGGCAACACCAAACTGACGCAAATGATCTAAAGTCAGGTGATGAAACTTCCGACCTGCCACAATCTTCTTAGCTGATTTAACGCCAAGTCCTGGAATACGCAGAATCATCTCATAATCAGCCCGGTTAATATCAACTGGAAACAGATGCAGGTTACGCAAAGCCCATGTGAGCTTTGGATCAACGTCTGTTTCCAGATTAGGAGCAGATGGGTTGAAAATCTCATTGACAGAGAATCCATAAAATCGCAATAGCCAATCTGTCTGATACAGACGATTTTCCCGCTGCACGGGTGGTAGGGAATGCAAGTCAGGTAATCGCTGATCCTGCTGTACGGGTACATACGCTGAATAATATACCCGTTTGAGATGAAATTTCTTATAGAGCGAATCTGCCTGTTGCATAATCTGCCAATCTGATTCTGGACTAGCCCCTATAATCATCTGGGTACTTTGCCCGGCGGGGACAAAAGCAGGCGCATGTTTGTAGAGTTGTATCTCCTGGCGGTTTTCCTCTATGGTATGCCGGATAAACGACATGGGTTTTACGATATCAGCCGTATTTTTCTCAGGGGCTAGCTTTACCAAACTCTGTTCGGTAGGTAACTCAACATTTACACTAAGGCGATCAGCATACAAACCAGCTTCACGTACCAGTTCATTACTGGCACCCGGAATGGTTTTTAGATGAATATAACCATTGAATTTGTGCTCGGTACGTAGTGTTTTGGCAATTCGTACCAACCGTTCCATGGTATAATCCGAATTCTTAAAAATACCGGAACTCAGAAAAAGGCCCTCAATATAATTACGACGATAGAAGTGCATTGTCATGGAAACAACTTCTTCGACCGTGAAAGCAACCCGCTGTACATCATTACTGCGTCGCGAAACACAGTAGGCACAATCATAGATACAATGGTTGGTGAGTAGTATTTTTAGTAGGGAGACACAACGTCCATCTTCTGTAAAAGAATGGCATATGCCCATTCCATTGGTATTGCCAAGCCCTCTCTGGGTATTCTTACGCTTGCTGCCGCTCGACGAACAGGAGACATCATACTTGGCAGAGTCTGCCAGTATCTGTAGTTTCTTCATTATTTTTTCAGACATTCCTATAGGGAATTTATGCTTTTGTATTAACACCAAAAGCTGGTTCATAGTTTACTGAAAGATAACAAAATATCACAAAAGCTGAGACAGAAGATGCAAGTATTTCCTATGTTTTTATTTATAGCATCTAATCCCTTATAGGTATATATAAACATAAAAAAGCCCTTATCATTACTGATAAGGGCGGTGAAGTAAATACACTTACTTATTATTAGCGTCCGCCTTCCTGATAAGGGGTGTGTACCTTTTTAGAAGCATCTTTATTTCGCTCTTCCGTATTGTCAGAATCTCTCTCAGTACCTTCTTCCTCGTCTGTACCATTTTGTTTCTTATCGTTATTTAAGGCAGTAGGACCACTCTGGTCTTTACCACTCAGGCGCTCTTTTTCTTCGTCTGTTGGTGTAATACCATAATCACCTTTATCTCTCTGATTTTGCATATAACTAATAGTTAGGTGAGACATTTTTCAATAAAGAAGGTACTAAATCTATGCCAGCACAAGAGAATACATCAAAGGATTACAACATAACACATGTAGAAGTCTCCCTGATCAGGTATAAAAGTTTCCTTTATTTTTAAGATTCATCTTTTACTTTACCCCTCATTTATATGAAATTATCTCAAAATACCGTATTGATCACAGGAGGAGCCTCGGGCATTGGCTTTGCGTTTGCAGAACGATTTTTAAAAGCGGGTAGCCAGGTTATTATTTGTGGTCGTCGGGAAGACAAGCTACAGGAAGTCCGGCAACAATATCCACAACTGATAACCAAAGTTGCAGACGTAGCCAGTGAAACTGATCGCCTGGCTCTACTGAAATGGGTAAAACAAGAGCATCCGGAAGTAAACGTGTTGGTAAACAATGCGGGCATACAACGCCGCCTTTCACTAACGAACCTACAGGAAGACTGGTCAACTACTCATAACGAACTGGCTATTAATCTGGATGCTCCTATTCATTTATCAACTTTATTTATACCTCACTTACGAACTAAAGCCGATGCTGTGATTATCAATGTCACTTCCGGGCTGGCATTTGCTGCACTGGCGAATATACCGATCTACTGTGCGACAAAGGCAGCCTTGCATTCATTTACTCAATCACTACGTTACCAACTGGCAAAAGACACAGCAATCAATGTGATCGAAGTAGTACCACCTGCAGTGAACACCGATCTGGGAGGAGTGGGCTTACATACCTTTGGTGTAAATCTTGATGAATTTGCAGACTCAATCTTTCAGCGCTTAGCCACTGACGAACAAGAAATCGGCTTCGGCACATCAGAACAAATACGAAATGCGTCCCGATCTGAAATTGATGCCCGATTTAAAGCAATGAATCCTTAAATACATTGCTCAACAGCTTCCTGACAGAGTATTCTACATGAGTCAAGCAGATAATAGAATACTATATGCAACTTTCATTCTTGGTAAAATATCTATATAGTTCGTCTCAATAAGACAATCCTTGAGAGTGCTAACGACTAAAAAAATGTATTTATTTTTTGTCCTTCTGAAAGAATCTTCCCGCCACGGCGGGACACGTGTGACAAATAGAGCCTATTTAGTTTCTGAAAAGATTTTCTCCAGATACAACGGCCACCTGTCTTGTCATAAGATTCTTTCAGAAGGACAATAAGAGAGTATGCCTTTCAGGAGGATGGAGAGGCGTTATTCTTCAAAGAGAGTGTTTTTCTAACTTTTCCTTAAATTGAAAGCATTGAACGGTAGTTCAGAAAAGGCAGTCAGGATTACACTCTTACAGATTTATTCCACCGGCAACTTCTATCCGCTGACCATTTACCCATTTTGCATCTTCTGTACACAGAAAGGCAACTACACTGCCAATGTCATCGGCGTTGCCTACTCTACCTAGAGCAGTTTGTGATGCGAGGAAATTTTTTGTTTGTGGGTTGTTTCGGATAGTAGCATTATTGAAGTCCGTTTCGATAGGTCCGGGAGCTACCACATTAGCCCGAATACCACGTTGTCCGTATTCTTTGGCAATATATCGGGCAAATACTTCAACAGCTCCTTTGCTGGCTGCATATACAGCATAACCGGGAACATAGAAACGAGCAGCACCAGAGGAAATAAATACCACACCTCCCTTGTTGTTTATCATGCGTAAAGCCTTTTGTGTCAGAAAAAATACGCCTTTGAAATGGATGTTTACAAACTCATCAAAGGTATCTTCTGTTAACTGATCAATCGGAATAGAGGCTCCAATACCTGCATTGTTGATTAGAAAGTCAAACGTATCAGTTGACCAGATTGTACTTAAAGCTTCCTTTACCTGTTGCAGAAACCCATCAAAGGCAGATATTTGGGCAACATCGAACTGTAGCGCTACCGCTTTACCACCTGATTGCGTTATGTCAGCCACTACCTTATCTGCTTCTGCTTTATTGGAAAGGTAGGTAAGTACTACATCTATTCCTTTGCCGGCTAGAGCCAATGCCATGTCTTTTCCCAGGCCACGGCTACCACCTGTGACCAATGCTATTTTTCGCGTTGTCATTGTTTAGTTGTTTTATGTATGACAAAGGTAATTCTTCAGACAGGGGAGCACCTAATACAATTCAAAGCAAAGCTTACGAAATTCAATCAATCCGAAATTGAGTTGGGCTTATCTGAAGATGCTTTTTAAAGAAGTTATTAAAATGTGTAGCCTCATTGAATCCTAGTGTATAGGCTATTTCTGAAACGTTCCAGTGAGTACCTTTCAGAAGTATCTTGGCTTCCTGCAAAATGCGTTCGGCAATGATATCAGAGGTAGTTTTTTCAGTCGTCTCCCGTAAGGCCTTATTCAGATGATTCACATGGACAGACATCTGCCCGGCAAAATCAGCAGGGGTATGTAAGGCTACTCTTTGATTTGGGTTATCAATAGGAAACTGGCGTTCTAATAACTCCAGAAACAGAAGAGCTATTCTCTGGGCAGCGTTGGGTCCTGTCTTTTTTATTTTTGGAGGAGAATGCATCTTCATCGTGCTAAGTAGAAGCCCAAACACCAGAACCCGTAACGCATCATATTTTTCCAGATATTCTGCAACCAGTTCATCCTGCATTTTTTCATAAATAGCACATGCCTTCGCACATTCTTCGTCTGACAATTCAAAGATATGGTTGCCATCCGGTTGAAATACTTTGTAGCCTTGTGGATTGCCAAAGTGATGAAAGAACGCAGAGGTAAATACGGAAATATATCCCGTCTGCTGATCATCCAGTATTTCCATACTATAGGGGATCTGTGGACTGGAAAACAACAATGCCTGCTTTTTTATTTCTATGCTCTGATCTGCATAGTGAATCTTACGTCTACCAATGATCAGGCTCACTTTAAAGTAATCTCTGCGACTAAAAGGCAACAGGGAAACTTTTTTGCTTATAACATCTTCTATACGGAATACATTAAAATGTCCGATATCCTTTCTGAGTGTATCGGGCACCCAGTTAAATTTCTCCTCATAAAAGTCTTCCAACGTTTGTGTCATTCAGCAATATTACGAAAATCAAAGCATGATTCGCTACAGAATGTTTTCAAAAAACACTATTGCCAAGATACGATTTTATAAAGTAGCTTGGCAGAAGGTATATTTTCAATATTTCTCTTTTGGTCATTGCCATTAATACACACAAATAGTTGTATTTTCCATCAACCAATTATCTATCTACAAGCCTCTATGCCTGTCTGTAAGAACTGTACCCATACATTTAATGGATTGTTTTGTGACCAATGTGGTCAGCAGGAAAACAATGGTCGTTTTACCGGGAAGGAATTAGCAGGAGACTTTATTGCACAGGTATTTACATTTGAACTACCTTTACTTCACACCATACAGCAGTTGCTAACCCGGCCTGGACGGTTTTGTGCAGAATATATACGAGGAAAACGCAAGCCCTATACCTCTCCTATCCAGTATTTTCTGATTATGGCTGGCTTGCATTTGCTGGTTCGGGTACTCACTAAATTTGATCCCATTGCCAACCAGTACAAGGCTATGGGCACCAAACCACCTACAGACAAAGCCATTCAAAGAGGCGAATCTGTTGGACACTTTATTTCAGAAAATCTAAACAACTTCTTCTTTATCCTGGTATTTATTTTTGCTTTCCTTTCCTGGCTCTTCTTTCGAAAGTCTAAGTTTACTTATACTGAAAATGTTGTCTTTGCCTTTTATATAGCAGGTACCTATACAATTTTTCCTACTATAGCCATATTTCTAAGTTATATTCACCCTTCCCTTTATTACTGTCTGTATCTATTTACAATTGTCTACCTATCCTGGTCACTTGTTGATTTTCATCAACCTATGAATCGTTTATTGGGTACTCTGAAAGGAGTTATTACCTCTGTGCTGAGTTATATTGCCTATATCCTTTTTGCCAGTACCGTTGGTATGATGTATTTCCACTGGATTCGTTAAAGAGATGGGGCTGATGCATTTTGCGACCACTTTGTATCCAGAACATCCAGTAACTCTATCTCGATGGAACTCCCATTTAGCAGGATACCCTCCAAGTAGACAAAGCCATACCAATTGTTATAGAGTGAATAGAGTTGTGTTTTGCCATACTTACAGACTCCTGTAGCTTTCACAACGGTACAATCTATCAGACCAAATTTTGACGAAAAAGCTTTTGCTCCCTCTATCTCATAGGCTTGATCAAAATGCAAATCTCCCTTCCATTCTAATGAAGTAGAATCCGAATAATGCTCTCCTACATTCAATTGATAGTCCCACTGTTTACCTGTCTGTATTGGGAGCTTTATAGATGGAAAAGGAATAAGTTCTGTCAGCTTATAGCGACCCTCTCTGGGAGGATGCATCCAAACCATTGTATCATTTTGGATCATTCCCGTTACGACAGACACTTGATCAGAATATGCCCAGGTAATTTTATCTTGAGAAGGGGCATTACTAAGCTTTTCAGCAAAAACCTGCAATGTTATAGTGTCTTTCCATAGTAATCTTCCATCCTTTATTCGCCTAGTTTCAAATACAAACTTCTTATCAGGTAAATAAGTATAAGCAGGATTTTCATAACTAACTGATGATACAGGTAGAGCAGAACCCGTAGTTTTATTGCGACATGCACTATAGAAAAGAAGAAAGGGAGAGAAAAGGAAGAAGATTTTTTTAGTCAATAGTGGTATAGAGAGCTCTCTAACTATTAATGTGATTATATGTTTATCCATTAAGTTTTCATGTTACAATTATAAATATCACTACACCATCTCATGAAGACACTGTAATTTATAAAAATAGCTCTATTATTTTTCAGAATGAGTATCCTTGAAATAAGGTTACGCAAGTTACGGACGGCTACACTTGTGGTTACAGCATAATAAACTGATAATGAAACGAGTAACACCAGATACACATTTTTGCCATTTTTCGCAAAAGTTCCCAGAAACTATAAAGCAATAGCTATATTCCCTTTTGTATATAGTATTATATTATACTAAATACACATATATGAGAAACAAGTGTAACCAGTGTAACTACCCTTATTTGCAGAGACTTATCTGTGTAACCACAAATGTAACCAAGTGTTACCAGGTGTAACAGAGTTAAAGTTCGGGTAAGATGCGGGTAAAATTTTGGGTAGCCTTAACTAATTGAAAATGTAGTTAGGTAAGAAGGGTAAGATCTCTTATATATATTTAGATAATTTGTTATAAAAAATAGTATATATAGTATACGCTTCCCATCATTTCCACCTGCTGGGGAGAGTTTTTGTCGAAAGATCCTGTCCATCTTACGTTATCTGGTTATCAGTAAGTTAATCCCACCATGAATGTCACCCACACCTCCCAAGCCAACCCAAAAATCTTTTGTTCCAAATCCAGAAGGGGTTTTCCCTCTATAATTTTCATTTTCAAGCCTGTGTAGCATAGTTACTCTTTTTTATTATATTGCTTATAAACCGATATCTCACAATCTTACTACATATTTACAACTACAACTTGATTCACTTAATAACTAATTAAATGAAACAAAGACACTTACTTCTTCTATCAGCTTTCCTTTTCCCTTTGCTTACAACTGCTCAGATCACACTGACTAAAAAAAATAAAATACAGAAGGTAGATGCCGCTCATATCCTGGAAGTCAAAACCACTCATACATTGCTTTTGTCATGGTACGACTACAACTCTCACATACGCAAAAAAAAGTATGTAGGCTATGATAAATATCTTGTTTCATCTGTTAACAGTTTTGAGCTAAAAAATGATAGCCTCTATATGAATGTACAATTACTAGATTCGTATCAAGATACACTTACAGGCCAGAAATATACCGTATCTGAGGCAAGCAAATATAAATTATACGCAACACGATCTATAAAAGCCATTCGCAAAGACACTTCTTTTCATTTTGCACTATCGGATATTACAGAAATGCAGGTTCAGACCAAACAACCTGCAGGAGGAGGATTTAGTATTGCCGGATTGTATCTATTTTCAGCCCTTTCTGCCGGAGGAGCTATCATTTCTGCCATCAATGGAAGTGAAGTAACGTATGTAATGCTTGGCATGGCAGTGGTGTGTTATGGAGCAGCAAGATATGTACAACACAGAGTACAGTGGTGGGATGATTTTAAGATACATAAGAAGAAATGGAGAATAACCGCTTCCTGATCCTATGAGCAAACTCAATTCTATCACCCAATGAAAATACTGTTTGAAACAGAAAGAATACAACTAAGAGAGATGTGTGAAGAAGACTGGACAAATGTATTTCAGATGAATACAAGTCCCGAAGTAATGCGGCTGATAGGTGACGGAAAAATAAAAACAGAGACAGAAGAAAGAACAGGCTTTACCAGAATCCTGCAAAACTACCATACGGGAACAGGCTTGGGTATCTGGGCTGTTGTAGAACGTAACAACAATCTTTTTATAGGCGCTGCTGGCATTACACCTTTGGCAGAAACAAATGAATTCCAGATAGGTTATCGGCTACAAGAACACTACTGGGGACAAGGATATGCTACTGAAATAGCAAAAGGGCTGGTCGAGTACAGCTTCGTACAATTGCATCTAGACCGGATTACAGCGACAACCAATCGGAATAACTATGCATCTATACGTGTACTGGAAAAGGCAGGCTTTCGTCTGGAAAAAACAATTATGTCAGCAAACTGGCCGATGAATTACTTTGTTCTTACTAAGCATTGATAGTATGTTTACCCATTATCCGTATTACTCCTCTTGACTTATATCCAGATCATTAACGATTACGCTCACTATACATAGTTTCTGTATTTACCTTGCTCTCCTGACATCCCTTAACAGATGGTCTGTTGACTCTTATACATTCCTGTTATATTTCCAGAATTCTGCTTCTACATATCCTTATGGCTAACATAAAACGTATAACAGGGAGATAAGCTAAAGCAAACTCTGTTTACTGTTCATAATTAAAGTATGAAAAGCAAACTTCTCTCAGGTTGCCATACACTTCACATAACTTACTTTCCGGAACACTATTGACAGGCAAATCCACCAATGAGCCTGTCTGTATTGTAGGCAAGGTAGCGGCCTGTGTAAGTTCGTCTGTAATCACGACATAACTATGGCTTTCTATATGATTTTTAAGCAGTCGATGGGCAACCACAACAGACTCGCCATACAGCTTAACAAACCCTCCGATTTTAAATTCACTGATCGTGCCATAATGAGCTATCATCTTTAAGGAAAGAGCTGTATGTTCTATCTCCAGATGAGACAACACCTCATTAAATGCATTGCGCATTTGTTCAAACTGCTTCAGAATCATAGAGACAGAAGGAGGCGGTCCATACCTATAGAAGAGGACAGCATCCCCTTCTACTTCTGCTATTTTCATATCCAGTTCATTAGCCTGAATAATAGCAGAAAGCAAACGGTATACTATGGACTGTCCTAACCGGATATCTGTTTGGGACACAAATTCAGAATAGCCACTGATATCAGGAATTAGGATAAGCCCATCTCGTACAACCGACAATTCCGGGCTATCTGAATAAAATGTACTTTGTGTAAGGGGTAAAGTTTGTATTGTCATTGAAAGAGCTTTGGATTACTATATAACACACATTGTATATATCCACGTTCCATGCTGGTTGAATGGACATGACAAAGGTGAGAGAAAGAATCCAGTAAAAAGTAGCCGAACCCCGTTTGGTTGTATCCAAAAATACGAAAAATTGCCAATCACATGACTTCTAATCAATGAGATACATATTTCAATCCTATTACAGAGCCAATCAGCGTACAAATAAAAAATAATCGCCAAAAGTTTGCAGGATCTTTAAAGACAATGATTCCAACCAGTACAGTACCCACGGCTCCAATCCCTGTCCATACAGCATACGCAGTACCGATGGGCAAGGTTTGTATTGCTTTCATCAGTAAGCCCAGACTAATCACCATGGATACCAGAAAGCCTCCCAACCAGTAATACATCTCAGCTCCCTCTGTCTCCTTCACTTTCCCCAAACAGGAAGCAAATACCACTTCAAACAGACCTGCAACAATCAATATAATCCAATTCATAGTTTTGCTGTTTTTTTCTGCAAAGGTCACAAATCGGATTGAGCAATAATTTTACAAATGATAAAAAATGCAGTGTGTTGCTTTTTGGAAGAAAAGAAAGCTACTGATTTGAACATCAGTGTAGAGTGGTAAATGTAAGAAAAATAAACTCTGCACCTTCTGTTCTCTCCTAAAAGGGTTTCTCCATCCTTACATCTCTCCTTTTTTGTCCTTCTGAAAGAACCTTGTGACAAATAGAGCCACCTTTGGTTTGTGATAGAATGTATTCCAGTCGGAAAGGTCGCCGATCTTGTCACGAGTTCTTTTCAGGAGGACAACGAGGGGTTTACTTTTACTATGCTTTTCAGTTTTTGGTGTTAGATAAGAAGGTGCATAACTAAATAGAAAGTAACTGGTTCGAATGTCCACCGTGCCAGAAACGTTCTTCATTTCCAGAAAAAAAATGGTACAAGAAAGGGCGGTTGCTTTGAAAAACAGAAAAGAGAAAACCTTAATTTAACAAATTTGGAAAGACGCTGTTTGTATACCGAGATTTATCATGAGAACACATTATCTAAGCTCTGCCCGAATTCTGCTCAACGTAACTTGCGTGATTCCCAGATACGAAGCAATATGCCCTAACTGTACTCTCTGCAACAAATCAGGACTGTGTTTCATCAATTCTTTATACCGCTCCAGAGCCGTTCTAAACTGTCTGGAGATGAGCCTTTCCTCTGTCTTAACCAATTCCTGTTCGGCAAACTTTCTTCCCCAATTGGCAATATGGATGTCTTCATCAAACAGGTGCCTCAGTCGTTGTGTATTGAGTTCATACAAATCGGATTTTTCCAACAGTTCTATATTTTCATATCCTTTCTGATCCGCTACATAACTTTTCATGGAAATAACCGTATCTCCTTCCTTTCCAAACCAGAACGTTATCTCCGTATTTTCCAAACTGGCATAAGCCCTGGCAATACCTTTCTGTATAAAATAGATATTCGACTCAACCTTATCTGCTTTTAATAAAATATATCCTTTGGGATAGCTCACACTGCCAACGCTTTCTTTTAAAGCCTTCTTTGACTTTTCGGGTATTTGATAGATTTTATCCAGAATTGCATCTATATCCATTCTATACTGGTGTTAAAATAATAACTCACCATTCGCTTTTCCTATATCCTGCCAAATGGAGATAGAAAAACTAAAGACCCCCACATGGAATCTCAAACGAATTAGTTATACCTGTATTAGTTTTCAGAGCTAAAGCATTTTTTAAAAACATCGTTTTTAATTCATTCCAGGCTTGTTGAGAATACAAGCATCCACCATTAAGTTTGTACAGGTAATTATCCTTTATTACTACCAGGTTCCAGTCCTTGGAAAATAACAAATCACTTTGGGAAGGCAAACTAGTTCTTAAAACCTGAAATGTATTATTTGCCTCATGAGTAGATTTATAAGTATACACTACCACTTTAAAAGCCAATCGTGTATTCTTCTGAATTTCCTTCAGGGATTTGAATGCCACTAATCTGACATCTTTTAGTGCAGTACTCTCAAATCCTTTTGTAACAGAATTATTAACTGGAATTTGATAAATCATATCCAAGGAATATTCTTTTGAAAAGACATTTTTAAATTTTTCGGTTATGGTATCTATCACCTGGGATTGTGATTTTTCAAAACACATTAGCCCAAATAACAGCGTGAATATAGTTCCACATGTCTTCATATTCATACTAGTAGTTTTTTAAAATAGCCTTACAGTGTGCATAGTTCTAAGTTTTTTATTTTGACCTGAATTATGCACACATAACTTTTTGCGGTAAATTCCAATCAAAAGGAATTCTTGCGGTTTATTCTATGCAAAAACTTTTTTGCGGTTAATTCAACGCATTGGCAAATTTGCGGTAAACTCCAGGCAAAAACTATTTTCTTCCAGATAAACCAAACCACTTCTTCCATTTGCCGTTTGCATAGAATTATACGCATGAGCCAATCATGAAACAAACTATACTCAAATAAAACCTACCTTTAAGTATGCACAAACAAACATCAATGCTCTTCCCTATAACAACTTATGCAAATCTGATAAATACACCCTATACTATGTTTATCTATAGGTTTATACCCTCAGGCTCTGCTTTCTTCTGAAGTCGATAGTCTCTTGGACTAACGCCTACATATTTTTTGAACAATTTACTCAAATGGCTTTCATCTGTAAACGCCAGTTCGTAGGCAATCTCGGATACAGTGAGGTCACTGAATTCTAATCGTGTTTGTACTAGTTTGAGTTTATACTGAATAATGTGCTGGTGAATGCTTTCACCTGTATGCTTTTTAAAATACTCTCCGATATAGGTTGGCGAAATAGCAAACTGTTCAGCCAGATGTTCACGAGTTAAAAGGTCAGGATTATGAATATTGGCATGGATGTAATTAACCATCTTATTAAATACAACTGCCGAAGGCTTGTTAATCACCTCTGCTGAAACTTCATTTTCTACATTCCTGACTATAATATTCAGTATAATCAGTAACGTATTCCTCAGGTTGTCCTGATAGTAAGGACTCTTTCGGGTATATTCATTGAGCATATTGCTCATCAATGCACATACCATCATACTATCGTTATCATCTTTCACCAGAGGTCCTCCATATTGGTTATGGTTGTGAAAGATAAATTCCAGCTTCTGAAGCCATTCCTTTAGAAGCAATTGCTCAGCAGGATTTTTCTGCTCATGAAAAAACAATTCGTTAAACCGTACAAAGCAGAATTTGGAATGTCCTTTTACATACAACGAATGACTATCCTGAGGAGTAAGCAGGAACAGCTGGCCCTTTGGATATTCGCGGCTATGTTCATTGATCTTTTGCAGAACAGAGCCTGCCTGAATACAGAGTAATTCAAAGAAATTATGCTTGTGAGGAGGGTTCTCCCAATCATCTACTTCAAAAACGAGTACCTCAAAAGGCTGGACAGGCTGTTCTGTTTTCATTTCTACTTGCTTACATTAACTTCCACCGAATATACAGACGATACCTCATTTCATACAAGTTACTGAGCGACGCATTGCCGTTACTTTGTACCATTAATCAACATAAACAACAACCGTATGAAACGTGTTATAAAATCTGTAGTACTCGGTGTAGTAATGCTTACCTCTTCTCTTTTTCTGTTAGGTAGCTGTAAAAACGACGACGAAAAACCAGTCAAAGAAGTTCCGTCAACCCTAACCTTTTCCAGTGAAGCCCTCTATCCGGAAGGCATCGCCTATCATAGTCAGTCACAAACTTTTGTTGTAGGCTCTATTAAACAAGGTACTATAGGCACAGTAGATTTTACAGGTAAGTATACCCTCCTTGTCAATGATCCCTCACTGGTCTCTACATATGGAATCAAAGTGTCTGGCAACTTTGCGTATGTATGTACCGGAGATATTGGAAATGGGGCAAAGTCCAGCAGTGCTACTACAGGCAAGGTAGCCAAGGTACTAAAAATTGATTTGAGCCAGAAACGGCTTGTGCAAACCTATGACCTGAGTTCATTAGTTACCGGGGCTGTTTTTCCGAATGATTTGGCGATAGATGATGCAGAAAATATCTATGTAACTGAATCTTTTCAGGGCTTCCTTTATAAAATTGATAAATCAGGTAAAGCCAGCATTTTCCTGGAAAATGATCTATTTAAAGGAGAAGGGTTTAACCTTAATGGAATTGTCTTTCACAAGGGAGGTTATTTACTGGTTGACAAGACCAATACAGGCAAAATTCTGAAAGTGAATCTAAGCAATAAATCTGTTTCAGAAGTAAACTTACCGGCTCCGATTGAAGGTGCTGACGGACTCGCTTTGAATGGGGAAAGTCTGTATGTGGTAGGTTACAGTTCAGGAGTGATCTCAGAACTGAAAAGTAATGATAACTGGCAAACGGCTATTGTTGTGGCTACAGATACTATTGGCTACGAAGGTCCTACAGCTGCCACTATAGCCGAAGGCAAAACGTATGTACTGAATGCAAAGGTACTGGAGATGATTAACAACCCAGCTACTGCCTCCAGCAAAACATTTACCATAAAGCGGTATCAGGCTCAGTAGACATATGTAGTTATAAACCAGGTTTGAACACTTACATTAAAGTGTTCAAACCTGGTTTCCCTCTGTTTACTAAGGATACAATTATAGTTTGGAAAAGCAATGTTAATAGTCGTTACCTTCTCTTAGATGTTGGACTAAACCTAACAGGGATCGCATAAGAAAAGCGAACAAATTGGTCATTCAACATAGCTGGCTTAAATTTTGGTACAAGTTTTAACACACGAAGTGCTTCCTCATCACAGCCATAACCTAGTCTTTTCCTTATTGTAGGACTCGAAATACTTCCATCTTTTTCAACTACAAACATAAGAAAAAGTATTTCATCAACCTTTGCTTTTTTAGCTTCTTCAGGATATTGAACATTTTCTTTGAAGAAATCATAAAGTGCTTTTAATCCTCCTGGAAATTCTGGAGGGACTGAAACTGCAACATATATAGAGGTATCAGCCTCCTCTATTTTACCTTGCCTCTGCATTTCAATAGCAGTACCCTGAGCAAAAGCAGGTAATCTCAGGAAAAAGGCTCCCAGCAAAACAATTATAGGTAGATTTTTTTTTTGAAACATAAATTAATAGTAGATAATTATTGACGATGTATCACTTAGCTATCAAGTAGAAACATCCCGGATAAACCTATAAATAACATTCCATCAACAAATAGAGCCAATAAAGTGAACACAAGACAAGGAATAGTTAGAATTAACTTAACTCTTTCATTTTCGGAATTCAATACATACAAGTCAAATGGAAACACAGGAATACTAGCTACACCCAAAACAATAAAGAAATTAAAACCTTTTGTTCCTTTCATATTTTGATGTAAATCCAAAGTCACAAATAAAATAACAGTCAAATAGAGCAGGAAAAGATACAAGAACAAATAGCCTATTTTCTTATCTTCTTTCGTGACAAATGTCTGTTTCAAATACTTTATCATAGCCATATGAATTATTATAAATAGGCTCCTCCTGCTAAAATTAGAAAGACCACAATTCCCAAGACTATAAAAAAGGCTATAAGTAGTATAAGAGTGATAAGCATAGCAGGTACCATACTTATTTTTTTGAATCTTGCATTCTCACTTCTTGAGATACAATAACACATACTATAACCACCTATAATATGAACAAGCAAAAACAGAAGCCAATGAGCCCAGTCAAGAACAGGCACTATTTGTTTAGAGTAGTACAGAAAAATACTAATTGATACAATAAAATATACAAGAAGAATACTGGATATCTTATCATATGCACTGATAAAAAATTGCTTTCTATAATTCATTATCTACTTACAATAGCTTACACTCATCCATTAATCAGAGAAGCAACTCAAAAAGTAACTTATATAACAGATATCTTTAGACAACGGCTTTTTTTGATAGCTTTAACCTATACAACAGTAACCGATCACTTATTTTTGGGAATCGGTAGTCAGACAAATAATTACAATTTCGTTCAACCGTATGTGGTAGCCCAAAGTTTTACAGAAACGATAATCGAACGAAACATTCCTCTACCAGGTACGGACGAGGATTGATTAGAATATAATTTATTACTACCCCAAAGCATCAGGCAGTTGCCTCAAACGCCTGATGATAGCGCACTATACCGCAGGGAACATCCCCTTTGAGGGCAATGGCCTGAAAATATTCTGATGGTATGTCAGGCAGTACTAATTCAGGATCCGCTTTAAAACCAAAAAGCCCATAATACGCAGGTTCACCTAGTACAACACATCCAGCAGCGCCTAACTGCTGCAATTTAGTTAATGCCATATTTACCAAACTTGAACCAATACCCTGACGCTGCCGGGTAGGTTCTACAGAAACAGGCCCTAATCCATACCAACCCATCTCTCCTGAAGAAATAGACACAGGTGAAACAGCTACATGACCTACTACTTGCCCTGCATCTAATGCCACCAATGATATCGTCAGTTGCCTGGCTTCTCGCAAAGCCCGAATGATAAAGTGTTCCGTATGCGACGAATGCAGTTCATCAGCAAACGCAGCTTGTGTTAATTGATCTATTGCGTCCCAGTCTTCAGGTTCTTCCGGACGAATTTCTATTTTGTTGTTATTCATAAACCAAGCTTTTTATATGATTCAGGCACGTTCTATCTTACTATCAGATATAGACAAAGGAAATAGTAGTCTGCCTGTTTGAAAGATAAACTAACAAAACGACTCTCTCAAATGTAGCGTTTTACAAGCCACATAGGATTAATCTAGTAAACACTAAAATTTAACTTGCTGTTTAACAAGCAATTGCATATATTTTATAAGATTATTTTTTGGCTATTTTTTTTACTCACAAACTCCTACTCAGATGCAGACCCTTACTCCTTTTCCCAGAAGATTTTTTCGCCTGTTCGATTTTACTAATCTGCCAGCAAAGAACTGGTTATGGATGGTAGCCTTCCTTCTTAAACTATCTGGTATAGCCCAACCTACCCCTGAACAAATGGGTAAGATTGTAGCTAGTAATGGCTCCGCAATGGATTTCTTTGGTTACCGGATGGCCTTGTCTGGGAACATATTGGTATTTGGAACCTTGGGAAGATATAATGAGTATGGAGCTGCCTACGTATTTACATTCACAAATGGTAGTTGGCAGCAAACTGCCAAACTGACCTCGACAGATCAGCAAGCTGGTGATTATTTTGGGGATGCTGTAGCTACTAACGGCAATACAATTGTAATAGGAGCAAAGAATCACATGATAAACGGGAGTATTTACCAGGGAGTAGCGTACGTTTTTTCATTAGTGAATGGTGTCTGGCAGCAGTCAGCCAAGCTTACTTCTACGGATAGTAAAATGCTTGATAGTTTTGGTGCTGCAGTGGCTATGTCTGACAGTACGCTTATGATTGGTGCTCCGGAAGCTTTCGTAAACGGACGTCCTGAGCATGGTGCTGTATATGTATTCACAGAAAAAAATGGTAGTTGGCAGCAGACTGAGAAAATTACAGTGGGACCACAGGAAGCCGAAGAATACAATCAATACAATGGGATGTATTTTGGACGTGTAATAGCCATTGATGGCAATAGGTGTGTTATAGGAAAAATAGGAGCTGTCTATGTATTTACATTCATGAATGGCAACTGGCAACAAACAGGTAAATTGATTAGTGATGGCGAAAGTGATGTATTTGGCTATTTTGGTTATTTTACAGACATATCTGGAAACAATATCATTGTAAGTGAACATGTAGCCACAGTGAATGGACACGAATATCAGGGAGCCGTTTACCTATTTATGTTAGAAAATGGCATTTGGCAACAAAAGAATAAGTTTACAGATAATGCTGTACAAAATTTTGGAAATTCGGTAGCAATAGATGGAAATACAGGGATTGCAACCATTGTTGGAGCTGCTTACATTTTTAACCTGAGTAATAATACCTGGCGTCAGACAGCCATACTTCGTGGATCTCCTTATGATGGATTTGGCTCTTCTACAATCATTGAAGACAGTGTTCTTGTAATTGGCGCTGCAGGAACTGAGGTAAATGGAAATCCTGGTCAGGGAGTTGCCTATTGGTATAAGGTAAAGAACTTTACACTGGACGCCCCAGATCCGTTATCAGTAACTTTAAGTCAAACATTAACGAAAGCAGATACAGCCGTTCTTCATTTGTCCTGGCAAGATCCCGGAGATGAGACAGGCTATATACTTGAGTCTGTTGTCGGTACTTTTGATAATGGAAATGAAGTAACCAGAGATACCCTGCCTGCTGACCTTACACACACTACCTTTCAGGCAGCACGTTTACTGGATAGTTCATTGCGGTCTTTCCGTTTGTATGCATTTACTACACAAGGCATTTCGTCATATACCAGTTCAGTTTCCGTACAGGTGCCTCCACCTATCCCATTCCGTCTCAATGCAGGAGCACGCAAAATTGTGCACTCAGGTGGATACACATTCGCTCCAGATCAGTTTTTCAGCGAATATTCAGACCGAAGATACTTTCAGGAAACAGAAATAGCAGGCACAGTTAACGACTTGGTCTATCAGGCCTTTCGTAGCGGTGAGACCTTCAACTACAACATTCCTGTCATCAATGGTCAGTATATAGTTACACTTAACTTTGCTGAATTGTATTTCAGTTCTCCTGGTCAACGGGTGTTTTCTGTTAATATTGAAGGTGGTGTTAGTGAACTGGTTAACTTTGATGTATTTGTAGCCGCAGGAGGAGCCAATAAGGCACTAGCCCGTCATTTTCCAGTAACCGTTACTGATGGATTTCTCACTGTTGAGTTTACCAGTCAGATAAGTAAAGCTATGATTGCAGCCATACAGCTTACGTCCATTTCCTCTGCCCGAACAAATACACAAACTTTACTCAGTAAAAGAACAGAAATCTCCAACTTACCTATTTATCCTAATCCAGTCAGAGACTGGCTTACGGTACACATAAATCCAGAATCGGAACAGGTAACTGTAAAAGTCATTAATCAGTTAGGTATGAATGTATATGAGCAACTATATCAACCAGTAGATAAAACAATTCTACTATCATTGGGACACCTACCTGCAGGACCTTATGTAATTCTACTTCAGGACAAAACAGGAACAATGCATGCAACTCCTGTAATCAAGCAATAAATAACAGAACCAGGTTAGTAAACAGGAGAGATAGACTTTAGGGCATCCTCTCTCCTGTTTTGACAGGTATTCCTCTGGTACCAGATTATATAGTTGTATTTTGCTTCGATAAATGAGGCTTGGTAATGTGAACATTGCGACTACTCATACACTGGTGCAAATGTCAGAGAGAATAGATATAATTATATGAGGCGTAAACACCGGGATTACCAGCTGAAAAGATCAGTTAAATTCTTACTTAAAAAATATTACCAAAGCAAGCGTGGCATGTGGTTGATTACCATTTATTTTCTTTCATCCAAACCATTATACTCCAAAGAGAAAACATAGTTTCAGCATTATATAACCATACTTTATCATTGTTTGTCAAAATGATATTCTTAAACATAAATGTAAACTGCCACCACCCCGAACCTATACGGCAACCATTTTCATGAAGTTCATCACAAAACTCCTTATGTGGTACTTTACCCTTTTTCCCGGAAGCCGTTAAATAATAAACATAGTTTCTTCCAATAATGGTATAGATCCCTTTCTTATTTTGTATTCCCAGCAATGCTGATTCGCCCTGTGAGTTTAGCTGTTTTATTATATCTGATGTTTCATCTACAAAATATTTCCCTGCATGTTTAACTAAATTATATTGTTTAAGTTTAGCTTTTGAAGTCATAATCCTCCTTTTAATATGTATCTTGGTCCAATTCAATTTTCAATAGTTACTCCAAAAATTCCCTCACCAGATTTCATTCTAGGCTGTAACGAATTTTTCATTTCAGCATTTACCGAAATAGTGTCATTTTATATTAACTAGTACTTTTATTTTTCCTTATAGACAATTCAACATACGTTACCACAAATTATAGCTGCATCTATGAGTCATAATCTTGCCCTTGTTTTAATAACCAACTTTGATGAAACAGATAGCTATGAATCTGTTTTGCAAAAACTCAACTTAGATACCTATAAACGAACAGGGCAAACAACTTTATCTGCTGCAACCTATGATTTTTTTGATAATATCCTCTGGATAGGACATTACAATCGAGTGCTTATATTAGTAAACGGACCTCTTGCCTTCGCCTTACAAAATACAGAAGCTTCTGTTACAGAAAAAACGTTAATCAATGTCTTTCCTCACTCAGATATAGTAAGCCTTAACTATGGTAGTACTTCAACTGCGTATAACTATGTAGTAATTCAAAATGGTAAGAAAATACGCTGGAAAAGAGGTTCTCAGGATGGTACAACAGTTGACTATGGAGAAGAACTTGATATAGAAAAAGAAATTACAGATGAAGACATAATCACTCCAGAAGATTTAGAAGATCTTCTAAACGAGGAACCCGAAGAAGATGTAAAGCTTAGAATTGAAGGTATGCGCGGGGTTCGCATAGTACATACACTTTTTGAAAACTATTTACCCGGTTTGGAGTTGTGGAATATCTCTTCAGATGTGGTACCCATGATTGAGTTTACTAAGAAATAATTCTTAAACTACCCGGAAAAGCGAAAGTTTATTACCGGATTAAATCCTTACTTTAATTCGGTAATAAACTTTCGCTCAATTCTATCTGACAGTTTTATAACATACTATCTTAGCCTTTTTTTCAAATACATCGCTTCTCAGAATGAAAACCAAGAGGTATTTTTAGAGATGTCTTGTCTGGTAGCTTCTTACCAGAAAACTGGTGAGTCCCAATACAAAGCTTATCACCAATAACTGTCCCGTATAGAGAGGTAGGTTATCATGAGCTACAGCCCCTAAATAATCCAGCATGGGGACTTTGTTTATAATGGCATAGGTAAGGACAAAGAATAAAATCTCAAATAACTTTTTGCCTCCACTTACTATTCCCAGACAAACAGATAACAAAACAATCAATACAGCCCCGGAAAGAATTGCACTAACGGCATACACATCCTTGGTTATCAGGTAACGTCCAATAACAGGCAGGGCAAAACTTATTGCCAGGATAATGCCAGCCAGCATCTGAGCAGGCAACATACGCTGTAATGGTTTATAAGAAGAATAGGTAAAGTAATGCAATCGATTGGTTTTCTCTTTTGTGGCCAGGTCAGACCATCTGTTTACCTGCAAAAACCATATAATAGGCAGCAAAATAGAATGACTAATCTCCAGTGGGACAAATAACATACTAATCCAGAGCCCTACAATCAGGAGCCAGAGCCATCGGTTCCCCTTTCTGAGTAATAACAGTAATTCTGTTTTTATAAACGGTATAATGCTATAATTTGTTACCACTGCGGGCAATGAAGCTCTGTTAATAGTAATAGGAACACTGTCAGTGGACTCTATTGAAGGCAGGTGACCAAACATTTTCTTTTTTGCAGCTACTTGCCGGAAATCAAACCGATGGAAGAAAAAAGAAGACACATAAACCAATCCAAGGCTCAACCCCATCCACACCAAACGACTCAGTAAAAAAATAGAAGTCCAATGCACTCCGTCCCAGGTAAACGTCTGGAAAGGCTTTTTATGTTTGGAAAAGATGAACCCAAATGAAATATCATCAACTCGTGTATGGAACTGTGTATCTACCGTCTCCCGAATACTGGTAAGCACAAATTTAAGGCCGAATGGATCAATAACATATGTCAGAGAAACATTGGATTGATTTTGCGTGTTTGTCATTATCATACTAAACAAGAAAAAAAACACCAGATATTGTATCCACACATGTTTCCAGAAAAACACTTCCCCTGCCACAGCAAGTCCTGATATGACAAACACAGCAGGTATCGGAAAAAACAGATAAGGCAAGATGAAGTTTGAAAAGATAAAGGGCTGATCGGTTGTGCGCAGAAAAAACATTCCTATACTCACTACAAAGGTGCACCCCGCAATGATAAGCAAGACGATGAAATTACTCAACATTTTACTTAGCAGATAAGCAAAATTGGTAATAGGAGTAGTCGCAATAATTAACCCTACTTCTGTCTCAATATCCTTTTTAATACCGCTGTTTATCAGAAAGTAGCCATACAAAGATAGCATAACCGAAGTCATTATAGCTGACACATAACCAACCCAGGCAGCATTATAGATAGGTTTGTACCCTACCATGTTCAATGTAGTATAAGAAGCAGTAGGTTCGGGCACAAAGGAGTAGGCAACATAAATAGTCACTGCCAGTGTAATCAGAAAAGCATAACTACGGGTGCGTTGTAGATAGTCGGCTTTTAAAATGCTATATAGGTATCTCACAGGCTTATTTGGTATTTGGGGTTAAAAACAAATAAGCATCTTCCAACGTAGCAGTTACTGGCGTAGAGTTTGGAGCTATTTCAGAGTTTTGACACAGATAACGCACTCTAGTATACTCATTTTGCCGACTGGTACTAATGACCTGATATTTCAGTTTAAAATCAGACAACGCTGACTTGTCTATCTGAACCTCAAATATTTTACCCTCTGCCTGTTTGATAATATCAGGAAGAAAACCTTTTGTAATCAATCTACCACTCTGCATAACAGCAACCTGATCAGCAATGGTTTCGATGTCTGACACGATATGAGAAGAAAGAATAATAATACAATCTGAAGCCAGGTCAGTAAGCAGGTGCCGAAACCGTACCCTTTCTTCCGGGTCCAGCCCAACTGTAGGCTCATCCAATATGAGCACCTTAGGATCATTTAGTAATGCTTGTGCAATGCCTATTCGCTGTTTCATTCCACCTGAGTAACTCCCAATAGGTCGTTTCGCATCAGCAGTTAAGTTCACGCCATCCAGCAATATGTCAATCCGTTTTCGTAAGTCAGCGCCTCCCACACCCTTCATGGCTGCGATATATTCCAGAAACTCATAGGCATTCAGATTGGGATATACCCCAAAATCCTGTGGAAGGTAGCCCAGAATCTTACGGATATAATTGGGATGGTTCACAATATCTTCACCATCCAGAAATAGAGTGCCTTTGGTAGGTTTACTGATGGTAGCAATAATTTTCATCAAGGTTGACTTACCAGCCCCATTAGGTCCCAATAGTCCTAAAATGCCTCTGTCAATGGTAATAGAATAGTTGATTAATCCTGCTTTCTGTTTAGTGTATTGTTTGGTAAGGTCTTTAATTACTAGAGGCATCGTATTTATTTTGCGGACGGGTAGCGAAAGAGTTAGGAACAACAAATATGAATGAAATTTAATATCTTTTAAAACTTTCAATAGTATCTGTTTAGCAAAAGGACTATCTTTTTGTAGTCATATCTGTACTTATACTTCAGTAAAAAGTAACCGTACATAGTAACCTGATTGCATTTTTCTGTTCACCAAGAAAACGAATGAGATTTTTATCTCAGAAATTGGCAGCGAAATATCCTCTTATCGATCCTTAGATATCAATCTACACAAAAAGGTTACAGTTGACTTGAGATATAGTATCAAGAAGGAATATTATTGATTGATTCTGGTAAGGACAAAACAACCTAACATTACCGGAAGCGTTGTGCAAATTGTTGTGCAAGAAAAAAGGGTTACAGCATTTTACAGCTATAACCCTTTGATACTCAAGTGGACTCGTAGGGAGTCGAACCCCAAACCTTCTGATCCGTAGTCAGATGCTCTATCCAATTGAGCTACGAGTCCGTATAAACATAAAACGTGTTGTTCTATCGTTTACGGGCTGCAAAGGTAGAGATAAAAATATAAACTCCAAAAAAAATCTTTAAAGATTTAAATTTTCTCCGGAAAGTCTCTTTTTTTGCAGAAAAACTACATGATTCACAGATAATGATTGGTCAACCTACAGATGAGACATGGATGTATCGGGCACTTGAACTTGCCTATTATGCTTTTGAGGAAGGAGAAATACCTGTAGGAGCGATTGTGGTAGCTGAAGGAAAAATCATTGGCAAAGGATATAACCAGACCGAAAAGCTGCATGATGTGACAGCACATGC
Organism: Xanthocytophaga flava; assembly: GCA_030068525.1. Classification (GTDB taxonomy): domain Bacteria; phylum Bacteroidota; class Bacteroidia; order Cytophagales; family 172606-1; genus Xanthocytophaga; species Xanthocytophaga flava. The sequence goes on from JASJOS010000019.1 coordinate 151,563, forward strand.
AGAAATGCTGGCGATTACAGCTGCGGCTCAGCATCTGAATGCTAAATACCTGAACCGATGCACACTGTATGTCACTCTGGAACCTTGTGTAATGTGTGCAGGAGCACTATTCTGGTCGCAGATAGGACGACTGGTTTATGGAGCTTCGGATGATAAAAGAGGGTATGCAGGCAAAGATACGAACCTGCTTCACCCCAAAACACAGGTAGTATCAGGTGTGCTGGCAGCAGAATCCGAATCGCTGATAAAAGCCTTTTTTCAACGCCTTAGAAACTAATCATATAACGGGCGAATAGGAGTCAAAGAATGCTTCTTTTATGAAAGAAAAGCCAATTCAATGAAACTAATTGTTTTTTCTCGTGTTAATTAAAATACTAAACAAAGATTATCCATAACCCTTTTTTAGTAATAATAACTTATACTATTTTTCAACTTTCAACCTTAAACTATTTATTTTTATGGCATTTGAATTAGCTCCCCTTCCGTACGCTCATGATGCGCTGGAACCATTTATTGACAAAGCAACTATGGAAATTCACCATGGCAAACATCACCAGGCTTATGTGACAAACTTAAATAACGCGGTAAATGGGACTGACCTGGCCAATCTAAGCCTTGAAGATTTGATTAAGAATATAAGCAAATACCCAGCACCTGTTCGCAACAATGGTGGTGGTCACTGGAACCACACTTTCTTCTGGAACATCCTGAAGAAAAATGAAGGCGGCAAACCTACAGGTTCACTGGCTGCTGCTATTGACAAAAAATTTGGTTCTTTTGATGCATTCAAGGAAGAATTTACCAAAGCAGGTGTAGGTCGTTTTGGTTCTGGCTGGGCATGGTTAATTGTTGAGCCTAGCGGAGAACTGGCAATCACTTCTACTCCTAATCAAGATAATCCTCTGATGGATGTAGCGGAGAAAAAAGGAACTCCTGTATTGGGTCTGGATGTATGGGAACATGCCTATTACCTGAAATATCAGAACAAGCGTCCTGATTATATCGGTGCATTCTGGAACGTAGTAAACTGGGATGCAGCAAACCAACACTATGAAGCAGCTAAAAAATAAGCTTTAATTTATAAAAATAACAAAAGCCCGCTATTTTTGGCGGGCTTTTTGCTTGTAAATACTGTTAAGACCATGCAATTTATATAGCCTCTATAATTGATCCGGCTATTCTGAAACTGAAATTAAATTAGTATTTACGCTGCTTTCTGTTTTGATTCAATGCTTACGATTAGGGATAACGATACAACAAACGAACTTCCTCCTTTTCTAAATACCTGGCCTCGGATGTATAGCTTTGTCCTTTTGAATCTGGTAGCACTTATTCTGCTGTTTTACTGGTTCACAAAGGCGTTTGAGTAAAATATACTTACCGTTCACCACGTAAGTATTGTATCTGTGGCAAAAATCCTATCTTTTTGCAGCCAGGATATTTCAGCTGTTCCTGACTAAACAGCTTTACCCATATACATTCGAAAACCACCTTTCGGAACCGGAATGACCAAACTTGACTGGCTGGTACTTATAGCCACTATCACTCTTATTGTTGTATACGGTATCTGGAAAGGGCGCCGTAATCGTGATATGCAGGATTACCTCCTGGCAAGCCGCTCCCTTCCCTGGTATATTGTTTGTCTGTCAATTATGGGCACTCAAGCCAGTGCAATCACATTCCTGTCTGCACCAGGTCAGGCGTATGGTGATGGGATGCGCTTTGTGCAGTTTTACTTCGGCCTTCCACTAGCTATGGTAGTGTTGTCCATAACAGCAGTACCTATCTATCATAAATTACACGTATATACAGCGTATGAGTACCTTGAAAGTCGATTTGACTTGAAAACCCGTACGCTGGCAGCGACCTTGTTCCTTATTCAAAGAGGTATTTCTACAGGCGTAAGTATTTATGCTCCGGCCATTGTGTTGTCATCAATTTTGGGTTGGAGTGTACAATGGACCTGTGTACTTAACGGTATACTGGTATTGCTGTATACTGTAAGTGGTGGCACCAAAGCTGTAAGCTATACCCAACTTACCCAAATGATTATTATTCTGAGTGGAATGGCGGTGGCCGGCTTTCTGACTGTGCAGCTATTGCCGCCGGATATTACCTTTGCAGATGCATTGCGTGTAGCAGGCAAAGCTGACAAGCTCAATGTAATAGATTTAAAGTTTGATCCCAATAATCAGTATAATATCTGGTCGGGGCTTATAGGTGGTTTCTTTCTGTCTCTCTCCTACTTTGGTGCAGATCAGTCGCAGGTAGGGCGTTATCTGTCCGGAAGCTCTGTAACTCAGAGCCGTCTGGGTTTGTTAATGAACGGTATTGTGAAGATACCTATGCAGTTCGGGATTCTGTTTATTGGAGCTATGGTATTTGTCTTTTATTTGTTTGTACAACCGCCTCTGTTTTTCAACCATATAGAGCTGGATGCACTCCACGATCATGGATATACCCAGCAGGTAAATACATTGCAATATCAACAAGACTCCTTATTCAAGATACAACAGCACGACCTCCGCACACTAATACAAGCAATGCGGGATAACAAAGGAGTAGTGGAAGCTGAACAGAAGTTTCATACTACCCGTTCGCAAATGCAGCAGGTACGTACTCAGGTTACAAATCTGATTAAGCAAGATAAGAAGGTAGAAAAAGTAGAGGACACCAATTATGTATTTCTCTCCTTTGTCACACGTTTTCTTCCTTCCGGGTTAGTAGGCTTGCTAATTGCCATTGTGTTACTGGCTTCTATGTCTTCCGTAGCCGGAGCTCTAAACTCGCTTACCTCTACTACTATTATAGACGTATACAAACGCATTTTGTGCCCGGATTTATCCGAAGCCCGTTACCTGACTGCGTCTCGCTGGATTACTGTTGGCTGGGGAGTATTTAGCATTGTAGTGGCTTTGTATGCAGGCCAATTGGGCAATTTGCTGGAGGCTGTTAACCGTCTGGGGTCATTGTTTTATGGCGTAATTCTGGGAATTTTCCTTTGTGCCTTCTATATACGCCGCATTCGTAGCTATGCAGTATTCTATGGAGCTATTCTGGCTCAGATTACTGTTTTTCTGCTATACTGGCTGACTCCTATTGCGTTCTTGTGGTATAATGTAATTGGATGTATTCTGGTGATTATTTTTGCCTTCCCTATAGAATTGTTTCAAAAGAAAGCAGAGGTATTACAGGAAAGCGAAACGGTAATCGAATGATCTTCCTCTATCTGTAAAGAGAGACTCAGCCTATAAAAATTGTAACAACTTATTTATACCTCTATGTCGGGTCATGCTTCATTTTATTTGTTGAATCAGGAACATTTAAAAGCCGTTGAAAAAGCATGGAAACCTGTTGAGACCAGATTGTGGTGGGGACGAAAGAAAACAACGTTTCCTTTCATACAAGACTTTTACACCTATACAACGTTTTTAGAAGACTACCCTTATTCTGGTTGGATATATACACAAGTGTTTCTATACTTTGATGATGTTTTTGGTTATAGTGACCTGGAACTGGCAAAGGAAGCAAACCGCATAAGCATGGGAGGAGCAACAATTACTCTGTTTACACACAGAGATAAAGAGAAAATTATTCATAAACTTGCACCCTCGCAATTGTCCATAGACAAGCTGCGTTATTTTGCAGAGGAATATTACGAAACTCCGGAAGAAAAACAGTCAAGTGGAGAATCACTACTACTGGCTATAGAACTTCTGCATAACTGCCTGCAAAAGATAGAACCAGGAAAAATTCTTATGTTACATGTCGGATAGTACATCTCTTACTTCAAATCAACCCATACCTCCTAATCCGGGTCAGGTTATTCTTATTAATAAGCCTTTACGCTGGACGTCCTTTGATGTTGTTAAAAAACTCAAATTCGCTATAAAAGCCAAAAAAATCGGACATGCAGGTACACTTGATCCGCTGGCAACAGGTCTGCTGATACTTTGTACCGAAAAAATGACCAAGCAGATTGATACCTACCAGGCTCAGGAAAAGGAATACACAGGTAAACTGGTATTGGGTAAAACAACACCTTCTATTGATCTGGAAACAGAGTTTGATGCAGAATACCCCACAGATCATATTACGGTGGAGAAAATTCATGAAGCAGCACAAAAACTTACAGGTGAAATACAACAGATCCCTCCAATCTTTTCTGCTATCCGTATTGATGGCAAGCGCGCCTATCATAAAGCACGCAAAGGTAAAACAGAAGCAGATGTAGAGATCAAACCTCGTACAGTACTGATTTCAGCATTTGAGATTACCCAGATACAGCTACCAGAAGTAAGCTTTCGTATTGTATGCAGCAAAGGCACCTACATACGCAGTATGGTACGTGATTTCGGTCAATTGCTGGAGTCTGGAGCCTATATGTCTGAATTATGCAGAACCCGTATCGGAGAGTTTCGGTTAGAAAATGCACAGAGCATTGAAGATTTTATAAATTTGCACAAAAAGGATGTGTAAACAGATAAGAGTATAGTGAGATCGTGAGTCATTGCTGAAAATCCTTTATCTGTCTTTAATCAGCTACCAGATGAATATTTACCATACATTAGAAGAATTTCATAAACTGTCGAATGCTATTGTTACCAGTGGTACATTTGATGGAGTACATCTGGGTCATCAGAAGATTCTGACACGATTACGCGAAATAGCTCAAACTACTAGTGGGGAAAGTGTAGTAATTACCTATTGGCCTCATCCACGTACAGTCGTATCAGAAGCCACAGATCTACACCTTCTGTCTACCATAGAAGAAAAGATAGAACTACTTCAACTACAGGGAGTACAGCATTTGTTAATCATACCCTTTACCCGTGACTTTTCTGAGTTAACTTCTGAACAATTTATCCGCCAGATACTGGTAGATAAGATTGGTACCCAGAAGCTAGTCATTGGTTATGATCACCGGTTTGGACGTAATAGAGAAGGTAGCTTCGAGCATTTATCACAGAATGCATCACTGTATGGCTTTGAAGTGGAGGAAATCCCCCGCCAGGATGTAGACCATGTTGGGGTAAGTTCATCCAAGATTCGGCAGGCGTTATTGGAAGGTAATGTACATATAGCTGCAGAATACCTGGGTAGGGCTTACAGCCTGACAGGAGTAGTAGTAAAAGGGAATCAGTTGGGTCGTACCATTGGTTATCCTACGGCGAATATACATGTTTCAGAATCCTATAAGTTGATTCCTGCCGATGGAGTATATGCGGTACAGGTACAGGTGAATGACAAAATACATGGAGGAATGATGAATATCGGTATGCGTCCTACTATACATGGTACACATCGTACAGCAGAAGTAAATATCTTTAATTTTGATGAAGATATTTATGGCACAGACATTACAGTTTCCTTCATTGAAAAGATTCGCAATGAGCAGAAGTTTAATGGCCTTGACGCCCTAAAAGCTCAATTGCTACAGGATAAGCAAACTGCCCTGCAATTACTAAAGAAATACTAGTAACTACAGGGCAGTAATGCCATTATATACTCAGAAAATATCAGCCAAGACTTTTTCCTGTAGTCTTCGGGCTTTTTCTCTCTCTTTGCGTTGTTTTACAGATATAAGCTGCAGGTTATTGGTACTTGGCAGCAAAGAGTTCTGAGAAATAACTACCAGGTTACGATCTGCTAGGTCAAATGGTGCCACAAAACAGCAATAAACCAACCTGGCGATAGAGATCTGTTTTTTCTGTCGGTTCTTTGTCAGGTTTACAGATAGGTATCTGCCGTTTTGTCCTTCCGAATCTTTTGTCTTACCACTATTCAGACGAAGAGCCATAATTTGTTCAGGCAACCAGATTTTACCTCGTGTAGCACTACTCCAGCCAGCCAGCTTTTTGACTCTCCCCAGATTAGATACCTGATACAATCCCTGGTAGTGTGCCAGATCTGCCCATTGTTCCCCTTCCATATCCTCCAGTGATAGATTCAGATAAGGAGGAATTAAGACTTTGTCTATTTTGGGTTTACCGGCCTTTTCCCATAAAGAATGATTAAACTCTTTATTACTGGCAGTTTCTATCTCCTTCTCTTTTTTCGCAGATTGGAGAGCAGGGTCAGCCAGTCGCCAGTGATATCCTCCTGCTGTATAGCTTTTACCAGACACAGTAGTGTATATGCTACCAGAGGGAATGGCTGTTGCTTTCTCAGCAGCATAAATACTTTCAAAACGTGCGATCTCAGTACCACTTACTGTATATTGTATCACAGCTTGCTTATGGTCCGCACGCCAGCTCCTAGCTCTGCCTTTCGCAAACATCTTATACTTCTGTTCACTGATAGATAACAGTTCCAGATTTGTGTAGTGGACATTAAGGCTGTTACAGTCTTTATACGAAACTACCAAGCTATAGTCTTCCAGATCAAACGGCCTCACAAAAAGATAATATACCAATCGCGCCAAAGCTATCCGTTTTTTCTTTCCTTCTTTACCTAGCGAACAGTTGATATGGATTGACTCTGTATTCAGGTAGGTATTCTTGCTTTTGGTTACAAAAAGCCGCATAATTCGCTCGGGTTGCATCCGAAAACGCCCCTGAGGCATTTCTACCCGTCGGGACAGAGACTTCAACCGTCCATAATTAGACAAATGATAGTTTTCAAATCCAGGTATTTCCTTCCATTCTTCACGAGGAAAGTCTCGTAGAGAATGACTTGTCAGAACATTGATAACAGAATCAAATGTGATTCTCCGTTCTGGTGTGATTTGTTTGGTTTGCTCAGCCATAGATTTTCACGGATCATGTTCAGATTTTATACAGCAAAGACAAACTATCTTTTCCAGTATACCATATCTATCGCTCATTAAGCGACAAAATGCCATATTATTGAGGCAAAACCGATTATTTCATCCAAAACTGTAAATCAGGTTTTTCTAATCTTGTTCTGGTGACATAAAACAAAAACACCAGAAGTAATTTGCTTCCGGTGTTTTTGTTTAGTTAGCGATCTTTCATTCGTCTGGTTTTTCCTGAGGTAGTATATTAGGAACACGAATCACAAACTCTGTCCACTTATCCAGTTCCGATTCAACAGAGATATGTCCTTTTAGCCGTTCTATTACATCTCTGACTATATAGAGTCCCAATCCTGAACCTTTGCTGGTCATAGACGCCCTATAAAACATATCAAATATTTTACCCAGATTTTCTTTTGAGATGCCCATTCCATTATCCTTAAATACCATAATAGCCATTTGTGCATTTACGGTGATCTGAATATGGATCTGAGGTGTACGGTTGGCAGAAGATCTATACTTTACAGCATTTGAAATCAGATTATTAAAAATGATCTTCAAACGAAATTCATCCGAATAGAAAGGTATATGCTGATCAATGGTGACCTTTTTTTCTATATTATCAAATCCGTCAATAAACTTTAACCCATCCATAGTTTCCTGAATAAGTTGTCCAAAGTCTATCGGGTCCTGAACTACTTCAATACGGGAGTTACGTGAATAGTTGATAATATCCTGAATAAATGTATCCAGGCGGGCAATACTTTTTTCCATCAAGTTCAGATAATGCACTCTTTCCTTTTCCTCATCTTCAGAACGGCATATATCTATCAATCCCAATACAGAGGTCAATGGAGATCGCAAATCATGGGAAGCCCGATATACAAAACTATCTAACTCAGCATTGATCTTTTTCAGATCCTCATTCTGCTGTCTGAGTTGCTCTTCGATCTTCTTTCGTTCAGTAATGTCTTGAATCACACCAATCATGCGTAAAGGGCGTCCTAACGCATCCCGTTCGATAACCTTGCCTCTGCTCTGGAACCATAAGTACTCATCATTCCGGCCCATTGCTCTATATTCGGCCTGATATACTTCTACTTCTCCGTTAATATGCTGTAACTGTGCCTCTAATACAGCCTCCCTATCATCTGGATGTACTTTATCCAGCCACTGTTCTGATCTGTCTACAATCTCATCTTTATGAAAGCCCAATATTTCTTTGGCTCGAGCACTGAAGTAAACCTGGTTAGTAAGCATATTTCGATCCCATAGTCCTTCTCCACTTCCTTCCAGAGCAAACTGCCATCGTTGCTCGCTTTCCATAATCCGTTCGTTCAGCTCTAGCGTATTTTCCAGTGATTGCCGGAGTTCTTCTTCACTTGTAAGCAATCTGTCATTGATCTCATTGGAGAGTATAAGTAACTCCCTAATCTTATTTTGTGCTAATTTTTGTTCTGTGATATCATAACAGGCTCCTACTACTCGTACCACCTTCCCTGAATCATCATATACAGGTTGTCCGATTCCAATTACCCAGCGAAATGCAATATCTCTTGGTAAGATACGCATCTCTATCTCATAGGACTCTCCAAAGAAAATGGCTGCCTCTCCCAATGCCTTTAAAGGAGACCTAAACTCAGGATCAATCATTTCATAGAATGTACTGAGATGAGGTGCCTTTGAGGTATCATTCAAACCAAATATATGAAACAACTCCTCAGACCATTCCAGGGTCCGGGTTGCTACATCTACCTCCCAAATACCTAATCTGGCAATTCGTTGTGCTTCTCTTAGTTTAGACTGACTGGCTTGTAATTCTTTGTTTAGCTGTTGTGTTTCCTGAAGCAATCTGCTTTTTTCTTCCTCTGCCACTTTCAGTTGTGTAATATCATAACATACACCTCTTAAGCGACTTACCACTCCACTCTCATCAACTATAGGCTGTCCCATCATAAAGAGCCAGCGAAAGTCCCCATCAGGCCTCCATATCTTTAATTCAATTCTATACTCTTGTTGTTTTTCAAACGCGTTTTGCGAAGATGCTATAAGCAGGTCTCTATATTCCGGATCAATAGCGTCTATCAATGCTTCTCTACTTAATGATCCTTGTTCTTTTGTTATACCAAAAATGTGAAATAACTCATCTGACCATTCAGCATAATCCAATCCAAGGTCATATTCCCACATTCCTAACCTGGCAATTTTCTGTGCCTCCTGTAATTTGGCTTCACTTCTCTGCAATTCAGTGTTCAGCAGTTGCATATCCAGAAGGACCTTATTCTTTTCTTCCTCAATCTGCATCCGCTCGGTTATATCTATCAGAATTGCACAGACATTGTTTGTGCCTTCTATTTTATTAAAATTGCAGAAAAACCATCGTGGTCCCTGATCAGCATAGTTTTGGACAAATTCAACCTGCTCTATAACTCCTTCTTTCAGACACCGCTTTAAAAGATTGAGCCAATTTTCCCGTACAGCTTCAGCAATAGGTAGTTCGGAAGCTTTTTTGCCACTAAGTCCCTCTACAGTTAGACCAAATCTTTTAGCCAGATAGTTATTAGGCAATAACAGGGAATAATCATCTTCCTGTACCTCATAAATACATATAAAAAACTGTGCAGCATCAAAGAAAGCCTGCAAGAGGTTTTTCTGACGATTTATCTCCAATTCAGCTTGCTTTTGTTCGGTGCGGCCATTAACTATCACGATGACACCTGTCATCTCGCCATCTCTGTTCCGAAAAGGACTGAAAGATCCGGAAACCCATAACTCTCTCCCTTCAAGAGTTATCTTTGTATCTGGATATATGATAGTTTCACCAGTTAAAGCCCGTTTCAGAATTTCACCAAAAGGAGCATCTTCACCATAAATCTCAGGAAACAGTTCTATAGGTGATTGTCCAATTATATCTTTTGCCAACCGTCCAGTTCGCCGTTCCAGGTATTTATTCCAGACAAGATACCTGCAATCATTATCAAAAACGATAATACCTTCATTGGCATTGTCAATAATCAGTCTGTTAAATTCTTCACTGGCAGCCAGCTCATTATTTAATTCGACTGTCTTATCCAGTGTCTGCATTAATTCTTCTTCACTTGCCTGAAGTTCCTCATTGAAACGTTGTGTTTCTTCCAATAGTAAAGCTGCTTCCTGTTCAGCTTTCTTCTTATCTGTAATGTCTAGTAGACACCCAACCAACCCATTTACATTTCTATCAGTATCATAGGTTAGCCGAAACTGATTATATACCCAGTGATACTGATCGTCTGCAAACAAAAACCGACATTCTATAGATAGAAACCCTACCTCAAAAATATGCGTCAGCCCAGACAAAATGATATTTTTATCCTCTGGATGGATATGAGCCATCCAGAACCCTGGATCGTTCACAAACTGTTGAGCAGAGTACCCCATCATAAACCATACATTCTCACTCATATAGGTAATATGATAAGGAGGCATATGAGAGGCCGCATAGATCACAGAAGAAGTTTCTTTTAGCAAATACTCTAGGCGTTCTCTTGCATCCTGTGCCTGTATTTTATCAGTCAGATCACGGGCTGTAATTAATAACGTTGGAAGGGATCCTACAGATACTTTAGAGATAAATAGTTCTACATCCAGCCTGGATTCATCCTGACGCAGGAATTTTCCGATCAATGGCTGGGTAGGTTCTCCATTTGTTGCTTTTTGCATCTGCTGAAGAATCATATCTTCTTCAGGCGCTACGATCACATCTGTAACAAGCATTCCAAGCAGTAATGAAGGATTTTCAACACCCAGCAGCTTTGCGACTGCCTGGTTAGCATACTGAATAATGCCACTTTCAACAATAAACATCCCGTCAGGAACCACATCACTCACAAGACGGAATAAGTTAAATTCCTGCTCCTGTGCAGATGTTCCTTTGGGGATAGACCTAGTCCGACGGCCTCCACTTTTAGGTTCTGAAGCAACTTGTCTAAATGCAGAAAGATTCTGTATAGCCTGAGACAATTGTTCCTTCAATTGTTTCTTTGTATCGTCTACCTGATTAATCTTCTGCAAATTGGGTTGCAACTGATCTAATATCATTCGCAATTGAGACAATAGTTGCTCAGTTTCATCCTCATAAGCATGTGCAACAGTCAACTCAGACATAGGAACGTTTATGAATTCGTTTAAATAATTCTAAAGAAATATACTTGTACGTCAGAACTTCTGCTTCCGTTCTTTGATTTATAAAGCTACTCAATTCGTTTTCTAAGGCATAACAATGCTCATCCTCAGCTTTATTGTTAGCAATAAGATTAGGGTCTAACCTATTTTGCTAGTGTCTTTTCATGAGAAGTTAGTTAGTATAATTTTATAAAGCTGCAAAGACATCTTTTGGGCTGCAACTTGGTTTGTATATCAATAGCTGGAGATATGAAGGCTGAATTATAACTTTTTTCTATATAGATTGTTTGCTTCAAAGCTGGTATATTCTGTAAGTAATTCATTTTCAATTATGTACTTCCTCGGAAAAAATACAATAATTGACTGATATTCAAAACAGTACAAGCATATTCTATAGATCATAAATCAGTTTTCCAGCTTCTGCCCTGTAAAATCTTATCTATGTATAAGTCTTACATACATAAGGTCACCGGATTTCCGTCGAAAAATCTTTACAGAATCCCAATTTATCTGCTTTTCAGAATAAAATTACCTTACTGTGTTGGAAGCCTGTTATAGTTCAAAGAGGTAATCAACTCCAGATTCTAGAAGAGAATCAACTAAACGAAAATTATTAAAGGTCTTGTATGTAAAGGATATCAAAAAAATAAATACCAAGACAAGAGTCAGTGGATACCATTATACAATCAAAGCGTTTACAGCTAGTACAGCCAATAGTCCGACTACAGAGACAATGGTTTCCATCACAGTCCAGGTACGCAAGGTTTGCTTTACAGTGAGGTTGAAATATTCTTTAAACATCCAGAATCCACCATCATTGATATGAGATAACATCAGGCTACCTGCTCCAATGGATAATACCATTAGTTCAGGTTTAATACCTGTTTGTTGCTGAATCATAGGTGCAAGTATACCTACAGCAGTCAGACCTGCCACAGTTGCAGACCCTACACAAATCCGAACAGCACCAGCCATCAGCCACCCTAATATCAGAGGAGATATGGGTAAAGTGATCAGGCGCTCTGCAATGTATTGGCTGATTCCACTATCATTCAAAACCTGTTTTAAAGCCCCTGCCCCTGCAATGATTAACAAAATCACAGAAGTAGCTTTAAAAGCTTCTTCCAGCTGAACCATCATAGTTTTCATTGTTTTCCCTCTCCGTAATCCCAGCAGATATACTGCCAGTAATACAGAAATCAGCATAGCAATATAAGGTTCTGCAACCAGCTGAATAATTACTGAGTCGAACTCAAATTTTTTAATAACAGAGGTAAGAGACAACAATACCAATGGTAGTAATGTAACAAATAAGCTAACTCCCAAACCTGGCAATTCAGAATCCTTTAAAGGTGTAGCCTGAAAAAGAGACGGTTTAACCAAAGGCTGAATATTTCGTAATGTTCTTCCAAATAACGGCCCTGCTACAACAATAGCAGGTATAGCTACCAGAAATCCATATAATAACGTTTCACCAATGTCAGCTTTGAGCTGAATAGAAATTGCCAGTGGAGAAGGATGCGGAGGCAGATAGCCATGTGCTACAGACAAGGCAGAACACATAGGTATAGCAATATATAACAAGGGCAATTGAGTGGTTGAGGCAATAGTAAAAATCAGTGGCACAATGATAATAAATCCGGCATTGTAAAAAAGAGGAATACCGATAATGAAACCAGCCAGTGCAACACCCCATTGAATATAGCGTCTGCCAAATACCTGTATCAGAGCTTGTGTGACGCGTTGTGCTGCACCACTTTCTGCCACTACCTTACCAAGCATGGCTCCAAACCCCATAATCAATATCAAATCTCCTAGTGTGCCTCCAATCCCTGTTTGAATAGATTTGCCAATACTGGTCACCGACATACCTGTTGCAAGGCCTAGCCCAATAGAAACCAGAATAAACGAGATAAATGTGTCCAGCCGGACATAGGAGATAAGAAAAATTAACAGAAGAATTCCTGATAATGCTAAAAATACAGGCATAATAAGTGGTCGAAGTGGCTTGATAAAAGCAATTTAATGCTATATATTTGTTAAATCCAATTTAAAAAGAAAAAAAGAAAATTTTTCTATCCCCAAATCAGGGAAATTCGGCGCAGAATCAGATCATATGAATGACCTAATTATCTATCTAACTCAAAACCAAGCAGATATTTATTATTCTTCGTATTAATCCAATTGCCACTCTGTTACCAAGCTAAATTTTATGTCTTTAGATTCTCATACACTTTCCCTTGCCAAACGCATATGGGATTACCACCACGTCCACCATACCATTCAACCAGCTGACTGTATACTTGTATTAGGAAGCCATGATACCCGGGTTGCCGAACGGGGAGCACAGCTTCTGCTTGATGGGTATGCCCCATTGCTTGTATTCTCCGGAGGATTAGGCCGACTTACGGAAGGCTTATGGGCTGACTCTGAAGCTGAAATCTTTTCTCGTATTGCTATAGACATGGGAGTACCTCCGGAAAAGATCCTGACAGAAAGCAGATCCCGAAATACAGGTGAAAACATTTCTCTGACCTATGCTCTACTTCGTCACCATAAGATAGATGTAAAAAGTCTGATTCTGGTACAGAAGCCCTATATGGAACGTAGAGCTTATGCTACTTTTCAGAAACAATGGCCAGGTCCGGAGATTGATATACGGGTCACATCTCCACAAATTGCGTTTGAAGACTATGCAACTCCAGAAATCCAGCTGGAAGATGTGATTCACATTATGATTGGTGATCTTCAGCGTATCCAGCTCTATCCTAAAAAAGGTTTTCAAAGTTATCAGGATATTCCAGAGGATATCCTGGATGCTTATCACCAACTGGTAGAGATGGGCTTTGATGAGCACCTGATTTATGAGAAATAAAATTTAAATTCTGGTTGCATTACCATTATAGATAGGCAAACCTGTTGATCAAAACTATTTTTGACCATTATTCGAATCGTTTTTAAGTTTGAACTAAACTCTGATCACATCTTAGAAATATTCGAATAATGGGCAACTTTTTAAAATATCAGATTTTCGATCATAATTCAAACACCTCAGACTTCAGATAAACTTCAAACAATATATTATTTCTTCAAGTACAGATCTGCATTTAAACTTATTCTTCTCCAAATAACTTTGTTCTTAGCATTTTATATCGTGTACGTCCCACAGGTAATAATTTTCCATTGGTAAGCATAACTTTGTAGCTACTCCCTGACTGTACTATAATTTCTTTAATTTGTGAAGTCTCAATCAGATACGATTTATGGATTCGTTCAAATGTCTGAGGTAGGAGTTGCTCCAGACGTTCCAGTGATTTATCATGGATTTCTTTTTTTCCATTTTTCAAATGAAGCTCTGAATAAATTCCAGCGCCTTTGATATAACAAATCTCCTGAACATCTATAAGTATACTATTCCCTTTCTTTTTCACAGCCAGAAACCGGACCCCTCTACTAGGAACTTTCTCTTTGGCAGAAACTCGTAAAAAAGCCTGACTTAACCGGTCTTCACTAAAAGGCTTTGGCACAAAATCCAGTACACCATACTCAAAGGCGGTAATAGCTTTGTCTTTATAAGCAGAGACAATAATGGTATGGAAAGATTCCGAAACAACCGTTTTCAATAACTCAAAGCCATCTACACCATTCAAGTTCAGATCAAGCAACACCAGATCAAAGGTGTGAGTAGTTAAGTAAGCTTGACCTTCTTCCAGCGATTCACAAATATGAAGGACGTTCAGGGTATCTATAAAAAACTGACGGGTCATTCGTTCCAGTCGCCGGGCAATACGTCCTTCATCTTCTACAATAAGGATTTTCATTGTAGTAATTCTGCTTCTGTTTTAAATAAGAATTCAGGAAACACACAAATATGCTATATAATTAAAACTATTTTAGGTTTATTATAAAACTATTCAGTTAAAACAGCATCTATATGGTAATCTACAACTATAAACCTACACTCACCAAAGATGAAAAATATAGTATTTATCTGGGCAATGAGCCTCTGCATGGTAAATGTCTATGGAAAAGGTACTTCTAAAAAACTATTTCTCTCCAGTACAAAAAAAAAACACACTGTTTTCATTGAAATAAATGATCAGTCAGCTTATCTGTTCAGATTAGGTTACTGGAATAAACCAATGGGGTCTAGTTATAGTCTCATTCAGACTGATACATTATCAAGGCAGAGTAGTATAGATGCATATCTTTTCATTGGCACAAACACAAAGATCCAAAAGGATCAGAATAAGTTGTATGTACTCTTATCAGATACACCTGACAAGAAAGTCTTAAAGATAGAAATAGATACTGTTACTAATGAAACAGAAATTAACCAATACATAAATAATGGCTATTGGCATACTAACTTTTCTACCTTAAGTGTAGAAGTCAATGCTATGTATCCTATTGATCACTATAGCTTCTATGAAGGATATAGATACTGGGATAGGTTTACGAATACCCAGATTTATTATCAGGACTTCAGAGCTTTTGCAGATAACAAACTCAAAATTATACGAGACAGTGTCATAGAAGCCAAAAGTTCCCGAAGTCAACTTACTCAGCACACAGTCAACAACATTTCTACTATCTCTTATACAGAATTAAAAAATAACCTGATAGCGTTATCTGACGACAGCGAAAGAGGTTATTTTAGCACCATAGTCCATGCCGTTTGTATGCAACGTACAGATCTTCTTTTTAAACTAGCAGACGATAATCCTTCTCTAAAAGAAAAACTTTTGTATGCTATTCAGGGAAAGGAATCTATTCAGAAAATCAGAGCAGCAGAAACCAATTCGCCTTTTAAAAGAGAAGTTATCAAAGACCGCAGACAAACTACAGCCATGCTGATTAAAGTTGGTACATTGTATGCAGCATTAGGAGTATTAGTTGTCTATCTGATAGCACGGTGAGGATGATAAATGGTAATGGTACTCTTCCAACCTTCTGGGACTGCACAATTTTCCAAACTCCATAACGAACCATAATTTTCTGTCAGCCGGGCTTGTATGTATTTCAAACCTGTACCTGTCTTCCCTGTCGGAACAGGACGATTTCTGGCAAAGACAGTCAGTTCGTATTTTTTTGTTTGTGGAGTAGATTTAAAATGTAACTGAAATCGAATAGAACCATCCTCTAATGGCAAGCTATGGGTAATACCATTTTCCAGAATCGTATGTAAAATTGCTGGTGGTATATACTCTTCCTGATCAATGTTTAATTCTTTCCATTGGTAGTTAATTTCCTTACGATATTTCATCACTATCAGATGGCTTTGGCATAGTTCTATTTCTTGCCGGATAGGAATCAGGGAATGCTCAGCCACTACACTGAGCAATTCAAATTCTTTTGCCAGTGCTTCAATAAAAACCACACCCTCTTTAGGAGACTCTTCGACCCAATCGATAAGAGAGGTTAGTGTGTTCATCAGAAAGTGAGGTTGAATATGCTTTCTCAATAATTCATTTTTTAATCTCTCCGAAAGCAACAACGACGACTCATACGCTTTTTCCTGTTCACGGGTACGTACAGCCATCAGGTATAACATACACAAAACAATCAATACAAAACTTACAAACAGACTGATATCATAATATACAAGAATATGTACCACAAGACTTGCCAATAAACCTACGAGTACAATCAAAGCTTCTTTGAAATGCTTTTGGAGTGAAACTACAGTTATGCCAACGGAAAAAATCCACATAGAGAAACTAAGTAACTGGGCTGTCAAATCATAATGACCATAGTAAAATATGTAGATACCAAGCAGGCACGCTCCCATAACAGATAAAAAGACAGACTGTTTAGGTAATGTAAACTGTATGACAAAGTACCATGGTATCAGAAAAGCGATAATAAGTGTCAGGATACCTATAACTTCCAGTCGTGTATAAAAATGTGTGTAAGGAATATCTATATAGAATTTCAGGTATTCCAGTATCAGCAAGGAACAAAAAAGAAAGCAAACCACACTAAACATCAAGACCACATGTTTATTTCGGTTCTGGATATACAAAAACAGGTAATAAAATGATGTCATAAGAAATGCACCAGCCAGTGTACACATAAAGGAGGTCTGCAGTAAGGGAGACCGTATCAGAGAGGTATAGTCGGTAATCCGAGCACTAACTCGTCGGTAGTTATCACTTATGTATGCCTGCGACATACGCAAAGCTATTGTATGTGTACCAGTCAATAAAGCAGAATCAGGAAGCAGATAATAACTGTCAACAATTCCAGGTATTTCCTGATTCAGACTATCCTGTACAATACCGTTCTTTCCGATCAGTTTTCCATCCCAATAACACTCAAATGCACCAAAGGAATGAATAGCAAGACCCAAATGACCTGTAGATGACTGAGGCAATGTAATAGTAAATCTTATCCAGAATACTTTTTTTTTTGTATCACCTCTTTGCAACATCCAGTTGCTATCATTATAGTTTGTAGCAGCCCATTGCTGATTATCACCTATCTGAAACCGGGGTTTGGAAATTAGTGGTTCAGTAGACAGATTGGCAACAGATTGAGACTGGCAGGAAGATAAAAAAGTAATACAGACAAAATACCAACTCAATATATACAGTTGCTTCATATGAGGTTTTAATTTCCTAAAGGTAAAACGAATATGTATATACTAGAAACTGAACTCAAGTCATTCACAAGAATATAGAGCAGTTTAGCTAGTTTTCCATAACAAAGCCTACCCTTGTTTATACTATTGCAAAAACTACTATCCACCCAGGCAATCTGTGTAAACGATGAAATCTATCTTCATTTTCGTATTTGTACTTCTTACTACCTGTAGCTATGCACAGACAGATAAGATCAAACGTATTGACTCACTGTTACAAGCTGCAAACCAACGCGGAATCTTTAATGGCAATGCACTAGTAGCTCAAAAAGGCAAGATTATCTATCTGTCTTCGTTTGGTTACGCCGATGCGACAAAAAGCAAAATGCTTACCCCTACAATGCGTTTTGATATAGGTTCCATCTCGAAAGAGTTTAATGGAGTAAGTATCATGATTTTAAAAGAAAGAGGAAAGCTGACGCTGGAGGACAAAGTATCAAAATATGTTACCTTTCTTCCATCTTGGGCTGATAAGATTCAGATAAAACATTTGATTCAGTATACCAGTGGCTTACCTGCTTCCAATGCAAGTTCGGAAGAAGAGGTTCGCACCTTTCTGACTCAGCTACCTAAACTGGAATTTGAACCAGGCACTGCTTTTATTTATAGTTACCTCAATGTGTATTTGCAACGCTGGATCATTGAAAAAATATCCAGACTTAACTATACGGAATTTGTAAAGAAATATATTTTCAAACCCTGTAAAATGTCCCAAACAGTTATTGACGCCTATACTATCGATGTAACTACAGCACGTCCGTTTGATAACAATTTTGTAGAGCCTGCCAACTTTACTCAAAGCCTTACCGGATGGCTTAGATTACCCATAGAAGATCTTTACAGATGGACAACTTGTCTACATTCCTATCAACTCATTTCTGAAACTTCATTTAAGGAACTGGCAGAAAGTTTTGGAGATAATGAAACCAGCCTTGGAAGTACTGAATTTGAAAACCAACAACTTACCTGGCACCAGCATCATGGCTCCAATTTTAACTATGAGGCTTTGATGTCCTGCAATGTGAAAGAGGACATCACCATTATTCTCATGACCAACAATCAGAACTTTAAAGTGTATCCACTGAAAGATGCTATCCATGCCATTTTACATGACAAACCGTATTCTCTACCCAAAAAATCAGTATACCTGGACCTACGGGAAAAGGTTCTGAAAGATTTTGAACAGGGGCTGGCTTTTTATCGTCATATTCGGGAAACACAACAAGACATCTATGACTTTTCATTTGAAATTGGCGATCTCATCAGCACGGGCAAATACCTGATGCGAAGACAAAAATTTGATGAAGCAATCCGTATTTTCCAATTAAGCCTGTTACTGAACGGCAAGTCTGAGGATACTTCCTATAACTATGAACTTACAGGTGAATGTTATATGCGAAAGGGACTCCCCCAAATGGCAATCCTTTTCTATACCAAAGCAGCTGAGACAAATCCTCAGAATAAAAATGCCCAGGGAATGCGAGATAAACTGTTAAGTCAGTTGTAAAACTTATCTTATATAGATCTCCACTACCAGCCTGATGTTCATACTTATAACATCGGGCTTTTATGTTTCTCTCCCAAATCCATAAAATTTTCTTAGCTTTGCCATTCCTGGAGGTAGTAAGCGATACAACTCGTAGTGTTTACTTTAAAAGGGAATCCGGTGTAAATCCGGAACAGTCTCCGCTGCTGTAACCCCGTCCTATCCAAGACTGACAAGTTACTATTCCACTGTTCATTTTTTGTACTGAGCGGGAAGGAGTCAGATCTGGGGAAGTCAGAAGACCTGCCTGTTGGGGTTTCATACTTATCGCTTTCGGAAGAAAGGCGCATGTATTCATGAAAACAAAAAAAAACCTAACCCGAAGCAGCCACAAAAGGATTTTGCCGCTGTCTTCACTGGTTCGCTGTTCATCTTGGATAGTAGCTCTCTACTGTCTGACTGGAATACTGACCAGTTGCCGTTCCTCATCCCAATCGGATTCTGCAGAAGAAACCACTGCTATCCAGCAAAACTATTTCCCAGAGAAAGTACAGATTGAGTATGCCAAAGGATTTACCATCCAATACTTCAATCATTATAAGATAGTGCATATCTTCAATCCTTTTGAAGCGAAAGGAGATACAGCACGTTACCTTTTACTACAACGTGGCACCCCACGTCCTGCAGGATATGATCAATATCAGAAAATTGAGATACCTGTCCGTAGTCTGGTTGGCATGTCGTCTATGCACGTAGGTCTGGTCAGCTTTCTTGATGCGCAGAATACATTAGTCGGACTGGGCAATCTGAAATATGTTTCCTCCCCAGAAGTACTCAAACGAATTGCCAAAGGAGAAATCACAGAAGTTGGAAACGATCAAGCAATCAATGAAGAAAAGCTGATTGCGATGCATCCTGACCTGGTTATGACAGTAGGAAGCGCAACAGCCCGGATGGATCACTATAAAACCCTTACAGATGCAGGCCTTCCCGTGCTGATTAATTCTGAATGGGTAGAAACCACTCCACTAGCCCGTGCCGAATGGGTGAAGTTAATGGCAGCCTTACTCAACAAAGAAGCACTGGCAAATGAAAAGTTTGTAAAAATTGCGCAAGAGTATAAACGATTGTCGGACCTAACCCGCAATGTGAAACATAAGCCAAGTATCATTACTGGTATGACATACAAGGACACCTGGTTTCTTCCAGATGGAGATAGCTATATGGCTCACTTTTTTGAAGATGCGGGCACAGATTATCATTGGCGAAATGAGAAAACTACAGGTAGCCTGCCCCTTAGTTTTGAAGCTGTGTATCCAATAGCACTGGAAGCCGAATATTGGCTCAATGTAGGATTCATTGATACCAAACAGGATATTCTGGCCAAAGACAAACGATATGGGGACT
This sequence comes from Xanthocytophaga flava, assembly GCA_030068525.1. GTDB lineage: Bacteria > Bacteroidota > Bacteroidia > Cytophagales > 172606-1 > Xanthocytophaga > Xanthocytophaga flava. The sequence continues at coordinate 172,017 of JASJOS010000019.1, forward strand.
TTACCTCCTTCAAAACAGGTAAAGTATATAATTATAACAAACGGACCAATGAACAGGGAGCTAATGACTACTGGGAGTCTGGCGCGGTAAGTCCTCACCTGATACTGGCAGATATGATTAAGATACTTCATCCGGAATTACTGCCTGATCACGAACTGGTGTATTACAAACAGGTACAATGATTCACCAAAATACTGAGGCTGGCCGTACTATTTCCAAATCCCATTCCTCCTTCCGAAAGATCGTGGTGAGTTCATTAATTTTTCTCATCATTGCAGGCTTTCTGCTGGATATTATGCTGGGTTCTGTATCTATTCCTTTTCGGGAGGTAGTACGTATTCTATTTGAGCAGACATCCGAACAAACAGCCTGGCTTTATATTGTTCAGAAAATCCGTATTCCTAAAGCGATTACAGCTGTACTGGTTGGATGTGGCCTCTCTGTAAGTGGCCTGCAGATGCAGACATTGTTTCGCAATCCACTGGCAGGGCCTTCAGAACTGGGGATCACGGCAGGTGCAGCTCTGGGAGTAGCTGTTGTCATGCTTTCCAATGGACATATTACCAGTATGCCTGCCATCCGACAACTGGGCATTTCTGGTAGCTGGCTGATTGTAGTAGCAGCTTCAATGGGTTCGGCCTTGGTTTTATTTCTGGTAGTACTGATTGCAGGACGTATACGAGACAATGTAGTACTGTTGATCGTTGGTGTTATGATTGGAACTATAACCTTATCTGTTATCAGTATATGGCAGTATTTTAGTCAGCCAGAACAGTTACAGGAATATATACTATGGACATTCGGCTCACTGGGAGGGGTAACAGACTATCATCTATATGTATTGGCAGGTACAGTAATAATGGGACTAGTATTAGCATTTGCCTCATCCAAAGCATTGAATGTTTTGTTATTAGGTGAAAATTATGCCCGAAGTATGGGCCTGACAGTGGGATGGGCACGAGCCATTATTCTGGCAAGCACCAGTCTGCTTACTGGTAGTATTACAGCCTTCTGTGGACCCATTGGCTTTATTGGTATCGCAGTACCACAGCTAACACGTTCGTTATTTAATACCTCAAATCATCGGGTATTGATTCCCTGCACTTGTCTCATTGGTACATTATTAATGCTGGCCTGTGATATTATTGCACATATGCCAGGCAGCCAGACAGTACTACCTATCAATATAGTGACATCACTGTTGGGTGCTCCTGTTGTGATATGGATTATTGTGACCCGAAGTAATCTAAGAGCATCCTTTGTATGACAGCAAGAAAATCTATACTCACTGCTGTTGATTTGTCAATTGGCTATCGTCTATCTAAAGGGCAAACATATAAAATAGCGGGTCATTTACAGCTAAACTTATGGCAGGGAGAGCTGGTATGCCTGCTAGGCCCAAATGGGGCAGGTAAGTCTACTCTGATGCGTACACTTGCAGGTTTACATCCTGCGCTGGAAGGCTATATTAGTATTACCAATTTACCCTTGTCTGATTTAAAACCCCAGGATTTAGCTCGAAAACTAAGTATGGTACTTACAGAACGGGTAGAAGCAGGAAATCTGACAGTCTATGAACTAGTAGCATTGGGACGTTACCCCTATACAAGCTGGCTGGGTACTCTTACAGCTAAGGATGTGACCAAAGTATATGAAGCAATGGATGTGATAGGTATAACAGCCTACCAGCATCGTTCTATCCAGTACCTGAGCGATGGGGAACGCCAAAAAGTGATGCTGGCCCGTGCCTTGGCACAGGATACAGACATGATTATGTTGGATGAGCCAACAGCCCATCTGGATCTACCCAGTCGTGTGGAAATGATGCAATTGCTGCATCAACTGGCAAAGAAAACCCAGAAAGCTATTCTGCTCTCCACTCATGAGCTGGACTTAGCCTTACAAGCAGCAGACAAAGTATGGCTCTTACTCCCTGATGGCAACCTACAGGTAGGTACACCCGAAGATCTTGTACTCAAAGGAGCCTTTGAATCGGCCTTTGCCCGCAATGGACTTCACTTTGATCAGGCAACAGGAGGTTTTGTTTTACATAGAGATAATCAGGGTCCTGTCATTGGACTTAGTGGTCATAAAGATTTGGTGTTTTGGACACGCCGTGCACTACAACGGGAAGGTTTCCGTATCGAAACAGACCAGACAAATGCATACAGAATAGAGGCTTTGTTTACGAACAATCAACCTGACTGGACTCTTTATCAGAACGGAATTTCTGTACAATACAACTCTATGGCTGAACTACTAGCTGCACTTCAACTATGGAAAAACAACTAATTACAATTACCTGATACTAATTCAAATCAAAAAATACCAGTACAAGCTAGTTTAGCTTTCACATACAGGTGTTTACCTCTTCGATCTGATCAGGTAGACTTAAAAGGGAATCCGGTATAAATCCGGAGCAGTCCCCGCTGCTGTAATCCTGTTTACAAAGCTTTTGATATATCATGTCACTGTCTGTTATCAGATGGGAAGACAATCAAAAGTCAGGAGAGCCAGAAGACCTGCCTGGATGATTTATACCCGCTGAGCTTTCGGGAGAAAAGTACAGTGCATAGTACTCATCATCAATCTATTATTAAGATTGAAGTGATATGCCTGTCCTTGCGTTCAGCTCATTGTTTTTATTCATTTAATTAAATTACACTGTGAACTCAAGGCTATCTTTTATTTTATTCATATTCCCTGTTATTCTGTTTCTTGTCACTGTTCAATCAGGTATTGCTCAACAACAGGCAGCTGATTCTATACGGTCTTATCAATTAAAAGAAACAGTAGTTACGGCAACTCGTTCTTCTATAGAAAAAGAACGGATCCCTCAGCAAATCGATATTATCTCCCAAAAGGATATTAAACAAACATCCTTTATAGACGCTATAGATCTGGTAAAGAAGAACTCTTCAGTCAGTGTATTACAGTATCCTGGTTTGCTGGGAGGTGTAAGTATACGGGGATTTCGGCCTCAGTTTAGTGGCATCAATCAACGTACACTTTTGCTGGTAGATGGTCGCCCTGCAGGTACCGTAAACCTGGCAACTATTGATCCGGGTAGTATTGAACGTATTGAAGTACTTAAAGGACCAGCCTCTGCACTCTATGGAGCTCAGGCAATGGGTGGTGTGGTGAATGTCATTACCCGAAAATCAACAGATAAAATTCACTCTTCTCTTTTGGCAGAATATGGTTCCTATAGTTCCTTACGTATTGGTGGTCAAACGGGAGGCAATCTGACAGAGAAGCTGGACTTTGATTTGTCTTTTCAATCCTTTAGTCGCAATGATGACTATAAAACCGGAAAAGACAACTGGTTGCGCAATGCACTTCGTGGAGGTACGGCCATCAAATATTATATAAAACAACCTGCTACTGAAATCAATGACAGCCGTGGCGATGGAATCCGCAGAGATTATACACAACTGAGTTATTATTCGGGTTCGCTACGGGCAGGTTATCAGCTTACCTCCAGCTGGCGTCTGGATGTTCGGGGAGAACGTTTTCTGGCACGTGGTATAGAATCCCCCAGTGACATTGAATATGGAAATACCCAGCCTAGTACCAAAGACATTGGTCGGGCAAATGGCGAAGTAAGTCTGGCTGGCACAATGGGCATTCACCAGCTTAGCCTAAAGGGATATACTGCTCAGGAAACATCTGATAATTATACACTCGAAAATAATGGTGTAAAAATACCACCTTATCGTTCTTACCAAAGTCAATCTTCCTGGAAGGGAATACAGGTAAAAGATGTACTGAAAATAGGTATTCATCAACTTACTCTGGGTATAGACTATACCAGTGTATCTATTCAAACACATTCCTATTCCAATGATACGACAGAAACAAGACCTTATAGTCCTAACTATGCATTACGTTCCACAGCCATTTATGCACAGGGTCAGTTTTTCTTCCTGAATAACCGCCTGACAGTAACACCAGGCCTTCGGTTTGACAGAATTACATTTGATGTAAAAGCAACTCCACTTCTTACTACTTATACGCCAGGCAAAGAAACCAATCCTTTTCTCAGTCCAAGTTTGGGTGCACAATACCAGATTATCGAACCGTTGAAAGTACATGCCACTATTGGTCGTGCGTTTGTAACTCCAGACGCCTATCAGGTAGCTGGATTTTCTCAATTGGGCAGCAACAAATCTATTGCCATTACTGAAGGCAACACAGATCTGACTAATGAAAACAGCATTACCTGGGATGCAGGAATCCGGTTCATCAAACCTGCTATTGGATTTACGGCAGATATCACCTATTTCTCTACAGTAGTGCAAGATCGTATTACAAGTCGTACTATCCGTTATACAACCCCTGAATTTACTGCCAATGGAGATACAGTCAAATCCCGAACAACCTATGTAAACGCGAATAAAGGTGAAATACGTGGTCTGGAAGCAGAAGTAGCGTATGACTTTGGGGCATTGAAAGAATATGCCTACTCATTACGTGTATTTGCAAATACTACTTCTATCTCCTATGCAAAAGAAATCACCATAGCCACAGATGGTACTACAACTCGCAAAGACATTTACAATGTGGCATCGCTTACTATGAATTATGGTATTGAATACAATAACTTGAAAGGTGCTTCCTTACGGATCAACGGACGGTATGTCGGTCATCGAAAGGATACAGACTATAATGATTTATTATATCCGGAAATTCAGTATCCGGTCTTTATGGTGATTGATATGGCAGCCTCTTATACCTATGCCCATCAGCACACAGTAAGTCTGCTGGTAAATAATCTCACAGACGAAAACTATTATGAAAAACGAGGCTACAATATGCCAGGCAGAAATTTCACATTGCGTTACAGTTTTACCTTCTAATATAGAATGTAAAGTTATAAGAGAATGGTAACCATTCCCTTATAACTTTACTATTAAATTTCACAAAACCATGAAAATATATACCCGTAAAGGAGACAAAGGTACTACAGGACTTTTCGGAGGCAAACGTGTTGACAAAGACGATGTCCGAGTTGAATGTATCGGTACACTGGATGAAGTTAATTCAACCATTGGCTTACTACGTGTCAAACTAGGTACTGAACATGAATGGCAGGCTAATTTACACAAAATTCAGAAAGATATGATGGATATGATGTCACATCTGGCCCGACCTTCGGATACCAAAAAAGTAAACACGAATCCTATGCCTGAAGATGGCGCGGAGTTTTGTGAGAACTGGATTGATGAATTAGAATCAAAGATGACCTCTCCGTCGGACTATTTTTTACTACCAGGTGGTAATGAGATCTCCGCTTTGTGTCATATGGTTCGTACTCAGATGCGTCGTGGAGAACGTAGCCTCACATCATTAATTAAAACAGATGAGGTACATGAGGCAATACCTGCCTATATCAATCGACTATCTGACTTGTTTTTTACATTAGCCAGAGCAGAAATGGACAAAGCAGGAGTAGCAGAAGAAAAATGGCAATTATTCCTATACAAACGATTTAAAGATAAAGCCTAATGATCAGGAAATATCCAACAAGAATATATTTCTGTAAGACACCTTTTATTCGGAACAATTCTCCAAATTGGACAGACCTCAGTATATCTTTTGGAATTTCTTTCTTTTTATTGTTTTTTTCTCTTTTTGAAAAGAGAAAAAAACAATACTTTTGTACCCATCTTTGTATCCAATAAACTCTCGTATCAGGTAACATATTAAGCAGTTATACACTTCTAATCCTTCTTCGATATACTTATATCAAATAAGCGTAAACATACTTGCATTATCAGGAGAATCCAATTCTCTGAATCTATCTGACATTTTCACTAAACTGTTGCATTTTTATGCAGTGGATATTCCTGTATAGTATGTATGAATTCACTTCATTTATATAAGATAATGCGCACTTTACTAGTAAGTTATAGTGAAAAAATATAGTTGAATCCGAACTTTATTTCGGATAAATTTAAGACCCCGTTATTTAGTAAATCTAATCATACTCAACATCACACAAACAAAACAATGGTTTAATCCTATGACTAAGCAACTGAGTAGACAGTTAATTACATTGGAGCAGTGGCAGGATATTTTTCCTACACAATGGCGCAGAATCCAACATCGTAAATTGGATCATATGTGTCAAACGGTTGAAAATTTCTACAAGCAGACTCTCGATATAAGACTGCTGTTTGATAAAGATGGTCAATCCACCTTTTTCCGAAACGTATACTATCAGGACGCATCTATAAAGGTAGGAGATATTACTCTACGTTTGGAAGCAAGATCAGGCGGCTATCAATTAGGAAAAGATCCTGTTAGAAAGCTATCTGATTTTATTCAGGCTCTTACTGCTCAAACTGGAAATACACTTCAGTGGCAGGATGAAGTATGGGATGTGCTGGAAAAACGTAAAAGTCGTATTGAACAGGCATCATCCAAATAAAATTATTCTCTATCAAAAATCGGATCAAGGTTGCTTATACAATCTGTTGTTTGACATTTTAATTTGTAAATGATTCATTATACAATAACAATGTAAAGGATCTGCTTTAAAAAGGATTAAAAGTATAGAAAATAAGCCTTGTCCGGTGAATGCCAGGCAAGGCTTATTTTCTATACTTTTTTTCTTTACTTTACAAAAGTATCTGAGAAACAAAGCCACAATCAGTAACTGTTTTGTTATTTTCCCATCAGGTTTCATCAATCAGACACGGAGAATCACAAAGACATACAGACAAACCAATTCTATATTGTTTACCTTATCCTTTTTATAATGGAGGCACCTGTGCATTTCTCCAAAAAAATAACACTATTTGTTAAAATACTGGCAAGTATTACCATTGTGCTTGCTATTCTTGGTCTCATAGGGTGGTTATTTAATTACTTACCCCTACGTACTTTCTTGATCAGCAATGCTGTAATGAAAGTTAATACAGCAATTCTACTCATTTTAGCAGCAGGTAATCTTATTCAGATGGCAAGCAAAAAGCCTTATTTCTGGCTAGTGCTTCTTTTGTCTGGAATCATTGTACTGATTAGCCTTGCTATTATGCTTGAACACTGGCACATTCTTTCATTAAATCTGGATGAGTTACTGGGAGCTGATTCCAAAATAGGTAACTCCTCACCAGGCAGAATATCTATTGCAGGTGCCATCTGTTTTTTCTGTATTGGGATAGCCTTTCCCTGTTTTATTTACAAAAGATATAGTGCAGGTCACATACTCGCCATTATTGTATTTTTGACTGGCTACCTGATTTTTCTGGGGCATTTGTTTCAGATCAATGACTATTACGATTTCAAAAGTTATTCGGCTATGTCTGTACATAGCAGTTTTGCATTTCTGTGTATAGCACAAGGGCTCCTCCTTTTATATCCTCAACATGGGATTGTATCTATCGTTACTGGTCCTTATCTGGGCAATCTGATGGCACGATATGTATTTGGTATTGCGATGCTGGGAGTTCCACCCATTATTGTGCTCTATCTTTATGGACTCAATCAGAACATATACACTCCTGCAATGGGAGCGTTGTTTATCCTGATATTCTTTTTTACTACTATTTTCCTAATCTATCATTTTATTTTTTCCAAGGTAAACCGCTTGGATCAGGAACTTCATAAAAGATACGAACAGTTGTTGTTGGGAGAAGAACTAAGTCAGGTTGGTAGTTATGAAACTGAGTATAAAAATTTTACTTTTCGGGGCACTCCACAACTTTACCGCATCTTTGGCTGGCCAATCGAACTGGCCTACACTGACAGTTCTCTGGATCTCCTGTATAACATTATTCATCCTGATGATGTAGAGCGTGTTAGAGTAATTGTGGACAAGGCACTCAAAGACATTGCCCCCTATAGCATAAACTACAGAGTGATTCTTCCGGATGGACAACTAAAATATATTTATATCAAGGCGCGTGTATATAAAAATCAGGATGGAATTCTATGTGCAAAAGGTACTGCGATGGATGTAACAGTGACCAAACAACAGGAAGCTCAATTACAGGAACTCAACCGTGAGCTAACCTTGCGAAATAAAGCAATACAATCTACCAATGAAGAATTACAGGTAATGAGTGAGGAGCTAAGTTTGAGTAATGGAGCCTTACGGGTAAGCAATGAAGAACTAACAGCATTAAAAGCAGATCTTGAGTTTAAAGTTTCTGAACGAACAGCACATCTGGAAAGAACACTTTCTGAACTGAAACAAAGAAATGAGGAGTTGGATCAGTATGTATATAAAGTATCACATGATATCCGCTCTCCGGTAGCTTCTATTGCAGGTCTCCTTAGTCTGATAGATGTTGAATCTGATCTGGAAAAAAAACACCAGTATATTAAACTCATAGGTAATCGGGTTGACAGGCTTGAAGAATTCATCAACTCAATTCTGAACCATTCCCGTAGTTTGTTTAATGCACTGGAGTATAAACCCGTTTCCCTAAACAAAACAATTCAGCAATGTCTGCATGAACTGGAATATTATCCTGGCTTTGACCAGGTTCAGGTTGTCATTGATATGCCAGTATCAGACATCATTCAAAGCGATGAACTTCAATTATTAATTATATTTAAAAACTTATTATCCAATGCAATCAAATACCACAATCCCCGTACTGAAAGCAAAGTATGGATATGTGTGAGTTATACAGATGAGTATACAAATATTCAGATCCAGGACAATGGAATAGGCATTGCGCCAGAATATCTGGGAAAAATATTTCACATGTTTTTTCGTGCTACCCAACGGGCAGATGGGTCAGGGTTGGGCCTTTATATCGTGCGGCAGGCAGTGGATAGACTTCATGGAAAGATTACAGTACAGAGTGAAGAAGGCAATGGCACAAAGTTTACTATTGTCCTGCCAGTTGCTCATGCAAACTCCTGAGAGGAGATAGCGGTACCAGAATCTACCTATAAATCGAGGAAATTACCTACTAATTATATTTTTTCTTTGAAAATCCTGTAGTAAGTTCTAATTTTCGCCCGCCAAAATAGTATCTCGTTAAGCAGAGAGAGTTCAATATTTTGTATCACCAATTTAACCTTGATCATGACTTTTATTGAAGAAATCAGAGCCAGACAAATTCTGGATTCCCGTGGGAATCCTACTGTAGAAGTGGATGTAATCACTGCAAATGGAAAATTAGGCCGTGCGGCTGTACCATCAGGAGCATCTACGGGAACCCACGAGGCCGTAGAATTGCGCGATGATGATAAAAAAGTATATGTAGGCAAAGGTGTATTGAAAGCCGTTGCCAATGTAAATGAAATTATTGCAGAAGAACTGACTGGTTATTCTGTATTTGAACAAAATATGCTAGACCAGTTGATGCTGGAACTGGATGGCACCCCTAACAAAGGTAAATTGGGAGCAAATGCCATTCTGGGCGTTTCTCTGGCTATTGCCAAAGCAGCAGCACAGGAAGCAGGTTTACCACTATTCCGTTACTTGGGTGGTGTAAATGCCAATACACTTCCTCTACCAATGATGAACATCCTCAATGGTGGTAGCCATGCGGATAATTCCATCGACTTCCAGGAATTTATGATTATGCCTGTAAAAGCTGAGACATTCTCTGAGTCTTTACGTATGGGTGTAGAAGTATTCCACAACCTGAAAAAAGTGTTGAAGGATAAAGGAATGAGCACTAACGTAGGTGATGAAGGTGGTTTTGCTCCTAACATTCCTTCTAACGTAGGTGCTATTGAAGTAGTATTACAGGCTATTGAGAAAGCTGGTTACAGACCAGGTGAAGATATCTTCATCGCACTGGATGCAGCTAGCTCTGAGTTCTATGATGCAGACAGCAAAATGTATCACTTCAAAAAATCTACAGGTGAAAAACTGACATCTTCTCAGATGGCGAACTACTGGAAAGAGTGGGTTGATAAATATCCTATCCTTTCCATTGAAGATGGTATGGCAGAAGATGACTGGGCAGGTTGGAAAGAATTAACAGACTTGACTGGCAAGAAAATCCAGTTAGTGGGTGACGATTTGTTTGTAACAAACGTAACACGTCTGCAAGACGGTATCAACCAAGGTGTTGCTAACTCTATTCTGGTTAAAGTAAATCAGATTGGTTCATTGACTGAGACTATCAATGCAGTAAATCTGGCAAAACGCAATAAATATAAGAGTGTAATGTCACACCGCTCCGGAGAAACAGAAGATAGCACTATTGCTGATCTGGCAGTTGCTCTGAATACAGGTCAAATCAAAACTGGTTCAGCATCTCGTTCTGACCGGATGGCAAAATACAATCAGTTATTACGTATTGAAGAAGAACTGGGCAATACAGCTTATTTCCCAGGCATCAATTTCTAATTTAGTATTACTGGCTACAAGTTGAAAAACCTGTAGCCAGTATTTCTCAGAGCTTTGTGTTGTAGATTATTGTTCTATGCCTGTTAAACTCCCCCCCTTTACCCGCAACTTTTATTTTGCTACCACTGCGGTTTTCCTTGTATGGATGCTGTTATTTGATACCAATGATATGATCTCTCAGTTTAAACTCTGGAAACAAACAGTTGAACTGGAAGAACAAAAAAAGCACTACGTAAAAGAAGTATTAAAAGTGAAGAAGGAACGGGAAGAATTGATGGGAAGTCCCCAACTACTTGAAAAATTTGCCCGTGAGCGTTACCTGATGAAAAAGAACACAGAAGATGTATTTGTGATTGTAGAAGAAGAGGAATAATTCCATCTCATCTACTTACCTGTAAATGTTATAACGTATATATGTATACAGGTAAGTGATAAGACAAAGAAATCCCACTACCTCATATTTTCAGAGGTTTTTCTTTTAACCAAGACCTGAAATTTAATGTCCTTATCGGGCTACCGTGTTGTCCGCATTCTCCAAGCTTACATTCTTAAGCCACGCCGGAGGGGGCACATTACGGTTTGTTGACTTTTGGAGAGACTGTCTTTTATCGGATTTAACAGATTGATCCTTGACTGATCTTCCGATCAATAATAAAGTAAAAAGTAAAAAAATACCTGATAAGAAGAACAGATTTGTATTTTTTCTTTCCATAATGGTTTCTAAAATCATACATTTGCTTGAAATGTGGCGCAAGGTAAGTAGAAATACTGAAAAAAAGATTGCAAATCAACAAAAAACTGTCTCTGATAATATATTTAGTTATTAAATAATTATTAGCAAGTTTATAGTGAAACAGGTGGAAAACCAGCTATATCCCTTGTCTCATCCAGCGATGTTTTATTCATGGTAAAAATATTATTTGTTTGTCTGGGAAATATATGCCGTTCTCCTCTTGCAGAAGGCATCTTTAACCATCTTGTTGTAAAAAAAGGTCTGCAGAACGTTCTCATTAGTCGTTCAGCGGGTACTGCCGATTATCATATTGGCGAACCTGCCGATCGTCGTACGATTAAAGTAGCCCGCAAACATGGTATTGAGATCCATCACGAAGGAAGTCAACTCAGCGAGAATGACTTTCAGGAATATGACTACATTGTCGCAATGGATCACTCAAACTACTTAAATATTACACGACATCCAGGCTATATTTCTAGTCGGGCAGTAGTAGTAATGATGCGTAATTTTGATACAGCGGCCTCTGATCTCAACGTTCCAGACCCTTACTTTGGTAGTATGGATGGCTTTGAACGGGTGTATCATATGCTAATGAAGGCCAATGAAGGTTTTATTGAGTTTCTGACTGAAAAACATCATCTCAATAAAACATCAGGAGAACAATAGCTTTCTTATTATCATCTTCAGCTAAACATATTCTGACTTATGGATTTTCGTGGTTTACATGAAGAATATGTTCAGTTTCTGGAGACAATATTCTTTACAACCCTTGGCAAGGAAGTATCCATACTGGATTATCATTTTCTCTCTGGTGGATGTATCAATCAAACAATACAGGCAACTACCAGTGCCGGGACTTTTTTTGTTAAGTGGAATGAAAGCATGGAGGAGGATTTTTTTGCCTGTGAAGCAAAAGGGTTAACTCTATTAAAAGAAGCCGGAGAAATATCTGTTCCGGAAGTGATAGGATATGGTCAAAACGGACAGAAAACCTATCTGATACTGGAGTTTTTACCTTTCACGTACGCCAAAAGTAACTATTGGGCAGATCTTGGAACTTCTCTGGCCCGTTTGCACACACATTCTCAACCAGAATTCGGACTTTCCTACCCCAACTATATTGGGTCACTCCCACAAACGAATACTGCATTTACAAATGGAGTTGATTTTTTTATAGAGTGTCGTTTAAAGCCACAAGTGGGCCTGGCAGTTTATAATCAACTTATGCCTCAGACACTCTATACTAAATTTCAACATCTTTACACCCGATTAGCAGATATCTTTCCAAACGAAAAACCAGCTCTTCTCCACGGTGACCTCTGGCATGGAAATGTACTAATTGGTAAAGATGGTTATGCCAGCCTTATAGATCCTGCAGTGTACTATGGTAACCGAGAAGCGGAAATAGCTTTTACCTATCTGTTTGGAGGTTTTGAGCCTGCTTTTTATGATGCATATACCCAAACTACCCCATTAGAACCAGGCTTTGCGGAACGTAAAGCTATTTATAATCTGTATCCACTTTTGGTACATTTAAATTTGTTTGGCTCCGGCTATCTATCTGGAATAGAACAAACCTTACACCCCTTCTGAAAATCCTTTTCTGACAAAATAGTTGTATTCTAGTAGCTAAAATCACCACAAAACATACAATCTGAAGCTATTAGTTTCTATTATTACCCACACTAATTTCGTTTCAAGTGCAGATTGCAATATTCTGAGAACCAGCAAAAAATAATCGACGGTTTCTTCTTGCAAAACCTCTGTTTTTTTCTGTAACTTTTCCCGCTTTTTATTCTACACTCATTTTAACCACTATGAAACAAAACATTGGTGCCCTCTGGATGTTGGGCGTCATTTTTCTGCTTATTTCCTGCAGGGGCAATAAAGTAGAAATTAACGGACGCAATTTTCAGGATGAGATTGCCCAGCAACAAAATCTCATATTTACTTTCTCTCACGATCTGGTAGGTGACACCCTGATAGATAAATGGGATACCACTCACTACATTGAATTTGAACCACAGGTGCGTGGTAAATTCAAATGGACCGCTCCCAATGAGTTGTCTTTCTCGCCTGATGCAGGCTTTGCTCCCAGCACTGACTATGAAGCCAAAGTGACTGATGATCTCACCAGTCATGTAAAAACACTGGACAAAGAGAAACAGGAGAAGTTGTCTGTTGGTAGTATTGACCCCATTAAATTTCACACACCATATCTGAACTTGGCAGGAACAGATATGTACTGGGTGAAAAATAGTGAGGGAAATACAGAACTACGTTTTAATGTCAACTTCAACTATCGGGTCAACCCTATGCAATTAGGAAGCCTGTTAGCTATGAATATTGATGGCAAGAATGTTACAGCGAAGGTTTTGAGCACTGAAATTGCCTCTGCCATCCCAGTAGCAGTAGTACAAGGCGGTGCAAACTTTGACAAGAAAGCCGTTCAGCTTACTATCCGGGAAGGCTTAAAATGTGCAGAGAGTGCCTATGCAACACCCAAACCACTGGAATTCAAAACAGAAGCACCAGACAAAAGCGATTTTCAGGTAGTACAGGTACTCAACGAATATGAATATGAAAAAGGTGTGATTCGGGTGTATACCAACCAAACTGTAGAAGAGGGAGATATTCAGCGGCACCTTACTCTTTCTCCATCTGCCAGCTTTACTATTGAAAAACAGGATTATGGCTTTGATATCAAAGGTAATTTTAAAGAGGGAAATTATGATTTAATTATTTCTAAACGGCTCAGAGGTATTTTCGGAGGTGCACTCAAAGAAGATTTCACTCAGGTAGTTGTGTTTGGAGAGATGAAACCAACCATTGCCTTTACACATAAGAAATCCATTTATCTATCCAGTAAAGGGAGTAAAAACATAGGGGTACGTATTATCAATGTGCCAAAGATTGAGGTTAAGATCTTTAAGGTATATGAAAATAATATCAATGCCTTCTTCAACCAGAATAGCTATGATTATTCCTATGAATATGAGTCAGACTATGGCCCTTCGTATTATTTTGATGAATATGGCAGTCCATATGGAGACATTGTCTATGAGAAGAAGATCCTGACTAATACACTACCTAAGGGCAATGGCGTCCACTTATTAAATCTGGACTTTGCCCAGTTTGATGATTTTAAGGGTATCTATATTGTGAAAGTGCGTTCAGATGATGAACAATACCTGCAAGCCACGCAATTGGTCTCTATTTCAGATATTGGTTTTATGGTAAAGGAAACGTCTGACGAAGTGTATGTATTTGCCAATTCGATTCTTTCAGCACAGCCTATGACAGGAGTTAAGGTGAATCTGGTAAGTACTAATAACCAGGTACTGGCAACAGGGGAAACAGATGGAGATGGAGTAGCCAAGTTTGCAGACATCCGGAAAAAGTTTCCCAAATTCAGTATTGGGATGATTACGGGTACTGTCGATAAAGATTTCAATTATTTACTCTTTAGTCAGACTTCTGTAGGAACTTCCCGTTATGAAGTAGGGGGTATTCATGAAAATCTATCAGGCTATCAGGCTTTTATTTATGGTGATCGGAATATATATCGCCCAGGAGAAACGATCAATCTAAATACCGTAATTCGGGATGGTAAATGGAAGAGTGCAGGTAACATTCCTGTTAAAGTCCGGATTGTCCTTCCTAATGGCAAAGAATATATTACCCAGAAAGGCACACTTAATGATCAGGGGGCATTCTTAACATCTGTAAAACTTCCGGTTAGCGCCATTACCGGAACCTACAATGCTGAGGTGTATACATCCAATGATGTATTGCTTACGAGCCGTTCCATGAGTATCGAAGAATTTATACCTGATCGCATCAAGGTAACAGTTAAGACCAGCAAGCCTTTTGTAAAGTCAGGAGATGAGCTTATGGCAACAGCTACAGCCGTAAATCTGTTTGGTCCTCCGGCAGCTAACCGCTCCTATGAGATGGCCTTTAACCTGACAAAGAAATACTTCTCTGCTAAAGAATATCCAGACTATATATTCTCTCCCGCCAGTGAAAAACCTTTCCGTTTTGAACAGGATGTACGCCAGGGTACTACCAATGACGAAGGTATTGCAGAAGAATCTTTCACTATACCAGCAGATTTTCAGGATATAGGTGTATTGGAAGGAAGCATATTTACCACTGTATTTGATGAAACCGGACGACCTGTAAACCGTGTCAGCCGCTTTGATGCCTATACTCAGGATGTGTTCTATGGCATGAAACTGGCGGATTCGTATGTCAATACAAAAGAACCCGTACAACTACCATTAATTGCTGTAAACAAAGATGGTAAAGCATTGCAGGGTGTAAAAGCACATTTGCAGGTAGTAAAGTTAAACTGGCAAACTGTATTACAAAAAAATGATTATGGACAGCTAAGTTATGTATCTCAGAAGAAAGAACAAGTACTGATAGACCGTTCTATCACGATCAATGGTACAAGCACCAACTTTAGCTTTGTGCCAAGCGTCTCCGGAGAATACGAAGTTCGTCTAATGCGTCCAGGTGCAGAAAACTATATTTCTGCAGAACTATACGCCTATGGATGGGGTATGACAGCTAATACTTCATTTGAAGTAAATCGTGAAGGACAAATTACCATTGAGACAAACAAAACAGCTTATCAGGTGGGAGAAACAGCCGAAGTGTTGATGAAAACACCATTCCCTGGCCGGATATTAGTGAGTGTAGAACGTAATCGCGTATTTGAATACTATTACGTCAATACAGACAAACGGTCGGCGAAAATCAGTATCCCAATAAAAGCAGACCATCTGCCTAACATGTATATTTCAGCTACCCTGATCAAGCCACTGGATGATGGAGCAATGCCATTGACAGTAGCCCATGGTTATGCAGCTGTAACTGTAGAAGATCCGGATCGTAAAATGCCTGTTGAGATTCTGGCCTCTACCCAGTCGCGTTCACAAACAAAGCAGACGATTACGATTAAAACCCGGCCGAATGCAGAAGTTACGCTGGCGGTGGTAGATGAAGGTATCTTGCAGTTGACTAACTACAAAACGCCTGATCCACATGGATATTTCTTCCAGAAACGGGCATTGGAGGTAAATGCCTATGACCTGTATCCACAATTATTTCCTGATCTGAGAGTAAGTAAGAGTAGTGTGGGTGGGGATGGTGCTGGTCTGGAAAAACGTGTCAACCCGTTAACTAACAAGCGGGTAAAACTGGTATCCTTCTGGAGTGGAAAACTTACAGCTGATGGCAGTGGAGAAATCACGTATACAATTGATGTACCTCAGTTTTCAGGAGATCTACGCATCATGGCGGTTGCTTATAAGGATGATGCCTTCGGTTCTGCCAACACCAATATGAAAGTAGCCGATCCGGTAGTCATCAGTAGCTCACTGCCACGATTCTTTAGTCCTGGAGATCAGTTAGAAATGCCGGTAACATTGAGCAATACGACAAACAAAGCAGGCAGCCTGACAGCTAAAGTAAAAGTAACAGGCAATTTGTCTGTAGAAGGAGATGATTCTCAAACTATAAACGTGAACCCTAATAGTGAAGGTCGTGTAACATTCGCAATCAATGCCAAAGATGCGGTGGGGGCAGGACAGGTGATTGTGGAAGTAAACGGATTAGGAGGTACTTATGCTGAGAAGAATGATATTACTATTCGTCCGATTCAGTCATTGCTTAAACGGAGTGGTTCAGGTGTAGTGGCAGGTAGTACTAAAAACTTTAATCTGACTACCGATTTTATTCCTTCAACCACTACTGGTAAGCTGGTAGTGTCGCGTTCGCCATTGGTACAGTTTGCCGATGATCTGGATGAATTGTTGTGGTATCCATATGGCTGTGTAGAACAAACGACCTCTACGGCATTCCCTCAGCTCTATTTTGCAGAACTGAGCAAATCACTTTCCAAAGGCAAAGCCAATGCCACACAAACATCTGTAGCCAACTACAATGTTCAGGAAGCCATAAACCGACTGCAAACATTCCAGATGTATAATGGAGGATTAAGCTACTGGCCGGAAGGTGGACAGGCAAGCTGGTGGGGAACAACCTATGCAGCTCACTTCCTGATCGAAGCCCAACGTGCCGGATTTGATGTGAGTGAGACATTCCTGGATAAAATCCTTTCTTTCCTGCAACAGAAAGTAAAGCAGAAAGACCTGGAGGAATATTTCTATTACAATGTATCTAACACACGTCAAACTAAACAGATTGCGCCAAAAGAGATTGCGTATTCATTGTATGTACTGGCCTTAGCCCGTCGTCAGGATGTGCCTACCATGAACTACTATAAGGCAAGTAAGGCATTACTTGCCATTGACTCACGCTATCTGTTGGCAGCAGCGTATCAAATGTTAGGTGATGGTACTTCTGCTAAAAACATTGTTCCATCAGCGTTCTCAGGAGAGCGATCTGTACAAGCGCTGGGTGGTAGCTTCTATTCCTACATTCGTGATGAGGCGATTTCATTGAATGCACTTATTGACAGCGATCCTAAGAACCTGCAAATTCCAATCATGGCGAAACATTTGTCAGAACAGATGAAGCAGAAATCCTATATGAATACACAGGAACGTGCCTTTGGCTTACTGGCTCTGGGTAAATTGGCTAAAGGCTCTAATGCTGCCAATATAACGGGAGAAGTAAAAGCAGGTAATACATCATTAGGAGAAGCAGGCGAACAGGATCTGGTAGCCAGCAAAGGTGTAATTAATCAGACTATCAGTATATCACCGAGTGGTTCGGGTAGCTTGTATTACTTCTGGCAAGCAGAGGGATTAACTCGAAGCAGCACAGTGAAAGAAGAAGATAGCTTTCTGCAAGTACGTAAAACATTCTATGACCGCTTTGGCAATCCTATCTCTGGCAATTCATTCAAACAGAATGATATGGTAGTGATTAAGATAACTCTGGCAACAACAGATGGTTCTACTGTACCCAATGTGGTCATTACAGATATGCTACCTGCAGGATTTGAAATTGAAAACCCTCGTATCTCAGAAGTGCCATCTATGAACTGGGCTAAGGATGTAACCAATCCTGACTACTCAGATATCCGTGACGACCGGATTAATCTGTTTGCTACAGCGACCAGCTATCCACGCAACTATTATTATGTAGTGCGGGCTGTTTCTACAGGAACCTTCCGTATGGGACCTGTACAGGCTGACGCTATGTACAATGGAGAATATCACTCTGTAAATGGAGCCGGACAGATTAAGGTAGTAAGTCGCACAAATGATTCAGATAGTACAGGTAATTAATTCTTTCGACAAATCTGATAAAAAACAAACAGGCAAGTCTTAATTGACTTGCCTGTTTGTTTTTTAAGGAAGTTATTATTTATATATATTAGGCCATCTTATTTCAGCCCAGTCGAATACCACAGTAGTATTGCCAGACCTGCAAGTATCAATCCAACTACACTATATTTGATGCCTGTACTAATTATCTCTTTCCTCTCAAATACTATTGCTAATTCAGGTTGTCCGGGAGGGTATACCATCTGTATTCGTTGTCCCATCGAATAGTTTCTATATTCACTTCCATGTAGTGTAAAAGTCATCGTTTGGCCTGATTCGACTTTGAACTCAGCAACCGGTACGCTATATTCCCCTCCATCGCGATCAGCAGTATCCCCACTCCAGCTGGCATTCACGACTTTTGTTATTTGTGCCTCTACTCTACTATACGTTTTTACTTTTCGTATCCATCGCAGCTGTGTCAGAGCTACCAGAAATGCAGCCACACTCCCAACTATACATATCCCAAAGAGAACGATTACAACCATAGGTAAAACAGTATTGACCCTAAATAAAAAGGAATTTCTCATTTTTAGAAATCCCCCAATTATTTATTGCAAATACAGAATGCAACCTGTCACCTTCATTTCTTCTGAAACCAGCCCTTTATTGTTCTCCCTGTTTTGTTAAGGAACTTTTTGATCCCATTTTCCTTCTTTTTCTCTTCCCCAATCAGATAGGCATAAGGTTGTAAAGGCTCTATATGGTCACAAACAATTTTTGTAATGCCTAACAACGGAATGGCCAGGATCATGCCGGGTATCCCCCACACCATCTCCCCTGCTACCAATCCTACAATGGTAAACAAGGGATTGATATTTACCGCAGAACCGACGATCAGAGGTTCCAGTATATATGATTGAATAAACTGTACCAGTCCATAAGTAATCAGAACACCTACGATAGTATTGGTATTACCTCCCTGCACCAGAGACATAACAATAGTAAGTGTAGTACCTGTCAGATTTCCAACAAAAGGAATGATTTCCAGAATGCCGCAGAGTATAGCAAAAAAGAGGGCATTCTTTACTCCTACAACGGTAAACCCAATTCCATACATCACCCACAGAGACACAACCATTAGAGAAAGTCCGCTCAAATACTTTTGTGTCACCTGTTGCACATTATTCACAATTTCAAGTGCTTTGGGTTCTTCTTTTTTTGGAACCAGTCGTACAATAAAACCTTTCAATCTGCTGCGGAAACAGATAAGCAGGAAGATATACACCAATACCAGAATAGTATCTGTCAACACGTCACCTAATCCGGCAAGGAAACCAGTGACAAGCGAAGCAAGTTTCCCAGGAGAAGAAGCCTGCTGTTCTTTGATCATCTTTTCCTGTTTAGCAGGTGAAATACCCAGCTGATCTGTAATAAGCTGCTGGACCTGATGGTATCGTTCTGTGACCTGTTTTTCAATCTGAGAAGTATTTTTGGCAAGATCAGATATCTGCAAGCTGATCAGAAAAAAGATCAATGCAAAGAAGCCTACCAATAGCAATATCGAAAGTACGATAGCAACAACCTCATGAATACCTTTATCCTTTAGCCATTTTGTTAAAGGCAATAAGAGCATAGCCAGCAATGCGGCAAATGTCAGAGGTATTAGGAAAGGTCTTGCGTAGACCAGAATAACGACAATCAACACAAGGATTGCCAGTATGATGACTGTTTTGGTTAATCGTGGATAATTATTCATACCGAGTAGAAATAAATCTATCTCAGAAATAAGTATACCAGGCTGTAGTATAAATAGAGTTTCTACATTTTTGGGTATGTTTTCACCAGGTTTATTTTTTTCCTTTCTACATATTTTCCCTGAATATTCTATTTCCCTACCACAACTTACAGGTCGGTAACTATTTCAAAGTTACATTTTCTAATCTAAACAGATCAAGAGACATACTAACCCAAATACACTCGTATGACAATTAAAAATACAGAAGGTCTTACCGTTCAGGACATTCTAGGCGAAATTCAATATGGAGGCAAATTCGTATACTTCGAATTTACAGTCTCCGTTCTTGTTATGACCTTTAAAAAACCTACTGATATCTATTTTATCAGAAGTGGCGAATCGCACTGGGGGAAAAGCCTCCCATTTACGTTGCTTTCTTTATTTTTTGGCTGGTGGGGATTTCCCTGGGGTATTATTTACACTCCAATGGCCCTAATTACAAACTTGTCAGGAGGTAAAGATGTCACTCAACAGGTTTTACAATCTATTTCAAGTTCACCTGTAGATTCTATAAACTAGCATACAAAAGCCTTATTTAACATATTTCCATAAATGAAAAAAGCGTATGATGATCATACGCTTTTTGAGTATATATTGCTTACTGTGATTACACCAGCTTTTTATAGCGGATACGATGAGGAGTAATATCACCAAGGCGTTTTTTCTTGTTCTCTTCGTATTCAGAGAAGTTTCCTTCAAACCAGTATACCTGTGAATCTCCTTCAAAAGCCAGGATATGTGTACAGATACGATCTAGGAACCAACGGTCGTGAGAGATAATTACAGCACAACCTGCAAAGTTTTCGAGACCTTCTTCAAGCGCACGCATAGTGTTTACATCCAGGTCGTTGGTAGGTTCATCAAGCAACAGCAGGTTACCACCATCTTTCAATGTCATGGCCAAATGCACCCGGTTACGTTCTCCCCCTGACAGGGCCCCTACTTTCTTTTCCTGATCGTTTCCGGTAAAGTTGAAACGACTCACATACGCACGGGAGTTTACCATACGTCCACCTAACATCATCTGCTCTGTACCACCGGTAATAGTCTCAAATACACTTTTAGTAGGGTCTAGTTTGTCGTGTTCCTGATCTACATAGGCAATTTTTACTGTATCGCCTACTTCAAACGTACCTGCATCTGGTTTTTCCTGATTGGTTATCAGTTTAAATAAAGTTGTCTTACCAGCACCATTGGGTCCAATAATACCTACGATACCTGCCTGAGGTAACGAAAAATTCAAACTTTCAAATAATAGCTTATCCCCAAATGATTTAGCCACATTCTGAACCTCTATTACCTTTGCTCCTAACCGCGGTCCTGGCGGGATAAATAACTCCAGTTTATCTTCTTTCTGTTTTGCCTCTTCACCAAGCAGCTTATCATATGCCTGCAAACGAGCTTTTGACTTAGCCTGACGAGCCTTTGGAGCCATACGTACCCAATCCAGCTCACGCTCCAGCGTTTTTTGACGTTTGGATTCCTGCTTCTCTTCTTTAGCTAATCGATCTTTTTTCTGTTCCAGCCAGGAAGAATAATTTCCCTTCCATGGAATACCTTCTCCACGATCCAGTTCCAGAATCCAGCCAGCTACATTATCCAGGAAGTACCGGTCGTGCGTTACAGCAATGACTGTCCCTTTGTAATGTTGTAAGTGTTGTTCCAGCCACAAAACCGACTCTGCATCCAGGTGGTTGGTAGGCTCATCCAGTAACAATACATCGGGTTCCTGTAATAATAACCGACACATGGCTACACGACGTTTTTCACCACCAGACAAGTGTTTGATCAATGCATCAGGTGGAGGACAACGAAGAGCGTCCATAGCCTTCTCCAGCTTATTGTCAAGGTTCCAGGCATCTACTGCATCCAGTTTCTCCTGTACCTGAGCCTGACGGGTTAGCAACTTGTCATAATCAGCATCCGGATCGGCAAACTTTTCATTGATCTCATCAAACTCTTTCAGCAGATCCACAATTTCTTTGGTTCCTTCTTTCACAACGTCAATGACAGTCTTTTCAGGATCAAACTGAGGTTCCTGCTCCAGCATACCTACTGTATAACCCGGAGAGAATACTACTTCACCCAGATAGTTTTTATCTATCCCTGCAATAATTTTCAGCAAGGTTGACTTACCAGATCCGTTTAAACCTAAGACACCTATTTTGGCACCATAGAAAAATGACAGATAGATATCTTTCAGAACCTGCTTGTTGGTAGACGGGTAAATCTTGCTTACCCGGTTCATAGAAAATATAATTTTCTCGTTACTCATAATGCGTTCTCCTAAATAGGTTAATATACGTTTGTTTTGAAAAACAGCTCAGACCTTCCAAAGGCAAATATGTAGATTTTAATGATATTCACTACTTCCTGATTAGTAAGTAGATACTACGAACACAAAGAAAAGATCGCCTATTTTCCTTTTTTTAGTTCCCGGAATATGCTTACTTGTTCAGTGTTTTTTTACTAAAATAGCATCTCCCGTTTTTTGAGTGGGACAAATATCTGAAAAATACTGTAATGAAGTATTGTATACTTTTTTTTAAAAAACATTATTTTGCAGTAACAAAAAAATAAAGTATTATTCAGATAAATTGGTTGCCTTGTTGGTAATCTTTGGTATTTCCATTATTTTTCAAACTCAAATCGTCTGTCCGTCAAGACTTTCGATACTGAACGAAGTATTGCTTCCTAAACAGTATAGTAAATTTTAATACAACCAAACCATGAACAACGTTGACTGGTCTGACGAATACGGATACGTCAGTGAAGGAAAAGTATATCTGAAGGGTTATTTCGATTTTCCCGACCGTGAAATTGGCGAAGTACGCCAAAGTATAGAGGCCAGTGTGGAATACTTCCGCAAACGCTATGAAGTTGCACAACAAAAAGTTGCGGAACTGTATACCCTTGTAGAAACTGCTCAGAACAAAGGTTCTTACCTGATGAAACTGGTTCATCTGCGTAATTACTTTGCCGATTATGATGCACTGGGGGATTTTCCTGCCCTTTACAAAAAGCTGGATGTACTCGAAGAGGATCTCCGCAAAAACATATCTGTTAACCGGGACCGAAATCTTGAGATCAAACAAGCTCTACTTTTAGAAGCGGAACCTCATCGCCTGAGCGAAGAGTGGAAAGAGGCTGCAGACAAATTGCATGAGATAAAAGAAAAGTGGATTAAAACCGGTGCAGTAGCCAAAGAACTGGAAGAAGAAATTGAAGGATCTTTCCGCAAAGTACTGGATGATTTCTTTGCCCGCAGAAAAGACTTCTTCAACCAGAAGATGCTCGAGCAAAAGACTCGTATGGACTCGTATATGGAGATTATTTACCAGGCCGAGCGACTTAAATATTCTCAGGACTGGGACGCTACAGTGACTGCATTTAAGGCACTTCAGGAACGCTGGAAAAACGTAGGCAAACTTCCTCCGGATAAGGTTACCAAACTCTGGAAACGATTCCGCAAGGCTACCGATATTTTCTTTGAACGATATAATCAGGCTAAAGGCCTACCTCCACGCTTTACCAAACGTGTTGATCCTAAGCAGGCGGCTCAGGAAAAAATGACTGCTGAAGCAGAATCATTATTTACGCAGCCGGATATGAATGTGGCGGCTGAACGAGCCAAAGCATTGCTGATGGAGTGGAAAAACCTCAATGTGCCTTCCTTTAAACAGGATAGAGCGTTGGGTGAACGTTTCCGTCTGGCGTGTGACAAAATTTTTGAAATGAATTATCTGATGCGTGTGATCAAACGGAAGCATTTCTTCTTTGAGAAAAAGTCAAAAGAAGAGCAGCTTACCATCAAGGTAGCAACCATGAGCGATCTTGTACGCAAAGATAAACAACAGTTAGAACTACAGGAAAGTGAAGCAGCAGGTGGCTCTGTTGGTCAAACCAGCAGTTACAACCGGCAAGGATATGGTGATGACCAGAATCAGGACAATAAGCGGCCAGCAACTAATCTGAACGTACAAAAACGGAAGATTCAGGTAAAAGAAAATTTATTAAATCAGTTTAAAAATGAGTTGGCAGAGATACGAACCAACCGTCCGTATCGTTAAAAATGCATACTATTGACCTGTTCAAAAAAATTATAGTATTTTATTTTATTATTTGAAACATTTTTTGAACTTTTCGGTATTAGATTTTGTAGCTTTTCCATCAAAGAAAAGCAGTATCGCATTAATCTGTTTTCAAACCAATTTTTATTTTATCATAGATAAAAGAGAATGCCTATGTATTGGACATTAGAATTAGCTTCTTACCTAGAAGATGCTCCCTGGCCTGCAACCAAAGATGAATTAATTGATTTTGCTATTCGTTCAGGTGCTCCCACCGAAGTAGTTGAAAATCTCCAGGAACTAGAAGATGATGGTCAGCCTTATGAGAGTATTGAAGAGATCTGGCCTGACTACCCAACAAAAGATGATTTCTTCTTCAATGAAGATGAATATTAAAATGAAGCTATAATTGCGGCTTTCTCTATCTGGCATTGACGCAAGATAAATATCACTATAAACAAAAAACCTGCTCTTCTTCTGAAAAGCAGGTTTTTTGTTTATGTAATCCTCATTATCTGATAATCCGTATCTCAGTACGGCGGTTGGCCTGATGTTGTTCTTCATTACAGTTTACATCATCACGACAATCGTTTGCCAGGTGAGTTTCGCCATAAAACTCCTTCATTCTTATTCTGGAAGCACTTACACCTTTATTAATCAGGTAGTTTACAGACTCCTGCAAGCGACGACGGGATAGGGCATAATTGTAATTCTGAGATGCTCTCGAATCAGCAAAAGAAGCCACAGCGATTTTGATACCAGGGTTTTGCTTTAATGTCTCTACCAGTTCATCTAGTACAGGGCCTGCATCTGAACGTATCTCTGATTTATTCAGATCAAAATAGATTAACCGTACATCCGCAGGGTCAATGCGATTAGGAAGCTTATAGGTGATAAGTTCACATTCTTTGGTGATATTACGGCCGTTCTTTACTACATAAAATTCAGTACGACGGTTTAACTGATGCTGTACCTCTGTACAGGCAATACCATCTTTACAATCATTTACAGGTGCATTTTCGCTATTGCTTTCTTTTGATAAACGGGTTTTCGTTACACCGTTTTTCACCAGGTAATTGTAAACCGCATCAGATCGTTTTGCAGAAAGCTTTATGTTATAGGGATCGTTGGTACCACGTGCATCTGTATAGGAAGATACAATGATCTCTATATCCGGATATTTTTTCATCAGCTTTACTACAGATGTCAGTACAGGTTTGGCATCAGCCCGAACGGAAGCTTTGTCAAAGTCATAATACACATTATCCAGTGAATACAGTTTGCGGTTTTCATCACAATCGGCAGGCAGTTTTTTCTTACCTCCGTTAGGATCTTTCAACTTTGCAATCAGATCCGGATCTGTAATAAACTGTAAGGCTTCATTGATCTTTTCGCCAGGCTTACGATCTGTAGTACTTACATTTTTGGTTACTGTTGCGGTATCCTTTTTACCAGTAATCGTATAGTTCTTATCAGGATTTAGATTGAAGGTATATAAACCGTTTGTATTCTTACCAGGTACTACTCCTTCTTTGCCTTCTTCTTTTACCGTGATAGGTACGTCCCGTAAAGTATCCTGTGTATTCTCATTTTCATATGCATATACAAACAACTGAATAGGAGCAGCCAATTTACGAAACATATAAATATCATCATCCGAACCACCTTTGCCACGATTGGAGCTAAAGTATCCCTGGCGTCCGGTAGAATCTACGATCATCCCGAAGTCATCCTTTTTAGAGTTGATAGGGAAACCAATATTTTCCACAATCCCCAGTGAATTCAGATCCGTCTCAAAAATATCCAGACCACCTAATCCAGCATGGCCATTTGAGGAAAAATACAGTTTATTGGTATTGTCTACATACGGAAACATCTCATTGCCTTCTGTATTTACAGCCTTACCCAGGTTCTCAGGAGTACTCCATTTTCCATCCGTTCCTTTGGCAACTTTATAGATGTCTGTTCCTCCAAAACCACCAGGCATATCTGAAACAAAGTACAATGTATTACCATCCGGACTTAGAGCTGGATGACCTACAGAATAGTTTTTGTTATTAAATGGTAATTCCTTTGGACGACTCCATTCTCCATTTTTCTTTTCACTGGTATAAATCTTTAGTTTTACTATGCCATCATCCCCTTTTTGAGAACTACCCAGGTAATTGTTTCGGGTAAAATAGATCGTATTTCCATCCTTTGTAAAAGCAGCGGGTCCTTCATGGAACTTGCTGTTAATCTTTTTATCAAAGGGCGTAACCCGGCTATCCTGATTTACACCTCCGTTATCTTTCGGAAAGTTATCTCCATAGTATCCCAGTGTGCTGTTATCGTTACTGGTTTTACGGGTTTGATCCGAGTGTAAGCTTTCTTGTTTGGTTTTATAAGCATCCGCAGAAGTGTAACGATCTACTCCTGTGTCTGTATCATAAGGCAGGGCTCGCACTCCAGTTGAATCAACATAAAACAGATCCAGAAAGGCCGTATTATTCCAGGCATATACTTTTTTCGAACTTTTATCAGGACGTCTTCCCGATACAAATACTAGCCCTTTATCATAATAGGTTGGGCTAAAGTCTGACTGGTCTGAGTTAATATCCACTTTAAAAATCTTATATTCTAAGGAATCTGCATACAATTCTCCCAGATTATTGTAGGCTTGTGTAAAGGCTGTTCCTCTTGGATCTCCAGAATTAAGCTGCTGGTATTTGCTATACCAGACTTTAGCCTCTTCGTATTTACCATTTTCAGATAACATCTGAGCATAAGCAAATGCGGACTTGGCATCATTGGGATCTTTTGTAACAACTTCTCCATACAGTCGTTCAGCATTCTTGCTGTCTCCTACTTTCCGATACGAATCAGCCAGGTTCTTTTTTACCGAAAGATCTGTACTATCCTGTTGTAAGTATTGCTCATACAGATCGATAGCTGTCGCATATTTCAGACGAGCATACGCCTTATCCCCCTGAGCCTTTAAACCTAACCCCTGGGAGAATGCCTGATAACTGAGGAAACATGTAAGCAGCAATGTCCAAAAAGTAATTTTTTTTGTCATTTCCATGAATATTTATACGCAGAATGCCTTATTGTACTTTAGCAGTTTAAATTCTTGTCAGATGTTTTTACCCTTCTACTCAGCCTTTGCAATTGCCAGCTATTAGAAATAACGTGGCGACAGTACCTTAGCCTTATCAAAGCTAAATTCATATCGTAACATGATCTCATGTGTACCTGCATTGTACCGTTGTAACGCATTGAGACCATAGTCATACGCATACCCCAAACGTAACTGAGGAGTAATCTGAAATTCAACCATACCCAGAATAGCTGTTCCTGTTCTATAGGAAGCTCCTACAGCAAACCGATCATAGAACCAGAAGTTGGTATTAAGATCTAACTGAAGTGGTGCCCCTTTTACAAATTTTGCCAGTACAGAAGGTTTCCAGACTACAGAAGGACTCAGTTGCACTACATAACCCGTCATTAAGAAAACGTGCCGGAACTTCATAGCCCGTTCGTTAGGGTCAGCAGATGTGATAATACGCTGATCTGTCAGGGTATATTTAACCAGATTGGGAAGTGATGCCCCAAGGTAAAAACGATCTGTAGAATAATAGATCCCTGCTCCGACAACAGGAGCATACCGCACATAGTCATTAGGTACAGTGGGGTCAGGTGTATGATTAGGGTTAAGCACCATCTTGGAATATTCTCCATTGAAATAAAGCACTCCACCCTGAATACCAAAAGCAAGTGTTCCTTTTTTATTAAACCGAATCCGATAGGAATACACGCCAGAAATACCACGTGTAGCAGTCAAACCTATATTATCGTTAAATAATGATAGACCGATCCCGATCTTCTCTTTACGGATAGGCATATCGGCTGTCAGGGTCTGTGTTACCGGAGCACCTTCCATACCTACCCACTGGTTTCTGTACAGACCGGTAATACTCAGTACATCCCGACTCCCCGCATAGGCAGGATTTACAGCCATCATATTAAACATATACTGGCTATATTGAGCATCTTGTTGAGCAAAGCTGGAGATCATGCCCCCACAAAAGAACAGGAACAATAGTATCTTTTTTCTCATTGGTACCTTCAATTACGAAACTTGGAAATAGTATCTTATATATATGAAAACCTGTCTTTATACCGAATCTTGCCTGAGTTATTCTATCAAACAAGATTCGGCAGAGAACATTACCGGATTATAGTCATGTAACGGGATTTATTGAAACCGCTGTTCTTGAATTTGATGATATAGAAGTACGTTCCGTCTGGTAGCTCTTCCCCTACACGAACTCCTCTGTTTGACTTGCCATTCCAGTCACTGGTACTAGTTGGGAAGTCATTTGCCACACCAGTATAAGTACTCTTGAAGTCCTTGGATTCATAAACCAGATTACCCCAGCGGTTAAATACCTGCAGATGAATCTGATCATTGTTCGGATTCTCAATCACAAAGAAATCATGTTGTCCATCGCCGTTTGGTGTAAAGCCTTCCGGTATGAAAGGAGGTCTTACAATAAAGCGTACGACAGCAGTATCACATAGAGGTGTTTTGCCCAATGATGAATTAGTTGGCGTTTTATCACAAATCACATATACCAGTGAGTCCAACCCTTCATAGCTGCCTGTGGATGAATAATAGATTATGCCATCAGTCACAGTTGCAGTGCCATGGGCCGGAGGTGTAATGATAGTGATAGCCTTTGGATCCAGTTCGGAGAAAGCAGGATCAAACGTACCATCATCTGGGTCAGAATCATTGGCTGCAGCATCTATAGGTACATTCGGTGTATTAGGCACAACAACCTGTTCATCATCAAAAGCCAGCGGACGGTTAATGATTACTAGCTTGTATGTAGAATCAGCCAAAGAAATAGATTCTTCGTTATCTATCGCACGATAACGCAATGAATCCAGACCCGAATATGCAATTGTAGGTTCATAAGCCAGTGTAGCTGCCTGTGCTACAGTTAGTTCTGTATTACTTGTTAATATAGGAACTTCAGTACCATTATCTGTATAATATAGTACACCATGTTTTGGTAAAACTGTAATCAAGTAGCCTTCGACTGTACCATCTTCGTCTGTACCTACCAGTGGTTTATCCAAAGCTACAGCCTGTAATGACTGTCCGGCAGGATCAGGAGGTGATGGACGATTAGGATTGACAAGCGTATCGAGTACATTATGTGCAACTGGTGGAATGTTTATTGTAATAAATAAGGTAGCGGTAGCACATCCTTTGGGATCAGCATCGTCACATACGGTATAAGTGTATGTATCCGTACCTAAGAAATTATTTCTTGGAGTATATGTATAACTTCCATCTGCACCAACGGTTATTGTTCCACCTTGTGTAGTAGGCCAGCTGGTTACGGGTAAGATAGAAATCGCATCACCATCCGGATCGCTGTCATTTGACAACAGATTTTTTGATCCGGTTACTATAGTCAAAGTTGTGTTGTAATTAGTTCGGTTCTCATCATTCTGTGCAATAGGAGGTCGGTTTCCATTGGTTAATGGAGGATTTACCAGTATCGTAACTGTAGCGGCAGAACATAAGCCTTTACCATCACAAACTATATATGTATAGGTGTCAATACCCACAAAGTCTGTTTTTGGAGTATAGCTAAAAGAACCATCTGCATTGATTGTTATCACACCTCCTTGTGCAGTTGCAGTATTTGTTGCTACAGTTACTGTCAATGCATCCCCATTTGGATCACTATCATTACTGAGTACTCCAGTAGCAGGTATTGTTATTGGAGTGTTCTGAATAGTTGTATAGTTATCATTTTTTGCAATTGGTGCTTTGTTTCCATCTGTAGAAACAGGATTTACAACAACTGTTATGACAGCCTGTGAACATAAACCTGTTTGATCACATACAGTATATGTGTAAGTATCAATACCAGTAAAACCAGTCGGTGGTGTATAAGTATACATACCATCAGTTGCAATTGTAATTGAACCTCCTTGAGTGGTTGCACCACCAGATACAGCAGTTGCAGTCAGTACATCACCAGCATCCGGATCACTGTCATTTGACAAGGCATTTCCAGTAACTGGTGTATTGATTAGAGTCACATTGTAATCATTCTGCGCTAATGGAGCATCTGGAACAGGAGAAATATTGATAATTACTCGTACCGCATCATCACTGAAATTCCCTACTGACCCTGCAGCATAGACTTTCAAACCTGTAACATATGGACTACCGTTTTCATTTGGTACTGGCTCATAAACCAATTTATCCAAATCTACCAGTGCAATCACGTCACCTATAGCAACTGCAACTCCATTGTATTTCAATGTTCCTTTATGCGGTAAAGAATCAATTTTGATCTGAGTCAGTAGACCAGCACTTGGTGGATAGGCAAATGCAGCTTGTAACTGAGTCACGAAGTTATCGGAAGGATCAGCAAAGTTCTCTACTGTTGGAGTCCCTACCTTATTATCTTCGGGGAATGTAACTGTAACAGTGGCCCCAGGATTTAGCACAGGCTTTTCTGGTACTACAGTTACGGTTACAGTAGCTGTAGTTGTTGTTGACCCACCTTGAGTAATAGTATAAGTAAATGTATAAACAGCTGCCGGACACGCTGCACTCGCAAAATTGATAGTCGGTGCATTAGGATTAGTATTATCAACAGAAGCTGTGAAACAAGGATCAGAAGGAGAACCGATGGTTAATGTAGTAGGTGTATTGGATACAATAGTATCATTAGCCAATACAGGAATATTTATTGTAGACCCTTGTACTACAAGGATTGGGCTAGTTGGCACAGCCGGATCATCTTTCGCTTCAATCACATTGACTGTCATTGTATAGACAGGACTCTCCGTGTTGTATGTATCTCTTACTGCAAAAGTAAATGTAGTATAAGGTACACCGCTTTCTGTAGACTGATATATTAGTTGATTCAGGTTAGCCACAGGAATCACAGCCCCAACTGTTACAGGACTTCCATTGTATGTTAATGTTCCTTTAGCAGGCAATGTTTTGATTACTACAGACCCCAAGGCTCCTGATCCACTTGTGATTGTAAAATCACCTGCAGCAAATGGACGACCCACATTGACAGCAGCAATAATACTTTCATCTGCTGAAGTAGGTTGTACAATAGTAAAGGTTACCCGGGCAGTATCTGATGTAACAGTAGATACACCACCTATATTGGTGTCAAATACATAATCGAAGAAGTAATTACCGGGTGTACAACCATTCGCATCTGGTGTAAATGTGACTGTGTTATCAGCGTTTACAGTAGTTGTACCGCAGGTTGGTTGAACCGTTACACGAACAATAGGTGTACCAGTTGCGGCCAGTTTATCATTAGCTATAACATTGATTGGAGCAGCAATACTCACATTGGCATCATCTATTGCATCGACAATACTGAATGTAATTGTACCTGCTGTAGCAACCGGACTTTGAGAGTTATTTCCATCAATAGCCAGATACTGCATAGTAGGGTTAGGTGTCCCTGAGCGATTTACCGCAGGCACAAATTGCAGATTCGGAATATCTGTAGCTGAGATTACCGCCCCAGCAAGTACAGGAGTTCCATTCAATAAGATCTGTCCATCTGTTACCAGAGGCAATTGATAAATAACAATTTTCTGCAGTGTTCCATCTCCACCAGCCAGATCAAAATCAGGTGTACCACCTTGACCTGCCGTTTGGCTAAAAGTATATGATGATGGATCTACTGTTTTATTAACTTTAACAACTATCGTTTTAGAAACAGGGACAATTGTATTGACAATAGTAAATGTTACTACCGCATTATTGGAAGTTACACCCACCACATTGTCTGTAAAATTATAGACAAAAGAATAAGTTCCGGTCGTACAAGGCCCTGTACCAGCATCTATCAAAAATGTTGGAGTAAGTGTCCCATTATTTACTGCAGTAACAGTAAAGCAAGCGGAAGATTGACTTACTACATTTAATGTCACTACATTTCCTGTAATATGTGTATCATTGGCTAGCACATCTACAGAAGTAGGTGCACCTATCTGTACAGCCGTGATTGGGTTGGCTAGAGGCAAATCGTCAATGGCTTCAATATCATACACAATTACTGTAACGGTATTGGCCGCGATACTGTATACACCTGTATTATCACGCACCTTAAACTGGAAAGTTGTGTAAGGATTTCCTGTTTCATCTACTACAGGTGTATAGACTAAATCTGGAATATCTGCCGTGGCAATCTCTTGCCCAACGGTTACTGCAACTCCATTCAGCGTCAGTGTCCCTTTAACAGGTAAAGAAGTAATGGTTACACTTGCCAGGGAGTTACCAGGATCTGCATCAGCAAATCCAAAGTCACCTGTAGTGAATGTATAGGAAGAAGGATGTAGTGTTGTATTTTTACGAATACGAATTATTTTATCACTGGCAGTAGGAGCATTATTGCTACAAGCTGAAAATACAGTTTTATTTAAAAAGTTATATGTTCCGGAAGTAGCAGCTAGTGTATAGTTCGTCGTACCTGTTTCAACAGGTGTTCCTCCTGTAGTAGACATTAATTCCAGTGAATCAAAGAAACCATTATATCCATATACAGCTCCAGAGCCTACGGTACCATCTGCATTTACAGTGGCACCAGATACAGCCTCTTTGGCATCAGGACAACCGTCTCCATCTGAATCCAGATCAAACTGGCTGAGGAGGCCATCTCCATCCGGGTCCAGACTGGCATACACGGTACGAATGCCACTGGCTGTTAAACCCAATGGACCCAGAGCCGGATCATCTGCATCCTGCCAGTTTGCTACCCCATCACCATCCTCATCTCCGGATGGATCAGCAGGAAGACTCGCACAAGAATAGTCATTATAAGGAAATACCCCTGCGTAGGTAATTACAAAGTCATCTCCGTTGATACCCAACTGAGCATCCCGAAGTTCAAACACTGCCGTAGGAGCAGTAGCCCGGAAAACTACCTGACGACGATCCCATAAATCTTTTCCAGCATGACCAGACTTAGGATCTCCATCTTTATATACTACATATCCTTCGCCTACAGGCTGCGCATCCGCACCATCAAAAGGAGCCACATTATCAACATAGAACTGCATAATTCCATCTTCTGGTGCCGCAGGGTCTGTCAATATTGGGTTAATAGCATTGGAAGTATAGGATACCAGAATATAATCACGTCCGGGAGTTAAACCAGAAATAGTCTGACGACAGATAACATACTGAACCCCTAAACTATTTCCATTGGAATATAAATAGGTATCAGAGGCAGGTACATTAAAAGGTGCATCCCCGGCAAAAGGTCCCTGTACTACACGATACCCGCTAGGTACACCATATTCTGGTACAGCAGGATCTGTAGGGTCAATTGGAGAATAGGTAACTACACCTCGCTGAATTGCAATCCGTGTATCAACCGGATATACATTGTATCCATTGTAAGCAACCCCACTTGTCCATGTTCCACTACCCCAAGTCCCTCCAGGAGCTATATATTGCGGATCAGGAGTAGTAGAGGCAGGGATACCTTGATTAAAGTTACCATTGACAATCAGGTTTGAAGCTGTATTGATGACACCTGTACCACCACAACCAGCTTCCATAATATCCAGAATACCATCATTGTCATCATCCAGATCAGTAATATCAGCTATGCCATCCCCATCTGTATCAGGCATTGAATTTACCTGAATTGTAACGGTAGCAGTATTAGATTGCCTTACAGGTGAACCATTGTCAATCAAATTGTATGTAAATGTAAATGATCCTGTAAAACCTGGTGCAGAGACAAAGCTAAACTGTCCATTGTCTGCAATAACGAGTTTTCCTTGTCCTGTGTTATAGGAAACCAGATCTGTCTCTACAGTAATACGCGTACCTGCGTCCGGGTCAGAGTCTACTCCAGCTCCAGTATTATCAGTGATCACGTTTCCATACATCAGCACACTTTGCTTGGCTGTATAGGA
Organism: Xanthocytophaga flava; assembly: GCA_030068525.1. Lineage (GTDB taxonomy): Bacteria > Bacteroidota > Bacteroidia > Cytophagales > 172606-1 > Xanthocytophaga > Xanthocytophaga flava. The sequence continues at coordinate 206,164 of JASJOS010000019.1, forward strand.
ATTGTTTGTAGCTGTTGGGGCATTATTTGTATTGTTAATGGTTACATCTTCTAATGTTGCAGCAGCTCCATTGTAATTACTACCTCCTACCGTACCACTTCCATCAGTATATGTCCCTCCAGGAGTGACTTTTACAACAGGGCTTGCAGCGGATGTGGGATCATCAAAATAAGCACTTGCTGAGTTATTGTAAATACCTACAGCTTGTGATCCATTAAAATTCACCTGAAAATATAACTCGATTGCACTATTGGGAGGTAGGGTATAATTTCCAAATGTAAGATTGGTAGAACCTGCACCCGGCACTACTCCCCCACCAGAGGCTGTACCATCCAGGTTGGTATAGGTAGATCCTGTATAGGTTACTCCAGCTCCGATCAAAGCAAGATCATCACGAACTTCAACACCGGTTGCAGTTCCAGGCCCTGAATTTTGAACAGTAATGATATAATAGAAGCTTCGTGGAGTTCCCTGAGTAATAGGTCCTATAGGCTCTACCCGCTTACTTACAGTAATAATAGGTTTATCTGTAATAGAGGAAACAAAAGCCAGCGTAGTTGGAGAAAAAGTGGTTGAACTTCCGTTATTACCCGAAGTAGCCCCATTGGCCGGAAATTCGTTTAATGCTGTAGATGCCGTTATACCATTAATACCTGGAGAAGTATCAATAGTAGGCGATGAACCTGTAGGTACAGCAACAAAACCACCACCACCACCACCACCAGGACCTTCTGATTCACCTGTAATAGTAATAGGAGTCACTTGGCTACCCCCATTACCCCCTCTAGCATTTAGTGATACGTTTGTAATAGAAGTTGCATCTATTACTATAGTTCCACCAGCTCCACCACCGCTGGCAGCATCAATATTCTGATTATTTGTATTGGAACCATTCTGTCCATTGGCAGATAGGCTACCTGTGCCTGTTACAGTATTAGCCAACAAATAAATTAAGCCGCCGCCATTACCCCCATTGCCTCCTGAATTACTATTTGCATCACCGGCGCCACCTCCACCACCTAAAAAAATACGATTTCCTGGCGCGGCAGTTAATGGACGTCCACCCAAACCTCCTACTTCATTTCTTTTATTATCACCCCAGGCTGCATTACCAGGTCCCGTAGTAGTAGCATTAGCGTCATTAATACCTCTAGTATATCCTCCTCTTCCTCCACCCTGTGAGGTAGTCCGAGTATTACCATTAGCAGTATATCCTGGATCAAGTGCCCATGCAGCAAATCCTGTACAAGTATTACACATAACCCCCTGCCCTGTCCATAGCGCAACATTTCCACCATTAGCACCACCGCCACCACCAGCATTGTGTGTATTACCTCCACCCCCACCATTGGCAGGAGCCCCACGGCTATATCTACCACCTAAAGCCGTATATTCATTCTGATTTCCAGCAATCCCTTCTCCTTTTTCCCCCCCGTTGGTATTGACAGTACTTCTATAACTAGTATAGGGAGGATTAGTAACTGCATCACTTGCATTATGAAAAACTCCACCTCTGAACCCTTTAGCATCAACTGTAATCGTACCATTAACAGTAATTGTAGTTTGTGCATGAATAGCAACAATCCCTCCTGTAGCACCATCCCATGCAGGCGCGGTCATAGAAGCACCAGAATTGACAGTTAGAGTTGAGTATTGAGGGACTTTTACAACCTGAACATGTCCGGCTACCGTATAGCTATTGGCAAAGGCGCTATTCACACGAAACGTGTTGCTATTGATACCTGTAACATACTTGAACTCATACTTACCTGCATTATTGTAAGCAGAAACACTACCATAATTGATATCGTCTGTAGTGGTAATGCTGGCTCCCTGCATCTGAATGATCATTATAAGATCTCCATTTTGCAACCCGCCTAAGTCAGTTGCAATGTTATTTACAGTAGCAGTATTGGCTCCGGCAGTAATGTTTGCTGTTAAGCGTGTATATTTATTGACGACTAATCCGGAAGTTGAAACTGTAAGAGGACCATCTTTTCCAGGTTGTGCCTGAGAGATATTACAGATAAAAAAAAGTGAAAGAAGAAAAAATAATGGCTGGCGTAAGATTAATCTTCCCATAATGTAGAGTTGTTTCATATCATTTGTGCAACTTGGAATTCTGTAAAAGCCTCTAAGTCTGTAAGTAACAAAAGGTATCACCTTTCAGTACAGTAGTTCAGTATATCAAAGTAATCCTTTTAAAATGAAAGGGTTACAATAGTTTTATTTACTTTCTTACATATGCAAGTTTATGCTGTGCACTAAAATCACAAGCAATAATACAAGAAAATTGCATATATAAAAAAAATACAACAAGCTTATTATAAGCTCATTATATTTTCTCACTAATGCAATTTCTATTTTAAACTAAGAAATATTTACAGTTTCTGCCTAATAAATTACAAAATAGAACATAAATCATACATCTGTAATTATATTCTGGAGTTACCTATTAACAGTAAAAAGGATAAAGACATCTAATAAGAGACACACTGAGCCCATTCCAAATCTTCTGGAGTAGTAATCTTTATATTCCGGTAATCGCCTTCAATTAATGAAATTTTATGTCCGGCAGCCTCTGCCACGCTAGCATCATCTGTAAATAGTTCAGATTCTGGCACTTCAAATGCTTTTTTAATGAGAGATGTCTGGAAAGTTTGTGGAGTTTGAATTAAACGAAAATCAGCCCGGTTTACACTTTGTGTAGTTCCATCTGATAGAACCTGACGAATAGAATCCTTTAGAGATACAGCTGCAACGGCGGAACCTTTTTCTTTTGCAACCTGAAAACTACGCTGTATTACCTCTATGGGAACAAATGGACGTACTCCATCATGAATAGCAACCATGCTTTCCAGATTATCAATTACCTGAAGGCCATTCCTGACAGACTGGAAGCGCGTTTTTCCTCCTATTACTACTTTCACATCAATCGTAAAGGCATATTTCTCTCTTAGATTCTCCCATGTCTCTAATTGTTCTACAGGTAATACAAGAACTATCTGGATATGTTGGGAATATTCATAAAACCGTCTTATAGTATGCATCAAAATAGGCAATCCTCTGACTTCCAGAAATTGTTTAGGTATATCTGATCTCATACGGCTTCCAGAACCTCCAGCCACTATAATTACATATTCCATATTTATTTATAATTAACTATATTTTCCTGTGTTGACTAATTAGTGTTCAAACTAAAAGAGCATAAAATAATATTAAAATACTTTGAAGTAAAACTATTTATAGAGGGTAAGAAGGGTAGGAAGCGGGTCAGTTGCGGGTCAGATGTAAAATCCTGATAATCAGTTAGGGTAAGAAGGGGTAAGAATATTTTCTATACTACGTGTATTATATATACTATATAAAAAGAAAATAATAAATATAATATATACTAACCCTTTCTGCTCCTATTCTTCTGCTACTATTTAGCCCTAAACATCTGGCACTTCTTACCCTTATTGACTATCAGGATTTTACATCTTGCCCGCAACCGACCCGCTTCCTACCCTTCTTACCCGCATATAAGGAAATGCCATTCTTAAAAAAAGAAAAACCTGGCATTTAATAGTATATCAAATGCCAGGTTCTAACTATATATAGAAATAAACTATGCGCCTTCAGACACCTTTAATTCAGGTTTAGAAGTAAGAGAAGCGAAAATAAAATCACGGTTCATTAAAGCAATATTGCTCATAGAGATTCCTTTTGGACATTCAATAGAGCAAGCCCCAGTATTTGTACATGCACCAAAACCTTCGGCATCCATCTGAGCTACCATATTTTCTGCCCGACGTTCCCGCTCAGGTTGTCCCTGAGGTAGTAAAGCCAGGTGAGAGATTTTAGCACTTACAAATAACATAGCGGAAGCATTTTTACAAGCTGCTACACACGCACCACATCCGATACAAGCAGCAGAGTTAAACGCCTCATCAGATTCTGTTTTAGGAATAAGTATCTCATTTGCATCTGGTGCAGAACCCGTATTCACAGAAACAAAGCCACCTGCATGGTTGATACGATCAAAAGCAGAACGGTCTACGACCAAATCCTTAAGAAGAGGAAATGCAGCAGCACGCCATGGCTCTATAATAATAGTCTCTCCGTCTTTAAAATGACGCATATGCAACTGGCATGTAGTAGTCTGCATAGGTCCATGAGGACGACCATTTATATATAAGCTACACGCACCACAAATTCCTTCACGACAATCATGATCAAAAGCAACCGGATCTTCTCCTTTTCTGGCTAACTCTTCATTCAACACATCAAGCATTTCCAGAAAAGACATCTCCGGATTGATATCCACTTTATAATCCACCAATTTGCCACTGGCAGAAGCATCACTCTGACGCCATATTTTCAGATTCAGTTTCATATGTATCGTGTTAACCTTATCCAGCAGAAAAGGTCTTGTTTTTTAATAAGTTAAGAGAAGCCTCTTATTTGTAGCTTCGTTTTGTCAGTTTCACATTTTCAAAGATCAATTCTTCTTTATGTAATTCTTCTTCCTGACCAGGTCCTTTGTATTCCCAGCAGGAAACATAGGCATAATGCTCATCATCCCGTTCTGCTTCCCCATCTTCCGACTGGTATTCTTCACGGAAGTGACCGCCACATGATTCATTACGAGCCAAGGCATCATCTACCATTAACTCACCTAATTCAATAAAGTCAGCAACGCGGTGTGCTTTCTCCAGACTTTGATTTAGTTCTTCATTTTTGCCTAACACTCTTACATTTTTCCAGAAATCAGCTTTGATCTCTTTGATCTTTTGTTTGGCAATCTTCAAACCCTCAGCATTCCGAGCCATTCCGCAATACTCCCACATCACCTTGCCTAGTTCCTTATGCAGGTCATCTACTGTTTTAGTCCCATTAATAGATAATAACTTTTTAGTCATATCCATTACTTCCTGTTCTGCCTTTTTAAATTCAGGATGATCAACAGACACTTTATCCGTAGAAGGATTCATACCTGCAAGGTAATCACCAATAGTATAAGGAATCACAAAATAACCATCTGCCAATCCCTGCATCAGTGCACTTGCACCCAAACGGTTAGCTCCGTGATCAGAGAAGTTAGCCTCTCCTAACGCATATAGCCCTGGTATATTTGTCATCAGGTTATAATCAACCCACAATCCACCCATTGTATAGTGAACAGCAGGATAAATACGCATAGGCATTTTATATGGATTTTCGCCTGTGATCTTTTCATACATATCAAACAGGTTACCATATTTCTCAGAAATTTTCTGTTCACCATCGCGCTTGATAGCATCTGCGAAATCCAGGTAAACTGCCAGCTTGGTAGGACCTACCCCACGACCTTCATCACATACCATTTTAGCATTTCGTGAAGCCACATCCCGAGGCACCAGGTTACCAAATGACCGATAACGACGCTCCAGGTAATAATCACGTTCGTCTTCAGGAATCTGATCAGGAGGTCTGTTATCACCCACTTTTTTAGGAACCCAAACCCGTCCATCATTCCGCAATGATTCGGACATCAGTGTAAGTTTAGACTGATAATCTCCGGATACCGGAATACAGGTAGGGTGAATCTGAGTATAACAAGGATTGCTAAATAAGGCTCCTTTTTTATGTGCACGCCATGCAGCAGTCACATTGCTGTTCATTGCATTGGTAGAAAGGAAAAACACGTTTCCATATCCTCCTGTACATAGCAATACAGCATCACCAGCATGAGACTCTATTTTTCCTGTCACCAGATTGCGAGTTACGATACCACGTGCTTTCCCATCAACTGTCACTACATCCAACATCTCAGTACGTGTATACATCGTTACTTTTCCACTGGCAATCTGACGGTTCAGTGCACTGTAAGCACCCAACAATAACTGCTGACCAGTTTGACCACGTGCATAGAATGTACGTGATACCTGAGCACCACCAAAAGAGCGGTTAGCCAGTGTTCCACCATATTCACGGGCAAAAGGTACACCTTGTGCTACAGCCTGGTCAATGATATTGACACTCACTTCTGCCAGACGGTATACGTTTGCTTCACGTGCACGATAATCCCCTCCTTTGATTGTATCGTAAAATAGCCGATAAACACTATCACCATCATTTTGATAGTTTTTAGCAGCGTTAATTCCACCCTGTGCAGCAATTGAGTGTGCACGACGTGGGCTATCGTGAAATGAAAATGCTTTTACGTTGTATCCTAATTCAGCCAGAGAAGCCGCTGCGGCAGCTCCTGCTAATCCTGTACCAACAACAATAATTGTATATTTACGCTTGTTGGCAGGGTTAACCAACTTAAGATTAAATTTATGTTTAGTCCATTTTTCTGCTAAAGGACCTTCTGGAATTTTTGAATCTAATTTCATACAGGTGAAACAATTAAGATTTCAGATTTTTGCTCCATATTATTCAGACATTCAACGCTGTATCTATCGGAGTCTTATATTTTGAAGAATAACTGACAGTTAATTATCCTTGTAAAAACATGTAAACAGGAATTATAGCAAAGCCTGCAGGTACTATAATAGAGAAAGCAAGACCTAAACCTTTTAGGAAAGGAGTGTATTTAGGATGGTTAACCCCTATTGTACGAAAGGCACTCTGGAAGCCATGAGACAAGTGGAATGCCAGCGCAATCATAGAAACTACATACAGCAACACTAACCACCAATCCTGAAATGCAGCCTTTGTAGTTGTATACAAGTCAAGATAATCCTGAGTTGTGTCATGTTCTACATAAGAACCAATCCCGAAATCTGTTAATTTCATCTTTCCCCAGAAATTCACTAGGTGAACAACCAGAAATACCAGAATGATTGTTCCTAAAATTCCCATATTTCGTGAACTCCAGGTACTACTGTTATTCACATATGCATACCCGTGAGGACGTGCCTTACTGTTACGAAGTGTTAAAAACAAACTAACAAAGATGTGAGTCAGAATGAAAACAAAGTTCAGAATAGAAACAGTCTGGATTAAAGGATTGTGTCCCATAAACTTTGCATATGTATTAAAAGCTATCCCTCCATCGCTTTTCAATAATTGTAGGTTCCCTACCAAATGCACTACCAAAAATAGTATTAAAAACAAGCCACTAAGTGCCATCAGAACTTTGCGGCCAATGGTACTGGTTAAAGCGTTTACTAACCAATTCATAAATGTTATAACTCGATAGTTTTTGACGTGAAACAGATATTATTTTGATATTTTACTATCGCTCAAAAGTACATTTGGAATTAATAGCATGCAAAAGAATCCATTTATTTTGACTCAATCTAAATAACTTACTTGAATGAAAATCAAGGTCTCCCAAACATTTATAGAATCTATTCCTATAAACACAAAAAAACTTACAAGGTTTTCTATTTTTTTCTACACTCTACTATATAAATATCTACTAATCTCTTTGGAACAAATGCCATCTATAAAATCCAACAATAGAAACTTGTCTACCACTGACTTGTAAATTGTCATGTATTTGTTTTCCGTATCCTATTAGTAGATAAAACACTCTGTGCTTACATATTGTTTTAATGATTTACTTTCTTGATTACTTAATCACTTTTGCAATTTGCATTGCAGTAAGATTTTAGTTAAAAGTGCTTTTACTGTTATTCTGGAGTAAAATCTACCTCGCAATAAAATCTATTTAAACTTTATTCCTCCAGATATACTTCCATTGTTACTATAAGCGTTTTGTAATCAAACTACAATCCACTTATGAAACACTATATACAATTCTTCTCACTATTTATTTCTATAGTGCTCTTATCAGAGATGTCTTATGGAACACATTTACGTGCCGGACAGATTACAGCTATACGAGATAAGTTGTATCCCAATACCCCTACTTATATCTTCACACTAACTCTTTATAGAGATGCGTGTCCAACATGTGCTGAGCAGCCTAAGGCAACTATTATAGTGGTTCCAATTTCAAATGGACAGAGGTTGTCGCCTATTGCCAGACTAAATGCAGATCTCAATCTTCCACAACGTGTAGTAGGCCCTGAGACTGAAGAGCTTACTTATACCTTTAATTATACTTTCCTAAGTCAAGGCTCCTATGTGATTTACTTTCAGGAAGAATTTCGAAATGCAGAGATTGTAAACATGAGTAATTCGGTCGTAACTCCTTTTTATGTAGAGACTGTGCTTAATATTATTCCTAATCTTGGCTCCAACAGCACTCCACAACTTCGAAATCCCCCGGTCGACAATGCCGAAGTAGGTCAAAAATTCACCCACAACCCCGCTGCCTTTGATCCCGATGGAGATAGCC
>JASJOS010000001.1 GCA_030068525.1 Xanthocytophaga flava
CGATTTCTTTTTTTGTTTTTTCTTTGATGAAGGCATTGGCTAGTTGTTTTTTTGGAGTTTGGTCACGACAAAAATTCAACTTTTTTCAATGCCTTTTTTTGTTTCCAGATATTTTAAGACAGCTTCTAAGAGAACTACAATCTCAGTTTGATTCAGATTTGTGTGTTACGTTTCTGTCCGGTACACCTATTTCCAATAGTCTGACGGAAATGTATCTGATCTTCAAATACCTCCGCCCTAAAGAATTAGAAAGGCAAAGCATTGAAAACTTTGATGGCTGGGCAGCGGTATTTGCCCGAAAAACAACAGACTTCGAATTCTCTGTCACTAATGAAATCATTGCCAAAGAACGATTTCGCCATTTTATTAAAGTACCGGAATTAGCCTTGTTTTACAATGAGATCACAGATTATAAAACGGCTAAACATATTGAACTGGCAAAACCTGAATTACAGGAAACGCTGATCAATATACCTCCTACTCCCGCACAGAAGGAATTTACACAAAAGCTCATGCAGTTTGCCAAAACAGGTGATGGTACGCTGATTGGCAGGTCACCACTTTCAAAACAAGAGGACAAAGGACGGATGCTCATAGCCACCAGTTACGCCAAAAAGATGGCTGCCGACATGCGTCTGATTAATGAAAGTATATATGAAGACCATCCCAATCATAAAGTAAATGTCTGTGCCAGAAAGGTAGCTGAACTGTATCAACAAAGCATGCCCCACAAAGGCACACAGATTATCTTCTCGGATATTGGCACTCCCAAATCAGATGCATTCAATATCTATGATGCATTAAAACAAAAGCTAATGACTGACTTTAAAATTCCGGCCAGTCATATAAGCTTTATTCATGATTGGACTGACAAACAAAAGCCAGAGCTTTTCCAAAAAATGAATCAGGGAGAGATTCGGATTCTGATTGGAAGTACAGAAAAAGCGGGAACTGGACTCAACGTACAGGAAAGAGTGATCGCCCTGCATCATCTGGATATTCCCTGGAAGCCATCCGAATTAGAACAACGCAATGGACGAGGAGCCAGACAGGGAAACTGGCTGGCAAGAGAACAGTATGGCAATAAGGTGCAATGTTTTGTGTATGCCGTTGAGCAGTCACTGGATAACTACAAGTTCAATCTGCTTAAAAACAAGCAGACATTCATTAGTCAGATGAAAAACTGTGAACTGAATGTACGGACTATTGATGAGGGAGCTGTAGATGAAAAAAGTGGGATGAATTTTTCAGAATACATTGCTATCCTTTCAGGTGATACATCGCTACTTGAAAAGTCTAAACTGGAAAAGAAGATAGCCGTTCTGGAAAGTCTGAAAGTAGCTCACTATCGTGAACAATCCAAGGCTAAAACCAAGCTGGACACTCTTATACAGGAAAAGTCTGTTACAGGTAAAATTCTAAACTACTTAAAGGAAGATTCCAGTTGGTATCATAGCCAGCTTCAGTATGAAAAGGCTGGTACGAAAGCAAATCCTATTCATCTGAAAGGATTTGCAGTCAATGAGCCAGAAACAATTGGAAAATATCTCATCCAGATACACAATAACTGGGATCAGGAGCAAACAGGCAAAATTGGAACGCTCTATGGATTTGATCTCTACATTAAACGAGAAAGAGAAGATCAATGGGATACGAATCAGCTTGTAGAAAGCTACATCAATAGTTTTTATGCTCAACGGGTAGGAAGCGAGATCCAGTATACGTTTAATCAGGGTCAGCCGAATAAAGATAATCCCAAACTGGCAGCCCGTCACTTTTTGAATGCAATAGATCGGGTTGATTCCCTCCACGCAAAGTATCAAAAGGACTTGGAAGAGCTAAAAGCCAATCAATCTATACTTACAGAACTCACTTGCAAACCATTTGATAAGGAGACAGAACTTATTCAAATGAAAAATGATCTGGCAAGAATCGAACGAGAAATTACCCTAAAGATCCAACACAACCAGCTTAAGCAGACCGAGCAAACTGAACAGAAGAATATCGCAGTAACAGAGAAAAACATCCAACCCGTTTTTCCAAGTATCTGCCAGTATGTTACCCAACCGTTGTTGAAGGTCATTACTCGCAATACAAAGACCACAACTAAATCAGATATATGTAAGCCTTCGCCTATGGTAAAGCGCCATCTGAGAGCTAAACTTTAACTATATACTTCTATGACTAACAGCGTCTATACAATCAACAAAGGCATCAATAAAAGCATTGAATTCAAAGGCCTCAAAGCTCAATACATCTGGTATCTGGGAGCAGGTATTGTTGCTTTACTGGTTCTATATGCCCTTTTCTACTTTGTAGGCTTGAATACGTTCATCAGCCTAGGTATCATTCTGATTTTGGGAGCAGGTATAACGTTTCAGATTTATAAACTCAGCAATACCTATGGCGAATATGGTCTAATGAAAAAGATTGCCAGACGACAAGTTACTAATGTTATAAAATCCTATAACCGGGACATATTTCTCCTCAAAAAAGCCAAGAATTAGTAAAACAATAATCCTAAAGATTATCTCTCTCAACTATACTACTTCCTAACTCCTTTCAACTCGTATCAAGATGGAAAAAGTGCTGCAGGATATATTTCCCATTATGGGCATTGAACATGACTGTTTATTGTCCAAACAAGGCGATGTCACGCTGGTATTTCAGGCAGAACTTCCTGAAATATTTACGCTCTCAAACCAGGAGTATGAAGCCTTTCACCAAATCTGGATCAAAGCCATTAAAGTATTGCCTCGCTTTTCTGTCTTTCACAAACAAGATTGGTTTTTAGAAACACAGTACAAACCTGACTTTACTCAAACTGACAATAGCTTTCTATCCCATAGTAGTGAACGCTTTTTCAATGAACGTCCCTTTCTGGAACACCAATGTTATATTATGCTGACCAAAAAGCCAGCTGGTAGAAAAACAAGCAGTTCACTATTTTCCAATCTGATCCGTAGTTCTATTGTCCCACAAGAAGTGTTAAAGTCTCAAATGCTCCAGGACTTTCTGGATACTGCAGGGCAGTTTAAACGCATTCTGGAAGACAGTGGCTTTGTCAAGCTGAAACGCCTTACCGAGCAAGAGTTAGTAAGTCAACAAAGTAAAATGGGCTTAGTAGAACGGTATTGCTATTTGTCTACCCAAACAAGCTCACCACTTTATAAGGACATTCATTTTGAAGAAGATATCCAGGTTGGAGATCAACATTGTCAGGTATACACGCTTGCAGAAGCTGAGGATCTACCAGCCTTGTGTGGCTCACGAATCAATTATGATCGGTATTCTACAGATAAAACCAAATTCTCTGTAGGGTTTGCTTCTACGCTGGGTCAGCTTTTACCCTGTAATCATATCTACAACCAATATATCTTCGTAGAAGATTCACAGAAAACCATCCAGAAGTTAGAATCCAAACGGTTACGCTTACAATCTCTTTCGGCCTACTCCCGTGAAAATATGCTTGCGCGTGATGCGACCAATGCCTTCTTAAATGAAGCTATCAGCGAACAACGTCTACCAGTAAAGGCTCACTTTAATATACTAGTCTGGACGGATAGTAAATCCAAACTAAAGGATCTGAAAAATATGGTTTCTTCTGCACTTGCTCAAATGGATGCAGTAGCTAAACAGGAAACTGTCGGTGCTCCTCAAATCTTTTGGGCAGGCATGCCAGGTAACGAAGCCGACTTTCCAAGCAACGATACCTTTGACACCTTTGCTGAACAAGCAACCTGCTTTTTAAATCTGGAAACAGGGTATCGATCATCGGTGAGTCCGGTAGGTATTCGGTTAGGAGATCGCCTAACAGGCAAGCCTGTCCATGTAGACATCAGTGACGAACCAGTCAAACAAGGTATCTGTACCAATCGCAATAAATTCATCTTGGGTCCTTCTGGAAGTGGAAAGTCTTTCTTTACCAATCATATGGTACGGAGTTACTATGAACAGGGGACTCACATTGTACTGGTGGATGTAGGTCATAGCTACAAAGGATTGTGTGACATGGTAAAGGGATACTACTTTACCTATGATGAAAAGAATCCTATCCGTTTCAATCCCTTTTTTATTGGGGAAGAAGACAAACTGGACACAGAGAAAAAAGAGAGTATCAAAACCCTGCTGTTAGCGCTCTGGAAGAAGGACAATGAAACCTTCAACCGCTCGGAATATGTAGCCCTGTCCAATGCATTGCAACTCTATTATGAGAAACTAGAGGCTACTCCTACCCTATTTGCCTGTTTTAATAGCTTCTATGAATTTCTGCGGGATGAGTTTGTAACAATCCTCAGCAATGATAAAGTAAAAGAAAAGGATTTTGATGTCGACAACTTTCTGTATGTACTCCGACCCTATTACCAGGGAGGTGAGTTTGACTTCTTGTTGAATGCTACCGAAAACCTGCATATGCTGACCGAACGGTTCATTGTCTTTGAACTGGATAACATCAAAGATCACCCCATCCTGTTTCCAGTTGTGACCATCATTATCATGGAAGTCTTTATCTCCAAAATGCGTAAGCTAAAAGGGATTCGCAAAATGATCCTCATTGAAGAAGCCTGGAAAGCCATTGCCAGAGAAGGGATGGCAGAGTATATCAAATACCTGTTTAAGACAGTTCGTAAATTTTATGGAGAAGCCATTGTGGTCACACAGGAAGTGGAGGATATCATTAGTTCACCCGTAGTTAAACAAGCTATCATCAATAACAGTGATTGCAAAATCCTACTGGATCAAAGCAAATACCAAAATAAGTTTGACCAAATACAAGAACTATTGGGACTAACTGAGAAAGAAAAGGCCTTGGTCTTATCTGTTAATAAAGCCAATGATCCATCCCGGAAATACAAGGAGGTTTTTATCTCTCTGGGCGGTATGGTTTCAAAGGTCTATCGCACAGAGGTATCGCTGGAAGAATACTTTGCCTACACTACAGAAGAAACCGAAAAGATGAAAGTTCTCCAGTATGCCAAAAAATGTGGAAGTATACAAAAAGGCATTGCTGCTCTGGTCAATGATATAAAAACAAAAGCCTAAAACTGAACCACAAACGTAAATCGTACTGAGATGAAGAAAGCATTTATTCTAACCACTCTGGCAATGGGTTTATTTCTGGTACCCATTCAACAGACGAAGGCACTTGGCATTGCAGCCATTATTAAAGCAGCCGTTGTGAAAGTAATCAAGGCAGTCGATCTAAAAATCCAACGACAACAGAATAAAGTCATCTGGTTGCAGAATGCCCAGAAGACGCTGGAAAATACGATGTCTAAACTCAAACTGGATCAGATATCGGAGTGGGTAGAAAAACAACGTAGTATCTATAAACAATATTATGATGAGCTGGCAAAAGTCAAAGCACTTATCACCTACTACCAGCGAATTAAAGATATAAGTCAAAAACAAATACGTCTGGTCAATGAGTACAAACGAGCGTGGCGATTATTTCAACAGGATAAACATTTCTCTCCTGGCGAACTAGACTATATGTCTAAAGTCTATACAGGTATTCTGGAAGAAAGTGCAAACAATATGGATCAGATCCTTTTGATTACACAATCGCTGACAACCAAAATGACCGATGCCCAACGGCTCAAAATCATCCATGCGGCAGCTGACCAGGTAGAAAGTAATTATTATGATCTGGTCGAATTCAATACTCAGAATCAGATGCTCAGTTTGCAACGATCCAAAGGCCAACAAGATATTGAGGTAACTCGCAAATTGTATGGCTTACAATAGTTCAAGGCTGTTTTATCTCATAAATCAATTATATGAAAAAACTATGTATACTAATTGGCTTCTTTTCTGTCTTTACCACTACAATTTATTCCCAGAATGTTAAAGAGTGGCTACAGCAGAAAAAAACTCAGAAAGAATATTTGCTCAAACAAATAGCTGCCTTACAGGTCTATATCAAGTTTTTAAAGAAGGGATATTCTATTACCAAAGATGGTCTTACGTTTATTGGGGATATCAAAGACAAAGAGTTCTCTTTACACAAAAACTACTTTCAAAGCCTGGATGATGTTAATCCTACTATTCAAAAATATAGTAAGGTATCTGCCATACTCCAGTTGCATGTAGTCATTAAAGGAACTTGTAAAAAGGATAGTAAGCAGATTAAATCCAGTCAGGTCTTAACCTCTGATGAAATAAGTTATATTCAGCGAGTACATGAAAGATTGTTATCTGAATGTCAGCAGACAATAGATCACCTGTCTGCTCTGACAACAAGTAATACACTTTCCATGAATGACGCAAATCGGTTGAGTCGGATAGATGATCTATATATCCAGATGCAGGATCACTATACTTTCCTTAAACACTTTCATAGTGAAACGATGATTCTTATTGCCTCTCGCATCCGGTCGCAAAAAGATACACAAACCAGTCACACGTTGAATGGCGCTTCAACACAATAGAAAATGAACTACAACTATGAAAAAGCTATGTATACTTCTTCTTTTATTGCATGCAACCACTACGACTAAAGTACAGGCGCAGGAACAGGAGATTCAGCAACTACTATTGAATATAGGCAAGCTCGCTCAGTTCAAGCAAATCCTTAAAGATCTGAAAAAAGGCTATGAGATTATTTACAAAGGCTATACTACTATCAAAGGCATCTCTGAAGGCAATTTCAAACTGCACCATGTATTTTTGGATGGCTTATGGCAGGTTAGTCCAGAGGTGAAGAAATACAAAAGGGTAAAAGACATTATTAACTACCAGTTGCTACTGGTAAAGGAATATAAACTTGCTTACAACCGATTTCGAAAGGATAACAATTTCACACCGGAAGAAATTAATTATCTGGGCTCTGTCTACGAGCAACTCTTCAAACAAAGCCTTACCCATCTGGATGAATTAACTACAGTAGTCACAGCCAACAAACTACGCATGAGTGATGAAGAGCGACTCGGGGCTATTGATCAGATCTACTCACATATGCAGGATAAACTTCTTTTCCTTCGGGAGTTCAATAATAGCACAACCCTTCTGGCTATTCAACGGACACATCAGCGCAACAACAATCAAACATTAGAAAACTTATACGGCATAGCTCAATAGCTTACTCTACTAACTATGAAAACCTGGATAAAAATCACGTTACCCGTGATCATGGGACTGCTTTTGCCTCAGCTGAGCTGGGCACAAACAACTGCCCAGCAGATGAATGGCTTACAACCCATACTGGAACAATTGTATAACGAGATGATGCCTCTGTGCAGCAAGCTTATCAGTGTTGCCCAAGGGATCGCAGGATTTGCAGCACTCTTCTACATTGCAGCTCGGGTATGGCGACATATGGCCAATGCCGAACCGATTGACTTTTATCCACTCTTACGTCCTTTTGCACTTGGTTTTTGTATTGCCCTCTTTCCATCTGTACTAGATGTAGTCAATGGAGTTCTCAAACCTACTGTCACAGCAACCAGTTCTATGGTCAAAGGATCCAATCAATCCATTGCGCTACTACTAAAACAAAAGGAAGCAGCTATCAAACAAACCAATACCTGGCAAATGTATGTAGGCCATTCAGGAAACGGGGATAGAGATCGTTGGTATAAATACACACATGAAGGGAGTGATCCCTCTACTGAAAGCACTCTGGAAAGTCTAGGCAATGATATCAAATTTGCTATGGCCAAAGCCTCTTATAGCTTTCGTAATTCCATCAAAGAATGGATGAGTCAGGTACTCGAACTCCTATTTGAAGCAGCAGCCCTTTGCCTGAATACCCTTCGCACCTTTCAACTCATTGTACTAGCGATTCTGGGGCCTCTTGTTTTTGGGGTAGCTGTTTTTGATGGTTTTACACATACACTCACTGTTTGGCTAGCTCGTTACATTAATATCTATCTCTGGCTACCCGTTGCCAATATTTTCGGAAGTATCATTGGCAAAATCCAGGAGCAAATGCTTAAACTGGATATCAATCAGATCCATACAGGGGGTGATACGTTCTTCAGTCCTACCGATACAGCGTATCTGATCTTTCTGATCATTGGTATAGTTGGCTACTTCACAGTTCCCTCTGTTGCCAGTTATATTGTACATGCAGGTGGAGGTAATGCACTCGTACAGAAAGTTACCACTCTTTTTGGTCATTCTTCGCGCGGAGTAGTTAATACAGCAGCCTCTGGTGTAGGAATGGTTAGAGATGCGATGGGAAGCTCCTCTTCTCAAATGTCGCAGAGCATGGAAAGCCATCATTCTTCATCCCCCTATTTCAAAGATAAACCCGAACCTTCTTCCAATTATATGGAAAGTAAGCTTAAAGGAAACGCCTGATCCACCCTTACAACCTATTTCAACGCTATGTTTACAAAAATCAAACACATTGATACGGCCTTTCAGTATGTCCGTGGTTTTACCCTTCTGGTTATTCTGGCTTGTCTGCTTATCGTCTGTTTTGCCTTGTATAAGAGTTATCAGCTTGTCAAAACCATGCAAAGCCGGATTTACATTTTAGCGGATGGGAAAGTCCTGGAGGCGTATGCCTCTGACAGAAAGGATAACATTCCCGTGGAAGCCAAAGACCATATACGCAGCTTTCATCAACTTTTCTTTACACTTGATCCGGATGATAAAGTCATTGAGGGCAACATTACTAAAGCACTCTATCTGGCAGATGGTTCTGTTAAACGGGAATACGACAACCTGAAAGAAAATGGGTATTACTCAGGCCTGATTTCCGGAAACATCAGTCAGAAGATTACTATCGATAGTATAGTGATAGATCTTGAGCAGCATCCGTATTCCTTTCATTGCTACGCTACTCAACGGTTAATACGAGCAACCAGTACAGTACATCGCAGCCTAGTCACACAAGGCGTCCTACGAAATGTTGCCCGCAGTGATAACAATCCACATGGTTTCCTAATCGAACGCTGGAAAACACTTGAAAATAAGGACATCAAAGTCGAAAATCACTGATGGTCTCCCATCAGCTTATCAAACAACTCTCTATTCCCTATAATCCTTTAACCTAGTAACGCTATGAAAACTACACATCCATCTTCTCATCTATTACAGCAACGCAAATTCCTAATTGTATTACCCTTACTGGTTTTTCCTTTTCTGACACTCCTATTCTGGTCGTTGGGAGGAGGTAAGACTGATGCCCATCAAAAAGAAGTAGATTCATTTGGATTCAATATGCAGTTACCAGAACCTGCTTTACTAGCCAGTTCTACTCTGGATAAGATGAGTTATTACAATCAGGCGCAGACAGATTCTATCAAACGTTTAAAACAGATTCAAAACGATCCCTACTACAAGCCTGATAGCAATAGTCATACATCTATAACTACTTCAGAATTGCTGTCTCCTTCTATTCAGGGAACGTTCAAACAGCAAGTCCTGAAAACAAACACTAGTCCCACATCTAGTGAGGCCAAAGTGTATGACAAAATAAATCAGCTAAATGCGGTATTGGCAAAAGATGCGTCTACACCTGCGACGGATGGTAAAGAATACCAAAATAATGTTTCTCCCAATCCACCCCTATCGTCTACCCTTACCAATACAACCGATATGGAACGACTGGAAAAGATGATGCAAACGGTCAGTGAGCCAGCAGAGGAAGATCCGGAAATGACGCAAATCAATGGGATGCTGGAAAAGATTCTGGACATCCAACACCCTGAACGAATGCAGGAAAAAATCAAACAGGTTTCTGAACAAAGGGCCAATCAGGTATTTGCTGTTTCTGCGTCAATGGATACAAACCCAGTTTCGCTTTTAAGCAGTGTTGTACCAAACCAACAAGTAACCTCCACTGCCAGTAATGGATTTTACTCTCTCAATCCAGATCCATTAGCAGAACAATCAACAACCTCAACTACTTTGTCTGGCGCTATTGAAGCTGTCATGGCGCAAAGTCAACAGCTCACCAATGGCTCAACAGTAAAACTTCGACTTACTCACCCAATTTATATCAATGGAATTTGTATTCCCAAAGACCAATTTCTTTACGGAATAGCCTCTCTGAATGGAGAAAGACTGGAAGTAAGTATCAAAAGCCTTCGGTACCAAAACCTTCTTTTCCCAATTGAATTATCGGTTTATGACACAGATGGACTCAAAGGTATTTATGTGCCAGGAGCCATTACCCGCGATATAGCCAAACAGTCCACCAACCAAATGCTACAAGGCATTAACCTCAATACAATGGATATCTCATTGAGTGCACAAGCAACTAGTGCAGGGATTGAAGCAGCCAAGAACCTGTTAAGCCGCAAAGCCAAGCTTATCAAAGTCACAGTAAAAGCAGGCTATCGGCTTTTACTACATGATGAAAAGCAGGGACAATAAGTAAATACACTACTATCAACACGAACAACTATGAAAACTATTTGCCTGACTATTATTAGTCTATTCCTGATCAGTAAAGGCTTTGGTCAATCTACTTCTCCTACTATTCTGCCTTCCTATCCACTCTCTGTCACACATCAAAAAACGACCACACTGATTTTTCCCTATGCCATTAAAAGTGTGGATCGGGGCAGTCAAGATATTCTGGCACAAAAAGCGAGTGGTGTTGAAAATGTACTCTGGATTAAGGCAGCTCAAAAACAGATGGAGCAAACCAATCTGACTGTGATTACGACAGATGGAAATGTCTATTCCTATCTTGTTAACTATGCCCCGAATCCAGCAGTTCTCACGCTTTCTTATTCTGCGTCCAACCAACTATCCGAAAAGGTTCATTTTTCTGAAATGCATCCTAACCAGGCTCAGCTTAAAACAATCTGTCAGCAGATTCTGACAAGAAGAAAACTATTTCATCGAAAGAAGGATCGTCGCTTTGGCATTAGTCTTCATCTGGAAGGAATCTATATTCAGGATGAAGTCCTCTATTGTCGTATCCGGTTGCACAACCAAACCTCCATAAATTACACAATGGATCAGTTTCGTTTTAGCATCCACGATCAAAAACAGGCAAAACGAACAGCCACACAAGAGCGGGAATTATCTCCGATTTATGTCTATTCTGGTGCAGATTCCACACAGAATATCAAGGCTCACTCTCAACAAACCTGGGTGGTTGCATTAGATAAATTCACTATTCCTGATCAGAAATATCTATTAATTGAGAGTAGTGAGAAAAATGGAGGAAGGCATCTACACCTTCGGATAAAGAACAGAATGTTAGTAAAGGCTATACCTATAGCCAACTAAAGCAGATCCTCTAACAGATAGTACTCTAGCATTAGAAGGACACTAAATAGCCTAACAACACATGTATACTTAAGTATTTAAACTCCCAGACATTTACAACTATGCAAACAGAACATGTCTCAAACCGTGTAGAAGCAGACCTGAATCAGTGGAAACAGAAAGAAGAACGGTTTAGCCAACTATTTTCTTTCAATGTAACCAATAACCGGGATTTTCTGAAGGAGAAACTACAATACTACAATCGCATTGCAGCCAAATATAAAAACTCTGCCAATCCGGAGGAAAAGCTGGCTATCCGCATTCTCAAGCAAGAGCAAAATAGTATCGAAAAGCAACTCTATCCAAATCTGTGGTTGCGTTTACTACGAAAACTGACTGTCGAACTTATCCAGCAAAAATATAGTGCCCAGAAAGAAGAGAAACAGATAGTTCAAAACACAGAAGCTTTAAAAAAGCTGGTTCATAAAGCAGGCTTTGATCAAGTGGCTTCCCAAGTAGAGGAAAGTATCAAAAAGGGATTACATGAATTTAAAATCCCTGTATCCTACTATGTCAGTGAAAAAGAGCGCATGAACTTCCAACTATCCTTTCATAAGGATACGAATGGGCAGTATCAGTTTGAGAGCTACCAGGCAATGCTGCAATCTGACAATAAATCCATACAAAATCGTCAGCAAACATTTAGACCAGACAGTACAAATACCGTTACAGCTACTCAAGCCTATAATCTCTTATCAGGTAGAGCACTTCAAGTTGAAGCATCCCAACTAGATGCCAAACAAGGCAAATGGGTGCAGCTTGATTTTACAGATAAGGATGCGATGGGTAATTATCGAATAAAAGAATTTCGTGTAGACTATGGCTATGATTTAAAGCAGGTACTGAAAGAATTACCTCTGGAACAAAAGCAAAATCAGCAGCTAATGGATAAGCTATTCACCGAGCTTGTAAATGGCAATCGGCAAATGGTCTTTTTACAGAAAGGAAACCTGGAACAGAAGTATTTCATTGAAGCCAATCCTCAACAAAAGTCTATTACGCTATATGATGCCCAAATGAAAAAAGTAAGCCTGAGTTCTGTGCTGGAGCAAAAAAATGACAAGCGAGAAACACAGGCAGTTCAAATAGCCAAAACCATCCAGTTGCAGCCTGGCAAAGCTAAGAGAAATGGGCTTTCACTTGGCTAATGACTACACCTGATGGATACATTAGAGCCTTTGTCTGCTTTTTTTACGGCTATCGAAAAAGATCCGCGAATTAGCATTACCCATATTGGGATTTATGTAGCTCTGCTTCAGTTCTGGAAAACAAACCACTATACAAACCCTATACAGGTATTCAGTTACCAGATTATGGATATAGCCAAAATCTCTGCTCCAGCTACATATCACAAATGTATTCGGGATTTGAGTGCCTTTGGCTATATCCGCTATGAACCATCCTTTAAACGGAATCAGGGTAGTAAAGTGTATTTCTCGCTTTAAAGTAAAACCAGCATAGTTTCATCTCCTATTTGACTTTATCATGCCAAATCATTCATCTATACCTAATCCCTTTGAGGAATTGATAGCAAGGCTCTCCCGACTGGAAGATATGTTATATGAGTTACATAAAGAGCTGATCAGCTCAAAAGAATCTTCTTTAGATAAACAACAAATAGGAGGTATTGAACTAGCTATGCAACTTACTGGCCTCGCCCGCTCTACTATCTATAATCTAACCTCTGAAGGCAAGATTCCACATATGAAACGGGGTAAAAAGATTTATTTTAGTTACCAAGATCTTACTGAGTGGCTTAGGTGTGGAAAAAGAAAAAATATTGAAACATATTGAAGTCGAAATTGATACTGACCAAATTTGAGAAAGCGTCATGTGAGGTACTCCCACTTTTGTACTGCATTAAAATTAGAGTATAGTAAATATCCTCAAAAAGAGCCTAAGTTGATCTTGTTAACAGATTTATTTAATTATTCAACATAAAAGCATTTTTGCCTCATAGAGAATATCCTCGTTAATGTTTCTGAATATTAACAACGAAAAACTTGCTAACTTTTAAAATACCTCATTTGTGGTATTGTTTGATAATACTCTCTGTAGGATATTGACAGGATTATCAATCTTATAAGAAAAAATACATTTCTTCATAATTCTCCACTTAGTATAACTTTCATATGTTTGACAACCAACTAGCGAACGATCATTACCTTGATCCTTTAAATCAAGAAAATCGTGTAAAATATGATGATATTGATACTAAGAATATAGATATCTATTCCGAAGAACCATTAACTACACCTTTTGAGAACATTGCACTGGCTTTTTCAGGAGGAGGATTTCGTGCAGCAGCCTTCGCATTAGGCTCTCTATCATATCTTCAACATTTGTCATTCAGAGATCACACAAATGAGAATAAAGAAACCCCTCTTTTGAAAAAAGTCACCTATATATCATCAGCCTCTGGAGGAACTATCACTAGTATATTATACACCCTACATTCAAGTAACACTCAAAGTTTCTGCTTTAATAACTTCTTTATAAAACTGTATCATTTCTTAAGCAAATCTGATATACTTATACAAGCTCTTAAGTATTTAAATGATGATAATATCTGGAAAACTCGGCCAGACAAGAATAGAAACTTGATTAATGCTTTTGCACTGGTATATGATGGAGATCTTTTGTATCAAGGTAAAACTATTAAGGATCTAGGAAATTCACATCCACATTTACAAGAAGTTTGCTTCAACAGTACAGAATTTTGCAAAGGGCTTTCTTTTCGACAGAATGTAAAATTACAGCAAGATCCGCTTACAGATAAATATTTTTTCTATGGCAACTATTTTATAAACATTTCCCAAACAGCAGCAGAAAAAATAAAATTAGCGGATATTCTAGCAGCTTCCTCATGCTTTCCCGCAGGCTTCGAACCAATGATATTTCCTAATGACTTTACATATCCAGGTATAACCAAAGACCAATTATTAGAAGGCTCTACAATCTCAGAAACATTTGCATTAATGGATGGGGGCATCGCAGATAATCAAGGATTAAATAGTTTAATGTTGGCCGATTTACGCAGGCTACAAAAACAAACTACATTCACACGTTTTGACCTTTCTTTAATTACTGATGTTGGAAGTCATTATATGGATGCATACAAAATACCTAGTTTCACTAAAAATAAGATATTAAATTATCTAAACTTACGATTGGTTCACAAAATTCTTATAATCGTTTGTATCATTTCAATAGCAATACTATCATTTATCTACATTACTCCCCTACCCAATCGGAACTTACAATTTGTGTTAATTTCAGTCTTAACATTTCTTGGAGGTAATAGTGTATTTTTACTAATATTATATTACTACATCAAAAGAATTCTGTTTAAGTCATCACCAAAAGGAAATGTAAATGTGGAGGCGTTGAGTTTAACAAGCAATTTCCCTTCAGAAGTAATCAATCTCCTTGCAAACTATTTAAATGTAACAAAGTTAGGGATATTACTGCATATGTTAAAAAACAGAATGCAATCTGTTATAATATTGAACATTGATATTTTTCTAAAAAGAATCCGGCAAATCCTCTACGAAAGATTCTATCAAGCACCAGTTTGGAAGAATCGTCGAAAGAGTAATCATATTTACGATTTAGCAATAACTAATCAATCTAACCGCCAGCGACAAATAAATCAAAGCAACTATTCAACCCAAGAAAAGAACATACTGACTCCTACTCAAGACATTGAAAAAATAGCAGAAGATGCATTTTCTATGGGAACAACATTATGGTTTGATCAGGAAAGTTTGCCAAAACGTGATAAGATTATTATTACGGGTCAGTTTACAACTTGTTATAATCTATTAAAATATATCATTGGGTTGAAAAAGACATCTACTTATCAAAATCTCAGTCCAGAATATAGAAATCGAGTAGATGAACTATATAAGAAATTGCTTGGAGATTGGGATATATTTAAGCAGGATCCATCGTTCTTATTCAAAAAATGTGTAGAGGACCAATTTTGAGAGTACGAGAGCAGTCCTCAATTTTTATCCTTTAATACATAAAAGATCTCTAACATGAGTCATCTCGAATTAACCATCCACAAGTGGGCACTTTTATTGACAAGCAGGTGAAAGTGAGGTATATAGAAAATTCAAAAACAGTCTAAAAGGCAATAATCAGACCAATATCAAGCCCAACTTGGACAATATGCAACCCCTTCTTGAGCAGTTACATACTTAGTTGGATACACGTTTGATTCGCACCTTTTTGGTGTGATTCAGTGGGTTTTGAGCATAACTAGTGGGGTATTTACAGGGTTGGGGCAGATACCCTTTTTTCAGGACGAAATACCCTAATAGCAACAAGTTGATGCTAGATTAATCGAAGGGTATATCCTAAAGTGTACAAAATAATTTTTTGTAAAAAATGTCCGGAAAACCGAAGCCAGATGTCGGAATTCTGGACATTTTTTCATTTATGTGCGTATCACGATAATGAACTATTTATTGTGATACAAAATACTTCATTTGAGGTATTGATTGAGATGCTGACTAATCTGTATTTACATCTAGATGTAGCCTACAAAGTAGTTATACAACCTGCCCAAAACATATTACCGGTACACATTTGGCACATTGAAAACAAATGTAATATGTTGATTGTAAAAGATTTACGTCTAAAATTTCTACTTTTTGGCAGAACTCTTCTTTTTAATATATTTGTTACAAAAGGATGCGAAACATACGTCTATTTAGGAGTTAGCGGTCATGCAAAAGGGACACACCAAAACAAAATTTAATCAATGAACCTACACGAATTACGAGAAGCGCAAGTTCGGTATGAAAACCGAAAAGAAGAGGTATTAAATTCTAGAGAGAAATTATACCAACTTCGCTCTGCATTCGTAAAATATTTCAATCATACTAAAATTGCCAGTATGCAAATTGACGACTATGTTGCAGGCGTTGATTTGCCTGAAAAGGGTTTTAACTTTTGTTATGGGCTTGAAAGACAATTAGACGGACTTGGTAGAATTATTGGTGCGACAGCATTCAAGTTTGGTGTTTACTACGGACGTACGAAGTCTGACAGCAATTATGAATATCGTTTCACACAAAAATTCGGAAACACATATCAAGAAGCATTTGAAAATGTTAGAGAAGCGATATTGCAGTTACTAGATGCAGGCGGAAATATTGATAAAGTTATTAAAAATCCACTTTCTGCCATGTTTAAAGGAAAAATACTTTGTACTTATTTTCCTGAGAGATACCTAAACATTTTTTCTCACAACCATTTAAATTATTATTTGACTCAACTTGATTTAGACACTGTCTCTTTAATAGAAAGCGACCCTGTTCATAAAAGAGAAGCACTTATTGCATTCAAAAATCAAGACGCAGTTATGAAAAATTGGTCGGTTGATTTATTCGCAGCTTTCCTTTACAGCGAATATCCAGGACGACCGCCAAAAGACAATCAAGACACAAAAAACAACGACACATTAGCAGATTATAGAATTCCCAGCTTTCCTTCTAATCCTACACCGACATTTATTGACTTAAAGATATTATCGCCTAACTCGACAAACACTACAAACATAAAGCATGGTGGTGGAAAGATGGACTATGAAAAGAAGGAACGAATAAACAAAAAACTTGGCGACAGAGGCGAAAAAATTGTAATGGACTTGGAAAAGACAAGACTAATTAATGCTGGACAAAAAGCTTTAGCAAACAAAATCGAACGAGTTTCACTCATATCAGATTCTTATGGTTACGATATTGTTTCATTTGATGACGACGGAACAGAAAGATATATTGAAGTAAAAGCAACACGTTCAAAAGTTGGTGTTGCAAACTTTTTTTTCACAGCAAACGAATTACAAAAAGCACAAAAAACAGACAACTATTATATTTATATGGTTTACGAAGTTACGACTGAAGAACCCAAAGTTTGGGCTATAAAAAATCCATTTAACCCAGAAAACAAAAATGTAATTAAAACACCAATCAATTATAGGGTGACAATTAATGCTGAGAAACTAACGCAATAACAAATGCCCAAACCGCTCCCTCGGGTTTTGCGTTAGTGTGCGGACAGTGCAAATAGAAACATTTGAGCAATTAATAAACGTTCGTGCTAGCAGACAGTTTATTGTTTCAAAAGCCCACCAACGCAAAGCCAGAAACCGTTACAGGCAATGTTCTAGGTGGGAGCTTACGATACAAACCGGTCAAAGAACGACCTTTTTTAGAAGGAGTTCGTATCACAAAACCAATGTCTAATTAGACTCTGACAAGGTTTAAGAGTTTGGCTGCACTTTAATCCGAAAAGGGTCTCAAATTGCTTTCTCATGAAACAATATCTCACTTTTAGATTTGAGTTCACTTACTGAGAATATTACTGCCAATAACTAAGCATTATGGTGACTGTTTATATATCTGAAGAAAGTGGCCTGGCTAATGCCAAGGATAGTGGCGATCTCTTCCGCGGTTTTATTTTTCTGTTCCCATAAGGTTTTTGCAACGTGAGCCTTATTTTGCGCTTCCTTTGATAACCCTTTGGGACGGTCGCCTTTGCGCCCTCTCGCACGAGCAGCGGCCAGACCTGCCCGGGTTCGCTGACAGATTACGTCCCGCTCAAATTCAGCCAAGGCGGCAAAGAGTGTGAAGATTAATCTGCCTTGGGGAGTAGTCGTGTCAATTGAGTCGTTCAAACTAACAAAGCCTATTTTTTTACCTTCTAGGATACTTACTAGTTCAATGAGGTCTTTGAGCGACCTACCTAGTCGATCCAGTTTCCATACAACCAGTGTCACCGGCACGTAGTTTGTCAAGTATTTTTTCCAATGCCGGTCTTTGCTTGCCCGCCCCTGAGATTTTCTCTTCAAATATCTCTGAGCAACCAGCTCGTCAATTTGCAGGTCCAGATTCTGGTCAAAAGTACTGACGCGCACATAACCAAATCTCATCTTTACCTAAGATTAGTGATAATGAAAATTTTAGCTCTTTAAGAAAAGATCTTGGATCAATTCCCCCCAAAACCGAGTCTGTCAATGAAAAAAATATAGGTACACTTAATGATTCGCCTCTTGAGCTTCCGCTTGGAACTATAAAGTGATTCAAAATATATTTATGAAGAAAGAAACTAATAGTGGAGATTCCAATCTAACTCTAAAAATAAAGCTATTTTTAAAGTATCTTCTTGATCACTGTTGGAAAAACGCCATTCTTTTTTGAAACTCTTAATGAGCAAGATCTTTCTAACAATTGGTGAGCAATCCATGCTCTATCAATGATAGGAGCAAATAACAAGGCTTTGCTAAGTAATGTTATGAGTTCCTCATAAGTAATTAACTCTTCACCTATATAATGATAAGATTTACCACTTTCAAGTAAGAATCCTTT
This sequence comes from Xanthocytophaga flava, assembly GCA_030068525.1. Lineage (GTDB taxonomy): Bacteria > Bacteroidota > Bacteroidia > Cytophagales > 172606-1 > Xanthocytophaga > Xanthocytophaga flava. Next base: position 18,615 of record JASJOS010000001.1, read on the forward strand.
CTCTAGATTTAGTTGTTTCAGAACTTTCTGTACAATAATCTTATTTTTGTCGTTCTGAGGAATATGAAAATCTAACAAAGGCAGGTGCTTAGTTTCTCCACTTATTGTAATTATTCTTGAATTAAAAGCCAGGTTTGATTCTAACTTTCTATCAGCAAATTCTTTGATAAGAGAAAAATCCTGCCGTTGAAAGGAAACTAGATTTATTTTATTGTTATGATTAAGAGCAGAAGCTAAAATAAAATCAGAAGTTTTTTCCTTTGAAAAAAATGTTAACATTATCGAGTCCCAGAAAGGCAAATTATACTCTTCTCTAATTGTAATAGCCTTAGCAAAATGTTCCTTTTCCAATTCGTCAAAACCTCCTCTTTCTTGCAATAAAGGACTTCTTGGAAACTCATGAAAATTTATCTCATAAATTTGCTCATTAAGTCTGGAGATCTGTTGAATAACATCAATTGTAGTCATTAGTTGCATCATAATAGGCAGACAGAAGGATTTCTTACAGACCTTTCTATATCTCTAAATTTTTTATAATCAAAGTTATTATACCTGTCCTTTCCGATTTTTGTAATATCAGTTAATACAACTTCATTTACTTTTACTTTGTCTGAACTTGGTAATTCTACATTAACATTATTAACTACTATTACAAAGGCTTCTTCTATTCCATTTCTGTAACAATAAGTAAGTCTTGTATTGCCTTCTATCACATAAAGATCGTTACTATGACTTTCTAATATGGGTGGACATATAACAGTATATTTCTCATCTTTAAGAATTAACTTTGCAGGCTCAAATAAATTCAAACCAGTTTCAGTGAAATGTTTTACTAATGTTCTAATCTGACGATACTTATAACCTCTTACATATTTAGTGAGAAATAAAATCTCTCTTATGTTGATCTTCGCTACTGAAAAAGAAGCATTTTTGTACTGGGATACATTCTTCAAAAGAGTGAATATCTCATTATGTGCTATACTTCTTATACTTGGTTGATAATTACTATTTCTAAGATAGATTGTATTAGTTTTTATTCTTAGCATTGAGATAATTTCACTTCTTAATATCGAAATAAGTTCATTATCTTTATTAGTATACAGCTGAGCTGCATGGGCAAAATTACCATCTGGCGAATCCTCAATAATTACAGCCAAAGCATTTTGAGCATTACCATTAATTATTACACCTTTAAATGGTATTGTATCTTCAGTAAAAACATGGCACCCAAAACTTTCCAAAAAACGTCTACGATAAGGACCATGTTTTTCGTTATCATTATTATTCTTCAATATAACATTAATTATAGCGCCATCAATCTTCCATTTTAATAATGTAGGAAATAATTCATATACAAAGTCTGTACTGTTATCTAAAATTATAACTTCTTCAACCTTATTATTAATTGAGTCTACAATGTTATTGTATATTTGGAATATATCCCTAGAAATATTCATATCGGACTTTGTTCTTAAAACTTTGATATTTTCCTCATCAAAAGTATGCAAACTAAAATTTCCCATTTTTATCAAGTCTTTAGGTTTGAGGAGTGGTTTTTAAAATCACTTGCACTATATTTATTTCTATCACATAAATAGTCATTAAAGCTTAACTAAACAATCTATTCTTGTATTACAAATAACGTAGATCTTATTACTCATATCAATTATGACTAACATTTTGATATCAAAGTAGATAAGAATCATACTGCTCTGATGGCTAATTCAATACAATAGAGACAAAAGGATAATAAAATAAAGGAATACGCAATGCTACACTAACTTGCATTCTTAAATACAGCTGATATATTAAATATTACCTATAATATTCAAATCGGCAAAATAATAGTGCTTACCTGCAGGATGAATTGTACAAGATGGTTGCCCAGTATTTGAGAAAATTAACATTACAGGCATATCTGTCAGATATTCTTTTTGAATGGCAATCTCAGTTAAGCTTTTAATATCTGTTCCACTAGGCTTATTATTTTCTATTGGATGAGAATGCCATTCTCCTACATAAATAATTTTTCGATCTGAGCTTAAAAACAGCTCCTCCAAGAACTCTTGACAAAATTTAATATCTTTCTTAAATTCTGTAGCTGTGCGGACTGAATTTGGGCCAGGACCTGAAGCAGTAGTTATGATAATATCACCATTTTCATTTATATAACCTGCCAAGACCCCTCCAGTTTCTATTTTAGGATTCTCTGCAACTAAATCTTGCATCTCTCTTTGAGTACTATTAGATAAAAATACTTGTACTATTTTCTCATGGTTACAATAATAACATTGAGGATGTGGTTCAATAAAATCTGAATACAATTGAAATGCAGATACTTGATGTATCTCTTCTGATGACCATATCCAATGATTCTTTTCACCAAAGCCATGTTGTAACTCATCTAGAATTATTCTTGAGGTAAGAGAAGAGATTAATTTTAGATCAGCAGCACTAGCTGGACGAATAGGATTATTACACTCATTTTTTAAGGTAGGTAAACTATCATCATCTGGAACAATAATTACTCTGTTTTCTTCATTACGATAAAGTTCTAGACAATGAAAACAAGCATCTTTTCCCGGAATAACTCGAAAAATACGCGCAACTTTTCCTCCTCGCAATGCTCTAGAGTAATAGATCACCTTATTATTTATTACTGCACGCTCATTTAAATAACCTTCTGTATTATCATCAGCTATGCTACTAATCGTGATAGAATCATCAGAAAAGCTCAGATTTAACTCAATGTAATTGATATTACCAGTATTAAATCTAACATTAACAAATGGATTATGCTTACTAATAATTCCTGCTACTGCTATTACTTTGGCAACACCTGCCTGATCAAGTCCAGCAAGATGTCTTACAGGATTAGGAGCTTTCAGTATTTGATTATCAAAAAGATTAATTGTTCCAATGCCTGCCTTAGTTAAACAATCTGCAATCTCACTTCCTAATGCGCCAACTCCTACGATATTAATTGTTTTACTTTTTAGTATAGATCTATCTGCCCGGCCAATGTTCCGCTGATGATATGAATCTTCAGTAAACATCTCACAAGGAATAGCTTCTACATTATGATATGAATCTAAGAAATAACGACCAGCTTCTTCTTCAGAAGTTCCGGTAGGGCCTACAGTAAGTATTACGCCTGTAAAGTCATTTTTTTTGATAACCTTAAAAAGCTGAAATTCTTGAATCCCTTTACGATTAGGAAATCGAACAGCAATAAACAAGCTTTCAGGCTTTTCGCTGAAACTTTGTCTATAAAAGGGAACAATTCTTTTTATTCCTTCATCATAGTTCCCGTCGCCAATTATAGTAATCAATTCTTCAAATACTTCAAATGGAGAAGGTTCATTAACTAATTGGAACCAAGTAGTTTTAAGAAGTTTACCACTTGTTATTAGCCTTTGAATTATTTCATTCTTTGTAATGAGCTCAACTATATTTTGAATACCTTCCTCAAAAAAGAAATTTGGTAGTGAGAACTCAATCTGACTATAAACACCAGACTTATTTTTCCCATCAATTAAGCACCCAAAATATATGCCTTGATCATCTGAGTTATATTTCCCTTTCGGTATATAGTTGACTTGCAAACCATAGGCTTCTCCCTCCGTAAAGAAAGGATTTAAAAATGAGTCCGGATATAAAAATCTATAGTTAGTATCTATATTGACAAAGTGCGCATGAAAATCAACTTCCTGACTATCAGCTGGAAAGTCACCTGTGACAATACCTTTATACCAATCTGATACTCTCTTAAGAATAGTTGTTATTCCATAAAATTTAGAGCCATCATCCAAATTATCCCACTCCAGTATACAAAGGTTTCCACTTCCATTCTGATGTCGAAATTGATAATAATATTTTACAATTAATGGCAGTATTGCATATAATTCGTTACTCCCTTTAGCAATATTTTTCACTTGCTCATCGCTTAATTCTCTCTCCAATGGAAATATTAAAGGAAGTTCATACGGAGTAGATTCAGGATAAACAATAAGTATTGGGAAGCGATAAATTTTGTCTAACCTTAGAATAATATTCCCATGGGATACAAGAAAATTATCTCTAACTTGAAACCGTTCTTTATAATTAAAGTCATTAGACAAAGCATAACTTTCTTTAGCCAAGTAATGTGGATGTCGTTTAAACCAGTGCATCTGTTAACCCCATTGGTTTATCATCTAATCTAGTTGTTTGGGAGACTATGTAAATACTTTGATATTTATTATTTTCATTTCTATTAGCTTCTCCACCATCCCCACCGCTTCCGTATGCCTTTATTAATTCTACATCTTCAGTTATGCTGGGATTACCATCTGAATCAATATCTATAATAATAGAGTAAGGCTTTTCTCCTAAGTGAAATATACCGTCTTCATCTATATATTTCCTGTATATTTCCATTGCATCTTCGTGCGGATGTCCATGTATACTTTTTTTAGGTGCACTAATAATCAGGTAGGTAGGCTTGATTACCTCAATGTGTTTCTCATATACATATTCATCATCCTTATTAAGTTTAAAAAAGGTTCTTGATCCATGATGGCTTGCACTTAACACAAATGAAGGAAGATTTTCTTTGTGATATTCCGTAATATGTTCTTTCCAAGCCGTCTTGTCAGAGTCGCCTGTAATCATGATGCTTTTAGCATCTTTCCCATAAGTAAATTTAATCACACCACACTGCTCATGAATTCTATCATCACGACCATCTTGATCTTCTTCATTGATATCATCACATAAGTATTTTGCAGGTGACAGGACTTGATAATCAATATTTCCAAGCTTCTTAATCACTTCTTTATCATCAGAATTTCGTATTTTATTTAAATCATTTGTACCCAATAGAAAATACTCATTCCTCTTACCTACTTTATCAATAACATATTTCAGGTCCTCATACTTCTCTTTATGTTTTGGTCCTGGTTTATGGTTAGAATGCCAAACTTCTGCAAATTCAGTTTCTTCATATACATCTTTTATTCCTCCAATATGATCATTATGTGGATGAGTATTAATGAATACACTTAGTTTGCCGCTTGTCTCAAATAGATCCTTGAAAAGTTCTACTAAATCTATTTCATTTTTCTCTTTATCTCTATCAGAGTCTACCAAAACATATAAATAGTCTGATTCTGTTGGGCCATTAGGTATTACTAGTAAAGTTGATTCACCTTGACCAGTATACAAAAATACAATTCGAAAAATACCAGTTTTGGTAGGCTTAATAACTTTTTCAGCAACGTTCATAAACAAATTTTCTTGACAATCTTTAGTTAATAAATGCAGCTAATAATTTTATTACGTATCAACTATTTATATTAATTTCCACATAACTCTCAGTAACTTTATAAGATTTTTCAAAAATTTCCATTTCATAACTATTCATTTTATTTCTTTCTTCAACAGCATTAAAATCAGTTATTAAGCCTTGGTCTATTCTAAACATTTTTCCTTTTGTTTTCTTTATTAACTGTTCAAATAAACGAGGTGCAGGCATTGTATTTTTCCAGCCAGGCTTAATATTTCCATAGTCGAGAGTTGCAAAAGCGATTAAATCTGGATGGTTCATCATATCCAAGCCCTTTACAGAAGCTGTACCATTGTGGCTTAGATGATGGCCTACCTTATAAAAAACTGTTTTACTTAAAAGATCTTTTGCAGTAATAGTTATTGTTGAATTTCCTTTCTTTTTTTCCCATTTAAGATCTTTATCATGCCATCCTACCCAGTTCCCAGATTGAGCATCTCCTGGAAAAAGAAGTACTTTCTCAGATTCCTCAAATTCAATAGCAAATGCTAAGCTTGTATTATTCATAAAACGTTCTAGTCGAATAGCAAGATCTCCTGCATTTGTCAACCAATCATACTCAATGCTACGCCACAGGTTTTCTGGATTATCTAGGTATTTCTTTTTAAAATTTTTTTTTGAATCTTTTTTTAACCCTTCCTCATAAAATGTATCAGTAGAAAATGGACTATTAGTTCTTCTATTTTCGAGATCTTCAGTTAACGCCCTTATAAAGTTATAAGAATCGTCAAACTCTAACCTATGATCATATAATTCATCATTTATTTCGTCCTTTTTAAGAAGTGCTTCATTTTCTGGTGGTCCAAGTATATAAAAATTAATCCCATTCAATTGAGGATAATGCGGAACTTTTGTGCCAGGATAACAATAATGAGGTGGATTTCCAGATCTCATATGAATTTCTTTAACAAAATCCATTGCCCTTTGCAGTTCACTTATCTTTCCTTCTGCTACCAACAAAATATGTTCTTTCTCATGATACAATTCCCATTGTTCATGTAGTCCATCAAGAAATTTCTTCTTTCCCTCCACAACCAAATTTCCATTGTACTCTTCTTTTAGAGAAACTAAATAATCTGCATCTGACACTAGTTCCTCCATTTTTTGAATTGCTGTTGCCAAAGCCACTTTATGTTTTCCATAATCACTCCTAAGCTTGTTTGCAAGTCTATTCTTAGGATCTTCAGTCCAAGCTAACCAAACGTTATCTATACTGATTTTTTCAAACTCGTCTTTGGCTCTCGAAAAACCAATAATATGATCCAAATGCTCATGGGAAACCACTAAAAGATCTAAATGATTATCTATATCTGCTCCTATTTCTTTAATAAATGCAGTAAACCTTTCAGAATTGCCTACACATGCTCCACAATCTATCATCATTTTAAATTGAACAATCTCTTCAGAGAAAAACTTTAGTAAAAGGCAATCTCCTGTACCAATGCGGTACATACGAATGGAAATCTTATTTATTTTTGGCGTAGACATGGAATCATCGATTAATGCGTATGATGTAAAAAAGCAAAAGGTTCATTGTTCAAATTACTTGAGTGACCGTTAAAATAAGCACTATATATATCATGTTCTTGCCTTTCAAATAACCATTCATATTGTTCCTTTACTCTTCTTTTGTTAAGTTTTCGATTTCCAGACTCTTTTAATTCATCTAAATCTAATAGAGGTTTACAAATACTATATTTTAACTCTAAGGTATCTAAGTCAAAAATTAAAGTACAAGATCCTCTGAAATCAAAACCGTTTTCTATTATCTTTTTATTATCATCCAAACCAGAATCTCGAACTTTATTTGGGACATATGGTTCTATTGGATCGTCCTCATCCTTATTATAGATAACCCCACATCTTTGTATTAATGTCAGAATAATATGATTGATGATTTTTCCATTATATCCAACTCGATTTGCCAGCTTTAATGAAGATACTTGAAAAGAGGCAGAAGAAATATTTTCGCTCTTATAGGCTGTTGATGTTCTAACACCAAGCTTTTCCCAACCTTCACTGAATATTAATCCCGTTAACTTTTCAAAATCTGTAGAACCTGAAAACTTCGTACTTAATCTTTTATGCAATCCTACAACCTTCTTTCTATTTAATCTAACAGTTTTTCCTCCCATAAATGCGTCCGTTGCTTCAAATATCTTTCTACGATTATTTAAATAGATAATATTTTCTCTGAACTCTCGTAAAAATTTACTCAGCACTGAAAATTCATTCTGAAGAGTTTCATGATTTACAGGCTTGTAAACTAAACTTTCAACTGATAGTGTCTTAATTCCTTTAGGATAAATACCCCATTTTCTGAATGATTCTATAAAAGAGAGTCTATATGCCCTTGAATCATCATCAATTAAATCAACATCTGCTGTTATAATAGCCCGTAAATAGTCCCCAAATGTGATGTCTAATGTAGGGCAATAATCCAGAGCTCGGATGCACATTTTAAGAACATGTGCTGCTGACTTAGCAGCTTCTTCAGCCAATCTATTAACTAAGTCTGGATGAAGAGCCCCATCACTTAATAAACCACTTCCTCCTGACGCTATCCGGAGTAAGTCTTCGACTCTTCTTTTATAAATAGAGATAAAGGCATCAAAAATGATAGCTACTAAAATACCACCTCGTTTATGTGGTTCTAAAAGATTATTATATGCTATTGGATCTGGTTTTTTGGGCTTCCAAGTGTTAGTATCTTTATCAGTCTCGCCAATAGCATCTCTTAATGAACTATAAAGACCAATCGCTTTTCCAAACTGCTGAGCTAATTGACCAAGTAAATTCTGGCTTTCTAAATTTCCACGTGTTTTTGCAATTTGATGTTTGAGAACTTCTGGAAAAGTAAAATGTTGAAATAAGGCTACTATATCTGCAAAAGCCTCATGAAAGGCTAATACATCTGGATTCGTTGGATAAGTGAAACTCTGATGCATACCATCTAGTAAAGCATGTGCAGTTTCATGTGCAATAATATCATGGGAAAGACAAGTGAAGATTACAGACTCTGGCATGGACAAAGTAGTATCTTTTGAGTAAGAAGAAAAATACCCAAACAACAAAGCCTTTTTATGTGGACTATAATAAGCATTAGCTTCTCGCAATGCGTGTGGATAAATCCTTAGTCTCTGAACATACTTTTTATCAAAAGAAGATTTTGTTCCAGTCATCTCTCTTGAACTCCATATTGCTTTTCGTCCTAATGCGCTCTCAAAATTTTTAATAGTAGTCATTGCAACAGCATAGACCATTTGCTGATGAAACTGAGGATTTCCTTCACTAGGATCAATTCCATCTGTAGCAAGAATGTGAGGATGATTTAAATTTACAGGCTTATACAAAGTATTTACAGATGGATCATAGTCTACAACCTCAATATATTCTCCTACAGGACCTTCTTCAACTTCCTCCCAATCTATTTTATAAATCACATCATTAATTAATACTGTATCTAATTGTAATGACAATGAAGGATCAAAAGCATATCCTCTTAATTTACGAAATGTAGGTTTTTTCATATTGAGCCCCAATGCAGAATTAAGTAATAAACTATTTATCGTTAGATGCTTTACTTAAAAAGTATTATCATATAAAATACTACCTAAATTTTTTAGGCATAAATGGAGTAGGGAATTCATATGCTCTATTTCTACTGATAAAGTTATAAGCCACCGATTGAGAAGAACCATTTTCATGAAAAATTATTACATCGCCCCTTTTGGTAGTCATTAGAGGAATTCCCCTACAACTTAACATATCTCTAATATTTTGTCTTGGGTGCTCATATTGATTATCATAGTTAGAAGAGCATACTGCAAGTTTGGGTTTGACTTTATCCAAAAAACTCCCACTCATAAAACCATTATCTGCTCCATGATGCGGAAGTATCAGTACATCCACCTCAGAAATAAATATATTACTTATAAGTAATCTCCTAGCAATTTCTTCTGATTCACAATCTCCTAAACTAATTACATTAAATCCTGCAGATCTAAATAACTTAATCAAGGACATATCATTTTTATTTTCAGAATCATAACTTGAAGGATATAGAACATCACTCGACCCCCAGGATGAGGCACTTGACAGTCTAGAGATATACTCTTTACTAATCTCTATAACATTATGAACATACTTTTGGTGGATATTATCATACTTAAGAAGTAAGTTTCTACAAAGTCTACCCTCTTCCGATGAAGGCAAATAAGAAGGGACCTCTATCAGTGAAGGCCTTAAATGATTTATAATCTGAACTAAGTCATTGAAACAGCAATGATCAGTATCCCAACTAGTAATGTGCAAAGTATCTACTCGCTCCTTATTATGAATTTTTAGATCTTCAATTAGAATGTCTATCCCACCACAAGGTAATCTTGCTTCTATAAGTGTATATACATTAGTATCTTGTTTATAAAAGGAAAAAAGTGAACCTTCACTCTCTAATTGGAATGCTCGGAATTTTGTTAGCAACATTACGTTAAATTTATCTTTTTTTACTATCTTAAAATCAATAAATAATGTGTAGAATAACCAAAAAAGACCCCAGATAAGTAAATAGTAATTAGGCAGTTTGACATTTTGATAAATATCTACAGTTTTTATTTATTGCACCATCCCCAAAAGTGGGTAATTTCATTCGATAACCAATTCAATATCAACCTAAAACATACAAGCCAAAACTGTTTACTGGCTGATATATATTCGCATTAGTAAAACTATCTCTTCGAAAAGAATACAGAAAAGATCGAAATCTTACATAGAAGCATCCAATTTCTTCTGAGTTAAGTTCAATATACAGAATCGAACCTATACTGATTATGAGAAAGATAATTTCAGAATATTTTCCACCGTGCTTTTCTTATTCATTCAAATGATCAAAGATCCAGTAAGCGTAGCTATAAGAAATGAAAGAGGCACGTTATCTTTGATAGCTAGACCTGCTGAAACCCAATGGCATTTTTCCGATGAACAAACGTGAATACAAAGGTATTATTCATTCGGTACAAGACCGGTACAACTCCCTGAAGCTGACCTTTGAGCAGGCCGAACGGGTATATCTATTTGAACAGGCTAAAGATCCGCATAAGGATGAATATTTCTCATTCTGGGAGGAAATGGATTTTCAAATGGATACCTCCCGGGGTATTCTTACCAAACAGCAATAGAAAATCTATGAACCCCAATAGCAGGAACATATTGACCATCACTTAAAAACACTGGTTGAAAACGATCAGCAGGCACTGAAACGAATCGACTTCTACCAGACTGTACTGGATTACCATCTGCAAGCTTTTATTCCTGAAGTGAAAAGTTCCGGGCTTTGGATGCAAGTAGGATTGCAACCTGATATTGAACTCAAAGTTGATTACCTGCGTGCTGAAAACAAGCTTTTCTGGCAAAAGCAGAGGAAAAGTATTCTGCTTCATCATTACCGGCACTCTCGCCAGTATCAGCCAATCTGCTTGCAGGCAGAGCTGCTTAAACATCAAACACATAAATTGCTGCCCTTGTTGCCTACCGAACAGATGGATGAGTTTACCAAAGCCACTACCCAATTTGTCAGGGACCGGCTGCCAACCTGGTATTTTAAACTCACTGAATATGCTACGGTTTGGGAGAATTATGTTTCGAGCATGCAACAGATCATGGAGCGGCATTTTGGCAAACGTTCGGAAAGACAAGGTTGGTTTGTCAATGTCAGCCCTGACCTTGAAAAGCAAAAAGAGGATTTTTGATGAGTCTGCTTTTGATGGAAGATTAGTCATAGCTTGAAAACAATTATGACAGAAGATTCTTTACTTCGATTCTCTGATAAATTAATTATAAAAGATCGGAAATATCTTAATCTCAAAGGAAGACAATAGTTGAGAATCCCTGCTACCGGGCTAAAAAATCCTGCAAGGGAAACCATTCACTTCGATGTATGGCCTTATAGACCGGTGCCAGATCAAACTGCCTTTGAAAGTCTTCAATTGTACCCACGACTCCATACGAACCATGACCTTTGGATCTGGGCTTGAAAGTCAGTTGACCGATCTTTTCAAACCTGTCGGCAAAATGCATTAACTCCTGATGAACTACCGCCAATACATCCACTCCAACAAAGTACTGGCCTGTTCGTTATGCTTCATTTCTGACAAGAGCATCCATTCCTCCCGGATCGTTGATTTTCCACATACCCTCTTTGAGGAAAACTTCCCAATCCAGATCCACTCCCGAGGGTACTTTACGTTCCACAATGTCATAATTGATCACATCGGCCAAATCAGGCTTATCTTTATCCCGATATGTTTTCTTGGCAAACTCGTAACTGCAACTTTCCCTGTGCTGGCTTACGGTCAGAACAATGGTAACCGCATAACTTCCATTGGCAAGCTGAAAGGTAAGCACATCCCCTTCTGAAAAAAGTAGATTGATGATTTTTCGGTACTTCCGCTGGCGAATGGTTCGTTTGGGTGTACTGATCTTATTCCAGAAACGATTTAGTTCCCGCTCACGGGCAGTGGCATCTTCCTGTGACTGCTCGGCCCATACTTGAGCACAAGCACCCCGATCGATTGCAGTTCTCACCTGTCGTTTAATCGGCTCGGTTAATTGACATGTCTCCCAAAGAGCCAGCGCATAGGCGGTGATAAAGATTTCGTACTCGAAGAAGTCATAGGCTTCCTTGCCTCTTTCCATCTGATGTCTAATATCTTCCATGGGCATGCCTTCATCATACAGATCCATGAAGCCCCAGTAAACATCGTGAGCCAGATCACCGTCAATGATTTTTATTCCATCGGTAGCCATAGGTCTGTATAACCAATGTATAACCAAAAATAAAAATGCACTTAGCTTTTTGCGCTAAGTGCTTGACTTTCAACAGCCCCCTGCCGGGATCGAACCAGCGACCTACTGATTACAAGTCAGTTGATAGATCTCATTATGAATTCAGATGTATTTAATTTTGAAGTACTTAGATCTGAATATCATGTTTCCCATGATAATATAACTTGGACCTTTTACATTTTAGAATCAACATTAGTAGAATTTATTTGCTATCTTTTATAAATTTTAAATTTAATGTCTGGTAGAGTAACTAAATGGAAATATATTCATTATGTTACCTATTTGTTACTCTTACCATATAAAACACTGACTATCAATACATAAAACTTGCATGGGGTGCAAGGGGTCGCTGGTTCGAATCCAGTCATCCCGACTGAAAAAATCGAACAAAACCGCTTAAAACCTAGTTTTGAGCGGTTTTATGTTTTATGGCCTTTGGGGTTATTCTCGCTTTTTCGGGTTATTTTTGTTACTCCCTTTTTACTCGGAGGACATGCGTTTGATAACATCCCGTCAGTCTGTATCGCGGACGAGCACCATAGGGTAGCTGCGGCGCAATTATGGCAGGAGTTAAGCCGAGATTTTCTCGTCCTTCACTTTATGATACGCCATATAGGAAATAACTAAAATAATAATCATTACAAATGGGAATATAATAGTGAATGCGGGATCTCCGACGTTATAATGTGCGAGCATTGCGGAAAAGAAACTTAGGAAAAATCCCAAATAAGCCCATTCTTTTAATCTCGCAGGAACTGATGGAATGGCGATAGCCAATGCACCAAGCAATTTGAAAACACCTAATTCTACACGGAACCAATCTGGGAAACCAATATGAACGAAAATTGGCTTCATTGCTGGATTTATAAAATAGTTTGCCACGTTGGCTAACATTACTAGTACGAGTAAAGTTGTAAAAATGCGATAAAGGTTTCTTTGTAATTTCATTTTATTCAATTTTTAAGAACAACTATATTTTGTAGAGCGAAGGTCAACTATGAGCTGAACATAGAAATCATCCCTACTCAAATCATAGTTTAAACTATACTATCCGTAAATTTCAGTTAAATAGGCTTTGATTTCCATAGGTTTTCTCCCCAATAATTTTTCCAAATCAGATCGGTGCGTATTGAATTCTCCATTTCCAATTGCGATTCCAAAACCTGCTAAAAAAGATGCAATTTCCTTCGGAACGCCTGCTTTTACAAGGCCTTCCACATAAGTTTCTGCATCAGGCTTAAGGTATTTAACTTCTTGTCCAGTAATTTCCGAAAGTATCTCAGCAATTTCACTAAATGAATACGCTACATTTGCAGTGATTGCATAATTTTTATTTTCGTGTCCCGAAGTAGTTAACACAACTGCTGCGGCTTCTCCCATTTCGGCTTTGGGTACCCAAGGTAATTTTCCTTCTCCTGCAGGAAAGAAAATACCTGTTTCTAAAAACTTTTCCCCTGAAAACATTCCAATAGAATCGGCATAAAGTGTATTATCCAATATCGTGTATGGAATGCCTACTTCTTGAAGATAATCCGCCGTATCTTTATGAATCTGACTCACGTACGGAATGACTGTAGTTTCATAACTGACAATATCTATACCTGTGTAAACGATATGCTTTACACCATTTTCTAGCGCGGCATTAATCACATTTTTATGCTGAACTAGTCGATCAACCATTTCGTTGGACGACACGAGTAATAGTTTGTCAACACCTACAAGTGCAGTTTTGAGGGAATCGTACTCATTATAATTTCCGATTTTTATCTGAATGCCTGCGCTTTTTAAATCCGCTGCTTTATGCTCATCTCTGACCAATGCGGAAATTTCATTTGCGGGGAATCCCTTTTTTAATAATGCTTGAATAGTGGCGTTTCCTAAACCGCCAGTGGCTCCTGTAACTAGAATCATTTTTGCTATTTTTAAATTAATTTTTATATTTGTTACGCAAAGAAACTAATAATACTTTCATAAAGTAACTGTTACCTTTTGGTAACAATGAAAATAGTAATAACCTAAATGTAACTAATGGAAAAAAAAGTGGAAACCAACCTTTGTCCGTTTACCACCACAATTGGTTTAATCGGTGGAAGATGGAAGTCAATAATCCTATATCTTTTGTCTGATCATACTAGAAGATTTGGTGAAATATCTGCCAGGATGCCTTCTATATCTAGGAAAGTATTAACCGAACAATTGAAAGAACTAGAAGCGGACGGCTTAATACGCAGAGAACAGTTTAAAGAAATTCCACCTCGTGTAGAATACTCTTTAACGCCGCTTGGACAAAGCCTTAAACCGATATTGAATGATTTGGCTGCGTGGGGACAAGAAATGGTTTTGGATAAATAATAACTATACTCATAACAAAATTTGGACTTGCCCACCATTTAGAAATAAAATGAAGGATGTATTTATCAACTATTTAAAATCCCAAGTGGACATATCGGATGCGGAACTAGTAGAAATCCTACAACTGATTATCAATAAGACTACAAAAAATCGCAATCTATTTTGCATGATGGTGAGACTTGGCGATTTATGCGTTTTATAACGAAAGGTTGTTGTCGCTTATATCGTTTCGATGAAAAAGGAATGGATCACACGGTACAGGAGAAATGCCTGCTGTTGCTTTTCTAAATTCAGGCTTCATTTCCATTACGTGCAATTTGTTAAAAACTTCCAATGCTGGAATATTAGGTTATCTTAACTACAAAGTTAACGCCGCCAACTTCCGCAAATTATGCAGAAAAAGGTTCGAAATTTGTACAGACGGGGCGACTGAAAAAACGAATAAGACTGTTTAAAACCTGGGTTTTAAACAGTCTTATTCGTTTTAGGGGATTATCTTTATTACTCTACTGTCCAAACTTCTCCTCTTACTGACTTTCTATACTATAAACTGCTCAAAAAGAAAGGTTATTTTGAAAGTTCTTCCAAGCCAAACGCAGCCAATACTTTTGGATATTCCACATTTACAGCGTCGTTGGCCCTTTGAACAATTTCTCCTGTCGAAGGGTCTACAACGGTTCGTAATGGCCTTTGTCCTTTCGGCAAATTGATCAGGTTCACTACTGCGTCTGCAACATTTTGGGGATCAGGCTTTACAGACTCGATAATTTGACCAATGGCCGCAAACATTTTATCTGGAAATTCCGCGATAGCACTATAATCGCCAACAATCGATGTATCAGAGCCAAATTGTACCTTCTGGGACATTTCGGTAGGGAAGGTTCCAGGTTGAACAATGGCTATATCCACTCCTAAAGACCGTAATTCATAATGCAATCCTTCACTTAGTCCTTCCAAACCAAACTTTGAAGCACTATATACTACAGAAAAGGGAAAGGAGAATGTTCCAAATCCACTCGAAACATTGATGATCAGGCCATCTGATTGTTTACGCATGAATGGTAAAACCAGTTTCATCAACTTCCAGGGGGCAAACACATTCACATCAAATATTCGCTGAACATCTTCGGCAGTTGCGCTTTCAGCTATCCCAAACATGGTAACTCCTGCATTATTTACCAATACATCGATTGTGCCTTCGGCAGCAATGATCGTGTCAATGGCATTTTTTAAACTCGCATCATCTGTCAGCGATACATCCAAAACCGTTATATTTTCTACCTGTGCCAGTGCTTTCGCTTTGTCGGCATTCTTTCCTTTGATATCTCTCATTGTTGCATAAACTTTATGCCCCAAAGCTGCGACGGATTTGGCAGTAAGCCATCCAAACCCGCTATTTGTTCCTGTGATTAATACAACTTTCTTGCTCATTTTCTTATTAGTTAAAATACTGATACAAAGATTGCCATCTGCAAAACGAAAGCATTTACCATTTGGTAAAAAGTGATTTTAACGGATATTTTTTCTTATCCTGCTTAATGATTGTTGTGTAATCCCGAGGTAAGATGCAACATAAGAAAGCGGAACACGATTGATAATTGTCGGAAATTGTTCAATGAACGATAAATAACGGGTGGTCGCATCTTCTGAAACCAAGGGGCTCCTCCTCTCAATCGTTTTTAACAAACAATTCTTTAAAATCAAGCCTGTTATACTATCCCAGCCAACAATTGTATTACCTATCTCGTCCCAGTCTTTTTTTGAAAAGACAAGAAGTTTACAATCAGTGACAGCTTGTATATAGTCCGAAGCAGCTACTTGTGTCTCAAACTTTTGCTGGTCTGAAATAAAATTATTCTCATCAACGAAGTAATTGGTGATTTCTTCGCCTTTGTTGTTATAATAGCAAAAACGAACGACACCTTCCAGAACGAATCCAACATATCGTGGGATCTTTCCGGCTTCTGAAAAATACTCTTCTTTCCGAAGTTCCAGCTCTTTTGCCTTACTCATAATGAAGTCTGTCTGGTGCTTGTTCAGATTCCCAAACTGCAATATATAATCGAGGAATGCTTTCATAGGGTAAATTTCGCATTTATTGTGCGCAGTTTATTTACCATATGGTAAAAATTAAACTTGCTAATGCTGCACTCCTACACCAATCAACAGAGCCAAGGGCTTACTCAGAAAGCAGATCTTAACGATGTGGGACGTTACAGGCTATGCTCCAATGTAAAGATTTTCAGACTCACTCAATTCAATAACAAAGGCTGTTCAAGTTTCTTTTTCCCAACTTAGCTCAAACAGTTAAGTATTCCTCGAATGGCGTTATCTATTTGGCTATAAATGCTATTTCAGGTAGGTTTGGAATCGGTAAGATATCTCCCGTAAATCTGTGCTATTCTTCCCTACAAATGGACTATTTATCTGGTGCAAATGCCAGTAGTTTTGTCATATCAAAATAAACAAAACAAACACAAATATGTCAAAAGTAGTTTTTATTACCGGTGCATCCAGAGGATTCGGTAAATTATGGGCAGAAGCCTTTTTGAAACGTGGTGATAAAGTAGCAGCAACAGCCAGAAATATCTCAGCTTTGGATGATCTGGTTAGCACATACGGAGATAACATATTACCTGTACAACTAGATGTAACCAACAGACAAGACAACTTTAATGCTGTCAACAAAGTGGTTGAAAAATTTGGCCGAATAGATATTCTGATTAATAACGCAGGGTATGGCTTATTTGGTACTGTGGAAGAGTCTACTGAACAGCAAGCTCGTGCTCAAATGGAAACCAACTTCTTTGGCCTGTTATGGGTGACACAAGCAGTATTGCCTGTGATGCGGGCACAGAAAAGTGGTCATATCATTCAGGTATCCAGCTTCCTGGGACTGACTACCATTCCAATGCTGGGTGTATACAATGCATCTAAATTTGCAGTAGAAGGGCTAAGCGAAACGCTGGCAAGTGAGGTAGCCCATCTGGGTATTAAAGTGACACTGATTGAGCCAAATGGATTCGCTACTGAATGGGCTGGAGCTTCTGCTATACAAACAGACAATACAATTCAGGACTATACACCTGTACGTGAAGCTTTTGGAGAGTCTGGTAGTGACCCTAGCATCTGGGGTAAACCTGAAGCGACAGTAGCCCCTATTCTGCAAATAGCTGATAGTCCTAATCCTCCTTTACGATTATTACTTGGTAAAGTAGCATATCATGGTGTAGTCCAAGCCTATACCAAACAATTGGAGGAGGTAGAAACCTGGAAAGAAGTAAGTATTGCTGCTCATGGTCATTAACAATAATTATCTTCCCATTGAGTTTTGGGAATGTTCGCCAGTATAATTTTGTTTACCTTCAAACTGAAAAAGCATTTATCAACTCCACACAGGAAATGATATGAATAAGACAGTCCATTACAAAACGCTGGCTGATCTGCACAAAGGCAATGGCTGGCCTCCACCCGAACATCCGTTGCTAAGTGTTGTCAGTTGTAAGAACAATTGCTCAATGGGAGACAGAGAGTTTACCAGCAATTGCTATCTGATCGGGTTCAAAAAGCTGAAAGCAGGTGTTATTCTGTATGGACGTACTCACTATGATCATACCAATGGTTCTATGTTATTTGTAAAGCCACGACAGATCATAGAAATGAAATATATGGAGTTTGAGGAGGATGGCTTTATGATACTAATCCATGAGGATTATCTTGCCGGACATGAACTGCATCATGCCATACAGAAATACAACTTCTTTGACTATGAAACCAATGAAGCGCTGCATCTGTCTCCGAAAGAGGAGGCAATTATATGGGACTTATTTAACAAGATAGCAGGCGAATATAGTACGAATCAGGATGAATACAGCCGTGAGATCATGATTGGTCATATTTCTTCCATACTTATGTACTCACAGCGCTTTTACAAAAGACAATTTATCAATCGTACGGATATGTCGGGCAAAACGGTGACGAAATTTAATGAAGCACTACGGTTGTATTATGAGTCAGGTTATCTACAAACCAAAGGTCTTCCGTCTGTACAAAGCCTGGCAGAGCAGCTTTATGTATCTCCCCGCTATCTGAGTGATCTGTTAAAGCAGGAAACAGGCAAGACGGCCATGGATCTTATCCATATTTCCTTAATATCCGAGGCAAAGAATCAACTGAGAGCATCTGATCAGAGTGTAGCAGAAATCGCATATGGACTGGGTTTTGAAAATACGTCTTACTTCACACGATTGTTTAAGAAACAGGTAGGAATCAAACCACTTGAGTTCAAAAAGCAATCGTTAAACTAAAGAATAATTTTGCAGCTGTAGCCAGAATGACTCAACTCATTCTGGCTTTTCTATTATATATAAATCTATATGGAAAGTGGTTTATAATCACATCATTTTATACGAGTATATAGTCAAATCAATAACTATTGTAGTTTGAATCACTAACTGGCATTATTTCATAACTTTATTGATCAATCATGTCTATCAAATGGAGTCATTACGTTTATATTTACGTTCTCTTTCAGAAATTTCTGATACAAGCTGGGAAATTCTATCTACAACACTCCACATGGTGACCTTTGCCAGAACCACCTATTTGCTCAAATCTGGTCAGGTTTGTAACTCACTCTTTTTTATCAGCAAAGGATATTGCAGAGCCTTTTATGATAAAGATGGTCAGGAAGTTAATACATCATTCTTCTTTGAAAAGGATATTGCTACCAACCTTAACAGTTATGCTACCGACCAACCCTCTGCATATACAATTCAAGCCTGCGAAGATGTAACAACCATACAATTTGACAAGAAAAAATTGCTGGAAGTTTGTGAGCAAGACCCTCAAATCGCTTTATTGGGAAGAAAATGCCTGCAATACATTGCAGCTAAAGAAGAAAAACATGCAGCAATCTATAAACTAATGACTGCACAGGAACGGTATGAATACATAGAAGATCTCTACCCACATATTATACAACGTGTATCTCTTACTCACCTTTCTTCCTATTTGGGAATAGCCAGGGAAACATTAAGCCGAATTCGTAGCAGACGTATGTAGCCTATCATTTTGTGACGATCGTCACATGATATGTTTCTCAGCCAGTATGATCTTTGTGTTATATATCAAAAATCTATATTCACCTGATAAACAATAAGATTATGGCACAATATGAGTCACAACTTCCAGAGGCCAGTACAAAAGAGACAGTGCTGTCTTTTATAGAAGCCTTAAATAAAGAAGACTTTGCCCAGGCCAGACGACTGGTACATGACGATCTTACTTTTATAGGAGCATTGGGTACACGAAACGGAGCAGACGCTTATTTTGCAGATATGGAGCGCATGAAAATGAAATATGTGATTCAAAGAGCTTTTGTGGAAGGAAATGACGTTTGTCTTTTGTATGATTTTACAATTGACGGTATCACCGTATTTGGCTGCGGATGGTATCAGCTTATCGACAACAGAATACGCTCTTTTAAAGTAATTTTTGACCCACGCCCTTTACTGGAAGAAGCCAATAAAAAATGATACAGGATTGTCCTGTATCATTTTTTACTAATTGTTATAGTTAGTTTATCAAAAAGTCAGAATCGTCTTTTCAATAATATCACAGCATTCATGTAATTGTTCTTCAGTAATAGTTAAGGGAGGAGCAAAGCGAATTTTATCTCCATGAGTAGGTTTTGCCAGTAAGCCATTGTCACGCAGAGCCAGACATACATCCCAGGCAGTTCGGCCATCTGTAGTTTCCTTAATGTCAATTGCATTTAGCAAGCCTTTTCCTCTAACGGCCTTTACAAGATCTGTTTTAGCTTGCAGGATTTGCATACGATGACGGAACAGTTCACCCATCTTGTGTGCATTCTCCATAAGTTTTTCTTCTCTTACTACTTCCAGAGCAGCTATTGTTACAGCACACGCCAGAGGATTTCCACCAAAAGTACTACCATGTTCACCAGGTTTCAGTGTCAGCATAACCTCATTATCAGCCAGCACTGCCGATACAGGATATATACCTCCTGACAAAGCTTTACCCAGAACTACAATATCTGGCCTTACGCCTTCATGATCACAACAAAGCATTTTACCTGTTCGGGCAATACCTGTTTGTACTTCATCTGCGATAAAAAGAACATTGTACTTTTCACAAAGTGCTTCTACTCTTTTCAGATAACCTGCATCAGGCACAAATACACCTGCTTCGCCCTGAATAGGCTCAACCCAGAATCCACATACATCGGGATTTTGCAGGGCATCTTCTACAGCATTCAGATCGTTATAGGGAATAATCTGGTAGCCAGGCAAAAAAGGGCCAAAATGCTTGGTTGCTATCGGATCTGTAGAAGCGGAGATGATCCCCGTAGTTCGCCCATGAAAGTTATTCTGAACAGCCACAATCACGGCCTGACCATCTGGAATCCCTTTTACTTCATATCCCCATTTACGGGCAAGCTTAATGGCAGACTCATTGGCTTCTGCGCCTGAGTTCATCATCAGCACTTTGTCATAGCCAAAGTATTGGGTCATATATTTGGCACATTCTCCCAGCTTGTCACTATGAAAAGCACGTGAAGTCAGTGTCAGCGTTTGTGCCTGATCTATCAGGGCTTTTACAATCTTAGGATGACAATGCCCCTGATTGACTGCACTATACGCAGACAAAAAATCATAATACCGCTTGCCGTTCACATCCCATAGAAAAACACCCTCTCCTCTCGCCAATACGACCGGCAAGGGATGATAATTGTGGGCAGAATACAGGTGTTCAAGTTCAATAAAGGTCTGTGATTGGTCAAGGGTGGTTATCATAATGGTAAAATAATATGATTAAACTAATGTGCTTCTTTAGTTTAAAGGCTTATTACTAAATATACTCAAAACATTTTTATCTGTCAAACTGTTTGAAGGGATAGATGTATTACCCACTTTTGTCATTATGTCCAAAAAGAAAGATAATTTGTTCAATAACCGCGGACTTACTCCTGAAGATTACTATATCAACGAACAAGGGCTAATGGTTTTTACAGCACATTATCATCTCAAACGGGGTTACTGCTGCGGTAATCGCTGTAAGCATTGCCCTTATGGCTATAAAAATACAAAATCTTAACAATTGTTTTGTTTTTTTATTTAAGAATGCTGATATTTGCAGCCCTGTTTTGTATCGGACTGAATTTATCCTATTTACTATATTTAAAGACTTAAGAAAATGGCAAGAGTTTGTCAGATTACTGGAAAAAAGACCCAAGTAGGTAACAACGTTTCACACGCTAACAATAAAACAAAACGCAAATTTTATCCTAATTTGCAAGTAAAACGGTTTTATGTACCTTCTGAAGATAAGTGGATTACTCTTAAAGTTTCTACAAGAGCTTTACGTACTATCTCTAAGAAAGGTATCGAAGCTGTATTGAAAGAAGCTCGTTTGGCTGGACAAGTATTATAATTTTGATACTGTTTTTCTGTAATCGCATACATTCAAAGACACCCAATAAAAAACTCCATCCTGTCTAACAAGATGGAGTTTTTTAGTATACACACTCCTCAGATCATTCGTTTAAGTCTGAATTCTGCATAGACAAAGTTATTCTCTCTTCTGACAAATAACTTTACCCACTTTCCTTCTCCTCGCTGAAGGATTTTCAGAACATCGCTTAGATGCAGATCAGAAGCCATGTGACTATTAAGTGAAATAATTTCATCTCCCTTTTTAAGCCCCGCTTTATCAGCAGGTGAATCCGGATGTATATATTCCAGAACAAACTTTTGAAAAGATGATCCGGTAGCCCGTACATCCAATCCACTCATATCGCGTTCAAAACGCTCCTTGAATGATTTTTTGTTGGGTTTCAGAATGATGTAATTCTGAGGGTAATTAAATACTACATCAAATCGTTTCAGAAACTCACATCCAATATTTCCCTGGCGATTCAGATGCTTTGCCATTTCCATAGCCAGAGAGTTTGTATCTGGAAAGGAAGTAATCACCTGTTCCAGCTCATAATTGCCAATTTTCACTTTTTCAATCCTTCCCAGACTACCATTAATGATTCCATTCAATCCGCGGCCTAACTGAGCACGTATAATCTTATCAGGCAATTGAATATGTTCACTGGTCCCCAGGTCAAGAGATAACGCATGTCCGGCTCCTGTATCAAGAATAACCTTGATGGGGATCTCCCGGTTATCTGCGTAAACTGCACTGGCATACACATAGGGTTTGGTATCCTCTATCACAATAGGAATCCTCTCTCCCCTACCTCTGTATTTATATTTTTCCGGCTGATACAAACGTAATGTACGTGCACGAAAATCAATTTTGACTACGAAGTGTCTGAAGAGTTCAAATCCGAAAATACCATGAATAGGGATGCCAACATAGCTTGAAAGCTGAAGGAGATCATCGGAAAGTGCTACAACATTCTGTCCAATAGCCTTGATACCAGGCAAATAAATCTGATTATTTATAGCAACGTATGCTTCCAGAGATGATCCCTGCCCGGCACCTGTCACATTCACTTTGCGAACAAATCGCAGATTTAGCTTTCTGGCTACCTCCGGATCTGTCAACAGATTCATACTGATACCTGTATCCAGTATAAAGTTTAACGTATCAGAGGTATTGATACGTACCGGGATAACAATGAGATTGCTATGCCATTTAAATGGTATAACAATACATTTGCGTTTCTCAGCGAAAAAGAAGCCGACATCCTGTGCCTGAACACATTCGACAGCTACGGCCATAACAAAAGAAAATATACAAAAGCTTCTCCACATAAGAGATGCCCGCAGAGCGCTCATAGCGGTTATAGTTAAAAATTTACATATAATAAGAATTAAATTCTACACTGATTTTCAACACAATAACAATCCTTCCAACGAAAAGGTTGATTGCTGATCTGCTAATTTGTATGCCTCACATTTATAGACAAAAGATACATTTTTTTTCTATCTGAAAATATACTTTCTGCGCCAACTGCTCTAAATGCCTGATGAATGGTAGCTTCTAGTCTTCTTTTATACGAAAGCACAACAATGCAGCCAATACCATCAAACCTCCTCCTATCTGTACAGCCAGTAACCGATCATTCCCTAATACATTTGCCATAAGCCATCCAAAGAACAAGGAGGCAATAATCTCAGGCAGTACTATAAAGAAATTAAAAATACCCATGTAAATACCTATCTTATCTTCGGGCAGACAACCCGCCAGAATAGCGTAAGGCATAGACAAGATACTCGCCCAGGCAATACCAATACATGACATAGACACAAACAACAGGTTAGGCTCCCGGATAAACCCTACAGAGAGTAAACCCAATGCACCTATAATCAGGCAAACCATATGAGTTATCCGTTTACCCAAACGCATAGCAATAGCGGGAAGTATCAAAGCAAACAAAAACGTAACCAGATTGTAAAACGACAGTGTTAAGCCTGCAAATTGAATACCCTCTGTATATAAGGAAGACTTTTCGTCTGGTGCCTGAAACACATTACGGGCCACTGCCGGCGAATAATAAAACCACATAAGAAATAACCCCGGCCATGTAAAAAATTGCACTAATGCAATCTGTCTCATGCGCTGTGGCATATGACGAATAGCGTGAAAAATCTCAACAGCCCCTGCGCCAAAACCTTTATTACTTTCCTGTTTCTTCAAAACAATATCAATGTCTACTGGAGGGTATTCTTTTGTAGTAAGTATAGTATACAATACAGAGCCAAGAAAAGCAGCACCCCCTATATAAAAAGACAAGCGAACAGTGGCAGGAATAGCCTCCTGTACATCGTTTTGTACATGAAACCAATGATCCATCATCCAGGGAAGCGCACTGGCAATTACAGAGCCTAAACCTATGAATAAACTCTGCATCGAAAATCCGATAGTCCGCTGCTCTTCTGAGAGTTTATCAACTACAAACGCCCGAAATGGCTCCATACTGATATTGATAGAAGTATCCATAATCCATAACAGTCCGGCAGCCATCCATAAAGCAGAAGAATTTGGCATGAGAACCAAAGCAATTGTACTTAGAATCGCACCAACCAAAAAATAAGGACGCCGACGCCCCAGAACAGGATGCCAGGTACGATCACTCAAATATCCAACGATAGGTTGTACAATTAAGCCTGTAAGAGGTGCGGCCAAAAACAAAAGTGGTATTTCATCAGCATTTGCTCCCAAATATTCATAAATACTACTCATGTTTGCCATCTGTAGTGCCCACCCAAACTGAATACCACAAAAGCCAAATGTCATATTCCATATCTGCCAAAAACTCATTCTTGGCTTTGTAAGCGTTACGTTCATAAAGAATGTAAAGTAGAAATTCCCACCCGTGGATACAAACTATAGTTACAACGTTAAATATAACTCAATTTATTCATAAAAAAACAATGATTCGTCAAATTTTACAGATACCAAAAAAGAACTGCCCTATCAGACAGTTCTTCTCTAACAATGATTTACTATATATTCATAAAAGTAGCCCTATGGGATTTGGTATAGCTACTTTCATTCTGGAATTACCAATGTTGGCACATCTGTATATAAGGCAAGCTGACGAGTAACACTCCGATGAAAAAGTGAAGCAAAGAACCCACGCTTACGCGCAATTACAGCGACCAGATCTGCATTCTGTTTATGAATAAAGGCATCAATCCCTTCCTGTACATCTTCATGTACCAGTGTATGCATAGAAGAAGGAACCGCTCCCAGCCAATCTTCCAAACGAATGGCTTCTACAGCCTTTTCTTCTGGTAGTTCTGTTGCATCTGATTCTATATGTAGAGCAAGTATCTGCGCATTTGCCTGTTGTGCAATAGTAATCAGCGGGTTAAGCAACTGGTGTTTCGTTTCTTTAAAATCACTTGCCAGCACAATTGTATGTATAGGCTTCCAGGATATTTTTTGTGGAACAATAATCAAAGGACAAGATGTCTCCTGTGCAACATCAGCAGTAACACTTCCAACTAAAGCCTCCGGCTTGTTACCGGCACCTTTTGTTCCCATTACAATCCAGTTTATATTTTTCTCTTTAGTGATGCTTATAATCATATCTGAAGCTGCACCCGACTGAACCAGATAATCACAGGGCACCTCTGTGGAGAACTCTTTACATAGTGCAGCTAACTGCTGGCGAGCCTCTTCCAGATCGGCAATAACAGGTTCGGCAATAAATGTATCCGGGTCCAGATAAGGTATAGGTTCAATGTATACCAGTAATAACCGGGCGCCGATAAACTTGGCAAACTGCGAAGCATATGTTAACTCTGAATGAGAGTTTTGAGAAAAATCAATTGGACAAAGAATGGTCTGCATGTGAGTCAGGTAAAGTAGTTAGATAATAGAAACACACTACCAGGTTTTTTCTATTCCTGGGCTAAGTATATATTTTCAGATTCAATAAGGCAATATAAAATAGAGCATTATCTGTGTTTATATCTGCGATATTAACAAAATGTTACTATTCAGATCTGCTATCTATTCAGAAACAAAGTAAATGTAGAAAGTAACTATGAAGTCTGGTCTGATAAAGGTCAATTGAAAATATAATTTTTGACATTCTCTTCTATTCCTTTTAAAAATCAGTTTTAAGTTCATTATTTCAACCGATCTGCAAAACAGTCGAAGAAATATAAAATACCGTACCCAAAATACAATTTCTGCCTGCCATGAGTAATTCGTTACCAAATTTTGAGCAATTAGTATCATTGATTTTTAGTTAAAAGACAGGGTTCAGAAAAATAACTAATAATATAGTTTGAAAACTAAGAAATTAGTTTTAAATTTGTCATATATAACTCCTATTATATAAAATCATGAAAAACCTGAGAGAACTTACCCGTGCAGAAGAAGAAGTTATGCAAATCCTGTGGAAACTAAATAAAGGATTTGTCAAAGACATCATAGAGCTCCTGCCAGAACCTAAGCCTGCATATAACACGGTATCAACTATCGTTCGCATCCTGGAAACCAAAGGATTTGTGGGGCATAATGCTTACGGAAAAACCCACGAATACTACCCTCTTATTTCAAAGACTGACTATACCCGCTTTTATTTTAAGAATTTCTTAAAAGGCTACTTTGGCGGATCATTTGCAGGTCTGGTTTCCTTCTTTGCAAAAGAAGAAGATGTGGATCTGAAAGAGTTGGAAGAATTGCTTAAAAACGTTCCAAAAGAAGACTCCGATGAAGATACCAGCAATGCTTAGCTACTTACTTGAAGCAAGTATAGCTATGAGTATCCTATATATAGTATATAGGATATTACTCAGTCAGTACAGAAACTTCCATTTTAACCGGGTATTTATTCTGGTAGCATTGTGTCTTTCGGCAATACTGCCCTTTATAGAACTCCCGGCAGATACTTCTCTGGTTTACATGGTAGGAATGCCAACATTTACATTGGCAGAGATTAATTTTGCAGCATCACAGGAAAAGATACCTGTATTAGCCAGAAGGTTCACAAGTATTGAGTTACTCATGTTAGTTTACTGGATAGGAGTAGGTCTGACAAGCATTCGCCTGGGTTTACAGTTAGTACGTCTCTACCAGCAAAAACAGGCCTTTACCTACCAATCACAGGAAGGCTATCAGCTTATCTATACTCAGGGTCAATTACCTACTTTTTCATTTTTCAAATGGTTATTCTGGGATAATAGTCAGAAACTGACAGAGAGAGAAACTGAGTTAATCCTACTCCATGAGAAAACACATATACTCCAATGGCATTCTGCTGATATCTTACTGACAGAGATATACAAAATTCTATTCTGGTTTCATCCTGTTGTATATGCTTTCCAGAAATCGCAGCGGGCTATACATGAATACCTGGCAGATCAGGCAGCCTTACAGGAAGGTTCATCAGAGATCTACATCAGGTTATTGACTCACTCTTTGTTAAAAAAACTGAACATCCCATTAGTACAGTCCTTTTATCATTCATCTTTAAAAAGTCGTATCAGTATGCTTCGTTCTGTTAAAACCAACAAGCCTACAACCTGGAAGGCTGTAGTCAGTATCCTTTCTGCTTTAGTACTTATATTAGTGTATGCATGCAGAAGCCAGGATAGCATTAATCCATCTGCTCGTACTACTGCTGTAGATCAGATGCCTGAATATTCAGGAGGCACAGATGCTTTGTATAGAGAAATATCACAAACTATACGCTATCCATTGTCTGCCCGTAAAGCAGGAGCGCAGGGACAGGTAGTAGCCTCTTATACTATCAATAAAGAGGGTAAACTGGAGA
Source organism: Xanthocytophaga flava (assembly GCA_030068525.1). Classification (GTDB taxonomy): domain Bacteria; phylum Bacteroidota; class Bacteroidia; order Cytophagales; family 172606-1; genus Xanthocytophaga; species Xanthocytophaga flava. The sequence continues at coordinate 46,406 of JASJOS010000001.1, forward strand.
ATATAGAAATAACACAGGGAGTACACTCAGATGTAGATCAGGAAGTGATCAGAGTACTAAGCAATCTGAAACAAACATGGACACCCGGACAAAAAGGCAAGCAGGCAACCAATGTAAAAATGGCATTACCCATTCAGTTTGTCCTGGAGGGAAAAGATAAAAGCAATTCGGCTTCCGGTGGTAAAGGTCTGGTAGTAGTTGGCTATGCGCCTTCTGATAATATCAGTACAGATGAGCCATTTGTTGCCGTAGAGCACATGCCAGAGTTTCCGGGAGGGTTTCCAAAGCTAGGAGAATTTCTGGCTGAAAATCTGAAGTACCCAGCAGAATCACGTGAGAAAGGTGTATATGGAACAGTATTTCTGTCTTTTGTAGTAAAAGAGAACGGAGATATCTCTGATATAAAAATTGCAAAAGGAGTTAACGCTGAAATGGATGCAGAAGCACTACGAGTAGCCAAACTAATGCCTAAGTGGATACCCGGAAAACAAAGTGGCAAAGAAGTGCCTGTCCGTTTTAGTCTGCCTATCAAATTTACTTTGTAGAAATCTAACAAAGTACTCGCTACTACAACCTATATCTATACAAAAAATAGCCCGACTTTGCAGAAGTCGGGCTATTTTTTACTTGTCGTTTTTCTTAACAGTTTCATCCATAAATTTTTCCGTTACTTCAGGCTTATCCTCATCCTTATTATCATTAAACCTGAGCAACCCATTGGCATTATCTGAGTCGTTATCCCTTGCTATGGTAGAGTGTCCCTCTGAATGTGTCAACTTTGGGACATCATGGAAATCACGTCCATTGGCTTCACTGGTATTCGCCTCATCTGGTTTACTAACCTGTTTGTCTGCATTGACAGACAGATCTTCGGCAGTATGTGGCTTATTTTCTATAGCTTTCTGCCTTTTTTCTTCTACTGATTTATCTGCTTTCATAGTTCTACTTATTTATGTACAAGTAGTAGTAAGAAAAAATTATGCCTTACTTTCCTGTTTCCAGGAATAATATAGGATGATGGCAAATGGTACTAGCCAAATGAGATCATTAGTCACATTGACCCAGCCAAATACCCAGGGTAGTTCACCTCTCCAGGCATATAGAACCAAACCCACAGGTCCAAATAACTTACCCAGAAAACCTACCAGTATGATAGGATAATGTCTTACAGGATCAAATGCTGCAATATAATACCCCAAACCATATACACCTACAATCATACCTACAGACTGCCATATGCCCGGATAGTTTGGTTGTACCATACCTACCAGATCAAAAAAATGATGGGGGAACAATACTATCCAGGTTCCCCAAAGTATATTATAGATTCCCGCCAGCTTAAGAGTAATTTTCATCCAGACAGGTACAGGAACAACGCGATTCATAGAATTCATTGGCTATCTGATGAGTTTCTCACCCAAAATAAAGTAAAACTCCATCACTTCATGAATGTCTGATCTATTCATAAGTAAGTTAGAGTTAATAGAGACGCACATTTTTCTCATATTTTACAGAATCAGCCTATTTCTCACACAACTTAGGATATTAGTTATTTCAGATGTAGCTGCACCCCTGCTGAAACGCCAAAATAATAAGGTTGTACACGCAAATATCGCATAGGGTCAGCAGAGGTATTCAGCGAATACCTAAAGTTAGGCTCTATCCACCCTTCCAGTCTGCGACCGAAAAAGTATGCAATACCGTATCCAATTACTACATGTGTCTGAAAGCCTGATACCTTTTCGTTGGTACGATAAACAGATCCTTGCAACCCGCCCAAAGCATAATGACGGAATCCTTTGAAAATACCAACCTGATACAACACATCTAGACGCCCTCCAATATTCTGTTGAGTGGACTTCATTTCATACGTATCTTTCTTATAGGTTGAAATGATAGTAACTCCCGTACTGCTATCTGTTCTCACATACGTTGACGTAGGATACAAACTCTTTGAATTATATTCTAACTGCTGTTCCTGACAATAGTAGAAAATTCCACCACGTAAACGTAGTTTCTGATTATAGACATATTCAAGACCTGCCTGCCATTGCCAACCTGTACGCTGAGCAGCCATAGACTTGCCTAACTTTACCTGATCTACCCATATGGAATCGGTAGTAACAGGTGAAACCATATAATAACTCTTTGAATGTGTATAACTCACATGTACACTCCATCTGCTTATTGGCAATTTAGAGTCTTTGGGTGTTATCTTTGGTATAGAAACATTGATTAAAGAAATTTTATTATCAGTTGCTTCTAAAGGACGATATTTCAGTTTTGACAAAACACTGATGTGTTCACTTTCAGATAATAAAAATTGTTTATCGGCACTCTCATTGTATTCATAGTTAAGTATACCTGTATTTTCATCTCTGGTATTACCATGAGATAGTATTTTGTTCTTTATTTCACCCTTAACAGAATATTGTTTGTTTGAAGAGGTATAAAGTTTCTTTGAAACAACGAATTGTTTATCTTTTTTCCCTTTTATGATCGGCTGTTTCTCAGCAGAGTACAATACACTATGTCCTTCATTTCTCAAAAGCTGTTTTTCCGATCTGACTATAGTGCCAGATAAAGTATCAGCAACAGCAGAATCGTTAGCATTTGAAGTTTTATTTTTAACTTTTCCTTTATAAAAGGAAGTATTAAGAATCTCTTTAGTTCCCACACTCTTAGTATGTTCTATAACACTTGAAGTCCCATACCGATCAGAAACTACATAGTCTATAGTATTATCTCTATGTAATCTATTTGGATAAGTAATAGTATCTTCAGTGGCAGGTTTAACTCTGTTACTCAGTTTATCATCAGTGTTCCTTAGAACCCGCTTTCTTTGGTGACGGGTAAATTTATTTTCAAAATTATCCTGAATAGGGAGACCTGTTTTTGTGTCGCTGTCTATAGTCCTATCAGTTAACATATTCTTTCCATTTGTAGAATAGCCAGAAGCTTTTTTGTTATCAGACAAACCTGTGTCCTTTAGCTGAGAGGTATCTGTATATTCAGATACAACAGGATCTGTTGACTGCACAACAGGCTTCTCTTGTACTCCAGCAAATAAACGATGATCCGAAATAGTCAGACGTCCCAGACATAACATCATTACCAGGATCGTATTTAATGTAATAAGTCTGCCATTTTGCCAAAAGAGATCCTGCCACGTCGGATGTCTCAACGTTTTCTGTATACTTTTCCATACAGCCTCATCCGGTTCGGATGTAAAGTCATCGAACCGGCTCCGGAAGAATTCATTTTCGTTATCGTTAGGTTTGTTGCTCATAGTTCACGATTCCTAACTCTTTTAGTTTTTTCTTTAATACATCTCTCGCTTTAAACAATTGAGAGCGTGAGGTATTCTCAGATATGCCCAACATCTGTCCAATTTCAGCATGGTCATAGCCATCGATTACATATAGGTTAAATACGATTCGATACCCATCAGGTAACGCATTGATAACTTTTACAATCTCCTCATTAGATAATTGGGCCATTAACTTCCAGTAATCGTCATTGCTATGGGATATATCCTGATAGTCGACAGTTTGCGGATAATGCAATTGTGACCGGTAATAATTCAATGCCGTATTTGTGACAATCCTTTTCATCCATCCTACTATAGCATCGGGATTACGTATTTCTGCAATGCTTCTGAAGATCTTTATAAAAGACTCTTGTAGAATATCCTCTGCTTCTTCTGTATTCTTGGCATACCTGCGGCAAATACCCATCAAACGGCTTTTATACTTTTGGTAGAAAGCCGTTTGAGATTTGGGATCATTTTGCTGGCAACCTAAAATCAGTTCTTTATCAGACATCTATATTCTATGCGATCAAATCATTTATGGATAACCTCATTATTCTTAGAATCATAAACCTCAGATGATTTTCAGAATTCGCAATTCCAAGAATAATGAGTTAGAGGAGGTATCTATTTAATATCAAAATAGACAGTTGCTTTTTGTGTGCAGGAACCTTCGGTGACACATACACTATACTGAAGAGAATCTTTTCCTACAAAACCTGGATTTGCTTTAAATACCACTCTATGATCTCTTATTGAAGCAACTCCATTAGAAGGTTGTTCGGCAATACGTATTCCATAATAAACACATCTTAAATCATCATTCTTCAGCACAGGAAAACTTGCTCCTTTTGTGTACAAGGAGTCAGATAGGGAAGCAGGTTTATAAGTAATTGTATCACTGTATAAAATATTAGTACAGACAGATGCATCAATCAGAAGGGCTACTTTTGCTGTATCACATACAGAACCCTGGCAAATACGATAGTAGATATAATCCATACCTTTATAATCACTGTTAGTTGTGTATAAACCATAGAATATCTTGTTACCAGATACTTCTGCACTACCATATTGAGGTGCTGAAATAATAGTTAACACTGGTGCAGCTTGTCCTGAACACAATGCATCATTTGCCAATACATCCAGAAATAGGCTATAGGCTGTCTGAATAGCAAATGAATCACTCACAGCCTCCAGACAATCGGATATATTTTGACCAACCTGAATAGTCACTACAGCCATGGAGCAGGAACCTGTACTACTACAAACCTGATATATAAAGTAATCAGCTCCTTTATAGTTACTAACAGGAGTATATAAAATTCTCTTATTTTGAATACTGACTGTACCATGTTCAGTAGCTCTGATTATATTCAGTTTCGTACTGTCTAGTGCGCCTTCACAAAAACTATCATTGCCAAGCACATTCATCGTGATCGGAGTGTTGAGGCTGGTAGTGAAGTTATCTGAGATAACGCCATTACTACAGGGAATAGAGTCAGTAGGCGTAAACTTGATAATAATTGTATCTACTATAGAAATAGGGCTAAGAGAATCACCAGAACTAACAGTAAGCAGAAAATAGTCTGAGCTTACATTTTTGGTTGTGTCTGGAAGATATAATAATGTAGCATCCTTTATAAAGCTAGCTTTCCCGTTTGCTGGTTGCTGTGTAATGCGGAAACCTGTTGCTCCTTTATACTCTTCCATTTCCAGAAGGTTTAGAGCTAATCCCGTCTTTGGTGTTGTGTAGAGTGTAGTTCCATTTTGTGGCGAGGTGGGAGTAAGGCTGCCATCTTTGTTAATAATATCGCACGCATAAATAAACAAGGCAATAAACGCAACCAGCCACCAATAACTTTTTATATTTTTCATATAGATAATGTGTGTCAAAAATAAGATAAAAAGATCACAGATGAACAGTTCTCGAGATTGCTATCTGCTATAAAGACCCCTACCCTTTTTGAAACGTTGTCTATACATTGAAAAAAAATAAAAAATGCTGTCAGGTCATACAACATTTTTATTGATGTGAACCAGAGATGAGATAATATACTTACATTTTTACACTATACTCATTTTTGCCAACCTAACCAACAAGCCTATCTGTCCCAAGTGATATACATCATGTTCAATAATTCCTTCCAGTAAAAACTTAAGTGTATATTGTTTAGGTCCCATGCGTTTTGTTAGGAGAGTATCTGGCTGATTCTTTAGCAAAGCAATAATATCCTCTTGTGATTGTGCCAAATTTGCTTTAAGACTTTCCCATCCTATTCCTTTCACATCTCTGAAAGGAGGCCATTCTTCTTCACTATCGAATTTAACATTGTATTCATCATTCCCTTTCAACCATTGAATCAATGCATTTCGCCAAATGGTCATATGGGCGACAATTTCAGCAATGCAATGTACTTCAGGTCCCACTTTGTAATAGGCGTCCTTTGTTGTGATCACATTTACCTTCTGAAGGACAGAATCTCCATACCAGGGTTCTCCATTATAAATAGTTTCCAGTTGCTGAACCAGGCTTTGCAGTTGCATAAGTGTAAGATATTTTATATAATCTTGCTATACGACTCAAGTTCTGGATAAGTTTTCTATTATCAAAGGTTATTTATGAAATTGCATCATACCTCCAAAAACAAATAAAATCAAGCTAGATAGCCATATTATTATATCAACATTATTCAGCAATTCCCTTCATTTATCTATCTGAATTTTGATGAATAATAGACGTAACCAGACTCCCCTAGCTATAGATGCTATATATTTTACTCAAAAAAATATATCTCACTAACACTTTTTAATAAATAAGCCTATAATCAAACTATCACTGTTTTCATGTAATATATCTGCTAAATCCGAAACAGATTAAAACTATACCTTTGTATAATTTTGCAGATTGTTACTCTGTATTTATTTTATATTACTATTATTAAATATCTTATCCCTGAAATATTTATGGAATAAACGATTGTTTACATCTATTACTGGAAAGTTTCTTTTACTACAAAATTACATACATTACTTCTATAAAACCTCTAACTATTTATCTCAATTAATCTATAGTCAACTATGCCCATCTCTACAAGTTATTTCCCTTTACAATTCAAGAAATCATACTGGCTGGTATTGGTATTATTCCTACTATATTTTCCAGGTTGGTCTCAGAATTTACAACAAGGCTTGGTTGCCTGTTATCCTTTTGAAGGCAATGCAAATGATTTCAGTGGCAACAGCAACAATGGGTATGTCAGTGGAGCAACTCTTACTACGGGACGTCATGGCGAACCTAATAGTGCATACTTATTTAATGGGAAGAGTAACTATATTGAATTATATTCTGCCAGATTAAAAAATCCCAGCTATAGTTATTCATTGTGGGTAAAGCCTGTCAAATTACCTGGAACTGGAGAAGCTGGTTTTATCTTCTCTATGGGAAGTACAGGAGGTGATCAGAATTTATCTATCAATAATACTTACGCCAACATGCCTTCTGGTTATGGAGGTGGAGGATATAGCACTCCTGGTTCAGATCCAGTTAATGTATTTGTTCTGACAAATACACTTCCAACAACAGGAGAATGGGCACATCTTGTAGTTACCAGAGATCATAATGTTCTTAAATTCTATCATCAGGGTGTACTGGTAGGATCAGATGAAACAAAAGGAGGCGCTACTTATTATGGCAATGGTACTGTGAGAGCCATCCTAGGTGGACGTTCTACATTGACTCAATTCTTCAATGGAGTAGTAGATGATGTCACTATTTACAACAGGGCACTCACAGAAGAAGAAGTAAGTCAGTTGTACACTTCTGGCTTGCCTTGCTCTTATTATACAGATCAGCTCCAAACAACTATCAAAGGCCGTATTTATTCAGATGAAAATCAAAATTGTGCTTTTGACAACACTGATAAGCCTTTGAAGCAGGTTCTGGTAGTTACACAACCTGGTAATTACTATGGCATGACAGACTCGACAGGTTATTATCAAATCTCTGCAGATACAGGCACTTATACAGTTAGTCAGCTTATTAATGCAACTGATAATCAATTTGTCCAGCCACTTTGCCCAGCCAATAATGTATCTGCATCTATTAAACTTAAAAATAGAGGTGATAGTGTGACAAATGTCAACTTTGCCAATAAAGTCACATTACTTCCTCATCTGGAAAGTGCTGTAAACTCAGACCGCCGTCGCAGATGTTTTACCAATGAAACATTCGTAACCTATGCCAATAGTGGGTATGCAGCAGCTCAAGGGGTAAAAGTATATGTCAAAATGCCAAAGTATGTAATCTTTAAATCAGCGGATAAACCATATACCATTGATAAAGACTCAAACTATGTTTTTGCTATTGGCGTCCTCAATGCCAGTGAAACAGGGGCTATCCATATTATTGATTCAGTATCCTGTGTTGCAAACATTACAGGATTGACAGCTTGTACTAAAGCGTGGATCACTCCTGCTAATGGATATACTCTTCCGGAAAACTCACCATGGGATAACTCAGATATCTCACTTACTGGTAAATGCATAGAAAATGGTCGTGTTCAGATGATTATTAAAAATGTGGGGCAAGCAGCTATGGCTGATAGCACAGAATTCAGAGTGTACCTGAATGCTCAACTAGCTTTCCGCAAAAATTACCTATTGGCAAAGGGTGACAGTCTGATACTAAAAATTCCTGCTAATGGAAAAACTATTCGTCTAGAAGCCGATCAAAGAACTGGCCATCCGCGTAAATCACAAACCAATCTGACTATTGAAGGTTGTGTATCATCAGTAAGTGATGTGGTTAGTAAAGGCTTTGTAGATGTATTACCTCAGGATGATGCAGAACCAGAAGTATCCATCAACTGTCTGATGATTAGGGATTCATATGATCCGAATGATAAACAAGTAAGTCCAATAGGAACAGCTAATGAACACTATACTCCAACAAACTCTGAATTGAAGTATAGCATCCGCTTTCAGAATACAGGGACGGACTATGCTTATACTGTAGTACTAATTGATACACTTTCAGAAAATCTGGATCTTTCCTCATTGCATATGGGTGCAGCTTCTCATAAATATACCTTAAAAGTGATTGGTAAAGAAAAACCTGTATTGATCTGGACATTTAATAATATAAACCTTCCAGATAGCACTCTGGATCAGGCAGGAAGCAATGGATTTATTCAGTTTTCGATTAAGCCTAAAGCAAATCTGCCGGAAAAAACATTGATTGAGAACTATTCTGATATAATCTTTGATTACAATGAACCTGTACGTACTAATACTACAGTAAATGTAATGTATGATGTACCAAAGGTGATTAACCCTGCAATTCAACTGAATGAGAGCATTATTGATAGGGTAATGGCTTCCGAGCCAGATGCCCTGAAAGGCAAACTAAGGCTGTATCCAAATCCTACCCAGAATCAGTTATGGGTACAAGCTACCAATGCAAATGTACGGATAGAACAGGTTACTGTTTACAATCTATTAGGTGAGAAACAAATGGTTTCATATACACAATCTGATGGACATACGTTGGAAGTAAATATGGGTGAAAAACCAAGGGGTATGTACCTACTTAGTATTCAGACTAATAAAGGCACATCTATTCAAAGAGTAATATTACAATAGATAGTCTTGTTGAGAGCCTAGTAAATAATAAGCCTGCATAATACAGACGACATATCTGTTTATGCAGGCTTTCCTACAATATTTTTTTTCAATTCACCCAAAACTATAAAAGCATCCCATACATTCGTAATCTTGTATGGACTCAGGATATATCATCCAGCTAATTGATTAGCCTATCTTCTTTCCCTCAATAAGCAAAACTTTTCCACTGACTCCTGAAAAAGAGGAGTATATTGCTTACGCTCCGAATCCTGACGATAGTTTTCAAAATCAGTAGTAGAAGCAAAAGAAACCAAATGTATCTCATAAGGAATTGACTCTGTAGGTTGTATGTAGGCAGTTTGCTCAGGCCTGATACGGTGATGTAACATCCCATTGTATTTAGGTAGTATTGGCAAAACAGCGGCTTCATATTCAAGAAACACATCTTCTTTTCCAGACTTAACAAAAAGTAACAGCGTTATATACAGACGTTCAGATGTATTTGTTTCCATTTAGCAAAGAATATTTGTCTTGGGAATTATCAATAATAGAAATCGTATAGCTAAAAACAAAACCTCTCTGTCTGGTAGTTACAATAAACTACACAAACAAAGAGGTTACTCACAATCACAGTAATAATTACTGCTTTAAGCCAACAAGACCAGCTTTCTTTAACTGCTTACTGTTTATTTTAAGTGTATGGTTATGTATTGATCTGCTTAATTCGTCACCTGATTTATTGATAATCAGGAAAGCACCTGAATTCACATATGCAACTGGAATAGTACCAACAGGGAAAGAAGTATTATAGCCTAATCCATTCACTTGCCCTGTACAAGTAACATCTCTTGAACCAGATGCATATTGTAAAAAGAGAAGATAGGTTCCATCCGGAGCAGATTCACTTAATTGAACACTTTCAAATCCAGTAGTATTTTCAGATGCATCATATGTAACAGACTCTGTTATTTGAGTGCTGTCACTATTAAATACTACATCACTTAGAAGATAAAGGTCCATATCTACTAATGAACCAGCATCCCATAATAAATCAAATTGGAATGCATCTGTAGGTTCTGTATCATTATCCTGAATTGTGATAGTATTTGTTAGAGAAGTAGTAGTACTTCCCAATGTACCAGAAGAGCTTACAGATGTAAGTGTCAAATCTATTGTTTTATCATCTTCAATAGCCTTATCATCAATGACCTGCAGACTAATTGTTGCAGATGTACTGCCTTTGGTAATAGTCAATGTGGAATCTGTAGTCGTATTTAAAATGTAATCTCCATTTTTTACGGCAGTACCCCCAACAGAGAAAGCGAGTATCAGATCTTGTGTGGCGGCTGATCCCAAAGATAGGGTTACAGATATGGTTCCTGCACTTTCATCAACACTTTTGGTTGTTTCTGAAAACTGCACACTAGTCAGGGTGGTATCAGACTTGGAACAAGCCAAAGACATAAATAGTACTCCCCCGAATAGAAGTACTCTGGAAAATAAGTTCATAAGAAGTTAGCTTTAAAAGGTATACATATATAGGTTACTCACTTCAAATGAACGAAAATTAGAAAGGATCGAAAGGAGGAATAGACCAAACCGGGAATTTCAGCTATTAAAAAGAGGGGTTTTGCTACAAGTGCTTATGGTCATAAGTGGAACTCTGACATTTCTATACAGAAGCGTAGCAAATAGAGTTTACTTTTCATTGTAATGTATAAATCACAACTTTCAGCTCGTTTTTAAACCAATAGAGCCTGTAAATATTTACAGTCCTTTGAATTAATCTATTCCAAACATATTACTTTCTCTGTAGAGAAGGAATCTATAATGATTAAGCCAACTTCACAGTCGAAACCTTACTTTATTAATTAATTTCAAGTTTCATTCCTTCCGCCAGGCAAAGCAACTGTAGTGAGGATTTTTGTGCCAGCATACTTTCTCCCAGATGAGTCAATACAATTTTATGGGCATTTAATCGTGGTAACTGTGGTACCAGTTGATGGTAACTAATGTGTGCAGGTCCTTCCTTATCGAAATAATTACATTCACAGATAAATAAATCAGCTTTATCTGATACAGGTAACAAAGCATCTGTCCATTCCGTGTCTCCTGAAAAACTAACTACCTTATTATCCCATTGCAAACGTACAGCATGAGGCAATGAGTCTGGAGAGTGTATCACAGGTGTAGCAATTAAAGTAAAGTGTTCTGTTACAATATCCCCTCCAAATTCTTTGTATATGATGAAAAAAGTAGAGGCGATCTGCTGGAAAATGCCCGGATAAAGACACTCTGTTAGCTGAGCAATACGTTGTTTGCCTCCCGGCGGACTAATAATAGTCAAGGGTTTGGTACGTTTATTAACCAGAGCATCCAGGAGGATAAAAGGTACGCCTCCAAAATGATCTCCATGAAAATGTGTCAGAATAATATAATCAATTTCGGTTGAAAGAACTCCCTCCCGGCGCATGCCTACCAGAGAGGTTGCTCCACAATCCAGCAACACTTGTACATGGTTGTGTTGCAAATGAAAACAAGTATTTAGTTGTCCCCCACTGGCAAAAGCATCTCCACATCCCAATACAGTCAGAATCATAGATATAAGGTTAGTTTTACGGATACTACAAAAGTAGCCAATACCTGCTTTTTTCCTACCTTTGTATCTGGAGAACAACAGTATTTCGTTTATCATGAGTTATGTGTGGAAAATCCAGACACAACTCATGTGGTACATCAGCATTCTCTCTCAAACTATTAACCAGTTATGCGCTATAAACATCTATTCTTTGACCTGGATGATACATTGTGGGATTCTAAGCGCAACTCTACAGAAGCATTGCATGAGATCTTTATTCAGCATGCCTTGCAATCGGCCTTAGGAATTACAGAAGATGCATTCATTGAACAATTTCATCAGGTAAATTATGCACTCTGGGATCAGTATAGTGCTGGAGAAATTAATCAGCAGCAACTTCGGCAAAGACGCTTTCCGCTAGTATTTGAAGGACTTGGTATTACTCAGTTGCCTGATACAGAAGCTATGCAAACAGATTATCTGGCTATTTGTCCCCGCAAGCCACATCTTATGCCGTATACAAAAGATCTACTGAATCATCTGAAAGGCAGATATGAATTGCATATCATCACCAACGGTTTCATGGATGTTCAATCGATAAAGATGGAATGTTCTGGCATTTCTCATTATTTTGAAGAAGTAGTAACCGCCGAACGGGCAGGCTGCCAAAAGCCTAATCGTCAGATCTTTGATTTTGCCCGTCAGTTGGTGAATGCCAATGATCCCGATTGTCTGATGATTGGAGATAATTTACTGGCGGATGTAGGAGGAGCTAAAAATGCAGAGATGGACCATGTATTTTATAATCATGGCCGGGTGTCACACCAATATTCCCCAACCTATGAAGTACACTGCCATCAGGATCTGATGCAACTATTATAAAACGAAAAAGCAGCCTGAATATGATGACAGGCTGCTCTTCTTCAATGCTAGAGAAGCTGATTACTTTACACGTGACATATATTCACGGGTACGAGTGTCAACTTTGATTTTATCACCAATGTTTACAAACAAAGGCACAGATACGATAGCACCTGTTTCAATAGTCGCAGGCTTCAGTGTTTTGGTAGCTGTATCCCCTTGAATACCTGGTTCGGTATAGGTTACTTCTACTTCAATGCTGGTTGGTAATTCTACAGATACGGGTGTATCAGCATCCATACTGATTTTTACCACCATACTCTCTTTTAATAAATCTGCGTTCTCACCTACGGTAGCTTCAGGAACATAGATCTGATCGTACGTTTCTGTATCCATAAATACCAGATTTTCACCATCACGATACAGATATTGATAATCACGGGTTTCTACACGAACAATTTCGCACTCCTCACTTGGGCGGAAACGGTTTTCAACTAATTTGCCAGTACGCACATTCCGCATTTTTACCTGGTAAAAAGCCCGCAGGTTGCCGGGGGTACGGTGTTCATATTCTACCACCTGCACTAATTCATTATTATAACGGATAAATGTACCTCTGGAAATATCAGATATTTGTGCCATATAATAGGTTTTGAATAGATAATAACTTTTGCCGCAAAGGTAAGAAAAAAACGATAGACAAGAGATTCCTGACAGAATACGTTGTTTGCAAAGGATTTGTTGCCAGAAAGAAAGCATATACTTATTACCTCTCACCTAATATACGGAAGCGTTTGAATGTCATCCGACGTTTGGTCTAGTATTTCTCCAGTGCATGTTTTTGAATATGAGCAACTGCCTCTTCTACAGAATCTGTAAACAGCATCAGGTTCAGATCAGTCGAATCAATCATATGTGATTTAAGCATAGTCTCCATCATTTGCTGTACAGGTTGCCAGTAATCCTTTCCCATTACTATTACAGGAAAATCCAGAATCTTTCGTGTCTGAATCAGCGTCAAGGCTTCAAAAAACTCATCCATGGTACCAATGCCTCCCGGCATAATCACAAATGCCTGAGAATATTTAAACATTAACACCTTACGAACAAAGAAATACCTACACTCAAACCAACGATCCAGATATGTATTGGGTTGTTGCTCTTTAGGTAAAATGATATTACAGCCAATAGAAAAACCACCTACATTTTTAGCACCCCGGTTTGCTGCCTGCATAATACCGGGTCCACCACCTGTCATTATGGTAAATCCCAGCTTGCTGACCTCAGCTCCCATACGACTTGCCAGAGCATAATAAGGCGATCCCTCAGCTACACGTGCTGATCCAAATACAGCGACACAAGGCCCAACAAAATGCAGAACCCGAAAACCTCGGATAAATTCCAGGAGAACTTTAAATGAAAAAACCAGCTCTTCCCATCGGGAACGGGGACCTTCCAGAAATATCTTTTCTTCTTTTACAGGAGTGGAATTACTAATTGGTGGTGTATTGGTAACTTCAGACATAATGCAGGCAATAGTTAAAGACAGTGGCTGATATTGAGGGGTATTATCACATTACAGATCCACTCAGACACTTTCGGGATGCAAGCTTACAGATTCCTTTCTTATAAGAAAAATAAAAGTTAGGCAGATATACTGATTTCCCTCATCGTTTTTTTACAACTTCAATAATACTGTACCTTTGCAGTATGGATTATTTCAAAAAACTACAGGAACTCCTTTCCATTGAACGCGAAGAAGATAAACTTCAATACCAAAGACTTACCGAACAGTCGTCTGTCACCGAACGTAGAGCTAACGGACTCACATGGTATCCCATTGCCATTAAAGGAACAGAAATCAGCAGAGGTGATTATATAACAGTAGAAGTAGAGCGACCTACCAATCAGGATATTTCCCATCAATTCCGAACCGGTGTACCAGCTGTATTATTCAGCAATCATGACTCCAGGAATGATCGGGCAGAAGGGACCATCTCCTATGTAGGCAACAACCGTCTGAAGATTACTTTACGCACCGACGAACTACCCGAGTGGTCAAAAGATGGTAAGTTAGGAGTAGATGTACTCTTTGATGACAATAGCTATGATGAAATGCAGGCAGCTCTAAAACAAGCCGCCACATTAGCCGAAACAAAAGATGGTACTCTGGTTCAGATTCTGACAGGTAGTAAAAAACCTACCTTTAAAGCAGAGCCTATTCCTTTTAATCATCCACGTCTTAACGCATCCCAGAATACGGCTGTTGAGAAGATACTTACAGCAAACGATCTGGCTATAGTACATGGTCCTCCCGGAACAGGGAAGACCACCACACTGGTGCAGGCCATTAAAGCCCTCATCAAACAGGAAGGCAATAAGATACTGGTATGTGCCCCCAGTAATGCAGCAGTAGATCTGCTAAGTGATAAGCTTTCACAGGAAGGTATCAATGTAGTACGTATCGGTAATCCGGCACGGGTTAGTGAGAGACTTATGTCACTCACATTGGATCATAAAATGGCTGAACATGACCTGATGAAAGAAGCTAAAAAGCTCAAAAAACAGGCGCAGGAGTATAAAAACATGGCTCATAAATACAAACGCAATTTTGGTCGTGAAGAGCGGGAGCAACGAAAGCTATTATTTGACGAAGCCCATAAGATACTGAAAGAGATTGGCAAAACAGAGCAATACATCATTGAGGATATTACCAATAAGGCTCAGGTTATTACAGCTACACTGGTAGGGGCTAATCATTATACAATTGCTGATATGAAGTTTCATACATCTATTATCGACGAAGCGGGACAAGCACTGGAACCTGCCTGCTGGATACCTATTCTAAAAGCCCAGAAGGTTATTCTGGCAGGGGACCATTGTCAGCTGCCTCCTACCATTAAATCAATTGAAGCAGCACAACGCGGATTCAATCATACTCTTCTCGAAAAATGTGTGGCCCTGCATCCGGAAGCTGTAAGTCTGCTTACAGAACAATACCGTATGCATGAACACATTATGGGATATTCTTCCCGTGTGTTTTATCAGAACAGACTACAGGCTCATAGTTCAGTAGCCAATCATCTGTTGCATACCACAGACAAGCCAGTAGCTTTTATTGATACGGCAGGATGCGGATTTGATGAGAAACTTGATGGTACCAGCACAACCAATCCGGAAGAAGCCTCTCTCCTGATCAAACATCTGACCCAACTTGTTACGGAGCTTCAGAGTCATTATACACTAGAGACATTTCCATCGATTGCCATTATTTCGCCCTATAAGCAGCAAGTCAATGTCATTAAAGATTTACTGGATCATTCCCCTGACCTGGAACCTTATATGCCCCGTATTGCAGTCAATACAGTGGATAGTTTTCAGGGACAGGAACGGGATATTGTTTACATTAGTATGACTCGTAGTAATGAAAAGGGAGAGATCGGCTTCTTATCAGATATTCGCCGGATGAATGTAGCTATGACACGAGCTCGTAAAAAACTGATTGTCATTGGAGATAGTGCCACACTGGCTCAGTTTCCGTTTTATGGTGACTTTATTTCGTATGCCGAAAGTATTGATGCCTATCAGAGTGCGTGGGAGTTTGTATAAATCCACATTAATTCAGGAATTCAAAAATCAGTCAATTCCTATCTATTTGGTAAAAGTGGGCAGTAACCTGTTCACTTTTATTTTTTTCCAACACTAACAAAACAATATAAAACACTGTCATTCAAGACAAATACATTCATATCATGTTCCGCACATTTTTCCGGGTACTAAAGTTTTTCCTGTTTCCCTTATCCCTATTATCACTATTCCGATGTGGGTCTGGCTACAAAGAGAAAGATGGAAAGGTGACATACAATGGTAAAGAGATTGATACTTCAACCATGCATGGCTTTGTGGTATTGAATGATGCATTTGCCAAAGACTCTGTTCAGGGATATTTCAGAGAAAGAGAAATCTCTGACAGCGATGGACCTACATTTCAGGCATTAGATGAAAATTATGCCAAAGACAAGAAAAATGTTTTTTATTGCACCAAAACACGTGATAGTCAAACATACTTCACAACCAGTTCTATTTATATTCAACGTCTCTCATCAGCAGACCCTGTCAGTTTTGCGGTTCTGGAATATGGGTATGCCAAAGACAAGCAACGAGCTTATTATGAAGGCAAACCCTTTGATATAACAGATCCAGATTCTTTCTCTGCACTAAACAGCAATTTCTCCAAAGATCGCATACATGCCTATTATCGTTGTAATCCGGTTGCAAAAAGTAATGGAGAAAGCTTTGAAGTTCTTGATTATGATTTTGCCAGAGACAAAAATCATATTTATTACTATGGTGTAAATGAGGAAGGAGAGTATGACATACACATACTGGATTGTGATATGGCATCCTTTACGCGAATTGAACAATGGTATTCCAAAGATAAAATCTCTGCTTTTTACAAAACAAAGCGTATTATAGGTTCTGATCCCGGTAGCTTTCAGAAACTAAACAGTGAATTTTCCAAAGACAAGTCTACAGTCTATTACCAGACAAAACCCATCAAGGGAGCAGATGCCTCAACCTTTCATTTGCTGGATGATTATTATGCTAAAGATACCACAGCTATATTCTGGACAAATTTACTACTTCAAGGAGCCAATCCCTCCCATTTTCAGATTTTAGAACTCGGATATGCAACAGATGGAAAGAAGGTATTCTATAATGGTAAGATTGTTAAAGGGGCGGATGCAGCCAGCTTTAAAGCCTATCCACATGGTGTAGGAGACGCCGATGCAGAAGATAAACACAATAAGTTTTATGAAGGTCAAATTGTCAAATCTGAATAAACTGGTCTATTCAACATTTGCTTCTATATATGCCACATTACATAAAGGCAAAATTTCGTTTAGATTTGAGATGGCAGTATCTGAGAGTAAAGTGTCATTGACATCCAATATCCGAAGTTTGGTTAAATGACTGATAGAATCTGGTAGTGATTGCAATACATTCCCACTCAAATCCAACCTGTGTAGGTGAGAACACCTCTTTATCTCAGAAGGGATGTGCTTTAATTGGTTTTTTTCCAGGTATAAGGCTTTCAGATGAGATAAATTGCCGATAGCACTATTAATAGATGTTAGTTGATTACGATCCCATCGTAAAACAGCAAGAGACTTCAAATCACATACAGAAGCAGGAATATCACCAAAATGATTCTCTCCGGCATCCAAAGAAACAAGCTGAGTTAGCTTTTCGAAGCTTGAGGGAAGATCTTTTAGTTGGTTGTTACGTATTACCAGATGTTGCAGTGCAACAAGATCGTTCAATTCAATAGGTAATGTAGTCAGTTTGTTAGTGTGTAGTGTAAGTATCTTTAATTTATGTAGTTTTCCTATCTCTAAAGGCAGATTTTCGATTTGGTTATTAGACAATGACAGTTCCTGAAGATTCTCTAGGTCCCCTATCTCACCAGGCAATGTAGTCAATTGGTTATAACTTATATTTAATTCTACCAAATGTTTGAGTTCTCCAATTGCAGAAGGCATCTCAGTAATCTTATTCCATGAAAGTACCAAGGTCTCCAGATTTATCAGATACCGAATCTGCTCAGGAATAACTGACAGACCTTTGCCAGACAAATCAACTTTTGTTATAGAAGGTATTTCCAGCAATGTAGTTTTAAAATCCTTTTTTTGTGGCATTGATAGCCAATCCATCAGAATCTTTACATCATTGTGATATTCCTCAACATTGATTTGCAAAGATTCTGCAATAGCAATTCCCAATTCAATATTTTCCAGCATTCCTGATAACAGGAATGCCAGTATTTTCTCTTTTTCACTTTTTTCTTCTGACATATAGTCTATTTTTTACTTACTCAAAGGTAATAGTAGTACAAAAGGGTAACCAGCTTTGTATATTTATTTTTTCATCTTCCGATAATGGATTATTCCACAAACCTAATACCTGTAACTTCTCCAGCTGACCTATCTGAGAAGGTAGTTGGGCTAGTTGGTTGCCTGCCAGATAAAGTTTATTCAATTGTATCAATGTCCCTATTTGCAATGGAACCGACTGTAATTGAGTATGACTTACATTCAAATAAGTTAGTTTCTTTAACTTACCAATCTTATCTGAAAGCTTTTTTAGTGGATTGGCATCCAGAATTAAAGTTGTTAGCTTATGCAAATTTATAAGCAGTTCAGGAAATTCCTGCAATTCATTCTCTCCAATATCCAGTTGAGTAAGATTCTTTATATTCTTTACCTCTTCGGGTAGTTGAGTCAGTTGATTTGTACGTAAAGATAGATGAGTCAACATTACCAATTCTCCAATTTCGGCAGGCAACTTGATTAACTGGTTTGTATCCAGAAGCAGTTGTTTAAGTTTGATCAGATTTCCTATTTGTGGTGGTACTAACTGGAGGTGATTCTCCCTTACATCCAATATAGTGAGTTGGGTAAGCAAACCTATTTCGGCTGGTAATACAGTTAGATGATTGTTAGCAACTTTTAACTCTGTCAACTTGGTCAGATTGCCAATCTCGTTTGGTATTTTATGAATAGAATTGTCTGACAACAGGAGCTTTTTCACATTAGTCAGGTATTTAATCTGACTGGGTATAACTTTCAGATTTTTACCAGACAAATCTATCACTTCAACAGAATGTATTTTCAGCAGCTTGTGTTTAAATGTCAGGCGTGTATGTTTGGATAACCAGTTGAAAAGAATATCCATATCCTCTACCACACCCTTCAGATCAAGATGCAGCGATTCTGCTATGTGTATTCCTAACTCAATACTGTCTAAATGTCCGGACAGCAAAAAATCCATTATTTTTTCTTTATCACTCTTTGGCTGTTTCATAACAAGCAATATACTCTACCCAAAATTAGACATTATATTTATAGATATTGGTCTGATAACAATCTTATAGTACTCTCCATTCTCTTGTTCCGGTTTGCATTACTTGAATAACTAGTATGTCTGGAAGAACCAACAAGTTGTCCAACAGATTCCACAAAATAAAATGACCAAGCTACTCCTAACTCCTTCTATCATTAATCTCAGATAGCTGTACTATTCTAATAAAAGAATCGACAGGCTGTCTTATTTCTTTCACTCTTCAGATGAAAAACACAATTAATTCACTGAATAGCAAAAAGTTACAAATACACAGGCATATTAATTTCCTCATTTTGCCGTAGCTATATAAGTGATTATCTGTTTAGATAGAGATTTTAGATGGCTAGTATAACTATGTTACAATTAAATAAATACCATTATGAGCATATTTGCATGGATTATTCTGGGGCTCATAGCTGGCGCGTTAGCAAAGCTTATTATGCCTGGAAACCAATCAAATAATTGGTTGTTGACGATTGTATTAGGTGTCGCGGGTGCTATACTTGGCGGATTTGTAAGTACACTACTGGGATGGGGCGGTATTAATGGATTTACATTACAAAGCATATTCCTTTCTATCTGTGGTTCATTGCTACTTCTTTGGATAGCTTCTTCAGGCTCTACGCATAGAAGGTATCATCACCGAAGGTATCGTCGTTATAGATACTAATAGGATTCAATTACACAAAAGCAGACTCATGGGTCTGCTTTTTTTATTACTTTACCATCATTTTTACGAAATACATAACTGTATGATACTTCGAAACATCCCTTCTACAGGTGAAACATTGCCTATAATTGGATTAGGCACCTGGTCTACTTTTGATGTGACACGTCCTGCAGATCATCCACCACTAGAACAAGTATTACAAGCAGTTGTTCAGACAGCCAAAGGGGCTCTTATTGATAGTTCACCTATGTATGGACGAGCAGAAGAAGTGGTAGGCAATTTGACTCAGTCTTGCAAATTGAATGAGGACTTCTTTTATGCAACCAAGGTATGGACAACAGGCAAGCAGGAAGGTATACAACAAATGGAGAGTTCATTAAAAAAGATGCAGCGTAAAGAAATGGATCTGATGCAAATCCATAATCTGACTGACTGGAAAACTCACCTAACAACGTTGAGAGATTGGAAAGAACAGGGAAAAATTCGATATCTGGGTGTTACACATTATACTGATTCCATGCACCCGGAACTGGAGAAAGTTATAATGACTGAGAAAATAGATTTTGTTCAGTTCAATTATTCCATTACTTCGCGAAATGCAGAAAAAAGATTGTTACCTGCGGCAGCAGATAAAGGAGTTGCCACATTAATAAATCGCCCACTAGGGGAAGGCACTTTATTTACAATGGTACGAGGTAAAGCACTTCCAGAATGGGCAAAAGATTATGATATCCATTCCTGGACACAATTTTTCTTAAAATTTATAGCCTCTCATCCTGCTGTAACCTGTATCATCCCTGCAACCCGAAAACCTACCCATGCAGCAGATAATATGCAGGCAGGCCAGGGAAGGTTACCAGATCAAACTATACGTGAAAAGATGGTAACATTTATTGAATCACTTTAACCACTTTTACTTCATGAAATTATTCCGTAAATCCATTTTGTTCCTCTTTTTGGTAAGTGGAGTTCCGTCACTTACAACCTCGGGACAAACAACTATTTTAAAGAATGTGACTGTTATCGATGGTACAGGTAATAAGCCACGTACCAATCAGAATGTGGAAATAAAAGCGGATAAGATTGTATCCATTACAGATGCTAAGACTGCAACATCTAAAGGTGCTACAGTTATTGATATGACAGGAAAGAGTATTATGCCTATGGTTATCAACTCTCATGGGCACCTTGGAAATCTGAAGGGAACCACAACCAAGCGTGAAAACTTTACCCATGAAAATATAGAACGACAACTGGTTCAGTACGAAAAGTATGGTATTAGTGCCATCTTATCACTAGGATCAGATCATGCAGCAATCTGGAACCTACGAGATTCTTCACGCAATGGATTGTTGAAAGGGGCTACTATTTATACAGCAGGGTATGGGTTTGGTGTAGCCAATGGTGCACCTCCTGTAGATTATGGTATGGATGACGTATTACGTCCTCAATCAGCCGCTGAAGTTCCTGCCATGATGCAAAAGCTGGCATCCTTAAAACCAGATATGATAAAAATATGGGTAGATGATCTGGGTGGACGTTCTACCAAAATGGAACCTGCTATCTATGAAGCCATTATTCGGGAAGCACATAAACACAACATCCGGGTGGCAGCTCACCTCTACTATCTCGAAGATGCAAAGAAACTCGTGGCAGCCGGGCTTGATGTAATAGCACATAGCATCCGGGATAAGGAAGTAGATGATGCATTACTGACAGAGATGAAAAAGAAAGGCGTAATCTACATCCCTACCCTTTCACTGGATGAATTTGCATTCAGCTATGGAAACCAGCCAGAATGGATAAATGATCCATTCTTTAAAAATACACTTGAACCTGGGGTCTTCGAAATGATTACCAGCAAAGCGTATCAGGATAAAACTGCCAGTGCACCTAACTACCAGAAAAATATTTCAGCATTCAAAACAGCCCTCATCAATGTCAAAAAAATATATAATGCAGGAATTATGATTGCTTTAGGTACAGATTCCGGAGCCAACCCTATCCGACCGCAGGGATTTTCTGAACACTTTGAAATGGGTTTGCTGGTGCAGGCAGGTTTAACTCCCCTGCAAGCTATTACCATAGCAACTCAGAATTCAGCTATTTTTCTAAAAGTAAATACACAAATGGGTACGTTAGCCCAAGGAAAAAAAGCGAATTTCATCGTACTGGATAAAGATCCATCCGAAAATATCAAAAATACTCAATCTATTCAAAGTGTCTGGAAGAATGGGAAGAAGGTACAGGATTTTCAATAATACATTCTCTATTTAAAACAAAAGCTCTTCTATATCTTAGTAGAAGAGCTTTTGTTTTAAGGTGAAGAATTAGCAATTATCTTTTCCAACTTTATTATCTGCTCCCTCATTCAGATACAATAAAAGTTTTAATGATTACTCATCATTATCGTTATCATGCCAGTTATTATTGATCTGCATTTGCTGTCTATCATTCCACTTGTCCAGATCTTCTCCTGATTCCTTCTTTATAAATTCTTTGTATTTCTGAAATACAGTATCAGGCAGTGTCTTTCCATTTACTATCATCTTTTTATTAGTGAGTTTCAAGCTATAGCTTTCTGCGTTATTTATTAGTCCATCCTTCTTTAATTCACTGGCAAAAAGTTTCATAAATTTATTATGCTTTTCCATTGCTTTTTCATGCTCCTTCATCTGTTCGTCATGTCGTTTCATCTGCTTTGCATGTTCTGTCATTGCCCGTTCATGTGCTTCTTGCTGCTTTTTATGCTGTTGCTCCCGAGTTCTGGCATTTACTTCATTTCTCAGATAACTATCACTCTCTGTCACTTCTTGTTCTAACTCTCTCTGATATTGCTTGAGCTCTTGCAAATAATCCTGTAGATCATCTCTATATTGTTTACCTGCATCACTCTGTGTTTTTTGTAGCTTTTCTTGTTGTTTCTGAGACAATTGTAGCATTCTGTCTGAAAGAGCATTCATCTTTTTCTTTACTTCTGCTATATGGTCATCATCAGGAGATCGTTTACTATAAAGTCGAGCTAACTCATCACTTAACCTACTTATCTTATCCCCCATTTCTCCTATTTCATCGCTAAGTTCTGAGTCAAAGCCCATCAGTGGAGGCATTGGTGGCATAGGAGGTCTAGGAGCTATAGGTGCCATCGGAGGCATTGGCGCCATTGGAGGGACTGGTGGTACGGGAGGAACCGGAGGAACAGCTAAAAAGCTACCCTCAAAGTCTTCTTCATCCTCGTCTTCTATTTCATCTTTACGGTATTTGTCTCTTTTATATCCTGTTGCCAGTTTCTCATCGTCTTCCTTCGCTTCATTTAATTTGGATTCAATAACCTGTTTGTAGGTTTTTAATTCTTCCTTCTTCAACTTTTTTCCATCGACAACTACTTCTGTTACTGTTCCCTTCTTATCCTTTACAATAATAATTTCCCGAACCACCTTATTTGTATCTGTGAAGGTACTGTAATATGTTGTGTTACCAGATAGACGCTCTGGCTTATCCTCAGAAACGGATTTAGTAGCCAAAGCAACTGGACGTTCCTGTGAAACAATCTCTTGATTATCTGCGTTTTTCAGATTAGAAAATGCACTGGCAGATACAGCAACCAAACAGAGCATTAATACACCTGAAACTAGTAGTCCTTCATTGAATGTTGGCTTTTGAGGAGATTGTTGTAGTAGCCGCTGAATACGCCCTAACAAAGAGCCTTTGCTTCCAGTTGCAGCCATAGCCAATTGAGGTACAGTTTGCATTACCTCCAGATTTGTCAGTGCCTGTGCAAAAGTAAGACTATCACCACTGAGCTGTACAGCCATATCATCACAGCAATGCTCACGTTCCTGGCGTATTATACCTGACATCCACCAGATGGCAGGATGAAAAAAGAATAATATCTCAATGATTGATTGAAATATATTTACCCAATAGTCATTACGTATTATATGTGCCAGCTCATGCGCCAGAATTGCCTCTACCTGTTGTGTAGAAAGGCCTGTAAATGTACCTACTGGCAATAGAATAATAGGTTTGAAATAACCAATTGCCATTGGAACTTTAACAAGCACAGACTCCATCATCTGTACTGAGCGAGTCAATCCCATCTTATGACTCAATACGTGTGTTTTATTTATCCACTCCTGAGAGACAGCCAATGTTTTATAATGTTTGAGGCGTTGCACATACAACATTCCTCCCATAAATCGTAGAGTTAATACCAGAATCCCTAATACCCAAACTGTCACTAACAACGGCAAATGCTCTTCAAAGTAACTAGACCAACGATCCTGTAGTTGTTCCCAAATGGTAATGGTAGCCGAAGTTTGGGGCTGGTTGAATTTTTGAGCCACGGTCAGAGTAGTTGATAATTTTCCTTCGGTAGATTCATTTTGTAAAGCTTGTTCTGAAAAATTGGGACCTCCTATTTCATTTGATTCATATACAGTATAGAAAGTAATTCCTGCTATCAACAAAATCGAAAACAAAGCAGAAACTGCTACGAAATACCGGGCCTGAGCAGAACTTCGATTCATTAGTAACATAACTAAAGCCATCAGAATGGCGACAGCAGCCCCTTGCCATAGTAAATGTAGCAAAGTCCAGCCAATAGCTTCTGTCAGCTTGGGAGATAAAAGAGAAGAAAGCATAGTTTTCATAAGCAATAGTATAAATATAGTGACATGAAGATTTCAGATAGGAGAATTATTTACTGGCTTTAGTTAAGTCTGATAGACCTATACTAACCTGTTTTTATCATATGTCTTTTATACATTTTAAAAGCAGACACCCGATGTTATAGTTATTCAGGATGGTTTCTTTCCTCTCATCTGTTCCAATAGGCGCTGAATTTCAGCAAGCTCTTCTGAAGACGTTTTATTATTACCCAGAGCCTGCATGACCAGCTTCATAGCAGACCCCCGAAAAGTGGTATCTATAAACTTATCAAGCAGTGTTTTCTGTATATCCTCTTCTCTCACAGCTGCCATATAGATATGTGTCCGGTTCTCTTCGTTACGCGTTACCAAGCCCTTTTCTGCCATAATCTGCATAATCTTAAGAGTAGTTGTATATACAGACTCTTTTGACAGAGTAAGTTGCTCATGAACATCTCGAACTGTAGCCTGCTCTTTTTGCCACAAAATTTGTAAAATTTCCAACTCTGCTTCGGTTGGCTTTGGAATAGGGTTTTGCATGATTACTTATAGGTCTTACATCTACGATTTATTTCGTACTCAAATATACTACGAGTCATTTCGTATTTCCAAATTTATCTACGAAATTTTTCGTATATGTTTACATTATCTGGTAGAATACATTAAAATAGAGGTTGGAACTTATCCACATTATTTCTTTTCAGGTATTTTTTCGGAAATTTGCACCCTCCTTAGCCTTATGAAAATATGAACCGTTTCGCTGTCTTTCTTTATTTAGCTGTTCACCTTATTTATGAGGCTAACTTTACGATTATTTGATTTCACACAAAAAGTTAATTATAAAACAGAAGTTCTTTCCGGCCTTACAGTTGCATTAGCGCTAATTCCTGAAGCACTTGCCTTTGCCATAGTAGCAGGCTTATCTCCTATGATTGGTCTATATGCAGCCTTTATTATGGGCTTCATTACTTCTGTATTTGGAGGAAGACCCGGCATGATTGCAGGGGCAACGGGTGCCGTTGCAGTTGTGCTGACATCGCTTGTCAAAGATTATGGCCCTGAATATGTTTTTGCTACTGTTATACTGGCGGGTCTGCTTCAGATAGCAATTGGAGTGTTCCGGTTAGGAAAGTTCATACGATTAGTGCCTCAACCTGTTATGTATGGGTTTGTTAACGGCTTAGGTGTAGTTATCTTTCTTGCCCAGCTTACACATTTCAAAACTACTGATTCACTGGGAGTACAACACTGGATTGCAGGTACTCCCTTATGGGTTATGCTTGGTCTGGTCATGCTTACCCTCCTTATCATTATCTGGCTTCCACGTTTTACCAAGGCTATTCCCTCTTCTCTGGCTGCAATTCTCATTGTATCCGGTATTGTATTGGGTTTTGGCATTGAAACCAAGACAGTAGGTGATGTAGCTTCTATTCAGGCTGGCTTTCCTCCACTCCATATTCCTCAGGTTCCTTTGCAATGGAAAACACTGATCATTATATTCCCCTATTCTCTTGTGGTAGCCTGTGTAGGTTTAACAGAGAGCCTTCTGACTCTAAATCTTATCGATGAAGTAACACAAACACGTGGACGTGGCAATAAAGAATGTGTAGCTCAGGGACTTGCAAATATTACCTGTGGATTCTTTTATGGGATGGGAGGTTGTACACTGGTAGGTCAAAGTATCATAAATATATCTGCAGGGGCTCGTGCCCGATTATCAGGTATTGTAGCATCTGTTATGCTTCTGGTATTTATTGTCTTCTTTGCTAACATCGTTGAAAAGCTACCTATAGCAGCTTTGACAGGTGTAATGTTTATGGTAGCCGCCACTACTTTTGCATGGGCAAGCTTAAAAGCATTTGGCAGAATGCCTTTAGCAGATGTATTAACCATGGTAATTGTAGCAGTTATTACAATCGTTCTTCGTAATCTTGCTCTGGCAGTTCTGATTGGTGTAATCATTTCAGCATTGGTTTTTGCATGGGAAAGTGCCAAAAGAATACATGCGAAAAAATATAGAGACGAACAGGGAGTACAACATTATGAATTGTATGGACCTTTATTTTTTGGTTCTGTAACTGCTTTTGCAGGGATTTTTGATGTTTCCACTGATCCAGCAGAAGTAGTTATAGACTTTAAAGAAAGCAGAGTAGCCGATATGTCCGGCATTGATGCTCTTGATAAACTTACAGAACGCTATCAAAAGGCAGGTAAAAAACTTCATCTAAAACATCTAAGTCCAGATTGTCGTCAGTTATTAAAGAATGCAGAAAAGATTGTTGAGGTAAATATTATTGAAGATCCCAGTTATCAGATTGCAGTAGATACTAAATAGACTACTGTATATTTAGTTGATTTATAAGCATATTTCATCAGAGTGGCATGTATTTTTACAGTTCTATAGGAGTTATTTTTATCTTCTCAGAATAAATCCATACTGTGATGAATATTCCTATGAATAACCGAAACATTGCGATAGCATCAACACTGTTGTCAGCAGCAGCCATTGGAGCATATGCTGTATTACGTAACTCAAACAATCATCCGGAATTACCAGTAGAAGAATCGGTAGATCTGGATCGTTATCTGGGCGAATGGTATGAAATTGCCCACTTGCCTTTCAAATATGAAAAAGGTTGTTTTGGTGTAAAAGCAATCTATGCAAAACGAGATGACGGCGATATCGATGTGTTGAATATCTGCCACAAAGACTCTCTTACAGGCGAGTTGGATATTGCAAAGGGAAAAGCCTGTGTAGTAGATACAAAAACCAATGCTAAGTTAAAAGTTACATTTGCATGGCCGTTTAGTGGAGATTACTGGATACTGAAAGTTGGGAAAAAATATGATTTTGCATTAGTAGGAACACCAGACAGAGACAATCTCTGGATTTTAAGCCGTACACCTGAAATGGACGAAAACCGTCTTGAAAAGCTACGTACTCATGCTCAAAATCTTGGATTTGATACATCCAAGCTAATCTATACTACACAAGTAGAAGCTTAATAATCACTATCCTACTTAACAATACGATGGATGTCATTTTTGACTATACATCGTATTGCTACCTTTTAAACTGAGTTAGTTGTCAATATATAGACAATAAGGAGAGAATAAAATGCCAGGTTTTGCTCAACCGATGCAAGCCCACTGCTATAGTATAGTTCAATAAACTAAGCATATAAAAAACATATTCTACCCATAATACACCTGCTCTTCTGTAAAGTAACTGGTTTTCCCAGCTACATCTTTCTGCCAGATTACAAATCCTGTGGTTGTTTTGTCCAGATCCTTACGATGCACCTTCATAAAAGCCCTTCCTTCTCCAGACACCGCATCTGGAGTTAGTTTTCTGATCTCATTTACTCCCCATTGTAGCGTTACAGGGATCTGTTTATGTAGTGATACTATAATTTCATCTGGTAGTTTATTACACAATGAGGCAGGATCTACTTTTATATCATAGAGAATCTCATCTGCATATGCATTGCCAATGCCTTTCATTACCGCTTGATCAATTAAAAAAGCTTTCACTGGCTTACCGTGAAAGCGTCTAAGAGCAGATTTAAAATCATCTAAAGTTAAAGGTCCTAACAATGCATCTGGTGTTGAGTCTTTAGCTAGGTTAACTATTACCTTTGCCCAACGCTGGGGATCTGTAATTACAACAAACTTTCCATCATTGAATCCAAAAGCTGCAATTTTATAGGAAATACTCTCCAACTCTTCACTGATAGCAGTACCTCCCTTTAACATCAGATGTACACCAAAATGAACATCTTCTCCAAAGTGAAAGAACATTTCTTTGCCAATTGTTTTCACTTCACTCAATGTCTTATTGAGTACTTTTTCTTCAAACACCTGAGAGGCATCGCATCTCTTTCCATGAAAAATTCGAACAGACGTAAGTGTCTTTCCTTTAAAAGCTTTTGTTAGATTTTCTGAGAAAACAGTTAAATCGGGTAATTCGGGCATAGGATCAGAATATAAATATGGAAAGTAAATCTACAAAAGAAGACGAAATATTCCTCTATCCTAATTCAAACAAAAAGCCCGTTACCAATACTTGATAACGGGCTTTTGTATAAACTTATCAATAAAATCCGCCACTCTTTCGAGTGAGAAATAAGTTATTTTCCAACTTCTTCGTAATCTACATCTGTTACCTCAGAATCTTTTCCAGAGTTGGTATTACCCTGTCCCTGATCTGCATCAGCTCCAGGCTGTTGCCCGGCTGCACCAGCAGCATTATACATTTCCTGAGAAGCAGCCTGCCAGGCATTGTTCAGCTTTTCCATCGCAGCATCTATAGCAGCAATATCACGGCTACCATGTGCAGTACGCAAATCTGTCAATGCACCTTCGATAGCAGATTTATTTCCATCAGAAAGCTTATCGCCGTAATCTTTCAGTTGTTTTTCAGTCTGGAAGATCAGAGAGTCAGCAGCGTTTACTTTCTCTACTTTCTCTTTTTCAACTCTATCTGCCTCTTCATTGGCTTTCGCTTCATTACGCATTTTTTCGATTTCAGCATCTGTCAAACCGGAAGAAGCTTCAATACGGATTTTTTGTTCTTTGCCAGTTCCACGATCTTTAGCAGAAACATGCAATATACCGTTAGCATCAATATCGAAAGTTACTTCAACCTGAGGAACACCACGAGGTGCAGGTGGAATACCATCTAAGTGGAATCGGCCAATAGTACGGTTACCACTTGCCATTTGGCGCTCTCCTTGCAGTACATGTATCTCTACTGAAGGCTGATTGTCAGATGCAGTCGAAAATACCTCTGACTTTTTGGTAGGAATGGTAGTGTTAGATTCAATCAATTTAGTAAACACTCCACCCAATGTTTCAATACCCAAAGAAAGTGGAGTTACATCCAACAGCAACACATCTTTCACTTCTCCAGTGAACACACCTCCTTGAATAGCAGCACCTACAGCAACAGCCTCATCTGGGTTAACGTTCTTGGAAGGTTTCTTTCCAAAGAATTTCTCAACTTCTTCCTGAATACGTGGGATACGAGTAGAACCTCCTACCAGAATAACTTCAGTAATCTCAGAAGTAGAGAAACCAGAATTTTTCATAGCGCGACGGCAAGGTTCTAATGTACGCTGAATCAGATCATCACACAATTGCTCAAATTTTGCACGCGTTAATGTACGAACCAAGTGCTGAGGAATACCATCGATCGGCATGATATATGGTAAGTTTACCTCTGTTTGAGTAGAGCTGGATAACTCAATCTTAGCTTTCTCAGCAGCTTCTTTCAAACGTTGTAAAGCCATTGGATCTTTGCGCAGATCTATTGTTGGATGATCTTTCTTGAATTCTTCAGCCAACCAGTCAATGATCTTCTGATCGAAGTCATCACCACCTAAGTGAGTATCACCATCTGTTGATTTAACTTCAAATACACCATCACCTAACTCCAGGATAGATACATCAAATGTACCACCACCTAAGTCAAATACAGCGATTTTCAGTTCCTGATTTTTCTTATCCAAACCATAAGCCAGTGCAGCAGCAGTAGGCTCATTGATAATCCGCTTTACGGTCAAACCTGCAATCTCACCTGCCTCTTTAGTAGCCTGACGTTCAGCATCATTGAAGTATGCAGGTACTGTAATAACAGCTTCTGTTACTGTTGTTCCCAGATAATCTTCAGCTGTAGATTTCATTTTTTGAAGAATCATTGCTGACAATTCCTGAGGCGTATATTGACGATCACCTATACGTACACGAGGTGTATCATTTGGTCCTTTTTCAACCTGATAGGAAACACGGCCAGCTTCTGTTGTAACTTCGGAGAAGCGTTTTCCCATAAAACGTTTGATAGACTGAATAGTATTTTTAGGATTTGTGATAGCCTGACGTTTTGCAGGATCTCCTACCGTCCGTTCACCATTTGCCAAGAAAGCAACAATAGAAGGTGTAGTACGTCGTCCTTCACTGTTTGGAATTACAACTGGCTCGTTACCTTCCATTACAGCAACGCAGGAGTTTGTAGTACCTAAGTCTATTCCAATAATTTTTCCCATTGTTATAACTAGTTTGATAGTTGAATACTCTGTTTTGTAACGATCTTACTCTAACAAGAGCTATGCCATTACAAGAATCCCTATTGTGTTTCAAACAATTCCAAGCACCTCAAACAATGGTAAATAATTGACAAACAGATATTTACAAAAATAAAGAAGAACTAAGGCTGACAAGCCATGAATGAAACCCTATTATTTCCGATGACATAATGACAGTTTTTCATTGTATAAAAAAGAGGTTTCCTGCCGAATTAACGTAAACTATGTCATACATAAATAAAATATGTGCTTCACATTCTCTTAAGGCCAGAAGGACAATTCAAATCTGTCATTATTTCTTACATATCAATTTTGTATTTTTTCAGACGCAGGAATAAAATTTTCTATTTTATTTTAAACTTTATACAATTTTGTAAATCCAAGGCTGTATATTTTACTTCTAAAGCAATTCTTAAAATAGAAATTATGCAACTACACTCACATTTTGTTAGCGATGAACGCTCAACATAAGTTATACGTAATCTGTACTTCACTTGTACTTACATTAATTACTTTTTCTGCTCAGGCACAAAATCTGCAATTAACCGGCCTTCTCTCAGATCAAAAAGATCATTCGCCTTTGATTGGAGCAACTGTCATGCTTACTCCACAGACAGACACAACCAAAAAAGTATATATATTAACGGATGTAGAAGGCAGATTCACATTTGGCTCACTCTCAAATCAGACATACATACTATCTGTAAGTTATCTGGGATATGAACCATTCAAACAGGCGATATCTGTATCTTCAGCTAAACAGGATATGGGAACTTTGCAAATCAATCCCAAAACCACACAGTTGAATGAAGTACAAATCCGAGCTAAGCGGTATGAAGAACGAACTGTCCAGAAAGGTGATACAACAGAGTACAATGCTGGTGCATTCAAAACCAATAGAGATGCCAATGCTGAAGACCTGGTAACCAAAATGCCTGGGGTAACCATGGAAAATGGAACGGTAAAAGCTCAGGGTGAAGATGTGAAAAAAGTTTTGGTTGATGGTAAAGAATTCTTTGGAGATGATGCAACACTGGCTTTACGCAATCTTCCAGCGGAAGTAATTGATAAAATTCAGGTATTTGACCGAATGAGTGAGCAATCACAGTTTACAGGTTTCGATGACGGGCAATCTGTCAAAACTATCAACATTGTTACCAGGGCAGATAAGCGCAATGGCCAATTTGGTAAGATATATGCCGGGTACGGCACAGATGACCGTTATCAGGCAGGTGGTAACCTTAATATATTTAAAGGAAATAACAGAATTTCTATTCTGGGATTATCTAATAACATAAATCAACAGAACTTTGCCACACAAGACCTGGTAGGTGCCTTTAGTAGTGGTGGCAATCAACGAGGTGGTGGTGGTGGTGGAAATCGAGGCGGAGGTGGCGGTGGTCAGGGAGGGGGTGGAAATAACGCATCCAATAACTTTCTGGTAGGACAACAAAGTGGTATCTCAACAACTAATTCAATAGGAATGAATTACTCAGGAAACTGGGGGAAAAAGGTCACGATAAACGGTAGTTATTTCTTCAACAAAGCCAATACACAAAACCAGACATTACTGAATCGTGAGTATTTCATTGATGCTGATTCAAGTCAATATTATAATACCAATACTTTTTCCGGAAACACAAACTGGAATCACCGTTTTAACTTGAGACTTGAGTATAAGATAGATTCAGCCAACTCTATTGTATTTACACCAAGACTCAGTTTTCAAACCAACAATTCAATAAGCAACACCCTGGGTCGTACCCAATTGTCAGATGGCAACTTACTGAATGACATCACCAATACCTATAATTCTGATAGAAAAGGGTATACCATTGGAAACGAGATTTTGTACAGACACCGTTTTACCAAGCAAGGCAGAACATTTTCTTTTGGAATTAATACCAGTTGGAACAAAAACGATGGAAACAATCGCTTATATTCATTAGCTCAGTATTACACAGATGAAATAGCTACTCAAGAAACAACCGATCAAATATCCATATCCAATACAGATGGCTATACACTGTCAGGTAATGTGGTATATACAGAACCATTAAGTCGTAAAAGTCAGTTGCAGTTCAATTACAATTCGTCCTTTACCCAATCAAATGCATTAAAGGAAACATATGATTATGATGAAAATACAGATTCTCACACTAATCTGAATCCTAGTTTATCCAATACATTTGACAATCAGAATTACGTAAACCGGTCGAGTGTTGGGTATCGGATCAATGACAAAAAACTTAACATGATGGCTAATGTAGGGTTTCAGAAAGCTGACCTTATTGGCAATCAACTTTTTCCAATAACCAATAAAATTAATCGAAGCTTCTATAATGCATTACCTTCTTTGATGCTTAATTATAAGTTTACCACCAGTCGAAATATTCGTATATTCTATCGCACGTCAACCAATCTTCCATCAATCACGCAGTTGCAAAATGTCATCAATAACAACAACCCGCTTTTACTTACAGGTGGTAACCCCAATCTGAGACAAGAGTTTGTTCATTCGTTTATGGCACGTTACTCTGCTGCTCAACCCACAAAAGGCAGAACATTGCTGGCGATGCTATCTCTTACACGAACTAACAACAATATAGGGAACTCCACATTTATTGCCACTAAAGACTCAGTATTAACTCAGGATATAACATTAAAAAAAGGAGCTCAATTATCAACCCCAGTTAATTTGAATGGATCATGGAGTGCACGTTCATTATTTACGTATGGTTTACCAGTGGGTTTTCTGAAAAGCAATCTCAATCTGACATCAAGTGTTACGTACAATAACACTCCTGCCTTAATCAATACTGCTATCAATACATCCAACAGTTACACACTTAGTCAGGGCTTGACTTTAAGTAGCAACATAAGCGAAAAAATAGATTTCACCCTGGGCTACACAGGCAACTATAATATAGTACGTAATACACTGCAACCTCAGTTGAACAACAATTACTTTTATCATCTGGCAAATGGTAAGCTCAACTGGACATTTGGGAAGGGTTTTGTATTGCAGAATAATGTCAGCTATACCCAATATTTCGGTCTGGAAGGCGGATATAATCAAAGTTATGTACTCTGGAATGCAAGCTTTGCAAAAAAATTCTTCAAGGATCAGAATGGAGAATTGAAACTCTCAGTTTTTGACTTGCTTAATCAAAATAACAACATATCCCGTAATGTAACGGAAACATATATAGAGGATTCACAAACACAGGTATTAAAGCAATACTTTATGCTTACCTTCACTTATACTCTGAGAAGTTTTGGAAAGAAATAGAATAGAAAAGCCGAATCCTTTTCTAATGGAAAAGGATTCGGAAATACAATAGATAATGCAACCATTTAGTATAAGATCGTGTCTTGACTAAAAAACGCGATCATATGAAACCTGCATTATTTATAGTAAGTCTCCTGCTATTACTAGCATGTTCTAAAGATGAATCTACATCAGCAGAGTTAAAAGCTAACTCATCTCGCTGGGCATCCAAACGATTGGTGAATTATACTTTCACTCAACGACTAAATTGTTTCTGTATCAGAGGAGGCGAAAAGATGACAGTGATAGTACAAAATAATCAGATTGTAGATGTTAAAGATAGCACTGGTGCCAGCTTGCCTGCAGAGTTGCAAAAGAACTATAAAACTATTGATGAGCTTTTTCAACTCATCCAAACTACAGATCCTAAAAGCGTGGCTCTTATCAATGTCACCTATGATGATGTATTAGGCTATCCTAAATCTATCTATATAGACAAGAGTGAACAAATGGCGGATGAGGAGATTGGTTATGACTCTGAGAATGTATCCCATTAGGACCACTAATCACATACAACTGATTCCTTTGGCAAAGGAATCAGTTATTTATTTTCACTTCATAGATGACTGGCCAAAACTTACCCGTAATATAGACTGTATTTCGTGTCGGATTATAGGCAATCCCATTCATTTCCAAGGCTGAAGGGTTCTTAGCCTTGGCGTCATAGGCAAGAGAAGAAAAATCCAGACGACCTACCACTTTGCCTGTATCAGGATCTATTTTAACAATAAAGTTTGTAGTATAGACATTTGCATAAATAAAGCCGTGAATAAATTCCAGTTCATTAAGATTTGTGACTGGACTTCCGTTTTCTGTGACTGACAATACTTTCTCAACCTTAAAAGATTTTGGATTCAGATAGGTTAGTTTATTAGAACCATCACTCATAATCAAAGCGGTACTATCTGTAGTAAATCCCCATCCCTCATTACTTGGAAAGGTAAATGTTCCGATTTGCTTGAAAGTAGTGGCATTATATATAAACCCAATTTTTGTCCGATATGTGAGTTGATAAAGTTTATCATTCAGGAATACAATGCCTTCCCCGAAATACTTGTTTCGATCAAGCTCTATTTTCTCTTCCATTTTACCATTTGCAAGATTTACAATCCCTATCAAAGATCGTGTTTGTTGTAATTCACTGGGTGATCCTGTACTTTCATATAATTTACCTTGGTACATCAATAAGCCCTCAGTAAATAAAGTAACATCATGTGGATAGGTTGTTAGTACACCATAATTGAGAGTAGAACCTGAAGGTATTGTCACTGTAGAAGCTTCATCTGTATGGGTTTCACTCGTACATCCTACAAGTATGCTAACCAGAATTACCCCCCAAAGTATGTATGATCTTATCATGTATTTATATGCAACTGATATATGTTTCAAAAGTACTATGAGAGATTTTCTCATCAAAACAACGCGACAAAGAACACACAAAATCGCCATTCACTAAAAAAACATGATATACCACAAAACAAGTAATCAATCAATCACTTATTTTACGAAACTTTTGTGTATATCTATTCCATTTTTTATCTGACACTTTCTTGAATCTCCAAAGAGTATACTGCATTTTTATTTTATTCTGCATCACTTCTACCTCTTTTGGATGGGGGTTTTATGCTCACAAACAAATCAACAGGTTAGCCGTTTTTGGTCTTCCTCCTGAAATGATCTCATTCTATAAACATCACATTGTGTTTATTACAGAGAATGCCGTCAATCCAGATCGCAGGCGTTATATTGTACCAGGAGAAGCTGTAAAACACTATATTGATATGGAGGCGTATGGTGATAGTGCTATTTTTAAACTACCACGTAACTGGAAGGATGCGATAAATCACTATACCGAAGACACGCTTCAAACCCATGGTATTGTTCCATGGTGGGTTATGCAAATGAAGTTTCAATTGACAAAAGCTTTTCTTCAGCGAAATCCCAAGCGGATCTTAACACTATCAGCTGATATAGGACATTATATTGGAGATCTGAATGTACCATTACACACAACCCGGAATTATAATGGGCAGCTTACCAATCAACATGGTATTCATGGATTATGGGAAGCACGCATACCAGAGTTATTCTCTCAAAATTATGATTTCTGGATAGGCCAGGCGCATTACCTGTACCATCCCCAACAACGCCTATGGCAGGCATTGCAACAGGCGAACAATGCAGTGGATTCAGTATTACGCTTTGAGAAATTACTTTCGCAAAAATTCTCAGATGATAAAAAATATAGCTTCGAACAACGAGGTGCGACAACACAACGTGTATACTCACGAGACTATGTAAATGCCTATCATCACATGCTTAATGGTCAGGTTGAAAGACAGATGCGTTTAGCTATTGAACTTGTTCGCGATTTCTGGTTTACCTGCTGGGTAGATGCAGGGCAACCTGATCTATACCCTCTTTCGGTATTTGAATTTACACCATCAGAAACAGATTCTATAGAGCGGAATAAACAATTATGGGATAAGGGAAATCTTAAAGTCCGCCCACATGAGAATAACTCCCAACTAGCCAATCCAGAACAGTACCCCTTTATAGAAAAAACGCTTTATATCAGACGACGCAGATATTATTCCGCATAGAAAAGTATATTCTTTGAACTCTTTCAACATCTAATTTAAATCTACCATACTTTTTTTACCTACATTTATCCAAACAGAAAAAATACGTATAACCCCTACCTATCATTATGAAGTTTTATACTACTATCGTTTATAGTTTTCTATTCGCTTTTATCCCATTTGTAATCTACAGCCAGAATTTCACAACATCCAACCTTCCTATTATCATCATTGACACTCATGGTCAGGCAATCGTTGATGATCCCAAAATCATTGCAGATATGGGTATTATAGATAACGGTCCTGGAACCATCAATAAAATCACAGACAAATGGAATAACTATAATGGTAAAATCGGTATAGAAATTCGAGGTTCCAGCTCACAAATGTATCCTAAGAAATCGTATGGTTTTGAAACACGGGATACATCCGATACAGATAAGAATCAGGATGTATCTCTACTAGGGCTACCAGCTGAAAATGATTGGATTCTTTATGCACCCTACAGTGATAAGAGTATGTTGCGTGATGTTATCGCTTATCATCTTTCCCAAAGAATGGGTTGGTATGCAAGCCGTTTTCGCTATTGTGAACTGGTTATAGATGGTGAATATAAAGGTGTCTATATTCTGCTTGAAAAAATCAAACGGAATACGAATCGGGTCAATATTTCAAAATTAAAAAGTACAGATAACACTGGTGATAATGTTACAGGTGGTTATATACTAAAAATAGACAAGGCAACAGGAACTGTGGGAGGCAGCTTCGATTCTCAGTACCAACCTAACCTTCCATCTGATACCAACCAGGCTCGAAAAATCACCTTTCTCTATGAATATCCACAAAAACACAATCCGCCTAAAGACGATGATATTACTCAAGAGCAAGAACAATACATTCAAGGATTTATCAACGCCTTCGAAAGCAGCTTGAAAAGTAGCCTGTTTGCAGACTCAACCAGAGGAGGTTATCGAAAATATATTAATACAGCTTCTTTTATCGATTATTTCCTACTTACTGAAACAGTATTTAATGTAGATGGCTATCGGATAAGTACATTTATGTATAAAAACAAAGATAGTAAGGGTGGATTATTAAATATGGGACCAGTATGGGATTATAATATCTCGCAAGGAAATGCAGACTATTACAATGGCAATAGGACCGATCAATGGGCTTATCAGATGAACGCTTCATTTCCTGGTGACTATTCACTTGTTCCATTCTGGTGGGAACGTCTGCTGGAAGATACCAGATATAGAGATGAAGCAAAATGTAGGTGGATGACATTACGCAAAGAAGCTTTTCACACAGATTCTCTGATGCATTTTATAGACTCATTGGCTACTATGCTACAGGAACCACAAAATCGCAATTACCAAAAATGGCCAATCTTAAAAGAATATGTATGGCCTAATGCTGTCATTCCTGGCAGTTATCAGGGTGAAGTAGACTACCTGAAGACTTGGTTAGCTACTCGCTTAGCATGGCTGGACTATACAATTCCAGGGGTATGTGATGCACTTGCAATTGAAAAGGGAAATAAGTCTGGTCAGGTTCATCTCTATCCTAATCCATCATCTGGCGATGTATATATACAACTTGACCATATCAATGAAAATGTCCCTGTCGTAGCCGAAGTATACAATATGTTGGGACAAAAAATTACCTCTCATAGTTTTAAGTCAGCGAACACTCCGGAATTATTATCTGCTTCTCAACTGCCTTCCGGAATACTGCTCATAAAACTATACGTAAAGGAAGTATTGATTTCTACTCAGAAGGTTGTGAAAAGCAATTAGAAGAAACTTTTTTTTACAAGAACCGTCTTTAGATTATAGATTATGCAAATTCCAGAACAACTTTGTATAATCTATATCTTTTTACAGATCAGTCGCCTTTCAAATATGAAAATAGTATCTGCATCCCAAACACATAAAATAGATGAGTATACAATAAGCCACGAACCTGTTACATCCATTGATCTTATGGAACGGGCAGCTACTACATTCTGTGAGTGGTTTATGCAATATTATTTCAATGTAAACAGAATTAAAATTGTATGTGGGCCAGGCAATAATGGTGGAGATGGATTGGCAATTGCCAGAATCCTGCACTCGTATAGCTACAAAGTTGATGTATATACTGTCTTACCTACAGAAAAAACATCCAAAGATTTTGACATCAATCTCCAACGATTACCCTCTTCAATCTCTGTACAAAAGATTACTTCCCAATCTGAACTTCCTCAATTTCATGCTGAAGATATTATTATTGACGCTTTATTTGGTTCAGGCTTAAATCGCCCATTAGATGGTCTGGCAGCTGATATAGTACAGGCAATAAACCAAGCCAAAACTATTATTGCTGTTGATATTCCTTCAGGACTGTTTACAGATACAAATAACTCAAAAGAAGATGTTATTATAAAAGCTAGTCAAACCATTGCCTTCCAACTTCCTAAGCTTTCATTTATGCTCCCGCAAAATGCAGAGTTTGTAGGAGATTGGCATCTGGTAGATATTGGCTTACATCCTACTGCTATTGCTCAGGCTAGCACAAACTATTTCTATACAGATACAAGTGAGGCAATTATCTACCTGAAAAAACGCTCAAAATTTTCGCATAAGGGTTCCAATGGTCATGCATTACTTATCGCAGGCAGTTATGGCATGATGGGAGCGGCAATCCTTTCTGCACAAGCCTGTTTACGTAGCGGAGCGGGCAAATTAACTCTTCATGCCCCTAAACATGCCAATGATCTGATACAATCTACTATACCGGAAGCCTTGTTTTCTGCAGATCCAGATGAATATTTATCTACAACCGAATGGACAGAGGATATGCTTAAAAATTATTCTGCGATAGGTATCGGGCCGGGGCTGAGTGTTGGTGAAAAGATTCTTTTCTCAATTCATTCTATAATAGAACATAGTAGTTCTATTCCACTCATTATTGATGCAGATGGGATTAACAATCTATCAACTCCAGAAGGTAGACCCCTGCTAGAAAAACTACCTGCAAATACAATCCTTACTCCCCACCCTAAGGAATTTCAGAAGTTACTAAACCGTTCATGGCAAAATGATTATGAAAAACTCGATCTATTACGAGAGTTTTCTGTAAAGCATCAGGTTATCGTATGTTTGAAAGGTGCACATACAGCGGTAGCGTTAACAGATGGCAGTATTCATTTTAACTCAACTGGCAATCCAGGTATGGGTACAGGTGGTTCCGGAGATGTACTTACAGGCATCATTACAGCTCTTCTGGCACAGAAGTATAGCCCCACTCATGCAGCAATATTTGGTGTATATCTTCATGGATTAGCAGGAGATATTGCTGCCAAAGAGAAAAGCATCTATGCAATGATAGCCTCTGATCTGACAGACAACCTACCCAAAGCTTTTTTGGCTATTACAGATTTGTCAACTCAAAAATCATAACTGTTCCGTATCTACTTTGGGATGCTTTTTGGCTGTTCTGATCAATGCAGCAATTCCAATTACTGTCCAGATTATATTTACCACTGCAGAAGGAATAGCCTGATGATATAAAGTAAGAACTATTAAGCCTGCACTTCCTACAATATTTAACCATTTATATACAGAAGATTGAGCATCCACTTTGCCACTCATATTTAAGAAGTATGCTGCTACCACTAAGGCAGAGCCTATCCAGCCAACAGTTTCCACTATAAGATCAGTTGTGGTCATTTGTTAAAATCATTAAAAAGTGAATCTATTCTAATCTAAAATTGTAAATTACCAGGAAGATCATAACTTCCACTTACAATAAAAATAATTTTTCATAGTGCGTGCAACCATTTTGATTCTTTAAGAGTCTTGAAGAAAACAGATACTGGATATTTCGTCTGTAGCTATGAAATCGATCTTTTGAATTACCACTTTTACCACATTACTCCCAACCACAGACTGAATGTTATTCAGTGAAGACGAACTTATAGAAGGCTGTATAAGAGGAGACAGGACCCAACAGCGACGCCTCTACGAACTTTTCTCAAAGAGAATGTTTGTAGTGTGTCTGCGCTATGCTAAAAGCCGACTGGAAGCAGAAGATGTACTACAGGAATCGTTTATTAAAGTTTTTGAAAAAATAAAAGATTTTCGGAGAGATTGCCCTCTTGAAGGATGGATCAAACGTATTGTTATCAATACAGCATTGAATCAGAATCGCAGTAAATTATACATGTTTCCGGCAGTAGATATAGATGACATACATGAAGCAGAAGATACACACTCTTCCTTATCAGACCTGAGTTTCCAGGAGCTTCTGGAAATGGTGCAACAACTGGCACCACGTTATCAGGTCATTTTTAACCTTTATGCCATTGAAGGCTATCAGCATAATGAAATTGGTACTATGCTAGGTATTAGTGAAGGAACGTCCAAATCACAATATGCACGCGCCAGAGCTATACTCCGTCAAATGATAGAAGATAAACAACAAATAAAATATGAACGCTTCCGAAAAGAATAGCTTTGAAGAGCAGTGGAGAGACGCGTTTGAAAACGCTGAGTTACCCCCAGATCCATTGATCTGGTCAACTATTGAAACAAAATTGGCAGACGCAGAAAGAGATAAATATAAAAGAAGACTATATTTATTTAAGCTTCGTGCTGCTGCATCTGTAACATTATTGATAC
This sequence comes from Xanthocytophaga flava, assembly GCA_030068525.1. GTDB lineage: Bacteria > Bacteroidota > Bacteroidia > Cytophagales > 172606-1 > Xanthocytophaga > Xanthocytophaga flava. Next base: position 87,665 of record JASJOS010000001.1, read on the forward strand.
TGGCAACTGGTGCATGGACTATCTGGCAATCCATGAAAGGGAATAGTATTGCCATTGTAACTCATTACGAAAAAGAGATTCAGAATCCGTCATCAGGTCAAGTATCTTCAAAATCTCAGGTGCCTTCAGAATCTTTTGAGAAGAAAAACCTCAATGCAGATTCTATGCAATCTGTTATTGCCAGTAAGTCTGAATCCAATACATCCAACGAAATAGTATCTCAACATTCATCAACTCCAAGCCTTCAACCAGCTGATAAAAGTCAATCTCCTTCCACTATTACTAACATTACTTCAAAAGATGCAATAGCTAATTCAACTCTTGCAGAAAGACAAGATCCGGTTTCCCACCAGCACAGAGAATCTGGCCGGGTGAAAGATCAATTATCAACATCATCTTCATCCATACAGAAAATATCGCAGGGTCAGAAAAAATCTATTGTGGCAAACATCCCATTACCATCAACTAAACAGAAAAAGACTTTACGTACATCAAATACAGAAGATAATATCGCCTACGAACCTTCACAAACAAAGAATAAATCCACCAAAACAACTGGAAGGGATACTGCAAAATTAGCTGTAACAGATCATGGCCTCAATCCAAGTAATGAAGAAAACTATATATCGGCCATTCAACCTCAAGCGAATAATACTATAACAGCTATTGAACCTATATCAGGTTTGCCTGTGCATACACAAATGGCAAAGGCTGTAGTGAAAGATATTCGCTGGAAACTAAATCAGGATTTCTGGGATCAATTGACAGCACAAGATCTGGCAGCACAGCAAAAGAAACACACACATAGAGCCCGTTGGAGATTAGATGGTGGTGCAACTCCTGGCAGTTTTAACCCAAATTTTAACTCAACTAATTATTCTGCAATGAATAGCTATGCAGATCAGGCACTTAATTCAACAACAGCAGTAAAAAACAGTTCTGTCAGTTCATCAAGTAAGGATATAGGTAATATGACCCACTCTGGTACTTTTTACGCAACAGGCTTACAAACAGAGTTTGTATTGTCAGAAAGATTTTCGCTTCAGGGTGGAGTCCAGTATACATATAGTAAATCCCAGATAGATGTAACCCAGTATACAGCATTTAGCAATAGTTCTGCTATTCAGCCTGATTTTTATGAATTATTTGGGGCATCATCAAGAAGTACACCTACCTACGCGCTGGCCCAGAATAATATATCTTATAGAACATCTCTAAGTGCTAATGAGGTACAAAGTCTGGATAATACCTATCATTACATTGGATTTCCGATGCGGGTGCTGTATAAAGTACTAAATCGAAAAGTAAAAGCCAGTATAGGTGCGGGTGTTTCTACTGATTTATTTCTAAAAAGTCAGATCAGTAGTACTGAAAACAATATTGAGACGCTCGAATTTAACCGCTCTCAGAATTCGTTTTATAAAAACACTATTTTCAGTGGATTATTAAGTGTAAAACTGGATTATGCAATTGACAATAAGTATAGTATATATATCGAACCCAGTTTACGCAGAACACTCTCTTCTACAACCACATCATCTACACTAAGCAGTTTTCCCGGATGGTGGGGAGTAGGAACAGGTATATTATACAGATTCTAATGGAAGGCAGCATAAAGCTGCCTTTTTAATTTTAGGCAATAGATGTCCAATCCATTTAGAAGCAAAAGTTAGTGAGTATATGTGCAAAAGGTATCAAAGGCCAGTTTATTACCAATAATATTTCTGTATTGAGCATAGATTTTTAAGTATACTTGTCATACACAGGCTATCAAATATTTTATCTTATGTCCAAGTTCAAAAATACAGATACAAGACCTCCTCAAAATACTGACAAAGAGACTATCAAACAAAAGACAGAAGAATTGCTGGAACAACTACGGGAAAAGCAAAAGATCCTTTATGCTCAGGGCGAATATAGTCTCTTAGTTATCTTACAAGGCTTAGATGCATCCGGGAAGGATGGCGTTCTCAATGATGTATTCAGTGGGTTGAATCTATTAGGAGTACAAGTTGTAGCCTTTAAAGCTCCTACAGAGGAAGAATCCCGGCACGATTTTTTGTGGCGCATTCATCAAAAAGTGCCAGGTAAAGGTATAATTGGCATTTTCAACCGTTCACATTATGAAGATGTTCTGGTGCCTCGGGTAGAAAAATGGATAGATGACAAAACGATAAAGAAACGCTTCAAACATATCAACGATTTTGAATCGTTACTTACTGAGAACAATACAGTTATTCTCAAATTCTACCTACATGTTTCGGCAGAAGAACAAAGGGAACGGTTAACAGAACGAATGGAAAATCGAACCAAGTTCTGGAAACATAATGACAATGACTGGCAGGTTGCCACCAAAAGAGACATATATCTAGACGCTTACGAAGATATTTTTGAACACTGCTCGAAGGCAGCAGACTGGAACATTGTTCCAGCAGATAAAAACTGGTACAAAAACTATATAATAGCTAAAGCAACGTTAAAGGCGCTGGAACAACTACCATTGAAATATCCGGACTTAAAGTAGTAGATACAGCCTGATTAGTTGTTCCGAAATACTCTTACATCCATTATCCCATGCTTACTATCTTTAAGCATGGGATAATATTTATCTGCTTATGAAAAAACTAACATTGTTCATATTCATATGCATTAGTATATGCCAGCTCACTAATGCACAACAAAAGCGTACGCAAGAAGTCCTCTATTTAAAAAATGGTAGCATTATCCGAAATGCAAAATCCTTACAGCACCTAGATTCATTGATAGAAATTCAGACAACAGAAGGCTCTATATTCCGGTTTGAGCTCAGTGATCTGGACAGTATTGCCCGTGAGCCTGTCCGAGTTAAGTTTCGTACACATGGATACTTCTTGGCAGTTGAAGCCGGTTTACTTTTTGGACATGATACCCCCATAACGATAGAGAAACGGAATACGGAGGCTTCACTTCAGATTGTCTCAGGATATCAATGGAATTCTCATTGGGCTACTGGTATAGGAGCGGCATTGGATATTTATCAGTCAGGTATAATTTTGCCCCTATTTCTACGAGGTATGTACACTCCTCTCACTAACTGGCTATCCCCTCTTATCTCTTTCGATATGGGCTATGGACTCTATACAAAAGCTTTCAACGGCAGCTCCATAAATGGTCAGCTTTCCCAGGGTGGTTTATTTATAAATCCGGCAGTTGGTTTTATTGCCAGATCAGAGAAAAGAACAGCATTCTCCTTTGCAATAGGTTATCGTCAACAAAATGCACATCAAAGCTTTGTAAATGAAGAGCATACCACTTCCAACAATATTATTCTGCATCGTATGTCTATTCGGATAGGCTTATCCTTCTGATAGTTTTCAAAATAATGCGTTTACATTTTATAAGTTGATCTTACTAATGCACTAAAAGGCTCGCCTAATGGTGAGCCTTTCTATTTGGATTTGTCCAGCTTTATATTACATAAAGCACTATAAAACAGACATCTTTCTGATAGGCTGTTTTACTATTCTTTTATTTATTCATACTTACTATGAAATACCTGATTTCTCTTACAACCTGCAGTATTTTAATTTCCCTATTTGGAATACAAAACCTATCTGCACAATATAACTATGCAGAAGGTCTGCAAAAAACATTACTTTTTTATGAGGCCCAACGTTCAGGCAAGATGCCAGCCAATAACCGGCTTACTTGGCGAGGCGATTCTCATTTACGCGATGGAAAGGATGTAGGTATTGATCTGACAGGAGGCTGGTATGATGCAGGCGATTCGCCTAAGTGGAATGCAACGATGTCATTTGCAGCCTCTACTCTGGCATGGAGCGCACTGGAATATCCTAAAGGATACCAGCAATCAGGCCAAATGTCCTATTTACTGAGTAATTTAAAATGGGTAGGCGACTATTTCATTAAATGTCTTCGGTTCAAAAGCATTGATGACCTGCCTACCTACCGTGTTTTTGTTGAAGTAGGAAATGTAGACGAAGAACATAAATCCTGGGTTGCCAACGAAGTTATGCAGGCATTGTATCCCAATCGCCCTTCCTTTTATGCAGACAAAGATGCTCCTGCAACCAGTATTGTAGCAGCAATGGCAGCTTCTCAGGCAGTCTCTTCCATTGTTTTCAGAACTAATGGGAATACTCAATATGCAGATGCTCTATTATTAAATGCTCAGAAACTATATGAATTTGCAACTACTTATCAAGGTAATGGAACTGTTAAAAATGCAAAGGGGGAAATTGTAAAACATACTGAAAATTATGATGAAAATCGTTTTGAAGATCAAGTATGTCTGGCTGCAATCTGGCTATATCGCGCCACTAAATCCTTACAGCCAGAAGCATCTGCTCAATACCTGAAACAGGCAGAAAAATTAGCTAGTGGATTCGCAAATCGAGTACCAGAAGCGTACTATAGTTATAGTACCTATGAAATTCCTTGCTTCATATTGCTTTCTGAAGAGTTTCCAGATAGTATTCTGTACAAACAAAAGACAGAAGCAGCTCTGGATCGGTTTATAAACCTTCCAAAAAGCCCAGGTGGACTGGCAAAAATTGGCTATGAATGGGGAACACTCAGACATGCAAATAATACAGCGTGGTTATTTTTTGTATATGCCGATCATTTAGCAGCAGGAGCACGTAAAACCAAATACGAGCAATGGGCTAAAAGTCAGTTAGATTATTCTTTGGGTAGCAACCCTCAAAACAGGAGTTATCTCCTGGGCTTCCAGCCAGCAGGGAAAACAGTTGTTAATACTCCTCATCATGGCACAGCACATGCACCTTGGGCAGGCTGGGAACACTTAAATAAAGAGAAACCGGAATTCCGATACCAACCACGTCATATTTTATATGGAGGTCTATTAGGAGGGCCAAACTGGAACGATGAATTCAAAGCAGAGGTTGGAAATGCAGCACAAACAGAGGTAGCATTGGATTTTAATGCAGGTATTACTGCCAATATGGCTCGTATGACATCAGTAGTTGGAGGTAAGCCACTTCCTAACTTTCCGCCTAAAGAAAAACCAGATGATGAATATTTTGTTGAAGCATCTATTGCAGACACGGATAATGAATCTGTAGAGATAAAAGCATGGTTGAATAACCGTTCTGCATTTCCTGCAAAAGTATCATCTAACCTTTCCTTCCGATATTATTTTCAGGCAGAACCCGGTACGCAAATACAGGCAGAAATTGTAAATGGTAAAGGTGCAGCTATATCCCAGCCTACTCTCTACCAAGGAAGTATATATTTTGTGACAGTCACCTTCCCCAATACACCTATTTTTCCGGGAGGACTTGATCCCAATAATGGATGGACACCATTCTATCGCAAAGAGGTTGTTTTTCGTCTGAAAAGCTCTGGCAGTTGGAATAATGCAAACGACTGGTCTTTTAAAGGACTCTCTTCTCAAGGAAAGAATCCAGTAAAAGTAAATCAAATCAGTGTATGGGAAGGCAAAAAGAAACTAGGAGGTATTGATCCACCAAAAGGATAATCCTTCTCTTTATAATTCATCAATATTTCAAACTAACAGAGTTAATCCTTAATCTTCAGTAAGAGATATTGTATCTTTTACTGGAGATTTTTTGTTTGCGCATATTTCATGGCATAGCTCTTCAATGGAGCTGACTCAGTTGCCTGGCCATGAAAGAACGTTTTGATCATAACTCACGGCAATTTTGTGTTTGACCTGAACTCCAGTCAATTTTTCTCTTGCGCATAGTTCACAGCAAAACTTTTGTTTGCGTATAACTCACGGCAAAACTTTTTTTGAGCGGAATTCACTACAAACTACGGAGATACCATGAAGAACATCCTATCAACAACGAAATATGCGCCTCAAACCTATTGGTGTGAATCCACTACCATCTCCTGGGTAGGCAAGTCGTTAACTGAACTTTGGGATGATATACTATTATCTTCTCCCCTACTTTTGCCATGTATTTAAAGTCATAGCCTAACTTCATTGGTTCATAGCCTCAAATAGTGTATAGAAACCAGCATTGATATAGGAACGTCACATGAGATAGATGTATTTTTGGCTATAATCAAAAATACTATTGGAATATTTCAAAACACACAACACTAATAGAATATTAAACTATATAATCCCAAATTACTGGAATTAAATTTTGAGTATACTATGAAATAATATAATATTGGTTACCACTTGATACAACAAACCAAAGATCATTTTTACCTTTCCACCTATGACCACATTTACACGCCGTAATTTTATACAGAGAGTTGCCGCTATTACAGGGTCTGGATACACTGCAATGGTTGCCCTTGACATGATCCCTGCAGCACCAGCAAAACCACTATCATTACAAGGGCAAGCCGGAAAAAAAGTAATCATATTGGGCGCAGGTATGGCAGGGCTGGCATCTGCCTATCAATTAACCAAACTTGGTTATGATTGTACCATTCTTGAAGCTCGCGGACGAGCAGGAGGACGCGTATGGACAATCCGGCCAGGTGCGAAAGAAACAGAGCTGAACGGAGCATTACAAACCTGTCGATTTGATGAAGGACAATTCTACAATGCAGGTGCCATGCGTATTCCACACCATCATACATCTGTGATTCAATATTGCCGGGAATTAGGTGTGCCAATGGAAAACTTCCCTAATACCAATGAAGGAGCCTATTATTATAGTGAGGGCAAAGGTCCTTACTCCAATAAACGCATCCGACAACGGGAAATTCACAATGATATACGAGGATATACGTCAGAAATGCTGGGAAAAGTGATGGATCAAAGTTCACTGGATACACCCCTCACCAAAGAAGACAAAGAGAAAATTATCGAATATCTGATGGCAGAAGGAGCATTGGATAAAAGTAAATTATACAAAGGATCACCTCGTCGCGGTTTTGATGTTCCTCCCGGGGCATATAGTCAGGCAGGTAAACCCGCCCCTCTTCCTTCGTTAGTAGATCTTCTTCAGTCAGGTTTTTATGATCCCTATTTTTACAACATTCCGGAATACACATATGAGCAACAAAATACTATGCTTATGGTTTCCGGAGGAACAGATAAACTTACAGAAGCATTTACAAAACAGTTAGGCAAGAAAATCACCTACAATGCAGAAGTCACCAAGATATATAAAACAGAAAATGGGGCAAAAGTATCTTACAAAGATACAACCAAAGGCTCTGTACATGAAATCACAGGTGATTTCTGTATCTGCACTATTCCATTACCTGTTTTGAGCAGCATTGAACACAACTTTTCTTCCAATATCTCCCGTGCCATTGATCTAATACCACATAACAGTGCGTGTAAAATAGGACTACAGTTCAAACGAAGATTCTGGGAAGAAGATGATAATATATTTGGAGGAATTAGTCGTACCAATATGGATATCACTCAAATTGTATATCCTAGTACAGGTTATTTTTCCAAAAAAGGTGTGATTATTGGCTATTATAATTACGGATCTACAGCTGAACGCATTGGCAATCTATCTCTGGAAGATCGTGAAAAACTGGCATTAGAACAAGGCAGCAAGATACATCCACAATACAAAACAGAGTTTGAAAGTTCGTTTTCTGTGGCCTGGCAGAAGGTACGTTACAGTCAGGCTGGCTGGGCTATGTATCCACAGGACGTACGTGATAAATATTATCCAGCCCTGCAACAAGCTGAAGGTAATATCTATTTCGCAGGAGATCATACTTCTTACTTAACCGCATGGATTGCTGGTGCATTCGAAGCCGCACATCAAACAGTAAAATCCATCCACGAACGTGTACAAAAGTCTTAATTATTCTATTACAACAAACTACCACTTATCACCTGTAATCACAGATAGGTTATGCTGCAAAAAACAGTGTAATCCTTTAAACCTATGAAAAAATCACTTATTCTACTTTATGCAGTTATCATTGGCTTTCAAGTCGCACTTGCACAGAAGAAGGCCTCAGGAACAGAATCTGCAGCTTCCTCACTATCATCTGCCACTCAGGGAGCCGAACGCATGGAGGGATTTATTCCTTTTTACTGGGATGCTAAAAAAGGAAAGATATTTCTTGAGATTAGTCGCTTTGATACTGAGTTCTTATATTATCCATCCCTTGCTTCGGGTATCGGATCAAATGATATTGGACTAGATCGTGGACGGCTGAGCCAAGAGCATGTCGTAAAATTTCAACGCAGCGGCAACAAAGTATTACTGATTGAATCTAATTATGCATATAGAGCTATAAGTAAAGACCCATTGGAACAACAGGCAGTTACAGAATCATTTGCTCAGTCTGTACATTGGGGTTTTGAGGTGATGGCTGAAGAAAATGGTAAGGTGCTGGTTGATGCCACTAACTTCTTCATACAAGATGCAGTAGGTGCTATTCAAGCTATCAGTCGGACTAAACAAGGTAATTTTCGAATAGACCCATCCCGCTGTGCATTCTATCTACCTCACACAAAGAATTTTCCACAAAATACAGAAGTTGAGGCAACCATCACTTTAGTAGGAGATCAACCAGGCGGATACCTGCAGGAAGTAGTTCCAACGCCGACCATGATAACCATGCGTCAACATTACTCTTTTGTTCAGTTACCAGAACTGGAAACGTATAAACCCAGAATATTCGATCCACGTTCTGGCATGATTCCTATGCAGTACTTTGACTATGCCACCCCTGTAAGTGAACCCATTATTAAACGTTTTATCATCCGCCACCGACTGGAGAAGAAAGACCCAACAGCAACAGTTAGTGAAGCAGTAAAGCCAATTGTATACTATATGGACCCAGGTGCTCCTGAACCTATCCGGTCAGCACTCATGGAAGGAACAGTCTGGTGGAATCAGGCATTTGAAGCAGCAGGCTATAAAGATGCATTTCAGGTTAAGTTATTACCTGCAGATGCCGATCCTATGGATGTACGTTATAATGTTATACAGTGGGTGCACCGTTCCACACGTGGCTGGTCATATGGAAGCAGCATTATTGACCCTCGTACAGGTGAAATATTGAAAGGTAAGGTAACTTTAGGTTCTCTGCGGGTTAGACAAGACTTCCTGATTGCTCAAGGTCTGGTAGCAGCCTATGAAGAAGGAAAGCCTGTGTCAGAAGCCATGATGAAAATGGCCCTTTCACGTTTACGCCAGCTAGCTGCCCATGAAGTAGGACATACATTAGGATTGCCTCACAATTATATTGCCAGTACTAACGACAGAGCCTCTGTAATGGATTATCCTCATCCATTAGTGGATATCAAAGGAAACAACCTGGAGTTATCGAATGCCTATGCAACTGGCATTGGAGAATGGGACAAGGTAGCCATAAACTATGCCTATCAGGATTTTCCTAAAGGAACAGATGAAAAAACTGCATTGGATAAGATTTTATCAGATTACATAAAGAAAGGTCTTTATTTCCTTAGTGACCAGGATGCCCGTCCAGAAGGCAGTGCACATCCAACTACTCACCTATGGGATAATGGAAAAAGCGCGGCAGAGGAATTAAATCGAATGATGCAGATACGAAAAATTGCATTAGATCATTTTTCAGAAAAGAAGATCCCTGTAGGTTCTCCAATGGCAACCCTGGAAGAGGTTCTTGTTCCGATGTATATGTTTCATCGTTATCAAACTGAAGCCACAGCCAAAGTAATAGGTGGAGCTTTCTATACCTACGCAGCACGTGGTGATAGTCAGAAAATCTATGAACCTGTTTCAGCATCTGACCAAAAGCAAGCCTTAACGGCGTTGTTAGCCACTATAAAGCCTGAAGCATTGGTAGTGCCAGATAAAGTTCTTAAGTTAATACCCCCTCGTGCATTTGGATACGATGCCAATCCGCGAGAGGTCTTTAAAGGACGTACAGGCCTGACATTTGATCCACTTGGACCAGCGGAAGCAGCAGCGGGCATGACATTACGGTTGTTATTTAATCCGGAACGGGCGTCCCGCCTGGTAAGCCAGCAAGCTATTGATTCATCTCTACCAAGCTTGGCAGACATTATAGAAAACACATATGCGGCAACCTGGAAAAGCAACACCAAAAATGGATATACAGGTGAAGTAAGCCGAATCGTAAATAATCTTGTCTTAAAGAATATCATACAATTAGCCGCCAACAAAAATATATCTGAACAAGCACGAGCTATTGCCAATCTGAAAGTTAATGAACTTAAAACCTGGCTTTCTGCTAGTGTGGGCAAACAAACAGATGTAAGCTGGAAAGCCCATTATCTGTTTGCGTTGAATCAAATTAGTGAATACGAACAGAAAGGCGCCGAGTCCACAGTAGTTACACCACTAACACCTCCGGATGGAGCCCCTATCGATCCTGGTTATGAATGGCTGGATATGGATATGTGTAGTTGGGAAAATAGTTCCAGATAGAAAGAAATTGCCAACCTGAATGAAGTAACTTTAGTAAGGTTGGCAATTTCTTTTTAGGCAAGACATCATAGTTAAGATTGTACAGCTATGGTTTGTGATCATTATAAATCCTGAATTACCATGATAACAATAGATGTTCAGAATAACCTATTAACTCCAAACCAAATAATGTATTATGAAAAGCTGTATTCGCCTCCTCTGTCTTTTGTTGTGTGTACCCATGTGGGTCTCTGCCCAAAATCAGCCATCAATTTCTCCTGAAAAATTAGAAACATTAAAACAGGAACTAGTAACAGAAATTGACAAGAATGCCAAGTTTACTCAGGAAATGATAGATATGGTATTCAGTTTTGGCGAACTGGGTTTCCAGGAAACTGAAACCTCCAAGTATCTGACAGACATTCTAAAAAAGAACGGCTTCAAGATAGAGTATGGTATTTCAGGCGTTCCAACAGCCTGGATTGCCAAATGGGGAACAGGAAAACCACTAATTGCTATAGGTAGTGATATAGATTGTATTCCCAAAGCCTCACAAAAACCGGGAGTTGCCTACCATGATCCTATTATTGAAGGTGCACCAGGACATGGTGAAGGTCATAACTCAGGTGTACCACTCAATATTACATCTGTACTGGCCTTAAAAAAGATCATGGAGCGTGAGAAAATCTCTGGAACCCTGATGCTTTGGCCTGGAGTAGCAGAAGAACAGTTAGGAACTAAAGCTTTCTATATTCGGGATGGTTACTTCAAAGATGTAGATGCATGTATTTTCACACACGTAGATGACAACCTGGCGGTATCCTGGGGAGATGCAGGTTACAATGGAATGATATCTGTCAAGTTTACCTTTGAAGGACAAGCAGCTCATGCCGCAGGAGCACCCTGGCGAGGGAAAAGTGCACTGGATGCCGTAGAATTAATGAATATCGGCTGGAACTTTAAAAGAGAGCACCTTGAACCAACCCAACGTTCTCATTATGTGATTGTAGATGGAGGGGATCAGCCTAATGTAGTTCCGTCAAAGGCTTCTGTCTGGTACTACTTTAGAGAACGGACTTATCCTAAGATAAAAGCACTCTATGATGCAGGCATCAAGATTGCCAACGGTGCAGCAATGATGACAGATACAAAGATGACGTATGAAGTAATGGGAAGTGCGTGGCCTGGACACTTCAATAAGCCCATTGCAGAAACAATGTATGAAAATATCAAACGGGTAGGCCTGCCAACTTGGACTGAAGCTGATCAAATGCTGGCCAAAGCTAGCCAGAAAGAAATGAATGCTCCCAAAATTACAGGATTAGATACGAAACTGGATACATTGGGAAAACCTGTTACATTCTCTTTGGGAGGAGGTTCAGACGATATTGCAGATATTTCATGGAGTTTACCTACAGTAGTGTTACGCTATCCATCCAATATGCCTGGTCTCCCCGGCCACCATTGGTCCAATGCCATTGCCATGGCAACACCTATAGCCCACAAAGGAGCTACTACAGGAGCTAAAGCAGAAGCACTTACCTTGCTGGATATGCTCACAAAACCTGAGATCATTACACAAGCATGGGAGTATTACAACAAAGAACAAACTAAAGAGACCAAATACACACCTTTAATCTCAGATAAGGATAAGCCTGCTATTCACCTGAATGAAAAGATTATGGCTCAATATCGCCCCCAAATGAAAAAATACTACTACGATCCAGCAAAATATAAAAGCTATCTGGAACAGTTGGGAATTAAATATCCTGTATTACGGGACGATCAGAAAGCAACTATACAGTCAGAGTCAAAAGCGGCAGAAGCATCTGGAAATAGCCCTAAAAATCCCTAAATTGGCAATAACCTGTAAGTAACTAATAAAACTGTCTCTAAAGAAACTATAGAGGCAGTCTTACCTCTAAGTGTTTATGTATAAAAGCAGACTTTTATCTCTTATTTCTATAGGATTCATAATCCTTATTTTATTAGTATCCTGTAGAAGTACATCTATTCCAAAATTCACTATTTCAGAATCTGATTCTATAGCCTTAGCAGCCCCTCTGGTAGTAACACTCACAGCCCAGGATCTTACAGAAGATGGATCACAGGTATCTTCAGGTAATGATGAGATAGCCTTGTTATGTTATACAAGCTCAGACTCAGGAGCACACATCCTATCTGTGATAAAAGATCTGACAATCTTTGACAAAAACACTGATAAGACCAAAACATATCTCTCCCACACAAACATTAGATCTTCAGATCAACTTATTCTGTTAGTATTAGAGATTGATTCAGAAAGAAGTATATCAGAAATAGAAAGAGCAGTACAGAAACATTTAAAAGAAATTCTAACAGCATATAAATCCAGAAATTCAACACAGATTCAAAAATATTTGCAAGACGAAGATCTATTAACGTTGGAAATCATTCCAGTTAGTCTGCTAAAAGATAAATCCCAGACTTTCCAGCTTAATGGGTTCCGTCTCTTTGATAAATATGCCTATCAGTTTGTAGTTAAAGTAAATAGTATTCCTTAAATCCTTATTGAGATACCTCTACAAACTCTGCATCCTCAAGGATATATATTAGTCGGTATGAGTCTGTTTCATTTAAAGTAAGTTTACCCTTTAGACGAATAGGCTTCTTTGTATATTCGATTGGGTTTTTCATTTGAATCTCTGCCACAGACTCGGGGCCACCAATTCCACAGAAAAAGCAAGCCTCAACAGGAAGAGAAGAAAGCACAAAATGATCCGCTTTGAATGCACCTTCAATACCATCCAATGGAATAATATAACCTGGCAATATAACTATTTTACCAGCTAAAGCCTTCGTTTCTGCACTGAATACAGGTACACTAATATCTCCATAGGCGTCTTTTGTAGTCTTATAGGTAACTTTGGATAATGTTACCCATTCATTAGAAGTCAGGCGCTTTCCACCCTGTGCCATAATAACTTCCGAATAGATACAAGTCAAAAGAAATACTACCATCCCAAAAAATACTCTTTTAAAAGAATTAAGCTGCAGATGAAGGTTTGTCATAATAGTATATGTTTTATCCAGCAATAAATATATAGTTAGTATAAATATGAATATTGTAATTTTTAAATATAATTTTTTACTTAACTCATTTTGCTATAATATTAAATTCGGTCTATTAATTTAAAATAAAAATTTAATACTAATTACAACAAAATATCACATATAAAATTTTGCATTTCACTTTAAAAATACAATATTAGCACTATCAAATAAAATCAACTCGAATCAAACGAATTTCTCTCATAAGAGCCGCATGACAGAGATATGTTTGTAGTAATATAGAATGCACTTTATGCTATTTTGTGTATTCTCTCTATCAGTAATTACCTTTTTCTTTTAAGTCAGAAACTGTCCGGAAGTTATCCAACTTCTGTCAGTATATAACTCGGCTGGGCTTGCCGTATCGGGATATTGCGGCTCATTTCGGTTGGCAAGCCATAGTCGGGCATTAGGATAGTATACAAATAAGGAGCAACCCTATTCCCTGATTCTTACAATCAAACCAAACAAAAGCGCTTTTATGAGTAGCAAAGCATGATTACTGTTTATACTCATACTGCATTTCCTAAATCTTAAAAAACTTTTTGTTTCCTATGCTTACTTCATCTATCAATCGTCGGCAATGGCTTAAATTAGGAGCAATGTTTACTACAGGCGCAGCACTAGGTACGTCCTTGAATGCATCTGGCATGTCTCAACGCAAAAAATTCCTGGCAGATATCCCTGCTATTAAAGCCCGGTTGTCTGCCAATGAAAATCCATTTGGTCCTTCAGAAAAGGCAAAAAAGGCATTGATGCAAGCTGTTCCTGACAGTTATCTCTATCCCAGAGAGTCATTGATGCAATTACGAAAGCTTATTGCTCAGGAAGAAGGCGTAAGTGAAGATTCTATATTACTTGGAGCTGGGTCAGGGGGGCTTCTTACAGGCACTGCCTTATACTTTGCATTCAAAGCAGGCTCAGATAGTCATATATTATCAGGCGATCCTAGCTATATGCAATTGGTACGTGCAGCTACACAGGTAGGCTGTGGCTGGGAAAAAGTATCTTTAACAAAAGATTACGATTATGACTATGATGCCCTTGCAGCAAAGGTGTCAGATAAAACATCTCTTGTCTACATCTGCAACCCCAATAATCCAACAGGCATTGTCTCCAACTCTCAGAAGCTTATGGCCTTTTGCGAATCTGTTTCTCCAAAGAAACCTATCTTTATAGACGAAGCCTATATCGACTATGCAGATGATCCGAAAAAAACTACCATGATGGAATGTGTACGCAAAGGTCAGAATGTGTTGATTGCCCGTACCTTTTCAAAAGTACATGGTTTTGCAGGATTACGTATCGGATATTTAGTAGCTAAACCTGAAACTATTAAAGAGATTAGCAAATTTACTCCTGGTCCAAGTGCCATCAGTGCAACATCCGCACAGGCTGCTCTTGCCAGTTATCAGGACAAAGAATTTATCAAATATTCAATTGCAAAGAATAATGAATGTAAAGCATTTCTCTACAAAGTTTTAAAAGAACAAGGATACAACTATTTACCATCAGCTACCAATTTTGTTTTCTTCCCTATTAAAATGGATGGTAAACGATTTTTAGAGGAAATGAGCAAACGTGGTGTCAGCATTCGTACAGAATGGCAATATGCAGGCCAAAACTGGTGCCGTGTAAGCCTTGGTACCATGGAACAAATGAAGATGTTTGCAGATGCATTCAAAGAGATTGCATAATAAAGTAAATCCGTGTTATTACAGATTATAACAAGATAATAATAGATAAGCCCATGAATAGCACATTCGCTATCATTCATGGGCTTATGTGCTTAATCACACATACAAAAAGCTTTACTAACTACAAGGATCGCTTATTTCACTATTAACAATAGTCACACATTATCACACACAAACTCTATCAAAATAGTATACTACTCATTAGACATACAACAAAATAATATTTCGCATTTCAATATCAGAATTTGGGCTTTGTTTCGAATTTCAGTATTTTTGATTGTTTCGGAGAGTGTCTACAATATTCTTGCATTTCCATAAACCAAACCTAAATCAAAACATCCTAAAAACATATGTCTACATCATTTACCAGACGTGATTGGCTAAAAGCTAGTGTTGCACTTACTGCGGGTGCTGCGTTTAGTGGCATCACTCCTCAAGAAGTTGCAGCAGCTACGGCTGATTTTCGCCGTCTTCGAATGAGCCGCGAAGCACAAATCGCCGCTGACATGCCAGTTATAAAAGCTAGGCTATTTGCGAATGAAAATCCCTGGGGACCTTCAGAGAAGGTAAAGAATGCTATCACGAGTGTACTAAACGATAGTTATATGTATCCGTTTATGGCGCAACGCCAGTTTGTACAGATGATAGCAAAAGAAGAAGGCGTTACGCCTGATCACATTATGGTGGGTGCAGGTTCTAGCGAGATGTTAATGGCTGCAGCTATGTATTATAGTAAAAAAGGGGGTGACATTATCTCTGCAGATCCAACGTATGACTATTTGATGGAAATGGCTGCAGGTTGGGGCGCCAACTGGGTAAAAGTTCCCTTAACCAAAGATTATACACATGATTTGGATGCAATGGAAAAACGTGTAGGCTCCAATACCCGCCTGATGTATGTTTGTAACCCTAACAATCCTACAGGTACTATTGTACAGACTGAAAAACTTCGGTCATTCTGTGAATCAGTTTCCCGTAAAGTACCCGTATTTATAGATGAGGCATATATTGACTACCTTGGCGATATAAAACAACATTCCATGGTGGAGTGTGTACGTAAAGGACAGAATGTACTTGTTGCTCGTACTTTCTCAAAAGTACATGGTTTTGCAGGACTACGCGTTGGATATCTGATAGCCAAACCTGAAATCATAAAAGAACTGGAAAAATTGTATACAGGTGGGATGGATATGTCTTCACTATCTATACAAGGGGCAATGGTTAGTTATCAGGATAAAGAATTTCCAAAGCAGGTGGTACAGAAAACAACACAATCCCGAGAGTTCTTATACAAGACATTAAAAGACGAAGGATATGAATATGTGCCATCCTATGCCAACTTCGTTATTTTTCCGGTAAAAATGGAGGCCAAAAAATTTACAGAAGAAATGATGAAGAGAGGAGTCGGCGTACGTAACTGGCAGTTCAACAATAAACAATGGTGTCGTATCAGTATTGGCACTATGGAACAGATGCAGATATTTGCACAAGCTTTTAAGGAGATTAGCTAGTTTATAAAAATCCCCTGTTGTGTAACAGGGGATTTTTATAATTACTATTTTGCAAAGTCTTTTTCTCCTGCTTTGATAGGGATATCCAAAAAGTTTTGAGCGGGTGGAATAGGACAAGAATAATTGGCATTGTATGTACAAAATGGATTATAGGCAAAATTAAAATCTAGTACAACCTTTGTTTTTTCCTCTTTCCAGTCTATATCCAGATATCGTCCTCCTCCATATGTATCAAACCCATTGGTTTTATCATTGAAGGGCAAAAATAACCGATTTTTATCCCCATCATCACTTGATTTTAGAAGCAGTAGTTTATGTTGCTTCCCTCCTAACTGAAAAACAGCATAAGCATAGCGAATCATATATTCTGTTGTACCATCTGTACGTCCTACTCTTAAGCGAGTGGTGTCCTTTATCAGATTCAGATCTGCATTAATCCTAAATGCCTGGTCTGGCGGGAAGTAATTAAGCTTTGTAAATGTTTCTTTATTCTGTATTGGCGAATCAGGTGACTCTTTAAAAAACTCATCTTTTTCAACACGAAACTTAATCAGTTCACTTATGTAAGAGTCTTTTTTGCCCGTAAAGACAAAAGTATATACCAGTACAAGCACAACAATGGCGACAACGCCAAAGAAATATATTTTACCTGCATTCATATGTTCGTTTTTCTGCAATGATACAAATGAATTCCATACAATTACTAATGTTATAGAATTCCTTCATCTGCAAAACTAAAATAGCTTTTTTCTGTAATAATTACATGATCCAGAACAGGTATCTCAAGATACTTACCGGCCTCTTTAAGTTTGTGTGTCAAATCTTTATCGGCTTGACTAGGTTTTAGATTTCCGGATGGATGATTATGTACCAGAATAATAGAGCTTGCCAGGTTTTCCAGAGCAGTTTTGAAGATCAGTTTTGGGTCCGCTACTGTGCCGGATACTCCTCCTACACTAATCTGAACCTTCTTCATTACAATATTGGATCGGTTTAATAATACTACCCAAAACTCCTCATGCAAAAGGTCCAGCAAATGGGAATGCATAATAGTAAAGACATCCTTCGAAGAAGTGATAACCTGTCTTTGAGGCAACTCACTTTCTTTCCTTCGCCTGCCAAGCTCTAATGCTGCAACAATAGTAATGGCTTTTGCCTCGCCAATTCCCTTAAATTTTTCCAGGTCTTTTACAGAAAGCTTAGCCAAACTGGTTAGATTATTGTCAACACTGCCCAGAATCTGCTTAGCAAGATCAACTGCACTTAAAGAAACCGTTCCTGAACCTAACAAAATTCCAATTAATTCAGCATCAGACAGAGCAGCTTTGCCTTTTAGCAACACTTTCTCTCGTGGGCGATCCTCTTCGGCCCAGCTTAGTATTTTGGTTGTAGAAATTGGATCAATCATCGGAAAAGTTAAAAAATGAAAACTGTATTTTATCCGACAATTACTATAAATAGTAACCTGTATCTTAGTAAATACTCTTTCTATTAAGGTTACTTTTGTTGTAAAAACAAAAAGCCTTGCATAAAATACAAGGCTCATAGAATATCTTATAAGAAATGCAATTAGGCAGCAGCCAATCCAGTCACAAACTTTGCCAATTTAGATTTTTTATTGGAAGCATTGTTTTTGTGAATGATGTTTTTCTTAGCCAGTTTATCCAGCATAGAAGCAACTTTCTTATAAAGTTCCTGCGCTTCTACCGCATCTTTTGTCTCTCTCAATTTCTTGATAAACGTACGGGTAGTTTTTGCCTGGAAACGGTTTCTTAGACGTTTCGCTTCGTTTGCGCGGATTCTTTTAATCGCTGACTTATGATTTGCCATTGTATGTATAACTAATAATAAAACGCTTGTTCTGAAAAGGACTGCAAATATAGAGTACTTATATTTAACTCCCAAATAATTATATAAAAAAATCTCATTTTATATTACACCATTTTAGATAATACGTAAACGTTTGCCTATCTTTTTATATGCTTCCAGAATACGAAATAAATGATTGCCTTCTAAGGAAGCCATAAGGCTTGTACGTAACATAGCTCTTCCGGGAGGAATAGCAGGAGCTATAAATACATTCACAAATATCCCTTCATCATATAATCCCTGCCAAAGTTGACAGGCTTTTGCATCATCATAAAGCAGAACAGGCACAATAGCAGTTTGTCCATCAGGAACATCATATCCCATTTGCTGAAGTCCTTTACGAATTACATTAGCATTAAAGTGGAGTTTTCGGATTAGTTCTGGCTCCGTTTGCAGCACATGCAAAGCTGCCAAAGCAGCGGCTGTTGCAGATGCAGAAGGAGAACAACTAAACATAAAAGCAGAAGATTCATGTTTCAGATAATCTATTACTCGTTTCTCTCCTCCAACAAAACCGCCAATGGATGCCAATGTCTTAGAGAATGTAGAAAACACCAGATCCACTTCATGACTTAATCCATAATGGCTGGCCGTTCCCCTACCTCCTTCTCCAAGTACTCCAAGGGAATGTGCGTCATCAATAAGAACCTGAGCATTGTATTTTTGGGCAAGAGAACACAAAGTATTCAGAGGTACTATATCACCAAATGTACTAAAGACTCCATCTGTAACAATAACTTTTCCAGCCTTTGCAGGAACACGCTGTAATCGTTTCTCCAGATCCTCCATATCGTTGTGATGATACCGAACAACAGGTGTATTCAAAGCACCTCTGGCCAATAACATACCAGCTACAATACTAGCATGGTTCTCATGGTCTGAAAAAATATAATCACTTCGACCAACTAAAGGAAATAAAACACCCTGACTTGTTTGATAACCGGTTGAAAAAAGTAAAGCAGCTTCTTTCCCTATAAATTTCGCTAGCTTCAGCTCTAGCTCATTATGTAAATCAAGAGTTCCTGTTAGGAATCGGGAACCAGAGCTACTGGTTCCGTATTGCTCTATAGCTTTAATAGCTGCTTCTTTTACCTTAGGATGAGTAGTTAACCCAAGATAGTTATTAGAACCTGCCATCACAATTTTACGCCCCTCCATAATTACCTCAGGCCCCTCACTTTCCTGAATGGCCCGAAAGTAAGGATAAATACCTGTGTTCCGAAGCTGATCAGCCTTGGTTACGGCATAGCATTTATCAAAAATGCTTCCTCTATACTCTAAACCTTCTGGAGTACCATGAGCCATATATAAACAAAGCAAAATAGAAAAATAACCTATCTCCTACATCCTAAAGATGTAACTTTGATTAAATATACTGAATAGACTCAATAATCTCCATTCTATAGTAAATTTTATATGGATTGTCTATAGAGGAACAAAACAATTTCATTCAAACATTATTACTAGTCTGGCGGATAAGGCTCAGACCGCCCATAAAAAACAGAAAGCCAACTACAAAAGGAACTAACGATTCCCATTTAGAAACAGAAAGCCCTAAAACAGCTTTACCATCAGATAAAAAGGCAACACAAGCAAATAATACCATGACAATACCTAAGACTGTCAATACAGAACCAAAAACTTTCTTTAAATCCAGATCCATAAAACAAGATTGTTTAACAATGAAATAGGTAACTCAATCCTGTTCTGTTATCTAGTTATTCACAGGAGAAAGTCCCAGTTTTTTTCCTGTAGAAAGCATAAAACTGTATGCCTCATCCCACTCATTTCGCAACTTGCCATCCAAAATAGCTTCACGAATAGTAGTTTTAATTTCTCCAACTTCCCGGGAAGGCGAAAGCCCAAAAGTTTCCATAATTATCTCTCCCGTTATAACAGGCTGAAAATTACGAATACGATCTCTGGCTTCTACCTCATGCAGTTTTTGTTCAACCTTATTAAAATTCTGAATATGTTTCTTTACTTTTTCATGATTCTTGGATGTAATATCGGCTCTACATAACATCATCAAAGCTTCCAGATCTTCTCCAGAGTCAAATAACAACCTGCGTAAAGCAGAATCTGTAATGGTCTCTTTCACCAAGGCAATAGGACGCAGATGCAAGCGTACAAGTTTCTGTACAAAACGCATCTTCTCATTCATAGGAAGTTTCATTCTACGAAATATATTGGGAACCATACGGGCTCCGGCATCTTCGTGTCCATGAAACGTCCACCCTACACGAGAATCAAAGCGCTTGGTAGCTGGCTTGGCAATATCATGTAGAATAGCAGCCCAGCGAAGCCATAAGTCATTGGAATTTCTAGATACATTATCAAGTACCTGTAATGTATGATAAAAATTATCCTTGTGCCCTTTTCCATCCTGAGTCTCTACACCTTGCAGGGCAACCAGTTCTGGAAATATAGAATGTAACAACCCACAATGATACAACAACTTAAAGCCATAAGAAGGTGTGGGAGAGAGAACTATCTTATTTAGTTCATCTATAATCCGTTCCTGTGAAATAATACGAATACGATCTTTCATTTTTTGAATAGCATCAAAAGAATCCGGATCTATATCAAAACCAAGTTGTGAAGCAAAACGGATAGCCCGCATCATTCGCAAAGGATCATCTGAAAAAGTCACATCTGGTGTCAATGGAGTACGAATCATTTTTCTTCTGAGATCTCCGACTCCATCAAATGGATCTATCAATTCACCAAGGTTGGTGGTATTCAAACTAATTGCAAGTGCGTTAATAGTAAAATCTCGTCTATTCTGATCATCCTCCAACGTACCATTTTCTACAATAGGCTTCCTAGAATCACGCTGATAAGATTCTTTTCGAGCTCCAACAAATTCGACATCCCAATCCTGAACATTCAGATGTGCTGTACCAAAATTCTTGAAAATAGAAATCTGTGTATTATTATCTACAGTTTCACCTAGTTTTTGAGCCAGATTAATCCCATTGCCATCTCCAATACATACTACATCTATATCCTTACATGGTCGATTTAACAACAAATCTCTTACAAAACCACCTACAACATAGCTTTCGATACCTGTTTTCTGAGCGATTTCAGATAACCGTTTTAAGATAGGATTTGTATATATAGTTTCTGTGAAGTTCATTCCTTATATAGTAAAATAAAATTCTCAAACTGCCCATTTTTGTAAACCATAGGCATATTTTTTTCGTAGTGTGTAAGTAACTATCTGCCCAAAGCAAAAGCTTTAGTGCTCAAAGATACTACTTCTGAAGATTATATTGGACAAATGTCTTAAAGCTCATCTGCATTTATGTGCTGTTTACAGAATAATAAAAAGCTTTTATCTAAAAAGTACCGATGTAAGGTTTTTGAGTATTTACCTTTTTATCTGTAAGCGTATAAATAGTTGATTGGTATCTCAAAACAACATTAATATATTATAAAATACTGACAAACAGTATCTTAATATTTATCCATAATTTAAATACAATACATCCTTAAACAAAAGATGCTTCAGCCAGTGAACAGAATTAAAATTGGAGTTTCCTTGGTATTTGCTGCTTCTGTAGCGTTAGCCGTAGCCATAAGCACAATAATTGGCCTTGTATGTTTTTCGCTTGCCAATTATTAAGCTTTCTGATGTAATGGGACTCTTGATTATTTTTAAAGAAATACAAGAGGTATAAAGCCGTATAAAATATCCTAAACAGAAAAAGCCTGTATCATAAGTACAGGCTTTTTCTGTTATCGTTCTCTTTATAATAAGTAAACAAAAAGCCCCTTATTTTGCGATAAGGGGCTTTTGAAAGGCCATTTATATATAAAAGGATTATCTATATTAAGCCAATTGAACGTTAACTGCGTTCGGACCTTTTCTTCCTTGTTGCACTTCAAAGGTAACTTTATCGTTTTCTTTGATTTCGTCAATCAAGCCCGAAACGTGAACGAAGATGTCTTCATTAGAACTGTCAGATTTAATGAAGCCGAATCCTTTCGTTTCATTAAAAAATTTTACTGTACCAGATTGCATTTTTTTATTTTTTGTGAAAAAGGTAAAGTACAAACCTAAGCAAACTTTTTTATTATTCCAAGATAATCTTGCGATTTCTCCAATATTTACCATTTATTGATTTAGCACTCGAAAATCCTCCACTTGTTTTTTTCAGCAAATAATACAACCTCTATTACTTTGACCCAAATTACGTAATCACTCTACCCTGTATTTATATATGCTACCGTCTCTTTTTATTCACAAAACAAAAAAACTACACTAATACAATGAAACTACAAATACTAAAACTATTCCTTATCTATCTTCCTTTATTCTTTTTACTCTCTTCACTAGGGAACTATACTAGTGGCTTTATTCTGGATATCTATCCATTTTGTCCAACATGGCTTCTTATAGGATTTCTTTTGACACTATTTGCCTTACCAATTTATTATGCAGGAAAAAGACTGAAGCAGTGGACTGTAGAAATGGAGGAAGCAGAACGAACAATACCACTTGTCAGTTATGTGGCAACATTCTGGACAAACAATTATATAGGTACTCTACTGGTGTGTATTGCAACAATAGCATTTACTGGCAATTTTTCACATTCATCAAGATTTACAGACATTTACCTTGATAATGGCACAAAAGAGGTTGTACATATTGAAATACCTGGAGCAGAAGAACAAGCTATTCAACCCAAAACTTATCAATTACTATCTATCCCATTGGGCACGCATCAGGTAAAGTGTAATGGTAAAGTCAAAAATATTACTTTATCTCAACAAGGGAAGTGGATCTTTAATCCTGAATCAGCTAATTCTTATATTGTATCCGATATTATTTACGGTGAGACCAATGCTATTAATCAGGACAAGGGTCAAGCCGAAGGTCTACCACAGATCATTAAAAATGAATTATTCATGACATCAGCAGATTATTTGTTTGAAGCCCCACAGGAAATATCAATAAGCAAAAAACGTTATGAGACAAGTCCGGCAACTGTTACTAAAACAGTATTGTATCGATTAAATGACATGATACAGAAAGTTGAATTAGGATCAAATTAATGCCTGATCAGAATAAAGCTGTTACCTGCATGCTGCCAATATGAACAATATTCTGAGTACCAGATTTTCGGCCATTGTAACCTATATTTACCTGTAATCCATTGGCAAGGCGCTGTTGCCAGTTTAAATTCCAGGTCCAGTTTGTGCCAGGGCTTAGAGCTTCCAGTAATTCATATCCGACAGAAGTACTTGCATCACCTTTGAAGTTAATCTTCACCCAACGTAATGCTGTAGTTATAGTATGTTTGGAAGCTCTGGCCCATCTTACCTCAGTAGAAAGAGAATGAATATGGGAACTTTCATCAGCTTCCAGATCTTGTATATTCTTCTTATAAGTATAACTATACACACCCGCAATCCTGAAAGTGGACAGTGGCTGAAAAGCCAGTTCTGGACTTATCTGTCGCCCGACAACCTCATAATTGCGGGCTGTTAGTAAATTAGACTCACTAACTGTTTGCTTTTGTACTAATGTATTTTTAAGACTAAATACTTTGCTGAGATTCATTTTCGCGTTTAATCTCCATTCTGTTTTTTGTACTAGTTCAAAATTGTCGCCATCATCTGTACGACCCGAAAGTAGTTGTTTAGAGATAGTTTGCAGATATCCGATATCTCCTCCGTATTTCGGATTAGCCCGGTTGTAAAATAATGTACTTCGTAAAGATTCCTGAACTGAAACAATATCTGCCTCCCTCACATCTTGCCCTACAGGTAGTAACCTTTTCACTAGATCATCATTAGTAGTCTGTTGAGTAATTGTCCAGGCAGATACAGATGAAAAACGGGCAAGTGTCCTAAAAATACTGTTACCAGCTTTCCATTTCACTGGAGGTGTTATATTAAGTCTGTAGCTCATATTCTGAGCAAATGCCTGAATATAGTCACTTGTAGCTACAAAATATTTTGCATACTGTTTTTCATCAGCATTTACAGCCTCATAGAACTCGTTTAGCTGTTGAACACCATCTCCATTATCATCTCTCCAGGTATGTGTGCCTTGTCCCAGTGGTACTGGCAAATAAACGTATTCTCTTTTTGGTACTAATCCTGACGAATTGGTCAATGAAAATTCAGAACGTATACTCTTTTTTAACCAATAGCTATTCCAGTCTACCCGCCCCATAATAGTCTCACTATTTTTCAGTCCCAGACTTGTATTCTGAACTTCCAGCAATCGATAGGTTACGTTAAGCTGTAATGTATTCTGTGATTTCTGGTTAGTCTGAAACTTCATATTCGCTGTACGGGCAAACGTGCTTTTATACAACCTGCCTTCAAAGGGCAGGTAATCCTGTCGTAACGCAAAGTCGAGTTGAAGGTGAGCTTTTAATGAATCGCCATTGCGAAGAAAGAAACGATTTTCCTCAAAATTAGTGGTGGTTGATATAACAGAGTCTGCAATTATTCTGCTTATCATGCGATTCTTATCCATGCTGAAAGCATATCCTGGAGATAAATATTTACCCTTATATTCTACAATTGTCTGGAGTCGTTGCCAATCACTCCATTTCTCTTGTTGCCTGGAATACATCCAAAAACCATTGGCAGTTAATTGCAATCGTCTTATCTGTTTGGAAATATCTAACCGATGCTGGTACCCATTTAAAATACCTGATCGATCTCTATGGTTAAAGCGATATACCAGTTGATCACTGGATGCTGACGGAGTAAAGGATGCAGAAGGAACAGGATTAGTAGCAGGTATGGCAGCAGGTGTTGTCAATAGATCTTTTGTGAGTTCGTCGTAAGCCTGGGTTTCTTTTGGTTTAACAGGTTGAGCAAACTTTGTATTTTTACGGAAACCTACTAATACACTGGCAATATGATCTTTGGTGGCTGTAGTATCTGTGAGAGTCCAGTCATTATCAAAATTTACATCTCTAAACCGATCTATTGCATAAAATGTACGACTATCCTGCTCATAGGA
Source organism: Xanthocytophaga flava (assembly GCA_030068525.1). Taxonomy (GTDB): domain Bacteria; phylum Bacteroidota; class Bacteroidia; order Cytophagales; family 172606-1; genus Xanthocytophaga; species Xanthocytophaga flava. The sequence goes on from JASJOS010000001.1 coordinate 113,169, forward strand.
TACATTACCCCACCATTCTAATTTTGGCATAAATGGAATAGCCTTTCCCTGATTAGAATATCCTATTTTGAAAGCGTTGCCGGTATTATTTTGCTGATTTATTTGCGAAAAAAGGTTTAGATTCCTTTCTGAAAAAGCAACCTCACCATATATTGTTTCACTTTTACCTAGCTGATATTCTAATCCACTTGTCAGCATTCGCCTTTGAGAAGGCAATGGAACCAATTGTAAAGTATCATAACGTCCCTGTGGAACTCCATCTATTGGAGGCACCCATTTATACACCTGTCCATTAAGAGTAGTACTGGACTTTATGTAATTACCTTTCCCTTCTCCTACTTCGCCAAACTGAATCTTATAAAGTTTATCTGAGGCAACAGTTGTATTTATATACACCGGATATAGCTCTCCATTGTATATTGTGTCAACTTTTTTATACAAGATCAATGAAGCAGAATATTCACTCACTACGGCTACACCAGATACCCATCCTGCAGTTTGTTTGCTATCTACTTGACTCAATAAAATCTTGTCAGCTTCTGTCAGATCCAGTGTAAACGACTTATTAGGATTGTCTTTCTCATTGTAATAATTTGTAAACCACGTAAATTTACCTAATTCCTGTTTATGTGTAAGTGTTAAAATAGATCGACTATAATTCTGATCAGAATACTCAAAATCAACTCGAACTTTTGAGTAAGCAGTAATGACAAGTGTTGTTGAGAAAGTAATTTCGGCAGTGTTATAATCAATAATATAATCATTATTAAAACCTCGTGTGAGGAGTCGTCCGTCCAAGTAGACCCGTTCGGAGTTTGCCAGAACAATGATATTCTTCTCATTGTTTGCTCCTCTTAAACGATAGGGTCCTTGTACACCTTCTGTAACTATAACCTCCGTGGATAAAAATTTACCTTTGGAAACAGCAAGGCCCATTGACGTATAAGCTCTTCCACCTAATGCTTCGTAGTTCGTTTCAGCAGCAACACCTTGCACATTTTTGTAATAACGCAGAAAACTGGAAGGTTCCGAAATCCGGTTTCTCCAAAGAGGATTTCGGAAAACAATATCTCCAGCCGCCAATTGCCAGCTTTTTGATTTTAACTGAACAAACACTTTGTCAAATTCCTGTAATGTCTGTGTATTTCCCTCTGGTTGAAAAGGAACACTTTGATCTGAGATAATGGCTTTCAAAGCAATATCCTCTGTTAGCAGTCCTTCCAACTGAAGGTTTAAGGCAGAGTTTACAAATACACTTTGTGAATTACCAAACGATATACCTCTGGTAATGCTTCCTGTTTTTTGTATACCTTTTGTAGCAAAAAACTCCTCTCGCTTTTCTCTCTGGTTATTTACATTCTTTCTATTGGGATCAATTCCTCCAAAATACACAACCTTATCATATGTATCAGGATCTCTATGATACACCGGCTTTCCTAAAAATAGAGGCAGTACACGGTAAGAAACCAATATTGAATCTGGTAACCGAGCCCCGGAAAACCGCAATGTATTTTTTGTGGCAGAATAGGTTGTATGTATTGTAGTGTCTTGTGGATATAGAATTCTTACAGAAGTAGGATCAATATTTAATGTATCGATAGGGAGAAATAACCCTCTTGGATATACCCATTTGGAGCGAATAGTAGATACCTGTCCGTGAGATTGAAAAGATAGCAATAGAAAAAATACAACTCCTACAATAGCATGCAGCCAACATAGCTTCAAATTTGAAACCTGTATTCTTGTTTTAATTAGCTGGTGCATTGGACTTTAAACTTCAATTTATTATGCAGGATCTTTCAAATATGCAGATTCATGATGTAGCATTACGAAGATAACGTATTTCTATTCGGAATAAGTAAACAAGAACTCACTAATGATCAGGCAAATAGGTAAGTTTTCTTCCAAAAATGGAAGAAAGAATAAGATACTTTCCTCCCTTTTTGAAGTAATATATTCTTTTATGTAATCAAGACGGGATAAAAACCGGAATAATACAAATATCCCTCTATAATGATATTTTATAACACCAAGCCCATAAATTCTAATAAATAGCAGCAGCTACCACCAGGCCAATTATTGCGAGAGTAGAGAATACGATAGAATATAGAAACAAAAAGGTAAAGATTTTAAAAGAAGTACGAAACCATCCCTGCTTATACACTTTATAGAAAGCCACCCAAATATAAAGTAAGATCAAAGGAACAATTATACCACTCGGATTGAGGTTTTCAAATTCATTACTCAACACAATATCTATGGCAATCAGAAAAAACATAAAGGCATGTAAATGCAACATAAATATCAGGTGTTCAATATATAACCGTTTCCTCCTGATATAGAGAAATTTCATTACCATAGCCATAAATGGAAGCATCACAAACATAAAAATGGGGGCCTTATCCCACATCTCAGCAATAAACTCCTCCTTACTTCCGTCAGTCCAGCGCGACAATCTATTTATTTTCATCCGATTCCAATAATTATCCTCCCAACGCAACGAGTCCAAGATATCTTTTTCAGATAGTGCAGGATTCTTCACCAACTTTGTTAACAAGCCTAACTCGCCAAACTTACCACTATTATCATTATCCTCATCATCAGTGTCATCATTATTATTCCTACTATCATCATTCCCTTCCTGATCGCTATTTTCGCTATCTTTATTGGTATCGGTCTTCCATTTAAAATTTGTTTTTACCTTTTTCTTTCCTTCTTTCGCAGGTAAAACTTCTTCTCCAAGATTCAGATTCAGGGAGTCTTCATTATTGCTACTACTGTCCTTCTCTCCTTTTTTAATAGCTTCGTCGATAAATCCTCCCAGCTTTTCATTTAATGTCAGATTCTGTAACGCATTTTTAATCTGTTCCCTTTGGGTGGCAGGAATATCTGTTGGCAACTCCCTTATTACTGCATTCCGGATTGAATCTGCCTGTTCCTGTTTCAACGCTTGTTCTTTGCGTTCATCATGTTTATTTTCCTTAGCAGTATAATACGCAATAATAGAAAAGCAAATCACACTAATAAAGAAATATAATCGTAGCGGAGGCATATATCGCATACGTTTCCCATTAATAAACTCATTGGTCAGATGGCCTGGTTTGAATAGAAAAGGAACTACAGTCTGAAACCATCGGGAATCCCAGGAAACAAAATCACTGACAACCTCATATATCAAAGTACCAAAAGAAATAACCTTCGTTGTGTTTTCCTGCCCACACTGTGCACAGAAGTTATCTGCTTCACTTAAAATATGCTGGCAATTGGGACAAATAAATTGTTTGCGATGTGTTTCGTGCATATATACTAGTAAGTATCTTCCATAGTAACCCCGTACAGAAAATCATACTCGATTATCTGTAATAGCCCATGTTTTACATAGCTATTTCTTTACTATATAAGTGGGAATTCAAATCTACATTAAAAATTTAATATCTGATAGTCTCTTAGCTACCTCCACATTAGGTAACCGGTTCTTTTCATTGAAATGTTAGTCAAATCTGTATCTGCGTAACTTTTTAACTGATTTTGAAGAAAACGACTGCCTGATAGGAGTTAATTTTAAACCGTTGATTAATCCCCAACAGCTTACTAATTATATCAGCTATGGATATGAAAAAAAATATACTTTATCTTCTTGTCTGTGCTTTCTTATCTGGTGGAATTCAAACATTGCAGGCACAAAATAAAACAGCGGCAGATAAAACAGATATCGAGTACGAATTACAGTTTGATGATCCGTATGATATCAATAAGATGTGGTTAAACTTTTATCCATTTTATGTAGATGCATTTACCACAGACTTTAATGTAGGATTTGGCGCTCAAGTGAATTATTTCTGGAAAAACAAATTTGATTTTCACGCACATGCCCGAACAACTTACGCCCGATTCTCGGATTTCTCAAAACTTAGTGGTACGAAGAATGCTGCAATGAAAATTAACGATGATACTACCCGTATCACTCTCAATAAACTAAATGGGTATTATTATCTTGAATTGGGAGCTACCTATCACTTTAAAGACGAAGAAGCTACAGGAGAATCAAAAATCGTAGTATACACAAATCGGTATAGCGATAGAAAATGGGCAGCATCTGTACCAGAATATATTAAGGTAGCATCTAAGGTGCGTAAAATAATGGGTATCAGAGCTGGCGGGTATTACTGGAGTTCGTCAACCAATTTAGGTTATGCATTAGACAAACAAGGTGTAAATCTGATTAGCACAACTGGTAATATATTACAAACCAATGCCCAACTATATACAAATATTAAATCTGCAGGTGCATATACAGGTTTTCAACTTACCCGAATCCGAAATGTAGTAGTTAAGCCTAAAAAATACGATGTAGCCACCAATGATCTTATATTCTCAGCATATGCAGATATTATCTATGCGCCATTTGTACAGGTAGAGGACGTGGCATTTCAATATAAGAAAGTAGAAACAAGCCAGATACTTTACAACGAACTATACCCTGTATCAAATGTAAAATTAAAACATCTGGGATTCCGTTTAGGGATGGAGGGTTTATTTAATCGTGAGCTATCCTGGACATACGGAGCCGAGCTTGGTTTTCGACCATCATTACAATCAAGAGGATTTTATGCAAACATCCATGTAGGTTTCGCTTTTGCATCTAAAATGCAGCAAAAACGTCAGGCATATCAGGTAGATCCTAAAGGCAAATAAGTGATGTGATACTATTTTTGAGATCTGTATATATCTTCTAGGAAACTCTTCCACGCCATCAACATAAGTAATAAGGTTTATTATTTATGTTGATGGCTTCTTTATAAGTCTTACAAAATCTACTGAGATTACTTTTACCAACTCATACGAGGCAAAGCACTGACATCTTGCCCACAGAAATGCCCTTTTAGAGCTTTATAATAAGCAGCCATGGCAATCATGGCAGCATTATCTGTACAATATTCAAACTTTGGAATATATACGTTCCAGTCAAGCTTTTTCCCTTCTTCCTGAAGCGATTTACGAAGCCCACTGTTTGCAGATACTCCGCCTGCAATTGCAATTTCACGAATACCTGTTTCTTTTGCCGCTTTCTTTAGTTTCCGCAATAAAATCTGCACTAATGTATGCTGTATACTCGCACAGATATCTGCCATATTTTCATGAATGAATGCTTCCTCTTTGGTAGTTTCTTTTTTTAGAAAATACATAAATGCAGTTTTTATTCCACTAAAGGAATAATCATATCCAGGCATTTCTACCAGAGGAAAAGCAAAACGGAGCGGATCTCCAGTCTGAGCATATTTATCAATCAGAGGGCCTCCGGGATAAGGCAAGTTCAATAACTTGGCCGTTTTATCAAATGCCTCTCCAACCGCATCATCCTGAGTCTGTCCAATAATTTCCATACTCAGGTGATCTGTCACTTTTACAATCTGTGTATGCCCTCCACTAACCGTCAGGCATAAAAATGGAAACTTTGGTTGAGGATCGTCAATAAAGTGAGCCAGAATATGAGCCTGCATATGATGGACGTCAATCAAAGGTATACTCAGTCCTAAAGCCATAGCCTTTGCAAAGGAAGTCCCAACCAGCAATGCTCCTAGTAACCCAGGGCCCCTAGTAAATGCAATTGCGTTCAATTCACTTTTTGTTACTTGCGCATCGGTTAAGCTTTTTTCAACAACAGGAATTATCTGCTGCTGATGAGCACGAGAAGCAAGTTCAGGTACAACACCACCATACTTTTGATGAATTGCCTGAGTAGCAATCACATTGGAGAGGATTTTCCCATCCTGCAATACCGCAGCAGAAGTTTCATCACAAGAGGATTCAATAGCAAGAATAATCATATAATTTTACGGTCAGTATGTCCGTTCGGAAGTAAAATAGAAATATAGTCCAAATGGTACATCTGTGATTCAACTTAATAAACAAGTATCTTACTAAAAAAGATACTATTTTCTTTCATTATTTGTTATCTTGGAACGAGATTTGAAAGTGAAAAATTCAATATATACGAGATATCCTACGTTTATAAATTTAGCTAAGTAAAATTTGAACCAGGCACTATAGAAACACAAAATTATTCTATTTTATAATCCTGAGAGCAACCATCAAAAATAAAACACTGACTAAAGTTCAGATAGAAAGTACATACCTAGAATGTGGCAGTTTGTTAAGAAATTTATTGCACGAATTGTTTACTCAATACCCATATGGTTATTAGTGGTATTGGGGCTTCTTGCTGCTTTACAAACGACTACAGTCCAAACGTATCTGGCTGGTCACGCAACAAAATATCTATCAGACAAGGTAGGTTTCCCCATTTATGTCGATTACCTCAACATTCGCTGGCCAGATTATGTAGTATTGCGCAATGTTAGCATTTTAGATCGCGAAAACCAACGAATGATTGAAGCAGGAGAAGTACAGGTTGATTTTAAGTGGTCAACTCTAATCGATGGAAAAAATATTTACATTGATAAAGTTATTCTAAGGAATGCACATGTTCGGTTAATCAAAAGCAAAAAAACAAACGAATTAAATATAGATGAATTTGTTGCTACTGTTGATAGTATTTTAAATCCGCCTCGAAAAACCAAACGCGTAGGCCCCGCACCAATCTTTCAAATAGATCAAGCCTGGCTTAATAATGTCCAGTTCTCTTATAATGATCAACGCGAAGACACTATTAGGGAAGGGTTTGATTACTATCACTTCACTATTGATAGTATACAGGCAGTGGCACATCAATTACGTTTTGTAGCAGATACTGTCCAAACCACTGTCGAAAACCTACAAGGACAGGATAATCGTACCAACCTCGATATTCATAGGCTCTCTACAAACTTCCTGTATACCAAACATATAATAGAACTTGCCCAGTTACGACTTGATATTGGCAATAGTACTATTCGGGAGCGTATTGCATTCAAATATGACAGACCAGCTGATTTGAGTGATTTTGTTGAGAAAACATTTATGAATGCAGATCTTAACGAGACTCGTATTTACTCAAAAGATCTGGCATTGTTTGCACCCTACCTCAACCGATATGAAGAATATTGGTCTGTATCAGGCCACTTTAATGGTCTGGTTGGAAGATTCCGTCTACGAAATGCCAATCTACAATTTGGAGAGAAAAGCCGAATTAATGGAAATATTAGCTTTGAGGGATTACCTAATTTTAAGGAAACACTAATAGATTTTGATCTTAAACCATCAGTAGTGGTTATCACTGATCTGCAACAGTATCTTGACAGTGCATCATTTCGGACGTCCCGAAAATTTGGTACCATTCATTTATCTGGTAAATTCTTAGGATTCCCTGAGGATTTTGTAGCCAATGGCACTTTTGATACTGATTTAGGAACAATCATTTCAGATATTAACCTGAAAAACAAATCCAATACTGCCTACAAAGGACATCTAACTACGCGCAACTTTGACTTAGGCACATTTTTGGGAGAACCTAAAACGGTTCAACATCTGGATATGGACGGAGAAATAGAAGGTCAAGGCCTTAAAATGAAAGATGCCAATCTGCAATTAAAGGCTAATATTAGTCGGCTGGGTTATAAATCGTATGACTACAATACTATTACAGTAGATGGCAAATTAAGCAAACAACAGTTTAATGGTAGTCTGTCTATAAAAGATACTAATCTTATCTTTGATGCCAAAGGAGAAATAGATTTAAGGAATAACCACAATTTAGTCAATATTGAGGCAGATCTTCAGAAAGCTGACCTGAAAGCATTGAATCTTACCTCTAAAGATGCTACTATCCGTACTCAACTTCACATCAACAGCCGGGGTCTGAAACTTGATGACATTGTAGGTGATGCCATCTTTACAAACGGCTATGTGCTCTACAATAATAAAGATCTTGTTATTGATTCGTTACAAATACATTCAGTCAAAGATTCAGGTCAACGAATATTTAATGTTCGTTCCAGCTTTGCCAATATAGACGCTGAAGGTAATTTTGATTTTACGCGTCTAAGTACAGACTTTCAGAACTTGGTAAAAGAGTATCAACTCAATTTTAGCAACAACGCAAAAGAAATTAAGAGATATTATAGCAGTAAGGAGAAAAATAAAGGACCACGTTATAGCCTGGATTACAATGTATTTCTTAGAGATATAAATCCAGTACTACTAATGTTTTATCCGGACTGGTCTATATCACGAAATACAACGATAGAAGGTTCATTTTCACAAGGACGCTCTGCACGGGTATCTCTACACTCCAACATTGATACTCTCTCCTATAAAAATAATATTTTCTATGCTAATGAAGTAGATGTCAACAGCTCAAAACTATCAGATTCAACAACGGTTCTCGCTGTTACCTATCTGCAATCTAAAAAGCAGAAAATTGGTGCTACCCAAACTGAGAATATGGCGTTAGAAGCTGTATGGAATGGAAAACATATTGAGTTTTCCAGTAAGATACAGCAGCCTAGCAATTCTAATTATGCAGATCTTCGTGGTGATGTCGAATTTCAGTCTGATCAGATTAGCTTAAAATTTAAGCCTTCACATTTTCAGATTTTTAAAAATGTCTGGCATATAGATACTACGAACCTGATTACTATCCAAAATCGCAATATTAATTTTAATGATCTTCAATTTACAAACCAGTATCAGTTTATAAGTTTAGACGGAACACTTTCTGAAGATTCGACAAAAGCATTACGCCTTTCCTTAAAAGAATTTGGACTTCAGGCTCTCAATCCATTAGTTGATCATGAACTGGGAGGTGCTGTTAATGGATTTATTGAAATCAAAGACTTTTATAAAAACAGAAGCATAGAGAGTGAACTTACAATTGAAGAACTGGTTGTTGATAAATTTCTGGTAGGTGATATTATTGGCGAATCACACTGGAATGAAGAGACCCAAAAGGTGAATGCTAATTATCAAGTCTATCGCATGGATCAGCGGATTGTACGCTTGTATGGTATATACAATCCTCAGGCTACCGAAAATGCAATGGATATGCAGATCATTCTAGATAGGGCTAACCTGGAAATATTAGAACCTTTCTTTAAAGATCAGGTTTCCCGTCTGGGTGGTACGGCTAGTGGAACACTAAGCTTAACAGGAACTTTTTCCAGTCCTATACTCAATGGTGAAGTCAATGTTTATAATGGAAGGTTCCGATATAACTACCTGAATACATTCTACTATTTTGACGATAAAGTTCATTTTAGCCCCAATGAAATCGGAGTTAAGAATCTACAACTCCGGGATGAAGATGAAAATATTGCAGTAATCAATGGTGGTGTGTTCCATGATGGTTTCAAAAATTTTGTATTAAGCCTCACAGGTCGTATGCGGAACTTTAAGGTTTTGAACACGACATTAAAAGACAATGATCTATTTTATGGAACGGCCTATGTAACTGGAGATTTGTCATTGCTGGGCGCTATTGAAAATTTAACCATACGGGCTAATGCACGAAGCAATAAGGGAACAAAAATAGCAATTCCAATTTCTGACACCCGTACTATCTCCCAACAGGATTTTATCAGCTTTGCGACCAAGACAAAACCATCTGCAACACTGACAGAAAAAGACAAAAGGGAACAAGTGGATCTCACAGGTGTGTTAATGGATTTTAATTTTGATATCACTCCAGATGCATGGTGCGAAATCATTTTTGATGAAAAGGCTGGTGACATCATACGTGGAAATGGAAGTGGGCGAATCCGAATGGAAATTGATACAAAAGGAGATTTCCGTATGTTTGGTAACTATACAATCAATAAAGGTGCTTATAACTTTACTCTTCTGAATGCTGTTAATAAGGCATTTACTATTGAGCCCGGTGGAACTGTCTCCTGGTCAGGAGATCCTTACGGTGGTATTCTGGATATTAATGCTATCTATACACAGTCAGCCTCTATTCTACCTATTATTACCAGTGATGTAAATAAGCTATCAGCACAGGAGCAGATGGAAGCCCGCAAGCATTATCCGGTAACTGTGCAAATGAGACTAACTGGTAATCTTTTATCTCCAAAAATCGGACTGGGTATAGACTTTAAAAATTTTCCTCAAAATTCACAGTTTTATGTGAATGTAATGGATTTCAAAAACCGCATCTCTGTAAATGAACAAGAGCTTAATAAACAAGTATTCAGTCTTCTGATCTTACAACGACTTTCTGCTGAAAACTTTAGTGGTCTGGGACAAGGTACAGTTACTAGTAGTATTAGCGAGCTTCTTACTAATCAACTCAGTTACTGGGCATCTCAGGTAAATGAAAATCTGGAAGTAGACCTCAACCTCAACGGTTTGGATTCTGATGCATGGAATGCGCTTCAGCTACGATTAAGTTATGCACTACTGGATGGAAGATTGCGTATAACTCGGGATGGTGGCTTTACCACTGTACAAAGTACAACAGACCCAACTGCACGAGCAGTAAGTGTAATTGGTGACTGGACTATTGAGTATATCCTAAATAAGAGCGGATCACTACGTGTGAAGATGTTTAACCGCAACTCTCAGAATATCATGGGAACAACATCTACTACTACAACAGGTGTAGTAGCAGGATTTAGTTTATTACATACAGAAAGTTTTAATTCACTATGGGAATTATTTCACTCTAAACGTAAAGAACGCAGTGAACCAGAAAAACCTGCAGAGAGTGAAGCCCCAAATAAAGTACCCCCATCTACCTCTCAGTTAAATAGTAACCGACAACAGAAATAATCCTTTTACATACATTACTGTCATCAAACTGCTAGTTACTAGTGTGATTGAGAGTTTACCTTTTTAGCCTATTCCGATTAACATTAAAAATAGTATCTTGCCAAGTAGGCATATACTTCTGTTTCAATTAATGAAAATCTGATACTCATTCACTTTTAAATCATTATTATCATGGGACTCTGGGATAAACTAACCAATGAATTTATTGATATTATTGAGTGGCTTGATCCTACCAATGACACATTGGTCTGGCGCTTTCCACGCTATCAGAACGAGATTAAGAATGGAGCTAAACTGATTGTACGGGAATCACAGGTTGCTGTATTTATCAATGAGGGGAAAGTTGCTGATATATTTAAGCCTGGTACTTACGAGCTTACCACACAAAACCTGCCTATTTTGTCTACTTTACGTGGTTGGAAATATGGGTTTAACAGTCCATTCAAAGCGGAAGTATATTTTATCAATACCAAACAGTTTACCAACCAGAAATGGGGTACTAAAAATCCTCTCATGTTACGTGACCCGGAATTTGGACCTATGCGGTTACGGGCATTTGGAAGTTATGCCTTTCGTGTCAACGCAGAAGATCCTACCCGCTTTCTGACTGAGATAGTCGGAACGGATGGAGATTTTAATATGGACGAAATCAACGAGCAATTACGTAATGTAATTGCCAGCCGTTTTGCAGACATATTGGGAGAAGCAAAAATCCCGGCATTAGATCTGGTAAGTAATTATGATGAATTATCCAGATTTATTACTGAACGCATCCATGATGATTTTAATGAATATGGACTAAAGGTTACTAAGCTTTTGGTAGAAAATATTTCGTTACCACCAGAAGTCGAAGCAGCGCTGGATAAACGTACCAGTATGGGTGTTATAGGCAATCTGAACGCTTATACACAATTTCAAATGGCGAATGGCCTTGAAAAGGGAGGTTCAGGAACAGATGCGGCTTCTATGGGAATGGGCTTTGCCATGGCAAATCAAATGGCACAGAATATGAACCTGAATCAGCAAAGTTTTGGTAATGTAAATGCGAATGCAGGTGGCACACCTCCTCCACTTCCGGCATCTGCTACTTTCTTCATTGCAGTCAATGGGCAACAACAGGGACCATTTGATATGAACAAACTGAAAGAAATGGCTCAGCAAGGTGCATTAACCCGTGAGACGTTGGTATGGAAACAAGGTATGGCAGCCTGGCAAAAAGCACATGAGGTATCAGATGTATCTCCATTATTTGCCTCAATGCCTCCTCCACTTCCTGGTTAATCATCTCTATTCTTTTAAAATTATGCTACACACGATTTAGAGATCCCCCTTTAAATCGTGTGTAACTATTTATAATCAACCCGCTTAACCTATGTGTATTCGATTTCTGCTAACCTTTTGTCTATTCATTTCTCTCACCCAATTATCTTTGGGTCAGGTCAGAGATCAATATGTGTCTTCACAAGGCAAAACTATTGCTATGCGATTTACTCCTCCTGCAGGTTTCGAAAGACTTACAACACAGGCAGGCTCGTTTGCCAATTATCTTCAGAATCTACCGTTAAAGCCCCATGGATCAATTGTTAAGTATTATAATGGAAGCACAAAACAAAATACCAATGTATATATCGGAGTAGTAGACATGGAAATCGGAAATCAGGATCTGCAACAGTGTGCGGATGCAGTAATGCGGTTACGTGCCGAACATCTATACCAGCAGAAAAAGTATGCAGACATCCATTTTCACTTTACCAATGGAGATAATGTTTTGTATACTCAATATGCGGAAGGCTATCGTGCCTCCATTAAAGGAAATAAAGTAATCTGGAGTAAGAAGGCGAAAAAAGACTATAGTTATTCCACATTCCGCCAATATATGGATTTGGTTTTCATGTATGCAGGTACTCTTTCACTCAGTAAGGAACTCCACCCTGTTCCTACTATTAAAAATATCCAGATTGGAGATGTGTTTATCAAAGGAGGCTCGCCCGGACATGCTGTTATTGTTGTAGATATGGCCCAGAATAAAAAAACAGGAGAAAAAGTGTTCTTATTAGCTCAAAGTTACATGCCTGCACAAGAAACCCAAATCCTGAGAAATCCAACTGAATCAGAAATGAGTCCCTGGTATAGTACAAACTTTACTGGAGAATTAATCACACCGGAATGGACATTTGAACAAAGTCAGCTTAAGCGTTTTTAAGCGTTTACAATGCTACTTCCGCTCATAGACAATAAATGCATAATCGTATGGATTTTCTGAGTCAGACTGATAATCATCATGTCTTATTTCTCGAAAATCTCCTTCCGGAAACTCTGGAAAAAAGGCATCTGCCTGAAAGGTGCCTTTTACAATAGTCAGATAGATTCTATCTGCTATAGGTAGACTTATACGGAAGATCTCCTCTCCTCCCAAGATAAAAACTTCGTTAACATCGCCAACTAACTGAAGTGCTTTTTCCAGAGTGTCAGCAACCAAAAATCCCTCATCCGTCTGGTAATTGGGCTGTCGGGTAATAACAACATTGCCAGCTTCAGACCAAAGACGATCCGGGGACTCATAACTTTTCCGTCCCATGATCATCTTTTTTCCAGCAGTTACCGTTTTTAGATTGTCCCAATCAGCGGGTAAATGCGTCCAGGGCAACTGGTTTTTATAGCCAATTGCCCTATTTAGATCCATTGCAACAATAAGAGAAATGATCACAACTAGTAATATTCGAGTAGATTCAGAGATTAATTAAAATGAAAAACTTGGGTCGTTGCTTTCATTTTCAGAAGCAGGTGCTACGATCTCTGAGACATTGGTGTAATGGGTTTTACTGATATAGCCAAACAAATTTCGTTCTTTGATAATACGAGCAACCTGAGTAGGCACCATAATTTCCCAGCCATCTATGCCATCTTTAATCATAGCCAATACGTTATCAGAAATGATATGAAGCAGATTTTCATCAAAATCCCGAATAGCTTCCAGTTTATTATTAGCTAATAAATATTCAAACAAGTCAATTTGATTGGGAGGCAACGTAAAATCAGTGCAAGAATATAGTTTGCCATCTGCCTGCATCATTGGATATACATATAGTTTTACTTTACGGCTAAACAAAGTTGCAAAAGCTTCCAGAATACCGCCAGGCAAAAACTCATAATGCTTTTCTTCAAAGATATATTCCAGATTACTCATTCCCAGAATAAGACCAATCTTCAATTTTGTAATCTTTGACAGATACGCCACCAGTTTGTAATACTCCTGATAGTTGGAAATCATAACTGTTTGTCCAAGAGAGGCCAGAATATTGACCCGGTCCATATAGTCCTTTTCATCGATCTCCTGTCCATGCTTTAGGTTGTGAAGCGTCAGCTCTGATAATACCACCACCTTCTCAGGGTTCACTTCCGGATCTTCCAGAAACTGTTTCACTCCATTCTCCAACATATCCAGATTCACATGGGTTACAGGTCTGAAACGTCCTCTTATACAAACAATATTACGTTTGTATAATGCTTCTGATGGCTGCAATACATTTCCGTCTGGCCCAAACAAAGCCACATTTGTAAATCCGTTCTTTACCAGATACAAACTCATCAACCGATTATCGACATTGACAAAATCAGGCCCTGTGAAACGGATCATATCAATCTCCAATCGTTCAGGTGACAGATCATCCATCAGGGATAACAAAAGCGTCTCTGGAGATTTATAATAATAATAACAACCGTATATCAGATTCACACCTACCACTCCCAGCGCCTGTTGTTGCAATAAGTTCTCAGTATCCAGCATTTTAACGTGCATAACCACGTCATTGTAAGGTGCACCTGGTTGCAACTGAAACCGCAGGCCAATCCATCCATGCCCCTCATTCGTTTTCTGATAGTTTAATGCTACTACAGTGTCAGCAAAGGCAAAAAAGGTAGACTCAGCCCCTCTTTTTTCATTTAACCGCATTTGCAACAAATTATACTCACGATGCAGCATCTTCGTTAAACGAGATTCTACTACATACCTTCCACTCTCCTCTACCCCATAGATCGCATCACTGAACGTCATATCATAGGCAGAGATTGTTTTCGCAATTGTTCCGGAAGCACCTCCCGCTTTAAAAAACTGAGCGGCTACTTCCTGCCCGGCACCAATCTCAGCAAATGACCCATAGATTCGGCGGTCCAGATTAACTTTCAGTGCTTTTTGTCTGGTTCCAAGATTTTTATCGTAATACATATTTTTGCAGGTTTGAAAGAGTATTGCAGATACTATTAGTGTTAATATAACGAAAGAATCTGAAATGCGATGTATTCCATTTGCAAACTTTCTGGCATTTCAATTTCAGGAAAAGGTAGCAATACCAATGGTGCGTTCGTATTTATTACCTTCCTATATATCCAAGGCATCGGGTCTGCAATATCGCATTTTTTACTATAAAATACTGATTTTTAAGTATATGTTATTCCAGGCACAACTAGCTCACTTGTATATGCCCACATTCTTTATACACATCTGCAATATGCAATTAACCATCTGCAAAATATCAGCTATTCTTATCAAACACCTTACACAGGTAGTACTTTAAATGATTACTTTGCGTTACTTTGCAATATCCTGGTTAAATAACTTTCTATTTCTGAAGCTCTTATCCGACTCGTATTTATTGTCCAATATTATTTCTTTATGGATTCAACCTCTACCTCTCAAACCCTTCGATTTCCATGCCAATCTTGTGGGGCTTATCTGGTTTTTAAACCTGGAACTCATCATCTAACCTGTGAATATTGTGGTGCGGATAATGTAATAGAGGATTCACAGGAAACTATTCAGGAATTAGATTTTGAAGATTTTCTTGCTAAATCATCTCCAGCAACAGAGACCCAACAAGTAGCAGTTGTTAAATGCAATGCATGTGGAGCAGAAAGCTCACTGAAACCAGGTATTACTTCTGACAATTGTCCATTCTGTGGCTCAGCTCTGGTTGTAGGGACAGGGAGTTTAAGTACACAGCTTAAACCCAAGTCGCTATTACCATTTAAGATTGATCAGAAAACAGCATTCAGCAAATTTAAAGGGTGGCTTTCCAATCTCTGGTTTGCCCCCAATGATCTTGTCAAATTTGCTGATAATCAGGAACGACTCAGTGGTATGTATATCCCTTACTGGACATATGATTGCGAGACCGACAGTAACTATACAGGACAAAGAGGTGATTACTACTATGTAACAGAAACTGTCATGGTAAATGAGAATGGCAAAATGGTTGAGAAACGACAGCAGGTACGTAAAATCCGATGGAGCTATGCATCTGGGCAGGTTCATAATTCTTTTGATGATTTACTTGTAGAAGGTACTACTTCGTTACCAGAAGATTATCTTCGGGCACTTGAACCCTGGGCATTGGATCAACTGGTTCCGTTTGATGAACGTTTTTTGAGTGGATTCCGGACAGAAACATACCATGTAGATGTAAAACAAGGATTTGAGGAAGCCAAGCAGATTATGGATGGACCTATCCGTGCTACAGTATGTCAGGATATTGGGGGTGATGAACAACAAATTACATCACTAAGTCCTAAATACAAACAAATTACGTTCAAACATATTTTATTGCCTATCTGGTTAAGTGCCTATCGATACAACGGCAAAGTGTACCGATTCATGATCAATGGCAGTACAGGTGAGGTACAAGGCGAACGTCCTTACAGTGCATGGAAAATATTCCTTGCCATTGTATTTGGCTTGGCAATTATCATTCTATTGGTTGTATTGTTTGGAGGAAAACAACAGTAATTTTTAAAATATTGTTATATATGTCCCCTCAGGTTTGCATAAAAGTCTGAGGGGATACTCATTACCACCTATCTATTTAATTGAATAAATTTTTCATGAGATCTAAACCGTTTTTTTATCTATCATCCCTCCTTGGCATTTTTCTTTGCATATCCTGTCATCAGAAAAGTGATGAGGAATTACTCCGGTTAGAACGCACTAAACTGAAAGAGAAACTAGAAAGCCAATCTGTATTATTCTACAAACTTTTTAAGATAGTCCTTCGTACTCAAACAGCCGAGAACGCTAAACAAATCCCTGGCTCAGAACATTTACAGAAAATCAATTCACGTATTATTCAAGCAATTGATACTACCAAAAATGATACTACCTATATCTCGCTGGAAGATATGGTACTGGCCTACAAAGAATATAATGAGTTAAAAGATTTTGCTCTTACTACAGATGAAGATATGTATCCTACACTGCTGGAAACATTCTTCAAAATGCATACAGGTGAAACACCTGCTTTGAGTCATACCAATATATCCTATGCAGAACTTTTCGGATGGGACAATAATATGGAACATACTTTTTTAAGTACAACCAATACGTCTGCACGTCGCACAGAACTTGCCTTGTATGAAGGTTCACGGGTAGATACAGAGCATGAAAAGGATATGGAAAGACGTTGTCTATACAAAATGCAGAAAGGCCTTTTGTTTATAACCGAAGATTTTCCGTATCTCAGCGAACACGAATTAACCAGTAATCATGAATGGCTGGAGAAAGATGGCCAATCCTATCAATATAGCTTTTTTCGGAATCTGATACCTACCGGAACAAATAAAGATACGTATCACTACGCACATGGGATTAATCTGATATGTCGAGGACTAAGCCGAATCAAAATGGATCGTGAGGATAAAAAAAAACTGGCATTACAAGACTTTGAAGCATTTTTATCTGATGCTAATGCTATTGGACTAAATGATGAACTGGTTTGGCTGGTTGCCACCTATGTCGCACTGGAAAGAGAAGACAATCAAACTGCACTTGCTAACCTTAAGAAACTGGAGAAGAGTACTATCTTCAACAATGAGGATAAGGCCATCCTTCATTCAGGGATTGAGTATCTGGAAGCCAAAGAAGACAACAAAGCATCGAACCTCATTACAGATAAAGTCTTTATGGGAAAAATAGCCATACAATACTTTATTACCCAAATGAAGAAAGTTGACTGGAAGAAATACACAGGCGCCCGTCCAGAAGTAGCTACCTTGATGCGATACAATGAACAGATACAACAGCAACTGGATAAAGTAAAGACTACAGCAACACTGGATAACCTTAAAAAAGAAGGAGGAGGACTACTGGACAAGGCCAAAAAGGTTATCCAGTAATCGATCACTATTTCTTAATTGACTGGGCTTCTTTCAAAAGCGTTTGTTTGGCATTTTCAGGAGTAATCTCCTGAAAATTGCCTTTCCCTAATAAAGCAAATCGTTGTAACTGCTCAATCACGTGTTCATTTTTGGTTTGTCCAAATAAGAATACAGTCAAGACAATTCCTCTATTCAGATTTTCCTGAATAATAGCTTCGGTAGCCTTATCCAAACCAAATTCGCCATCCGACGCCAAAATAATGCGATTATTACCATTTTTGATAAAGTGTTCATTAGCCAATTGATAGGCTAGGCTTACTCCTCGGCGAATATTGGTCCCACCCTCTGACTTCAGTTTATCCAGTTTCGACTCAATCTTTTTACGTTCAGTAGCTGAAACTGTATTTAACTCAATTCGGGCATCACCTGAATAACTTACAATGGCAACTTTATCCTCTGGTCGGGTAAGGGTCAACAAATAGGAAAATGCTTCTTTTAACAAAGGCAGCTTTTCGTGACTATTCATAGAACCAGATACATCCAGTAAAAATACCAGATGGTTGTCCGCATATCCTTCCAGTGTCTCATCAGTAGATTTTTTATCTGGCTCTGGTTTTACAGATATGACAGGTTTATCTTCTAACTTATTGCTTTTGGGATAAAAAACTTTGTATTGATGAGGTTCCTCTACCTGATGTAACAACACTGTTGTGGAAACATCCAGTTTAATAGATTTATTCTGGATATAATAATCAGGAATTTCAGCTTCTTTCTGTACACCTTTTCCATCAGCAAGTTCGATAAAATCATTGTAAGAACGAATAAGCCCTAAACCATAACGATTGTATTTGTTAATGATATCATTATTGTGGTAATAATAGGCCTTCGAATAGGGTTTGTAGTTATTCTCCCGCCATTCGCTGGTCAAAAAACTATGACAACGAGACACAATAGCCTCCAGATTTCTTACCACTCTCTCATAACGCCAGTAGGGATCTAATCCATTACTTGACCCAAAACGATATAATCCCTGAAGATTTTCATCCTGATGAGTTTTGTAGTTCTCAATGAGAGCTTCTAATTCCTGTACATAGAATGATATGTTGCTTGTTTCTTCATTATCCAGATCATCCAGAATAAGCTTGCACCAATGGATAGCAGGCTGAAACTTATCGGCCATTGCGACAATTCTATGATTGGTATTGGTAGGTTTATAGTGAGTAAGATATACTTGCTGCACAGTAGCATACAAGTTGTCCTTTGCCTGATCGTACTGATTAAATAACTTCTCCAATAACCCCAACTGCCGATAAGCCCAGGCAATATTTGTTCTCTGTAAATAAACCTTTTCCTGGACAAAATGCCAGATCGAATCCCGACTAAGCTGAATACGGTCAACTGTTTCTTTCAGAACCAATAATCTTTGATTCAGCACTCTGCGATCCGTTTCAGATAAAGCAGAATGACCCGTCATACATTTTTGATAGATCTCGGCAGGAATCACTTCATAGGAGGAAGACTTATTCCAGTGATCCTCATTCTGAAACGAAAGAAATTTGGATTTCTCTTCACTATAATAGTTTAGCTGCAGATTAAAATTCATTAGCTCCTCATAAATAGGCCAAAGAGCATGAATCGTCTCATTAGTATATTGTACATAGCCATTTAAAGCATCTACAGCCTGATTACGGGGTGATATTTTTGATTGGGCCTGTGACATAAAATGAGTCAATAAAAAGAACAATACCTGAACAATGAGTTTTATAGGTGTCTGCTTTTTAGCAAACTGATTTTCAAAATAATATTTCATTCTAACTGATCAACTTTCAACAGAAAGTCTTCTATTTTTCTGATTGGTGTCCAGGAAAACAAAAAGTGAACACAATCTCTTCAGAAAGAAGTTTATAGCTAATAAATATTGTTTTATTACTACAATCAAACACTAATCTACATATTCAGAGAACGATAGTCTGAAGCATTCACACTATCATAATATGTTACTGCTAATTAGTAGATTAAATAGTATAAAATGGCTGGTAAAAGCAGACACTTTGTAATCGATTTCTGTAATTTTCGATAGTTTCATTTAGTTAGTATACATCACTCAACGATCCTACTTATACCTCTTTCACAAATGAGATCTCTTTCTATAACAAAGCTACATCTGCTTTTTATGTGGATATTGTTTTCATTACCCATTATGGGCCAATCTACTTCATCTCTATCTCCACCTGTACAACTTACAGCTGAGCAAGATCATAAGCGACTAATGAACTTGTTGGGAATTACATCCATACGAAGGGGTCCGGACGGCAACCCTCAATCCCCCAATGCAGCTAACTTTGACGAAACTAAGGCAAATCCATATCCTAACCTGCCAGATCCATTACTACTAAAAAATGGAAAGAAAATAACTACAGCCCAACAATGGTGGACACAACGCAGACCTGAGATTGTAGAAGATTTTGACAAAGAAATTTATGGACGGGTTCCGGCACATACTCCTAAAGTGCGATGGGAAATTGTACAAACTAAAATTGATACAATAGGAAAAATTCCAGCCCTGACTAAAAAAATTATAGGATATGTAGATAATTCAGATTATCCACTTATCTCTGTCAGTATCGATCTGACAGTCACTACTCCTGTCAATTCTTCGGGTCCTGTCCCGTTACTCATGGAATTTAGTTTTGTACTCCCGCCCGGTTTTCGTCCGCCGACGTCTCCAGTCCCACCTGCCCCTTCCTGGCAACAGCAAGTACTGGAAAAAGGCTGGGGTTACGCAATTTTAATTCCAACCAGCGTACAAGCAGATAAAGGAGATAGCCTGACCAGAGGTATTATTGGGTTAGTAAATAAAGGCCAGCCACGTAAGGTTGATGATTGGGGAGCATTGCGTGCATGGGCTTGGGGAGCGAGCCGAGCATTGGATTATCTGGAAACAGATCCTGCCATAGATGCAAAACAGGTAGGTATCGAAGGCCTGTCCCGCTATGGAAAAGCGGCCCTTGTGACTATGGCTTATGATTCCCGCTTTGCTATCGCGTTTGTAGGCTCATCAGGAGAAGGAGGGGCTAAATTACACAGAAGAATGTATGGGGAACAGGTAGAAAATGTCGCCTCATCGGGTGAATACCATTGGATGGCTGGTAATTTTATTAAATATGCAGGTCCACTCACACCTAACGATCTACCTGTAGATTCACATGAACTAATAGCTTTATGTGCTCCCCGCCCTGTTTTTGTCGGTAGCGGCTCTCTCCAGGTAGAAGGGGGCTGGGTAGATGCCAAAGGTATGTTTTTAGGAGCTGCCTATGCAGGACCTGTTTATAAACTAGTAGGTAAAAAAGGCTTGGGCACTACAGAGTTTCCTCTTATTGAGACCGCTTTACTCTCAGGAGACATTGCATTTCGTCAACATAGTGGTGGACATACCAACGGGCCTAACTGGCCAACCTTCATTTCTTTTGCAGAACGTTACCTAAAAACCAATAGTAAACCGAAACACAAATAGAGTCGCTTATTTAGGGGAGACAGTCTTTATTTGTTTCCTTTTTTCATTTTCTGTTGAGCTTCTTTTATATATTGGGTTACTTCGAGAAATGGAGCAACCCAAATCTGCGACTGATTTTGCTGAAGAAAATGTACTAGCTTTCGATGTGCATCAACAGATACATTGAGATTATGTTCTCCTCCTACTCCATGAAACAAGAATACCAATAACGTCTTGGTTTCCATTGCTTTCTTTACAAGAGTAATCAATTCCTCTCCTGATTGCCCATTTATGCCTATAGCTCCTACATTCATTAGATCAATCTGGCCGAGTGACAAAAATTCAGGCTTTACCCCACGGGCAGCAACAAAATCATCCTTCATCAAATCCAGATATGTTACATCTCCGATTTTGTTATCACCACATGGATAAGCAAATGTCCGTTGTGTTTTTCCATCCAAAGTTTGTAATAAAACATTCATCATTCGGATTTCATCTACCATCCGTGTAACAGAATAGGCTCCCATATTCGATTCAGGTTTTACCCACTCTCTTCCAGGTATTTGTCCAATACAAGGGTGGAATAAGGTATGATTCGCCATTTCATGTCCATTGGCAGCTGCTTTACGCCAATCTGTGATTCGTTGCCTAAAACCGGGAAAATAGCCGGATAAATAAAATGTACCTTTCAACTTTGCAGAGTCCAGAACAGGAATTACGTTATCGAGATGGACATTCAATGCATCATCATAAGTAAGTACAACAGCACATTGTTTTCCATTCCACGTAACTTTTTGCTGGGCAAAAGCTAATATTCCTTGTAAAATAAAAAGGTAGAGAAAGGCAATTCTTTTCATACAAAACAGATGATAGTTTTTCCTATGTAAGAAGTATTATAAAAGTAAAGACGTATTCTTTGAAGGAAAAGTACAAATAAAGTATTTATAAACAAACAAAGCCCTTCATTCAGGGCTTTGTTAATGTATTTGATTTAAAATAAAAAATATCAGGCTGTTACCAGAATCTCTTCCAATGATTCATAGTTAGCCTTGATGATTGTATCAATATGGTCGTTTGTTAATGCAGTTGAAACGAACAAGCTCTCAAACTGAGATGGAGCCAGATACACTCCCCGCTTTAGCATAGCTTGGAAATATTTAGCAAATAACTGCAGGTCAGACTGTTTAGCAGATTCAAAATCATATACTGGTTTGTCTGTAAAGAAAATCGTAAACATAGATCCTACATGATTAATTGTGTAATTAACCCCTAACTTTTGCATATTAGATTGCATTCCTGCCACAATCTTATTTCCGATTTCTTCCAGACGTGTATATACTTCCGGATGGTTGTTCAGATAGTGTAACATTGCCAGTCCGGCAGACATGGCAACCGGATTTCCAGATAAGGTACCTGCCTGATATACAGGGCCAGCAGGAGACACGAAATCCATGATTTCCCGACGTCCACCATACGCACCAACAGGCATTCCACCTCCAATAATCTTACCCATGGTAATCAAATCAGCCTGAACATTGAAACGTTCCTGTACTCCTCCTTTTGCCAGTCGAAATCCTGTCATTACTTCGTCAAAGATCAACACAATACCTTCCCGTGTACAAATCTGTCGCAAACCTTCTAAAAACCCTTTATTAGGCAATACAAGACCCATATTTCCAGCCACAGGTTCTACAATGATAGCAGCTATGTTTTGTTTATTCTCTGTAACAAGTCTCTCTACTGCTTCAAGATCATTGAAAGGGGCAGTCAATGTATCATTGGCGATTCCTTGTGTTACACCAGGGCTATCCGGCACACCCATTGTGGCAGCCCCACTACCGGCAGCAATCAGAAAGCTATCGCCATGTCCATGATAACAGCCCTCAAACTTGATCATTTTATCACGACCTGTATAGCCTCTGGCTAATCGAATAGCAGACATAGTTGCTTCTGTGCCAGAGTTCACCATCCGAACCTTCTCCAGGGTAGGCACCATAGAGATAATCAGTTCTGCCATCTCCACTTCTTTTCGGGTAGGAGCACCAAACGATAGTGAATTTTGTACAGCATCCGCAACTGCTTTCTGAATAATTTCATGGGCATGTCCCAGTACCATAGGTCCCCATGAATTAATCAGTTCAATGAATGCATTATCATCTTCATCATATAGATAAGCGCCTTTAGCAGATTTAATAAAAAGAGGATTACCTCCCACTGCCCGAAATGCCCGCACTGGAGAGTTAACCCCTCCAGGAATAACCTTCTTGGCATGTTCAAATAGCTGTTGGCTCTGAGATATATTCATATATAAAAGCTGTTAATCGTTGTAATTACAAATTGTGATAAATTTCTGCACAAATATCTGACACAATCCCCAATAAATCACCTTTTTTGTAACAATTAACAGTATAGTTCTCTCAACGATCCTCCACAGAAACACAATTATTCCCACTCTACTCAAGTCCTGTTTTATCAGGGGTCCAGAAAGGTTTTGCTTTTATTTGTCCAGAATTCCAATTTAACTCTTTTTTGAAATATTGATTTAACTGCACACAGCTTCGACTATCACCACCCACATAGACCATACCGGAATCCGATATTTGTCTGGCAGTAACATCAATGGATTGCACTAGTCTCTGTCCTGGGTTTGCAGCTAACTGTAGAAATTGAAATGGTTTTGATCCATCAATATCTGGAAAAATATCTTTTTCATTTTCAGCATACACAAAGCCATAAATCTTTTTGGAAACAGACAGATTTCTATAGATTTCATACAAATGTCCCAAAGCAGAAGTATCACCCACCAATACGTATGAGTCGGCAGACTGATCTACAATAAACTTACCTTTGTGCCATCCAAAGTAAATAGTATCTCCAACAACACAATCCTGAACCCATTTGCTACCGGGTCCGTTAGAATGTGTACAGGCAGCAATATCTATAGTCTCAGCTTTGCGATCAAAATACCAGACTGAGTAGCTTCTGATTTTGTCTTTCAGATTCACAGACATACCCATACCACAAAAAATTCGCAGAAAATATCCTGGTACATATTCCACTGATTTTAAACCACTACTATGAATACGGATATGAAAAGTATTGTCAGCTATTTTTGACTTGTGTACAATAACAGCTTTGTTTAAAAGTTTACTTGCCAGATTATCAATAAGACCCATCTTATTTAGTTTTGTAATGGTAATATAAAAGTGTACTACTTCTCGACTAATGTATAGCTGGTAATTATACAGACGAACAGACATCACTTTTACTTTACGCTATAAAAAGAAAGTGAGCCTTTTGTAAGGCTCACTTTCGAAAATAAGATATTCTTTATCACATAAATACTAATTGCAATCACCCTCTGGTGTACAGGAAGGTCCTTCAATTACTTCAATAGGTGCAGGATGTATATTTCTCCACTCTGTAAAGGATTTTCCCAACACATCTGAAAACACATCTGAAGGTTGTGCACCAGAAACAGCATATTTGCGATTGAAGACAAAGAATGGTACACCTCTCACACCAATAGTTTGTGCCTCCCGAATATCTTTTTCTACTTCATACCCAAAATCATCACTAGCTAGCACTTGCCGGATATCGTTTTCCTGCAATCCAATCTGTTGTCCTAACAACACCAGTGTCTCGTGATCGCTAAAATCTTTCCCTTCTGTAAAATAAGCTTTAAATAAACGTTCTTCAGCCTCATCTCCGAGATTATGTTTTTTTGCCAGTTGTATCATTCGATGGGCATCAAATGAATTGGCAACAACAGCATTATCAAAGTTATAGGTAAGACCTGCTTCTTTTGCCATCTGCGTTACCTGCCGATGCATCTGTACAGACTGCTCATAGGAAATACCTTTACGTTCTGATAAGTATTCATATAAATTTTTGCCATGTCCTGCTTCAATAGAAGGATCTAGCTGAAAGCTATGCCACTCCACTTCAACCGATCCAGCGTCAGAAAACTGTTGTAGTGCCTTTTCAAACTTTCTTTTACCTATATAACAAAATGGACACATAATATCTGACCATATCTCTACTTTCATTTTCTCAGTGGTATTCATCTGCATTTTTATTTAAGAATAATGATTGATACATGAATAAACAGTATATAGAGTGTAATATGTTCCCTGAAGTACTTATTAATCCCCACTACTTGCCCTACCGACAATTAAACTCAGAAAATTATTTAGAATAGCTACTGTAACATGCAACCATTCCAATAGGTAATGTGTCATGCTTTTGGAATTAAAAATATGTTTATGAAAACGATTTTAGTGATTGTGGGTGCAATAGTATTATTTAGCCAATGTATGAGGGATGGGCTTACACCAAAATCAGTGTCTCTTAATCAGGCAACTATTTTACAAGCCAAACAATCTGCCATTCTACGGACAAATATTGCTGCATCCAATGGCCTGAATATTCGTGTAGATTCGATTCAGGATAGTCGCTGTCCCAAGGAAGTAGCTTGTATATGGGCAGGAAATGCACAAGTGTTTTTTACAACAAGTAAAGGACAGGCAGTCAAATCTGGCACTTTGTGTATTGGTGCTTGTGGGCAACTTAAAACAGCTGACACTACTCAGATTGAATTATCTGGTATGCATTATGATATAATTCTTCAGCGTGTAGATCCATATCCCACTCAAACAGAGAATCAACCTGCGAAGACGGCTAGGCTGTTTGTCAGAGCTCGTTAATAAACAAAAGAGGCTTGTTTGACAACAAGCCTCTTTTGTTTATTCTAAAGGATTAGTCAGTATAAGACTCCCGCTTTCAAATTTTGTAATAGGTATATATTGATTATCGTTTGCATTCCGATAATCATATCCTGCAAAGATGGCCCCCTTTATAGGTGCCTTACTCTTCAGTCCATTATGAAAGTTAGTACCAAACTCTTTCAATATTCTCCCAAAATAAAGCATCATATCATATCCCTGATAGGCATATACAGAAGGAATAAGATTTCTGGCCTGAATGTATGCCTGCTTAAAAGCTATTGCAGCCTCGCTACGGTAGTCCAGATACTCTGGATTAATAAAATGAAACTGTAACCGTTCAAACTGATCATAACTAAGCATTGAATAGGACAACCAGTTTGACTGGGTAATGACAGGAATTTTTGTTTCCCTTTTCTCCAGCGAACTAACCAGATTAATTGCAACATTCTGATCAGAGGAGGTAATAAAAATATGTCCGGGATCTGTAGTCCCTTCAAGAGCCAGAATCATTTTAGGTATGTCAGCAGCAGAACCTATTTTACGAAAAGTAGATATTTTCCCACCACTTTCTGTAAACTTCTGTCTATATACATGAGCTAACAATGAATCGCGGGAAGTATTGCCATAAAATATAACAGCCGTAGGAGTAGTAAACTGCTTTCTGGCAAACTGGGCTGCATGTCTGGCCTGACTTTCTACAGAAGCCTGATATAGATAAGCAGCAGATGTATTCTGAACAATCTGACTGTTTGTTGTAATAGGGTTGATCTGTCCTATCTTAGTTTGGTTTGCAAAAGAGACAGCAACTTTGATAGCAGCTCCATTAATAGGTCCTATAATCAGATCATTGGACTGAAATTCAGACTGATTAGCAAGAGTTAACATTTTATCACCATCTGCCCCAACATCATAGGCAAACAAGTTTATCTGGATATCTTCTTTAGCCAGTTGCTGTTGAGCTAGCCGGATACCATTATACATATCTACAGCTATCGGACTCACACGACCATTTTTTTCTACAAGCAGTTTATTGTAGTCAAATGGCAGAATAACAGCCACATTATATGCCTGCTTAGTCTCAACCTGTTTGGCAGGTGGATTACTGACTTTTTTTAGATTAAATTGTGAATCCAGCTTTTTAGCTAATGCTTTTTCTTCTTCATTTGTACTAAGCCATAATTTATCTGTCAGCACTTCAGCGATGATACGATCATTTGAGTTCTTCTGTTGAAGGTCTTTTAGTACTGATATATTCTTTTCGCTTTGTAAGTAGTATCGTTTCAGACTTTCTGCATCTTTTTTTACTCCATCGTTTTTAATCTTATTGGTATTGACAAGAGCCATACCATAGTCTTTTTTGATAAAAAAGATATTTGCCAATAAATAGCTTGCCTGATCCATATCAGGCCATGAAGGATACTTTTGCTGCAACTGCTCCAGAGTCAAACGCGCTTCATCAGATTTGTTCGCTTTAAATGATGCCAGTGCACTGAAATAATGTGCATAGGCTGTAAATGGATTGTCAGGTAGTTCACGCATCAGAGGACGAAATATCTCCTGTGACAGATCATACTTTCCTTGTTTAATCAACTCTTTACCTGACTCATATTTACGTCTATAATCGGCCACAGTCTGTGCCTTGACAGTAGAAATATTGATCAGGCTTACAAGGAACAGTATAAAAAAATAACAAAACGTAGTCTGTGAATGTGTGATGAATCGCATTATAAGATTGTTTAAACAAAAGAACAGCCCCTATTAAACGAAAAAACTTCCTGAAAGTTGGCTTTCAGGAAGTAAATATACAAGACGAAGTCTGTTTACAAAAAGTGTTTTCAGAGTTAATAAGAGACCTTATTTTTTGGTTTTCTTTTTAGCATCTGTATTAGGTCCCTTTTTTGAATCAGCATCCTTGCGGACTTCTTCTGCTTTACGCATAGCTTCCTCTAAACGCGCCTGGAAACCTGTCTTTTTCTTATCTTTATTCTTAATGCGGTTCTCTTCCAGCTTTCTGCGGATTTCTCCTTCATCCACGAACTTACGAATGGTAAGCTGCTGGGCAATAGTAACCAAGTTAGATATCAGGTAATAAAAATTCAGACCTGCTGGTGAGGAATTCAATACAAACATAATTACTACAGGCATCACATACTGAACAGTTTTATACGGTCCAGGCATTGCAGCAGAAGAAGTCATCTGGCTATTGTAATAAGTAAATGCCAGTGAAGAAGCTGTCATCATTACTGCAAACAAACTGATATGTGAATAGGCAGTAAAGGGTATATTAAATGGAAGCTGAATAATAGAATCGTATGTTGAAAGGTCATTTGCCCACAAAAATGCCTTTTGACGAAATTCAATCAGGTTCGGGAACAAACTAAACAAGGCAAACAAAATAGGCATCTGTAATAATACAGGCACACAACCACTCAATGGATTTACACCTACCTGATTGTATAACTTCATTTGTTCTTGCTGAACCTTCTGCATATCATCCCCATGCTTGGCTTTTATTTCCTCAATCTCTGGTTGCAACACGCGCGTTTTTGCAATAGACATATAGGAGCGATATACCAATGGGAATAAGATTGTTTTCACAACCAGTACCAATGCAATAATTAACAACCCATAATTAGTGATAAAGCTTTCCAGAAGATGGAAAACGGGCAAAATCACAAAACGGCTTACGATTCGTATTACAGGCCAGCCCAGATAAACATTTTCGCGGAAACCGTCTGTTACATTCTTGACAATTTCATAGTCATTAGGACCAAAATAGTAATCAAAATGGCCTTTTCCACTTTTTAGATCAGCCAGTGAAAGTTGAAGATTACTTTCTAATACTTTGATATTATCATTGGATACAATTGTGGGTACAGAGCTTTTTAGCTGTCCAGCGGAAAAAGGAGTTCCTCTGGCAATCAATGCAGTAAGGAAGAATCGTTGCTTTAGCGAAACCCAGCGAATAGGTTCTTCAACAGCTTTTTCATCCACGCTGACAGAGTTATCACCGATATCGTTAAACTCTTCTTCTACAGTATAATAATTGATGGCAGAGGCCATCTGGCTTGTCTGAGTATCTTTTTCAAACTTCTTCAGATGTTCCAGCCACACCAATTGTACAGGAGCATTTTTTAAAACACCATCTAATCCATTTACTTTCAGATCATATCCAATCTGGTAGCCAGAGCCTCTGATTGTGTAAATCTGCTCGACATATTGATTATCGGCTAAAGCTAAACGAAAAGAAACACGTATGGAATCTCCATCCTGCTTAACTACGCCACCAACATCTGTTGAAGTAAAGTATAAATCTGAAAGATTGATATCTCCTGTCCGGCCAGGTAAACGCAATACCCGTGAGCTTGACTTTTCATCAATCAGAACCAAGGGTTTCTGATCATATGTTTTGTAATTCTTTAATAATACCTCTTTTATCTTACCGCCCTTGGTATTCAGGGTAATTTTTACATCTTTATTTTCAACAACAATATCTTTTGCTTCTCCAAAACCTGCAGCAGCAAAATCTCCATACATTCTTTTAGCTGTAGCAGAATCTGTTACAGTTTCAGAAACAGAAGGTGCAACTTTGGGAGCAGGAGTAGCCTGCGTAGTCTTGGGCGGCTCCGGTCGCGGCTGCTGCGATTCATATATGGTATACCCTATTAAAAGCAGGAAAATCAGCAGAAATCCGATCAGATTATTACGATCCATCAAAAAGCGATTAAATAATTATGGTTAAGGATTAAATCATTCACTGATGCATAAGTTGTTAGTACATCAGCTTGTTAGTAGGAAGTTAAAACATAACAATATGGAAAAGACGAAAAGAGTCCTTTCCATATTGTAGTGTTTATCCTATTAATTGGCTGCAAGTTACAACTTTATCTCACTACTAAGCGCTTAGCACTAGCATATTCTACAGCAGCCTTCACAAAATGAACAAATAATGGCTGAGGATTCATTACTGTACTTTTTAATTCAGGGTGAAACTGTACCCCAACAAACCAAGGATGATCTTTGATTTCAACAATTTCAACTAATCCTGTATCCGGATTGATACCAGTAGCTGTCATACCTGCTTTCTCATAAGCTTCCAGGTATTGGTTATTGAATTCATACCGGTGACGGTGGCGTTCTGAGATCTTACTCTTACCGTATACTTGTGCAGCACGTGAACCTTTCTTCAGATCACATGGATACGCACCGAGTCTCATGGTACCACCTTTAATAGTAACCTTTTTCTGATCCTCCATCATATTGATCACCGGATGTGAAGTATCCTGATTCCACTCTGTAGAAGCGGCCCCATCCAGCTTTAGAACATTACGGGCAAATTCTACAACTGCACATTGCATACCCAGGCAAATGCCAAAGAATGGAACCTGGTTTTCACGAACATACCGAATAGCAGCTATTTTTCCTTCGATACCTCTTTCACCAAATCCAGGTGCTACCAATACCCCATCCAGATCCTCAAACAAGTTTTCTACGTTTTCCGGCAACAGTGTTTCTGAATGTATCCACCGGATATTTACTTTGCATTCATTCTGAGCTCCGGCATGAATGAAGGCTTCTGCAATGGATTTATAGGCATCACGCAGTTCCACATATTTTCCAACCAAGCCTATGGTTACTTCTTCTGATGGATTTTTGAGACGCCCCAAAAACTCTTTCCAGCCTTCCATATCAGGCTCTTTGTCATGTGAAAGCTTCAACTTTACCAACACTCTTTCATCCAGTTTCTCCTTTTTCATCATTAGCGGCACATCATAAATAGTATCCGCATCCTGAGCTTCAATTACCGAATTAATATGCACATTACAGAATAATGCTATTTTTTTACGGATATCCTGAGGAATAGGGTGTTCTGAACGACAAACCAATATATCTGGCTGCACACCAGTTTCCAATAGGTCTTTTACTGAATGTTGAGTAGGTTTTGTTTTTAATTCACCTGCAGATTTCAGATAAGGAATCAACGTTAAGTGAATAACAATTGCATTATTTGGACCTACGTCCCACTTGAACTGACGTACTGCTTCAATAAATGGCAATGATTCGATATCACCCACACAACCACCTATTTCAGTAATAACAATGTCGTATTCTCCAGTATCACCTAATGCCCGGATACTCCGTTTAATCTCATCTGTAATATGAGGAATTACCTGAACAGTTTTGCCAAGATATGCACCTTGTCGTTCTTTAGTGATTACACTATTATAGATGCGTCCGGTAGTAACGTTATTGGCCTGAGATGTAGGAGTGTTCAAAAAACGTTCGTAATGCCCCAAATCCAAATCTGTTTCTGCCCCATCATCTGTGACATAACATTCCCCATGTTCGTAGGGGTTTAATGTGCCTGGATCAATATTAAGATAAGGATCGAATTTTTGAATGGTTACCGAGAAACCTCTGGCTTGCAGAAGCTTAGCCAATGATGATGCAATAATTCCTTTGCCTAAAGAAGATGTTACGCCTCCCGTAACGAAAATGTATTTTGCAGATGCCATAAGTTGTTATTCTCTGAAAGACTTATGGGATACAAAGGTAGGGAAAATTTTTGGGAGTTAAACAGATAAAAATAACGAACTCTCAAAAAGTCAAAGATTTACCAAACTTTATCAGAATAATCATAAAAGAAGCTGGTAAAAGCCGATTACTACATATCTTCTTGAAACAGACTACTTATACATATTATAAGTATATTCAACAATATGGAGTTCATATTTTAAATAGAAAGCAAACTATGGGAATAAGCGACAAAAAACAAGATTTGTCCATACAAAGCATTTATTTTGCACTTCTAAAAATACCGCTTACAAAACCTTTATGACAGATAGTATTCAGCGTGCCTACGAAATTTTAAAAACAGGTGGAGTTGTTCTTTCTCCTACTGATACAGTATGGAGTATTCTTTGTGATGCCCGTAATGATGCGGCCGTTAAACGAGTCCATGAATTAAAAAAGAGAGAAACACCTAAACCTCTGGTGGCTATGATTTCACAGATAGGTTGGCTCCCTGAATATATGAATAAAGTACCAGATATAGCCTGGGATCTGGTTGAATTTTCAGAACGGCCGTTAACTGTAGTTTATTCCAATGGAAAAAATGTATCCTCAGATGTATTGGGATCAGATCGGAGTATCGCTATTCGCTTAGTCAAAGACAATGATTTTCTTGGAAAGCTTATCGGAAAATTTAATCGTGCCATTGTTGCAACTTCGGCAAACCGTCCTAACCAGTTTATGCCCAGAACCCTAGATGATGTAGATCCTGAAATTGTCAAAGGTGTAGACTATGTTGTTCCAATGGAACAAAGCACTAAAAATGATTATCAGTTAGCTAATATACTCCGGCTGGAAGTAAATGGTGAAATTAAGTTTATCCGGAAATAATAAGGGTTCAGGTATCATACCTGAACCCTTATTATTACTTTCCACTTATTTTTATTGAATTCATAACCTCTTTCGCAATAGGTTGCCAGTGTTCTCTTACTTGAACAGGGCAATTAAAGGCCATAACATTCACCTTATTACGAATTGTTGTGTACACAATATAAGAATATTGGCGTGTAATCCCCTTATTAGCTGAATTAGGATCTTCATCACGCAATTCTGCGGTGTATTCTAAAACGATGAAGTCCCTTTCATTAATCTGGACAACTCCTTCCTGAATAAAATCGACTTTAGTAAAGTTAGACCGGATTCCCGATTTAAAAAAGTCTTTCAGCATTGCCAGATCCTGTTGCCTTCCAGGTGTAGTTGTTTGATTAAAAGAGAAATCAGCTACCCGGTCAGCACTTGAAAAACTAGCAGTTGGCTTTCTTGATACAAAATATTTGGCTGCAATTTCATCATCTGTCATTGGATGAAAATCATCAGGCAGCGAAACTGTAATTTGGTCAGTTAACTTTGTCTTCTTTAACTTAGGAATACCCTGAAAGCCTACTCCCCAAACTGTTAAAACGAATAAAAAAATCTTAAGTTGAAATCCCATAGCATTTTAAAATAGTAATGAACACAAAATAAGTGCAAAATCTGATCCCATATCAGTTTTTAAGTTCTAATTGGGAAATGTTTTTTTTTAAACCTGAACCATCCTCAAAACTCATAAGGCTAATCAATGATTTTGCCATAGTTGAAGGTTTCATAAACAAATTTTGCAAATCTAAAAAACGCTTTCTACTTTTGTAACCCTGCAAGTCAATTACCCTCAACAAGTAATTGGTTTATACAGAAGACGGGAGAGAATAGGCTCGAAGAACGTCTGGCAACCTACCCACAATGGCAAGGTGCTAAATCCTACCTAAGCTGATTAGGAAATATAAATCAAAAAAATCATGCTTCTTAAAAGATTATTTTCACGCCATTTGTGCATGACTGTGTTATCGCAACATTGTCTTCCAGTATCTTTTCGTGTATTGAGTTTCTTTCCTTTCCGAATGCGCTACAGTTTGCTTTCAATGCAAAAAAGCAACGAAATCGTATTACTCTACTAGTTTCATATACTTTAAGGAGATTTATTTTGGAATTCCTTTTAAAAAAGCCTTATTTACAAGAATCCAAATTTCAATCTTATTTAAAAACCTCAAACACACCTAGTTATGTCTCAATTACGTTTCGAAACCTTACAACTGCATGCCGGTCAGGAAGTTGATCCAACTACACAATCACGTGCAGTACCTCTTTACCAAACCACTTCTTACCAATTCAAAGATTCAACCCATGGTGCAAATCTGTTTGCCTTAAAAGAGTTTGGCAATATTTACACACGCATCATGAACCCTACACAGGATGTTTTTGAGAAGCGAATTGCAGCATTAGAGGGCGGAGTGGCAGCATTGGCTGTAGCGTCTGGACACGCAGCGCAATTTATTGCATTAAATAACATTCTCAATGTTGGCGACAACTTTGTCACTTCTCCATTTTTATATGGAGGAAGCTGGAATCAATTTAAAGTTTCTTTTAAAAGGCTTGGCTTAGAAGCTCGCTTCGCGAAAGACAATGAACCAGCCAGCTTCGAACAATTAATCGATGAAAAAACCAAGGCTATTTATCTGGAAACGATTGGAAATCCTGGTTTGAATGTAGCAGACTTCGATGCCATTGCAGCCTTAGCCAAAAAGTATGATCTACCTGTAATCGTTGACAATACATTTGGTATTGGCGGTTATCTTTTCCGTCCATTGGAACATGGAGCCCATGTTGTTGTAGAATCAGCGACCAAATGGATTGGAGGACACGGTACCAGTATTGGCGGGGTAATTATTGATGGAGGTAATTACAATTGGGGTAATGGAAAATATCCGCAGTTTACAGAACCATCAGAAGGTTATCATGGATTAAAGTTCTGGGATATTTTCGGAGAAGGTAATCCTATTGGACTTCCTAATATTGCTTTTATTATCCGTTGCCGGGTAGAAGGTTTACGGGACTGGGGGCCAGCCATTAGTCCGTTTAACTCATTCTTATTCCTGCAAGGATTAGAAACTCTTTCTTTACGTGCAGATCGTCATGTGGAGAATGCACTGAAACTGGCTCAATGGCTGGAAGCACATGATCAGGTAGAAAGTGTAAACTATCCTGGTCTGCCAAGCAGCCCACATTATACACTGGCTCAGAAATATCTGAAACGTGGAGCAGGAGCCATTCTGACGTTCAACATCAAAGGAGGCAAAGATGAAGCTGAGAAGTTTGTTAACAGCTTAAAGCTAACTAGCCATTTGGCCAATGTAGGAGATGCCAAGACGCTTATTATCCATCCAGCCTCAACTACTCATTCTCAATTGAATGAAACAGAACAACGCAGTGCTGGTGTAGAGCCTACATTACTGCGGGTGTCAGTAGGCTTGGAACATATTGAAGATATTAAAGCCGATTTTGAACAGGCATTTGTTAAAATTCACGAAGATAGCGCAGTCTTAAATTAATATAAAAGGGTTTCATGGCTAAAATAACTAGCCATGAAACCAATCTTTTCATCCCTAATTATTAATTGAATTTGAATCTTTTACAATTCAGTTACGAACAAGAATTTACATTAGAGTCTGGAGAAACTTTAGCACGGTTCAATCTGGTGTATGGAACATCCGGCACACTAAATGAAACAAAAGATAATGTGATCTGGGTTTGTCATGCATTGACAGGAAATGCAAGTGCAGATGATTGGTGGTCAGGAATGATTGGAGAAGGTAAATTCTACAATCCTGATGAGCATTTTATTATATGTGCCAACATCATTGGTTCACATTATGGATCAACAGGGCCATTTTCATGGAATAACAAAACCGATGATCGGTACTATCACGACTTTCCGTTTGTGACTATCCGGGATATGGTCAATGCCATGGAACTACTTCGTATTCACTTAGGCATTACAAAGATCCACACCTGTATTGGCGGCTCACTTGGTGGGCAACAAGCTATGGAATGGGCAATTCTGCAGCCTACTCTCATTGACAACCTGATTCTGATAGCCACCAATGCCTACCATTCGGCATGGGGAATAGCTTTCAATGAGTCACAACGTATGGCAATCGAAACAGATCCAACCTGGAAAGAAAAACGTCCGGATGCAGGTATCCAGGGAATGAAAACAGCCAGATCTATTGCCTTACTATCTTATCGCCATTACGAAACATACACTCAGAAACAAACGTCACCTGATAAAAACAAACAGGATGATTTTCCTGCATCGTCTTATCAACGATACCAGGGTGAGAAATTGGCAAAACGATTTAATGCATTCAGCTATTGGGTATTGTCCAAAGCAATGGATTCACACAATGTAGGTCGTGGACGTGGAGGAGTAGAAGCTGCACTACGGGTGATCCGATCCAAAACACTTGTCATAGGTATATCTACAGATATTTTATTTCCTGTATCAGAACAAAAATACCTGGCACAAACTATACCGAATGCGCAATACACAGAGATAGACTCCATTTATGGACATGATGGTTTTTTAGTAGAGTTTGAGATTTTGAGTCAGATACTAAAAAAATTTTATATCTCCTCTGACATTCCGAAAGATATACCAGTAGAAAAAGAGTGAGATTTTTATTCATATAGACATATAAGTAAGACGTTACATGAGCAAGAAATTACGCATCGGTTTATTTGGCTTTGGCGTGGTAGGTCAAGGCCTTTACGACATTTTTACACATACAACAGATTTTAATGCCGAGATTGTCAAAATCTGTGTAAAAAACCCTCACAAATCCCGCCCATTACCCGCAGATCGATTTACATTCGATCCGGATGATATCCTGGGCGACCCAACTATCAATCTGGTTGTTGAAATGATCAACAACACAGAAGATGCGTATATCATTGCCAAAACAGCCCTTCAGAATGGAAAAACCGTTGTTTCTGCCAGCAAAAAAATGATTGCAGAAAATCTGGAAGAACTGGTTGCCTTACAAAATCAATACAACACACCAATTCTTTACGAAGCAGCAGTGTGTGGTAGTATTCCTATTATTCGAAACCTGGAAGAGTATTATGATAACGAGCTGCTCTACTCTGTAAGTGGTATTGTCAACGGTACTTCCAATTATATTCTCTCAAAAATATTTCAGGAAAATTTGAGTTACGAAACAGCTCTTCGTCAGGCTCAGGAAGCAGGTTTTGCAGAAACTGATCCTACTGCAGATGTAGGTGGTTTCGATGCACTGAATAAACTTTGTCTGCTGGTTACGCACTCTTATGGAATTTTTGTAAAACCAGAAGAACTATTTAACTATGGCATACAATCATTGTCTAAACATGACATTCAGTTTGCAAAAGAAAAGGGATTAAAAATCAAGCTGGTAGCTCAGACCCGCAAATTGACAGATGATACCATTACTGCATTTGTTATGCCTCAATTCATTGCACCTAATGATTATCTGTACAATGTAGAAAATGAATACAATGGTGTAGCTGTAGAAGCTGCATTTGCAGACAAACAATTTTTTATGGGCAAAGGAGCTGGAGGACATCCTACAGGTTCCGCTGTTCTTTCTGATATTTCAGCCTGTCGCTATGATTATCAGTATGAGTACAAGAAACATCAACATACCCGGATACATTATACCAATGATGTTATCCTGGAAGTATATGTGCGTTACTATCAGGAAGCTGTGCTGGATGTTATTCCTTTTTTACAAATTCATGAAAAATACAGCAGTCATAATTTCCATTATATCATTGGTGACATTAATCTTTCTGACCTTATACTAATTAAGAGCGACTTAGCTACTCAAGATCTGTTTATTGCTAATACGGGCAAAAAAACAACAGCTTCCAAGCCTTTGACAGCTCCAATATTTGTCAGTGACCAAAAATATATTTAGAAATCCACCCTATCAGAAAAAACTCTCAACTTTTTTATAAATAGTTGAGAGTTTTTTGTTTACAAAGACTTCCATTCCTTCATTAAAGACAAAGAAATTACCAATTCTGAGCTTTCACTTTTCAGTGTTCTTCGGCATACCCCACATTTGCCTAACCACTTCTATTAGTAAACAGGATTTATAAAATATCTCTTCATGTTTTAACAGGTAAACCTGGTTAAGGTTGTCCTATACATAGACAAATAAGAGGCTAAATAAGCTATGCAGGAAAGTTACGAACTATGGCATTCGCATCATATATAAGAGAGAATCCTTTCATAAAAGCATTTGCCAAGACATACACCCAAAGTATGGCAACTATATTTATGTTGCATAGGGTCTTTCCGGTCATATACCCACGTCTTACTCCAAACGAGGATCTTAAAATCTCACCTGACTATCTTATTCAAGTAATAGAGCTTCTTTCAAAAAGGGGATATACATTCATTTCAGTAGATGAGTTATATGAAGCATTAACTTCTTCACGAAAATATAAGAAGCTTATTGTATTTACATTAGACGATGGATATAAGGACAATCTTACTCATGCCCTTCCTGTTTTCGAGTCCTTTAACATACCGTTTATCGTGTATATTACCAATTGCTTTCCTGATCAAACAGCAAACTTATGGTGGTATACTCTGGAAGAAATTGTCCAGACTAATACATCTGTTCATCTATCCAATGATTTACAGTTTGCCTGCTACACTCCAGAAGAGAAATGGGAGACGTTTACAAAGATTCGGGAGCTTATTCTGGAGAATAAAATAGATTGCAAAGAATTAGATCCATTCTCCCAATTCACCTCTATCCAAACACTGTGTATGAATTGGGAAGAAGTACAACAATTGAGTAAGCATCCTTTGGTTACCATTGGTGCACATACTCTCAACCATCCTGTATTAAAAAATCTTTCTATGACAGAGGCTACCTATGAGATATCTGCATCCAGAGATGCACTAGAAGGAGCAATACATAAAAAGATAGATCATTTTGCCTATCCGTTTGGGGAATTTCAGCAAGCAGGTCACAGAGAATTCAGTTTGGTACAGGAACTTGGTTTTAAGACAGCAGTTACCACCCGATCCGGTCACATATTTCCTCAACACCAACATCATCTTACAGCCTTGCCACGCATCTATTTGTATGAAAATGGCTTAAAGCTAGATGAGCTTATGTTCAACAATGTATTCTGGTCTAATAAATTTAAACAAGTTGTTACGATATGAATATCCTGCATGTTTCCTATTCTGACTATGAAGGTGGAGCTGATAAGGCGGCATTGAGAATATGTAAAGCCCAACGTAGCATTGGCATAAATGCACAGATGCTGGTTATCAAGAAAGTGACGGACCTTCCTTTCGTTCATTCAGCTATACCTAAATGGAGGCTGGCAGAGTTTAAGATCAAAGACAGATTAGCCCAAACATTGCTAAGAATGCAGCCTGGCACTAACCCTATGTTGCACTCACTTAATTTGTTCCCAGGTTTTATTCACCACACCATTAATAAATCTAAGGCCGATATTGTGAATCTGCACTGGATTGCCAAAGAAATGATTAGTGTCTCAGAAATTGGTAAAATTC
The DNA here is from genome assembly GCA_030068525.1 of Xanthocytophaga flava. Lineage (GTDB taxonomy): Bacteria > Bacteroidota > Bacteroidia > Cytophagales > 172606-1 > Xanthocytophaga > Xanthocytophaga flava. The sequence continues at coordinate 152,209 of JASJOS010000001.1, forward strand.
ACAAACCTATTGTCTGGACACTTCACGACTCCTGGGCATTTTGTGGAACGGAACACCATCCCAATGGCTTAGAGGATGATGGATTTGCCAAAGGGTATGCAAACACCAACCATTTTCTGGATTTCAACAGATGGAACTTAGCCCATAAGATACAAGTCTGGAGAAAAAAACATTTTCAAATTGTTACTCCCAGCCAATGGGAAGCATCTCTGGCTCATAGAAGCAGTATTTTCAACAAGGAAAACATCGAAGTTATTGCCAATCCCTTAAACACAGATGTATTTCATCCTTTCAACTCATTAGAAGCTCGCCTCTCTCTTGGCATTCCGTTAACTAAAAAAGTCATTCTTTTTGGTTCTTTACGTTCCGTAGAAGATAGAAATAAAGGCTATGATCTTTTGCAGGAAGCACTTACTATTTTTAAAGAGAAGTACGGAGTTCATAATTGTCTGGCAGTTATTTTTGGTATGCATGAAGATGAAGAAACGATCCATCTTGATTGTCCAAGACAATATGTGGGTAGGATAACTTCTGAACAACAGATGGCATTACTATATTCCGCTGCCGATGTTATGGTAGTTCCGTCCAGAATGGAGAATCTGCCACAAACAGCTACAGAACCTATTGCATGTGGCACTCCTGTAGTTGGTTTTCAGGTAGGAGGTATGCCAGATATTATTTCACATAAAACAAATGGATATCTGGCACAACCCTACAAGTCTGAAGATCTGGCAGATGGTATAAACTGGGTACTCTCTAATTCTCTCGCCTATAATCTATCTGAAAATGCACGTAAAATTGCATTACAATCTCTTTCTGAAACCAGGATAGCGTCTCAATATGAAGAGATCTATCGAAAGATTATGGTTTCCAGCATACAATTCTCAGAACGAATATTTATGTAGCAACTTTATATTCTATCACAGGTAATTGATTAATCTCCTCCCCAGCGTTTTCTGAATCGATCTTTTAACTGTTCTCTCTCTTCGTCACTCATGTTCATCCACTTTTCGCGAAGATGAGGAGGTCCACCTTTAGGGCCAAAGTGAAATCCGCCAAATAGAATACGACAGAGAATCAGTAATCCCATAGCTTGCCAGTAGGTAATAGTATGTACTTGAAGTATTTCAGGAAGAATGGCATTCCATAAAGACATAACCACCCAACTGATAACAAAGATAAATACTGGAATAAGCAAAAATAGAAATTTCTTCTTTCCCCCTCTGAATTGGCTCTTTTGCATAGTATTAATATAATTAGTAATTCAAAAATTCGCTGTATAACATTTCTAACTTCTTACGCAGATGTTTTACTGCATATCCTTTACGGGAAATGATCGTCTTTAAATTCTCGCCTGTCTTATCTGCAATCTCCTGTAGAGTCATATCTTCCAGTTCATTCCACACAAAAACCTGACGTTGTTTTTCAGGCAGTTCCTCCAAAGAAACAAATAATTCTTTCCAGAAAGCATCCCGAATGTATTCTGTTTCCGGATTTGTATCATTGGCAAGCAAAATCTCCATAATAGAAAAATTGCCTTCTTCATCCTCATACCCCATATCTTCCAACGCATCGGGAGTTTTTTTACGGTGTTTATCGATGATTTTATTTCTGGCAACCTGAAACAGCCATCCGCTCATATGTTCAATTTCATCAATATTTACTGCATTACTAAGTTGATACCAAACATCCTGCAAAATATCCTCAGCATCCTCATCAGACTTTACCTTTCCTCGAATAAAGCCAAAAAGACGCTTACTATAGTCTTTAACAGTCTGGACTATTTTTTGTCTGGGTTTATCAACCATTGGTATGCTTAGGATATCTTCCATTTGTAGAGGAAGACGCAGATCACAACTGGATTACTTTAACAAAGTATACATTTTTTTTCTCGTGAAATTTTGCATTTTATTGGCAAAAGAAAAATAGTATCTTTTCAAATTATAACCATACTCTCCATGGCACAAGCACACTTTCAATCTATTAATCCATATACACAGACCATAATTGCAGAATATCCCATTCAGGATAAACATGCTCTTGACAAAAAAATCAGCCAGGCTGAACTAACGTATAAAAGCTGGAGAAAAAGCACGTTTGCTCAACGTAGTGAATTATTACTTAAAGTAGCCGAGATTCTAAAAAGAGATACAGAAAAATATGCCCGGATTATTACAGACGAAATGGGGAAACATATACGAGAAGCCCGTGCAGAAGTACTAAAATGTGCTACTGCCTGTAGTTATTATGCACAGGAAGCCGAAACGCTGCTGGCTGACCAACTAGTGAATACACCATTCAAAAGTAAAGTCGTATTCGACTCTATTGGCTGTGTCTTTACCATTATGCCCTGGAACTTTCCATTCTGGCAGGTATTCCGGCAAGCTACAGCCTCATTATCTGCAGGCAATGTACTTATGCTTAAACATGCCCCCAATGTAAGTGGATGTTCTCTGGCTATGGAATCGATATTTTTGGAAGCAGGATTTCCTGAAGGAGCTTTTCAGTCGTTGATCATGAGTGTAGAAGATATTGAATATGTGGTTCAGCATCCTATTGTTCAGGCTATCACTCTTACAGGAAGTGAACGGGCTGGTGTAAGTGTAGGAGCCTTGGCAGGCAAACATATTAAAAAGAGTGTTCTGGAATTAGGTGGGTCTGATCCAGTATTAGTGTTGGATGATGCAGATCTGAACAAAGCAGCCCAAATCGCTGTTCAATCCCGAATGCAGAATGCAGGGCAAAGCTGTATTGCAGCCAAACGATTTTTAGTGACACCTAAAACTGCCGAACTATTCACAGGCAAAGTGTATGATCTTATTCAAAACATCAAGCAGGGAAATCCACTGGATGATTCGATCCAAATGGGTCCTATGGCCCGCCTTGACTTGGCAGAAGGTCTGGAAAAGCAGTTGAAAGATTCTATGGAAAGTGGAGCTATACTACAAGTGGGCGGGCATCGTAATGGAGCTAACTTCTCTCCCACTCTGCTTACAGAAACAGACACACAAATGCCCGTTTTCCAGGAAGAAACATTCGGACCACTGGCATCTGTTTTTATAGCCAAAGATGAGACACATATGATTGAACTTGCCAACCAAAGCCGATATGGTTTGGGGGCTACTCTATTTTCGGAAGATCGCGAACGGGCAGAACGTATCGCACGAGAAATAGAGTCTGGTAGCGTATTTATCAATAGCATGGTTCGTTCCGATGCTCAATTGCCATTTGGTGGAGTTAAGAAATCAGGATATGGCAGAGAGTTAGCGGGCTTTGGGATTCGTGAACTTGTCAATGTTAAAACACTGGTAATAGAGTAAACTGTAGACAGTGTAAGTAGTATTACCAGATGTAGCTCAGGCGGATACATTGTAGAAGAATTGTTAGTCAGAGATTGATATCCTGGAAAAGATGCTTATAGCATTAACAATTGAAAAATAGTTTCTACCTTTGCGGCTCAATTGACAATACGGATCTCCCAAAGTAAATCTCCTATTCAGAATCTGATCTTTCACTCATTTATCCTTCATACATGCAACTTATCGATGGAAAAAAGATTGGCGAAGAAATTCGTCAGGAAATTGCAGCAGAAGTACTCAAAATAAAAGCCCAAAACGGAAAAATCCCTTACCTGGTAGCAGTTTTGGTAGGTAATGATGGTGGTAGCGAAACCTATGTAAGTCACAAAGTAAAAGCTTGTGAAGAAGTAGGCTTCCGGTCAGCAGTATATCGCTATCCGGAAACTATTTCAGAAGATGAACTTCTGAATATAGTAGAGTCAATTAACAATGACCCTGAAGTAGATGGATTGATTGTGCAATTACCTCTTCCCAAACATATCTCAGCAGACAAGGTTACTGAAAAGATATTACCAGAAAAAGATGTGGACGGCTTTCACCCAGCCAATATTGGTAGAATGGTAAAAGGGTGGGATTGTTATTTACCTGCAACACCTAATGGCATTGTGGAACTGATCCGTCGTAGTGGCATCCAGACAGCAGGTAAACATTGTGTAGTTATTGGTCGTAGTCAGATCGTAGGTCTTCCTATGAGCATTTTGATGCAACGTAGTCAGGAACCAGGCAACTGTACCGTAACAATCTGCCATAGCCGGACTCAAAATATGACAGAAATCACACGTCAGGCAGATATTCTGATTGCAGCTATTGGTAAGCCAGGATTTGTGACCGCCGATATGGTGAAAGAAGGAGCTGTTGTTATTGATGTGGGAACTACACGTGTACCTGACGCAACGAAAAAATCAGGATTTGCACTAAAGGGTGATGTAAAATTTGATGAGGTTGCGCCAAAATGCAGCTACATTACGCCAGTTCCAGGAGGTGTAGGCCCTATGACTATTGTCAGCCTGTTACAAAACACACTAAAAGCATCAAAAAAAGAAATCTATAAATAATACTGATAGCCTCCTGCTTAGCTTATTCAAACATACACAGCAGGAGGCGTTCTTTCCAGACTGCTTATCCGGCACTAAAACTGTGAAAGAATTGTTCAACATAAAGAATTACGACTTTACATTACTGGTATGATCCTTCCTTCTCCTCTATCTATTTCCCTACAATCTGACATTCAAGAATCAAAACTACCCTTGATGGAAGCATTTTATACTATCCAGGGAGAAGGATTTCATCAGGGAAGAGCGGCCTATTTTATCCGATTGGGAGGATGTGATGTGGGTTGTGTATGGTGTGATGTCAAAGAAAGCTGGGATGCATCTTTACATCCACAAAGCTCTATTGAAGATATTGTATCACAAGCGCTTACATTTCCAGGCAGATTAGCTGTTATCACAGGGGGCGAACCTTTGATGTACAATCTGGATCATCTTACAGAATCTCTTAGAAAAGCAGGCTTTCAAACCAATATTGAAACTTCTGGTGCTTATCCCGTATCTGGGCATTGGGATTGGATTTGTTTTTCGCCCAAAAAGTTCAAACCTGCTCACCCTAGTATCTTTACCAAAGCTCATGAATTAAAAGTCATTGTGTATAACAAGTCCGACTTTAAATTTGCAGAAGAATATGCCTCTAAGGTAAATTCTTCTTGTCAGCTTTTTTTGCAACCTGAATGGAGCAAGTCTGCTCAGATGCTACCTCTTATCATTGAACATATCAAGACTAATCCTCAATGGCGTATTTCCTTACAAACACATAAGTATATGGATATACCTTAATACTATTTTACTTCTGAAATTAGTTATATCACTCTTCTATTCTCCCTCTCTGAAGAAACAGGTACAAAAGTTGCTTTAGTAGACACCAAATTGCTTACATAAACACACTGATTCTTACTAACCTAAGAAAAGTTTGTAAATTAATTTGTGTAAATAGCATCTCTGTTGTAGTATTTCCGTTGAATACTATTTACTATATTCTTATTCTGAAATTTGCGTTTATTTAGTGTCTACGTTATTCAGATCTGTTAATCCATTTATCCGCTATGAAAGTACCTCACTGGAGAATTGTATTACCTTTACTCGTCTTTATACAGATTTTATTTTCACATACATCTGCCCAAACCATTACCCCAAAAGCCAGGCTTTTGTATGAACAATCTCAACAATATATACTGGAAAGAAAGTTTGATCAGGCTGTATCTGCACTTGAAAAAGCGATTGAACGAGAACCTAATTATCCGGAAGCTCATTTTCGTTTGGGTAATGTTTATGAACTAAAATCGCAGGTGGAAGCAACAGAAAACTATGCAGATCTGAGTCGTCAACATTATGAAAAGGCCATAGAATTAAAACCAGGCAACCCCTCTTTTATCAGTGCCTATAGTATATTGGGAGATTACTATTTACGCAAAGCAGATTATACCAAAGCCAAGGACTATTACCAGAAGTTTCTGGATCTAAAACCACCAAAGCAGTTTCAGGTAACTATGGCTATGCAGCAAATTGCGAATTGTAACTTTGCAGCAGAAGCCATGCAACATCCATTGGCCTACAAAGCTAATGCGATGACCAAAGAGCTTAATAAGTTTGCACTCCAATACTTTCCTGTACTTACCGCTGATCAACAAACAGTATTTTTTACAGCGCGCAAGGGATTGGATGCCCGAAGTGACGAAAATATTTATGTAGCCTACAGAAAAGGAAATGAATGGACTGAGCCAGCGCCTCTGTCAGATCGGATCAATACAGTAGAGAATGAGGGGACATGTACTATTTCTGCGGATGGTCGTACACTGGTATTTACCAATTGTGACGGAAGACAAAGTTTTGGTAGCTGTGATTTATATGTGTCTTATAAAATTGGTAACGAATGGACTGAACCTCTTAATCTGGGTAACAAAGTTAATTCACCCTTCTGGGAATCGCAACCTTCGCTCTCCGCAGATGGACGTACACTTTACTTTACATCTGACCGGCGTGGAGGATATGGTAAACGCGATATATGGGTAAGTAAACTTGGAGACGATGGGTTGTGGGGAGTGGCAAGTAATCTGGGAACCAATATCAATACGCCGGATGATGATCTCTCGCCTTTTATCCACGTGAATGCCAAAACGTTGTTTTTCTCATCCAAAGGCCATATTGGAATGGGTGGCTTTGATTTATTTTCGTCTGAACTGGAAGGAGGAAAATGGTCGTTTGCCAAAAACCTGGGCTATCCTATCAATAACCAGGATGACCAGGTATCTCTGTTTGTTTCAGCAGATGGAAAGAAAGGATATTTTGCTCATGAAGAACGACAAGGCCGTAAGTATATCAGCAGCCAGCTTTACGAGTTTGACTTTCCGGAAGAAATTGCAGTAAAGCATAAGAGTAACTATCTGAAAGGAATCGTATACGATGCCAAAACAAAAAAAAGTCTGGAAGCTAAAATAGAACTTTTTAACCTGAATGATGGAGCATTGGAAGCAGTCATGAAATCAGATCGTAAAGAAGGATCTTATCTGACAGTACTTACAGAAGGAGCCTCATATGGATTGTATGTAGATAAAGAGGGTTATCTGTTTAAAAGTTTGTATTTCGATTATTCCGGAACTAAAAACAACGAACCGGTTGTCCTGGATATCTATCTGCAACCTATTGAAAAAGGAGCCAAAGATATTTTGAATAATCTTTTCTTTGAGACAGGCAAATGGGAGCTCGAAGGTAAGTCCAAAACGGAGTTGGATAAACTGATGGCTCTGATGAAAAATACAAAAGGATTGCGTATAGAAATATCAGGACATACAGATGATGTAGGTAAGGACAGTGATAATCTGGAACTCTCTCTGAAACGGGCCAAAAGTGTGTATGATTACCTGATCAATGCAGGAGTTGAGAAAAATCGACTTACCTATGTAGGATATGGAGAAACACAGTTTGCAGTCCCCAATAACTCGGAGAAAAACCGGCAACTAAATCGAAGAATCGAATTTAAGGTGTTATAAAGAAAAGCCCCACTACAATCCAGTGGGGCTTTTTTATGTCAGGAATGTTTGGCAACAGGTATGTCAATTCCACCTTTTGTTACCGGATAATGTTTCATAATTTTGCTTACTCCCTTGGTAATCTGTTTTTCCAGCCGTTTGGGAGTATCAATCACTCCAGACGCAGATCCTCGCCAGATCAATTCCTTCGTAGATGCCTCTATTACGTCTACAATCAAAGTTCCCTCTGTATAATTATATGATCTGAAATTGGAATTCCAGGCATAAGGCCAGTTTCCATAGCCCCAGGGATAATACCACCATCCCATACGATAACCACCCGGATACAACATAGGACTTCCATAATTATATGCCATATGCTTCTTCTCTGTATAGGTATGAAAAGATATCAGCAAATCTGGACTTTGATCCGGATTTACCCGCATCAGGCCTCGTTTTACCAGTTCAAGCTCCACATGTTCTTTTATATTCCGGTTAATAAGCTTACTGGTATACAATGGGTTGCTACCCACCTGAATGTCTTCTTTCATCCAGGCAAACGTTTTGAACTTTGAGAAGTCTACGTTTTTATCATAATCTGTAGCTACTTGTCCCAAGCTACAGGTAGTTGCCCATACAATACAAAGTGTATAGACCACTGATTTTATCAATATTCTCATAGTTAAAGGATTATGTATGAGAGTTAGATTTGTTTTTTTACAAAAGATTTTATCCGTTCAGCCTCCCTATGTGTAGCAGATATTACTGTATCTCTGGCTAACACCTGAGAGCTTTTCAGGAAAGCGTAACCCTCTTTCAGTAAACACTCGCCTTCCTTCTTTACCTCAGCGTCTTCTGAAATTAGCTTATAGTTGATGTTCTGAAGAGTCTTCCGTAAATGAAGATTGGTCTTAGCGTCTAATGCGGGCATTTGCTCCCACGTTTCTATTTCATCATGTACCACCATCCACTCAGCGGCATGATACTTATTGGCAAAGGCATCTTCATTTAATGTTCCTTTTCGGGCAGCAGCAGCCATTTGCAGAAGGTCAGCAATTGCACTATCCAGCTTGTTACGAATCTCACTACCTTTACCTGAATCTTCTTTTTGAAGAGAAGTGACACCCTCACGGATGTAAATAGACGCCTCCAGATTTTTGTGCGTTTTTAACAACTGTAGCGCCTTGCAAAATTGTACATCAGACCGATTGTCCAATATCTTATCTTCTGCAATCCCCACATAAGAGGTATCATACATGATATCAGAAACAGACTGTGAAGATACTTTATAGTCATGCCTTTTCCCTTGACAAGACCACAGTAATGCAACTATCATCAAGCTTAGGAGCACAGCAGCAGGTATCATTCTACACAACATTTTCATATACAATACAGCGTTTATGAAGGTCTTTCTTCAGGAAGCCTCTTTATGAATCTATGAACAGGTATGATCTGGATAGCACTATATTTCAGGCATGTTCTTTCAGAAACTTTCCTTCCATATCAAAAAACAAAGTGCGTTTATATTTCCCATTCTCAATCACTACTTTGTAATAATCAGGCTTTTTCGAAGAATGAATCATTTCTTTTTCACTAACAATCTTCCATCCTTTATAGTCTTTCTCCAGGGTATTTGTAATAACAGCAGGTAATTCTCCATTTTTCGTCTTTTCACTGAAGTAAAGTAATCTACCATCTTTACTATAAATGGAGTGTGTTACTGTGTGATTGCTTCTGGTATCAACCTGATAATAATCTGCAGATTGGCCAGCCCTGTAATCGGATGATCGTGTATCTACTACTTTCCAGTTTTTGGTATAAGTATCCAAAGGCTGTAATGTATTCTTTGTGATAACCTCATTGGGAAAGTCTTTCAAAAAAGCGTTAATTTCATCTGTTGGTGTTTCTCCGGAAGGGACTTTTTTTATGGTAATAGTTTCAGTGGTCAAAGAAACCTGAGCCTGCAAACTCACCCATGAGATTGCCAAAAGGATACTTGCAAATACTATCGTTTTCATCTTTGTAAAGGTTTGTAGTAATAATAGATAAATAGGAAAATTCATATTCAACAATAGCTGAAGTGATAGGAATCGTCTATTTTCCAACAACTTTCTATTGTTGAGAAACCCGAGACATTACAAAAATAGGAGTAGATTTGGGCTATCTTATTAAATAATTACAAAGGTGAAGTATCTTAGAAGGAGGTATAAATACATTTTTTGCCGTCTTCAACAAACTTAGTCAGATGAACCGGGGGCGCAATGTCATGTGCAACAGTATAATCAGACTGCCAGCTAATTTGTACTATTCCTGAACCCTTTATAGAAGGGCTGGTACGCTGAGCAAATCCATTCATGTCATCATATACCCATAAATGCAACTTACTGTTAGTTGTACTATCATCTGAGAATACATATTCAAATTCCAGATATCCAGTCATATTCTGTTTCCGTATAGCAGCAGGCAGGTCTGTAACAGAAGTTGTTGCCTTATGTACAAGGAAAAGTTCGATTTCGTAAGGATTATCAAAGTTCTCTACACTGGCTTGCAAAAACAGTGGATAATAATCTCCTTTTATAAATCGTATCTGTTCATCATCATACAGATTAACATCAGCTTCTCCATTTTTACCTGTATAAGCCTTTTCTATCCCAGCCAGCTCTACTCCTTCTATAGGTTTATGATTAAAAGAATCCAGTACTTTTATATGCAAGGTTTGAGCATTTGACACCACTCCCTGTGACAATGCCAGAATCAAACTGACTATAACCAAAAATCTCATACGTTCTTCCTTTATGTTACACAACAAAAGTAGAGGTAGCATATTAGAACCATCTTAAAACAAAATTAAATGTGTATTAAAAATGGCATTTCGTCTGTTCATAGAAGGACTTTCCTAAAAAATCACTAAACTCGCTTCCTAAAAATGTATTGTTATGGGATATACTATATCTATTTATAGACGAGAAGTCAAATCGAAACAACTGGCATACGAAGGAGAAGATTTCTTTGAGAATACAGACAACTTGCTTCCCTTCACATCTGATCAAAAAGAAACACTCGAAAAACGCCTGTTGAACTATGGGTATTTGCTACAGAATGAAAATGCTACAGGCAAACAATTTGAACATAAAAAGCTAAAAGGTGTTTTGGCTTTACTCACAGATCATGCACTCTACTTCGAATCCGGTTTTACTGAACAAGGTGTATTTGAAATATCTATGACAGCCTCTGAGTTTACAGACACAGATGAGTTTGTCAAATATGATCCTCAAAATGAGGGATGGGAGGAGTTTTAACCTGCTGGCTAGATTTGCAACAAATACTTTGAAAAATACTTCACAGGTACAAATTACTATTTCTACAAGAAATCTAAAGGAGATGATCAAGAACCAGTTTTTTGTAAAACTGACCGGAGTTCCAGTCATTAACAAGGATGAACTAAATTCCGGTCAACAAAAAAGTTGACCATTATTCGAATAATTTTGAGAAATGATCGGTATTCTGGTCAAACACAAAAGTGATTCAAACTCTGGTCATTTTATAAATTGGTAATCCCATGTCTCTCATTATTTTTTCTATCCGTTTGAACTATATTCGAATAGCTGAGAGGATGTATACTTACTCGTTCTCATTAATTATCGACATCCCGTATTAAGGGTCTTCCATCGGCAATACGTTTTTCATAAGAAACCTGGAATCTGCTCAGATCTGGTTTATATTTTCTCTTCCTTTTTAATTCATACTTATAGATTGTTTGCCCCAACTGGTAGAGAAACGGATGAGCAATTGTATCATATTCATATTTATTGTCATTCAATATCCCATCACTATTTACATATAAAGTAGCTGTCAGCATATACTCCACCTTATTTTTAAAATCTGCCACATAGGACACATCCGTCATAAACCCATACGCCCATCCTACTTTATTAAAGACCCTCACTCCTTCTGGTAGTTGGTGATACAGGCTATCCTGAAAAAAGAATTTAACATATGTATCATAATATTGTGAAGGATCATAGTTGGGATAGTTGGTCTCGCCCGGAAATTGAGACAAATATTGATATACAAAGGAATAATCCTCTTCTGTCAATTGGAACTTCTGTCTGGTCTTTACTGAAGTAGGAAACATAACAGATTGCAATATCTGCTGCAATGATTGCAAGGGTAGTTTATTTCGCATAGTAAAGTCAAAAGGCTCCTGTACCAGACTATCTTTGCTATCATAATATCCTTTACCAAGTTTTTCCACTCGCCGAAAGTCAAAAGCATCCCGGTTATAAGCAGCAGGCTGGCTATAAACCATTTCGCCCTTTTCAGTAATAAAACGAACTGGATTTGTATGTCGGTTTTCCTCTGGTGTCATCCGAACAAATCGATGCGTAATACGAGTATCCGGATAACCTTTGGCATGTAAAGACCGATTGATAGTTTCCTGTCCGACAAATTCATACATACGACTATAGGCATCATTATCACTTACCAGAAAGGCCTTTTTTATAAAATGAGCAATAGATGGATAACCGTTAAGAGAAGTAGGGTCTTTCCATTCTCTGGACTGATTACTATAGGCACTGTCAAACTGCATGGCAGTATTTTTTGTAACTCCAGCAACATTCAACTGGTTTATTTTTTCCAGTGATAGCAACGCAAGAGGCAATTTGACTGTAGAAGCAGGATTAAAATAGAGTGTGCTATCTACCTGATACCTATAGTGTGTAAAGGAGGGAACATTGTGCTTATCCCGATCTATACGGGTATAGATAATCTGCAACCGATATTCCTGAGGATGTTGAATGACTTGCTGAAAAATAGCATCTGTATTTTTAGTAAATAGCTTTTTCAGAAAGTTGTCTGTTTGTACCTGCCCTAAACAAACTGAGGCAATCAAATAAAATGGAAAAGTTACAAGAAAGTGGTATGTATAGTTTTTCATGGTTACTAATATACAAAACCACATCCAAAAATAAATTAACCTTGTATGAACTTAGAAATCAGTCTGAATTTCCATTTCAGCTATTCATTTCCTTTATTCAGAATTATTTCGTTTTTCTAAAATACTACTGACATACTGCTGTCACTCTCCTGTTGTTTCTTTGTAATACACTAAACAACAAGACCATGTTACAGACATCTATTGAATTAGCAGAATCTTCTCTTGTCTCTTTAAGCAGAGACTATGCAAATTATAATGCATGGGCTAACAAGCAATTGATCAATTGGCTACAAGCCAAGCCTGCACAATTAATGGAAGTAGAAGTAGCATCCAGTTTTCCGAGTGTACATTTAACAGTGTGGCATATCCTGCAAACGCAACAATGGTGGTTAGGTAATCTGAAATGTAGTCCTCTCGGTAATACAAGAGACACAACTTTTGACGGTACTACTCAAGACATGATGCAGACTCTGCTACAACAGTCTGAAGAGTTCTGTGCTTTTGTAGAGAATATGACAGAAGAAGATTTGTATGAGATGTATCCCTTTAGTATTCCGTATGTAGGAGATTTTTCCAGATCCGGCTTTGAGATTGTCCAACATTGTATGAATCATAGCACCTATCATAGAGGCCAGTTGGTTACGATAGGACGTGAACTAGGCTTCACAGATGCGCCAATGACCGATTATATGTTTTATCTCTTAATGGCCTGACTAATAAAGAAAACGGTACAAGACGTATCTGTCTTGTACCGTTTTTATATAACACATCGATAATCACTTAGTTTGACGCATATACCTGTTGCAGGTATGCTTTTACAGAAGTAGGTTTATGGCCTATCAATCTCTCAAGAGTGGCATCTGTATCAGCAAACTCTCCCTGAGCAATACCTTGATTAAACCCTGTCAATAAACCCACTACCTCTCCGGGAACTCCTGCTTTTGTCAATTCAGTTGTAAATACTTCTGCAGTTGGAGCGACATAAGTGATCTTCTTGCCTGTGATCTCTGTAAGAATATCTGCTACATCCTGAAAAGATACCGCTTCGGTATTCACAGCTTCATACTCCTTGTTTTCGTGTCCTGAAGTTGTTAACACAGCAACAGCTAGTTCAGCAAAATCCTCTCTTGTTACAAATGAAGACTTTCCTTCTCCTGCAGGCTGGAATATCACTCCGGTTTCCAATACTTTGTCACCGATAAACATAGGAATGATATCAGTATACAAAGCATGTTTTAGTATAGTATATGGTACTCCTGACGCCTTTAACAATTTCTCTGTATATAAATGCGACTTGGCAATAAAGGTAATAGGAGAAGTTTCTGTTTCATTTTTACGGGCAAAGCTGGTATAGATTACATGTCCTACGCCTGCCTCTTTTGCTGCATTTACTACATTCTCATGTTGTTTTTCTCTGTTAGCTATATCATTACTTGATACAAAATACAGCTTGTCAATCCCTTTGAATGCAGTTACCAAAGAAGCATGCTCATTGAAGTCGCCAATACGTGCTTCAATACCTTTAGCTGTAAACTCTTTCGCTTTCTCAGCATCTCTTACCAATACAACGATAGAAGATAGAGGTAATTTTTTTGCCAGTAATTCTACAACAAGTTTACCTAAATGTCCAGTTGCTCCGGTTATTAATAATTTGCTCATTGTCATGTTTATTAATTTGTTTCGAAATAGTTGCACACCAAAATACAGTAACTTACTTTTGGTAACTCAAAGGTATATAGGTACGTTACATCAAACAAGAAGGCACCTGATAGTTAGACACTTACCTCCAGGTAACGATTATTGTAAATGAATGAGTTATGGAAGAAAGAAATCTTGAAAAATTTTCAGATCTGATGAACTGTCCCGTGCGGCATGTACTGGATCGGTTTGGGGACAAATGGTCAGTACTGATTCTGATCATGTTAGATGAGAAAGGAACATTGCGATTCAATGCCTTACACCATACTATTCCTGACATATCACAGAAGATGCTTACTGTGACATTGCGTACATTAGAAGCAGATGGCCTGATAACTCGCAAGATCTATCCTGAGATTCCACCACGGGTTGAATACCAGTTAACAGAGATGGGTAGCAGCCTGATCCCCTACATAGATGGACTAGCAAAATGGGCACTACATAATATGCCTCATATTCTACGTTCAAGGGATCAATACAACAACAAAGTGACATTGAATTAGTAATCTTGCGTATTCTATCTAATGCAACACTACAGAGAAGCTACCCTTCAGGATGCTGAGTCTATTGCTATACTCCATGCTACTAGCTGGAGAAATACCTATAGAGGCATGTTTAGTGATTCCTTTTTGGATACAGAAGTGTGGAAAGATAGAAAGAATGTATGGGAACAACGATTTTTCTCACCTATACCCAATCAAAAAGTTATTGTAGCAGAAGAAAACGGTTCTCTTAGCGGATTTGTGTGTGCTTTTGGAGATGAAGATTCAGTATGGGGTACATTAATAGACAACCTCCATGTGTCACGTCAGAAACAGGGGCAAGGCATTGGTGCCCAATTGCTAAAACAGATTGTATTCTGGATGCAACACTCACATCTATCAGACTCATTTTATCTCTGGGTTCTGAATGATAATCATCCAGCCAGAAGATTCTATGAAAAGCTGGGAGCCATCAATCAGGAAGCGGTGTTACATGATAATCCAGGTGGTGGACAATCTTTAGCACTCCGTTATGCCTGGCCTGACTATCGAATATTGCTTAACAAAATTTCATAACATCTAAAGAGAAAGGAATGAGTAGATTTGTGTGAAGTAGTATGTTCCATTCCTTTCTCAATTTTGATCTTATTGAATTCTTCCAGTCAGAGCGGAATAAATCAACCATACCCCAAATCCTGTCAGACATAGCCCTACTATTCGGTTCATCCAGTCTAATGTGTGACTGCTGAGATAGTTACTAATTCTTCGGGCAAAATACACTTTAAGAAGATCGGAAGAAAAAAGGATGGAAATAATACCAGCCAGAAATATATAGGCTTCTGCCGGGCTTTTTTCAATTTTGGCAGAGGCGACCGAAGCCATGCCAATCCAGAATAAAACTACTGCTGGATTCAGAGAGTTAAGTAAAAATCCTTTGGAAATAAATCGGAACGTTCCCACTCGCTGTGGTTGATTTGTGCCATTATCGGCTACTTCGAGACGAGATTTTTTCATAAAAGTAGCAATCCCAAACCCTATTGCGATAAGTCCGCCAACAGCTGCAATATTGGATTCAAATTGTTTGACCAATTGTGAAAGTCCCAACTGACAGACAAAAGCATACATCAAATCACTAAGCGCGATTCCGGCAGCCATTAAGGCTCCGGATCGAAACCCTTTCTGAATACCTGTTTGTAACAAAGAAAAAAACACAGGTCCTAAACTAAATGTTACAGACAGAATAAGGCCATATTTCATGCCCGTTAACAACGCATAAATCATTCCGCAAATCTTTTAAAATCAAACAAGCATTTCCATTGTCCTCTCTTACTAAGAACAATCAGCAACAGATCAATTATTGGCAAAATTCTTCACAAAGGCCTCCCACTCTGCATACTGTTGCCTTTTCATTACACGCGGAAACTTGGTTTGACCACCGATCTTCCCTTTATGCTCCATCCATTGATAAAAAACCTCTGTAGGTACAACATCCACATATACATCTTTTAGTGCAGCAGCACGTTCTACCCGATAATCATCATTTAGTATTTTCAGTTTTTCATCTATCTTCTCACGTAATAATCGCGGGTCTGCCTCGTCATCCGTTCCTATAAACCAGTGATGTGCAAATAAAGTACCATGTGGTATACCTACAACTGTAAACTCACGAATATCTATTCCCTGTTCTTCAGCTACTTGCTGCACTGCCTTATTCATATTATCTACAGACAAATGCTCTCCACACAAACTCAGAAAATGTTTTGTCCGGCCAGTAATCACAATCTCACAAGCCTTCTTGTCTACAAACTTTATCACATCACCAATCAGATAACGCCACGCCCCAGCACAGGTCGACAGTAACAATGCATATTCCTTGCCCTCCTCTATCTGATCAATCATCAGTGTCTCCGGATTATCGACCATTTCTCCGTCCGGTCCAAAATTTTGTTCGTTGAATGGAACAAACTCATAAAACATTCCATTATTCAACACCATACGCATTGAATTACGCCCTGGTAACTGGTAAGCTATGAATCCCTCAGAAGCCAGATATGTTTCAATATAGATCAGAGGATGTGCCAGCAATTTTTCAAATCCTTTGCGATAGGGCTCAAAAGATACCCCACCATGTGTATACACAGCTAGATTAGGCCATATATCATGGATAGTTTTCAACTGATATCGATCAATGATCTTCTCCATCAGAATCTGTATCCAGGCAGGTACACCTGCTATAAAACCAATATTCCATTTAGGCGCCTGTTCTACAATCTCCTCCAGCTTTGTATTCCAATCTGCAATACTGGCAATTTCAAAACCAGGTTTGTAAAAATGTTGAAACCAGAAAGGTATTCTGCTGGCATTGATCCCACTCAAATCGCCTTCAAAATAGGTTCCATTGTAGTTGAGGTGAGTGCTACCTCCCAAAGCCAGCATACCCGTTTGAAACAGCTTGCCAGGAAGATCCGGATAGTCAGCAAGGGAAAGAATTTCGCGGACACTGGTTTTGTGAATGGCCTTAATCATGGCCTTTGTAACCGGAATATGTTTGGAGGAGGATTCTGAGGTTCCGGAACTCAAAGCAAAATATTTTATTTTTCCAGGCCAGCATATATTCTTCTTACCTTGAAGGGTTTTATGCCACCATTGCTGAAATATCTTATTGTATGTAAAAACGGGTACGTTTTCCTTGTATTTCTTATAGAAAGCATGAGGGTCACGGTTATATGTAATCTCATGCAGAATCTCTTCAAAACCATATGTTTTCCCAAAAGCAGTCTTTTTTGCTTTATCCAATAACGCAGCCAACTCGTCCCGTTGCAATTCATAAGGCCTAACACGTTCCTGTTCAATCATTTTACGAAGTTTAATACCTCGCTTTAGTAAAGTCCCAATTATTGCCATGTGTGTTTTCCGTTAATTGAAATACTAATTATAATTCTGGCGTGCTAAAAATTATATCTTCTCACTAAAAACCTTGTAGTTTTGCAGTTATTATATCTGACATCTACTACACAACCATCTGTAAATGGCGAACAAAGTTAAACCGAAATCAACTGAAGTCAATACAAGTGTAATGCCTCCAACAGAAAACTGGCACCAAAACACTTAGTAAATACCTGTTCCCCAATAAACTAAATATCTATACCTGATAAATATCAGCAAAGTTTATTGGGCAAATCTATTCAATCGTTTTAATCATTCTTTTGGTTATGCCTATTCACGAAAATATCGCAGCTATTGAGAAACAACTCCAGCACACACACTGTCAACTGATTGCAGTGACCAAGACCAAACCTGTTGAAATGCTAAAAGAAGCATATGATGCAGGCTGCAAACAATTTGGCGAAAACAAGGTACAGGAAATGCAGGAGAAACAACCTCTTTTACCTTCTGATATTCAATGGCATCTGATTGGACACCTTCAGACTAATAAAGTCAAATATATTGCGCCGTTTGTAGCACTCATACATTCTGTGGATAGCCTGAAGCTTCTGGAAGAAATAGATAAGCAGGCTGCCAAAAACAACCGTACAATTAAGTGTTTATTACAACTATTTATAGCACAGGAAGAAACGAAATTCGGACTTTCTTTTGAAGAAGCAGAAGAACTGATTTCATCTGCAGCTATCGAAAATCTCAAACACATACAGATTGTAGGTCTGATGGGAATGGCAACATTTACGGAAGACCAGAATCAAATTCGTAACGAGTTTCGTAGTTTAAAGCAGTTTTTTGAGAAATTAAAAAATACATCTCTGCCATCAAATGTCCAAATGCAGGAACTTTCTATGGGTATGAGTGGCGATTACGAAATCGCGATAGAGGAAGGAAGCACATTAATCCGGGTAGGAAGCGCTAT
The DNA here is from genome assembly GCA_030068525.1 of Xanthocytophaga flava. Lineage (GTDB taxonomy): Bacteria > Bacteroidota > Bacteroidia > Cytophagales > 172606-1 > Xanthocytophaga > Xanthocytophaga flava. Next base: position 170,570 of record JASJOS010000001.1, read on the forward strand.
TTTTGGAAATCGATAAAGCAAGCCGACGAAGGCCATTTATAATCAACTATTCAGATATAGAAGCCTTCGTTTCTCCTTTTATTTTTTCAGCTAAGTTTGGCAAAGTAATTTTGAAAGTTGTTCCCTGATTAATTTCAGACTCTATAGCTATAACACCATTCAGTTTTTCAACGGCTTCTTTGACAATATATAGTCCTAAACCAGAACCTTTGGTAGCATGATTAGCCCGATAGAATCGGTCAAATATCTTCTCTAAATGCTCGGAACTAATACCTTGTCCATTGTCTATTATCTCTATTACAGCCTTTTCAGGAGTTACATTTCCTCTAATCCTAATAGAGGGAGAGGATTGATTCAAGTTATGGTAACGAATTGCATTTGAGATAAGATTGCTAAAGATCATATTCAGCCGTTTCGTATCACTGTAAAATACACCTGTCTGATTGACTTCTACTATTTTCTCAATCTTTATTGCTTCTTCCAGATGACTGAGATCGGTTAGTATATCCTCAATAAGTTTCGGGCAACTAACTTCTTCCAGTTGTAGGTCTGTATTATTATTTCGTGCATAATCAATAATATCCTGAATCAGTAAATCCATTCGTCGCAGTGTCTTCTCCTGAAGATCTATATAGTGTGGCAATAGGCTATCCCCTGTGGTTTTGTCTTTCCGTATCAAATCAATCAAGCCTAACACAGAAGCAATAGGAGAACGTAAGTCATGCGAAACTCTGTACACCACGCCATCCATTTCAGCATTTAACTTCTGCAGCTGTTCATTGGTAGATTCTACCATTTTATTTTTCTCCTTCAACTGCAGGTTTCCTGTTTCCAGTTGAACGTTGGCTTGTTCCAGATCAGAGAAAGCAATAGAGTATTGGCGGGATAATGTCAATGCCTGTGAAAACACAAATACGACCAGTCCAATATAAAAGAAATGTCCCGTCTGTATAATAAAGCTAGTATACAATATGTCATTTACTATCATCAGGAACAATACGACAAAGCCAAACAGGAAGTATGTGCTTCCTACCCGCTGATTTTTCCAGGCTTTGAAATAGACTGTAGCACCATATATAGCAATGAGAAATATATATATCTGGAAAGGACGAACTCCATAACTAAATATATCGGGAGGAAACAAAAGAGTTAATCCGGCAAAAAGAAAACCAATCCAAACCACCCACCGGGTAACTACTCCCGAAACCTCTTTAGGAAACAGATAACGGGAATATAAAACAAATACCAAAGGAGAAAGATAAAGTGACAAAAACTCAAGATGAATAAGAGTATTCCAGCTTATATCAGCCCAGACATTAATTCCATATTCTCCTGTGGTTAGTATACGTATAGATAGAAGATTACAAACAATAAAAAAATAAAGGGGAGAAGGATTGCGACGTAAAAATATATAAAGAAACAAATGATAGAGACCGATTAACAGAAAACTCCCAACCACGAAGTAATCCAAAGTCAGATTCTGTACACGTAAATGTTGAATATCCTTTGCCGGCCCCAGCTTAATTACATTCCAGAGCCCTCCCTTTCTATAATGGAAGTTCGATACAGGCACCAGAATTTCCAATGTATCACCTGTTGGCATAAAGACTGCTTCAAATGGGGAAAACTCAGGAGTCATCTCAACAAAAGAATGTCCTACTCGTCCCTCCTGCCCTACTTTTTGTCCATCTACATACATCTCCATCGCAGTAGAAGCAGTAAGTACTTTTAGGGCCAATAACTGTTTTTTATCAGGTAGGATAATTTTGAGCCGATACGTACAGTACCCATGCCCTTTTTTCCATTCACTACCAGCCACATTTGAATTCCAAACACCGGGGACAGATATATATGAAGTTACAGGTAGCTTGCGTGTATAAAAAGCCTCAGGGCTATACAGTCCATTCCAATACCACTCCCATTCTCCACTTAACTCAGTAATACCATTCTCTTGCCAGTCCCACTTACTTAAATCTAATACGCCTTTTGTTGCCTGCGGATATGCATTGGCAAACACACTTCTGGCAGGGAATAATAGCACACATATTCCCCAGACAAAATACAATATGTTATGATTATAGCTCTTTGTCACGTAAAATTTTCGATTTCCAGCAAAACTACGATAACCCAATAGTAACGGATTTGTTTAACAAGCCTATGCGTAAAGTCTATACAACTACAGAGATCGACTAATTAGTAAATAATTGTACTCTCAATTATTTATATAAAAATATATGCTTGAGCATAAAACAGTCAAGGCATTTCTCTCTATTGATGCAAATAACACAACTCCGAAAGATAACGCTAGTTCCTTACTCTATTTATATACAACCCATCCTAATTAGTAACCAAAACACTTTTTAAAGAACCTGATTTCTCTTATTTGTATGTATTTCTTTTCAAATACGTGTCTTTGAATTTACTATGATGTTTTTACCTTTGTGACACGATACGTACATATGGCAAGCTATGACGGCATTGCCGGTTTTATTCATTCTACACATACTATTTTGACAATGGAAAAAATTAAAGTAGCCAACCCCGTCGTTGAACTGGACGGCGACGAAATGACCCGTATTATCTGGAAATTCATCAAAGACAAACTTATTCTTCCTTATCTGGATGTAGATATTAAATACTATGACTTGGGCGTTGAATATCGCGATGAGACAAATGACCAGGTTACTGTTGACGCTGCTGAAGCTATTAAGAAATATGGAGTAGGTATCAAATGTGCTACCATTACCCCTGACGAAGCTCGTGTACAAGAATTCAATCTGAAACAAATGTGGAAGTCTCCAAACGGTACGATCCGTAACATCCTGGATGGTACTGTTTTCCGTGAGCCAATTGTTTGTACCAATGTGCCTCGTCTGGTTACTAACTGGGATTCTCCTATTGTAGTGGGTCGTCACGCATTTGGCGATCAATACCGTGCTACTGACTTTGTGGTTCCAGGAAAAGGGAAACTGACTATTAAGTTTGAAGGTGAAGATGGTAAAGTGATTGAACATACCGTGTATGACTTCAAAGGCAATGGGGTAGCGCTGGCAATGTACAACACAGATGAATCAATCCGTGGCTTTGCTCGTTCCTGCTTTAACATGGGCTTACAAAAAGGATGGCCAGTATATTTATCTACTAAAAATACCATCCTGAAAAAATACGATGGTCGTTTCAAAGACATCTTCCAGGAGATCTTCGATGCAGAATTTGCTGACAAATTCAAAGCAGCAGGTATCGTATACGAACACCGTCTGATCGATGACATGGTAGCTTCTGCACTGAAGTGGAATGGCAAGTTTGTATGGGCTTGTAAAAACTATGACGGCGACGTACAGTCTGACTCAGTAGCACAAGGTTTCGGATCTCTGGGTATGATGACATCTGTACTGATCACTCCTGATGGAAAGATCATGGAAGCAGAAGCTGCTCACGGAACGGTAACCCGTCACTATCGCGAACACCAAAAAGGTAACCCAACCTCTACTAACCCAGTAGCTTCTATCTTTGCATGGACTCGTGGTCTGGCTTTCCGTGGTAAACTGGATGGCAACCAGGATCTGATCGACTTCTGTACTGCCTTGGAAGATGTATGCGTAGAAACCATAGAAAGTGGCAAAATGACCAAAGATCTTGCCATCTCGGTTTTTGGAAATAAAGTAAATCATGGTGAACACTATCTGTATACAGAAGAATTTCTGGATTTACTGGATAAGAACCTTCAGGCAAAACGTAAAAAATAAGGCATACACTTTTTTTTACGAAAAAATTTTATTTCAAACCCTGGTAAAGATTATTACCAGGGTTTTTCTTTTGTCAGAAATGTTTTCCTTTTGAACATATACATATTAATCTAAGATATTATCTTTCAACCGACTAACCCTTCATTCATTATCTATTAAAGTCTATGCGAAATAATTCTTTTGGTGCAGCTTATCTCTTTGCTGTTACTATTCTTGTGTTGATTGTCTTTGCGGTTCTTAAATATCTCCAGATTCAGGCAGGAACGCTGGTTGACTGGGTAATTGGCATTGTAGCCTTCTGGTGGCTTACAGGTATTACAACCATTCCCTGGAATATGCACTTTGCCGCTAAAGAAGTATTGGTGGATGCTCAGACATCTTCTGATAAAGGTATTGAGGTAAAGGCAGCAGACATAAGTTATGCTCAACGTCTCTCCAAACGCTTTCTATGGGCAGCCATCTTTCTTCATATTATATCTGCATTAGTTCTTTATTTACTGGCCTATTATGGTGTTACAGTAGTAGGTTATATGGCCTCTCTGGCAGCACTAGGACTTACTTTTGTGCGACCACTGTCTCGTTTATATGATTATGTGGTACATCGCCTGCAATCTATCCGCCATGAAATACGTTATCCGAGAGACGATGTATATGAGCTTAGTGCCAAATTAAACGAAGTAGCCAGCAAAGTAACTGTATTGGAGGAAATGTTAAATCTTTCATACAGAGAATCCTGGGCCAGCAAGCAACAGGAAGAACTTGCTTATCTGACAAACAAACTCTCTGAACTTGATAAAGAGACTGATCGTATCAAACAACAGAATGCCCGTGAGCATGAACAACTGGCCCGTCGTTCGGAGCAGGAAATTGCTAAACTTTCAGAGGATGCACAGTTCCTGAATCAGGTTCGGGAATTAATCCGGTTTGTAAAGGGAGCATAATTATATATAGTGTTGCGGCTATACCTTCTACCCAGTCGCAACACTTACCTCTTTTATTATTTTCCAGTTATCTTCCACCAATCGTTTATCATTCCTTTTACATCTATCTGAGTATAGACAGATACTTCTCGTTGTGTGTTTTCAGGTGGTGTTAATCGCTTCTCTTCTTTGGCCAGGTCAGGACGGGCTACTGCTATCATTAATGCCAGATCCCAGAAAATACGTTCTTTGTCTCCGGGAGCATTGCTTAGCCAGCGGGTCACCAGGTAATCCCATACACCACCCTTTCCGGAAAGCCGTTTTGAGATTTCCTCTAGTGTAAACTTAAAATCATACAGAATATTAATTGGCATCAGATGCAAGTCAACTCCTTCTGTATTGAACAAAAAGTTAATAGCATTCAAATCATTCCGAACATTAAACTCGTCTTTGTTCCAGATCTTCTTCGTAGCATCATAATGCCCTCCCAGATTGTAACAGATTACTTTGGGCATGATATCCGGAGCTAATTTCAATGCGGATGCCACATTGGTAGCGGCACCCAGACTAATAATTATCAGTTTTTCATTTGCAGGCATTCGCCGGGCAGTATGTATCATCAATTGAGTTGCCGGAGAATTTCGCCCTTCGTATTCTCCCCAAGGTTGCCCCATAATCATTTCTGATCCCAGTGGTGCCGGAATATCTATACGGCTCATTAATCTGAGCAGGTCCTCGTTCAGCTTCTGACTTTCCTGAACTGTATTGGGAGGAGACAACTGATTATGCCACTGAGCAGAACACAATCCTTTGACTTGAAAACGCGGTTCCAGCAATGCCCTTACAATCGCATACAAATCATCAATCTCATTGGCTGTATCTGCATCAATAATTACTGTGAGTTTCTTATCCGCCAAAGAGCTGGACCAGGAAGTTGCAGTGGTACCTGCGACAAGGAAGGTAAGTAGCCGAGAAAATGTGCGGCGTTTCATACGAAGAAATATTTTATGTATTGCAGTTTTTTATTGACCAATGACGAAAACATCATTTTGGACAGTTAAACTTAAATGCAAATAGAATAATTTGTGCTGTAGAACACAATTTAAAACAAATTATTTCAGCAGATTTTAATAGAATTATGATGACCTAGTCATCTTTTTGAATATGGGCTTTTACCTCAATTCTTTACTTCTTATCTGGATTGTTATAAAACATAGTTTTCTTCTATGTAGTAATTTTGCAACTTTATTTCCTATAGTCATAATGCCATAAAAAATCTTTTCAAAACCTTGTTAACCAGATAGGATAGAGTGCTATTAATAAATAGAATCTAATATCCTGAAAAGATGACCTGCCATCGACTTCTCCTGTTAGTACTGCTTCTCTTATGCAAATATAGTACGGTCCTTTCACAAAGTTTTTATGAAATTACCTGGACAAGTGATCAGGTCGCCTACAATGCATTGCTGGTATTCTATAGCAGTGACAACGCTTATATTCGGGTTCGCTACCAGGCGAATGAAGCATATAATGTTGCGGAATACCCCTGCAAAGGAGAATACCGATACACATCCACAGGCAGTCAGTATTATCTGATTAATGGTGAAAACGCCCGGATTGTATATACAACCAGCAAAACGAATCAGATAGGTTATACTGCTGATAACTTCTACTTTACGAATGTCAATGCAAAGGGAGAATTTGAAGACTTTTATACACTAGATGATGCACAACTACAAAAGCTTGCCACACAAGAACGTGTCAATCCAGCGAAATGTACCTGGAAGAAATTAGATCCTTCCTTGTTTACCTCTACATACTTATACAACTATTTCGACACATCTGAGCCTCAATACAAGCAATTCCTTGCTCTGGCACGTCACAAAACACCTATTGCAACTGTCAATTGCAAGTTGCATCTTATTATTGTTGCTAATACACTGGATAATAGTATTGGAAAAGGTTGCAGCGTAGATAAAGACAAGTTGGATAATGAATTCACAAATATTGCCAGCGCATTGGGTATGCCTATCCAGAAATACATTATCTATGGTCAGAACTTTAAGAAAGACAATGTAATGCAGACGCTCCAGCAGTTAAATCCATCTTCCAATGATGTAGTAATATTCTTCTATCGGGGACACGGATTCCGGTGGTCTGACCAACAAAGCGACTGGCCACTGATGTCTATGCGTTATTCTACACTCCAACCTTTTGAAAGTATTGCACTCGATGAAGTATATCAGACAATTGTATCCAAAGGAGCACGATTAAATCTGATATTGGGAGACTTGTGTAATTCAGATGGCAGCAGTCTGCCTTCTAATCTAGCCTCCAATATGTTTCAGGCAGAGCCTCATCCCAATATTGAAAAGCTACATAGATTGTTTGTAAAGTCAAGAGGAAACCTACTGTCTGCAGCCGCACAGAAAGGTGAAGTATCCTGGACCAACAACTATGATGGAGGTTTTTATACATCCAGCTTCCTGGAATCGTTTTATGAAGGTATCAGTGAAATATCAGGTAATGCAGACTGGCAAAAAATAATAGATAGTACCATCAATAAGGCTCGTTACAAGTCATCCTATGGATGTACCTATAATGGAAAGGGTTGTTCTACCCAGAATGGAATCCGCTATGTTGCTATAAATTATATTCCATGATACGATCTTTGAGCTTTCTGTTCTTCACTTCTGTAGTGATCGTTTCATGCTCCCGGCCTGTCTATCAGGAGGAATTCTCAATTGTGAATAAGACAAATACTGTCACACTATTTGAGATAGACCCATTCCCTGTTGAACTGAACAAACAAAGTACTTCCGAAAGATATATTGAAAACTATAGAATAAAGGAGAGCATTGAAGTAGCAGATTCATCTCGACACACACTGCTTAAAGCAATGGTCGCACCGGACAACTACATACCCGACAACAGTCGTGGATGTGAGTTCTTCCCCAGGTTCGCCATTAAGTTTGGCGAAAAAATGGTCACTCTGATAAGTACCAGACCCTGTCCCAAAATTGAATATCACATAACAGGTAAAGATCAAATAAAGATAGTAGACCTTATTGATAACAGTACTATTGAAAAGAGCCTCATCTACCATATAGGAAACTGAGGTCCCAAAAGAGGAATAAGTAAATTATTCTTTGAGTGTTATGGGTCGAATCACTTTACAGGGGTTGCCGGCAGCAAATACATCGGATGGAATATCTTTAGTTACTACGCTACCTGCACCGATAACTACTCGGTCTCCAATGGTGACACCAGGACAAATTACAGCGCTCCCTCCTACCCAAACATCTTCTCCAATGGTAATAGGTTTAGCATACTCTACTCCAGAAGACCTTTCTTTGTGATCAATAGGATGGGTTGCCGTATAGATCTGTACATTAGGTCCGAACATGGTTCTACTACCTATTTTCACATAGGTTACATCCAGTACCACACAATTAAAATTGAAAAACACTTTCTCACCCACAATCATGTAACTTCCATAGTCACAATAGAAAGGAGGTTGTAGCCATAAGTCAGGCCCTGCGTTTGGAATCAACTCTTTTAGAATCCGCATTCTTTCTTCTGTCTGATCTTCCCGGCTGTCATTTAATTCCTTAATGAGTAATCTGGTTCGAAGACGTTCTTCTACCAGTTCCTGGTCTAGTGGATTGTATAACTCTCCAGCGAGCATTTTCTCTTTCTCTGTTTTCATTGTAGATGAGGGAATTTAGATGGGTAATAAAAAATGAAAAATCTGATCCGGTATCTATAAGAAGTTATACCAGATCAGTAAGTAGTTACCTGAAAAATGTATTGTGTTATCGATTCCTGCCACCCCAATCTTTACAGTCTACACATTGGGATCAATCAGTAAGTAGGCAAATTCACATACCTCCAGTAACTCGGAAGAAGAGCGAGCCGAACGTGTTTTTTTCTTTAATCCTTCAATGGAATCCCGATGGCTTTGAGACATTTTCCATTTTAAAACTTTATCCAAGGCTAACAGGATATATTCTTTCACCTTTTCGAGTTGTACTTCGGCATCAGGCGAATTGGCAGGGCCACGTTTGCCTTTTTCTTTATTGATAAGATTAGCCATTACACTGGCATAAGCCCCATTTTTAGTAGTTGGTTTTCCTCCATATACTTGTAGAAGAAAACTTTCATATATAGCGGCTAATGATAATGAATCAGACATACTAGTAAGTATTAAAACCTAAATTGCTATTGTTATACAACCACAAAGGTAGTTCAATTTACATTCTGCATTATCAGCTTATAACGACATATTTATTCGATTCATTTAACTCCTCTTCTTTAGTGATAAAGTAATAACCGAAGCAGAGAGAGGAATGGCCTGATTGTAGTGAAGCACTTTGTTAATCCTATACCCGTCCTGAAGGGCATTTTGTAATTCGGTATGATATACTCCAATGTGTGCAGCCTGCCCGGCTACAAGATATTCAATTTTTATTTCGGAAGCCTGAATAGTAATAATTCGCTCAGTCATTTAGAAAAGATAGTGATAAAAAAATCATAGGTAAAAGTATGAATCTGAACAAAGACAGGCAAAGCTACTAAAGATGTTGTATTTTACTGTCTCAAAACACTATTTTCTGTAGTATGAATATAATTTTGAGAGCAGAAATGAAATAAATCAAAAAAGATTGATAGGTTAATTTTGCTAATATATTTTTTTCTTTACTTTTGCACTCCACTTGAGCCGAAGTGGCGGAATTGGTAGACGCACACGTTTCAGGGGCGTGCGAGGGTAACCTTGTACGAGTTCGACTCTCGTCTTCGGCACTAGAAAAAACGCTTATTTGTGAAAATAAGCGTTTTTTTTATGCTCGCTTTCTAATTTGATCACAAAACTCACACATATGGCTAAAAAAGTAGCTAAATGGATTTTATCCTACAGATCCTACACTCTTATTTATTTAGCTATAACCATAAGCCAAGAAGATACTAAGTAGGACCTGTTTATTTTTACTATCATCACAGACAGATTTTACAGGAGCTATCAATATAGACTGTACTTCCATACTTTTACTATAGTATAATAAAATAACATTGCAGGCATTCTACCTAGAAGTAAACTGAGGAATATATATGGAAACTGGTAGTATTGATAGAAGAAAAGTAATGAATTTTAGAGGGCTTTAAAGAATGTTATTTTCTTACTACATTTGTGGCAAGGACTCAGAAGTGGCGGAATTGGAAGACGCTCTCCTGGAGGAGGCGAGAGCAAAATCCAACAGTCTCTCGTGCAGGTTCAAGCCCTGCCTTCTGTACCTAACCGTATTATAAAAATCCCAACTGTCATGTTGGGATTTTTCGTTACCAATCAGCATCAATCCGTATCTTTTTCAGCTTTTCGGATTCTTTCTTCTTCATATCCTACCATGATGAAAACTACTTTAATCTGTTTCTGTCCCCCTCTTATCGCTATATGATATGATAGTATTTCATTTAGATAGCAGCTGACAACAGAATTGTTCTTGAGGCTCTTATGATGTTCGAGTGGAAGGGTTTATCATGATCGAACTGTCTATAATTCTTTTATGCGACTACTTTTCAAAACAAAGATCTGCAATATCGTTTTATGAAACATATTTTGATTAACAATCCAAAGGTATAGTACAAATAAGCTTGCTTTAATTATAGGGCACGGTTAGGATCAATGCTATTTTACTCTTCCTTTTTATAGAATGGAAAAGTAAATCTTGAGACAGATTTGATCAGTTTACGTTAGCATCCTGTTTTATTGACTTAGTGTATTCTTTTCTCGAAAAGAATGGAAATATTACAATTATCTCTTAAATTTAAACTTAGCCAACAATAGCTTGCCCTATTTCCCAATGCAGTATTTAGTTCATTACAAATACATGGTACTTTTCAAAGAAAAGGCTATATTGACAATTAGGAGACATGAGAAGGTTCTATCTAGTGTTTTTGGCAAGCATACCCTTAATTACCTGTCTGGGACAAACACCTGCAATAGACAGTCTGATAAGGATTTTTCCAACTATCAAATCCCAGGAGTACAAAGAATATTTCAGTAACTTTGACAAGCAAGTATCTGCACTTCCATTAAACAAGGCGCTTTCTACTATTTCTTTAGTAAAGAAAACTCCTTCTCATAACCAATTCCTTCTTCTGGAATACTTCTTTAATATCTCTTTATATCGTACCTACACAAAACATAAAAAATATATCCTCGCAGACAGTCTGCTTCAGCAAAATCTGATCTATACCCGACAACAAAATTTACCTATCTGGGAGGCAGAAACATTCTATGAGCTTGGATACCTTTATACAGAGTTGTATAAATACCCGGAAGCAGTTCACTATTTATAGCAATCTGTCAGGTTATTTCTGCAGGAAGGATGGCAACAGCGAGCATCCACCATACTCTATGACATGGGTTCTACCTGTTATAATTTAAATGAAACACAAGGCTGTGCTGATTATATTAAAAGAGCTTTACAGATTGGAAAAGATTCACTCTTCCATGTTTATCAAGCCAGTGGAAATAACACATTGGGGTTATTAAAATTCAGGGATAAACAATACAATGAAGCTATTTCTTTTTATAGAAAGGCATTAAAGATTGCAATGTACGCTAAAGATTCTGCCTGGATTGGTATAACACAAGGAAGCATAGGCCAATGTCTGGTAACCCTGAATAAACCCGATGAAGCCTTACCTTATTTGCAAAATGCATTGAGAATTAGTAAAAAATATGACGATCAACCCTCTACTACCCGATCGTATACTGAGTTGGGAAACACTTACAGAAAGTAACAGAATCTATCACTGGCCCGGTTTTACTATCATCAAGGAATAGAATTTGCAAAACAACAGGAAATAATCAGGTTTTGAGAGATCTGTATTATAATCTCGCTTATACTTATAAAGAAAATAATCAGCCAGATAGTGCCTTTATTTACCTTGAATTATACAACAATATTAGCGAATGGGTGTCTCAACAAAACCAGCAAATCGAAATAGCAAAAGCTCAGTCATCCTTTGATCTGCAGAAGAAACAACAACAAGTAAATAAGCTTCTTGATACGCAACAACGCAACAAACAGATTACTATATTTATATTCATCGTATTGATTTTAGTGGTAATTATATTGATTACTCTTTTGCGGGTTAGGCAAAAGGTAAAAATCAACAAGCTGTTAACCTCACAGAAAGAAACGCTACAAGAGAAAACAAATCTTTTGGAAATACAACAACAACAAATTGAGCAACAACGCGATTTGTTGTCTTTACAAAATAAACAGTTACAGGAAAGTCAACAGATTATCTCTTGTCAGAACAAAGAGATTCAACAGAAGAATCAAAATCTGGAAGAACAAATCCGAATCCGGACTCAAAACTACAAGAAAACAACCGACAACTTAAAGATTTTGCGTTTATCACTGCTCATAACCTACGCACACCTGTTGTCCAGATATTAGGACTAGGACAGTTACTCAGTATGCCCGATAATGAAACAGAAGAAGAAGAACTTTACTTAAATAAAATAATAGAAGTAACTGGTAAACTGGATCAGATTGTTAAAGAAATGAATGACATTCTCACCAACGAATTACCTGACAATTTAAAGGACTAGTCATACACAAAACTCATCTGATCATTGTAGCGGCGCTTTTTGTAATCCCACCATACTTTACACAAGTATATATACTCAAGTTAAGTAAAAAGCTTGACATGGTTTAAAGACTCTATTCTTTAAGTCAAATCCACTATAAGATTACTTTCAAATAAAATATTTCAATCAAAAAGAATATATTTGCAGTATAAACTATACTATTCCCATCCTAAAGGATAAAAATAAAAAAGTAGAGTGAAAATAGACTGAAAGATAAACATCCAGTTCATAAGAGAATATTATTTGATACATCAGGAAGTAAATACAAACTTAGTAGACAGGTATTAAATCACTGGTAATTAGCCTAAAAATTGGCTTATAAAAAACGCTCCACAATGAAAATTCCTTTAAAGATTCTATTTTGGGCTTTAGGCGTTTTTATTGGATTACTCATTTTAATACTACTGTTTATAGAGAAGTCTAATAAACCCCAAATAGTTATCAATACTCCCAATCAATCCAAATTCACCATTCAGGATAGTATACTATTTGATTTGAGTATTGATAAGATTGTAATAGACACAGTAAAAGCTCAATTTTATAGATCAAAAGCCGAAATGGTTCCTGATACCTTGATTGGAAATAAACTTACTGTTTACTTCAGTATTTCTAATCCTTATGATAAAGCATATGATGTTACTGTAGCTGAAGTATACGGAATAACCTCCTGCGCTATTAATGATTTTACTTCCGTTTATGGTGGGATACCTCACTATGATCGACTAGGCATACCTTACTTTCCTAGCTCAAAGGTTTTAGACTCTCAAGGAAAAGAATCATGGAAATGGAAATATTCTCAAGGACATCTGGTACCATTTGAAGCAAAACAAACCAGGAGCTTCCATTTTTCTTTTAAGCCAATAGCTAGAGAAGTAGAAACTGTTGAAATCTATCAGATAGGAACTTGGAACATAAGAAATGCAACAGGAAAAACTAAATTCATATGGTTCACCATTGATATGAACAAAGGTAAAGTAATAAAGAAACATCTACTAGATTATGATATAAATGATGATACAGAAGCATGTCAATTAATTAATCAACCTTAATATCTTATTGGAAAGATTCTCAAATAGCCTATCTCAAAATGACTGAAGCTATCCTTCAATAATCATCTATGACAGAAATAAGAATTTGCAAAAAATGCGCCAGTATGTTGAGAGAGCATGAAGCTGACTTTTTGTGTGATACCTGCAAGTTTCCCTACTGGTTTAAGCAGTTGCCTACTGAGCTTCAAACACAAATTGACTCGATGATTTTTGCCAATGATAATAAGCTATTCGCCATTAAATTGATGAAGGATTATTTGAAAATCAGATTATATGATTCTGTAGACCTGTTGAGATGGAGATTTGAGCTATTAAAAGAGTCCAGTAGCGACAAGTTCACCTGTGATCCGGATACATTCTGGGATGGATTCTACACATTGTAAGCTACCTATTCCTAACAATCATCTATTCCAAAAGTGGAAGACGCTCCATTATACTAAACCTATAAACACCTCTATTAGCTTGAACCATTATCGAGTGCAATCAATAAAAAGCACTCGCGAGTAAATTATTTGTACTTATAATGAAACACATAAAGAATATCCTCAAGTTTATTTTCTACATGTTCTTATGTCTGCTTATACCAGTTACATGTGCGAGGTTCTTCGGACTAGATAAAATAGATCACAGAGAAACACATAACCGAGAAACACCAGTCCTTGCTATTATTAAGGATAGTGCCCGTGTAGTAGTTATAAACAATAGAATTGCCATCAAAAAATTCCCCCACCTGACCGAAGATAACATATGGATACAGCCTGGTGAAACCATTGAAGTGCAAGGCTATGATCCCGAATCAAAGTTCTATCCCATCCTCTACGGTGGACAACAACGATTTATATTTTATTCAATGCTACAACAGGCAGAAGCCAAGGCATTAAAGTAAGGCTTCACACCTTTTTATATAAGATACTATGACTTTTCACTCTCCCACCAAACCATTGGTTCTATACCTAGCCATTAGCTGCATTATCTTAAGCTTCACCTCATTCAAACCCAAAACAGAGCCTGATGTGTATGTGGTAGGCTCAGAAGATAGAAGTGCTGTGTATTGGAAAAACGGAATAAAAACAATCCTAGCAACAGGACCTGGAGATGCAATAGCCTCTAACGTCTATGTTGACGGAAAAGATGTATATATAACTGGGTACACACGAGATACTACGGGTTACGGGACTGCCAAATACTGGAAAAATGGAAAGGAAGTAGTTCTTTCTGATGGACAAACGATGGCTATGGCATGTGCACTATTTGTCTCTGGCAAAGATGTATATGTAGTTGGATTTGAGTGGAACGGAACCAATAACAATAGAGTGGCTAAATATTGGAAGAATGGCAAAAGTATTGACCTTACAAACAGTCCGGAAGATGCTATAGCATATTGTATCTATGTAGAAGGGAAAGATGTCTATGCAGGAGGTTTTGAAGAGAATACATACAAAGAAAATACACCTGTAACGATAGGTAAATACTGGAAAAATGGAAGAACAACAAGTATATCTACGAATGATACCTGTACATCTATGATCATGGATATTTATGTATCACATGGCGATATCTATACAACAGGTTATGCTGCAGAAGGAAAGAGACAAGTGGCCAAATACTGGAAAAATGGAAAGGCTGTTAATCTTACAGATGGTACTTATGACGCTACAGGAACCTCAATACTGGTACACAACAAAGATGTTTATGTTTGTGGATATGAGAATGGAATAGCTAAATACTGGAAAAATGGCAAACCTGTTACGATCTCAGATGCTAAACCTGCCTCTAGTGCCTCCTCGCTCTTTATTGAGGGAGAAGATGTATACATAGCTGGAGTAGAATATACTGGCAAGTATGCAGTAGCCAAATACTGGAAGAATGGAGTGGAAACACAACTCACCGATGGAAAATCGGATATTACGATCTATGCAACCTTGATTGTCAAATAACGAACTTAAACAAGTATCCTCTAACTAAAGAAGCCACTTGATTGTCTTTTGCATACCAATAAATACCATACAATTCTTATGAAAGTCAAAAACCGTAAATCAAAAAACAAACCCCACCCCATTACAGTAGAACGCAATCCGGATTCTGTATATGCTCACATCCGGAAAGCTCTTACTAATAGCTCATACCGAAGGGAAAAAGACAAGGTAGAAGAGTTTTCTCTTGATTGATAAAATGAAAGGCTACCCTATCCAGATAGCCTTTCTTTATAGATTTGTCTCATACAAGTTTTATTATGTCAGAAGTAAATAGCGAAAAAGAGAATGTAATGCGGTTGCTGCTCTCCGGTCAAATGGAAAATATTGAGCAGGGGTTAACATTGGCAGATTCTCTGCAAGTTGATATAACAGAGTTTGCAAAGGAGATAGATGAAATATATGATTGGATTGCCAGGATTAATACATGGAATAGGACTCCACTCCCTACAATCGAAAAAATAGATAAAATCTTATCTGAAATATATCTATCTCATTCGGGCGAGCATGTTTCTACACACTTTGTAAAAATATCTCATATACCCAAAGGAATTAAGTATATGACCAATTTAACCTCTATAAATCTATCCTATAACCAGATTGTGGAACTACCTGTTGAAATTGGCTTCCTTACCAATCTGCGAGAGTTATATCTGGATTACAATTTAATAGAATCTCTTCCCGACACAATCGGAAATTGCTATAATCTGGACGAATTACATTTAGAAGGAAACCACTTGCATACATTACCTGCAACAGTTGGTAACCTGACTCAATTAGAAACTTTAAATCTGGGTAAAAATCAACTGCAATCTATTCCAGCCACAATAGGAAATTGCATACAATTATTTCATCTAAATTTAGCAGACAACAAACTTAGTTCTTTGCCAATAGGAATTAACAAGTTAAAGAACTTGTATTATTTATCGGCAGAAGGAAATCCTCTGGGTTCTTTATCTCCAGAGATTGGGGAACTAACAGGACTTATGAAGTTATACTTAGCAGAGACACAACTAGATAAACTACCAGTAGAGTTTTTCAATTTGCGTGGTTTAGATGTTCTGGATCTTGGAGGTAATCAACTAACTTCATTATCTCCAGAAATTAGTAAGCTAGGCTATCTCACTTCATTAGGTTTAAGAAAGAATCCAATTTCAGATACCGAAAGAGAAAAGATCAAGTCTTGGCTACCCCATCATGAGATTAACTTTTAGGAAAATACCATGTCAGAGGTCAATAGCGAAAAAGAGAATGTAATGAAGTTATTGCTCTCTGGACAGGAAGAGAGTATTAAACTTGGTTTATCCATCGCCAAAACATTAAAGATCGATATTGCAGATGTGAGGAAAGACATGGACATCTTGTTTGATTGGTATGGAAAATATAAAAACCTGTCATTTGATAAAAAGATTCTTAAAACTGCTTCCAAAACAGAGATTGATTTCAGTGGACGAAAGATGACTTTTATACCATCTCAGATTAGATATTTTGTCAACTTACAAACTTTAAATGTATCCTATAATCAATTAACTACATTACCAGAAGAGATCAGTGGCCTTTCAAACCTGATTTTTTTGATTTTACCTCATAATCAATTAATCCAATTACCAGAAAAGCTTAACAAGCTTACTAAGATGCGAATCTTAGTCCTAGAAAATAATAAATTCTCCCAATGGCCTACTCAACTTAGTACTCTTGTAAACCTAGAATCTTTAAATTTAAAGAATATTGCATTGACTTATTTACCAGAGGGCATTGGTAATCTAATCAACTTACGATGGTTATCCTTACATAATAACCAATTACAATCAATACCCTCACAAATTGGCAATCTCTCTCAGTTACTATATTTAGACATCTCAAATAATCAGTTGATTGAGTTACCAGAAAAGCTTGGTAATCTTTCTAGCCTAACAGGTTTACATTTGCAAAATAATAGATTCAAAGAATGGCCTGTTGGAATCAATACCATTTTAAACCTGACACATATATTTTTAGAAGGGAATCAACTAACAGTATTGCCAGAAAAGATAAGTACTCTTTCAAAACTTAAGCATCTGCATTTACAAAAAAATCAATTGATAGAACTGCCACAAGGAATTGGAGATCTTTCAAACTTGACACAGCTATTTTCAGAGTATAATCAATTGAAAGAGTTGCCAGGCACCATCGGCAGCCTTTCAAACCTGACAGATTTGCATTTATCAAACAATCAATTTTCGGAATTACCAGTAGAAATTGGTTCTCTTGTAAACTTGACAGATTTACACTTATCCGATAATAAATTGGTAGAAGTACCTAAAGAGATTGGTAATCTTTCTAATCTGAGATATTTAGATTTAAGCGATAATCAACTTAGTTCACTTCCCCCTGAATTTGCCAACTTAACCAATCTAAGTGCATTAGCATTAGTAAATAATCCTATCTCACTACCAGAGAGGAAAAAACTCAAATCCTGGCTGCCCAATTGTGAGGTTATATTTTAGCAAATACCATGTCAGAAGTAAAAAGCGAAAAAGAGAATGTAATGCGGCTGTTACTCTCTGGCCAAATGGACAATATTGAGCTGGGCTTAACGCTGGCAGATTCTCTGCAAGTTGATATAACAGAGTTCAAAAACGATATTGAAATTATCTTTGACTGGTTTAATATCGGAGATCGTTTTATTGACAAGTTTGATCCTACTATTTCCTGGGCGGATAGATATACCCCTAAAAGTGAGTTTCCTTTTCATAAGAAACTTAGGACAGTAACCTTAACAAAAGAAATTTACTTAAAAAAACGTAATCTAGCATCTATTCCTACCCAAATTAAGTATCTGGTAAATCTGGAAGCGATGGACCTACATAACAATCAACTCACAGAACTACCTATTGAGATCACAACACTACACAATCTTAGAAAATTACACCTATACAGGAATCAGCTTTCAGTATTTCCTGCTGAAATCTGCAAAATGACTCAGCTTACTGAGTTAAATCTGGGGTATAACCAAATAGACTCAATACCAGCGGAAATTGCTCATATGACCAATTTGGTGTCTTTAGATCTCAATAATAACCAAATAGACTCAATACCAACAGAGATTGCCAACCTCACTAGTTTGAAAGGCTTATATCTACGCAATAATAAGTTAACTAACTGGCCATGTCAAATCAATACAATGACTCTGCTTCAAGCAATAGATTTAAGTGCAAATCCACTACAAAGTATACCTGCTGAAATTGGAAATTTCACTGAGCTTGAAGCATTACAACTCACTTCTATCAATCTCACATCTTTACCTACTGAAATAGAAAAATTAACCAAACTCACTTATGTAGCATTGTCAAGAAATCAATTTCAATCATTGCCAACCGAACTTTTGGTATCGAATAAAGACATTCATCATCTGGATTTAAGTCATAACCAGCTCAAATCTGTTCCCGATCACCTCTTTGAACTTACCAAACTGCAAACTCTCTATTTAAACGAAAATCAACTGGAATCTATCTCCGAAAAAATTGGCAATCTGACCATGCTTAAAGAACTTCTCCTGGAGAATAACCAACTACAATCTTTACCCTCTCAAATAACTAGCTTGACCAAGCTACAAGTGCTTTCAGTAAATGGTAATCCCTTTTCTGAGGAAGAATATAAATGGATCAATGAGTGGGGTTATAATAACATAGGAGATTTCTATTAAAGCAACAAAGTATGTCAGAAACTACTAATGAAAAAGAGAATGTAATGCGGTTATTACAATCCGGTCAAATGGAGAATATTGAGCTGGGATTGGATATTGCGCGAGCTGTAAATATAGATCTTAGTGATATAAAATCAGATCTTGATGCACTGTTTGAATGGTTTGGAAAGCATAAAAAACTAACCATGAAGAATAAGTTATTAAAGGCCTCTTCTATTACAGAACTAGGGCTATCCAAACATAAACAACCCTACATTCCGCCAACGATCCGATATTTAACAAACCTAAAAAGTTTAGATTTTGTACATTGTAAAATTCAAACTCTCCCTTCTGAAATAGGAGAGTTAAAAAGACTTGAGACTCTGGCTTTAGTTTATAATCAGCTGGACTATTTACCAACAGAAATAGGTGCTCTTTCTGAATTACAAGAGTTAAATCTATCAAACAACAAAATAAAAGAGCTACCTGTTGAGATTGGTCATCTATCTAAACTTAAATCATTATATTTATCTAGTAACCCATTAGGGCACTTACCCAAAGAAATAGAAAACCTTTGCAATCTGATAAATTTAAATTTAAGATTTACCCAACTTACCTCACTTTCTGAAACACTTATTATTCTTTCAAATTTACCAAAACTAAGTAATTTGTCGTTAAGCAATATCTATTCTTTGCCTACAGAAATAGAAAAATTACAAAATCTATTCGACTTAAATGCTAGCTTTTCCCAATTGACAGATTTACCAAAATCGATTGGCAAGTTATCCAATTTGAGATTTCTCCAATTAGAGTATAATCAATTAAGTTCTTTACCTTATGAGCTTTATCAATTATCAAATCTATACTCTATGAATCTGAATAACAACCTATTTGCTTCACTTCCTCTTGAAATTAGCAATCTAAAAAATCTAAAGAGCCTTTCATTACGAAATAACCCTATTCCAGATGATGAAAAAGAAAAAATCAAATCCTGGCTTCCCAGTTGTAACATCAGATTTGAGTAGATTCTATCTCAGAAGCCAATAGCGAAAAAGAGAATGTAATGCGTCTGCTGTACTCCAGCCAAATGGAGAGTAGCAAATTTGGCGGATTCACTACAAATTGAAATAACAGAGTTCACACAGAAGATAGAAGAAATAGGTAATCTTAGTAATCCAAAAGAGTTTATATCAAAAGGAAATCATTTCCCATGGGAAGAACAGGTTAATATTTGTACTTGGCTGCCAAATCGTAAGGTTACATTTAAGTAAGATACTTCCGTCAGTAACAACATCCCACTAATAGAAGCAATAGCTGAAGTTGCGATTGTTTATACTTCTTATTGTCTATAACGTCCTGTCTCTGCTCGAATAGATTTTCCATTTGTTATAGATAACATAAACGAATAAGGCAAAATCTAATTTTTTACTATTCGATATCTAATTTGTTAAATCAAGAGGAAACCTACAATAGGAAATACACCAATCCACTTGGTGACGGGTATTATTATTGTATACTGTACAAATATTAATCTTGAAGAAATACCTATATAATTCATTTATCTTCAAACCTGGCTTATTTTGTACGAAATCATTCTAAAAAAACATTTCAATTAAAATCAAATCATAAACAATAAACAAGTTACTAAATAAAGAACTCATCATTTATTGTTTTTGTCCTATGTTTCATTCTAGTCGTTTTAGTATTTGTTATGGACTTTATTTCCAATACTCTGTATGCAGGCTTACAAACCGGAAATTTTGTTGAATCCGGTATTAGTGATAGTAACTTTAAACCCTATGCGAAAGTGATTTCCTCGAAACCAAGTCAAATAGAAACGCTGCCTGATTATCAACTGGAAACTTATTCTGAGCATGAAGAGAAAAAATATATCTGGAGGAATAAACAGGAAATACAGGGAATACCTTTGAACAGACAGATTCTGGAGTCAACAAAGTTTAAGATTTTAAATGAGAATTATGTAAACAGCCAGAGGGAAGAGTGTCAGGGATTTGGTATTATCAGTGAAGTTTGGGACAAACTATCCACTTCACAAAACAGCCTTGTCACAATTTTAAAAATAGAATTTACACTAGATGGAACACACTATCCACCAAGGTATGTATCATTAAAAGAACCTGTTTCTGTAATGACTAATAACCGATACAAAGACCTGTTTGGTGGATGGGATGCACAAACATTTATGAATAATACATTTGATGTTGGAGAAATTCATGTACTTCAAAATCTATATTTCCACTTAACAAAAGAAGAACTTTATACAGTCAGGTTAGAAGAAGAAAATTTCCACCTTCAAATTATGTAAAACCTTCTTTTAAACCATAAGCAAGTTTTTATGTCTGATTTGGCTCTTATTTATGAACTCTAGGTAAAATAGCTATCTATATTTTGCAATTTCTAAATATATCTCTAGAATATAAAAGCGTCTAGACAAAAATTGTCTAAACGCTTTTATATTCTGATAATTTCTCTACTAAGTACTAGGTAGAGGGATTCGCTAAAGTGTTTGTAAATGTCAAAGTAGTACCATTACTTAATGTTGCTGTGCCAGTAAGCTCATACCCATCAATAACGGATTTATACCTTATAGAGAAACTTGACACTGTGACTGTACTGGAATTAGTAACAAGTATTTTACTAATCTTCCCACTAGTATAATTCGACCCATAAAACTGTAACGCATATCCGTTTAGTGTCATAAAACAGATATAAAGTCCTCCAGTAGGAGGTGTAGTAGTACCAGGCGTATATACATATGTGTCAGGAACAACAGATGCATTAGTAGGTGATGTATGATCACGAACAACCATTCCTCTAACTTCATATACACTCCCACTTCCTGTAGTGCTACCAATAGGTTTTGGACGTTCGACAATTCCAGACTGATCACTCCAATATGCTTTCAAATCCCCAAAATATTTGATTATTTCATCAATAGTAATTGCATTCGGAAATGTTGGCTCAATGGCAACAAACTTTTCATTATTTACCATGGATGATAATGTAGGAAAGTTCTGGAAAGTCACTAATCCATTGGAAAAACCTGATATAGGTTCTCCATCAGTATTACCAGTCTGATCTACTACAGTTGGGCGAATTAGGCTTTTTCCAAACTTAATACCCCCACCATAGCTGGAAACATATTCTCCATCTGGATTCTGAGTAATCCAATAGGCATCAGATGGTAATACCTTTGCGCTACTGCTAACGTGTTTAGTATTAGATTCAGGCTTTACTATTTCTTGACTTCCACAAGAAGCAAAGAAGGTTAAAATAGCGGTGTAAGCGAGTAGTAAGCTACAACTCTTTTTCATTGATAATGGGTTTTGTTTAATGAGTGGCTAATCTTATGAAGTATTATATTTACACCGAAAAAGTAACGCACAAATAAAACCAATACATAGTAAACAACCAACAAAACAATGAATTTATTTACACGTATAAGTATAAATAACCAAAAAAAATCACTAGTCAAAAGAAATACTTATATCCTCTATAAATACAGTTATTAAACATACTATACTAGAAAATATATTTACGAGTTAGTAAAAACACTACAATCACGTTTTATAATCTCAATTTGCAAACAATCTAAAAACTATATATTTAACGACCATAAATTGTTTCCTTATAGTGGTTAATGTACAAATAATCAATACCATAGAAAGAATTATTACTCGTCCTTTCAGTGAGTGATTTGTCATATTTTTAAAGCATCAACGAATAGATTTTGTAGCAAACTGAGACTATTTTGCGTCATTCAGTCCTTTATAACATAATTATTGGGTAATCTTTTTATATGATATTAAAAATTTTGGATGGGCTTTATTAAAAATAGAGTCATAAAGGTGCTTTCATAACTCTAACTCATTCAGTAAGATGAGAAAAAACAGTTTCGTCTCTCCAAACGTAGGGATTCTTCTATATTAAAAATCAGGTTGTTAAAACTAGGTAGATTAGTAATAACGTGACAGCCTGCTTACTAGCGCTCCACCAATTTAGTATCTAATTGTTCGCTGTCTCTGCATATTGATGCTAAACAAACCTGCACTAGTCTGAGTTGTTGGTAAGTCAAATATCTGATCTTTAGTAATACTGCGTTATACTAAGGCTTCATAATTACCCCAATTCCACTCTAATTGCCAGCAGTCCATATATTGACTTAGTTTGAGAATAGATGTTTCTTGCACATTATTTGTGTTCAATATGAACCAGGATTACTAGTAGCTATCAATTCAAAGTATTTCCATTTGTATCCATTAAACAAGTTTACTATCACATAGTTATCAAATCGATTAGGCATGGAATGAGCCTACACACACCTACAATATATTTAGAAAGTAAGGAATTTCATCATCAAACCATCTGTATTGTTTGGATACTCCTGATTTTTGTAAGAGAGACATACTATACCATCCTATGAAATATACTTTGATATGACGAAAGCAGGACTCAATGGATGGTGCAGGCAGGACTGATTTAATTGCAGTATGGCAATAATTATTGCCATTTTATAGACTTTTCCTTATGAAAAGAGGGAATTACGGTCAGAGGCGGATCGGCCTAATTATCTGTCCAGTTTACTTACAAAAACAATGATATTATACACCTCTATTGTTCAATTATAGCATTATAGTCCAGAGTAACAATTGACATCCCAATAAAGATAGCGCAGGCACTCCATAAGAGCATAAATGCATTAGTGGTGAAATTTATCACAACCTGAACAAAACCTGAATTTCACATCTGATAGATCATAACTAATCAGACCACATACCAAACATTGGATTCCTTCTGTTTTCCTGTCAGGAGCTAATATAAACTGATAAGAGAGAGATGTTTGTTGGCATATCTTTTCATAAATAACCTTTTCTGTTTCCATGACTTCAGTTTGTTGAATAATTTTCCAAAACTGCTTGTGGCTTGTAAATGCTGAGTTCGTCAACTACAAATAGCACCCTTGCCAGAATAGGTAGACTAATCTGGCATTGGAGAAAATACCATTTGGTAGTTGGATCAATATAGTTGATAGCTAGCTGGAGGATCGGAATGGGACCGATTTGTGCAAGGTCATTCTGCAATAATTGTACCTCACGAATCTGTAAGCTACTTCATACAAATATATATATAAAAGTATCTTGGTAATAGCCATTCGTATTAGTATCTGAAGCTGATTATAGTTCAGCAAGTAAAGTATAACCGTGTAGTGTTAATATAGGCAGCAGTAGAAAAATCTCCCCATAATTTTAAAAGATTATTCTCATATTACTCAGATTGGCGTGTAGTAATAACTATACATGCAATACTTTTCTATCGGACTCGATTCATACCATACGTATCTCAAAATGAACCAGGTTTAACCTCATAAACCAGGCAACTTTGAGTCAATCTTCATGTGAAGGCAAACAAGCAATAAAGCACAGGCATCGTTTTTGTATTTTTACTACTTATTAATTAAATGTTTGGAAAAAATTCTTTGTTACCCCAGGCAGGCATGTTACTCTGTAGCATGCCTGCCTTATTATTGAACTGTTACTGTAAAGTTCGCATCTGTTATATCTCTGTTAAGACTTATTTCCTGTGTTTCTCATTCCCCTGTCTTTGCTTAAATTTAAAACCTTATCTATCATCATATAAGCTGACGCAAACATACTGCCATGCAGTTTGTCTGCATTCCCTCACGATCACTTTGTAATTTTAGCGGCAGGCATGTTACCTTGTAACATGCCTGCTTTTATTTTGGTAAAAGGGTAGCAACTTTGTGTAAACTTTTGAATTTTACAATGGTTGGAAACAATAGCAAATGCATATGTCAGAAGCAAACAATGAAAGAACAAATGTGATACGGTTACTACAATCGGGACAACTGGAAAATATTGAACTAGGACTGACTCTAGCAGAATCGCTTCTAATTGATATTGAAGAATTTAAAAATGACATTGAGCTTCTATTTGAGTGGCTTGCGCCAGAAAGAAGGTTTATGCCTCCAAGAGACTTCTCTTTCACAGAAAAACTTCACAAAGTTACTACCGCAACAGAAGTCTATCTGGACAAGTCTAACCTCACCTTTATTCCAGTGCAGATTAAGTATATGACAAAGCTGGAAACACTAAAAATATTTAACAACCACATTACTGCCTTACCTATTGAAATTACCTTATTAAAAAACCTTATTGAACTGTATCTGGATAATAACGAGTTAACCACCTTCCCTCCCGAAATCTGCAAGATGACTCAACTGATTGATATAAGTCTGAGCTATAACCAAATAGATTCACTTCCTATAGAAATTTCAAATCTAGCCAATTTAAGAAGATTACATTTAGAGAGTAACAAACTAACATCCTGGCCTTCACAAATCAATAATTTGATTCAATTGCAGGGATTAAATTTAGCAGCTAACCGATTGAGGCTTATTCCTCCTGAAATTGGAGAGTTGATCCAGTTGCAACACTTATCTCTTGATAATAACAGACTCAAATCCATTCCATTGGAAATTGGAAACTGTATGCAATTGGAATACTTGTCTTTATCTTCTAATCGTATTAGCGGCATACCATCCACGATTGGGAATCTTACAAACCTGGATAGTCTCAATCTCAGTCGAAATCCATTAAAATCTCTTCCAACTGAGATTGGGAATCTAAAAAATCTAAGTGCATTACAAATAGAGGAAACAAAACTACAACAACTCCCTGAAACAATTGGAAGCCTCTTAGAACTACAAGACCTAGGTATACAACTGGCCCAGTTAAAGACACTTCCTCCTGAAATAGGTAACCTTGTGAATCTTAAACGATTGGATCTAAACTATAATGTTTTACAAGAATTGCCAGGCGAAATCAGTAGTCTGAAAAACCTGGAATTATTAAGTTTACTGGATAACCCTATCACAGATTCAGAGAAAGAAAAGATTAACTCATGGTTACCCGGTTGTGATATTAGATTTGACTAACGGCATTGAACAGAGTATCATTCGTTTTATATTAATAAGATACACAATGAACAATTTGTTAAAGTTTCTCTCCCAAAATGGAGTATTTATAAGTTCAATTTTATACTTTTAACTCAGATCTATCCCCAACCAGCAAATTACAATTCATATTTATCATCCTTCTAGTATACTTTTTGGAGATAACATTTCATTCCATATTCACGTTAAAAAATACTCTTCACTGGTGCTTTCCTATTGGCTGCAATTAGTGATCTGATTTTTCGTCTTTTACCTTTTCCCAAGCACCTATATAAAAGTGTATATTCAATAGTTGATATGGCAAACAAGCTTTATTTCTTTCTCATTTACATGGGGATGATCATGTATAGTTGTACAGACAATACATCAACAAAACATACTACCACTGCAGAACCTAAACCAGATTTCGCTACTATACAATTGCCACAAACCTGGAAGCAGGTCCCTGATACGGGAATGGTAGCAGATTCTGCCCTGGTTAGTCATTTCCATTTGCAACCTGATACAGCTGGCTCAGATCCGGAATGGAAAATCATCGGAAAGATAGCTAATCCAAAGTGGTATGGGTTATTATACACGTATCACGATATTGATGCTTCAGAGCTACGTCTGGCCACTTACTCACTTTCAGATAGCTTGTTAAGTGATATTGCTCTGATTCAGGACAAGGTAGTAGGTATCCTCACAATGGGTACTTTTTCCGCCATTATAGATCAGAAATATGCCATTAGTATCAATGAACGAGTAAAAAGTATGGCATCTGAAACCGATTCTACTATTATTTCGGATGAACAAACCGAGAAAAAGTTTCAGGTTGTAGACAATGGTCTGATAAAACTTATTACAAATACATCTGCGAATAACGTTACGGAAGCTGCCACGCATCCGGAAGAGGAACAAGAAGGGGCTTTTTATGAGGAATACCACTATGAGTCAACAGGTACTTCGGATGTATTTATTTACACAGTTATGGGGCAGGAAAAAGAGAAACACTACTATTTTGAGAATAAAGAAGGAGCACAACGCAATCTTGATTTTATTGGAGCAACAAAAAACAAACCTGACAATTATGAATTCAAATTAGACGGAAAGAAAGTGTCTGCCCAATTTGAAGAATATACTCAGGATGGAGAGCTTTCTATTCCTCAACGCATTGTGTTTGCTTATGCGTCAGGTGAAAAGCAAATATTTACACTGACCCAATAGATTATTGGGTCAGTCAATCAATAATCTATATTTTACTCTCCCGTTCTGCATGATGTGTTTTTTCATGCTGTACTATACTTTTGTATTGCATCCGGTAAAGCTGAGCATAGTAGCCATCCAGCAACAACAATTCTTCATGCGTCCCCTGCTCTTTTATTTCACCTCTATCTAATACAATAATCTTATCGGCATTCTGAATGGTACTCAATCTGTGTGCTATTACAATAGAGGTACGACCCTGCATCAGTGTCTGAATGGCATCTCCTATCATCTCCTCAGTCTCACTATCTACAGAAGAGGTTGCTTCATCCAAAACAATAATTTTAGGATCATATACCAATGCTCTTACAAACGAGATTAACTGACGCTGTCCTACAGAAAGAGTAGCACCTCGTTCCATTACATTATATTGATATCCTCCAGGTAGTTTCTCAATAAAAGAATGAGCACCCACCAGTTTTGCAGCATTCATAACCTGCTCCAACGAAATAGCAGGGTTTCCCAAAGTGATATTATTCAGAATGGAATCTGAAAATAAAAATACATCCTGAAGCACTACACTAATCTGACTGCGTAATGCATTTAATTCATATTCTTTAAGATCTATTCCATCTACCAGTATTCTGCCACTATTGATATCATAAAATCGGCTCAAAAGGTTAATTACTGATGATTTTCCAGCCCCAGTAGCACCTACCAATGCAACCGTTTGTCCTTTCTTTACCTCAAATGAAATACCTTTCAGCACATAATTCTCCTCATTGTAGGCAAACCAGACATTATCAAATGCTACATTTCCCTGAATGGAATCTGGAGTAATCTTACCCTGGTTAGGAATGTATTCTTCGCTATCCAATAATTTCACAATACGCTCTGTACTCACAATACCCATTTGTAATGTATTGAATCGATCTGCGATCATACGTAAAGGACGAAAAAACATTGAGATATACATGATGAAAGCAATCAATGTACCTAATGTTATATGTTCAGCCAGAACACCTTTCGCCCCATACCATACCAATAATCCGGTACAGCCAGCAGCAATTACCTCTGCAACAGGAAAATAAACAGAATAATACAATACGGATTTAAGGTTAGCCCGGCGATGCTCTCTGTTTATTTCTTCAAACTTCTTATATTCAGTTGCTTCGCTATTAAAGATCTGCACAATACTCATCCCTGTAATATGTTCCTGAACAAAAGAATTCAGATTGGCTACAGCTGTACGCACTTCATTAAATGACTCTTTGATTTTTTCCTTGAACACATAGGTCCCCAGAAACATAAAAGGCAATATGGATAGACTCACCAACGTCAGGCGCCATTCGGTATAGAACATAATAGCCAGAATACCCACTATCTGTAATAAGTCGCCAGCAATGGCAGCAATACCTTCACTAAACACATCTGCCAATGTTTCAATATCAGATATAGTACGGGTCACCAATCTGCCGATAGGTGTGTTATCGTAGAATTTAAGTCGTAGATCCAATAGATGCCGATACAACTTAATACGTATATCCCGGATAATGTTTTGCCCCAACCAACCTGAAAGATAGGTGTTACAATATTGGATAATGGCCTGGCTAAATAATAGAGCAACCATAATCAATACCATTTTAGTGAGTCCCTGATAATCCATTCGTAGTATATAATGATCTATTGTATACTGGATTAAAAGGGGCATAACAGGGCCAATAACAGCCAATAACATGATTAAAATAACAAGTATGATAAAGTATCCCATATATGGCTTCATAAAACCATATAAACGACGCAGAATCACCATGTCAAAAATTTTACCGCTTTTCTCTTCTAGCTGCATTAGTAAAAAATATTAGTATTGATCAAACACATATGTTTACTCTAACCGATTAATCTATATTCTGTTTTTTTTCAATTCAAAAGGATACTCTACTCTTGTCAGGAAAAGACCTTCTGGAGGAACCGCCCGTCCGGCCTTTTGACGATCCTGTCCTTGTATAACTTTTTCAAAATCATCTATGTTCATCTTTCCTTCACCCACTTCCAGCAATGTTCCAACAATAGCCCGAACCATACCTCTTAAAAAACGATTAGCAGATATATGAAATACCAGGCAATCATTTTCGTATATCCAGAATGCCTTTGTAATAGTACAGCGAAAGTTATTTACATCTGTCTTGACTTTACTGAAACATTCAAAATCTGTATAGTGCAGTAAAAGCTGTGCCGCTTCATTCATTTGGGCTATATCAGGAGTACCTCTGTAGCGGTAACACATTTTTGGTAGAAAAGGGTTCTTTTGGTGAGAAATCCTATATTCATAACTTCTACTAAAAGCATCAAAACGTGCATGGGCAGTTGGTTCAACCTGATAAATATCTATAACAGAGATATCAGCTGGTAGCAATGCATTCAAAGAATGAACAATAGAGCCTTTCAGAAGATCTGCTTTAGAGTCTATATGTACAAGTTGCTGTGTTGCATGCACACCTGCATCAGTTCGACCGCTTCCCAAGGTTTCTACAGGTTCCTTCAACAAAATACTTAAAGCTTTGTTTAACTCAGCCTGTACTGTATTGGCATTTGCCTGTACCTGCCAGCCATGGTAATTTGTCCCATTATAAGCTACTTCCAGAAAATATCTTTTCACTCCTACTCTTAAAGTTTCAGTTTAAACAAACAACAAAATTACGCACCAAAAGCCTAATTGCGAAATCCACAAATTTGAAAGTAGAAATTTACTTATATACCTAAAAAATGTAAAACACAGGCTTTTTACTCATTTGTATATTTACTACATATATAATATATGATTTATGGGCGATCAAATGCATGTTTTGTCCGAAACTGAACAAAGTGGTCTCAAAATCGGACGTAATTAAAAAAAGCCACAAAATTCCCAACAGACAATACATTGAAAATCAACTATATAAACCTTAAATTATTTTATGGCACGAATATAGAAACCTTTTTCATCAGAAGAAATTCAGAAAAACTTTCCAGGAAAAGACAAGTTAATTTATAAGCCACTCAACCTATATTTAGAGCCGTTTATATAAAAGACTTTCACATTCCTGTAAATCAAAAAAAATGATGCAACTTTTGTCTCGCTCATGCATCTTATAGTCATTAATACTTATTTTGCGAGCAATACATCACTTATTAGACAATAATAAGTGTGCACTACAACTATAACATTTATCTACAACTAACAATGAAAACTATGAAAACCTTTCTAAAAAGAGGAAAAGGTATCCTCGTTGGCTTAACGCTGACAACTGTAATTACAGTAAGTGGTTACGCTCAAACTATGGCGAGTGGAAATAAATCAGAAATACTTGCTGCACCCAAAGCACTTGAAGCTGTAGTGTATCAAATTCCAGAGACAACCAAATTCAAAGTACATTTCCTTAACAATTCTGGCAGAAAGGTCACTGTACAGCTACGTGATGCTCAAAATCAGTTGGTATATTCAGAAGTGGTTTCCGGAAAGAATTATATACGCAAGTTTGATCTGGATAACCTGAGTGACGGGGCTTACCGTTTTGAAATATCAAATGGCAATCAGTATATCGTAAAAGAGGTTGCTTTACAGACAGTTAGTGCACGTAGTGTACAGGTAGAATAATTTCCACAAAACTCTTCCAATAATTAATTGGAAGAGTTTTTTACTATATATAGATACTAATTTAAACACATTGACAGTTATTCTTTATATAAGCAATCAACTGTATAAATAAAAATACGGGGAAGACTTTAGATCCTAACAAACTGAAAGCCAAAACCTAAAAGCAAATTATCCCAAAAACTTTTTTAATTCCAACTTTGCTTATGGAAAACTTAACTAAACTAGATAAGATTGACTACAGACTACTTAATCTATTACAAAACAACGCAAAAGTTACGAATGCCTATTTGTCTCAACAAATTGGATTATCACAGGCTGCTATCTTTGAAAGGGTAAAACGGTTAGAAAACGATGGCTATATTAAAAATTATTATGCACAAATTGATGGACCGAAAGCGGGTTTAGGAGCCACTTTTTTTGTGCAGATCTCTCTAACGAATAATAGTCGTAAGTCTATGGATTCGTTCTTACAGAAAATTGATGAATTGGATGAAGTAATAGAATGTCATAATATTACAGGATCTTCTAACTTCTTATTAAAGATTGTAACGAAAGACTTACATTCATTCCAGGATCTGGTAATGGGAGAAATGAGCAAGCTGGAAGAAATTGGCAGTCTAGAATCTATGATTGTTCTTTCTGTAATGAAAGACAGCAAAACCGTACCTATTCCTCTTAATTGATTTTACAATCATGATAAAAGGGCAATATTTTATACTTATATAAAATATTGCCCTTTTACATTTATTTATCTGCATCTATGGATTTAGGAGCATTTCCATCTGCATAAAAATATCCCTCATCAAACGTTTTCCCTGAATATGCTTCTCCTCTCAGGATACTTATAACCATCCATATCACTAAAAGAGGAGATATAAGATAGGCAGTCCCTATTACCCATGAAGGAATGCCTATATATGGACTTGCTGTATATAAAATAAGATATACAGTAACACATAATATCAAAAATTTATAGTTCTGACGCATGGTCTTTTGATTATTTACTTAAGTTATTTACTTACACTTAACCAACTTCTCTATCTGCTCTTGTTGTAAATACTATTTAAAATATCTATGCCTGCCAGAGGTTGAGTAAATTTATAAATTCTTGTTGGATTAACTGTGTCTTGTCATTAGCGTACCAGGCATGTACTTTCTCATACATTTGCTCCTGAGTCATAGTGTCTGGGTTATATTTAAAATCCATAACAAACTTTTGGACTTCTACCGGACGCGGTCCCCAAGTACCTAGCTCTTCCAGCGTATCTTTTTTCAAAGCAATAAGTTTAGGAATTGAACGACTTGTCCCGGTCAGATAAGCATCCATAATAAGGGGGTTTTGATCCCGAAGTACAATTCGTAAGGAGATATTGGGGTTTATGGAAGCCATCTTTGCAATAGCAGGAATATTTTGCGCAGCATCCCCACACCATGCTTCAGTTAAAACAACCCAGATCATAGGTATTGTATAATTTTGCAACTTAGCTACAAGTTCAGGCTTTAAAACAATTGTCTTATCCCACTTACGCATCCGTTGTCGGTTTAATTCTGTATATTTTACCAATCCTTCTGATTGATTGGAACCAGTTGTTTTATGCTCCGATAACAATGTATCAATGAGATCTTTGTATTGTTCATACGACATGGCATGATCAATATCCTGTTGAAAAATCACCTGTTGCATATTTCTTGTTATAACTATATTGTCCCAATCAAACTTTTATTCTACTCACAAAAGTTCCATAATCCTGTAAAGCAACATCAACAATGCTTCTTAAGAAAGAAGACCACTCAAACAGCATTATGCTACAGAAATCTGGAATAGTAATACATGAAGGGTGGAAAAAGGGGAACGTTTTTTGTCTGCCATAAATTCTTCCTCTATTTTTGTAAAATCGGGGTTACCAAATCCCCTCTATGCCATTAACCATTGAACTATGTCAGACGAAAATATAATTGCACGCATCCGGCAAGGTGATGAATCAAAATTGATGGCTATTTATCGAGCATACCGAAACGATTTCATTTTTTGGGCAATGCGTCATTTCTCCTGTAATGAAGAAATTGCCAAAGATGTTTTTCAGGTTGCGATAACTATCTTTTATGAGAACATCATGTCGGGCAAACTTTCCAAGCTGAGCAGCTCTGTTAAAACCTATCTTTTCGCTATTGGAAAAAACAAATTGCATGAGAATCAGGTAGCCAGAGAACGGGACTTGAAAATTCAGCAGTTTGAACAGGATAAAATAAAAGATGGTTTTCAGTTAGAGAATCTAGAAGGCGAGACGTCAGAAGAGAAAGAAGGAATGTACAAAATGCTGGAAAAAGCTTTAATAGAATTGGGGGAGCCTTGTCGTACTGTATTGGAGATGTATTATTATCAGGATTTAAGTATTGAGGAACTTGCTACTAAAATGGATTACAAAAGTACAGATTCTGCCAAGACACAAAAGTACAAGTGTTTAACCCGATTAAAGAAAATATTTCAGGAGTCTGTTCTTGGCATTAAAAATATATAGGATCTCAGAATGCATACAAGTATACTCTTTACCTGTTATATAGATTTAGAATACACCTCTTAAAGAAGTTATTTAAAAATAAACTATTTTCTCAGCTATCCGAGTAGTCCAAACATTTTGGAATAAAAATTGCAAACACTATACATTATGGAAAATACAGAATTAATCGAACGGTACTTTGAAGGCAAACTAAGTCCTCACGAGAGAAAGGAATTCGAAACTCGGGTAGCTCAGGAAACTTCCTTTTCAGAAGAGGTTGCTTTACAAAGAACAATACGCGAAGGTTTACGAGCTGTAGGACGTGGACGAATGTTATCCAAACTGGAAGAAGTTGAAAGCAACATGTCAGCATATCATCCTCCTACCCAAGTCATCCGATTTGATGAGCGTACACGTCAACGTTTTTACTGGGCGGCAGCAGCAGCTATTGTGTTATTGATACCTGTCTACCTGCTGTTAAAAGCTAATGTATCTCATGATGCACTTTTTGCACGTTATTTCACTCCATATGAAAATACGGCAACGCAATCTGCCAATCAGGACCCTTTAAACCATGCGCTACAGCTATATCGTGCCAAAAACTATGCGCAGGCATTAGGTATATTGGAAACATTAGAAGATAAAGGAAATGCATCTGACTCAGCCTTATTTTACAAAGCTAATGTACATATGCAGCTGGAACAGCCCGCCGAGGCCATTACAACCCTAAAACAGATCTCCTCTACATCTACATTTTATGATGAGGCACAGTGGTATCTTGCATTAGCCTACTTCCAGAATAAGGAAACGAACAAAGCAAAGGAAATAGTAACAAGCATTACACAAACACCTGCACATCCTTATCATCAACAAGCGCAGGAGCTATACAAAGAGTTGAAATAATTTACTATAACAGGTTCCGGATCGATATACTCTCGTTTTATACCAATCCGGAACTTATCATAAAACTCCTATCTTCTTATTGACATTTCTGATTTGCTCAAGCGCTCCCATTAAAATCAAACGATCACCACTATGTAGCTGAGCAGTCGGAGCAGGATTAAGTATGTAATCTCCAGCTGTTGTTTTTACTCCCAATACGGTAGCACCTGTAGTACGCCAGGCATCCAACTCAACTAAACTGACATTTTTATCCACAATCAGTTCAGCAATCTGAAAGTTATCACTCATCTGTGTGCTTAATAAGTCGATAAATTCTTTTACATCTGGCATTAGAGTAAGCATAGCCATATGCGCCCCTCCTATCGTATCAGGCATAATCACATTGTTAGCCCCTGCTATCTTCAGTTTGCGAACACTCGTATAATCTGAAGCACGACTAATAATGGTAATCTTTTTATTAAGATCACGTGCGGTCAATACCACAAATACGTTATCTGCATCATTAGGCATAGCACAAATCAATGAACGGGCACGATCTATCCCAGCTTCCAGCAATATTTCATCTTTGGTAGCATCTGCCATCATTCTGTGTGTTAAAGGAAAGTCTGCATTCTCGAATTTATCTGCATTCATCTCTATGACTACAAATGGAATTTTATTTCTGTATAAGACAGAAGCAGCCTCTCTTCCATTACGTCCAAATCCACAGACAATTACATGATCTTTAATTTCATTAATAGCTTCTTTCATTTTAAAGGCTTTGTAAGACTGAATAAACTCTCCATCAAACACAAAACGACTCACTACCGTGATAAAATAGGTAAAAATGCTGATGTTAAACAATATCAGAAAAATAGTAAAGACCCTTCCTGTAGATGATAAGGGATGTACCTCTGTAAATCCAACTGTCGATACAGTAATAGATGTCATATAAAGAGCATCTAACCATGAATAATTTTCTATCACCACATATCCAACTACACCTGACAGTATAGACCCGGCAAAAAGAATTAGAGGAATATAAATCTTAGAGATAACGTACAAATAAGAACGCATGTAAATTGGGTAACAAAGTACAAGGCACAACTTACAAAATTTTGTAATCACTAATAGCTTATAAACTAAGCAGCAGCGTTACAAATGAAGTATTTGTAACGCTGCTGCTTAGTTTATGAGTCTTATATTTTCTTAAAACTTAAGATTTACAGAAAGCAGGAAATTCGTTCCCGCTTGTGGGTAATAATAATTTTCGGTAGTAAATTTACCTTCCGATATATAGCTGAATGTATATCCATTGGATTCATACAGGTGATTGAACATATTGTTTACCAATACATTAAATCCGATTTCCTTTACAAATTTTGGTTTAACCGTATAGTTGATCCGAATATCATTTACAAAAAAGCTATTTAGTTTACGATTGTTATTGGAAGTATTATCCAGATATTGCTTTCCTACGTATTTCGACAACCAACTTACTTCTAGGCCAGCCAGAGGTTTATAGGATAAAGTCCCAGCAGCAATAATATTTGGTGAGAATGAAATGTCTGTTTCTTTATACTCCTTTATCTCTTGTATCTGTGTATCGTAATTATCAATATACTCCTGATATTTACGAATTTTGTTTTTACTAAACGTTGCATTAGCGCCTAAAGTCCACTTTGACGAAAGTTTCACATTTCCTTCTACTTCAACCCCCATGCGATAACTTCGGGCAATATTGGTTCGGGTATATGCTCCTACATCGTTAATTTGCCCGGTAAGTACCAGCTGATTTTTATAATACATCAGGTAATAATTGACAGAGAGAAGATATCTCTTATTTTGTTTTCGAAATCCTACCTCCAGATTCCGTAAGCGTTCAAGCTTTGGTCGACTTTTAGACGTAGACTGGACAAAATCATCCCGGGTAGGTTCCCGATGTCCGATACTATAGGAAGCATAAGCACTGTTTTCGTCAGATGGATGATAGGTAATACCTATTTTGGGATTGAAGAAGCTATAAAAAGCAAATTGTTCTATATTACGTAAATTTTGATCAAGTCCAAGAAATGAGTAAGTGATATACCGATTTTGTAAATCCAGAAAGCCATTCAACTTGTCTGAGAAATCATAATTCCCCTTTGCATAGAAATTTATATCTCCTTTACTGGCATCATCGTTATAATATCGTTGTCTGATTTCACTCGTACTGGCAAATCTTGCCCATATTACTTCACCATAATGTTTGCCTTTATAATTATTAGCTCCCCCACCTAAGGTTGCCGAGAATCGTTTTAATGAATTATAACTTACAGACCACACCAAACCATAAAAATCATTATCCAACCAACGTCGCCGAATTAAATCTGTTGCTGTAATTACAGAATCTCCAATAGTAATAGAAGGAAGATTATAAGAACTCAAACTCTCACCTGGTTTATATTCTTCATAGTAGCCTTCTCCATGTGTATAATGTAGCGCCAGGTTAGCGTTCCAGTTACGATTAAACTCATGTGTCAGGAATAGCTGATAATGATCTTGTTGGTAATTATCGGTCTGATTATCATATGTATAAGCATTGTATGTACGATCCGTATTCAGAAGGTATTCTGGTACACCATTCCATGCCTGATAGGTCACTTCTTTACCAGAAAAGACATTGAACTTAATCATAGTACTTCCTGCATAATACCCGCCAGATAAAAAGAACGATTTCAGATTGCTGGACGCTCTGTCTACATAGCCATCAGAACTGATTTTTGATAAGCGTCCATCAAAAGCCCATTTTCCATTTATCAAGCCTGTACCTACCCGGGCAGTATGTTTCCAGGTATTAAAAGATCCATAGGCATTATTGATTTCGGCATAAGGTTTCTGGTTCAGTTGATTAGTCTGCACATTAACAGTTGCCCCAAAAGAAGCAGCACCATTTGTGGATGTACCAACACCCCGTTGAATCTGAATATTGTCAACAGACGACGCAAAATCGGGCATATTTACCCAATACACTCCATGTGATTCTGCATCATTCATAGGAATACCATTGACAGTAACATTAATACGTGTAGGATCACTTCCCCGAATGCGAATACCTGTATATCCTACACCTGCCCCTGCATCAGAACTAACAACAACAGAAGGTGTCTGGTTTAATAGAAATGGAAGGTCTTGTCCAAGATTCTGTTTGGCAAGCGTCTCTTTGTCGACAGAGGTAAAGGTAGTGCCTGATTTCTGCGAAGCTCTTGTTGCAGCTACTACAATTTCGTCTGCTACATATTCCATCTTTTTCAGATCAATATCTAGTGCCAGATCTGATGTTAAGTCGATTTCTCTGCTTAATTTTTCATATCCAATAAAACTGACGATTACCACATACTTTCCAGAAGGGAGATTCCGTAAATAATATCTGCCATCAGCCATTGAAAGAGACCCTTTAAAAGTATTTTGCAGACTTACTGTAGCTCCTGACAATGGTTGTCCTCCGGAGGTTATTCTACCAGAAATGGTGTATTGTGCCCACGACAAAGATGATAACATCATTGCAATGAAAAGAAGAGTAAATTTCTTCATGAATGATTTTTTGCAGAATAAAACATAAGGTATGCCAGGGGCTGACAAGCCTTCTTTTGTCTTTTCCTTCGCCGGTACTAACCGAATCAGGTTCAAGGGTATGATCTCAGCCCGTAATGTTAAAGGCACCCCTAAGACCAATTATTTTCTTACATTATAATTGTATCCTCTTAGTATAATAAGTTCTCTAAAAGATAAAGAGAACACTGCAAAGATATAAAATTTATATATGTGTTTGACTAATCTAACAAAAAACTTACCTGTAGCCTATTTGATGTTAGTGTGCAGACTAATTCCAAACTATCTATAATACACATACAACAAACTGATAATCAAAATCATACAAAACACACAGATTTCAAAAAATGGGATAGAATTACTCTGCAAACCTTATTCCCTGGTTAGTAAACAGGCCTTATTATGCTAATGCACAAACATTTATACTTAAAAACATAAAAATGATTTTCAAACACATAAATGAAAAATAGCAATAATTGTAACTCTAAAATTTGCACTATTTCCTATCACTTATTCACAAATACAGCAACTACTAATTTTAATATCTCGTTGTGTTTTTTTATTCTATTCGTACCTCCATCTATATATAGTCTCTTTAAAAAGAATCTATTACATTGTTCATTATCTGCCCTCTATGATTATTAAATAGTCAATAAAGACATTATTTTTGTTTGATCATTTATAAATTAGTTATACTACATATAAAAATTCCTTCTTAAAGATCATGGAAAAGATATCTTATTACAAGGCTCCCCACGTAGAAGTGGTGTACAATCCAACACATCAAACTGTTGAGTATAAATGGATAGGTTTCGTTAACGATGCAAAAGCCAAAGAAGGTATGCAAAAAATAACAGAAGCGATCATTAAATACAAAGCGCCTTTTATGATAGCTGATCTGATCGAGTTTAAAGGTGGCCTACCTGAAACAGCTCAGTATGTCAACGACATTTGGAGTGAAGATCTTAAGAAAGCAGGCTTACAGAAGATCGCACTAAACCTGCCTGAAAGCATCTTTGGAGAGATCACGAATAAGAAAGCATTGGGAGAAAAATTTGTTTCTCTACATACTGTAGAAAAATTCGCAGCATCTTTTGAGCAAGCTTATCAATGGTTTAAAAGCAAATAAAAGAAAGAATCCCACTGCACATAAACAGTGGGATTTTTTTTAACTTAGTTATTGAAATATTTAATAATCAACTGACATTTTTCACAATCCTGAATGTCAGCAAATACAGGTGCGTCTTCAAACAAAAACTCTTTGTATTCAACAATATCAAGTGGTTGATAACCAAAGCGATTTACATACACATGTTGAGAGATTGGTCCTGTTGCTTCTCCAATTGCACCTTTAAAGTTTTTTGACTGTGCAAGCTTTTCCGCTTCCAGAGTAAGTTCATCAATAACTCCCTTTCCAGCAAACTCTTTCCGTACTCCACCCATAAACAAATGATATAACTCTCCCTGCGCTACGACATTCTGGCTTTTAAATTTATTAGTCAGTTCTTCCAGAAGTCCAAAGATCGGGAAGAACTTTTCTGAAATTGTCTCAATCCCCTCTGGAAGTTCAGTAATAAAATCTTCACAAACCAAACACCCAATAACTTCTCCAGATATACTATCCTTTGCCACAATAGACAAGCCATCCGTTACAGCTTTATTTACAAATAACTTTGCAAAATGATCAAATTCCTTTTTGGAAATACCCAGTAATTTGGTCATAGGTTCACCATAAGTAAAAGTAGAAGAAATGCAGTCCACAGCCCCCTCTACATCATCTTTAGTGAGTACACTGTAAGTAATTGTTTCCTGTGCAGGTGCAGATGAATAAACAGCGTTTAGCATAAATTTTAAAAAGGTTTTGAGATGATAGGATGAATTATAACTAGGTTTAATTATTTTGCTTTTGCATGTATTTATACTCGATATTTACCATCGCAGCTGTAGTATCTTCTGCTACTACTTGCCTTACCATTAATGTGTTATACACTTCCTTCGCTATCATCTGAATACGAGTAACTGTTTCAAGTATATCTTCTTCAGATGTACGAGGATTAATGGTACACATACGCATCACCAGCTTTCCATTAAGTCTTGTAGTTGGGGTTAAGGCAAACTTATCATCTGCAACAGCCAGAGCTATAGCCTCATTTAGTTCTTCAATCATTTTCTCATCAAGAGAAGCAGGGGCATATCGAAAAGTCACAATACCAAGCCTGGCATCACTCATAACCTGCCATCCGTCTCGTTCTTCCCATAAATTCTGTACATACTTCGCCAGTTTGATACCACGATCAATAGCAGAGCTAAAGTTTTCCAGACCAAATATTTTGATAGACATCCATAGTTTGAGTGCTCTGTCACATCGGGTAAGCTGAAGACCTTTTCCATAAAAATTAACATCATTCATGGATTCTTCCAGATTCCGCATATAATCGGCAGTCATATCAAAAGTTTCTGCCAGCCATCTATCTTCTTTCACTAACAAGCAACCCACTTCATAAGGCTGGAAAAACCATTTGTGAGGATCTACAGTAAGTGAGTGAGCATACTGTATACCATTCAGCATTTCTTTTGCTTCTTTACTCAAAGAAGCTGCAGCGCCGTAGGCACCATCAACATGCAACCACATATCTTCCTGCTCACAGATAGCATATATTTCCATTAATGAATCAATTGCTCCGGTATTGGTTGTGCCAGCATTGGCAATGATACAGAATGGATGTAGTCCGGCTGCTTTATCTGTTTCTATCTGTTGTCTCAGATATTCTACATCCATACAATAATCCGCTCCAACCGGAATCTTTCGAATCTGATCAGTCGCAAATCCCAGGATATAGGCAGCCCGTTCATTAGACCAATGCGCCTGATTTGAGAAATATAGTACGGCATTCTCAATCTTATCATTCAGTTTAATTTTTCTGGCAACAGTAAGTCCACTGAGATTTGCAATAGATCCTCCTCCCACCATAATACCTCCTGCTTTCTCAGGAAAGCCAATTATCTCCTTAAGCCAATCAATTACAATGATTTCTATTTGAGTGGGCCCTGAAGACAGCATCCATGCCCCTGTGGTAATATTGAATCCTGTAGTCAACAAATCAGCCATAACACTTACAAAATTGCTGGGACCTGGTACCCATCCAAAAAGGCGTGGATGGTTCATATGCATAATATGGCTAAAAATATCCCATATCGCTTGTTCGAATACATCCTCCCACTTTGCTCCTTTTTGAGGTGCAGGTTCCCGCAATAAGGCCTCCATTTGCTGACGGCCTACCATGTTTACAACAGGTTTGTCTTTAAGAACTACAGAATGTTCGATAATGGTATCAATAACCTTATACCCAAATCTGCGCATCTCTTCCTGAGATAGCTGTAATTGTGCATAGTCAGATAATTGCAAACTGTTTTTAGACTCAAACATAATGTGGAGATAATCAGAAATAAGTAATGATTAATTGGGTTTATGATTAATTGGGTGTGGTTATAATCAAGGATATTAAGACTAACAGTGCATTAGAATCACTTTTCTAAAGATTATCTACTTAGCATAAACCGTTCTCATCCAATAGTATCTGATAAACAAACACTTAGGCGTTTATTAAAATACAATTAAAAAATAAAAATAACACAAAAACACTTTTATATTTTGCTCTAACAATCGCATACCACAATATGTATATTTTTTTCATAATATACTAAAAAAGAATAGTATAAAATATATTTTTCATAAAAAAAGATACATATTTTTAATATATACATAAAAGTTATATTAAATTTACAAATAACGTATTCTTACTCACATAGATAGCTAAGAGACCTTATAAGAAAAAGACAATTATTAATATTAATTAGCGGATTTACTGTTGTAAGTTGGATAGGTCGTACTAAAATCTGTAGCAAAAGGGAATTGTGTGCTAGCTGGAAGTTAAAAGGATTTGGATTGATGTATTTTGATTTGTTTTCAACAAATTAAGAGGTAAATAATAATTAATCGTTCAGATTATCAGATTTAGTGTAGATAATCTTTCAGCAAATGAATCAGTATCTGAACACTGTAATTTCCGAGGAGTGCACCCTATGTGCAAGTAGGATCTAGAAAACATTGAGATTTGATTCAAGAATAAACTATTCCATTTTTTCTAAAGTTACTCTTTTCTTACACAAATGCCAAAACTATACAGAGGGATTTATTACTATATACACATTTTACAGATATGTATCCATAATAACTATCTTTGTTTAAAAGATATCTGTTTCATTTTCACATAGTTTGTACTGCATTTATTTGAAAGGAAGAACTTGCTTGCTTTCATATTTATTCTACTGAATCAAATTTATTGTGGATTTAATACAACAATCTCCTGAAACTTTATAGATGCAATACCTTGAGAATTATGAGTCGCAAGGTACTATATTTATTTTATCTATAGTTAACTTACAGAATTTATCCATTTTGTAGCCAATTCCATACTGGTAAAATGTTTTACCAATTCATTCTCTTCTACCTTTTCTCTTGTTTGAGTTGAGAAATTTTTTACTGACATCTGAGCAAATGCGTTCTCAGACAATACAAAGGCCATTTTTTTTAACCCATTTTGTATTAACTCAGGCATAACAGAGGCAGCATATTCAGTATCTTCCCGGCGTACAATAGAAAGCTGCGATGTATCTGAAATAATTGCTCTTACATTTTTCTCTCTGGATATATCAACAGTTTTGTCAATAGCACTTCTAAAATTCTCACTACTTATAAACCCTAACCATGTTTGTATAAGCGTCGCACTGGCAGCATCATAATCAATATTCACAAATTTCTCTTCCAGAATTTTCATATTTACTTATGCAGTTTTAATAATAAATAGTTACAGGCTAAAATACAAAAATGAAAAAGCGACGTTCTTTCTTCAAAGGAATTTTCTAAATTTCCTTACAATGAAAGCCTTTTTATGTTTTAACTATTTTTATTTCTCTAAGGTTTTACCTATATAGAAAATATGACCTTGCCGGAAACAAAAATTGCGCAATAATTAACTAATTATTGCGCAATTTATTGATGAATCGACTATTTATTTATTAAAAAATTCAGAATTAGAGATAGAAACCAGGTACTTATTTGCCTTCTTTTCAAAAAGATCTGTTAAAACAACTTCCAGAGGCTCTGCCATAATCACAGAAATAACATCTTCATTCTTATACCGGATACTCCAAAAATCATAATAACTGTCATGTATTTCTATGCTACAATAGTTATCAAAGTACAGATTTAAATCTTTTTTAGTAGCAATAAATCCAACCTCCTGTAATAAGGCTAACCATTGACCAACAGCATAATGTTTTTCGACCCGATCACTTTCATGAACACCCAGTATATCATCAACTTCTCTGCTAAAAAATAGTTTCAATGCATTCTTTTCCTCGTCGGTCAGTTGTAATTCATCAATTGCCTCAAATATTAAGCTAAATAAATGAAGACAATTTTTAAATCGCTGATAGTAGTTGGGTTCATAATGGTCTACATTAGGCTCTGACAACACAATAGCTTGTACAGATATATCCCTTAAATTTTGAAATACCTTAATTCTTTCCCTGTTGGATTTAATATGATGTAATGCAAAAGATGCATTCACAACAATATTGTCCCCTAATCCGGATAATAACACAGACCAATCCTGCAAAGACATGTTCTCAGAAAATTCATTTTTCAGAATATAATTAACTTCAAAAGGAACTTCTTTCGCAATTTCTTCAAAGTTTTGTTTTGCAGCTTCCAATGCTTCGGCGAATGGTTCTATGGCAACAATAGTTATTTTCTGCAGCTGGCGTAGAGGTTCATGTCCC
Organism: Xanthocytophaga flava; assembly: GCA_030068525.1. GTDB lineage: Bacteria > Bacteroidota > Bacteroidia > Cytophagales > 172606-1 > Xanthocytophaga > Xanthocytophaga flava. Next base: position 214,216 of record JASJOS010000001.1, read on the forward strand.
AATCGCCGCACGATTTCTCTAGCTTGATACCCTGTTCCCGCGCCAATATCAACCAACACAGCCTCTTTCCAGCCCCTAAGTCGCTCACAGATAAGCGTGTTAGCTAACTGTTGAGTCATGCTAATCATTGGAAACTTTTTAATCAGAAGCTCAAATAATTGAATCTGTGGTATTTCAAACTTTTTAGTATAGATATGCTCATATTTCTCCGCGTTATCTTTGGTGAACTGTTTCATGGCTCGTGCGAATACAAAATCCAGCATTGTATTCTCTGCATCGATATTTTTCCAGCTTTCCTGCTCTATCTGATGGATAGGCTCCACAATCTCTTCATATACATAGTGAGGAAAACAACGTGCTAACCGGGTTAGTTTCTCTGTATTTGCTGTCAGAAATTTGTTCGTGAACATAGGTTATTCGTAAATTAGTTGTGGGTAATGATGATATATCAAAAATATCAAAAATATCAAAAATGTTATTTCCCACAAGTAATCTCCTTACCGCCTGTAAAATATAGTTTATAAGCCTCAGATTATTTATTCACCTCAATAATACATTCTTTTTTAAGCGTATGTAATGATTCAATCTACAGGTCTGGAGCAACGTCTACTTCATACAACTCTTTATAAAAAAGTCTCAATCTCTTCAATGTAGTGCTAACTCTTCTATATACTTCAATGCATGTATGAAGCGGTCTTCCATATTTCCGGACAGTAGAACGAAAGGCAATCTACGAGATTCCAATTCTTTTTGGAAGCGAGCATGCATCTCTTCTCTATCATTTGGACGATCTCTTATTCCATCAGGAATCCAAGGCAGATCAATATCCATAAACAGATACAAGTCTGCATAACAACCAGGAATAGTTTGTACTATCCATTCAGGACATTTATCGTAATAGGCTTCACTATATACTTTGGTTTCCAATATATCTGTATCACAGATTAAAAGCTCTTGTGTTTGAGATAGATAATATTGTTCGAGTTTAATTTGTCCTTTGGCAATAGGTGTTACGTCATGATATGTGAGTAAACGATTATGTTTTTCCTGATAGATCCGTGCGTATTCGGGAGTCCATAACGTATGAAAATGTGAAGCTAGCTGTTCAGCGAGTGTTGTTTTTCCTGTTGATTCTGAACCAAACAGGGTAATTTTTATTTTTGGATGATGTGATCTGGCAAATTGCATGTAATTAACAGTCATATATAAAAAAATAACAACCCTTTTAAAAAGAGTTGTTATCTCATAAGTTTATAGTGTGACAATACTTTTAACTGACTTTTATCAGGAAAAGATCCTGCTTGCCATCTTTCTTTGCCTTTTTATCTACCACAGGTTGAAAACCTCTGATTTCCTGTCCCCCTCTGCTAAACTTCACAAAATATCCTATGACTTTTTTCTTTACTACTAATTTATTGCCATCCAGTTTAATGTCTTTAGGATTATTTGATTGCACACGCCATCCATATCCCATCCATTCTTTAGCTATCAATGTAATGTTATCCCATTCAAACAGCCATGCAGTTTCCCGCCCACCTCTCTCTGAAGTCTTCCACTGATACTCTCCTGCATATTCAGCTGGTAATCTTTCATCTTTTTCAAGACCGGATTTTGGCAGCTTATCAATATCCAGTCCGGTAAAATCAGAAGAGGGCAATACTATTGTTTCCTGCTTTCCATCTAATTTTGTAACAGTTGTTTTTGATTCATCCCCGGATACAGAGGCCTCCCTTGTATCATTGGATTTAGTCTCAGGCTCTTTCTTTGGTTTCTTTTCCTTTTTCTCTTTTTTTTCAGGCTCTGTAGTGGCTATTGGCTCTGCAGGCCCTTCTTTTCCTGTTTCTGGTTTTGTTACAGGTTCTACAGTTGTACTTTTAGGGTCCATTGTTGTGTTTTTTACAACAGGGGCAGCAACAGATTCATCTGCATCCATCACATCAATGTATCCACTTGAATATACAATACTTGATACTTCACTGGTAGGTATAGAAAAGGTAGCCCCATTAGGTGAGGAAAACTTTTTGTATTGAATCTCATTTTTAGAGATCTCCACTACAAGAGCATCAATTACTGATTTATCTTTTTTCTGAATTTTATCCGGAGCCTTCTGTGCAATAGCCCAATGACTGATAAATAGTAATAAAACAAAAAGAAGGTTTTTCATTTTTGAATTGTTTTGTTTGTAGGCTAAAATCAAATTCCATACCATTTCACAAAATGCATCCAAAAATGAATTCAGGTGAAAATCGAGTTTATTGATTTTAGAGTGTTTGTTTGGTATAATGAATGTATGTTAATCAGTACAAATTTGCTCTGTAATACAGAAAGATACTACTTTAAATAATTCTTTTTCAGTGATTCATATTTTTTACGGTAATCTTTATTATCCCGCAAATTTTTTAAATATCGTTCCTCATCCTGCTTTACCTGATCTTTATTCATTTTACCAGTCTTAAAGGAAGTCTCTAACCAAGCCAGTGCATTTTCCCATTGATTCTGCTTTGCATAGGTACAAGCCATACCATATTGTGCCTGGGCATATGGATTTTCAATTTTTAACGCATTTTCAAATTGCTTTAAGGCTTCTGTAGCATTACTCAGATTAAGATACACAAAACCCAGCTCAGAATAAAAATGTGCGTTTGCTGATTCAGGATATTTTTTCATAAAAGCCTGCATATCCTGTAATGCTTCATTGTATTTATTCTGATGAGCATATACGATTCCTCTTGTAAAGATAGCATCTTTCGCTACAGCCTGAGTGTCTGCTTTAATTACAGTATTCAGATCAGACAACGCTTCATTCATCTTGTCCATAGCCAGGTACGAAACGGCTCTATCTCTATAAGCCATATAATTTTTATTATTCCGTTTAATGGCATCCTCAAAATCACTGATTGCTTTTTTATGATCTCCCTGCTGTTGATAGATCAACCCGCGATAACGATAAGCATCTGCATAATTATCTGCATAATCCAGTCCTTTTTTCACATCTTCCAGTCCTGCGTTGCTTTCACCTGACAGATACCGAACATAACCCAGCATACTATACAATTCTGCCAATTGTGTTTTAAATGATAACACGTTTGCTTTAGCTTCATTCTTTTTGTCTTTCTGGGCTTGTGATAACAAAGGTAGCGTCAAATTGATGGCTTTTGTTAAATCTGCTTTCGCCTCTGTGTATTTTTTAATATGAGTGTAAGCAAAGCCTCTTCCCTTTAGTCCATCTATATAGGTGGGCTCCAGTTCTACTGCTGTACTAAAGTCTTCTAGTGCATCTGCAGAGTTACCTAGTTGAATACGCGCCATACCACGGGCATAATAGGCTTCTTTGTAGCGTTCATTCACCTGTAAAGCCTGAGTATACTGCTCAATTGCCTTTTTATAGTTCCCTTGCTTTTCCCATAGCTGTCCCTGCATAAACCATGCAGCAGCATATTTAGGTCGGATAGCTACTGCATTACCTAATGACTTCTGTGCTTTTAACCAGTCATTTTGTTTCATGGCAAGGATACCCTCATCATAAAACTTCATAGCCTTAGCCTGAATATTTACAACCAATGCGGATTCCAGACCCAGAGCTTCTGCTTTATTAAAATCAGCTGCAGCTTCTTTAAGCTTGCTCACTTCCATCCATAACATTCCCCTCTGATAATATGCCTTTGCAAATTCAGGCTCTACCCGAATTGATTTCTCAAGATTTTCTTTTGCTGCTGTAAAATCTTTTATTTTAATCAATACCAATGCTTTCTGATAAGGATATAAACCTCTTTTAGGTGCTAATGCAATAGCTTTGTCATAGTCTTCGAGAGCACCTTTAATATTATTAACCTTCTCTTTTAATTCTGCTTTTTTGGCATGATAAGCAGGATTGAGAGGGTCAATAGCTTTGGTAATAATATCATAATCAGCAATAGCTGATACTACATCATTGCGACGTGTTTCATTCAAATCAGCCCGAGCCAGACGAGCCTCCAGATAATTCTGATCAAGGGCAATAGCTTCATTGAAATCTTCGATAGCTTTGTCCGCAGCCTTCTTCTCATTTGCCTGTAAATAGCTCTTGCCTCTTAACAAATATAACTCCGGATAGTTATTTATTGCTTTTTGTTTCTTTTTCTGCTTTATCAGATCGTCTGTCTGTTCTATTACATCTTTGTATTTCTTTGCTTCAAACTGAGTCTTTAATCCAGATATTTCCTGTACAAAATTGGATAACCGTTTAATCTCCGGATCTAGTGTGCTTAACATTTCGGGCTTTGCATTCAAAGCCTTTCGGTAGTATTCTATAGAGGATTCATAATCCCGGAAATTTTTTGCAATGTCACCTTTCTTTTTTAACTCATCGTATGAGAAATAAGTAGCAATAATCCGGTTTACTTCATTTATACGAATCTTAGGATAAGTCCGAAAAGGATATACTTCTGCTGCTGCCAGATAGGCATCTTTAGCGGCCAGGTAATCTTCTGTTGAGAAAGCAAGATCGGCCCGTTGGATTGCCTGAAGGTACTCACTTTCCCGTTCTTTCTTATCAGCCTCTTCCCGTTCACGCATGTATTTGGAAACGGCCTCTTCTATGTCCTTCTGAGAAGCTACCCCACCAGTATTCCCACTAGCTCCGGTTTCTTCTGAAGGCCCTGATAACAAGGCTACATCATTTTCATGCCCTTCCAAAGGAGAATTAGGATCATAAAAGCTGATTCCCACAATTTTTGCTTTCCATCGGGTACCTACTTTCTCTGCACGAATCTGGGCTATTCTTTTGGCAGGAGAATAACTAACTCCTGACTTTTTATATTTGCTGCCAAAATGACTTTCAAAATAGACTTTTACATAAATAAAGTCCTTCTTCTTTACATTGGACACCTTAATATCTGAAAATGTAATAGATGCATCTATGGTTTTTTCATAAAAAACATCCAGTGTATTCAGATACTTCTCCGCACTTAAATCCTTCGTATTACCTAATTTATGAGCAGGGTCTATATCATCTTCAAGGACTACATCTTTATTATAGAATATTTGATTCTTGGAAGAGGAATAACTATTCGCAATTACATCTTTTAACTCATTAGGGGGAAGATCTGCAAATGTCACAAAGTTTAACAAATCCTGTAATTCCACAATGGCGTTCTTTGCCTGGTAACTAATCTCTGCACCTTCCTTTACGGTAAGTTCCTGAGCGAACCCAGCTATACCCAAAAGGGAAAGGATACTGTATGATAAGAGAAACTGGCGTATTTTGTACATGACTTTTCAGGTTGGGAATGTGTGTAAGCTCATAAAATCATCTCTAAAATCTACCGATATGAGGTTTGGAACTGGCACATCTCATCTGGTAAATTCAACTTTTCATGTGCATATTTTTGTTTGGCGTCTATAGTAACAGGTAGCAATCTACTAAATAACCATCCGGAGTTACGTGTTTGCCTGCTAAAGCGATTAACAGTAAATATCCACCCATCTATCTGTAAGAAATGATAGGTAATTTTATTTACTTGTTTGATAGCAAGCTGATTATGTTGAGCCTCATATAAGAACACCGAAAGTACTTCATCCTGATAGTGATTTGGCAGATAATTTCGGATGTTTTTCTTATCTGTAGTCAGCAAATCTATATTCATAAAGTCAGTTGCATGACTCAGGGGATTCAGTCCGGTAGTAGTATCTTTCCGGATAGGAAGCCGCAGAAAATCTGCAATGGCACTTACTACAATCCATTTTGACATCCCATTTTTCTCACGCTGAATTTTCAGAATCAGTGTAATCGTACTTGGCTTTCCTTTATAAGACGCAGCACAGTTTACTTCAGCATACCAGTTGGCGTCAAAGAAATTCAAATAGACAGGGTCCTCTGTATTACTTACCTGGCCAATAAATTGAAGGATCTCCGCTTTCTTCCAACTTGTATCGGAAGCATTGAAAAGACCTTTAATCATTTGTTCACGCTTAAACTGTGCAGTGGTGTCCTTCTTTTTGACATATTGCTTAATCAAGGTATTTTCCTTGTTGTTAAAACGTTCTATAAATTCATCTATTTGTTTAACCTGATAGGCAAAATTAGCAGTGACTTCGTCTTGAAATATTTGCGAGAAAACAGGATGAAAAGCAAAAAAGGCCAGCAACCAAACGATAACTTTCATTGAAAGAAATATTAATTTACTACTATGATTATAGTGTAATGATGATGTAGATTTGCTTCATATTAATTAGTGTAAATTAAAGGTGAGAAGTAATCGCATTTTTCAATTAGTTTGTAATAAACTTAGTATACAGATAGTTAGTGTATAGGTTTTGACATCTGTACACTAACCTGTGCATCAACTTTTACAGTTTACGTGTTTCTTCTATACCTACATCTGCCAGAAACACATCCCATAATTTCTTTGTTTCTCCATCTACAGCCTTTTCATATAATTTCAAGATCACAGTCACATTTCGTTGTGTCACATCACCGTATACCACTTTCCCATCTACTAATCCTTTGAATGTCTGCACAAATGATACAACTCCGTAGTAGTTTCCATCAGGTCCCTTGCGAAAATCGGTCGCATAGCTTATATCAGCATAGGAGACTTCTACTTCCTGATAGTCTGCACCTACCAGTTTCAAACGACGCAGGTAATCTCTGATTTTATATTTATTCTTGATACCTGTATTCACGTTGGATACTTCTACTCTGGCATCCTCATTTACAAATAGAGTTACCGCAAGTCCAATGGTAGAGTTAGCCTTTTCTGCAGGAGTCTTTGGATCAACGATAGTTGCCAGATAAGTACCTAGTTCATCTACTTTAATAAGTGCCTTATTCCGGAATTTCTCAAATTCTTCAGGTCCACCAGGAAAAGCTACAGCATCGTCTGACGTATTGGAAGTATTTGTATTACCAGTATTGGCATTGGCATCTGTTTTTAATGTATTATCAACTCCTGTGATTTGGTCAGTCTGCGTTTTAGTAGCTTTCAAGCTTGCAGCAGCAGCAGCAGGATCTGCTATCAGCTCATGATGTCCATCTTTGTACAAAATAACAGCAATTTTGCTTTTAGCTAATTTTTGTTCTTTCGGTTTCTTATCATCTGCTTTCTTAAACTTTACCTCTTTGTCATTCAGTGAGAGTTCAATTACAGCAATAACCTGATTGTCTAGTGTAATAATTAAATCATTCTGTTTATTGGCAGGTATATGCATAAATCCGGCAGCTTGTGCATTATCTCCATTCAATGGATATACTACATAATTGCCAGTACTACTGAATGCCATTAGAACATCTCCAGCATCCATAGAATAGGCAGGACCAGGATTTTGAGGAATCTTATATTTTATTTTCTGGGGATTAATCTCAATGATTTTGCAATCCACCTTCTTTCCATTATTCTGGTAAACAATATCCTGAGCCACAGTTGGCAATACAGATATAAGCAAACTTGCAAATACAAGACTGTATTTGCGCAAAGTGGTAAACATATTTAAGTTCATTTGGTTTGGATAAAGATTCTGCATATAAGATTTAAATACCAACCCTTATGGTATCACCTTTCGGGTGTTTTACCAGAAAACTAAAGATAAAGTTGCAATAGGTATAAAGAACCTATCAATTTAGATACCAAACTCCGTATTTCTTTTATTAATCAGCTTCACCGAGGATTTGTAAACGAAATGATGTCTTTTTTTACATACGTTTCAGGCTGAAAGTTGGCGATTTTCCAGTAGAAAAACAATTTTACAGGCTGACTAATAGCAGATTAAAGCCAATACATAAATTTATTAATTACTTAAAATCTTACATAGACCGATTCACTATAAAACAAAAAGGCTGGAGATATTCTCCAGCCTTCTATTTTTAATCAAGCTTTATTTTTATTCGTTTCCGTAAGAAACAGAAGGAATGGCTTTATCTATTTCCCAACGTCCTGTACCTTCTTCACCAATTACCTCAAACAGTTCGAGACAACGGCGAGCTACATATTCCTCTTCACGCTGCTCCTTATGGAACCAGTTTAGGAACTCCACAGTCACATGATCTTTCTCTTTATAACATTTATCTGCAATATTATTGATAGCCTGAGTGGTCTTTACTTCCAGTTCTAATGCAGATTCGAATACTTCTCTGAAAGATTCAAACTCCTGAGGAATACCATCTACACTCGGAGATACGGCTGTTCCTCCCATATCACTTACATATTTGAAGAAGCGTAACATATGTTCACGCTCATCTTCTGCCTGCTTGTAGAAATGGTCTGCACTGTAGTCAAAACCATTCCGATCACACCAGGAAGCCATCGCTAAATATACAGAGGAGTTGTAAGCTTCCATTTTGATCTGATTGTTTAGCAACGCTTCTACTTCCGTGCCAAGCAAACTTCTTAAACGCATTAAGTCTTTCATATATGTCTATTTTTTAGTCGATTCGAAATATTTTTTTTCGATATCCCAAAGTTCCGTCGTTCTATGCGAACCTCCAAATAATGAGGTGCTTTTTTGAGAAATTTATAAATAATCTGAATAGAAACAAAAAACGCACCCTGTTACACAGAATGCGTTTTTTAAGAAAAAGTTTATATAACTACTCAGAAATAGAATGCCTTAAGCATATACAGGAATACTATATATTCTTTCCTGAATGATACTATTCAATTCAAACATAACAAATGCCCCGGCAAGCAACTCACGGAAGTTGATAATTTCTCTCAACGTCAATACATAACAATGTTCACATGCACATAAGGATATGATTTCTACATCGGTGGTCCGGGAGGTATCTGTAGCCATTTCAGCCAAGTTAATGCTAAAAACAGCGTTTTTTAACCGTTGCAGACAGCGTATATCAAAACGAGCAATCTTGTTTGCAAACTCAACCAACAAAGACTTTTCAACATCTGACTGATAAATACAACCTGACTTTGTACGAAAAACTTCCTGATACGATTCAGTAATGGCGGGGGCAACTTTTTTACACATTCGACTCATTAATGATTAAGTGCTGTAAAGTTATGTCTTATTTAGACTTAATCCAAACAAAAATCAGTAATAAATTACATGATATAAATCAGTTTTTCTAAAAGGGCGGATTCGGCTAAAAAAACAGATATCTGTTGGCTATTATGAGAGAATATGTAATTTTCACCACACAATTAGAATCTCAATCTATTTTCATATATGTCATTTATTTTACCTGTACGGGGTATTATGCCTCAATTTGGACAAGAATGTTTCATAGCGCCCAATGCGACAGTTGTTGGAGAAGTAACTATGGGAGACTATTGCAGCATCTGGTTTAATGCTGTTGTAAGAGGAGATGTGAACTCTATTACCATTGGACATCATACCAACATTCAGGATGGGGCTGTGATCCATTGTACCTACCAGAAACATAAAACTGTTATTGGTAACTATGTTTCTATTGCACACAATGCTATTGTTCATGGCTGTACTATTGAAGATGAAGTACTGGTTGGTATGGGAGCCGTTGTGATGGATGGAGCCATTGTCAAGAAAAATGCTATTGTAGCTGCAGGAGCTATTGTATTACAAAATACCGTGATTGAAGAAGGTTGTATTTATGGCGGAAATCCAGCGAAGTTTATCAAAAAAGTAAGTCCGGAACAGGCAGAGGTTTTCCTGCGTACAGCCAATAACTATGTTATGTATAAGGATTGGTTTAAAGAATAAGAGATTATTTTAAGAGCAGATATTGATACCTTTAGTTATCCTATCAAATAAAGTATTTCATATAATCATCAGGATTCTTTACTATGAAGTTGTATAGTATGTGATTATTTACTTTATATACAGTTCAATTAAAGCCCTTGTGCTAAAATACGAAGAAAGAAAAAGTTGAATGGAATTAAGTTCAAGCCCAAATGGACACATCCTTCAACGTAAAAAGTTTTCACATAAAAGTCGAAAAAGTTCCTTCTTTTCAACCAACCTGATTTGAACTCAGCACAAAAAAAATTTCTGTGCTGAGTTTATAACTATTTCCAGCTATTACGCCACAAAACCACACAAAGCATATTCTGCCTTCATTTTTTTCAAAAAAAATATCAAGCTAACTAACTAATAAACAACATCTTAGCTCATCATTAGCACTTATCTCAAAAAAAAGTCAATTTTTTTTATGGAAAAAGGCTACTGCTTACACCTATAGATCAGCAGCGCGTTGCAATAGTTTGTTCATTCACTTTAACCATCCATTGATCATGGAAAAAGCAAACACTATTGCCCTTTCACTCAATGATATCATATTTGAGAACCGTAACAAAAGTTATGGTGCCTATCAGTTACGTTCTATTTACGAACGCTATCTGCAACGTGCTACGTTTCTTGGAGTAGTGGCCTTCTCTATTGTACTGGCCATTTTATGGAATATGTTTAAGCAAGTACCTGAAGATAGTACAACGTCAGAAACAAAGGATGGTCAAATAGAACTAAAAAGGATTGAAGATATTATACTACCTCCTCCTCCAGTAGTACCTCCACCTGTAGTACAACAGCAACAACAAGTACAAACAATAGATTTTCGTGAAATGCAAGTAGTTCATGAAGAAGATGTACCACCAAAGGCAGAAATTACCCGTAATGAGGATATTAAAGATATTGAGATTTCTAATGAAACAAAGGATGGTCCTCCTTCAACTGAAGATCTGATGGTAGATCCTAACACCTCAACCAATAGCATTGTAGGAGGCTTGGTAGACAATCCTGAGAATACAATCTTTTTAACAGCAGAGCAAATGCCTGAGTTCCCAGGAGGAAAAGAGGCAATGGCAAAATTCCTTTCTAAGAACCTTCACTTTCCTCCATCTGCTGAGCAAAAAGGGGTTTCGGGAGTTGTGTATATAAGCTTTGTAGTGAGTAATACGGGAGTTGTGTCAGATATTAAAGTATTGAAAGGTATTGATGAAGCGTGTGACAAAGAAGCAGTACGTGTAGTGGAGAAAATGCCTAACTGGAAACCTGGTCGTCAGAATGGACGCAATGTATCAGTACGGTACTCATTGCCATTACGGTTTTCGATTACTCAATAACAGACAACATTTAAGAATCTTCCAATGTAAAGTGAAGAGGAGTTTATTGGTTACGTGCAAAAGCCCGCTGGTTCTACCTACGGGCTTTTGTTTTGATAAGAATAACTCTAGCTTTGTCAGTATCAATAACTTTTTTGTACTTCATTTTCTTACCATATCATGAAATTCGCAACCAAAGCTATTCACGCTGGGGTGGAACCCGATCCAACCACAGGCGCAATCATGACTCCTATTTATCAGACATCCACCTATGTGCAGGAAGCACCTGGCAAACACAAAGGATATGAATATGCCCGCACCCAGAACCCAACCCGTAATGCGTTACAGGCAGCACTGGCAGCACTGGAAAATGGCAAACATGGATTATGCTACGCATCTGGCCTAGCGTCCATAGATGCCATCCTAAAGCTTTTTAAGCCAGGTGATGAAATCATTGCCACGAATGACTTGTATGGCGGTACTTATCGGATCTTTACAAAGATTTACAGCAACTTTGGCCTGAAGTTTCATTTTGTACCTATGCAGGATATGGCTTCTGTTGAAAAATATATCAACGCCAATACCAAAATGCTCTGGTTGGAAACTCCTACCAATCCGCTCATGCGTCTTATTGACATACAGGCAGCTGGTACCTTGGCAAAGAAACACAATATCCTGTTAGCTGTTGACAATACTTTTGCCACTCCTTATCTTCAACTGCCATTGGAAATGGGAGCTGATATTGTGATGCACTCAGTAACCAAATACCTGGGGGGTCACTCAGATACGGTGATGGGAGCGTTGATTGTCAATGATGATGAACTGGCTCAGCGACTAGCCTTTATCCAGAACGCGAGCGGAGCAGTACCAGGTCCTCAGGATTGCTTTCTGGTATTACGCGGGTTAAAAACGCTACATGTACGGATGCAACGTCATTGTGAAAACGGACGAGCTATAGCTGAATATCTTGCCAAACATACGAAGGTAGATACAGTTAACTATCCTGGATTTTCTACCCATCCTGCCAAGAGTCAGATGCGTGATTTTGGGGGAATGGTTTCTTTTACATTAAAAGGAGATGATTGGGATGAAGCTTTACGGGTTATGTCCAGCTTCCATGTGTTCTCATTAGGCGAGTCATTAGGAGGTGTAGAAAGCCTTGTTACCCATCCTGCTTCTATGACACATGCCAGCATTCCCAAAGAAGAACGCCTGCAATCCGGATTAAAAGATACGCTTATCCGGTTAAGTGTTGGAATTGAAGATATAGAGGACCTTATGGCTGATTTACAACAGGCAATTGGGTGACGTGGTCAGATCCTTTCTGTAGCTTCTTACTACAGAAAGGATCTCCCTTTATATAGAACCAGTAAATCTAAGCTGATTTGATAGAATACATAGTTCTGCCTGTACGCATATGCATATAAAAATATGTCTGCATCAGGGTCTGAAAGTCTTCCAGACAACGAATTATTAATACAAGATTATTTCTCTCCCGCAGGTAGGTTAACTTACATTTCTCTAATGGAAATATAATCTCTCCAGGTTCTTTAAAATGGAAGATAACACTCTTCCAGGGTCCGACAGACATATCGATCTGTGATATCAAAAATTCATCCTGCGCAACGGGTGCTTCCTCTACTACCTCTTCAAACATCTTTTTGACACGTTCGTAAGATACCTGAAATAAATCAGGAAGATTTTCTTTCATCCATGCTTCACATTGAATACGAAGCCAGTGAGAATATAACTCTTTCATAGGGAGTTATGTTAAAGTTTAGAGAATGTATAGACTTTCAAAACAGTGGTTACGAAAGATAGCAACTTGATATATCAAATTTAGTATTTTTTCGACAAAAAATATAAATTCTTCGACTAAAAAATTACGCGTGTAACAAGCCCCTTTCGTCAGAATGAAAAATTATAATTTTCAGTAAACCACACATCTTTCCTAAGAAATCTTAACTTGCCAGCATGATTGCCAAAAAGCCTTATCTAATGTTCTCAGTGGCATTTTTACTATGGATTGGTAAGGATGAATCTATTTACAGTCTACAAAAAAGCATGCAATTATCAAATTTTCATCAGCAATTATTTGACAATTATTCCAGGTATTATGAATCAAGGGTCAAATATCGACGCTTCAAACATCAGGATCTGGTTGTATTACTTGACAAGTTTAAAAAAAATAACATCTTAAGTAATAGTATTACAGGAAAATCCTATCAAAAACGGGATATTTACCTTCTTAAAGCTGGTACTGGAAAGACCAAGATACTGCTCTGGTCGCAGATGCATGGCGATGAAGCAACAGCCACTATGGCCTTGCTGGACATATTTAATTTCCTGACAGCCAATGACGAATTGAATACCTTCCGGGAAAAAATTTTGTCAGAAACTACAGTATACTTTGTTCCTATGTTAAATCCCGATGGGGCTGAACCATTTGAACGTCGTACAGCGCAATGCATTGATATGAACAGAGATGCTTTGCAATTGCAAACTCCCGAAGCCAAACTACTGAAGCAACTCCAACACGATCTCAAACCGGATTTTGGTTTCAATCTGCATGATCAGAATACGCATTATACAGCAGGTGCCACCCGTAATCCAGCAACCATTACATTCTTAGCACCGCCTATAGATGCTCAAAATACAATAAATGATGTTCGTAAAAGAGCCATTCAATTAATTGTTCAGCTGAATCAGCATATACAAACCTTTATTCCTAATCAGGTAGGGCGCTGGTCAGATGAATATGAGCCTCGTGCATTTGGTGAGAATATGCAAAAATGGGGAACCAGCACTATTTTAGTAGAATCAGGAGGCTACCCGAATGATCCTGAAAAACAGTTTATTCGTAAACTAAACTTTATAGTATTACTGGATGCATTTTATCAGATAGCCACTCAAAGCTATCAGAATGAGAAACTGGAGCCATATACAAGTATTCCTCCCAATGAAAAAAGGCTATTCGACCTATTAATCAAGAATGTGAAGGTAAAGGATAGTGTAGTAGACATTGGTATTATTCATAATGAAACTACAGTAGGTTCTTCATTTTATTATAGCGGTCAAATTTATGATTGGGGAGATCTGTCCGTATTTTATGGGTATGAAGAGTTAGATGGGCAAAAGCTTCAGGTAAAGGAAGGAAAACTGTATCCTCAAAAACTATCAGTAATAGATGATGTAGCCAGATTACCTATAGCTGAATTATTACAGCAAGGATATCTGGCAGTGCAAATTGATCAGATTACACCTGAACAACGAACTACACATACATTGCCTATACATATTATTTCTGCTAAAGAGGATTTTAACTCCAAAATAGGAGAAGGCAAAGAAGCAAACTTTTTCCTGACAGAAAATGGAAAGATTCGTTATGCAGTTGTTAATGGCTTTTTACATAAAGTTGAGCCCTGACTTCCAGTATTGAAGCTACACTCAGGATTATTATTCATTCTTTTATTCAATAGTTTAGAAAATGGCATTAAATTACGTCTGGATCGCCTTTTTTCTTATTGCATTTCTTGTTGCACTCTTTAAGCTTATTTTTCTGGGCGATACCCAGATCTTTAAGCTCATCATTGATGGCACATTTGATACAGCCAAAATTGCCATCATGGATATTGCACTCCCTTTGGCTGGCATTATGACGTTTTTTTTGGGAATTCTGAATATAGGTGAGAAAGCGGGAGCTATCCAGTTTCTATCACGTATTATTGGTCCTTTCTTTAATCGTCTTTTTCCGGAAGTCCCAAAAGATCATCCGGCTAGCGGACACATGATGATCAATTTCTCAGCTAATATGCTGGGACTGGATAACGCTGCGACTCCCTTTGGACTACGCTCGATGAAAAGTCTTCAGGAACTGAATCCAGAAAAAGAAGTAGCCTCCAATGCCCAGATTATGTTTCTGGTATTACATACGGCAGGTCCGGTACTGATTCCACTCAGTATTATGGCTCAACGTACATTATTAGGTGCGGCCAACCCTTCCGATGTTTTTATTCCATGTCTGATTGGTACCTATATCACCACACTTATAGGTATGATTGTAGTTGCTCTCTGGCAAAAGATCAATCTGTTACATCCTGTGATGCTGGCATGGATAGTTGGATTTACAGGAATTATAGCACTATTACTCTGGTATCTGTCAGGTTTGGATAAAACCCAACTGGAGGTATTTTCACAGGTAGCAGGTCCGTTACTCCTGTTTGTGATTATGGTGGCCTTTATTCTGGGTGGCATACGCAAAAAGATAAATGTATTCGATGCCTTTATCGAAGGAGCCAAAAACGGATTTGAAGATTCCTTAAAGATCCTACCTTATCTTATAGGTATGTTGGTAGCAATCAGCATATTCCGCAATTCCGGCTCTCTGGCATACGTTGTTGATGGTATAGGCCATTTGCTTGCGATGACGGGTGTCAATACAGACTTTGTACCCGCCTTACCTGTTGCTATTATGAAACCCTTTAGTGGCAGTGGCGCACGCGGCCTGATGATAGATGTGATGAAAACCTACGGAGCAGACTCTTTTCCTGGACGGGTAGCCTGTATCTTCAACGGCTCAGCAGATACCACGTTTTATATTATTGCCTTGTATTTTGGGTCTGTAGGGATCAAAAAAGTACGCTATGCAATTGTAGCTGGTATTATCGCAGATATTGTGGGTGTCATTGCCGGTATATTTCTGGGGTATCTGTTCTTTCACTAACAATCAGCATGAATCAACCCGAATATAAGGCAATTATTTTCTTTGGAGAAGTCGTATTGCATGTGCATAGTTTGTTGCATACTATTTTTTGTAAAGTCAAAACAAATTCACTGATCCGTGGACAGATTGCCTGTTGAAAATAGCAGTTTTGCGCGTCAGAATAACTCCAATCATTTTTTAATTTACGCATAACTCACAGCAGATTTTATTTTTGACCAGAACTTTGATCATGTTGACTATTGCGTATAGTTCACCGCACTATCATTAGGCTGCAGTAGATAATGCACAGGTCAATAATATTGAACAAGGGAAATCAGAATAGATAATACCAGTGCCTAAGACATATTCTGAGGCAAAAATTGTATTTTCTTTATATTATGCGATTTAGTTTTTAGCTTTTTCTGGTTCATCTACTGAACTAAAAGCTGAACCAGAGAAACACTACTTTTTTAGCTCATCTCTGGTTCATCACCCTTACAACAAAATCAATATAACAAACTAAAATACAACGGCTTACTTCAAATTTCCCAGTTCAACCTTTGGCTTGTTTTGGTTGACGTACTATTTTTCTATTCATTGGTTCACTGGTTCACTCTCCTATAGGAGAGTGAACCAGTGAACCAATGAATAGAGTAGAGTAAATTAACAAGATAACAAGTAGCTGTTTTCCATTGATACAAGTATATCTTATTTCAGTTATCAGTTGCTGTATCTTGCTTTTATCTAAGCTGTTTTATTCTATACCATAAACTGGGTTACTAAATACTATAGAAGAGAGTAAGAGGTTCTCTAAAAACAAAGCCTACACTCTTTAGGAAGTGCAGGCTTTGTTACTTCTCTGATAACAAGATAAATTTACCTCTTTGAAGATATGACAAATCTATAATCTGTAAATCATTTTCCTGCTTTGGTAAATTTCCGGATTGTTTCTACCTCCTGTTGCTGATAGGGTGTACCATCCGGACGGAATATATCATGAAACCATAGTTTTGGCTCTTCCCCACCAGGTAATGGTTCATCCCATGCATAGATAGTATTCGTTTTTCCTTTTACCAGTCCCCAGTTAATAGCCCCTACCTTGTATTTGTCAAATATAGGCAGACATCCTTCGAAAGTGCTTTTATGTTTACGTGCCATGTATTCTGTACAAATCAACGGTCTTTTGTAGGTAGCTTGTAAGTCTTTGATTTGCGCCTCAAGTTTTTCAGGCGTCACATAATTATGGAAAGTAATGATATCCGAGCTATTCAGCATTATTTCATTACTCATCGGATGATCATGCCACCAGCCTGCTGTCAGTGGTTGAGAAGGATTGACAGCTCTGGCCCACTCAAATGACTTCTTCAACAATGGCACTACCGCATCCAGATAACCAGAATTGGAGGGTTCATTAAATAGATCCCATACCAACACACGCGAATCATTAGCAAATGCGCCTATAATTCCTTTTGTGTAATCTTCCAGTTTACCCCAGGTGCGAGAGTCAAACAACATTTGTGTGCCAGGGCAACGCAACCATCCGGAATTGTGAACGCCGGTTTTAGGTTCAGGTTGTTTGCCAGCTTTTGGGTTGTCATTCCAGCAGGAGTCAAACAAGACAAACATAATTTTGATATGATGCTTATCTGCAATCGTCAGAAACTCATTGATGCGTTTTAAAAATCCTTCTTTATCTGTATCATAGGGAATGTTATGTAAAAATACCCTCATGATATTCATGCCTAAACTTTCTGCCAGGGCAAGTTCCCTATCAATTGTCTGGGGATCAAAGGTATCAGCCTGCCACATCTCCAGTTCATTAACCGCTGTAGATGGAATAAAATTGGCCCCAACTAAAAATGGCTGTTTAGCATACCAGGCATTGGCTTTCTCAATAGTCCAGCGACCTGCTTGTACGGTTTGACTGGTCCGGGGTTGCCTGGGTGACTTTGTTTGTGCTACCCCAACAAAAACGGATGCATTCAAACACAGCAAAAAAAGTAATACTATCTTTTTCATAAGAACGAATAGAGGGAAAACGTATAATTGAGATTAGGTGTAATTGTTCTTTATCAGGGGACTACAGGAAAAGCCACAATACGTACTTTGGTACATCCATAAGGAATCAATGTGATCTTTTCTGTCTTGTTTTCTACTTTTCCTTTGTAAATCCCAGACCGTTCCGTTACAGGCGAAGGGGCTACATCATTGACAATCTTCCAGTCTGGAATCTTTTTGGCATCTACAGTAATTTCAATAGGTGCACTAGCCAGATTCCAGACAAACTGATCCGATACAGGTTTCACTTTTTTTATTGATACAGACTGAACAGGTTCGGCAACAGTCTTTGCCACTATTCCATAGTTCCAGTCACCTACAGGAAAGACATTAAAATAATCGCCTTCTTCTTTCTGACTTTCTTTCTCCCATCGTTCACCCAGCTTTAATGCATAGACCAATGGTCCATATTCCAAAGCCCGGGTGTTACGTCCCCAGGTTGAGAACTGAGCCTGCATAGGTAACTCCAGGGTTAGTTTATCCTTGTCTTTCCATGTATGGTTAATAGTTATTACCTGTCCTCCTTTTTCTGTACGTAGTTTTTGTCCATTCAATACGATTGTTGCTTCCTTACACCAGGAAGGAATGCGTAGTTGCAGAGGAAAGCTAACTTCTTTCTTTGTAGAGAATGCAAATTGAATAGACTCTTCAAAAGGAAAGGTAGTTGTTTCAGTAATGATAACCTCCTGTTGAGTCTTCCCTACTTTAGCGACAATCTGATTAGGACCATATTCTAACGCAGCCAGCCCTTTATCAGGAGTACCATACCACATATGGGCAACAAACTTTGTCCACCCCTGATGCATATTTGCCAGACAACAGGTATAGCCACTACGCATACCATAGACATTGTTCATTTCCCGATCAAAGGGTAAGGAAAAGTTAAATACGCCTCGTTTTACCTGTACCTGATTGGCAATCTGAAAGTATTGCTTGGCATTGTAGTCATCCGTTGTCTGAGTAGGCAGTGCATTGAATGTCATTCGTTCCAATGCATCCATATAGTGCATATCTCCCGTAATTCCGATAATCTCTTCCAGTGAAAACATTGATTCTACGATAGCGCAAAGTTCTGTTCCCTGTACCGGATCATTTCCATGTAAATCTTCATCAGCCGAAAAAATACCCATAGGCAGTCCATGCAGCGTCATCAGGTCATGAAAGCCTGTGCTTAAACCTGACAGATATTTTTTATCGCCGGTACGCTGGTAAGTTATAGCGGGAGACTTTATGGCCATTCCCACATTGACACCATGACGACTCATCCAGTTTTCATTATCCTGATAAGCGGCAGCGCGGATGACCCAATCCCGATTTGTTAGCCAGGTATTCCACTCAAATGACTGCGACTCAATCAGTGCAGCCAACTCCAGTAGAGAGGCTTCTTTCATAATACCATACAGCCATTGGGCAATCATAGCATTGTCAATGCCTCGGGAAGCAGACCAGTCAGTCCATTTTCCAATAGGGCATTTTTTGAGTGACTGCAACTGATAGTTGAAGAAACGGCTCATAAACGGAATCACCCGTTTGTCCTGTGTAGCAGTATAATACTGTTTCAATACTTTCAGCATCACCATTTTAGGCCACCAGTCTTCCCCTAACTGACAGGAGTCAACAGTTATGGCAGCTCCTTTCTCCCGCTCTGCTTTCGTGATAGGACCAAAATATCCGGAAGGACGTTGATGAGTTAGCGTCCATTCAATGTATCGGTTCACTTTATTCTTTAAAACCGGATCATTAAGCAGGTAGGCAAGTGGCACTGCCCCATCCAGCCAGTAAGGAGTTTCTTCCCAGCCATCTCCTTTTCCTCCCAGCCAACCATTGTCATCTTTGATCTTTCCATATACTTCATCCAGATGTCCGGTTGTTCCATCCCGCATAATCTGAAGCTGATGCAGAAGCCACCCTTTGGGTTTGACAGCACCAAGAGGTAATTCTGTATAGGCAGGAGATTGTATGGTTTGTGCTTTCAGAGAAGACGAATGCCCGAAAAAAACAAATACTATTGATAGAAAAAACAGAGAAATAGTGTAGCGTAGATAGATATTCATGAATGAACGGGTAGTAAATCCTGATTAAATTCAACCCAATAAACCAAAAATACTATATTTATCCTATGAAAAATTTCATCAGTCCAAAGAAAGGCGTGATTCATTGCTACCTATCCTGCAGGAGTTTTGGAGAAACAATCAGGTTACAGCATCCAGAACTATTCCATCTGTCTGTAAGTTTTAATTATATAAATCTCTGATTTACTCTTGTTGACTGTTGGTTTATACCTAAGGTTTTT
This sequence comes from Xanthocytophaga flava, assembly GCA_030068525.1. Lineage (GTDB taxonomy): Bacteria > Bacteroidota > Bacteroidia > Cytophagales > 172606-1 > Xanthocytophaga > Xanthocytophaga flava. The sequence goes on from JASJOS010000001.1 coordinate 234,275, forward strand.
ACTTTCTTTGGGGTATTAATTCATAAGTATTCCTTTAGACAAAGACAGTTATCTTATTCTGAAAATATATGCGACACCTCCTGAAAGTTCATCCATCGGACAATGTCATTGTAGCACTGACTGACTTATCCAAAGGGCAAACGCTGACATACGAAGGCGAGACCTACATCTTGCAAGATAACATACAGCAAAAGCACAAGTTTGTCACTGAGGATCTGAATACTGGAGATCCTGTCATTATGTATGGTGTATTGGTAGGCAAAGCCATGCATCCGATTCCAAAAGGAGGGTTAATCCATACACAAAACCTCAAACATGCTGCTGCAGATTACTCTGGAAAGCAGAAAGACTATACATGGACTCCTCCGGATGTTTCCAAATGGAAGGACAGAACGTTTATGGGATATCTTCGTTCAGATGGACGTGTAGGCACTGCTAATTACTGGTTATTTGTGCCTACTGTATTCTGTGAAAACCGGAACCTGGAAGTAATAAAAGAGGCGTTGAATAAGGAACTGGGGTATGGTCAGAGTGAAAAATACAAGAATTACACCCGTCAACTAATATCCATGTATGAATCAGGACAGTCGCCAGATACTATGTTATCAGCTGACTTGTCTTTGCAGGAAGAAATGTTTCATACCAAACGCCTGTTTCCAAATATCGACGGCATCAAATTTCTGACACACCAGGGTGGCTGTGGAGGTACACGACAGGATTCGGCTGTATTAAGTAAGTTACTCGCCTCCTATGCAGATCATCCAAATGTAGCGGGAGTTACAGTATTAAGTCTAGGTTGTCAGCACTTGCAGATGGATGACTTCAAACAGGAAATATTTCAGCGTAACTCCAAGTTTGATAAACCTCTGTTGATGTTTGAACAACAAAAGAGCCAGTCAGAAGAAAGTCTGATTTCAGAAGCGATCAAGCAAACTTTTGTACACTTAGTTAAGGCCAATACACAACAACGCCAGCCGGCTCCTTTAAGCAAAATGGTATTGGGTGTAAAATGTGGTGGTTCTGATGGATTTTCGGGTATATCAGCCAACCCCGCAGTTGGTTATGCAGCTGACTTGCTGGTAGGTTTGGGTGGCACTGTATTACTGGCTGAGTTTCCAGAGCTCTGCGGTGTAGAGCAGGAGCTTGCCGACAGATGCATCAACAATGAGATTGCGGCGAAGTTTGTTCACCTGATGAAATCCTATAATGCACAGGCGGAATCTGTAGGCTCTGGCTTCCATGCCAACCCTTCACCCGGCAACATTCGGGATGGCCTGATTACAGATGCTATCAAGTCAGCAGGCGCAGCAAAAAAAGGAGGCACTGCTCCTATTGTAGATGTGCTCGACTATACAGAACCAGCTACCAAGCCGGGTCTGAATCTGGTATGCACTCCTGGTAATGATGTAGAAGCAACTACAGGAAAAACAGCATCAGGCTCTACCCTGATTTTATTTACAACGGGTCTGGGTACTCCGACAGGTAATCCGGTATGTCCTGTTATCAAGGTAGCCACAAACAGTGATCTGGCTCGTCGCATGGCTGACATTATTGATATTGACACCGGCGATATTATTACAGGACAAACCACCATTGAACAAAAAGGGGAAGAGATTCTGGAATATTGTATTCGTGCAGCCAGCGGTCTGGAAAAGATTAAATCTGTTGAACTGGGACAAGATGACTTCATTCCATGGAAACGTGGGGTAAGTCTGTAAACGTAAAAAATTGACACTCTTTTATAATTAATACAACCTATTACTCATTCTGTTTTTATTCGTTTCATGTTTTCTCTTACTCATAAAACAGCTGTCATCACAGGCGGAGGCAGTGGCATTGGGCAGGCAATAGCTCGCTTATTTGCTAAACAAGGTGCCGAAGTTATTATTCTGGATCTGAATGAAACAGGTGCCAGCCAAACTGTAACTGATATTCTCAAAGAAGGTGGCAAAGCTGTATTTTACCGTTGTGATGTATCAGATCAGTCTGAAGTAAAGAAAGTGCTTGATCTGGCATCCAAAGTAGATATTCTGGTTAACAGTGCCGGCGTCTCTCATGTCGGAAAGCTTGAAAACACTTCTGAAGCAGATTTTGACCGCATTTTCAGGGTAAATGTAAAGGGCGTCTATAATTGTATGTCTGTTGCAGTTGAAAAAATGAAAAAGCAAGGAGGCGGCGTTATTCTAAACCTGGCATCAGTTGCTTCTTCAGTAGGTATACCGGATCGGTTTGCCTATTCAATGAGTAAAGGAGCTGTATTAACAATGACTCTCTCTGTAGCAAGAGATTACATTGATCAGAAGATACGTTGTAACTGCATTTCACCAGGGCGAGTACACACACCGTTTGTGGATGACTTCCTGAAAAAGAACTATGCAGGGCAGGAAAAGGAGATGTTCGAAAAACTGGCAAAAACTCAACCTATAGGGCGAATGGGTACACCAGAAGAGATGGCAACTCTGGCATTGTATCTCTGTTCAGATGAAGCTGGATTTGTAACAGGTGCAGATTATTCCATAGATGGCGGATTTGTTTCGCTTAAATAAAGAACTGGTTTAAACTGCTTTTATATTTACATAAGTCATTCCAAATTTTGGATGGGAATCTGATTATAAAATCAGCGCTTATGCTTCCGAAAAGTATAAGCGCTGATTAGTTTTTCAGAAATCTCTCTTCCCTCGTCTTCTCAAATTCCCTTTCATCACTCTACTTGTGGCATCCTACTTTTTTGCTTGTCCAAAAAAGTAGGCAAAAAAAGGCACTTTTCTCCGATCCTTCAACCCATAAGGCCAAAGGCCAACCTCGCGGAGAAAAGAAGGCCAACGCACCTACACTACCTTTCGCGATCAAAGGAATCTACCCTCTCTTTGTGGCTGGACTTATTAATACTGCTTTTTCTAAAATTTGGGCTGAATCAGGTTTCTGCTATTAGGGTTATTTTATTCCAGATCATCCAGAAATTGCTGGTAAGCGCCTTTTAATTCTCTGTTTGCATTTCGGTTGCCAGCAGCTTCACTTACTTCGATTCCTTTCTTAAAGGTGTTCTCTGCCTCTTCATTGCGTCCTAAGTCTGCATATAATTTAGCGGCATGGTAGTAGGTGCCTACATAATCCGGATGCTCTGTCAGGAGCTTTTCATAATACGTCAGAGCCTTCTGCACATCAGATTTCAGGTATTCAGTTGCTATGGCATATAAAGTAAAAGGATCATTGGGATCTTCCTTCAAAAAATCAAATAGTTGCTCAAGTCTGTTCATTGTATAAATAAAATTAATCTTCTGCTTGCTCTTCTGTCTCAAAGGTAAAGCTTCTTTGAATGGCAAAACAAATTCCTGCTTCAGTTTGTATTCCACTCACAACCAACTACTTTCCAATTCAACATACAAATATCACACTCTGTAACACATTTTTGTATTTTTCGGTTGATCTTTATGACTCTTCACATGAAGATTCTTTTATATTTGCACTGTTACGTTACAGAACAATGAATGGTATTCAGGAATCGTTCTGTAGGTATTTCAATTTTTACTAAATAACCATTTTTATTGCTTATGAAAATCTTAGTCTGTATTACTCATGTTCCCGACACGACAACTAAAATTGCCTTTACTGATAATAATACCAAATTAAATAAGGCTGGAGTGCAGTTTATTACAGGTCCCTATGATGATTATGCATTATCCCGTGCCATTGAATTGAAGGAAGCTCAAGGAGGAACTGTAACAGTTCTGAATGTTGGAGAAGCAGATACAGAACCGACCATTCGCAAGGCACTGGCAGTAGGAGCTGATGACGCTATCCGCATCAATGCAGAGCCAACAGATGCTTATTTTGTTGCAGAACAGATTGCCAATATCGCCCGTCAAAATAGCTACGATCTGATTCTGATGGGTAGAGAATCCATCGACTTCAATGGTGGTCAGGTTCATGGTATTGTGGGCGAGATGCTGGGTATTCCATCTGTTTCACCTGTAATGAAACTGGATATTGAAGGTACCACAGCCAAGATGGCACGTGAGATTGAAGGTGGAAAAGAATATGTGGAGGTATCTCTCCCACTGGTAGCTGGCTGCCAGGAGCCTATTGCGGAATGGAAAATACCTAATATGCGTGGTATTATGTCGGCCCGCACAAAACCTCTTCAGGTGATAGAGCCATCTTCGAAGGACACACTTACTCAAGTTGCCGAGTTTCAATTGCCAGCTCCTAAAGGTGCGGTTAAAATGATCCCTGCAGAAAATGCAGAACAACTAATTTCTTTACTAAAAAATGAAGCAAAAGTAATATAAGGCCCGACTTTTGCTTTACCCCAACTATGCAAATAATTTAAATTACTATCCAAATTTTCACTTACACTACACTATGAAAAAGTTAATCATTCTTGCATCATTTGTTATTCTTGCTTTTACTCAGCAATCATTTTCTCAGGCCCCTGTTGTTCCGAAATATGAATACATGCAGGTAACAACCATTGAGTCACTGGTTGCCGGAGGTATGGGTCGTTCACGGATGATTTCCACAGATCCAAATGGAAAACTACAGGAACTTCCATTAGAAAATTTCTTTAGCCTGGGTGGTATCAATTTTTCGAATGTTCGAAACAATGACAAAGTTATCACAGACAAGATCAATGAGTTAGCAGATCAGGGATGGGAAGTGGCGCAGGTATCTACCGGAGCGACAGATGATTCCGGAAAAGGAATCTTCATTACGCGTTATCTGATGAGAAGGCCGAAGAAGTAAAACAAGATATCAAAACAAGAATGTTACAATTCTATTAAACGCCAGGTAGCACAAAAGCCATTCTGGCATTCTCAAGTTGAATCTATTATTAAAATTCTGATATGTCTGTTCTTGTTTTTATAGAAACTGCTGAAGGCGCAGTTAAAAAATCAGCCTTGGAAGCCACAGGATATGCGGCAGAAATAGCAAAAAAAACAGGTACCACTACTACTGCTATTGTCATTGGAGCAATCGATGCAGGTGAACTGGATAGTGTAGGAAAGTCAGGTGCCAATAAAATTCTGCATGCTACAGATGATCGCCTGAATGTCCCAAGCAGTCAGTCATATGCTACTACTATAGCACAGGCCGCTGAGAAAGAAAATGCGGAAGTTGTAGTTCTGGCTAAATCAGCCTTAACAGATGCTATTGGAGCAAGACTGGCAGCTAAGTTAAAGGCAGGTCTTGCATCTAACGTTACAGAACTACCAGACCTGAGCAATGGGTTTAAAGTGAAACGCAGCATTTACACCGGAAAGGCTTTTGCAGTAACCGAAATGAAATCTGCCAAAAAGATTCTGACCATTAAGAAAAATGTATTTACACCAGAAGAAACAGGTAGTGTAGCTCCTATTGAAGCCTTTACTCCTACTTTATCTGAAGCAGAGTTTGCCATTAAAGTCACAGGGGAAGAGAAAGCTTCAGGAGAAATATCTCTGACTGAAGCAGATATCGTTGTATCCGGAGGTCGTGGTCTGAAGGGTCCGGAAAACTGGGGAATTATCGAAGAGCTGGCTCATGCATTACATGCAGCCACTGGATGTTCTAAACCTGTATCAGATTTAGGATGGAGACCGCACCACGAACACGTAGGACAAACTGGGATCAAGGTAAGCCCGAATCTGTATATCGCTGTAGGTATTTCCGGAGCTATTCAGCACCTGGCAGGTGTCAATTCCTCTAAGGTGATTGTAGTTATAAACAAAGATCCGGAAGCACCTTTCTTTAAAGCTGCTGATTATGGCATTGTGGGGGATGCATTTGATGTCCTTCCCCGCCTGACCAAGGCAGTGCAGGCAGCCAAATAAATCTGCTCTTATTTAGTAAACCTCTGACATTTTGCTCATTCATGGAATGAGAGTAAACTTGTCAGAGGTTTTTTTATTTCAGAAAAGAGCTATACATTTCTGATTCAACACATAAAATTATGGGAATGATCTGGTGATTAATTTTTGTTATCCATAAAATATTATAAAATTGCAACCGGAAATCCGATATCTGACTATTGCTATAAATTAACGTACGAACGTGGATAAAATTAAATTAGAAATATTAGGACTATCTTCCAGTCAATCACAGTCAGGATCTTTTGCATTGGTGTTAGGTGAAGAACGTGGCAACCGTCGCTTACCAATTATTATTGGCATGTTTGAGGCTCAGGCTATTGCTATTGAAATTGAGAAAATTGTTCCCAACCGGCCTATGACTCATGATTTATTTAAGTCATTTGCACAATCCTTTAAATTTTCTATTCTGGAGATTGTGATATCTGACTTGCGCGAAGGAGTATTCTATGCAAAGATTGTGTGTACAGATGGAGTAAAGATGATAGATATTGATGCTCGGCCATCAGATGCCATTGCTATTGGGCTAAGATTTGGAGTGCCTATCTATACTTTTGAACCAATTTTATCAGAAGCAGGCATTGTACTTACAGAGCCAGAAGAAGACGAAACATTGGTAAGTAAAGATGAAGAAACAAAGAAGAATCCTGTAAAAAAATCAGGTACCTCTGAACAACTGAAAGATATTTCTAGTGATCAGCTCAAGACAATGCTGGATGAGGCGCTGGAAAAAGAAGATTATGAACGTGCTGCTAAAATCCGTGATGAATTGAATAAAAGAAACTAATATAAAAATGAAAAGCCTCTTCTCAGGAAGGGGCTTTTCATTTTTTCACTTAGTCAGATCATTTACTGACAGGTAATGGAACGAAACTCCGGACCTTTCTTTCCAAAAAGCTCCCAGTTGCCATAAGCCTCAAAGCATCCTTTTGTAGGTACTTCCCAGCTTTGTTTTCCCAGGTTCTTCCACTTGTTTACATCTTTGTATTCTGCTTCCATAGTAATTTTATAACTACCAGCAGGCAGTGTGACTGATTTATTAGCTCCTTTTTCAATAGCTCCACTCTCCAGTCTCTGATCAGCATTGTCTTTATCCTTAAAAGATAAAGTATATTGTACATCCCAGCCTATACCTCCCTGAGTTCCTGTATTATTTGTTAGTGACACAACAGCTTCGGGGACCAGAGTACGGGTACATGCTTCTATAGTATATTGTGTTGTATATCCCATGCGGGCTACCTGATTGTCTTTCAGGAAGCGTACCGTGTACTGGATAGGAACACCTGGATTCTGAATCGTATATAAGCTATTTTTATCATTTATATATCCTGCCAGTTCACCATAACTTCTTGCACTCACAGATCTTGAATTTATAGCAGCATTTTTCCCTATGCTTGTCAATGTAATGGTAGCATTGGCTAGAATATTTTTCACTTTGGTCTCTGTATCCCCGCTTACATTCGTTACACCAGTCGCATATTGTAAGGCAACCTCTACATCTTCTGGGGTAACCGACAAGGCAGTCTCCATACGAAACAGAATTATCCGCCCATATGTCACGGTCTGAATATAAGCAGGGGGAGCCTCATTACTAACTACCGCTTTGATTTTAGAAACAGTTTCATCAATAGTTGCAATGTCACTATCCTGACCAAATACAACCGCAGGCGAATTGGGTTCTGGCATTGAAGCGGTATAAAAGCCTTGTTTTACCACCATCATGGCAACTTTCTTCGCTGAAGATGATGGATAATTAAATTGGGAGGCAATCGTACTGTTTGCCCAGGTTGTATTCATATTCAGATCCATTGCTACTTGCTGGGCAGAATAGGAAGGTGCTGTCTTATACGAAGTATAGTTTGGATTTACATATCCTTCCTGATAGGCCTTTGCATTCCACCAGTTCAAGGCATTCGTAACAGCGTTCTGTATAGCTGTATCTGAAGGGTTATCGACTGTTACAGAGCCATTGTCCCCTATGCCTGGCAGATCTATCTTGATATTCACAGGATTCCGGGCTATTTTTATTGTGTCCGGATCACCATCCAATAGAGAAGCATTTCCTTTGACCAATGCCCCAGGCCAGACGTTTCCATGTAGAGGCCGAAGTATGGTAATAGCTTCTTTATTAGTCTGTAAAGTGTAAATAGTCTTTCCACATGTAGTAATATATCCCCCAGATTGGCTGGATGACCCATTTTCAGAACCCGTTTCCACACGTTTATCAGGCTCATTCCCTATATTCTGAACATTGAGCAATTTAGCCGGATCATATTCCAGAGAGTTAATCAACGAACTCACATTCTGAGTAAAAGGATCTGTTTCTTCTTTTTTGCAGCTACTCACAAAGTAGACAATTACAAATAGAAAGCCAGAAATCAGTTTTCGGGATTGTAACAAGTTTGAATACATACTTATGCTGTTATATAAATAAATTGGCTATACTGTTTGGTGTAGTACCCATTCAACAGGTTATATCATAAAAAATAATGCCTGTCAAGCAGATATATCTTTACAGGCATCACATATAAAATACGCTTGACGAAAAGGCATTATCTGATATAAACAGACAAGGCAGTAAAAGAGAAAAGCTCTATTCCGGATTAGAATAGAGCTTTTCTCTTTTATGGTTAACAGTAGTTATGCTATTTTCTCCGCTTGTTTCTGATTAAAGCCTGTCTTGATAAGGTAATAGATAGGGATACCAACCAACACAATACCCAACCCTATCAAGGTGTATTGATAGTTATAATACAATGCACTAATACAAAACCCACTAGCCAATAAGATATATAGAGCAGGCAATACGGGATATCCCCACGCTTTATAGGGACGTAATGCATTAGGTTGTTTGGCACGTAGTATAAAAACTCCCAAAATAGTGAGAATATAAAAGAGTACGGTAGCAAACATAACATAATCCAGCAGGCTGTTATAACTTCCACTCAGTGTGAGTGCACAAGCCCATATTCCCTGAAAAACCAATGCATTGGCAGGTACACCGTTACGGTTGAGACGAGCAGCCTGTTTGAAGAAAAGCTTATCGATTGCCATAGCATAATACACACGTCCTCCAGCCAGAATCAATCCATTGATACAGCCAAAGGTAGAAACCATAACCATAGCTGCAATAAAGAATACACCTTTTTCACCTACAATCTTTTCCATTAATACAGTAGCAACACGATCTGCAGGAGCATTTTGTATTTCAGTTAGCGAAAGACTACTCACATACGTAATGTTGATAAAAATGTAGATCAGACTTACCGAGGCTGTGCCAATGGCCAAAGCCAGAGGTACATTGCGTTGCGGATTTTTTACTTCCCCGGCAGTAAAGGTTATATTATTCCAGGCATCTGATGAAAACAAAGAACCTACCATAGCAGAAAAAAAGATTCCCACCAAAGCCAGCATAGGTAGACTTTGTCCATCCGCTCTGTTAAAATCCCATATGCTCTGTGTTACTTCGGACTTGGTAAAGGCAATGTATATACCCAACAAAATGATAGCTACCAGTGATCCTATCTTGGCAAACGTAAACAGATTCTGTATCAAGGCCCCTGTTTTAATACTTCTAAAATTTGAGAATGTCAGCAGAACTATACAAAAAATAGCCAATACTTGTTGTGTTGATATTTTCAAAAAAGCAGAGTCAACGATATAATTTTCTGCCGAGATCACCGGTAAGAATACACCTGTAAACTTGGCAAAAGCTACTGCTACAGCCGCAATGGTTCCAGTCTGAATGACTGCAAAAAAAGTCCAGCCATACATAAAAGCAACCAATGGGTTAAAGGCTTCTTTCAGATACACATACTGCCCTCCTGCCTGAGGCATCATACCAGCCAGCTCCCCATAACTTAGTGCGCCAGCAAATGTCATAAATCCGGTAACGATCCAGGCAAGTATCAGCAAACCAGGCGATTGTAGGTCGCGAGTCATATCTGCTGCAACAATAAAGATTCCTGACCCGATCATAGAGCCCATAATAAGCATAACCGAATCAAGTAGAGTAAGTGTTTTCTGTGGTTTTTCAGACATATGTTTGATAAGATGAAGGATGTTTTTCTAACTAATTGAATGCAAGTTAATCGAAGGCTTTTTTGCCGAAAATGTGTTCTCTAAAGAAAAAGATGCCTGGATTCTTTTCCCAAATTGCAAAACTAGGGACTATATTCCAAATTATAGGCTTCAATAGTACCCATAAGGTAACACTTCCACAAATAACACTTCACCAGGGTTTGGGTAGCAAAGAAGGATTTAGTAAGTTTGAGAAAACAAACCTAACCAATAAAATATGAAGAAGTCTATCCATCCTCCCCTACAGGTCCGCGTCATCTTTTGTCGAATTAACCTGTTTCATTCATAGAAATACACTATTTTTAGGCACCAGCCTTTCATGTGTTAAACACCTTTAATTTATCCTTATCTTTCCCTTATTAGTCACATTCTTCGTAAATGATTTATCTTAGAGGAGTCTTTGGACTAGCTTTTTTGATTGCCGTTGCGTATATGTTTTCATCCAATCGCAAGGCCATTGACTGGAAACTAGTCGGAACTGGTATTTTACTACAATTGATTTTTGGATTACTGGTCATAAAAGTAGATGTTGTGGCAGATGGATTTGACTGGATTAGCCGGGGATTCGTTCGCTTTCTGGACTTCTCTGCAGAAGGAGCCAAGTTCCTGTTTGGAGATCTGACTAAAGACTTTGCTGCCAATGATCCTAAAGCCACTCACCATTTAGGCTATTTATTCGCATTCAGGGCATTGCCCACTATCATTTTCTTCTCAGCTGTCACTTCTGGCTTATATTATCTGGGTATATTACAAAAGGTAGTATATGGAATTGCCTGGGTCATGTCGCGCACTATGCGTCTTTCCGGAGCTGAAAGTTTCTCTGCTGCCGGCAACATATTTCTGGGTCAAACAGAAGCTCCTTTGCTGGTACGTCCTTTTGTTCCTACTATGACACGTTCAGAACTACTTTGTCTGATGATAGGCGGAATGGCCAATATTGCCGGGAGTGTCATGGGAGCCTATGTTAACTTTCTGGGAGGAGATAGCCCCGAATCCAAAGCAGAATTTGCGGCCCATCTCCTGAGTGCTTCTATTATGAGTGCACCTGCTGGTATTTTAATCTCTAAAATATTGCTTCCAGAAACTGAAAGCATAGATCAAAAGCTTGTTGTACACAAAGAGCAATTGGGTGTTAATATTATTGATGCCATGTCTATTGGAGCCGCGGATGGACTAAAACTTGCACTCAATGTAGGTGGCATGCTAATAGCCTTCATTGCAGTTGTCTACATGGTCAATGCTGGCTTATCCAGTATAGGTGATATTACAGGTCTGAATGCTTGGGTGAAAGCTTCAACGGAAGGTACATTCAAAGAGTTTTCGCTGGAATATATTTTTGGTCAGGTCTTCCGGCTTTTTGCCTTTGTGATGGGTATAGAATGGAAGGATACCTTACTGGTAGGCAGTTTGCTTGGACAGAAAACGGTAATCAACGAATTTGTAGCCTATCTTAATCTGGCAGAAATGCAACGTACAGGAGTAATCTCACGCCGTTCTGTAACGATTTCTACCTATGCATTGTGTTCGTTTGCCAACTTCAGTTCTATCGCTATCCAGGTAGGTGGAATTGGCAATATGGCTCCTAATCAACAAGGAAATCTTTCCAAACTAGGAATGACTGCACTATTGGGTGGCACATTAACAACCATGATGACAGCAACCATTGCAGGCACTCTGATTGAAGAGTAAGATTTACCAACCTATAATTCAATTACCCAGCAAGTCTGATATCATTTTCCATTCCAACATGGATCTTTATATTTGTATATAAAAATATCAGGACTTGCTATCAATTTACAACAAAGTAACAATTAACCACTTAATTAGTTATCTCATGGAAATATTCACGGGCATAGACATCGGCGGAAGTAGTGTTAAATTTGGATTGGTAGAAAGTGATGGAAAATTAGTAGAGAAAAAGAAAGTACCAGTCAAAGAATTACGTGCTTCAGGTGTTCTGTCTGAAAATATATTAGCATCGATCCAAGAGTGGATCAAAGATCATCCTCAGGTCAAAGAAATAGGCATTGGCGTCCCCGGAATGATTTCCCGGGATCGGCGTAGCCTGGTAGAACTGGCCAATATGCCTGAATTAAATGGCCTTCCTATTGTTGAACTACTCGAAAAAGCGAATCCTGGTATTGCATTCTATCTGGAAAATGATGCCAACGCAGCCGCACTGGGTGAGTATTATTTTTCAGGCCAGCAACTTCCCGAAAACTTCCTGTTGGTTACTCTTGGCACAGGAGTAGGTAGCGGGCTGATCATAGATCATAAGATATTCAAAGGTGCCGATGGGAATGGACTTGAGCTTGGCCATATTGTAGCAGGGAATGGAAAAAGTATAGAGCAGAATATTGGTAAGGTAGGATTTTATGCCAAAGCAGCGGAACTGCTTAAAGAACATAAAGGCAAGTCAGTGCTGCGCGATGTAGCCAAAATAGATGATGATGTATTACTGGAAGCAGCCCGTGATGATGATCCTGTTGCTCTAAAAGCATTTGCCTATTATGGCAAATATGTAGGAGAAGCATTGGCTACTGCAGCCTATATTCTGGATGTTAAAACCTTTATTATTGGAGGTGGTGTAGCCAAAGGATATCCATTCATGCAGGAACAGGTATTGAAGTCCATGCAAAAATTTCTAACTCCATACTATCTTGATAAACTGGATATCAGACTGGCAGTATTGCGTAATAATGCGGGTATATTAGGTGCTGCAGCTTTATGTTTTAAATAAACGCAACTTGGCAGTTATATAAAAAACGCATTCTGAATAGTATCCAGAATGCGTTTTTTATTTTGTATCCCCGCCTTTGCCAATTTCCTTCCTCTACTTATCTTCGATCAGGATTTTACTGAATAAAACATTCTTGTCTTATCAATACCTTCACAAACAAAGTTGTCTGGATTACAGGAGCTTCCTCTGGGATAGGAGAAGCATTAGTATATGCACTGGCTCAGGAAGGGGCCAGGCTGATATTATCTGCCCGTCGAAAAACTGAATTGGATCGTGTAGCTCAACAAACTCAGTTACCAGCAGCAGATATTCTTATACTGCCATTGGATGTAGAACAAAGTGACACCTTTGATAAAGCTACACAGACTGTTATTCAAACATTCGGAAGAATTGACGTACTGATACTCAATGCAGGTATCAGTCAACGTTCCTTTATAAAGGACACCCCTTTAGCAGTAGACAGGCGTATTATGGAAATTAACTATTTTGGTATAGTAGGACTTGCCAAAACCGTATTACCAACATTTGTCAAACAGCAAAGTGGTCAGTTCATTGTTACAAGTAGTGTAGTAGGGTATATAGGAACACCTATGCGCTCTTCCTATGCAGCCTCCAAACATGCTTTGCATGGCTTCTTTGATTCTCTACGAGCTGAACACTGGAAAGACAAGATCAAAGTTACTATTGTATGTCCTGGATATATTAAAACGGCAATCTCCCTACATGCGATTGATGAAAAAGGGGAGCAATACAACAAAATGGATACAAACCAGGAGAAAGGTATGCAGCCAGCTGTCTGTGCCAGGCATACCCTAAAGGCTGTCAAAAAGAATAAGGAAGAGGTCTATATAGGAGGCAAAGAAATCTTTGGGATCTATATGAAGCGATTTTTTCCACTGTTACTGTCAAGAGTGATTCGCAATTACAATATCAAAACGACTGATTCTTAGTAGTTCACTTGATCTGATTAGTCTATATTCCATATTTCTCTGGTCAGATCATAGATTTCTATAGGCTGTTCCTGATTCATTGCCAGATAACATTTATATCCATCTGCTATCTGAATCTCCTGGAGACTCCACTCCTCTCCTTCCAGATAAGTTCGACCGCTTTGAATCTGAAAGCTTTGTAGAGGAATATACATTCCTTTGCCATTGGCTTTCAATACTGCTTCTTTTTGTGTCCAATATGTATAAAATGCAGTTTGTGGATCTTCTGCATTTTCTATTTCCTGCCACTCAATCACACTCATCTGGCTTTTGAAATCCTCAGGCCTTACTGCAATCATTCGTTCCAGATCAATGCCTACTCTTCCTGACTGGGTATAGGCAATGACAACAAACCCTTCTGAATGAGCAATATTAAAATCTATATCTGAATCTGGTATAAAAGGTCTGCGAAAATCAGTATACCTGATTTGTGAAAGTATAGACTCAGACATCCCTCGTTTTCTTAATACTTTGTATAATAATACTTTACCTGCAAGTGACAAGCAAGCATCTTCCTTCTTTCGATAATTTTTTATCTGTATCTGCATAGCTTCAGACAAATAGGGTAACCAGTAAAAGAAGATATCCTCTGATATAGTGGGGAAAAGACACCTTGCATAAAAAACGGAAGTCATATATATTCTACATTAATTCATATCAAATGTATTTTTTCTTTACACAAATATGAAAACGACAATTCGTTAAAACATTGATTATCAAAAGAAAACATTTTCCCTCTATAAGAAATATTATATAAACATATATATACTAAATATACTAGTATTCTATTATATCATTCTGTATATAAATTATTTATTATCCACCTGTTTACTTTTCTCTAAATTTCCCCATCTATACTTGCCTTTACTTAGCTCTACAAGCCATTTTTACTTCCAAAGTTCTGGAAAGTGGCTTATCCGATAAAGATATCTATTTTTATTCACACTCTTTGGTTACTATTCACACTATCAAGAGAATATAACCAAAATCCTATTTTTATATGCAAGACATACCAGCCGTTAAAAGCAATGATATCATTGCTCGTACTCATTCTGTGCACACACCAGATCAACCTACAGTTGCTAACGGAAAATCATCCCACCCGACTTGTATACTCATCGGCGAAGGAGCTTTACTTGCTCAATGCGCACGGCTACTTGTAGAAAATGAATTCTGTATTCTTCAGATTATTACGGAAGATAAGCAAGTCCATAATTTTGCCAAAGACCTCAATATTCCTGTTTTAGCTACAATCCACAATTTAGCTGAATATATGGAAAACAATTCGGTAGATTATCTATTCAGTATTATCAATCACCACATCATACCCGAACGCATATTATCTCAAGTAAAAAAACTGTCGATCAATTATCATGATGGTCCGCTTCCCAGCTATGCTGGTTTAAATGCAACCTATTGGGCATTGGTAAATGGTGAGAAAAAACATGGTATTACCTGGCATGTAATAGAACCTGGTATTGATACAGGTGATATATTGAAGCAGCACATCGTTGAAATTAATCCGGATGACACTTCCTTTACATTGAATATCAAATGTTTTGAAGGGGCATTTCAGGCTTTTTCAGAGTTGGTAAGTGATATTGTATACAATCAACTTACCTTTATCAAACAAGATCCACAACAAAGATCCTATTACGGGACCAGTCAGCGTCCGCTACATAGTGGTGTGATTTCGTGGCAACAAACAGCAGCTCAGATCGAAACCCTGTGTCAGGCATCTGATTTCGGATTTTACACCAACCCACTGGGATTACCCAAAATACTTATAGGGAATACAATGGTTCTTGTTCGCAGAGGCCATAGTGAAGAAACGAAATCAATCAATACACCTGGTACCATCATTGCCATTTCTGATGATAGCCTGACGTTTGCCACTACCACCAACAATATTACACTATCACAGTTTTCTACTATTGATGGTTTACCGCTCACTATTTCACAACTAAAAGAACAATATAATCTGAAGGAAAATAATTTACTTTCAGAAGCATCTCCAAAACACATTCAATGTATTCAGGAGATTGACTCCCGAATTGCCCGTTATCAGAATTATTGGGTAAAAAAACTATCTGTTTTACAACCCACTATCTTACCATTTGTTTCAAGGCTTCCATTGAGCCCCCAATCGGATACACCTCCCCATATCACCGTTCCATTATCTGATTTCACAAAAGAATTTCTCTATACCTATAAGGAGAACTCTCAGAGTATTAATTTTCTTATATCGACTTATCTGGTATATCTGGCTCGTGTAACAGGAACGACACATCTTCAAATTGGTTTTGTGACTTCACACTTGCAGGAGAAACTACATGAACTACCTGATTTTTTTGCAACAAATGTTCCTTTACAAGTAGATATTGATCTACAGAAAGATTTCGAAGCAGTATATACTGTCATTGAAAAAGAATTAAAACAGGTACAAAAAGCAGAAACATACAATCGGGACATTACAGCCCGTTATCCAGTGTTACGCAACAAAAACGAGGTCAAAGAGAATCCATTATTTCCAATAGTTCTTGTAAAATCACAAACATACCCAACACACTATACACAACTGGGAAGAGATCTAACCATATGGATTGTAGAAGAAGATAACTCCATTCATCTGCTTGGCAATCCGTTTAGATTAGACACTCCAACTATGGAGCAAATGGGCAATCAGCTTGCAACTTTCCTTCAGGAGTTAATCAGAAATCTACACGAACCTGTTTATAAGCATGCTCTTTTATCTGTTCCCGAACGTCACCGAATTCTGGTTGAATGGAATAATACAGCCAAAGGGTATCAGACTGATATTTGTATGCATCAGCTTGTGGAAAAACAAGCTGCACTTACACCAAATGAAATTGCTGTTCTTTTTGAAGATACGCATCTGACCTATGCTCAGTTAAATGAGAAAGCAAATCAGCTAGCTCATTTACTTTTACTACATGGGGCAGCTCCAGAAGTCCTGGTAGGTATCTGCATGGAAAAATCATTGGAAATGGTTATTGGAGTATTAGGCATTCAGAAGGCTGGTGCTGCCTACGTGCCACTGGAACCTAGTGCTCCCAAAGACAGATTAGGAATTGTACTAAATGACTTACAGTTAACCTTACTCATCACACAGGAAGCACTAAAATCTAAGTTTGATTCATATGAATTTACTACTATCGCGATAGATGGAGAAGGAGCCAAATTAAAGCAACAACGTACCAGCAATCCTACTAGCTTTGTTACACCTGATAATCTGGCTTACATTATTTATACATCTGGATCTACAGGTATTCCCAAAGGGGTAATGGTGCGGCACCGGCCTGCTATTAACCTGATTGAATGGGTAAACAATACTTTTCAAATGGGAGCAACCGATAGAGTCCTTTTTGTTAACTCTCTTGGGTTTGACTTATCTGTATACGATATTTTTGGCATGCTGGCAGCAGGAGGTTCGGTTCGTATTGCCTCCAAGACCGAATTACAAAATCCACAACAACTATTGGAAATTCTTTATCAGGAACCCATTACACTCTGGAACTCTGCTCCTGCTACGCTAAGCCAGTTGCTGCCATTCAGTAACATAGTGGAACAACCAGCAACAACCTTATTACGGTTAGCCTTTCTAAGTGGTGACTGGATACCATTGGCTATGCCCGGCTGGATCACACAGCATTTTACCAATACACAGGTAGTAAGTCTGGGAGGAGCTACAGAAGCAACGGTATGGTCCAACTATTTCTTAATTCCCCGTCAGTTGGATGAACAATGGGTAAGTATTCCGTATGGCTATCCCATACAGAATGCCAAGTATCACATTCTCGATTCAAATTTACAACCTGTACCTTCAGGAGTAGCAGAAGAACTTTACATTGGGGGACAGTGCCTGGCAGATGGCTATTTTAAACGTCCCGAACTAAATCAGGAAAAATTTATTCAGGACCCATTCAGTAATGATCCTAATGCCCGGCTTTACAAAACAGGTGATTTAGCACGTTATATGCCAGATGGCAATATCGAGTTTCTGGGACGAAAAGATCATCAGGTTAAGATACGTGGCTATCGGATTGAGTTAGGTGAAATTGAAGCAGTTCTCACTGAACACCCCAACATACAGGAAATTTTGACAATTGCTCAACCAGATGCTTCTGGTAATAAACGCTTAATAGCATACATAGTTCTCAAATCGGCTCAGGGAACTACGTCCGCAGACCTCAGAGTATTCCTAAAGGATAAGTTGCCAGAATATATGGTACCTTCCCTGTTTATATTTCTGGATGCGATGCCCCTGAACCCAAGTGGCAAAATAGATCGAAAAGCACTACCTGCTCCTTCGGAACAGGAAGATACACAGGGCGAATATGTTGAGCCTCGCTCTCCTGCCGAATATTTGGTAGAAGAGTTATGGACAAAGATTTTACAACGATCCCGCGTTAGCATTTATGACAATTTCTTCGAGATTGGTGGACATTCCTTACTTGGTGTACAATTTATCTCCCAATTAAGTCAAAAGACGGGTCGCACTGTCCCATTGTCCCTATTATTTTCCAATCCTACAATCGCTTCCTTTGCCCGCTTCCTGGAAGAAAAATCCAATGAATCGGTATGGAATCCCTTAGTTGCCATACAACCCACTGGTTCTAAAACTCCATTGTATTGTATTCACCCTGTAACCGGAGGTGTTGAATATGTGAATAAGCTTGCCGCACACCTGGATGCAGATCAGCCTGTATTTGGCATTCAGGCTATAGGGATGAATGGTACAGATGTACCGTTAGAATGTGCGTATGAGATGGCAGACCATTACCTGAAGTTAATACTGGAGCAACAGCCAGAAGGACCTTATCAATTGGCAGGATATTCTATTGGTGGCCTGATAGCTTATGAAATAGCGGTTAGACTACGCAAAATGGGTAAAGAAGTACCAACATTGATTCTATTTGATACATATCCCGCTCGCAAGCAACGAATATCAAAATACAAACACGTAGGGTTGAAATATATATTCAAAAGCTGGAAAAACCAGTTGTTTTCACCTCATATTCCATTCAAACAGAAATGGAGTGTTGTAAAAGATGTACGTCAGATGCATCTGGATTTTCTGAATATGGTGGCAATCCATTTCAATCTGCCAGCCCGTACTCCCAAACAAGAACTTGATGAAAATATTGGAGACGAATACCTAATACAGGAAGAAGTACTTCGGGCTTCATGGCAAGCTGGACGGAATTACCAACATGAAGAATACGATGGCAATGTCGTATTTATACGTGCCAAGAACAACGTAGCCAAGTATCTCTCCAATTCAGACTTTGGCTGGAAAAAACATATTACTTCAAATCTTAGTATTTATGAGATTGATGGCAATCATTTTTCTCTGTTCAAAAATGAAAACAGCCTTATACAGATAGGAACTATTGTCCAATCTGAACTAGATAAGTCTGTTTTAACCCATGCACATCAGGGAATGTTAGTCTGACAAAGTAAGATACTAGCTATACCATTTGGATTATAGACAGTATTTATTCCCATTCTATTATAGTTTACCCAAACTCTTATTTATGCATACAAAAATTCTTGCTTCACCAAGCTCCTCTACTGTACAGGCGGAAATCTCGTCTTTATCTTCTACACGAATTCCCTTGATAGACATCCTGAGAGGATATGCCTTATTGGGTATCTTTCTCGTCAGAATGGTTGAAGTATACTCAGGCTGGACTACAGGAAAAGCCTCTACCCTACCGACAGCTCATACGGACATGCTGTTGCATCAACTGGTTGCATTCTTTGCGATTGGAAAGTTCAGAGCCTTATTCTCCTTGTTGTTTGGCTTAAGCTTCTATCTTCAGTTACAAAAATTTGAACAAAAAGATCTCTTCTTTACGCAGAATTTCCTAAAACGTCTGGGTGTACTCTTTCTGTTTGGATTAGCACATACTTATCTGCTCTGGTCAGGCGATATATTGCGTTGGTATGCCTTTGCCGGATTAATTCTGATTCCGCTCTATAAACTACCTACACGTGCTCTCTTCTTTGTGGGAGCAGTTCTGGTAGTAGTTCCTAATATTGCAGAAGATTTATATCATCAGTTGTCTGTTCATACACCCTCTGCCAACCCGGATGAGGCATTGGCTGTATATACTTTAACCAGCACACATTCCTATTGGGAAATGCTTAAAGCTAACTTTATCATTGTCAATGCAGAATGGATGAATCTGGTAGCTAACTTATGTCATGTATTGGTGATTACAGGTTATTTCCTATTAGGCGTATGGGTAGGCCGATTACAATTGTTTATCCCTGGTCAGTGGAAAAAACAATACCTGGAACATAAGAAGGAAATTTTTAAGCTAGCAATTGTTCTATTCAGTGCTGCAATTATAGCAGGTATTATCACTGTAGGAGCATTAGTATATTCGGGTGTATCTATCAAGTCGCTTTTTGCTCAGGATGGACTTTTCAGAGTTATTCTATTCCATAGCAAAACGCCATTCATTGTACTGTCACATATTGTGGGTGTATATGTTCTTTTACAAATCCCTTTTCTGCAAAAACAACTGTCTGTGTTAGCCTATGCAGGACGTATGACACTGACAAACTACATTATGCAGTCTATGTTTGGAATACTCATCTTTTATGGAATTGGTCTAGGTTTGTGGGGAACAGTAGGTCCAACGTATTGCATTCCTCTGACACTAGGGTTGTTCCTGCTTCAGGTGTGGGGGAGTAAACTTTATCTGTCCTATTTTAAATCAGGGCCACTAGAATATATATGGAGGATTCTTCTACGATAAATCCATGCTTGTAATACTATAGGTTTATAGGTTGCAGGATTTTTTATAAATAATACTGTTGTATGCATAAGTAGATGCAATCTGAAAGTTTGAACCGAATTCAACATAAATAATTTATGTTGAATTCGGTTCAACTATTTTTTATGTAGTGAATTCTGTTCAAAAACAATTCTTGCGGTTTGTTTCGCTCAAAATAAATTGTTGCGGGTTATTCAACGCATTGGCAAATTTGTGGTAAACTCTAAGTGAAAAATTATTTTGACACCAGTATGTCAACCGCTCCATAAATCGACATCGTGTGCATAATTATGCTCAGCAGAAAGTTTTGAACCAAACTACATTCAACACAAAAATTCTGCATAACTCTGCCCACGTATTCTTATTTCCCGGAAAGCATATCACACAGAGAAATAGAACATTTTACTACAAATACTTATACCTGAAATAGTCCCCCACAACATGAATTGATATACATTTCGAGGAAGATCTGTTTCATTAAGTAAAAAGCCTGACGTAGATAGTCAGGCTTTACAATATAACTCAAAGTTTATCATTCAGCTCAAGCCTCCTGAAGCTCTTCCTGTTGTTTTTCTTCTGGGATAATCACCTGTTTCAAATCACTCATAACTTCAGAGTAGATAATAGCCGGGACATCACCAAAAGCGATAAGACGTTCGTCTTTCTCATTGCTTGGCTCGTCGTATGTATAATTACCTATCGCAACAGCACCCATTTTCACAAAATACAGTCGACTTAAATAGGCAGAATCTTCATAATATCCACCTACGTAAATGCCATCAGTTTCTATAAACACCTCAATAGCAGATTCAGGGAAGGCTTTATAATATCCAGATACATAGCCTCCATCTACAACAGAACCTCTTGCCCAACCCAGCTTCTCCATTTGACCTCCAAAAGCATAGCTGGAAATCTTCTTCTTGTCAAACTCATTTGAGATTTTCACATTCTGATCTTTGTCTTCTACCCGTACAATCGCCCGATCAAGTTGCGGGAAGATAGGTTCCATACCATAGTCAAACAGTTTGGTTTTCCATGCTTGCAGATCATCCTCTGAAAGCGATAATGGATGCACCATCCCTAGCTGTACTCCGTCTTCAAGCATCACCTCTTCATCATCCAGATTGATCAGAGAGGTATCTTCCATTACCATAAATGGATACAACAGATTCCCTTGAGCATCATACGCCCCCCACAATAATCGAACTGCATAGACAAACATAATCGGATTTCCAGTGAAAAATCCCTGCCAGGTTTCCACATCCCACTTTCGCTGAATCACCAGGTATTGCTCCATCCGGCCAGATTGCGATTTGACAATGTCACGAACCTCCTTACCGATCTCCTTAAATTCGTCTTGTATCTCTTTAGCAGTTCCCTTAGGTAGTGATTTGAACTTACGATTGTCTTCATCAAAGAAAGCCAGTTTGAAATCCGTATCAATAAAGGCCCGATATTCCTGGTCTTTTGCCACAAAAGATTTAAACAAGCCTTCAAATCCAAAATCAGGAATGATACTATCTGCCAATTCATAAAAGCTAATATTCAACTCCTCTGCTGCAATCTTAAAGGCATCCATAGCAGCAGCACCTACATTCCGGTTTTTGCTCTTGTACTTACGTGATAGAAACTCTACAGCCCGAAGTGCTTTGTTGGAGCCAATCAATGCCAGAGCCTGCACAGTATACTCTCCCATCTTTCCTCTGTTTGCCTCAACCAGTTGATTTACCTGTGCTTTCAACTTATCTACCAGATCATCGTTTCCTAATAATCCAGCTAATGCCAGTAAATATTTTTGCTTTGAGTCAGACCCTTTCTGGATAAATAATTCATATAGTTTTTTTGCAAAGTCACCACTTTTTTCACGGTCTAGTTGTAATAGCAAAGGTTTAGCTTCTATGTCAGGACGAATATCTTTCGAACGCCCCATACGATATAACAGAAAACGTATCGTGTGTTCATCTAGCTGGTCACCTGACTTGTAATACAAGGCAGGCAGATCTTTTTCCAGCAACCAGTCTTCAACAGGTTTCTCAATCTTGCTCCGTTTTTTGGTTGCAGCAACCATCTCTTTTATTGTTTCTTCGGAAGCCCCTTCAAATAGCTTCTCGCCTAATGCCTGCAACATCACATCCCGAGCATCATCATTTTTTTCAGCATTCAGGGCATTACTTAATATAGATTTAGCAGTATCTGTTCCAATTAGAGACAAAATCAACGCTCCGGCCTGACGTACATCCCCTTTTTTATCAGCCAGCAGCTGTTCTGCTTTCGCAATAGAAGAATCACCCAATTTGCTCAGTGTTACAGCTACAATCTCACGCAGTCGCTTGGATTTGTGTCTGGTCAAAGCCCATACTTTTTCCTCATGACGTTTGTAGTCATGCTTAGACAGTATTCCCAGAAGAGTTCGGAAATAATCACTGTCTACCTTTCCCGGATCAGCGTAAATACCTTCTATCAAAATATCTACAGCATCACCCTGCAGATGTTTTTCAAGCGTTGTTAGAAACTCACTTTTGACACTGGTATTATCTTTTAAGTATTTTACAGCCGCAGTCTTGGCATTTACTGGATCTTTTTCCAGCAGATAGTCTATAATATAGACACTATACGGAATATACTTCCAGTATTCATTGGGATTAGCAGGAGGTATACGCTTACTACCTTCACTATAATACCAGTAACCTGTAGGTATAGGGTCAGGATTGGCCTCCTTCTTCTGAGTAATCAGATAAGTAAAGCCAGCCTCCAGACGTTTTGGCTCATATTCATCAGGTAAATGTTTAGCTAGAGCTTCAAATGCTTCATAGGTAGAAGCAGCTCCAATTCCTCCTGCATGTAATGCTTTTTTGATAGCAGACTCATACTTTTGAGCATTGTGTTGTAGTAATAGCTCAATATTACTTACACTGATATATGTCTGTGAATAGTATCCATTGTATACTTCCAGAAAATTCTCTATCCGATCCTCAACTGTTTGCTCACGATGTTTTAGAAGGAATCCCAATAGTGTGTTCAGACTGCTATCATTATTTGATTTAACCCATCCCAGGATCTGACTCTCTTTCTCAGGTAAAAAGGACAATACATACTCTCCTACACCGGTAAGCCTACCTTCTCTGTCCATTAATACATATTTTAACTCACTGATTGTATCTTCTAAAATACAAGCATCATTCAACCCATTCCGTTTAAGTTCATCTACAACTAGCGGGAAATAATTCTTTTGTGGATATTCTCTGATCACCTCCTCTACCCAATCCATGAAACGACGTCCGAAATAGTAATCAGGGTTAGGCTTGCCTTTTTGCCAGTTTTGATCATGCTGCACAATAAGCTTGATAATATTTTTATCCATCTCTGTCCAGGCGTCAGGCAAATTGAGCAGATTCACAGCACTTGAGAAATACCATGCATGGTGATTGTTTAGCTGTGGCATAGTAGAAGTGCCACCACTCACATAATCCAGAATCTCCTGAGCTAGTTGCGGAAGGTCACTGTACCATTTGGAATACTGTTCCATCTGTTCAAGAAACTGCTCGGGAGTAATTTTCTGATAAGACATAAAAATGAAGATTAGGTAAAATATAGTTTGAATATAAGTGTTTGTGAATAAGGAAAATAACTAATTCTGAAAGCTAACTAATACCTTACTGGCAAAAACAAGTAGTAGTCCTGTTCATATTGGCAGTTCAAAAGTAGCTACAAATATCCAACAAACAAATATTTTAATAATTATTTTAAATAAAAATTATTATTAAAAATAAAAATATAATTAACAACTCAAGATGTAGTCTTTATACGTAAAATATAGTAGGTAGATACCTTAAAATATATCCCAAACAAAAAGCCGCTTGGTCGGCGGCTTTTTGTTTGGGATATATGTGTTCACCTATATTATAACTTCAGAAAGTTTTCCAGAATACTGGCGCCTACCTTACTACTAATCTCTGCATGAAACTGTGCAGCATAGAAGTTGTCTTTATGCAACATAGCCGAATACTCAAGGCCATAGTCTGTTTTAGCAACAGTATAGTCACACAGAGGAGCATAGTAGCTATGGTTATAATATACATAGGAATGCTCTTTTAACCCAGTACAAAGCGGATTTTGAAACTGATAAATATCATTCCAACCGGTTTGTGGTACTTTAATGCCATTTACGGGAGGAAAACGTTTTACGTCGACATCAAAGATACCCAAACATTCTGTATCATTTTCTTCTGAGTACCGGCACATCAGTTGCATTCCCACACAGGTTCCCAATACAGGTTGAGTTAGTGAAGGAATAACTTTATCTAATCCTTTGGCTTTTAAATAAGTCATAGTAGAACTAGCCTCTCCTACTCCTGGAAAGATAACCTTGTCAACTTTTCGCAGTGTTTCTTCATTATCTGTATAGATAGGCTCAACCCCTAAGCGGCGTAAAGCATAAATGACAGACTGGACGTTTCCTGCGTTATATTTAATAATAGCTACTTCCATAAAATCAATAATTAGGCAATCCATACACTGTTGCCTGATGAACAATACACAAAAATAGCATCATTCCCGCAGGCGAACAAATGATTTTCTGCCAGGGCGTATTATTGATGTATCAGATTTCCTTCAGCAATCGCTTCAATAAGCAATCGTTCAACCTCACTCACTGAGTTATACAGTTGCTCATACGACTCTATTACAAAATACTGATCCTGAAAACGTTCTTTAATATAAGGTGTTTGAAGGATTGTTTTCACATCATAAGGAATTCTCTGAGGAGTAGTATCATTCAGCGAATAATGAGTCTCCCCCTTAGATGATAAAATACCAGCCCCATAAATCCGTAGCTCACCATTTTCCCGAATCAAACCAAATTCTACCGTATACCAATACAACCGGGAAATAAGTTCGATAGCATACGGATTATCTATAAACCGAAGAGCTATTCGACTCAAATCAGCCAGAAAATTGCACAAATGGGGATTGGTTAATAATGGCACATGTCCAAATACATCATGAAACATATCGGGTTCTTCCAAATAATCCAGTTGATCCATATGCCGTAGCCAGGTACTGGAGGGAAAACGTTGGTTTTCCAGCAACTCAAAAAACTCTTTATTGGGAATCAGACCTGTGACTACATGCAATTTCCAACCTGTATAACTGGATAATACTGTATTTACCTGATCAAACTCAGGTATCTGATCGGCTGTAAAGCCAATACGTTTGATACCTTCCAGGTATTCGTCGGTTGCCATACTGGGTAATTGAGCAATCTGTCGCTCAAATAATATACGCCAAACTCCAAAATCTTCGGAGGTATACTTTTCATATTCCTGTTTCATCGTTGATAGAATTTAATTGTTTGTCGACGCTGACCATTTTTCACAGATAGGTATGGTTCGCTCTTATCCAGGCACTCAATGCCATAGATTACTTATTCATTCTACTAATTTTTGATTCAGACGAGTACTTCCAGCTTCTGCATTTATAACGTATAACAGCCCGGTACTATTAATACGTTTTCCGGAATAAAAATATTCACAGAAATAATAGAATTTTTTCACACATTTCCAGCTAGCATGAAAATAAAAAAGCCTGACCCCTTTTCCGGATCAGGCTTCTGTATATTTGTGTGAAAATCGTCAAGTTTTACACAAACAACCCTACTCTCCGAAAAAGATCTTCCCGGTAGCCGTAGTAATAATAATATTGGTTGCTTGTACGAATCATAATGGCAAAGGTAATAGAATCGTTTGGTATCTTCCAACAAATCTGAGCTTAAAATTTTTGCCTCAGGCAGTGATAGGTATACCTTTGATGCCCTGCACAAAATCTGTAATATCCGTTTTCAAATCATTGCTTTGTTCCAGCACTTTGATAAATGCACTTCCAATGATAGCCCCATTCGCATACTGACAGGCTTTGGTAAAAGAACTGTGATTGGAAATACCAAATCCGATCAGAGTAGGATTGGCTAACTTCATTTGTTGCACCCGTTTAAAATAAACTTCCTGTTCCTCTGCAATACCAGACTTGGCCCCGGTAATACTAGCAGAGGATACCATGTAAATAAATCCTTTGGATACTTCATCAATCTGACGGATACGACTTTCAGAAGTCTGGGGCGTAATGAGAAATATATTCAGAAGATTATTTTTCTCAAATACACTTTTATAGGAATCCAGATATTCATACATAGGCAGATCTGGCAGGATAAGGCCGTCTACACCTATTTCCTTACACTTTTCACAAAATCTCTCCACTCCGTATTGTACCACAGGATTCAGATATCCCATCAGTAAAATAGGCACCTGTGTATACTGACGAATACCTTCCAGTTGCTCAAACAACTTTTTCAATGACATGCCATTCTCCAGTGACTTATCATTACTAGCCTGAATCGTAGGGCCATCCGCTACAGGATCAGAATAAGGCATTCCGATTTCAATGATATCAGCTCCTGCATCAGCAAGTGTCTGAAGAATCAAACGGGTATCTTCCAGTTTTGGAAAGCCTGCTGTAAAATAGACATTCAGGATGTCATTTTTCTTCTGCTCAAATAGCTGTATAATACGATTAGTCATGGTATGTAAAAGTAGAATGAACAAAATAATACTGGAGCCAAACAAGCTACCAGAATGCTTTTCAAAATTACAGGATAAAAAGCAGTTTTCCATAAAAGCGAGTATTTTTGCAATGAAGTGGGATAGGATAATTTTAAAGAAGCTCAACGATTAGATTTTGTAGCGAGCCTTAATTTCAATCCCCAGGTTGGTGTTATCACCAACTTGCAGCAGGGGAAACAACTCGTTGGGAATAACACCAACGACGGGAAAAGGTGTAGCACAAAAAATGACTTTGTAGCCTTTAAGAATTAGTCTATACAACTTCAATAGTTACGTTTTTCACCTTAAAGAGATATCATTTTGCCTGTACTGGAGTCTATCACTCGTTTGGTTCAGATCTGCGCCCGGAAAGCAGTTACAGAATTTATTATTTCGCCTGGTTCCCGATCAGCTCCATTAACTATATCATTGGCCCGCCATCCGGATATGCATACACGTGTCGTTCCGGATGAACGATCAGCCGCCTTTCTGGCACTTGGTATGGCCTTGAAAAGCCGCCAGACTGTAGGCCTGGTATGTACTTCCGGAACAGCCGTACTAAACTATGGACCTGCCATCGCAGAGGCCTATTACCAGCAGGTACCACTGCTCATACTTACAGCAGATCGTCCTTCGGAGTGGCTGGAGCAACAGGATGGACAAACGCTGAACCAGCGGGAAGTATTTGGCAAACATGTAAAAGCCAGCTACGAGCTTCCTGCAGACTTTTCGCATCCGGATGCTATATGGTTTATCGAACGTACTGTCAATGAAGCTATCAATCTAAGTCAATCGTATCCACAGGGGCCGGTACACATCAATGTCCCTATTCGGGAGCCATTTTATCCAAAAGCGGATGAGCAGATTACATTTCCGGAGCAGGTAAAGATAGTTCGATCCTGGACTACAACTCAAGTATTATCACCAGAACAATGGGTAGAAATACGAGAGATATGGGAAGATAGTCCACGTAAGCTGATAGTAGCAGGTCAATCTCTTTATCAACCTGAACTGATTCATGTACTGAAACAGATCCAGCAGGAGCTGCAAATACCTGTTGTAGGTGATATTCTATCTAATCTGCATGAAATCCCGGAAACCATTCGGCTGGCAGATGCGATCCTGATGCAGAAAGATGAACCATTGAGTAAGGAATTAGCCCCAGACCTGTTAATCACTTTTGGCAATTCTGTTATTTCCAAGAACCTGAAATTATTTCTGCGCCAAGCCAATCCTCGTGTACACTGGCATATCCAGCCTACAGGAAAAGTAGCAGATCCGTTTCAAACACTTACAGATACTATCGCTACACAACCAATTTACTTCTTCAGGAAATTATTTGAAGATATTGATTATCAATCTTTCCTCAATGAAGATGATGTAGAGAACAATGACGACTACTTTCAGTTATGGCAACAACAGGAACAACAAGCCAGGCTACGCCTGAAAAATACCTTTACAGATGCTCCATTCTCAGAGTTTGAAGCTGTATATGAGATCATGAGTGCATTGCCGGAAAGTAGTCTGCTGCATGTAGCTAACAGTATGCCCATCCGATATGCAAACTTTGTCGGAATTAATCACTGGCAGTCGATAGAGTTCTTTGCAAACAGAGGTACCAGTGGTATTGATGGTTGTACAGGAACGGGTCTTGGCTCTGCCTGGGTCACTCATCAGCTTGTTACCCTCATTACAGGTGACATGGCATTTTTATATGATCGTAATAGTTTGTGGCACAATCGTATTCCACCTAATCTGCGCATTATCGTATTGAACAATCACGGTGGAGGCATTTTCCGCCTCATTGATGGTCCATCTACACAACCCGAACTCGAAGATTACTTTGAAACCCATCAGCATCAGACTGCTGAAAATACAGCCAAAGACTTTGGTATTCCTTATTTTCGTTGTCATACGATGGACGAATTAAAAGGCATAACATCAGATTTCTTTGCAATGGATGGAACAGCCAAGCTATTAGAGATTGAAACTGATAGGAAACTAAATGAGACAGTCTGGAAAAAATTTAAAAAGGGATAATTACCCCCCTACATGGTTTAGCTAAAAGGCATCAATTCTATTCTACATCTTACTGGTACGAAAGTTTATGTGACATAGCTTAACTACTCTACCTGTTGAAAAGCAGTTAGAATAAGTTAACACACATAACATCGTGTTTATGAGAAAGAAAATTGTTTTTTGTATGTCAGTTATCGGACTGATTTTCGTGACATTCTCCTTTAGCTTGCGAGCGCAAAACAGACAAATCAAGGTATCAGGTATCCGCTCTGAGAAAGGGAAGATTATTGTAAGTATCTTTAAGAATGCAGAATCGTATGAATCAGAGAAACCATTTAAGCGCCTTGTATTTGATAAAAAAGACCTGACAAATGGATCGATGATGGTCTCTGTACCACTTGAATCTGGCGTTTATGGAATGGCGATGGTGGATGATGAAAACAATAATGGAGAGATAGATAAAAACTTTGTGGGAATACCTCAGGAAGGATTTGGTTTTTCGAATTTCTTTCTGACAAAAATGAAAAAGCCTGCTTTTGATGAATTCAAAGTAAACCTCTCTTCCACAAATACTAGAGTGGAAATGAAGGTCAAATATTTATAACCGCTACAAGAATCTTAGTAAGGAATTATGAACCTGTTCGTTGATAACTATACAAAGAACAGGTTCATCCCATATAATACTTCTATTGATTATTTCTGTTATTGATTATTCCTGTACAACTACTTTATAATGTTGTACAGTTCCTCCTTCCTGGGTAACTTTCAAGTAATACAAACCGGCAGCCAAACCTTTTATATTTATCATTTTTGTTCCCTCTCCTGCTTCAGACAATGGAACAGAGAGTTTTTGTCCCTGAAACGTATACATCTCAACAGAATAGCTGGTTGTTATACCAGATCGTAGAGATATAGCTACGCTTTCACGAGCCGGATTAGGATAGACTGTGAAAGTACGGCTTTCAGTTTCTGCATTTAGATTTGAGTCATTACCTATACGGGCAGATTTAGTATCACAATCTTCTGTACATTCAGTAGCATCCACATTTAAACTTCCAATACCCTTCCACTCTGTTGCAATCTGTCTCAGACGAGCCTTTGTGGTAATTGTTCCCTGATAGTAAAATTCTCCACTCAATCCGGAATCGGCATCCTGAGCATTGGCTCCGACTCCCAGCTGAAATCCTGTATTCAGGTCTTTTGGTGCATGAGATACCTGTAATGTTCCTTCAATGCTTCCTTTTCCTTTCAAATAACTTTCACGAGCCGATAATGTCCAGTATGTCCAGTCAACATGTGTACGTTCTGCCACTTTTCGCGCTTCAGGTGTATTTGTCTTATATGTTCTCTGCAAGGAAGACCACTCTGACCAGTCTTGTGGTTTGACTAACTTGAGATATACATCAAACTGTACAGATCGATCTTCCTGACTCACAATAGTACCCACTACTTCTGCATAATCACCATGATCTGTTAACTGAGCCGGAGATTGCCAGACAAAACCCAGCGGGCTTTCATTGATCCCTCTATCAAATCGAATGGCCCAAGGACAGGTTAAACAACCTGGACGAATGATTTTCCATGGATAGAGCCAGTAAAATTTTGGAGGCAGAACAATAAATGAGTATCGTTCATAAGCACCCATATCCACCTTACTATTCTGGATGCGGGCATCACCGGCAAAATCAGTAGTAATACCTGCCAGATTAGGTACTGCATTATTACCTGCATTGATAACAGGAGATCCGTTGTTTACCCGCAATCCATCATCTGTAGTACCAGGAATATTATCGGCACCATCTACATCTGCTACATTGACAAATGAAGGAGATGCATCTTTATTATTGCCACCATCTGTACCTACACTGGCAATCCATCCGCCTCCGCTACCTCCGGAACCTTGTATCAAGCTATATAATACAGTATTTACATTTCCATCATTATATACCTGCTGCCCACTGGAAACAGCCGTGTTACCATATAAAATTGAGTTCTCAATTCGGGAAGTCAGAAGCTCTATACCTGAAGAAACATATCCGTCGTTAGATAAAGCCCCTCCTCTATTCGCTGAATTTCCATAGAACGTAGCATTGGTAAACTCTGTACGTATTTCTGGAGAAAACCCTGAAGGTGGACTGATTACCCGTGTAAAGTTAGCCACAGCCCCACCATCGTTCTGAGCATGATTGCCAGCAAATACACAATTAATATATTTTACTCTCAAAATCCCTGCATCATTCAAATGTACTGCAGCACCTCCCCATGCCATTCCATTTCCTTGCGCAACATTATTATAAAAACCACAAGCAATAAATACCGGTTTGGAAGCTCCCAATGTGGTTGTCTGAGGATCATTGGTAGACATATATACAGCACCACCACCGCCTCCTTCATACGCTCCAGTAGGATTACCAGTAGCAGAATTTCCAATAAATATACAACGTCGAAAACCAGCCTTTGTAGTAGCCATATTGACAGCACCTCCGGAACCTGGGCGAGTTGTCCCATCTTCAGAAATTACAATGGCTTGATTGTTAACAAACTTACAGGTATCTATCCGTGTACTGTCACCAGTAAGTGCCAATGCGCCTCCTCTGCGGTATGCCTGATTCCCTGTAAACTCACACTGACTGATTACTGCCCAATACTTTCCTTTCTGAAACGAACCTAGAAAGATAGCCCCACCAGCAAAGTTTGCTTTGTTTTGTACAAATTTACATTCCCGTATCTGAGATTCCATAGTCACGAAGACAGTGCCGGGTGTTGTATAAAAGCCTGCACCTTCAGATTCTGCATAATTCCCCTGAAATGTACAGTGACGAATAGTAGGACTACTGGCATTTTGCGGTCCGCTGATTTTATTATACCACCCTGCCCCATCCAGATTAGGGGAATTGACATTGGGAGGTGATGCTATATAAGCTTGTCCCGCAGTAATGATAAACCCATCCAGTAATGTAGTTGCTGCTACATTGGCAGTATATACCACATGATATGCATTGTTGCCAACAATATCTGTCCAACTTTCTGCAATAGCATTCGCATCCAGATTTATATCATTGTTATCAATATCTCCACTAAGAATAGTCCGGTTTAGTGTCCAGTTACGTTCAACAAGAGATACTTCAGTTCCAATAAAACCGCCATATAACTTCACTCCGTTAGGCAATGAAAATGTAACTTCCCGTATATTACTTCCAGCACTGGCATCAAAGTCTATTTGTACAGATGGTTTATATACGCCTGCTGCTACCCAGATTTCATCTCCACTCACAGCAGTGGCAAGTGCACTTTGGAGGCTGGTGTAGGCATTTGCCCAACTGCTACCATTGTTAGCTCCAACAGCGGTAGATTTCACATAAATAGTTGCTCCCTGCGCAACAAAGATTACCATCCAACACAGGAGTAATGCACCTGCTTTTTTCCAGAGGTTGTTTTTGTAGTTTTCCATAGTCTAGTAACAAAGATTCAATTTTATAATTTAAACATCTGAATCTTAGTATGTTGGGAGTATATGTAGTAAACAGAAAGAAAAAAGATACTTGGTATTATACAATTTACCGAATAAGACCTATCTCAACCTTGTAAGCCTTGTGATTATCAATGGCAGGATATTTTTAGAATAAAAGGCAAGCTCTGAGATATTTACTTACACTCATAAATTATTAACAAATTCATAATCAAATGATTACCCTATAACAATCAAAAAAACAAGAAAAACATCGTACACGACATAAAAATTGCTTTACTTTGTATCGCGAACGATATAAAATCAAACGATATACAAAGTCATGAAAACAATTTATGAAACCAAAGCCACTGCTACAGGTGGTAGAAACGGGAAAGTTTCAACAGAAGACGGAATACTAAATCTGGAAGTGCGGATGCCTAATTCGATGGGAGGTAATGGAGGCAACTATACCAATCCAGAACAATTATTTGCGGCCGGCTATGCTGCCTGTTTCGATAGTGCGTTACAATTTGTCGCACGTAGCCAGAAATTACGTATAGAAAGTCAGGTAACAGCTACCGTAGGTCTTCAGTCATCCGAGACAGAGGGCATAACTCTTGTGGCGGCATTGGAAGCAGATATTCAGGGTGTAGACAGAGAAGTAGCACAACAATTATTGGAAAAAGCACATGCCACCTGTCCTTACTCAAGAGCTATCCATAGTAATGTGAACGTTTCTGTAACGCTAAAATAAACAGATTATGAAAGCCAATCCACACATAACACGAGAAGATCAAACCAGCACTGTACAGACGGTATTTCGCATACTGCTGGGACTTAATCTCGCATTTGCAGGAATTGGACATCTTACCTGGGCACGAGTTGAATTTCTGGCACAAGTCCCAACCTGGCTGCCAGTAAATGGAGATTTAGTAGTGATTTTATCAGGAATTGTAGAGGTTGCATTAGGTCTTGCATTGATCTTTCTGGGTAAATACCGTACAATGGTAGGGTGGATAGTTGCTTTATTTTTTGTTCTTGTGTTTCCGGGAAATATATCTCAGTATGTAAATAAAATAGATGCTTTTGGATTGAATTCGGACAAAGCTCGTCTGATCCGCTTGTTCTTCCAGCCTGTTCTGGTAATCTGGGCATTATGGTCTACAGGTGCTTGGAGCAGTTGGAGAAAAAGCAGACAATCCACTAACTAAAAACTTATATGAGCAATACGCCATTTTATCAGTTGTCTGCCCGCAGTTTACAGGGTAAGGACATATCTATGGATACCTATAAAGGAAAAACTGTCCTGGTAGTAAATACAGCTAGCCAATGTGGCCTTACGCCACAGTTTGAAGGACTTGAAAAACTATATGAGAAATACAAAGACCGAGGTCTTGTCATTCTGGGTTTTCCATGTAATCAGTTTGGCAATCAGGAGCCTGGAGATGAGAAGTCTATTGCAGAGGGTTGTGTCATCAACTATGGTGTCACATTCCAGATGTTTCATAAAATAGAGGTAAATGGAACAGATGCTCATCCTGTCTTTAAATACCTGAAAAAAGAACTTCCGGGATTATTAGGAGGACGCATCAAATGGAACTTTACCAAATTTTTGATAGATAAAAATGGGAAGCCAGTCAAACGATTTGCTCCTATTACCAAACCTGAAGCCATTGATAAATATCTGGAAAAGATTTTTCAGTAAATTTGTCAGTACATATTATCCGGCTCTCTACATTACAGAGAGCTGGACAGATATCTAATTTTTGCTAAAAGTATGATAGAAGAGCACTTAAAACTTGAAAATCAACTCTGCTTTCCTTTATATGCAGCATCCCGGCTGATTACAAGAGAGTACCAACCATTTCTGGATGAACTAGGAATAACATATCCTCAATACCTGGTTCTGCTGGTTTTATGGGAGAAGGATAAAATTACAGTCAATGAAATACGGCAAAAGCTGATTTTAAATACCAATACAGTGACTCCTCTGTTGCAACGTATGGAAGGCATGGAACTGCTTCAACGCACGCGTTCAGAAGAAGATGAAAGAAAAGTAATTGTTGCCCTCACAGAAAAAGGTAGAGCCTTACAACAACAGGCCAGCACCATTCCCGGAAGACTAATGTCTTGCCTAAGCTCTGAAGAATTAAATCTGCAGGAATTGGTTGATTTAAGAGACAAACTGCATCATCTTCTGGATTTCCTTCTTAACAAGAATCAATCAGTGGATTAGATTAAACCAGCGTTATTTGTATTCTAATTCATATGTGAGCAATATTTATTCTCTACAGGAGTGTTGCTTATAACTCATAAGCAACATCACTCAAGTGAGTATGTTTAAAATTGTCATCGTATTTAAGGCCAAAACCTAGCATACGATCAAATGCTGCGTGCGCTACAAGTAATGCTCCAGATGCAATCAGTATATCATTATGTAAAAAATAACCTATCAAACTCAAACTGATTGCAATGCCTTTGTGATGAAACAAATTGTAAGTCAATGCACCAATACGTGTATTGATTATATACCCCAACATTCCCAGATCAGGAGCGAAAAACAATAGAAACCAAACCCAGGCAGACAAACCAAGATTATAGATTGAAAGGAAATAGACAGCAGCTATAAACATAGCGATTTCTTCAAGTTTGATAGTAAGTTTCATGATGAGTATCTGTTAGTTGACTGATTATTGATATGACAAAGCTAACAGACTCGCTTCAGAAAAATCGTTAACAAAAGATAAGAAATCGTTTTCTGAAAATCTTTAGTTATAACAAGGTCTTTTTATCCGAACAAAATTCCCATTAAGAAAAAACTCACTGGAAGGAGTATCTCCCTTTGGTATCTACATTCACTTTGGGCAACGTTTTCTTGTTCTCAAACCATTCATAACCAGGTTTCAGATTTTTCCAGAATGCCAGTAAGGAAGGGTCATCCAGAGCAGCAGCCTGAAGAGAATCCCAGGATGAATCATCGAGTTTTGAAGGAAAGATATGCACAGGTACTAGTCCCTGTCCAGCATTTTTAGCTTCTACAAACGCAATATAGATCTCTTTAATCATAGGATCGGTCATTGCCATACATCCAATGCTGACACAGTTACCATGAATAAAAATATCATCACCCGGATGTTTTTTGTCTGATAAGATTCGATCTGATGCATTAGGGTAGTTAATTCCTAATGACAAATGAAAATTGCTCACAGGATTCCATCTATTGATAACATAAAATCCTTCGGGCACCTGATAATCTCCCAGTTTGCGTTTAGGTCCCAGTTCACCAGACGCAGAGCATATTTTATAAGTTTTGAGTAGCTGAAAAGTTTTATTTACTCCCTTTTCTTTAGCCCATAACTCCAGTTGCTTTTCTTTCTTAAAAACCCTCAAAAAAATCTCCGATTGATTTATTGTCAATCCTTTATCTGAAAACAATTTCTGTGTCACTGTTTCTTTTTCCTCATAGGCATCTTTTACCCGCTCAAACTCAAGCTGAGTAGTTTTAAAACTTTTAGCAGGGATTGCACTACATAGAAGCAATGTGGTAGCAATAACTAACACGCCTCCCAATGTAAAAAGAACCCAAACGTTTGATCTGGTTTTCATAGCAATTGTAGTATGTATTTTTCTCTTAATCCTTATTTTGCATTAAATGTGAGTCCCTGCCATTGATCTGTGCGAAACGGAGAAGCAGGTAACCCTTCTACATTGTAGAGATTACATCCTTCCGGATTATCAGCCCATGCATAGCGTACTGCTGTCGGCTTAGGAACCATTTCAGACCATACAACTACAGTATTGCTATCAATTCGTGCATTAGCCCAGTAAAACTTTTTATCATACCCAGCGATAGCAAATCCTTTCAGTGTACCATTCTTGGATTTAAGTCCACCTGAGGCATTATCAAAAAGAATATGAATTTTATTATTTTCGATAGTCATGGACTTATACAAGGGCCCAAATGCATTTACTACCGTCGAATCTTTGTAGGCTACCTTACGAGCTGCCAGAAACAAACGCTTTCCTACATCCAGCTTATTTCGGGGATGAATATCGTTTGCATCCCCTATATCAATGCTCACCACCATACCAGTGTTGGGTTCGTTTAATGCAAAGGTTTGTGCTTCTCGCAGTTCTGCCCAGTCACTTTCACCAGGCTGAGGAGCAGCAGCTTTATAATTGGCTAGTTGTACAAATAAGAAGGCAAAGTCATCTTTTTGCTTCCAGGCAGCACGCCAATCCCGTATCAATGCAGGAAAAAGATTCCTGTACTGATACGCTCGTGTTGCATTGGATTCACCTTGATACCAAATTACACCTTTGATAGTATAAGGAATGACAGGCTCAATCATTCCATTAAATAGCACTCCTGGTGAGTTCTGATCCCGCAATTCGGTTGGATATTTGGGCATACGACTTACATCTACTGCAGTCTTATATTTCCATTCGCCAGCCAGAGAAACTGAATAATAAGGCGACAGTATCTTCAAATCAGCCGGATTACCCCAAATACCTCCATTACCATGTGTATCATTCACCCGAACAACAATTACATTTCTGCCTGATTTAACCAACTTACCAGGTATAGTGTATTTTCTAACCTGATTCGCTTCTTTGGTCTCTCCAATCTTTTCTCCATTAAACCAGGTAATATCTTCATTATCTATTTTCCCCAGACATAACGTCAACGTATTTCCAGCTTCTGACCGAGGTACTTCTATTTCCTTACGGAACCAGGTTACACCATCATATCCTCCCAAACCAGCAGTCTCCCAATAACAAGGTAGCTTCATAGGCTTCCATGTTTCTTCATCTTTTATCTTTTTCTCATACCAGGGCCTTTTATCTGTATACCCTCTATCTAGTTTAGGTACAGTTTTCTTCCATGCTTCCAGACGAGTAGTATAAACAGTAGATAATTCGGTCAAGTTTACAGTACACTTATCAAGTTTTTCTGCTACGTCTTTAAACTCAGGAAACTGTTTCAGTGTGGTTGTACTCACCCATGCTTCAGCAGGAGTTCCACTCCACTCTGCCTGAATAATTCCAACGGGAACATTATAGGTCTTAAATACATCCCGGGCAAAAAAATAAGCTGCGGCTGAAAATTTACCTGCTGTTTTTGGAGAACAGGCACGCCATCCTTCTGATTCAAAATCCGTCTCTGCCTGTGCAGAAATAGTGTTTTTTACATCTATAAAACGAATATCGGGATAGTTGGCATTCGCAATTTCAATCTGGTGATTCGTTACTTTGTCTTCTAGTTTCCACTCCATGTTTGATTGACCAGACGCCAGCCACACTTCTCCAATCATTATATTATGGATCTTAAGTGTATTCTTCCCAAAGATCTCCATTTCGTAGGGACCACCAGCAGGCAATGGAGGTAATGAAATCACCCATTCGCTGTTTTCATCCGGTAATGCTGCATAGATACGATTCATGAATACAACCGTCACCCGCTCTACCCGTAATGCAGTACCAAATATGTTTACCCGGGTATCTCTCTGAATAATCATATTATCACCAACCAATTTGGGCAGGTGGACTTCTGCAGATAGCCGAAAGCTGTTCAGCAGAAAAAATACAACAAATACTGAGGCGGTAAAATATTTATTCATAGGGTTATGCTATATGGTTTGTATCTGATTAGTAGCTAGATAGATAGAAATGTAAACGTTAGTACTCTTTTGCTTGATCTGATCAACTCTTCAAAGCGATATACGAACTCAGGCAGATTTCCTGCAAAAAAGCACTAATTTCGCACTATGAACTCAGATGACTTCTTTGTAAATAATACAAATCCGCGTTTTACACAATCTACTTTTGGGTGCCTGGATGTAATGGGAGGGACAGCAGAATATGCCGGATCACTGGTATTATTCACGCCAGAACAAACGTGTATTTCTATCATACTTGCATTGCGCAATGATACAACGATTCGCCTTTATAAGCAATCGACAACAGCATTTCCTGACTTTCAGATTGATATATCTGCATTACTACAACAAGATCGTACTGTCAACCAATCTATTCTTCGTGATATTACTGCTAGCCAATATACAACAGGTATAGTAGCAGCCTGCATAGTACTATTTTCTATTCAACAGAATATTGCTTTGACAGGATTGGATGTATATATACAATCTCCTTCAGATCAACCAGAAACTGAACCTAAGGAGGCTCTTGCCATAAGTATATTGAAAGCACTGGCAGAGGCTAATCAAGTCGTATTTATAGAGAATGAACTTCCAATACTTGCTCACAATGCATTGCAGTTGCTTAGTCTCCATCACTTGCCATTGGCTAACACACTAGCCAGTTACTATGTAAAACCAGGATATATGCTACCAATTTTATGTCAGCCTGACCATGTATCTTCTACTTTCATTATTCCGGAAGGTCTTGGTTTTGCATCTATCAATATGGGTCCTAAGTCAAACAAGCAATTAACTTTGCAAGAACAGGTCTATACTGCCGCATCCATAGGCTATACCATGATCTCGCTCTATGATGGGACTTATCCACACGAATTAGACACAGCGAGAAAGACTGGCAATCGGGAAAATCTGCTGTATAATGGCTATCTGGCAAATATTACCCCAAATGAGTTTGATAATCGCTATAAATGGCTGCCCAAGCACGTATACGGCAGCACGTTTCTGGAGAAGTCAGGTATTCTGGTTGATTCAGCTTTATCTGTCTTTCCAGACATTTCCTATCCTGTGTTTCAGGCTACAGTACATCCTATTTACGAAAACATACGAGCTCAATATTTTTCTCTCCTCTTACAACACATGCCAGAGACTGACGATGTAGAACGAAGACAAAAATCATTGCAGCAATTAGGTAACTGGATGTTTCAATCTCATACAAGTTATGCTGCCTTAGGGCTAAGTAACCCCACTGCAGACAGATTGATACAATGGGTACAGCAACATTTGGGGAAGGGCGTTTTTGGGGCTCGCCTAACACATAGTAATACAGAGAATAGTGTTTGTATCTTATGGGAAGGACAACAGGGGTATGATACCATTCAAGCCATCTATCAAGTGATTAGTCAGGAAGCACAATCTCCTATATCTTTACGCTTCAACCGCTAACAACACAAATATAAAATACTCACTATCAACCTATTTACTCTCCACACATCACAATTCTCTCCTATTACTTGAGTAGTTTTCAGATATTATACCAAAACTACTCACTATGACTACAGCTACTGAAACCCTTCCCCAAACGCTCACCGTTGAGTCGGCTGCAAACCGGCTTCAGGTAGTAGACTTCCTACGAGGATTTGCACTACTAGGCATTTTGATTGCGCATATTGTTAGCTGGTTTGACGGAGGCCCGTTGCCTGGATCTATCTATCAGAAGGCATTTGAAAATATTCCAGTCTGGCAACAAATCCTAAATGGCATTACTCAATTTATCAGTGAAGTATTAGTCAGGGGAAAATTCTTTTCCTTCTTCTCTTTTCTGTTTGGCTTAAGCTTTGCACTCCAGTTATTCAGTTTTGAGAAGAAATCAGGTAACTTTTTAGGACGCTATGCCTGGAGACTAGTTATCCTTGGCCTGATTGGTCTGGCGCACAGCTTACACTGGAGAGGAGATATTCTGAGTATTTATGCACCGCTGGGATTTCTATTGCTCCTTTTCAGAAAACTACCCGACAAAATCATACTCACTCTTGCCATTTTGTTAGTCATTAACATACCTACACGCCTTACAGCCATTTACCAGCAATATTTGCCTCAATCCTCCAAAGCACAACAGGAACAACAAAATAAGCAATCCGAAAAGGAAGCAGAACAATACTACCAGATTATGATGCATGGCAGTTATGCAGAAAATCTAAAAGCCAATTTCAAAGCATTAGAAATGAAGAAAAACTTCCAGATTGAAAGTGGCCGCATCTATATTACATTCGGCTTCTTTCTACTAGGTCTCTATGCAGGTAGAAAAAAAATATTTGAACAATTTCCTGTAAACAAACTATTTTTCAAGAAGATCTTGCAATACAGCGGGTTTATAGCATTGGGCTTGTTGATAGCAGGTATCTGTCTGGGTGTTATGTACAATAATAACCCACAACCTCCTCCAGCTATTCTATTTATCTTTATGACCATTTATGATTCTTTCAATGCATTACTAACCCTATTTTATATTGCAGGCATTACGCTTTTATTTGCAAAGCCAGTCTGGAATTCCAGGCTTTTACATTTTGCGCCAGTAGGTAAAATGGCACTTACCAGTTATGTTTCTCAAACAGTCATAGGCCTTTTGCTTTTTTACGGATATTGTGGATTGGGTTTGGTTGGAATAATTCCTCCTTGGATCTGCTTTTTGCTATCAGCACCTATCTTTCTACTACAGATGCAGTTTAGCAAATGGTGGCTATCCCGATTCAAGTATGGACCACTGGAATGGATATGGCGTTCTGCAACCTATCTGAGATGGCAACCAATACATTTATAATGCATTAAAGTGAATAGTCAAGGTATTTCTACAATAGTATATTATTAAGAAGTGGATATATCATTGTAGAAATATCGTCATTAACAAACTATACTATACTAATTGTATATTTTTCTTAATCAAACTTTTACACAAAAACTCTTACAGGTCTTACATTGAAAGTTTTATCAGATAAGTATACATCAAATAGCAAACGCCCCTATACTGTTTAAGTGATATAGATACTTACCATGTGTTATTCCCGAACTCATCTACATATCTATATAAAGTTTTTCAGAAGACTATACCCAACATATAGCTTTGATTGATTATTTTCTTCGTTTTCTGCATGTTATAATTACACTAGGAATAGTCAAAGTATGAAGTGTTTCTTTGTATAACCTTTTATATAGGCAAAAGGTATCCGATACTTTTCAAAGTGCTTATCCTCAGAAAAACCCAGGGTACATGTTCTAAAAAGGTAAAGACATGGCTATTACTTACGCTTTTTAGGCCAGACTACTTGTTTACAAATTGAGTTTTCTCGGGCAATTTCCCTTATTTTACAAGTATAAGAAGCTATCAGGCATTGTTCCTTTGAGTCAATATAGGGTATAGCAAAGCTCATTACGATTGCCTAAGTTAAAATGTAATTACTCTCTTGTCATTCAGCTTATACTATATGCCATTTCTATTTAATATCATTAGTGGACGAAAATTAAAAGAATATCAAAAATTTCGGGAAGAAGCCAAAGAACTAAGAGCAGCAACTCAAGATGCCACGCTTTTGATTCAAAATATTGGCCAAGGGAAACTGGATACGACTCAGATATCAGATATAAACAATCCATTGATCTCCTCATTGCTGGAAATGCAGGAACAAATGAAACGGATTGCAGAAGAGGACCGTCAACGTAGCTGGGCCAATGAAGGACATACCCGATTTGCGGAAATACTTCATTCACATTCTACTGATCTTGAACAGATTTTTAGTCTGTTAATCAAAGAACTGGTCAGATACATTGGTGCTAATCAGGGTGGTTTATTTGTAACTAATGAGGAAAATCCACAGGAGATCTTTCTCGAAATGTTGTCCTGTTATGCCTATGATCGTAAAAAATACCTTGATAAAAAAATAGAAGTAGGCGAAGGTCTGGTAGGCCAGTGTTATATTGAAGCAGATAGTATTCTTCTGACTGATATTCCAGAGGATTATGTAAATATTACTTCCGGATTAGGGAAAGCCAATCCAACCTGTTTGTTGTTGGTACCTCTTAAGGTTAATGAAAAAGTATATGGTGTATTGGAACTAGCTTCTTTTCATGTATTTGAGCCTTATCAGATCAGCTTTATTGAGAAGTTGGGAGAAAGTATTGCCTCTACATTCTCTACATTAAAAATTAACAGCACAACCAAGCATCTACTGGAACTGGCACAACAACAAGCCGAAACATTACGGTCACAGGAAGAGGAGATGCGACAGAACATGGAAGAGCTTTCGGCCACACAGGAAGAACTGACTCGCCAGTTGCATGAAAGTGATATCTTAAAAGAGGAATTACAAAATCGGGAACAAGTGTTTGGTCATACAACTGTTTTATCTGAATCAGATCAACATGGAACCATTCTTCTTGTCAATGATAAATTGTGTAAAGTCTCCAAATATAGTCGAGAGGAATTAATAGGAAAACCTCATAATATCTTCCGTCATCCGGATATGCCGAAAGAATTATTCAAAATTATGTGGCAGACAATTAAACAAGGGAAGATATTCAGAGGAGTTATAAAAAACAGAGCAAAAGATGGCACTCATTACTGGGTTGACGCCACTATCTCTCCTATCCTTGACGATAATGGTAGGCCCATAAAATATGTTAGTGCCCGTTATGTCATTCCGGATGATAGATTAGCAGAGGTACTTTATGCCGAATGCCTGCAATCACTAAATCTCTCGGCGTCTAAAGCATCTGACACAGTATCTGCTTAATCCTGTTTTAAATACCAAAGTCGTCAAAGGTTGGACATTTAAGTTGTGAATCTTTGACGACTTCTTTTTTAGCAGTTAGTGGTCAGCTAAAATCTTTCTATTTTCACCGAACAGGTAAATCAAAGACTTTCAATAACTATGAAGTTGTTTAGGATAAGTTTTAAACCAGCACAACGAGCAGATTTTGTAGCGTGCCTTAATTTCAATCCCCAGGTTGGTGTTATCACCAACGAATGGGTAACAACTCGTTGGTGATAACACCAACGATGGGAAGAAGGCGCAGCACATGTATTTTTAGTTCTTATAGAACTTGTATTTAATCTGCCTTTGAAGATTATCCTAAACAACTTCTATGCATAGAATCTTTTTGCGGTGAATTCCACTCAAACAAAAAACTTACGGTTTGTTTCGCTCAAAATAAATTTGTGCGGTTAATTCAACGCATCAGAAATTTTGCGGTTTATTCCAGGTAAAAAATTTTCTAACCCGACCAACGTAGAGTCATTCTTCATATAACAGTTTGCATATAACGAAACGCATGTTCCACTCATACTACAAACTATACTCAAACATACTACTGATTTCACAAAATATATCCTAACTTCCAAATAAAAGAGTGTGGAGACAGTATATATTAAAAAATATCCATAGCCATTTGCAGTGACTCATTCATAGCATCAAATCTCGTTCGTACCGACTGCATAAAGGCTTCGTTTTCAATCAGGTTATATACCTCACTTTCTCCTGTAATATCCATTGCATTAATTTTATAGGTTTGTTCAAGCAATCCCTGCTCTATTTTCACAATATACTTTCCATTCCAGCTAAAAAGCGTAACATGGCAATTTTCTTTGGGTATCTGAGCTATAACTTTCATATTTTCCATGTATTCAGTAAAACACAAATGTCAGACAGAGGCGCACGAAGCTTTTCTGTCTGACATGGCAAATATACTAAATAGGTGATTCTAGTTCGACTGTTTCGTTGGTTCCGACTTTGTAGCTATTACTTTATGTGTTTGTATATGGCCCAACACCCATTCACCTACCTGACCTCCCTGTACCAGTCCTACTTCAATGGCAGACCGATAATGGATACCACCATATAAACGGCTGATAGCAGCTTCCTCACAAGCCTGACGAAACGACTTAAACGAACGAGGAGGAATGCCATATTGTACCTCTGTAGAGTCTACATAAGAGATATTATCTCCATATAGATGAGTAAGTACTGTAGCAGAAGCAGTCGAAATCACACTATGCCCGCTGGTATATTCAGGAAATGGAGGCGTTTGCAGAAAAGGAGTCCAATCTTTATCAATCAACTGATTGATAGCTGTTTCAGGACGCACTCTCACACTACGGTATTTTTCATCCCAGCAACTTATAAAGCCATCAAACAACGCAATAGATACTAATGCGTAAGTCTCAGCTGTTTTCATAATATCCGCTTTGTACTGACGCGAAATAATATTGGAGATACTCATCCAATGCCCTCCCGGAGACATTTTTTTGGTTGCAAAATTTACGTGTCCGGCGACGTTAAGTTTAAATGGATTGCAATCCCAGAAATTCGCAATCCATTTCTGCTCTTCTGTCATATGTGTGGTTACATCATATACATCCTGTGCTTCTTTAAAAAAAGCGCTGTTTTTATCTGTGTTGTAGGCAGGTGGTGGTACAGGTTTAAACTGAGAGGCAGAATCGAGTGTCAATGTCCGTATCTTAAACCACTGAGGTTCTACACCATCCATGTATCCCGGAGGAGTAGGAACCCAGGTACCAGGC
This sequence comes from Xanthocytophaga flava, assembly GCA_030068525.1. Classification (GTDB taxonomy): domain Bacteria; phylum Bacteroidota; class Bacteroidia; order Cytophagales; family 172606-1; genus Xanthocytophaga; species Xanthocytophaga flava. The sequence goes on from JASJOS010000001.1 coordinate 279,033, forward strand.
TGATTGGTGATGGTATGGCGGAATCCGCGTGTTTGTTTATAATTGTCCTTTGAGGAGTATCGTATCACGTGTGCAGCTACGCTATCACCAAAAGCAATAGACCTGTCAAAGACATCATCAGCTATTCCCATGTCTTTGTAATCTTCATACAATTTATTTTCAAACTCATCATACATTTCTACAGAAAATGTAAGCGTACGGGCCACCTTCATAAATGCATGTACAGAGGCCAGCGGAAAACAATAGATTTGTGCAGCTTCTGGCTTCGGTCCTACAGTAAAGCCTTTTAATTGACCAGCTAGTGACTGATACTCCGAATTAAGGGGTACCAAAGCCTCATAAGCGGCTACGCTGGAATACATATAAATACGACTGGCAACTGTTGGGGAGAATATATCATGGGTGATGACCTGAGTCAGCTTGCTAACTGCATTGTTCAATGGGTCTGGAGCGAGAATCTTTTTCTGATTATCGGCTGATGTTGTCTTCTTACAGCTACATACTAACATTAGTAACAGAACAACAGATACAATACTGCCAGTTTTTAAAATGGCTCTCATAAAATATTTCGGTAGTTAGGTAGGAACACGAAATTACAAAAATAATCTGTAGCCATAAGGATAATGACAAAAATCAACCTTAAAAAGAATATATTTTTTCTATCTTTTTCCATATTCAGAAAAATGAGACTTATATCAATACTTCTGAATAAGGTATACACCTAAAACAATTAGCATAGCACCAAGCAGTCGGTAAATGTTGACAGGATGAATAGTAAAACCCAGATAGCCAAAATGATCAAACCATAAGGTGGCCAGTAGTTGACCCGCAATGACAAGGCTCACAAAATTTGCAGCTCCAATCCGTGGAGCAATCATAATAGCAGCAGTCACATACAAAGCACCTAGTACCCCTCCCATCCATTTCCACCAGACTATATTTCTCAACACGTCAAAAGAGGGTATAGAATTACGGGAATTAGCCACCAGATAGATAGCCAGAACAATGGTACCAACCGAAAAAGAAATAAGTGCTGAAAAAATAGGATTGGTCACAGTATTACGTAACTGAGAATTAACACCTAATTGAGTAGAAACTCCTACTCCAGCCATAAGAGCAAAAAAAAGATATAACCACTGCATAAATGAATAAAACTAATTATAGGTAAAGGAAAAAGCTATCTAAATACACAAAAATGGGTAAATTCATAGTATATCATTGCTGTATAGCAGGTACTTTCAGATATGATTCAGTGATTTTTATACACTTACCTACTCCTGTCACAAGCTTAGAGGAGGAAAATTAGATAAAATGGCACGTTTTAAAAATAAAAAATGTTATTCTGATAAAATATGACCATACATCACAACGTCTTCCTAGTAAACAAGGAAGTACTTTACTGAACATAGAGATGAACGATAGTCTGTCATTGTTGCCCGCAACACAAGACATAAAAAACCAGACGCTTAAACTAGCATTCCAGCACGAAAAACAAAGATTGTTGGCATTTATTCGCAAGCGCGTCCCAGAAAAAACAGATGCGGAAGATATTTTGCAGGATGTATTTTATCAGCTTGCAGAGACATTTAATGTGCTGGAACCAATAGAACAAATCAGTGCCTGGTTATTTCGGGTAGCCCGTAATAAAATAATTGATCGGTACAGAAAGAAAAAACCAGAATCACTGGAACAATACCTAAATCATGGTGAGGATGAAGAAAGCTGGAATCTCTCGAAGCTTCTTTTTGATCCTCAGGATGGCCCTGAAAATACCTACACCCGTACTCGCATGTGGGACACACTGGCAGAAGCGCTGGAAGAGCTTCCAGATGAGCAAAAAGAAGTTTTTGTATGGCATGAACTGGAAGGCAAGAGCTTTAAAGAAATTTCAGAAACAACAGGTGTTACAGTCAATACACTTCTTTCCAGAAAGAGATATGCAGTTTTGCATTTACGTAAGCGTCTGGAAACGTTGTATGACGAAATAGTAGGAAATTAAACATAATACAATTCAGATCAGACTCACCTGTCTTGTTCAGTAAAAGGTGACTTGCGGATTGATAATATTTTAATTTTATAATCATGAGAAGACACTGGATCTTGTATGCTCTAAAGGTGGCCTTTTTCATTTCAGTAGGTTTCTTTCTATTTGGATGGGTTATCATGAAATTGTGGAATCTGACAGTTCCTTCACTTTTTTCTGGCCCAATGATCACTTTCAGTCAGGCATTAGGAATTTTTGTTATCTCTCGTTTGTTATTATGTGGAGTGCGTCCTTTATGGAAGGGTAAATCGAGCAAAAGAGGATACTGGCGCCGTAAAATGGAAAAACATTTGTCGTCCATGACACCAGAAGAAAAGGAAAAACTCAGACAAGCTTATGCGCGCAGATGTGGCCAATGGCAGGAAGAAGAGAAGCAGGAAGAGGAAAATAGAAAAGAAATAGTTAATCAATAAGAAATATTTTCATAGTTGATAAATTCCCTATAGTTTGAGTGTAGTGTTTGGAAATAAAAAGCCTTAACTGTTTCAGTTAAGGCTTTTTTTATAACTTCACTTCTAACAAAGATATCCTGTATTATTGTAGAATCTGGCTGCTCAATCTCATTAATTCTATCTCGCCAAGCTTAGCATTATAAATAGCGTCAATCAGTCGGCTACCTGCAGCTACGGCATTACGTTGTACATCCCGAACTTCAAGTGAAGTAGTTACCCCTGTTTTGTATCGCTCCAGTGCAATAGTGACGTTTTGTTTTGCTACTTCCACGTTTTGCCGCTCTAATTCAATCAAACGTAAACTATTGGAATAATTAACATAAGCTACCTGTAAATCTGCCAAGACTTGTGTTTTAAGATCTTCATATTGAAATTCTGCATTTTGCTGAGTAATTCTGGCATTCTGGGCTTGACGATTTAAATTATTTCCATTAAAAATAGGAATAGTAGCTGTAGCTCCATAATTCACATACATGCTTCTGGTTAGGTTGGGCACTACGGATGCCCTACTGTTCTGGTAATTTCCAGTTATACCTGTAAAGACATTGACTAAAGGTAAGCGTTGAGCTCTGACAAGCTTTGCATCCAGATAAGCTATATTTTTGTTACGTTGTGCCAGCAGAAGACTTGGATTCTGTCTTTCTACAGCTGAACGTAATTCAACAATATTCAAATTCGTATTAACCAGCATTGTGTCTGTAGCCACAATAGTAACATCTGCCGGACGAACTAATAGTTGATTTAAGGTTATCTTCGCATTCGCAACCAATTGCTCCTGTGTAATCAATGCAGATTGATCTGTATTGTAGTCAACCTGTGCGGATAAGTACTCTTGTCGGGAACCGCTTCCTACTTCATAACGATTCTTAGCCAAACGTAATCTTTCCTGGGAAATTTTAAGAGCATCTTCCAGAACAACCCGACGTTGTTCCTGCTGAATAATATTGAAGTAAGCATTGGTTACTGACGCTACAGTATTTTCGATAGTTATCTCTGTATTCTCACGTCCTGCTTCTCTTAACTCTTCCAGACGTTTGTATGTAGTAGCTAAGGCTCCTCCTAAGATTGTCCAGTTTACATTGATACCACCTGTTAATCCCAGGTTATTTAATCCACTGAACTCCTGAACAACAGTATAGGCACTATCCCCTCTGGCTGTCTGTGCAGTCCGGTATTGTTCTTGTTTATAGAAACCATTATAAGTATTACTAGTCTGCAAAGTTCCATTTACAACAGGTAAATAACCGGCATTTCCAATGGTGTAATCATTCTCAGCAATTCGTTGCTGATTTCGTATTACTTTGATGGAATAATTATTTTGCAAAGCAATGTCTACAGCTTGTTGCAATGTCAATGCTTCCTGTGCAATAGCCAATGATGGAAAAACACATATCGCCAGGATGATATATAAACCAAGAGAATTCTTCACTTTTGAAATAACACTAAAATGAGTCAAAAATTGTATAGTTTGAATGGAAAGGGGGCATCTTCTATTTATCTTATAGAGGCATATTTCCTTCCTCATCACTCAGCAGGCACAACGTGTTCATGTTCTTCCTCTTCTGAATGTACTGTTTGCTTACGTGAAAAATAAGAATAAATAGCAGGAATCACATACAGTGTTAACATTAACGAAAACATAATTCCTCCTACAATTACAATTCCCAAAGGAATACGGCTTTTTGATGCCGCACCCAATGATAATGCAATAGGCAATGCACCAAAAGCAGTCACCAGACTCGTCATCAGAATAGGCCGTAACCTCATAGCTGCAGCCTCTACCGCTGCTTCCATTCTCGGCAAACCTTCTTTTCTTTTTTCATTTGCAAATTCTACAATCAAGATACCGTTTTTGGTTACCAGACCTATCAACATGATAATACCAATCTGTGAAAATATATTCAGTGTCTGATTAAAGATCCAGAGTGATAGTAATGCTCCTGCAAAAGCTAGAGGAACGGTCACCATGATAATAAAAGGATCTGTAAAGCTTTCAAACTGAGCAGCCAGAATTAGATAGATCAATATTAAAGCCAGGATCAAGGCAAAACTGGTATTAGATGTACTTTCTGCAAAATCCCGTGAAGGTCCTGATAAATCTGTGCTAAAACTATCATCCAAGGTTCTTTGTGCAATAGCCTGCATTGCTTTAATACCATCTCCCAGTGTTTTACCAGGAGCAAGAGACGCCGAAACAGTCGCAGATTTAAATCGGTTAAAGTGAAATATCTGTGGAGGATTAGAGGTTTCTTCCATCTGCACCAGGTTATCCAGTTGAATCAGATCACCCCGATTACTCCGCACATAAAATGACTTCAGATCCAATGGAGCATCCCTATCAGCTCGTTCTACCTGTCCGATTACCTGATATTGTTTACCATTCATCAGAAAATACCCAAATCTCCTGTTACTAAGCGCCAGTTGTAACGTATTGGATACATCTAATACAGATACACCCAGCTCTGTTGCTTTCAACCGATCAATAGTAACATATAACTCCGGACGGTTGAATTTAAGGTTTGCATCCGAAATCTGAAATGTAGGATCTTTCTGTACTTCCTCCATAAATTTGGGCAACCGTTCCTTCATTTTTTCAAAGTTCAGGTTCTGGATTACAAACTGAACAGGCAAAGAGGTTCCTCCAAATCCTATTTGTATGGTTTGCTCTTGTGTTGGGAATGCCCTTGCCTGATTAAACCGTCGCATATTTTGATTGAGGTAATCAACAACTTCCTGCTGTGTACGTCCATTAGGACCCCGATCCTGTGGATCTTTTAACAATACTGTTACAAAGCCATTATTAACAGGAGCACTTGATCCGCGACTGGGTGCGGTAATCCCAAAGACCATCTTCTCTTCCGGAATAGAGTCCATCACAAATTGAGATATATCGGTAATAAAGCGTTCTGTGCTTTCATAACTTGCACCTTCGGGCAAGGTAACAGAAATCCGGGTTAAGCTTCTGTCTTCAAGAGGAGCTAATTCTGATTGAAGGTTAGATCCAATGAAATAAATAGCGACAAAACAAATACCAATAATAATGAAAGCCCACCAGCGAACCTGCATAAACTTTTCCAGTGAAGCACGATAAGATTGATCCATCCACTGAAAGAAAGGCTCTGTTTTACGATAAAACCAGGTAGGTTTGCTATGGTCGCTTGCCAGACGCACACTCAATACAGGTGTAAGTGACAAAGAAACAAAGGCAGAAATCAAAACAGCTGCAGCTACTACGATACCAAACTCACGAAACAAACTCCCTACAAACCCTTGAAGGAATATGATAGGTAAGAACACCACAGCCAATGTTATACTAGTAGAAATAACAGCAAAAAATATTTCTTCAGATCCTTCTTTAGCTGCCTGATACCGATTTTTTCCCTGTTCCAGCTTTTTAAATATATTTTCAGTCACTACAATCCCATCATCCACTACTAACCCAGTCGCCAGGACAATTCCCAACAAGGTTAACACGTTGATAGAAAAGCCGAAAATATACATGATAAAAAATGTTCCTATCAGGGAAACCGGAATATCAATCAATGGTCGGATCGCAATAAGCCAGTCTCTGAAGAAAAAGTAAATGACAATCACCACCAGCACAAAAGAAATGATCAGCGTTTCTTCTACTTCTTCAATTGCTTTCTGAACAAATCGTGACTTATCAACTCCTATATCAATAATCATATCAGGAGGCAATTCTTTCTTTATCTCATCCAGACGCTTATAAATCTCACCAGCAATTTCAATATAATTAGCTCCCGGTTGTGGAATCACAACCATGGATATATTGGTAGCATTATTCCGCATCGCTCCTGTTTCTTCATTCTCAGATCCTAATTCTGCAGTTCCAATATCTTTAAAGCGAATTACCTGATTGGCAGTCTGTTGTATAATCAGATTATTAAATTCATCCTCAGTAGTAAGACGTCCATAACTTTTTACAGTTAATTCTGTTTGGTTTCCGTATACTTTTCCACCAGGTAATTCCACATTTTCCCGATTTAAAGCAGCTTGTACATCCTGTATTGTTAATCGATAAGCAGCCAACTTTACCGGATTTATCCAGAGCCGCATGGAATATCTTTTTAGTCCGAACGCATTTACCTGACTTACACCTTTTACTGTTTGAAGTCGTTCCTGAAGGATGTTCTCAACATAATCAGAAAGCTGATTTACATTTCGGGTTGTACTTTGAACAGGAATAAACATAATTGGATCACCATTGGCATCAGCCTTGGCAACTACTGGAGGTGCATCAATATCCTGAGGAAGGTTTCGTGTAGCCTGAGATACTTTATCACGCACATCATTGGCTGCTTGTTCCAGATCAACATCCAGGGTAAATTCAACTGTAATCTGGCTCGACCCCAATGAACTCGTAGATGAAATATTTCGAATACCCTGAATACCATTAATAGACTTTTCGAGAGGCTCTGTAATCTGAGACTCTATAATGTCCGGATTAGCACCTGTATAGGATGTACTTACGGTAATAACAGGTGGGTCAATGGCAGGATATTCACGAATACCCAGATAGGTATAGCCAATGCCCCCAAAAACTATGATGAGCACCGACATAACGACTGCCAGCACTGGACGTTTTAAACTAAGTGAGGGTAAACTCATAGTCTACTACTAAATTAAAGAATGCGGAAAGGAAAGTACCTTAATAAAATTTTTCAGTGAGTCAACACATACCCAAAGGCATTTGTACCAGTATCTCAGCGTTTGCAGTCCAAGACGGCTCAATTACTCTTCAATCTTTGTAAATTTAAGGTTCTGCTCAGGTTTCACAAACAACAAACCCGTTGTAATCACTGTATCGCCAGCAGTTAGACCCTGAGTCACCTGTACATTACTCTCGTCCCGCAATCCAGTCACTACATCTTGAAAAACAGCTTTGCCATTTTTAGAGATAACTACTTTTTTGCCACGAGTCTGAGGAATGATTGCCTGTGTAGGAATCACTACAGCGGTTATATTCTCTACATCCAGATTAACTTTTGCAAAAGCCCCCGGATGTAGCTTGGCAGAGGGATTACTCACTAACGCCCTGATTTTTAGGCTGCGTGTAGCCTGATCAATATCTGGTTCTATCGCATAAATCTTTCCGGAAAAGTTTTCACTAAACCCATCTACAGCAAAAGCAACCTTATCCCCTTCTGCAATAGAAACAGCATATTTTTCAGGAACAAAGAAATCTATTTTTAATGGATTAATCTGCTGTAGCTTAGTGATTAAAGTCGAAGGAGTAATATAGGCACCCAAACTAACATTTCTCAAACCAATAACTCCACGAAATGGAGCCCGGACTTCTGTCTTTTCAATTTGAGCCTTTATTAGGTCTATATCTGACAAAATGGTATTTAATGTAGTAGTTGTTAAATCATAGTCCTGCTGACTGATATTATCAGCATTTAACAACTTTTTACTGCGTTCTACAATCTTTTCCTGATTTTCTTTCTGTACCTGAAGCTTTCTTAGTTGCGCTTTTAAATCAGCATCATACAGTTTTACCAGCAGCGTACCAGCCGCTACTTCCCGACCTTCATTAATATTTAGGGAAATAATTCTTCCTGAGACTTCCGGGTGTATTTCGATTTGTTCAGCAGGCATCAATGTACCACTGGCTACCAGATTATTGGTAAGGCTTTTAGATTTAGCAACAAATCCCTGTATGGCAATTTCCTGAGGCTGACCAGAAGTATTCCCTGCAACAGCATGAGATTTTGTAAATATCTTATTATAGTATATAACACCCCCCAATGCTAACACAACAAGTGTAACAGGAATCCAAAATTTCATAATGCGTTAATAAACAAATGCGGAAATTAGAGAAATATAAATTTTAAAAGTGGTTTGGCTGGCCAAGAAGCAGACATTCAACTGTTTGTCAAGATGCAATTATTTATTAAAAACAGTGAATAGAACTACAAAATAAGCGTATTTCTATCGAACAGTGGTAGAATGGTATTACCAATGGTTTAAATCAATGATAAACGGAATGCCGGATTATATATAGAGTAATTCATTACACAATACACAAAAAAATAAAAGCATTTCTACCTAGAAGAAATGCTTTTAGTGAATTTTTAGCAAGCCGATTACCTAACTAAAATATTATTTTTTGGTTTTGCTACCAGCTTTCTTCTTAGTCGAAGAAACTGTTTTAGGTTTATTTTTCAAAGGATCTTCGGCTTTGGATGGTACTAATGTTTTAATATCGGCATTGTGAAGTTCTTCCAAAGGAATTTCAGCATCCCGTTGAGATACAATTTGTCCAAACTGATCTGATTCTTTTTGCATGCTGGCCCGAAGACTACCTACCATTGGATATATATGGTCTTTTACAGTTACTTTCATTTCTTCCCACACCATATTATGCCAGTCTTTATCAGCCATAGGACGATAAGGATATTTAGGAGCTGTAGTTATTGTGTTGAAAGTAAGACGCCCTTGATGCACGAAGTCTGTGAACTCATAGATATAATATCCTTCATGCACAAAAATGCGGACCATAAAATAAATCTTACCTTTTACATAATCATTGCCTGCAGCAATTTTACTCTGAAAAGGTATTTTTGAGGTTCCTGTGAAGCGTCCATATCGTTTATTGGCTTCTTCAAAGAAATTAATGTCTGTTTTAGTTTGCTCATTAAACCAGTTCCAGGCACGTGCATATAATTCTTCCTGAGGAACGTTTGTCATTCGTACAGTATCTGAAAAAGTATATTTCGGATACTGCAGTATCTTCTGCATGGTAACGGATGACTGGCCAAATGAAAGGATAGAGGTGTAAAGAATAAAGCCAAAGGCCAATAAATTTTTTTTCATAGCGAAGGAGTTGCTTCTCCAAGAGCATTTAAAGGTTGTATGGAAATTGAGTGTTCAATAGAAAACTAACTTATTTCACTCTTGCCTCACTTTGATCTTATATTCAAAGCTCTTAATATCTTACAATGTATAAAATAAGTAATGATTTATTGGGTACAATCATTTATTCACTTCGTAAGAGAATTGTAAGCGCTTTTTGGGTAAATTTTATAACAAAAATGCATAGTATCTCTTTTCTGCTCCTGAGTATGATTACAAACATACAACTAAAAGACTTTACATAAATAGTAAAAACAATGTAAAAACTTACATAGACTTATTTTTATCGAATTATTTTGCTGAGTTACCTTCTCTCCATTCAGCGTCTACAAATGGACGCAAAGTAATGCCCAAATCTTTTTTTGACTTCTTCGAGAAGAATACACTAAACATTGGCTCGGCTTTGCACAAAAATGATTTACTTGCATCGAACTTTTGCGCATTTAATTTGCGTTCAGCGTTTACTGTCTCGTCCCCACTAGATGGTAAACCGAAACCATCCGACTACTATGAATTCAATTTGGGATTTTTTCCAGGTACTACTCGATTCAAAAGAAATTATTAATTATGGAGGTCTTGTACTGGTTACATTGATCATCTTTGCTGAAAACGGCCTTTTCTTCGCCTTTTTTCTGCCTGGCGATTATCTCTTATTTCTGACTGGCCTTTTCTGCTCTACTAAAGCCATTGATTTTCCTATCTATATAGTGGTTATATGTATTGTCATTGCAGCCATAATAGGTAGTTATGTCGGTTTCTTTTTTGGAAGAGCCTTAGGCAAAGGACTTGAAACCCGGCCAGATTCTCTTTTCTTCAAACGTAAAAATCTGGATAAGTCCAGACAATTTTTTGCCAGACATGGTGGCAGAGCACTTATAATAGCCCGGTTCATGCCTGTTCTTCGTACCTTCTCCCCTATTATTGCTGGTACGATTCAGATGCCGATTCAGTCTTTTTCAATCTATAACATCATTGGTGGCACTGTGTGGGGCACAACCCTTCCACTGGCAGGATACTTTCTAGGTCAGTCATTTCCTCAAATCATCAATTATGTTCACTACATCATTATTTTCTTTCTTGCTATTACCACCTTTGCTGTTATTCGTACCTGGTTTTCAGTCAGAAAAGATACCAGTGAGCAATAGTGTGTTATAGAAAGGCCAATAGAGCCTTGGAGTGTAAAGGGTATTTTTCTATCTTTAGGTTTCTCCCCAACCAAAACCATTCAAAACCTATGATGAAACATTCCCTTTACACATCTGTAAGGTCCATTCTCTGCCTTTGTTTTTTCCTGACGCTTCTTTCAGCAACTGCACAAAGTGAAAAATCGCGTGCATTGACACTCGATGAATACAAGAAAGCAAAAACATTCGAAATAAAGGACCTCGAAAGCGAGACCTATGTAAAGTTTGAAAATGCCTATGTGCTGGATCGGTTTGAGATGAAGCCCCCCTATGTATTTAAATACAGTGATGGCATTGAACGCCGTGTATACCTCTACCGCCTGCTGGATAATAAATCCAAACAATCACTTGGTATGGTAGCCATCTATTACACACCTGGAAATGGTAAAAAATTCAATGTCTGCATACCATCCCCAGAATCAGATAAAAATGTGTGGGCTCTTTATATTGATGATTTAAAAGAGTATAACAAAGCAGAATCAGCATTCGGATCAGCGTTTGCCTATGTTATGTCACGCGAAATGAGTACACTCGCAACAGGTAGCAGCGGTGCATCTACAACTGGTAATAAGACAGACTATGATGTTTGTTTCCCTGCCAATGCACTGGTAACGTTAGCCAATGGTCAAACCAAACAAATCTCTGAGATAAAAGTAGGTGAGGCTATCGCTTCCTATAATAAAGAGGCTAACAAACTGGAGACTGCCATTGTACAGGAGATTCAGATTCATGAAGGAAAAGGTTATCCGGTTCAGACTTTATTTGCAGCTAATGAAACTGTTACAGCTTCTACCCAACAACATGTTTCTCAGATCACTAAAATTCAGGCAACACCTAACCATCCTGTATTGACTCAGAGTGGCCGCAAAGCTATAAATGAGATCCAATCAGGTGATAGTATCTATGTATTTGACTCTGCAACTGGTGAATTTATTACGTTTAAAGTATATACACCTTTTACACATTCTGAAGAAACTGCAACCAAAGTATATAACCTGGTAACAGATAAAGGCAACTATCTCATTAATGGAGCTACTGTTCTGGACAAATAATTACTTAACAAACTCACTACAACCTAATTAGTCCCATGCACCGTGCATGGGATTTTCTTTTTTTCAGAAATCCGGCCCCTTCCAGGTATCGTATATATGAGCGAACACTTCTTACAAAATATGTGTTATTGAATATGATGATAACAACATCTTTTCTTATGCAAAGACCTTTGATATTCACCCTTTTCGCAGGGATTTGCCTGCTGTCCTGTGCACAGAGTCAGCAGAAGAAAGTTCCTCAAATGCAATCTAAACCTGTTCAAATGACAACCAACGTAGCTAAAACAGATACAGCCACCTTTGGTACCGGATGTTTCTGGTGTACTGAAGCCATTTTCCAACAAGTAGATGGTGTTCTTTCTGTAGCTTCCGGATATTCCGGAGGACAAGTAGAGAACCCGACCTATAAACAAGTATGTACAGGTTCCACAGGTCATGCTGAGGTAATTCAGGTTACCTATGATCCTGCAAAGGTTTCTTATCCGGAATTACTGGAAGTCTTCTGGAGTACTCATGACCCAACCACTCTTAACAGACAGGGGGCCGATGTAGGCACACAATATCGGTCTGCGATTTTCTATCACAATGCTGAACAAAAACAGCTTGCTGAGAAATATAAAAAAGAATTGGATGCCTCTAAAGCGTTTGACGATCCAATTGTAACTGAGATCACTCCGTTTTCTAAGTTTTATAAAGCAGAGGATTATCATCAGAATTATTACAATCAGAATGGTGACCAACCTTATTGTAGAATGGTAATCCGTCCAAAAATAGAAAAATTCAAGAAGGTGTTTAGCCAAAAACTAAAACACTCATAGATGATATATTGATCAGAAAGCACCACAGATCACTGTGGTGCTTTTTTATTGGCAATATTCCTGATTAGAATCTGAATATTTCTCAATTATGACCTAAACTCCAGTCATCAGCCAAAATGAACTAAATTTCGGTCAACAAAGAAATTGACCATTATTCGAATATTTTTTCAGAATGATCGGCATTCTGGTCAAACACAAAAATGATTCGAATAATGGTCAAACCTAATTTTATCAGAGCATCTCTTGTGTTGATTTTTTATTCTTGCATGAACACAATTCGAATCATGTTCACATAGGATTTCTTATAGCACTGTCTACCATTACAAATTAAAAACTAACCAGAAAGGCAGTTAGGTTGGCTCTTTCTTCCAGTTTCAGCTTTTTACGAAGGCGGTAGCGGGCAATGCGTAAACTGTCTTGAGAGATTCCCAGTATAGTAGAGATATCAGTAGAACTGAGATTTAGCCGTAACAATGCACACAATCTTTTGTCATGTGCACTTAGGTCAGTACAAACAGATTGTAGGTTCTGAAAGAAATCAGGGTGTACCTGTTCAAAAAAACGTTTAAAGTCTTCCCAATCCTGATCCAGTTTAAAGCTATAATCAATTGAGGCTATCAGTTCTTTGATTTGTCGGGTTTTATCCTTTTCGCTCCTTCGGATTTCGTTCAGCTTTACTTTTAGCTCCTCCAGAAACTTGTTTTTCTGAACAATCTGTAAAGCGTGCGTAGTCAACTCTCGGGATCGGGTTTCTAGTTCCTGCTGTAACTGAAGTTCTTTCAGTCGCTTATTCTCTAGCTCTGTTTTCAGATTTTGTTCATTCAGCTGAGTATTCTCACGTTCAGTTTCCAGTACACGTTGTGTCTGTTCAAGGAGTTCTCTGTCTTTTCGGGTTTTAAGTCGCTGATACCGGAAAAAGATAATTCCAAATGAAAGCAGCAATACTGTTCCTGTTACCAGCAATGTAATCCATAATTGTCCGATACGCCTCTCTCCTTCTAATAACTGAATAGTAGCGTCTTTCACAACTAATGCCTTTTCTTTAGCCTCTGTCTGATATAAGGTTTGCATTCGTGCCATTTGCAGAACAGACTCCTCATCATAAATTCGTTGATACAAGGTATAGGAAGAGTCCAGATAGCCATGTGCTTTCTTATAATCACCTATAAATGCGTAGGTTTTGGAAAGATCTCTCAGAGCTGATCGCAGGCGATCTTTTTGATTCATCTTACGAGCCAATTGGTACGCCTGCAAGGTGTATATTAATGCATCCGAATAGTTACCTTGTTTTCGATACGTATCTCCTATGTTATTGAGATTGTTAATAATAGTAACCTGATCGTTTACCTCCCGATTAAAAGTCAAAGCTTTATTGAAGTATTCATACGCTTTAGGGTAGTTTTCCATGTCTTCGAATATACTACCCAAGTTCTCTGTAATCTTCCCTAGTCCTGCCTTATCATTCAGCACCTCATAAATCTTAAAAGCTTTCTCCTGATAAATCAAGGCTTGTGGATAATCTTTCTGCTTTTCATACAGATGACCTATGTACCCAAATGTTTCCGCCTTCCCTTTTTTATCTGACAATTGTTCATATATCTTCAAGGCTTCCTGATGACATTGCAACGCCACATCTATTTTTAACCCATAGTAATAAGCCATCCCCAGATGGTTATAACTTTCTGCCACACCTGTTTTATCACCGACTTTTTTGTAAGAAGCAATTGCATTAAGCAGATAGGAAACTGCTTGCTGAAAACCACCCTGATTATAAAAGAACAAACCTAGATTCTCATTGGCTACAGCAATGCCCTTAACAAAGCCTTTTTTCTCTGAAAGGAGTAAAGCTTGCTTGGCGTAAACAAATGCGGTATCCGGATTGGAATTCAGGTATTTCTCAGCTGTAGTGTTCAGAAAATCAATATAGAGCGTATCATTTTCAGGAAGAGAAATGGCATACCCTTCCTGAATGATGGTTCCCTGAATTAGTAAAAGGAATATACAAATAAATAGCGGTCGCATCGGCACGGAGTTCGGTCAATGCAAATATCCATATATCTGATTATACTAATGTTACTGCAATATTAAGATTGGTAACAACAGAAAAATTGTACAAAAACTCAGCTTATCGGTTGAGGGCGTTTGCCAGTATCTCACAGCGTTCGTCTGTTAGTTTGGGCAAATCCACTTCAATTTCCAGTTGTGTTTTTACATTATCCAACTCTGAACGATACGTTTGTTTCAGTTCCTTTCGTTTGATAGCTTCCAGAAACCGACGAACATCATCACGGGTTTCCAGTTGCAAACCAGGTACTACCGCATTGGAGCCATCTTCGTTTTTGGCAACCATTGTGAAATAGGAAGTGTTGGTATGCCGTATTACTCCCGTACTTATATTCTCAGCAGTGACTCGAATCCCAACTACAAGAGAAGTTCGCCCCACATGATTAACCGAAGCCTGTAGATGCACCAGATTGCCTACTTCAACAGGTTGCAAAAAGTCAACTCCATCTACAGACACTGTAACGCAATACCTACCTGCATGTTTGGCAGCACAGGCATAGGCTACCTTATCCATCAGTGATAAGAGAATACCTCCATGTATTTTTCCACCAAAATTGGCGTAGGAAGGTATCATCAATTCTGTGAGAGTAGTACGTGATGTACTTACGGGTTTATAAACTTCATCCATTGAGTAAGACGGGGAATAGTATTATTTCTGCCATAATACTAAGAAACTGTTTTAAGAAAAGAAAGGAAGGTGGGTACAGAAAAACAAACAAATGCCTTTACAGGCCCATCTTACTATCTCAGGTTTATTTTTGAAACAAGATCACTGACTGTGTCTTACCATCGCCAACCAAGCTCTCTATTTCGTCAGTTGTCTCTTTTATAATTTTTAGATTACTATATTTGGCAGGCGTTTCTGTCAGACTTTCTGTACCTATAAGCTTCTCTACCAATGTCCGTTTTTCTATAAGTATCAATTGCTTTGAAGTCATTATCCCAGAATTTCCTCTGATCTCATATTTGCTATCACTATAATAAACATCAGGTATCAATAGAATAGTAATAAGTGGACTGGCAATAATTGTAAAAAATACCCGATCAATAAAAAAAGCTAAAGCACAGGTTATTGGATAAAAAAGAAAGGTACCATAATAGAGCTTACTCCATAACTTACCTTTTCTCCTGTAAAAAATAAAAATTAGTAATCCACTCATCAACCATCCAAACGCAATAACCCTATCTAACCAATAGGTACAATAAGACATGTCAAATACTACAATCAAGAAAACGTCAGCAACTAAAAGAATTAACAAAATGAAATGTATATAGACAAGTAGTTTTTGATAGTTATGCTTATTCATCTTTTTTATAAGCTTACCTTTTAGTTACAAGTATAGTAATGAGATCATAATCTTTTCCAAAATAGAAATATGTGGTTGTAGAAAATTTCAATAACTACATATTTCGCCGATACTGCCCTCCTACCTCATATAGGGCATGTGTTATCTGACCTAGTGAACAGAATTTACAAACCTCCATCAATGACTCAAATGTATTCTTATTTTGAACAGCTATTTTCTGTAATTCTGTCAGCACTTGTTCCGATTTTTCCAGATGCGCTGTCTCAAATCTTGCTTTCGAATCAATAGCGAAGTTCTTCTCTTCCTGTGAACTACGAAATACCTCAGCAGGCAACAGTGTAGGTGACCCCTGAGGGTCCAGAAAAGTATTGACACCTATGACTGGTAGCTTTCCATTGTGCTTTTGGGTTTCGTAATACAACGATTCTTCCTGAATCTGAGAACGCTGATACATAGTTTCCATAGCCCCCAATACACCACCCCGTTCGTTTATACGGTTAAATTCCTGGTATACGGCCTGTTCTACCAGATCTGTAAGTTCTTCTATTATAAAAGATCCCTGCAATGGATTCTCATTTTTTGTTAATCCCCATTCTTTATTGATAATCAACTGAATGGCCATAGCTCTACGTACAGACTCTTCGGTAGGAGTAGTAATAGCTTCATCATAGGCATTGGTATGGAGAGAGTTGCAGTTGTCATAAATGGCACACAATGCCTGCAGAGTAGTCCGAATATCGTTAAAGGCGATTTCCTGTGCATGCAAGCTTCTTCCGGAAGTTTGAATATGATATTTGAGTCGTTGCGAACGGGAATTGCCTTTGTATTTAAACTTCATTGCCTTTGCCCATATCCTGCGGGCTACTCTTCCCAACACTGTATATTCAGGGTCCATACCATTGGAAAAGAAGAAAGACAGATTGGGGGCAAAATCATCAATATGCATTCCCCTACTCAGGTAATATTCTACAAATGTAAATCCATTGGACAGCGTAAAAGCAAGTTGAGAAATCGGATTGGCACCTGCTTCTGCGATATGATACCCAGATATAGACACTGAATAAAAATTCTGAATCTGTTTTTCAATAAAGTACTGTTGAATGTCGCCCATCATTCGAAGAGCAAACTCTGTTGAGAAGATACAGGTATTCTGTGCCTGATCTTCTTTAAGAATATCTGCCTGAACAGTTCCCCGTACTTTTTTCAGTGTATCGGCTTTGATTGTTTCATAGATATCCTGTGATAACACCTCGTCACCTGTTACTCCCAACAACATCAGTCCTAATCCATCATTTCCTTCCGGCAATTTACCATTGTAAGCAGGCATAAACTGATACAATACTTCGGGAATCCATAATCCTCTCCACTCCTTCCATGTCTCCGGATACAACAACTGTTGTACTGCCGGACTTTCTTCTGTGAGTTGTTGAATGTATACATCGCGATAATCTTCCTTGTTCATAGCTACAACGATCCCAACTTTTCCATCAGAAGCAAATGAAAGATCAAGTGTTGTATCAAAACCAAACCTTTCTATGTATTCTTCAGAAGATATCTCTTCTGCTTCGGCAGCTTGCTCTAAAGAATCTTCATTATCCGGAAATGTCTGCACTTCCAGTGATTTGAAGAATCTTCTGGCGATGATAGTCAGAACCTTCTGGTTGGTTTCCTGCTCCAGATTATGTTTTCGGATGTATAACTCACATTGCTGATCAATGGCTGCATTCAGAAAAAATCCCAGTAACATCGGCGCTGGTCCATTAATTGTCATCGAAACGGAAGTAGCCGGATCACAGAGATTAAAACCCGAATACAGTTTCTTGGCATCATCCAGTGTACACACACTCACACCGGACATGCCTACTTTACCATAGATATCCGGACGATGATCCGGATTTTCGCCATATAATGTAACAGAATCAAAGGCGGTAGAAAGGCGTTTGGCAGGCATGCCTTTGGAAAGGTAGTGGAACCGTCGATTAGTGCGTTCAGGGCCACCTTCTCCTGCAAACATCCGTGTAGGATCTTCTCCTTCACGTTTTAACGGAAAAACACCTGCTGTAAATGGAAACTCTCCTGGTACATTTTCTGTCAGCATCCAGCGTAACAGATCTCCCCAATCTTCATAACGAGGTAAACTAATCTTAGGAATTCTCAGATGAGACAGAGTCTCTGTATATAAATCCTGTTCAAATACTTTATCCCGCACCTTGTATTGGTATTTGTCATCCTTATATTGTTGGACCCTCTCTTTCCAGTCGTTGAGTAATTGTCTGCATTCATGATGCAGTTGCTGATCCAACTTCTGATACCAGTTTATGAGTGACTTTAGTTCTTCTGCTTCTCCCTCCTGATAGGGAGTGACCATACCCTCTTCTGATTCTTTTTTTACTGAAGCTTTTCCTCTTAGCAAATCGATAGTCCCTTTCAGTTGATAGAGCTGGCGGGCAATACGGGTCTGTTCCTGAATAAACTGATCATATTCCAAACTCTTTTCTACAATCTCAGCCAGATACCGAACCTTTTCAGGAGGAATAATGCTGCTTCGGGATTGGCTTATCCGTTCAGGATGTAAACTCATCAGAGCAGATAGCTTTCCACCTTCAAAGCTTCCAGTCTTCTCATGCAAAAGAGAAATGATTTTCTGATAGAGTGTATGGGTTCCGCTATCATTAAACTGCGAGGCAATAGTACCATAAATGGGAAGCGTTTCATCTTCTGCATCCCATGCATTACGGTTGCGTTTGTATTGTTTTCTCACCTCGCGCAAAGCATCCAGTGAACCCCTCTTATCAAATTTATTGATAGCAATAACGTCTGCGAAATCAAGCATATCAATCTTTTCCAATTGTGTGGCAGCCCCATAATCACTGGTCATCAGGTATAAGGACACATCTGAATGGTCTACAATCTCTGTATCAGACTGTCCGATTCCGGAAGTTTCTACAATGATCAGATCAAATGTTGCGATCTTGCAGATATCGATAGCATCCTGTACATATCGGCTTAATGCCAGATTGGATTGCCGGGTCGCCAGCGACCGCATATAGACCCGTGGATTAAAGATAGCATTCATGCGGATACGATCTCCCAGCAAAGCGCCTCCGGTTTTTCGTTTGGATGGATCAACGGAGATGATAGCAATAGTCTTATCCGGAAAGTCAAGCAGATATCGTCTCACCAGTTCATCTACCATAGATGACTTACCAGCTCCTCCTGTACCTGTAATGCCTAGTACTGGTACTTTCCTCACCTTTCCAAGTGATTCCTGTAGTCGCGCTCTGATGTATCCCTCAAAATCGGGATAGTTTTCAGCTATAGTAATTAAACGTGGTATAGCAATCCTGCTCAGATTTGATACAACATCAATCACTTCTGGCTCAATAACATCATCAGAGCCAGTCAATATATGGTCTTGAAAAAGTGCATTTATATTTATTCGACTAAGCAGTGAAGCAGTGATAGTATGAGCATTGACTCGATCCTTTAATGCCGCTTCACTCACATCAAAATCACACTTCTCAAGCAAATCATTAATCATACCCTGCAACCCCATCGTCCGGCCATCATCGGGAGAATAAATACGGGTAATTCCATATTGATGTAGTTCAGTTGCTTCGAGAGGAAGAATAGTACCTCCTCCTCCGCCAAAGATCCGGATATGTCCGGCACCCTTCTCCTGCAAAAGATCATACATATATTTAAAAAACTCAATATGTCCTCCCTGATAGCTGGTAATAGCAATCCCCTGCACATCTTCCTGAATAGCACATTCTACAATTTCTGCTACACTCCGGTTGTGCCCCAGATGGATAATCTCCGCGCCAGAACTTTGCAGAATACGACGCATAATGTTAATAGCAGCATCATGTCCATCAAATAGAGAAGCAGCTGTAACAATACGAATATGATTTTCAGGTTTATAGATTGTTGCCATTGCGGTAAAAAGTGTTTACACAAATATAGATTTTTCAAAGACAGATTTAGACTTAAACACTGAAAAGATAAAAAGAGGTATACATCATCTGAATCTTGTATCTAACTCTTTGGGTATTTCATAGCAATTATGCACATTGAGACAAACCATTTTTAGGATATGTCAACACTAGTCATTGTCCGGCATGGACAGTCACAATGGAATCTGGAAAATCGCTTTACAGGAGATGTCGATATAGATCTGACAGCTTTAGGTGAGCAAGAAGCTCATACAGCAGGCAGGGTATTGAAAGGTATGTATTTTGATGCTTGTTTTACTTCTATCCTAAAACGTGCTATCCGAACACTGGACATTATTTTGCAGGAGACTGGACAGACAAATCTGCCAATTATACAAGATGCAGCGTTGAATGAGCGAATGTATGGAGATCTGCAAGGTTTAAACAAAGCAGAAATGGTGCAAAAATTTGGCGCAGAAAAAGTAGATCAATGGCGGCGAAGTTATGATATAGCCCCGCCCAATGGAGAAAGCCTTAAAGATACAGCCAATCGGGTAATCCCTTTCTTTCAAAGACATATTGCCCCTCTGTTAGCAGAAAATAAAACTATACTGATTGTAGCCCACGGAAATAGTCTACGGGCATTGATGATGTATCTGCAACATATCACACCTGAAAATATTGCTCACACAGAAATCCAAACCGGAGTACCCAAACAATATATATTAGATAATGAGTTAGAGGTAGTTTCAGTAACAGATCTGCATGAATGAATCATCTCGTTCATGCAGATCTGTTACTGGTTATTCTTTTGACTGAGGAGAAATCATCAGTGGCGTTTTGCCATCTGTTACAATAACTTTGGTATTAGGTGAAGCAGATAATTGTTTAAAAGCCTCTATACTTTTATATTCAATCAACTGTGGAGTCAGTCCTTCATTAATAATTTTCTGAGCATCTGAAATACCTTTTGCTTCGATTACTTTTCTTTCAGCTTCCTTTTTTTCTTTTTGCAATACAAAATCCATTTGTTGGGCAGATTGCTCAGCTTCCAGTTTCTGTTCAATAGATTCAGCAAGCCCTCTAGGCAATACAATACTTTTTAGCAATACATTCTCTATAATGATACCTCTGGGCTCTAATATCTTGTGCATCTCAGCAGTTATTTCTTTCTCAATCTCTTCCCGTTGGCCAGTATACATATCCTTTGCATAGAACCTGGCACATACATCTGCTGCAGAAGATCTAAAAACACTTATGAGCAATACATCTTCATATTTCTCGCCTATGGTGGTCAATACTTTGGGAGCTGCTTCCGGAAGTATACGATATAATACCGCCATTTCTGCTGTAATATTAAGTCCCTCTTTGGAAGGCACATTCTCCAGAGCTAAAGGCAGATTGATAGTACGAACAGGAACTTTGATAATAGTAGAGGTAAAAGGGTTAAAGCCATGTACTCCTGAATATTTTACCTGATTATCCAGCTTTCCAAGTTTTCTTTTTACACCAACCTCACCTTGGCGAATAGTAACACAGCTAGTCAGAGCTGCCACTGACAATATGGAAATCAATATGAGTCCTTTTTTCATTTCTATAACGTTAAGTAGAGTGATTAAATATGCCATATTAACGTTACAGATCGCTATAAATCCATTAAAACCTGATTAAATTTCAGGCATAATAATTAAAAGCAGATTAAAATTTAACTGTCTTGATAGTATTATCTATTGAAAAGGAAAATCAGTCCTCGTAAAATATAAAGCTGGCACTTTATAACCAGCTTTATCTACTAACTAATCACACCAGATCCTCCCCTTATTCATTTTCTTCCCCAGAAATAATCTTCCTGAGAAGGGTCTGCAGAGAATACCTGTGCCTGAATAATTTTCCCATTTTCAACTGTATATACATCTGTATTCTGTATATCCAGCCAGGCACCTTCTGGCCGTATAGCAGTAAAGTGTAGCTGGCATATCACCTGATTTCCATTTATTCCAAGTACTTTATAGTCTTTCAATTGAAAAGTACCCTGCGAAATTTTATGCATTTGACCAGACATGGTAAATACTTCGTCTGCTGTCTTTTTCTTTCCCGATAATGTATTGTTACCAGGCTGATCCCATGAGATATTTTCATCCAGTAACCGATGGGTAATCTCACGATTTTTGGTACTTACACCATGCAAAAACTCTTTCACAATTTGTACTTCTTTCGTATCTGTACCTTGCTGAGCCCATACAGGCAGTCCTGACAGAATAAGTACTGCGACAAAATAGATTCGTTTCATATGTGTATAATGATTAAATAGTGATCAAGCAGATATATAAATGAACTTAGGCCATAGAAAGCTGTTTCAAACCCTGACTTTGCAGATAAGCCATGGCAGCAACCCATAACGCAACAGCCCCAATCAATGCATAGCCTAGCAGACTAAGATGAAAAAGCTGGAATACTATCACTAGTACACTGATCAAAACCCAGGAAATATCCAGTACAATGATGAGGTTTACCCAAGCCGGACGCATTGGATTCTTTAAAGCTTCAAACAAGACTAGAGCTGCAAAACACAACAGAAATAGACCAGTACCTTCAACTGCAATGATAGCAGAGGTACCGAATAAGTCGGCTACTAAAGGAGCAAAAACAAGCAGGATCAGACCTGTAGCGCCAGAACTTATAGCATTTACGAGCATTACTTTTTTTAAGAATTTCATATGTTTTTCTGTTTAAAGTTGATGAACAAAAGTAGATTTGTTGGATTACTTCAAATTGACATTTTGCGACAAAATGAAAATACTGGCTCTGCACTTACACAGTTTTATGGAATATGCCCAACTTAGGGGTGTGTCCAGACGGGAGATACTTTCTGTAATGACTACTCCACCAGATAACTTTCTTCAGGAGGCAACCACAGTAAGCAGTGAGGATTTTTTTGCTGCGATCAACTTTATTAGCACCAGTCTAAAAGATGACCTGTTAGGGATACGTTTAGGAAACTTTCTGAATATGAACTCTCTGGGGCTAATCTATCAGATCTCCCTGCAAACCGCTACCATTGAAGAGGCGCTGTTTTATCTAAATAACTATATTGGCAACACCATTCCGGTTGTGCAGCCAGAGATTCAGTTTATAGAAGATCGTGTTATAATCAATTTGTCTATAAACGTAGATAAATCTGAAGCTAGTACTATAGTACTGGAAAGCTTGCTGACAATTATATCCCGCGAACTAGACATGATGACAGCGCAGCCACTGGACTTTCTGTTATTCTCACCTGCCTGTTCTCCTGAGTATCCGTCCGAATGGCAACAGGGTAAAAGTTTTGCTATCTCATTTAAGGCTGCTCTTTTAAAAGCTTCACTACAGGACATAAGCCGATTACATCTGGATGCATTAATTCCTGAATACCTGAAACTGATTGAAACAATGAAGCCGGAACCCACTTTTTCGAGCAAAGTAAAAATTGCATCGCTGAATATGGCTAAACCAGAATTACCTGCTCTGGAGAAAGTAGCCGATGTATTCAATCTCACCCCCAGAACATTGCAACGTAGGTTAAGCGCTGAGCAAACGACTTTCAGACAAATCACAGACGATCTGAAAAAACAAATTTCCTATATGTTGCTTCAGCATAATCGCTTTTCCGTTATGGATGTATCTTATGTGCTTGGCTATTCAGAACCAGCTGCCTTTATTCATTCATTCAAAAAATGGTATGGTAATTCACCAGAAAAGGTCCGGACACGTCTGGCTGTATCAGCCTAATCTTTCTCAGAAAAGATAGTATTTTTGCTGGCGATCCATTTGTCAATCTATGCGAAGCCGGTACCATACAATAGTTCTAGTAACCATTCTCTTATTCCTGTTACAATCCTGCTCATCAGAGCATAAACCCCATGCTTCGTTTTATTACTGGAAAAGCACCTTCAGACTATCTAAAACAGACAGCAGCTATCTGGCTCAGTTGCAGGTAAAACAGATCAATGTAAAGTTTTTTGATGTGGACTGGAATTTTGAAGCAGGCAAGGCTCTACCTGTAGCAGAGATCCGGTTCACAGAACAAGTTCCAAATGAGTTATCTATTATTCCGACTATTTTCATTACCAACCGCACTATGGTCCAGATTCCTGTCAGTCAGGTTTCGGACTTGGCCACTAAGATTACAACAAAGATTCGTTCTATAGCTGATAGCAATCATCTTTCCATAAAAGAGATTCAGTTAGACTGTGATTGGTCTGGGAAATCCCGTGAGAAGTTTTTTTTACTGGCATCGTTGGTAAAGAAAAATATTTCCAGACAATCCATACAACTCTCTGCTACCATTCGACTTCATCAACTAAAGTACATAGGCCGTGCAGGCATTCCACCAGTAGATAAGGGTATATTGATGTTTTACAACATGGGTTCTCTGGATGGCAGAGGAACAGACAACTCCATTCTGGATCTGAACATAGCTCGCCAGTATCTGCGCAGACTCAAAGATTATCCCTTACCTCTGGATATAGCTTTACCTATCTACCAGTGGGTAGTTTTGCAACGTGAAGGTCAGGTAATAAACCTCCTCACCAATGTGTCAGTAGAGGCATTGCATGATACACTTCATTTTAAACCAATTACACAAAAAAAATTCCGGGTCAGAGAAAGCCATTATTTTCATTCCCTGTATCTTTATCGCGGAGATGAATTACGTCTGGAAGAGATCTCTTTATCTCAGTTGCAAGAGTCAGCTGATCTGTTAAACCCCATTGTCAATCAATCTGAACCACACATATTATTTTATTATCTCGATGAAAAAAACCTTACCCGCTATGCGCCTGAAGACCTTCAAAAAGTGGTCAATCACTTTCGTTAGTCTATTTTTGTGTATGTATCCCTATCAAGACCTGGAAAGCTGTGCAGATGGAGATTGGGATGGATGGACGCTATCCCGATTCTTTAACCCAGAGCTTACCAATCAACCATTCTTTGAACCTTTGTATTTCTCCTTTGATCGTCTGTACGATGATTCATGGGAAGAAAGTCCCGCTTTTCGCAGAAGCGAAAACCTGGCTGAATGGACTACATTTACAGAAAACAAAGCCAAAACAAATGATATTGAAAATCTGGTATATAAAGCTTCCAGGAAAGAAATTCAGGCTATAAAAACCTATTTATCAAATCCTGCTACTCCTTTGAGTGCTACACTTCAAAACAACTCAATGGTTAAATATCTAATCCAAAAGAAAGATGCAGCAACAGTCGATTATCTCATTTTTGCCAAAACCTGTGAGCCCTTTGCCCTTGAAGGAGATGACTGGACGGTAGAAACTAAGCAGGTAAATCCCCAAATAATTAAACTAATCTCTAAAGCCGAACAAACCTATCAGACAGAACAAAATCCGTTTCTGAAACTACGTTATGCTTACCAAGGAATACGATTGGCACATTATGTACGTTCGTATGCCAAAGCCATCAGCCTTTATGACAAACTGGTAGCACCATTAAACACAGAGAGTCCGATCAAATATTGGGCATTGGGACATAAGGCGGGTGCAATACGCCGTTCGGGTCAGAATAATGCACTGGCAGCCTATCTATTTTCCGTTGTATTTGACAAATCAGAAAGTAAACGCATCAACTCCTACTATAGCTTCTCCATTACCAATGATGCAGACTGGCAAAAGGTCTTGTCCATGTGCAAAAGTAATCATGAGAAAGCTACCCTACATTTTCTGCGTGCTATCCAGCCTGACAATTTGAAACTCGAAGAGATGAAAAATATCTACATTCTGGACCCAACATCTGAATACCTGGATATTTTGCTGGTGCGGGAAATCAATAAATATGAAGTGAAGAAGAGTATGAAGAGTGAAGATCTGAATACATTTGAGAAAGGATCAGCAGGATTAAAAGCCTTTATATTCAAAGTAGTTAGTGAAGGAAAGAACAAAAATAAAGCATTATGGACACTGGCTCTGGGCTATACAGATTATCTGGCAGGTAATGTAGCAGAAGCGCGTAAAACATTTGCACAACTTCCTGCCAGCAGTCAGACGAAAGAAGTAAAACAACAGATAGAAACTTTTGAACTGATGATTCAGTTAGCTGAGCTTCAAAAGATTGATGCAGCCAGTGAAGAACGTCTCTATCAGGCTATCAAGAAAACAAAGTCTGAGCCTTTGCAAAGCCTTATGGTTGGTGCATTTGCCAGACTGTATAAAAAACAAGGTGAGGCAGCTAAAGAATTTCTTTCAGCTAATGATATCTATAGCTTACGCACATCACCCAATGCTCAGTTGATTGAACAGTTGATAGCATTCACAGATAAGGCAAGTAAAACAACATACGAAAAAGAATTGCTGGCAAAAATTGATAAGACAACCCCAAAAGATGTATTGCTTGAAATGAAGGCTACCTTTCTATTACGAGCAGACAAACTGGATGAAGCCGAACAAATCTTTAGCAAGCTCACCTATAAGTATGAAGACATTGAAGGCATTCCTACTCAGGATCAGCTTAAAGATTGCCATGAATGTGTAGAAGGTTCATCTGAACACTTTTCCAAATTGCAATTGATTCAACAAATCAAAGCCTTAAAAAAACAGGCGGCAGATACAGACAAGGCAAAGGCACTGGATGCCACCTATAAGCTGGGAGCTATTTACTATAATACAACCTATTTTGGATTTGCATGGAGGGCTATGGATTATTACCGCCCTTATGGATTTTCATCTGTTTCAGCAGATGACTATACAGATTGTAGTCGGGCATTAGAATACTACACCAAAGCAGCAGAATTGGCAAAACAAGCTGGTAATAAGGAAATTGCAGCTAAAAGTTTATTTATGGCTGCTAAATGTGAGCAGAATAATTATTATTTGCTTAAAGCACCAAAAAACGATAGCTATTATGAAGGGCTCCCTCCCAGCTATGCCCCTGTTGATCGTAAATACTTTACACAACTCAAACAACAGTATGCCACTACTCAGTTTTATAGCAAGGCACGTCAGGAATGTTTTTATCTAAATCAGTTTACACGCTAACAAATAAAAAGGTCTCCTGAGCTCAGGAGACCTTTTTATTTGTTTAAATTTTTTCTTTTTTTATCAAAGATGGACGTTTATGCTTCCAACGTGCATGTGACCATAACCATTGATCCGAATACAACTGAATATCTCTTTCTACTTTCCGTACATAGTCTTCAATCAATTGTTCAGGTGTGGTCTCTGACAAATCTTCCGAGATTACTTCAAACCATGTTTCATAGTATCCTCTTTTTATGCGCCGCATCCCTGTATATAGTACAGGATAATTGGTTCGTTTGGCAATTCCTGCTACCCCAGTAAAAAAAGGCGTATCCTGATGTAAAAATGTAGTCCAGTAGGCTTGTTCCGGAAAAGGTGTCTGGTCTGCTACCATCGCAATAATACGAGTGATATTTTTTCGCTTTACCAGTTCTCTTGCCACCTTTTTCATCTCCACCGGATAAGGCCCAAACCGGCTACGAATTTTCAACATCAACTGATCAAAAGAAGCAGTAGTAAGTTCCTTGTATATGGCATCCACATCAAAACCTAATGTTGCGCCATTACCAGCCAGGAGCCATTCCCAATTACCCAGATGTGATGTCATGACCACAATAGATTGCCCTTTCTTCAAATAATTGGTAGCAACTTCCTGATTGGTTATCCGGATTCTTTTTTGCAACTCCTTTTTTGAGATACTGAGCAACTTCAAGGATTCGATAGCAATATCTGCCAGATTTCTATAAAAATTCTTAGCAATCTGTTTTCGTTCTTTCTCGGTTTTATCAGGAAAAGAAAGACGTAGGTTCTTCTCTACCACATCTCTCCGGTATCGAATTACATAATAAGCCAGAAACCGGATTATATCTGCCACACCATACAAAATCCACAGAGGAAGCTTTGCAAATAACTCCAGTAAATACATGAAAGAAAATGTTTCGCAATAGAATTAAGTAAACGGCAGCAAAGGTAGTAAATATACAATAGCCTTGGTGCAAAAATTGGCTATCAGTCTGGGTAAGGTATCAATACATTTAATTATAACCAATACCTGTTGTTTCACACAAATACCATACTTACTACACCAACCACAGAGATAAGTTTACAAATCTGACTCAAATAGCCAAAATCACTTCTGGTATCAGCCCGTACCAGCTGCCAAACGAACCATAACATAGGCAAAAGAATAAACAGACTGAAATACCAGATCAGGCGATCAGGTAGAAATGGAGCAAAAGAATATAAAGTGATCAGAAAGGTCAGTATCAGAAAATACAGAAAGAGTTTGGTACGACGTATTCCCCAGACAATAGGTAATGTACGACAACCAAAAGTAGCATCTCCCCGTACATCTTCCATGTCCTTAATAATCTCACGAATTAGTGTGATAAAAAATGCAAAGACAGAATATGTATATACATACAATCTGTTTTGAGGATTATAAAGGACAACCACCCATAATGTGGCAGCAGTCAGCAAAGCCACTATAAAATTACCAATAAAAGGCAGTCTTTTTAACTGATTAGAATAGAGCCATAATAAAAAAGCAGCAATAAAATTAACCAAGCCAATACGTAATCCAATCAGTGTACCAATCCCTATTCCCAGAAAGTTCAAAAACGAATGAGCGAAGATAGCCTGTCGCCGACTCATAATCCTACCCACCACTACTCTGCGGGGTTTATTGATAGTATCAATCTTTATATCATAATAATCATTGATAATGTATCCGGCAGCGGCAATACATAGTGTGGAGAACGCAAGACCCAATAAGTGTACATCTATAAGATGATTCCACCACTCGCCCTTTGGACCTACCAAACAAACACGAACCAAATATTGCGTTAGTGCAACAATCATCAGATTAGGAAATCGGATAAGTCGCAATAACGCTCTCAGAATAATCTGTCGGCTTCTTCGTTTTTTACGTAGCTGTACCACAAAAGTCTGGTTGGATTGATGCATACGAAGGTAAGAGGGATTCATTCTAATTACAAACCCCTTGAAATAATGTTAGTTCCATTAGTTATTTATAAATAAAAGAGCCTGTGTATAAATATACACAGGCTCTTTTATTTGGGGTATAGAAACGTTTAGTAAAGCTCCTTGTACATAACAAAATCGTTCATCCAGAAATCTCCGATTGGAGTATTTTCTTCCCTAGCCTGTTGATACCCACATCGTTCATAAAAACGAACGGCAGGATTATAACGGTTGACATTCATTTCTAACATACGGGCTCCCCGGTTTTTTACTTCCTTCTCAAGATGTCCTACCAATGTGCGTCCATATTTTTGTCCCTGAAAGTCTGGATGAATATGCAGCTTATGCACTTTATATACACTTTCTTTGTTTTCTCGTAAACTATAGGAAGCATATCCAACAGCTGTATCGGCAACGTATAATATCAGAAAGGTATGTCCCTGATCCTGTATCTGTTTTTCTACAGCTGTGGCAGTATAAATTTCTTCATACATGTAATCAATTTGTGCCTTGGAAAGTATTTCCCGATAAGTAGGCTCCCAGGTAGCTTTAGCTATAGCTAAAACATCTGAGATCTCACTTTGAGTGACTTCTTTGATAAGCACACTTGTATCCGTAAGCATATACATCAATTATTCCAGGGATGAACATATTATATTGACAGGTATTAATATACTTCACTATCTATTCGTAACCTGTACTACTCCTGTATTTCTACTCCGTCTTTCAATTACAAGATATTATTTTTTTTGTAATAACTAGTTCTAAAATGATAATCTTTTAACCAGATATAGTCTGATTTTAGTATCAGAGCCATCAATTTAAAACCAATTACTCAGAAAAAGTACTGATTTTCAATACAATACTCTTTCTGCAGTTTACGACTGGACTTAAGGAAATTTTGGATATTTTGAAAAATCCGGTTTACGTTTCTCCAGAAAAGCTTGTTTTCCTTCCTTTGCCTCATCTGACAGATAGTACAATAGTGTCGCATTGCCTGCCAGTTCCTGAATACCTGCCTGACCATCCAGTTCAGCATTGAACGAAGCTTTTAACATGCGTAGGGCAATAGGCGATTTTTCAAGTATCTTCTCACACCATTCAACCGTTGTTTCTTCCAGTTTTTCCAAAGGAACTACTTTATTTACCAGACCCATATCCAGTGCTTCCTGTGCATTGTACTGGTCACACAGGAACCAGATTTCGCGTGCCTTTTTCTGTCCGACAATACGTGCCAGATAAGAAGCACCAAAACCACCATCAAAGCTTCCTACTTTAGGACCAGTCTGCCCAAAACGTGCATTTTCAGCAGCAATTGACAAGTCACATACTACGTGTAGAACATGTCCACCTCCAATAGCATATCCTGCAACCATAGCAATGACAGGCTTAGGAATTGAACGAATCAACTTTTGCAGATCCAGCACATTTAAACGGGCAACACCATCTTTGCCTACATAACCTCCATGTCCGCGAACACTCTGATCACCACCACTGCAGAAAGCATCCGGTCCCTCTCCTGTCAATATAATTACTCCGATCCGATCATCGTAACGGGAATGCGTCATCGCATCAATCATTTCGATTACAGTCAGCGGTGTAAATGCGTTCCGTTTATGGGGACGGTTAATGGTTATCTTTCCAATGCCATTATAATACTCAAACTTAATTTCCTCGTAATCCTTAATTTTTTCCCACGCAAATGTTGAAGCCATTATCCAAAGAGTTTAGGTTTAAAAGATCGTATTCGAATGCAATATGAAATACCAGACTAGTAAGTTCAACAAGCGGGCAAAATTAATGGCATACAAGTGCATTTGCAAATAAGTTTACTAAGGATTATCCTGATATAAGTCCTGGTGTTTGGCTGAATCTCTGAGTAAAGCTGGGTAAAAACAACTACATTTTTACCAGATCTATAAAATACCCGAAAAGCAAAAGCGACTTTTTGACATATTCAGGTACGATTTTTCCACACAACGTGGCCAATTTGACATAGGTATACTTCATGGTATACATTTCACAGCCATTAAAACTGGTCGGTATATAATTTGTAGCTCCTATTATACAAAACTTGTAATGTATTTTGTTTCATACATAAAAACAGGCAACTATGAAAAATGATTTGAAAGAGTATGTTAACCAGATTAACTGGTTAAATACAATTACCGGAGGAGTTAGCATGACTGCTATTCAGGTTGCGCATGATGCTGAGAAATTAGTAATCAGTTTATCTGCACCTGGAGTAGACCCTGAGTCTTTTCATATATTTGTAAATAATGATAAATTGACTATTCACTCCTTCCTGCCGGAAATGTTCGATAAATTTATTGAAGAACAAGAAGAGGAAGAAGAGCCTGTTCCTATGTTTCAACGAATCTTTGATATACCAAACTTCGTAGATAGCAATCACATTCAGGCTGTATACAGTCATGGTCAGTTGCAGGTGCTTCTTCCATTTAAGGATAGAGATGAAGCTCCCCGGCGCATTGATATAGATATTTTATAATCCCTACAATTTAAAGACATACATGACGTTTTAGATATACTTATTAGTGTCTGTTTGCGTCAAGCACTTTAATTGTATAAAGAAAATGGAAGCGACCTATCGCTTCTTTTTTTTTTGTACCTTCGTCCTCCCGTTTTATATATGTTCATGGGTTTTGTGTTTATCGAATGCCTGTCATTATCTCAAAGAATAGTATAGCAGCAAACCCCGAACCTCAATTGATTAAAAGAATTTGTGTCGTCATCTGATAACGAAATAAACGAGTCAGCTTCGCTTTCTTTAGGACTTTTTCCTGAAGTAGTTACCCTGTTTGTGGATGTGATTGTACCACTTCCACTGCCCAACCTGCTTACCTATAGAGTTCCAGCTATCATGAATGATATGATACAGGTTGGAGCACGGGTAATTGTACAACTAGGCACCCGCCGTATCCTGACAGCTATTGTCGCACGTGTGCACCAGGACCCTCCAAAGAAATATATTGCCAAGCCTTTGCTTGAACTTCTGGATGAAGCTCCCATGGTCACTACCTATCAGTTGGAGTTATTCCGATGGGTAGCAGATTACTATATGTGCCATATCGGAGAAGTAATGAATGCGGCATTGCCTTCCGGATTAAAGATCAATAGTGAATCCAAATTACAATACAATCCGGAATTTGATGTCAATACGCCTCTTACGGAAACAGAAGGAAAACTGCTGGAAGCTGTTCAGGAGAAGAACTCTTTATCTACAGATGAAGCAGCCCGGCTTCTGGGTCAGAAAGATATCTATCCGATTATCAAATCCTTGAGTAAAAAAGGAGCAGTACTAGTATATGAAGAGGTAAAGGAAAAGTATACTCCCAAAATCGTTAAGAAGATCCGCTTGACCCGTGATTATGAAGATTGGGAGCCCTTAAAGGATCTGATTGATGAACTGGAAGATCGCAAGCAGTACAAACAGGTTGGTGTACTGATGAAATACTTGGCTCGTGTACCTGTGATGCAGAACCGCACAGCCAATGCAGACGGACTGGAAAAATCTGTCCTTGTCAAGGATGACATCTCCGAATCTGCACTAAAAACGTTAGTAAAGAAAAATGTTTTTGAAGAATTTGAGATAATTATTTCCCGTTTTGCAGATGTACCCTATTCAGGAGATGATGTCCAGCTTTCAGACTCCCAGCAACTGGCCACAGAAAAGATCATGTCGTATTTTAAGACGAAAGATACAGTATTGTTGCATGGAATTACAGGAAGTGGAAAAACAGCTGTATATATTAACCTGATTCAGAAAGTGCTGGCGTCAGGCTCTCAGGTCTTATACCTTTTACCAGAAATTGCTTTAACCACTCAGATTGTATCCCGTTTGCGGAAAGTATTTGGGGATCAGATGGGCATTTACCATTCCAAATTCTCTGACAACGAACGTGTTGAAGTATGGAGAGGAGTACTATCCGGTAAATTTAATTTTGTCATTGGAGTTCGGTCTGCGATATTCCTGCCATTTGATAATTTGGGACTTATTGTGGTAGACGAAGAACATGAAAGCTCCTATAAACAATACGACCCGGCTCCAAGATACAATGCACGGGATCTGGCTCTGGTCGTAGCCAGACTTCAGCAGGCCAAAGTGTTAATGGGCTCAGCGACTCCGTCGTTTGAATCGTTTTACAATGCCAAACAAGGCAGATATGGTTATGTAAAACTTACTCAGCGTTTTCGGGAAGCTCAGCTTCCTGAAATCTCTCTGGTCAACATTCGAATAGAACGTAAGCAGAAAAAGCTGAAGCACAACTTTTCAGATACACTATTAACATCTTTAAAAGATAACCTTACCAAAGGCGAACAAAGTATCCTGTTCCAGAACCGTCGTGGATATGCCCCCTATGTAATGTGTGAAGATTGTGGATGGATACCCCATTGCCACCAATGCAATGTCAGTCTCACCTATCATC
The DNA here is from genome assembly GCA_030068525.1 of Xanthocytophaga flava. Taxonomy (GTDB): domain Bacteria; phylum Bacteroidota; class Bacteroidia; order Cytophagales; family 172606-1; genus Xanthocytophaga; species Xanthocytophaga flava. The sequence continues at coordinate 312,203 of JASJOS010000001.1, forward strand.
AGCATACTCAGGAGATGCGTTGCCACTATTGTGGGTTTACAGAGCAAATGTCTCATCAATGTCCAGTGTGTGGATCTACCCGTATTAAAACAATGGGTTATGGTACTGAAAAGATAGAGGATGAACTAAAGTTATTGATACCTCAGGCTCGAACTGCCCGTATGGATCTGGATACGACACGTCAGAAAAATGCGATTCAGAATATTGTACAGGCTTTTGAAGCAGGCGAGACAGATATCCTCATTGGTACACAAATGCTCAGTAAAGGACTTGACTTTGATAAAGTTAGCTTTGTAGGCATATTTGATGCCGACCACATCATTCATTTTCCAGACTTCCGTGCTCATGAACGGGCATTTCAGCTTCTTACTCAGGTGGCTGGTCGTGCTGGTCGCCGAAATACGCAGGGCCGTGTACTGATTCAAACAGGCAATCCGGAACTGTTTGTTATTGAGAAAATTCTGCAGAATGACTATGAAGGACTATACGAAAAAGAAATACCTGAACGGCAAAAGTTTAACTACCCTCCATTTACTCGTCTGATTCGTCTGATTATCAAACATGAAGATGAAATTATGGCAGAAGAAGCTGCTCAGGCGTTGGCAAATGGATTACGGGAGAAGATGGGCAGTCGTGTACTTGGACCAGAACCACCTTTGGTTAACAGGATACGAAATCAATTTCTGAAAGATATTCTGATCAAGCTTGAGAAGGATAATATAAACCTGCGTCTGATTAAAGAACAGATCCGAGAGGAGATTCAAAAGATTCTGACTACCAAACAATTTAAACAGGCCTCTATTGTAATTGATGTAGATCCCATGTAAATACCATAGTTACCTGCCTCTTCAAAATCCTACTAACAATATATTCTCAACTCAAAATATTCAGACCATGAGATTTTATTTGTTAGTAGGATTTGCATTTTTAGTCATACAGATAATCCATGCACAGAATGGAATTCATCTGGAATACAAGATGAGTAGTATGCAAACGAAAGGCAAAAGTATAGCCAAAATTGATATACTTCCTGCCACTGGCACCCGAAGTGAAATGGAGTTTGTAATGCCTCAGCTTAACAAAGCAATGCATATGGTAATGATTTATCGTAAAGACAAACCCAATACTTCCATACAAGTCAATGATCAGAACAAGACCTATACTGAGTTTACCAGAGATGCTCAAAACAAGCAATCTTCAATGAAACCTACAGTAAAAGTCATTGGAAAGGAAAAAATAGGCACCTACAATTGTATTCATTCTCAAGTGAACATGAATACCACAACCTATGAGTTATGGACTACTAAAGATATTGATGGGTATACTGAACTATTGAATCAGTCCTATTTTGACAATCAGGGAGATATGAAAAACATGTTTACTGAGTTAAAGAAAAATAATGCAGATGGGTTTATGGTAAAGATGCAGTCCGACTCAAAATCGGCAATGAGTATGGAATTGATCAAAGTGGAAGAGAAAACACTGGACACTTCACTTTTTTCTCCTCCTGCTGATTACAAAAAATTAGACAAAGGTGCATTTACACAACAACAGATTCAGGATATGATCAAAGGTCAGTAATACAAAACCAGCATGAATAAGAAAACCTACATCATTCATGCTGGTAGTTATTTTCTCCAACCTATTTCTCCTCCACTAAACAAAACCTCTTGTTTTTGTCTTTTTATATCATTAATCGCAGTGAAACAAACCACGGGTTTGCTCATATCTGCGGGTGATACAAATCATTCATCCTGCATTTCTTCTCCCCTACCTTGCAGAAAATCAGCAACAGTTAGTATTTTTCAGATGTACTCAACATCTGCAACTCAAAACCAGAACCATGCAAACATCACTTCAGTATACAACTGCCGAAGAAGCAGTTAAATATATCCAGTCTGGCAATCGTGTATTTGTACACAGTGTTGCACTTACACCCCATATCCTACTTGACGCCATGACAGCACAGGCATCACGACTGGAAAATGTAGAATTGCTTCACATTCATACCGAAGGTGTATTACCTTATATGAAGCAGGACTTAAAGAATGTATTTCATTCCAATGCTATGTTTGTAGGAGCCAATCACCGGAAATTCCTCGCAGAAGGGTACGGTGACTATATCCCCATCTTTTTGTCAGACATCCATTTGTTATTTTACCGCAATATACTTCCATTGGATGTAGCGATGATTATGGTATCACCACCAGATGAACATGGTTATTGTTCATTGGGATGTTCTGTAGATGTGAGCCTGGCAGCAGTCCGGACAGCCCGGTATGTTATTGCAGAGATTAATCCGTCTGTGCCTCGTACACATGGTGATGGCTTTATTCATGTAAGTCAGATCCATGCTGCAGTTGAAGTGAACTATCCAATCTATGAGGTAAAGCCCGAACCCTTATCTGACCTGGAGATTTCAATTGGCAGAAACGTAGCAGGTTTGGTAGAAGATGGGGCTACGATCCAAATGGGTATTGGAGGAATTCCCAATGCTGTACTGGCAGAATTAAAACATCACAAACATCTGGGAATTCATACAGAAATGTTTTCAGATGGACTTATAGACCTGTTTGAAAGTGGAGCTATTGATAATTCACTTAAGAAAGTGATGCCAGGCAAGATTGTATCCTGCTTTGCCATGGGAACCCGCAGATTATATGACTTTATTGATAATAATCCGGCAGTAGCCATGAAAGAAACTTCCTATACCAATGATACCAGTACTATCAGACGCAACCCAAAGGTGACAGCCATCAACAGTGCCATAGAAGTAGATCTAACCGGCCAGATTTGTGCAGATACTATTGGTACATATCAATACTCTGGAGTAGGCGGACAAATGGACTTTATGCGGGGTGCAGCCCTATCAGAAGGAGGTAAACCCATTATTGCACTTGCTTCCATTACCAGTAAAGGAGAAAGCAAAATTGTGTCAGAACTAAAATCGGGAGCAGCGGTTACTACCACTCGTGCTCATGCCCGCTTTATTGTAACGGAATACGGAGTAGCTGATTTGTTTGGAAAAACCTTGAAACAACGTGCCAAGGAACTCATTGCGATTTCTCATCCAAGTCAAAGGGAAAATCTTGAACGAGCAGCCTTTGAACGGTTCCATGGGCATTACCAATAAGTCCGAGACAACATATAGGGAAAGACATCAAGGTCTGTTTATTGGCACTCTTTTACTATAACTATCAATGTCAATTCAAACATAGGGCTTGTATCTGTATAGAGAAAGATACAAGCCCTACTATGTCCATCGGAATTTATTCATCAAAAAAGACCAATAAAATATACCACAGTAACAAAACAAAAACACACCATATAAAGCAATTCAATATAATCATCAAAATAAAATAAAAATAACCCTCTAATTGATAAGAAAATATACTATCTGGCACCCTCATAACTAAGCAAAATAAAATCAGATATAAAGCCCCGCGCATTCCACTTTTATTTGTTATTTTTGCCTTCATTTTTTAGTACACTTGTTTCGGATTGCACTCACTATCAATCCATACAAAATTCACAATACTCACCTTAACAGTATATAAAGTGACATTAATTACTTCGATTTCAGGAATCCGAGGAACTATTGGAGGAAAGAGTGGAGGCTCACTAACCCCATCAGATGTGCTTAAATACACAGCTGCTTATGGAACCTGGATCAAAACACAAGCATCCGCTTCCAATACCTTTAAAGTGGTAATTGGTCGGGATGCCAGACTTTCCGGCGAAATGATTTCCCGTATTGTATCATCCACATTGCAGGGATTAGGTATTGATATAGTAGATGTTGGCTTGTCAACAACACCTACTGTAGAGATGGCGGTGGTTATGGAGAAAGCAAATGGAGGCATTATTATTACAGCCAGTCATAATCCCATTCAATGGAACGCCCTTAAATTGTTAAATGAACAGGGAGAGTTCCTGTCAGCTTCTGATGGACAAACAATTATAAAACTTGCAGAAGAAAATGACTTTACCTATGCAGAGGTAAAAAAGCTGGGTAAGTATACAACAGACAATACATATCTGCAGAAACATATTGAAGCGATTCTAGCCTTGCCACTTGTCAACCGTGCTGCTATAGCACAACGTGGATTTAATGTGGTGATAGATGCTGTGAACTCTTCAGGCGGTATTGCAGTTCCCATGTTACTGGATGCATTAGGAGTAAAGAAACGCACACTAATCAATTGTGACCCTTCCGGAATATTTGCCCATAATCCGGAGCCTCTTCCCGAACACCTTATCCAGATTGCAGCCGAACTTGAAAAAGGTCGCTATGATTTAGGTATAGTAGTAGATCCGGATGTAGACAGGCTGGCTCTTATCTGTGAAGACGGAAGCATGTTTGGAGAGGAATATACATTGGTTGCTGTAGCTGACTATATACTAAAACATCATCCGGGAGGAAATACTGTTTCTAACCTGTCATCAACCCGTGCACTTCGGGATGTGACAGAACGATATGGTGGTCAACACTTTGCCGCTGCAGTAGGTGAGGTAAACGTGGTAACTGCCATGAAAGAATGTCAGTCTATTATTGGTGGAGAAGGTAATGGAGGGGTGATTTATCCAGCCTTGCATCATGGACGGGATGGCCTGGTAGGTATTGCACTGTTTCTGAGCCATCTAGCAGAGTTTGGGTATTCTATTTCCAGACTACGTTCTACGTATCCGGATTATCATATATCTAAAAATAAGATTGAACTTACTCCTGATATCGATGTAGATGAGATCCTGGAGATGATCAAACAGAAATATGCAAAAAATCCTATCAATACAATAGATGGTGTGAAGATAGAATTTGGTAAAGAATGGGTACATTTGCGTAAATCCAATACGGAACCTATCATTCGTATTTATTCAGAGTCAGATTCTCAGTCTACAGCTGATTACCTGGCCAACAAGATTATTAGTGACATACGGGAACTGGTAGGCCAGCAGATCAGAACCTAAGTTGCTGTCAATTCAACTACGAGCAAAACCATACAAAGAAAATAATACAAATTCAGATTGACAATGAGAGTTTATTTAGATAATGCGGCAACTACTCCTTTGGATAAAGAAGTACTGGAAACTATGTTGCCATTTATGACTGAGTTTTATGGTAATCCTTCTTCTATTCATACGCACGGAAGAGAAGTACGCTCAGCCATTGAAAAATCGCGCAAAACGATTGCTCAGTTACTTAATACCTCTCCTGCTGAAATTGTCTTTACATCAGGTGGTACTGAAGCTGACAATACAGCTATTCGCTGCAGTATTGAAGCCCTGGGAATCAAGCATGCTATTTCTTCTCCCATAGAGCATCATGCGGTACTGCATACACTGGAAAGTCTGCACAAAGCAGGCCGTATACAGTTACACATGGTAGAAGTAGACAAGAAAGGCTATATCAATCTGAATCACCTGGAAGAATTGCTCAAACAATATCCTAAATCACTGGTATCACTGATGCATGCCAATAATGAAATCGGCAATGTCACAGATATACAACTGGCAGGTGAACTGTGTCGGCAGCATGGCGCTATCTTCCATTCGGATACAGTGCAGACAATGGGTCATTTCCGCCATGATTTGCAAAAGCTTCCGGTGGACTTTATTGTTGGTGCAGCTCATAAGTTTCATGGACCCAAAGGTGTTGGCTTTCTGTATATTAATGCACAGAATAGAATACAACCTTTTATACATGGAGGTTCTCAGGAACGTAACATGCGGGGTGGAACCGAAAATGTATATGGTATCATAGGACTTGCCAAAGCACTGGAGATTGCCTACCGGGATATGGATGAACATCAGCAACATATCCAACGACTGAAATCGCGTATGATTGCCAAACTGCAAACAGAAATTGAAGGTATTGCTTTCAATGGTGACCCTATCCAATCGGATAAAAGCCTCTATACCGTTCTGAATGTAAGCTTGCCTATAGCAGAAGTTGGCGAAATGTTGCTTTTCAATCTGGATATCAATAAAATATCTGCGTCTGGTGGTAGTGCCTGCACCAGCGGAAGCGAAATCGGATCACACGTTCTACGGTCTATACATGCTAATCCGGAACGTGCTTCTGTGCGTTTTTCATTCAGCAAGTTCAATACCGAACAGGAAATCGATTTTGCGGTTCAGACACTGGCAGAAATGTATAAGAAGGAGAAAGTTGCCTGATCTGAAAGTATCATACAACAAATAAAACAAACGCCTCTGTAGACTTCACTGCAGAGGTGTTCGTTTTATATACTTCCATAAAATAAATATCTGATTACAAGTAAGTTACCTAGAATAGAATATCTTTGTATAACACTAGATATTTATTCAGATGGCACACTCTTCTGTTTCGCCTAATGTTCCTACCTCTCTACATAGAGGTACTCAAACTATACTGAAAGCAGGTGTGGTAGCAGGTATCCTCGATCTTACAACTGCAATGATTGTCAACTATTTGTTAGCTGGAACAACTCCGGTACGGCTATTACTTTTTATCGCCAGCGGAATATTTGGTAAAGAAGCGTTTTCAGGAGGTATTCCTATGGCTCTTTTAGGGCTGTTCCTTCACTTCTTTATTGCTATGACTTTTGCGTTTTTTTATTTTCTACTCTATCCTAGAATACAAACCCTGGCAAAGCACAAAATAGTAGCAGGTTTATTATATGGTGTTTTTGCCTGGATTGTTATGAATCAGATTGTCCTCCCACTTAGTAATACACCAAAGTTTCCTTTCAACCCTGTAAAGGCAGCTATTGGTATGTTGGTTCTGATGTGTATGATTGGGCTGCCTATTTCGATTATTGTACACAAATACTTCAGACGTTCCTAGGCTTTTCCTAAAATACTCTATAGTCACCTGAATGATAAAGATGCTTTTGATTCTATTCTGAAAAAATTTTGTAGTAGGCATAATTGTGTGCATAAAAACATTTTGAACAGAATTACACGCATGAAACATTTTGCGGTGAATTCCGATCAAACACCAATGTTGCGGTGAATTCTATGCAAAAATTTTTTTGCGGTTTATTCGTGGCAAAAATTATTTTCTCACGAAGATCAGAAAGCAACTCTTCCTATTGCTCTTTGCATAGAATTATGCACAAGCCTTACTTATGCAATAAACTATGCTCACAAGACTATAATATGCTGAATTCAGTTCAAAAATCAGAGGAGATACTATGGAGCCGGGCAACTCTATCTTTTGAGCCACAAAAAAACTGCCCAACCTTTCGGATGGGCAATCTCACTCGCATTCAGATTAAAAAATAACTTTCTTAGTTTACATCTTTGCCTTGTTCCAATGTAGCAATCATCTTCTCTACATTGGATTTGCTATTAGAGTCAGGTGCTTTGGGTAAAGCAGTTTTAGCTAGTTTCAATGCATTTTTATATTCTCCTACAGCAGAGTAACCTCTTATCAGTCCAACACTAGTGGTAAAATCGGTAGGGTATTTTTTTGCATTCAGCTGAAATACTTCCAGTGCCTCTTTACTACGTTTCATAGCTACCAGCTGACGGGCGTACTGATGCAATTCTTGCATGTTACCCATTGGCATGGCTTCTTTCATCAACGCTGTAGCTTCTGCTGTTTTGCCTAGCTTTTCTAATACCTGAGCTTTTGTACTTAAAGTCGTAAAATTTTTCTGTCCCAAAAATGGAGCATTTACAGCGACATCAGCCCACTTTAATGCTTCTTCCAGATTGGTATTGTTTTGCACACAGAAAGCAGCAGCCTGTGCCCATGGTTCCCAGTTAAAACCAACATCTGATCGTAGTTCTTTGCGAAACGATGTAAGTTGAGTATTTACCAGATCAACCTCAACTTTAAATGGAACCTTTAATTTTTCCCAAAGCAGAGCAATAACAGCTGAGTTGTCTGTCTGGTCCATAAACTCGTATTTTAACCGCTCTACATTGTCATTGAGAGATGTTGTTTTTACGTCCACACGTAGTGCATCTTCTGCAGGATCGTAGAAGTAGCTTCCCCAGGAAGTTGAGTTTTTGGAGAAAATAACGGTGGCTCCGCCTTCTTGCAAAGCCATAAATAATCCATAGGTTCCGGCAGGCAGGTTTTTGCCTTCTACTTTTACATCTGTGCTGAATGAGATGGTTGTATTCTCATTGGCACCGGCTCTCCAGGGAGCAGATTTGCTGGTACCAAAGCCCAGATCCTGAAAGCCATAGTGAGCAACTGAGGTTCCCCAGATCTTTCCTTCCCGGCCTTTTACGCCTGGACGATCATAGGTAATGGAGACATCTGTAATACCAATTTTTTCAGAAACGGAAGCTTTCTTGTTTCCTCCGCTAGGTGGTGTAGTAAGTTGTGCCCATACAGGCTGCATAGCCCCCAGTATCAACAGGGACAATGTCCATCTTAAAAAAGTACGCATAGGTTTAGGGATGTTTTCAGGCTAAAAGTAAGTTACTGACAAATAAAGCACTAGTACTTTATGACAAAAGGCATTTTACCACCATAAGCGACTTTACTGGTATAGTACAATCTTTCTACCCATGTAATTGACCTAACTATTCGCATCATTTAGAAAAAGCGAAACAAAGGAGTTACAGGAAGACGTTGTGCTAACTTCAATCGTGTGTGGTAGTGTAGGTGCGTTGGCAATCTTTTCTCCGCGAGGTTGGCCTGTGGCCTTGTGGGGGGAAGGATCGGAGAAAAGTGCTCTTTTTTGCACACGCACAAGTCTGGCTCATCAAATTCTCATTTGGTGCCCTGTTTTTTGGGCAAGCAAAAAATGAAGAGGTCAGTGGAAGAAGAATGTAAGGGACAATAAACCAACTCAACTAAAGATTTTGCTTAAAAGTTAATCAGAGCCTATACTCTTTTCAAAAAAATAGGCTCTGATTTTGTAAAACAAACTCTCATCCAAAATTTAGGATGACTCATGTTTCATGTAGAGTCTTATCCTGAATATTTTACCGCTTAAAATCCATCCGCTTTAATCTGCTTTTCAGTTACAGGACCATACTTTTCAGCAATCTTTTTAATCTCTTCTGCTTTGCCAACCAACACAAACTGAAGCTTATCTTTTGGAAAATACTTTGCCACAATCTCTTTAGCTTTGGCAGTTGTCAACTGATCTACATTAGTCTGGAAGCTATTGATAAAAGACTCGTTGAAACCGTACCAAAACATTTCAGTAAGCAAGCCGGCCAGTTGTCCTGCTGTTTCGTAATCAGGCAAATATTGTCCTTTTACATAGTTTTTAGCAGATTGTAAGGTAGTTTCATCAATACCTGTAGTATGCAGACGATTAAGCACTTCCAGCGCCTTATCAATAGTCGGTTCTGTGGTTTTATTGGCGGTGAAGGTTGAAATGTAAAAAGTACCTGCATTTTTCAGAGGCAAAAACCGACTGCTTGCCCCATAGGTTAATCCGGAGTTAACACGTAATTCATCATTAAGCCAGGAAGTAAATCGTCCACCAAAAACGGTATTTACCACTTCGATAGCTACATAGTCCGGGTTGTCTCTCTTTATACCAACTCCCCCAATATAAAATGTCGTCTCCCGTGCATCCTCTTTGTTAATCAGCAATACATTGTTTCCAGTTGGTGCAGTCACGACACTGGCAGCCAGATTTTTCTGAGCAGAAGTTCCTTTTTTCCAGTCTGCAAACAGTTTGGAGATCTGAGCTTTCATATCCTTCGCCTTAAAATCTCCTACTATGGCAATAGCAGATCCGTTAGGAATATAATTGGCCTGGTAGAACTTTTGTACATCTGCTACCTGAAGTTGACCAACTGTGGATACTTTGCCTGTAACCGGATTAGCATATACATGATCTTTGTACAGGAATGCGGCCCAGTAAGATCCCATCACCGAACGAGGACTTTCCTTGGCTCTTTCCAGATTAGTCAGCATTCGTTTCTTCTCTTTTTCAAACTCTGCCGCATCAAACGTTGGATTTACCAGTACTTCTTTGATTAATGGTAAAACCCTTGTTTGATCTTTGGTTGCGAATCCAGCAGAAAGAGAAGCATATTCTTTGGTTGCCTGTGTATTCAGTGTTGCACCAACAAAATCCAGTTCTTCTTCCAGTTTGGTCTTTGTATAATTTTTTGTTCCATGTTTTAGTGCTGTGGCAGTCAGAGAGGCAAGTCCGGCTTGTGAGCCATCATAGATAGCCCCAGCAGGAATGATAGCAGCCACATGAATGACAGGTACTTCATGTTGTTCCATCAGGTACACCGTCAACCCATTGGATAAAACAAATTTCTCGTACCCAGGTAATTTATACTCGGCAGTTTTTGTCTGGGCAAAACTACAGAATGACTGACAGACAAAGGCAAGAGCAAATACTATATATAAAGTGGTTCTTTTCATGGGATTAGTCTTCTACGTTTGCTTTTAAAACACCTACAGTTCTATTGGATTTCTTAAAATACTCATTGGCTACCCGTTTGATATCATCTAGTGTTACCTTGTTGTACTCAGCAGGAGCCTCAAACATCTTTTTGTAATCACCAAAGAACAATTCATAAGTGCCCAGGTTGTTAGACTTCCCATTGATAGTTTCGATTTGTCCATAGAACTCCATTAGTTTCTGATTCTTTATTTTCTGAAGTTCTTTCTCTGTAATACCTTCTTTCTTAATCTTTTCTATCTCTTCGTAAATGGCACTTTCAATGTCTGCTTCTTTTGCATCCTTTGCAGCCACTACATATATCTGAAACAACGTCGGGTCAAAGCTTTCACTATAGTCAGTAAATACATTGGATACCAGCTGTTTTTTATCTACCAGGGTGCTGTATAATCGGGAGGAATTGCCTTTGGAAAGAACAGAGCTCAAAATACTAAGTGCATAAAAGTCTTTATGGCGTGCTTCAGGTGTATGATACCCAATGAGCATATAAGGAGTCGCTACTTGCTTTTGTACAGTCACCCGACGTTCCCCTGTCTGAGGAGGTTCTACCAGATGGACCGGATCTGCTGCTTTCTGAGCCGGAATAGGTTCCATGTATTTCTGTGCCAATCGTTTTACTTCATCCGTTTTTACATTTCCGGAAATTACCACTACACAGTTATTGGGTGCATAATAGGTTTTGAAATAATATTCCAGGTCTTCTTTTGTCCAGTTTTTGATGTCTTCTTCATATCCGATTACAGGCCAGTGATACGGATGCTCCTGAAAAGCAGTGGCATTCACAGCTTCACCCAACATACGCCATGGAGAGTTTTCCAAACCTGTGCTACGTTCAGACAACACTACGCCACGTTCACTCTCCACCATTTTAGGATCGATGGTAAGACTGGCAATACGATCTGCTTCCAGATCAAATATCTTTTCGAGTGCAGAAGACGGAAACCAATCTGTATATACAGTTACATTTTCGGTAGTATAGGCATTGTTAGCCCCTCCATTAAACTCCATGGTGCGATCGAACTCTTTTGGGCCATATTTTTTAGAACCGTTGAACATCATATGTTCAAAAAAATGGGATAAGCCTGTAATACCAGGATGTTCATTGCGGGCACCCACCCGATAGAGCAAGTACATATTGGCATTGGGAATAGAATTATCCTCAACAACCAGAAATTTCATTCCATTGGTAAGTGTAAACGTTTTGACATCGTCTGCTTTGTTTTGTGCCAGTACACTCAGGCAACAGAGCAATGCCGGGACAATAAAGAATTGCTTCATAAATGAATTGGTTATAGTGTGCCGGTAAAATACAAAAAGAGAATTTTTCTGAAAATACTTTTGTGTTCGATGGTGACAATTCCCTGCAAATAAAAAGCAGAACATTTCTGTTCTGCCTGCACAAATTCACGACGCCCTACGCTTTTAATTGTATACGAAGCCCTATCTTCTTGGATGCAGTTGAGGCTTAGCTTTACAAGACACACTGCTGGTTAGTCTGTCTTAAATGTAATGACCGAATACTTTTCATTCAGGTTAATAGTTATCGGATGTGTCAACTTCCATACCTCATATGCATCAAACTCAAATGTTATATTTGCTGGAACAATCATAATTTTATTATACTGTTCCATAATGAACTCTTCTAAAAAGCCTGCCTCCACAATCTGATTTAACTCAGATAAATACTGCTTGGTAGCAGGATGTTTTCCATAAACATGTACTCGTTTTTCAAATCGTATAAATTCTGTCAGAGAAGCTATATGCAAGTTTAGATACAGGTCTGGAAATCCTGCGTCTCTTTCCTGAGAACTCATATTCTGCTTTGCCCATTCAAGTTTTTTATAGGCGCTTCCCATGACAGAACCCAACATGACAGAATCCCTGAAAGCAGCAGGAGCAAAATGAATACTTGGTTTCCAGACTAGCGGTGCCTTTTTAACCAAATTAGTGGGTTTGAAAACTTCTACTACTTGTTTTTCCAGTGATTTTATCTGAGTAGAGTCCAGATAATCACTATTGACTTTGATTTTAAAGAGCCATTGCCCGCATTCGAAGATAGTAATAAGAGATCTGTTCACCATTAAAAGAGCAGTATATCCTATTACTTTATAATCACCGCTCTGAAAAGAAGCTGGGTATTGTTGCAGCTCTGGACTATCAGGAACCCCATTTGTAAGCTCAGACACAGAAGACTGATAGGCAGATCGCAACTGTTCTTCATTACCTGGAGTTGGATATAAATCAATGGATAAGGTAGTCATACCCATAGACGTATTGTGTTGATATATACTACTTATACCCTTTTCCTTTTTATCCACAGAGTAAATATCTACTCTTGTATATTCTCCAATCTTTTCTTCAAATGAAGTTCCTGTATATGTATGGATATAAGAACCTTTTGCTTTTATTTTTTTGAAGGGTGTCTGTGCAAAGACAACAGCTATACTGGCAAAAGTTAGTAGAAAAATAGAGGTAAATGGCACTAATTTAATCATAAGTATATTTTAATATTTTGGGTATTGCCAGTACTACAGCTTTTATAAAGTTGGTTCTAAAAATAGGAAAGAACTGATTTAATACCACGTGAAGAACTAATAAATATGTATGTATCCAAGTCAGGCCACATTTCCTTCTAACATGTCCTGACTTGGATACAACTCTTTTAATTAATTCTCTTTACATTAAAATAGCCTGATATAGGAAACAACTCCCCATCTGCATTATATAAGCCTCCGGAAAAAGTACCAGCAATCGTTTTGCCTGCGCCATTTCCAAACTTGGAGATGGTACTTGTAAAAGGGGCACAATGACAGGTTCCCTCATCGTCACACCATTCCAGTTGGTACACTAGTGTAGGGCTAGCTGTATAGGAAACAATATCAGCTGCATCCTGGCAATTGTGTGAATGTGATCCTGTACCTATCAGAGACCGGTAAAAAGTAAAATTAGGAATCCCGGTAGAAGACGCACCCTGCCATACTACATACTCATTCTGAACTACCACATAAGCCACCTGATTAGCATCTCCTGATTGTTTATATTTGTATTCTGTACCATTGAAATTAACCACAACAACACCCTCTTCAGCAATGGTAATGTTTGACACCAGCAAAACCTTACTGAATAGCTGTGCAGGTTGTCCATCCTGGTATCGTTCCATCTCTACGGACACAGCGACCGGATTTTTGGATGGAGTTTCAGAAGGCGCTGTATAAGTAGCGGTCCATCCGTTAGAGGTTAATGTTCCTTCACCGGCTAACGTCCATTTTACCTGTTTGAATAATGAAGTTCGTTTCTCAACAGGTGTTAAAGGTTCCAGTGCATCGTCATTACTCTTAGGGCTAATTGGCACTAATGGAGTCAGTTCATCATCCGGATTCGTGCTGGCGATAAAACCGGATACTTTCAGTTGTACAGATCCTTTTGGCTTTATATAGGCAGAGGCAGGATCTAAGGATACATCGATAAACTTGCCTAAGCCCCAGTCACTAAAGTGTGTGATCTCTCCGGTAATGGTTTTAGTAGTTGTATTTACATTGCTTTTCAATAAAGCTTGCCATGAACCATCGGCTGCCTGAGTCACAATCCATAATACATTGGCATCTGCACCTGCAAGCAAGTCGCTGGTATACTTAAATGTCACTTTTACAGGCTGGTTAAACTGTTGGCCATCGGGCGTAAACCGATAGGCAATCCCTCCAATACCCAAAGGAGCATTGTTTGTAATAGGTTGTACAGATATAGTAGTATTGGCAGCCAATGCACCTGCCGGAATATCTAGTTTTACTAATCCATCAGCAGATGTAATTGATCCTCCGGCAGCACCAATACTGGCAGTCGTTGCGGTTCCTGTGGGTTCTCCTACTTCGGTCTTAGTAGCTACCGGTTCCGGGTCACTAGTTTTACAGGCATTCCATAACAATAAACTACTCATTAACAATACATAAAAAACACGTTTCATAACTGATCAGGAAATAGTGTAGTGAATAAAAAAGATTTTGAAGCATACTAAAACTCATCTCTCTACTTACTGTAGAAAGGATTAGTACCTATGTAAAGTAAATCCGGATAAGTTGCCGGATTCTTATCTGCAACACCTGTAAATGCCTTATGAATAATCCGGCCATCCAGATAGGTTAGAATAATGGTAAAATTCTGAATCCGGTACGTTCCTTTTCCTGGTGCATCCTGTGGATTTTTTGTAGGGTAGCGACAATCACTCACCCAGATACCTCTGTCATCAAAGGTTCCATCTTTGGAAAAATAGATTACCTGACGACATCCTGCCTGCGAATAATAGGGATCTTTGCTCCAGTTTGGAATGTAACTCCATCGACCTTGTAAGGTCAGTCCATCTACAGAAGCACATTTGTAAAAATTATAGGCATACCCCACTTTCTTTAGTTGGGTAAGATTGACCTGTTCAACCTGTATGTTTTCATATTTTGATCGGAACGCTCCTTTTCCATTTTGAAGAGAAAATTTTCCCCAGGATTCTTTGTCTTTACCTGTTTGGCTCCTGTTCTTATCAAAGCTTTGCAAACCAGCAGATGGCATTTCAGGGTAATAATCTCCATCAGAATAAACTACATAGAACTTTACATTTGCTGAAGCTGTAGCGATATTTTCATGATCACTTCCATCCAAAGGATTTAGCTGAACGTTCATCCATACCGTTGCTTTTTGTCCTGTAGGAATGGGTTTTGTACCAGAAGAAGAAACAGGTGTAGCTGTACTCTTACCATCACCACCTTGCAGAGTCACAGAACTGATAAAGTTCTGGATAGTAGCCAGATATTGTTCTCCATTAGTCAATACAACAATGCTGATACATTTGCCATATCCTGTAAATGTTGTCAGCATAGCCAATGCGTTAGTTTTATTAAAAACAAACTCTGCTCCCCCGCTTTTCATCTGCCATCCATTTACATTCCGGATAGGATTAATCTGAGGACTTCCAACGGAATTATACTGTGAGACAATCAGTTGTTGCCATTCACTGGAAAAATCCTGGTTGCTACTACCTTTACTAGCTATGCCAGCATATAAAGCCAATGTACACCATGTCTTTGCTTTCTGGTCGGTTATTGTGTAGGTGACTACATCTTTTTTCTGTTCCTTCTTCCACCCCTGAGGAGGTATATAGGTAGTCAGATCAAACGTTTCCTGTTGAGCATAGGTATATACTAACCAAAAGAAACAAATTGGTAACGATACTACTTTTTTCATAGCTAAGACAGTGTGGTAAAGTAATCTATTCACTCCTGCCATAAGCAGTAAACCCAATAGGATAAGCACTATCCTGTAACCATAAAATGCGAGCACCTTTTATACAGGAGAAATACGCATCATAAGTCCTGGGCTTTGCTTCAATATCTGAGAAATAGATTTGCCAGTTAGTAGGAACTTTAAACTGCCCATTTGACTTTGCACCCTGAAACTTGATACTTCCTACGAAGCCACTCGCAGAACTAATCTGCCATTGGTAGGAGTTACCAGAGAAAACAAATACCTGAGCAGAAGAATGTGTATCCATACCAGCACTAGCTCCTGTATAGACATTTACATATTGTGTCATGCCCGAAAAATTGTTTGTCCACTTACCTATAAGGTCAGATATAGCCACCCCAAACCGGTTATAACCTGCCATTTTTTGCAGGGGCTCCCATATAGACATACTGACTGTGTTATCAATGACATCATTATCTACTCCAAACGCCTGAACAAATGTATTTTTATCAGGTGCAACCACTTCTATCCATCCACTTTCTCCACGTTTAAAAAGAACCACATACACTACCTTTCCAGTAGAAGGATCTGACACATTGCCAGACATAAACATAGGACGCAGATAATCCAGATTTCCGTTAGTAAGCTTAAAGTTTTTCAGATTGCTATATCGTGGTGCCACCAGAATATTCCAGGCATTGTTGGCAATTATCTTGACATCAGAACTGGAGACATCAATCCGGTTGGTAGGATAGTGTAACAGCACCTTTAGATTTCCTTTTGCCACCTGCACCCAGTCAGCCTGCTCTGTTGCTACCCAGCCATCATCAAAGTTGGTAGTAGTGAATTTATAACTACTTTTTACAGGTGTTGCTTTGGGTGTAGTGGTAGAAGATGCTGCTGCTGGCTTGGTACCGACATTGGAAGCAGTACTCTTTTTCAGACTAACTGTCTCCACAAACCTTTCGATAACAGGCATATAATCCTGGCTGTTTGTCATAGCCGTGATGCTTACCACACGACTGTTATCACTCATGGTTGTCAGCAATACAGCTGCATCACTATTATTAAACACAAATGTCCCGGACCCACCTTTTATCTTCCATCCTGCAGCATCTTGTGTAGTACTCGTTTGCGGGGCTTTGGTAATTTGATAGGGTTTGGCAATCAAATCATTCCATTCACTTGTAAAATCCTGATCGATAGCCCCCTTGCTGGTAGTACTCCGGTAGACGGAAATTCTGCACCATGTTCTCTTTGCATTATCGACAACAGAATACCCAACCACATTCTCCTTAGCTTCTTTCTTCCATCCTTTGGGAGGTGTATAGGTAATCAGATCAAACGTTTCCTGCTGAGAAAAAGCAGATACGGAAATAAAAATGCACAAAAGGAATACTATATATTTCATAAGAGTTGCTCAGGCTGATGGTTGAATAAACCTTTTTGTAAAGTATGATGCACCCTCTCTTAGTTGGCAGAAACTAAGCGGGCTGCTGTTTTAGCGGTTGGGGCAAAACGAGCTTCTGTATCTTTCCAGCTTAACTTGATAGGCGCTTCTGATTTATCCTGACAGGCACAGTGTTCCAGCGCAATGGTTTCCATAGACCTTTCACCTTTTTTAATTCGAAAATCAAATGCTTCAGTGTTTGCAAATGGCAGTTCCAATGTGATTTCATTGAGGCTTTCACTTATCACAAATGCCAGAGGCAAAGGAGTATTTTCGGTAGTAGTACCTCCTTCTGTGCATCCACCGCTCACTTCCTGATTTTTATAGCCATCAAAATTACTTCCGGATGCAAACACAGTAAGTACTTTCCGGTCTTTGTCCCAACCGTATATAGCAAAGAATTTATTGGTAGCATTTGAGGCATCAACGCTATATGGAATATTGATTTCCGGACTTCCTATTACCTTATTGGAAACACCAAATTGTCCTGGGTTACAGGGGCAGGTGTACGAACAGGACCCACCTGCTTTATAAGTTGCCTTTGAATCTTTGGCGAATGGATGTGAAGGGATTACATCTGGACTCTCAATAGGCTTGGGGGTTTCACCAGGGGCAGTTCGGTAACGGTGTACATCCGCACGAAGGTGAAGCACAACATCCACTGTACGGCTGTAAAACTTTCCGGTTTCACTCCAGGTAAATGGAATGTACCATTCCGTAAGAGGTACACTATTGCTTTTCTGATCATATGCTTTCACAATTACCTCTCCAGCGGCACCGTTTCCACTTACAGGAATGGTACAGGTAATCTTATCCGGCTTCCACTCATTTACAGTCACCTTTGTTTCATTGACTGTAACTTCTCGTTTGGCATCTCCGGGGTCAGTACCAAAAATGCCATAAATTGTCAGCTTGCTTGCCAGTTCGTCTATTTCCATATAGGCAATACTAGGCTTCAGGCTAACATGTGTGTCTGGTCCAACTGTAGAGGCATGATGTAATACAGCCGTTTCCCCTTCAACAGTTGAGATAGCAAACCCTTTTTGTATCATATTAGTCATCACAGCGTCTATATCAAACGGACGCTGAGAAGGGGTTTCTTTTGGAATACCGAGATTCGGGTTATTACTCGTATAATCAGCTCCCAACAAGCGATCAAACAAAAACTTGGCAGACTGATAAGCATCTTTATCCAGTACCCGTTTGCTCCAGCCAATATAGGTAGCCTTTTTTTCCTGTGCTTTATTTATAAATGCTCCAGCCCACACATCGCCACCCTCGTCCAACATATAGCTGTTACAGGCATCGAGGTAAATAAGTGCATTTTTACCAAAGCTCATGTATGTATTTACAAAGTCCTGAGTAATTACATAGTGTGCTTCTTTGATAGGATTTCCTCGTGTAGGCTCATTGTATTTAGCGACCATATATCCCAGTCGTTTTTTATCCAGATCATCCTTGTACTTAGCTTCGTTTGCTACTGTACAGGAATCTGTAGTCCAAAACCCAATCAATGCATCCGGAAAGTCTTCTCCATCTATCGAAAGCTTATCTTTTGGCTTGATACGCCCTCCATGTGTGCTTAGATAAAACACTGCTGTTTCCGCTCCGACACCTTTCAGATTATCAATACTAGCCCGTTCCTTTTTGATCTGATATCCTGTTTTGGCAATGGCAAATATCCGTTCTAGTTCAGGAGGAGTATCAATAAAAGCAGATCCCATTCCACTGAAAAGGAGTACCTTTTTTGTATCAGGCAATTCCGTTTCTCTGGCACTGTTTGCTGGCACTGTAGTCTGTTTGCTCTCAAAAGTTACCCGCCCACTCCTGTCTTCAAAAGGAGCTTGAGGCCTGTTGTCGACAAACATCACAAAACGACCATCTGTGAAGATAGCCCAAGCATTCTGCGACTCATCATCATAACCCGATGCAATAAACTCCGGACGGGTTTTAAGCCAGGCAATCAGTTGTTGCCTGGCTTGTGCAGTATCCTCATTCTGTAAGGAAGTATACTTTGCTGTACATTCTGCCAATAAAGTCATTCTTTGCTCTGGAGTAATCTCCTGTCCTGTATAGTTACCAGGTCCTAACTCATTGGTTTTACAAGAGTTGTTGATTAGCAAACAAAGCAATAAGACTATAGAAGAGAAGAGAGCTTTCATGTAGTGTTTGGATAAAAAAATACTCGTCTGTACAATGAATCTGAGCCTGCAATGGGTGTAAAAACGTTCTCAGGAATAAAACAGGATAAATCTGTTTAATACTATCAGAGAAGCTAGCTATTTCAACTCTCCAAGCCATTGCTGAGCAAAATCGCGGGCAGCCATGGTAGGTTCTTTTCCTGCACGATAAAACAGCTTCCACAAATCACTTTTCTTTTCATACACAGGATTAACAAACTTCTTCTGATTGTACTTGTTAGCTTTTACTTCAGCTGCAAAATCTACAGAGTTAGCTGTTTCGATTACATTTTTCAGACGCAGGCGAACCATATTAGTATACTTATTATTTTCGTAGTCCTCCTGAGCCTTCTGAATACGAGCTTCTTCTTTTTTGATGTAGTCATCACCAGAACTGGTATTACCCTGTGCAGCCGCAGTGGCTTTTTGCGGATTCTTCAGATACTCCTGCATTTCTGCCCAGTCTTCTTTACTCATCTGGTTTTTCATCATATCCATCATTTCCGGATGTTCTTTCAATATCTTAGCCATCTGCTGCTGACTTTCATTCATTTTCTTAGTACTGGCAGCCATATCTCCTTTCTGCTTTGCGCTCTGTTTTTTCATCTCTTCCAGACGAGCTACATCCCCGGCAGCCTTGGGATCATAAAATCCTTTTTCTTTCAGATAGGTCTGCCATTCGCTTTTAAATTGCTCTGACTGAACGTATGTTTTTACAATGGCACCCAGAGACTTTACAGCAGCAGCCTGAGACCCTGCTGGAAGTGATTTTGCTTTCTTTACGAAATTATACAAAGAATATTCGCTCCACGATGGCAGTGTGAATCCGGTTTTGGCACCGTACATGGTCACTTTTTCAACTTGTGTCTGCGTAAGATTAAGATCACTTAGTGTATCTGTAGCTTTCCAGGCTACCAATACTATCAAGCTAAGGGAAAGAATAGTTTTCATTGATCCGTTGTGAGTAAGGGTTGAAGGATTCTGTCAGTAAGGCAC
The DNA here is from genome assembly GCA_030068525.1 of Xanthocytophaga flava. Taxonomy (GTDB): domain Bacteria; phylum Bacteroidota; class Bacteroidia; order Cytophagales; family 172606-1; genus Xanthocytophaga; species Xanthocytophaga flava. The sequence continues at coordinate 332,437 of JASJOS010000001.1, forward strand.
TATTTCCAAGCAAACTTACCGGGATTCAACAGTCAGATCAATAGAATAAAAGTTAGGTATAGTGTTAGTAGTTACCTTTTGATAAAAAGCAGACTAATACAAAATTCGGGATTAAATAATGGTCATTTCTGAAAGAAGCTTCTCCTCTTTATTGCCCACCTGAAAGGATCTTACGCCACGCATGCCACGACTTGGCGGAAAGATCTTTTCAGTGGGCAAGGAGGATGTTTTTTCTTTATATAAGAGACATCACTTCTAAAAAATATGGGATAGGATTAAGGTACGCAGGTATGTCCCTACATTGTCCGAATCTTCAGGACATTCCTCTATTCACTCCGCAAACTTTTTGTTGGATTCATCAGAGCAGCTTTGAGACTTTGAAAGCTTATTGTAAACAGTGTAATGACAATAGACGCTATGCCCGCCAGGCCAAAAATCCACCAGGCTATATCAACCTTATACACAAAGTCCTGCAACCACAGATGGGTAGCATACCAGGCTATCGGAGTGGCTACTACTAACGCTATGCCAATCAGTAACAGGAAGTCCCTGGAAAGTAGAAGGAGAATAGTATATACACTGGCTCCGAGTATTTTCCGTATACCAATTTCTTTCATCCGTTGCTCTGTAGTGAACATAACTAGTCCAAGCAGGCCAACACAGGAAATGAGGATGGTAATGGCTGTTGCTGTATTGACCAGTTGAGAGGTTTTCTGTTCTTTTTCATAAAACTGTGCAATGGCATCATCTAGAAAAACATAGCTGAATTTATGATTAGGATAGACTTGTTTCCATGCCTTTTCTATTTCATCAATAGTCGTTTTCACTTCCTGCAGTTCTTTGCTCTTTAGCTTAATGGCTATATTTCGGGCTTTGGGAGAGGTAGTGATAAAGGTAGGCGCAATCTTCTCGTGCATACTTTGTTGATGAAAGTCGGCCACTACGCCTACAATAGGATAATACTTATCACGCCATACTAACTGCTTGCCAATTGCCTCCATCGGGTGTTTGAAACCCAGTGCTTTCACAAACGTAGCATTGATAACAAACTCACTGGCAGTATCACTTTTCAGATGACTGCGTCCAGCCAGCAGCTTCATTTCATAAAAGGGAATATACTCTTCATTGCCCATCTTATAGGCTGCATCAAGCTGTACTTCTATCTTGCCTTTGTATACTACCCGGTCTATCCCATAGTTGATTCCCATAGGTTCCAGTACTTCGAGTATGGCTTTTTCTACACCAGACAGTTGCTGAACCTTGTTATACAAAACTTCCAGATTATTACCACGGGGGCCTCTGGGAGAGGTAAGGGTTATTACTGCATCTGATTTAAATCCCAGATCTTTGTTTCGCATAAAATTAAGCTGTCGCTCTACCATCAGTGTACCAATAATAAATATCAGGGATACCGTAAACTGAAATACAATCAACCCTTTACGTAAGTAGCCCTTTTGCCCCCCTTTCAGTGCGGTTTGTCCCTTCAATGTCAGTGAAGGCAAGTAAGACGACAATATCCAGGAAGGATAAAATCCTGCCAGTAAAGCGGTTGTTACTGTGAGAAGTAACAGGAATAACAATGTATCTGAGTTCAGTATCTGAAATGTCACCCCATCTGGAACAAAGTTCTGAAATGCAAGCAGTACAGGTTTGGTTAGCAGCAAGGCAAGAATAATAGCTACCAGTGTAGTCAGCAAAGACTCCATTAAAAACTGAAAGATCAGATTGCGACGATTGCTTCCCAGCACCTTCCGGATTCCTACTTCCTTGGCCCATTGTGCGGATTGTGCGGTAGCCATATTAATAAAGTTGATTACAGCAATCACCAGAATAAACAATGCAATTCCCATAAGTCCATACAAAGTAGGCAGGTGAGCTTTGCGGGAATAGTTATCGCCATACTCTGCATTGAAGTGCAGGTCTGATAAGGGTTGTAAGCCTGGGACTATCTTCAGGTCTTTCTGAAAGTGTGCTTTCGAAAATTGTTGAAACTGGGGTTCCAACTGGGCTGGTGTGGTTCCCTGAGGTAGTTTTACAAACGCTTGTGAGGCTGACCAGATATCATCCCATTGTTCAAGATTGATGTTGCCTTTCAGCTTGCTGGCATTGATAGTTGCCAGAGATATAAAATCCGTGAAGGTAAAATCAGTCTGCTGACCCCAGTCTTTTACAATCCCTGCTACATTGGTTCGGACGGAATCATGGTAAATCACCTCTCTGCCTATCATGGCTTCCAGCGGAATATCACCAAAATATTTGCGGGCTTTTCGTTCGGATAAAACTACTTTGAAAGGTTCGTTTAAGGCAGTCTTCGGATTACCAATCAGCCAGGTATAGTGAAAGATATCGAAGTAAGAAGGCTCTGTTAGTATGATTTCAGCCTTATCTACTCCCCATTGGCGTCTTTCCAAACGTTTGGGTTCTTCTTTTCCATCAGGAATCAGTACATCGGTTTCTGTATTGTGAAAGGCCGCTATTGTCTCTATACCCGATATTTCTTTGCGCATAGCAGCTGGAACGGCATTGGGCAGAAATCCAAAGGGTTGGTCTTCTGCGTTAGGACCAAAGTGTCCTTTACCAATCAGCCGGTATATCCGTTCCTTATCCGGATGGAAGGTATCATAACTCAGTTCAAAATGTGTGATCAGATAGATCACCATACAGGCTGTAAGCCCCAGCGTAAGACCAAACAGGTTAATAGCAGTGCTTGTTCTGTGCCGTGTCAGATGGCGAAAAGCAGTTTTCAGGTAGTTGCGTAGCATATCCGGAGAGTATATAGGTGTGGAATGATGTGTATGTTTACGCCTTGAGCGTTTAAAAGCAAACGGACGAATAAACCCTGCTACATCCAGCCAGTAGTTCCATTGAGCCTTTCGCTTTCCTTTGGTATGTACCTGGTAGGCAAACTCTTCCTGCAGATCGCCTTGTATTTCTTCCAGCAAATCCGGATCACAAAACTGTTCAAGTAATTTCTCAGCCCATTGCGGAGGGCTAGGTTTGGTAGAGTTATGCATGGATGTAAAATGGATTGAGTTACTAGCTTGTACTATGTAGATGCCAGTCGGTTGATATTTGTTCTACTTTTGCTGATCAAATGTTTTGCCAATTTTTAAAAAGTGCTTTTCCAGCGAATTAGCTCATATTTCAGAAGGATTGGTGAATTTGTGGGTGTTCATTTTAGGACAATATTGTTCAGCATCGGACGCCATTGTAAGCGACTATTTTCCTGTCCTATCGATTTCTTAAAAGACTGATTCAAATTCTGTTCAAACATGTCTAACAAAAGTTGAGACAGGTTTATCAGTTGGAAATAAAAAATGATCTGTATTCGGATCATTTTTGCGTTTGACCGGAATACCGATCACGTTGAAAAAATATTCGAATAATGGTCAATTTCTTCTTTGACCGTTATTCCGTTCATTGACTCTGGTGACTGGAACTACAGTTATGTTTTATAAATATTGGTATTCAGGTTATATCTGATGAGTATCAGATTTTTGATAGTAGAAGCAGATTGTGTCTAACTATTCTGCTTGCTGGTGGAAAATAACTGTCTACCTAGCCAGATGCCACTGTAGATAAGCCCTGCAAATGCTGCTAAAGTAATAGCCATAGGTATTGCCAAACTCTTATATAACACATTAAAAGTAAACTCCTGATCTTCTCTTTGTATATGCCAGAGAATGAAGAAAAAATATAGTGTATGATACGCCAGCAGGGCGGTGAGTAGAAGTAAAAACCCTGCCGCTATTTTACTACGTTTGCTCAGATAAGCCAGACCTAACAGACAATATCGGCCTAGAACAAATACTATCCAGAGTAGTACAATGAAGTGAAAGTAACCGATTACAAAATAGGTATCATGCAACTGAATGTCAATTACATTTCCCTCGTCTAGTGAGAAACGAACATCAAAAGAAGCGAAAACAATACTTGTAGCAATTCCTAACAAAATACCATTCCATAAAAGCTCTTTTCCTAACTTTGTTTTTAGCAGCATGAATATCAATACATTGAGGATATTATGTAAAAGAGATGTTAGTAAAGCTATATATATTTTTCTGTAGAAGATCTAAAACACAAATGTTTCTTTTGACGTGTTTTATGAATTAAAAGTTATTAGGTATTTTCAGTGTTCAGATAAATAGAATGAAGAAAAAGCGATTACAGCATCAGGCTAATGTTATTTGTGAGATGTTTTGTGGGTGGAGATTGGAGGAAGATTGCCAGATATTGCTGGAACTAGGAAAAGGAAAGTTAGACTGTGATATACTCTCTCAAAAGGCCTTTTGTGATGGAGTCGCTAGTGAATTACAGATTGTAAAGGCAATATACCAATGGCTCCAAGCCGACTGGCTACAAAATGGATTTGATCAACAGTTGCTACGAGAAGTTAGATTATCCGTTGACTTTCAAGTTGCCAAACAACAAAATATATATAAACAGGAGGTTGTTCACTTTATAATCAATTGTAAAAGTGAAATTAGACTAAATGATCATGTCTACATTGCATTCCTCTCTAAAGATTTTGACAGAGTATTGCCTGCTTTGGTTTCCAGGAGCTTTACCTCTGCAATTCAGTGTACAAGAAAAACGAAACAAGTTGGAGTGGATCCAACTCTGTATATCTGCTTTACAGGAATTTATAGACCTGGATCTGCCGGAAATGAGGATGCTGAATACATGATGCATCAGATAAACCATTGCATTGATTCTGAGCATCCTCAGTTTATTATTGTTGATTTGCGGGAGTTAGTATATACCTGGGGAAATGCGATTACACAGGCATTTCGGATAAGATCCTTAAAACAGCAACCATTTGTGGTGCTTATTAGTGAAAAGTCCCAGGCGTTAGATTCTGATTTCATCAAAGAGCTGGCAGGATGCTCATTTTATCTGGATGAACAAACAGCCTTAGATGTATTGAAGTAACAGGTTTCTGTAAACAGATCGAAGGAGTAACTCTACTGTGTTAAAGAGTACTTCGTAAACAAAGCAGTGCCACCTCCAGCTGTAGGACTACAAGCATAGATTCCAGCCTTTACAATAGCCTCAGCCTTGTACAGATAGGCAATACGGATTTGCTCAAATGCAGAACCCTGATAGCAGGCATAGACCTCTATATTCTGTCCTTTACGAATGATCTTGTATTCTATTTCCTGTATACCTGCGGCTACCCGTTGTGTAGACCAGTCTGAGTAGCCAAGGTTAGTCACTACCACCCCCAAATGTGAAAATTCAGGTGTTTCGTATTCACAGGATGTTTTGATCCAGTTATCCTCATCTATACGAATACATAAGCCTGCCTGATCAAACCGGTGTTTGGGAGTGAGGCGTACCTGGGTATACAACTCAAAATCTCTCTCTGTTTCTGTGTAGTAAAAGTGGGCATTGTCATTCCGAAAACCATAATGTGTACGTTGCCAGAAGTCTGAGCCTGCATCAGGAGCGAGAAAAAATCCATCATCCTGAAAGTGCCATAAGGCTGGTTCGTTCATCCATTGATAAGAAGCAAGTGATTCCTGAATTGTCATAGTAAGTGAGTTGGATCAAAGGTTATGGCAAATATATTCTCTAAAAATCACTTGACTTAAAAATAGTACAAAAGAAATAAGAGGATACTTTGCGGTGTAAAGTTATACAACTATAAATAAAAAGAAGCTGCGATGATAAAAACAAAAAAGTTACTAAAATTGGTAACCGAAAGACAAAAAGTAAGAAAACACTGAACTTTCACTCTGTGAAATGAATTTTTCTTTGGAATATTGAAAAATCTCTCAGATTATGTGATAGCAGATATTTTTGTATTAAAGATATTTTTGCGCAAAATAGGATAATTGCTATAAGAAAGAATAGAATCAAACTATACACTACTAAAGTAGACAGATTTTTAATTGCCAATGGTTAAGAAAAGAATAAAAAGAGGACTACGCATTACCCGCTATGTTATTTATAAAGAAACACTGGTAGATTATCGGGAACATATATGGTCGTTTATTGGAGCATTTGTAGGCATCTCCTGTATTGCCTTCTTACAAAGTAAAATGTTTCCCTATACAGATACTGTTTTTCTGATCGGCTCTTTTGGAGCTTCCAGTGTATTGATTTACGGTGCTATACAAAGTCCATTGGCACAACCCCGGAACCTGATCGGGGGACATGTACTTTCGGCTATAGTGGGTGTTTCTGTCTATCAGCTATTGCCTGATATCCTTTGGTTAACAGCACCACTGGCAGTTTCTTTGTCTATTGTATTGATGCAAGTGACCAAAACACTGCATCCACCCGGAGGCGCTACCGGACTCATTGCTGTCATTGGATCTGAAAGAATAAAACAACTAGGGTATTGGTATGTGATTTCGCCTGTACTTACAGGCTGTCTGATTCTTCTGGTTGTGGCGCTTATTTTTAATAATATGACTGCCAACCGAACATATCCAACCAACCGAAAATTTACCCGTTTTTTGAAAAAGAGCTGGCCAAAACTGAATAGGTATAAGTTGAAACGGCAGCGCTACTCATTACCCTCCGAATCGCACTAGTTACTTTTTTCGTTGCAGATATTCTTTGTAGTGAAACAGTTGAAATAATTGTTGGGTAAAACGTACTTGTAAGGTCAGATAGTGATCTGAGTGTGGTTCCGGATCATTGGTAAGACTGATGCCATCCAGCAGGTCTGTAGTCGTAAAATGGTAAACTGCCTCCAAGCCCAGACTTGACTGATCTGTCAGTCGCCAGCTAGCTCCAATGCCGATAGGAAATGCAAAAGCAATAGGACTTCCGGCAGTTGCCTGCATAGGTTTGAGCCACTCCTGAGTTGAAGCATCTGCATTCACTTTTGTGCGATAATACAATACGCCGAATCCGGCAAGGAAGTAAGCATCCAGACTACGATTATATTGTTCTCCTACGGTTTTTGATGTGGTATTAATCTGAAGTGAGATAGCAGATCCAAACAAATGAGAATGAAATGCTAAATCTCCCCATGTTCCCGGCCTCGCCCTGGCTTGTAATGACTGATAGCTATTGTCCCAGCGAACAGAAATGTAGTTCGTAAACCGATAGGACAGTCCTGCACTTAGGCCAATATTTAGATAATGATGTTGTAGGTCGCTATCCTTTAGTCTGCATATATCACCAGCATAGCCTGCCAGTCCTATGCCAGCCACCAGAGAGAGTCGATTCTGGTAAGGATGTGCATAGGGTTTCAAAAATGAATTTGAGTGTTCATTAGGGGTTTTAGCTTTAGTTCGGCTACCCGTCTGGCTATACGCAGGTAAAAGACAATACACCATAAGGCAAAAGGCAAGCAATAGCCTACCCCTTGTCTGATGGAAACACTCTTCTTTTAGCAATGAAAAACCCCTATAATCCATTGCTAATTGGTTTCCTCTAAACTGATAAAGACAATGATCAGAGTTGTGATAAAATTTCATCCAGTTCTTTTTGTGTGACAGACGTAAACTCCATAGGTACCTGTAACGATGATTGAAGAGAAATGTTTTGTCTGCCAAGCCAAAGCGTTTCTCCTGTTTTAGCCAGGGCTATTAGTGTTGCTTCTTCATCCAGTGGTAGATGGCTGACCGGGATGAACACACCATTGATCTGTGTAGTTGAAACTACTGAGTGAATATTGGATGGAATCACAAAGAGACGTACCTGTGACAAAGCAGGCCCTTCACCCGAAATCTGCAAGGAAATCTGTACAGTAGAAGATGCCTCTGAGTAGACATAGGCCGGACTCAGCCAGGTGTCCAGCTGATTGCTGGTAATGGTGTAGTACTCTGGTGTGGAACCTGCCAGTGCACCCAGTTCTGCCCATGTAGTTTGAGCGTCTTCTTTGTAAAAACGCATTTTAGTATGATCCGTTTTTGTACGTTTGGTTGGAATCTTGAGGGTGAAGTTTTTTCCTTCCATCATTTGAAGTGTGTCTCCATTGTACAGAATCGTAAGCATCACCTGACCGCCTGTCTCAAGTAGTTCTGTAGTAGATACAGTAGATTTCCCAAATAGAAGTATTTCCTTTTTGCTGGTTAATAGTTTTAGATGAGCATCTACTACACAATTACAGGGTATGTCTGAACCTTTTCCGGTAACACATAACTTGGGTAGAATAAGTATTACATCATCAGGAAGGATAACAGTATCTGTTTCTGAAACATCTGATTTTGCACTATCTACAGGTAAAGGAGTATCAGGAAGAAATACCTGACCCGGAGGTAGTAGAACAGATGGATCTGTAGGAGACACCATAACCACATAGTTATTGCAGGCCATAACAAAAATGATCAGGAGGATGGCTACCCCACCTATAAAGAAAGAATTTTTCATAAGACAAAATTCAGTTTGGATATATGTATACCCAGACGAAGCTTGTCATAAAAACGCTGGCGGTGAGATGAAAATAACTAGAGGTCTTTTTAATAAGTAAGATATGGGCAATAAAAAAACCCATATTCAGCGAATATGAGCTTAGTTCTGATTTTAACCTTAAACCTAACCTTTATGAATATTTTATAGCAAGTATCGCGCCAGTTTTGTCTATGTATCTGGATACTAAGTTCTTAAAAAATACCATTCAAAGGGTGTGAAAAAAGGTTGAAAACATACATGTGATTGATAATCAGATTATTTAAGAAATTTATCTTTTCTTAATCAGACTTTTACAACTTCCCGTTCACCTTGTGCCTGCATTGCGACTGGAATAGCTTCCAGAATTTCGGTTTTTAGGGCATCAATCATGCGTTTTTTTACATAATTCCGATGAGTTGCCAAACTTACTTCCCGTACAGGTGCAGGGCTCTCAAAACGTCTCACACGCACAATTTGATCCGGATTTAGGTCTTGCAGGGAGAGTTCTGGCAAAATTGTGATTCCATCGTTGAGTTCAACCATCTTTTTGAGTGTTTCTATACTACCTACCTCATATTCAAAAGTAGTGCTGTCCTGGTAGCGATGTTTAAGTTCACACAGATTCATAATCTGAGAACGGATACAGTGTCCTTCTTCCAATAGCCAGAGTTGGCGTACATCAATATCCCGAGCCAGAACGTAATTTTTTTTCATTAACTCGTTCGATTTTGACAGATATACTACAAATTCCTCATAAAACAGATGTTGGGTGAAGAGATTGTTGTCAGGAAGAGGGGTTACCAGTAGCCCTACATCAATCTGATTGCTTTTCAGTTTCTCAATTAACACCTCTGTGGTAAACTCAGCGATCTTGAGTTTTACCTGCGGGTAACGCTCTACAAATTTTTGCAGAAACAAAGGAAGCAGATAAGGGGCAAGTGTAGGAATAACTCCCAGGCGTAATTCTCCGGAAATTTCATTTCGTTTGTCCTGTATAATTTCTTTGATCTTTTCCGCTTCCTTTAGTACTGTACGTGCCTGTTCGATAATTTCCATTCCTACTTCTGTAGGTACTACAGGTTGCTTGCTTCGGTCAAAGATTTTTACGTTCAGTTCTTCTTCCAGCTTCTGGATCTGCATACTGAGTGTAGGCTGCGTAACACAGCAATGTTCTGCTGCTAACGAAAAATGTCGGTAGGAGTCTACCGCTACAATGTATTCTAACTGTATGGTTGTCATGTATTCTTTACTGTGATTATTCTTTTGTGATTACTCTTCTTTCTTTTCATGAGGTGTTTAGTCTTCCTGTGTTTCCCTATCCTCTGAAAAGAACACTTCCTACTCTGTCCTCTTGGAAGAATCTCTTCTTTGTCCTCCTAAAAGAATCTCGTGACAAACAGAGTCTTGTTTGGTTTATGAAAGACAAAAAATACTCTCCAAAAGGACAGGTCGCCGGTCTTGTCACGAGATTCTTTCAGGAGGACAATGGAAGGGTACTTCGAGAGTAACTCTAATACAAATATATAGATTTTGCTTATTGGTTGTTTAATACTATTGATTTTGACTATTGAAAGGCGTAATGCGTTTCTATATGACCAGGATGTAAGAAGTTACATCTGTTTGTAGGCAAGAATGATATATTAATGGGTTATCACAGAGTGTATTGAAGGGTTATTGAAAAGTTTCCTGATTTTGGTAAATATAATTTTGCAAAGAGTGATTATAATCATTTTTTTTTGAGGCAGAAATCATTCCGTTTGAAAAATACAATCACCATTTTTAGCCTGTATTAGAAAATTAAATAATACCTCAAAAAAAGTCTATTGAGGCTGTGTATTAGTTGTTATAACTTTTCTCTATGAAATGATAAATAAAATCGATTTTTATTATCTGTTAATTTTATCCAATTTTGAATCGCAGATTTAAATAATACTTGTTTAACCTTTATATAATTTTTTCGACCATGCAAAACCGTATGTTATCTATCGGAGAGAAATTTCCTGAGTTCAAAAAAACAGCAGTAGTTTCTCTTGAAAAAGGTAATGAATTCTATGAAATTACAAGCCAGGATCATATTAACGCTGGCAAATGGCTGGTAATGTTCTGGTGGCCAAAAGATTTTACATTCGTATGTCCTACTGAGATTGCTGAGTTCAACAAGAAAAACCAGGACTTCAAAGATCGTGATGCTATTCTGATTGGTGCTTCTACTGACTCTGAGTTTGTTCACTTAGCATGGAGACAAAATCATGATGATCTGCGTGGTTTGAAGTTCCCTATGCTGGCTGATACGTCTAAGTCACTGGCTGAAGAACTAGGTATCCTGGAAGCAAATGAGAAAATTGCTTATCGTGTAACATACATCGTAGATCCTCAAGGAATCGTACGTTGGGTAAGTGCTAACGACCTTTCTGTAGGACGTAACGTAGGTGAAGTAATCCGTGTGTTGGATGCACTGCAAACAGATGAACTTTGTCCTTGCAACTGGCAAAAAGGTGAAGCTACGTTGACTGCTTAATCTTACTCAAAATTCCTGGGGTTCGTAGTTCTGAGTGTTCTTAACTGCGGACCTCATTTCTTATCCTTTACTTTATACATTGACCTTTCGTTATAATTATGGATACTTTGCAACACGAAACCTTAAGTAGTCTGCTGGAAGAATTAAAAGTTGCCGATTATCAGCCAACAGCTGAAGTGGATAAACTGGCAGAAGTAGATCACCGGTATTTGCGTGATCTGCGTATTAATGTAACCAATGCATTGAAGTATGACAATCTGAGCAAGAAAGAAAGTTATTTGCTGGCATTGGCTGTGGCTATCAATGAGAAACATGCTGCTTTGAAAACAACATTCGAAGCACTGGCTAAAGGAGAAGGTGCTACAGATGCTGAGTTAGCAGAAACAATCGCTTGTGTTTCTTTGCTAAATGTAAATAATGTATTTTACCGTTTCCGTCACTTTACCAAAAAGGAATATTACGAACAAACACCGGCAGGAATCAAAATGTCCATTATGATGAATCCTGTGCTGGGCAAAGAATTCTTTGAATTGATGAGTTTGGGAGTATCTGCGTTGAATGGTTGTGAGATGTGTGTAAATGCGCACGAAGAATCTATTCTGAAAGTAGGTGGCTCACAAGCCCGTATTTATGATGCTGTTCGTTTGACAGCCGTTATGAAAGGACTTACTGCTATTTTTTAATAAATCATTGTAATACTTTTGATGTGAAAGCCTGGCTGCTTCTGGTGGTCGGGCTTCTTTTTTGTTCACAGATGAGCACAAATAAAAAACGTCCGCGTTTCACAACGGGGACGTTTTTTATATATACTTTCTTATATTATTTTTTTCCTTTACCTGGTGCTTTAGGTGCAGCAGGTTTTTTAGTTGTTTCTTTTTTTGCTTTTGTAGCAGTTGCTGCTGCATCCTGTACTACTGCGGCTTTTTTAGGAGCTGCTGCTTTCTTCGGAGCTTCAGCCTTTTTTGGGGCTTCCTCTTTCTTAGGAGCTGCCGCTTTCTTAGGAGCTGCCGCTTTTTTTACAGGAGCTGCTTCTGTTTGTGTTGCTTTCGAAATATCATCAATCAGCTTTTGAGTGATTTGTTTAGAATATTTCTCCTGATTGGACTTCAGAAAGTCTACAGTTTCAGTTGCAACTTCATACAAACCCACAGGGTTTCCATCTGCACGATAGCTGTGAATCAGATATTTAATTTTGTCTGTAATAGAAGTAAACTCAGGATTGTTGAGTTTGGAGATTTTCTCGTATGCAGCGTCTAGGGCTTTGTCGAGTTTGGAAGCATCTGTACTCATGTTCAGAATAATTTAAGGTGGAAGGTTGAGAAAGTTATATACTGCGTACTACTAATCTTTTGACAGATAATGTTTTTTCCCTTGCGGTTAACGTAAAATTACAAAAACAACAAACACACAAAAAAATATTTTTTTGTATTTTTCTCACATCATGGCATTTATTGGTGAAAAACTTGAAGTTTTGTCTGAAACAATAGAAGAATGAGAGAGACAAGTACACTAAAAATACATAGCTGTGCTGATTTGTTTACTTTTTTGTTGTTATTTTATAGATACATACTGTCATGTTATTTCACTGACACAGAATTAATCTTTCTAGTCGAAAAATTATTGTAAAAAATATGTGCCAGTCATACTTGAGAGTATTCAGGATGTCCTTGCCATACTAAAGTAGGAGAATTATGTGGTATATGCAACTCATACGCGCAAGCTGCATTTTTTTTATTTGTTTTTCTACATCGAATGTATGGGCTGTAGAGACATTGCAGAGAGATACTGTTTACACCTCAAAAATAAAAACATTCCGGGATATCTGGACTGAAACGAGTTTTTGTATTGACCCATCCAATCAGCCTCTTTTCTGGAATCCTCCATTGTCGGTTTATCACAAAGATTCTGCTTATTATGCAAATTTCCTTCCCATCGAAAATGCATTTGTCAATCACTACCTGCGATTTATTCTACATAATGATGAGGCTGACACTGTAAAGCTGTATTTCTATGCAGATACACAGGAAAGTGTATGGCTAAAAGAAGAAGATCTGATTGCACATACCATACGGGAATTGCCTGTAGAAGACTATAAAGGGCGCATATATAGTGGCACTCAAACATTCTTACTGACTTTATTGCCAGGACAGACACTGGCATACACAGTTAAAATCATTCCACTAAAGACCCGGCATTCTGCTATTTCTCCAGCTCTGATCCGGCCAGAGTATGTCGCAGAACTTTTTCTAGGCGAATACAAATATGGAATTGCGGATCTGCTGCAATTCACCATCTTCTGGGGTATGCTTCTGATGATGTTGCTGTACATCTTTTTCAAATATCTTCAGGTGCGTGCCATAGAGTATCTGTACTATTCAGGTTATATTTTGTTCTTCCTGTTTTATTTTCTGTATAGAGGCAATGCATTGAATCTTGCACCTGTGCAGCGTATGCCATTCTTTGTATACTACTGGGGGAGTATCACACAGTTTATCGCCAACTGCTTTTATTTCGCCTTCTTCCGGCGCTTTCTAACTGTCTCTCAGGTGTTGCCTCGGCTGGATAAAATTCTACGTTGGGCTACAGCTGTTCTGATTTCCTACATCTGTATAGATTTTGTTTTATTCCTTTTTCCAAAGACCTACTTCTTCCGCTGGTTTTTATGGGATATCATCCGGGCATCACTGATCATTCTTTCTGTCGTAGCCTTGTTTATTATTGTACAACTGCGCAATCGGTTGATGTGGTATATCTTTACAGGTAGTCTGGCAATGGCTTTCTGGGGATTGCTGGCAATGGTATTGTCGTATTATCCGGGTGCAATAGAAAACCTGCCTATGCCACTCAGTTCACCTTTATTTTACTTTCAATTAGGTATTACTATTGAGCTACTCTGTTTTGCCTTAGGACTTGGGTATAAAAACAAACGGGATGAGATTGAGAGAGCAGAAGCACAGGAGGCTTTGAGAATAGAACAGACACAAAAAGAATTTGAGAAATACAAAGCGGCGGTAGAAGCGAGAGAGGCAGAGCGTAAACGAATTGCATCTGAAATGCATGATGACATCGGGTCGGGACTCACCTCTATTTTATTTCTGAGTAATGCTATGCATCAGAATGTACAGAACGGGCAATCGGCGCTTACAGAAAAAATTTCTCTTATGGCTTCCGGACTGGTAGATCAGATGAGCAATATTATCTGGTCTATGAATAAGGAGTATGATACCCTGCAAGACCTGATTGCTTATACCAGAAGTCATATAAGTGAATTACTGGAAAATGCAGAAGTCAACTATGTGTTTCATGTACAGGAATCTCTACCTGCAATCTCGTTGAATGGTGTGCAGCGCCGGAATATTTATCTGGTTATCAAAGAAGCGGTACACAATGCCATTAAACATGCAGAGGCTTCACAGGTAGTGCTGGATTTTCGTTATGACAACTCATTAAAAATTACGATTCAGGATGATGGCAAAGGCTTTGTGAAAGGTGAGACCCGAAAGTATGGAAATGGCATGAAAAATATGCAGCAACGGATGAAAGACATTGAAGGTAGTATCACATGGGATACTAAAGCAGAAACAGGCACCAAAGTCTGTCTTGAAATACTTTTATCCATTCCATTCAGTCGGTAAACGAACCTCTTCTATAACTTTTGTACTATTGTCTTATCACCAATCAGCCAATACATTTGTTAGTATGGAAACCATTCGAATTAGTGTTGTAGAAGATATTTCTGAGATCAGAGAAGGTATTCGGTTTGTTATTAATCAGACACCAGGTTTTGAATGTGTCTCTGTCTATGAGAATGCAGAAGATGCGGTGGCAGCATTGCCAGCCCTACGTCCGGATATTGTTGTCATGGACATCAACCTTCCGGGAATGAGTGGAATAGATTGTATCCGAAAAGTAAGAGCTGTAACTTCTCATATACAGTTTATGATGTTTACTGTTTTTGAAGAAGGCGAACAGGTCTTTGAAGCCCTCTCTGCCGGAGCTTCAGGGTATCTGCTAAAGAAAACACCTCCCCATAAGATTATAGAGGCTTTACAAGAACTACATGAGGGTGGATCACCCATGAGTGCCTCCATTGCCCGTAAGATCGTTAATTCCTTCCAGAAAACACCTCCCTCAGAGGAAAGCCAGAAACTATCTGCACGTGAGAAAGAAATCCTGGACCATCTTGCCAAAGGACTTTTGTACAAGGAGATAGCCAGTACACTTTCCATCAGTACCGGAACTGTACGCCAACACATCCATAATATCTACGAAAAGCTGCATGTACAAAACCGCACTGAAGCAATCAACAAAGTTTTCGGCAGGTAAGGGTGTTATTTTAAGGAAACCACTCAGAAAACACCCTCCTATCCTTCTGAAAGAAACACTTATGCTCTTTTTTCCTAATAGGTTGTCTAAAACATTGAAGAACGAAGAATTATCGGATAAAATAAAACATGTGGCCTCCCTATAAATGTCGGATTATAGCAAACATGATTTGCGGGAAACTGGTCGCACACATGCCTTATTTTGTCCCATATCTTATCTAGAAATGAAGGTTTTAAAAGGAGAGTGCAGGTTCGATTAGAAAGACGCTGGTTCGAACGTCCGTTCGGACCTAATTTGAAAGCGACGTCCGTTGCGTTGGGGCAAATTGAGCCAAGTTCAGGTTTGTGATAGTACCCAAACAAGGTTTTACCCACCAACGCAGCGGAAGCTGTTCTCAAAATGGGCACAAGCGTCCTATCACTGCTGTCAAGGTAAGAAAAAACACATTTAAAATGTAGGTCTGCTTCTTCCCCAAGTTGGTGTTATGCACCAACTTGAACTGAGGGAAAGTGGTCGTTGGTGATAACACCAACGACGGAAATAAGGGTCTTTGCCTTAAGTTGACAGCATTGAGCGTCCGCTGCTCTCAAAATGGGCACAAATGGACATTTGTGCCAGAAATTTTCTTTATTTCTAGAAAAGTTATGGAACAAGATAAGGCACGTGGGTGCGCCCTTACCTTTTCCGTGATTCAGACAAATGGGGTTGTTGATTACTTATACAAATGCTGGTCTTGTATATAATCAATGCCATTTTTCTCTAAATAAGCAATGCCCCACTTGCTCAAAAACTCATACATAGGAGACATACTTATCCCTTGTTCTGTCAGAAAATATTCCACTCGTAAGGGCTTCTCAGAAAGGATACGTCGGCCTATCATATTGTCTTTCTCTAATTCCTTTAGTTGCTGTGTCAATACTTTCTCAGCTACTCCCGGCAGGTTATCCCGTAACTCACTAAAACTTCTCTTCTCAAAATGAAAGAGATTAAATAGAATCAGAATCTTCCATTTGCCACTGATGAAACGGAGAGATACATCAACCGGACAGGTATATACTTTATCGTGCAAGGTGATCATGTTGTATCAATATTTGATTAAACGCAGGCTTACCTTTTGGTAAGGTATTGACTGCTAGAACAAAGATAGATAAGTTTACCAGCAATTAATTACTTACTTTTTTGTCATCACACCCGGATCTGCTATGCCTGTACCTGAAACAAAATCTACTCCCACACTCTATGAATGGGCGGGAGGAATGGAAGTATTTGAAAAACTAATGGATGCTTTTTACACTCAGGTACTTCAGGACCCACTGCTTGAGCCTGTATTCCGGCATATGTCACCCGATCACAGGCGGCATGTAGCACACTTTATTGCTGAAGTCATGGGAGGCCCCAAACTATATAGCAGTGAGGAAGGAAGCCATTTTAAGATGATTCAAAAACACCTGTCTAAGCATCTGACCGAACAACACCGTAAACGCTGGGTTGAGCTATTACTCACCACGGCCGATACCCTGCAACTTCCCGATGACCCGGAGTTTCGTTCAGCTTTTGTCGCTTATATTGAGTGGGGCACTCGCATTGCTGTGATCAACTCCAATCTGGAAGAAATCCCTATGGCTCCCGATGAACCTATGCCACGCTGGGGCTGGGGAGAACCCGGTGGACCGTATATTCCAAAATAATTCTGGAGTTTTATAACAGGTGTAAGTGTATGAGCTTGTCTTGATTCATGAGGATAAAGTGGAAATTTCTTTCAAAAGATCTCTGAATGCTTTTTTCTGAAATTGACAACTTTGAGCACATGTTATAAAGAGAGAAAAGGAGACTTCAATCGTGGAAGGTAATAAAGGTGCGTAGGGAATCTTTTTCCCGCGAGTTGGCCTTTGGCCTGCGGGCGGAAGGATCGGGAAAAAGTGTCTTTTTTTGCTTCGTTTTTTGGGCAAGCAAAAGAAAAGTAGAAGTCAGGAAGAGAGATGTTTAGAGACAATAAACAACCTTAGGCAGAAACAAGCATATATCAAAAAGATAAAGATTCATTAAATAAAACCTGTATATTTTGTTCCGATTCATACAATTTCAGAACAACCCCACTCCCGTATATTGCACCTCAAGACCTCAACCTGTTAGCATGTATGCGCTATATCGAATACACTCCTTGCGAAGCCTTAAAGCCTTTTATAAAGACCTATTATCTGTTTGAAACTGACGGAGAAGGCCTTTATGAGGATACAGCCTTTGCAACGGGATGTATGGAAGTCATGTTTAATATGAGTACCAACAAATGGCAAAGCCTTTCTGATAATCAGTTTGTGGATCATGCACCTATTGAATTGTGGGGACAGGTAATACAGCCACTTTCCTTTCGGACAACAGGTAAGAGTTCTATGTTAGGTGCTCGATTTCATGCACATACCAGTTCGTTTTTACTGGAAGAAGGGATTTCTCTTTTTAACGACCATATATTCAATCTTGAGGATATAATGGGCAATCCGGTGAACCACCTTCATGAAAGGCTTCTCAATACCCCTACCCTACGCGAAAGATTACTACTGTTGGATCAGTTTTTCCTGAACAGGTTAGCCAAACGAGAGAAAGTGTCAGATAAGCTACAGTTGTTGTCGGCTGCTTCATCACAGATTCAGCAGCGGGAAGGCATGCTGGATGTAGCAGATCTGGCTACCCGGTATGGTATTTCCTCCCGGTATTTACACAAACTCTTTGTGCAACATGTAGGAGTATCGCCCAAGTTATATCAGAAAATACACCGCTTTCAGCAAAGTCTGATGTTGTTACACAAAGGCGCGGACTCTCTTACCACTATTGCCTATCAGGCTGGGTATAGTGACCAGTCACATTTTATCAGGGACTTCAAAAGCTTTACCCATAAGCTCCCATCCGAATTTTCTACGCTGAGTGCTACTGCTATTTTAGTATCACCTTGTAAATAAGTAGATTTTCAGAATAAACTCAAAGTCACTTTCTTGACAGATGCTAGTATGAGAAACCTGTTTTTATATATCTTAACAATAAGCACTCTGAGTTGTTGTTCACATAAAGAAAAAAACACCTATAAAAAAACAGATTCAAGCCTACTAACTACAGAAAGAGATTCTTCTACTGATTTTAAAATGAAAACCTTGTATAAAGGGTCTGAGATACTTCCATATTCTGATTTCTCTGATTTTTCATTTAAAATATTTTATAATGAACAAACAAAAATTATCTCCGCACGAAGTTTAAAGAAAGCTGGAGAACATATAATAGAGTATCGAATTTTAATGAAATTCTTAGGCAAGAAGTATGATAGAGAATCATTTTCTATTTATGATGATTCACAATATGAATACTACAAAAGCCTTATACTAATTGATAATGAAGAAATAGATCTGACACCTGTGAGACTGGTTAATACGAAAGACGACATTGCGTCACCTTTTTTGTTATGGTATGAGAAGGATTTTGATGTTGCTTTAAGATATTACAAAATAGAAGAAAGAGAGATCTTTCTTTTCAATGGCCTGAACTTATATTGTAATGGTCATTATTGTAGATCGTATCAGGTTTTTTTAATTCAAAAAATCAATAATACATCAAAGGCATACGGATTCTATTACAATGGACTCGACCCAGTTACCTTTCAGGAAACCTACCTCTTTAAAACCGAAAACACGCCATCCCCTCAAATCTTTGTGCCAAAAAATGTTGATGAATTAAAAAGTAAAAAGGATTTTGAGATCTATGAAATAGGTAAGGATACTGTTATCCGCACTAATGATACTTCCTTATAAACAAACCATCATTCAATAGTTGTAACACGTTCTTTGCATGACAGATTCTGTGCGCTAAACTGATTGATTACCACAAAACCCAGAATGGTTATCAGCATGCCATTGTAACTGGCTAGATGAGTATTGGGAAAGGCAGAAATAAACATAATATCCATCATGCCGTGGAAGATTGCACAGGTAAGTACACTTCCACCAGAAGAATTAAACAACCAGGCAAAAAGGATACTACCCAGTAATAAGCTGAATAACCATCCAGCTATGCCAAAAATGTCCATATGGTAATAGCCACTCAGCGGATAGAAGAACAAAGGCCAATGCCAGATAGCCCAGAAGATAGTGAGCAGAATACTAGCCTTCATAGCAGTCATAGAGCCTTGCAATCTAGGCAATGCAAATCCCCTCCATCCAGCCTCTTCACCTACTCCTACTACAAAGATATTGATAGCTGCAAATGTAAACCATGACAGCCCCGGCATCTCCCGTGAAGTCCCCAAGCCCCGAAGAGAAATTGGCTCATGGTCAACTATCGCACTGATAATCTGAGAGAGTAGTACTATTACAAAGGGAATTCCCAACGCTGCCAGTATTGCCCAAAGTGAGGAACCAAGGGTAGCTATCCGATGTAATAATAGTCGTATACCTGCTTTGCCATTCTGAATGGCAGTAGCCAGTAAAGCTGCCAGCAGTGGTCCTGTTAGTCCTGCATAATGAAACACGGGATCTGTATGCCAGCTGACAGGAAATAAAGAATGTAGATAATAAGGTGCCCAGATAAACCAGGTAATCAGATAAGCGAATACAAAAAAGAGGTTCAGGCTTCGAAAATGATTGGTTGTTTGCATTGTATAGACAGATAAAAAATGCGATTGGATATAACATCGCTTACATGTCAAAAATAGAAGTCTGCTACTGATGGGTAAATGATTAGAGTCAGGAATATGGGTGATTCTCGTATGTATTCTTCGTGACCTGTCAGGGAAATTCTGATATCCTGTAGGGACGATTGGCAGATCACCCAATGCTGTCGACTTAAGGAAGTTACTCAAAATACCTACCTGTCCTTCTGGAAGAATCTTCCTTTCTTATCCCTTTGAAAGGAATGCTACTCCCCTATTTGTCCTCCTGAAAGGAACTTGTGGCAAGACCGGCGGCCTGTGGATTCTGAATATATTTTTCTCTCAGAAACCACACGCAACTCTATTTATCAAAAGGTTCTTTCAGAAGGACAAAAAAGAAAAACTCCCTTAAGTTGATAAGATTGATCAATCACTCCTACATTGCTATTTAACATCTAAACGATGTGTGTGATTTTTCTTTGCAGTGAATTGTGCTCAAACACAAAACTTGCGGTGAATTCCGATCAAACACCAATGTTGCGGTAAATTCTATGCAAAAACTTTTTTGCGGTTTATTCGTGGCAAAAATTATTTTCTCACGGACATCACAAGGTAACTCTTCCTCTTTCAGTTTGCATAGAACCAGACGCAGAAAGATAGGCTGAGTGGAACTCAACGCAGAAAAAGAAATGGCAGTGAATTATGCTTAGAAAAAAATTTGAACAGAATGCAGGTCAACATTGCGTCTGTCTGACTCATTATCTACGGACAACAAACACCTTAAAACATTGTCTGAAAGCCGTTTACACATTCAAACGCATATATTTTTCAGTTGAAACGTACGTATATCCCTCAGAGACCCTGTTGATGATCTGCTTTTTTTTAGCTAGTTTTCCCATATAATCTTCCATATAGTTGTCTATCAATCTGTTGTAACCAACAACACACGTTCAACAGTTGAGCATATATACGGAATAACCCGCTACCACCATACAGACAAGTATCAGGTATAGTATCAACAGATACCTGAATCTGACTATTTACCGATCCTGATTATACCTTTATTAGTAGCCTGCATGGAAAACGTTTACACTATCCCTGTCTCTGATACTCAGACATCTGCTTATGTATCTTCTGCCCTTTATCAGGCATTGCAGCAGGAAGCCAGCAAGCTGGATAAGCAGTTTGCCAGAGCCTTACAAAACAGTGAACGCTATCCTCTGGATGAGCAATTTCGGATTGATGTACTGATAATAGACAAGGAACGGGTACAACTCAAAGAAAAGCAGGAAACGGTTGCTCATGAACTTACCTTGCTCGAACAAGCATTTGGACGAATTGCCTATACTCAGAACTATCTGCAACGTGCAGCAGCCTATTTTAAAGCAGGAGATTATCCGTCGGCCCGTCTTGTGCTGGAGATGGAGGTAGAACGGGCGGAGAAAGAACAGGTAGCCTATACACCTCAGGCACGCAAGGAACAGGCAGAACAATGGCTGATGCTGGCTCGTCTGACACTGGTAGATTTCTCTCTGGGAGATCGTGTGCAACGTGCTCAGGCTTATTTTACACAATCGTTACTTACTTTCCGGTTTCTGGAAAATACCCTTTCCTGTGCCCGGTTATTGCATACACAACATCAGTATAGTCAGGCATTGCCTCTGTATGATGAGGCACTGAAACTAGCCTGGTCGCTGGCAAAGACAGATGAGGCAACTTACATGCCTGAAACTGCTCAGATTCTGGCTTATATTGGTCACTTACATAAAGCGCTACATCAGTACACTGAGGCTGAATCGTACTTTCAGGAAGCACTGGAGATCTATCAGGAGTTGACAGCAACTGAAATGTATACAGCCCAGATGGCACACCTGCTGGATTTGTTGGGCTATGTACAGAAAATGACGCATCAGTATCCGGCAGCAGAAGCATCGTATTTACAGGCACTAGCACTCTACACCCAACTGGAAGAGACTGCACCTAAAGCCTATTTGCCGGAAATGGCGTCTTTGCTCAACCATCGGGGACTGTTACAGAAGCATCACAAACAATACAAGGAAGCAGAACAATCATTTCAGAGAGCCTTACAGATTCGCTTGCATCTGGCAAAGGAAAGCCCTTATACCTGGTTGTCGGACGTGGCACAGACCTGGAATCATCTGGGCAATACACAGAAAGCATTGCGCCAGTACAAGGAGGCAAGTACCGCCTATCAGAAAGCACTGGAAGTATACCGGCAACTGGCTGAGGAAGACAAGTCAGCTTATCTGCATCACATAGCCCAGACTTTATGTCATCTGGGTAGCCTGCAATCTGACTATCATCAACATGTTGAGGCTGAACGGTCTTATTTACAGGCATTGAGTATCTATCATCAGTTGCAGCAGGAGCATCCGCAGAAATATATCTCACAGGTTGCCAGCATACTAAACAATCTGGGCATTATCCGGAAAGACACAGGACGGCATCAGGAAGCAGAGCAGTCATATCAGCAGTCGCTGGCTCTGTATCAGCAACTGGCACTGGAAAATCCCAAAACATATCTGCCCGATGTAGGATTGCTGTTCAATAACCTGGGTAGTCTGCAACTGGACTATGAAAAACTGTCTGACGCTGAGCAGTCGTATGAACAATCGCTGGCAGTGTATAAACAATTAGCTGTTGAGAATAGTCAGGTATATCAGCCCTATGTGGCTATGGTGTGCGTGAATATGTGTATCATGTACCGTAACCACATTCCATCACGTGAGAAATCGCTTTTTTATGTAAAAGAATGTATTCAGGCAGCTCAGCCTTTTCTGGGAAAACTACCTGCCATTCAGAATTACTATAAAACTGTGCTGACTGTCATCCAAAGCTGGAATATCGATCCAGAGTTATTTTTGAGAGGGTTGTAAAGTAAGTACTATTATACCTTGTTTTCCTTACAATGAAAAGGAGGCAGACAACAGTCATCTAACAGATGGTAAGCACTTTACCATCCGGTTAATGCTTTTATCACAGCCATGCCTTTATTCTTAGAAGAGTTTTAAAGATCACTGGTATTGCTTCATACCGATAAGCTCAAAGGTAAGCTTTTGCTTGAGGTAATTCTGGTACATTATCTTCACAAATCCTAACTCAGGATTAAACCAGTATGTAACATTGGACTTCCCAAATGAAGCCTCAGTCACTGCATCTACCCGCCAGACAGGAATACGAGATTTGTAAGGAGTGGTGAGGGTTTCCTGTCCAGTCACTGTGTATTCTGAATGAATAGAAGAGCCTGCCCAGTCTCCCCATCCGTGCCCTATATTAAGAGTACTCCTCTAGGACTTTCCTTTTTCCAACGGTAACTTTACGTCAGGAAATGGCGCGACTTCCGTAAAGTGGTATTCATTTGCCCGAAATGGATGCATCCACACCTCCTGTTCATTTTCACTGATTCCTGTTGTCTCTCCTGTAGTCACCATCATCTGTTTTGCAAATGCCCGATTGGGATAAAAACGCTGAATGTTTTTTTGTTGAAACTGAGCAGAATGGTAGGTAATCACAATCTCAGTTTGACGGTCTGAGCCATACTCCCATGACTTTCCGGTAGGTAGTAACGAAATTAGTCGTTGGGAAATCAGTATATTTTCGGCAGTCTTATAAGTAGCTTTATACATAGCCTCCCGACAAGGTTTAAAGGCATTCTTCAATCGAAGTATCTGTCCTACAATCGTATCTTTTACCGGATTACCGTTGTCATCCAGCAAGCTTACTTTAATATAATCATACTTGGCTGTGGGTTCTGCCGGATTACACTTTTCGGACTGGGCATTGGTTGCATATAAGGTTAGAAAACTGATAACGAAGACGAGATAGGACTGTATATCTTTCAATACTCAAGTAGGTTAAAAATAGAAACAGACGAAATTTTTCTACGATCCGAAGCTTTATAAGAATTAGTAAACTTAGTTTATTTCCTGCAAAAGACACGCATTTATAGCAGCATATAATAATTTATCAAAAAACCCTGTTGCACTATTTCTGGCAGCTTTTTTGCTCCCAAAAAATAGCACTTCCCACAAAAATATATACATACAACTCATTTTTGCAGGATTACTTTTCACTTCAAACAAAAAGCAAATCATTTATCCGAAAGGCACTATATGCGTATGACAAAATACTACACCCTTTTCTTTTTACTAGCCTTCACTGTATTTAGCAAAGTTAGAGCGCAAAATACATCTGTACCACTTGCGCCCTTTTATCAGAGTTATTTCAAGATAGCCGATAAACAGAAGGGATATATTATGGACTGGAACAAAAAAAATCAGAATGTGTATGGTAATACAGCGTATCATGGTAGCGACAATCAAAAATGGCTGTTAATGCCTCTCAGTCCGGCCAGTGAGTATGCTGGATTTCTTATTGTAAATAAAGAGAATGGGAGTCTGCTGGACATCAATCAAAAAGATAACTTCTATGCATTTAACGGCTATACCAATGGTGGTAGTAGCCAACTGTTTGTACTAAACAAGGTACCACAAGCAGAGGGTTACTATTATATTAACAACAGTAAAAATTCAAACAAGGTACTGGAAAGATCCAACTCCAAGGCTATCCTATCTCCTTTTAAACGTCTATCCAACCATAAAAACAATTATTATTTTGGTAAATTTACGGGTGGTGAAAACCAGCAATTTGCCTATACTGCAGTAGAGTCTATATCCTTTCCGTTTACATCTTACCGCCCTTTATCAGGTTCGACTAGCCCTCTTCCTCCACTCCCAGCCAACCCTACAGATATGGCAGGAACTGGCATGTGCACAGAATGTCCGGCTGTATTTTTAGGTGAAACACTGATACCTTTTCCATTTGTCCAAAATGACTTACCAAGAGCACAGCAGGTAAAATATTCTCCCTATTACCGATTAGAATATAGTCGCTATTGGAAACAGGCAGATAAACATATGGTAGAAAAAGGAGAAACCTCTGTCAGAGAACTTGTTTACAATGCCGGAATGGCTGATGCCGATATGAAAGCAGTGGCAAAGATGTTGAATATAAGCTTTACCAGTAACTCAAACCTAGCTGAAAAAAAAGGTAACAAACAGAGCTCTTTGATTGCCCATACTATTGCTCAAGCATTTCTAAAAACAGAAATCGCCGTTACTTCACACGAAGAAAACACCTATCAACCTGTAACAATAAAAGTAACCCACAAAGCCAACGAACAAACACTACTTATAAATTATCTGCTTATAGACAAATATGTTCTTTATAGGGCAGATGGAAGTAAAGCATTGGAGTGGGAAGTTACGTTGAGCCCTGGCTCTTATAGTGCTACGCTTGCATATGTTAACTCACAAAAGAAGGTATCAGCAACACTCCGAGCAATCACTCACAATTTTACTTTTGGGTATGTTAACTCATCAGGAGGCCGAGAAGAAGAGCATCCTCAGATAGAGATAAAACAGGAAGGTTCTACAGCTACTACTGTTTCTTCTCTTGACTCTGACAGGAAGGCTGGATTCTCGGTTTTGAATATATATCCCAATCCTTTTGAATCTGCAGCTCAGGTGGATATTTCCCTTTCAGAGGCTGCTCACATAAAAGCAGAAGTGTACAATCTATCAGGTCAAAAAGTGAAAGAAATCATCCAAACATCCGATAGCGGAATAGCTTCTGTACAGATAGAAGGAGCAGGATTACAAGAGGGACTCTACATCATCAGACTGGAAGTAGTAGCCTTAAGCGACTCACGCAAAAAATTAAACTACCAGCAGAAAGTAGTGTTAAAGAGATAATCCGTTTTTGCTTAATAAGAAAGCCTTCACAGTATCTAATACTACTAGTGAAGGCTTTTTTTTCAACACCAATCGGCTTTGTGCTATCCTATCTGAAGTTAGATCCGTTTATTTGGTGAGTTCTTTTTTTAGACCTTCCACAAACTCCTCAGTGACATCAAAGTAAGATGCCAGTTGTTGAGTCGTCAGCATACCATCTTTGAGAAATTTACGAATTGTCTCCGTTTTCTCTTCCCATTTACCTTCTTGCTTACCTTCCAGTCGTCCTTTCTTTTCGCCTCTTTTGAAAAGAATATCATCCTCTTCTTTTATGTATTTAGAAATAGAGTCAATCATCGTTTCAATATAGTCAGTTAGTTTATAAGAGTATTCCCATGAAGAATAAGGGCAGATAATTAATCAATGGAAAGTCTATACGTCCCGCTCTGTGCACCTACAAATACGAATCTCCTTGGCACAAAAAATCACAGTAAAGCATCCAGTTCAGGGGACCGTACTTTCATGTAAAGTCTAAGAAATTATGTGTCACAAATTATATCGTCTATCTGACACCTGGTTGTTCCTTTCAATACTAGTCTGCAAAATTAACAGGCTTATCTGGATATTCGGCAGTTATCCTGTTAAAAACCTTATTCTGTGAACTAGCCTCAAAATCATACTCTACCTTCCGGGCAATGCATTCGATCACTTCATCTTTGCAGGTAAGAATATGATGCATGTAATCCCTATATCTTGCCTCATCATGATATGGATGTACTCGGTTAGCGGCTTTAATTTCTTTGAGTCGGTCTGAATCTTCAAGCATATAATAGGCATACGCCCGCAGTCCTAACGGATAGTAACGGTGTCCTATTATAGCTTCATCATTGGGAGGGCCAATTTTCAGTTCCAGTACATTGGAAAACCGGAATATACCTGTTCCCGGATCACCTTGAGCATTCTCAGCATGGAATAAAAGGATCACATTGTGATTCAGATACAGGATTATAGGTTCAGCAGCACCAGCTTCCTGAGTAAAGTCCAGGTGTTGTTCAATAAGTTTCATACTGTATATATTGTTTGGCAATACTTGTTTTACAATTTAAAGCTACTCCTCTATTTCTCCTTTTGTAAGGAATTTCCCTCTTGTTGTTCCAAAACCGACTTGCTTAAATCCTGCATCAGTAACTCAAAGTAGATAAAAGTAAGTCTACCCCGTGTTTTGAGCGTAGTTCTGATAATCAAAACAACGCTCAAAATCGCATTGTATAAATCTCCAATTTTGTCTCCATACTCTCAGCAGAATTTTCGCATAAATGGTCACTACAAAAGTATAGTGCAGGAAATCCGGAGCCTACGCATATGCTATCAGATCACTCTTATCTCTCTAATTTTTTCTAAACTAATGATAAAAAGTTCTCAAAAACCAAACAGCAAAGAAGAAGTCCGTAACCGGATACTGGCAGCAGCCAGTTCCCTTAAACAGCCAGTACCCCATCGTGAATTATTTGAAGAACTACTCGCTCAGGTGCCGCCTATCAATTTTAGCGAAGTGTCTGGCCTGGAGAAAGTCCCCTATGAACGCATCGCTGTACTGGTATGTGAAAAGGTGGCTGAACTGGCACATAAAAATCGCTGGCAGATAGGGCATCGGGATGAGTTTTACTGGATATACAACAAATGCTTCTGGCAAAAGATAAGCGAACCGGAACTGGAATATTTTCTGGGAAAGGCAGCAGAACGAACAGGAGTTGAAGTGCTGAAAGCCAGAACATACGGTTATCAGGAAGTATTACGGAAACAGTTTGCGTCTACAGGTTATTTGCCCGAACTACCTCAGGAAGACTCCAATATCCGGATTAACCTACGCAATGGCACACTGCATATTGAACACGGCAAGGCTCAGCTACGTAATTTTAACCCGGACGACTTTCTGCGGTATCAGTTGCCGTTTTCGTATGATCCACAGGCGCAGGCACCACAATGGCAGAAGTTTCTAAATGAGGTGCTTCCTGATGCTTCGCTGCAAAAGGTGCTTAGCGAAATGCTGGCTTATGTGTTTGTACCTTCCCAGGCTCTCAAACTGGAAAAATGTCTGTTTCTGTATGGTACTGGCAGCAATGGCAAGAGTGTGGTATTTGAAGTAATCTCGGCCTTGCTGGGGACTGAAAATGTGAGTAACTTCTCCATTACGTCCCTTACCGACCATACGGGATATTACAGGGCTTTACTGGCAGGCAAGCTGCTCAACTATGCCTCTGAGATTGGTGGTGAAATGGAAAGTTCGCTGTTTAAGCAACTTGTTTCAGGTGAGCCTATTGAGGCACGGCTTCCGTACAAAGAGCCGCAGATTATCCGCAACTATGCCAAGCTGATCTTCAATGCCAACAGCCTGCCGGATGTACCGGAGTTTACCCATGCCTTCTTCCGTCGGTTTGCCATCATTCCGTTTGAAGTCACCATCCCTGACCATAAGCAGGATCGGGATTTACCACAGCGTATCATTGCCACTGAATTGCCAGGCGTGCTCAACTGGATACTTGAAGGACTGCAACGCCTTACCCAGCAACGGGGTTTGTCGCCTTCTGAGAAGATGGCAAGCCAGATTTCCCGCTTCCGTCTGGAAAGCAACCCTGTGGCTGTTTTTATCTCTGAACGTATAGATGACTGCCGTCTGGAAAATGACGTAAACGGCTGGATTTCTGTAGCGGATCTGTTCCAGGACTACACCTGCTGGACAGTAGAAAATGGCCATAAGAAGATGAGCAAACGCAAATTCTCTGAACGGATGGAAGGGCTGGGGTATTCTAGAGATAGAAATGCACAAGGTTCTACTCGTATTTTCACAGGTCTCCGCCAAAAACTCGTCTAGTCAATCTTTCACTGACACTTCTGACAGATCTGACAGATCTAAAAAACATTTTATAAAGGGGAGTAACCATGTAATTGACTTATCTGTTTGGTTAACAACGTTTTATAAAACAAGGATTATAGACACTGTGTATTCAGTCTGAACATGAAAGTCAATTTGAAAATTTTTAGCTAAAAAAATATGCTGTTTATCAAACACTTAAAGAATTATACTACTCTATCCCTCTATAAAATGTTTTTTAGATCTGTCAGATCTGTCAGAAGCGTCAGAAACTCAACCTTGATATACTATGCAAAACTATAGATACCAACTTAAACCTTATCGCAAACCTGCTGACAGACTTACCTGTCCCTCGTGTGGGGTTAAACGGGCTCTGGCTCCTTACTGGGATAATCAAACAGGAGAGATACTCAATGAACAGGTTGGCAAGTGCAACCGCCTCGATACCTGTGGGTATCACTATCCGCCACGGGCTTACTTTCAGGACAACCCGGATCTGGCGACAATGCCACCAACCAGGCAATCCTTGCCAGAGAAGCCTCCTTCTATTCATAAACAAAAAATCTATTTGCCAGAGGAGGTAATTTATCCGGCCTTAAAGAGCCGATTTCGCAGCAAGAATACCTTCTGGCAGTATCTTTCAGAGAAGTATGGATTTGCCACGGCCAACGAGGCATTTGACCGCTATCGTCTGGGTACTTCCAATGCCTATCAGGGAGGCAGTACAATATTTCCGCTTTACGATGGCATAGGGTATGCTTCCGCCCAGATTATTAAAGTACATCCTGCCACCTGCAAAACCATCCGTTTTGCTCATGGACGGGCTACGACCTGGCTTCATAGTGTACTGGCTCAACAGTCAGAAACTACTGAGCCCTGGCTTACCACTTACATAGAACAAGCCGATAAGTATCCGCATCCCTTTGGCTTACACTTAATTACCAGCCAACCTCATCAGGCTGTATGTATCGTAGAGTCGGCCAAGACGGCAGTGGTATGCTCTATCGAATACCCGGAGTTTTGCTGGATGGCCGTTGGAGCCCTCAGCTGGCTTAATGCTCAGCGACTGGCACCACTCCAGGATAGCAATCTGGTACTTATCCCCGATGGAGGCACAGGCACTCAGGAATGGACCACCAAAGCCACACTGCTACAACGTCAGGGATTCAGCATACAGGTAGCTGACTTAGACTTGCCTACTGGCGACGACCTGGCCGACCTGTCGTTTGCCATAACGGATACAGTAACGCCTATTCCTGTTCAGCCAGTATCTGCACCTGTTGATATGCCTATTATGCCAGCGTATTCAGAAGAAAATAACAGCTCTGTTCCACCCATATGCGATGAACGCAAGCTAGCCTTTGTCACTCAGCATGCTGAAATGATAGCCCTCACAGCCGATCTATTGGGAGTAGATCTGCAAACGGCTGTAATTAAGGAAATATAAGGATGAGAATTGTCTGAATCACGGATTTATCAGATGATAATGCCAACAACGGGCATAATCCATGATTCAGACAAGTTATTTATTCAAACTTTTACGAAGACCTTCCACAAACTCCTCAGTGACATCAAAGTAAGAGGCCAGTTGCTGAGTAGTCAGAATATTATCTTTCAGAAATTTGAGAATAGCCTCTGTTTTACCTTTTTGTTCGCCTTCCAGCTTACCTTCTTCTTTTCCTTTTAACTGACCTTTTTTAAACAGGAAATCGTCTTCTTCTCTGATATATTGAGATATGGATTCTATCATGATTTCTACAAAGGGTGTTAGTTTACGCAAGTTAGCCAATACGCGTAATTGTTGCAAGTGCCTTTCCCGTTCCAGCTGGCTGGGGGAGGTCTGGTTTAATCGTTGCACAATCAAGCCAGCAGCCTCTTCAGGAGTTGTATCCCCAAAATTACCCAATACAGCAAAAACAATCTCATCTCCTTTGTCCGAAGAGAGAAACAACTCATAATTAATCTGTGAAAGTTGAATCAGATAAAATGAAAAAATCAGATTTTCTTTTTCGATACGGGTACTCATCTGAGGCACCTGATCCGATAAGAACAGTACATACTGACGTATATCCAAATCATATTTCCGGTTAAGAATGGCTCGATACTCCAGCATCCTATCCACCATCTTATCCTCATCAGCAAGCTGGAATTCCAGTTGCAGCAAAAATGTATCCCCCTGCTTATCTGTGATCTTCAGCAACTGATCGGGCTTTCGCTCCAGAGTGCGCTGTAGTTCCTGAGGCATTTTCTCATAAGACGCCACCTGAATGTGAAGTACTTTTTCAATCAGAGCCAGGGTAACAGACTCCAGATTTTCTTTGAATATCTTATCATACTGATTGCCTTCTTTCTTGGTACTCATATAAGTGTAAAAAATGAAACAGGCGGCAAAAGTAACAAACTAATCAGGCAGAATAGTAGCTTATAGAAAAAATTTGTCTGAATCACGGATGACACGGATTAATGGATTTCCGTTCCTGTCGTTAGTGAGAACATTAACGACTACTTTCCCGCCATTCATGCAGGTAATAACACAAACCCAGGGAGTAAATGACAGCATCAGTCAGGGCTCATCAGTAAAATACCAACTGTTTTAGCCCTGTTAACCTGGTATGGAACTTTTATTTGTCTATTCCTATTCTTCTAACTAGCTTTCTATCTGACAGGAAAGCATTATGCATCCTACTAACAAGCCTTTACAAAACTACCCATGCATACAGACATCGGAAACCAGGGACAAGCCCAATCTGCCACCAATGAGCCAGAACTATTTTATGCTCAGTTCTTATTCGAAGCTCCTTTTACACTAGACAAAGATCAGATACTGGCCGAACTGACAAAGGAGTTTGTACAAGTAGATTCTATTGGATCGGAAGATAACGTGTTTCTGTATGCATTTCCGGAATACAGTGCCCAGTATGATGATAAGGAGGTTCCGATGCAGTGTGCTATCCTCATCTCTGAGATACCACTTCCTTCCAAACAATTTGATTCGGCGTTACAGCAAAACTGGGAGTGGCAGGATGCTCAGGAAGTGATTCCCCGTTGTCAGTATCATTTTACGATTACAGACCTGTTGTCCAGAAACCTGGATTATCGGTTACGTGCCGAATGCTTCCAGAAGTTTGTCATTGCGGTTATCAGAGTTACTCAGCCACAGGCAGTTTACTTCAAACATAGTGATAAATTGGTAGAGCCGTTTACATATGTAGATGCGTTAACAGACGAACAACCCGATGTACTGAATGGATTGATGAACATTCGTTTTTTCAATGTCTCCAATGGCAATGAAGGCGAGTTGTTTATGGATACATTAGGCCTGCATGCCTTAGGCCTTCCTGACTTTCAGATTACCTTTACAGCATATGACCCCAATGAGATTGCCAGCCTGCTCACAGGCTATGGACATTATATTTACCAGAAAGGACGGGTCATTGAAGAAGGCAGCAGCATTCAGGGATTACAACCCGATCAGATATGGATCTGCCATTTTATGGATTCCTTTGTGCCTCCACGCCGTGTGGTGATCACGATGGAAAAGGAGAAATAATATACTGAGTAGTGTTTGCTCCTATTGAAAATTACCCAAACCATTCCTCAACCTTCCATGTAAAGAATTGTGGTGTGTCATTTGGGGTTTTACTACCTTGCCGCAAACTTTAACCATTTGTATGTTAAGAAAATTAGTATCTGCAGCATTGTTTATTGCTGCATCCATTCCACTACAG
Source organism: Xanthocytophaga flava (assembly GCA_030068525.1). Taxonomy (GTDB): domain Bacteria; phylum Bacteroidota; class Bacteroidia; order Cytophagales; family 172606-1; genus Xanthocytophaga; species Xanthocytophaga flava. Next base: position 364,616 of record JASJOS010000001.1, read on the forward strand.
GCCCAAAGCCTGTACATGCCACGTGATATCAAAGCCGCCTTTGCAAAACAAACCCGTTCTCAGGACGGTCAACCCGGCAAAAATTACTGGCAAAACCATGGTAAGTACACCATTACCGTTACAGTGAAACCACCTGACCGCAATGTAACAGGTACCGAGCAGATTGTGTATACGAATAACAGTCCGGATACTCTTCGTACGATCAATATGAAGATGATTCTGAACATACACCGTCCTGGTGCGGCAAGATCTTTTGCTACAGAAAAGGAGTATTTGACAGAAGGGATACAGATTGATAAATTTCTGGTAAATGGCACTCCAATTCAATGGAATAATGAACCATCCAGTACCAACCGGGGTGTGAAGCTACCCAAACCTCTTCTGCCACATGAATCTCTTACACTGGATATTGACTGGCATTTCCAGGCCTCCATACAAAGCGGACGTGAAGGTATGCTGGACCCAACCACCGTCTTTCTGGCGTATTTTTATCCACGTGTTGCAGTCTATGATGATTACAATGGCTGGGATACACTTGAGTTTTTAGATGCTCAGGAGTTTTACAACGATTTCAATGATTATACTCTTAATGTAAAGGTTCCTAAAAACTTTGTTGTCTGGGCAACAGGGACACTGCAAAATCCCAAAGAAGTACTACAACCTGAGTATGCCAAACGCCTGGAAAAATCTTTTACCAGTGATTCAACCATACACATTGCGACAAAGGAAGATATGGACAAAAAACGAGTGACGGCTAAAAACGCAATGAATACCTGGACATGGACAGCTACGGATATAAGCGATGTCGCCCTTGCTGTAAGTGATACCTATGTATGGGATGCAGCCAGCGTGGTTGTTGATCCCAAAACCAATCGCCGTGCCAGCATGCAGGCTGCTTTTGCTGATTCAGCAGAAGATTTTCACAGAGCTGTACAATTTGGCCGTAATAGCTTAGGCTGGCTATCTACCAACTGGCCAGGTGTACCCTATCCTTTCCCTAAAATGACTTCCGTGATGGGGTTTGCCGATATGGAGTACCCTATGATGTGTAATGACAGCCATACCGACAGCTTCGATTTTACCCAGTTTGTACAGGATCATGAAATAGCCCATACCTGGATGCCATTTTACATGGGTATTAACGAGAGCCGTTATGCTTTCATGGACGAAGGCTGGGCTACTACATTTGAATTGCTGATAGGCACCGCTACATTTGGAAAAGAAAAGGCCGAAAACCTGTTTAAAAAATTCAGAGTAGAAAGGTGGATAAATACCAAAGCCACCCATCAGGATCTTCCAATCATTACCCCTTCCAGCGAACTACGTTTTGGGTATGGCAATAACGCTTACGGCAAACCTGCCTTGAGTCATTTTGCCCTTAAGGATATGCTGGGAGATGAGTTGTTTAAAAAAGCATTGCATGGATATATGGAACGCTGGCATGGAAAACATCCAATCCCATGGGACTACTTTAACTCGATGAGCAATGTATCCGGACAGGATCTGAACTGGTTTTTCCATAACTGGTATTTTACCAATTACTATATCGACCTGGCCGTTCAGGGAGTTACCAAAGCCACAGGAGGTTACACTATGACAGTACAAAATATTGGAGGTTTTGCTGTTCCGTTTGATGTAAAGATAACCTATACAGATGGTAGTACAGAAAGTATACATCAAACTGCTGCAGTATGGAAGGCAGATCAGACACAAATATCCATTTCGTTAAAAACAACCAAAGCCATCCAGAAAGTTACTCTTGATGGGGGAATATTTATGGATGCTACTGTGAAAGACAATACGTTTACCTTGTAAGTAGCCTCTAACACATGAAGGATTTCAGATGAGGTAAACTCTTATCTGAGGCATATAAAAAACAGAGCCTATGTTTCTTTAAGCATAGGCTCTGCTCTTTTTTTGAATACCCTCCAACTTCATTATTCTTCTTTTATGTGATTTAGTATCCTATCTTTTTACCTCCACCGATCATATATCCCTTTTTGTTCTGCCAGGCTTTCTCCTCCGTTTCTCTGTCCTTCTGAAAGAATCTTCTGGCAAGGTTAGCGGCCTTTACTTTTGGAGTGTTTTTTTCACAAACCAAACGCAACTCTATTTGTCACACCTGTCCTGCTAACGGCGGGAAGTTTCTTTAAGAAGGATAGGGAAACGGAGAGTATTTCAGAAGATCAACAAGTAATGATTCTTCCAGAAGGGCAAAAATAAATAACAGAAAAAGAAGCAAACTCTCTTTTGATTGGCTGCTTTATACATCTGCTTATGTTAAGCAACCTTTTTATTTCCAGAAAGTTATGGTATGAGACACAACTTATAATCCTATGGGAGAGATAGTACAGTAAAATCTGTATATTCGCTAATCATCACTCACCATACAACCCTACAAAACCATGTTTGGCATTATCAACTACTGGGCATTTTTGCTGGCAGGCATTTTACTTAACATCACACCCGGCTCAGACACTATGTATATCCTGGGAAGAAGCATTTCTCATGGCAAACAGGCGGGTATTGTATCAGCACTGGGCATTGCTACTGGTACGCTGGTTCATACTATTTTTGCTGCCATTGGTTTGTCAGTAATTCTGGCACAGTCGGCGATGGCTTTTACTATAGTCAAGTATGCAGGGGCAGCTTATCTCATTTTTCTGGGTGTAAAGGCATTGCTCTCAAAGTCTGCAACAAACTCCGAAACAGCAACCCTTCCTAAAGTAAGTCTTCAGCGTATTTATCTGTCGGGTATTCTCACAAATGTACTTAATCCAAAGGTAGCGTTATTCTTTCTAGCCTTTCTGCCACAGTTCATTGACCCTACCTACAGCAATAGTACACTCAGCTTTTTGCTGTTGGGGCTCACATTTATTACTACAGGGTTAACCTGGTGTATCTGCCTGGCTGTTTTTTCTGCCCGGCTATCTGGTTATTTCATACAAAATCCTACAATAAAAAGTTATATGGATAAGGCTACAGCGTTTGTATTTATCCTGTTGGGGATCAAACTTGCTTTTACTAAGAAATAGGTCTATTCAGCTATTCATAATCTATCTGTCAAACCATACCATGAAAATCTGCATTGCACAAACCAAGCCTGTAAAAGGTGATATTGCTTATAATATCGAAGCCCACAAAGCCCTGATTCATATAGCTGTATCTCAGAATTCAGACATCATTATCTTCCCTGAGCTTTCTATTACAGGCTATGAACCTACCCTGGCAGACGCTCTCGCTACCACTCCTGACGATAGCCGGTTTGAAGTATTTCAAACATTAAGCGATATCCATCAAATCATAATTGGAATTGGAATACCCACCCGGGATTTAACAGGTCTGCATATCAGTATGGTGCTGTATCAGCCTCAGGCACCGTACCAGGTATATTCTAAAAAATATCTGCATGCAGACGAAGATCCATTCTTCATTTCAGGATATAACACCCTGGAAGTAATTCGTAATGCACCACAGGCTGCCCTTTCTATCTGTTATGAACTCTCAGTTCCGGAACATGCCCAAAATGCATCTACATTAGGTGCTAACTTGTATGTATCCAGTGTAGCCAAGACAGCCAAAGGAGTAGCCACAGCTATCGAACGGCTTGCTGAGATTGCCAGAACCTATGCTATGTCTGTAGTTATGTCTAACTGTATTGGTTTGTGTGATGGAGCTGAATGTGCTGGAAGGTCATCCGTATGGAATAAACAGGGTGTATTGCTAGGCCAGTTGGATGACATGCATGAAGGTATTCTGGTATTTGATACAGACACACAGGAAGTAGTTGTGCAGCTATTAGAGACAGCCTGATGCATGACAAAGTTTCCAGAGATTATCATCGTATCTTTCTTGCATTGATTACTTCCAATAATCTTCCTGAGCGGAATTATACTATTTGTTTTGCACTGCACATAATTCTCAGCATTTTGGAAGGAACCACAACATTAATTGGACTATTTATTACAACCGTTTTTAATCAGAGTTCCAATCACTTTTGCGTTTGACCAAAATTCCGATCACTTTGAAAAAATATCAGAAGTCTAATCATGATCAGGCTTGAACTGAGTTATGCACATTCATCAACCTTTCACATAATTTGCAGCAAATGATTAATTCAGCAACTCTTACCTGCTCTTTATCTTTTTAGTAGCTTGATATCTCAATATTTATTTCTATAAGACAACCTTTTATATCAAATCTTTCAGTGTACAAATTATATCCTACTATCAATCGGAATTCCCCTATGCATTAACTAATTTAGCTTTTGTATCTAGCAGGCCTATACAATCTTTTGTACATAAAAAACAGATACTAAAGCATAAACCGAACAAACACCATAACTCACAATCTTCTCTATGCTACCAAACCTTCTTATCAGACAAAGAGAGATTTGATGGCAATCGGGTAATAAACATCCCGAATAGGATAAGGAAAGTCTGAAGAGTACATGACTCTTCCCAGTTCTTGCTGGTACTATTAGTCCCAAAAAATATGATTCGCTTCAGGTATCTCTTTATCTTTCTCCTCTCCTATCCCGTTTTTGGCCAGGACCCCAAACTACTGGATAGTCTCATGCATCTCTACAAAAATACCCATGCAGATTCTACCCGGTACCTACTGCTTGCGGATATAGCTGAGCACTATTCCCGAAGTAAGCCAGATACTACGATCCTTTTAGCGACCCAATGCGCGCAATGGTCAGAGCAACATAACTTTGTCAGAGGGCAGGCACATGCCTATAACAGAATAGGACTGGGATATTGGACAAAAGGAAATCACATCCAGGCATTATCCAACTACCAGAAAAGTCTGCCTCTCTGTATACAGATCAATGACCAGGCAGAACTCGGACTTTGCCTCAATAACATTGGTCTGGTCTACTTTGATCAACGGGATTACAAATCAGCTTTGAAGTATTTTGACAAAGCATTTGCCGCATTTGGCTCTGTTCGCAAGAAAGACGGCCTTGCTACTACACTTAACAATATGGGACTGACACATGAAATGCAGGATAACCCCATACTAGCTCTTAATTACTACCAGCAGGCACTGACACTTTCACAACAGATAGATTATAAGGTATGCATCGGACAAAGTCTTACCAATCTTGGCTACATCTACATCAATCAGAAAAAATATCCTGAAGCGATTTCTTATCTGCAAAAAGCAAAGGTCATTCAGGAGCATATTAATGATCAATCCACTCTAACTTCTACACTCCTGGGACTGTCTCAGATTTATAAGGATAAAAAAGACTATCCAGCCAGTCTGGAATATGCAGAAAAAGCTGCCAATAAAGCCATATCTGTACACATTATGTATGATGCCATGGCTGCCAACCAACTGTTGTACGAGATTTATAATGAGCAGAAAGACTATTACAATGCCCTACGATACTATCGGCAATACAAGCAGTTTAGTGATAGCCTCTTAACTACTGAAAAAAGTGAAACCATCTCCCTTATACAAACAAAGCTCGAACTCACACAGACCCAGAAAGAGGTAGAAGAACTGGAAAGAGATAAAAAATTTCAACAAACTATAACGATCTTTATAGGTTTAGGTCTTGCGATAACCATTCTCTTTTTCCTGTTGGTAGTAAATCATCGGAGAAAGCTTATGGCAGCGAATAAGGAACTCTCAAACGCAAAAACTGAAATAGAAAAACAGGCAAGTCTTCTGCAAAAGAGTAACCAGGCAAAAGACAAAATCTTCTCGATTGTCTCTCATGATATACGGAGCCCATTAAATGCATTGCGAAGTGCCATCGATCTGATAGAAACAGATCTCTTGTCTCCTGAAGAGCTAAAAAGCATTGTATCGGCCCTGAACCAACGCTTGTCACATGCCTCTGATATTACAGAAGAATTGCTTCACTGGTCGCGCAGCCAGATGGATGTTATTGAAGTAAACCCTGTCGATGTATCTATCGCAGAGCTATTCCAGTTGAAAGTGGACAGGTTTCAACAACAGGCAGTAGAAAAACAACTCACACTCGCAGTCACCAGTACACATACTACCTTGTGTGTCAAAGCAGATGCGGATATGCTCAAGACCATTCTGCGTAACTTACTCAATAATGCCATTAAATTCAGTTCGCCAGGAGGTACAATCAGACTACATGCTGAACCGTATCAGACCACTGAAACAGTTGCAATGGTACAAATCAGCATAGCTGATTCAGGAGTAGGTATTCATCCGGAAAATATATCCCGGATATTTGCGCAGCAGGGCTATACTACTACAGGTACTTCTGGCGAAAGAGGTACAGGTTTGGGGCTGGGTTTGTGTAAAGAGTTTGTAGAGCGTAATGGAGGGACTATCTGGGTATCCAGCATTCCAGGTGAGGGAACTACTTTTTATTTTACATTACCTGCCTGCTAGTTTTATCTACTACTGGCTCTTTTCATGCTCTACCTTACCCAGGCAAGTATATTTTCGCTCAATAGCACGCATCAACTTCTTCATTACAGGTATATTACTGGGCTGTGTTACTGAGAAAATGAATATATTTCTCCCTATACGAACATAGTGAAAACCTGCACTAAACAAAAAAATACCATGTGGAGCACCAGTTGACAAGAAAGAGAAAATATTCTTCGCTTCCGATTCCTTTTTAAAACTCCAGACTTCTAACTCGCATCCACTGATTTCGGTATTGCCATTAGTAGATCTGATCCTGCATAAGTCACCAGTTGCCGAAATAGTGTAGTTGTCATTTTACAATTACTGACAGGCTTTACTTGTGATACAATTGTTTTTTCAGCTATCTGCTGAGCCCAGGAACAAGTCATTATTCCAAAGTATATTATCGTTAGATAAAGTACTCTCATACGAATCAGATTTGCATAATAGTACTTAAATTCTGGTAAATAAATAGAATGATCTTATACTATCTCCTCTGTTTCGCAAATATTTACCAGTATGTCCGAAAAAAGCCTGGCACGATTATTTTGTAATTTCCCTTCCGTTCTTTTGAACAACACAACCTATTTATTCGTAAAAAGCCAGGAAGATATGCTAACAACATTTTTCAATCTGTCTGGCATAGTAACAAACTACTTACAAAAAATCCCATAAAGCCATGTAAATCAGTAGCTAACATCTAAGAGAACTCCTATCGAGTTAACCCAATGGAAACCAAAATTTTAATCGTTGAGGACGAGGCTGACCTTTGTCTTTTAGTACAAAACTTCCTTGAAACAAAAGAATATGTGGTGCAATCTGCCTACACTTTTGAAGAAGTAATGCAAAAAGTCCACACTTTTGAACCAGATATTGTGATCATGGACTACAATTTACCAGGAGGCAAAGGAACAGATCTGGTAAGTTCAATAAAAAAACACAATCCACGTATTAGCGTTATTGTGATCAGTGGAATGAATGAGGCTCAGGAAGCAGCACGCCAAAGTGGAGCAGAACAATTTATAGAAAAGCCCTTTCCTTTATCCAAGATTGGTAAAGCAGTTGAAGCGACAGGTGCTTCAGGCTCATAGTATGTTTCTTTCAGATATTTAGTATATACGAAATTTAAGATATAAGTCTTAAAAACCAGAGCCTATACTCTTTTTAGTAGTACAGGCTCTGGTTTATTTTTGTTGATGACACCATAAGTTAGAATTAATAAAAAAGAGGCACCTACAGTCAGGCACCTCTTTCTTTTTAGTACGCTATTCTTTCTCTTATTTCACAGGAATAAATTTCTCCTCTACATTCCATCCCGACAACGAAACAAGTGGTTGTGCAGACTGGCTATCAGGTGTGTATTCCATCACTACTGTTTTCTCTTCTCCTGGCAATACAGACACATAATTATCACTAAAGAACACAGGAAGAATACGTTTTTTAGTTTTGGGATCTACCAAGGCAACGCGGTTAAAGAAAGCCACTGCTCCTCCTGCCGGATTGCTGATCTTCAGTTCGATTTTTCCTTTTTCAAGCACCTTTACTGAAGTCTGTACAGAAGCTTTTGCCATCTTATTTAGCCCTGAGTAATTGCCACTGCCATCTGGAAGCCAATAGAAGTTCTCGCTTACGACCTTCTTATTTACATCCAGCAATTTCAACGACAGGAATACTCCCTGTTCTTTGCGCAATGCATTAATAGTAGGCAATATAGGTACATACTTTCTTACAGTACTTGGCCCAATCTCGTTAAACACCTGTGTAATGAGTGAATCTTTTCCACTGATGGTATAGGCTTTAATAGTCAGCATCAGATCTCTTTTGGTTTCGAAGGTATTGTTTACGATCATTACCATACCATCTACCGGATTATACATTATGTGCAAAGGCTCACTGCCACTTCTTAATCCATACAAACAGGCATTTACATCGAGGTAATAGTCATACATCTGTCCACGCATGGCAGTCCATGGGTTCTGCGTTTTCCAGATTATAGTTCCAGTATACCAGTCCCACATATGTGCGCTAAAACCTTCCATCAGTGCTCTGTATTGGTCGTAATTTACCAATTGAGCTTTTTTAGCAAAGTCCCGGGCTTCTGTAGGTTCACCATATGGTTGCAGGTATTCATCATAGCCAATGTACTTATGATAATCCCACACCGGATCTATCTTTTTGGTAGAGTAGTGAGGAGGCGTCATATTGGCAGCAGGAATAAACCGCTCCAGAGATTCATAATCTCCCACACCTACAGAACCCACTTCTGAGTTAAACGGAAAGGTACGATGCTCCCAGAAACGGTTGATCGGCTGAATGCCATATGGACCATCGCCATTACCTCCCAGGAAGTTATATGACATATCATCGGAATTGGAATAGTCTATAAACCAGCGTGTGCCATCCAGTTCAGGCAGAATAGAATCACGCAATGGGATCAGGATATCTTCTGGTGGAGTGATTTCATTCCCTCCACACCACATAGCCAGTGAAGCATAGTTACGAATCATCTTGATCTGGTCTTCAGCCGAACGTAAAAACAGCTTGTGATCATCCGGATATTTGCGGCGAGTCCACTGATCTTCTTTTTTCACAGGATCTACCCAACGTCCATTGCAGTCACCAGATACCCAGAAATCCTGCATTACCAGCATACCATACTTATCACAGGCTTTGTAAAACTCAGGCCGTTCACTCAATGCACCACCCCAGATACGAATCAGATTCAGGTTCATATCGCGGTGAAAACGGATTTCCGCATCATAGCGGGCATCTGTAAAACGCAGCATGGCATCCGAGATAATCCAGTTTCCACCTTTGATAAAGATTTTCTGTCCATTCACTGCCACTTGTTTGCTTCGGGTAACAGCATTCCATTCTGTCTGAATTTCACGCACTCCTACGGAAACCGTTTCCTGATCAGATACAGATTTACCATCTACAGTAAACTGCATTTTCAGATCATATAGAGGTTGCTTTCCATACCCATGAGGCCACCACAGCTTTGGGTTCTGTAGTGTAAAATCAGGCAACTGTACGACAGTAGTTTTCTGAGCATCCAGACTCACTTTTTGAGATACAGTTTGTCCATCCAGTGTATATTGTAATGTACCCTCTACTTTCTTAGTATTTGTATTCTCCAGTTCAGCAGATACTTTAATCGTAGCAGGTTGCTGTGGTCCTTCAGCCTTTCTGACACCAGGTACCAACGTTACCACATGTGGATTCTTTAGATTCACTATCCCTGTTTTTTCAATAGTCACCTTGTCCCAGATACCTGTATTCCGATCACGAATCGGCTGAATCCAGTCCCAGCCAGCTACATACTGGTGAGATACATTTTTGGCAATCATACCATCACCGCCCTGACCTGTTTTTGCATTTCCTACTGGGTCTGGAGGATGTACAATTACTGCCAGACGGTTATTGCCATCTTTAGAAAGAACATTGGTGATATTATAGGTTTGACGAAGAAACATACCATAATGTGTAGCAGCATTCAACTTCTTGCCATTCAGGTATACATCACAGCTATAGTTTATCCCACGAAAATGAAGCCATACCTGTTCCTCTCCTTTGGGGACAGTTTCTTTAAAATCTTTGGCAAACCAATAGGTATAGTATTCGCGGCCTGTATCATAGATATCGGCAATCTTCTCATTGTTCATACCATAAAAAGGATCAGGAACCTTTTTGTTTTCCAGGAGAGTCGTTAGTACAGTACCTGGCACAATAGCAGGCATCCAGCCAGATAATTTATAGGAAGGAACAGAAATAGCCTGTCCAGCTTCCTTCACCTTAGCGACATTGACACACTGCCAGCCACTGTTCAGTTCATAGGCAGTCTGAGCCTGCAGATAGGTTGACACCAGGATACATAAAGTAGCCAACCATCTATATTTAATACACATTTTACTTGAAAAGGATTGATTATGGAAGTATGAAATAAGTAAGGTCATAAAATAACAAAACCTTATCCGCAAATCCCAAATATAATTTTACCAATACTTAACTTATCCAAATAATACAATACACAGAACGATATAATGCAAAATGGCAGAAAAGTAAAAATAGGCAAAACACCCTATTTTTCAACATAGATAGTCCAACCCAAAAGACCTTTCTCTTCTTTATAGAAGTGAAAGCCAATGGAATAGTATTTCGTCCAGAAGAAAATTAGAATTAGTAACTTTCAGATGTATACACCTATAGAGAATGAGAACTTTTATACATCCATATCCAATCCCAATTGGCTTTTTAAGTCATTCAATACCGGATATTTTTCGGCCAGGTAATCAAACTTTTCACGGTTGGTATAGACCATCCGTTTTTTTCCCTGTTCTACAATCTCGCCCTGAATCTGTATCGTACTGTTTCGTAATCTCTTACGCAAAAACTCTAGCAATTCGTATCGAAATTCATTCAGTTGAGTAAGCTGTATCTGGTTTTCCAGTTTTAGCATAATGGTTCCATTCTGAAATTCATATCCCCGATTCAGAATCAGCAATTCAGTTGGATAGCTACGGGTTTTGGCAAAAGCCTGCCATTGTTGTAGCAATTGATCAGGCGTAAACGGCTCATTCCCATAGTTTATTACTGTTTCTGTATCATCCGCTTTTTTTTCAGATGTATCAGACAGATTGGATAGACTAATGCTAGGTGTAAGCTTAGGCGTTTTTAATGCCGGATTGGTACGGTTAGGGTTAGGTTGGTTGCTGACAGGAGTTGTTCCCACAGACTGTGTGGGTATGGTAGTGTTAGGGGTAACCGACGGAGTTGTTTTTATATCAGAAACCGTTCCATTGGAGGTAGATCCATTGACAGGAGGCTGATTTCCACCTGCCAATGGGCTCTTTTGCTCTATTTTGGGAGGGTTCTCTACTGTATCAAGTTTTTTTTTTAAGTCGGCACTGCCGTTTTGTACTGCTCTGGTCATATCTATTGCAGATGGGATATGAGCCATTTTCATCAGCGTTAACTCTACCAACAAACGTTGGTTCTTACTGCTTTTGTAATTCAGATCACACTGATTACCCTGATTCAAAGCAGAAAGCAGGAACGACACAGATGCCTGTCCGGATTGTGCCAGATACTTTTTCTGCACATTTCCAGCCACCTGTAGCAACGTAACTGTAGCTGGGTCTTTACACACCAGCAAGTTGCGCAAATGTTCACACAAGCCCACCATAAACTGATGCCCATCAAATCCTTTCTGAAGGATTTCATTAAATATCAGCAATGCCTGTGGAATACTTTCATTGAGCAAAGACTCTGTCATCCGGAAATAGTAATCATAATCCAGAATGTGCAGGTTGTCAATGGTATTCTTATAGGAGATGCTCCGGTCTGTAGAAAAGGTGGTAATCAGGTCGAACATAGAAAGCGCATCCCGTAATCCTCCATCTGCCTTCTGAGCAATCAGTTGTAAAGCTTCTTCTTCAGCCCGAATGCTTTCTTTTCCAGCAATATTTCCCAGATGGGAAGCAATATCATTTACTCCAATCCGGTTGAAGTCAAAAATCTGACAACGGGACAGAATAGTAGGAATAATCTTGTGTTTCTCGGTTGTGGCCAGAATAAAGATTGCATAGCTAGGTGGCTCTTCCAGTGTTTTCAAAAAGGCATTAAACGCCGCATTGGAAAGCATGTGCACCTCATCTATAATATAGATCTTGTATTTACCTGATTGCGGAGGATAGCGTACCTGATCTACCAGGTTACGAATATCATCAACTGAGTTATTGGATGCGGCATCCAGCTCATGAATATTAAAAGAAGCACTGGCATTAAAACTCCGGCACGAATCACATTCATTACAAGGTTCTGTTTCCGGAGTTAGATTCTGACAGTTAATAGTTTTAGCAAGAATACGGGCACAGGTAGTCTTCCCTACCCCTCTGGGTCCGCAAAACAGAAAGGCCTGCGCCAGCTGTTGCTGTCGGATTGCATTTTTAAGGGTAGTAGTAATATGAGATTGTCCTACAACGGTATCAAAGGTAGAGGGGCGGTATTTCCGTGCCGAAACAATAAACTGATCCATGTCCCAAAGTTACGGCTTTTGACCGAAACTCTGGGAGGTTTTAGCAAGAAAAAAGGTGATGAAAAATTTATAGGCCTACAGACTCAGGAAACAGATCCTGTCTGTATCCTGATAGAATCTCCTAGTGGTTCCAGCAACTGAGGATAGTCATTATAGGCTTTGTTCACCTCACGCGTTACCTCATAGGCATCCATCTGTTCTGAGTCATACTGAGTCAACAATGCTTTTTGCTTGTCTATAGATAGAGATGGATTAATCCATCCTGAAGCCTGTTCAGATGATAATATCACAGGCATTCGTTCATGAATAGATCCCATCAGTTCATTGGCCTCTGTGGTAATAATAGCAAACGAAGATATTTCTTCTCCGGTTGTATAGTTAGTCCAGCGGTTCCAGATACCAGCCATTGCAAACAAGTCCTGATCTCTGGGTTTAATCAGATAAGGCGTCTTTCCATTTTTTCCAGAACTGCTTTGTTTCCATTCAAAAAAACTATTAGCCAATACCAGGCAGTGTTGTGACTGAAAGGCTTTTTTAAAGGAAGTTTTCTCTTCGATTCCATCCAGGCGTGCATTGATCATTTTGTAGCCAACATTCTCTTCCTTAGCCCATTGCGGAATAAATCCCCAGCGGAATAACTGTACCTGACTAGTCTTTTCATTCGTAATTACAGGCAGAGATTGTCCGGGAGCAGCATTGTAATGTGGAGGAAAGTCCTGTGATAGTTGTGCATGAAAGGCACGGGTGAGAGATTCTTCTTCCAGAATGATTGAATAACGTCCACACATAGGGCATAGCGGTTTGATTTAGTTAAATATACTATTTTTTCTTAAAAAACTTCTTATCATCTATTCTTTTTTGCATTAACTTTGCGGGATTTTTAATTATCCTCCAACCTGTTCAAAATGCCCAAAGACAATTCCATCAAATCCGTTCTTATTATTGGTTCTGGTCCCATCATTATTGGACAAGCATGTGAATTTGATTATTCTGGTTCGCAGGCGGCTCGTTCGCTTCGCGAGGAAGGCATCGAAGTGGTGCTGATCAACTCCAATCCGGCGACAATTATGACCGATAAGGTGACGGCAGATCATGTATACCTGCGTCCGCTGGAGAAGAAGTATATTCGTGAAATTCTGGAAAAACACAAAATTGATGCCGTATTGCCAACTATGGGTGGACAAACCGCTCTGAACCTGGCAATTGACTGTGATAAAGCTGGTATCTGGAAAAAATATGATGTAAAAATCATTGGGGTTGACATCAAAGCCATCGAAACTACAGAAGACAGAGAGAAATTCCGTCTGAAGATGATGGAACTGGATGTTAACGTGTGTAAAGGTCGTACGGCTCGTTCCTATCTGGAGGGAAAAGAGATTGCACAGGAAATAGGATTTCCATTGGTTATTCGCCCATCCTATACATTGGGAGGTACAGGCGGTGGATTCGTAAACGATGCTTCCAAATTTGATGCGGCTCTGAATGCAGGTCTGCATGCCTCTCCTATCCATGAGGTACTGGTAGAACAAAGTATCATGGGTTGGAAGGAATATGAGTTGGAATTGTTACGTGATAACAATGGAAACTTTATTATCATCTGTTCTATCGAAAACTTTGACCCGATGGGGGTACATACCGGAGATTCCATTACAGTAGCTCCAGCTATGACCCTACCTGATACATTGTATCAGAAAATGCGGGATCTCGCTATTAAGATGATGGATGGTATTGGCAAATTTGCTGGAGGATGTAACGTACAGTTCTCTGTAAACCCTGTCAACGACGATATCATTGCGATTGAAATTAACCCACGTGTATCCCGTTCTTCAGCACTGGCATCTAAAGCAACCGGCTATCCGATTGCCAAGATTGCAGCAAAGCTGGCTATTGGCTACAACCTGGATGAGTTACAAAACGCCATCACCAAAACAACTTCTGCCTACTTTGAACCTGCTATTGACTATGTGATCGTGAAAGTACCTCGCTGGAACTTTGACAAATTCAAAGGTGCAGATCGTAGTCTGGGCTTACAGATGAAATCAGTAGGTGAAGCGATGGGTATAGGACGTAACTTCCAGGAGGCACTACAGAAAGCATGTCAGTCGCTGGAAATCAAACGTAATGGTTTAGGTGCAGATGGAAAAGAACTGACTAATCAGGAGCAATTGTTATATAGTCTGGAGCATCCAAGCTGGAACCGTTTGTTCCATATCTATGATGCTTTCAAACTAGGTATCCCATTCAAGACGATACAAAAGTTAACCAAAATAGATCCATGGTTCCTAAATCAGATTGAAGAGTTGCTGATACTGGAAAAAGAAATCCAGAAATATGATCTGGAGACCATTCCAGCTTCTCTGATGTTTGAAGCCAAAAACAAAGGATATGCAGACCGTCAGATTGCACACTTACTGGATTGTTACGAAAGTGAAGTGTACACAAAACGGAATGATATGGGCATCAAACGTGTCTATAAATGTGTAGACACCTGTGCAGCTGAGTTTGAAGCGAAGACACCTTATTATTACTCAACGTTTGCACTGGCTCCAGAAGGAAATACGATTGAAGGTCCGGACAATGAATCCATTGTATCAGAGAAGAAGAAAATCATTGTACTGGGTTCAGGCCCTAACCGTATCGGACAAGGTATCGAATTTGACTACTCGTGTGTACATGGCATTCTGGCAGCTAAAGAGTGTGGCTACGAGACCATCATGATCAACTGTAATCCAGAAACGGTTTCTACCGATTTTGATATTGCAGACAAATTGTATTTTGAACCTGTATTCTGGGAACACATCTATGATATCATTCAACACGAGAAACCGGAAGGGGTAATTGTACAGTTAGGTGGACAAACCGCTCTGAAACTGGCAGAAAAGCTGAACCGTTATGGTATCAAAATCATCGGTACCAGCTTTGAGTCACTGGACCTGGCTGAAGATCGTGGTAGTTTCTCTACTTTGTTGAAAGATAATAATATTCCTTATCCTAAGTTTGGAACAGTGCAGAATGCAGATGAAGCACTGGAACTATCCCGTGAATTAGGTTTCCCATTGCTGGTGCGTCCAAGCTATGTACTGGGTGGACAAGGTATGAAGATTGTAATCAATGAAACAGAACTGGCTAACCACGTGGTAGATATCTTTAAGGATATGCCGGATAACAAAGTTCTGCTGGATCACTTTCTCGAAAATGCCATCGAAGCCGAAGCCGATGCGATTTGTGATGGAGAAGATGTATATATCATTGGTATTATGGAGCATATTGAACCGGCGGGTATTCACTCAGGTGATTCCAATGCAGTATTGCCTCCATTTAACCTGGGAGCACTGGAGATTCTACAAATCGAAAAATATACTAAACAGATTGCACTGGCTCTCAATACGGTGGGTCTGATAAATATTCAGTTTGCGATCAAAGATGAGAAAGTATATATAATCGAAGCTAACCCAAGGGCATCTCGTACAGTTCCATTCATCTGCAAAGCGTATGATGAACCGTATGTAAACTATGCCACTAAGGTGATGCTGGGAGAGAAAAAAGTAAAAGATTTTGAATTCAATCCACGCAGACAGGGATATGCCATCAAGTTGCCTGTATTCTCATTCAATAAGTTCCCGAATGTAAATAAGGAACTTGGGCCTGAAATGAAGTCAACGGGAGAAGCAATTTACTTTATTGACGACCTGGATGATGATTTCTTTCAAAAAGTGTATTCGGAACGAAATCTGTATCTGAGCCGTTAATAGGGCTGAATCAATGATAAACAGAAGGTAAGACTTTGATCAGAAAGTCCTTACCTTCCTGTAAATCCACGTTTGGAAAACAATAATTTCTGGTTTTATTCGTCAATATAAGAAAACGTCAGACAGCTTTGTTTAAATTTCTGCTTATATCATTCGTTATTATCTTCGTACTTTCACGTATTGGAGGATTTCTGTTTCGTAGCCTATTCTGGATGTTAGGTATGCGTGCTGTTGAAAAACAGATGCGTCACCAAGAACAAAATCAGCGCAAGCAATCCCGTCGTAATGAGGGAGATATCAGCGTGGATTATGAAAGAAGCCAGACTAGCCAGAGAAATAAACGAAGTTCACAAGGTGGTGATTATATTGATATTGATTATGAAGAAGTAAAATAACTTGTTTCTTACATATGAAAGGGTAAAGAAGGTACAAATGGCCTCACCATTGTAATTCTTCTTTACCCTTTTGTTTTACTATCCCTATATATACATTGGCTCAGTCTTTTTGTTCATGTTTCGGTAATACAAAGCCCCTTTCCTGCTTCATAAAAAAAACTATCTTTGCGTTATTCTAAATTTGTCTATAATCTGATAGATACTGAAGCTATCTCTGAAGCATTCTTTAGTCTATCCTTTTTTTATCCTGTTTTCAGCACATTTTACTATGCTTTCATTTATTGTCTGGGACGTTTCACCCGAAATTTTTCGTGCTAAAGTTTTTGGCCTGTTATTGGAACCACGCTGGTATGGTTTATTCTTTGCACTAGGTTTTCTGATTGGTCAGCAAATCCTTTTTCACATTTTCAAAAAAGAAGGCAAGCCTGCCCAGGATGTTGAAACGCTAACCGTTTACATGGTTCTTGCCACAGTAATAGGTGCACGTCTCGGACATGTGTTGTTTTATGAACCTCAGGAATACTTTAAGGACTTTGACCATATTCTGGAAATTTTCAAAATCTGGCATGGAGGCTTAGCCAGTCATGGAGCCGCAATTGCCATCTTATTTACATTCTGGTTATATGTCCGTAAGAAAAAGAATTCCGGACAAAC
This sequence comes from Xanthocytophaga flava, assembly GCA_030068525.1. Classification (GTDB taxonomy): domain Bacteria; phylum Bacteroidota; class Bacteroidia; order Cytophagales; family 172606-1; genus Xanthocytophaga; species Xanthocytophaga flava. The sequence goes on from JASJOS010000001.1 coordinate 381,859, forward strand.
GTATCTATGGGTAGCAGACCGTATAGTGATCATTGTGGCACTATGTGGTTGTCTGATTCGTCTGGGTAACCTAATGAACTCCGAAATCATAGGTAAGCCGACAGATGCATCCTGGGGATTTGTGTTTGCAGGCCCTGCCCGCAGTGCTATTATGACGCCATTTCCAGAAGATGTAACAAAAGTAAGAACGCAAAAAGATGAATCCAGAAAAGATACGACAGTAAACGGGCAGATATATGTTCCTTTGAAAGTAAAAACCTATCTGGAAAAAGAAGCTGCCAACTCAGATATGAACAGCTTTGCCCAACGAGACATCCCTCCTGCCTTAGGGCAAAGTCCGGAGGTGAGAGAACACTTCAGTTTGGAATTATCCCGACCCTTTACACATACCGTTTCCAATGAAGATGGCGAAACAGTAGTGGCTGTCAATGTATATGGTATTCCCCGCCATCCAGCTCAGTTGTATGAGTCATTCTCCTGTCTGCTATTGTGTATACTCCTGTTCCTGATATGGAATCGTTACAAGGCCCAAACTCCTCAGGGACTACTACTTGGACTATTTCTGATTGTGTGTTTTGGACTACGATTCTTTTATGAAACACTAAAAGAGCCTCAGGTGGACTTTGAACGGGAAATGCCTTTGTATATGGGACAATGGCTAAGTATTCCGGCAATTCTGGCAGGAATTATCATCATTATCATTGCCTTACGTAATAGCTCAAAACTGAATACAGATATTGTTTCTAAAAAGGCTTAAATAATAAAGAGGTCGCTACATAGTATATATCAGCGACCTCTTTACTTTTAGTGTTATATCTATTTATGGTACTGGATCGTAGCCATGTCCACCCCATGGATGGCAGCGGGAAATACGCCGTAAAGTAAGCCATCCGCCTTTAATAGCACCATGCTTTCGAACAGCTTCAATACCATAGTGGGAACAGGAAGGAGTAAACCGGCAACTGCTGGGAAAATATGGGCTGATTCCATACTGGTAAAACCGAATCAATACAATAAAAATATATTTCATACGTTATCTGAGCGAACTTTCACAATGTATACTCCTCTCCATAACTGACTATTTTTTCAATAAGTTCTGCAATTCAGCAATTTAAGATGTCAGTCCATTAGAAAAAAATTACGGTTAAAAATAGATCTTGTTGTTTTCCAGAGATACAATTAAAATAATTGCATAATCAACCATCTGCCTTGCCTTTTTTTGCGTAAATTATGTGCCCAGAAATCTGTCAGGCTGATTTGATTTTCATATACAAAGAAAAGTTTTAACTACAGGGTAGTCAATGCTGGTATATTTGTTTAGCTTATGGTTAAGTCTCTCGTCCTGCAGTACGCAGGCCCTGCCCGCTACTTCTATTCCTGATGAACCATTTCTGGTTATACATACTATCCATATAGAAGGAAATAAAAAAACCAATGCGGCAGTTATCATGCGGGAACTTGATATCGCTCCAGGGGATACACTGCCAGGTTCTCAGATCGATCTTGTTCTTAAGCGAAATAAAAATAAAATATTCAACACCAATCTATTCAATAGTGTTGAGTTATTGCTGCAGCCTAATGAATTTGGAAACATCGATCTGGTTATTCAGGTAGCCGAGCGATGGTATATATTTCCTATGGTGATTCTGGAACTGGGAGACCGCAACTTTAATGAGTGGTGGAGTGAACGGGGCCGAGATCTGCGACGCCTGAACTATGGACTCAGAATAGCACACAAAAATGTATTTGGCAATGGAGAAGAGCTTCGGGCAGTAGCTCAGTTTGGGTTTACCAAACGTTTTGATCTGGCTTATACAATCCGCAATCTGGATAAAGCACGTAAGAATGGGCTCGGATTCCTGGTAAGCTACTCTACAAACAAGAATATGGCTTATCAGACGGAAGGAAATAAGCTGGAGTTTCTCAATACCAATGAAGTTATGCGAGAGCGCTTTTTCACCTCCGTCCGATTCTCGCGACGTCCCCAGTTTTATAATCAACATAGTATAGAAGGACGTTTTCACTACAATACTATTTCTGATTCCATAGCCAAGCTTAATCCTGATTATTTTCTGCATGGACAAACGCGTCAGCATTACTTTCAGTTAAGCTATGAGTTTGTCAATGATCGACGGGATCTGGTAGCCTATCCTCTGCGTGGCCACTACTTCGAAGTTGAACTTACACGTGCAGGTTTGTTACCTGCTGATAATTTTGATAAAACATCTTTACGGGTAAACTTTGCTCTTTATAGTCCTATTGGAAGAAAATTCTTCTGGAACATGAATATCCAGGGTATGACCTCCTACCCTTCCCTACAACCGTATGCTCAATACCGGGCACTGGGTTTTGGATTTGAATACCTGCGGGGCTATGAGCGATATATTGTCGATGGCCAACACTTTGGATTTGCTAAGTTTACATTCAAGCGTGAATTGTTATCAACTGAGGTTAGTATACCAGGATTCCGGATACAACAGTTTTCAACCATTCCCATTAGTCTTTACCTGACTACATTTGGAGATTTTGGATATGTTGTAGATCCAACTAATAATCCTGGCAATAGCCTTCTGGCCAACAAACTAATTTACAGCACAGGTGCAGGAATTGATATCGTTACATTTTACAATGTAGTGATGCGCTTTAACTATGCTGTAAACCGACTGGGAGACAAAGGTATCTTCTTTAACTTTGTGCGGGATATTTAGTGTTTTAGCTAACTTCTGTTCTATGTTTAGGTAAGAAAACTTGTAAGTCAGATAGCTTTGCCTGCACTTTAGCTACAATTAGATCTATATCCTGTTTTTCCATGCAGTTAAAATGTCCCAAAGGGCATTTTCTGTTACCATATTTACTGCAAGGCTGACATTTAAGCCCTGGTACCTGTATATTCTCATATATAGACAAATGACCTGTATTCTGAAAGGAACTTCCATAATAAGGCTCTACATCCAGTTTAGGCGAAGTACTTCCCCAGATAGCAAATGTCGGTTTTTGAAATGCACTCGCTATATATTGCAGACCCGTATCATGTGAGATGACCAATGTAGACTTGCGTACCAGATCTGCCGACTGATTGAGATTAAACTTGCCACATCCATTAAAAACTTTCGCAGGATCTACAGATGCAATCTGTTCGCCTTCCTCAATCTCTTCTTTCCCACCCAGCAGGACAACGGGAAAAGGAAGTCTGGTACACAACTCTTTTAGTTTATGTACAGGCATCTTTTTAGTAGGATACGATGCACCAATAACGATTGCCACATAGCCTTGCTGATGGGTTACCGGCAATATAGTCCAATTCACTTCATCTACTGCTGGAACAAAATAATCGAGTCCCAGACCATCATCTTCTGCTCCTATTTTACGAATCACATCCAGACTTCGCTGTGTAATGTGTCGTTTCGGCATAAAATCGAGCCGGAACGTAGTTAACAGGAATTTCTGGATATTCAGCTTGTTGATAGTATAGGCTTTGGCAGGTAAAGCGTTCTTAATTCGTAAAGATCGCCCATTATTCTGGAGATCTATAATGTAATCAAAGCTGGCTTGTTTCAACTCAGGAAGCAACTCTTTGACACTTTTATCGTAATAGTGAAAACGATTTACATAGGGATTGGCTTCTGTAACGGCTTTAAAAGACTTCTTGGTAAGAAAATGGATTTCTGCATCAGGAAAACTTTTTCGCAGACACCGAATGGCAGGAGATGCCAGGACAATATCTCCAATAGCAGAAAAACGAATAATTAATACTTTCATAGATAATCGGTGGACTAGTGTATAGTCTGTACTCCTCTACCATAATCACATTATACCCTATAACTTTATATCTACTGCTTGTAGTTATACCAAATACCAGCTTATATTTCTATAGGAGGAAAGGAGGCGGTAATTCTACGCAATAAATAAGAATTTACCAACACTGATTTTATAAAGAGACAGCTTGTATATTTTCTGTTTTAAGAAAAAATCACAAACTTTGCGCCTCAAAGTACTTTTAACATATTTACATTTCTTATTTTTGACAATTAATGAATACCCTATTGTTGATCCCAACAAAACTATTTCATTTAACCGTTTTAAAGCTAAAATCCTCACAACCATGAAACTATCACTCATCCAGAAACCTATCCACTTTTTGTTATTGTTATCAGGCATTTGCTGTCTGATGCTAGGCTGGAGACTAATTTCTTCCAATTCTCTTCAATATAGCTTTATGGCATGGAATTTATTTCTGGCATGGGTTCCATTACTGATTATGTTGTTTATTCAGAATTACGAACCTGTATATGTGAACAAGTATGTAGTGATAGCAGTAGGTTTAGCTTTCTGGCTCTTATTTCTCCCCAATGCGCCTTATATCATAACCGATCTGATGCATCTACGCTATCGGAAAAGCTATACACTTTGGTATGATTGCCTGATGGTGTTCTCATTTGCCTCTGTAGGTATGTATACAGGTCTTTATTCCATGCTACTGGCACATAAGCTGGTGAATCGGCTATTTGGTCCATCGTTTGGCTGGACACTGATTCTTGGTTCCCTTGGATTAAGTGGTTTTGGTATATATCTGGGTCGCTTCAGTCGCTGGAATAGCTGGGATTTGTTTGTACAACCACATCATCTCTTTATCGATATACTCAGGCAGGCGTTTAATCCGGCTGCCCTTAAGTTGTCAGTAGCCTTTGCACTAGTGATGGTATTGTTTTACTTTGTTTTTTTAAGTTTCATTCAACTAGCCAAACATGAATCTGCTTCGTAGTGCGATAAAGAGTCTGCAAAAAACATTTCGAAGTTTCCGGTTTGCGATACGGGGTATTGGCTTTGTGATCCAATATGAAAACAATACCCGTATTCATCTACTTGCCTCACTGGCGGCTATTGTTGCAGGAATGCTACTCAAACTTAACTACATTGAGTGGACCATTATCATTACCCAGATAGTACTTGTCTGGTCAGCAGAAGCCTTCAATAGTGCTATAGAAAAAATTGTAGACTTTATCTCGCCCGAGTTCCATCCCAAAGCAGGAGCCATTAAAGACATTGCAGCAGGAGCTGTTTTATTTATTGCTATGGGAGCAGCCATTACAGGCCTTATTATATTTGGACATAAAATTTGGATTCTGGTAGCTTGAACTTAAATAAGTAGCTTCTTTTTTCTGATTCGAATTGTGGTTGGCCGGCTTTCATGAACAGATTTCCGATCAGATTTTTATTTTTCGTCCTTTACAAATTATTACCTGTCAAAAAAGATTTGCTCAGAATACCGATCACGGTGAAAAAGTATTCGAAAAATAGTCAACTTTGGAGTTTGACCTAAACTCTGTTCACATTCACAGATGATCGGAGTTTAGGTCAGATCAGAGAAAAAATCAAATACTGATCATTTTTAGGAAATATCAGAAATTTGATGGCATTCAGTAATTATCAGAGTTCTGGTAATCTTACATAATCATCATAACTTTGATATATTTACCTGATAACATTGCCCGCTAAAGGCGACCTATAAAAAGAAAACCCTCAATTGCAAAGCAACTGAGGGTTCACAGGTTATGAATCAAATAGAAGTCGGCTTATTTTACGCTTTCTTCCATTGCTGCGTTAAGTTTCTGAGCTAAGATTGCCTTGGGAGCAACACCAACCTGCTTGTCTATTACCTGACCATTTTTAAAGATCAATAGAGTTGGGATGTTACGAATTCCGAAACGATGAGGGATCTGAGAGTTATTCTGCACGTCCAGTTTACCAACAACAGCCTTTCCTTCGAAATCTGCTGCAAGCTCTTCTACAGCAGGTGCTATTATTTTACAAGGACCACACCAGTCAGCCCAGAAGTCTATCATTACAGGTTGATCACCAGCAATGATCTGATCAAAGTTAGAATCGTTAATTTCGATTGCTTTTCCCATGATAAGTAAAATTAGATAGATTTTGTAATATGTTAATTTCTTTGCTTAAAACTATGTATTTTCAAGCACTACTCTAGCATAATACTTTTTTTGTGCATAAAGTTCCAAAAGCATATTTCACAAGTATATATACTAAAACCATACCCCCTTTACGTTTTCATTTTAACAACCCTTTCTTACAACTGGTACATTCTTTCTCTCACCCAATCCAGTTCTGATTGCCTATAACTTTTGTTCTATTGATATTGGTCTATGATTTCAATAATCTTACTCTATCAATATAACTACCTCATTATGAAAACGCTACTCTCTCTCTTTCTATCCCCCATTCTATTCTTTACACTTATGTCAGGAATAGCCCAAAACAGTGATAAGTACCACTATAACCAGGTGTATGATTATACCAGCAGTGACATTATTCCCTATAACTACAATGCTGACGAATTGACAAAGCTTGCTAAAAGTTTTGTTGGAGTACCATATGTTGCTGAAGGCAAAGAACCTTCAGGATTTGATTGTTCTGGTTTTACATTTTATGTCTACAAACAATTTGGCATCTATCTTCCCTATTTCTCTAGTGAACAAGGCACTATTGGTAATCAAGTGTATATGGATGAAGCCCAACCTGGTGACCTTATCTTCTTTACAGGTTCTGATCCTTATACATCCACAGTGGGTCATGTAGGCATCATCGTTTCCCAAAAAGGAGAGAAACTGACATGGGTCCATGCCACTACCAGCAAAGGTGTACGTACAGATACGATGGCCAACACCTATTACAAAGCCCGCTTCCTGACAATCAGACGAGTAGCTAATTAGCTCTCGTCATTTTTTATTTTCCTATCCAATTATTTTTTTCGGCTTAAATCCTGTTTTTTCCCTTTTTATTAGTATATTTATCCTCGCTACCCATACAACAGACTCAAAAACTTCCTCTAATATATTTTTTCACACCTTTAAACTCCTTAAAGTGTATGATGGTACAACAGCTTTTGAATTACAAGTCGATTGACACGGTTTGGTCGGTACGTTCTATGTCAAATGTATATGATGCATTGATCATGATGAACGATAAAAATATCGGGGCCGTATTAGTAATTGATGATGATCATCTGGTTGGGATCTTCTCAGAAAGAGATTATGCACGTAAAGGTATCCTGCAGGGACGTGCGTCTCAGCAAACGTACATTTTTGAAGTAATGACCAAAAAGGTAATTACAGTTACACCTCAGGATAAAATTGAGTATTGTATGAAGCTGATGTCAGAGGGACATTTTAGACATTTACCCGTTGTACATGAAGATACTGTAGTAGGCGTGATTTCCATTACAGATATTTTAGATGCGATTATCAGAGAACAGAAAGCCAGAATATCTTCTCTGGAAAGCTACATTACGGGGACACCTTTATAGGTGCAAGTACATAACATATATCTCCTGTCAGGAAACTTACAGGAGATATACATTCTTTGTAAGTATACGTATGTATTACTATATAGATATGTATTACTATATAGATTAGATCAGCTTTTGTTCCATTGCAACACGTACCAGTTCTACCGCATTTTTAACTCCCAGTCGTCTCATCATACTGGCCCGATGATTGTCTACAGTACGTACACTCAAGTTTAGTTTTTCTGCAATCTCCCGGCTATTTAGTCCATCCACAATGTATTTCAGTACCACTTTCTCCTTCTTCGATGGCTTGGTCCGTTTATCTTTTACATTGTCAGGTTGTTTTACTTTATGCAGGTAGGCATTCACAATGATATTAGAAACCGACTGACTAAAGTATTTTTCTCCCTGATTCACTGTCAGCAAAGCATGTAGCATCTCCTCACGTGTTGTATCTTTTAACAGATACCCTCCTGCCCCTGCTTCAATGGATTTCATAATGTAATCCTCATTATTATGCATAGAGAGTACCAGACAACGAGTAGGTAAACCCAACTGACTGATCTCCTGAGTAACCTGTATTCCATTTAACAAAGGCATTGCAATATCCACCATCAATATATCGGGCGACAAACTTTTCACCTTTTCTACAGCTTCTGCTCCATTTGAGGCTTCACCTGCAATTTCAATTTCCTCAAATTCTTCCAGAATGGAACGAATCCCATTTCTAACAATAGTATGGTCGTCAGCCAATACAACTCTGATTTTTTTCATTATCGGGTAGTTTGTTGAATAGAGAGTTTATGTTGTACATTATTTCTTAGTAGTTGGTAAAGGCACGATTACATGTATCTGCGTTCCTTCATCTATTGTGGACGAAATCGTTAAATCTCCATTAATTAATCTGGCTCTTTCTTTCATATGTATCAATCCATGATAGGCTCTGTCTTTTGGTGTTTTTTGCTGAAATTCAGAATAATTAAATCCTTTACCATCATCTACAATATTCAGATAAAGCATTTTTCGTTTTAATAATAGTTCTACTTTAATGCTATCAGCCTCTGCATATTTCATTGCATTATTGAGTGCTTCCTGAGCAATTCTGTACAAACTTATTTCTATTTCTTTTGAAAATCGTTCTTCCACTATGTTTGACTGAAAAAGCACTTGCGTTTGTGATGAAGAAGCATCTACCTGTGATGTCAGTAACCGTAAAGCAGATACAATCCCAAAATCATTCAACACAGAGGGCATCAGATTAAATGACACCATACGCACTTCACTGATTGTCTGTGCAATCAATTGCTTAATATCATCCAGTCTCTTTCGTCCCTTAGGAGTCCATTCAGCACCTCCATCCAGATTTTCTATCCCAAGTTTTAATGCAGTTAACATCTGTCCCAGATCATCATGCAGATCTCGTGCAAGACGCTTTCTCTCCTCTTCCTGCCCCTGAATTACATAAGCAGTACGCATACGCTGCTCTTCTATCTCACGGGTATATTTCAACTGAGTAGCAGCGACAAGTTCCTCCCGAGTCTCTTCCAGTGACTGATTCAAGGACTTTAGTTCCTCATTCATCTCTCTTGTATGGTATTCTGCGTCTATCAATGCTAGAATCGTCTGACGCAGCTTATATACAGCTGGTCGAAAAACAAATAAAGCTTCCAGCAAAAGGACAACCAGTGTTATTATCAGTAAGGTTAACTCAATACTTCTTAGATGATCTACCTTGGCTTTAGCCTCCTCCCCATATTGTGCTACAATCATCTCCATCTTCTGCAAGAATAGTCTTTCATGTGTCAGAAGAAACGTTATATCACTATCAATCCGTGCTTTTGATGCAGGTCCCGGATACAGCAACTCATGCTGAATATTTCTGGCACTACGACGAACAGCTTCAAAATCCGGATCTATATCCAGAAACATACGCTGTATCTCCTGACTATTTTTTACAGATACTTGTAAGTCTGTCAACTTACCACTTTTCAGGGCATAATGATATTTAGACCATGAACGAATCCACTTCTGTAATTCTGCCCTATAAAAAGCTGTATCTACCTGGTTTCCTCTATCGGCCAATATCAATGTTATCTTTGCAATAGCCTGGCTCTGGAATCTTTGTCTTCCAGCATAATTAATAATCCAGGAATCATTGGATTGGTTGTGAATCATGATCTGTACCAGTACCTGACCTAAAATGGATAAGAATGCCACTATGGTCAGTGCAATGATATACAGCCGGGTAAACTTCCGATAAATGTTTTTATCTAGTAGTGTATGATTCACCTTTAAGTTGAATTTGACCTTCTAAAACAAACCCTTTTCCCGAAAAAACATATCACTTCAACAGAAAACACCTAAATTTAATACGGCTTTTTGAGAAAAATACCGATTCCAGTCAGAAAATAACTAAAAAATAGTCCCTACTTACTTTATTAAAAATTTATCTTGAATAAGTACTTTCCAACAAAAGGCAGTTACAACAAAACAAGTATTTACACTTAATCATAGACTAAGTATAGTTATTTTTTGAATAATTCCGGATAGTCTAAGCTGTTATTTTTGTTTTTAACCTTCTATGCGCTACTATAACACATTCTGATAACCAATTTATTAGATCTCCCATTACAACTATTCCAATCTCAATCATTTAAGCATAAGTACCTATTCTAAGCATTTTATATATTCTGCATAGTTTCGATTTTACTTATTTGTGTATCAAAAGTAAGGCAGCGTTAATCATACTGAGGATTGGCTACTATGTGAGAAAATCACTTTTTGAATATTTTCTCTGTTAATTCGTTTAATGCCTGAAGTTTGGACTGAAAGTCGCCCTTCATTTGCATTCTGATATTTTGCAAATTATCGAGTAAATGTTGTGTAGTATCTGGTAATGCTTCTTCCAGATATTCTCTGATACGTTTAGCCAGAGTTGGCGATTTTCCATTAGTGGATATAGCGATTTTCAGATCCCCTTTAGATACAATTGACCCCAGATAAAAATCGCATAAATCAGGTGTATCAGCGATATTTACCAATATTCTACGTTTATGAGCTTCTTTTGTTATCTGTTCACTCAATTCTCTTATACCTGTAGCACCAATAACCAGATCTTTCCCATCCAGATCAGCTGGCTCAAATGCTTTTTCAATCAAGGCTACATTGGTATGTACTGATGCTAGCTCCCGGGTTTCATCTCCAAACCAGGTAGCCACCATAGTAATGGATGTTGCCGGACTATTTTTTAATACAGCTGACAGCTTCTCCAATCCAACACCGCCCCCCCCAACTATCAGCAGTTGCATTTCTTCCAGTTTCAGAAAGATAGGAAACAGTAAATTACCTTCACGAGTATTCATTTATTTACAGATTAGAATATAAAAGTACAAACAAAAAATGTCAGGTGTGATGCCTGACATTTTCATTCTCCAGAATAAATAGTATCTATCCTATGTTCAACTTCTCTTTGAGAATAGTAGCTACATATAAACGTTTGCTTCTTTCCTTTATGCTGGTACGATACCATAGGTATGCAATAATACTGATAGCCAGATAAGGCATAGCCAGCAAAAACAGAATGCCTTTGTTTAACCCAGACCCTAATGTTGACTCACCACTACTTAGATTTGATTCCACAGAGGCACGGCACATAGCGCATTGCGCCTGTAAATCTGTTGTAGAAAAACCAATCAACAAAATCAAGGCTGTGATCCAGATTATTACACTTTTTTTCATACTGTTTCTTTTAATTCTAAATGGGAAAATAAAGGTAGTCCACATACATTAACTATAATATGGACTAATCATCAGATAAACAATTACTCCTGTTACTGATACATATAGCCAGATAGGATAAGCCCACTTCACAATTTTTTTGTGCCGCTCTATCTGATTACTTAACGCATAATAGACCGCCAATAGTACAAACCGTACCACAACAATTGATAAAACAATGTGACTTATCAATAAAAAGAAATACACAGATCGTATCCAGCCTTCTCCCCCAAATGGTGTAGAAGCATTGGAAACATGGTATAACACATAACTCACCAGGAATACAGACCCAAGCACAAAAGCAATTAACATGATAATACGGTGAAGACCAATGTTTTTTTGTTTAATAGCAATAAATCCGATAATCAGTGCTAGCGAAGTTACTGAATTGATGACTCCATTAATATGCGGTAATGCCTTTGTCCATAACCCCATATCAATTCGCTGACGGATACCCAACAATATTGCTACCGCCACAGGAATGGCAATCGAAAGTATATTGATCAGCTTCTGATAAGACTTTTGCTGTTGATGTGTGATTGTGCTCATTATCTTAAAACCAGTAGTTAAATATATAATAATCTTTGCCAGAATAACTTAATTGTAATCAGATTTAGAGTTATTGCTCGTATTCCTGTAATAGAATATCTATTTCTGTAATCAGGCGATCTACATCTTTTCGATTCGTGCCATTGTAGTATCCACGAATCACACCTCCTTTATCAACCAATACAAACTTATCTGTATGAACAAACTGGTCTTCCAGATTCTGCGCTGTCGGATCATTTTCTTTGGCAGTGACAAAATAACCATATTTAGCTAAACGATAAATCTGAGGTTTATCTCCAGTTAATAATTGCCACTTTTCTGTTTTAATGTCATACATATCTGCATAGTTTCGCAAGGCAGGCACTGTATCATTCTCGGGATCAACAGAAAAAGATACAATCTGTATTTCCGGATTATTCTGAAAGCGTTCCTGTACACGAGTCATTTGGGATGACATCTTTTTACACATACCGGGACAACGGGTAAAGAAAAAGTCAGCCACAACAACTTTTCCTTTTAGAGACGCCCCTTTTACCTGTTTGCCATCCTGATTGGTTAGTTCAAAATCAGGTACAGTATGAAATAAGGTATCTATACTCTCTTTTCCTTTTATAATCTGCTTCCCTACTTTAACCTGTCCACTGGTTGAGTCAATGACAGGATAATACCGGCCAATGGAGTAGTGGTTTTTACCGGAGTTACGTAGAAACAGAAATAATAAAGCCGGTAATGCTAAAAGGATCAGCAATATACCGGCTTGTTTAAGATTTTTCATTCTAAAGATATTCGGGTGATTTTATCGGACAGATAACGCAATAAAAGATAAACTTTTACAATGCCGCTAAGTTACAAACTCTATTTCATTTAACAGAGTTTCCGCAAAATCTAAAAACTATACTTCTTATTGAAAGAATCGTGATTCAAAGATAGAGTTTCCTTCTACCAGCAATGCTACCAATAACCAAACTACGAAAAGCAAAGGTATCAGAATAGACCACATCAACATCTTTACTTCCCCTTTCAGGTGCATAAACTCTGAAACAATAAAGAATGCCTTGACAATAGTTAAACCTACGAAAACTGCTACTTTGAAAGTATGCCAATGTGTAGGAACCATAAATGCGATAGCGAATTCTAAAACAGTGATTCCCAGCAGAATCCAGAATGTCCGCCAGATAGCTTGTGTCTGTGCTTTTGGAATCTCGCGGTGTGGTGTATCTAAAGCTTCTGTTGCCATATATATCGTTTCTATAAAATATTAGTAATTACTTAAATCTTTACCACAAATACCGTTAAAATCTTATCTGTGGTAAAGTAGATAAATTCTGAAAATTATACCAGATAGAAGAAAGTGAACACGAATACCCATACAAGGTCTACAAAGTGCCAGTACAGACCTACTTTTTCTACCATTTCATAATGTCCACGACGATCGTATACACCCATAGTTGTGTTATAGAAAACCAGGATATTCAGAATAACACCACTGAATACGTGTGTCCCATGGAAACCTGTAATGAAGAAGAATAAGTCAGCGAACAATGGAGGTCCGTATTGGTTTTCTACCAGATTAGCACCAACCACTTCTTTTGTGATCCATTTACCGTCTGAAAAAACTTTCATCAATGTACCGTGTCCTTCTGTACCTGTAATGAAGTGAGTCCATTCCCAAGCCTGGCAACCCAGAAAGGTAAAACCACCCAGAATAGTCCACATCATCCATTTTTCGACATCTTTCTGATCCATACGGTGACCAGCTTCTACTGCCAATACCATAGTTACAGAACTCATGATCAGAATAAATGTCATTATACCTACAAACACCAGAGGTGCATGTAATCCATGGAAAAATGGAATAGCATCAAACACGTGATCAGGAACGGGCCAGTATTCTGTAGAGAATGAAAATTCTGCACCATGTTGCTTAGGATCATAAGCATGAGCACCAAAACGGTTCAAGCCATAGGTAATCAATAATGCAGAAAAGGTAAATGCGTCAGAAAGCAGGAAGAACCACATCATCAACTTGCCATAGCTGGCTTTCATCGGCTCCATGCCTCCGCCCCATAACTTTTTAGAAGAAACTTCTTGTGTTGCAACTGTTGCCATATCAGGAGTGTAAAATATAAATTGTATTTGGTAAATAACGTGTTCTAAAACTGCGTCAAAAATAATATCTTTTTTGAAATGAAAACTGTATTCTTCACACTTTTCAGTTTCTATCAATGTACCTTTTTCATTTCCCAGCAAAAATATATTCTATCTTTTTAGATCCTATATAAATCTCTTAATGATTTATTAAAAGGAAGATAAATAAATATACCCAGAGAAAATCAAGGAAGTGCCAGTAGGTAGTACACATATCCATCCGGTTCATTGCTTTGGCATGAATTTCATCCCGAAAGGTAGCAATCAATACTAATAACAGAAACACAATCCCCGTAACCAGGTGAAAGATGTGTAAACCTGTCATAATATAGAGAAAAGACCCTGCAGGATTACTGGTTGCTCCTCCTAACCAGATCTGTCTATGTTGCAGATCCTGCCATCCCATATATTGAGCAATAATAAAGGCTACCCCCAATAAGAATGTAATAACCATGGAAATTTTCAGCATTCCTAAGTTATCTTTTTTGGCAGAATGGTGAGCCCACTGCATGGTTATACTACTCAATAGAATAATAACTGATGAAGTCCAGAAAACCTGTGGTAATTCAAACTCCAACCAGTTTCCATCTCCCTTACGCACAATATAGGCGCTGCTCATCGCAGCAAAAATCATAATTATACTTACGATAAACAACCACAAAGCAAACTTTTTAGGGTTCATCGAAAGCGTCTCCTGAGGTTCCTCAGGGATTGCATTATAGCCTGAAATTTCAATCTTCTGTGACATATCCTTACAAATTCAGTAATACTATATAGTAAGCTTTACTTTTCTTTACTTAACAAATTCCTTTTAGATTTTATCCAATAAGAATGCAATCTGTACAACAGGTAAGTATAAGAAAGATCCAAACATCATTTTCAGTGCTGCTTTATCTGTTTGCTTACGCATCAGATGGAAAGTTTGAGCAAGGAAAAGGATTCCACAAATCATTGCGATGATAGCAGAATTAATACCTGTCATACCTAATTTTAATGGCACCCAGCTTAAAGGCAGCAGGAACAACGTATAAATCATAATCTGAACTGCTGTATCAAATCCTTTTTCTCCTTGTGCTGGCAATAATTTGAATCCAGCCCGACGATAATCCTCATCTGCTACCCAGGCAATAGCCCAGAAATGAGGAAACTGCCAGAAGAATTGAATCGCAAATAAAATGCCTGGCTCCCATCCAAAGTGGTTGGTAGCAGCCAGCCAGCCAATCATAGGAGGAAATGCACCTGGAAATGCACCTACAAATACAGCAATCGGTCCAACTCTCTTTAATGGAGTATAAACAAATCCGTATAAAACAAATGATAGTAATGCAATACCTGCTGTTTTATAATTAAATGCTGTAATAAAAATGAACATAGACAAAGCCAACATCAGGATTACAAAGCCCCATGCTTCTGATATACTTAACCGACCTGTTGGCAAAGGACGTCCAGCCGTTCTTTTCATCAGCTTGTCCAGTTCTACTTCTTTTATCTGGTTTACTGTATTAGCAGCAGATGTAATTGCATATCCTGCTATTGCAAACAATGCAAAATGTACCCAGTTAATGGGTCTCTGAATACCTAACAAATAACCAAAACTGGATGAAAATACTACAGTCAACGAAAGTCTAAACTTGGTTAACTCAAAAAAAGCTTTCAGTTTGCCTGCAAAACTTATATCAATACTTGAATCAGATACAATCATTTTTGGATAACTTCTACTTAACTTTTACAGTTTGGTTTAAATCATTTCTGTTTTTAAAACAGTCTGTCCTTTTTTACTGACTCCCTGTGGAGGGTTAATAGCAAGAAACAGAATAAATTGTATTCCTATTGTTCCTACAGCCAAAAACAAATGTATAGGCTGCAAAAAGGCAGGAACACCAAAATATGCCATGGAAGCTCCTGTAATTACTTCTATAATCGTTATTGCCACTAATACTTTTGCCCATCGCTTTACCAACGTATCTGAAGAAACATATTTTTTCAGGAGATAAAGCAAATAAATATTACTGGCAAGTACTATCAGCGAAAAAGAACGATGAACATAAAACTCCCATCCCAGTTGCTCAATCCATTCATTACGCATTAGATCTTGCATTTTATTGATTACAACATCTATTGCCTCTCTCACCCGCGTCCCTAAAACGATCTGAACCAATGACAAGAAAATAACCCATATCAGAAATACATTAATCGTTTTCTTTTTTGGTATGGATTGCAATTCTCTTGGTGTATTAAAAGACCGAATAACTACATAAATCAACAACAAAGCTATGGCAATAGCCAGAATCATATGAATGGTTATCGTTCCTGGAAGAAGGTTTGTTGAAACAATAATAGATCCGAGCCATCCCTGAAAACCCACCAGAAACAAATTGAGAAGACATATAAATGCAATAGTTTTATCTTGTTTCCAGTAAGAAAATGACAGAAATGTTGTTCCAACAATAAATAGACCTACCAGTACACCAAACAATCGGTTTAGATATTCAATCCAGGTCTTTACCGGATTAAACTCTGCTTCGATATAAATAGAGGGATCCGATAAAATCCGGTTTCCTACTTCTGTAAAACCTAACTTATCCAGATATCCTGCCAGCTTTTCATTTTTTTTCTTACGCTTCTGAACATAGGTATCCTTATAATCAACTGGAAGTTGTGAAGCATCTGTAGGAGGAACCCAGCTACCAAAACATTTAGGCCAATCCGGGCAACCCATGCCTGAACCTGTTGTTCGGACAATGCTCCCGATGGCAATCAATAAATAGACAAAAACAACAGCTATAATACCCCATTTCTGGAAGGCATTATAACTGTTGTTTAAAGATTTACTCATGATATTAATGTGCTGATTTTACTTCTGGTGTATCGGTGTACAATTCTTCGTCGTCTATTTCGTGAGGTAGATTCGACTCAGGAGTTGCAGCATATGGTACAGTCTGAGGAATAAAATCTTCCTGTGCACCTGGCTTGCTATAGTCATATGGCCAGCGATAAACTGTTGGAATTTCACCTACCCAGTTGCCATGTCCCGGATTAACAGGAGCAGTCCATTCTAGTGTAGTAGAATGCCATGGGTTCTGAGGCGCTTTTCTTCCTTTGAAGATACTATAGAAGAAGTTAAAAGCGAAAATCAACTGTGATGAGAATGTTACGATAGCCGCAATACTGATAAACATGTTCAGATCAGTAAAGGACTTAGAGAAATCAAAGTTTGTGAAAGAATAATATCTTCTTGGGAAACCAGCAATACCGATGTAGTGCATTGGGAAGAATACCATATACACCCCAATAAATGTCATCCAGAAGTGTACATATCCCAATTTCTCATCCATCATTCTTCCAAACATCTTAGGGAACCAGTGATACACACCAGCCATCATTCCAAAGAATGAGGCAGATCCCATTACAAGGTGGAAGTGAGCAACAACGAAATAAGTATCGTGTAATTGAATATCAATAGCAGAGTTTCCTAATGCAACACCTGTCAAACCACCTGAAATAAACAAAGAAACCAGACCAATTGAGAATAACATAGCAGGCGTAAAGACTATATTACCACGCCATAAGGTTGTAATATAGTTAAAAGCTTTCACAGCAGAAGGTACCGCAATAATCAGTGTCAGGAACATGAATATTGATCCAAGGAATGGATTCATACCTGTTACGAACATATGGTGAGCCCATACAATGAAAGATAGCACCATAATAGCCAACATTGATACAATCATCGCACGATATCCGAAGATAGGCTTACGAGAGTTAGTAGCAATAATCTCAGAAGTAATACCTAATGCAGGTAGCAATACAATATATACTTCAGGGTGTCCCAGGAACCAGAATAAGTGTTGGAACAAAATAGGGCTACCCCCTCTGTTATCCAAAGCCTGACCAGCTACATATAGATCAGAAAGGAAGAAACTTGTATGAAACTCGCGGTCAAAGATTAGAAGTAATGCAGCAGAGAAAAGAACAGGAAATGACAAAAGTCCGATAATTGCAGTAATGAAGAACGCCCATACTGTCAATGGCAGACGAGAAAATGACATACCTCTTGTCCGCAGGTTAATTACCGTTGTAACGTAGTTAACCCCACCCAATAACTGAGAGACAATAAAGAAAGCCATACTAACTAACCATAAAGTCATACCCATTTCTGAGCCTGGATTTGCCGTTTTGACAGCACTCAAAGGAGGATATACTGTCCATCCACCCCCTGCAGGTCCTGTGCTTAGGAAAAGAGAACCAAACATTAATACACTGGATAGGAAAAAGAACCAGAATGATAACATATTCATGAATCCAGATGCCATATCACGTGCCCCAACCTGCAAAGGAATCAGATAGTTACTGAATGTACCACTTAAACCAGCTGTCAATACGAAGAATACCATGATGGTACCATGCATAGTCACCAATGCAAGATAGAAGTTGGCATCCAGCTTTCCAGAATCATCGATCCATCCTCCTAGCAGCGGTTTTAACCAAAAGAGCTTTGCTTCAGGAAAACCTAACTGAATACGAAACAGAATTGATAGAAAGCCACCAATAAATGCCCAAATCAAACCTGTGATCAAATATTGTTTAGCAATGACTTTGTGGTCTTCACTAAAAACATATGAACGTATAAAACCTAACTCGTGGTGTTCGTGCTCGTGGTCATGATCATGGCTGTGAGCATGAGCGCCGTCGTGAATGTCAAGATTTGCTGTTGCCATAAAATTTAATTGCTATTTCTGATAGAGAAACAAAATTCATTCGCAGTTTATCTCTAAAAAGATATGTTGTAACAGGATAATTTGTAGCATACTATTATGCTACAAACAAATTACTACTTAGTAGCTACAGGTACACTGGCTACAGCTGGTGCAGATGCCGAGTCAGCAGGAGCAGCAGCAGGTTCAGCACCTTCTTCAGGACCTACAACCTGTAAAGCTTTTTCTTTCAGATTAGCAGGAACCAGTTTCAGATAATCACGGTTCTGAGCAAGGAAAGGTTTACGATTCGCAACCCACTTGGCATACTCTGCTGGTTCATCAACAACAACCAGTGTACGCATAGAGAAGTGACCACGACCACAAACCTCTGTACAGGCCAATTCATAATTAAAATTAGGATTACCTAACTCTGCACGCATTTCAGCAGTCGTTTTTTCAGGAACAAACCAGAAACGTGTCTGCATACCAGGCACAGCATCCATCTTTAAACGGAAGTGAGGCATAAATACACTATGCAATACATCCCGTGCGTGGATTTTTAACAAAACAGGCTTTCCTTTTGGAATATGTATCTCAGTAGAAGTAAAATCATCAAACGAATTCACGTCTGTAAAGTCGATTCCTATCTCATTTGTCGCATCAATCAAACGATAGTCATAACGTCCAAGCTCAGACTTGCTTTGTCCTAAAACAGCTTGTTTATCACCAGGATAACGCACAATCCAGTTAAATTGTTTTCCTACCAGTTCAACAACAACTGCATCTTCTG
Source organism: Xanthocytophaga flava (assembly GCA_030068525.1). Taxonomy (GTDB): domain Bacteria; phylum Bacteroidota; class Bacteroidia; order Cytophagales; family 172606-1; genus Xanthocytophaga; species Xanthocytophaga flava. Next base: position 401,123 of record JASJOS010000001.1, read on the forward strand.
GCGCATCTTTCATAATATCACGCCATACCCACCATCCGGAAATAACCAATGTTGTTAAAACAATACCGGGGATAATGGTCCATACTACCTCCAGATTATTGTTGTGAGGATAAAATGTAGCCCGACGCTCTTTTTTGTATTGATATTGAAAAGGGAACCAGAATAAAAGGATATGCGTAGCAAAGAAAACCGCTCCAATTACCCCCATAGTAATCCAGAATAAATTATCCGTTTCCTTTCCATGAGTAGAGGAAGCTTCTGGCAAAAGAAATTTGTCAGAATAAAAAGAGATCCAGATAGCCAGACCAAATCCAATGACTAAAAAGACGGGAAACAAAACAGCATTTACCTTGTTGCTTGTACCTACTCTTTCATCTGCTTTTTTAGTGATAGAAATCAGAGATTGTACTCTGAAGACTGTCACTAAAATCGCAACAATTAATAATAGCCCTGTGACAATAATTGCAGTTATCATGATTTACAGAATTTGGTATAATTGATAGAATTATAACCGGTATTTTCTTGTATATAAAATCTATTTTGGAAACAAAACGAAAATTATTGATTGTGATGTAAGCTTTCTTCCAACATTGGGTGATTTTTAGCAATCAAAGGAGCTTTAGCTAAAAAGGTTCCAACTACAAATACGAAAGCACCTGCATAGATAGCAATTACACCCAATTCCATAAATCCGATCCCACCATCATCACCCAACATAAACGGAGTCATATTCAGGTAGAAATCCAGCCAGTGACCTGCTAGTATACCCCATGCAACCAATTTAAGGAATGTCATCTTACGCTTCGATTCTCTAGTCATTAATGCAAGGAATGGGAACAGAAAGTTAACAAGCAGGTTTACAAAGAACATACCTTTGTATTTTCCACCAAAACCTTCAAATATTTCGTTAAAGTGATTTGTTTCTTCAGGAATGTTTGCATAATAGATCAACATAAACTGAGCAAACCAAACATATGTCCAGAAAATACTGAATGCAAACATAAACTTACCCAGATCGTGCAAATGGTTTGAATTAACCATTTTAAGATATCCTTGTTCTTTCAAGTACACAGTCGCCAATGTAATTGTAGCCAGACATGCTACCCACCAGCTCGCAAAAGTATACCATCCATACATCGTACTGAACCAGTGAGGATCGGCAGACATTGACCAGTCCCAAGCTGCCATTACCGAAGTAACAGCAAAGAAAATAATAAATATAGCAGAGAAAACAATGTTTCTATCATATATCTCCAACCCACCTTCTATATCTTCCTGTAACGAACGCTTACGAATAATTGTAAATAAAGTAAACCATACTACAAAGTAAACAACCATCCGAGCCATAAAGAACCCAAAGTTCAGATACCAGGTTTTAGAAGCAAGAACCTCGTCAAAGTTAGGACTATGCTCATCAGCAATTCCTTCTACCGTCCAGTGAAATAATCCATGCCCATGAAAGATATGTGCAACGTCCGCGCCAGCAACCAGGAAATATATAATCATTAATACACCTGTAACTGGCAGGAAGAAACCAAACGCCATTGGAATACGCAGAATAAGACTTGACCATCCCGCCCATGCAGCATATTGCACAGCTACGAAGAAGATGCCACACAAAGCAATTCCTGTAAAATAAACATTGTTGATCCACAGGTTTGCAAAAAGACGCTTAAGCCATGATGCACCATGTTCTGCCGCTGCTCCGGCATGCTCAGCAGCAGCTCCAGCATGTTCACCATGAGCAGCCTCATGTCCACCACCTGTAGCCGCCAGAATAATGCCCAGAATAACCAGGGCAAATCCTACCACCACTGCAATAATTGCATTCCGGCGGATTCTGGGATCAAAAATATATTGCTCGTCTAAATTATACGAAACCGAATGATGTTCAGCCATTGTAATAAATAGTGTATTGTTTATTGTTAAATTGCTGAATAGGCAAATTCCTATTTTCAGCGATTTGATATCTAACTAAATTCAACAAATGAGGCTCTCTTACTGCTGCTTTTGCAGTTCATGTACATATTGTACAATTTTCCACCGCTCAACAGGATTCACTTGTGAACCATGAGGCCACATACGTCCTTTACCATAAGTAATCACATGAAAGATGTGTCCATCATTCATGTCCTTATACCCGGAGCCACTATAGTTTGGCACACCTTTGAATACTTTCCCTACTGTACCATCTCCTTTACCTGTCTCACCATGACAATGCTGACAATAACGGGTATATAACTCCTTACCATCGGCCAATGTTTGTTCTGTTTGAGGAACAGGGTTTTTTAATGTTCTTTCAGCAATGCCAATACTATCTTTAGGAATGTTATAGATCATTAAATCTTCCACAAATGTACTGTCTTTACCAAACTTTGTCTGATAATTACGTCTTGCTACAGTTCCAGGAACAGGAAGCCACAAGTTATTACCAAACTTATTATATGGGTTCTTAAAGCTCGCTTCTTGTCGGAACGGCTCATAGGAAATAGCATGATACATGTTGGGAGCATATTCTGTACCCGGATCATCATGTTCGCGCTGACAAGCAACGGTAAGCAGCGCACCTGCTATAAGACTCAAAAAGGTTACTTTTCTAAGATGATTCATATACTTGAAACAGAATCGAAATAAGTCTGTATAATATCGTTTAAAGCTATAACTGTACTCAATTAATCTAAATCACCAGCCTGAACCAATTTGGTTGAGACTTCTATAGCTCCGTAATTTTTTATAATAGATGTAATTTCTTCTGGAGTAAGCTTGTTCTTTGTCAGATCAATAGCCATTACAAATTTATCATCTGTACAACGACTATCAAATAAAAACGGCTTCTTTCCAGGATATAAATTACTCACAGTCAAGAAAGTTGCCACCATTCCTAACGCAGAGAAAAGTACTGTACCTTCAAAACCAACCGGTACCAATACAGGAATAGAAACGTAGTCCTTTCCACCTACTATCATTGGCCAGTCAAAACCCATTGTCCAGACCATTAATGTTACCAGACACGTAAAACCAGTAACACCAAATAAAAAGGCGGCTTTAGACATAAAGCTCCGAGAATATCCCAATGCATCGTCTAGACCGTGAATAGGAAATGGGGTATACACTTCATGAATCTTTACACCACTGTTACGGATTTTTTTCACACCCGACATCAGTACGTCTTCATCATCAAAAATACCAACTAAAAATGCGCTTTCGCTATGAATATGATGTTCCATTGGTTATCTGAAATGGAAAATAAGATAATACAAAGTTTTATAAATGGATGCTAAAACCAGATCCAACTATTAAGTAAGATCTGGAATTTCTGCATTTCTTATTCTACGTCTTTATTAAATGCCGGACGTGCCTGGAAACCAGGTTGTGCTGAAGTTACAGTCTTATGCTCTTCTACATGTTCTGAAGATGACTTCAGGATTGCCTTCACCTCAGCTATGTTGATCACAGGTAAGAATTTGGCAAACAAGAAGAAACAAGTAAAGAAGAATCCGAATGTATACAGATAATCCAGTACGTCAACTTTTGTAGGAGCAAACATAGCCCAGCTTGAAGGCAGATAATCACGGTGCAGAGATGTCACGATGATTACAAAACGTTCAAACCACATACCAATATTTACTACTATAGACAGGATAAAAGTAGCAACAACACTTGTACGAATTTTCTTAATCCAGAATAACTGAGGTGAAATTACGTTACAACTCATCATTGACCAGTATGCCCACCAGTAAGGTCCCATCATACGGTTAATAAATGCATAACGCTCATATTGTACACCTGAATACCAAGCAATAACGAACTCAGTAATATAAGCAACACCTACAATCGAACCTGTCAACATAATGATTTTGTTCATCGACTCGATGTGTCCGATTGTGATATAATCTTTCAGACCGAATACTTCTCTGGTAATTAACATTAGCGTTAATACCATCGCAAATCCAGAGAAGATCGCCCCAGCAACGAAATATGGAGGGAAGATAGTAGTGTGCCAGCCAGGAATAACAGAAGTAGCAAAGTCAAAACTCACAATGGTGTGTACAGAAAGTACAAGTGGGGTAGACAAACCAGCAAGAACTAAACTCACGTTCTCATAATGTTGCCATGTCTTAGCAGCTCCATCCCATCCAAAACTCAAAATACCATATACAACTTTAGATACTTTATTTTTAGCGCGGTCACGGATAGTACCTAGATCAGGAATCAAACCGATATACCAGAATACTAAGGATACAGTCAGATATGTACTGATCGCAAATACGTCCCATACCAGTGGAGAGTTAAAGTTTACCCACAGAGGGCCAAATGTATTAGGAAGAGGCAATGCCCAGTATGCTAACCAGGTTCTTCCCATGTGCATCAGAATGTAACTACCTGCACAAAGAACGGCAAAGATAGTCATCGCTTCCGCAGCACGGTTAATAGATGTTCTCCATTTCTGACGGAAAAGCAAAAGGATAGCAGAGATTAATGTACCTGCGTGACCAATACCTACCCACCATACGAAGTTGGTAATATCCCATGCCCAACCTACTGTTTTATTTAAACCCCACTCTCCAATACCGAACCAAAAAACCCGATACAAGCCGTAACCTCCAATACCTAAGACAATCAACGAAATCAGGAAGGCGATATTCCATAACGTCGTAGGCTTGCCTTCTACCTGGCGGCAGATGTCTTCAGTAACATCGCCGTAGGTTTTACCACCGGTTACTAGAGGCGGTCTTACGGATGAAGTAACATGACTCATAGTATATATTTTGAAAATTATAATTACAGTGAAAAATAGTCAACTATCAAGAAACCTCCATATAATGGAGTTTATGCTTTATTTCTGATTTTTGTCAGATAAGAAACCTGAGGACGAGTATTGATTTCTTCCAATACCTGGAACATGCGTCCTTCTGTCTCTTCAGCAATCAGCTTACTGATACGGCTTTCAGGATCATTCATATCTCCAAAAAGAATCGCACCAGTAGAACATGCGCTTTCGCAAGCCATAGCAATCTCTCCATCTACTGGACGACGGCGTTCTTTTTTAGCATTTAATTTTCCTTCCTGAATGCGTTGCACACACATTGAACATTTTTCCATTACACCACGTGTACGAACTGTTACATCTGGATTCAATACCATTTTACCCAGATCAGTTTGTGACATATAGTTTACATCAGAGAAACGTTCATCGTTAGTGTAATTAAACCAGTTGAAACGACGCACTTTATATGGACAGTTGTTTGCACAGTAACGTGTACCGAAACAACGGTTATATGTCATCTGGTTTAAGCCTTCAGAACTATGTGTTGTTGCCAGTACCGGACATACTGTCTCACATGGCGCATTATTACAATGCTGGCAAAGCATTGGTTGGAATACAACTTCAGGATTTGCAGAAGCTTCTTCCAATGCTTTCACATCGTCTTTAGGAGCATCGCTGCTGTAGTAACGGTCAATACGTAACCAGTGCATTTCGCGACGATTGATTACTTCCTGACGACCTACAACAGGAACGTTATTTTCAACTGTACATGCCACTACACAAGATCCACAACCTGTACAAGAGTTAAGGTCAATAACCATACCCCATGAATGGTTTTGGTATTTATGACCATGCCATAATGAAATATCTGTTGCTTTTTTCTTTCCTTCAGAAGTTGCCACTTTAGGCATAAATCTTCCGGCATTAGCTTTCTTCTGGTACTCAGAAAGTTTGGCCTCCTGCACAATAGGACGAGCCATAATTGTATGGTGCGTCTGAACCTGAGCAATTTTTCTTTTCTCTCCAGCCTTAGTTACTTTTACTCCATTCACTACATATCCTACACCTAAAGCACTTACAGAAGCGAATGGATACGCATTTACACCTACATTGTTAGCAGCTTTGCCAGCCTTTTCACGTCCATAACCCAATGCCAGACCCACTGTACCTTCAGCCTGGCCTGGTTGAATTAATGCAGGCAATGTAATCGCAGGCTTTCCAGGGATTTCAACAGTAACCAGATCGTTACCATCTTCTTCACTTTGAGTCAGACCTAGTTCTGAAGCCATTTTATGGCTAACAGTCAAGTAGTTATCCCAACAAGCACGACTAATAGGGTCAGGTAATTCCTGCAACCATGGGTTGTTAGCCATAGCACCATTACCAATACCGATTTTCTGGTAAAGAACCAATTCAATACCATTGTTACCTGCTTTACCAACAGCAGCCGCAGCAGCATTTACATCTCCTGCAAAACTGACAGCTGCAACAGGTGCATTTTTAGGTTCAAAAACGCCATCATGCAATACATGTATCCAAAACTCTTTGAAAGAAGAATACTTAGATTGCAAAGAGAACAGATTTGTACGCCAGTAGCTTTGAATAAATTTATCGTATTCAACAGTATTTCCAGCCCAAGCCAGCAAGCTTTGCTGAGCAGCACGAGTTTGGAAGATAGGGTTGATAGTTGGCTGACCTAAGCTGAAATAACCTGTACGAGGCTCAGCATCATTCCACGCTTCGAGGAAGTTATGGTCAGGACAAACATAATCACATAGAGAAGTTGTTTCATCCATCCGGTCAGAGAATGAAACTTTCAGAGAAGCTTTCTTCAAATCTTCACCAAATTGCTTTCCTGTAGGATAATCATATACAGGGTTTGCATTATAGAAGAAGACAGCACCAACTTGTCCTTGAGATAGCTCTTTTGCAAAGTTAGCCATTGCTGTATCATCGCCGGCTTTCAATGTAAGAGGAGCATTTAGATCAATGATAGTATTGTATGATCCTAACAGATTATTAATCGCATTAACAATAGTCTGTACATTCGGATCGTTAGAACCTGCTACTACTACACCAGCAGATTTTGCACTTGCTAATTCATTGGCAGCATCATCTAATCCTTTCACATCCAAAGCAGGAGCACTTACAGGAGCCGCGCCTAATTTCTTAGCAATTTTATTATATAGATTAGCAGCTACTAATCCCTCCTGAGAAGATTTAATTGGAGTACGGTAGTCTGCATTTGCACCAGTTGAAGATAAAGTACTCTCAAACTGATAGTGACGAGACATTTTTTTCTTATCCTTACCCAGTTTACGAGTTTTTGCATACAAAGCGCTGTACGTTGTACTTCCAGGAGAAGTACCCAGGAAATCGGCATTACCAATACCTACAATAACTTCTGCTTTATCAAAATTATAGAATGGAAGTACAGCTTTACCAAATGATGTCTGGTTTGCGTTTAATATTCCAGCAGAAGAGTTTGCATCATACGTTACATGCTGAGCTGTTGGATATTTTGCAATAAACTCTTTGATAGCAGCCTTTGTAGAAGGACTAATAATAGTAGAAGAAACAATACGGATTGCTTTTCCGGAAGAAGCTACCTGCTGTAATTGCTGACCAATAGCAGCATCTACACTTTTCCAGTCTGTCGCCTTTTTCTCTTTTCCATTGAATGGTCCTTTCAAACGCTCCAGATCATACAGACTCAATAGAGAAGCTTGTGCACGTGCACTTGTACCAGCAGGAGTTACACCAGAAAGAGGATTGGGTTCAATTTTTATAGGACGACCTTCACGTGTCTTTACCAGAACGCTATTGTAATCACCATCTGTATCTACATAGGTAGAAGCATAATAATTTGCAATAGACGCTTCAATTTCTTCAGGTTTATTCAGATATGGAATAGCTTTTTTTACCGGAGCTTCACAGGCAGCCAATGTTACAGCAGCCATCCCAAAACCCATCACCTTCAGAAAGTCACGACGCGAAGCAGGCATAATGTCGGCATTAGCAGCAGCCTCAGTACCTGGCAGTGGCGTTCCTTCCGGAAATTCTCTCTCTGCGTTTTTGACAAAATGAATATCGTTACTTAGCTCTTCAAGACCTTTCCAATATACTTTGTTATTGCCTTCCATAATATATATAGAAACGGATATATTTACGTATGTGAATAATATGAATGAAAGGCAGAGTGACCTGCCTTATATATTGTTAAATTAATAATGACATTTAGAACACTCGATACCACCAATAGTAGCCACTTTCATAGGCTCCTTGCTGGCATGAATAGCCACTAATTTGTCATAATAAGCATTCCCTTTGGTATTAACCTCAGTTTTACGGTGGCAGTCGATACACCATCCCATAGTAAGAGGAGCAACCTGCTCAACGACTTCCATCTTCTCAATATCTCCATGACAGTTCTGACAAGCTAATCCACCCACATTGGTATGTTGAGAGTGATTGAAATAAGCATGATCAGGAAGGTTGTGAACACGAATCCACTCTATCGGCTGATTATTTTCAATAGCAGTGTAGAGTTTCTTAATTTCCGGAGAGGAGTTTTTAATGACACTATGGCAATTCATACAAATATTGGCAGAAGGAATACTTGCGTTTTTGCCTTTATATACAGAGGTATGACAATATGCACAGTTAATTTTATATTCTCCGGCATGCAATTTGTGAGAGTATGCAATAGGCTGTTTTGGAGCGTACCCTTGTGCTATACCAATACGCATTACACTATCCAACCCTATTTTACCTAATAATAATACAGCTATGATCAATACTGCGCCTTTTACTACAGCACTTTGCAGTAGTTTACCAATGTCAGTCCGTTGCTCCAGCAATTCACGATCATCATCTGACAAATCTTTACGATTGCTTAAGAACTTAGTCAACAATGTAATAATCATTATTAATACAAGCAGCACTAAGGCCAGAACAACCAGCAACGCAACCAGGATGATAGTAAAATATTGTGTTGACAAACCGCTTTCTGCCGGAGCAGCAGTTGCACCACCTTGTCCATCGGCTTTTGCCTGATCAGCAGTAGGTGCAGCAGTGGCAGCAGATTCTATGTAAGCCAGAATATTGTCAATATCTGCATTTTGCAAATCCGGAAAGGACTGCATTTGCAGCTTATTATACTTGTTAAAAATCTGGTTTCCATACGCATCTCCACTTGCTATAACAGCAGAAGAATTCTTCACCCACTTGTAAACCCAGTCTTTATTAGGAACTCTTGTCATTACTCCTTTTAATCCTGGACCTACAACTACTTCATCACTGGCAGCATGACATGCAGCACAGTTATTTTTAAAAAGGGCCTCGCCAGCGGCAGCGTCTCCACCCCCAGATGCAGCAGGTGCAGCACCTTGCGCCCATACTGTGCTACAAGTAAGTGCAGCCAGCAATAGTACCATGGAACAACCACGCCAAATAGGGCGTAAATACTTGACTATGTGCATATTAAATTTACTTGGTCTAAGAAGTTTCACTATGAGGTCTTATAATAGGCGTACAAAGGTAGTATCGGTTTTTTTTTTAGCAAATATATTTTTATTACAAAAACAGGTAGATATTACCTCCTTATTACACGCCCGCCAAATGTATCTAATAATCAACTACTTGTAAATTATTTTTTCATATAAAAGCAATAATTTAGAATCATTTTAAATAAATTCTCACCTAATTAGTTACCCAGAATCCACTTCTTTTTTCCATTATTTACCTTCCATACATTAAAAGTGGATATTTATATAATATAAAGGGTGTTTTCAGTTGAAAAATCCTTAAAATCTGCTTAGATTTTCAAAGTCTTTAACAAATTCTCTTTCTCTTTAAATAATCCTATTTTTACTAAAATAAAACCAGAAATGCGGTATATACTCGGCATTTGGTGAGGTATACCTATTTTATTTCGTATGTAAGATTTATACACATACTACTCAGTTTTCGGAGGTTACAAATAGGGTTCAATTTCGGATGTAGAGTAACTAAAATCCAGATTGACTATGAATCCGTTTACTGATACATTCAAAACTATGTTTGCAACTGGCAATGCATATGTAAATAAGTCCCAACCCAGTAACGATACAACTAAAGTGAGAACGAATAAAGGTACTTATAATCAGAGAGTAAGCTCTACTACTGTGCGTGTAACGCTGGGAAATGAGATTACTGACTATCATTTGGACTATCGCGAAGGAGAGAAACTGGCTGAGATGGATTTCAATGGATGGACACCACTACATAAGTATTTCGGACGTTTTCAGGAAGAGGTATTCACAGGGATTAAATACAATTACGGAATTACACTAGGCAAAGAGAAGGTAGGAAAATATGTAGAATCTATTATTGAGTACCGGAATGGGAAAATGGTAGGAGAACAAATTTATTTTAATACAGAGGGAGATGTTGTCCGAAAGATATATATTGAGGATATACAGATTAAATTAGAATCTAAAATAGCGGGATAGACCCCGTTTACAAGATAACGAGTATAATATTGAGCAACCCATAAGTGTCTGAGCAAAAGTAAACTCTCTTCAGTATCCTCTTTGGAGTAATTCAAAGGGGATCTTTTATTTTCAAATCATCCGGTTGATTATAATTTCTGAAAGCTGAATACGAATCGGACGTAATAGGCAGAAAACAGGGATGACTTTTCTCTATAAGGTATTTCATGCTTTGCAAAGGTAATTGGCCTTGTTTTACCATTCCAAGGAACTTCTCCAGAGCTATCTTTGTATAAATTGCACATAGAGGCTCCCATTTTCCTTCCTGTTCAAAAACGAAACAATCATATTTCTCTGAATTTTGATAGACCTCTGTTAGCTGTTTCAGCACAGATTGAGTCATATCAATCATATCACAGGCTACTACAAGCCAGTCCTGCTCAGGAAAGTGCTGATGGGCAGTAAGTAATCCAGCCAAAGGGCCTTGAACAGATACTGCATCTGCAATAAGTTTGTCAGCAGGAATTATAGAGCTGTATATAGTTTGTTGTTCCTCCCGAACAGATACCCATACAGGTAGTCCCAGAGATTCCAGCTTATCAATGGCTTTCTGTACCCAATACTCATCCGTATGCAATAAAAGGCCTTTGTCAGAGCCCATCCGGGAACTATAGCCTCCACATAGCACTAATCCAGCCAAATCTTTGTCCATCATATAGTTATAGTTACACTACAATAGAATTCTAACAATACTGTTACACAAAAATCATACTTCGTTCTTTTCTGATAAATTCTGTTTTTCCAGCTTCACATAGTGGACAACAGTAAGATTCTGGTAATGTGTCAAATGACGTTAAAGCCAGGATGTTAGACTCTGGTTCACCAACCAACGGATCATATACAGAATAGCAATGCTTACACTGATACACAAAATCTGGTATAGAAGTTTCACCAGACAGCATGGTTTCTTCAACAGGCTGTGCAAATAAATCTTCGTTTTGCTGGCCGATACGGGTACGTAAATAGGTTTTGCAAAATCGTCTTACCTGTTCTCCAAGGTAAGATTTTAAAAGATTTTTCTCAAAAACGTATAATTTTCGACTATTGGGATTAAAATCATCTGTGTAGAGAATATCATACAAACTTAGTATTGTATAATCGCCAAAACGTAATACCGGCTTTTTACGAATAATTACACAGCCAAACAATTCCGACTTAGGCCGTGTCTGAATAGCAAAACTCAGTCCGAAAGTACGCAGATCATTTGCATCCAGATGTTTTACTAGTTGCTGCTTCAACTCTAATCCTTCTATACTTTCATCTTCTATTTGCCAGTTGAGTTCATTGGCAGCATGACGTACATTAATCTGATGTCGGGTTAGTACTTTATCCCAAACCAATCGGTCTTTGGCTTCAATCCCTTTAATAATTAGTGACTTCCAGCTTGTTACACATAACTGCCCTATCTTCGTCTGGCAACAGGCTTTACATATATCCATCAGAAAGTTTACTGGAAACGATTCATCTCTCCGGTAAATTCCCAACCAGGTTTTATCACCATAGCGATTAAATCCCTCATAATAAGGCAATCGGAATGGTAATAATTCTAGAGGTTCTTTTGCAGGTTTGGCAATGTATTCACATTGTTGTTTTACCAATATGGCTAATTTATCTCCTTCAGCCTGATCGTTTGCATAGAAAGCCACTTTATCCTCCCAGATTATTTTTTCAATTGTTTTGGATACTTGCGGAATATCATTGCTGTAAATCAACTCTTTCCAGGCAAAAATAGAATTGGTTTTAGGGAAGCGAACATACAAATACCAAAAGTGAGCATGAGAAGAGGCTATCCAGTTTATATTGCCTGTAAAGAACGGAGAGAAACTCTGGTTGTTATCCGAGATATTGATTTTTAACTGAGGTCTATAGTCAAATAAATCAAAAATGTCTTTATAGATACCTTCACCCAGCCAATTGTCTGCGCTAAAAATTTCCTCAGCAGGATAAGAACTCACAATATTAGGATACTGTCCGGTGTCAAACTCATAGACAATGTTGTGTTGCTTTAATAAAGTATCAAGCGTCTCATATTCTTCAGCAACAACTTCTATTAATAATTGCTGGCGCAAACCAAAACGGACATGACGCACTCGAGCATGCTCCAGAATCCCCAGAATCTGTTGCAATTGTCCGGCAGGTACGATACCTCCTGTAAAATTGATTTTTACAATATAGGAATGGCGCATAATCTCTTTTGCATTAAAATTTACAATATCAAACTTCCGCCGCTACCTGCAGATGCTTCTCCAGAATAGCCTGTACTTCCGGTCGACAGGAACCACAACCAAGCCCAGCTCCGGAAGCCTGACACAACTGCTTGAGTTCTGTACATCCTTCCCGAATCTTATTCTGAATATTTCCCTCTCCTACTCCACCACAGGAACAAACGAGTTTTCCCTGCATAGGCTCCGCCTTTTTCCCTGAGCGTAATAGTTCCAGTCTCTTTTCGGATAGCTCCATCTTTTTCTGAATGAGATCCCTGAACTCCAGAAACTCTGTTTTATCTCCAATCAGAATAGCACCTACCAGCCGATCATTATGAATGATGCATTTTTTGTAATACCGCTTGGCTTTATCAATAAATACAACTTCTTCGTATTCCGGATTATCTGCAGGAGCTTCTGCCATACCCAAGGAACAGAGGTCCGTACCCTGCATTTTCAGAATATTCATCAACAATGATCCTTCATAGTAGGAGGCAATATCTCCATTCAGATTGCGGGCTACCACCTCTGCCTGTTGTTCTGCAGCCGAAGTAACGCCATATAAATTCCCTTGAAACTCAGCTATCTCGCCAATGGCATACACATAAGGGTCAGAAGTCTGCAGGTATTCGTTTACCACTACACCTCGTTTACAATGAAGCTCTGCAGCTTTGGCTATCTCAATATTTGGGGAAGTTCCAATTGCAGCTACTAACGCCTGACATTGAATAACGCGACCACTTTTCATCCGTAATCCTTCGATGGTATCCCGTCCCAAGAATGCCTGAATCTCATCGTTGTAGTAGACATCAATCCCTTTATCTACTAGTTCTTCATGTAACAACTGACTTCCCAAGGCATCCAGTTGTTTGCCCATTAACCTGGAGACACGGTGCACAACAGTTACAGAAAAGTTAATCTCCCGTAAAGAAGCAGCCAGTTCAATTCCTAGTAGCCCACCTCCTACTATTACTACATGTGAACCAGGTTGAAGATGCTTCTTAAAGCTATCAGCATCGTATCGGCTTCGCATAGTAAAAATACCTTTCAATGGAGGTACATCCCGTAACGTAGTAGCTCTGCTACCTGTTGCCAGAATTAACAGATCATAAGAATGCCAGTTTCCATTACTATCCAATACTCTTTTACTACTCCTGTCAATCTGTTCAATGCTTACACCCCGATGCAGCCGTATACGGAGATCATCTTCTTCCTCATCTTTCATCTTTACCAGTTGTTCCCATTTCTGGTGTCCACTGATATAATCCGGAAGCATTACCCGGTTATAAAACGGAAAATTTTCTTTGCTGAAAATCGTGATCTCATCCTCAGTATTCAAGGCCCTGTACGATTTCACAAATCCAAAGGAACCGGCTCCTGCGCCGACTACGATAATCTTCTGTCTGATTTTCTGGTATTTCTCTACCTGAACGGCACAAAATTTAAAGTCAGGCTCTTTGGATTTCGGATCAACCAGATTGTTTGTGAGATTATTGGCTCGATTCAGATCACTATTCAGGACTTTTCCCCAATGCATGGGTAGAAATACAACACCTCTTTTAATATCTTCCGAAAACTTTGCTTTTACACGTACTTGTCCTCTTCTGGTAGTGACATCCACCAGATTTCCTTCTTCGATTCCTCTCAGAACTGCATCGTCCGGATGAATTTCGAGAAATGCTTCTGCAATATGCTGATTCAGTTTATTTACCTTTCCTGTTTTACTACGGGTATGCCATTGATCGCGGATTCTTCCTGTGGTAAGTATCAGAGGAAAATCAGCATCCGGGAGTTCTGATTGATTCTCATCGGGAACTGTATGAATGACAGCCTTTTGGGTAGCTGTGTAAAATTTTTTATCTGTAAATAGTCCAGTCCCTTTTGTCTCATTCACAGAAGTCAAAGGCCACTGAACCGTTTTTTCTTTCAGAATAGTGTAATTTAGTCCATGAATATCGATGTGTGTACCTTTGGTAAGGGCACAATGCTCCAGATAGATTTCCTCTGCATTTTTATAGTCAAATCCTTTGTAGCCCATTTTGCGGGCAAACCGACAGATAATTTCAGCATCAGGCAGTGCTTCTCCCGGGGCTTCTGTTAGTTTATGCAGATAGGAAATACGACGTTCTGCATTAGTCATTGTTCCCTCTTTTTCTGTCCAGGCGGCAGCAGGAAACACTACATCGGCATATTTGAGTGTTTCGACCTTGTTGGAAATGTCCTGTACTACAACAAATTTTGCCTTTTTAAGTGCTTCTTCTGCTATTCGTACATCCGGCAAACTAATCAATGGATTGGTGCATATAATCCAGACTGCTTTTAACTTGCCTTCGTTAAGAGCCGAAAACATTTCAGTAGCTGTTAGTCCGGGCTTTGGAGAGATCTGCGTTCCGCCCCAGAACTTCTGTACTTCTTCGCGATGAGCGGGATTTAGTAAATCCCGGTGAGCAGGCAACAGATTTGATAATCCACCCACTTCCCGGCCTCCCATCGCATTGGGTTGACCAGTCAGTGAAAAAGGTCCGGAACCGGGTTTTCCAATATGTCCGGTTATCAGGTTAAGGTTGATCAGACTCAGGTTTTTATTCACGCCAATCACACTCTGATTCAGTCCCATTGTCCACATTGTCAGAAAGCCTTTGGCATCTCCTATATGGCCTGCTGCTTTACGAAGCTCTTCTTCTTCTATTCCACATAATTCTGCGGCTTCTTGAATACTATGACGCATCACTGACTCCCTATACACCTCATAGCCTTCGGTATGGTTTTTCACAAAATCAGCGTCAATATCTCCCTGTTCGATCAGGAGTCGTCCCAGAGCATGATTCAGAATTACATCTGTGCCCGGATTGATTTGCAGATGTACATCCGCAATGGCACATGTTTGAGTACGACGAGGGTCAGCAACAATAATCTTTACATGTGGATTGGCTGCTTTATGGGCTTCTACTCTACGCCAGATAATCGGGTGACACCAGGCAGGGTTAGCTCCTGCTACATAAATACAATCTGACAACTCAATATCATCATAGCAAACCGGAACACTATCTTCACCCAATGACATCTTATATCCCACCACAGCCGAACTCATGCACAAACGGGAGTTTGTATCAATATTATTGCTCCCGATAAATCCCTTGATCAGCTTATTGATTACATAGTATTCCTCTGTAAGACATTGTCCGGAAGCATAAAAGGCAACAGAATCAGGTCCATATTTGTCAATCAACGTACGAAATACCGCTGCGGTACGTTCCATAGCATCGCCCCAGCTTACCCGCTGACGTGGCATATTTTTGTTAAACCGCATTTCCGGATAGAACAACCTGTCTGACTTATCCATCACGGTATAATGCAGATTCATCCCTTTGGAACATAACATCCCACGGTTTACCGGATGGTCAGGATCTCCCTCTACAGTTAGCTTGCCCATTTTGTCTTTACGGACAATGACGCCACACCCTGTACCACAATAACAGCACGTTGATTTATATTCCATGTATATAGGGATTTTGCTCGTAGAATCTATAAAGTCAGAAAGACCTGCGAGAAAAGTAAGTCAAACCTTTGGGAGGCAAGACTTACTCTCACAGAAACAGCTTCATGAATGGCTATACATAGAGTTATAGCGTTGGCATCATATAGCACCAGCCGTTTGTGCGGCAGTTTCGGGCTGAGCTACTTTATCAAAACGGGTAAGAAAAACAATTAATGCAACTACGGTTACAATGGCGCCTATATACATAAATGCCTGAGCATAGGTAATGGATTCAGCCTTGAACAGGAAACCAAATAACATCCCTCCTACATTTCCTCCTGCTCCTACTATTCCGGCTACAGTACCTACATGCTTTTGATTAATAAAAGGGACAATCGCATAGGTGGTTCCGTTAGCCATTTTCAGAAACATAGCAAATGTCAGCATGGCTACAATAGCGAAGCCTAGTGTATTGGCTTGTGAAAATAATACCAGTCCCAAACCTTCCAGAGCCAGCACAATCCCCAATAACCAACCTTTGCCTTTCATACCATATTTATTTCCTACTTTATCAGCAATGATACCTCCTATAGCTCTGGCAAACAGGTTCATGCCACCAAATACACCAGCCCAGAAACCGGCAGAGGACTGATCCAGCTTAAATGAATCGACAAAATGCAGTGTGGCGACTCCATCAAACGTAATTTCCATACCAAAACAAACAGCATACGCAAAAGCCAATGCCCATACCCTCCAGTCAGCCAACACTGCCCATGAGAATTTCTTACTTTCCCGTTTGCGGTTGATTTCTGAAAAATTTCCGGCAGGAGTATCCTGTGTAAAGAAATAATAAATTACTGCCATAACCAGTAACATCATTCCTGGAACGATCATAGCATATCGCCAGGCATCATGTTTAGTATAGCCTGCCCCTACTATGGCAGCAAAAATCAACGGCATTACCATCAACGTCACACCACCACCCAGATTGCCCCATCCACCAGCAACAGCATTGGCAGTTCCTTTTATCTTAGGGGCAAACATGGTGGTTGTATGGTACTGAGTAATAACAAACGAGGCTCCGATGATGCCAATGGCTAACCGAAACAACAGAAAGGAAGTATAGTCATTGGCAAGTCCAACCAGCATGACCGGAATGGATCCTATCACCAGTAAAGCTGTATAGGTTTTTCGGGGGCCCCAGATATCACACAAACGCCCGATAAGAAGCCGGGCAAAAATAGTAGCAGAAACAGCGGCAATTACGGTGTTTCCAACTTGTGCTTTGGTTAAACCTAAATCTTCGCGAATAGTGGGCATCAATGGAGCCAATCCAAACCATCCGAAAAAACAGGCAAAAAATGTAAGCCATGTAATGTGGAAGGTACGCATTTGTACACCTTTAAAGCTGAGGACATTTAGTTTCTCCAGAGGTTTATTACTTAAATTCATCATAGTTTTGTTTTAGCTTATTAAGTATTTTACACTATCCAAAAACGACTCTATATTTAAACCTATATTTTCAAAATATAGCTACTTTTTAAAAAATACATAGCAAAAACAAACAGCATTAGACCAAAAAATCACGTTTTCTCAAACAATGACTTTATTTTTTAACCTAACCAAATTTAAAAACATACTTTATTTGCACAAAATTTTATTGAGTATTTTTAACTAAAATTTTGCACTTTATTTAAAACACACAATCGAAAATCAGTTTTATTATATTTATCAAAATAAAACACTATGAACCTGTATTTGATTAGAATATTATATGCCAGAAAAAGCAAATCTCTGTGCTGGCATTTCAGTGTCTGAAACAAATGAAAGAGGCCACACAAAGAGATTTTTCACTTATTATTTTAAGAGGATATGAGCAGTAGATTGGCATGATAGCCTTATTCCACCTCATCCTCAATCGAAAACTTATCCAGCAATAAGCTTAGCAGCTTGTCATGTGTCTCCATATAGAGAGGATCATGCACAATTTCTTTCTTATTTCGGGGACGCTCCAGAGGCACATCGACAATTTCTTTGATAGTAGCTGCAGGTCCATTGTTCATCACTACTACACGATCTGCCAGGAATATCGCTTCCTCAATATCATGTGTTACCATAATAATGGTCTTGTTGCGATTATCCAGATTCCATAATTTCAATAGTTCTACATGCATATTGCTTTTGGTCAGTGCATCCAACGCACCAAAAGGCTCATCCAGCAACAGAATACTCGGATTTATGGCAAATGCCCGTGCAATAGCCACTCGTTGTTTCATACCACCTGAAAGCTGACCTGGCAACTTGTCTTTATGTTCATAGAGGTGCACCATCTTCAGATTTTGCTCTACATGGTCCTTCTTTTCGGCACTGCACATATCTTTCATTACCGAGTCAACTGCTTCATAGATATTCCGGTATACAGATAGCCAGGGCAACAAGGAATAGTTCTGAAAAACAATGCCTCTGTCAGGCCCGGGTCCTGTTACCCGTTTGCCATTGGCAATTACTTCCCCACTGCTTGGTTTTACCATACCACTGATCGTATTCATCAGGGTAGACTTACCACAGCCTGAATGCCCGATCAGAGCCACAATCTCTCCTTTCCGGATATCCAGGTCTATACTTTTAACAGCTGTATAGATTCCTGTGGGTGTTTTGAATGATACCGTGACATCTTTAATGGAGACACTGGTTTGTGGTTGTGCCACCACTTTATGAAAGGCACTGGCAGAATCAACCATCTTTGCTAATACCTGCTTGTCTGAGTTATCCATAGAAGAACCGGCTTGAGGGGTTGCATAGTTATTTTGCATCATAAGAGAAAGCCTTTTGAAGTGAAGAGAAAAATTTATCGAGTATGAATCCTACAATACCGATGATCAGGATAGCCACAATAATATGTGTTGTCTTGCCTGCATTAAAGCCCTCTTCCCAGACAAAGAACCCTAGTCCATCTCCACCAGAGAGCATTTCCCCTGCCACAATGACCATCCAGGCTACTCCAATACTTAGTTTTAATCCTGTTACAATATGTGGCAGACTATAAGGCAGCAAAATACGGATAATATATTTCCAGACAGAAAAGCCAAACGCCTTGCCTACATTCTTGTGATCCTGAGGGATAGAAGCTACTCCAAAGGCAGTATTGATAAGAGTAGGCCACAAAGAGCAGATGAAAATCATAAAAATGGCAGCCTTTGAGGAAGGATTCATCAGTCCGTCGCCACCTCCGGCAGCAGAAAACACGGCTAGCCCCAATGGATACCATGCCAGAGGAGATACAGGACGCAGAATCTGTACAATAGGATTGATCAGGCTCATCATAAACTTGCTGGAACCTAATAATAATCCCAATGGAATAGCGATTAAACTACCTAATCCAAAGCCAATCCCTACCCGCATCAGCGAACCAATCAGCTTTGTTCCAATACCTTTTACATCCGGATCATTCTGAAACGGATTAGCAAAAATTTCACTCAATACATCCAGCGTCATCAATGGAGTGGGTAATGGATACCTCTCCACCAGATCGGTTGCTTCGGGATTGCGGTTACCCCAGGCTATCAATGTCCATATTCCTAGGAGCAACAATATACTTCCTACAAAATAGAGCACAGGCATCCAGGTGCGTAAAGTGAATAATTTGGTCATATAGTAACCTCCCTCCTTCCTCCCCCGAGTGGGGAGGGCTTACCGGGAGAATAGTAAGTTTTTTGGTACGTATATTGAGTTGAATAAAGGATCAGGCTACCTATTTTTTAGCTAGCGACACATACTGTTCCGGATTATTGGGATCAAAAGGTGTAGGATCGATGGTGATTTTAAACGGTTTCATATCATCACCAGGCAAAGTCACATTCATGCTTTTTGCCACTTCATTATACAGATCATCCAGTACCAGCTTTTCGGCAATAGCCTTATATTCAGGATCGGACTTCAGGTAGCCAAAACGTACATATTGTGCCATAAACCAGATGCCGTGCGATTTACGGGGGGCATTCACAAAACCATTGTTAAAGAATGTCATGTAGTCATCTTTGTACTTTTGCACACCCAGATCACATCCCAGATCGTTAGATCCCAGCAAACGGGCTTCAATGACAGCCAGAGGTGCATTTACATAATTGGGTTTGGTCAACCATCCGGCAGCTTTTTTGCGGTTACTCATATTGTCCAGCCATTTACAGGCTTCCAGAATTGCTTTCATTACGTTTTTCAGATCTTCTTTGCTGGCTTCTGCAAATTCTTTGTTTACCACCAATGCCTTTTCAGGATGGTGCTTCCATATATCCTGACTGGCAACATGGGTAAATCCGATATTCTGAGTAGCAGCTACTCCATTCCAGGGTTCACCTACACAAAAACCTTCCATATTGTCGACCTTCATATTGGAAACCATTTGAGGAGGAGGAATTGTGATGATGCCAACAGATTTCTGATTAACTCCACAGGCAGCAAGCCAGTTACGAAGCCAGATATCATGTGTGCCACCCGGGAACGTCATGGCAAAAGTCACTTCTTTCTTAGCCTGAACAGCTTTTACTGCCGGGGCAACTTTTTTGTATTCTTTAAAACCAGCCAGTCCACAAAACTCTTTGGAGAGAGTAATACCCTGACCATTGTTATTCAACACCATAGCGATTTTCATTTCAGCACCCGGCTTTCCTCCTACGCCTGTATAAACTGAAAATGGCATACTAAACAGGCAGTGTGCGCCTTGTAATTCTCCATTTAGGATTTTGTCACGCACATTGGCCCAGGAAGCCTCTTTGCTTAACTGTACTTCTACTCCATATTTCTGAAAAAATCCCATTTCTTTTGCAACTACCAGTGGAGCACAATCGGTAAGCGGTATAAAACCCAGCTTGATTACCTTTTTAGGCGCATTTGGACCTGTGGCAGAAGAAAGCATCAATACTACCAGAGCAAATACTACTGTTTGGACAACTGTCTTTATTTTTTTCATGATCAGATTCAGTTAAGGTTGAAAAGTTCAGGCAATAGAGTGGCCGGAAAGGTAGAATCTACCTTGGTGGCATTACTCAGTATATGGTGAAAGAATAGCCTTATTGCTTAATGGCAACAGGTTTGACAAAGAAGAAATCCGGACGGATATTGATCATCAGATAGGCCCATTGCGGACTTTGGTCAGCCTTATCTACAGATCCCAGTTTGGCATACTCCAGGGTGTTGGTTGCTTTCATAAAGCAATATCCCAGCTCCAGATTAGTAAACTTACTGAGGTTATAGTTTACAATCAGATCCACTTCGCTTCCCATACCATTATCAAAGCGTGTACTGGCTTTGCCATCTGTTCCTTTCAGGTATTGGGACTTAGCCAGCGAAAAATGATGGTAGTCTAATGCGATAAAGAAATCTTTGGCAGTATACTTAGTTTTGAAGTAGAGGTTATTCAGGCCACCAACTGCAGAACCTGTTCCTACATAGAAATAATCCATATATCCCCAGAACTTGTGTGGTGTACCATACAGCGGATCAAAACGATTGTCAGTAGTAGATATAGAAGCAGCACCTGCACCTCCTCCAACCGCTTCATTGCCGGACAGATAATCCCAACCAGGGCCAAAGCTGAATTTACCTCTCTGGAATGTCAGCGCTACTGTATAGTGACTGGCTTTCAGATTTCTTCCATCTTTATTCTTTCCACTTTGCCAGTAGGCAGCCGCTGTTATATTGGTTTTAAAGCCAGAAGCATTGCCAATAGTCTTATTAATCATCAGTCCATAGGTGATACGGCTGTTTACACCTGTCTGATCATACCGGCGTCCATATACATAGCCTGTATCAGCTCCGGAAATATTACGAATAGAATCACTGCGATATTTACTAAAATCATCTTTGAAGAGGAGTCCGGAAACTTTTGTCTGACCAAACTTACGGCTCACATACAGAAACTGCATGGACTTGTACATCTGATTCATGCCATTGGTACTAGGATTGTTAGCCAGACGCAGGCTCCCTCCTTTTCCATTAGTAGGGATAAAGCCACCAGGCACAGCGACAAGATTTCCTTTGGTATCTGTAGTGTATGCAGGTACATTGGCCGCTACATAGTTTGTCCCCGTAACGCCAAAAGCATCGGTATTCTGATTAAAACCAGCCCCCAGATCAACCTGCCAGCCTTTGTGTTGCGCTTTGAGTAAGGCAGCATCATGGCGACGAGCCTGCTGCAACCAGTCCAGGTCACCCAGCAACCGCACATCATCATAGATAAGCGTCTGACGACCAATTTTAAAAGAGAGATTTTCTACCAGTTTAAATTTAATGGTAGTATCAGCACTATTAGCCAGTGTTACTTCTCCCCAGGCTTCATGAACCATAAAGCGGCTCCCATCCGCATTACTAATAGAAGAGGCATCCTGTCCCCATACCCGCACATCCTGTACAGAAAAATTAAACAGCAGCCGATCCCATCTATAGCCAAATGCCAGACGAGCACGTTGAGAGGTAAAAAATGCAGGTTTTGCGCCTTTCAGATTCAGGGTACCTAACCCATCCCGTAACTCAGTGCGAGTACGTAATTGCCCTGAAAGTGTAAACTGCGCCGAAGCCTGACTGAGTGAGCAGAACGTTACAAAAAGGGCAATCAAGCCTTGAAAATGTAACTTTTTTGACATACCTTTGTGTGGTTTTAAGTTAGAACTAATTTTAAAACTATCGTTTGCCTTGTAGAGACCGCCATCCCTGCAAGGCTTTTTTATTTTTTGGCTGTCAGGCCGCCACCTGATAGACAAAACATAGCCGTTACCATTTTTCTATATGGAAAAATGAGTCCAATACTATTTTACAAAGACACAGAAAATCTTCCTCTTCAGGAGAGTTACTTTTGACAACTTTCAGCTGCGGCTCTAGCTTATGTTGTCGATTTCAAAGGGGCTAAAGTATACTAAGTAATACTACCTACTATCTGCGATTAAAAATACGGCATTTCATATATAACACAAAATTTTAACACTGTTTTTTTAACAAAAAACACATAAAAAATAAGTATAAAGACTTAAGCCAATATTAAATTGTGATTAATCATAGTTAAATATAACTATTTTCATATTTTTAAAAAACAGGTCTGTTTTTAACCCATTAATTACCAAAATTTTAGTTAACAATCATTTTACACTATTAAAAATAAAGTATAAGATCAATATAAAACAGTATATCTTATTTTTAACGTTCATTTTTTAACCTTGTCACAACATAAAATACATCATCTATATCTTTCTGACATAAGTATATATTACAACTCCTTTCACATACCTAGCACATACACCTATGATAGTAAGTAATTATCGCTATTCTCCTTTATCAGTCATCTGAAAACAGCATGTCCCACTCGGTCCTTCTGAAAGAATCTCTCTTACCGTTGTCGGGACATGTGTGCCCCATAGAGCCTTCTTTGGTTTATAAGAGAAAAACACTCCAATCGGAAAGGTCGTCGGTCTTGCCACGAGGTTCTTTCAGAAGGACAGGAAGGGAGAGTTGATTTGAGGAGAATAGGAAAAGAATTTCAGAATCGCAGATTAAAAGGATTACTCAGACTTCACGAATAGAGCACTCTCTTAGGTTGTCTATTACCCCTAACCTAAATGAAGGGAAACAGATCATTGATAAGCATACACAATCACTTTATCCATGAAAATCCTCTACTCTAATCTGTGTCATTTATGATTTAAGACAATAGTTTACATGATAAAGGATTGATAGTGAGCTCTGTTACAGTTGTTACAGTATGTTACAGTATGCGTTACAGTTGTAAGTGCTTGTAAATGAAGATTGTTACAGTTGTTACAGTAAACTCTCACGTGTATACTATAATATAGTATATATAGTATATATAAGAGAAAAGAGCTTGTCTGTCCTTCTTGGAAGTTTGACAATGTATAAAATACTGTAACAACTGTAACATCGTTGATTATCAAACAGTTGAACTGTAATTTTCATCTGTAACAACTTGCAACAACTGTAACAGCCCTGTGGCTTCTTTCATTAACAAAGAAAAGACCATCAACTCTGCTGACTCTTAAAATGACTTTTACATATACCTGCTTCGATGTATAGTAAGAGTATGACTTGAATTATACGTACGAAACTTTTTGCATTGAATTCTCCTCAAAGAGATCTCTTGCGGTTTATTCTATGCAAAAACTTTTCTGCGGTTTATTCGACGCATCGGCAATTTTGCGGTGAATTCCAGGCAAAACTATTTTCTTACAAGCAAATCGAACAGACTTTTCACTAAATGTCTTGCGTTAAATTCACCGCAAGACATCGAACTGCATATTATTCCGCTCAAGAAACTGATATGCCTCTAATTATGCGCACAATAAAATAATGAATAAAGGTTTAACTCTTCATAGTAAAGTAGTTCTCTCAATAGTAAAGTAGCAGCCAATTACACAACGGGAGTTACAGGGGTAGTTGACCGGATTTCATCCAATCCCCACAGTACCATTACTTCATTGGTAAACAAACGCATACTTTCAGGATCTTGCATCAGCGTATTACGTGCCTGTATCCAATCATCAATCTTTTCCTCGCCATACATATTCCGGATTCGTGTGTGATCCAGACGCAATACTTTTCCCCAATGAAATGAGTGTGGTATATTCTGTCGCTCCAATTCATCCCATACCTTGTTATAAAACCGATATGTCTCATCTGACATAACGCTGTCCAGCTCTACTACACAGGTAGTAGTAAAATGAGTAAAACCCAGTGTAGCCTGTGTACCTTTCACAAAACGGAAAGCCAAAACTCCCGCAAAAGGCCCATAGTGAGTATTGAGGTCAATGAGTAGCTCCCTTACCTGATTCACAGCAGAAAGAGGTATGCCAATGGCAGCACTTAATACTTTACCATGTAGGTCAGTATTACTAAACATTTCCGCATGGGTGCCAAATACCTTACTATAGGGCTTATAAGATCCTCCAATGACCGCATTCACCAAAATAGGTACCACAGCAGGCAATGCCTGAGAAATTGTTCCTATAAATGAAGGTGCATCATCTCCG
Source organism: Xanthocytophaga flava (assembly GCA_030068525.1). GTDB lineage: Bacteria > Bacteroidota > Bacteroidia > Cytophagales > 172606-1 > Xanthocytophaga > Xanthocytophaga flava. Next base: position 426,133 of record JASJOS010000001.1, read on the forward strand.
GGGCCTATACCCGGCACTGCCATGGATGGTGGAATATAATTGTCCTCATAGTCTCGCTTATACATAACCGTCACATAGGCTTTGTGGTTAGGATCATACTGGTTAACAAGTACCTGAAAATGATACGGACGTTCACTCCCGTATGGCAAAAAGGAATTGGCAAAAGAGAGCGACTCCATCAAGGTGTACAGTGTATTATCCATGGGTACGCTGAGCCGATAGGATTCATACAGAAAGAGTGGCACGGTCTCTATCATTACTCCATGAATAAATCCAAAACAGCCGAAGCTAACCAGAGCCGCATTAAATAAGGCATCGTCTTGTACTCTCTCAGCATGCAGATTTGCCACAAAGGCATCTGACACAACCGGATACGAACGTCTTTCCAGCCAGATATGCCGTGTAGGGCTTACAATCAGATGCAGGCCTACAACATAGTCTGCCACCCCACCTATATCAATAGCCGACCCATGTGTCCCTGTAGATAAGGCTCCGGCAATGGTTTGTCCATTACTGGCTCCAGATGTTTTCAGTGACCGTTTTCGTCGTCGGAGGCGTGTACTTAACTCCTGTATCGAAACCCCACACTGCGCAAAATAGAGGTCATCCGGTGATTTGGCATAGGCAGGTGATACATTGTTGAGGCTGATTCGAAAGGTCAGGTTCAGCGGTTTGGTATTCAATAAAATGCCATCACTGGCCGCTATTTTGGTCCATGACCATTCTCCACCCAGCACACGGGTTCGTTTGCCATTTGCAATAAACTGTTTCATCAGTTGCTGTATGCCTGCTGTTACATCATTGTAATCAGCCAGGATATCCATAGTACTTTCATCAGCCAGATCATAGAGATCCTCTATATTCTGGGTAAAGGTTTCATGCCGGTTTACCCATTTCCTGGCACCTGTACGACTGATAATCATAGATTGGAATAAGTTAAGTTAAGGAACGTCTCCTTCGCGGGGACAGGGTTTGGCACACTTCCATTCAATCTTCACCGGAGACCATATTCCCAGTGAAGTAACCGTAATCAGCGAATACCCAAAACTGGTAGTAACCCGGACCTCGTCCAGGCTATGAATAGTGAGGCTATCACAATTAGTGGCTACTACATCAATGCCGTTAGTGCGTTTCTGTACAGCTCCCCAAAAGAAGGAATGAACCGTTTTGTGATGGTAATTGGTAGCAGGATCATAATGAGCAGAGGCTATCCGATAGTGATAGCAACTTTGCAGGGAATAGCAAAGCAGTACACATAGCGTTATTCGCACTGTGTAAGAGGTGATTTTTTTCATATCTGGTTAGATTAAAAATCCCTATACTATACCCGCCCAGGTATGTATAACCTAAGGCTGGGTATTTCCGAAAGTCTGCTCCATAGCATCGTTAATGGCGAGTAAGTCAAATACTTTGGCAGGATTAGATGCCTTACGTAACTGTACATGTGGTATATCCGGAAAACTTTTCCAGAAATACCCAGCATCCAGCCCCAGCTTTTTAGCTTCGCCAGCATAGATCATATATCCATTGATACCATTGACTACCTCTGTGGCACTCCATACAGCCTCATTGTTCACTACCCAGAAGCAATCCATCGCTTCTCCCCACTGATGCCACGACAAACCTGGAATAGCATTGGTTACATGATCCCCATGCTGAGGTCCAACGACCTCCAGGCAATGTGCCAGAAACAAGGCATTTTTCTGCTTTAGTTCATTTATTTTTTTTCGGATTTCTTCGATGGTTCGGGACTGTCTCCAATATCTTGCCTGCACAAAAGGAGAACGCAGGGTTTCATTGGGACGCATGACTACTCCGCGAAGTTTACAGTTCTCAAGTAGTGCCTGCGCTTTTTCTTTAAACTCAGGAGTGAGCACATCCAGACTGGCTGCCATAAAAATTGTTGCTTAGATCAAAAACGGTGTTACAAATATTCTCTTTACTCTTAGCAAACCTAGCACAAAGACTGACTACCTGAAAGGTAACAATAAATAAATACAATACACACATTTACAGGAAGTTATTTAAGAGAACATACAAGCATTAGATAGAATCCATCAACATAACACAACTAGTAGCACATATCAAAGCCTTTCAAACAAAACTTCTGGGGTAAGCGGGGATTAATGGGGTCAGATATGGGGTGTGTTTAACTAGTTGATACTGAGATGGGGTAAGAGGGGCGTCATTTTTTGACAAAAACTCTCCCGGACAAACGGGAATAGTGGGGTAAATATGTACTATATATAGTGTTTTTTATATTATTCTCTATATACATATATAAGGGAATCCTACCCCGCTTACCCCCGCCTCTGTATCAACTAGTTAAATATACCCCAAATTCTACCCCCAGCCTACCCCATCTTACCCCAAAGGCGCATAGAGAATAATTCAAGACCTTTGTAGTACCTATTACGCTAAAACGTGACAGGCTGTCGACTTAAAGAAACACAAGAAAGAAACTTCCTACTTAGAACAAGGCGTGGCAGGCTATTGTTGGAACAGGGGTAACAAGATCGGCAACCTTTCCAACTGAAGTTTACTTATTGAGAAACCAGGCAGGGCTCTATTTGTCACAAGTTTCTTTCAGAAGGACAAAAAATAAATAAGAGAAAAATAGAAGGTGGTTCTTAAGTTAACAGCCTTGGCAGGCTATTGATAGGAATATTATTTCAATAGGACAAAGAAAAAATAAGAGCCCACAAAAGAATAGGTCTCTTAAAACTCTTCCATTAACTGATGAACTTTTATTACCTACAGTATTTATATTAGAAATACTCTTCATCTGATACAAGTGTAAGAAATAGCAGAAACACGGGATTTTTTTACTGTACAAACCCACTACCTTTACTGCACAGTTTATTTTTCAGGTATTCTCAGAAAAATTAACAGAATAACCGGCTCTGAGCCTCCTATTCGACCCGTTACTGCCAAATCAAATCATAGGACCAGATTACTGTATTACATATTTTGTTTATTCATGAGATTCTATTCCCTACTTCTGTATATAGCAATTACAACTCTCTGCAGTGGCAATTCATTTGCCCAAAAGTCTGAGAAAGAAGACCCTAAGTTAGGCCCTAACCCTGTATATTTCCTGGATAATGCAGAAGTGATGCCAGATACGTTGAGTTTGCCTAGCCTGGGTAATATTATCAATGTTTTTGTATATTATGATCATGATGCAATAAAACGCGCAGGAGCAAAGGCAAAAGATGGTGTGGTGTATATTGAAACAATGGCGTATGTACGAAACCGGTTTGTAAAGCTGCTTCGTAACTATTCCAGTGCTTATGACAAATTATATGCACAATCAGGTAGCGATAGCTCATTTCAGTACATACTGAATGGAAAGGCGCTGAAAAAATATGATGAAGGGGATCTGGACATTAAAAACAAACACCTGATTCAAAGTTTAGAGGTTATTACAGCAGATCAGCTACGTACCAGATATAATATCACAGATAAACAAGCTGGCGTTGTTCTTACAACTCAGAAAGACAAACCTGTCCGCCCCGGCCATAAAAAAAAGTAAAAGACCCGATTTACCCTTCATAAAAAACTCCTTCCCATACAGGAAGGAGTTTTCTTTTAACTAGTAAGTTCTTCTCTAAAATACAGCCTCTTCCAGTTAGTTGCCAACAGGGCTAATTATCTCTATTGCTTTCTCCAAAATTTCATCTATACCTGTTCTTATTCCTTGAATTGTCGGTTTAATTTCCATATCAGGTACAATTCCAATCCTTTGAGTTTCCTTTCCGTCAGGATAATATACCCCAATGCCACTAATCATTGTACTTATTCCACCAGGCAAGTAGAATTGTGACACATTACCGTCTGCCCCTGCTGTTGTCGAACCAATAACGGTTGCATTTGGATGAACCCGATAGGCCATGGCATGAAACTCTGCAGAGCTCTGTGAAACTTCATTGAGGAGAATAACTACCTTCCCTTTGTAAGGAGTTTTGTTTTTCGTTCCTGTATTTAACGGCTTGGCAAAAGTAAAAAGACCTGGACTTTCACTACTCCCATGCGTAAATTTAACAAACGGAGTACTTTTTGACAGCAAATAACCGCTTAAATCATGAATAGGGAAATCTGAAGGATAATTTCTCAGGTCGATAATTAACCCTTTGGTATTTTCTATTTGCTTCCAGATTTCAGGAAGATATTTTCTTTTAAGAGAGCCGTTGTTTATATATGAGATGTCCTTATTTATGAGCTTAAAACAAGTGTCTGTAACCTGATATTTACTGTAAATGTTAATATCCTTCGAAGTATAGGTTTTTACTATTTTGGACTCTGTTTTTCCATCTCTTATAAATTCTATGCTAATAATAGAGTCATTACTCCTTAGTAGTTTTGAGGCAATATCTCTTAACTTGGTTGGGTAATTTGAAGCAGGAGAATAGTTTACCCTCTCTTTTACTAGTTGCTCAACAGGTCTATTATTTATAGCTAAAATCACATCACCAAGTAGTAATTGTGTTTCTTTTCCTAGTTTATCATCATAAAAGCCTGTAACAACAGGTTTACTTTCAACAAAGGTTAGTTCAGCAGCAGCATAACGAAACCCAAAATAATGATTTAATGCTTCATTGCGACCCCAAATATTTGCATGAGTGTCATGAACCCGACCGATCAGTTCCAGAACAGTAAGCGTGTAGTGTGTTTCTTCTTTTGCTTCAAGAAATTTAGGTATAAATTCTTCTAATACATTTTTCCAATCTTCTTCAATTAAATTTTTATAAGGGAAATAATAGTGAATAATATTCCAATATCTGTACAAAGCCAAAAGACGAAAACCTGCATCAGGATACTTCATTGACGAATAAGCATTCTCATGCGTAAAGTCAGGATTACCCACTTGCGTTTGTAAATCTATATAGTAATGTTCCTTCGTTCTATTCGCATTTTTAACTTTTACCAGTAAGGAAGTAAGGTCATCTGAAAAACCGGAATTCCTAATCCATGCTAAATCCGGTGCAATTTTTACTTCTGATGACTTATCTATTGTTTCTTTACCTTGTGAAAACTCACCCAAACTTTCTATCCATTTTACCAGGATGTCATCACGAGTATGTTCGTTGTCAGAATTCAGAACTTTCGGAAGAATTCTAAAAAGTTCATAATCCCAATTGTATTCTCCTTTTGCAATAGCAGGATGATAGTATTTTAAAAAGCCCCAAATTAAACCAAGGGTCTTTAGATTCTTGATTTGGCCTTTCTCAACAGAAATGTTTGTAATCGGCGATCCCTTGTCAAACTCTTTATCTTTTTCGGCACGAAACACTTTTCTTTCAAAGGGCTTGAGGTCGTAGACATCTTTCCCATCAATAGTTATACCCAGATTATCTAACCACATTTTGCCTTTTCCTACTAATAATCCCCCAACAACAATTTGTTTTGTTTTTTCAGGATTCATATCAAGGGTTATTTCATATTTTTTCCAGTCAGTTGTTCCTTTTACACCATTTTTTTTCATATTGTCAAAAGCAATAGAGGGATCAATTCTCATCCAAAGACCAGCATATCCATCTGTCACATTCTCGGTTTTAATATACCCCGTAAGGGTTATTTTCTTACCTGGGTAGTTATCGGGAAGTGTAAAAGCCCAAGCCTTGAAGTCTTTATCTCCGTCTTTAAACTCAATAGAGACAGCATATTTTCCGCTTTTTAGAGTAAGTGAGTCGAGGGAAATAGTATAATTTGGACTCCCAAAATTGCTCCAGCCGATAGGAATTCCATTTTTAATACCTTCAAAGTCAAAATTAAATTTTGAAGAAATTTCTTTCGTCTGGCAATACGAAGCTATTGAAACTAATAAGATTAAAAATGTCAGGGATGTTTTTTTCATTGTTGTCCATGTTTTAAACTGTTAACTTATGTTTCATTTCGATGTATATAATCATGTCTTTATAAAGAGTAGAATATGCTTACATCTTGAAGAGGGATCAGTTACATACTTTACAAACAACCAGACCTAATAAAAGACGCTAAACATATTTTACAGAAGTAACTAATCGAAAGAGCTATCCAGACAAGTAGCAATTCACCCAATAAATTTTAAATAAAATACTCATAAAAATAGTACTCTCTTCTACTAATTAACGGTTTGTAATTTATTTTTATACAGAATCCCAGAATAATAATCTAGCAGAATGATTAAATACTACATTTAACAAGCATGAGTGGAGAAGATAAGTAACAAAAGATGTACACCAGTGTACAGTAATAGCCAATTAACTAAATCTGCTTCTTTGTACAATCAAACAAAGTCATTGATGGAAACAAAGAATAAATGGAGGAAAAGACTTACCAGCCAATACACTGCCTGATGTGTCGAAGCCAATGCAACTGGTTTACAAATAGAAATAGCCTCTAGTAGGCTAATAGAACAAGATTTGTATCTATCAAGTGGAGATGAATCAATGAATGCACTTTTAGCTCGGTCAATTTCTTTCGAAATCATTCAAGAGATTATGAGAAAACAACTAAAAGTGCACAAGCCTGAAGTGTATGGACTAATCATCAAAGTAGTCTTAATCGTTTCCAATTTTTAGCGAATGTAATTTTCAAAGATATCCTTCATTAAAAACACACGCCGTCAGACCAACAACCTATTTCCCCGTAATTTTCTTCCGGTGTGCAATCCCCCATTCGGTAAGATTAGTAATAATAGTCTGCAATGACTTTCCGTGTTCAGTGAGTTCATACTGAACTGTTATAGGCTGTGTATCTAAAACCGTTCTCTTAATCAATTCGTTGAGTTCCAATTCTTTCAACTCCTTGCTCAACATTTTATTAGAAATACCAGCTACATCATTCAGGATATCAGAAAACCGCCTTTTGTTGTAATAGCAAATAGAGGATATAATCGCTATTTTCCACTTCCCATTCAGCACATCCATAGAATCCTGAACAGCCATCATTTCCTTTTTGTGTTGCTGTTCTTCACGTACTTTACATTCCATCATAGGTTACTTGGTTACTTCAAGGTTACAGTTACTTTTCGTAACAAAGTTACCAAAATAAATTCACATGCGCTAACATTGCAGCTCAATCATTCAATACTAAACACATGAGCAAATTAAAAAACAAGGTAGCTATAGTTACGGGTGCGTCAAAAGGTATAGGAGCCTCTATTGCCGAATACTTTGCAGCAGAAGGTGCAAAAGTCGTGGTAAACTATGCGTCAAGCAAGGAAGGTGCAGATAAAGTTGTAAAAGCCATAACTAATAACGGCGGAACGGCAGTTTCCATACAAGGTGACGTATCAAAAGAGGCAGATGTAGCCCGATTGTTTGAAGAAACCAAAAATACGTTTGGCACATTGGATATTCTGGTAAACAATGCAGGCATTTATCTGTACGAGCCTATTGAACAAATCTCAGAAGAGACTTTTCATCAGCAGTTCAATATTAACGTTCTGGGCTCTTTACTTACCATTCAGGCAGCTGTAAAACTGTTTGGGGATAAAAAAGGCAACATTATAAACATTAGTTCAGAAGCTGGTAAAATGCCTTTGCCAACAGGTTCAATTTATTCTGCTACCAAAGCGGCCCTAGATGCTGTTACCATTTCTCTCTCGAAAGAGTTTAGTGGACGAAACATTCGCATCAACTCTATTTTGCCAGGCGTTGTAGAAACCGAAGGCTCACGTAGCGCAGGTTTTATCGGTAGTGAAGCAGAAACAAAATTAGTTGCCAATACTCCACTGGGTCGCTCTGGTAAACCGGATGATATCGCGAAAGTGGCTGTATTTCTGGCTTCTGATGATTCGGGATGGATTACAGGCGAAAAAATCTCAGTTTCAGGTGGTATCTATGGTTTGTAACAGGACAGTCCCATCACAAAAGCCTTATCACTGGTTACTTGTAATCAGGAGAAGGCATTTCTTCTCAAGTTTTGATAAGTCGAACAATAAAAAGTAAAGATAATGGAAAAGACTAATTATAATGGAGCACTACAAACACCGCTAGGCTCTGGGTTTAGTAAGACTTCAACCTCAACAGATGTCATCAAAGGCATTGATCTGACAGGTAAAATTGCTATCGTAACAGGCGGTTATACAGGTATTGGTTTGGAAACTACAAAGACACTAGCAGCTGCAGGAGCTACAGTAATTGTACCTGCCAGAAGCCTGGAAAAAGCACAGCAAAATCTGGCAGGTATTACCCATGTAGAACTGGAAGAAATGGACTTAATGGACCATACTTCCATAGATCGTTTTGCTGAAAAATTTTTGGCGTCAGGCAGGGCATTGCATCTGCTTATCCATAATGCAGGGATTATGTTCGTTCCTTTACGCAGGGATAGCAGAGGCATAGAATCCCAATTATCAACAAATTATCTAGCACCCTTTCAACTCACGGCACGACTTTGGAGTGCACTGAAAAAAGCCAATGGGGCAAGAGTAGTGAATGTATCTTCTCTGGGACACCAGTTTGCACCGTTCAACTTTGAAGACCCAAATTTTGAAAACCGTACATATGAAACGTTAGCTGGGTATGGACAATCAAAAACAGCATTAAATCTATTTTCTCTTGAATTAGACAACCGTGCCAGAACACATAATGTAAGAGCCTATGCATTGCACCCAGGCAATATTATGGGAACAGAACTGGCAAGAGATGCATCGGTGGAAACATTTCAGCAGCTTGGCTTAGTTGATGAAAAAGGCGAATTTTTGCCTGAATTTGCAGCTTCACTCAAAACCATTCCGCAAGGTACAGCAACAACCATCTGGTGTGCTACAAGTCCATTATTACATACAATAGGCGGTGTATATTGTGAGGATGCAGATATTGCTGAGTTAGCATCAGACCAGGAAGTATCAGCAGGTGTAAAACGTTATTCATTAGACGAAACCAACGCAAAACAATTATGGACATTAAGCGAAAAGCTAACAGGCATTACATTTAATGTTAATTGAGGCTATTAGGTCAAGTTAGGTATTTTATCCTGTCTCATCTTTCTCTCATTTTTGAGACTTCTAAAAGCGTCCGCCAGCACTTTGTTTACTTCCAAAAAATTATGAGATATGATAAGAGTTGATTCCTATAAAAGAAAACTCCTTCCTGTATGGGAAGGAATTTTCTTTTATGTTCGAAATAAACTGCCAGTGTTATGGATATTTCTGATAGACAAAAAATAAGCTGGTTGAAGGAAGACAGTTTATATTCCTAACATATGTCTATTCATTATTGTGGATACAGGATTTGTACAGCAGAGACATCTCCTGTTGTAAATCCATTCCAGTTCAACACATATGAATTCATTACCGAATTAGCATCTGTAGTTGGGGTGCCTGTGATAAAGATACCACTGGTTTGATCTGTGTGCAACAAACCAAAGGTATGTCCTAATTCATGCACCATAGCAAAAAGTTTTTGTCCACTAGGCAATGAATTATAGTAGGTATTGATTTCGACTGGAGTACCAGGCCTTCCGTTGTAGGTAGGCAGATAAGCTCTTGCTACCCAGGAAGCAGCCTCATATCCTGTTATCACCCTAATGTTGGCAGAAGTGCTACTGGTGACCTCTGAAAAGAAAAGCTTAGTCCCATTTATATTATTCCACTGTGTCAGTGCATTTCGGGTAGCGGTTTGCCACGCACTGGGAACAGCTGGATTGATATATACTTTGATGTTAGTTACATATGTATTGCTCACCAGATAGTTATATCGCCAATGTTCTGTACGACCACCTTTACTAGCTTTCAGACGATCTTCTGCATCCTGACGGGTTACCAAAACATCTCCATTTAAAACAAAGTGTTTTTTGGTAGCATCATACACAATCTTACTTTTCTCAACACCTGTGGATGTACTAATAAACCCAATCAGGTCGTCATCAGAAGTAGCACTGGGTTTAACATTATCTTCTTCCCGGGCACAGGAAATCAATAGCACAGCTCCAAAAAGAGCTGCTAAAAATGCGTTTTTCATAAGACCGAAGTTTAAAGAGTTTGTGATACTATGAGATAATCAGAAATACCCATAACAGAATAAAAATAAAGAGCTATTCCGTAAATTACAAAATATACTTCCTTTTATTTTGTTACTTTCCACAAAATAAACAACAATAATTTATCTACATAGCAGCTGTATAAGAATTAAAAAAACTTCAAATCTTATATAACCCAGTTAGGTAGGCTTTGTTTTACCAATAAAAACACACCTATTCATAGTGAGTATTTTATTTATCTGATGTAGCCTCAATTTTACGTAGTATAGTATAATCAATATAGAATGTCCCAAAAGGGATCAAGCAAGCTATTAATACCTTCCAGGTTATGGAACTGAACTTCCATTGTTGCTCTACCCCTACACTGAGGGTATTTAACACAAACCATAGAAACAACATACCATGTACAGGCCCTATAGCTCTCACCAGAGCAGGATTGCCATAGATATGTTTGGCAGGCACAGCAATCCCTATCAAAAGCAATAATGAGATACCTTCCAGCAAACCAGCCAGCCGCAGTCTGCCTATCTTTGAGTTACTAAACAATGTCATAATTAAAAAGATCTGAAATAAGGCCGGTGAGCGAAAGGAGAAAACGGCCAGGGAATAGCTATAAAAATGATAAACAAACCTGCCAGAAACCAAAACAACATGGTCTGAAACTTCTCTTTGTCTGTCTGGCGACGTTTAGACAAAGCGGAGCCAATCGTAATAACGATTACAGCCACCAGCATACACGCTATATGTACCATGCCAAAGAAAGCGAGTTCCATAGAATGCATTCCTCCGCCTGCCCGAAAAGCCTGTACAAGAGGACTCACAAAATACAAGATAAAGCCCACCATAAGCTGAATATGAGCAATGGTAGCCGTCCAGTGTCTTGTGGCGTTATCAACTCCGGAGAATGGTCTGGCCGAACGTAAACCAGTAAATACCCGGAAAATGCTATACAAAAGGCTCAGCAATACCAACCACCGGAAAACCGAATGAAAGAATAACAAAAAAGGATACATGTAAAATGATAATTAGTGAATTAGTATTTCCAGCTCTACAGGCTGGCGAAGCATGAATAACATAAAAGCTACTGGACACAACATATATATCCATAGACTTTTCGCATTTGCACGCAAAGGTCTGTAGAAGTACGAAATTTCGTTAGGACGAAGGAAGCTAATTACAGGACTTTTCAATCATTTTACGAAACTGCCCCGGAGCCATACCAGCGTATCGCTTAAAGAGGCGGCTGAAATAGGAAGCATCCAATAAGCCTACCTCTGCAGCTACTTCGTTTACAGAAAGGTCGCTCTGACTCAGCAATGCTTTTGCTTCCAGTACAATGGCTTCATCAATCCACCGGGAAGGAGACTTGCCTGTAATTAGCTTTACTGCCTTATTCAGATGATTGGGAGATATATTTAACAGAGAGGCATAGTCTGTGACTAACTGCATTGTCTTCAGATGCACAAACAGCAATTCACGGAATTCGTGTGTCAGTGAAAGCGCTGCTGTGTGTATGCTACTGAATACAGGCTGATAGGATCGATTTAACTCACAGAGGAGAGCAATAAAGTAAGGTTGCAGAATATCTACCCGATTCAATCCATGCCCTATATACTCTGTAAATATACGTTTACACAAAAAATGTACATAGTCAGAAACCTGTGAGTCAAGCTGTATACGAGGATTGCCCCATACTCTTAGAAATTCAAAATCTTTTAGCAAGTCTTTCCGGCTAAATCTACCCACAATAAAGTCATCCGGAAAGTGACACAGATACCCCTTGTTCACATCCGGATTAGAAAACGAAAATATCTGTCCTGCTGCCACAACCAGACATTCACCAGCTCGTATAGTATAGAGTTCACTGCCAATAGTCATAGTAGCCTCACCTTCGGTAAGATAAAGCAATGAATGGGCAACTGCCTTGGTAGGTGGTATGGGTAGTTTCATTCGCTGAAACATACTCTCTACCTTCACCATGAAGAATTTTGTAAAATCAGGTTGCAGGAGCAAATCTGATTCCTCTTCAGGCTGCATAAATTTATTCAGAAAGGTTTCTGAATTATAGGTTTTTATAGAATCACTATGCCTTTCCACTTCGTTAAACTGAGCAGATAGTTACAAGGTCAGAAAATCAAATATAGTCTAAAACAGAAATCTTCCAGCAATTTTTTAAGTAGAAAGTATATTCATAACAATAATGTAATACTCCATTACTTTAAAAATCTGTCAGTTGTAGTTCTCCGGTCAATTCAATGACCTTACAATAAAAATAGCCTGTCAGTTTTATCCGACAGGCTATTTCTTTTATTATCAGATTAGAGCTAAAATCTATAAACCAGAGCCATCGTTTTTACCACGGTTAACCGCAAATTCCCCAATACGCTTGCCACAACGTAGACCTACTTCACAATCGATACGGTAGTGAATACCACCGTAAATACGGGAAACAGAAGCTTCTGTTGCCATTGCCTGTAACTCCTGTTCTTTATCAGGGAATATGTATGATAACACTGTAGCAGCAGCACCTGAAAAGGTGGAGTGCCCGGATGTATAACTAGGGAAGTTAGGAATACCTGTTGAAGTCTTTACACTGGGATCTACTTCTGAAGGACGTTGAGTAAGATAGTAGTACTTGGTATCCCAGCAACATACTCCTGCATCCATTACAGCCGTATTTAGTAACGCAAAAGTACGTGCAGCCCGAAGTTCATTGAACTTGCCATCATAAATAAGTGCAGCCGCTTTACGGTTCCAGTGTCCTGGAGGTGTATAGCTACCAACCCCATCAGCCCAGTATGCAGCAATACGGGTTTGCTCACGGGTTCTGTTTTTTGAAATGTTGCGCAATTCATCCAGGTCTTTCTTAAACTCAGCACTATTCAATGCATATGGCGCTTCCGGACGAATAGCTACTTTGGTAGCATTATCAAAATTCCATAACCTTACATTACCATAGAATGGCAACATAGGCGGGCGAGCCGGAATATCCCGACTAGTCCATTGAGCAGTAATACCACGAGCAGTTGCATCTTCTCTTATCAAATGAAAATTAGCCTGAGCATTGGCCCCACTCATACCATCTTTACCAGCGATCTTACTCATTACCATTTCACCAATTGCTTTTCCTAGTGCTTCACCTGCATCAATATCACTTTGCACATTAGTACCCGCCCACAAACGGCTATTTTTGTGCTCTTCTGCTTTCTGAGTAATCTTATCCACTTCTCCAGGAAACAATCGTCTGAGTACTTCCCGTGAAGCAGCAGCAATTACAGCATCTTCTGAAGGATAAGAAGGTAGATCAGACAATGGCAATAATGTTTCAATAGATGAATCATTTTTAGAAGGAGCCTGACGGTTATATTTAAATTTATAATTCCAGGTAGCAACCATTGCATCATACTGAGCCACACTCAACAAAGCAAACATACGTGCTGTATAAGGAGGATTAGCAAACGGGAAGCGAGGTAATGCTGTTGGGTTATTTGCATCAGGTACAGGATAGGTGCCATCCGGGTTATAGTTAGGAGGAACATTATATTGAGCAGCCAGTTCACGGGCAATTTCGTTCCAGCGCAACACAGCACCCCCACCCCAGTATTGCACTGCATTTTTCTGTGAGCCTGTTAAACTTCCCTTAATCGTTTTTAAGCTTTGTAACTCTGCTTTGTAGGCATCAGAACTAGCATCTGCAGGTTCAGCTACAGTTGCATCTTCACCATCTGCAATCACAAATGTTTTCCAATTACCTCCGTTTGGATCTGTTGTTGAAGCAGAATAAGCCTTTATATCAGAAGTATCTAATGATTTGTCGCAAGCATTGCTAACCAAAAACAGCAATACAACTGCTAGTGTCTTTATAAAAGAGAGATGTGTATTCTTTTTCATAGGGGTCAATTATAAATAGAGGATAATACTAAATTAGTGTGTGTCGTTTTCTACAGCTGATTCCATTCCCAGGGGCTTTCCACATTTGCCACCATGGCCAAACACACGAACAGCATACAATACACCCACAGAGAAGCCTGTGCTTTGCCCTACATTCCGGCCATCCAGTACTTTATTAAGGCCAGCAGTAATACCAAACTGCTCAATATTGAGTCGACCATACCAGCCTATTGTAGTTGCCTTCATTGCATTGGTAGGAAAAGGCATATCATTGTACCGGATGTCATCACCTGACAAAGCAGCCATACGCTCCAGGTATACATCTGTTTGAAAACGTCCATTACGGAAACCTATACGAACATTTCCATCTGCCATATTTGGTACTTTCACTTCATTGGTGTTATATAACTCGTGATTATACAGATAAGAATCCCGGTCAATATGAATATTGCTGCGACCTGTATATCCAGCTTCAGCCGTCAAATAAAATCCTGGCTTGGAACGATAGTCTATCACCAGTCTTGCAGAAGCAGTTTTGCTATGCAGCCCCAGGCTCAGAGGAAGATAATCCGGATTGTAGTTATTGGTAGGAGCAGAAACGCCTCCTGTTACAAAAGCACGAAAGGTACCAAACAAAATATCCTGTTGTACAAGGCGATATTTTAACCAGAGAGATACATCCTGAAACCCTTTCTGACCTGTCAGGTAACTGGCGCTGGCTTTGGTCTGGATATATGGTAAGCCAGCAATAACATTCAGGCGATCTGTGATTCCCAGTGCCCCCATTATCATATAGGTTTGCGTACTTACTGTTCCCAGATTGGTATTGCTTCGCTTATGCGTACCTTCCCAGTAATCAGTCCAACTGGTTTTAGAATAGGAAAGGGCTGTACAATACGTTCCGCGGGCCATCATCAGACCATCTGTGGGTGTTTGCGCGAAAATAGACTGTGTGGTTAAAAGCAGGAAAGCCAGTAAGCCTCCTGTAGAGAGTAAAATTTTTCTCATAAGATCAGAATCAAATCAAAATAGTAGTAATGGACAGGACACATCTGTTTTGTGCCTGTGTTTTATTGTGGTTTCACTGTAAAGGTTTTGATCCCTGTAGGAAGATAGTAAGTATGCATACATTCTAAGCATAAACCCAGACATACACCATACTTCTTTCTCTGCGTTAACAGAGAAAGAAGTTCAGAAGTAGTTTACCTGCATTAATGGATCTCAGAACGCGTATTAATTAGTCTGAATTACTAATAATGCATGCACAACATACTGGTGCATTTGTACGAATACATAAACTATTTATGAATTATAAGAGACCTCCGGAGGGGGTGTAAGAACCGGAAGTACAAGAGACGAAAAAAATAGGGAATACTGTGTTTTATGAGAGTATGTTATCAAGGATAGAGGTCTTTCCTGTAGCAGATGCCCTACAGAAAAGGGCAAATATGCTTTTCCCCACTGGTTTAGCAGGCGGATTACCTGTGCAAGTGGATTTTTTTGACTAGTTGCTTTTGTAGCTTCCTTATCCAGGCTCTGTTTAATTTCGTCAGCCAGTGCAAAGAATCTTTCACGAGCCGTAATATTGGTCTTCAGTACCGTATATAACGTATCGTTCTGATACATCTGATCTGTTACATTATAAAACTGATCCTCCATACGGATCAATCCTTCCTGTCCAGTTTGATTTTGCCATGCTGCGGTATATGGCAGTGAAATTGGCATCTTTACCATGACCCATTCATCATCCTTCATAATAGGCGAAGAGGCAGGATAGTATTGGTTAAAATACAACAATACAACTCCTACTCTGCCAGTATGATAGAGCAACAAC
This sequence comes from Xanthocytophaga flava, assembly GCA_030068525.1. Lineage (GTDB taxonomy): Bacteria > Bacteroidota > Bacteroidia > Cytophagales > 172606-1 > Xanthocytophaga > Xanthocytophaga flava. The sequence continues at coordinate 441,827 of JASJOS010000001.1, forward strand.
ACTAACAATGATATGGAAAAGACGGCACGCAAGATTTAAAAGAGGGGTACACCTGTAAAGGTAAATAAATTCTTACTAAAATTCAAAACAAACAATCCAATATAAAAAAACCTATGGTTACCAACCACAGGTTTTTCAGCAGAAATAATAATGATATATACAAGATCGATTTACACCCTTAGTAATCACTATACTATATCATTCATTTTCTATCCTTAGTATTATAAAGAGGCAACATTAATATAGACAAATCCATCTTCAATTTTTACCGGATAAGTCGTTATGGTACAATCATCCCCTGAAAGGCATTCTCCGGTTTTAAGAGAAAACGTTTTCTTATGAAACGGGCAAGCTACCTTAGGCTCATCTCCCTGAGTACCAATCATCCCACGAGAAAGCACCATCTGTTGTCTGTGAGGGCACAGATTATCTGTAGCAAACCATTCGTTTCGCCGGGAGAAATTAAATACTGCAATCTGCTTGTCATTGTATTTCACACAAGCTCCTCCATCCTGAGGAATGTCTCCTGCCGAACAAGCGAGAAACCATTGCTGAACATCTGTTTCTGTTTCCTTTGCGTACATAGTCATGTATGAGTTAAGATGGAATTAATCATGAGTTACACTATACTACCAGTCCAGCCAGCCCTACTTCCATTCAGCAGCCTTTACCTGATCCCGCATTGGTTCAAACTTCACGTTAGGATCTTTCTCTGTCGGCGCATTCACAAAGTGTGCAAAGCGTTTCCTTATCTCAGGGTTCTCTACAGCTTCTTTCCATTCGCAGGTATAGCTGTCTACCAGTTGCTCCATTTCTGCTTCCCACTGTGCACCCATACCCAAGCTATCATTTACCACCACATTACGCAGGTAATCCATTCCTCCCTCCAACTTATCCAGCCAGGTAGCAGTACGTGTCAATGGGTCAGCCGTTTTGATATAAAACATCAGGAACCGATCTATGTATCGAATACACGTTTCCTTATCTACATCCTGAGCTAGCAAATCTGCATGACGAGGCTTGCTACCACCATTGCCACATACATACAGATTCCAGCCCTTTTCTGTGGCAATAATGCCAAAGTCCTTACTCTGAGCCTCTGCACATTCACGAATACAACCAGAAACGGCTGATTTCAATTTATGAGGCGAACGCAGACCGCGATATCTTTCTTCTACCTCAATCGCAAATGAAACCGAGTCATGCAATCCAAAACGACACCAGGTACTTCCCACACAACTTTTCACCGTACGCAGGGATTTAGCATACGCGTGTCCACTTTCAAAGCCAGCCGCAATCAATTCTTCCCAGATCAAAGGCAGATCTGACAGGTGAGCGCCAAACATATCAATCCGTTGTCCACCTGTAATCTTCGTATACAGACCATATTTTTTAGCCACCTCCCCAATAACAATCAGTTTATCGGGTGTAATCTCCCCTCCCGGAATACGCGGTACTACCGAATAGGTACCACCTTTCTGAATGTTAGCCAGAAAGCGGTCATTGGAATCCTGAGCAACCGGCTTTTTATTGGCAGTTTCAGCATATAAACTAGCCAGAATAGAAGAAACAACAGGTTTACAAATCTCGCAGCCATCCCCTTTACCATGTTTATCAAGGACCTGGTCATAGGTCTCCAGCTTCTCAAGCCGGATAAAGTCCAGCAGTTCCTGACGTGAATACTGAAAATGTTCGCAGACCACATTACGCACATACTTGCCTTGCGCCTTCATTGTACCTGCAATCAAATCTTTCACCATAGGTACACATCCACCACAACCTGTACCGGCCTTTGTACACTTCTTGATCCCATCCAGTGTTTCAGTGCCTCCAATAACAGCTTCACAAATAGAAGCTTTACTTACAGCCTCACAGGAACAGATCAGTGCATCATCAGGCAAACTCATTACACCTGCACCTTCAGAAGCCGCACCTCCTCTGGCACCTAGTATAAGATCTTCCGGATTAAGCGGTAGTACAATCTTATTATTCACAGTTTGCAAAAGCATATTGTAAGCCTCTGCATCCCCAATCAGAATGCCACCTAATAACTGCTTCCCGTCATTAGAGATATTGATTCGTTTATAAATGCTCTTTACAGTATCTTCAAATACGATAGTCCGACACTCAGGAGTAGTAGAAAATGCATTACCAAAACTAGCCACATCTACTCCGATCAGCTTTAGCTTGGTACTCATATCATAGCCTGTAAACGACTTATCTCCACCACAAAGATTCGAAGCTACTACATCAGCCATTTCGTATCCAGGCGCAACCAGTCCATAGATCATTCCATTATGCAAAGCACACTCTCCTACAGCAAATATTTCCGGATCGGTAGTCTGAAGTTTAGAGTTAACAACAATTCCACCTCGTGTGCCTACTTCCAGTCCACTTAGTTTGGCAAGTTCATCACGTGGTTTTATACCTGCGGAAATCACCAGCATATCTACATCCAGATAAGAGTCATCGGCAAAACGCATGGCTTTTATACAATCATCACCTAAAATCTCACTGGTATTTTTATTCAGATGTATTTCTAGTCCAAGTTCTTGTAACTTGCTTCTCAGCATAGCTGACCCCTGATCATCAATCTGGCGAGGCATCAGACGGGGAGCAAATTCAATAACGTGTGTTTCTTCTATTCCAAGATCCAGCATAGCCTTAGCCGCTTCCAACCCTAGCAGCCCTCCTCCTATCACAGCTCCTTTGCGTGCTTTTTTAGCATATGACTGCATCATATCCAGATCTTCAATAGTACGATAGACGAAAACGCCATCCTTCTCTACTCCCGGGATCGGTGGAACAAAAGGAGCAGAGCCGGTAGCTAGTACCAGATAATCATACGATTCGGTGATACCGTGAAAAGAATGTACTGTTTTTTCGTTCCGGTCAATTTGTTGTACCGGATCAGACAGATGCAATCTGATATTTTTCTCAGCATACCACTCTAATGTAGACATACTCAGATCATCAGCCGTTTTACCTGCAAAATATTCACTCAGATGCACACGATCATAAGCATGTCGTGGCTCTTCCCCAAAAACAACAATCTCAAACTGATCAGGCTGCATTCTGGCAGTTAGTTTTTCGCAAAACTTATAACCTACCATACCATTGCCAACTACGACGATTTTTTTACGGGTGTTCATATGGTCTGACATCTAGGTGGATAAATAGGGTAATACTGAACTAAAAAACAGAGGATTCGTTGAATGTATACTAACTATATAGATTATTTACTATCTGAGTAGGAGTTACGTTGAGTAAATCCCACCCTTTTTAAACAAAAATCATCACTTAATAAAGTGTCCTTATTTTTAACAGCACTTTCAAAATAAAATACATAAAAATATAAAATAGCCATAAAAAATAAACCTATAAACAGATATTTAACAATAATTCCAGCAAAACAGGTTTAAATTTCTACTCAACAAACTTAAAAATCATTCCTGTATTTGTCAATACATACCTAAGTATTTATAACTAAAATTTTACATTTTATTCAAAACGCACAATCATTAAAAGGTTTAATCATATTTCATGAAATAAAATACTGTTATTTAAAAAATATATAGAATAATATATATACAAAAAGAAAATAATCAGTACTTTTGAAAGAGACACACAAAGACAGAAAAACAGGTATTTTTACTCAATTAACCTTCAATTTCAGGGTCTATTATCGAAACTATTCGCATTTGAGAAAAAGAACCGTTATTTTGCCAACCCATTACAAATACTAGTATGATACATCCCAAATTAACTTTAGTAGGTGCAGGTCCGGGAGCGGCAGACCTGATCACACTAAGAGGTATAAAGGCTATTGCGGAGGCAGATGTCATCTTATATGATGCGTTAATTGATGATAGCCTGTTATCCTATGCTAAACCAGAGGCGATTAAACAGTTTGCTGGTAAGAAATTTGGCTGTACATCCTTGTCACAGGAAGAAATCAATGAATTGATTGTAAAATATGCACTGGAGAAAGGACATGTAGTTCGGTTAAAGGGAGGAGATCCTTTTGTTTTTGGTCGTGCTACAGAAGAAATTGATATGGCCAGAGCTTATGGCATTGAAATAGAAGTAGTACCAGGCATCTCCAGTTCTATTGCAGTTCCTGCGTCACAAATGATCCCTGTAACCTCACGTGGAATTAGTGAAAGTTTCTGGGTAACTACCGGAACCACCAAAACCGGAGAGGTATCCAAAGATATAGCTCTGGCAGCTCAATCTACAGCAACTGTAGTGATCCTTATGGCAATGAGTAAATTGACTGAGATTGTACAGATATTTACTGAAAATGGCCGTGGAGAAACTCCGATGATGATTGTACAGGAAGGCTGTACGCCTAATGAAAAATATGTAATAGGTACTGTCAATGATATTGCACCAAAAGCACAGGCTGCTGGTCTAGGCAATCCTGCCGTTATAGTAATAGGCGAAGTAGTTGGACTACATGTAGAATATGCAGGACGTATTGCTAATAAATATGCAAAAGTAAAACAGAAGTGATATGCTTCTGTTTTGCTGCTTCTTACAAAGCTCAGTTTATTTACAGATTATCCTTTCTTCACTAACACTTTGTTTAATTCTTCCAGCATAGCAGGTCTGTGGGGAAATTTTTCTTTTAATGCCAGATCTAGTGTATTAATCGATGTCTCACTATCAGGAAGCTCTTTCTTCCCATTTCGCATAATGGTTGTGTGAGTCTGCATGAATTGAAAGATAAATGTATGACATATTTTATCTCATAGTAAACGTCAACACCATCTATCTCCTTTATAAGCTATTTATACCAAAAAACGTTTTCCTATTCATAAGAACATGAACAGGAAAACGTTTTCCAGAATACTCGTTTTCGCAATTACTGCAGTATTATCTTCTTCCGATAGGTATTACCATTTCGTTCATCTATAATGCTCATAATATACATGCCTCTGGCTTGGCCTATCAATGAAAGATTGGTATTTGGCCTATCTATTACATAGTGAGAAACCACTCTTCCGGTCAAATCTGTTATAACCAACTGGCTGTTTCTAACAAATACATCTGGTACTGTCAGAGAGAAATTTCCAGTCGACGGATTGGGATATACCAGAATATGACTTTCCAATTCTCCGGGGACACCAAGCGGAGGCTCAACAACAACTGTTGTATCACTACCCGAACCTGGCTCTTCCGGATTGACTACTGCTCCTTCTATTATAAATACTTTACCACTACTTCCGGCAAGGTTCATAGATAATGTTCCTCCTGCGGCTATTACAAATGTATCTTTTCGGATAGAAGAATTCTTATCCTCATAGGAAGTAACCTTATATGAACTTGCGCCTTCCAGAAAATCTAAAGGAACGGTTACAGTCCGGGAAGTCAATCCATTCATCACTCCAACAAACCACTTGTTACCAGATCGTCTGGCTACTGTGATATATTTTCCAATCTCACCATTCAAATAGCGGGTATCGTCCCACACAGTAGGTAGTTCTTTAAAAAACTCAATCTCTGTTGGATTATTGTAATGATCAGGCACTCCATACCATAATACATGCTGCCAGGGACTAAAGAAAACCATACTTAATGCCAGCTGATGCGCTTTGGATGTTTGTAAGGTGGTTAAGGGAGGATTCTGTTTGTCTGGATCCGGATAACATACTGTATGATCAGCAGCGCCAGTTAAAAAACGAGTAAAAGGTAAGGTAGTTGTATGCAATGCAGTGTTCGTTCTATATTCATTCCCTCTCACTCCTTCTACTGTCATCAGGTTAGGATAGGTCTGTGATGTACCTGAGGGACGATACTGATCATGAATATTCAACATGAATTTATACTCTGCAGCCTTTTTAATCATCTTTTGCAAAAAAGTAATCCCCTTCTGCGTTCGTCCTTCCACAAATCCCATTTTAATTCCTTTGATACCCCAGCTTTTATACAATGTAAAAAACTCATCTATATTATAATTATCAAAGGCCACCTGATTTACATATAACAATACACCCACACCTTTTGAATTGGCATAACTAATAACAGCTGGCATATCAATAGTAGAAATCACCTTACGAGGATCGGAAGCAGAATTATGCTCCTGTGAATATCCCAACCCATACCAACCGGCATCAAACAAAATATATTGAAGATTATTAGATGCTGCAAAGTTTATGCAACTCAAAGCATGTTGTGTGTCCAATGTCATTACCCGTATTACTTTACCTGGCTTTATCCAGCTAATATCACTTAACTGATTATCATCATTCAATTTATACAACATGTATTTACGGTCAGCCAACTCTACTGCTGTTTTGGCAAAAACAATATAACGCCATGGAGTTCTGTACACACCCGAAAAAGAGACACTACCACTAACCAACTGTGTATTTAAAGTATTATTTCTGTTTCTATATACTCTTACACGAGAATAGCTTTGATTATTTGCCTCATTGATAGAGCAATAAAAGCCACTTCCTTTTATTGTAACCGGAATTTCATTATACGAACCTAACCCATTGAGTGCCATTTCGGTATATCCACTTTCAGTGGCAGTCTCCATAAATATGTTCAGATCAGATCTTACAAAAGAGAACTCTGTTGTTTCAGCATTGATACTACTAGTCAGACCTGCCATAGGGAGATAGTATTGAAAAGCAATACCTTCTTCATACAATCTAAAAATTAACTGAAGCTTTCTTTTAGCATCTGTTTTCTTTTCCAGCTCAATAGTTATCTCAGTAAAATTGTTCTCAACAGCCTTTTTTTCATTAAATGTTAGAGTTGTTGTAGATTTAATAATGCGTGTTGTCGAATTGGCAATTTTCATATTCTGATACAAATCAGAACCATCACTCAATCGGATACCTAGATTAGAGTTGGCAATTATATTCTCACCATCTACAAAAACCTGGTATTGAAGCGCGTTATCATATACATCGAAGGCTAATCTTACATGCTTCTCAGGAGAGTCATAAAAGGTACTTGTAATACGAGCTCCCCTTTTTATATGAGGTGTAGCTGTAGAATCAGCAGGAGGAGGCATTTGTAACGTATCTTGCTTAACAACTTGAGCATTGATAATGAAATAGTTAAACAATAGTACAATAATAGTAATATACTTGGTAGTAAAATTTTTAATCATAAAACAACATTACAATGGAAGATTTTCGCCTGGTTTTATACAGATCAAAACTATGGATTACCGTAGGATAGAATGTATAGTTTCATTCTGCGATATTACACATGTAGTGCTTCAGGTGAAAAATCGCAACATAGGTAACATATGTAAAATGACGCATAAAACACTATCATATATACAGACACCAATTTCCGTATATATGTTGCCTACAAAAAATAAAACCTGGCATAAGCCAGGCTCTTCCATTAGTAACTATCCAGATACTAATACATTAGTGTAATATCTCTTCAATCTGTTTTAACTCCTCATCCGAAAATGGGAGGTTTTTCAGACAGGTGACACAATCGTCAATCTGTTTTGTAGAACTTGCGCCAATCAGAACTGTAGTAACACGATTATCACGCAGTACCCAGGCTAATGCCATCTGTGCCAGTGTCTGCCCCCGTTTCACAGCCAGTTCATTCAACTTCTGTACTTTTGCAATCTTTTCATCTGTTATAAACTCAGGTTTTAAAGATACAGATCGTGTAGCACGTGAATGTTCTGGAATACCCTTCAGGTATTTGTTTGTCAGTAAACCCTGAGCCAATGGCGAGAATGGAATACAACCTACACCATTCTGACCCAATACATCGAGCAGTCCTTTTTCCGGAGTTCGTTCAAACATGGAATATTTCGGCTGATGAATCAGTAAAGGTGTACCTAGTTGTTTCAGAATATCAATAGCACGTTGTGTATGTGCAGGACCATAGTTGGAAATACCTACATATAGAGCCTTTCCTTGACGTACTACCTGATCCAATGCCATCATGGTCTCTTCTAATGGTGTATTGGGATCATATCGATGGGAATAAAAAATATCGACATACTCCAGTCCTATACGTTTCAGACTCTGGTCTAAGCTCGATATCAGGTATTTTCGGGAACCCCAGTCACCATAAGGTCCGTCCCACATGGTATAACCCGCCTTTGAGGAAATAATCAGTTCGTCGCGATAGCCAGCCAGCTCATTTTTAAGAATTTTTCCAAAATTTATCTCTGCCGAACCAGGCGAAGGGCCATAGTTGTTAGCCAGATCAAAATGGGTAATACCCAGATCAAAAGCATGGGTGATCATAGCCGTTGCATTGGCAAAGTCATCTACATCTCCGAAGTTTTGCCACAGTCCCAGAGACACAGCAGGCAACAATAAACCACTAGTACCACAACGCTTATAAGGCATTGATTGATAACGTGCAGAAGAAGGTGTATAAGCCATAGGTTTGTTTTTGGCTTAAAGCTAACTAATCACCTGTTGTTTTGCAGCAGATACTATCAGAAATCTGGGAAGTATGTATGAAAACAAAAAAGGATTATTTACCAACCTGATAAACAATCCTTTTAAAACTACTAATTCATTTTTCTATTATTAAAACTTGCCATTCGTATTCTTCCAGTCTGCTTTGGCAGGAATGGTTTCGATAGTATCCCAGTGTTCGGCAATTTTTCCATCTTCTACTCTAAACAGATCATAGAAAGAACTATGTACATTAGCCATGTTTCCTTCACTTACCACCAGCACATAGTTTCCCTGTCCCAATACCTTATGAATCTTATCATACTTAAACCCAATGCCTTTTTCAGCAAAGTATTTCAAGGCAGCCTGTAACCCTTCGATTCCATCGGCAATATGTGGATTGTGTTGTACATATCCTTTGGCTACAATATATTCTGGCACTACAGACGCATCTCCATTTACCAAGAACTTTTCTACAAAACTCTTTACCAGATTTTTATTTGCCTCTGTTTTATCCAGATCTTTTATTTCAGTTGCACCATCAATCATTGTATGTCCGTTGGCCGTCTGAGTTACCGTTTCCTGCAAATTATCCCAATGTTCTACAATCTTTCCATCTTCAAACCGGAAAATGTCGAAACCGATTTTAGGTCCGAAGAAGTTATACTCTGTATGAGCAAAGACAAATTCTCCTTCTTCAAATACTCTCACAGTATTCACTTTTGCAGAGTTAGGAGGCAACTGTTGTAGCAATGCACCAAAACCAGCTAATCCATCAGCTACAGCCAGATTGTGCTGAATATATTTGTTTGGATTAATATACCCCACCGGAGCAGCATCACCTGTTTCTATGCTTTTAAGCAATGCAACGACTTTTTCTTTGTTGTTCATTTTCCTGGATTTTTTTGTTTGTGAATAGATAGACTGAAAGGATACAATTCCCCCTATCATAAGGGTTAGTAAGGCTTTTAGTGTGAACTTCATATGCATTGTCTGATTGGTCTTTTGGTTTAATGACAATGCAAAGTTCTTCCATTATGCCCTGTGGAGAAAGGCACTTTTCAGTATAAAAATGACACTTTTCAGAATATCTATCTACCTATATAGCTGCCTTTAAACTCTATAGGCGTTTTCCCTGTATGTTTTCGGAAGTATCTGTTAAAGTAAGTTGGCTCCTCAAATCCGAGTTGGAAACCTATTTCTTTGATAGAAAGATGGGTATGCACCAGCAGGCGTTTCGCTTCCAACAGAATTCGTTCATCAATGAGCTCTTTAGGAGATTTACCCAAAATACGGGTAGTAGCCTGATGCAAACGCCTCTCGGAGATAGAAAGGTTGGTAGCATATTCATTTACAGCTAAATGTGTAATAAAATGTTTTTCTATGAGTTGTGTAAACTGAAATGTGTAATCCAGATCTGCACCCTTAGGAATTTGCGTAAAATCACGCTTTTGACGTTCTCGTTCTGCGACAAGCAGAAAATTGTGCAGGAAGTTTTGAAGTATATCATAGTGAAGAGCATCAGCAGGTAAGTTTAACTCAGTATCTATCTGCGAAAAAATACGAGGCAATTCCGGAGAAGATTCATTTAAATCAATAACAGGAATATCTAATAGATCATTAAACAAAATGGTATTTGTTAAAAATTTCGTATCCAGATCTGTTCTGTTAAAAAACTGATCTGTAAATAACAATCCGAGACCTTCATATCCTCCTGTCGGATCAAACTGATGAACTCTTTGCTTTTTTATAAAAAGAAGGGAATTAGGTTTTAACTCTACTGATCGAAAATCAACAATGTGGATAGGATTGCCTTTTTGAAACCAGAATACCTGATAAAAATCTGTTCGGTGAGGTTTGGTAGTTTCTGCCAGTCCTTTCAGAAAAGTATCGCCAATGGAAATAATTTCGATTTCCATCGGGAGTCCAGGTTTGAATGCATACTGTTTGATCTTGCTTGCCATACAACAAAGATGTGCAATGATTGTACATCCTGTTTTATCTCTATGGATTTTCTAAAGAAACGTTATCAAAAAATAGGCTTTGCGAGGGAAAGTATACTGTAAGTGTGGTTCTGATTTGACTAGATATAAAAGTAAAATCCCTCACGATCTGATGGCCATGAGGGATTTTACTTTTATATCTAGTCTAAACTTTCAGTAACATGTCCGCAAAGTAATGTTTACTATCTGTAAAATAATGTATGGGCTTTAATCCAGCCTGTGTACACAGTTGTTTCATTTGTGACAATGTATATTTACGGGAAGTTTCTGTATGTACGGCTTCTCCTTCCTCAAAATATACCCACTCATCCAGCTTTTCGAGATAAACCTGTTGTTTTAATAAACTAACCAGATAACTTCTCGCTTCTCCCGTGGCAGGATCATATATCGGATAATGGACAAAACGATCTGTTCTGAAGTCTGCTCCCAATTCACGATTCATGCGGTCAAGCAGGTTCATGTTAAAATCACGGGTTATCCCCTGTGTATCATTGTAAGCAGACAAAATAGTAAATGGATTTTTCTGCAAATCAAAACCTATCATAATCATGTCTCCAGGATTGAGGCAGTTTTTAAGCTGATTCAAAAACTGTAGACTTCTTTCCTCTGAAAAATTACCAATGTTGGAGCCTAGAAAGAAGACAATTCGCTTGGTGTATTGGCTATACGTCATCTGTCCATTCAACGCTTTGAAATAATCATCATTGACAGGTTGCATAGCCAGATCTGGAATTTCCCTTGATAGATTTGCAGTCAGTTCATCCAATGCTTTCTCTGAAATATCAATAGGAATATAGGTAAACGGAACATTTCGCTCTGAAAAATGACTCAGGAGAACCTTAGTTTTCAATCCATCTCCAGCGCCTAGCTCTATCAGTTCAAAACCTTCCTGATCTGAATTAAACAAAGACAACATAGCTTCCTTGTGCTTTGTAAAGATCTCCAGTTCGCTACGAGTCAGGTAATACTCCGGAAGGTGCATAATCCGCTGAAACAGACGGCTACCTTCGTCATCATAAAAATATTTGGAAGAGAGAGATTTGGGATTTTTCTGTAATCCGTTGAGCACATCATGTTCAAATTCAGATAATGCCAGGCTGGTGCTAGTTTGCATAGGTCAGAACAAAAGACGAAAATAATTGTAACATTAAAGGATAAAAGTCACCAGGACTACTCTGCTCTTTTTTACTATTCTGTGAATAATTAATTACTAAAAATTCTGTACCAGGCGAATACCTGTGAACTGCCAGCGTTTATCAGTCTGGAAAAAATTGCGGTAAGTAATCCGGGAATGTTGGGGAGGAGTAGCAGCAGAGGCACCCCGCAACACCATCTGATTGATCATGAATTTACCATTATACTCACCCACTGCACCTTCTGCCTTAGTAAATCCAGGATAAGCCAGATAGGCAGAATTAGTCCACTCCCATCGTTGTCCCCACACAAACTGCTGAGCAGCAATCTCCCATTCAAATTCAGTAAGTAATCGCTGACCTTTCCAGCGGGCAAAGGCATCCGCCTCATAAAAACTCACATGACACACTGCTTCATCAGGATTAACAGGTTGAAGGCCTTCAAATGTATAGTTCCACCAACTACCTTCTATCTTATGCCAGTACAGAGGAGCCTGAATCTGATTTTGTTTTACCCAATCCCACCCTTCTGCCAACCAGTGATTAAAGTTCTGATAGCCTCCCGACTCCATAAATTCTATATATTCTGCATTCGTAATCAGTTTGGGAGAAACATTTACTGACTGAAGATATACTTTATGGCACCCCAGTTCATTGTCAAAACTAAATCCATTCCCCCGATGGCCAATCTCATAAATTCCTTCTTCTATATGGACCTTCTGATTGGATATGTTAAATTCATTATAGAGATACAGCTCATCCGGAATCACTTTTACAGCAGGAAATAATGGATTATGCCCCAGAATATATTTCAAATCTGTAACCAGCAGCTCCTGGTGTTGCTCTTCATGATTGAATCCAATCTCCAGTAATTCTTCAAATTCTTCTCTTTGCTCAAAGTCAGATGTAGTGATTGTGAGCAACAGTTCTTCCAGATGCGTATCTACGTATGTCCTATAGGCATACACCTCTTCCACGGTTGGACGTGTCAGATTTCCGCGATCTGTCCGTAACACCCGCTTGCCAACTGTTTCATAGTAGCTGTTAAAAACAAAACTAAAGTCTGGATGGAACACTTGATAGCCTTTCAGATAAGGAACCAGCAGGAAAGTCTCAAAAAACCAGGTAGTATGCCCCAAGTGCCATTTAGCAGGACTTACATCTGCAATTGGTTGTACTACATAATCTTCTGTAGTGAGGTTCTGGCAAATGGCGGCTGTACGCTGACGTATATTTTTGAAACGGGCAAGCCAGGAGGTCTGCACCAGATCTGAGACAGTATTCATATTTTTCAGGGATGTTTAGCAAAAAATCAAAAAAATTATTCCTTCGCCTATCTTCTTTTAATAATATGGCAGAGTAACAGATTCACTCATCTGCTACCTATCAGCTAATGACAAAATACTATCTCTCTAAATATAAGGAAGAATTTTATGCTGCTGTCTCATTGTCTTTGTATATACTACATTTTCTACCAATCAGACAACAGTTATAATTCGTTAACCAGCAAATCAGAAATATAGTTTCTTAGCTACAGCAAAAGGATACTATAGTAGTTTTTGGTAGAAGCTGTTGGACTTACTTTCAAAAAAGAAATCCAAACTCACGCAAAGCATGTGGAAAGTTTTTGCTCTCATGGCTGGGTTTACTCAACTTTATCAGAGCAAAGCGTTGCAACGGAGTTAACGCACGCCATTGATCCAATGAAATTTGTACATGTAAAGCTTCTGCTTTTTCCTGCAAACTTTCGGGGACTTGTGTGCTATCCAACCAGGCTGGCCGAGTCTCTACAACCAGATCATCTGGTAAAGATTGAGTATATTTCTGGACAAGTTTCTGCAGATATTCCCGATATGCCTGTATATCGTTTTCTTCAAAACAAGGTAGTTCAAACAGTTGATCCCGTTCTTCTTTGGTAAAATCACTCCACTCAGACAATTTTAGCTTTATACCACAAGTGTCCAGCTTACAACGTACACCCATAGGGATACATCGCATGGATTCAATAAAGTCAGCTTCAAACCGAAAATAATCGTTCATGATGAATCATTCAGAAATACAGTGTAAAAGTACAGTCTTTTCGTAAGTATATTTTCCTACACTAACATTTTTTAACAGCCTGTTGTTTTTATTTTCACGCCTTCTGAAAAACAATATCTTTGAACAACGAATTCTTCTCATAAAGCTGTACAATACATAAAAAATGTAACGGGTATACATTTTTATACGTATCCTGTCTAAAAATATCCTATTCACAAGCAGCATACCTTGTTTTGATATGCCTCATATTTTATACAAACCCTAAACACTTAACAAAATGTTTCGATCAGGCAAAGTTCGCATCTTTCTTGCATTAGGCATTGCCCTTTTTTCGCTGATAAGCTACTATATGAAAAGACAGGATAATCCTGTCACAGGCGAAACCCAACATGTAGATATGACTGTGGACCAGGAAATTGCTCTGGGTTTACAATCTGCACCCGAGATGATTCAGCAATATGGAGGAGAGTACCGCAATCAGCAGGACCAGGATCGGGTAGAACGCATCGGGCAAAAACTGGTAGCCTCTTCTCTACCTGAAAATCAGCCTTATAAATTTGACTTCCACCTTTTGGCAGATCCACAAACTATCAATGCCTTTGCACTTCCTGGAGGCCAGATATTTATTACCTATGCGCTGTATAGCAAATTACAAAGTGATGATCAGCTGGCAGGAGTACTGGGACATGAAATTGGACATGTGGTAGAACGACACTCAGCTCAGCAAATTGCACAGCAACAATTAACTCAAGGACTTACAGGAGCTGCAGTCATTGCCAGTTACGATCCGGATAATCCGACAGGGAGTATTGGTAAGGCGGCAATGGCAGCATTGATTGCTAATCTGGTAAATATGAAATATGGTCGCGGAGATGAACTGGAATCAGATAGAAATGGCGTCTTTTATATGGCAAAGTCAGGCTATAATCCAGAAGGAATGATAGGTGTTATGGAAATTCTGGCCTCTGCCGGAGGAGGTCGTCAACCTGAGTTCTTTAGTACACATCCTAATCCTGAAAATCGGGTTACCCATATTAGAGAAGCCATTGAAGAGCTTAATCAAAAGGCTGTAATGCCCTAAATAATAACGTGCGAACATAAGTTCAGAGCCTATACTTTTTAAAAAAGTATAGGCTCTGTTTATTTTGGAGTCTGCGGTGAATTCCGATCAGATTTTGTTTTGCGGTGAACTATGCACAAGAAGAGATAGTGATCGGAATTCCGGTCAAAATGAAAAATGATCGAAACTCCGATCAAAAATATTTGTAATTACATGTCTATGTCACGCCTTCTGTAAACATATCCTGCTGTGAATTCAGCGCAAACCTATTATCGAAAGCGATACTCATATAGGTAGTACACTCATTCTTACTATATGAATAGTAGAAAATATGCCTAAAGCGTCAGATAATCTGTAAAAAACAGTATCTTTCCTCTACATCAGACCCTACCAAACATTTTCGAAACCTTCTACTGTTTATCCTCATGCGTACACGTCGTGATTTTCTCAGAAAAGTAGGCGCAGCTACAGGTGCTGCTACACTATTGCCAACTTTCAACCCGCTAAAAGCACAGGATATTCTCTTGGCAGGCGAGCAAATTGCTCATCTCTCACCTCTTCAGGCAGCCGCTGACGAAGATTACTGGGCCTCTATTCAACAAGCCTACACTGCATCAACAACTATCATCAATCTCAATAATGGTGGAGTAAGCCCCCAGCCTACTATTGTGCAGGAAGCTCAGGATCGTTACACCAGAATAGCTAATGAAGCCCCATCTTATTATATGTGGCGTATTATGGATCAGGGAAGAGAGCCTATACGTAGCAAATTAGCAGATCTGGCAGGTTGCTCCCCGGAAGAAATCGCAGTAAACCGCAATGCTACTGAAGCATTGGCAACTATTATTTTTGGTCTTACACTTCGTAAAGGTGACGAAGTAGTGCTTACCAGGCAGGATTATCCCAATATGATACAAGCATGGAAGCAGCGGGAGATACGGGATGAAATTAAGCTTAAATGGATCAATCTGGATTTACCAATTGAAAGTGACGAGGTGTTCGTACAGAAATTTACAGAACAATTCACTGCCAAAACAAAAGTTGTCTATATCACCCATATGATTAACTGGACAGGTCAGATACTACCTGTACGTAAGATTGCAGATGCTGCTCATGCCCGTGGTATCGAAGTAGTGGTAGATGCAGCCCATACATTTGCCCATCTGGATTATAAACTACCTGATCTGGGAGCAGACTATGCAGGTACCAGTTTACACAAATGGCTCTGTGCTCCCTTTGGATCGGGTATGTTGTATGTTAAAAAAGAGAAAGTCAAAGGTCTATATCCTCTTTTCCCAAATGTCGATCCCAAAATAGATGATATCCGAAAGTTTGAAGTATTAGGTACCCGTTCCTTTGCGATTGAACAAGCCATTGGCCAAGCCATCAATTTTCAGAATGCAATTGGTACTAAACGCAAGGAAGAAAGATTGCGTTACCTGAAAAACTACTGGTGCGATAAAGTAAAAGATCTGCCGCGCATCAAACTGAATACATCTCTTAAATCAGACTATTCCTGTGCACTGGCTAACTTTACAGTAGAAGGGATGGAACCTGGTGCTATTGAAGCCTTCTTATTCAACAAATATAAAATTCATACTAGTCCTATTGTTTGGGAAAATATTAAAGGAGTGCGGGTTACTCCTCATGTGTATACAACGTTGAAAGACCTTGATAGATTGGTAGAAGCGATTACGTATCTTTCAAAGAATAAGATTTCATAGACATAAAAAGAGGCTTCGCTTACAATGAGGCCTCTTTTTTCACTGTAACAACTTATCGCTTACTGCTATCGTCCATATTCAGATCATTGTCAAAAGGACTTTTGGTAAAGGGGTAAACCAGTTGACGCAGATATCCCTTTGGATAATTTCCTTCCTTTACACCTGTAGTCTCGGGCCATACATTTCCAGGCAGGTAGTAGGTGCCAAATATTCGGTCGATCAACGGAAAGTGAATAGCAAAGTTTTTTCCATAATGTGCGGGATCTTCACAATGATGCCAGTGATGGAACTGAGGTGTCACAAAGATATATTTCAGAAATCCGAAATTGATACTTGTATTGGCATGGATTAATACAGCATGAATAGACACAAAGATGATATAGGTATTGAAGACTATTTCTGAAAATCCACAGATGTATAGAGGTAAAAAA
Organism: Xanthocytophaga flava; assembly: GCA_030068525.1. Taxonomy (GTDB): domain Bacteria; phylum Bacteroidota; class Bacteroidia; order Cytophagales; family 172606-1; genus Xanthocytophaga; species Xanthocytophaga flava. The sequence continues at coordinate 458,620 of JASJOS010000001.1, forward strand.
GAAATAGAACGTGTTACAAAGATATCTACAAAGTGAGTGCGTGACCCTGCCAGCCAGTCCATAGCCCGTGTGGAATGGTGTACTGAATGGAAACGCCACAGATACACATGTGAATGAAAAATACGATGTGCCCAATACTGAAACAAATCGGTCACAAATAAGGCCAGTAAAAACTCCACTGCAAAAGGTAGGCTCTGCACCCAGGCATGGATCTGGTCTAACCCTACCCTACCAAACAATAACTTGGCAGGAGCCTGAGTAATGACTCCAAAGAATTGAACAAACAAGTGGCTGATTACAAAATAAACCAGGTCGGTACGCCATTCCTCATGAAAGCGGGACTGGTTCTTATTTTTAGGAAATGCCATTTCAATAGGCACAAAAATAATCGACAATAGAAGCAGATCGATCAGTAACCAGTCGAGGCCAATATGCCAGAGGGTTTTGTCTACAGATCGGGGTTGAACATTAAATCCTCCTAATGCAATAGCTAAAGCAGATAATAAAATACCAATCACAGCCAATTGCTTTTTATTACTCAACAAGAAACTGAGTGTAGCAAAGAAAAAAGAAGCGATAATCACTCCCATCAGAATGGCTTTCATCATTTCGCCAGTATAAACTTCGCGAAACTCAGGTGTTGTAAAAAACTCAGGATAATGGAAACAGAAGACTGCCAGAATAGAAAGTACTCCCAAAAAGATAGAGATGTAGCCGCTGATGAAGCCTTCTCCAATCACCAGCCGTTTGTTAGTTGACATAATTAGATGTAGAATAGAAGTGGGTTGTATTGAGAAAATAGTATTTATACACTGATGTACAAATAGTTACCAGTCTGTTACATTAGTAACAATTTGGTAAACAGGTAAACTCAATCGTACCTACTTCTTAAAAGGAAACTGAAACAGGTGCATGTATATTCTCAGCACAATCACTGAAGCTGAATAAAGTTTTACCAAATGACTGATTCAACAATGATGGAATATCCTCATAATTGGCACCCTGTAGTTGATTACCTTTAAAATAGGGAACCTGATAGCCAGGTAATTGATCTACACAAGTCATCAACAGATTCTTTTTCAGCCCATAAGAGTAACTAGTATCACACTGTAAGGCATAATTCAACAAATCAATATCCAGTGGACTGACCCGAAATACTCCCTGATGTTCATTGTATTGATTAGTTTCATTCTCATTATTAATCAGTGAAAGAGAGATTTCTTCATGAGTCATAGGCCCTTGTCCATGGCGTGTTTGATAAGCACGAGTAATATAAAACAATTCAAGATCAGAAAGTTGTGGCTTCAGGTACTGGTCTACGAGGGTCAATGCATTTTTAGAACAGGTATTGCTACGGGTCACATGCGGAAAGAATCCGAAGTCCATATCCAGCAATAAGCCTTGTGCTCCTTCAAATACAAATGTCTGCCAGGGAGTATTTTCTGTAAAAACCTCGGCAGTGGTCACAAACCGGACAGCATGCTGCTTTTGCAAGTGAAGCAGATCTGTCACTGTCTGAATAAAATGGTCATCGGCAGCATCATGTTCCAACGCATCAAAATCAAAACTAGGCTGACTTTGCAACTTTTGACGATAATATTCCCGAATGGCTTTTAGTTTGATCTTACAGAATTCCGGGAAAAGCAGATCCTGAGCAAACAACTTTACAGGTGATAACTGATGTCGTTCTATGGTTGCACCAAATCCCATTCCACAACTACCATGACGGGAATTGCCTCTGGCAGTTTCCAGCACCCGATTATACAAGACATCGTAGTGAGTTGTCACTGCACATAGATTATCGACAAGCAACTCAGGTTGTACACCTAATTTTCGCAGGGCTGCATATTCTTTCAGCATAGATCCGGGGGAAAATGTACAATAGGCTGACCAGTAAGTTGGCACCCCACGCAATGTTCCCGATCCAAAATTGGAAAAAACATGTCGTTTTCCATCTGATGTTGCCACTGTATGGCCTGCTTGTTGTCCTCCATTAAACCGGATCACTAATGGAGCAGGATGTTGCAGACACAACATATCTGTTGCCAGACCTTTGCCTTCATCTCCAAATCCCGAACCAATAACAATAAATGCTTTTTTGAGCAGTGTTTTCATAGTTGTATATATTTCACTTCCAGCCTTCGAAATATTTCAGACTGGAAGTGTATTCTATTCAGAGAAACGATATTACAGCTTAAATATTCTGTCTACCAGCCCTCTATTATTTTTAACCAAGGCATCTGCTTTTACATTAACCAATGCCTTAGCTACTGTTTTGGAAGTAGATGCATCAAAAGAATGCAAAATCTTGCTTAACTCTACCCCGTGAATTACGGCAACCGTAGACGCAATGGTCTCAGCAATAGCATTGTAGTCATCGAGTACAATCAGACGTTCGCCTAACAATTTCTTCCAATATCCTAAAACGGTTGGATCATCACGATAAGAGGCTTCATTGATGTGAATATGGAAAACATTGTAACTACGTTGTACCTCTTCCAATAATTGCTTATCTGTCAAATCCGTAGACTCTGTATATCCCATGATATATTTCAGACGGGCAGCATCCAGTTTACTCCAGGCAGCTTCGTCACCAATGGTAAATAAGAAGCCTTTCTGTCCACGTTTCTCAAAACAGTCGCAAGAGGTATGTCGTGCACAGAATAACCAGCCTAATGTATATGACTCCATACACTGGCCACCACCACCACCTTCAATATAAATTTCGGTCAGCCATTTGTCCAGTTCATCTGTACCACTTTCAAACTGAGCAACCTGCAATGGATAACTATCTGTAACGTGGTCCCCGATAGCTCCAAACATAATCTGAGGGTGCTCAATACCGTGACTGATTAGTGTATTCATCAGAGATCCCAGTTTTTCACGAACCAGAATTTCAGGAATACGTCCCATACTTCCGGTTACATCCAAAAATACTGCAATTGATAAAGAGTCAGGGTGTATGTCCGAGTCACGACTTTCCCGGAATTTAACTCCCATCGGTGACATCAGCGAACTAGCTTTACCTGTTTTATTATTTGCAAAAATGTCATCTGTACTCAAATTTGCTTTTGAACTTTTCAGATGCTCATAGGCATCATCAGACCAACGTGTGTATCCCATAGTTGTAGTTAATTAAGTTAGTAATAGATTGATTATTAGTTATATAACAAGCTTCTAAGGAAGCATGGACTTATATATTTAATTCATGATACTGAGGTTTTCCAAATATGGATCGTAATAATTGTCTGTAATCATCATATGTTTGATAAGCTTCATAGTGAGGTGCAATCAAAAAGTTAATCAGATGCTCGTTACATGTTTTTTTCAACTTCACCCCATTTCCAGACTTGTCACCTAGTAAGTAGAGAGCTGTACGTTGTGCCAGACTTACATCTACATACGCGATAGCCTGCTTTTTATCAAATACAATCTGAGGATACCAATCCAGATATTTTCCTGAGACAGTGTTCAACTTACTCTTCATTGGTCTCATATGATAGAATGACAGACAGACAATTCCGTGTGTTTCAGGCACCACACAAAATACTTCCGGATTAAACCCAGCATGGCAATACCCTATCTGATGCAACCAAGCTGTAAATTCCAACATACGGCTCAAAATCCAGCTTACATGTTCCTGAGGCAATGTCAGATGAGAAAAAGAAACCACACGGTGACTGTAACTAATCCGCAGATACTCTCCTTCCATCTTCATAGAGGTAGGCAGATATTTCTGAAAGTGTCTGGAAGAATCGTCAGTCAACTTCATCAATCGGCTATAATTTTCCAGAGACCTTAATAGCTGCTCTCTCTCACCTTTGCACAAAAAAGTTTTATCATCTATCTGTTGCACAAGACCTGCATCATCTTCGATCTTGTTAAGTTGCTCCATCTCCTCCTTATATGCATTGAGCTTTTCAACTGCATCATTTGCACCTGCCAGTGAGCATACATCCGGGTGAATCAATTTTACATAGTTCACATACTCTTTTCGATAGTTGTTTCTGGTCAGCAGATCTTCGGCCTTGCTTGCAGTCATTATTCTAACCAGTAAATCTTCAGCGTTCATTTTTTATCTTATTGTAATTTATACACCAAAGTTAGTGTACAAAAAACACTCTTCCAAATTTTAGGTAAAAAATTTTTACACATCAAATAACGAGGAGGATAATCAATTAAAAATCAGACTTATAAACTGACAACTATTTTAATCCTGTCAAATACACTTTCAGGAAAATTGGCCATGAACGTATATTGGTGGATGTTCAATACTATCAACGTAGGAAAAGCCACTTAGAAAACAAGCATGGCACTATTTGTCAAAAGCTTGTTTCAGAAGGACCAAAAAGGCTGAGAGATTTTTATAAGTTGACAGCATTGAATAGGCACTATCAAAATGGGCGCAGGGAATATCTGTGTTAGTGGCTCCTTATTTGCAGAAAATAGATGAAATGGGATGAGGAACTACACCCATAAACTATATGAGTTTCCTTTAACGTAGATTTCTTAATTGCGTATAATTATATGCAATCAAGAAATTGTGAAAACAAGGCATGTTCGTGGATCAGTTGAGAGATTACATAGAATAGAAATCCAATCACTTTCTATTTTGACCGGAGTTTCGATCGCTTTTGCTGATAATCAGAATTCCGATCATTTTTTCTGTTGCGCATAATTCACTGCAACAAGAGAAAGTGATTGGATTTCACCGCAAAGTTGCTACTTACATAGAATTATGCGCATCAACTCTTTTTACTGTTAACAAAACACGAGAGTAAAGCCTTATCCTATCCCACAACTTTTCTGGAAATAAAAAAAGTTTCTGGCGCGGGTGTCCACCCGTGCCCACATTGAAAGCAGCGTCCGCTGCGTTGGCAGGTAAAGCCCTGTCTGGGTATTATCACTAATCTGAACAAGGCTCAATTTGTCCCAACGCAACGTACGTTGCTTTCAAATCAGGTCCGAACGGACGTTCGAACCAGCGTCTTTCTATTTTAAACAGTTTCATCTTCCTTGAAAACCTAATTTTCACAAAAGATATGGGACAAGATAAGGAGTAAAGCTTGTCACAGATTCAATCCACATTACAAAGGAAAAAGCTACTAACTAACATTTGAGATGACTTATGTTTTATTTCCTTCCAAAGTCGGCAGGGTTTTCACCCCACACCTTTGTCTCCCACTTTAAAATAGGATTAGGGTAGGTATTTTCAGCCAGCCACTTTTCCGCCCGGTCCAGTAATTCAAACAACTTATCATTATTATCTGTAGGCTCCAGTTTGGTCCGATGTTTCTTGGCTTGTACCCACTTAATGGCATTGACACTATCTGAATAAATAGGCAATCGACTTCCTAATTTCTGAAGATAGGCCAGTCCATGTACAATTGCCAGAAACTCTCCAATATTATTGGTCCCATCTTTAAACGGTCCCTGGTGAAAAAGCTGTTCTTTTGTCTTTGTATTAACACCTCTGTATTCCATATCTCCGGAAGCCGTATTCCAGGCAGCATCTACCGAAATACTTTCCAGGATAGGCTTGCCAATCTTTGCTTTTTCTAATGGAGACAAATCCGAACTACTCTTCTGGTTTGCATTTTTAAAAATATGCTTTTTGCTATTTTCACCAAACGCCTGTTCTGCCAGTTCCTTTGTTTCGAAGGACTTATATTCAGCACCTGCAAATCCATCAATTTGTTTTTTGCATTCGTCCCAGCTGGTATATACTCCAGCTTCACGACCTTTCCAGACTACATAATATTTTTGTTTTGCCATAGGTAGATAAAAAGAAAGTTCAGACAAACGCCTGAACTTACAATATAATCAACTAATATTTTCTTTAATGATTGTACTTATTCGGACGCGTTTTAAAACTTTTCTGAATTTCCTGCACAGCAGCTTTAAAATCCTTGTCTGTCTTTAACATATCATTCACAGACTGAATGGCATGGATAACCGTGCTATGATCACGTCCTCCAAAGTGGTATCCAATAGACTTCAGAGAGAAATCGGTATATTCTTTTGCAAAATAGATAGCTACCTGACGAGGTACTACCAGTTCTTTTTTACGGCTTTTGTCTTTCAGATCATCTACCGTTACCCCAAAATGTTCCGCTACCCTCTTTTGTATTACCTCAATATTTACTTCTTTGTCTACATGTTGCACAATATTCTGAATAGTCCGTTTGGCCAGATCCAGATCAATCTCCCGCCGGTTCAGCGAAGCTTGTGCCATTAAAGAAACAATTACCCCTTCCAGTTCACGGACATTGGTATCAATGCTATGCGCAATGTACTCAATCACGTCTATATCCATGGCAATTCCTTCAGCCTGCAGTTTTTTCTGAATAATCGCGATACGTGTTTCCAGATCAGGTTGTTGTAAATCTGCACTCAATCCCCATTTAAATCGGGAAAGCAAACGATCTTCAAAACCTACCAGTTCCCGAGGAGAACGGTCAGTGGTCATGATAATCTGTTTTCCGGCCTGATGCAGGTGATTAAAGATATGGAAGAAACATTCCTGAGTCTTTTCTTTTCCTGACAAAAACTGCACGTCATCCAATACCAGTACGTCTACCTGTAAGTAGAAGTTCATGAAGCCTTGCATATTGTTATTCCGTACAGCTTCAATGAATTGATTGGTAAACTTCTCACAAGATACATACAAAACAAACCGACCTACATCGTGCTGTTTGATGTAATTACCAATTGCCTGTACAAGGTGCGTCTTTCCCAATCCCACACCACCATACAATAACAATGGATTGAAAGATGTAATACCAGGCTTTTGCGCTACAGCCATACCAGCTGAACGTGCCAGACGATTACAGTCACCTTCAATGAAATTGTCAAAGTTATAGATCGGATTCAGATAGGATGCATATCCATTGCCTTCCAATTCATACAAATCAAATGGGCTTTTGTATTTATCGGCGTGGATATCAACCTTCGGATCTTTGTTCTGTGGTGTTTTATTGGTGGGAATGTTGATCACATAGGCTCGATTCTTCTCATTTCCCTTATCAATCACAACCTGGTACTCCAAACGGCCTTCTGGTCCAAGCTCTGAATCAATAGCTTTACGTAATAAATACACAAAGTTGTTTTCCAGATGCTCATGCACATATAGAGTAGGTACCTGTATGGTGAGGACATTGTTGGCGAGTCGTAATGGAACAATGGGTTCAAACCATGTCCTAAAATCCTTTTCGGAGACACTTTCTCCTATGATTTTAAGACAGTTATTCCATACTGTTTTGCTGTCCTTTAGCATCCCTATGATCACGTCGTTAAGTGGTTACTCTGTGTATTTTCTAAAACAAGGACGACAAATTTGATAAAAAAAGCCTTAACAAAAAAATAAAAATCTGAACTTTTAATGGAAAAAAAATTCAGAATGTCAGGCTTCTTTAAAACGTATCAAAACTCTGAAAAAGAACAATTTACCCCGAAAAACATACACTTTTGTCAGAGTAAATTACACAAAATTCTTTCTTTTGACAAATAAAGTTAAATTTTACCCTTTGCTGTGACTTTATTCTTTGACAATATATTCTTTACAATGAAAATATCTCCTACTAAAAAAATTGAATTATAATATTCTGGACTAGGCAAACTATTCAAAATATTCATGGTTATAATTTTTCACTTTCCATCAAGTACCTTTTTCTTTTATTCCTGGTCGCCTTTCAGGTGAGAGTGAAAGGAAATATGAAAATTCAGGAAAAGATTTGAAACTTAGCGATTGAATCCACAACTTTGATAATCACAATTCACTAAACTTAATTTGTCTTCCGATGCAATTCGATGATTTCGCTGGTATTACTCAAGAAGAATGGAAACAACTCATTCTAAAAACAATAAAAGCTGAAACTCAGGAAGAGAAATTACATTTCTATGCACAAAAGCTTATTCAGCATCCGGAACCAGGTATTGAAATCCAGCCGTTCTATACAAAGGAAGACCTGACAGGACTAGAGTATCTTCAGGGTTTTCATCAGTTGTGGGCTCAAACCCGACAAACTACTGGCTGGATAAATGTTGGCCACATAAATCCCTATTTTCTATCGCCCACTGAGTGCCACAATGATATACATTATTTATTTAATAGAGGTGCTGAAGGAGTGAATATAAGCACCATTCAATTTCAAATTGCTAATTCAAATACAAAACCAGATTGGTCAATATTTCTACATACTATTTCCCTTGAGAAAACACCTATATTTTTTTCCATAACTGACCCTATCCAACCTTTTCTGGACTTTCTAAAAAACAGTTATCCGGATATATCAAGATTAATGGGTGGAATATATTATACTTCTGATTCAAACAATGTGTTAGAATCTTATGCAGCGATTCTTCATGTTCTTCAGAATGCACCCTATTTTCAATTAATTCTTTCTCCCAAAGAAAACTCAACAACTACAGAAACACTTTTTAATCTCTTAGAACAAGCGAAAACGCTTGTCAAGGATCTTTCTCTATATGGAATGTCTCCTAGTACCATACTACCAAAAATTGGGTTTGGTATAGATATAAAGAATGATTACTTTCTGGAAATTGCAAAATTAAGAGCATTACGGTTATTATGGTGGCAATTTGGACAAATGTATGATCCATCCTTAAATATGATTGATGTATTTATATATGCTCATACATCTTCAAATACTAACATTGAAGAAGAACCTTACCAGACACTATTATCTCACACTACTCAAGCAATGTCTGGAATTATAGGAGGTTGTGATGCATTAACAATTTATACATATCCCAATACTGATCTCAAAGAATTTGAATTACGTAGACGAATTGCACTTAACATATCATCTATTTTAAAAGAAGAATCTTATTTTGATAAAGTGGTAGATATAGGGGCAGGTTCTTACCTGATTGAGAATCTGACTCATCAGATAGCTAAGATGGTATGGGAAAGATTATCAGTGTAATGTATTTTTACTCACCTTTTGCCACTTTATATGCAACCAGATTTCTCAAAGACGACATACTCTGATATTCAGAAAGCTTTGTCTAAAATTGCGGATAGTCTCCCTCAAAAGAAGATATCTTTGAGTGAATCTGCTGAAGGGATTTCTGTTCCAACCGCTTTTCAGGCGCAGAAAAGTCAATTTCCTCATCTGATTTTTGGAGCAGGGAAAGCCCCTTTTTTGCGAGGGCCCTATTCTCCCATGTATACAACCCAACCGTGGACAGTACGACAATATGCAGGCTTCAGTACAGCAGAAGAATCCAATGCTTTTTACCGACGTAATTTAGCGGCAGGACAAACCGGACTTTCTGTAGCTTTTGACTTAGCTACTCATCGTGGCTATGATTCGGATCATCCTCGTGTAGTAGGCGATGTAGGCAAAGCCGGAGTTGCTATAGACTCTGTGGAAGACATGAAGATTCTATTTGATCAGATTCCATTGGACAAGATGTCTGTATCGATGACTATGAATGGGGCAGTAATTCCGATTCTGGCATTTTATATAATAGCAGCAGAAGAACAAGGTGTAAAACCAGAACAATTGAGCGGAACCATTCAAAACGATATTTTGAAGGAGTTCATGGTTCGTAACACCTATATCTATCCACCAGAATTTAGTATGCGTATTGTGGCAGATATATTTGCCTATACTTCAAAGCATATGCCAAAGTTCAACTCCATCTCTATTTCTGGTTATCATATGCAAGAAGCCGGAGCAACAGCAGATCTGGAACTAGCCTATACTCTGGCAGATGGATTAGAATACATTCGTACAGGACTGGCAGCAGGCATAGCTATTGATGATTTTGCTCCCCGATTGTCATTTTTCTGGGCTATAGGCATGAATCATTTTATGGAAATAGCCAAAATGCGTGCAGCCCGAATGCTTTGGGCTAAAATAGTAAAGCAATTTAATCCTAAAAACGAAAAGTCACTGGCTTTACGAACACATTGTCAAACCTCAGGATGGAGTCTTACAGAGCAAGATCCCTTTAATAATGTGGCTCGTACCTGTATTGAAGCCATGGCAGCCGTATTGGGAGGTACTCAGTCCCTGCATACCAACGCCCTGGATGAAGCACTGGCTCTGCCCTCTGATTTCTCAGCACGAATTGCACGAAACACACAACTTTTCATTCGGGATCAAACAGGAGTAACCAAAACTATTGATCCCTGGGGAGGTAGTTATTATATAGAATACCTGACGAATAAACTGGCAGAAAAAGCCTGGAAATTGATTCAGGAGGTGGAAGAAATGGGAGGCATGACAAAAGCCATTGCAGAAGGATTACCCAAATTACGTATTGAGGAAGCCGCAGCCAGAAAACAAGCCCGCATTGATTCCGGCAAAGATAAAATTATTGGGGTCAATTACTTAAAACCCGATACGGAAACATCCATTGAATTATTAGAAGTAGATAATACAGCAGTTCGAAATGCTCAGATAACACGTTTGACTCAGATTAAAACTAGCAGGAATCAGCAGGCTGTAGATCAGGCATTAACTACCCTTACTAGTGTAACAGAAGCCGGACAGGGAAATCTGTTGGAGGCAGCCATTGAAGCAGCTCGCCAGAGAGCAACTCTGGGTGAAATATCTATGGCGATGGAAAAGATAGTTGGCAGATACAAAGCAGTTACCAAATCTATTACAGGAGTGTATATGCGTGAAGCATCTCAGGATGAGAATTTTCAGAAGGCACGTAAATTATCTGATCAGTTCGCTGAGTTAGAAGGTCGACGTCCTCGTATTCTAATAGCCAAAATGGGACAGGATGGACATGATCGGGGAGCAAAAGTTATTGCCACTTCGTTTGCCGACCTGGGATTTGATGTTGACATTGGCCCATTATTCCAGACACCAGAAGAAACTGCTCGTCAGGCAGCGGAAAATGATGTGCATATAGTAGGAGTCTCCTCACTGGCAGCCGGACACAAAACGTTGATACCTCAATTAATTAACGAATTGAAAAAATTAGGACGGGAGGATATTAAAGTTGTTGCAGGAGGAGTTATTCCTCCTCAGGATTATACCTTTCTATATGATGCTGGTGTACAGGATATATTTGGCCCCGGTACTGTCATTGCCATAGCAGCACAAAATATCTTACAAAAACTAATCTCTGATATGACAGCCTAGTAAAGAAAAGAGACAGATACAACTACCTGTCTCTTTTCCCTAATATATTTAATTCACTCTTAGTGAGTTGAATCAGCTTTCGCTTCAATACTATCTTTTGCAGCATCAGCAGTTGAATCGATAGTCTCTGTAGCAGCATCTTTAACAGAATCAACAGCTTCAGTAGCTTCTGTTTCAGCAGCTGGCTTCGAATCACATGCAGAGAAAGCGATTGTTCCCAGAACAATTGCAGCAGCAACAAATAAATTTTTCATTTCTTTGTCTTTTGGTTTAAGGTTAAAGAACAAAATCTGCCTTTTATTCCTGAAAGGCTAGAAGGTAACCCAAATAAAAAATAAAAAATTGTGTGGGTTACGTTTTGTTTTTTCAGGTATTAAATACGCCTTGCATGAACAAAGTCCACTTTCAATCGGAAGAACAATTAGTAATGGCTATTCGCCAAGGTGATGAACGTGCATTAGAAATGGTTTATAAGACTTATTTCCCTATGATTTTGCACTTTATCACCCACAATACGGGTACAGAACAGGAGGCTAAAGATATATATCAGGAAGCCATGATGATTTTCTATGAAAACATACAGAATCCTGATTTTGAACTTTCCTGTAAAGTAAAGACCTATGTATATTCTGTTAGCAGACGTCTTTGGCTCAAAAAGCTGAATCAAAAAAACAAATATGTAGGTAAGATTGATGACTTTGAGAGTTTTATTCCATTTGTCAAAGATGAAATAGACCCTGAAGAGCAAGATGCGCAGTTCAAAGCTATGAATGAGGCATTATCACAATTGGGAGAACCCTGTCGTACTATTCTGGAAGATTTTTTTATTAATGAATTTTCCATGCAACAGATTACAGAAAAGATGGGTTATACTAATACAGATAATGCAAAGAATCAGAAGTATAAATGCTTAATGCGATTGAAAAAGATATTTTTCTCAAAATATCAAATCTGATCCAAGTCTTGTTGTTAAAACTATGATTACCCAGGAAATACAAGAACAGATTGAAAGCTATGTAGCCGGAAAAATGCCTGCAGCAGAGAAAGGACCATTTGAAAAAATGATTCAACAGGACAAACATCTGGCAGAGGCAGTCCATCAACATCAGTTGATGGTAAATAGCTTTGCAACATTTAGCCGCCGGACTAAACTCAAAAAGCAGTTTGATTCCTTCCATAAAGAATGGAAAGAGGAAAGCAAAGAGCAACCTTTTATCTATACCTATGGTGTAAGGGCATTCTGGCGAAATCATATGACTACAGTAGCAGTAGCTGCCTCTGTAGCAGTTATTACTGTATTCAGTACTATCTTTATGACCAACTATCTGCGTTCACTGGAACATCAGCAGGTGAGTAATTATGCGGAATTAAAAAAAGAGAACAATCACATTAAGAAAAGATTAAGTGATATTTCGGCATCTCTGCAACAGGATGTGACTACAGCAGCTGATTATGCAGCCAGCGCAACAGGTTTCATGATTTCACCTAATGGTTACATTGTTACCAACCGGCATGTAGTGAGTGGAGCAGATGAGGTGTATGTAGAATCTACAAACTATGAAAATATTCGCCAACGCTATAAAGCCAAAGTGATTCATAAAGATCAAAAGCTGGATCTGGCACTACTCAAAATATCAGATTCTACTTTTAAACCGTTGACCTATATGCCTTATGCATTAAACACACGTGAGACAGATCTGGGAGAATCGGTTTATACATTAGCCTATCCGCGGGAAGATATCGTATACGGAGATGGAGCAATCAGTGCCCATACAGGAAATGATGGAGATACTTCTAAGTATCAGATATCTGTTCCAGTAAACCCTGGAAACAGTGGAGCACCATTATTGGATGCCAAAGGGAATCTGGTAGGGATTGTGACAGGTAAAAACCCGAATGAAGATGGTGCAGCTTTTGCAATCAAGTCCAAGCATTTGTTCACGCTGGTTCAGGAGATACCTGCTGATTCATTAACAGAGCCTCTGACCTTACCCAGAAAAAATTATATGCATTATCTGCGTCGTCCCGATCAGATTAAGAAATTACAGGGACTGGTTTTTAATGTAAAGGTGTATAAAAAATAAAAAAACGTGTTTGTATTCAAGCCGTTAAAATCCGGAACTGCCCAGCAATGGGCAGTTCTTTTTTTACAGATACTTTCTAAAATTCCACAAAGGCCGATAAAGCAGATAATCCAGATCATACTGTCTGTCATAAGCCTCTTTCTCAAAGCTTATATTATAGTAAGCCTCTTTGTGTTTCATCCCCTTAACACGAAGCCAGGCATACTCAAGCAGATACCAGATGTAAAATGGAATAATTCCCAACTCCAGCTGCTGACGCAGGTGAATCTGTTCGTGATTCAGCAGGCGTTCATTTGAAGCATAATGTTTGTATTTTATCAACACAAATGGAAACAGGGCCATTCCATGCACCCACAGAAAAGGAACGTGTATCAGAATCAAAGGCTTACCCGATAAAATAGAACAAATGTTATCTCCTAGTATGTCGCAAAAATCCAGCCAACCTACCAAGAGATTATACACTTCGAACAGGTTTATTTTAATACAGATTCAATATGTCCATAATGATGGTTACAATGCCAGACATATAGTGACACTACCTGTTTTAATGGATACGTCCTTTTGCTTTCAGGATGAAAATATGTCCGTTCAAAATCGGACTCTGTCATAGAACGCAGCAAAATGGCCCATCGTTTATGCAGGGCAGATATCCATTGCAAGGACACCTCTACAGGTGTTGTTTTACCATCCGCAAGCTCTGCCCAAAGATTTTCATGGTAAGGTTTTATGACAGGGTTTTCTTCTGTTAATGCAAGCTTAAAGCGTATTAATGCATTGCTATGGCTATCCGCCAGATGGTGTACTACCTGTAAGGCAGTCCAACCATCAGGTCTATAAGGTGTTTGTAATTGCTCAGGAGTAAGTTTGTTTACTAATTCAGACAATTTCACAGGAAATGATTCAATGATCTGAATTCCTTCTGGTACATCTGTAAAGGATACTGACTTAAAATGATCAAATTTTCCAATAGGATATTTTAGCTTTTCTAAATCCATGTGTTGTTTTATTGTTAAGATAGGATGTTTTGTAATTCAAGAAGTACCATGTTAAAGAATCAATATGTATTCTTTTCTCTTAGGTCTCTGTAAGCTTTGTAGACAAACCAGCCCATTTACCGGTTGGAGTTTTGCCTACAATATAGGCTTCGATCTCCTTACGGCCCAGCTTATATACCTGTACATTGCTAAGATTTGAAATAATCTTTTCTTTAAGGATCTTAAACTTATCAACCAGTTTTATTTCTTCTTCGTGATACCATTCCTTTACTTCTGTTACACGCTTAAAAAAGTCGTCTACAGATTGTATCTCAACAGGAGTTTGACGTGTCTGCTGAGCAAACCGTTTCACATCTATCTCATTCAAAGGTTTGGTTCCATTAAAATCCCATTCAAAGTAAGCAAACGGCTCATCGGATTCGCTTGGGTAATACAGGTCTTCAGCAGCCTGCAGCAATACCTGTTTCAAACTATTTTCGCTGTTTTCCCCAGTGTTCATAAGCAAATAGTAATGTTTTAGTCAAGTATAGGATTTGTTCAGGATGAAGTCAACTCATAAAAACATTTTGTAAAATTATTTCCATTCCCTCACTCGGAATTCGTAAGTTTGTGACCCTTTTTCGTGAAGGTAGAATCTATATAAATCATAGAATTAATTTATTTAATTATAACCAATGTAATTCCCATGACTGCAGAAATTCATACTGACAAAGGAGTAATGAAGGCCATGTTCTTCGAAGAAGATGCTCCTGGTACTGTTGCTAACTTTGTTAAACTGGCAAAACAAGGTTATTACGATGGCGTATTGTTTCATCGTGTAGTTCCAAACTTTGTAATACAAACCGGAGACCCAACAGGTACCGGAGCAGGTGGACCTGGTTACAGTATTCCTTGCGAACTGACAGGTAACAATCAATACCATGACCGTGGTGTGATCTCTATGGCTCATCGTGGTCGTGATACCGGAGGCTCTCAATTCTTTATTTGTCATAACCGTATGAACACCAAAGGTCTGGATCGTCACCATACAGTTTTTGGTAAAGTTATTGAAGGTCTTGATATTATTGACGAGATCCGTCAGGGAGATCGTATTACAAAAATCGTAATCAACGAAGACTAAATCTATTTTACAATATTCTGACAGAAAAGCTGTTATACAAGATTGCTCAAACTTATAAAAACCTAACTATCAACCGATTAACTTATAAGTTGTTTTTTCTGTCATCCTATATTAATTTATTGTAAATTTGTTTGAAACCTCCCACCCTTATCCGTGGGAGGTTTTATATCGCCAAGATGGTATTTTATAACAAACCACTATACTATCTTCTCATTCATCTACATCTATGTTAGAACGTCCTGGAAAACCTGTGAAAAAAGCCTTTTCTGAGAGTCCTCGCAATACTCGCCTTGGAGCACCACGCTTTTTGGATGCTGATCTTGGTAAATTACCTCCACAGGCTCCTGAACTGGAAGAAGCTGTACTAGGTGCCCTAATGCTGGAAAAAGATGCACTGACAACAGTCATTGACATGCTGAAACCAGATAGCTTTTATAAGGATTCCCACCAGGAAATCTATAGAGCTATTCTGGATCTGTTTGCACAATCAGAGCCTGTTGACTTGTTGACAGTGACAGAGAAACTTCGGGAAATGGGCAAAATTGAAATGGTTGGTGGGGTGGCTTATATTGCCCAGCTAACCAACAGAGTAAACTCTGCAGCAAACATTGAAGCGCATGCCCGTATTATTGGTGAAAAAGCAATTAAGCGTGAATTGATTTCTCAGGCATCTGAGATATTGAAACATGCTTACGAAGATACTACAGATGTCTTTAATCTGATGGACTTTGCCGAACAGGGACTCTTTCAAATCTCAGAATCTAATATCCGTAAAAAAGTAGCAGGTATGCGAGACCTGATGCAAATTGCGATTAAAGAACTGGAAGCCAAAAAAGATCGTAAAGATGGTCTGACAGGTATCCCTTCTGGCTTTAGCGCATTAGACCGGGTAACCTCAGGCTGGCAGCGTTCTGACTTGATTATTCTGGCAGCTCGTCCGGCAATGGGAAAGACGGCCTTTGTACTTTCTGCATTACGAAATGCAGCCGTTATGTTTAATATGCCAGTTGCTATTTTCTCCCTAGAGATGTCTGCGGTTCAATTAGTGAATCGTCTGATTTCAGGGGAAGCAGAACTGGAAAGTGAGAAAATAAAAAAAGGAAATCTTGCTGCGTACGAATGGGAACAACTACATGCCAAGATACGTAATCTTGAGGCTGCTCCTATTTATATTGATGATACACCGGCTCTCTCTATTCTTGAGTTACGGGCCAAATGTCGCCGTCTGAAAGCACAACATGATATTCAATGTATTATCATTGACTACTTGCAGCTAATGAGTGGTGATTCCGGAGGGAAAGGTGGAGGAAACCGTGAACAGGAGGTTGCTCAGATTTCCCGGGCTCTCAAAGGTCTGGCGAAGGAACTAAACGTACCTGTTATCGCTCTTTCTCAGTTGAGTCGGGCGGTTGAAACGCGGGGTGGAGATAAACGACCACAACTTTCTGACTTACGGGAATCGGGTTCTATTGAGCAGGATGCCGATATGGTTGCCTTCCTGTATCGTCCTGAATACTACGGTATTACTCAGGATGAAAATGGAAATCCAACTACCAACATGGGTGAAGTAATTATTGCCAAACACCGAAATGGATCACTGGAAAACGTACCATTGAAATTTATAGGTAAATACACCAAGTTTTCTGACTGGGATGGTGCTGAATCATTTACTAATCTGGCGTCATTGCCTAGTTCTGGAATAATTCCAAATGAATTTGATGAAGACCTGCCAAACGGTACCATTCGTCTGGGTAGTAAGGCAAACAGTCTGCCACCACAAATGCCACCTGAATCATTGGGAGACGAACCTCCGTTTTAATTTTGTCTATAACAACTCGTCATATTCAAAAGCCTCAGTTATTTATGCTGGGGCTTTTTTGTTGTTTAGTAGTGCAATTCCATAATTGATCATAAAAGAGAATTGACCAATCAGAAGAAGTATATAGATAACAAATAATTCTTTTTTGCGGAATTTCCAGAAAGACTCATCAGTAGATACAGGTATTTTATTATTTATAATCCATAGAAAACCCAACACAAAAATAACGAGATGGAGATAAGAAAGCCAAGGCCTCATAGTTTGCTCATTAGACAATATAAGCTGATATAAAACTGATAACCCTCCCAAAATGATCATATATTTCAAATCATACATATGTGAATGAGCAACCATATAATAATTTTCTAACAGGATATTCAAATTTGTAATAGAAGCAAAATAGTTCATGCCAACACCTACTATTGCTATAAACAAATATATAAGCCCAACTCTACTTCTGGGAACATTAGAATAAAGAATCAAACATATCAGAACCAGTATAGTATAATATCCAATATATTCAACAACAGATGTTCTTTCCCAAAAACTAACTTGATTAATAGAAGTAACAGGAGGTACCTCTGCAATATAAATTTCTCCCAATAAAAAGTTTATTCCAGCCAAAGCATCTGCTAGAAGAAATACAGCCCATATTAATCCTATTCCTACAATACCCCAAGTTGGAAAAACAACCATGACCAAAAGCCAAGTAAACCAACGTAGTTTTCCAAAACCTCCCATCTTCCAACGGATATATAATATAAACAACAAATTAATCAGTTGTAAAAACATTGCTAGTAGCAACACCAATATTGCCATGCCCTCACATATAATTCTGTTGACTATAGTAGTATTTATCAAATTTGATTCAGTTTTTACTGCATTCAAAGGAGGATATATCGTCCACCCTCCACCAGATACTTCTACAGAAAAGTATAACAGCATTCCCCTGCAAACCCAGAACAACAGAAGTAATACATAAGCAATCCACCATATTCTTCGAGTAAATAGAGTCTTTTCTACATCCCATACTGGCTTTACATACCATAACCAAAGAACACCAATCAGATAAGGTATCAAAAACAAAGTAGTAGTAGTCAAAAAATCAGTTTCATCAAATATGAATTGTACTAATGAGTTATTCATATTTAAGAACAAATTGATAAAGATTGCTACAGTTATTGAAACAATCCCTAACCAGATATAAGCCGTAAAGTAACGTTGAATCATTAATGAAATCAGTATACTAGAAATAATGCCAAAATAGAGAAAGAATGAAATGCTGGAAGACAAATGAATAAATTTATTGTAAGTCCAGAAGACTTGTATCAGAATTTACATATCTTATCTTTGCATGATGCAATAATACATTCAAAGAAGGCAATTTTATATAGAATCGCTACTCATCATTTATACTACTGTATCTGTTGTTGGAGCATTCATCTAACTCTACTAACTGACTTTCCAAGCCAATCATGAATCAGAAACAACGTATTTTCTTGTGGTCTATTACTGCCGCTCTCGGAGGATTTCTCTTCGGATTTGATACTGCCGTTATTTCCGGAGCCGAGCAATCTCTCCAATCATTATGGAAACTCAATGACTGGGAGCATGGACTTACTGTATCTATTGCACTGATTGGCACTGTAATCGGTGCGATGCTGGGAGGTATACCTACTCAAAAGTTAGGACGAAAAAAAACGTTATTTGGAATTGCCTTACTTTATCTGGTGTCTTCTCTGGGAACAGCTTTTGCTATCAATTGGGGAATGTTTTTATTCTTCCGTTTTTTAGGGGGATTGGGGGTTGGTGCTTCTTCTGTAGCTGCACCTATGTATATTACAGAAATTTCTCCAGCTAAATCAAGAGGAAGACTGGTAGCATTATTCCAATTTAATGTAGTGCTAGGGATTTTGATTGCCTATCTTTCGAATTATATACTAGCTCAAGTTGAAATAACAGATACCTGGAGATGGATGTTGGGAGTACAAGCTTTACCCTCTCTAATATTCATGATTGCAGTATTGAATATACCCGAAAGTCCACGTTGGTTATTGCTTGTAAAAAAACAAATCAGCCAAGCACGTGAGGTACTACAAATCATTGATCCCACAACAGCGGAAGAGACTCTCCATGCATTACAGCAACATATAGATCAACCACAAACTGCGAAACTTTTTTCTGCCCCCTACCGAACACCCGTAATGCTGGCAGTACTATTTGCTGTGTTTAATCAGGTATCCGGAATCAATGCAATTATTTATTTTGCGCCCCGAATTTTCCAGATGACAGGCTTAGGTAATAGTTCAGCCTTATTATCCTCTGTTGGCATAGGAGTAGTAAACCTCATTTTTACTATGATATCCATGAACATAATTGATAAGTTTGGAAGACGTTCACTTATGCTTGTTGGTTCTGTTGGCCTGATTCTAACACTTGGCTCTGTGGCATCTGCATTTTATCTATATGGTGATCATATGAGTGGCTTATTGGTGCCTTCTCTCTTATTTATTTATATCGCATTCTTTGCCTTCTCTCAAGGTGCTGTAATTTGGGTTTTCATATCAGAAATATTTCCAAATGAAGTAAGGGCAAGTGGTCAATCTCTGGGTAGCTTTACACATTGGCTTCTGGCAGCTATCATTACATTCACCTTCACCTATATAGCGAATCGCTTTGGAGGAGCAGCAGTTTTTTCTTTTTTCACAGTTATGATGGTACTGCAACTTCTGTTTGTACTTCGTCTGATGCCTGAAACCAAAGGAACCAGCCTGGAACAAATCGAAAGGACATTTATCGCTCATTAATCACTCTGACTATGAATCCACTAATCGTTTGTTTTGGAGAGATTCTCTGGGATGTATTGCCTACCAGTAAACAACCAGGAGGTGCGCCAATGAATGTAGCAGCGGACCTTCGGAATTTTGGTGTGAATGCTCAGCTTATAAGTCGGGTAGGAAATGACGAACTAGGCAGTGAATTACTGGATTTCCTAAAACAGAAAGGTATCTCGACCGAATTGGTACAGACAGGGCAGTCACATCTTACAGGTGTAGCCAAAGCCAATGTTTCGGATGCGAATGAAGTGACGTATAAGATTGTTCAGCCTGTAGCCTGGGATTATATCCAGTTAACACCAACTATGGAACAGGCAGTAAAACAAAGCAACTTCTTTGTTTATGGTAGTCTTGTAGCCCGTAGTCAGCAATCACAGGAGACTCTTCTATCACTGCTAAAGATAGCTCCACATAAAGTTTTTGATGTAAACTTAAGAGCACCACATTATACACGAGAATTAGTAGAAGATCTGTTACACCAGGCTCACATAGCAAAATTGAATGAGCATGAACTGGCAGAATTGGCAGCCTGGTATGGAGACTCAACAGAATTACATACTACCATGCAGGCATTACAAGATCGCTACTCTCTAGACACGATTTGTGTAACATTAGGTGCTCAGGGAGCAGCGTTGTTAAACAAAGATGGATTCTTTCAGCAATCAGGCTTCATTGTCGAAGTAAAAGATACCATTGGTAGTGGTGATGCATTTCTGGCTGCCTTTCTTTACAAAACCTTACAAAATGAGGTGCCTCAGAAAACACTTGAATTTGCGTGTGCAACAGGAGCCTTTCTGGCAACGAAACAAGGGGCCACTCCACAATTTTCTGAAGAAGATATATACTCATTTTTAGCAAAGGCTCAGATACTTTCTTCGTGATTAAAGAACACATCTATAATTTGTTCTACCCTACTCCTATTTATATGTATAAACGGCTGGCTTGTCTTTTCTTATTGATCCATGTGGTCTATTATTCTGTGGCCCAGAACGAACCTCATCGTCCGCAGTTTCATTTCTCCCCTAACAAGCATTGGATGAATGATCCAAATGGAATGGTGTATTATAAGGGGACTTATCATCTGTTTTTTCAACACTATCCGGATGGAACTACCTGGGGACCTATGCACTGGGGACATGCGACCAGTACAGATCTGGTTCATTGGACAGAGCAGCCCATCGCATTGTATCCGGATAGTCTGGGATATATTTTCTCAGGAAGTGTGGTAGTAGACAAGGATAATACCAGCGGTTTGGGTAAAAATGGTGTATCACCACTGGTTGCCATTTTCACACACCATAATCCAGATCTGGAAAAACAAAAAAGCGACAAATATCAATACCAAAGTCTGGCATATAGTTTAGATGAAGGCAAAACATGGAAGAAATATGAAAATAACCCAGTACTACCTAATCCCGGTATTACTGATTTTCGTGATCCCAAAGTACGCTGGTATGAACCTCAGCAAAAGTGGATCATGTCTCTTGCCACCAAAGATCGTATTACGTTTTATTCTTCACCTAATTTAAAGAACTGGACAAAAGAAAGTGAGTTTGGACAGGATGCAGGATCACATGGCGGAGTATGGGAATGTCCTGATTTATTTCCACTAACAGCTAATGGAAAAACGGCTTGGGTATTGTTGGTTAGCATCAATCCTGGCGGGCCAAACGAAGGATCCGCTACTCAATACTTTATAGGAGACTTTGATGGAAAAACGTTTAAGCCCTATTCTAAAGAAACCAAATGGATTGATTACGGAACAGATAACTATGCAGGTGTAACCATTGCTAATACCAACGAACGAACCCTGTTTCTGGGTTGGATGAGTAACTGGTTATATGGAGAAAAAGTACCCACCAGCCCTTGGCGCAGCGCAATGACTGTACCTCGGGAATTGGGACTTACTCAAATAAAGAAAGAATGGTTTCTAACATCTGTTCCTGTAAAAGAGTTAAATATTTTGAAAGGGGAAAGCATCTCACTCAAAAAAGAAAATATCAAAGGAGGACGTCCACTCACGAGTAAGCTAAAAAATGAAACCGGATTATTTAAACTGGATGTGTCAGCACAAAATACAAATGACTTTTCTATTGTACTGGTTAATGATCGGGGAAATGAAGTAATCATTGGCTATGATAAAGCCAGTAATGTATACTATATAGATCGTACCCATTCCGGCCAAACAAACTTTAGAGAAGGATTTGCAAAACGGTATACTGCTCCCCGCCTCTCAGCAGATCAGATCATCTCGCTTACACTAATTGTAGATGTTGCTTCAGTAGAACTGTTTGCAGATAATGGACTAACCGTAATGACTGGGATCTTTTTTCCGGAACAGCCTATGTCTCAACTATACATCAAATCAGCGAAAGGTATCTTTATTGAAAATTTACTATACACCAAGCTTAAGCCATCCGTTACACAACCCGTCAAAAACTAAGACACTAACTTAGAGTATATCCTTCTATATCAGAGATAAGTTTCAGGCAAAAATCAGTAAATTTGAAGAAACTTATCTCTGATTATTATGTCCTGGCATGCTGAAGATTTGATTATGACCCGTCTGGTCGAAACCATCATAGCCCCTGTAGTTTCTTCTCAGACAGACTTATATGTTGGATTACTGGAATCTGTTATCTCTCAACAACTTTCTGTAAAAGTAGCCGATATTATTTATGCCCGTTTCTGCGGATTATTTGAGAACAATAACCCTCTTGCAGAACAAGTTCTTCTGACAGATACAGAAAAGCTTCGTTCAATAGGTTTATCTGGTCAGAAAGTAAATTATATTCGTAATATAGCCACCTTTCACCAGCAATATCCTATCACAATGGATCGGCTTGCGCCTTTGACAGATGAAGAGATCATTACACATCTTACTCAGATTAAGGGTGTAGGCCGCTGGACTGTACAGATGCTTCTGATGTTTCCAATGAATCGTCCGGATATATTTCCCATAGATGATCTGATAATCAGACAATCGATGGTTGAATTATATAAAGTGAATGAAACCGGGAAAGAGTTACACAAACGTCTTCATGAGATAGCGGAAAGATGGAAGCCTAATCGCACGCTTGCTTGTAAATATTTGTGGCGATCCCGAGACAAAAAGTATTTACTACTAGTTCAACCCACACAGGATACGATAACCCAGATTGTCTAAAATCGGACAATTGCTGTCCGCTTACGGACAGTTGCTAAATGCTACTCTTTTATAAAAGCCTCAAAACAATCAGTTTTTGAGGCTTTTATTTTTGGCAGATCATTTGTTATACCGAAATAGAAGTAATACAAAACAATCATTATCTCTTTTCTTATGCGTCGAAGTGATCTTGGGGAATTTGAAGAAATTGTGTTATTAACAGTAGCGGTTCTGACACCTAACGCCTACAGTGTAGTGATTGCAGAAGAACTGGAAGCACAGACCGGACATACTGTAACCACAGGTGCAGTTCATGCAGCGTTGCAACGTCTGGAAGACAAAGGACTTGTCAATTCTCAAATGGGTGAAGCCACAGCTGAACGAGGTGGCCGTCGCAAACGACTCTTTACAGTAACAGTTGCAGGCAGTCGGGTACTGCATGAAGTACAAGCCGTTCGGGATAGGCTCTGGCAACGAATACTTCCTAATGCGCTGCCTAAAATAGATCTGGCCTAAAAAAAGTACCACAATGTTCACAAAACAAGTATGATCATCGGTAAAAAGAATCATCCTCCATACTGGTTAGACTGGCTACTGGAGCGTTTTTGTGCACCTCATCTGTGGGAAGAAGTACAGGGTGATCTGCATGAACGATATCAACTACGTCTTAAGCAGAAAGGAATAAACAAAGCTTATTGGTTTTACTTTACAGATGTGGTGAGTTATCTGCGTCCTGCTTTTTATAAACGAAAACATGCTACACAACTTCTTTATACTGATATGTTTCAACATAACCTCCTTCTGGCCTATCGGACCTTTAAGCGTTTTAAGGGTTCATTTTTTATCAATCTGATTGGGTTATCATTGGGAATAGCCTGTACGCTGTTAATCTATCTGTGGATAAGTAATGAACTTCATATAGATACATTTCATGAAAAAGACCATCGACTTTTCCAGATTATGGAAAACCGAAAAACAGCCAGAGGCATTGAAACCGGAGCTTCAGGACTATTTGCTGAAATTCTGGTGCGTGATATGCCACAAGTTGAATATGGGGTTACGGTAACACCTCCTAACTTTTTCCCAAAATTTACCTTGCGAACAGAAAACCAAAATGTTAAGGCAGTTGGCAAGTATGTAGGCAAAGATTTTCTCTCAGTTTTCTCCTATGATCTTGTACAAGGACAGCAAGACAAAGTATTAATCCAGCCGGATGCTATTGTGCTTTCTGAAAGTACAGCCCTCAGATTATTCAATACAACAAACAACTTAATTGGAAAAACTATTGAATGGCAGGTAGTCAACCTGAAAAAGCCATGTGTCATTACAGGCATTATTAAGGATGTCCCTTCTGGCTCATCTGAACAATTTGATTTTCTATTACCATTTGAAGCCTTTCAGAACATTATGGGCATGGGCAAGGAAATAACATGGAATACCAATAGTCCTTTTCATAATTATGTTGTAGTAAAAGAAAATACTAACCTCGATCAGTTCCAACATACCCTTGATCACTTGCTGAAGACCAGGAACTCAACAGCTAAAGACATTTCTCTGTTCTTAAAACTTTATTCGAAAAACTATTTGTATGGCACCTATGAAAATGGAGTACAGGCAGGTGGCAGAATTGTGTATGTACAACTTTTCTCTCTGATTGCATTGTTTATTTTATTGATAGCCGGTATCAACTTCATGAACCTGGCTACGGCAAGAGCTTCTCGTCGAATCAAGGAGATAGGCATCAAAAAGGCCATTGGGGCCAGTCGCTTTATACTTATTTTACAATATCTAAGTGAATCGCTGTTAATGGCATTCTGCTCCCTCCTGCTTGCATTGTTGATGGTAGTGCTTCTTCTTCCCCAATTCAACCAACTTACAGGAAAACAAATACATCTGGACTGGGATCTACAAATGATACTATCATTTGCAGGCATTACATTCTTTACAGGCTTGATTGCAGGGAGTTATCCAGCTTTTTATTTGTCAGGTTTCAAGCCAACCACTATACTTAAGGGGATAGTACCTACCTCATGGAGTGAGATCTGGACACGCACAGGATTGGTAGTTTTTCAATTTACCTTGTCTGTTGTCTTTATCGTATCTGTCATTGTTATCTATAAACAAATAGAGTTTGTACAACATAACAATCTGGGATATGACAAAGATCATATTATCTACTTTGAAACTGAAGGAAAAATAGCCAACCAATCTGAAGTTTTTCTCACCAGGCTGAAAAATATTCCTGGAGTTTTGAACGCTTCCAGCCTCTCGGGTTATATCATTAACTCATATCAGTCCTCAGGTGGCAATACAACAGAACTGGTCTGGAATGGAGAAAACATTCGATATAACAGTCTGGGTATTAACTATGACCTGATTGAAACATTGGGAATTACAATCAAAGAAGGAAGAAGTTTTTCAAATGCATTTCCTTCTGACAGTGCCAAGATCATTGTCAATGAAACCTTTGTTAAACGATTAGGATTGATAAATCCTGTTGGACAAATTGTAGATGGCAGGGAGATTCTGGGGGTAACAAAAGATTTTCACTTTCAGTCACCACATGAAAAGATTCCACCTACAATTTTCCGTCTCGAACGTCAATATAACTCAACAATAGTAGCGAACATTCAGGCAGGCAAAGAAAAAGCAGTACTGGAACAACTAGCAATATTCTACAAAAATTACAATCCTGGGTTTGTCTTCGATTACCGTTTTCTCAACCAGGACTATCAGACCTTATATGTAGCAGAACAAAGAGTGGCTATACTATCCAGATATTTTGCAGGCTTAGCAATTATCATTTCCTGTCTGGGTCTGTTTGGGTTGGCGACATTTACAGCCGAACGTAGACGAAAAGAAATTGGTATTCGTAAAGTTTTAGGGTCCAGTGAATGGGGAATCATTTATCTCTTATCTAGAGAATTTACCAGAATAGTACTTCTCTCTATTACACTGGCTCTTCCAGTGAGCTACGTTATTGCCTCAGACTGGTTAAAGGGATTTGCCTATCGAATCAGTCTACATCCCTGGTATTTCATCACAGCAGGATTAGTAGCTCTTGGAACTGCATGGGTAACGGTTGGAATACAAGCTGTAAAAGCTGCGCATATCAATCCATCCCAATGCCTGAAAGATGAGTAAAGAAGATCATATACCACCACGGTGGTTAGATTGGTTACTGGAACGTTTTTGTGCACCTCACTTATGGGAGGAAGTGCAGGGAGACCTGCATGAACGATATCAACTACGAAGCAAACGAACAAGTAAGCAAAAAGCAGATTGGCTTTACTTCAGAGATACAATAAGCTATTTAAGGGTCTCCATTTTTAAACGCAAAGATTCACTCAAACCTATCCTTACAGATATGTTACGAAATTATCTCACTATTGCACTCCGTAATCTGATTCGAAACAAAACGTATTCAGTGATCAATATAGGAGGTCTGGCCGTGGGAATGGTAGTCGCGATGTTGATTGGACTGTGGATATATGATGAACTTTCGTATGACACCTACCACCCGAATTATGTGCACATTGCTCAGGTAATGGATACCCGTACATTCAATGGAGAATCTACTACCAGTGATTTAGGTGCGATTCCTTTAGCGAATGAATTACGAACCAAATATGCCAATCATTTTGAACATGTCTCTCTTGTATGGAAAAACTATACACATGTTCTGGCAGTTGGAGATAAAAAAGTAGCGCAGTCAGGTGTATGGACCCAACCAGAATTCCCTGAAATGTTGGGTTTACATATGATCAAAGGAAGCCGGGGTGCATTAAAAGATCCCTCTTCTGTACTAATTACAAACTCGCTGTCAAAAGCTTTATTTGGAGAAAAAGATCCATTAGGCCAGATTATCCGAATAGATAACATGGCAGAAGTGAAGGTAGCTGGCTTATTTGAAGATCTGCCCAAGAATTCCACATTCTATGAAACCAAACTTTTTCTGGCTTGGGACAAAGCTGTCAGCACATTCGGTGGAGGAGTAAAAGAAGCTCAGGCAGATTGGGACTACCGTAACTGGCGGATATTTGTTCAGTTAAAAGAAGGGACAGATATTCATACAGTAAATAACATTGTCAAACACATTGCCCAACCACATATAAAAGAAGGGAAAGAAGAAATTCTTTTATATCCCATGAGTCAATGGCATTTATACAATCAGTTTGAAAATGGACAAGTAGCAGGTGGCAGAATTCAGTTTGTTTGGATGTTTGGTATCATTGGGGTATTTGTGTTGTTGCTGGCTTGCATCAACTTTATGAATCTGTCAACTGCCAGAAGTGAAAAACGAGCTAAAGAAGTGGGTATCCGAAAAGCCATTGGATCAGTTCGAACGCAATTGATAGGGCAGTTTCTCAGCGAGTCTGTCCTTATCTCCTTCCTTGCGCTGGTTC
The DNA here is from genome assembly GCA_030068525.1 of Xanthocytophaga flava. Classification (GTDB taxonomy): domain Bacteria; phylum Bacteroidota; class Bacteroidia; order Cytophagales; family 172606-1; genus Xanthocytophaga; species Xanthocytophaga flava. Next base: position 486,155 of record JASJOS010000001.1, read on the forward strand.
TGGCATTGGCCTTTTTATGGATTTCGCTTCCTTTCTTTAACCAGATTGCACATAAAGAAATTCACATAACATGGGCTAGTATATCCTTCTGGACCATCATCCTAGGATTTACAGTACTGACGGGCCTATTAGCAGGAAGCTATCCGGCATTCTATCTATCTTCTTTTGAGACTATCAAAGTATTGAAAGGAGCTTTACAGATCGGTCGCCTAGCTACATTGCCACGCAAAGTCCTGGTAGTAACTCAGTTTACGGTTTCTGTGACCTTGATTATCGGGACTATCATTGTTTACCAACAGATTCAGTTTGCTAAAAACCGACCTGTAGGGTATAACAGAGAAGGTCTTGTTCTCATTCATATGAACACGCCTGAGCTTTATGATACTCCCTATAATTTTTTACGGAGTCAGCTTCTTTTGACAGGAGCGGTAAAAGACATGGCACGTTCATCTGATCCCACTACAGACATCTCTTACATTGAGAAAAATATTAGCTGGAAAGGCAAAGACCCCAGTCTGGTACCTCTGCTGGGTTCTTTTGCAGTTACACATGATTATGGAAATACACTAGGCTGGCAGATTAAAGAAGGACGTGATTTTTCCAGAGAGTTTCCAACAGATACAGGCTCTGTGATTATCAACGAAGCCGCAGCAAAGCTTATGGGATTGAAACATCCTGTAGGAGAGCATCTTTCTTCTCCTGGTCAACCTGATCGTATCATTACAGGAGTTGTAAAAGATATGATTGTAACATCCCCTTATCAGAAAACAATGCCCATGTTATACATGCTGGAATACAAATGGTCAAATTTCATCATGGTACGCTTATCGCCTTCCTTATCAGTACACGAAGCCTTGGAAAGAATTGAGCCTGTTTTTAAGAAGATAAATCCCGGAAGCGAATTTGATTACACATTTGTAGATGAAGAGTATGCGCACAAATTTTCAGATGAAGAACGCATAGCTAACCTGGCAACCATATTTACAACCTTATCCATCTTTCTGTCATGTCTGGGATTATTTGGGTTAGCTTCCTTCATGGCCGAACAACGGATCAAAGAAATAGGCGTTCGCAAAGTACTTGGAGCCTCTGTTTTCAGTCTGTGGCAATTACTTTCCAAAGATTTTGTCCTTCTGGTTTCTGTAGCCTTTCTCATTGCAGTTCCTGTTAGTTGGTACTTCTCAAACAGCTGGTTACAACAATACGAATATCGGACTAGCATCGCCTGGTGGGTTTTCATTGCTTCTGGTACGGGAGCCTTACTCATTACCTTACTTACGATCAGCTTTCAGACACTAAAAGCAGCCTCACGCAATCCAATCAAAAGCTTACGAACAGAATAGGTTATTTGTAGAAGATAAACATTGTTTAAAATGAGTGCTACACTATGAACAACAAAGAGAAGAATCATTTTCATCCACCACCACGGTGGTTAGATTGGTTACTGGAACGTTTTTGTGCACCTCACTTATGGGAGGAAGTGCAGGGAGACCTGCATGAACGATATCAACTACGGATCAAACGGACAAGTAAGGCAAAAGCTAACTGGCTTTACTTCAGGGAGGCACTCAGTTATCTGCGTCCTTCGGCTTTCAAACGTCACTATTCACCTCAACCTTCATTTGCAGATATGATACGTAATTATCTCACAATAGCCTGGAGGAACCTTCTCAAAAATAAAGCATTCTCTTCTATCAACATAGCTGGTCTGGCACTTGGCATGACATGTACCCTGCTTATTATGTTCTGGATACAGGATGAATACAGTGTTGATGCCTTTCATACCCATAAAAATCAGCTGTATAGGATTTATGAACGTCAGTTTTTCAGTGGAAAAGCACAAGGGGTTATATGGACTCAGGGCCCGCTGGCAGAAGAACTAAAAGAAGAAATACCGGAAATTGAGATGGCAACAGCTTTTTCATGGACAAACTATCAGGCATTTACCGTTGGAAATAAGACCAATAAGCAAGGTATCAATACAGCAGGTCCGGATTTCTTTAAAATGTTCAGCTTTCCTCTGCTACAGGGAAATGTAGAAACAGCATTGAAGGACGTAAACAATCTGGCGATATCCCGAAAAATGGCAGAAGCTTTTTTTGGTTCACCAGAAGCTGCTATCGGCAAAACTATCAGATATGACAACCGAAAAGATCTGATAATAACTGCGGTATTTGAAAATATTCCCCAAAACAGCACCTTGCAATTTGATTGTCTCAGATCCTGGGAAGCTTATGTACAAGATAATGAATGGGCGAAAGGATGGGATTCCAACGATCCGCTAACATTCTTTATGCTTCGCGTTGATGCAGATCCAGCCAAAGTAGAAGCAAAACTCAAACATTTCACAGACAAATACATTCCAGATCCGAATAAGACCTTTCGTACAGAACTGGGTATACAGCCTTTTCATGAATATTATCTGAACAGCAATTTTGAAAATGCTCAGGTTGCAGGTGGACGCATTAAATATATACATCTGTTCACCATTGTAGCTGTCTTTATTCTGCTGATTGCCTGTATTAACTTTATGAACCTGGCTACTGCCAGATCTGCCAAGCGAGCTAAAGAGGTAGGTGTACGAAAAGCTATTGGAGCGATACGCTCAGCTCTAACCGGACAGTTTCTCAGTGAGGCAATGCTTCTTACAATCCTTGCAGTTGGATTATCACTTTTATTGGTATTTGTCTTATTGCCCTTTTTCAATAGCCTCACAGACAAACATATGACTATACCTGTAACCAACATCTCCTTTTGGGGGATAGTTGCAGGCATGACGTTCATAACAGGCTTACTGGCAGGTAGTTATCCAGCATTCTTCTTATCCTCTCTTAATCCTGTAAATGTACTCAAAGGGACACTTAAGTTTACTTCTGGTTCACTCTGGTTTCGCAAGGGTCTGGTAGTATTTCAGTTTGCCCTATCAACTATTCTAATTATTGGTATGATTATTATCTATCGTCAGATAGAATATGTACAAACAAAAAACCTGGGCTACTCTCGCGAAAACCTGATTTATTTTCCACTAGAGGGAAATCTAGACAAAGGTTATGGGATTCTGAAAGAACAACTCTCTCAGATTTCAGGTGTGAAACAAGTATCACATATTACCGAATCTCCAGCCAGCCTTAATTGGGGAACAGATGGAATTTCCTGGCCAGGCAGTGATCCTACGAATAGAGTTCGCTTTACTCCTGTTGGTGTAGGTTATGACTTTGTGGAGACTATGAATCTGAAAATGAAAGAAGGCCGGGACTTTTCAAAGAAATTTGCCACAGATTCAACAGGTTTTCTGATTAATGAATCAGCACTAAAAGCCATAGGATATAAAAATCCTGTTGGCAAATTTCTAAACTGGGGGAATCATCAAGGCAAGATTATCGGCGTAATCAAAGACTTTCACTTTCAATCGCTACATACACCTATACGTCCTCTGATTGCCTATCTACGTAATCAGCATCGGGAAGGTAGTATTATGGTTCGAATAGAAACAGGTAATACCCAACGAACTCTTTCTGAAATAGAAACAGTATGTAAAAAGCTAAATCCTGAATATCCATTTACCTACTATTTCACAGATCAGGAGTATGCACGGCAATATCACAGTGAGCAGGTAATTAGTCGTTTGTCTAATTACTTTGCCGGATTGGCTATTTTTATTGCCTGCCTGGGTTTGTTTGGATTAGGTTCTTTTTCTGCAGAACAACGGGCCAAAGAAATTGGTATCCGAAAAATAGTGGGTGCATCTGTTGGTCAGATTGTACTACTCTTCTCTGCTGACTTTCTTAAACTGATTGTAGTAGCCATGCTGATCGCAGTACCTGTAGCATGGTATGCCGTTAACGAGTGGCTTCAGGGATTTGCTTACCGGACTGAAATCAGTTGGTGGATATTTGTGCTGGCAGGTATTGTTACACTTGTCATTACCATTCTGACTATTAGTTTTCAATCCATCAAAGCAGCATTACAAAATCCAGTCAAAAGCCTAAGAACCGAGTAGATAGCCAGTTGATATGTTATGATGAATACAAATAATCATCCCCCTCGGTGGTTAGATCGATTGTTAGAACGTTTTTGTGCGCCTCACTTACGGGAAGAGGTACAGGGAGACTTGCATGAACGTTATCAATTACGATTCAACCGAATAAGCAAGACAAAAGCAGATTGGCTTTATTTCAGAGATATATTCAGTTATCTGAGACCATCAATTTTTAAACGCAGACATTCACCCAAACCTGTCCTTACTGATATGTTACGAAATTATTTTCTCATTGCCTCTCGCAATCTGACTCGTCAGAAAGCATTTTCAGTGATCAACATTCTCGGTTTATCTGTGGGAATGGCCTGTAGCATTCTGATTTTGCTTTGGGTGCAGGATGAACTCAGTTATGATCGTTTTCATACACACGCCGATCAGTTGTACCGCCTTACATCCCATACACCAGATATTCATGCCGCAGTAACATCAGCTCCAACTGCAGCAGCAATGGTAGAAAAAATACCTGAAGTAAAGAGTGCAGTAAGGCTATCTGATAATACCCATGTATTAGAAGTAGGTGAACGTAAATTTGAAGAGGAAGGGATTTATTATGCAGATTCTACTTTCTTTGATGTATTTTCTTTTCCATTGGTTAGAGGTGATGTAAAAACAGCCTTAAACCGTCCGGATGGAATTCTGATTACAGAAAGAATGGCTCAAAAATACTTTGGGCAGGAAGATGCACTAGGCAAAACCATCCGAAAAGATAATCAGGATGACTTTGTAGTGACAGGTATACTGGCTGATATTCCTAGTACGTCTCACCTACGGTTTGATTTTATTCTACCCATGTCCTTTTTGGCAAGAACAGATAGAGATCTCAAAGAAAATCGTTGGGGCAGTTTCAACTTTTATACATACGTTTTGCTTGATAAAAATGTAGACGCATCATCTTTAGCTCGTCTGAATAAACAGATCAATAACATTGTCCAAAAAAACATAAAGCTTCGTGTAGATTTCCAGTTACAACCTGTACTCAGTATCCATTTAAATTCACACTTACTCAGAGATGTGGCAGGCAATGGTAATATTCAATATGTGCGCATATTCTCAGTTGTAGCAGTTTTTATTTTGGTTGTTGCCTGTATCAACTTTATGAATCTGGCTACTGCCAGATCTGCTAAACGTGCCAAAGAAGTAGGATTACGTAAAGTAGTAGGAGCCAATAGGTTTCAACTCATTGGACAGTTTCTGGCTGAGTCATCATTGATTTCCTTTTTGTCATTGTTGGTAGCTATTGTTCTGGTGTGGTTGCTAACCCCATTCTTTAACATGCTTTCAGATAAGCAACTTACACTCAATTTTTTAGACACAAGGCTACTCTTAATCATTGGAGCCATAGTATTAACTACCGGATTGCTTTCAGGAAGTTATCCGGCTCTGTTTCTCTCCAGATTTCAACCTGTCAAAGTATTGAAAGGAAATCTGGCAGTCGAGAATGGCAACGCCTGGTTTCGAAACGGATTAGTAGTGTGTCAGTTTGTAGTGTCCATTATCATGTTAGTTGGCACAGCAGTGGTTTATAACCAACTACAATTTATTAAACAACGAAATCTTGGATTTGACAAAGAGAATTTATTGTATGTACAGATGACAGGGGAGTTATGGAACAAACAACAAGCCTTCAAAAATGAACTAAAGCAAAATCCGCTCACACAAAGTTTTGCTATTGCACAAGACCTCCCGACCAATTTGGGTACAGGAGCAGCTGATGTATACTGGGAAGGGAAAGACCCTCAAAGCCAACCCATTTTTCCAACCATGGCCGTAGATGCAGGCTTTATTGACATCTTCAAGATGAAAATACTCAGTGGTCGAAGCTTTTATGCAGATTCGAAAGCTGATTCAGCAAGTTATATTGTCAACGAAAGAGCACTTCAGATTATGGGAATGAACATATCTGATGCTGTAGGTAAATCCCTTACCTATGGAGGCATGAAAGGAACGATCATTGGTGTAGTACAGGACTTTAATTTTAAGCCCATTCAACAATCTATTGAGCCAATGCTTATGCATCTCAATACCTGGGGAGGCAAAGTAATTATTCGTACTCAACCCAATAAAACAGAGGCAACCATCCAGGCACTCGAATCCATTCACAAGAAACTTAATCCTGCCTATCCATTTACTTACCATTTTATAGATCAGGATCTGGCTAACCTTTACAAGACAGAAAACAGAATGGGAGATTTATTCAATGCCTTTGCTGTATTGGCTATCTTCATTTCCTGTTTAGGCCTGTATGGTCTGTCAGCATTTATAGCTGAACAGCGTACCAAAGAAATTGGGGTGCGAAGAGTATTAGGTGCTTCTGTCGGCAACATCGTTTATCTGCTATCTCAAAACTTTACTCGTCTACTGTTATTAGCTATGATCATTGCGACACCACTAGCCTGGTATGCAGCTAATAATTGGCTGGAAGGATTCGCATATCGAATTAATATTGACTGGACTATCTTTTTGATTTCCTGTTTCACTGCATTAGGTATTGCCGCTCTTACAGTTAGCTATGAGTCTATTAAAGCGGCCCTGAAAAATCCGGTTAAAGCATTACGTAACGAATAAGGAAATAATAATCCATAATCTTCAATATAGACCTATTTGTATCAACAATAAGAGCCTTGCATATCAAGGCTCTTATTGTTTGAGCATATCCCAACACTTGTATCAAAGCGGACACCTCTTGTCCGTTAGCGGACAAACTATATACAACTCTCATTAGCAAAAACTTGCATTAAACCTTACCAAAGGCATTTTTCACTTCTGGCAAACCATTTGTTATACATTTACACAACTAATCATTCTTTACATTAACTATCCATGAAAGGAACCTATTTAGGAGAGTTTGAGGAAGTGGTTTTACTGGCAGTTGCCATACGGTCAGGGGATGCTTACGGTGCAGCAGTCACCAGTGAAATTGAACAGCAGATGGGGCGGTCTGTGAATCTGGGGGCTGTCCATTCAGCACTGCATCGATTAGAAGAGAAAGGTCTGGTAAATTCACAGATGGGGGGAGCCACTGCCGAACGTGGTGGCCGTCGCAAACGACTTTATTCTGTAACCATTGCAGGAAAAAGAGCACTGGAAGAAATTCACCAACTACGGAATCAGATGTGGGAATCTATTCCTAAAACAGCCTGGTCTTAAAGTTAAAATTATGGCGACACCTCACCTACCAAGGCCACCCCATTGGGCAACAAGGTTGTTGCATGGATTCTGTGCAGATCATTTAGTTGAAGAAATGGAGGGCGATCTGGAAGAATTGTTTCACCAACGAGTTCAGATTATGGGTGAGAAGCAAGCCCGTATTCGATATGTACTAGATGTTTTAAGTCTGATACGCCTCTTTGTTTTAAAGCAAAAAGTTACTGAGTATTCACTTTTACCAAACTCAATTATGCTCCGAAACTACGCAATGATCGCTTTTCGCAACCTGGTCCGCCAGAAAGGCTATGCTTTTATTAACATTGCAGGGCTTGCTGTAGGTATGACAGTCGCTATGCTTATTGGTCTGTGGGTATATGATGAATTGTCATTCAATCAGTACCATCAGAATTACAATCACATCGCAAGAGTTATGAATCAGGTTACTGATGAACAAGAACTTCACACTGGCAATAGTCTACAATATCCACTTGCAATAGAATTGAAGAATGCTTATGGAGATCAGTTTACTCATTTGTTAAAAGCTTCATGGACACAATCCTATATTCTTTCTCATGGAGATGCAAAGGTTTCTAAAATAGGAATATACATTGAAGATGGAGCTCCGGAAATGCTGACATTAAAAATGCTCAGAGGTACCTGGGCTGGATTAAGAGATCCTCACGCTATCATGTTATCTGAATCCACTGCCAAAGCCTTGTTTGGAGACAAAGAACCACTTAACCAGTTCGTAAAAATTAATGCATCTATAGATGTCAAGGTAACAGGTGTCTATGAAGATCTGCCTCAAAATACTGAGTTTCACGAAATACAGTTCTTTGCCCCCTTTGACCTGTGGGTTTCTATGAACGACTGGATTGAAAAACGGGCTGTCAATGACTGGAATAATCATTTCCTACGCGTCTATGCCCAGATAAAACCCAACACCAGCTTCGAAAAAGTCTCCAATACAATCAAAGACACAGAACTTAATAAGATAAAAGATCTGGAAGGTTTACAGGAACAAGTAGCCCATCATCCACAGATCTTCTTACATCCTATGAGTCAATGGCACCTCTACGGATCTTTTGAAAAAGGTCTACCTGAAAAAGGGCCAATACAAATGGTTTGGCTTGTAGGTATTATTGGTGGCTTTGTGCTCTTACTGGCTTGTATCAACTTTATGAATCTGTCAACGGCTCGCAGTGAAAAACGTGCCAGAGAAGTGGGTATTCGTAAAACCCTTGGTTCTCTCCGAGAGCAGCTGATAAGCCAGTTTCTGGGAGAATCTTATCTGGTTGTCCTTTTTGCCTTTTGCCTCTCACTTTTACTTACTCAGCTTTCACTACCCTGGTTTAATTTGATAGCGAATAAGGATATGCATATGCTTTGGGCCAATCCCTGGTTCTGGCTAACAAGTGTTGTGTTCATTGGACTTACGGGTTTACTGGCAGGCAGCTATCCGGCTTTGTATTTATCTTCCTTTCATCCTGTTAAAGTACTGAAAGGTACATTACATATTGGAAGATCTGCCTCAACTCCACGCAGACTATTGGTAGTACTTCAGTTTACAGTATCCGTCACTTTGATCATCTGCACTATTGTTGTGTATCAACAAATTCAGTTCGCCAAAAACCGACCAGTAGGATATGACAGAAAAGGATTGATCACGATGGAAATGAAATCGTCAGATTTCTATGGTAAGTACGATTTGTTACGAACTGCTTTACAGAAAACAGGAGTAGTGACAGAAATGTCAGAATCAATGGGTAAAGTCACAGAAGTTGCCTCTGGTAATGGTGGATTCAGCTGGAAAGGTCAGACACAAAATAAGGATAAAGATTTTGGAACCCTGACAGTAACACCTGAACATGGTAAAACAGTAGGCTGGCAGTTTGTAGCAGGAAGAGATTTTTCAAGAGAGCTAGCTAGTGATTCATCGGGGATGGTTATTAACGAAGCAGCAGCCCGATATATGGGATTAAAAAATCCTGTAGGTGAACTGGTATCCTGGACGTGGTCACAAAGTCAGAAAATCAAACAGTACAGGATTCTGGGTGTAATCAAAGATATGGTTATGGACTCACCCTATGAACCTATAAAACCCACCCTATTTTACATTCAGGGCTTTAATGGATCTGTAAGCTGGATCAATATCAGACTTAATCCTAGAGTGAGTACATCACAAGCATTGTCTAAGATCGAGGCAGTATTTAAGAAGCTTATTCCTACTGCACCTTTTGATTATCAGTTTGTAGATCAGGATTATGCCAAAAAGTTTGCAGAAGAAGAACGAATCGGGAAGTTAGCCTCTGTGTTTGCACTACTTGCCATATTCATTTCATGCTTAGGCTTATTTGGTTTGGCGTCATTTGTTGCAGAACAACGTACCAAAGAAATTGGCATTCGGAAAGTGTTAGGAGCAACCATACTGAATATCTGGCAGTTATTATCCAAAGATTTTGTTCTGCTGATAACCTTATCTTTTGTCATCTCCACCCCTATAGCCTGGTATTTCCTCAACAACTGGTTACAAACGTATGAATATCGAACCCATATATCCTGGTGGATCTTTGCTGTGACAGGTGCGGGAGCTTTAGTAATTACCTTGTTGACCGTGAGTTTTCAATCGATCAAAGTAGCATTGATGAATCCGGTTAAGTCCTTGCGGAATGAATAAATCAAAAAAGCATCCGGAACCACCCCGATGGGCAACCTACCTGTTGCATTTATTCTGTGCAGATCATCTGGTGGAGGAAATAGAAGGTGATTTAGAGGAATTATTCTTCCAGCGGATTCAACTGTTGGGAGAGAAAAAGGCTCGTATCCGATATGTACTGGATGTAATGAGTCTAATGCGTCCATTTGTTTTCAAAAATAAATCCAGTGATTATATACAACCTTTACCTGGCTCTTCTATGATACGCAATTATCTCACTATTGCTTTGCGGAATCTGCTACGACAAAAGCTAAACAGTTCCTTAAACATCATTGGACTGGCAGCAGGCATTACCTGTAGCCTCTTTATTCTTTTATATGTCAGAGATGAACTTCACTATGATAAACAGTTTACCGGCTCTGACCGTATTTACCGTATTACGCTGGAAAATATAGGCGAAAAAACACGTCACTGGGCAGCAACAGCACCTTTGATAGGTGAATCTATGGCTCAGGAAATACCAGGTATAACAGAAGTTGCACGTTTTCACCGACCTTATCCTGATCGAATATTCAGTTATACGTCTACAAACGGCACTTCCGAACGCTTTGAAGAGAAGAGTGGATTTTATGCAGATCCTGCTGTAGTACACATGTTCAATATGGAATTGGTAAAAGGAGATCTCACAACCGTACTGAAAGAAGTCAATACGATTGTACTTACCACAGCAATGGCCAAGAAATATTTTGGAGATCAGGACCCGATAGGTAAGGTAATTCAGGATGATATGGACAATATTCCGATGAAAGTTACAGGAGTTGTAAAAGAATTTCCATTCCCCACGCATCTGCAATTCGACTATCTGATATCGATGAGTACCCGTTATCAGACATTAAGCAAAGAAGATCTGCACAACCCAGGATGGAGTAGTTTTTACAATTATGTATTGTTAGATCCATCTCAATCCAAAACAACCGTAGAAGCAAAGTTTCCAGAGTTTATGAAGAAGTTCTATGCTCCTACAGGTGAAACCCCACAACAAATTTTTTCCACACGCAAATTACACTTGCAACCTATTCAGGATATTCATCTGCATTCAAAGCTTGAGAAAGAGATGGCACCTAATAGTGACAGTATGTATGTTTATATATTCTCAGTCGCTGCGGCTCTTATTCTACTGCTTGCGGCAGTGAATTTTATCAATATATCGACAGCTCAAGCTTTCAAACGAATGAAAGAAGTAGGTGTACGCAAAGCTATGGGGGCCAGTAAAAGCCAGTTGATCCGACAATTTGTAGGCGAAGCCCTCCTTTTGGCTTTTATAGCAACAAGTCTGGCGTTGTTTCTATTCAGACTGATTATCCCTCTTTACAATACCCTCTCAATCCGACCAATAGAGGTAGATCAACTATTTACACTTCAGAATATAGGTTTTGTATTAGTACTGGTAGTACTAGTAGGCTGGCTGGCTGGTAGCTATCCTGCATGGTTTATTGCAGGGTTCAATTCCATTGAATCGTTGAAAGGAAAGAAAACACCCCGATCATCTATCAAGTGGGTTCGGCAAGGAATGATTGTGTTTCAGTTTGCAGTATCTGTATTTATGATCTTCAGTACACTGATTATTTATCAACAACTTCGCTTCTTTCACAGCAAAGACATTGGATTTGATAAACAACAGGTTATTGCGGTAAAAGTGTATGGCAAAATGTATAATAAAATTGAAACAATCATGCAGACTTTACGCACAAATCCTGCTGTTTCAGATCTTTCCATGACCTCAACACTACCTGGAGACCGGTTTAGTACAGATATGTTTATTCCTGTAAATGATCCTCAAAAAGAATTTCAATTACGCCATATCTGGGTTAATTCCAACTTTCTATCTACGTTGGGTATAGAATTAAAAGAAGGCAATGGTTTTGATCATTTACAACTCCATCAAACAGCTTACATTCTTAATGAGGCAGCCATAAAAGCTATGAATCTGGATTCACCTCTTGGAATGCAGTTTGTTTCTCGTGGTGATACAGGAAAAATAATGGGGATTGTAAAAGATTTTCATTTTGCTTCTCTACACTCTACCATCGAACCACTGGTTATTGTACATAAACCATTTCAGACAAATTATATGCTGATCAATGTTGCAGGCAATCACCTACCTGAAACATTGGAATTACTGAAATCTACATTTCATTCACTTTCACCAGAAACCCTATTCAGTTATACATTTCTTAATGAGAAGCTGAATATGTTATATGCATCCGAAAACCGAATGAGTCAGGTCTTCCAGTTATTTTCCGGGCTTACTATTCTAATATCCTGTCTGGGATTGTTTAGCCTGGTTATCTATACAGTAGAGTTACGTACCAAGGAAATTGGCATTCGTAAGATTCTTGGATCATCTGTTCTGGAAGTAATTATGCTTCTTTTAAAGAACTTTTTACAACCTGTATTGATAGCGACTTTAATTGCCTGGCCTTTTGCATGGTGGGTAGCCACCCAATGGCTTCAAAACTTTGCCTATCACATTGCCATTGACTGGAAAGTATTTGCAGGATCTGCACTGCTTATATGGCTGATAGCTATACTAACAGTAAGTTTTCAATCTATCAGAGCAGCTTTAACCAATCCGGTTAATACGCTACGCAACGAATAAGTATGGAGACTCCACTACCACCTCGCTGGGCAACCCGCCTGTTGCATTTCTTCTGTACGGATCATCTAATAGAAGAGATGGAAGGGGATTTAGAAGAACTATTTCTACAACGAGTCAAACTTTTAGGAGAGAAAAAAGCACGCATACAATATATAATGGATGTACTAAGTCTGATACGTCCGGTTGTTCTTAAGAAGACGAAAAATGAATACTCACAATCTACATTCAGTTCCACTATGTTACGAAATTATCTAACCATCGCGTTTCGGAATCTGACCCGTAATAAAGGATATTCCTTTATCAACATTGCGGGATTAGCTGCAGGAATGGCTGTGGCTATGCTCATTGGCTTATGGATCTATGATGAATTATCCTTTAACCAAAATTATAAAAACTATGACCGTATTGCCAGAGTAATGGAAAACAGAAACTATGATGGAGAAATAGGCACGCTTTGGTCAGCATCACCGCCATTGGGAGATGCATTAAGGAGTCAGTACAGTTCTAATTTCAAACATATCTTAATGGCGTCCAATCCAACACGTGTTATTCTATCAACAGAATCAACTAAGCTAATACAAAATGGATACTATTTTGAACCAGGAGTTGCAGAGATGCTGAGTCTTACTATGCTCTATGGTACACGTGAGGGATTGAACGAACCGCATTCTGTTTTACTATCAGAATCAATGGCTAAAGCCTTTTTTGGTGATATTAATCCAGTAGGCAAACTGATGAAGATCGAAAATACACTGGATGTAAAAGTAACTGGAGTCTACAAAGATTTACCACGTAATTCAGATTTTAATGATATGGCGTTTATAGCACCCTGGAGTTTATATGTAAGCAGTAGAAAATGGATACAGAAAGATGCGTGGTGGCAGAATGGCTTTCAAGCCTATGTACAAGTAGCAGATCATGTAAATATGACCGATGTATCAAAGAAAATCAGAGATATTAAATTGAAGCATTGTGATAAAGAAGAAGCATTGGCAAAGCCAGAACTATTCCTTTTCCCAATGTCCCAATGGCGGTTGTATTCTGAATTTAAAAATGGTGTGAGCACAGGTGGGCGCATTCAGTTTGTATGGATATATGCCATGATTGGTATTTTTGTCTTAGTGCTGGCCTGTATCAACTTTATGAACCTATCAACAGCTCGTTCTGAAAAAAGAGCAAAGGAAGTAGGTGTTCGAAAAGCTATTGGATCATTGCAACATCAGTTAATTAGCCAGTTCTTTAGTGAGTCCTTACTGGTAGTGGCATTTTCATTTGCATTATGTATACTACTAGTTCAACTTGTACTCCCTTTCTTTAATGATATTGCAGATAAGAATGTATCCATAGCCTGGAACAACTCCTTATTTTGGTTAGTAAGCATTGCTTTTTGTTTATTCACCGGCTTACTGGCAGGAAGTTATCCGGCTCTTTATCTATCCTCCTTTCAGCCAGTGAATGTGCTCAAAGGCACCTTCGTAGCTGGACGGTTTTCAGCTATACCACGTAAAGTTCTCGTAGTAGGTCAGTTTACCGTCTCTATCGCACTGATTATAAGCACCATTATCATTTTCCAGCAGGTTCAATTCTCAAAAGACCGACCTGTAGGATATAGTCGGGATGGGTTGATTATGATTGAAACCCCTACACCTGATATTCATAAACATCTGGATGCAATTCGGTATGAGTTAAAGAAGGCAGCTACCATAGTGGAGCTATCTGAATCACTCAATCCTATGACGGGAATTAGTTTCACTTCAAATGGCTATGAATGGACAGGAAAAGAAACAGAACAACAGGCAAGCTTTGCTACTGTTTATGTAGATCATGAATTTGGTCAGACAGTAGGTTGGCAATTTAAGGCAGGTCGGGATTTTTCAAGGAAATTCGCAACAGATTCAATGGGTGTTGTTTTGAACAAAACAGCAGCTGACTTTATGGGCTTAAAAGATCCTATCGGGAAAACAATTCGGCAAACTGCTTTTGGTCAAACATCTATATACCATATTGTTGGCGTAATCAATGATATGATTATGGAGTCTCCTTATGAGCCTGTTAAAAAAACAATTTATAAGATTAACAACGGAAAGGGTAATTTTATTAATGTAAGGATAAATCCAGCTCAAAGTACTCGGGATGCGCTACAAACAATAGAGACAGTCTTAAAAAAGTATGATCCAGATACTCCCTTTGCATACAAATTTGTAAGCAACGAATATGCTCAGAAGTTTGGAGAAGAAGAACGAATGGGTAAGTTGATTACTTTTTTCTCAGTACTGGCTATTTTTATTTCTTGTCTGGGACTATCAGGTCTGGCTTCATACATAGCCGAACAACGTACTAAGGAAATTGGTATTCGGAAAGTTCTGGGAGCGTCTATATTCAATTTATGGGCACTACTCTCCAAAGACTTTGTCTATCTGGTACTTACAGCTTTTATCATTGCTACTCCTATAGCCTGGTATTTCCTCAATGGCTGGTTACAGAGTTATACCTATCGTACAGAAATATCGTGGTGGATTTTTGCAGTGACAGGTCTGGGAGCTTTAGTAATCACCTTGTTAACGGTAAGTTTTCAATCCATCAAAGCCGCTTTGCTAAATCCGGTTAAGTCACTACGTAACGAATAAGGTACAATAATATAATCTCTCTTTATCTGGTGTTGGGTTATCAATTCAGTCAACCCAACACCAAAGTATACTATTCTCCAATGACTCTACTATTATCTTTTTTACAGGTTTCTTCTTTTTTATTTTTTTATATACAACAGGTAGTTCCTCAACAGCAGACTTTCATTTAACTCCTGTTTAGATATCTCGTTTATTTCATATAGTGACCAAGAAACTATTTGATAAAGCATTTTCGATCTGCTATCCGGCATTTTTACAAATACACAGGCTTTTACTTCTATCACAAATAAATTTTAGCGTATACATGCAACAACTTCCAATATAATGCATCTATACCTATGTAGTTATAATCTCCCCAGCAACTGATAAGAGTATTGTATTTTTTAGAATGTTTTTCGAAAGGCAAGCCGATCTCAAAATCATACCATTACTACACTTTTTTTAATACCTGAAACTATGCTATCCAACTACCTTACTATTGCCTGGAGAAACCTGTCAAAGAATAAGGGTTTCTCATTTATTAACATTCTGGGTTTGTCGCTGGGGATGGCCTGCAGTCTGTTTATCTTTCTCTGGATACAGGATGAAGTAGGTACAGATGCTTTTCATAAAAATGGAGAACGCCTGTATCAGTTACGTGAAGTGCAGTATTACGATAATGATAAAACATTGGATACCTACTCTACCCCTGGCATTCTGGCTGAGTATATCAGGAAAGAGGTTCCGGAAGTTACCCATTCACTTGCTATTACCTGGGAACACGATTTATTATTCCGTGCAGGCGAAAAGTCTGGCAAAGAAAAAGGGCGTTATGCCAGTTCGGATATATTTGAAATGCTAAGCTTTCCATTGATCGAGGGTAATTCCAAAACAGTTTTATCATCTCCGGATCAGGTCGTAATTTCACACAGAGTAGCTGAAAAGTATTTTGGTCAGCAAAATCCTATTAATAAGATCATCCATATAGATAACCGAAAAGATTTCAAAGTCAGTGGTGTATTTGAGAATATACAAGAGAATTCATCCTTAAAATTCGATTACCTACTTCCCTATCAGGATTTTGAACAGCAAAATGCATGGACCAAGGAATGGACCAGCAACGGTCCTCATACACTGATTCTACTTCATCCGGATGCATCATGGGAAAAAGTAGATCAAAAACTTAGAAATTACCTGATCAGCAAACGTGAAAAGGAAGCTAGCAAAATTGAACTCTTTTTACAACCTTATTCTGAACGGTATCTTCACTCCCGCTTTGAAAATGGTAAGTCAACAGGCGGTCGTATTGAATATGTTCGCCTATTCTCCATTGTTACTATTTTTATCTTGCTAATTGCCTGTGTCAACTTTATGAATCTGGCTACTGCCCGTTCAGTCAAACGTTCCAAGGAAGTAGGTATTCGTAAAGTAGTAGGAGCTGACAAACGCTTCCTGATTGGACAATTTATGGGAGAGGCGATTATGACTACTTTTATCTCTCTGGCTGTAGCTTTGCTGATGGTTGTGCTTTTTCTTCCTACTTTTAATTCACTTACAGAAAAACACATCTCCCTACAAATTGCCAGTCCTTCGTTCTGGTTTACTTTGCTGGCCTTGGCACTATTGACTGGATTGATTTCAGGAAGCTATCCAGCTTTGTTTCTGTCCTCTCTCAATCCGATAACTATCCTGAAAGGATCTCTTAAGTTTAAACCAGAAGCATTGCTTTTCCGTAAAGTACTGGTTGTCTTTCAGTTTACCTTATCCATCATTCTTATTATAGGAACAACTATCGTATACAGGCAAATACAGTACATTCAAAACAAAAATCTGGGATTAGATCGTGAAAATGTGATTTATGTACCTATTGAGGGAACTGTTGCCAAAAATTTTGAGACATTTAAAACGACTCTACTTCAATCTTCTGCTATTCAGTCCATATCAACATCCACCCAGATACCAACTGAGATGAGGAGTTCTACATCTGGAGTAGCATGGGCCGGAAAAAATCCAAAAGACAATATTCCATTTGCAAATACAGATATCTCATACGACTTCACCAAAACGATGAAAATTAAACTAAAAGATGGTAGAGATTTCTCTAAAGAATTTGGAACCGACACTGCCAATTATCTTATCAACGAAGAAGCTGCGAAACGAATGGGAATGAAAAATCCTGTAGGACAAGACCTGACTATGTGGGATCGCAAAGGAAAGATCGTTGGTCTAATGGAAAACTTTCATTTACAATCGCTCCATGTAGCCATTGAACCACTCATTTTCAGACTAGATGCCCATCCTGCCTTTGGACAGATTGTTATTCGCACTCAACCTGGTAAAACTCAACAGGCATTGGTAGAACTTGAAAGAATTTCAAAGGTCTATAATCCGGAATATCCATTCTCTTATGAGTTTGCGGATGCTACTTTTCAGAAACAATATAAAAGTGAAATGGTAATTGGAAAGCTTGCTAACTGCTTTGCATTTCTGGGTATATTTATTTCCTGCCTGGGCTTATTTGGATTGGCAATGTTTACAGCTGAGCAACGTACCAAAGAGATTGGTATCCGAAAAGTATTGGGAGCTTCTGTTGCCAATATTGTATCGATGTTATCACAGGACTTTTTAAAGCTGATACTACTGGCTTTTGTGATTGCTACACCTTTGGCATGGTGGTCATTAAATCAGTGGCTACAAAACTTTGTGTATCGTACAGATATGCATTGGTGGATTTTTGCACTGGCAGGCATTCTGGCTGTATGTATCGCTTTACTAACAATCAGTTTCCAATCTATAAAAGCGGCCATAGCTAATCCTGTGAAGTCTTTACGATCCGAATAAGCTATATACTATTCAAAAGTAACAGCCCTGCCATGACAGGGCTGTTTTGTTATCTATCCAAAGAAGGAGGTTCTTTGAGTAGTATATGATCTATACTACTGGCAATAATTTTATAGCAACATAGAAATTAACTATTTACCGATTCTTCTTCTTTTACCACATTCCGGCTTTTTTGCAAAGTAAAGAAACCAGCAGTAGTCATAAATCCAAGTAAAGTAATAAAAGACTGGGTATCAATCCGATTAAGCACCCAAAGTAGATACCCGCTAAAGGTAAAAACCCCTAAAATCAACGACTTCCAATTGCGCATTATCCTTCGTTTAATGGTCATAGCTGTAGTACATTAGTGTGAGAAAAAAGCATCAGTCAAAAAGGGTATCAAACAGTTCCGGACCTGGCGGATCCTTTCAGACCAATTGCACTCAATAGAACAAATTTCGGCATTTTGAAAGGTTCAGTCAATTTCAATAACTGATAATCTGAATGTCTGATAACTATGAATAATTTGCTATAATTCTCATATTGTATGCTTTATTCTATCAATTTCTAAACAGTGAAGTTTCCATTCCATTTCAACAGATCACCTCGCAATCAAAATTCGATTGAAGATAATCTTGACAAACTCTTAATCCATCTGGGATTTACACCCACAATTACTTTTAATTCTCAGGAGACGGATATATTGGGAATTGCTCAAAGGCAAAACAGATTGAGTTTCTTTATACGAATATCCTCTCAGGTTACACAACCTTCAGCAGAGCAAAATCAAACCTATTACCAAACTGTCCGGGACAAGAAACAAGTCTATCCTATTAAAAAAGACTTTCTCATTTCCGGATCAGAAGCTATTTGCCATCAGGAAAAAGAACCTGCTTTATTAAATGCGGCTATTACCAAAGCGCTGGTTTCTGTTTCAGATCCGGAAAATTGCTATACATTCCTAAGCAAAATAGCTACCTTTATACATTCCAGACAGCTATCTCAATTTCGACCCAAACAAATACATAGGTTATTTTCCATCCCTTTTTCCTTATTAGAGGAATGTCCTTTTCTGATAAAGAAAGACAACAACTATTTTTCTTTTGTGCACTTTGAATTTCAACATTATTTTCTGGCTCAGGAATTCAGTTTATATGAGAAAGCGTCCTTTCAGAGAAAACCTGTATTTGAAGATTATTGGAAGATTCATAAATACATCACCTATACCAACGCACCTTCTACTATTCAAAAAGTAGCATCCTTGTTGCAAACATTGGATGTTAAAAAGTATCATTGTATCAGGAATGAAATGTATGAAGTTGCCGCTCAATTGAGGGATTATGAGAAACTACTGCATGAAAAATTTTTATTTTCACCCTGGCCATACAATTCCAGAACAACAATATCAGAAGTAGAAGCAATAGTACATAAAATGCTTCAACAGATAGAAGATTCCAATCTGCCTATTGACAAACAATCAGGAATAATATAATTTCTAATCATACAGAGGTATAAAACATGTTCATCACATCTTATTTTTACTCAAAATATCCTAAACTGCCACTAATTCTTGCCTGTATATATTGCCTGCTCAGAATAGTTTCGATAGCTATTTATAGTAATGCTATTCAGGCAAATGATACTATGATCTCGTTTCTATTCTATATCAGGGAACTAGTATTCGTATCAACTATCGCTTTTTTGATAGTCACATTAAGTAAATACGGAAAACTTAAAATCAAAACAACATTTAGTATATATCTGCTGATTTGTGTAATTACAATCATTGGACCAGCAATAATATCTGTGATTCAAGCCAATGCAATCTCATATTACACGGCAATTTTAGGAATTAGTATAGCATTTGTGACTATTTCCCTTTTTTTACAATCTCTCAAGGTTCCCCAAGCAGGACTGCAACTAATTACCATCAGTATTTTATTCATGCATATGGCTGCTCCAGCCCTTATACTTCTACAAACATTTTTACTAGACAAATTTCCTATACATCACTTTATTAGGATAGAACAACTAGTAGAGCCCATTGCATTATTTCCAGGCATAGCAATTACGCTGTTCTATTTAAAAGAAGAAAAACTGCTTTTTGGACAACCTTTTCATGAAGAAGATGCAAGATATACTAGTGAAGACTAGCATATTCAGAAAAAATGCAAAAGAAGACTCTAAACCAAAGTTTGATGCTCAATTACTCTCACATATTTTTGGATTGAACCAATCAAGTATAATGTATTCAAACAAATTTTTCCCTGACAATAAATATCCCAAACTCCTCCTCATTCTTGCCATTGCCTACTGTATTACTACTTTATCGTCTGAACTAATTTCAATTATTGACGTAGGGTATTCTTCACCATATTCCATGTGTGGTAGTGTTAGTACATATTTGCTGTTAATCATTTTCTTTACCCTTTTCCTCAGAAAATATCCCTCCAGACAACTTACTATTGTATTTGTACTTTACATAGTAATACGATCTTCAGGATTCTTACTTCTAAGCTCTCCATCAAAAGATGCTTATCAATTAGTTCAGATGCTGACAGGCAAAGAACTTCTTACCATGGCTCTAGCCATTGCTCTTCTCATTGTATGCTTCCGACAAAGAACCAATAGAAAATTACTTCGAATAGTTAGCATAGTTACCTTAGTAGCTCATTTACTCTGGCTTTACCACATTTGTTCTATACTATTTTATTCAGAGCCTACCACATTCTTCTTCTTCAAAAGTATACAATGATCCTTTGATTCTTAGGAAACAAACATAACTCTATTTGTCACAGGTCCTTTTCAGGAAGATAGGAAGGGAGTTTTTAAGGCCGTTTTTCTTAAGTTGACCGCCTTGAATCTTTACTTCTGTATTCTAAAAACAAATACATACTTTCCCGCTAAAATGAATATATTTGAATGACACCTATTCACCTATATTTACCCTCTATGAAAGCTATTCAGATTGTACTTTGTATTACAATACTTGCGATTTGGGCGTGTTCATCTGATGAAAAGAAAGAACAATCTATTTCAAAACCACCTGTAGTTATTGAAAAACGAGTAGATTTTTCTCCGTCACCAGCTGATTCACTTTTAACTCAACTACGTCCAGCCAAACAAACATTTCAGGTTAAAGCAGATACTGATCAGGTTATAACGTGTAAGTACGGCACATTTGTTTTTATACCAGAAAACAGCTTTGTAGATGCCAGCGGACAACCTGTAACAGGACAAGTAGATATTGAACTGATAGAAGTTCTTTCTGCTGGTGATTTTGTCAGTTCCCGCTTACAAACTATCTCCGATGGAAAGCTACTACAATCTGAAGGGATGTTTTATATAGATGCAAAAGCCAACGGCCAATCCGTCACATTAGCTCCAGATAAACAACTACGTATTGAACTACCCATTCTGGCCAAAGCATCTGGAACTTCACAGACAAAAATATTCTCAGGAACTTATGACACAAGAGGGAGTATAAATTGGGAAGAAACCGGCAAACTAGATAATAAATTAATCCCTCTGCCACTTGAGGTATTTAACTATACATACTGGACATCTTATACTGTTTTAAGTTCTAATCGTGATAGCAGTTGGTACTCTATATACGATTATAATTCTGGACACGATTCTACGACATTTTTAAATCCTAAGTTGCAAAACACATTCATTGCAACAAGAGAATTTGAAGAACGATTCTGGTATATAACAGCAATTGGCAACAGAAGTACTATTCATAACATTCTAGATGAACATGAAGAAAAAATAGTTTGGGATCCAACTATTGCAAATGCTTATCTAAATAATCTTGATAAAGATCTCTGGTATTGTGATTCATTAGCATATACTATAATAAAGTCTTGGGCAAAAAAAACTAATTCTCATAAGTACTGGTACTGGAACATACAGTCTGCTGATTTAGAGAAAAAATTTGAAGACTTTTACAAACAACGCCTCACAAAAGTTATAGATTTTGCAGGTGTTGACCCTAGCAAAAAAGATGCACGGCAACGTCTAAAAAAAAAGGGTAAAACGCCAAAAGAGATTGACGAAATTATGAATGCATATACACGTCAACAGCAACTGATAACAAACCATAAAAACAAACAGGAGGCTCAAAAAATAACACAGAATTCTTTTGTAGTAGCTAAACTTGGCTGGATAAACTGTGATCAGTTTTATAATGACCCTAAAGCCAAAGAAGCTAATATTCTGGCATCCATACATGCTCCGAATTCATTGGGTTCATCGGTGTCTGCCGTATTAATTCTTGACGATCGACGCATTGCCCTCTCTGGAAGTAATACCAAAGATTCTCTGTATCGTTTTACAGGATTATCAGCCCCCTATACCAAACTTCCAATAGGAGAGAAAGCAACTATCATTGCATTAGCTTATCAAAACAAACAACCCTATATGGGAATGAAACCTATCACCATTTCAGAAAATGGAACGTATGAGATTAATCTGAAGAAGAGTTCTACAAAAGAGATACAAGAAACATTGAAAAACATGAAATGACATGGGACACAACATGAGTCATCCCAAATTTTAAGTAAAAGATGTCATTGAGAAAGTAATAACACATGTCACAAAGAGAGAAAAGACGACTTAAATAGCGAAAGGCAGTGTAGGTGCGTAGGGCTTCTTTTCTCCGTGAGGTTGACTTTTGGTCTGCGGGCAGAAGGATCGGAGAAAAGTGTCCTTTTTTGCGGCTGGCACACATCCTGGCCCAACAAATTCTCATTTGTTGTCCTTTTTTGGACAAGCAAAAAATGAAGAAGCCACAAGAAGAACGATGTAAGGGACAAGAAACCAATTTAGAAAGAAACGTTTCTCAAAAATTACCCCAAGCCCACACTTATAAAAGTAATAGGCTCGGGTTTTGCTCTCATCCAATATTCGGGATGACTCATGTTATATTTTACATCCAGATAAACGGATCTCCGGATGCCAGATGGGTGACTTTAATCCCTGTCAATTTGGGTTGTAGCCACTCTGCAAACCACTGCATTCCAGGTTCCTCACTCACAGCATGACCTAACACAATCAAAGCCGTTTTAGATCCCAGTAATCGACCGTCCCGTATATATTCGGCAGTTTCCCACTCGGATAGTTCACCTACAATCAACACATCCGGTTTCTCTGACTCAACAGTCGATACTTGTCTTGGGCCACCCCATGCACCAGGTAACAAGGCAATACGAGAGCAGGACTGATCCAGATTTCCAATTACACGTACATGTCCAATGCCAAGAGATGTTTTCAGATGTTGCACCAACTGTTTTAAGGAAAGTGCAGGAATAGTTAACATCCTTTCTCCTGTCTTATAATAAGATAACCAGTTTGCTTTTTTAGCAACTCCATAACTTACTGCATCAGGCTTCATAGAGTGGCAATAATCATGAAACCGCCAGATAGCAATCTTATGCTTTTCCAATAACTGTTGCTTTTGTTTAACCACCATATTGTTAGGTACCCACGCGGAATCATCTTTGTGATTATAAAAGGATGGTTCATGAGCAATGATAAAGTTAGCCTTACGCTTTGCCGCCTCTTCGATAATTGTAATGGTAGGAAACATAGTGGTTACAATTCCTGTAACCACCTGATCAGCTAGACCAGCTTTTAATGTGTCTACCGTATCTGACAGAGGTTTCAATCCACCTTCTTTCAAAATGAGATCCATGATTTCCTGTACTGTAAGCTGCTTTGCACTACCTGCTGCAAAAGAGGGGTTTACTCCTAGCAAAGCCAGACTACCCGCAGATTTTAGCGTATTAGACAGAAAGGATCGTCTACTTACAACAGATGATCGAAATAAAGAATGTAGATTGTTCATGGTGCAGGGAATTATAAGTAGTTCTATAACTTAGTGCGTCTTTGCAATTTATCATTTGTCTGCATAATAAATCTTCACTTTTTTCCAAACAATAACAATTTTGATAGATTACCTTGTTCATCCATTCATCTCATATTACCATCCACTTGTCAAGTATTTGACACACTTCATATAGGACAGAAATAAAACCCTTGAGAATTGTCTATTTTACCGAATCACCGTATTTTTAAATACAAGCAAACTCCAATACATGGCACTACGCTTAGGACCTTCCTTTACAGATGAAACAACTGGCATATACTAAACCAAAACAGCATTGGTTTTTCAAATACAAGATTCACCATATCTTATTTTGGTGTGGATATCAATATGTTTGGTGGGTGATTGCGATAGGCAATCCTATTAAAGCAGCCGAAAGTATATTTCTGACATCTTTTTTTCCAAAGTATATCTTCTATGTCATTGTACAAACACTGGCAGTTTGTTTCAATCTCTATTTTCTTATTCCCAGATATCTTGAAAAAAACAAGCTTACAGAATATATTATTTATCTGGCACTCACAATTATAGGTGCCTCTTTATTGATTGTTCCTGGTTACTATTTAACAGCCTTTTTGTCTCATAAGACAGTTGCAGATCTATTCGGAAATGATAAAAACTGCTTTTATTTCTTCATTACGAATACCTTCCCATCCACCCTGGCTAGTATGACGTTAGGTATGAGTATCAAACTCACTAAAAAGTGGATTCAAACAGAAAGGAGACAACGTTTACTGGAAAAGGAAAAACTGGAAACAGAGTTAAAATTTCTCAAATATCAGATCAATCCTCATTTTCTATTCAATACGATTAATTCTATATTCTTTCTGATCCATAAAAATCCTCATATGGCATCAGATTCTCTGGCAAAGTTTTCTGAATTGCTCAGACATCAATTATATGAAAGTAATGACAAACTGATTTCATTGGATAAAGAGATCTCATACCTCAAAAACTTTATTGAACTCGAAAAACTTAGACAAAATACACAAGTAGAACTTACCATTCAGGCAGATAATTCTGATATCCAGGATTTAGGTATAGCACCATTTGTATTAATGACATTTGTAGAGAATGCATTTAAACATGTATCAAAACACACAGATCAATCTAACTGGATACAGATTGACTTGAACTTACATCAGAAAGAGTTAAACATTGTGATTGCAAACAGTAAATCATCTGATACATCTGTACAGGTAGTTCATTATGGAGGTATTGGTCTGGAAAATGTAAAAAGAAGACTGGATTTACTCTATCCGGGTCAATATACACTTGATATACAGGATGAAACGTATTGCTTTACAGTAAAACTACAATTGCAGCTATCAGAACTTATTCAACAAAGCGCTATCACCCCTGCTACTGTACTTACAGAACTTTAAATAAAAGACATACATTATTAAAGCTAGCAAATAATGATCAACTGTGTTATTATTGATGATGAACCTCTGGCAAGAGAAGGGATAGCCAGTTATGTACAGGAAATTGATTTTCTGAATCTGGTTGAGACCTGTGAGAATCCGATGGCACTCATTCAACTACTTGATGAACATCCAATAGATCTGATATTTCTTGATATACAAATGCCGAAGATGAATGGCATTAACTTTTTAAAAATTGTACAGAAACCGCCAATGGTGATCATCACGACAGCGTTCCCCACCTATGCTTTAGAAAGTTTCCAGTTAAATGTGATGGACTATCTGTTAAAACCTATCACATTTGAACGTTTTGTAAAAGCGGCCAGTAAAGCCCGGGATTATCATCAACTGCTGCTCAAATCTGTGAGTCAGGATTCTCCTAAAATTGAGAAAGAAACAGACTACTTTTTTATTAAATGTGGAAACAAGTATGAGAAAATTTACTTTAATGACATCCTGTATATACAGGGCATGCAGAATTATGTGGTTATCTATACATCAAAAGGTAAATATATGACTCTTTTGTATCTGAAAAATCTGGAACAGAATCTGGATAGTCGTTCTTTTATTCGGGTACACAAATCCTATATTGTTGCCATTGATAAAATAGATGCCATAGAGGGCAACGAAATCAGTCTGCAATCACATCATATTCCCATTAGTCGTATTTATCGGGAACAAGTATTAAAACAAGTGGTACAAAATAAGTTATGGATAAAATAGAAAAACAAATAATGTCCTCTATTTTATCCATACTTTCTCAGGAGTTCAGCCTTTATTCTGTTGATAGTTAGCGAAGCTAAATAAACCAGCAACTCCTATATAAATTTTAAATTACATTACCATTTCTCCTTCTCCAGTTAATAACCAATTAAGATTGATGCGCCAGATAGTATGTATCCAGTATAAAAGCATAATACTGGGCAGATAATGGCATTGCTCAATCATTGATAGGTTACTTTGTGTCATACACACAGAAGCAGCAAAACTCTCCTGTGACTGTTTTGCGATCCGGGTCCGTACCATTCGAATACGCTCTCCAATAGTTGTCAATTTCATAGCTGTAGTAGAAAAAATTATAGTGCACTTCAATTTAAATCAATCTATTCACTCAATACAATGGGTATATTTCAGGCTACATGGGAAGTAGTGAGCAAGGAAAAGGCATGTGCAAAGGCAGCACTTTCTGCATCGGAACGAGCAAGATATCCATAACCCATAATCCCGTTCAGATTTCCATCTTGCTGGATTTCATATACATACTCAGCCACATTTCCCCACATACAGCCCATAACATTCACAATAATTCCCCGTTTCTCAAAGAAGCAGTATAATAAAGGAGTTAGATGATGATCCTCTGTCTTTTGGGGAGAAACAAAATGAGGTTTGTAGGAACCAATTAACCATTCCTGAAACTGTTCATAAGCAAATGGGTTAACAGATTTTATTAATTGCCAGTTTAACATAGTGGTAGTAATAATAAGGTTAAACAAATAATTTCTTTATGCTCTGCTGAGCACCCTAGTCATAAAAATCAGTTTATCTAAAATTGTAAATATTTTTATTTATCAATTTGCCTATCACCTGGTGCCTCTTTTTGTCTTGCAACGATCGCTTCTTTAATCAATTGGACACATATGACAGCAATTGAGCGCTTAAAGCCCCTGGTACTTTCAATATCTCTTTGAATATCCTGAACCGGCCAATAATCCTCCAGATCCAATTCAATAGTTATCATTTTTGTTTTCTTTGGGTTATTTGCTGGTCTCTCCATAATTTGCTATTTTTGATTCTTATACCTTTTAAGGAAAAAAGTCATACAAATACAAAAATATACCTTAAAAACCTAAAAGTCAATAATATGACACATATTATTTATACATTTACAACCAATTAAATCAGTTACTATATTTACTATAACTATGGAAAATTTACACGCACGACTAAAGCACTGTAGGATAAAGTTAGGATTAAACCAGCAAACACTTTCTCAGAGGGTAAACATAAATCAGAAAGATGTCAGTCTGATAGAAGCAGGCAAGCGGAAGTATATACCAGAGGAGTATTTCCTCTATTTATCCTCAGAAGGAATAGACCTAAACTGGGTATACACAGGTAAAGGCGAAATGTATTTGAAAGACACATTACAAAAATACAATTCCAAGCAGGAGGGCATACCCAGTATGTCAAGTACTGCCTTATCAGCACCATTATTGGGTAAAAGTACATTACAACTGGTCACCGTGGATAAGCAGGGTGATAGTGTTATTGCAATGGTCCCTATTAAAGCAGCGGCAGGTTATATTATGTACTGCCACCGAAGTGACTATCTTGAAGAGTTAAGTGTATTCAGTTTACCAGATTTTCGTAGTGGCAATTATCGGGCTTTTGAGATCTGGGGAGATTCTATGGAACATACAATCTATTCACAGGATTGGGTAATTGGCGAACGATTGGAGATGGCATCTCAGTTGCGTGATGGAGCAATCTATATAATTGTAACATCCGGTAATATTGTTTGCAAACGAGTTGTTAATCGCTTAGATCGGCTAGGACATCTGGTACTTCGGTCAGATAACACAGAATATGAAGATCAGATTCTTGAACCCAGTGACATCATTGAGGTTTGGCTGGTTAAAGCCCGTATTACCCGCGATTTTCGAAGTGCTCGTGCAGCATTGGTGTATTTCAGAGAAGAAGTGAATCGCCTGGATAGCTTGCTCAATGGAATGGTGCATAAACAATGAAGTTTTCACTCTACTCTATGAACTACACTGCTCTAACAGATAAAATCTTCACAATTGAAGACTTTTTGTTGCCATCAGAATGTCATACATATATAACACTAAGCGAAAACCTTGGTTATGAACCTGCTAAAGTAACTACAGAGAAAGGGGAAAGAGTTTTGGAGGAAGTGCGAAACAATAATCGTACATTTTATAAAAGTGAAGATCTGGCAGAGATTCTATGGCATAAAGTACAATCTTTTGCTCCTGCTAAGATTGGTAACAGTTATGCAATTGGGCTGAATGAGTTATTTCGTTTTTATAAATATCAGCCTGGTCATCGGTTTAGAGCACATCAGGATCAAAGTTATATACGTAATGCAACAGAAGCCAGCTACTTTACATTTATGATTTACCTGAATGATAATTTTTCAGGTGGCGATACTCTATTTACCAATCTGAAGATACAACCCAAAGAAGGCATGGCTTTGATATTCCTACATAGTTTGTATCATGAAGGTAGTGAAGTCACCCAGGGTATAAAGTATGTATTGCGAAGTGATATCATGTACAGATTTGGAGAAGATTGAAAAAATAGCCTACTATTAAAAGATGAAAGTTATATTATGATAAAAATCATTCATCCCTTACTCATCCATCTTAGTATGGAAACAGACTATTCTTTAACATTCTACTATTCTTCCTGAATTACTTTTCACACCTATATCTGCCAGCCTATTTATCCTCCTTTTTGCAAAATAAAATAACCTGTTTTACACAGTTCCAATTTTCCTGTATGCCCAGTAAGCATACAGGAAAATCTGTTATTTTACTACTGATATAGCTCACAACAAACTCTTTATCAATAGACACACGCAAAAAACAATAATTTATCAGCATTATTTACATGTTCTCAAAGTAAATAGTACACCTATAATAAAGCTTACAATTAAATCATATCATCCTGATAGATAAGCAACTATTTTTACACCATCATTTCAACAGTCTAAAAACACCTAAATACATGATAGTATTTAGGTTTCACCCCAAATGATGAAAAATATACTAGCCTATCTTCTGGTACTCCTGGGTATGAACATATCGTTTGGACAAGCCTCCTATCCAACGTCTTCCAATGTAACCGAATCAATTACCTGCATTGCATGTTCTGTTACCTCTGCCAGCCAGGCCTTGAATAATAATCCAACAGATTATGCTACTGTCCATGTTGGTATTAGTGTTATTTCAGTTATTAATCTGGATCTAGTATTTTCACCTTCGCAACCAGGAGGGTCAACTATAGCTATTGTTGTAGAAGATCCTACTGCAACACTGGATCTCTTGAGTGGTGTTACCTATACCCTTCGAAATGGAGGTAGTACAGTTAGTAATTCAGGATGGGGAATGATGCCTTACAATGGTTCTTCTACCCAGAAATTGCTCTATACAACAGCTTCCGCAGCTTTTAACACTATTCGAATAAGCCTTTTTGGTGTATTATCTGTTGATAAAACATTACGAGTATATTCTGCCGCCTCTGCTAGCGGATACATTCCGCTCCCTGTTAACTTTATACAGTTTGCAGGAGTTGCACATACGAATGAAGTTCAGTTAACATGGACAACTGCCAGTGAAAAGAACAATCAATATTTTGAGATGATGCGAAGCTCAGATGGTGCCAATTGGCAAACCATTGGCACTGTTGATGGTGGAGGTAATTCACAGAGCCCACTACAATATGAATATACAGATGAAAATCCGTTAAAGGGCAAAAACTACTACAAACTCAAACAGGTAGATTATGATGAAAATTATAGTTTTTCAAAGATAATCTCTGTAACAGTGACTTCTGGACAGGAAAGCAGTATTTCATTATCTCCAAATCCAATAGTAAAGCAATCTACAATCTGGCTACAGTTACCTGACACCCAAAGTCAGCAGGAGAGTATAACTGTTTATTTATCTGATCTACAAGGCAGATCTTTAAGCAAACAAATTGTACCTCTAAATGGAAATACAGGTCAGTTTACAATAAATCCACAATGGGAACCAGGAGTATACATTTTACGAATAGACACTCCTGGTGCTACAGAACAAAAAAGAATTGTGATACATTGATTATCTCCTCCATCTATTTTTATTAATCAAAATAGATGGAGGAATCTGAGAACTTTCAGCTATCCTTGCTTAGGCACAAAAAGGACTGCATCTGCAATAATAGAGCCATTGGCATTGGCGTTAGAGATCTCTACATAACTACTTTTGCCTTTGGGGAAAGAATACTCTCCAAGCAATACCCATTCTCCAGCAGTCTGACCTTCTACACGAATATCAGCCTCCTTTATTGTCAGTGCTTTCACCTCTTTACCATTGGTAATGGTAATAGTTGTCTCACTAGCCGCATTTTTTACTTTAGGAAAATACATATACACAGCATACTTTCCTGCCGTAATCACTTCCGGTACAAATCGCACCGCCTTTTTTTCCTTTCCCTGGCTATCATCTGCCAGCCATGAAGGTCCATAACTTCCACCAGGATTATGCTCACTTTTCCAATTACCAGTCAATACAGTATGGACTTTATCTTGATCATCTACTAAAATATCTGCCGGACTGTTATCCATCAGAGGATTTGTCTTCAACCATTGCTGCAGCTTCTGGACGTCAATCTTTTGCACAGTCTGTTTACTATCTATGGCCAAACTGGCTGCCAATGCAGATGATTGAGCTAATACCATAAATACAGGCTCCATTCGGATAGATCCATAGGCAATGTGAGTTGCGGATAAACATACAGGAACCAACAAATTACCACATTCGCTCTCTTTGGGAATCAATGACCGATAGGCTATCGGATAAGGAGGAAAACCACCAATCTGTACATCCCCTTCATTTTTGACCATTTTAACACCATCTTTTTCGATAACGATACGCTGACAATTATGTGAGTCCATAGTATAGGCAGCCATACCCACCCCATCCTTTACAGTTTCTTTACCCTGGCAGTTAGCTTGTGTCATTACATATGCCCCAATCATCCGGCGAGCTTCCCGTACATACATCTGTGGTGACCAGTTTCCATTGTCTGTGTATTCATCTTTAGGATAACCCCATCGTTTCATTTCTGTACGAAGATGCTCAGGTACACGAGGGTCATTCCCTACAAAATACAAAAATCCTTTGGTGTACAATTCATGTTCTTTCTGAATCTGAGCTCTACGAGCATAGTCAGCCTCAGGATAGTCATAGTTCATCCCAATCATATCTGTCGAGAAGGGCCCATTGTTATTGATATCTGTTTTATTATTGGGCATAAGATCGGGTTTCATGATCAGATTGAATGGCCGGGTCGGCTCTTTCTCCATTACCCGCAGCAATAGCTCATACTTTTCAGGATCATACCCTTCCGGTTTGGTAATTGGGATCTGATTAGAAGGATCACTGGTCAAACAAATCCGAAAATTATAGGTCTGTACTTTTTTATCACCTGAACCGGTTGGAGGTAGAGCAGCAGGACTAATCCCCCAAAGTAAACCACTTTCTGGTTTTCCTGGCACTTTGTACGGATCAATCCCATCCAAAAACTGGTGTTTGTTGAGTAATTGTACTCCATTATAGGTTTCATTATATAGTTTGTTGTCTTCTCTCCCGACAAAATAACTTACACCCGCTTTAGCCATTAGATCTCCTTCATAGGTACAATCCATAAACATTTTAGCTTTAATAACACGATTGGTTGCACTAGAAGGCTTATCAGAGTTTTCAATCACAATTTCCTGGATAGTGGTCCCTTGCTTTTTAACAGAAGACAAACGATAACTATATAACACCTGCACATTGCCCTTAGAGATATATTCTTTGAAGAGATTCTCAGCTACATGAGGTTCAAATATCCATTGTTCAAATTTGCCATAATGCTTTCCAATACGACGATAATAGTCACGTGCTAGCCCTGTAATTGCATACTTATTACCAATATCTGTATAGCCTAGTCCTCCTGTGGTAAGTCCACCCAGGTGTTTGCCTGGCTCAATCAAAATCACAGATTTCCCAGCTTTCTTAGCAGTATAAGCTGCCATTACACCTGCTGATGATCCACCATATACACATATATCTACTGAAGTAGTTGCCTGCTGTGCCCAAAGAGAGTGTGAAAACACAGGCAAAAGAAGAAATAGAAGAATCAATTTTCTCATAAGTATAAAACAAGGTGTAAATGATTAGCTATTGAGTAACTTCTGCAAATAGGTAGGATAATTTTGTCCATCGGCATCTCCCATAGTAATACTATCCCCAAAACATACTACTTTATTATGAGGTAAACCTTTCAAAGTAATATACTGATACACAGCTACCGCCATAATCCGATATCCATCTTGGGTAGGATGCACACCGTCTGTCTTGCCACTATTGATCTCATTTTTAAGCAGACTCATTGCTGAAAGTCCAATTTCTCCTGTCTTTTCAAAAATATGATGCATATCCAGAAATGAAAGCTTTTTCTGCTCAGATATTCTACGAATCACCTCATTTACCTTAGACCTACGCAAAGCTGGTCCATCAGGAGCATAAAACTGAACAGGATGCCGGGTAAATAAGTACGGTTCATACACAGGCAAAATACTCATAACAAGTATCTTACTCTTGATTTTTAGTAACTTCTCAACCAGAGTCTGATAATTACTAGTGTATTCTTCCAGTGGCACATGTTTCATACTGTTCATATCGTTGGTACCTACCATCAGAATGGTCAAGTCAGGATTATGCTGTAGACAATCCTTTTCTATCCGTGCCAGAAGATCACGGGTATTGTTCCCTCCCACACCTGCATTAATTACCAAAGAAGGCTGATCCATAGAAAGCGTTTGTGGTTCTATATCAGGCAAAGAGGCCACAAAAGGAATTGTGACCAATGATCGTTCTATAAAGTCTCTTCGTTTCACAGGTTTAACAGGCTATCAATAATCAGGATTTTGTTCTAATAGAGGATTAACGTCTCTTTCGGTTTGTGGAATAGGAAACAGATAGTGTCTTTCTTCCACAACGATGTCAGGATTCTGTGCTTTTAAGGCTGAAATGAGTCGCCGTGTTCGGGCCAGGTCATACCAGCGATGTCCCTCAAATGCCAGTTCAAGTCGCCTTTCCAATAAGACACTATTCCGAAACTCATCCTGTGTCAATCCATCAGCCAGATCATCCAGTCCAGCCCGATTTCGTATGCGATTTACAGCCTTATAGGCATCTGAATTATTAGCTCCTAGCTCGTTTAATGCTTCGGCATACATCAACAGCACATCTGCATAGCGGATAATCGGAAAATTGTTACTTCCTTCTCCATTGGCTGTAGCTGTAGGGTCCAGGTATTTATTTACATAACAAGGAAAGGTAATACTAGCGGGAGCAGCAGGTGTACTGGTAGCCGAGTACAATCGCAGGGTAACGTCGCGTCTCTTATCATTTTCAGAGTAAGCTTCATATAGATTCTGTGTAGCAGGATCATCCCCAAAGCCAGCGATGTTATTCACTTTGTCAAACGGAGGGCGCATATATCCCTGCATAAAACTTCCTTCATTAAATCCCCCGCCCATAGCCTGAATCTCAAAAATAGCTTCTTTTCCGTTCTTGTTAGCAATTAGAAATGCTTCTGCATAGTTAGTCCACAAATCATAGATTCCAAGATCTATTACTTCTTTGGCTTTGGTAGCGGCTTTCTCCCATTCCTGACGTGTTAGATACACTTTTGCCAGTAATGCCTTGGCTGCTCCCTGAGTAACTCGCCCTATTTCAGCAGCGGAATAGCTGACAGGCAAAACAGATTCTGCTTCTGTAAAATCTTTGATAATTTGTGCGTATACTTCTTCTACAGAAGATCTGGCAATGGTGAGATTATTGAGAGATGTAGTCTCGGTTAATACAATAGGTACCCCTCCAAAAAGCCTTACTAGTGTAAAGTAATAAAATCCACGCAGTAATGTAGCTTCTGCCACATATCGCTTTTTTAGAGCATCATCCATGCTGATGCCAGGTACACGTCCAATAACTGTATTGGCCTGATTAATCCCTCTATAGCAAGCTGACCATACACTCTGAAAGGTAGTGGTAGCAGGCGTGAAGGTATATTTGTCCAGATCATTTTTTGCCTGATTGGCAGTTGATCGGCCTCCACCCCACTCTGCATCATCAGTAGCCTGATCCTGTAAAATCCACATCAACTGATTATATAGGTTATTATAATTCATCTGATCATATACAGCACTTACAGCAGATCTGGCATCATCTGCATTTTTATAAAAGTTATCAGGTGTAAAACTGGACTCAGGAGATTGATCCAATACTCCACAGCCTGATACGAGTAGGAATACTAGTGTATAAATAGTGTTTCGAATTTTCATATCTGAATGATTTATCTTCAGTGGCATAAAAATGAACAGGTTGTCAAGAATGCTTCCACAACAATCAGAAGCCAATATTTAACCCAAACAGAAATGTTTTAGCTGCAGGATATCCCCCATAATCGAATCCCTGACTACGGCTATCCTGCCCAAAACGATTTACCTCCGGATCAAATCCAGAATAGTTAGTCCAAGTCATCAGATTCTGGGCTGTTGCATAGATCCTAACCGATTGTAATCGAATTGCCTTTAATAAGCTATTTGAGAGGGTATAGGCAATTTGAACATTGCGTAATCTCAGATAAGACCCATCTTCAATCTGCCGGGAAGATATTCTGTTGGCAGGGCGGGTTGTAGATGCTCTTGGGATATCTGTATCGGTATTCGTTGGAGTCCAGCGGTTAAGCATATCCAGATCCTGATTAGTTGTTCCATTCAGATACTCCAGTTCAAACCGATTGGCATTCAGGATATGGTTTCCATATACACCCTGAAGAAAAACAGTCAGTTCTATTCCTTTATAAGAAAATGTATTAGTCATACCAGCAATAAACTTAGGCTGCGCTCTGCCGATAATAGTACGATCCTGATCATTGATCTTTTTATCATTATTCAGGTCAAGATACTTACGATCTCCAGGCTTTTTAGCACTGGCATCTACTAATTGTGTCAGTTCGTCTGCTGTCTGATATACTCCATTTGTCACATAGCCATAAAAAGATCCTAATGGCTCCCCTACCCGAATAATACCGGAATTAATATTTTGTGCGATATTTGCCACATTCCCGGCAAATATCTGAGGTGCTCCCCCAATATCCAACACTGTATTCCGATTGGAGGCAAAGTTAATGTCAGTAGTCCATTTAAAATCACCAACCAGATTGCGAGATGAGACACTAAGCTCAATACCTTTGTTTTCTACTTTCCCCAGATTCTTAATAGCACTGGAATATCCGGAAGTACTTGGTATGGTTACACTTAATAATAGATCTCGTGTGCGTTTGAGATATACATCAGCAGTAAGTGTAATCCGATCCTGTAGCAATCCAATGTCTATACCTGCATCAGCCTGAGCTGTCGTTTCCCATGATAAATCCGGATTGGCAGCCTGATTGGGGCCAATACCAGTAGAAACAACATTACCAATGATATAATTTTGCGTACTCAACAACGAATAGGCAGGGTAGTTCCCAATCCCATCCTGGTTACCTGTTAGTCCATAGGAGGTACGTAGTTTTAGATCACTTAGGATTCTATTATTTTTTAGAAAAGATTCTTCAGAAACTCGCCATGCAAAGGCAGCAGAGGGAAAATAGCCAAATCGTTTGTTCTCGCCAAACCGTGAAGAACCGTCGGTACGAAAGGAAACTGTAAACAAGTATTTATCTTTCAGGCCATAGTTGACACGAGCCAGATAAGAAGCAAGTCCCCATGTTCCGATTCCGGAAGAAGGTGTCAAAGCGACAGAACCAGTTCCCAGATCTCCGGTTCCCAGAATGTCGTTGACAAAGTTACGAGAAGCAGCCCGACTGCTCTCTGTACGGTTTGCCTGTTGTGTATATCCAAGTAGGACATTCAGATTATGGACAGAATTAAATGTTTTGGTATAGGTAAGCAGGTTTTCATTGAGCCAGGTAATGGATTGAGCATTAAAGATAGCCGCTGATCCACCCTGAGCCAGCCCGCTCTGTACCGTTCTGGGATCATAACGTTCCTGCTTTTGCAGAATGCCATCCAATCCAAATGAAATTTTCAGATTTAATCCTTCCAGAATCTGATATTCCCCAAAGATGTTTCCAAAAATACGATAGGCCGTATTACGATTTTTCCCATCTCTGGCCAAAGCTACCGGATTATCAGCAGTAAAATTCAAAGCAGGATTTGTGATTATATACGAACCATCTTCATTCCGTACTGGTAAGATGGGAGGATACTGCAAAGCCGCTATTGTCACTAATCCGGCACTGCCTAAATCACCATCTGTACGTGATTGATTGGTCAGCGTCCGGTTTATCGTTAAGCTGTTTCCAATTTTAATTTTGTTATTGAGCTTTCTGTCTAGGTTCGTCCGAAAGGAATATCGGTCAAAATTAGAGTTAATGACAATGCCGTTCTGGTTGAAGTATCCGGCAGTAACTGCATATTGTGTTTTCTCATCTCCTCCTGACATAGAGAACTGATAATTACTGATTGGGGCGGTACGGAATATCTCGTCCTGCCAGTCAGTTCCTTTACCAAACACATTAATTTGTTCCTGTGTATAGATAGGAGAACGCCCTTCATTTGTATTTGCCTCATTGACCATCTCTGCATATTCACTGGCATTAAGAACAGGGTACTTACGTCGTACCTGCTGAATGCCGTAATACGCCTCAAATGAAACATTCGCTTTTCCAGCTTTACCACGTTTTGTAGTAATAATCACCACCCCATTGGCACCCCGAGATCCATAAATAGCTGTTGAAGAAGCATCTTTTAAAACAGTGAGGGATTCAATATCTGAAGGATTAAGAGTACTCAATACATTAAAACTTGAACCACTGCTGGCACCATCATTTTTAAACGGAATGCCATCAATTACATACAGTGGTTCATTATCTCCCTGAATAGAGTTGCCACCCCGTATACGAATAGTAGTACTTCCTCCGGGAGCTGCTGAATTTTGAGTGATTTGTACACCTGCAGCCCGTCCCTGCAACGACTGATCAAGGGATGTGACGGCTACTTTCTTGATTTCATCAACAGGCACAGTGGAGACAGAGCCTGTCAGATCTGTTTTGCGTACCTGTCCATAGGCAATCACTACTACCTCTCCTAATGCTTTAATATCTGGTACAAGCTTTATATCAATTTGCGACTGAGCACCCACAGGTAACTCTTCCAGAGTATACCCAATAAAGCTAAACACCAGTACAGCCTTTTCACTAGCAACTGTTAACTTATATTGCCCTTCTGCATTGGTTGTTGTGCCATTAGTAGTTCCTTTTTCAGAAACACTTACACCTACCATAGGACTTCCATTTTCATCCCTCAC
Organism: Xanthocytophaga flava; assembly: GCA_030068525.1. Lineage (GTDB taxonomy): Bacteria > Bacteroidota > Bacteroidia > Cytophagales > 172606-1 > Xanthocytophaga > Xanthocytophaga flava. The sequence goes on from JASJOS010000001.1 coordinate 523,545, forward strand.
AACTCCGCTTATAGAAATACTACGATTCTCTACCTTTCGAACGTCCAGGGAAGCAGATGAAAGTGAATCATAGGAATCATTCCGACCCTCTTTAAGAAAGTGTTGCTCAGATTTCTGATGATCTTTACGACGGTTCCGACCTTGCTTCGCACTAAAAATAGCGTAATATCTCTCCCCAATCTTTTCATATTTAAGTTGAAGAGGACTCAAGATCTGATCCAGCGACTCTTCCAGATTATTTGTTATAGTAATTTCTGGTGCTACAAACTTTTCCTGAATAGCAGCATTGTCAAAATTAAAGTAAACCTTAAATTTTTTCTCCATGTCTGACAATACCACTCTCAGTGCACGTGATTTCTGATTACTATCCCGATCTTGCCTTATACGTATACCTGAAGCAAGTTCTTGAGCAAATGTATTTTTTTGACTAAAAAATACCATTTGAAATAAGACACATAAAAGACAGATGTAACGAATTCGTTTCATACCTAATTAGGAGGATAAAGTGGGGCTATTGCAAAATGATTTGATTTTCGGTACGAGTCACATGTAATCCATAGATACTGGAAAGCGAGTTTAGAATTACTTCCAGATCATTATTGGGAAGCGTACCTGTATAGTATTGCTGGTTGAAAGAAGTGTCCTGAAGTATAATTTTGATACCATAATAGTCCTCTACAGTCTGAAGCACTTCAGATAGTGGTATAGAATCAAAAACAAGTTTATTTTCCTGCCAGGCTGTATACAATTCCGGCTTTACATTCATTCGTTTTAACACAGTATCTTTTGGCGAAAATGCCACCAGATCACCTGGCTTCATGTATACAGACGATACCTGCTTACTAACAGAAGCACTTACCTTCACCTTTCCTTCTTTTAACACTACTCGTGTACTTCCACGTCGATCTGACACATTGAATTTGGTCCCCAGTACTTCTACATTCAGGTTGCCAGTATGTACAATAAACTTTTTAGCTTTGGAATTTTTTCGAATACTAAAAAAAGCCTCTCCTTCCAGCCAGACTTCCCGTTGTGTATTGTTCAAAAAATCTCTTGGTATTCGTAAAGTTGAATGCGCATTGAGCATAATCTGACTATGATCAGGCAGGATCAGGGTTCGGGTTTCTCCATAAGCGGTCTGGTATGTCTGATAAAAAAAGACATCTTTCATTGTCCAGAACATCACACCTGCTATCAGTAGTATAGATGCAGCAACACTGATCCATCCCCAAAAGAAGTTCTTTGTTTTAGTAGTATCCTGACCAGAAACAGATTTCGATAATGAATGAGTAGCTTGGTTCTCCAGCACAAAACTTCTATACTTAGTGTGAGCTTGCTCCAGATCCGGTATATATTGAGGATAAGTCATCTCCCATTTATCCAGACATTCATAAAATGCTTCTTCATTCTCCGGGTCCTGTAACCATTTTTCTATCATGTTCTTTTGCAGAAGAGTAGCACGACCAGCAAAGTATTCAAACAGGATTTCTTGTGTAACAGGCTTTTTCATATTTCTACAAAGAGAATAGTACAATGTCAGTACAATACAATAATTTTTCCTTCAGACACATTTACAGACATAGACACTTAGTATATACTAAAAATTATAAGATAGAAGACAGAAGAAACAAGCAAAGTACTCCTCCTTCCTTCAAAACTTTCCGTAACAAGGCTAAGGCATTACTAATATGAACTTCTACAGTACGCTGTGAAATCTGCATCTCTTCTGCGATCTCATGGTTTTTCTTGCCATCAAAACGGCTCATCAGAAATACCTTTTGACACTTGGGCGACATTTCATCTACGGTTCTTTGGATCATTTGATAGAGCTCATCATAGAACATTTGTTGATCAGAAGACTGAACCTCACATACAACAGGGAAATCCTCCACAGAAATTGAGGATGTTAATTTTTGTCGCAAATAATTAAAGGATCGGTTACGAACTGTTTTAAACAAGTAAGATCGGTACGAACTATGCACCTGTTCAAAAATTCGGTTTTTCCAAAAGTCATGAAAAATCTCTGCAACCAGATCTTCTGCGATTTCCCGCGAATACACATAGCGAATAGCATGACTACAAAGTACAGGATAGTATCTTCGAAATAGCAAGGAACAGCCTTCCCAGGCATCTGTCTCAAATGCTTTACGAATAAAGAACTCTGTATCTACCTGACTCTCCGCAGAGGAAACCTGCTCAGATAAATCTGTCATATTAGTTCCTTGTTGGAACGACTCATCTGGGGTAGAAGATAGTTGCATTTGCCAGTGGTTAAATTTGCATAGATCAACTTTTTCTCAGCATTATACCATATAGACACAAAAGCATAGTATTACACGTAGTTAAATTTGAACTTTTTTATAAAAAAGAGAAAGAAAGAATTACTTTTCCTAAAAAGCAGGCAAGAAGGATCATTGTACAGAGTAAAATTCTTCCGGAAGCAGAAGGCTGTACGAAAATCCAGTCGATTAAGGATAAAAAAATACCCAGGCTTGATTGCCTGGGTATCAAATTTCAACTAATTATTTTCTATTGAGCTAAAAAGGAGAATCCTCTTCCCGATGAGTACCTAGAATCGCACTTAGTATATACCCTATTCCACCAATAATTCCACCTATAGCGCAGACAATCATTACCAAAGATAACTTACCACCATATCTCATCACATAGAAGATATAGAAGGATGCACCGAATCCTATTAACAGAAGGAAGATTCCATACAGATATCCTGCGCGACTTTCTTGTTTAAATTCCCCACCAGCCCTAGCATATAAATCTTCAAGTAATGCTGTTGCCTGTTGTGAAGTCATTCCTCGATAATCAGCAGTTAATGTTTCCAGTATATACTCTCTCCTCACGCCATCTTTTATAGCGCTAATTGCATATTCTATATTATTGGCATGTACACCCAGATTAGTATGCTTCTCTATAACAGCATCAAATTTTCCCATTAGTATTTCTGCTTATTTTGTAATTACCAGTTTTTGTACAAATTTTTGTTCTCCCACCATTACTTCCACAATATATATTCCATCCGACAAGGAAGAAGTATTAAGAACTAATTCATTGCTGTTTAGTTTTACAGTTTGTTCCTGTATCACTTGTCCCATTATTGTAGATACAGTTACATGTGCTGACTGAGCTTTCGTTACTTCCTCTACAAAAACAACCTTTACACTTTCATTTGCCGGGTTTGGCACCAATTGTATCTGACGAGAGCTGCTTGCCTGATCATAAGTAACTGAAACTACTTTGGAGTATGAATACTGACCATCCTGATCTATTTGCTTCAGACGATAATAGTTGCGCCCATTTGCAGGTGCTGAATCATAACAATAATAACTCTCCAACTGATTGCTGTTCCCTTTAGCACTTACCTGACACAACTGAGTGAAAGTACTTCCATCTAAAGAACGTTCTACTATAAAGTAATCTGTCTTAGACTCATATGTAGTTTGCCAGTTTATCTGTATACCTGTACTGATCTTCTGTGCATTGAAAGAAAGCAATGTAGCAGGAAGAGGAACCAGACAAACCACATTTAGACTGGAAGAAACGATGTAACAGTTAGCAGAGCTCAGGTTAGGTACACTGCTGGCAATACGCAACCGCACCAGATCATTTTGATTAACAGCCGGGAATGTAGGCACATATACGCTATCAGTAGCCCCAACAATATCTGTCCAGGAAGTACCGTTATTTGAACTAACTTCCCACTGGTATTTAGGACTGGAATATTCATCTGTAATCGAGTCAACCCAAACCAATGGAGTAGGTGTACAACCTGGAAAATTATTTCCCAACAAAACAGAAGGTCCACAGGCACGAAACGAGAAGTCATCCAGCGCAATATCGTTACCTCCACCACCAGGAGCCTTATTTCGTACTTTTAATTCCAGTGATGTCACTCCTGCTTTGGTTGTAAAGGTAAAGCCTACTTTGTGCCATTGCTCATCATTAGGTATTGGTGCGGGAGGACTATAGGCAACCACCTCATTGCCAATGCCATCGCCAATGATAAATTCGATATCAGGGAGTACCCGATAGCTTCTTGAATCAGATGTAGTTGCATTAACAGTACCCGAAGTGTACCAGTCATACAAGTTACATCCACTACCACCTGAATTACTATGCGTAGTCAGATTTCGATTACCTGTTGCACTCACCCCACCGTCAAGCTGCGATAACTGCTGACATCCAGGCTCTCGGGTAGGATCACAATTTTTAAATCCGCCATCTGCAGTTCCTGAACTTCCATAGGCAGTCCGATAAGTTTGTTTATCGACGTTCATTACCTGCACACTGAACTCATATCTGGTCAACTCACAAAAATTATTGCTTGGTACCTGCTTAAAGAAAATATTGGGTTGATAAGCGGCGTTGGCTAACATCAGGTACCCAGTACCACTATAATCTGTATTAGTAGTCCATACATCCCAAGCCTTTCTTATACCATTGACAAGTGTATAATATCCATCATTGGGTCCTCCGTTACCAGTAAAATTCAATACATCTACATAACAATAAGAACCACCACCTGTCACATCGACCCAAGGCCCGGAATCATCTATGGAACTTCTGGATGGAGGATCTGTCCAGGGTGATGTCTGAGCTATATTATAGGTAGGCGTAGAAGCATAGCTATCAAAGTCACCATTGGTAAAGATATTATTCCCAAGTGTCCCTGTACAGAGAGAGCCTTCAATGCGAATCAGATTAGATGCTGTTGTGGCAAAATTATAATCCGACGCGATACGCAGTTCGTCTATATAACTTTGAGGTACAGTTGAAGCCACACCACCACCATAATAAGCAAGACTTGTAAATGTATTAACAACTCCAGCTGCCGATGAAGCAGAAACAGGAGCATTGCTACTGGCAGGAGCACCAGACTGCCCAATATTGGTAGGATTCACATATAATGTTACCTGATTGCCTGTAGCTGAATTAAAATTAATTCTGGCAACCAGTAATGTCCATTGATTGGGTGTAATGATATCATTGCTGACAGTCACAACATTATTAATCCGGATAGACCAATAGCGACTACCTCCGGAATTAGATGAAGCACCAAAATAACCAACAGCCAGATGATTTCCACTATCACCATCCCAATCATCTGAGTTTCTATGTAAAGAAATATAGGTTGGATTATCGTTATTCTCAGTTTTATTCACTAAAAAGCTAAGCCATAATGTAGTTCCATTTGCACCAACAGAAGTAGTTGTAGAGGAATAACTATTAGAAGTAAAGTTACCTGGTATTACCAGATAATTAGTACCATTACTCGTATTTCCCGTATTGGAGTTAGTACCATTTCTCCCAAATGGCCCGGCAGGACTATTTTGAAGTTTTCGCCCTATGGAAGAAGCAGTACCTGTTTGTACAAAATGTCCTGCAGTAATGAGATCATATACGCCTGCCGTGTAATCAACAGAGGGCGAAGGATTTACTACATAAGTTCCTGTTCCTCCAGACTCTTGCCAGTCACCTCCCCATCCCAAACTGGTAGCAAGATTAGTGGTAGTACCACCTATGAATTTACCATTATGGATCTGATGAAGACTTTCGTTAGTCGTATTAAAATAATCAAAGCCCTCATAAACAAGTACCTGGGCACAAAGTTGCCCTGATACTATACTGTGTATGGCCAACAGTACTAAAAGTTTGAGTAAAGATTTGTATTTCATTTTTCATAGCAGGTTAATTCGTGCACTTTAATACCCAGGTATAGACATGTTACTTGTAGTAGCATGAAAAAAAATGTATAAGATTACGGTTGAGGTAAGCTTATAGATAAAAATCTTACGTATTCACTTGTATAACTAGTCTGAAAAAGGTATTATCTCAGTAAAAAAATAAAATCCTGAACCACAACAATTTGTACAAACCCAGGACTTAATCAGTAGGATTTCAGACTATTAAGATTACCTCAAACCCCTCTTATCCAGTTAGTCTATATTTTTCTACCCTAATTAAAGCTACAACCCACTATTTAGTAAATCCCAGCATATTGCAGAGAAAAGTTACAGACATATGATATAACAGAAAACAAAATACCTACATAAGGCGACATTGTACCATCTTGAAAACCTCATTACCTATATTCATATAGATAAATTATGGAATATGTACAATGAATTTAGGAAATACGGTTTATTGCAGATTTAGTTCAACCTATATCAGAAAACACAGAACCCTATCCATAGCTATGAATAGGGTTCTGTGTTTAACCTCAGATCGATTATAATATCAACCTTATTATTTGGTCACTGTCTTAGTATACTCATAGATATAGAGATTCAACTTTCTCCATACAACATCCTTTTTAGGGAATTTAGCCACAAACTCAGGGCTATCTCCAAATAGTCTATCGTAGTTATCTTCAAATTCAGCTTTTTTCAACCAAAAAACTTCATCTCCTTTTCTAACATAGAAAGATTTGTCAATACCACCAGCTACTTTCATAGGACCTACACCAATAGAAGCAGATTCTTTAGCCATATTGTCACCAAATACCATGATAGCAGAACAAAAATCAGGATTTACCAACTGCATCAGGAATTCCTTTTCTTTCTTTTTATTTTTTAAAGAAACTGATTGATTCTTAAAGTAGCAATATCCTTGATTTAAGATTTTGTCAAGGCTATTATTAGTATATGCCTTTAAATCAGTTACTGCAGCAGATCTCTTTGACAATTTGTCAAATCCTGAAGGATACAGATACATCTCATCAATCTGTTCAGCTTTATATTCTGTTGTTTTCTTTGTAGCAGGATCTTTAATTTCTATGGCAGTAATCTGTCCTTTTTTTCTATCCAAATCATCGTTAATCCCTTTAACCGTAGTACCATCTTTCAATTTAACGATGCATTCCTTAGAAGCATAACGGTCATAAACCGGAAGGAACTGAAATACTGAATTATCTGGTTCATCCCCTTTGTCTTGAGCAAATACGCTAATGCTGCCAACAAACAGCATAGCAAAAAACATAACTGTTTTTTTCATAGTAAACATTTACAAAATGAGTTAAAAATATCTATAACAAACACTCTGCAAACATATACACAAAAAACAGCTGCATCAATACCACAACTACGTCATGTAATTTTAGCCATTAAATACCTAATTTGCCTATATACAGTTACCGTCTTGATATGAAACATATAAAGTATCATAAATAAAAATAGTAACAGGTATATAACAGCTCATAAAAAAATAATATACTATCAATCAAGTCATTAATATTTTCACAGGAGTATTATTACTTATTACACTCATTAACAACTGTTAGTATATTATCAGAAGTAACAAATCGCGTTTCTTCACATCAATAATAATAGCTCAATAATGTAATAAATTGTATAATAACTACTTCTCGTTTATAAATGAGAATCAAAAAACTAAATCACTCAATGTAAAGCACGATAAATAGCAATGAACTTTGGCTTAGAATTAATCACTAAAGGAAAAAGTATTACACAAACAGACCTACAACGTTTAGCAGATGTTATTAGGTCAGAGATCCCTATTGAATTACAGAGTCTTCTACTTTTATATAATGGATGAGATCTGGAAGTTAACTCCTTTTACAGACTTATAGGAAATACCACTTTTCAAACCAGTAGTGTTGAGTCAATCCTGAGTGTGGAAGAAATCGAAACAACCTTCAATAATTTAATTGATGATTCAACTCTTTGCGAAAGCAAAGTTATCCCATTCGCTAGCCTTTTAGGACCTGGTATAGCAGGCATTGACTGGAATGTTTATAATAGAGGAAAAATCTATATTTATGATTGGGAGTATGGATTAACCTATCAGGCAGCTTCATTAAACGAATTCTGTAAACAACTGATATTTACTGATGCATCTGAGCTTAGAAAACAGATGCTCAATCTGCAAGAAGAAACAAAATGGATTATATGAAACTCAATCATTCCATAACAACTACAAGTCATTATCAAGTAACATGTAATCGTTATGGAATGGTTAATCAAGCCGTTACAACTTCCTTCTCGTCTGTATCTTTCTCCTGCGGAGGCCTTCTATGCCAATAAGATGCCAGAATTGAACCTGTAATATTCATAACCGGTCCAAAAACAGCTGGTGCTAAGCCCAGGGTTGCAGTCTTTCCCATTTCTTTCGCCAACCCGGAAGCCAGCCCTCCATTTTGCATACCTACTTCAATCGCAATTGTACGACAATCGCGTTCACTCAATTTAAAAGCGCGTCCCAGCCAGTATCCCAGAAAATATCCGCTGGTATTGTGAATCAGTGTACAGGCGATTAGTGCTGGTCCAATCTGCAATAGATTATTTCTACCAGAAGCGGTGATGATCACAATGATAAAGGCAATACCCAGCATAGATACCAGTGGCATTAGTTTATCCAGCCATTCCAGCTTTCCTTTGAGCAGTTTATTAAATAATAGTCCGGCACCGATAGGCAGTATTACCATTTTGATGATATCCCACATCATAGCCAGCGCATCAACTTCAATAAATTCACCACCCAGTATTTTCATCCACATAGGTGTCAGAAAGGGAGCCAATAACGTTGCAATAGCTGTTAATGTAATAGATAAGGCTAAGTTTGCTTTTGCCAGATACGACATCACATTGGAAGCCATACCACACGGCATACTTCCAATCAATACAACGCCCGCAGCAATTTCAGGAGGAAATCCAAAAACCTTTGCCAATGTAAATCCTAACAGAGGCATTAATGTAAAGTGTCCCAATAAACCACTAATTACAGCCTTTGGCATCTTTGCTACGCTGGCAAAATCCTTTACTCCCATCTCAGTCCCCATACCAAACATAATAATTTGAATCAATGGAGTGATTAAAGCTGTAAGCGTAAAATGATTTACTTTGAGAAAGTATTGTGGATAATACAAAGCCGTTGTAACAGCAGCAAAGATCATGAGTGTGTAGGCGAATCCCTTCAATACCTCATATCCCCGAAAGGCAATACCCAAGGCAGCAAAAAGCAGAATAACAACAGGACCTGCCTCTGCTAACCTTCCCATTCCTATCATACCTAAGGTAACAAGCAAACTGATTCCAGCTATACTCCAGGCAATTATATTCCGATACTTTTGTCCAGCAGTAGAAGTCATAGATTAAAAATTCTTAAATGAACAGGTGTGTGATTTTTTTCAGATGCAATTACCAGGTACGTTTTTTCATAAATTCATCGAGTTGTGCCCGAGTCATTTTCAGTTCTCCGGGATGTTGATCCAACCACTTCAGGAAATCCTCTTTAATTTTATCAGTCCACTCATTATCTATCTGACCTGTACTGTATTTTCCTGTCTTCAACATCTCATGACCAAATTTATCCCGCAGGCCAATGAACTCGGCAGTGGAAATTACTTTCTCAGCCATATGTGCCGGAATAAATAATACTCCTTCCCGCTCTGAAATAACCAGATCGCCAGGTAATACGATGGCTCCGCCAATACGGATAGGAGTATTAAGCCCCATCAATACAACATCTTTTAAATAGGACGGATCAAAGTCCCGTACAAAGGCATTGAATCCTTTAATCTGAGCTAACCCTTGTAAATCCCGTGCAGCCCCATCAAAGATGACGCCATTGTGAGACTTAGCATAAATTGAGTTTCCCAAGTTGTCTCCGATCAATGTTCCTTCAGCAACTTTTCCGAAACAATCTGCAACATACACATCGCCGGGAGTCAGCATATCAATAGGCCAGGCATTGGTATTACCGACACGTCCCTGCTTCTGCCCTCTCTCTTTAATCTTTTTCTCTACATCTGGTCGACTTGGCATAAACATAGCAGTCAAGGCACGCCCAACTACAGGGACATCGTCATGCACCATCTTCCAGTTTCTTTCAAACTGACATGTGTATCCTTCATTATTCAATACCTGCCAGGCTTCTTCAATTCCAACTTTTTTAGCTCTTTCTATAAGATCATCAGGTATTTTTGGACGGCCATCTGGAAAGCGTTCTCCCTTCCATTCGGAGGTTAGAAAGATTAATTCATCACGTGAGATTGTCTGAGCAGAAGCGCCATATACACAACATAATAAAAGTATTGCGGCGAGGACTTTTTGTAACATGTGTTCTGATTAATTGATAAATTCAGGTAAGTATAGATATTGAGAAGCAGACTGATATTTTATGAATCACTCTGAAAACAATTATTTATTTCAAAAACAGTTGTTGTACACACACAGCCATAGGAACCTTGGTTTCCCATCCTGTATAAGTAAGTTTGCCAGTAGCTTTATCTCGTTTGAAAACAACTACATTATCATTGTCACGATTGGTCACAAATACCAATTCGCCTTTTGCATCTACACAGAAATTTCTTGGATGTCCTCCATGTGTAGCCTCATGACCTATCACGGTCAGTTTGCCGGTTTGAGGATCTACTTTGTAGATTGCCAGACTATTATGACCGCGATTGGAAGCATATAAAAATTTGCCATCAGGTGAGAAATGGATATCTGCTGCATAACTTTTCTCTGTAAAATTTTCAGGCAACATGGTTACCTGCTCTACCGGAGTAAGGCCACCTGTTGCTTTATCCACCTTATATACAGCGACTTTTGAAGACAATTCTTCAGCGGAATAGGCAAAATTACCGTTGGGATGAATAGCCAGGTGACGAGGTCCTGCACCAGGTACACTTGCAGCAAAAGGTTTTGATGCTGGGGATAACTTACCTGTGGTAGGATTCACTGCATAAATCATAATCTTATCTAATCCCAGATCAGTAGCATAAATCCATTTGCCATCGGGAGATGGTATAATAGAATGCATATGTGGCCCTTGTTGTCTGGCAGGATTCACACTTTTTCCCTGATGTTGTATAACATCTGCTACTTTACCAACACTTCCATCTTTCTGGATAAGATAAACAGACAAGCTCCCTGTGCCATAATTGGAAACATAAATAAATCGGCCTTTAGGATCTACACTAACATGACAGGGGTCATTACCTTCAGAAGGTTGTTCACTACCCAACTTTGTCAGTTTTCCATCGGCAGGATTGATCTGATAGGCAATTACACTTCCATTCTGACTTTTAGTCCCTACCCCTTTCCCATAAATAGCATACAGGAACTTTTTGTTAGGATGAATAGCCAGAAAAGACGGACCTGCTCCATCACTTACCGTTTGTAGTTCGGACATTTTACCATTTACCCGGTCAAAGTTTAAGACATAAATACCCCTACTTCCCCGATCGGCAAAAGTGCCTATATAGAGAATCTCTTTAGAGGATGCAGATTGAGCAATGCTACCCAGGTTTGCCAACAGGCAGAGAGTTACAAATACTATTCTTTTCATAAAAATCAGTAAAATTTGAATCAGAAAATCAAAAATAGCCGGAAAAACCAATTTCCTTCTGATTCGTTTGTGGAAACTGTCTGGTGTTAGTCTCTTTATGTGAATAAATGGGTCTCTGTATAGTACATATACAGAGACCCAGCAGGTATAGATTATTTTATCAGTTTTCACTGGTGGCAACAGCTCCTTTGCCAGATGTCTTACGCACATTGTTTACCTCTTCTGGGGTAATGGCACTAGCCTTATTCCCAAAGTTCTTTCTGATAAAAGTCAATACATTGGCAGCATCCTCATTACTCAGAAAACTATGCTGAGGCATCAGATTATTATAGGGTTTACCCTTTACTTCGATAGGTCCTTCCAACCCATTAAGTAATACTTTAATTAACCTTTCTTTGTCTCCAACTACCCATTCTGATCCACCCAATGGAGGAAAACGTTGTGAATCTCCACGTCCATTTTGCTGATGGCATGCAATACAATAGGTGTCAAATACTTTTTGACCAGCCACTATCAGCCCACTTGCTTTTATAATATCTTTCTGTTCATCCGGAGTACGGATAGAAGATACAAGTTTTCGTTTTTCCATGGAAGCCAACTGTTCCTTGCCAAAATTTTGTTTATCGCCTTTGTACATAATCCGCCATACCTTACCCTTTTCCGTTTCTGATATATACAATGAACCATCTGGACCCATTGCAATACCCATAGGCCGGTAAATAGCATCACTTACATTAACAATAGGATCTACTTTGGCAAAGCCATCTGCAAAGACTTCCCACTCCCCACTAGGCTTTCCATTTTCAAATGGGACAAAAGCTATAAAATAACCAGATTGAGGATAGGGAGCCCGGTTGGTAGAACCATGAAAAGCTATAAAAGCTCCTTTTTTATAATGATCCGGAAATTGATCGCCTGTATAAAAGAACAAATCATTGGGAGCCCAGTGCCCTGGAAAGCCTATAAGTGGTTGTTCCAGACTATCACCTTTGGCTACTAAATCCTGATGACCTGCATACTCAGGGTTGATCACTTTCTTCTTTTTTATCTGATCATAGTAGAAATACGGCCATCCACCATCCATTCCCTTTGGAACACGGAAAAATTCTTCTGCCGGAAGTACTGCACTTTCCCATGGCGAGTATTTTTCAGACCATAAACGCAACAGATCATCACGTCCATGTTGTACCAGATACAAATTATTATCATCTGTATTCCAATCCATGGCAACCACACTGCGCAATCCTGTGGCATATTTCACTCCATCTTTTTGGGTTTGTCCTACCTTATTAGCATCAAACTGCCAGACACCACCATGATCCTCCAGCAACGGACAAGGATAAATACCAGGTGATCCTGGAGTACGATTACTCTCCTGACAGGAGTTGGATGGCGCCCCAAAAGGCACATACATATGTCCATTATTATCAAACGTTATTGGTTTGGCAATATGCTCATGCATTCCATGTGGATGATCATCTTCCAGAATGACTTCCTGAGCACTTTCCGGAACGAGTTTGCCGGGAGTCAGCTTATAACGGAAAACAGTTAGTTCAGAGGTAAAATATAAATAGCCATTGTATACCCGCATAGCTGTTCCATATCCTCGCTCACGCCCTGATCCACCAAAGAGTTTTATCACATCTGCTTTTCCATCCTGATTGGTATCCCGTAAAGCGATAACCGAACTATCTTTTCCTCCATATCTGGCTTTTACATACACATCACCATTATCACTTACTGCCAGTTGCCGGGCTTTACTATCCAGACTATCTACTACCACCAGAGCTTCAAAGTTTTGTGGAAGAAAAAGTCCGCCATTATCAGGGTCGCCTTCCGGTAAGGATTGTTTGTCAGTACATGCCGTGATTATGCTTAGCATAATAATAAGTGCACACACACTCCATCTATGAAAAAAAACAGATGGCCAGGAACAGAATAAATAGTTATTTATAGTAAAGAATTTCATATCAGGATGAGAGGGTAATTAAGAAGTTAGGGTGATTGTGTATAGTAGACATGAATTTTGTAAAGAGATACTAATGCTTAACAGGAAGAGCCGAGGGTACTACTATCGGATCTGCAATCCCATTCAAGTCATAGACTACCTTGCCTGCCCGAACGGTTAGTTCACACTCTAGTTTTTGCTTACCTGTCACTTTATATCCCGTTTTATCAAAGAAGCCAAAGTTTCCTTCCCGCATGGAAAAAACAGCGACATCAGCCACAGCACCCTGCGAAAGATGTCCGAGTTCTTCACGTTTGATAGCTTGAGCCGACGCCCAGGTACTGGCTTTGATCACAGATGGCAAGTCCATACCCATATTCAAAAACTTTGACATTACACTAAGCTGGTCTTTCATAGAACCATTCATGCTTCCTGTATGCAGATCGGTGCTGATAGTATTGGGAAAAAAACCACTTTTCAAGGCAGGTATAGCCTGAGAATAGTTAAAACTTGTGCCACCATACCCTACATCAAAAATAATCCCTCTTTTTTGTGCTTCCCATACAAATGGCTTTACCTTTTTTGTTGTTTCGTCTACTACCGATTCGCGACCATTTAGTAAAGCATAGGTATGAGTGTAAATATCTCCAGGACGTAGGCGTTTCATAAACAATTCCTCAATTGGCAGAGGAGGAATACTCCCTCCAAAGTCAATCATAACAGGAATATTGGCCATCGTTCCTGCCTCTACCGCACGATCTACCGGAGTCCATTCCGGACCACTAAAATGGGCTACTTTTATACCAACTACATAATTTTTGTTTGCTCGTGCGACCAAAGCCGTCATCTTAGCATCCATATCCTGTGTATTCTGCTCGTAAGGACCGCCACGCATGCCTTCTCCTACTATATTCAGCAATGCAAGTACCCGTGTCTGTGAATGATCAATCGTTTGTTCTTTAAAAGTCGGAAATGTCTTCCAGCCCGCACCTCCAGCATCGACAATAGTTGTTACACCTACCCGAAACGTAAACCCATCCGGCGGGAGGGCTGCAAATCCATTGCTCAGATAGTGGTCTGATTCTGTTCCATAAAAAACATGTCCATGAATATCAATCAGTCCGGGCGTCACATACATACCTTTGGCTTGTACTACTTGACGGGCTTGCTTTTCGGGTATGCTCTTAGCAACCTTAGTGATAGTATCAGCGTTAATAGCAACATCCATTACCCCATTGATGCCATTTTTGGGATCTATAACATGACCTCCTTTGATCAGCAGACTATATGTCTGTGCATGAAGTGTAACAATGCCTATACACAGACACAAAAAAAGAGATAGAACTTTCCTCATGATTAACGAATGACAGGATAAGAATCAAAAAATAAGATACTTCTATACCTCTGGTTGTATATGTACACCAGATTCTGTAAAATAATCTCTATAGAGGAGAGCTTCTGCATTAGCAGGATTGTGTCTTTACCCGGTATAAAGTTGGAACACCCCATTAGGTATCCTACAAATGGTAGGGTGGATAATTGTTTCAGTAGGTTTCTTCGATTTAACATAGGAATACCATTAACTGTTGTAAGATGGAACAGTGGTTCATTGAATTTCTATATTTTAGTCAGATGTAGAGGCAATGCAATGAGTCTAAGCCAACTCCAACAATCCATTCAACTATGTTATTTCTCCAATAAGAGGAATGCATCAGATTGCTTTATCTCGGAGAAGATAATCTGGCAGACTTTACTATCTAAACGACCTGCCAGGAAGGATCTACTCTGTATTTCTAATCTTTTTTTGTATTTTATTCACTTAGACTCCTATATATTCTATTATAGTTCATAAAATATACAGCAATACCTCTCACGATCAATAGGATGATACCTATCGATGAGAGTTTGATTAAGAAAATATTTAGAATGTCTACATTACAGAAATGTACGCTGATAGTGGTTGAAGGACATTGGGCGCTAAAGCATTGCAATTCGTTTTATTCAAAGATCCATGTACCAAACTTCTGGTACTCATGAAAGCTAGCCTTTCTATTTGGGTAAACACTCACTTTTGACCAGGTCCATGTTGTATATACCTTATCATAATCAATCCGATAAAGATTTCCCCTCCAGCGATCTCCTGATTTTGGAGAAGCAGAAACAAGAGGACTCAATAAACGATAAGGAATAAAGAATTCGGCAGTCCATCCGGTAACACTTGCCAGCGATTTTCGTGTACCACCCTGGATAGTAGTTGCATGTTGTGTCCTTTGTTTCCTCTCATAAAACGCAGGTAGCCAACCATTCAGTCTTCCGTTTATATTGGGTATAAGAAGTGGTAGTTCATAATTAAGAGGTGAAAGTTCATATTCAAAATAGATAGGAACAGAAGGATCTGGCCACAGAAAAACTTCAACGACATCCTCATTAAACAAGGCTCCAAAATCCTTTTCTATGGTTGCGGTTAGCTTTTGATCCTGGCATTGAAAGAGAAAATACAATCCTGTATCTGAATACAAGAGTTTTACCAATGTGGAAGAAGAATCACCTGCAGATTCCAGCACCGGAATCTTTATCCATTCCGTTTTTTCCCAGCTTTTAGATTTTCCATCTCCAGTAATAGTAAAATCACTGGTTTTTCGGATAACAGTCTTTGTAGAATCATCTATAAAAGCAAAAACTTCAGAGGAAAACACATGTAACAATCCAAAAAACGAAGCGAGAAAAAAGAAGCGCATCTCTCAGTTGAATTTTAGTGTTTAGTTGCAGATTGTCCAGAACCAGATTCTGCCTGAACTGCAATCCCATTCAGGTCATAGACTACTTTACCTGCCCGAACCGTCAGCTCGCATTCCATTTTATATTTTCCATTTATTTTGTAACCTGTATAATCAAAGAAACCAAAATCACCTTCTCTCATGGAAAAAACAGCGATATCAGCCACAGCACCCTGCGAAAGATGTCCGAGTTCTTCACGTTTGATAGCTTGAGCTGATGCCCATGTACTAGCTTTGATCACAGATGGCAGGTCCATACCCATATTCAAAAACTTCGACATCACATTAAGCATATCTTTCATCGAATGATTCATACTTGCTGTGTGAATATCTGTGCTAATTGTATTTGGGAAAAAACCACTTTTCAAAGCAGGTATAGACTGTGCATACGAAAAACTGATCCCCCCATACCCTACATCGAAGATGATTCCTTTTTTCTGTGCTTCCCATACAAATGGCTTCACCTGATTAGTAGTCAAATCCACAATAGGTTCACGACTCCCTAAACGTGCAAAGCAATGAGTAAAGATATCACCAGGACGTAAGTGTTTCATAAATAATTCTTCAATCGGCAAAGGAGGTGTGCTACTACCAAAATCAACCATAACCGGAATGTTGGCTATTTTTCCGGCCTCTACCGCACGATCTACCGGAGTCCATTCTGCACCTATATAATGTGCTACTTTTACACCTACTACATATTGCCGATACTGACGTGCCACACTTGCTGTCATCTTGGCATCCATATCCTGTGTGTTCTGCTCGTAAGGACCGCCACGCATGCCTTCTCCTACTATATTCAGCAATGCAAGTACCCGTGTCTGTGAATGATCAATGGTTTGCTCCTTAAAAGTCGGAAACGTCTTCCAACCTGCACAACCAGCATCGACAATGGTTGTTACACCTACCCGAAATGTAAATCCATCCGGTGGTAATGCATCAAAACTATTGCTCAGATACCGTCCTTTCTCAGTACCAAAGAAATTATGTGTATGAATATCAATAAGCCCAGGCGTCACATACATACCTTTGGCTTGTACTACTTGACGGGCTTGCTTTTCGGGTATGCTCTTAGCAACCTTAGCGATAGTATCAGCGTTAATAGCAACATCCATTATCCCATTGATGCCATTTTTGGGATCTATAACATGACCTCCTTTGATCAGCAGACTATACATCTGTGCATGAACATTTCCAGCCCACAAGCAAGCCAGAAGAATCAAAAACTGTAATTGTATCCGCATGGACAGAAATAGGGCAAATTCTGTTACATCAGACTTTATAAAAAGGTAGCTGATGTAACAGAATTGTGAGGTTAATTTTAATGGAATCTATTCTGTGTGACTAAGTTTCAGAATATGTATTATGCAGAAGCTTTTGTCAGTTCTTCTTTAATCCGGGTCGCGACAACTTTCTCCTGTCCAGGTTTCATCATCCAAACGGTCAGGTTAATGTGACTAGGGCCACTTCCTCCTATTTCGATAGAGGGATTGCCAAGACGTAATTTCTCCTGAAGATCTTTGCCAGCCATTTTTATCTTGTTAGTATCCCATTCTATTTTTAAAGTTGGCGTATGGTTACCCAGAGGATTTACAGTTACTTCAGTAGTAATTCCGGTGATAGGCTTTACTGTATTCTGGATATGTGCAACGCCATCTTCCCATGTTTTCCATAGCTTACTGAAGTCCTGTTTAATAAAGTTTTCCAGTGCTACATACATTCCCAGAATCTCTTCTTTATTGACCTTCATTCCCCGGCCTATATTAAATCCGCGTGGAGGCATGTGCATCCGGGCAGCAGCGATGATTTCTTTCTTGCCCATCAGAATACCAGCACTTTGAGGACCACGCATGGCCTTACCACCTGATACAGCTACAAAGCTGAAGCCCATATCATTGAACTTCCATAAGTTCTCAACTGGAGGTACATCGGCAGCAATATCTATAGCGGTAGGTATATTGTGTTTTTTACCCAATGCTACCCATTCTTCATGTTTTATTTTCCCTTTATCAGACTGAATATGCAGGAACCACATCAGTGCCGTACGTTCATTAATCGCTTTTTCTACATCTTCAACAGTTTCCACAAATACAATCTTACAACCTGTATTCATCAGCGAGTGCAGATAAACGATATCATGGCCTTTTTGAACAATCACCTCTGACTTCATTCCTGTATACTCCAGATGAGGTAACTGCTCTACTTTTTTCTGATCTGTTCCTGTTAATACACCTGCCAGTCCCAATGTGAGGGCTGAAAAAGCTCCGGATGTAACCACTGCGGCTTCCGAATGTACCAGTTTCGCAATGCGTTCTCCTACTTTATCCTGTAACTCATCCAACAGACAAAATTCCTGAGCGGCATATTGAATAGTTTGTAAAACTTCTTCCTGCATCAGTGAGCCTGTCATATAGGTCAGTGTTCCAGCTGCATTGATAAAGGTACGCACACCCAACTCTTTAAATAGATCCCGCTTTACAACTGCTGTAGCAGCTTGTGTAGAGACAAATGGAATAGTGCTCCCAAACATTCCACCTAATAATGGAAAGCTGGACAAACGCTGAAGAAGTTTTCTTCTTGATAACATAAACGACGAATTTGTACCTTTTGCCAGTAAATGGCTGTCAGGTAGATATTAGAAAGATATACAAAATGAGAGATGTTAAGGCTGCAAGAGAAGAAAAGCCGCACCCATAGGATGCGGTTTACTTACACAATAGACACCGCAATTACATTTGCTAGATGTAAAGCAGACAGTTTATTTTTAATGAGGGTATTATCAGACTAGATATAGGCAATGCAATCCATTTCTACCAATGAATCACCCGGAACGCCACCATATACGGCAACAGTAGTACGGACTGGAGGCTTATTGCCAAAACGACCTTTGAAAACTTCATTCATGGCTTTGTAATCATTCAGATCATGCAGAAACACACTTACTTTCAACACTTTTTCCATAGAAGAACCTGCTTTCTTCAATTCTGCCTCAAGCTCTTTTAGTACGTGATCAGTGTGTGCTTTAATATCACCTTCAAAGTGAGCACCTTTCCCTGCGATAAATACCAGATTGCCAAATTTGGTTGAACCAGAGAACAATGGTACATCATCATACATGGTTACATTGTTTACTTCTTTTTCTGGTGCAGCTTCTTTTACAGATGCCTTAGCCGTTAGACCAACTCCTGCAATGCCGGCCACTGAGCCAATGATTCTTTTCAGGATAGATCGTCTTTGTGTTGTCATGGTGGAAAAGCAGATAAAGTGAAAGATGTTAAATTGATATGTGGTTATGGTAATTGCTCAAATGAATACTGTTCTCTACTCCAAAAAGGCTTTCACTTCACAAAACGATACGACTATCGGAATCTAACCTTTCGCTTCAATTTTTTTCTTACTTATTCTATGACTTTCATTAAACGGGATTATTTATCCCACCAAAGAGGTGTAGCAGGCGAGTCACTTCCATCCAGTAAGCTTTTGGCTGCTTCTACAGCGGCTGCATTACTTTGTGCATCACTTGTCAGAAAAGGCAGGCGTTTAATCAAAACATTTACTGGTAAATCGGCATTATCTGAATTGATACGGTCATAAAGTTTTAATTGATCTGAGCGACGCAAATCAGCCCATGCCTCTACCCCATCCGGATATAGAGCCAGCCATTTCTGGGTAGCAATCTGTATCAATTGTGTTGTTTTGTCACTTGCCCATTTGATAGGAGTATTGGAGAGCGCAGGAGAATTAACAGCATCATCCGGTACAATAGGTATATTAGAACTATTGATATATGTAGCGATGACATTTTCATCTATAATACCCCATTGAATTAATGAAGCACGAATTCCTTTCCCATATAACTCCTGAGCAGTTCCACCCATATTCCAGCCAAGCAAAGCACCTTCTGCACGAATGAAGTATGCTTCAGCACTATGCATAATATCCTGGGGACGGGTCAATGCTGTAATATTGGTAAAGTTATTTCCATACAACAAAGGTCCAGGATTAGAATTATCATCAGCACCATTGCCCGCCAGAGTAGATAACTCCGTACTGCTATACCCATTACGTAATCCTTCATAAGTACCAGTTTTTGCAGCTGGAGAATAATACTTCCCTATACGCGGATCATCATATCCCTTCAACACAGATTCCATAGCTGCACTCATTCGAAACTCTCCCCAACTGGATATATACGCTAATCCATTGGCATCTCCGTTCAGGTTGGGCTTATTCATATAGGCATCATCCTGTGGAACACTATATGTTCCTGCTGTTTCCATTACTCCGGCAGCTACGGCTTCTTCTGCTTTTTGCCTGGCAAGTTCTGGTTCAACCTTCGAAACCCGCATAGCCAATCTCAGTTTAAGTGTATTACCAAACGTAATCCATTTGCTGATATCCCCATGATAAATCAGATCATAGGTCCCATAGGTAGAGGTCTCACTGGTACTAGCTTCCAAAACAGCCAGTGCCTCATCTAACTTTGTAAAGAAATCACTATATATCTTATCCTGTGCGTCATAAGGGACAGACTCTGTCCCGTGCCCTGCGCTAAAGTAAGGGATTGGTCCATAATAATCTGTAGTACGATGAAAAGCCCACACCCACCAGATCTTTGCAATGGCATGTTCGGCAGAAGTAGAATCTGTATTAGCCATTATAGACAATAGTTGAGGGACTGTACCCACATAAACCTGTGACCACTGGGTAGTAATCCAATCCTGACGAATCACATATCGATCTGAATTAAAATAGGTTGCGGTAGTAGCAAAATACTGAACATACAAATCTGCAAATAGATTTTGTGCAGTTTGATACGTTATACCTGTGTATGATGCAGCAGATTGTGCTTTCGATAACAAGAAGCCGATTTCACGTATTCCTACTTCAGACAAACCCGTCTTGCTTGTATTCATTTTATCAAAGTTGCCAGTACAGCCTAACATTACCAGGAACAAAATAAGCCCAGATACAAGCCATGTTACGAATCCGCGTAGTCTATTGGTTCTTACATCTCTCATATTAATTCAGACAATACTAATGGGAAGAATTCTCTCAATTTAAATTGATAACTTCAGATTTAAACCAAAGCTGCGTGTAGATGGCAGGTTGCCATATTCTATCCCCTGCAAATTGCCGTTACCCAGATTCATCTCCGGATCAAACCACATTTTACGTTTGCTAATGCCTGGAATATTCAGAATAGAACTACCCCGATAGATAAAGAACAAGTTACGGGCTATGAAGGAGAGTTTAGCAGCTTTCAAAAAACCTTTACAAACTTTAAAATTATATCCCAAAGCCAACTCTCTTATACGAAAGTTTGTAGCATCATAGGTAAAGAATTCTCCCCAGGCATAGCGGCCATTAGAAACTGTAGTCCAGAAAGTTTCAGCATTAATAGCCTTTGTATTTTCAGAGTAGGTACCATCTGCATTTGCTACAACAGCATTCAATACCAAGCCACCCTCTCTATATTTGGTAGTATAGTTACTATTTCCATCATAGGCCAGGTTTTGGTCTGAGCCGGAAACCATAATGCCCCCATATCTTCCATCAATAAGAACCCGAAGAGAAACATTTTTATAGGTAAGGGTATTTGTTAAACCAGCCATGAACTTTGGATTATAATTACCCAATACCTGACCAGCAGAGGTATTTCCAACAGGTTTTCCGGATGCATCTACTACAAACCGTCCATCTGTAGTTCTTTGCCAGGTATATCCCTCCAAATCACCATAATGTCCACCCTCAGCAGCAACAGCAATAGCAGACCGTATGACAGTTCCGCCCAGATATGACTTTTTCACCTTCTGAGATAGTGACAGGATAGTGTTTATATTTCGGGCATAATTCAATGCGATATCCCAGGTAAAACCATTTGATTTTTTAACAGGGGTAGCATTTAGAACTATTTCCAACCCTTTATTTTGAATATTACCTGCATTGATATACTGACTTTCATAACCTGAGGAAACTGGAAGACTTAATGTCAGCAACTGATTGATTGAGTTTGTTTTGTAATAGGTTGCATTAACTCCTACTCTGTTATTCCAAAACTGAGCTTCAATACCCATTTCAATATTTTTCGTAATTTCAGGCTTTAGATCAGGAATTGCTTTGGTCGTACTACGGCTGATAAACCCCTGTCCAATGGCGCCACCCTGACTATATTCATAGATATTCTTTAACATATATGGGTTAGCCCCATTCCCAACCTGAGCATAGGAAATACGTCCTTTCAAAAAGGAGAATACGTCTGGTAACTTCACCATGTCTGAAATTACACCTGTTAACCCAACAGAGGGATAAAAAAAGGAATAGGGAGCTGGTAAAGTGGATTGCCAATCGTTTCGTCCACTAAAATCGAGGAATAAATAATCTTTAAATGCTAATTGCCCTGTAGCAAATAAAGATTGTGTTTGTCTCTTAGAGTAATCCTGATCTGTTACAATGGCAGTTGCAAAAGCTAAATTAAATCGGTTTGGAATATTAAGGCCATTGGCGGTGTTGCTATTTATTTCATAGCCTTGTGTATTAACAATGCCTCCTAATGTATAATTTAATCTAAAATTTTCATTCAATCGATTATTCCCAGTCACCATCAGATCATACCAGTTTTCATAGACGGATGTATAGTTAAGGCCATATGCACCTCCATTAGCAGTAGCCCATATTGTTGTATTGGCAGGTCCAATGGTTTCAATACGATCGGTATAATTATCCCGACCAGCACGTCCCTGAATGGTTAACCAATCTATTAATTGATATTTTACCAGAATAAATCCATTGATACGATTTCGTGTCTCATTGTGATTGTAGTCATTTGTCATCCAGTAAGGATTGCTATAAATAGAAGAAGTTGTCCAGTAGTTAGGTTTTGCAATACCTTTATCATTTAGTACAGCATATTTCTTTATATCATTTAGAAGAATGCTTCGGGGTATCTTATAAATATCAATAACCGGAGCATTCTGTTCTCCGGTTAGTACTACATGATCTATTTTCTGGTTAGTATAAGTAATCTTAGCATCAGTAGATAATTTCTTTGTAATCTGAGAGCCCAATCGCAAATTAAGTATATGACGTTGAAGATTATTGTTGGGAATAATTCCCTTAGCGTCGTTATTAGAATAAGAAATATAGGTATTTATCTTCTCTGAACCTGCTGTTACCCCCACTGAATTGCTTAGTGAGACAGCATTGCGAAAGAAGTCTTTTACATTATCTGGTTGTGGTGTTAATCTAGCCTCATTTCCAGTCCAGTCGGTTACTGTTTGTCCTTTCATTTTTGGACCCCAGCTAGAAGCTCCGTTGCCTACAAAAGTACCAGCAGTACCTTGTCCATATGCATTTTGTAATTTAGGCAGTGTAAAAACAGACTCAACTGTAGTCACGGAGTTAAGATCTACAGCAACTTTTCCATCCTTCCCTTTTTTAGTAGTAATGAGAATAACGCCATTTGCAGCTCTACTTCCATACAATGCAGCAGCAGAAGCCCCTCTCAAAACGGTCATGGTTTCAATATCATCCGAATTGATAGTGGATGCGCCATTTATTCCATTTGTTCCACCAAAATCACTGGCAACAGCTCCTCCTGGGGTAGAGTTATCAATAGGTATTCCATCAATCACATATAATGCATCATTTGAACCCTGAATAGAACGATTTCCACGCAATATAATGCGTGTCGCTCCACCCACACCCGAACCGGAAGACGTTACCATCAAACCTGCTACTTTTCCCTGTAATGTATTAGCGAAGTTAGGATCACGTACTTCATTGATCTGCTCTAACGTTACTTCCTGTGTAGCATATGTTAACGAACGTTTTTGACGTGGAATACCCAATGCGGTCACAACCACCTCTCCCAATGACTTTACATCCTCAAAAAGAGTTACATCGACTGTCGTACGAGAATCCAGGCTAATCTCTTCTGTTGTATACCCAACAAAGGAAAATACAAGCACACTATCTTCGGCAGGTACAGCTATTGAATATTTACCATCTACACTTGTCGTGGTACCTAAAGCAGTACCTTTAATTACTACGTTAACTCCTGGAAGTAGCTCATTCTGGTTATCTCTCACTATACCCTGAATCGTTGTAGTAATAGCCGAATTTTCTTTTTTCTGAATCCTGTTACGTGATGATGTGGTTGCCTTTTCCAACTCTTGAATTACATACACATTGTTGATCTTTTTGTATGTCAGTTTTAAAGGATGAAGAAGTTGATCAAGACAACGATCCAGATTGGTACAGGAAGCCAGATTTATTTCAGCAAATTTTCCTTCAAGATTCTTTTTCTGATAAGCAAAATTAACCTGATACATTTCTTCCAGATCCTGTAAAATACTTATAAGGGGTCGCTGCTGAATAATTGTATATATACTTTGTTGTTTTTCAGACATATCTGGAGATGACAGATCCCGAGCTGTCACTTTAGGAAGTAATGACAAACAGAGCCATAGAAATACAAAAACTCTTACCCTGTTTGGCGGAGTTTTATTCATAAGGATCGGAATGGTTTGCATTATATTTTACTTAGACCCGATTGTAGCTTTCATCAGATGACTTTCTATACATACTGATACATAACAAATGTGCATTTAATACTCTAACTTAAAACAATCCCTGTTTATATCCGAATCCATTACTAAGAATGAGATCTAAACCTGTTTTTGTTGCAATATGACCTCTGTATTTTTTCTGGTTACTGTTATTTTAAGCATCGCAGTAAGTACATCCAATAAAACCTCAATGTTTCCCTGAGGAATTCTTGCTGTAATTCTTTGCTGAGCCAGTGATTGGTCTGCAATTCTTACTTTCACCCCAAAATAATCTTCTATAGTTTCTGCAATCTTACTCAACGGTTCATCATCAAAGACAAAAAAGTGGTTTTGCCAGGCAGTACAGGCTTTCCCATCTACAGAATGTACTGTTATTTGCCTGTCATTTAAATTGTATTCGGCCATCTGTCCTGGTACCAGCAAAAGATTTTCAGTGTTTGATGTAAGCTTTACTTTGCCAGATTGTAAATAGACTTCCGCCTGATTTCTTCTGGCATTTACATTGAATTTAGTACCTAGTACTTCTATATTTAATTTGTGAGGGGTATTTACTATAAAACGTTTGTGATCAGGTGTATGCGCAACTTCAAAAAAAGCCTCTCCATCAATATACACAGTGCGCTCTGATTGCTTATTCCAATCCTGAGCAGACAGATACACTTTTGAATTTGTATTTAAAGTAATTCTTGAACCATCAGGTAATTGAATACTCTTTGTTTGTCCATACCCTGTTTTATATGTTAGTAGCTTATCTTTTTCAGGTAGTGTTGAATATTTCCACCACAAACCAACTACGATCAACATACCAATTCCGATACATGCAGCCGCGTATTTCCATACAGGCCGACTTACTCTCGAATTTCGTTCGCTATTTTGCTTTAACTCATTCCAGACTTCCAGGTAATGAGTATTTGCAGTATGATCTTCCGATAACCCGACCAGTTTTATCAATTCTATCGCATCGCTGACTTCTTTTTGCTTCTGAGGATTGGTAGCAAGCCACTCTTTCCAGAACTGATTTGTATCAGCATTCGGATTGAGAACCCATTGCTGGAATTGTTCGTCGAGGGCAAAATCTTCTGAGGTATAGTGTAGATATTTCACTTATCTTGCTTTTCTACTAAACGAGTCATCATGAACTATCTAATCTGACTTTCTCATTTTTTACTAGGATGATTTTATTCTGTACAAAAAAAGAAATAAATTTTTAAAGAAGGATGTTTGAGGAGTCTACTTTTGCTTTTTTTAGCTTTTTCAGCTACAAAACAATATCGATTATTTTATAGTAAGGATTGATACTACTATGACCCAAATACTATCAGATAAAGAAAGTTGCTGACGAAGATTTTTTAATGTTTTGAAAACAGAATTATAGACAGATTGAATAGTTATTCCAAGCTCATCAGCAATCTCCTGATTAGACAAGTTCTTGTAAAATTTTAGCTGGAGCAATCGTTGCTGATGATCAGAAAGTCTGTTTATGGCATTTAGTACCTTATCTCTTTGCTCAGTAGCATTTTCATCTTCGACATCTGCTGCTAGTTGTAACTCACTTTCAGACCATTCACCTTTTACCTCTGTTCGCATCTGGGCAGATTTAAGTGTATCAAGCAACTTACGTTTTAACGCTGTAAGTAAGTAGTAACGTATAGAGGTAGTCTGCGACAAATTTTCCCGGTTATTCCATATCTTGATAAAAACATCCTGTATGGTATCCTTCACTAAATCCGGATTGTCACATATCTTTCTACCATACTGATACATACTAAAGAAGTTTTGTCTATATAGTATTGCATAGGCTTTCATATCGCCATCTTTAAAATCGTTCCACAATTTGTACTCCATAGATGCATTTCCATTCTGTGGGTAGTTTGCAGAAATCGAACTCTCTTCCTGTTTAAGATCATGGTTGCTTAAAAGATGCATGACTTTATCAGACTAGAATGAATTAAATAGTAAAAGCATAAAAGACACATTGTATATTCTTTAGAAAACGAAGATTAATCCGGTTTTTATCTTCTCAATCCATCTCCCATTTACTTGTTAGGTGTCACATGATATCTAGCATAAATCCAACATCTCCCTTTCACCGAATCTCCTCTTATCGTGCATAGTAAATTTAGAAATATTATTCTAAATAGATTATTCTGCGTAAAATATTATTCTGACATTACAATATTTAAAAATATTTTTTATCAATCCAATGCCACATTCGAATAAATTTACAATAAGACTACACCATACATCTAATCAACTTTAAATCAGACATATACAGACATAGCATATTAAGTTAATAAGATCCAGGCTTATTATCACAGATCTAAAAGTAAATTGTGGATACCAAGTCTATTCTGACTCTGTAGTAAGGAGGAATAAAGGAGCCATTCCATGGAAAGTGAAAAATCCTCATGGCGATAACGACACAAAATAGTTGCAGCAGACAGATATATAGTATCTTGCAATAACTTTATCTATAGACAATCTTTACACATGAAAGGTCATTTATTATTTGGTCTGGGCATCATCCCCCTAATTATTTCGATGTTCATTCCAAACTTCAGCTGGCTCATCTCTATTGGCTGGCGCACTATGATTGTACCCGCATTTTCTACATTTCCATTGAATATCGTGGGTATTCTTGTATTAATAGCATTGATTTACTGGTTGTTTTATAGAGCTAAGAGAAAGGTTAACAGGGCATTAACTATTTGTCATGTTATTTTCACTTTTATTCCTATCTACTTGCTACTAGTTGTCGGACCTCTAGCCTCTATTCAAAGTAATGCCTTTGTCAATTTTATTTTTCTGGTTAACAAAGAAAGCTATTTGTTATTTTTTGTAGGACAAGCCTTATTCTTAGGAAATATAATCTGGTCGATGATCCAAAAACCTCAACGTTAAAGGAACTAAGAAAAGAGGTAGCCTACCATCTTACAAAAACAAAAGCCTCTGAAGTTTCAGAGGCTTTTGTTTTTGTAAGATATCAGTATATTTATTCTTATCGATTCATTGAAATCAGGAATTCTTCGTTGTTGCGGGTACCTTTCATACGATCTAACAAGAATTCCATTGCTTCACTGGAGTTCATATCTGACATATGTTTCCGTAGTATCCAGATTTTGCCCAACTCTTCTTCTGTCATTAACAGATCTTCCCGACGAGTACCAGAAGCAGGAACATCAATAGCAGGGAATACACGTTTGTTAGACAACTTACGATCCAGTTGCAGCTCCATGTTGCCTGTACCTTTGAATTCCTCAAAGATTACCTCATCCATACGAGAGCCGGTTTCGATCAAAGCAGTTGCAATAATAGTCAGTGAACCACCATTTTCAACGTTACGGGCAGCACCAAAGAAGCGTTTAGGTTTGTGAAGAGCATTTGCATCTACACCACCAGACAGGATTTTACCAGAAGATGGCACTACGGTATTGTATGCACGAGCCAGACGGGTAATAGAGTCAAGCAGGATTACGACATCGTGACCACATTCTACCATACGTTTTGCTTTTTCCAGAACAATACTGGATACTTTCACATGGCGTTCAGCCTGTTCATCAAAAGTAGAAGATATTACTTCTCCTTTGACACTACGTGCCATATCCGTTACCTCTTCCGGACGTTCGTCAATCAATAATACGATCAGATATACTTCCGGATGGTTTTGTGCAATGGCGTTAGCAATCTGCTTCAGTAATACAGTTTTACCCGTTTTAGGCTGTGCTACAATCATACCACGTTGCCCTTTACCGATTGGGGAGAACAGATCCAGAATACGAGTTGAATATTCAGAAGGAGTAGTGCTTAATTTCAGGCGTTCATTTGGGAAAAGAGGTGTCAGATACTCAAACGGAATCCGGTCACGAATTTCTTCTGTTGTTTTTCCATTTACGGTTTCTACCCGCAAAAGAGCAAAATACTTTTCACCATCTTTAGGAGGACGAATAGCTCCACGAATGCTGTCACCTGTCTTTAAACCAAATAGTTTGATTTGGGAAGGAGAAACATAGATATCATCAGGGCTAGCCAGGTAATTATAGTCGGCAGATCTTAAAAATCCATATCCGTCAGACATAATTTCCAGTACACCTTCATTTTCAATCAACCCATCAAACTCCCGTACATTATACAAGCTACCTTTCTTGTTATTGTTCTGGCCTTGATTTTGGTTCTGATTATGATTTTGATTTTGACGAGGTTCATGGTTGCGATTTTCCCGATTACCATTTACCTCTTTCACTTCTTTGGATTCTTGTTTCTGCTCTTTTTTCTCAATAACGACAGGAGCTTTTTCCTGTACTTCTGTAGTAGGTATAGGTTCTGCAACCAGCACTTCAGAAGCTTCCTCTTTATGAGCAACGCCATTGGTTTGTATAGGTTGTTCTTTTTCAGCAGGTTTTACGTTCTCGCGTTTCATACGCAAACGCTTCCTCTCATGGGGAGTATTATCTTTTTCAGGAGTGGATTCTGTAGCTTTAGGTTCTGGCGTTACTTCTGGGTTAGGCTCAACAACCGTATTAGCGCCAACGAATTCAATCTCAGGCATAACAGCCTGACGATCAAGAATCTTATAAACAAGATCTTGTTTCGCTAATTTTTTGTAATTGGCAACGCCTAATTGTTCGGCAATATCACGCAGTTCAGACAAGAGCCGAAGATTCAAATCATCAATGGTGTACATAAAAGAATAAGTTACAGGGGAGTGTAGTACCTGTGAATGTGGATAAAAAGTGGATGACTTTGATAGTTGAAATGAAATTTAAGTTAGAATAATAGCAAAAGAAATGCGACTATGGATGTAAAAAGAGGCACAGAAGCCTACATTATAGATATCAACATGATCCGTATCAATTAGCGCTACCTGTTTGTTGAGAACAGAACGCAACGAAAACAACAAGACCTGGGATGATTTTTTCTTGATTGGATGGTGCAAATATAATATTTTGTTCATTACTACTCTATACCCATCAAAAAAAAATTACAGTTTTTTCTCAAAATACTAGAGTATAGATAAGCCTGTTTATCAAATCATATATATAAAGGAAATCTCTACCAACTTTTAAACTGAGTTCAGAGAAATTACCATTAGACAATCTTTCCTAATTCTTAAAAGGAAAGAAGCTTCTTATTCATTTACAAGTAAAGTGCCAAATGTTTACAAAGACGATCATTTTTCCATAATTCTTAATACATTATCTTTATTTTTGTCATCTACTTCAAGAAATATAGTACGAGTAGGATGAGCAAAAGAAACCCCATGCTTATTTACAATTTCTACAATGCGATAATTAATTTCTTCTTTAACCGCATTAAAATCCTCCCAAACCACAGTTTCTACAAAATACAGGATCAGAATATTCAAGGAACTTTCACCAAAATCTATAAATCGTACCTGTCCTTGTTCATTACGTGTAAGTGGATGTTCAAGAATAGCCAGAAGGATCTCTTCACAAATCGCTTTTACTTTCTCAGGAGGTGTATTATAAGGTAAACCAATAAAATACCGTGCCCTGCGAAACCGCCGCTGAGTTAAATTATCCAAAGGTTGATCAGTCAGCATTTTATTAGGTAGAGTCAAAAAACTTTTGTCCAGCGTTCGAATTCGTGTGCTACGAAAACCCACTTTCTCAACAGTTCCCTGAATATCACCTACCTGTACTGTATCTCCTACAACAAAAGGCTTGTCTAAAAATATAGTAAAGGAAGCAAATAGATTTTCCAGACTTTCTTTCCCTGCCAGTGCCACTGCCAAACCACCAATTCCCAAACCTGCAATAATACTGGAAACATCAAGGCTAAATACTGCACCCAAAATAACAAATATCCCCAGAATAAACAGAAATACTTTTGTAACCTCCTTGGCAAATGGTGCAAGCTGAGATTTGATAGGCGATTTGGTACGTTCTGCACGATGTAGAGTGACCAACGTAAAAAAATCTACAAACCGCATGATCATCCAGGTTACAACAATGATAATTGCAACCTGATATCCTTTTAAAATAAGAAACCGCAATCCAAATTTTGTAATTGGATCTAAATTCCACCACCATGGAAAGCGCAAGAAGGAGAAGGCAGTATACAATACTACCAGTGTCAAAAATGCCTCAAAGGGTGACCGTAGGAGATCTATAAACTCTGTAACACTCAGATTTTCTGTACGTTTTTTTATAATACGATAAATAACACGACTCAACAATAAAGAAAAAATGTTCTTTAGCAAAAGCCATGAAACCAGAATACCAGCACACCAGAGAATATTCTCAACGCGATTATCAAGTAGGCGTTGATTCAGAAATTGTTGTAGGTTCATTCAATCAATGTAGAGATCGCAAAGGTAGGAGTTTTCTACGTTTGGAAATAGTATTCATGGCATGATGTTAATGTTTATACTTCTGATCCTTACCAGATAATTTCTCAAGACTTTTCTTATAAAAGGAACATATAAGAGAGTTTCAGAAAATAAAAGTAGAAATCACATTATTACCATGTATACAAAGTTAACGTTCTAGCAGTTGGCAAAGTTGCAACTAATCCAAAAATCATATGACAGGAAAAATTCACTCTCAGATAACACAAAACAAAAGCCATCTATACTTTTGGAAGGACTTTATAACAACCTAATCAAAAATACAGATGGCATATGCGAAAGTATTACAAATTCTCCAGAATAAAGTTTGTCATCAGATTATATAAATGAATACGCGATTTTCCTCTCACTCCATGAGCCTGATTAGGATAGACAAATGTTTCAAATTGTTTGCCATTGTTGATCAACTCCTGTTGCAAAGCGATGGAATTTTGAAAATGCACATTATCATCACCTGTACCATGTACTAGCAAAAACTTTCCTTTTAGTTTACCAGCATGTGTTACAGGTGAGTTATCATCATAACCAGCAGCATTATCCTGAGGACGTTTCAGATATCTTTCAGTATAGATACTGTCATAAAACCGCCAGGTAGTTACTGGTGCTCCACTAATTCCCATCTTGAAATAATCTGCTCCTACAGTCATACATAAGGCAGCCATATATCCACCATAGCTCCAGCCATGAATACCAATACGTCCAGCATCTACATAAGATTGTTTTCCCAAATATTTTGCCCCTTCAATCTGATCCTGAACTTCATATTTTCCCAGATTGGCATATGTCACCTGCCGAAATGCAGTTCCTCTGGCACCAGTACCCCGATTATCTACACACGCTACAATATATCCTTTTTGCGTAAGTAACTGAAACCACATGGATTGCAATGACCATTCATCTGTTACCTGCTGGCTTCCAGGTCCACCATATACAAACATAAAAACAGGATATTTCTTACTGGGATCAAATGAAACAGGTTTCATCATCCAGCCATTCAGGGTTACATTATCAGGCGTGGTAAACTGAAAAAATTCCTTCTTCGTTAAATCCTGTTGTTGCAATTTAGACTTCAATGCTTCATTTGTTTCCAGCATCTTTACCAGCTTTCCGGCAGGAGCCGTGTACAAACCAACAGAAGCAGGTGTGTTAGCATCTGAAAAAGAATCCAGATAATAAGAGAAATCTGCACTAAAGTTAGGACGGTGTGTTCCTTTAACTACACTTAGTTTCTTTTTGGCTTTTCCATCTAATGAAATAGAATACAGATGGCGTTCCATAGGCGATACTTCAGTAGAAGTAAAATACACTAACTTTTTCTTCTCGTCTAGTCCCAGAAAATTAGATACTTCCCAGTTTCCATTGGTGATCTGACGAATCAGTTTTCCACTTATATCATATAAGTACAGATGCTTGAATCCGCTTTGTTCACTGGCATGGATAAAGTGTTTCCCATCAGCCAGATAAGTCAGGTGGTCTGTAAACTCCAGGTCTACATAAGCGTTGCTGGTTTCTGTTAATATAGTAGTGGTTTTGCCAGTGGAAGCATCTGCATGTAGAATATCCAGTTTGTTTTGCAGACGATTCATACGTCTCACTGAAAGAACATTGGGATTATGTGTCCAGTTAATGCGAGGGATATAGATATCGGTTTCTGTCCCTATATCCACTTTGACAGCCAATTTCTTTGCCAGATCAAAAACAGAAATCGTAATGACAGAATTCTTCTCTCCCGCTTTAGGGTATTTGTATCGGTAGTCTACAGGATATAATTTTCCCCATACCTGCATATTATATTCAGGCACTTCGGTTTCATTGAATGTATAGTAAGCAACCTTTGTCCCATCTGCATTCCACTCAAATGCCTGTGTAAATCCAAATTCTTCTTCATATACCCAGTCGGTACTTCCATTAATAATATGATTAAACTTTCCGTCGGTTGTAACGGCACTTTCTGTACCAGCTTTCAGATCTGCAATGAACAAGTTGTTATCCCGTGTAAAAGCCACTTTGCTACCGTCTGGAGAAAAAGCCGCATTTGACTGTTTGCCACCAGATGACAACTTCGTAACCTGTTTGGTTTTCAGATCATATATATAATAGACAGATTTACTGGAGCGACGATAAATAGATTCTCGCTCTGTCGCAATCAATAATTTGTCTTCATTAGGGCTTAACTCATACCCATCTACTGAGTTAGCCTGGCTCCCCAGTACATTGGCCTGAAACAAAGTTTCCACAGGAGTTCCTGTTGTTACATCATATTTTACAACAGTAGCTTTGCCATCTTCTCCCTGAACAAGAGAAGTATAAAAACCTCCATTTTTCATCCAGTTTACACCTTGTACACCTTTAGGATTAAAGGTCGGACGAGCAAAAATGTCTTCAATGGTAAGCTGAGCCTTTTGAGCCAGCATATTTTCTGTGGCAAACAGAAATAAAATAAGTAAAACAATGGGCAGGAATAAAGGTTTTCTCATTTTAAGGATACAATTGGTTTGGTGTTTGTCTCTGAATGTATACTATACAACTTCGCTTCTATAGCTGGAAATTTGTGCATCAGCAAAAATATCTTTTTTATGTGAAATCCGAACTGAAAAATGATATTGACAAAAAAGGTTACTTTTGTAGCTCAAATCTGAAAAACTCTAATGAAAGGCATCTATTCCATTCTGTTGTTGGTTTGTTCCAACATTTTTATGACCTTGGCCTGGTATGGGCATCTGTATTTCAAAAATTTCACAAAACTGCAAAAATTAGGAATCTTTAGTGTGATTCTGATCAGTTGGGGACTAGCCTTCTTTGAGTATTGTTTTCAGGTGCCTGCCAATAAAATTGGCTACAAGGAAAATGGAGGCCCCTTCTCAATGTTTGAATTAAAGACTATTCAGGAAGCTGTTTCACTGATTGTTTTTACACTTATGATTGTTTTTGTCTTCCGTACAGAAAAACCAGCCTGGAATCACCTGGTAGGCTTTGCACTTATCATCCTCGCCGTTTTTTTCATCTTTAAAAAATGGTAAATTTTAAGTTCTGAATAGATTTATTGATTAAACGAACAAACCGGATACCGACTTATATTCTATGGAGATTACAGAAACAGACCGTGTTAAATTACACCAACTGAAAATAAAACAGGTAATGGCAGAAATGAGCAAGGTTGTGGTAGGTCGCGAATATCTGCTTAATCGATTGCTGATTGGATTATTTACAGGGGGTCATATTCTGCTGGAAGGTGTACCAGGTTTGGCCAAAACGCTTATTGTTAATACACTATCTAAAGTTTTATATCTTAACTTTCAGCGCATTCAGTTCACTCCGGACTTGCTACCAGCCGATTTGATCGGAACAATGATTTATAATCAGCGAACAGGGAACTTTGAAGTTAAGAAAGGGCCTATCTTTGCCAATCTTATTCTGGCAGATGAGATCAACCGATCTCCTGCGAAAGTGCAATCGGCTTTACTAGAAGCAATGCAGGAACGCCAGGTAACTATTGGCGACACTACGTTTCCTTTGGACAGACCTTTTCTTGTATTAGCTACACAAAATCCTGTAGAACAGGAAGGAACCTATCCCCTACCAGAAGCACAAGTAGACCGTTTTATGATGAAGGTATTTGTAAGCTATCTGGACAAAAATCAGGAACTGGAAGTAATGCGTAAAATGTCTAATATGAACTTCTCAGGCCATGTCAATCCTATTCTGGAAAAAGATGACATATCGAATATCCGAAATGAGATTAATAAAGTGACCATTTCTGAGTCCTTGGAGAAGTATATTATTGAACTCATCTTTGCTACCCGCCAGCCACAGGATTATGGATTAAAAGATGAAGCACACTATGTTCAGTTTGGAGCCTCTCCTCGGGCAAGTATCAATCTGAACCGGGCAGCTAAAGCAATGGCGTATCTGAATGAACGTGATTATGTACTACCTGAAGATATCAAAGAAGTAGCTCCTGATGTATTGAACCATCGCCTTATTCTTAATTATGAAGCAGAGGTAGATGGGGTAACACCTTCTAAAATAGTGGATACTATTCTGAAAAAAGTTGCTATAGGAAGATAAAATAAGAAGGTCTTAAATCCGGATTTAAGACCTTCTTATTTTATGATATATTTATCTTTCCAGTGAAATCTGATATACTTCAGTAGTCTCTTTGGTAAGTTTAAATCGGTCATCAATGCGCATACCCACAATCCATACAATATCCTCTCCTGACAAAAGAACATAAGTTCTCTCCTTTATATTTACTGGCACTTTTTCATCTATCAGAAAATCACTTACCTTTTTCTTTTGCTTCATTCCCAATGGACAAAATTTATCTCCCTGTTTCCACAAACGTATCTTTAACGGAAATTTCAGGGTTGTCAGGTCTAAAGCTGCAATTTTAGGAGAAGAAGGAATTTTAAATCCTGAAGCAGATACTTTCTGAATAGAAAGAGAAATCACCTCATTCTGAAACTGAGTATTCTCTGCATCAATAGTAGCCGGGATATAGGACTGCAACCCCTTCGCTGTAATCACCAGTTCCGTACGATCTTTTATCAATCGGTAAGAGGGTGAATCAAATTGCTTACCGGATTCGGCACCTAATGTCTGCCAGATATCATTTACTTGTGTATAAGTAAAGTGAAATGGCTTCAATAACTCATGTAACTTGATGACAGGCTCTATCTCCGCCTGTAGTTTTTCAAAATTAATGTAAGTTACTCCACCCTCCTGACGCATTACAACAACACGTGTTTTTTCAACCTCAGCCAGAAATATCTTTTCCACTGCCAATACTCTGTCTACTGTATGTTCAATGGTATGTTCCAGATTAGAATTGATAGTCTTTAATAGGGGAATAACCTCATTCCGAATCAGATTACGATGGTAATGAGACGATTGATTAGAAGAATCTTCACGCCATGCCAACTGGTTCTCCACTACATATTCATATATTTCTTCTCTATTGGCAAATAACAAAGGTCGGGCAATACGTCCATTTTTAGATTGAATGCCATGTAATCCAGCAATGCCTGTTCCTTTTGTCAGATTAAACAATACGGTTTCCAGTGTATCATTCAGATGATGAGCAGTAGCAATCACAGAAAAACCATTATCCTTACAAATTCCTTCAAACCACTCGTATCTCAGTACTCTGGCTGCCATTTGTATAGACACTTTCTCCTGGAGAGCAAAAGCCTCTGTATCAAACTGTTCCGAATAAAAAGGCACCTTATATTTCTTTGCCAGCTTTTTCACAAATTGCTCATCTGCATCAGATTCTTCACCTCGCAAACCAAAATTACAATGTGCTACGGCAAAGTTTAATTTGGCTTTGTAGAATAAATGAAGCATTACAACAGAATCCATCCCTCCACTTACTGCCAGAAGCACTTTTTCATCAGGCTGGAATAATGTTTTTTCGTTAATGTATGTTAAAAATTTTTTTAGCATGAGAACAAATGTGAAATTTACATCCGCATAAATCGGATACAAAACTGTGAAAAATTTTGGTTAGATTTTTGATAGCAGATAAGATTAATTACCAATGTCTTTAACCTTTTCCGATCATCATGTAAAGCGATCAGAAAGAAAAGTAAATAAAGTGTGTGTCACATTTTTATATACAGGGTAATTAATTCACAGCAGTCAGATCTTCATCGTATACTTTCATGCAAAAAATATTTGGATATTTAAGTTATTTACTCTTATTCTTTTTGACTGTTCCGGTTCTGGCACAGCAGAAAGAAAAAATCACACTTGAGTTTGCAGATAGTCTGATCGGAGCAGTAAAAAATGGACAGGAGACACGCCGTTTGATTGGTAATGTACGGTTGCGTCAAGGTACTACTACAATCAATTGTGATTCGGCTTACTTATACAACTACAAAAATTTTGTAGAAGCATTTGGGCATGTTCGTATAGTACAAAACGATTCCATCGTCATTACAGGTAATAATGGCACCTATGATGGTCAGACCAAGTTTGCCAAAATGCGGGAGAATGTAGTTATGAATGATGGCAAAAAAACACTGACTACCGAACAACTTGACTATGATATGCGAAGCAATCAGGCATATTATCCGAACAATGGTACAATTGTCGAAGAAGATAATACCATAGTCAGCAAGCAAGGTTATTACAATACACAAACTAAAGTATTCACTTTTGAGAAGGATGTTGTAATGACTAACCCCAAATATAAGCTAACCTCTGACAAAGTTATCTACGACAGCCATACCAAGGTAGCCTATTTTACTACATTAACTCATATTGAAGGCAAAGATGGAACGCTGGTTTCTACAGATGGAGAATATAATACAGTTTCAGGCCAATCTGTTTTTCGTTCCCGCAGTTCTATTGACTATGATACCTATATCCTGACAGGAGATCGACTCAATTATGATAAGTTGAATCAATTGGGTGTAGCAACAGGAAATGTTATTTTGTTTGCCAAAAAAGACAGTGTCATAGTAGAGGGAGATACAGCCCGTTATTTCGGACAAGCAGGAATATCCAAAGTATATGGAAAAGCATTGATGAAGAAGCTAATGAAGAAGGATACGCTATATATTACCGGAGACACACTGGTATCTATAGAAGACAAAGCCTCTAATTCCAAAAAGATATTTGCCTATTTTAATGTACGCATTTTTAAAAAAGATCTGCAAGGCAAGTGCGATTCTCTGGTATATAATCAAACAGATTCAACCATCCAGTTTTATCACGATCCTGTATTATGGAACGATAAAAGTCAATTGATGGCAGATACGATGCGGATTCAGTTGGTCAATAATGCGATTGACAAAATGTATCTCAAGACAAATTCATTTGTTATTTCTCTGGATACACTGAAAAACTACAATCAGGTAAAGGGACGTCAGATGGTGGCTTATTTTGATACAACCAGTCAGCTGTACAGAGTAACAGTCAATGGCAATGGGGAAAATGTAACTTGGGTGCTCAACGATCAAAATACCAATATAAGAGGAGTAAATAAGGTAGAATGTAGCAACATGATTATTAATCTTACAGAAGGAAAAGTAAAGCGGGTTGCCTTTTTAAATAAACCAGATGCAGTATTTATCCCTCCGCATGAAATAGTTGAGCCAGATACACGATTGAGAGGATTTAAATGGAGGGAAAAAGAAAAGCCTGCCAGAAAAGATGTATTGGTACGGGAAGAGTTGCCATTGCCTGTGTCTAAGAAAAACAAGAAAGAACCTGCAAAGCCAAAGAAGACAACAACAGAAAAGGATAAACCGACAGGTAAAACAACAAGCAAAGTAAGTTAGAAGTAGTAACAGCTCGTCGCAGAAAAACAACCACTAAGACAGACAATAAAACAGTTTGTCCAAAAGTAGTAACGGATAGCCTTTTTTATTATTATATTTACCTAAAATTAATTTCTGATATTAATACCTATATACTTTTACTCCATTAGATAGAAACATTCAACCTGCTACTATAACATGAGACAACTTTTACTTATTTTTTTATCCTCATATTTTTTAACCTGCTCAGTGGGGGTTTGGGCTGTGACGCCAACAGAAGTTCGTATTGATTCACCTTCTGTAAAATATACGCATACAACATTTCAGGGAGGTGTACCTGCATTCTCTAACGATAAAATTACTATTTCTGGTATATATCCTAATCCGGCAACTACATCAGCAGCGTTGGAATATGACATCACCGGAGAATTAAAAGAAGCAAAAATATTGATAAGTAATGTTTTAGGAAGCAGTATTGGAGAATATAAATTAACTCGTGAAGGCCACAAAATGCAGTTAGATACATCTGAATTTGCTCCTGGTATCTACTTCTACACCTTATCAGTTGATGGTAAAAGCATTTTTACGCGAAAGCTTATTATCCGACACTCATCTTAGAGAACTATAGCATACATATTTGTTATTTTACTTTCATCTTCAACTATTTATACCCTATATATTATTTCTACCAGCTCTCTCTTCTCGGTGTTTCCCTATGTGAAGAAAATACATTTTCTTACAGTTTGTGCGTTACTATATCCTGAGAACAAGCATATTCAAGATCTTAAACAAATGAAACGCTTTACAATGAGAAGATTAAGCATCAAAACATTGTAAATTAGCCCTACAACCGTTATATTTGCGCCCTTATGCAAAAAAATTGGATTATTTTAGCAATTATCCTGCTTTCTCTATTTACTACCGGATGCAGTGAGTTTGAAAGATTACGTAAAAGCAATGACCTGCCTAAAAAAGTAAAAGCAGCATTTGAATATTACGATCAGAAAAGATATTACCGCGCCGATATTTTATTTGAAGAAGTATTGCCTCTGATTCAGGGAGCGCCAGAAGCAGAAAAAGGCACATTCTATCATGCTTACTGCAAATATTATCTGGGAGACTATGTTCTGAGCAAGTATCAGTTTCAGAAATTTTATGAAACCTATGCACGTAGCCAGTTTGCGGAAGAAGCAATGTATATGAGTGCAGTTTCTCTCTATGCAGACTCACCTATCTATACTTTAGATCAAACTAATACCATTGAAGCTATTGGATCACTTCAAAATTTCATTAATACATATCCTAATAGCAAATATGTAGAGGAAAGCACGAACCTGATTAATGAACTTCGTGTTAAACTTGAAAAGAAAGCATTTGAAGCTGCATTGTTATACTCCAGAACAGGTAATCATAAAGCAGCTCTGGTTGCATTTAACAATTTTCAGCGTGGTTATCCGGATTCTGACTATAATGAAGAAGTAGCTTTTCGTAAAGTAGAAAGTGCTTACCTTCTGGCAGAACAAAGTATTCAAAGTAAACAAGTAGAACGTTATCAGGAAGCTATTTCATCTTATGAAAGTTTTCTGGACAGATATCCTCAGAGCAAGTTTTTGCGTCGTGCAGAATCTTACTATGAAAAAAGCCTGAACACAGTAGGAGAAGCCAATAAAAATCTCCAGACTCAAAAGGCTCAAGAACAATAAGTATTTTCGTCATTTAATTCTATTCAGATATGATAAAGCCCAATGTTTCAGCATCTATCTTAACTCGTGATAACGATAAGTTGGCAGAACCAACCGGAAATGTATATGAGTCAGTATCCGTAATAGCACGACGTGCTCGTGAACTTGCGATGCGCAACAAAGAAGAGTTAAATAACAAGCTGGCAGAATTTGCTTCAACAGTTGACAATCTGGAAGAAGTTTTCGAAAACCGCGAGCAAATCGAGATCTCCCGTTATTATGAGCGTCTGCCAAAGCCTGCTTCTGTAGCCATTGATGAGTTTCTAGCAGGAAAGTTATTCCGTCGTTTTCGTGATGATGAAGCAGATAAGACTCAAGAGTAATACGATATAAGAGTATATTGCTAAAAGGTTGAGATACTGAAAAGTTATAAGCAGACTTTTCAATTTCTCAACCTTTTGTTTTAGCTTGGGAGCCTAATATAAATGTTATGCTTGCAGGTAAAAAAATAATTTTAGGTGTTACAGGAAGTATTTCAGCCTATAAAGCGGCTCTCCTGATCCGATTGCTTGTGAAAGCCCATGCAGACGTCCGAATCATTATGACAGATGCAGCAACCGAGTTTGTTACACCACTAACACTAAGTACACTCTCCAAAAATCCGGTTCTGAATAAATTTGTCAGGAATGAAAGCGGTGAGTGGAATAATCATGTAGAGCTTGGCCTCTGGGCAGATGCCATGGTAATAGCTCCAGCCTCAGCCAATAGCCTCGCAAAATGTGCTAATGGATTTTGTGATAATCTGCTTACTGCTACCTATTTATCCGCTAAATGTCCAGTTTTTTTTGCTCCAGCTATGGATCTGGATATGTATAAACATACGGCAACCCAAGCCAACTTACAGAAACTAATC
The DNA here is from genome assembly GCA_030068525.1 of Xanthocytophaga flava. Lineage (GTDB taxonomy): Bacteria > Bacteroidota > Bacteroidia > Cytophagales > 172606-1 > Xanthocytophaga > Xanthocytophaga flava. The sequence continues at coordinate 564,392 of JASJOS010000001.1, forward strand.
TCATTTGGAAATCAAATCATTCCAGCAGAACACGGGGAACTCGCCAGCGGATTGGTAGGTGAAGGCCGTTTGGCAGAACCTGAGCATATTGTTTCTTTTCTCGAAAAACATTTTTCACAGTCTGAGATTTCTACGAAGATATCCCTTGCAGGAAAGAAAGTGCTTATTACAGCTGGTCCAACCTATGAGCCACTTGATCCGGTGCGATTTATTGGGAATCACTCAACGGGGAAAATGGGATTTGCCCTAGCGGAACGGATGGCAGCACATGGGGCACAGGTTGAGCTGGTAACAGGTCCAACTCACCTACAGTTGACAAATTCCAACATTCATATTACCAGAGTCCTGAGTGCACAACAAATGTTTGAGGCCTCAGCCAGGATATTTCCTCAATCAGATATCACTGTGTTAGCGGCAGCTGTAGCAGATTATCGTCCGGCAGAAATTGCAGATCAGAAAATAAAAAAGAAGGAAGATAGCTTTACACTCAATCTGGTTAAGAATGTAGATATTGCAGCCACTCTTGGGAAACAAAAACAACCAGGACAGATTATGGTAGGCTTCGCTCTGGAAACAGAGAACGAAGAAAGTAACGCACAGGAAAAACTAAGAAAGAAAAACCTGGATATGATTGTACTAAATAGTCTGAATGATAAAGGTGCCGGGTTTGGACACGATACAAACAAAATCAGCGTTATTCAGAAAGATGGAAATCTTCAACGCTTCGATCTGAAGTCCAAAACAGCAGCAGCAGAAGATATTACCAATCTGATTATAGATTTGCTTGTTGAAAAAGCTGCTCAGACTTCATAACTTATTATCACATGATTAAAATGAGAACATTGATTTATACACAATTACTGGTAGTAGGGTTCATACTATTGAATCACTTTCAGGTAGTAGCCCAGGAATTACGCTGCAATGTAAAGATTAACGCAAACAGCAACCAGATAGCCTCTAATGTGGGTACTCTTAACGACACACAAATCTTTACAGAAATACAGCGGACAATGACTCAGTTTATGAATAATACACGCTGGACTAATGATAACTTCAAAGATTCAGAAAAAATAAACTGCAATATAGTCATTACTATTACAGCAATACCTGGTGTAGGCCAATACGAGGGACAAGCCATTATTCAATCTTCTCGCCCTGTGTATGGAACAGATTATGAATCGGTTGTAATGAGTTTTGTGGATAGAGCATTCCGATTTACCTACAATCCAGGTGAACAAATGAATTACAATGAAGCAGCCTTCACCTCCAATCTGGTATCCATGTTATCTTTTTATGCCAATATTATCATTGGTCTGGATTATGATACATTTAGCAAGACCGGAGGAACCGCTTACTTTCAAAAAGCAGCTGCGATTTCTACACTTGCTGCTCAGGAAAGTAATGATGATTCATGGAAGCCAAACAGTGATACAAGAAGCCGTTACTGGCTCGGAGAAAATCTGAATAGCCCCCAAATGCAATCGTTTCGGGAAGGATTATATACTTATTATCGGGTAGCCATTGATAACTATGCAGCGAATGGAGATCAGGCTCGAGGTCAGATACTGACATTTCTGAACAATGTAAAACAAATCAATCAGATTCGTCCTAACTCCGTCTGGACAAACACATTTTTCGATACGAAATCCAATGAGTTGATCAATATATTTTCAGAAGGAAATCCTCAGGATAAAGTCAAAGCATATAATCTTCTGGTAGAACTGGACCCGACCAAGGCCGACAGATACAGAAAACTAACCAAATAATCTCCAGATTGTACTATGGGAAAAAGACAGAAGCGCATATTTCAACAGGATCTTGTAAATCAGTCTACATTACTGACAGGCAAAGAGGCTAATGTAACTCTTCATAATCAAAGTACTTTTCATGGCCATATTCTGGAGATCACGCCTGAAAACTTGAAATTTCAGGATATGCGTCTAAAAAAACATTTTTTATCTATAAAGGATATAGCAGAAGTAATTGTTGATGCAACTACCCAATGGTAGTTCACAATCCGATTTATTTATATTAGCTCACATGCTCCACTCTCTTCATCACGTTGCTATTATTTGTTCTGATTATCAGAAGTCTAAAAAATTTTACACAGACGTACTAGGTCTAACTGTTGTGCAGGAGACCTATCGTGCCGCACGCGATTCATGGAAACTTGATCTGGCTGTTGGAGATCATTATCAGATTGAGTTATTCTCGTTTCCAAATCCGCCTGCACGGGTTTCTCGTCCTGAAGCAAGAGGATTACGTCATTTGGCTTTTGCTGTAACAAATCTGGAGGAGAGTATTGACAGACTAACTCACTATGGTGTAGTTACAGAACCTGTTCGTACAGATGAATTAACAGGCAAACGTTTTACCTTTTTTGCAGATCCGGATGATTTGCCACTGGAACTATATGAAATTTGATAAAATACCGATTGGCTGAGCCAATCGGTATATACACTTTACTCATGCTTCCATTGCGTTCGCCGAAATTTCTTCCAGTTACGCTGATACTTTGATTCTTTGGCATTGGTCGATTCGAATCCATGCGGAAAACAGAATGAACAACCACCCATATCATCACAATTTTCTATTCTGGAAATACGAACATTAGAAAATTTAATGGGTAAGGCAATAAATCCTGTTTCATCACAGCCAAAGGCATCTTTAAACTTTTTGTTTACTTTCATAAAGCATCTGATTAGGTGAAAACCTAATACAGAGCACCTTTGCGAAAATCGGGTAGGTAGATCATAAACTTAAACCAAAAGTAATAGGCCGGATGTTTACAAAGATACAAAAAGCCATTACATTGCAGCATTGTGATAAAATGTGTATTTTAGTAGGTTAAAAACAAACAGCTATTGGCTTTTATTTAGATATTCTATTTCAGAAATGCTGACAAATCTCTTTATAAAAAACTATGCATTAATTCGGGAATTCGAAATGCAACCCGACCCCGAACTAAGCATCATTACAGGTGAGACAGGTGCCGGAAAATCCATTATGCTGGGGGCTATTGGCCTGCTATTAGGTAATCGGGCTGACACACGTGTGCTCTATGACGAGGGAGAAAAATGTGTAATAGAAGGCACCTTTGACGTTCCTGATCACGACAGTCTGATACATATCTTTGAAGAAGAGGAACTGGATTATGATGCCACCAATATTATACGCAGAGAAATCAGTCCCAGCGGCAAGTCACGAGCATTTGTCAACGACACTCCTGTTACTCTTGAAACTTTGCGAAAAATCGGCAATCTGTTGGTAGATGTTCACTCGCAGCACGATACACTTCAACTAGGCTCGAATGAATATCAGTTGTATATCATTGATACGTATGCCCAAAATCAGGCCATTCAGAATGATTACCGACAAGCCTATCGGCTTTACAAAAAACACGAGCATACCTATGAAGATCTGGTAGCCAATGCCGATACGCTCAGAAAAGAACTGGATTACAATAAATTCCTTCTGGATGAATTGGCAGAAGCAGATCTGACAGCCAATGAAGAGCAAGAAATGCTGGAAGATCAGTTGAAAATGCTGGAGAATGCAGAAGAAATAAAAACCAAGTTGAATACTGCTATTGAGATAATTGCTAATTCTGAATATGCTGTCAATACCAACTTGCGTCAGATAGGAGGCATACTAGGTCAGCTAAGCAATCTGTCCAGTAAATACACGGGGCTGAAAGAACGGGTAGAAAGCTGTTTGATTGAATTACGGGATGTAGCTTCCGAGTTGGAAACAGAAGAAGTAAATATTGAGTTTGATCCGGAACGCATCAATCAGATTCAGGAACGCCTGTCTATGATTTATCGGTTGCAGAAAAAACACAACGTTGAGAGCATACAGGAACTGCTTAGCATACAGGAAGTACTGGAAGCCAAAGTTGGGAAAGTGCTCAATTTTGATGATGCAATAGCGGAAGCAAAAAAGCAGATGGATAAAAGCTTTGAAGCACTTATGAAGATTGCCCAGAAGTTATCTGCTACTCGTACCAAGGTAATTTCCAGCATCGAAAAAGAACTGATGGAACTGTTGAAAGATGTAGGTATGCCTAATGCAACTGTATCTATTCAACATGATGTTGTAAAACCAATAGCCAACGGCATTGATAGTGTAAACCTTCGTTTTTCGGCAAACAAAGGGATGAAGCCGCAGGAATTGAAAAGTGTTGCCTCAGGTGGTGAATTTTCCCGGTTGATGTTGTGTGTTAAATATCTACTGGCAGATAAAACATCTCTTCCGACCATCATCTTTGATGAGATTGACACGGGTATATCAGGAGAGGTGGCTATCAAAGTAGGACGTATGATTAAACGTATGGCTCAGGCAAAACACCAGGTACTGGCGATCAGCCACCTTCATCAAATTGCAGCCAAAGGAAATGTACATTACTTTGTATACAAAGACAACTCTGCAGAAAAAACAGTTAGTAAGATTAAGAAATTGAGCGAACAGGAACGAATCAATGAGATTGCCAAAATGATTGGAGGCGAAAACCCATCAGAAAGTGCGATCAAAAATGCAAAAGAACTATTGGAAACAGCCTGATACACCTAAGCCATCTTTAAAAGATGGCTTTTTTATGGATTCTGTCTCTTTGGTGCATCTACAGAAGAAATATCTTAAACCTTATTTACTTCTATGATGCGTTTATTAATACTACTAGTTATTAGCTCATTTATTTTCTTTGGCTGTAAGACAAGTTCTGTTTCCTTAACTCATACTCCTCCTGCATTGCTTGACAGCTCAACATTCAGTTTAACAGCTGTATCAGAAGATTCTTCGTATGGATATACAGCAAAGAATGCAATACAAACAGGAGGTGGAGCAGAAGGAGAAAGACGATATCTGAATGCCCTTACAGGCCCTAATGGTGAAACTGTGACCTATATACGTCTGGGAAGCTGTTGTGCATTTAAAACTCCCAATGGTATTATCGATAATACAGGTCTTTTAGATAAATATGAAGTTCGGTATGAAGGGTTAAGCAAACCAGTAATACTTTATCTAAACATGTATGATAGTGGAGACATGAAAGCACCTGTTAATTTTGGTTATAAAAAGTAAAAGGATACTATGAAATCAGATCAGGTTCTGTTATTGGGAGATCCCCGTTTACACGAAGTTTCTACTCCAGTAGTTCAGGAAGAATTAGCTGGCTTAGCGCCTGTCATTCAGGATTTGCATGATATACTGTTTGAGTTCAAAGCCCGTTTTGCTCATTATGGAGCATTCAGAGCTATTGCTGCTCCACAGATTGGAGTAATGAAACGCCTGATATACATGTATATTGATAAGCCTGTTGTTTTCATTAATCCGGCTCTGACAAATTTAAGTGTTGAAATGATAGAACTGTGGGATGATTGCATGTGTTTCCCTAATCTGCTGGTAAAGCTACGAAGACATAAAAGTTGTACCATAGAATATATGGATGAACATTGGCAACCCCAAAGTCTATCCTTAACAGATAGCCTGTCAGAATTACTCCAGCATGAATACGATCATCTGAATGGAGTTTTGTCTACCCAACTCGCGATAGATACTCATTCATTTCGATGGAGAAAATAGATTTCTATCATATAAGTAGTATTTGACAGTCATCTAATTATAGGCTGAGTGGACAATCTTTCCTATCAAAGTACCACAGGAAAGTGTTGTCTGCTCTTATTTTTATTTTTAGAGTGGAATTCTGTTACTTCCTGTAAGTTCCTACGGGCTTTTTTGGTAACTTTGCACCCTTACACATCATACCTACAAAAAATCCATGTTAACAGTCTCTAATCTTTCGCTGCGATTCGGAAAGCGGGTTTTATACGAAGATGTCAATCTAAAATTTACACCCGGCAATTGTTATGGTGTAATCGGAGCAAATGGAGCCGGAAAATCTACCTTTTTAAAAATAATCTCAGGTGAAGTAGATCCTACTACAGGTTCTGTGAGTATCACACCAGGAGAACGGATGTCTGTATTAAAGCAGAACCACTTTGAATTTGATGAATATCCTGTTTTACAAACAGTAATTATGGGAAACCGGAAACTCTATGATATCATGCTCGAAAAGGATGCGATCTATATGAAGCCGGATTTCTCAGATGCAGATGGAGAAAAAGCAGCTGAACTGGAAGGAAAGTTTGCGGAAATGAATGGATGGGAAGCGGAAAGTGATGCAGCAACGCTACTCAGTAACCTTGGAATTTCAGAAGACCTGCATGTTAAACTGATGAATGAACTATCCAACACAGAGAAAGTACGTGTGTTGCTGGCTCAGGCTTTATTTGGTAATCCGGATATATTACTGCTTGACGAACCTACCAACGACCTGGATGTAGAAACCATCATGTGGCTGGAAGACTTCCTGGCAGATTTTAAAAACACCGTTCTGGTAGTATCTCATGACCGCCACTTTCTGGATACAGTCTGTACACATGTGGTGGATATTGATTTTGGTAAAATTCAGTTGTTTACAGGTAACTATACTTTCTGGTATGAGTCCAGTCAGTTAGCAGCCCGCCAACGATCAGACCAAAACAAGAAGATGGAAGAAAAACGCCAGGAGCTACAGGAATTCATCCGTCGGTTCTCTGCAAACGTAGCTAAATCACGTCAGGCTACCAGCCGTAAAAAATTGCTTGAAAAACTGACCATTGACGAAATTCAACCTTCTACCCGTAAGTATCCTGCTATTTTGTTTAAACAGGAACGGGAAGTAGGCGATCAGATTCTGAATGTAGAAAACCTGTCTTACTCTTTGGATGGAACACCTTTATTTGGAAATATAACATTCCGGTTAAACAAAGGTGATAAAGTAGCGATTCTTGCCAAAGATGGCTTAACAATCAGTGCGTTTTTCCGTATACTGAATGAGGAGCTCAAACCAGATAGTGGAGAGTTTAAGTGGGGAGTTACTATAAACAAATCGTATCTGCCTAACGACAACTCTGATTACTTTACTGTAGACCTGAATCTGATTGACTGGTTGCGGCAGTACTCAGTAGAAAAAGACGAAACCTTTATTCGGGGTTTCCTGGGCCGGATGCTCTTTACAGGTGAAGAAACGCTGAAAAAATGTACGGTATTATCCGGAGGGGAGAAAGTGCGTTGTATGATATCTCGTATGATGTTACAAAATCCGAACTTCCTGTTATTGGATGAACCAACTAACCACTTGGATCTGGAATCTATCACAGCCTTTAACAATGGACTTAAAGATTACAAAGGTGGTGTTCTGGTGGCTTCACATGACCATGAGTTTTTACAAACGGTTGCCAATCGTATCATTGAACTGACCCCATCTGGCGTTATTGACAAATCAATGACCTTTGATGAGTATATTCTCAGCCCTGAAATTAAAGCATTACGGGAAGAGATGCATCAAATGGCATAACATACCAGAGTACAGCAAAGGGATTCCTGCTCAGGTTAGTGAGAACAGGAATCCCTTTGTATTTATCAAGAATAAAACAAAATCTTCAGAGCAAATCAACGAATATCTCTTAGATTTGAACTTATAATCAAATAATTCAGGCATGATTCTTTAAATTGGCATCATACCCAAACAAACCAGCCACCTTATTGTTAAATTTTACTACTCTAAAGCAAACAAAAGACAATGAAGTATTTAGTAATTGCATTGGCATTTCTATGGCTTTGCATGGCTTGTGATAGCAACTCATCTGAAACAACTTCATCTTCCGACACAGTTTCTTCACCTGTTGAGCCAACATTGCTCAGCCGCTTTAGTCCCCGACTTCAACAGGTAGTTAATACAGAATCCGGCCTTATACGTGGATTTACACCAGGTCAACCACTGGACTCTGTAATGCATCAGGAAACTGCAGTACTGGAAGAAGACAGTACAGATTATAAAGGATACCTGTTGGGAAATACAGTCAATACAGACACCAATGCACTGGATATCCGTTATTTCTTCAATCCAAAGACACGTGTGACGGATAGTCTGACAATAGATACATATGAGGAATCCGATTCTCTGATGAAAGAACTGGCGAATTATTTTACCGTTCGTTTTGGAGAACCTGTTATTAAAGAAAAGAAATTATTAACCTGGAATCTCAATAACAACCAAATCGTGATTCGGGATGTAGGTGTCAAACTCTCACCAGGCTTACAAGTTGTAGCTAGAAAATCTCCCAAGCATCACTAATTTGTTAGTGATGCTTTATTTTAATGAAAAAGTTATTGGCAAAGAGTATTTGACAGGTACAGCACGTCCACTTTGAATACCAGGAAGCCAGCGAGGCATCAGTTTTAGCATACGAATTACTTCTTCATCACAACCATAGCCCAGTCCTTTTGTAATAGTTATATCAGAGACAAACCCATCTGCACCTACTACAAACCCAACAAAGACTTTTCCTGTAATGTGGTTTGCGCGAGCCTGATCCGGATAAATAATATTTGTACTGATAAATTTTCCAAACTCTGCTATACCACCGGGAAACTCAGGCATGATTTCTCCAGAGTCAAATGTACTTTCATATACATTCTTTTGTCCATCTTCTTCATATCGCACGCCCTTTACAAGTCGACCATTCTTATATAGTTCTTTATAAAGTAACTGAGTTTCTTCTTTGTCTTTATACACAATTACTTCTTCATTTCCATCTGTTACGGTTTGGCTACCATACACATCCCAATAATTTATCAATACTCCTTTTACCCTTGGTGCAGCCCATTCTGTTTCTTTCTGTAGTTGACCATTGCTATACCAGTAGCACCCTTTTCCTACTGGATAACCACTCAACCACTCTACCTGACTCTCAAGAATACCATTTTCATAATAAGAAACAGTAACCCCTTCCGGCTTTCCATTTACATGGGGCTTCAGTTCTTTTAAAGTACCATCACGATAATATGTCTTTAAATCGCCTGTTATCTTTCCGCTATTATCACGAAAACCTTCCTGATAATAGATAGCCATTTCCATTTCTTTTATTTGTACCCAGTTTTCATCAAAATATTCTTTAAAATGCCCTTTAGAAACAACTGGATTGCTGGTAAAACTTATGGGTTTAGATAAAAGAGATTTCAGATAGTTAAATACTTTCATACAAGAATGTATTTTAGTGAAGATATGGATTTGCCCGCTTCTCCTCTCCTACTGTAGTCATTGGGCCGTGACCAGGATAAACCTTTACTGTATCTCCCAATGGAAATACTTTTTCCCGAATGCTTCTCAGCAATGTCTGATGGTCTCCTCCTGGTAAATCTGTACGTCCAATACTATGCCTGAACAATACATCTCCTCCAATTAGAACACCGTCTTTCTCAGAATAAAAACCAATATGACCGGGAGCATGCCCAGGCAGAAAAAGCACTTTGAGCTGTGTATTGCCAAAGGATACATTATCTCCCTCTTCCAGAAAACCATCCGGTTCAGCAGGTTCATACCGCACAAATCCATAGATAGAAGCATAGGTTATGACGGATCGTAAAGTAGCTTCATCCAATGGATGAATAAATAAGGAAACGCCAAATGTTCGCTTCACATAGGCATTGCCAAACACGTGATCAAAATGGCCATGTGTATTCAACAACTTTATTACTTTCAATCCTTTCTCTTCAATAAATGCTGCCAATGTTTCCTGCTCATCCCGTTCATAACAACCTGGATCAATAATTACACACTCCAGCGTATCATCATAAAGAACATAGGTATTTTCGGCAAGAGGATTGAAAGTAAAAGTTTGAATATGAAGCATACGTAGTAGATTACTGGTTTAGGATAAGTATTTAGAGATAGGGCTAAAAGAAGGCTTAGGCATACAATAGAAAAATCGTTGGCTTTTTATGCAGATCAGGTTTACTGGCGTTCCACTGCTTAACAGTTTTGGTAACAATCATCTCGTCCGGAGCGGTTACCTGAGTAGCAATGCAAAGCAATGTCTGTGGTTGACAGTTCTGCAGAATATCTTTCAACAAAGAATTGTTGCGATAAGGAGTTTCCATAAAAATCTGTGTCTGTTTTTTCTGGATAGCCTCTTTCTCTATGTTTTTTAATGACTTAATACGTTGAGCCTGATCAATGGGCAAATAGCCATGAAACACAAAAGACTGCCCATTCATACCCGAAGCCATTAACGCCAACAGAATAGATGACGGACCAATCAGCGGTACAACCTGAACACTCTGCTGATGCGCCCATCGAACCGCGACATTACCAGGGTCAGCTACTCCAGGACAGCCGGCTTCTGATAAAATACCAGCATCCTTTCCTTCTAGTATAATCTTCAACTGTTGGGTAGTCTCTGATTCAGGCGTATTCTTATTGAGTTCATAAAATGTCATGGACTCAATACGACGTCCGGTTTGCAGTTCGCTGATAAATCGACGGGATGTCCGCAACTCTTCTGCAAAGAAATAATCCAGTTGCGTGATAACCTCTTTAATTTGTGGAGATAACACACGAGTAGACGTATCTGGAGCCAGTACCGTCGGAATCAAATATAGTTTACCTTTGTTCAAAACAATGAAGATTTATTCTGTAGGGCGAAGTTCGGATTTATTTAGATAGTACGATAGCACAAAGGATTAAAAATCGCAAAACACAGCTCAGCAGCTTTCCGGATTAGTATTTATATTATCGGGTTATTATAAAAATATGGGCAGGACACTTATCATTCTCGGCATTATTCTGGTTGTAGTAGGTATAGGTATTACCTATGGTCCTCGTTTACCTTTTTTGGGGAAACTGCCAGGAGACATTTTGGTAAAGAAAGAAAACTTTACATTCTACTTTCCGCTGGCAACCAGTATTTTGTTAAGTGTAGTGTTTTCACTGGTATTATATCTAATTCGCAAGTTAGGACAGTAAACAAACCAAAAGGCCAGATTTCTCTGGCCTTCAGTCTGGAATTTATTTCTTTTTTGCACTCTCATCTACCCTCAGTACCAATACCCAGTCGTTTTTATCAGGAGATTCGAACAACATTTTATAGCCAATAGGGTATGGGTCAGAACCTCGTTTTTCTCCTGTGCGTGGGTTATACCAGCTTGGAATCAGTAAGCGGCCATCCAGTATACCCGTATTTACTGTGATTCCCCGTGCAGAAGGCACATAAATAACAGCGACTTTATGGTCTCTGGTAATAGCGGCTGTAGCAAAATCGTTGGTGGCGTATTTTTCATTGCCTTTGGCAATCAGCGCTCCGGCAATATCAGGTTCCAGCGCAGTCCAGTCAAATGTCTGAAATAACTCTGCCAGATGTTTTAACGACTTAGCTCCCGGTAAATCCAGATACGATTTCCAACTAGCATCTACTTTCCAGAAAGGAGAACCGTAGGAATGCCCGCCAGCTCCAGATAGCATAGCCCAATATGCCTGCTTACGAACTTGCAGATCTGATCCTAGTGTGCCATGTTCTCCTTCATAGGTAGACTCACCCAGTACAAAAGGCCGTACCGGACTCTTTCTGTACTCGTTGTACCCTACCTCATATACATCAGGCTGTACTTTGTTCCATGCCTTGGTAAATCCTCTGAAATAGGTATATGTCATAGATATGTCCAGCCAACTTTCGTTAGCAGGCCATACATCAGTGCTGGAATGGGAGGCAGCCGCATGGTATGTAATCAAATGTTGAGGATCTGCCTGTTTCAGGCCACGTGCCATTTGTCGCACTTCCTCCAGATTATCATACGGATCGTTATCCCCACCAATGATCCAGAGTATATTGTTAAACTTTTTATATCGATTCCCGACAAATTGTCCCAACAAATACGACTTCTCTTTTCCATTCTTTTGCATATATTTTTGTGGACTTGTAGCCCATCCATCATTACAGCAACTATACCAGAGCGGAGCAATTGCCAGCAACATATTCAGAGAGTCTGCCAGGCTGACAATCCGATCTACATGTTTGAAATAGGCTTCATTAGGCTTTACAAAATCGTATTCCACAAAGGGTTCCTGTCCCTGCTTGTTTTTATCGCCTGGAATAGAGGTCAGCATCACATGTATTGTATTGAAACCCTGCTCTTTTCGCTTTAGCAAATATTCTCTGGCTTCAGTCTCAGTCAACCCCATAAAAAGCCGCCATCCGGAATCTGAAACATAGAGAAACGGATTGTTATTCTGATCTACCAGATGCCTTTTGTTAGGACTGGTTTTCAGTGGAAATACTACTTTAGTTTGAGCAATAGAAAAGCTACATGCAAGCCATATAGCAAAAAAAACAGGCAGTATTTTGCGCATAGATGTCGTTAGTTAGATAGAAACTTAACGTATAAAATCCTGTACCAGGGTAAGCAATTCTTCAGGTTTCTCTGCATGAACCCAATGTCCTGCCCCTGCTACTGTTTCCAAATGCGCATTGGGAAAATGTTTTAAGATCAAATCCATATCACCGTCCTTGATGTAATGAGAAAGCCCACCACGAATAAATAAAAACGGTCGTTCTGAATAAAAATGTTCAGGTAGTCCTTCCCCTACATTTTCTATCTCCTGATTCAATATATTCAGATTAAAACGCCAGCCAAAACCTCCTTCATCTTTTCTATATAGGTTTTTCAGCAAGAATTGTCGTACATCCATCTCTGGTATAGAATGCGCCAATACCTCATCTGCCTGAGTACGACTTTGTAAACTCTGTAAATCAATACTTTGCAAAGCGTCGAGTATAGAACGATGATGTACAGGATAATATTTTGGAGCAATATCCACTATCACCATTTTATCAAATAATTCGGGCTGAAAACGACCAGCAAAATACATAGCCACCTTCCCTCCCATCGAATGTCCGATGATATGAGGATTCTCAATGGCATGTTCTTCCATGAACTTACGCAAATCCTGACTCATGGCCTCATAATCAAACTCATCCGAATGAGGTGAACGTCCATGGTTGCGCAAATCCAGCAGATAGACTTTGTAGTTTTGAGAAAGGACCTTCGACAGTCCCATCCAGTTATCCATTAACCCAAAAATGCCATGCATAATGATGAGAGGTTTTCCTTCTCCCAGTACTTTGTAGTTTAATTGCATGAAAAATAAATATAGAGATTATGTAAGCAAAAAATAGTAAAATTTCTGTTCTTGTTTTAGTATAGAAGGTAAAATTCAGGATGTTAGTTCTATAACAACATATATCTATTTTTTCTATCCCATTTTACTCTTTACTGCCCCATTATTTTTTGTACAAACTGACACTGACATATAAAAAATTAAATTTTTTGGTTTCAGAAAATAAGCATATTTTTGAACAAACATTATACTTATACGTCTTTCTGCCTCTAAAAAAGTCTTCTTTTATATAAAACCAGCTCAAATTTATAAAAAATGCCCTTTAATTTACTAGGTAAGGGTTAAAGACAACGGATTTCTCAAATTCATTTTATCTAAGTATTAATAAAAATAATACAAATTCCAGGCAATTCAATTAACAATTAATTAATATTAATCATTATCGAAAGATAATTGCAGGAAGTAGTTTTGCAAGGTAAAAGGGGTGTAAGATTTCACTACTCTTACCTGTAAAATCCAACTATCAAAGACAAATTGTTTCACACCTTTTCTCATCATCTAAATCCAATTTCTTCATTTATCTTAAACCTTAATTATGCTTAAAAGATTACTCACGCTTTCAATCCTGTTCTTAGCTTTATTAGCTGGAAAGGAAGTTGTAGCACAGGGGATTACCACGGCATCTATCAGCGGGGTTGTTACAGACACCAAAGGTGAAGTACTGCCGGGGGCTACCGTAGTTGCTGTACATACTCCTTCCGGAACACAATATGCACAAATCACACGTGCAGATGGACGTTACAACTTTCCAACTGCTCGCGTTGGAGGTCCTTATACTATTACTGTTACTTTTGTTGGATACAAAGAACAGAAACAAGAAGGTGTTCAGCTTAGTCTTGGACAAAGCTTTACAGCCAACTTCAAGCTTTCTGATGAAAGTACACAACTGTCAGAAGTTGTTGTTTCCGGAGCCAAAGATCCGATTCTTAACTCTGATAGAACAGGTGCTGCAACAAACATACGCCGTGAGCAGTTTGAAAGGCTTCCATCTATTACACGTAGCTTTCAGGATTTTAGTGCGTTGACACCACAGGCAGGTACAAACTTTACCTTTGGAGGAAGAAGTAACCAGTACAATAACTTCTCTATTGATGGTTCTACTTCTAATAACGTATTTGGGTTAAGTGCACTTCCAGGAGGACAATCCAATGCGCAACCAATCAGTGTGGATGCAATTCAGGAAATTAATGTATCTGTAGCCCCTTATGATGTACGTCAGGGAGCTTTTACAGGTGCAGGAATTAACGCAGTTACCCGTAGTGGGACAAACGAATTTCAGGGTTCTGCCTATTGGTTCTATCGTAATGAGAGTTTTGCAGGAAAAAAGATCGAAGGTGTAAAACAACCTTTGGTTGAATTCCGCAATCGCAACATGGGTTTCCGTTTGGGTGGACCAATCGTAAAAAACAAACTATTTTTCTTTGTAAACGTAGAGTTGGAGAAACGAATTGATCCAGCAGTAACATTCCCTGCTGATGGTCAATCTGCCAGTGGAACACCTTATCAGCAGACTTCAGCAGAATTAAATCGTTTAAGAGATTTTCTAATAAACACTGAAACTGGGAAGGATTGGACATTTGACCCGGGCACTTTTGCTAACTTTGATGCACCAAGCCAAAGCAGCAAGTATCTGGCTAAATTAGACTGGAACATTAATCAGTCTCATAAATTAACGTTGCGTTATAACCAGTTGAACTCATACAGAGATGTGCCTCCAAGCAATTCAGGTGGTTTCGGTTCCTCACCTCCCGGTGGACGTCAAAACAGCAACAATGCGCTGCCATTCTCTAGTTCCTGGTATCGCATCAACAACAATATGTTGTCTGTCATCGCAGAATTAAACTCCAGCTTTGGAAATAAATACTCTAACACATTAACTGCAGGTTACACTCGTTTCCGTGACTTCAGAGAGCAAGCAGGTGGAGGAGCCGTTCCAAAATTCCCTACGGTTGACATCTTAGGCCCTAACGGACAAACATTAACAACTTTTGGTCCTGATCCATTTACCCCTAATAACTTGCTTAACCAAGATGTATTCCAGCTTAATGATAACTTTAGCATCTATCTGAAGAACAATACAGTTACAGTGGGAACAGCAAATGAGTTCTTCCACTTCAACAACGTATTTACACAACAGATACAGGGTGTTTATCAGTTTAATAGTGTTAGTGATTTTATTGAGAATGTTAGAAACCAAAGTCGCACTAGTACAAATAACAATTATGCTAGTCAATATTTATTACAGTATTCAGCCCTAAAAGATCAACCTGCACCAAGAGCAGAATGGTCAGCCTTGCAATTAGGATTTTATGCTCAGGATGAATATACGGGTATTAAGAATCTAAAATTAACAGGTGGTATTCGTGTAGACATTCCTATTTTCCCGACAAAACTGGATGGCAACCCAGTGTCAGATACAATGACATTTTCTAAGGGAGAACAGATATTAGTAGGGAAGCTACCTAAATCTACACCATTATTCTCACCTCGCTTAGGGTTTAACTGGGATGTAAAAGGTGATAAAACGACTCAATTACGTGGAGGAACAGGTATCTTTACAGGTCGTATTCCATTTGTTTGGGTCTCTAACCAGATTAGTAACAATGGTTTATTCTTTGGAACTATTAATGCAACCAGCAATGCTGCGACTCCTGTATTTAGCCCAAATCCGAATGCAAACAATCCTTCACCTGAGACTATTAAATCTCCACCAGCAACATTCTCTATTAACTCAACTGTGAGAAACTTTAAATTCCCGCAAGTATGGAGAAGCAACATTGCGATTGATCAACAACTACCATGGGGCCTTGTTGGTACATTGGAATTTATCTATACCAAAGACCTCAATGCAGTGTATATTCGTGATGCAAACTTAGCTGATCCTGTAGGTACTCTTGCGGGTGATGGCCGTCCATTATTTGGTGGAGTTGCAGGAGATGCGACTGTTATTGCACCTAAAGACAGACGTATCAATGACAGAATCGTACAGGCATTGGTATTGGATAATACAAACAAAGGATATCAGTGGAGTATTACAGCTCAGTTACAGAAAAACTTTAGTAATGGTATCTATGCTTCTGCAGCCTATACATATACAGATTCCAGAGATTTGAATAGTCAGAGTGGATCTACTGCCGGAGGTTTATTCTCAGGTAACCAGGTTGTAGGAAATCCTAATTCGCCTGTATTATCATACTCAAGTAACCTTACTCCTCACAGAGTTATAGCTAGTGCTTCGTATCGTGTTGAATACTTAAGCCGTTTAGCCACTACAATCTCTGCTATTTATGAAGGACGTTCAGGCGCTAACTTCTCTTATGTATATGGTAATAGCCCTAATAGTGATGGTGTTAATTCTAATGACCTGATCTATATCCCTAGAAATCAGAATGAAATTATTCTGACTACAACAGATGCAAACGATAAACGTACACCTACTCAGATTTGGGAACAGTTAGATGCATACATCAGCCAGGATAAATACCTGAATAGCCGTCGTGGTCAATATGCACAACGTAATGGAGCTATTGCCCCATGGGTACACCGTCTGAACTTACGTCTATTGCAGGATGTATTCCAAAACATTGGAGGTAAACGTAATAGCTTGCAAATATCTGTAGAGTTAATCAATGCACTTAATCTGATCAACTCTGATTTGGGATTAGTTAAGAACCCTGCAAGAAGCAGTATCCTTAACTTTGTTGGATACGAAACAACTCATAATGCAACACCAACAACTGGCAGACCAATCTATACATTTGCTACCAACTCTAATGGTACACCATTGAGCAAATCATATTTATCAGGTACTGACATCAATTCTCGTTGGCAGCTACAGATTGGCTTACGTTATACTTTTAATTAATCTATACTTACAGAAGGCCTTAGCATAGTAATAGGTCTTCTGTATAGTTCTTAAAACATTAAGCTATAAAAAGAAGATATCATGAAAATTACAAGATATAGCCTTATTGCTGGTGTGATGGCAAGTATGTTGGCTGCATGTAGTGAACCGGAAACTCCAACTCCTGTTCCTGCAACGGCACCATCCTCTTTAACAGCAAACATTTTGTTTGTTAATGCATCACCTGATGCTCCACAATTAAATTTCTTTATCAATAACATAGCTGCAGGAACAGGATTAACATTTCCAAATATTCAGGAAAGTTACAATACTCCACAAGCAGGTCCCCTCCAGTTTCGTGCTAAAGCAGCTTCAGGACAAATCGGAGGTACTCTTGGCTCAAATGATGTAGTATATAGAGCAGGATCAACTAATAATACCAACTTTACGACTACAGCAGGTAAGTACTACACTGTATTTGTAACAGACACAACCACTCGTCCAAAACCTACTACACCTGCAGGTGTAACGGATCAGGGAGGATTACGTTTATTTCCGGTAGAAGATATTGTACGTAGTGCAGTTGCAGGAAAAGCGTTTGTTCGTTTTATTAACTTATCACCAAATGCACAAGCGTTAGAACTTGTAGATGCAGATACAAAAGCAAGTATCCTTCCAACGAAAATTGCAGTAAAAAATACAAGAACTAACAAGACAGATACAGTTAGAAACGCACAAAGAAGACCCTATCTGGAAATATCAAAAAGTGTGACAATTGACAATGATAGAGTAAGCACAAATACAGCTGCATTTACTGCCATTGATGCAGGAAGTTATGCATTGCAAATCATCAATAGCAATGTAACACTAGGCACAGGTGTTAAACCGCTAACAGCACCTATTGACTTTACTGAAAACTTTGAAGAAGGAAAACTATACACAATTTTTGTGAGAGGTTTGATTGGTGGAGGTGGAGCAAAAGAAATAGATGTTGAATCGATAAAACACCCAACCAAATAAAATTTCCTACTAGATTTTATTACGTATACAAACTGCCCGGCTTTTAAGTCGGGCAGTTTTATTTCAATAATACTATAAAATAGCAGATCCAGGACAAGAAATTAAAATTTGTAGTCCTATCAATTTTAAACTGTTTAAAGCTATCGCTTATTAACCTTTTCGATTCCCAAGTTTAAAATAAGAGAGTAGATTATGCTATTGAAGTCAGCCTCTACTTTTTGGTTTTCCTTTAATTCACTATCTTTCCTATCTGATTCCAGCCTCTATGCTTTACTCTAAACAATTCATTAAAAGCCCCGCAGCCGAATGGGTCGTGTTTATCCATGGTGCGGGAGGAAGCTCCTCTATCTGGTTTAAACAACTACGGGAATTTCGTCAGCATTTTAATGTATTACTGATTGATCTGAGAGGCCATGGGAAATCCAAAAACCTGCTACAGGAACACCTTCGGAAAACGTACACTTTTACAGATGTGACAAAAGATGTACTGGAAGTATTGGATGATAGACGAATCAAAGCGGCTCACTTTATCGGTATATCTCTGGGTTGCCTGATTATCCGTACACTCGGAGAGTTACAACCTGAACGTATCAAGTCTATGATTCTGGGTGGAGCCATTACACGGCTTACCATACGATCAAAAGTACTCATGCATGCAGGGAATGTACTGAAGCGGGTTATGCCCTATATGTGGCTATATAAGTTGCTGGCCTGGATTATTATGCCTAAAAAACGACACGAGCAATCCCGGCTATTATTTATTGAGGAAGCTAAACGCCTGGCACGAAAAGAATTTCTACGCTGGACACGCCTGACAGGAGAAATCAATCCATTGCTCAGATACTTTCATGAAAAAGAGATTTTCATCCCAACTCTTTATCTGATGGGAGAAGAAGACTATATGTTTCTGGCTCCGGTACGGGCAATTGTCAAACAACACCAATCTGCCATACTGGAAGTAGTTTCCAACTCAGGCCATGTGGTCAATGTAGATCAGCCTGACATTTTCAATCAGCTTTCCATACAGTTCATCCAGAAACATAGCTAAGCCAGTGGATTATTCACCATGTGTCTTATTCTTCATACCGAAGATGCCCCTGCCCTATCTTTAAGACAACAACGGCCTTTTCCTTTTTGAAAACTTCCTGAATATGTACAGGCAGTAGTTCTTTCATCACAAAATCATACTCCCCAAAGATTTGTGTACTCAGACCATTGGTTTCAACAACCACTTCAGGATGCCTTCTTAATTTCTCAATAAATGCCAGTACAGAGCTTTCATATTGCTCATGCAATGGATACAGACTAATCTCTACGGTTACTTTCATAATGCTAATTATCAATAAAAAAGGAGCAGGAATAATAGCAGTGAAACTACTATCATTTTCTTGCTCCTCCATGATATTATTGAAAAAACAACAAGAATCGCTTACATCATGCGATACCAGTTCATGATTTTCTCTTTGGTCAATACATTGCGCCAGTCTGGGCCGTAGGCATGTATCCACATGTGTTCCAATGCAATCGCTACATCTGCCATTTTAGAAATCTCTTCCTCAGTCCAGGTAGCAGCCAGATTTTTAGGCAGCGTTACTTTATGTAACGCCAGCATCTGACGAAATTCATTTACGTAATCACCGTATACTTCGTCCAGTACATCAAATGCAATACAGTTGGCAATACCATGACGGTAGCCAAATACAAACGACAAGCCGTAAGACAAAGCGTGGCAAGCACCTACTTCAGAATAGGTAAGACTCAATCCTCCCATATAGGAAGCAATCATTAGTTTTTCATCTGCTTCCAGGCGAGAAATATCTTCCCGCAAAAATACTTCCTGACACAAAGTCAACGCCTTCTCGCCAAACGCAGTACTGAATGCATTGTTTTTTGTACCTGTCAGAGACTCTACGCAGTGGATATAGGAATCCATACCTGTATAGAAACGTTGATCAATAGGAGCATCTGCGACTACTTCCGGGTCCAGGATGATTTGGTCAAAAATGGTATAATCACACTTGATACCCAACTTCTTTACAGGACCTGTCAATACAGCTGTCATCGATACCTCAGCCCCTGTACCTGCCAGTGTAGGTACACCTACTTTGTAAATTCCTCTGTTTTTAATCAGATTCAGGCCCTGATATTGTGTGGCAGGTCCGGGATTGGTCAACAACATAGATACAGCTTTCACAATATCCATTGTACTTCCTCCACCTATACCAATCAAGCCAGCAGGCAATTTGCCAAATCCATGAATTTTAGCAGTCAGTGCATCTACCTGTTCGGTGGTAGGCTCTTTGTCTACATTTACCCAAATCAGTTTGTCCTGATCTTCGAGTACAGGGATACGTTGTGCAAATGCTTTATTCTCAAATACATCATCTACTACAAACACAAAATAGTCATCTGCACTCTGTTTCTTTGCATCTATAATTTCACGCAACTGGTTAAAGCTTCCATTGCCGAATACACATTTTTCGACACTCTTAAAGTTTTTGTAATTCATATCCTTAAATAAAAAAGAAAATCAATAAAAGGAATTGTATAGGGACGCAAAGGTAGACTGATTTATAGATTATTCATACATAAAAATAGGGAATAATACTACCTCAGGCAGGGATAACGACCCCAGTTCTATTTGTTCTTTCCTTTATTCAATCCTATTCAAAGTTTACAGAAAGGAAATAAGTAAAAACAGTTTCTGTCAGTCCAAGTAAAAGCTTTTATTACCAGATGTTTTCTCAATGTGGCATTTGGGTTTGGAATGTATTTTTTTGCTCATAATACAAACGTGACTCTATTTGCCAAGAGATTCTTTCAGAAAGACAAAAAAGAAGAGTGTTTTTGTGGAGAAGAGGAATAGTATTCTTTAGAAAAAGAACTAGGATAAAAGTAAGACAAAAAAGAGCCTCTCTTTGTTGACAGCGTTGAATGAGAATTCAAATCAGCATCTTGGCATTAGAGCCACAATTGCCTCTTACAGAAAATACAAGAGAAACAGTAAAAGTGAAGATTTCCCCTTCTATTGGCATTGCCTCCAGAAGGGGAAAGAAAATGCTTATTTAGTCAGATATAATGTAAACAAACTTGAATACAACAAGGTATCCGGGTCATCCAGGAAAGCCATGTATTTGGTTTTTAACTGTTGTGCAGCTTCTTCACTACCCAAAGCCTCAGCAGCCTGCGGCATAAAGATGTCAAACTTCATCTCCCATAACCAGCGATTGTAATCATCAATCTTGCCAGGGAATAAGTGATATGCCCGCACATCCATTTTGTCTAATACTAATTCAGCCTGACGGGAATAAGCAAATAGTTTACGTCCAATATATGGGTCAAAGCCAGTCTTCTTATTTAGGTAATCAAACACCTGTTCCATTTCAGGTACACTGAACGGATATTGGAACAATAACTGTCCATCCAGATCCTGTAATACTACTTTTCCTCCTGGACGGATGATACGCTTCAGCTCACGAATAGCAGCAACTGGCTCTTTCAGGTATTCAAGCAGAAAGCGTGTATATACCACATCAACTGAATCAGATGCCAGAGGGATTTCATAGATAGATCCCTCACGGAAAGAAATGTTGGTAAGTGCATTTCCTTCCTCTGTAAAGCATTTCAACTGTGCCTGTTCCAAACGGGCTGCACTGACATCTACTCCAAAAAACTGCTTTTCAGGAAATTTCGCTGCCAATGCAGAAATAATAGCACCTGCCCCACAACCCAAATCTGCAATAGTTTGTGCACCTTCTGTCAATACAGGTGACAAGAAAGTAGAAATAAACTCATCCGGATTTACTTTAGCATCCAGGCGTTTTGCTTCGCGAGGATCATCCATCAGATAACGGGAACGACTATAAGCCTCAGAGGAGTTTACTGTGGAATCCTGTTTCGTAGCAGAATTCGTAGAAAGAGATTGAATAAGTTCAGACATGAATAACTAATAGTAAAATATAGAAAATATGTGTGCTTCGTATTAAGAGGTTAACTAAAGGCTAAGTAACTTTAGAATTATCAACAGATGTATCAACTGAAAAGCTTATGCAGCTTCAACACTCATCGTATCAGACTGATTGACAGAATAATTCAGAGATTTCTCGTACTCCTGCATCAGATACGTAATCCAGTTTATAAAATTGGCCCGGTTACAAATCATCAGATTATATTGTCTCTGAAATACCAGTCCAGGCACTGACATTTGTTCCGCCTGTGAAGATTTAATCAAAAGAGGCACTACATCCAGTTCACAATCTGCATAGGCTTCTTTGCTGGACTGAATAAGGGTACTCAGAGCTTCGGATAATTCTGTAGGAGACAACAGGCTATTGCCAATAAATTCAGCAGCATTTTCAATTTGCGAAAAGTGCAGACCTACAGACCCTCGGTTAATAATCAACGCACCAGCTAAAAGACCAGAGTCTTTGGCATAACATAACAAAATTGCCCGGCGACGAGTAAGCCCTTGTTGCTGATAACGCCCATCCAGTTTAGTCAGAGTCATATCCTGGCCTTCCAGATCCAATGCCTGAGTATATAACTGGCTTCTTTCAGCCTGCAAAAGATCAGCGAAAGCAGCATGATCCTCTTGCCGAATGGATCGGATTTGCCAACGTCCTGTACTTTTAGTGCCAACAGGAGAAGTCGCATTTGTATCTTTATCCTGTATACCCTTGTTAAGCCATTTCTCCACCAAAGGTTTTATAATCTTCTTAGCATCGGCAGAAGAGGATTCATATCCGGGTATAGCAGAACCGTTGACATATACTAATTGACTGTCAAGCTCTTTTATGATATTATAGGTAAACGGTGAGTTCTGACCCTGTGTGTTGTCTATGCTGTTACGCTGAAAGGCATAAAAGTGAAAAGGCTCAATCAATACCCCTTCATCTACACGTCTTTCATACAAATGTGTAAACATGCGATGTGCAAAACGAGTCTTCGGCTGATAATATGTCAATATTGCCTGTACAGGTTCCTGCTCAATAGCAGCCAGCTTTAAGATGTGGTAGAAAAAGATCTCACGTGTTTTTACGGGTTGATTGGATACCAGATGCAGAATAATCATGGAAGAAGGTGTGTACTTCCAGGCTGCAATAGAAGCAAACATCTGTTCGGCTCCATCATAGAAAGTAAGTGTACGATACATTGAATCAGGAAGACCAAACGCACGTTGCAGATTTTGTTTGATAGATCCCAGTACAGGAATAAGTTTCTCCTTTTTGGCAGGATACAAAAAGTTATTCCGCTCCATTAAATCAAGCAGTTGCTCAATTTCCATGGCATTTACCCGAATTCGGTTCATACTCAGATTATTGGATAAACTGTAAAACAGAAGATAAACTACTATTAGATGGCCATTAGGAATGGTTTAGCGTTGTAAGCTTTTTTATCAAAAAATTAACCTGTTTATCTTATTATATTTCCACAAATACCACCAACAATCAGCATTTATGTAAATCTATAAAATACATATAACCAAATCAATACCCAAAATGTAACTTATATATAGAATACTATTTTACAATTATCAATCACTTGAAAATCAAATACAGAATCATCCAATCATGCAATAAAAAAAATATTTCTATCACATTAAACAACACCTAACAACTATAAAATAGATTTTCAAACATATAATTACAAAAACAAGTAACATCAATTTAGCACTACTGAGTGTCCATAATTCATCGGCTTCTGCACAAAAGTTACAATAGCATACCATTCTGAGTAGAAACAATCAGATAGACCTTTTACGAGAAAGTAAATGTGATTTAAACAGGAAGATCCTTATCAGATAACAACCCAAAAGAGACAGAGCAGTAACCAATTCCAGCTCCTTCCAAGTCAGGAAACTGGCATCACCCCTTCATACATTCACAGAGGATGTTTGTTTGTAGAATATTGCTATAAACTCCGGTTCAGAGTATTACAGTTTCAGATGACTATGTATAGAGTAAAATTCCTATATCTGTATGGATTTAAGTGGTGCTTTTCAATGTATACTACTATAGAAGATACATTGAAAAGCACTAAGATTATTTTCTTTGCTATGTTCGTATTGGTATTATCTTACAGTTACTCCTTCAAGAAGCCAGTCTGTAGCCTTATTCATCTCTCCAAAAATCCGGTAACCTAAACCAAGTCTCTTGAACTCCGGATTCTCTTTCAATTGCTCTACAGAAAGCTGAGTAAAATAACTGCTACTCATCAATACACCTGCTTTTTTAAGACCTACTTTTAATGCTGCAGGAACCCAATAAGAAATAAACCATTGATTAACTTCTGTAAAAGGTCCTGTAAAGTTTACTACGTCTTCTACCAGTCCTGTCACATTATTTTCCTTTATTACAGACAATGCTTTTTCATGAGCTTCTTTAATCAGATCAGCCTTAACAAATCCCTTCCACTCCATAATAAGTACGTTATCTTTCCGCAAAAGAAATTTAACAAAAGGTATATCAAAACCTTCTTTTTTTAGTGCAGCGATTTCTTTCATTATTGAATACTGTTTTTAAGATGAATAAAACTAACATTCAAAAATAAAGAAGAGTCAATTCTTCTATCGATTGAAAAAAGCTAAAATATTACCGTGTGATGTTGTTACTCTTTATTTATACAAAAAGGTTAAATATAAAAAATTCAGTAACCGGGTAACAGCAATTTATTTATATTATAGTAAAAACAAATAACTAAAAAAGCTACCTTATCTCTATCTGAGGCAAAGACTACAAAAACCAAATACATTAAAGCTCACAAAAATCTACATAAATTATACATAAATCACACCCCTATATTTCAATACATACCAACAAAATTTATATAAAAGCAGCATTAATACATAATACAAGAAATATATAAATAATAAAATTCCTATTAATACACATTTTATATTATTAAACCAATACAATTGTAAAACTTTTTTTCTT
This sequence comes from Xanthocytophaga flava, assembly GCA_030068525.1. GTDB lineage: Bacteria > Bacteroidota > Bacteroidia > Cytophagales > 172606-1 > Xanthocytophaga > Xanthocytophaga flava. Next base: position 589,242 of record JASJOS010000001.1, read on the forward strand.
CTACAGAGATCCTTTCTCTATTTTACCATTACAAAATTAAAAAAACCTTCAAATAAGCTAATAACCAACATTTAACCTGTAAAAACTCTTCTTCCGGTTTCTAATCAGCAATACTATTTCTAAATAAACCACCTCTTACTTAGTACAAAACGACTATTCTATTAAGACAAGTAATGTAAGTTTCAAAAATATTTCTCATTTTTTACATGTTATATAATATGACATATATTCAAACAAGCATTTCCTAGCATTACTACTCATAAAATCTTAAAAACCACCACACGAAAATCATCGTATATGTAGGAATGTAAATACAAAAGTGCCCTGTAATATAGTCATGCTACAGATCAAACAAGGTAAGCATGGCTATATTACAGGGCACTTTCAGGCTTTATATATGCCTAACTCTTCTTTACATCCTTTACCTTCTTCAGGTCTTTAAGACGCAATGAACCTCCCGGATGAGTGAAGCTAACACTTTGGCTACTGTTGTCCTGCGATTGCTGTACACCAGTTAGCTGATATCCTGTTGTATCGTATTTTGCTTTTTTTCCGTTATCATCAATTTCAAGTACGTTTTCAGAAGCATAGTAAGTATAATGAAGACCATTCTGACTTCCCTGAAACGAAGCACTTCTGGTAGAAGTAGCTTTTGCTGTAGATTTGTCAGGAGTAGCTTTGTGATGATCAGGTACTATCTGAGTTTCAGCCTGAGACTCAGCATTTCTTACCCATACTGCCAGTTCTGTGCAAATCTGATTTACCTTATCTTTAAGGCTGGAGTTAAACATATCTCCAATCATTACCATTCCGGATTGCCATTGTCCCATACCTCCCAGTTCCGGAATATTAAACTGTACCTGTGTTCCACCTGAAAGCCGTAAGCCATATAAGAGAACCTTAACCGTCTCTTCACTAACATGATACTTAGCGGCAATTTCTTTGCTGTTGTCCATAATTGTTTTTGGTTACCTATGTTGTAAATGCATGCGTTATTCTACAGCATACAAGATACATTATTATCTATAAAATAATGTACCTCAGTGTATTCCATTCAATACTTATACGCAGTATCCTTGTAAAAGATTAGTTTTTCTATCCCATACCATATTTACGCCAGAGTTCAGGCATGGGAGCTTCCAGGATAATCTCCTCTTTCTGTACTGGATGGATAAATTTGGTATAACGGGAATGCAGAAAAATACTACCGTCCGGGCTGCTACGTGCAAAACCATATTTAAGATCACCTACTATTGGGCATCCTATAGCTGATAGCTGTGCTCTGATCTGATGGTGCCGGCCTGTCATCAAATGAACTTCCAGCAAGCTGTATCTGTCCGAACGTTGAATCAACTTATACTGCAGTTCAGCACGCAGACTACCCTTTACTTCCGTTTTATGTGCTTTTGATAAATTGCTTTTTTCACTCCGGGTAATCCAATGCACCAGCTTTCCTTCTGGTTCAGCAGGCATAGTACCAACTACCGCCCAGTATACCTTCTCAATATCCCGCTGTTTAAACAGTTCATTCATACGCACCAGAGCTTTAGACGTTTTGGCAAATATCACCAGTCCACTTACCGGCCTGTCTAGTCGATGCACTACACCCAGAAATACTTCTCCTGGCTTACTATATTTTTCTTTGATGTATTGTTTGATCAGTTGCTCCAATGCAGGGTCACCATTCTTATCAGGTTGAACTAACACACCAGAAGCTTTATTTACAACAATCAGATGATTGTCTTCATAGATAACAGTAAAAGGGATCACAATAAAAATTCAGTATAGGTACAGAGAATATTTTAGGATAAAGTTCTTCCGGGAACCCGATAGTCTAGTAAATCCACTCCATATACCAAACCCAGCGAATGTCTATCTACCAATGTTAAAAATCTATCAAAGTTATAATCATATAAATCCGGAAACTCTTCTTTGTAACGATTTGCCAGCCGAATACTTTTTGCATCCAGCAATAACAATTTTACATCTTCATTCTTAATCCAGTTAACAATACCTATTGAATAACAAGAAAAGATCGTTGCTCTTTCAATTGTGGTAAAAATATCCTTCGCAACAGAGTTGGCAGGCGTATTATCATACATGAGCGCAATACCACTCTTCCCAAAAGTAAATTCTGGCTCATAGAAAGCACACTCCTGGAAGATAATAAATTGAAACAAACTGGACCATTCCTCTATCCAGTCACGCTCATCACGAAAAGTAAATACATCTGTAGAATAAGCATTGTACCCCGGATACGATTTAAATTCAGTATCAAACTGACTGGCAATAGACGCAATCAAATCTGGTGTCAGCTCAGTCTTCTCATTGATACAAGTTCGTTTATATCCCTCGAACAAATCTGGCCGATCAGTCAGCCCCTTTTTGAGTGAAGGAACAATCTCCCTATAAAACTTATCACTATCAAATGGATGAAGTGTATAAAAAAGTCCCATTTATTTTTTATTGATTCGTATGTATTAGAAACCGTTTGAGTCAATCATATTAATCAGTTTAATTGTCTTTCAAAGATTGTATACTCTTTCAGATCAGCTCCATATAGCAATCCCAGAGAATGTTTATCTGCCAATAGCAACAGATTATAAAAGTCTTCGTCATACAGTTCATGCTCTGAGTCGTCTCCAGGGTTGTTTCTACGTTTTAGATTATCAAAATCTATCAGTAGCAACTTCACATCTTCATTGGTAATCCAGTTAACAATACCTATAGTATAGTATGTATGAATGGTTTCATTGGCGATATCCCCTAGTATACCATATGCTACGGAACCTTGTGATGTATCAGTAAAGCGTGAGTTTATGCCAAACTTGCCACAATACAGTTCCGGTTTATAATAAGCACATTCATGAAAGACAACAAGCTCAAATAAGGCTGACCATTCATAATACCAGGGATTTTCTTTTTCAAAAGTAGACAGGTCGTTTGAGAAAGGATCATACCCTGGATACGATTTAAACTCAGCATCAAGACTTGAGGCTACGGACGCAATAATGTCAGTAGTCAGATTAGTATGATGATCAAGCCGTGTCTGTTTATATAGATCAAACAAATCTGGCCGATCTGCAAGACCTCGTTTCAAAGAAGGTACTACAGTCTCAGTAAATTTCTCTTCATCAAAAGGATACAAAGAGTACCAGGTTCCCATGTTAGGTATTGAAGGATTTGTGGTTGAAAAACATTCGATACAAGGACATATACTTATACTAAAATAACAAAGCCTCACGGATTCTGTGAATCTGTGAGGCTTTCGATTATTCAGATTATACTTAAGCTGTTACAGACAATTTTTTAGCAACAGCTTCAAATGCGTTGGAAAGCTTCTGACAACGTTCAGTTAGTTGTTCGTCAGTCCAGCCCACCTTTACCTGCAAGGAGATCAAACGGCTGATCAGATTGTCAGTTTTAGGGATATAGCTACGGATTTTAGACCAATCCTGTGGCTTCTCCTGATGGTGGATAGGCATAGGATTTACACTGGTCAGACTGATCAGGTGATCCCAGTTTTTGATGTAGTGATAGTTATTGTCAAACCAGTAAGCATAGCTATCCAGGTTTTGTGCTTTAAATTCCTCTACAGCCAGACGGGCAGCAGCTTCATCCGGCATAAAGAAGGACAGGAAGGTAGCAGAATCACCTGCTTCGTCTGTCATCTCACGGAACTGGATGAACGGAAATTTGCTCAGTGTATTAACCAGGGTTGCTTTGTTTTTACGCTGGATTTCAATGAACTGTTTGATCTTACGCATCTGAGCCAGACCTACAGCAGCATTAAACTCACCAATACGGAAGTTGATACCCAGTGCAGGGTGTTTTTCCATACCCCGGTTGTTTCCTATATGGTCGTGTCCGTGATCAGAGAATACGTCTGCGTTTTTATACAGTTGTTCGTCGTTAGTAACCAGTACACCACCTTCACCACAAGTAGTAATCTTAAAGAAGTCAAAAGAATAGCAGCCCATACGTCCCCACAATCCTGCTGATTTACCTTTATAGCTTGCACCCAATGCTTGCGCTGTATCTTCGATCAGCATGACATTGTTATCCTGACACACTTTCACGATCTCATCCATTTTGGCCATAGCACCACACATCTGTACCAATAGCACAGCTTTGGTCTTAGGTGTAATGCAGGCTTTGATACCTTCTGGTGAAAGGTTTAAGGTTTCGTCAATCTCAGCAAATACAGGGATGGCACCTAACCACAACACAGCTTCAACAGTAGCAATAAAGGTGAAAGGAGGCACAATTACTTCATCATTATAACCCACTCCGCATGCAGCCAGTGCACATACAACGGCAGCACTTCCATTACTTACAGCATGTGCATATTTTGCTCCCACAAAATCAGCCACTGACTTTTCAAAATCACGGGCTTTCCAGTGTCCTTTACGCTCTGCATCATGGTTGTAGCGAAACATGACACCAGTTTCCAGTACATCCATTACTTCGCGGCGTTCTTCTTCGCCAAAAAACTCTATTCCAGGCATAATAAAATCAGTTTTAAAGTTCTTAGTTCACAGTTAAGAGGTTGTCTTAGCTATTTTATAAAGACTACAAAATATGGTTATTGAGTCTCTTTTAAAAAATAAGTCAGACATCCTTTAGGGGTACAAAGGAACGACTTAACCCAGAGAAAAACAAAAATGCAGCCAGTACATGTCGGTTATTCTATTATTGCATGGTAAAACGCCTTTTCAATAGCTTGTCACACACAATACTAAAACACTGATAATCAGCAACTAACACACTTCTGATTATACCAAAAGCCTATTGCTAGCCAACGTAATTTTTTGTATATTTAAGGTAACAAAACTATGTAATAAACCATTTTACACGTATTATCTATATGCCTCGTTATCACAGCAATACAACAGCCATTCGCAAATACAGATCTGAGTACTATCGATTAAGAAAGCAGGAAGCCCGTATGAATCATGAACTGTTTCGTATGAAAAACCGCATCAAGCACTTAGCGGAAGATGAGAAGCAATCCATTGCCAACCATACTCTTCTCACAAAGTTGTTAGCTCATGCCGAACAACAAAAGGCGGAACTGGAAGCTCAACCTGTTTCAAAACAACGAGACAAACAACTCAAAAAAGCGGAAAGAGAGTTGAAAGATGTTCGTGTCAAATACAAACGCAGTGACCTCCACCTGGCTGTAATTGACCAGAAGAAAGATAAGGACAATGCGGCTAAGTATATCCTTAAAGAAGCCAAACGGGATGAAGTAACAGCCCGTATTGAGGCAGCCTATGAGACATGGCAAAAATTTGAGCAGCTTGAACAACAGGAAAATGCTGATTTTGAAGCGTATGTATTGCAACAACAAGCACAAGTGACTACGGAGGTGAAACCTTTGACTCAGGAAGCACCTTATTTACCGAAAACTCCTCTATCTGAAGTTCAGACATCTGCCCGGTTTATAGCATATGTTTATCCAGCTAAAACACAGCGGTTAGTAGCTCAACATTATCAAACCTGTACCTATCAACACCATAAACAGGAACAAATCTGTGATTCTTTTGTAATGACTCCAAACTCAGGGGTGGTTATACAAAAAGGAAATACACTAATTCCTAACAATTCCTTTACATAGCGGTCTTCAGATAATCAATCTGTTCTGAAATACTTTCTTGTTCCCGGCAAATACCTATTTATCGGGTGGTTATCTTATTTTATATTAGCCAGGAAAATAAGAAACTATCTATGCGATTTGTTACCTGCCTAACCCTTTTTATCTTTCTAAGTATGGCTTTATCTGCTCAACAATGGAATAAAGCTGAAACACATCAATTGTTAAATCAATTACACCAATCAGGAGTGATATCTAAGCAGGGTATAGAGTTTTTTTATAAATCTCTCGCATCTTTTGATAATAGCTTATATGAAGATTATTTAGAGATATCAAAGCCATCAATGTATTTCAGCTCCGTTAGTGATTCTACACAACAGGATACGGTCTATAGCCTCTCTCCCGCCTATTTATTGTCTCAGTTTAGCCTTATAACACAAATCATAGATAAGTCTTCAAATGAGTTATATCAAGCAAATGGACAAAAAGCAGAGATTAAAAAACTTGTGCAAAAATATGAATCCCTGATTGGCCCTGTTTGGCGTAATACCTTACTATCCCCAAACAATCCCAAACTAAAACCTTCCTCTGATAAAGATCAGTTATATAAACAATTACAAACCGATTTCTATATATTAAATGACACTCTGCACAAATACCAAGTCATAGATGAAAAAATATACCATGATGTTAAAACATGGATCGAAAATGAGTTTATAAGAAGCACTATGTTTAGTTCTTTATTTGCTAAAGCATTCGCTCAGAGCAGTTTCTATGAAGGCTATGAACAAAGCAAACAGGAACAAATTGCCTATATGGATACACTACAGATGGCAGGTATCCTTTCTGAATCAAGTCTACAAACGTTGAAGCAATCCTATAAGCCCTATACACTATTGGAACCTTCTGAAATTTTAACTCATTGTCAGCGAGCATTTGTACTGGACTTTAAGACTCTACCAGAGGATAACTTACAGGCACTTCTACAAGTGTATACTATGATTCGAGAATCTCTGTTACCAGAGTTTGACTTTACCTATCAGAAAACCTTTGATGAAACGTTTAAGGATGAAGAATATGGTGGAGAATATACCCAAACATTCCTCGAATTTACTGTCAATAAAACATCTTATCAACAAAGGTTATCTTTCACACCTAAGATGGCTTTGCATCGATCTGTTGACTATATTGTAATAGATTGGCTACAAAGTGGTAGCTTTCAAATTGTAAATGACTTTCTGACAGACCGGAGTAGCTCGTTGAGATTATTTGTCATTGATGACAAAGACCGACTGCAACTAAAGATTGGTACCCGCATTGGCTTTATACTTATGGATAGTATCCAGGTTCGTGCTTTGGAAAAGGCATTTCCCATGAGCATCGGGCTTCCAATAGATCATGCGTTAACTACAATTTTTGATAATACATACAACCGACCAGGTCTCACCAAAATGATTCAGGAATATGAATCGATTGGTATTATTCCAACATATTCTAAAGATTCGTTAGCCATTTTAGTGACTAAAATGGTTCGGGATAATGTGAGTACCAAAGAAGATATACTTACCTATCTCCCCAACATAGTAGCACATACAGATTATCATGAATTCATTTATGATGGAATGGAGGAAGAACCGAAAAATGTATATCAAACATTCCTACACCATTTACAGCATATCTCTCAAAATAGCTTTACCCCTACAAACATTGTTGAAAAGCAGACAAAAAAAGGAAGAAACAAAATCTCTTATGAATACGGATTTAATCTAAATGGCAAAACCTATACTCAAAAAATGAGTGATATCTATTCCTTCCTCTGGGAAGGAGAATTTATTCAGTTAGTCAATCAGGCACTAAAAGAAGCAAATGCCAAAGGCTCTTTTTATTCAATAGGCTATTCTTCCAACAAAAATTTCATCTTTTTAACACCTGAGCAATATCAGTATTTAAAAACATCTCAACCTGAACTCTTTACAGAGCATTATCAAAAAGATTAATCATTCTGCTGTCCCAGAACTGTGTCAGAAATAAGGTTTTTAGAGAAAAAATCTTATTTCCCGTCGTTCTTACTTTCCTTTTGTTCTTCGTAAGTATTTCATAACAAGACCAGCGGCATTTGGATTTAGAGTATATTTTTCTCTCAGAAAGTAAACGCAACTCTATTTGTCACAAGATCCTTACAGAAGGACAGAGGAAGGGGAATTCTTTCAGAATGATAAAAAAGGAGTTGCTCTTCTAAAAGGGTATTTTCCTTTATTTACAGTAGCCTTTTCCAGAAAAGTTATTAGAGTAGGATAAGGGATTACTCTTTAGTGGAGTATGCACTCCATATAGGTAATCTGAAAGATACGGAGTATCTTTTGCCAGTTTATGTGCCTATCCCTATGATAAAAGATTTTGATTCGCTGGAAACTCAGCTTGCAGAGGCTATCGATTCCTATGATTTGTCTGCTATTGTACATATATCCAAGCAACTTCCGGCAGATGCTCCTGAAGAATGGAGGCAGTATGTATTAGAATCAGGCTTTCTGGTTTTGCTTTCCTATCTTGAGTACGATCAGATGTGTGGCAAATTAAGTGATGGAGGCCTCGATTTTATGGATGAAGTTATTGAAGAGGCAGAGAAGTTTTATGGCTCTCCTCTGCCATTTCAACGGGCCCAAGTGCTTTACCAACGTTTTGAGGAAGTAGAAGATACAGATACCACACTTGCACAGGTATACCTCCGACAGGCTATTGCCGAACTGACAGATGAGTTAGAAGTTCACCCAGATAACTCATTAGCCAGATCCCTTAGAGCCCGTTCATACGATCAGCAGGCGCAACTGGATGTAGAAAATGTGTATACTTACTGGAAGTCCGCATTGGATGATATCAATAAGCTAGAAGAATCCATAGAACTAAAATTGTGGATTCTTTATCATTCCTGGGAGAAACCAGATCCCTCTTTACTAAAGGCACAAGAACTGTCACAGAAACAGTTTGAAGTAAAGATTGAATATCAATTAACGACGAATCCAGATCTGATCTGGCAGTTGTTGGAAGGAGGCATACGCATTTTAGAATGGAAAGACATGCCAGAGCTGAAAGAGGCGGTATCGATGTGGCTTGACCAGTCTCTGGATTGGTATAATCCTCAGGCAAAACCTTCTGTATTACGCAGTGCAGGTTTACTTCTGAGTGGTCAGGGTAAGAAACACCAACGGGTAGATTACCTGGATAAGGCAGCTGAATGTTTTGAACAATTTATCCAGAAAGAACCTGCCCATGCTATGGAGGTATACTATCTGGCAGAAGTATGGAAAAGCTATGCGGAAATTATTGACAAACAAGGTGACTCAGGACTGAAGTATATTGCCAAAGCATGGCTTGCCTATCGGGAGCATGAAGAGATTGTGAAAATCAACTTCTCTCCATTGTTTCATTATGCGGAGTTTATGGAACAATTGTATTACCGGGATGATTTTCCTAACCGACCTTCTGCGGAGGAAGTCCTGTCGCTGGCCGAAGAAGTGGAAGAGGCAGGTAATGGTCATTATAGCGGTCCGGGAATGATTCAGGTACGGATGGCACTAGTTCACAATGATATGGATACTGCATTATATCATCTTAACCGCCTGCTGTTACGATTTGAGTTACTGATTGATAATCAGATCAAAACCATGTATCAAACTCTACCTGAGCAGGCACCACAAATTCTGACCGATTTTTTAAGGCAGGCTGTAGATTTTATGGAGGAGATTACTCCCAATTACTGTTATGATCCCAAGTATTCCCAAGCTGAACTCAATCAACTTACCAGAGAAGAAACAAAAGCAGCCTGGCAGGCAAGAATGGATGAACTCCGTCAGAAACAAATTCGCAGTCGAAACTATGAAGATCAAAATCCGATAGCGTAAGCCATTGCTTGCCAACCACATACTATGTGTATTGAAACAGACAGGCACAGTTTTAGTCTAACTACTGTATCATCAATTCATATATTATGAAAAAGTCTAGTATAAAAACCAGTATTCTGGCATTAGCCATAGCCTTATCGGCGCCACTGGCACTTGTAGCGCAACAATCTGGCAACACAAAAGAAAGCTCTTACATGATAGGTAAAACCAGTAAAGCTGAGTTTGAACGTATTAATAAAGAAGGAGCAGAAAAAGTAAAGGCAATTTCGCCTACATCACAAAAGCTGTCAGAAGAGGACCAGGCATTGTTTCTGGAAGTAGTGAATGCCGGCAATCAACAAATGTTAATTAGTCAGATTGCTGCTCAACGAGCTATGAATCCTCAGGTGAAGGAGCTAGCTCAGGCCGAAGTGGAAGAACAGGCAGGTCTGGCAACCAAACTACAGGAGATCTCCATAGCGAAGGGGATTCAATTACCAAACGGTGTTGCTACACAAACAGAAGAGATGTTATCACGATACAATAAACTTTCAGGAGGCGAAGTAGATCGTTACTATATAGCAGAAAGTGCCGTAAAAGGACACGAAAAACTGGATAAGCTAATGAGTTCTATAGAAGCGAAAGCAAAGGATAGCAATCTGAAAGCGGTAGCTGTAGCAGCTCATCCGCTGGTACGTACACACCTGAAGGTATCTAAAGAGGTGTTAAGTACTTTAAGTGGTGGAGGTACGGTGGGTAATAAGTAACTGTCTATACAACAAACATTAGTCATCCTGAGCATGAGATGAAGTGTTATAATCATGAGTCATCCCTAATTTTGGATGAGAGTAAAACCCAAGCCTATGTTTTTGAAACTGTGGGCTTGGGTTTATTTTTGAGAACTCTCTCTTCCCGCGTTTCTTTCTTGTCCCTTACATTATTCTACTTGTGGCTTCTTCATTTTTTGCTTGTCCAAAAAATGAAGCAAAAAAGGACACTTTCTGCCGATCCTTCCACCCGCAAGGCCAAAGGCCAACCTCGCGGCAGAAAGAAGGCCAACGCACCTACACTACCTTCCACGATTAAAATCAACTTTTCTCTCTTTGTAACCTTTGTTCTTACTCTTTCAATGACACCTTTTACTCAAAATTCGGGATAAGTCATGTTATTTTTTTAAGGATTCTCTATCTGAGTTGGTTTATTGTTTCTTTGTTCCACAATTCTTTGCTTGTCCAAAAGCGGGGTACCAAATGAGAATTTGGTGAGCCAGATTTGTGTGTGAGCAAAAAAGACACTTTCTGCTGGACCTCTCCCGCGCAAAACCAGGAGCTTCCTTGGTCCTGTTCCATACCTTTCTCTTTTTGAGAGTTTAAGAAAAAATTTCTTTTCCTAAAAGAACCTTCCCCTTTTTGTCCTTCTGAAAGAAACTCGTGACAAGACCGGCGGCTTTTCCGATTGGAGAATATTCTTTCTCTCAAAAACTAAGCAATGCTCTATTTGTCACAAGATTCTTTCAGAAGGACAGAGAGAGACTTTTGAGGATAGGAAAAGAACTTTCTGAATTTTTTCTTTAAGTCCATAACTCTTTTATACTGCTACGTGTTTCAATCAAATTCATTTCCTCAAAATTCCAGATGACTTTGTAGGATATATTAACCTAAACTTACAACAAGGCTTCCAGATGGATTGGGAATTGATTGATTCGTTTGCCAGTGGCATGATAGATTGCATTGGCAATGGCAGGAGGCATAGCTACTAAACCTATCTCCCCTACTCCCTTGATACCTAATTCGTTCAGAATCTCTTCTTTCTCCTCTACAAACATCACATCCAGCTCGTGTATGTCCGCATGTACGGGGATATGGTATTCTGCCAGATTGGGATTCATGTATTTTCCCAGGTTGTAATCACTGATAGTCTCTTCACGCAATGCCTTACTGATACTCCAGACCATTCCGCCCAAAACCTGGCTCCGAGCTGTTTTCGGATTGATTATTCGTCCGGCAGCTACAACTGTTAAGGCTCTGGTTACATTTACAACACCCAGTTCCTCATCTACTTCTACCTCTACAAATGCAGCACTGTGTGTAGCCCGCGAATATTTTTTCAGCTTAAATACGTTGGGCACAGCAAAATTGGTTGTTTTTACAGGGCGTCCTTTGTTGGCATCAATGACTGTTGTTAGTTTTACAAAAATGGATGGATCGTCCTTACGGTACATAGCCCCTTCTCTAAAAACAACATCATCAATGCTGGCATCTGCAAAAGCAGAGCCTTCCATTTTCTGAGCCTTCTTTAAAAGCTTTTTGCGGAGTGCCTTACATGCTTCACGGACAGCAGTACCTACAGAAGCTATTGTGAATGAGCCACCTTGTATAGGTGCAAATGGCATTTTACTATCTCCATATGAAAAGTTCACGTCACCTAAAAGCAATCCCAGCTCGTCTGCTGCAATCTGGCTTATTACAGTAAATGTTCCTGTGCCAATATCTGTAACAGCACTCTTTACCTGCAACTTTCCCTGTTTGGTAAAAGCAACTTCTGCACGGGCAGGCAATCGGTTTGCTTCCCATATCCCAGTCGCCATACCATACCCTACCAACTTGTTACCCCGTTTCATGCTACGAGGCTGAGGATTCCGGTTAGCCCAGCCAAATTTCTCAGCTCCCTGCAAATAGCATTCCTTTAACTCTTTACTTGAATACGGCCGATCTACACTGACATCCCTATCTGCATAATTGATAAGCCGAAGTTCCAATGGATCAATATTGAGTTTATAGGCTAGTTCATCCATCGAACTTTCGATAGCATGTATCCCAGTACTGCCTCCGGGTGCCCGCATATCTAGCGGACTATATACATCCAATGGCACCAGTTTGTATTCCATCAGTGTATTTTCTGCCGGATACAACATATGAGACCAGTTCACCACTACCTCTGTATAATCCTCAAACTGTGATGTTTCTGCAAACGCACTATGATTCAGTGCATTCACTTTTCCATCTTTATCCGCACCAAAACGGGTATGCTGTATAGTAGGTGGACGATGCCCAAATGTAAACATCTGGTGTCTATCCAGCATAACTTTTACCGAACGTTTCAGTTGTAAGGCAGCCAGTACTGAAAAAAACAACTGGTATTGGGGACGTAACCCTGAACCAAATGCCCCTCCGACATAAGGAGAAATTACCCGCACATCTTTAAAAGACAAGCCAAACACATTGGCTACATACACCTGACAGTTTACAGTTCCCTGTGTCTTGTCATAGATGGTAAGTTTTCCGTCTTTTTCATAAATAGTTGTAGTAGCAAATAGCTCCAATGGATTATGATGCTCTGTACCATGACAATACTCAGCTTCAACCTGTGCATAAGACTGATTGAATGCCTTCTCAAAATCTCCTACAGGTTTTGGAGGGAGAGGTTTCAGCAAAGTTGCTAACCCAATTTTGGGTGCACGTGCCTTATCCAGATTATTCTTAAGATTTGTCTCAAAGTGTTCTTCTTCATATTCCACGCGAACCAGACTGGCAGCATATCGTGCCAGTTCGAACGTCTCAGCCACCACCAATGCGATAGGTTGCCCATTGCATAAAATATCACCATCGTGCAAAGGCTTAAATACCGTTCCGGGAGGCGCATCCATATCAGCATATTTGAGGTCAAGCCAGGCGAGTGAAGGTTTGTTCTCATGTGAAAAGACTTCAATTACGCCTGTCAGGGCTTTGGCTTCTTCTGTATGAATAGCTGTGATTTTTCCTTTGGTAATAGTGCTGTTGACGATATAGCCATACAACAAGCCGGATGTGGTGTAATCACCTGCATATTTTGCTTTGCCAGTCACCTTCAGATGTCCTTCCAAACGACTTACTGACTGGCCAATTAAGGGTTGTGTTGACATATATTTTTTTTAAAAAAGTGAATAAAGTTTTCTGCTTAGAATTCAATAATTCTTTAGTGGCAAGTGCAAGAGTATCTTACTCAAAATTGCCTTAAAATCATTTGCTTCCTTCTGTTACTTTTTTGCGTGTCTCTTCCTGTGTTGGCTTATTGTCACTTACTTTTCTCTTCTTGCATCTTCTTCATTTTTTGCTTGCCCAAAAAACAGGGCACCAAACGAGAGTTTGGTGAGCCAGATCTGTGCGTGTGCAAAAAAGGGCACCTTTTCCCGATCCTTCTGCCCGCAAGGCCAAAGGCCAACCTCGCGGGAAAAGGAAGGCCAACGCACCTACACGACCGCTCGCTATTGAAGTTTTCTCATCTCTCTTTGTAGCATCAAATCTCTTCGTAGCATCAAAAGACTGACTTTTGCTCTGCTTACCAGTAAAGTATTCGCTTCAACTTTATCTTTTTTCCTTTGTTCTTCAGAAAACAATAATTCTTTATCTGTCCTCCTGAAAGGATCTCGTGACAAGACCGGCGGCATTTCCGATTGGAGAGTATTTTTTCTCTCAAAAAGTAAACGCAATTCTATTTGTCACAAGATTCTTTCAGAAGGACAAAAAGGGAGCAGATGACAAAGAGCAAGAGTGATTCCTTCAAAAAAAGTGATTCTTTCTGGAGCACAATACAGGATACAACGCCTATAATAACAACACTACATGAATACTCAAACAAAGCCAGTTCATATACTAAATACTAATTCATCTTACTTCTATGCGGATGGCTTTTTCCATTCTTACAAAGAAGGTTGGGCGCCGGGTAGTTGTGTTTCCGGATGGAGTGCCATCATGCCGTTACGAATGATAGCTCTTTTGGCTAGCTCAATCTTAAAGTTATTGTGCATAAATCCGGTAGCTCCCCGCAGGATTATATCTGCTGCTGCACCAAAGTTCTCTCGTGACGCAGTTTTTCCCCGCAGAAAGTCTTCTGCTTCTGGTACTCGCCAGGGTTTATGGGCGACTCCTCCCACAGCAATTCTTACATCCCGAATGACATCTCCCTCAAGTTCCAGCCCTGTGGCAACAGATACCAGTGCAAAAGCATAGGAATTACGATCCCGCAGTTTGAGATAGGAGTAGTTGCGTGAAAATCCCTGAGCCGGTAAATCTATGCTGGTAATGATTTCACCTGGTTGCAGATTGTTGTCCAGATGTGGTGTATCACCTGGCAAGCGATGAAAGTCAACCAGAGGAATAGTGTGATCTGCATAGGGGCCTGAAATATTTATCTGTGCATCCAGAGCAGCCAGTGCCACACACATATCGGAAGGAAAAACAGCGATACATTGTTCACTTGTGCCTAGGATAGCCATAATACGATTGTAGCCATCAATAGCAGAACAACCGGAGCCCGGCTCTCGCTTATTGCAAGGAGCATTGGCATCGTAAAAATAATAGCAACGTGTCCGTTGCAACAGATTTCCTCCATTGGTAGCCATATTACGAATCTGTGGAGAAGCTCCTGCCAGTATAGCTTTTGCCAGTAAAGGATATCGTTGCTCAATGAGTGGATGATAGGCAGTATCCGCATTGGTAACCAGTGCTCCTATACGTACGCCTCCGTCTTCCATTTCTTCGATAGAATGATGCTCTTCGATAGGGTTGATATCAACCAGCGCATCTGCAGAGGTAATAAAATACTTAAGCAAATCTACCACATTGGTACCACCAGCGATAAATTGTGACTGCCCATGAGAATTTAGCTGTTGTATAGCATCTGTTACTGTATGCGCCCTTGAGTATGCAAAATTATTCATCTTTTCCTCCTTCCTTTACTTCCATGATGGCATCAATAATGTTTGTGTTGGCACCACAGCGACATAAGTTGCCACTCATTAGTTCTTTTACATCATCGCGGGTGTGAGCTTTGCCTTCCTCCATCATACCAATAGCGCTGCAGATCTGTCCGGGAGTACAATATCCACATTGAAAAGCATCATGTTCAATAAATGCCTTCTGCAATGGATGAAGTTCTCCGTCCGCTGGAGCAATGCCTTCAATAGTAGTGATATCAGAACCTTCTTTCATAACAGCCAGGGTCAGACAACTGTTGATTCGTTTGCCATCGCAAAGGACAGTACAAGCACCACATTGTCCGTGATCACATCCTTTCTTGGTACCTGTCAGGTGCAGATACTCACGCAATGCGTCCAATAAACTTACCCAAGGCAGTACTTGGATTTCTTTCCGGACTCCATTGATAGTGAGGGAAATGGTGTGGAGCTTCCCCTCCTCTACCTCGTGTCCCTGCATTGATGTTGGCGAATACAGTATTGACATATTGTTTCTTGTATCAGGATAAACAAAACATATAAAAACAATATGTATGATAAATAATATGCCCCAAATGCAGGGATTGAATCAATCAAAAGACATAGAAAGAAAAATATGAGGCAAGCGAAAATAGGTTATAGGATACTTTATAGCGCCTACTCCCGTAGTATGAGGAAAAATAACTCTTACTCTTAATAATAGCAGACACACCACTCCTATTTTATAAAATATTTTTTTCTCAAAAAAGTGTAATACTAACCTATAACCACCTATAAAACAATGGATTCCACAAACTAAACCGGGGTATTATTTGCACCTTCTCACCTAGAAAAAATTATACCAATCTACAGAAATGATAATGACACCAGGACAATGTTATAAAAACAGTATAGCAATACATTGGCATTTAGGAACGTAATGAATGCAGGATTGGTTAACATTTTACAGAACATCTCGCCTGAACTTGTACAATCTATCCACCTCTAAATAGAACAACCTATGCATCCAATCGAACAGGAATTAGACAACCGAATACTTATTCTGGATGGAGCGATGGGAACTATGATACAACCCTATGGTTTATCAGAAGCTGACTTTAGAAACGCTTCACTGGAACATCATGCCATAGAGCTCAAAGGGAACAACGATTTGCTTAACGTAACCCGTCCGGCTGTTATCAAAGAAATTCACCTGCAATATCTACAGGCAGGTGCTGATATTCTATCGACCAACACATTCGGAGCAAATGCGATTTCTCAGGAAGACTATAAAACTGCCGATCTGGTGTATGACATTAATTATCAGGGAGCAAAAATTGCGCGAGAAACTATCAAAGTTTATCAGGAAAGTAATAGATCCCGGCCTCTTTTTGTGGCAGGAGCAATGGGACCAACAACCAAGTTAGCATCTATGTCGCCGGATGTCAACAATGCAGGCTTTCGTTCTGTAACCTTCGATCAGTTGGCTGCAGCGTATACGGAACAGGCCAAAGCTCTTATCGATGGTGGCGTAGATCTGTTTTTGCTGGAAACTATAACAGATACATTGAATGCCAAGGCGGCTTTATTTGCGCTGATGCAACTCTTTGATGAGACCGGACAGCAATATCCCATCATGGTATCAGGCACTATTGCCGATGCCAGTGGACGAATTTTGTCAGGTCAGACTATTGAAGCATTTATTATTTCTATTTCGCATGCCCCTCTGTTATCTGTTGGTTTAAACTGTGCTCTTGGTGCTAAAGAATTACGACCTTATATACAGACGCTGGACAAAGAAGCCCCTTTTTATGTAAGTACCCATCCTAATGCCGGACTTCCGAATCAGTTTGGTGGCTATGATCAATCCGCAGAGGAATTTGCGTCGCTTGTTTATGAATTTGCGAAGAATGGCTGGCTTAACATTGTAGGTGGTTGTTGTGGTACCACTCCTCAGCATATAGAAGCACTAGCCAGCAAGATCAAAAATCTACCTCCCAGACAAAAGCCAGCTCGTCGCATGCAGAGAGAAGGTGTAACTTCTCATCCCAAACAAGGTGAATACAGTGGAACAAGTAAAAGTACGAATGCATTGTCACTACAGGAGTTTTTGCAAAAGGTTTCCGAGGCAGAGGATGAACAATCCTTTTTACAGGTAAAAGAAACATTTGAGCAAAATAAAAAGCAGTATCATCCGGAACAGGCAATGCTGATCAATGCACATATTTTTGGCCGCTATCAGTATTTACGTAGTGCCAATAAATTTGCCCGATAATTTTATCCCTAATTCTAGTTTCCTCAGCACAGGTTAGATCCTGTGCTTTTTTGTTTATTCCCTTTAAGTCATACTACACTATTTTGAGTAATTCTTTCTAATTGTCTCTACTTACGCCCTCTTAAAAAACATGATTTTTATCATCGTTTTGCCCAGTAAAGATCACTCAAACATACACTGTTGCTCATCATTCTTGCCGTAGCTACCTAGTAGTTTTGAAGTGTTTCTCAGGTGATATAAAATCTAGTCTGATCACAGAGAAAAGCTTAACCAAAACAATTAAAGGATGTCTTCCCAGTTATCTTCTACTCAACAAAATCTGACCTGCTACCATTGTGGTGACAAGTGTCAGGACCATAGTCATCAGCTTGATGATAAAGTATTTTGCTGCAGTGGTTGTCAGACTGTCTATCAGATTCTGGAGGAAAATAAACTGGAGGCATTTTATACTATAGATAAAAAGGCAGGAATACGTACAGAAGCCGTTGATAAAGGAAAGTTTGCCTATCTGGATATTCCTGAAATCAAATCCCGTCTGATCGACTTTACAGATGGCAATATCACCAAGGTTAGTTTCTTTGTACCTACTATCCATTGCAGCTCATGTATCTGGCTATTAGAAAACCTGTACCGCATCAATGCGGCTATCACTTTTTCGAGAACGGACTTTTTGAAAAAGCGTATCTCCATTACGTTTTTGGAACAAGAGATCTCACTGAGGACCATAGTGGAACTGCTGACGAGTCTGGGTTACGAACCTCAACTCTCTCTGGACAACGTAGAGAATCCGGAAAGAAACAATAATGCCGGAATCCCAAAAACATTTACCTCACATAAATTACTGGTTGCCAAACTGGCAGTTGCAGGTTTTGCATTCGGTAATATCATGCTGATCAGTTTTCCGGAATACTTTGGCTTTGATACACATTCAGAGCATTCCTTCCGGTATCTGTTCAACTTTCTGAATATTTTGCTTGCCCTTCCTGTATTCTTCTTCAGCGGCTGGGGGTATCTGAAATCTGCTTACCAGAATCTGCGTCGTGGCATATTGAACGTAGATACCCCGTTGGCCTTGGGAATGATTGTAGTGTTTACACGTAGTCTGGTAGACATCTTCATGGGATATGGTCCGGGCTATCTGGATACCTTATCAGGGTTTGTGTTCTTTTCACTGATAGGCAAATGGTTTCAGCAAAGAACGTATGACACTTTACGATATGACCGTGATTTTAAATCTTATTTCCCAGTAGCTGTTACTTTAAAAGAAGGAGAAATCGAAAGACAAGTTCCGGTAAGTGAGCTACAGGTCGGCAACCGGATCATTATCCGCAACCAGGAACTGGTTCCGGCAGACAGCCTACTTATCAGCCCAAAAGCTCATATAGATTATAGCTTTGTAACAGGCGAATCTATGCCAATGCCCAAACAAGCTGGCGAAAACCTATATGCAGGTGGAAGACAAGTTGGAAATGCGATTGAAATGGAAGTGGTAAAACCAGTATCTCAAAGCTATCTGACTCAACTCTGGAATGACGAAGCGTTTGCTTCTTGTCGCACCTGTGTGTCAGATCCTGCAACTCCTCCAGTAACTAGTAGTTCAGAATCGATTCAAAATTTGTTTAACCGTTATTTTACTGTTGCGCTACTTCTTATTGCCACTATATCTGGTGTTTTCTGGATCGTACAACATGACTATAGTCGTGCACTGAATGCGTTTACTTCTGTATTGATTGTAGCATGTCCTTGTGCACTGGTTTTAGGTTCTTCCTTTGCACTGGGTAATGCCATCCGAATTCTGGGCAGATATTCCTTCTTTGCCAAAAACACGCAGGCTATAGAAAACATTGCTCGTCTGGATGCTATTGTATTTGATAAAACCGGAACTATCACCGAAAGCAATACATCAGATGTGGAATTTGTAGGGTACGAACATCCTCTGACAGATACACAAAAGAAATATATTCTGGCACTGGTAAAAAACTCAGTCCATCCCTTATCTCAGCATTTATACAAATACCTGTCACAATCTATAACCAGTGACTACATAACTGAACAGTTTCAGGAAATATCCGGAAAAGGGCTTTCAGGTCTAGTGAATGGACATCAGGTATGGATAGGTTCAGCAGAATTTATGTATGACAAACTGGGAGCAGAAGCGGTAGCCTTTCATTTTCCTGACACTCAGACAACACGAGTACTGGCATGTATTGAAGGTGAATACCTCGGTTACTTCCAGTTCCACAATCATTACCGTAAGGGATTGGATGCAATGAACCTGGAATTGTCCATGAACTATGATCTGCATCTACTGTCAGGTGACAATGCAGGAGAAGCACCTAATCTGAAGTATTTCTTTAAAGATGAACAACACCTGCACTTTCATCAAAGTCCGGCAGATAAGCTAAACTTTATCAAAGCACTTCAATCTGAAAACAAACAAGTGATGATGCTTGGCGATGGCCTAAATGATGCAGGAGCTCTTCAGCAAAGCAATGTAGGTGTAGCAGTCAGTGACAATATAGCCTATTTCACACCAGCGTCTGATGTAATTCTGGATGCATCCAATTTATGGTTTCTACCAGGCTTCATTTATTTCTGCAAGCAAAGTGTAAAAGTTATCAAGGCAGCACTGGTGTTAGCAGCTATCTATAATCTGGTCGGGATCTTCTTTGCTGTACAGGGAACATTATCCCCACTGATTGCAGCCATTCTAATGCCTGTCAGTTCCATTAATGTGATTCTCTTCACCACCTTTTCTGTACGATACTTTGGAAAGCGGTTAGAGAAAAACAGACACCAACTTAAGACATATACCTTTTCAGCGATATGAGTATCATATATATACTTCTGACAGTCAGCCTGATTATGGCGAGTGTGTTTCTGGGAATTTTTCTCTGGAATCTCCGCAACGGACAGTTTGACGACGACTATACACCTTCTGTCCGGATGTTGTTTGACGATGAAGATATATCCACTAAACAAGATCGACAAACAAAAACATCAGGCTAACCACCGATCTATTTCCATACTAAAAATTAGTTAAATCTATCAATCAAACAATTACATACATGCAAATCGAACACTTTCATTATGACAACAAAATTGTCCGGAACTTCGGGATTGCCACGATGATCTTCGGGGTTGTTGGTATGCTCGTTGGTGTAACGGTTGCTTTTCAGTTAGTGTTTCCTCAGCTGAACTTTGGCATTCCGTATACCTCTTTCGGACGTCTCCGTCCACTGCATACCAATGCCATTATCTTTGCGTTTGTGGGCAATGCCATATTCATGGGAATTTATCACTCTCTGCAACGCCTCTGTAAAGCACGGATGTTCAGCGATCTGTTAAGCCAGATTCACTTTTGGGGATGGCAGGCTATCATAGCTGCGGCTGCGATTACACTGCCGCTGGGTATGACAACCTCTAAAGAATATGCCGAGCTGGAATGGCCAATTGACATTGCGATTACACTGGTTTGGGTTGTATTTGGTATCAATATGCTGGGTACCATTCTGAAACGTCGTGAACGCCACATCTATGTAGCTATCTGGTTTTATATTGCTACCTGGGTAACAGTTGCCATGCTGCATATTGTCAATTCCTTTGAGATGCCAGTCAACTTCTTCAAAAGTTATTCAGCGTATGCAGGTGTACAGGATGCACTAGTTCAGTGGTGGTATGGACATAATGCAGTGGCATTCTTCCTGACTACTCCATTTCTGGGTTTGATGTATTACTATCTGCCAAAGTTGTCTAATCGTCCTGTCTATTCCTATAAGTTATCGATCCTACACTTCTGGACACTGATCTTTATCTATATCTGGGCAGGGCCTCACCATTTGTTGTATTCTTCTCTTCCTGACTGGGTACAATCGTTGGGTGTGGTATTTTCAATCATGCTGATTGCACCATCATGGGGTGGTGGCATTAATGGTTTGCTGACGTTACGTGGAGCATGGGACAAAGTACGTGAAGATACACGTTTGAAATTTATGGTTGTTGCCATTACTGCCTATCTGATGGCAACATTTGAAGGACCTCTGTTATCTCTGAAAAACGTCAATGCCATTGCACACTTTACTGACTGGATTGTAGCACACGTACACGTAGGTGGACTAGGCTGGAATGGATTCATGGTATTTGCAATGTTATATTACCTGGTTCCAAAAATGTGGCAGACAGAAGTATATTCTAAAAAGCTGATGAACTTCCACTTCTGGATCGGCACACTGGGTATTCTGTTCTATGCCATTCCTATGTACTGGGCTGGTTTTACAGCAGGTTTGATGTGGAAAGACTTCAATCCGGATGGTACCCTGCAATATCCTAACTTCCTGGAAAGCGTAACCAAAATGATTCCATTCTATGCGCTGCGTGGTATTGGTGGAACAATGTATCTGCTAGGAACTTTGGTTATGATCTATAACCTTTGGATGACTGCTCGTCAGGGATCATTCCTAGCCAATGAAGCTGCATCTGCTCCTGCACTGGAAACCAACACAGGTGTTGCAGGTCATCATCACTGGCATAAAATATTCGAACGTAAGCCATTGCTTCTAACTGCAGTATCACTGGTAGTAGTTGCCATAGGAGGTATGATTCAGATTATCCCAATGCTTACAGTTGATGAAAATATCCCAACTATTTCCAGTGTAAAACCTTATACAGCACTGGAACTGGAAGGTCGCGATTTATATATCCGTGAAGGTTGTGTGTCTTGTCATACTCAGTTGGTGCGTCCGTTCCGTAGCGAAACAGAACGCTATGGAGAATTTTCAAAATCCGGAGAATATATATATGATCATCCATTCCTATGGGGTTCTAAACGCACAGGTCCTGATTTACAACGTGTAGGTAAGAAATATCCTGACAGTTGGCATTATCACCACATGCGTGATCCGGAATCCATGTCACCAGGTTCTATCATGCCAAAGTATGAATGGCTACTGGAAAACCCTCTGAGCTTTACTCTTACCAAAGATAAGCTGGCAACATTGCGCAAAGTAGGTGTACCTTATACAGATGAAGAAATTGCCAATGCTGAAACAAGTATGAAAGAACAGGCAAAAGTTATTGTTGACAACCTTCAGAAACAAGGCGTAAAAGTAGATCCGGACAAAGAGATTGTAGCCATGATTGCCTATCTGCAACGTTTGGGTACAGATATCAAAAACAAAGAAGAGGTGACGATGAAATAATAACACCACCTTCTACGTAAACTAACCTCTATCGCCTGTGCAAACAGGCAACTACACCCGAGTAGAACATTAACTATTCTCCCTTCGGGCTCAGGGAGAATATCTTCTACGATCATGTTTAAGCAATTTCTAGATAAAGTAGCTGGTGCAGATGTGTATTTAACCATCTCTCTACTCATATTCATTTTCTTCTTTATTGGAATGGCAATCTGGCTTGTTTTTGCCGATAAGAAATACATACAGAAGATGAAACACCTGCCAGTAGAATCAGAGGATTAATCTAACGCTCAAACGATAAAAGACATACCTATATGTTACGAAAAATATTCACTACATTATTCTTTAGCAGTCTGATAATGCTTCCATCCATGGCTCAGACAGCAGAGGTTCCTAAAACTGGTGACGAGGAGTTATTCCGATACATTCTGGTTCTTATTTTCGGACTTATCATCTTCATGCTATTTCTGGTTGTACTGATTTTGTTTCAACTAACCCTGGTAGTTAGCAACAAAGTAGCTGGCAAAGAAGAAGTTCCAGCAGAAGAAAGAACTACTATATGGCAACGTATAGCAGGTCTAAAACCAATCTCAAAGGAAAAAGACCTTCTATTGAAAGAAGATTTTGATGGTATATCCGAACTTGACAATCCCGTTCCAGGATGGTTCAATGCTTTCTTTTACGGTACTATATCCTTTGGTATACTGTATCTGCTTGTATTTCACGTTTGGCGTACTTCTGACCTCCAAAATGGAGAATATGACAAAGAAATGCAGATAGCAGAAGTAAAGAAAGAAGCCTATCTGAAAACAGTAGCCAGCAACATTGACGAAACCAGTGTAAAGCTGTCTACCAATGAACAAGATCTGGCCAAAGGTAAGGATGTATTCATTGCTCAATGTGCAGCGTGTCACGGGCAACAGGCTCAGGGTATAGTAGGTCCTAACCTGACAGATGAATATTGGTTACATGGAGGAAAGATCAATGATGTCTTTAAAACAATCAAATACGGTGTACCTGCTAAAGGTATGATTGCCTGGGAAAAGCAACTCAATCCATTGCAGATGCAGCAGGTAGCTAGTTATATATTAAGCCTTCAGGGTAGCAATCCTCCCAATGCAAAAGAACCTCAAGGTGATAAAGTAGATACCAAACAACTATCTATGAATTAACCCTACATCTCCACTCTCTGTTATTTCATGTAACATGAGAGTGGAGAAAAAATACTTCAACAACAAACTAATAACTGCTTGTATGCAGTAAGACTATGAGTGCAATAGCAGAGACTGGTAAAGAGTTTAATCCCACCTTTCGTGAGAAACTGGAAGTACTGGATAAAAAAGGACATCGGGAATGGTTATATCCTAAATCCGCCAATGGCAACTATTTCAAAGCCCGTTTGATTATTGGATTAGTTTTGCTAGCTCTGCTATTTTCTGGTCCTTTTCTAAAAGTTAACGGGCAACCTGTTCTCCTCCTCAATGTACTGGAACGTCGGTTTATCATCTTTGGCGTAGCGTTTTTTCCTCAGGATTTTTACCTGTTTGCCCTAGGCATGCTTGCATTCATTGTGTTTATTGCCCTGTTTACTGTTGTATTTGGTCGTGTATTCTGTGGCTGGGCATGTCCGCAAACCATATTTATGGAAATAGGGTTCCGGCAAATTGAGCAATGGATTGAAGGAGATGCTAACCAACGCCGTAAACTAGATGCAGCCCCCTGGACAACTCAGAAAATTGCCAAGAAAACAATTAAACACATTCTATTTTTTGCGGTATCTTTTTTGATTGCCAATACCTTTCTAGGTTATCTGATTGGCATTGAAGAACTTGAAAAACTTATCATTGACACTCCTGCCAAGCATCTGGGCACCTTTACAGCCCTGATTATCTTCACAGGTGTTTTTTACATAGTCTTTGCTTTTATTCGTGAAATCGTCTGCATTGTTATTTGTCCATATGGTCGTTTGCAAGGCGTAATGCTCGATAATAACTCCATTGTTGTGGCCTATGATTTTATTCGTGGGGAACCTCGTGGCAAAATGCGTAAAAATGAAATACAAAGCCATGGTGATTGTATTGACTGCAAACTCTGTGTTCATGTATGTCCTACAGGTATTGATATCCGCAATGGTACACAAATGGAGTGTATCAACTGTACAGCCTGTATAGATGCTTGTGACGATGTAATGATAAAGATCAATCGTCCTACAGGTCTAATCCGTTATGATTCAATCAAAGGCATCCAGGATAAGCTACCCTTCAAAGTTACCCCTCGTATCATTGGTTATTCACTGGTCTTGGTTTTTCTCCTGTCACTTGTGACCATTCTGTTCAGCATTCGTAAAGATGTGGATGTGACCATTCTTCGTACACCCGGTATGCTTTATCAGCAAATAGACAAACAAACCATTGGCAATCTTTACAATGTAGAATTTGTAAATAAAACATTTCAGGATATGTCATTAGAATTAAAGGTAAAAAATAACCAAGGCAAAATTCGTTGGATAGGCAATCATCAATCACAACTATTGCATAAGCAGGAAATTGCCAAAGCTGCATTCTTTATTGAAATACCTAAGAATACAATTCAAACCAGCAGTACCAAACTTACCATTGAAGTTTATTCAAACGGAAAGCTACTTAGTGAACAGAAAACTTCCTTTTTGGGACCTGTTGAATAAGCATAATCATCTTTTATATTTCTGAGCAGAGTTAAATCTTAACTATCATGAACTGGGGAAAAGGAATTATCATCACTGTCGCATCCTTTATGGCGTTTATCTTAGGCCTGAGTATCTATATGATGAGTCAGACACCTGAACTAGAAGAGAAAAATTACTACGAAAAGGATCTTGTCTATCAACAGATTATGACAGCCCGCCAGAATGCGATTGAATTGAATAAGCCTGTCAGCTTTTCTTACCAGAATACAAATGGGCAGGTAGTCATAGCCTTCCCTATAGAAAATGCTTCTTTACAAGGCAGTATTGTCTTTACCCGCCCTTCTGATGCTAGTCAGGATAGTAGGCTTCCTTTGCATCCTGACAATCACCAGCAAGTAATTCCAGTAATCCATCTTACCTCTGGCTTATGGCGTATCCATATTGACTGGACAATGGACGGAAAGACCTATCAGAGCCAAACCTGGGAATTTATCAAATAGGTAAGCAGGCATAGTCTCTCTTCCTACAAATCAAATGAACAAAGCTATGTATATTGCGTTTATAACCGGTCTGATTAGTAGTTTGCATTGTATGGGTATGTGTGGCCCCATAGCTCTGGCTTTGCCTGTAAGAAGCCCTCAAAATGCAATTCTATATAACTTTGGTAGAATCAGTACTTATACAGTGTTGGGGGCAATCTTTGGCATATTTGGTAAAGGACTCTATCTGGCAGGTATTCAACAGAGCCTTTCTATAATATTGGGAATATTGGTTGTTGCCATCATTATCTTCCCCAAGCTCCATTTCTCTTTTACTGATAAGTTTACTAGCAAAATCAGACTATGGTTTACTCCATTCTTTAAACAAAAGAGTCCTTTCAGTATGTTTATGATTGGAGTGCTGAATGGGTTGCTTCCCTGCGGTATGGTATATCTGGCTATTTTGGGGGCCATTGCCATGTCTGGTGTTATGGAAGGCAGTCTTTATATGTTTCTTTTTGGTCTGGGCACTCTACCTATGATGTTGTTGGTTAGCTTATCAAAAACCATCATCAAACCACAGTTCCGCTTTCAGATTACTAAGTTAATTCCTGTCTTTACACTCTGTATTGGAATCTTATTTATAATACGCGGCTTAAACCTGGGTATCGCCTATGTAAGTCCTAAAATAGAGAAACAGGAAAAAACCATGAGTTGTTGCCGACCATCCTCTACTCTATCTGAAAAATAACATCTTATCTAGCTTCTAATTTCCTAAAAAGCAAAATACCTCCTTTATAAGGAGGTATTTTTGTATTCAATCTATATACCTGGATTTTAGTCTTGCATCAGTTTCACAAAATCATCGAACAGATAACGTGAATCGTGTGGCCCTGGCGAAGATTCAGGGTGATATTGCACAGAGAAAGCAGGTTTATCTTTCCGGCGAATACCTTCAATTGTATTATCGTTCAGATTGATGTGTGTTACCTCTACATTAGCGATATCTCTAACAGTATCTCCTTTTACGGCAAAACCATGATTTTGTGAGGTAATTTCACCCTTACCAGTAATCAGGTTCTTTACAGGATGGTTCAAACCACGATGTCCATGATGCATCTTGTATGTCTCAATTCCACTTGCCAATGCCAGAATCTGATGTCCAAGACAGATTCCAAACATAGGTTTTTCCGCATTCAATACATCTTTCACTGTTTCAACAGCATATGGCATAGCAGAAGGATCACCAGGGCCGTTGGAGATAAAATAGCCATCAGGATTCCATCTTTGCATTTCTTCAAAAGAAGTTTTCGCAGGAAACACCTGACAATAGACTCCCCGATTAGCCAGATTCTGAACTATGCTGTTTTTTATTCCAAGATCCAGAACAGCCACTTTCAAAGGAGAATCTTGATTTCCAACATAGTAAGCTTCTTTTGTACTCACTTCTGAGGATAGTTCCAGCCCATTCATATCTGGTATTTCAGCCAGCTTTTGACGCAGTACTTCTTCATCCAGAATATCAGAAGATATAATCGCATTCATTGCTCCCTGATTCCGGATATGGCGTACAATTTGTCTGGTATCGATACCGTAAATACCAACAATTCCTGCTTTTTCAAAATATGCCTGCAGAGATGCATCAGCAATGTTTCTGGAATGTATTGATGAAAACACATTACATACCATACCACTGATTTTCACAGAACTAGATTCCTGTTCTTCACTCAGTGTACCATAATTACCAATATGCGAGTTTGTATTTACAATGATTTGACCATAGTAAGACGGGTCGGTATAGATCTCCTGATAACCGGTCATTCCCGTATTAAAACACAGCTCGCCCCCCTTGGTTCCAATCTTGCCAAGAGCATAGCCCCTGTACAAAGTTCCATCTTGTAACAAAAGTAAGGCTTCAGTGCGGGTCGGATACTTCATGTCTGGAATTGTTTTTTAATATGAAAAGATACTATTTGATAAACAGATTATATTCTAAATAATTCACTTTATGCATAAAAAAAGGATTAGAACATAAAGTTCTAATCCTTTCTTATATTGTGAATGGTATTATCATTCTTTCGTTTCAGTTACTTCAGTATCAGTATCTGCTTCTGTGATTACTGGTTTTTCAGTTTCTGCTGATGCATCAGAAGCCAATACAGTTGCTTCTTCAACTTTAGCTTTACCAGTAGAACCACGACGGCTACGACGAGTTTTTGTTTTAGCTTCAGTACGAGCGTTCAACAATGTTTCATTATAATCTACTAATTCAATCAAACACATATCAGCATTATCACCCAAGCGATTGCCTAACTTGATAATACGAGTATAACCACCTTCACGATTAGCGATTTTTTCAGCTACGTCGCCAAACAGAACTTTTACGGATTCTTTGTTTTGTAAGTATGAGAAAACAACACGACGTGAGTGAGTTGTATCATCTTTCGCCTTAGTCAGAAGTGGCTCAACGTATTTACGTAGTTCTTTAGCCTTTGCAACTGTTGTTTTAATACGCTTATGCAAAATTAAAGAAGAAGCCATGTTAGACAATAATGCCCGGCGGTGGCCTACTGTTCTACCTAAGTGATTATCTGTTTTTCCGTGTCTCATTTTATTTGAATCTTTAAGCGGTCAGGTTTTGACATTACGTTTAGTCAACTACTGCCGGCAATCAATCGTATTATTAATCTTCGTCTAACTTATATTTTGAAACATCCATCCCAAATGACAATCCTTTGTCAGAAACCAACTGCTCTAATTCAGTCAAGGATTTCTTACCAAAGTTTCTGAATTTCATCATTTCTGAGATATCCAGTTTTACAAGATCACCTAAGGTACGCACATCAGCAGATTTCAAACAGTTATAAGCACGTACGGAAAGATCCAGATCAGCCAAAGGAGTTTTCAGTAATTTACGCATATGCAGATATTCTTCATCTACAGTATTCTCTTCTTCAGGCTTCATTGTATCAAACGTCATAGTCTGATCAGAGAATAACATGAAGTGTTGAATCAGAATTTTTGCGGCGCCTTTCAATGCATCTTCAGGGTGAATAGAGCCATCAGTCTGAATATCGATCAGCAATCTCTCATAATCCGTTTTCTGCTCTACCCGTGTATTTTCAATACTATACTTAACATTTTTGATAGGTGTAAAGATAGCATCAACAGAGATAAATCCAATCGCCTGCTCATTCACTTTGTTCTCTTCCGCAGGAACATAACCTCTACCCTTCTCAATAACCAATTCTACTTCCATGTTAACTGATTCATCCATATTACAGATGACCAGTTCAGGATTCAGAATTTGGAAAGCAGATGTAAACTTACCAATATCCCCTGCAGTCAGTTGTTTGGCATTTTTAACATTTACAACAATTTTGTTGTCAACAACGTCAGAAACTTTTTTAAAGCGAACCATTTTCAGGTTCAGAATGATCTCACTGACATCCTCCACAACACCTTCTATAGACGAAAACTCATGCAATACTCCAGGAATCTTAACTGCTGTAACTGCATATCCTTCCAAAGAAGATAATAAGATTCTGCGCAGAGCATTACCAATTGTTACGCCATATCCTTTTTCAAGTGGTTTGAATTCGAAAAGACCGTGAAAATCATCGGCTTTCTCCATCACCACCTTGTCAGGCATTTGAAAAGCTAATATCGACATATGTTGGAAATTTACTTTTTGTTAGAAAAACAACTCTACAGCAATAATCATGCAGATTATTTAGAATAGAGCTCGACGATGAGTTGTTCCTGGATATTTTCAGGGATCTGATCTCTTTCAGGATAACTAACAAATTTCCCTGCCATAATACCGCCATCCCATTCCAACCAGTTATAGCGTTTAGCATTTCTTCCTGACAAACTGACAGTTATAGCTTCTAAAGATTTAGATTTTTCACGCACACCAACTACATCTCCTGGACGAAGAGAGTAAGATGGAATATTAACAACCTCACCATTGATAGTGATGTGTTTGTGAACAACTAATTGGCGAGCAGCGCGACGAGTAGGAGCAATACCTAAACGATAAACCGTATTATCTAATCTTGCTTCCAATAAGCGCAACAAATTCTCACCAGTAATACCATGTAAACGAGCTGCTTTTTGAAATGTATTTGAGAATTGTCTCTCTAATACACCATAAGTATATTTAGCTTTCTGCTTTTCCTGTAACTGTACAGCGTATTCAGACTGCTTACGCTTGCGTCCGCGGCCATGCTGACCAGGACCATAATTCTTTTTTGCTAAAGCTTTGTTTCCGCCCAAAATAGGTTCGCCGAACTTACGCGATATTTTAGCTTTAGGACCAGTGTATCTTGCCATTTTTCAGTAAAGATTCTATTCTGAAGTAGTGATTATAAAACACTAAATACCGAACTTCACAGCCCGATATTTAGATGGTATAGTATGCTTAAACTCTTCTGCGTTTAGGAGGACGACAACCATTATGAGGAAGAGGAGTTACATCTTTAATAGATGTTACTTCAATACCGGCATTCTGGATAGTACGGATTGCAGACTCACGACCAGCTCCAGGTCCTTTCACAAAAACCTCAGCTTTACGCATTCCTAGTTCAAATGCAGTTTGAGCACAGTTAGATGCCGCCATTTGCGCTGCATAAGGCGTATTTTTCTTAGATCCTTTAAAGCCCATCTTTCCTGCAGATGCCCAGGAAATAACCTGACCACTCGCGTTCGTAATAGATACGATGATATTGTTAAAAGAAGCCTTTATATGTACTTGCCCAACAGGATCTACGACAACAACTCGTTTCTTGGCTTTGTCTTTTCTTTTAGTAGCTTGCGCCATCTTTTTATAGATTGTTTGTTACCTGTACAAATAAAATGATTGTACGATAATATATGAAATCAATTATTTAGTTGCTTTCTTTTTATTCGCAACAGTCTTGCGTTTACCTTTGCGAGTACGTGCGTTATTTTTGGTACTTTGACCACGCACAGGTAGCCCTTTCCGATGACGCAATCCACGATAACAACCTATATCCATCAAACGCTTAATGCTCAATTGGACTTCAGACTTCAATGCGCCCTCAACCTTAAACTCAGTCCCGATAACGTTACGAATAGCATTCGCTTCATCATCAGACCACTGACTAACTTTTTTATCAAAGCTAACTCCAGCTTTAGTTAATATTTGCTGAGCAGACCGACGGCCAATACCAAAAATGTACGTCAGCGAAATCTCTCCGCGTTTTTTATCTGGAATATCAACTCCTGCAATACGTGCCATAGTAAATTAACCTTGTCTTTGTTTAAATTTAGGATTCTTCTTATTAATTACATAAAGCTTACCCTTGCGACGGATAATTTTACAATCAGCACTACGTTTTTTAATGGAAGCTTTTACTTTCATTTTATTCTATATTTTATTGATTGCTAAATTACTTACTTATAACGGTAAACGATTCTACCTTTTGTTAAATCATAAGGAGACATTTCTATCTTAACTTTATCCCCTGGTAAAATCTTAATATAATTCATCCGCATTTTTCCGGATATATGTGCAATCAGTTGGTGACCATTCTGAAGCTCAACTCTAAACATCGCGTTAGAAAGTGCCTCGACTATAGTACCATCCTGTTCAATTGATGACTGTTTTGCCATGCTTATGTTTTAAAACCTCTTCTATAAACTCAAACGTTGTCAAGATATCTGCTTTACCATTATTCACAGCTACAGTATGCTCAAAGTGAGCAGAAGGCTTTCTATCTGCGGTACGAATCGTCCAATTATCTCTTTCCTGCACTACGTTTCTTGTTCCCAGATTAATCATTGGTTCAATCGCAAATACCATTCCCTCCTGTAACTTTACCCCTTGCCCCTTCTTTCCATAATTTGGAACTTCAGGCTCTTCATGCAAATATTTACCTACTCCATGCCCTACTAATTCTCGTACTATTGAATAACCACTTTTGGAAACATGTTGCTGTATGGCAAACCCGATATCTCCAACCCTTGATCCTACTTCTACAGCTTCAATACCTAAGTAAAGTGATTCTTTTGTAACCTGTAATAATTCTAAAATTTTCGGATCAACTTCGCCCACAGGATAAGTATAAGCACTATCACTATGAAACTCATTCAAAAAAACTCCACAGTCAACCGAAACAATATCACCATCCTTCAATTCATAACTATTTGGAATTCCATGCACAACTTTTTCATTAACAGAAACACACAATCCAGCAGGAAAACCATTATAATTCTTAAACGAAGGCCAGGCTCCGTGATCCTGTATGTATTCTTCAGCTATTTTGTTCAAAAACTCTGTTGAAACACCAGGATTTATATATTTAGCTACTTCAGCATGCGTTTTCCCTAAGAGAACTCCACTCTGCCGAACTAGTTCAATTTCTTCTTTAGTTTTTAGAAAAAAGGCTTTCTTTTTCAATTTCTACAACATTAAACGGTAGCAACGCTTTCCGAACGACCTTTTACTCTACCAGATTTCATTAAACCTTCATAATGTCTCATCAACAAGTAACTTTCAATTTGTTGAAGAGTATCCAGGATTACCCCTACCATAATCAGTAAAGACGTTCCTCCATAAAATCTGGACAATTCAGAGGTAATACCAAACAGACTGGCAATTGCAGGTAGGATAGCTAAGAGAGCTAAAAATACCGCACCTGGCAATGTAATACGAGATAGAATAGTATCAATGTATTCAGAAGTCTGCAGACCAGGTTTTACACTAGGAATAAAGCCTCCATTACGTTTCATTTCTTCTGCGATCTGTGTAGGATTTACAGTGATTGCAGTATAGAAGAAACTAAACAGAATAATCAAAAGAGCAAATAAGATATTATAAGCGGGATGGGTAAAATCAGCGAAAGCTTGAGCTACTGAACCTGCCGTTTCATTCTTATCTGTTAAATATGGAACAAGAAGACCAGGCAAAAACATCAATGATTGAGCAAAGATAATTGGCATTACACCAGCAGCATTTAATTTCAAGGGTAAATACTGTCTTTGTCCACCATAAACCCTATTACCGACAACCTGTTTTGCATATTGTATAGGGATTCTGCGAGTTGCCTGTAGTATAAGAACTACCCCCATAACAATAAAGAAAAGAGCAATTATTTCAATGATAAAAATTAAAATCCCAGAAGTACCTCTATTCCAAAATTCTCCAATTAAAGCACTAGGCAAACGAGATATAATACCGATCATAATCAGCATTGAAGTTCCGTTACCAATACCTTTCTCTGTTATCCTCTCACCCAACCACATACAGAACATTGTTCCAGTGGTTAGAATTATCATTGCTGTTATAGTGAACCCAGTTCTACCAACTCCAGGAAGAATTGCATCATCTGCAATTGTTCCAATTAGATAGGTATAAGACTGCGGTAACGTAACAAAGATTGTAAGTATTCTTGTAATATTATTGATTCTTTGTCTGCCAGACTCACCTTCTTTTTGCATTTTCTGGAAGTAAGGAACTGCCACTGTTAACAACTGTACGATAATCGAAGCAGTTATATAGGGCATGATTCCCAAACCAAAAATGGAGGCGTTACTAAAAGCTCCACCCAAAAAAGTATCTAACAATCCAAGAATACCTTTACCTGTCCCACTCTCTAAACGAGTAGGGTCAATTCCTGGCAATACTATATAAGACCCCAATCGAAAAATCAGCAAAAACCATAACGTATTTAAAATACGTGTTCTTAGATCTTCGATTGAAAAGATATTCTTAATCGTTTCGATAATTTTTTTCATATACTATAGAACAGTAGCCTTACCACCAACTTTTTCAATTGCAGCAACAGCAGAAGAAGAAAATGCATGAACTTTAATCTCAGCAGCAGTTTTTACTTCTCCTCTACCTAGCACTTTGACCAAGTCTTTACCGGAAATTAAACCATGTTGCTTTAGAAACTCAATATCAATAACAGAAACTTTATGTGTTTCCAATAGTTGTTGAATAGTATCTAAATTTATTGGTTTATATTCAACTCTGTTAATAGACTTAAATCCAAACTTTGGAATGCGACGTTGTAAAGGCATTTGACCACCTTCAAAGCCCCGCTTAGTACTATTACCAGAACGAGATCCAGCACCTTTATGACCTCTTGTTGAAGTCCCGCCCATACCAGAGCCAGTACCACGACCTATTCTTTTCTTACTTTTTACTGAATTCTCAGCAGGCTTAAGCGTATGCAATTTCATATAAACTACAATTCTTTTATTGTAACCAAATGACTAATTTTTTTGATCATACCTGCAATTTGAGGAGTATATTCTACCTCAATAGTACGATTAATTTTCCCTAAACCCAGTGCTTTAACTGTTAGTTGCTGATCCTGTGGTCTTTTGATAGCACTCTTGATTTGGGTAACTTGAACCTTTGCCATATTTCAATTAACCATTAAATACTTTAGAAAGAGATACTCTACGTTGTACTGCAACTTGATGAGGAGCACGCATTCTCAACAAGGCATCAAAGGTTGCTTTCACAACATTGTGTGGATTGGAAGAACCTTTTGACTTAGCCAAAACGTCTTTGATACCAGCACTTTCCAACACTGCACGCATCGCACCACCTGCAATTACACCTGTTCCGGCAGCAGCTGGCTTAAGGTAAACATACCCCCCACTATATTTACCATGCATTTCATGAGGCACAGTAGACTTCAGGATAGGAACTTTAATTAGATTTTTCTTTGCATCTTCTACTCCTTTTGTGATAGCATCTGTAACTTCGTTAGCTTTGCCTAAGCCATACCCAACGATACCATGTCCATCACCAACAACCACGATAGCAGAAAAACTAAACCGACGACCACCTTTCACCACCTTAGCAACCCGTTTGATAGCAACGACCCGCTCCTTCAACTCTTGTTCGCCCGCTCTGACAATAGGTTTATTAATTTGTGCCATATAAATTT
Source organism: Xanthocytophaga flava (assembly GCA_030068525.1). Lineage (GTDB taxonomy): Bacteria > Bacteroidota > Bacteroidia > Cytophagales > 172606-1 > Xanthocytophaga > Xanthocytophaga flava. The sequence goes on from JASJOS010000001.1 coordinate 623,952, forward strand.
CTTATTTTAGAATTTAAGTCCTTCTTCGCGAGCTCCTTCAGCTAAAGCTTTCACTTTGCCGTGATACAAATAACCACCTCTATCAAACACCACTGCTGATATACCACTTGACAATGCTATCTCAGCAACTTTTTTTCCAACTTCTTTTGCTGTAGTTATATTTGCGCTCTTTCCTTTTGCCAATTCAGTTGAAGATGCACTTGCTAATGTTTTTCCAGTAGCATCATCAATCAATTGTGCATATATAGTAGTATTTGAACGAAATACTGAAAGACGAGGTTTTTCAGGAGATCCCACCACTTTAGAACGTATATTTCTTCTAATACGTAATCTGCGAAGCTCTTTTTGTGTAGCCATATTATTTATTTCTTAGCTGCTGTCTTACCAGCTTTTCTTCTAATCGCTTGACCTAAATTTCTAATACCTTTGCCTTTGTAAGGTTCTACTTTACGCAGAGACTTGATCTTTGCAGCCATTTGTCCAACCAACTCCTTATCAATCCCTTCTAATGTTACCACAGGATTTTTACCTTTTTCAGTAACCGCAGAAGCCACAACTTCTTTTGGCAAAGCTAAATAAAGACCGTGAGAATACCCCAAGCTCAACTCAAGAACGTTATTATTAACAGTAGCTTTATAACCAACACCGACAATCTCCAACTGTTGCTTAAATCCAGCACTAACACCAATAATCATATTATTTATCAGCGCTCTATATAAGCCATGCAATGCTTTATGACGTTTTTGATCAGTAGGTCTCTCAACCAAGATCTGACTACCTTCTTGCTTCACAGCAATATCAGCGTCTATTTTGCGAGAAAGCTCGCCTTTAGGCCCTTTAACAAGGACTACGTTTCCAGATCCAACAGAAACTGTAACATTACCTGGCAGGTCGATGGGCTTCTTACCTATTCTTGACATGACACACTATTAATATACGTAACACAAAATTTCACCACCAACATTCAGCGAACGTGCCTCTTTGTCGGTCATCACTCCCTTTGGAGTAGAAATAATAGCAATCCCTAAGCCACTCAAAACACGAGGCATATCTTCCACGCCAGTATACTTCCGAAGGCCAGGCTTACTAACTCTCTGCAAACTAACTATTGCAGGCTCTTTGCTAACTGGATCATACTTCAAAGCAACCTTAATTACACCCTGCACAGAACTATCTTCAAATTTATAGTTCTGAATATATCCCTTCTCAAATAATACTTTAGTAATTTCTTTCTTAATATTTGATGCAGGAATTTCAACTATCCGGTGCCGTGCCTTGATAGCGTTTCTCAATCGAGTTAGATAATCTGATATAGGATCTGTCATTTTTGACACGTTTTTTTTGCAAAAATCCCGCCTTCAAAACGGGAGTGCAAAGCTACAAAAACAAAATTTAAAAACAAAAGAAATATTAGATTTTACCAACTTGCTTTTGTCAAACCGGGAATTTTCCCATCGGATGCCATTTGACGGAATACGTTACGGCAAATTCCGAATTTACGCATATAACCTCTTGGTCTTCCTGTTAACTTACAACGATTACGTAAACGTACAGGAGATGCATTTCTTGGAAGTTTATCTAATGCTTCGTAATCACCAGCGGCTTTTAAAGCTTCACGCTTAGCGGCATACTTAGCAACTAATTTTCCTCTTTTTAACTCGCGGGCTTTAATTGATTCTTTTGCCATCTTTTTAACGTTATATTGTTATCTTTTCTGATTCGCAAAAGGCATTCCTAATGCTTTTAATAACTCCAGGCACTCTTCGTCAGTTTCAGCTGTAGTTACAAATGTAATATCCATACCGGAGATTTTAGTAATCTTATCAATACTAATTTCCGGGAAGATAATTTGTTCTTTCACACCTAACGTATAGTTACCACGGCCATCGAACCCTTTGTCACTTATGCCACGAAAATCTCTAACGCGAGGAAGAGCTACAGTGATCAAGCGATCCATGAATTCAAACATACGCTCACCACGCAATGTAACTTTAGCTCCAATAGGCATATTTTCTCTTAACTTAAAATTAGAGATCGCTTTTTTGGAATATGTAGCAACTGCCTTCTGTCCCGAAATAATTGTTAACTCTTCAACACCTACGTCAATCAGTTTTTTATCCGCAACAGCTGCACCGATTCCTTTATTAATTACAATCTTAGTAATTTTAGGAACCTGCATAACAGACTTATACTTAAATTTCTCCATTAGAAGAGAAACCACGTCATTTAAGTATTTATCTTTAACCCTAGGGTTGTTAGTATTATTTTTCTGAGAATTGATATTAGCCATTTTTGCAGACTTAATAATATAAATGCTTATCTATAGAATAGGATATATTAAAACTCCGCTTTAATAAGAGTTCCTGTCTTTTTGGCATATCTCTGCTTCTTACCTTTCTCGTCAAGTTTACGAGAAATACGGCTAGCCTTGCCAGTTGAAGGATCAACTACCATCAGGTTACTTACATGGATAGGAGCTTCCTTCTCAATAAATCCACCTTGAGGGTTTTCTGCAGAAGGCTTAACACTTCTTTTAACCAGATTTAAACCTTCAATAACTGCTTTTTGCTTTTCTCTGTCTACTGAAGTAATCTTCCCAGTCTTGCCCTTCTCATCTCCAGAAATTACAATTACAGTATCTCCTTTGCGAACATGCAGTTTTACTGTTGTTTTAGCTTTTGCTTTCATTTTATTATAAATGTATCAGAGTCAACTATAAAACTTCTGGTGCTAAGGAAACAATCTTCATAAATTGCTTCTCTCTTAATTCGCGAGCGACAGGTCCAAAAATACGGGTTCCACGTGGTTCATCGTTGTTGTTTAACAAAACAGCCGCATTATCTTCAAATCGAATGTAAGAACCATCTTTGCGACGAACCTCTTTCTTTGTCCGAACAACAACAGCTTTGGATATAGCGCCTTTCTTCAAGTTGCTTGAAGATAAAGCTGTTTTAACAGTCACGACTATTTTATCGCCAACTGAAGCATATCTTTTACCTGTACCGCCCAAAACTCGGATTACCAGTACTTCTTTAGCACCACTGTTATCGGCTACTGTAAGCCGAGATTCTTGTTGTACCATGTTATTTTGCTTTTTCGATAATTTCTATAAGTCTCCAACGCTTATTTCTACTTAATGGACGTGTTTCCATTATTTTAACCGTATCACCAATGCCACATTCATTCTTTTCATCATGAGCCATTAGTGTGGTAGTCTTCTTCATGAACTTACCATACTTAGGGTGTTTCACCTTACGCTCAATTGCTACGGTAATGGACTTATCCATCTTATCACTTACGACACGCCCGATTCTTTCTTTTCTGGCATTTCTTTGTAATTGCTGTTGCTCCATCTTTTCTTGGTTATTTAGAGTTTGCAATTTGTCTTGCTCTTAATTCTGTATTCAGCTGAGCAATCAGTCTGCGTGAAGCGCGGATACGCGCTGGATTTTCAATAGGAGTAATTGCGTGTGCAAACTTCAATTTTTGCAGCGTTGCAGCTTCAGAGCCAATACGGCTTTGCAATTCTTCTATACTTAATGATTTGATATCCTGATTTTTCATTGTCCTTCAACGTAATCTCTACGTACAATAAATTTAGTTTTAATAGGCAACTTTTGCGCAGCTAATCTCAATGCCTCTTGTCCTATTTCACGGCTAACACCAGTTATCTCAAAAAGAATAGTACCGGGCTTAACAACTGCTACCCAATATTCTGGGGCACCTTTACCTTTACCCATCCGAACTTCAGCAGGTTTTTTGGTAATAGGTTTATCTGGGAATATGCGAATCCAAACCTGACCTTCCCGTTTCATTGTACGGGACATAGAGATACGGGCTGCTTCAATCTGACGAGCTGTAATCCAACCTGGTTCCAAAGATTTCACGGCAAATGATCCAAAAGAAATCTCATGACCACGAGTAGCAAGACCACGAACTCGGCCTTTCTGCATTTTTCTAAACTTGGTTCTTTTCGGCTGTAACATTTTCTTTCTATTTATTAGGATTCAGTAAACTAACCGAATGTTTATCTACCAGAATTATTATTTTTCTTTTTCTTCTTACGTCTGTTAGCGTCTCTGTCACCACCTCTGTCGCGACGATCTCCGCGTTCAGAAGAGTCTCCACGACGATTTCCACGCTCCCCACCAGATGCATTACCAGATGCTGCAGCAGCACTGCCATATGTAGCATTAGGAGACAAATCACGCTTTCCGAAAACTTCGCCTTTGAAAACCCATACCTTAATACCAATTTTTCCGTATACAGTCAAAGCTTCAGAAATTGCATAATCGATATCAGCACGTAATGTATGCAAAGGAACACGACCTTCTTTATATTCTTCTGTACGTGCCATTTCTGCACCAGCCAAACGACCAGACAAACGAACCTTGATACCTTGAGCACCTACTCTCATAGCTAATGCAATAGCTTGTTTCATTGCACGACGATAAGATATACGAGCTTCTAACTGCTGAGCGATTGATTCGCCTACCAGCTTAGCATCTAATTCAGGTCTTTTTATTTCAAAAATATTGATCTGAACATCTTTACCAGTAAGTTTTTTCAACTCTTCTTTTACTCTTTCAACCTCAATACCATTCTTCCCAATAACAACACCTGGACGAGCAGTATTAATAGTTAATGTGATACGCTTTAATGTACGTTCAATAACTACTCTTGCAATACCTCCCTTAGGAAAACGAGCCAATACATATTTGCGTATTTTCTCATCTTCTACTAATTTCTCAGCAAAGTTTTTTCCACCGTACCAATTAGAATCCCATCCTTTAACGATGCCTAGGCGAAAGCCTGTTGGATTAACTTTTTGTCCCATGCGTGTTATTATTCAGTTTCTTGTATTTTAGTTTCGTTAAGAGCTGCTGGATTCGTTTTAGAATCTAACACAAGTGTAATGTGATTAGACCTTTTACGAACACGATATCCCCGACCTTGAGGAGCAGGACGTAAGCGTTTAAGAACGCGTCCACCATCTACAAATATCGTTTTGATATACAAATCCGCATCTTCTATTCTTTCTCCTTCATGAGATTGCTCCCAGTTAGCAATAGCAGACAGAAGTAACTGCTCAATGCGCTTTGATCCGGATTTGGAGTCAAAACGAAGAATATTCAGTGCATCATTAACCCGTCTTCCTCTTACCATGTCTGCCACAAGTCTCATCTTACGAGGAGAGGTAGGTACATTTTTAAGTTTAGCTATCGCTTCCATTATTATTTTTTACCTTTATCTTTATTACCTGCGTGACCTCTGAAATTGCGAGTAGGTGCAAATTCACCTAACTTGTGACCAACCATATTTTCAGTCACGTATACTGGAATAAACTTATTCCCATTATGTACAGCAAAAGTGTGACCTACAAAATCCGGAGAAATTGTTGAACGACGTGCCCAAGTTTTAATAACAGCTTTCTTGCCAGACTTGGTCATGCCTTCAATTTTGGCTAACACCCGGAAATCAATATATGGCCCTTTTTTTATCGAACGTCCCATCTATGTAAAATGGATTATAATATGTATCAGATTTTAACCTTTTTTTCTTTTACTTCCGACGACTAACAATCAAGTCATTAGAATATTTCTTCGGTCTACGGGTCTTCTTACCTTTAGTATACAGACCTTTGCGAGAGCGAGGGTGTCCACCAGATGCACGACCTTCACCACCACCCATTGGGTGATCAACAGGGTTCATAGCAACACCACGTACACGAGGACGACGTCCTAACCAACGCTTACGACCAGCTTTTCCATAACTTACGTTCATATGATCTGCATTCGATACAGAACCTACAGTAGCAATACATGTAGCAAGAACCAGACGCATCTCACCAGAAGGTAATTTTAGGGTAGCATATTTTCCTTCACGAGCAACCAACTGAGCATATGTACCGGCACTTCTAGCCATAGAACCACCTTTACCAGGCTGAAGCTCAATGTTATGAACGATAGTACCAAGAGGAATAGAAGAAAGAGGAAGTGCATTACCTACTTCAGGTGCAACACTTTTACCTGAAACGATGGTCTGTCCTACAACGATACCAGCAGGCGCCAGTATATATCTTTTTTCACCATCTGCATAATTTACTAATGCAATACGGGCAGAACGGTTTGGATCGTACTCAACAGTCTCAACTGTAGCAGTAATATCAAACTTATCACGTTTAAAATCGATAATCCGATATTTACGCTTATGTCCACCACCGATATATCGCATTGCACGGTGTCCGTTATCATTACGACCACCTGTCCTTTTCAGGGTTTCAGTCAAAGACTTCTCAGGCTTGTCAGTAGTGATCTCCTCAAAAGAAGGAGCCATTCTGAACCGTTGTCCTGGAGTAATTGGTTTTAATTTCTTAACAGCCATTTTACTTATTTACTTTTAAACACGGATTATCGTGCCGTGCCACATAAGTTAATTATTAAATATCTCCGTAGAAGTCAATCACTTCTCCTGCAGCCAACGTTACGATTGCTTTCTTATAAGAAACTGTACGACCAGCAAGAACTTTAGATTGAGTAAAGCGAGTCTTTTCTTTACCAGCATAACGAATAGTTCTTACACCATTAACGTTAACGCCATAAGCACGCTCAATTGCTTTTTTAATCTCTATCTTATTAGCCTTTTTATCAACAACAAAGGTATAAATACCTTTTTCAGTCAAGGCATTCGCCTTTTCAGTAATCAGAGGTCTTTTAATGATACTCATTTTTTGAGCTATTTAAGAAGTTCTTCAATTTTCACCAATGAACCTTCGCTTATCAATAAAAGATCCGCATTCATCAGTTCGTATGTATTAAGTTGATTTGCCAGAATAACTTTAGCTTTTGGCAAATTGCGACTAGACAAAACAACATTTTTATTTACTTCAGGAAGAACTAATAATGTTTTTTTATCCAGAGCAGACAAACTTTCCAGAATCTTAATGTATTCTTTTGTCTTTGGCTGACTCAACGTAAAGTCTTCAACAACTGTAATTCCAGAATTAACAGCTTTGTAGCTTAACGCCGACTTTCTAGCCAACTCCTTAACTTTCTTATTCAACTTAAAGCTGTAATCGCGAGGAACTGGCCCGAAAACACGACCACCATGACGATAAAGAGGGTTCTTAATACTTCCTTTACGAGAACCACCTGTACCCTTTTGTTTATGAAGTTTACGGGTAGAGCCATGAACTTCATTTCTTTGTTTTGCCTTATGGGTCCCTTGACGCTGATTAGCAAGATATTGCTTTACGTCCAGGTAGATCGCATGATCATTTGGAGTTATGCCGAAGATCTCATCAACCAAGGCAATCTTTCTACCTGTCTCTTTACCCGAAATATTATATATTGATACTTCCATTGTTACTTACCTTTTTAGTACACACTTGATGTATGTATTAGATGATTTCTCTGTGATTATCAATGATGACAATAGAATTTTTAGCCCCAGGAACAGAACCACTGATCAAAACCAGATTTTTCTCTGGAATAACTCTCAAAACACGAAGGTTCTGAACAGTTACACGATTACCACCTGTCCGACCGGCCATACGCAATCCTTTAAATACCCGAGCAGGGAAAGAACATGCACCGATAGAACCTGGATGGCGTTGACGATTATGCTGACCATGCGTACCTGCACCCACACCACTAAATCCATGTCTCTTTACAACACCCTGAAAACCTTTACCTTTAGAAGTGCCAACCACATCAACGAATTCACCTGCTTCACATACATCTCCAACCTGGATAGTATCGCCTAAAGAAACTTTTACTACAAAGTCTTTAAACTCAACAAGCTTGCGCTTAGGAGTTGTGTTAGCCTTTTTAAAATGGCCCAACAATGGCTTCGCAGTATTTTTCTCTTTCTTTTCTCCGAAAGCCAACTGTACTGCTTCGTACCCATCAACTTCAATCGACTTTACCTGTGTAACTACACAAGGCCCTGCTTCAATTACTGTACACGCAACACTTTCACCCTCAGGTGTAAAGATGCTGGTCATTCCAATTTTTTTTCCTAAGATACCTGACATGATTGCTTAAAAACTTACGTGAATGTTTTAAAGCTTATGACTTGATTTTGACAACCAGCGGTCAGCTTTTGTAAAACGGACTGCAAAGGTAGAGGTTTATATTAAGAAAGCAAGCAATACATCAAAAAAAAATAAAGCACTAGGCACTTTTTTTTCACTTTTACCGTTTTCTACCCCCTATCCTGGTTATCTATTGAAGAATAAACTTTAATATATCAAATAAAAAACCTGCTTCTGTTAGTAACAGAGGCAGGTTCTGCTTCTGACAAATAAGCTCGTCACACTTTAATTTCTACATCAACCCCACTAGGTAATTCAAGTTTCATTAATGCGTCAACTGTTTTTGCACTCGAAGAATGAATATCAATCAAACGCTTATATGTGCAAAGTTGAAATTGTTCACGCGATTTTTTGTTAACATGTGGTGAACGCAATACTGTAAACTTTTCTTTTTCAGTAGGCAACGGAATAGGACCGCTCACTACTGCGCCTGTAGACTTTACAGCTTTAACGATTCTTTCACATGACTTGTCTACCAAGCTATGATCGAATGATTTTAATTTAATCCGAATTTTCTGAGTCATTTTATTATTTGTTCAGGCGCTGATACACGTTTGACCAGCAGGTTTTGACTTTGAAAAGAAACTTATATACATAAAATAGACTACAAATTATTATTTCAAACAATCTGTAGTCTATCCAATTTTACTTTATACTTTAGCTCCTTTAAGCTTTGCAATAACTGTTTCAGCCATGTTAGGAGGAAGAATCTCATAATGAGAGAATGTCAATGTAGCAGAAGCACGTCCAGAAGAAATAGTACGCAGATCAGTTACATAACCGAATAGTTCAGACAACGGAACGTCAGCTTTTACAATCTGAGCACCACCTTTACTATCCATACCTTTCATTAAACCACGACGACGGTTCAAGTCACCTGTTACAGGACCTGTAAACTCGTCAGGAGTAGTAACTTCTACACTCATGATTGGTTCAAGTAATTTAGGACCAGCTTGTTTAGCAGCTTCGCGGAAACCATCACGTGCAGCTATCTCGAAAGACAGTGAGTCAGAGTCAACTGCGTGGAAGGAACCATGGAACAAGCGTACTTTCATGCTATCAACAGGATATCCTGCCATAGGTCCGTTTTTCATTGCTTCAGCAAAACCCTTCTGAACTGCAGGAATGAATTCGCGAGGAATAGCACCACCTACAATGCCGTTTACAAACTGGAAGCTTTCAGTTGGGTTTGCAGCTTTGAATTCTTCGTCTATTGGCCCGATTTCAAATACAATATCCGCAAATTTACCACGACCACCTGTTTGTTTCTTAAATACCTCACGGTGTTCGATAGTTTTGGTGATAGTCTCTTTGTAAGCAACCTGAGGAGCACCCTGATTGATTTCAACGTTGAATTCACGTCTCATCCGGTCAATGATGATTTCCAGGTGCAACTCACCCATACCTTTCAATACAGTCTGCCCAGTTTCCTGATCAGTTTCTACACGAAGTGTTGGATCTTCTTCTACCAGTTTAGTGATAGCGTTGCTTAATTTATCAACATCAGCTTGTTTCTTAGGCTCAATAGCATACCCAATCACAGGCTCTGGGAAGCTCATAGACTCCAGAATGATAGGCTTGCTTTCATCTACCAGTGTATCACCAGTTTTGATATCTTTGAAACCAACACCTGCTGCGATATCACCTGCTTCTACTTTGTCGATTGGATTCTGCTTGTTAGCATGCATCTGCATCAGACGAGAGATACGCTCTTTCTTACCAGTACGCATGTTCAATACATAAGAACCAGCATCCAGATATCCCGAGTATACACGGAAGAATGCAAGACGACCTACATATGGATCTGTTGCAATTTTGAAGGCCAATGCTGCAAATGGACCATTTACATCTGGCTTTCTTTCTTCTTCCTGTCCTGAATCAGGATTTTCACCCATAATTGCAGGCATATCCAGTGGAGAAGGCAGATAGGCAATAACTGCATCCAGCATAGTCTGAACTCCTTTATTTTTGAAGGCAGAACCACACAATACAGGAGTGATTGTCATATCGATAGTAGCTTTACGAATAGCTACCATCATTTCTTCACGTGTGATAGAGTTAGGATCATCAAAGAACTTCTCCATCAGATGATCATCGTATTCAGCTACTGATTCAACCAGATATTGTCTCCACTCATCAGCAGTTTCAATCAGGTCTTCAGGAATATCAATGATTTTATATGTTTTACCTTTATCTGCTTCATTCCAGATGATACCTTTCATGATCAACAGGTCAACAACACCTTTAAATTGATCTTCAGCACCAATCGGAACTTGTAACGGAACAGGTTTAGCATTTAGTTTTTCTTTGATTTCTTTTACACAGTTAAAGAAATCTGCACCAGCACGGTCCATTTTGTTTACGAAACAAAGACGTGGTACATGGTACTTGTTAGCCTGACGCCATACGGTTTCAGACTGAGGTTCTACACCTGATACGGCATCAAACAAAGCCACTGCACCATCCAATACACGCAGAGAACGCTCTACTTCTACAGTAAAGTCAACGTGACCAGGAGTATCAATCAGGTTAATCTCATATGTTTTTGTTATACCATCAAGAACCTCGCCCTGCTCTGTTGGATAGTTCCATTGCGCGTGAGTAGCAGCAGAAGTAATGGTGATACCACGTTCCTGTTCCTGCACCATCCAGTCCATAGTTGCAGCGCCTTCGTGTACTTCACCTATTTTGTGAGTTCTTCCTGTGTAGTACAGAACACGCTCACTGGTAGTTGTTTTTCCGGCATCAATGTGCGCCATGATACCAATATTGCGCAGATATTTTAAGTCAGCCATAGTTTTACCTTGCGGTAATTACAGGTTTGATGTATAAAAACGTTATTATTTATGTCAATAGCGGACACTTGCCCGCTATCAATAAGAATGTCATTTTACAGAAGCTTTCTTAAAGAAAAACCCTGTAAAACGACATATATATCGAAAGAAATTAAAACTTAAAGTGAGAGAACGCTTTGTTTGCATCCGCCATACGATGAGTATCATCTTTCTTTTTCACAGCAGCACCTTCACCTTTAGACGCAGCAACAATCTCCCCTGCTAATCTTTCTGTCATTGTTTTCTCACCACGTTTACGCGCATAGGCAATCATCCACTTGATACCCAATGCCTGACGACGCTCAGGACGTACTTCTGTTGGAACCTGGAATGTAGCACCACCAACCCGACGACTGCGAACTTCTACAGTTGGCATAATATTATTCAACGCCTTTCTCCATACATCCAATCCATTTTCATTAGTACGACTAGCAACCAGATCAACTGCATCATAGAAGATAGAGTACGCAATACTCTTCTTTCCTTCATACATCAATGAATTCACAAATTTGGTTACCAATACATCCTTAAATTTAGGATCAGGTAAAACGTAGCGTTTTTGAGGTTTAGACTTTCTCATAATTTCTCGTGTGTGTTACACAACGCTTCTCCGGCATATACCGAATACTCACGATTTTTTTGTTAGAATAAAAGATTAGTTTTTTATTAAGTTGGACAAAGCCCAATAGGTACTCATACTATCATCCAAAAGCATAGACGATACTACTTTTCTTATTTCTTACCGCCTTTTCCTTTTACTGGTTGTGCTGGCTGACCTGGTTTTGGACGTTTAGCACCATATTTAGAACGACCTTGTTTACGGTTCTGAACACCAGCAGTATCCAACGCACCACGTACGATGTGATAACGAACACCTGGAAGATCTTTCACACGACCACCACGAATCAAAACGATAGAGTGCTCTTGCAAATTATGTCCTTCTCCAGGGATGTAAGCGTTAACCTCTTTCTGATTTGTCAAACGCACACGGGCTACTTTACGCAAAGCAGAATTTGGTTTTTTTGGCGTCGTTGTATACACACGTGTACACACACCGCGACGTTGCGGACAGGAATCCAAAGCAGGAGATTTTGACTTAAACTCCAACTGTGTTCTTCCCTTACGTACTAACTGTTGAATAGTAGGCATTTATGTATTATTTTTTTACGTTCCTTAATACGTTTTTATTTTGGGAACGCAAAAGTAAAGTAAATTATCAAGATTGCAAAATTCTTTATATTTTTTTCAAGTGTATATTCCCTTTCTATCTCAGACAGAAATGATTGCCGATATACGTATACAATGCATCTTTGTAAGAAACGACCTAAATCACTGATTAAAGCTCCCAAACACATAAATTATGTACTCTATTTTCAAGATAAACCCTCGCACCATTGACAGTATTATCTGACTGTTATTGTAAAAGTTCCGCACTTATACCCCTATCACTATAAGAGGTTATCTAAAATAAAAAAGGCAGCACATATGTGCTACCCCTTTAGAGCATTAGAGACTAAATCAAGTACTTAAAACTGAGGTTGATTTAAGCGTTCATTCATCTTTTCAACTTTTCTTTTTAAATCATCTTTATAAGCAGCTAAACGATTTGCTATTTTCTCATCAGACACTCCCAGAATCTGAGCAGCAAGTATACCTGCATTTTTTGCCCCATCAAGTGCAACAGTAGCTACTGGCACTCCACCTGGCATTTGTAAAATGGATAGGATAGAATCCCATCCGTCTGTAGAATGAGAAGATTTTACGGGCACTCCGATTACAGGAAGTGTTGTTAAAGAAGCAACCATACCTGGCAAATGAGCAGCCCCACCGGCTCCTGCCACAATTACTTTTATTCCACGACCACGTGCCGCTTGAGCATACTCAACCATACGTAAAGGTGTACGATGGGCTGAAACAATAGAAACTTCGTAAGGGATGGATAACTCCTGAAGAATGTTGGCAGCATCAGACATTACCCGATAATCAGACTCGCTGCCCATAATAATACCTACCATAGTTGGCTGTAGATTTAAATAAAATATAAAGAAATTTGAGCGTGTACGTGTTTCGCTTCAGAGATAAAATTATTTGCTAAGTACTGCTTTTTTTTTGTAGCAAACAATAGGATAAGACAAAATAAATACCTGATTAGCAAAGGGAAAGCAAAATAAAATTCCAAAAACACAAAGCAGTCACAAAACAATTACTTTACTATCTAATATTAACCAAATAAACTTATCACTAATACTGCCTACTTGCTTATTACTTTCAGACTGTCACGGACTACTGAAACTTTATTCTGCAGAGAACTCAGGTTGGTGTCCAGAATAGTTACATGTCCCATCTTTCTGAATGGCTTGGTAGTCTGCTTGCCATATAAATGAGGATATACACCTGCTATTTGCAACACAGTCTCCATCCCTTCATAATATGCATCTCCGGTGTATCCTGCCTCACCAAGCAGATTTACCATAGCGGCAAGTGATTTTATGTGTGTACTTCCCAATGGCAAATCCAGAACGGCTCTGAGATGTTGTTCAAACTGGGAGGTATAATTGGCTTTGATAGTATGGTGTCCGCTGTTGTGTGGACGGGGCGCAGATTCATTTACCAAGACTTCTCCCTCTTTGGTCAAGAACATCTCAACAGCAAGTAAACCTACTATCTCCAGATTCTCAGCCACTTTACGGGCTAATCGCTGTGCCTGTTCCTCTACCTCTACGGAAATCTGTGCAGGAGCAAACAGGTACTCTACCAGATTATGTTCCGGATGAAATACTAACTCCACCACTGGGAATGTTTCCATTTCGCCATTACTTCGACGTGCCACAATAACTGAGATTTCTTTCTCAAAATCGATAGCTTTTTCCAGCAGACCAGGTTCAGTAAAGGCTTTCCCCAGATCCTCAGCCGATTTTAAGCGCTGTACTCCTCTCCCATCGTATCCGGCTTTGCCCAATTTTTGAAATGCAGGAAGAAAGTCAACGTGTTTTGCTACGTCTTCAACTGTATCTGTCAGTACAAAATCAGGTGTAGGAATGCCGTGGTCTTTATAGAATTGCTTCTGTACACGTTTATCCTGAATGATTCGGATTACCTTAGGCTGAGGATATACTTTCACTCCTTCTGCTTCTAGTTTTTCCAGTGCATCTACATTCACATGTTCAATTTCGATGGTAAGTACATCTACGTTTTTACCAAAAGCATAGACAGCATCAAAATCCATCAGAGAGCCCTGAACAAACTCATGTGCCAGATATTTGCAGGGAGCCTCCGCATCCGGGTCCATGATTTTGATATATGTATTTAAGTCAATAGAGGCTTGTATAAGCATGCGACCAAGCTGTCCTCCTCCGAGAATACCTAGTTTAAATGTTTTACTAAACGGATTCATTGTATTTGTATCTAGTGCTAATGCCACCAGTAGGAGTCGTTAGTGTTTGAGTTCTTGCAGACAAAGGGATTATTTGGGGTCACAAAGGTATGGGATTTTATATTAGGAAAAGTATGTGGCACAAAGAATAAAATATTTTGTCTACACTTTTCTTGCGTACTATACTCCTGCGCCTATATTTGCAATCCGTTTGGGGTGTTAGCTCAGCTGGCTAGAGCGCTACAATGGCATTGTAGAGGTCATCGGTTCGACTCCGATACGCTCCACAAAAAATCCCTTAGGCCTGTTGACTTAAGGGATTCTTGTTTTATGAGAGATTTCTAAACAAAAGCATATTTTTCCTTTTACATACGATTTTTGTTATCATTAACTTAGCTGGCAAATTAGTATTTTGATAGCTATCGCAGTACTTCTTACCCTAAATCATTCTTTTTCTGCCTTTTTCCATAACGTTTCTCAAAATCTTTACTTGTTTTCTTGGCATCAGCTACAAATGAAGCATTGACATGATCACTAAACTCATCAATGAAAGCTTGTGAAAGTTTTTGGTAAATAAAAATGTGATTCCAACTAACTTGGTCTTGGTATTTGCGAATAAATTCTTCACTGAGTACCTGCGATTCGCTTATGATTTTCCAGTGTACCCTGTGAGCAAACTCTTCGACAAAATCCATTGGCAGATCAGCTTGACTACTGACGGCTGTCCAGTTTACATAATCTTGAAACTCACATATAAAATCCAGTGTCAGGTATCTTTCGTGTACACAGTTCCAGCTGATTTTATCCTTGAACTCCCGAAAAAAATCTCTCGTCAACTCCTTACTCATCACTATCTGGCACCAGTTGATTTTACCTTCAAATTCGCGTATGGTTTCCATCGATAGATTACCTAGACTCAAAGAAGAGAGAGAATTCCAATCAATATCATTCTGGTATTTTCTAACAAAATCATCACTAAGAGACTGATTGACCGATATGGAACGCCACACCTTGGCGTTTATAGCTTGCAAGGCTTTTTCGATATACTCAGATGAAAGATTCTGATATGCAAGAAGAATCTGATACTGATCAGTACCAAAATAGGAGGAAGCATATTTGTCCAAAAATAAGGCAGAGACAGCATACCTCTTCAAGAGCCGGTTCCACCCACCAGTTTGATGGGCAAGGAACTGATCGTGTATAAAATCATCAATTTTACCTTGTGAATCAAGTAAATACTTGGAAGAATGTCTTAATGGTTTGGCTTTGTCTGGTAAGTACATAATTTCTTTGCAGGACAAAAAATGACTTTAGCATGGTTTGCTGAACCATTTTATGTTCAAAAAATGACCTTTTTTGAACATAAAGATAATTAATTTTTGCCTTAACTCATTTTCCAAAAATTGGGGTACATTATAAACGGAATTATAGCCAAGCCCTTGGCATAACTCAAACTCCCCTTTTCACAAGCGTTACGGTAGGTGTTTTCATGAATCCTTTCGCTTACAGAGAATTAACTTCTGGTTGTTTTTGTCTGATATGTCTGTGGGGCGCAAACCAGCAGGTGCGACTACAATCTTCAGAGAACCTCCGTTTAATTCATACCCAACGCTGACAGGCGCCGAATCGGTAGGCGTCTCTTCTGACTGAATGACAATCAACTTGGGCTTGCTGGTCGTGTCCAACTTGAACGAATACCTTATCTCCTTTTTGGTCTCGTCTGTGAAAGTAAGTTTATCTTCTGTGAATACATATAGGTAAGACACATTCCTTCTGAGGCCGTTCTGGCTTTCTGATTGCGCCAGCCAGACTCCTTGTATGTTTGCCTGGTCGGTGGATTTGGCAGCATCTGAGGCCACGCCACATGACAAAGTGCAAACAAGAACCAATATAATTAGGCAAGTCTTTATAATTTTATATTACCAAGATGCTTAACTATATAGTATACTGCAAAATGGTAGCCTATCATTCTTTGGATTTTCATGAAATTCGTTGCCAATGATAATGTCAAGGATTTAATTTCCATTGGATTTGTTTTTTTTCATGTTCCATTTAAGCAGTCAATTTTATATTGCATATAACGTTTCGCATATGTTTTGTCGGGGGATTTCGAAGCAATTCATTCCCCCACGTTATAAAGCTAATTTAGTGCAATCAATTTGAAGTTAGCGATTCAACCCCAAATAAAATATATGCACTGTTATGCACTGCCATTTATTTGCACAATTCTATTAAAATATCGTCTGCTCGCTTACTTTTTAATGCCCTTATCTTTAACCAATCCACACAAGCTTTATCTCCCATTCCAATTTTATAATAACAAATACCTCTTTGATATAAAGCGTCAATATCATTCGGATTTGAGGATAATGTAATGTTGAATAATTTTATAGCATTATCATAGTTGCCCTTTTGCATTTCAATCACACCATTTTTATAATTGTAATACTGTTTCTCAAAATTAGGATTAGTAATAAATGTAAAAGTCTCGGTATGCAATATATTTACATTCTTACCATTTAACTGCGCAGGCTCCCAATATCCAGAAGAGGAATTTACCGCTTTAATAAATTGCTTATCAAAACTTTTATTTAGGCTTTTATGAATTTTAATGCTATCTATTTTACCGTTTTGATCAACAATAAAGGTAGCCATAAAAAAATTGTCTGATGAAACTACATTAGAATACTCGGGAATACCTTTTCTTAAATATTCATGAAATGATTCATCCTTTTCAAATCTTGCTCTAATTTTTTCATTTTCAATATAAAGAGTGTCAGAATCCCTTACTATCAATAATTCCTCTAAGAGTGGCAATTTTTTTTGATACAAACTTTCCCGAGTCAATGAATACATAATTGCAGAATTATCAAATCCGTTTCTACCTTCCTCGACTAAAACTAATGTATCTGAAGAAAGCCTTTTTATCATATAATTGATGAATCCAATCTTTAAGTTATTGCCATTTGCTTGATATTTGAACATATAGCCTTTATCTAAAGGATTAGTTGTTTTGTAAGCATTACCTTTTTTATTAAAATCAAAACGGACATAATTTTGTCTTACAGGATGGTCTAATGGCAAATCATCACCATTCTGAAAATTAGCTGAAAGTTTAACCCAACTGCCTATTAACGCTTTATCAATATTTTGGCTAGTCAGCTTATTAGAGATCAAAATAGCACTCAAGTAGATAATGAATTTATATTTCATGTTTTAAATTATTTGCACTCGTTAGGTATATTGCATTGGTTGAATGATGTACTAAGTAAAGAAAAATGCCCTTGTTTATATCGCAAACCTGTAAGAAAACACCTCTTATATGCTCTTTGACTCTTTGTTTAATTATCACAATCGCAAGTCCAACATACATAAACATTTAATTATCAATCATACAGACAGCCAAAAAACGTTTAACAAATAGCAGATTATCAACGTGTTAGAATATATTGATTCATTAGTACCCAGTTTTTAATTCTATTGTCCGAAAGGGAGTAAATGTGACAGAAGGTCAACGTTCTTGCTTTTACCAGTAGTTACTTCTTGACACCCTTATTCCAACCCTACATAAGCTTTTTGTACAGCCATTTACGAATGGGCTCATTATACCACTTTAGGGCGGCATAGGCTAAAATGATACTGCCTGTTAAAATAAGTAAAGCATAGGGCCACACCTGCACAATTGTTATGCCTTTATGATTGCTGATCCAGGCAACATAAAAATAGACTAGCGGGTAATGTACCAGGTAAAGTGGATAAGATATATCACCTAAGAATTTGCATATCCTGTTTTCTCGTTGACTTTGAATTATCCCACTTGCACCAAGGTATACGATAATTGGGAAAATGACGATAATGCAAACAGAATCATAAATTCCATTCATCCAGAGATGCTCAGCCCCGCCAATACGTGGCATATAAAGTACTATAGCTACTAAAAGACTGCACCATAAAAAGGCGTTTTTAATTTGGGTCGGCTTTGCTATCCGGGAAAGTAACAAACCAGCAAAGAAGGGATATATCGTACGGGTTAACCCAATTGGTACCTGTTCCATATTCAGCGTCCAGCCACCACTAACGTCGCCGTTTGTGATTGCCATATGGACAAGTGCGATAGCAGCGATGCCGACTAAGATACTCAATGCGGTGTTGGAAAATTTCCGAATCCCGATAGCATACAGCATGTTGGCAATGTATTCAAAGAACAGTGACCATCCCACGCTGTTCAATGGGTGCATCTCCTGCCAGCCACGTATATCAAGCGATAGGGGCACAGGCAGAATTGTATAACCGATCACGAGCACCAGCAGCATCTTCCAGACGGGAACAGTATGAATAAGCGGCCATAGGGTGGAATCTGTAAAATAGAATCCAATAGCGCCAAGGGTCATCCCCAAAACTACCATAGGTTGAAGACGGACAATACGACGTTTGAAAAAATCACCAATAGTCATTGTATTCCAACGGTCATCATATGCATAACCCATCACAAAGCCGGATAATAAGAAGAAAAAGTCGACAGCCAGGTAACCATGATTGACCAGATTATCCAAATGGCCAGTGGCTAAAGGCTCAGCCAGGTGAAAGGTTACAACGATTATGGCTGCGACACCACGAAGGCCGTCTAATATGGGGTAGTGTGGCTTGGTGACTAACTCTGTATTGTTCATTAATAGAATCGGATATACACACTAGGAATAAATACTTGTGCAAAGTAAAAGCGAATAAACTATTGTCAAATTCGGACAACACCAGACCGCAAACTGGCAAAAAATAGCCAACATTCAATTAGCTGACTACAGTTTAATTGTTCATACTACATAAAAAAGGCTTCACTGATTAGTGAAGCCTTCCTATATGTCAAAAACTTTTACTAATAAGACAGCGTGTCTTTTGCAGTTGAAGTTAAATTCTTCAGCGGAGGTGCGAACTTAGTCAGATTGATACCAACAACCGCCGCTTTGTATTCCTCTATAGTAGGGATTCGTCCAAGGATTGAAGAAAGGACAACTACTGGTGTAGAGGCAAGAAGAGACTCTCCTTTTTTACGATCTGAATCTTCTACAACTCTTCCCTGGAAAAGACGAGTCGAGGTTGCCATTACAGTATCTCCTTTTGCTGCTTTTTCCTGGTTACCCATACAAAGATTACAGCCCGGACGTTCGAGATACATCATATTTTCGTATTCGGTACGTGCTGTGTTTTTTGGTGCATTATCATTGAATTCAAAACCAGAATACTTTTGCAATATCTCCCAATCTCCCTCAGCCTGAAGTTCATCAATGATATTATATGTAGGAGCAGCTACGACAAGCGGTGCATGAAACTCAACCTTACCTTGTTGTTCTTCCAGGTTCTTGAGCATTTGAGAAACAATTTTCAAATCTCCTTTATGGACCATACAAGATCCAACGAAACCAAGATCCACTTTTTTCTCGCCGCTATAGTAAGATAGCGCACGAATGGTATCGTGAGTATATCGCTTGGAAACGTCGTCATTGTTCACATCTGGGTCTGCAATCATTGGTTCAGCGATTGCGTCCAGATCAATTACTACTTCTGCATAATATTTGGCATTTACATCTGGAGTTAAAGCAGGTTTTTCGCCTGATTTAATCTCTGCAATTCGCTTATCTGCTCTGTTGATCAATCCCTGAAGAACCTGTCTGCTGTTATCCATACCTTTGTCAATCATGATCTGGATTCGGCCTTTCGCAATTTCCAGTGATTGAATCAACGTGTCGTCTTCAGAAATACAGATAGAAGCTTTTGCCTTCATCTCTGCTGTCCAGTCTGTAAATGTGAAAGCCTGATCAGCGGGCAGAGTTCCAATATGTACTTCAATAACTCTGCCTTGGAAAACGTTCTCTCCGCCAAATTTCTGAAGCATCTGTGCTTGTGTAGCATGTACTACATCACGGAAATCCATATGATCCTTCATTTCTCCTTTGAAGGTCACTTTTACGGATTCAGGAATTGGCATGGATGCTTCACCAGTAGCCAGTGCTAACGCAACGGTACCTGAGTCAGCCCCAAAGGCAACCCCTTTCGACATTCTTGTGTGAGAGTCACCCCCAATGATGATGGCCCACTCATCGACTGTGATATCGTTAAGCACCTTGTGAATTACATCCGTCATGGAATGATATTCGCCTTTCGGATCACGGGCAGTAATCAATCCAAACTCATTCATGAACTTCATAAGCTTTGGAATATTTGCCTGCGCCTTCTTATCCCATACGGAAGCGGTGTGACAACCTGATTGGTAGGCACCATCTACAATTGGAGAAATCACAGTAGCAGCCATAGACTCCAGTTCCTGAGCGGTCATTAGTCCGGTTGTATCCTGAGAACCTACAATATTCACTTCTACTCGAACATCCGAACCAGCGTGTAATACTTTACCTGGAGTAATACCAACAGCGTTTTTATTAAATATTTTCTCTACTGCGGTGAGACCTTGCCCCTCATTGGAAATCTCTTTTGAAGGAGCAAATACAGGAGTTGGTTCTATACCTAGAATTTTTGCAGCAACTGTCTGGATTTTTTTACCAAATACGATGGCATATGATCCACCTGCTCTGATAAACTCTTTTTTCTGAGGTGTAAGTGCCTTAGAAATGTCAATCAGTTCCTTCTCGCCATTATATAACTTCTTTGTCTTCGTATTGATTGTAAGAACAGTACCTGTAGCAACAGAGTATACTTGCTCAAGAATGGGCTCTCCATTTTCATTGCGAACAACCTTGCCATTCTCATCTACTTTCTTTACCCAGTTTTTGAGGTCAATACCAATTCCTCCGGTAACGTCAACAGTAGTGAGGAAGATAGGAGAGATTCCGTTTGTTCCACCTACAATAGGGGCAATATTTACAAACGGGACATAGGGACTTGCTTGTTTACCTGTCCATAGCGCCACGTTATTTACACCTGACATTCTGGATGAACCTACACCCATAGTGCCTTTCTCAGCAATCAACATTACACTCTTGTCAGGATGTTGTGCCTGTAGTGCTTTGATTTCGGCTTGTGCCTGAGGGGTGATCATGCATTTACCGTGTAGTTCACGGTCTGAGCGGGAATGAGCCTGGTTACCTGGAGACAGCAGATCGGTTGAGATGTCACCTTCACCAGCAATAAAAGTTACTACTTTAATTTCTTCAGGTACTTCAGGTAACTTTGTAAAGAATTCAGCCTGTGCGTAACTTTCAAGTATCTCTCTAGCTATTGGATTGTCGTTTTTGAATGCTTCTTTCAAACGATCCGTGTCGGCATCATACAGGAAAACCTGTGTTTTAAGGACTTCGGCAGCTTGTTTCGCTATAGCAGTATCATCACCCAAAGCCAGATCCAGCAACACTTCAATGGAAGGACCACCTTTCATGTGTCCTAATAATTCAAAAGCAAAAGCAGGTGAAATCTCTTCAACTATGGATGTACCCAGAATAATTTCTTTCAAAAACTTAGCTTTCACACCTGCCGCACTGGTAGTTCCTGGCAATACATTATAGATAAAAAAGCGGAGAGAATCTTCTCTATGCGCATTATTGCGATCTTTTATTTGTGCAATGATCTCACTTAGCAATTCAGCACCATCAATCGGTTTTGGATGAAGATCCTGAACTTTTCTTTCTTCAATTTCTTTTAGGTATTCACTATAAATGCTCATAAATTTTCTTTTTAGTGCTAGTCCACAAATGTAAATAATGTACACAATATTACCAGTGATCTACATAAGATTCCACTGTAATGTAGTACAATAGGCATTTTTGTATTAATTTTTCCTTTATCAACACTCCTGTTTTAGTCACTACGCACCTGCTTCCAGGCAAAATAACAACTAATCAAACCCCGCATTTTGCAGTTTTTGTTTTCCCTTTACAGATTACCAGATTCAGTAATTATAGTTGTTTCGGGATAACAGGAATGTCCTATTGATAACTTAAAAATAGTAAAAGTAATTCCCGAATAGATGACTCGAAGATAGACAAACGTATACCCTTCAGATGCTTATAATCATGTAAATACGTTAACTAAACGTGTCAGGCATTGATTATCAGCATCTATTCTACAATGCACAGCTCTTTGCTTGCGAAGCTTCGGATCAGAAAGTAATCCGGCAATTTGGTAACCAGTTTTTTATAGAAGATTTAGCCTTTGCATTCAGTAGATTATCGGTAAGTATTAACTCTTTTAGATTAGTAAGTTGGGTAATTGATTCAGGAAGTTTAGTGAGCTTGTTTCCAGACAGATCTAATCGCTTCAGGTTAGTTAGTTCAGCATGCTTAGGCCAGGATGTAAGGTAATTTTGTTTCAAGTATAGTGTTTCAAGCTGTTTCAACAGATTGAAAGATTTCGGAAGCTCTGAAAGGAGATTGTAAGACAGATTTAAATAGGTAAGCTTGCTCAGATTACCTATACTTTCCGGTAGGCTTATAAGTTGATTGTCTGCTAACGCCAGCATCCCTAACTCTGTCAGAGAACCCACTTGTTCGGGCAATTCTCTGAATTGATTTTTCACTAAGAATAATTTCTTCAGTTGGGCAAGTTTAGCAATATCATTTGGTATAGCTGTTAGCAGATTATCTGAAAAGTAGAGTTCCTGAAGTGCAGAAAGATCATGTATAGGTTCAGGCCATTCTTCAAATTGGTTATGAATAAGATCTAACTCAATCAGATTGTTTAAGTCACCAAATCTATCAGGTAAGGATTTCAACTGGTTCTTCTGCAGGTTTACTACTCTTAGTTGATATAACTGACCAATAGTTTCAGGGATGCTGGTAAGATTGTTTGTATCCAGACTTAACTCAGTAAGTAGTTTCATATGTCTGATTCCATCTGGTATACTACTCAGAGATTTATCAGAAAGTTTCAATTGGGTAGCACCCTGTACAAAGAGAAGCTGTGCAAGAGGGCGGGCTTTTTTCCGGGGATAGACCAGCCGATAAATCTTTTCAATTTCGTCAAGATAGGGTTGTATAGTAATAGTTAGCGCCTGAGCAACTTGTAAGCCAATCTGGATATTGTCCGGCTGTCCGGATGCAAATAATCGATAGATGTTTTCTTCTTCAGATAGAGTAACAGACATAGACTTTTGTTAAAAGCTGGGGCTAGATGACTCAAATCATATCAATCATGATATGAAATCCTCAGCCCAAAAATATCTGTTTGTTAAGTTATTGCCAATGCTTTGACATAGGATGTTGAAAGTTGAGCTAACTAGCAATCTAATTCACCAATGGAAGCACGCCCCAACATGCTATTATTCTTCATCATTATCTCATTATATCTTTGTTTTTCTGCCTCCAATAAAGGAATAAATCTCTCCTCCGCTTGTTTATCATTCATTTGCTGGCAAGCCGCAACTAGCTTGAGTAGATAGTCTAATGAAAGATAATGAGGTTGATGACTTATCACAAAACTAAAAACATCCTTTACCCACTCTTCATTTTGACTATAGCTAATGATATCTAAGGCATTTACTCCTAACTCACCTAGCTTATCTTTATCCAGGGGAAGTACAGATTTGCACTTCAGAACTACTTGCCATGCCAGAAATGGATTACCAAGTTTCAGATACAACTCTGCCAGTTCACAATAATCATAGAATTTTAAATACTCATTTTGTTCATGAATAAATAATTCTCTCAGTGTTTGAATCTGACCATTCCAATCTTCTATAAAATTCTGGTAATATTTTAATTTCCTTAATAAAGAACTATCCCAACGTTGATTCTGAATCCATTCAGGAAGCAATTGTTTTACATTCTTCATCCATCTAAGTTCTACCGCCAAGTCAATCCAGAAAGAAAGATCCGTTTCAGCAATTTCACTGGAACTGGGATATGTATTCTGTTTTATTGTAAACCATTTATCAATATCAGGTTGCGATAACGGACAGTTTTGTCGACCATTAAAGTAATTATAGAATTGTTCTTTTAATGGATGTTCCTTTGCTTCTACATAATCAAATGTTTCCTTAATTCCTGCAGATAACATATATTCCCAATCAAATCCGCAGTGTGTATCGAAGTTAGCCGTTTTTGCAGCAACAAATAACCAGACGTTGGCAGGATTCCGAAAGCGCGCCAGCAAAAAGCCCGCTCTTGTTAATGATTCAGTTAATCCTTGAAAGGGGTCGTTTCCTCTATCATCAATTTCCTGTTTAAGTAAAAATTGAAGAAACTGTTCGAAATTTTTACTAATCCTAGCTTTGGGTAGATTGACTTGTAATGCAATCAACAATTCCTTCCTCCGTAAGCTATTTTCGTCTATATAGTCGCCTTGAGAATTTGTACCTTCCCTCCATTCAAGATTTTTCCACAAGTCAGTATTATTTTGATATTGCCCCAATTTATTTATCAGGTTGTGCATTATGTTTTGCATATACTATTAGTTCTTATACTTGAAAAGAAAGATTACTCCAAATGGAAAAAATTACTCCATACCTATCATAAAAAATATGGGTATACTTCATAAAACGCAGATTTCTTACTACTTTATGTGAGCCTCCTTAGGAAGCTTAGTTTTCTTCATATATTGTTTTCGAATGGATTCTGATAAGGCTATAGGAATAGTCCATAGCCATGGTTCAAACTTACCACGCCGATAAACAACTTGCCATTCAGGTAGCATCTTAGCGACTCTTGCGGCCTCTTTATCCACTTGCACATTATATCCTTTTGCAACACTTACACTATCTAATCTCCCTTTCCCATCAGTTGTAAATACAACACACATACAAATTTGTTGTTGTTTTAAATCAGGGATTTTGTTCCAGTCAATATGGGAATATAAAAATTGCTTCAATTTATCAGGATCTTTACTATAAACTGAACCCTCTGACATATAATTGTGATACCATTGTTCCTTTACTAATTTTCCTTTTTGAAAAGTAAGTTCAAGTTCATTTTCATATATGGAGTTATAACCCATGTGTATGTAATGAACAAGTTTCCCTTGCGGTGATACAATGCCTCCAGAAAACCAGTCTGCTTTTACTTTCCCATCCACATACTTACTACCAAATAACTTTTCGAGATTAGCTTTTACTTTATTTTCCTGATGAGAACAGTTGTAGATATTGGTTAAATACAATGTATTATTTTCAATTATCCACTCAGCCTGATACCCTCGCCAGCAATCGGTTGACTCATAACCTTGTATACCAAAGAAATCAGGTCGAGTTGTTGTATAAAGATCCTCCAATGGGTTAGCATAAATATCAAGTGTATCTCCTTTATAAATCAAAATGTCAGGAACCTGTGCCGTTGCCCAAACTTTTCCAGACCCTACAGAAAATAGTAATAGGATGAAAGAATAGAATTTCCTCATAAACTAAGAAGATATAAATATTGCGTTGAAGCCTTTTCTAATGACAGATGCCATAACTCCTCATTTTCCATATTTTTACAATGACCTAAAAATAGTATTACTAGTTATTAATATTCCAGAAACAATGAAATTAAGCCATTCCTTCAGTGGAGCCCTGCGGACCTTCGCCTATTTTATGGCAAGTGGTACACATTATATGCTGGAAGGCATAGAGTATCTTTCTCTCTATGGAGAAGAACCCAGTGCTATCGAACAAGCCTTTGCGATTTATGCTAATGTGATTGAGGTAGATGAAGATGGAACAGTTTTAAATGCAAAGTATGCAGAAAAGAGAGCTACCCAATATATTCGCTCTTATTGTGATTCTGCTTTTGAAGTAGAGCCTCCATTTGAAGACTGGGAACTGGTATTACATGGCCCTCCACCACTAAAAGATCGTATCTGACTTCATAAAAAATAGCAGAACATTTCTTTTAGCACCTTGATTATTTGGCACTAATCCATTGATGTTTCCAGGTGTTGATTTATGTTTATATAGGGCGACTGAACTGAAATACACACAGGGTTAATCGTTGAGTATACTTCATCACAAGCATCAAGCAGGGAAGTTTACTTGGTTTGTTGGAAGAAAATAATTTTTGACATGAATAGACCGCAGAAATGCCAATGCGTTAAATTAACCGCAGGAAAGCTTTTTGATCGGAATTCACCGCAAAAAACTTCGTGCGCATAGTTCAGGTCGGACTCTTGATTTACATAGAATTATGCATAGTGTAAAACTATCTCAGGATTATATAGAATAAACGACCTGTTTCTCTTATTCAATGAATGAAATTAGAGAATTGTTACAGTTGTTGCAAGTTGTTACAGTTGACATTACAGTTCAACTACCTGAAATTCAATCCTGTTACAGTTGTTACAGTATTTCATACATTGTCAGACTTCCAGTAAGAAGACAAAAGCTCTTTTCTCTTATATATACTGTATATAATATAATATAGTATACACGTGAGAGTTTACTGTAACAACTGTAACAGGACTTACTATGAGACATTTATGATTGAAACAGAGATAAGATATGCTGCCAAATCTGGCGAATTATGTTTATAGAGCTTTCAAAACAGTGCGTTTCTTATTTCTTTTTCATTCCCTTCACCAACAAGTCCTTCACCAGTGTCTCTACTTCGGATAGTTCTTCAGTAATTTCACCTGATTCTGAGACTTTTCCAAAGTAATCACAAAGTACACCTGTCTCATAACTTTCCAGAATATGAGGATGTATATAATACTTTTTACATACAGCACGGGTATTACCCAGCTTTTGAGCTACTTCCTCAATCACCTGAACTACATTCTTTTTTGCTTCAGCAGCTGAGGTAAACTGGCCTAATGAACAACAGGTTCTAAAGGCTTGCAAGGTTCCTGCCCAGGTACGAAAATCTTTTGCAGTGAAGGAATCTTGTGTAATCTCTTTCAGATAGTTATTGACATCACTGGAGCCAATGTTTTGTCTTTGTCCTTGTTCGTCATAATACTGAAACAGTTCGTATCCAGGTATGTCACGACACTGCTTTATTAACTGAGTAAGACGCCGGCTTTGCAAAGCAATTTGATGCTCTACTCCTTTTTTGCCTTTAAAAGAGAAGGTAGTTTTTGTTCCTTCAATCTTGACATGCCTGTCACGTAAGGTAGTAAGTCCAAAAGAACCATATAGTTTCCGATACTCATCGTTTCCGATCCGAATATTGGTATATTCCAAAAGCCGTACAATGAGAGCAAGGACTTTACGATAGGTAATACCGGGAGAGGCAAGATCTTCATTTACCTTTTTCCGGATAGCAGGCAGATGTTCTGCAAACAAGTGAAGGCGATGAAACTTTGTCTCGTTTCGGACTGCATTCCAATCTGGATGATAACGATATTGTTTCCGTCCTTTCTTATCAAAGCCTGTAGCCTGCAGGTGTCCATCTGCATCTGGGCAAATCCATACTTTCTCCCAGGCAGGCGGGATCACCAGACTATGGATACGTTTCAGTGTAGCCTTGTCTTTACAAAGTTTCCCGTTGGGATATATATATTCAAACGACTCACCTTTCAGCCGACGGGTAATACCCGGAGTTTGATCTGTAGTATATATCAGGCCTGCCCGCTTAGCTGAAACAGTTGGATCTAACAGCAGCTGTTCTGCTTTCTTTGAATGCTTTACCATATCTATTTATTAAATCAGTTCATCAGATTCGTGGAGAATAGTTACTAAGGCATATTAGTAGTTATCCTATCTATGTAATTCCATCATCTCACTATCTCTTTTGTTCCTTCAGACAGACTAGGAGGTTTCTGAAATCAACATCTTCGATTATACCTTGTCTCTTAGTTCCTTCCTATTAAAATCCCGTACCTATTCACAATTACAAACAATCTACTGACAAACAAACAATTACATCCCATATAGTTTACAACTTATATTCACTGAGGCACCATTTCCACACTCCTGAAAAAACGGTAAGTATTACTTTGTAAAGAGAGCTATATTCGAAATATTCTTTTGTATTATTTTCATTTTCTACAGTCGTCTCAAAGTATAGGTATTACCTATTCTGAATACCCAACAACTCGGTAACAGGTACAAACAAAAAGAAACGAATAACTTTTTTTTCGTTAAAAAAATCGCTAATTCTTTTTTATTTCTCTGATTTTCAATATAATTTGCTGTATCAACTCAAACTGCACAAACTATAACGGCTCCATTTTTTAGCCTGTAGATTGACTATAACTGAACGCCTGTTCATATCTTTTTAGCCACTAATCTCTTCATTTGTTATGCACTTTGAAATTATTCGCACCAACGATGTGTATGTGTTTCAGTTACTGGAGGACAACAATCTGCTAATGGCAGGTAACACTACTCACCAAGATCCATCATCCTGTATGGATGCCATTCGTAACTTTATACAGTTAGCCGCTACAGCAGCTAATTATATAACACATACAGAGAGCGGAAACTACCTGTTTGCCATACAGACAGGGGATACTGAGATTGCAAGAAGCATACCCTATAATAGTATGGAGAATGTGAATGTAAGTGTCAATAGGCTGATTGAGCAACTCTCAACAACAAGTGACTATGAAGTAAATGTTATAGAAACCCGGACCCAATCAATCCAGAGGCCAGGCCTTCAGGTAGATCTGGATGCCTATGACTTTACACAGTTATCCCGGTCAGGAAAAGCAGGTTTTGAGGTTTTCCAAAGTGCAAAGAACAATTTGTACTACTTTCATTTCAATAATTCACAGGGGCAACCTATCCTTTATAGTCAGGCTTATGCCAGCGAAACAACCCGGAATAACGGTATCTGGTCTGTGATACAAAATGCAGATAAAGAAAAACGATATGAACGCAAAGAAACCGATACTGGAGCTTATTTTATTTTAAAAGCTATAAATGGCAGAGAAATAGCCAGAAGTAACTTCTTTGCTACTACAACTGAAAGAGATGAAGCTATACAGTCGCTGCAAAAAACGGTTCAAAGCTTTGCTGATAATTATAGAAAGCCTGAAAAGACAAGTACCCGTAACGGAAATCCTCCTGTAGACAAATATAACTTTACAGTGGTATCTCAGTCCGGACAGGCGGGATTTGAAAGTTTCCAATCGGCAGACACCAAACAGTATTACTTTCATTTCAATGATGCCGATGGACAAGCCATACTTTATAGCCAGGGATATGGAAATATAGCAGGACGTGATAATGGCATACGTTCCGTTATCAAAAATGCCTACCAGGATGCCCGATATGTAAGAAATGAAGAAGAAGGGAAACATTATTTTATACTGAAAGCAGGCAATAATCAGGAAATTGCCCGGAGTCCATTGTTTGACACAACAGCGGCGATGGAGGCGGCTATCCTCTTTTTAAAAAATCAGTCTGTCACCTACGCTTCCAGCTATCAGGTAGACTTATACACAGAAGAACTTCATACAGTAGAGACTCAACGGCTCAGCCTGCATGTTGACCATCCTGAACCTGTGACCAATCTATCAGAGAAGTCCAAACGCACCATTGATCAGTATGACTTTACCCAACGGTCACCTGTGGGCATCAAGGGATTTGAACCTTTCTATAGTATAAAAAATAACGCCTATTATTTTCACTATAATAACGATCAGGGTACCCCCATCCTGTTCAGTGAATCTTACCCAACAGCTCAAGCACGTGATAACGGACTCGAATCCGTCAAACGAAATACACCGATAGAATCACGCTGGAGGGTTCAGGAAGAAGACGGACAATACTTTTATAGCCTCAGGTCGGGTAATAATCAGGAGATAGCACGTAGTGCGTTCTATAACTCCCGTGAACTTGCTTTAGCTAATCTGGCAGTAATACAGACTGCAGAATCTGGTATAGAGGTAGAGGCTCTCCCAATACAGGATAGCACCTATTTGTCTTACAATGGCATAACCAAATCAGAGCCAGTATTGGTTGACCCCATCATGCCCAGAGATATTCCGGCACCCAAACCTAAGGTATACCCTCAAACCGAAGCACTTCCTTTGACTTCAGTACCATCTACATCGCCACTGACAGAGCCCGCAGTAGCCACTATGGCCTCACAGGAAATAACATCTACAGGCCCTTCCGGTTGGGTTATAGGAGGTGTAGTAGCTGCCATACTGATAGGTGGCATTATATGGTATACCAACTATCAATCCAACACTACAGACCCTAGTCTTTTTGCAGCACAGGCAAATAAAGCAGAACCTATAGTAAAAGATCCGGAACAAACCTTGGCAACGATAGCGACCACTATTGAAAATTTTCAACCTATTGCCTTATATTTCAATAATGATCAGCCCAATCCTAGAACAAAGACGAATACCACTGAACTGACTTATGGCCAGACATATGCTAACTACTATAACCAGAAAGATGTCTTTGTGAAGGAATATAGTAAAGGAAGTACCAGTACTGATGCGTCCAAACAGGAAGTAGAAAACTTCTTTGACACCAAAGTACAGAAGGGATACAATGACCTTGTAGATCTTTCCGACAAGTTATTAGCAAAACTTAAAGAAGGAAACAAGGTTGAGATCACAGTTACTGGTTTTGCGAGCCCTCTTGCTGAAGGCGATTACAATAAAATGCTGACAGGGAGACGGGTTAGCAGCATTGAAAATCATTTCCGGACGTATAAAGACGGGCAATTTAAGGAGTATATGGACAAAGGGTTGCTTGTAATCACTGAACAAGCCTCAGGTGAAGACAATGCCAGTGGCAACATTAGTGATAACCGGGACGATGTACGAAGTTCGCTGTATAGCCCTTCTGCCTCTGAAGAACGCCGTGTTGAAATTACTAATGTAACTATCCAGAAAGCAAACTAGAAGTAGCCTGGTCGGAACCTCACTGTCATTAGAGAAAAACTATAGGACATTGAGGTTCTTCTTTATGCATTCAACAGACAGTATAACCTCTTATCTTTTATTTACTGGAACATTCAGGCAACAATAATTATTTTACTTTCGTTTATTTGCAAGTAATTCGCAACACACTCTTTTACATAATCTATAGTTCCTGTAATGAAATCGTTTATCCCTGTAATAACCTCTATCCTTCTAAGCTATCAGTTCGTATCAGCTCAGTCTCCAGCAAAAGACCCAGTCCTAAAAACACCTTCTTTACCAGTGTCATCTCGTGTGGATTCTATTATTACTCCTCGCCCAAGAACTAGTCCGGTGGCGCTGGCACAATACAAATCCACCAATATGTACATTAGGGTAGTATACGGACAACCTTTAAAAAGAGGAAGAGAAGTATTTGGAGTGCTTCAACCTTATGGACAAGTGTGGCGTACAGGTGCCAATGAAGCAACAGAGATTACATTTACCAAAGATGTAAAATTTGGAGGAAAGCCTTTACGGGCAGGTACCTATACCTTGTTTACAATCCCAGATGCCGAAAAATGGACAATCATTCTAAACGGAGAACTGGGTCAATGGGGAGCATTTAGCTATGATCCAGCCAAAAATACACTTACGGTAGATACCAAAGTTGATCTTATCAAGGAAACATATGAAGCCTTTACCATCAAGTTTGATGAAACCAAATCAGGAGCAGATCTTTCTTTACTATGGGATAAAACCAAAGTAACGATACCTGTTGCTTTTGAAAAATAGTATACATGAATTCAGATAGATAGTCGTTGATTAATCTTCTGTACTATCATCTGAAAATCCTCAGGTTTGTTCAGAAAGTCCAGTTCGTTTACATCAATGTACAACATTGGACTTTCCTGATAAGACCTGATCCAGTTCTGGTAGTGTTTCTGCAACGTTGCCAGATAGGTAATATCTACACTCTGTTCATATAATCGTCCTCTTTTCTTTACCTGTAAGGTTAGTTTAGGCAAACCAGCATCCAGAAAGATGAGTAAATCAGGTGGCCGTACCAATTGCATGATTATATCAAATAACCGATGGTATGTTTGATAATCCTGTGTACTCATTATCTCAGAGTCGTGAAGATTCTTAGCAAATACAAATGCATCCTCATAGATAGTCCGATCCTGAATAACAGAATGTTTGGCCTGACTGATCTGCATAAGCTGATCAAACCGGCTGGTTAAAAAATGGACTTGTACCTGGAACGCCCATCGTGGCATGTCTTCATAGAAATCAGCCAGATACGGATTCTCGTCAGGCATCTCTTTCAATGCTTCCCAACCATAATGAGAGGCTAATAAGCCTGCCAGTGTTGTTTTACCGGCACCAATATTTCCAGCAATCGCGATATGCATAGGCAAAATGTTCAGAGGATATAGTTTCTTTAAAAACACATGCCTAGAATGGCCACAGATAAGGTACTAATACCACAATAATCACTACCAGAATACACGTAAGCAATGAGCCTATCTTAAAAAAGTCAGCAAACTTATATTTGCCTGGTGCATATACCAGAATGCAGGAGGGCTCAAAAGGAGTAACCAGAGAAACGGACGCAGCCAGCATTACCCCAATAGCAAATGTTCTGGGGCTTACCTGAAGAGAAGTTGCCGTCTGTAAGGCGATAGGCAAAATAACCAGTGCCGCAGCGGCATTGGACATAGGTTGTGTTAAAAACACAGTAAGGATTACAAAACCAGCCAGGATAGCCACATTCCCAAAAGGTTTAAACCAATCCACAATCAGATTAGCCAGCCACTCCGAGGCTCCGGTCTTTTGCATAGCCATACCAAAAGCACTCATCCCTCCTATCAGAATCAATAATCTCCAGTCAATGATCTCATAGGCTTTCTGTGATGAAATAGCCTTTGTCAAAACAGATCCTACTGCTGCTGTCAAGAAACAGACAGAAAGAGGTATATTCGTTAAGGAGCCTACCAATACAGCCAATACAAAAAGAGCTACGACTAATATACCGCGCTTTTGCTTAAATAATAAAGGTTTAAACTCTCCCATTACTGTCAGATCATGATTCTCGCGCAGATAGGCAAGCCGTTCAGGAGTTCCCTGTACCAGAAGCAAATCTCCCAGTTTTAAATCAATGTTGTGAATTTTCTCTCTAAGTGTCTCCCCATATCGGTGGATGGCAATGACCACCAGACCGAACCGCTGGCGAAAGTTTGCATTCTTGATGTTATTTCCTATCAGATCTGAGTCTGTACGGGTTACCAATACTTCTGCCAATTGTATTTCTGGAGATTCCAGCGAAGCATTACTCAACATATCCCCGCGGATTTCTATACCATTGGTTTCTTTGATACGAATCAAATCATCTAGTTTCGCTTCAACCAGCAATAAGTCATTTTCCTGAATAACCAGATCCGGATGTGGAAAATACACCTGGTTAGCCCTAAGTATTTTTAAAATACGGATATCCATTCGGCTCAGTTCCGTATTGAATATTCGCTGTCCTGCCAAAGCAGATCCTGGTGTTACAACTACTTCGCTTAAATATTCCCGCATAGAATATTCTTCCATATAGGTAGAATCTTTATAATCAGGCAACATCTTATTGCCAACCAGAAACATAAATGCTATACCTGTTAGAAAGAGTATAATACCTATGGGGGTAATTTCAAACATTCCAATACTAGTCAGATTGTTTTTCTCCAGATAGCCACTGACTGCCACATTGGTAGAAGTCCCAATCAGTGTACAGGTGCCACCCAGAATGGAAGAGAAAGCCAAGGGCATTAATAATTTTGAAGGACTGATTCGTAGTTTCTTGGCAACTCCAATCACTGGCCCCACAAAAATGGCAGTGACTGTAGTATTGTTCATAAACGCTGAGACACTACCTGCGATAAACATCACCAGTGTAGCCACCACGCCTGCAGTAGCCTTTGATGAGATCTTCACCAGCGAAGATCCAATCCTGTCCAATACGCCTGTTTCCTGCAAGGCTCCACTGACAACAAAAATAGAGGCCAGAATAATAATGAAGTCACTGCTAAATCCTACAAAGGCTTCTTCAGGAGAAAGAATCCCGGAAAGAACTAACACAATTAGCAATAGGATTGTAACAACATCAACGGAAAGTTTTTCTGTAGCAAAAAGAATAATAGCTACAACCAGAAGAATTAGTACCAGTGCAATTTCCATATATTCGATCAGGAACGTTAAAGTGCAACAGACAAAAGTCTATGCCATAAAAAATAAAAGTCATTTTGAGTAAAATGACTTTTAATCTCGCTTCAATATATGCAAACCAAAGTATATAACTAATGCAAAAATTCAATATTCCCTATTGTTCTTACAAAGACAAACTAACTGATAACCTTTGTATTAGAAATACAGATATAGTGTCACACTATGCGCGCCAAGCCGACTAAGTCCCCGGCTGTAGATATTTTTATCTTTTACCAGCAGGTTGGTTATACCATGCGAAAACCGAATCTCAGGGGTAAACTTAAAAAATTCGTAAAAGAGATCAGCTCCAAATCCGTATTCAATATTAAGATCAAAGTTTTGTGTACGAAGTGTGTTCGAACCTCTGCTTTTCACATTGGAACCTACTTCAATAGCTGGTTTTATACCACCTACCATATACATCCGGATATTACCTCTACGGATAGATTTATACCGTGCCAGCATGGATAACTCTACAAAACCTGATTCAAGAATCAACTCCTTCACATTCCCGGCAGTAGAAGTATATTCTACTCTTCTTTCATAATAAGAAAAGGCAGGAACCAGACATATATCAAACTGCGGATCTAACCCATAGGCTACAATAAATCCTAATCCATAACTAGGCGACCACTTGGGATTGATAGCCGCAATGGTATCATTACCATTTACAAAACCGCTTGAATACCGACGTGTAAGTGTAGATACATTACCCGCGATAAAAAAACCGTAGTGTACAGGCTTGTCGTCATAATCAGGCAGATGCAAGCTATACATACTTGGACGTTTCGTATTTTGGGCTTGCGTCGAAAAAGTCAGAAGGCAGCTGCCAGATAAGATAAAAAGGATAATCAGTTTATTCCAGTGTATTTTCTTCATGCGATTAAAGATAATGTGCTCAGTGCTTATGTGCAGAGGTGCACATTAAAAGTACGTATGCAGGCTTACTAGTTGGCAGCCAACAATATTACTATCTTATATGATTTATTCAGACAATGTAACGATGCCTGGTATGTATTTGGTATGTTGTGGATAGGTGTTTGTGAAATTATACATCTTTTCAATCTGTGACTTAAGCTATTTTTCTTTCTTTCCGGTATAGATAGAACAAATACCAAAAGTCAATGCGATACTTCGGGTTTTGCGAAATCCAACCTTATCCAGAATAGATGTAAAATCTTTTCCATCAGGAAATGCACGAACAGATTCGGGTAAATACCGGTAAGCCCTATCATCTTTGGAAACAGTTTTTCCAATCAGAGGCATAATTCGGTATGAATAAAAATCATAGAATTGTTTAAAAGGAAAACTACGTGGTTTGGAAAATTCCAGAATCACACATGTACCACCTGGTCTGGTGACCCGAAACATATCGGCAAGACCACGTTCCAGATTTTCGAAGTTCCTTACGCCAAAAGAAACGATGACAGCATCAAAAGAATTGTCTGAAAAAGGTAATTTTTCGGAATCTCCCAGTCGCAATTCTATTTTCTTATCTAAGTTTCTCTTCTTTAATTTCTCTCTTCCAATAGCCAGCATTCCCTCTGAAATGTCTACCCCTACTATTTTATCCGGATTGAGTTTCAGTGCCTCAATAGCAAAATCAGCTGTACCGGTAGCTATATCCAGAATCGTTTTGGGCTTTTCTGATTGTAATAATTTAATGGCGCGTTTCCGCCAGTAGATATCGATCCCAAAGCTAAGCAGACGATTCAGCAGGTCATATTTAGGGGATATAGAATTAAACATGGAAGCGACCTGTTCCTTTTTGCCAGCTTGCTGGTCTTTATAGGGTAAAATTATTTTTTCGTCAGTCATTACAAAACAGAAATTTTGTGCAAAGATAGAGAAGTACGCTAAATTTCAGATTCCGAATTCAGATTTCAGCATAGTACAATTTTCGAAATACCAGAAGTACCAGACAACACAATGCTATTGGATCTGTTAGCAATATGAGCCTTTCTTTTTCAAAGTCCGGTATACACTGAAACATTGTTTGAAAAGAAAAGGTTGGAAACTTGCGGAAATTATCCGGTTTATAATAATTTTGGACTCAATTTTTCGTTGATTACGCAAACACCAATAGGATATGGGTACTATCATTGGCCCTCTGCACCTAAATTCCTGATAAAATTTATCATCTTATCTAAACACAAAATCCTAACAATGTTTCTAACCATTCTTTTGCAAGTAGTGACCGGCGATACGACAGCAGTGGCCACCGATTCAGTTACAGCTACAACCAAAGAACTTTCTCTACTGGACTTGTTAATGAAAGGAGGCTGGATTATGCTTCCTATCGGTATTTTATTGTTTGCTGCCATCTATATGTTTATAGAGCGCTATCTGTATATCAAGTCTGCCAGTAAAATGGACCCTGATTTTCTAAGTAAAATACGTGATCGGTTGCGTGATGAAGATATACGGGGAGCACAGGAAGTATGTCAATATTCTAAAACTCCTATTGCCCGTATGATTGGCAAAGGATTATCCCGTATCGGTTCTCCTATTCGTGATGTGGAGTCGGCTATCGAAAATACAGCTCGGGTGGAGATCTACCAAATGGAAAAGAACCTGGGACTGTTGGCGGCTATTGCGGCGATTGCGCCTATGTTTGGTTTCCTTGGAACCGTAGTGGGTATGATCAAGGCATTCTTTGATATTTCAATTTCTGATAACATTAGTATTGGGGTTATTTCCAGTGGTATCTATACCAAAATGGTGACCTCAGCATCAGGTCTGATTGTGGGTGTGTTGGCTCACATGTTACATACGTATCTGAACAATATGATCGACCGGAACGTAAACAAAATGGAGGTAACTGCCATAGACTTTATGGATATCTTATATAAACCTGTTCAGGTAAAAGAAACTGTAAGAAGATAATATTTTCCGGCACAGCATCCTGATAAACTAAACGCCTATGAATCTTCGCAGACATCGTAGAAAAGAATCCGCAGTAGAAGCTTCTGCTCTGTCAGACATTTTATTCTTCCTGTTACTGTTCTTTTTGATTATGAGTACATTGGCAAGTGCCAATGCCATTAAGCTTACATTGCCCAGAGCAGCAACGGGGCAAACTATCCCCAAACAAAAACTCAATCTGTACATTCGGGAAGAGAACGGGGTATTGAAATATTATATTGAAAAATCAGATAGATCAGTAGCATTTGAAGATCTCCAGACAGAACTTACAGCCGAAGCAGGCAAGCTTGACAATCCAACCATTGCGTTGCGTGCAGACGAAACGATTGTGTATGGGGAAGTTATAAAGGTGATAGATATATGCAATAAAGCTCGTCTTCCTGTCACTGCTATTGTAGATAAAACAAAGTAATCGTTGAGTACTCACCCAATGTAAAAGCACTGAGATAGTATAGTAAGGCTTTTGCATTGGGTGTGGTATTATTTTTTTTAACAACGATCATCAGCAAATCCCTGTTTGTAATTTTTATAGATATTAACCATTAACCTTTTTCATTTTGAAACCAACA
Source organism: Xanthocytophaga flava (assembly GCA_030068525.1). Classification (GTDB taxonomy): domain Bacteria; phylum Bacteroidota; class Bacteroidia; order Cytophagales; family 172606-1; genus Xanthocytophaga; species Xanthocytophaga flava. The sequence continues at coordinate 661,713 of JASJOS010000001.1, forward strand.
CTACTCATTTTAGCCGCAGGTGTCGGAAGCCGATATGGTGGACTAAAACAAATGGACGGAATGGGCCCGTCTGGCGAAACTCTACTAGACTATTCTGTTTATGATGCTATTCGTGCCGGTTTTGGCAAAGTGGTTTTCGTAATTCGTAAAGATATTGAAGCAGATTTTAAAGAAATCTTCCACGAACGTTTCAGCAGCCGCTTTCCGGTGGAATATGTATTTCAGGAGTTAACAAAGCTGCCAGCAGGCTTCACCCCTCCAGAAGGAAGAACAAAGCCATGGGGAACTGTTCATGCAGTTCTGATGGGTGAAGAAGCTATTAATGAACCTTTCTGTATGATCAATGCGGATGACTTCTATGGCTTTGAGTCTTTTGATATTATCGCCAAAGAACTAACCAAACTAGATCCTAATGGCTCTGAATACATCAATATTGGCTATAAAATCAAAAATACACTTTCTGAACATGGTTCTGTAGCACGTGGTATTCTGGAGGCAGATGCTAATGGCAACCTTACTCAGTTAGTTGAACGTACCAAAGTAGAGAAAACAGCTACCGGAGCACGCTATGAAGTAGAAAATGGTTGGGTAGACCTGACAGGTGATGAGCCTGTATCTATGAACTTTATGGGCTTCCCTCCGTCTGCATTCCCACTGATGAAAGAATATTTTACAGAATTTCTGAAGAAAAATGGCAATGACCTGAAGGCAGAATGTTTTATTCCTAACTTCATGGGAGAAATGTCCAAGCAAGGAAAAGCACATACAAAAGTTATTTCAACACCTGCCAAATGGTTTGGAGTAACGTATCGTGAAGACCGTCAGATGGTTGTAAATGCAATCAAAGAACTGGTAGCTCAGGGCAAATATCCTGAAAAGCTGTGGTCTTAATCAAACACTATAAAAAAAGAAGCTCCATTTTTCAATGGAGCTTCTTTTTTGTATCATCTATACACTCTTTCTGAGATAGTTATTATAAACTTGTAGCATCATATACCTGTACACGTTCCCACAAATGAGAGTATAACTCAATAAACTTTTTGTGGATTGGGTGTTCCTGATAAATATCCTGATCCGCTTTGCTTTTAAACACAAAAGTGATTGAGTAAGCATAGGAATGATCAATTACAGGACGACGAGTCTCAGCAGGTACGCCAATATATCCTTCCTGAATTTCCCCCACTGTTGCCAGCAACTGCAATCCCTGATACAATGAATCTTTGGCAACCTGGCTATTAGGTTCTTTCAGCCAGAAATATACAGTGTGTACAAACCCTTTCTTTATATGGTTCATGTTTTTCTTGGGTGATTTGGTTTGAGCAAAAATAAATGAAACAGCAAAAAATAAAACAGCAGAAAACAAAAGCTTTTTCATAAATAAAACAATAAGGTTTATGATGCTAAGTTAAAATTTTTCTATAACGAGTAATAATAATTGTCAAAAAAACACTCTTTTACTAACTATCCAACGGCTCCCAAAAGGTTGATCTATGGAAAAAGTCGTTAGTCAAAGGTAAAAGCTCTTCGTTATTATTGTTAGCGACCCGTTTACATATCAACCTGCATTTTTCCTTTGCCATACTGACCTGTAGAGGAAAACCAGGAACCACCATAGATATACCATTCCAGGTTTTCCAGATAAACAACTGCATTTTCAGGGTCTATCTGAGGTAGTTCTTTATCAGTGATAATTCCTCTGTACCACCTACCTGACTGGGAAAAGGCTTCATATTCTACCAGGTAATGCAGCCACTTAGTACCACAGTGAATGCAGGTACAAAGAGTAACATCCGCATACCTACCCTGTGTGGTATCTTGTCCAAGATAAGTTTCAGTATAGTCCTTAAAATAAAATGGAGGGATAAAACATTTGCATTTGGCTTCGGGTATGTGCATTGTGTAGTTAATTTTACTTTTCAAAAGTTATGGGCACCTCCATTAAAGTAATAAGAAAAGTTGTATAGCTAAAGTATTTGCATTTCCTCCTGGTCCCAACAGCTTCACTACATTTTTTTGAAGTAGTTAACTAATAAATACATGACTGCATGTACAACAGAGACAGATACATGAATGGAAAAATCAACATTCCTTGAAAAAGGTTTAGTCAAAAAATTAACTTGCACATTCAAACCTATCATTAGCCTGCCATACATATGAATCTGATCCTCCGTTCGTTTGACCTTCCATTAAAACACACATTTACCATCTCCTATGATTCCAGAGATGTACAACCTACTCTTATTGTAGAACTTACCGATGGAATACATCACGGATATGGAGAAGCAACATCCAACCCATATTATGGAGTAACTATCGAAAGTATGACGGCCATACTGGAAAGTCTTCGGAATCAGATTCAGGATACTCCTATTCTTTCACCTGAAGCATTCTGGCTGGAGATGCATTCGGTATTGAAAGATCACTCCTTTGCCCAATGTGCACTGGACATAGCTGCCCATGACTGGTATGGTAAATCGATAGGAGAACCGCTCTATAAACATTGGGGCTTATCAATACAAAACCTGCCCCTCACTAATTATACCATTGGCATTGATTCGGTAGAAAAGATGGTTGCCAAACTCAAAGAACTTCCCTGGCCTATTTATAAGATCAAACTTGGCACAGCTGATGATGTAGCAATCGTACGTGAGCTACGCAAACATACAGAGGCTATATTCAGAGTAGATGCCAATTGCGCCTGGACTCCCGAAGAAACTATTCGCAACTCGTATGAACTACAAAAGCTCGGTGTTGAATTCATAGAGCAGCCTTTAAAAGCCGATAACTGGGCAGGTATGAAAGAAGTATATACCCATTCAGCACTCCCTCTGATTGCCGATGAAAGCTGCATAACAGAAAATGATGTTACCAAATGTCATGGACATTTTCATGGTATCAATATAAAGCTGGTCAAATGTGGTGGTCTCACTCCTGCCCGACGCATGATTGCCGAAGCCCGTACCCTGGGTATGAAGGTTATGGTAGGTTGTATGACAGAATCTACGATAGGAATTTCAGCAATTGGACAACTACTCCCCCTATTGGACTATGTAGATATGGATGGGGCATTATTACTCAGTAAAGATATCGCAACAGGTGTATCCATAGACTATGGCAAAGTAACCTTTTCGAATCAGAATGGAACAGGTGCCGAATTAATCGAAAATGCCTAGTTACCCCGGTTCAACCTACGACCATAGCATTCATTGCTATAGACCATTTCAGCATGATACAGATTATACAACATCTACCTGACAGAGTCATTCAGACGGAGGGAAAAGAATTTTTATATTTTAGTGGTACATCGTATCTCGGAATTTCCAGAAATCCTGATTTTCAAGGATACTTACAGGAAGGTATTACCCAGTATGGTACTAATTACTCAAGTTCCCGTATATCCAATATACAACTGGATATCTTTGAAGAAACCGAACAATATCTGGCTACTTATGTAAAGACAGAGGCTGCACTTACTTTCTCTTCAGGCTTTCTGGCAGGGCAAGCCATCGTGCGAATGCTACAGACAGAAGGTGAGCTATTCTATGCACCACGTACGCATCCAGCACTATGGACCAGCAACTCAGATCCTTCTTTTCTCTCTTCTTATCAGGAATGGATAGAACACATTTGCAATACAGTAGAAGCGTCAACATCTTCTCCGCTGGTTTTTCTGACAAACTCCCTTGATCCCTTGTATGGAGAAAGCTATGACTTTTCCTGGTTACAGCACTTAGCTACACATAAACGCTTTATACTGGTTGTAGATGATTCGCATGGCATTGGAGTAACAGGTAATGATGGTAATGGCATTGCAGAACAAATACCATCTCTTCCTCATGTTGAAGTCATTATTGTAGGTTCTATTGGGAAAGCATTGGGTATACCGGGAGGAGTAGTTGCAGGTAGCACGCAACGAATCGCTCAGCTAAAAAAATCACCTTTTTTTACAGCAGGATCTCCTATCCCACCTGCCTATCTCTATGCCTTTCTCCAGGCAAAGGAACTTTATCAGGATCTACGAAAAAAACTTTTTGAAAATATTGAGCTTTTTCAACAGGAAACATTGTCCTTACAACTCTTCCAGTCATTTCCGAATTATCCGGTGTTTTACACCCAACACAATACGCTATATGACTCTCTCTATCAACATCAGATACTAATTTCCAGTTTTCCATATCCATCTCCGTACCATCCCTACATAACACGGATTATTCTCAATGCTTCACATACTCAGGAAGATATCTATCAATTAATCAATAGTCTGAAAATACAAAAGGCATGAACCGATTGGTTCATGCCTTTTGTATTTTCAGTTTTTACAGTTATAATTTCCGGCGACGCATCTCTTTTTTGATTAATCGAAACTCTCGGCTGCTCTGTCCTGCTATGGCTGTATTTTCAGAAGCTCTGCGAAACAGATAAGGCATTACCGCAGCCACAGGGCCATAAGGCACATACTTGGCTACATTATATCCTGCATGAGAGAGGTTATACGATAAGTTGTCACTCATTCCATATAGCTGAGCAAAGAATATATGCGAATCAGCAGGAGCTATTCCAGCCTCCTTCATTAACTCTATAAGAAAATAGGTACTCTCTTCATTATGAGTTCCTGCACAAATAGCTATTTTAGGGTAGTTTGCTATACAGAAACGTAAAGCGTCATTAAAATCTCTGTCAGTAGAAGGTTTATTAGGCTGAATCGGATCTTGTCTTCCTTCTGCTTTAGCAACTCTCCCTTCTTTTTCCATATAGGCTCCACGCACCAACTTCACTCCCAGAAAATAGCCACCTTCTACTGCTGCTTCATGCGCCTTTTTCAGATTATCCAGCATATCCCAACGATACATCTGAAAAGTATTATAGACAATTGGCTCTTCATGGTTAAACATTTCCATCATTTCATAGGCCAGCCTGTCTATTGTATCTTGTATCCAGGTTTCTTCTGCATCAATAAAGATTCGGACCTTTTTCTCGTATGCCTTGTGGCAGATACGTTCCACACGTTCTTTTGCATGGACAAAATCTTTCTGTTCTTCGGAGTTAAGTGCATTCCCGTTTTGCACTTTTTGCAACAATTCAGTAGAAGCCAATCCTGTAATCTTAAACACAGAAAAAGGAATAGCAGGATTACCAGCTGCCTTTTCAATAGTACGTATAATCTCCTGTGTAGTAGCTTCAAATCCAGCATCCGTTTTAGCTCCTTCTACAGAGTAATCCAGAATAGTTCCCACACGAAACTTCCATAACTCTCTGGTTGTCTTTTCGCATTCTTCTATTGTTTCTCCACCACAGAAATGCTCAAATATGGTATTTTTAACAATCTGTCGTACAAAAGGAAATTTTATAGCAAAAGCAGCTTTCAGAAAGGCAGTTCCTGTTTTTACAAGAAAGTTGCTGTTCATAGAAGCAAACAATCCATACATTTTTCGCAGTTCGGAGTTTGACTTGGAGGAGAAAGCGATTTCTGTATCATCAAAGGAAATACGCTGCGGGGTGCTAGCTACCGGTTTGGGGTCAATCATATTATATATGTAGTAAGAGCTACTTTTGTGTTTGTTGATGTAACAACACAAAGATACAATGAATTCAGATTTTTTATCTGATCCTAAGTAAGAATCACACCTTTCATGTGATAAAAATGACTTTATTACAAGTTTTTACAGAGTAGCCCCCTAATGATAGGTCTATTCACGGGTCAATCTTTCAATCAATTTCTGATGCTGAGGAAATATAGCCATTAAGTCCTGCCTCTTTGCCAGTTCAAAGTCTGCAAAATCAAAGCCTGGTGCGACAGTACAACCAACCAGAGCAAAGCCATCTGCATTTTCTGAAACAGAACCAAACCAATATCCGGCAGGTACAACAGCCTGAAAAACTTCTCCTTTCTCAGGATCAGACCCTAATCGAATTGTATGCAGGTTTCCTGTAGGGTCAATAGCATATACAGTCAAAGTGGTACCTGCATAGAAATGCCACATCTCATCTGACTGAATACGATGCAGAGAAGAAAACTGTCCGCCTTCGACCAGAAAATAAATACCCGTAGAAAAACTACGGGCCCCTTTATATCTATCAGGTAAATGACTAGAGTTGATTGACTCGGCACTTCGATAGGTTTCCGAAAAATAGCCCCCTTCCGGGTGTGGCTGAAGATGAAGCTTCTGAATCCAATAATCGGCAGCGTGCATCAGTATAATCTAAACAATCTGGAAAGTATCTGTATTATAATAGAGAAGGATAGTATTGTTAGTGCATCTCGTAACTGTTATTCATGATTAGCAAAAAATTTTTCTCTGATTTGTTGTAGATGAGCAGCTGTTAGAGGCTTGGTTATATAGTCTGCAACAGAATCATACATTTTAGCTCTATTAATATCATCTACATACATAGAAGAAGAAAGCATGATCAAAACAATGTCTTTATTCTTTAATCCTTCAATCTGTTCATACTGATTCAAAAAATCCCACCCATTCATAGCAGGCATATTGATATCCAGAAAAATCAGATCAGGTAACACTTTGTCATTTTCATCCAACAATGCCTCCTGTAAATAGTTCAATGCTTGCTTTGCCCCCAGGCATGTTATAATATTCTCAGCAAAGTCATTTTTCTTAATAATCTTAGTACATATAAGATTGTTAATTTCATCATCATCAATCAACAATACTGTATTGAGTTTGCTCATGTGCTGAGATTTTTTTAATAGGTCCATGCATGATTTATTTATTCATGCACATAACTGATTATGTATCTTATTATTTATCGTTACGAAAATAGGAGAAACGATTTGGCAAATCAATAACCACTGACTTTTTTTTTTCAAAAATATACATTTAGAAATATTTAATTGTAAAATGTATAAAAACATCTTTAGTCGGTAAGAAACTAAAAATGTAAACAACTCTCAGTGAACAATTTAAAGATCAAACAATGTAGTTACACACATTTATTTAACCCAAAAAAGATACTTTTTTGACAGTCAATTCGAACCTATAATTATAAAATTATTCCAAATATTACACAAATAGTACATCCCAAGCAAGATACTACCCGGTTACCTTCCAAAAATGCTACAACATGCATAATTCTAATCAGCTTGCAACATTTGGAAAACAGAATCCAGCTTGGGTTGAATACTAATTTCTATCAATGGTGTACGTGGCTGCTTTTCTGTTTTCTTGGTTTGTTCAGCAAAAGCTGTTTGGTACTTTATTGATACAGAAATTCTACTAAAAGTAACACCCTCTTTTTTCAGAGTCTCAGCCACATACCAGATACGGCTCTTTGATAACTCCTCTCCTACCATATCTTTCCCTCCAGACTGTATCAGTAATGATGTTGGAGTGATCGTATACTCAGGTTGAATTTTTAATATAGAAGCGATTTTCTTTAATAGATCAACTCCCTGTGGAGATAAATTTGTAGTATTTGAAGCAAAACCATAGGATTCAGGAAATACAATGGCAAGTTTTGTCATTCGTTGCTCTATTGTGACAGCAGTATCTTTTGAGGACAAAACTGATTTCTCCAGCTTCTTCTTCAGATCACCAACACTTTTCTCCATTTTACGCATACTGCTTTCAAAAGCCAGCATTTTTATTTCTCTCTCTTGTAAAGAAGCAGCCAGTTTATCATTATTAGCCTGTTGAGCCAAAACTTTTTGCTCTTGTATCAATAAATCTTTTTCTTTTTGAGATACATTCTGAGCAATGGAAACATCTTCAGAAGATAGACTGGCACTTAGCTGTTTGTATGATTTGTCTAATTGATCATATTTTTCAAACAGATCATCCAGCATCTTTTTATTTTTATAATAATTCTGGGCAAGTGTCGTACTATCATTCTTTAGCTGAAGATAGGCATTGACCTGTCTATTATACTTAATAGCAATACTATCACGCTCCTGTATATGACGTTCACTTTCCATCGATAAGCGTGTTGTGTCTGCTACCCGGGTACGAACTATGTATTCATATCGGTTATTTAGTGTCTCATACTTTTTTGCACTGACACAAGAATACATAGCGAAAACCCCTATGACACATGCGTATACATATATTTTATTCAATACAGACTTCCTATTAATGTCTGCAAAATCATCGTTCAAACACGAGAATATCATCACTGCTCAAATAGTGTTTTCTAAAGTGGCTCCTGCTGACTTAAACAATGAAAACTTCCTAGTCCCCAAATAATATCTGTAGAATCCAAACCTATAACTTTTCGGTCAGGGAAACATTTTGTCAGAATATCCAAAGCCTTGTCATCATTTGCATCACGGTAAGTAGGTACAACCACAGCTGCGTTCCCAATATAAAAATTGGCATACGAAGCTGGTAACCGTTGATCTTCATAAATAACGGCTGATGGCATAGGTAACTCAATCACATTCAAAGGCTTACCATTTTCAAGCCGCATGGTCTGAAGTGTTTTCAGATTTTCCTGTAACGGTTCGTAATTTTCATCAGCTTTATCATGCTCTACTACTGTCACAACAGTGTCTTCATTGACAAATCGTGTAATATCATCAATATGTCCATCTGTATCATCTCCAACAATGCCATCTCCCAACCAAAGTATATTGGAGACTCCATAATAATCACGCAAATATTGTTCAATCTGAGGCTGTGTCAGATGTGGATTCCGGTTCTTGTTTAACAAACAAGCTGTTGTAGTCAGAACAGTCCCTTTTCCATTAAATTCTACAGAACCTCCTTCCATAACAATACCAGGCTGAAATACAGGTAATTTACGGACTTCAGCAATACGATAGGGAATCAGGTTATCCAGATCATGAGGAGGATATTTCTCTCCCCACGCATTGTATTTCCATTTCACTACTACTTTTTTCCATTGCGCATCCTGACTAAGCAGAAATGCCGGACCATGATCCCGACACCACGCATCATTGGTAGGGTGTAAAAAGAAACTCACCTTTGATAAGTCTGTTCCTACCTGTAGAAGCCATTCTTCTGCTTCAGCCTGCATGGAAGGTGTACTGACATTTATACACACCTGCTCACCTTCTGTGAGTGCTTTCACAAACTGTGCATAGATAGGATAAATACTTTGAATCTTACCAGGCCAGGAAGCCTCTTTGTGTGGCCAGCTAAGCCATGTTGCTGCATGTTTTGCCCATTCGGCAGGAAAATAATATCCTAATTGTGCCGGAGTCATGAATATAAAATGTAATGGATAAATACGTCAATAAATACCTGTATAATAACAAAAGGTAAGCCAGAAAAATCTGTGTATGAGTATACTATACCCAATATGTAACCTTTTCTTTGAAGTCGTGCTTCTGTGTTATATTTTCCAAACGAAATGCAAAGATATTTTTCTATAGCACACGAAAAAGTAAAATATATAAATTACCTAAATACAATCATCTGTACAACTATCTGTTTCATCCTATCTTCCGGAAATCCTTAGTAGACTATAATACTATGCTTCAACCCGTTGAATTATTAACCCGAACACTTTGTGACACCACACCTACACATCCGGCAGAACTTGCTTTTTTATTTGGTCAGACAGTGGACAATCAGGAATCTGTTCTCAGACAAGCCGAATCATTACTTAAACAAGGCCAAACCCAGCAAGTAAGCTTCCTGCAATCTCCTGCACTAAGTGGGTATCCGGGTTTTGAAAGCTGGAAAGGTATATTGCTCACAAAAGGTATATCTGAGTCACAGATCACAGGAATTCCTTTTACTAACACGACAATGATTCATACACGAATCGAAGCAGAAGCAATGATACGTTATGCTAAACAACATAATATTCAAACCATCTATATTATTGCAACTCCGTTTCACCAGCTACGGGCTTTTATGACAGCGGTAACACTGGCAGTTGAATTATATCCGGCTGTGAAGTTGTATAGCCTGCCTGGCCCTCCATTAGACTGGCAGCAAAATGTAGCTCATTCACAGGGACAGGTACGAGGATCTCGCAGTCAATTGATTGCAGGCGAACTAGAACGAATTGAAAAATATATTCAGAAAGGTGATTTAGGAACCTATCAACTGGTTTTAGATTATCTCAACCAACGAGATATAATAGTATAAAATGGCAACCAGTAGATGAAGATTATATAGATGTCCACTCTAACCTTAATTTTCCAATAAATATTTGGACATTTTGACTAGCCGCGCAATCTTTGTACTCTTCCAAATATGTATTACAAAATAATATGATAAAAACACCTGAAACCGCTCTTTCCTCCCGTTCCGTCAATGCTGTTGTACTGGTTGCTGCACTGGGTTATTTCGTAGACATTTATGATTTATTGCTATTTGGTATTGTAAGGGTACCGAGCCTGTTGTCTCTTGGTTATGAAAAAGGATCGCCTCTTCTCACAGAAAAAGGAGAGTTCCTGATTAATATGCAGATGCTGGGAATGCTTATTGGAGGTATCTTATGGGGGATAATAGGTGATAAACGAGGCAGACTATCTGTATTATTTGGTTCTATCTTTTTATATTCTATTGCCAACATTGCCAATGGTATGGTAAATAGTGTAGAAGCTTATGCAACCTGGCGGTTTATAGCAGGTATCGGACTGGCAGGTGAATTGGGAGCAGGTATTACCCTGGTAGCAGAGGTGATGCCAAAAGAAAAACGAGGAATCGGAACGATGATTGTGGCCTCTGTAGGATTGACAGGAGCAGTAGTAGCTAATCTTGTTTATAGACTCTCTGGCGACTGGAGAATGTGCTATTATATAGGAGGTGGATTAGGCTTAGCTTTGTTATTACTCCGTATCGGTGTAAGTGAATCCGGAATGTTCAAAACAGCGCAAACAGAAAATGTATCAAAAGGAAATTTCCTAGCTCTCTTCAGCAATACAAAACGTCTCTCCAAATACCTCCGTTGCATTCTGATAGGTCTTCCTACATGGTTTGTAATTGGTGTGTTGGTAACCTTCTCGCCCGAATTTGCCAAAGCTCTTGGCATTGAAGGTGAAGTAAAAGGGGGTGATGCCATTATGTATGCCTATACAGGTATTGTATTAGGAGACTTGGCTACAGGTGCCTTAAGTCAGGTACTGAAAAGCCGTCTGCGTGTAATGTATATCTTCCTTACTTTGAGTGCTATTACTATCATTCTCTATCTGAATGCCTATGGTGTTTCTGTTGCAATACTCTATTTATTGTGTGGCGTACTAGGATTTGTTACAGGTTTCTGGGTTATTTTTGTAACAATGTCTGCCGAACAGTTTGGCACCAATCTGCGGGCTACTGTGACTACAACTACGCCTAACTTTGTTCGTGGTGCACTTCCTCTGATTATTATTTTCTTTAACTTTTGTAAAGATAAACTATCTTATATGGGACCAGATGCTGCCCGTATCAATGCAGGTCTGCTGGTAGGTGGAGTGATTATTCTGATATCTGGCTTGGCTCTACGTGGGTTGAAGGAAACATTCCATGAAGATTTAAATTATGTAGAGCAGTTATAATTATTTACCCTATATATTCTTAACGGATCAATGACTTTGTATGTAAGCAAAGTTGTTGATCCGTTTTTTATAAAAGCCCTCAATTTATATCTGCTGGAGTAAAATAGTCTATGTTACAATAATCAATGAAAGTGTATTCATGAACGAAGCCATATAAATAAAAATTTTATAATCTCCTTGACTTTAGAAACACTTTAGTATTTTGCTTCTCTATAAATTATTCATATTTAGTTACTTGTATTAAATACACATCCACTTTCAGGCTTCATGAAAGAATTGCTTAGCAGGATTATTGTCGGGAAAGATCCAGTTGTTGAATCCAGAATTGCACATACCAGAATACTTCTTACAGGTCAGGTGGCTATGGTAGGAATATTTATCAGTTTGTTCTACATCATCCGAAACCTTATCTTACAACTCAATGTCTCTTATCACTATCATGCCATTCTGTTGAGTCTTATGATACTGGTAGTAGTATTGAATAGAAAAGGACATCATTTAGCAGCTAAAATCCTTTTTCTTACTACTACTAATTTCTTAATTTTTCTTTTTTCCTCAACTGCATCTTACTATACAGGCAGTTTTATCTACTTTATTCCAATCTTTCTGGCTGCATTTGTCCTTTTTGGCTACGAAGAACGTACCAAAGCAATCTTTTTCTTTTTGTTAACATTATTTCTTTTCATACTAGCCCATCTCATTGATCTTCATTTAGTACCTCAGGTTACTCTTTCGACACGAAAGATGTTTGAGAGTTTTATTGTTAACTTCTTTACAGCTAGTTTTTTGACTATGCTGCTTATCAATTTTCTGATAAGGGAGAATTACTATTACACCAAAGAGCTTATCCAAAATGAAGAACAACTCCTTGAAAAAAACACGCAATTAATAAAGATCAATCAGGAACTGGATCAATTTGTCTACAGTACTTCACATGATCTACGCTCTCCTTTAAGTACCATTCTGGGTTTGCTGCAGGTTATGGAACTGGAGAAAGAGAAAGAAAATGCGGGGTATTATATAGATCTGATCAGGAATCGGATTCATGCATTGGATCATGTGATTGGTGAAATTCTGGATTATGCATGGAATCAGAAAACAGGGATTCAGCAGGATTCCATTAATCTGCATGCCTTATTGACTGAGATACTCACCAATTTCCTGCAGGATGAAAAAACACAAAAACTCAGTATAGAGATTGAGGTACCACCAACACTAGAAATTATTTCAGATAGGAGAAGATTAAAAATTATTCTGCTCAATCTCTTGTCTAATGCTATACGATATCATAAATATGATCAGTCTAAACCATTTATAAGGGTGAGCAGTACTATTCATCAAAATCAACTGGAAATCTGTGTGGAAGATAATGGACCAGGGATACATCCTGATCATCAGGAGAAGATCTTTGAGATGTTTTACAGAGCCAGTGACAAAACTACCGGATCAGGTCTTGGTCTTTATATTGTGAAAGAAACAACAGAAAAAATCGGCGGAACAATCCATCTCAGATCAGAATATGGCAAAGGATCTTCCTTTATAATACAATTACCAATAGTACAATAAATGTTTATATTTGCTGTGATCTGAATACATTTATTATGGACAATATCTTACTTATTACAGGTGGCAGCCGTGGCATTGGACAGGCACTGGTAACAACCTATCTGCAGAAAGGATATAAAGTTTTTTCAATTGCCAGAAGTCATTCGAGCGAAAAACATCCTCTGTTACACCAGATCTCATTTGATCTGAGTTCATCTCATGGGTTTGGCACACTGTTCAAAAACTTATTTAAAGAGATTGAAGAGGCTCAAACAGCTTCTATTCTCCTGATTAATAATGCGGCGGCTTTACCTATTGGTAAGATTGATACTTTAACACAGGAACATATCCAGCAGGCAACACATGTCAATCTAACAGCTCCCTTACTATTAACTTCCCTGTTTATTCAACACACGCAAGGCTGGAAATGTGGCAAGAAGATCATCAATATCTCATCTGGTGCGGCACACAAACCCTATTATGGATGGACGATATACTGCTCAACCAAAGCCGCTCTGGATATGCTAACCCGTACTGTAGCCATAGAGCAAAGTACAGTAGAAAATGGAGTAAAAATACTATCGATCAGTCCAGGTGTGGTGGATACAGGAATGCAATCTGCCATTCGTGAATCCACTAGAGAAGATTTTAAAGACATAGATCGTTTTATTGAATTAAAGAATACCAATGCTCTGGCAGAACCTGCTGATGTTGCCAATCAGATTTATCAGGTAGCAATGGATACAGCTATAGAGAATGGAGCGATTCTTGATTTACGTACGCTTTCCACAAATACATAAGTAAGGCCATCAGGCATTAAGAACCTTATCTTTTACAACTTTCTGAGCTTCTTTTCCAGAAAAGAGTTTCGCTTCAACATAGATTTTTGTGATGTCAGGAAACTTCTCCCGAATAGTATGTTCTAGTCTTGAAATAACTTTGGGTAGCTCTTCTCCATTCAGATCATGTCTGAATTCGACATCTAATACCAGTAAGATTTCGTTGGGAGCCATGTGCATAGTCAGTGGATACCGCAAGGCAGCCACATCTTTGTCTTCTATAACTAATTTGTATACTCCTTCTACAATATAGGTCTGAGCACTTTCTCCAATCAATAACTTACGACTTTCTATCACCATTACAATGGCTACTATAGCCAGTACAACACCGATAAGAATAGAAGCCATACCATCCAGTCTTGGGTTTTGAAAATAATGTCCCAGGAAAACTCCGGCAAACGCAATAAGCAAGCCTAGTATGGCAGCAGTATCCTCATAAATCACGGCAAATAATGATGGATCTTTACTTTTGCGCAGTTCTTGCCAGAATCGTCCATTGCCTTTGATCTGTAAAAACCGATGCACTGCAATCCAGAGCGAACCTCCTTCAAACACAATAGCTCCTCCCAACACTATATAATTCCAGAAAGGATCTCTAAGTGGTTCCGGATGTTCCAGATGACTAATTCCTTCATAGAAAGACATTCCACCACCCAATGCAAAAACCAATATGGATACAATCAATGTCCAGAAATACATTTCTTTCCCATGTCCAAAAGGATGGTTCTGATCGGCAGGTTTCTTACTTCGACTAATTCCAAGCAAGAGTAATAACTCATTTCCGGAATCTACCAAACTGTGAATTCCTTCAGAAAGCATGGCGGAACTGCCACTAAAGTAGGCTGCCACAAATTTTACTCCGGCAATACCTACATTGGCAGCTAAAGCTCCGTAAATAGGCAACTTAGATTCTCCTGTCATAGTTGTATGATTTTTAGAAAAAAAAATACTACACAGAATCCACAATTTGTAAGACTTCTGTGTAGTATATAGTTATCTAAAAATCAGTACCAGACAGTGATTATTTTATCAGCCCGGCAATTTCGGTTACCAGAGCAGCAGAGTTTTTAGCTGCGGTTTTATAAAATGTCATCATATCCCCGCGAGCATTTTCGTCAGCTTTATCACTCAGACTGCGAATAACCAGACAAGGGACTTTTAACTGCCAGCAAACCTGTGCCACCGCAGCTCCTTCCATCTCAGTTGCCTCTGCATTAAAATCACGACGTAACTGTTGTACTTTTTCTGAAGAAGACACGAAAATATCTCCTGTCACAATACGACCCACTATTACCTGCGGAGCTCTGTTCGTTAAGGCGATTTTTTCAAAACGAGCTGTCCGGGATGCTTTCTGCGCTTTTAGGAACAAGACAGAATCAGCAGGAAAATATTCCGGATTCAGTTCTTTAGTGATTGGATTACGAGTCTGACGGCTAGGCTCCCGATTGTGCAGAATTGTACTAAAGTCATGATAAGCAATACTCTGAGCAATAACAATATCTCCTGGCATCAGATCGGGATTTACGCCACCTGCAATTCCTGTGAATATAATCTCCCTAGGATGAAAAGTATGTATTAGCAAAGAAGTCGTCAGAGCCGCATTGATCTTGCCAATACCTGTTTCTGCAACTACAACTTTTCGGCCATTGAGTGTACCGGTTACAAATCGGATTCCTTCAACTTTCTGCTCTTTCTTGTCTTTCAATGACTCCTGAAGAATACGCACTTCTTCATCAAAAGCCCCCAATACAGCCGTGATGTTTTGGGTCGTTTGTGCAAAAGAATTACTGACAAAGAATACAAAGGCAAAGCAAACCAGGTAAATATTTTTCATCATGTTGTATGGATTAGTAAAGGATACAAAATTAAATATGTCTGGACTTTTTAATATAACCCATTATTAGAAAAATCAGCATAGCAACTGCACAAATTGCCAACCCTGCACTTTCACGTGCTAGTTCCTGATTTACACTTTTCATAGATAGACCTTCTCCTTCTGTCACAAAACCTTCCCAGGCAGTCATCTGTAACCAGGAATTAACTGCTCCTGAAATATACAGTATTGCCAAAACCGCAAAAAGCTCCAGGTTATACCGTGCACGAAAGACAAGAAAAGAACAATAGGCAGATATAAGATAGATAGTCACCCACCAGACAGGATCAGGATCATTAAATTGCCAGTAGGTAAATAGTAAAAATATAAGTCCAAAAAACAAACCGATGTAACGCATAACAAATCTGTAGGAACAAATGAGTGTATGATAAAGAAAAGCCCAATTTAGCAGGCTTTCCTCAATCTGTCATTGACGCCTGTCATAATTTCTTTTGTTTCTGCTACAAATGTTCTAACACCAATGCCACTATAGCAGCTATATCAATCAGAATCAAGGCAATAGACACTTCTTTGGTTTTACCTAAAACTAACTTAATAATGGTCCAGCTCAGAAAACCCCAGATAATCCCCTGTGTAATGGAATAGGTAAGTGGCACCAGCACCATAGCCAGAAAAGCAGGAATGGCATCATCCAACTCGCTCCAGTGAATCTGTGTAACAGGCTTCATCATAAACACTCCAACCAGAATCAAAGCGGGTGCTGTAGCAATAGCGGGAATAACTGAGAGTAAAGGCGAAAAGAACATAAAAGGTAGAAACAAAAGGCCAGCTGTCACAGCTGTCAAACCAGTACGTCCTCCCTGCTCTACTCCAACCGCCGACTCAATATAGGCAGTTCCCGGACTTGTACCTAATAAGCCACCCAACGTAGTAGCCACAGCATCCGTTAATAGAGATTGTTTTACATTGCGAGGTTCACCTGCTTCATCCTGAAGGTTGGCAGCCTCGGCAACTCCTACAAAGGTAGATAGGCTGTCAAACAGGTCTGTAAAGACAAAAGCGAAGATAACAGGCAATAAACTTAACTGCATTGAACCTGCTATATCAAGTTTAAATAACAAACTAAAATCTGGTGAAGCAAAAGCACCATTCCAGTTCACAATAGGTGTACTACCCCATACCCGGCCAATAGTTACAGCCAGAAGAGTAGTTGACAATATCCCTATAATAATGCCACCTGTTACTCGCTTAATCACCAGAATGGCCGTGATAAAAAGACCAACAATGAAAATAATCTGATCTGGTTTAGTAATATCCCCAATACCTAAGAGCGTAGCAGGATTGGCTACAATAAACTTTGCATTGACAAAGCCAATAAAGGTGATAAACAATCCGATACCTGCAGAGATAGCATAACGTAATTGCTTGGGTATGGCAGCTACAATATATGTTCGGATATTAAAGATAGAGAGTAAAAGAAAAATTATTCCAGCCCAGAATACAGCTCCTAATGCAGTCTGATAGGAAATACCCATTCCCTTCACAGCAGTGAACGTGAAAAAGGCATTCAGGCCCATACCTGGTGCTACTACAATAGGGTTTTTAGCATACAAACCCATCATGAGGCTGCAAAAGAATGATAATAGAACAGTAGCAGTAAGCACTCCCGAAAAGGACATTCCTGTCTGGCTCAGAATGGATGGGTTTACCACAATAATATACATAGTAGCTAGAAACGTTGAGATTCCAGCTAGAATTTCGGTACGTACAGTGGTTTGATTTGTGTGTAGAGAAAAGTATTTTTCAAGCATAAGGCTGTATGGTTAGAAAATGTATTTGGCCGTTCCAAAATACCATCTTTTACCTATTAAAATGCTCTTCTCTCTTAGAAAACTGTATAAACAGGAAATCTTTCTGTACTTTCATCCATCTTCACCGTTTTAAAAGTAAAAATATGGCACTTTTGTCGTTTCTCAGTTCCAAAGAAGAAAGATTACTGGTAGAAGCTATTCAAAAAGCAGAAGGCCAGACTTCAGGAGAAATCCGTGTACATATAGAACCGGGGACTCCAGATGCAGATCCGTTTCAACGAGCATTGGAAATATTTGCCAGACTGGAAATGCATAAGACCAAACAACGCAATGGCGTGTTGTTTTATATTGCCACAGATACACACAAATTTGCCATTGTAGCAGATTCAGGAATCAATCGGGTAGCGCCTGAAAACTTTTGGGAGGAAATAAAGCATACCATGCGAACCCATTTTAAACAACATCAATATCTGAAAGGCCTGGAGGAAGGCATTACTCAAACTGGAGAATATCTCAAAAAATATTTCCCTTCTTCCGGATATGATACTAATGAATTAGATGATTCTATTTCAACATCCAGTTAATCTATCAGACAATCTAAATACTATACTACCCTCTCACTAGTCATCATGAAAAGTACTTTTCTACTCTTTGGAGTATTATTACTAACTATTACTTCTTTTGCTCAGGAACAGTTTATTCCTCCTCGTCCTGAACATTTTACCCCTGTAGTAGACTCTGTCAATGTACTCACCCCCGAACAAGAGTCTGATCTGACACAAAAGATTAAGCGATTTGAGGACAGCACGGGCACGCAGATTGGAGTGGTATTACTGTCTTCTTTAAAAGGATATGACGTAGAAAGTTATGCTTTTCAGTGGTTTAAAAAATGGCAATATGGCCAAAACAAGAATAACAATGGGGTATTATTACTGGCAGCTATCAATGATCGGAAAGTTCATATTGAAACAGGCTATGGTTTGGAAGGTGCCATTCCGGATGCTCTCGCCAAGCGAATTATTGAAGAACATATCAAGCCTAATTTCAAAGCAATCAACTATCATCAGGGTGTTGATGAGGCTGTGGATGAAATGATTAAACTAGCCAGTGGCGAGACTTACACCAAAGAATCAGAGGAACCTGTGGAATGGTATTGGTATCTGATAGTCATTGTCTGCTTTATTCTCTTACCTTTTACACTTGTTATTTTAGTAATCGTCTGGATTGTCAAGGCGATCAATAAGAGAACTGGAGGAACGACCTATACCGGCAAAGGGGTCAATAAGAACTCGAATAATCTGGGGTCTACTAGTACTTATTCAGATAGCACAGATACTACCAAACGAAAATACAGTGACTATTCGGATTATTCAGACTATTCGGATAAGAGTAGCTATAGTGATTACTCAGATTATAGTGATAGTAGTGGTGGCAGTTCGGGTGGTGGCGGAGCCAGTGGCGACTGGTAGACAGTGTAGTATCAAAAGGACTTACAATACAATGCGTGTATCTTTTTTAAGCTGTTCCAGAATCTCACGAGTCTGTAAGCCTTGATGAAAAACAAGATCAACAATTGTTCCGGAAAGCTTTCCATATCGCTTTTCCAAAGCTTCCATATTTCTATATATGATGGCATTACTTTCTAAATTCCTGAAAATTTCATCAAGCAGGCCACTTGCTTTATTATCATCAATTTGAGCCCAGTCTATAATGGGTTCAATCGCTAATCTTGCAATAAAGCTCTCCAAGCTTTCGTATTGCCAGTAGTGCTCCAGTTCGTATTTATCAACCCATTTGCCTGTTATCTTATAAATAGCTGTTTTAGTAAAGTCGTAACTGACTCTGTCATTTTCATAATCAACAATAACTTGTCTCAGTTCCTTCATACTTTATAAGGTCGCAGAATAATAATGATCTATGTTTTTCATATAGTGTAACACTATATTCGTATCACCAGATATGTACCAAATATTTCTTCTTCAACATCTATCTTTTCTACCCACTCATCAGGTCTAATAGTATAAAACTCAATCGATCACTTATAAAGAGTTCATCATCCGTTTCTATAAAGCCATGACGTTTATTCCACAACCTTCGCATTTCTTTTGACTGGAAATAATACCAGAAGTGGATATCCTTGTACCCACTTGCAACAAATCGCTCTGCCAATTTCTTCAACGTAATAATTCCCAGCCTGAATGCCTCTTCAGTTGTTTCCTTTTCAGAATTAGAACTAACATGAAAATGGTTTTCCATGTCTTCGTATTGTGCCTGATTTAGTGTATAGTGACTATCGAATTCAGATGGAATAGTGATAGATTTCAAGGATACACCATATTCATTCGAGATAATTTCGTCATCAAGTATCTTTTGAATATCTCCAGGTATCTCATACGTAAAGTTCAGATCTACTGGAATAGTAAAAGTTTGACAAAGCTGTTCAAACTCTTTATTAAAAAACTATTTCCATTTTTGAATTCAGATGGTCTTTACTCATTCATTTTCCATTTCTCCAACAAAACATTTATCTCTTCTTCACAATATATCCCTTCCAGACTTTCAGCCAGGGAGGGACTATCTGAATCAAATGCCAAAACGGCAAAGTCATTCGTGGCTGGAATTATTGTATAAATTTCTCTTTTACGTAGTTCCTGTGCAATCTGCTTTAACACTATAGAAGGCAGATCATAATATTTATGTATAACACATTCCTGCATAAAAAGTTGGTGGAGTTCCACTAAGTCAGAATCAGTAAGCTGAAGAGAAAAGTCAAAATCATTCCCATCGAGATTCCAGTTTCCCCATTCATCAATATTCCATTGTCTTTTTCCTCTTTCCAATCCTAACAGTAATCCAGGAGGAAACCAGTCCTTATTACCAAAAGCGTCAAAAAGGACAAGGATTATACAATAGACAGGATCTTGAATATCTAAACCTCGGATAGCTTGTACAATATGATTGGTTGTTTGATTAATTAAGATAGTACTCAATTCCTCCATGCTAAATGGATTTCTCTTGTAAATCAAAAAATTCTGATGATCTGAGGCAATAGGGGTAATTCTTCGTATTGAGTCTAATACTCTATCCTTAGTATAAGTAATTACATATTCTGCGGTTTGCTGAACATCAGTGAAAGATTCTATTTTTGTAATTTTGTTGTCTGTATAAGAATATTTGGATGCCTGAATGCTATCCTTTTTTTTGTTATACTGTAAATACCATTCCGGCTGTCCCCTATAAAAAACAAGTTTTTCAATCCCATCAAGTGTATTACTATAATCAGACTGTAAACTTACCATATCACCATCTGGCAAATAGAGATATCTCTTTTCATATTCAGCAGCCTTTTCAACAATAACTTTGCTTTCACTAGTTAGCCCAACCTTTACATATTCGGTTCTATCTTCCGGTCTTTCATCCAGCCACTTGGCATTGTCTTCCCAATACATTTCGGGATGAAAGACATCCAGAAATACCATGTGATTACTCGCTAGCCTCCAGATGATAACTTGACTTTCTATTTCCTGCCATATAGTTTGGAAATTAATTTTATATACATCAAAATCGTTCTTCAAAGAAAGAAGTAAAGTATCTGTATAGTTATTATCCATAAAATTAATGCTATCGTTTATATGCCTCTTTTAACTCCTCCCGTAACTTCATCAATAGCTTCCCTAATTTATTTTTCCCACTCCCATCACCTCCATCTCCCCAATAGGAATCATTTTCTGTATGTTCTATGATTCTAACATCTCCTGTCTTCAGTAGAAGTTCGGCAAGTTCAGTATGTTGAGTAAACTTTGCTTTAATAGCCTCATACATAATATTGTCTTTTACACTATCCCAATCTCGTCGAAGCTTCAATTTTCGACTTCTGCCTAATTCAGCTGCTTTCATAGGGCTTATGGCTTTACGGATAGTTTCTTCGTAGGGAGTATCCACAAACTTCTGCGCCTGAAAGTAATGTTCAGATGTAGGCCACATTTTTCCTTTTAGCTTAATGGGATAAAGGGCAAAGTTGGAAAACTCTCCATAGGTATCACCAACACTATAAAAAAATATATCTTCCGTTTCCATTCGAAAATCATCAATTAGACAAACCTTTATTTTGTTCTACTAATTGTTTTGCAAGATCATAATTCCAGGTACTTTCTTCAGCAGAAGGTACTCCACCTAAATAAAAATCATAAACAATCTGGCAATCAAAAGCCCATATCAGTTGCCATAAGCTTTCTACACCTCCAAAAGGTGCGCCCCATGGATCATAGTACAACATAGCTTTGGTAGTTTCCAACTGTTCCAGTGCAACCAATGTATACTCACATGCCAGAATAGATTCAATAACTGACTCAAGGCTCCAGTTTCCTGGAGGAATAAAGAATGTATTATAGCTGCGAATAGCTACAGATGTCAAATCCCATAACCTCAAATATACTTTTCCTTCTTCACTCTGAAAATCAAAAGTATTCGTAAACCACTGTTTGGCAGATGGAGTCAAGTAGTTATTCCAATCCACAGTCGGAATAATTATTTCTCTATCCTTACTCTCATCTTCATCATCTTCCGGAAAATTAATTTTATCTGTCAGACTTTTGGTATGTTGTAATTGCCTAAAGATTTGTTGCAGACTAGTAAATGATTCCTTATTCGGATAGGTAAATAGGATATAAAAATAGGGTGTATTTAACTGTTTCATTTTAGTACATTTATCCTTTATTCTTATTAAGGAATTACCAATAGAGTCTTAACAGACTTTGGCTCACTATTCAGCAATGTTTTTTTCTGCTCCCAAAGATAATCGCTTCAAACAAGTTTCTACACTGGTAGTGAAGGTTACTCATCGTTGCAACCTGGATTGTCAGTACTGTTATGAGTTTATCACTCAGAAGGGAGAAGATATGTCAGAGCAAACCTTCAGGCAACTAGCAGATCGGGTATTGGAGAATTCAGAGCAGAAGGTGATTACTTTTCTTTTTCATGGAGGGGAACCTACCCTGATAGCCAATAGCTGGTATGAGCAAGGGATCAACTATGTATTGAAAAAAGCAAAGCAAAAACAACAGGAGAGTCGCTTCTCTATGCAAACCAATTTGATTCATCTGCCTGATGAAAAGATCCAGTTATTCAAAACCTATAACATTCAACCAGGTGTGAGTCTGGATGGGACAGCAGATGCACCAGATTCTATGCGAGGCAGAGAAAGCCGGGTATTTCAAAATTTCCTAAAGCTCAAGCAAGCAGGTATATCCTGTGGTATACTGACCACCATCAACCATTCCAATTACCAGCGGTTTGAACAAATATGCAAATTTCTGGTAGAACAGGCACAGGTTCATCACTTTAAAGCCAATGTAGTGACCAGTGTTGGTGCAGGATATAATCTGGCAGGCTTAAAAGCAGAACAGATTTTTGAAGCTCAGCGAGCCATTCTGGAATATATGATTGAAACGAAAGGTCAGAAACTTACTGAGCACAATCTTGTCACAGAGATTGAACGGTTCTTCACATCATCAGAAGATCACCATACTCTGCCACCTACACTATGTCATGAAAAGCAATGTGGGGCAGGCAGATCTGTTTTAGGAGTCACCCCAAAAGGTGAGCTGCTTCCCTGTGGCCGCTTTCAGTGGAATGATACAGACTATTTTCTGGGAGACATTCATACCAAGCCATCAGCCTCCACTTTCCAGCAGCTTGAAGAAAAAGTAAATTCGTTTCATGCACTGGTTCCAGAAAGCTGGTATGATTGTAAACAATGTCCGGCTCAAAAAATATGTATGTATGGTTGTCAGGCATTTATTGTCCGGTCAAAAGACAAAGCCAATGTGGACTGCCTGCCTACAAAAATGCGATTCGCCTACTATGAAGCAAATCGCACAAGATTGTGGCCTGTATATAAAGCTATCACTGCACAAAAGAAAGGTATGTTGCCTTTTAGAATCAAATCGGGTAATGGACACAAGCAATATGTCTTGCATCCTGCAAATCAAACAGCCTATGTAATGGCAGATTAATATCTGTCGGGTGCATGATCACTGAGTTTAAATATCAGTTCGAGTTCAGCCCAGTGTTCATAATCTGTAATCGGTTCCTGATAAGTCTTCATTTTTTCTTCCCACTCTCTGTTTTTGGGATTCAGTTGAAGATATCGTTCCATATCACGGTTTGGATCGAAGCTGTCTTTGGTATCCATTACCATGAATAGCTGTCTGCCAATGATCCATATCCGAATATCTACCACCCCCACCGCACGAAACGATTTAACTACCTCTGGCCATATATCATCGTGATACATCATGTATTCAGCAATAAGACCCGGATTATTTTTAAGAAGGATTGTCTTGGCGTAGGATTTCATATCGGCTGGTGCTTTTTTAGATAAATAACGAACCGATAGCAAATGTAAATAACTTTTAGCTGAACACATCTAAATTGAAGACATAACCTGCTTAATTCACTATGAATTATAACCAACTCTCTACAATCGGTAACTTATGTATAAGATAAGATTTTATTGTATCATAAAGCGTCATACTGAGTCATGAAAAATATCAGAGTTCCAGTAGTATTGAGAATAATATCAGAATTCTGGTCAAAATCATTTGTTAACACACATCTTACCTCTTACTTCACCAAGATCATCTTTGAACAAAATTTTGACCTCTTAAAAAATATTTATTCTCAACTTCATTTACAGATACAATCGAAAAATACTCGTTTTTGAGAATGCCGATTCTTTTTGCCAGGATAATCAGTATTTGCTACTAATGAAAAAAGTCCTTTTTCATAAAATTCTTCAGCGAAAGTGAATGAAACCCATTGTAATCTGTGAGCATCAGTAAGGAAAAAAGTATTTTGTGGGGTAGCAATACTTTGAAAAGTATAGGTTCTCTTATGTATAACATCAATTACTAGATAAAAATAATATAACGTATGAGCTTTTGTGGCTCCGGCATATTTAGACTTTAGAATATAATAACTGAATTTACCTATAGTAAGTTGAAATCTTGAGAAACGTCAAAGAGATAGTCTTTTGCGATACTATCTGTAACTAAAACAGAGGGCTTACCATTAATATGCAGAGAATCATAGTGTGCATTATATGAAATCAGATTTGGATCTAGTGAGTCTAACACACAATGCTTCAACTTATTTCTCGTCCAATAGGTATCAATACCACATTTAAAAGATCTTCCCACATTCAATATAGCCTCTGCTTTTTCTACAGAATCCATATAAGCTAATTCAACCGAATCGGCTACATTTTTATTTTCAACTACAATCTCATTTTTAACCTCTACATTGTTAGAGCCTTTACTTTTACAAGCATATAGGAACCATACCAGTAACAAGACAACCCATATTCTTTCCATACATTCCAGAACAAAAACATAAGTAAAATCACTTGCTCTAAAATAGAAATACCCCACCATTAGCCAAAACATATTGGTACTAATGATGGGGCTTTTTTTATAGTCTATCTATTTACTGTGTCACCGAACTACGCTGACGACCATACTCCAGAATAGCATCAATGAACTGATAAGGTTTATAGCCATTGATAGCAGTCTGGTGGAAGATACAAGTGGCAGGAGTCATTCCTGGTAATGAGTTTACTTCGATAATGATAGTCTCAGCCCGGTTATCATCAAAGATCCGTACAAAGGCATCGATACGTGCATATCCTTCGACATGCAGAATCTCAGCTGTTTTCTGTAAAGTAGCCCGAACCTGTTGTGAAATATACTTTTGTGCTTCTTGATCTTTCGAAAAACGGGCAGGGGTGATATTCTGACCTTCACCAGCCAGAAATTTCTCTTCCAGACTCAGAATCTCTCCTGATGCCAGTGCCTCAGATGGTTCAAACACTTCATATTCCAACTCTCCTGCTTGATTCAATTTCGTAAGTAATCCGCCTGTAATTTCCAGAAAGTGTTTCGCCCCTTTTCTTGAAATAAGCTCTTCAACCAAGAACCAGCTTTTCTGAGGGAATTCTTCACTGGCTTTCAGTTCCAGAATTTGAGATGGCCCCTGTAGAAATGCCAGTGTCGGACGAAACATCATTTGAGCAAATGCAATCAACTCTTCACGAGAATCAATCTTTTTCACTGCCGAACTACAACCATCATCTGCGGGCTTTGCAATAATCGGATAGCTAAACTGAGACTCCAGACGTTTAACCACTCCCTCCGAATCTTTCTCCCACTCCGTCTGATAGACTACATCATGATTGGCAACCGAAATGCCATGAGAGCGTAGAATCTTATTCGTTTCATATTTATTAATGGTTGTCTGAGAGCTTTCAACCCCAGAACCATTATAGGATAATCCCACTTTTTCCAGTTCACTTTGTACTGCACCATCTTCACCTGGACGTCCATGTAATGCAATAAAGACCTCATCTACGGCATCTGCCAGTTCATGATAGCTGATGGCATATGGATACTCAATAGCTTTGCCTACATATTTTTCGGTAATGGATTTTGTTTCCTGCCCGATCTGCTGAATGATAGGATGTTTCTTTCCTCCAGACAAAATCTTTTCTTTAATATCATCTGCATTATCCTTCAACATAATATTGATAGGCATTACATATAATTCATGCTGCTGCTCTGTTCCAGTAAGAAAAACAGGAAATGGATCATATTTTCCTGAGGAAGCCAGCTTTTCATAAATATTACGACCACTTTCCACTGAGATATGGCGTTCAGAAGAGAAGCCCCCCATAATCACTCCAACCCGGGTTTTCTGCACCTCACTGCTATGTAAAGCAGAAATAGCATTATCCAGACTTTTCAGTTTACTTTTCAGAAAAGTGCTGTTTTTTCCTGCTTTGGTCCTTTCAACCAATGAAGTACGGATAATGTATGTCAGAAACTGAGAAGGGTTCATACCAATCTCTGCAGCCTGGTGAAAGAAAAACGAGGAAGGCAACATACCGGATGTTGTATTTGGATCATTCAGGAATACTTCACCCAGTGAATTAATAAATCCATCAATACGGGCATATACATTGAAATGTAATGCCTTAAACAACCGACAACATTCTTTACGGATAACTTCTAAATGATTATCTGGCACATCAATTGGAGTCACCTTGCGACTCATACCAGGCAAGTATTTACTCCGGTAATCGAATACATTTCCGCCTTTGATGATTTGTGTTGGAGGTAAAGCAATGGGTTGTCCGTCTTCACCCTGGATCACAATACAAGAAAATTCTTTTCCAGGCAGGAATCCTTCAATCAACACTTCTTCCTCCCCATTCAGGTTTGCCAGGATAGCTTTACCACCCTGTTGAGCTACCTTCTCCAGATAGATATATAACTCTTCCGGATGATAGATGATATCACTCAATGATGCTTGTCCATCTTCAGACAAAGGGAGACAAGGCAATCCTATACCTTCCCGGATATCTGTCAGTGATGTAATAAACCGAACTTTTTGTTCTTCTGTGTACTTCTGCCATTCTCCACCTGTTATCTCCTGAATAAAGAAACTGCGATTGATTGCACCCACAATGTGCTGCATCTCATTTTCAGTTACGACAGAGACACCAATGGAAGATCCTTGATTAGGAGCTTTCACAACAAAAGGCAGCCCAATCTGATGAATTACTTTACTAATCAGATCACCTTTGTAATCTGTTGCAAACCATTGATCACGTGATATAGTGGTAGTTTTAGGCGTGGCAAATCCTGCGGCACGCATCAATTCCTTCTGTGTAGTCTTGCTTACGCCAATAGCAGAAGACAAAATACCTGACCCACTATAAGGAATACCGTACCATTCAAGCAAACCCTGAATACTTCCATCTTCGCCGGCAGGTCCGTGTAGTGTCAGAAAGGCAAATTCAAAGAGGTTCGCAAAATCTTTGGGCTCTACCTTTTTTCCAACCTGTGAGATAATTTTATCCTGTTCCTCTTCTGATAACTTCCCAAGCGATTCCAGGTAGATCTGAAATCCATGTGCAGAGGCAGGTAAAGCAGATACAGGCGGATAAAAATCGCGGATTGTACCTTTGTAGATAAATTCCCAGTTTAACAGAATAAAGTTGCCGAGGCTATCAACAAAAATAGGAACAGGCTCAAACAAGCTTTTATTCAAATTGTCATATACAGTACGTCCACCAGCAAATGAGATCTCTCTTTCCCGAGATGGTCCGCCAAAAATGATACCTACTTTAAGCATTTATATAAGCAATTATTGATTACAAACAATATATACAAATAACAAATCTTATCACACAGTTCTTACGACATCTGGTTAAAGGTGTTGTGTTTCCGTTTACGCCGGGACTGATGTTTGAAATTATCAGACAAAATACTGATGTTGCCATCTACTTCCAGAACTGCCAGATTCACTTCTGCCAGGCTTGACACTCCATGCTCACGGGCAGCAGCCTCTAATTCGTCTAATGTCAGATGCGCTTTTTGTAAATTCTGCTTCTTAACCTGACCATTGTACACCAGCATAATTGACTCCCCTTCTACAAATTTACTTACAGACCGAAACCGGAATAAAATAAACTTTAATACAAAATTAGCAATAAACAGCGTACCCGCAGCAACCAGTCCTCCACTTAATGAATTATTGCTTCCAACCATGGCATTTTGCACTGCATTGCTGATCAGAAGAATAAATACCAGATCGACAACAGATAATTGTGCCAGTTCTGTTTTCCCAAACAGACGAATTGCCAGAATGATAAATAGATAAACTGCCAGAGACTGCCATACAATAGGCAATAAGTCCGCCATATAATTACAGTAGGAAACAGAGCAAACAAAAAAACGTGTCAGGTATCCCAACACGTCTTTCTATTTGTCGTCAAATGAGTATTAGTCAAGTAGTGTTACATTTATTGCTTCTACACCTGTAATTTCAGGTACAGCGCGTTTAATTGCTTCTTCTACTCCTGCTTTTAATGTCATCGCTGACATAGGACAGGACCCACAATTACCTAACATTTCCAGCCGCAATACTTTCTCGTCAGTAATTTCGATTATACGAACATTACCACCATCAGCTTCTAAATAAGGTCGGATCGAGTTTAAAGCCAGCTCTACCCGTGCGTCTAATGTATCTTGCATCATTGTTGTCTTGTAATATTAGCAAAGATATATAATATAATTATTTTGTGCAATGTATCCATTTATTAACACTTCTCTATTTTCCAAAGATATAGGACACTGAGTATCAATATATGATTCCTGCGACTTCATAAAAGGAATAATTTAGCACATTACTCAGGCTTACACTCTGATTTCCACAGGCTTTGTTTTATCCAACGTTGCATTGCGGATAGATACCTGCTGTGCAAGCGTTTCTGCCAGATCCCGAAATGCCTGTCCAGACACCTGGTCTGTCATAACAACTGGTTTGCCAGCATCTCCGGATTCCCGGATGCTCTGCACCAACGGAATTTGACCCAGTAATGGAACATCATATTGTTCAGCCAGTTGTCGGCCTCCATCCTTGCCAAAGATATAATACTTATTATCAGGTAGCTCAGCTGGAGTAAAATAAGCCATATTCTCTACAACTCCTAATACAGGTACATTGATAGCAGGTTGTTTGAACATAGACAATCCTCTGCGAGCATCAGCCAGAGCAACTTTCTGTGGAGTAGTTACAATAATAGCTCCCGTAACTGGTACTGTCTGTACTAATGTCAGGTGTATATCACTGGTTCCGGGAGGAAGATCAATTAACAGATAGTCCAGTTCACCCCATTCTACATCAGTAATAAACTGCTTCAGGGCAGAACTTGCCATAGGTCCACGCCATACAACCGCTTCATCTGCTTTTCCAGTTAAAAAACCCATTGATAGCAGCTTTATACCATACTGATGAACAGGCATAATATAGTTTTTGCCATTTTTCTGAGTAACCTGCGGTTTCATATCTTCTGTATCAAACATAGTTGGTACAGAAGGGCCATAAATATCAGCATCAATTAGACCTACCTTGGCACCAAGCTTATACAAGGCAATAGCCAGATTAGAGGTAACTGTAGATTTACCTACGCCTCCTTTACCAGAGGCAATCGCAATAATGTTTTTTACCCCAGGTAATACAGGACCATTCAATCGGGTAGAAGTTACATCTGCAATCATTTTGATCTGAATATCAATATCCTCTCCTACTGCTTTTTTGATGGCATCTTCACAATCCTTCCGGATTTTTTCTTTTAGCGGACAGGCAGGCGTCGTTAACACCACTGTAAAACGAACCTGATTGATTCCAAATTCAACATCCTGAATCATGTTCAGAGACACCAGGTCACGTTTCAAGTCAGGCTCCTGCACTGTACTCAATGCCTCTAGTATTATTTCTTTGGTAATGGTCATGCTTCCCATGGGAGAATCAACAAATAGTAACGATGTTTGGTTAATAGGAAATCTTAAAAGCTAGTATGCCTCAATTAAATGTCGGACATTGTCATGAAGGATAACAAAAATTATCCAGAAAAAATCCTCAACAAGTGACAAAGTTAGGTGCATGAAGAATGTTTTTGCAATAAATTGTAAGGAAACTTGCAATAAAATCGCAATTTGTAGCTAATCTAACCATAGATATCACGTAGTTCTCTACTTGCATTTGTTTTGTAACCAAATCTCAGAATCAATTTTCAACGTAAGACTCTGAAAAATTCAGTACCTTGCGACTTACAAAAGAGAATAATCCATCTATTTACTGTATTTCGGAGTTGTATGCGGATACCGAATGAACTTGTGCAGCAAATCCAGCAGGCAGCAGACGTGCTGGATGTAGTAGGAGATTATGTTTCGCTAAAAAAGAGGGGAAGCAACTGGATTGCCTGTTGCCCGTTTCATAATGAGAAAACCCCTTCATTTGCCGTATCTCCTGCAAAAGGTATCTATAAGTGTTTTGGTTGTGGCAAATCAGGTGATCCTGTCAAGTTTGTCATGGACATTGAGGGGGTAAGTTTTGCAGAAGCCCTACGACATCTTGCTCGAAAATATAACATCGAAATCCCTGAAGTTGAGTATACTCCTGAAGAAACCCAGCGACAAAATGAAATAGATAGCTTGTATATCGCATTGAATTTTGCCAAGGACTTTTTTAAACAGCAACTACAAACACCGGATGGACAGGCTATTGGTCTGTCGTATTTCAAAGAACGTGATCTGCGAGATGGAACTATTGATGCATTTGATTTGGGTTATAGTTCATCTGCCTGGGATGCCTTTACAAAAGAAGCGTTAAGCAAACACTATAATCTGGATATCCTCCAAAAGGCAGGTCTGACTATTGTCAATGACAAAGGGAGACAATACGATAGATTCCGGGATCGGGTGATTTTCCCAATTCATAACTTGTCGGGTAGGGTAATCGCATTTGGAGCTCGGATCATGACCAATGATAAGAATCAGCCCAAATACCTGAACTCTCCCGAAACGGAAGTCTATCACAAAAGCCGCATTCTGTATGGTATCTATCAGGCCAAAAATGCCATTCGCCAAGTTGATAACTGCTATCTGGCTGAAGGCTATATGGATGTTATTTCCCTGCACCAGGCAGGTATCCAGAATGTTGTAGCATCATCAGGGACATCCTTGACGAAAGAACAGATTCAGTTAATCAGCAGGTTTACTAAAAATGTTACGATGCTGTATGATGGTGATGCAGCTGGTATCAAAGCCTCTATACGCGGAACTGATCTGGTACTAGAAGAAGGGCTGAATGTAAAGATTGTTATCTTCCCGGATAATGATGATCCGGATAGCTACGTCCGTAAAGTGGGGTCTGTAGCGTTTCAGGAATTTGTAAAAAATAACAGTCAGGACTTTATCACGTTTAAAGTCAAACTCTATTCCAAAGAAATCCAGAATGATCCGTATCGAAAATCGGAGGTTATCAAGGAAATGGTGGCCAGTAATATTAAGATTCCTGATCCTATTCAACGTTCTGTATTTCGCCGACAAATTGCCCATCTGCTGGATGTAGACGAACAAACCCTGATTACAGAAGAAAACTTTCTGATCAAGAAGGAAAGAGTAGATTATCAGAAGCGTACAGAAAAACAGCAGACACCACCACCTGACTCTTATCCTCCGGAATCGTATCATTCATTTGAGGATCAATTACCAGAAGGGGTTTCATTTGCACCTGAAGAAACCTATGCGGTTGAAGTTGGAAGTAAAGTAACCGATCATAGCCGATCATCTATGAGTTATCGGGAAGAAGGGGTGATTCGGTTAATACTTCATTATGGCGATCAGGTATTGGAAGGCACTGAAGACACTGTATGTGACTTTGTAATGAGAGAGCTAGAGGATATTGCGTTTCAAACACCCCTTTATCAACAAGTACTGGATATATTTCGGTCCGAGTGGATGAATGGTCGAATTTTGAAAAGTGAAGATTTTCTACGACATCCGGATCCTCAGATACAGGATATGACCATTACAATGCTAACCGAAAAATATACGATCAGTGATAACTGGTTTAATAAATTTGACATTCGGGTAGCACACGAAAGTGATAACCTCCTGGAAGAAACCTATAACCAGGTATTGCGCCTGAAACAGGAAGTGGTACGGGATAAAATTGCAGAAAATTTTAAAGCCATTCAGGCTACCAAAGATATAAATCAACAATTGCAGTTGCTTCGTGTTCAGAAACAATACAAAGAAATAGAGAGGCAGATTGCCAATATTTTAGGTAATGTAATAAGGTAATCCTTAGTACATTACCTAAAATTCCTACATACTCCCTCCTAAAATCTGGCTCATAAATAATGTCACAACAGGAGGATAAACAATCACACTGAACACAATTCCAAATAATGCCCCCCATAAGTGAGCATCATGGTTGATATGGTCCCCTCCTCTTTTTGACATATATACAGAATAAAGCATATATAAGGCACCAAACAAGAATGCGGGTATTGGAATTGGTATAAACATAAATCCTAACTGTGCTTGCGGGTAAAATAGAATAAATGCAAAGACTACTGCTGAAACACCACCTGAAGCCCCTAAAGAATTGTAATTGTATACATTTCTATACTTCAGAAAAGTTGGAATATCGGAAACAATAATTCCAAGTATATACAGTGTTCCAAATAATGTAAATCCTGCACCTGGATATAATTGCGCGAATACTTTTTCCATTTGCACACCAAAGGAGTACAATGCCATCATATTAAAAAGAAGATGCATACCATCTTCATGAATAAAACCAGATGTAATAAACCGATAATATTCACGTTTTCGTGCTACGTCATACGGATTCATCATCCACTTGTACTTAATATCAGGTTGCCTCCACGCATACAAAGAAGCAAGTACAGTAATTATAACAAAGACAAGAGTAAGCGAAAATGTAATAGACATAAATAATAGGGCAAATAAAATAGTGAGAACAAAGAATAGCAGCAGCAGTATTTTCCTGGAATTAGTATTCTTGGCCCTGCAAAATAGTATATTTTTTTAGGATACAACGGATCTGACTTATTCTTTCAGGTTTGAGCTAATAGATACTGGAAATGTACTCGAAATCTTATGCACCAGCACCTCATTGATTTTCACATACGATTCGTGTGTCCAGCCAGCCACATGGGGGGAAAACAATACTTTATCTGATTGTGTTAAATACGCAAAAGCAGACTGTTGTTCAGGAGTAAGTGTTTTCAACTTTTCGTTCTCCAATACATCCAGACAAGCCCCCAGTATTTTGCCTTTCTCAATAGCAGCCTGCAAAGCAACGAAAGGAGCTACTTCACCACGAGATGTATTGATGAAGAAAACAGAATGACGGAAGTTATCAAACATCGCCTCATTAAACCACCGATTAGTTTCGGAAGTCAACGGTACATGCAAACTAACAACCTGCGCCTGATCACAGATTTCTTCCAAAGTACTCTCCTCCACCCATTCATCTGAAAAATCTTTCAGATACTTATCATAAGCCAGCATATTGCATCCAAAGGCTTTTACACGTTTGGCAAACTCATGTCCTGTATTCCCATATCCGATAATTCCGACTGTTTTTCCCTTTAGTTCTGTACCCCGATTCCCTTCCCGATCCCATACCAAACTCCGAACCTGTCTGTCAGCCCTGCTTAGGTGATTCATCAGCGAAAGTAACATACCCATTGCATGCTCAGCTACAGCATCCCGATTGCCTTCCGGAGCATTGAATAGTTGGATGTTTCGTTTTAAGACAGCGTCTACATCAATCTGATCAAGCCCTGCTCCTGCTCTGGCAATAAATTTTAGCTTTGTAGCCCGTTCGAGAAATGCTTCATCCAGTTGCATTTTACTACGGACTATGATTCCTTCATAATTGCTTATAATCTCCAGTACTTCAGCACGACTGATATCTGGTTGGTAATTTACAGCATATCCTTTTTCTCCCAACATTGGAAGCAGAGAGGTATGCATCTTATCTATAACAAGTATTTGCATGGTCATAAATTAGTGAGCTGCAAAAATAATAGGTTTTTAAAATAAAAACCCTCTAGGTAGAGGGTTATAAAGATTTCATCTTGTATTGAAATACTCTCTACAAACTATATAACAACTTTGCAGTAAAGAAATATACAGTCAACCCCAGCAAGTCATTTGCTGTTGTAATAAAAGGCCCAGAGGCAACAGCAGGATTCACACCAAATCTATCCAGTACCAACGGAGTTACTGTTCCCATAAATGAAGCTAGCAGTACAACCGCTAAAATAGAAATTGAAACCACAATAGATAATTTCAGGTCACGGGTAGCACCATAAATGACCAGAAATAAAACCATAGACAACAAAGCACCATTCAGCATTCCTATACTGAATACCTTCAACAAACGTCGAATCACACTCTGCTCAACAACCGAGGGACTTGCCAGACTTTGCAAAATGACAGAAGAAGACTGTACACCTACATTTCCACCGGTACCGGCAATCAGTGTCATAAAATAAGCTAATGCACCTACTGCTCCCAACACAGGTTTGCCTATCATATCTGTGAGCCAGGCTGCCAGCAACCCACCTGCCATTCCTATAATCTGCCAGGGCAAGCGAGCCTTTACAGAAGCCCATACAGTATCATCTTCCTCGATATCACCTGACAAACCCGTCATCGCCTGCCGATCCTGCTCTGCCTGTTCGGTAATTACGTCTACGATATCATCAATAGTAATCCGACCCAATAACCGACCATTCACATTCACTACCGGTACAGATTCCAAGTCATAACGTTGCATAATATCTGCCACCTCTTCAGCAGATTGGTGCGAATCAACAGATACGACATCATCCTCATAAATATCTGCCACTTTTGTAGAT
Organism: Xanthocytophaga flava; assembly: GCA_030068525.1. GTDB lineage: Bacteria > Bacteroidota > Bacteroidia > Cytophagales > 172606-1 > Xanthocytophaga > Xanthocytophaga flava. The sequence continues at coordinate 696,514 of JASJOS010000001.1, forward strand.
ACACGTGACAATACAATCTTTTTCAGCGATACCCTTCCTCTTAATACATTGTTATCGTCTACTACATAAACAGAGTTCACTTTTTCTACTTTCTCAGCCTGCCTTCTGATTTCATCCACCGTCTGTGTTACCGTCCATTTAATATTGGCTTTTACAAGCTCCTTCGCCATTAGTCCACCAGCAGTGTCCTCCTCATAATGTAACAGATCAATAATATACCTTGCTTTTTCCCGATCTTCCAGCAAAGCCAGTACCTCCTCTTTGGTTCGGGTGGGCTGCTCATTCAGAATATCTGCCGCATCATCAGAATCCAGATAAGAGATAAACTGTGCAATGGTTTCTGTCGAAAATGCTTTAAGAAAATCTTCCCGCCAGTTTGGAGCCAGATTATTAATTACCTGAGCGGCGGTTTCTTCATCCAGAATGGCTATAATATATTGTGCATATTCATCCGTAGGAAACTCATACAGAAGAGCAGCTATATCTGCCGGATATAATTCATCCATTGCCTGACGCAAAAAATCATCATCGTGTGTTTCTATTGCATCTATCAATAGGTCCAGATAATCTTGCGTCAGTTCAAATGCCATGCAAAGAGAAAGAGATAAGGGTGATATATGAATAAAGCCAACAGATTACCCAATGTATTCTGATTCTGTTTTACCATAGTGGTCCTCATGAATCATGCCACATTCAGCAACTATTTTTCGGCTGCAAAATTACAGGAAGATCCATACAAATGATAGTACCACAGAAATTTTTCCGGGTAAAAAAACTATTTTTTGTCTAATTTTTAAGTCTATAAAATTAAGTTTGTGTTAAAAAAATGCAAATAACCCATATTGATCTGAAGATGGTTTACTGCATAGCGCTAAACTGCTGTGTCAGATAAACAAAATCTGCTACTGAAAGTTGTTCGGCACGTTTGTCTAATAAAGGATTTACCAGTAATTCAGGTGACAACCCCAGTGGCTTCAGCGAATTACGAAGTGTTTTGCGTCGATTATTAAAACCTTGTTTCACCACTTTAAAAAACAGTGCCTCGTCACATTCCAGAGCAGCTACTTCGTTTCGTCTGAGACGAATTACACCTGATTGTACTTTGGGTGGAGGATCAAATACATGAGGAGGAACGGTAAAGAGATACTCAATAGTATAATATGCCTGCAGAAACACACTAAGTATTCCATAATCCTTGTTTCCGGGAGGAGAAGCAATACGTTGAGCAACCTCTTTTTGTAACATACAGACTATTTCGGGCACAGAATCTTTGTATTCCAATACCTTAAAAAATATCTGTGAGGAGATATTATAGGGAAAGTTACCAATTAGGGCAAAAGGCTTATTGAAAAGGCTATCCAACCGAAGCTGCAAAAAATCTCCTTCAATAAGTTTTGAAGAAAGAGCAGGATACTTTTTACGCAAATAAGTTGCTGATTCCCTATCAATCTCACAAAGGTGAAAATCAATGTCCTTCCTTTCTATCAGAAAATTAGTCAAGACACCTGTTCCAGGTCCTAGCTCCAATACAACCTCATAGTTTTTATGTCCGGTCAGGGCATCTACAATGTTTTTTGCAATGTTGGTATCCAGCAGAAAGTGCTGTCCAAGATGTTTTTTAGGTTTAACGTTCAAAATACAATAGGGGATTTTGTTCTGTTCTATAAAATCATCCCAAAAATACTATACTTTTTTGTCAGAGAAACCTCCTTTCTATAAAATACGTTTCTAAAAACCAAAAAGGCACGTATTTTTGAGGTGTTAAGTTGTACGGTCAAACACGGGCGCTTAAAAGAGGTTATTATTTACACATTTCTTATTGTATTCATGTCTGAACATAAACCTGTTATTGGAATCACACTGGGCGATTTTAATGGAGTTGGACCCGAAGTAACATTAAAGGCACTGGCAGGAGGGCAAATCAGCCGTGTATGTACTCCTGTATTGTATGGGTCTGTCAAAGTTTTGTCTCGCTACCGGAAATTACTTAATCTGGAAGAAATTCAGCTTCATTCCATTCGCACTATGGATCAGTTGATTCACAAGCGGGTTAATGTATTTAACTGTTGGGAAGAACATTTAGAAATTGAGCCAGGCAAAGCTACTCCTGAAGCAGGTAACGCAGCTTATCTGGCATTGAAAACAGCAGTTGCAGATTTAAAAAACAATATGCTGGATGCCATTGTAACAGCTCCGATTAATAAACATACGATTCAAAATGATGCGTTCAAATTTCCTGGACATACAGAATATTTTGCCCATGAGTTTGGAAGTACAGATAGTCTGATGTTTCTGGTCAGCCCGGAACTGCGTGTAGCTGTGGCAACAGGACACATACCTTTGGAAAAAGTAAAACCTGCTATTACCAAAGATCTTATTACCAAGAAAATAAAGTTACTTGAACATTCCCTGCGCCACGATTTTGGTATTGCCAAGCCTAAAATTGCAGTACTAGGCTTGAATCCGCATGCAGGAGAAGACGGCTTACTGGGAATGGAAGAAAAAGAAATTATTGGGCCTGTAATCAGCGAACTGAAACACAAAGGAACTTTGGTCTATGGCCCTCTGCCTGCTGATGGATTTTTTGGTACAGGCAACTACCGCAAATATGATGGAATCCTAGCCATGTATCATGATCAGGGCCTGATTCCGTTTAAAACCATTGCATTTGAAAATGGAGTAAACTTTACGGCAGGCCTCTCTATGGTACGTACCTCACCAGATCATGGTACAGCCTATAATATTGCTGGAAAAAATACTGCGGACGAAACTTCTATGCGTGAAGCTATTTATCTGGCATGTGACATAGTAAAGAACCGCAGAGAACATTTAGTAGTACCAACACAACCTGCACCCCAAAGTCAGCCATAATTGTAACAGGGATCGTTAGTTTAGACAAGATCCCTGTTTTTTTAGTGTTTGGCTAAAACAGGAAATGGCTAGATCCTCTTATATCTTAACATTTTTCACCTTATCTCATGCATTACCAACAACTTGGAAAATCGGATCTTCGCGTAAGTACACTTAGCTTTGGGTGTATGTCGCTCAGCCCTAGTCAGTCAGATGCGGATCAGATTCTGCATTATGCTCAGGAACAAGGGATCAACTTCTTTGATACTGCGGATTTGTATGATAAGGGTGAAAATGAACGATTGGTAGGTAAAGCTCTAAAGGATAGAAGATCGCAGGTATACATTGCGACAAAGGTAGGTAACCAATGGAGGTCAGATGGCAGTACATGGGACTGGAATCCAAGTAAAAACTATATTCTGGAAGCAGTAGAAGAAAGTTTAAAACGACTGCAAACAGACTATATAGATCTGTATCAGTTGCATGGTGGTACGATAGAAGATCCCATTGATGAGACGATTGAAGCATTCGAGCAACTGCAACAACAAGGTAAAATACGGCATTATGGCATCTCTTCTATACGCCCCAATGTAATTCGGGAGTATGTAAATCGGTCTTCTATTACCAGTGTCATGATGCAATATAGCCTCCTTGACCGGCGACCTGAAGAGACCTGTCTGGATTTACTTCACCAACATTCAATTGGTGTGTTGGTCAGAGGCAGTCTGGCCAAAGGATTACTAATTAACAAACCTGCTACTTCTTATTTGGGCTATCAGGCAGATGAAGTAAAAAAAGCAGCAGAAGCAATTCATTCACTAAGTCAGAACAACCGAACAGCTACCGCTGTCGCCTTCCAGTTTGCGAAACATCATCCAGCTGTTACTACTGCTGTGACAGGAATCCGAACGATGGATCAGTTAAAAGCCTCTCTGCAAGCTCAAAACGCAGCAGGTCTGTCAGAATCGGAATATAACCAACTAACCCAATCTGTCAGACCGATTTTTTATGAAGAGCATCGCTGATCAAGTGATGCAGCAAATTAGCTTGCTTCTTCCGGATTATACTCTACATCCCATGTATGATCAGCCAGCATAGTAACCCTGGCAATATATTTCTGAAAAGGTTTGCTCCTCCCCCACTCTCCAGGTGCTATTAAAGATAATACATCTGTGTTATCTTTTCGCTGATAGAGATAATATGTTTGTCCTATCAGAGGCTCAAATCCGACGGCTGCTGTGTAAATCCGTTCAGATATATCTACTCGCTGTTTGATACGGTTTGCCTGTTCTGCCAGCAACTGCATCTGCTGATAAATTTGAGCTAATTGTAATTCAGTCTGCTGGCGCATAGCAGTCACAGCCCGACCTTTGATTTTACCTGTATCTTCAGGTTTTATGACTGCACTACCCACTGTATGTGCAAATGGCAATAAACCAGGGTTTTCAGCCATTTTATCTTTATCAATGTGAATAGAATTTATATCGACAGGTTTTTCTGATGATTCCATAAATAAAATGATATCTATACTGCAAATTTGAGATTTTTTGAGATTTGTTTATCCATCCAAAACAGAAATAGTTATGCCTGTGACAATATTCTCCACATTTAGGCATGTATTAACACAACAATCAAATCCATTACATTGGTCTGGGTAGGTCCTGTAATGAGATGCCCTCCAACCTGTTGAAAGAAATGATACGAATCATTATTCTCCAGGTAAACATTTCCATCTATCCCCAATTCAATGGCCTGAAACAAAGTAGCTGAATCTGCTAAGGCTCCTGTTGCATCTGTGGGTCCATCTGTTCCATCTGTCCCAGCCGATAACAACGTAATCCCAGCTTGATGCTCTAGTTCAATTGCCGCAGCTAGTGCCAGTTCCTGATTACGACCACCCAAACCATTGCCACGAATGGTCACTGTTGTTTCACCTCCAGCTAGTATACAATAAGGTTTGGGTTTGGTGATATCCTTGTATACTTCTTTTGCATGACTGATTATCATCTTTGCAACCTCTCTAGCCTCTCCCTGCAACTGATCTGAATAAATTTCAACAGTATAACCTAATTCTTCCGCTTTCTCTCTGGCAAAAGCAAGAGCCAGACGATTACTGCCAATAATATAATTTGAAACCCTTTCAAAAATTCTGTCGCCAGGTTTAGGAGTTTCCTGATATGTTCCATTCTTTCCTTCTGTCAGATATGCTAACACAGAATCCGAAATTTTGTTTAGCAGATTGTACTTCTCTAACACTTTCCAGGCATCTGCAAATGTTGTTGGATCAGGGACTGTAGGGCCAGAAGCAATAACATTTAGCGGGTCACCCAGTACATCAGAAAGAATCAATGTAACTACTTTTGCAGGATAGGCTATTCTAGCTAGTTGTCCACCTTTTACATTAGACAGATGTTTTCGCACAGTATTGATCTCTACAATATCTGCTCCAGACTGCAGTAATAGTTCATTGCATTGCTGTATGTCTGATAATGTACAACCCAAAGGAATATCAGCGAGTAAAGCAGACCCACCGCCTGACAACAACATGATAACCAAATCATTTTCTGTTGCACTTTCTAGAATGGATTTTATGGTTTCAGTTCCTTTCAAACCATTTTCATCTGGAACTGGATGTCCGGCTTCAGTTGTAACTATATATTGTAAGGGGGTGGCATGTCCATATTTGGTAATTATGACCCCTTTGGAGATTTTTGCATCTATTATTTCTTCCATAGCAGCAGCCATTGGGACACTTGCCTTTCCTGCTCCTATTACATATATAGTGTTGAAAGCCTGTAAATCGACAATTTCATTTACGCAATGCAAAGTATATCCATCAATTCCAATAGCTCTTTTTATTAATTGAGCAGGTTCAACAGCTGTCAATGCATGTGCAAAGATTGTCCTGGCAACTTGTCTCTGATCTTGCATAGGAAAAAATAAAAAAGCCGGATCATTCTATATCCGGCCATACAAATTTCTGAAAAGATATAACTTAAATAACTTCAGCCAGGATTAATACAACCCAAACAATAGCTCCAACTAATGCAATAGCTCCTAATGTATATATAGCAGGTGCAATAGCAAGTGCACCTATTATTATTAGTCCCAATCCCACAGCACCGATAATAAAAGGAAGCTTATACTCTTCCGGCACGCCACCCATCTTCTTTGCTTTTAGCTGTGTTTCAGGCGATTTGGCTTGCATCTTTTCAACTTTTTTCAGCACAGCTTTTACCATTGCTTTTTTAGCAAAGCCCATTTTCTGATGTTTAAGCTGCTCACGCAAACTCTGTACATCTACTTGCTTAGTTGTAACTGATGCATCAGCCAATAGTTCGTCCTTCTTTTTGGTCTCTGATTGTGTAGCCTTTGTGTATATTTCAGAGGCACTAAAAGTTACATATTCCTGTGAAGTCTGAGCACCTGCAACAGCTATCTGCTCAGATTCAACTATTACAGGTGCTTGTTTGACGATAGTAGTTTGATTGGCAGAGTTTTTTTGACTGATGCGGGAACTAGTACAAGCGGTTGTAGCTAATATCAAAGCAATTACAACTGGTACTACATGTAAAGAAAAAGATTGCTTCATGGTTTGTTTGAAAATTAGGATGTAGATAATCTAAAGCAAAGTAGCAAATATTGAACAAATAGATCAACGATCATTTCCTAAAAATCAATACAGAGGAGACTATAAAAAATAAAAGCCGGAAAATTTCCGGCTTCTTACTATCAATAAAAAGGAAGTAATTACAATTTAAATGATACCCCTAGTGTAAGAGCACCAAATGCACCTCTACCAACTTCTCCAAATACACCAATTGCCGGATTAAACATATAACGACAACCCAGAATACCACCTAGTACAACTCCACCAGTTGAATACCCTGACCAGTAACTAGAGTTATCGCCACTATAGGAAAAGGTTTCATACCCTAGTGACAAACCACCATAAATATCCAGTTTTTCGGAATTCATACTGCCATTAAATGCATCGTTCAGTACTTCTGTAGCATGGAATACACCTCTACCTCCAAAACCAAAACTTGTCCATTTGTATCCATAACTTTTAGCATAATTTCTGGTTGCAAATCCCAGGTAGCCACCTACTGCAATATTATCTGTGACATTATATTCTATGTTAGCTGACAAACCAGGAATACCTGTGTAACTCCCTACATAACCAGAGTAGTATCCCCCAAAAGAGATGCCGGGATTAATTAACAAATCACCTTTTGCGTATTGTGCCTGAGCGGAAAAACTACAAATCAACACCACCAAAAAGGTAGACAAATAAACAAATGTTTTTTTCATAAGTTTGAGTAAATAGGATAATTAAACATGTTCCACTAAATTAGTCGGAACCTTCACAAAAGGTAAACATCTGAAAAAATACTATCTTTGCCAAATAGTTTTATTTCGTTCCGCAAAAAAGCACTTCTGTGAAATACATTATTAGTTTCGTAATCCGTCACATTCCCCGTAAATATCTACAGTTAGTTAGCCATTTTGCTATGAAAATTGTAGCCATATTTTATATTGGCAATAAAGTAGAATGTCCTGTTTGTGAGAGTCACTTTCGAAAATTTTTACCGTATGGACGGACCAATCCACGGGAAAATGCTTTATGTCCCAGCTGTTTGGCTCTGGAAAGGCATAGACTTATGTGGTTATATCTGCAACGACAAACAAATTTCTTTAAGGCACCCCATAAATTATTGCATGTAGCGCCAGAACATTGCTTCATTAACCGGTTTGAGTCAATGAAAAATCTGGATTATATCACGGCTGATATTGAGTCACCACTGGCAAAGGTTAAAATGGATATACATCAGATTCCTTTTGACGCCAATACATTTGATGTAGCTTTTTGTAATCATGTGATGGAACATGTCGATAATGATATTCAGGCGATGAGTGAATTGCATCGGGTGTTAAAACCAGGTGGCTGGGCTATTATCCAAAGCCCGATGGATACTAGACGTGCTACTACACTGGAAGATCCTGCAATCAATACGCCTGCGGATCGTGAAAAATATTACTGGCAGGATGACCACCAACGTCTGTACGGTCTGGACTATGCAAAGCGACTAACCAAAGCGGGCTTTGTTGTGAAGGAAGATCGTTTTGTAATGGACCTACCTAAAGATCAGGTAGGTCGTTATGCATTACCGAAGGATGAAATTATTTATCTCTGTCAGAAGCAGTAAGTAAATGGACATATTACAAATAAAAAATGCGCGATCCCAACGCGCATTTTTTATGTATAGGAATCTTATTCCCACTCAATAGTAGCAGGTGGCTTGGAAGATATATCGTATACAACCCGGTTTACACCTTTTACTTTATTTATAATCTCATTGGAAACATCCGCCAGAAACTCATAAGGCAAATGCGCCCAGTCTGCAGTCATACCATCAACACTCGTTACAGCACGTAAGGCTACTGCATTTTCGTATGTACGTTCATCACCCATCACACCCACAGATTGCACGGGCAACAGGATAGCGCCAGCCTGCCATACAGAATCGTATAAGTTATGTTTTTTCAGGCCGTTAATAAAGATAGAATCCACATCCTGTAGTACCTGTACTTTTTCAGCAGTAATATCTCCCAAAATACGTATACCTAGCCCAGGGCCAGGGAATGGATGACGGTTCAGAATAGTAGTTGGAATATTTATCTGGCGTCCCACTTCACGAACTTCATCTTTAAATAAAGCATTCAATGGTTCTACAATCTTCAGCTTCATCTTTTCCGGTAAGCCTCCTACATTATGGTGCGACTTAATAGTTACAGATGGACCTTTTACCGATACAGACTCAATAACATCCGGATAGATAGTCCCCTGTCCCAACCATTTTACATCTTGAATTTTATGCGCTTCTGCATCAAATATCTCTATAAATGTACGTCCAATCGCCTTACGTTTCGCTTCCGGATCAGTCAGTCCATTTAAAGCAGCATAAAATTCTTTTTTAGCATCTACCCCAATCACATTCAAGCCCAGATCCTGATAGGAATGTAATACTTCTTCAAACTCATTTTTTCTCAACAATCCATTATCCACAAAAATACAATAGAGGTTCTGACCGATTGCCTTGTGGATCAATGTTGCTGCCACACTGGAATCTACCCCACCAGAAAGTCCCATCACAACTTTATCATTTCCCAGCTTCTCTTTCAGACTTTGAACTGTACTTTCTGCAAAGGCAGATGAAGTCCAGTCTTGCTTACAGCCACAAATATCTACCACAAAGTTTTTCAGAATAGTTTTACCTTCCAGTGAGTGAGTTACTTCCGGGTGAAACTGAATCCCATAAGTTTGTTGTCCATCCACCTGAAACGCAGCTACAGTAACGGTTTCAGTATTGGCAATTAATTTAAAATGGGAAGGTACCTGAGTAATAGTATCCCCATGACTCATCCATACCTGAGAATGCTCAGAAACTCCGTTAAATAGTGGAGATACAGTATGACTTGCCAGGCGAGCACGTCCATATTCACGTGTGCGGGAAGGTTCTACACTACCACCTTGCTGCCAGGCCATCAATTGTGCACCATAGCATACTCCCAAAACAGGAATCTGGCCTAGTAAAGATGTCAGATCAGGGTTAGGAGCTTCACTATCACGAACAGAACAAGGGCTTCCCGATAGGATAACACCTTTAATATCAGGAGTAAGAGCAGGTATGTGATGAAACGGGTGGATTTCGCAGTAAACGTTGAGTTCGCGCACCCGGCGGGCTATCAATTGGGTATATTGCGAGCCGAAGTCAAGAATAAGAATTTGTTCCATGCGCAAAGTTATATCATGGGACAATAGTTTCAAAAAAAATTTAAAAACCGCTGACTTTGAAAAAAGAAAATATGGCACAAACTTTGTCAAGCCATTGATCTATAGCTATATTACACTACATCATTCTAAACTCTATGAAAAAACTCTTCGTATTTGCATTCACACTCATTCTGCTATCTTTCAGCCAGAACTTATTTGCTCAACGTCGCGGATATTCCAGCAGTGCAAGTTCTGATAGCCCTCAAAACCTCATAAAAATAAATCCACTTAGTTTATTTACAACAACTGGCTCTGTGTTTTATGAACATGTACTGTCAGAAAATACTAGTATGGTTCTTAATCTGCAATATACGCTCCCTCGGAAAGCAAGTATTTTTGGGACGGATATATTAGGCGAAAACGGCAAACTAAATCGATTTGCCGTAGCCCCTGAGTTTCGTTATTATCCTAGCGGAACTGCTCCCACCGGATTCTATGTTGGCCCATTTGCACGCTATGTAAACTTCTCGGCTAAAGGCGATATCACAAAAGAGATCAATGGAGAACAACGTACTATTCATGGAAAACTCACACAACAAACGTTCAGTCTGGGTTGTGTGATTGGTGGACAGTGGCTTTTTGGTGATCATATATCACTTGATGCCTATATCGGTCCTTACTTCAGTTTAGGGCATTTATCTGTGACTCAAGACTTGACAGAAGATGATTATAATGTTCCTGCTTCTATCAATTTTCCAGTCTGGTTCCGAACAGGATTGACTGTTGGTTACGCATTCTAAATATAAAATCTTATAATTTAGATAAAGGCTATTCGGGTAATAATAAACCGGATAGCCTTTTATTTTTATCTGCTAAAAAGTAATACTCTATTTTTTAGTTAAAATTGCATCTCTAATTTAAATTCATACACCACTTACTCCTATGCAAAAAACACTTCTGCTGTTTGTGAGTTTCTGTTTGTCCATTCTTGTACATGGGCAACAAACCCGAATCAATTTCACAGAATACGAATTACCTAACGGATTAAAAGTTATTCTCCATCAGGACAATAGTACACCCATTGTTGCAGTAACGGTTATGTATCATGTGGGTAGCAAGAATGAAGATGCCAAACGTACTGGCTTTGCCCATTTTTTTGAACATTTATTATTTGAAGGCTCCCAAAATATTGGACGAGGCGAATATGCTAAGATTGTAGAAGGAGCAGGAGGAGAACTCAACGCCAATACAACATTTGACAGAACTTTTTACTATGAAGTATTACCTTCCAATCAGCTGGACCTGGGTCTGTACCTGGAATCAGAACGAATGCTCCATGCACGCATTGATCAAGAAGGAGTAAATACCCAGCGAAATGTCATTAAGGAAGAGATGAAGCAAACACGGGATAACCGACCTTATGGAAGACTGTTATCAGAAACAATGAGCCGTGCCTTTAAGGTACATCCCTATAAAACAGATGTCATAGGCACAGCAGAACACTTAGATGCTGCCAGCCTGGAGGAGTTTATTGCTTTTTACAAACAGTTTTATGTACCTAATAACGCAATTCTATCCATTGCAGGAGATATTGACATTGAAAAAACCAAACAGTCTATTGCTAAGTATTTTTCAGAAATCCCTAAAGGTACACAACCCATATTTCGTCCAGAAGCAAATGAGCCCCCTCAGGTAGCAGAGATTCGTGACAATTTCTATGATAATGTAACACTGCCCGCGGTTATTCAGGCTTACCGCATTCCAGCTCAAGGTACAGAAGATTATTATGCCCTTAACTTACTTACTTCTCTATTATCAGGTGGTGAAAGTTCGCGTTTTACCAAAGAAATTAAAGACAAACAGCAAAAAGCATTGTATGTAGGTTCATTTCCATTAGCACTAGAACATCCAGGAATTTTTATCGCGTTTGGTATTGCCAATATGGGAATTAAACCTGAGGATCTGGAAACTACAATGAATACAGAGATTACAAAAGTACAAAATGAGCCTATTAGTGATCTGGAATTTCAAAAACTTAAAAATCAGATAGAGTCCGAATTTGTAAACAGGAATGGATCTGTAACAGGTATTGCTGAGAATCTGGCAAACTATGAGATGTATTTTGGAGATGCAAATCTTATTAACTCAGAAATAGACCGATATAATAAAGTAACAAAAGAGGATATCCAGCGCGTAGCCAAAAAATATCTGACAAAAGAAAATCGGGTTGCTTTGTACTATCTACCTAATGCCTCCAAGCCAGTTCCTCAGGTAGCCCCAGAACCAAAAACAGAATCACCTGTCCCTTCCCAGGCACAAACACCGGAAAAACCAGCCAAAGAAACCAAGAAGAAAAAGAAAAAAGGCAACTAAATGGTGCATCAGCTCTATTACACAACCTACCAATCATTATTGTTTATACTCTATCTTTAGATATGAAAAAGTTATTTATCCTTATATATATATGTCTAAGCAGTCTAACTACATTTGCCCAGTTAGACCGTAGCAAACGACCTACACCAGGCCCTGCTCCAGCAATTCGTTTGGGCAAATACGAATCATTTCAGTTAGCGAATGGTTTAAAAATATTTGTAGTGACCAATAAGAAACTACCCCGTGTAGCGGTCAATCTGATCCTTGATTATATTCCCCCTCTCGAAAAAGAAGTAACAGGATTAGGAGATATAACTGGTCAAATGTTACGCACAGGTACTCAAACCCGTACCAAAGATCAGATTGACGAACAAATCGATTTTCTGGGAGCCACCTTATATACTTCTTCATCGGGAGCTTACGGCAGCAGTCTGAAAAAGCATCAGGATAAACTAATGGAGATTATGGCTGATCTGTTGCTTCATCCATCCTTCAAACAGGAAGAGTTGGATAAAATCAAAACAGAAAAGAAAAATGAGTTGTCACTTTCTAAAGACGAGCCAGAGTCTATTCTTCAACAGGTAAAAAGTGTGGTCCTTTATGGAAAGGATCATCCCTACGGAGAAATCACAACAGAAAAAAGCATTGATGCTATCACCCTTGACAAAATCAATACTTACTATACTACCTATTTCAAACCTAATATTGGGTACATGGCATTTGTAGGAGATATTACATTAGCAGAAGCTAAAGCTTTAACTGAAAAATACTTCTCAACCTGGAAACAGGGAACTGTACCTACTCCAACTTATATACAACCTAAAGTGCCTGCTAAAACAAAAGTGATAGTAGTTAACAAACCTGAAGCAGTACAAACAGTTCTTAGTATTGCCTATCCAATCGATTTTAAACCAGGTCCCCCCGATGCAATCAAAGCTTCTATTACCAATGATATTTTAGGTTATGGTGGATTTTCAGGACGGCTCTTTCAGAACTTGCGTGAAAAACATGGGTATACTTATGGTGCATATTCTTCCTTACAGAATGATAGGTTAGTGGGTTCTTTTAGTGCAGGTGGTAACATAAAAACCAACGTCATTGATAGTGCAATCACAGAAATAGTGAGTGAGATGCGCAGAATACGTGATGTTGTAGTAACAGATGCAGAACTGAAACAAACTAAGAATATCCGAAATGGCATTTTTGTGCAATCATTGGAAGACCCGCAAACTATTGCCAGATTCGCTTTGAACACTGCCCGTTACAAATTACCAGCAGATTATTATTCTAACTATCTAAAAAATATCGAAGCTGTAAAAATCCCAGACATACAGTCAATGGCTAAAAAATATATTCTGCCAGAAAATGCCTATATTCTTGTAGTGGGTAATGCAAGTGAGTTCGAAGCAAAGCTACAACAGTTTGGAGAGATTATACACTATGATGCAGAAGGTAATAAGATAGAAGCATCAACCACTAGTTCTACTATTCCGGCAGACATAACTGCAGATAAAATCATTGGAAATTATATAAATGCTATAGGTGGTAAAGAAAAGCTGATCAAGATACGCGATGTTAGCACAAGTATGAGTGCCAGAGTCCAGGGAATGGAAATGACAGGGATACGTCAACAAAAAACACCCAACAAACTTAAGATGAGCATGAAAATAGCAAGTATGGGAATGGAAGTACTAAAAATTGTCTCCAATGGAAATAAAGCTACCTTCTCTGCTATGGGCAATACACAAGAGTTAACAGGAAAAGAACTGGAATCTACCAAAGCGATGAACACTCTTTTCCCAGAGTTATATTATGATCAGATTGGAGTTACAAGAACACTGAAAGGAACAGAAAAGATTAATGGATCAGATACCTACGTTATTGAACTTACCTTACCAGGAGGAAGTAAAACAACGGAATACTTTGAGATAAATTCAGGTTTAAAAATCCGACAAATTCTTGTTGGTGAAACCAATGGCCAGACAGTTTCACAAACAACAAACTTTGGTGATTACAGAGAAGTTTCTGGTGTGAAATTCCCTTATTTACTAAGTACATCCTTTGGTCCACAGGTTGTAGATCTGAAAGTAACATCGATTGAACTCAACAAAGGATTGGGCGATGAAATATTTGAATAAAGAGCTATAGTAGAATTATAAAAACAAAAGCCCATTTGAACTATGTCAAATGGGCTTTTTAGATAAATCGTATTTATTATTTTTTACCACCACCAATTACGGCTCCAAGTTTCAGAGAGAAATAGTTACGATTGAAATCTGAAGGCTGACCAGTGATCAAGTTGTATTCCAATCCCAAACGGAAGTGGCCAGCTTCAAAACCAATACGAGGTACAACACCAAACTTAGTTCCTACACTCATTTCAGGTGCCTCACTAGTTTCTGAATCAACACTTACAGACCCCATGTTGAAAAGACCTACACCCAGACCACCAAAAGGACGAAATCCGTTAGTGCCCACATAATAATCACCAGTCAGAGCATAAGATCCAATGGCAGAGATATCTGCAGAAGCGTATTGATCGTTGCCACTTACATTTCCTAAGATAGCACCTTCAAAGCGAAGACCTGCTGCAAAATTGTCATGCAGGTTAAATTTAGGTTCTGCGTAAAATAATACACCTTTAGCTTTTCCAAAACCGTATCCAGCTCCTACATCTACTTTAAATAGTTTGTAAGTTTCAGATTGAGCTTTAACCAAGGCTGGAGTCATCATTGCAAATAGTGCAAATGCAAGAATAGTAACTTTTTTCATTGATAAGAGTGTAGAGTTAGTTAAATAAGACCTGTAAACACTTTGTTTACGCCACAATATTAAATAGCATTTATCTTCCACCAAAAAATGAGGGACTTACTATCTTCTTCGAGCAAGTAATAAACAAGACTGGTAACACTAGAAAAACAACATCTTCTAAAAAAAACCAGATATTTTTTTTTACAGAAGACATTATCAATAAGACGGACAGCTAAAAACAGATACTTTTTCTTCTTACTATTCCACATATTGTCTAATTGAACAACAATTCACTACATTGTAATATATATAGCCTCATTTTTAATATATTCTCTATTGAGGATTGATAATCTGTCATTTTTACATTTGTTTTGCTCTTCATTACTAATCATATATGAATTGTCCTTTAAAACTTTCGTTCCGTATTCAATTATTGGTACTATCTGTCCTTGGAGTTCTATTATCTTGTGAAACCAAGAAAGTGCAGGAAACAGAAACAGATCCTGCAAAAATTCGTATCACCAAACACAATGTTGAACAGGTTCTAAAGCAATATGGTGAAGAGCATAAGGATTCTATCATTAGTATTGAAACTCCCTATGGTATTATCAAAGCAGTATTGTATACGAAAACACCCCTCCACAGAGCAAGCTTCATACGTCTGATTAACAAAGGTTATTTCGACTCAGCAGACTTTTATCGTCTTGTCCCAGCTATGGTTATTCAGGGAGGGCATCTGGATAAGAGACGCATGGGACTTGAGAACTACGAAATACCCCATGAAATAGATCCTCGGTGGTTTCACAAACGTGGAGCATTAGCCATGGCACATCGTGATGAGTCAGAAGGATCTTCTCCATATGACTTTTATATTGTCCAAGGATCTGTTTTTCGGGAAGATAGTGTACGAAGCATCAATAAAGATACAGGTTATCCCTTATTACTGAAACAATTGAAGACTTATACAACTGTAGGAGGTGTCCCCCACCTTGATTATCACTATACTGTTTTTGGAGAAGTAATAGAGGGATTAAATCTGGTGGACAGTATAGCAGCAGAGCCATTGGAAGAAAATACCGAACATCCTAAAAATAGAATTCCTATTAGAATCACTATACCCTAGGCTTAGGGCATATACAAATATTTACTCTGATTATCAACTATATAAAACACAACTATGAACAAGGTATCCATGTAAGTAATATAGGTGTAAATTCTATAAAGTGCTGCGAAGCTCCGTATTTAGCGGATTGGTTGCTTTATTTTCAGGTATGATTCTCTTATGCCATTCATTCTTCTTTAAGTCCAAATCATAGAGTTACACAGATGTTTTTTTGTTCTCACTTTTTTGATATCTTTTATATATTTTCTGAATACACTTTCTCCATTTTCAGATTATTCATGCATAGTAATACCGTAAGAACCACTCAATTCTAAGGTTCAATAAGCATACTTCCTTACTCAAAAGTCATCGACAGTTTTCCTGCATTCATAGCCCAAAACCCTTTCAATAATCGATTAGACCTTGTGTTTCTTCAAATTATAGAGTTACACTCCGCACATGCTTCGTATATATAGGTAAAATATTACGTTAACAATAACTTAGACCAGGATGTAAAGCAAGGTATCAAAAAGAGTTTTCTACATATTTCTTACATCCGTTATGTTTTAAGTTATCCTATACCACTCACATTAGATTATATCTCTTTTTTTGCATATTCAGTAATTATACAGCATTATGCCTACTTATCCAGCTATATTTACCAAAATAACAACAGTATTAATTATACTATTCGCAACAGGTACTGTAGTTGTAAAAGGACAAAGTTGTACAACTGGTTGTACAATTACAATAAATGGAAGTAACTCTGCAACTTCTAATGGAGATATAATTCTATCATCTGGAACATTATGTATAACAGCATCAACTTCTCGTAATATTTATATTACAGGGAGTAATACAAGTGTATGTATAGCCTCTGGTGTAACCCTCAGTAATAATATACTGGATATTGGCTTAAGTATTAGTACAGTCTCAATTACTAATTATGGTACATTGAACAGTACTTCCATCGTACCACATAGCTCAAGTAGCAATCTCACTATTAATAACTCAGGTACTATTAATAATAGCAGTTCTATTATTTTTTGGACTGCTGTTAGCAATTTTACACTTAATAATACTGGTACAATGAATGCATCCCTAACTAGTGGAATATCAAGTGGATTACCAACTAATACCATAATAAATAATAGTGGCACATGGGGTGGAACAATTACTGCAAATATTACTACAGGTACTACGATTACCAATAATAGTGGTAACTGGGCGGGAACCATCAGTGGTGCAATTACAGGAGGAACCATAATTAATAATAGTACAACTAATAATGCATGGACAGGCACTATTAGTGGAAATAATTCAGGAGGTGCGATTACAAAC
The DNA here is from genome assembly GCA_030068525.1 of Xanthocytophaga flava. Classification (GTDB taxonomy): domain Bacteria; phylum Bacteroidota; class Bacteroidia; order Cytophagales; family 172606-1; genus Xanthocytophaga; species Xanthocytophaga flava. Next base: position 713,709 of record JASJOS010000001.1, read on the forward strand.
AACGGTACATGGAATGGAGCCATTTCTGGTCAAATATCAGGTACAGCTTCTATTACCAATAATGGCACCTGGAGTAACTGGAATACAATAAGTGGAGCTATATCAGGAGGTAGTATTACCAATAATGGTACTTGGAATGTCCCAATGACTGGCGCTATCAGTGGTGGAACTATCACAAACAACAGCGGAAAAACCTGGAATGGTAGTATTAGTGGAGATATATCAGGAGGAAATATTACAAATAATGGTACTTGGGCCAATACTATTACAGGTGGTATTAGTGGAGGTACTATTACAAATGCAAGCGGAGCGACATGGAGTGGTAACCTTGATACTAATCCTATTACAGGTGGAGCTATAATCAATAATGGTACATGGACAGGGACAATGAGTAAACCTCGTTCAGGAGGTGCTCTCACTAACAATAATATCTGGAACGGACTTACCAATGGTGCTATATCAGGTAATGCTTCTATTACAAATAATGCTACCTGGAATGGAGCTTATAATACATCAATAAATGGTGCGGGTGTAGTAGTTAATAATAATGGAACATGGTCTTCTACTGCTACAATAAGTAACTTCAGTGGAGGAACCTTTAATAACAATAATGGAGCGACATTTCAACCCAATCAAAACTTTATACTATCAGGTTCAGCTATCTTCAATAATAATAGTGGAAGTACATTTAATCCCTCGGCTCTTCAGATAGATGGAACCAGTACAATCAATAATTACAGTTCAATCACAAATACTCCTGTTACAGTAAATAGTGGAACATTCAATAATACAAGCTCTGGTACTTTTACAGGGACTCTTAACAGTAACGGTGGCACTTACAATAATGCAGGAACAACAACTGTAACAAATAGTATAAGTATCTCAGGAGCAATTAACTCTACAGCTGGAGGAACGCTTACATTTAATGGAAACGTCACGGCAAATGGCCCTGTAACAGCGACAGGAAGTAAAGTAACTATTAATGGAAACTTAACGAATAACAATACAATAAGTCTTACAAATACAGAATTTAATGTAAACGGAAATTATACTAACCAAGGAACGTTAAATCTCGCGGGGTCTCTGGTAAAAATAACTGGCAACTTTAATAACAATGGTGGGACTGTCAGAAATACCAATCCTATCACTTGTTCTAAAGTAGCGCCATCAGGCAATGCTACAAACACAGGTACATTTGGGACTAGTAGCAGCGCAACTGTTGACATCTGCCGTGGAGGAGCAAGTTCCTTTAACTCTAATAGTGGTACTGTTAATGCTACAGTATGTACATGCTCTGTCAATCCATTACCTGTAACTTTCATTAGTTTCTCAGGAAAAGTAGTCAATAGCACTGTAGTATTAACATGGTCAACAGTTTCAGAAGAAAACAACAAAGCCTTTATCATTGAACGTTCTGTGGATGGGAAAACATTTGAAGCAATAGCAGAAGTAGCAGGAAATGGTACTACTAACCAGATATCAGCCTACGAATTAGTAGACTCGAATCCTTTAAATGGTCAAAATTATTATCGAATCAAACAAGTTGACTATGATAATAAGGAGTCTTACTATAGTAAAGTAGTATCAATATCCATACAATCAGTTGTTCCACAGCTTTTATTAGCACCCAATCCTGTCAATTCAGATAAGGTTACTTTACTTCTATCTGATATTTCAGATAAACTTACCGTTACAATTATTGATATGAAAGGGGCAATTCTTTCAGTACAAAAATATGCTGATCCCCAATCTGAAAACGAAGTAGATATTCAGAAGCTGGTTAAAGGGGTATATCTGGTACAGGTTCAGACAGGAACCACAGTCAAAACCCTAAGGCTTGTTAAACTCTAACATATAGATATATCTGATAAACGCCTGAGGTAAATCTCAGGCGTTTATCTTTTAGAAAGTACTATCTTTGAATGTAACATTAATCGCACAAACAATGACCTATATTATGGTAGACATAGAAAGTGATGGCCCTATTCCGGGTGATTACTCTATGATTTCATTTGGAGCAGTAGTTGTTGATGAATTACTGAATAAAACTTTTTATGGACAATTACGTCCTATTTCAGATAAGTTTATTCCAGAAGCTCTTGCTGTATCCGGACATACCCGTCAGGAAACGCTGATGTTTCCGGAAGCCAAGCAAGTAATGACAGATTTTTCTCATTGGATTAAAGAAAACACAACAGACCGCGCCATCTTTATCAGTGATAACAATGGATTTGACTGGATGTTTATCTGCTGGTATTTCCATCATTTCCTGGGCAACAACCCTTTTGGTTTCAGTTCTCAGAATTTGGGAAGCTTATATAAAGGCCTTGAGAAAGACACATTCAAGAACTTTAAGCATCTCCGCAAAACTACTCACACTCATCATCCGGTAGATGATGCAAAAGGAAACGCAGAAGCATTGGTAACCATGAAGAAAAATATGGGACTTAAAATCAAATTTTAAATTCCATACCTTATTTAGCACCCTATATTCATTTTCATTTAACAATAAGTTAACTTATTGGCACCAGCAGATAGATTTGTAAGTTTTATCTTTGCCCCCTCTTGATGAGGTGTATGAGCAATGTTGAAAACGAAACAATAATCTGGTCTCAACTACGAAAAGCAGATCCGGAAGCATTCCAGATCCTGTATGACAAATACTGGACTCCGCTTTTTTTATATGCCTACCGCATTCTCAACAACAAACAAGAAGCTCAGGATATTCTTCAGCTTTTCTTCAGCGACCTCTGGGAAAAATCAGCCACTCTGCCTTTTGTAACAGACATAAGACCCTACCTATTTAGAGGACTGAAAAATCGCATTCTGAATTCTATTCGGGATAAACAGATTGAAGAAAAACAGATTGCAGCATTTTACGAAGTCCTGGATGAGACAGATACTATTCCAGATGACCTCATGCATGATATCACATTTAAAGATAAAATCATTCCCTTACTGGAAATACTCCCTCCCCGCATGCAGGAAGTACTGCAAATGCATTATCTACATGGAATATCAGTGACTGATATTGCAGATGAACTAGGTTCCGCACCCCAAACTATCCGTAACCAATTAAATATTGCGCTAAAACGTCTGCGGGAAAAGCTGGTTGTCAGATAATAAAGCGTTTACACATATTATCATCTCCTCAGTACACAGCCATAAAGTATACATTACGTATATATTTCCTTTTTTATCAAATTGTTAATTCCTGTTTTTGCGATGGTTACAATTCAGGTATACTGTGTCTTTGAAGTAAAATAAGTTTTCATTCGTGGACGATAAAGTATTTAAAGAGTTAGTAAAAAAATTTCAGGCAGGTGAGTGTACAGAGAAAGAGATTGAACTTCTGTATCACTGGTTGGATATTCTGGAAGCAGATTCACGTCTGATAGATCCAGCTACAGACGAATTGGCGTCGCTTAAGGAGCAATCACTGGCAAACATTCTACCACATACCAAACAGGAGACACCAACCCGCAAGTTGTGGCCTGTTGTTGGAAAGATAGCAGCTGCATTCATTCTTGTTTCTTCCGTTGCACTATACCTTTTTCAACAATATGGTTCTGCAAAAACGGTAATAGTATCAACAGGCAATCAGCAGATAAAAAAGATCCAGTTGCCAGATGGTTCACAGATCTGGTTATATGCAGGAACAACACTAGAATATAATGAACCCTTTGTACAAAAAGAGCGAGTAGTCAGATTAAAAGGACAAGCATTTTTTGATGTTAAACGGGATACACTTCATCCATTTGTAGTGAATACATTTGGTATTACTACCACCGTATTAGGAACTTCTTTTAACATCAATGCTTATCCTCAAAATACAGCTGTACAGGTAGCAGTTGTGAGTGGAAAAGTAAAAGTGGGTTATACACGAAAAGCATTCGCATTGCTCACACCCTCAGATCGTATCATTGTACAAAAGAGTAATCATACCAGTGAATTGGATCATATTGATCCGTCAGCCATTAAACGATGGACATCCGGGGAAATATTCTTACGGAATGCATCTCTAAAAGAAGTACTTCAAACATTGGAACAATATTATGGTGTCAACTTTAAAACCCACTTTAATACTAATGAAGGCAACTTTACATTAAAACTAAATCAGAAACTATCTCTTGATCAAGCATTAGATATTATCCAACTAGTCAGTTATCAACCAAAAATCCGGTTTGAGATAAAAGAAAAAACCATTCACGTATACCGGACTAAAATCAAATAATTAAGCAAACATACTATTTAACAAAAAAAGGTGCCAAAAGGCACCCAGGGAGCCTTTTGCCTTTAAAAACCGATATCAAACACACTAAACTCATTTAAAATCAATTATTTACCTTCTCAAACCATCATGAAACACCCTTTCCGAATCCGACAATGCCTGGCTTGTCTATCTTTTATTCTCACTATCTGCTGCATACAGATCTCTTCAGCAACAACACCCAAAATGGTGATGTTACAGAAGAAGATCAAAAAGATGGTCATACCAGAAGGTACTCTGGCCAATGCACTGGATCTTATTGAAGATAAGGCAGCAGTTAACCTGGCATATGATGAAAATGCTATTCTTTCCTATCAGGTACAAAAGACCACTTTCAATGAGACTACAGTTGGAGATGTGCTAACTAATATGCTTCATAGGTTTCCGCAGCTACGATTTGAAGAAAAATATAATACCATTGTCATTTTCCCTAATACCACTTATGCAGAGGCTAGAGCTAAAGATATTACTGTAACAGGTACAGTAAAAGATGATCAGAATCAGCCATTAGCAGGTGTAACAGTAATTGTTAAAGGAACTAACATTGGTTCTATCTCAAATGCCGAGGGAAAATATACTATTTCAGTACCCTCTCAGGATGCAACTCTTGTCTTTAGTTTTATTGGTTATGTATCAGAAGAGGTAGCAATTGGTAGTCGTACATCTGTAGATGTAACACTGGTTAATGATGTAAAATCATTGATGGAAGTAGTTGTGGTAGGATATGGTACCCAGAAAAAGGCAGAAGTTACAGGTGCTGTATCCTCAATCTCAACTAAAGAAATAAGCAGCAGAAATTACAATTCAGCTGCAGAAGTACTACAGGGAACAGTTCCTGGTGTAACCATCATGAACAATGGAGGTGATCCAACATCTCAACCTTCCATTAACATCCGTGGTATTGGATCTATTAATGGTGAAAGTCCACTTATCATTGTTGATGGATCAATATTTATGGGACCTTTCAACTCTATTAATCCTAATGATATAGAGTCTTTAAGTGTATTAAAGGATGCGTCTGCTGCTATTTATGGTGCTCGCGCTTCTGGTGGTGTAATATTGATTACTACCAAAAAAGGCCTTTCCAACAAATATACAGTAACTGTAAATTATCAGCAGGGAGTTCAGCAAGTTGCAAAGAAACTGAGTGCATTGAATTCAGCAGAACGTGCAGATATTGTAAATCAGATACGTAGTAATGAAGGCTTAGATGCAGATCCCGCTTTCACTACCTTTCCAGATGCACGTATTACCAAAACAAATTGGATGAATGAAATCTTCCAAACGGGAAAAATTTATAATGTGAATGCAGGTATCAGTGGAGGAAACGAAAAAAGTACATTCTTCCTATCAGGGGGTTATAGAAAAAACGAAGGTATACTTCTCAATACTTTTTCTGACCGTTTTACAGCTCGCTTAAATTCGTCTCATCAGCTTCATAAAAAAGTAAAAATAGGTGAGAACCTTTCTTATTCTCTTACAAATGGGCAAGGAGCTAATACATTTAGTTCTTATACAGGACCAATCATAGGTGCTATTTTCTATCCTACCAATGCAACTGTGTACAGAGAAGATGGTTCCGGACTTTTTGGAGGAGTACCTGAACAATATCCAGCATCTTATGGTGATGTGATAAATCCTGTAGCTTACCTGAAACGTCTTGACAGCAAGAATCCAATATCCAACCTTCTGATCAACCCTTATCTGGAATGGGATATTATACCAGGATTGAAGTTTCGTAGCAACTGGGCATACACTCGCATCAATGACGATTCTAAACAATTCAATAGCAAGGTTCTGGAAACTGGTAAAATCTTTGATTTTAATGAATTGATTCAAAATCATAGACTCTTCCAAAGCTTGCTCAATGAGCAAACCCTACAATGGGATCAGACATTTGGAGGAAAGCATAAACTAAATGCATTGCTGGGACATACATATGAGCATTGGAAAAACGAATCCTATTCAGTAACCGGGACAGGATTTGACAATGAAGCACCTTCACAACGTTATCTAACCAATGCCAAAACTATCTCTGCTTATAGTTCAGATATATATGAAGTAAATCAGGAATCCTATTTAGGCCGACTTAATTACTCCTTTGCCGATAAGTATCTGTTGACAGGAATTCTACGTCGTGATGGTACATCAAAACTGGTAGGAAATAAGCGTTGGAAATGGTATCCATCTGTTTCAGCAGGCTGGGTTATCTCACAGGAGTCCTTTATGCAAAACATCTCTTTGATCACCAATCTAAAATTACGGGCAAGTTGGGGGATGATCGGTAATCTGGGACAATTAGGACCTTATGCATTCAGCTTGCCTCTGGATAAAACACAGACTATGATGGGTCAAAATCCCAGCTTACAGTTAGGCTTTGCAGAAAATGAATTGTCTAACTCCAATTTGGTATGGGAAAGTTCTGAACAGAAAAATATTGGTTTAGACTTTGGTATATTAAATGGTCAGTTTACAGGTGCTGTTGATCTTTTTGTTAAGAATAATAAGAACATGCTTCTTCGCCGTACACTTCCAGGAACAGCAGGTGCACCTAAAGGTCAGATTATTAACGCTGGTAATATGGAAAACCGGGGAATTGAATTTGGACTTACCTATCATAAATCCAAAGGAGACTTTCAGTTTGATATTACTGCAAATGCAGCACGTGTAAAAAACACCTTAAAGGCCTTGTACGATGATGTTAAATCCCAACCAATGGGTTCAACAGTACGCCAGTTGCCTTTGTCAAACATTGCACGAATCGGAGATCCCTTTAATGCATTCTATGGTTATCGGACAGAAGGCTTATTCAAGTCAGATGATGACGCAGCTAATTATGTAAACAATAAAGGTGAAAGATTACTTCCTAAAGCTCAAGGAGGAGATTTGAAATTTGTTGATACAAATAATGATGGCGTTATAAATGATAATGATCGTGTAATTCTAGGTAGTATATTCCCAAAATGGACCTATAGCCTAAATGGAAACTTCAGATATAAGAATTTTGACTTGAATCTTTTCTTCCAGGGAGCTAGTGGCAACAAGGTACTGAATGCCGTAAAATACACAGGTCTAAATGCAACTTTCTTTAGCTACAACTTCCTGTCTGACATAAAAAATGCATGGACTCCTGAAAATACAAATACTAATGTTCCCCGGTTAAGTGTAGTAGACCCTAACAATAACTTTGGAAGAGTATCTGATTTTTATGTTGAAGATGCTTCATACCTGCGGCTGAAAAGTTTAACATTGGGTTATACGATTCCTTCTACATGGCTGAAAGGCGTACGCCCTCGCGTTTATTTCACAGGACAAAATCTGTTTACAATCACAAACTATTCAGGGATGGATCCTGAAGTGGGAATGAATAACTATGGTATTGACCTTGGACTATATCCTGTATCCCGTGTGTATATGTTTGGCATTGATGTAAACTTCTAATCTGACAGCATTTACTTAATAAAACAATTGAATTTCCATTGATATATCCTATGAACAATATAGTAAAAAATATAACCTTACTAGCATCTTTACTAATAGCTACTTCTTGTAGCAATATGTTGGATGTTGAACCTCAGGGAGCGCCAACTTCAGGCTCTTTCTGGAAGACAGAAGCCGACGCTATTGCAGGAGTTAACGCTGTATATGATCTGTATTCAGATGATGATATGTATGGTCGTGGTTTTTTCTGGCTAAACAACGCAAGTGATGATATTGGTACAAAACCTCGTGCCAATGCAGAAAAAATTAAGAACTTTTTAGTCAATGGCAGCGAATCTGATACCAAATCCATCTGGGCAAAGCACTATCAGGTAATGAAACGTTGTAATGACGTAATCCGCAATGTGCCTAAAATTATAATAACAGATGAAGTATTAAAGAATCGTTTGATTGGAGAAGCGTACTTTAACCATGCTGTTATGCATCTTGAACTGGCCTACAGATATGGCGATGATCGGGCAGGTATTCCAATTCAGGATAGAGAGAACCCTGAAAATATCTATGTGATACGTACTAAAAATGTTGGAGAGAACTATGCATATATAGTAGCTGATCTGGCTAAAGCAGCAGAATTACTTCCTTATTTTTCTGAGTATACTTCAGCCGATTATGGCAGAGCACATAAAACAGCTGCATGGGCTTATATGGCACGTACCTACCTATACGCCAAAGATTGGTCTAATGCTGAAAAATATGCAGACATGGTTATCAATAGTGGTAAACATGGCTTACTCACTGAATTTGAAGATGTATTTAAGATTGCCAATAACTGGTCAAAGGAATATATCTGGTCTGTATCTTCCAGTGCGAGCAATACATCTAAAGGATGTATTTTTCCAGGTGTACTATTAGAAGACAAGGGCTGGGGACTTTACAATGGATGGGGCAACTTTTATCCTACGAAAGAGTTGTTTGACACCTATCAGGAAGGTGATAAACGTCTACCTGCTACTATTCTGAAAACAGGTGATAAGTTCATGTACTTTGGTGAAGAACGTACTTTCAATGTGGGAAGTTTTACTGTAGGTTCCAGCAACCGTACTGGGTATCAGTTCAAGAAATACATGGAACCTTTTGGATATGCAAATCCAGTTGGGACCTATGTTAATCCAAATGGAGATAAACCATCTACAACATTGAATGTACCTCTGCTAAGATATGCGGATGTCATTCTGATAAAAGCAGAGGCACGTCTTATGCAAAATAAAGATGCAGACACAGAAATTAACATGATCCGTAATCGTGCAGGGTTAGCATCCATCAGTAATGCTACAATGATAGATCTGAAAAGAGAAAGACGTTGCGAGTTTGCAGGAGAATGGACAGATCGCCACTGGGACCTTGTACGTTGGGGAGATGCAGAAGCTACCTATGCCAAACCCCTTCACCATGCAGATGGACATGTGATTTATGAAGGTCGCACATTTAAACCTACTGTGCATCATGTATGGCCAATTCCTCCGGATGAGATTGCAGTAAGCAAAGGTGCTCTTTGGCAGAACGAAGGTTATTAAATTTTCTTTCAGAATAGGTAAAGGTCAACTTTACCTATTCTGATCCTTTTTTATATACTTTTCTTTTATCTACTTTTATTCATCTTTTCACTTATTCACATGAAAAAGCACCTTTTTTCTCTGTCAGTAAGCATTTTTACAGTTGCATATTTATTGGTTGGCTGTCAATCTGAAAGTCCGGTTCAACCAAAGTCATCTCATTCTGGCAAATCGGCTAAGGTTGCCTATTCACTTAACAACTGGATGAGTCTGGTAAGCAGTAGCCTTACACTTTCACAGCTTTCTATTCCAGGTACACATGACTCTGGTGCACTTTATGAACCTGTTTCAGGAACAGCCAAATGCCAGAATCTTACAATAGGCAACCAGCTTACAGCAGGTATACGTTTCCTGGATGTCCGTTGCAGACACATTGATAACGCATTTGCTATCCACCATGGCTCGATCTATCAAAACATGAACTTTGATGATGTTCTCAATGCCTGCTGGAGTTTTTTAGCGAGCAACCCTACCGAGACTATAATTATGAGTGTTAAAGAAGAGTATAACTCTTCGAATGTTAGCCGCACTTTTGAACAAACATTTGATTCCTATATACAGAAAAACCCGAGTCAGTGGTACCTGGGATCATCTGTTCCAGCTTTAGGTAGTGTTCGTGGAAAGATCGTCCTTCTCAGACGTTTTAGTGCTACCAGTACTCCAAAAGGAATTGATGCTACCAACTGGGCAGACAATACAACCTTTACATCAGGTATACTGAATGTGCAGGATTATTATAATGTGAGCAGTGCTGACCAAAAATGGACTTCTATTACCAATCAGTTTAATGCAGCTTTAGCAGGAAGCAGCAATACCTTGTATCTGAATTATACTAGTGGTTACAAGGCTCTTATTTTTGGAATTCCTAGTATTACTACTGTCTCCAACTCTGTTAATCCAAAAATCACCACTTACTTTACGACTAACACAAGTGGCAGATACGGCATTATCCCAATGGATTTTGCTGATTCTGGTCGCAGTTCCTTAATCATTGCAACCAATTTTTAATCCTATTACAAATACATTTATATAAAATGCCTCTTGTCATGTCGACAGAGGCATTTTATATCCTGGATTAGTCAGTCTTTGTCATTTTAATTCTTTTATCCACAACCAAACAAATTTCATGAGTACTTCATCCAGAAGAGAGTTTCTTCAGTTTTTAGGCCGTGCAGCTATTACTACGTATGGATTATCTATTCTACCAACAGATAATCTTCTTGCAGCTTCTTTACAATCAAATGCCTTACCGTTTACTCCTATCGAACCTTCCGATGCAGATAAGCTCATACTGGCAGAAGGATTTCAATATCATGTGGTTGCCAAATGGGGCGATAAACTTAATAAGACAGAAAAATATGGTACACACAATGACTTTGTAACCTTTATCTCATCCGTTAAACAAGCTAAAAACGAAGGCATCTTATGGGTCAATCACGAGTATACAAATCCATTGTTTATTAACGGCAAACCGTATACAAAAGGAGAAACCAGAACAAAAGCAGAAGTGCTGGCAGAGATGGAGAGCATAGGTGGTAGTATTGTCAAGATCCGAAAAAACCCGAAAGATTCTCAATGGAAAATAGTACAAGGAGATCCTGTAAACAAACGTATTACAGCCTTAACAGACATTCCTTTTGCCTGGCATGAACCCATTGCAGGGTCTAAAACAGCTATTGGTACACTAGCCAATTGTGCAGGCGGTCAGACTCCATGGGGTAGTGCATTATCTTGTGAAGAAAACTACGATACATTCTGGGGAGAGCTGGACCTCTCAAAACCTGATAAGCCCAAAATACGAATGGGTGACTATGGATGGGATACTGTGTTTCATTACACTCCGGAACATTATGGATGGGTAGTAGAAATCAATCCACTCACCGGACAAGCTAAAAAGCTGGTAGCTTTAGGCAGATTTGCCCATGAAGCAGCCACTGTATGGCAACTACCCGATAAACGTTGTGTAGTATACACAGGAGATGATAAAGAAGATGAGCACCTTTACAAATTCATCGCCTCCGAACCTAACTCACTTGAGAAAGGAAAACTCTATGTAGCCAATACCGAACGAGGAGAATGGATATCGCTGGATATCCAGGATCAGCCTGTATTACAACAACTTTTTACAAGTCAAACAGAAGTACTGATACGCTGCAGAGAAGCAGCCAAACTTGTGGGGGCTACACCTCTAAACAGACCTGAAGATATTGAGATAGATCCTATCACTAAAGACATCTTTGTTTGTCTCACCAACAATGCCCGCAAAGGAGATGTTTATGGATCTATTATGCGTATTACAGAAAAAGATGGAAAAGACGGGCTTCGTTTTGAGTCAAAAATATTTATGGCAGGCGGGCCTGATACAGGATTTGCCTGTCCGGATAATATGGTTTTTGACAACAAAGGCAACCTGTGGTTTACATCTGATATGTATAACATGAACAAAGGAGATTATATACCTTTTAAAAATAATGGGTTCTTCTTTGTTCCTATGTCTGGAGAAAATGCAGGAAAAGTTTACCAGGTAGCCTCTGCTCCTATGGATGCAGAGTTCACAGGCCCTTGTTTCTCCCCTGATTATGAAACGTTATTCTTATGTGTCCAACATCCGGGCGAAAACTCAAAAAGTCTGAAAGAACTGACAAGTCATTTTCCGGATGGAGGAGATAGTATTCCAAAATCCTGTCTGGTAGCTATTACAGGGCAAGCATTACAGGAAATTGTACAATAATTTACTTTTATACAATAAGAAGAGCCAGACAGAATTGCCTGGTTCTTTTTATCTTAAAAATGCTGTTTATAAATTAGCTTCATCAATAAGCATCTCCGGACGATATTCAAAGTGCATAGTATCATAATAGTACCACTTACCACCCCAGATAAAACCATATTTTTCAAACAATTCTATAATCTCGATTGGGTAACGGTTTTTAAATTTATGAGGTCGGCCCATCTGTTTATCCCATAACCAATAATCCGCATACCGGATATTAATATCTACAGCAATTCCAAAACTGTGTGCACTTTTACGATCTGTCCCCCGAATGCTACGCCAGTTGAAAGCTCCCCCTGGACTACGCACATATTTTAGCCATTCCGGGTGGTTGTCCAGTTCATCAGATATAGCCTGTATTTTTTTATGGATATCATTAACAGTCGTCACATACATCTTCAGCTTCTGAGTCTTCGGTAACCAACGTACCAGAGCCAGCTTTCCATGCACCTCTGCATGTGTTGAACCATACATTTTTTCAAAGAAAGGAGTGTAACGAATTTTGGTAGTATCTATTACATTTTCAGTAGGATCAGGAAAATTTCGCCCTTTAACATACTTCTTACCCATCTGATCTTCAAGGTCCGGATTTAAAAGTAAGGCATCATAATCCTTATTTTGTATCCCATCATCATAAGGCATAACAGTACTATCCTTCCAAATCAGTGAATTGGAAGTAGCTCCAATCAACTGATCCGGATATGCTTTTATTAGCTTCCGGAGCCCAATAGGAATTGTATCTGAATCTGCTCCTACTGCTGTTTCCTGGGCAAATAATGGTGTAGACCCTGGTATAAGCAAATATATAACACCCTGTACAGATATAATTAAGACCAATAGTATTACAATCAATCGCCAATGCATTGATTTTCTGGTAGATGAATTGAGCAACGAGGCATTCGGCATATACTAACAACAATATACTTCTGAGTAACAGATTATTACAATTCAAGGTTTTGAAAAAACCTTGAAAATCAAATATTGATATCTCGTAAAATATTACATAAAATATTGAAAGCGGTATTTCCTTATTTAAAGACAATTGTTTATTTTTCCGCCATTCATTTTTGCAGACAAAATGAATGCCAGATAAATAGATCTTGTTTCCATCTATTTTACAGAGTATATTATTTTTCAGGTTTCACCCTGGTAAAAAGAAATACTCCAGCAAATGAAACCCGGAAACACGAAAATCTGTTGAAGGCTGTATAACACATAAATTTCATTCTTTATTAACTTTAAAAACAGGAGGTACACATCAATAGACCGCAGAGACCCATGGCTCCTCGGGGGAGAGTCGAGGAACCTTACAAAATCAATAACTATATCAAAGCCCCTAAAGTACGGGTAGTGGGCGAAAATGTCGAGCAAGGCATTTATTCTATACAGGAAGCCTTAGCAATGGCAAAGGCAGCTAGTTTGGATCTGGTTGAGATTTCTCCCAATGCCGAGCCACCCGTATGTCGTATAGTAGACTACTCAAAATTCAAGTATGAGCAAAAGAAAAAGCAGAAGGAACTGAAGTCTAAAGCTCAGAAAGTGGTAGTCAAAGAAATTCGTTTTGGTCCGAATACAGATGATCATGACTTTGATTTTAAATTAAAGCATGCCCAAACTTTTTTGAAAGAAGGTGCTAAAGTAAAAGCTTATGTACAGTTTGTGGGCCGTGCTATTGTATTTAAAGAACGTGGTCAGGATGTATTGGAACGTTTCATTACAGCCTTAGATGATCTGGGAAAACCTGAAGCCCCTCTAAAACTAGAAGGAAAGCGTATGATTGTAGTATTATCTCCTAAACCCAAAAAATAGGATTAGTATACTATACATGATAGGTTATATCCCATCATAAGACATAAATTCTCCGAACAGGACTTACTTCTTATAATCAGTATTTTGTACATTAACTGACTATAAGAGATAAATCCTGTTTTTCTTTTAGAGAACTGGTCAAAAAAAACAAGATTAATAGACTTTTATATTAAGAAATCTATTAATTTTGCAGGCTAATTTGAGTTGTCACGTTATTAAAACTTAACTCTTTACCAAAATGCCGAAGATTAAACCCATTTCCGGAGCTAAAAAAAGATTTAAGGTTACTGGTACAGGCAAAATCAAGCGTAAGCATGCTTTTAAAAATCACATCCTGACTAAAAAGGAAACCAAACGCAAACGTAATCTACGTCATGCGGCACTGGTAAGTGATGCCGATCTACCAAGAATCAAAGCTCTTTTAGTTATCTAATTTGGTATCCTCTTAAAGGATTACCGGTTTCATGTTTCACCCGATGTCAGGCTATAAGTATCTCTTAACTGGGATCGCCTACCATCAAAAAACGAATTTATTTTACTATGCCAAGATCAGTCAACGTTGTTGCGGCTCGCGCCCGTCGCAAGAAGATGATGAAGCTCGCTAAGGGCTATTGGGGACGCGGAAAAAATGTATGGACAGTTGCTAAGAACAAGATCGAAAAAGGTCTTACTTATGCATATCGTGACCGCAAACAAAAGAAAAGAGAATATCGTGCACTTTGGATTCAGCGTATCAATGCTGGTACCCGTGAGCATGGTCTTTCTTACTCTGTATTTATGGGTAAACTGGCTCAGTCAGGAATTGAACTGAACCGTAAAGTTCTTGCAGATCTGGCAATGAATCACCCTGAAGCATTCAAAGCTATCGTTGATACAGTAGCTAAATAAATATAGTATATAGTGACAACTCAAAAGCCCTGCAAAACAGGGCTTTTTTATTTCCATATACAAGAAAACCTGTCTTCGGATAAAGAAGAGTTGTTTTACAAGAAAGACTTTACTATTATATCTTCACACTATTTCTGGTGTCATCAGACAGATTAAAGATCCAGGTCTTTAAGACTATTCATCAAATCCCGATAGATACTATCGAGTGTCAGATGTTTATCATAGTTAAGACGCTGCAAATCTGTCAATGCTGTAGATAATACCTGCTTTAGGAGAGGATAATTATTCAGTGACGAACGATCATAAAAAAACTCAGGGATCTCGATGTTATCTTTTCCTTCCATAGCCTGTGTAATAAGGCTCTGAATATATCGGATTAAACCTTCTTTGCTGACAAAGTAGCTTTCGTTCCCTTCCTCATAGGTTTTATTCAAACGGAGCTTAGCAATAACAACAGCTAGAGTAGCTCTCAGGTTTCGCACTTGTTTTTCCTGACGGTCAAAATCAGCAGCATTCATACCTCTTAGTCAATCAAAATAGAAAAAGTAAATATTAAATATGCATGGCTAACTATTTAGCCTACAACTCTTTCATTTCCAATAATATACACGACTGAAAATTAGAAAAAAACCTGGTAGAAACATACCATATACTAAAAAAAATAATTTTTTTAGTGCAATTACAATTGATATAGTTGTTTACGTAACGAAATAAGTAATTCATTCACTTGTTTCATGTTTGGTTGATCTGGCAAGTCTGATAGCACAAACAATGTCTCTATAGACTGTATTTTTTTTTCAGCTAAAGCTACCAGTTCTTCATAACTGTATTCGCCTCTTCGTATTTGCAACAAATATTCTCTGTTAGGCCTGCATACAATAATCTTCTTATGAACTGCAATATCCTCGGCCATCTCTAATAACCGGATTGTGTGCATCATATTTTTGGCATCATAATTTTTGCCATGTTGCAAGGTATTCTGGTAGCGTTCGTCATTGCGTTTTTCTACCCATTCCCAATATTCACGATAGTCTCTGCAATAAGAGGAGTACCCTTCTTTATTAAAATATAAATAAGCTTCAGGCTTCCTATCTTTGGGAACACTACTTAAGGACACCTCATTGGAGATATCTTTCCGGATAATACCTTTAAAGCCAAGTTCCTGTGTAGAATCATAATATAATGCATACATATTGCGCAGATGATTCAAATTCACCAGGCCACAGTGTTCCTGCAAAAAGCCTTTTGCTTCAAGCCATTTTTTTACCGGAATAGTAATCCCTTCATGTGTCACATAACAAAAGTCGGTTACATCTTTGCGTTCTTCTTCTACAGGATTCAGAATCTTCTTATTCAGTCCTCTGGCTTTCTGAACCTGAGTCATTGCATAGCCGGCAAATGTCTGCTTACATAATTTACTTAAAAACAGAGAAGGATCTAACTGCTCAAAAAGTGGATGTTTGTATAAAACACAATCTTCTGGAGAATTAAGCATCTCCATTACGTTGGGATTATTTCGCAGCAGTAATTCAACAAACCGTTTCAGTTCATAATAGACAATATCATTGGTTTCATTACTGACCTGTTCGACATAATGTAATCCGTAGAAATCGTCTTCAGGCAACGCAAACACGCCTTTGATATCTGTATCTGAAGTAGGTAGGTTAGTACCATAAGCACGACTACCTGATATTGTTTCAAATAAAATTAGTTTGCGCTCCTTCAGCTCCTCAATAGTCATAACAATATGAAAAAATAATAGTAAAAGGCAGGTGAGTATATTCTCAAAAAAGACTGACCTTTATTGGGAATAATACTATCTTTTATCAACTATAAAAGAAATTACCATAAGGGCCTGAAATGGTAAGTTTATTGTGTGGTGCAGCTTCTACCCTACCAACAATCTGTGCATCAATGTTAAAGCTACGTGAAATTTCTATTACCTCCTGCGCATAGGCTTCTGGCAGGTATAATTCCATACGATGTCCCATATTAAATACCTTATACATTTCCTGCCAGGACGTTCCACTTTCTCGTTGAATAAGCTGAAACAATGCAGGTGTGTCAAACAAATTATCTTTAATAATATGCAGGCCTTCTACAAAATGCAATATTTTGGTTTGTGCCCCCCCACTACAATGCACCATACCATGTATCTGTTGGCGTAGTTGTTTTAATATAGAATGAATAACAGGTGCATACGTACGTGTTGGGGATAATACAAGGCGTCCTGCATCAATATTCTTTTCTACTATCTGTCCTGTTGTATCATGATAACTTACAGCTATTGGGTCTGTTAACATCCGGCTACCTGAATATACAATGTCTGTATTCAGACTGGTATCATAACTCTCGGGATACTTATTGGCAACATACTTGGAAAATACGTCATGACGTGCAGAAGTTAGTCCATTACTCCCCATCCCTCCGTTATATTCCTTCTCATAAGTAGCTTTTCCTGAAGAAGCTAGTCCTACTATTACATCTCCTGCCACAATCCGATCATTGCTGATTACATCAGATCTGCGCATACGAGCTGTAACGGTACTATCAACAATAATTGTTCGAACAAGATCGCCTACATCGGCTGTTTCTCCTCCAGTGCTATAAATTCCCATTCCCTGATCACGCAACATCTGAAGTACCTCTTCTGTACCATTAATAATAGCAGCGATGACTTCTCCGGGAACCAGATTTTTGTTCCGGCCAATAGTAGAAGACAATAAAATATTATCTGTAACTCCTACACACAGTAAATCATCCGTATTCATAACCACAGCATCCTGTGCGATACCTTTCCAGACAGATAAATCACCTGTCTCTCTCCAGTAAAGATAAGCTAGTGAAGATTTGGTGCCTGCACCGTCTGCATGCATAATGTTACACCAGTCGGAATCACCAGCCAGCATATCGGGAATGATTTTACAAAAAGCCTTCGGAAAAATTCCTTTATCAATGTTTTTGATGGCGGCATGAACATCTTCTTTGGATGCCGATACACCGCGCTGCATATAACGATCTTGCATACTGCAAAAGTAACAGGTCTTTTGCAATACTGAATATAGAGAGTATGAATTTATTGCAGACAGTCAGCAAATCTGTTCATGAATTAAAGATGCACAGTAGGTCATTTTCTGTCTGTGCAAGAAAAAATAGATATCTACTGAAATGTTCAGAATAGTCATGAAATCTTACATTATATTGCAGAGAAAAATCGAAGTTCCAAAAAGTTAGCAGCCTAATAATCCGACAGTTATGTATAAAGCCTAATGTAAATACCCATCAGAATCGTTGTTTGAGGCATTTATCAGGAATGTATGGTTTAAAAAGAAAAAATATTAGTTAATACATATTTTTAACTTGAAAAGTTATATATATTTGCAATCAGTTTACTCAATAATATGGTGAGGTAAACGTTATGTAACTTTAAAGTTATTAATAGTGTAAGAAGATTAAATTTTTAAAAACTAGCACTTTATATATTCAAAAAGTTATTAAATTTATAATCGCATCTTACATATTATTTTTCAAACTTCTTCATCTATCTATGCACCCATGAACGTTCGTTCTGCCATATGTACCATAATTGCACAGAAAGCTATCCTTTCCGCACGACTGAGATTGGTTTCTGGTGGAGCGTATGTCGTTTGCAGGTGTTTCAAACTAACTATTTAATGCTATGTTGGAATACGCAAAAACGATTCTGGACAAGGTCAGTTTTGACCGGCGCTTATTCGAAAAAGAACTTCGGAAAGCAGTATCTAACCTATTAAAAGAAGAAGTACAAACACTTAAGGCCTGGTGCTATGAGAAATATGGCCAGGTATATGCGGCAGTCTTAGACCAATGTTTTAGCCGACTACAAATTGCTTGATTTTCCTGTCTTTTTATAATCCGCCCTGAATTTCGGGGCGGTTTTATTTCGGCCCTTTCCTGAATTTTATTCAAATGATAGCTCAACCTCGTCTGTTTCCGGATAACCGGTACAAGTCAGAACCCAACCCTCTTCCATATCGTGGTCAGTAAGCACTTCATTGATAGACATATGCACTTTTCCTTTCAGGCAACGCGCTACACAGGTAGAGCACCGTCCGCCCCTACAACTGTACGGTAACTGGATGCCTTGTTTCAGAGCAGCCTGCAATATATTTTCCTCCATGGGTACAGAAAGTTCGAAGTCCTTTGAGCGATACTTTATCTTTACAGATGCAGGTGCACCGGAAACAGTAACTACATTATCTTCTCTGGTTGTTAAGGGAGTTATAACAAAATGTTCCTGTCGGATCTGATGGACACCATAGCCCATAAACCGTAGTGTAATATGTGCCATTCGCATAACAGGAACAGGCCCACATAGATAAAACAACGCTTTGTCCGGATCACCTGTTACTTTTTCCTGAATCAGCTTTTCAAGCAATGCATTGTTAAGTCTTCTCCCTTTGATATATTGTATTGCATTAGAAGCAAGATTCACTATTTTGCCTTCTTCTGGTAATGCCCAAATATGAATACACCTGAGTTGTTTTGCTGTAGATAAAGCAATCTTCTCCAATTCGTCTCTAAAAATAGTAGATGTCGCATTGTGATTAGCGTAGATCAAAGTAATACGACTATGGGGTTCGCGTATTTGTATAGTCTTGATCAGAGAATACAATGGTGTAATGCCACTGCCAGCACCTATCAGAATAATATCCCGGGAATGATTTTCTTCTGGTTTTATAGTAAAACGTCCTGCTGGGTACAAAGACTGTATAATATCCCCTACTTTCCAGGTATCCAGTATATGCCGGGAGATCTCCCCATTTACAACACGCTTAATAGTTACAGCCAATAGTTCGTCTACCTCAGGCGATGAACTTAGTGAATAGGATCGACGCACTTCATGACCGTTGTGTTGAATCAGAAAAGTCAAAAACTGTCCAGCCTGATATACAACAGGTATTTGATCCAGAGTCTCAAAGATAAAAGTTTTGGTATCAGCAGTTTCTAATCTGATAGCCTTAATTCGCAAGGAAAGGAAATCATTCATGCAGGAAGATACAGCGTAAAATAGAAACAGGTTCCATTATAGCAGCAAAAAATAAGGCTATACCATAAAGTTTTCGGGATAGCCAGGTATATTGTCCAACTCAATATACTCATCCAGTGTATTGGGATTATGTGTCTGATAGTACCGATTCAACATGCCAATAAAACTAAACAGATCAGGGGCAATTACGTTTCTGTCATTATCAGCATGCCAGAACTCTATCAACTGTCCTTTTCTGCCGGTAAAGGTTCCACCCAGATCATAACAGATATAATCTCCGCCTCCATTGTGGAAAACAGGTATCCAGTCTTTATTCCACCAGTTCTCACTATCAAACTCTGTCCCAATCAGTGATGTCATTTCAGTCGCAATCTCCAATGCATCCTGCAACGACAGAAATACTGAATTATTAACAAACGATTCATAACAATCATTTGCTTGTCCATTCTTCCAGAGATAAAGTGCTTTTAGATCTTCCGGTAAGACTATACCATATTGTTCCTCTATTTCGTGAATCTCTTTTGTGGTAAGTGGAAAATTTAATTTCCTGTAAAAGTCAGTACGTGAATTCTTTAGTTGTTGATCCAATATACTTACTAGTGAAACCATAAAAAATATAGCTATAAAGATGAAAAAGTGATACACAGAAGAGTATTCAACAATAGGTAATCTACATAAATAATCAAAAAAGGCGCAACATGAGTTGCGCCTCTCGATAGAAGTATCAGGTAAGAAAATCTTATACTTTTACAGGAACCAGGGCCCCTTCTATGATTTCTTTCACAACTCCCGGATCAAGCAGAGTAGAAGTATCTCCCAGGCTGGTAGCATCTCCTTCAGCAATCTTACGAAGAATACGACGCATGATCTTACCAGAACGTGTTTTAGGAAGACCTGTTACCAGTTGAATTTTATCAGGTTTGGCAATTGGGCCGATTACTTTGGTAGCAGCAGCCAGCAAACTTGCTTTGATCTTTTCAGGATCATGGTTTTTGCTTGCAGCATCCAGCACCACATAGGCATAGATACCTTGCCCTTTCACTTCATGTGGAAATCCAACAACAGCCGACTCAATTACCAACGGGTGCGAGTTGATTGCATTCTCTACTTCAGCCGTTCCCAAGCGGTGTCCGGATACGTTGATTACATCATCTACACGTCCCAGGATACGATAGTATCCGTCTGCATCGCGTTTTACACCGTCTCCTGTAAAATATAAACCTTTAAAGGATGAAAAATACGTATTCACGCACCGTTCATGATCTCCATACGTAGTACGGATCATTGACGGCCAAGGAAACTTAATACATAGATTCCCTTCTACATTGTTTCCTTTCAATTCATTTCCTTCATTATCTACAATTATCACCTGCACTCCAGGAAGCGGTAATGTGGCATAGGCAGGCTTGGTAGGTGTGACCCCTGCTATTGGCGATATCATAATACCTCCAGTTTCTGTCTGCCACCAGGTATCCACAATTGGACAGTTTCCTTTCCCAACATGGGTATGATACCAATGCCATGCTTCTTCATTGATAGGCTCACCTACAGATCCCAGTACTTTCAGAGAACTGAGGTTATGTCGTTCGATAGGCTCTGTTCCATACCCCATTAATGACCGAATCGCTGTAGGTGCAGTATAGAAATGGGTAACTTTGTGTTTTTCAATGATCTGCCAGAAACGATCTACACCCGGGTGATTAGGAACGCCCTCAAACATTACAGCAGTTGCTCCATTCAACAAAGGTCCATACACAATGTAAGAGTGTCCGGTAATCCACCCTACATCGGCAGTACAGAAATAAATATCATTGATATTGTATTGAAACACATTGGCGAAGCTATACGCTGTATACACCATATACCCACCTGTAGTATGCACAACACCCTTAGGCTTTCCGGTAGAACCAGATGTATAGAGTATAAACAGCATATCTTCTGAGTCCATTTCCTGCGCCTTGTTTTCTGTCGACACGCCACGGATGGCATCATGCCACCAGATATCACGTCCAGGCTTCATGGTTACTTCTATGCTGGTTCGCTTCAATACGATCACCTTTTCCACCAACGGACAAGATTCTAGTGCCTCATCTACTACTGCTTTTACGGGAATAGACTTTGCGCCTCTGAAGTTTCCATCTGAAGTCAATACAACCTTCACCTCCGCGTCATTGATCCGATCAGCTAGTGAACTAGCAGAAAAACCTGCAAACACTACAGAGTGAATAGCTCCAACACGAGCACAAGCCAGCATAGCAATGGCAGCTTCCGGAACCATTGGAAGATAGATACATACCCGATCTCCCTTTTTAACACCATTTTGCAATAACACATTGGCAAACTGACAAACCTTCTCATGTAATTGCTTGTATGTCAACGTTACGGTTGGCTCATCTGGATTATTGGGTTCCCAGATAATGGCAGGTTTATCTCCCAGGATAAACAGATTCTTCTCAAATATATTTTCAGTAATATTCAGTTTTCCATTGACAAACCATTGCACATTATGTCCGTCCCGATCCCATTCCAGCACTTTGTCCCATTTCTTGTGCCAGTAAAAATTCTCTGCAATATTCTCCCAGAATGCTTCAGGATTGGCTACACTTTTCTGATATTCATACAGATAGCCACTAAGAGTGTTAATTTTAGGTAACATGATTAAAAATAATAGGTAAGCAATACATTTAGTTAAATGCCTGTCTCATCTCTGATTCAGGTACTGATACACAAGAAATCTTCAAATCAATCTGATGTATCTTATTTAATATTTCCGAGAACTTTACATAACTGTTACAATTCTTCATACTCACCCTTGATGGCGTACCAGCCAAACAACGAGAATCCCAAAAGGATTGGGATAAAGATGAATACCATAATACTCCAGAAAACAATGTCTTCCTGTTTTCCTTCTGCTATTTTCTGTGCCGCATGAAAGGGCAGGTAGCCAATACCGGCAATACCTCCTGCCAGCCAGAGGAAACCCAACAACTTTTTAAGTATATTCATAATCAGAGTTTTATAGACTTATAGTAGTTAATGCTCCATGTCCTGAAATTTCCCGGATACATACAATGTCCCAATCACCACACACACTGCGGCAACACCAATTGGATACCAAAGTCCGGCAAATGGATCTCCGGCAGGATTAGTTTGTGTTTTTGAACTTTCGTATAAAAATGTCGCAATGAATGGAGTTAATCCACCAAAGATGCCATTCCCAATATGATAAGGCAGTGACATGGATGTATATCGGATGCGTGTAGGAAACAACTCAACCAAAAAGGCTGCAATAGGTCCATATACCATGGTTACAAAAATCACTTGCACGGCCACTAAAAAGACCATCATCCAGAAACCACCTGTTGCCAGCACTTTCTCTTGCTTGATTTCAGCTTTATCAGTTGCAGTAGGATTAAGCTTTTCTTTCTTTGTCTCCTTTAACAGTGTGCCATCTGTATAGGTATGAGTAATAGTTGTAGTAGCAATACCCGCACTCACATCACTTTGAGTCTCTATGGCTTTTTGGGATGGGATTTCCTGTTTCGTTTTTATATCTGCTAACTCATACATTTTATGATAAATAGGTTGATAAGCAAGAATAGCCAGAAACATACCTACCATCATAATGGCCTTACGCCCGATTTTATCAGACCAGGCACCAAACAGAATAAAAAACGGAGTTCCTATAATCAATGCAATAGCTGTAATGTATCGAGTCTGATCAAAACTAATTGCACAATTTTTTTCAATGAAGGACATGGCATAAAACTGGCCTGTGTACCAGATAACACCTTGTCCGGCAGTAGCGCCAAACAAGGCCAGTAACACCATTTTCAAATTTCCTTTTTTGGTGAAGCTTTCCTTTAGTGGATTGGAAGAAGTTTTTCCTTCTGCTTTCGCTTTGGCAAATAAAGGAGACTCTTCCATTTTCATACGGATATAAATAGAAATAGCCACCAGAAAAATGGAAAGGATAAAAGGAATACGCCATCCCCAACTGGCAAAATCAGCAGCCCCCATAGAGTTTTTCACACCCAGAATCACACCTAACGAAACAAAGAGTCCCAGTGTAGCTGTCGTCTGGATAAAGCTGGTAAAATAGCCACGTCTATGAGCAGGAGAATGCTCTGCCACATAGGTAGCAGCCCCTCCATATTCACCTCCCAAAGCTAAGCCCTGAATCAATCTAAGCAATAGAACTAATAAAGGAGCAAACACACCTATGCTGGCATAGCCTGGTATTAATCCTATAGCAAAGGTTGAACCACCCATAAGGACCAGTGTAAGCAGAAAAGTATACTTTCGCCCTACAATGTCACCCAGCCGTCCGAAAACCAATGCACCAAAAGGTCTTACAACAAAGCCTGCAGCGAATGTCGCCAAAGTAGAAAGAAATGCTGCTGTTGGATTGTCTTTTGGAAAGAATTGCTCAGAAAGAATAGTAGCAAGACTTCCGAAAATATAGAAGTCATACCACTCAATGAGTGTTCCTACAGATGAGGCTGTAATGACACTCCAGATCTTTGATCTTTCAGTAGCTGCTTTGGTTTGCATTCAGTAACAGGTGTTAAGTGGATAAAAATATCTTTACACCGAAAAGATACTATTTTAGTCCGAAATTAATGGAATAAAATCTTTAAAAGATTCTATTTTATAATATATAAACCATTCTACCTTTGCTTTGTCTGTAAAATCAATTTATGCCTCTTTTATCCAAACAAAGCATTCTGGCCCTTAGTTATTCTGTTACACTGGGTTTATTACCACTGATTGGCAGCTCTTTAGCAACTTATCTGGTGATAAAGAATCTGACTAGTATCAGCCAGTTTGATTATATAAAATGGGCTTTGTTTTTCTTCGTTACAGCTTTTACAATGGCCTTTGCGTTGACTCCAACCACTCTTATTGCGCTTCTGAGTGGTTATTTACTTGGCTGGCCGGCTCTTCTTCCTCTCTGTTTCAGCTACCTGTTAGCTTCTTGGATGGGTTATCAGACAATAGGCTTTCTTGATAATGGATCGCTGCTTCAATTTCTTGCCAAACGGCCAGGTGTCAACGCTTTTATATCCAAACTCCAGCAAGGTTCTCTTCAAGTGATTATCTTTTCCCGCCTGTCACCTATTCTACCTTTTGCTGTAATGAATGCAGTCTTTTCTCTGGTAAAGATTCCTATTCGTCCTTTCTTATGGGGTAGTCTCTGGGGAATGCTTCCCCGTACTATCCTTTCTATCTGGGCAGGTACTCAGGCGTATCAACTCAGTATCTTACTTGAACATCCCAATCAAGGTCTTACCTGGCGTATAGGTTTGGCAGGTTTAACACTTATCTCCGTTTTGGGATTGGGTTATGTTATTCGTCAGATAACCAGAAAGTGAACCTACTCTACATCTTGTTTCGTCTTATAGTCTTATAAATCCTTCCAATAATCTAATCACAAGTTTAGCAAAATTGGATTAGACTTCACGGCATTTCACAATTTTTTTTTTATTTCCTCCAATTTGTGATTTTTTTTTATTATTTAGTTGCCAGACTTTATAATCCATTCAACCTTTTATAGCATGCGAATTTTGAACATTAGCAAAGTTCTACTTTGCTCTTTAGTACTTTTAATCCCTAGTCTACTCTACTCTCAAATCAGCAAAGTATTAACCAATCATATTGGCTATGAAGAAAACAAACCAAAAAGAGCTGTATTACTTGCTGATACACAGATTTCTCCGGAAAGCTTTCAGTTAATAAACCAGGCAAATGGCAGCGTAGCCTATTCCGGCAAGCCAGTATTCAGTGGACCTGTTGACAAATGGAAAAACTGGATTTTCTGGACAATAGACTTTAGTGACTATTCAACCAATGGCACCTATTTGTTACAGGTATCTTTGCCTGGTAAGTCAGTCATTTCCTATCCATTCAAGATTGGTAAGAATATCCTTGAGCAAGCCACTATATCAGATGTGATCTACTATTTTAAAGGACAACGAGCCTCAGGCCTGTTGGATAAGGCTGATCATCATCTGGCACTGTCAGGTGCCACCGAACGAACCATTGATGCGCATGGAGGCTGGTATGATGCCAGTGGTGATTATGGCAAGCATCTATCTCATTTGTCGTTCTCTTCCTATTTCAATCCTCAGCAGATTTCACTTACTGTATGGAGTCTGCTAAAAACGTATGAACTATTGGTTCAGCGCAAAGGAACAGATTTCCGTCAATACAATAGGAGATTACTGGATGAAGCTATGTATGGCGCTGACTATCTTACCCGTATGCATCCACAGAAAGGATCTTTCTACAGATCTGTATCTGCTCCCGGTCCAGGTAAATTGCCTCAGGATAGGGTGATTCGTACAGAAGAGAGTAACTATCGCATCAAACAAAATAAAGACCAATCATTTACTACCAGTGTAGCCGGAAGAGACTGGCGCACCTACCAAACCAGCTATCGGTCAGGGGGTGGACTTTCCATTGCAGCGTTAGCTATTGCAGCCCGATACGATACATCAGGCGACTACACAAATAAAGATTACCTGAAAGCAGCCGAAGAAGCATTTGCCTTTCTGGAAACGGAGAATGTGCTTATGACTAATGATGGCAAAGAAAATATAGTGGATGACTATACAGCCTTATGTGCAGCTACTGAACTCTACAAAACCACTAAAAAGGATGTTTACAAAAAAGCGGCAGAAAAAAGAGCTCAAAAATTAATCAACAGATTCAGTCGCTGGAAAAATTACCAAGACTATTGGCGTGCAGATGCCAAAGATCGTCCGTTCTTTCATCCTTCTGATGCAGGATTACCTATTGCCAACCTGGTATACTATTCTCAAATAGCCACTCCAGCTATGCAAGCTACAATCAAACAGGCAATCAAACGTTCTTTTACATTCGAACTAGCCATTACCAGGGAAGTTACCAACCCGTTCGGTTATAGTCGCCAACTGGTACAGGATACTGCTGGTATCAGACGAAGTACTTTTTTCTTTCCACATGGAAGTGAAGCCTCTCCATGGTGGCAAGGCGAAAATGCCCGATTGGGATCTATGGCAGCCGCAGCCCGCTTAGCAAGTCCACTCTTTACAGAAGACAAACAATTTCAAAACACATTGCAACAGTTTGCTGTAGATCAGTTAAACTGGATATTGGGTCTAAATCCCTACGATGCCTGTATGCTTCAAGGAACTGGACACAATAATCCTGCTTACGGATTTTTCGGTACGTTTGAGTATACCAACGCCCCTGGTGGCATCGTAAATGGAATTACCTCTGGCCTGGAAGATGAACATGATATTGAGTTTAATCTGTCTTATGCAAAAACGGGCAAAGACTATGACTGGCGTTGGGCAGAACAATGGTTACCTCATGCAGCCTGGTATCTGCTGGCAGTATCAATCCCTTAACATTTTTAATTCTATCTTAAACTAGTATGAGGTTCTATTGTTTTCTATTGACTATCTGCCTTCTTTGTCACATACCAGCATGGAGCCAGAAACAAAAAAAACTTCGGGTCGTTGTTCTGGCAGAATTGCATGAACAGCATCGCCCTTATGTTGATGCAGCTAAAGTCTGGCTGCATCAACTGGCTACTGACAGCAGCCTAACTATCGACTATATTGAGAATCCGGATAGTATAACAAACGATTTTCTGTCTAGATACCAATTGTTTATTCAATTGAATTTCCCTCCCTATGGCTGGAGTGATCAGGCCAAAGCTGCTTTTGAGAAATATATCACTACAGGCAGTGGAGGGTGGGTAGGTGTACACCATGCTACATTGTTGGGAGATTTTAATGGGTATACAATGTGGCCATGGTTTTCTCAGTTTATGGGAGACATCCGATTTACAGGATATATCGCTGATTTTGCGGCTGCAGATGTTAAAGTGGAAGAGACCAGACACCCTTGTATGAAAAATGTTCCCAAAACTTTTCACATTGCCAAAGATGAGTGGTATACCTACAGTGTAAGTCCACGAAAAAATGTACGGGTACTGGCAAGTGTAAATGAAAATAGTTACAATCCCAATTCAACCATCAAAATGGGTGATCATCCGGTTGTATGGACAAATGAACATGTGAAGGCCAGAAATATCTATATATTCATGGGACATGATCCTGCTTTATTTACTAATCAGGCATATACAACTTTGTTACGAAATGCAATATTCTGGGCAGCATCCAAAGTACAGAAATAAAGAAACTGCTGATCTTTGGATGCTAACTTCATAAAGGGTTGGTCATAGATTTAATATAAACTTAACCAATCACCTTCATGTCTTTTCTGTAATTTGCCCACCACAAACTACAAGACACCATGAAAAAATATTACATTCTTTCTTTATTTACATTTTTCTACTTCCAGGCTTTCGCACAAAGTAGCCTATTACAGTCAGGTCCGATGGTAGGATATTCAGACTTTCTGGAAGTAGCCTTGTGGGTACAAACTACACAGACGGCAGAAGTCAAAATTGTTTACTTTGAAAAAGGGAAACCCGGTTCCCGGTTTGAGACAGATAAAGTACGCACAACATCTCAAAAAGCCTTTTCTACTCATTTGATTGCCAACAAAGTTCAACCAGGCAAACGATACGAATATGAGTTATACATCAATAACAAAAAGGTAGATCGTCCGTATCCGCTAGAGTTTCAAACACAATTTCTCTGGCAGTGGCGAACGGATGCACCGGATTTTAAATTCGCAACAGGAAGCTGTGTGTATATTAATGAACCAGAAGTAGATCGTCCGGGGAAACCCTATGGTGGCGAATATGAGATCTTTACTTCGATAGCCAAACAAAAGCCAGATTTCATGTTATGGCTGGGTGATAATGTGTATCTGCGGGAAGTAGACTGGAACTCTCGTACAGGTGTTTATCATCGCTATACACATACACGTAGTACACCCGAAATTCAGCCTCTGCTGGGATCAACTCATAACTATGCGATCTGGGATGATCATGATTTTGGACCTGATAACTCAGACCGTGGTTTTGCCAATAAAGAACTCACACTGGAGGCGTTTAAGGACTTCTGGGCTAATCCCAATTATGTACTGGGAAACAAAGGTGGTATCACAGGGACATTTCAATGGAATGATGTGCAGTTTTTTCTGCTTGACAACCGATATTTCCGTACTCCGGATCGCAATCGGCTGGGAGATAGAACCATGTTAGGTCAGGAGCAATTCCAATGGCTGATAGATGCCTTAATTTATAGTAGAGCTGCTTTTAAAGTCATTGTGATAGGTGGACAAGTATTAAATACAGCAGAACTGGAAGAAAATTATACAGATTATGGAGCGGAAAGAGAGAAATTACTGAATGCCATCAGTGAAGCAAAAATTTCGGGAGTGGTATTTCTGGATGGAGACCGCCATCATACAGTATTATCTAAACTGGATAGGCCGGGTCGTTATCCATTGTATGACATTACAGTATCACCTCTTACTTCCAGTAGCCACGAGCCAAAAAATGAACCCAATACAGTAGCTGTTCCTAATACGTTGGTAGCAGAACGTAACTTTGCTATCATTGAGTTTAAAGGTCCCAAGACTGATCGCAAAATGATTATCCATATTCATGATGTAAAAGGAAATGAGAAATGGAAACAGGAGATCAATGCCAATGACCTCAAATAAATAAGTAGTTACTGATACATATAAACATTCAAAACAAAAAGTGGTATCTAAGATAAATGGATACCGCTTTTTGTTTTGAGTTCAGATTAGATTCCAGGAACAAATAAGTGTTTGATCTTTACATAATGTTCAAGTGGATAAGGAGGTTTCTCCAGATCTGAGGGAATAGGTCGTTTCGAAAAGCTTTGAAAATACAACACACAGGCATCTCTCCACCAACGGGCTTCTTTCTCCTGCACCTTAAGCAGGTCTTTTACATGTACAAAGCGTTCAGCATCAATCATTGGTTGTAGGGTATTCCAGGTTTGCTGCATTTGCTGTACGGATTTAGCGCCACTATAATACCGATAACAGAGTTCATCCCAGAGTATTCGTCCGGATTGTGTTTTGTAATCCCAAGGCACGTGATGGAACCAGAGCAGAAACTTTTCCGGACAGGTTTGAGTGGAGTTAAACATATCCCGAACCGGAGGAAAATACTGACTTACAGCATCACTTCCTTTTGTAGTACGATCAAAACCTACTCCAATAGAATCAGCTTTATGATAATATACAGAGTTCCAGTCAGGACGGCTAGCCTGATTTACCCAGGGACCAGGGCCATAATGATGATTGTACCCCATAATATGATGCAAACCGAGAGGAGTCATATAATTCACCAACGTTTCCCGAGAGGCAAGCATCATTTCCTTTACAGGTTTGAGAAAGCGGTTATCATTGCTAAATGTCATTCGTAACCATTCGTCTGCAATCTGACTCTCACTCAATGTATGATCCCAGGCCAATCGTCCAAAGGCATACCAGTTGGCTTGTCCGAAGGGATGTCCACACCAGTTGCGTTCATCACCTATATTAGCCACTCCAGCAATACCTGTTAATTCGTGTTTGTCCAATGATCCATCAATCACCTTTGCCACTTCAGACCCTTTGCCCTTTGCATAGGTATCTGCATACAAAGTCTCTTTAAATAACGAGGCCAGAAATACCATATGCGTAGCAAACCCCAGGTATTCCTGTGTAATCTGAAATTCCATCATCATAGGAGTTCTGGGCATGGCACCAAACAATGGATGAAAAGGTTCACGAGGCTGAAAGTCAACCGCACCATTCTTTACCTGTACTAATACGTTTTTCCGGAAAGTACCATCCAATGGTTTAAATTCTGTATAAGCCTGCTTGGCTCTATCATCAGGAACTTTGTTATCATATACAAAAGCTCTCCACATCACAATTCCGCCTTT
Organism: Xanthocytophaga flava; assembly: GCA_030068525.1. GTDB lineage: Bacteria > Bacteroidota > Bacteroidia > Cytophagales > 172606-1 > Xanthocytophaga > Xanthocytophaga flava. The sequence goes on from JASJOS010000001.1 coordinate 744,403, forward strand.
TGGACCAACAGCATCAGCCAGCATATTGGCACCATCCGCATGTGTACGTCCATAATTCTGTGGTCCGGGCTGGCCTTCTGAATTCGCTTTTACCAGAAAACCTCCAAAGTCAGGAACGTAGGTATAGATTTCTTCTGTCTTCTGTTTCCACCATGCAATTACCTGTGGATCTAATGGATCAGCTGTTTTCAAACCACCCATTTCAACCGGTGCACTGAAACGGGCTGTCAGATAAACCCGAATGCCATATGGCCGAAAGATGTTCGCTAAAGCAGCTACTTTTTCCAGGTACTGGGGTGTAAGAATTAAAGCATTGGCGTTTACATTCGTCAATACCGTTCCATTGATTCCAACAGATGCATTGGCTCTGGCATAATCCTTATAGCGCGGAGATGTATAATCAGGCAGTTTATGCCAGTCCCATAAAGAAGCTCCTGCATAGCCTCTCTCAACTGTCCGGTTCAGATTATCCCAGTGATTCAGAATCCGGTGATTGATTTTTGGAGTATTGACACTATTCACTGAACTTATGTCTTGCTGGGTTTGTATCAGTCGCAGAAAATGAAAAACACCATACAAGACTCCGACATCTGTGTTGGCAGCAATGACTATATTCTGTGTTGTGCCTACCTGTGTACGTTGGATGATAAATCCTTCATTACCTATTGTTGACAACTGATTTTTCAGGTTTAGAGAAGCAATCAGTTTTGAAGTAGAGGGGGTACCAACAATTAATGTTCCCACCTTTGTTGCCTGATTCACAAATGAAACATCTGTTCCCAGTAATCCTTTTAATCCAAGAGTCAGTTCTTCTCTGGCAGCCTGTATGGTTTCAGACTGCCCATCCAGTACAATCTGACTTATAGCATTTCGATAAGCGGCTATTTTTGCAGGATCAGCCAGCTTGTCATAACGTAGCCATAATCGATAACCATCTTCTGCATACCCCGAAGAAGAAAAGGATATAAGAGCAAATAGTAGTAATAGTGTATTTATAGAGAATAATTTCATATCTGGCAATGTTGAAAAAGCAGTTTCAGAAATAATAAAACGACGCAGGCTTACCAACCCTCAGCACGACAAATGCCTAGTTCCAGACCACGTAATTCGGCTAGTCCACGCATACGGCCAATACAAGAATATCCCGGATTGGTTACTTTGGCCATATCATCCATCATCTGGTGACCATGATCCGGACGGAAAGGAATAGGTTCAGCCACTTGTTGCTGAATAGTCAAGATCTCTTTCATTACAGCATACATATCTACATCTCCACCTAAATGATCATCTTCATAAAAATTCCCATATTCATCTTTGGTTACATTGCGTAAATGAACAAAGTGAATTCTCGTCCCAACTTTTTTGGCCATTTCTGGCAGGTTATTCTGAGGGTTCGCACCCAGTGATCCTGTACAGAAACAGATTCCATTGCTTTTGTCAGGAACAGCAGACAGAATGTATTCCAGATCGTCGGCTCTACTTACAATACGAGGTAATCCCAGAATATCAAAAGGAGGATCGTCAGGGTGAATGGCCAGCTTAATACCTACCTCTTCTGCTACAGGAGCTACTTCCTGTAAAAAGTACTTCAGATTTTCCCGCAACGCTGCATGATCTATATCCTTATACCAATCCAGCTTAGCCCGCATCTGATCCAGGGTTTGTTTCTTTTCACCCGGAATTCCAAACATCACAATACCAGCCAGTTGCTCAAGCTGAGTAGAAGTATATTGTTTAAAACGTTTTTCAGCCTCCTGTACAACAGCTTCAGGATACGAATCAGAAGCATTTTTACGCTTTAATAAATGAATATCAAAGACAGCCAGGTCAAACCAGTTGAAATACAAGGCCTTTGATTTGTCCGGCATTGTATAGTCCAGATCTGTACGCGTCCAGTCATTGACAGGCATAAAATTGTAGGTCACAATTTTTAACCCACATTCACCCAGATTCCGCAGACTCTGTTTATAAAGATCAATATATTGCTGATAGTTACCTGTCCGGGTTTTAATGGATTCGTGTATGGTTACACTTTCTACCACATCCCAGCTCAATCCCCCTGCCTGTATTTCTTCCTGACGTTTTTTGATTTCATCCACTGTCCACACTTCTCCATGCGGAATATGGTGCAATGCAGTTACTATTCCCTGTGCTCCGGTCTGGCATACATCCTGTAAACTCACAGGATCATTCGGCCCAAACCAGCGCCATGTTTGTCTCATTCGCATATTTTAACAGTTATATACTAGTGTGAATAGATTGGAAAAGATAGTGAGGTATACGTATTACACCCCTGAGAATACATGGAAGCCACCATCCACACAAATGACCTCACCCGTTACAAATCCGGTTCCATCTCCAAGCAACCATAATAATGTTCCGACTAGCTCGTCTGGCTCTCCAAATCGTTTATAAGGTGTGCTCCGAATTACAGCATCTCCCCGACTAGTATACGAACCATCTTCGTTAGTCAGTAACCGACGATTCTGGTGTGTAATAAAGAAACCTGGTGCAATTGCATTCATACGAATCTTGTCACCGTACCGGTTGGCCAACTCAACAGCCATCCAGCGGGTAAAATTGTCGATAGCCGCTTTAGCCATAGAATAACCCAATACACGGGTAATAGCTGTTTGTGCAGCCATTGAGGAGATATTTACAATGCTGCCTTTTTCATTTCCGGCAGCAATGGCTTTTCCAAAAATGGTAGTAGGTAAGATGGTACCGAACAGGTTCAGATCAAATGCCTTTCGTAGGGCGGGTATATCTATTGTAAAAATATCCGCATCTGGTCCGATGACGGCTTCGGGAATATTACCGCCGGCGGCATTCACTAACCCATTGATCTTACCATAGGTAGTTAAAATCTGATCACAGGCTTTCTGCAGATCGCTCTCATTAAGCACGTCTGCCTGAATAAATAAAGCCTCACCTCCTGCTTCCTTTACCTGACGTACTCGTTCATCCCCCTCAGCCTGATTTCGGCCTAGTATAACTGCTGTTCCACCTGCTTCACAGACTCCCTTTACAAAGGAACCTCCCAAAATCCCTGTCCCTCCTGTAATAACAATCACTTTTTGATTCATCGAAAACATACAATCTGATATTTTATAGTATATGAATGAGATAGAAGCATTACTTACTTTGATGAAAGCCGTAGAGAAGATTCCCGAACAATAAGTTCGGATCGTAAAATGATAGTATTGGTAGCATGACTGGCAGAGACACCATTCAAATGACTAATCAGGCTTTTGACAGCTATTTCTCCCATTTCATATCCCGGATAGTGTATAGTAGTCAGGTTAGGCTCTACAACCTGTGACAATGGATCATTATTAAACCCTGCTACAGCTACATCTTGAGGAACAGAATAACCTGCCCGCTTTAAAGCACTCATACAACTGACAGCGCAAAAATCATTAGCCACAAAAAGTCCATCAGGTGGCAGAGGCATTTCCTGTATTTGTTGCACAACCCATTGACCAGTATCCATACCTAAATCAGTCACTTTTACTAAAGAATCATCATAGGCTATTCCAGCCTCTGACAGTGCCTGCTGATAACCTTTGAGGCGGTCGGCGTATACATTTCGTTTCAGACTTCCTGTAACGTGCATAATCCGCTGACTACCTTGACTAATCAGATGATTGGTTACCTCATAACCTGCCCTTACATTGTCTATAATGATACTGGTAGACTGATTATGGGACATAACCCTGTCAAAAAACAACAAGGGTATATTTCGCTTTAAAAAAGGTTCAAAATGCTCCAGATCTTCGGTATCAAATGCCAGCGATACCAATAATCCATCAACCCGACTATCAAACATAGTTCTGGCATTGGTTATCTCTTTCTTAAAGGATTCCATTGACTGGCTAATAATCAGATTGTAGGATGCTTCATTGGCTTCTTTTTCCATTCCTGCCAAGACTGTTGACATAAAATAGCTGTTTAACCGGGGCACAATCACACCCAGTGTATTTGTACGCTTTTTCCGAAGAGAACTCGCAAATGGGTTAATTCGATATCCCATTTCTCTGGCGGTACTAGCTATGAGGCTTTTGGTAGTATTGTTAATAGCCGGATGGTCATTTAGGGCTCTACTCACCGTGGCGGGTGAAATATTTAACTGTTTGGCAATATCATATATCGTTATTTCTTTTTCCATAAATCACTCTTTTTGATTGCATTAGGAAGCTAATATACTATTGCTATACTAAAAATACTGTGAGCGAATATATAGAATGGGATATTCAAATGCAACCGATTGCAAAAGAACAATAAAAATCAATTATTATACGTCTTTGTGACAATTTATTTTTTCCCAATAAAATACCATTACAAATAAATTTTCTATAATAAATGAATATATCTCACTATGAAATATACAAATAAGTAATATTTAAGTGAAAAAAGTTTTTATGCAATCGATTGCAGTTATCGAAATTATTCAGAAATTTAAATTCGATTTTATGTAGTGGCACCAATCTATCCTCTTTATTTATGAAACAATCAATTTTACCCGAAATCCGTATCTCACCTGTATGCTTCGGATGGAAGTATATGCTCATTGCAGCAATTATGCTTCTTATAGATGTAACACAGGCTAATGCACAAGCAAAATCTATAACCGGAAAAGTCACTGATGACAAAGGTGGCGAACTACCAGGGGTTAGTGTACTCATCAAGGGTACAAACAATGGTACTGTTACCAATTCAGAAGGCCGTTACACACTTTCTGTATCGAATCCTGATGCAGTACTGGTCTTTAGTTTTATCGGATATATCTCCGAAGAAACCTCATTAAATGGCAGATCAACTATTGATGTCCAGTTGCTGCCAGATATTACTTCTCTTACAGAGGTAGTTGTAGTAGGGTATGGTACCCAGAAAAAATCAGATGTGACAGGCGCCATTGTCTCTGTAAATGAAAAGACATTACGCGAAGTACCTGCAGCTAACCTGAGCCAGGCATTGCAGGGAAGAGCTGCTGGTTTGCAAATCCAGCCAACCGGAACCCGGCCAGGTAGTGTTGGACAGATCCGTGTACGGGGGGAACGCTCTCTTGGTGGCTCAAACGATCCTTTGCTAGTTGTGGATGGTATTCCGTATGACGGTAGTATCAATGACCTGAATCCTTCTGATATTAAGTCGCTGGAAATCCTGAAAGACGCCTCAGCAACTGCCATTTACGGTTCTCGGGGTGCGAACGGAGTTATCATCATCACTACCCAACGTGGACAAGCTGGAAAACCTGTAGTATCCTATAATGGGTATCAGGGTGTAACCACTGTTGCTCGTAAGTACCGTCTGTTCAATGCAGAAGAGTTTCAGAAAATGCGGGATGTATCTGGGTATGGTGTAGCAGCTGGTGCTCCATATTTGCCTGTTGAGTTAGAGTCCATCAGTATGGGTCGCTCTACAGACTGGCAGGATTTATTGTACAAGAATGGAAAGGTAATGAATCATGAACTGTCTGTAGGTGGTGGTACTGAAAATACACAATATTCTTTTGGTGGAGGCTATTATAAAGAAACAGCAGTATTACCAGGCCAGGCTTTTCAACGTTATTCTCTTCGGATGACGATTGATCAAAAAATAGGAAAACGAGTAAAAATTGGATTTAATACCATGAACACTTTTGGTATTACAGACGGTGAAAGTGTAGGTGCTATGTATTCTATCCTTTCTACCAGTCCATTGGTTCCTGCATATGATGCAAATGGAGCAATCATCAATCAGCCATCATATCCAAGAGAAGATCAGTATAGTCCATTGTTGCTTAACAACAAAGATAGTTGGGCAGAGAGACGCAAAAGAATCCGTACGTTTAACAGCTTATATGGAGAAGTAGAGATCCTGGAAGGGTTGAAATACCGTCTCAATATAGGTTTGGATTACAGACAGGATCAGTATGGTTCTTATGCTGGTAAATTTACTCCAATGAATAATGGAACCACTTCGACAGCAACGGTAGATAATGGATCAGCCTATAATTATACTATAGAAAACCTGTTGACGTATGATAAAACCATTGCAGAAAAACACCGCTTCGGAGTAACCGGACTCTATAGTATCCAGCAATCAGAATCAAACAATACACGTATCAGTGCTACGGATCTTGTTGCTGACTATATTCAGTACTATAACCTGGGGTTGTCTAATTCAACAGCTATTGTTTCTTCAGACAACCAGGGATATTCCAAAAGGGTAATTTTATCCTACATGGGTCGTATCAATTACAGTTATGATGATCGCTACTTACTAACAGTTACCGGACGTCTGGATGGCTCCTCTGTGTTGGCAGCAGGTAACAAATGGCATGCTTATCCGGCAGTGAGTGCAGGGTGGAATATCACCAACGAGTCTTTCATGAAAGATATTCGTTTTCTCTCTACGTTAAAACTGAGAGCAGGTTTGGGACAAACATCCAATCAGGCAATTAATCCATTCCAAACGTTGGGAAGTTTGTCTCAGAATAAATACAATTTTGGTAGTACAAATGCCTATGGATATTACACTTCTACATTACCTAACCCTGACTTAGGCTGGGAATATACCAAAACAGTTAATATTGGTTTGGATTATGGTTTCCTGAATGGCCGTATCACGGGATCATTTGAAGTATACCGCCAAAGAACGGAAGACATTCTGTTGAATACCAGCTTACCTCCTACCAGTGGCGTACCAGGGGCTTATCTGAAAAACGTAGGTAAGACAGAAAATAAAGGGATAGAGTTCAGTGTATCTACTCAAAATATCATCAAAGAAAACGGATTTAACTGGTCTACCGATCTGAACATATTCTTTAACAGAAACAAAATTCTGGCATTAAACTCTGGTGTAACCAAAGACTTGGGTAATCTGTGGTTTGTAGGTCAGCCTATCAATGTAATCTTCGATTATGAGAAAATAGGAATCTGGCAAACCAATGAAGCAGAGGCAGCAACGAAGTTCAGCCAAAAACCAGGTCAGATCAAAGTAAAAGATCAGAACAATGATGGCAAGATCACACCGGAAGATGACAAAGTTATCCTGGGCAACTTCCAGCCTAAATTCCAGGGTGGATTTACCAACCGTTTCAGCTACAAAGGATTTGATCTTTCCGTAGTTACATTTGCCAGCATTGGAGGTAAATTAATCAGTGCTATCCATCAGCCTCAGAGTTATCTGAACATGCTTCAGGGACGCCGCAATGGTATTAAAGTAGATTACTGGACAGAAGAGAACCCTACCAATGCCTATCCAAAACCAGATGCTGCTATTGGAGATAACCCATTGTATGGTTCTACACTTGGCTATTTTGATGCAACTTTTGTAAAAATCCGTAGCATAAATTTAGGATACAACCTGCCACAAAACTGGCTAAAGAAAATATCAGCTAGCTCTATACGCATTTATGCGACTGTTAATAACGTAGCTACCCTGTTCTCTCCTTATATCAAGGCAGGTGGTGTTGATCCGGAAGCAACGGGAACAGGAGCTCAAGGAGTTGTAGCCAATTCCAATATCCCAAGCCGTCAGTTGACTGTAGGAGCGAATACGCCTCCATCCCGTTGGTTCATGATTGGCTTAAATATCAAATACTAAAAAGATAAGATTTATATATTCTATGAAATCATTTCTAAAATTATCGGCATTCTATATTGCAACAGTCCTGATTCTTTCTGGATGCAATGGAAAACTTGACGAAGAACCTAAATCTATTCTGGTGCCCTCCTATTTCAAGACAGCCCAAGGAATAGATGCAGGAGTAACAGCAGCGTATTCAGGTCTCCGGTATCAATATGGTCCGGAAGGGTCTATGATCATTACGGTATCGGGTACAGATGAGTTTTCAGTGGGCGATGGAGCCAATACAGATGGGGTAAGTATCAACGCATACAATGCGGGTTTAAGTGCAGACAATGGTCAGTTTCTGACTCCCTGGAACAATAACTTTACCTATATCAATACCTGTAATGGTGTGATTGACTTCGGTCCGGAGGCGAATCTGGATGCAGCCACCAGAACCAGACTGATTGCAGAAGCTCAATATCTGCGTGCACACTACTATTTTCTGCTGGTACAAACGTATGGTGCGGTTCCATTAGATCTGGGCTCCGGAGTACTGAAGTTCAATACAAATCCAACCAGTCAGTCTGAACGGAGTCCTGTTGGTGATGTATATGCAGCTATTATCACTGATCTGACGGCTGCGGCTACAAATTTGCCGGATAAACCCTTTCAAACAGGTAGAGCATCCAAAGCTGCGGCCAAACATCTGCTGGCAAAAGTATACCTGACAAGAGCAGGATCTGTAGCCAAACAATCTGATGATTATCAGAGAGCATTTGAAACAGCTAAAGAACTTATAGACAATAAATCTGTATATGGTCTTAATCTGCTACAGGATTTTGGAGATGTAAACAAACAAGGTCAGGAACACAGCTCTGAATCAATCTTTACAGTAGAACACACCAGCGATCTAGTGTTCAATGAGAGTGATGTCAATGCTCCTGCCAGTGGTCTGAAAGAAAATCGCAGTTTGTATCTTTTCACACCATACTACGAAATACAAACTGTTGGTGGTAAGTCACCTGTAATCAGAGATATGAATTACCAACGTCCCTGGAGACGATTCGCCCCTACCAGTTGGTTGCTAAATACTGCCTTTGCTGATAAAACCAATGATTCCCGTTATGATAACACGTTCCGCACTGTATGGTTTGCCAATACTTCTGATGCCTCCAGATTACCAGCAGGCATGAGTATGGGAGATACAGCGTTTTACATGCCGGGACGGGCGGTAACAGATGCAGAACGTGCAGCAAAAAAATACCGTATTTATGCGCCTAGCGACTATACAAAGGGCATGTATCCTCACATGAAAAAATTTGACGATACCAAACGTGCAGCAGTTAACTACTCTTCCACACGTGCATTTATGGTTCATAAATTTTCTGAAACATACCTGATCGCGGCTGAAGCTGCACTTATGATGGGAAATAAAGAGGATGCTGTTACATACCTTAACGTGTTGAGACAACGTGCAGCGTACAGACCTGGTAAAGATAACAGTGCAGCCATCACAGCTATGACCATCACAGATCCAAACGTTGTCACACTAGACTTTATCCTGGATGAAAGAAGCCGTGAACTGTGTGGTGAACAGCACAGATGGTTTGATCTGGTCAGAACTGGTAAACTGATTGAAAGGGTAAAACTTTACAATCCGGAAGGTGCTGCCAATATTCAGGAACGTCATACATTACGACCTATTCCTCAAAGTCAAATTAACCTGACTGTAAATGAGTTTCCTCAAAATCCCGGATACTAGCCATAATAACAAAAACTGAGGTCCACAAAACCTCAGTTTTTGTATATTAACAGATTATCAATCTATTATCTGCGTTTTATGCGTTGTATCTATACCACTCTCCTATTTTTTTCTATCTGCCTTTATGCTATTGGGCAGAAAAAGTCCCTTCAGGAAATTCCGCACTTACAACAACAGGGAAACACCACCCAACTAATCGTATCTGGCAAACCCTACCTGACACTTGGTGCAGAATTAGGCAACTCCAGTGCTTCAAACCTTGACTATATGCAGTCAATAGGGCATAAGCTAACAGCCATGCATGTCAATACAATAGTAATCCCAATCTATGGGGAGCTGCGGAAACCACAAGAAGACAAATTCGACTTTACTCTGGTATTTTCTCCTTTTTCCATAGAATCCACAGATAAACCTAATGGAGCCCAAAGCCATCAGGGCCAGCCTCTTCGTTTTCAGTTAGTGGATATGGTATACAACACTTGAAATTATATTGTTATCACTAAAACCCTCAACCTATATGTATCTCTACAGAACCTATAATATCCTGATAATCTCTGTATTATTAGTATGTTCTTTACAGAACCTTTACTCTCAATCCAGTACTCCAAAAACTTCCTCCAAGGGTTTAAAGGATTACTATAAGAATTATTTCCCAATAGGGGTTGCCGTATCTCCACGTGCCCTGCAAGGTCCGGAAGCTGGATTAATCCTTCAGCAATTCAATAGTATTACTCCCGAGAATGCCATGAAGATGGGTCCCATTCATCCGGAAGAAAACCGTTATTTCTGGGATGATGCAGATGCTATCGTCAACTTTGCTCAGACCAATAAGCTACGCATACGTGGTCATAATTTATGTTGGCATGAACAAACACCCAAATGGATTTTTACAGATGCTCAGGGAAAAAATGTAACCAAAGAAGTTCTGCTCAAACGGCTCAAGGACCATATTAATGCTGTAGTTTCCCGCTACAAAGGAAAAATTTATGCATGGGATGTGGTAAACGAGGCTATTGATGATGACAGTACAAAGTTTTTGCGCAACAGTCTATGGTACCAGATATGTGGTGAAGATTTCATTGTAAAAGCATTTGAATACGCCCATCAGGCTGATCCTAATGCCTTGCTATTCTACAATGACTATAATACCGAAAGACCAGAAAAAACCGAACGGGTATATCAGTTACTAAAGAAGCTGAAAGAAGCTAAGGTACCTGTGCATGGGGTTGGTCTGCAGGCACACTGGTCTATTTACGAACCTACAGAGAAAGAACTTCGCAATGCAATTGAAAAATTTTCTTCACTGGGATTACAGATCCATTTTACAGAAGTAGATATGTCTGTCTATCGCTGGGAAAAACATCGTCGCGAACGAAAAGAAGGAGAATCAGATGCATTCACACCTGAATTAGAGCAGAAGCAACTGGAACAATACAAGAAGGTATTCTCCATCTTCCGAGAATATAAAAAAGCTATTACAAGTGTCACATTCTGGAATATTTCAGACAAGAGTACCTGGCTGGACAATTATCCAGTCAGAGGTCGCAAAAATTATCCATTACTCTTTGATCAGAATCTGCAACCCAAGAAAGTGTATTGGGAAGTAATCAAATTCTGATTCTCTGGCTATATACGCTTTGTTACCTGATTTACTATTACTTATTTATTGCTATCCAATGAAAGTCCTTTTGTTATCTACCAGATTCTGGCTGGCATTAACAAGTTTGTTTATAGGAAGTGCATCTGTTGCCTATTCTCAGAATCCCTATGTGACTAATCAAGCAGGAAAAGACCATTTCCTGCTTTCTGCATCAGGAAAATCCACTTCTCTGCTGGTGAGTTCTCAAGACTATCCGGGTGTAATACGGGCAGCAAAAAACCTACAGGCTGATATAAAACTCGTCACACAAACCGAGCCTGATTTCATTACAGATAAAATTACAAATCAAAAAACTATAGTCATTGCAGGTACACTAGGCAAAAGTCCATTGATTGATCAGTTGGTACAATCCCATAAACTGGATGTAGCTGCACTCACAGGAAAGTGGGAAATGTTTAAGACCCAGATTATCGACAATCCATTTCCCAATGTAACACAGGCTCTGGTTATTGTAGGTAGTGATAAAAGGGGCACCATCTACGGCATTTATGATTTGTCTGCACAGATTGGTGTTTCTCCCTGGTACTGGTGGGCAGATGTGCCTGTTGCTCAAAAAAAAGAATTGTACATACTACCCGGAGTGCACTCAGCAGGAGAGCCCAAAGTAAAATACAGAGGCATTTTTATCAATGACGAAGCACCTGCACTTTCAGGCTGGGTAAAAGAAAAATTTGGAGACTTCAATCATGCCTTTTATGAAAAAGTGTTTGAGCTTATCCTGCGTCAGAAAGGGAATTACCTCTGGCCTGCGATGTGGGGGCATGCCTTTTACGATGATGATCCTCTCAATCCTAAGCTGGCAGATGAGTATGGAGTTGTGATAGGAACTTCTCACCACGAACCATTGATGCGGGCACACGATGAATGGAGAAGATATGGATCAGGCAAATGGAACTACCAAACCAATGAAGCCAAACTAAAAAATTTCTGGAAGAGTAGTATCCAACGCATGGGAACCAATGAAAGCATTGTATCCATAGGAATGCGCGGTGATGGAGACGAACCTATGACAGAAGGAACCGCTATTGCATTACTGGAAAAAATTGTAGCCGATCAGCGACAAATTATACAAGATGTAACGGGTAAACAACCTGCTGCAACGCCTCAGCTTTGGGCCTTATACAAAGAAGTACAGGATTACTATGACAAAGGAATGCGAGTACCTGATGATGTAACCTTGCTGCTTTGCGATGATAACTGGGGCAACATTCGTAAGTTACCCAAACTAACAGACAAACCACGATCAGGCGGCTATGGCATTTATTACCACTTTGATTATGTTGGGGGACCACGAAATTACAAATGGCTCAATACTAATCCTATCGCACGCGTATGGGAACAAATGCATCTGGCCTATCAATACAAAGCGACCCAGATATGGATTGTCAATGTGGGAGATATCAAACCAATGGAGTTTCCGATTTCATTCTTCCTGGATTATGCATGGAATCCGGATCAGTTGCCCGCAGAGCAGTTGGAACAGTATACACAAAGATGGGCAGAGAAGCAGTTCGGTTCTAAGTACGCACGGGAAATCGCTTCTATACTGGACAGATATACAAGATACAATGGTCGACGCAAACCGGAACTTCTCTCTCCTGCCACCTACAGTCTGACACATTACCATGAAGCAGAAAATGTAGTAAAGGCCTATAATTCCCTTGCGGCTGAGGCTGAGAAAATTTACAATTCTCTTCCTACCCCATACAAAGATGCCTATTATCAGTTGGTACTGCACCCTGTCAAAGCATGTGCAAATCTGAATGATTTGTATGTAACGGTTGCTAAAAACCATCTGTATGCATCTCAGGGTAGAGCTATAACCAATAAGTTAGCAGATCAGGCCAAAGAGTTGTTTACCAAAGATGCCGAAATCTCGGTCTACTATAACAAAACACTGGCCGGAGGGAAATGGAGCCACATGATGGACCAAACACATATTGGCTATACCTACTGGCAGCAGCCACCCAGAGATTCCATGCCCGCAGTGAAAACTATAGAAGTACCTGTTACATCTGAAATGGGTATAGCCATAGATGGATCAGATACATGGTGGCCTCAGGCTAAGGAAGAAGCTGTTTTACCAGCTTATACCCAAAATAGTTCTTTAGTACCTTATATAGATGTGTTTAACAGAGGTCAGTCAGCCTTTATGTATAGCGTAAGCTCGCCTGTGTCCTGGTTATCCTTTTCATCTGCTAAAGGAACAATAACGGATCAACAACGAATAAACCTACAAGTCAATTGGTCCAAAGTACCAGCAGGGCTACAACGAATTCCTATCACCGTCACAGGTCCTGCTAATAGCAAAGTTGTCGTGCAAGCTGTAATTGATAATACTCCTAAGGTTGGCAAAGGTTTTTCAGATAGTAATGGGTATATTTCTATAGAGGCAGAACATTACAGCAAAGCAGTAGGCACTGATATTACCTGGAAAAAAATTCCAACTCTTGGACGTACCTTATCAGGAGTCACTCCATTTCCGGTTACAGCTTCCAGTCAGTCGCCAGGAACAAATAGCCCTCATTTAGAATATACTATACACACAAAGTCAGCAGGAGACATAAAAATACACGCCTATTTGTCCCCTACCTTAAATTTTACTGCTGGTCAGGGACTTCGCTATGCCATCTCAATAGATGATGAAACACCACAAATACTAAACATACATATGGGTGAAACCAATCATAAATGGGAACAATGGGTAGCTAACAATATTAACATTCAGGTTTCTAGCCATCAACTCACGAAACCTGGCGAACATGTGATCAAATTCTGGATGGTAGACCCAGGCATAGTATTGCAAAAGCTGGTTATCGATACAGGAGGGTTACAATCCAGTTACCTAGGCCCTCCAGAAAGCTCTCAACCTCTCAAATAAAAACCCTATTAAAAAAAGCCCTCCTGTTTATATAAACAAAAGGGCTTTTCATTATCAATTTTTCGTCAGATCTTTATTGGCAGAATCTTTAGGTTCAGGGGCCACTTTTTTAGAAGAATCTTTATCTATAGAGTCCTTGTCTACCGAATCTTTCTTCTCTTTCACAGTTGGACGAGGCCCTTTTTTCTGCAATGCTTTTGCCTTCTTCCGAATCTCTTTTACTTTATTTATATTCACTGTTGTAATGGATGAGAATAAACCTGATTTGAGAGATTGCCATAGGTAAGTCACAAAACTGTCATCTCTTTCCCGCTGATAAAAAATAGTTCCTACTCTGGCTGGCTTCTCTTCTTTCGCAGTATTGTCTGCCTTGATAGCAATATTTCCCAGTAATGTCAGCAACTGATGTGTTTTGTGCTTTTCAGGGTCAATTACTTCTATTTTCAGATCTCTGTACAATGCCTTCACAGAACCTCTTGCGATACCACGACGAATATGAGAGGAAAAGGTGACCTCATTCACCAATCCATCTGTCAACCGGATGTTTTCATTTGGAAAACTAATCAGATTAAAGGCAGTAGCACTCATTCGGTCCAGATGTCCACGATAAGCACAATTAAATTGTTTGGAGAGCAGATTCATACTAACATTCAGTGTCAGTAATCCCCCTTGCATCAGCATCGTTGTTGCATGAATTTTTACTGGATTCCGGTCTGTCATCCGTTTGGGATCATTGCTCAGATTGGTAATCCGGATATTCGATTTTTCGAACATTACCTTTCCGGGTTTGGGAGCATTTAGTACTTGTTCAGTGTAGGTGATAGAAGCTCCGGAAATAAACGTTGAATCAATTTGTACCTGAAAATTAATATTACGTATAGCTTCATTAGGCATTAAAGGATGATGATTTGGTTTAGGAGGCATACGTTTATCCCGGTATATGTTCACTACCGGATTATTTACCCGAATACTTTGTGCAATTAGCTTTTTATCCAGGGCCTGTCTTAACTCTACACCTTTGCATTCTATCTTAGGCACAGTAATAATAAATCGGTCATTCTGCACTTTCTTCCTTCGAACAAACTCTTTGTCAGATACGGTAGGCTGTAACTTCATATTTTCAATAGCCAATGAGTGATCGTCTTTCAAGTCTACCTTCCCTACTTTCAACGCATACAGATTATCAGCACCTATAAACTGGTAATTTTCCAATGAAGCTTCTATTTTATCGAGAAACGGAAAAGATCGCTTTTGCTTTGTGACTGAGTCAAGACGTATATTGTGTAGTGCAATGCGAATGTGTTCAGCTGATTGTGTTGACTTTCCTTTAGAAGCTACTACCGTATGTTTCAGTTTGCCATCCTTTACAATAATCTCGTCAATCTGAATCTCATTTTTCAGTCCATTTAGTAAATCTTCCAATGATTTTTTCTGATCTGTAGAATCTACCTGTTTTATATCGTCTGGTTTGGTTTGTGTGATTGTGATATCTGGTGAATTAATGTAGATACCTTTGAGCTCAATCTTCTTTTCAGCCAGATAGGTTCGCCATTTTATATCATGTAATTGTACCGATTTAGCCTCTATTCCCAGATTTGTATTCCGTTTCGAACTGTCACCTTTAGTGTAAGATGCTAACTTACCAGGTTGTAGACTCACATTATGAAATACAAGATTACTTGTGATAAAGTTAATACTTATCCAGTTAATCTTTAGTTGGTACTTGCCTTTGGTTGCTTCAGAGACTTTTGCTTCCAGCTTTTTACGGATAGTGGGTCCTAATCCCACATTAAGCCATATAAAAATTCCTACAATCACAACGGCAATAATGCCGCCTACCCATTTCAGAACTTTTCCGGTTCGGCTGGATGAAAATCTTACCAAAGACGTTTTCATAAGGTGTGTCTATAACAGATGAATAGTGTATAAGTTATCTCGCCAAGCATTACTTTATAATAAGGAGGGATGGACAGTAGATTAACTATAAAAAACTATTCCATGTGTATATTTATAGAGACAAAGATCTATCTAACCTTTTTGAATAAGATAAACCTACAAAAGTTTAGATATGAGTTTGTTTTACAAGATTATCATCTATGCGTTTGAGAAGAGTATAGCTCTTGGTTATTTTTGAGAAATTATTCTTCCTGAGTTTGATTATTGTCCCTTTCTTCACTCTACTTGGAGCCCCTTTATTTTTTGCTTGCCCCAAAAATGAAGCAAAAAAGGGCACCTTCACCACCAACCACGATTGAAGTTTACTTTACTCTCTTTGTGCCATGTGCTGACGAAGTTTTTAGGGAACAGCCTATATTATCTTTTGGATGCTACAAAGAGAGATTTAATTCATTTCAACGCGAACCGTTGTATCTGTGTGTTGGCAATCTTTCTGTCGCGAGGAAAGCCCATGGCTTTGCAGGTGGGAGGTTCGGCAGAAAGTGCCCTTTTTGCACACACGCAAATCTGGCTCACCAAACTCTCGTTTGGTGCCCTGTTTTTTGGGCAAGCAAAAAAGTAACAAGGCGATAAGAAGAGATATGTTCTGGACTATAAACTAACTTTGGATACTAACAAACAAAAAATGAAGAAGCCACAGGAAGAACAATGTAAGGGATAATAAACAAACCAAGGAAGAATAATTTCTCAAAAACGAAACCAAAGCCTATAGTCTTTCCCAAGAACATTGGCTCTGGTTTCGTACTATTTCATTCCAGCTTACGGATATTGTTGGATAAAATCTGTAAGCAACCCAAACGTTTCCGGAAACTTAGCCAAAGGCAATGTTTCTGCCCGATCATAAATATCATGGTAAAACTTGGGATTACCCAGTGTATAGAAAAAACAGGCCTTTACACCCTTGCGTGCAAAGAAAAAATGATCAGAGTTGGGAGCATTATCCCGCTTCTGTAATTTGGTAAAGTAATGCTTCTCTTCATTGATCTTATTGAACAAGCCGAACTCTTGTTCCAGACGCAATCCGTTTACCATCATAATCCCCTCATCTCCAGCTCCCATCAGATCCAGGTTAATCAGAAAATGAATCTGATTCAGGGGAAATAAGGGATGGTCTGTATAATACTTAGAACCTAACAGACCCGCTTCTTCTGCTGCAAAGGCAATAAAAGCAATTGAGTATTCAGGCTGATTCTCAGGCTTTGCATAATACTGAGCCAGTTCCAGCAAAAGTGTTACACCTGATGCATTATCGTTGGCTCCCGGAAAGTAGACATCTTTGCCCAACTGCCCTAAGTGATCATAGTGGGCCGTTATAACAACAAACTCTTCCGGATGGGTTTTCCCTTCCACAAAACCAACCACATTCTGCGTCTGATAATTCTTAATAAGCTTCGCGTCTACTCTAAACTTGATTTTCTGAGCAGCAGTATCCCAGTCTTTACGAACTATCTCAAAAGTAGGATGACTCAGAGCGGCAGTTGATACAGTAGCAGTCAGCTTTTCTTTCTGCAGTTCAATCAAAGCTTTAGCTGTATGCAGCTTTTCCAATAGATCCGGATTATCTGTAAACTTCCCATAATCAGCAGAAAGGTAAACGATAGCCTTACGTGACAGATTTTGTTTGAGAAAGGCAGATTGAACTATAGTATCCGTAAATAAACGAGGAGGTAATTGCATGATCCGGGCACTTCCCTTTCCTTTTTGGGAAATAGGATTTACCAGAAAGTCTTTTCCGGGTGCAAGATCTGTCTTATTGATCTTCAATGACACCTTTCCCGGATAGGTATTCACATCCAATGTAAAGGGCTGAAAGTAAGAGTTTCCAAATGGCTTTAACCCCATAGCTGAAAACCGGCTTTTCAGAAAATCAGCAGCAATACGATCCCCTTGATTCACATATCCTCGTCCGTGAAATTCAGGAGAGGTAAGCGTTTTCAGAGTAGCCCGGGCGCGGGTCATATCCTGCCCTGCTGTTGTGAGGGCAATAAACAGAAACAGCCCTGTTATCGAGGGCCGTTTCTGAAGCAATAGGTTCTTTAGAGCAAAAAGCTGCATGGTTCATTGAAATAAACAACCAAAGAAACAGATATTAACCTACCAATGCACTGTATGCATCTGCAGACAGAAGTCCATCCAGTTGGGATGCCTCAGAAATAGAGATCTTTACCATCCATCCTTTTCCATAAGGATCAGAATTTACCAACTCAGGCGCAGTGTTCAGATCTGCGTTAAACTCCAGTACAGTACCAGACACCGGAAGATATAGATCAGATACCGTTTTTACAGCCTCTACAGTACCAAATATCTCATCTTTAGCGACTTCCTGTCCTACAGTATTAATATCTACATAGACAATATCGCCAAGCTCACGCTGTGCAAACTCTGTAATTCCTACATAAGCAACATCGCCTTCAATGCGTATCCATTCGTGTTCTTTGGTGTACTTCAATTCACTTGGAAAGTTCATAAATAAGGTTCAAGGTTAAAAGTTAAAATAGAAATGTGAGGAAATCGTATCGGATTTCAAACAGACGGTTCGATAAAAATTTATAGTTATGTCCGAAAGTCCAATATCTTCTACATAAATTTACACAACAAGATAAAACCTTATACGTTGTGACATAAGCCGGATTACCTTTCGGGTAGTTTTTCTGTATTAATGATATCTGCTTTTGTGGCGGTAAAGATAAACAGAAAAACAAAACAACAGAACGTTTAAGTAAGTTTGGTTGTTAATGACAACTTCTAGCCAAGGTAAAATTTAACTTAAAGATCAAAATGGACAAAAGAAAAATCACAAAACTATTACAAAAGATCGCAGAGCTGTCGGGGCAAAAAGTCACGCCCATGCAACTCAGCGGAAACGATCATCAGCTTGATAGAGAATATACAATAAAAGACATTCATAAATTTATTGATGAACTAACCTATAAAGGACAAAAGGCAGGCCTTACATTCTTACAAAATCATTTACGCCCTGAAGAAGTAGCCTCTTTTCTGGAAAATATAACCTTTCCTGTTATCTTTTTCCAACAGATTAGTCCTGACAAAATAGAACCATTGCTTATCTACAGAGACAAAAATGATGATCTGGTTGGAGAATATCCCGATTCGGAAACTGTATTTAAAGAATCTCAGATACGTGATCTAAGCCGACAATTCCTGACTCAACAACAGGCAACAGATCCCCGACAAAATGGACACGTAATCTTTGTAACTTCATTTCCGGTTCACTATCTCGCCGATCAGCCAACAGGAGATGAAAATAAAGAAACCCTTGCGCCTCCTACTCCACTCAAAAGGTTACTCAACTTATTAGGCTCCGAACGAAAAGATATCTCCTATATATATGTCTATGCTATTGTAGTAGGTTTAATCAGTCTGGTGCTTCCTTTAGGGATTCAGGCAATGATCCGACTTATATCCGGTGGGATGATCTTTAGTTCAGTAGTCGTAATTATTACTGTTGTTATCATTGGATTATTGGCATCTGGTGGCTTACAGATCATGCAAATCTCCCTGGTTGAGATCTTGCAGCAACGTATTTTTGCCAAAGCTGCATTCGAATTTACGTACCGTGTTCCCAAAATCCGGTTGGATGCTTTATCCAAATACTATCCTCCGGAATTAATGAACCGTTTCTTTGATGTGATCAATGTGCAGAAATCACTACCCAAGCTATTGGTGGATCTTACAGGGGCTGTACTTCAGATTTTGTTTGGATTAATTTTGTTGTCTTTCTACCATCCTTTCTTTCTTGCATTTAGTGTATTACTGGTAGGCATCATTGCCCTAATCTTTAAAATAACAGGTCCAAAGGGTTTGAAGACCAGCTTGACTGAATCGAAGTATAAATATAAGATTGTCTACTGGCTTGAAGAGATTGCCCGTACTGTCAACAGTTTTCGTCTGGCAGGCGATACTAATCTGCATATGCAAAAGATGGACGACTATGTAAGTAACTATCTTTATTACCGGAAAAGTCATTTCAGTGTGTTACGTACCCAACTGATTTATATTGTTATTTTTAAGGTATTAATCATTGGGGGTTTACTTATTCTGGGCACCCTGCTGGTGGTAGACCGCCAGATTACGCTGGGTCAGTTTGTAGCCTCTGAGATCGTAATAGTACTGGTAGTGGCTGCGGTAGAAAAGATTATTGTCAATATGGACACTGTCTATGATTTGCTTACAGCTGTAGAGAAAATAGGTACAGTAACCGATATGCCACTGGAAAATGAAAGAGGAGCACCCCTTGAATTAAATACAAACAGCCAGGGCATGGAAGTAGCCATCAAAGACCTCTGGTATCGGTATGCAATGGGAGACAAGGCATTGGAAGGCGTTAGTTTCACGATCAAAGCTGGTGAAAAAGTAGCTATTGCAGGGATGCATGCAGCAGGCAAACACACATTAGCTAAGTTACTGGCAGGTGTTATGACTGATTACACAGGTAGCATTACCTACAATCAGATTTCCTTGCGGGATATTCATCCGAGTTCCCTGCGACCTATAGTATCCAATTACCTGTTTGAAGATGCAGTTTTTTCTGGTTCTATTCTTGAGAATGTGGCAATGAATCGTCCAGGCATCAGCTATGAGGATGTCCGCTGGGCACTGACTAATGTCGGTCTGCAACATTATATGAACAAACTACCGGAAGGTCTCTATACACATATTGGTGCAGATGGACAACATCCTTCAGAAGGGGTTACACATAAAATACTCTTTGCCAGAGCTATTGTTTCCAAACCCAAACTACTGGTAGTAAAGGACACTTTACCTGAAATGTGCCGTACAGACCGTACTCAACTGATTCAGTTTATGACCAGTCGCGAAATGCCATGGACGCTGGTTGTAGTAAGTAATGATGCTATGCTGCTGTCACAATGTGATAAGGTTCTTGTTTTTGATGACGGACATCTGGTTACCCAGGGTTCGTATCAGCAAGTGAAGGATCATCCTGTATTGCGGGAAGCCATTTTGCAGGATTAAGTCCAGTTTTGTTCTCACACAATCTGTTTTGCATCATTTTTGATAGGTGATGCAAGACACTTTCCAGGACGAGGTAAAAACATTGACCTCGTAAATGAAGTTAAACAGATAATGAACAAAAATCTGATCTTTTCTACGAGATCCAGGTGAGAGGACTATAACCGCTCACCAACTCTTGTTTAGAAGGATTAAACCTTAGTTTATTTTACACATTCAAGTATAAACCGCCTCCGTATGTTACATATATCGAATAACAATATAGATTCTCATGAAATCGAAAAGAAGGTCTATGCCCTGCAGACCTTAGGGACACCCCGATCTGGCAGGGTAATAGCCTATTGGTTAATAGGAATATTCGTTTTCTTCTTCTTATGCCTTTTCCTGCCCTGGCAGCAGAATGTTCAGGGATATGGGTATGTCACAGCGTTTGCCCCAAAAGATCGTCCACAAACAATTCCCTCTGTTATTGCCGGACGAATTGAAAAATGGTATGTACAGGAAGGCCAGAAAGTAAGTGCAGGAGATACTATCCTGGTTATTTCAGAGGTAAAAGATGAATACTTTGATCCACAACTACCTGAGCGTCTACAGGAACAGATTAAAGCCAAAAATGAAGGGATTGCAGCTACTCAGACTAAAATTAATGCACTGGAAGATAATATTGCAGCCTTACAAAACGGTTTGAAATTTAAACTACAACAAGCGGCCAACAAATTGCAACAAGCTCGCTTTAAATTGCAGATGGACAGTGCCGATTATGAAGCAGAGAAAATAAATATGCAAATTGCTCGCCGCCAATTTCAGGCAGGTGAAAATATGTACAATGGCCAGTTAATTTCTCTGGTAGACTTTGAAAAGCGAAAAGCCAAGCTGCAGGAAACACAGGCCAAGCTGATTGCCTACCAAAATAAAGTAGATGTAGCCCGTAATGAGATTATCAATGCTCAGATTGAATTGAGCTCTATCCGAGCAGATTATGCAAAAGAGATCTCCAAAGCGCAATCTGATAAAAGTTCAGCAGTTTCCTATCTGGCAGACGCACAAGGTGAACTATCCAAACAGCAAAACAAATATTCCAGTGTACAGGTACGGATCAAAAACCGGGCAGTCATTGCGCCACAGGATGGATATGTTGTAAAAGCACTGAAAGCGGGGGTTGGTGAAACGTTAAAAGAAGGAGATCCGGTGGCTACGATTCAGCCAGCACAACCCGCTAAAGCAGTAGAACTCTATGTAAAAGCAATGGATGTGCCTCTGCTTGAGAAAGGTCGTATGGTGCGTTTGGAGTTTGATGGATGGCCTGCATTACAGTTTTCCGGATGGCCGAGTGTATCTGTAGGTACATTTCCTGGACGTGTGGCAGTCATTGACTATGTTAATAGTAAGGATGGTAAATACAGGATTCTGGTTACGCCTGATAATGAGGAAGAAGAATGGCCAGAGCAATTACGTCTTGGGTCGGGGGTAAGTGGCTTTGTAATGTTGAATGATGTACCTGTATGGTATGAAATCTGGCGGCAGCTAAATGGCTTCCCACCAAGTTTGCAGAGTCCAACAGCGGGAGCAGAAGATTCAGTTGATAAAAAGAAGGAGGGAGAGAAAGATGCGAAGAAATAGCCAGACACATAAGGTCTTTGGCTGGCAATCGCGCTTTGCAGTCAAAGCACGCATTTTATCTATCACAAGAATGCTTATTTTCTGTTTGTATGTTCTGTTTCAGGGATTGCCTTTTACTGCTTCAGCTCAGTTGGCATCAGACAAAAAGCCAACAACAACGGTTGAGTCTAAAACCATGAGCAGTCAGGATTTTCTTCAACGAATTTTAAAGTATCATCCTGTAGCCCGGCAAGCAGCCTTATTAAGTGAGCAAGCGCGGAATGAGATTCGGTATGCAAGAGGTTCTTTCGACCCTAAACTGGAAGCCAATTATGAGAATAAAGAATTGAAAGGATCTACCTACTATCATCGATGGGATAGCCAGTTGAAGATTCCTTTCTGGGTTGGAGAGATAAAAGGTGGATTTCAGCGTGGTGTAGGCAACTATATCAACAACGAGAATTATACAAGTACCAGTGGATTAATCTTTGCCGGAGTCTCTATTCCGCTACCCATCAGCCAGGATTTCCTGATAGACCAACGCCGTAGTACACTCCGTCAGGCCCAGGTATTTCGTAATATTGCCGAAGCAGATCGCGTAAAGGAAATCAACAAACTGGTTTTCAATGCGACTAAAGAATACTGGGAATGGTATCTGGCTCACAACGAATACACAATGTTGCGTGAAAATTACGAACTAGCCAATATACGTTATAAAGCAGTAAAAGGTCGTGTTGTAGAAGGTGATCTGGCAGGCATTGACTCAGTAGAAGCACAAACCATATTGCAAGACCGTCTGATCCGTCTGGCACAGGTAGAAGTAGATTTATTGAATGCTCGTATCCGGTTGTCAAACTATCTGTGGGGCGAAAATGATACTCCATTAGAGATGCCCTCAGATATTGCACCTGAACAATTCGATGTAACCCATAGAGTAGAAATGGAAGCTACTCTGATACGTCTTCGGGATATGGCACAAGCAAACCATCCGGAATTGCAAAAATTGACTTTTAAAAATGAACAGCTTACTATCGAAAGACGCTTTTTACGAGACCGTTTTAAACCAAACTTACGGGTTAATTACAATTTATTGAGTAGCCCTACGTATAATACAGACGGCCGTATTTTACCTTCGACAGTGGATATGGCTTATTTGCAAAACAACTATAAGTGGGGATTTGAGTTTAGTTATCCTTTGTTTTTACGAAAAGAACGAGGCAAGCTGGCTCTGAATGAAGTAAAGATTGAACAAAACAATCTGGAACGTCAGCAAACGTCCCGTGAAATTGCAAACAATATTCAAACTACCTATAATGATCTGCGGAACCTGGATTCGCTGATTCGGCTCCAACAGGTTAACATTGCCAACTATCGACGGTTACGGGATGCAGAGGTACAAAAGTTTGAAAATGGAGAAAGCTCTCTGTTTCTCATTAACTCACGGGAAACCAAGTATATCGATGAGCAGATCAAATTGTTTTCTCTGAAAACCAAATATGCAAAGGAACGAGCAGAACTGCTTTGGTCAGCAGGCTTGTCCGACTGGAATCAGTTAGCTGAATAAGATTGTATACAGGTCTAAGGATTACATGATTGATCCCAAATTTTGGATATGAGTAAAACCCAAGCCTATGCTTTTAAAAATAGTGTAGGCTTGGGTTTATTTTTGAGAAAGCTCTCTTCCTGCGTTTGTTTATTATCCCTTTTGTTCTTCTTCCACAGGCTCCTTCCTTTTTACTAGCCCAAAAATAGGGCACCAAACGAGAGTTTGGTGAGCCAGATTTGTGTGTGAGCAAAAAGGCACTTTTCTTCAAACCTTCTGTCCGCAAGGCCAAAGGACAACCCTTATCTTGTCCCATATCTTTTTTAATTTTGCAGGTTTTAGGAAAAATTCTCTTTTACCCTTGTCCCCTCCCTGTCCTCCTGAAAGGAACTCGTGGCAAGACCGGCGGCCTGTCCGACTGGAAAATATTCTTTCTCTCCAAAAACGAACACAACTCTATTTGTCAAGAGATCCTTTCAGGAGGACAGGGAGGATGTTTTTTCTTTATTTACAAACCTCATTTCCACAAAATATAGAACAGGATAAGACCAACCTCGCGAAGAAAAGATTGCCTACACACTTACACTGCCTTTCACAATTGAAGTTATCGCAACCCTCTTTGTAACTTATTTATTTCACTTCAAAGTCAAATCCTTTTACTCAAAATTTGGAGCGACTTATATAGTTGGTTATTCTACTCTAATTATCCTATTCCCCATCTTCTCTCTTGTGCAACCATGTAGTACAAAGCTAATAACCACACCTTTACAAATCAACGCATTAAACACAAACTAAACAACTGACGATCAATACAATAAAGCAATAAAAATTCATTAAAAAACAAAGTAAAACATAGCACTATTTTTCGTATCTTTAAAGTACCTAATTCAATCAGCAAACGTTTAAACACTTAGTATCTATATGCCTCGTTACCATACAAATACAACAGCTATTCGCAAGTATAAATCTGAATATTATGGATTAATGGTCTACGAAGCCCGCCTGAATCATGAACTATTCCGGATGGAACAACGCATCAAAGCTATCAAAGAAGATGAGAAGCAATCACTTGCCGATCAGATTCTTCTGACTAAACTGTTGGCACATGCCACTCAACAAAAAGCCCAGCTGGAAGCTCAGCCTGCCTCTAAAGAACGGAATAAACAACTCAAAAAAGCAGAAAAAGAATTTACAGAGGTCAATGCCAAACACAAACGCAATGAATACCACCTCGCTGTGCTGGAAAAGAAAAAAGATAAGGACAATGCAGCTAAATATGTTCTCAAAGAACTGAAGCGCGATGAAGTACGCATTCGTATCAAAACAGCTTATGATATTTGGAAAAAACTTGAGCAGGAAGAACAATACGAGTTTATGGATTTTGAACTGTTCAAGGCTTTACACTTTGTAAAACAATCAAAGCAAGCTGCTACCCAGACTACAACTAACACCCAATCAGAGCTGGCTTCCGAAAAACCCCTTTCAGTGGCGGGTGTCAAACCATTTATACAGGAGAAGTCGACCCGCGTTATAGTAAATGCTTATTCTAATCGTTTCCAAAACTACCTTACAGTGACTAACCCCGAAGACCAGAATAGTATCCATTGCACTACCCAAAAACAGTTTACATACTCTATACAAGAAGAGATTAAAACAAAGGGTTCAATCCGATCTATTTATGGATTTCAATAGTTCTATTTCACTGGAAAAATCTTAGTTCATTACCTATTACCCCTGTTGCTACTGCAATAAATAAAGCGATAGTCAATAAACTAACCAAAGCCGAAAGTGCGATTCCGACAATCGCACAAATACGTCCTGCCTTAAGGTTTTTATAAGAGCTGAAAGAATAGTTATCCGGATCGTTGTAGTAACGAACCAAATCCTGCTTTGCCAACATAAGAGCAACAATCCCACTAATCAATCCCCAAATACCATAGTACCAGAAGACAAAAATAGAAATAACACCTAATACTTGTACAACCAGAGTATTGGGCAGTTGTCGTTGCTCAAATCCGGACTCTTGCTGCATATATTGAATAGTGTTTATTTTGAATGAAACAGATACTTTTGTTCTATTCAAACAACAAAAGCCTGGATCATCCAGGCTTTGTCAAAACAGATTCAGAAACTTAGCTTCCAAATATATCTCTCATCCGCTCTTGCATCAGCGTAGGGTCAGATAATGCGTCAAAACCAAACGCAAGAATCATAAAGAGAGTTAACAGGAGGTAGATACTGCCTAATACAATTCCTATAATAGCAATAACTCTTCCGGTGTTGATGTTACTGTAAGAAGAAGGAGTATATATGTTAGGATTCATTTCATATAACGCCTTATCCTTGTTGGCTAAAACAAGTGCGGTAATACCTAATCCCAATCCGACAATACCATAACAGCAACAGGTAGGAATAGATAGGATACTTAAAATTAATACAATAGTGGCATTTGGTAAGGGTTGTTGAAAGCCCATACCGCCTTGATTAAATGTAGTAGGATCTTGTTGCATAAGTTAAAATAATTGATGATTTTTTATTTTTAAGATGTAACTGCTAATAATAATCAGAAAAACAATACCAGACAAAATCTTTACGATCCAGCTTCCATACCGGAAATTAATCCGACTGTTTACCAAAACAAATCCGATCAACAAAAGCATAGGTAATGTAGCCGGATACATATGCCATGATTCGTTGAAATCACCACGTAACAACGCAACAATAGAACGTTGTAATCCACAACCCGGACAATCAATCAGAAACACTTTCTTAAAAGGGCATGTCAGCAAATGATGACTTATCCAATCAATAATGTCCTGATAAGAAGTCAGCAGGATTATGGCTCCTAAACTACCCAGATATCTGAACATACTTCTAAAAGAACAGGTATGCTATATAACTTACATAAAGTAAAGGCATTTCTTACAATGTAAAAAATGCCTTTGTAATTGGTTCTATTAATAAGCCCGTGCAAACAAAACGCGTCTGGAAGAAGGCTTTCCTGTTACAATACACTTACCTTCCTCTGCTGGTGCATCCAATGGAATACAACGGATGGTAGCTTTGGTCTCTTCCTTGATGCGTTCTTCTGTTTCAGAAGTGCCATCCCAGTGAGCCAGAACAAATCCTGGTTTCTCATCCAGCATTTGCTTAAACTCATCATACGTTTCAACCTTTGTAGTATTGGCAGCCCGAAATGTTTGGGCCTTCTGATAAATATTCTGTTGAATATCTGCCAGCAAACCTTCAATCTGGCTGGCAAGATTGTCCATTGAATAAACTTTCTTCTCCTTAGTATCCCGACGAGCTACTTCAGCGGTACCATTTTCCAGATCACGAGGGCCGATAGCAACCCGTACAGGTACACCTTTCAGTTCATACTCAGCAAATTTCCATCCAGGTGAATTTCCATCACGGTTATCAAACTTCACACTGATCCCCTTGGATTTTAACTCTTTTACTAGAGGCTGAATCTTTTCAGTAATGGTAGCTAGTTGCTCAGTCCCTTTAAATATTGGGACAATCACTACCTGGATAGGAGCCAGTTTGGGAGGTAATACCAGACCTTCATCATCTGAGTGTGCCATAATCAAAGCACCCATCAAACGTGTACTCACACCCCAGGAAGTTCCCCATACATAATCCAGTTTTCCTTCTTTGCTCGTATACTGCACATCAAATGCTTTGGCAAAGTTCTGTCCCAGAAAGTGAGAGGTACCTGCCTGCAAGGCTTTTCCATCCTGCATCAGTGCCTCAATACAATACGTATCTTCAGCCCCTGCAAAACGTTCATTAGCGGTTTTTACACCACGTACTACAGGTAAGGCCATCCAATCTTCGGCAAATGTGGCATATACTTCCAGCATCTGTTTGGTCTCAGCAACAGCCTCATCCGCAGTAGCATGTGCCGTATGCCCCTCCTGCCACAGAAATTCAGTTGTACGCAAAAACAGGCGTGTACGCATTTCCCAACGAACCACGTTAGCCCACTGATTTACCAGAACAGGCAGGTCACGATAGCTTTGTATCCAGTTTTTGTAGGTACTCCAGATCACCGTTTCCGATGTGGGACGTACAATTAGTTCTTCTGTCAGCTTGGCTTCCGGATCTACAATAACTCCACTTCCATCGGGTGCATTTTTTAAACGATAGTGTGTAACCACCGCACATTCTTTTGCGAATCCTTCTACGTGGCTAGCTTCCTTGCTCAGGAACGATTTGGGTATAAATAACGGAAAGTACGCATTGGTATGCCCTGTTTCTTTAAACATATCGTCCAATGCCCTTTGCATTTTTTCCCAGATAGTATATCCATAGGGCTTAATCACCATACATCCGCGCACAGGTGAGTTTTCGGCAAGGTCAGCCTTCTGAACCAGTTCATTGTACCAGGCTGAATAGTCTTCGCTTCGTTTTGGCAATCCTTTACTCATGAATTCAACAAAAAAGTTAATGAATAATATAGGTTAGGTTATTTGTATTGTAAAGCATTCACATCGCTAATCCATTGGTAATCATACTATACTAAATTGATTTCTCTGACTACCTATATCTTGTTTCTGTATAGTCTTTCGTTATAATCGTATTTTTTATAAAAAATGTTAAAAATTGTTAATTATGGCACGATTTTTAATACTTATATAAGGCAGAATGAGAATACGAAAGTGCGTATTTAATTACATTTTAATTTACTTTTATCCCGAAAAACTTATAAATTTCAAAACATAAACTTTTTTTACCGGATACTGTGTTTTATAAAATAGATAAGCAAACGGCAAAGATAGGTTTTTGTGAGAAATGCTTGAGATCTAAATGAATTAGTTTTACATCCAACAGATAATTTTATGAAGACGTACCCATTTAAATCAGTAGTTTTTGCGGCTATGATAGGCTTGGGGGGGGTCATGTCGTGTACACAATCACAATATGCACAGAAAGGCGATAGTGATGATCTGTATTATTCTTCCAAGGATAAACCTGTTACCCGATACGCCTCTTCAACTGAAGTTGCCCCCAATACATCCGGAAATTCAAAAAATCAAAAAAATCTTAATCCGGATTATTTGACGCAATATAGCCAGCAGTCACAACAATATAGTGGCAATAACCAAAGACAAGTTCAGGATACAACAGGAGATACCTATTATGATCCTAATTATCAGGATAGTGATCTGATCACAGCAGATAATGCTACATTAGGTCGTCGTCGTACTACCAGTTATGGATATAACAGTGTATATCCAAACTACAACAACTACTACGCTAACAACTATTATGGCAATTCCTGGTATGATCCTTACTATGGCTCAAATTGGGGATACTCTAATTGGGGCTACCCTTATTATGGTTCAAGCTGGGGATATCCTTACTATGGTGGAGGTTGGGGATATAGCCCCTGGGCATCATCCTGGTGGGGACCTGGTATAAGTGTAAGTATCGGCTGGGGCAGACCATACTGGGGCTGGGGCGGTGGTTACTATGCCCGTGGTTGGGGGTATGATCCTTACTGGTATGGGTATAACTCTTATTGGGGTAGCCCTTATGGATATTATGGTTACTATGGTGGATATTACAATAACTATTATAACTACTATGGTGGTTCACGTACCAATGTAGTATGGGGCCGTTCAAATGGCACTGGTTATACAGGAAGTCGCTCAGAAAATACTGTTTATAGAAATTATGGTTCCAGAGGAAGCAGAAGTAACACTGTTGTAAATGAGAACTTTGTAAATGGATCAGGAGGTAGAGGAGGTAGAATGGCGTCAACAGATAACGCGGTAAATAATTCAGGTTCTTCTCGTCCTGCAAGAAATAGCATGATTGCCAATCCAAGAGGTAGCTCTAATGATGGCTTCTCTTCTTCAGGCCGCTCTTCCTCTTCCATGTCTGATACTCGTGCAGTAAGACCTCGTGGTACGGATTATAGCAACAATAGTGGTAACGATTTCAATTATCGTCGCAGTGACTATAGCAGTGTAGGAGGCAGAAGCAGCAGTTATTCTAATAATGGTTATTCAAACTCTGGTAGTCAGCCTGTAACCCCATATAACTCACGTCCAAGCCGCAGTTCTAGCTCTAACAGTGGTAGCTGGAATACTCCTAGCAATAATTCCAATTCTGGAAGTAGCTGGGGTGGAGGTCGTAGCAATAGCAGCAACAATAGTGGTAGTTGGAGTACTCCTAGCAATAATAATTCTGGAGGCAGTTGGGGTGGTCGTAGCAGTGGTGGTAATAGTGGAGGAGGTAGCTGGGGTGGCGGCGGAGGTGGCCGTAGCAGTGGTGGTTCCTCAGGTGGAGGTGGTAATAGCAATGGTTCTCCAACACGTGTTCCTCGTAGATAATTTTTTAATTTAGAATTCCCCCTTATATTCCGGGGGAATTCTCCTCTCTGAGAGTTCCTCTCATTTATTAAGCAACCTTTTTAGATTTTTTGACTATGAAAATCCGACATTTAATAGTGGGATTAGCTTGTTATTGCCTAACAGACAGTGTACTGGCCCAATCTATATCCCCGTATGTTTCAGATGCACTCCAATTTTCACAATCACAACCCTTCGGAACAACACGTTTTCAATCTATGGGTGGTGTCAATACAGCTTTAGGTGCAGATATTAGTTCTATTTCTGGAAATCCTGCAGGTCTGGGTTTCTATCGTAAGTCAGATTTCAGTATTACCCCATCTTTGAATTTTACAAATAACAAAAGTACATTCATTGGACGTCAACTAAGTGATGGTACTACCTTTTTTAATGTCCCTAACTTTGGTATTGTATTTTCTGGAGCAAAAAAAGATACAGACAATAGCTTGTGGAGAGGAGGTTCTTTTGGTATAAGTTATAATAGAAACGCTAACTTCAGAAATGTTGTTACATTTCAGGGAAACCCTAATAGTGCTAACTCCATAGCTGTTTACTTCAGAGGCCTTGCAGATGCGCTTGATCTTCCATCTTCTCGACTTGATGTTGCAGACGATCAGATCGGATTTAATGTAGGTTATAATCAGGCCATGGCTCAATTGGCTTATAAAGGATATTTAATTGAGGGATATGATAGTGACAATGATGGGAATCAAGATGTAGGTAACTATTATATTACAAATTTAAGCCGAAACGCTACTGTAGACCCTCAAACCAATGAACTGATAGAAGATCCATTTGAAGTTTCGCAAAGTGAAACATGGACCACAACAGGCGGACGTAGTCAATGGAGTTTTGCATGGGGAGGAAACTGGGCCGACAAACTCTATATGGGTGTTTCTTTAGGAATATCATCTATTCGTTATGAATCCACTAAAGGATATACGGAAGTTGTGAATGAATCTACCCTAAACTTTCTGGACCAGTTTACAGTTACTGATAATTTGAAAGTAAATGGTACTGGCTTTAATGCAACACTTGGTTTGAATTATCGTCCTGTTGACTGGGTACGGATTGGTTGGTCTTTCTCTACACCAACTTTATATCGTCTGAATGAAGTAAGTTTTACTTCTCTATCCACACGTGTAAAAGATCCTAGTACTGTTGGAGGCAATAACCCTATTGGTTTTAGAACAGTTGACAATGAATTTGACTATAACCTAACAACCCCTCTCCGAACTTCAGTAGGTATAGCTTTCTTTTTCGAAAAATATGGTTTTATCTCAGGTGATGTGGAATATATGCCTTATAAGGGAGCAAGAATAGGAGGCAGTGATTGGTCTACAGATAATTCAGGTTTAAGTGAACGTGTCACAATCAATAACCAGATAAAACAAACCTATACAAATACATTTAATTACAGAGTAGGTGGAGAGTTCAGGTATCAGATATTTCGCATTCGTGCAGGATTTGCTTATCAAACTGATCCTTATCAACAACGTATAGATGATTTGAATCGTAGCTTATTATCTTATAGTGGTGGTGTTGGTATTAAACTTTCTAATTTTTATTCAGATCTTGGAGTTATGTATTCTCAATCCAAAGGAGGATATACACCCTATCAACTTCCAGGTGCACCTTCTGCAACTACACAATATAATACTACATCTGTTATGCTTACAATAGGCTCCAGTTTCTAAAACAAGCAATTCAGTAAAAACAAAAATCTCTCTGATATCAGAGAGATTTTTGTTTTTAAAGCAGGTACTAAAACAGATCCGGCAATTTCTCTTTTAATTGTGAAGCAACAAAGGAAGGCTTTGTCTCATGTGGGAGAAACCGGAACTGTGACTTTTCATAATGTGGTACGCGATTTACCTGCATTGTATCAATACTATTGCGAAGTTCATCTACTGTTTTATTTGCAAACAAAGGCCGCTTTTGCGTAGCGTCTTCGCTACTCGTCAGACGTTTTACTAGTTCGTCAGTGGATACATCTAGAAAAATGGTAATACCATGTTCATTCATCCATGCCATATTATCAAAAAAGCAAGGCGTCCCTCCTCCCGTAGCAATCACAGATTTTTGTAATTGAAGTGTCCTCTTTAAGCATTCGCTTTCTGCTTGTCTGAAATATGATTCACCTTTCTGCGCAAATATTTCAGTAACAGGCATCTTCTCTTGCTCAGCTAATACAATATCCAAATCTGTAAACGAGAAACCCAACGTTTTTGCCAATCGTTTACCCAACGTTGTTTTCCCGGAACCGGGCATACCAATTAAATAAATGTTCATACAAATGAAAAAAATAATAAATTTGCAAGCTTTGCTTAATAAATCCGGGAAGCTACCTGACTGTTTGCTTCAGGTAAAATAGCTTATAACATTTTACAAATATTGTTGTTATTCTACAGTAAAAACAATTCAGCTGTAAGCATTTTGTAAAAGTACTATCTATTTGATATAAAGTGGAAATTCGAGTTACACATGACGGGTCCCATACTCTCTACAGTCCGCTGTTGAATGAAAACTATCATTCTATTCACGGAGCTATGGATGAATCTATACACGTATTTATAGAAGCAGGACTGAAGCCCGTTTTACAAGATAAGAAGGGAATATATCTACTGGAAGTTGGCTTTGGCACAGGACTCAATGCATGGCTGAGTATCTGCAATATACAACGTTATTTCCCTGACCATCTGGTGAGTTATGTTGCCATAGAGCCTTATCCTGTTCCTGCTGAGATTATCAGTCAGTTAAACTATACACATGTTTCCAGCAGTTTTGCCTCAATGGATTCCTTGTACTCTCAGTTGCATGAAGTGCCTTGGGAAAAAGAATCCAAAATACTAAAAGATCAGTTTCATTTACGAAAGTTTCCGGTTACACTTACAGATTTTAAACCTTACTGGCTGTTTGATCTTATTTACTATGATGCCTTTGCCCCCAGCAAACAACCTGAAATGTGGGAAAAAGCACTTTTTCAAAAAATATATGATGTAACAGTTCCTGGCGGCATGTTAGTTACTTACTGCGCAAAGGGGCAATTCAAACGCGATCTGAAAGAAGTTGGTTGGGAAGTGGAGTCATTGCCGGGACCTATGGGAAAAAGGGAAATGACACGTGCCATAAAACCTATTACAGCACCGCTATAAAAACTTTTGTAACTTATTGTCCGTAAACCCCTCCCAATGGGGTTTTATTTTATCCAACAAATCATTTCCACAATACTATTTTTTGAATACTATTTCTGCAAGGGTCTTCGTTTGCTTTATATCCTATGAGAAACTTTTCCATTCTTTTTTTGCTTTCGGTTACTGGAACTCTGCTGATCTCAGCATGCAATACGGACAAAAAATCCAATCGTCAGTCTACGTCAGAAACTGTACTTGCCAAAACAGGTAACGACATTCTTTACCTGTCTGAGTTATCAGACATCCTTCCTGCCGGACTTTCACAGCCAGATAGTACTGCATTTGTAAAGCGCTATGCAGAAAGTTGGGTAAGGAAGCACCTCTTGCTAACTCAAGCTACTCGCGAAACAGAAGGAGATGCTGATGAGATTGATAAGAAAGTGGCTGATTACAGAGAATATCTGATCCTTCAGGCTTTTGAGAAACAATATGTTGACCGTCATATAGACACCACTGTAAGTACTGCCGAAATACAGGACTATTATAAAAACAATCCAGAAAATTTTACCTTGCAGCAAAGTATTGTCAAAGCCTGGCTGGTAGTGGCTCCAAAAACTACCCCTGGCCTGGATCGTGCCAGAAACTGGATACGTTCCAATAAACCCAATGACCGCAAAGAACTACAGTCATTTGCCTATCGCTTTGCTAATTTCTATCATCTGGAAGATACCAGATGGACTATTTTTAATGATCTGATTCGTAATACGCCTTTTGCAGATGACAAGAACAATGTGGCTTTGTTAAAAAATAATCAATTTGCAGAAACTTCCGATCAACAAAATGTATATTTGTTGGCTATTAAAGAAGTAAGGCTTTCATCTCAACCTGCACCTCTTGCTTTTATCACTCCCCAAATCCACGAAATACTCATTAACCGCAGAAAGGTAAAGATGTTACATGAACTGGAAAACAAGATTTATGAGGAAGCAAAGAAGAAGAAGGAGTTCGAAATAAAAGTCCAATAGGTGTTAAAGATTGTTAAATCATATAAGAAAAGTAGAAATTCCTTTTCTTTTGTAGAATAGTCTATTTTCCGAAGATCCTATTTATATGTATATGTTTTCAAAAATGAAGTATTTATATTGTCTTGGTTGCTTGCTGGCAATTTTGTTTGCAGGCATCTGTAGTACAACTGCCAATGCTCAGGGTAAATCTGTTGACCGCATTGCAGCCAAGGTTGATAACTACATTGTATTACAATCAGAAATCGAAGGATATAAGGCAGAAGCCTCTGCTGCAGGAAAGAATCTGGAAGAATGTCAGATCCTTCAGCAGTTGTTACTGCAAAAGCTACTGGCAGCCAAAGCTGAAATTGACTCTGTGGAAGTAGAAGATAAAGATGTAGAGTCAACATTAGACCGAAGAATGGAATATATGATTCGGAACCAGTTTGGTTCGGCAGAAAAACTGATTGAAGCCTATGGAAAAACACCTGAAGCATTGAAGGCTGAGTTAAGGCCTCAGATCAAGGAGCAGATGATGGTTCAGAAAATGCAGGAGAAAATCACAGAGAAAATCAAAGTAACTCCTAGTGAAGTAAAGCGTTTTTATAATAACATGCCTCATGATAGCATTCCCTATTTTTCTACCGAAGTAGAAGTAGCTCAGATTGTTAAACTGGCAGCCGTAAGCAAGGAAGAGAAAAATACAATTAAAACACGCCTGAATCAGATCCGTAAAAAAATTGTAGATGGCGGTGAAGATTTTGCATCTCTGGCCCGTACAAACTCGGTAGATGGTTCAGCAGCTGATGGAGGGGATCTGGGTTGGGCTAAACGAGGTATGATGGTACCTGAATTTGAAGGTGCGGCAATGAAGCTCAAAAAAGGAGAAGTATCCCAGGTAGTAGAAACAGAATTCGGGTTTCACCTGATTCAGTTGATTGACAGAAAAGGAGAAGAATATCGTGCACGCCATATTCTGGTACGTCCCAACTATTCAGATGCAGATATGAATGTGCCTGCACAATATCTGGATAGTCTTCGCACACTGATATTAGCTGACAGTATCAAGTTTGAATATGCAGCAAAACAATATTCAGATGACAAAGGAACAAAAGGGAACGGCGGCGTAATCTCTGATCCGAACAGTCGTAGTTCTAAAATCTTCATGGAAGCTCTGGATCCAGGTTTGTATTTTGCCATAGATACAATGCAGGTAGGTAACATTAGCAAGCCACTTCAGTATCGTACAGATGATGGAAAAAATGCCCTGCGTATCATTTATTTCCGGAAAAAGATAGCCCCACACACAGCCACAATTGAAGATGACTGGGATAAGATAGCTGCTGCAGCACTGAATGAGAAGAAATCCAAAGCATTGAATGAGTGGTTTAAAAAATCAAAGGACGAGGTATTTATCAATGTTCATGAAGATTTGAAAGACTGTGATGTGCTAAAAGGAAAACAGTAAAGAAGAATATCTATTTTACACCATGGTGTAAAACAAAAAACTACAAAAGTTAAGAACACTTTTGTAGTTTTTTGTTTTTAAGAAAAATATCTATTTTAGACCGAAACAATTTTTACTACTTTGTGAACTTAATATACTATTCACATAGGTAATCATATTTCTGACATTCTTGTAAAACATAATAGATTCTATAATCAAACTTTTTAACTATCGTGCAATATACTTCTGATGTAGATGCGGCGCGTGCTTTGCAAGAAGCCTACAGCCGGTTAAAAACCGAAATTTCCAAAGTAGTTATTGGCCAGGATGAAGTAGTGAGATTATTGCTCACAGCCATTTTTTGTCAGGGACACTGTCTGCTGGTAGGAGTGCCGGGGCTGGCCAAAACGTTATTGATTCAAACTTTATCTTCTGCTCTGGACCTTAATTTTAATCGTATTCAATTTACTCCTGACCTAATGCCTTCTGATATCCTGGGTTCGGAAACACTGGATCAGGAACGGCACTTCAAATTTATTCAGGGACCTATCTTTGCTAATATCATTCTGGCAGATGAAATTAACCGGACTCCTCCTAAAACGCAATCAGCCTTACTGGAAGCCATGCAGGAATATGCGGTAACCATAGCAGGAAAGAAATATCCGCTGGAAAAACCTTTCTTTGTACTGGCAACCCAGAACCCGATTGAACAGGAAGGTACCTATCCCCTACCTGAAGCACAGTTGGACCGCTTTATGTTCAATGTAAAGCTGGATTATCCTAAATACCAGTCAGAAGTTGAGATTGTAAAAAATACTACTTCATCCAGCTCACAAACAATCTCTCATGTAATTAGTGGAGAGGAGATTAAATATTTCCAGACATTGGTACGTAAAGTACCTGTAACAGACAATGTAGTGGAATATGCCGTAAAGCTGGTTCACAAAACTCGTCCTCAAACAGAACTGGCATCTAATGAAGCCAATCAGTACCTGGAATGGGGCGCAGGTCCGCGAGCTTCACAGTTTTTGGTGCTGGGAGCCAAATGTAATGCACTATTTATGGGCAAATATTCACCGGATATCGAAGACGTTCAGGCAGTTGCTATTCCGATTCTTCGTCACCGTGTGGTACGTAACTTCAAAGCTGAAGCTGAAAACGTAACGGTAGATGATATCATCCGAAAACTACTGTAAGTTTTTAGTAGATACAACTTATATTCTGCACCAGGTAAATAAATTGCCTGGTGTTTTTTTATCTGTCTTAAGTTTAGACAGTCAATTAACCGCGTAAAAAACACCACAAGACCAGTAATACTTTCCCCAGCGTATATAGACTAAATAGCTACTTTCAGCTAATCTAATGCATTTTTGACAACAGGCATATTATTGTCTCAGGATACTATAAAACCAACAGAGAGTAAGCTCTTTAGAAATATGATACATCCTGAAAATCAAAAAAAACAAGAACCTGCAGAAGCAGAAAGAGATGATCAGTTGAAACATAGTAGTCAGCAGATCACGAATCAGAATCAGAAACCGGAGTCAGATCCTACTAGAAAAGAAGATGACCTGGAAAGTGGAGATAATGTGGCTCAACGCGAAACCGATGCCATGGACGAGACCACAGCCCAAGGGAAACGGTCTATTAGCGATGATGGTTTCTAACAAAAAAGACAGGCTCTCACCTGTCTTTTTTGTTAGCAGCTTTTCTTCTATTCATTCAGTAAATCAGGACGCCGGGCTCGGGTTCGTTGCAGCGCTTGTTCATAACGCCAGTCATTGATTTTGGCTTCATGCCCGGAAAGCAGTACCTCCGGAACAGTCCAGCCTTCAAAGTCTGCCGGACGCGTATAGATAGGAGGTGCCAGCATATCATCCTGAAAAGAATCTGTCAGTGCAGATGTTTCATCTGAAAGCACACCCGGAAGCAACCGGATCACAGAATCGGAGATCACCGCTGCTGCCAACTCTCCTCCTGACAAAACATAATCTCCAATACTAATTTCCTGTGTTACAAAATGTTCCCGTACACGTTCGTCCACACCCTTGTAGTGTCCACACAAAATCAATAAGTTCTCTTTCAGTGACAACCGATTGGCGATTCTCTGATTCAAACGCTCTCCATCAGGAGTCACATAGATGATCTCGTCATAGGTTCGATCTTTTTGTAACGAACGGATACAGTTTGCGATAGGCTCAATCATTAACACCATCCCGGCACCCCCACCAAAAGCATAATCATCTACCTGTTTGTGTTTATAGGTAGTGTAATCCCGCAGATCGTGCACGTTTACAGAAACCAGTTCTTTATCCTGTGCCCTTTTCAGAATAGAAGCAGCAAAAAAGCTGTCGAGTAACTGAGGCAAACAGGTAATAATATCAATACGCATATATTCTTACTTAATAAGACCAGAAGTTAGTATCACTCATTCTATTTATTCCTCTTCATCATCCCCCTTTTCGTCACCTTCGTTCAAAAAGACTTCCAGTAATCCTTCTGGCAGAGAAACATATACAATCTTCTGTTCATGATCTGCCTTTTTCACAATCTCATCATTTACAGGAATCAGAACCTCTTTTCCCTGATACTTCATCGCCAGCAAATCATGTCCTGGCATATCATAGATGGCATCTACTTGGCCTAGATCGCCTTTGGCTTCATCTACAATAGTATATCCCATTACCTGATGATAATAAAACTGATCGTCTTCCAAATCCGGCAGATTATCCAATGGCAGGAACAATTTATTACCAATCAGAGCTTTTGCGGCATCTATTGTATTCACATCTTCCAGTTTTACAATAGCTCTGTTTCCCTGCAGGTTATAGGACTCCATAAAATACGGCACCAGTTGTCCTTTTATCTGGATAAAAAATGAATCCATCTCTTCATACTCATCCGGATCATCTACATCCAGCATTATTACCAGTTCGCCTTTTAATCCATGGGTTTTGGCAACATATCCCAATTCAAAGCAATCACGTATTTGCATGCGTACTTCTTTTATTTTGACGTTTTATTTTTTCAATTTTACTAAACACAACATATACCAGCAGAGGTAAAAATCCTACTTTATAACGGGTCAAAGCCCCAAAGTTGGGTGAAGCAAAAGCCAGTATTACAGCCAGTATTAGGCTATACCACCAGATACTTTGTACGATTAACTGGTAGAGAACTGATTCTGGTTCTTTCTTTTCTTTTTTCCATGTCCAGAAAAAGGTCAGAAAGTATCCTATACATCCAAGCAACAATACACTATTTTCCAGACTTACACTCAAAACCAGACTAGTATGCGCCTGCCACGGCATAGGAGCAAACAAACCAGACCACAAAGCTAACGGAAAATGCTGCAAAAAACTTGTAATAACAGGTTGCAAGCCTGAAAAAATAATAAAAGTGCCCGAACTGGAAGCTTGGACTGTGGCATTATGGTTTTGCACAATAGATTCCAGCAGGGATTGTCCAGTCAGAAAGGTATATCCTAAAGGCACCAGATTAAAGATACCCGTAAAACACAGAAAATAGACTGCTTTCATGATTCTAAAACCAGTTGTACGCAAAACAGAGCAAATACATAATGTACTGCCTAACGCCACCAAAGCCACCACTAATACACCCGCATAGTAAAACTTCATTTGCCACAACACATAGAATGAAATTCCAAACCAGAATACATCCTGTATTCTCAGCTTTTTTAGTAAATCTTCCCATTTTGGAATTCTAGTATCAGTTGTGTGCAGCATCTGTAAGACAATTCCAATGATACAACAGAGACAGGCCACAGCAATAGATTCTTTTAATACTCCACTACTCCAGAATACAACTGTTGGAAAAAAGAGGAAGGCAATACAGGCACTTAGCCGGGTATCCGGGAAATACCGAACCAATTGGTTAGCCAGCTTCCATAATCCGTAAAAACTTAGTAGAGAACAATACACACCTGTAATACAGTAATTATGAAAGGTGAATAAGTTAATCAGACTCAAAACCTTTGCCATAAAGAAAGCTCTTGGCTGGTCTGCCAGATCCAGTATTACATAATGTTGTGCATGTGCCGTATTATTCAGCAATAATACACGTAGATAGTCAACAGGACTGCGGAATGCAAGTTTATTTAGCAGAACTGATTCATCAAACAACAACCAGGTATCACCTTTATAGGGATAGTAATAGAGATAAAGAATCCCTACTACACATCCTGCCAGTAACTTTATTCCTACAGCAGGCCAGAACCATTTTTTCAAAGGTACATCAACTAGCTGTTTAGACCACTGAATGAGCAGATAAGCTACCAATGGCAGATGGATCAGGAAAGGAATAAGAGGTTTAATTATAGTAAATAACAAGGGAATGAATTAATGTACGGGGTTTATTGTTTCCTTACAAGGAGTTAAAATTAGTATCCTCTTCACGGAAGGACAAATTCTTTGTAAAAGATTCTGCGTATAGACACAGAAAAGAATTTACTTCCTGCAAATCTTGGTGTAATTTTGCAAGTATGGAAATAGAAACAGCAAAGCCTGTGGTACAGGTTGTGAAAAAAGATATTCGGAAACTGGCCTTGTCAGACATTAAAACCTTTCTGACTTCTCAGGGAGAGCAGGGATTTCGTGCCAAACAAATTCATGAATGGCTATGGAAGAAGTCTGCTACCCGTTTTGATCAGATGACTAACTTGTCTGTACCCTTGCGCAATTTGCTTGATGAGCATTTTGTAATCAATTCTATTTCTGTTGATAAAAAACAGGTTAGTAGTGATCAGACTATCAAATCAGCATTTCGCCTGTATGATAGTCATCTGGTTGAAGGGGTACTGATTCCAGCAGATGATCGTATGACAGCCTGTGTATCCAGCCAGGTAGGTTGTTCACTGACCTGCAAGTTTTGCGCTACTGGCTATATGGATCGCAAACGAAATCTGGATGCAGCAGAAATTTATGATCAGGTAGTAGCCATACGCAATCAGGCAGAAGAACATTACCAGACACCTCTGACCAATATTGTGTATATGGGTATGGGTGAACCGC
Organism: Xanthocytophaga flava; assembly: GCA_030068525.1. Taxonomy (GTDB): domain Bacteria; phylum Bacteroidota; class Bacteroidia; order Cytophagales; family 172606-1; genus Xanthocytophaga; species Xanthocytophaga flava. The sequence goes on from JASJOS010000001.1 coordinate 785,330, forward strand.
TGCTCAATTATGCCAATGTGATTGAATCTATTGAAAGAATCACATCTCCGGATGGATTAAACATGTCACCCAAGCGCATCACTGTTTCCACAGCAGGTATTGCGAAAATGATTAAAAAACTGGGCGATGACGAAGTAAAATTCCGTCTGGCATTGTCACTACATGCAGCAAATGATGTCAAGCGCGACCAGATTATGCCTATCAATGAAAGCAATACGTTGGAGGCACTGAAAGAAGCCTTAATGTACTTCTATAAAAAAACGGGCACCCGGGTGACTTATGAATACATTGTATTCCATAACTTCAATGACTCAATTCAGGATGCCAGAGAATTGTATGAGTTTACCAAACATACCCCTTGCAAGGTAAATATCATTGAATATAACCCTATTGCAGAAGCCAACTATGTGAATGCCGAAGGTGATAAGATTGCTCAGTTTGGTAAGTTCTTAGAAGATAAGGGTGTGGTGGTCAATATTCGTCGGAGTCGTGGCAAAGACATTGATGCTGCCTGTGGTCAATTGGCAGGGAAGGATAAGCAGGTAGCTTAGTCGGTAGTCAGGATTGCAATGTGTTTGTTGATTACTTTCGATTAGAATCTTTTCTTTCTACTTATATATAGTTTCTGACTACTTCTTCCAGTATAAGTTCATAGCCCAGAACATTGTTATTCCTACCGCATGTTACTTTCTTTGCTTGCCCAAAGAAAGGGGCACCAAATGAGAATTTGGTGAGCCAGATTTGTGTGTTTGTAAAGAAAAGGCACTTTCTGCCGAACCTCCTGCCCACAAAGCCATGGGCTTTCCTCGCGGCAGAAAGAAGGCCAACACACAGATACAGCCTTTCGCGATTAAAGGAAGAATTACTCTCTTTGTAACATTTTCTCTTTTTGCTTAACACAACATGAGTAAACCTCGTTATCCTCCATTTAGGATAACCCAAAGAGATATAACTGAGATTACCAGCCATAGAATTATACCTAGCGTCAGTGGCTTCCAACCAATCTGTTTCATATCCTGTAAGGATATTCCTGCTCCAATCAGAAATAAGGCGGCAGTTAAACCAGCTTTGGCAGTTGAGGTTATAGTATGACTATATGGATGTATTTGAGACAAATAACTATTTAGTAACATCATTGCTATAAATCCTCCAATAAACCAGGGTATTGTAATCTTCTTTTCTTTATTGTGAAATACCAAGCTACTAATCAAAGCAACAGGTATAATCCACAAGGCTCTGGCTAGTTTGACTGTTGTGGCTACTTGTAGGGCTTCTGTTCCAAAGTTACTGGCTGCACCTACCACTGAACTGGTATCATGAATGGCAATAGCTGCCCATAAACCAAACTGGTGTTGTGACATATGTAAGGTATGACCAACTATCGGGAATAACACCAATGCTACTGCATTAAGCAGAAAGACAGTACCCAAAGCAACTGAAACTTCTCTCTCGGATGCATTGACCACAGGTGCAATAGCCGCAATCGCACTCCCACCACAGATAGCAGTACCTGAAGCAACCAGATGGGATGTCTTACGGGTCAGATGCAAAGCTGTTCCAAGTACTAATCCCAGCACAAGTGTCAGGATTATAGAGAAAAGGGTTAGTCCCAGGCCTTCATGGGCATTTTCAATAACAGAAGACACATTTACTCCTAAGCCCAGTCCCACAACTGAGAGTTTAAGCAAGCTCTGTGACCAGGAATGAGTATAACGAGCAAAAGGATTTCCAAAGAAATGAGTTAACAGAAACCCTGTACACAAAGCAACCGGAGGGGTGACTACAGGTAATAGACAACATCCAAAAAGAACAAAAAACAGAAACTTGCGATAAGGATCAGAAAGATGACTAATCATATTGTAATAGACTTGATTTGTTGTACAAACCTAGTTTATTACCTGACGTCCGGCCAATCACAATGTCTTATCCACTATTACTTTTGGTTATAGCAAAATGTTATATCATCAATATTTCTTGTCAGCAAGGTATACTCTTTTAGAGCTGTAGAATAAATTATGTTGACGCGATAAACAAATTGATAGGGAAACCTCGTTATAATACATATATTTATAGGCTCAGAATCCGTACAGAGAAAAAAGTATTGACTTCGAATGAAAACAAACAAATTTTTGCGCATTTGCATCATTGTATTGCTGGTAGTGATTAATGTTGGCTGTGATCAGGTTTCCAAATCCATTGTGAGAAAGAACATTGATGCATATGAACATATTGAACTGATCGATGATAATCTGATTCTTACTAAAGTTGAAAATACAGGAGCATTTCTAAGTGCAGGTGGTACATTGCCCGAACCTATCCGCAATGTATTGTTATCACTAGTACCAGCATTAGTTCTGGCTGGAGCTTTAAGCTACGCATTCTTTAATCAATCTCTCAAAACCAGCGTCTTAATCGGACTTTGCTTTATCATTGGTGGCGGCATCGGCAATGTATTTGACCGTATCAAGTACGGTTCTGTCACTGACTTTCTACATATTCAGCTGGGTTGGTTTGAAACAGGTATCTTCAACATGGCAGATGTATCCATTATGATTGGGTTTTGTTTGTTGTTATTGCAATACTTCCGTAAATCAGAGATCCCACAGGAAAATTAATCAAAGCGCTTTTTCTATTTCCATTATCATTCTGCGCAAATGTTTTTTATCCCTACTGCGAAATATGGGCTGAGATGATTTCGTAAAATCATTTCGTTGAATAGCTTTAAGGAAAGCCAGATCTGTTTGATTGGGAACAGAAACCAAATACATTGGATATTGATACAACAGTATAGTATAATCAATTTCTAGAGGAGTACATGTATCATTGGAATTATCACATCTGTAAGCAAACCGAGTAATTCCAGAACTGGTTTCAATACGATAATCGGGTATCTGCAAATAGTTACCTAGCAATCTCTGCACAGAGTTATTTATACTATCAATTTCAACTTTCGTATTGTTTCTTTTAGCATCATATTTCATGTCTGCTCTTAAAACATACTCATATTGTGGCTTCGTTGTTCTTTTTTCAACCAACTCGATTGTATTCAAAATACGAACTACAGCCTTAATATCAGCCACCTCATACTGTTGTTCTTTCAGAAATATGCTCGCACTATCTTCAAGTCTCGTTTCCAACTGACGTTTAATTGTAAATAATCTCGGATTCTTAGTGTAGGTTGAATCCAACCCATAATATGCATAGATCACCTTTCGAAATGTATTTGTGGCATTTACAGACTTGATACGTCGTAATGCTATGAGGTATTCTATAATAGTAAAATTATACACACCCATTGTATCCCATTTCATAGCCAATTTCTCTAGCCTTGAGATCATAAACCCTTCCAATTCTTTGGACTTATTCTTCGCCAGAAAACGTGCTGCATAAAAGAGGATATTGACATTCGTTTCATGTTTCTCAATAAAAGCAAATAACTCAGAATAAACATCAAGTTTACATCTTTCAATAGTATAACAGACTTCGCTTATATCCTGTATCTTGCCTTTTCTTAAATGTTCTATCATATATTTATCCAGATCTGGCTCTCTAAACTGATAAAGGGCGTTCACAGCAGCCAAGAATATCTCTTCATCTTCATTATTCAGGCATGCTCTTATCCTAGGGATAGCAGGTAAGTAATGAAGATCTGCCAGAAGTACTATGATCTCTTTATTCATTTCTGATACACGGTAACCATAACTTGTTGAATCTTTTTGTTTGGATATCCGGTAACTATTATCCAGTATCCTAGTCAAAAATGGTTCTATTATAGTAGAGTTTTCGTTCTGTAGAATTTCATTAACAGCAGTTGCCTGAATAATGATTTGTGAATCTTCTATCATTTGTTTCAATAAAGGCAAAGCAGAGTCTTTCTTAATTTCTCTTAAATGCAAACTCAACGCATAACGGCTATCTGGTTGTGTATTTTTCAAAACCTTAGTAAAAACAGGATACCCTGAGCGACTTCCACAAATATCCAATTTCATTAAAGATTGATAGGGCTTAGCAGAGGTATCTGAAATAGAAAGATCCAATTGGGTCAAGACTTTTTTCACATAATCATAATTCACCTTATTACTCTCCTGATAATAAACTGCTTCCTGAATAAATTCGCTAAAACCTGTATAGGATTCAGAATAATTGTATTGAAAGAAATCATCTACATGACAATACACACTATCATTCTTAACAGTCATTTTACCTATTTGATTAGGCCATACGGCATAAGCGGCTTTTGTTTTTATTGCATCTACAAAATATTTCATATAGCTATCTTCCATTTTGCTTATATAAAATTCATCGAAGCTAATCTCTTCATCAGATCTGTGTACCTGATTTAAAAACAAAATGTATTTCTCTCCCTTTTTTTGTACTCCTGATCGCTTTGGAAATACATACCAATCAGGATATACTGTAATCCAAATAGTATCCGCGATATCTTTCCCTTTGAATACTTGTATGAGTTTTATCTGGGTACACCATGTACTGTCTTGCAGAACTTCTCCCAATACAATAAGATCAGATTCTGCTATCATATCCTTCCACAAAAAAAAATGATCATCCCACTGCCATACAGGTTTAAGAGTGTCCGTTTTGGATTGCGAGTTTGTGAAGTTTGATATCAGAAAAGCTAAAATGATAAGGATTCTCACTTTTTTCATAGTATAGACTTAAGGACGGCATACTTGAATATACTGCGAAATCGTGCCTCTAATACTGTACCAATCTTGCGAATAATCCATTATATGTTGGTATCATTTTCTTCTTTCTCTCAAGGGCATATTTTTTTTACATACAATGGTAGCACAATTTATCTTCACTACTCAAATGCCAGCTACCAAAGAATATCCTTTCTATCTGAAAACGACTGTTATCCTTTTCGGAATCATCCTTTTTTCCTATATCCTGTTTACGATTCGGGATATACTCATTCCACTGGCATTTGCTGTGGTGATATCCATTCTGCTCAATCCAGTATATATCCGGTTTCGCCGATGGAAAACACCACCTGTTGTAGCGATTACCCTGACTTTACTCCTTGCCATACTAGTGTTGGGAGGTATTCTTTTCTTTCTGGGTACACAGTTGTCACTTTTCAGTGATACCTTCCCTATGCTGAAACAGAAACTAATGCAGATCATCACGGAATCTCAGCACTGGCTACAGGAACGGTTTAATATATCTGCAAAAAAACAGGCCGAATACCTGAACAAAGGTGTAGAGGGTGGAACTGCTATGGTTGGGCAAACATTGGGAACGGCGATTGGTATGCTGGGGATATTTTTTCTGATTCCTGTGTATGTGTTTTTGTTTCTCTACTACAAGTCTCTGATCCTTAATTTTATTTATGAGGTATTTGCCGAAGAGAACTCCAACCATGTCGGAGAAATTCTGAATCAGACTAAAACAGCTATTCAAAGTTATATGGTTGGCCTGATGCTGGAGATGGTCATTGTGGCGGTCATGAATTCCGTTGCCCTACTCCTATTAGGCGTCGACTATGCTATCTTATTAGGTGTAATAGGCGCTATTCTCAATCTAATCCCTTACATTGGTGGTATTATTGCCATTGCATTACCAGTGCTGATGGCTACTGTGACTAAAGATGGGTATACCACCCAACTGGGTATATTGGCGGCTTATGCATTGATTCAATTTATTGATAATAACATTCTGGTTCCACGTATTGTATCCTCCAAAGTAGAAATCAATGCATTGGTTTCAATCATTGTGGTTCTGTTAGGTGGAGCTGTATGGGGTGTATCCGGTATGTTCCTTTCTATTCCTCTGGTAGCGATTCTAAAAATCATTTTTGACCGGATTCCTGATCTCAAACCCTGGGGTAAACTACTAGGGGACGACATTCCGAATAACCACAAAGGACAACTCTGGAAGCGAAAACGCTAGACAGTCCATATAATTGTCATGTATAAGTTTACAGTAAACTTGAGTTTTTAAAAGATCATCGCTTATTTGTATTGCTGATTACAGACTTATCACTTCAACCCACAATTCATGCGCATTCCCTTTACCCAACTGGAAAAGGAGTTCAAAAGAGTATTACTCAAACTAGACTTTCCAGAAGAACGAGCAGCTTTCTGTGCACATATTTTTGCGTCCAATAGCCGGGATGGTGTGTATTCTCACGGACTCAATCGATTCCCCACATTTGTGGAATTCGTAAAAGAAGGTCTGGTAAACCCAAATGCAGAACCTGAAAGGATTCAACAATTTGGCGCAACGGAAACCTGGAATGGTCATCGGGCACCAGGTATGTACAATGCCTCAATGGCAATGAATCGGGCTATTGCACTTGCCAAAGAATATGGTATTGGCTGTGTAGCCTTACAGAATACCAGTCACTGGATGCGTGGGGGTACGTATGGCTGGCAGGCAGCTGATGCCGGATGTATTGGGGTTTGCTTTACCAATGCGTTAGCTAGCATGGCAGCCTGGGGTGGCGTTGAACCTACATTAGGTAATAATCCACTGGTTATTGCTGTACCACGTGCAGAAGGTCATGTTGTACTGGATATGGCGATGTCACAGTTTTCGTATGGCAAGATGCAGGAATATCAACTGGAAAACAAACAACTTCCGTTTCCGGGTGGCTATGATGATGAGGGTAAACTAAGTTATGATCCAGCTGTCATACGCAAAAACAAACGGGGTTTGCCTATTGGGTTCTGGAAAGGAAGTGGACTGGCGATGATACTGGACATTTTGCTGGTAGCATTGAGTGGTGGACGATCTACCGCAAAAATTACAGCAGATGGAAAAGAATTTGGTGTCTCTCAATGTTTTATTGCCATTCATCGTCCGGATTTACATAAAAGCCTCATCGAAGAAGTCTTGAAATATGTTAAAAGCAGTACACCCGCAGACCCAACAAAACCTATTGTTTATCCGGGCGAGAACACACTGAAAACAAGAATACAAAGTGAAAGGGAGGGGGTACTGGTTAATGAAGAAATGTGGGAGAAACTACAGAACATGTAATTACTCTTTTACATCAGATAAATCATGGCGGTCAAATCCGCCTTTTTCTTCTAAAAGTCTGGATATTTCACGAGTTAGCTTATCCAAATCTTCAGTAGATGTTACCAGATGGTCAATCAATTGATTAAAACCGGTTGAATCATCTTCGAAAGGCATAATATTCAGCAAGCCCTGAAGACGACTCACATACAACCGCAATTTATGGGAATTAATAAACGCATATTCCCGAAGTTGTTCATTCTGTTTTTGCAAATCCTGCGTTCTGCGAATGACCAGTTCTTCCAGATTCTGATTTACAGAAGAAAGAGTATCGTTCAACAGTTTAAGCTCTTTCTTCTGCTCTTCAATCTCCTCATTTCTCTTGCCTAGCAATTGGATCAATCGCTGATGCCGTTGTTTCTGATAATAAAACAAAATAGCTAACGAAGCAAGCAATATGCTGACTAACCCAAAAATAGTAAGTTGCAGATGACGTTCTTTGGTTAAATGTGCAATATGCTCTTCTTTCTGTGCTACCTCATATCGGGTTGAGATATCGGCAATAGTTTGTGTCTGGTTATCTGAAAATAAAGTATCAGTGGCCTCTACCTGCAAACTACGATAATAAAAAGCCTGTTTAAAGTCATCAATTGCAGCATATAATTCAGAAAGAGTCAGAGATGCCTCCTTGATTCGAATCCATTGTTTGTATTGTTGGGCAATCTGCAAACTTCGTAAAGAAAGGGCTATCGCTTTGTGGTATTCTTTCTTTCTCTGATAACAAATGGCTATATTGTTAAGTGTAGTAGGCAACAATTCCATTTTATTCAGCCTTTCTTTCTCTGCCAGTGCCTTTTCCAAATAGATCAGTGCAGTGTCTGACTCATTGATCAACACATAGGAATAACCTATGTTGTTAAGCAACCGTATTATCTCCTCTGTATCATGCAGTGATTCACTTACTTCCAAAGCTTGCTGATAGGCATGTAAAGCCTGAGGGTATTCCTTTTTGTTAAAGTAAATACCTCCCATACTATGAAGTGCATAGGCATACTCTTTAAAATAACTAAGTTTCTGAGCCAGATTGGCTGCTTTCTGATAACAGGCAATACTCTTATCAAACATACGTTGTTTTTCCAGTATACGGCCAATATTCATATTGCTCACCATACTACCTTTGGGGTATTGATTCACTTCAGACATAAGCAATGCCTGTTGGCTATATTCCATGGCTTTTGCATCATCAAAACTCAGATAGACTTTGCCTATATTGTTTAATACTTTGATATAGGTTGTATCACCAACCCGGCTAGCTTCCAGTATATTTTTGAGACTGTCTATTTTCTTTTGAGGAGTACTTGCAGCATGGCGAGTCTGTGCCACAAGAGGCAGAATACCAAAGAACCATACTATGTATAGAAAGAGTTTCTTCATTTTCCTGATATCAGGATTCATTCTGAGGATATCAGAGGAATTTTGCTACTATTACCTATTTTTCTTAACCATAGTTGCCTGAATACAAAAAACTAAATGGTAAAAAGGCACTAATTTTCCATATTAACAAGAAACGTCCATTTTTTTCAAACACGTCCATATAGATACATTTTACTATCTCAAATCAGAAACTCGTTTTCAGTTAATTAGCTTACTCTATTAAATAACTAGACTTTATTTTGTAGTAAGAAAGAATCCTGTTCCAAAACGTTGGGCATCCGTATATTTTTCTCTATTTTGCTTCCTTCCCTACCACAATCAAACCTTATCCAATGTATATGAAGAAGATTTATCTGTTTTGCCTGCTTTTGGGTCCAGTGCTGTCATTTGCACAAAGCAAAAGCATTTATGGTTACACACCACAATCTGCCTCAGCAGAATTAAAATGGGAAGAACAGTTTGACAGTTATCTCAAAGCTTCTAATCTGGATAGCTGGATGAAAAGACTGGCAGGCCGTCCACATCATCTGGGGTCTGCTTACGGAAAAGCAAACGCAGAATTTATGCGTGACCTATTTAAAAGCTGGGGATTTGATGCTGAGATCGAAACTTATCAGGTCTTATTTCCAACACCTAAGATTCGGGTACTGGAAATGACGTCTCCGCAAAAATTCAAGGCCAAACTATCTGAACCTGCCTTGAAAGAGGATGCCACTTCCGGACAAACCAGTGAGCAGCTACCTGTATATAACTGCTGGTCACCTGATGGTGAAGTAACGGCCGAACTGGTATTTGTGAACTATGGTGTGCCAGATGACTATGAACAACTTGAACGACTGGGAATAGATGTAAAAGGAAAAATTGTTATTGCCAAATATGGAGGCTCCTGGCGTGGTATCAAACCTAAAGTTGCTCAGGAGCATGGAGCTATCGGATGTATCATTTATTCTGACCCAAAAGAAGATGGTTATTTTCAGGGTGATGTATATCCTAAAGGACCATTCCGTAGTGCAGCAGGAGCACAACGGGGTTCTGTAGAAGATATGCCTATCTATCCGGGAGATCCTCTGACACCTGGCTATGGCGCTACTCCGGATGCCAAACGACTTGATCGCAGCGAAGCGGCCAATCTGCTTAAGATCCCTGTTCTCCCTATTTCCTATGGAGATGCCCAACCATTGCTGGCAGCTTTAACAGGTCCTGTAGCCCCTGAAAAATGGAGAGGCGCATTGCCTATTACCTATCATATAGGTCCAGGTCCTGCCAAAGTACATCTAAAACTTTCGTTCGACTGGAAACTTGTTCCTTGTTACAATGTGATTGCGAAATTGAAAGGCAGCGAATTTCCTGATCAATGGGTGATCAGAGGCAATCACCATGATGCGTGGGTAAATGGAGCAGATGACCCAATCAGTGGCATGGTAGCCGTACTTGAAGAAGCCCGAGCAGTTGGTGAACTGGTAAAGGCTGGCTGGAAGCCCAAAAGAACACTGGTATACTGCGCCTGGGATGGTGAAGAACCTTCACTGATTGGTTCTACTGAATGGGCAGAACACCATGCAGCAGAGCTTCAGCAAAAAGCGGTAGCCTACATCAACTCAGATGGCAATGGCAGAGGTTTTCTGTTTGCTGGTGGATCACATTCACTGGAAACGCTTGTCAGTGAAATTGCCCGTGATGTTACAGATCCTCAAACAGGAATCAGTATTCTGGAACGCAGCAAATCACTTCAACTTACTCACGCTGCCACCACAAAAAACAAAAAAGAGCTGTTAGCCAAAAAGAACTTAACCATAGGTGCACTAGGGTCTGGTTCAGACTACACTCCTTTTATTCAACATTTGGGTATTCCGTCACTTAACCTGGGTTTTGGAGGGGAAAGCGAAAGTGGTGACTACCATTCTATCTATGATTCGTATGACATGTACAAACGATTTAAAGATCCCAAATTTGCCTATGGTATTGCCCTTGTTAAAACGGGTGGCAGGGCTACACTACGACTTGCCAATGCAGATATTCTTCCTTTTGATTTTAAATCCTTCCATAAAACACTAAATACCTATCTGGGAGAGGTGACTACATTGCTGGAAACGTTACGGGAATCAACAGATGTTGAGAATCAACTGATATCAGAGAAACGTTATGTATATGCTGCAGATCCTACAGAGAAATACATTCCTCCCACAGCTAAGTCGGTAGTACCGTATCTGAATTTTGCCAGTCTTCAGAATGCAGTGGCTGGATTGGAAAAAGCAGCTAGCCAGTATAGCGATGTACAAGTAGCCAGTATCAAAGCAGGTACCAACTGGACTCCGCTAAACCCTTCGTTGTATCGCGCAGAACAGAAATTATTATCAGACAAAGGCTTACCTCGCCGTCCCTGGTATAAACATACAATTTATGCTCCTGGTTTCTATACCGGATATGGTGTAAAGACACTTCCAGGTGTACGGGAAGCGATTGAACAACGCAACTGGGAAGAAGCACAGGAACAGATTGAAATTGCAGCTAAATCCATTCAGGCTTATACAGAGGCTATCAATGCGGTATCCTCTCAGGTAAATCCTGCTGGTGTGAGTGGTGGCAAGTAATAGACATACATGAGTCATCCCGAAATTGGATGAAAGGAAAACCCAAGCCTATATTTTTGAAAATAGGCTTGGGTTTATTTTTCAGAAAGCTCTCTTTCTGAGTTTTATTATTGTTCCTTACTTCACTCTACTTGTAGCTCCTTCATTTTTCGCTTGCCCAAAAAACAGGGCACCAAACGAGAGTTTGGTGAGCCAGATTTGCGTGTGAGCAAAAAGGGCACTTTCTGCCGAACCTCCAACCCACAAAACCGGGGCTTTCCTCGCGGCAGAAAGATTGCCTGCGCACAGACACAACCGTTCGCGTTTAAAGGTATATTGGCTCTCTTTGTAGCTTTTTCCTTAAACTTTAGAATGATTCATATTAAAGCACTATTCAATTAGTACTATAAATATCTCTTTATTTAGTTCTGCCAAACATTTAACTCTTTTTCCAGCAAAGCTTCATAACGTGTGGCATCGGGGTGGTTGGCTTCTTTGAAAGCTGCAGCTACCTGATTAAGGATATACAGGTTAGTCCGGATCGCCTGCTGATCTTTGCTCTTTTCTTCCCAGTAGTAAGCCAGATTCTGTTCTGCGTTATGTGTCAGGCGTTTGGCCAGTTGTTCTGCTTTTTGCTTCTCTCCTACCTGAAGTAAAGGAGCCACATACAACGAACAGATCTGGTCATCATGAAAAATCTCATTAGGCATTATTCCCAATGAACGCATCAATACCTCACGCGCTTTTTTAGGTTGGTTTTCAGCCATTAGTTGTTGTGCCAATGTCAGGAAAGCTAATCGACTTGCTACCAGTCTTTCTCCGCGACATGTTTCATCATGGTATACATTTGGATCATTTTGTCCACGCCACTGAGACTTATTCATCAGGTTATTATAGGCAATATCTGAATTCAGGAAGCCGTCTTCTGCCTGAGGTACTTCTACTGGTAACAATCGGCATACTACCCCTTCCAGTTGAGTATGTTTCATCAGGTTGTACTGGTTAGGCAGTTGTGTAGTAGTAAAGTACACCGGACGCTTCCAGTCATTTTGTGCCAAGATATCCAGAAATACCAAATCATCTTTATAGATATGTTTTTTAGGCAGTTCTATTAGCATCTGATCAGATAGCAGACTGGTCAAAGCAGTTGGGATCTGACCAGATTTTACAATAGCTTCTTTATCCAGTGGCAAGTATAGCTTAGGAGTAGGAAGTGTATTAATCGTCTCTCCACTATCCAATGTCACTTTCAGTGCTGGATTATCTTCCCGGATAAGCCGTATATATTCTTTCAGATTAATGCCATCTTTCACAGTAGGATTTTCATAAAACAAAATCTGATTGTTTACATACGAAACATAGTTCTTCTTTTCCAGAGAAATAGGCATAGCAGGTGTACGCCCCAGGCTTTGTTTGAGATAGTCAATGTACCAGTCAGTTCCCATAAACTGAGAAATCACTACCCGTACATCCGGACGAATACCTTCTACTTCCTGTGCATATAATAATGGGTAGGTATCATTGTCACCAGTTGTGAAAAGAATGGCATTGGGAGCACAGGACTCCAACATATTCTTAGCCGAATCAAGAGCCATGTAACGGCCTGTACGATCATGATCATCCCAGTTCTCTTTTACCATCAGAACAGGTACAGCCAGACATAAACTTCCAATCAATACAGGTCTCAAAACTTCCTGCTTTACAATAGACTTTATCCATTCAGACAAGGCCATTACCCCCAGTCCGATCCAGATGGCAAATGCATAAAATGATCCTACATAGATGTAATCCCGTTCACGTGGCTCTACAGGAGGTGGATTCAGGTAAATAATCAGGGCAATGCCTGTCATAAAAAACAGCAGCCCTGTAAATGCACCAACCTGACGGTTACGTTGAATGACAAAGAATAGTCCGATTAATCCCAAAAACAGAGGCAGGCCATAAAAACGGTTATGCGCTTTATTTTCGGATAAAACCGGAGGCAAAGTGTCTTTGGAATGGAATGTAGTATGCCAGCCAGCTCCTACCTCATCGCTATCACGGCCTACGAAATTCCAGAGAAAATACCGGACATAGAAATAACCAATCTGCTGCTTGAAGAAATACGAAAACTGATGTGCCAGTGCCGGATTCTCACCTTCACGCAATCCTGTTATATTCCGGTATAACTGAGGATGGCGACGGCTTTCATCATCACTATATAACCGAGGGAAAAGTGTCATCTTGCGAGGATCGTATTTGGGTACCAGACGCTGACTATACGATTCATATTTGTGCTCACCCTTTATATAAATAGGACTTCCTTTTTCTATTTCTACCACACCCGCTGTAAAGTTAGGTCCATACAGCAAAGGACGGGCAGCCCCATACTGTTCCATATTCATGTAATACATAAACCCTGAAAGATCTTTTGGGTTATTCAGATTAAACGTAGGATTAAAATTGGCTCTTACTACCAGCATTACATACGAAGAATAGCCAATCAGAATAAAAGTAAAGCCTAGCAAAACAGTATTCAGCACTACTTTCTGCTTCCTTACAGAATACCAGATACCATATAGTAAAGCACTGACACACAAAACAGTAAATACAATGGCTCCGCTATTAAACGGAAGCCCTAAAGTATTTACAAAGAAAATGTCCATTTTCCCTGCTATTCCAGGCAATTCCGTACGCATTACATTCATCACAAACAATAAGGCTATACCCGAAACAATCAGAGTGAGTATCGCGCCTTTCCATGTGGGTGTAAATTTCCGGAAATAGAAAATCAATGCCAGTGCAGGTAAGGTAACTAAATTGAGCAAATGTGTACCAATAGATAAACCAATCACATACGCAATCAGCAACAACCATCGATTGGCGGCAGCGGAATCATCAATCAGTTCCCACTTCAGCATAGCCCATACAACAAAAGCTGTAAACAGAGAAGATAAAGCATATACTTCTGACTCTACTGCCGAAAACCAGAATGAATCAGAAAAAGTATACACCAATGAACCAACCACTCCAGCCATCATCAAACCTATAGTTTGCCCAATACTATATTCTGTCACAGGGGTTGTGATAAGTTTTCGTCCCAGTAAAGTAATAGTCCAGAATAAAAATAAGATCGTAAAGGCACTGCTTAAGGCAGATAACACATTCATCCAGTAAGCGACCTGTGAAGAATCAGAAGCCAGTGCATCTGTAAAAAGATGGGCTACCAGCAGAAAGAAAGGTGCTCCGGGTGGGTGTCCGATCAACAGTTTATGGGCAGCAGCGATAAACTCTCCACAATCCCAGAAAGAAACTGTTGGTTCGACTGTACGAACATAGGTTACCGCAGCTATTGCAAAAACAGCCCAGCCAGTCAGGTTGTTAATTTTTCGGAAAGAGTACATAAGTAGATGTGTAGATTGGCATGAAAGGTTAAAAGTGAAGAAAGGCTTATATCAGTTTGTAAGTATAGATTTTTAAACGAACGGATTCTACTTTTCGTAATCAGTTCAACTTACCTTTTTTACCGCTTATCATAATTTGGCGGAGGTTTACCGCTTGGCTACAGAAAAACAACCCATTCTATCCGGATTATCTGTAAATACTGTATCTTTCTGCTGACAAGCAGGCTTTTGAAGCCTTACCATATAAATAAGTGATGCAACATTTTAGTATGTACATTTCAGATTGGATTATTCTATCACTTCCCTACCCTTTATATTCATGTATTACTTCAGATATACACTATTGTCAATCCTTATTTTGACAGGGTGTAGTGTTTCCATTGCACAAACAGCCTCATCCAAAGAGATTGTTACCTTAGCACAGGCGTTTCTGCAATCTTTACAATCAGCACAGGCAGAGAAAGCCACCTTTACTTTCCAGGATGAGGAACGATATAACTGGAACTTTGTCCCTACCAAACGCAATGGGCTTCCCATGAAAGAGCTATCTGCCAAACAAAAAGAAGCAGCTCTTTCACTTCTCAAAGCCACACTTAGTGCACAGGGCTATCAAAAAGCGATTGCTATTATGCAGTTAGAAATTATTCTGAAAGAACTGGAAAACCGGGGTCCTCAGGATGACTACCGTGATCCTGGCAAATATTATATCTCCATTTTTGGAACTCCTGATCTACAAAAAACCTGGGGATGGAGGTTGGAAGGACATCATCTGGTACTGAACTTTCTATCAGCCAATGGAAAACTGATTTCCTCTACTCCAACTTTTATGGGTTCTAATCCTGGCATTGTACCCAGTGGTCCTGAAAAAGGTAAACAAATTCTGAAGGAAGAAGTGCAACTGGCCTTTAACTTATTACACTCACTATCTGAATCTCAGAAGAAGGAAGCCATCTTTTCAGAAACAGCTTTACCAGAAATTGTTACAGGCAATAGTCGCAAAGCTATACTCAATGAAACCAAAGGAATTTTATTCAAAGAACTGACAAAGCCTCAGCAACAACAGTTCATGCAACTGGTTGGGGTCTATGTTCGTAAATACCACATAGGCTTTGCAGATGAACTAATGCAAAAAATTGAAGCTGCCGGATTAGACAATCTTCGTTTCGCATGGGCAGGTAGTCAACAATGGGGAGCCGGACATTATTATCGTATTCAAGGCCCTACTCTTCTTATTGAGTATGACAACACACAAAATAATGGAAATCATATCCATACCTCAGTCCGTGATCTTACGAACGATTTTGGAGAAGACTTTTTGAAGGAGCATTACCAGAAAGAGCATACTCCAAAATAAGGCAATTTACAGCCTTCTCTGATACAATAGCATTTCTGACTATATTTGGCCGTTCACCTATTTTCTATTGAAGTGATAGTACAGAAAGGTTTTATTTATCCGGTTATTCTATTTATCACATCTGCTACATTTGTATTCTATTATTTCCATCAGCCAATAGCTTCCTATACTAAAGCACCTTTGATGGATGGTAATCAGTATCTAAAGATCTATGATTATCTGGCAGGGAAGTCGCAACATTATGAGGTTGCCTTCCCTTTTCACTCAAGAATAGCAATTCCCTGGCTGGCATCTCTATTACCTGTAGCTATACCAGTCACAGCTTTTCAGATTGTTAATCTGATTTTTTCTCTGTTATCTGTCTGTATACTAATCTATTATTGGCAAAAAATTACGATCCGCCCTTATCTGATGGGATGGGGCATTTTTTGGCTGTTGTTTCACTGGACGGGCTTAATTCGTCTGAATGCGTATGACCCTATTACAGTGGATGTACCTCTCTACTTTTTCCAGACTCTATTCCTGTTATTACTTTATAATCGTAACTGGATGCATCTCTGGTGGCTGGCTCCGCTGGCTACTATCCAGAAAGAGTCGTTTCCTGCCTTGCTTATTGTTTTGGGTATGTATGGACTATTGTACAATAGGTCTACTCATTCCAAAACTTTCCCCATACCTATTATAGCAGGAAGCCTTGTTATCAGCCTTATCCTTAAATACGTTATAGGACAAGTATTTCCTCCCAGTACACAAGGAAACTCAGTCATTACAATACTGTACTTTATTAAACAAAGCCTGATTGATCCATTCAGAATTATTCGGTGGCTTACAGGTGTTTGGATAGCCTTTGGTAGCATTCTATGGTTAGCGTTATGGCAATGGGGAAAAGATGGCAACTGGTATTCTATACAGCAAGCTATACAACAAAGAAAGTATTCCCTTCCCTTGTTCAGAGATATCCATACCGATCTGCTATTCCTGTTTTCGGTCACTTACCTGGGACTTAGCTTACTAGCTGGAGGAGATTTTACTCGTATTGTTTTTCTGGGCTTTCCATTTATAATGACCTATCTGTTCATTCTACTTAAGAATACAAACCTAAAAATTTTAGTTGTTATCCTGCTACTTTCATTACCACTCATGCACCTACACTTGATTATTCCGGATCAGGGTTTAGACTGGGAGCAGTTTGCAGAATGGTATCCAGAGTTTGCACCATCATCTACTGTCTGGTTTATGTTTGGGTATGACATGCTGATTGCGTTGAGTAGCTGGATTCTACGAAAATTTCAGGTATTTCAACAGAAATAATATGTAACATTGCACTTTCAAGTCATATTGCTATAGCAAGCACTATTGTTTCAATTGTTAAATTCCTATTTATGAAACTTATTCGTTTCGGAGAGATTGGTCAGGAAAAACCTGGCTTACTGCTACCAGACGGCACCTCTATTGATGCATCTGGATTCGGTGAAGATTATACCGAACATTTTTTTGCCACTGATGGATTAACCAGACTAAAAGCCTGGGCATCATCCAATGCAGCAACAGCCCCAAAGATCCCGGCAGGTGTACGCCTGGGTTCAGCTATAGCCCGTCCAAGCAAAATTGTATGTGTAGGCTTAAACTACATTGACCATGCAAAAGAGACAGGAGCAAAAATTCCGGAAGAACCTATTCTGTTTTATAAATCTACCACAGCTCTGTGTGGCCCCAATGATGATCTGATAATTCCTAAAAACAGCGTAAAGACAGACTGGGAAGTAGAATTGGGAGTTGTGATTGGAAAAAAGGCCAGCTATGTAGAGGAAGCCAATGCACTTGATTATGTAGCAGGATATGTACTTCACAATGATTATAGTGAAAGAGAATTTCAGATCGAACGGGGTGGTCAGTGGATGAAAGGAAAAGGATGTGATACATTTGCTCCCCTAGGGCCATTCCTGGCTACAAAAGAGGAAATCTCAGATGTTCATAACTTACGTCTATGGCTTACAGTCAACGGAAAAACATTTCAGGATGGCAATACTTCCAACCTTATTTTCAAAATTCCGTTTTTAGTAAGCTATATCAGCCAGTTTATGACTCTTCTTCCGGGAGATGTCATCTCTACGGGTACCCCTGCCGGAGTTGGATTGGGCTTTAACCCTCCTATTTATCTGAAACCTGGGGATGTAGTTGAACTAGGTATTGATGGATTGGGATCATCCAAACAAACCGCGAAAGCTTTTGTCTGATAGATTGTCTACTTTATTTTTAAAAAGCTCAACGAATGTATTTTAGAGAGAAACCTCAAGTAGGTTATGGGCTTCAACATAAGCCTTTATAGTCTTTCGATCCCCATGTTAGTGTTATCACCAACATGCATGATGGGAAACAACTCGTTGGTGAGAACACCAACGACGGGAAGAATCACACCAAAGACAGGAAGAGCCTTTATAAAATAATTTTAGACAACCTTGTATACAGACTTTTATTAATACAGAACGAATATAGTTTTACAGGCGTGAAATAATTTTGTATTATTTTTCGCCTGTTTTCCGTTAAATCCATTCCATAGAGATAAGAAGATTATAATTCCTAGTCAAAAACAATATCTTTGTAATCGTAAAATATCCGTATTATCAGATATACCTTTCATGG
Source organism: Xanthocytophaga flava (assembly GCA_030068525.1). Lineage (GTDB taxonomy): Bacteria > Bacteroidota > Bacteroidia > Cytophagales > 172606-1 > Xanthocytophaga > Xanthocytophaga flava. Next base: position 803,695 of record JASJOS010000001.1, read on the forward strand.
CAGACACAAAATTTATTATCAAAACCAACAACAAACGCGATCTTTGGATACAGATAGGAATAGTAGTGTTGTTGTCACTGATCATTTTACTGATTTTCTTTTTTATATATCTCCCCTGGACTACCAATCACGGTGAAAGCATTACAGTTCCTGATTTGAGAGGAATGAAACTGGAAGAACTGGAAGAATTTCTGGATGATAAAGATTTACGGTACGAAGTACAAGATTCTACTTTTGATCTGAATATGCCTCCTTTGTCAGTAAAAGAGCAATATCCGAAAGCCAATTCCAAAGTAAAGGCAGGGCGTAAAATCTATCTGACAGTTGTTGCCAAAAATCCCCGGATGGTAACAATGCCCAATCTGAAAGATATGTCACTTAAAAGTGCAGAGATGACATTAAAAAATTATAAGCTGATTATGGGTTCTATTACACTAAAACCCTATCTGGGTTCTGTAGTACTGGAACAAGCTATAGCTGCTGGCCAGAAAGTACCTGAAGGGACTCACATTAACTTAGTAGCAGGAGATGGGGCCAATAATAAAGAATTTACAACACCTGATTTGATTGGAAAAACAGAAGAGGAAGCAAAATTTGAGATTGCCGCTTCTGGTTTAATATTAGGAAGTACTCTTCCTGCTCCAGGTACACCAGGCACAATTACCAAACAAATGCCAGCACCTGGTACACCTATCCGTACAGGCGATATTATAGATATCTGGATTACGTCAGATGCACCACCAGCAACTCCGGATCAACAACAGGAACCTAATTTGTAACACATACTTCATTACCATTGAGCTTACTTCAAGACATTATTTCCAGGTTTTTCAAAGCCAAACCAACGGGGACAAGACCTACTGCATCAGCCATAAAACCAGCTCGTTCTGTATCAGCCAAAGAGCTGGCAATACATTTGGGTATCATGGCAGTATTGGTAATTGTATTTGTATTGGGATTTTTCTTTCTGTATCTGCCTTCCAGTACCAATCATAATGATATAGTAGAAGTTCCTAAAATTACGGGAATGAAGCTGGACCAGATTGTGGATATTCTGGAAGAACATGATCTTCGCTATGAAGTACAGGATTCAGATTATGTATCCAAGCTTCCTCCACTTACGGTCATAACTCAATATCCGGCAGCAGGTTCTCAGGTAAAAGAAGATCGCAAGATATTTATAACTGTTGTAGCCCAGAACCCTCCAACGGTAGAGATGCCAGATCTGAAGGATTTTTCATTACGTAGTGCGCAGGAAACACTGGAGAACTTTGAATTAAGTTTAGGTAAAGTTATCTATCAGCCAGATTCGCTTCATCCTAATTCGGTACTGGGTCAGCAGATCAACGGAAAGGCTGTCGAACCAGGAACACGCATAGCGAAACACACGCAGGTTGATATCGTACTGGGTAGCCTTGGTGATAATAAACCGTTTGCTGTACCTAACCTTATTGGACGTACTATGGGTGAGGCAGAATCTATCCTTATGGGACTTGGACTGGTAAAAGGAACGATTACACCTGATACACTTGGGGCCAATGCAACGATTAACAAACAGGTACCAGGCTATGTGAGAGGAAGTACTATCCGTAAAGGTGAACGTATTAATTTATGGCTTAGCCCACCTAAGCCACGCCCTGTAAAAGTAGCCCCTGCACCTGTAGACTCGATACCAACACCTGTAGATTCTGTACAATAAGTAAAGCCTATATTTATTTCACAAGGAGTCATTTTCTTAGCAAAATTAAATTTTGCTAAGAAAATGACTCCTTTTTTGGCTTATATAGTTTTGTTACATAGCTTTGTAATATCTCCAATAAAACCACATCTATAATACTCAATTATCTCCCAAAACGACTTCTACTACTAGTATATTAAGTTAACTATAAAAGCTTAGCAAGCTACATACTTAATCTTAAGTATCAGTGAATTAAGTCAGCAGTCCAGGAAACATAGATATGATCTAGTCACTCATAACTCTTACGATGACTACTTGGTTAAACACTCATTAACAAAATCATCTGGTTAATAATAAAGCTTCTCATAGAAAATTACAGTTTTTTTCACCTCAACCAATCACTAATTAAATAAAGCTACCTAGCATCACACATGAAGAAAAGCAGATATTTATTATTACTACTATCCTATCTCTTTATCAATCCTACCTTTGCTCAGATAAAAATCGTACTCAAAGAAGATTTTCTTTTCAAAAGCAACAACGGTACTACCGAAGCTTCCAGACAAGAAAGAATAAAAGGAAAAAAGCAAGCCTTACTATTCAGAGATAGCTTAGGTATTAAGAAGAATGATAGTGACTTAACTAATAATACTTGCACTGAAGAATTTCAACAAGGAGTTATTCTAGAGGATGGCCGCAAGTTTACTTTAGATAAAAACGAAGAATTGATCGCATATGATAATGACTTTGTTTTTGCGGCAAGAACACTCTGGCATAATTATACAAAGGAAATACTTAAGTACCAGATTAGCTCAAATAGCCTAACTCTGCTTCAATCACTTGTACTTTCCAATCATGAATGCAGTATTCAGTATGGATCTAAACGACTTCTTGTAGAAGATACAGGAGAAGGTGGAGGAGCCTCAAAATTTGATATTTATACAGACGATTTTAAACTTATAGCTACTTACTCCCCATTTAATGGCTATTACGATTTTTCAGTATGTTCCATCAATGAGAAATACATTTTACTGGGTACAAATCCACTTTTTACTAAGGAGCATCCAGAAGCTAAAATAACCTTATTAGAAAGAGAAACTGGAAAAGTTTTAAAAGAGATCCTGCTAGAGACACAACATCGTATAGATAAGGTACAGCCTTTAGAGGATATTATATTAGTAAGTACGCATTCTTCTGATGTGAAAAACTTTTCGTTAACAGCCTTTACTACATCTGGAAATCACCTGTGGGAGCAAAAAATCTCTCAAACACCAACCAATTTTATTCTGCAAACAAAGATAGTATATATGCTTACATCTTCTCAGATCCTCTCTTTTGATCTGAAATCTGGTAAACTAAAAATACGAAGAGATCTGACCGAAATCTTTCAAACAAACCTTAGTTCTACAAATGAATTAACTGTAGTGGAAGGCAAGTCGTTAATGAAAGATAAATATGTAGGATTGTTAGTTGCCAGTCCAGAGCAAGAGAAGTTTAATAATACGACTCTGATAATACTTAATAGTAAGCTCCAAACTGAAGGAACACTAAAAATTGGAAACAATTCTTATGTACCTGTAATTATTAATATAACTAAAGGATTCTCTCTATTACAAGAAAACAAACGTTCAAACTATGAGATTTCTGAATAAAGAAGCCACTATGTAAAACATGTTCGACACAAAGTAGAAGTAACTCTCAAATACATAATATTTAGTTATTATAGGTTATAGTGTAATATGATGCAATTAATTATTAATAATAAACTACATTGTATAGTCACTTTTCTATATTATCTCCTTATATCAGATATAGCAAGTTTGACTTTGTAAAATTTGTTCTCCTATTTTGGTTCAAGTTTTTTGTCTATTTACAGAAAGCACTTTCAAACTCTCAACTAAGCTGTTCAATACTAAACTTCAGATTTATAGCGTTATCTGCATAAATAGTCCTTACATGAAACATTATTTTTACTCTTTTTTTTGGGTTGTGGTTGCGTTTCTCTCTGTCATTACCTGCCAGGCTCAGCTTCGTGTAGCCCCATTGACACAAACCCCGCCCAATCCTGTTACCAAGAAAGCTCAGGCTCGTACCCAAGCCTTAAGCCTTCCTTTCTTTGAAGATTTTTCGACCTACTTTGGTCAGCCAGACCCTGCTAAGTGGGAGAATCATGGCGTTGTTATCAACAATACGTATGCGGATGATCAACCATCCAAAGGTATAGCTACACTTGATGGATTACAGTTCAATGGCTTACCATATACTACTCCTACTTCTGCCAACCAGTCACTTACAGATACCACAGATATTCTTACCTCCCAACCTATTGACTTGAGTAAAAACATAGTATTAGCTGACACTGTCAAACTCAGTTTCTGGTGGTCAGGTCAAAGTTTGGGAGAATCTCCAGATCCAGGTGACTCACTGGTACTTCAGTTTAAAGATAATACAGGTGCTTGGATCAGTCAATGGGCGGATAAATTCGCTGCTAAACAAGGGTTTAGGGATACTTTACTGAACATTACCAATACTCGTTTCCTTCATAGCGATTTTCAGTTTCGCTTTATAGCCTATGGTCGTCCTACAGGTATGTATGATGTCTGGAACCTGGATTATATTATTCTGGATGCGAATTCATCCTATAATCAAAGGTCTATTATAGATATGGCAGTTACTCAGCAGCCCAGATCCGTTCTAAAGCGCTATTCAGCCATGCCATTGCATCAGTTTCAGGTTAGTGAAATGGCACTGGCAGACACCACCTATACATTTAATAACCAAAGAAAAGCCGCTAGTTATTTTACTTTTAGCTATACACTTGTCAATACACAAAACAATACTCAACTATACTCCTACAACTCTTTAGATGATTCTTCAAGTTATCGCGCGTTTCCAAGAACAAGAGAGGTTGTGCCTGTTTCCATTCCTTCTAATGTATCTATTAGTGGAAGTACACCATTGATTTTACAATCTAAATTCCATATTGAAGCAGTAAATGCTAATCCTTCGCCAAGAATTGATGTATTCCGCAATGATACAATAGGCAGAAGCACCATCTTATCAGACTACTATGCCTACGATGACGGAACAGCTGAGTATGGTATAGGAGTACGACAACAACAGGGCAGTGTAGCTGTACGTTATATTTTGAATAAACCTGATACGATTACAGCTGTCAGAATCTATTTTGCACGTGTAGGAGAAACCGATCTGACCGGACAAACCTTTGGGCTTTCTATCTGGAAAAAACTGGATGGACAAACAAGCTCCATACTCTATCAGAAATCCTTTGCTATACAGTATCCGGATACCCTCAACAAGTTTTATACCTATACTCTTACCCATCCGGATGATGATAGTGTACTGTATCCTGTCGGTGTATCAGATACTATTTATATAGGCTGGATTCAGGCGACAGCTGACCTGCTGGCTGTAGGATACGACAGAAATACAGACTCACATACCGAACAGTTTTACAACATAGCAGGAGGAGCCAACTGGCAAAATAATACAGAACCAGAGACCGGCAGTATTATGATTCGGCCTGTTGTAGGCAAAGGTACAGTAACAGGTACTGAACCCCCTCTCCCTCCCTACGTACGAAACTTCAAGGTATATCCTAATCCATCCAGCGATAAACTCTACTGGAATGAAAATGGGGTAACACAGATAAAGGTACAGGATATGCTGGGTCGGGTATTAAAACAAACTACCCGAAGTCTGAGTGTCAGCAATGAGTTAAGCATCACAGATCTTCCCAATGGCATGTACATTCTAACGTTTCAGCTTAACTCTTATCAGATACAACGGAAAGTTATTATCGCACATTAATTTATAAACCATCCCGAATTTTAGATGAGAGTAAAACCCAAGCCTGTGCTTTCGAAAATGTGGGCTTGGGTTTATTTTTGAGAATTAATCTCTCATCATTTGTTTATTGTCCCTTACATTGCTCTTGCACAAGCTTCTTCCTTTTTCCGATCCTTCCCCCCGAAAGGTCCATGGGCTAACCCCTATCATGTTCCATAAGTTTTTCAATTCTGAAAGTTTTAGAGAAAATTCTCGTTTTGAGCCCTCTCGCCTTTTTTGCCCTCCTAAAAGGAACATCTATACTCTGTCCTCCTGAAAGGAACTCGTGGCAAGACCGGCGACCTTTGGATTCTGAATAACTCTTTTCTCTCAGAAGGTAAACGCAACTCTATTTGTCAAGAGATCCTTTCAGGAGGACAGGGAGAGTGTTTTTTCTTTATTTACAGGTCTCTTTTCCAGAAAAGATATGGGACAAGATAAGGGGCCAACCTCGCGGAGAAAAGATTGCCAGCACACCTACACAACCATCCACGATTAAAGTGATCTCAACTCTCTTTGTAGCATTTTTTATTACTTTCTCAATGACATTCTTCCTTCAAAATTCGGGATGACTGATATTTTACTTCCCGAATATAAAAGGAGCAGGAATAAAGCAGATTACAAAGATTCCCATGGTAAGCCATCCCAGCACCTGGCGCCCCAAGCTCAACGGCTCTTCCTGTAAGGCAGGTGGATGGTACACACCTAGTACCCGCCCTAATATAAAGCCAAATACAAACCATCCAGGGTAGCCTGTTAGTCCTGTATAGTAGTTTACCAGCCATTGGGCAGTCAGTACCCCAATACTAAGTAATACAGTGTCTTCAAACTTACCTTCGTTCATCCGTTCAAATACCTGATATAGGAAGAACAGGTACAAAGGAATCCCCCACCAGGGCGACATTTCTTCTCCCAGGAAATTAACCGTTCCTGTATGGTCTATTACACCCAGTCCACCATAAAAAATATAAATGGTAAACAAAATGGGCGACACTTTGCGATGATTCTTATATCCAATGAGTCCATATAAAATATGTCCACCATCCAGTTGTCCAATAGGGATCAGATTGAGAGCAGTAAAGAACAACGCCAGGTACCCGGCAAAGAGAAATGGATAATGAAAAAGTTCGTATTCATTAGGAACAAGATTGGGATCTTCTGCAACATAGTTTTTAAAGAAACGCATCAGAAGATTATCACCCAGTGAAATATTGGATGCCAGCCACTCCTTATAAGTCTCAGGTCTTGCAACAAAAGTAATTTTCTTTCCGGCAGAATCTACTTTAGGAATTACACCCTCTTGCTGGCTTTTTATAAAAGCTAAAGAATCCTCTTCCTGAAGGAATTGCTCTGTGTATACATATTTTTCATACGTCAATCCATAACGTTTGTATTCAGGATGTACCCTAAAGATGTCATCTTTGGCAGGCAGATTCGCAAAACCATACCAAAGTACTCCTACTGCCACTATAAATCCAGCCAACGGTCCTGCAATCCCTATATCGAAAAACTGTTGACGTGTTCGTGGAATCTCTCTGATTCGAATAAAGGCTCCCATTGTACCAATACTCATACTAGGAAGATACATAGGAATGTAATAGGGTAATGATGCACTGATCTTGTAGTAACGGGAAGTCAGATAGTGTCCAAATTCGTGTACAGTCAAAATTCCCAGAAAAGGGATTGAATACTGTAACCCTTGCCACACCTCACTCCATGGTAAAGTATAAAAAATTGACTTGGCAGTCATCCACTCAGCACCTGCCAAGGTTGTTGTAAATACTGTTACTACAAATAGAAATATATGAAGCAGATAGTTATCCTTAGGAGGTTGATTGATCATTGGAAAGAGAGAAAAATGTCAAATAGTACCTTGAAAATAGTCATTGATTGTAAACTGGCCTGGAATAATCTGAACAGTTCGTATTCCTGTTTCAGCAGCGGCCTGCAAGTTAGCAGGCAAATCATCAAAAAATATACAGTCCTGTGCATTCAATCCTGAATCTGCTAATACATGAGTATAAATTTCCTGGCCAGGCTTACGTTTTCCTATCTGATGAGAATAATATACTTTATCAAAAAGATCTTCCATCCCATTTAATTCATATTGTTCCAATAGCAACTGGTTTATGGCTTTTACATGAATTGCATTGGTATTGCTTAACAAATATAGTTTATGGGTTTTGCGTAGCTCTTTCAACAACTCTATTCGTTGTGCAGGTATCTCCAGCAACAAAGCGTTCCAGGCTTGGTCAAGATCGGTATCAGGAAATGTTTTTTGTAGCAAAGCACATATATGACTACGGAACTCAGCATCTGAACAATGTCCTGTTTCGTGAGCATGAAAAAACTCAGATCCCCAGAAACGGCTTTTTAGCTCTTCTGCATCACAATCTACCAGTTTTGCAAAAGCCACCATTGCCAGTTGGACATCAATATCAATAATTACTCCTCCCATGTCGAAGATCAGATTTGGTGCAGTAGGTTGAATCATTTTTTTCTTTTTTTAAATGTTATTTGCATTTTAAATACAAATATGTAGATTTGCACCCCGAAACCAAAATAAAATATCTTTTCGGTTTCGTCCGGGCTTGTAGCTCAGTTGGTTAGAGCACCTGACTCATAATCAGGTGGTCCCTGGTTCGAGCCCAGGCTGGCCCACTAAGAATCAAAGGGTTACGATTTGAAAAAGTCGTAGCCCTTTTTTATTTGCGTGCAATTTGTCCAACATTTCAAGTCCTTTTTTCTCCTAAGCCTATCTTCCATACATGATTATTGTCATTGTGTAAAACTCTGATTGTTTATTTATTTACATTCGATTGGTAAACATTCCTTTTATTTCTATTATTTTTGTCCTATTATCCTTTTACACTTAGTCTGAAGCTAAGCCGTATACATCATGAAAAAATACAGTATTCTTCTTTATTATTGCTACACTTCCATTGAAGATGTAGAAAGGTTTCGTGAGGAACATCATTTACTCTGTCTTGAATTAAATCTCTTAGGACGCATTATTATTGCCCATGAAGGACTGAATGGCACTGTCTCAGGTCTTGTAGAAGATTGTGAAAAATACATGGAGATTGTAAAGTCAGACCCACGTTTTGCAGATATAGACTTCAAAGTCGATTATTCTGACACGCAAGGCTTTACAAAGCTTCATGTACGCAGCAAATCAGAAATTGTCCATTCTGATCTGCATCACATTAATCCTCGTGAACGGACAGGTATTCATTTAGACCCTGAGGAATTTAGAAAGCTGAAAAATGATCCGGATGTAGTTCTTCTCGATGTGCGTTCAAACTATGAGCACAAATTGGGTAAATTTAAAAATGCTGTCACACTGGATATCGAAAACTTTCGGGATTTCCCTGATAAGATTAATGAGATTGAACAATACAAGGACAAGAAAATAGTAACATATTGTACGGGTGGTATTAAATGTGAGAAAGCAAGTGCGTATTTGCTGGAACAAGGATTTGAGAATGTATATCAACTGCATGGAGGTATCATTAAATATGGCCTTGAAGCAGGTGGAGAAGACTTTGAAGGCAAATGTTATGTGTTTGATAACCGAATTGCCGTAGACGTCAATACAGTCAATCCTGTGGTTATCTCAAACTGTTTTGTTTGCGGTACACATTCTGATCGTATGGTAAACTGTGCTAATCCTGAGTGTAATAATCACGTGCCTATCTGTGAAAAATGTGGATGGGAAATGGAAGGAGCATGCTCTGCAGAATGTAAGTCACATCCTGAGCTACGTCCATATGATGGAACCGGGTATTACCAGAAACAAACAAATGGCTACAATCCTTACAAAGGATTACAAAGAGCCAAAGTATCAAAATAAAGTAGTCCCAGCAGTTATCATTTTTTAAAAGATCAATCGAAACAACCTCGGTTGATCTTTTGTTTTACTTAACCATACTATACATCCTTATGAAATCTCTTGCCGAATCTGAATTGGTTCTTAATCCTGATGGAAGTGTTTATCACCTAAACCTTTCTCCTGAAGATATCTCTGATCTTATTATCGTAGTGGGAGATCCGGGTAGAGTCCATAAGGTTACTCAATACTTCGATTCGGTAGATTTTGAGATGAATAAACGTGAGTTTATTACTCAGACTGGGATCTGTAATAACAAAAGAGTTACAGTGATCTCCACAGGCATAGGAACTGACAATGTAGAGATTGTTATGAATGAATTGGATGCATTGGTCAATATCGATCTGAAAACCCGTCAGATCAAAGATAAACAACGGAGATTAAAGATTATACGCATTGGTACGTCTGGAAGTATACAAGCAGATATACCTGTAGGTAGTTTGGTAGCATCTGTCAATGCAATAGGGTTAGATTCTTTGATGTATTTTTACCAGTTTGCTCAGACACCAGAAGAACAAGCCATAAATAAGCTATTACAACAAAAGCTACAATTGGGATTCGAGCCTTATTGTGCCAGTGGATCTCAGGAGTTATTGCAACAGTTTGCACAAGATATGATTGAGGGCAACACAGTGACAGCACCAGGATTTTATGCGCCACAAGGCCGACAACTTCGTATTCCCAGTACAAACCCAAAGTTTCTTCAGGAATTAAATTATTTCCACCATAACAATTTCTGGTTAACTAATATGGAAATGGAAACCTCAGGATATTATGCATTTGGAAGAATGTTAGGTCACGAGGTATTATCCTTAAATGCAATTTTGGCTAATCGGATTAATAATCAGTTTGCCAAGAATCCAGAGAAAATAATAGATGACCTTATTCAAAAAGTAATATCTCGACTATAGCTAAAAGAAAATAATAGATGAAAGCGATTCTTTAAAAGGGATCGCTTTTTTATTGCCTTTTAGTAAAGTCAAGCCTACATCAATTAGCACCTGATTGTAAAAGTGTTGGGAGTAGAGAGGTGCTAAACAAAAAAGCCACTCATTAAGAGTGGCTTAGTAATAGTAAAGTGGCGGCAACCTACTTTCCCACCGGTGAAGGCAGTATCATGGGCGTGAAAGGGCTTAACTTCTCTGTTCGGAATGGGAAGAGGTGATCACCTTCACTATAACCACCAACAATGTT
>JASJOS010000020.1 GCA_030068525.1 Xanthocytophaga flava
CCAGATTCCACCTCTTGGAGAATCTTAATAATTTGAGGTTCACTAAAGCGAGTCTTTTTCATAAGAACAAGGTAAATCTAATACATTTTTCGATTTAATCCCTGTCTGAATTTTGGGGGGCCTTACATAAAGTTAGCTCCCCATTGGATGAGGCTATCCGTATCTGGTTCAATAATTCCTACACCAGCTAATGCCATTGCTATAAAGATGACAATGTTCAGAATGATAAGTATAGGTGTAACAAAATAACCTTCTACAGGAACAAACGCCCAGAGCCATCCCCGATCTGTAGGTAAAGCAGTTTCATGATATGCTTCTGATATCTCCATTGGTAGGGTAGAAGGCAACTCTGAAGCTTGTTGTGTTAGATCTTCTGGCTGTATTGCACTTTGTAGCTCTTCTATTGTTTGAATAAGGATTAGTATATTTTCTTTGTTTCTGTCTGCTATTGTATTTGAGTTTGTGACAGACTCACTTTGAAGATAAGCTTTATCTTCTTCAAGTGTAATTTGAACTTCATATTCTATCGTATCTTCTGACAATACATGCGCAAAAAAACTAGTCTGATTTGTATAAGTTTTTTCCCATCCAAGTTTCTGTGCAGCTTTCTGTGCAAGTACCAGAAAATGTGTTCCAGGTAAAGAATCGAGTGTATATGTTTGGGTATATTTTGGGAAAGAATGAGGTGTCATGTTATAAAGGCTTTTTGCAAACTAAACTATCAGAAGGACTTGGTCAAGTATGAAATTGTATTTTGTCTGATATTCAGTGGAATGACTCATTTGAGATACTATTAGGTGTTTTTGATACAAAGGATAGACACAGAGTTACCCAAATAATTGATCTTGTATAAAAAGAAAAAATATCTATATCATACTAACTAGTCATTGTGTTTAAATCTATCTTGCACTCAATTTTGAAGTAATAGTTTGTAAATTTCACTCTAATGTATATGTTACCACTCCCTGTGGTTTCAACCGTCGTAAAAAATTTAATCTTCACTATGAAAAAGTTGTTTTTGGTTGTGCTTCTCATTATAGCATATAACCAGTCATTTGCTCAGAAATTATTTGTTGCCAAAGAAAATGGATTGTATGGGTATATTGATGCCAATGGAAAGTGGGTAATCGAACCTTCCTTTGATGATGCTGATCCGTTTTCTCATGGATTTGCTGCTGTGAAAAGCAAAGGTCTTTGGAGCTATATTGATAAAAAAGGGAAATTGATTACTCCCTATCGCTTTTCATCTGTACGAAACTTCGATGGCACGGTAGCTGTAGTTGAATTTAGTAATACCCCAGGCAAGCATGGATTAATTGATACAACGGGAAGTCCTGTTGGAAAGGCTATATTTGGCGCTATTCGCAAATTCTCAGCTGAGGGATTGGCTATGGCAAAGTCTGAAAGTGGAGATTGGGGATTTATAGATAGAACAGGTAATTGGGTGATTCAGCCTGCATATGGTGGGTTACGTGATTTTACGAGTGGTTTGGCTATGGCCAGGTCAAATAGTATGTGGGGTTATCTGGATACAAAAGGACAATGGGCCATTGAACCAAAATATGATCACATCATTCCTTTCAGAGATGGTGTTGCTTTTGTCCTGGCAAAAGAAGGTTGGATAGTGATTGACAAGAAAGGGCAGCGTCTAGGCAATCTGTCATTTTCTGTTGTAAAAGCCTTTTCAGATGGAGTCGCTGTGGTAAGAAATTCAAAATGGGGTGTGGTAGACAAGCAGGGAAATTGGGTAGTACAGCCAACTTTTGGCTTTCTTAGTCCTTTTACAGGAGGCTTGGGAAGAGCACGTGAAAATAACAAATGGGGTATGATCGATAAGTCTGGTAAGTGGGTGGTTAAGCCACAGTATGACAATATATTGGGAGCTTCAGAGGGAATTGCACGAGTACAAAAGTCTGGACTTTGGGGATATATGGACATGGAAGGAAACTGGATTGTTGAACCTAGATTCCAATCTGCTGAAAAGTTTGTAAATGGTACTGCTATTGTCAAGGTCAATAACAAATGGGGGATTATCGATAAAAGTGGTAAGTTTACCGTAGACCCCAAGTTTGACAAATTGAGATCGTTATTGAGTACAGATGAGGAGGAAGATGGAGAATAAAAGCTTATTAGTATAAAGAAAAGGGAGTAAGATTGGTTGCTCCCTTTTTTCTGCTCTCCCACAAACTTTTAGGCAAGCACATTCTTGCCTTCCGATTTTTTTTGCATACATTTTAACTTTATTTACAAAATAAGAATCTTGAAAAACAGAAGCAAAAATGGTAGACTTGCGGTTAGTATATAACTCTCAAACTACATGTCTATCAGATATATTTCTTCCCTTTTTTTAACTGCGTGTATTATTTTTCTATTTGGGCAGATCGGATGCTCCACTGATTCTAAACAGAGTGAAAAGAATAATGATTCTATAGCAGTTCAATCAGAGACAATAATGGAATCCGCTTCCAATGCTAATGAAACAAGTATCTCAACAATTGGTTTTGGATTTTGTGATCAGACTGGCAAAAGAATACTAATGCAGGAAGATTCAGTAGTGCTACCCGAGAGTTTTACCAAGGCTCTTTCAAAAGAAGGAAAGATCGTCGACATTATTTTTCGTGAAGCAAAAAAAGAATCAGAGCAAAGCAATGGCCGTCAATGGGCTGAGAACTTTGATAGAAGTGGAGGAAACCTGTATATAGTGACATCTGGGACAGTAAGTGAAGAAGAAACTACAGTGTTGTTTACAAAACCATTTCTTGAAACGCATAAACTGATCCCAACAACACCTTTCGAAAAAGGAAAGCTTTCTGATAGTAACAGAGCAAAGATAGAATCCTTTAAGGGATGGAAGGTAAAGGACTCGCATAGTCTGGTAAAGTTATCAGGCAATAGAAGCATTTTTCTTGTAGAATTTGAATTAAAAGGTGATTCTGCACTGGCCTCATTGGTTGTGGTTGGCTCAGATAAAATTCTTTATAAAGATTTTCCAGCTAAATACGATGAGACAAGTACGTGGAGTGTAGATGATGGCGGACAATTTGGATGGGAGTATTACAAAATTCTGGCTGTATTGGAATATGAAGGAAAGATAGAATTGATTACGGATTGGGTAGGAGCAGAAGGATATAATGCTACTTATATGCAGGAAGAAGGGCAAACATTCAAAGTTATTAAAGAGGGATATAGATATACATCTCCTCTATAAAAACTGTAGTTGTTGCAACAGATGGAAAAAACAGATAAAAGATGGACTGATGCATTGCATAAATTAAAGGTATATATCCATACTATTGGCAGCCTGTCAGAAGAAAACTGGCTGATCTTACAAAATACACTAACTGTCTGTCAATTTTCCAAAGGAGACTACATACTTACTCCAGGCGAAGTCTGTCAATCTATCTTTTTTGTAACTCAAGGATATTGCAGAGCCTTTTATGACAAAGAAGGAGATGAAATCAATACTGCCTTTTATTTTGAACAGGAATTTGCTGCAAATCTCAAAAGTCTGACAAAGAATCTGAAATCTGAGTATGCTATTCAGGTATGTGAATCGTTGATTGCAGTTCGATTCGACAGGGCTCAATTGCTGGCGGCCTATCAGCTATCTCCCGAGATTGAATCCTTTGGCCGTAAGTTACTCGAGATGCTTGTTGCTCGGCAGGAAGAGCAGATGGCGTTGTTCCAACTGCTCACAGCACAGGAACGTTACGAATATTTGTTACAACACCAGCCGCAAGTAGTCCAACGTATATCCCTGACTCAAATTGCATCTTATCTGGGTATAGCCAGAGAAACTCTAAGCCGCATCCGGAGCAAGGTGAAAAATGTCTAGTATTTTATGTGACCTTTATCACAGGTGCTTCTCTTATAACCCTTCTACTTTTGTATAGGCTGGTAAACTAAATAAACATACTTCTATGCAAAGGTCTAACAAAACACTGATTACTGATTTTATTGAACAAATCTGGAATCTACGCCGATTTGATGTTGTACAGGAATTTCTTCATCCTGATTTTGTTGATCACTCTTTACCTGACCATCTGCCTGCAGGTAAAGAAGGGATGCTAAAATGGATACAAGCTATTAGCTTTTCTTTTGAACATACTACACTTATTGATGATCATGTTACAGAGAATGATAGAAGTGTGATCAAAGTTCGTATGAAAATGAAACACATTGGATTATGGAGAGATATACCTGCCACCTACAAGGAGGTAGAAACGGTAGGATATAGATTATATCGGTTAGCAGATGGGAAAATTATAGAACATTGGGGGCTTATAGATGGACACTTGCTGGAGAACCAGCTTCGAAGCATTGTTCACGGTTGTAAAATAGCAGAGTAAAATAAGGCCTGATCTTATATATTGAAAAGAAATAGCGTTGAACGAATGGTTATTTACAACCTATAAATATGAAAAATAAAAAAGGTCTTAGAGATTATCTAAGACCTTTTGCTGATATGTGGAGGCTGAGGGATTCGAACCCCCGACCCTCTGCTTGTAAGGCAGATGCTCTGAACCGGCTGAGCTAAGCCTCCTTTTTGTTTTCCATTTTGACTTCTTGTCGAATGGGAGTGCAAAGGTAGAAACTTTTTTTAATAATGCAATACCTGCCTTAATATAGTTGAAAAATATATTGATATGTATAGTTATTCATGCTATAGTTTAACCTGCTAATATATCTGAAGTAACTGTTGTATTATGTTTATTTACAGGTATTTAGCTGATAATTGTAAAAAAATATTCTGATAAGAGTTAACATACTATGTTTACTTTTACTGGAAATGATAATAAAACCCACACTCAATTTATGAATATTGTTAAATGAAACATTTTGCCTTATTTTTTTTATTCCTTTTATTTAGTACAATCACTTCTGTTATCGCACAGGATTCTTTTCTTATTTCCCTCAGAAAACAATCTATCCAAATTGAAAATAGAGATTTCTATGTAACAAAGGTAATAGATGCACGGACTGAGGAGTCAGAGCTTGGGGTTGTATACAAAGGAATGTTAAACAACCCACGAGATGCCTATTTTGAGAAAGAGCTAACAGAAGAGCTACAAGGTTTCTTTGATACAAATCTACCTCGAAGAAAAGGGGATAATGCACTGATTGTAAAAGTAATCTATCTGACCATCTCTGAAACTATTACGGCTGGTGGGGAGACTGCAACTGCATCCATAGGCTTAGACTTTATCAGTAACAGTAATGACACACTTCGATTGGTTCATCAGACTTATGCATTGAGTAAGCAAGAAGGAATGGATGTTACTCAAAAGCATGATGAGAATATTGCACGTGCTTTGGCAAAGTGTATGCAAAAACTAGTAAAAAGCAATTATCAAAAGCAGATTTCTCAGGGAATGGTATTATCAGAATCAGAAATGAATGCACCTGCAACAGATGATTCTAAATTTGACAAGCTACCTATATTTCAGGCAGAGGTCCCTCAAAAAGGCATTTACTATAGTTTTAATGAGTTCAGAAGTAATACACCTTCCTATACAGATAATTTTGATGTGGAGAGGAGTATTCGGAAAGGACAACGCTGGAATGGAGAAGAACGGGCAATACCTTATGTAAGAGGAAAAGATGGCAAGCCCACAATGGTACGGGATGCCTGGGGTTTTTCAGATGGACAGCAGGTCTATATACATGCACAGAATGATTATTTTCCACTAAAGAAAGTAGGCAGACGATTTTTATTTGATGCATATGCAAGTACAAATGCGGCATCACCTGCAATTGCGACAGGAGCGTTGGTAGGAGGGGTTGTAGGAGGTGTGGTCACAGTAGTAGTAGGAGGAGCAACAAATAATAATACTATTCAAACATACTGGTTAAATATGGAGACTGGGCAGATACAGGCCGTTTCAAGTCATCCGGAAATAGTTGGCGCTACTCCACGTTCATCAGCCCGATGTATTATTTACTACAGAGGAGACAAAGCAAAAGATGATAAAACCATTCTTATAAGGCTAAGTAATCAATCTGATACATTGAGGAGAGAGTTGAAACCAAATTCTATTGTAGAAGTAGAATGGACTTCTCTTTTATCTGAACTTTCTCTTTGTGCAGAGAGCGAAAATGGAGAATGCTTCAGTTTACAACCTGATGTTTCCATACCTAATTACTTTCAGTATTTGCCCGCTGGTGCACGGAAAAACTCCTATTCCATTACACCAGTAAAAGAACAGGAGGCTGTTTTTTATCTGAAGCAGATTCGTTATGCACAGGAAAACGCGGCAAAGAAAGAAGGTAAAGGACAGTAAGAGTATAAATGCACAAAGTAAAAAGCCTATAGATAGGTCTATAGGCTTTTTGGTTTAGTCTCTCAGGCCTTTTGTGCTTGAGGTTTTATTGTTGTCAGATCGCCAATCTTAACTATTTGTCCTGTTTGTGTGCTTTTACGGGCTGCAATACCAATCAGAATGGCCAATGCTCCATCACGTGTGCCAGCAGACTGTCGTAATGGATCAGAGGTGCCTGGAATAAAAATGCGGTCTTTTAGTAGTTTATCTCCTCCTCCATGCCCACTGGTGCCATGAGATATCTTGATGTATTCTCTGTCTCCAAAATTTTTTGTCAACATTAGTTCATCATAATCGTGTTTTTCAGTTGGGTTGCTTTCCTGAATCCAGGCTTCCAACCTGCCTTCTGTACCATTGAATGCAATACGATATCCTTCATAAGGTGAATACGTAGTTAAGGAATAGCTAACCTGTACTCCATTGGCATACTTAATGGTTGCTGCCATTTTATCATAAATATTGATGTCTTCTTTCCATACACATCCATCCCGCAGGTATCCATCATGTTTTTCATTATTCACATACAGATTCACATACGATTCATTTTTGGTGATGTCCCAATAATATTTGCACTTGTCTTTATGCGGACATGGGCGACAATTGGTATGACGGAATGAATTGTTTTTTCCATAATGATCGAGTGATGCAGATGCATATACTTCTGTTGGATCACTATCTATCCACCAGTTGAGCAGGTCAAAATGGTGTGATGCTTTATGTACCCACAATGAACCACTTTTCTCTACCAGTCTATGCCAGCGACGGAAATAATCGGCTCCATGACTGGTATCCAGATACCAGTGGAAATCTACAGAAGTAAGCTTACCAATGGCTCCTTGCCGGAGTAGTTCATACATTTTGGCACGATGAGGCGAATACCGATAATTGAAGGTAACCGTTACTTTTTTACCACTGCGTTTTTCTGCATCCAGAATAGCCTGACATTTGGTTTCATCAGTAGTCATAGGTTTTTCGGTGAGTACATTGGCACCCATTTCCAAACCTTTGATGATAAATTCATGGTGAGTCGCATCAACTGTAGTGACAATGAGAGTGTCGGGCTTGACTTCTTTCATCATTTTGTCAAAGTCGGTATATGTAGGGCAGGTTACTCCCATTCTTTTTTTGACGTATTCCAATCTGCCCGGATTAATATCACACAGGCCAACAAATTCAATATGTTCACTGTAGTTTTTCTGTACATCGGTCCCCCACATACTACTACCTCGGCTTCCGGTACCAACCATAGCCAGTCGAACTTTTTTAGCTGGTTTTGTAATAGGTATAGCTTGTAGGGAAAATGGGTTTACTAGCAAGCTGCCCGTGAGTGTTGCTCCGGTTGCTGCCAGAAAACTTCTGCGGCTTACATGTTGGGATTGATCGTTCATAAAGGTTATCTTCTATCGTTACTGTATATAGAAGATAACCGACTATTTTTACTAGAGTTTTAGAAAGAAAATAGAGGAAAGGAATATTTTATATAAATAAAAAATACTCCTTTTTATAAATTCGATAAAAACAGGCACTATGGTTTTACCGGATTTACCCTGATATATTTTTTGTCCTTAAAACTAATCTGGTAATCAGACTTGAAATGAGTACTGGGTACATAATAATCGGTGGTGATGATTTGTGCTCCAGATTGTTGTGCTTTCGTAAAATTACTGTAGTCATTATGTCTGGCTTCTTCTGTATCGGAATCGGCACGAGTACGAACTATATAGCCCTGTTTTACCAGTTTTTGTATTTCTACAAAATCTCTTTCCGGGTTGTTTTTAATAAGGATTGCTGCTTCTGGTGTATCAGCGTCTGAATTGGTAAATAAGATACGTCCTTTTAGTGAGGAATGATTCTGAATATAGGCAGCCCGTTTTGTTCCTGTCTCATCCAGAATAAAGATAAACTTCCCTTTGGCTGCCTGTACTTTAGGCCAGTTCTTTTTCTTTACAGCTTCTTCCAGTGTTTTGTGGTTTCCTCGTATATCATCTGGTATAAGTAGTTTATCCCGGCCAAGTGATTCTGTAAGTACCTTATCCAACTGATCAAATATTTCAGTGGTAAATTTTTCTGGAACTGTAAATCCTGGTTTATTGATAGTTTCGTCCTTAGCATTGATTGTAATAAATATAGGGTAATGACCTTTGTGGGTATCAGACCAGCTCTTTAACGTCTGGAGGCAATTTTTGAACGTAAGGCAATGACTGCGAAAATCAATCTCCTGTATGTGAAAGACTTTAAATCCAGGTTCTTTCATCTCTTCTTTTGGGTCATAAGGAGCTGTTTGTTTTGCCCAGTCAAGTCCTTTTGGATGGCTGTATTTTCCTCCCTGACTATCCGCATAGATATCTATTTCCAGATTCAGCAGTCCAATATTCAATTGATCTTCAAGACTTAGGTGGCTATAGTCAATATGGTTAGCCAGAGAAGAATCCGCTTTTTTCAATGTCTGAAACAAGGCCGGTTCGATAGCTTGTTTATAACTATTATGTGAACCAATAATCTGAATCTGGTTTAAAGGCAACTGATCTATGTCTACCAGGAAGGTTGCCGGCCAGAGTATTCCTAAGAGAGTAAGTAAAGTGGCTTTCATAACAAAATAAATGTTAACAATGAATAGCCAAAGCTACATAGTCTGGTATTATGAGAATATTAATTTTTCAGTGAAATGTTTATTGTATTATGATCCTGATAAATCCAAAAATAGGTACTTTGTGTTAAAATGATTAGTTAAGATGGGATTCAACGTTTTGCAGAATCTCTGTAATTTCTTTGATTTGCTGCACAGCCTTCTCATTATCTTCTACTTCTGTATTGATCAATAGAATCCGTCCTGTTTGTTTTTGAGGATCAAAAGATATAAAAGCGGATAATCCAGGATCTCCTCCTGTATGCATAATCCTTCCTGCACGATTGATCGTCCAGAACATACTTTGATTGGTGTATTTTTCAGGAAATCCTGTTGGTTTGTTGGTTGCTTCAAATTGAGGACTAAACATATATTGGTATGACTTTTCTGTCAACAGTGAACCATGTTGGGTATACCCTTTAATCATTTCGATCAGATACAAAGAGAGATTGTGGCAGGATGTACGTAAACCTCCATCCGGATAAGTTACTAATGAGTAAAAGTCATAGGGTTTATTTACATGGTTATATAACAATGCATACTGATTTGATTTGATCGGATCATAAAACCAATGTGAGTCCTGCATATGTAAGGGCTCTAAAATGTATTGCCTTACATATTCTCCATACGAAATTTTTGTTTTAGCTTCTATAAGATAGGCTGCTAATGCTGAGCCAATATTGGTGTAGTTGTACTCTTTACCAGGTTCCTGATTACTGAAGTTTTCAGTTGTGTACAATGTGCCTTTGGGAGTAAGATAACTAATCAGGTATTCGTTTAAAGAAATAGTAGGCTTTTTTTCATTCTGATAGGCTTTCTGGTATCCGGCTTCATTGTCCAGAATCCCGGAAGTATGGGTCACCAATTGCCTGATTGTAATAGCTTTCTCAGGAAACTTAGGATGGTTTACTGGAAAAGGAAGAATATCATTGATCTTTGTTTCTAGTGTAAAATGCCCTTGTTCAATGGCTTTTTGTATGGCAAGTGCAATAAATGTTTTGCTCACAGACCCAACGGGTTGAATAGTTTCTGGAGTATACAGAATCTTTTTCTCCAGGTTAGCATAGCCAAATCCTTTTTGATAGACAACACCATCCTGATTTACAATAGCTACAGCAAATCCTGGTAGAGCAGAGTGTGATTCGATTTTTTTGAGTTGTGCTTCAAGTTGGACAATGGTAGAAACAGAAGGTGTCTTCGATGATTTACAGCATACTACTATAAAAGCAGACAGAAGCAGTGTCAGAAAGTTTATTCGCATAGAAAAGAAATTTATGCAAAGAAATAAATCTTTCTAGTTCTGGTCTTGTAAAATATTGCATGCATTCTGATATATTACAGGAGGGACCCCAACATAGTACTTGAAGTAATTGGTGAAATGACTCTGATCATAGAATCCTGTTTCCAATGCAGCTTCTACCACAGGGTAGCCACTTTTTAACAGTAATTTGGCTTTTTCAATACGCTGAAGAATAATATAAGCAATAGGGGACAAACCTGTATGTTTCTGAAATAAGCGTAACATCTTGAATTTCCCCAGCCTTGCCCTACAAGCTAAAAGATCCAGAGAAATTTTTTCCTCAAGATGTTCATGGATATACATCTGTAATTCTTTGACTATTGTCGCAGATTCATATTTTTCTTCTTCTGGTTTGTCCACTGCATACCTTGTCAGGAGCTTTTTTAGTACTTCCTGTAGTGCACCTACAGGTGTAGGTGATTGATTCTCCAAATCCATTGCGATTTGGTGAAATGAATTGTATAGCTCCGGATCTGATATTGCAGACATCTCAAAATAAATGGGTTGAGATGCATGGAGTGATTTTAACAGATCCGGACTAATGTAAAAAGTTTTGAATGAATAACCTGATTCATGTACAAGTTCATTCGTATGTAACTTATCCGGAGGTGTGAGATGAATAGTGCCGGGTGTTGCCAATATATTGTTTTCACTGAAAGTGCCCTGATCAATCAAAGACAGACAGAAGGTATTATGGCTGTGGGCTGGAAAACTATCTGTATATTCTTTTGCTATCAATAACTCCAGATTATCCAGTGTTGAGAGTCTGATTCGTTTGTATAGTGAGTTTTGAGTTTTCATAGGCGTATCACAAATATATCATTCCTTATTAGGTGTATAATACTTCTGCTATTTATTATGGAAAAGAGAATTAGCTGGTCTGGTTTTTTAGTTGGTTTGGATGCACTACGGTATAAAACTGATGTATTATGATTCGAATCATCCCTTTACTTCTGATCACTATGATCTCAGCAACTATTTCTGCAGATAAGCCTGATGGCATACATTATATTTCATTGAATCGGGCCATTCGTTTGGGGCAGTATGATGGTGTGATAACTGCCAAAGAGCTAAAATCTTATGGTGATTTTGGCTTGGGAAGCGAAGAAAAGGTAGCTAGTGAATTGGTTATTCTGGATGGAGTAGCTTATTCCATTCCTGCTGATGGCAAAGCGAAGGTAATGCCTGATCAGGCTAAAATTGCTTTTTCTGCTATCAAGTTCTTTAAAACAGACAAACAAGTAAAGATAAATAAGGCATTTTCGCTAAAGGAGCTGGAACAGTATCTGGACTCACTGATTGTAAAGAACACTTTTGTGGCTATAAAAATAAGTGGAGAGTTTGCCTCTATTACCTTTACCAGTTACCATAAACAGGAGAAACCTTACAAACCTATTGAGCAAGTACCTGTAAGTGAGTTTACCCATACGAAAATGAAAGGTACTATTGTTGGCTTTTTTACTCCGGAATCAGCAGCTGTATTAAATAGCCCTACCTATCATTTTCACTTTATCGATCAGGCTCGCACAACGGGTGGACATGTACAGGATTGTGTGATTGGGAATGTTGAGATTGAACTGGACTATACCAGAAGTTTTACAGCCGATCTGGCAGATCCTGCTATACTGCAGCATATAGATTTGAATAAACCTATAGAAGCGGAAAAATAAGTAATGCCGGACTTTATGGCGGTCCGGCATTGTGTGAAAATTAAATCTTCAGCTTTATTTTTAGTTTGCCCAGTAATGCAGTAATTCCAATGATAATAAATGCATAAATCATGGATTTGATCAAACCTAAGGCTCCTGTTTTGAAGGTAATCGGAATCACAAAGCCATATAGTGCTGCTATGGCATAATACCAGTAGGGAATCAGATAGCAGGTTAGGGTACTCGTTCCTGCTGGTTTAATTATATCAAACCAATGAGCTTTTTTCTTTAAATCTACCAGCCAATAGATTATAGTGTAAAAAAGAAAAGCAATACCACTACATAGGAAGATCCAGGTAGGAGTTGCGTGAATTTTTGAGATAATAAAAAACTTTCTGAAGATAAGTCCCAGAACAATAAGTCCAACTCCGATTATCGGATAAATAATCAATAATTTTTTATTTTCTGTACTGGAATAATATTTCTCCAATAATAGTGTGGCAATCATACCAGCAAAGGTAAAGCAATGAAATGCGCCTGCTCCAGGTATCCAGCCAAATACATCACTCAGATGTGCTGCTTCCAGCCAGTGTGCATGATCGGCTATGTTCAATAACGTGAATAATCCCCATACTACAGGAATGAGTATAGGTTTGCGCCATATGAATACATAAATAATAGCACTACCCAGATAGGCCCAGCCAATTAATCCCAGAATGCCCCACCATTGAGTCCGAAACCCAACAATCTGATTATCTGCATTACCCCGAAAAATTATTGCTAACCAGACCAGCAGACAAAATCCGATAACCTGTAAAGCTATGAACAGGTATTTTTTCCAGTCTGTTGATTTTGGATATACATTCCAGATCAGAAAGAAACCCAAAACCATCAGAATGATATAATATTCCTGACGCATACCTGTGGCTTCCGGATTCAGATCTGGACTATTGACTGTGAATACACCCATTACCAGTAATGCGATGGAACGGATCACAATGTGTTTAATCAATTGAAAGTTGGAATCCCCTTTGCTTATCCGGTTTTGAATAGCAAAGGGAATAGACATACCTACGATTACCAGAAAGCAAGGGAATACAACATCGGATAGGCCCAGAAAATCTTTATCAGCAGGCGAATGTTCAAGCCATTGAGGAATGTCTTTTAATGTCCAGAAGTCATTGACGAAGATCATAAGCAACATGGTTAGTGCTCTAAATACGTCAATAGACAATACACGCATGTTTGTTACTTTCATTTTCCTAGTTGCGTGATTTCGTTGTACATAGTTCTGAAACAGTTAGAGGCTGTATTCCCACTGGTATTGGAGTTAGTAGTTTGTCCATAGTATTCATCCAGAAACTGGCCTGCACTTGACCATACAGTTTGCATCATGCCCTGATACTTATCTTTCATTTCTGGTGTAGCAGATGCCCGAAAGCGTACCATATCCTGTGTCTGCAATACGGCAAACTTAGGCATTCTCCATGGACAGGTAATAACCTGAAGGCCTTTCATTGCAAACAATACAGGTGTTTGATCCGGGCGTTCATAATGCCAGTCGCAGATCATAACATCTTTTGGTATCAAATCGATAGCCCGGTAAGTGTTATTGTAACTGGCTTCCCACATTCCCAGTCCGGTAGTTTTGCCATCCAGTAAACGATCTCCCCAGATCCAGAGCTTACGGTTTTTCTGTGCCAAATGATCCCGTATGGTTCGTACCTCTCCTGCGAAGAGTTCTGCCTTGTCACGACCTGCACAACGAGGACATTTGTCATCTCCCAGGTAGAACACTTCATCCATACCTGCATGAAAGGCATTGGAGCCAAATACATCACACATTTCATCTACTATATCAAACACTACATTATGAACTGTTGGATGTAACGGGCAATAGCTTTTGCAATACAATCCATCCGGATTAGGCCATTGGTATTTGGCTGGCATCTGAACATGTGGGGTTTCGTCAAACTCAGGATATTTCTTTAACAGATTATGGGTAGTGTTTGCCCATGACTGATGACCTAATAGGTTAATTTGAGGAATAATATTAATGTTATTTTTCCTGCAAGCTGCCACCATCTTTTTTACCTCCTTTTTTGATAAGGCAATACTATCTCTGAGCTCCGGATGACTTTCATATTGGTAGTTGAAGTCAACTCGTAGAATGAGTGTGTTCACTTTTCGGGAAGCTAGTTCTTCATTGATAAATTTTATAAACCGGTCTACATCTTTGGGTTGAGGGGCTCCAATACAAAAACCTCTTACAGGCAGAAGAGTATCGAGCTTTGCCTGAGAATATAAGGGCAAAGAGAGCAGAAAATAGAAAATAATGAATAGAGGTTTGTTCATGGGTTATGTTAGAAATAGAGTTATAAGAAGGAAGGTTTGGATTTATAGTGTATAAACGGGCGGGAGTGTGAGATATAATATCATGGGGAGAAATTTATCTTTACCTATTTATATTGTGGCACCCAGACAAATTAAAATTATGGAAGGTATTAGTTGCCTGTTTTCTACTATACTTTAATTCTACGTCCTTTAATAGCACCAGATGAACTAAATCTATCATATTCTTGCTCATTCCATTCCTGTAATCCACAAGCCAGGAATTGAGATAATAGATTCGTAGAGGTTTTTTTCTTATAGAAAGTAATATGCAGATTGCCATACTTACAAAATTCTGCTACAAAAGAATCATCATCAGAGGTTAGAGAAAAGGAGAGAGTATCACAGCGAGCTATCCAGAACAGAATAGGTATAAATTCATTAATAGAGTCCAGTGTTATTTCAAATCCTCCCTGATATGTACTATCATTTCCTGTAATCTGCTTGAGTGCTTTATAAGCTTTTTTTAGGGGAGCGTATGTATTGGAGAGATTTCCGAAAACAGAACATTTAGTATCAGTCAGACAATACAGTGAATGGATATTTGTCTTTTCGAGAGCCTGTCTGAAAGCCTCACTGAAAAGTGCTGGGTACTCAGCTTCGTTGGTAGATGGATGATAAAGTAGTGTGGTATGACTAAAGGTAGGTTTGGTAACTGACTTTCTATGATCCAGAGGTTCTATTCTGGACGCAAGTTCTTCTGGTGTGAGTTCATCTTCTAAAAAACTGGTATAATATAGTTGCTGTACAGAACTGATCGTATATCCTATGTTGGGTTGACGAAGTATTATATCCCGACCAATAAGGCGAATCATATGTATAAAAAGAATAGAATGTATAAATAGATAATCTGACAGCCAAAATAAATGGCTTGCGTCTTCTTTTGAAGACACAAGCCAGAAAATCATGAATAGCTTTTGGGTATTTTCTAGACAGTATCCAGATCGAAAGGCAGTTTGCGAATGCGTTTACCTGTGACAGCAAATACTGCATTGGCTAGAGCAGGTGCAAGCGGAGGTAAGCCCGGCTCACCCACACCATCAGGTTTTTCGACACTTGGAACAAGATATACCTCAATAGAAGGTATTTCACTCATACGCATCATGCGGTAATTATCAAAGTTTGTTTGTTGTGGTACTCCATCTTTAAATGTAATGGAATCCCGGAGAGCAGCCATCAATGCCATGACAGTTGCTCCTTCTACTTGTGACTTAACATTATCCGGATTGACTGCTGTACCACAATCAATAGCTACCACAACTTTTTCTATCTGAAGGCCACCTGTAGGTTTTTTGGAGACAAAAACTACATGGCCTGCTCTTCCTGCAAAAAACTCCCAGGCTGCTACACCTTTGCCCCATCCCTTAGGAAGAGGTTTGTCCCAACCACTTTTATCCCGAAGAAAAGTATAAAGAGATTTCATCCGAAGGTTTTTCTGGATCATACCAATACGAAAATCCAACGGATCTTTTTTGGCTGTGTGGGCTAGTTCATCAATAAAACATTCGTGAGCAAACGCGGTAGTTGTAGAGTACACCGCCCGCCACCAGCCAATAGGAAGAGTCGTTTCTGCAAAAATGTTCTGATAACTGATATTAGGTATTTCATAACTACTCTCCTTAATGCCTTCCATCGCTCCGTCGTCTTGTCGCTGTTTGGGGTCTTTACTGCCAAACATGTTGTCCATAATAGAAGGGGCTACTACTTTATGCTGCAAGGCAATCACCTTGCCACTGGCATCCAGTCCTCCTTTGAAACTACTAACAGTTCCCGGGCGAAATGGGCCTCCTGTCATATCATCCTCTCTTGTCCATACTACTTTAACAGGAGCGTTGGCCTGTTTGGAAATATAGGCTGCTTCCATGATTGCATCTGCAAACAACCGACGGCCAAATCCGCCACCAAGAAATGTGATAGTGAGTGAAATATTTTCTTCCGGAATTTTCAGGTATTCTGACAGTTCTTTCTTCGCTGAATCCGGAATCTGGGTTGGAGCCCATATATCTATTTTGTTTCCCTGTACCCAAGCTACACAGTTCTGTGGTTCCATTGGTGCATGAGCTGCAAAGGGAAGCTCGTAGATAGCTTCTACTTTTTTAGACGCTTTGGCAAAACCTGCTGCAAAGTCTCCCTCTTTTCGTGCTGTTACTCCTTCTGTTTTTGTCAGTTCACGAAGCTGAGTATATTGCTGGTCTGTATTGACTTTGTCTACATCTTTTGTATTCCACTCTACCTTAAGCACTTTCTTACCCTGCAGGGCTGCCCAATAGTTGTCAGCAAGAACAGCAACCCCATATAGTTTATGATTATTAAGCTTTCGCTCTGCCTGAATCACTTGTTTGACTCCTGCAATCTTTTTAGTTTCCGTATCATCTATGTTCTTTACTGTGCCATGAAATACAGGAGAACGCAATACTGAGACATACAACATACCTGGAATCTTAACATCAATCCCAAACTGAGCTGTGCCATTCACTTTCAATGGTATATCCGGACGGGCAATCTTTTGACCTACCAGTTTAAAATCTTTCGGATCTTTGAGTTTGGGTTCTTTAGGCACCTGGAGTTTAGCAGCTTCTTCCACCAACTCTCCATAAGGTAAACTTTTGTTTGAGGGTTTATGGTAAATTTTTCCTTCTTTCGCATAACATTCACTTACTGGTACTTTCCAGGTGTTGGCTGCTGCCTGAGTCAGCATTTCACGAGCGGCTGCACCTGCTTTACGCAGATCCATCCATGAACCCCGCACACTATAACTACCACCTACAGACATATCACCGTACTTTTTCTCAACCTTTGCCATGCGAATCTGCACCTGATCTAAGATAACTTCCAGCTCTTCTGCTATAATTAAAGGCATTGACTGCCAGGTACCCTGTCCCATCTCCGGCTTATGTGCCATCAGAATTATTTTACCATCTGAATTGATGATAATAAATGGATTTAACTCTCTGCCTGCTATAGCATCTTCACTCAGGTTTGTAAGTTGAGATGCTGCCTGTGCTTCTTTGCCTTTACAATCGGTTAATGAAAAACCAAGCACTAGCATAGCGCCTGTACTTCCTGTAAGCTGTAAAAAAGCGCGTCGGTTGATCGATTCGGAGGTCTTCATGGTGAGCAACGTTAGATCTGAAAGAGGAAAGATAGCTAAAAATGAAAGTATGTCAAACAGATCTTATACGAAAGGACGTGAACCCATGATTCAAGTCAGAAACTTAAGTAGAAACAGAGGATTTATGACGATTTATCAGAAAAAGAATAACAATACCCGTAATGATAGCAGGGATACTTAAAATCTGTCCCATGTTCAGGATCTGGTTATTTTCAAAATCTGTCTGGTTGTTTTTTAAGAACTCAATAAAGAATCGGAATCCAAAAAGCAGTATCAATGTCAGACCTGAGATGAAGCCATAAGGTAATACATGACGTTTGTATCTCCACAATAGAAAGGTACCTGCAAACAGAGAGAGATAAAATAGTGCTTCGTATATCTGTGTAGGATGACGTGGGACAAGTGGTAATAAGGATGGGTCGGTTTCTCGTATAAATACAAATCCCCAGGGAAGTGTAGTAGGAGTACCATAGATTTCAGAGTTAAACAAATTTCCTGTTCGAATGAAAGTACATCCTAATGTGACGGGAATAATTAGTCTGTCCATTACCCATAAGAAGGGCTGCTCCGGTTTTTTCTTTGCATACAGATAGATGGCTACGATTATCGCAAGTGTGGCTCCATGGCTGGCAAGTCCCCGGAAGGGTGGAATAAGTAAAACCAATAGCCACTCTATAGGATTAGATAGCAGTAAGGGCCATTCATAGAATAGAAAGTGTCCTAACCGAGCTCCGATAATTGTGGCAATACTGATATAAATAGTCAGAGACTGCACATCAGTGGCAGGTTTCTGCTCCTTTTTGAAAATATAAAACAGAATCTGTTGACCTAGTATAAAACCTAACGCAAACAATAATCCATACCAGGCAAGGGGTAATGTCAAATCTCCAACAGTAAGCGTATAGATTTCAGGAGAGATATTCCACTCAATAAACGAATACATAAATGATGTTATAAAGAATGTTAACAGCCCGTGACAGTTATCAAAAGAATTGTCATACAGAAGTTGAGTAGCCAGGGATAGGCTGTTGTATTTTGTTGAATAATCCTGGCGATTTCATTATCTGTCCAATGTAATTGTTGACCTGTTTGGTCTTTATAGGATTCCCACAGGGGTTTTAGTTCTTCAAGATTCATGTAGCTGATAATTTTAAGAGTTTAAACAGGCGAACTTTGATTCTATTGATGCGTGTGCTGACGTTAGTCCTGCTCATTTTTAGCAGATGTGCCATTTCATCATAGCTATGTTCATCAAGATATAACATGATAACCGCTTTGTCCACTTCTGATAGTTGACTAATTGCCTGATACAAATTCTCAATAGATGTTTCTAAGCCGGAGGTTTCCGATTCCGGAATCTGAAGAATCGCTTCTGATAAAGATTGTCTGCCAGGTTTATTTTTTTCTTTGCGTAATCTGGAAAATATAGTGTTAAGGGCAATCCGATAGATCCAGGTAGAAGCTTTGGACTGAAATTTAAATGCAGGGTAAGACTTCCAGAGTTGTAGCACAATCTCCTGAAATACATCTTTTCTATCATCCACAGATACAAAGTAAAGGGAGCAAATACTGTGAATCAGTTTCTGCTGAGAAGAGATCAACTCGATAAACTCTTTTTGCAATTTGTCTTGAGCCACGTTGCTACTTGGTAATGGTTTATCTGATTAGTCGTTTGGATGATCAAAAAGTCACACTAGAGCTTTAATTTATTTAGAGCAGTAAGTAAATATGCTGAAAGTATATATGATAACTAGTATTATATGAAATGTTTTACATACGAAATTAGTATTTGTTTGATAGTTAGATGGTTATGAGTATTTTTCGGGTAAGCTAATTTATATACTGCCCTATGATCATTTCTGCTACTATAAGGAACAGTAATCAGGAAAATGATATTACAGTTTCTACAAACACTAATACCAGAGAGGTTTCTATTCCAGGCAAGACAGACGGCCGTGGTTCTTCTGTCAATGGGGGAGAACTTTTGTTTCTAGCTCTGGCCACTTGTTTTTGCAATGATGTTTACAGAGAAGCTGCCCGAAGAGAAATGCAGATAGAGCTGGTGGAAGTAACGGTTTCCGGAGAGTTTGGTAAGGAAGGAGAAGCTGGCTCAAATATCACATACACTGCCTCTATTCAATCATCCAATAGTTCTGCAGAACAAATTAAAGACTTGATTTTGCATGTGGATAAAGTGGCTGAAATACATAATACATTGCGAAAAGGTGTAAGCGTTTCACTGCAAGAATAACTTAGGACTGGTTGAGTGCTGTAAAGAAACCTATTTCAGGGATAAGCTATTGCGTCAAATACCTGTTTTCTAAAATGCGTATTTACACTCTTTCATCTGGACTGCAGGCTTGATAAATTTGTCTTCATCATGGTGCTATTCAATGGTCTCATGAAAGATTATTTATATGTAGCCTAACACCTGCCAATCAGGGATAAACAAACATTTTTTGTAGGTGGAATACTTATCAGCTTGATTATTCCTGATTGTTTTTAGTAAAGATATTTTCGTCTTTGTTAATCATAGTTATACAACCTAAAGGCCTCGCTGTTTCAGTGAGGCCTTTGTGATATAATAGTCTGATTACTCCTGTTTTAAAACGGACATTTACTGTCCAATACCGGACACATTATAGTGCTCTATATTCTGAAAACCTCCTTTTTAGCCCTGTTTGCAAGCTTTTCCTTTTTGGCAGACCATTTGTTATACATTTACATAACTAATGGTGTTGCCTGGGGAAAGAAGCCTGATATTCGGTTTTGTTGGATAGTTGTTTAACTCTAGGCTCTGACCTTAACAAGTGCACTCTGATTTTTATCTCACTATAATATGAAACCGAAGTCTGTTGTGCAGCCACCACGCTGGGCTACCCGATTATTGCATATTTTTTGTCCTTCTTACTTGCTTGAGGAGGTAGAGGGAGATCTGGAAGAATTGTTTGAGCAGCGCATTCAACATATGGGCCAGACGCAGGCCAGGTTACGATATATTACAGATGTATTGAGCCTGATGAGACCCTCTGTCATTAAACGATACAAAGAACGTTCTACTATATTCTATACCAATATGCTTCGAAATTACTTGACTATTGCTTTTCGCAATCTCACCAAACAAAAGGGCTACTCCTTTATTAATATTACAGGTCTGGCAACAGGCATGGCAGTCGCGATATTGATCGGACTCTGGATATATGATGAACTTTCTTTTAATAAACAGTTCAAGAACCATGAACGGATTGCTCAGGTCTGGCAGTTTGTTTCGTTCTCAGCGGAAAAATCTGCCTATGATGTAATGCCCATTCCGTTACGGGACGAATTACGTGAGAAATATTCGGATTTTGAAGCAGTGAGTCTGGCTGTTAGACGAGGGGCCATCTTAGCCTCTGGTGAGAATCAAATAGCCAGACAGGGGAGATATACAGAGCCTGATTTTATACAGATGATGTCTGTTCCGGTTGTGAAAGGGACAAGCTTTACCAACAAAGATGTGCATGTTGTCTTGTTGTCTGAGTCTACTGCACAAGCAATGTTTGGGACAGGCGATCCCATTAATCAAGTTGTGAAGATAAGCAACAAAGAAACGGTAAAGGTGATTGGTGTATACAAAGACTTTCCTTATAACAGTGATTTTTATGAGGCATCGTTTCTGGCTCCCTGGAATCTGTTTCTGTCAACAGATGAAGGGGCAAAGCGAGCAAAAGATCAATGGGACGAAAATTCCTATCTGATCTATGCCCAACTGAAACCCGGAGCAGATTTTGATCAGGTGTCTGCTAAAATAAAAGACATTCGCATGCGAAAAGAGGATCCTCCAGCATATAAACCTGAGTTTTATCTGTATCCTATGGATAAATGGCATCTCTATTCTGACTTTGAAGATGGTGTAATTGTGGGTGGACTCATTGAATTTGTGTGGTTGTTTGGTATTATCGGAGCCTTTGTTTTGCTACTAGCCTGTATCAATTTTATGAATCTCTCCACTGCCCGTAGTGAGAAGCGAGCAAGAGAGGTAGGTATTCGGAAAGCTATTGGTTCTGTTCGGGGACAGCTTATTGTCCAGTTTTTCTGTGAATCTTTGTTACTATCCTTACTGGCCTTTGTATTAGCATTGGCGATTGTATTGTTTGCATTGCCATTGTTTAATCAGATCGCAGACAAACAGATGGCTATTCTCTGGCTGAATCCCTGGTTCTGGTTAGTGGGAATTGGATTTAGCGTATTTACCGGATTGATAGCAGGAAGCTATCCAGCTTTATATCTGTCTTCCTTTAATCCAGTTAAGGTCTTAAAAGGAACGTTTCGGGCTGGGCGCTGGTCTGCTATTCCTCGTCAGGTATTGGTTTCCTTTCAGTTTACGGTTTCCATACTATTAATCATTGGGACGATTATTGTTTTTCGTCAGATCGAACATGCAAAAGATCGTCCTGTAGGATATACCCGCAATGGACTTATTGAAGTGAGTATGAATACACCTGATCTGAAAGGGCATTATGATGCTTTGCGAACTGATCTGAAAAATACAGGTGTGGTTGCTGAAATGGCTGAAGCAAATGCGCCTATTACTGTACAATATGGAGGCACAACAGATATATCATGGAATGGGAAAACCCCGGATATGCATCCGTTGGTAATGGTGAACCAGGTAACACATGAATATGGAAAAACCATTGATTGGCAAATCAAGGAAGGCCGTGATTTTTCCAGAGAATATTCTACAGATTCGTCGGCTGTTATTTTGAATGAGGAAGCAGCAAAACTCATGAATTTTAAACATCCGATAGGGGAGAGGGTAAAATCAAGTGGGAAGGAATTTATTGTGATCGGAGTAATTAAAAATCTGATTAAACAATCTCCTTTTGAGTCGCCTGATCCTTCTGTTTTTATAGTGAATTACCGGGCAGCTAGTATTATTACCATTAAACTAGCACCTCAATCAACTGCTGCAGATGCACTTTCAAAGATAGAAGATGTTTTTCGAAAGTATAACCCGTCTGCTCCCTTTGAATACAAGTTTGTAGATGAAGAGTATGCCCGGAAGTTTTCGCATGAAGAACGAATTGGTAAGCTGGCGGGTATATTTGCCAGTCTGGCTGTATTAATCAGTGTACTGGGGTTATTTGGCCTGGCTTCTTTTGTTGCTGAACAACGCACCAAGGAAATTGGTATCCGAAAAATATTAGGGGCTACAATGGGTAGTCTCTGGCAGTTATTAACCAAAGAGTTTGTCGTGTTGGTGCTCATTTCATTTGTCATTGCCACGCCAATTAGCTGGTATTTTCTTAGCAAGTGGTTGCAATACTATGAATACCGTACCTCTATTTCCTGGTGGATTTTTGTTGTTACTGGTGCAGGTGCCTTATTACTTACAATCCTGACCGTAAGTTTTCAGTCTATCAAAGCCGCATTAATTAACCCTGTACGTGCGTTACGCAGTGAATAATGTTATCTCTCATGCATCTGAATAGATTATTCAGGTGCATGGCTTTGACCAAGCATTTTCAAATACTGTATAAGTACTGGATATTGCTCTTCCGGAATGATATTTTCAAAAGCTGGCATTTGGGTATTACCAAAGGCTTTGGGATTCTGAATATATTTCTTCAGTGTTTCATTATCATATTTGTTGAATGCTTGTGTGAGGTCAAAAGGACTTTTACCATCAGTACCATGACATGACTTACAGGAATAGTTTGTATATAGTTCTTTTCCTGAATAACCATCTCGTAGGTTGGTATCTTTCCGTTTTACGTTATTATCAATAGGGGGGATTGATTTGAGGTAGGCATATATTGAAGACACTTCATCCTTTGTAAGCTCTGAATACAATGGCATTGGAAACGCAAGAGCCTGATTGTTTTTCGAGATACCTTCCTGTAATGCCTTTCTGAGATCTTCCTCTGTCCAATTCGCGATACCTGTTGCATGAAAGGTAAGGTTAGGTGACTGAATAGTTTTATTGTCAGCACCTTTCATTCTGTTTCCTCCTCCCATGTATCCTTTTGATTTTTCAGGCTCAGCAATGTTCAGAGACGGATAGCTTTTGGAGTGACAATGAAAACAGGCCAGATTATCTACCAGATACCTACCTCTGCTTATTTTGTTTGCTGATAACTTCATACTGGCTTGAGTAGGATAAGGAAGTGGTTTGGACATACTGATACCGAATCGTCCTATGGGTGTATATTTTGTTTTACCAGGATTTCGGGCAGATGCTTTAACCAGTGTATCATCTGACTGGAGGTAGGCAATGATAGTATTCAGATCTTCATCTGATATATTGGGACGTTTCATGTAAGGCATCAGTTTACCTGTTCTGGAAATGCCGGTTCGTATCAGGTAAGCAAGTTCGCTGGCTGCATAACTGCCTATACCTGCTTCTGGATCTTTGGTAATGTTACTGGCATATATATGTCCGAGCATTCCGGGAGAGTCTTCGAGTTTCTTACCACTATAATCTTTGGTAGAGGCATTATAGTGACATGGGCCACATAGCAACATAGTCAACCTTTTGCCTTCTGTAATGGACACTTGAACAGGTTTATAATTTATCTGTTCTACAGGATAGTAGAGTTTACAGGCTGTCAACAAGGTAGCACAGCAAAGTGAAAAAATACCTGGGAATGAAAAGTGTCGCATAAATGTAGTGATCTTATTATCAAATCTAAGAAAACTAATACCAGAGATAGGTGAGTAATCTGTATGAAATGTGTGTTTTGTGAGATGAGTTGTTTGGGTCAATAAGAGGGGAGGGATACACATAAATGAACAAAGCTCTGCATTATACAGAGCTTTGCAGGAAGAGTAAACTAATAAGGTGATTATAACTTATCAGAAGCAGGTACCAGTTTTGCAGAAAGATCGGGTGTTTTCATGTTTTTATCCAGTGGGAACATTGGACGTTGGATGCGTTTATAAGGTAAACGTTCCAGATTCTGATCTACACCTCCTGGTGTAAGAGCCAGTATCCAGTCTGCACGCATGGCATATAGCTCTGGTTCCAGGTAGCCAATTTTCACTACTACGATATCGGATTGGCGAGGTGCAAGACCCAGCCGGGTAAAATCAATCTCTTTGTGGTAAGGCTTGCGCTTTTGGGTTACAATAATAGAGACACTACCTACTTTTACTACTACCTCCACCTCTGCATTGACATCGCCGCGTTCGATTGCAGTTACTGTTCCGACAAGATGTACAGGTGGTGCGTACCGGGCGTCTACTACTGCTCCTGCATATCCATCTACTTTTCCCCCCACACCTGCTTCAATGGCTTTTTTTACCAATTCAGGTCCGGGAATAGAGGCATAAATCAGAGAAGGTCCTTTTTCGGTTTTGAATTCTGGTCTTTTCAGAATTTCCTGTAATGTCCAGGTTACATCTCCTGCACCACCTGCTGTCGGATTATCACCTGAATCACTGATAAAAAAGGGATGCTTGGGACTTTTAACTGCTTTGTCCAGACTTTCTTTTAAAGAACCTGTGGGTGCTACAAAGGCAAAACCGGATCGGGCATCCCAGAAACTTTTAGCCAGCTGTTCTGCTGTATGTGTAACTTTCTCTTTATCATCACCTGTTACCATCACAACAGCATGGTTACGTGGTTCGTCTGCCCAAGCATATCCTACCCATATGGCTGCATCGATAATACCTTCCTGTGCCGCTGCAGGTGCAACCGCTTTGTAAATAGTTTTGGCTGGTTCAATGCGGGTACTTGTTTTTTCACCTGGTAGTAAGACAGGAATAGGTATCCATGCTTTGTAGGTAGGTTTTCCTTTGCCACTTTCCAATCGCTTCAAGAGATTTTCCACTGCACGTTGTTTGGTTTCCATGGCATCTTCATGTGGCGCCATACGATAACAGGTGATAAGGTCTGTATTCTGTGCTAACCGCCAAGATACATTGCCGTGCAAATCCATGGAGGTAGAAATCAGTGTTTTGGTGCCAATAACTTTTCGGATTCGGGTAATAAAGTCTCCTTCCGGATCATCGAGGCCTACTACACTCATGGCGCCATGTATATCCAGAAAGAGACCATCATAAGGGCCATTTTTCTGTAAGGAATCCAATGTCTTTTGTACAAGTGACTCATAGGCTTCTCGGGTAACAGCACCTCCTGGCAATGATTTACCGAGTAATGTAGGTATCCAGACTGCTCGTTGTCTGAGAGGAGAATCTGTAGTAAAAAACGGATAGTAGGCAAAAATAGCAGCTCCATATCTGGCATGAAATGCTTCTTCATGCGTAAGTGCGGGAGAAAAAGTACTTGATTCAATCCCTAGGCCAGCAATAGCAATACGTGGTAATGCTTTCGCATGACCGTTCTCTGATTGCAGTTTTTCGGTTTGTTTGGCAGCTATAAAAGATGTATTCTGCTGAAATGAGAAAAACACAGCAGCAATTAGAATGCAGCTGAGAATAAGTAAAAAAGATGCGTGTTTCATTATAAAATAATAGCAAATGGATAATATAAGTAGCTTGAGATTGGAAAATACACAAAAGATGGGGAATACAATACGTATAGGGAAGGAATCTGCGCGTAAACAGAGGGAACATAGATAGGAATAGAAGAGATGTCTCCTATTCCTGAAGAAGCTGAGAAAGTTTGTAAAAGAATAGTATTATCTGAATGATACGACTAAAGTGCCATATTTACCAGTAAATAGATCTTTGTATTCTTCAACTGCTGAGAATTTCAGCGACAACCCTGCTAGGTCTGCTGTATGTCCGGGAGCTAGTACTGCTTTATAAAAATACATATACGCAAAAAGTGCATTAAAGATCTGCATAGTAGAGTTACCCTGGTCCGGACGTCCTTTGAAGGCAAACTCGGGTAGCCCAAAATTGTGGTTTCCTTTCGTTACAAACCAGATGGTGTTTTGGTCCAGAATATATTTGACACAACCTCCTGTCCAGGCAATCCATGACATGAAAGGCATGGATTTACCAGCCAGCAGATCCTTTCGTTCCGATTCGATAGCCGAAAGAAAATCTATAGGATGGGCAGTCATAGCAGATTCCTGTATAACGCCAATAGCCTGATTGTCTTCTTCCTGCAGACAGCCTATAATCTGATAGAGGCGGTCATACTGAAGATGTGGAGATACAGTGGTGCTACGGTAAGTAAGGAAAATATGTGCATGACTCTGGTAAAATGTTTGTTTGGCTTCTTGTGAAAAGTGACAGACCTGCAATACAGTATCCAGAACATCTTTGGGATAAGAAAAGTATAGTCCTGCCAATATAATCTGGTCTTCTCCCAAACTTAGTAAGGCTGTCATTCCTTCCTGATCTGCAGAGCAAGAAATAGCAGAGACAATATCTCCTAATCGTTTCTGAATGCGGGATTCCAGTGATTTTGCATCAAATTGTGGAATAGATTCATACAGTAGCATACAAGACGTGCCTGAATCTTTTTCCTTTTCACCAGATTCTTTTTCCGATACTTGTCGTTTTGGTGTATTTTCTTTAGTACCAAATAATTTTGAAAATAATCCCATAGTTGATTTATATATAAATGAATTTGGTAAAATGTAGTTGTTCACTATTATCTAGCCTTTTTCTTCACCTTTTTTTGTCTTCTGAAAGGCCCCTGCGTTGTTGTCCTTCTGGAAGAATCTTTTGACAAACAAAGTTATGTTTGCTTTCTGTGAGAAAAAATGCACTCTAAATCCAGCGGCCGCTGGTCTTTTCACAAGATCCTTACAGGATGACAAAAAAGAGTACCTACACAACAGGATAGTAGCGTAAAATTTTTTATCATATTTTGTCGATAGATGGAGTTTTACTAAAACTTAGTACTGATAGTGCTTTTGAGTGAAAGTTTGACAATAATACTCGGAAGATAGCTAAAAGCTATGTATAGAATACTGTTATATATTACGTGGGATAAACGTTGTATATGTCATGCTAAAAGGTTGTGCAATACTGCATTTTAGTTATTGTTTGCGATTTAGGAATAAATCAGGCACGTTTTGGGGCGTGGTACCTATATAGCAATAACATTTGATAAAAGTCTGTGCATTTTAATAATCTACGTTCTATCATCTATTTATTATTAATGAAAAAGTATAACAAACCTATTTTGGCAATTTGTGTTCTTATTGTAGTTTTTTCCTGGTTTCCACTATTGTCCAGAGCGGCAAATTTTCCAGGAGCAGTCTCTTTAAAATGTGAATATCTGATTAATCCAATTGGGATTGATGCTATACATCCCCGATTAGCCTGGCAATTGAATACTGATAAGCGAGGTGTTCAGCAAACAGCGTATCGTATTTTGGTTGGGACAGATTCGGTTGTTGTTAGCAAAGGTGAGGGAAGTATATGGGATTCAGGTGAGAGCAAGGGCGATGTACAATTGGTAGCATACAGTGGGAAATCCTTAACTCCTTTTACTAAATATTTTTGGTTGGTGGAAGTGTGGGGCAGAAACCATGAGAAAATAGGCTCTTCTGCTGTTGCTTCTTTTGAAACAGGCATAATGGATTCCAAAAACTGGCAGGGTGCGTGGATCAGTGATGGACATGATGTAACACGAAAACCTGCTCC
Source organism: Xanthocytophaga flava (assembly GCA_030068525.1). Lineage (GTDB taxonomy): Bacteria > Bacteroidota > Bacteroidia > Cytophagales > 172606-1 > Xanthocytophaga > Xanthocytophaga flava. The sequence goes on from JASJOS010000020.1 coordinate 27,950, forward strand.
GTATTTCAGAAAGACATTTGAGATCACCAAGAAAATAAAATCTGCACGAGCTTACATTGCAGTTGGTGGATTATATGAACTTTCTATCAATGGTAAAAAAGTAGGCAATCATCGACTAGACCCCATGTATACACGATTTGACCGCCGGACTTTGTATGTTACCTATGATGTCACCTCTCATCTGCAGAATGGGAAAAATGCAGTAGGTGTACTATTAGGTAATGGTTGGTATAACCATCAGTCTACAGCTGTATGGTATTTTCATCAGGCTCCTTGGCGTGGTAGACCTACCTTCTGTCTGGATATGCGGATTACCTATGAAGATGGATCGGTTGAAACCGTATCCTCTGGTGCAGACTGGAAAACTTCGTTGAGTCCTTTGATATTTAATAGTATTTATACCGCTGAACACTATGATGCTCGTCTCGAACAACCAGGCTGGAATACCGCTGCTTTCGACGGTTCAAAATGGAACGGAATAGAACTTCGGGCTGCACCTTCACAAAATATCGTTGCACAGGTATTGCATCCTATCCGAAATGTAGAAACCATCCCTGCAAAAAGTGTCAAACAGCTGAATGATACTACCTATGTCTTTGATCTGGGACGTAACATTGCCGGAGTAAGTCGAATACAAGTAAAAGGCCCATCTGGTACTGTGCTACGACTGAAACATGGTGAACGCTTATATCCTAATGGACATGTAGACATGTCAAATATTGATGTACACTATCGTCCAACAGATCAGTCTGATCCTTTTCAGACTGATATTTTTACATTAAAAGGTTCAGGTGAAGAATCGTTTATGCCTTACTTCAACTACAAAGGATTTCAGTATGTAGAAGTAACCAGTACCACTCCTGTTACACTGACACAATCCAGCCTGACAGGATATTTTATGCATAGTGATGTACCTGTGGCAGGTACTATCAAATCTTCAAACCCGGTAATAGACAAAATTAGCTGGGCTACTAATAATGCTTATTTATCTAACCTGTTTGGCTATCCTACAGACTGTCCGCAACGCGAAAAAAATGGCTGGACTGGAGATGCACACATTGCTATCGAAACCGGATTATATGGATTTGATGGAATTACGATTTATGAAAAATGGCTGGCTGACCATCGCGATGAACAACAAGCTAATGGCGTATTACCTGCCATTATTCCTACCAGTGGCTGGGGATATCAATGGGCCAACGGACCCGACTGGACCAGTACTATTGCTATTATTCCCTGGAATATTTATTTGTTCTATGGTGATCCCCGGTTGCTAAACGGTTGCTATGACAATATTAAACGATATGTCAATCACATTGAGCAGATGAGCCCTTCCGGACTTACCTCCTGGGGATTAGGAGATTGGGTGCCTGTGAAGTCACAGTCTCCGGTAGAGTTAACATCCTCCATTTATTATTATGTAGATGCTTCTATCCTGGCTAAAGCTGCCAATATATTGGGTAAGTCTGATGATGCACGATACTATCAGGCACTGGCAACAAAAATCCAGAATGCGATCAATGCCAAGTATCTCAATAAGGAAACCGGAATCTATGGCAGTGGACTACAAACAGAACTAAGTGCACCCTTATATTGGGGAATTGTTCCGGAATCACTCAAAAGCAAGGTCGCTGCTAATCTGGCAAAACGGGTGGAGGCTGATAATTTCCATCTGGATGTAGGCTTGCTGGGTACAAAGACGTTATTAAATGCCTTGAGTGAAAATGGATATGCAGATATTGCCTATAAGGTCGCCGCTCAGGAAAGTTACCCTTCATGGGGTTGGTGGATCGTAAACGGTGCAACTACACTGTACGAAAACTGGGCTATTGATGCACAATCAGACATTTCGTTGAATCATATTATGTTTGGTGAAATTGGGGCTTGGTTATATAAAGGTTTAGGAGGCATAAAGCCAGATCCTAAATGGCCAGGTTTTAAAAATATACTGTTAACCCCTCATTTTGCAGAAGGGTTGAACCAGTTTGAGGCAACACATGAGAGTCTTTATGGAAAGATAGTCTCTTCCTGGAAACGATCCGGCAAGAAGATTATCTATCAGGTCGTTGTGCCTTCTAACGCAACGGCTACATTGACACTACCTATAAGAAAAGGGAATAAGATCTATGAAGGTAGAACTCCGGTAAAAGAGAGTTCTCAGGATATTATAATTTTGAGCCTAGCTGAAAATCAGGTGAGTTACCAGCTTCAGTCTGGTAAGTATCAGTTCGAGATCCGATGAGTTTATAAAATATACCACGAATAAAATCACCTGTCCGTTTCTATCCTACTGGATTTTAGCTGACAGGTGATTTTATTTTTAGGAAAAGTCTTTTTTGCTAATTATTGTTCTGTTTCAGCAAGTGTCACAATGGCTTGTGCCCAGCGAACATACTTCAATTTAGCAAGATCGCTTACTGTTTTAACGCCAAAGGCTTGTTCTAAAAGTTGGGCATCTTTTTCAGTTACACCAGACAGAGCTGATACAGGTGCATTTGCTACTTCATTGAAGGTTTTTCCTTCGTAGCTTTTGTCAACAGCAAGATTGATATTCATAGCAAAAATGGGTTGGGATTAATGAACGGTGGCAAAATAGAGATTTTTATTTCGTGTGTCAAGAGCAAGGACGATTGTTTACAAAAAGGAAATAATTGTATGTTAGCAAGTTACCATATATGAGAATAAATCTAAGTTGTTAGTATATAAAGCAATGTATTTGTGAAGAGTGTACCATGTCTCAGGATAAAATTTCTATTTTTGATAGAAGAGATAATTTATTACTTCGATGCACAGAATTGCAATTATAGGCTCAACCGGAATGTTGGGACAACCTGTCACAAAGGCATTTATTGAACAAGGATTTGAAGTGTCTCTCCTGGTACGTAATAGCAGAAAAGCCAGGAACATCTTTGGGTCTGCTGTACGAATTATTGAAGGAAATATAAAAAATGGGGATAGTATAAAAGAGTTGTTACACAAAGGACAAGATGCCTTGTATTTGAATCTTTCTGTTACTTCCCAAAGTAGAAAAAAAGACTTCCAGCCAGAACGAGAAGGTTTACAAACTATTCTTGCGGTTGCAAAACGGTCTTCTGTTTCCCATATAGGTTATTTATCTTCTCTGGTGCACTTCTACCAAGGGCACAATGGATTTAATTGGTGGGTTTTTGAGATTAAGGAAAAAGCGGTGCAATCTATCAAAGAAAGCGGATTAAGCTATTCTATTTTTTATCCTTCTACTTTTATGGAAAGTTTCGACAAAGGAGCATACCGTCAAGGTAATCGTATCAACCTGGCAGGTAATTCGTTGTTTCCGATGTATCTGATTGCTGGCAAGGATTACGCCCGACAAGTGGTAAAAGCTTTCACAATAAATAATGGCAGTCAGGATTACATTGTGCAGGGACTTGAAGGATTTACAGCGGATGAAGCTGCCCGGATAGTTGCTGCTAATTATCTAAAAGGCAAACTGTATATCCTCAAATTACCAATGAGAGTTCTTCGTTTTTTAGGGAAATTTTCCAATACGCTGAATTATGGAGCAAATATTATAGAGGCACTTAACCAGTATCCTGAGAAATTTGGAGCTCAGAAAACCTGGAACCTGTTAGGTAAGCCGGAGATTACACTTGCTGAATACGCCAGAAATTCCTAAACTCCAGGTGAATCAAATGACAACTTCAATCAGATGAAACTACTGGCAATCGGAGATATACACGGACGCACTATCTGGAAAAAGATAGTTGCTAAAGAGAGGGCAGACAGAATTATCTTTCTGGGTGATTATTTTGATTCACGAGAGGACATAACGTGTTCGGAAGAACTTCGAAACTTTGAATCAATTCTATCTTTTAAAGAGCAATTTCCTGAAAAGGTAGTACTTCTTTTTGGAAATCATGATCTACATTATATTATAAATGAACAATATTCAGGATTTCGGTACTCTTGTCAGAAGCCTGTTCAGGAGATAATTCATAATGCTTTGCAAAAAAATCTGATGCAGATGTGTTTTTCTATGCACTCATTGTTGTTCAGTCATGCTGGAGTAACCAAGACATGGTACCAAAGTCAGTTTGGGGAAGAGTATGTACAAAGTGATATGGTGTGTGACTTTATGAATAAACTATTTAGAAAACAGCCTGATGCATTTCGGTTTACAGTTGGTCCTAATTGTGACTTTTCAGGAGATGATATAACACAACCTCCCACATGGGTGAGGCCAGCTAGCCTGCTTGCAGATAAACTGGACGGATATATACAGATTGTTGGGCACACAACACAAACAAATATAGCCATCATAGATCAGGTAGCTTTTACTGATACACTGGGAACATCAGGTGAATACCTGACTATTGAAGATGAGTTACTACAAGCAAACCGTTTATAGTGGACAATACTCTGAGTTTATGTATAACACAAATCACTATACTATATGAAATCAATTCTGATTTTCGTCTGTGTCATTTTTTTGTCACTAACAGCATTTGGGCAACAAACCAAAGCTGTAAGTGATAGTATCATGATCACAATCTTTCTTAAACACCAGCAGGATAAAAATCTGGATTCTCTACAGGCTATTCAGCGAAAGAACAAGTTTGCAGAGCAATTTCCTCCAAAATCTGCAAGGGTTATATCCTGGTATGTGATGATGGGTATAGGACAGGTGGTAACAGTAAAAATACCTGCACATGAGTTACGTACACTCAACCTTTCTATTGAAAGGGGTGCATGGGGTGCATTTGAAACAGAGTTTTATCCTACATACGATTATGTTCCAATCTGGAAAGATGCCCAGAAGAAGAAATAGTAAAGCAGTACACTCTATTATTAAAATGCACTGCCACTTATTCTCTAGGCTGTATAAGCAGAAGCTTCGCTAACAGGATAGTCTGTGTAGCCTTTTTCATCTGCTGTATAGAATGTGTTGGAATCTGGTTGTGCCAATGGAATACCATGTTGCAACCTATAGGGGAGATCAGGGTTTGCTATAAAGGATGTTCCAAAAGATACCAGATCTGCCTGTTTGGTTGCTATCGCTTCTTCTGCTTTGGTACCTGTATACCCACCATTGAGTACTAAAGTTCCTTTAAAATTGCTGCGGATAGTCTTACTAAGTTTCTGACCTTGTTCCGTTGCCCGTGCTGCATACTCTACTACATGCAAATAGGCTATATTCAATTTATTGAGTTCCTGTGACAGATAATCATACGTAGCAACAGTTTCTGAATAAGCTGGCATGTCATTGAAGGTGCTGAAAGGAGAAATCCTTACACTAACTTTGTCTTTCCCAACGCGACTAATTGCAGCTTGCGTTACTTCCAGTACAAAGCGACATCTATTTTCAATACTACCGCCATAGGAGTCATTACGTGTGTTGGTATATGGGTTTAAAAATTGTTCAAGCAGATACCCATTCGCTCCATGTAATTCCACTCCATCAAATCCTGCCCGGATCGCATTTTCTGCCGCTTGAGCGAACTCTTGAATAGTTTCGGCTACCTCTGATTGACTCATGGCAATAGGTACTGGAAAAGGTTGCATACCTTGAGTGTCTGTCCACATTTGTCCCTGAGCTGCTATCGCTGAAGGAGCAAGTATTTTCGATTTCTCAGGCATGTTGGCTGGATGAGCGATTCTGCCCACATGCATAAACTGAATAAAAATCTTCCCATTTTGTTGATGCACGCTTTGGGTGGTCTTTTTCCACCCTTCAATTTGTTCATCTGTATAGATACCCGGTATACGGGCATAACCTAATCCATTAGGTGAGGGAGAGACACCTTCTGTGATAATCAGGCCAGCTGACACTCGCTGGGTATAGTAAGTCGCCATTAAGTCGTTAGGTATGGAATCAATGGCACGGGAGCGAGTCATGGGAGCCATTACAATACGATTAGATAATGTGATACCATGGAACGATATCGGTTCAAACAGATGTTGCATGCGTAAGCTTGTCATAGTTTTTTGAAATTGGATAAGTAAATTTGTTTTTGCAAAGCTGTAACAAATTCATTCCAGGTACAATAAGTCAACAAAAGATGACTACTCTACATTTAAAAGAAAATTCGGAACATTGTCCTGCTGAAGGCATTCTGAAGATAATTTCAGGGAAGTGGAAACCTCAGATTTTTCGTTTGGCTATACAAGGGCCACTGCGGTTCAATAGCCTGTTGCGTCAACTACCTGGTTCCAGCAAGCAGTCTGTGGCTGTCGCTTTAAGAGAGTTGGAAGAAGCTGGACTTCTGACAAAGACTGTAGTAAAGGAAAAACCTTTGCATATAGAGTACCATCTGTCTGAAAAAGGAGAACAGGTAACTCACATTTTTGTAAGTTTGCAACGATTTATTGGATGAGAGAAAATACAGATTGTATTCGGATCTGGTAAGAAGAGTAATAAATAGTCTTATTCTTGCCTGATTGGGAGAATAATGGAAAAGCAAGCACCTCTACCTGGCGTTCCATCTGCTTTGATATATCCCTGATGTGTTTCTACAATTTTTCGGCAGGTAGCCAAGCCGATGCCTGTACCTTCGTATTCTGTTTTGCTATGTAGGCGACGAAAAATAGCAAAGATTTGTTCTGTATATTCTGGTTCGAAGCCAATGCCATTGTCTTCTACCACTATAGAAACATAATTCTGCTCCTTATTCAGGGAGTATTTTTTTATACTGGAATCATCAACAGGTTTGGTATATATATGTATTTGAGGGCTTACTTCAGGACGGCTGAATTTAAGCGAATTGCCAATCAGGTTTAGAAACAACCTTTCAAGCTGAGAAGGAATCACCTCTACAGTCGGTAATTCAGCCAGCGTAATATGAGCACCTTTTTGCTGAATTGCCAACTCAAGATCCTGTAGCGCATTTCGGACTATCTGATTCAGGTCTGTGCGCTCAAAAGAATATTCTGTGGGGTTGATTCGATTACTTATGCGTGAAAAATCGAGCAGATCACTAATCAGGTGCTGCATTCGCCGAACAGCAGATTCAATCCGATCCAGGTACATAAGACCTGTTTCATCAAAAAGGGGTTGATATGTGCGGACAAGAAGATTACAGAATGCAACGATCTTGCGCAGGGGCTCCTGAAGGTCGTGACTAGCGATATAAGCAAATTGCTCTAGTTCTGCATTGGAGTGATTGAGTTGCTCAACCTTTTTCTCCAGTTCCATCTGAATATTTTTTAAATGGGTCACATCTGCGGTTCCTCCTATTACACGTAAGGGTTTACCTTTTGTGTCTTGCTCTACTATTTGTAATTTATTATTTACATAGATGGTTTGCCCAGATCTTGTAATCAGTCGGTATATGGGTGAGGCAGTACGTATACCTGTTTCCTGAAAATTGGCGGAAGACTGTTCTAAAGCTGCTTTGTCTTGAGGATGAATATGTTCATAGTAAAACTGAGATGCAACGCTGGGTGTTCTTTCCTCAGGTGGATATTCCAGTAATTCCCAAAGCCCGTTTGACCAGGTTACTTCGTTTTTTTGTATATCCCATAACCAGCTACCTGAACGTGTAAGATGTTCAGCTGTAGAAAGTAATTCTTCGTTCTCCCGTAATTTCTGTAGTACTTTACGTTCGGCTGTAATATCAACAGTAGTGCCATAAATTCTTTCCAGCTTCCCTTCTGTATCATATACTGGTACGCCACGACTTCGTAACCATCGTTCAGGAGTGCCATGTCTCGGACGAAACTCGATCTCATACGTTTGCCTGTTTACAATAGCTTTTTCCATTACTTGTAAGGTATGTGCAGTATCTCTGGGATCAACAAGTGTCAGCGAATGCTCATAGGTTAGTTTGTATCTCCATTCTTCTGGATCCAACCCAAATAGCAATAGAGTACCATCCGACCACATTATTTTATTGGTCACTGCACTCCACTCCCAGCTCCCAAAGCCAAAAGTCCGTTCATTTTCATGAAGTAATTTTTCAATCTTATTTAGATTGTTGGCCATTTGACGTTCTTCTGTTATATCAGAGGTACTACCCAACACAACAACAGGCCTATTATCTGCATCTTTAAGAATACGGACTTGTTCCAACAAAACTCTATGTTCTCCATTTCTTCGTACCATAATCCATTCTCCCTGATAATCTTCTCCTTTAGCCAGATTGGTATGGGCTTCATCCCAAAGCTTTTGACGTTCTTCCGGACGCACATGAGAGAAAATCAGTTCCAGCGTAATGATATTCGGACGAGTTGAAGGATCCGAGTAACCAAAAATATGATACATACCTTCTGTCCAGCCAATGCGGCCTGTAGGCAAATGCATCTGCCAGGTTCCAAAATGGCGCATACGTTCTGCCTCCGCCATCAATATTTCACTATCCCATTGAATTTCATAACCATCACTTACTTGAGTGTACGTAATACTTTGGGTTTCCTGTGTTATTTCCTGAGAAAGGCATAGCAAGATATGAGGATTGCCATTGGCATCTGTTTCAAATACAGTAAATTGTGTTTGCAGTATTTTTTCCGAACCATTTTTATGCCTAATCCTTAAGTTTAAGGGTTGAGGTTTATGGTCTATTCCATCTCGTATGGAGAGTTGGATAAGAGGCAAGATGTACTCTCTGGGAGTAGCAGGCGTAAGAAGCGAAAGAAGTGTCTTTTTCTCTTTTTGAAGTTCTTGAAATGTATAACCTAAAAGAGATGAAATGTGATCACTGACATATAGAAATTCGAAAGTAGCTGCATTATGTAAATGAACCATCTGAGAGGAGATATTTCCAAATGCACGGGCATAAGCCAATACCTGCTGAGAAACAGTATTACTGGAGATACCATCATATCTACTCTCCATGTGTGGCATGGGAGGTTCTTCCTGGCTGTGGTTCATAAAAAAGTTTGCCGGATAGATGCAAAATCAACACTATACAATACAACTGGGTCATTCAGAAGCAGACCAGATAACTGGTAGATAAATTGTAATCCAGTGTGTCCATAGATTTATTATCAGCTTCTGATTGTATGCTTTATAAAGGGTGGTTTCAATACAAGGTGGCTAATATATAAGAAATGTAAGTGACTGCAAACCGAAACCTGAAAATGCTGTAATAAGGATAAATGTTATTTGTCTTGACAAATAGTAGTGAGTATATAGCTTCTTGACTGAGAAGAGAGCTTTATTGAAATTTATGTAGAGACGCGAAATAATTACTATAATTATATAAACTGGCAATTAATCGAAATTTCTGTGGTCATCAGATGATCAATGTGATTGGATTAGTATAATTCTATTTGAAAAAGATAATGTTGCATTTTGGAAGCCATACTCTGATCTGTGCAATATCTTCTATTTTGAGAGGATTGCCAGAGAGGTGTAGTACTATCAATTGAGTAAGTTGTTTGATCTCTTCTGGCAAAGATCTGAGTTGATTATTTTGTAAATTAAGTGTCTTCATATATTGGAGTTTTGCAATCTCAGAGGATACTTCCTGTAGTTTATTTCCTTCCAGATTTAAATTTTCCAACGTAATAAGTTTGAAAAGATGTTTAGGTAAGCCATTTAACTGATTTTTAGCTAGATCTAGTGTTTTTAAATTGGTTAATACTTCTAATTCCATAGGAAGATCTTTGATATAATTATCTGACAGATATAGTTCTGTAAGCTGATTCATATGTCTGATCTGAACAGGTATTTCAGAAATGTACAATGACGAGAGACCTAGTATATGCGTTGAATAAGTAATTTTGAACTGATTAACCAATGATATTTCCCAAGCCTGATAACCTACCCCTGTCATCATCCATTCATAAAGGATTTCTGTATCTGCTATGAATTCACAAATGTCGATTTCCAGCGATTTAGCTATTTCAATGCCTAGCTCTATAGATGCATTTTGTCCAGATTGTAGTAGTCGAAGCACATTTTCTTTTTCCTGTGTTGTATATAACATACATTTCTCTATTTGGCGGGCATTACATAAAGTGAATTTATTGGATAGAAAAAAGCACAGATACAAATCTGTGCTGGGCATATATAAATGAAGATCGGTTTAATTAGACCACTCATGAAAATGATGTTGCTGAGAGTAATGCCAGTCTGTATGTTTAATTAAGTCTGATACAGTTCCAATAGAATGAATCTCCTCTTCAGAGAATTCGATGCCAAACTCCCTTTCAATATATAATAGTAGTTCCAGTTTTTCCATTGGACTTAATCCCAATTTATTGAAATTATACTCTGGATTAACACGTGTTTGGCGAATAAGGAAATGATGCTGTAGGTTATACTCAACCCGATCTTTAATCACTTGTATCATAGTTTTATAAGTTAGGTATTACTATTAATTCTATTAGACAATTAAAAGTTAATTTTATACGGTTATTTATCAGAAATAATTTGCTCAATGGACACTGTATTATGTAAAGGATTGTTTTTCATTGTTTGAATGGGGAAACCTGTTTTTAGGAATATACCTGTTAGCGAACTTATAGTTGTAATAGCAAAGAATAAAAGTGTTAGAGATATCATTTTTTCTGAGTCGACTGGCAGATACTGACTTCCCAGCATACCCACAACTTCCCGAGCCCCTATACCTGCAATGGTAATTGGTAATACTGCCATAATTGATGATAACAGAAATAAAAATACATACTCTACATAATATGAATGAATATCCAGTGCCTGAACAATAAAGAGCGCACATGTGACCTGCAAAATCTGAACCAACATTCCCAGTAAATTGGTAATATGATATACTTTAGTAAAATCCTTGAAAAAGAATTGTACCAGCGTTTGCCCTCCCAGATAAAAAGCTATCTGGCCTACTACCAATAGTAACAGATACCATGAATCTATAAAACCCATTTTTATCAGAAGCAGACAAAGTAGCAGTTGAAGCGGAAATAATCCGCTTATTCTATCAAGAATTGTGGCAGAGATTAGCTTCTTGTAAGAAATCGACTGATCCTTTCCCAACAACCATACTTTATATCCATCGCCACCTATACCTCCGGGAAGCAACAGGTTGTAAAACATGCCTGTATAATAGAGTTTCAGATTATAAGTTGATGAAAGTCGCAACCCTATGGCATCCCAGTAATACTGCAAACGCAAGGCACTAACAATCTTTGAAGCGTTAAAAAGCACAAATGCCCCAAACATCCAGCCAAAATGGACTGTTTGAACGATCTGCCAGATTTGCTGCCAGGATATTTTTAAAGATACCAGATAGAGTGCAGCGCTTGTCAGACTAACCTTAAGCAGTAACTTGAGCCATGATTTCACTGGCGTTTCTTCTTTCTTTGCTGACTCCATCTATCTGTTGAACAGTATAAATTCTCTTAATTGTGTAATTAGACTTATGTTGAGATTCATAATACGTTCGCATTTGTATCTCTGCCATAAATCCAAAAGTGATCAATTGTAATCCGCCAAGCAGGAGTACAACTGTTAGTGTAAGCAAAGGTCTACCACCAATATCATTACCCATAAGCTTTACAAACAACAGATATAATCCCAAGCCTATACCCGAAAAGAATGAAAGAATACCAGGAGGGCCAAACAAATGCATTGGTCTGGAAAAATATTTCTGAAAAAACAGAATCAGCAAAAGGTCACTCATTACTTTAAATGTACGACCTAAGCCATACTTGGATTTACCATGAATACGAGGATGATGCTTTACTGCTACTTCCCGCATATAAGCACCCTGCATTTTGGCCAGCACAGGTATAAACCGATGCAGCTCGCCATATAATCCCAGGTTTTTCGCGATCTCTTTTCGAAACAATTTTAGTGTACATCCATAATCCTGCAGATAAACCCCTGTGAGTTTGCGGATCAGGGCATTGGCAATTTTGCTGGGAAGCTTGCGTAGTAAAGCTCCATCCTGTCTGTTTTTACGATAACCAGCAACCAATTCCCAACCTTCGTCTTCTGCCATTTGTAGAAGCATCGGAATATCCGAGGGATTATTTTGCAGATCTCCATCAAGCGTAACTATATATTCTCCCTGAGCTTGGTGAATACCTGCTGCCATAGCTGTGGACTGTCCATAATTGCGTTGTAGCACCAAAGTATGTACTCTTTCACTGGCGAATTGTTGTATTCTTCGTATGGTAGCATCTGTTGAACCATCATCTACCAGAATGACTTCATAGTTAATTCCGTCCAGATTCTGATAAATACTTTTGAGCAAAGGCTCTATATTGTCTTCTTCATTGAGAAGTGTAATGACTAATGATAGTTTAATCTGTGACATGTGTGAATAGGTTATTATCTACCTTGATTGGTTGTTAACTGAGGCAGATTTAGTTGTTCGGGTGTTATCTCTCTTTGTTCTTTCTGTAGTAGTACAGTAGTGGGAGATTCAAATGTATCTCTGCGCCTTTTAAGTACTTTCCAATGAGCAATGTCCGTTAGTTCATTCATAAACTCTTCTCTGCTAATAACAATTGCATTGGGATGCTGTCGTAAGAAAAGACTGAGTTCTTTTGGATCATGCATTACAGGTATTGAACGTTTCAGGTAATAGACATAGGCTGGATTGAATAACTTAAATCCCACAACAGTTTGTTGATCAGGTAATAGTCTGAGTGTCTGAGCTACAGGATTTTCTTTGTCTACTTTAGGATAGGCATACCCAAACAAAACAACGATGGTAACCAGAAAAGAAATAACAACTGCATGATAGGCTATTGAAAGATTGTTTCGATTATAATAGACCCAAGCTGTAGCTGCTCCTAGTGGGAAAGTAAGGAATAAGAATGCTAACCAAGCTAGATGTTTTAAAGATGCATCCTGTTGCAAAACAATGTATATACCTATAGGCAGGATGAACATGAGTATGAGATAAACAATCAAACCTGCTTTAAACTTTTGGTATTGTCTGGTAGTTACTACAAAATCCAGAAAATAGGCTATCAGAATAGCTGCAAAGGGATAAGCCGGAACTGTGTAATTAGGTAGTTTAGTGCTGGAGATCATAAAGAACCCTGTAATAACACTTACCACTAACAAAGAGAACAATAATACTTCATTGTTTTTGCGTTGCTTCCAGGCAAGCAGAAAGCTCTGAGGCAGAAATACAGAAAAAGGCAGCAATCCTACCAGTACATATAGAATAGTTATCAAAAAGATGCCTCCATGGCCTTCCATCGAAGCGGTATATCTGGATAGGTTGTGTTTCAGAAAAAATCCTTCAGTCCATTCTCCTTGTGTCTGAATATGAACAGCAATGTACCAAGGTAAAGCAATTAGCAAAACAAGCAACAAACCTGGGATAATATGAAATTTGCTGAGAATAGATAACTTCAGTTTTCCATCTGAAAAATGAATGTCACCTTTCAAAATCAGAAAAAGCAAAATAATTAATCCTGGTAATAGCAGTCCTACAGGACCTTTGGAAAGGATGCTTAATCCAATACCTATATAAAATAACAAAAATCCATTTCTGCTTTTGCTGTGATGTGTCTGTATCTGTGAATAGCCATAAAAGAAACTCATCAGCGAAAAGCTCATTAGCATAATCAGATAAGGATCAGGCACTGACATCCGGAACTGGATAGATACATGGACTGAAGCCAGAAGTATGGTCGCTGCAATCCAGGCAGTACGTGTGTTGAAATATTTCTGCGTGAATCGATAGGTGGATAGTATAGTAATAACACCACATGCCAGCGAAAAGAAACGCGCAGCAAACTCATTTACTCCCAGTACTTTATACGCTATCATCATTCCATAATAATGAAGAGGAGGCTTATCTGTGCGTAGTTCTCCGTTAAATGTTGGCACAATCCAATCATTTCTCTGCAACATTTCACGTGCACACTCTGCATTTTTCGTTTCGTCCAGCCCATATAGCATTAACTCACCAGCATTGAAACCAAAGATTACTATAGATAGCAGCAATAGTATCCAATAGAGATTATGTATTTGTGTAGATAGTGTTCTTTTCATAACTCATTCGTTTTTAGATTATTATAGATAGGAGTTTGGCTGCAATAAGATTGCCGAAACCCCTATCTTTTAGAGTTATCACTTGTATACTATCAAAATGCAAGGTTGAATGAATCATGTTCCTGAATATGATTATGACCTAGCTTCCAGTCTACAAAATGTTGAATACCTTCTGCAATACTGGTATGAGCACGGTAACCCAGTTTAGTACGCGCTTTGGCTATATCTGCAAATGTCTGAGGTACATCTCCAGGTTGTTCTGGCAGATAATCAATCATGGCTTCCATATGAAGTGCCTGTTCCAAATGGGTAACCATATGTTTTAAAGAGATGGGTTGTCCACTGCCTAAATTAAATATTTCGTAGGGGCTGTCCTGATAATCTATTGCCAGTCTGATTCCTTCTACGATATCTTCTACATAGGTATAATCACGGGATGTATCGCCTGTACCATATAATGGAACAGGTTGATGTTGTTGAATCAACTCGGTAAACTTATGAATAGCCAGGTCTGGACGCTGACGTGGTCCATATACTGTAAAGAAACGTAAGGCTACAAATCGGATACCATATAAGTGTGCATAAACTTGTCCGATTACTTCTCCGGAAAGCTTGCTGGATGCATAAGGGCTGATCGGCATAGTTTCCAGATCTTCTTCTGCCCATGGAATTCGTGGATTTGTACCATAGACACTGCTCGAAGAAGCAAAAATAAACTGGGGTATATCAAAGTTCCGGGCAATCTCCAGCATACTGAGTGTACCCATTACATTGGTCTGGTAATATTCTTGGGTAGTCTGAAGGCTGCCTCTGACCCCTGCTTTTGCTGCCAGATGAATAATAGCATCAAAAGGCATATGAGAAAAACGACTTTTTTCAATACGCTTTACTACTACATCATGTTGTGATATGTCTTCATCAAGTAAAACAACACGAGGGTCATCTATAAATGATTCAATGTTATTTAATTTCTGCAAAACAGGGTAATAGGAATCAAAATTGTCAATGCAGGTAATATGTATATCTGCCTGAGTAAGGAGTTTTTCAATCAGATGACTACCTATAAATCCAGCACCTCCGGTAATCAGATAATGTTTCATAACGAAAAAAGTTTTGTATGGTAGATTGTCTCACATCTACAGGTTATAAGGTTTGGTTAGTTGAGTTTGTATAGTATAGAGGATTGAAAATTATGTAACAGCCAGAGGATTGTTTATCGCTGCATATAGCGAGTTTAGTAGAAGTGAATCCTGAGTAAGAGAAAAATGAGTAGAAGTGTTTAAGATTGATTGGCTAATAACTAATGAGACAATAGATAATACACTGAGACTATTCTCAGTATGAATGAGCAGCAAACAATCTGGATTGGACAGATCAAGGCTTTTTCCTGTAAAAAAAGCCTTGTGGTTAACAAGACCCCGCATATGATATGTGAATAAAAGTAAATAAAAGTGAATTTAATTGTATGGTTTAACTTTTTGGTTAACCAAGGCTAACAATAAGGTTTGGTATACTTTCAAAGTCTAATTAATCTTTGTTAACTTTTTAGTTTAACCAGATGATTAAATGAATTGCAAAAAAAATCAGACTTTGATGGCATTTATAATAAATTCTGTTATTTCTTTCTTTCTTTTTTCCGCTATCTGACGGAAAGTTTCTTCATCCCAATCATGCATAATCTGAAGCATTGGTTTTGCCATAAAAGGCATAAGAACCAGTCCCATAATATTGATAAACAAGTCACTTGGATCTATGGGACGGATAGTTCCTTTCTCTATCTCTATTTTAATTTGTTGTCCAAATACATCCATAATGCGTCTGGTCAAACCTGTTTTAAAACGCATCTGCCTGGCTGCCAATTCCGGATCACGCGCCATCTCATAAAAAACAAACATAGGAACTGACGCTCCACAACTGTTATGCAGATAATGCTCTGTATCAATCTCTACCAACTGTGCAATCTTTTCAAACAGGGACTTATCTGACTCTATTGCATCTAATATCTTTCCGAGAAAATGCTTGGACTCTTCCTCAAATACCAGTTCAAATAATTTTTCTTTGCTTCTAAAGTAATAGTGTAATAATGCTTTATTGATACCCGCTTCCTTCGCTATATCATCCATTCGGGTGCCCGTTAGGCCTTTTTGAATAAAAAGCTTACGAGCGGCTTGTAAAATCTTCTGCTCAGTTGTTAACGTTTCTTCTGTAATCTGCATAGATGTCTGTAGTGATAGTGTATTGGTAATCAAAGATACTATTCTTTCAGAAAGTAAAGAACAATTCTAAGGATACAAATCTTTCGTACAATCTATGCATGGTAAGGTGTTGGTGCCATCAATAAACAGAAACTGTAATTTCTGCCTATTGTTTGCGATGACGTTTACTTTCAAACAATATTTTAATTTCTCTTAATTTTTCTACATACGATAATACGGACACTAGTTGCTGATGCCCTATATTGTGTACAGATTCTCAGAAAGAAGTGCCGGTAAAGGTAAAGCAGAATTTGGGTTAATGATTTGTCTTTTCCCAGTTGGCAAGCTGCTTTAAATGCTTGTGTATATTGGTTAAGAGCTAGTTTACAAATAATGTCTATTTCTAGCTGGGGTCAGAAAAAAACTTCTTTTATTCCTCGTATCAAGATTTTTTTGATGGCTTCTTCTATCTGTTTGTTATATAATGTAAAGGCCTCAGGAAAGCCATTATTCAAATCTTGTAAATAGTTCTTACAAACCGTTTTCCATTGATCTAACAGATAGACTTGCATATTGTATTTTAACCTCCTCAATGCTCATAGAAAAGATTACAATAGTATGGCAAAGATTGTAATCACTTTTGTCATCAGCTTTAAGGCTGAATTATATTAATTAGGTTGCTCGTATTTTATCTGGTGTTTGATTTCCAAATAGTTTATAGTATTCTTTAAATGCCTGGAGCATGACTTAATTGACATCCTCCAGGTGTTGAGTGAATTAGACGTTAGATACAGATGGACTAGCCGGAATAGCTGATTCAGATTCTTTAGAAGAAAGAAATTTTTCTTTAAAGCGATCTACTCCATAATAAATCATAGGTACCAGATATACTGTAAGTAGCATAGAACTGGTTAATCCACCAATAAGTACCCATGCCAGTGAGTTCTTCCATTCTGCACCTGCGCCACTGGCAACCGCGATAGGAATCATACCAATTACCATGGCGATAGTTGTCATCAGAATAGGGCGTAAACGTTCTTCTCCTGCATGTAGAATGGCATCCCGATACGGCGTTCCATTGGCTTTCTGCTGATTGGCAAAGTCTACAATCAAGATCGCATTTTTTACTACCAGACCAATTAACATTAACATACCCAACATAGCGAAAATACTAATATTAGAAGATGAGAGTGCCAAAGCCAGCAATGCACCAATCACAGCTACCGGAATAGAGAATAATACCACAAGAGGATAAATGAAACTATCATACAAAAGCACCATGATAAAATATACCAGTAATAAAGCTGCTATCATGGCAATCCCCAACGAACCAAACCCTTCACTCTGGTTTTTGGCATCACCTCCCCATGTTACGGTTACCTCTGCCGGAAGTGGGTTTTTAGTAAGATCTTCCTGTATCTTCTGAATCAATGTACCTGATCCTATACCTAATGTATTGGCAGTTACAGTTACAGATGAACGACGGTTCTTTCTTTCTAGAATGGATGGCCCATTACTTAGTGATACTTTGGCAAATTCTCCTAAACGAACCGGACGACCTGCCAACGGACTGAAGAAGTTGATGTTCTTTACATCTTCCGGATTTTTACGATCAAAGGCATCCAGCATAATTTGAATTTCATAGTCTTCGCCGCCATCCCGAAATTTTGAATCATCATTACCTGCAAACGCATTCTGAAGTACAGCACCTACCGTTTGTATATTCAATCCTAGCTTTGCCATCTTCTCTCGATCAATTTCTACCTGAACTTCCGGATTTCCTGCCTCTACAGATATATTTACGTCATTCGCTCCAGGCATACTACGCAAGTTATTTGCCAGTTTATTGGCTGCTTCCAGATTGCGTTCTACATTATCACCACTTAAGAAAATCTCAATAGGAGAGGAGCCTGTATTTACCATACCGACAATTGCTGATTTGAATTCAATCCCCGCAAACTTCTCCTGTAACTCTTTCCGAACATCTATCATGTATTTCTCTGTACCAATATGGCCTGCCCGTTCGTCAACAGGAATCAATTCTACCGTTAACTCTGTACGATTGGTTTCTCCTTGTCCTGTACTATTCATGCCTGTACTAGCTCCACCTACGTTAGCAAAAATGGCCTTGACCTCAGGCTTCTTGCGCATATATTCTTCAATAGTGCGAGCTGTCAGGTTATTTTGTTCCAACGATGCACTTTTATCCAGTTTCATAGTCAACAGAAATTTACCCTGATCACCTTGAGCCACAAACTCGCTTCCAATAATACCTAGTCCCATCACCCAGCCTGTTGCAATAAATAATACAAGCAATATTCCTGTAAATGCCAGCTTATGAGAGATCACCCAATCCAGACTGCTATGATACCATTTGGTAAGACCTGTCAGGATACCTTCAAACCAAAGTAGAAAGGCTTGGAATGGATTTTTAGGGTCCAAATGTTCCAGTTTCCCTAGCATAGAAGTCAACCAGGGTGTAAGCGTAAAGCTGACTAGGAGACTGACCATAGTAGCAAATGCTACTGTTAATGAAAACTGGCGTAATAAGTCTGCAATTACAGAGTTAACAAGTGTAATTGGAACAAACACTACCACAATCACCAGTGTAATAGCTACCGCAGCGAAACCAATCTCATTGATACCGTCAATGGTTGCCTGCCAGCGATTCTTGCCCATTTCCAGGTGGCGTTGAATATTTTCCAGTACCACAATCGAGTCGTCAACTAGGATACCAATTACCAGAGAAAGTGCCAGTAACGTCATCAGGTTAAGAGAATAACCCATCACAAACATGAATAGGAATGCGGATACTAGTGAAGCAGGAACCGAGACCATAACAATAAAAGCATTTCGGAAACTGTGAAGGAAGAGTAACATAACGACCGCCACTAATACAACAGCCAGAATCAAATCGTGTGTTACCGCTTCTACTGATTCTAGTGTGAAGGTGCTACTGTCATACGCAATAGTGAAGTGCACTTTTTCATTTGCATGTTCTTTTTCAATCAGGGTTAGTTTTTCCTGCATCAAACGACTAATTTCTACTGCGTTGGCGTCTGACTGCTTTTTAACAAACAATCCAATTCCATTCTGACCATTGTATCGGCTTATACTTTCTGGATCAGCCAGACCATCTGTGATTGTTGCCACATCCTTTACACGAATAGGACTACCTTGTGGTGGTGTTGTAATAACCAGATCCCGAATCTGATCTAGCGAAGTAAATTTACCTGCCAGACGTAAGGTGATATTCTCACTGGCATTTTTTACTTTACCAGTAGGAAAATCCATGTTTGCTTGCCCAATAGCTTGGGTTACTTGTAATAAAGATAGACCATAGTAGTTCAGTTTATCATCATCTACATTGACACGGATTTGACGCTGATCACCTCCAACCATAGTAATTTCTGCTACCCCTGGAATCTGTTGTAAAACAGGTAAGTAACGATCTTCAACCTGTTGATAGAATACTTCATTAGGAAGGTTTGACGTAGCAAGTAACTGCATGATAGGTTGATCACTCGGAGATATTTTAGAAAGCGAAGGTGTTTCCGCATCATCCGGCAAGTCGCTGACCATATTGTTGATCTTACGTTGTGTTTCATCCAGTGCCATATCTATATCTGTCCCTGCCTTAAACTGAATGATTACGATTGATGCATTTTCCATCGATTTAGAAGTAACATCATCAATATTGTCTAGTCCTGACACTGCATCTTCTATTTTCTTACTAATTTCAGATTCTACTTCTGAAGGAGCTGCACCAGGATACACGGTAGTAATAGTAACTACAGGAACTGAAAACTCAGGCATCAGTTCATAACTGAGCATGTTGTAGGAGAATAACCCACCCAAGGTTAGTATAGCAAACAATACTATAATAATGGATGGACGTTTGATAAGGGATTCTACAAATTTCATAGTGTTGCTTTTTGAAGCGGAAAAAATTATTGAGCTATAACAGGTACTCCATTACGAAGATTGATCTGACCGCTGGTAACTACTTGTTCCCCTTCTTTCAAACCTTTGGTAATCTCAAAATACTCATTGGTAGTGGCACCAATTTCAATAGAACGTAATACTGCCTTTCCATTTTCAACCACATACAATTGTGGTTTCTTTGCCGATCCTACAATTGCCTGGCGAGGAACCGCTAGTGCCTGTGCTTTACGTTTATCAGCATTGGATATAGTACCATACATTCCTGCTTTCAATGGGTTCTGATCAGAATTGGGAACAATGATTTCTACCGGGTAATTATGTGCAGCATCTCCTTCTGCTCCAATCATAGTAATACGTCCTTTGAATTCAGCAGCTGGATATACTTCTGTGTTTACAGAGATTGTTTGGCCTATGTGAAACTGATTAACTGCATTTTCTGGAATATTTACTACCAGTTTTAACTGAGATATATCTACCAGTGTAGCGATAGGGCTTCCCACCGATACTACAGAGCCTTTTTCTACTGTTTTGGAAGTAATAATACCTGCAAAAGGAGCTGTAATGGTTGTGTTATCAAGCTGTTTCTTTAATTGTTTGATCTGAGCTTGTGTGGAACGAATACTTAATTGCGTTCTTTCCAGATTAATAGCAGGAACAGCATCTCCCTTTACCAATACTTCATAACGTTTCAAGTCATTCTGATATCCTTCCAGACTTACTTGAGCTCCTTCTAGCTGGTAGCGTAACTGAGCATCATCCAGTTTGGCAATTAGTTGTCCCGTACGTACTGTCTGCCCTTCTTCAATCGGCAACTGCAGTACTTCTCCTCCTGCCTGTGGGCGAATTTCTATTTTGCGGTTTGGAGAAAATGTGCCTAAAAACTGTGCTTCTTCTGTTAGATTCTGTAGTTGAGCTTTTACAGTTTTCACCCCTACCTTCAGGTTAGGATCTGGGCGATATACTTTGTCTGCAACGGCTTCCTTATTGTTTACCAGTTTCCATGCAGTGAGACCTAAAAGAGCAATAATAGCTATACTTGTGATAATGCGTTTCATATATTGTTGTTTTGTATGTTTGAGTAGAATTATTTGGCAATAAGATTTCCGGATGCTTTTTTCCAGTCTAGCTCTGCTGATCGTAGGTTGAGTAGTGCATTCAAGTAGTTGTTTTGAGCTTCCCGAAGAGAATTTTCTGCCTGGATGACATCTGTGAGAGAACTGGTACCTTCTTTAAACTGAAGTTGAGACTGAGTATATACTTTGTCTGCCAGTGTTACTTGTTCGCGACTGGATGCAAGATTCTGCTGCTCTACCAGAAACTTATTCTGGGCATTTCTCATTTCCATCGAAATAGATTCACGCGCTTGTTGCATTTGCAGATTTAGTGTATTATTCTCTGCACGCTGACTGCTGATTTTTGCTCGTCTGGCAGATCCATCATATATATTCCAGTTCAGTTGGAGGCCTACCCAATAGCCTGGTACATGTTTGAATACTCCATCTTCGCCCCCTTGTCCGTAAAAAGTAGAATTAGCTACTCCATAGGCTGATAAAGTAGGAATAAAGCCTGCTTTGGTATTACGTTGATTAAGTTCATTTAATGCTTTCTGGCGATCCAGTAAAAGAAGGTCTGTACGATTTACAGTTTCCTGTTGTAGCAAAGCTTGCTCAATAGCTTGTTCGTCAATAGCTATCTGAACTTTTAATGAGTCAGTTTGTGGTGTACCTGTCAGGAATTTGAGCATGTTGATAAGTTGCTCTTCTGATGCCTGCAGTGATTGTAACTGAGTTTTGGTTTGTGTATGAGTAATACGCAGACGATCTACATCAATACCTTGTGAGAGTTGGTTCTTGTATAGCAAGTCAGTTACCTTGATAAGTTTTTCTGTAGAAGCCAAGTTGCTGCGTAAAAAAACAATTTGCTGCGTAACACTTTGCAAATTGTAATAGGTTACTGATACATTGTAAGCAACATCTTCTTTAGTTTTAGTAGTTTGGAGTTTGGAAAGATCCAGACTTAAGTTAGCTGCTTTAAGTCCTATACCAATAGATGGATTGAAGATTGCCTGACTTACTTGCAAGGAAGTCGATAAATTATAGGGCAATCCAAATGCTAATGTTGTGTATGTTCCATCTGGACCTCCGAATGCTGAAGCAGGGACTACCTGTCCCGGAATTTTTATGTAGCGTTTGTAATCTCCGCTTACATTCACCTGAGGCCGCGCACCTGCTTTTACAGATTTGATCTGTGCTGCTGTTTGTTGTTCACTTATCTGAGAAATCTGTACGTTCTGATTACTTTGAAGTGCTTTATCTATTAATTGATTAAGCGTGAGTTCCTGAGCATAGATGACTCCTCCCGATAAACCCAGAATAAAAAATAAAAACCAACGTGAAAATTGCATGGTTAGATTGATTTTGTTTAATACTTTGATTTAATGAACTGGTTTAATCATTTGATTAAATCGGTGGTAAAAAAATGAGTCATGTTATATGACTCACTGCAAAATAGGTCTAGATAAATAAATAGGATATAATCATGTCGCAAATGAGTTTCTTGTGTTTGTCAGCAAACGCATAATATTCTTCTTCGCTTACCTGCCACATGTGCATATGCATTGCCTTACATTGAAAAATAAACTGTGTATTGGCAATAATCATAAGAAATATGCTTTTGACATCTACATTACGTACTTCCTTACGTGCTATCGCATCTCTTAATTGTTCTTCAAATATGCCATGAACGAGATGTTTGGCGATTGGAATTGCTTCCATTACTCTTTCCGGGTTTCTATGAATTTCATTCAAAATAAATAGTGATAGATCCGGATTGTTTTTGAACATGTTAAAGTCATGATCAATAATCTCTGCTATTTTTTCTTTTAGTTCCAGAGGTTTGGTAAGTATATCCTGCATTCCCTGGAAAAATAACTGGCACATATCAGAGAATACAGAGCAAAATAACTTTTCTTTACTCCGAAAGTAATAATTCATCAACGCACTATTTACTCCTGCTTCTTTGGCTATATCTCGCGTTGTTGTGCCATCAAACCCTTTCTCAAGGAATACTTTTTGTGCTGCGTCCTTAATCCGTTCTTCCGCTGTGGCTGTCTCTTTCATAGTTTTAATCAATTGATGAAACAAATGTAAAAGTGTTTTTTGGTTTAAGCAAAAGTATTAATCAAATAATTTAATCAATTGATTAAATTATTTGATTAATATAATATCTCCTTGTTTTTATGCAGTTTCAGATTGTACAGATGACTGTCATCTGTACAATCTGAAACTTATTAACAAATAGTGAGCCTTATTGATTGAGCAAGCTGATAGGATTAATAGTTTTGAGTTTTGATTTGATATTCCCTAGGAATAGATATCACTAAGAATACCCCTTAGATACTGTATAGGCCTGAAGTAGAGATGAAACTTGGGAGTAGTTAAAAAAGAAGTGTCTTTCAGTAAGCTTTCTTTTGTTGTATAGGCTGAACTTTACTTTTCTGAATAGTAGATGGTATCGTATAAAGTTCTAAATAGTTAATGTAACTGAAATATATATTGAGATCTCAATTAGCATAGGGGAGATTCATAAAATAAACTATGCGCTTTATGGATAGTTTCTTAACTCACAAAGCGCATAGTGTTTTATATCATATCCATATCAAAAGGTAGTTTACGGATCCGCTTTCCTGTAAGATTAAAAATGGCATTACATAGAGCAGGAGCTACAGGAGGCAGACCTGGCTCTCCAGCACCGCTCGGTTTTTCTGTACTTGGCATAACATGAATTTCAATAGGAGGGACTTCATTCATGCGAAGTACAGAATATTGGTGATAGTTGGTTTGCTCACATTGTCCGTTTTTAAATGTAATTCCCGGTTTTAAAGCAGCAGACAGTCCCATCACAACATTTCCTTCTGTTTGTGCTTTGACATTATCCGGATTTACAGTCATACCCAGGTCAATGACACCTACTATCTTATTTATTTTGATACCTTTTCCTGCTTTAGATACTGTGATGGCATAGGCCGCAATAGAGCCAAATGAACGTGCTATAGCGATACCCATTGCCTGATTGGAAGTTGGCTTGAGTTTGTATTGTGCTTTCTCAGCAAGATAATTCAATACATTGACAAAGCGTGGAGCTTCATGAAGCATTTCCTGCCGAAATACGAGAGGATCTTTTTTGGCTGCATGGGCTAGTTCATCAACAAAACATTCGTGTCCAAATGCATTGGTTGAGCTGTATACTGATCTCCACCAGACAATTGGAATATCTGTTGAAATAACTTTAGTAGCTTCTCTACGATTAGGGATTGCATAGGGACTGTCTTCTTCACTGATTACTTCATGCATCCAGTCATCGGCAGTTTGTGAAAAATCTTTTTTATTGGTTTGGCCTTGTATGGATTCTCCAATTACTTTGTGTTCAAATGCGATAACTTTACCATTGGCATCTAATCCACCACGTAATGCATCTAACATACCTGGACGATAGGGGCCTTGTGTGATATCATCTTCCCGAGTCCAGATCACTTTTACAGGAGCATTGGCTTGTTTGGAAAGATTAATGGCTTCCATGATAAAATCAAAGTAGGCTTTCCTTCCAAATGACCCTCCCATGAAGTATGTATTTACCTTTACATTGTCTTTAGGAATTTTAAGATATTCAGAGGCTTGGCCAATCAGCCAGTCAGGTGATTGATTGGGTGCCCATATTTCTACTTTATCTCCCTGAACCCATGCTATTGCATTCTCGGGTTCTATCATGGCATGGGCGGCAAAGGGAGTTTCGTATTGTGCTTCCAGTTTTTTAGAAGCTGTAGCCAATGCTTTATCTACATCACCTTTTTTTCCTTTTAGTTCATTACCTGGTTCTTTCGCTGCCTGACGTAATTTAGCATAGTAATTATCTGTGGAGATTTTGTCGTAACCAGTATTGTCCCACTGAATTTTAAGTGCTTTTCTACCTTGCAGGGCTGCCCAGTAATTCTCTGCCAGCACAGCTACTGTTTCTACTGTTTTGTGTGGCATTTTCCGTTCAGCTCGCAGTACTTTTTTGACACCCGGGATCTTTTTAGTTTCTGCATCATCAACGGACACTACTTTGCCATGTATAACCGGACATCGTTGAATACTCGCATATAACATACCTGGCACTTTCGCATCTAAGCCAAACAGGGCAGTTCCATTTGTTTTGGATGGAACATCGGGCCGTGGCAACACCTTGCCTAATATTTTAAAATCTTTCGGATCTTTGAGTTTGGGCTCTTTCGGAACTTCCAGTTTGGACGCTTGTTCAACTAATTCTCCATAACTCAGGCTTTTATTGGAAGGTTTATGGTAAATTTTTCCTTCTTTAGCATAACATTCACTTACTGGTACTTTCCAGGTATTGGCTGCTGCCTGAGTCAACATCTCACGAGCCGCTGCACCTGCTTTACGCAGAGGTTCCCACTGTGCTCTGATTGAACTGGAGCCACCGGAAAACTGCATTCTGTGTTTAGCCAAACCTGCTGTCTGCCGTATTTCAACATCTGTAAGACTCACTTCCAGTTCTTCTGCCAATAATGAAGGAACAGACTGCCATGTTCCTTGTCCCATATCCGGGCTGGTATTAAAAATGGTGATCTTTCCTTCTTTGGTTAGTAGAATAAACGGAGTTAGTTCAAGTTCTGCTGCGACAGGCTCAACTTTATTCAATACTGAATTGGCTTGTCCCGGAAGAGAAAAACCAATAGCTAGCAAGCCTGTAAGTTTCAGAAATTGGCGACGGGATGTATCAACAGTGAGAGTATCCATAGACATAAAATGTTAAAGTAGAAAGCAAATACTACATCTTATTTATAAGACGTTTTTTGAACAGGCGTTGTTTGGCCTGACTTATCCTGAGCTTGTTTAGCTGCTCGTTTTATTGCTTTGCGTATACGTGGATATGTTCCACACCGACAGATATTACCGCTCATAGCGGCATCAATATCATCGTCTGTGGGATTGGGATTACTTTTAAGTAATGCTACTGCTGACATAATTTGCCCGGATTGGCAATAACCACATTGAGGAACCTGCTCTTCTATCCAGGCTAGTTGCACAGGATGATCTGTGTTGGTAGAGATACCCTCAATGGTTGTAATCTTTTGACCGGATTGAACTACAGATATAGGAGTAGAGCATGACCGAATAGGATTTCCATCCAAATGGACTGTGCAGGCACCACATAGTGCCATACCACATCCGAATTTTGTTCCGGTGAGCCCAACAAAATCTCTGATTACCCATAATAAAGGCATTTGAGGATCTACATCAACCGTATGCGATTGGTTGTTGATAGAAAGTGTGAATGATGCCATATGAAAAGAGGTTTTATGTTATCTTAACTAATTTATTTGTTTGTAGTTATCTTTCTGATAATGAGGTGTGATGTCTTAATATATACATGGCAAGAGTGCTGGGATTGGCTCTCAGTTATGAGAGATTTTGAGATAAAGTTAGATTTTTTGATAAAATTATGAAACAGATTGCCAGGTATATTTCACGAATGGTTGGAAAAACACTATGACTGGAACGAGGAAGTGTAGGTAAACTGTCACTATTGGCAACATTGCAGATATCTCTATTGGTCTAGTTCATTTGATTTATGATATTTTATTATGGATTATGATAGAAAACTCTAGTCTTACTATTTTAATCACAATACATTCTACTTCTTAATCTTTCGAAAAAAGCTTTACCTTTGTTGTATTCATGACGATAAGCAGTAGTGTCTATTGAAAAGATATCTGTCGACCTGTCAGATATTTGGTTGTTGGCACAGCTATTGTCAGTAAATCAGAATCAATTACATATCACATCATAAAATATGTTAAATTTTCTAACTAAATCCGTTACCAAATTTTTTGGTACCAAGTCGGAGCGGGATGTAAAGGAGCTAACACCTTACATAGGAAAAGTGAATGCAGAGTTTGAGAAGCTTAGCTCCCTTACGAATGATCAACTTCGCGAGCAGACTTTTGAGCTTAAAAATATAATCCGTGAAAGACTGAAGTCTACCGAAGATGAGATTCAATCTTTGCGTCAGAGAGTGGCTGAGGATTTTACAATGGGACTGGATGAAAAAGAAGCTATTTTTAGTAAGATAGATGAGTTAGCTAAAGAGGTTAATAAGCAGCTGGAAGTTGTTTTGCTGGAAATTTTACCACGTGCATTTGCTGTAATTAAAGAGACTGCCCGTCGTTTTACAAATAATGAGGAACTGGTTGTTACGGCACTACCTTATGATCGCGAGATTGCAGCAAAAAAGGCTCACGTAAGTATTGAAAGTGGAGATAAAGCTGTATGGAAGAACCGTTGGCTGGCAGCAGGAAGTGAGATTGTGTGGAATATGGTACATTATGATGTACAGATTATAGGTGGTGTGGTATTGCATCAGGGAAAAATCTCAGAGATGGCTACCGGTGAAGGTAAAACGCTAGTTGCTACATTTCCTGCATTCCTCAATGCCTTAGCTGGAAAAGGTGTACATATTGTAACGGTTAACGATTATTTAGCTAAGCGTGACTCGGAGTGGATGGCTCCTTTATTTGAGTTTCATGGCTTGACTATTGATTGCATAGATAAGCATCAGCCAAATACAGAGGCTCGTCGTAATGCATATGCTGCAGATATTACGTATGGTACCAATAACGAATTCGGTTTTGACTATCTGCGTGACAACATGGCACGTGAAGTAGGAGAACTGGTACAACGGAAACATCATTATGCAATGGTCGATGAAGTTGACTCCGTTTTGATTGATGATGCCCGTACCCCATTGATTATTGCAGGTCCTGTAAGTCGTAGTGATGAACAGATTTTTTATGATCTGAAACCTCGT
Source organism: Xanthocytophaga flava (assembly GCA_030068525.1). Classification (GTDB taxonomy): domain Bacteria; phylum Bacteroidota; class Bacteroidia; order Cytophagales; family 172606-1; genus Xanthocytophaga; species Xanthocytophaga flava. The sequence continues at coordinate 55,871 of JASJOS010000020.1, forward strand.
GTACATTCTCTGGTAGAAGCTCAGAAAAAAATTACTCTTGATTTCCTGAATGATGCAAAGAAAAAGATTGCTGCCGGAGATGATAAAGAAGGTGGAGTATCGTTGTTCCGGGCATTTCGTGGTTTGCCTAAGAATAAACCATTGATTCGCTATTTGGGTGAACAAGGAACAAAAGCTGTATTACAAAAGACAGAAAACTACTATTTGCAGGATAACCAGCGTTTAATGCCGGAAGCAGACGAACCTTTGTTATTTACCATTGATGAGAAAAACAATCAGGTAGAGCTTACAGAGAAAGGTATTGATTATATTACCCGCTCTGGTGAAGATCCTCACTTTTTTATATTACCGGACTTATCCATTGAGTTAGGCAAAATTGAGAAAAATACTAGTTTAACGGATAGTGAGAAATTACAGCAGAAAGATGCATTGATTTCTGAATATTCGGCTAAATCTGAACGTATTCACGTTATTAGCCAGTTACTAAAAGCCTATACTCTTTTTGAAAATGGAGTAGAGTATATTATTCAGGAAAGTAAAGTAAAGATTGTCGATGAGCAGACAGGTCGTATTATGGAAGGACGTCGCTATTCTGATGGATTGCATCAGGCCATTGAAGCAAAAGAAAATGTGAAGATTGAAGAAGCGACCCAGACATATGCAACTGTAACTTTACAGAACTACTTCCGGATGTACCATAAACTGGCTGGTATGACCGGTACTGCAGAAACAGAAGCGGGTGAATTCTGGCAAATATATAAACTGGATGTAGTTGTTATTCCGACTAATCGTGCTATCACCCGTGAAGATCGTGAAGATAAAGTTTACCGCAGTGTACGTGAGAAATACAATGCAGTAGTAGATGAGATTATAGCATTGGTAGAGAAAGGTCGTCCGGTTCTGGTAGGTACAACTTCAGTTGAAAATTCCAAAATTTTAAGCCGTTTATTGACTATCCGTAGAATTAAGCATGAGTTGTTGAATGCGGAGCACCACCAAAGGGAAGCTGAAATTGTTGCAGAAGCTGGAAAATCCGGTGCAGTAACAATTGCCACTAACATGGCTGGTCGTGGTACCGATATTAAGCTAACGCCGGAAGCCAAAGCTGCTGGTGGATTAGCAATTGTAGGTACAGAACGCCATGAAGCTCGTCGGGTAGACCGTCAGTTACGTGGTCGTGCTGGTCGTCAGGGAGATCCCGGTACATCACAATTTTTTGTGTCACTGGAAGATAGCTTGATGCGTTTGTTTGGATCAGACCGGATTGCAAAACTGATGGATCGTATGGGTCTGGAAGAAGGAGAAGTGATTCAGCATTCTATGATTACCAAGTCTATTGAAAGGGCACAACGCAAAGTAGAAGAGAATAACTTTGGTATTCGTAAACGGTTATTGGAATACGATGACGTAATGAACTATCAGCGGGAAGCTATTTACCGCCGTCGTCGCAATGCATTATATGGGGATCGGGTACAATTGGATATTCTGGATAGTTTACACTTTATCTGTGAAAATATTGTAGAAAATACGGCAGGTAATACAGAAAATTTCCGACTGGAAGTGTTACGTACTATGGGCTTTGAAACAGTTATTTCAGATGATGAATTTCGTCGTTTAAAAGCTGAATTACTGGCTGATAAGTTATATATAGAAGCTGAGAAGCATTATTTCAGCAAAGAAGCACGTATTGCTGAGAAAGCTATGCCTGTATTGCGGGACGTATATCAAACCCGTGGTCAACATATCCAGGATGTAGTGGTGCCGTTTACAGACGGAGTTCGTCAAATTGCTATATCTGCGGATCTGAAAAAAGTGGTTGAAAGCGATGGACGTGAACTGATCCGTGCTATGGAAAAGATTACCACTCTGGCTCTTATTGATCAGGAATGGAAAGAACACCTGCGTGACATGGATGATTTAAAACAATCTGTTCAGAATGCTGTGTTTGAACAAAAAGACCCTTTGTTGATTTATAAGTTTGAGGCTGTTCAGTTATTCCGCAAGTTCATAGCCCGTGTCAATGGAGATGTGATATCATTCCTGATGAAAGCTGAAATTCCTGTAGAAGATAGTAATGAAGTACAGGAAGCTCGTCAGCCTGTGCGGAGACAACAGCCTAAATTACAGGTAAGCAAAGAAGAGTTTCATTCTCCAATAAATCCTGAATATAGTGGTGGACCTGTTGTAGAAGAACCGTTACCCGTAGAAAAGATCAATCCTATTCGGGTGCAGAAGCTTCCTAACAGAAATGATGTAGTAAGTGTCAAATACAAGGATGGAAGTATCAAACGGGATGTAAAGTTTAAGAAAGTAGAAGATGATCTGCGTAATAATCTGTGTGTATTGATTGACTAATCATCATCTCTATAGGTAAAATAAAAACCTGACAGTTATAAGTAACTTCTGTCAGGTTTTTTCGTTTGAAAAGATAGTGTTTTCTTTGTAATCTTTAGTGATAGTTCTGGTAATATAGAATAGGTCTTTAAGCAATTTTTTATGATATCATATCGTGTGTTTGTGCTAGGAATAATTTGTGTTTTTGTGGGTATTCTCGAAAGTTGTGTTTCAGGAAAAGCTGCTAGTAAAACAACTAGTAATGTAGGTTCTTTTAAGGATGATGTATCTGCCTATCGGCCTGTTTATACAGTAAGTAACGAAACAAAAAGTACTGAGACTCCTGTTTCCGAACCAGGTAAGCCTGTCACAAAGGGTAAGCCTGTTGGAGACATTACACAAAAGCTGGATGTAATTCTGGATACTATTGCCAATACAAATAAGAATATTCGGTTTGCTCAAGGATATCGGGTGCAGATCTATTCAGGCAACAGTAGTGATGAAGCAAACCGGGCCAGAGATCGATCCTATACATTATTTCCAGATATTACCCCTCACATTGTCTACGTGCAACCCAATTTTCGGGTAAAAGTAGGTGATTTTATTGATCGGCTAGAAGCGCAACGTGTATATGTAGCCTTGAAGGCCGAATTTCCTACAGCATTAATTGTTCCAGAACGCATTGAGATCAGATAGAATACACAGAAAGTAGAAATTGTTCGCATAGGTGTGATAACGGGTAGAAGGATGGTATAAAAAATAGAAGCCTTGTTATATAACAAGGCTTCTATTTTTTATATTCGGCATGTCACCAATTATTATTGGGAGTTCTATCTAAAAGTAAAATATTTTTTATTGTAGAATCTCTTCGTAAAATATTTTATTATTTTTATCGCTTCATAATTCTCATTGTTTGACTTTCGTGTATGACCTGCTCTTCTCTTAAAGTTACCCTATGGTGTATTTGCCTGGGGATGATTGTAGCATGCAAAAGTGCTCACGTCAAGAACTCTTCTGCTTCTTCTGCAGAACAAAACGATCTCACCACATATGTTGACCCTTATATTGGTACTGGTTTCCATGGGCATGTATTTCTGGGCGCCAATGTGCCTTTCGGGGCTGTACAATTAGGGCCTACTCAGATTTCTGAAGGCTGGGACTGGTGTTCCGGATATCATTACTCTGATTCAGTTATTATTGGTTTTGCTCATACTCACCTGAGTGGTACTGGGATAGGAGATCTGGGGGATGTACTAATCATGCCTACTACCGGAAATGTAAAAGTTACCAAAGGTACACCTAAAGATTTAAATAGTGGATATTCTTCTTTGTTTTCTCACAATGATGAAGTTGCTAAACCGGGATATTATTCTGTCCTACTGAAAAGATATGGTATCAAGGCTGAACTAACTGCTACAGAACGAGTTGGTTTTCATCAATACACTTTTCCAAAGTCTTCAGATGCACACTTGGTAATTGACTTGAAAGAAGGTATTGGTTGGGATCTGGCTACTGTTACACGACTAGAAAAGTTGAATGACTCTACTTTGATTGGTTTTCGAAATTCCAAAGGCTGGGCACCCGATCAACGTTTGTTTTTCACTATAGTATTTTCTAAGCCAATTAAGAAATTTGATTTATATAACGATCAGACACCTGTTAAAGGGACTATGGCTGATGGCAATCGAATCAAAGGTGTGGTTAGCTTTGCTACTACTGAAAATGAAAAAGTACATGTGAAGGTCGGTATTTCTCCTGTAAGTGCAGACAATGCACTGGCTAATATTCAAACCGAATTGCCACACTGGAATTTTACAAAAGTAGTAAATAATGCAAAAGCTGCCTGGAACAAAGAATTAAATAAAGTTGCCGTCCAGTCAAACGATACCAAACGACTGAAGATATTTTACACAGCATTGTATCACACTATGATAGCTCCCTCTACCTTTAATGACCACAATGGGGACTACAGGGGTACAGATAAACAGATTTATAGGAGTGCACCATTTACCAATCTGACAACCTTTTCTCTCTGGGATACATATCGTGGAGCCAATCCTCTATTTACTCTTGTACAACCTCAGCGGGTAAATGATATGGTGAATAGCATGTTGGCTATTTATCAACAACAGGGAAAATTACCTGTATGGCATTTGATGGGAAACGAAACCAATACCATGCCTGGTAATAGTGCTATTCCCGTAATTGCGGATGCCTGTCTGAAAGGATTTAATGGATTTGATGTAAATCTGGCCTTTGAAGCGATGAAAGCTTCTGCTATGCTCGATGAACGTGGACTAAATTATGTAAAGAAACAAGGGTATATACCCGCCAATGCTGAGTTAGAAAGTGTGTCCAAAGGGATGGAATATTCTATTGATGACTGGAGTATTGCACAGGTTGCTAAAATGTTGGGTAAGGAAGAAGATTATCAGTATTTCAGCAAACGAGGTGCTAACTACAAAAACTATTTTGATCCTGCAAACCGCTTTGTAAGAGGTCGTATCTCGGATACTGAATGGCGTACTCCTTTTAGTCCTTTTATTACCCGACACATGAAAGATGATTTTGCAGAAGGTAATTCCTGGCAATATACATGGTTGGTGCCACACGATGTAGAAGGACTGGTTCAGTTAATGGGTGGCGAAAAGAAATTCACTGATAAGCTGGACTCGTTATTTGTGATCAAAGGTGATATGGGAAATGAAGCTTCCAATGATATTACCGGATTGATTGGTTTATATGCACATGGCAATGAACCTAGTCATCATATTACCTATATGTATGCTTATGTAGGCCAGCCCTGGAAGACCGCTGAGAAAGTTCGGTATATTCTGGATAACTTATACACTGAAAAGCCTGATGGATTATCAGGTAATGAAGATGTGGGCCAGATGTCTGCCTGGTATGTATTGTCTTCCCTGGGATTTTACTCTGCCAATCCTGCAAATGGAGCCTACGTGATGGGAAGCCCTGTATTTGATGATGTCCGTTTAACTGTTAGAGAGAATAAAACATTTCATATACAGATCAAAAACAATAGTCCACAGAATCTATACATTCAGCGTATGACTCTGAATGGCACATCTTATCCTCAATCGTATCTTTTACATAAAGATATTATAAAAGGGGGTGAATTAGTTATTGAGATGGGCAGCAAACCTAGCAAGACATGGGGTGTTGCTAAGGAAAACTGGGCTCGTTCACTGCCTGAATGAAGATTATTCGTTACGGAAAATTCTCCATAATTAGTGGTTTACAAACCACTAATTATGGAGAATACTAAGTAGCATTCCGGATATGCCACATCACATAGTATTCTTCTATTTTCTTTCAAATCAATAGTATAAATGCTTTTTATTAAACATCAGGCTTACAAGCTGTTACTTCTATTGTGTTGTATGACTTCAATGTCTTACGCTCAGCAGACACCCCTTTTCAGAGATAGTAAACAAACCTTAGCAGTTCGTACTCAGGATTTGTTAAAACAACTGACTCTGGAAGAAAAGATTTCTCTTCTAGGATATCGTAGTCCGGAAATAACTCGTTTAAATATTCCTGCCTATAACTGGTGGAATGAAGCATTGCATGGAGTTGCACGGGCTGGTGAAGCTACTATATTTCCTCAGGCTATTGGTATGGCGGCATCTTTTAATGATCAGTTATTAAAAGATATTTCTGCTGCTATTTCAACAGAAGCAAGAGCCAAGTATAACTTGTCTTTGCAACAGAATCGTCGTATTCAATATATGGGTTTGACATTCTGGTCTCCCAATATCAATATATTTCGTGATCCACGATGGGGAAGAGGACAGGAAACATATGGTGAAGATCCTTTCCTGACTTCACAGATGGGAGTTGCCTTTATCAAAGGATTACAGGGGGATGATCCTCATTATCTGAAAACCTCAGCCTGCGCCAAACACTTTGCAGTGCATAGCGGTCCGGAAGCTGGCAGACATTCATTTAATGCTGTGGTAGATGAAAAAGACTTACGTGAAACGTATTTGTATGCGTTTAATAAACTGGTTGATGCAAAGGTTGAATCTATTATGTGTGGTTACAACAGAGTGAATAATGAACCTTGCTGTACAAGTAATACCTTACTAAACGACATTCTTACAAAGGAATGGCATTTTCAGGGACATAAGGTAACAGATTGTGGTGCTTTAGATGATATTTGGTCGAGACATAAGGTTATGAAAGGCCCTGTAGAAGTAGCTGCTGCTGCAATCAAAGCAGGTATCAATCTGGATTGTTCTAATATCCTGCAAAAAGACGCATTACAGGCAATTAAAGAGGGATTGCTTACTGCTGCCGATATTGATTCAGCTCTGGCACCTGCTTTACGTACACAATTCAAATTGGGTTTCTTTGATGATCCCTCTCTGGTTCCTTATAGTAAGCTAGGCGCTGAAAGCGTTCGTTCTCCAGAGCATGTAGCTCTGGCAAGAAAGATGGCACAACAGAGTATGGTACTTTTGAAGAATAGTAAAGGTATTCTTCCATTAAAACAATCACAGTATAATAGTATTATGATTCTGGGACCTAATGCTGCATCATTGGATGCATTAGTTGCCAATTATCATGGGGTATCTAAAAATACAGTGACTTTTGTAGAAGGAATTACAGATGCTGCTGGTCCTGGAGTAGGTGTACAATATGATCAGGGATGTGACTATACGGATACAACACGTTTTGGTGGACTTTGGGCAGCGGAAAATAGTGATTTATCTATTGCCGTACTTGGATTAACACCTGTATTAGAAGGTGAAGAAGGAGACGCTTTCCTTGCGGCTAGTGGTGGAGATCGAGTAAATATGAGTTTGCCTGCCAGTCATATTGCTTTTCTGAAAGCGCTCCGCAAACGTCACAATAAACCAATAGTTGCTGTAATTACAGCAGGTAGTGCAATAGATATTGCAGCTATTGAGCCATATGCAGATGCTATTGTTCTGGCGTGGTATCCTGGTGAACAGGGCGGAAATGCATTGGCTGATATTTTATTTGGAAAGATATCTCCTTCAGGCCATTTACCAGTTACTTTCTATAAATCACTTTCTGACATTACTGCCTATGACAGCTATGTTATGAAAGGAAAGACATACCGATATTTTAGCGGACAGGTACAATACCCATTTGGCTTTGGATTGAGCTATACTTCTTTTGCTTATAACTGGGGTAAAGTGCCTAAAGCTGTTTACTCTGCCAAGGATGTACTGGAATTTACAGTTACTGTAAAGAATACCGGGACAATAGATGCCGATGAGGTGGTACAGGCATATATCCAATATCCAGGTATTGAACGGATGCCATTGAAAGAACTAAAAGGTTTTCAGCGGGTTACAGTGACAAAAAATGGAGAACAGAATGTAACATTCAAGATACCTGTAAGTGAACTGCGTAAATGGGATTTGCAAAAAGGACAATGGAAGGTATATAGTGGGAATTATAAAATCGTATTGGGTAGTCATTCGCAGGATGATAAATTGTCTGTAACTATTAAAATAAAATAAGTCAAGTTGGTGCAATAGAAAGAAAGAGTGATCTCTGAAAAGATTTCACTCTTTCTTTTTTTCATTACTATATACATAAATCGAGCAACATAAATATATGATTAAGAAACTTTTAGCTCTAGTTCTCGTTAGTGGACTTAAAGTGAGCTCTTTGTATGGGCAAACTACATTTGCTGGACTAGAACATCTTTTTACTACACCCAAACAGTATCAGGCTATTTATACTGCCAGTAAACCTGTGATTGATGGAGATATCAATGATCCTGCATGGCAATCAGTATCATGGACAGAGCAGTTTACAGATATAGAAGGTGACAAACGACCCAAGCCTACTTGGACGACCCGTGTAAAAATGGTATGGTCTGATTCTGCTTTGTTCATTGCAGCAGAACTAGACGAACCACATGTATGGGCAACATTAAAGCAACACGACGAAATTATTTATTATGACAATGATTTTGAGGTGTTCATTGATCCAGATCAAGATACACATCACTATTTTGAGATAGAGGTAAACTCAATAAATACAATTTTTGATTTACTTTTGCCAAAACCTTATCGTAATGGAGGAGATGCCATGATTTCCTGGCATGTAGACAAACTACGTTCGGCTGTGAAGGTAAATGGGACGTTAAATAATCCTGCGGATATAGACAAAGGGTGGACTGTTGAAATGGCTATTCCATTTTGGGCCCTTACAATTGGAAATAATCGGACTGTACCTGTGGATGGCACTTTATGGCGTATAAACTTTTCACGTGTAGAGTGGGATACAGATATTCAGAATGGGAAATATGTAAAACGTAAGGATGCTAATGGACGAAATCTTCCAGAGCATAACTGGGTCTGGTCACCACAGGGAGTGATTAATATGCATTACCCGGAAAGATGGGGTTATTTGCAGTTCGTACATACAATATCATCTGGATCGATTGTTTTACCATATTCTGAACAACAAAAGCATTATCTGTGGCTGATATATTATCGGCAAAAACAATATCATGAGAAATATGGGAAATATGCAGCTCATGTATCTGATTTACAGTTTATATCTAATCAGGTGATAATCGATAAGCAAATTAATAAACTACACATAGAAGCTACTACTCATCAGTTTATGGGTACAATTCAGGGACAAGATAAAATCCTGTGGTGTATCAATCAGGATGGATTTGTCCAAAAAAATCCACAGACACACTAAATGAGGAAGTGTCAGGAAATTAAATTGTGCATGTTTTTTCAGATTGTACTTAATTTATTTTGACAAAATTCAGAATGAGCATTTACCTTTCTTATGCTTTGCTGATTAATAAGCATGTGATCATAGCAGAAATGGTGTAATGTTTTGGAAGATTTTGTCCATAAAATTGAATGTCAATATTTTAATTATCATATTTGTACTCTTCAATCGGTAGTAATTTATCAATTTCTATGAAAAAAGCTCTTATTACAGGTATTACAGGACAAGACGGCGCTTACCTTGCCGAGTTATTGCTAAGCAAAGGGTATGAGGTTCATGGTATTAAAAGAAGAAGCTCTCTTTTTAATACGGAACGTATTGATCATTTGTATCAGGATCCACATGAAAAAGGTGTACGGTTTAAATTACATTACGGAGACCTGAGCGATTCAACCAACGTAATCCGTATCATCCAGGAAATTCAGCCAGATGAGATCTATAACTTGGGAGCTATGTCTCATGTACGTGTAAGTTTTGACGAACCTGAATACACAGCTCAAGTAGATGGAATTGGTACATTACGTATTCTAGAAGCAGTTCGGTTGTTGGGTCTGACTAAAAAGACTAAAATTTATCAGGCGTCTACTTCTGAATTATACGGTGGTGTACAAGGACATGCTCAATCTGAGGCTACTCCTTTCTATCCTCGTTCTCCTTATGCTGTTGCAAAATTGTATGGTTACTGGATTACAGTAAACTATCGTGAAGCATACGATATGTATGCTTGTAATGGTATTTTATTTAACCACGAGTCTCCATTACGTGGTGAAACATTCGTAACACGTAAGATTACACGTGCTGCTGCTCGTATCGCCTTAGGATTCCAGGATAAATTATATCTAGGTAACCTGGATGCACAACGTGACTGGGGACACGCCAAAGATTATGTTGAAGCAATGTGGCTGATCTTACAACAAGAGAAGCCTGAAGACTTTGTTATCGCAACAGGCGTTACTACCCGCATTCGTGATTTTGTACGGATGGCATTTACAGAAGTGGGTATTGAACTGGATTTCAAAGGAGAAGGTGTTGATGAAAAAGCATATGTAGCTTCTTGCTCTAATCCTGAATATCAGTTGCCAATTGGTAAAGAAATAGTTGCTATCGATTCTAAGTATTTCCGGCCTACAGAAGTAGATCTGTTGTTGGGAGATCCTACAAAAGCAAAAGAGAAATTAGGTTGGAAACTGAAATATGATCTACCTGCACTGGTAAAAGATATGATGGATGCTGACATTGCATTATTCAAACGTGATCAGCTATTAGCTTCTGAAGGTCATCGTGTATTGAACTACCACGAGTAAGACAATCTATACGCTATAAGATAGAATTTCTTTAATCAGGCTTATCTGCATGTAGATAAGCCTGATTGTTTTTCTGCCATTCTGACACAGCTATTAGTCTTGTCTGATTTTTGTAATTGTAATGAATAACCAAGCAAACTGTTTTTATTAATCTCTTGCTATTGTCTATGATGGAAGTGACTGCCAGTAATCAATTGAAAAAGCTTATAATTGTTGGGGATAGAGTATTAATTAAACCTAAAAGCCCAACAGATAGAACTACTAGTGGATTATATTTACCTCCAACTGTTCAGGAGAAAGAAGATGTACAGAGTGGATATGTTATAAAAGTAGGTCCTGGTTATCCTATTCCGGCTGTTGCAGAAGATGAGCCATGGAAACAAACAGATGAGAAAATCAAATATCTTCCTTTGCAGGTTCAGGAAGGAGATGTGGCTATTTATCTGCAGCGCAACGCTATTGAAGTTGTATATCAGGATGAGAAATATGTAATTGTACCCCAATCGTCCATTCTGATGTTAGAGAGAACTGAAGATCTATTCGATTAGTTTTTTACAAAAAAATAATTAAAATTGCATACTATCTTGCTTAAGTTCGTAATTTCATAGTCATAAAAAATCCTGATATAAAAGATATCAGGATTTTTTATGACTATGCTGTAATATATTTTGATCTATTTGATATTATCATTACCCTTCCTGTATGAGTCCAGAGATTGAATTAACAATTCTAATGCCGTGTTTAAACGAAGCAGAGACGTTGGCGATATGTGTGCGGAAAGCTCAAAAATTTTTAACAGATTACCAGGTTACTGGCGAAGTTCTTATTGCTGATAATGGCAGTACTGATGGTTCTCAACAAATTGCTACTGTGAATGGAGCACGAGTTGTCGCTATTACTGCAAAAGGTTATGGGGCCGCATTGATTGGAGGAATAGAAGCTGCACGGGGAAAATATATTATTATGGGAGATTCTGATGATAGTTATGATTTCTCTGCTTTGGAATCTTTTATGCAAAAGTTGCGGGAAGGATATGATTTGGTCATGGGAAATAGATTTAAAGGAGGAATAGAAAAAGAAGCAATGCCTTTTTTGCATCGTTATCTTGGTAACCCTGTTTTGTCTTTTATTGGGAGACTATTTTTTAAATCTCATATAGGTGATTTTCATTGTGGGTTAAGAGGTTTCAATCGAGAATCTATTCAGTGTTTAGATTTACGTACTTCAGGAATGGAGTTTGCCTCTGAAATGATAGTTAAAGCATCACTATCTGAGAAAATAACAATTACAGAAGTACCAACGAAATTATATCCAGATGGTAGAAGTCGTCCCCCACATTTACGGACATGGAGGGATGGCTGGAGACATTTACGATTTCTATTACTATATAGCCCTAAATGGCTCTTTTTGATTCCTGGACTTTCACTTCTATTGATTGGAATAGCCTTATCCTTTATTTTGATTTTACATCCTATTAATATTGGTAATATTAGATTGGATATTCATACACTACTGTATAGCTGTTCCATGATTTTTATAGGCTTCCAATGTGTAACATTTTATTACTTTGCTAGTATCTTTGCTGTAAGGGAAGGTTTATTGCCAGAAAAGTCTTTTCCTGTACATTTATTTGATTTTTTTACTCTTGAGAGAGGTGTATTGGTAGGAATTACATTGGTTTTGATAGGAATTTGTATAACAGTCCAATTATTTAGGGTATGGACTCATAATGACTTTGGAGATTTAACGAACCCTGTAAAAACTTTTCGTCTAGCTATTCCTGCTGTAACATTGTTTGTACTCGGAATACAGGTTATTTTATATAGCTTCTTTTATAGTATCTTGGGTCTGAAGACAATACACAGTTGAAATAACTTCATGAAGAATCCAAAAAAAAACCTGATTTTTTTAGCCATTATTGTATATATAGCTTCTATAATTTATTACTCTCCACGAATTATTGATGATACTATTTTGCAGACAGCTAGAGTGGTTTCATTCCAAAAAGGTAATGGATATACACAGGGTTATATTACCACAATGGACTTATCCAAGCCTGTATTTGTCACTGATAAAACCTTTGCGCCTGGAGTAGATTATCTTTTAGCCTTATTAATGGCAGTGTTTTCAATGAAGATGTCTTTATGGATCGCTTCATTTATGGCCTTTCTATTAATATTATGGGGAGGATATATCCTTTTACAAGAATATATTAGCAATACTAAAAGTTCTCAGACTTGGATTTTTTGGGCATTATTTCTTTCTTCTCCAATATTGTTTCAATTTTGCGGAATTTCCGATTTGTTTTCATTAGGATTCTTTGTTACTTCTGTAGGATATACTATCCGTATTATTACTTATAAAGAGCTTACTCTTCGATTCCATTTTATTGCTATCCTTATTGGCATATTAGCCTATTTAAGTTGTCTATTTAGATATGCCTATTATTTGTTTTTTTGGATACCTCTATTCTTGCTAATTATCTTCTCATTCGTTAACAAGCAATTATGGCGTTATTCGTTAGTATCAGTAATAACAACAAGTATATTTTTGGTCGGACAGCTTTTTCTTCAGAGTGGGAGGGAGTATATAACTAACCGACATTCTAGTGACTTATTATTTAAAGTTTTACATTGGGATGATTTAAGAAAAATGGCAAATTTTGGTGTTGATAGTTTATTTAGCTTAGATTTTATCATAACTATTTTGGATAAAATAGCTAATAAACAATTAACTTCTATAGTATTGATTACGTTTCAATTTATTATAGGTCTAATCTTGATAATTATATTTGTCAAATGGATACTGATTAACTACCAATCTATACAATGTGAAAGTAAAAATAGTAGCAATAGATATTTAGCTTATCTCCAAAAAAGTGAGGGGCTAATAATGCTTTTTGTTGTACTAACTATTAGTGTAAATATACTTTCTCTTATCGCATTGACTGTGATTTTAGGGCCTGCTACAACTTTAAAGGGTTGGACATATGTAGAAGAAAGAAGATATTATGCTCCCTTTGCTGTTTGTTTATGGTTAATATTGGTAAGAGTATATAATTCTGACATCACTAAAGTTTATTTGAAAATACTTACTGTCCTAAGTGTTTTTGTCATTATACTTGGTGCATCTCAGTATTTTTTTAAGATAAAGAAATACTATATGAATGCAGATATTGTTGACCTATATACTATGAGTCAGCTTTTATATGATCAGAAACAGATGGATAACATATTTATTACTCCTCAATATGGATATAGAATTGCAGATCATGCAGCTATGGGAGGCGCCTATTTATGTTTGCTGGATGTAGTTGAACATGCGAAGACTAATTATAGCAGACCAGTTACTCTTTTTATCCCACTGCCAGAGAGTGATACTGATATATCGGAAAAAAAACGGCTTAATGATTTGATAAAACGTTTCAATGCTCAACCATGGATAAAAGTAAAGGCATTTGGTGTTACAACAATCTATAAAGTAACTTTATAATCACATTTACTAATGAGTTCTCCTATAGTTAATATACAAAAAGGAATAGTAAGAAAGCTATTAATAAATTTCCATCAGAAGGCTTCTCATAGTAGAAGGACTAATATTTTGACACAATTATTACAGGACTGTATTGTAAAATATTCTCCGAATGTGAATACTGTAAACTGTCTAGATGTAGGTTGTGGCGATATGGTGATTGCAGAAACGATAGGAGAGAATCTGCATAATACAGTGTGGAGATGTATAGACATCCATCCTCTAAAGGATGATTTGAAGAATAGTGCAAAATGGAAAAAATATAAACAATTTGATGGTGCTCACATTCCTTTTACTGATAAGGCATTTGATGTAATTACCATTTGTGATGTACTTCATCATGCTGGTGAGAATACACCAGCCTTATTGGCAGAAGCTGCTAGAACAGGTAAAATCGTGCTTATAAAAGATCATTTTGAATATAGTTATTACTCACGACTTATGCTTAAGATGATGGACATTGTAGGAAACTGGGCATATGGAATAAACATACCTGAAAGATATTTTACAAAAAAACGCTTTAGTAAACTGTGTGAGGGTGCGGGTCTTGAAATAATAGATATGAATAATCATATCCAATTATATGAACATCTTCCTATAGTGAGAACCATCTTATCTCCTAAATGGCAATTTATTGCAGTATTAAAAGCTGTTAACTAAATAAAAAAGCGAGAGAATTAATCCCTCGCTTTTTTATTGTATCATTCTTCTCTTACTCTGTTATCTATCTTACTAAGCGATAGAAATCCAGGCCAATTGCAAACGCCATTAAACCAAATAGGAGTACCATGCCAAAACGAAGAGCTATCTCCATGAATTTCTGAGATGGCGCACGACCTGCTATCATTTCATATAATAAGAATACTACATGTCCTCCATCCAGTACTGGAATTGGAAGGAAATTCATAAATGCCAGTACCATAGAAAGAGTTGCTGTCAGACTCCAGAACTTTTCCCAGTCCCAGATACCTCCATACAATTTGCCAATAGAAATAAAGCTACCTAAAGAGTTGGTAGGAGATAATTCGCCTCTGAAGATCTTTCCAAACGCTTTCAATTGATTTCCGATTACTTCAAATGCTCTGGATGGGGCTTTGGCAAATGCTTCTCCAAAGCTATAATCTATAGTTGCCGTTTCAATATCTTGTTTTGGAATAAATCCTAATACGCCAGTTGTATCCAACTGAGTTGTAGCTTCTCTTACTGTACCTTTATGGTTAATGGTAAATGTAACGGTTTTACCTTTATTAGCCTTCAGCGTTTCCTGAAGTTCATCAAAGAAACGGATAGGAGTACCATTTACTTTTTCGATCTTATCTCCTGACTGCAATCCGATTTTCTGAGCAGGACTTTCTTTTGCTACAGGATCTTTGCCTTTCATCTGAAGGATCAGACGAGCAAGAAAACCTGGTTGCTCAACGGGAGGAACTGTATCAACCGTGAAAGTCATCCGAGGGAAGATGAAATTCTGAGGACTCTTCTTATTGGATAAATCATTTAACAGTTTATCTGGAACCTGCAGGTCAATTAATTGTCCATTACGTTCAACAGTATAGTAACTTCCTGAATTCAAGAGTGATTTGGAAACATCAGAGAAGTCTTCAAATGTCTGTCCATTTAACTTTACTATTTTATCGCCTGTACGTAGTCCCATGTTCTGAGCAACAGGACCTGCCACAATGCCATATTTCAATGCTTTTGTTGGAATATATTGCTCTCCATAAATTAACAACAGGAAGCCAAAGATTACAATGCCGGTGATGACATTGACAATAATTCCACCCATCATAACAATCAAGCGCTGCCATGCTGGCTTGCTACGAAACTCCCAAGGTTGGGGTTCACTTGCCATCTGCTCTGTATCCATCGATTCATCCATCATACCCGCAATCTTAACGTAACCACCCAAAGGTAGCGGGGATAACAGGTACTCTGTTTCACCATGACGAACACTAAATATTTTAGCTGGTAAGAATTTCAAACCAAACATTTGAGGAGGTAAGCCTAATGCAAATTGCTCCACACGCATTTTAAACCATTTGGCAGTCAAGAAATGCCCCAACTCATGTACGCCTACCAGAATGGATAAACCCAACAATAGCTGGGCAATCATTACTACTACATCCATTTAAATTTCAGTGCTAAATTTGATATGTGAAATTACTATATTGAATTAGAAATAAATACTCGTTTTTTATTTGAGAATGCGCATCTGTAAGATTCATATCAGTTCTTCTATTCTATATTGAAGACGAATGATAATCAGAAAGATTGTTAAAACTTTACACTGTAAGAGGTTCAGATGCTATCCGTCTGGCTTCTTTATCTGTATGGATATAGTCGTCCAATGTCGGATTGCCAATATACGGTACTTTAGCCATACAACGAATAATCCAGTCAGATATTTCCAGAAATCCTATTTCCTCTCTCAAAAATGCTGCCACAGCCACTTCATTAGCCGCATTCACGATACAAGGCATATTACCCCCTTTATCTAAGGCGTCAAAAGCTAGTTGAAGATTTATAAATGTCTTTTTGTCAGGCTCTTCGAAGGAAAGAGTCGGATAATTGGCAAAGTTAAATCGTGGGAAATCCGCAGAAAGTCGTTTAGGATAACCTAATGCGTATTGAATAGGAAGTTTCATATCCGGTAAGCCCATTTGTGCCTTGAGGCTACCATCCTGAAACTGTACCAATGAGTGAATAATGGATTGCGGATGAACTACCACATCTATCTGAGATGGAGTTATACCAAATAACCATTTAGCTTCAATAACCTCAAGTCCCTTATTCATAAGAGTTGCTGAATCAATGGTTATTTTAGCTCCCATATCCCAGTTAGGATGTTTGAGTGCCTGGGCTTTGGTTACTGTGCGAAGGAAGTCTCTGTCTTTGCCTCGAAATGGACCCCCTGATGCTGTCAGGATGATTTTCTCAATGGGATTGTGCCATTCTCCTGCCAGACACTGAAAAATAGCAGAGTGTTCAGAATCAACTGGATAAATACTTACTCCTTTCTCACGTGCTAATTGAGTAACCAGTTCACCTGCTACAACCAGAGTTTCTTTATTGGCGAGAGCAATAGGCTTACCTGCTTCAATAGCTTTTATGGTTGGGATCAATCCTGCATAGCCTACTAAGGCTGTTAATACAATGTCAACACTTTCCATCTGAACTACAGACGCCATAGATTTAGCACCTGCATATACTTTCACCGGATGGTTAATTAAGGCAGCCGCTACTTTTTCGTACAAGTCTTCATTGCAGATAACAACTACATTAGGCTGAAACTGTATCGCTTGTTGAATTAGTAAATCTGCATTATTCTGTGCTGTTAATACTTCTACTTCAAATGATTCTGGATTGGCCTGAATTACCTCCAATGCCTGTGTGCCAATAGATCCTGTTGAACCCAGGATAGCAACCCGTTTTTTTTGAATATCCATAATAGGGAACCGAGCTTTTAGGGATGTAATTGCTCAGTAATATATATGATTTCTTTTACTCCTGTATTTCCTAATGCTTAATTGATTCTGAATTTTACCAGTTCATCAGCCAGTTTCCGATCATTGGATAATCGGGGAACTTTATTCTGTCCACCCAGTTTACCCTGGGATTTCATGTACTTACGGAATGCATCTGGCTGTAAGGCTGTAATTTTTAGGGTTTGTAATATACTACCTGAAATCAGATCTTTGTAATATACGTTTAGTTGAACTAATTTCTGATCGATATCTCTGGCAAACGCATTCATATCCTGTGGTAGTTTTGCAAATTCTACAAACCATTCATGATAAGGTAATTGATCTCCATCTGGTGTTACCATTGGGGCTACTGTAAATTCAATCAATTCTACTTCCGGATGTTTTTGCATGGCATATTGCATTGCTTTTTCTACTTCTTCTCCTATCACATGTTCTCCAAATGCTGAGATAAAATGTTTGATACGGCCAGATACGATAATACGGTATGGATTTTTGGAGACAAACTTGATCGTATCACCTACATTGTATCCCCATAAACCTGCATTATTGTTTACAATCAATACATAGTTTTTACCTAGTTCGACATCTGCAATACTAAGACGAGTGGGATTGGTATTAAAAAACTCTTCTGCTGGTATAAATTCATAGAAGATTCCACTGTTCAATAACAACAATAGTCCTTCATGTACTTGTTTATCCTGGTAAGCAAAAAAGCCTTCTGAGGCAGGGAACATCTCTATGGAATCTATTTTCTTTCCAATCGATTCAAAAATCTTGGCCTGATAAGGCTCAAAATTTACACCACCATATACAAACAAAGAAAAGTTAGGGAATATATCTTTGATAGGTTTGCCTGTCTTGGCAATGATACGATCAAAATACATCTGTACCCAAGGTGGGATACCAGATATCAATGACATATCTTCTGATAACGTTTCTCCAATAATTGTATCGAGTTTTGTTTCCCAATCTTCAATACAATTTGTAGTGTAACTGGGGAGTTGATTGGTACGCAGATAGCCTGGTACATGATGATTAACTATACCCGACAGCCTGCCTGTTGGAATGGCACCTGACATATCCAAAATGGGACTACCTGACAAAAATATTAGCTTGCGATCCAGAAAGTCTGCTTTGCCTGTCTCATGTACATAAGTCAACAGTGCATTGCGTGCAGAATTTATATGGTTCGGAATAGATTCCTTTGAAATGGGAATATACTTTACTCCAGAAGTTGTACCTGATGTTTTGGCAAAATACAGAGGTTTATCCTTCCAGAGAATATCTGACTTACCTTCTTTTACTTGCTGAATATAGGATTTAATATCTTCATAATCCCGTACGGGGACCTGACGTTTAAAATCTTCATATGTACGAATAGAAGAAAACCCATGTTCTTTTCCAAAAAGTGTATCTTTTCCGCCTGCAAGCAGTGACTGAAAAACTGCATTCTGTGATTCTACTGGTGCCGCTGCCCACCGATTTTGTGCTTTTACAACGGATGAGGCAAATGGCTTTGCTAAAAATGAACGAATTCCCATGCGGTAAAAATACACCTTTTTCAATTACTGTTTTATATTTCTACATTTAGATACAATTTTATCTGTAAGCCCTCAGTCTGCATTGTATGTTAAATCATAAGTATGTAAGAACTCTCTTAGTGGGAGGAATTTTATGTTTGTTAATGATTTCGTGTAAAGAAAAGAAAGACAGTCGAGTCGTTATACAACAGAAATTAACTCCTTTACATAAGTTAAAAGAACAGCCTATGCCAGGAGAATGGCTGGCAGAACACAAAGAAACCTATCAGTCTTTTGAAACCTATGTGAACAAAAAGCCTACTCGTCTGGATGGTGGACGGGACAAGATCTATGTTATGCGTATTGGAACATTCTCTCCCGCAGAATTACAAATCGTTTCAAAAGCTGCTCGTTATCTCTGGTTATTTTATGGACTTCAAGTAAAGTATGTGTCCGTACCTGAGAATGCCAACTTTCTGAAAGACTCAAGAGAACGGGAAGATACAGGTGTACAACTAAGTGCCAGTCTGATTCTCAATGACGTATTAGCTCCTGTGCTACCTGGTGATGCCGCTGTTTTAATCGCATTTACAACCTATGATTTGTATCCCCGACCAGATTGGAACTATGTCTTTGGTTTAGCATCTTTGAAAAAACGTGTGGGTGTGTGGTCTATTAATCGCTTTGGATGTGCTGATAATCCTAAAGAATTTGATCAGGTGTTTCAGCGGACAATCCGGACCGCAACGCATGAAATTGGACATATGTTTTCTATTAGACATTGTGTCAAATATGAATGTTGTATGAATGGGAGTAATAACAAGTACGAGATGGATGGGCGTCCTACTTATTTTTGTCCGGAATGTTTGCGAAAATTGTGTTGGAATCTAAAGCAGGATGAAAAACAGCATTTGACGAGAGTTCGTAGTTTTTGGATAAATGAAAAAAACTACGAACTGATCGGCTTTTATGATAGGAGTATTAAGGCTATTTCTGAAGATTGAAAAGATTATCGGATTTTCCTGTAGACTTTTTCTGTTGTAAATAAATCTTCTTTGATCAGTTTCTTAAATTCCTTTCGACTTGGATTGATAGATGTGAAAGTATAGCTGGAGCTATCCTGTTCGTATGTTGTCACTTTCACGGGTGTGATTTGTTCAATATTTGTGGTGATGGAATCCTCTGCATATAAGTAGCTCACAAGAAGATAATTCTTTTTAGGTGTTAGTCGCATTACTTCCCAACCAGATGGTTCAACTGGAGTATTGATAAAGTAGGAACCTTTGTAGTAGCGAAGTATGGTAGGTGCAGAAAGTTTAAGAATTGTGTCAGAGATTTGTGTAAAACAAAATAGAGTATCTGCAACAAAATATGCTTTGGTCAAACCTTCTTCTTTGGTAATATAGGAGAGTAAAGCTGTGTTATTTAATTTTTTTACCGAATCAGGAAGATCCAAATCCCTACGATGCTGTTTTAGAAAGAATCGGGATACTGAAAGGATTGAATTGGAATATACTTGCAAAAAAGTAGTATCCGAATAAAAGCCTGAAGAATCCTGAGAAATATGAATCTTCTGATTCATATAAGTACCTTGAATTTTTTTGCCAAGCTCCGTTGTGTTTTTGACATCTGCTGGTTGTGGCTTGTCAAAGAGTGTTTGCGTTTGTGACGATTCGAGTTCTCCGCAACTGCTAAAGATTATAAGTAATCCAAAAGCTATTAATGACGTTTTCATAGGTAGGTAGCGTTGTAGTAAAAGATATACATTTTCAAATTTTAATACCTTTGAGATTAGTAGGTAACCTATGTTTAATTGAAAAAATCAGGAAAGAGAGGATATGCGAGATGATTCGGAATAGGGGATAATCCAACCAAAATCTAGGATATAATTTTTCCGTCTTTCTTTCTATTGCATAATTTTTGATTCTATGTCAGAAAAGAGTTAGTTTACAGTATGTTTGTTTTGTCTGAACCCTAATGAAAACATTAAAAACAGTTTTGTTAAGCTTAGGCTCGGGAGTATTTGGAGCCTTTTTGTTTCAGCACTTTGGAACTTCTTCTACTCCGGTTCTACCAGAAAATACTAATTCTGTAATGCGAACTGTCAGTCAGACCTATACCAATTCACCAATAAATGCTGACTTTGTGGCAGCATCTGCTGCCAGTACATCCAGTGTAGTATTTATTAAAACCACTTCAACCATTGCCAATCAGTATGATATGTTTGACTGGTTTTTTGGTGGGGGAGGTCGCGAACAAAAAGTTTCTGGTTCCGGGTCTGGAGTAATTTTTACAGCAGATGGATATGTAGTAACCAATAACCACGTGATTGAGAATGCAAGTTCTATTGAAGTAGTACATAATAAACGATCCTATAAGGCAAAGATGATTGGTACTGACCCATCAACAGATATTGCTGTGTTGAAAATTGAGGGAAAGGGTTTACCTGCTATTAAGTTAGCCCATAGTCGAGATGTACAGGTAGGAGAGTGGGTACTGGCTGTTGGTAATCCGTTTAACCTTACTTCTACAGTGACAGCTGGTATTGTAAGTGCAAAAGGACGTAATATTGGTATTTTGGGTAGTCAGTTTCCTATTGAATCGTTTATTCAGACAGATGCTGCTATCAACCCTGGTAACAGTGGTGGCGCCTTAGTAAATATCAAAGGAGAGTTAATTGGTATTAATAGTGCAATTTTATCACGTACAGGTAGCTACACAGGTTATGGTTTTGCTGTTCCTGTAGATATTGTAAACAAGATATTTAATGACCTTGTGAAATATGGGGAAGTACAGACGGGTTTCCTGGGAGCAGAAGTTTCAGACATCAATAGCCAAACAGCTGAAAAGTATGCTCTGAATGATTACTCTGGTGCCGTTGTGACATATCTTGAAACTGGTTCTGCAGCAGAAAAGCTGGGATTACGTAAGGGTGATGTGATTCTGAAAGTAAATGGACAGACTATCAATAGCAAGGCAGAGTTTGATGAGCAGTTGAGTTTCTATCGTCCGGGAGATAAAATAACGGTGACGTATCGTAGAGGTAACGATACCAAAGAAGGACAACTGACACTTACAAATCGGGAAGGCACAACAGGTTTACTGAAACATGAAACCTATAAAGCAGAATCGCTGGGTGCAGAGCTGGAAGCTTTGTCTAAAGTTGAGAAAGATAAGTTTCGATTACAGAATGGGGTACGGATTGTAAAAATTACAGGACGTGGCGTGTTAAGTCAGTTTGATGAAGGATTCATCATCACTTCTATTAACCGTCAGCCAGTAAACGCACCTAAAGATGTGGTCGACATGATGGGAAATGTAAGAGGGCGTTTGATTATTGAAGGATTAGACCCTTCCGGTGAGAGAGTCACCTACCAGATGTATTATTAAATAAGTAATAAGAAGATAACAAAAAAACCTGTCTCTAATGGACAGGTTTTTTTGTTATAGATATAAAAATTTACAAATAAGTGAAAATGTATTGTGGTCTTATAGAAGATGATTAATTTGCTGAAAATGAGTTTAATAAAACTATCGAATTTTATTAAACTAGTATTTATTTTTGATAGATTATTATTCTTTTTATCCTCGGAGTAGAAAAGGTTACCATAAGTCCAACATTAATTGCACTTTTTTGTAAGAAAGATTGTTGGCGTAAATCATACAGATATAGCTTTATTCATATTCTCTCCACTTATTATCGATTTATGAAAAGATTTTTAGTATCTGGTTGGATTCTATTATGCTCTTTTTATTTACTACCTGATCTGGGTTATTCACAATCGAATAACCAAAATATGACGTTAGATGAATGTATTAAGTATGCACTGCAGAATGAACCAACTCTTCAGCAACAAAAAATAGCAGAACAAATCACCCAGAAAGATGTACAGATTAATCTGGCAGATTGGTATCCGCAGATAAATTTTAATTATGACATTACTCATTATATTGAGTTACAAACCAGTATTATTCCCAACCAAAACAGGCCTGGAGAGAAAATAGCAGCTAAGTTTGGTCTAAAAAATAATTCCAATCTTATCTTTTCTGCTACACAAACAATATTTAACAATAATCTGAGATTGGCTTCACGAACTGCACCAGTGCTTCGACAGCAGGCTTCTCAGAATGTTACCGCATCCAAAATAGATGTAGTAGTTAATGTGAGTAAGGCATTCTTTGATCTGTTCATCACAATGGATCAACTTTCTATCCTGGATGAGGATATTGTACGGCTGGAAAGAAATTTGAGAGATACTTATAACCAATATGAAAGTGGTATCACAGATAAGATAGACTATAAAAGAGCTACTATTGCTTTAAATAGCGCTCGTTCACAAAAGAAAGCTGCCCAGGAAAGTATTATTTATAAGACAGCTGTATTAAAACAAACCATCGGATACCCTGCTGAAAATGATTTGGTGGTAGCATTTGATACAGCTAGTTTACGGCAAGCTGCCATTGTTGATACACTTCAAACATTGGAACCTGTGAACCGGATTGAATATCAGCAACTACAAACCTCCCTCAAACTACAGGAAACTAATCTGTCATATTACCGCTGGGCCTTCTTACCTACTCTGTCGGCCATATTTACACATGATTTTCTATTTCTGAACGACAACATATCTGATTTATACAATAAATCCTATCCATACACTTATTATGGACTTCGACTTTCTGTTCCCTTATTTCAGGGTTTTAAACGGCTTCGTAATGTACAAAAGGCTGAATTGCAGATCCGAAGTTTTGACTGGCAGCAGAAAGGTTTGAAAAATCAAATCAATTCAGAGTATAGATTAGCACTAGCTAATTATAAAAGTGCAGTAAGTGATTGGAAGGTGCTTGAAGAAAATGAAGAGATCGCGCGGGATGTGTACAATACTGTTAATCTTCAGTATAAGGAAGGAATAAAACAATATCTGGAGGTTATTGTGGCAGAAACAGACCTGCGTAGTGCACAGTTAGACGCCAGAAATGCGTTGCTGCGGGTCATCTCCAGCAAATACGATCTTTTACGTGCTATGGGTACTGTCCCATACAACGAATAAATACTATCTGTTACATGATTCAAAATCTATCTACTATTCATGAAACGTTTATCCATTCTTTTTTTTGGTATATTTTTAATAGAACTTAGCTCATGTGGAAAAAAAGCAGCTACAGAGGGAGCTAAACCAGATGCTGCCATACCTGTAACTGTTCAGGTTGTACAGGAAGGAGATCCAATCTACTATGACAATTTTCCAGGCACAATTGTCGCGCTTAATGAGGTAACTTTATTAGCACAGGTAAATGGGTATGTAACAGGTATCTTTTTTAAAGAAGGAGAGATAGTTAAGAAAGGACAAAAGCTTTATGAAATTGATCGTATCCGTTATCAGGCAGCTTATGATCAGGCATTAGCCAACTTACGAATTGCTGAAGCCAATGTAGAAAAAGCTCAGCGTGATGCAGATCGCTATAATCGATTATTAAAACAGGATGCTGTAGCACGTCAGATTGCTGAAAATGCCGAAACTGATTTACGAAATGCACAATTACAGGTAACTTCTGCACAAGCTAATCTGACCACTGCCCGTACTAATCTTTCCTATTCTGTTATCCTTGCTCCATTTACAGGTACCATTGGAATTTCTCAGGTAAAGATGGGAGCATTGGTGAATCAGGGACAAACATTGTTGAATACAATATCCTCTGATAATCCAATGGCCGTTGACTTTGAAGTAGATGAGAAGACAATGGTGCGTTTTTATAACCTTCCTAAGCAAAAGACGACAAGTGATTCTACATTCCGGTTGATATTGCCTGGAGGTATAAAATATGATACACCTGGACAGTTGTCGGTTATAGACAGAGCCGTTAATCCACAAACAGGGACTATTCGAATCCGTTTACAGTTTCCGAATACTGAACACCTGTTGAGAACGGGAATGAGTTCAACTGTTCAGGTTCTCAATAAGTCGGGTAAACGCCAACTGCTGGTTCCTTCTAAATCGGTTATAGAGCAGATGGGTGAATATTTTGTCTATGTGATTAAGGATAATAAGGCTGAGCAACGTAAGGTCTCTTTGGGGGCGGTATTACAGGATCAGACAATTATTACCACCGGATTGAATGCAGGAGAACAGATAGCTGTGGAAGGAATTCAGAAACTTAAAAATGAGGCTCCTGTCCAGACACAGCCTGCTAAAACAGCCTCCCGATAAGATATATATTCAGGATACTTCTTTCAAAGGGTATCCTTTCATTTTTTAGCCTCTTTTGTTCTGCTGATAAAGTAGAAAGAAGATTTTATGGACAAACATTAACGCCTAAGTCACGATTTATATGATTGCTGATGTATTTATAAGACGCCCCCAAACAGCTATAGTTGCTTCTATTGTTCTTTTATTGGTTGGGATACTGGCTTTAATCAATTTGCCAGTGAGTCAGTATCCGGAAATTACCCCACCTGTGGTACAGGTAACGGGTACTTTTACAGGGGCCGATGCTCAAACTGTTGAACAAACTGTGGCTACACCTATCGAATCTCAGGTGAATGGTTCGCCAGGTATGGCTTATCTATCTACCAACAGTACCAGTGACGGAAGGATGACGATGAACGTTACCTTTGAAGTTGGTACCAATATAGATATCGCTACTCTGGATATACAGAACCGTGTGAGTGTAGCGACGCCTCAATTACCAGATGAAGTACGTCGGTTAGGTTTGACTGTTCGGAAACGGAATCCAAGTATTTTGATGCTGGTTGCATTGTATTCTCCCAAAGGGAGCCATAATGTGCCCTTTACAGATAATTATACTAATATTTATATAAAAGATGCCTTGTTACGGGTAAAAGGGGTAGGGGATATCTTTACACGAGCTGATGATTTCAGTATGCGTATCTGGCTGCAGCCAGACAAGCTGGCTCAGGTAAATATGACAGCTACCGATGTACTTAATGCGTTGAGAGAGCAAAACGTACAGGTAGCAGCCGGATCAGTGGGTGTGCCACCTCAGAAAAATACACAAGCTTTTGAATATACTATTTATGTGAATGGACGTCTGGCTCGGTCTGAGGAGTTTGAGAAGATTATTGTAAAGAGTGATCCTCAGAGAGGAGCTTTGGTTTATCTGAAAGATATTGCACGTGTACAACTGGGAAAATTTAACTATGCCAGCAACTCATTTGTAGATGGTCGTCCTGCTTCTTATCTACTGGTATATCAGGCTCCGGGAAGTAACTCATTGGAGACCGCCAAGGGTGTATACGCAGCTATGGAAGAATTAAAGAAATCTTTTCCTGCTGATGTAGATTATGTAGTGCCTTTTGAAGCAGTGTCTGTGGTAGAAGTTTCAATTGACGAAGTAGTACATACATTAGTAGAAGCATTGATTCTGGTGGTAATTGTGGTATTTCTGTTCCTGCAAAGCTGGCGAGCAACCTTGATTCCTATATTAGCTATTCCAGTATCTATTGTAGCTACATTTGCCATGTTTATTCCATTGGGATTTACAATCAATACACTAACGCTATTTGGTTTGGTGCTGGCGATTGGTATTGTGGTGGATGACGCCATTGTGGTGGTAGAGGCTGTGCAACACTATATCGATGAGGAGGGACTTTCACCCAAAGAGGCTACTGTAAAGGCCATGAAAGATATTTCAGCTCCTGTTATTGCCATTGCATTGATTCTGGCCGCTGTGTTTGTACCTGTTGGATTTATACCGGGCATCGTAGGCCGATTGTATCAGCAGTTTGCGATAACTATTGCTGTCTCTGTATTGATTTCTGCATTTGTCGCATTATCACTAACACCTGCCCTTTGTTCATTATTCCTAAAACCTATGAAGTTAGATCAAAACTCTCGTGGGTTAAATAAGTTCTTCTATAAGTTTAACCAATGGTTTGGACGTACTACCAATCGATATGGGCAGGGTGTACAGAAAACCATTCAGTATGGGCGCTATGCACTTGTCTTATTACTATGTCTGTTTGTGGGTACAGGAGTTTTATTTGTGAATAAGCCAACAGGTTTTATTCCTGTAGAAGACGAAGGAAGGATTATTATTACGTTTGAATTACCTGATGCTTCCTCTTCTTCCCGTACGGTGGCTATATTGAAACAGATGATGGGAATCTTGAAAGAGACAGAAGGCATTGCTCACTTTGCTGGTCTGGGTGGATTGAACGTAGTAAACTTCTCATCTAAATCCAGTAGTGGTACTGTGTTTTGTCAGCTGAAGCCTTGGGCCGATCGAAAAGCCGACTCATTACAGGCAGGTGCTTTAATTGGTACATTACGGAAGAAATTTGCGGCTATTCAGGAGGCAAATATTGTTGTAATTCCACCACCTCCTATCCCTGGGTTAGGGCAGACCGCTGGTTTTACTTTTGTATTAGAGCAACGACAAGCTACACAGGATATCAAAGAGTTTGAACGAGTGCTGCAGCAGTTTCTGGCAAAAGCAAATCAGCGTCCGGAAATCAGTCGGGGATTTACTTTCTTCACTGCCCGCACACCTGGTTATCAGGTAACTGTAGATCGGGAAAAATGTAAAAAGCTGGGCGTCGCAGTTTCAGATGTATTTAGCACTATGCAAACGTTTATGGGAAGTGCCTATGTCAACGACTTTACATTATATGGGCGTAACTTCCGGGTAGTTGCACAGGCAGATACATCATACAGAGGTACCATCGAAGAGTTAGGAAGATATTATGTGCGTAGCCAGAGTGGAGAGATGGTGCCACTAAGTACATTGACCTCCTATAAAGTTGTAGAAAGTGCACCTCTCATTTCCCATTTTAACTTGTTCCGGTCTGCGGAAATCAATGGTGAATCTGCTCCTGGATTTAGTAGTGGACAAGCTATTGAAGCACTAAGAGAAGTAGCTGCCGAAGTATTGCCTGTTGGATATGGATATGAATTTTCTGCTTTAAGCCGGGAAGAAATCGCTGCTGGATCAAGTACCATTTACATATTTGGTTTATCTATCTTGTTTGTATTCCTGTTTTTAACTGCCTTATATGAAAGCTGGTCTGTTCCGTTTTCTGTTTTGCTGGCAGTGCCTATTGGCGCATTTGGCGCTATATTAACTCTTACTTTCTCTTCGCAACTTACCAATAATGTGTATGCACAGATTGGATTGATTACCCTGATTGGTCTGGCTGCCAAAAATGCCATTCTGATTGTGGAGTTTGCGAAAGAAAGGGTAGATGCAGGCATGGAAGTTGTTAAAGCTACTTTAGAAGCAGCACGATTGCGGTTACGCCCTATTGTGATGACCTCTCTGGCTTTTATTCTGGGGGTATTACCATTGGCATTTTCATCAGGTGCAGGGGCAATGGCCCGTCGTACCATTGGATGGACTGTGTTTGGTGGTATGTTGTCAGCAACTTTACTGGCTATCTTTTTCGTGCCGGTATTGTATGTCACTATCACCAAGATTGCTTATGGTAAGAAGAAACTGGCTGAGATGCAGGCTCAAAGGTCATCAGAAGACAATCCATCAGAGGGCAAACACTAAGCTTTATAAATCTTTATAAAGCAGCTTTTTATTATAAGAGCTGAAGTTGAATATTGACAACCAGTAACTTGTATAGAGGAGTAGAGTTATTTAAGCATTAATCATACATTCAGCTGGAGTTATAGAAACCTTGACTTAATTTTGTTCGTAAATGATATGTAACTTATCCTTAGTACGTTATGCGGAAGATATTTTATTTGATTGGCTTATTTCTAATGGTGGCAGGGCTGGCAATAGGACAGCAGAAAAGCACTAAAACACAAAAGAAAACCACCACTGCTACAAAAGTTAAAGCTAAAACCAGTGAGGCAAAAAGTACAGCTAGTGCAGTAAAGGATTCTTTGACGTTTGAGTACAAAGAAGTAAAGAAAGACACCTTACGAAATGTGAAAGTCAAAGGATTTGTCCCTCCGGAATTTCCAGGTGGCAAGGATAAAATGAATGAGTTTTTATCTCAGAATATGAAGTATCCGGAAGAAGCAAGAACAGACAAAGTTGAGGGCGATGTATTTGTCCGGTTTATGGTAAAAAAAGATGGCACTATTACTACACCTAAAGTGATTAGTGGACTAGGTGCAGGATGTGATCAGGAAGCTGTTCGGTTGTTAACAGTAATGCCTAAATGGAATCCTGGTAAAAAAGATGACGAACCTGTAGATATGCCTTATACTATGTATATTCACTTTGTGTTGAACTAATAGTAATATTAAAGATACGAAAAGCCTGGAAGCAATTCCAGGCTTTTCTTTTACATTTCTGTGTTGATCTATTCGTCCACTTTTGTTGACATGGCTATATCCTTTTGAGCATCTAAAGAGTCAAGCCTTGACACAAGAGATGAGCGTATCGCTGTATAAGCATCTGGGCCTAGTGCCAATCGCAATGGCGCTGGAGTTACATCCACTGAGTCAATAATTGCTTGAGCTGTCTTTTCCGGATCGCCTGGAATGGGAAATGCATTGTTTTGGATCAGACGGCGTACTTCTCCTGCTGGCGTTTGTGCATATACTTCCATAGGAGTCGTGCTATCCATGTTGCTTACAAATCCATTTCTAAGCGCTCCTGGCTCTACTATTGTCAAACCGATATTAAATATAGAAATCTCTTTAGCTACAGTTTCTGCAAATCCTTCTATACCCCATTTAGTCATATGATAATACCCATAATTAGGGTAAGTAGCTTGCCCACCGGCTGATGAAAGCTGTATAATACGTCCTTCCCCCTGAGCACGGAGATAGGGGAGTGCTGCCCGAATTATCTGGATAGATCCCATAATATTTGTTTCTATCTGCTTTCGTATCTGGTCATCGCTAGCCTCTTCTACTGAGCCAAAAAGTCCATAGCCAGCATTGTTTACGATAACATCAATTCGACCCAAAGCATTGAAGGCATCCTGCATAACCTGATGTATAGCAGGTATATGTGTTACGTCCAGTTGGGCTATCCAAAGCCGATCACCATACTCCGCTTTAAGATCATCAAGAGCATGTGTTTTTCGCAATGTTGCAGCTACCCGATCTCCTCGTTTGAGTAATTTCTCAGTCAGGGTTCTTCCCAATCCTGCTGAACTACCAGTAATGAACCATGTTCTCATTCTTTTGTAAGTTTAATTGTGATTATTTACAAAAGTAAAGAATGCCTTTCGGAGACAACTGACACCATTCAAACCAACACTGACGAAAATCAAACCTGACGTAGAGACGAAGGCGTCATCTGGGTGTGTTTGTGAAAGAAATGGGTAAAGTGAGTAGCTTCTTCAAAACCCAGACAATAACCAATCTGATTTATGGGCAGGTTTGTATGAAGCAGCAAGATCCGTGCTTCCTGTATGATGCGTTCATTTATTAGCTGAGTGGTTGTTTTGCCAGTGACAGCTTTTAACGTCCGGTTGAGATAGTTGACATGAACAGCTAACTTATCTGCAAAATCCTGAGCAGTCCGGTATTTTAATTTTTGATGTGGTGTAGTAACCGGAAATTGTTGAGCAAGTAACTCTCTGAATGATTCTGTTAAACGATTGGCGGCTGAAAAATTTGTATCTGGTATAGACTGTTCCATTCTCAATGCTTCATGAATGCATTCCAGCAAATAGATGAATATTAGTTGCTGTTTATGTAGATATGATGATGAGTATTCTTTGATCATCTTCTTAAATAAGTTACTGAATAGTTCTACCTGTTCGGTATTCAGGTAAAAGAGGGATTGTCCATTCGGATCAAAGACTGTCCAGTCACTTGGACGCAGATATGTATGTAAGGGCAAAAAGTCATCGGTAAAGATACATCCATATCCTTGACATGTACCACTGTGTATTTCCCATTTATAAGGAATCTCACGATTGGTGAATAACAGTGCATACTGCCCTGCTTGTAACATAACTTGTCGGTCACCATATGAATATGTGGCATCTCCACTGATGAGAGTAATTTTATAAAAGTCTCTGCGGCAATAGATAGAAGAAATCTGTGCTGTTTCTCTGGAAAAGTCCTCAATGGCGTAGGCAGCAAAGATATCTTTGGACTGATTAGCGGATGACGAAAGATACTGAAACGGGTAATCCTGTAAGGTCTGCTGTTGAATCATAAGTTGTATAAAAAGACTTAGACATGCAACATAAAAAAAGCCATGGTTATTCCATGGCTTAATCTTTATTTCTAACCTATTTTCAACTAGGCTTTTACTAGCTGTCCATATAAGTCAAACTCTGTTGCATCCGTAATGATAACAGTCGCAAAGTCTCCTTGTCGTATATACGTATCTGATGTTGCTTCTACTAGTACTTCATTATCTACCTCAGGTGAGTCATGCTCTGTTCTTCCTATAAAGTAGCCATTTTCTTTACGGTCAAATAAGACTTTGTATGTATGACCTATCTTTGCCTGATTCAAATCATAGGAGATTCCCTGCTGTAGTTCCATGATAGCATCTGTACGTTCCTGTTTGATATCCTCTGGTACATCGTCTTCCATTGTATAGGAATGTGTATTCTCTTCATGTGAATAATTAAATACACCCAGACGGTCAAAACGCATTTCTTCTACAAAGCGATACATTTCTTCAAAGTCCTCTTCTGTTTCTCCCGGATGACCGCTGATCAGTGTAGTACGTAAGGCAATACCTGGAACTTTACTACGAATTTGCTGAATAAGCTCTTCTGTCTTTTCACGGGTAATCCCACGACGCATAGACTTCAACACTTTATTGGATCCATGTTGCAGAGGCATATCCAGGTATTTGCAGATATTGTCACGTTCAGCCATTACATCCAGTATCTCCATTGGGAAGCCAGATGGATAGGCATATTGCAGACGTATCCACTCCAGGCCTTCTACATCGGAAAGAGCACGAAGCAAATCTTCAAGACGGCGTTTTTTGTATAGGTCTAACCCATAATAGGTAAGATCCTGGGCAATCAGAATAAGTTCTTTAGTACCACGCTTTACCAGACTTTGTGTTTCTCTAACCAGCTGTTCAATCGGCTTAGATATATGTCCACCACGCATTAGTGGAATAGCACAGAATGAACAGGGACGATCACAACCTTCAGCGATTTTAAGATAGGCAAAATGAGCGGGTGTAGTAATTAGCCGTTCGCCAACCAGTTCATGTTTGTAATCTGCCTTTAATGTTTTGAGAAGGCGAGGTAGTTCATTAGTACCAAAATACGCATCAACAGTTGGGATCTCTTTTTCCAGATCGTCTTTATACCGATGTGAAAGACAACCAGTGACATAGAGTTTATCAATTAATCCATGTTCCTTGGCGTCAGCGTAACGTAGTATTGTATCAATAGATTCTTGTTTGGCATTATCTATAAAACCACATGTATTGACGATAACGATATTAGCATCGTCCTTTTTCGACTCGTGTGTTACATCAAACTGGTTTGCCCTGAGTTGGGTAAAGATTTCTTCCGAGTCCACGAGATTTTTCGAGCACCCCAACGTCACAATGTTGACTTTGTTTTTTACAGATCCTTTGGTTTTCATTTATGTTTCTAACAAAAGAATGACAGTAAGGAAAGAGTGAGCTTATCTGTCAGAGAAATATGATTTGGTTTTTAGTATTCTGTGAGTGGTTCAACATACCCATTACAGGCGTCAACTCTATACTTTCTTACAATTGAGTCTCCTGTGGTTGTTTCCAATGCAATACAATAATATGGATAAGATGTGGTTGCAGGTTCTACTGAGGTTACCTGATATAATTTTTCATGGTATGCATCAACTTGGTTCAAACTATCTTTTATCTCAGCAAGATTCTCTACTATTCTTTCTGCAACACTATCTTTGATTAAAAAAGTTCGATTGGCTATTTGCCAGGGCGATAAAATATATTCATACTTTGTATAGCGAAACGTCTTTGCCCACACAATCCGATCATTACCTAACGAAGGGCGTTTTGTTGTATAAAATCTCCCTGTAAAACGAAAATGATGCCATCCATCAGGTTGTTGCCAGTGTTCTGCTGGTATCTTAAGATCAGATGAGGCTGGTACTATATCTATGCAAGTTCCTTCTTTTTCGCAATCATATCCTGATGAATCTACTAGGGTAAGATCTGTTGGTTTTATCCAGTTAGGGCAATCACATGCCCAGCCTACCCACATCATTTCAATTGTTTGCTCCTGCTCTTCCAATGGAGAACAGCTATATGTGAGAAACAGAAGGCTGAGAATAATATGGGATCTCAAGGAGTACTATTTTTCAGATGCCTTTTGAAAATAAATAAAATAGGATAGTTTATTTTTTAAATAAGGAATTGACAAAAGCAACCTTATCAAACAACTGCAGATCATCAATTTTTTCTCCTACACCTATATATTTAACCGGAATTTTAAACTGATCAGATATTCCAATTACTACACCTCCTTTGGCCGTTCCGTCCAGTTTAGTAATAGCCAGTGCCGTTACATCAGTAGCTTTCGTAAACTCCTGAGCCTGAATAAATGCATTCTGCCCTGTGCTACCATCTAATACCAACAATACTTCGTGAGGAGCATCTGGCACCACTTTCTGCATAACCCGTTTTATTTTTGTGAGTTCCTGCATCAGGTTAACCTTTGTATGTAAACGACCTGCTGTATCTACAATAATAATATCAGCCTTTTGTTCATTTCCTTGTTTCACTGCATCAAAGGCAACTGACGCTGGGTCAGTATTCATGCCATGATCAATTACTGGAATACCTACCCGTTGTCCCCACAGTTTTAGCTGATCTACGGCTGCCGCCCGGAAGGTATCCGCTGCTCCTAATACCACCTTCTTACCTGCTTTATGAAATTGAGCTGCCAGCTTTCCAATAGTAGTAGTCTTGCCTACACCATTTACGCCTACCACCATAATAACATAGGGTTTGGTTGTATCTGGCACATCAAAGTTTTTGATGTCCTGTGAACGATTCTCTGATAGTAACTTTGATATTTCGTCTCTTAAAATTGAATCCAGTTCACTGGCATTTAAATATTTATCCTCTGCAACTCTTTTCTCTATACGCTCAATGATTTTGAGGGTTGTGGCGACTCCAACGTCTGATGTCAAAAGTATCTCTTCCAGTTCGTCGAGTACTTCTTCATCCACCTTTGACTTTCCAATAACTGCTTTACCTAGCTTGCTAAAGAAGCTTTCTTTTGTTTTTTCCAGTCCTTTGTCTAATGACTCTTTTTGTTCTTCTTTATTAGGTTTTAAAAAATCGAAAAGTCCCATGTGTATTTTTCAAATTTCAGGTTGCCAGAATAAGCTAATTTTGGAACCGGGTGAATTAATGGCCTAAAATAACAAAAAAAGTCCCAACAAGGGACTTTTTAGATTTGAAATCAAAATGCGCTTAGCGTTTCAGAGCGGCTTGTACTTCTTCAGTAGATACCATCTCTTCTTTAAATGTATAAGCACCAGTTTTTGGTGACTTTACAGCTTTAATGATTTTGACAAAACCTTTGCCATCATTTTTTTTCAGGGTCGCAACAACTTTCTTTGCCATTTCTTTGTAAACGTTAGTAAGATGAAGAGTTAATTGAGTAATCAGAATGCTATTGTTTAGATAAACTTTTCTAAAAACCAGCTAACACGAACGATTACTTGATTTCTTTATGAACCGTTACTTTTTTCAGGAACGGATTATATTTTTTCAACTCAATACGTTGAGTTGTGTTTTTACGGTTTTTAACAGTGATATAACGAGACATTCCTGCAACGCCAGAATCTTTTTGTTCGGTGCATTCCAGAATTACCTGCACACGGTTACCTTTCTTTGCCATTTTTGTAAATATTTTTAATGAATCGAATGCTTTTTAAAAACAGGACTGCAAAGTTAAAATAATTTTATCGGAATTTGAAAAATTATGGAGAAAGATTTTTTCTCAAACAAGAAGAAATTTTTAAAAATGTTAAGATACTGATAGTCAGTTTGATTTTCTGTACGAAAATATTTTTTTTGATTTTTTTTGTTCCAGATATTGCGTTGTAAAAAAAAGACTATAGTTTTGCAGTCCCATTGAACGACAACAAGTCAAACAATGGTAAATAAAAGGAGGCTTAGCTCAGCCGGTTCAGAGCATCTGCCTTACAAGCAGAGGGTCGGGGGTTCGAATCCCTCAGCCTCCACTAATAAAAGGTCTTAGATAATCTCTAAGGCCTTTTTTATTTTCTACCACTTTAGTTGCTTTACAGACCATTATTTCAATTTATGAACAATACAATTTCAGAAATTCAAATACGAGAAAAGCAGCAACAGGATATGGCTGAGTTACGGACTCTGTTTTTGGAAGTCAGACAACAAACTTTTTTGTGGATAGATACAAGCGTTTTTACTTTATTGGACTTCGACAAGGAAACTGAAGAGGAGTATATCTTAGTTGCACTTGCAGAGAATAAAGTGGTTGGATTTATTTCAGTTTGGTTAGCTGACAATTTCATTCATCATTTATATGTGGATAATACTTATCATAACCTTGGTATTGGAACCCAATTACTGGATGTGATAATAAATAAAATTGGTCTTCCTGTTAGGCTTAAGTGTGTAGAAAAAAATAGAAGCGCAATGGCGTTTTACACTAAAAGAGGATTTATTGAAAAGCTAAGAGGGCTGTCAGACAATGAAGTCTATATTTTATTTGAATTACGGCAGTAAGTATTTCGTGGTTTTACTCCATAACTTCTAGGTAAGATTCGAAGTTTATAAAGAGAATCAACTCTGGCTGTAAAGGTAGTTAGACAAACAATAGTAAGATCTCCAGGCTACTTATACAAATCTATCATCTCTCAGTAAAATTTAATCAGGCACTGTTATTTATGCAATAGAGGCAGGTCCAATCTACATGGACATTCAGTGTGTTTTTAAATTTTATTCATAATCACTTATTCATAGACATGGAATCTACTATTCAACTAGTATTGGGATTACCCTTTAGATTAAAGCTAACAGGTAAACTAACTTATCTGCCAAGGGTTGGCGAAGCTATATTTTTAGGTAAAGACGGATTTGAAGTTATATCAGACAAACATCCGGATAAAATAGTAGAGATACGCAATCGAATAGTTGATGTAATCGAACAAGATGCCAAGCTGGTTTTGGTCATAACACATATATATCATGAGTTTGATGAGGGAGGGCAGGATGTATTTATAACCGTTGAGAAATCAGATAAAATAGGAAGAGGGTATAGTGTCTTTGAAGACATTACGGAAACACTACAACTACAAGAAGTCCGGTTATAACCGGACTTCTTCATTTTATAGGTATACGTTTTTGGAAAAATGAAACATCAATTATATTCGAATATCCTTCAGTCGTTTCTTTACTTATAATCCTAAGCTGCGAATAGAGACTAATAACCAGGCTGAAGATATAAAATGAGATGTTATATCAACTTGGACCATATAATACGAAACCAGATTTGACAGTTCAGGGAAAGCAAATCCGGGATTTTGTACAGACAAACTATAAATATGAAAAGGTCAAGACATTTGTTTCCAGATACAAATTTCTGGAACATGAATCTATCCTCATCCTACGTTGTGCAATTCTTGCTGGATATTGGACTTCCTATTACGGATTTGGCTGGACTAAAGAACAGGAAATAGATTTCTGGGAGTTTGTTCTTACAAAGAATACAGATTCAGGTATAATTTTTCTAACACTTGCAGAATCATACCGGGGTAATGGTATAAAATCGCTACAAGAGGTATATCCTTTATATATAGAAGCAATACAACGAGATCCGCAACATTACTATTCTTTATCTGAGACAGATGTGGAGGAACTTAAAAAATATCCTGCCTATAAGTTTCAGATTCTGGAGATTGAGTTATCTCTGTATGAGAATATGTGGAGTAAATCAGAATGGTTAGAAGAGCATTCTCAACTGATTAAAGACTGTAATGGAGATAAAGAAATGGAAGAAGTCATACACAGAAAGGTTGAGAAGATTTTATCAGGTACTTAGTTGCTTATTTCTTAGTGCAAACCTAGAAAGTGGCTATACACTCATATATGATAGTATTCAAAGTTACTCAATAGAATAGTTTCAACAATAAGCCGGATAGAACGTGTACAGACCCAAACCACCGATTGATCCAGATGAGTATGCTCGTAAAATTAAAAGTGTGGGAGATTCCAGACGAGAAAAGCAAAGAATTGAAGAAGAGGAAAGAAGAAAAGAAGTTCTAAACAGTCCGAGACCTATAGACGAAGATTTGTCTATTCGAGGTATAGGTCAATTAAAAGTGCAGATTCTCTATATGCCTCCTTTTGAAACAAATTATATATGGGATATCCGACAGAGAGAAGAGAGTGGTATTCAAGTCTATTCTCTCTATGAAAATGTGCTGATAAATCGGAAGATGATAGCGCCTGGCTATAAAAGGATTCTCATTTCTGTCGAACAGTTAACCTACTTGCTGGAAAAGATCTATGCTACTAGCATTCCTTTTCGCATTATACCTGCGAATGGAATAGGACTGGATGGAACTTTATATGGGATAACTATTTTTGAGAATTTCTTTCGGAGGATTAAAGTTTCTTGGTGGGAAGAACCTCAGGAGGATTTACTTGAATTGCACAAGATATTTTTGTCATACATTGAACTATTTAAAAATAGTGACCATAAAATTCCCGTTGTATGACGTTGTTGCACTTAGTACACTTCTTCTATGCTACAGGGTAGCTTTTTCTTCATTTCTGGTAAAAAGCACTACATTATATCCATTTTATTATTTAAAAGTTGTCGATAAGGGCGCAAACAACTTACTTAGATTATTTTCACTACTCTGGTACAGAAATTTCTTCATTCTCGTTGTTAGTCTGAATAGGTCAGTAGAGCTGGTTTAAGATAAAACCTGTAGTAAATTAGTAAGAGTCAGAATGTATAGTATAGATTGATAGGTTAGTAACAGGGTGAATAAGATATCTTAAACCAGAATAAGAATGAGTTATCTGTATTGAGCAATCTTTAGGATAACGAAGACTAATAAGAGGTTACCACTGGGGTAACCTCTTTACATATTTGTTATTTCTGACACCTTAATCTGATACGAA
Source organism: Xanthocytophaga flava (assembly GCA_030068525.1). Classification (GTDB taxonomy): domain Bacteria; phylum Bacteroidota; class Bacteroidia; order Cytophagales; family 172606-1; genus Xanthocytophaga; species Xanthocytophaga flava. The sequence continues at coordinate 93,848 of JASJOS010000020.1, forward strand.
ACCTTCCTTAGTCAGGTATGAAAATATATGATGCACTGATTATCGGAGCTGGTCAAGCTGGAGTGCCACTGGCTAAAAAGCTTGCTCAATCTGGTAAAAAGACACTTCTTATAGAAAAAAGAATCTTGGGTGGCACCTGTGTAAATGATGGATGTACCCCTACAAAAACGTTGATAGCATCTGGAAGAATTGCTTATTTAGCCAGGCATAGTAAGGAATGGGGAGTGAACAAAGATAGTGTCTCAATTGATATGCCCTTTATTAAAAGGAGAAAAGATTCTATCATTCTGGGTTCTCGCCAAGGATTGGAAAAAGGAGTAGAAGATACTGAAGGATTGGATTTATTGTATGGGGAAGCTGTATTTACAGGTTTCAAGACTGTTACTGTTCAAGGTCGGGATGGTAAATCACAGGAAATTAAAGGTGAATACATCTTTATTAATACGGGCGCAGCTCCTGTTATCCCAGAGATTGAAGGACTTTCTACTATACATTATTTCACATCCACCTCTATCCTGGATCTGGAACAAGTGCCTGAGCACTTACTCATTGTTGGTGCTGGATATATTGCACTGGAGTTTGCTCAATTATACAGAAGATTAGGGAGTAAGGTGACAATTCTGGAGAGAAGTAACACTTTTTTTTCAAAGGAAGATGAAGACGTTGCAACTGAATTGAGAAAGATATTGGAAGAAGAAGGTATTCAAATAGAACTTAATGCTGAAGTAAGTCAGGTGAAACCATCAAAAGAAGGCAAGATACTAGCAACCCTGAAAATAGGTAATCAGTCCAATGAAATTGTCTGTTCACATTTGTTATTGGCCAGCGGAAGAAAACCTCAGAGTGAAAGCTTATCTCTTAAGAAAACAGGTGTCACTACAGATGAGAAAGGATATATTGAGGTAAATGACCGATTGGAAACAAATGTTAGCGGAATCTATGCCTTGGGGGATGTAAAAGGTGGTCCGGCATTTACCCATATTTCCTACAATGACTATGTAATTGTAAGTAAAAATCTGCTGGATGATGCTAACCTGACTACTCGGGATAGATTGATACCATACTGTATATTCACAGATCCTCAGTTAGGACGAGTAGGATTGTCAGAAAAGCAAGCGCGTGAAAAGGGATATGATATTAAGGTTGCCAAACTACCTATGGAACATGTGGCACGAGCCAGAGAAACTGGAGAGACACGTGGTTTTATGAAGGCAGTCGTAGATGAAAAAACGAAACAAATATTAGGTGCTGCTATAATAGGAGTAGATGGAGGAGAAATCATGTCTGTATTGCAAGTAGCTATGATGGGTAAGCTCACATATGAGCAAATACGAGATGGGGTTTTTGCTCATCCCACATTTTCCGAATCATTAAACAATCTCTTTATGTCGCTAGATTAAGAACACTTGGTTATTCATACATAATTCTTATATACTATGTTAAGCTCAAACACGAAAGACTTTTTGCAGGCGGCTATTATTGGGGGATTGGCAGGTTCAAGGACCAGTAGTGCACCTGCTGTTACTAGTATCTTATTATCAAAAAATCCAACTAAAGCTTTTGCTCCTAAACTGATCCGATTCTTAGGTAATCAGTCTGTGTCGCAAGTAATGCAGCTAATGGCGATACCTGAACTCATTATGGATAAAGTTCCAACTGTTGGAGACCGCATTACACCTATGGGTGTTGCTTGTCGTATGGTATCTGGTACCTTGTGTGGTGCGTTACTTTTCAGATCCAGGAATCAGGATGTAGTTAAGGGAATGCTTATCGGTGGGCTGGCAGCACTCCTCTCTACATATGCTTTATTCTATACCCGAAAGAAATTAGCAGAGAAAACTCAAATACCCGATGCATTGTTGGGTACTGCAGAAGATGCTATTGTGGTAGCAGGTGGTAAATGGCTTGTAAATTCTGCCTAAAGTTAAACATTGAATCTTAAAAATATAAAAGCCCTGAGATAGTTTCAGGGTTTTTTTCATATATGCATTCCATTCCTACTTCTTTTCCCTTTTAAATCCATTTTTGTCATAGTGACAATTATTTCTTTTGTCAGTTGATTATAACAAATAATCAACCTTTTTCAATGAGCCACGCAATATGATTATTTTTGCACTATAAATGTTTTATTTTTAAAATTTTTTATAAATGCTAAAAATAGTAATATTGTATCTGCACAACAGCCTGTCATTGTTAAGATGGTTGCCTCCTCTATAAAAGTTTAGAATTCAACCATTATAGCACTGATAAAACAGCTGAACAGTAAATACAAGGACCGCTTAACCATAAATAGTGCTAAAGTATGTTTCAAAGAGGGAAATCAAAGTCCGTTAGAAATATTGGGGACGCAGGCTCCAATGCATACGAACTACTTGCTGATGAGCAGCTATGGCAACAATGTAAAGCAGGAGATCGTCAGGCATTTTCTCAGGTTTTTCTGCGATACTATAAACCTCTTCATACATATGGCGTAAGCCTTTATCCTGATAAGGAGTTGATTAGAGACTGTATTCAGGAAATTTTTCTGGAGATGTGGTTATATCGGGAGTCTGTGGCAGAAGTTGATTCCGTAAAGTTTTATGTATTTAGAAGTTTTCGAAGAAGAGTTTTCAAACGACTGGAGACTATTCGGAAGAATCCTTTTCTTGAACTTAATGAAATCTCAGAACAGACAAGTGTTCACTCATTTGAAACACTGCTAATAAAGGAACAAAGTGAGGAGGGACAAAAAAACTATCTTCTAAAAGAACTCTCCAGTTTGCCTAAAAGACAACAGGAAGCTATTTATCTAAAGTTTTATCAGGATCTGAGCTATGAAAAAATTGCAGAGATGATGTCTCTTAATTATCAATCTGTCAAAAATCTGGTTCACAATGGCGTAAAGTCTATTCGGGAGAAACTTCTGCAAAAAGATATTTTTACAATCCTGTGGCTAACAGGTACATTAGTATGGCTGTTTGTTTTAGATTAGTACTAAAAAACTATTTTTCTTTTACTTGCCCCACATTACTCCCTGGTTTGGCTAATAGATGTCTATCTAGAGTCGGATGTCTTTAACCCTTTCTTTCTTAATTCCCTTCTTATATTCTGTCTTTTCCTCTTATACAAAGCTTGACATGATGCAGTTCTGGTTTGGATAAGATAATAGATAAAATAATTGAATTTTTTTTGAGTTCTCATGAGTACGCTTTTCAAAAGTCCTTCTCTTTTACTACATAATACCAAAGATCCATTTTTCTACCTTTTTGATACATTCAGTGAAATACACTAATTATTCTGTTGAAGATTTTGTTGCTGATGAATTTTTCCAGCAATGGGTAAAAGCTCCACAGCCAATTCACCAATCATTTTGGTCAGAATGGCTTAAAGAGAATCCACATAAGGCAGAAGAAGTAGAAGATGCTCGTAGATTAGTAGCTGCTTTCATAGTTGAAGCAGATAAATCTTTGGAGAAGCAGGCAAAAAATGACCTTGGTATACTATGGAGCAAGATTGACGAAACAGAGGTTCGTTCACAATCTTCTTTTCAGTCTGGATGGTTAAAAATGGCAGCTGTATTCATCGGATTTCTTGTTATAGCGGGAGTAGCTATATTCTTTTATTCACGTTGGAGTATGGTGCAATATGCAACGGATTTTGGAAAGACTCAGAAGTTTATTTTGCCAGATGGCTCCGAGGTGGTTTTAAATGGTAATTCACAAATCTCCTTTTCAAAAGATTGGACAGCCATGCAAGATCGTGAGGTTTGGATACAAGGTGAGGCATTTTTTCATGTTGCCAAACAGAAGACTCATAATGGGTATCGCAAATTTATTGTACATACTTCTAATGTGGCAGTAGAAGTATTGGGAACTCAGTTTGATGTAAATAATAGGAGGGAACTTACCCGGGTAGTACTTAGTGAAGGATCTGTTCGGTTACAACCTAAGCAACTCACGAAGCCTTTTCTTATGGTTCCGGGAGATTTGGTTGAATTATCAGAGAAACAATCGCTGATGCATAGAAAAGTCAATCCTGGATTGTATTCTGCCTGGACACAGGGTGAATTAAACTTTGAAAAAGAATCATTGGCCGATATTGCCCGGTTGCTGGAAGATAACTATGGCTATCAAGTAGTATTTAATGATTCCACGATTTCTACCAGACGATTCAGTGGATCGGCATCAGTTACCAATATCAATAATTTATTAATCAAGCTTTCTAAATCACACAATTTACGGATTACAAGGCAGGGAAAAACAATTTTTCTGGACAATAATTAATGTCATTTGTTTTTGAATGCTGCCTTTTAGTGCAAGAGAAGAGTAGTCAATTCACTTATTAACCCTCGTTAAGCATGCGAACTTACGCTTTGTGTGCAAAGAATCTGGTATTCTTTGCGACAGTTATCCTTTTGCCTGAACTTTCCCCGGGACAGGTATTAGCCCTGTTTCCTAAATCAAGGCCTGTAAAAAGTGCTGGTACTCAAAACCAGGGCAGTCGTCCTCTCTATCTGGTTTTAACGGAAATGGCTAAACGTTATAAAGTAAAATTTAACTATGATCCGGACCTGATTGGAAGTCAGATGGTAAGTGTAGAAAAATCCAGTCTAAATAATCCTGATCCGGAAGTAGTATTAACTCAGATCCTGAAACCATTAGATCTGTCTTTCGAGAAGGTGCAGAAAAATGACTATATTATTTTTCCTGGTAAGAAGAGGAATAAGGAATCAGATCCTAAATCTCAGTTAAACCTGATTGAAGGTATTCATATTGAAAGTTCTCTGGCAACTGCAACTATACAGGCTAATCCTGCCACAACACGTGCTATTACACTGAGTACTGTAAGTGGTACAGTTACTTCCGGAGATACAGGAGAGCCTCTGCCAGGTGTAAGTGTAAGCCTGAAAGGAACTACTCAGGGTGCTATTACAGATAAAGATGGAAAATATACACTTAATATACCTTCTGGGCAGGAAAACGGTATTCTAGTGTTTAGCTCAATTGGTTATCTCTCTGAAGAGATTCCTCTGAATAACAATACAATTATTGATATAAAGTTGGCCACAGATGTGAAATCACTGGGTGAAGTTGTTGTGATTGGGTATGGAACTCAGAAAAAAGAGTCAGTGACAGGTGCGATCTCCAGTGTTACCAGTAAAGATCTGGAACACGTACATGGATCTACAGTGAGTGCAACACTGGCTGGTAAAATTCCTGGTGCTTCTTTTCGTATGGCAGATGGACGGCCTGGAGCATGGGCTACCGTACAAGTTCGTAATCTGGGTGATCCTTTGTATGTAATTGATGGCATCCAGAAAGATGCTGGACAGTTTAATAACTTGTCTCCCAATGATATTGAAAGTATGACAGTATTGAAAGATGCCTCTGCCTCTGTCTATGGCTCTCGTGCTGCCAATGGTGTTGTGATTGTAACAACCAAAAGAGGAAAAGCCGGAAGCAGTAATACGATCAATGTCGATGCCTATTATGGCTGGCAGAACTGGACCCGTTTTCCTAAAACAGTAAATGCAGCAGAGTGGATGACAGGGAAAGTGGAAGCTGATATAAATGGATTAAGCCGTCACACAGACATTACTCCAGAAGAGTTGGCAAAGTGGCAGGCGGGTACCGAAAAAGGCTATCAGAGTTTTGACTGGTATAAGTTTATTGTAAAGCCTAATGCACCACAGTCATCTGTGAACATAAATGCAACCGGCGGATCTGATAAAATCAATTATTATTTGTCTCTAACCCGGTTGGATCAAAGTTCAGTACTTGGCCGGGAATTTACCTTTGCACGAACCAACATACAGTCTAACATAGATGCGAAAATAAGTAATCGGTTTAAAGTAGGCGTACAAATCAACGGACGTATTGAAACCAGAGATCAGCCAGGTGTGCCTGGTGCAGATGACTACTGGGCTCCTCGCTTCGCACTCTTTCGCAATCGACCTACAGAACGTCCCTATGCAAATGATAATCCCAAGTATGTAGCTGATATCGGTCATAATGACACCAACTGGGGAATTATGAATAAGGCTATCTCCGGATATTGGCGTGAAGATTGGAGAGTATTACAAAGCAACTTTACAGGAGAATATCAGTTGCCACTCAAAGGTCTTGTGGCAAAAGGGATGTATTCCTACTATATCGCAGACCGGGTAATGAATGGACATGAATACACCTATGATGCCTATACCTATGATGCACAAAAAGACGAATATATCCGAACAGGAGGTAGCACAAATCCATGGCGGGAACGTGGTGTAAATAAGGTCCTTGAGAAAGTTGTACAGGGACAATTGCTTTACAATAACACCTTTGGTAAACATACTTTTGGTGGAACCTTTGTTGTAGAAAGAATAGAACGCAATGAACTGGAATCTTGGGTGCACTCAGTACCTCAAACGAATGCTCTTCCTATCTTACAGTTTTCAGATATGGACACATACGATGATAAGGATGAGGTACAGGCACGCATTGGATATGTTGGTCGGTTTACTTACAACTATGCTGACAAATATTTTCTGGAAATTGCTGGACGGCGAGATGCTTCATGGAAGTTTGCTCCTACCAAGCGTTGGGGAGTATTCCCCTCAGTTTCTGCAGGATGGCGTATCAGTGAAGAAGGATTTTTTAAAAATCTGGACTGGAATGTACTGAGTGATCTCAAGTTGCGGGCATCCTATGGTGAACTGGGAGATGACAATATCAACATGGGGATTAATGCAGATAACAGCAGGTTTATAAGATACCCTATGTATATCCCAGGTTATAGATATGCCACTTCCAGGGTTATTCTGGATGGACAGGTTGTAACAGGAGCCAGAGATAAAGGTGTGCCTATTACTAATTTGTCCTGGTTTACAAGTAAGATTACAGACATTGGTTTGGACTATGCATTCCTGAATGGAAGAATAACAGGTGCAGTTGACTATTTCTACCGTAAACGTACTGGATTACGAGAAAGAAAATATGACATATTAGTTCCTAGTGAAATAGGGTATTCTTTACCTGAAGAAAACGTAAATACGGATGCTCAGATAGGTGGAGAGATATCTGCACTCTATAGTGGCAAAATCAATCAGGTGACTTTCTCTGTAGGTGGAAATATTTCTTATTCAAGAAGCCGTGCTATTTCCTCTTATAAACCCAGATTTGGCAACTCATGGGATCGATACCGAGGTTCTAATGAAGATCGTTGGAGTGGTACCTATTGGGGATATGAAGTAATAGGGCAATTCCAATCTCAGGCCCAAATCAATGACTATGACGTAAATATTGATGGTGAAGGTAATAAAACTTTGTTGCCTGGAGACTTAATTTATAAGGATGTTAATGGTGATGGGGTAATTAACGGTGATGATGAGAGACCTATTGGCTATGCGAGGGATAAAAATCCTATTGTAAATTATGGTCTTAGTCTTTCTGCAGCATGGAAAGGATTTGATCTGAGAGCCGATTTCTCGGGAGGTACTATGTACTCCTATAACCGACAATATGAGATGCGGGTTGCTTATCAGAATACCGGTAATCTGCTGAAAGAATTGTATGATGATCGCTGGCATCGGGCAGATCCTTACAATATTGATAGTGAATGGATTCCTGGTAAGTATCCAGCTCTTCGCTTTAATGATGGTAGGCACAGCAACTACCGGAACTCTACCTTCTGGCTAACCAATGTCAAATACCTGCGTCTACGCACAATGGAGATAGGGTATTCTATTCCTAAAGCATTAACTGATAAGATTAAAATACAAAGAGCCCGTATTTATGTAAATACCTATAATCTGTTCTCAATTGATAATGTACGCCATTTGGGAGTAGATCCGGAGATTATGGATGAGAATGGTTTGCAGTATCCACAAAGTAAGCTGGTTAATATCGGGGTTAATCTTTCTTTCTAAACAAACGCACTTTACCATGAAAAAATATACACTTCTTTTTTTGTTGCTCTTCATCACCTGGGGATGTAACGATGAGGATTTTCTGAACAGAGATCCTAAAGATGTTCTGCTGGATGAACAGGTATGGCAGGATAAAGGATTGGTCTTCTCTGTACTGGCTGATTTGTATGACCGCTATCCAGATTATCAGACAATTGAAAACTGGGTAGAGTTTACCAATTTTGATGAAGCCTTTGCCTCTGCAAATCCAGATTATGGACGTCATAAAAATCAGAATTATGGGTATGGTGACTGGAGCTATTGGGATTACGGATATATGCGGGAACTGAATCTGTTTATTCAGAAATGTGAGGCAGCAGAGAAGCTGGACCCTGCAGACAGATCCCGTTTTACGGCTGAAGCACACTTTCTGAGAGCTGCGGTTTACTTTGAGATGGCAAAACGTATGGGAGGTGTGCCCTTGATTCTGGAACCTTTGGAATATGACTTTAGTGGAGATCCTACCTATTTGCAGTATCCACGAGCAAAGGAGTATGAAATATATGATTTTGTTCTTAATGAACTGGAAACCATAAGTACGCAGTTGCCTGATGATCCAAATATCAAGTCAAGAGCTACTAAAGGTCTTGCACTAGCAATGAAGGCACGTGCTGCTTTATATGCAGCCTCTATTGCTCGTTATGGTGTAAATACCCCACAAGTATCTCTCCCTGGTGAAGAAGTGGGTATTCCAGCTGGTAAAGCCGTAGCATATTATGAAACAGCACTTGATGCCGCACAGAGACTTATTACTAGCGGAAAGTATTCCTTGTATAATCAGAAGCCTGATCTGGCAGAGAACTTTGCTAGTCTGTTCTATGATAAAGAAAATAACCCTGAAGTCATCTTTGTAGAAGATTACAAACTGAAAAGCGGACATGTGCATGGATGGACAATATCTAATCAACCTCGGTATCAGGCAGAAGAGCAACAAGGTGGACGATTGAACCCTTCACTGAATCTGGTTCAGTCGTTTGAAAAACTTGATAATACCTTTGCTCCACTTACCGCAACCGATTCAAAAGGTTTTTTACTGGGAGCCAATAATCAGGTTGCCTATTTTAACAATCCACAGGATTTGTTTATCGGACGGGATGCCCGTTTGTGGGGAACTGTAATTCTGCCAGGAACACAATTCAAAAATAAAGAAGTAGATATTTGGGGGGGATATATGCTGGCCAATGGTTCTGTTGTCACTGCAGATGTGTTGGGAGGTAAAAAGAAGTTATCAGTACAAGGAGAGCTACAACAGGTAGTAGGTTTTAGCGGACCTATTGATAATCTGGAATTTAGTGCACAAACAGGTTTTTATGTACGTAAATACTTAGATCCAGCTAAAGGCTCTGGACAGTTAGGTACACAAAGCGATGTGTGGTGGATTCGTTATCGTTATGCCGAAGTCCTGCTAAATGCAGCAGAGGCTGCTTTTGCATTAGAGAAGTTCGACCTGGCAGCAACCTACATCAATCAGGTAAGAGAACGTGCTGGATTCACTATACCACTTACTGCTGATCAGATTACGTTTGATCGTATTGTACATGAACGAAAAGTGGAACTGGCGTTTGAAGGGCACCAGCTTTGGGATATGAAACGTTGGCGTATAGCTCATTTGGTATGGAATGGGGTAAGTACAGACCTAACCAGTAACCCTGGTAAAGCGACAGAGTCCAGTACCCGTCCGTTTGGTTTGTGGCCTTATAAAGTATACAATCCAGGAAGTCCTACTGATGGTAAGTGGGTATTCAAAAAGATTGTCCCTGGCCCTGTCACAAATGCAGATTGGTTTCGCATGGGAAATTATTATTCGCAGATTAATAATGATATCCTAAACAACAATCCTAAAATCGTTAAGAACCCCAATCAGAATTAATCTTTCTTTCTATGAAACAGATATTATTTTATCTTACTGGTATCATGATGATCACAACTGTAAGTTCTTGTGCTTTCGATAATTACGATGCACCTGACACTTATCTGACAGGTCGGATTGTATATAATGGTGAGCCTATTAATGTAGCCTATGACAATGTGATTTTTGAATTATGGGAACCAGGCTGGCAAACAAAAATTCCTATTAATGTGCCTGTTACTCAGGATGGTTCCTATTCGACTATATTATTTAAGTCTACATACAAACTTGTTTTTCAATCCGGACAAGGCCCTTTCAGGATGCTTCAGAATGATCAGACAGGTTCTGATACACTTATAGTTGATCTTAAAGGGAGCCAGACATTAGATATTGAAGTATTACCATATTATATGATCCGTAATGCACAGTTCTCAAGTACTGGTGATAGAAAGGTTACTGCCTCCTGTCGTGTGGAAAAAATCATTACAGATATATTGTATGCAAAGGATGTAGAACATGTATCACTCTATGTTAGCAAAACTCAGTTTGTGGATCAAAGAACCAGTATGGTCAGTCAAGAGATAACAGGTAGTGCTATCACGGATCTAAATAATGTCAGCTTAAGTGTGACCGTACCTTCATCTGCTCCTATTCAGAATTATATATATGCCCGAATTGGAGTAAAAATCAGTGGGATAGAAGATATGATTTTTTCTCCGGTTCAAAAGATTGAACTTTGATTGTGGTTACACAATCAAAGTTTATACTACCTATCCACTTTTCAAACCATATCCTTAAATCACTTACTTTATAATGATGTACAAGTTTTTCTCTGTTTTTACAAGTTTAGCACTCTCCTTGGCTTGCATTCAGCTACAGGCTCAGGACCTTCGTTCTCCTGCTGTCCCGTTAATTACCATTGATCCGTATACAAGTGTATGGTCTTTTTCTGATAAACTTTATGATGAACCTACCCGCCATTGGACGGGGCGTCCACATCGGCTAACAGGAAAGATACGGGTAGATGGCAAAACACTTGATTTTATGGGAGCGCCAATAGCTTCTCGTAAGACTATTGTTCCAACAGGTTCTCAAAAGCCTTATGCTGTGAAGTATACTTTTGAAAATCCAGGTGCAGACTGGATGAAACCTACTTATAATGCGACTTCCTGGAAGACAGGTCAGGGTGGTTTTGCACCAGATGCAGATCAGACCATGCGAACCAAATGGAATTCAAATGATCTGTGGGTAAGAAGAGAAGTGGAATTAAAGGATCTGAATTTTAATAAATTGTTGCTATTGTTGAAGCATGACGACAATGTTGAAGTTTATATCAATGGTGTTGAAGCCTATACATGCAATTGCTGGACTGATGAATATAAGGCTATACAGCTTTCTGACCAGGTTAAATCTTACCTAAAGAAAGGAAAAAATCTAATTGCTATTCATTGTGCTAATACTGCAGGTGGGCAGCATCTGGATTTTGGATTAGCAGATGAAATCAAACCTTCTGTTGCCATTCAGCCTGTTATACAAAAATCTGTCATTGTAAAAGCTACTCAAAGTATCTATGACTTTGCTTGTGGCCCGGTTGATCTGAAAGTGACATTTACCTCTCCGTTACTTATGAGTAATCTCGACGTTCTTTCTCGTCCGGTTTCCTATGTGACATTTGATATGCAATCCAATGATGGAAAACCACATGATGTACAACTGTATTTTGATGCTTCTGCAGAATTAGCAGTAAACAATTCGGAACAGACAGTAATTGGTAAAAGATCGTCTAATGAAACACTACATATTCTGAGTGCAGGTACTCAGTCACAAAAGATGTTAGAGACGAAAGGGGATAATGTACGTATTGATTGGGGGTATGTCTATGTGGCTGCTGGAAAATCACCACAAACAACTACTGTGATTACAGAGGCTCCTAAGGCACATGCTGCTTTTACTCAGACAGGAATTCTTCCTAAAACAGATGATGCCTTGACGGCCCGTGAAGTGGGAAGCCAACCAACGGTATTGGCTATTAGCTATAATCTAGGAAAAGTAAGTACAACTCCGGCTTCTACACATGTACTGGTTGGCTATGATGACATTCAATCTGTAGAGTTTTTTAAAACGCCTTTGAAGGCATGGTGGAGACGAAACTCAGGAACTAGCTTTGAGAAAATGTTGGTTTCTGCAGAGAAAGAATACAAACAACTTATACAGGAGTGTACAAGTTTTGATCAGCAATTGTACAAAGATGCCCTTCAATCTGGTGGTGAGGAGTACGCACAATTATGTGAGCTAGGCTATAGACAAGCAATTGCCGCCCACAAGTTGGTAGCGGGTCCGGATGGAATACCTTTCTTTTTCTCAAAGGAAAACTTTAGTAATGGCTCCATTGGAACAGTAGACGTAACTTACCCATCTGCGCCTTTGTTTTTGTTATATAATCCGACTTTGCTGAAGGGTATGATGGACCCTATTTTTTACTATACCGAAAGTGGAAAGTGGACAAAGCCCTTTGCTGCTCATGATGTTGGTACGTATCCTCAAGCAAACGGACAGACATATGGAGAAGACATGCCTGTAGAGGAAAGCGGTAATATGCTTATTCTGGCTACTGCTATTGCTGAGGTAGAGGGAAATGCCGACTATGCTAAAAAGCACTGGAAAGCATTGACTATCTGGGCCGAATACCTGAAAAAAGCGGGACTTGATCCTGAAAACCAACTATGTACAGACGATTTTGCAGGCCATTTGGCTCACAATGCTAACTTATCCATCAAAGCCATTCTGGGAATAGCAGGTTACGGAAAGCTAGCCGCAATGCAGGGTGATGCCAGTACTGCTGCAACCTACAATGCATTAGCCAAAGATATGGCACAAAAATGGACCCAAATGGCTCAGGATGGAGATCATTACAGCCTTACTTTTGACAAAAAAGGGACCTGGAGCCAGAAATACAATCTGGTATGGGATAAAATGCTGGGAATGAATATATTCTCTCCTGAAATTGCCAAAAAGGAAATCAGTTATTATCTGACAAAACAAAATAAGTTTGGCCTTCCTCTGGATAGCCGGAAAAGCTATACCAAGTCTGACTGGATTATATGGACTGCTACTCTGACAAATTCACCAAAGGATTTCCAGCAGATTCTTCATCCTGTATATGTTTTTGCCAATGAAGGTCCTAGCCGTATTCCATTGAGTGACTGGCATGAAACTACCAATGGTGAGTCTGTAGGATTCCGGGCAAGATCTGTAGTAGGAGGGTATTATATTAAATTGTTAGATGACTACCTGAAAAAGAAACAGTCCAAAAATTAAAAATTACCTGATCGCTGTTCATTTTGATTTTTTAACAGCCAAAGCCATCTTTTGGAGTAATTCCGAAAGGTGGCTTTGAGGTTTTATAAATAAATACAAATAGCTTCTTCTCTATTAAGTGTCTGGCTTTCTGTTTTGTAGTGTAACTGGATATTCCCCTGCAACTTTCTGTAACAACTGATTTTTTTTCAATTATTTCTTTGAATACATAGATAATAATACTATGTTTATCTATGTATTCGAAAGATCTGATTAGAGGTACCCTTACCCCTATTATCCTGAAGTTATTATATCCAAACAGGAAGATGTATGGATATGAAATATGCCAAAAAGTAAAAGAGTTGACCAATGAGGACCTTCTTATAAAAGAAGGTTCTCTGTATCCTGCGTTGCATAAGCTGATGGATGATGGCTTAATCAACGTTGAAGAGGTTTTGATCGGAAACAGACCCAGACGTTATTATCAACTTACAGCAGAAGGGAAGCTAGAAGCAGAACATAGAACAACCGAGTTAAACCGATTTCTTAAAACGATGCAGTTATTTCTGGAAAAAGCTACTAATTCTTTATAGCTATGTTAACAGACAAACAGATAGACATAATAAAGAAAGATCTTAATCAGAATGGCATTAGAATGCCAGGGCTAGAGAATGATTTACTGGATCATTTGCTCTGTAGTATTGAAGTATATATGAGCAAAGGATATTCCTTTGAGGAAGCTTATCGCTGTGCATTGTATGATCTTCATGGGGAATCTACAATCATAACTATTCAACAGGAAACTATTCATCTGATAAATGAAGGTAGGAGTAGAGTAAAGAATCTGATTTATTATGGTTGCCTGTTAAGTTGTTTAATTGCTCCTTTCAATTTATTTACAACGGGTGTAAATCCCGGATTGATTTTGGTTTGTATCTCTTTATCGATCTTTTTTATTTATCACAGTATATTCCTACACAGAAAGCAAAACGATCTTAGACGTAATCTGTTCCTATTTACAATCATAACCAGTCTTGCTGTACTCAGCGTTTTTATTTTTCTATTCATTGAGTTTGAAGGTAAAGGATTGTTAGGAATGCTATTATGGGTCAGTCTGATTCTAGCCATAGCTATTCCTTTTTATTTAAAAGCAATAAAGAGAAGTCTTTCAATGAATAATACAATGATAGACTTCTTTTCCTTTGCATTGGAGCTTACTGCAATTATCAGTTTGTTGTGGATTCCACTGGCATTATCTATAAAGTTGTTCAGATCAAATGTAGCTGTCGTATTCTTTCTGGATGACCTCGTTTTAATAGCAATTTGCGCCTTCAGTGTATCTATTATGCTGAAGAAGGCAGGAGAGTTGAAACTGTATCTACAAAAATACCTGTAACTGATTGGAGTATGAATGCAATTGAGACAAAAAATCTGAGTTTCGGTTATAAGAAAGAGAATATACTTAGAACTCTTAATCTTAAGATACCTGAGAATTCAATTTTTGGCTTTTTAGGGATCAATGGCGCAGGAAAAAGTACTACCATCCGACTTCTTCTTGGATTGCTTTCTGCACAAAAAGGTTCTGTATTTTTGTTTGGAAAAGAGTTGTCAAAGAATAAACCAGAGTTATTACATAAGGTAGGAGCGCTGATTGACCATTCTACCTTTTATCCTCATCTATCTGCCCATAATAATCTAAAAGTTCTTGCTGTATTACTAGGGATAAGTAATAGTAGGATTGAGCAAATACTTGAATTAGTGGGATTAAGTACAGAAGGCGATAAACGAGTTGGGAATTATTCTGTAGGAATGAAACAACGGTTAGGGCTTGCAATGGCCTTGATTAATGATCCCCCTTTACTAATTCTGGACGAACCAGCTAATGGATTGGACCCTCTTGGTATCATTGAACTAAGAAATTTATTGATTACTCTTCATAAAGATCATGGCAAAACAATTTTTCTTTCCTCACATTTATTGGATGAGTTAGATAAGATCATAACAAATGTAGCTGTTATTCATAAAGGTGAAATTCAATTTCAGGGAACAAAGGAAAAGTTGATCGAACAATCTGGAAATCTGGAAAAATCTTTTCTAGCACTTACCACCTAACGAGGATGCATACTTATCTAATCCTATTTCGCAATGGATTTATTTCTGAGTTTTTAAAACACAGAAATACTTTTCTTCTATGGTTTGTTCTGTTAGTACCTTTAGTTATCACTACTGTTACTTTTCTGACTGTTTGGGCCGATCATGCATTAGATGTCATAAATCCCTGGCGTTGGTACGTTGTCTTTAACTATAAACCCTACTTTCATATTTTCGTTTTTCTTCAGATTCTTTTGATATGTCATGTCAATTATATAGAACACAGAAATAATACATGGAAAAATCTGAGGGTTTTATCAGTACCATTTGAAGTTGTGTTCTTTTCAAAAATCGTGTTTGCCTATTTTATTTTGATCATAAATGTGCTGGAATTCTATTCCTTTATCATGTTAAGCGGCTATGTGTTATCAAAACTAAGACCAGAACTAGGCTTTCAGGATACTAATTACTGGATTGAGGCATTTATTCCTTCTTGCAAGTTTATTGCAGCATCTGCAAGCATTACTTCTATTCTATATTGCGTTAGCTATTATGTCAAATCCATACTTGTTGCAATCATTATTGGATTGCTGGGATATGTCTCTGCCTTTGTTCTTTTTTTATACACTAATAGATCTGGATATACAGGATTTCCTTATGCACAATGGCATCCTTTTAATTTTTCTGCATTGGCTTTTGATTCCTTTGGTACTGGAAATCATCTTTTGAACATGGAATATGTTTACTATGGCTTTATTGGAGGAGTATTGCTTTTATGTATGCATTATCTGTTGACCCGTTACAAAAGTGTCATATGAACATACGTTATTTTTATACTATACTTTTGAGTCTCTGGCTGTTATTTCCCGCATGCAACAAGTATGATGCAGATATTGGAAATTATAAATATGGAGTTTCAAGTTGGCAGGGTACCAATGTATACTCAGAAAGATATAGAGGAGCTATAGAAAGGGCCAGAAAAATAGTGACTGAGTCAAATCGAGGCATTGGCCTGCCTGGAGCTCAGGTTGCAATAGCTGTAGATGGCCAAATATGCTGGTCTGAGAATTTTGGATTTTCTGATCTTAGCAAGGGAACACTTGTAAATTCCACAACTATTTTTAGAATTGCCAGTGTATCCAAGTTATTTACAGCAAGTGCGCTAGGCAAATTGATTGAAAAAGGGAAAATACATCTGGATTCAACTATCACCTATTACTTACCAGATTTACCAGAACACTATTCCCATATTACAATCAGACATCTGGTAAGTCATCAATCTGGAATACGGCATTACTATGGGGCTGACAAGTCAGAGAAAACAGAGCATTATACTCATGTAGAAGACGCATTGAGGCTTTTTTCTAATGCTCCTTTGTTGTTTCCTGCCGGACAGAAATGTGAATATTCCTCTTACAACTTTTCAATAGTAAGTGCTATTATTCAACGCGTTTCCGGCAAATCATTTTTAAAATACTTACAGGATGAGATTTGGATTCCGGCTGGACTAAAGAATACCTTTGGTGAGATTCCAGTGAACCGGATCAAAGATATAACTAAGTTCTATATAAAAAGTTCTTCTGATGCGAGTTGGGTGGATGCCTCCTTTCAGGATTTAAGTTTCAATTGGGGTGGTGCAGGATTGAGCTCCAATGCCAACGATCTGGTATTATTTGGAAATGCATTGTTAACAAACAAATTATTTAGTAAAGAAACGATGAGGATGATGTGTACGCCTCAACTAACCTCTCAAAAAGACACTACAGGTTTTGGAATTGGATTTATTTTGTATGAGACAGCAGATAATGAAGTGATTATAGGTCATGGAGGATTTATGCCTACTGCAAAGGCATACATATTACTATTTCCTGAATCCAATCTTGTTATTGCATTTACTTCAAATACTGCAATGGTGAACTTTGCCGATGAGACATTGGTAGAAATTGCTCATATTTTCTTAAAGGAGAAAAAGGATGAAAATCATTTCCTGTTTAACAGGATGTTAAATCAGCGTTGGACTGGTTTGTGGCAGATAAAAATTGAAAATGGAGAAGAAAAATATGATAATGCCTATTTATATTTCTATGAAGTATCCAATATGTTGAAAGGATCTATCTTTTTTGATAATAGGGAACCTGTACCATTTGAAATAACAGACTTAAAAGAAGATTCTATTCAACTGATAGCTCCTTTGAGATCACATACAGCCATGATTCAATTGGTGCTAAAAAATGGGAATATATCTGGTAAAAGCTATTACAATAAGCCCTTAACATATCTTTTCAAAAAACAGTTATCAACGGAGCCTGAACTAGCTAAAATGCTTAAGCCGAAAAATATGAGAGATGGGATACGGGTAAACTAATTAGTCCTTTCATCATTACTTGTAGAAGCCCTGATAGTTCATGAAATTAGTATGAACAGTTTCATGGCTAATTAAAATAGAAACAAGTACTTACTTATAAGTACTTTCGCTATGATAGTTTAACTTATTAAAGAGCATTGTTTTGAAGTTATTTCATTGATAAACAAGTGGTTATATTGAAAAAATAATATAAACTAATTTAGTTGAAGTACTTATGACATATTACAATCAACAGGTTTTACGAATCAGAGAACAGTATTATCCTAAGCCCTATATCATAGATCGGTTAATACAGGCACGTAAGCTGATTGATCAGCATTCAGGTTCATCTATTTGTATAGATTCTATGTCAGATAAGGTCTCCTTATCGAAATTTCATTTCATCCGGTTATTCAAACGTTGCTATGGCCGCACTCCTCATCAGTATCTGATAGAACGCAGGATCAGTGAAGCAAAGATTCTATTAAGTAAAAATATGTCTGTTATGGACACCTGTTTTCAGATAGGTTTTGAGAGTCCCACTTCATTTGCCCTTTTATTCAAAAGATACACTGGTTTAACACCTTCCGACTATCGTCAAAAAAGCAATTTTCGATAAGCGACTTAGATGCTTAAACGGGATATTTGCTGGCACAAACCAACAGAGAAATCATGAGAATTAGCTTATTGAGTGTCCTCGTCGATGACCAGGATAAAGCGTTAAACTTTTACACCACAATATTGGGATTTATCAAAAAAACAGAAATTCCAATGGGAGAGCATAAATGGCTTACTTTAGTTTCAAAAGATGTACTCGATGGCGTAGAGCTTGTTCTGGAGCCTATAGCCTTTGAACCAGCAAAGATTTACCAGGAAGCATTGTTTGAAGCCGGGATTCCTTTGGTTGCTTTTCAGGTAAATGATGTAGATGCTGAATACAGCCGACTAGTATCCTTAGATGTTGTGTTTAGTTTGCAACCTACACAAATGGGGACTGCAAAAATTGCGGTTTTTAATGATACTTGTGGCAATCGTATCCAGATTTTTCAGGTACTTTAGTAGGATTGAAACCTTTTTGTTTGCCAGAGCCATAGGAATATTTAGTATAAAAGCTAAAATATTCCTATGGCTCTGGCCTTTGTAGTATACTTTAGAAAATTTGCAGATGTATTTGTTTAATTCAATTTAAGATATTTTTTTTTATATTTTGTTGCAAATCTTACATTTGTGTTACTAAACCTGGTGTACAAATGCAACCTTCTGAAAAAAATCATGATGAAGTTCTATTTCAACACCTGCAAAATGGGGATAGTGACGCATTTGCAGAGTTGTATCGTCGGTATGTAAAAGTATTGTACAATTATGCCTATCGCCTGAGTGGTAGTAAAGACAAGGCACAGGATGCTGTACAGGATACATTTGTTGAAATCTGGAATAGAAGAGAATCAATCGGTAAGATACAGAATGCAAAAGCCTATTTGCTAAGCTGTACCCGACGTCGGTTAACCCTTGTGGTTCAGGAGCACAATTTTGTGAGTTCACTCTCCGTATCAGAAAGTTATCTTGATTTACTGGTCGCAGAACATACTGTTGAGCAGTTTATAATTACAGAAGAAAACTTCAGACAGAGTGTGTATTTACTAAAAAGTTGTTTGCAAGAATTGCCCAAACGTGAATATGAGTGTCTGCACCTCCGTTTTTTTGAAGAACTGAGCTATGAAGAGATTGCCCAGGTTATGAATATTACCACCCAGTCCGCACGAAATACTACCGGAAAAGCTTTAACAAAGCTCAGACAGCACTTTCCAAAATCTTTGCTGATTTCGCTATTACCCTATGTCTTTCTGCTAATAGTATAATTTTTAAAATTTTTTTTATAAATGAAGGGTTAAAAACTATTTTTTCCTCTCTATACCTTTAGTAAGAAAAAATATAAGTTAATCCGAAATGCCTTTTGAAGACTATACTCCTCAGGACTTCGTAGAGAATGAGTTCTTTTGTCAGTGGGTTTTACATCCTACTGAAGATACATCTGCTTTTTGGGAAATGTTCCTGAGCTTACATCCTGAGAAATATCAGGATATTCTGAAGGCTAAAGCATTAATTCTGGCAATGAAGGAAACGCCTGCTATAGTACCTGATGAAGTACAGATTGAACAGATGTGGCAAAATGTAGTAACACGTACAATAGCAAAATCAGAAAAGGAGGACTTTGAGAGTGACTCGATTTCACGTTCATTGTGGCGAACCTATCTAGGCTGGGTGGCGGCATCTTTAGTGATAGTAGTGGGTGGAATATGGCTATACAATAAGCCCATATTGTTTCATTCTAACACAATTACCTATCAGCATCTGATAGAGTATCAACCAGAAAAACTTTCTGAAACCAGAAATATTTCTTCTGACAGTCTACAGATATCCTTACCAGATGGTAGTTCTGTCATCCTTACCAAAGGTAGTCGATTAAGTTATCCTCCTTCTTTTGGTAATATCCGCAATGTATATCTGGAAGGAGAGGGCTTTTTTGAAGTAAAAAGAGACACAGCAAGACCATTTGTGGTATATGCAGGACAGGTGATAACCAAAGTAGTGGGTACCAGCTTTTGGGTGAAAGCACACGATGAAAAGTCAGATATCGAGGTAGATGTACGAACGGGTTGTGTGGCTGTAGCTGTAGCGAATTTTGTAAATGAACCTTTGTCAGAAATAAAACCTCAGTTTCTGTTAAGTGCAAATCAGCGTGCTTCTTACTCGCAGCTTGACAAAAGACTAGAACGTTCACTAGTCAATAATCCTTTGCCTGTAATCAGACCAAAAATTGTAAGTGAAATTGTATATATGAATAAGCCAGTAGTCGAACTATTCGAAGAACTGGAGAAAACATACAATGTGGATCTTGTATTTGATGCTGAGACCTTAAAAAGCTGTCGTATCAATACCAGTTTCTCCAATGAGACCTTTTTTGAACGTCTTGATATTATCTGTAGAGTATTGAATACTAGCTATCAGATCGTGGAAACACAGATTATTGTGAAAAGTAAAGAGTGTGATTAACGGAAAAGCTTCTTCTGGCCTCAATCAAATAACCTAAATAAAATCACTTTAAAAGCCACTTACACTATGAAACAACTACCACCTTAATACAGAATGACAAGAGCCGATGAGGGTCGAGACTCATCAGCTCCAAAAATTCTATCCTTTCTAACCGGTTCGCCAAAACCAGAAAGGATGGTTTTGCCCTAACTAATCCTAATCAGTTCAACAAAACGCACAAATGTATGCATTTTTCTTTACATCCATCCTTACTGTGGATAATTATGCGCATCACAGTAATACAACTACTTATTGCCATATGTTTTGCCAGCATAGCGTCAGCAACAGATAGCAAAGCTCAATCGGTACTTGAACAGAAAGTTTCTATTCATGTAGAAAATCAGACTGTCGAAAGTGTACTTGCCAGGATCGAGAAGCAGGCAAATGTACGATTCTCGTATCAGACAAATGTATTTGCCAGCCGTGAACGTATTACACTTTCAGTTACAGACGAACAACTGTCCACGTTGTTAAACAAAATCCTGTTACCATTACAGGTATATTATGAAGCCATCAATGACAAACGCATCATATTACATAAACAACCTTCTGGATCGTCTCTGATTGAGCAGTCGAGCAATATGCTTGCTGAAGCTGTCCATGTAGTATCTGGGAAGGTTACAGATGAAAATAATGCAGGAATACCTGGTGTAAGTGTAAGTATAAAAGGCACTACTGTAGGTACTTCCACAGATAAAGATGGAAACTACACATTATCTGCTCCAGATGGCAGTGGAACTTTGGTGTTTTCATTTATTGGATATGCAACGGAAGAGATTGCTATTGGTAATCGTACATCTGTAAATATAACGTTGGTACCAGATATCAAAGCCTTGAATGAAGTAGTAGTAGTAGGCTATGGTACCCAGAAGAAAATTGATGTAACAGGTGCAGTAGCCAATGTAAGCGGAGAGGAATTGCTAAAAGCTCCTGTTAATAATGCATTGCAGGGCTTACAGGGAAAAGTAGCCGGAGTAAATATCTTTCTTAATTCCGGATCTCCTACTGGTAGCCCAAGAGTAGTAATTCGTGGTGCTGGATCTATCAACTCTACATTGAGTCCTTTGTATGTAGTGGATGGCGTAGTAATGGAAGATATTCGGTTTTTGAATCCTAACGATATTGAAAGTATTGATGTATTGAAAGATGCTTCCTCTGCTGCTATTTATGGGGCTAGAGGTGCCAATGGCGTTATTCTGGTTACGACCAAGCGGGGAACGAAAAAAGAAGGAATTAGTGTCGGATATGATGGCTATATCAGCATAGGACAACTACGTAAAAAGATGGATCTGCTGAATGCCAAAGAATGGATGGAAGTAGTAAAGACTGGTATGGAGCATACATCCAAGTATCGTCCGGGACAAACTGCAACTTTTACAGCCAACGATCCACGTTTGTTTGATGCTAGTGGTAATCCGCTGTATGATACAGACTGGCAAAAAGAAGCTACTCGTACAGCTGTATCTTACAACCACCAGATTTCCATCCAGCAGGGAGGACAAAATTCTTCTTTTGGGGCATTCTTGAATTATTCCCGAATGGAAGGGATTATGCTGAACAGTTGGCTAAACCGCTTGAATGGAAAGATTGCTTTTGATGCAAATCCTAAAAAGTGGTTATCCATTGGAATGAACGTCTTAGCAAACTATACAGTTGAAAATGAGGCAGAAGAAGGTGGTGGGCATCAAATGCCACGTCGTACTATGATTGAGATGCCTCCGATTTTTCCCGTAAAATTCCCTGACGGTACCTGGAGCAATAGCTCAATGGTGACAGATGATTATCGTCTGGAAGGCATGGCAAATCCTGTGCATGTACTTGAAACACAGGAGAGAGGAAGAAAACGTACACAGTTATTTGGTAACCTGTTTACCACCTTTCACATTTTGCCAGGTTTAGATCTGCGTACTCAGTTTGGATTTGATAAACATAACCGGAATTTTCAGGAGTACTATCCAACTGATCTGTTAAATATTTCTTCTCCACTGGGTCGGGCTTATCTGGAAACTCAGCAGGTAAACTACTGGCAGGAAGAAACTTATCTGACATACAACAAAACATTGGCAGAAGTACACAGAGTCAATGCTATGTTAGGTTTGAGCTGGCAGGAACGCACTTATCAGCAAAATTCAATACAGGCGGAAGGATTTTCTGATAACTTCTTTAAATATAACCGTATTCAGGCTGCTAGCAAGCCGGGGGCTCCTAATTCTGATTTTGATAAGTGGGCTATGAACTCCTACTTCGTTCGTGCAGGTTATACTTACGCAGATAAATATCTTGTAACATTGACAGGTCGTGTGGATGGTTCCTCCCGGTTTGGTGCCAATAACAAATATGGTTTCTTCCCATCTCTGGGTGTGGGTTGGGTGCTATCAAATGAGCCATTTCTACAAGGCCTTTCTTCTATTGATGAGTTAAAGTTACGTTCCAGCATTGGCGTAACAGGTAATACAGAGATTCCTTCATACGGTTCCCTGGCAACTGTTGCCTCTGGTACTGTACTTATAAACGGAAATCGTGCCTCCGATAGTTATGTAACACGTTTGGCAAACCCTAATCTGAAATGGGAACGTACCCGTACCTTTGATGTGGGAGTAAACTTGTCTATGTTCAAAAGTCGGTTGTCTGTTGAATTGGACTACTACCACAAGTTGACTACAGATCTGTTGTTAGACAGACCAGTTCCTCATACTACTGGTTTCCAGACTGTAAGGGATAACATCGGATCAGTATCCAATAGAGGTTTTGAAGTATTGTTAACTGGTGCAATCGTAAGAGGTGGCAAGTTTTCATGGCAGAGTTCATTAAACTTTAACTACAATAAAAACCGGATTGAAAAACTAGGTGAGAATAATGAAGATATAGAATCCGGGCCTTATTGGGTTTCTGGTAGTCAGACTATTCTGCGTGTAGGTGAATCTTTAAGTTCTTTCTGGGGATATGAGAGATTAGGAACCTGGAGTACTGCTGAAGCAGATGAAGCTGCTGAACGTGGTTACTTGCCTGGTGAAGCTAAACGCTCTGTAGCTAAAAAGATCTTAGGCAAAGGTTTACCTGACTGGACTGGTAGCTTTATCAATAACTTTACCTATGGTAATTTCGATCTATCTGTAAACCTGCAGTTTGTATATGGTGTGGATATCCTTCAGCAATTCTATCACTCTACAGAAGACCGTTCAGGTATTGCCAACGGCCTACGTTCAATTCTGACTAAAGGATGGACTCCTGAGCGTCAAAACACAATGGTACAGGAAATCCGTAACCAGGCTTATGCAGGGCAAAATAGTGAAATTGATAGCCACTGGCTGGCAGACGGTTCTTATCTGCGGGTGAATGCCATTACAGCCGGTTATAATTTTAGCAGTGATCTGCTTACGCGTTTACATCTGAAAACACTACGTGTATATGCAAGTGTGCAGAATGCTTTTGTATTTCATTCCAAAGATTTTCAGGGATACGATCCGGAAGCTACCTCATGGAGCGATCAGCAGTGGGGACAGAATATGGTATTCTTCCAATATCCTAAGCCGCGGACATTTACACTGGGTGTAAATGTGAAATTCTAATCCACCTAAACGGACATCAATATGAAAAAAATACATATAGTAATTGCATTAACAGCTTTTCTTTCATTCTCGTGTGATAGCTTTCTGGAAGAAAGGCCCCTTGATGAACTAAGTTCCCAACAAAACTTTAAAGAGCCAAGTCATGCTTATAATGCAGTAAACTCGCTTTACCGGAATGGTGCCCCTCAATTGTTTGATGGTTCTCATTACGGTGGTGCGGAAGCGATGATAGGGAACTATATGTCAGGTTTTTTTGACAATGAATACAAAGGCCAGGAAATACATGTACAGCATACCCAACAATTAACCCTGAACGGAAATAACCTTTCCAGTTATCTCGGGGGCATCTGGGATGATTTATATTCTGGTATCTCAAGAGCCAATAATGCAATTAAATACATTCCTACTACTCCTGGTTTAGCAGAAGCTGAAGCGAAGAAATTGTTAGGAGAAGCCAGATTTTTCCGGGCTTATGCTTACTTCTACCTGGTTCGGATGTTTGGTGGAGTTCCTTTGGTGACAGAACCTTATGAATCTTTGGAAAACCTGTATATAAATCGGGCTTCTGTAGCAGATGTATATGCCTTGATTGAAGAGGATTTAAAATTTGCTGTAAACGAGGCAGGACTTGCTACTACGTCAATGGTTACAAATGGAAAACGTGTTACGAAAGGAGCTGCTGCAACATTACTAGCAGATGTTTACTTGAATATGAGTGGATTTCCTTTACAAGCTAACCGGTATGCAGATGCGGCTGCAATGGCTAAAAGCGTTATCGAAAGTGGAACATATAGTTTGGAACAACATGAAATGTCAGGTGGTAATGTGGTAATGGAGAATAGTGCCTATAACAAACTGCGTAAAAGTGATGCTTCTGCTACTGAATATGTATTCTTTCATGAGTATGCTGTAGGCATTGCTGAAACGATCTATCCTGTATGGAGCTATACTACTTCTAAACCATCAACTGTTAAGTATGCCATTACTAATGGTGCATATGCGCCC
Organism: Xanthocytophaga flava; assembly: GCA_030068525.1. Lineage (GTDB taxonomy): Bacteria > Bacteroidota > Bacteroidia > Cytophagales > 172606-1 > Xanthocytophaga > Xanthocytophaga flava. Next base: position 119,023 of record JASJOS010000020.1, read on the forward strand.
AGAAACCAGTTTTTATGGGGATATGATGCTGCTAATGACCTCAGAGCACAGGAAAAGCAATACTATCATTCTTCTATTGTCGTAAATGGTGAGACCAAAACATTTCCTCCTACTCCTTACTTCTGGCATGATGATCAGGCATTGTTTGAGACTGCTAGTTCTGGAAAAGATATTGAAATGTATGGATATGCAGATGTGCTTTTAATTGCAGCTGAAGCTATTGCGAAATCAGAAGGTGTAACAGCAGAAGCTGCAGAGTATCTTACTCAGGTTAGAAGCAGAGCTTACTGGAAATCCAATGCCGCAACAATTAAAAGCGGATTACAAGGTCTGTCCGCAAATGATTTTGTGGAAGAAGTATGGAAAGAACGTTATCGTGAACTGGTGTTTGAATTCAAATTGTGGTTTGATATGATACGTACACGTAAATACCCTGAAACAACGCAGAACGGAAATGGAGAAATTACATTTGTAGATTTGATAGGCCATACCAATACATGGGGTAAAACTTTTGAAGAAAAACATCTTCTTTTTCCTATATCTGAATTGGAAAGACAACGAAACAAAAATCTAGGGGAACAGAATCCAGGTTATTAACAAAATATAATAATTGTGTTGATTCTCATAAAAAAGCTGGCATTACTTAATGCCAGTTTTTTTATTGTCTTTGGTGAATGCACTAATAACTATTTGAATTATAAACAATAGCAAATTCTTTCGCAAAGTCTGTAAATTTTCGTTTGCCAAACACAAGAGGCTTGTTGGCCTGGTAATGCGAAAACAAACGTCCTTCTCTAATAGCCACCCCAAGTTCTGCAAATTTGGATGCCATATGGCTGGAAAATCCGTTCTGTGTCATTGCTTCCTGCAGTTTTTCATCTGGGAACACAATCCATTGCAGATCAGGCTTATTAACTGCTTCCCCTAGAGCTTCTGCTATTTCTGTTCCTCTCTTTTCATCACTTACAACATACTGTTCCTCTTTTCCTGTAAAAGAAAGTTTGTCCAGTGCTTCTGTTGCGACATCGGCAATATCATATGGATGAGTCATAGCTAATAATAAGGTTCCATCAAAATTATTTCCAATGATATGCATATGTTTTATCATATCTATATTTCCATAAAAGTTGGTATAAAACATCCCTGCCCGTAGATGCAACACATTGGTGGATGACAGCTGATTCAGTTGTTCTTCTTCATAAAAGAACGTTCCGGACGGGCCATTGCTATCTGGATTATGTGCTCCAATACTGCTCAGGTTTACTACATAAGAAACTTCGGCTGAGCGAATCGCCTGAGCATAGGTCTCACCAATTTCTGTTACAAATTTTTGATAATCATGAGTATGATAATTAGGAGGAACCATTGTATATACCGCATCTGTTCCCGAAAATGTCTGAATGAGGAAATCAGCATCTTCTATTGAACCAATAGCTGCAGTAGCACCGATTTCTTCAATAGCTTTAACTCGGGATGAATCATGGCTTATAACAGTAACTATATGTCCTTTTTGGATTAATAGCTCTGTGAGTCTGCGGCTTACATTGCCTAATGACCCTGTAATAACGATCTTCATGTTTTTATAGTATTTGTTGGATTGTATACCAGCAAAAGTATTTTTGTACTTACTTTTCTACAAGTACTTACCCTAAAGTATGTAGCCATGACAAAAGTGAAAGAAGCTTCAACTATCCAGGAAAATAAGAAGATTGCTTACGCGGAATGTCCCATAACCTATGTGATGGAAAAAATAGGAGGATATTGGAAACCTATTATTCTATTTCAGCTTCTTACAGGTAATAAGAGATATAGCGAATTAAGGAAAGGTATTCCTGCTATCACAGAAAAAGTGCTGATTCAGCATTTGAAGCAACTAGAGTCTGATAATCTCATACATAGACATTCTAAGCCTGTTGTCCCTCCTCAGGTTACCTATAGCCTTACTGATTCTGGTATAGCGTTGCGACCTGTTTTATATGCAATGGCAATCTGGGCAGTGGATGACAGCAAAGAAAATGCGGATACTTTTTCCCGAAAGCTGGAAGATTTTCCTGCGTCATAGGTAGCTACTTGTAAAAACAGAGAGGTTAAGTTGAATATGCTCTTTTTTTAACCAGTTGCTATACAGGTATTTATGCTGAATAAATGAGGCATGAATTTTTGAATAAAAAGTATATGACAATTAGTAAATAACTTCTATCATCTTATTTTTTATCAATAATGAAGCTTCAGAAATCTTCTTTACTTAAGCTGGCAATAGGTGCAGGCATCTTGTGGGCTGCAAAATCATGGATTCGGATGCGTCGATCTTTCGATGTGGAAGGCAAAGTAATTGTGATTACAGGCGGGACTCGTGGCTTGGGTTTATCTATTGCCAGAGAGTTAGCTTCTCAGAAAGCGAAACTGGCTATTTGCTCTCGAAATATAGAGCAATTGAAAGATGCAGAAGAAGAATTAAAAGACTATGGTATAGATGTGCTTGCTCTGCGTTGTGATATTACCAAACAAAGAGATGTAGAAGAAATGATGGAGCAGGTTTATGATTATTTTGGACAAATAGATGTATTGATTAATAATGCCGGAATAATAGAAGTAGGACCCTTAGACAATCAGGCAAAATCTGATTATGAAGAAGCTATACGAACACATCTATATGCTTCTATCTATACAGTATATTCCGCATTACCTTATATGAGGCAAACAGGTAGAGGACGCATTGTAAATATTTCCTCCATAGGAGGGAAAGTAGGTGTTCCACATCTGGCACCTTATTCTGCTAGTAAGTTTGCATTGGCAGGCTTTTCTAAAACTTTACGAGCAGAATTATTACGTGAAGGCATTATTGTAACAACTGTATATCCAGGACTGATGCGTACAGGTAGTCCAAGAAATGTTACTGTAAAGGGACAACATCAGAAAGAATATGCATGGTTTAAGACAAGTGCCTCTCTGCCACTTCTGACAGCTAGTGCAGAAAATGCTGCATTACAAATTGTCTCTGCTTTAAAAACTGGACGTGCAGAGCTTGTCATTACATTACCAGCTAAACTGATATCTATATTGGATGAATTATTTCCTGAATTATCTGCTGACTTTTTTGCTTTGATGAATAGATTTCTTCCTGCCGCTTCTTCTGAAGGCCAACATAGTCTGGGGCGCAAAGGTTATGAGAGTGAAAGTGCTGCATCGCAGACTGTTTTGTCTCGACCAAGTGATCAGGCAGCTGTCCAGAATAATGAACTTTAGGTATCTCAGTTACACTGAACAACATAGCAAAGCCTCATAATTTATTAAGTTTATGAGGCTTTGTCTTGTGTTATTGATCTTAAGATATAGATATCTTTCTTACAAAATTGATTTTATACCCCGACGATTTCTGGTATGATGCACCCATGCATACGTAGCGATTCCTGCCAGAATAGCCCCTCCAATCATGCCTAATACTTTAGGCACCGGATCTGCAACAGGAGGAGGTACAAAATCTACACCTTGTTCACTAAAGCGGGCAGGTTCCTGTACATACCGACCTTTAGCCGGAAGCGCTTCCTGCGAAAAGTTTTCAGCCAGTTTATGTAAGGCCTTTAGCATAAATGGACCTTGCATAGGTAAGCCATGTCCTGTAGCAACAACACTGGGCTCTAAGCTTGCCAGAGTTTCTACAGAACGTCTGGCTGCATCCCAATCTTGGGTGAAATAGGCTGGTGGTCTGTGAATTTCTTGTTTTTTAGTAACTGTCGCAGCCCAAAACGATTCCTGGTTGGTTGTTACAAAGGCATCTCCAGCAATCAAAACCCGATCTGATTCTCTGAAAAGAGAAATATGTCCTGGGGCATGTCCTGGTGTATGGATAATACGCCATCCTGGTAATTCTTCCAGTTCTCCATTCGATGGGATCAATCTGACCCGATCTTTTAGATCAATGGGCTTGGTCGGAAACAGGCGGGCTATTTCAGTCATGAGACCTCCACCCACTGTCGGATCAGGAGGGGGATAACTAGCCTTTCCTGTCAGATAAGGTAATTCAAGAGAATGAGCATACACAGGTACATCCCATTCCTTTACCAATGCCTCTAATGACCCAGTATGATCAAAATGTCCATGTGTTAATACAATAGCTCTTGGGTGTGCACCTTCCCCAAAACATGTTTCTGCTGCTTTCTTTATGCGTTTGGCATTTCCGGGCAAACCTGCGTCAACTAGTACCCAGTTGTCTTTGGTACCAATCATATAGGCATTAACGATAAGAATAGGTATTCCTACAACTCCTGGTGCCACAGGTTTGAGAGTTCCCCAGTGTGGCGGTTTAACTAGAGTGTTTGTTTCCATACATCTGAATGTGTTTTATCTACAACATACTATGGCTAAACTTTAGTAAAGCCAATAAAAGATTTGTAAACAGTGTAAAAAAATATGCCTATGGTAAAATAAAAAAATAATTATAGCAGGTTACTATTTCTTACTATTTACATAAAATATTGCAAATGAGCACTATATATATTAGAATCATTTAGACGAGAAATATATGTTTTACAACTTAACTCTGTTTCAGAGATGCAAAAAGTCATACTACCTTTCCCGATCAATGAGAACAAACTTGCTAGTGGCAGCATTGAGTATGTTGATTTTGGTTCAAAGACCTTTAAAGTTTGCATTCCACCTAAGGCAAGAATAGGCCAGCAGTTAAGGCTGAGAAATTTTGCAGGAAACATTGATGAGAGTTTCGGAGATCAGGATGTAATACTGATTTTACAAAGAGAAAATCATGTATTTACTTCTTTACAAAGGGATATCCTTATCGAACTTCCTATTGATACCGCTAACCTTAGCAAAAGTACTATCACGAGAGTTCATTTACTGGATAAAAAGTACGATGTAAAAGTTCCAATTTCGGCCAGAAATGGACATACATTGCGTATGAAGGGATTAGCAGAAAGATTTAACGGTGGATATCCGGGAGATGTTTTATTAAAGATATTAGAACGACCCAAATTTTATAAAGGTAACTGGCATACTATCATCGGAAATTTTGTGGGATTTGGTATGCCGCTGACAGGTTCTAAATTCAGCATCACTTTTAAACTTCCCTGGCTATTTGAGGTCTCTAATGAATGGCATTTCAGATCTTCAGACGCCCATTTTCATGGACACTATTATTAAAATATTAATGTATACTATAATTGTTTGATGATTATGCAGGTAATATAAAAAAAGTATGTTTACTAATGTTCGTTAAACATATTAATTTATGTGCTGGCTTATACCGTCTATTGCTGCCATTTGCACTTTTAGAAAAGATTAATAATTTTTTGAGTGCCTATACCACAATTATACTGTTTGGTACTTGGCAATCTACTTACTATAAAAAATGTACAAAAAAGTGGTCTAATAGAATTTTGTAACCCAGAGCTTTAAGGTTTGAAAAGTTTAAAGTTGTAAGTTAAATGGATTATACTTTCTTTTTTGTATAACATTCAGCGAAAACCCCAAGTCACTCTCTGTAAAAAAAATAGTATTCCTGATACAATCCATATCAGGGTGTTATTCCGTATGTCTAATTGATTATAGGGACAACAAAGTCATTACTATGTCTTTTGTCTTTCATACTTAGCCTACTAATCAAACCATAAAATCTGAATTTAGATGAGTCGTATTGTCCAGTTGGATGGCCTCCGTGGCCTTTTTATCATTCTTATTACTATTAACCATGTTAACACACCTCTAACGGAGTTTACCTATCAGCCTCTGGGATATGTCTCTGCTGCTGAAGGTTTTGTCTTCCTATCTGGTTTGGTAGCAGGATTGGTTTATTACAAGAGGTTAGCACGGACTGGACTGAGAAAGGTTGTTATCGGAGCCATTCAGCGAGCGCGAACTATCTATATTTATCATATTATCTCACTTTTTATTGTTTGTGTAGTAGGCTATTACTCTATTATTCACCATCATTATTGGACAGAGGTGCTAACCCGATTTTTTCAAACACCTATTCAGTCACTTTTCCTAAGCCTGTTTTTACTTTATCAGCCTGATTTTTTAGATATTCTGCCTTTATATTGTCTATTGCTACTTTCTCTTCCTTTTCTGATGTATCAATTCCGTAAAGGCAATGGTCGTTGGGTGTTGGCAGTTAGTATAGGTATTTGGGGAATGAGCCAGTTGGGACTTGGACTTAGCTATAAGGCTACCAAGTTGCTTGCAAGCTACCTGCCTGGTGCAGAATTGAGTTATATGGATATCTTTGCCTGGCAGATAATATTTGTAGCAGGTGTATATCTGGCATATCGAAGAGCAAGTGGCAATGAATTGCGTGTTCCTGCCTATATGATATGGCCCGCAATTGCTATTATCACAATGCTAACTTTAAATAGATTTGATGTCTTGGGTAAAACCGAAGATATGTGGTGGAATTTGATTGATAAACATCGTTTGGGTCCCTTGCGTCTGATTAATTTTGGGGCATTGGTAATTGTTATTGATTTTTTAATGCGCTCCTATCGGGGATTATTTGCTCAATCCTGGCTGGTAATTTTGGGTAAACATTCTTTACAGGTATTTTCCCTTCATATTGTTTTAATATTTTTATTATTACCTCTGGTTGCTTACTATAGTGATAATAACTCAATAGCTTTGTTAGGATTGGTTGGATTTATTCTAGTTTGTTTATATGTATTGGCATGGGTACGTGAGAAGAAGAAGCATATGCAAAAAGTAGCAATATTGGCGTAGCAAACCAAACTTCAGACCTATAGTCTCGTACCTGAAAAATAAAATATATAAGAGGAATATCTTCTCCGAAATTTTGATAACCCTACTGACATAGGGTTGTCATGAGGGTGTAGTTTCTTTGTAAGGTAAACTAAATGACAACATTTAAACCCTTATAACTATGGCAACTACCAACGCCCAAGCCCAGGAAACAGATCTGTCAACACTTGTAATTACAGCTGATGAGCTGCTGAATCACTGGCAAGGACATCGCCGGGTTACCCGCCGGGTAATAGAAGCTTTTCCGGAAGATAAACTATTTACGTATTCTATTGGTGGTATGCGTCCTTTCTCTGAACTGGTTATGGAAATGATTCATATGGCTGGTCCAGGTGTAAAAGGTGTGGCAACCGGAGAATGGAACGTGTTTGGTGAAGAAGAAGAGTTTAAAATCACACCAAAAACAAAGGGAGAACTTCTGGCCCTTTGGGATAAAGTGACTACAGAGATTGATACTGTATGGCCTCAAATTCCGTTACACCGCTTTCATGAAGTAGAGGCCGCTTTTGGTCAATATGAAGACTCTCTTTACTCCAGTGTTCTTTACTTTATCGATAATGAAATTCATCACAGAGGGCAAGGATATGTATATCTGCGTTCATTAGGAATAACTCCTCCTGCCTTTTATGACAGAAGCTAAGTGGAAAATTTATCCATACAATATTATCAGTTGCTATAGGATAACTGTATAATATTGTATGGATAAAGCAATTAATAACTAGCTAATTATAGCAAAACGAATAATATAAACCAATTAGGTTGAAGTACTTAACAGCCAATCAGGAGTAACTATTTAATCTATCTCTAAAACTATGATATATACTTGCTAAAACAACGCTAGAAGAAAAAAGTGAAGTTAATTCTAAAGTAGTTATAAAAGAAAATCTACTTATACAATAAAAGAGAATGAATAACAGCATTGTAACAATAAGAATAATACAAATCCTTACCAAAATTTCCGAATTTGTTTTCTGAACCAAATAAAGTTGAGCAATTCTACAGATTGTTAGTATAGGTAAAGAAACCGCAAATGCATACATAAAAAAGAAAAATAGTAAAGCTGTTAAATCAACTATTTCTTTTGCAACTGATTCAAGAGAAGCATGACTTATACCTTCAACAGTAATTCTTAAAACTTCACTAGTTACCACTACATATAACAGAGGAATAATAAAAGCACTGGTAAACCAGACTTTATACAAATAGAACTTACTCATTAGAACTTACTGGATAATTTTCTTCCTATCAAATACGTCTATTGATATTCTAAACCTAATAAAATAATCGATATAGCCATTCTTCTTTTTGCTAATTTCAGATCATGACTAGACTATTTTATTAAGGGATAGCATGAAAAAGCGTAGGTCAATTTAAAGAAATAGTGGCTTATACTTAGGGCAATTTGATTATACTGTTACTTTCTGAAATATAGTAGGGCGGATCTGTTTCAATGGAACATCCATATTTGTTATAGATTCAGAGTGCCCCAAAAAGAAAAATCCTCCTGGTCTTAACTGGGAACACAAACGATTGAGTACTTGTTCCTGGGTAGCTTTATCAAAGTAAATGATGACATTCCTACAAAAGATAATATCAAATACAGGCAATGAATTGAAATCATCTTCCATAAAATTCAAGCGATCAAACTGAACTTTAGACCGTAAAGATGGAGCAATCCTCACAGTTTTGTTAGTTGTATCCTTGCTTTTAAGAAGGTATTTCTGGCGAAGTAATAATGGAATAGGTGCGATTTTATCCTCTGTATACACCGCAGTGACAGCCTTTTGCAATACCTGTGTGGAAATATCTGTTCCATGAATATGAAAAGAAATAGGTGTGTGAGTACATGAATACTCACTTAATACCATTGCCAGTGTATATACTTCTTCTCCACTAGAACAACCTGCACTCCATACTCGTAAGGGATATGTACGATAATGCTTATCTATAGAAGGTAATAACTGAGATTGGAGGAACGAAAAATGATTGGGTTCCCGAAAAAAATCCGTTTTATTGGTTGTAACCTGATCAATCATATGCACTAGTTCTTGTTGCTTTCCCTGATCGCTGAAGATATAGTCACAATATTCCTTAAAAGATCCCATTTGTAAAGTGCTTAATCTTTTCTGTAAGCGACTTTCAAGCATTGTTTTTTTTATGGGAGATAATTTAATGCCAACACGTTCATAAATAAATGCTGATAATCTGTTAAAGTCTGCATTGGTTAACTTTAGAGTATGGGTAAGTATCATGCCGGTTATGCGTTTGAAAATGTAACTGCTTAGTATAGTGGAATGATTATGACTATCTGATAACAACAAATCAGGAAAGATCTATTGTCCTTCCTGATTTGATTTTTGTTTATATCTAAGTTTAATATTTCTCATATGATTCGTCAAGGGTATCTGCATGCATATTTAGCTGAACTCCCTTTACAAACTTATCTGATTTTTGAGTGGATTGAGTGGAATATGTCTGTGATGGAATAGCAGACTTATATTTGGCTGGATTCTCACGGTTGCTTTTATTTCGGCGAGTTGTCTGATACTGGTCTATTTGAAAGAAAGAGATGGCATCTTTAAGCGACTCTGCCTGAGACGAAAGTTCTTCTGCACTAGTTGCCATTTCTTCAGAAGATGCCGCATTTTGCTGAATTACCTGATTTAATTGTTGAATTGCACTATTAACCTGTTCTGCCCCTGCATTCTGCTCCATACTAGAAGCTGATATCTCTTGTACCAGCCGTGAAGTTTTGCTGATGTTAGGTACAATTTGTATCAATAGCTTACCGGATTTTTCTGCTATAGCTACACTGGATTTAGATAAAACATCAATGTCTGTGGCAGCCAGTTGACTTCTTTCTGCCAGTTTACGTACTTCAGCCGCCACAACCGCGAATCCTTTCCCATGTTCACCGGCACGAGCTGCCTCTACTGCCGCATTCAACGCCAATAGATTCGTCTGACGTGCTATTTCACCTATGATAGAAATCTTCTCAGCAATAATTTTCATGGAATCTACTGTCTGATTCACAGCCTGACTTCCCTCCTTAATATCTTCTGCTGCCTGTAAAGCTATTTTTTCGGTTTGTTGTGCGTTATCAGTATTCTGCTGGATATTCGCGGTCATCTCTTCCATTGAAGAAGATACTTCTTCAGCCGAAGCTGCCTGTTCAGTTGCCCCCTGAGCTACCTGTTGAGAAGATGCACTCATCTGGTAACTGGCAGAAGCAATATTGTCAGATGCTGTAGTAACATACCCTATTACTTCTTTTAATTTTACTACCATGTTTTGTAAAAACTGAAGTAGTTCTCCTATTTCATCTTTACTATTTGTATTAATAGTAATCATAAGATTTCCTTCAGAGATTGCCTTAATGGCTTCTTTTGCTTTGTTGAGAGAATCCGTAATAGAACGTATAATCCAGATCGAAATACCTGCTGCCAGTACTATACTGAAGGTAAGCAGAATAACCATGTTTGTTCTTGCATTCGAATAAATCTGATCTGTTTCCAATTTAGCTTGTGCAAGAGCTGCTTCATTTTTCTTTACTAGCTGATTCACTGCCGCAACCGCATCTAATGCTGCTGCCCGGCCTGTAGTCTTAGAGAGATGGTATGCTGCGGTGTTGCTTGAATCAGTATTCATCACTACCGCCAATATCTTTATTTTGCCATATATCTTCTGGTACTCCTGCCACTTTTGAAGAAATTCGTCTATCTGTTCATTGCCTTTTTCATCTGAAATAGCTTTTAACTGCTCAACGCGTGTAGTAAACATTTCCAAACGTGTATCAACATCTTTAACAAGGTCCTGTAAGGTTTCTCTATCTTGTTCCAGTATAAAATCTTTTTCCCGCTTTGTGATAAACTGAACATCTTCTGCCAACTTGCTTGCCAGCATAATACCTTTGGCATTTGTATCTACGATTAGATTAAGACGGTCATTTATTGTAGAAGCATTGGAGTTACCCAGATAGTATATCATACCAGATAACAGTATTAGAATGCTGAAAGCGAGAATCAGCTTCTGTTTAATTGTGAGTTGCATAAGAAAACGTTTTTAAGTACACTAGTGAATACAAGATTAATTAGCAATTGGTTAAGACAAACACATATCTTTCTTATTATATTACATTGTATAGTAGGATATTGATTCTCTTTCTCTAACTACTAGGTAATAACACTACACAACCTAGGTTCTTATCCGTACTATTTTCTCTGATCCGGCCAACTGGTATTTCTAACACGAAGAACTTCCTGAAAAATAGTTAAAAATTAATTTTATGCATTTATCAGGGAATAAATTGGGTATACCAAAATTGTTTCTTATCCTTTCTAAGAGTTGCACATTTGAGAATATAAAGTTCTAATATTCTCTAACTATTTGGTAACCGATATAGACAAGAATACTACTATGTAACTTATCCGTATTTTTTTAGTTAGTAAATAGAGTGTCAGATATGAAAGAATAGAGATAAATAGAGCTATAGAGAAAGAAACGAGCGGATTTTAGTAAAAAATGCTTAATAAATAATGTATATAAATAAGTATTTTTTGTGAAGAGTCTGGATGAATGTGTATGACAGATTAAAGAAAAACTATAACAAATAGCTTTGAGGTATTATTATTTTCCAGAAACGAAGAAATACAGTAACCATTTGTATATGAATTATATACAGCCGAACCAGTATTTTCCTATGAAGTGGTATCAATTAAGGGGAGTTATAAATGAGAAAGTAGAGAGAAATAAATGGAGATGGTAGTACTGAAAAAAGTCGTAATCTACCCCTTATTATGTCTCTTTTTCACCCGCTCAAAAAGGATTGCCTTGAGTATCTTTGTTCTAACAAAACAAGGTAACTAACTCAAATTTTAACTCATATGGCAAACCAGGTTTTCATCAATCTTCCAGTGAAAGATCTTAAAAAGTCAATGGACTTTTTTACAAAACTGGGCTTTTCGTTCAACATGCAATTTACAGATGATACAGCTGCCTGCATGGTGATTTCTGAAACTATTTATTCCATGTTACTGACACATGATAAATTCAGGGAGTTTAGCAGCACCGATATCGCTGATACAAGCAAAGTAAGAGAAGTACTTACCTGTCTTTCAGTTGACAGCAAGGAAGAAGTAAATGCGATTACTGAAAGGGCAATACAGGCAGGGGCTGTTGAAGAAAGAGAGGCTAAAGATTATGGTTTTATGTATTACAGAAGTTTTGCAGATCTGGACGGCCATGTCTGGGAAATGATGTGGATGGACCCTGCAACAGAGAATGGAACAGACGTACCTGCAGATGCTACTATGGACAGTCATTCTTAAATGAATGTATTGGTATCGAACGAAAAACAGTTATACTATTATACAATCTGAGTATTTACAAATCTATAGCTATGACAAACACACAAAAAATCGTTCCGTTTTTATGGTTTAATCATGAAGCGGAAGAAGCAGTAAACTTCTATGCTTCTTTATTTAAAGACTCAAAGATCGGAACTGTGGTACGGTATGGAGAAGAAGCAGCCGGAGCTAAAGGAGCTGTGATGACCATAGAATTTCAGCTTAATGGGCAGGAATTTATCGCTCTAAATGGAGGGCCTGAATTCAAATTTACAGAAGCTCTTTCTCTTTTCATTAAATGTGAAACCCAGGAAGAAGTAGATCATTTATGGGACAAACTTTCTGAGGGTGGCGAAAAAAGTCAATGTGGCTGGCTTAAGGATAAATACGGTTTGTCATGGCAGGTAGTACCTACTGCTTTGCTGAAGATGATGCGGGATAAAGATCCACAAAGAGCCAAACGAGTAATGGAAGCAATGATGAAAATGAGTAAAATAGAGGTGTCTGTGTTAGAAGAGGCTTATAATGCACAAGCTGCGCATGCCTGATCCTAAAATATGAAGAGCCTGATGATAACTGTTTAGTTATCATCAGGCTCTTGTGTTATTAAATGTTATTGTCTAGCACTCTGCTAATTCATATTACCTCTCCTCAAAGCCTTCCAAACTTTACTGTATTACTGCTGCATAGCCACCATTCCGAGCCATTTTAACTTTAATAGTATCACCTGCTTTTACAGGTATGGTTTTGGTTCGATAGTCCATTGCCTGATGATCAGCATTGATACCATCTTCGAAGTAGGTCATTTTATAGGTTCTGCTTTTATCTAAAAAGTCCAGATTGAACTGTACATTCCTTTCTTTTTCCTTCCCATTGGCAATCCCTCCAATAAACCATTTGTTTTCTTTGCGTTTAGCTACAACGGCTATTTCACCTGCTTTCGCTACCAGTCCCTTTGTTTCATCCCATGTAGTCGGTACAGAGGTGATAAACTCAGTACAATCAGGATTGCGGTAATACAATGTCGGATTATCTGCCAGCATCTGGATACCGCTTTCAAATACGACAAATAGAGCTAACTGGTAGGCGCGAGTTCCTATACTGGCTGCATTAGGTCTTTCAGCTCTATAGAGTTCTGGCTGCATACTAATCATAGCTCCAGGGGTATAGTCCATAGGACCAGCTACATTACGCATAAAAGGCAGATATAAACTGTTATCAGGAATAGTACCTTCCATTTGTTCCATGCCTCTCACTCCTTCATAGGAAAGTACGTTAGGATATTTGTATTCCAGCCCCGCAGGTTTAAAAGCACCATGAAAGTCTACAAACAATTCATTTCTGGCAGCTTCTTTAGCCACTGTTTCATAGAAGTTTACCATCCATTGGTCACTACGGTCCATAAAGTCGATTTTGACACCTTTTACTCCCCATTCTTTAAACTTCTTAAACAAATCCATATGATTATGTACTGTTAACCAGGTTAACCATAACACTATCCCGACATTTTTCTCTTTTCCATAACGAATCAGTTCATGTACGTCTACATCCGGATTCGGAGTATAAGGATCGAGGGTACTTTTAGCCCATCCTTCATCCATAATAATATAGTTGATGCCATAGTTGGAGGCAAAGTCAATATAGTACTTGTAAGTTTGTAGATTAAAGCCAGATACAAAGTTTACATCCGGTCCATACGGAGTCGCTCCATTCCACCACTCCCAGCTTGCCTGTCCGGGCTTAACCCAACTCGGATCTTTCAACACACTTGGAGAGGCTAATCTCAGAGTCATGGTTGTTTCCAGAAGTTGCTTGTCATCGGCTGTAATCACAAAGTATCTCCAGGGAAATGTACGTGTACCTATCGTTTTAGCAATGTAGGGTGCTTCTTTGGTAATTTTAAGACTACGATCTCCATCTTCACCAAATTCCAGTGGAGCTTTTGGGAAAACAGAGGAAACACCATTTTGTCCTGTTCCTTTTAGAAATAAACAAGGATAATCAGAAAGATCTGATTCGCTGATTAATATCTTGTATGGTTTCTGGGTATCAATTAAAACTGGTAAGGTTGACATTTTATCTTCTGTTTTCCAGTCTTTGGAATAGATAGTTGAGTAGTTTTCTTCATAGGCCGTTTTAAAACTTCCAGGTTGCTGAAGGTGAAGTATATAGTCTTCCGGGAACTGTAAGGCAACCTGTTCATTTTTGACTTCAATGGAATCTTTCTTCTTAGTGATGAAACGATAGGCAATTCCATCATCAAATGCCCGGAACTCAACAGAATAATCTCCTTTAAAGGTAAGTAGGAGGGAATTACATTTATTCGTAACTGTGGTGTATCTCAGTGCCACATAAGGTTTGATAACCGTGTTGATTGCGCCAGTCTTTGCACTGACAAGCTTGGGCTGGCTTCCCAGAACTTCGTTATTTACTTCCATTGCCAGATAATTGTTTTTTAACAATACATCCTGGTTATAGTTTACTGTATAGTAAATCTTATCTGTGATGTTTAAGGATACGTCAATGCTACCATTCGGAGATTTTAGGTGATAGGCTTTCTGGGCAAGTAGAGCTTCTGCACAAATCGTAAAAAGAGAGAAGGCAAAAAGTAAAAATTTAATTTTCATACTGAGTTGTGTGGTGAAATAGGAATCTAAAAGAATTACATTTGAGTAATAAGAGGCTATTTTATCTCTGAAAGATATTCGTCCAGATTTATATACACAAATACTTGTGAATTTACTTAAGAGTGTATTTTGAGAAAAATAGAAATACTATGAAGTTAGTGTATTTAGAAAAGTTTTATGAACAGACGAAAGATCTGTATTGTATTCCGTGCAGTCAGGATGAAATTACAAAATTAGAAGAATCTGTGGGGTCTCCTTTACCAGATGCTTACAAGGAATTTTTATTACTAATGGGGAAAGGCGCACATGGTTTTATGACAGGTTCTGATGTTTTTTATCACTTACTATTTGATTTGACGGAAGGTGCTCATGAATTGCTTATAGAGGATAAGTCTCCATTAATTCTTCCCGAAAAAGCATTTGTCTTTTGGATGCATCAAGGGTATCAGTTTTTGTTTTTTAATTTAAATGAAGGACCTGATCCTAAAGTATATTATTATCTGGAAGGTAAAAAAATAACTAATTTTGAAGACAAAGGTGTTTTCTCTGAGTATATCTCTCAATTCATATAGCTGATTTTTTATTCTCTATTTAATTAATTGATATACTGTCATAGGTTATTAAAACAAAAAGCTTGGATAGTCTCTTTTAAAGAATCTATCCAGGCTTTTCTATTAGTAAAATGTGTTTACTCTGTTCGCAATGAATTAACAGGATTCGACAGGGCAGTTTTGATACAATGGTAGCCAATTGTTACCAAAGCAATGCACAATGTTACTACTGCTGAAAGAACAAATACATCCCAGCTTATATCTATCCGATAGGTAAATTCCTGTAACCAGCGGTTTACTGCATACCATGCCAGTGGCCAGGCAATAATATTTCCTATTAAAACTAATAGAATAAACTCTTGAGAAAAGATCTTAACCAGATTGCTGAGTGTAGCCCCAAGTATTTTTCGGATACCAATCTCTTTGGTTCGTATTTCGGCTGTATGAGCTGCCAGTCCAAACAAACCAAGACAAGAGATGATAATAGATAGTATCGAAAATAATTTCAACAGAGTGCTCATTGTATTTTCTTTTTTATACAGTCCTGCCACATGATCATCCAGAAATTCGTATTTGAATACAGTCCCGGGAGCTATTTTCTGTATCGTATTTTGCAGAAAATCCAGTGTTGCTGGTACATTACCTGGTTTAATCTTGATAAACATGTTACCTGTCCACCAGGGGCGATACTCTAGTAATAAAGGCTCTATCTGATTGTGTAAAGAGACAAAATGGAAATCCTTTACTACACCCACTACTTTGCCCTGTATGTTCATAGTTGTATTGGTAATTGTAGCACCAATGGGATCTTTTAATCCCAGTATCTTTGCTGCTTTCTCATTGATAATAAAGGAAGCAGAGTCACTGAACTCACGGGAAAAGTTACGACCTGCTTTTAATGGGATGCTCATCGCATTGAGATAATTTTCGTCAATACGCAATACTCTGAATGAAGGATATTCCTTATCAGGTTCCTGAGGGCTAGGTACTACCGACTCGACACTCGCATCATCACCGATCCGATTGGTTGCTTTGCCTATTGTGACTACATTCGGATTTTTGAGGAGTTCGTTTTGAATAACCTCAGGATTGAGAATCAGCTTTTCTTTAAACTTACCATATAGTTTGGCCACTACAATCTGCTCTTTATCAAAACCCAGTTGCTTGTTATTGAAAAGATACATTTGCTGGTAGATAAGTACTGTTGCAATAATCAGAAAGCTAGCTACCACAAACTGAAAAACAATAAGACCTTTCCGTAAAAACTGAGCAGAAGATCGGGGTGTTTTATTGGCTTTGAGTGAAGAAACTGGCTCAAAGTTAGAGATGAAGAAGGCTGGAAATAAGCCTGACAGAAGTCCAACAAAGAGAACCATACCTGTAACAATCAGTAGATTATCAGGTTGTATAATTTCCCAGCCTGTTATCTGTCGTCCAGAAATGTGATTGTAAAAAGGTAACGCTATCAAATACAAGACAATGGCTATAATTCCAGACAAACAAGTAAGTAAAAATGACTCGCCCAGAAACTGAATCACTAACTGTACTTTACGTGCTCCCAGAACCTTGCGGACTCCTACCTCTTTCATTCGTTTCAAGGCCTGAGTAGTGAAGAGGTTAATGAAGTTGACACAGGCAATAATCAGCACCAGCACTTCTACCGCAATAAAAATATACACATACAAAATACTGCTGTTAGGACCTACTTCCTGAATGAGATTGGACTTCAGATGTATATCTGTAATAGGTTGCAGTCTGGCAGATTCCGCAGCCTTGAGTATCTCCTCTTTTTTATCTCCTGCATAAAAACTAAGATAAAAATCTTTCATGCGAGCTTCCAGTTTATGTACATCTTCCGGGTGATTTAGCAGTACATATGTCCAGCCAAACATCCACCCTTTATTAGTAAGCCAGTCAGTTGATACATAGTTGTAGAAAGTTGGCATAGAAGCCAGATAGTCAAATTTAAGATGGGTATTACCTGTTCTGTCTTCTATAACTGCTCTTACCCAGAGTTCTTCTTTATTCTCAAATGTCAGTTTCTGACCAATAGGGTCTTTGCTTCCAAAATATTTTTCAGCCATACTGCGGGTAATGATTATCGCAGAAGGTTCAGCCAATGCTTTAACCGGATTTCCCAATACTGGTTGCAGATCAAACACCTCTACTACTGTAGAGTCTGCGAAAAATCCGACACTCTCACCTTGTTTGTCATCTTCTGTATTGACAACCTGTGTTCCTAAGGATGCAAACCGGGTAATGCTCTTGATTTCTGGGAAGAACTTGATCATTTCACCTGCCAGTGGCGGAGATGATTTAGACCATTCTGTATTGGCTACTCTGAAAATACGATTATGGTTGGGTATATTCTTTTCATAACTTAACTCTTCTTTGATGTGAAGTGTAAGCAATAAACCACAGGTAATACCTAGTGATAAACCAAGCAGGTTAAACAGGCTGTAAGCTTTCTGTTTAAGCAAATTGCGCAAAGCGATTTTGAAGTAGTTGCGAAACATAGAAAGGCTGAATATAGGGTGAGGATAGGCATTCTTTTTATGTCTTTTTCGTACAAAGGGTGGCAAAACGGAAATCACATCTATCACATAGCGAATAGTAGCCCGCGCTTTGCCTTCCCGCTGATACCAGTACTGATACATTTCATCCAAATCACCTTCTACTTCCTCCAGGGTATCATCAGGGTGAAACCATGTTAGTAGTTTATAAGCCCAACGGGGTGGAGTAGTTGGCTGTTTCATAGTCCATTGACTTGCAATGCATGTGGAGGTACCATTTGCCAAAGCTGATTGCGTAACTCCTGAACATCCTGCAGGGCTCTGCTACCTAAGGCAGTCAGAGTGAAAAAACGTTTTCTTCGTCCTCCTCTTTCTGTAGTAGCTCCTCCCAGATGTGATGCTACAAACCCTTTCTCTTCCAGGCGAATCAGTGTATTATGGACTGTGCCAAAGGTTAATTGCCTGCCTGTGTGTTGTTCGAGTTGCTGACTAACGGTTACTCCATACGCTTCTCCATCAAGGATAGCTACCATTAAGAGTATCATTTCTTCCAGTTCGCCTAAATATGTCCGACGCATAAATATGGTATGATATATTATTTTCTATTTTGTCGTACAAATATACTGCCAAAGCTGTTTTTCTATGCATGTGTCTGTATTTGAGTACGTTGTAGTGTATGTGTATGTCCGGCTGCGGACACAGATGCTTCATAAACGGACATATAGATTTGTATGTCAATTAATTTTTACATTCGGTAGAATACCTAAAATGAGGTATTGATTTATTAGTTGGTATTGCCTTGATTTCTGGGGTATAAGGAGGATAGTTTTTGGTAAAAGATATTACTTTTTCCCTGTAATGAAATACTAATAAGAAGAAACACAAAGTTGTACAACCAGCTGGGATGCCGAAAACAGCCATATAAGAGTAGGCAACAGATAATCAACCATTTACTATGTTAAAGAACTATGGGGTATTAAAAGGTAAGGCTATCGAACGGGAAATGGCGTCTCCTTCCCATGAACATTTCCAGATCCATATTCTGGCTGGAACAGAGCACCACCGTATTGCTATCAACGTAATGTCACAGTTAAGTCCACCCGAGGTATTATTTTACATGGATGAAAATTTCGTACATCCCATTACAGATAATATTGTGCAAGCCAATCTGCCAGATGGATATACTAAGATACCATCAAGACCTGCAGGTATCGCATTAGACTTCATTCGGGGTAACTTGTTTCCAACACAAGAAATGAAGCCCATTCCTTACAATCAACCGGGAGCCGATAATGACCTGAATGAGAAGTTGGACTTTTATGTGCAACAGGCCATCAATGACACAGATGCTGTTGTCTATGCATTTGGTGAGAAATGGGGACCAGAGGAAAATAAACCGGATCAATACTTCGGATTTACTCCTGGAAATGGTATTCATGATATACATATGAATCAGGGTAATTCGGGTAGGTTTAAAAAAGATAATGGTGTATATCAGGATGGTGGCTTACTGCTGCACTTTCCTTCCCGTAACAAATGGGTTGCTATCTTTATCGCCTTTCAGGTACAGGCATGGCATACTGACGATCAGACTGGAGATCCGCTCAATACATTGCCACCAGACCATCCGCAACAACCAGAAAGTAAAACACCTGTTCGAATTATTGCTGCTATGGTAAATCCCTCAAAAGATGATGTTGGGAAAGAATTTGTTGTACTATTTAACTCTGACAATGAGCCTATTGCTTTGCATAACTGGCGCATTGCAGATAAGGCTAAGTTATACGACGTACTAGGTAATATTTTTATAGAAGCACATACCAGTCTGAAAGTACGTCTAAGTGGTAATGGCGCCCAGTTAAGCAATAAAGGCGGTATTATTTCTCTGCTGGACCAGGAAGGTAACAAGATTGATGGGGTTAGCTATACCAAAGAACAGGCATCAGTAGAGAATCGGTTGATTCAGTTTTAAGTTTTATATAACTTTTTAAATGGGCTAGATCGTATTTAACTGTTACTATATGTACAACCTAGTAGCAGGGAAGGTACTCTCTAGCCTGATTAATGTATTATGGCAAAAGTTTATGTTTTTCTTGGTATAATTTAAAAGGTTTGTATCTTTGACAGATATCCCTATGCCATCTTGAAGAAAGTGATTGCCATATTGCTGCTGGGTTTGTTGCTCTATAATACCATGGGGTATTATGTGTATTATACATATCGGCAAAGTATGGCAAGAACACAACTACGGCTATTTCTGGATAGCAATAGTTTAGCTCTTAGTCAGGCTGAAGTAGATGCGAAGGTGCATAACCAGCAATGGATACGGTTTTCAATTCCCATTGACTTGTATCACCAACTGGACCATTCTCTGGAACCTGTAGAAGGGGAATTTAGCTATCAGGGGAGAATTTATGAAAAGGTAATGCGTAGTATTCAGAATGATACATTATACCTTTATTGTGTCAATAACCGCACACAGGAACAGATACAGAATGATCTTTCTAATCACATAAAAACACACATTGCAGATTCGGCAGGGCCACAAACTGAGAAAACACAAAAACATCTCAAGTTCTCATTAACCCAGGAATACCTTCCTTTGTGGGAAACTTTGTTCTGTTTTTATGCTTGTAACCTGTCTTCCCCATATCCTGCTATGACTAAAATAGACTTTTCTTCTCATTATCTGGATATTGCTTCTCCTCCTCCCAGGATAATATAACTGTTTTTTATCGGATTTTCATAGTCTATGTATGGATGCTCCTATACCTGGCTCTTTCTTATTGATCCGGAGTGTGCATGTATCTTGTGGCTTTATTTCAGAGCCTAAGACAGGTGGTTTGGTTTATTCTTCTGCTTTCTGCAAGGCAGAATAAGCTATGCCCATTGTTGATTTTTATAGATAGGCAGATCAGCAATTGTAAATGAAAATCCAATAAAAGCAATGGTTGTATAGCTCCATACAATTGGTTCATCATGCTATTCATTTTTCTGTCTATAGATGGTTTCTCTGCCTGAATCCGTCTGGTATTTTTTGCTGCGACTTGACAGTCCGATTTTTTATGACCCCAAACCTTGATTATACAAATGAAACCTATATTATACCTTACGCTGTTAGGTGTTTTATGGCTGGGTTTACACTCATGTCATAAGCCATCTTCAGAAGAACAGATGCTGGCAGTTCTGGAAAAAACAAAACAGAAACTGCATAATTATAAAAATGGTTTTTGTCCGGAAGCAAAGATTGCCTTTGTAGACTCTATATTAAAAGTTACCCCTCAGAATAATTTCGTTGTTATTATACAGGCTGCCTTTGAGCGATCCAATGTATTATTGCAACTGGGTCGGGCTACCGAAGCTGTACAGGTTCTGGAACCACTACTAAAAGATCCAAGAATACCGGCTTCGTTTTTTGATGCTATCCGAAGCAATCTGGCACTGGCTTACCTGAGAGAGGGTGAACAGACAAACTGTGTCACTAACCATGGTGTTGAAATGTGTGTATTTCCTATTAAAAATGGTGGAATACATAAGGATATGACAGGATCTCGTGCCGCTATTCAGGAATACGAAGCCAAGCTAGCAAATAGTCCGGATGATCTGGAAGCGAGGTGGCTTTTGAATATTGCCTATATGACTTTGGGTGAATACCCGCAAAATGTCCCCAAACAATTCCTGATTTCAAACATGGGTGGGCAGGATGACTGTGAAGTTAAACCCTTTGAAGATCTGGCTATCGGCTTAGGTCTTGATCAGAAAGATCATGCTGGTGGAGTGATTCTGGAGGATTTTGATGAGGATGGATTTATCGATATTGTAACCTCATGCTGGGATATCAATAAACCCATGCATTATTTCAAAAATAATGGTGATGGGACATTCACTGACCGAAGTAAGGCTAGCGGATTAACTAAGATAACAGGAGGTCTGAATATCATGCAGACCGATTATAATAACGATGGGTTCAAAGACATTTTTGTGACTCGTGGTGCATGGCTGGGAACTATATTTGGTGAGCAGCCCAACTCATTGTTACGAAATAATGGCAATGGCACATTTACAGACGTCACTATTGAAAGTGGCCTTTTATCATTTCATCCTACACAGGCTGCAACCTGGAATGATTTTAACAACGATGGGTGGCTAGATGTATTTATTGGTAATGAGACCTCCAAATGGTCTGAGAGTTTACAGACTTGTGAATTTTACCTCAACAATGGAGATGGGACTTTTACCAATGTGGCAGATAAAGTGCATTGTAACATCAATGCTTTTGTAAAAGGAGTTACCTCCGGAGATTATGACAATGATGGCTTTAAGGATATTTTCATTTCAACCCTGAATGGTGAACGTATTTTATTACATAACAAAGGTCTGACAGATGGGATGATGGACTTTGAAGATGTCACAAACAAGGCAGGTTTAAAAGATGAAGACCATAATACATTTCCTACCTGGTTCTGGGACTATGATAATGATGGCTACCTGGACATATTTGTTTGTGATTATACCTTCACAAAATCATTGGCTAGCTATGCTGCTGCTGAATATCTGGGTAACCCAGAAAAGTTTACCGGACAGCCCTGTCTGTATCACAACAACCGCAATGGCACATTTACCAATGTAACGCATGCCATGGGCTTATACACTACTGCTTTTGCTATGGGAGCTAACTTTGGTGACATAGACAATGACGGTTATCTGGATATGTATCTGGGAACTGGTAATCCCAACTACCAGTCGTTAGTCCCCAATAAGATGTTTAAAAACATAGGAGGTGAACGGTTTGCAGATGTCACTACATCCGCTAAAGTGGGCAATCTTCAGAAAGGACACGGAGTTGCTTTTGCCGATATGGACAATGACGGCGATCAGGATATTTTTATAGAGATGGGTGGCGCCTATATAGGTGATGCTTATCCCAACTCCTTTTTTCAGAATCCGGGACAAAGCGATAATAATTGGTTGTCTCTAACATTGGAAGGAACCAAATCCAACAAGGCTGCTATTGGCACCAGTGTGAAAGTGACTTTCAGGGAAAATGGCAAAACAAGATCTGTATACCGTGATGTGAATTCTGGTGGAAGCTTTGGTTCATCTCCTCTAAAAAGAGAAATAGGTATAGGACAGGCCACTATGATAGACCAGATTGAGATTAAATGGCATGGAAGTGGTTTAGTGCAAACTTTTAAAAATGTTCTTCCCAATCAGTTTATTAAAATTAAAGAAGGTAGTGATGTAATCGAAAAGATAAAACTGCCAAGGCTTGATTTTAACAAAAAATCAACTCAGAGTATAGCTGTTTGCAATAGTGTTATGTAGCCTGCTTTTCCGAATCGCCTATATCTATGTTTCATTATTAACACCTATCACACAAGTATTATGACCCAAATACCTACAGAGCCTATTGGTAGTATTCCTCGTCCAGCCTATTTACAAGAAGCTATGAAAGCTTTCAGTAAATCAGAAATCAAAGAATCTGAATTAAATACGCTCTTTGAAAAGGCGACACTTGAGACTATCAAAGAATTAGAGGCGACAGGTTCGCCTGTTATTTCAGATGGAGAACAGTCTAAGCCCAGCTTTGCGACTTATCCTATACATGGCTATCCACATCTGGCTGCAGATGGTGTAGTGATACCTTTTGCTGACGGCCACACCCGGCAATTACCAAAAATTACAGCGGGACCTTTTCGATATCAAACTTTTGCCAGTAGTTATCTGGAGAAGGCTAAAAGGTATACATTATTGCCTGTAAAGCAGGCTGTTATTGCTGTGTCTGCTATTAGTTTGCTGTACCCGCCAGAAGGAATAGATGGATATGCGCAAGCCCAATTTATAGTGGATTTGCTAGACGAAGCAGAGAAAGATATTCGTAAATGTCTGATAGGTGGAGCATATAATGTACAGATTGATTTTACAGAAGCTAGATTGGCTTTGAAACTAGACCCTAGTAAACAACTGCTCAATGCCTTTATTGAACTGAATAACAAGGTACTGGATCGTTTTACAGAAGACGAAAGACGCAGAATCGGTGTTCATACTTGTCCAGGGGGCGATCATGATTCAACCCATAGTGCAGATATTCCCTACTCCGAATTATTACCTCTCCTTTTTAAGCTGAAGGCTGGTAGCTTTTACCTGGAATATGCAGCCGAGAAGGAAAAACAATCTGTTCTAAAATCCATTAAGGAAAATCTGCAACCTGGACAGCGGGTATTTCTGGGTGTTACGGATGTATTGAATCCACGAATTGAAACTGCTGAAGAAATCAGTGAGCTCCTGATCGAAGCCTCAAGAATCATTCCATTGAATCAATTAGGTTCTACTGATGATTGTGGGTTTTCTCCCTTTGCCGATGATATTTCAACTGCCCGGAATATAGCTTTTTCAAAAATCAAAGCTCGTGTGGATGGAACTGCACTGGCTGAGAAGAAATTGAACTCCAGATGATTTGTTAAATGATTTACTATAAAAGGCCAAAGCAATCATTCAGATTGCTTTGGTTTATAACGTAACAGTGTGACACCTGACCGATATACTTTTGTGTCAATCAACTGTAAATCCAGGCGTTGTTGCAGTTGTTGGAATAGTGGTTTCCCACTGCCTAAAGCTACCGGATGAACACCTATCCGGTATTCATCAATCAAATCTGCCTGGATAAATGAAGTTATTAAACTTGCTCCACCAAAGAGCCAGATATCCTTTCCCGGACTTTCTTTTAGTTTGTAAATCTCTTCTGCTATGTTTTCGCTCACAAGGGTTGCATTACCTTGTATAGTACTCAATGATCTGGAGAAGACATATTTCTTCATTTTCTGAGTAGCCTTTGCAAAGTCAATTTCTGTTTGTGAACGTGATGCATCAGGTGTATAGTATCCATACAATTCATAGCTGATACGTCCATACAAAATTGTATCAATTTCCTCCACAAATTGATCGAAACCCATATCATCGTCCATAATACACCAGTCCACTTCACCATTAGCGCCTTCGATAAATCCATCCAGTGTTACTGCCAGATCCAGAATTATTTTCCGCATGATTTGAGTAAAGATTTAAAGATGATCAATAGAGGCATGTCCCAGAACATTACTAACATTATCTAATTCAATATATGGATTGTAAGCAATTTCGAGAATGTTGCCTTCTATATCTGAGAAATAAAAGAAATATCCTCCAAAAGAAGCTTCTTCAGGTTCTTTTAAAATGGTAATACCTTGTTCTTTTAATTTATGATACCAGTCTGTTACTTCTTCTTTGGTATCAACATTATAGCCAATAGTAAAAGACCGAAAGCCTGTACCTTCTGATGAAATACCTATAAAGTCTGCCAAAGGTTTTCGTTGGATAAAACTAAGAAGAAAGCCATTCATCTGAATAAACAGAATGTCTTTGTTCTCTGCAATGGGTCGCCAGCCTATTTTTTCTGCATAGAAAGCACGAATAGCTGGAAGATGATCTACTCCGATTGTAAGTACACTTACTCGTTGTTGCATGATGGTCTACTGTTGGGTGTATGATTAGGTAATATATGACAACAAAGGTAGAGTGAGGATGAAAGTGATGCTTTGTATAAATCCGACGTTTTATAAACAGGAGGGAGGTTGTCCTGAATACTTTTTGATATGCCTCGTTAAATGGCCATGATCATAATAACCAGATGTGTATGCAATATCCAACAGACTTTCGTGTTTTCGGTTTTTAATCTGTTTGAACGCATGTTGAAACCGAACAATGTTGCAGATTTCTTTGGCTGTCACTCCCAAATGAGATTGAAATAGACGTTCAAATTGTCTTTCAGAAATACAATGATCATGGGCTAGTTTATGGATAGGTATATTTCCGTTATAGTCAAGTATAGTACCAATGATGTGGTTATAGCGATCTACATTCTGATTCCTGATTCTACTAGCCAGATACTTGTTGAGTGAATCTATGGATACTTGTGATTGTCTTGTTGAAAGAGCTGAAAGGTTAAAAACAGATTTTTCTGCTTCTGCAATGGTATCTGCTGCCCCTTGCAAAAAGATATTTAGCAAAGAGCTCATACCAAAGGGTTTAAAACGTATGCCTATAAGATGTGTATTACTCGTCAGAATTGTATCCTGAAAGGTAGTCATTGTACCTGTCAGATATATTTCACCATGCCTGAGCAAATAATTCTTGTTATTAGAGACCTGAACATCTTCTCCTACATTGATGATTATGTCCGCACAGATATCCGGTACTACTCTGTTTGATGTATCCGCAGCTTTATCTTCTGTTCGAATGCTCCAATAACAATCAAGATAAGGTAGAAGAGATGCATATGGTAATATTTCCTGATAGTGCATAGCAGTCCATTTTTAAGCTTCGTCTCTTTTACCCAACTCTAAGTAATAGAACAAAGCGATTTGTTGTTCTAATCTAACAACGATTACCAACTTCCTGTTAAATTACCTACACATTTTTTATAGGGATTTGCATAATATTCTCACTTGAATTAGATTTACGTTTGGTAATATCTCTAACTGTATTACTGCTTTCCAGCCTCTTAATTACCTTTACTTCTTTTCGGGTATAAATACTGCTGTTTTATAGTTGTTACTGTAAAGTGCAGAAGCATTTTGCCTGTAAAAGCAAAACCTTTATATGCAGGAAATAGAACTAATCGGATTATCAATTATCCTTATTACCTTGATTGTTTCCTATCAGGGAATAAAGAATTCCTCTTTCTTTGATAAATATTCTTTTCAGGTAGATAAGATTTTAAAGGAGAAGGATTATAAAAGATTTATCACTTCCAGTTTTCTACATGTTAGCTGGATGCATCTCCTTTTTAACATGATGGCTTTCTATTCCTTTTCTGAAGGTCTAGGAATGATGGTGGGTGGTTTAAGGCTTTTACTTATTTATGTAGGAAGTATAATTGGTGGAGATCTATTCTCTCTTTATATTCATAGAAATCATCCTGACTATACTTCTGCTGGAGCTTCTGGAGGTATTTGTGGTTTGATGTTTGCCAGTATTGGTCTTTTTCCTGATATGCAGATCGGAATATTTATGACACCTTTTTCATTGCCAGGCTGGGCATATGGATTTTTGTTTGTACTGATTTCTATCTATGGTATAAAGTCCCAAAGAGGTAATATTGGACATGAAGCGCATTTGGGAGGAGGAGTAATTGGATTGATTATTGCTTTGATTATGGTACCAGAATCTTTTATTAATAATATGGTACCTATTCTGTTTATCCTTGTTCCAACACTGGTTTTTATCTATTATATAATTGCCAGACCTGGGTTTCTATTATTCCCTAATTGGGAAGATCAGGGTTTATTGACCAAAGAAGATAAATACAATGCAGCCAAACGTGCCAAGGAAAAAGAAATAGATCGTTTGCTGGATAAAATTAACAAGAAAGGGATGGATCAGTTATCCGAAAAAGAGAAAGAACGATTAAAGCAGCTCTCAGAATAAGGTATCTTCGTTTTGAGAATAAACATTGTTAGTTTTATCAGATGTTCCTAGTAGATTCTCCTCCATTAATCTCAGGAAAAACTCTGAACTGTTCTGAGTTTTTCCTGAGATACGTTTATTATCGTATAGCTTTTTGCGTTTCCTTACTTCTAGATTCATAATTTCTTACAATACCTTAAATGAGGTATTGATGAATAGATTATAGATATTTAACTTGTTGTATATTACCTTTTTATACAATTAAGATGAATCCTATACGTCGAATCCTGAATGCAGATAAAGCACTTTCGGAAGAAGTACATGAATTGATTGAATCCGGAAAGAACCTACCTATTGCTATTCGCAATAATATCAATCAGAATGCAATGGAAAAAGCTATGGTCGGACCTGCTCCGGAGTTACCACGAGCCGAAGCAATGATATTACTACATGTTAGGCCGGCTTTACTCATCAAAAAGAACAAAGTTATTCTACCTGATTCTGTTGAATTAAAGAATAGAATCAGACCTTTTATAAAAAAGATAGAACATGTGATTCCTTCAGTAGGGAGAATTGAATTCTTAAAAGCAGGTAAGAAATATGGTGGTACAGGCTGGTTGATTACTGAAGATACTATTGTAACAAACCGACATGTTGCTTCACTTGTAGCAATGAAGAAAGGAAAGTCCTTTGTATTCAGAAAAAATCCTTTGGGAGATACAATGGAAGCTTTAATTGACTTTAAGGAAGAATATTGGGGCGATAATGTTGCTGTACCTGAGTTTGAGGTTGAACTTGAGAAGATAGTCTATATGACTGAAGATAATACTACGCAACCTGATATTGCATTCTTTAAAATAAAGAAACACAATAAGCTACCTGAGCCTATAGTTATCTCAACACGAAAAATAATAGAAAAACAATTTGTTAGTGTAATTGGCTATCCTGCCTATGATCCTAACTCTATTATCAGTACGATGGCTGCGAAGGAGGTATTCAATAATATTTATGAAGTGAAAAGGTGTTCTCCAGGTGAGATACTGGAGAATGTTTCGGATTCCTGGTATTTCTATCATGATTGTACAACATTGGGAGGGAATTCGGGATCGGTTGTCGTTGATAATGAAACAGGATCGGCTATAGGCTTACATTTTATGGGAGAGGTTGAAAAGGAAAACTATGCTGTGAAGGGAGAGGAAATCTTGAAACACCTCAGAAAAGTATCACCTAAGTTTGTGACAGGTGATTTGCGGCTTGCTTCAGAAATAGAATCTGAACAAGAGGATGTATTTACTGAAAGTGCACCAGAGGAATATAATGATAGGGCTGGATACTTACCTGATTTTCTAGGAAAGAAATATAGCGTACCTCTGCCCCAGGTTACCAGAGATAAGGATAATGTGCTGACATTTGAATTTAACGGAGAAACTCAGTCGGAACTAAAATATCACCATTTTACAGTAGTGATGAACCGGGAACGGCGTCAATGTTTTTATAGTGCCTGTAATATTGATGGATTATTGAGTAAAAGAGGTGTTAAAAGGACTGGTTGGAAATATGATAGCCGAATTCCAAAAGAATTTCAGATCAAGAATGAATGCTATGGGAATCCCCCGAAATTTTCGAGAGGGCATATGACCAGAAAAGAAGATCCTATCTGGGGTGATTTGACTTTAGCCAGAGCCGCCGGAGGTGATAGTTTTCACGTTACTAATGCAACTCCTCAGATGCAATCTTTTAATGCTCCTGTTTGGCTGGCACTGGAAGATTATGCACTGGAGAATGCAAGACAGGATGCGATGAAGATCTCTGTCTTTACAGGGCCGATTTTCACAGAGCAGGATCCTGTAAAATATAGCGTTAAAATTCCTGTAGACTTTTTCAAGATCATTGTTTTCATTCATGATACTACCAGAAAATTATGTGCTACTGGCTATACCGTCTCTCAAAAAGACCATCTGAGCAATCAGGAATTTGTATTTGGTGAGTTCGAGACCTATCAGGTTTCTATCAAATCAATAGAAAGACGGACAGGCTTGCATTTTGGCAACCTCTCATCTGTTGATCCTATAAAAGGGCTGGAAGCATTTGGAGCTCCATTGGCAAAAGTGGAAGAAATACGATTTGTTTAAGAATGATTATCTGTTTCTAGTGAGCTCCTATAGGTAAGAAAACATAAAATACTGATCCCAGGCCTGATTTTCCATTGGCAGTGATAAGGCCGTTGTGTCTTTCTACAATTTTTTTGCAGAGTGCTAGCCCCAGGCCAGTACCTTCATATTGATCTCGTGAATGAAGGCGGGCAAATGTTCTGAATATTTGTTTGGCTTCACTTGGGTCAAAACCAATTCCATTGTCTTCTATTTCAATTACATAATATTCCTGATCGGAGTCTGGTACAACTATATCCGTACATTCACTACGTAAAAATGATACCATCTTATCTGGTGAGAGATACTGGGATCGTATAACAATGTTTGGTGGTGTATCTTCTCTGGAAAATTTAAGGGCATTATTTAGTAAATTATAAAACAATTGATGCAATAGTACTCCGTAGCCTTGTACAACAGGGAGATTACTATAATGTATGACTGCATTTTTCTGAGAAATAACTACTTCCAGGTCGTTTTCAATGGCCTTTAACGTCTGATTAAGATCAATCTCACTCTGTGTGTGTTCTGACTGATTCAAACCTGAATAGTTTAATACGCCTGTAATCATGCTGTCCATTCGTTCTGAAGCGCTGGTCATCTTCTGAAGATATAACTTTGCCTGATCAGACAGATTATCTCCAAGTTCTTTGATCAGCAAACTGTTGAATACTCTTATTTTTCGCAAAGGTTCTTTCAGATCATGGCTCGTTACGTGGGCAAATTGCTGAAGATCGTCATTGGAACGTTGTAGTTCTTCAGTGCGTAATTGTACCAGGCGCTCCAATTCTTCTGTCCATTGTTTTTGATCATCAATATCTGTACAGGAACCAAACCAGCGAATTATATTACCTTCTGTATCTCTGATAGGTAAGGCTTTACCTAAAAACCAGCGATATCCGCCTTGGATGCGATCTTTAAAACGATATTCTACCTGATAGGAATGTCCTGTTCGTATAGAATATTTCCAGGCAGCCAGGCAATGCTCAACATCATCCGGATGTAGAATGTTAATCCAACTAGTTCCTGTTGAATCAGGCTCAAAACCGGTGAATTCATACCATCGATCATTGAAGTAGTCTACTGTTCCATCTGTGGCCGCAGTCCAGATAATTTGTGGTACCAGGTTCGCCAGTTGACGAAGACGTTCTTCGCTTTGTTCCAGAAATTCCTGTGTGTTTTTTTGTAATGTGATATCCTGGAAATTGCACACATAGGCTCCTATATAAGGAATATGTGTCATATTAGTAATCTGCGTTTCAACCCAATGCCATGTGGTATCTTTGTGTTGAAAACGAAGTTGATACGTTAGCGAATAACCTGGTTGCCGTAACAGATGGTTGTCAGCGATGAGTGTAGGAATATGATCAGGATGAATGAAATGAAACCAGGGTTTTCCCAGTAGTTCTTCTTCTGTATAACCCATAACGGATTTGATTGCCGGGCTAACATAGGTATAGTAACCTCTGGCATCATTCAGTGTAATGATATCTTTGGCATTTTCTATCAACGTACGAAAGCGTTGTTCACTTTCTTCTATCACCTTTCGGGTTCTTACCTGTTCCGTAACATCCACTGCATGTACCAGAATGCCTTCTGATAGACCTTCCTCATCTTTTATCGGTTGATACACAAAGTTAAAGAACCGATCTTCCAATTCACCGTTTCCCTGTTTGTCCAGTTGTACCAGTTGTTCCTCGCCTACTACGGGTTTTCCGGTCTGATAAACCTGATCCAGCAATTGAACAAAACCTTGTGCCTCCAATTCGGGTACTGCCTCCCGAATAGTTTTTCCCAAAACATCTCTGTTAAACCCAACTACCTGTTGTAATAATGTATTAGCTAGCTCAAATCTGTGTTCGGGACCTTTTAGTACACCCATGATTCCTGGCGACTGCATCAGGAGTTTATAAAAGTCTTGTCTTTCCTGACGGATCTGTTGTTCTTTCGCTTCTCTCTTTTGCCGTTCAGTAACGAGTTCTGTCACATTACTACCACTACACAGTATCGCAAACACATTCCCATTCAGATCACGCATGGGAGTATACGAAAATGACACATACTGGGTCTCTGTGTGGTTATTCTGGGTGATAGTGAAAGGCATTTCACTGGCAGTAAACGGATTTCCTGTTATGTATACCTCAGTAAGAATGTCGTAGAATACATGAATATTGATATGTGCCAATGCCGTGAGGATTGGAAGTCCGATTACTTCTTCTCTTGATCTGTTCCAGACTGCTAGTGCTGCATCATTAGCCATCTCAATCACAAAGTCTCTTCCGCGCAGAATTGCAATTTCAAATGGAGCCTGACTAATCAGATAATAGTATTCCTGAAGCGGATCTTTATTGGTTCCATTGGAAACTGGATAGCCTGAGGTAAGTAATTCTTTAGACATAGAGTATTAACTCCCAATACAAAGTAAGGTTATAAATGGGTTGAATATACACAAGTTATAGCACAAACAGTGTGTATACTAGGATATAAATGCGAAGAGTATAGATGATTGGGCTTGTAAATGCCTCAGGTTGAGCAGAAGATGCTTGTTGTGAAAATAATGTCACAAATTTTATAAAACTCAAATCTATTTGGTCTTGTTTTCCGTATATTATTCTAAGACAAGAGTGGGGAGAGTTTGTGACAGAAGAAGTGAATAATGTATCAACTTCTTTTTAGTCTGAATTATCTATAACATTCACTATTGAATACCCCAATTTTTTTCAATCAGCTTATAAAAATAAGAGGCCCTCAAAGTTGTTTTACTACCAGCTTTGAGGGTTTTTTGCATCAATTGGGTTGAAGCACTTCCTTTTTTGCGAGTTGATCGATAGTACCTGGTTTTGTTAGGTATGTATTTGCTTGTCAGTATTTTATAAGAAAGTAATAGTGTATTGTTGATAGATGTAATTATATAGAGCCGCTTTTCTATGACTATACAACAGTTTTATACTGTTTTAAGAACGATATAAAAGTCCTATATTGCGAGAACTGACTTCATGAGAGTTACTACTTCTCATGAAAAGCAACTATGAAATAAGATAAATTATGCTTTTAACAATTACTACCACCCATTCCCCTGCAACGGATCTGGGGTATTTGCTTTATAAACATCCTCAAAAAATACAGTCTGTAGAGCTGGCTGTTGGAAAAGCCCACATTTTTTATCCGGAAGCAACAGAAGAACGGTGTACAGTAGCCTTGTTGCTTGATATTGATCCGATTGAATTAATACGAGGAAAGGCAAATGATAGCTTTGCTTTGTCACATTATGTCAATGATCGGCCTTATGTTACATCTTCGTTTATGAGTGTGGCATTAGCAACTGCTTTTAGTACAGCCATGAATGGAACCTGTCGGGACAAGCCCGAACTGGTGGATGTGAAGCTTCCTTTGGAAGTGACGTTGGCTGTAGCTTCTGTCAGAGGAGGAGAGACGCTGATTCGCCGATTATTCGAGTCTCTTGGCTATACACTGGAACTGGAAAACTACCCTTTGGATGCAACAGTACCTGAATGGGGTGACAGTAAGTATTTTCATTTGAAGTTGCAACATACCCTGCGTCTGAAAGACCTGCTTTCGCATTTGTATGTACTAATGCCCGTCTTGGATAATGACAAACATTATTTTGTGAACAAGCAGGAGATCGAAAAGCTGATGGATAAAGGGAAAGACTGGTTATCTGCGCATCCGGAAAAGGAACTCATTACCAAACGTTACCTCAAAAACATTCACCACCTGACCCGACAAGCTTTTGAAGTCTTGATGAGCGAAGAACTACCCGACGAAGAGGAAGAGATGGAAGAAGAAAGCGAGGTAGTAAAAGTAGTGAAGCAAAAACATGTATCTCTGCATTACCAACGATTGCAGACAGTGTTTGAAAAACTAGTGGCTTCCAATAGCAAACGGGTGCTTGATCTGGGGTGTGGAGAAGGAAAGCTCCTGCAATTGCTATTGAGAGAAAATCAGTTTGAAGAGATTCTGGGAATGGATGTCTCTCATCGTAGCCTGGAGATAGCAGCAGAAAGACTACGTTTTGATCGATTGCCAGCCCATGTTCGTCAGCGTATTTCTCTGATTCAAGGCTCTCTGACCTACAAGGACAAACGCTTGCAAGGGTTTGACGCTGCTGCACTGGTGGAAGTAATCGAACACCTGGATTTGAATCGCCTTCAGGCATTGGAACAATCTGTATTTGGATTTGCCCGACCTAAGCTTGTACTACTCACAACTCCCAATGCTGAATACAATCAGAAATACGAAACACTGATTGAAGGGAAGTTTCGCCATGAAGACCACCGCTTCGAGTGGACACGGACTGAGTTTGAGACATGGACCCAACACATAACAGACGTTTTTGGCTATGATGCTGAACTCTTTACAGTGGGAGAAGTAGACGAACAGGTTGGCGCCTCTTCACAAGGTGTGGTGTTTAAGCGAAAAGTTTAAAATTTGTAATACTAAAAGTTTTTCCTGATTCGATATCCTTTTTATAGACCACTATTCTATAAGAAATACTATACATCGTATTTCATGTTTCTTCCTATACACTAATCAAGATAAATGGTATGATTACCCGAAACAAAATTTTTGTAGGACTCGTTGTTGTCCTCTTTGATCTATTCGTAGGCGTATTCTTTGGAGTGGCAATGATGGATTATGATGATTCATATATGGAGAGTAAGGGAGAGTACTGGAGTTGGGAAAGTATGAACGATTTTCAAAAAGGTATCTCGGTAGGAATAAATATCTGGGTGGTTATCAACCTGTTTATCCTTGGATTTATTATTTACAGACTGATAAAACGGCTAGGTAAGATACCAGGTTTTTAAAACCATTTATGCAACCGGGAAAAAACAGATTCAAAGGTAGACACAATGTATACTAAAAGCAATCAGCTTATCTCTCTGCAAAATCCTTTTCAGCAATTAATGCCTTTTGCTCTGCGATGGCTTAGTATCACAGAAGATGATTTTTTTCCAATAAGCCAATTGCCAGAAGCTTTGCCAGAGACACTCAAAAGAGTATATCAGATCGCGAAAAGTAAGCCGGATATACTACATAAATTTCAAAAACAAGATTATCTGCTGGATGTAGATGAACTGCGTTTTTATGAAGACCGCGTGGTATTTCTGGTGGAGAACCAGGGATGCTGGACTTGTGAAACAGAAATATATCAGGCAGACCCTGCTATATATGTGAACCACCCACAACTGAAAAAGGATAAGAGTGAAACCAAACTTGTACATGAACGTTTATCTGCTTTCCTGACCACATTTGTATTGCAGGAACTAACATTGAGTTCAGAGTATGTATTCTTTGAGATTGATGATCTGACCTTTTTTGATGAGAAAGGTTTACTTATACAACCCTTGTGGCTGGATGCACCTCATGTATGGACAGGTATGAAGGCACACTTTCATCTGATAAATGACTCTATACTAACGATGATCGACGAAGATAGCGGAACTGGTTTTGCTGGTACACAGAATGAGGCAATGTATGATCTGCTGACTGAAATAGGAGGGGAGATTTAGACAACCTCTTAGCTTCAGAATTTTAATTTTTAAGAGTACAGTTACATATATGAAACGACATTTGATTATTGGAGATATACATGGTTGTTACGAAGAGTTGCTCCAATTGATAAAAATCGCAGGTATCACAGAAGAAGATATGATAGTGGCAGTAGGAGATATCATTGACCGTGGCCCGGATTCTGTAAAAGTGTATGATTTCTTTCGGAACAGGCCCAACAGCAAAGTAGTCATGGGCAATCATGAACGAAAACATCTGAACAAAGTACTACATTACGGACAGGAGATTGTAAAGTTACAGTTTGGAGATCGTTATCAGGAATTTCTGGATTGGGCAGAGCAGTTGGATTATTATTATGAAATACCCGAAGCGATTGTAGTGCATGGTGGATTTGAAAATGGTATTCTGCTGGAAGAGCAAAAGCAGGAAGTATTATGTGCCTCTACCGCAGGAGAAAAACACTTGATAAAATGTTATGGTACAGAACAGTACTGGCCTGAGTTTTATACAGGTAGCAAACCCATTATCTTTGGTCATCATGTAGTAGGTGAAGAAGCACACATATGGCCTACTAATGTATATGGAATAGATACAGGTGCTTGCCATGGCATGAGACTTACCGGAATTTTGTTACCAGAGTTTAAAATTTATTCAGTACCTGCCTCTTGTGATTATTGGGACGTAGAACGTTACAAATGGCAATTGCCTGTCTTGCAGCATAAAACATGGTCAGGTTTTACGTTTAGGAAAATCGAAGAAGAACTGGAGCCTTTCCGAAACTCACCACGAGCAGATGTAACAGACTTTGTACAGAAAATGGATAAGTGGATTGCCTCTCTATTAGTGAAAACACCAGAGATGTTGAATAGTATTCAGCAAAAAGCTGTGGCATTGGAACATGAACATAGGGAAAATGTAAACCGGGTAACCCATCAGCTATTTTACAGTTCGCTGATCTTCGCAGCCCGAAAAGGAAGCCTCAACGATCAAACCCTGCAACAAACCCTAACCACCCCTGAAAAGTGGATACAACTAGCCAACGAACTCCAAATCCCTGTACCAACCTACGAATCGATAGTAAATTAATATGGATTTCATATCTGAGTAATCAGAAACTGTAGAGAAAAGAATTCTAACTTTATATTTTACTCAAAAAACGATCACTCTCTTTGCTACAAGATTCTAAAGAAAGGATGGGAAAGAGAAAAGTTGAAGAAGAGATATATTGTCTTATAAAATTCTAGAAAAACTATTACAAAGAGCGTTGTGTTCACTTTAATCGTGAGTGGGCGTATAGGTGCGTAGGGAGTCTTTTT
This sequence comes from Xanthocytophaga flava, assembly GCA_030068525.1. GTDB lineage: Bacteria > Bacteroidota > Bacteroidia > Cytophagales > 172606-1 > Xanthocytophaga > Xanthocytophaga flava. Next base: position 155,269 of record JASJOS010000020.1, read on the forward strand.
CCCGCGAGGTTGGCCTTTGGCCTTGTGGGAGGAAGGATCGGGAAAAGTGCCTTTTCTTTGGTTACTTTCTTTGGGCAAGCAAAGAAAGTAACATGCGGTAGGAGGAGATATGTATTGTATAATGGAAAAAACATAGGAACCTGAATCTCCTACATTGCCAGAAGAAGGAAGTAAATTAAACTAACTCCTTGCAACCCAATTTATACTATAGAACATGAAAACAATATGCAGATAAAAATTCCAGAATTTTCCTTAGTTGTATTAATCGGTTCCACCGGCTCCGGCAAATCATCCTTTGCCCGAAAATTTTTTAAACCAACCGAAATCGTTTCATCTGACACCTGTCGGGGTATCGTTTCTGATGATGAAAATAACCAGGCAGCTACCAAAGATGCTTTTGAGCTGGTACACTATATCATTCGCAAACGACTAAAGAATGGTCTGCTTACCGTTGTGGATGCTACTAACGTACAACCTGAATCGCGTAAGGCACTCATGCAGATTGCCAGAGAGTATCATGCATTGGTAGTAGCTATCGTATTTAATCTTCCGGATTCCGTTTGTCTGGCTCGCAATAACCAGCGTCCGGATCGCCAGTTTGGCAGTCATGTGGTGCGTCAGCATAATCAGAATCTGAAAAAGTCGCTGAAAACATTGAAGAGCGAAGGATTTCGCCAGCAATATATTCTGGATTCAGAAGCAGAAGTAAATGCCGTAGAATCCATTGTACGACAACCACTATACAATAACAGAAAATACGAAACAGGACCATTTGATATTATTGGGGATGTACACGGTTGTTTTGATGAATTGAAAGAACTGCTGGAAAAGCTGGGCTATCAGTTTGATACCACAAATCCCTTTTCAGTTACTCCACCTGCAGGGCGCAAAGCCTTTTTTGTGGGCGATCTGGTAGATCGCGGACCAAACAGTCCGGATGTATTGCGATTGGTCATGCAGATGGTCAAAGAAGATAAGGCATTGTGTGTGCCAGGAAACCATGATGTGAAGCTACTGAAATACCTCAACGGTAGAAACGTACAGCTTAAACATGGACTAGATCGTACTGTAGAGCAACTTGCTTCTGTATCTCAGGAGTTTTTGGAAGAAGTAAAAGTATTTCTGGATGAACTTATCAGCCATTTTGTGGTGGATGAAGGCCGGTTGGTAGTAGCTCATGCGGGCTTAAAAGAAGAAATGCAGGGACGTGGGTCAGGGGCTGTTCGTGAATTCTGTTTATATGGAGAAACTACCGGAGAGATCGATGAATTTGGTTTGCCTGTGCGCATCAATTGGGCTGCTGAATACCGAGGCAAGGCTATGGTAGTGTATGGACATACCCCTGTGGTAGAAGCACAGTGGCAGAACAATACGATTGATATTGATACAGGCTGTGTATTTGGTGGAAAGCTTACTGCCTTACGATATCCGGAAAAAGAACTGGTATCTGTAAAGGCCAAAGAAGTATATGCACAATCTACCCGTCCATTGGATTTTGAAGGAAAGGGGAGTGCAGATAACCACAATCCTGCGGATGCTGCGTTTGATATAGACGATGTGATTGGCAAACAGATTATACATACGCGTTTGCATCATAGTGTGACCATTCGTGAGCAGAATGCCATGGCCGCATTGGAGGTAATGAGTCGCTTTGCCATCAATCCTAAGTGGTTGATTTACCTGCCCCCTACTATGTCTCCTACAGAAACCAGTAAACTGCCTGATTTGCTGGAATACCCATCAGAGGCATTTAAGTATTATTCCGATCAGGGAGTAACTACTGTAGTTTGTGAAGAGAAGCACATGGGATCGAGGGCTATTGTTGTTCTTTGTCGGGATGAAGAAACGGCTCTGAAACGGTTTGGCGTTTCCGGTGAAGGAATAGGTGTATGTTACACCCGTACAGGACGTAGCTTCTTCACAGATAATGCATTGGAACAAGCCTTTTTAGAGCGTATTAAAGTTGCCTGTGATAAAACCGGATTCTGGGATAAGTTTGAAACGGACTGGGTGTTACTGGATTGTGAATTAATGCCTTGGTCAGCTAAGGCGCAGGCATTGTTACAAAATCAGTATGCTGCAGTAGGAGCTGCGGCAACACATGCATTGCCTATGGTAAACAGTGTCTTGGCTCAGGCAAAGGGGAGAGGACTGGAAGTAGAGCACTTGCTGAAAAGTTATACGGAACGCCAGAAAATGGCTGAAAAGTTTGTAACAGCCTATCGTCACTATTGTTGGCCGGTTTCCAGCCTGGATGATTATAAACTGGCTCCTTTTCATTTGCTGGCTACTGAAGGTAAAGTTCATACTGACAAAACCCATCGCTGGCATATGGATACTCTGGCAGAACTGTGTGATGGTGATTCTCAGCTACTCTTTAAAACTCCCTATAAAGTAGTTGATCTTCAGAATGAAGCAGAGATCCAGGAGGCAATTGTATGGTGGGAACAACTAACCTATGCAGGAGGAGAAGGTTTTGTAGTAAAGCCAATAGATTTTATCGTTACTAATGAAAAAGGTCTGGTACAACCTGCTATCAAATGCAGGGGAAGTGAGTATCTGCGTATTATCTATGGACCTGAATATTCGTCCTTTACCAATATTACACGTTTGAAATCCAGAAGTCTGGGAGGTAAAAGGTCTCTTGCTTTACGGGAATTTGCACTGGGTATGGAAGCCTTGGAAAAGTTTGTAGAACGTCAGTCCTTGCGTACTGTGCACCAATGTGTATTTGGAGTACTAGCTTTGGAAAGCGAACCCATAGATCCGAGATTGTGAGAGATCCTTCTTAGTAGGAAAAGGCCTAAGATATGGTTACTAACCATATCTTAGGCCTTTATTGTACCTTTTTATTTCTCCACTTTAAAGTAGATGACGCTAACAGGTGTACTAACTACTGAAATACCTGCTAATGTTTTCCATGATGATGAGGATGGTGATGTGCACTGTCATGTGGTATCCCTGTAGTATCCGGATGATGTAAGCTATCTGGATGGAAGTGATGTAAGCTGTCTCTATGAAAATGGTGGAGGCTATCACTATGAGGATGATGAAACAAAGAATCACGATGATGGTGGATTGAATCTCTTTTATGACAGAGAGAATCTTTTGTTGTATCCGATGTATCTGTACTATCTGTTGAACGGGCAGAGGAAGACTCTGACGGGGTAACAGCGCTTTTTTCACAAGCAAATAGTACAGATCCAATAATAAGCAATGTCATACCTAGCTGCAGAACAGGTTTGGTTTTAGCAGAATTTGCCATACAGATGAGAGTTAGAGATAAAGAAATTCTATTCTATAACCAGGTCTGCAGCCTCTGGTTTCTATCCATAAGACATCTTTCTAAAGAATCACTACTACGAGTTTGAATAATATATCTACAAAAAGATCAGTTTGATCGTAAAATTGCATGAAACGAGCTTTGAATAGTATCATTAACACCTCAGAATTTTTTGCGGTTTTCTGTTTTTGTCTCCTATTAAGATGATTTTTGTTCATTTCATACATGTCTGTTTTTGTGTTTAATCGACTGAAGGTTAGCGATTTGAGTTATACTTTTGTGTTAACTGCTTTTGTTAAAAATGTGGTATAAATCTAGTGATCTTTATTTTATGCCTTCTTTTGTATAGGGCAATTGAAAGGGGGTTATTATATAATAAGTGGAAAAAAGATGTTTTTTAAATTGTTTGTTTGTTGATAATCAACGTGTTGTGTTAGTGAATCTTACGAAGTGTTTTGTGGTCTTCAAAGTGTTTTGTTCTGTCTATAGCTTGTATCTAAATTTACAAACTGAAATCAGGTATATTTTAACGATATAAAGTGTTTATTACCACTTGCATTTTTAAAAAAGGAGATATGATTATCTCTGAGGAACAGGTGATAACGAATTAAAATGCAACGGTTTTATGAACTTCATAAAACATCAAATTGGAATTGCTACCATAGGATTTTTTTTAGCTTGTATAGGCTCTGTCAGTGGCCAGGAATCAATTGCTACAGATCGCCCCGATCAGACAGAATGTCCTTCTATTGTTCCCAAAGGAATGTTTCAGATTGAATCGGGATTTCAATATGAGTTTGATAAATCAGATACCTCTCGAATTCAAAATATTACCTATAATACTTCATTGATTAAATACGGATTATCTGAATATGCCGAGTTTCGACTCATTGTCGAGTATATGGGTTGTAATTCTATTTATAAGAGAGAGACTAGTGTACATGAACGCGAGGCTTCTTTTAGTCCTGTGGCCATAGGGATGAAGCTTCGTATTTGTGAAGAGAGTGGACTCATACCCAAAACTTCTCTTATTTGTCATGTTGATTTACCTGCTTTTAAATGCCCTGAAAACCAGGTAAATACTTTTGTGCCTCGTTATAGATTTACGATGAGCCATACACTTTCTGACAAATCTAGTTTGTCGTATAACATTGGTTCTGAATGGAATGCTGTTACTACTATTCCAACACATATCTATACATTAACTTTGGGAAGAAGCCTCTCTGAAAAGTGGGGTATGTATATTGAGGGCTATGGTTTTATTACTAAAAATCAACCTGCTGATCACAGATTTGATGGAGGGTTTACCTACCTGGTTACTAATGATTGTCAACTGGATGTTTCTGGGGGCTTTGGGTTAACTCCCGCTGCTCCGGATTCTTTTATTGGAGTAGGCTGCTCCTGGCGTTTTAAAAAATAATGTCTAACTCAAATCTGCTATTTTATTGCAGTTTGTATTTACCACAGTTTATTCTGAGAAAGGTATATGAGTATTTTTAATAACTTAAAAATTAAACATAAGATCCTGTTTATTATAGGATTAAATATGTTCTTCTTTGTGTTGTCCGGTACTTTCTGTTATAGGGCACTTATACTATTGGATAATTCTCAGCAGCAGCTTATTACAAATACTAGTGCTATCTATAATCAGATGAATGCAGACATGATGCACGATGCTTTACGTGCAGATGTCTACAAAGCCTTGTTACTTGAAGATAAAGGGGAAGTCGCCCAAAAGGCGTTCAGAACTGAGTTTAATGAGCATAAAGCAAGCTTTCAGAAAAGCTTGGAGGTATTATCTGAACTAGACATCAATGATTCAGTCAAAATTGCTGTACATGAAGTCCTGCCTGCACTGAATAAATATATTGTACAGTCCGAACAATTGATAGCATTTACTTTTCAGAAGGATAGTGTTCAAATTGCTGCAGGATTGATAGCTTTTAATGCTTCTTTTGATCTGTTGGCTGAAAAAATGAGTGTCCTAAGTGCATTAATCTCTGATAGCTCAGAAAAACAAAATGCCAGTGCCAATGGTATTGTTTCTTTTAACAAACTATTAATTGTGGGTATATTGATTGCAAGTTTATGTGTGATGGGAGGAATCGGATTTCGAACTGCCAGACTTCTCTCAGAGCCTATTCTTAAAGCAAAAGATGTCTTATCTGAGTTATCTCTTGGTAATTTAATGCAGATAACAGATTCTCAATACACAGATGAAATTGGCGAAATGAATCAAGCCTTGCATACATTAGTCGATAACTTGTCTAATATCAAGGGCTTTGCGACTGAGGTGGGTAATGGAAAGTTTGATTCCAATGTAAGTGTGTTTAATAATTCAGGTGAGTTAGGTACTGCATTGGCGACAATGCGACAAAGTCTGAAAACTATCTCAGAAGAAGAAAATAAACGGAATTGGGGTAACACAGGTATTACACAGGTTAATGAGATATTACGATCCGGGAATGAGAATTTTTCAATACTTCTTGATCAGGTAATAAGCTTTATTATTAAATACACACAAACCAATCAGGGATGTATTTCTTTGGTTGATTCTACCAATCCACAGGATCTACATTTAAGTATACAGGCGTGTTATGCCTATAATCGCAAGAAATATATTAACAAACGAATAGAGATAGGGGAAGGTCTGGCTGGGCAGGTTGTGCTTGAAAAAGAGACTATCTATCTGCAGGAGATTCCGCATGATTATATAGCCATTACTTCAGGTTTAGGAGAGGCTACTCCGAAAAATATCCTGATTGTACCCATGAAAGTAGACGAAGAGGTAGTAGGCGTTCTGGAGGTTGCTTCTTTGCAGATTATTCCTGCGCATCATATTCAGTTTCTGGAACGTGTTTGTACAAATCTGGGCTTACATGTTTCGAATGAAAACAAAAATATACAAACACGGAATCTGTTAGAGATGACCTTGCAGCAAAAAGAAGCGTTGCAATCACAGGAGGAAGAGGTTCGTCAGAATATGGAAGAGTTATATGCGATTCAGGAGGATGTACGCCGTCGGGAAAGCGAATATCTACAACGAATAGAGGAACTGGAACAAGAACGTACAAACCATTATCAGGTTCAGGTAAGGCAGGTGCAAGGTGCTTTCAAAGAGGTATTGTAGATGGTATGGATGAAAATATGTATTTTTCATCCATGAATGTAGTTAATTACAAAGTACGTAAACCCATTCCGGAACTTGCCGATTTTGTGGAAAGTTTCTGGATGCTGGCTAATCCTTTTGATGAAGAAAAGGAAGTGGTTGTAGTACCAGATGGACGAATTGATTTGTGCTTTTCAATTTCGGCTACGGAACCTTATCATGTGATGCTGGCAGGACTGGATAGCGAACCTGCCTGTAGTAGCATTGCACCCAATTCGGTTATGTTTGCCATTAGCTTTAATTTGCTTGCTGTGGAGTATCTGCTTGATAATTCAGTATCCTCATTGTTGAATGAAAGGCTTGTATTATCTGATGATTTTTGGGGAATGGCTGCCAATGATCTTACCGATTTTGATGCATTTTGTACAAAAGCAACCCTTAAAATGTTGGAAGCACTCAAGCCTGATGTGGATAAGCGCAAACGCAAATTGTTTGAGATGGTATATTCTACAATGGGAGCCGTAACTATTCAGGAGATTTCCGATACCGTGCACTGGAGCAGCAGACAAATTAACCGTTATTTCTCTCAGCAATTCGGACTTCCTTTAAAAACCTACTGTACTATCCTCCGATTCAGAGCTTCCTTTCCTCAGATTACCCATGGTAAGTTATTTCCTGAGCAGAACTTTGCTGACCAGGCTCATTTTATCCGGGAAGTAAAAAAATATGCAGGTGCTACCCCAAAAGAGTTGAAGCAAAACAAAAACGACCGATTTATTCAATTTTCTGTTTTGAAGCAGAAGTAGTTTTGTATCAGTTAAATGATTAAACGATTTTCAATCATGCTGATACAAAACAAAAAAATTGCAATTGTTGGCGGAGGTCCCGGAGGATTAACCTTAGCGAGACTGTTACAACAAAAAGGAGCTGATGTAAAAGTATACGAACGGGATATAAACAAAAATGCTCGGGTACAGGGGGCTACACTGGATTTGCATGAAGAGTCCGGATTGAAAGCGCTGGAAAAAGCCGGATTAATGGATGCGTTTCAGGCAAACTATCGTCCGGGAGCAGATAAGGTACGCATTTTGGATAAACATGCTGTTGTTCTGGCTGATCAACATATTCAGACTGACCATAGCGAGTCCCGCCCTGAAATAGACCGCGGTCCTTTGCGAAAAATTCTGCTTGAATCCTTACAGCCGGATACAGTGGTATGGGATAGCCATTTTGCTTCTATGACACCTGAAGATAGTGGCTGGAAGCTAGAGTTTCAGAATGGTACTATTGTACATGCGGACATTGTGATTGCAGCAGATGGGGCTAATTCCAAGATTCGTCCGGTAATCACCTCTATCAGACCTTTTTACTCAGGTATCACTATTGTAGAAGGCTCTGTATATGACTCAGAAACTGCTGCACCAGGCGTTCATGGATTACTAAAAGGTGGAAAGATATTTGCATTTGGAGATGATAAAACGCTAATCGTAAGTTCAAAAGGGGATGGGAGTCTGGCATTTTATACAGGCTGCAAGACAGATGAATTTTGGATACGTGAGAGTGGTATTGATTTTAAAGATAAGGTACATGTACTTACCTGGTTTAAACAAGAGTTTGCTGGTTGGGATAGTGTATGGGAAGAGTTATTTCTCAATGCTTCAGCGTTTATTCCCCGTCCTCAATATTGTATGCCACTAGACCAAAGCTGGCCGGCTCTATCAAATCTGACTATGCTGGGAGATGCAGCCCATCTAATGCCTCCTTATGCCGGAGAAGGAGTAAACATGGCCATGCTGGATGCGTTGGAGTTAAGTGAATGTCTTACCAGTGAGAAGTTCCCTGACCTTCAAGCTGCTATAGCACAGTACGAAAAACAGATGTGCACCAGAGCCTCTGAAGCAGCCCAAATGACGCTGGATTCAACTGAGATCCTGCATTCTCCGGAAGCCATTTCGTTTATGTCAGGCATTATCTCTTGAGAAGAATTTATTGTGGAGTAATTTATTTTTCTTTCTTCCGAAAGAATCACTTACCTCTATGTCATCCTGAAAAGATCATTCCCTCTTCTGTCCTCCTGTAAGCAACTTGTGACAAATAGAGCTATGCTTGGTGTATGAGAAAAGAATTATTTCCAAATCCAAAGGCCGCCAGTTTTGTTACAAGATCTCAGATGGAGGACAACGAAGGGGGTGTATTCCTTCCAGGTGGACAAAAAAGAGTATTGCTTACTGTATGACAAAAGGAAGTGTTGTCTAAGAATATCCAAGTATCCAAAGCGATAAGTATTTAGCACACTTGCTCAATTATCCCAAAAATCTACAGAATTGTCCTCTAAGTTTGAGTGATTTATCTGTCATATAAGCCTTTATATGTAATCTTCTACTCTGACCTTGAAATCAGTGAGTAACTAGATTAATCATTGGTCTATTGGCAGCTACATCTATGAAACTATTTATAAACAATTACTCAAACACATCATGTTTATTTCTGCCTTATGGCTATTCATCTGTGCTATACTTGCGTTTTCTCTTTCTGCAGTTTGCGGAGGAGGGGCGGGTCTGCTTTTAATTCCTTTGCTAAAAACGATATTACCTGCTGCTAATGTTCCTGTTACGTTATCTATCGGAACCGCTGCAAGTTCTGTATCTCGCATGGCAGTGTTTAAGTCCCATATTCAATGGAAGATTGTTGCCTGGTTTGTGCCTGCTGCTTTGCCTGCTGTATGGCTAGGGGTCTGGCTACTTAAATACCTGAATCCATTGTATCTGGAACTAATTCTGGGATTATTTCTGGTGAGTAATCTGCCAATGCTTTTTAAATCAAAAAAAGAATCAATAGCTCCAAAAGCGTTGCCTGTTTTTTATTTGTCACTCATTGGAGCTGCTGCTGGTTTTGTTTCTGGTCTTACAGGTGCTGTAGGTTTATTGTTTAATCGGTTTTACCTGCGATATGGATTGACGAAAGAGCAGATTCTGGCAACACGTGCTGCCAATGAGCTTTTACTGCATCTTATCAAGATTTTTCTCTATGCTTCTTTTGGTTTGCTTACCCATGATGTGTTTTTACTGGGCATTTTGATTGGGGGTGCAGCTATTGGCTCTTCCTGGGCAATGAAATGTCTTTTACCTAAAATTAACGATAACTGGTTTAAGCGACTTGGCTATGGTGCTATGATTATTTCCGGAATATCCCTGCTAACAGGGGCCACCAATCGACTAATTGATACCAATCATACACAAATAAGCTTGACACCCTTATCTGATGGCGTTCAAACACAAGTACAATGGAAGGAAGGTGCTTTCACTCTTGAATTTGAGTATGAGGAAGGAATCGAATTTGAAACTAAAATTAATTTTGAAGACTTACCTGCTAGTCAAAGGGTTGTGGCATCGCGGTTGAGTAAGGAGGCCGACAAACTATTGATTGAAGAAGTGTTTGGTGTGAATAAGCATTATTATGAAGTGTATGTATTTACGAATGGAAAAGTTGTAAAAACAGATATATAGCATTTCTCTAGTAAAATTAGTTTGAAGACCGCCACTCTCCAGAAAAACTACAGAATTGTGTGCCAGCTTTGAGCACTGTCCAGCTAAAAGCTATTTTCCGGAAATACACCTTAATTATTCATTCTGATATGAAATCATTTTTATATACTTTGTTTTTGTTTTGTTTGATCTATGCAAACGCATATAGTCAGAATAAGTCAAATCTGAAGATAAAAGGAAAGATAGTTGACGCTTCCAATAACCTTCCTGTAGAGTTTGCAGCAGTTGCACTTACTGATCAACTAACCAATAAGGTAGTAAATGGCACTGTAACAGGAACTACAGGCGATTTTGAAATAGTTGTTGCTACTGCAGGGACATTTATGATTAGTGTCGATTTTATTGGATATCAAAAAGCAGTGGTAAAAGATATCGTGCTGAATACGACAGGCAAAGATTTGCAAACCATTCAACTGACTCCCTCTGTAAATGTGCTCAATGAAGTCACAGTAGTAGGAAAAAAAGCCATCGTAGAGAATAAGATTGATAAGATTGTTTACAATGCAGCAAATGATATCACTTCGCAGGGTGGTGTTGCTCTTGATGTTTTGAGAAAGGTACCTCAGGTTTCCGTAGATATTGATGGCAATGTGGAGTTACAAGGCAATCCAAATGTTCGGTTTCTGATTAATGGGAAACCTTCCACTATTTTTGGTAATAGTCTTACTGATGCGCTTGCTTCTATTCCTGCCAGTCAGATTCAGACTATTGAGGTGTTGACCAGCCCTGGAGCCAGGTATGATGCCCAAGGTACTGGTGGAATTATTAATATTGTACTAAAAGAAAATCACTTGCAGGGAATGAATGGAACAATCAGCTTGACAGCTGGTACCCGACTCGAAAATGGATCAGTTAATCTGAATTTTAGAAAAAACAATTTTGGAATCAACGCCTTTGTTAGTGGAAATAAACAGCTTAGTTCCAGAACCCCTAGTTCACAAAATCGCTTCTCAAAAGGAGATACTGAGCAAACAACACAGTTACTGCAAAAAGGTTATCAGGATTTTCAACGAAGTGGTTATCAATCAGGAATCGGATTTGATTGGAGTCCTACTAAAAAAGATAATCTCATCGGTTCCATAGGTTATACTGATTTTGGTAGTGAAAGCAGTGGTACTACTCAACTAGATGAGTCTGTTTTTAATACTAACGGATCACTTCTCTCTTCTGAGAATATTCTGCGTAATGCGACCAGTAAAGGATCTGTAGGAGCTCTTGAATGGAGTCTGAGCTACAGTAAAAAGCTCAGGAAAGATGGACAGGAACTGAATGTACTCTATAGTTCCAGTTTTGGAAGACCTCAAAATAACTATAGTCAGACACAACAGTATATGGCAGAGAATATACCTTATTCAGGTAGCTCGGGTCATACACCAGGAAATAATAAACAGACAAATTTATCTATTGATTATTCGCATCCTCTTACAACAGACTTTACACTTGAGACTGGGGTAAAGACGGTCCTGCAGGATATTAACAGTCAGGCAGATGTATTGGTATTTTCTCCTTCTCTGAATCAATATATAGCTGACTCTTCTCAGTCGTATCTGTTGAATTACAGTATGAAAATTTATGCAGGGTATTTGTCTGGTACTTTTTCGCTATTCCATTACCTGAATGTAAAGGCTGGTTTACGGTTTGAGCATACAGATGTAACAATTGATTTTCCCAATACATCTATTCCTTCTTACAATAATCTGGTCCCTTCCATTGTGTTGTCACACAATTTTAAAGATGACCAGTATCTCAAATTAGCCTTTACCCGCAGGATTGAGAGAGCTGATTATCGTGAAATCAACCCATTTATGAATTTGAGTGATCCCTATAATATCACTACTGGCAATCCGTTGTTAAAACCTGAAATTGGCAACAATATAGAATTGGGATATAATAAACCATTCAAGAATGGTGGTAGCTTGTATATTGCGTTGATTGAACGAATAAATACCAATGATATTAAGCCTTATACTACTTTCTACCCTGAATACGTAATAGGAGATTCTATATACCAGAACGTTTCAATAACTAAGAGACAAAATATTGGAATTGAGTATAACTCTGGTATAAGTATTTCCGGACAGTTGCCATTGACTACTCAGCTAAGTATAAGAGGCAATGCAATGGTTACCCAAAAGCGTGTGGTGAATACGCTGCTTTCCAATCAGGTAGCGAATGGAGTTAACTATCGCCTTAATCTAAATGTCATCTATCAGTTGCCCTGGGATCTGGTGATGGAAGGATTTGGAAACTTTTCGTCTGCTATCAATACGATTCAGGGAAAAAGGCCTCAACAGCTTACCTATAATCTGGCTATACGTAAACAGTTTCATCATAAGAATGCTAGCTTTGGTCTGACTGCTACCAATCCATTCACGAGATATATACGTCAGGTCACAACCGTAGTAACCGAAAACTATGTCTCCACGACAATTGTGCAGGTTCCCTATCGATCCTTTGGTATCAGTCTTACTTACAAGTTTGGTAAACTGGAATTTAAGAAGGACAAAGAGTCTAAGAGTAACTTTTTGCAGAATGCTCCTTCTACAGACAACTAATCCTTTTCTAAGAATTATATGAAATCAATTATAAAAATATGGGAGGGATGGGTAAATTTATATCCTTTATGAGTCATCTTATCTGACTTCATTGTTTATGTATTATACTACAAAGATGCTAAATAAATCAGTCATTGCTTTTTTGATTTCTCTTCTTACAAGCATAATGATGGGTTTTGGACAACAAAGAGAACAGAAGATTTACTCTTTGGGAGAGGTTTTATTTGGTTCCTTGAGCTTTAATACAGATACTTTGGATACAAAACAATTTTTTTGTGATGATTGTGAACCTATGTTTGAATACTTGCTTTCTACATCTCTGAAAAAGCAAATGACCATAACCTATAGAAAAGGCAGAGATGTTCAATCTCAGAGAGAAAAACCTCCCTTATACTATGATTTCTTCTATACAAATAGAAACGCCGCCAAAATGGCATATGATGCTTATGTCACCAATCTAAAAAAGCCCATTTCTGGAAAAACAATAAGAGCAACTTTAAGTGAAATTATAGTTCTTATTTCTGACTTAAAAGTCGTTAGACTTATCAGAATAGATGGTTGTAAAGATAAAAAGGCTATAAATGATGTTACTCATTATCTGACAAAAGATAATAGAGTTATACATTTTGCTGGAGTAAAATGTATAATAAAACACGATTTCTTTATTGGTAAATAAAAAACTCTGGTAATTACAAAGTAAACACCTTAAGTACCCTAAAATATCATAGGTAGGTTTCTTTGTATGAATAGAACTTCATTTTCTCTGAAGATTTCTTCTGATAAATCTTATTGAGTTCTATAAATAGGTCTGATAAAGCGGTGTCTTTCTGAGGCCTTGTATTGTAAACAAACAGTATATTACGTGGTGAATATACATTAACAAGAGGTACTAATTTATTGATAGAAAAAGGTTTCTCCACATGCTGTGTTGTCTTTGATATGGTAGTTGTTTGAGCAGAGGCCTGCTTTATTTGTTCCACAAAGTGTAAGGCTTTGAATAGTTCAAAGTCCATAAACTCGTATTGCTCTGCCTGTTCAAGCTTTTTCCAGATATCATAGGCTGCCTTAATGCGAATACGTACCTGATCGCGTTTCATCTCTTTCAATACATACTTAGCTGCGTTATCCTTATCTTTTTTCTTTTCCAGTACAGCCAAATGGTATTCATTGCGTTTGTAACTGGCATTGGCTTCTTTATACTCTTTTTCAGCTTTTTTGAGTTGCTTGTCTCTTTCTTTAGAAGCTGGTTTTGCTTCCAGCTCTGCTTTTTGCTGGGTCGTGTGAGCCAATAGACTTGTCTGAGGTGGTCCTAAAAATCGGGACACACGACTTGCGAGTGAATGAGATTAATTTGATAAAGTTGTTCAAATTCTGCCGGACTTTTATAGCCCAAAGCGGAATGTCTCCTAATTCGATTATAATAAA
>JASJOS010000021.1 GCA_030068525.1 Xanthocytophaga flava
AAGCATTTTTACTACTTCACTTTTGAAATCGGCACTGTATTTACGCCGTTTACTTGTTGTTTTTTTGCCTTTCATTTACTTGCTAAGTTAAGCAAGTTTTGTGTCCCGATTTTTAGGACCACCTCAAATTCTCATAATTGTTTGCCTTAGGTAAAACAAATTACCTTATCCTTTTAGTAAAGAGTAACTTTTGTTTTTCGTTTATCGTAGCAGATGATAATGAAATACAGCATCCAACAACCCCATACGAATAGTAGAGAAAATATCATCTAAAGGCTTGAATCGACAAGCTATTAAACTAGGAAACATAATTCGATTCAAACAACTGCAAACTGTTTTATAACCGGAAAGATATAGAAACCACTTTGACCGAAATCATAGAATATAGGTAGAATTTAAACTTGTTCTCTTGTTTTTGAGCAAAGGCATTATAAAATTGATAAACAATGATAATTTCTTTATCTGTTACGAATTAGAATCCAGACTCAAGTGTTGTCTTTGCCAACCTAATTTATCGATAATACATTTCCATTTTAAGTAAAGACAACTTTAGTAGAGATAAATTTAGTAGAGACAAAAGAGAAGACATCTAATTGGTTGCCTATGATTCTTCTTGCAAAAGAATAGATTTTGTCGGCTCCCCTGTTTTCAAACAGGTTTGAAATAGAAAATTTGAATTAATTATTTTTTTCAATTACTACTACCAAGGTTGTGAATTGTGGGAAATTCCAGGACTGGTTTTGTGTCTGGCAATTTTCTGATGCTTTTTTCCACTCTTCACGGCCCGCTGCTGATCTTGCCGTTGTTTAAATTGGACTGGTGATAAATTTTCTAACGCTTCATGGAATTGTACATTAACATCAACACCTTTCTAATAGGTAAAGTTACTTTGTACTAGGCTTCAGGAATTACAACTAAATTTCAACACTCATAAAAAAAGTAGCTGTAGATTACAGCTACTTTTTCAACATAACTATATACAACACTCGTGTAAAGAGAATGACACAAAGCTATTCTTTCGTTCTCTATAATAGGTGTTTATTTACAGATGTCTTCACTTTTGTCGCTGCATTCCTAGCTTTAATTCTATCTTTTTTATTTGTGTCTTCTTCCCCTGTACATAAGACTCTATATAGAGTAAACTTGTGGTGATACTCCAGGCGAAAAATGCCCACACTATGCTTGGAAACCAAAGATACGGACTGAATGGCTTTGGTAGATAGGATTATCCAGCCAGTTGTTTGCAAGTTCTTAGTGCTATTGTATATATATATCTTTAATATTGATTGGTCTAAGTACAGGACAAAAGATGCTCAAGGCATTTAAAGTGGTTGATATTCAGGGCTAAATTTGTAAATAGTTTAATCCTTGTCTGAATATAGAAACTATGGGTTGGCTGGCAGAGTCAAACTTTTTGATGGGAATAGCTTTTCCTTTACTAAGTAACCATACTACGAATCGCCCAAGTTAATGTTATACTCTCCACAAAAAGGAATGTACTAATTCGTTTATAGTTATTGACCCCAGCAAGGTTAAAGCCTCTGGATTTAAAAGCACCAAATAAAGTTTCAATTTGCCAACGTTGGCTATAGATCTGAGCAATAGTAGGTAAATACTCGCTACTCATTAAAATTACATGTTCGCCATTGGGTAGCTTGATACCTGCTACATACATACTTTGTCCATAAATCCAACGGGGTTTTCGTAGTAAGACCCATCGATTTTTGGTGAATATTTGCTCTGCTCGATAGGATTTAACTGTGACTTTAGATAAGGCCTTCTCCGGTTTTATGTTACTAAGTAAGGCATTGGCTCGCACTTGAATCACCACAACTCGCACTTGAATCACCACATGAAAGGCTGTCTTAACAAAGGTCTATCAAATATGCATACCAATAAATTCCCAATCAGCAGTCAGATAGATATTTTGTCCTTTATCCAATTGAATCCATTTTTGAAAATTACTTAAAAGATCCCTGCTCGCCAACTGGCTACAATTGCCTTTTCGGTTGGCCGTATGCCAGAGTAAAGCAATACTCATCCCTTTATAAGCAACCCCCATCATGAGGATCTGAACCCATTGGCCTCTCTGTTTATATTCGGTTCGATCCAATGTGAGCGCTACCTGCTTGGACTTTCCATACACTGACCAGCAACCCTACATAGATCCGTTGATTAAAACAAAACGGAGATAGACAACGCTGAAGCCGTTTATATTTTTATGAAAGCAGCTAGGCAGTTTATAGCTAAGTGCACGGTTTCTCTGTAAAGCAACATCTGAAAGGAACATCTAATTAGATAGCTATTGTCAGGTTAGATAGCTATTGTCAGGTTAGATAGCTATTGTCAGGTTAGATAGCCCGTATCAAGTTTTCTGATTTTGTAACTGGGATAGAAAGCCAGGCCTGAAAGCATCCATTTTGTATATATAATTCCAGAGACATTTGCTGGATTGTGGCAAGCTGATTGGCAATCCAGAGCCCCAGACCAAAACCTTCTCCATCCAAAGGTTTGGAATGATAGAATTCATTTTTCAGATCAGCCATCACTGGATTAATATCGGCATGTATATAATTTTCTATACATACCATTACTCTTGTTTCACTCTTCTCAAACCGGATCGTTATTTTTTCTTTATCCGGAGAATACTTAATAGCGTTCTCAAGCAGATTGTTGACAATGATTGTTGTTTTCTCGGCATCCATTACCACATCCCAGTCTGCTTCCAATGAAGAGTATTCAATTTTAAAGGTTGTGTTTTTCTGATCAGCTTTTGATTTAAAATAGGAGAGTGAGACAGCTACCAGATCTGATAGATTAGTTACAGTCCCGGTAGTGAGTATCTGTCCGCTTTTTAATTGGCTTAACAGCAGAAAATCATTTGTCATCTTTGTCATGCGTTTTACTTCTGTAAGCTGCTGTTCAAAGAGCGATTTTATTTCTGGTGAGATTGCTTCACTTTGTAACCAGACCTGCAATCTGGTTTGCATCACACTCAGAGGAGTGCGTAACTCATGGGAGGCCGAAGCGAAAAAAGCGGTTTGCTTATCGGATTGTTCTTTTATGCGAACCAGCATACGGTTAAACGAAACGACCAGGTCATTGATTTCATCCTTTGTAGAGGGGGCATTCAGCAGGGTTATTGTTTTAAAATTGATGGCTTGGGTTAATGCAATCACTTTCTGCAACGGACTTAGCAAACGTCCGGTCAGCCAATTGGCCACTACCAATGAGAGTAGAAAGCCGCACATGAGCAATAACCAGTTTATAAATGTGAGTGAAAGAATTTCTTCTTCAACTGCATTGGCTGGCACTCCATAGACTACAATCAGGTACCCTCTGTTTTCCAGATGTGTTTTCTGGCGGATAACCCGCCAGTGATTTTCACTAAAGGCAGAGTCTGACCTAACAGTAAAAGGTAAGGAAACCGGTTTAAAGACTGTATCCGTTAGATTAGTATGGTGGTAAAAGTCCGTATGCTGATAGAGAATAAGAAAAGATTCATTGTTTTGGGGCAACGGTACTATTTTCGGGTGCAGACTTGTTTTTTCAGTCACGATAGTAGCCCTGGCTTTCAACTGGCCATCCAGGGTGGCATACAATGTTTTCTTTAGTCGCTGAAAAAACAAAAAGCTGGCACATGACCAGAGGACTAAAAAAGCAGTGGCAAAAAAAACAGCCGCTTTTTTCCGAAGGTTCAGGGTCGGCCAGTTGAGTTTCATTATCACAACTATGTGAGATGACTTATGTGAGATGACTTATGTGAGATGATTTTATGATTTTTCTCCTTTTAAGCTATATCCTAATCCCAGTACTGTTTCTATCAGGGGATTGTCTGACCCCTTATCTATCTTTTTGCGCAACCCATGAATATGTACCTCTACGATATTGCTTCCTGGGTCAAAATCCATCTCCCATACATTTTCCATAATCTGATTTTTACTCACAATCCGGTTGGCATTTCTTGCCAGGTATTCCAGTAATACAAATTCCTTGGCTGTGAGTCGGATCTCCTTCTCGGCCCGTGTCACTTTCCGACTGCCCAGATCAATGGTCATATCATCAATAATGATTTTAGGTGTCTGTATATTGATCAGTTTCTTTTGAATCACTCGGATGCGGGCAAGCAATTCTTCCCAGTCAAACGGTTTTTTTATATAGTCCACAGCTCCCATGTCTAATCCTTTTACCACATGTGAGCTATCACTTAATGCACTGATTATCAAAACAGGGGTAAAGATGTTAAAGGAACGAAGGTTGGTGAGTATATCGTATCCATTGGTTCCAGGGAGCATCAGATCAAGCAGGATGAGATCAAATGTATCAGAGCCTGCAATTTCCAATCCTTTTGCTCCATTATGAGAAACTTCCACAATATGGCCGGCCTGAAGTAATCCTTTTGCCATAAAATCGGCCAGATTTTGTTCGTCTTCAATGAGTAGTATTTTCATATAAGATATCTTCTGCGTGCTAGCAGATTCTTTACAACAGATAGTCTGTGTTGTCAATGACTAGTGAGTAGGGTTTGATCAGTAAAAGCCTGCTGGTATTGACAAATCCATCTTCGGGGCTTCTCACGTATCCATTGACACTCAACTCTTTTGCATTTTTTAGTAACGAGGCCATCGTTTCTCCCATTCCGGGTGGTAAATCCACTATATACTTATCGATAATAAAGCCCGAAACTTGTCCCTTCTCGTCCAGCTTAAATTGTTTGATTGTGCCAGACAGCGTAATGGATTCTCCTTTGACTGGTGGTGGTGGAACTATCCGGTCAACCTGCACACTTTTTTCCAGTGACACAGAATGAATAGAAACCAGTTCATGGATAAAAATGTTTCCAAAAAGTTTAGCCTTTCCTTTTCTTACCTGAGCTACAACATATGTTTGTTCAGGTGCTATGTTCAGAACTTGCCTGGCTGTATGAGGAGGGAAATGCAGCCAGTGATCTACCTGGTTGACCCTGATAAGGATCTTATCAATGTCTCCTATACGATTACTGCCATATTCTACCACGTTTCCCTTCAGCGTATTTTCTACCCTATGGTGTTTTTCCTGTCCGGGTAATGGGTTAGGTTCAGACTTTACACCCAATTTGCTGTAATGCAGAAGCAACAGCAGACCAGATACAAGAAAAATCAACCAGATTATATTTCTACTATGTGGTGGAATGTCAATCAGCATAGGATCTAGTGTGATCAGGCCTAAAATTACTACGCTAAAAATAATCACTTTTATCGTAGAAGACGTCAGTATGTTCATACTATTGACTGAATAGAGAAAAGGTTATCTTCAGAATAACTTTCTTTGAAAAAGAAAATCGATAAAAGAACAGGGAGTAAGGCAATACTTGCCAGACACAGAAAGGCTACAGGAAACGAGTATGATTCTGCCAGCCAGTTACCTGTCAGGTTACTCATCGATGCGCCAAGTCCGATAGCTGTAGCGACGAGTCCGTTAACCAAATTAAAATGACCTGTCCCTTTTGTCAGATCGGACAAGATGAGTATAGATACTACCCCAAAGATCCCGGCAGATACTCCGTCTAGTACCTGAATAGAAACTATATAGAAGGGATTGCTGCTTAGTAGATATAAAAAGCCTCTGAAAGGTAAAATCAAAAAGCAGAGAAAGAGTAACGGTTTTCTACCCTTTTTAGCCTCTTTGCCACACCAGAAAGCAACAGGGACCATTACCAGCTGGGCAATAACAATACAGGCAGACATATAAACAGAAGCATCTACTTTATTTGCAATCACAATATATTGACCTGCCAGAGGTAACATAGCCGCATTGGAAAAATGGTAAATCAGACAGCACAGAGTAAAAATTACTATCTGTTTGTTTTGAAGAAGGAGTCGTAGATTATTTTTATCTGCCAGTCCTGAACTATTCACTGTTGAGCTATTCATCATTGAATTAGTCACGTATCCTCGTGCCAATTGGCTGTCAACTTGTGTTTTATCAATCAGCTTTAGTGAGCAGATACTTGCCACACACATAAAAACGATTAAGACAAATACTGCCTTGATATGAAAGAAATATCCAAGAAATCCTGACAAGCATGCAGCCACAACATTGCCTGCATGATTGAATGTTTCGTTTCTACCCATGCGCTTTTCCAGTGCAGTGTATCCAAAAATTCCCAACGTTAGCGATGCAACAGCTGGTGCGAGAAACGCTGCCGCTATTCCTATAATCAGTTGTGAGATTACTACATATGCAGGGATAGGGTCAAGGAGCATCCATACAACGGAGCCTCCAATCATCAGGCTGGCAATCACAATAATGGAGTGTTTACTAGCCAGTCTGTCTACCAGCGCTCCGGCCGGGGTCTGAGCCAGTACACCTGCAAGTGAACCCACAGAACTGACAATACCAATATCTTTTAAGCTCCAGTGATGTATGGATAGCAGATAAATACTCAGGTATGGACCTATCCCTGCCCGTACATCAGCCAGAAAGAAATTCAGATAGTCAAGCCCTTTTTGTGAACTGGACTTTATGTGCTTTTCATCTACCATGTGACTAACCCTTTCTGAAAATGAAATATACAGACAGAACCAACAGGCCAAGCCCTATCAGATGGTTATAAGAGAACTTTGTGTTTTTAAATACAGTCATGGCAAAAACCATAAAAACAGTAAGCGCAATCACTTCCTGAATTACTTTTAACTGCAATAAAGAGAAGGGGCCTCCATTTTGTTCGTATCCTATCCGGTTGGCAGGCACCTGAAAACAATACTCAAAAAAGGCGAGTCCCCAACTGGATAGCACAATGAGTGCAAATTTGGATGGAGTGGTCTGGGTTTTGTCAAAGAATTTAAGGTGTCCATACCAGGCCAGTGTCATAAAGGCATTGGACAGAATGAGCAAAGCTATCGTGATTATACTTTTCATCGAAAAGGGTATGTTTGGTGAAAAAGAAAGAGATAGGTAGAAGGATCTCCGCCGGTTCAAAGGAACTTTGAATACCTTCTACCATCATGACGGCACAAAACAAATTTCATAAGAGAACCTATTTCCCGTACTCTGCTTTAGCGGGTTATATACGAAGTTCCGTTGAGAGTAATTGTTTGGCAATGTACTACCATATAGGCATCAGCCACCGCTTCTCCAACTTGGCGGTTGTTGATCAGTCCGGTAAATTCGACTACTCCGCCTAGTTGTACATTAGCCGCCAATTGTCGAAGCAGATGAGGCGGAATGCGTAATATCATTTTATGGGAAAGGACTAGTCCAACCATATCGCCTTCTCTGTTCTTCTGAACACTGACAATATTTTCTTTTCCGGTTGTAAACTTTTCGACGGGTGGAGTAACCACCTGTGGAGGAGTATCATAAATAGTATGTCCATTGATGCTTACATCCATCATCCGGAATTCTTTTATTCCTGCTGGCGAAATTTCGGATATGCCATTGACTCGTATTTTGTTTCCCACTTTTAGCTGACTGGTAATCTGGCTGCCCAAATGCGGAGGAAACTTTACAGGGATTTTCTCCTGTAAGGTTTGCAGATAAAATCCCTCATAGAGGTAATCCTCATTGGTTATCCACTCGGTCAGGGTGCCTTCCTGTGCTATCATAGACTGTAACTCCCGTTGCACTGGCGGTTGTGGGGGTACAGCAGATTGGGGCGGTATAGGAGGTTGTGCAAGGGTTGTACCTGCAATGAAGACAAATCCTGCTATGATACTAACAAACTTTTTCATGGCTTTATAGATTTTGGTTAAACATTGATTGTTGATCCAAAAGTATAATAGCCAGTTAAAGGGCAGCTTAAGTTCAAATTAAGATTTCTTTAGATGGATTAAAAAGAGATGAAATACTGAGGTATAACTAAAAAGGCAATGCTGTAATAGACATTTTACTGTTGTGACTCGATCTGCAGTCAAATCATTATTTACTAGATAAAGCACCCCCTTGATTTGATCTCCGTTTTTGAAGATGTGGTTAATCAATATCAGTGGAAAATCCACTTCTTTCAACCAAACGAGTTAGGATTGATTCTTTTCCAGTAGGAGCGATTCGATTGGCTGATGGTGCCCTAACGCTATCTCAGATTCGGATATATATATATCCGACTTGAACGGAAAAATAAAAAAGGATTGCAACCTAGCCAATAGCTTGATATTATTAACAAAAGAAAACCAACTATCTGCCAGAACATAGTTAAATAATAGCTGATTTTCAATTGCCTGCTTTACTAAACAGGCAAACAAGTGACGTCCTCCCAAATTTAAGACTGGGTAAATCACAGCGGAGTCGCTGGAAAAATCGGTGGTATTGAACACTTGCGATTTCTCTTCTATCTGGCAGGGTGTAAGTCCAGCGTCTCAGCTCAGATAGTGAACTATGAGGTCGAAACTGGATGACGTCGCATGAATGGCTTCGCAGCTTGCGTATTACAGCCGCCAAGCCTCAATCTTTTCGACTGCATCGGACAAAGATAAAAACCAATTTGTATTCAGACATTCGTCACGAAAACTTCTACCGTCTCGGCTCTGGTAAACGACTCAATGGATCATCTCTGACATAGCCCTCTATACTGATTGTTCCTGGAACATCCTGTTTATTGTAATCTAAATCTGCTGTGTGGCCTGAGTCAGACGAAAACAAAATTACCCTTCTATCCACACACTTTCCAGTGTAAACGCTGCCTTTTCCTTTTTAGCGCTGCCTTTTCCAATCACAAATCCTCTCATTTTCCAACACGCCATAAACCGGAAAAGTCACTGGAAAGCAAGGATCTATCTCCGCTATAGCCATACTAGATCTGTGTGTATATGTAGGTGGGAGAGGGCTATCGCCTGACACAGGGTTAGGCCTCACTAAACTCTTTTATTTTTATGATTGCTTCTTCTATGAACGAGTCCTCTAGTAACGGATCTTCCAATCGTATCCCGAACTTAAACCAACAGCTGGCTCACTTTACAGGCAGCGAATACTATTACCGTCACATGCTCTCCCGCCTCTACTATACGGAAGGGGTGCAGTATCTGGCCCAAACCTATCGCTGCTACTGGCTTTTGGACAAAATCCTGATTGAAGCCGCCCTGAATAAGAACCTGCTTAAAGAAGACTTTCAGGTTTGGAAACTTACCTGGCTCAGAGAAGACGTTTTTGAACTGCATTGTTTAGATGGAAATGACAGGGAACTATTTAAAGAAGTCATTCCCTACTCGGATTTTGTAGCCGATCATCTCACATTGTGGTTTTCAGATGGAGTGCTGCTGCTGCCGACCGAGTATTAATAATTCTGAATAGTAAATTTAGAGGTAGGTGTGACAACCTGCCTCTATTTATTTTTTCTTCCCACCGAATCCTGCTCCTAACCGGAATACTTACGGAGAATTATAGAACGGAAAATTATAGAGTTGTTTATTAAACTCGTTGTTGTAATTGAAGTTATACAGCACTGTAATCTGAAAATATGAGGGTTGTTGTGACATGCGTAAGAGTTTTAATAGCTTGTGCGGATTGGTTACTTCTGCTATGCAAACTTCTGCTATGCAACATAGTCCCGCTAGTTGAGAAGTGTTTGATTTTCTGTAGCGGACCCGCACCCATCCCAAACTCCTGCACTCGGAAAAAAGGGGCTGTATCATAAACTAATTGCAATTAGAAATATTGGAATTGCCAAGTCAAACGGGTGTAGCCAGGACAGAAGAGAGAACGTTTTGCCGCAGATCCCATTCAAGGGGTTTCGTTACAAATGGCCGGATTTTTACTCTAAGCTCAAAAAACAGCCTTATTAAGCCGATATCAAGGACGTAGTAAGTAAAGGCAATCATTGACCCAAGATTAATAGCAGTGCCTGATTTTCTTTGCTTCATATCCTGCAAAAACAAATGTGTAAGTGATGTTAATGAAGTACAATTGATTTGAATAATGTCCAATTCGGATTTCAAATCGTTCTCTGCAAATTCCCAGCTGGAGCCTATGCTGGCATTGTTAATAAGAACATCTATTTGGATGTTTCTTCTTTGGGACTCATCAAATAGTTGTTGTGGTGAGTTGTTGTGGTGAGCTGTTGTGGTGAGCTTGGACTACTCAAATCAGCCTCAATGTATTCAGCATTAACAGCATGACTTTTTGGAAGTTCATTGCAAAGTTGTTTCAACTTGGATTTGTTTCTTGCCACCAAAACTACGTTGTGTTTTTTGGCAGCAAATTCTCTTGGGTAGCTTCGCCAATACCGCCACTGGCTCCTGTGATTAAAGTGTAACTCATTTTACCTTTATTATGTATTAGTAAAGGTAAAAAGGAAAAATGAGCTACTTGCAGTCAAAATGCCGAATGTTGGGTGAGAAATGCTGATCAGTTAAACGATGCCCTAAACTCCAACGGGGATAGTTTGGTCTTACTTTTGAACAACTTGCTGAAACTTTGGCTATGCTCAAAACCCAACTCATAAGCTATTTCGCTAACGGTAAGATTAGTAGTCGATAATTTTTCTTTGGCTTTTTCTATCAACTTTTCGTGGATATGCGTTTGGGTAGAGTTGCCGGTAAGTGATTTTAATAAGCTACCTAAATAGTTTGGAGAAAGATGCAACCGGTCTGCTAAATACTGGGCTGTAGGTGTACCTTTATCTATCAGATTGCCATCGTTGAAATAGTTTTCTAAAATGGTTTCTACTTTGTCAAGAATTTGATGATTGGTTTTGGCTCTGGTGATGAACTGCCTTTGATAAAATCGTTCGCAGTAACCAAGTAGTTGTTCTATTTGGGCAATGATGATATTTTGAGTAAACTTATCAATGGCAGAGTGGTACTCTCTTTGTATGTTTTTTAAAATATCAGTAATTACGGCTTCTTCTTTCTCAGACATAAACAGAGCTTCGTTTACATTGTAACCAAAAAACTCGTATCTGCTTATGGTCTTTGCCAAGTTGGTATTCCAAAGAAAATCGGGATGAATAAACAATAAAAGACCCGAAGGTTTTATGGTTTGGGTTTTGTCTACAGTGATACTTACTACTTGCTTGGGAGCTACAAATGTCATAAGCCCTTCATCAAAATCGTATTGCTGTTGACCATATTTAAACTTGCCCTGTATGTTTCTTTTTAAACCTACGGAATAAAAATTTTGTATCCAACTAATTTCTGTTTCATCGGTATGGTACTCCACCATGCCATAATCTACCAAACTAACCAAGGGATGCTCAGGCTTAGGTAAGCCACTCATCTTATGAAATTCGGCAATGGAATTGAAACGATAAATTTGTTTATTGCTCATCTGTTCAACAGTAATGACAGGGCTTACGTGTTCGAAAAGCCCTGTCAAAGTTAAAATTTATTTGATTTCCACTTAATGAATTTACTTGAATAAATCAAAGTGATTGCTTTTTATTCAATAGCTCAATGATTGCCTTTGCCATTGGAATACTTGATGCCGGGTTTTGACCGGTTACCAGGTTGCCATCCACCATGATATAATTGCCCCAGTTTTTACCACAAGTATAATTGGCACCGTATTTTCTCAATGTGGAAGCCAACAGCCAGGGCGCGTTGTCGGCAGTACCAAATTCAATTTCTTCTGCATCGCTGAAAGATGTCATATTTCTCCCTTTGAACAACCAGTTGCCTTTGCTGTCAACAGCACTTAAAAAAGCACCCTGACCATGACATACTGCACCGATAATTTTTTTGGATTTATCTGCTGCAAAAAGCACCTTGCCCATGTCTTTATCTTTATACAAATCTTCAACAGGGCCATGGCCACCGGGAATGACTACAGCATCATATTCGGCCATATTAATTTCAGATAATTCCAAAGGATGAGTAAGTTCTTTGGATAATGCAGTAATATAGTAAGAGAAGGCAAGTGCTTTTTCTGCTCCAACGGTAGCTACCTGAAGACTTTTAGGGTCTGCTGTAGGTTTTACTGCTCTTGGCGAAGCAATATCTACTGTGTATCCGGCATCAATAAATTCTTTATGCACGTCAACAAATTCTTCTGCCCAATATCCTGTAGGGTACTTTTCTCCATTCGCCCTTGTCCAAGTATCGGCAGCAGAAAGAACGATCAACACTTTTTTTGTAAGTTTTGTACCATTTGCTTTGGTACTTGCTGACTGTGAATAGGTGTTTGCAGTGAAGGCAGACCATAGCACCAAAAGTGCTGAAAGTGATTTTAAAATACTGCTTTTCATTTTTTTGAAATTTTAAATTGTCAGTAAATTATTTTACGTAATCTGTTGATTTACTCAAGGTTTCATTGGCAGTAAGCGCATTTTGTAAGATTTCAATCTTGTTATTGGCCATACCGAATGAGTCTGAACCCATAAAGAAGTGCAATGGTGGATTTTCCATTTCCGCCAATTCAATAAACACTTCGGCTGCTTTGGTTGGGTCTCCCGGTTGATTACCTACCATTTGAGTTTCGTGCCATATTTCGGTGTTACGGGCTGCTGTGTAATCCGCAATAGGATTGGCGGCCAATTTCATAGAGCCTTCTTTAAGGAAGTTAGTGTTGAAATAACCCGGATAAACAATTGTAGCTTTTACATTAAACTCTTTGGCTTCTACTGAAAGGGCTTCGGTTAAACCAACTACCGCGAATTTTGTAGCACAATACACCCCCCAACCCGGGAATGCACCCAATAAACCGGCAATAGAAGAAATGTTGATAACATGCCCTGCCTTTTTAGCTCTGAAGTGTGGCATAATATTTCTGGTAACATTTAATAAACCAAATACATTGATGTCAAAATTTTCTCTGGCTTCCGCATCGCTCATTTCTTCTAATGTACCTAATTGACCATAACCGGCATTGTTTACCAACACATCAATACCACCGAAGGTGTTGATTGTATTTTCTATGGCTTCGGCTATGCTGGTTTCATTTAGCAGCTCTACCTGTAGTGGTAGAAAATCAGCATTGCCGGCACCAACCGCCTGGGTTAATGATTCTGCACTTCGTGAGGTAGCCGCTACTTTGTAGCCTTCTGAAAGCAACTTTTTCACAAGAGATAATCCTAATCCCTTTGAGGCACCAGTTACAAACCAAACTTTTTTTGAGTTGTCCATTTTTTTTTAATTTTTGTTGTTGATAAATAATTACAATACAAAGATGCTGTGTTAAAAAAAAATGGATGTAGCCGTATTAATGGTCGTTGTGCCGAAATCAACGATTAGGGTAAAAAATGGTGGAAAACGCGATCCGGCCCATCGCTTTAGGTAGAAAGAATTACCTGTTTGCAGCTAGTCATCAAGCGGCACAACAAGAGGCGATGATCTCGCAGTGATGATCTGGCAGTGATAGATTTATTCCTTCTTTGCCATCTGTAAGAAAGAGGATGTGAACCCTTTTCAATGGTTGAAATATACCCTGGAAAAGATCTATTTACACAAGATAGTTTGGAGGAATAAAATAGGTTGGAGGAATAAATATGGATTCTTCTATGGGGATGATTTTGATTGAGCCATTATAACCCGTATGCATCTTCTCAAATGCCGTTTGTAAGATAAGTCCAGGATCTACCTGTGACTTATCTTTTTCCCGCCCACTACTATGTGACAGGTGAAAGCAAAGATAGATGAATAAAAAGGATCTTTTCAAGGATAAAGACTGCGTCCTGATTCCTATTTAGCCTGTCCACTATCCTCCTCGCCGTAAAACGGACCCAGCCCTGAAAACAAGAGTCCCCCTGCTAAATCCACCGAAAGCCGATCCTTTTTTTCATCCCATGTGAAGCTATCGCCTGACACAGGGTTAGGCCTCACTAAAATCTTTTACTTTTATGAATTCCAGTATGCATGCTTCTTCTAACGGATCTTCGAATCGTATCCCGAATTTAAACCAACAGCTGGCTCACTTTACAGGCAGTGAATCGTATTACCGCCACATACTCTCTCGCCTCTACTATACGGATGCAGTATATGGCCCAAACCTATAACTGTTACTGGCTTATAGACAAAATCCTCATTGAAGCAGCACTCAATAAGAACCTGCTTAAAGAAGACTTTCAGGTTTGGAAACTTACCTGGTTGAGAGAAGACGTTTTTGAACTGCATTGTTCAGATGGAAACGACAGGGAACTATTTAAAGAAGTCATTCCCTACTCAGATTTTGTAGCCAGTCATCTCACACTGTGGTTTTCAGATAGAGTGCTGCTGCTGCCATCTGAATATTAATAATTCTGAATAGTAAACTTAGAGGTAGGTGTGACAACCTGCCTCTATTTATTTTTTCTTCCCACCAAATCCTGCTCCTAAGCGGAATACTCACGGAGAATTATAGAACGGAGAATTATAGAGTTGTTTATTAAACTCGTTATTGTTGTAATTGAAGTTATACAGCACTGTAATCTGGAAAAACGATTTTCTTTCAGTGTTCATGTTTAATGACAATCCAGTCAGAGGATTCACCACCCAGTCACGTCTCTTCTCTATCATCAGAATAAGGGTAATTCAACGCTTCGGTTTCGGCCTGTAAAAACAAAGGTTTATAGAGCCTTCTGGTTACAGATACCCTGCCTCCATATACATGCATCGGACCTGGTTTGCTACTCACCACTGGAGAAGCCAACCCTTCTTTATTGTAAATATAGTTAGGACCCAGGTCTGCTATTAGGTTGTCTGTGAAATTATAACCCAACAGAGGAGAGGCATTGATTAGTAGCGGTTTGATCTGAAAGCTGACATTGCCAGCAAATACCCATTTTTATGGGCGCAGGTCAAACATCAAATGATGTACAATTTCAAAATTTTGAAATCACATAGTCACGCTTTATAATGACAGATGGTCAATGTCCTGGTTTCCTCCATTAACAAGCAATTATGGTTTTAACAGCACTTTACCCATAGGCCGTTGATCGGTCAGATATTTATGCGCATCGACAACGGATGTTAACGGAAAAACCTTGCTGATCACCGGTGTAATTTTACCTGATTCGACGAAGGCGAATACTCTTTCAATAACCTCTTTAAGATGTCGATTTTTGGCAGTGGTGGTATAAAGCCGAACCTTTCGGGAATTTGGGAGTAACTTTAATACGAGAAGCGGCCAAACAGCTTTAAACAAACGCCATTTGGCATTCCCCTCTTTTTTCAACGCTTCTCCTACGCCGAAACTAATCAATTGGCCGTTTTTATTCAATACCTTGTAGGACCGCCACAAATTTGAGCCGCCAATAGGATCAAATACCGCATCAATACCATTCCCGTTTTTTATAAGTATCTCTTTTACAAAATCAGTTTGCGTATAATCGATCGGTATACCGCCTGCAACCGTTACTGTACTGACTTTATGGGTAGACACTGTTCCATAAGCAGTAATATTTAAAACCTTAGCCAAGCCAAGAACGGCAAGGCCTACTCCTCCCGCGGCTCCATGTATTAAAATGGAACTGCCCGCAGCTAATTTGGCTTTATTGACCAGAAGCTGATAGGCCGTTACATAATTAAGCATCGCACCAATGGCTTTCTCCGAAGTTATTCCTTGGGGCACAGCTACAATGATTTCACTGTCTATACATACGTATGAAGAATAACCGTCCTTTAATGTAAGTGCTGCCACACGGTCGCCGGGCTTAAAACCATAAACCTTTGTACCAATAGCAACGATATGGCCTACTACATCATAACCGGGTGTCATCGGATATTCAACAGGGCTAATGCCTTCACGAAATAGGATATCGCCTAGGGCAACACCACAATATTCTACCTTTACCAGAACCTGGTCAGCATTTAGGGAGGGTAGATCTTCTTCAAAGATTTCGCAAACTTCAGCCGGCCCTGGCGTTCTGATAATCACCTTTTTATTTTTCAGGCCGCTCAGATCATATGGATTTTGAATCATGGTCACAGATTTTTGATTTTTACACTTGAAAAGGAAACTGTTTTGCCAAGCAGTGTTATCCCAACATAGCCACGCACCAGCATACTATCAGGACTATTCATTTTGATGATGCAGCTATAGTTTTCCCCACTTTTTAGATCATAGATTGTCCCGTTTTTCCATTCACTTCCATTATACACAAAGCCGGATAATAAGGGTAGGTTCCTGAGGTCTCTCAGCCTCAAAGCTGCATCTTTATTGTTGACATCTTTCCTTGAGGTTTTGCCATCGGCCTCATACATCATCGGCCTCATACATCATCGGCCTCATACATCATCGGCCTCATACATCTGTTTTGACCAAAGCAATATTCCGTTGAATGTATGGCCCTTTCTAAAAATCTCAATCTTCGATTCCTTGTTTTCCATCAGCCAGGTACCCAGAATTTTATCTGGTAAATTTTCCTGTGCAAATCCGGTAAAAGCGAACAATACAAAAAGGGACAGCATTATTTCTTTTTCATAGTAATTATTTTCTTTTCAAAAATACTTACTATTGGTAATTAAAAGATACCAGTAAACTAAAGGTTACTAGTATCCTTTAGGTAACCTAACTTTAAATGGAACAGAATTGTATTGATATACGTGATCAGATAATGTCTCAAAAACTGGTAAAGTCAGTGGCTGACGCGTTGTATATCATTGGTGGCAAATGGAAACTGCCAATCATTATTGCGCTTTTTGCTCAAAGCAAACGATTTAATGATCTTAAAAGAGCAGTCGAAGGTATTTCCGCCCGGGTGTTGTCAAATGAATTAAAAGATCTTGAAGCCAATGGTTTTATCAAGCGTAGAGTTTATGCAGAAGATACTCCGGTGACCGTTCTCTACGAACTTACCGAATATAGTAACAGTTTAGAAGAGGTTGTGCTTGCCCTCGGTAACTGGGGAGAATCGCATTTAATGAAATTAAAGACAGGATTAAAAGAAGTCCAGTCATAAATATCATTTTTTCTGGTAGCTACTTCATGGACTTGTAATCCTTGTTGACTGGCACCAACTTATACTACAGATAGATGTTTTACTGGTTCAACCTGAGCGGTACAATTTGTATGAGGTGGTCCTAAAAATCAGGACACACGACTTGCGAGTGAATGAGATTAATGTGATAAAGTTGTTCAAATTCTGCTGGACTTTTATAGCCCAAAGCAGAATGTCTTCTGTTTCAATTATACTAAATTTCAAGCCCATGCGGTAGCCATTGTATTCAAAACATTCTGTTTTGGCATCGTCTACTGATAAGAAAGTTCCATTTTCTATCAGTTCGGCTTTAAAACGAGAAAAGAACGATTCAGCAATCTGAAACGTGAGTATCATCGGCTTTAGCATTATCATAAACCTGGTCAGCTCTAGACATGCTTTGATTACATTACATACTTTGATTACATTTCCATTTTTTGATCAATGTTCTCAACTTTTTGAATACATATTGACCACCTTGATCAATGGATCAGAGATGATCCAAAAGCAGGATAAATCCAGGTGTGGGTTTTCTAGTCTGTAATCCCATTTGTAAAGCTTCAATAACTAATTCTTCTTCCATGGTTTTACCTACTTGCTAACCCACTACATAACGAGAAAATAAATCTATCCAAGTGGCTAAATAAGCAAATCCGCCATTAATTAAAGGCAAATACGTTATATCTGATACCAGCCCATGCGGTAGTCATTAATCTGATTCGGTTTCTCTGCTCTTGTTTGATCCAAAAGCAAGTTAATGGATACCGCATGGGCTGGTGAATTGCGTTTTCCATGTTTGGATTGAGTGGTCTTTGGTACAAAGCTTTTAGGTTGAATAGCTTTTAATTCTTTCTCTTTCAGTACTTTTCGGATTTGATGTCTACCTATTACTCTGCCTTGAGCCATCAACTCTGCCTGTAAACTACGAGTTTCATAACGTCTTTTATGTTCCCAAAACAAATCTTCAATCTGTTGATACTGTTCCTGTTTTTGTTGGGAAACTGAATGGGTCTCTCCTTTCAGATAACGATAAAATCCGCTACGGCTTACACCCAACACTTGACACAAACGTTCTAGCATCCTAGTCTGATTTCAAATTCCTTGCTCCACAACTGTATCCACTCATATTTTTCCTTTAAGGAGATTTTGAAAAAATAGCTACTACTTTTTAACCTGTTACGTGTCTGGCATCGGCTCTAAGATATCTCGTTCCGTCTCTGTCTGATAAACTTGTTTCTGCAATTGCTCTACCTTTTGCAAAAGCTCACTAACTGACACTGTTTTATCTTGCTGTTCGGGCAAATTTGATTGAGCAACCTGTTCATTCTTCCAACGATAGATCACCGAAGCAGATACGCTTCGTTTTCACTAATGCCTCGCTGCTGATTAATTTTGGCAGCACTTTGCCCAGCAAGAAGCATTTTTGAAGCCAATCTTCGAATGTATGAGATCTACTTCATTTTTGAAATCGGCACTGTATTTACTCCGTTTACTTGTTGTCTTTTTTGTTTTCATGTACTTGCTAAGTTAAGCAAGTTATGTGTCCCGATTTTTAGGACCACCTCAGCTGATAGTCAAACAGAAAGTGAATGGTCTGAAAAAGTTCATTAAAGCATTAGAAGTAAATAAGCATGTTTGTGATAAGCATGTTAAAGCCCAGGCAACTCCACTTTCACTTTCCAGCAGTACAGTATTTTTTAAAGACATCTTCGAAAGCAGAAAGTTATGTTTCTAAGATAAGATGAATAGTTAGATAAGATGAATAGTAAGAAAAGACACAGAATAAGGCCTGTCATCTATCAGATTAATTAAATAGCAGCTTAAAGGTAAGTACCATGCCGCAAATAGAATAAAGATAGGAACTTTGAGAAAACTTAGGGAGAGTGCTTTAAACTACTATAAGGAGAGAGATGAACGGAATCTGAGAAAACACAATATTCCATAAAAACACATATCATAACCCTTTATACAAAGACGCTGTATGTATAATCTCCAAACAAGCTCTGCTATTATGATAAGGACACTTCCATAGACCCGCTTTATCCTGATTAACCATAGTACTGTAATCCGCCATGATAGCCCAGTACCATTCCCCATGTGTATGGTCAATGCCATATTTTTTTACAAACTCCCAGCAATTCAGGGATTTGTCCAGAAAATGCGACTCATTGGTAAGCTGATATGCCTTAAAAAAGCCCACCATTGCTTCGGCCTGTACCCACCAGTGTTTTTCATACATCCAGTGATTGGATTGTGGTTCCAGTTCGTACCACATACCCCCATCTGTATCCAGACCTTTTTCAGAGGAACGGGCTAACGCAATCGATTTTTCACGAACCAGATTTAGTAGCATATGATCGTCTAGTAATTCCGCCGCTTCCATTAGCAACCAGGATGCCTCGATATCATGTCCAAACGAGACAATATCCGATTTAGCTGTCCAGTCCTCATCAAAAAACAAAATCTGGTGATTGGTGTCCGGATCAATAATGTGGTGTGTAAAGATGGTCAGCAGGTGATAGGTCTGTCGTTTCAATACTTCATTTTTCCAGACTCTGTATAAGTTTGTATAGGCTTCCAGAATATGCAAATGTGTATTCATGGTTTTCTTTTCATTGGCATCCTTTGCACTCAGGCGCAGATCGTCGGTTGTTTGCCACTCCCGGTTAAACGCCTCAAAATACCCACCTTTGTCAGGATCGTAACTATATTTCTCAATGAGTTCAAACAACTCAATAGCTGTATGCAGAGCTGTTGTAACACCTGTTGCCCTATAGTACTCTATCAGTCCGTAAATGGTAAAGGAAAGAGCATAAATTTGTTTTTTAGTATCCAGCGGATTTCCTTCGTAATCCACAGACCAGTACACTCCCCCATAAACCGGATCAATGAAGTGATCCAGAATGTAATGATAGGCTCTGTCTGCAATGATCAGATATTCCGGATTGGGAGTATACTGGTAGGCAGCTGAAAAGGTCCATAGTATTCTTGCATTCAGCACACTTCCTTTAGGGGCAGTAGGGTGGACGTTGTTATCTTCGTCAATTTGCCCGTAAAAGCCATCTTTTATGTCATCTACAGTGAAACGCCGCCAGTAATCCAGAATTGAAAATAATTCATTTTCAAGCTCTTTAGCATACGATTCGATAACAGTGGTAGATTGGGTCTGCATTATATAGTTTGTTGTGTGTAAGCGGAATAGTCCTGTTGTGGGAACGGTTTTTGAACCTGCAACAGGACTTTATATAAATCATAACATTTGGATCAGGCTACTCCATTTACTTCGGTAACAGTTGCACTCTTCAATGCTTTATTTTTAGCAATCAGATTGTTCAGTGTTTCTACAGACGCTGCTGACCGAAGCCCGTCTGCCGGAGTGTTGATTACATAATCAAGTAACTGAGGCAGTGTAGATGTGGCTACATGCATACGGGTATCTGACGAACCATAATAAATAAATATCGTGCCATCCTCATCCAGAATCCAGCCATTGCTAAAGGCAACATTGGATACATCCCCGATTCGTTCTTCACCTTCCGGAGCAATAAAATAACCTGCAGGTTTGTAGATAACTTTGGTCAGGTCATTGAGATCTGTCATAAAGACATACAATGTATACCGCAATCCTGCTGCTGTGTTACGTACCCCATGGGCCAGATGGAGCCATCCGTATTGAGTTTTGATGGGAGCAGGACCCAAACCATTTTTTGCTTCATAGATGGTATGGTATCTGCGTTCGTCCACAATAAATTCTTTTTCAATCACCGCATTCTCTATGGAAGGTGCCAAACCAAAGCCTATCCCACCACCGGTACCTGCATCGATAAATCCATCCTGAGGACGGGTATAGAAAGCATATTTTCCATCTACAAATTCAGGGTGAAGTACCACATTGCGTTGTTGTGGAGAAGGTGTTTTCAGATCAGCCAGACGTTCCCAGTGAACCAGGTCTTTTGTGCGGGCAATACCACATTGTGCCACAGCAGAAGATAAATCCCCTTTGGGTGCATTTGGATCTTTGCGTTCGGTACAGAACAACCCATATACCCATCCATCTTCGTGTTGGGTAAGACGCATATCATACACATTTGTATCCGGGTCGCTGGTTTCCGGCATCACAATGGGATAATCCCAGAACCGAAAGTTATCGATGCCGTTGGGACTTTCTGCTACGGCAAAGAATGATTTGCGGTCATTGCCTTCCACACGAGCTACCATAATGTATGTATCCTTCCATTTCATGGCCCCTGCATTAAAGGCCGCATTAATGCCAATGCGTTCCATCAGATACGGATTGGTTTCAGGATTCAGGTCATAGCGCCAGAAAAGGGGAGCATGCTGACCGGTAAGAACCGGATGTACATACTTATCAAAGATTCCATTGCCTGGAGTGATTTTCGTGTTCCGGCGCGAGATCAGTTCCTCATATGTCGCTTTTAGTTGAGAGAGTCGTTCTTTAAATTGAAGTGTCATGGGTAACGTTGATAAGATATTGATACGTGCTTTACTATAAACTGAAATACTAGACCTTACCTGTCACCGGAGTGCATGCTTCTCAGATGAGGGCAGAGGTCTGGTTTGTCGTCTGTTCTGTTTTTTCGATTTCCTGTGTATGTAGTTTGTCCCACCAGGTCTTCTTTAAGATCACAGCACAAATAGCCAGAACCACACTTGTAATGGTAAGTGGAATCCATTGCATCAGTACCAGATACATAGGCCATATGGTGAGTGCAGTCTGAGCAATAATGCCGACTACCACATTGAATACATCCAGAGTAAAGTTTTTATTGGCTTCAAAGGTGGGATCTTCCTGAACTACCAGTTCATGAACAGGTTTCCAGAAGCCCCAGGGTCTTACTGTTTTATAGAATTTCTTTAGCGTTTCTGTATCCGTAGGTTCCGTAAGTAAAGTTCCCAGAATACAGCCACCAAAGGAGATTGCCAGCAATAGTGGGAAATAATACAAATCAAGAGTATTATTAAAAATAGTAGGGAATGTCATAGCAGGAATCATACCAGCTACCATTCCCCAGAAGAAACCATAGCCGTTGAATCGCCACCAGTGCCATTTTAGTACATTTGCTGCGATATAGCTACCATATAAGGCAGAAACAATCCACTGTAATACGCTGTTTACATCTTTGGCAAACAAACCCAGAATAATGCTCAGAATAATGAAGAATATCCCTGTAGCATAGTTCATAGTACTGATTTGCTGATTGGTAGCATTCGGTTTAATATACTTTAAGTAAATATCGTTGACTGTATAGGCCTGAGCAGCATTCAATGTCCCGGCAAAAGAGCCTTTAAATGCCCCCAACAGACCTGCCAGCAACAGACCCATCAAACCTACCGGGACAAAATTATTGATGGCAGAGGGCAGAATTTTCTCAAAGTCAATACCATTGGCTGATCTCAGATTCAGTTGATCATAGAACAGAATAGCTAACACAGTCAAGCCAATGATAATCAAATAGCGGATAGGGAGTAACACAATAGATACAAATCCACTCATTTTGGCTGCTTCCTGAGGCGTTTTGGTTGATAGAACTTTCTGCATGTCATAATTTGGAGTAGGTCCGGCCAGACTGGCTAAAACTCCTTTAAACAACATCAGGGAGAAGAAAATGCTGAAGGGAGAATAGCCGTCACTTTTGATTTTTTCATTTACTTCTGACAGAATGCCTGACCAGTCCAGATCCAGATTCCATCCAAAAAATGGACTATACCATCCATTGGGTACATTCAAATGATTGACGCTCAGATTGTGCATAGCGATATACGCAATCACAACCGATACTACCAGCATAATAAAATACTGGATTACATCCGCCCATACAATACTGGACATACCCCCCAGAATGGCATAGAAACCAGCTATTAATGTCAGAATAATACCATAGAAATGAGGAATATAGGCAGTAGGTACTTCAAAAGGAACATAGGGTGCTACCAGATTCCAGGGAATAAATATCTCGACAAATTTGCCTAATCCTACAAACCCATAGGCCAGAAAACCCATGGCGGCAATCAACGCA
Source organism: Xanthocytophaga flava (assembly GCA_030068525.1). Classification (GTDB taxonomy): domain Bacteria; phylum Bacteroidota; class Bacteroidia; order Cytophagales; family 172606-1; genus Xanthocytophaga; species Xanthocytophaga flava. Next base: position 22,843 of record JASJOS010000021.1, read on the forward strand.
AACGCTACTACCACACTATGAGAAAGTTTGGAGTCTTTTCCATTGCCAAAACGTGTAATCATCCATTCTGCTCCTGTAGACACTCCGGATCGGCGTATCCACACAGACAGGTACATCATCAGAAAAACTTGATTAAACACAGGCCATAACCAGGGTATCCACACACTTTTGAGACCGTATACAAAGGCAAGCGCTACCATCCACATTGTACCCGAAATATCAAACATACCTGAAGCATTGGAGAGGCATAACATATACCAGGGCAACGAATTGCCTCCCAGCAGGTATTCTTCTTTATTTTCTTTCGCCTTTTTGCGCAATACCAGCCCGATCACTACTACAGCGAGCAGATAAATAAGGATAATAAGAATGTCAATGGATTGTAGTTTCATGAAATAACGAGGAGTAACAGATTGTGATTAATGACTCAGATAGTTCAGACACTTTTACCTGATCTGAGTACCGTAGATAACTGCGAAAATAAAAATGTTATTGATCCGAAAATCAGATCAATAACATACTTCCTTAAATCTACTTTTCTTAATCATCCCTTTTATAAACTGGTTGCTGGTTCTTAAAACACAAGATGTATACTGTCCTGGAGATTGTCTACTATAGCATAAAAGCGCTCAACATGCTTATTTTGTAACCTTTACGATAGGTAGCCTCTTCTTACTTCCGTTTAGCGCCTGTGCCGGATTTATATACTTGTTCCTGTGCAACTTTCTTTTCAAATAATACTTTAGGCATTTTAGAGAATGTTTGAAAATCCGCTGCATTGGCATGACCCGGATACGGAGCATAGTGGTGCTTTGTATTGGCGTTTCTCCAAACCAGGACATATGATAACGGATAATCTTTCACCATAGGATATACAATGGATGTCCACCAGTTCTTCTCTGTAAGGCTTTCCAATCCTGTCTCTGTTAGTGCACATACTTTATTGTGGATCTTTCCGATTTCTGTGAGGTCGGTAAGCATTCTTCGTGTATTGGCCACAAAGTTTGCATTCTCTTTGGGGGCATCCCGGTGATACGTGTCAAATCCAATAATATCAATGTATGTATCACCCGGATAGCGTTCCAGAAAATCTTCCTTTGAAGAGAATTCTGCACTTGAATACGCATACAGGACGTTATGAACACCCTGTTCCTGCAAAAAACGTTCGGTAAAGCGCCACAAGGCAATGTATTCTTCAGGGGTTGATTCCTTTTTACCCCACCAGAACCAGCTACCTGTATGTTCATGGTAAGGTCTGAATATAACAGGGATGGGTGTTCCGTTTTCTGTTTTTAAGCTTTTCAGAAAGTCAGCCACAATGACCAGCCAGCTTTTAAATGTAGCATGTGATTCTCCGCCAGGTAATATGTATTTGATTGTGGGAGTTTCATCCCAGGAGCTTTTACCATTATAAGGGTTATTCAAATGCCAGCTGACTGTATTGATACAGCCTTTTTTATAGGCAAACCGAATGTATTCACGGATTTTCTGAAAAGGCACACTGTCGAGGTTTTCTGTCTTTCCGGTTTCGATGTGACCCAGGTCCCAGCCCATCACTGCCGGATATTGTCCGGTTACGCTTTGCACATCTGACCTGCCTGCTACACCTCTCCAGCCAACTCCATAGGCCAGGTCATCCTGATGGCCAAACAGGATTCCCTTTTGTACCAGTTGCTGCAGGTGTATATACAGATTACGTGTTTCAGGAGTACACAAAGAATCCACTGGCATCGACTGGCAATAGGTAGTCAGGCCAATGAAAAAAAAGCAAAGTACTAATCGTGAAAACATATACCTGAGACTGGATAGACTGAATGAAATAACTCTTGTTGTAACTGGATACAAAGCTATTTGCTTTTTATAGGTCATATATAGTACAATATTATCTTTTTGTTCCATAAAATTATACTAACCTTCGCCCTGCTAGAATAGAGCATGGTTTTGTTTCTTACTTATCTGTGATATTATTTGATTATTCTAATAATGACATGTTTTTTTTTAGATATATTTGAGCGTTTTTAATTTAATAGATTGACTGGTTAATAATACAATATTATCTTTTTTTGATATATGATACACCTTTATCATGAGGTTACTCCTCTGACTCCTTATGATTGTTTTACCATTTTTGAGCGATTCAAAACAGATTTTAACTTTCCTTTTCATTACCATGAAGAGTTTGAATTGAATCTGATATTGAATGCATCCAATGCCAAACGGGTAATAGGAGATCATAGCGGAGTGATAGGGGACTATGAACTGGTACTGGTAGGAAGTAATTTGCCTCATGCGTGGTTTACGCATCAGTGCAAAAGTGAACAGATACATGAAGTGACCATTCAGTTTCACAGAGACTTTCTGGATGCTAAATTTTTACAACGCAATCAGCTGGTATTTATTAAAAACATGCTGGAACAATCCAGCCGGGGAATATCCTTCTCGAAAGAAACCATCATGGCCATAAAAGACCGTTTGATTAATCTGACTCGTAAAAGTGGCTTTGATTCGGTACTTGAACTGATGTCTATTCTACATGATTTGTCTATCTCCAGAAATATACAGGCACTTTCTACCAGTTCGTTTGCACAGGAGCAGCATTCCTATAACAGCCGTCGTATCCGAAAGGCGTTTGAATATATGCAGGTTAATTGTGAACGTGAAATTACGTTGAAAGAGGTGGCAGATCTGGTGGGCATGACAGAAGTATCGTTTTGTCGGTTTATCAAAAAACGTACAGGCAAGACATTTGTCGAAAGTCTGAATCAGATTCGTCTGGGATATGCCTGTCGTATGCTGATTGACAGTACCCAATCCATTGCTGAAATATCGTATAAGTGTGGGTTCAATAATCTATCCTACTTCAATCGCCTGTTTAAAAAGCAGAAAGGATGTACTCCTAAAAAATTCAGAGAAAATTTCTCTGGTACCCGTGCTTTTATATAAGCTATTTTAGTGTTTTTGATACGTATTCTTTTCTTTATTTTTCTCTTTTACTGACTTTTGCAAGTCAGTCTGTAGTGCTTTTGTATGGGTGGATAGTAAAGCTAGTATAGACTTTTTGTATTTAAACAAACTTGTTAATGAACTTCTTTGATTTTAACAGCATTGAGGGTAAGTTCAAAAGGTGTATAGTAGTATGGTCTGGTAAGAACAGGTCATTACTTTACTGCTTTGGCGAATAAGTATTCTCAGACAGAAGCTATCAGACCTGAGAGCCATAGTATCAAAACAGGCGTTGTCAATCCGATTCCTGTTGTGCCGATTCCATTAACAGAAGCGCAGTCCTGGGGACTTACTCAGAATTCCGGATATTAATTGGTAGTAAACTATAGGTGTAAGTCTTTTACCCTGAAAAGCCTGTCATGAGTGACAGGCTTTTTTCGTTTTTACACTCCATTCCAAAGTCTTTTTTGTATCATAATTTGTCAACCTGACACACTAAAATAGAAAGTGACAGATACAGTCGTAAATTTTGTATGATAACCAGAGAGAGAAATTTTAAAGGAAGCTTCAGATTCATCTTTTTAAGTACTTTTTCGTTCTCTGTATTTTACAAGGCTTACTAGGTTATAGTAAGTTTTATACTGTTTATATATTGATTATCAGTTTATTGTATGTTATATGATAGTACTATATCTATTGAATATAGTATATCAACTTGAGTAAGCTCAGAGGGGATTGTAAATCTGAAAATGGAGTAGGAAATTGTATTTTATATATTTTTTAATGATACTATATCAAGAAAGTAGTCGATCGAATATGCTTTTTTGTGTTATAGTTGGATAAAATAGTGCTATAATAATATGCAGAAGAAAGGAGAAATTTGTAACAAAAATATATTAATTATAAATATTCCTTATGAGAAAGAGAATTACTCATTTGTTTTCCTTCTTCTGCTTTCTGTTATGGGCACACTGCGTGTTTGCACAACAAGTGACTATTAGCGGTAAGGTAACAGGAGACAAAGATGAAACATTGCCAGGTGTATCTGTTGTTGTAAAAGGTACAAACATCGGAACAGTAACAGACCCTAATGGGAAGTACTCCATCGCAGTTCCTTCAGACGCCAAAACACTAACCTTCTCATCCATTGGAATGGTAACAGAAGAAATCGTTATTGGCGGACGTTCGCAAATTGATGTGCAGTTATTGCCTGATATTACTTCTTTGAATGAAGTAGTCGTGATCGGGTATGGCGCTGTCAAGAAAACAGACGTAACTTCTTCTATTTCTTCTATTTCCGAAAAAGATATTAAAACATTGCCTGTTGCAGGTATTGATCAAGCCTTGCAGGGTAAAGTAGCGGGTGTGACCATCAATAGCAATGGTGGACAACCAGGTGGTGGTGTTACTGTGAATGTTCGGGGTATAACTTCTGTAAACGGTAACCAGCCTTTATATGTAGTAGATGGTGTAATTCTGGATGGTGGTGTACAGGATAACCGTAAAAGTGTTTCTCAGGATCAGCTGGGTGGAATGGCTGGTCAGACTGTACAGAGTCCTTTAGCTGCTATTAACATGAATGACATAGAGTCGGTAGATATTTTGAAGGATGCATCTGCACAAGCTATCTATGGAGCAAGAGCTGCCAATGGGGTTGTATTGATCAAAACCAAATCGGGAAAAATTGGTGAATCAAAAGTTACGTATGATGTATATTATGGTGTACAATACCGGCCTAAAAAACTTAAGTTATTAAATCTGCGTGAGTTTGCGGAGTATCAAAACTCGTTAATACCTGAAATCAGAGCGGTTGGTTCTGGAGGGGTTTTAGATACACTTCCTGAATTCAGAGATCCTAGTGTATTGGGAACGGGTACTGACTGGCAAGACGAAATTTTTCAGCGTGGAGCTGTTCAGAATCACCAGATATCTTTTTCCGGAGGCCAGAACAAGACCAATTATTATTTTTCTTTTAATTACTTTAACCAGTCTGGTACTGTAATTGGCTCTAATTTTGAACGATTTTCTTCAAAACTTGGTATAGACCATCAGGTAAAGTCTTGGTTAAAAGCTGGTGTTAATCTTAATGTATCCAGAGCAAATCAACGAACTACACTTACTGATGGTACGGATGCAGTAATTACGTTAGCTGCATATAATAGCCCTGCTGCTCCTGTGAGGGGAATAGATGGTCAGTTTGCATCTGTAACGAATATTGGTGGCCTTAGTTTTGGAAATCCTACCAACCCAGTTGCTATGGCAACTATGCGTAAAGTAAGGTCTCTCCAATACAAAGGATTTGGTAGTATCTATGCTGATATTAATTTCCTGAAATCTTTTACCCTTAGAAATGAACTGAACTATGATTTTAACCTCTCACAAAATTCAGCATTTCAACCAAAAGTAGAAAATACCACAACAGGTGCAACTATTTTGTCTCCAAGCAAACTGATTGAGGATAGAGGTATTGGCTTTTTCTGGGCTTTGAAAAGCTATCTGACATTTGATAAGTCCTTTGGTAATCATTATGTAAATGCTGTAGTAGGGCATGAAGCAAACCTTAGCACATATGATCAGATTACTGTATCCCGTCAGGAGCTTGCCAATAATCTGGAATCTGTAAATGCAGGCGAGGCAGAAAACCAGACTATTAATGGAGGCAAATATGCTACTGCTATAGAATCTTATTTTGCCAGAGCGCTATATACCTATAATGGACGATACTCTGTAACAGGTTCAATCCGAAGAGATGGGTCTTCAAATTTTGGTCCACAGAATAAATGGGGTACATTCTCAGCTGTATCTGCCGGATGGACTATCTCTGAAGAAGAGTTTCTCAGAAAGCTGTCTCTAATTAATTATTTAAAGATACGTGCTGGTATAGGTTCTGTAGGTAATTCCAATACAGCTAATACCAACAATGCGTATGCAACCAATGTGTCTTTAATTCCTGTAACGCCTTTTGGAAGTGGTGCACAAAACTTTAATATCGGAAACCCAAAGCTACAGTGGGAATCTGTTGTGACAAAAAATATTGGTGTTGATGCAACTTTATTCAATCGGGTCGTTGAACTAACAGTAGATGTCTATCAGAAAGTCTCTACTAAAATGCTTATCAAAGCAAAACTTCCTGTCTATAGCGGACTTAACTCTGCCAATACTTATAATCCTATTCAGCCTCCTGTTACCAATGCTGGTAAAATGACAAATACAGGGGTAGATATCTCAATAACTACCAATAATATTCAAAAATCTGATCTTACCTGGAAAACTACTGTTGTTTTTACACATTATAAAAACATCCTGAATGATAATGGTGGGGTTCCTAATCCTGCTTACAGAGAATATGGAAATGCTGTACAGGTAACTAATTCTCCTTCCGGACAAGCTGTAGGTTCATTCTATGGATTAAAATCAGACGGATTATTTCGTTCTCAGGCTGAACTAGATGCATTTGGTACACAAAATACAAACAATCAATTGGCTGTGGGTCCTAAAGGGGTATGGTTAGGAGATATTCGTTTCAAAGACATTAATAATGATGGTGTAATTGATACCAGAGATCTTACAAATATAGGTAGCCCTATTCCTAATTTTACCTATGGTATAACCAATACTGTAACATACAAAAACTTTGATCTTACTGTATTTTTATCTGGTAGTCAGGGTGCTAAGATTCTGAATTATACAAGACGTACTATAGAAGGTCTTTACAATGCCAATCTGAATCAATCGGTTGATGTATTGAACAGATACACTCCTGAAAATCCAAATGCTACCATTCCGAGATATAACGAATGGAATGACCAAAACAGAAGAATGTCTGATAGATATGTAGAAAATGGATCGTATCTGAGAATTCAGAATGTGACACTGGCGTATAATTTACCTGCTTCCATTATAAAGAAAATCGGAGTGTCTTCTGCGAGAGTTTATTTCTCTGGTCAGAATTTAAAAACGTTTACAAAGTACACCGGATATGATCCTGAAATTGGTGCTTTCAATGGAAACGTATTTAATATGAACATTGATGACGGTCACTATCCAAATCCAAGAACATTTACTATTGGTGGTAACTTTGTTTTCTAAAATGACCCTTTAAAAGAAGAAAAAAATGAAAAAGATAGTTCTTATAGCATTAACAATGTCATGTGTATTCATGACATCCTGTAACAAAGATTTTCTGGAACGTCCGTCTCAAAATAACCCTACTGAAGAGAATTATTATAATAACGCTGAACAGGTAAATAGCGCAACTGGCCTTCTTTACAATAGGGTATGGTACGATTATCAGGATAAAGCTTTTCATGCCATAGGTGAAGCACTGGGTGGAAACATGCTTACGGCAAACGATCCTAATTATGGAGGTTTGGTTTACAACAAGTTTACCTTTACCAGCAGTGATGTATTGGTAGCTGCCAGCTGGGCTTCTTTGTATTCTGTAGTAGGATCTGCGAGTTCATTAGTTCAAACACTGGAGAATAAAAGAGCTGCTGTATCGGATGACGCGTATTTGGTACAAGGTATTGCAGAAGCACGATTCATGAGGGGTGTAGCGTTTTTCTTTTTAGCAAGAGCCTTTGGTGATGTGCCTATTATTGATGATCCGGTAGCGTTTGCTTCTTCAGGTGTATTTGATTCTCCCCGTTATCTGCAAAAAGATGTGCTAAGATATGTACTGGAAGACCTGCAATATGCAGAAGATAATCTAGCGAGTGAAGCCAGCCAGAAAGGTCGTATTACCAATCTATCTGCAACGGGTTTGATGGCAAAAGTATATCTGTATATGGGTGATTATGCCAATGCTAAAGCTAAAGCTGCTGAAGTAATCAATTCAGGTAAGTATGATCTGTATCCGGACTATAATGCCATGTTTACCAGTTCTGCTGCTAACAATAACCAGGAGTCTCTCTTTGCCTGGCAATGGATTGCTGAAGGTGGCTATTCGTATGGTAATCCTATCCAGGCATACTGTGGTACACAGGCATTATTGAAGCCTACTACAGGAGCAGGGTGGGGATCGGTAATTCCTACCATTGATCTGATCAAATCGTATGAGACAGGTGATAAAAGACGAGGATGGTCTTTGATGGAACATGGCTTTTTCCGTGCAGATTGGACAAATAAGAACTTTCCAAATGGTTATAGGTATGATACTACATCTATAGGTGGAGACGAAGATTTTAAGACCAAAAATACTTCCAGAGCTAATGCATTGAAATATGTAGTAGGACCTGGTACAAATGGTGAAAACGTAAATGGTACTTCTACTGATATCTGTACTTACATTCTTAGATATGCGGATATTCTGCTGATCTATGCAGAAGCAACCTTAGGTGATAATGCCTCTACCAGCGATGCTACTGCCCTGGAAGCATTCAATAAAGTGAGAAAAAGAGCAGGTTTGATAGCATTGACTAGTCTTACAAAAGACATTATTCTGCATGAACGCCGTGTGGAGCTGGCTTTTGAGGGAGATTATTGGTTTGATATTCAGCGTCAGGGTTTTGAAAAGGCCAAGGCTATAATTGCTCAGCAGGAAAGAGGAGGGTATGATTTCAGTGGAACACACAAGATCAACAGTGAGAAAGTGGTGTTGACATCAGCTGCGCAGTTGTTTCTGCCTATTCCACAAACGGATCTGACTGCGAGTCCAAAATTGAGCGAAGAGCCTGTTCCTTATTATTAATCAAGATCTGTTTTAGTTAGCTATACTAAACGAAAAATATTAACCAATGAAAAATTACTTTTCTAAAATACTGACACTGAGTATTCTGGCTGGATCATTGTTCGTGTCCTCCTGTAAGGATGATGATGTCAATCCATCTGTAGCCCAGATATATCCTGAACGTGCTGCATCCAATACTGTTTTGACAGTAAAAGGAGCAGGGTTAAGTGATGTGGTTTCCATTACTTTCGAAACAGGTAGTGTACCTGCCAGTTTTACCTCTACCTTTAATACTGATGGAGCTATTCTTTTCAGGGTACCTACTGATGCACAACCCGGAGAGCAGAATATTATTTTCAAGAATCGTTCGGGAAAAGAGTTTAAAGTACCTTTCTATGTACTGGGATATCCGGCTGTTACCACTGTCTCCAACTATAACTTTAAAAAAGATAGTGAGATCACGTTAACAGGTAAAAATCTGGGTGATGTAACCAAGGTTACCTTTACTGCAGATACATTGACAGAAGTATCTATTGTTTCCTCCTCTGCTACTTCTCTGGTACTGAAGTTCCCTGCTACTACGCTCACGGAAAGCTCTTTGCGAATTACCAATGGTTCGGGTACTACCCAAACTTCTCAGTCTTTTGTAGCTCTGGAAAATGCTTTCCAACTCTTTACAGATGACTATGCACCCGGTTATGAGAATGCATCCTGGGGAGCTTCAGGTATTAGTACAGATGTATTTAAAACGGGTACTGCCTCAAAGTTTATGACCTTTGGCAAAGGAGCCTGGAGTCAGAATGGCATTGGATGGAAAAATACAGCCAATGCTAATTTCAAATATTTGTCGTTCTGGATCAAGGGAGCTTCTCAGGATTATGATCTGTATATCTGGTCACAACAAAGTCCGAGTGGTTTTAGCACATTCGCTGATTATAATAAAATCAAAGTTCCTGCCAACGTATGGACCTATTTCAAAATAGATGTGAGTTCATTGCAGTTGTGGGCCAATGGACCAGAATGGAATCAGATCGGTTGGAGAATTCAGGGACCTGATAGCCAGGATGAAACCTTCTATATCGATGACGTGATTTTTATTAAATAATCTTCTGTATTTACCGAATTCAGCAAGGCCAGCCTATCAGGTTGGCTTTGTTGTTTGAGTATAATGGCCTCTAGTGCAACTTTAGCCTTAAAACTGGCGGTGTATTTTTTGCGTTTTCCTTTCATTTGATCACTAGTTTAGTCTTTATTTTTCATCTTAACTAGTGGTCCTAAATCTGGGGAGTAGCACAGAGTTACTTATTATATCTTTCATTGTTAGTTTGAACGTATTTAGAGTAAGTGAGACTAGTAAGAATAATAACAGGTATAAATGAGAAAACTCATTCGTTTTTTACACTCATCTCTTCTTTCACAAGCTTTCTAAAATAGGCTACATTGAACTTGTTAAACCGTTTACCTCTACTGGTGGGTATTCCATAGGTATTTAAGCGTTCTGCTAAAAAAGTTAATGAAGCATCAGGGTTTTCTTTCAGTGTATCCCGAATGACATGCTTGGTACGTTTGGTATTTTCATTCGAATGTGCTTTTTCTTTAGCTGCCATCATTCCTGCCTGTGTAATATCAGCAGTAAAGCCCTGCGGACTACCTAGCCGATAGTTTCCATTTTTATCAGGTTTCATTACCTTAAGTTCTCCCGTAAGTGGATCCATTTGCGAATTAGTGTAAATTCCCATGTCAATTTTTTTCTTCTTTTCCCTTAACGCAGCTTTGGTCCGTAAACTGATCCTTTCCGCTTCGTCCTGATTGACCAGCGCTAAAATACCGATAGTCATTTTATTGATATGGGGATTATCAACACAAACAAAGTTTACCGAACTATTGGAGAGCTGAATGGTAAAGGCCGCATCCCGGCTGAGACGATCTAACTTAGCCACAATCAGGGTTGATCCCGTTTTTCTGGCTTGCTCAATGGCATTGTGAAGCTGTTGACGGTTATTCTTTCGTCCACTTTCGATTTCGGTAAATTCAGCGATAAGCTCGCCCTTACCGGCAATGTATCTTTCCACGTCAGCTCGTTGGGCATCAAGGCCTAAACCCGAGCGGCCCTGCTTCTGGGTTGAGACCCGGTAGTAAGAAATGAAGGTTGGCATGATTAAATGGAGGTTGGCTTTAATACTGGTTTTATAGAAGGTAGGAGAGTGGTTTAGTATATGGATATATAAGACAGAAAACTGACAGTTTGTCTTGTTTGCAAAGGTAAAAAACAAAGAGGTAAAAATCCACAAATGGACGTTTGTGGATTTTTACCTTATACTAAGTGTAATAAGTACAATAAATAATTTGGGAATATCCTCTCACTTATGAAAATCAGTTGTCAATGACCTGAAATAATATAGATGAGATGGATTTTAAGCTGTGAATGTTCCACAACTAGCGTTCCACAATTAATTTGAGATATTTCACGATTGGATGAGAAAGGAGAACTGCATTTTGAATACGTTTTCCATATCCATTTTTTTCAGTGGATTTGTTTACTATTTTATATATAGGGATGCTCTAATTTAACAGAATGATAGGCAAAAGATAAGCAGAATTCCTCCCTATTACAAATATAAACGAACCTTCTTGATCTGTGAATATTAGGATCTCATGTGTTCCACGACTGTTCCACGTATTTCAGTGTTCGAATAGGCTAGAGGTTCCTTTTTTGATTGAATTAAATTGATCAAATTGTTACAGCTACTCCCGATGATGTGCCTGTGCCATCTATTAAAGTTGGCAGTTTAAAAAATGAAGCATTTGAACAATTCCATAAACTGGCAAAAAAAAGTCTTTAGGTAGATAGTGAAGCACTTGAGGCATCCAATGAAAAAATGTTTTCTGACGTTTACCTAAATTTATTCTCTAGATCAGATTTACTTTTTTAGGTAACGCGTATTAATGATAATAATTTTATTTATTGCACATTAAGCTATATGAATAGAATAAAAAATCCGCTATTCGTAAAGTTGAAAAAGGATAAGTAGACTCTACTAAAGATACATATAATTTAGCAGGACTAAATTTCCAGCCTTACTAAGCGGATACATCTTTTTCTTGCAACAGAATGTCTGTTAACGATAGTACTATATGTCAAAACTGAATAAAGCCTATTTCAATATATTTCTACTAGTAGTAACACTGAGTGTTACCTGTTGTAAAAATGATGAACCTGAGAAAGAACCTGATGTATATGTTGCAGGTGTAACCTATTCTGATCCGTTTAATAAATCGATCACTCATGCGGTGTATTGGAAGAATGGGAATAAGACATCCTTAACTACTAATCAGTATTGGTCTTCTGCTAATTCTATTTTTGTTTCAGGCAAGGATATATACATCGCAGGAGGAAAATATGATGGGACAAAAAATGTAGCTTTATACTGGAAGAATGGTGAAGAAGTAATAGTAGACCCTGGTGGGTATGGAAGTGTGGCAACAAGTATCTTCCTTTCTGGTAATGATGTATATGTTGCCGTAAACCGAGGCGGAATGATGGTAGAAGATGCATTTTACTGGAAAAATGAGACCATGATTAAATTAGCTGATAGTGCACATGTTAATTCGATTATTGTGAATGGAAATGATGTGTATGCAGTGGGATTCAAGTATGTTGATATGTCTGGAGATGGATATACTACCAGAAGAGTTGCCTTTTGGAAGAATGGAGAAGAAATAAAGCTTTTTACTGTTGATGGTTCTGCTTCTACAGCTCAAAACGCTACATCTTTAGCGGTTTCGGGCAATGATATTTATATTATCGGGTATGAATATGACTCACCAGTTTATTGGAAAAACGGTCGGGAAGTACAGTTCATAGACCGGGGGCGGCTTAATTCTGTATTTGCTTCTGGTCCTGATGTGTATTTAGCAGGTTTACAGTTTAGTCAGATGACAGGGGGAGGTCGTCTTGCAACCTATTGGAAAAATGGGACAAAAGTAACTTTAAGTGACGAATATAAATATAATGGGGTTTCTAGCATATTTGTTTTGGATGGAAAGGTTTATGTGGCTGGGGGTGAAAGTATAGCAGGGGAGGATTTTGCAAAATACTGGAAAGATGGACAAGAAGTAATGCTCTTGGATGGAGATAATCAAACCATGTGTACAGCTATCTTTGTTGTTAAATAAGTTTTTTGAACTAATTTTTTATGAAGTAATTTTTACTGGACGATGTAATCTGTCTGGATAGGAACGGTAGTAAAAGATGGATGTAGTAAAAGATGGAAAAGATAAAGGAGAAGATCCCGCTGACCAGCTGGATCACCAATGACTGTCTAGTCGTATAGGTTTGTGTCATTAGATAAACAAATAGCTTGGCTATATCTTGCGGTTTACCCACGCTTTTTAACAGAAGTTTTCTAAATCTTTGGAAAAGCCTTCGCGGTCGGCATTGTTCATATTGCCCCACAGATTGGCGTCTATAATTCCCGCGGTAATATTGTTTACTCGTATTGGCGCCAGTTCTACATCCATCGCTTTGGGAAAAGCATTCATAGCACCGCAAATTGTAGCACCCACACTATAACCGGTAGCAGGACCTGGCTTGAAATTGCTACTCATTAAGTTGATACTTCTGCCTTCGTTGGTATATGCTTACCATATCTGATAGCTGTAAATACTCCCCAAAAACAAATGGTAAAAAAGTCCTTTCCTTTTTCTATCTCCGTATCATCCACCATGTTAATGGATATATTTTCACCTGCGGTATAAACCAGGTGGTCGAAGTTTCCTGCTCCGGCAAAGAATGTTTTTATGTTTTCTTATCAAGGTTGACAACAAATCCTTTACTGTTTTCAGGCAAAGTTTCCAATGCTTTTTCAAGACTGTGCTGGTGGCTTGATACAATAATGATTTCTGCACCAGATGCTGCGGCTACCTGAGTCACTGCTTTCTTTTTCGGTTGGCCAGATATTGGGAAGGCAATACCTTGAATTCTTCTTTGAAAGACCGGGTAAAGGTCCTGGCATCATTAAAACCCACCTGGTAGGCCACTTCTGCAATGGTCAACCCACTTTTTTCGAGTAATTGCGCAGCTCTTTTCAATCGTATCAGGCGTATGAATTCAATCGGGGTCTTTCCCGTCAGAGGGAGGATCTTTCTGTAAAAGGTCACCCGGTTCATGTTCATTTCAATGCTTAACTGCTCAACGGAAAAATCGGGGTTGCCGATCTGTTGTTCAACAATGTCAATGACTCGTCTGAGGAATTTTTCATCCAGCGAATCAAGTGTTGTCTCTCCAAGGGTCAGGTCTAGCTTTTTGTGGATTACCGACTGGTTTATCATCAGGTTGTTGATCCGTGAGGCCAGTATTTCAAAGGTAAACGGTTTGGAAATGTAGTCAGTTACTCCCACCTGGTACCCTTCCAACTGCTTTTGCTCATTGCCTACCGCAGTAAGCATTATAATGGGAATATGTGCTGTCGTTGCTTCGCTCCTGACTTTCCTTGCCAGCTCGATTCCGTCGATCAGGGGCATCATGATGTCACTGACAATCAGGTCGGGCAGCAACCTTTTGATCTTTTGCCAGCCTTCGCTTCCGTTTGACGCCTGGTGTATGTGATAATGCTCTTTTAAATTTTCTTTCAGATAAAAACGCAGGTCTTCATTGTCCTCCACTATTAACAGGGTCTTCTTTTCAGCATTCATAGATTTTCCACCATTCCCGGACGGTTTGACCGGTGATGGATAAGCATTTGTCAAATCCGCTTCGATCAAAACTGTGCCAGGTGAATCCGCATCCGCTGAAGGGATACCTGTTGGACCGATCCTGATTGCCGGTATCGAAACGGTAAAGCAGGAACCTTTGTTCAATTCGCTTTTTACGGTGATCGAGCCCTTGTGGAGTTTGACAAACTCTCTGGTGATGGCAAGTCCAAGTCCTGTTCCCTGTTTAAACACATTATCGGGATTATCATTTTGAAAGAAACTTTCAAAGATCTTTTCATGATTGGGCTCGGCAATGCCTATGCCCGTATCGGTTACTTCTATGATCACCATCCCTTCTTTCCCTGCGGTTGCTTCGGTGGCCTGAGTTTGCTCGTAATCCAGATGAACGCTAATCCTGCCCCTGTCAAAGGTATACTTGAAGGCATTGGAAAGCAGGTTGAACAGGATCTTTTCCATTTTGTCTGTGTCAAAATATATCTCCAGCTTTTGAATCGTTGATGCAAAAGTAAAGTCAATTTTTTTCGCTTCGGCAATGTCAGTAAACAGCTGGTGGATATCCCGGCAAAACCCGACAATATCTCCCACCGAGGGGTTCAGCCTCATCTGCTGAGCTTCCATCTTCCGGAAATCCAGCAGTTGGTTTACCAGACTTAGCAACCGGTTTGCGTTTCGCTGCATCAGGTTGAGCTGCCAGTTGAGTTCTGGGTCCTGCGATTGCTTGAGAATTTTCTCTAAAGGGGCGAGGATCAGACTCAGCGGGGTGCGGAACTCGTGGCTTATGTTGGTGAAAAGCTTGGTTTTCAACTGTTCCAGCGCGTAAGCCCTTTCGGTTTGTTTACGCTGGTTTTGCACTTCAAAGCGCATACGTATCTGGGCAATTGTCATCCGGCGTATAAAATAAGCCAGACCTACTGATAAGACTCCGTACAGGATCAGGGCGAAAGTGCTTCTCCACAATGGGGGGGCAATGCTTATCTTAAGACTGGCAGCAGTAGCGTCTATCCCACTAGGGGATTTGCTGGAGGCCAGGTCTTTTCCTGCCAGGTCCCTGGCATTGGACAAAATCCTTATTTTCAGCGTATACTCACCCGCATCAAGGTTTGTAAAGGTCAGCTTGCGCTGACCTGAGTTGATGTATATCCATTCGGACTTGAATCCTTCCAGCATGTAGGCAAACGCGATGTTGGAATCTTGTGTATAATCGATCAGGGAGAAATCGAGGGAAAATATGTTCTCTTCGTACTTCAGGTTGATTTTCGGTAGCCTGGAAAGTGCTTTTTCCAAAACGACGCGCTTGTTGAAACGTTCTCCTGGACTTATCGGCTTGTTTATGATCTGCAGGTTTGTGAAGATAATACCGGGCAGGGTCGTTGTTCTACTGATTTTTTCAGGGGCAATGACATTGAAACCGGCAGGGCCACCAAAAAACAGCTCTCCGCTGCGGGTTTTAAGACAGGCCGTATTGGTAAACTCCATACTCTGCAAATTGTTGATACTGCCGTATCTGGTAGCAGACAAGGTCACCAGACCCTGTTGGTTTTTTGTCATTTTTGCGCTGCACAGCCCGTTTGAGGTAGAAATCCAGTAAATGCCGTTGGAGTCTTCCAAAATATTGGTGATCATATTGTCCGGAAGCCCATCCAAACTGGTAAATTCCTGAAAGCAGTCCTGAGCCGGATCATAAAGGTAGAGTCCCGCTCGGGTACCCACCCAGATGGCTCCTTTGCTGTCTTCGAGGAGGCAGTTGATGGTATTGTCTTTAAGCGGGCTTGATTGCTGATTGTAATAACGGGCTTTTCTTGTTTTATCAAGCACGATCAGTCCGCCGTTGGTACCAAACCAGACATTGCCCTTGCTGTCTTGGCGGATAGTAGTTATCACGCTGGAAAAAAAAGACCGCGAAAAATCGTTGACAAAGGAATTGTGGATGAATGTGTTGCTTTTTTGGTCCAGCCGGTCCAGACCAGCCAGAGTCCCCACCCATAACCTGCCGTCACTGTCCTGGCAAATCGACCATACGTTGTCACTTGTCAGGCTGGTAGGATCTTTCGGATTGTTCCTGTAGCGGGTGAAGGTTTTGCCGTCAAATCGGTTTAACCCTCCAAAGTAGGTTCCAATCCAAAGCACTTGCTGCCGGTCTATGTGCAGGCTGACGATTACGTTGCTACTCAGACTGTTTTTATTGCTGGGGTCGTGCATATACTGCCTGAAGCGGTTGTTGCGCCTGTCAAAATGGATCAGACCGCCTCCGTTGGTACCAATCCAGACATTGCCCGTACTGTCTTCGGCAAATGCGTTGATATCCTCAAAGGGAAGACTGTTCGGATCGGATTCAGAATGATAATACTTTAAAAACCTCACAATCCGGTCATTCAAATAATCAACACCTTGTTTATAGGTTCCGATCCAGATGATCCCGCTCTCGTCCTTGTAGAGGGTATTGATCGAGTTCTGGCTCAGTCCTTCCGGTTTTTTGGGGGAATGCGTGATGTTTCGGGTAGCAAAACCGTTGTTTTTATCGATGAGCGTTATTCCTCCCTGGTCGGTTGCAACCCATATGACTCCCTGGGAATCCTCTATGATGTGGGTGACCTTATTGGATGCCAGCCTTGGGGAAGGGCTGCTTTCAGTCAAATGCCTTACCGATCCCTTGGCTGGATTGAAAAGAAAAACCCCGTTGTTAAACGACCAAATCCACAGATTGCCCTGTGTATCCTCAATAAAACTGTCGGGCAGCCTGTCAGAGGTTATCTTTTCGAGCGCATCGCTACTATAGACAATCCGGTCCGAGCGGATATCATATTTTTGGATGTACCCGTTGGCATAAACAAGCCACAACTGTCCCTGATTCGTTTCCAGCACATCGGCAATCTGCGACACATTGGCAGCCTGGGACTGCTGAGCCAATGCGGGCCTGTGTTTGAAACGGATAACCTTCCTGTCCTTTGCTGAATACATGTACAGCCCAAGTCCGGGGTAAATGAACCAGTATCTGTCCGATTGACCTTTCACTATCTTACTTACGTTCGTTCCCGGAAGGCCCAGTGAGATCAGGTAGGATCTGTAATCCCTGCTTATCCGGTCCAGATCCGGATCATAGATGCAACTGCCCTGATCATTTACAATCCAGATGTTTCCATAGGGAAGATTAAAAAGATACAGGATGCTGTTGCTCTGAAGAGAGAAAGTGTCATTGGGTTGCTTGTAGTATTTTTTGAAAGAATATCCGTCGTAACGGTTGAGCCCCGAGTAGGTTCCAAACCAGAGAAAGCCATCAGGGTCTTTCAATATGGCATTGACCCTGTTGTGGGAAAGCCCCTGGTTTGTAGTCAGTCTGAAAAAAGCATCCCCTTGCTTCTGGGCCATTGACAGGCATGGCAGCAGATGAATTATCAGCCAGCTGATGCACAACTGCTTACAGATCACTCGCTTAGTAAGGACTGGACACTTAAAGGCCAGCTCACCATCACAGAATAGCCGCCTGTAGGGGTGCTGTGTACTCAGCGCCCACTTATGAAAAGGAAAAATATTTGTAAAAAAACACTTGGTCACAATCCGTCTATCCGTCTACATTAAAAGGAAAGCGGTTTTCAGTTTCCTGCCAATGGTGTTCACCTACGGTTTACCGCAAAGAAAATCCTGCCCGGCATGGGCATTGAATAGCCAATGCTCCATGGTTTATGGCCAATTCAATGAAACGAAAAGCCGCATTCATATTCTGAAATTATTTCAGGTTTTGCAATTAATTCAGGTTTATTTTTGCATACTCCTTTCTGGCGACAATCCTTTTTAGCACTGACCCTGGTTGGGCCACAAAATGTAACAAGGATCTGAACGCAGGGCGGCAGGCCTCCGCCCTGACCAGGTTACAGAATCGATTTACAGAAAAGGTTTACGACACGTGTCATTGGCCCTGACGTGGCAAGCCCGACTTTTTGATTTGCGGTCTTAGAGGTTATCTAAAATTATTCTTAAAGGCTGTAAAGGCAGATTATACTAAAGTTCTTGAAGAACTAAAAACACATGTGCTGCTATTTTGCCCATTTTTCGGCCCGTAGCCACTGGCTACGTTGCGATTGGCCCATAGGTAAATAACTCATTTCGCTACAAAATCTAGCCTTTTCGCTTCTTTAATAATAACTTAGATAACCTCTTAACTAACAATTTCAAATACGACTGCTATATCATTTGGAATTTCATTCGGTTTTTCGATTGTCAAAACTCCATCGGCTTGACTCCATTTTATCACTTCATTACTTCCTAACATTTTTATCGCTTTTATTTTAGTACTCCCCAAAGCTTTGATTTTTACCGGTTCGGTTGGCTTACCCATTATGGTTGCGTATAGGAGATTCTTGTTTTGTGCAAAGCGGATGTCCTTGTCCGAGAACCGGGTTTTGCCCTCATTAAAGCCGGCATGGTCAATCGGATTGGTCGATTGAGCAGTCGGGCCTTCCCCAAAGGTTTTCCAGGGTCTGGTATTGAAGATGCTTTCCTTGTTGATATCCATCCATGCGGCGATTCCGGTCAGGGTTTCCACTTCCCTTTGGTCAATGCTGCCATCCCCACGCACAGGAATGTTCAACAACAAGTTCCCGTTTTTGCTCACTATGTCGATCAACATTAAAACGACTTCTCTGGCGGATTTATAACTGTTGTCTGCAAACCTGCCCCTATTGTAATGCCAGTCTCCGATGCAGGTGCAGGTTTGCCAAGGCAGCGGCTGCAGTTTGTCGGGCGCACCGCGTTCGACATCCCATACCATACATTTTTTTTGCTCGTCGTCCAGCACTTTCCCAAACATAACGCCCTGAAGCTTTCCCTTGTGGGTTGCCATGTTGTGGTTGTAATAATGGGCGGCCAGCTTCAAACCTGCATCACTGACCGGATGGAGCGGCAGCACCGAGTCGTCGAAATACAGCAGGTCGGGGTTGTACTGGTTGATCAGGTCCATGGTGCGATTGAAGAACTTTTGACAGTATTCCTGCGAGGGAATCGAGCAACCGTTGTTCCATTCCCACCCGTAGCCGGTACTGAGAGTGTGATCCTGGGCGTACAACTGTTGCGGATCAAGGCCGTCCCACCAGCTTCCCTTCCCGTCGGCTTTGGTAAGTTTGCCATCATAGGATACGCCTTTGTAAGGCCCGGTCGTATCTGCCTTCTGGGCGGTTTCGTACCACATCCAGGCATGGGAGGCATGAACGCTCAATCCAAAAGGCAATTGGTATTTTCTGGCAGCCTTAGCCCATTGATCAACAATGTTCTTCTTCGGGCCTACCCGGGTCGAATTCCACTCCTGGTATTTGCTGTTCCACAAGTCCAGATTGTCGTGGTGATTAGCCATGGCAAAGAAATACTGGGCTCCGGTGCGTTTATACAGCGCTACCAGTTGTTCCGGGTTCCATTTTTCCGCTTTCCACTCGTTGATCACGTCTTTGAAACCGAATCTGGATGGATGACCGTAGCGGGTAAGGTGGGATTTGTATTGCCAGCCGCCTTGTTCATACATGCCGCGGGCATACCAGTCACCCATTTCAGGCTGGCACTGTGGCCCCCAATGGGCCCATATACCAAACTTGGCATTGCGAAACCAATCGGGAACCTGGTATTGAGCAAGTGATTGCCAGGTGGGTTCGAAGTTGCCTTTTGCAATCGGTTCGGCTTCTGTTGAAACCCGTATCACCTGCGTTTGAGCAAAACCGGCTAGGGCGCTCCAAAGCCAGAAAAAAGAAGCAGTCAGCAGCACAGTGTTCCTCAGCAGCATAGTGTTCCTTGGTTTCCCTTTTAGGAACAATACTTTCATTGGTAAACTGCACTTGATTGATCCATTCATAAGCGATTTGTTCATTTATTTGTATTTTTTATCGTATCTGATGTTATGGTTTATCTGGGCTAATCTTTTTAACCAGGGATGTATTAAATATGACTATAAGTGCAGTTCCGAAGGTATTCCCAAATGAAATCCGTCAATGAACCACCAGCTTTCGGGTGCAGTCAAATCCCTTTGAATTTATACTGACAACGTAGAAACCGGCCTTAAGCTGGGAATCGATCTGGATGACCTTACCGTCCGAGGCATTCTTTTGGTAAACCAGTCTGCCCTGGCTATCATAGATTCTGATCAGGGCATTTTCTACAGGTTGGGGAGAAAGAATTGTAAAAATTCCCTTGCTGGACGGATTGGGATACAAACTGATGGCGGTCGTATCCATGTCGGTTATAGAACGGTCTGCAGTAGAACGGTCTGCCGTTGCCATCCTGGCCCCGCCGCTTGTATACTGGATGTATCCATTGCAATTCAGCCACTCACTGTTCGATCCTCCGCAGGTGGTTGTCCATACTCCGGTATTGGTAGGCTGAACTTCGGACTGGTACGTAACTCCGTTGATGATAGCGTAATCAACCTGAACATCTCTACCGGTATTGTCGTTTGTAAAATGAACGGATACAGATCCACTGCCACTTGCCGAATAATTTTGGTAAGCAGTAGACAGTGTCCATGTACCTACAACCGTATTATTAACACGCAGCTCCATTGTTTCAGTGCCTTGGGTACCACGGGCCCGAATAACGATTGTACCAGCAACTGTTACAGTAAAAGTCTGCGTACTTTGGCATCCTTCGCTATTGGTGTAGGTGGCGATATAGTTCCCCGCCTGGTTGGCCTGGATATTTGAAAGATATACCTCACGGGTAGACGCACTAAAATTATTTGGCCCGCTCCAGCTCCATGACCCTCCAGTTGTTGGCTGAGGTCCTAACTGTAAGGTGCCGCCTGCCGCTAAAGAAGCAGTAGATGTCTGCTGCCAGGTTCCGCCATTGACTTGTATATAGGGGGTGATGGTTGTAGAAGTACAGGAGCCACTGGGTTCCCAATAAATTACACCTCTTCCTCCCCCTGAACTCATATATACTCTTCCGGAAACATTCATATCCCCGATCAGAAATGGTGCGCCTGCAAATTCATGGGCATCATCATTTAGTCGTATCCATGAGGAGCCTTGGTTTGATGATCTGAAGAGGCCGGTCACACCTGACACTGTTCCCCAAATGTAAATTGTTGGATAAGTCGAGCCAGACATTGCCTTTCCTATCCCGATAGATTTGCAATAACTAACATTTGCCAGGGTGGTATAAGCCGTTCCGCCGTTGGTAGAGTATTTTAATCCATTGCCGCCAAGAGGTACCCATACATGCCCGTCAAAACCAGGTACTGTTCTGATCAGAACGGATTCCCAGGGATAGTTGGCCGTTGATGCCCCTGGTGTGCCTACTACTGAGAAACTCACTCCTTTATTGGAACTTCTAAACATTTGCCCTGTAGCTGGATGAAAAATATAGAAATAATTTGAATTTACCTGGTCGGCCACCGGAGCCGCATCGCCGAGTGAAATACCCGAACAGGCAGACCAACTGGCACCATTGTTAGTGGTGTAGTATGTTGTTGTTGACCCACCGGGGCAATGCAAGATGGAA
This sequence comes from Xanthocytophaga flava, assembly GCA_030068525.1. Classification (GTDB taxonomy): domain Bacteria; phylum Bacteroidota; class Bacteroidia; order Cytophagales; family 172606-1; genus Xanthocytophaga; species Xanthocytophaga flava. Next base: position 44,645 of record JASJOS010000021.1, read on the forward strand.
CCTCCGTCTGCACTGACGGCCACCCTTCCTGAAGCACCCATGTTAGAAGAAGAGCCTGTCCATGTGGCACCTTTGTCATTTGAATAGTAAACAACATTATCCCCATTCCCTATTCTTACAACTTTGTTTGTGTTACCGGCAGCATAAGCAATGCTATGATTATTATAACCGCCCGCTGGAGAAAGCTTTGTTGAAGAAGCAGAAGTTATCGGTTCATGCACAAAGCCGGATACATCTCCGAAAGAAGAAATAAACGGCCCGCCGGGAATGCTTGTGCCGTCAAGAAATGCGGTTTCTTCAATTCCAATCACATCATATTTCCAGGAAGTATTCGTAGCAGTAATGTCAGGGCATGTATATATACCGCCTCCACCTATTACACGTACTTTGTTAAGACTAGCCTGGTCAAACTCGATGCAGTCCATCCAGTTGATCGCACCTGCTCTTGACCATTCCATACCATTGGCATCATAGGTAGCATTAGAGCCGTTTTTAAGCGTCCATGTTGAGCCTCCATCGGTTGTAAGAAAAACAAAATCTCCCCAGCCTGTACCAAACTGGTTGTTCCAATACATACCACAGGTGGAAACTATCACACGATTGACATTGGTAGGGTCGATACTTACACCTCCGTAGGGATAATCCTTCGAATGAACAGGTGTAACATTGGTCCAAGCTCCTGTAGAAGTATTGTATTTATATATCTTTCCGGATCCTTCACCTAAATTCGGACCTTCCCCATTCGCATACGTAACATACATAGTGGTTCCCTGCAGGGCAGCCCGGTGTGGCATGAAACTGGTGGTGGGAGAGATGTCGGTAAAGCTGGCACCACCGTTTGTACTTCTGTAAAGGGTTGCACCACCGGTACGGGAAACACCAACATAAATGGTTTGGCTTGCTCCATTCACTGTGCTACTGGATGGATCGAAGAGAACAAAGCATATTCCGTTACCATTCCCAGTGGTAGTTACGCCATTCCAGGCAAGGTTCCAGGTAAGACCTGCATCCGTGCTCTTCCATAATCCGTTATCCCTGGTTCCGCAGTATAGTATGTTACCGTTTTTAGGATCTACTGCGAGACGTTCCCCATTGCTGCGTCCACCTCCATTGCCGTGAGCCTTGAATTTACTGGTTACATCGGTATAGGTAAACGTATTTCCTTTGTCAGTAGATTTCAATATAGCCGTTCTCCCACCATTAATATAGGAAGTTCCGCAAAGCATATAAACATTGTTGGCGTTCTGCGGATCGAGCGCTAAAGCTTCTACACCGATAAACCCGTTTTCCGATTCATTAATCCAGTCGAGCAATTGAATCCATTTGTTGTTTGCGCCATCCCAACGGTAAGCACCCCCCACATCTGTACGACAATACCTATCACCAGAAGTCTTATGAGTAACAATTCCTGTTACAAATCCGCCCCCGCCAATAGGAGCATTCTTCCAGACGTAGCCGGAGGATTGAGCCTTCGCTTCAAAAGTTTGAAAGGCATTCAGTACAATAAACAGACCCCAAAATGCAAAAGATTTTTGCTTAAAGGACAATGGCGACAAGGTAAATGACAAAAATGTCAGTGGAAAAAAATTTGGCATAATCGTTCGTTTTTGTGTTATAATTTAGATAGGCAAAAACATACTTACTTTACTTCGCCCCGGCCAAAAGGGCGTCAATTGTTCGTTGATCTTTTACTGTATTGTGCAGCCTGTCCAACGCACCCCCTGTATCCCACCAAAAAGGTTTTATTCCACGGGCTAATGCTTCTCTGGTAGTAAAGGTGATCCAATAGTCCACTGAAGCCTCATGCTTGACCATATCTTTGGGCATATTCGTTTGACCATGACGCCTGTACGCTCCATACTCACCCATGATAACCGGTATCCCTTTATCAACAAATTTCTGTTTAACCCTATTATAGTCAGCAATATGGTCGTTCTCTTCTCCGTAGGTCGGGTTACGATCCGGTTCAATGGTTGAGTGATTTCCATTGCCCCAGTAGTATACCATTTTACCCCAGCTCACATCTTCATTCAGGAAACAAAACTGGGCTGGCAAATAATTATGCACTTCAACCATCAGGCGATTGGCTGTAGGATCTTTGGGAAGTGTATTCATTAAGTCTGAGGTTAATGTTGCATTTGTATTTGGCCCCTGAACAATAAGAACACGATGACTGTTTCTGCCACCTGTAGAGCGGACAGCATTAACAAACGTCTGGTGATAGGAGGCTAAAATTTCCATCTCCACAGCATCATCGGCATTCGGTTCGTTGGCGCTGGCAAACATGAGGTGCTCATCAAAATCGCGCATGGCAGTAGCAATTTGTTCCCATAATGCTTTTTGTTTTGCATTAACAGAATCATGCTTTGGTTTACTAATATTATTTTCCAGCCAGCCACCATCCCAGTGAATGTTGAGCATAACATACATGTCGTTAGTAACACAATAACCAACTACCTCTTTTATCCTGTTAATCCAGTTTTGATCTATATGGGCAGTGGCTTTGTTGTCAACATGCAGATCCCACGCACAGGGTAAGCGAATAGCCGTAAAGCCTAATTGTTTGACCGCTTTTACATATGCTTCTGTAATTTGCGGATTGCCCCAGCTGGTCTCTCCGCCGATGGCTTCCAGGGTATTGCCGATGTTCCATCCCAATTGGAATTTTACCGCCAGTTGCACAGCAGTGCTCATACCAACCGGATCAGGCGCCAGCGGCGATGTATTGTAGGAGGGGTAAATACTGCTGGTTTCTGAAACGGTGATTCTTCGGCTCTGGCCGTTGGTAGCGTTGACAATTAGCACCGCAGATCGGGTTGAGCCACTGTTGTTCGGTTCTGCAACCAGTTGGAGGGAGGTGTTGCCACCCGAACCTGAGTTCTGACTTAATTGCAGCCAGGAAGAAGCATTGTTTATGCTCCAGGGTGAGTTACATCTTACCGACAGGGTATCTTTACCGCCCTGTACACCAAACTGGATGGCTGACTGAAGCACTATCAGTTCGGATGCGGGCTCTGTTTTCCTGCAGGAGTATAAAACTAAAAAGATGACCATAGATGCGGCAATCCAATGCCAATGCTTCATTTGCCAATGCTTGTAATTCATTTCTTCGGGTTTATAAATTTTCGGATTTAACTAATTTTGGGTCTACCTAATCTTATCAGGAAGGGAATGACCAGTCAGGTAAGCTGCTGTAGGATTTTTCTTAAAGACGGTACTATTCCCCTTTTAAGCGGCATTACTGGATCTTTACAACCCGTATGTTGTCAAATGCGCCGTAAAAACCGGTAGGGGCAGAACCATAATTGTGCACATAAATCTGCAAAGGGCTCTTTGCCGTACCTGCGATTAAATCCCCGATAGTTGCGACGGGGAGGCCCTGGCCTTCCTGGGTACGGAAGGAAGACAACGGGATCGTCACTGTCTGCCAGCCCTGGGTTTCGGACCGGGCTGGTCCCGATGGTGATGAATTCGTTTTCCAGGGTTCGTAGCGGACTATGTAATTGCCATTCATGCTCTTCATGCACAGAGTGGTACCGTTCCACGAACGTGCAATGTTCATTTCAAACTTAACCGCCCAGCGATCCGGGCTGTCAGCCAGGTTTTGGCTTGCCATCCACTGACCTTCGGCAACCCGGACCGCATGGCTCCATTCGGCGCCTGCACCTGAAGCCAGATCATTGTATTTCAGGGTGAAAAAACTAGTTTTATTGCCAGCAAAATCGCGGTTATAGGGTGGCCAGCTCGACTGGGAATCACCGCTTTCCAGAGTGGCACCTCCCCACCATTCCCAACCTGAACCTCCCTCTGCGTTGGCCAGAATGTAGGTAGTACTGTCATTGACACTCACATTGTTGACATTAAAGGGAGTAGTGTAAACGCCAGATCTGGTTGTCACCGACACTGGTTTGCTTTCGGTAAGCTCAGGCAGGACAAATGCCAGGTAATTTCCTTGAACAGAGGTGGTGTATTGGGTGATTTCAGCACCCGAAAAATTTAGCTTTTCTATCATAAACAGGTTTGTGCCAAAAACATAGACCGAATCCCCCTGCCGAGCATTTTCGTTGGAAATACTACTGATAACCGGTGCAGGTGCAACGATGTCAAACCGGAAAGTAGTCGTTCCATCTGTTGTGATGTATTGAATCGTGTTTAGCTTATCGGCAGGTATGGAGGGAAAGGGGATGATGGAAGGAACCTGGATGACAGCATACGATTGTGTACTCATCGTAGTGTTGAAACTGGCAGGAACACCGTTGAAAGCCACAAAGGTGATCCCGCTTAAATTTTGTCCTTCCAGCACCACCCATTGACCGGGAATCAGGCTGGTCAGCACAGTGTCATCAGGAGCGGCGGCATAGTTGCGAACACCCGTAATGACAGGTGCATTCAATTCATTGTCCTTGCATGATTGCAAAAGGCTAATCATACAAAACAGGCAGATAGAGATACAAAAGAATAATTTTCTCATCTTTTCAAGCAAAAATGGTTCTGATTCAAGTAAAACAACTTAGTTACCAATGCCTTGGTAATAATCCTGTGTGGAAAGTTTCAGGTGCAAATAGATAACCCTGTAAGTCCCTTTTGGCCCAATCTTTTTAGGAGCTGAGAGGCTAACAGGATTTTTTCACCGGATGTGTTTTATCAAAAGCTGTAAGGTACAGGTGGTTCCAATAGCCTGGGGTTTGCTGTTATTTCAGCTGAGGGCAGCTGCAGGGTGAACGTACTGATTGTAGCAGGGGTGATGCTGCCAATCGGATCATTGGGCGTTGCCAGTCCACCACTGTACTGGAAGGTTACCCTTTTCTGATTGTTGAGCAGACTAACCGCCTTTTGAGGCTGGTAATACGAAAGCTGGACCAGGTCAAACCAGGCTTTGCCTTCGAATGCGAACTCCCTCCTTCTTTCCTGAAGCAGCAGATCCGGATCAATTACTGAAACCGGCTCGATTGCCGCTCTTTCCCGGACTTTATTGAAATACAGCAATGCCTGTGCATCGGAAGTTGACGCGTTATTGCCCAGAATCGCTTCGGCATAAACCAGATACACGTCTGCCAGTCGGAGCATCGCATTTGCCTCAATTGACGAGGTCAGTGTCATCGTCGGTGCGTTATTGTCTGTCTCGGTGCCGATGATATGTTTCTTAAGGACAGGCGTACTGGCCGTGTAGCCTCCGCCCGCCCGATTCAGTTCCAAATATTTGTCTCCAGGTAACATGAAGCTGGCCTTGCGCCTTATCGAGTCGTTGCCAGCAAACAACAGATATAAATCATAGGATACTGATGCCAAAAACCACGGGGATTCTTTGCGCGGAGTGATCTCACTACTGGGGGCGTAGGTTTGTATCCGGTTTCCCTGACCCCAGCCTACGCCCGGGGCAAACTGAATGGCAAATAAGGATTCATTGTTGTTGTTGTTTTGTGCCTTGAAAAGGTTATCGTAACCACTTAAGAGTGATAAGCCGCTGTTTTGGCATACATTTCCCGCATATACTTTTGCACTGTCCAGATAAGACTGGTTGCGGACTCCGTTTTGATTGAGGCCTGAAAGGGTCAGGTATACCTTTGCCAAAAGCCCTTGTGCGGACCATTTGCTTACTCTGCCTGTTTCATCGCTGGCCGGTAGATGAGTAGCCGCAAAGGTCAGATCTGAGACGATAAACTGGTAGACGTCCTCAAGCCGGTTGCGGTTGACCAGGGGATTACTCACCAGTTTGTCATTGTCTTCGATAATGGGAACGGCTCCCCAAAGCATAGCAATGTGATAATAGGCCATCGCCCGGATAAACCTTGCTTCCCCAATGGCTGCGTTTTTATCAGTTGGTGAGATGGAGTTGGGTGCCTTTTCCTGAATCGCCTTGATTGTAACATTGCAATGGGCCACTACGTTAAACAGACTTGCCCAGGCTCCTGCCATGATGGCGTTCTGCCCTGTTATTGAAAAGGTATTCAACTGCACCGCATCGGTATACCAGTTCAGGACCATATTGCCACCCATTACATCTCCCAACAGCAGGAACCCTGAATTCTGCCAGCCATCCCACGGCGCCCCTCCATATAAGGCGGCAGTCGCCAGACGCAGATCCGACCGGGTTTGATAAAAATTGTCGGCGCTTATCTGTGACAGCGGCGGGCGGTCAAGAAAGTTCCCGTCGCAACTGCCCATAAAGCCTGCAGACAATACGACAAGCAGCCAAAAGGCAAAACGTTTGATAACCGGTATTTTCATACGATATTGATTTGTTTACTTGTGAGTTATAACATGTTTGGTAACTGTATCCACTTGTTGAGATCCTTCACCTCTGAGGGTTCACTTGTTTAAGGAAAGATTCAAACCCATGGTCAACACACGGGACTGGGGATAAAAGCCGTTATCCATTCCTGCCTGCAGCGGGTTCCAGGAACCGATTTCGGGATCCATCCCTTTGTAACGTGTAATCAGAAAAGCGTTAGTTACATTCGCATAGATGCGCAGGTATTGAATGTGTGCTCTGGACAGCAGCTTTTCGGGAAAAGTGTATCCGAGTGAAATGTTCCTGCAACGGATGAAGGAAGCGTCTTCAATGAATTTATCCGAGATCCGGTTGTTGTTGTTGGTATCATCGTTTCGCAAGCCGACAATGCGCGTTGTGGGATTGGTCACATAAACATTGTTGATATCAGTACTTGAACCATTGGGATCAATTAAGGCAAGTTTTGCGTGATCGGCTAATGTTTTGAAATACCCAAAGCTTGTTCCCGGATTCTCGCTTTGGATGCGCAGTCCGTTCAGCACCTTGTTGCCCACGTTGGAGCTAAAAAACACAGTCAGGTCGAAGTTCTTAAAGCGGAATGTATTATTCAACCCCAGTTGGAACCTGGGAATCGGCGAGCCGAGGAATGTCTGGTCACTCTCATCGATCACCCCGTCGCCGTTGAGATCCTTGAATTTGAGGTCTCCATACCAGATGCTTCCGAACGAAGGACCCACAGGCAGTTTTTCCCCCGTGGTGGGGTTGATCGGCAAAGCATGCGTTTCAAAATCGGAGGCTTTTGCAAAAACACCCCCGTCAATCACATACCCGTAAAACTCTCCTATTGATCTTCCCACAATTGTCTTGGCGGCCACCGCCGAGCCGTAATACCCAACCAGGGACGCCCCGTCCACGTTTAGCCTGAGAACTTTGTTTGTATTATGTGACAGGGTGAAATCGGTCTTCCACTCCAGGGTCCGGCTCTTGATGTTGTTTGAGCTTATCCGGAATTCAAAGCCGTGGTTGTCGATCGCACCTATATTTACAAAAGGAGCTTCCATCGATCCGATTGACCCACCCAGGCCTGTGTATGCCGGCATGGGAATCTTTAATAGCAGGCCGTCGGTATGGCGGATATAAAAATCGACGGAAAAACTTATCCGGTTTTTCATGACAGACCCGTCAAGGCCGGCGTTGAAATACTTTGTAGTTTCCCATTGCAGGCCGGAATTTCCGAAGCTGGACGTAAGCTGGGCAATGCCGGACAAACCGTTGTTGACCGTACTGAGTACGGACGTGTAGGCGTAATCGCGCACGTTCTGGTTGTTTGTTAATCCGTAACCGACCCTGAGCTTTAACTGGTCAAAGGCGTTGATCTGTTTAAAAAGTTGCTCATTGTGTATGTTCCATCCCAGACTGCCCGAATAGGTGTTGACCCACCGGTGGGCTTTTGAAAATTTAGAAGAGCCATCCCTTCGCAGGTTCACGGTGAACAAAAACCGGTCATGCCAATTTAAATTGACCCGCCCGAAATAGGATTCTAGTGCGTTTTGCCCTTTGCTGCCCCCGTTGGTTGCCGTTCCTGCATCCCCGTTGTCAATTGCCTGCACCTCATTGGAGGGAAAGTTCCTCCTTGCTGCATATACGCTTTCACTCACATTCAACTGTGCCTCATGGCCTGCCATTGCCGACACATCCCACCCCTTGAACGCTTTTGAGTAATTGAGATAGTTCCGAAGGACTGTATAAAAACTCTGGCTGAAGGAATAAGAGCCCGAATTGATCGGATTGACGGCCAGACCCATCGTTAGGGTGGGGGAGAACCTGTCGTCCGTACCCAGGGCAAAGCTGCCTGAAACTTCATTTCTCAGATTGAAATTTTTAAGCAGGTCTATCTGTGCATAGGCGTTACCAAAAATCTGATAGCGTTTTCCCTGCGCCTTGTTGACTGAGGCGACAGCGACAGGATTGGGTACCCTGCTCGCATTCACCCAGCCGTTGGGGTCGTATCCTCCGCCCCAGCTTCCGTCTGGGTTTCTTACAGCAATGTCGGGCGTCAGGCTCAGGGCAGTGGCGATCACATTGCTGTTGGTCGTGTTGTAATTTTCCCTGATATTTGCCAGTTGCAGGCTGGTGCCTATCTTCAACCAGTTCGTGGTTTTGTTATCCAGATTCAACCTGACCGAAATCCGGTTGAAACCCGAGCCCAGTGCGATGCCGTCCTGTTTGAAATAAGATAATGAAAACAGGTACTGCGTGCGTTCGTCACCGCCACTGACTGAGAGTGTATGGTTACTGGTGGGCGCGTTTCTAAACAACTCCTTTTGCCAGTTGGTGCCTTCGCCCAGGTATTGGGGATTGGCAAACTGAGGTCTTGTGTCAAAACCCCATCCAATGCCTGAATTCCTTTCGTTGATAAATGTGGCGAATTCCCTCAGGTTCATGGTTGGGAGCGTCCTGGCAATCTGCTGCAGGCCAGTATAGAAATCATAGGAGATTTTTGGCGGCCCTACCTTACCCCGTTTGGTTGTAATGATAACAACCCCGTTGGAGGCTTGTGAACCGTATATTGCCGTTGCAGAGGCATCTTTGAGCACGTCCACTGATTCGATTTCGGAAGGATTGATCGCGGCCAGCGGGTTTGTTCCCGGACCCATATTTGCTCCCCCCCCAACGACTACACCATCGATTATATACAAGGGGGTACCTCCGGTAAAGGAGGAAATGCCGCGAATCTGCACCGAGACCCCTCCTCCCGGTTGGCCAGACACCTGCTGGACAATCACCCCCGGCATTTTTCCCTGTAATGCCTGATCAAAAGTCGTCGGTTGTATCTTACGTAGCTCATCACCAGAAATAGAAGCGATGGAACCTGTCACATCCTTGCGGCTGCTCGTTCCGTACCCAACAACGACAACGTCATCCAAAATCGTAATGTTTGGAATGAGTACCATGTTGATTTGTGTTTTCTGGCCTATCTCCTTTTCTTCAGTAAGCATTCCGATCGAAGAGAAGACCAGGATTTTGGCCTCTCTGGGGACAAGAATAGCATATTTTCCATCCTGATCGGTGAGTGTTCCTATGGCTGTTCCTTTCACAATGACCGATACGCCGGGCAAGGCCTTGTTATCCTCACTTGTAACCCTGCCCGTCAGTTGGAGCTGTTGGGCAAGGAGCGGTTGGGCCAGCAGGACTTGCATCCAAAAGAACAGTCCCAAAACGATCAGGTAAGTAGTAGTTTTTTCCGATTTCATTCTTTTCCGATTAAAAGTGATTAGCCAATTAAAAGTGATCTATGCTGATTGGAAACGATTGTTTTTTTCAAAAATCAGTATGGTTTTATCCTTCAGACCATTATTTCATGAACAGTTTCTTTTTATGGAGAATGATTTGGTAAATCCTTTTCTAACCCCGTTTGGCAGGGTTGGAAAGCCAACCGCCTACGCTAACTCAGGTATCCATGCTGCCGTCTGGTCAAATACATTCCTGAAAAACTGTCAACTGCCTCTGATCAACCGGCCGAATGATTATCCGCAGACTAAGGCTTTAAACAGCTTCATATCCACCATACTCAGAAATCTGAAACGGTATTTTTATCCGAATTTTCATCCAGACAGATTAGATTAGAAAAGCATTTGCCTAACGGCTCAATGATTCTTTGAAAAAAAGCTTACTTTGATAAGTAAAATTTTTTCATAAAAAAGTGATACAAAGATAGGGGTCACCCAGTTGATGCATGTAGCATTTTGTTGCAATCTTGGGGGGCAAATGTTGCATGGGATGTTTTTTGAGCGTTTTTTGGTAAAAAATTCTTTCGAAAACAGATCTTGTAAAGCCATCGGCGACCTTCCCGATCCGGAATATAAGGCCGGATAAAATTAACTTTAAGCTGGTAGCAACCCGATTTCAATACTTGGTTTGTCAGACTGCAACTTGTATTGTCATGAAAACAAGCCTGATTGGGTAGTGAGCATACTGGAAGGAGATCTGCTTGGAGGTCAACGACAATCTGGTGGAAAACTTAAATGGTCCCGTTGCATTAGGTTGTAAAAATCATTTATTTGCTGGAACTCATGTAGGTGCCCAGGCAGTGCCTTAATTTACAGTTGGACCCGGTATTAAATCTGATTTCAGGTCTGAAATCAGTTGCAAGCTGAAAAAATCAATTCACACGTATAGTCAAAGGATTTGATAGAGGGGTTAGACAACCATCCCGTCAACTGGCTATAATAACCCTTGTCTATAGAAAAGGAGGCTTCCCATATGGCAACTTTGGCCAATGGATAAGGATATGAATAATCAAAAATGTATAGACAAGCATGCGTAGGGAAAACTTCACATACGGTATGATGAACACGGTATGATGAACGGCTTTCATTAGTGTTCCACATGGTTGCAACCCAGAATGCCCTTACTGGAAAATGCACTTACTGGAAAAATGAATGAAACGACTGATGGTTTTACCAGCTTAACTCATTTTCAGGACATAACCCACCAACTGCTCAATACAGAAATATGCACAAGAGCTTTTTACTTTCATTCGTATTCTATAGCGTACTGCTGCACTACTCTTTCTGTCAGCCTCCCAAGATAACCTTTCAGCACCTGACAATGGCCGATGGGCTTTCCCAAAGTGACGTGCTCAGTATTTGCCAGGACTCGCAAGGGTTTCTCTGGCTGGGTACCCATAACGGATTGAACCGGTACAGCGGAGCCAATATGACTGTATATCGCAATGATCCCCACGATTCGACCAGTCTGTCGGGCAATGATGTGCGGGTAATTTTTGAAGATCACCTCCATCAGCTTTGGGTAGGCACCACCACCGGACTGAATCGCTACAATCCCCGAACCAATACTTTCACCCAGTATAAAACCCGTTACACTACCCAGATCCATTCCCCCAAAACCCAGATCCTGACTTCTTTGAGTGATTACGGAATCGAAGCCATCGCCGAAGACCAGAGTGGCAATCTGTGGATTGCCACTTATCACGGGGGATTAAACCGCTATAACCGCACACAGGATAACTTCACACGCTTTCGCCACCGGCCCGGGGATGCCCGGAGTCTGATTGATGACTACCTGACCGGTCTGTACGTGGACAAGCAGGGAAACCTGTGGATCGGTACTGAGGACAAGGGACTTGACCTTCTCAGGAAAGGCACCAACACCTTTGTCCATTACCCATCGGAGGGCTTCGATTCGGTAAACAGTCCGCATATCGCTTCTATCGTCGAAGACAATCAGGGTAACCTGTGGCTGGGAACCTTTCAGGGTTTGATCTGTTTCAATTCCCACACTGGTAAGGTCCGGCGCTACACCCATGATCCGGCAGATGAGAAAAGTTTGAGTTCGGACAAGATTTACCAGCTGCTCGTGGACGACAAAGGGCAGCTCTGGGTGGGGGTGGAAAACGGAGGGCTGCATTTGTTTGACCCGGCCACTGAAGGGTTTACCCATTACCTGGCCGATTTTCTTGAGCCTGAAAGTCTGTCGAATAACACCGTTTCCTCCCTTTACCAGGACCGCAGCGGCACGATCTGGGCGGGAGTGCACCGGGGGGGAGTTAACTACTTTCACCGGGGATATCCCAATTTCAGGCACTATCGCCAGAAGGCCACACCCAACAGTTTATCCCATAACAATGTCAAAGCCTTTCTCGAAGACCAAAAGGGTCAGCTCTGGATCGGTACCGACGGAGGGGGGGTGAATGTATTTGATCCGGCTACCGATAGCTTTACTCACTACCGACATAAAACTGCCAAAGGCAAAGCCTCCACTTCAGCTATCAGCTCGAATATCATCAGCTCAGATATTATTTTGGCGCTGCTTGAGGACGCGCAGGGCCAGATATGGATGGGAACCTGGGGCGGGGGGGTAAGCGTGCTCAATCCGCGAACGGGAAAGTGGACCCACTGGCTGCACGATCCCAAAGACAGCAACACTCTGATCGACAACTATATAACTGCCCTGGCCAAGGATTCTCAGGGCAACATCTGGATCGGTTCAACACTGAACGGAATCAGCGTGTATCATCCCAGGGAAAAACGCTTTACCCATTTTACCCATACAGGACGTGCCAACAGTTTGGTCAGTAACCTGATTGTGTTTCTGTATCCAGACCGAAAAGGGTGTATGTGGGTGGGTACCTACGAAGGACTAAGCCGGTACGATCCGCTGGCAGGCCGTTTTACCAACTATACCCACCGGAGCGGGGATCCGGATCCTACCCAGTTGAGTCACAACACTGTCCGCAGTATGCTTGAGGATTCAAAAGGCAACTACTGGTTTGCTACTGACAACGGCCTGAACCGCTTTGATCCGGATGGTGAGACCTTTTCGCTGGCCAAAGGGCAAGGGCAGCTTTTCAGTACCAGCATCCAGAGTATACAGGAAGATAATCAGGGGAACCTGTGGCTGGGAACGCTCAACGGACTTTCCCGCTACACTATAAAGAACCAGTCGGTGACCAATTACTCGGTAGCCGATGGCATCCAGGGAGAAGAATTCAGCGTGAATGCGGCCCTGAAGGCTAAAAAGGGAGAACTTTTTTTTGGAGGTTTCAATGGCTTTAGCCGCTTTGATCCGGCCCGCTTGCAGGTCAATACCTTTATTGCTCCGGTGGTTTTGACCGACTTTCAGATTTTTAACCAGCCTGTACCCATTGGTCCCGGTTCGGCGTTATCCGAGTACATCACTCAAGCTAAGGAAATACATCTTTCTTATGAGCAGAACGTATTTTCCTTTCAGTTTGCAGCTTTGAATTTTATTGCGCCACAGAAAAACCGGTACGCCTACAGGATGGAAGAATTTGATACCGATTGGATCTATGCAGGCAACCGGCGAACGGCAACCTATACCAATCTGGATCCGGGACGGTACGTGTTTCGGGTAAAAGCGGCCAACAATAGCGGAGTCTGGAATCAAAAGGGCACATCCGTTGTCCTGATCATCGATCCTCCCTTCTACAAAACATGGTGGTTTATGATCACGCTTGCAGCCCTGTTAATAGGCATGGCCTATACCTTTTACCAGGTACGTTTGTCCGCTGTCAAACAACAGAACAGAAAGTTAGCCCTCTTAGTCGAGCACAGAACGGAAGAGCTGAAAAATGCCAATGATGACTTATTCCAAAGGCAGGAGGAAATCAATGCTCAAAACGAGGAGCTGAGAAGTGCTAATGATGAATTATTTCAAAAGCAGGAGGAAAATGCCCAGCAACGTGACCTGCTGGAAACACAAAACAGAGAGCTACTGATCATCCGCAAGCAAATCGAAGCCCAAAACCAGAATCTGGACCAACAGGTAAAAGAGCGGACCAAGGAACTGACCGCGTTCAATCAGCAATTGGAACAGTTTGCCTTTATTACCGCTCACAATCTGCGTGCTCCTGTTGCCCGAATTTTAGGACTAGGGCAACTGTTACAGGATCAGGGATATTCGATCGAGGAACGGCTGGATTTTACAGATAAGATGGCATTTACCGCCGCAGAGCTTGACCAAGTGGTAAAAGATCTGAATACCATTCTGGAGTTTAGAAAAAATGCGACTCTGAGTTTAACTCCGATTCATCTGAAAGAAGAGTTAAAAATGATTAAAGCCAATTTGGCAAACGAAATAACAGAAACCGGGGCGGAAATTATCGAAAATTTTTCACAGGTAGAGACCATTTATTCTTTGAAGCCTTACGTGGATAGCATCTTACTAAATCTGATCCACAATGCGATCAAATACCGTTCTCCGGAAAGGAAACCATATATAACTATCCAAACGCAACTGATAGACGAATTTGTCTGTGTAATCGTGAGAGATAACGGCTTGGGAATCGATTTAGAGACTTATCAACACAAACTCTTTACCCTCTATAAACGCTTTCATTTTCATGTTGAGGGAAAGGGATTGGGATTATATCTGGTAAAAACGCAAGTCCTGGCTTTGGGAGGTAAAATAGAGGTGGAGAGTGTGCTTAATCAAGGTACTGCTTTTAAAGTGTATCTGAAATATCTCACTTTCTAAGCGAATATTCAATAAGCGAATATTAAAGGAGATTGCTAAACATTTCTGGTTGTTTTGAACAGGCTTTGGTTCGAACAGGTTCCGATTGGGTGATAGCTCGATTGGCTGATAGCTCGATTGGCTGATAGGCTCATCCAATCTACCTCAGGAAGAAAAGGCTGTAGAGGTTTTTCAACCGAAAGAGGATTGGTTTCAAACGCCAAGTTACGAGTTATGGGTATGCCAGAAAATTATCCGGTAACGGCTGCAGTGCGGAGGTGACTCAGCGAAACGGTATAGGAGTGGAAGAATGCTTTCGTAACACAATACACTGGCACTTTGGTTAACTGCACAAATGACAGTCGGTTACGTTCATAACCGTTCGTTCACTGGCCACAACCTGGACTTTGGACCTTAAACCCGGAAAATCCGTGTAAACGTGCTTAGCCCTGCTCACACAGATACAGCGGTGTTTGTTGTTGCCTCCCAAGAGGTTATAGCTCAAATTACAACTACCATTCCACTTGGCCGTTTTGGTAAACCAGAAGAAATGGCTAAAGCAGCTTTATTTCTGGCTTCTGACGATTCTTCCTATGTAATGAATCTTCGTCACCGACCAATGTAAAGTTAAGCTCATGTAAATCTATATCACTTATAAATCTGTATTCCGCCAAGTCGATGCCCGATGCTTTGGCTTGGTAGAATACATTTTATTTCGGGTTGTGGTCTAAAATGTGTGATGAGGTAATTATCTCGTCTGATAATGAACCAGTTTAATAAGATCTCTTTTGCCGTATAGGCATCACAACTTTTTAGACGTACCATTGAAAGCTAATGCCTCATAATTTCGGCTTAACTCGTTTTCAAAGACTAATACTGATTTTCTTTCCATCATACATTTTAGACCACAGCCGTATTTCGGTTACAAATGTCCTTGATTCGGTTATTTGGAGAAGACAATAATTGCTGAGCTTTGCTTATCATTAGTTAGTATTCTTACGTTAATTATTCTTATGAAAAACCAAAGTGAATCATCTGCCAATAAACAGCGGGTTGCCCTTGTCACGGGTGCCAATCAGGGAGTAGGTTTTCAAATCGCAAAAGCACTTGCGGCTCAGGGGTATTGTGTATATGTTGGATCACGCAATTTAAGTAATGGTGAGAAGGCCGCTGGTGAAATTAAAACGAATTCACAGGCCATTCAACTGGATGTCACACAGCCGCTTTCCATCAGTGCTGCCGTAACCCGGATTGAGAAAGAGCATGGATACCTGGACCTGCTGGTCAACAATGCGGGTATATCCCATGCGGGCAAGCCCGGTCGCACACTGGAAGAAATCACCGAGGCGGGCCGTGCCAGTACCGCATCGTTGGATGAGGTACGGACGGCCTGGGAAACCAACGTATTTGGTGTGATTGCCGTTACGCAGGCTATGCTGCCTTTGCTACGGAAATCATCATCAGCCCGTATTGTCAATGTATCCAGTGCCCTGGGTTCACTCACCTGGATCTCTGATCCGGCCTGCTGGGCCAGAGATCATTTCGGGATTGTGTATGCTGCTTCCAAAACAGCCCTTAATGCCATTACCCTGGCTTTTGCCATTGAATTGGAAAAAGAAAATATCAAGGTCAATGCCGTTAGTCCCGGCTTTACGGCTACGGCACTGAATAACTTTCAGGGCACTGATTCAGTGGAGGTTGGTTCGCGGGAACCCATCCGGGTGGCACTGGAAACCGATGGCCCAACGGCTACCTTTACCGGTCCGGATGGCCTTCTGGCCTGGTAAGTGGTGTTTCTCGCTTGATAACTGGCGTTTCTCGGCTACCTGGAAGCGTACTTTGAGTAAGAATATATTTAGGATTTTGAATTACACTTATCTTTTAAAGCAATCTTTGCCCAGACTCGTGTCTTTTTAAGTAGAATACATATCCAATCAGCTACCGTATTTGCATGAAGATTTCATTTGCATGAAGATCTTATTTGCATGAAGATCTCACAGTAGAAACAAAAAGAGCATACAGAAAGAACATACAGAAATAGAGTAGAAAAATAGTATTTTTTGAAAAGTCGAAATTTGCTTGTTTGCTATTCTTACAATTAACTATACTGTAACTAAATTTAATGGATGACTGGTGAATTTTCACCGGTCATCGTTAGTGTCTTTGAATATGAAATTTGATTATGAAAAATGAAACGCCTAAAGTCAGGAAGCTGGAATCTATACCAGACATGCACAAAATGTTGGGTCTTCCTGGCCCTGTACATCCGTTGATCAGTTTGCTCGATGCCACAAAAACACAAGTGAACCTGAACCAGCTTCCGGGCAGCTATGTGCCAGGCTTTTATAAGATCTCTTTCATTACCAAGCTAGGCGGAAAGTTCAGGTATGGTCAGGGCTATTATGATTTCAATGAAGGTAGTCTTATATTCACTGCTCCCAATCAGGTGGTAGGCAGCTTGAGGGAAAAATACGAGGATAACCAGGCCTATTCACTGATCATTCACCCACATTTCCTGCAAGGCTATCCGCTAGTCAACAAGATTAAAGGCTATGGCTTCTTTTCGTATGCCAGCAACGAGGCGTTGCATCTTTCTGAACAGGAAAAAGCTACAATACTTGCCATTTACAACTTCATTGGGGAAGAATTAAACAGCCGTCTCGATGACTTTAGCCATGAGGTAATCATCGCTCAGATCGAGTTACTGCTGAGCTATGCCAAACGCTTTTATAAACCTGACCCGGCAGTCGGTGAGGAGTGACCTGCTTGAGCAATTGGAAGAGCTGCTAAATGCATATTTTGAACAGGAACAGTCGCTTAACCATGGAGTGCCTACGGTACACTACCTGGCAGAGCGGTTGAACTTTAGCCCTAACTACTTAAGTGACATGCTACGTGCACTCACCGGACTAAGTGCACAACAGCATATCCATCAAAAGCTAATCGAAAGATCAAAACAATTGTTGTCTACCACAAGCCTTACCATCAGCGAAGTGGCTTATCAGTTAGGTTTTGAGCATGCTCAATCGTTCAGCAGGCTGTTCAAAATGAAAACCCAGGTGTCACCTGTGCAATTCAGGGCCGCTTTCGGTTGATTGTAGGCAATTTGTTGTCAGGTTATCTATCAGATGACAGGCTAAGAATACGATGGGATAGGCTTTAAAACGATGCATGTGGGTATGAAATCCGGACCCCTTTTTTCAAGGCAAGCAGCTCTCCCAAAGACATGACTACTCTTGTCAACTTAGGTAACAGGTCATGGTTTTTGAAGGTTTCTCAGACTTCCTTTCCTATCTAACGCTTGGGAAAAACCAGCTTGTTGCAACCGCTGATTTTGTCATTCTTAACCCGGTTTCCCTTTTTGAAAAAGTAAGTCCAATCCTGGAGCAGTCTGAGTCTATTCAACTCTAACTGGATCGCGATGTTACAGTGCAAAGAATTACAGCCTATGCTCTTTCACTTTCTTCAAGATACAAAGACGAAAGCCTCAACGGAAAACCTGAAAATTAAGCTCTCATGAAAATTCTTAAAGATAAAGGGAAGGTGTATACCAATATAGCCCGATAGTTCGCATTGAGCGAACGGCAAGATGTCCGGTTGTATCACAACTGAAAAGCCCCTTTACTCCAAAGTCGTGGGCAGAGCTATCGTAGAAGGCTTATAGAAGATGACTTATACATAAAAATGATGGGGCATATACGATTATGAATAAGGAAAAGGCAAATAGAACTAAGTGGTTGCATGTGCGACTGTAGCTGGAAGAATACAATCAATTGCAGGGGAATTATGCTAAGACGACCTGCCATAAACCAAGTGAGTACAGCTGAAAAATTCTACTTGGGAAGCCTGTGAGAACCCTCTATCGAAACCAGGACAAGTATGAACTCTGGACAGAAAATTACTTTATCTACCTTAACAGTTCGGATGTCAAATTTGATTTGGATGATTTTAAAATAATCAATGAAGTCGCCGATAACTATCTCAGACATACACCTGAGCAGAGATTACTGATGAAACATGATGATGAAACATGATGAAGAAGCAGATGATGAGACGGGACAATACTACAAGTCATATGCTGAGCACACTACTCGGTGGAGGTAATAACAAGACGATGAACACAATAAATCTAGGAAGGGCGATATCAGCTCCCAAATGGAAAAAGGTCACCCAAGGTCGTGATAAAGCCCAAGGATATGGGTATTGGGTCAACGTAAGACGCTTTACGCAAGTAGTGGGGTTAACGTGGATAGATCAGGGATGGATTTAACTTGACCTTCTCCCATAAAACTTGACCTTTACTGGTATTTCATTGGGAAGTAGAAAAAATCGCGAACACTTGAAATTGTTCCTCCATCTTGCAAGGCGTGAGCCCAGCGTCTCAGCTCAGATAGTGAGCTGTAAGGTTGGAAGTGGATGGATTTCGCATACTCTCTTCGTATACTCTGTATTCCAGCAGCGATGCATCTGAGCTCTGATACAATCTTTTCGTTTGCATCTGACAAAGATAAAAACCTCATCAGATTTACCTTCAGTTGGTATTTAAAACCTTCAGTTGGTATTTAAACAAGGAACCTGCGGAAGTCATCTCGAAATTTCCACCGTCTCGGCTCTGATAAACGACTCAATGGATCATCTCTGACATAGTCGTCTATACTGATTGTTCCTGGAATATCCTGTTTATTGTAATCTAAATCTGCTGTGTGGCCTGAGTCAGACGAAAGCAAAATTACCCTTCTATCCACACACTTTCCAGTGTAAACGCTGCCTTTTCCTTTTTAGCTCTGCCTTTTCCAATCACAAATCCTCTCATTTTCCAACACGCCATAAACCGGAAAAGTCACTGGAAAGCAAGGATCTGGCTCTGCTATAACCAATATAGATCTGTGTGTATATGCAGGTGGGAGAGGGCTATCGCCTGACACAAGGTCGGGCCGTATCCTAAACTTTCACTACCATGCGTTATCTAAACGAAATCCGTATCCACTACAAACGCCGCTCTCTGGAAATCACAACTAAAGCCATTGACTCCTCCCTCACAGCTGAATTCATCTTCCGCTCGATCTGGCAGGAAGGCTCACTCGATCACCGCGAATCTTTCTATGCTCTGTTTCTTTCCCGCTCCAGTCAGGTAGTATCCTATTATCGCATCAGTGAAGGCGGCATTGCCGGAACTGTAGCCGATGTGAAACTGATTTTTCAGGCAGCGCTTGGTTGTAATGCCTCTTCTGTAGTCGTCGCTCATAATCACCCTTCCGGAAATCTCAAACCCAGTCAGGCAGATAAAGATCTGACAGACAAGCTTTGCAAAGCTGGTCAGATTCTGGAACTGCCTCTGTTGGATCATCTGATTCTAAGTAGTGAAGGGTATTTCTCCTTTGCAGATGAGGGGCTCTTGTAGCCCTTCCTTTCTACCTTTACAGGCTGGGAATCTATACCTTGCTGTTTTAGTATGCACCTTCAGAAGTTGCGATCTGCTGCATTATCGCTTTTATAAATTGTACCCGTCCTTTGCCTGAACCATAGGGTAAGGCACAGGCAATCCCCTCATCTGTAGCCATGTCACATAGTAAAAGGATGCATTTAGTAAAAGGATGCATTGGCTTTGCAGGTAGGCTCGTACTCTGATTGATGCCTCATAAATTTCTTCTTCCAGGGAGGATCTGCTGTCAAAAAGGTAGAGGATGTCTTCAAAATCTGTACTGATACGGATATCTGTTTGTCCCCGGCTTCTTATGGTAGTTAGACAATAAGGCTACTTTTATGACAACGATGTGTGACTTATAGTGTGACTTATAGTTTTTTAGCCTTTCTCAGCATACTTAAAAAAGCAGCAGTGATACCCAGGTAGCTGGCAATATGTTTTTGGGCAATGCGTTGCTCCAGACCCGGGTAATGATGACGAAATTCCAGATACCGTTCTTCTGCTGTCTGGGATAGATTGGACGTAATTCGCTGCTGATATAAATCAAATCCGTTCTGTGTAAGAATGCGAAAAAAGCGTTCCAGTTTTGGTACTGTCTCAAACAATTGTTCCAGACCCTGTAATGATAAGCAATATACATGGCTCGCTTCCAATACCTGGATTGAATTGAGTGCAGGCTTTTCTTTAAAAAAGCTGACAATATCACAGGCCCACCAATTTTCAGGGTAGAAACAAATGGTATGCTCTTCTCCCTGTTTGTCTGTGTAAAATAGGCGCAGACAGCCTTCTTTGACAAAATACATGGTACGGTTGATCTCCCCTGGCTGCAGCAGAAAGGTGCGTTTGGCTACCTTTTTCTGCTGCATCAGGGCAAGCGTTTTTTCCTCTTCCTGTTTAGAAAGTGCAATATGCATAGCAAAGTTGGCAAGGATCAGTTCGTGCATAGTGCAAATTAGGTATTACCAGGTAATTTCAGGTATTACAAAGCAGTTTTCTGGGTCATAAACAGTTTTAAATCTGTGAGTGCAGCTTCCCGTTGTGGACCTGCGATTGTGTGATAGGCCTGACTTTCTGCAATAGTTTTAAATGCCTGGGCGGTCGGATACTCCACCAGTAGAATCGCATCCCAATCGTCATTTTCTGAAGCAATGATGTTGCTGATAACTTCGCTCATCAGCGTTACTTTAATACCCTCGATACCAAGTTGAGAGACCACTTGATTGAAAGCAGGAATATAGGTTTCCATGTAATGGGCTTTGTCTCTGAATTTTAACATGTTCAGCGTAAGCGTTTACCTGTTCAAAATCGGGTAATTTCATCGTGTTATAGGATTAAAGGTTACACAAGTAGGGCAAAACAAAAAAGCTGGTGGCCTGAAAGTTTCGGTTCTGAGTATTCGAAATAGTACACACATTTGATAAAATACTCTCCGATGTTATTCTCAGCTTCCATGTCTTTCCCTTTAACAAAGGTCGAAAGCAATTGGCTGAAAAAAGTTTAACTAGTTGAAGATTTTAAAAAAGAACGCTCTCTATTGTTTTTGCATTGTGTCTGTGTGGACTAACTCAGAACCAGATTACCTGAAAAGGTTCTGGTTGTAGAAATTCTGGCTGGAAAAGTTAGGAAGACAGAGCAGTTCCTGTACCAATAAACAGGGAGCTTGCAAAAATAGATCTTGCAATCGGCTTATTACTACTGGTTTTGGTTGTGTCTTTGGAAAGAAGCAGCGAATACCAACAGACTTTGCTTGCAAATACCTGTTGGTGATCGTAATCTTTTGGTATCTTTTAAACAAAGCCCGCACCTGATAAATAGCTGAATTTTGCATTGTAACTATTTTAGATAGCTGGTTAATAGGATAAAATAAAAAGTGCCATCAGGACTTGTATCTGAATTTATCAAAGTTAACTTTGCAAAAAATACTTTGGTAAAATGACAAAGACAGACAAACAGCTTGCCCATGATCTGCGTGAGTTGATAGTAGTTTTGTACAGGCAGATGCAGAAACATATCAGTAATGAAGAACAACTTTCTGTGGCTGCCCAGAATATCATGTATCAGCTCACACAGAAGGATGAACTCTTACCCTCTGAGTTATGTACCCTGCTCAATATCTCCTCACAATATATATCTCAGGTTTTTAATCAGCTTGAAAGCCTGGACTATATAGTGCGGAAACCTTCTGCCAGTGACGGCAGAAAAACATTGGTCTCTCTTACTGCAAAAGGGAAGCTGAAAGTACAACAATCCCGAAAGGAACGAGAGGAATGGTTAGCCGGTTTACTGGCAGAACGTTTGTCGAGTACGGACAAAGAAGTGATAAAAAAGGCACTGGGGCTACTAAATACATTGATCGAGCCTTCTGTTTCTTCTATTAATAGCTAACAGAAAGCAGTATACTATCTCTGTATGAAATCAACTCTTACACCCTTTCGGATTCAGATTCCGGATGCGGAAATTCAGGATCTGCGTCAGCGACTCACCCATACCCGTCTGCCCAATATAATCAACGGGACTGGTTGGCAGCAGGGAACGGATCCTGTCTATCTTCGGGAATTGTTACAGTACTGGGCTAACGAGTATGACTGGCGAGAACGGGAAGAATGGATGAATACATTTGATCATTATCTGGCAGAGATAGAGGGTGTTAAAATTCACTTTATTCAGGCAAAAGCGAACCGGCCTAATGCAATCCCTCTTCTGTTGATGCAGGGATGGCCGAGCAGCTTTGTACAGGTGCTCGATATTCTTCCTTTACTAACCAATCAGGCTGGTGATGCTGCAATCTATTTTGATGTGATTGCTGTTAGTATGCCAGGGTATGCTTTTTCAGAATCGCCGACAGAACACGGGATGAGTTTTGCCCGGATCGCAGATCTTGTGGTTCACTTAATGGTCGAAATATTAGGATACAAACGTTTTGCTGTCCGAGGATCTGACCAGGGGGCGTTAGTACAGCAGCAGATGGGTCTGAAATACCATGAACGCCTGATAGGGATACATCGAAGTGGTATTACTCCTTTTCTGAACCCATTGCCTGAGGATTTGGATCAGGAAGAAAAGGCTTATCAGAAACAAGTAGAAGTCTGGTCACAACGGGAAACGGCCTATGCCCGTTTGCAGGCTCTTCGTCCTGAAACACTACTGCCTGCACTGGCTGATTCTCCCGCAGGCCTGGCCAGTTGGATCATTGAAAAGTTCCAGCGGTGGGGTGATTGCCCATCAGATCCGGACACACATTTTGGCCGGGATAAACTTGTAGATAATCTGAGCTTGCACTGGTTTGCCTTGGGAGGGGCAGGTGCTGTCCGCCTTTATCATCAAGCAGGCCGTGATCCGGGAATGTCCGGACGTGTAGAAGTACCTACTGCTATTGCGATGCCATTACGGGATGGGATCACGGTGCCGGCTCCACGCAAGTGGGCAGAACGTTTCTATAATGTCTGCCAATGGACGATTATGGAATCAGGAGGCCACTTTCCGGAATGGGAAATACCAGTAGAATTAGCTCAGGACATTCGCAAATTTTTTGTAAGTCTGAGTACTTAGTTACTTAACAGAGGAAAGTAGTCTGGCAGGATTACTTACTACCATGGAGATATACAACCATGGAAATTATCATCATAAAAGCTGGCCGTTTACTTCACTATATCCACACCACTTTTCTGAAAGCTTTGCCAATCCCTTAACAGTCCGAAACAAACTATCTTTATGCAGACAGATCTTCAAGCTATTGTATCAGCCTTTTTAACCGTATTGGAAAACCGTAAGTCATCTGATGAAATCGAACCGTTTTATCATCCGGATGCTATTCAGATTGAGTATCCCAACACGCTAACCAAAAACCTGACCAAACGGAATCTGCAACAACTGAAGGCTGCTTCTGACAGGGGATTGAATGTATTGCAAAAAGAAAAATACGAAGTGTTGCACTCCTATGTATATGGTAACACTGTAATTATTGAAGTTATATGGACTGGTATTTTCAATATCCCATTAGGCAACATCCCGGTAGGAGGGGAGATGAAGGCCTATTTTGCTCAGTTTTTTGAGTTTAGGGATGGAAAGATCATTCGTCAGCGTAACTATGATTGTTTTGAACCTTTTGGAGGCTAAGGCAACTTGGAGGCTAAGGCAACTTGGAGGCTAAGGCAACTCAGTAACCCATAGTATGCGCGAGTGAGGCAGCCCGAAAAAGGAACGACCATTATTGTGTTTATTACCGTATTGTTTGTATTAATTGTGAAATTCATAAATGGTAGAAGATAGGTTGTAAGGGTAGAAGATGTATTTTACTGGAAACGTAAGACAATGATTAATGCAACTGATAGTGCATATGTTAATTCGATTGGGATTGGTGAATGGTATGTATGCAGTAAGATATAGGTATGCAGTAAGATATAGGTATGCAGTAAGATATAGGTATGCAGTAAGATATAGGTATGCAGTAAGATATAGGTATGCAGTAAGATATAGGTAGGCTACCTATCTGAAAATGGATATACTCCCATTCGGGTTGCCTTTTGCAAGAATGGAAAAAGAAATTTTTTACTGAATAGGTTATGCACAAACTTACTTTTTGGGAGATACCTTATAATTAATGTTTTCTTTAAAAAGGTTTTGTATTTCTATAATTTGAAACCGGTTGTGATTTTCAAAAAACTGTCGGAGAACAGCTGTATGTGAAGCCCCAAATAAAATAAGGATTTTCTTGTCTGTAGCAGGATCAATATTCCTGAGAATATTTGTAAAGATAATCAGATTCCTTTCATACCAGCTAAGCGTAAATCGAGTTCCTGTAAAATTAGATTTATCACCATACGAAAGCGAATAGTGTAAAAAATCAGACTGACTCAATTTGCGATTGAGTTCGCTGTTAAGATCAATCAGAAATTCCTGGAGAGTTGATTCACTTAGTTTTTTCTTCTTATGGCTAAATTTATAAGGTTCCTTAAAAAAGGCACCTCCAAAATCGCTATCTGGATTCATTGCTTCATATTCATCAAGTTCAGTGCTGGGTAATTCCATCTTCCGGTCTACCGGGACAATCGTAATGGCAGGATTTTTCTGTTTAGCCCGAAAGCCAACCTGGTATATTTCGTTTGATTTCTCCATACTATCAAGCAATCCATGCTCCATATATAACTTACCCAGTGAATCCATCTCTTCCCGAAGAGTATAACTTCGTTCAACAAACAGCTTGTTTACTCCTGCCTGTACAATACTAGTGGCAATTTGTTCCAGTTCTTTTTGTCTACGTGCAGAAAACAGATCTGGAAAAGGAGTACTGTGTGTGTCAGAGGTTTTTCCAAAATGAAAAGTCCCAAGCAGATACACTTGTATTTTTTCACTTTCGTTCTGAGCATTGGCAGGAGCAGAAACGGTTAACATAAAAGGCAGGACTAAAGTTAATATACTGTACTGTCTTATTTTACTCAAAGAGCTATGTATGACAGATTTCTTGTGGCTGAAGAGTTTCATAGAGATTACTTTATTTTTGGAAGAATAGATTCCCTAAAGAGATAGCATGAAATGATAATTGTCTCCTGTTTTTTCCAATTCACTTCTATCCTGCATTCAAGTTTGTTTAATCTATCAGTATGTTGAAAAAATATCGACCAACTATCTGGGTTCTTAGACAAACTACCTGCAAAATCTTCTTTTTGACCTATGCGACTTACACTTAAATTAGTCGAATAAGTTCATAGGTTAGTCTACTTATTTTTTTGAGCTTGTTGTCTTCCTATTTCTTTGAATCAGTTTTCTAAGAGACGCTTACCCATTTTTTCTGCTTAGAACCTTGCATACGATTTTATATCAATACTCTCTTGGCCAGTAAGCGCAATATCAATTATAGGAGAGTATTTTATTGATTCTCATTGAGGGATATATCCCGCGTAAATTCTTGATTGACTATAAATATCAAAAAAATCTGATTTACACTAATCATTAAGATTATGAGCTTTTTCAAAAGATTTTTTATGGAGTCTAAACGAAAGGTAATGCTCCTGGATGTAGAAGAAGATATTGAACAACTAAGTGGGAATCAAATGGACGCTATTCTGGGAGGTAAGCCCATATTTACGCAAACCCATCCTTTCCAGGTGGAAGATGAAAAAGATAGAAGTGAAAGTATACAGGATACACAAAAGTAAAAGTACCCCGGATTGTAAGCAGTCGTTACTGTATGCCCCTTATCGGGTGAATTGACGAAAGTCAACCAGAAGGTGACCCGTAATGATATACCTCAACGCAGGGTCATTATAATTTATGGATATCCATTGCATTTTAGGGTATAACTACTAACCATTTTATTTTATGAAGACAATTTATTCTTTCCGGCTTCTATGGTGGTTTGTGCATTTTTTCATAGGAGGGATATCTGCTCAGATACTTTTTATCCCTGCCGGAAAGGCACAAACCCTTCCATTCGAGAGCTTATCCGCCTCTACATCCCCCATTTCTTCCAGTGTGCGATTGCATGGGGTAGTCAAAGAACAAGCTTCGAATGCGTCTGTTCCTTTTGCTACTGTTGCGCTCCGACAGGGAAGTGCAACGATCCCTGTCAAAGGAACCATTACAGATACGGCAGGCAGATTTGTATTGGAAAACATAAGACCAGGTAGCTATATTCTGGAAATAAGTTATCTCGGATATCGTAAGTTTGTCATGGATCCATTAACAATTGAATCAGGGAACCCAGAGGCCAATATTGGTCAGATTCAGTTACAATCCGAAGTTAATCAACTTAAAGAGATCAAAATTGTAGGGAATAAACCTTTTATTGAACGGGTAGAGAATAAGTTCATTCTCAATGTTGCCAATAGCGTAGTTGGTTCAGGTGCCAGTGCTATTGAAGTGCTTGAAAGAGCACCTGGTGTGTTTATCGGTGGAGGTAATGTGTCTGTGCAAGGCAAACCCGCTCTGATACTGCTGGATGGAAAGGCAATTCAACTTTCGGGAGAAAGTCTGGCTGATTTTTTAAAAGGTTTCTCCTCTGATAATATTCTAACAATAGAAATTATTACTGAGCCTTCTGCCAAATATGATGCATCTGCTGGTGCTGTCATTAACATTCGTACTAAAAAAGGGCTTTCCGAAGGCTTAAACGGTACTGCTAATTTTTCTCTGGGTAGTAGCATCTATCCCAAATATACTGCCGGAACTAGTTTTAATTATCGTAAAAATGCTGTAAATGTATTTGGAAGTTATAACTATGGTAACAACATTTCAATGCGCCGGCGTCGGGAAAATAGTCTCTTCTCATCAGAACAATCGTCTGGTCCATTACAGGCATTGGAAACCAATGGTGAAGATAAAACCAGTGGACAAACCCATACCACACGTTTGGGAATAGATTATCAACTTACCAGGAAACATGTATTTGGACTCACGGCTGATGCCAACTTTTATAAACAGAATATAAATGGAAGTTCCACTACTGGTTTCATTACACCACCTCTAACAACAGACTCTATTCTGCAAACCAGTAGCCAACGTCAAACAGATCACTCTCTTTTCATTGTGAATCTGAACTATAAAGGATCCTTTGGAAAATCTGGTAATACTCTTGAGGCCAATATTGATTATGGAAGAGATTCTTATCAAAGTACTAGTGAGTTCAGAGGTAATATAACGATTCCTGAATCAGCTTCTACTCATTTTTCGCAAGGTTTGCAGAATTTGCCCAACTATTCAATTTGGTTTACTACCTACAAGCTGGATTACGAACAATCCCTGCCTGGTAAAATTACGCTGGAAGCAGGTGTCAAGACTACTTTTGCCAAAACAGACAATCGCTTGCAAATTAATACGCGAGACAGTGAGCAAACCAATTGGAAGCCAGACCCACGAAGTAATATCTTTCTCTATGAAGAAAACATCAATGCCATTTATCTGAATCTAAAAAAAGAGATACATAAATGGAATATAAATGTGGGTGCACGGGTGGAACAAACACGGGCAAAAATCCATTCGGTTACCAGTAACCAACTGATTAATCGTAACTATGCCAATTTATTCCCAAATATATCCCTTTGGAAAGATGTAAGTAAGAAACACCGAACATCTTTCTCTTTTACGGGAGGTTTGCGGCGACCCAGTTACAATAATCTGAATCCATTCTTACTGTATACAAATCAATATATTTATTATCAGGGCAATCCCTATCTCAATCCGGAAATAAACTATCGGTTCTCGATTTCACACACCTACAATAAAAAGATTACTACTACACTAAATTATTTTATCTCCCGTAATCTGTTTTATGAAACATTAGAACAAGAGCCTAACAGTCGGGTGACACGCTATTTTTATGATAATCTGGCTCAGGGACACACATATGGTATCAACATAAATTTTCCAATTCAATTTACAGACTGGTGGGAATCAAGTAATAACATATTTGCCAGTTATGGAAAAACGCGTGACAATAATTTCCTGGGTATCCCGCTCGATGAGGCATCCTATGGTATGTATATAAATACATCGCATCAGTTTAGTCTTCCTCATGGTTTTAAACTGGATCTGACAGCTACTTATTTGAGTACCTATCGTTTTGCAACTAATATTCAATTACCCAACCTGTATGCAAATGCGGGTTTCCAGAAAGAAGTATTGAAACAGACTGCTACAATACGAGTTGTTTTTAATGACATTTTCTGGTCAAGACTTTATCGTTACCAAACCCATTCCGCAGTTCAAAATCAGGAAGGAAGAAATTATACGGATTCAAGAATGATTCGGGCTGCTTTTACGTATCGGTTTGGAAATAAAAACGTCCTGAGCCGTAAAAGAAGCAAAGGCAGTGAGGAAGAAAAGAGTCGTGCACTAAATGAATAGTATAGTATATATCACAAATAGTATATATCACAAATGGGGTTTTAGAACGCCATCTATAGTATCTGATGTAGTGTTAAACAGAAAATATTCCTGCCCAATGCCGAAGGCATGTGCTGAAAGTACTCAACATTCTTATATCTTAAACTCTACCAGTATGCATCAAAGTATTCATTCCTCCTCTGCTGTGAGTACAAATAAGTGTAAAGACATCTATGAGACCAAAGATACGAAAGGGCATCGTGCAGAAGTTGGTGAAAGTATTGATGCCATTGCTGATGCCCTACAGCTTGGACAAAATCAATTGCAGGGGTTTGGATATAGTTCTGGCCTGTTAGGTAAAGTATTGTTTTTTTACTACTACAGTGAATATACCGCAAACTCCAACTATGCACAGTGGGCCGAGAATCTTCTTACTAAAGCAATCGGGAAGGTAAGCAAACCGTATCAGGGACGGAATTATTATAAGGAAGTTTCTGAACTAGGAATCTTTATCGAATATATGAGTGCAAATAATTTGCTTCAGACGGATACTGACAAACTGCTTACCCCACTTGATCTTGTTCAAATAGTAGGTATGGAGACTGCTTTAAAACAGAACAACTTTGATCCAGGCAATGGCGCACTGGCTGCAGGATTATATTTTCTTGCCAGAAGCCAGAGTTCCAGCCAGGTACATGCTTACTTGTACCAGCTTACAGAAGCCTTGCTTGCCATGGCACATACAAATGAAAAGGGACATTTATTCTGGAAGTCACAACTGTTCAGTTCTGAAAATATCTATTTAGGAATCTCTCATGGACTTGCATTGATTATTCTTTTTCTATGCAGAATGTATAAGCTTTCCATACTTCCAGACAAATGTAAACACGCTATTCATCATACGGCAATGTATATCCTCTCTCATCAGAAAGATTACCGGAACGAAGGTTATTTCTTTCCCAATATTGTAGGAGAAGCTGCCAAAACAACTCGTCTGGGACTTTGCTATGGCGATATGGGAGTAGGATATAGCCTCTATCAGGCTTCTGTTATTCTACAGGATGATTCCTTACAGACAAAAGCAATCGAAATCTTTGACTTTTCTGCAGAAAGAATCAATCCGGAACAAAATCTTGTTTGCGACGCAGGTATTCTGTATGGTGCATCTGGAGTGGCCCTTCTATTTGATCGAATGTTTGATCTTACTCAACGTTCCTTATATAAACAAGCTGCCAGCTATTGGTATGAGAGTATTCCATCGTATAGTGTTACTACGAATGCAACAGCTGGTTATCAGGGCGTTTTCAATCAGGCTTTTGACCATACCAATATTGCATTTATGGAAGGAATCGCAGGCATTGGCTGTACACTAATTAAGTATACCGATCGGGATAATTATTGTTTTGACGATTTAATCTGGCTGATATGACTATGAAACTAACCGAATCCCTTATGATTGAGCTTCCTCAACTGGAGACAGAGCAGATACTCAAACAGATCAATCAAATCATTACCAAAACATCTGCCAGGAATAGTGGCCTTTTTTCGGGATCTATTGGGCGAATCGTATATTATTTCTATCTGGCTAATTTTTATAGGGATGAATCCATTGCTGATCGTGGAGTGAGTTTGCTCGAAGAGGTATTATCTCAAATACAGACCGGAACGTATGCTTACCCCAAGACATACTCTCTCTCAGGAGGTCTGGCAGGTTTGGGAATGGCGCTGACTATTCTCAAAGAAGAAGATATTCTCGAGATAGACTTTGAAGATAATCTACGCTTCTTTGATCAGCAAATTTCACCACAGGCATTGGAAGAATTACATGCAGGAAATACAGATTATCTGCATGGCGCAATCGGCTCATTACATTATCTGACTATGCGTCATCCTTATCATTCTGAACTGGCACAAGTTATCACCGCTATGATTGATGTATTGCATACGCTGGCAGTAAAAAAGGGGGAAGGGATATGTTTTCCTAACAGATTTATTGAGCAAAACAACAATACTTTAAATACCAATCTGGGTATGGCTCATGGGCAGTGTGGGATCATTATGACCTTACTAAAAGTATACCAGAGGGGAATTGCTCAATCTGTTATCAGGAGTATTGTGACTCAGACTATACAATATATGTTAGATCTGCAGATTCAACCAGACATTGAAAGTGGAAGGGTTTCTCATTTTCCTCTAACCTTTGATACTACACAAGCAGCATCTTTTCAAACCAAGGAATACAGTTCCCGACTGGGATGGTGTTATGGAGATTTAAATCAATGCCTGACATTATATCATGCTGGTAGTATTTTAAACAGGCCTGACTGGATTGAGATCGCAGATCGGGTTGGCTTTTCAACAGTTGCCCGACGTAACCGATTGCATACGCTTATTACAGATGCGAATTTTTGCCATGGAGCAATTGGTGTGGCCCAGACGTATCGGCGATTATTTGAAATGACCCAACAGGATCTGTATCTGGAAGCCTATCAGTACTGGATAGATCAGACTCTTTTGTTTACCCGTACGGTAGTAGATGAATCTGATTACCTTCCCTATGCTGGTGAGTTTCTGGGTGGAGGCATTGGTGTATCATTGGGACTCATGTCTGCTTTGGGGAGAGATGAGCTGAATTGGGATCGAATCTTTCTGCTTTGTTAATAGATAGTTTTCCGGCCTTTTGTTTTCCTATGCTGGATGACTATGCTGGATGACTATGCTGGATGACTATGCTGGATGACTATGCTGGATGATTATGCTGGATGAGGAAAGAAACAGTGCCTGACGTCTCTGATAGCGTAGTCTGGAAGGTTTCTCCAAACCCAACGCAAAATATATGTATACTATCTGTACTCCTATTCTCTATCTATATGGCAAAAATCAATTTAGGATTACTTGACTTTGGCTTACGTGACGAACGGATGAACAGCATGCGTATTGTAGAAGATTTGGTAGAATATGCCCGCCACGCTGACCAACTTGGATTTAGCAGATTCTGGATTGCTGAGCATCATTCTACAGGAAGAAGAATGGCATGGTCAAATCCTCAACCACTTGTTCCCATTCTGGCAGGAATGACAGACCGGATTCGGATAGGAGTAGCAGGGGTATTATTGGGTATTCATAATACGTATCATGTTGCCTCTCATTTTAAGTTACTCGCAAATCTTTTCCCCAAACGTATTGATCTGGGATTAGCCAATGGTGTAGTCAGCGAAAAAGTGGCTCAGATGGCTGTTCAACGTAGCAATAAGGAGTCTCGTGCTCTTTTTGAACAAAATAGCCGTCAGCTGGTACATATATTACGTAATGAAGAAGAATTGTACGAGAATGGAAAGGGAATTGTGATTCCTCCTTATAAAGGAGAGATACCGGAAATATGGTCTTTAGGTGTATCGTATGATAGCCTCAACCGGGCGTTGGAATTAGAATCTAACTTTGCACGTTCGATCTTTCACCATGGCTCAGATAACTCTTACGAACAAGAACGTTTGGCTCGGTTTAAAGAAGAATTTTATGCCATCCATAAAAGAAAGCCCCGTATTACATTAGCTCTGGCAGGATGTTGCCACTCAAGTAATCTCAAAGCCAAACGTATTCTTATGTCCTTAAATCAGGATACGCAAGTTGCCAAAGGAGAGGTTTTTGGCACTCCAGACAAGTTTTATGATCAGATCATGGAGGTAACTGAAAAGTATGGAATTGATGAAGTGATTTTCATGAGTGCTGCACTTAACGTTAAAGATCGAATGCTTGGGATTGAACTCATAAGTGATGTATTCAGACTGAATAGCAATTAAGGCACATCTGAAACGATTAGCTATCCGAAACGATTAGTTAAATGAGTATGCCCACGGGTTTTCTTCAGGCTTTTATGCTGAAGATGCCTAAAGTTGCCTGTACAAACAGAGAAACCATGTAAAAACTACTATCCACTTATAGCTAAAATCATACTCATGTCTTCCTTTCCTTTCTACCGACAACTTGATGCGATGGACTGCGGACCCACTTGTTTGCGTATGATTTCAAAGTATTATGGGAAAACATACAGCCTTGACACATTACGGAATGCAACCAGATACAGTCGTGAAGGCGTTTCTATGTTAGGTATAAGCAAAGCGGCTGAGACAATAGGCTTTCGAACCTTGGGAGCTATTATTACAATTGATAAACTAATCAGTGATGAAACTCTCTTACCCTGTATTGCACATTGGGATCAGAATCATTTTGTCGTTATCCATAAAATAAGCAAAAACAAAGTATATGTTGCCGATCCGGGAAAAGAGAAGATTGCCTATCGGCGAGAGGAATTTCTTGAACATTGGGCTAATATACAGAAAGGAGAGTCGAAGGGAGCAGTTATGTTACTTGAACCAACGATTAACTTTTATCAACAGGAAGAAGAAGAACACTATCCTTCTATAGATCTTTTTAAACTTTATCGGTATGCCTTAACTTACAAAGCGCTGATCTTTCAACTTGTTCTGGGATTGCTGCTGGGTAGTCTGCTGCAGCTAATTTTTCCTTTTCTAACGAAAGCTATAGTAGACATTGGAATCAATCATCGCAATATTGACTTTATTTATCTGGTACTTGCCGGACAACTTATGCTCACTCTGGGACAAACGTCTCTGGATTTGATTAGGGGATGGATCTTTCTCCATGTAGGAACTAAAATTAAGTTGTCTATCCTGTCAGAGTTTCTGGCAAAACTGCTAAAGCTTCCGTTGTCTTTTTTTGACACCCGGATGGCAGGCGATATTATTCAGCGGATTAGTGACCATCATAGAATAGAAGCCTTTCTGACCAACAACACCCTGAGCACCCTATTCTCGATTGTAAATATGATTGTCTTTGGTATTGTTTTATGTGTATACAATACCTCCATCTTTGTTGTCTTCCTTATGGGGAGCGCCATCTATATTCTTTGGGCAATTATGTTTTTACGCTTTCGCAAAAAACTGGATTACCAACGTTTTCAGGTCGCCTCACGTAACCAAAGCCAGCTTATAGAATTTATTAGCGGAATACATGAAATAAAGCTCAATGATTGTGGTGTTCAAAAACTATGGGAGTGGGAGAGAATACAGGCTAAGTTTTTCAGATTGAGTTCACGAAGCCTGGCACTGAGTCAAAACCAGCAACTGGGAGGCTTTTTTATCAATCAGGGGAAAAATATTGTATCTATCTTTCTGGCAGCCAGAGCTGTTATGTATGGCGAATTAAGCCTCGGTGAGATGTTAGCTATCCAGTACATTATTGGCCAGCTAAACAGTCCGGTAGAGCAGCTACTTCAGTTTATGCAAACAACCCAGGATGCAAAACTGAGTCTTGAAAGGATGAACGATATTTATGTAATGCCTAATGAAGAACCTGCTGAACGGGCTTTTTTGACCTATCTGCCTTCCAATAAATCAATAACACTGCAGAATCTTTCTTTTACCTATCCGGGAACAGGCAATAAACCCATCCTTAAAAATGTCAACATCCACATCCCGGAAGGCAAGATTACGGCTATTGTTGGAGCGAGTGGAAGTGGCAAGACAACCCTTCTGAAGCTCCTTTTGAAAATGTATGAAACACAAACCGGGGAGGTTAGGGTAGGGGATCTGCGACTGGATGCCCTCAGCCACCAGTTCTGGCGCAAACAATGTGGTACAGTGATGCAGGATGGCTACATTTTCTCAGATACAATTGCCCGAAATATTGCGGTTGGAGATGAACAGATTGATACTATTCGCTTGGAACATGCTGTTCGTGTAGCCAACATTTATTCTTTCATTGAAGATGCTCCATTAGGGTACAATACGAAAGTAGGGTCTCTTGGAAACGGAATTAGTCAGGGACAAAAACAGCGTTTGCTCATTGCACGGGCAGTGTATAAGAATCCGGAGTATATCTTTTTTGATGAAGCTACCAGTGCCCTGGACGCTTCGAATGAACGGGTAATCATGGAAAATTTAAATTATTTTTTTAAGGGTCGTACGGTTGTTGTAGTGGCCCATCGTCTCAGTACTGTCCGGAATGCAGACCAGATCATTGTCCTCAATCATGGAGAGGTTGTGGAAGAAGGAACACATGACACACTGGTTGGAGGAAAAGGGATGTATTACCAGTTGGTAAAAAATCAGCTTGAATTGGGAAACTGATCCTATAGTACAGCCTTAAGGTTTATAGGTTTCTTTTCAGATGATCGCAGTAAAGAGCCGATAACGAACAGGATTGTAATGGAGAGTAATTATTTGTCAATGATTTACATCAGTATATCTCACATGATAACAACCCATTAACCTATTTTTATGGTAACATACCTGAATTACTACACAGTAGAGGGAAATGAGTGGCAGAGCCTCTTACAAACTCTTGAACAGGTGAAAGTGGCCCCCTTTGAACGGAGCAATACCTTATTTCCTCCTGATGCTCTTCAAACAATTAATCCTATTGCGTTGCAGCGTTTGGGAGCACAAACCTATGAAAAGCTACGACTCAATTGGTCATTGACTGATCTTGCGCTTATTGACGCTAAAAAGGGAGCGTTGGAAAGTTCGGCAGAAAAATTTTCCAATGCATATGAGCAATTCGATGACCTTTCCGGGGAGAGTTTACTACTGGCACAAACGCTCTATCATTCTAGGATTGCCTACTTTTATTATCGTACGAGTCAGTTTGATAATGCAGATAAAAATCTGGCGAGAACCTTGGAAATTGATGATATGCTTCAGGGAATATATCCTGTATTACACGGTCATAAACTGCATGTATTGCAAAATAAAAGCAGAACGCTGGCCTTACGGAAGCGATATGGAGACGGTGCACATCTATTGACAGATATTCTCCACTATATGATTAATTCTAGACATAAACCCTATCAGAGAGGTGTTTGGGGAAAACAATTAATTATGAAGGAGGCAGCTTTTCAGCCAACCCATGTTGCCTTTGAGTTCACTATATTCTATTTCTGTCGGGATTGTTATCATTTTCCAGCATTTGAAACAGAGGTTATCCGCAATTCAGGAGGTCTTGTCAAGAGTTTGCGTAAAGTAGCATTGCACCATCCGGTTTATCAGACTACTCTTGATTGGCTGCAAACCAAGCGAGCATTGTATGTACAGGATAGCTTGACTGAGTATATATCCAGAACGGATCATTTTATCAGAACCTACTCGGAACGGTACAACCTTTTTAAACTCCTACTGCTGATGGATTTGTTTCGGGCTCTTACCCTACTTGGATTTAAAGAAGAAAGTCAGACTATTCAGGCCTTCATTGGAGACTATCATGCCATACAGATAGCAGCCTGATATCATATTCTGGCAGTTTAGCATGAGTATCAGAATACATCTTTGTTCCCCCTTGCAACCAAAGAGAAGGATTGCTAGCATCCTTCCTGAGTTGATATATTTTTTTACCCTAAAAATTCCAAAACCATGAAAAAGAAAGTAAAACTGAAAGATAGTCTTTCACTATCAAAAGAAACCATTGCTCAGCTCAATGAAGACCAACTTAAACAATTACAAGGTGGTGCCTTAGATGATGGTTCCAGAAACTGTAGCATTTCCTGTAATGGTCAAGCTGATTTGCAACTAGCCAGTTGCTGCAATGATTCCTGCAATTAGGATAAGGTCATCGGCTAATTAATTGACGCTATTCTTTTGAATAGTCACGAGGAAGCTGTTGGCGCAGGTATTGTCCTCTTAAAAACAACTTTTATTTTTTTACCCTAAAAATTCCAAAACCATGAAAAAGAAAGTAAAACTGAAAGACAGTCTTTCACTATCAAAAGAAACCATTGCTCAGCTCAATGAAGATCAACTTAAACAATTACAAGGTGGTGCCTTAGATGATGGTTCTAAAAACTGTAGCATTTCCTGTAACGCTCAATTAGCCATTGACAGCTGTTGCGACCATTCCTGTAATTAATCCGTCACGGATTAACTCTAACAATGTCTTTTAAGCATTTATGCTACTGGCTATAAGTCAGAATGGAGGCTTTTGCCGAATACTATGGCAAAGTATGCCTTTGATACATTTACAAAGGACAATACCTGTTGGCGCAGGTATTGTCCTCTTAAAAACAACTTTTATTTTTTTACCCTAAAAATTCTAAAACCATGAAAAAGAAAGTAAAACTGAAAGACAGTCTTTCACTATCAAAAGAAACCATTGCTCAGCTCAATGAAGATCAGCTTAAACAATTACAAGGTGGTGCCTTAGATGATGGTTCCAGAAACTGTAGTATCTCCTGTAATGATCAGCAACAACTGGCACTGGGTAGTTGTTGTAATGATTCCTGCAACTAGGTCTGCTGATTATCGATCTATATTCCTGAAAGGCAATCTGCTGTTTGCCTTTCAGTGGAACAATCCAGTATTACTCTCCACCAGGTTCTTTTTGCTTTACTTTTCACTTTGTAGGATAAAGGTAACCATTTTTCAGTATGGTAGGCATTTTTTTCTGCAGAATTGACAATTTTTATGGACAATGCCATCAACTCCCTTGGATTCTATCTGTTGCGTAATCCGCTATTGCCTATTAGTGATCTGGCAGCGATTAACCAGGCCATTAAAAGTCATGCTAACGACAGAGATTTTTTTGAGCAGGCTATCAGGGAAAAATTCAGTAGTCCTCTGCTGCAGGAAGCTCTCTATATTGCCTCTCCCGAATTGTATCAGGAATTTAGTAAATGGTTTTTTCAGAAATCGTTAGCGGTAAGTAAAAATACGGATGCATTGTTGCTGACTTTGTATAAATACTATTCCAGAATGTGTACACGCTGCACTCCCTATGGTCTTTTTGCCGGTTGTTCGGTAGGGACATGGACACATACATCTTCTGAAATCAGTTTTAGCTCAACAAATAAGTATCATAAGCATTCAAGGCTTGACATGAACTATGTCGCAGAAATGTCCAGCTATATAACCGCACTTCCCCATATAAAAAAACAGCTTCGGTTTTATCCAAACACAAGCTTGTATTCTATTGGAAATCAGTTGCGTTATGTTGAATTTGAATTAGTAAATAAATTTCGCACCTACCAACTTTCATCCATAGAAAAAATGCCTTATCTGCTCAGGTTACTAGAGAAGGCTCAGGCAGGCGCTTACCTGGAAAATCTGATCACTTGTCTGGTTGATGATCAGATTACCTATGATGCAGCAGAAGCATTTGTCAATAAAGTGGTTCAGATGCAGGTGCTTGTCAGTGAACTGGAACCTACTGTAACAGGAGAAGAATTCTACCGATCCCTAATCCGGAAGCTAACTACACTGCAGGGTACAGAAAAGGAAGTTGCGATCCTTGAGCATATTCAGGATCAACTGGAAAAACAATGTCATAGTATCGACAAATATCTGCATATTGCTCAGGCAATTAACGAAAATTTCACTAGTACAGGCAAAAAAGATCTCATCCAGACAGATCTTTTCTTTACTACCGAACAAAACCATTTGCATACAAATGTAGAGAAGGTATTACTCGATGAAATAAATGAACTTAGTGTTCTTGGACGAGAAAATACAAATTCAAATCTGGACGCATTCGTGAAAAGCTTTCGTGAAAAGTATGAACAACAGGAAGTTCCACTTTTGCTGGCACTGGATGCTGAACTGGGAATCGGATATGCAGGTGTGGTAAGTGGACAAGCCGATTATCAACCTTTGGTAGAGCAGTTGCAATTGCCTGCCACAATCCAGGCTTTGCCTGTACAATGGAATACAAAAGAAAGAAACAAGCTTAACTTGTTTCTACAGTCTACTCAGGCAGGCAGGCAGGTAATCTCTCTTTCCGAACAAGATCTGGCTGCATTGGGGCAGGGAGCTGATGATATAACTCTTCCGGAAAGTTTTTATTTATTTGGAACGCTGTTAGCACAGGATTTTCAGCAACTTGACCAGGGAGATTTTAAGTTTGAACTTACTTCTTGTTCAGGTCCTTCGGCTGTAAGCCTGTTGGGGCGCTTTTGTCATGGAAATGCAGAATTAACAAGTCGTGTAAAAGAATGTATTGCACATGAGGAGGCACAAAAACCCGATGCTATATTTGCTGAGGTAGTTCATCTGCCAGAAGCACGGGCAGGTAATATCCTTATGCGTCCGGCATTGCGCACATATGAAATTCCGTATCTAGGCCATGCATCTGTTGATGTAGAATATAGGATTGAACTACAGGATCTGATGGTAAGTGTAAGTAATACGAATAAAATTATCTTACGATCCAAAAAATATAATAAGGAAGTTATTCCCCGATTAACTTCTGCTCATAATTATGCAAAAGGATTACATGTGTATCGCTTTTTGTGTGATCTGCAAGGGTATGGCCAGCATACATCCATTCGCTGGGATTGGGGGATACTGGCAGACCAGCGTTTTTTGCCTCGGGTAGAATACAAACATTTTATTTTAAGCAAAGCCAGCTGGCAACTCACAGTTGACGATATACCGGCATTCCCGGACAAATATTCGGAACTTAATCAGACGGAGGTGTCAGAACAGTTTTCTCTGCTATGTAAAAAAAGGAATCTGCCCAATCAGGTAGTTCTTATTGAGGGTGATAATGAATTACTGCTGGATCTGGAGAATGTCTTTTGTCTGAGAATCATAGTGGAAAAACTACGCAAGCACGGGAAAGTATTGCTTACTGAATCGCTTCTCTCTCCAGAAAAAGCCTTTGTTCCGGATCAGGCAGGATATTATACCAATCAAGTGATTATACCACTGTATCCATCCCAAAAGCAACCTGGACACTCACAAACACAACAACTAAGCAACAATGTTCATTCCGAGAATGAAGTAGTTGTTGGTTCTACTCTGATAACAGATGTGCCGTTACTTAAACGTACTTTTTTTCCGGGAAGTGAGTGGTTGTATCTAAAGGTTTATACGGGTACAAAAACTGCAGACCGAATCCTGACACAATTTCTCAAACCACTTATGAATGAGCTAATCGATCAGCAACTTATTCAGAAATGGTTCTTTATTCGGTATCGCGATCCGGAAGATCATCTGCGAATACGCCTGTATCATCCTGATTTTTCTCACTGTCAGGGTATTGTCCTGCAAAAGTTGTATGGTCTCTTCGAACAACTAAGTCAACAAGGGCTAATCCGGAAAATTCAGACAGACACATATCAACGCGAAATAGAGAGATATGGAATTCGTACAATGGAACTGACTGAAGAGCTTTTTTTTCATGATAGCCAGGCTGTGGTCGATTTTCTGGATCTCCTTGATGGAGATGCAGGAGAAAAATACCGCTGGCTGTTTGCTCTCAGGGGAATTGACTCTCTGTTCGACGATTTTGGTTACTCAGATGCAGAAAGATATCGTATCATTGGACAAATGCGACAAAACTTTTTTGTTGAGTTTAAAGGAAACAAAGGATTGACGATTCAACTCAATGAACGATATAGGAAAATGTCCAAAGACATCAGGTTGTTTATGGATCCGATTTATGATACCATGAACGAAGTAGAAGAGGCAGCTTCTGTCTTCAAAAATCGTTCTATCGCTATACAGAGTATTATTTCTCAAATTCGGGAACTGCAAACAGATCATAAGGATACCTTTTCAATTGATCGGCTACTACCTAGTTACATTCATATGTTTGTAAATCGGATAATGCTTTCCAGGCAAAGGCTGCATGAACTAGTACTCTATCACTTCCTGGCAAAGTACTATGAATCCATTTTAGCACGTCAGAAAACTTCAACAACAGCTGTTACAGTCTATTAACCTTCTGTATCAGTTAAATAAATCTTCCCATTGAGGTTTTTTCATGTTTACAATTTAACTTTTCCCATCTGCTAGAACCTTCTTATATGCCATTATTGAACGATCTGTCCCTGAGAAGCGATGAGATTCAGGATGTGATTCACCAAACACCTTCCTGGATTATTCGCTGGGGCATAACAATTAAGTTAATTTTAGTTTTGCTTTTACTGGGCACCGCTTGTTTTGTACACTATCCACAGGTTCTGAAGGCTCGTTTTGTGTTGACAACAAGAGAAACTTTATCGAAACAGGCTTACCATCATCTATCTGATTCTCATTCCAGAAATGACATATCAAACCATTTTCGCTATGTCATTTCTGGAAAACTCGCTGAGGCAGGCTCAGGAAGAATTCGATCTGGGCAGTTGGTAACACTAAAATTTGATGCCTACCCTTATCAGGATTTTGGTACATGGACTGGACATGTTCAGGCAATATCTTCCACTTCGGATAGTGGATTTATTACCCTCCACATTATCGCCGATGGAAAGAAGCATTTCTCACTTCATACAGTTCGGAATCATTTACAGGGAGATGCAGAAATCATGATCAATACTAAAAGTATTCTGGAAAAACTTTTTGA
The DNA here is from genome assembly GCA_030068525.1 of Xanthocytophaga flava. Classification (GTDB taxonomy): domain Bacteria; phylum Bacteroidota; class Bacteroidia; order Cytophagales; family 172606-1; genus Xanthocytophaga; species Xanthocytophaga flava. The sequence continues at coordinate 85,471 of JASJOS010000021.1, forward strand.
TCTGAAAGAGTAATCCATTATCTGAAAGAGTAATCCCTATTTCCTGGTTATAAAAACAACGAATTGGTCTATATACCTTTATAGTTGGTCGAAAAAACTTTTTCCAGCCATAGTCAGAATCTACCTTAGTTTTCACTAGCTATGAAGTATAACGGGTAAAGCTTATTTAACAAATCCTTTCACTGATAACATTCTTAGACCCATGACAAAGAAGAAATTTTTCCTTGACAAAAAATCCAGACAAACCCGTAAAAGAAGCTTGGATGAGTTGAAAGAAAACAACATTGAGATTCAGGACGATGAATCCATTCAGGGTGGTGCTGTGGATCGTCCGGGATGGATTGAAATTCCTATTGGAGACGATGGACCAGATAAGAAATAATCTTCTCTTTCTACACTTATTCAATGATCATCTGGACTAGTTTAAAATCTATATATGAAAACATTATTTCGACTCTTGTCAGGAAAGAGCAAAACACAGGCTCTCAAGCGGGACCTTTCACAGCCAGAAGCCTTCGAGGCGGTTGAGCAGGATCAGGTTTTATTCTTCAGAGGAGGTTATAAAGAATATACTCCACCTTTGTATGAAAACCAGTCCCAAAACAACTGGTCACAACCAGATATTCTTCTGAATAGCTGATTTATCCGATCAATAGCAGATCGATCAAGCAGACAGGTATAAACCCTGAGTTCTGCTTCTATTTATCTATCTCTGCTTCTATCTATCAAAGCACTGTAACTGCAAAGCACTGTAACTGGCATCAATGATGAGAAAGACCTATCGCTTCTATCGTCAACTGGATTTTATGGACTGTGGTCCTACCTGTCTGAAGATGATTTCTTCCTTTTATGGAAAAGATTATTCCCTTGATTTTTTCAGGACTAATACCTTCATAACCCGTCAGGGTGTGAGCATTGGCTGTTTGAGTGACGCGGCAGAAAAGATAGGATTTAAGACTTTGATTGCCAAGGTATCGTTGCACCAGATATGCCATGAAGTTCCCCTGCCTTGTATTCTTCACTGGAATCAAGAACATTTTGTAGTTCTGTATGAAGTTAGATCGGGAGGTCTTTTCAGAAAAGAAGAACAGTTTATTATCGCAGATCCGGCTCATCAACTGGTAGCGGTTAATCGCAATGTTTTTTTGAATTGCTGGATAGGACAAAATACCAGTCAAACGCAGCCTGACCAGGAAACAGAACTTTTAAAAAACTCTTCTTCTAAAGGGATTGCATTGCTGCTTGAACCTACGGTAGAGTTTTATTCAAATGCGGCACCACAAAAAGATAAACCGACTGGATTTCGTTTTCTGCTACAATATCTACAGCCTTACCGTCGACTTGTTCTTCAGATAGTTCTGGGTATGCTTCTAAGCAGTATGCTGAATCTGACATTTCCCTTTCTAACTCAAAGCCTGGTTGACTATGGGATTCAGCATAAGAACCCGTCATTTATACATTTAATTCTATTTTCTCAATTACTTTTATTCTTGGGAGGAATTGCTATTGATATGATTCGCAACTGGATTTTGTTGCATATCAATACCCGCATCAGTGTTTCGATTATTTCTAATTTTCTGGTTAAACTAATGAAGCTCCCACTTCATTTTTTTGAATCGAAGAATATTGGAGATATTTCTCAGCGAATCAATGATCATCATAGAATCGAAACATTTCTGACCAGTGCAACTTTGCAAACTCTATTCTCATTGGTTAATCTGTTTATCCTTTCGTTTGTATTAAGCATTTATAACCTGAAAATTTTAGGAGTCTTTCTGGTAGGAAGCTTCTTAAGTATAGTATGGATGTTTATCTTCTTAAAAAAGCGTAAGGATCTTGACTACCATCGTTTTCAACGTTTGCGTGACAATCAGAATAATATCTATGAACTGATTACAAGTATGCAGGAGATAAAGCTCAATAACTGTGAAAAGTCCAAACGTTGGGAATGGGAGAGGATTCAGGCAAAGCTATTTAAAATAAATATTCAGAGTCTTACTCTTGAACAATACCAGGAGATAGGTTTCTCTTCCATCACTCAGGGAAAGAATATTCTGGTGTCTTATCTTGCAGCTAGCCTGGTCATCGAGAATCAGATTACGTTGGGTATGATGTTGAGTATTTCTTACATTATCGGACAGATGAATGGCCCCCTGGGGCAGATTGTTGGCTTTATGAAAAGCATTCAGGATGCCAAGATCAGTCTTGAGCGTTTGGGAGAAATACACAATCGTCAGGAGGAGGAAGAAACAGATCAATCCAATGGCTGGCTATTGTCCGGCCAGGAAGCTTTACTACCAGATATGGCAATGCCAGCAGATACCATAGGGGAAATGCCTGCTGATCCTGTGTCGTATCATCAGCAGACAACATCTCACGTCCCTGCCTCCGCACATCCTGCCAAAGCTATTCAAGATCCTGGTCTTACAAGTGGAATATCCATTGCACAGGTTTCGTTTCGTTATGGTGGACCTCGTTCAAAAATGGTTCTCAATGATGCAACTTTTCATATTCCCAAAGGCAAAGTAACCGCGATTGTTGGAGCGAGTGGAAGTGGTAAGACAACTATTGTGAAACTGTTGTTAAAGTTCTACGAACCTTCTCAGGGAGAAATTCTGATAGATGGTACTGATCTGAATCATTTGTCTGCACGATGGTGGAGGTCTCAATGCGGTACAGTAATGCAGGATGGCTACATTTTCTCAGATACAATTGCCCGAAATATTGCAGTTGAAGGTACTATTGACAGAGAACGTCTTGTGCATGCTATACAGACTGCTAACCTACACGAGTATGTACAACGTTTGCCTCTTGGGCTTAATACCTATATAGGAAATACAGGTGCAGGTTTAAGTGGTGGTCAACGGCAACGGATTCTCATTGCACGGGCAGTATATAAGAATCCGGAGTATATCTTTTTTGATGAAGCTACCAGTGCTCTGGATGCCAATAACGAAAAAGTCATCATTCATAATCTGAACCATTTTTTTAAGGGTCGTACTGTTATTGTGATTGCCCATCGCCTCAGTACGGTGCGAAATGCAGATCAGATTATTGTCATGCATAATGGGGCCATCATTGAACAGGGTACTCATCATACACTGTGCAGCCAACAGGGATATTATTTTGAACTGGTCAGAAATCAACTGGAGTTAGCCGTTCAATGATATCATTGAACGATATCATTGAACGGCTAAGATAAGACAGCACAAGTGAGCAGAGTTTTCGAAAAAGCAAATGAGAATAGGATTTTCACTACTCAGACTTTAACTCATATATCTATGCCTCATTTTGATACAAAAACAGTTTACAGTGAGGAACTCTATGAAATCATCGGGTATATTCCACGATGGATTACTCGCTGGGGTATTACTGTCATTGCCTGTGTATTTATTTTGTTTCTCATTCTGACCAGTATTATACAATTTCCGGAATCAATCACTGCTAAGATGATTATTACACCAAAAGAGCCTCCTTTTGCTGTAAGCTGGTATCAAACGGATATCCATGTCAGTTATGAGCTGAAAGCATTTCAATACCAACAGGTAAAAGTAGGGGATACTTTATTATTGGAGAAAGATGAAAAGGCAGGAAAGGTTTCCGCCATCACTACACCTGTAACAGGAAAAGTACATCTTTCTGTAGGACGGGAAAAAAATACGAAGGCAAAGCTTCTGGCTGTTGTTCCACAAAACACTCAGTTTGAAGGTTTATTACTACTCAGTGAACAGGGAATGGGAAAGGTGGAGGCCGGTCAGAATGTGTTAATCCGCCTCGATGCGTATCCCGAATCAGAATTTGGCTTACTGAAGGGGCAGATCAAACAAATCTTTCCAGTACAGTTTGACAAAAAGTTTCGGGTTACAGTCGCTTTACCTGGAAAGTTAGTGACAACTACCGGAAAGCGCATTCCTACACAAGCTCAGATGGAAGGCTCTGCTGAAATTATAACAGATAATCAAAAGTTGATTCGTCGTATCTTTGCCAATATCTGGTAAGTCATCTTACAGAATCCATACATGTAATTATCTAGGAATATTTTATCGCCTTCTACATGTATCAATCTACATCCCTATAGTTTTCCTCCTTTGTTTTCTTCCTGTCTGCATGATCTGAGTTGTTCATCAATATTTTCTTACTTTTGTTTGTCGTGAAAGCTACACCCCAAGATATATACTTTACTTCTGTACTTAATGAAGAAAATATGAAAAGGCCTTTGTCTCTTCCATGGGTCGTCAACTCTTACAAAGGTCTGCTCAGAATACTTGTTCATATTCTTTTCTGGCTAGTTATTTATGGCTATGAGGCAGTGAGAACAAACTTTATGCTCAAACAAGTAGATTTTGTTTTTGTACTTATTAATCTGAAAAAAGTACTGACCATTGTGATTCTGCATTATAGTTTCTGTTACCTGATTATCCCTAAAATCGTCATTCGCAAAAAATGGATAGGGTTGGGAATATATCTGCTAGCCGCACATCTGTTTATGGTCTTTAGTTTATATTATGGTTTTGTTGCACAAAGATACTATCATCTGGTACCATCCTACATTGAACAATTTGTGGCTTTCTACCTCAAATATGATTTTCTCGCTACAGCCTTTGATTACATTCGAATCTATAATACGCTTACATTTTACAGTACCTTATTTTTCACTATAATGCTTAAGATGACCAAAGATTTTTTTCGTTCCAATGTCCATGCCTTTGAACTGGAAAAAGAAAAACTTCGTCTGGAAAAAGATAATATACAATTAGAACTTAAATTCTTAAAGTCTCAGATTAATCCTCATTTTTTCTTTAATACCCTCAATAATCTGTATTCACTCATTGAAGAGAAAGATCAGCATGCAGCAGATATTCTTTTGAAACTATCTGATCTTATGCGTTACAGCCTTTATGAATCCAATCAACAAATGATTCCTCTGGAACGGGAAAGCAAGTTTGTACAAGATTATCTGGAACTGGAACGAATCCGTCATAGAGATAATGTCTCTATTACTCTCAATATAGGAAGAATACCTAAAAATATCTGTATTCCTCCTTTAATACTGGCAACTTTCATTGAAAATGCGTTTAAACATGGAATTCAGTCAACGATTGAACCCTCCTGGATTCAAATTAACATTCATGTAGTTGAATCTACACTCATTTTTAAAATAGAAAATAGTAAACCCCTTAGATTCGCCTCAGACGTTGCCCAGGGAGGCATCGGATTATTAAATGTTCGCCGAAGACTGGAACTTCTGTATCCGGATGCATTCAAGTTACAAGTACATAATCAAGCTACTATTTTTTCTGTTGAATTAACAGTAGAATTGTACGACTGTAATGTAAACGTTAAATAGATTCGTTATATTTGTTACTATCCGGGAGATATCTACTATTTTGAGTAGCCTGAAAGCTCTATAAAATCAGTCTGAAATGAGCAAATTCAGCATTAATAGTATAGTATCCAATTGTTTTAACCTTATTGAGCGAATGTAAAAAAGCGACCCCTGCAGATACTAATATCAAGGAAAAGTAACAGTAGATTTAGTGTGTTTGAAGTACATAGAAGAAGTATATGGAATAAGTAAAGGACTATAGAAAATACATCTTTGAAGACTTGGTTGATTAATTGGTTATGTCACAAAACAGACAAGGTGGACAGAGCTCATCTATCAGATACATACACAAAAAAGAGATATACTGCTATCTTGTTTTACCAATACATGCAATCCATTCACTGTTACCTATCTGTTGCCTATGAAAAAGTCTCTTAGATGCATCATTATAGATGATGAACCATTGGCACAACAACTTCTGGAAAGGTTTATAGAAAGAGTCCCCTATCTTTCTCTGGTTGGTAAATTTGATAATGCCATCTCTGCCATCAACGAAGTTACTGATCTGCAGGCTGACATTCTTTTTCTGGATATAAATATGCCGGAAATGTCTGGCCTGGAATTTTTAGATACCTCTGCCGGTAACCGGCCAAATGTTATTCTGACAACAGCCTATCCTCAGTTTGCCCTGCAGGGTTATGATCATAATGTTACGGATTATCTGCTAAAACCCTTCTCTTTTGTCCGGTTTATGAAAGGAGTTCAGAAGGTTCTTGACCGAACACCTATTGTCCTGGATAATACAGATACCGAGGCAGCAGTTTCTTCTATAGATATAGCTTCTTCTGAAACTGTTAAAAAAGAGGTGATCACTACCTTACCGGATACTTCTCTTACAGAACGCTTCTTTATGGTTAAAGAAGATAAGAAGCTGATAAAAGTAAACCTTACAGATATTGTTTTTGTAGAAGGTATGAAGGATTATGTAAAGATTCATATGTTTAACAAATTTATTGTTACTCATATTACTATGTCCAGAATTTCCGAGTTGTTGCAGAATAGTGCTTTTATTCGGATTAACCGATCTTATATCGTGAAAATTTCATTTATTAAACTGGTAGAGGGTAATATGATAGAAATGACCAATGGCAAAAAGCTTCCTATTGGAATTAATTACAGAGATGCTGTTCGTGAAGCTTTACAAAACTGGATTCTGTAAAACCTGATAATCCCTTTTATTATCTTCCCCTATTTCTGCCGGATGTCTTGTATCCTACATGCAACACATCTATAACTTCAGACAGTATATCCTGTTACTTTTCATATCCTGTTACTTTTCCGTAGAGGTGACCTATTGGGAATATAGCATACTCAAACAGCTGTTGCTGACTTAATTTGAGTAACAGCTGCTGGAACGAAATAGTCATTTGTTTCATGTATATACATTTGATTTTCAGTGTATTGACTGCATTGCTTTGGAGGTGTGCTTACACATTGGAGCTGTCTGTTTTCTACGATTTAACTGGTCATAAGATAGTAGCCACTTGGTCGATGTTTTCCTGTAAAAGGTCGAAATAATTTACCCATTGTAATACAGCTGATATATTCAGGTATAATTTCTAAGTTATCTTATAATCCAAACCCATAATTGTATGCAACTCCCTTTCAACCAAGCCAAACTACATCTTCAAAGAGAAGTTGTGGTAATGATTCATCTAAATACTCCTACTTCAAAACGGACAGGCACTCATAAGGAGACTGTAAGTACATGTTGTGATGGGATGTCGAATATGAGTTCACTCTTTTTTAGAAACTGATTTTTCATTAAAAATGAACTCATTATTGCTATGTCTAAATTGTACTTTTACTGACAGTCAGTGATCTATGTACCACAGCACCTATCTGGTAAAGATAGGTGCTGTAAAAGTCATAGTACTATAAAACGCCTTTACTCATTACAGGAAATATACCTAACAGGAAAATATTCTGAAAGATAAGATCCCAGCAGAAGGAGCATCCTTAGTGGTTCCCAACAACTAATACAGGATAATCTGAAATCAATAAGCTGATTAATCCATGCAAGGGAGAAAACATCTGCTATGTAGATTCCTATAGTCAATAATTTTTCCTATGTATACGCCTATGCAAACTTGTGCCATTATTGAAGCAGATCAGGGTAGTGCTGCCATTCTCAGACATTATTTGTGGCACATAAGTTTTTTGGAGATTTCCTGGTCTGCAAGCTCTATACAACAGGTCATGGATCAGAATAACAGCACTCTTGTAGATCTGCTCTTTGTGAGTGTGAATGATGAAGATATCCTGCAAACAAATCTGGCAAATCAGCTACTTACATTAGGTAAGCAAATTATAATCATCTTACCTGTTGCTGAAACAGAAATAGAACAATATCTCAACAAGATGCTTTCACAGACACCTGTGATGGCTTATCTAAAAAAACCATTAACATTTGAAGTCTTTTTGCAGGCAATGGAGTCTTTTGCCTCTTTCTAGTCTAATTTTTTATCTCTTCTACAGAAGACTTTATACATAAAGAATAAACTTTTTGTAAGTATACGTATCCTTTTTTAGGTATAACCTATACCTGTATCCTTTACCTCTTCATTACAGAGTAATAACAGACTGCTGGCAGTATACTGTAGTTTTTTTTCTTCTGTATCTGTTGATCTATTCCAGTTATCTCACTCATATTATCTCACTCATATTATCTCACTCATCAGCGCAAACACTTTATGAACCATTTGCAATTAGGCAGTTTTTATCTGCTCAGAAGACCTTTATTACCTATTGAGCCATTGATTATGCTTCTGCAGGAAAATGACACTTGTTTGCAGAGAACAAAATTACGACTCATTCTTGCCGAGACCACAATGCAGGAAGCGCTTTATCTTGCATCGCCTTCACTTTATAAGCAATGTCAGCAATGGCTCGATAACCCAACAGATCCTGATAAGCCAACAGATAAGGATACATCAAAGTTAGTTCTTGCCTTACTTAAATATGTTATCCGGGCCAGTAGCCGTAGCACCCCATTCGGTATGTTTGCAGGTATTACTTCGCTGGGTAGTTTCGACGACAACAACTCTTTTGCTCACAGCTCTGCTTATCAAACCCATTCCTGTTATCAAACCCATTCAAGGCTGGATATGGCATGGATGGAAGAACTGATATACCAAATCAATCAGCAAACAGACATTCGCAATCTTCTCAGATTTTATCCCAATAGCAGTCTTTATCATTTTGAAAGCAGTTACCGATACACCTATAAAAATCGATCCAGTAAACAATTTTCTATTTGTTCAGTAGAGACTTCTGTCTATCTGGAGCAGGTAATGCAATCTGCTCAGTATGGAGCCAGCTTGCTAACCCTTGCCTCATCTCTTGTTTCAGACCAGATTACTATTGAGGAAGCACATAGCTTTCTTGATCAGTTGGTGGAAGAGCAGATTCTGGTCAGTGAACTCCAACTGAGTGTACATGGCACGGAGCCTCTTCAGGTTTTATACCAACAGTTATCCTCTATGCTGCTTTATCCACATCTTACCGACGAAACATATAGATATATACAAACCTGGCAGGTAAGGGTGAGCAAAATAACACACCTTTTAAATGATAAGCAGACTCAAATTCAGAAAGGTACTCAGATTCAATACCTGTTATCTGATCTTGACAAAACTATGCTGTCGGAATGTCCTATACAAACAGATATTGTGTTCGCTACTTGTCAGAATACTTTACATACCTCTTTTTCAGAAAAGCTTACTTTTTTACTGAGCAAGCTAATATGTATCAATCAGGGAATTTATCTGGCAGATCTGGAGTATTTCAAATCTAAGTTCAAAGAAAGATACCAATCCAGAGAAGTAGAACTTCTCAAAGTTCTTGACAGCGAGCTAGGAATTGGGTACAGTCGGGTTAATAATTCAGAGAAAGGCTACCTCCCTTTACTGGAATGTTTACATGGTAGTGAGCAGAGCAAAAAAACAGCTATAGAATGGAACTTCTGGAAAGAGTTTCTGATGGACAAGTACTCAGATGCTCTTTTGCATGGATCTCTGGAAATAGAACTTACAGAGAGAGACATAGCCTATCTGCAGGAAAACACAAATGCCACATCCCAATCGTTACCTACTCATGGTATCGTATTCGGAAACCTTCTTGCCGGGCCGGAAGAATCGTTGGATGAAGACAACTTCCTTTTTTGTCTCTCTACCATGTCTGGTCCCTGCCCAGGCAACTTATTTACCCGTTTTTGTCATACTAATCCTGATCTATACGCTCAGGTTCAGCAAATTATAGAAGCCGAGGAAGCTGCCGATCCAGACGTTATTTATGCGGAAATTGTACATTTGCCTGATCCCAAAGCTGGTAACATTTTGATTCGTCCAGTCCTTCGTCACTATCAGATTCCCTATTTACATCCGACACATACCTTAAAGACAATAGATCAGAATGCAGTCAGTCAGAATGCAGTCAGTCAGAATGCAGCTACTGATCTAGCCAATATTCCATTAAATGATCTGCTAATTTCCATAGGGGAGAACGGCAAAGTAGTACTGCGTTCCCGGACATTGAATAAACAAGTTATTCCACGTCTGACAAGTGCACATGATTTCAGTGGTGGATTGGAAATCTATCGTTTTCTCTGTGATCTTCAATATGAACATTGTGTGCTTAACGTTGCCTGGCACTGGAGTATTCTGGAAAAACGAAAATATCTTCCAAGAGTACGTTATCAGAATATTATTGTAAGCCGGGCAATGTGGAATCTTCGTCTGAGGGATTATCCCTCTCTAAAACAGAAGAATCCTGATACTTCTGTTTTTTTTCAGTCTATCCGAACGGAACTGCACATACCACGCTATGTATGTGTAACAAAAACAGATAATGAAATTTTATTGGATCTGGAAAATTGTCTTTGTCAGCAGATTTTCCTGGAAGAAATTATCAAATATGAACAAGTCCAACTCAAAGAATTTCTTCAACTTCCTGATCAATGCCTGTTGAAAGACCAGAATGGGAAATATACAAATGAAATCATTTTTCCATTTTGCCTTACACCAACGGGTCCCCAACACAGGAAAGCACCCGTTAACAACAAATCAACTATACATACTCAACAGGCCTCTATCCATTTGCATGCAACTTGCTCTGTTTCAGGCAAGGATGTCTCTTCAGAGACGGCTGATCTGTTGTATAGAGAACAACTATTGAAAGAAAATGTGTCCTGGACAAGTATGAAAAATACAATCACGCCTTTCATACACCAACGGTGTTTTTCTATTGGTAGTGAGTGGTTCTATTTTAAGATATATACAGGTGAAAAAACGGCAGACCAACTTTTAAAAACCTTATGTAAAGACTTGTTTGAACACTGTCTTGATTCAGGGCTGATTGACTCATACTTCTTTGTCCGTTATACAGACCCTGAGTTTCACTTACGCATTCGGTTACATTGTCCTCAACCCAAACAATCCTGGCATAAACTGATTATTCTGGTACAGGATATTTTTGAGCCTTATCTGCATAAGGAACTAATCCATAAATTACAGATTGACACTTATGAACGTGAAATAGAACGATACGGCTCTGCAACACTTCCTGCCAGTGAAGAATTGTTTTTTCATGACAGTAGGGCTGTTTTGTCATGGCTCCAGACAATCAACAGTGATTATCAGGAGAAATCACGGTGGCTATTTGCCCTGTGTGGTGTCGATTTTCTGCTAACTGACTTTCACTACTCACTGGAAGAAAAGATCACATTGATGAGACAGCTAAGTTCCTTCTTTGAAACAGAACAGGAGCTAAGCCCCCAACAGCGCAAAGATCTTAACCTGCAGTACAGGGTTCAACTTCACACAATTAATGAAGTAATACATGGAGATACTTTACTGAAAGAAGGCAAACAAATACTATGTCAACGTTCGCTAAGCAGCCAGGGAGCCATTACACAAATTATCAATCAGGTGTATCAAAGCCATCCTGCACCAGATACAGAATGTCAACGCCTGATATCCAGCTATCTGCACATGTTCCTCAATCGATTGTTTATCAGCAATCCAAGGCAACATGAATTAGTAATATATTCCTTTCTTTTACGAAATTACCTTTCCCAGGCAGCTCTGTTGAAAAAAAACAAACTCAATGCTACCGAACTCAATCAATCGGTCTCGTCCTGATAAATCTTTGTCATCATTACATACTAAATGTCGAGAGAATAATTCAATTGGTCGAAAAAAGTTCTTCTAACGGATAATGATTCGCTTTTTACAAAGATTAATGGCTTAAAGCATTATTAAACAGATTTTTGGGTGCCATTTTTTTTCCTGGTCCCCAACCCCTCAGCCTACTTTTTCTGATTCCTGACTTATATGAAAAAACAACCCAAGTGCAGATCTCTGATCTTAAAAGTTGCAAGCCGATGTAATCTGAACTGTTCTTATTGTTATATGTACAATGCTGGTGATAGTACCTACCAGTATCAACCAGCCGCAATGAGCAAGCAGATAGTAGAGGCTGTGCTGATAAAGGTGAAAGCCCATTGTAAAAAACATAAGCTCAAACACTTTGATTTTATCTTTCATGGGGGAGAGCCATTATTGCTTCCAAAGCAGTTTTACATTGACTTTGTTGCCAAAGCCGATGAGACATTAAGGCCCGAAATCATTCCTCATTACTCATTGCAAACGAATGGGACGTTGCTCTCAGTTGAATGGTGTAAATTGCTTGCCAGTTTAAACATTCGTTTGGGTGTAAGTCTGGATGGTACTGCTGAAACCAATGATAGAGTTAGAGTGGATCATCGGGGGAAAGGTTCTTATCATAGAATAGTAAAGGGACTGAATACAGCTCTCCAAACTTCCTCCTATGGATTCAGGCCAGGCCTGCTTTGTGTCATTGACCCAACATCTGATCCAATCGCTACATATAACCAACTGAAGAATTTATCGGATACTATTAGTTTTTTGTTACCGTATGCTACGTATGAACATCCTCCTAAAGATTTGACAAAATCGGCAACTCCTTATGCAGACTGGTTGATTGCCATTTATGATCAATGGATACAGCAGTCTCACAAGCCACAAATTAGAATCTTTCAACAGATTATGGAGCTGATTTTGGGTATTGACAGAGGCTTTGAATACCTGGGTAGTACTAAAAATGAGTTTCTGGTAATTGAAACAGATGGCGGCATTGAAGCCGCAGGAGCATTAAAAGTATGTGGAGAGGGATTTACTAAAGCTGGGATGAATATTTTGTCTGATCAGCTTGATGATGCATTACAAACAGATTTGATCCAACTATATTATCTGAGCCATCATAGACTTTCCAGGAAATGTCGACTTTGTTCCATAAAAAAAATCTGTGGGGGAGGATATTTGCCTCACCGGTTCCGCAAAAAAAATGGTTTTGATAATCCTTCTGTATTTTGCCAGGATCTCATGCGATTAATTGCTCATATTCAGAATTCACTCATCTCTATGTTATCAGAGGAAATAGTGAAACAATCGGGGTTGATTCCTTTAGACTATTCACTGTTAAAAGCCTATGCAGATCTTGACGTGTAATTACTTTATGTAAATTATCTAAAATAGAGGTGACGTCAATCTCTGTGTTTTGTAAATCGGAAACATGTTCAATTGTCGACTCCTTAGTTTTCAGACAGGGATGAGATCCGCTAGTTGTTTGAGTAGTAGATTATTCAATATATAGTTCAACACAGGGAGTCCAATACATATAGTTGAACATAGTTGAACAACAATAGTTCAGCCAGATACAAAATAAAGTCTTCTATTGGTTGATCTGCTGTAAGTAAACAAGTTAATCATATTCTAGTACGAATGTATCTAGTAACTAATTGGAACGCTTTGCCTGTATAGCCTCCACGATTTGCAGGAACTACTGTGAAGGGTCATCACCTTTACCTGCCTGCTTTAGACCGCCTATCAATGCCTTTTATCAGAGCCTATTCGACAATACATGCGTGAACTTTTCGGATCGGATCAGTTGCCAACTACTTGACTAGTTTTTACCTGACCAGTCACAAGGCCGTGCTCGGCTGGGTCTTACTCTTTCCTTGTCGCTAATTACTCTTGCGCTTATTACTAGCTATATATAGTTACCTATAGCTGGTTTGCTGTATTCAGCTAAAAGAATATAATGCTGGTTGCATTCTTTATCATTGTTCCCTGTCTGTAGTGGTCTTTACCTGCAGTTTTCCTGACTGACAATTTTAATCTATTTAAACTTATATCCTTTACATTCTTATGTTATCACAATTGGTTTACGTTTCCTTGCGAAAAAGTAATTGTACTACTGCCGAGATTGAAAAAATAGTGGCCTCATGCCAGAAAAACAATGCACCGCTGGACATCACCGGGGTATTGCTCTATTCGGAAACAAACTTTATTCAGTATCTGGAAGGGGATGCAAAGACGATTCTGAGCCTGTACGATCAGATCAAAACCGATCCACGACACGAGCAGGTCCGTATGATCTGCTATGGACCTGTATCAGAGCGGTCTTTTCCAAGCTGGCATATGGCAACTAAAGCCATTTCCCATAATGAGCTTGCCTTCAGGACCGATATCACTGCTCAGGACAAGCAGACCTTCAAACAATTGCTGACCGGGCAGGCTCAATCCGACTCGCGGGCACTGATGCTGCTTAAAAAGTTTTTCGAACCGGCTACCCAGCCTGTTAAGGCCTGATTTCCAATGCAGAATCGCTGCCCGGAACAGTTTCCGGCAGCGATTCTCACCTGGTCCGTTAAGGACACGGATACTAGGTCAATAAAAAAGCAGTCAATGCACCCATTCTGCCACGTATTCTTATCCATCTGCTCTTATCCATCTGCTGGCAAGAACCAATTCCAAAAGAGAGTCTTTGTGACGGGCTGATTGAACTATTACCAATTGACACTACTGTACTATTCTCGTAGTATATGCTTACGAAAGAAGAATTTTTTTGCGGGAGACCAATTGAAAAAATATAGTCGGTCTATTGAGGTATTTTCTGCGGAAATACAATGACTACCGTAAGTATTGAACGATATGCCTGATAAGAAGCGGTTAACAGGACAATACAAAACGATTACCAGCAGGCTTGTATCAATGCCCATTACCACAAAAAGAACATGATCTCGAAAAAGAACTCTTTGCTAGAGTGATTTTAACCAAGGTATCATACTTTCTAGCTCTCTAAATGACCTATAGACCAGAATTGAGATTACACCCAAAAAAGCAGATACGGAGATACTCGTTTGGGCAAGGTATCAGACTTAAATCTGAGTCAAAAATAAGGAATGATTTTTTTCGAATATCAGAAAATGGTTGTTCGAATCTAATACTATTGTCTCCATGCGATTCACTAATGTATCTCCATTGACTAACTTACTGATACGGGCTTTTTCCTGGGAATCCGGCGGTTTAGCTCTACACAAACATATAAAAACGGTAATAGAAGCATGATTAGGATAAAAAACATGATTATAGATTGAAGGCACGCAATCTGTTGTATGACGATTCTGTTATATGACGATTCTGTTGTATGGCGACTTGGTTTGACTAACTATTGATACGTTAGTGTACAATATGGATATGTTAGTGTACAATAAAGCATACAATCGCCCCTTCCTTGTGAATTTTTAGTGTCCATTTGGCTAAGCACCAGGTTCAGGCAGTTTGTCAAACGAGTACAATCAATAACGGATACGCTAAATATGGTAATGTTTGAATAGGCAGACTTGAATTTTAAAGACAGGCTTGTAGTACTTATCAATCCATGTGAACATATTACTGTATTGGAGTTGATCCTTATCATCCATGTACCACTTTACATGGATGTTTAACATGCATGGGTTTAACATGCATGGGTTTAACATGGTATGGGTTTAACAGGGACCCAATGATAACGACTTCTTTACCCTTGTTTTGGCTGAAAGGAGGTATAGGAGGCGGTAATTTTCAAAGGTTATGGCTCAGAAAGATCAGAAACTTCGCATTACTTTTTTTATAGCTTACCTGACAGGTGCTTTGGTACTTTTGCTAACCGGACTATTGGCTTATCAGAGCATGCGACTGCTTATTGATAAAAGTAAATGGGTCAACCATACCCATCAGGTCTTATTAACTACTGAAACTGTTTTATCGTTACTCAAAGATGCTGAAAGCGGGCAGAGAGGATACTCGTTAACGAAAGACAGTACCTATCTGGAAGCCTCCTTCCAAGGGATTGATTCGGTGGAGTATTCCATTATCAGACTGGAAAGCCTTACAAGAGATAATCCTACCCAGCAGGCCAGGATTCCGGCAATTTGGCAAGCTGTTCAAAAAAAAATAGAGGTGACCGTGCAAGGAATTGAACTAACCAATACACACCCTGAAAAAATGAATGAGTTTTATCAATCCAAAGTGGGAAAACAACGAATGGATCAGATCAAACGTTTGCTTTTTATCTTTGAACAGGAAGAACATCGATTGCTCGGGATACGAACCAGGGAGCTGGACCAATCAATTTTAAGAGCACAATACAGTATTTATTGGATTATTATATCCTATGTACTCATTGTCTTGTTAACCTTTACAGTGATAAAATATCTGCTTCAGAAAAGAGAGGGATATGAAAGCCAGCTTACCCTCCTCAATGAGCAGCTTCAGCAGACCAATGACGAACTGGCTCATACCAATCAACAACTGGCTCACACCAATGAGGAACTACAAACTACCAATGAAGAACTACTTATTACCAATGAAAGATTACATTATTCCAATACTGAACTGGAACGCTTTGCTTATGTTGCCTCACATGATCTGCAGGAACCACTTCGCAAGATTCAGGTTTTCGCTCATACGCTCAAAATTAAATACAGTGAGGCATTAGGTGAGGGTACCTCTCTTCTGGAACGGATGCAATCAGCCGCCAATCGCATGTCGACGCTGATAAAGGACCTGCTTACTTTATCCAGGTTAACTGCCTCTCAACAGCCACAGGGGCGAGTAGCTTTAGATCAAGTACTAAGCCATGTCTTAACGCACCTCGAACTTCGGATCGAAGAAACTGCTGCCCAAATTCAGATTGATCCGTTGCCTGTGATAACAGGCGATAGTTTACAACTTGAACAGTTGTTTCTCAACCTGTTGAGTAATTCATTAAAATTCTCCCATAAGGATATACCACCTCATATTACTATTCACTACCAAAAGGTTACAAAAGAAGAGCTTCCGGTTTCCCTACGAATAGCACACAGCTCGCATTTCTATCACCGTATCGCAGTTTCAGATAATGGGATTGGTTTTGAAGCTGAGTATGCCGAGCGGATCTTCCAGGTATTCCAGCGATTACACGGTAAAAACGAATATGAGGGAACGGGTATCGGACTTGCCATTTGCCAGAAAGTCGTTCTTAACCATCATGGTGCTATTATTGCTTCAAGCCAGAAGGGACAGGGAGCTACCTTTACGCTGTTTTTACCTGTAGAATGTCCTGTAGTAAAAGTGTGATTCTACACTAGATTTTTATCTACACTATATTTTTATATGTGTGATCCTTCGATAGCGCTATATGCTGACTTATAAACTATACTCCTACTTTTCAACCAGATACGCTCAGGCTTTGTAAGTGGTAAGTTCCATAATGACAGGTTACATTTCACTACTTGGTCTCTACTTATAGTTAATCTCCTATGCTAATCTTCAATACCGATCGGCTATACTAATCTAACCGTTTGATTCTTAAGTTACCTGCTAAGTATATTTAAGTATTAATACTTAGATAATGTAAACTAAAAAGTCAATGAAATTAATACAAAGTCTTTCTGCGCCTGTATTTAGATTAAAAGATATTTATGGAAGAATGATAGATCTGGAAGAGTATAAGGATAAAAAAGTATTTATTGGCTTTTTCCGACATGCCGGATGTCCGTTTTGTAATATTAGAGTTCATAAACTGTTGAAAGTAAGAGAAGAATTACTCGAAAAAGGTCTTGAGATGATTTTTTTCTTTGAATCGCCAGAAAATGTCCTGTTACAAAGTATTTTCCACAAAGAAATCTCTCCAATCCCGTTGATTTCTGACCCTGAAAAAAGATGGTACAGTGCCTATGGACTCGAGCCTTCCACCTATAAAGCAACCATGAGTCATATTTCTTCTTTTGTACAAACAGCTTTTAAAGCCTCCTCGCTGGGTGTGCCTTTACATGCGATGGCTGAAGGAGAGGCTTTTAATACAATGCCTGCTGAATTCCTTTTATCTGAAGGCCTCATTATTGAGCAGGTTCATTATTCTGAGCGTTTGAACGATCGTATGAGTGTTGAGAAGATAAGAGCTTTTGTTGAAAAAAAGTAGTCTACTCTGCCATCTAATTAAGTATTCTTTCAGTTACAGACTTGGCAACGGAACGGTGGTGTTAAAACGATTTAGTTAAACTGATGCACTGGTCTTAGTGTCATACCAGCCATATAAGGTGGATGATCAATTATTTCCGCCACATAATCCTACACATGATACTATCTGTATCTAAAGGGTTTTACTAACATCGATTCTACAACTATTTTGCTCTAAAATCCTAGTGGTTAAAGTCCAAACTGGTATTGCCAGGTCTTGCCTATGTATAAAATATCCTCCCTCTGTATAGCATATCCTCCCATTCATCCTAAGCACACAGCACAGAAGATACATTGCTAGAAGATAAGTTAATAGATGGAACTTATCCTTATTTTTGTTCGTAAAATGCTCTTATTTGTTTAGCTACTAGTAAACAAAGTATACCACTTCTGTTTCTTTGCAGCCTGTTTATCAAAAGAATTTGAACATGTTATAGTTTTATTGGTTGAATGCTAAGCGAATGGCTATCAGTATGGGGTAAACATACTGGTAAAATGGATAAGGCAGCATGATAAGATAGTATGATAGGGTAATAAACAGTCAGGGGAAGTTTAGCAATAAAGAGCACGATTTTTTATTATTGCCCGGTTTATTTCTTCAGAACAGGGTTGCCGGATGCTTTAATAGTATCTTATCCTATTCTTGTCTGAATTATGGTCTAAGATCTTTGGTCTGAGATAAAACAACATCCAAGGAAAACCTTATTCTACCATTTTATAACTACATGTGATGAACAAAGATAAGATGATCGAAGATAAGATGATGTATTCCGAGTACCAAAACGAATTATTAATTTCACAGCTTTTTGATAATCAGCCTGATTCAGTAGTCTGGTTTATACCTGTTTTTTCGGGGTTGAATGAAAGTAAGCAGGATCAGCCTGGTATGCTTTCTACTTCTTCCCATGCAGACCTAAATAGCACTCAGAATAGTGATCGGCAACCTAAGCCTTTTCCTGATCAGACTACCCACCAATTACCCATTGACAGGACACAATCCATTGATAGGAAAGAATCAACTGGTGCAACGGATATATCTGTAGGGGATATATCTGTAGGAAATGATTTACGTATCGTAACTGATTTTCAGGTAGCCTATTGCAATGCGGCTGCCTGTCGCATTCTGAATGCAAACCGGGAGCAGGTATTGCATTCTTCTGTATTGGAAACACCCTTAATGGACCCCGTTTCCCGAAGTCGTATTTTTGAACAGTGTCTGCAGGTATGGAATAGTGGAGAGCATAGTGAGTTTACCTATCACAGTCCTTTGTTGGACCGGTACTTTAATGTACAGCGAAGTAAGGTTAATAATGGCGTTTTAAGCATTACCCGTGACCGTACCGAACTGGTAAAAGCTCAGATGGAAAAAGAACAGCAGGCAGAGCTTTTGAATAATCTGATGGGACATTCTCCTTATGGAGCTGCTCTTTATGAATCAGTCCGGGATACAAAAGGAGAAATAGTTGATTTTAGAATGAAGATCGGTAATCGGAAATGCTCCGAAATTACAGGGTTTACACTAGAACAACTTTATACCTATTCAGTCAGAGAATTAATTAAATTGCGTCAGGGTACTTCTCATTTTTTTGACATTTGCTGTCAGGTTGTCGAGCAGGGAAAAAACCAATACCTGGAATATTATTCTATCCATCTGAAAAAGTGGATAGCCTATTCTTTTGTTAAATTTGCAGATGGATATCTGCTCAATTATATTGACATTTCCCAAACCAAGTTACAAGAGCAAATCAACCAGCAGCAGACTCTCTTGCTCGATAGTATATTGGATGCCTCTCAAAATGGCATCTTTGCCTATCATGCCGTAAAGAATACTGACGGTGAAGTGGTTGACTTTGAAATTATCAAAGTTAATAAATCCTTTAGCCGTATATTAGGCATCAGTCAGCAAGCAGCGGAAGGCAAAAAATACTCAACAGTTTTTCCTGGTATTCTTGATTCAGAACTCTTCCAGATCAACTGCCAGGTGCTCCAAAGCGGTAAAGCTGCCCAAACGGAATTTTACTACAAAAGAGACGCTTTTCAGGGATGGTTTCATCTTTCCATTGCTCCGTTAGGCGAAAATGGGTTGGTTCAGACTTTTATTGATATTACCGAAAGCAGGCGTGACAAGCTCTCACTTGAAGCCTCAGCCGTTCAGTTGCAAACTGTCATTGATAGCACCCAAACCGGCATCTTTCTGGCCACGCCGGTTTGGAGTCAGGAAGGAACCATTGAGAAGAGGGAAAATCAAGCAGGCACTATTAAAGCAGGCACTATTATTGATTTCCGTTTTAAAACTGTCAATAAAGCACTTGCCAGCTATGCCTCCAGTCATATAAACCAACTTATAGGCAGGCTTCATGGAGAATGTTTTCCAGTGTATTTTAGCAATGGCGTATTTGAAAAGTATTGTCAGGTATGGCTTACCGGAGAACCGATCCGTTTTGAACAGAATTATCTGACTGAAGATTTCGATGTTTGGATGGATGTATCGGCCAGGAAGCTCGATGAGGATTTACTCGTTACCTTTCATGACTTTACTTCTGTCAAAAAGCTGCAGCAACAGCAGGAACACTTGCTAACGGATTTGAAACATTCCAACGAAGATCTCTTGGAAGCCAATCAATTGCTGGCTCGTTCCAATAAAAATCTGGAGCAGTTTGCCGCGATTGCCAGCCATGATCTGCAAGAGCCCCTTCGAAAGGTGCAATCCTTTGGCAATCTGCTGCAAAGCCAGTATGGTGCTCAGTTAGGCGAAGGCATTCAATTCCTGCAACGCATGCAATCGGCAGCTAACCGGATGTCGATTCTGATCCGAGATCTGCTCACCTTCTCAAAAATCTCGACTCAAAAAGACTGTTTAGCGCCTGTTTCCTTAAATCAGGTGATCAATTCAGTTCTTGTTGAGCTGGAACTACGCATGGAGGAAACCAAAGCCCGTATTCTGGTGGATTCTTCCCAGTTAGCACAATTGTTTCAGAATCTGCTTTCGAATGCACTCAAGTTTCACAACCCAAATGTAGCCCCTTTCATAGAAGTGAAGTATCAGCTGATTTCGGCTTCGGATTTACCTATTGTAGGTAGAATAAATCGCAATAGCAAACAAACCCTTCAACACTATCACCGGATTGAGGTGTCTGACAATGGAATTGGATTTGAGCCTGAGTATGCCGAACGGATCTTTCAGATGTTCCAGCGCTTACACAGTAAACAGGATTACAGCGGAACAGGGATTGGATTAGCTATCTGTGAGAAAGTAGTCACTAATCATGGCGGAATAATTATGGCAAGTAGTGAAGTAGGTAAGGGGGCTACATTCACTCTCTTTCTTCCCGCTTACTAGCTATTTCCATATACCGTTCTTTCCATATACCGTCCTTTCCCTTTTGCTACATAGGCCTCTTTAATCTGCAAGTATTGACGAATTATTCACCTGTTTTATGCAGACAGGAGACTATATACTTTTACAAGTATTATATTACCTGTTAAATTTTTAAAATCCTTTATAGGGTTAAATACAAACATGAGTTATCCCGAATTTATGTCAACAAATTCAAGAGTGTTAATCAAATGTAGGATGTAGAGGAATTGAAAAAGAAAGGCTAAGGCCATTCGGGTTCGATATAGTGGTACAGCTACCTATTTGTACCGCTTTCCTGTTCTGTGGGTGTGGGCTCCCCAACGCAATAATTGCTTTTAGATTAGCCTCCCTAAGCTTGCCCAAAGCTAAAAAGCACACCAGAATTTGTTTGGAATATTCAATCTGCATGCCCTTACCCGGTAGCAGCAGTTTGGCTGATCGGAAGAAAAGTTGAAGTAGTTCAACGTAATTTATTAATTTATTTCATTTTTTGCCGCATGCTCCAGCCCTAGCTTTGCTAAGTCAACCTTCAATGTTGCATTTGTAAACGAAGGTATTTTATTAAAAAACAACTCAAATACTAATAGTATGGAAAAGCATACGGCAGAAGCAAATAGCAAATCCACTCCCGAAGGGAGAGACTTGAGGATTCTGAATAGAACGCACGAACAGCCATTTGCTGAAAAAAAATACCTTGAGATTAATGGTTATCGAATGGCTTACATTGATGAGGGAAAAGGAGATCCCATCGTTTTTCAACATGGTAATCCAACCTCGTCCTATCTGTGGCGCAATATCATGCCGCATGTAGATGGCCTTGGTCGCTTAATTGCAGTTGACCTCATCGGTACCGGTGACTCCGACAAATTAAGTCCCTCGCTAGGAGAGCATCGGTACAATTTTGCTACCCAGAAAAAATTTCTGTTTGCTCTTTGGGAAGAGTTAGGTCTTGACCGCAACGTGATTCTGGTGCTTCATGACATAGGTTCTCAGCTTGGATTTCACTGGGCTCATCAGAATAAGCAACGGGTGCAGGGTATTGCCTACATGGAATCCATTGTAATGCCACTGCAAGCTTCGGATTTTTCTGAGCAGACTCTAGAGGCGTTCCACAATTTTACTCCCGACAAAGTTTTGTGGGAGAACTTTATAGTGGAGCATTTCCTTTTCAGTGAAAGAAAATTTACTCCCATTGAGCATGCCTATTACGAAAAGCCGTTTCTAATTCCTGGGGAAGACCGTAGGGTACAGTTGGGATCAGACATTCCTATGAATGGTAAGCCAGAATATACACAAGAAATTGTAGCTGATTATTCTGCCTGGCTGGCTAAGTCTACTATTGCAAAGCTCTACATTCAGGCAGAGCCAGGACTGTTCGGTCGCGGGCGGCTTGACGAGTTTTCAAGTAAGTGGCCAAATCAGCAACACCTAAAAGTTTCCGGGGGGCATTTCATCCAGGAAACCACCCCTGATGTGATTGGCAAGGCACTGGCCAGCTTTGTTCGCAGCTTGAGAGAATAGATGTTTGCTGAGTCTGGGGAAGTCGTGTATTGCATAGCTGTATCGCTGTCATTTTAGGGGTAAGCTTGAACGATAGGAATGATAAAGTTAATTTTGATCGTGGAGCTTTGCCTGATTTTGGGACAATCTGAGCCGAGGTATTTTCTATCAGTAGCGACTGTGTAGTTGCTACTGATAGAAACACTAATTATGCACGTTGCTTTTGAGTAAGAATTTTCAGTGACTACAGAGAAGACACAAAACTCCTATGAGCAGCAAGAACGAAAAATGGACTTTATTATGAAAAGGAGTTGAAATAACTCAGCCCTTTTTAAGTTTCTTGTTGCGGATTTTGCTCAAGAACTCGGTAGTAAATCCTAAGTAAGACGCAATGGCATACTGAGGAATGCGGTTTAACAAGGCCGGATAGCGCATAGCAAAGTCTTCATAGCGTTGCTCGGCCGATTGACTTATATTCGATAGTACCCGTTTCTGAATAGTGGCCACCTCACACCGAGCTGTAATTCGGAAAAAGCGCTCGAATTTAGGTATGTTAGCGAGCAGTAACTGCTCGCTTTGGTAGCTCAGTTGGATAATGACAGAGTTTTCCAGAGCTTGCACAAAAAAGGTGGCGGGCTCCTGAAAAATGTAGCTGTTGCAGTCATTAATCCACCACCCTTCGATTGCCAGCGCAATGGTATGTTCAATGCCTTTGTCATCCACTAGGTAGGACCGCATGGCGCCCTCCCTGACATAATTCATATGCTGGCAAACAAAGTTTGGTTGCACGATGAACTGCCGCTTCTTTACTTTGGTAAGAACTAACAGCGAAAGAAAATAGGCTTCTTCTTCTTTGGTGAGCTCGATAAAAGTTTTGATATAATCAAGTAATGGCTGGAAATCACTCATGTGTGGATGCAGGAAATTTTGAAATACTGCTTTAACGTAGCTTCAAGTTAATAGAAGCCTTTAACGGAAAAAAACAAAATAGCCATTTTTACAAACGAACATTGTATTAATGAGTCGAAAAATTACCCTCTAAAGTTTACTAAAACCAAAGAAGGTGCCATTATTCAAATTCTCATACACAATAAGGATGTATGGAAAAAGGTTACTGATTACAAACCATAATCAGTAACTTTATCTAAATTGGCCTTCTAACAAAGTTCTACCATGCACACTCAACTGTGGTTATTCAAACGGATACGCCCAGTTGTATTACAACTTTTGTTTTATCAAACTACTGATATATTTTGAATATATAAAAAAAAATGAAATGTATGTGCTAAAAAAATAGCAGAAGGTCATTAATTGCGCGAAAGCTTAGTTCTTTGGATTTCCTCTTTTTCACTTTTTGGAAGATAGGCTTCTGCCTCGGTTTTAAAGCAGTCTTTTTCCTGTATGGCCAGCTCCAACACCTCGATCTTATCAATATCAAATGCATTGAGCAACCTTTTGAGCTGCGTTTTGGGCTGTCCCTGAAAGATTTTAACATTGTTAATGTTATCGCTCAAACGCATTTCATTATCACGGTAATTATAGTAGGTAAGATACCGTCCATTCACTTTGAAAAAATAGGTATACCTATTCATGGCTTTGTTTTTATAGTTTTAGTTTGTTTATTTATTGTTATAGTATTTTATGAATTAGTGATCCGCAAGTTGTTTTTATTTTGCTTTTACCTTGGCTGTTTTATGTCAGACAATCGCCCAAAATAGTAAGCTTGTTACAAATTCTATTAGGTAGATAGTCAAATCACTGTAGATTACATTCTCTATATATTAACACTTTTTGAGTGCTTCTGGTTTTACAAAATATTCTTTTTTAGTGAATCTATTCTAACCAATCTATCGGATCAAAACCTATCTTCAGGTCCCAGGTCAGGCTTTTTTCAATTGTTTTTCTTCATCAGTACACGTTGACAGTTCTTTAGCTTAAGTCTATCAAGTGTAAGTTCATCATCTAAGCTAGTGTAAGCAAAGCAATACTTTTTGTATTATGGCATTCAGGATCTGAGCCAAAGTGGAAGAGGCAGAGTGGAAGAGTGAGAGCCAGTAGGTACAAATCGCATATAACGGATTTGTATCTACTGACTGTTCATCTAGTGACTGGTCGAAGTTAAGTATTTGAAAATATTCTCTTTTGGGGCAGGTAAGTGGTAGGTGAGCTAAAATGATAGGTGAGCTCAAACTGAACCTTGTTGTATGTGGGGTGTAAATGAGCTGGTTGTCTAAGCTTAATTAATCTGTGGTATTGTACTATGGATTCGACCCGTAGTAAAGCACCCAATGCTATTCATACTGCATTGGGAGGGAACTGTAATGTTTATCTAGTCACACTGATCCAGTTATCGGCCTCACTTTCTACTTCTTCAGCTGATACTGCTACCACTGTATAGAAAAACAAACCTTCTGCTGAATTTTTATCCATAAAATGAGTTTGGGAAAGGGGAAGCACGGCCAGCTTTTCGGGTTTACCACCTGATTGCTGTCGATAAACTGCATACTGTGTAGCTGCCCCGGCCGGCATAGCTGACCAGGAAAGCTGTACCGTGTTATCAGGCTGGGCCATAACGCGCAGTCCAACAGGCTGCAGGGGCTTTTTGGCTTCCAATGCCAAACGTACCGGAGCACTCCGCACATAATCGGATTCACGGCCAGTGACCAGTTCTACCTGATATTCATAGACTTTACCGGTTTGAAGTGTTTTATCCTCCCATTGGTTTTGAATAACAGGCAATGCCTGTGCATTGAGCTTTTGCCAGCTTCCGTTGCTTTCTCGCTGATTACCTTCTCTCTGATTGCTTTCTCTCCGATACAGATTGTAGCCCGTTACACCACTTTCATTGGGATTGGCCCAGTATACGAGCGCTGTCTTATCAAAGTACTTGACTTTGACACTCATGGGAGCTTTCAGTTTTGTTTGCCCATTGATAATGACATTGGTCATGGCCGACAGCGGACTTTGGTTGTAAGAGGTGTTAATGGTACGAACGGCATAATAATACTGAGTGGATTGTGCAGTAACGGGCAGATGATCTACAAATTCGGTCTGATCCGTAGTGTTTAAATTGGGAGTGTAAGGAATTTCGGGGGAGACCTGTTTTAGGTCTTGTGGTGTTTGGCCACGAAACACAGCAAAACCACGCGTTTCGGCATCGGCCTTATGCCAGCTTAGCTTTACCTGATGGTTTTCTGCACTAGCTTGCAGGCCATGCGGCGGCAGCGGAATCCGTTTGGGATTGGTTTTCAGAATGCCATGCACCCGCGGACTGGCCGGTGCTTGTCCGTATACACCATTGACCACAAGCGTGTACCAGTAGCCTTCTACCGGTTTGACATTGGCATCAACAAATGTGGTGTCACTGGCTGAAACAGAACCGACAAAATGGTAGGTAGGTTGGTCGTAATCCTGGCTACGGTAGATATTAATTACCTGCACTTTATCAGGGTTTTTTACTTGCCAGGAAAGCTCAATGGCGTTTTTCTCAATCCGGCTAGTGGCATTAATCTGATACACAGTTGGCGTCAGGTTGCTGGTCAGGTTTAGTATTCGAACCGTGTCTGATGGTATGCCCGGATTGCCGTACATATCCAGTGGAACAGCCACATACTGATAAACCAGTTGCCTGCGTACTGACGGGTCTTCTATTGAAAGCACCACACTGTCTTTGACCTGACGGAAGTAAGCCACTTGACCTATCGGCTCAAAATTAGTTTGCATGTATACCTGCCGGTAAATAGCCAGGCCGGCGGGAGTGGGCCTGCCACGCCCCACCAGATACTGCAAGCTGATGGACTGCTCAAAAGGTTCGGCACGTAAAGTGCGCAGCTGGTAATCAACCCGCATTTTTTGCGGGTAGGACACTGCTGTGGTTCTGCCTTCTTTGCTGGTAGCCTGCTCCCCAACAGGTTTCACCCGGTATTGATATACTATGCCCGCCCGAGCCGAAGTATCGTAATGCACCAGCCCCAGGGCCTGCAATACCAGTAGATTTTGTCCGTAAATGCCTAGCGAATCCATCGTTCTGGCCCGTCTGGCTACTTGCCACAGGTAGCCGCCATTGAGCGATTCCCTAAAGTTATATACCCGATTGAGCGCACCTACCCGCATTAGTTTCTGAAAAAAAGCAACTGAATCGGTTTCAGTTTGGGTAATAGCCAGGAGCTTCCAGTTGGTACGACCCTCTTCGGTGCGTTCGATCTGGTAGCTAAAGCCGCGCGGTACCTGGCTTCCACAGTAGATCACAATCCCATGTGGTGCAGCTGCCGCCATGGGGTATTGGGCATACATATAGGTGCTTATCCATAAAAAACCAAAAATGTAATAGAGAGTTTTCATGATCGTTTTGTACTAATTCATCAGATTGTCCTAATTCAAAAGAATATTGTTTTTAGAAATACCCGGACCGAAAAGATTGAGACTTCTACAAGATGGGATCTTCTACAAGGTTAGAGCTTTTACTGACTGCTTACTTCTTGTTTTGTATTAGCTCACAGTTTCCTGTCGCGTCTTTTTTCTCTAAGGCAAAATCAACTGAGGGCTTTCCGTTGGCTATTTCCATGATAGCATACACATTCACTGTCTTATCAAAGGAAAAAAGAGAGCCTTCACACGAAATACCTTCGCTCAGTGAAGGAACCGGAATCTTCTGTACCAGTTTCCCCTCCAGGTTTATGGTTGACAATACACTGGCATTGAGCGCTCCCAGACCCTGGTCCAAATTGATCAAAGCAATCTTAGCCAGTAAATTTACTTCACCCTTAAAATCAAGGGTGGTACAGGTGATCGAACTCATCTCCAGAAATCCCTTTCCAAATGCCCCAGCCATAAGCTGAAACTGGGGCTGGTCATTTAAAGCCGTGAAGTTGAGCAGTAACGAAGCATCAGCTCCTACCTGATAGCCGAACCGCACCGCTACCGGACCTAGCGCAAAACCATTCTGGGAAGGCTTAATAATATCTTTTCGTCCGCATAAATAGATTCCAGCCAGATCAGTCGTAGGATTACAAAAACCGCCTTTGTGGTAATTAAACTGCTCGGTTTTGGCAACCACATTTGCAGGGACTGCCCCATGCACTCCGATCAAGATACCTGCTTTCAATGGACTCAGAATGGGTATCGGTAAGGAAATATCCCCATTGACCATGACATAAAACCCGGGTTTTTCCAGCATCATCTCGGCGCTGCCTGTAAATCCGGCTGGTCCCAGCTTCAGATTCTTCACCTCAAGGGTTCCCATCATCCGTGGCTTTGTGTAGTCAAACACCAGATTCATATTGCCCAAAGGTGTTGTGATCGAGGTCAGCTTTACCGCTCCACCTTCGCATTTTATATCCCCATACACAGTAAAAGGCAAGGGTTGATTTTGTATTTCTTGCAGCTTTCCTTGGGTACCTACTCCTATAAACCGAAGATAATCCCAGTCACTGGCCACAACCGATGCCTTTCCGGAACGGATTTCCAGATCCGGATTACCCGCCGATGCGATATTTTTTTCCTGCGTGATTTCAATAATTCCTTGGGCGTTTTTACGCAAAATCACTGGCAGGATTAAGCCTTCTTTTTCTTCACTGGCTGTTCCGTGGATGCGTAGCGAGTCCGGCATGAGTTCCAGGGCACCAGTTGCTTTGAACACCACATTTCCTTTGCCCAGGTTAAAGGTTAGCTTCTCTTGATCGAGTTGCAGTTCGCGGGCCGGTTTGCTTCCAGAAGATTTAGAATACCGGAACGCGCCTTCCATATCGCCTAATCGCGGAATGCCCATTTGATAGGTCCCCGTGACGGTAAAATCAGTGGCCGAGGACATAAAGCCATTGGGCTGGAAGGGCAGAATATTATCTACCA
The DNA here is from genome assembly GCA_030068525.1 of Xanthocytophaga flava. GTDB lineage: Bacteria > Bacteroidota > Bacteroidia > Cytophagales > 172606-1 > Xanthocytophaga > Xanthocytophaga flava. The sequence continues at coordinate 113,906 of JASJOS010000021.1, forward strand.
GCACTTTGGGGGTGTTGGGCACCAGTTCAATCAGGCTGTTCGTCTGGTTACTGCTAATCAGGGTAATGGCCTGGAAGTTCAGGTTCTCTTTGCCAAAACCCAAAAGATCCCCTTTGATGGAAGCTACCGGTTCGGCTGATTTGGAAACAAACTTGAGCACATAGTGGGCTTTCAGGTCGGCTCCGGTTTTGGAGTCAATGCCAAATACAGTCTCAGTCTTTGCCGGGTCCAGAGTCAGCTCAACTGCACCGGCCACCTTCATGTGGGTAAAGTTGACTTTATCAATAAAGAGTGTAGCCAAACTCTTATCATTCCGCAAACGGAAAGTCTGGAAATTGAGGCTGGCAAAGTTCGTCTTGAGCAGGTTATTTGTCAGTTTATTACTATAAAAACCACCCTCTTCTCCCGAGAAAATCCAGTCTCTGATTTCCAGCTGCCAATCTTCCAGATTCACAATCAGCGGTTTGCCAGGCTGCGCTTTCACTTCACTGATGCCTTTTTCGTTGATTGTTACCGCCGGAATTTCAAACGAGAGTACTTTGCCATCCAGTGTGGCAACATTAGTAGCGGTTAGGGTTGGTTTTTGCAGGACAATGGCCTGGTTTTGATAACGCGTATCTTCGGGCAATGATTTTCCTTCAAATTCGAGCAGTTTAAAACGAATAGGATTACCTGACTGGTCGCCAAAATTAAACTCGGTTGAAAAGTCAGCCGTTGCGTTTTGGTCATACATTTTTTCGGTTGTAGGCATAAACAGCAGGTTGCTTTGCCAGTTGGCATTTGGTTTTTGAATGATGTAGAACTGATCCTTACCAGCATTATCCTTACCAGTATAATCCTTGTTAGCATTCTCATTGCCAAACTTGAAATAACTCTCCGGCAAATCGAAAGAGTTGTTAACCAGTTGCACCCGGGAAGACAAATACCCCGCATAGTCCACGCCCTGTTTGTGACCGATCACCGGAGCCTGAACGTCCATGACCCCGATGACTTTGAGGGTGTATTTGCCGTCGAGCAGAAATTGGGGATTGGCTCCGAGTTTGAAGCTCAGCGGAACAGGCACCGCATAGGGCACACCGCTTGCGTCTTTCTTTGTTCCAGCCCGTATGGACAGGTTGGTAAACGGAACGCGAGCCGTTTCATCCAGAGCCTTAAGGTGTGAACCGAACTGCCCGCCCAGGCTGGCCATGTCCAATATGCCACTGATAAGGTAAATGCCATTGGCTTCTGCATACGACTCCACCTTTATGGGATAGCCCACCAGGCGCGCCAGATTAAAGGGTGTGGATTTGAGTGTAAAGTTGACTACCGACTTGCTTGCGGGTACGTTTACACTTTCTCCTGCCACATTTGGATAATCCGCGGGAGGGGTGGCAATCAGTTTGAGTGATTTGAGGCCTGGCTCAATGCCCCTGAGCACGTATTTACCCTGTGCATCAGAAAAGGTATATGCCACCGACTTGCCTGATCCGTCGTCAAAAGTCACTCTGGCATTGGCCAGTGGCTGGTTTTTCAGCATAATCGTCCCATTTATTTTTTTACCTTCCTTCACTTTCAGAACAACATCCACCCATTCCTTGCTTTCGGCATTGACTATGATCGTATCGAGTACGCACACATTCGAACCCTGAGGCGGGCTATACTTGACTTTGAAATTGTCTTCGGCAATATTAAAAAAGCCGTGTGTAACAGCTGACCCATTCCAGGGCAATGCCTGGTCGAGTAGCTGAATCAAGCCTCCTTTTGGAACCACTCCGTTTTTTTGATCTCCCGTCGTAACAATAAAGCGCATTCGGTGCAGGCGTTTTTTCAATACGATGGGCGGGAGGCTATTGGTGTCTTTTTTCAGTTTAGACACTACTATCTTTTCAGGAAAATAGCGCAAATCATTGGCGACAACAAGTAGGGTATCGGTTCCTGCCGAAGGCACCAATGCCTCTACTACTTGTGGACACTCAGCAACCAGCTCATCTTCAAACTCTTCAATCAGATACACATTTTTCGCCGGCATAACCTGGCTGGCAAGATTTGCACTGGGCGCGACTTTCGCATGTGTTGCATCTATTTTACTCACATTCATTTGTCCTAACGCATTCATTTGCCCTGAACTATTGAAAGCTTCTCCATTGCTCTGCTTTGGCTTATTATAGGCCTTATTACTCACTTTGTTGCCAGGCTTATTACCCGACAGAACACTCTCGGTTGGAGACAAGGACAGGTTGAAGTTTTTCTGATTTGAATTGCTGTTTGCCAGACCACTGATAGGTTTGAAACAGTTGGGCAAGTCGCGGGTTTCTTTGAGGGCTCCTATTGAAGCAACTGTATACAAAGCAGGTATGTTCTGGTTTTCTTCATTGACCACAATCGTTTTGACTACCGCATTGGGTACTGCCTGTAATGGAATGAAACGTTTATCGCCCAGACCCATTTGCCCATACTGGATGGTAAGGATTCCATAGTGGTAATCGATCATAGCTTTTTTATCGGAGGCTTTGAGCGAATCCTGTTGTGGCTTTGACCAGTCCAGTTTATATCCATACGTAGATAAGTCCACATACCAAAGCCACTCTTTGACATCGGTAGACAAATCGGAAAAAACAAAATAGCCGTCCTTATCTGTTTTCACGGGCTTGAGTGTATTCACACCCAGACTCAGTAAGTTGACCTCTATCCCGGCAATGCCCTGGGTAGAATATTTGTTGACAATACGCCCGGCGATAACCGGATTTTTTTTCTGTACGGTAATAATGCCGTTGTTTTTCAGTACCTCAGACAGCGAAACCTCTGAGCTAGTCGTATAAGAGGCCAACTGGTTTTGGAGGCTATCGTTAAAATAGGCTTCAATGGTATATTCAGCTGGCAGCAGGTGCATTAGCTGTGTGGTTTCACCCGAAGTCTTTTCACGCAGAATCAGCTTGTTTTTATCCTTGGGATCAGGGATTGCTTTGGGCGAAAGGCTCAGGGTCTCTTCCAGTTCGCCTTTGGGGTAATACACTTCGGTATACGGCGATTCGTCCCGGCGTTTAATGCGCAGCGCTGCTCCGGAAATGCCCGTTTGTGTTTTGTCACCCTGGGCAACCACTTTGATGGAAGCCGTAAAATCATTGACCACACTGGTAACCGTGCCTATGTCCTTACTCTCTAACGGATTGATGTTAATATCGTTTTCAACCGTCAGGTAATACGGTAGTTGCGGAACCAACCGGTAGGTAAAGGCTAGTTCTCCACTAATGCTGCCATCGTTTTCATCGAACCAGGCCCCTTCCCAGTTTTCCGGATCTGATTCCCAGTTTTCCGGATCTGCGGGACCACCCTTGCCTGTCTGCTTGGCTTTGAGAGCTTTCTGCTGTACATTTTGTGGCGCATTCGTTGTGGTCTGAACGGGTGCGCTACTCAAATCAGTCACTGCGTTTTGTCCGATTGCCACTTGTTTGCTGTTAGCCCATGTTCCTACCTGCTGATACCCTTTTTGCTGGTCATAGCCTGGCATACTTACATAGGGTGAACCTGAGAGGTAGCTTTCGTAAGGGTTCGGATTTACACGAGGGTCTATGTATTTTTCTTTGATACCCGTAGACTTACCGTGCGTGGCCACTTCCTCCCCGATGTACTCGTGAAGTATGGTTGCTGTTATCGTAATCGGAAAAGTCTTTACCGAGTCCCAGATGGCAAAGTTTTTCACTTCAAAGTAGCCATTGGCATCGGTAGTCCCTTTGGCTACCACCTTACCTGCCGCCTGTATCACTTTGCTGTTGGCGATAGATGGATAGTTTTGTAAATTGAAACTGTAGCGGGTGTGGGTTCGCACTTTTCCAGACTCTTTAACAATTTCTCCCACAAACTGACTCTTGCCCGCATCCTTGGGTGAAAACACAATGGAACCAAAGGTTGTGTGTAATACCAGTGAGCCTTGTAAGGCGACTGGCACACTATGGGTTGGGCGGCTGGCGCCTACCCCATCCCGGTATCTATACAACAACCGGCCCTTCAGACTGGCCGTCGGCGGATTGGTCACTTCACAAGTCAGGGTTTTTCTGACCTGGTAATAGGTAGGCTTTACTTGTGTGGAAACAAAATCAGGGCCGGTTGTTTTGCCATTGGTCAGAAACCAGACTGCATCAAAGGGCAACTTTTCATCTTTCATCACTTCATTTTGGTTCATCACATCAATCACCCGTATATAGTAGTCATCGGTGGGCGTCTGCTGGCTAACCAACAGCCTTTTGAAGGTTACTAAGGCCTCGGCAATATTTTGCGAATTATTGATAATCTGAGTAGTCTCCGAGGCGACGGCGACACCCATGAACCCCTCTTGTGTGCTTGCCGTTTTTATCGGTTTGCCGTCAGGCCCTATTGTGTACGAACCGGGCAGTAGCTCGGTGTGTAGCTGGCTCTGGGTCTGTCCAAGTAGTATCTGTGCGGCAGACAGTTTGTTATCTTTCAGTCCTTTCTGTCCTTCCATGGCAGGCAAGCCCTGACTATTGTTGGAACGGCGGTACAAAATAACCTCGAGCCCGCCGATGGCTTCTTTTACCTTTACCGGCCCTGTCGCTACAGGTGCCGCAAATTTTCCGTTTCCTATCGGTGTGCTTCCTACCTGCTTGTAGCCTTTCTCCACCTTGAGCGTCAACTGGTAACTGTAGGGGGTAAGCGTAATCGTTCCGGCATCGAGCGTATCGCCCGCCAGTAAAAAAGTATCTTTCAACACTTCGAAATAGGGTGCATTCACCTCCACCACATACTGCGGACGGATGACTAACTTTTCGGTAGTTTTGACATTCACACCCGATAGTGGCATGTATGGCATCTGTTGCACATCATTGAAGGTAAACGTCAGCTTTCCATCCGAGTCAGTATTGGCAGTAGCCAGTGTGGAAGAGTACTCTGCCGGATTGACCTGCTGCACGGGAATCATCCCTTTTATCACCTTTGCTCCTGTACTACCTTTACCGGCAGTGGTGTCAACCACAGCGTAAAATTTGCGTAGCGTGGCACTACCCTGGTAGGGATAGGTTTCTGTGTCCGAATCGTACCGATACACAAGCTGCATTGTCAGGGTCACATCCCATTTGGAAATGTCATCCGGAATGATTTTGTACAGAAATTTTACCTTGTCTGACTGGGCCACTTTTTTATTGGTAACCGTATCGGTTCCGGTAATGCGGACAGTATAAAACGATTCATTTTTTAGTACTGAAAGTGGCTTGGTGGCCGAATAATAAAACAGGTTTTTACCTGTCTGGGAGAGTAAAATGTTACCCGTATTGGCATCGGCAATTTCCATCGTATACCGCAAATCTTTTTTGATCATCAGCATATCAGAACCCCGTCTGATTTTACTGGTCTTGGTCAGACCATTTTCCTGATAGGTAATCGTCTCATAATATACCTGTGAGCTGTCAACCATCACAAATTCACTGTCAGGAAACCAGAATATACCTAAAGGTTTTTGCTTATTCACTTCCATCACGGGTATTTTACCTGATGCCCACAGTGAATCACTGGGACTGATCAGCCGGATACGTGAGGCGCTCATCATGGGTTGAGAAACGTTGCTCAGATAGGTAAATGTATGTACTTCACTTCGTCCACCATTGCGAAAGACAGCCTTTTGCATGGGGTCTTTAGCTGTGACCCTATAAGCATATTTTCGCCCAGCCACCATGGGTGGATCAGCCGGCCCATAGAGTAATGTGTTTGTTTGAACCGTGCGTTCAAAGAAAACCGGTACCGTTGCTGCTTGCAGGGCATTGTTTGGGTTCATCCCCGGCACTACTTCAACCAGTTGCAGGGTATATTCGGTTGTCGGAGGCGCCGAAGCGGGTACTGTCCAGGTAAATAGCAGGTTTTGAACAGGCAACGCCGGCAATTCGGCATCTGCGACAGGAGTAATCAGAATAGGCGGCTCCAGATTGGTAACCGGAAAGGAATTACTACATGTTTCTTCGGACAGCTGCAGATTGGTTCGTACGGCATCTACCGCATACGCGCATACAGTATACAATCCTTCCGGAAGGCCATCGTCAATCTGCGTACGACGATAATTAATGCCGGTAAAGGCTAGTTTTCTCGAATCAAACAAATCCTGAATCTCAGCAACAGTCAGTGGACGGCTCTCTAGCGGATTAAGGGTAATCACGCCCGAAGCACCCCGGTCTTTGGCCACTACTTTGACATTGTTGTCCAGGCCATTGATGCTCCCGACCAGTCGGAAACTTTGCTGCTGCCGACTCAGGTTGATCATCTGTACGATTACCTGCTGTGGATGATCAGCATAGTAACTGACCGATACCGGATAGGGAGGTGTCACGGTAAGGACCAGTTTAACCGGCAGTGTCTGGGCCAGTGTCGCATGGCCCGCCCAGCCCAAAAGTATAAAAGCCAGATAGCCGGGTAGATACGTTCGTAAAAAAGACAGCGTTTTCATGTGTTTCGTGTTCTGTATTTTTCCGGCATTGCCGGGTTTTGCCTGCGAAAGAGATCCTATTTTCAGACATCTTATCTTCAATTAGTCAATTTTCAGCTACTCAGAGCTCAGCTACTCAGAAAGTGAAGTTATAACCTACATCACCACGAACCTCGGTAAAGGTGGGATAGCCACCTGCCTGCTGCGATTCTGCACTTTCCTGGTTCTGTATGTAATTGACAGTCAGGTTCAGGCTGTGTCGTTTGGTGGCCCGGTATGACCCTGACAGTCCGTTGGTATAAAGCATAGTCTGGGCGGTCCCTTGCAGATTCTGTAAAATTGAGCTATTTAGTCGCAGCGTAAGTTTGCTATGTAGCAGACTTTTGCCCACCCCTAAGGTAAGTCCCTGATTGCCCGAGGTGAGCATCGCTGTTTGAAGACGGGCATAGCTCAAGCCTGCTGACAGGTTAAGCCCTGTGGCCTGAAAAGTGATCTGGTAATTGAAAAAGGCATTGGTCGAATGCACATTTCTTTGTTGGCTCAGCAGACTCAGATCGTTCAGCGTCATGTAGTTAACTGAAAGGGTAAATACATGATTTCGGGACGTTCCCAAAATGAAATAGTGCGGCGTAAAGGAAAAATTCTGCGTAGTCTGGGCTACGCGCAGCGAATCGTTAAATTTAACGGCAATGGGTGTTTGGGAGGTGGCAAAGTTGCTGTAAGCCATCTCGATGCCAAACCGGCCGCTTAAGGCCAGCGAAGCATTGAGCGAGCCAATGACCCGGCGGGCCGTGGCTTGCTTTTGGCCAGAAAGATTATCGCGCTGAATCCCCAGGCTGCCGTTGAACCGAATCTTTCCCTGCCAGAGCAAGGCCATTGGGTTGAGGGTGATGTTTTCCAGATCGTTCTGAAAAAAATATGCCCCCATCGACTGGTAGTTCGGATCAATGCGACGGTATTGCAGGCTGAATCCGTATTTTTTTTGCCGATAGCCAATCGCTCCGCGAAGGGCTTTGTTATTTTCGGTGCTGGAATTGATGGTCATCAAAGCAGGAAGCCATGCAGGAATATGGGCAACAGTACTGTCTATGGCCATGCTGCTCCGGATATTTTTTGTGTAAATACTCACCGCCCCTTCGGCCTCCACAAAGAAATATTTTAACAACCCAACACGTCCTCCCAGGCTCATCACCAGATTTTCGGCGGGTGTAACAGGCACAACACCCAGTGTATCCTGACCTATGTTCTGATAATCCACACTGGCGGCGTTGTCTTTGGCTTTGATAAAACTAAACTCGACATGGGTGGTATCACTACCGTAGCCGATTTTTCCGGCAACGCCCCGGCGGTTAAAAGATACTGCCTGCAGATCGCCCAGGCTCTGATTGGCGACTACTGCCCGGTTCAGACGGCCATACATCAGGCCGATGTGCCATTTGCCGGGTCGCAGCTCAACCCCGCCACCCAGCATTGTGTATCCATCCAGTGTAAAAGGAGAAAAGGACACGTTGCGGTAGCCGCCATGCAGAGTGATCCATTTGTAGGAAGGACTCAGGCCAAACTGATTGAACGGCTGGCGAAATGAACGTTCTTGCTCAGATACAATGAATGTAAACGGAATGGAAAACCCATACAGACTCAGTGTCGGTGACCCGGTAATCAGATACGAAAAAGGTTGGCGGCGATTTGCGATTCCCTCAGCATGGTAGAACATTGTCCGCATGGTAATGCCTCCGTGAAATGTGAGGGGTTTCTGTTGGCTCAGGGTAGTTAAATCCTGAGCCAGCAACGAATACCCCAGACAAGACAATAGCACACTCAGATAGCGTTTCATAGTAGGTCAGATAGCGTTTCGTAGCCGGACAACAATAGCATAGCCGGACAACAATACCTTAGATTTCACTATAGGTTACATCCAATTCGCCATTGGTCACACTGACCTCTTTCTTTTTCTGGGTGTTGTAGGTAGTATAGCTAAAGGTTCCTTTCATGGTTTTTCCATCAAAAAACGTAATGACTAACTGGCCGGTACGTCCGCTGTTGGTTGTGTAGAAAATCGGATCCTGTGAGTTGGTATTGTCAATATACGTTCCTGAATTTTTCCCATCGGCATCTCCCAGAGCATACGTACCTGTTTTCTTAGGAAATCCATATACGGTAATGGCCAGTAGGGTTGTGGTGCCTGTGCCGTATATATAGAGTTTGTTGTCTGTTTGGCTGAATATGGCACTGCCACCCGTCATCTGGTTAGGGCTGGGTGTGCCTTCAGTAAGAAAGCTTTTCCCATCCACAGACGCTTTTACATAGACATTCTGATTGGGATCGGGATTGTTCGATTCTTTTTTACAGGCACTGATCAAAACCAGTAATACAAGAGAGAAACAGGCTTTTTTTAGAAATAATAACATGGTTGAAAAGAAGTTTAAAAGATGAAAGAATATAGTAAGGCTTGTAGGTTAATTAAGGTTTATAGGTTATATAAAAAGTATGGATGCTTCCGTATACATAGCCATTGGCCGTTTTGGCGTAGGCCCGGAAAGAGTAGTCGGTATTTTGCGGCACGGTTACCTCCAGGCTAAATCCAAAGGGAAAGCTGGCAGGTACAGGCCTGGTCTTGCGCACTACACTCACAGTCCGGTCACCGACTTGAAAATTGGTTGTAGCATTGGCTGAAGGCATGTAACAGAAGCCATATTCGTCAATAACGGCTGAGCCACCTGATGAGATGCTGCCAAACAGAGTCTGAATACCGGCTGCGTTGTCTTTGGTAGCAGTCCGGTCGGTTGTAACGGTCGGATTCACATACACCCCTACCACAATGACACTACCATAGGCTACACCACTACTATTGACAGCATAGGCCCGCACGTAATAGGTGCCGGGTGCCCACCGGATAAAGGAATATGAAAATGCCATAGGAGCATTCCCCACCGTCGTACCCACATCGGTTGGATTGTCGGCAATGGTAGGTGTGGCACTGGTAGCCGAGTAGCAGAATCCATAGCGGGTAATTGCCGATGCCCTAGCCGACTGGACCGAACCGCTGGCCGTTACCGAATTTCTGGCTTCACTGTACATGACACGGTCGGTCGTAACACTGGGAGTGGCCACCAGGGTAGTAAAACGCTGGACAGCTCCGTAACTAGTTCCGATACTACTGGTCGCATATGCCCTTACTGCATAGGTGGTATTGGGGACAAGTCGGCTCAGATTGCCGGTAAAGCCGAACGGAAAGCTCCCTGGCTGTGCACTAGCCGTGACCTGTTTGCTATCGGCAGTAGTCGGATTGGCATTCGTGGCCGAGTATACAATCCCGTATTCAGTTACCGGAGCAGTTCCCGAACTGGTCAGATTTCCCAAAACGCTGGCCGAATTGTAACTGATGGAATGAATGGTAACGGTTTGCACTGTTGGCGGTGCTGTTGCAGCGGCAACAGTACGAAACGTTTTGGTTGCACCATAACTGGTGCCCGCACTGCTGCGCGCAAAGGCTCGTAGGGTGTAAACCGTTCCGGCAGCCAGCCCGGTCAGATTGCCCGTGTATTGAAACGGAAAGCTGGTCGGTGAAGCGTTGCCGGACGTGATTAGTGCATCGGCAGTAGTTGGGTTGGGATTAGTAACAGAATAACAGAATCCGTACTGTACAATGCTGGCCATTCCACCAGTCAGAAGAGTGCCGCTGGCTGTAGCCGAGCTGGTCGTGATTGAAGTGGCTACCACCTCGTTGGTTTGGACACTGGGCAGTGTTGCTACCGGTGTGCTTGTGGTAAACGAACGCACCACCCCATAACTGGTTCCGACGCTGCTGGTTGCAAAGGTGCGTACAAAATACACTGTGCGTTGGGTGAGTCCGGTTAGGGTTGCCGAGAAAGACAAAGGAACGGTAGCAGGATCCGTAGTGCCGGCTACTACCACTGTGTTGGCAAGGGTCGGTGTCGCATTGCTGGGCGAATAACACACCCCATATTGTATAATGGGTGCTGTGCCCCGGCTGACTAAGGTGCCATCTATCGTAGCAGTGGTTGCGGTAATGTTGACCGTATTGTCAGTTTGGACAGTGGGAACAGCCGTGGGTACAACCGTGGTTTTAAAAGAGACCGTTGAACTATATGCTGTCCCCAGCGCATTGCTGACAAAAGCCCGGACATAATAGGTTGTGTTATCGGTCAGAGAGGACAGTGCCTGCGCATAGCCAAACGGCAACTCACCTGTTACGGCACTACCTGTTACCAGTACTTTATCTGCCAAGGTCGGATTGGCACTGGTGCCTGAATAACATATTCCATAAGCGGTAATAGGTGTATTGCCATCCGAAGTAAGGGTTGCTTTGGCATTGGCGCTGTTGGCAGTAATGTTTTCGATCGCGTTTAAAGATACTTCAGCGAGTGTCCGGTTATCGGGCACTAGCAATTGCAGTACATCTTTGTTGTAGGAAATACCCTGGGCATTCTCTGTAAAAGCCCGCACATAATAACGGGTGGCCCGTTTAAATAAAGCCGAGGAAAGGTGAAACGCAAATGGAAAAGAAGCGGGCTTACCCTTAACGGTCACCAGGCTGTCATTCACGGTTGGAATGGCTCTGGATGCCGAAAATACGAAACCATAGCGGGTCACTGTATCCGAGCCCTGTGCGGTGATGGTTCCATATAGTTGCACCGGCAGACTGCGGGCATTCACACTATCGAGTTGCACACTGGGAGGGGTGGGAACAAACAACACCCCATATTCGGGAAGGGCTACCTGCCCACTTTGATACCGACAAGCAGAAAGGCCCAGTCCAAGGCAAATCAAAATGCTAATCAATACAAGTAGAGAGTGTAATGCAGGGTGTAACTGACGATAATCGCCAATGGGTTTCATAGTTTGGAGACTGGGTAAGATTGCTCGGTTTGATAAAAGGCCGCAAGGCCTTATAGGTATAATACCTTTTGTTTGCTTTTACTAAGTGTAAAACATGAGTGTAAAACTAGAGAGATTGTTCCCGCCCGAAAAGACATGAATATGTGTATTTGAACATATGCGGATTCAGACACAGGCTGTAATACTATTTTTCAAATATCTTCCGGCTAATAAAACAACTATAGGAGCCTTTCAGGCTATATTTCTTATTTGAGTGTGTAAAATGGGTTATTGCAAAGGCTCTGTTACCGACATACTTTTACTATACGTTCCGCATACGTCAGACAACCATCGGAATGATAGACAAAATGCAGCTATAGTAAATACAATTAATACAGAATACAAGCAGAGTAAATCATACACACTCAGTAGGAACAAATTCCTGAAGGAGAGGACTAAATACAGCAATTGAAGATAAAGCAACTGAAAGCTGAAAAACTAACAAGAATAATTGTACAGGTCTTTTCATGCAATGGACAATCCGTAACCAGAAAACAACCTTTAACCAGTAAGAAATTGAAAATCTATAAGTTACCTCTTTGGAAGATATTTACTGTTTTTATCCGTGTACTGTTGTATTCTTTCCTGATTGGGGTATCTGTATCCCTATTTGCCATTGCACTTTTTGGTGATTATTACCAGGAAAACTCCAGGCTAATCGCACTAGCGGTTATTGTTTTGATGAGTGGATTTTTGATCTATCGGCTAGGACCCATTATATTGTTGTCCTTTCAGTATTACTTCAATGAAGCAGGTCGAAAAATAACCCTTGATCAAAACAATCAACAGATTCTGATCGAAACTGCGGATCAAACAATCCGAATCAATAAGGGGAATCTTCTGCTAATCGAATACCACACCTGCCATAAAATAGCCAACACACAAACCAGTGATTTTGATTTTGTCAGATTCAAACTAACTGATCAAAGCCAGTGGATTATAACCCATCTGATAGTTGAGCAGCAAGAGATTCGAAATCTGTTTCCCCAAACGGAAAGCGTTTACAAATTCGCTGACTTGAATTGGTTAAACTAGGCTAGGAGTCAGAAAATATAAGAGCCAGTGGCCAGTTTAGATTTCATCCACTTAATACTCGATCTGTATACTCATCCGCTCTTGTGCAACGAAACGTCTCAGTACCAGAAGTCCATTACCAGAACAGCTTTATAAAGAATACTACACCCTGTAGTGTTTTTTATGGTAATAGGCGCCAAAACTTACAAAAAAAGCCGCCAAAATATAGGGCGACCTTTCCACAACAACACCTTTACTCGAGTATGTATGAACTATTTATAACAAAAATATTGTTTAAGTTTTCATAATCCCTATCCTTCACTTACCTATACACACTTTCGTCTACTACACCACAAGGATATAAAGGATCCAAAAAATGTATGAGCGCAGCAATATGAGCTCAGTAATGCTCCTATTAAATCACACAAGACATTATATCACAACTTATATCACAACTGATTCCAGCAGATAAAACGTTAATCATTGACAGATGCTCAAGGTGAGAAATTTAAGATGTATATAAGGTAATGTTTTCAAAATGAAAATCATTTTTTAGCAACAACAGAAAACACGACTGAACGTGCAGGCAGGGTAACCCGTATTCCGCCAGTAAGGGTAGAAGACCTGGCCTTAATGGTTGTATACGATAGAGGTCCTCCCGCTTTCCCATTCTCAGGAGGAGTATTGTTAATATAGACCATTCTTGAAAACTCACCATTATCATTTCCGCCAGTCAGGGTATAAAAATAAATCTTGTTGCCTGGAGTAAAGTGTTCAAAGTTAATAGCAACATTTTTTACACTAGTCCCTGTATTAACCAAAACAACACCCTTTTCTCCACTGGTAAAAGATGTTGCGTAAGCTAGCACATCACTACTACCGCTGACAGTAGAAGCCAGCATTCTGTCACCGGTATAACGCTGATAATAATACATATAAAAGAAAGTAGGACGAGGAGTCCATTTTGTTATCCCATCTGGTTCATCTCCAAGGCTAAACAAGCCATGGTCATCTCCGTTAGACCAGCCGTTTGCCAGATCCCAGCGTAGGCTTGCCCCATATCCGTTTTTAACCAGTTCTCCCAAGGCAATAACCGCATGCATACCTGCCAGGTGGGAAACATTTTGTTTACTACCAGAACAAAACAGATTCCACTCTGTCATAGCGATTGGTTTTTGACTAACTCCTGCCTGACGGATAGTTTTCTTAACATACGTGATCACACTGGCAGGTATGGATGTGGCAGAGTTGAGGATGGTATTTACTGTTGAATTTTCATTATAGGGTGTAAAGTAATTGTGTACCGAATAAAAATCAGCATAATCTCCGGCTTGAGAAAAATACCCTGAATTCCATGTTTTAATGGTAGTGGTATTCCAGGTCTCTGGTTCACTATCATACAAGACGGCACCGATCTGAATGGGAAATCCGGTCTGAGCAGCTGCTTTTCGCATCGAATCTGCAAATACTTTAAAATGTTTTCCATACAAAGCCCCTGTCACTATTTCAGGCTGATTATCTTTATTTTTTTCAGTATCGATTCTGTATCCTGCTTCCCAGTCACCAAATACTTCATTGCCAACTTCCCAGTATTTGGTTCTTCCTTTGTCGTATCTTACCCAGTCGGCTGCAAGGTGGGCTGCAGCAGCCACCGGATCCGTGCTGGTTCCATACCGTGCATACCCATAATTAACAGTGAGCAGGCCTATACTTCCGGTTTTATGTAACATATCATAATACCCATCAATACTGAAAGTCCAGCTTTGGGTATTTTTTCCATACCAGTATCCGGCGGTGCTGCCTGTTCCATTGGCACTAAGCAGTGTAGAAGGGGCATCTTCAGGCATATGATCGGTATTAAAAAAGAAAAGATCACTTACACTTCCTGCCGGTCCTCTCAAAATTCCGGGTTGGAAATTGATAAGATGATTCATTAAAATGCTTTCTGTGTTGATTTGTCCTATCCACAGGTTGGAATTGTTTCCAAAAATGGTATTGGGCATTTTACTTAGTATGTTGCCTGTGTTTACACTGACAGTAACAGTTGCACTTGCGGGAGGAGTCACCTCGCTGACAGAAGTAGGGGTAGTAAAACTTTTGGCTTTCCAGAGATCAAAGAAAAAACCCTGGGTTGTAAGAAGGGAAGGATCTGTAGGGATGGTATCTTCCTGAATGGTGGCATCAGGCTTCAATCCATCTTTTTTACAAGCTGTCAGCGCCATCTGCAGACTTAAAACAAAGAATACAATTTTCTTCATAGAATATTAGTTATAACATTTACTAACTGAGCAAGTACTGCAACTGAACAAGTACTACAACTGAGCAAGCAATAAAGACTTTTGTCTTCCACCTACAAGTATATATATCCCTTTGTTTTGCAAGTGGTACAACACATCTGGATTTTCAAATATGAATCTTCTTTTGAACTTATTTCTGAGGGTTTTCCCCGATAATAGTTTTTCAGCATTTTCCCTGATATCCATTTTTAGTAAGATCGCTTCTTTTTATTGAGATTTCTTGTTGCTTTCAATGTCTCCTGATATATCCAAATCACTGGTGTGGTATGTAACACTTGTATGTAACACTTGTATGTAAAACAAGTTGTAACCATCCTGCAACTAAGAGAAAGTTTACAGAGGCAACTAGAGCAACGTCCCAGGATAAGTCTGGTTTTGCATTGCTAGATTTAATTTTAACATTATTATCTGCTTTTTTACCTGTGTTTTTTAAGACAAAAAGGTAGACAGAGTTTATCTGCAGTAAGATACCCGTGTGACTAATTCTTTTTTTGTACTGTCAGAATTTGTACTGTTAAAAATGATATATCACTTAAGTAGGTCTGTTCAGTGACCCTTTTTGGTAAACTAAGGTAGAATTGTTGATGGTGGAATTGTTGATGTTTAACTTCTGTAAGTTACTTCTGTCACTACTCAGAACATATCCTAGCCATATTGAGATATTTGATTTTGGGGTATTTTGAGCGATTTTTTTTTCACGGATTTTTTGAGGCTTGTCCAAGTTGCTGTTGATGGGTATTTGATGGCAATTTATGCCTTACTGAAAGGACCAAAGATGATCATTTCAAGTAGGTTAGTGATCGTAAACTTGTTTTTTTAAATAATAGCTCTAAAATAAAATCCGCCTGTTGGGATGTAAACGTATGTATAATGTGAATTTATGAACAGTGTTACTCTGAAGGTATTAAATAGTGTGAGCTATCAGATGCTAATTATCAGATGCTAGATTATGAGGTGCTATAGTTATCATATATCACTTATCCATGTAATTTCTTGACTTAACAATACCGAAAGTCTTGCCTATAATAGTTCAAACAATAACCTGATTGTCAACTAGTCATTGTCACTTAACTGATAAGTCTATAGTATCTTAGTGGAAAATCCAATCGTTCTGCATCGTAAAATCTTAACCCGCTTTCAAAGTCAGTTACATGAAATGATGTCACTGAATGAAGAAATATATCTGGCTGCATACCCTCATCTGATTGGTATACTAGCAAGCTGCATTGAAATGATCAAAGCTTTTCCACATCCTAACCCAAAAGACAAAGAAAACGTCCTACATAAACTCAGCTTACTTCATGCGAATATAGTTGAATTCGACCCTCATAAAACATTTTCGCAGAGAGTGTATCCTACAGATGAGGCTTTCCCAGTTGATTTATATGTGGCTGATTCATATAAGGAATGGATGAAAATTGTTTCCCAAGCGGAGAAGACCCTTGATTTATATCTGTCGATTTGAGTATAGCCCTCACCAAAACCCAGTTCCCAAAAAGCTATTATTCAGAACAAGAGATAAAAAGCCTTATTACATTATTTTATAGTTAACATAAACAAAATTATATAACTCAAATAAACAGGGAGCTAATAACCCAATTAAACCTGGGTAATTTAACGATGAATCAGTGTATTTAGCCGCTAATTACTTTAAGACATTCTCTTTTCTATTAATAAGCATATTTAACAGTAAATATGCTTCCCGCTTTTCCTATTAATTCCTCCCGTTTTCCTCTTTTTCCCCTTTGGTCTTCCATCTCACGGGAGAAATATTTAGCATATTAAAAATATTAGTTTTCTTTTGTTTTTAAACTTTATTTCACATATTTGTCTTACTAAACTCTGTGATATGGCAAAAAAACAAAATAACTCAACTCAGACTGATGAATCCCTCACTCCTATTGAAAAAGTTCTGGCAATCCAGGAAACGAAAGAGGATAAAAACCATTCTGTAGGCGATCAGCATCAGATCGATACCGTTCGCCTGACCGTTGAACTG
This sequence comes from Xanthocytophaga flava, assembly GCA_030068525.1. Lineage (GTDB taxonomy): Bacteria > Bacteroidota > Bacteroidia > Cytophagales > 172606-1 > Xanthocytophaga > Xanthocytophaga flava. The sequence continues at coordinate 130,521 of JASJOS010000021.1, forward strand.
GATGCTGACCTGGATTATTTCATCAAACAAATTGCCTGGTTTGATCGTAGGTTTGAAAAGGAGGTCATTAACCACATAGTCCGCGAATACAAACGCATTCATGGCTCAAAATATGAGCATATACAACTGACCAACTATCAACCCAAAAGAGGAGCTGCCAGAGGCACTCGGAAAAAGAAAGAAGACTAAACTGCTGTAGATTAAAACTTGCGGATCAGGCTTATAGATACCAGATTCTTTCCAGTATACCTATTAGAATGACAGGCAGAGTCAGAAATGTCTTTCAGGTATCTTTCTAAAGGTTTATTACCTGGAATCTATCCCACTTGCATTCAAACCGAAATGATAGGGCAAAGAAAGCCGGACTGCAAGTTCTCTCTGGCTTGCTATATTTGTGTCGGGGTAATTGAGTAAAGTTCAATCACTACGACACGTTGAGCATCTGCGTTTTCACCTTCAAAGTTTCTGATTAAATCCAGGTGGTTCTCCCCTATTTTTGCCTGGGCACTAATCTCAACACATATAGTCCCAACACATATAGTAGCCACAAAGACTATCACAGCAAGGGCTTACTCACGTTTGAGAGCTAAATTAACTTTTCACATCATGGTTATGCAATGATTATCACTACAAAGACTCTTATGTAGCATAATTATAAAAACTTTGGATTGTCAATGACTGCCAGGATTTTTGGCATTAATTAGATTGGGTTCGCGTAACTCTTTTTGTTCACCATATCATTCTTGTGCTGTCTTGTGTAAAAGTTACGCTGGACTCATACTACAGTTTAACGCATCTGTCATATAGGCTTCATAAAGTTCACTATAGCCTTTGTTGTCTGCTTTCCAGATAGTTCACTCCTCCATTGACGGTTTATGGAACTCCTTACTTCCCTATGTTCTGAAAAATACTGATTGTGTCTTATAAACACTTTTATGCTATTTTAGTAACCAAAATAAATTATAGAACTCTGTTAATCAATTGATTATATTCTTTCATATAATTTTACAATAACTAATCTTCTTATTTATATTATATTTAGTAAATAAATATAATATTTCTTCTTGCTAAATATACATTGTATCCAGAACAATATTCTATTCTACCTAATATACTCTCTCATAGCCATTCTTACGTAATGGGGCCATCAAAAAACGGAAACAGTCTTTTGCCTCTGTAGGATCTTGTGGTTACCGGCAGTTTAAAGGTGCTGAATTGTTTTGGATAGGTTTGTACATACATTTCATCGTATACAAAGACATACTTTCCACTGTTTTCTTCTGTTAAAATGCCCGCCTTTATATTATTGTATTTCACTATGGCTTCTCGCATGATTTGCATTTATGGGACCTAAAATATGACCAAATAGCTCTAGCACATGATTAACCTTTGACACACTAAGGTTTTCCTTTCCTTGTTCAATCTTTCTGATCACCGTAAGGGCAACCCCTGCCCTATTGGGCTTAGGTTTAATCTATACCCATGAGTGGTAAGTAGATTCTTTGCTATAGGAAGCCCATCTCTGGTATCGAAAATCTCTATTGTCTGAAAAATGAATAAAATCTCCGGATACATTTCCAGCTTTCAAAAATTATCTTGAGAATCTTGTAAGACGCTGTCCCCAAAAGCTTTCATTACATATAAATAAGTAGACAAATACGCAGGATTGAGTATTTCCTTTTGTGCCGTTTCCCCTCATTTTTGCTCTGGGTCATTCAAGCTGCTTTTGGGTTTACCCGATCAGCTTCCTATTCCCACTAGGTTCCTTCTCACCGTATGTGTATACAGAATGTCTATACATACGGTGAGCCGATTCGTAAACAAATCCCTGAAACAGAAATATGTTTCTACTTATTAAATTTTAGTAGTCTAATGCTTTTTTTTCGTCATTCTACCAAACACGCAACTTTCTTTTTTCAATTCTGTTACAAGTTGCCTGTCCCCTACCCTGTTTTCTGCAACTCATTTTGTCACGCTATGTTAGTGACCCTGGTTTCAAGCTCGAAAATCTATCCAGATCCATAGCTCTACATGCCAAAAGCTTGATTTCTACAGCCTGAATTTCGGTTTGCATGATGCAAGTACACGTGGTCTGTACTCTTTGCTTGATACTTGTACAGAACTGCCAATTCGTTACGGCAGATTGCAAAAACAGTATTCTAACCTGTTCAAATAGTATTTGTGGGCTCTGAAAGGAGTCTAGCTGGCGGCTGTTTGCCTCACCTTCCGGCCGGCTGTTTTACTCACCTTCGGCATAGTTGTTTTTTTGTCGAACCTGCTTTTTCTTTTCTTTTTTTACTAAACTCTTTTAAAATCCTTAGCTTAATTTAATGAATTATATAATAAATTAATAAATTAAGACAAGATAACTCATTGAAAATCAACATTGTGAACACTGTTCAGGTAAGATAAACAGCCGCTGTAAGTGAGATAAACAGCCGCTTTATACTGCGATAGGTAAGGCAAATAGCCGTGATAGGTGAGATAAACAGCCACTTACGTGAGGCAAACAGCCGATAGGTGAGTAAAACAGCCGTTTGGCTGGCTGATCTTTTTTTCAGGTGAGATAAACAGCCGTTTAGATAAGTGTAATTAGTGCGATAGGTGAGACAAACAGCCGTAATCACCAGGCAGAGTACCAACTGGTTAATAAATGGATTTGTTAGTACTGTTTTTTGCCGGCGGTAGGTGAGGTAAACAGCCGGCTTTTTGTAGAAAAACCTCCTCTGATGGCTTTGACTGCTGCTTTTGGTTTATTGACAAATACCAGTTAGGTGAGATAAACAGCCGCCTTATTCCTATTTGAGGTAGTTTTCCTGCGTTTTGTCCTACCTGTGAGCGTACTGGTTATCAGATTTTATTATGCAGGCAACCGATAGGTGAGGTAAACAGCCGCTTTCAATAAGGTTATCAGACAAGGTTAACATCTGCCTTACATAAGATTAACAGCCGACGATAGGTGAGATAAACAGCCGAAGTTGGAAAATTCAGGTGAGATTTATTTGGATGCTACTCACCTTGTATGTATTTTTAAACCAAACAAACCTCTATGGCACAATTATCCATCTTTCAGGAGCAGAAAAATCCGGCAGTCCGGATGCATAACAACATTGTCTGGGCGCGCTTTCCGTATCTGGAAGAGTCCGAAATGAAGATTTTTCTATTGATGTTTGCCCATTTGCCCTGGAATATAGAAGAATTACCCGTGTGCCGTATTGCTGTGAAAGACGTGATCCCCTATCACAGCGGAGAGCGATATCCAAGGATCAAACAGGCCTGCCGTGAGCTCAAACGCAAGTTTGACTCAGTGGAAATCAATCGTCTGGTTAATGGTAAAGAGGGTTTTCGTCTGATTTCGGCTATTTCCTTTATTGACTATCTGGATGGGAATGATTTTATTGAGGCCAAGTTCTCAGAAGAAATCAAACCGTATCTGATCCAGATGAAAGGTAATTTTACCACCGTTGAGCTCTTTGAACTTTTTTCGCTGAAGACCTCAGGGGCTATGCGCTTTTATATCATGATCAAATCCTGTATCGATGCCGGGATTCACTTTCGGGATACACTTGACAATATCCGCGGAATGTTCTTTGGCAAGGAAGAAAAATACGAAGAGTATAAAGTCTTCAAACGTGATTTTCTGCTTCGCCACCAGAAAGCCCTTGAGAATACGCTGAGCGCGTTTGAATTTGAAGAGCATAAAAAGGGAAAGACTGTCGTTGAATTAACCTTTAAACCGCTTAAGAAAGCCTCAGATCGCTATAACCTGCCTACCCTATTGGAAAAGCAGCTTAAATCCTATAATGTCAATCTGGCAACGGTGGTAAAGCTGATTACAGCCAATGAGGTCGAAGAGGAATATGTGGCATTTGTGCTCAAACATACCGCTGCAGAAAATTCTTCGAAAAAGTCAAACAAAAAACTCGATGGAGGATATATTCTCAATCGCCTCAAAGACAAAAGTCTCTATCAGGCATATCTGGATTCGGTCAATCCTTCCCTTCCAATGGCTGAAGAGGTAGAACCTGCCACCAAAAAGAAGAACTCCAGACAAGCCTCCTCTCCTACCCCATCGGCAACCATTACCTACAAAGAGCAGGAAGTACTGCTTATGTATCAGGATGCCCAGAAGCGACGTGGATATGCCCATGATCTGGAACAGTATATGGAGGAAATCTTTTTAAGTAATGGATTTATTAAAGTACTTGACGGAAAACAGTTCTATCTGGTTAAAAGCAACTAATCCTGTTAAAGCAATTGATTGTCTTAACGTGGCTGATCCTGTTAGCTACTTACCTTATTAGCTGTTTATTTTATTGGTTACCAGGCAGGCTAAAGAAAATACTTTACCTGCCTGGTAACCCTCTTCCTGGTCAAATGCGTACGATGAAAATCTTACATTGTTTAAAAAATACGTTAGAGTTGGAGAATATCGACTATATAGCCACCTGAAACTATACTGTGTCTGTTCTACTGTTTCTGTAGGTAATATCCTCTACATGGGGCCGTCCATTTGTGAGCCCATCAATAACAGGATTTATTCCTTTAACTTCAGGGCTGGATTAAACCGGATAGCTCTGCTGATCTGCAAACACACGGTGATGGCAACAATCGAGAGTGAAATCAGTGACGCAATCATAAAAGGTGTAAGTGAGATCTCAATCCGGTAGGCAAAGGTTTGCAGCCAGTGCGTAGCTGCTATAAAAGCGGCTGGCCAGGCGATTGCATTGGCCAGTAGCATACTATAGAAAAAAGGTTTTCCTACTGTTAGCATAAGTTGTTTACCTGTTGCACCGAATACTTTTCGAATGGCAATTTCCTTCATTCGCAGATGAATGGCTTGTGCAGCCGCAGCAAAAAAGCCCAGAGAGGCAATAACTAGGGACAAAGCTGAAAAGTAGATCAATACCCATTGCAATTGTTGCTGTTTTAAGAAAAGCCTCCCATACAGCTGGTCAAGAAAGTGGTAATTAAAATTGTCCGGATCCAATGGGTTGATGCTACTCCATTCACGGCCCAGCCTGGCCAGCAATGGCTGTAGGGTGTTGCTTTCTGCTCGAATCATAATTTGTGTTTTAGGCAAACCAAAAGGATCGTTCATCAGGTAAATCGTAGGTTGAATATAGTCTTCAAAACCGGATGTCTTTACATCGTTTACTACACCAATAATAGTATAGTTACCTGCACGCCCTTTTACGACTGCTCCAACAGGATGGGTTATTCCCAGTACCTTGGCCGCAGTTTGATTGATTACCGCATGAGTGCAATCAGCCCTGAATGAGGAAGAGAAAACTTTTCCTTCCTGTAATCCGATGTTCAAGGTTTCAAAATAGTGATAATCGACAGCAATAGTCTGCATAGCAAAAGCCTTGCTTTGAACAATATACTCATAAGAGGCCGGGACAATTCCCCCCGGGATATTGGATGCAACTGTGACCTGGGTTACACCGGGCATGGCTATGATTCTCGAACGTACGGATTCAAATTTTACCGGATCATTATAAATGCCAAGGTTGTCCACATAGACTACCTGTTTGGCTTCAAAACCCGGGTTTTCAGATTTCATATAGCTAATCTGCTGGTTAATGATAATCAGGGTAATGACTATACCAATGGCAAATGTAAATTGAAGCACAGGTATAATAACTTTTGTCCAGGAAAATGTTTCTCTCTCAAGCTGGCTGCCCCTCAATACTTCGGCTGGTCTAAACCCTGCCATCAGTAGCGCCGGATACAGTCCGGCTAACAAGGTAAGCGTTAGCAGTGCAAGCAGTACCTGTAAGACAATTTCAAAATTGACGCTGGAAAGTGATAAATTCACATCAAGCAAGTGGTTAAAATAAGGCAAAGCTACCTCAACCAGACCCAAAGAAACAAGTAAGGCAAGAAGACATTGAACAAGAATTTCTGTTAAGAATTGAATGATAATCTGCCTTTTGCTGATGCCCATAAGTTTTTTAATACCTACTTCTTTCGATCGCCTGGCTGCCTGGGAAACATACAGATTTGTGAAATTAACACCAGTGACAATCAGTATGATAAAGGCCAGAATAGCCAGTCCTTTTACAATCTGATCGTTTACCGCAGAGGTATAATGAGGCCTTAAATGCAGATTTTTCAGTGGATCTAAATAGATAGCCTGTGTCTGGGATACGGCTAATGCTTGTTTTGCTACCAGACTGGTGTCAGCCAATGCGGCTTGCTTGTAAATCCGATCAATTTTCTTTGATAGTTTCTCAATATCAGCTTCAGGCTTTACCAGCAGATACGTTTGATAAATCTGGTTGGCATAACTTTGGTCTTTGCCCAGTGTGATATCCTCACTGAACCCGATACAATCAAATTGAATATTAGTATTGCCCGGAGCTGGATCAGCCACACCGGCTATATCCATCGGTGTCCCGTTGCGCGAGATCATATTTACTGTCTTACCGGAGAGGGTACTTTCACCAGGAAAAAGGATACGGGCAGTCTGTTTTGAAAGCAATACAATAGGTAAATTATTGCCAGATTTTATCTCTAAGCCATTGGCTTTAATACCCAGTATGCTGGCTATTGAATAATCAGCACCTACCCATTTTTGAATCAAAAACTTTCCTGACCGTGAATAAAAAGGCAGCTGAAATAAAGCTGTATTCATTCGACCTGTTTCTTCCACTTCAGGACACAGGTTTTTAATAGCCGCAGCTAAACTACCCGGTGTGTAGGGAGACGGTCCGTTAGGCAATTCTGTTTCTACCAAATAAACACGATCAATGTTTGGGTTCCATTGATCATAACTGGTTTCATTATCAATATATAGGGAGACAGCAATAAATGTTGCCAATCCGAGCGACAGTCCGGCTATATTGAGAATAGTATACCATTTGCCTTTCAGAAAGGTTCGCAGTGCTATGGTGAAATAGAGTCTATTCATATCTTGTGGGTAAAAAGGAATTGTCAATCAAAAGGAATTTATTCTGGATCTGGTATGTGATCTGTCAGTCAAATTGGGTAATTTCAAGACAGTAAGCAAGATGACAGCTATTTTAATAACCATTTTTGTTTACTGTTCACAAGGTTAGCATATAGTCTATTTAATATAGTATTTGGCTAAACTATTGGTACTCGTTTTTTGTCTGAAAAATACCCCCTTGAATAAGATGTTTTTGATTGCGTTTAGACCTGATACCCTGATTACAAATTTAACACTAAGTGTCGTCAGTAAACCTTTGTGAAAAATTGTATTGTTACTCGATCCTTGAAAGTGCAACGTGTTCAAATTGCCTCCAGAACTCTATACCTCTGTGGCCTAAAAGCCTTACCTGACACGTTATACAGATCTTACTTATAGTAAGTATTGAATTCTTTGTGTCCATAGGAAGAATTGTATGTATCAAACTGCTGAGAAAGATTAGACACCTTGTATGGTGATTACACCTTGTATGGTGATTACACCTTGTATGGTGATTACACCTTGTATGGTGATTACACCTTGTATGGTGATTACACCTTGTATGGTGATTACACCTTGTATGGTGATTACACCTTGTATGGTGATTACACCTTGTATGGT
>JASJOS010000022.1 GCA_030068525.1 Xanthocytophaga flava
CATAAATTAAGGTTTGCGTAAGACTCATCGGTCCATTAAAGACCACATTATCCACTCCATAGCCAGCTCCGGAAATAGTTAGGCTAGTTGAAGCTCCCAGATTGGCTGTGCCATTGACAGTTGCATTATTGAGTTGATATAAACGAAGATTGGTCCCACAACTGATACCACCAAACACTTTGTTAGCCGGCCCATTCAGATTCAGTGTCACATTGTTACCCACAGTAAAAACGCCAACAGTCTGAGTGATGGCATTGCTGCTGGCAAAGTTAACATTGACAGTTCGGGCCGTGTTGGAGGAAAAGGAAATATTGCCAAAAGTTTTGGCTGTATTGCTTAAAGTCAGCGTTGTATTTGAAGCAGAAGTAAAGGTGATAGTAGCAGAACCGGACAAACTCATCCCATCGGCAAAGATGGCAGACGTACCACTGATGGTCAGGTTAGCAGCCAGATCCAGTGTGGGATTGTTAGTTACCCCTGTCCAGTTGATGCTGCCACAGATGGCTCCTGTGGTCAGGGTGACAGTCTGTCCAGCACTAGAAAAAGAGTTGGCATCAAAGATAGCAGCATTGGTAGTAGCTGGCACGCCTGCCCCTCCACTTCCACCTGAAGTAGCAGACCAGTGGCTATCATCATTCCACGATCCGCCATCTCCTACCCAGTATAAACTCTGGGCGTTTACTGTAGAGCAAAATCCAAGTAATAGGAGAAAACAGCTTAATGTACGTAGTAATCGTTTTTTCATCTATTCGAAAAATATACTTATATACTTTTTTAGAGACTATCGCCTCTGTGCTTGGCTTTCTTAGTCACATAGTAACTTGAAGAAGACAGAGTTATGATTCAAAATTGAAGATTAAATAAAGGACGTTTTTAGCGTTGTAGGGGAATTTCTTACAACGCTATATATTCGTTAAGAATTTGAGGTACCACTACGAATATGGTCACAAAAAATAGAGTTCCTTAGTGCTTTTTTCAGAGAAAACCTGCAAACTAAGTAATTAACTATGAATCAATTATGAAATCATGGCAGTTGTTTCCAGTCAAAACACTTCACTTTAACTGTCACCTGTCACTTAAAAACGTAAAAAAGGAGCAGAAATACTCTTAAAGAGTTAGTGTAGTATTTATTTTAATTCCCAATAATAACTTTATCACAATTAAGACGAAAAAATATGGGTATTAAAGCAAAAAAACACACAGTTTATATCAGTATTGATTCTACATAAATAATATAGAACCTCAAATACTTAGAAAACTCAACTATATTTTATACTTTTTTTATTTTTCGTATAATTTTTATTCTAAATATTTGTGCTGTAATTTATCTTAGCCAATATTCACAAAAATTGCGTTTTCGTTATTTTTGAATCAGAAGGTGTAGTGATTCTTACATTACATATAGAATCTGGATAACAAATTAAATTTGCAAATATGCTAATCTGGAAGATCTAGTCTTTGATTTAATACAGTCTGATTTTGTAGTTGCTTTTAATTACCTAATTTTCAAATAGCAATAAATACCTATACAAACCACAAAAAAACAAGTATACATTCAAACTATAAATAAGCTATACCAAGCAATTATCTCTTTTAAATTCTGATTCCTAACATACTCAATTATTCTGGTTAGAAAATAGGCGATACAAAATTTGATTTTTCATTGATTTATTTAGATTTTTTATTAACATTGTAAAAAATTGAATTTCCTTTGAAAAGAACTGTATCTATCGGCTTGCTGTGTCTGCTCCTGTTCAATACAATAGGATATTCTGTCCTTTTTTTTCAACAACAACGACAAGCCAGACAACAGCTTCGTCACACACTGGATACACACCTTTCTCATCCAAGTTCTCTCTCAGAAAATAATCCAGACTGGGTTGTATTTAGAATGCCTATTGGCCTATATCATCAGCCAGATAAAGAACCTGTAGCTGTAGAAGGTGAGTTTGAGCATCAGGGCAAAATCTATGAGAAGGCATTTATGGGTATTAAAAACGACACGATTATAATCTATTGTGTCAATAATAAACAGCAGGAGAGAGTAAAGCAGGATATGTCAGATCATGCCAAAACACTGGCAATGGACTATTCACATACGGATTCTGGCAAAACACAGAAAAATATAAAATCCTTTACTCCTGAATATCTCCCTGTAACTATTCTTACCCTTTCTCATTCTATTATAGAGCAAACACAGAAAGTGCAGGATTCATATCCTTCTTCTATACAATCTGTTTATCTGGAAGCTATCTACCCTCCTCCCCGGCAGGCATAACTTCTGTTTTTCTGTTGATAGTATCATTTTCAAAAATTTACAGCTAGTTTTTATCTTATAGCATAAAATGCCCTAAGAAAGTACAATAATGTTCATCACATTATGCTGTGCGTTATATTGGAAACAATCACTTACACAACAGAAGGCAATCTCTTCCGATTATTTTCAGTCTACTACTTCTATGCCAGAACTACTAACTATGCATGAGTTACATTGCATGCTTGGTATATGAGTTCTGAAAGGACTCATTGATTTCTACTATCTCTATTTGTTAACCTTATACCCCATATCTATGGCACACATTCGCCTGAACAATGAAGAATTGCCCGGAATTATTGGGCTGATGGATTACAACCGACACACAGCCAAACCATTGAATGAACTGGCAGAGGTATTGTTGCGGGGGGATTCTACTCTTTCCAGTGCCGAACGCGAGATAATTGCTTCCTCAGTATCTTATAAGAACAATTGTCATTTCTGTCACACTTCACATGGAGCTGCGGCTGTAGCACATATGAATGCATCGGCAGACTTAATTGATGACATCAAAGCAGGCCTCCAAAACTATGAAGTTTCAGCAAAGCTTCGTGCATTACTGAATATAGCTCACAAAGTTCAGCAGGGAGGTAAATATGTGTTGGCTGAAGATATTGATGCAGCCCGTGCAGAGGGCGCTACGGACTTGGAAATTCATGATACAGTATTGATTGCAGCAGCATTTTGTATGTATAACCGGTATGTGGATGGATTGGGAACATGGGCACCACAGCCCAAAGAAGCGTATCTGGAAGTAGGGAAAAAGCTTGCCTATGAAGGTTACACAAGTTTTTAATCAGGCATAATTACCTTCCAGCTAATCAGGCCTGATTAGCTGGACACTGACTCTGACAAATCATACAGGCTGGTCCTGTTTAAAAATATAATTGTGTTTATAAAAGGGGGATAGAACCTCTGGGATTTTCCTGGGGGTTCTATAATTTTAGGCTTGATACAATCACAATTACAACACTTCCCTACTATAGACTTTCCGGACTACAGAGATACGTCTATCTGATGAGTAGACTCCCGGACGGTATACTGAATGGTAAAACCATACAGTTTCCCAATCGACTGTACCAAAGATAACCCTAAGCCAGAAGAAACTGTCTCTGAACCTTTTGCAAAGCGCTCAAACAACCGAACAGGGTCTTGATGGTAAGCAATGCCACTATTTTCGATATGAAACTGATGGCTGTTGAAGGAGATATTCAGATAGCCTTGGCGAATATTATGGAAGATTGCATTCCGAATCAGATTCCCGAAGAAGATCTCTGCCAGGTCAGGATTCATAGCTACAATCATTACACCAGAAACTTCGACTTGTATAGTCAATTCTTTATAGGAGGTAACTTCGCTGAGTTCGTCCAATAATCGTCGAGTAAGAGATACTACGTCTACAGCTTCTATCACAGGAAATTGCTTATTGTCAATCTTTGCTAGCAACAACAAAGTTTTGTTAAGACGGGACATGCGGCTTAGGCTTTGCTCAACAAGCTGTAATGAATTAGCTTGACTGGTAGACAGCAAAGGATCTTCGATCAATAATTCGATCTGGTTACGGGCAATTGCCAGTGGGGTTTGAAGTTCATGGGATGCGTTTTCGGTAAACTGCTTCTGTTGCTGATATGTCTGATGCGCCTGCGACATCCATTGGCTTAGTGCTTCATGGAGCTCTGAAAATTCATGTATACGAGTATCCTCAAAAACAACGGAGGCATCTGAGTCTAGCCGATAACTATGAATTTTTTGCAATGTAGCATGAAAAGGTCGCCATACTCGTTGTAATACTAAACGGTTTATGATCAGGAGTACAACCATAAGTGTTGTAAAAAGTATAATTACTCCCCGTAACAAGATCGAAAGAAGCTTACGAGAGTCTGTCAGAGATGCGAAAATAGTCAGCTTATACGGCTGGTTTGCATGCGAAAATGTGGTTTCCAGTTTGCGGTAGGGCTCCAGCTCCTGCTCCAACGGCTCAAATACCTGGGTATCTGAATGTTTATCTTTTATGCTTGCCGCCTCCTGACTGGCAACTGGCTTGAGTTCAAAATCTGTTTTTCGCCCAGAATATATATTCAATAAAGCTGGGTTATGGGTAGTCTCACGGATAATCTCAAACTTACGGTTGTCGAGGTATTCATCTACCGTATGGTAAATTGCTGACCGAATCTGAAAATAGAACAACACCGTCCAGGGTATGAGAACAACCACCAGTATAATCAGAAAGGAACGAGTGGTGATCTGAAGTAATGTATGCTTTTTCATTCTCTGAAAAGTTTATAACCCAAGCCATATACCGCATGAATGGTAAATAAGGCACTTGCCTCACTCAACTTCCTACGCAGATTTTTGATCTGAGAATACAGAAAGTCAAATGAGTCAGATTGATCGCTATTATCACCCCAGATGTGCTCAGCTAAAGCCGTTTTGCTTAGTACACGTTCCGGATTGGAAGCAAAGAACAGCAACAATTCATATTCTTTTTTGGTAAGTACAAGTTCGGTAGCATTGATATGAACCTTCTGACTTTCAATATCTATTTCCATATTCTCAAAACACACGGAATGGTTGCCTTCAAATTTTAGTCGACGGAACAAGGCTTGTAATCGGGCATTGAGTTCAGACAGATGAAAAGGTTTGGGCAGGTAGTCATCTGCGCCTTGCTGTAATCCGGTAATACGATCATCTACGGAATCTTTCGCAGACAGGATAATTACTCCTGTATTGGTTCTCTGCTTACGTAATAGTGTCAACAGGTTTAACCCGTTGCCTCCAGGCAGGGAGATATCGAGCAAGATACAGTCATAGGTATATACAGCAATCTTCTCTTCGGCCTTCTCATAGTTGGTAGCTACTTCACAGACATACCCACTACGCTCCAGATAGGTGGTTAGGGTATCTACCATCTGCAACTGATCTTCGACAATAAGTATTTTCATACAATAACTTTTGTAATACTCAAATTTGAAGATAAATTCTGTAGATTTTTGGGATTAGAGAAAAGAAAAACAGGACTTAAATTGTCAGACAATTATTCAAAACTAAGGTAGATAGCTCATAACCTTGAAAGATTTTTTCATTTACACTCTCTAAAAATAAAAACCTCCTGTACATAAGTAACAGGAGGCTCTTTGAATCGTTAAAATAATCAGGTTATTGTTTAACTTTCCAGAGGAATGGCCCAGTTCCTGTTAGCTTTGTTCCATCTAATACAATGTCATTAGTATGATGTCCAGCTATATATACATTGTTGTCTGGACTCGTAGCAACATCATTTCCAGAATCTATTGAAGAACTTCCAGCACTTTTTACCCATTGAATATCACCTAGATTATTATATTTGACTACAAATACATCATCTTCTCCACTAGAAGTTATAGTAACACTCCCAAACTTAGCGCTACCATTAAAATATCCGGTTATATAGACATTATCCAGACGATCAAGTGCAATCCCATAACTTATATCTTTTCCTGCACCACCAGATGTACGCTGCCAAGTCTTAGCACCTGTTGTATCTAATCTCACAATGCAAATATCAGCATCACCAGCACTAAAGTAAGTGACTCCGTCAAAATCTGCCGACTCAGTGAAATAACCGGTAATATAAACATTATTTGACTTATCCACTACAATACTCTGAAACTCATCGTCCTTAAACCCATTTGCGGTATGAACTACCTTTATTTCACCATCTGCATTCATTTTTATCACAAAACCTTCTTTTCCTCCATAACTAGTATAGGTAAGGTTATCCAAAGTAACACTTCCAACAAAAAAACCTGCCACAAAAATATTACCTAAGCCATCAACAGCAATACCACATCCACTATCATTTCCACTCTCTCCCATTTGTTTTACCCATTGTACACTACCCAAATTATCTAGTCTCGCTACAAAAACGTCTGTCCCTCCATGACTTATTACTGAACTACTACCAAAAATAACAGTCTCACTAAAAGCACCAGTAAGATAAGGCCGACCTGAAACATCTGTTGCCAAACTACGTGCTTCATCTTTACCTATACCTCCTGCACTCTTCGCCCATAGTAATTTAGCCTCTGAATCATATTTTGCCCAGAAGACATCCTTATCTCCATGACTAAGTAAAGAAGTACTTTCAAAGGTAGTATTACCATAAAAATTTCCTGCAAGATATATATTACCCGTATTGTCAACCACAATATCAGAGGCTTCATCCTTTTCTATATTACCCGCACTTCTAGCCCATAAAATATTGCCTAAACCATCATACTTAGCCAGCAATATATCGTAATCACCCTTGCTTGTTAAGGTAATACTATCTAAAGTGACAACACCTGAAAAATTGCCAGTGATATATAAATTTCCTTCTGTATCAGTATAGGTTGCAACAATCACCATATCTCCGGCAATATCTCTTACAAAATTACTAGAAGAAACTTCGTCCTTTTTACAGGATAGAATCAGCATACATATGGCAATGCAAAACACTGCCAAACTCCGTAATTGATATCGGAACATAATAGAATATATGTAAAAAGGTAAATAGTGTTACTTATTTATGAAAAACACTTGCATAGATACTAATTAACATAGAAATACATCAAATTGAAAAAAAAAAATAGAAATATCTTTTCTCCTTTATTGCATAGAATAAACTCTACTCTGGTACTTTGTCTAAGATGTTTTACTATCACACTAAATAATCCTATCCCTTAAAAAAAACTTACAATAAATTAAGACGTGAATAGTTCGTACTTTATATTTATACCAATCTGTAAATAGACTTTTCAACCTTGCCAGGTCTATCAGACTATATGCTTCAGAAAAAATCATGTTATACTCCAAAAGCCCTTACAATCTCAATGAATCATTTTCACATTAACCGCCGTCAGTTTCTGAAATCGGCGTCTGCTTCACTGGCACTAACTACGCTGGGTGCTAATGCGATAGACATTCTGCATCCACCTAAAAAACTTCGTGTAGGATTGATAGGAACCGGATGGTATGGAAAGAGTGATTTGTTTCGGTTGATACAGGTTGCGCCTGTTGAAGTAGTGGGATTGTGCGATGTAGATAAACATTTATTAGCAGAGGCTGCAACAATGGTAAGTGAGCGGCAACAATCCAAAAAGGCTCCAGCTCAGTATGGTGATTACCGCAAACTCCTCTCAGACCAGAAACCGGATATTGTACTGGTGGGCACTCCTGATCACTGGCATGCACTCCAGGCTATTGAAGCTATGAAGGCAGGGGCTCATGTATATGTGCAAAAGCCTATCAGTGTGGATGTTATTGAAGGTGAAGCAATGGTGGCAGCCGCCCGCAAATATAAACGAGTGGTACAGGTGGGTACTCAACGCAAAAGCACTCCTCACTTGATTGAGGCGAAAAAGAATATAGTGGATGCAGGATTGCTGGGCAAAATTTCACATGTAGAGATGTGTTGTTATTACCATATGCGAAACAATGGCAATCCTCCAACTCAGACGGTTCCTGACTTCTTTGATTATGATATGTGGACGGGTCCGGCTCCTCTGCGTCCCTTTGATGGCTTGCCTCACACACGTTGGTGGCGAACATTTATGGAATATGGCAATGGCATTATTGGGGACATGTGTGTTCATATGCTGGATACTGTACGCTGGATGTTAAAACTAGGATGGCCCAAACGAATCAGCTCTACAGGTGGGATTTATGTACAGAAAGAAGGCAAATCAAATATTGCAGATACACAAACGGCAGTGTTTGAATATGATGAACTCAACTGTATCTGGCAGCATCGCACCTGGGGTACATCTGCAAATCCAGACTATCCATGGTCGTTTACTCTATATGGAGATAAAGGGACGCTGATAGCCAGTACTATGCAGTATGATTTTATTCCGGTGGGACAAGGACAAAAGATTCACAAAGATGTGGTATATGAAAAAGAAAAATATCCTGAAGATCTGAAAGAAAAAGGAATTGAACTCAATGCAGCTCCTGCTACCCGACTGCACATGCTGAACTTTCTTGGTGCCATAGAGACCAATGGTCGACCTGTTGCAGACATCGAAGAAGGCCATATCTCTACAGCCAGTTGTATACTAGCAAACATTGCTATGCAGACAGGTCGACCACTTACCTACGATCCAATAACCCGACAGGTAATCGGTGATCCGGATGCTACACGGTTACTGGCACGCTCATATCGCAGTCCATGGATACATCCAGATCCGGAACATGTATAAAGAACTATCTCGTTGTGCCATTTTCTGGAGAATCCTGTGGCAAAGAGAAACTATGTTTGTTCATTCAATATACTGGCTATAAAAGCTTCCAATCTAGTCTTGAACTATAATGCATCCAGCAAAGAGGGTTTAGCTAAAGCGAAACAAATCCTGGACAGTGTTTTAGAAAAGTAATCAGAGTAGCTACATTAGCCAACTTGTTAACAATAAAACAATCTCTTGTCTATTTGGCAAGAGATTGTTGACCATCTGCTAGTATTCAATAGTTTTCAGGTCCATTGAAGATTTATCTATTGAATTTACTAACGTATATTCCCAAAAAATATATAGTATCTTTAAAACCAGGTTTCTACTCTTCATCAGCACCATGTATAAGCTGAGCATACTTTATGACCTTATATACTTGCCCATCCAGATCAAACACAGGACTATAACTACCTTTTATCCATATTTTCTTTCCACTTCGGGTTACACGTTCAAAATTACCACTAATTGCTTCTCCCAAACGTAACTTTTTCCAAAATTGCTCATACTCATGAGTATCTAGCTGTTCTTTATCCACAAATAGTGAGTGGTGTTTGTGCAAAATAGCTGTAAGATCATATTCCATCAATTTCAGAAAATTATCATTAGCCGTCAGCACTTCTCCATTTGTAGTAAACTCAATAACAGCAAATGCTTTGTCAATAGCCTGGAGTTGCCCCTGCATATCCAAAGAGGCCTTTTTATGGTGCGTAACGTCCTGTGCAAACTTAATTATTTTAGTTACCTTTCCCTGATCTGTGACAGGGGTATAACTAGCATGTAGCCACACTTTATTTTTATTTTTTGTTAGCCGGGCAAATTCTCCTATCTGAGGTATACCTTGAGTGAGTTCCTTCCAAAACTGGGCATAGGCCTCCGAATTCCTATAAATAGCATCTACAAATAGGCTATGATGCTTTCCTTTGATGTCTTCCAGTGAAAAACCCATTAGATCCAGAAAGCTGGAATTAGCATCCAGTATAGTACCATTCCTGTCAAACTCAATGGTGGCCATTGTGCGGTTCACAGATGAGAGAATACCTTCCAGCTCACGAGATTGCTGAATATCAATCAGGGAACCAGCGATTCTAAGAGGACGCCCATTATTATCCCGCAAGGTATTTCCGACGGCTCTGAACCACTTAAAATTTCCATTATGCAGTTTTAACTGATATTCCACATCATACGGTGTCTGTCCACTGAAATCAAGCAAGTGTGCAGAAAAGGCAGCCAACGTTCTTTCTTTGTGATCCGGATGCAATAGATTAGACCACGAATCCAGACGATTTGGGAAATCGTGCTCATTTGTATAACCCAACATATGACGGAATTTATCTGTCCACTGAAAAGGGGTGCTATCTGTAAATTCCAGGTTAACAGGAACCACCATATCCCAAAGTCCCTCTGTAGTAGTGCGGGCAGCCAGATCAAACCGCTGAAGAAGGTCATTGACTTGCGCCTGCCGACGTAACATCTCTTCCTGAGTAGCCTCCATCTCTTCCAGATTCTGACGTAATTCCTCTTCCTGGGCCCGGAGGCTTTCTGCTTGCTGCTGTGACATGTCCAGCAATTTCTGTGTCATACTTGTCACAGTTGCATTTGCAATTGTTGAAGCAATACTCTCTCCCAGCTTTTCAAGAAATTCAATCTGATAAGATTCAAACTTTGAAAAAGAAGCCAGCTCAATTATACCATGTACTTTATCATCTAACTTAAGCGGAACAATAAGAATGCAGCGGGGAGTAGCCTCACCTAAACCAGAGCTAATATTTACATAATTCTGAGGGATCTCTGTCATATAGATTGTGTCTCCCTCAAGGAAACATTGCCCCACAAGTCCCTCACCTGCACTCATTGTTTTGGTAAGAAATTTTTTGCGGTTATAGGCATAACATGCGACCATTTCCAGGCTGATATTGCTTCTACCTAGTCTGTTGCCACTGTTTCCCTTTTGCTGTTGTAATTGTCCTGTTCTCTCCTTTGTCTCATTGGCCATAACTACTACTTCTTTCTCCATTCCGTCTTCTCTAACCACAAACAATCCTCCTTGATTAGCTTTCAGGTATTTAATGATAGAAGCCAAAATCTGATCATAGAGTTGTTGTATATCTGTATGGTGTGAACGCAAAATATCTACAAACTGTGCCAACCCTTCAGTAATCCAGGTGCGTTGTGCTTCTTTTTCTGCCATTGCCTTCATATGATCACGCATTTGCAACAATGCCTCAGCAAGTGAGTTCTCTGAAGTGGCTGTATTCTCTGTGTTACTCCAACCAGGATAGCCTTCCATCAAATTACCTTCCTGGATAGCTTTGATAAACGTACGGGCATTTTCAATATCAGTAAGGGTTTTCTGAAAAGACTCATGAGTCTGAGTCGCTTTTCGCCATTGAGCTAATGTAGAAATTCTGAACATAGAGTTTTGCTATTAATTGATTGATACGATACAAAATATATCCTTGCTCTTTCTTCAATGCACCTTATCACACATAAACCACCACAACACATAAGTATTATTACTTAGCATAATAGCACATTTTATCATTAATTCGTATTGAATAGACGAGGTTTTATGCTTTTCGATAGAGTATTTTATTATGTCGATCAAGACATATTTTTCTATGTTAGATAACCAGAAATCGTATGCATGCCAACTATCTGGGTTTCTGTACAATCCATGAAACCATTTAATTAGTCCCATACAGAAAATGGATTTCTGAAACTAACAGGTCTACTGGAAAGTTTAGGGACATACCCCTGAAATACCCCCTTCACAACCTATAATGCCATTCAGGTACAACTATACCCTTAGGATGTCATTTGTGTAGTCAGGTACCCCATTTACAACAGTTGACACACAAGCAGATAGCTTTATATAGCCAGATGGATCAATTTTACATCAACAAACTCAATGTCTTAGCCTTACAACACATGTAAGCACCATAACTCTACAAGCTATTTTAACAACTATAAACAACTATGAAAACTTCCTTTATTTGTCTGGGGCTACTCGTTTCTCTGATTACATCTACAAGTTGTACTGAACCCAATCCTTCGCCTAGCACAAGTGGAGAAGGAGGACACACATCTCCACCTATTGTTACCATTAAAACAATAGCTGGCAAGGATACCAAACCCGGTTATGCAGATGGCACAGGAACCAATTCACAGTTTGACAATCCCTGCCAGATGACAATTGACAAGAATGATAACATTTATATTATTGATCAACTTAAAAGTTACATTGGTGGTACAGTAATTCGTAAGCTAGATCCCCAGGGTAATGTCACTACTTTTGCCACAGGATTTGGCGCCATTACAGATATATGTGTAGACCCTCGTGATGGAGTAACGCTTTATGCTGTTGATAGCGGAGACAAGTTGGGTGTTCCAAATGGCATATTTCGTATCACCTCTACCGGGCAAGTTACCAGGCTTAGTACCAGTACTAGAAAGACATATGAAGATGGACCATTGGCTACAGCGAAATTTGATCAACCTGTGGGTATTGTCATGGACAAACAAGGTAATCTTTATATTGCAGATGGATTGGAGCGGTGTGTACGCAAAGTAAATCTGACTACAGGAATGGTAAGCACCTTTGCCGGAAAAGTGGACATGAATACTCAAATCTGTAACTATAAAGATGGAGCAGCCAATGTAGCGGAATTTTGCCGATTTGACGATTTAACAATGGATGACGATGGAAATCTGTATATTCCTGATTGGTTTAATCACCGGATACGTAAGATCGCTCCCGATGGAACTGTGTCTACTTACATCGGATTGGGTACAGGGTATGGCAAAGACTGCCCTCTGGAAAAGTCCACAGTATATGAACCACATCGTGTACACTATGATTCCTATAGTAAACAACTATTTGTTGTAGACCAGGCAGGATTACATATCAATATGGTTACTACAAACAACTATGTATTCCGACTGACTAATCACGTGCTTTCTGCTGACTATGCAGATACGAGTCCAGGTCATTCAAATACCTGTTATGGATTGGTTGTAAACAAAAAAGGAGAGGTAATCTATCTGGATAAGTACAATCACTGCATTCGTAAAGCAACCTATGTATGGCCTAATTGAAGTTATTGCTTCATAAACATAAAACTTACTCACTCTTTATTCTTGGGGGTATAGTCCCCCAAGCCTTTCACCAAAAACCCACACTCATTTTTTGGTTCAGAAGCAAGTCAGAAGTAAAATTCTTGATATTCCCGTTTGAACTACTATGGCGACCTTTTCTATTCTCAACTATAATTGAACAAATCCCGGAAGCTACCTGATGCTATTTACCTATTTATCCTCTCCACAGTTTCATTGATCTACAAAAACACCTCAATTACCGAATACTCAATCACCAGATATCACACACAGGTATATATGAGTACAAATGCATATAACACCCCCTTCACCTCTCTGATAATCTGACGATTAATCCCGCTCAGACTCTTGCATTTCAATTAAAACATTTCCCTTTCTATACACGCACACTAGTTATAAAATTCATGAAATCTTTTTTAGTTCTATACTTCACATTGGTTGTTAGTTGTTTTGGACATTCAGTGGTTTCGGCACAATCACCCGCAGGCATCTCTGCTAATCTAAATTTATGGCTTAAAGCCAATACAGGTGTTACCGGAACTACCACTGTTACAAATTGGACAGATAATAGCACACAGACAAATAATGCAACAGGATCTGCACCAGCGCCCTCTTATATCACTACAGGATCTACTTTATTTAATTACAATTCATATTTGCAATTTACAGCGGCTTCCTCCCAGATGTTAAGTTTGACAGCTGCCAAAAATCCGCTTGGCTCAGGAACTCAGGCACGTACATTCTATACAGTTACCTTCCCTTCTTCTGCAGCCGATGAAAACACAGTAATCGGACAAGGTACTAATGCTACCGGAACGACTAATCAGGGCAGACATCTTCGCTACATAACCAATACCAACCGCCTCATTGTGGATACAGATGGTCGGGTAAGAGGTTCTGCCTCTGCTACTAATAGCAGACCATTTATTGCTACATTCTCAGTTGCGGCTTCTGAAACTCAGGCATTAAGTGCATCCACCTTTGGATCAATCAATGGGGTTACAACTTCTATTACTTCCTATAGCAACGGTTCTGCCAATAGTAGTATCAACACAGCTAGTACACTGGCGCAGATTGGACACCGCCCTGCCGAAACCAACTATTTTGATGGAAGAATAGCTGAAATAATTTCTTATCCGGGCATTCAGCATTCAGCAACACAACGCCAACAAGTGGAATCGTATCTTGCTGTAAAATATGGAATTACAATGACCAACAACTACCTTAATTCGGCAAGTAGCACTATATTTACAGTAGCATCGCCCTACAATAATAACATCATTGGCATTGCGCGGGATGATAATAGCAGCCTGCTGCAACGTCAATCTCACAGCTATGACGATTCTGCACGGGTATACCTTTCTACGTTAACAGCCAATAACATATCCAATGCAGGGGCATTTCTCACTAACAATCAGTACATTCTGATGGGAGCTAATACAAGCAGGCTTCGTGCTACGTCTGCGTCTATGTCGGAAATGCCTCTGGGACTATTCTCCAGAATAGGTCGTGAGTGGAAAGTTACGAATACAGGTTTTACAGGTACATTTAACTGGGATGTGACGTTAGAGTCTGGCATTGGCGGATTAAACTCAAGCGACTTACGTTTGCTGGTAGATACAGATGGAAACTTCAGTGATGCTACTACCTACTCTTCACTTAGTGGCCTTACCTTTTCTGTATCTGGCAATACGGTGAGTGTCTCGGGTATTTCTATTACAATGATCCCAACTGGTACAACACGATTCATTACTCTGGCATCTTCTGCCAGTACTACACCACTACCAGTTGCATGGCTTAACTTTAAAGGATATGCACAAAATGAGGGAGTTATATTGCAATGGAATGTAGCATCTGAAACTAACAATGCCAAATTCACAGTAGAACGCAGTCTGGACGGGATTCATTATGAAGCTATTGCTACTATTACTGGAAAAGGCACTACCAGTCAACAATCACCTTATTCCTATACAGATACCAATCCACTAGTGGCGACTGCGTATTACCGTATTCAACAAACAGATGTTACTGGCGAGTCTAGCTATTCTTCTGTCATCTCAATCTCTTACACAACCACAAGACCAGCTACACAATTTACAGTTTTTCCAAATCCTGCTCGTTCTACAGATAGTATCTCTTTATCCTTTGAAGAAACAATTCCTGCTTATACAGATTATACAATCTATGACTTCTCTGGACATATTCTTAGCTCTGATAAATTAAAAGCATCAGATACAGGTATCTTTATGATGAACACTCAACTGATTAAAGGAATGTATCTGGTTCGCTTAACGGGAGAAGGTGTCGAAAGCAAGTTTCAGAAGCTGGTTATTGAATAACAATTAGAAACAGTATAAAATTAATAGTCCAGATTTTGTTATTTGGATATCTATCTGAGTTACAAAACCTGGACAAAGCGATTATATAAAGAGATCAGTTATTGAGTCTAACTTTTATTCCAGAACTTTAGCACTATAAGTATAAATAGGCTAACGAAATCATTGCTGATATGATAAAATATGGATATTATTCCTCCTTAAAAGTTATAATGATACCCTCATTTTCAAAAATACTCTCCACAAACTTTAAAAGTTTCTGACGTGGACCTACATGAATTATAAGATAAACACTGCTTCCATTAATTATAAGAATAGCATCTTCACCCCAGATCCTTTGTTTATCTAACTCATTGATTAGTATTTTACATGATAATGACTCCGTATTTATCTGAAGATCTAGTATTGTATAATAAGGATTTTGCAATTGGAGTTGATAGACTATATCAGACAATTTGCTCTCTTCTGAGAAAATAGCCGTATATTCGAAAGACATACCTGATAAAAATTATAATATTTCTGTTACCACTTGTACTTTGCTATTTTCTTTTTCTTGATAACAACGGGGAACGACTTATCTTCATTTCCATTGGTGTATTCATATACGTAAAGGTTTGTACCTTTTTGTTCAAGAATCCATGATTCAGGTTTTTGTCTAGAAACTACCAGGTTAACTCCTAGCTCCCAGTTACAGGTACAATGAATCTCTATTTAAAATAGCTTCCATTGAGGGATAGTTTCTTTGTTGTAATGCTCCGTTGATCAGGGTAATATTATATATTTCATACCATTGATCTGAGTAATTATCTATCCCATTCTCTACATACTGTACAAAGGTAGTAACAATACGTGTTGTATCTGTAAACTGTAGTTGTTTATCTATATACCTTATAGACCCCAAATTTCGAATTGAATCATTTGATTTTTCTATAATAATATATTCATTAGAAGAGCTTTTTTGAAGGTCAAAGAGATATGTCTCATTGGATTCTACTGGAAGAATGATACACTCATCATGAACTGTATCTATATTAATATATAAGTATCTATCAGGACGAGTAGAGCAATCACAGGGTAACTTTGTTGCCAGACATTTGCGATAAGTGGTAGATACCCAGTGTTGTTCAATAGATATTATATTCTTACTGGCCTGAGATACCAGACTCAGGCTAGTAAGAAGGAGAAGTATAGAAAACTTAATCAAAATTAGTTTCATTTTTATACTTGAGTGGTAAAATCTATTCCACCGCTTCACCTGCAGGTACTACATCTCCTGTTCTCATCTGCTTGCGAATGTTTTCGCGGTGCATCATTCCCCACTCGCTTAGCGCATATAATACATCTCCCAGCGTATCACTATATTCCGTGAGTTCATACTCTACCAGCACGGTTCCTTCCGTATGAATGTGTCGTTTTACGAAGCCATTCAATTCCAGTTCTTTCAGTTCATTGGAAAGCACACGAGGAGAAATGCCTTTTACAAGTCGCTGTAATTCATTGAATCGCAGGTTGCCTTCTGACAATGCCATAATGATACGCAGCTTCCATTTGCCTCCCAGTACATACAAGGCATCTCCGATGGCATTGAGGCGAGAATAACACTGTGTAGTGTCGTGATGGGCATGTTTTATTTTTCTTGTTTCCATATTTTCAAGTTATTCAGTTGTTATTCCACTAACCTAAAGGTTACTACTAACCTTTTGTATACTACTTACATTTGGATAGCAAATGTGCATAATTTTGCAACATAACAAAAACCCAAGAACATGAAAATCAGAAAAATTATTACCCTGGTTGTGACAGCACTAGCGAGTCTGATGGTAATCTCAAGTGGAATTATGAAGTTGACCGGAAGCCAGTATGTTGTAGATGTAATGAATAAAGTAGGTGTAGGTCAATACATTACATTACTGGGTATTATGGAGATCGCATTTACAGCTTTGTTTATTTATCCTAAAACGATGAAAATCGGCTTTATTTTGCTGACTTGTTATTTTGCAGGAGCCATTGCCACCGAACTCTCCCACAATGGTCCGCTTGTCAATGCCATGATGCCTCTGGTACTGGTTTGGATAGCGACATTTTTGAGAGACTCATCCGTATTTTTACCTTCTCCAGAACCATCACATTCATAAATCACCCAAAGTCAATTATAATGCAAATACTAATGGTGGAATCTCATATCACCGCTGCCCGGTTTTGTTTGTTTCTACCTGGCTCAAGCAACTAGGCATTCCTGAACACTTGAATACACACATTTAATCTTTGATTTCCAACAAACAAAAGCCGACCTTATGAAAGTCGGCTTTTGTAGTTTCGTTAACGATTAAATAGAAACCCTCTCTTTTAATAAATCCATATAAATCGATTTAGTATTATTGGTCAGTGCTGCCATTATTCATGTCGGCAATCAATCTGATTGTATAGTATTCTGTGTCAGTTACTCAGCTCTCTGACTACAAACCACACACAGACATGATGCCTTTTCGTTGTTTGCAGAAATCAAATACAGAAGTGGTATATAAATGAATATATGAGAGAAAAAAACACAAACAAAAGTAATAAAGTAAACAACTAAAAACAAGGCATACAACAAAATGCATCTCCTACTCTACTCATTTGAGAACAAACACAATTCACAAAGCTCTCTCTATCAATAAAAACACTATTATTTAAATATACACTCACATCATAAAAAAATAGTCTACCTGAACTATTTTTATACAATCAAAATACAGCTTATTCCATAACAGTATCTGCTATAGCTTTTCAGTTTCGGAATTCTTTTACATCAGATTGGGTTACAGTCTATAAAACTAACAAAGACATACTATGGAATTAGGAATAAGTACATTTGGAGAAGTAGCCTATGAGAATGTATCTGGCCACGCTGTAAAGGCTCATCAACGTATGCAGGAGTTGCTACTAGAAGCTAAGCTGGCAGATGAAATCGGACTGGACGTATTTGCTGTAGGTGAACACCATCGCTCTGACTTCATTATCTCTGCTCCGGAAGTAACCTTGGGAGCTATTGCCGCTGTGACTAAAAATATTCGTTTATCCAGTTCTGTTACAGTGTTGAGTTCTGCCGATCCGGTACGAGTATTTCAGAACTTTGCTACTGTAGACCTGATATCGAATGGTCGTGCGGAGATTATGGCAGGACGTGGTTCTTTTATTGAGTCGTTCCCGCTGTTTGGTTATAGTCTGAACGATTATGATGAGCTGTTTGCGGAAAAACTGGACTTGTTGGTGCAAATCAATAAAAACGAAAAAGTAAGCTGGAAAGGCAAACATCGTGCTTCCATACAAAATCTGGGTGTATATCCGAGACCTTATCAGCAGTCATTGCCTATCTGGATTGCAGTAGGTGGCACTCCGGCATCGGCAGTTCGTGCCGGCAAGATGAACCTTCCTATGACTGTAGCTATTCTGGGAGGAATGCCAGCTCAGTTTGTGCCATTTGTCAATCTCTACCGGCAGTCGGCACAGGAGGCTGGTCACAATCCCGACAAACTACAACTGGCTATTAATTCACAGTTTTATATTGCGGAAGATTCTCAGACAGCCGCCAGCGAGTTTTATCCTTCCTATGAATTACTCATGAACCGGGTAGGCCGTGAACGAGGCTGGTCTCCTATGACACGTCAGCAGTTTGAGTTCCTGCGTTCCCCGGATGGGCCGTTGTTTGTGGGTAGCGTACAGGATATTATTGACAAACTACGTTATCAGCATAAATTGTTTAAAAATACGCGTTTTCTGGGACAGATTATCAAAGGTGCACTCCCTCATGAAAAGATCTTACGATCCATTGAGTTATTCGGAACCGAAGTAGCTCCTGTAATCAGAAAAGAACTAGGGGTTACACCTGAAATGCAAGAAAAGTAAGAGTTTACTAAATGCCATATCTGAGTCGCTTCATACACCCCAATGAAGTGATTCAGATTTCATTTATCTTCCATACTACCAATTTGCTGGTATGTAGCCTATCTTTTTCACGTGCTGTAGCACCTCAAAATAAATATTCCTGCCTTCAATCTGCATTCTTTTATGAAAGAAAAATCTTTGCCTCTAATTTATATGCATAACGGTAACAAACTCATATCCTTCTGCATTAAGTGGTAAACAAGGTATAATTAATTTTATGTACCTTCGCAGCATTCAGCTATTCTTCATTTGGTCAAAATTCCGCTACATATTTTTCATAAACTAAATGTCCTCCTCTTTTTGTTTGTTGGTTCTGAAAGGTAATAAAGACGAGATTCCTGCTTTACAATCTATTTTGCAACAAAACTTTCCTGACTGGACATATTATATTGTACATGATAAGGATACATTGCTATATCTACTGGAACAAAAAAAAGATATTTCTTTACTTCTCTTAGATAGTGAAATATCAGAAGCAGAAAGTATGGATCTTCTCAGACAATTGCGTTTATTAAAAACAGGAGAACAGCTTCCTGTAGTTGGCTTTTGCCCCAATGCTAGTCTGGCTACAACTAATGCATTGATGTTGGGTGGAACAACTACGTTTTTCCAAAAACCGACCACAACAGATGCTATGCTGAATCTGTTGAGAAAGTTACCTGCATTTACTTAAGCTATTTAT
Organism: Xanthocytophaga flava; assembly: GCA_030068525.1. Classification (GTDB taxonomy): domain Bacteria; phylum Bacteroidota; class Bacteroidia; order Cytophagales; family 172606-1; genus Xanthocytophaga; species Xanthocytophaga flava. Next base: position 19,618 of record JASJOS010000022.1, read on the forward strand.
AGTAAACCTATTACTCAACATGCTCCAGCTCTGTTTTCAAAGTCAGGCTCTGCTGAAGATTGGGTAATGTAATTGTAAACAAAGTTCCTTTGCCCCAGCGACTCTCCATAGTAAGGGTGCCACCTAGCCGGGTTACAATCTGGCGTACAATATACAATCCCAGTCCTGAGCCATCCGATTGTGCAGTCGCTCTGAAAAACATATCAAAAATCTGTTTCTGGTATTGATCTTCAATCCCAATACCATTGTCTTCAATATGAATAACAGCCTCTCTGGCATTTGTATGTACTACAAACTGTACATAAGTATGTGGCTTTGCAGTATCCTGGTATTTAATAGCATTCGAAAGGAAGTTCTTGATAACTGCTCCTACAAACAACTCGTCTGACTGAAATACGGCATCTTCGGTAATTTCGATTTGTAAATCAATAGCAGATGCGTTTTTCATGTATTGTAACTCACTATAACTTTCACGAATCAACTCAACAAAGTTAATTACTTTAGGCTGAATAGTCAGATTGAGAGCCTTTGAGTGCATCAATACAGATTGTACAAATTGATCGGCTTTATGGACACGATTTTGTATTAGCTCCATATAATTTTTTATCTGGCTGGTCGAAGGATCTTTGTTTACCATCTCCATATCCACCAACTGCAATAGTCCCAGTATAGAAGCTAATGGTGCCCTCAAATCATGGGATACTTTGTATACATAGTTATCCAGCTCATGATTTCGTTCCTTTAATTCGTTTAGTGTTTGTTCCAGCACACGTGTACGTTCAGCCACTCTGTCCTGTAGTTCATTTTTGAGTTGGTTCAACTCCTGATTGGTTGCTAGCAGGGTATTGCTATTAATAATCAATTGCTCATTGGTAGAAGTCAGTTCCTCATTCAAAGCTACCATTTCCTCATTGGCAGCAGCCATTTCTTCATTAGCTGCTGCCAGCTCTTCATTGGCAGCACCCAATTCATGATTGAGCCGGTGCATCTCTTGTGAGGCGCGATACTTTTCAATCAGTTGCCGACGTATCTGCCAGAACGTCAATAACATATATACGACAAAACAACCTATGACTGCATAAATCACCCATTCACTATAGCGCCTTTCTTTCTGTTGGCGCTGCATACGTTCTGCCAGTAGCTCACGTTCTTCTTCCAGAATAGTCGCCACATACACTCTGACCTCATCCATTTTGGGCTTACTCAGTCCGGAGTCGAGGTATTGTTTTAGATTCTGAGTATTTCCAGCTCTTCTATCATTCACACTGTGTTCAATATCAGCAAGCATCGGCTTTATGACAGATTGCAGTTTCTCAATGCGTTGTTGCTGGATTATATTGTCACGTGTCAAAGAAGCTAGTTCTTCCAGCTTAGCTGGCAGAGAGTCCATTGCCTGATGATAGGGAGTCAGAAAGTATGTATCACCACCAAGCAGGTAACCCCGTTGACCAAGCTGGATATCTTTCAGGCAGGAAAACATTCGTTCACCAGTTTCAATAACATGATGAGTATGAATCACCCAGTTTGTTTGTTCACGATAAGACTGAAAACGGAAATAAGCAAGCACACCTATCCCCAATACAACTGATAAGGTGATTATCAGAATGATTCGGAACGTATTCGAAAATGCAATCATTCACAATTAGTAGAAAAGCTCAAAACCGATAATTCTATCTGGTGCAGGTAAATGGTTTGAAATATGGTGTAAAACCAAAAAATTATTCTGAAAATAGGTTGGTTGTATGCATATACAGTACATCTATACAATAGTAACACTAAAACATAGACTCATAGGCATGTTAAGTATCAAGTATACAAACTCTCTGCTTGATAATCTAATTATAACACAGAAATTTATTTGTATAATTCACTGGTGAAACACAATATTTGTACCAGTGAGAACTTTTTTCCATCTACTGTATGTATATATTTTCTAGGAATCCGTTTTTTCGACTGTAATTAAATTGTTTCTTATTCAATAGTATCCTATACATCTATCTGAAAATGAGACAGATTATATTTTACATATTTTTGTGGATTATCACATTTCTTGTATACATCCTTAGTTTTTGGGGATTACAACCCGAAATCAAGAGTAATTCCGGATCAGAATATTATGGAAAATTCACTCATAAAAGTACTTGAGATACGAAACTATTTGCTAGAAGCAAATACTACAGATCGTTTTATAGATTATTTTGATACCCACTTTGTAGAAAAAATGCAACAATTAGGTGGATATACATTGGGAGAATTCATTGTAAAAGATCAGCCTGATCGATTTGTATGGTTAAGAGGGTTTTCTGATATGCAAAAAAGATTAACCTTCCTTAACGATTTTTACATGACAAGTGATATATGGAAAAAATTTGGGCCAGGTGCAAATGAAATGATGATCAATTCAGATAATGTTCATCTTCTCAGACCTTTACAAGAAGGAAATCAGCTGACTGATCCTATTACACATATTGAAAGTAATAGCTTTCCAGACTATAAAGTGGCTACTATAGACTACTACATTGCTAATACACGCCTTCCTGAATTAGTGGATTTATTTAATACATCTTATCTGCCCTTTTTAAAATCTACAGATATCAGAACTGTCTCATTATGGGTAAGCGAAAGTTCGCCAAATGATTTTCCACGTCTTCCTGCATTTCAAGATCCCAATCTATTAGTTGCTATTACGTTTTATGCTACAGAAGATGAATACAAAATCCGAACATCACAACTACGAAATACTATCTCTCCTGCCTTGGAAAGGAAGCTACAGGAAGTAGTGACTACACATACTCAACAGATCTTATTCACTATACAAAACAACTACTCTAAAAAGAAGTCAGATATACGATAAAAGTGTCACATTAGGTATTCCTCTGGCTATGAAGTACAATCTTGAAATCAGCAAAAAATTACCAACGAATAACTACAGTAAAGGTTACTTTGTTAATTATCATCCTACCATCTTCAAATCCATGATTACTTTAGAGTGTTATCAAGGATTTGACAAGCCTTTACTATAACATAGAAACATGTCGCATTCATGTTTTCTACTTCAATTAAAAGACTGTCTGAATTCGAGTGGAGTCGCCTTCGTTTTATTCTTAAATAGCTTATTGAAAGATTGAGCATATTCAAATCCAAGCTGAAAAGCGATTTCACTTACAGAGAGATTGGTAGTAGAAAGCAGTATTTTTGCTTTGTCAATCAGTTTTGTATGGATATATTGTAAGGTAGTGAGTCCGGTAACATTCTTGAGCAAGTCACTAAGATGGGTGGGTGACACAGACAAGTTATCTGCTAAAAACTGTACAGTAGGCAAGCCATTATGCTCTTTTGTCTCACTGTTAAAATAATTATCTAATAAACTATCTACTTTAGACAAAATGTCGCTATGAAGACGTCTCCGGGTAATAAACTGACGATTGTAATACCTGTCTACATGTATTAAAAGCAAATCAATAGTGGCAACCATTACATCCTGACTAAACTTGTCGATATTAGCATTATACTCCAGTTCAATAGCTTTCATCAGACCTAGAATAATCTGCTCTTCCTTATCAGAAAGAAATAAGGCTTCATTTGTGGCATAAGAGAAGAAACCATAGTTATTGATAATTTTTGCCAAAGGATAAGCCTGAATAAAATCCGGATGAAAAGTAAGCAAATACCCTGACACCACCACATCCTGTAAATCTCTGACAGAGAATACTTGTCTGGGAGCAGTAAGAGTCATAATCCCTTCATCAAAATCATACATACTCTGCCCATACTTCATCTTCCCATTGCTACCTTTCTTAATAGCGATTGTATATAAATTGAGTGTAAAACGTTTCCAGGCATCACTTACTGTAAAGCTGACGTCTTCAAATTTAATAACACTAACCAGTGGATGCATAGGCTTAGGTAGTCCCAGAAAATGATGCGCCTCTGCAACTGAATGTATTGTATGTATTTCGTTCATCTCTTTGTCCGTTTGCATATCCAGGAAATAAAGGTAACAGATTTTCAGCTATCTCTATTTCCTACATCTACGTGTATTACTCCTCATACCCCAGTGAGGCAGATAATGACCGCCATTGCTGAAACTCATTCATTCTGGACTCATATAATGTATCCATAAGAGCAACGGCATCTGTACCAGCAACAAATCGTAGTGGTGGATGGGCTTCATTGGCCAGTGTCAATAATGCAGCAGCAAGTTTTACAGGATCACCAGGTTGTGTGTTGTTTAGTTGTTTGATATAATCACGAACTACTCCAGCTGTTCCTTTATAATCGTTGATACTAGCCTGAGATGACACTGATGATCCGATACTTAAAAACTCAGAACGAAATGCTCCAGGTTCTACAATCGTAACTTTGATGCCCAATGGCTGTACTTCCTGTTTCAGGCTTTCACTAATGCCTTCAACAGCAAACTTTGTTGCACAATAGGCAGATGAAGCAGCAAAACCAACCAGTCCGCTCGTAGAGGAGATGTTGAAAATATGTCCGGATCTTTGTTTACGCATAACTGGTAAAACAGCCCTTGTCACATTGAGCAATCCAAAAACATTAGTATTGAATTGCTTTTTTACTTCTTCATCACTTAATTCCTCCACAGCACCAAACAATGCATATCCAGCGTTGTTGACTACTATATCTATTTGTCCAAAAGTATCTATTACCGCTTTCACAGCATTAATTGCATCCTGCTCTTTGGTAACATCCAGTTTTAAGGCAAGCAGATTTTCCGACTGTCCAAATACTGTTTTAATGTCATCGGCATTACGTCCGGTGGCAACTACTCTGTTTCCCACTGCCAGTGCAGCTTTTACTATTTCTGCTCCAATACCTCTGGATGCACCTGTGATAAACCAAACTTTGCTCATAGTCAATTTTTTTTCAGTAGATGATAGTGCAAAGTTCATCTCCCAATCACATTTAAATGTATCCAGATTTGGTTTTCTTGTATCCATTTTTTAATTCGGGATGAGAAGTTTAAAGAAGAATTTTTTGGCAAAGCATAATTTTGACTGACTAGCGGGTATCATCTACAAACTTTCTCTGGTATAGTTAGGCGAATCAGGTATTGAGAATCCGTCAATAGATTTTAACTATTAAATTATAGAAACAATTGATTGTGATTATATTTTCTAATAGTATACTTTTATAGTCCTGTACTACCACCATAGTACAAAAAGCATTCACCTAATATATAAATCTTAAACTTACAAAGATGGAAAAAGAATCAAATGGTATCGACAAATGTCCATTTCACAATGGTAGCATGAAACAAAATATTGGTGGTGGCGGAACCAGAAACCGTGACTGGTGGCCAAACCAATTAAAACTAAACATTCTGCGCCAGCATTCTTCTCTATCAGATCCAATGGGAGAAAACTTTAATTATGCTGAAGAATTCAAAAGTCTGGATCTGGAAGCAGTAAAAAAAGATCTCCATGCCCTTATGACTGACTCACAGGACTGGTGGCCAGCCGATTTTGGGCATTATGGACCCTTATTTATTCGTATGGCCTGGCATAGTGCAGGTACTTATCGTGTAACAGATGGCCGTGGTGGTGCAGGTGAAGGACAGCAACGTTTTGCTCCTCTCAATAGCTGGCCTGACAACGTAAGTCTTGATAAAGCCCGTCGACTTCTTTGGCCTATCAAACAAAAATATGGTCGCAAACTTTCTTGGGCAGACTTGTTAATCCTTACAGGTAATGTAGCTCTTGAATCAATGGGCTTTAAAACATTTGGTTTTGCAGGTGGACGCCCAGATGTATGGGAACCAAGTGAAGATGTATATTGGGGATCTGAAACTACATGGTTAGGTAACGAAAACCGTTATGCAAAAGGTGTAACAGGCGTATCCGACCATGGAGTGTTGCCTTCAGATGAAGATGCTGATGGAAACTTTCACTCCCGTAATCTGGAGGAGCCGCTAGCTGCCGCCCATATGGGTCTGATTTATGTGAATCCAGAAGGGCCTGATGGTAATCCTGATCCTATTGCAGCAGCACATGACATACGTGTCACCTTTGGACGCATGGCAATGAATGACGAAGAAACCGTAGCTCTTATTGCAGGGGGACATACATTTGGTAAAACTCATGGTGCAGCATCTTCTGAACATGTAGGCAAAGAGCCCGAAGCAGCCGATCTGGAACTGCAAGGCTTTGGTTGGTCAAACAGCTTTGGTTCTGGAAAAGGCGCTCATACCATTACCAGCGGTCTGGAAGTAACCTGGACAATCTCTCCTACTAAGTGGAGTAATAACTTTTTTGAAAATCTGTTTGCATTTGAATGGGAATTAACGAAAAGCCCTGGTGGCGCCCACCAATGGGTGGCCAAAGATGCAGACAGTATTATTCCTGATGCACATGACGGTTCAAAAAAACATCGTCCTACTATGCTCACAACTGATCTCGCATTACGGCTGGATCCGGAGTACGAAAAAATTTCCCGCCGTTTCTTAAGCGATCCTGATGCTTTCGCAGATGCATTTGCCCGGGCATGGTTTAAATTAACACATCGTGATATGGGACCTCGTGCACGCTACCTAGGTCCTGAAGTACCACAGGAAGAGCTGATCTGGCAAGATCCTATCCCAGCTGTTGATCATGCATTAATAGATGAGAATGATATTGCAGCTCTGAAAGCAAAAGTAGTAGCATCTGGACTAACTATATCAGAACTGGTATCTACAGCATGGGCTTCAGCTTCTACCTTCCGTGGTTCTGATAAGCGTGGTGGTGCAAACGGTGCCCGTATTCGTCTGGCTCCACAAAAAGACTGGCAGGTAAATAATCCGGCACAGTTGCAAAAAGTATTAAGTAAACTGGAGAGCATTCAAAAAGAATTCAATAGTGCACAGACAGGAGGTAAAAAAGTTTCTCTGGCAGATTTAATTGTACTGGCAGGTAGTGCTGCAGTTGAAAAAGCAGCACAGGATGCCGGACAGCCAATCACTGTTCCTTTTGCACCAGGTCGTATGGATGCATCACAAGAACAAACAGATGTAGAATCAATCGGTTACCTGGAGCCTCGTGCTGATGGCTTCCGAAACTATCGCAAATCAAAATCTTCTGTAGCAACTGAAGCATTATTGATAGATAAGGCACATTTACTTACACTTACGGCACCTGAACTGACAGTGTTAGTAGGGGGTATGCGTGTATTGAATACCAACTTTGATGGCTCCAAACATGGTGTTTTCACTGCGCGTCCAGGTCAGCTTACGAATGATTTCTTTGTGAATCTACTTGACATGAGTACAGAATGGAAGGCTATTTCCGAAGACAAGGAACTTTACATAGGAAACAGTCGTGCTACCGGTCAGCCGAAGTGGACTGCTACCCGTGCAGATCTGGTATTTGGCTCTAACTCAGAACTGAGAGCTATTGCCGAAGTATACGGAAGTGCAGATGCTCAAAGTAAGTTTGTAAAAGACTTTGTTGCAGCCTGGACTAAAGTGATGAATCTGGACAGATTTGACTTGGCCTGATTGTCAATCAAATTTGTGATCCATTACTAATGAATAATAACCAAAAAGGGGTATCGTGATTTGATGCCCCTTTTTTATTGCCTTCCTTAAAACCAGCATTTGAACTATCTTACACGCATAACACATTATCTTTCTCTCACAAAATGATTCTGAACAACTTTACTTAGAAAGATTTTTGTATCAATACATCTGAATGATAACTGTTCAGAAAGATCTGAGAATAATGGCATACCTCCACCCAATAGATAAGGAATAAGCGTGATTGTCATTTCATCAATCAGATCTTCTTTTAAGAAGCTTTGAATTGTTACTCCGCCATCAATGTACAGGCTATAAAATCCTTTCCTATGAATTTCTCCTAAAACCTCTCTCAATTCTCCCTTCACTAACGCCACCTTATCCTTATATTTCTCAGGGACACTTACCATATTCTTGCTTAAAACAAAAACAGGTTTTTGATAAGGCCACTCTATATCAAATCCACAAACTACTTCAAACGTTTTACGCCCCATTATAATCGCATCAATATGAGACATAAATTCAGCGTACCCCATGTCATTGTTGTCTGGATTTGGAATTGAATGCAGCCAATCTATTCCACCATCTTTATCTGCGATATATCCATCTATACTTGTAGCAATGAACACAAGATTTCTTTTATTCATAACAATCCGTTTTAAAACTGAAAGATAAAAGTATCAATAAGTAGCTATACAAGAAGTTACAGCAAAACCTATAACGGGTGTATATTTCTCAATAGATAGAAAGATCATTGAGATTGTATCAGAAAATCATGCAACCTATCTTACTCAAATTGCATCCTCTTAGTAACTAACCCTGACTTTCGCATTTTATAATTCCCCAATAATAGACATAATCTATGAGACCTATACGTTTTGCTATCTTAATCTTATTATTTGCAAACTGCCATGCACAGCAAGTAGATAAGTCCATTGTTGAAGAGTTAAAAACAAAAATAGCCAGCAAAACATATCCTAAAATTGATGCTATTGTAGTTGAGCAGGACAATAAGATCATCATAGAAGAATATTTTAATGAATTTAAAAAAGACAGCCAACACGACATGCGCTCGTCTTTTAAATCCATAACAAGTCTTCTGGCAGGAATTGCTATCGACAAAAAACTAATTTCACTTGATGACAAACTTGGACGCTTTTTTCCTGAACTTAAGAATGAAGCTAAACGCAATATCAGTGTTCGGAACTTATTGGAAATGCGTTCAGGATTAAATTGTGAAGAGTTTTATGGTATGGGACCGGAATGTGAAGAAGACATGTCTAAATCTGAAGATTGGGTAGCCTACTGTTTGGGCGTTGACTTAATTAGAGAACCAGGACTAAACTGGTCATATAACTCCAACGAACCCATGCTTGTGGGAGAAATCATAGCACGAGCTAGCAGAATGACAGTGATGGAATTTGCAAAACTGAATCTTTTTCAACCTTTGGGAATTAACGAGTACAAATGGACTATCTCACCCAAAGGCCAGGGAATGACAGCTGGTTCCTTTTACATGAAGCCTACAGATATGCTCAAAATCATAGACTTGGTCCGAAACAATGGCAAATGGAAAGGCAACCAGATCATAAGTGCAGACTGGATAAAACTATCCACAGATTGCCACATTAGTATTGATTTTTCGTTTGCTCGCTATTCCAGAATCCCAAATGCAAAATATGAAAGCGCTCGTTATGGCTTTTTCTGGTACAGAGAGAACTTGACATACAAAGATATCAATACTGAAATCCTCTTTGCTTCCGGAAATGGAGGACAATACATGATGTTGCTTCCAGAATACAATCTAACAGTGGTATTTACAGGTAGCAACTATGGCAACTGGAGAGGCAAGCTTCCTTTTGAAATAATCCTAAAATACATTATCCCTGCAGTTAAAAAGGAAAACAAATAACAGGGTGTTTACAAAGTGTTTTTCAGTTTGTAACCGCTGGCGATGTTGTGATTGGATTAAAAATAACTATCGACTCGTTATAAATATTCCTTTTCACTTCTTTCATAATCGAGCTAAACAAATTTTATATGTATCAAACCCTGGTCTTCCAATAATTCATAGGAATAGTCATTTTGGTTGTTTAAGATAACGATCTATCTCCTTTATTGTTAATATACCTTCATATCCCCAAGGAGAAAATGTCATGTACTGCCCCATTGCATTACGTTCATATTGTGCAAGCTTTGTATCTCGCATCCAATAAAAGGCAAAACAGAAATAATTATGAATAACTGGTTCCAATGGTGAATTTTCAGGATTACCAATAACCCATTGGTGATAAGCCTGGTAGATCGATTCCTGCACAGACTTTTGCATAAAATAACGATTGCGTTCTTCCTCATAGTCCAGTGTCAACCATAATTCAATGTGAGCCATTGGTATTATAGTATGTAGAAGACTTCCTACAGGAGCTCTTTGTTTCACCTGTTCAGCAAAAGACATTACCTCTTCATCACTTCCCAACCATTTATGAGATACGGCATTTAATAAATACAAATGTCCATATAGATGAGTGGGATCTCTTTCCAGCATAGCATTGAAATAACTGTATACAAGATCTACAGACTGATTCAACCCCATTAATACACGAATCATTCTGGCGAAGGGTTCTGCATCATGCGGATCTAAATCAATAGCACGACTCAAATGGTCATAGGCGCATTCCAAACGTTCAAAAAATAGCTTAAATTGCTCTTCCGTGACATATTTTGCCCGTAGACCTGATCTGGCAATCCACGCTGTATATGTATAAAGAGCTCCTATTAAAAGGTGTGCGAGTGGTGAATCAGGTTGCTCCTTTACCCAGGCGTGAATGGATTCAGTGTATTTTTCAGTCATACAAAGTCCTTCAATTAAGGCAGTTTTTTCGTCACTGGTCATAGCATAGTAACGTTGCGTAAATAACACATATTCTTTCTGTATCAACCAAACGCCAGCAGGTTTCACCTCAGTAAAACCCAATGAAGGATCTAATTCTTTTTGTGAGGAGACAAAAAATGAACGTATAAACCGTTGAATGAACATCCTAAATAACTTACCTAAATTTATAAAGTTACGTATAAATACATCGTCGTTAATTCTACTATCAGCCTATTCTCAGCTTCTTTTCGTCAGAATAGGAAAATACCAAAATCAGGTAATATTCTGTGTGAAACAGATATGTATCTTATTGCAAGAGACAAAAAAAAAGCTCTGAAAACAATGTTTCAGAGCTTAACCTGTGATCCCGCTGGGATTCGAACCCAGGACCCATACATTAAAAGTGTATTGCTCTACCAGCTGAGCTACGGAATCTGGTACCTTTTTAAATAGAAAAAAACTGTCTATAGTCTAAACGCGATTCTTAACGAATCAATATTGTATAATCTTCCCTGACCCAAGTAGCACTTGAATCAGATAAACTAAAAAACCTGCGTCTTTTGCAGGCTTCAGGCAACTTAACTTGTGATCCCGCTGGGATTCGAACCCAGGACCCATACATTAAAAGTGTATTGCTCTACCAGCTGAGCTACGGAATCTTTTACTTTTTTACTTTTTTTCTTACCCCTTTTCCGTAAATTGCGGTGCAAAGGTATGAACTCCATAAACACAATGCAAGCATCTCTTACAAAAAAAACTACATTTATTTGTATCGCACTGAGTATAAGCCAAATATTTTTTCAAAAAGCTTTTGCTGTATCAAGTATTCAAGAAGGCGACTCTCTTTTTGCTAAAAGAAACTACACTCAGGCACTGGCTGTTTATGAAGATATCATGCAAAGGCAACAGGAAGTGTCATCCGCTATGTTGTTAAAAATGGCATTTATTACAGAAAGTCTTGGAGACTATACCCGAAGTCTGCATTATCTGAATCTGTATTATCAGCAACATCCGAGTCAGCAGGCAGCAATCAAGATGAATGAAATAGCCATGCGCAATAACCTGATAGGCTATGATTACAGCGACTGGGATTTCTTCATGATCTTCTATCAGCGTTATTATCTGTTTGTGGTACTTGGTTTAAGTCTGCTTAGCCTCTGGATGCTGGCAGGGATGATTCGCAAAAAAATAAGAGGCACATTTGTCGCAGGTAGACATGGATTGGCACTAATCTTTTTTCTGGGAGCAATTCTGGCTATTTTTAACCTACAATTCAACAACCGTAAGGCGATTGTATCTGAAGATTACTCATACATGATGAATGCTCCTTCTGCTGGAGCCAGATTGGTTCGGGTGATTCGTAAGGGCCATCGTGTCGATGTGCAGGGGGAACAAGACATTTGGATACGTACAGAGTGGGCAGGGAAGCCAGCTTTTATCCGAAAACAAAACGTATGGATGATAGAATAAAAAAACAGGGAGGTAACCATTATACCTTCCTGTTTTTTAAAGTCTTTTATCTGGAACGACGTTTCTGAAAGTATGCCTCAACATCAGTCAAAGACAATGCATTAAATGTCATAGAAGTCAGCAATCCCCCTTTACGGGCTGAATGCACTCCATAAGCCATATCATGCAATCCGGCAGTTTCATGTGCATCAGGGTTGATGCTTATCATTACTCCCTTTTCCATGCAATACGGTACCCAATGCCAGTCAATGTCCAGTCGCCAGGGATTTGCATTGATCTCAATAATCACACCATTGGCAGCACAGGCATCAATCACTTTCTTATGGTCAATCGGGTAGCCTTCACGACGTAGAAGCAATCGTCCAGTAGGATGCCCCAATATAGTTGTATAGGGGTTTTCAATAGCCTTAATCAGTCTCTGAGTTGCTTTATCCTCATCCATACGAAGATTAGAGTGAATGGATGCCACAATGAAATCAAAAGTCTTCAGCACACTTTGATCATAATCCAGCGACCCATCATTCAGAATGTCTGACTCGATTCCTTTAAAGATCCGGAATGGAGCTAATTTTTCATTCAACACATCAATTTCAGTCTGCTGACGTGCTACACGATCTTCCTGTAATCCATTAGCGTAAAAAGCGGATTTGGAGTGATCTGAAATACCAAGATATTCATATCCCATAGACTGACAATAGGTTGCCATCTCTTCAAGTGTATGTTTTCCATCACTGTATGTACTATGATTATGTAAAGTTCCCTTTAGGTTCTTCAACTCAACAATCTCTTCTGCAGCATGAGTCTTCATCCAGGTAAACTCATCCAATCCTTCTCTCATTTCTGGAATAATATAAGGCAATCCAGCTTTTTCATAAATCTGTTTCTCATCTGTATAGGAATTTCCTACAGCAACCTGAAATAATGTTTTACCTAATTCTGTAATATGTGCTGAGTGCTCAGGAGTGGCTGAGTATACAAATGTAATACTTACAAATGCAGTTGGTTTCACAGAAAGTATTTCTACTGGTAATCCGCTGGCAGCCAAGCGTCCCCTCCAGGCAAAAGGTCCTGAATCTCTGGATTTCTCCAGTTCGGGTAACTGATCTAACTTTTGTTCAACACTGGCAGGTGAATCTGTCGCCACTACCAATTGTATCTTTTCAACCACATCACTCTTTCTGGCCATCTGTCCAGTTAACTGTGCTGTGATATTCCAATCACTGAATGCCTTTAGCAGAAAAGCTGCAGATGTTTCGGCATCAGCATAATGCATCTTACCTGTATTGGCTTGCTGAAAAAGTAATGCTTGCCTGATATTCTCCTGTGTTTTCTCACCAAATCCCTTTAAAGTAGCAACTTTGTTCTCTTCACATGCCTGTAGAAGCGCATCTGTAGTTTCTATTCCCAGATCTTTCCACAATATTTTTACTTTTTTTGGCCCCAATCCTTTGATATTCAATATATCGATTATTCCTTCAGGAGTTTGAGCAAGCAGGTTTTGTAACTCAGGAAAGGTTCCTTCCGTATTCAGTAGAAATATTTTATCAGCAATGCTTTTACCTATTCCTTCAATGTGGGTCAGTTGTTCAACAGAGAGTGTGTCCAATAGCTGGCTTACTTTTTCAAGAGCTAGGATCGCATTGGTGTATGACCGTATTTTAAATGGATTTTCGTCATATAGTTCAAACAATTTAGTAGTAAGTTCAAACAACCGGATAATTTCATTGTTTTCCATTTGTATTCATTTTTTAGATTCAGATACCAGAAAGAAGATTGGCAATCAGTTAAGTAATGGTTATGAATCATTGTAAACAAACCCTATCCTATTTTCCTTGAAAAATACTCCAGAAGAAAACTTCTGCACACTGATTTCTACTGAGAAAACAGAAATCAGATATAGTGCTATGGATCTGTTTTTGCATGATTGTAATCTATACTTGTAACTACCTCAAATCTATACATAATAATTTTCACATTTTAACATCTTCATTTTTATGAAACGTCTCTCACTTGTTGTACTATTGACATTGATTTCATTTGTTGCCTATTCACAGACTAAGCCCAAAAGTAAAACAAAGAAATCCAAAACAACAGCTTCAACATCCAAAAGCACCTCTTCTGCCAAGACTACTACATCTACGGGATCTGCATCGGTTAATAATACAGCTCTCTATCAAAAATGGGTAAACTCCTTTGAAGATGAAAAAGGTGATGGGATAGAAGTTTATCGTCCGGAAGGATATGCGTTCCCTCCTGCCCGCGGACGCAAAGCTATTAAATTTCAAAAAGAAGGTATGGTAGTACGGTTTGATATTGGGCCCGCAGATGGTCAGAAAATAGTAATGGGTCAATGGGAACGAACTAAGTTTGGTAATACCATGAAAGTAACGGTACAAGGTGCTGAAAGTGGTGTATACTTTCTGGAGGTTATTTCAGTAAGCAAAGATATGTTGAAGGTGAAACGTAAATCAGAAATCTAATCCATACACTTCTAATTGAGACGATCCAATAAAATCACGCAGGTCTGGCTTTTTTGCATAGATTTGCGTGATTTTGTTTTTGCAATCCATTATACAACCTTTATTCTTAGCATGAACTATTGGCTCGTCAAATCCGAACCTGTCAAATATCCCTGGGAAAAATTTGAAAAAGATAAGCGAACTTTTTGGGATGGAGTACGCAACTATCAGGCACGCAACAACTTGCAGGCCATGAAAGTAGATGATCGGGTACTATTTTACCATAGCAATGAGGGAAAAGAAATAGTAGGCATTGCCAAAGTCGTACGTGAAGCCTACCAAGATCCGACTACAGAAGACCCTGCATGGGTAGTAGTAGATCTGGAACCAGAACAAAAATTAGATAAACCTGTTACGCTTGATCAGATAAAAAAAGATGATCGTCTCAACCAGATTGGATTGATTCGTCAAAGTCGCTTATCTGTCATGCCTGTTAAGGCTGAAGAGTTTGACATAATTGTAGGTTTAGGAAGTAAAGAATGAAAAAAATATAGATATTTGCAGATAAATCCAGACTAGACATGACTTATAGCTGGATTTATTTCTTATTCTGACTCCTCTGACACGATTTTTGCTTTAAATTCGTTAATATCTTATAAGATAAAAAATCGTTCCTATCACCTATGAAGAAATCGTTCATTATAATTTTTCTCACATTCTGTGTGGTTGTAAGCTATGCCCAAAGCGGACGCAGAGTAGAGATACAAGCTCGTACCAAAGCAGAAAATATGCACATTGTTCCGGTTGAGTCAGAAGGAGTTGTGCTATTTTCAGAAGCTGATCGTGGCAAATATGTATTTACCCGGTATAACACAGATCTGCAACAGGATTGGTCAGTAGATTGTCTGGTAAATCCTTCACTGGACTTAACCCGATATGTCTACAGAAACAAAGCTTTATATCTTCTGTTTAGTCGTTACAAAACGCCTATCTATCAGGTAGTAAAACTGAATGTACGTGCCGGATTTGCAGCCAAATATGAGTTTAATTCAATAGACCGCCTGGATATTATTGACTTTGATGCCATTGACAATAACATCTTTATGGCGGGCAAAACCCGTAACGAGCCTGTATTAGTACGTATTAACCTTCTTGAACGTCAAACTAAGGTATTACCTACAGCTTTCCGGGCACGTACAGACTTACAATCTATTGAGGCAGATAGTGTGCATGGCGTTATCAATGCAGTGTTTGTGACAACCAAAGGCAAGGATAAAAATGTTTTTATCAAAACATATTCTCCAGAAGGCAATGTTCTTCATAATGTAACTCTTACTGCAGATAAAGAGATTCGGTATGACTTGTTGGGAGGAAAAGTTTCCAATCTGGATAGTACCAACCAATTAGTTATAGGCACCTTTGGAACTCAGGGTCCAGTGTATAGTCGTACTTCAACCTACAACTATTGGGGTATGGGCCAGGGATCTGTTTTTACAGGTACAGCGGATTACTCACAAGGATTGTATATCACCAAACTACAGGAAGGTCAAGAAAAGTTTACCCGGTACTATAGCTTTACTGACTTCAAAAACTTTTTCAAATTCATGAGTGGACGTCAGCAGGAAAAGATGGCGGCCCGAATTGAAAAACAGAAAAAGAAAGGAAAGGATCTGAAATTGCAGTATCGCTTGCTTGTACACGATATCATCCAACGCAATAACCAATATATCATGATTGCCGAGGCCTACTATCCGGAATATCGGAATAGCAATAGTGGATTTGGCTCTCCCATGGTTGGTGGATTTGGCATGGGCGGATTTGGTATTGGATTCGGTAGTCCATGGTCTTACGGCCCTTACTCCGGTTACCGCAGTTATCCTGTATTTGATGGATATGTGTATACTCATGCAGTTATTGCGGGATTTGATCTACAAGGTAACCTGCTCTGGGATAACAGCTTTGAAATTAATGATGTAAAAACTTTTGTATTGAAAGAAAAGGTTAAAGTTAATTTTGATAGCAATGATCAGGTTACTCTTGCCTACAACCAGGGAGGAAAACTTCGGACTAAGGTAATTCGAGGTACAGAGGTAGTGGAAGGAAAAGAGGCTGTACAGTTAAGTACGGAATATACAGGAGACAAAGTCAAAAGATCTCTTACCGATGACATTGAGTATTGGTATGGAAATCACTTCCTTGCATGGGGATATCAACGTATCCGAAACGACGAAAATGCGCAGGCAAGAGGCCGCAGGGAAGTATTCTATCTGGAAAAAGTCGATTTATAATAATGTAGACTATTCACCTATTGGCTACCCGTGAGTTTATCTCACGGGTTTTTTTTATTATTTATAGTATCTGACAGCACGATTTTTTATACTATTCGAACAAAATACCCCGAAAAGTATTTTCATTTGTACATATTTGATTTTTGTTTTATTCACTATTCATGAAGAGCCATATTACAGCCATAGGTACCGCTGTTCCACCTTATCAGATTACCCAATCACAGGTAGCCGATTTTATGTCCAATGCGCTGGAAATAGATCCGGAAGAATCCCGGCGTTTACGGGCATTGTATCGTGCTACAGGGATACATACACGACACACTGTTTTGTCAGATTATACACATACTTCTGGTGACTTTGAATTTTATGGCAATAATCCTGGAATGGAGCCATTTCCTTCCATCGACCAACGAATGGAATTATATCGCAAAAATGCAACACCATTATGTATTCAAGCCATTGAAAACTGTTTTGAACAAATGCCTGGCTTTGCGAAAGAACGTGTCACACATTTGATTACAGTTAGTTGTACAGGCATGTATGCACCCGGTGTTGATATTGAAATTGTGGAACAAGTTGGCTTACCTACCAATGTACAACGTACTGCCATAAACTTCATGGGATGTTATGCTGCATTTCCTGCTCTGAAAGCAGCAGACCATATCTGCAGGGCTAATCCGAATGCTGTAGTACTGATTGTATGTGTAGAGCTATGCAGTATTCATTTTCAAAAACATAATACAGATGATCATCTGCTGGCCAACGCTTTGTTTGCAGATGGAGCAGCAGCAGTACTGGTACAATCTACTCCAACACCTGGCTCATTATATATAGAATCCTTCCATGGAGATCTCATTTCGGTAGGTAAAAAAGATATGGCATGGCATATTTCCAACTTTGGGTTTGAAATGACTTTATCTGCCTATGTACCTGATTTGATTGAACAAGGTATCCAGGTTCTTACTGAAAATCTTTTCCGAAACCTTACAGTCTCACTAGAAGACATTTCACTTTTTGCCATACATCCAGGAGGGAAACGAATTCTTGAGGTTATAGAGAAGCAACTCGCACTATCACCTGAAGATAATTACCATGCATATGAGATACTTCGTAATTATGGGAATATGTCCTCACCAACTGTCTTATTTGTACTTCAGTCTATTCAAAAAACATTAGAAACTTCAGACAAAGGTAAGCGGATACTGAGTTTTGCATTTGGCCCTGGTCTTACCTTGGAATCAATGTTATTACAGGTAAACTAATTTCTTGCTAAGACAGCTCTATGTGTCAAAATTCACTAAAGAGTAGTCTGATATTACAAGAAAGAGCTACCATATTTATTTTATTTATGTAAAGAAATGCGAGATGAAAACACGCAGTTATGAGAAAGAGATCATGGACGAGTTCAGTACGGGTGGTGAAGTTATGGACCAGACTCTTCGGGAACTTAGGTTTATCAATAAGTGGCTGGGAGGTAACAAAGTAACTCTGCAAGGTCTTGCAAAATTGTTTCGGCAGTATAATACATCAACTAAAACGCTACAAATTGCAGATCTCGGATGTGGAGGCGGTGATATGCTTGTTTGTATGTCGAAATGGGTAAGAAAACGGCAACAACCTGTTCAGTTTACAGGTATTGATGCCAATGAATACATTGTCGGGTATGCCCAGAAACACACATCTTCTTATCCGAAAATATCCTATCTGAATCTGGATGTCTTCTCTGAAGACTTTAGACAGCAATCGTATGATATAGTTACGGGTACTTTGTTTTGTCATCATTTTACAGATGAACAACTCATTTCACTTTTTCGAAACCTCAGACAACAGGTTCGCGTAGGAATAGTCATCAATGATCTTCATCGCCACTGGTTTGCCTATCACTCTATTAAATGGCTTACCCGATGGTTTTCACGATCCGATATGGTCAAGTATGACGCAAAACTATCTGTTAAGCGGGGGTTTCTTCGCTCTGACTGGGAAAATATTCTGAATCAGGCAGGCATCAAAAAATATGAACTAACCTGGTGCTGGGCTTTTCGCTGGCGATTGGTTATTTTTGCCTGATACATATAGTAAGTAGTGCATAAAGTAACTTATTTTATTATTTTCTTTTATTATTCTAGACCTATGAAAAAAGCAGCACTTGGATTACTTATTCTCACTCTCCTTTCATTTGCATTTACAACTCCTAAACAGATAACAACTACAGCTTTGCGTGTGACTGTTCTGGATGATGCAGGAAATATCCAGGAAGGAGCTAAAGTAACACTATATAAAACACAGGAAGACTTTGAGAAGGAACAGAATCCTGTTTCGGCAGCTCAGACTACTAGCAATAAGGGATTTGTTATCTTTAGAAGTTTGGAACCAAAGATTTACTATGTTGCTGTTAGCAAAGGAGATCTGGATAATTCGGGTGGTTCTACACAAACACAGGAATTAAAATCAGGAGCAGTAAACAAAGTAAATATCATTATTGAATAGAAGTTACTTTGTGATTAGCAATAAATAGAAACTCCCTATATAATACTATATAGGGAGTTTTGCTTTTCAGAGGGTTTATGCTTTACTAATTCTTCTTACTTGATAATGAGTTTCTGATGAGAAACTTGTTTTTCAGTGTTAATCTGCATTAGATAAGCTCCAGATGACAGGCCACTTACTGGCAACAAAGTTTCTCCACTACCTACTTCCAACTGTATACTCTTCACACAAACTCCCTGAATCGTATACAGATTCAACAACGCCTTTCCACTATAGTCTGTCTGCAAATACAAACTCTGACCATCCGATGGATTGGGATACAACATAAAGCTATACCCGCCATTACCCTGTCCTATCTTCACAGTCACTACTTTTGAATAGGAGCTACTACCATCTCTGTCTATCTGATTCAGCCGATAGTAGTTAACTCCTGTCTGTGGTGAACCATCCAAAAACGAATATGTTAACGGAACGGATGAATTACCTGCGGCCACTACACTGCCGATCTGAGTATAACTCTTTCCATCACTGCTTCGCTCCACATTAAACATATGACTGTTTTCTTCACTACTGGTAATCCATTTTAACTCTACCTGTTTGTGCTCAGTGGCATAGCCATTAAATGACAGATAGGATACAGGTAAACTCACAGGTGTTCCACTGATAATGCCTATCTGGGAAAATGTTGAGAATCCACTTCGTCCATATTGGGTTTTTATGGAGTAATCGCCCACTACACTACTATTATTGAATGTCCAGGGAGAAGAAGCATTGGTTCGTTTGGCAAAGGTGAGCGGGCCACTGCCTCTCGGATAGGTAGGCAGATATAAGGTTATATTATATCTAGCAGAAGTAGCAGGAGCTACATCAGGTTCCAGTGTCCAGTAACCATCCTGAGCCAGAAAGGAAAATACATTCAATCCCTCTACCAGAGGCAATCCGCTCGTACCACTCAAAGTACCCCAGGTGAAAAAGCCCAGCACACTACTTACGCTCAAATCGGAAGTTACACTCATCCGTAAACGTTCGTACTTCCCAGCATCACCAATCGGATAATCATAATCAGTAGCAGCATCTGTTTGCGCAAAAGATACATCGTCAACATAAATATACTTGTTTGCACTGCCCGAAGTGATAAAGCCTATTTCACATGTCCCATTGGTAACTGCTATTCCTGTAATACTAATTTGTGTCCAGCTATTATTGCTTATAGTTTGGGTGAGTGTGCTTCCTCCATACCCACTTGCATACATATACGAATTATCGTTATTAGCGTCTCTTACCCAGGCACTCAAGGTATAGGTCCCATTAGGTAGACCACTCAAAGTCTGATAGGTTTTCACATTCCAGCTATTAGAGGCTGAATAGTGAGTCAGGTGACGGGTTGAAGAAGAGCCAGAATAAGCATTGGAAGTTTCTGTGTAAACAGCAGAGGTAGAACCTGTAGATGTCCAGTTTGTTAGAGAACTGGTAAAACTTGGATTACTCACTTGGTTAACAGAAGAACCTATAGCTCTTCTCAGATTGCCATCTACATAGGAGGCAGAAGAAAAATTAGTAACTGCACTTGAGGTAGCATTCAGTACATAAATCTCATAGGCATTGGTTGTGATCAATCCTTTGGTCAGATTCAGATTTTTTGCAATATAGATCGTATTGGAAGGAATCACATAGCCTGAGTTTTTATTAATTTTCAGATTCATATACGGGCTGGTAGAACTGCTTCCGGAAATAGCCTGATTGGTTGTACCCATCAGGGTGATGGTAGCCGTAGAGCTGGCAGAGATTGTTCCGCTATTGAGTAGATTTCCACACACCTGTAGTTCACTGCCACTATTTAAAGTTACTGTTGCCCCTAACTGGATAGTCATAGAACGTACAGCTCCGGTAGCACTGGTAGCCAGTACAGGATAGTTGGTCAGTCCACTAGGAATAACCACATCATCTGAGCAGGTGGGTACGGTACACGATCCCCAGTTATCAGCTTTGGTCCAGTCTGTGGTGTAGCCTTGCCAAATAAAATCATCACTGATGGTAGTATAATTAATAGCAGGATTATCTTTCACCAGACTAATATCATCAATTCCAATATCATTACCTGAGGTAACAAGACTTATATTTCGGATTGATAGTTCCAGTGAAGTTAACACGCCACTATTAAAAGTCATGGTATATTTCTTCCATCCACAAGTTGCAGTTGCTTTAATATCTTGTCCTAAACGTGTACAATTACCATACAATCCAAATGATAAGGTAGTATAGTCTGTTAAGGCAACAGCATAAAAAGTAAAGGTATAGTTTGTATTTGGAGTAAGACTAACAGTTTGAGCCCATAACTTCTTGGAAGATCCATCATATCCATTTCCAACCAACATATTACCTCCTGAAGGGGGCACATTACTTCCTGACACAGAGGCAATTGACGCTGCACTACAAAAAAGGTTATGAATCGAAACTGGATTTGATGTTAATGTATAGAGACCTTCGGGATATAGAACTGTATTATTTGAAGGAGCAACATAGGTATACTCTGATGTAAATCCAGTATTACCACTCGAAAAATTTCCATTTGTAACCAGATTCTGAGCTCGAACCTTTATCCCAACCGTTATACAGAAAAGAAACAATATAACTTTCTGTGTGTATCCTAATGAAAATCTTGTAAAAAGCTGCTGCATATCATTTGATAGTATTTTTCCGCAGCAATTCTACACAAAATTTGACTCTGCAATTATACTACGCCCATACCTTAACTTACATATGTCAGAATTGAAAACATTCTCTTGAAACCTACTAATTTTACTCAGTATCAAACTAGTACTTATCCAAAAAGAAGATTAAAAATATTCACCTTTTTGGATAAGTAAGTATAGCAATTGGTTGGTTATTTCCTCGCATTGATAAAATCTAAAATCTTATATACATTTTCAGATTACAATACAATTCTAACTAATGTGAAAACTATAACACATATATACTGCTTTGCACTAATTATCCTGTTTCTCACTTTATGCAGGAGGCTTACTTTAGCGTTTATAGAAATAGAAAAGAATTACAATTTTCTTACTTAATAATGAGTTTCTGATGAGAAACTTGTTTTTCAGTGTTAATCTGCATTAGATAAGCCCCAGATGACAAGCCACTTACTGGCAACAAAGTTTCTCCACTACCTACTTCCAACTGTATACTCTTCACACAAACTCCCTGAATCGTATACAGATTCAACAACGCCTTTCCACTATAGTCTGTCTGCAAATACAAACTCTGACCATCCGATGGATTGGGATACAACATAAAGCTATACCCGCCATTACCCTGACCTATTTTCACAGTCACTACTTTTGAATAGGAGCTACTACCATCTCTGTCTATCTGATTCAACCGATAGTAGTTAACTCCTGTCTGTGGTGAACTATCCAAAAACGAATACGTTAACGGAACGGATGAATTACCTGCGGCCACTACACTGCCTATCTGAGTATAAATCTTTCCATCACTGCTTCGCTCCACATTAAACATATGACTGTTTTCTTCACTACTGGTAATCCATTTTAACTCTACCTGTTTGTGCTCAGTGGCATAGCCATTAAATGACAGATAGGATACAGGTAAACTCACAGGTGTTCCACTAATAATGCCTATCTGGGAAAATGTTGAAAATCCACTTCGTCCATATTGGGTTTTTATGGAGTAATCGCCCACTACACTACTATTATTGAATGTCCAGGGAGAAGAAGCATTGGTTCGTTTGGCAAAGGTGAGCGGGCCACTGCCTCTCGGATAGGTAGGTAAGTATAAGGTTATATTGTATCGGGCTGAAGCCGCAGGTGTGGTGTTGGGTTCCAATGTCCAGTAACCATCCTGAGCCAGAAAAGAAAATACATTCAATCCCTCTACCAGTGGTAATCCACTCGTACCACTCAAAGTACCCCAGGTGAAAAAGCCCAGCACACTACTTACATTCAGATCAGAGGTTACACTCATCCGTAAGCGTTCATAACGAGTGGCATCACCAATTGGATAATCATAATCGGTAGCTACATCTGTCTGCGTAAAAGATACATCATCTACATAAATATATCTATTTCTGCCACCAGAAGTATAAAATCCGATTTCACAACTTCCATTGGTAACTACAATACCTGTAATTGTAATCTGTCTCCAGTTACTATTAGTTATATCTTGGGTGAGTGTACTTCCTCCATAGCCACTTGCATACATATAGGAATTATCATTATTTCCATCCAATACCCAGGCGCTCAATGTATAGGTGCCATTGGGTATACCAGTGAATGTCTGATAGGTTTTCACATTCCAGCTATTAGAGGCTGAATAGTGAGTCAGGTGACGGGTTGAAGAAGAGCCAGAATAGGCATTGGAAGTTTCTGTGTAAGCAGCAGAAGTGGAACCTGTAGTTGTCCAATCTGTCAGTGAGCTCGTAAAGCTAGGATTGGAGACTCGGTTAGCAGAAGAGCCAATAGCTCTTCTCAGATTTCCATACACATACGATGCCGATGAAAAATTAGTAACAGCAGCAGGAGAAGCCAAAATATTGGTTAAATAAACTTCATAGGAATTTGTTTTAATTAATCCTTTGGTCAAATTCAATGTATTGGAAATATAAATAGTGTTGGAAGGAATCACATAGCCTGAGTTTTTATTAATTTTCAGGTTCACATATTGATCCGAAGAACTGCTACCGGAA
The DNA here is from genome assembly GCA_030068525.1 of Xanthocytophaga flava. Taxonomy (GTDB): domain Bacteria; phylum Bacteroidota; class Bacteroidia; order Cytophagales; family 172606-1; genus Xanthocytophaga; species Xanthocytophaga flava. The sequence goes on from JASJOS010000022.1 coordinate 43,412, forward strand.
ATAGTCTGATCAGTAGTTCCCATCATGGTGATGGTAGCCGTAGAGCTGGAAGCAATAGTACCACTATTTAATAAATTTCCGCACACCTGCAATTCACTACCACTATTTAAAGTCACTTTAGCTCCTGATTGAATAGTAATAGATCTTACAGCGCCCGTAGTATTGGATGCTAGTATAGGATAGTTAGTCAGTCCAGTAGGAATAACCACATCATCTGAGCAGGTGGGTACGGTACACGATCCCCAGTTATCAGCATTTGTCCAGTCTGTAGTATACCCTTGCCAAATGAAGTCATCACTGATGGTAGCATAGTTAGAAACTGGATTGTCTTTTACCAATATAATATCATCAACAGCAATGTCATTACCAGAAGCATTTACACTTATATTACGCAGTGACAATTCCAGTGAGGTTAATACTCCACTATTAAAAGTCATCGTATATAATGTCCATGCACATGTGTTACCCACATCTATATCTTGCCCTAAACGTGTACAGTTACCATATAAACCGAACAATAAAGTATTTGCACCTGCCAGACTCATTGCATAAAAAGTCAGCTTGTAATTGGTATTAGCCTGCAAAGCAACAGTCTGAGTCCATAATTTTTTAGAAGAACCATTATAACCATTTCCTATCAACATATTTCCCCCAGAAATAGGTGATCTCACTCCTTCTGTAGTCAATGCACAAAAGTCCTGGTGATAATATTTTGGATTTGTCCCAACAGTGTATCTTCCTTCAGGGCCTAATCCCTGAGAGTAATTTGTATTGTTTGTAGGTTGTGTAGTATATGTATACTCTGAAGTAAAGCTGGCATTACCATTAGAAAAGTCTCCATTCACGATCAGATTCTGAGCCTGAATCTTTACCCCAACCAGTATACATAAAACTAGCAGTACTATTTTCTGTATATATGCCAATGAAAATCTTGTAAAAAAATGCTGCATATCATTTGATAGTATTTTTCCGCAGCAATGTTACATAAAAATCAACTTAACGAATGCACACTACTAAGAAGTTAACTTACATGTGTTAGGATTGAGCTCTAGATTCCGAAATATACAGATAAGTAAATATCCCTATCTTATTTTGTAATTACTGTACGACATTAAAGAACAAAGCCTTATGAATACCTATCAAAATTTACAACCCTTTTTTATGTAATTCGTGAGTAGTATAAAATAAATAATAAATCACCTTTCAATAACTTTTTTCTTACATAAGAGAGGAGAAAATCATATGTTTATACTTTTCTATACTCAATATAAACAAAAAAGATAGCAGAAAATCCGCTATCTTTTTTACTCTTTCCCAAGTTGTGACTCTCTATTTTATTTCATTTATAATCAGACCATAGCAATTCAGATCTAACCTAAATAAACAGAAACAGAAAGTCTCTACTTTATTTTTCTACGAACACATTGCCATTTGCATTGGATTCAAATGTATTCGTTGTTGAAGCATCATCGTTGATCTGTCCCTTGTATGAAACAAAGATTCCATAGCCTGCACTTCCTTTGAAAGTTGAGTTTTTAACATTCAGCTTAGCTGGTGTGCCTCCAAAAACTGCTACACAAGCTTTCTTTCCAGATAAAATAGCAACACTGCCTCCATAACTTACTTCAGCATTCTCCAATATATTTTGATTGTTGGCTGAATAGAAAATGATACCTCGCCAGAAACCTGCAGTTTTAGTAACCCCTGTAAAAACTATTCTGTTAGTGGCTGTTCCTTTTGCTGTGAGATAGCCAGAGCTATTGATAGCAAGGCCTGCCTCAGATGTCATCTCCATAGTTACTCCTGGTAATATTTTCCAGCCAGCTTCTACGGCAATCTGTCCCATAATCCGATAAGGAGTCTTGTCTGTAAATGCATTCCATACTACCTCTTCTCCACTGGAAGGTTTCAACAAATTAGAGGCTACTACTTCTACAATATTGCGTCCATTGTTGCTGGTAAATACACTGGCAGCATCCAGGTATCGTACATTGTCAGCAGCCAGTTTTACACCTGCTTCTGTATTCTTACTAAATGTGTTGGAAGTGAACTGAGGTAATACTGTCCCATCGGCTGCATGCAATCCATATCCTCCACTTTCGCTAATCAGGCTATTTTTTAAAGCAACCTGGGCATGCGATCCTCCAAACAAAGTCAATCCGGCTTTGGTGGCACTTAACATATTGCGACTACCAGCATACAAAATTTCTACGTTACTTAACTCATTAGCAGAGCTTGCAGAATAAATCATAATTCCGGCCCAATATCCTTTGCTGTTTTGTTGACCTGTAAATCGGATCTTTTTAGTTGCTTCTCCTTTTGCAATAATAGTTCCGGTTCCATTTTGCATCTCCATACTCACATCCCGTGCAAAAGCAATTACAACACCAGGCTTTATTGTTAACTGCGATGTAACAATTACGTTCTTGTTAGCTATATAGTCAGGCAGGTCAGGATTGGCTATCCGATCCTCAAGTATAGTCTCCACATTTATCTGCTCTGCCAGGCTTAAAGGTTGTAAGGCTCCTGCGGTTACAAGTACTTTATCGGTACTCTGTCCATTTTCATTTGAAACTTTTAATTCTATTTCATATTCACCTACTTGATCAGGTATAAATGTTGGTTTTGGGGTAGTTGCGCCTGAGAGGTTGATAGTACTGTTTGTTGGTTTCTTCGTGAATGACCACTGATAGGTAAGTGGCTTATTCTGGCTGTCAGTAGATGCACTTCCATCGAGTGTTACAGTTTGTCCTGCCTGTACAGTCTGATCAGTACCAGCATTGGCTGTTACGGAATTTGCAGGTGTAGGATCTGGAGTTTCTTTTTTACATCCAGCTATCAATAATATGCTGGATAGCAATACAGGTAATAGTCTTTTCGTGAACATAATTTTCATAGTGTAGTTGTAATTGGATAAGATACCTCAGACAGAGATAAACAAAGTGTGATTAGGAAGCCCTGATCTGTAAGTACTCAACAAAAGTGGGGATCAAAAGCAGAGAAAAGAATATGAAGCTACATAAACTGTAAAAAGGACTACTCTAACAGACAAAATATGGGATTAAAATGTAAGATACTGACTTACTCAAAATAGGGCTCTATAAAAAAAAGTCCTGTCAATAACAGGACTCTCAAATCTATGTATAAAAATTCCCACTAAAAAATCGTTTGACAAATCATGACTCAATCAGAAACTGTTCAGCAATTCAGGCAACAAACTGATGTCTGCCAGCTCCTGATATGCAACACCTTCAATCTGATGAGTTTCTACTAACTCATGTGCCCACGTTACATGAAAAGGAATATGTACTGCATGTGCTCCTATTTTGCACACAGGCAAGATATCGGACTTGAGAGAATTGCCAATCATTATAAACTCATCGGCTATGATATTGTTCTTACGGATGATATTCAGATAAGATTGCTCATTTTTCTCACTAACTATCTCCACCTTGTTAAAGTAAATACCAAGCCCTGAACGGGCAATTTTACTTTCCTGGTCAAACAAATCTCCTTTTGTAATCACCATTAACTCATATTGGCTCTGCAAAAGCTTAATGGTTTCTTCTACATTAGGCAATACCTCAATTGGGTGTTCAATCATCTCCTTCCCCAAATCAATAATTCGTTGAATTTCGGTTCCAGTTATTTTACCCTGAGTAAGCTCTATAGCTGTTTCAATCATTGAAAGCATAAAGCCTTTCACTCCATATCCAAAAAGCCGTAGATTCCGAATTTCTGCATTATACAGCTTTGTATCAATTTCATCCCCTGTTAGATAGGGCTCTAAAAGTGTTTTAAACTCCTTCTGTGTTTTTGTAAAAATAGGTTCATTTACCCATAGTGTGTCATCAGCATCAAATGCAATTACTTTTATCTTTTTCATTAGAATCTGGTTAAAATAACTAAAGTCTGTTTACTGAAATCCATCTTATACCCATACATGTCTAGTGGACTATTCTATATGTCTCTCTGAATCAGTACATATTTTAATTTTTTCAGCAAGCCTACTGATCAAACAAACTTTGTAGTTCTGACAGAAATTTTCCAACGTGATATCCATCCATCAAGCCATGGTGTACATTCACAGCAACAGGTAGCAACATCTTTCCGTGTTGTGTATAATATTTTCCTACAGATACTTTAGGAACACTGTCCTTATAAGCAAAATGGCGGGCATGTGTAAGCCCTGTAAAACGTGTCCATGGGATAGCTGAAAAATGAATTACATCTATACGTCCTGTCTGATCACTCAGACACAATCCGGAAGTCTGCCTTACAGCTTCAGTTTCTGTTAAAGCTCCTGGCAAAAATGATTCGAATGTATCTTTGAACTCAATAAAACCAAAGCCAAATGTAGTATCATCCCTGCTAATAGTAGGTGAGGCATGAATTGTATCATAACAATATACTTTTCCTTCATCTATCCGATACCGAAATTCTTCTATAGCATTCACAACCTTTAGCGTCTGATACAAATAATATAGAAAAAAAGATGCATTGGCTGCTTTTGCCTTTTGATAAGCATATGTTATATCCAGTTCTGCAACAATTCCAAAAAATGGTTCATCAAACCCCGAAAAAAACTGAAAATGTTCTTTCCGGTTCCACTGATCCAATGGTAATTCAGTACGCATAGTTATTCAAATCATTACAGTAAAAAACGCAAAGATAAAAATATAACTTTGATAACGCGAAAATATCCGTTTATTAGAGTTATAATGGACAGTATAGCGCAGAAATGTATTTATATTAATTCCATTTCCACAAGAATTATAGTATACCCTCCTGTTAACTACGACTCTAAACCTGTAACTTATCAGATCACAGAATTTTATGACATATTGTATTACAAGAAAAACAGCAGTTCTGTTACTTACCCTACTACCTTTTCTCACGCTTCAGGCACAAAATAAGCTCCTGCCCTATGTTAACCCATTAACAGGTACTTCAGGAAGTACCACTCTGTCAACACAAAAACATGCAGAAGGTACAGAACCACTAGCCAATACTATACCTGCTGTTACCCTTCCCTTTGCAATGACCCAATGGACACCACAGACACAATACACAGAAAAAAAATGTCTTCCACCCTATTATTACAAGGATACTATATTTAGCGGCATCAGAGGTACTCACTGGCTCAGCGGAAGTTGCGTTCAGGATTATGGGACATTTACCATTATGCCCATCACAGGCCATTTAAAAACAACCCGTTATGAAACCTCATTTTCTCATCAGCAGGAAATTACTACCCCTGCTTATTATAGTGTAGAATTGCCAGACTACCAGATCAAAACAGAAGTCGCTCCAACCAAACGATGTGCTATACTACAGTTTACAGCACAGAAGGACGACAGCCTATATGTACTCATAACACCTAACAGCGACTACAAAAAGGGATTTATCCATGTCAATGCATCCGAGCAAGAAGTGACAGGCTACAACCCTGCCCATCGGATTTATCAGGGTTGGGGAGAATCCGCAGGATTCAGTGGGTACTTTGTAGTCAAAGTTGAACAAGCTTTTTCCATCAAAGGAACTTACAGTAATACGCAACTATTTACTTCTGATAGCCTTTCTCATAGATCAGATATAGGCGCTTATATTGGTTTTAAGGTAACGAAAGGAATGGTCATCCGGCTTAAAGTGGGAACCTCTTTTACCAGTATTGAAGGAGCCAGAGCTAATCTGCAGGAAGAAATCAAAGACTGGAATTTTGAAGCAATTCGGAAGAAAGCAGAATCAGCATGGGAACAAGCCTTAGGTAAAATTGCTGTAGAGACCCGCAATGAAAATGATAAGAGAATATTCTATACAGCACTCTATCATGTATTTCAGCATCCTCGTCTGTTTAGTGATGTAGATGGCAAATATCCTCAGTTTGCAGGAAACTATCAGATAAAGCAACTCACTAAAGGCAATTATTACGACGACTTTTCTATGTGGGACATTTACAGAGCCCAGCTTCCCCTTCTGGAAATTATTGACCCTGACTTGGTAAATGACCTGGTAAGCTCTCTTATACTGAAAAGTCAGCAAGGCAACTGGTTACCAAACTTCCCCTGTTGGAATAGTTATACCTCTGCTATGATTGGTGATCACGCCTCTGCATTTATTGCATCTGCTTACATAAAAGGCATCAGAGGCTACAATGTGGAAGATGCCTATAAAGCAATGCGTAAAAATGCGTATGAGATTCCGGATCAGGTGGCGTTGAAAGATGGACGAGGCAGACGTTCTCTAGGTTCATACCTCAACTATGGTTACTATCCAATGGAAGATACCATACCCTATGCCTTTCATAAAAATGAACAAGTTTCTCGAACACTGGAATATGCATTCGATGACTATTGTGTGGCACAACTAGCCAAAGGCTTACAAAAAAATAGTGATTACCGCGATTTGATACGAAGGTCTGCCAATTACAGAAATGTATTTGATCCTTCGTTACAACTTGTTAATGGCAGATATGCAGATGGAAGCTGGATGAAAAACTATAATCCCGATAAGAAATTACTATTTATTACAGAAGGTACACCTCGTCAATATAGCTTCTATGTACCTCATGATATCAATGGCCTGATTAAGCTTATGGGAGGGACTACTAAATTTGAAGCAGCTCTTGATGATCTTTTCCAGAAGAATGAGTATTGGCACGGAAATGAACCGGGTCAGCAAATCCCTTTTCTATATATCTATACAAATGCTCCTTATAAGACTCAATATTGGGTTAATCACATTCTAAAAGAAGAATACGCCAATGGTCCGGGTGGCTTGAGCGGCAATGATGATTCCGGACAGGTAAGTGCCTGGTATGTCCTGGCGTCAATAGGTTTGTATCCTGTCAATCCAGCCTCTGACGAGTATGCAATTACCTCACCGCTATTCAGTAAAGTAACTTTGTATCTTCCTAACCAGAAAACATTTTCTATAAGTGCAAAGAAAACAAGCGATAAGGCCATTTATGTACAGGAAATATCACTCAATGGTAAACTATTTAATAGCTATATTCTAAAACACAATGATATGATACAAGGTGGTAATATGGCTTTCATTCTAACCGAACAAAAGCATTAAGAAATAGTATTACAAAAGTCCTCTACCATATTCACTCGGTAGAGGACTTTTCTTTTAGAATAACCATCCGGCAAACCATTTCAGACCAAACAAAGCACCCAAAATAGTCCCTACAATAGCACATATTTTCCCAGTGTTGACTAGTTGACGTGATCCAGGATCATAAGCTGCCGGATTTTGCATATAGGCTGCCTGACTCTGACTTGCCAGAACCAATGTGATAATTCCCACAACAAAACCACACCCACAGGTTATAATAGAAAGAATACCCAATACCAATATCAAAACATCATTAGGCAACTTCTGCAATCCCTGTATCACAGGTTGATTAGGTTGCGGCCGATTGACAGGTGTTTTAGGTTGGGTATGTACAGGTCTGTTTTCTGCTACAGGAACAGGAGGTGGAGTAACCGGCTGATTTACTAATGGTTGGCTGGAGACTGACTGATTAACAGAACTACTGTAACTGTTTATATATTCCAGAATTTCACCAGCATTCTGATATCTGTCAGAAGGGTTGGGTTGCAAACATTTATCAATAATACTACGCCAGTAACCAACAGGTAATTGCTTCAGATTTTTAGGTTCCGGACTTCCTGTAAACATTTCCAGTAAAATAAGGCCAAAAGCATATAAGTCTGTACGTCCATCTACCTGATTCAAGGCAGAAGATTGTTCAGGTGCTGCATATTTTTGTGTTCCTACAAAGGTGGCACCCGATAAATCATCAAACTTATCAGCAGCCGCCAATCCAAAATCGATAATCTTAACATTATCTCCTTTATTGGTAATCAGAATATTCTCAGGCTTCAGGTCTCTATGATAAACCTGCTTCTTATGTGCATAGCTTAAGGCATCCAGTATCTCAACAGCAATTTTTCGGATCAATCGCTGATCTTTTATTCCTCCTTCCGGAATACGCTTTCTCAAAGATTGTCCATCAATATATTCCATGTAAAAGAATGGGCCTTCTGTATCCTCTCCCCGTCCATAAATATTGACTATATGTGGATGTTCCAGATCCCGTCCGTTGAAATACTCTTTAAATAGGAGATCTGCATAGGTCTGATTGTATTTGTATGTAGAAGCAACCCGCTTGACAACCACCCAGCGACCATCCAGACGAGCTTTTTGTGTTATACTCATTCCGCCTTGCTCACTTAGCAGAGTTGCATCTGTAAATCCAGTTCCTGCTCCAAACTGTACACCGGAGTAATTAGCCTGTGAAGCATTGCTCTGAGACACATTTTGCTGAGATGCAGAGGAGTTAGAATCTACAAATGAAGAGCCTGTTGTATCAGAAGGAGTAGGAGTATTTGTAATAAATCCCGACTCATCAGTTGTAGATGGAGTATTTGTTTGAGAAGCCTGTTGGAGAGCTTCCTGGATCATACGTTCTGTCTCTTCAGGTGGTACACCCTGTAATTCTGCATGAGAGTAGATAATACTCTTTTGTACCTCGCTAAGTGTGCCGTTGGTAATCAGTGCACGTATCAGTGTTTGAAGTTGTTCCTGAGATGACATATATAAAACCAGGTTGCCAGTGATCGAAAGGTGAACAAATTACTTTTTTTCTGTTAATGAACAAACTTATGTATTGTAACCTCTGCTAATTAGTATAATTCTTTTAGTATCTAAAAAAAGTAAACCCAGCCTTTATCCAGCTGGGTTTACTTACTACCACTTTTATCAATTGATTATGATTCCAGTTTAAGTACTGCCATAAACGCTTCCTGAGGAATCTCAACGTTACCAACCTGGCGCATCCGCTTTTTACCTTTTTTCTGCTTCTCCAATAGTTTCCGTTTCCGGCTGATATCACCACCATAACACTTGGCCAATACGTTTTTACGAAGAGCTTTAATCGTTTCACGAGCAATGATCTTTTGTCCGATAGCAGCCTGAATTGCGATTTCAAACATTTGACGAGGTAATAGCTCCCGAAGTTTTTCACACAGGCGTTTCCCCCACTCATAGGCTTTGTCTCTGTGTACAATAGCTGATAAGGCATCTACTTTATCACCATTTAGCATAATATCCAGTTTCACCATAGTAGATTCTCTATATCCTATCAGTTCGTAATCCAGAGAAGCATATCCACGGGAAATTGTTTTCAGACGATCAAAGAAGTCAAATACTACCTCTGACAGTGGAATCTCAAATGTCATCTCCACCCGTTCAGCAGTAATGTAGTTTTGATTCTTAATAATACCCCTTTTGTCCATACACAAAGCGATTACCGGACCTACGTATTCAGTTTTGGTAATGATCTGTGCTTTGATAAAAGGCTCTTCAATATGATCAATGTTATTTGGGTCAGGCATTTCTGCGGGAGCATGAATCGTAATCGGATCTCCTTTGGTCATGTAGCAGGTAAACTGTACAGACGGTACCGTTGTGATTACAGTCATATCAAACTCCCGTTCCAAACGTTCCTGTACAATCTCCATATGGAGCATTCCCAGGAATCCGCAACGGAAACCAAATCCAAGCGCAGCAGAAGTTTCAGGTTCCCAAACCAGCGAAGCATCATTTAACTGAAGCTTTTCCATTGCATCCCGCAGATCTTCATATTCAGAGGTCTCTACCGGATAGATCCCCGCAAATACCATAGGCTTAACATCTTCAAAGCCTTTGATAGCTTCGGCAGCCGAGCGTTCCACATGTGTAATGGTATCCCCTACTTTTACTTCTTTGGCCTGTTTGATACCAGAAATCAGATAGCCTACATCACCTGTATGTACTACATCACGTGGCTCTTTATCCAGACGCAGAATACCGATTTCATCAGCATTGTATTCTTTGCCTGTCGCCATGAACTTCACTTTATCTCCTTTACGTAGCGTACCATTTTTAATCCGGAATATAACCTCGATACCACGGAAGGAGTTAAATACAGAGTCAAATATCAAAGCTTGTAGCGGTCCATTCGGATCTCCTTTTGGAGCAGGAATACGCTCAACAACGGCATTCAGGATATCTTCGATACCAATTCCTTCTTTCCCACTGGCATGAATAATATCATCCCGGTCGCAACCGACCAAATCTACTACCTCATCCTTTACCTCCTCAACCATTGCACCAGGCAAGTCTACTTTATTCAACACCGGAATAATAGTCAGGTTATTTCCCCATGCCAGAAAGAAGTTAGAGATTGTCTGAGCTTCGATACCCTGTGATGCATCAATCAGTAATAACGCGCCTTCACAAGCTGCAATGGAACGGGATACCTCATAGGAGAAGTCTACGTGTCCGGGCGTATCGATCAGGTTAAAAACATAGGGTTTTCCCTGATATACATAATTCATCTGAATAGCATGGCTCTTAATGGTAATGCCCCTTTCCCGTTCCAGATCCATATCGTCCAACAGTTGAGCCTGCATCTCCCTTTTAGAAACTGTCTGAGTAAATTCCAGCAGTCGGTCAGCCAGGGTACTTTTACCATGATCAATATGAGCAATAATGCAAAAATTACGGATGTTCTCCATTGAGTTCTTATTTCTTAAGTTCTGTTTTCCAGGGTTGGGATTATTTTCAGATTACCCAACAAGTAAATTTATCTTCACAAAATTAGCAATAAATTTTCGACTCAGACACATTCCCAATCGTATCTTTCCAAAAAGAAAACGTTCCTGTGTAATAAATTATATCCTCTACCATTGAGACATTGCAACAATTCTGTTAGTTTCATTGCTGAAATCTTGAAGAATAGGCAGGAAACTTATACAAAAATTAAGATTTTCATGTACCTTCCTTGAAAAAACCAGGAAAAGCCGATGATATACAGTTTAGTGCAAATGCGTTAAATATGTATGCTTTTATTTCTCAATCAGTAGTATGTTAAGTCGCGTTCGAAAAATTATATCTGACATCTGGTATTTCTTTCCTGTCCAGCTATTGGTTTTACATCTTAAAAAGAACCAGTGGTTGCTTTTATTCTGGGCTATTTTGTTTGGATTTGTACTTCAGGGGGTAGGCACGTTATTTGGTTTGCCGTATCTCTTCCTTGATCCGGAATACAATCATCAGGTTAACTTTGCCAGTCTGCTCATCATTGGAATTACCCTTGGTGGATTCACTATGGCTTTCCATATTACATGCTATATTCTGGACGCCCATCGTTGTGGCTTTCTAGGCAATGAAAAAGATCCATTTCGTAAATTCAGCATAAATAACAGTACCATCCCTCTTATTTTTCTAATAACCTATCTGGTTCAGTTTATTATTTTTCAATACAAAGAAAACGTACCTGTTAAGGATCTTATTTGGGAATCGTTAGGGCTGCTTCTGGGTAGTATAATTACAGTAGAACTGCTGTTTTTATATTTTACCAGTACAAACAAAGATATTTTCAAAGTTCTGGCAGCCAGTGCAGCCTCTCCACTACAGCCGAAACACAAAGTAACCCGTGTAAATGTCATGCGCAAGAAGGTAGATACTGTACGCAGATATGGAATGCACATTGAATCTTTTCTGGATGCCCGTTTACGTATCCGTCCGGCTGAGAGTCAGCTGATAGATGTTTCAGCAGCAATGAAAGTACTTCGTCAGAATCACCTGAATGCATTTGTTATTCAGGTTTTTGTATTTCTGATAGTCATTGGCTTAAGTATATTCCGCGACCTGCCTGGCTTTCAGATACCTGCCGGAGCCAGTATGCTTCTACTGTTTACCTTAGCTACCTTATTTGTTGGAGCTATTTCATTCTGGCTTGGTAAATGGTCTATTCCTGTATTTATTTTTGTTCTGTTTGGCTACAACGAAATGGTTAAGGCTCGAATCATTCAAACCGATTATGAAGCATTTGGTCTTAATTATAAAACAGAAAAGGCAGATTATTCTATTACTCAACTGGATAGTCTTAGCAATGCAGAACACTATCAGGCAGATAAAGACTCTACCATTGCTATTCTGGAACGCTGGAAAGCTAAGATCACCGATCTGAGAAGCAAACAATCATTACAAGAAGAAACTACCAGAAAAACTCTGCTTCCCCAAAAAAAGCCTAAGTTGTTGTTTCTTTGTGTCAGTGGTGGTGGAGAAAGAGCCGCTTTATGGACAATGCGGGTCCTTCAGGCAGCAGACAGTTCACTCAATGGTACACTTATCCCTCATACATTTCTGATTACAGGAGCATCAGGCGGTTTAGTAGGTGCTAGCTATTTTCGGGAACTATACTTACGTCACCTGACTGATACTACATTGGATTTATACAATCATAAATACCTAGATAATATCGCAAAGGACAATCTCAATGCTATTACATTTTCTCTGGTAGTAAGCGATATGTTTTTCAAATTTCAACAGTTTAATTATAAAAATCACTGGTATTACAAAGATCGAGGGTATGCCTTTGAGCAACAACTCAATAAGAATACTGAAAATATTATGGATAAAACGGTCATGGATTATCAGGAGCCTGAACGACTAGCCAAGGTCCCCATGCTGCTTTTTTCCCCAACTATTATTAATGATGGCAGAAAACTCTATATATCACCCCAACATGTCTCTTACATGACAGAAGCAGATCATGTGTCACCTCGTTATCTAATTCCTAAATTGAAAGGTGTTGAGTTTTTGAGATTCTTTGAAAAGCAGGAGGCACATAATCTTCGTTTTCTAAGCGCATTACGGATGAGTGCGACCTTCCCCTACATTACACCCAATGTAGTACTTCCCAGCGAGCCTGCTATGGAAATAATGGATGCTGGATTATCTGATAATTTTGGTATATCAGATGCTATACGCTTTGTATATGTATTCAGAGAATGGATTGCCCGAAATACGTCCGGAGTTGTGTTTCTTTCTGTTCGTGATACCCCTAAAGAACATGCAATTGAAAAAAACGAGGATCGTTCACTATTTAACCGAATGTTTACACCTATCAGTAGTCTGTATCGCAACTGGTCACATCTTCAGGATATTAACAATGACAATGTTATTGAATATACACGGGAGATGTTTCCCAAAATTCCCGTACATCAGATTGAAGTCAGCTATGCAACCTACCAAAATGCGGATACAACAGCAATTACGACCAAAGATAGTGTTCGACGTCAGAATTATGAACGGGTGTCTTTAAGTTGGCGCCTGACTGCCCGGGAGAAGCAAAATCTCAAAAATGCTATTTATGATCCCCGCAATCAGGCAGCCCTGGAACGCCTGAAGCAAATTCTTAAATAGAAAGTAAATGTCTAACGCTTCTTATTTAATCAACTATTTTAAGATCGATTCCCATAATAATAAGAATCAATAAAATAGCACCTACGATAATTCTATAGTATCCAAATGCCTTAAAACCATATTTGGTCAGGAAGCCAATAAAAAAACGGATAGCAGCCATAGCAACTATAAAAGCCACTATATTGCCGATTACTAAAATTCCCCAGTTATCACTTTGTGCCATAAAAAGTTCGCGATCATCCCACAGACTTTTTGCAGTAGCAGCAAACATAGTAGGTACAGCCAAGAAGAACGAAAATTCAGCTGCCGTTCGCCGGGTTAGCTTTTGTGTAAGCCCTCCAATAATGGTGGCAGCCGAACGACTAACTCCAGGAACCATTGCCAGAGATTGAAATACGCCTATCAACAAGGCAGTAGGATAACTGATGGTATCTTCATCAGGAGAATGCTGTTCATTCTTTGCAAACCATTTATCAACAAACAAAAGAATAATGCCTCCCACTAGCAACATAAAAGCCACTACAGTCACACTTTCAAGGAGCTTATCGACAGTAGACTTCAATAAGAACCCAAGAATAGCAGTAGGTAGAAATGCAGCAAATAGCTTAAAGTAAAAATCAAGCCCCTTAAAGAATCGTTTAAAGTATAGCACCACGACAGACAAGATGGCACCAAACTGAATAGCTACAATAAAAACTTTTGTAAAGTCTCCTGGAGGAATACCCAATAAGGCTGCTGTTATAATCATATGACCTGTAGAGGATACAGGTAGAAACTCGGTTAAACCTTCAACAATAGCTAGAATAATGGCATGCAAAATGTTCATAGAATGATGGTAAGATAAGTGATAGTGTTTGAATAAGCTTTTGAAGCTTTTTTAAAGTAAGTTAGACCACATATCTTAAGCAAAACCCGCAGGAAAGTATACCTTCTGCGGGTGCAAAAATAGTAGTATATAAAAAGTAGCTTAATGTAAACTTACAAAGCCCTTAAATGCCTGTTCAGAGACTATTTTGGCTTACGTAGGATCGCAAAAAACTCAACAACAAATCCACTTAATACAATCAATGGTCCGATTGTTAGTCCCAGAGCACCAAAGCCAAAAGGCTCTTTATCCATTGACATTACGATAAAACCAATAGTAATCAAGGCGATACCTACTAACATGATCAGGTAGTTTTGCTTGCCAAATGCCAGTTTATTTTTGTTGTCCATATCTTAAATAGTATAGTTAAATTCAAATGAATACAAAGTAGTGACAAAACAGAACCTAATACAGCTCATCCAATGACATATTTAAATATTTATTCAATGCCCGATAGGAACTTCCCATACTAACCAATATACCTAATGTACACAAGCCACCAAAGAACATATACAACGCACGAGGCTCTTGTATTAGTGTGAACAATTCCAGTTCAGATGCCGCATAGGATAAAAGGCCATACAATCCAGCAGAGGCCAGTAGTCCACCAAAAAGTCCATAGAAAACAGCACGAAACAGGAATGGCTTTTGAATAAATGATGATGTTGCCCCTACTAGTTGCATACTCCGGATTAAGAATCGCTGAGAATACATAGCTAATCTTAATGTGTTATTAATCAGAATAAAAACAGCAACAAACAAAATAATAGCAAAACCCAGTAAAACCCATGTTAACTTATAAATATTTCGGTTTGCCTCCTCTACCTGTTGTTCCAGATATACAACCTCAAATACATTGTCCACAGATTCCAGGTCTGTTTTGATCTGACGCATCATCTCCTTCTGATATAACTCAGGTTTGATACGAATGACATAGGCATCACGTAAAGGATTTTCGCCAAGTAGGGTTACAAAATCCTCATGTGTTTCTTTAATAAACTTACGGGCAGCTTCATCTTTGGATATAAAACGGATTTGAGGTCTGTTATCTACTACAGACAAATAATCCTTTTTCCGCATCTTCTGCCCAACTTCTCTGATCTCATCTGTATCCAGATATTTATCCAGATACACATAGATTTCTATCGTATTTTTAATGGAATCAGACAGGCGAAAAGCCTGTAAGGCCAATAAGCCACTGAGTCCCAATACAAATAAAGCAAAGGTAATGCTAAAAATAACTGTCACGTATGGATAACTACCAAAACGTTTGTATGTACGGTTTTTTTTCAATGGTATGCGGTATAAGTAAACAGTATTTCCAAATCCATTGTATCAAAGGCAAAGGTAGGAATTTACCTTTAATCTTTACACATCAGCCAAAGATACTTAAAGAAGTGGTATAGAATAATTATAAAACAAAAAGCCTTCCTGAATATCAGGAAGGCTCTTGAAGAATATGTTTTATTATTTACGATTGACAAGCATCTTGTTCAGAGAATCAATCAATGGTTTTTCAGTAATTAATACACTTTGAATAGGAGCAGGTTGTATCTGACTGATATTCAATTTGTAAAAGTTTCCTTCATAATACAGATAAGTTGTATTCTCTGCAGGCATATCCAGAAACGTATAAGGCTTATCAAAACCAAGCAATGCAATACGTCCGTTACGGTAATAGTAATGTAGTTTTAATGTTTCATTTGTATTATCAACCACATTTAACCGATTAGAGGAAGAGGTATTACCATACATGGCTGGCTTCTCGATAACAGGTTCTGAATCAATCTTTTTGATACCATCTTCCTGTGAAGGAGCACTTACTTCAGTATCAGCAGCTGCGACGATTAACTGATCAGCAGATTGAGAATTTTTACGTGTAGTATAGGTTTTTCTCGATGTCGTTTTTACGGGTAAAGAAGGTTTTTCTACAGACTTACTTACAGATACATTTGTTTCTGTCATAGCTTCTGCACCTTCATTGTTTGCATTAGCATTAGGAGAAACTTCAGGAGTCTGTGTTGTAGAAGATGTTGCTGATATAGTAGCAGGTACATTTACAACAGCAGTGTTAGAAGTAGTTCCTTTCAATGAAGAGTACCCAAACCAGCTCAACAATCCGATCAAAGCTAGTCCTCCAACCCACATCCCAGCAGAGGCAGCACCACTCCAGGAAGAATTGTTACTAACATCAATCTGATTCAGGCGGTTCTTCAATTGCGCCTTCCGATAGCTTTGAAGATTTGTAACGATCTCCTTTTGTAACAAAAATTCGTTGTATAACAGAGGATCTTTCTGAACCAACTGCTCAAAATCAGCCCTCTCATCTGCAGAAAGCTCGTTTCTCAGGTAAGCATCGATCATCTCCGAATGTTGGTACTCTTTGTTCATGAGTATTTTCTACTTTGGGTGGTACACAAACTGAAAGCTGGTTATCTTATAAGTATTTTAATCCATGAAATCACTGGCTTTATACTTGGCTTTAATCAACTCATCCAGTTCTTTTTTACATTTGTATTTCTTTGTTTTAGCTGTATCTGCGTTAGCAAATCCAAGCAAATCAGCAATATCGTGCATGGACAAATTATCAAAGTAATAGTATGTCAGAATACGACGACATGTTTCTCCCATCTGATTAATACAGCGATTGATAATGTCAATTCGTTCTTGCTGATCAAAATCCAATTCTTCTTCTGTGTCCTTCTCTTCATTGCTCATTCTGCTCTTACGCTCCAATTCCTTGCGCCATAAATTCTGGCAAATACTATACAGGAAGGTGCTGATCTTGGAAGAAAGCATCAGATTGCCACTAGTTACCTTTTGCCAGAACACGATTAAGGCTTCCTGATAAATATCCTTTGCTTCGTCTTCTGTTCCGTTATTATTGATGACTAACTTTGTCATCATTTTAAAGTTTTTTTTGTAAAGGTAATCCAGTGCACTCTCATCGCCTTTCCTGATTCGTTCAAGGATTTCGCTATCCCTCATTTTTAAGCAGTGCTAAGATTTAATACTAAATAACAAAGATTGGTAACCAACCTGAATACACTTTAAATCAGGCAGAATGCCTTTTTAGAATTTCATATACCTGTTTATACAACTTATGGGTTAAAATTAACAATTCCTTAGTCAAATCCCAAGTACCAGGTATAATGTAAGCAGACCGGTATGTAATATTTTCATTTTTCTCGAATGTATCTACAGCAAAAGATTATTTTCAGATTCTTATTCTACACTCCTGTTATTCAGTTACACATTTCACTGTTAGGGTATCTGGTTACTTTTTTTGTCCAAAAAATTGACAGAATAGCGGTTTATCGCGTTCTATGAATATTTCTTCTAGTAGGCCTATAGTATATAAATCTGCAAAACCGCGTAAAAAAACGTTATCATATACCTAGCAAGATTTATATAAGATACTTCTAAAACCAGATACAATAAGTTCATTTATGTGTTGCTTTATAGAGAATTTCGGAAAGGAAAATTAGTCTATAAAGCTCTAAAATCAATTAAAACGTCCCGGTTTCTCAGTGAAAAAAAATATTTTTCACTGAGAAATATTTTTCTAAAATAGCCTAAAAATAGCATGCCAGCACTTCTAATAAAAGAAAAGAACCGAAGCGGAAACCGCTACGGCTCTTTAGTAATTATCCATAACCACCTATTTATGTATCGTTAAAAGCGCATTAATTGCTGCTTAAATTTCCTTGTGTCATCTCTACAAATGTGATTTCAACCCGGCGATTTTTCTTTTTCTCTTCTTCGTTAGCATTATCATTCAATGGTTCTGTCTGACCATAACCTTTGGCATTTGCCCGTTTGGCCACAATTCCTTTTCCTACCAGATAGCCTACCACAGCTTTTGCACGACTATCAGAGATGGCCAGGTTACGATCTGGAGTACCTGAATTATCTGTGTGACCAGCAATCTTTACACCGTATGTAGGGTTCTTTTTAAGAAACTCAAATACTTTATCCAGTTCAGGCTTTGCATCCGCTTTCAGATCGGCTTTATCTGTATCAAAGTAAACGATATATACTTGGTTGGGTTTTAACACTGTAGATTGTGTAATTACTTCTTTCTTCGCATTGGCAGCAGCCTGGGCAGCTTTCGTATCCAGAGCAGCCATAGTGTAGACAGTTTCATTACCTACTTTGGTTGCCTGCATTTTACCACTGGCATCATTGTACATATACTTTGCTTCAGCAGCTGTTTCATTCTTTGTTACAGCGGACACATCTGTTGGATCAGAGTAAACCGATTCCAGAAGAGCTCCTAAAGCAAGTGAATCTTCAGCTGTCAGGATCTTACCCATCAACGCATACACATTATCATTATTGGACTTAGCCTTTCCTTTATCCACATCTTCAAATGCATTCTTTACTGCAATTCCTTGTCCAACTACCTTTCCATCTTTCATAACCGGTAACAGTACAATTTCCTGATACAATTCATAGAAATAATCCTGGTTGGGCACATGAATATTGACCAGATAAGGCTTAAAACCTTCAGCCTCAATAATCATGTCGTACTGACGGTTAGGAGGGAAAATAATCAGGTAGTCACCTGTTTTTGCGTTGGGATTATAGACACCTTTGATAACTTCGTTAGTCAGCTTATCTACAACTTTGATTGTTGTCTTAACAGCTTTTGCAGGCTCACCAGCCAGAATACGGCCTTTCATTAAAGTCAGTGCTACTACACCCAGTTCTTCAGGAATACCCAGGAAGTAAATATCACTACCACCTTTACCACCTGGACGATCTGAAGAAAAATATCCTTTTTTACCATCTGCTGAAAGTGCAAAGTAACTATCGTTATAAACTGAGTTAACAGGAGCACCTACGTTTGTTGGAGTAGTCCACTTTCCTTTGTCGTTCACAGCTTTAAAGATATCCGTGCCACCCATTGAGTTAGGGCCATTGGAAGTGAAATACAATGTTTTCTTATCTGGATGGATGAATGGAGCTTCTTCGTCATATTTTGAGTTGACAGTAGGCCCCAAATTCACAGGAGCACCCCATGACCCGTCTGCCTGCTTCTCAGCTTTATAGATATCTAGTCCACCTAAACCTCCCGGACGATTACTTGCAAAGTATACAACTTTCTCGTCAGGAGTAAAGCTTGCACTGTTTTCCTGATAGGTTGAGTTTACTTCTCGTCCTAATTTAGCAGGAGCACCCCATTTATCACCCTGTAGTACAGAAGAATATATATCTGCACTATTGGCTGTAGTTCCAATATACACAAGCAACTTCTGCCCATCAGGTGATAAACCTACAGATCCAATATTGCTTCGTACACCATTGGCTACTGGCACCGGAATACCTACACTTTGTGAAGGACCCCACTGACTTCCGTTTTTATGGGTAATCATCACATCCTCATATTCCTTTACAGAACTAGTGCCTGGAGTTGTATTTTTCTTAATAGTAGTATATATCAATACCGATTCATCAGCAGAGATTACCGGACCATATTCAGTAGAAGGTGTATTGATAGCATCCACACTTTGTATAAATACATCCTCTGGTTTGGATGTTAATGCTTTTGCGACATTACACTGCTGTACTAATTTGGCCGCTTCTGTAACCAGTTCGACATTATTATCTGACTGACGGAAATTATTCAAAGCAGCTATTGCATCATCAAATTTCCCACTCAGATGCAAGGATTTACCATACCAAAAATGAACTTTGTTTGGCACATCCTGACTTTTGCTCTCAATAGCAGATTTTAAATAGGGCAGACCCTTCTGAGGCTCTCCGGCCTGTGTATAACACAAACCCAATGCATAATGGTTGGCAGGGTCATTAGGAATTAACTTATCCAGCTCCAGATATACAGGAATGGCTTGTTTATAATCCTTAGCAGCCAGAAATGCATCTGCTTTTTTAATCCTTTTTGCTACTTCCGGGTTCTTGTCCTGTGCCCAACCATCAGTATGGACCGTAAGTAACGCTCCAGAGATGAGCAAAGCGGCCAGTGTGTGCAGTCTTTGATTCATTTTTTTATCTGATTCTGATTTCGAAGTTCTGAGTCTATTATCTTACCTGTTTTGTTCAGCAGGTAAAATACCAGGCAGGGAACATTGAACGTAAGAGATCCTGTTTAACACTTATTTTGTCGATTACCTTATGCAATATTAATAGATAAGAATGCCCAATGCTGGTCACAAACAAGCAATAGGATGCACAGCTAATATTTCAGTGCTTTTTACACAAAAAATGCACACAATGATCAGAGAAAGCCTTTCTGAAGGATTATAAGGGGTATAAGCAAATGTAAGACCTCTGTATTTTTTAACAAGTTCTGTCAGAATAACAGTAAAAAAGGATCACTTGCTACAAAATAAGGTATACTCTGCTCACACGATGTGAGGCGTAAAAGAAATTAAATCGCTGTTTTTGAATTCTTTTTTGGGTCAATGGATGCAGTTACTCAACACTGATAGATTCATTCACATCCAAGACATATGGTTATTTTTATACTAACTTTACTGTTGATTCCTCTTAATGCATACAGGTAACCAACTTTATGCTTAAATCATATTAACAATAATGAGAGTCAGTCAAATAGAATAAAGTTTAACAGCATAGCATGGAGAACGCAAAATGAAGAAGGAATAGTATAGCCCGATATATGTGATCAGATCTGTTAGACCAACATACAACGTTTCCCTTATACAAAAGTTTTTTTGATAAGACGAAAATAGTATACTACAGATAGAATTAGCTGTTAGCCAACAACCTCGAAGGAAAGTAGAAAAAATGTGTCAGGTATTATTTTACTCTGGCAACAACAGAAGGCAATTGTTTTTGAGTCATACTTTGTAAGTTGGCAATTTTATCAGAGCCAGGGTAAAGAATAGTAGCTTTGTTCAATAATTGCATACATTTCTCGTATGTCCCTCTATTAAAGGCCTTAACAGCTTCGTTAAAATATTGTAAGCCTGCCAGGTTTGATAAGGTTATTATTTTATTGCAAGGTCTTGCCTGAGTAATTTCATTGGAAGCGTACCAAAGTTCCCTGCGCGAAATCAGCATCTCATCATCAGATACAAATCCATTATCCGGATCTGTTGCATCTATCAGATAGGTGCTTCGTACGGTATGTACACGTAAATACACATGTCGGTTCATCTCCCTTATTTCAGTGGAAAAACCAAGCTTTCCCAGTATCCACGCATACAAAGCTGTGCCACTCACACAATTATATGTGCTGTCCTGAAGGCTGGTAAAAAGTGGATAAGGTTGATAATGGTACAAATATCGTTTATGAACCTGTTTAAATACATAATAGAGGAACTGAGATTCTGCTAGAAACTTTTTGCGTTTTTTGGCTAGTTGAGAACATACTAAGGTAAGCTCTGATTCTTTCTGAAGGAACAAACTATCTGTGATAACAGGATCAGCAGCAAAAAAATCTGCCAGTCCTTTACCAGAAGAATCAGTCCATTGCGTAAATACTTTCTCTTCAAATGAAGAATGCCAACGGATAGCCTGCCCCTTTGCTCCATCCATTGCTATTCCTGATAAAATCAGAACCCAGATATAGATAACTTGTCTCAATGCAGTAAAGTATTGGCATAATGATGTTTAACATTCTAAACAAATTTAACATTAATTTAACAATTACATAACATTGAATACTAAATTATATTACATCAAACAAAAAACGCTCTCAGTTGATGAAAGCGTTTTTTATTCTATCTATTTAAGATTCTTTGTTGACTTATACCATAATATTGACAGATGTACGAACCTGGGCTTTTAACGCTTCCAAAGCCACTTCCATGCTGTCAAAATGCAGAATTTCAATAGAAGAACCTGCTCTTGCCTGCTCATGCATTTCTTCTGCAGAGATCTGGGTAAATGCTTCAGGTGACATCACAATAAATGCAGTCTTTACTCCTATTTTCTCCTGAGCAGGAATCCATACATCGGCAATATAAGCAGATACATCCTCACTAAACATTTCCATATTACAGTGGTCAGCTACAACATAGGCAAGCCCTAACTTTTCCATATATGGGTTGGTAATCTCTGCCACTCGTTTCACTTCTTCCAGTGTCAGAAAACCTTTCCACAAATGAAACACACACTTTAATTCTACATTGTAACCAAAAGTCCCAAACGATTCATCGATCAGAACTTCCATAGAGGGGAGTTGAGGCATATTTTAGTTTAGTTATGACGGATTTCAGGAAATAGACACATCAGAATCCGAGCGATATATCTATCCATAACGACATTCCGCTCTTCCTGATTTATGACCACTAATTTCGGTAGAAACCGATTATTTATCTGCTATTTTTTGAAGCGTTTCTTTCAGTCGTAAGGTTAAATCTGAAAATGTATCGTTGACAGTAAGAAGAACAATAGGCAAATAGTGTATGTAGATAGTTATAGTATCACTACCAATCTGAAGATCAATATTTTCCAGAGACACTTCTTTAGTAGAAGCATAAAGCAAATGCAACTTTTTAACGCCTAAAGCGGTGGCATATGCATGCATCTGGTACAGATCACCCTGAGCGGGTTGTATTTTATATTTTGTGTCCCATACAGTCTGTTGTAATGGTAGCCAAATATCAGGTTTTACTAACAAATTACGTTGCTTACTACTGGTTGCCCAGGTAAAATGTTTTTGGACTATTACCTGCCACTGAGGAAAATGTGTTTGCACAAAACCCGCCACAAAATCTTCAAAAACACGCTCCATAGGTACTAAAAATGCAATATTCACAGGCTGGTGCTGTCGATATGTACCTATGTCTCCAATGAGAAAAAAGCGACACATGTCTATTACTTTTTGGTGTTCCGGATAGAGTCGATTCAAGTGTACACTATCACAATCATATGTGGTACAACCTCGTAGTTCTACATCTTCTAGTATATGCAGAATGTCCTGTAATGCTCTGTATGTTTCTCCTTTTGCATACGGAAACAATAGAGATACAGTATACTTTACTATCTGATTAAAAAGATTATTTATAACAAAAGGTTGCTGTTCGGTTTGCATCTGTTGCCATAAACCCTTTGCAATCTGTTCATTTATATAATGTTGTACGGCTAGTTTTCCTCGAAGAAAATCTGTTTGTCCAGTATATGCCTGATAGGTCAGATAAGGCTGTTCCTTTAGTAAGTTTCGTGTAAAATTTGCAAAAAAATGTATCCACTGAGTAAGAATATCCAAGGTAGCATTGTCAGATTCTATCCATTGAAATGGAAAATGGATATGACGACAATAGGACAAATAAAAAGGGAGATGTGCAAGAGTTTGTGTGGAAAATGCAGTTTCCTTAAATAGCTTAGGAATCAAAACTATTGTAAGACTCTGAAAAGAAATAACTCCGGCATAATTACATGCACGAATACTCTGCCCATCAAATTGAAGAAATGGTTGTCCATCAAAATTCTCTTCAAGCTCCTCTTCTGTATACTTGTATATCCAATACCTGTTTTGCCAGACCTTCTGCAAATAGTATTTCAATGCTTCTGGTTTAATGGCATCAGGAAGAATCACTTTATCCCCATATTCATATAAATAAAGGATGTTTGATTTTTTTTTACTTGTCATGTCCATATTTCCCAAATACGTTCGTCTTAGAGAACAAAGATTTATAAAACATCTATCATTTTAAACCTAATTTGTATGAAAGATTTCATGCTCATTTACCGAAACTCACTGGAAGTTGAAGAATCGTATGCCCAACAATCTTCTGAAGCGATGCAAGCTAGCCTGGCAAAATGGAGTGCATGGCTAGGTGCACTTGCTCAACAAGGGAAGCTTACGGATGGTGGACAACCCTTATACCCTCAGGGAAAGATCTTGAAAGGTAAAGCCAAGAAAGTAACAGATGGTCCCTATATAGAAGGAAAAGAAATCGTAGGAGGCTATTCGATTATCAAAGCCACTGACTATGAGGAAGCGTTGAATCTTGCGAAAGGTTGTCCAGTATTGGAAGACGATGGTTTAATAGAAGTAAGAGAAATCATTATATTATCCTGATTTTCTTGCATTTACATTCCTCTATTTTTAAAGTCCGGATGATATCAAACATCATCGGGACTTTTTTTTTACTTAAAATAGCTGTACATTTTACATAAAAACAAGAATGGACAGTAATCAGGCAGGTCATATAACACTGGAACGAATTCTTAAACAGGAATCAGGCAAGTTAATTTCAGTATTAACACGCATTTTTGGATCACATAACCTGGAATTAGCTGAAGATGTAGTACAGGATACACTGTTAAAAGCAATGGAACAATGGCATGAGGGTATTCCCGAAAATCCGACTGCCTGGTTGTTTGTTGTAGCTAAAAACAAAGCATTGGATGTGATACGACAACAAAAACGCACACACGAATTTGCCAAGGATATTACATTACTGCTTGAATCTGAGTACACTCTTCATCCAACATTAAATCAGCTGCTGGATGAAAATGAGATCAAAGATGACCAGCTTCGGATGATGTTTGCCTGCTGCCATCCGGACCTTAGTGAAGAAGCTCAGGTTACATTAATTCTCAAAACATTATGTGGCTTTAGTACAGCAGAAATCGCTCGTGCCTATCTTTCTTCTGAAGAAACCATTACCAAACGTTTATATCGTACACGACAACTTTTTCGTGAAGGAAAGATTCAGTTTGAAATCCCTTCTGAGGAGGATTTGCCCCAAAGGTTAGAAGCGGTTCTTACAGCTGTGTATCTCATCTTTAATGAAGGCTATAATTCCACCCACCACACAGATTTGATTCGTCAGGATCTGGTAGAAGATGCCATGTATTTGATCAAAATGTTGAGTGAACATCCTGTTACCAATCATCCGAATGTACTGGCACTGATGGCATTGATGTGTTTTCATGCAGCACGTATTCCGGGAAGGCTGGATGAAAACGGAAATATTCTATTGTTAAAGCATCAAAACCGCCATCTCTGGAATAGGGAGTTGATTTGGTTTGGGAAAGGGTGTCTGGATGCAGCAGCAGAAGGTGGAGAACTTAGTCGATATCATCTGGAAGCAGGTATCGCACATGAACATTCTAATGCGGACACTTATGATATGACAGATTGGGATAATATTGTATACCTGTACAATCTACTTTACCAATTATATCCCTCTCCTATTGTTGCTCTAAACAGAGCTATTGCCATCGGAGAAACAGAGGGCGCACAGGCAGGACTAGAAGCAATTGAAGAAATACCTGATAAGGATACACTAAAAGAATTTTATTTACTACCGGCAACATTAGGAGAGTTTTACAAGCAGCTTGGCCAACCAGACATAGCCAGAACACATCTGGAGACAGCGTTATCCCTAACCCAGTCAGAAACAGAAAAAACTCTGCTACGATCCAAGATAGCTCAACTTACTTATAATTAAGCCTTGCTACCAGTAAAAGGGGCTCTTTAGAAAAAGAGCCCCTTTTACTTTAGAGACTATACTCATTATTCCACCGGATAAGAAATACCTGACTGACGTTTCTGTGCTGCTACAGCTCTTTCCAGTTCAGGGTGTGGTTTGTGTCCACGTGACCACATCGCATAAATGGCAGGAATAATGAATAATGTAAGAATAAGTGAAAAGGTAGTTCCTCCCACAATCACAATACCCATACCCATACGACTTTGTGCAGCGGCACCTAAGGCAACGGCAATGGGCAATGCACCCAATGCAATAGCCAGACTTGTCATCAGGATTGGACGTAAACGAGACTCTGCAGCTTCCATGATAGCATCCATTTTTGACTTCCCATGTTCACGCAACTGATTAGCGAATTCTACAATCAGAATACCATTTTTAGTAACAAGGCCAATCAGCATAATTGTCCCGATCTGGCTGAAAATATTCCATGTCTGCCCAAACAGCCATAGTGAAAATAATGCACCGGCAACTGCCATTGGAACAGTTAGAATGATGATAAAAGGGTCCATAAAACTTTCGAACTGAGCAGCCAGAATAAGATAGATTAATAATAAGGCCAAACCAAATGCAAACAATGTGTTAGAGCCACTTTCTCTGAAATCCCGTGATTCACCAGCCAGATCTGTAGAGAAGCTATCATCCAATACACGTTCTGCAATACGATCCATTGCCTCAATACCATCTCCTATACTCTTTCCGGGAGCCAGACCCGCAGATACAGTTGCTGACAAAAAACGATTGCTATGGTATAACTGTGGTGGGCTGCTTTGCTCTTTTATAGTAACTACATTGTCCAATTGTATCAGATCACCTGCTGTATTTCGTACAAATATTGAAGCCAGATCCAATGGATCATCACGATCTTTCTTATCAAATTGCCCAATGACCTGATACTGCCGGCCACTCTTCATAAAATAGGCAAAACGTTGTCCACTCAGCGCTAACTGCAACGATTGAGCAACATCTATAACAGAAACTCCCAGGCTTTGTGCTTTGTCTCTATCTATTGAGACATCAAGTTCAGGTTTATTAAACTTTAAATTCACGTCTGAGGATGAGAATGTTGGATCATTTTGAACTGCGTCCATGAATTCAGGAATTTTCTCTTCCAGTTTCTGAAAATTAGGAGCCTGAATAACATATTGGACGGGTAACCCTCCTCTTCTGTTCACAGCAATAGTGGGCTGTTCTGTTACCAGAATACGTGCTTCCGAGTATCGCCGTGTCATCTGTGTGAGTTTACCAGCAATCTCCTTTTGGCTACGTTTTCGCTCCTCGGGTTGAGTCAATGACATTATCATCCGTCCACTATTTGTAGAAGCTGTACCAAACCCTGGAGATGTAATAACCAGATTCACCTTTTTCTCAGGAATTGAATCATTAACCAACTCCATTAACTCCTGCATAAACCGATCTGTATAATCATAAGATGAACCCTCGGGAGTAGTTACCTGTACACGTAAATAACTCCTGTCATCATAGGGTGCTGTCTCTTTTTGAAGAATGGTATAAAACAATACAATCAATCCTACACAACCCAGCACAACAGGAATGCTTAGCCACTTACGTTTCATAAAGCCTCCTAAAGCTTCTGCATAAACAGAATTTAGCTTTTCGAAGTAAGGCTCTGTCTTCTCGTAAAACCATGACTTTTTATGTACATCTTTAATCAAGTACGCATTCAGCATAGGCGTTAATGTTAGTGAAACAAATGCTGAAATAAGTACTGCGGCGGCAATAACAACTCCGAACTCCCGGAATAATTGTCCCACAAATCCCTGCAGGAATATAACAGGCAGGAATACTGCTGCCAGGGTAATAGAAATGGAGATAACAGCTATAAAAATCTCGTTAGATCCCTTAATAGCAGCCTCGATAGGACTCATTCCTTCTTCTACCTTTTTAAAAATATTCTCAGTCACCACAATCCCATCATCAACCACAAGCCCCGTTGCCAGTACAATTGCCAGGAGTGTAAGTACATTGACCGAAAAGCCAAACATATACATGATAAAGAAGGTCGCAATCAATGAAACCGGAATATCAATTAATGGACGAAAGGCAATGCCCCAATCCCTGAAAAACAGGTAAATAATGATAACTACCAGAACCAGTGCAATAATGATAGTCTCAGCAACTTCAGTAACAGACTTCTTGATAAATAAGGTATTGTCTACTCCCACGTTTAGTTGTAAATCTTCAGGCACTTCATTTTTGATCTGCTCCAAACGTGTGTAGAAGGCGGAAGCTACTTCCAGGTAATTAGTACCTGGTTGAGGAATCACCGCCAAACCCACCATTGGAGTTCCGGATTCAGTCATCTGTGTCTCCAGATTCTCCGGACCAAGGATAGCTTTACCAATATCACTGAAACGCACAATTTTATCTCCGGAAGTCCGGATGATTAGTCTGTTAAACTCTTCATCTGAAGAAAGATTACCTAATGTCTTTACAGTCAGTTCTGTATTAGCACCAGTTACTTTTCCGGAAGGCAATTCTACGTTTTCCCTGGTTAGTGCAGTTCTGATATCTGACACTGTTAGACCATAGGATGCCAGCTTCATAGGATCAATCCATAAACGCATCGCATATTTTTTCTGTCCGTAGATCTGTACACTACTCACCCCCGGAATGGTTTGTATACGTTGTGCAATTACGTTCTCAGCATAATCACTTAGTTCTAGTGGATTTCGTGTTTTACTACGTACTGTAAGAATAATAATCGGCTCAGAATCTGCATCTGCTTTGGATACTACAGGAGGAGAGTCCAGATCCTGTGGCAAGCTCCGTGTTGTCTGAGATACTTTATCACGCACATCATTGGCAGCTTCCTCCAGATTTTTATCCAGGTTAAACTCTATTGTAATATTACTTGTTCCTTGTGTACTCGAAGAAGATATATTTCGGATACCATCAATGGAGTTAATAGATTTCTCCAAAGGCTCTGTAATCTGAGACTCAATAATATCAGCATTAGCTCCTGAATAACTAGTACGTACAGAAATAGTAGCTGGGTCAATAGAAGGATATTCCCGAATCCCAAGAAACGTGTATCCAATAACACCAAATAAGATCAATATCAGATTGACTACAATGGTGAATACTGGTCTTTTAATACTTAATGTCGATAAACTCATAGAAAGTTTATTTTACAGATTCACTTACTTACCGAGAGAACAGAAAAATTCATTCCTCTCCTTTTTCTTATCTTTAGAGGCGGTATTATATTATTTACCGGGTTGTATCAATAACTACCCTGACTGGTGATTCAGGTTTCAGAGACATAACCCCACTTGTCAAAACAGTATCTCCAGGATGCAAACCTGACGTAATCAGAATATCTTTTTCCCGTCTGGTAGACGTTTCTACCTTTACTTCTTTTGCTTTTCCATTTTCACTTACAAAAACTTTCTTGCCATCCTGAATAGGGACAATAGCTTCTGTTGGAATCAAAATTGCGTCATTAATAGTAGTTAAGGGTAACTCGACACTGGTAAATGCACCTGGCAAAAGTTCTCCTTTGGGATTATCTGCCAGAGCCCGTAATTGCAGTGTACGGGTTGTGACATCTATACGTGGCTCAATAGCATACACACGTGCCGTATATTTTTTTTCAGAACCTGCTACCGTAAAGTGAACTTCTGTATTAACTTTTAACTGATTCATATACTTTTCAGGGACAGAGAAAGTCACTTTCACAGGATTTGTATTTACAAGATTTGCTACCGTAGTAGTTGAAGATAAATACTCTCCTACAGAAATTGCACGTAAACCTATCGTTCCTGTAAATGGAGCCCGAATCTGTGTCTTCTCCAATTGGGCCCGTATGAGTCGGGTTTGAGCCTGTAATGCTCTAAAATCAGCCAACGCCACATCGTATTCCTGCTGACTGATACTTTCCACAGCCAGAAGCTTACGCGAACGTTCCTCATTGGCAGCAGATAGCTTTTCACGGGTAAGAGCCTGAGAAAGCTGTGCTTCCAGTTCCTGATTATCAATCTGAATCAGTAACTGGCCTTCTTTCACTATACTCCCTTCTTTAAAATAGATTCCTTTCACAAGACCTGATACCTGACTACGTATCTGAACCTGTTCATTGGCATCAATAGACCCTGATACAGCAATAGCATCCGAAAAACGTTGTGGAGTTGCTACTATACCTGAAACCTGTACAGGTCTGGATGAGCCCCCTTTGCCTCCTCCCTTTCCAGAAGCTGTAGCCTCATCTTTTTTCTTATTCTGTATAATTCGGTATGCAACTAAAACGCCCAGGCTTATAATGACTATTGCATAAACAATATATTTTACCTTCATAAATTTCACTGTATTGTAAATTTCTCTATCTCTATTAGTAATAACTGCAATATAGTAGCTAATGTTATACAAACAATAAAGTAAATAGAACTATAATTGCCTCTGTATATTATCTATATGCACTATTTCATGATTAGATAATTCACTTTTTAATGAAAGTGAAACAAGCTTCCATTTTATTTACGATTTTTTCTCAAACTTATTCACCAAACCAACGTCCATTCAAAAAAGATACTATTTTTGTCCTCCAGAACGTGAGTTTTCAGCATTGTTTTTTATACAGGGGCTGTGGTCAATTGGAAGACACTTCGACTCCGGATCGAGGAGGTTGCAGGTTCGAGTCCTGTCAGTCCCTACCCTATCCTATT
This sequence comes from Xanthocytophaga flava, assembly GCA_030068525.1. Classification (GTDB taxonomy): domain Bacteria; phylum Bacteroidota; class Bacteroidia; order Cytophagales; family 172606-1; genus Xanthocytophaga; species Xanthocytophaga flava. Next base: position 73,657 of record JASJOS010000022.1, read on the forward strand.
GTATATGAGACTGTAGCTCAGATGTGGAAGAGCGCCTACCCTGCAAATAGGAGGTCGGAAGTTCGAACCTTCCCAGTCTCACTAAATACTTCTGGAGGGAGTAGTTCAACGGAAGAATATCCGGTTGCTAACTGGAAGGGTACAAGTTCGAGTCTTGTCTTCCTCCATCTTTCTGTAATTAAGGTCAAGGGTTAGATAATTGGTGGGTCTTGACATATCAAAGAAAGGAGTAAAAATTAAACCCAATTCTTCCAGATACTCATAGTGCATGAATGATACTGAAAATACTTCCTCGACAAAAGACGATTCATTAAAACCAGAGATAGAAGATATAGTTTCCTTATTAGAGCTCATAACTAATATATTGAATGATATCCTAGACTAACCATGTCAGAAACCAACAACGAAACAGACAATGTAATGCAGTTGTTACTCTCTGGTCAATTGGAAAGCATCACATTAGGACTGACAATAGCAGATTCTCTAGAGATTGATATTGAGGACTTTAAAAAAGATATAGAAGAACTATATGATTGGATTGTCAGGATTCACAGATGGGAAAAAAGTGTGGTGTTATTGAGTGAGAAAATATATCATCTAGTACACCAGACACATATCTATTGCTCAGACAAGGATGCATCTACAGACTTTGTACAAGTATCTCATATACCTACAGGAATTAAATATATGGTAAATCTGATATCTATAGACCTTTCCTATAATAGATTGTGGAATTACCTGTTGAAATTGGTTGTCTTACTAATCTGGAAGAATTGTATCTAGATTACAACTTACTATCTATTCTTCCTAACGAACTTGGAAATTGCTACAATCTGTATGAATTAAGTTTAGCAGGAAATCGCTTGCATACAGTAACAACAGCAGTTGGCAAACTGACTCACTTAAACATGCTGAATCTGGGTAAAAACCAACTACACTCTATTCCTACTACAATAGGGCATTGTACAAAATTACGATATCTAGATGTATCAGATAATAATCTTACCTCTATCCCTCCAGAAATTGGCGATCTCAAAAATCTAACTGATTTAAGATTAAGTAATAATCCATTAGGATCTCTTCCATTAGAAATTGGTCAATTGTCCAACCTTACGACATTGAAAGTGAATGCAACCCAACTCAAGACACTGCCAGAAGAAATAGGCAATTTGAAAAATCTGGAAGAGTTTATATCAAAGGGAAATCATTTTTCGTGGGAGGAGCAGGTTAAAATCCGCACCTGGTGGCCTAACCTAAAGATTAAATTCAAATAAACCACCCCAGCTAAAACAGTACATTTTCAGTGTAAATCATACCTTGGATCTCACATATTTATGCAAGTGTTGCATATCTCAAACATTTAAAATATGTTTGATTCAGTTAAAAAGCATATACAAAACGTCACAAAAAATCATAACACTTGCAGAAAAAGGGCTGATACTCTTGAAAAGTCGCAGATTAGTGTATGTTGAGAGTTTAAGGACGTTCTTACTTTTTACAACTATAGTATACTTAGACTGTAGCTCAGATGTGGAAGAGCAACTGCCTGTCACGCAGTAGGTCGGAAGTTCGAACCTTCCCAGTCTAACAATCGGAAACTTTCTTTGAAAGCATAGTAAAAAGAGACAGTAGCTCAACTGGAAGAGCACCTGCTTTGCAAGCAGGGGGCTGGAAGTTCGAACCTTCCCTGTCTCACCACTAAATCCGGAGGAAGTAGTTTAATGGACGAACGTCTGGTTGCTAACCGGATGGATAGAAGTTCGACTCTTGTCTTCCTCCATCTTTGTAACTATACCTGAAAAAACCACTATTTACTATGAGACAGTAGTTCAACTGGAAGAACGCCTGCTCCTGCAAGCAGGAAGTTGGGAGTTCGACTCTTCCCTGTCTCACCAAGGAAACTGTAGTTCAAATGGAAGAGCATTGCTACCCGTGGCAAAGGTTGGAGGTTCGAATCCTCTCAGTTTCGCAAAAAACTATGTATACAGAGGCAGTAATTTAATTGGAAGATGCCCTGGCTCATAACCTGGGCGGCTACAGGTTCGAGCCCTGTCTGCCTCTACCCTATATCAATTATGATGAACACACAATCGCCCTTTACTCCTGAAGAATGGGACACCTGTATAAAGGTACTGAAAGCACTCTCCAGAGATCCTGATCTGGCTCTGGATACTATGACACTCAAAGGGCTGGTAACCAAACTACATAAAAACGCCCGAAAAACGATCCGAAAGGAAAACCTGCAAAAAATTCAGTTAGCAGATAAAGCCATTCTAGAACAGACTTTCCTGCATCAGAATAATCCGGTTGATGAAACAACCCAACCGTTAGTGCTTCCAGAAAATACGTCTCCTTCTGTTCTTCGTATTCAACGCCCGCTTAACTGTTATATCTGTAAGAATCCCTACCAGAATATTCATTTCTTCTATCATTTGCTTTGCCCTGATTGTGCATCCTTAAACTATGAAAAACGTTTTCAGCGTAGCGATCTTACCAATCGGGTTGCATTGGTAACAGGCGGACGTATCAAAATTGGTTATCTGACCGCCCTGCGTATGTTACGTGATGGAGCAAGAGTACTTATCACTACCCGCTTTCCGAAAGACTGTGCCAGACGTTTCAGTGAAGAAGCAGATTTTGCCGACTGGCAGCATCGTCTTCAGATATTTGGACTGGATCTGCGCAATATTCCTGTAGTAGAACAATTTATTGACTATCTGCTTTTACATGAACCCAAACTAGACATTATCATTAACAATGCTGCCCAAACAGTAAAACGTCCATTGGAGTTTTATCGACACCTGCTTGATTTTGAACAAACGCCTTTTGAACAACTTTCTGCTGAACTGCAATCCATACTGCCCTTAGGCCAGGAAACCCGCTTTCAATTAATAGAGAAACACCATCAGCTTGCACTTCCCAATAGCAATGATTATTTCCCGGAAGGAAAATTGGATAGAGATCGCCAGCAAATAGATCTTCGTCCACAAAATAGCTGGACATTAAAACTGGATGAGGTAGATACAATAGAAATGCTGGAAGTGCAACTCGTAAACTCAGTAGCTCCATTCCTGCTTAATAGTCGACTAAAACCATTGCTAAAACAATCTGAATTTGACAGACGCTTTATTGTCAATGTATCGGCTATGGAAGGTCAGTTTGCCCGTGAAAATAAAACCGTCTTCCATCCACATACCAATATGGCAAAGGCAGCGCTGAACATGCTCACCAGAACTTCTGCCAACGACTATGCAAAGGATGGTATCTATATGAATAGTGTAGATACAGGCTGGATTACACAGGAAAATCCATTTCCTAAAAGATCCCGAATCCGGGAACGAGGATTTGTAACCCCACTGGACGAAACAGATGGCATGGCTCGTATCTATGATCCGGTGGCCTGTGGTATCAACAATCCGGAAACACCATTATATGGACACTTTTTGAAGGATTACCAACCCTATCCATGGTAAAGTCTGATTAGCACAACCTACTTTTATCCTAACTTCTATGCAAAAGAACATCATTGTTTGTCCTATCAAAGGCATTACAGAACTACTTCCCTATGACTTTCAGGAAATAGAACCTTTGCTTTCCTATCTTAAGAAAGATGAATTACCCTCCATCAACATGGCTTTTCCAAGAGGTACGATTACCGACGATGGACGGTTGGATCTATGCAAACAAAGCCTGGGTCCAGAAGGATGTAGCTTTGTAGTAGAGTCTTTGTGGAACAATACCCGTGTCAAAAGTTTGCTACTGGGAACAGATGGGATTGGAAATGGAGGTGCAGAAAAAGTAGCTCAACTTATTGGACATAACGAAAACCTGGAGACAATCTATCTTGGTTGTAATCTAATTGAAAACGAAGGTACCGAAAAACTGGCACAAGCCCTGATCACCAATACATCTGTACGGGGATTGTGGTTAAAACGTAATCCGATCGGAGAACAAGGAGCCTACCACATAGCGAATGTACTGAAACAAAATCGCCATCTCCGAACTCTGGACCTGGTCAATACACAGATTGGCATTGCAGGCTTAAAAGCGATATGCGAAGTATTGGCTACACAAAACCAGACATTGGAAAGATTATATCTGGGAGGGAATCAGATCAATGCAGAAGGAGCCTCTTATCTGGCAGAGGTATTGCGCCAGAATAAAACACTGAAAGCTCTACTCCTTAGCGTAAACGAACTAGGTGATGAAGGAGGAGCCATAGTAACAGAAGCATTAGCTGACAATACGACGCTGGAAGAACTTGGACTTGCCAGTTGTGGTCTGGGAGAAAATGCAATGGTTACCTTATTTACACATATGGCAACTAATACCAGCATACATTCGCTGGATCTGGGTTATAGTATTTCTACCAGGGTCATGGGAGCATCTGCCAATCATATCTCTGATCGTGCAGCCAGGGTATTGAAGAAATTTCTGGAAGAGAATAAGACAGTAATCTCACTTAAGTTGAACAGAACTGGTATGACAAAATTTGGCAAAGCACGATTGAGAGAAGGGATGAATACCAACACATCTATTCAGGAACTGACAATCACAGGAAAAAAAGATCCTCAGCTTCAGGAATTTATTATACGCAATCAATCATCGCAACCGAAGCAGAATAATGTTCCGGAAGATGTAAAGGTTATCAAAAGTGTTTATCGCTAGAAAAAAGTCAAATCTATTTTCTAGCGATAAACACAAGTAATACAGCCAAAACAACTATGGAAAATCAATCAGATTCATCAGTAACAAAAAAATCATGGGTAACGTATGACGGTTATCCGGAAGATTTGGAAGGTCCGCCAGAAATAACCCAAAACCTTATTCGATTAATTTCCTCTAGTGAGAATACTAATACTGATTTAGCCTTTCAGATGTTGAAGGGTTTAAAACATCCTGTCATAAAACAAATTCCGGCTGACGCACCTGTTGAAAAGAAAAGAGTATGGTTAAAACTTGTTTATGATCAACTTACGGGTCATCCTTCTAAAAGTTGGTACAACGTTGATCTCAGCCGTCTGCAGCTCACTTACCTCCCACCCTCTATTGGAAATCTACTATCAACAGCATCTGGTTCTATCTATCTGGATCTGAGTCACAATCTTCTGGAAGATCTTCCTTTTGAGTTTTTATTTTATAACGATAAAGAAGCTTTTAATCAGCTTTATAGCATTTCGCTAGCCCACAACCGCTTGAAAAAGTTCCCGGTAGTATTACAGGAACAAGTTAATCTGGAGAAACTGGATTTAAGTTCAAATAAGTTGTCTGTGTTACCGGATCAGTTAAAGGGACTCAAAAAAGTGCGCTGGTTATCTTTAAACTTCAATCAACTCACAGAACTACCTTATACAATCAAAGACATATGGTTTCTACGTAATCTGGCGGTTAAAAATAACTTATTGCAATTTTTACCTGAAAGTATAGGTAATCTCGACTCCTTAGTTGAATTAGATGCAAGTAACAATCGTATAAAAGTGCTTCCGGAAAGCTTGGGCAAACTAAGATTTCTACAAAAAATCAATCTGTATATTAATCAGATTGAGTATTGGCCTACCGATCTTAGTGCACTGGTACAGCTACAGGAAATTAAATTAAGCTTTAACAGAATACGTAAATTGCATCTGAAGGATCTTCCGATGCTACAACGTATTTTACTGGTCAGTAATCGGTTGGAAGTATTGGAGATTGAGCCTGACAGTATGAGTCAACTAGAGAAAATCCATTTGCATACTAATCAATTGAAAAGCCTGCCAGCAAGCATTGGGGCATTAAAAAAATTAAAAGAACTCAGAGTGTATAATAATCAACTGGAATCTATTCCGGAAAGTATTGGAAATCTTGAGCGACTTAAGTATCTAAGTCTGAATAAAAATCGTCTGACGACTTTACCTGACACTATTCAGAATCTAAAACGGTTAAAACAACTCGATTTACAGGATAACTTATTCTCAGAACAGGAAATAAACCGGATTAAAAAATTATTACCTCATACTCTGATTCACTTTAGCAACAACAAACGCTCAAAAAAAGCAAAAGGGCAAAAGGCTATTTGATTATTTTTTGAGGAATAAATCTGAACAAGTATTTTCTTTGGTTTAGTATACTATCTATGACTAATTACCAGAAAGAAAAGCCTGAACAACTATAATTACAACTGCAGATGTTGAAGTCATTAAAATCGTTTATTCATAAACTAACCCGCTCGTCTGTATCTCAACCATTACAGAAGCAGCAACAAGTTCCACAAGAGACGCAGGAACAACTTGTTCATTCACCTATTGAACAGACAAAAGAAACCTCAATAAAAGCATCTTCACCTATTACCCGTTCCTGGGTTACGTATAACGGCTATCCGGAAGACCTGGAAGGAGGGCTTGAGATGACGCAGAACCTAATCCGGTTGATTGCGTCTAATGACGATGCTAATATCGAACTGGCGTTTCAAATGCTGAAAGGATTAAAACATCCTGTTGTAAAACACATGCCTGTCAATGCCTCTATTGAAAAGAAAAAATTATGGTTAAAGCTTGCTTATGATCAGATTACCATTCAAACCTATGACCGTTGGAATACGAACTTTGATCTGAGTCATTGCTACCTCACCAAACTCCCTCCAACTATAGGTAGTTTATTATCAACATCCCGGTATTCTACATCCCTGAATCTAAATCACAATCTTCTGGAAGATCTTCCTTTTGAGTTTTTCTATTACAAAGATAAACATGTAGCCAACGCTGTACAGAGCATCTCCCTGGCATATAATCGTTTTCGCTATTTTCCGGAGGCATTACTCAAACAAGAAGGTCTCAGAAAAATTGACATCAATCACAATCAGATTACTACCCTTCCACGCAGATTAGAGGATCTTAGACAGCTTGAAAGCTTATATGCTGGTTTCAATCAACTCACACAATTACCAGATACAATAGGTAACATAAAACATTTATCTGTCCTTTTCTTACCCCATAACTATTTGCAAACGTTGCCAGATAGTATAGGAGGCCTTGAACATTTACGCCTGGTTAATCTTAGTCACAATTATCTTCAGAAACTTCCTTTTGGTCTAACAAAATCCAAATCATTGCGGATACTCAATTTGTATATCAATCAACTAACTCAATGGCCTGATACCTTAAATGAAATTCAGTTGTTGCGGGAAATCAACCTGAGTTTCAACCAAATCAAAAAAGCTAATCTTCGGAAATTGTCTCAATTGAAACGTTTGTTTCTGGTCAATAACCAATTGGAAGAGTTATACATTGATCTCAATAGCTTACCAAAGCTGACCAAACTACACCTGCATAATAATCAGCTAAAGCAGTTGCCGGAGAATATTGGGGTATTAAAAAGACTGAAAGAACTTAGGGTGTATAATAATCAACTAGAATCCATTCCTGATAGTATTGGGAATCTGGAATATATTCATTACCTGAGTCTAAATAAAAATCGCTTGACAACCCTGCCAGACAGCATTCAGAATCTAAAACGGTTAAAACAACTCGATTTACAGGATAACTTATTCTCAGAACAGGAAATAAACCGGATTAAAAGACTACTACCTCATACTCTGATTCACTTTTAAGACTCTTTCCATTGTTCGATAGGATTTTCGGATATTCCTTTTTCTCTGCCCACATCGGTTACAGCCAATGTCCCTAACTGTTTTTTCAGCATAGCTTCTGGAAGCTCGTTAGGGTCAATGGTAAACAGTTCAGCCATTCCCATCACAATGTCTTCACCATACCAGTTTTCCGGATCATTTACATCCTCCTCTTCATCAAGCAGACTTTCTTTTCGCAAAGTCTTTTCTTTCTTTAATAATTCGCCTTCATCTATAATGTTCTCTCCATCTTTTTCAAAATGTCGGATTATCTTCCCGCCTTTGCAATACAGATAAAACCAGAAGTCCATTCGCATCTGGGTAGAAAAAGCCCATACCTCCTCGTAAGTTTCACTTAATCGCTGACATAAAGCTGCTTTGTCTGTTTGACTAATCCAGTCTCCAACAACCAGAACCCAACCTCGCATAGGACTACTTACATACACTCTACTAAAAGGTACTCCATCCCAAATATCACCCATCACAACAGAAACTCCAGTATTCCAATCTAACTGTATGAATGGTTCACTCAGATTCAGAGACTGTCTGACAGCTTCCTTAGAATCCGATTTTATAGCCAGCCAACCTATATCAAAAAATTCAATCATTGTAAATTAAGGTATTTAATACATTAAAAACCAAAGACTAGCTGATTGTATATAACCAGCTAGCTTTTTGTAGGTATCAAATATATTAGTCTCTTATTCGTACAATCAAGTCCTGAAACGGATCGTATTCTACCTGACTTACTTTCAGATAAACTCCTTTTTCCAGTACAATACGTTCGTGCTCCTCATGTGTTAACACAGCCTGATCCGTTACTCTGAACAGCAGTTGATCCTTTTCCACAGGAGAATCCAATACTTCTACATCTCCTGCCAACTGATGTGAGTGACCAGTTACCTCACCCAGTTCAAGTGTCAGTTTTTTGGTACGTTCCTTCACATGGGCAGTAACACCTGTCTCAGCAACCTTAAATAACAGCACATCACCGTGCCGATACACTCTTTCAAATTCCATAAAATTATGCATAGTTTACGTTTCTGAATACATAAGATTCAAATACTGTTGCTTGGTCAGCGGTTTACCATTGAATCGCATAGTCCAGGCAATAGCGGCAATAGCATCTTGTTGCTGAGCAATATCTTCAGACACATACAAATAGTATAGTCTATCTGTAGAAGCACACTGACACTTGACAAAATAAATAGCTGGCTCACGCCAGAAATGACGTTCTATACCCAGTGATTTAGCATCTATCTTGTATAGTTCATAGGTATCCTCATAGGTATGTTCATAGGGTTTCAGATGCTCATCCCACCGGATCTGTTTTTTGGTGATAGTTTGTGCATCTAACTGTTTTGCATTCAGTTTAGTCACCAACTCTTCGACCCCAAAACATTGCAAAGCAACCATACGCTGTTCTGCATTAGATAACAGTAAAGCTTCTGCAATAGTCAGAGGTGTCAGTTTCTCATAGGTATTTTCGATAGTCTTTCGATGGCTTTCCTGAGAGAACAATGACAACACCTCCTTTTGTGATCGTGCCTGTTTTTTATAAATCTTCAGCACAATTTCCAATTTCTCGAAAGCTATACCTTTTGTATACACTGCCATAGTACTATTTGATTAAAATTACAGATTCATTGTCAGCGATAAAATCGATCACCACATAGGATTTTTGTAATTCTAACCGAACCCCACCTTCCTCTAATCTACCACTCACATCAATCGAATGCAACGACTTACTCTTCGCAACTTCCTCACTAAATTCAAAGTCCTTTTCAAACTTTTGCAATCGTTTCCGGATCATCTCTCCATAAAAAGCCTCTGCTTCTTTTGGAATAGGAACAGACATCTCATCTCCCTCCCGGACCTGTGTATGAATAAGGCCGCCATACGAATCATACGTAATAGTATTACGCCCTTCTACATGCATCCAGACAGAAAAGTTAATATTCACCCTATGTAGGTATTGATTTAGATGAAAGGGATCATCTACAGGTATCCATTCAGTAGACGAAACATTTTCGGCTGGCTCTCCATCTACCCAATCACTTTCTTCATAATCATAGTAGTAGGCTCGCGCTGAATAATGTAATACAACCTGCCCTTTCTGGTCTACTTTGATATGCCCCTTTCCATTATTAAAATACTCTCCAGCATTGGGTAACTCCAATACCTGTGCAATCAGATCACCCAATTCCCATCCAATATTGACTCCATCTTTCTTGTAGTCATATGCCTCCCCGATTTGTACATTGCAAATGGTTTCGTCTCCTCCAGCATTCCAGTCTACAGGAATAGGTTGCCCAGCAGATAATTGTTCAACTATTGCCTCTTTCAAAACAGTATTTATATCTCTTTCCTTTCTTACTTCTATCTCCACTTCTTCTGATTTAGTTGTCACTGCATTCAAAGGAGGATATACTGTTGGTCCTTGTTTATGTATTATAGATTTTTCCTTTTCTGTATTTATTTGATTTGTAAAGAATGAATTATATATCTTTTTCCAATAAGACCACATTTTGCTATAGTTATAATGTCAAAAAACTGAATAGATAATACACCTTAATTAGTAAATTAAAACTACTGATTTATTTTCAACAATATAATCAATCACCACATAGTTTTTTTGTAGTTCCAATTGGATACCTTCCAGTAAAAAAGTGCCATATATACTAATGGACTCCAACACCTTATTACCTGCACTGATGTCAACAGAAACGAACTCTTCCTCTCTCTTATGCAAATGTTTTTTTAGTACATCCAAATAAAACTCATTTATATCAGCAACAGGTAGTATAACCTCATCTCCTTCATGAATACGAATGTTTAGTAATGGATTGTTTGCTCTATATTTAACCTCTCCATCCTCCGTCAGCATCATATCTACACTACAGGAAATAGTTATTCTATGCAGATATTGTTCTAACTCATATACATCTTCTAGTTCGACCCATTCAATAATAGGTTCGTAGTCTTGGGAAAATAGATATGGTTCTGATCCGTAGTCTTCATAATAGGCACGTGTAGAGTATTTCAGTATTATTTGGTCTTTTTCATTCACATCCACTTCACCATACCCTTTATTATAATATTCACCAGTATGAGGCAATTGTAACTTCTCCACAATTTCTGAACATAACTCTCCAAAGAACCTATCATCATATTCATCCCCTACTTTTATCTTGAGGCATCTACTATCGCCACCCGCATCCCATTCTACCAGAATTCTCTCATTAACAATACGAGCACTTCTCACAAGTTCCTTGATAGTTAAGGGAGAAGTTATAGTATTACTTAACCATGCTGATAGGAGCTTTCCCTTTTCGTGTTTTACCTCTTCTTTGTTGTTAGCAAACACCTTTTTTAAATAAGACCACATGCTTTAATCAAATTGAGTAGATAATATTTACACTTCTCACTTACTCTACTAAAATGATTGATTTATTTTCAATAATGTAGTCAATCACTACATATGTTTTTCGTAATTCCAATCTAATTTTCCCAGGTTCCAGAGTACCATTGATCTCTATGGAATCCATCTCTTTACTGCCATTTACTTCTTCCATTTTATTAAATTCCTTTTCAAACTTTTGCATATAGTCTTTAATAACTTTCAAATAAAATTCAGAAGCAGCAGAAGACACAAAAATATTTAATCCATCACCTTCCCAAATTCGAACATCAATCAACTCCCCATAGGTACTATAGTTGATTTCCTTATCTTCATTCAATACCATTGTTAACAAAAAGGAAATGTTGACTCGATGTAAGTATTGTTCAAGTTGAAATGCATCCTCTACATCTACCCATTCAATAGAAATCAAATCGTCTCCGCCTGACTGATTTATCCACGCTCCATTATAATCATAGTAGTGAGCACGTGTAGAATATATGAGTACAATCTGGCCTTCATCATTTTTATCAATTTCTCCCAATCCTTTATTATAGTAATCACCATCATGAGGCAATTTCAGTTCTTTTACAATTATATCTTTCAATTCTCCATCCCACCAGTCATTCTGATATTCATCCCCAATTCGCAAATTACAACAGGTACTATCACCACCTGCATCCCATTCTACCAGAATCGTTTGATTTTTCTTTCGTAAACGATGAACTTTGTTTTTCAGAATAATGGTAGGTATAAACATTCGCCAAAACCAGGCAGGTTTTAACTTTCCAAGCCATCGTCTAATAATATATTTCGTCCCAAGTATCCTCATTGAATAAGACTTCATGTATCCACTCTATTTTTGAGAAGCTGCATTTTTACGCAACCACTCCAATTCTTCCTGTTGAGGAGTGTACTGCCAGCGTTGTGTGAATCTGAATTTTTCCAGAAACGGTTTTACCTTACATTCCGGATCTAAATTACGGGCAAGCTGTTTGGCGGCTTCCAGTCCATGAAAATGCTCCATCAGAAATACCCCAAAGTCGCTACAGGTGATAATCAGCGATGCTTTCAACTCACTGCGAAGAAGGGGGCGCCATAAAAATCGGTTCCAGGTATCATTTCCCAGATCAGGCACCTCTCCTATCATATTTTCCAGTTCCGTATTATCTTTGAGCCAGTCATACAGCGTAGGGATTTTACCATCCAGGTCTTCCCTACAATGTTCGATAGCCACATCCCGTACCAATACCTTTTTGTGATCTGAGTTTTCAATAAAGTTTCCCAATAACTCTGTAGCCAGTTCTACACCAAACAAATTGTGTATCAACAGCCGATGCTTATTATGATAAAAAAAGTATTTGGAAGAATCCATAAAGCTGTGAATCTTCTCATAATCTCCCGGTTGTCCCCCAAACTTTCGTTGTGACAATAAACAGTGATCCCAGATATTCATGTATATAAATAGCAATAACTCAGAAATAGTAACAATAGAGTCCTTTTCAAAATAATATCTTTCTGAATATAAAAAGCCCTACCTTTGCAAACTTATTCAGTATTTATTAGAATACTTGTTTGATAGATGACATCAAACAATGATTTATCTGTCTGACAAGCATTTCGTTTATTTGTTTTTTCTATCCTATGAATTATATATCCGCCGAAAATATAGGCAAGTCGTTTAGTGACCGCTGGTTGTTTCGTAACATTTCTTTTGGTGTCAGTAGAGGTGAAAAGGTAGCTATCGTTGGGCCAAATGGTATTGGAAAAAGTACACTTTTGAATATTCTCGCAGGATCGCTTCCAGCAGATGAAGGCAAAGTAAGTACCCGCAAAGAAATATCCATTGGCTTCTTGTCTCAGAATCCCGATTTTGAGCAAGACCTAAGTATTATGGATACCTTGTTTTCCACTGGTCATCCTGCACTCTCTGCTATTAAGTTGTATGAACAGGCCATGGAGCATCCGGAAAATTCAGACCTGATGGACAAAGCCATTACACAAATGGATGCAACCAAAGCGTGGGAGTATGAATCAGAAGTAAAACAGATTTTAGGTAAACTGGATATTCATGATCTGGAGAAAAAGATTAGCCAGCTATCCGGAGGACAACGTAAACGGGTAGCACTAGCAAGAGTATTGATTGAGCATCCCGATCTGCTGATTATGGACGAACCTACCAACCACCTGGATCTGGGTGCAATTGAATGGCTGGAACATCATTTGTCTTCACAAAACATAACATTGATCCTGATTACACACGACCGGTATTTCCTGGATGCGGTAACCAATACTATTGTTGAAATAGATCGGGGACAATTATATCGTTATCAGGGCAATTATGGATATTTTCTGGAGAAGAAAGCGGAACGGGAAGCACAGCAAACGGCAGAAACAGAGAAAGCCCGTAATCTGCTTCGTAAGGAACTGGAATGGATGCGTCGTATGCCGAAAGCCCGTGGTACAAAAGCCAAATACCGGATTGATGCATTTTATGAGCTAAAAGAAAAAGCAGCTGGAACCAAAGCCAATGCCCAACTGGAGCTAAGCGTAAAAACAACCCGGCTTGGTAATAAGATCATTGAACTGGACCATGTATATAAGTCATTTGGCGCTCAGAAGATGGTGGACGACTTTACCTACGTATTCAAAAAACAGGATCGGATAGGGATTGTCGGTAAAAATGGCATTGGAAAAACTACCTTTCTAAATCTGTTGACAGGCAATCTACAACCTGACAAAGGAACGGTTGACAAAGGAGATACTACACAAATCGGCTATTATACTCAGCAGGAACTGGTTTACAAAGACAACCAGCGGGTTATTGAACTGGTACAGGAAATAGCAGAGGTAGTAACTCTTGCCAATGGACAAACACTGACAGCTTCTCAGTTTCTGAATCTGTTTCTATTTCCGCCTGCCAAACAATGGGATCTGGTAGCGAAGCTTAGCGGGGGTGAAAAACGACGCTTGCAGTTACTTCGTGTACTGATCAAAAACCCCAACTTCCTGATACTAGATGAGCCTACCAACGACTTGGATCTAACTACGTTAAATGTGCTGGAAGATTTTCTGGAAAACTTTGGCGGCTGTCTGCTACTGGTATCTCACGACCGTTACTTTATGGACCGTCTGGTAGATCACTTGTTTGTATTTGAAGGAGAAGGCAAAATTCGCGATTTCCCTGGCAACTATACCGATTACCGCGAGTGGCTGGAAGACAAGGATGAGCAGGAAAAAGTTCAGGCTCAGAAAGCTTCCAAACCAGAACCAGTGGTACAGACTTCTACTCCTACTCAGGAAACAGCCAAGCGAAAGCTGTCCTTCAAAGAGCAGAAGGAATATGAGACACTAGAAAAAGAGATTGAAGAACTGGAAGAGAAAAAGTCTAAACTAGTTGCCAAGCTAAATACAGGTAGTCCCAATCATGAAGAAATAACAGGCTGGGCCAAAGAAATCGAAACAATTGAACGTACGCTGGGAACGAAGACAGACCGTTGGCTGGAACTGGCAGAATATATTTAATAAACACAACAGGCTCTGACTATTCAGAGCCTGTTGTGTTTATGTTTATTATTGATCGGAAGAAAAGTAACTTCATTCAGAATTAGGCAGGCTAATCTTCCAGAATATTGGCGCATCCAATGACTTAGTAGTCACATGATTTCCATCAGGAGTCAAACATTGTCCCTTGTAATTGACACTTTCAAACCATACATACTCTCCAGATCGGATTTCTCCACCATAATTCTGATTAGACTTTCGTATAATCCATCGCTGAGGATTTCCGTTTCCCTTATAATAGTATAACCATTGGCGTGTATATACAGAAAGTCGGTTGTAATCTCCTACTCCAGGTTCTACTGTTACAAGCATCACTTCATCTCCACTATACACTTTATTGGCTGACCCTTCTGGCTTTTGAATTTGCCAAAAAACAGGATTAGTACCAAGTGTAGCACAATACTGGCTAGCATATTGTTCAAAATGGCTAATGAAAGAATTAATCCCATTCGAACTTACCTGAATATTCTGGTTGTAATAGATAGGTGCACCGACGGGTAATGGTTTCTCAAATGATTCTGTCATAACTAATCTGACAGCAGGATTGACAGGTAATGTATTTCCCCAGGAAGGATACTGATAGTAAGACACTGATGCCTTATCTTCAGGAAACTTTCGGGTGCTAAAGTCAATCACAGCATACCCATGGTTATAATACCCATTATCCGCATCCAGGCGATATTTTGTCGAATCGAGATAGGGCACCTGAGGATAATTCACTTTATACGGATCAGCAGATACCTCTTCTTCGAAGGCACTACAACCAACCAATCGGCCTTTTGCAACTCCAAATAAATCGTTTTGATATAAAACAAGATTATGTTCATGTCCCCATAGCCACAATCCCACATTTGTCCTCAGATGATTTTGAAAGGCATCCAGAAGGAAGGAATTAACATATTGAGGATATCCGGAAAATACTCCATTTATAGCACTATTAGCGGTAAAAACCTGATGATGAGACAACAAGATAGTTCCACCTTTAAATTTGTTTAGTTTATCCTGATGCCAAGCAATCTCAGATGATTGCAGTCTAGGACCAGCATAACTCATGTCTATCTGATTTTCGGGATTTGAGTCATACAAACCAGTATCCATTGCCAGAAATTGCCATCCCATATCCTGTGTTTGTAAACAAAAGTAACTGGCAGGTTGTATTGCAGCAGGTAAATACTGGTTCAACTTAGTTACCATGTCATAATATGCATATCCATATGAATAGTAGTCATGATTTCCAGGAATTGTAAATACAGGAACCCGGTAACCAATTTCGCGAAAGACACTATCAAAAACACTAGCAAAATTATGAATACATTCTTCTGGAGAGCCCGCATAGTAAATATCTCCCAGATGAATGATTGCAGCAGGTGTATGCTTTATCATAATTTCCTTAAGCAAGGAGATAGCATCAGGCATACCTGTGCCCCAATCACCTAGTATTACAACTTTAGCATTATTAGGTAACTTATAATTAATGACACCATAATTGATATCACCTTTTCCTTCGACTTTCCAATCATTGTATTTGAATATTCCCTTGTACTCTCTACCATACCATATAAAATCTTCTATACATTGCTTGAGAAATTCCTTCCAGTCCGCATTACTATACTTTCTGAACTCGATACTCCAATATTCAATTAATGCCTGATTGTCTGTTTCTTTAGCAGTTGCAAGTTGAAAAGCAGTATGAATTAACATGACTTCATCTGAGGTCTCAGCAGTCTGAACTAAATCTACACGCCCAGCAGTATCTAAATGGAGTACTACCATTTTATTAACAGCAATCATTATCGGATGACTGCTCACCTCTATCCGATTAAGTCGTTTATTAGCTATTTCCTGAGTCTGTTTCTGCAACCTGGCATCAACTACGGACTGCCAAAGAGAAAGCTTTTGATCTCTAACGCGCACAAACGATATATCATTCATATTTTTAGGGTTAGTGGTGTTATTACTACATAGAAAACAGAAAGCAATACTGAATAAAATCAGATATTGCTTTCTATTGATATACGATTTTTTCAGAGCTGATTAAATAAATTTAACTTCAAGAACAGTATAGGCATCCCATGCATACAGATAGGCATTATCTGTTGAATAGAGAGATAACTGCTGCCCATTATAATTAGCAACCAAATGAGAGCCTTTGAGTGTAAAGCCGGTAGCAGAAAGCCAGTTATAAAAACCGATATAGGAGTTATTGCTAACAGACATATAACGACTGGTATCTGTGGCTATTCGAAAGTAAGTTACTCCATTATATGGATATTGCTCTAAACGAATTGCCTTGCTTTCATCCGTTACCAGCACAGCCCAACCGGAATCAGTTTGTCCCATCCAGCCTAATTGTACACCATTACTAAACAACCCCATTTTAAAGGTTGTAGTAGAAGTCGCTTTGACAGGTTCTGAAATCGTTTTAGGATTGCTTTCAGCGGAAAAAGCAGCCTCTATTTTTTCATCTACAGGACTTGTGAGTACTTGATTCATGTTAGTGGTTATTTTGTGCCTGTACATCTATATTGCTTATAGCATACACAGACAGTGTTGTCCTACTCTTTTTCAGGCTTTTCGGAATACACCTCCTACTTTGTTACTCTGTGCAGGCCAGACTCATGCGTAACAACTATCATTCTCAAATGCATTTGATATAACAAAGGTCAGTAGAAACGACAAATCCCTTAAGCGCAAAAACTCCTGTTTTACTAAAGGGGGGAAATGACGGATTTTCATAGGGGTTTTCCCCTGTTTTCAATATGCTAATATGAGTATGTTTGGATATTGCAGCCATTGCAGATAACTTGAGCCAATAACAAACCCATTCATTTAATCATTTATATCATGGAAGATTACTCAATTACTCGCACCCAGGCAGAACAAAAAATTAGAAACTGGCAGCAATGTTATTCTTCTGGATTAGTCAATCATTTTAATAAAAGCAATGGCTTGCAGTTTGAAAGACTATGTTCTCTTGAGCTTCCTCTTTTTGCTATTGACCAGGCTTTTCCAGCAAACGACCAAGCAAATGATCCCATTGACTTTAACATAATGATGGGACTTGATTCCATAGAGTCTAATTCGGAGAAGTTCACATTTATACCAGTTATTCAATCAAGCGGTGCACCTGATAAGTTTTTTGAGTTTCAACACATAGAAGCTGATCCATCCGTAATTCCAACTATCACCCAAATTCCGTATGAGCTTTTTGACTGGTTATCTAAAAACTGGAGAGAAATGGAATTTGAGACAGTTAATGATGTATTTGAAGCAAAATTGGAAGGTCATTCGATGATAAAGTTAGGCTCGCTGAAACGACTGGTTAGAAAACGACTGTTGGGATACTATTTCACAAAAAACATTAATCCAGTATTCTGGAAAGTTATAAACGATAGCAGGGGCCACATTCGAAAGATAGTATTTCATTTAGGAGCGGACATGAATAAGGAAAAACATTACGAAATGTTTACATTCTCTCCTATTTTTGAGTTAGTTCTTAATACAGATAACATAGATGAGACAAAACTAATTCTTACTATTCATAAACTTGGATTAAGAAGTATTAAACAGGAAGATGGGTCGACCAGCATTTTTTATGAATATACATCCCCTTGTCCATCAAGCTGCCCAACGTAGAAAATCCAAATGGAGAACTTTGTGTTTCTTGAGATAACAAGATGGATAGTCCATCTTCTTATCTTAGCCTGTATACTTATTGCTATTCTCAGATTCCGAACCTTACAATTTGAGCAAAAAATAGTATTCTATCTTCTTAGTATAACCTTACCTGTCGAATTGGTTTCGGTATGGCTATGGAAAGTACACATAAATAATAATTTCATTTTCCATTTCTATACTGTTGCAGAATTCCTGCTATTGGCAATTATTTACCGCAAGCATCTAAATACATTGATAAAATCTGTTCATGTACTTGCTGTAATGATAGCGTTTGTCTTATTTGCTGTAATCAACACTGTTTTTTTTCAAAGCCTGAAACAGTTTAATTCACATACCATATTTGTTGAATGCATTTTATTAATTGTACTGGCTATTCTCTATTTTTATAAAGAGCTGCGTGATCTTGAAAATCGCCACCTGGAGCGTGTGCCCATGTTCTGGATCAATGCATCTGTGATTACCTATTTTTCAGGCTCTTTGGTTTTATTTTATGTGGCTAATGATTTGATATCAGAGTCAATGAAAACAAAAGGGGTAATCTGGGGTACACATGCTTTATTTAATATTGTTCATTATGTCCTTTATGCAATAGCACTTTTGATCAGGAATCAGGAGAAAACAAGCGCGTTAAAAAGCTAAACAAATATTGCTTCAATTACAAAGTATTGTATTAGGGTGCATAGGAAGCATTCCAACTGATATAATTTCTATCTGTAGTCCTCGTATGTCTGCATTTATTTTTTTACAATTGTGATGGAGCAAAATGGTATTGGTTTATCAGAAATCCTGTTAGCAAGCATGATAGGGCTTTTTGCTCTTGCCATGGGTATTGTCTTAATATTTGTGATTCACCAACGCAGAATGGTTGCCAAGGATTTACAACAAAAACAACTGGAGCATCATTATCAGAAACAATTACTAAAGGCTATTATTGAAAGCCAGGAAAAAGAACGAAATCGTATTGCCCATGATCTCCATGATGAAATTGGGGTACTTCTTACTACATCAAGATTGTATTTTAACCAGCTCAGTTATGGAAAGGCTGAGGAGCATCTACAGCAAGTAAGCAACAAGATGAATGGGCTATTTGATGAAATGATGTTTAATATCAGACGTATTTCACACGATTTGCGTCCGGTTATCCTGGAAAACCTGGGTTTGATCGAAGCAGTTGAGAGCCTTTCAGAAAAATTAAATGAAGCTGGAATACAATTTCAGTTTGTGCATCAGCTCACTATTGAAGTAAATAAAGATGCTGAACTTATTCTATATCGTATCATTCAGGAACTGATTGGTAATACACTAAAGCATGCAAAAGCATCCTATATCTTTCTACAGATGGAAGCTCAGCAAGAACGGTTTTATCTTACGTACAAAGATGATGGAATTGGCTTTGAGCCCAATAAAACAAAAAACGGATTGGGAATGAAAAGTATTGAAAGCCGTCTGAATTTGCTGGATGGAAAAATGAAGATTATCAAGCCAGAAAAAGGTATTCACCTGCTGATGGAAATGGATACTCATAAACTTATCTCCTATGAACCATGATTAATGTAGGTATTGCTGATGACCACAGCCTATTTCGTGAAGGCATTCGCATGATTATAGATAGCATGGAAGGTATACAGTTAACACTGGAAGCCGAAAGTGGAAAAGATCTTCTTAGTCAGTTAAAAGAAATAACTGTTGATGTTATTTTGCTGGACATAGAAATGAAAGATATGAGTGGCATCGAAACACTTAAAACATTATCCATACAGAATCCAAAGCCAAAGATTATCGTACTTTCCATGCATACAGAGCCCCGTATGATTAGCTACATGATGGAACAAGATGCCAATGGCTATCTTCCCAAGGACGTAAAACGGGATGAACTGGAACTAGCGATACGAACTGTGTATGAGAAAGGAATGTATTTAAATGAAATGGTATCCAAGTCGCTACTTGCCGGACTAAAAAACAGAAGTAAAAAATCTCTGCCATCAATGGAATTAAGTCCACGGGAAAAAGAAATTCTGGAACTGATTTGCCAGGAATATACCATGCAGGAAATCGGAGAAAAGTTATTCATCAGTGAACGAACAGTGGAGGGGCACAGAAAAAATATATGCATAAAACTGGATGTAAAAAATACAGCAGGGCTCGTAAGAAAAGCAGTACTACTAAATCTAATAGATATTTCTCCTATATAAGATAACTTGATTTCTTAAAAGAGAAGCTCCCTTCAATAATGATATTGAAAACCATTTTAACTCATATATCCCTGAACCGTATTCCCCAAATATTTTGTATTTCCATGAAAAAATATGCCATCCCAACATTGTTTCTTTTTCTCTGGATAAGTATTTCCAGCATGGCAACAACCTGGGAAGAACCCTGGCAGGATCAGATTATGCGGGAAGCAGATAACTTTGTGTTAGGCAAGGTTTTGTCAATAGATTCAGAAAAAGGGATGACCATTCAAATAGTAAAGAACCTGGCAGGGAATAAACTACCAGAGCAGGTTCAAATTACTCATTATTACCTACTTCGTTATTGTAGTCGTTCCGCTCATGATGACCATGAACTTGATTGGAGCAAGGTGGATAGCTGTTATTTTTTTCTAAAAAAAGATGAAAAAGGAAATATGGGTATCTCAACTCCCACATCTGGGTACGCACTTGTAAAAGATGGTTATGTATATGCAACCTATCGCCATAGTTTTATCAAAGTACCAATATCTCCCGATATATACGAAGGTACAACAATCGCTCTATTTCGTCATGCACATGGACTAACCTATGATCAAACATATATTAAAAACTTCATAAACGAATATCTCCATTTAACACCTGCTAGTTTCGAAAAAACGGATATAGCAACGGCTTCGCTTCAACATGTAGCCCTGGAATGTATCTTCCATCTTCAATTGACAGATTACAACGACCAGATCCTTCCCTTTCTACATAATTCAAAAAACCCTCATAACCAGATTTCCGCAGCCAGGGCCTTAACATGGTATCATTCGCAACCCACACAGGAAGCCCTGATTGGAATGATAGAAAATAAGAAAAATGATACTTTTATCAAGGTCACCTGTATATGGGCTTTGGCAGCATCTAAGCCGATAGCCTACAAAGAAACTCTGCTGAAATTAGCAAAAAAAGCACCTGAGGGACCTATGAGCCTAGGTACTGATCTGTCAGACCCACGTGGGTGTACAATTATCCCTTCTGTAAAAGGAGCGCTGGAGAAAGTTATTGAACAACTCTAAATAATAAAATCAAGCAGATTAATACTATCCATCAGGCCATAGATACTTGAACAGATATAACTCTTTCTCATTGAATCCTTCAACTCAAAAATCAGGATGTTACCACTCTATTAGCACCAACAACCTTATAATGTACAACACCTTTACTTTGTAGCTCAACGGATTGCAGGGTTGTACACACCAATGCTCTTCCTTTGTCTAAAGGAAGGTGGATCTGCTCTATCATGGATGTATTTCTCCAACTTATTAGTAACTCATAACCTGCTCAGGTTCTGTTTGTAGCATTGAACAAAGGTAAATGGAACAACAATACAATATATCAGCTACAGGATCTACTCGACAAACAACTCCTAATAAACTACTACACAGCTATAAAATCGTACGAAAAATATTTTATTAAATATTAGTCAACTTCATAAACTTATTTAAAAATCTATCTGTTCATAATAAACCACTAAAGTAACAAAAAACCACTCTAAACTTTGTTCGGATATATGGCAAGATATCATACTAACACAACTGCAATTCGCAAATACAAATCTGAATATTACCGCCTGATGGCAGAAGAAGCCCGTCTGAACCTGGAATTATTTCGGATGGCACACCGCATCAAAGCTATTCAAGAAGATGAAGAACAATCACTTGCCAATCAAACCCTTCTGATGACTTTACTGGCATATGCCACTGAGCAAAAAGCGAAACTGGAAGCAAAACCAGTTTCTAAAGAAAGAGACAAGCAACTCAAAAAAGCGGAAAAAGAGTATAAAGAAGTCAATGCGAAATACAAACGCAATGAGTATCACCTGGCTGTCTTAGAAAAGAAAAAAGACAAGGATAATGCTACTAAGTATGTATTGAAAGAGATGAAGCGGGATCAGGTTCGCATTCGAATTAAAACAGCCTACGATATCTGGAAAAGACTCGAGCAGGAAGAGCAATATGAGTGTATGGATTTTGAACTATTCAAGGCATTACACTTTGTGAAGCAAATACAGGCTGAGAAGAAAATAGTTTCAATAGAACCAACACAATCACAAGTTCCTGTATTAGTAACCCCTAGTACAAGTGTACCTCCATTACCACGAGCAAATTCATGTCTTTTCCCATCTCAAAACCAAACCACAACGCATTCGTATAAAAAGATGCTTTTTCAGAACGATAGTTACAACTTCTATTAAAAGTTATAACTCAGTAAAGCTGTTAAGTAATCTGTTATCACTAACATAGTATCTTTGTCTGAATAGCATATAACAGGTGCCGTTTAACTTAATCACATATACCTTCTGATTTTTATAAGTTGAGGTATCTATGTGATTGGCTTTATTTCTAAAAGTGTACTTACCAGTAAGATTAATAGTGTCAGTATAAAAACACCCTTCTCCAGGTTGAGTCGCAGCTTGACAGGGCTATACGTTTTCCTATTTCTTTTTGATTCTCCAATAAGATGTTCAGTAAGGATCAAAGAAAATATTTTCTCCTGTTCTACAATCTTTAAGCTGATGTGATAACCTGTCTTTGATACAATATTGGATTCAGAAGTGGTATTGATATATTCAATATATTGAGAATGTATATATAAGCTATTGTATAACATACCATTACAAATCTGATAGATACCTGTCATTCTGCAATGGATACCACTTCCTGCCCTTATTCGGTATTCCAGCTTCAGAAAATGATTATTCACAATAGAACTGGTACATATCTCAGTCACTCCTGTTATAGTTATAGTAGATTGCTTATTTCCTTTTAGGGAAATAATAACATTATCATTTGTTGGATCATGCTGAACAGACAGTGAATACAAAGACTCGTCTTTTAAATCTTTTACTGAAAAAAACTTCTCCGGAACAAGTATAGACTCATTAATACACAACAAAAAGAATAATTGATATAGGATAAGCATCATTGTGCAGTAAGAATTCAGATTTTATTATAGGAACGACAGAATTACAATCAGAATGTATGCCTGATCTAGTCATTTTATTTTACTGATAGAATTTACGTAAATCAATTATCTGCGAACATCCGATTAAGATTGAGCTAGGATGACAATTACTGCTCAGAAAGTCAAAGTAACAGAATGGAGGTTACTACTGATATGGAAGTACAATTAAGTGTATTAGCAAAATACATAATAGACACAATACCTTATGCCCGAGAATAACATCAAAGGATCTACACTTTTGCGGATAAGTTACATCTTAGCACTATCTCCATTTATTACAGGTAGTAGTATTTTCCTCTATTGGTTTTATAAACGAACCTATTTCGCAGAATCGGCTGATATAGAAATCATTGCATTCTTTACAATTCTATCTTATTTCCTATTTGGTTTCACAACACTGATTCTCTGCATCATATTCATTTTCAAATACAAGTCCAGATGGACAAAGACACTACAACCTTTAGCGATTATAGTTATCACCTTTTTCACTATAGAGATATATGATAATTTATATCGAGCATTAGAAGAAAAAGCATTTGTTCAGATCATAAATGATAGTAATTTAACAATCTCCCGCATCTGGTCAGATAGTTTTGAATTAGATAATTTGTCGAAAAGAGGGAATACCTTTGTCATTTCGTTTTACCCAATATACACCTATGACTGGAATCATCCCTCCTCTATTGGTGAAAATTATACGTTACATCCTGTATATATTACTCTGTCAGGAAGGGATGATAAAGAAAAAAACTATCTTCTTCCAAGCTATTACAAAGGTAATTGTGTAAACTTGAAGATATCGGATGTGTTAAATAACAAGTAGTCACAATTAATAGTAACTAGTCAAATCCATCTGATTAGCCTGGAGTTGGGCAATCAAATAGATTTGAAGAAATAAGCATAGCTGATCCTCGTTCTTTAGTCTCAAGACTGTATAGTTAAACGTCCTACTCGGATTGCCTCAACAGGCATACCATCAATAAGTGGGTCAACCTTATCAGAACTACCCAAAGCATTGTATTCCTGTACGAATTGCACCATTGATTCAGATGTATCAAAAAGCCCGAATTCATTAATTGGATTGTTTTCCAGTAGACAAAGTTGCCTATTTTCAAATATAGCATGTCGGATTAATGACCATCCACCCTGAGTCCATATATCATATCCCAGCCATTCAACTAAATCCACAGAAATCAAAACTTCACTATGAATGGCATTCAGAGTTGGTGAAGAAAGTACAATCACTTCATTTTTGATTGGGATTTCCTCATCCAGGTTCATGAATAGAAATACATCTTCCTTTGTCGTGGCTAAGTCAACAAACAGATTAAAATACTCAGATTGTATTATTTCTTCATACTTCGCCATAAACTTTTCCGGAAGTCTTTTTTCCAGAAAATAAGTATCAACATCATACCATTCCATTCTTTGCATACCATGATAATGAATTCCTCTTACGGGATTTAAAGGAAGACTTGTCACATAATTGGGATCATAATCATGTGTGGGTTTCCGAACCATTAAGTACCCAGCAATACTGTATTTATCTAGATTCAAGGGATTTTTATCTTTAAATAATATTAAAATGCAAACCACTCTACAGACTATATACCTTTGTTCATGATCTTTTCTGCCAGAGCCGGACTCAATCTGTTTATCAGTTTGAGCAGTTTAACCTTTCCGATACTTATCTCAAAGTGATCTTTGCCGAATGCCCGAATAAATTCATTTACTAATTTTTCAGGCGAAATCTTGCCTTTGCCCCGCCCTTTGGTCATTTCGGTATCCACCAGAGGTGGAATGATTTCAAAGATCCGGATTTTATCAGATTGATCACGTAAAGCTTTTGAGAAAATATGTATTCCTGCCTTTGTAGCGCAATATACCGGAGCCTGCATTTTTGGTACAAGACCCAAACCTGAAGATACATTTACCACAGCTACATTTGGCTGAAGTTGTAAAATCGGCCATAACAAAGCAGTTAGTTTCAAGGGAGCAAGCAGGTTAACCTGTACTTCATGTTCAATCTTATTGATCAGATGTAGCTCTTGTTCAAAATCATAATTGTACTGAATTCCTGCATTGTTGATCAGAATATTTGTATCAGTATGCTTCTGTTCTACAAATGTTACCAGTCTATTCAGATCAGTAGTTTGAGATACATCGCATTCAAAAGGGATAATCTGATTGCTCATAGAAACAAGTTCATTCAGTCGGTCACGATTTCGACCAACTGCAATAATTTGATTATCCAGTTCCAGAAACTTCAGAGTCAGAGCCTTTCCAATACCACTGGTAGCTCCTGTAATAAGAATTTTATTGCCTGTAAGCTGCATATAGTTATTTGCCTGTTTATACAAAGCTCCTATATGTATCAGGCTTGTGCATTTACATATGTAAAGGAATTATTTCTTTGCCCGAATACGGCTTAGCTGAGTAGGGGTAATTCCCAGATAGGAAGCAATATGGTATTGTGGTATCTGATTTTCAAGATCCGGATATTCCTGTTGAAAGCGTTTATACCGTTCGTCTGCCTGTAATAATACCAGGTCTATCTCCCGTTTTTCTTTGTATACATAAAAATACTCTGCCATCTTACGGGCAAATGTCTCTATTGTTCTGTGATGTTCAAACAGAGTTGTTACCTCATTATAGTTTGCCACCAGTATACTGCAGTCTGTCAATGCCTGCAGATTAATCTGATTAGAGACTTGCATAACCAGAGAGGCATAGGCACCTATAAATTCATTATCAGTAAACAAGGTCTTATTGTACTCTTGCCCTTCTCCATTACGATAAAACGCCCGAACTACACCTTTTGTCAGAAATCCAATCTGATATTCTTGTCGCCCTGCTTCCGCAAAATACTCTCCTTGTTTCAATATACTTTCAGAAAACAGTTGGCTGAAAGCAATCCAGGCAGTATCATCCAGCCGAACAATCTGATTAACACACATTTGTAAAGAGTCTAACAAAATAAACCAGGGTTAATAGAAAAGAAATAAGTTGTGGTTACCAGAACGATGCCGATCTGAAAAAGTTGTGAGGAGCCTGACCTGTAAACAAACGAAAGCTTTTAATAAAGTGTGACTGATCAAAATAACCTGCGTCATAAGCGGCTTCGGTAAGGCTTTGAGCCGGTGAATAGGTCGTAATAAAATTACGTAGCCGAACAATAGAGGCAAATTGCTTAGGAGAGGTACCTACCACACGTCGAAACCGTTTCTCAAAAGGATCACGGCTTAATGGCACATCCTGTACAAGTTCTTTGATGCGTATATTTCCTTGAGCCAGCCGAATCTTTTGCAATGAATTAAGGATAAGCAGATCTGGCTCACGAACCTTTAATTCACCCATCAGAAATTGTTCTACAACTCGTATACGTTGTATAGTATTCTGTACTTCTGCCAGTTGTGCTTCAATATCTCTCACCTTCCAGGCAGGTATCAGGTTGTCTAGTGATGTACTGATGCCTGTCAGTTCAAACAAAGGCTCTTTGAAAAAAGCAGATGCTCCATGCTCAGTAAAGACCACCAGCAGATTGGTCGTCTGTGACGTATAGTGCATTGTACGCGAAGCCGTCCGAATACCTGTAATAACAGAGGAAGGTAAAACAATACTCTCACTTTCTTCTCTGGTTTTTACCAATCCCTTACAACGGAATGCCAGTACAATAGAAGTATCAGGTAGTATCCTATTCTCCTGCATATGCTCACTCTCAATAAGTACAAACTGCTTAATGAAAGGCTTTAAGGCTTCTCTTGGGAAGTATTGTTGAATATGCATAACTCAGATCAAAAAGTAAGATTGGAGTTGGTATAGCAAACAATTCAGAGGTCTACATATGTCCAACAGAAAACTCCGCAGATCCGTTCTATGTCTGAACAGCTTGAAAAGCCTGAACTTTCTCTACAAATTGCTTGAATATACCACTTACTTGTTCCCATTCCCGTTGCTGAATCAATTCTTTTGGAAAAAGCTGTCCTCCCATACCCAGACCTTTTGCTCCAGCTTTCAGAAATGTAATACAGTTCTCAAGATTAACGCCTCCTGTAGGCATTAGCTTGATCTGATTCAGAGGTGCCAGGACTTCTTTAATGAATTCTGGCCCTAAACGTGAAGCTGGAAAAACTTTTACCATACTTGCTCCCCATTTCCATGCCTTGTAAATTTCAGTAGGCGTATAGGCCCCCGGAAAGATAGGTACACCTTTGGCAACGCAGCTTTTAATTACGTCTTCATCCAGAATAGGTGTCACAATAAACTGTGCTCCTGCATGTAATGCCTTGTCCAGATCATCCAGAGTGCATACGGTACCCGCTCCGATATTCAACCGGGTTCCATATTTCTGACTCAGAAAGGCAATTGTAGACTCTGCCCCTTCTGAGTTCATGGTTATCTCCAGATTGGTAAGGCCAGACTCTGCATAGTGAAAAGCCAGGCCATCCATGGTTTCAGTGGGAAAATTACGCAGAATGCCTACAATAGGCATCTGATAAAATAAATCCCAGGAAAATATATTGTTCATACTATAAGATCTATAATCATTTACTTACGTTTCTCAGAAAGTATCTTCATGGCGGCATTATGTCCGGGTATACCACTAACAGCACCACCTCTGCGAGCACCTGAGCCACACAGATAAATACGTTCGTGATTTGTTTCCACTCCCCAGGTCTGATTTTCATCTGCATTTTCTGCAAAAAACCAACTCAAGGCATTGTGAAAAATATTGCCTTGTGGCATTCCCAGTTCCCGTTCCAGATCCAGTGCGCTTTTAGCCTCTATACAAGGCTTTCCATACATATCTTCTGCAATACAAGCTTCCAATGGTTCTTCCAGGTATTCGTTAATTCCAGCCATATAGCTTGCTATCACCTGTTTTTTGGTAGCAATGTTTCGGTCTGTAAACAACCTATAGGGTAAATCAAGTCCAAACAAGGTCAGGGTATGGAAACCTATCCGGGTCATTTCAGGCGACATAACGGTACTA
Organism: Xanthocytophaga flava; assembly: GCA_030068525.1. Classification (GTDB taxonomy): domain Bacteria; phylum Bacteroidota; class Bacteroidia; order Cytophagales; family 172606-1; genus Xanthocytophaga; species Xanthocytophaga flava. The sequence goes on from JASJOS010000022.1 coordinate 102,096, forward strand.
TCTGTCAATGTATGACAGTATACTTCACCAGGCAATACCTGTGGTAGCTTTCCAGCCATTGCCTCCCGATAAGACTGCGCCATCTGACTGTATGACTGATTGATATGAAACGTTCCGGCAAACGCATCTTCAGCAGAGATGTTTGGCTGCTTTAAGTCAGGCAACCTTTTCAGCAAAAAATTGATCTTAAAAGCTGTACCTTCATCTTCCGGACCAAGAGTATAGGAATCTCCCATCCAGTCAGCTAGTTGTTGGGGTGCAGCATTAATTAATACATAAGAAGCTTTTATTTCCTGTGCCACATTATTCTGAGTAAATGCAACAGTGTGGTATGCACTGCCTTTTCTGATATTTGTTACATTGGCACTTGCCAGCATATTTACACCATATTGGTTTGCGCAGGATATCAATGCCTGTACTACATTACCCATTCCTCCCAAAGGTACACGCCATTCGCCGGTTTTATTTCCTATTACATGGTATAGATAAGTACGATTTTGAAGCAATGATTCATCATGTGCCTGGGTAAAAGCGCCAATTTTCGCATCTGTCAGCAATACTCCCCTCAAAATGTCGTGCTGCACATGTGATTCAATCAACTCCCCTATAGGTCTTTCTATCAGCCATTTCCAGGCAGCTTTTTCATCTGGTGTGGTAAATCTTCTTTCCCACTCCTGTCGGCTCTGCAAAGGTTGTAAAAATGAATCCCAGATCTTTTCTGCCATTAGGTGATTCATTCCCTGTATCTCCTGATATCCTCTATAATCTCCAGGATGTAAGGCCTCTATCTGTTGTTGTGTCAGTTCTTCATTCTCGTTGCTGATCAATAACCCGTTGTACCTTCCATTCTCATTAAAAGGTGTGTAGGAGGCAATCTTGCGCCTTCTTAACAAAAGACGCAGGTTAAGATCTTTGACAATCTTTTCAGGAAACAAACTTACCAGATAAGAATAACGGGACAGACGGGCATCATAATCAGGAAATATTTGTTGAGAGGTGGTGGCTCCTCCGATATAGTCATTTTTCTCTATAATCAACACTTTTTTACCGGCTTTAGCCAGATAGCAGGCTGATACCAAGCCATTATGGCCTCCTCCAACAATCACTACATCATAACTCGTTTTTAATACAAACATAAAAAGTAAAATGATCGGCCTAAAAATAGAGGAAATGATGCGATTTGTAAAAGTATCTTAGTGGAGATTTTATTTTTCTATCTTTGGCCAGGGTCTATACAAAAGGGAAAACAGAGAGAGATCTGGAGATCATCTTATTAATTCATTACTATGACAAAAACAATTCCAAGCCTTCTGTTTATCCTTTTCCTTTGTATCACACAAGTGCAAGCGGGCTGGTATGAATGTTATACTTACAAAGGCAGCATTAGTAAATATCCCATTACACTTTCCATACAAGTACGGGATGGTTTTTTTGGAGAGAAAGACAAAAAAGATTTTAATCTGATTGGCGTCTATAAGTACGATGCATATAACACCCCCATACGACTGGAAGGCAAACTCAACAGACAGACTAAAAAGGTAGTATTGTATGAGGTAAACGACCAAAAACAAAGAATTACGTTTGAATTTGAGTTTTCTGAGAAGATGAGTACAGGAGCATGGAAAAATCTTTCTACTCAAAAGACCTTCCCATTACACCTCAACTATGTGTCGAAGTTGATAGAACTCACCCCTGAATCTGCCATTGTCAATAATGAGGTTCTTCAGACAAATTCGCTGGAAAATTATTATTTCATAGGCATTTACTCTAAAAAACCAGGGGAAGACAGAGTCCATATGGACAAGCTTAAGATCATTAACAAGAAAGATAATACTCTCTTCCAGGTTATTGACTTTTCATCTGTTGAAACCCAAACCGGAAACATCAAAACCATTGTTTATGACAATGTTGAAGTCTATAATCCCCACAAAAAAGAATTTCTTGTATGGAATGATATTGGCAGAATGGGTGGTTATCTGACAGTCGCATTTAATCCCAAAACACAGAAATTCAAACTAGATCCTGAGCCACAGATCGACGGACCAGAATAACAACTCTCTTGAGAAAAGCAATCTTCTATGGACAAAAAAGCAAAGAACATTCTCTTTAAAACGTATTGGAAAAACGGATGGGTAAGTCGGATATACACAGATCCTGACGATTTTGACTATGCCAAATCCAAAGGATTAATGTTTGATCCTCTGACTATTTCACATGACCAGTGTCTGGTACAGATACATGGACTACTTTCTGTGATTTCAATGGACAAAGTACTCAAAGCATTTCTGAGTAGTTTATCAACAAGGCGTCTGGACTGGCGGTCAGGCATTGCCTCTTATTTTATTGCTCAGCAACTACCACCACATATCTATACAAAGGTTATTTCTGGCCAATCCTATGACAATACAGGCAAAGTAACTCATACAAGTTATACCTGTGGTATCTGCAGAGATCTAAAGTATGGCATAATAGGAAACGAATTTTATAAACATATAGATCTCAATGTGCTCAACTTTGAAAGAATCAAGTGGGGAGGTGTGAGACATGGACATCTGGAGTATACTTTTTTCGACTTACAACAATTTCAACTGACAGAAATACCCGAACCCACTGCAGAAGATATTACCATCTTCACATCTATTCTGGAGATTATTGAAAGCAGCCAATCTGCTGACTATCCAGGTGCTCTGGAAAAAAGGCTAGCACCTGTTATCCCATCCACCAAAGATGAACGAAAAGTTCTCATAGAGATACTGTCGTGTATCGATATTTTAAAACCTGCTTCGTATAACAGACCCAGCAGAGGAAGAGGTGACTGGATTTTTGCAGAATCCTGGAGAGGAGAAGACAAGTATGATAAAGCTTCGCTGGAGAAATATTTTGGAGGGTATATTGGGTAAAATTAAAATACTAAATCCCATAGTGTTTCATAACTTGTCATGTTTAAAGTTAAAAGGTTTGAATAGATGTTTGGGTGCGGTTAACTTAAAGAAAAATACTCATAAAACACTTGTCCTTCCAGGATTCTTATCCTCTGCCCTCCTGAAAGTAACTCGTAGCAAGACCAACGACCTTTCCTTTAGGAGTATTTTTTTCTCTCATAAAGAAAAGGTGGCTCTATTTGTCACAAGTTTCTTTCAGAAGGACAGAAATGGGAGAGATTTTTTCAAAAGGACAAAGAGAGATCTTTTCAGGATAACAAGAAAGGAAGAAGGTCTCTTATGTTGACAACCTTGCATGTCCATTCGGAACAACATCGTTCTAATCAACCCAATTCCTTCTTATAGAGACTCTAATGCCTCTTGAAAGAAAAAATAGCTTCATCTGAATTCTTCTTTCCCATGTACAAATCCCGGATTATTTCTGCAGCAATCAAACTAAATGTAATACCATTGCCACCAAATCCCAAGGCAAAATAGGTTAGTGGGCGTTCGGGGCTTTGGCCTATGTAAGGCAATCCGTCTTTGGTTTCAGTAAAAGTACCTGCCCACTGGTAATCAATCTGATAACGTATAGAAGGAAACTTCTTTTCAAATGCTCTTTTTAACGCTTCACTTTTACGAGGAATTAAAGCATCCCTACGTTTCGGATTGTAAAAAGGCTCATCCCGTCCGCCAACCAGAATTCGTTTGTCTACTGTAGTTCGCATATACAGGTAAGGACGAGCTGTCTCCCAGATCAGGCAGTTTCCATACCAAATTGCTTCATCAGGCATGGGCTCACTGATGATAGCAAAGGTAGAATTTAGATTTTCAACAGGTTGTTTCAGATACTTCTGTGACTCATAGCCTGCTGCTATCACTAATCGTTTTGCTTCAATGGTGCAATCTTCCGTAGTCGTTATCCGTACATGATTGGATGCATAGTGTATATCCTTTACCTCTGTTTTATCATACACTTTGCCTCCCATAGCAACAATCTTCTTTAAAAGAGCATGCGTAAGGCGATAGGCATCTATCTCTGCTGCTTTATCGGAAAGTAGACCAGCAGGTGCCGAAAAATGAAATTTGTCAGTAATCTCATCTTTATCAAGCCAGCCAAGTGCAATGCCATATTTTCGACGAAGTTCATACTCGTCTTTTAATGCAGCTACATGTCGTGTACTGGAAGCATAATAAAAACTTTTCCGGTTACGAAAAGTTTTGCCTTCACCCACTGTGTTGGCAATATTTCCTACTTTATCAATAGCATCCAGACACAGCTGATAGCTTCGTACGGCATGTTTCTCTCCAACCATGGGGATCAACTGATACAAAGGTGTGTCGATTTCATACTGCAACAAAGCTGTACTGGCGCATGTACTCCCCATTCCTACATGTCGACGATCTACTAAAGTGACCTCCACTCCAGCCTGAGCCAGATGATATCCTACCAAAGCTCCTGTAATTCCTGCCCCTATAATAAGTACTTCAGTTTTGCTATTGTGTTTCAGACTGTTGTAAGACTGTATAAATCCATCTTTTATAAGCCAAAAAGGTGTTTCGCTGCGTAAATCCATATAGAGTTAAGAGGTACAATTATTTTCTCTTAACTAGTATTTATCCTTTACTGTTTGCAAAAGTTAAAATCTTTTATGTTAGTAAGTTCTATAGAAAATGGCTGGAAGATAATTTATCAGCGAGCACATGGCCTTCTGGCAGCTCAAATCGCATCTCATTGGAAATTCTCAGAACCACCACTTTACTGGACCGAAACACTCGTTGCGATTGCAGAGCATGACGATGGACTGGCTGAATCATTTACCAGTGAGAACCTAACAGAGGCTGGTGCACCCAAGCATTTTCAGTTGATGGAATTTAGTGTGGAGCAGTACCAAAATGTTATGGAGATTTCAGCATCCAAGAGCCGCTGGAATGCCTTGTTAACGTCTATGCACCTGGAATTTCTGTATGCATCCAAACGCCATACCAATCCACAGTTGGATCAGTTCCTACGACAACAGGAAACTCTTCGAAAACAACTCGTAAAAGAACTGAATATTGCCAAACAGACTGCCAACAAAAGTTACCGTCTGCTGGAATGGAGTGACGCATTGTCTTTACTTCTATGTATGAGTCAGATTCAACCAGAACAACGTCGGATCGAAATCAGTACAGGGCCTGATGGGACACATCATCAGCTCTGGCAGGATACAAAAGGGATGTTGCATGTCGATCCCTGGCCCTTTGCCGACCATTCGTTTACTATAGAAGTAGAGTATCGCATCCTTACTCAACTTTCTTTTCCTTCTCTTTCTGCCTTTACAACCGCTCTGCAAAAAGCAAAAGTAGAAGTAGATACCTGGACATTCAGTCGATAATTCTACAAACTACATACTTTCTTGAACAGTAAGATCTGATTGTAGCACTCAACCCGTCGATTGGCTACTCTGCTATAAGGAAGAAAATAGGTAACATCTATTTCCAGATGAAAAAAAATCATAAAACATGGTTACCTTTTACTTAGATTACCATAAACATTTAAAAGCACAACAATTTGGTAAACTTTTGACTTACAGAATTTTACCAAACATATTATGCAAAAACATTACTGTAAATTCATCTAAACTTTATCCACTTATTATCTTTAAAAAAATGGAAGAACAACCAGGTCACCAAATCGTTCCCGTTACTGACGATGGTAAAACTATTGCGATCATAAGCTACTTAACTCTTGTTGGATTCATCATTGCATTGATTATGCACAGTAGTAATAAGACATCACTAGGAGCCTTTCACTTACGGCAGGTATTACTATTAATAATTATAGGTATTGCAGTTAGCTTTATTGCTTGGATACCCATATTAGGGCAGCTCGTTTGGCTTGTTACCTGGCTTGGCTTATTTGTTTTCTGGATCCTTGGATTGATTTCAGCTATTAATGGCGAAGAAAAACCGATGCCTTTAATTGGAGTAAAAGCTCAAGAAATGTTTGCCACCGTATTTAAATAATTTGAATAACAGTTAGCGAAACCAATTACATACAATAAACCCAGCCTGTTTGGCTGGGTTTATTTTTTATAGGGTGTCCATCTTATCCTAGTACTATGATAAATATCCATACTGTACAGCCACTTTAATGAGACTGGCCACATTGTGTACATTTAGCTTTGCCAGCAAATTGCTCCGATGTGTCTCCACTGTCTTTTCGCTGATAAATAATTGCTTTGCGATATCTTTGGTAGTTAATCCTTTGGCAATTAAATCCAATACCTCCTTTTCTCTTCTTGAGAAACGCACATTATAAATATTTCCTTCCTGTTGCTTCTGTCGGTTCATCCCTTTCAGCACAATCTCCATTACCTCTGCACTCTGATATGTATTCCCCCCAAAGATGGTACGTATAGCCTTAAGTAACTCTTCCCTTCCAGTATTCTTTAATAAATATCCCGAGGCTCCGTTCTTGAACATTTTACGAATAAAGCTTTCCTCACTATACATGGAGATTGACAGCACCTTTGTTTTCGGAAACTCCTCTACAATATGCTTACAAATATCCAATCCACTCTCCTTACCCATATTGATGTCCAGCAACACTATATCTATAGAGCTTTCCTGTAAGGCACTCCATACCTGAGCCCCATCCTGGCAAGACCCAACCACCTCAATATCAGGCTCCTGAGAAAGAAAGGAGGCAATCCCCTCAGTGAACATCTTGTGGTCGTCGGCTAATAAAACCTTTATCATGCGAAAATCCTGGAAAACAGTGTAGAAAGCTGGCAAAAATATAATATTTTCACCAAAAAATTTAATCTTTTATTTTCACTTTATGAGGAGGATCGTTCTGCTTATAGGTATAAGTTGTGGAATTTTCCTGTACTGTTTAGCTATTGCACAAACTCCCTATCCTGACCCTGAAAAGAATTACAATCAGGAAGAACTCATCCGATGGCTTCGTGACTTTCAGCAACAAAAAGATACACTTGGAATAGCATTCTGTTATCTGGCCTATGCCAAGAATCAGGAAAAGTGGAATGATCCTGAAGAGTCACCTGTTTATAGCTACAACAATAGTATGGAAATGTTTCGTCTCAAAGGCGACTCGTCGAATTATTATGAGGCGATGGGAGGTTTGGGTATTTACTTTATGGACAGACCTTTATTCCGTCAGTTTGCCAAGGAATATATAACTCAGTCAGTAGCCTACTTCAAACGAAGCAATATTCCACAGAAAGAAATCGGGCATCTAATCAATTTAGCCAATGTACATGTACGGGAAGGTCTCATTCCTGAAGCCACCCAAATGCTGCAAAGAGCGGATCAATTAAACAACAAGTTAAGAATCCCACTATTTCAGGGAAGAACGGATGCGGCGTGGGCTGATTTATATGGTCACATTTTTAATAATGCCAAGGCCCTTGCCTATGCAGATAAAAGTCTCCAGATAGCCCGGCAAGCACATATTGAATGGCTGGAAGCCCTGTCTCTCTATTACAAAGGTCGTTCCTATAAAGATATGGGTCAGTTTACTGAAGCCATCCCTACCCTTATGGAAAGTCTGAAAATAACCGAATCCAATATTACACTACTTCAACTACGCAGAGAAGTATACCGAAGTCTGGGGTATGCTTACATGGATCTGAAAGACTATGAGAAAAGCACTCAGTACATGCTTAGAATGCAGGAAACAGCTGATTATGCCTATAATTCCAAAATAGAACGAGATATTAATTCGTTTAAAGACTATTTGCTTATTGGCCGTCAGAAAGAACAGCTGGCGAAGGCAGCTCTTGAAAAAAAGCTTACTCAATCAGAATTGGACCGTCTGCAATCCCGGCAGCAATTTTATATCATCATTGTTGTATTGGCGGTATGTCTGACTGGAGCATCCATATACATTGCAGCCAACCAGGTTCACTTAAATCAGTTACGGGATGAGAAAGTCAAGAAGAACCTTCAAATAGAAACTCTTAGTGCATTGATACAAGGTCAGGAAAGCGAACGTTCCCGCATTTCGCAGGAGTTACATGATGGAGTGGGTACGCTTCTCTCCCGTATAAAGATGTGTATAGAACATCCCAATATGTCAAGAGAAAAGGTCGTTCAGATGATTGACGATGCCTGTGGAGAAGTACGTTCCATCTCTGGCAACCTTCAACCCAATACTTTGGAAAAGTTCGGTTTGATACGCGCGGTGGAAGATTTGATTATCAAACAAAAAGAAGAATCTCCACAGATTATCTTCCAGCATTTTGGTAATCCTACTCCTATCACACCCGACAAAAATCTAATGATTTATCGAATCGTTCAGGAACTACTCACCAATGCACTCAAACATGCTGAAGCCTCTGAAATACTATTAGAGATTGTATATCAGAAGGAAGATATACTGTGCCTCACAATAGAAGATGATGGTGTAGGATTTGATGAAAAAACTGTATCACCCGAAAGAAGTGGCTGGAGGAATATTCGGTCCCGAATAGAATACCTACAGGGTATGCTATGGCTTAATTCCGCTCCAGCCGTAGGTACATCTGTCACTATTCATATTCCTCTAGCATAAAAGCGCCTGCAGATATACACCTATCATCTGACGCCAGTAATGGGGTTTATGTGCACGTCCCTGCCATTCATAATAGGAATGACAAATCCGTTTTTGCCATAGCAACTGACTGAATGCTCGATTATTTTCGAGAAAAGGGTCTTCATTGCCACAGGTCAATACAATCTCCATCTGTCGCAGATGTTCCAGCCAATACTCATCCTGCAGATTATAAAGAAAGTGACTGGGCGTATTAAAATAGATCTCCTCATCATAGTAATCGCCAAATAAACTGCTAAACTCTGCTACAGGTACAGACAAGTCATATCGTCCACTAAAGGCAATCACTTTGTCAAAAAGTTGCGGATGCCGGAAGGCAATATTAACCGCATGAAAAGCACCTAAGCTACATCCATGTGAGATCAATGAAGAATTGGGATTCTTTTTCTCAGAAAAAGGCAGTACCTCTTTTAGCACATACTGCTCATATGCCAGGTGTCGGCGAATCCGATGTGGAGGATCGGCCCAGAAGTTATACAAACTTTCTCCATCAATGCTATCCACACAAAATAACTGTAACTCTCCATTGCACAGATGTGGCTTCAGTACTTCACTCAAACCCCAGTCTTCATAATCATAGAATCGCCCCATGCGTGCAGGAAATACCAATACGCGTGTTCCGGATGTTCCCAGAACCAATAATTCCATAGTGCGGTTCAGATGTGGACTAAACCATTGATGGTATTCGCGGTTCATTTTTTCGGATAAATTAACATCCGAATATAACTAATTGTATATTAACGCATTATTAATGAATCATTAAAAAATAATATGTAAATTTTGGCCAATAACTTCCTGCCATACCTGATAGCCTTTCACACTCAGATGTAATCCATCCTCCTGAAAAAGTTCTTTCCGGGGATATCCATTGGCATCCAGCATAGGCGTAAATACATCAATGTAATGCCATCGGGAACGGGAATGAATTTCTTTTTCTATAATCTGATTGGTATAGCGAATACGATCTATAATATCCCAGCGGGCAATACTGGGTTTGATAGAGAGAAAAGACACATTGGCATCTTTCAGAGAGAGTGAGGCCTTTTCTATCAGTGCTACTAAAAACAATAGTACTTCTTCCGGATGCCTTCCGTCACCCAGATCATTGTCCCCTGCATAAATGATCAGACTTTGCGGATGATAAGGAACTACCACACGTTCAAAATACCAGGCACAGGCGGCAAGAGTAGACCCACCAAAGCCAAGGTTCAGAATATTGTGACCGGGGAAACTGGCAGCAATATCCCCCCACAACCGTACAGATGAACTGCCATAAAATACAATTTTCTTTTTAAGAGGATCGGGAAACTTTTTCTTTTCAAGCGATTTTACTTCGTCTTCAAACCAGAACATAATTCAATTGAGTATTGATCAGTCAGTAAAGTTACATTATTGCCAAACAATAACTCTACGAAAAAATGGTTTCTCCTGAAAGGGTATGGAAACAACTAAAAACCCCAGAGCAATTATCATAGATAACTCCCTGGGGTATAGTATGTACTTCTGCTCAGTCTATTTAACGGATAACTCTGTATAATATTTTACTTTCCACTTTACTTTGCCATTAAGAGGATCTGTATCCAATCCAAAGGCACTGTCTTTCTTAGTCAGGCTTACTGTTTTCACCACATTATCGGCTGGCAAACAAACTATTCCCTTTGCAGTGTTTCCGTTAGCTGAATACACTACCAGATCCAGATTTGTCCAATCCATCTCAGCGGTAGATTGCGCCAGCTTGATATGTGGTAACACGGCCCCATCCCGTACCAGCAGAATGATATCCAGTTCTCCCGCCTCAATAGTATGCCAGCCGCCTGCATATACTTTACCTGTCTGGTAATCAATCCACTGACCTTGTGGCAGATATACATTACGGCTACGCAAACCACTTTCGAATAGTGGTGCTACCAATATATCCGATCCAAACAAATATTCGTTGTCAACCTGCCATGCTCCCGGATCATTCGGAAATTCAACAAACAAAGCTCGTAATACAGGTAATCCTTTTTCTGTTGCCTGCTTTGCCTGTGCATAGATATATGGCATTAACTTATATCGCATTTCCGTTGCCTTACGAAAGTAATCATTAAAGCTTTTACCATATTCCCATGGTTCCTTAGGTGCTTGTCCATGGCAGCGAGTATGAGAAGAGAAGAGTCCCATTAGCAACCAACGGCGATAGAGTTCTTCCGGTGTTTTGGTGGTGAAACCACCTGCATCATGACTCCAGAATGAAAACCCGGACAACCCCAAGGATAGTCCACCTCTCAGTTCGGACTCCATACCCATATCTGTCGATTCAGCATCACCTCCCCAGTGCAACGGAAAACGTTGACTACCAGCCCAGGAACTTCTTGCCCAGATGATATTTTCATTATTGATCCGTTTGGTAATATCAGCTACAGCCATTTGATAGCGTAAAGGGTACAGGTTATGCTCATAGAAACCAGTACGCCCATTGGAGTAAACTCCATTCAAAGGAGCCGCTTCACCAAAATCAACTTTGATAGCACTTACACCTTGTTTTAATAACCCTCCTATTTTGTCCTGATACCACTGAACAGTAGTTGGATTGGTAAAATCCAGCACTGCATCTTCGTAAGGGATATTGCCTTTGCCATCTTTCACAGCCAGCCCTTTGTCTACAATTTCAGTAAATAGCTTGTTCTTGGGTACAAAATAAGGCAGTTGCCATAAGCAAGTATGAAAACCTTGTTTCTTCAGGTCCTGAATCATCCCAACAGGATCTTTAAAACGGGACGGTGCAAACTGGTAATCACAACGCCAGTCTGTTTCAAACCAGCCTGTGTCAAAATGAATAACATCCGATGGGATTTTATTCTCACGCAATTGTTTTGCAACCTTACGACCGTCTTCTTCTGAGAAATAGGTAATGCGGCTCATCCACAATCCAAATGACCATAAGGGTGGCATGGCAGCCTTGCCTGTCAGATTGGTGTACTCATCCAGAATATCTTTGGGTTCTCCCAAAAACACAAACAAGTCCAGCTCATCGTCTCCAATCATCAGTGCATTGTTCGCATTAAAGGTAGCTCCAAAATCACAGGTAATTGGTGAAGATGTATGCATAAACATACCATACCCACGACTACTCATAAAGAACGGAACAGGCTTGTAAATCTCGTTGGTCTCTACCCCATTGACATCATCTGCCCACAATACCACTTTCTGTCCGTACTTATTCAGTTTTGTAAACGACTCTCCACACCCATAAATCTTTTCATCGGGCATCAGCGAAAATACAGCGGCTATGCTTCGGGAATAATCAGAAGCCCGTCGCACAAAAGAAAAGGGTAAAGTTGGCGTAAAGGAACTTTTCCCGTCTGTTTGATGGCGTGTTTGTGTCAACAACCGTCCCTGTGCATCCCATACTTCTATTTTCCATGGATTTTCTTTAATCACAATTCGTCCGAAGGCACTTTTGTATTGATGTCCACCTGCTATTTTAGCGTATTGCCACGATTTATCCGTCGCGGGTTCTTTTACCAGCATGAGTGAAGCTTCACTTTTATGGTATTGAGGTCCGGATGTGGCACGAATCCGAATGGTTTTGGGAGATACAAACTGAATAGAGAATGGAAGTACCGGATCAGCCGCATATTCAATACCTGGAAACTCATTCTGAGGTGCCAGATCTAAGCCAGACATCGTATTATCAAAGGCCTGCCGGGTAGTGTATCTGGCCCGCTTCCAGGTTATGGTACCCGATAGGGATGCAGGATCAAAGGTCTTGAGGTTATCGGCCAGAAAGTATGTATTGGTATAGTCTTTAAAGTCTTTGCTAATATCAACGGGATCATTGAGAATAAAAGGAGCTTGTGCATTGGCTAATGGACTAGCCATTAATACAAAAACACCTGCAATAAACCGGAACCGGTTTATTTTCATTAGCTTTTTCATAAATAGATAATAGAATAATAAGTAAGGATTGTATTTGTATTTTTCTGTTTGTTCTAATGGAACCTCTTTAGAAGATAAAGTTATTGTTGAGAGACAAGCTTATATAGTACTGAGGTGGTCCTAAAAATCGGGACACACGACTTGCGAGTGAATGAGATTAATTTGATAAAGTTGTTCAAATTCTGCCGGACTTTTATAGCCCAAAGCGGAATGTCTCCTAATTCGATTATAATAA
>JASJOS010000023.1 GCA_030068525.1 Xanthocytophaga flava
ATTTATTATAATCGAATTAGGAGACATTCCGCTTTGGGCTATAAAAGTCCGGCAGAATTTGAACAACTTTATCAAATTAATCTCATTCACTCGCAAGTCGTGTGTCCCGATTTTTAGGACCACCTCAACTATATCCTGATTGTAAGTCCCATTTCAATTCCTTACTGGTACAATTAAGATAATCACGCACCTAACCAATGGTAATGTGGGTAGTTAATTTCAATTCCTCTATGGTACAATTAAGATAGATAGATAAGTCGAATGAGGAACTGACTCACTATCATTTCAATTCCTCTATGGTACAATTAAGATCAGATTCTTTCGATAAGTCCGAATGATCAAAAAGCAATTTCAATTCCTCTATGGTACAATTAAGATCGTTCGTAGTATACTGTATCGCGCTTAACAACTTCATTTCAATTCCTCTATGGTACAATTAAGATCACTACATTGTCTGTGTAACTATTAGCCGCTGTACATTTCAATTCCTCTATGGTACAATTAAGATCTATCACTGTTAGGTTAGCTACCTTGCAGAAAATAAATTTCAATTCCTCTATGGTACAATTAAGATTGTAGCGGAAATTTCTTTCCAGGTGCTACTCTCTGCATTTCAATTCCTCTATGGTACAATTAAGATAAGGTTTTTACCCGCTCAGCTTCCTCTTTTTCTCGTCATTTCAATTCCTCTATGGTACAATTAAGATCAGGCGTTCCACAAGTTGGCCAGCTTCACTCTAATCAATTTCAATTCCTCTATGGTACAATTAAGATCCCTGCAGAGAAGTCCAGTATAGCCATTTGGTCCAAATTTCAATTCCTCTATGGTACAATTAAGATCAAAGTCCAGCCAAGAAATAGGTTAAGTAAGGCAAATTTCAATTCCTCTATGGTACAATTAAGATTTGATTTTGCTTTCGGGAAAGGTTATTAACCAGCTGAATTTCAATTCCTCTATGGTACAATTAAGATTTTGAGTTTTGCCGGCCTGCTGCAAAACTGTATCAGATTTCAATTCCTCTATGGTACAATTAAGATCCGTTAGAAACGAAGCTAAAAATAGCGTTTTCAGCACAAAAACGCAGCTTTTGTAATTTGTTTTTTCGTGAAAAGTCGTCGATGTGTAATACTACGATTGACCCAGGGGTTCGACGACTTGTTGATAGTGAGTGTGTTATGTGTATTTGTAAGGGGTTTGCGGCATGCAAGTACTTTAATTGTACATACCTAAACTACCGGTCGACGACTTTTTAGAGGAAATGGTCCGTATCGTTTTTCGTTAGGCCAATCACTTCCTTGTCCAGCCAGCGTTGTTCACGGCTTTTAAAGATAATCAGACTGTCGGTATCTTGGTCCATAATCAGGCTGGCTTTGGCTTTAAGTTCTTTTAGCTTTACCTCACTAATCTCACCTTCAAACACTGAGTTCTGAATCCAGTTCAGATACTGGCGACATAACTTCAGCATTTTACCAACCCGTTTTTCGCCTACATCATATACCAGTACTATATACATTTGCTTACCACCAGGCTTTAAAGGGTTTATAAGGCTCAATACGCAGAATGTGTTTGGCTAGCTTATAACATTCCAGTTTGATGAGGTGTTTATAGCTGACACTTCGTCCCAGACTGCGGTGCTGGATCGTTTCGCGAAGCTTTTCATCCCAGGCTTTGACAAACGCTTGGCGGGCATGTGGTTTCAGGATACAACGGTTCAGGTTTATGTCAAAATCTTTGGCCTGTAGCTGCTTTTTGTTTAATACTGAAAATACCAGCCTGTCAACCAGTATCGGTTTAAACACCTCTGCAATATCCAGTGCCAACGAATAACGGCGTGTACCCGGTTCGTGCAAAAAGCTTATGGTTGGATTAAGCTGGGTGTGATAGATCTGGTCGAGGCAGGCAGTATAACAGAGCATGTTACCTAATGAGATCAGGGCATTAATCTCGTTGGAAGGAGGCTGTTTGGTACGATTGCCCATTTCAAATCCATTGATGATGTTGTCAAATGCCGCATAGTAGTTCTGACGGATGTTACCCTCTGTACCCATTAGGGCCGCTACATCGGTAGCCAGTGGAATCTGGCTGATATGATTTTCGATAGCTGTTAGTGGCAGATCCAGGTCACGTTGGCGGTTGTGGTAATAGCGCAGATTACGGAGCATATTGTTAGCTCCCCCTTCTACAAAAGCACGGGCTAATTCCAGTCGGGCCGATTTGCGCAGGTACGCACGTGTTTGTTCAACCTGCATTTTGCCTGCCAGCAGGTAGTCTTTGGGCATAAACGAACCTGTATAGTGCTCATAGTAATCAAAGAAATGTACCGCTACATTCTGTTTGCCCAGAAAGGTAAAGAGGGCACTGTTGGCATCCAGGTTGCCGAATACATAAAACTGGCTGACATCCTCTACCGGAATGTATTTAGGAGGTGATTCGTTGCCATCCGCATCGATGGGAGTAAACTTCAGGGTGTTGTCTTTCCGGCTCAACCGTCCGGGGTTGAATAGGTAATAGGTTTTTGACATGGGTGTATATGTTTAATATCCCAACAATGTAGGGGCGCACCTGCGTGTGCGCCCAGATTCGTGCAGGGAATGTTCGGATTTGTGAACAAACATCGGGAATGTAGGGGCAGGGCTTGCCCCTGCCCGTGTTTGGTACAGACCCTGTCTGTGACAGTCCGAAACTATTGTTCTGATAAACCCAATCATTCGCGTACCGAAATCGGGCAGGGGCAAGCCCTGCCCCTACATTATCGGATTGTTACAGACAAGGTTTGCGGGAAACCGGGCGAACACGCAGGTTCGCCCCTACAGTATCAATACTTGAAACTACATTCTGTACCAGCTCTCAGTCTTTCTCTAACCGCCTTATCCTCAGTCAGAAAAATGAATTTTTATAGTACATGCTATATTCTTTTTCTTTACCTTCACTATACGATTCTTGCTGGTTCAATCAGAATATCCAAAAGGTTGTTTACTCAGCAACTGAAACAATGATTGTCTAAGCCGGATGTGATACAGTATTTTTCAACCTGTTTAATCCTGAATTAGCTTATGGTGACTCCAAATCAAGCCGATCTGATCAAATTGATCTGCCGCACGCTGGAACGGATTTCAGACGCGGAGCAGATGATTGGAAATCTGCAAATCGAAACCGAATCGGAAACCAATCTTTCTCTGAGGCAATACAAACACCTGAAGGCCCGTCTGACCAAAGATCTTCATGGACTGCTCCAAAAGTTTGATGGAAACCTGCATGTGCAATACATTGAACGAGTGGAGGCTTACTCAGCCTCTGCTACATAACAAAACTCGTAATACGAACATTTTTTGCATAGCGCCTTTTGAATACGGGGCGGACAGGTCTGTGACTCAATCAGGACTTGTACGCCCTTTTCCCATTCCGCCACCTGTAGTCGGTCGGCCTGGGTGAGGGGAGGGATAAGCTCAGTCTTACGCAGCTTCGGATATTCCAGTATAGCCGATGTGCCTGCAATGCCGTTTCGTTCGAGTACATACTGGTAATACCGTACCTGTGCTATATGTGCATGCTCAGCCTTGTCCGACTTCTTGGTTTCATGAATTACCCTTGCCTTCGCATCAAAAAAGTCAATCTTAATCCCTTCCATTTCCAGCTGTGTATACCGTTCCGCTCGCTGCTGATAGGTTGTCTCCCCAATCAGCTTGCCTTCATACACGGTATCTGATGTGTGCTCCATCTGGATGTTGTTATGAAACAACCAAAGCTTGCGATGGCAGAGGAGGTAGTAGCCTATGTGAGTGGCAGTGATAGACATAGTTAAATGATTACACTAGGATCATTCCATTGTTCTTGTTCATCATACAATAGACCTAATTCAGGATCATATTTTTTCTGAATAGTCCAGTATTCAATAGTTATTGGATCGCCTTTTTTAGTTTGAATAACAAATGCTTCTTTAGACAAATTGTCATCTCGTTCATTGTTCAGTTGTGCAAACTTGTTTTTTCTAATCTGGACCTTCAGACTTTCTGCTTTAATGAAATTAAACTCACTCAGATAGCCGATAAATCTTTCTTTCAAACCGATAGGTAAAACCTTAATACCATCAAATTGTTTGTAAAACTCCTCTTCAGAACGATTTGAGTGAACTAAAGGCGCTAATTGACTAACTGAGGCTTTGAGGAAAAAATAGACGGAATCAAACTTCTCTTTACTCTTTGTATCCCAATCAGGATAAACTTCATCTATCAATCTTTGCAACTTCTGTTCTTTTACAATGCCATTATCTTCTTTGATAATAGTTTCAAACGCTGCAATTGTTCTTTTTATATTTTCAGCAGAATAGATATAAAAGTCAGTAGAATTGCTTTGTTGAAACACATAAACAGGACAAATACCTTTTATTCTTCTTCTATTGATACGCCCAAACCTTTGTACTAATGCATCTATTGGAGCAGGTTCAGTGTAGATAACATCATAGTCAATGTCCAAACTAACCTCAATTGCTTGAGTTCCAACCAGAAGTTGAATAGGATCATTCTGATCTTGTTCTCCTTGTTTTAGTGTTTTTTCATGTTCAGTCCGGTTTTCACCGTTGAAAGCACTATGCAATAAAACAGATCTTGTTGCATAGGGTTTGAGAGATGTATAAACAGACTGAGCTTGTTTGACTGTATTACATACAACCAATACTTTAGTCCCTTTCTGTAAGTCAAGCTGGATTTGTTCCAGATTGTCACTCAACAATCCATGTTGTAAGCGGATCTGATGCCGATCAAAACTATCGTATAATTCCTGAGTAGCTTTTATTTCAGTATATGATCCAATAGCTGTTTCAATTTCTTTCTTTAAGAAAGAAGGCAATGTCGCTGTCATCACCATAACTTTTACCTTCAGATATTGAGTCGCATATTCCAGCAATACTTTTATCTGGGCAAATGTCTCTGGCGCATAGGCATGTATCTCATCAAATATGAAATAGCTACCTACCATTTCAAACAATCCTTGCTCAAAGCCTTTTAATCCAAAGAGATTTTTTAAAAGCTGGAAAGGTGTGATGACTTTGAGAGGTGTATAAATAGTACGAAATTTATGTTTGAGTTCTTCTATTTTCTCTTTGCGTACATTATTGGCATACTGGAAATCATCAAAATAGTCATATAGATAGTCACTTAACTTTCCATGTAGCATTCCCACTTTCTCCTGATCTCCCAAACCCTTTTCCGTACTTCCCAATCGTTCAAACATAGCATTAATGGATGCAGTAAAAGGAAGTATATAAAAGACTCTTCCTTGACCAGATAAGTGCATTTGCTTTTTTAGCCAGAGCATTGCACTTTCGGTTTTCCCAGATCCAGTAGGAGCTGTTAATATCAGATTCCCTTGTATTTCTCCTGCTGCAATCTGATGTTGGTGAAAATCCCCATTCTTTATTTGAAGCTCCTTTTGTTGTTTATCCAGAAAGGCAAAATCATCAGGTACAATATTTTGAATAGATGTAAGTCTGGCAGATCCTAAATGGTCGCAATGTTTTAGTGCTCCAAACAATAATAATAACTCAAAGTAATCCGCATCACTTACTTTGATCAAGCCAGTAGTTGCTTTATTGAGGTAATTTGTAATGAGTTTGCCTGGATGTTTGGCAACGGGTAAATTTAATTTGAATGTATATTCTTTCTCAACAAGTTCGTGAATCAGTTTTACAAGAACATTCTTCTTAAACTCATTCACAAAATCCAGCCTTTCAGACTCTTCCCAATCATCCTCATCACTATTTTCTTTCTTGTAGCTTTTAGAAATGTACTTTAAATTTAGCTTGTCAAAATCTTTGTGGTGACCTGCAATTACCAGACGCATCAATTTTTTCTGGCTTTCCTCTAGTTCAAAACCTTCAATAAAGGGTAATGAAAACAATTCATGTCTTTGTCCGAGCCAGTTGTTAGGTGCTCCGGATAGAATATTCTGAAATTCCACATGTCCCTTTCCAAGATCATGAAAAATGATACACTTCCTCAATAATTCCCAAAATGGAAAGCGGATAGTATCTAGATGATTAACCTGAGGAAAAGACCTTTCCAGAAATGAGGCAATTAACAGGCAATCATCAATATGTATCTTTAAGGTAATACGAGGCTCTCCTGATTTAGCCAAAATATCGGTATATGAGCTAGTCATAGACTGAAAAATCTAGATCATGAAAAAAGACATCCACATTTAGTTCTTCATCTCTAAAAGCAGTTAGTTGACCAACGATGTTAGAGTTGTGATTGATAATAGAAAAAGGTTGTGTACCCAGATTTTGTCTTGGAATAGTATCTGTGAAATAAGTGGGTAAGGCCTGCACTACACCCGGCAAACGATATTTTAGTAAGGGAACAATTTGTCCTTTTATATTTACATCTGTAGCGACTTCCTGTAGTTGAATCTTTTTGATACTTCTATTATCAACAGATGCCAAATCATTCATACGGCCTAATACAAGAGGATAATAGGGTTGTCGAAAATAATTGACAATTTGCTCATCCTCTACATATAGACGTAAAAAGGCATCAAATAAGAATTCACGACGAATGACATTGGATTTGGCATCACGTCGATTTTTATCAACCTGATAAATGGTTTCCAGATCTGTTGCTTTGGCTCCATACTGGAAGTAATAGCCAATTTTAAACTTCTGATGGTTTACATATGATCCAGCAGCAGCGTTGATCAGTCCTAAAATAGTACTTAGAGGAGGTACTTCTAAAGTAGGTTGTACTCCACTAATAAGATTAGGGTAACGGAAGCTGGCTGTCCAGCTCCGTATATCTATTTTGAATACTTCCATCAGTTAAGTTGGGTTTCCAGTTGGGAGCAATACAAATCAATAGCTTCGTTGATAGAATGTAACTTGACATTAGAAAACTTCTCGGAAAGTTTTTCCAGATCTGACTTATACTCTTCCATAAACCCACTTCTTCGTCCTATAAACACTGTGCCTTCAAACTGGTCTTTATAGTCATTCAGTACTTCTTCTATCCCTTCAACATTCAATAAAACCCGATCATTATTAACACCATCATTGATCGCAACATGAGAAAATGGATGGTTACCAGTTGTCATTGTTGCCAGGATAATAAATTTAGGTGTCACATCACCCATATTATCTGTTTGCATAGCACCACCTGAAATGGTTTTGAGCGCTTTAATTGTATCAGTTATACGCTTAACGCGTGTTTCTTTAGGTAGCTGTACCAGTTTCTGAGCATTGCCTTTACTATCCTTTACAAACAAATCATCTATCTCCGTACTGCCATTTTGTAAAGCTGTCTTTTTGAGATCCTCTGTCAGATTTTTAAATCCGGTTTTATTATAGGTTGCGAAAGTGCCTACTTGTGCCAGATCCAACGAAAACATTCCTTTCATGATAGCACTATATTCTTCCTTGCTATAGGGAACCGAATCACCTTCCTGCCGAGCCATACTAGACCAATTCTCCCTTGTTTGAACTGCGCCAACAGAGATAATTGCTGAGTTCTTTAAAGGTGAAACCCGTGTTACTGTGACATCCTCTTTTTTCTCTTTTCCTTTTGCATCTAAAACTGGATTACCTTGTTCATCTCGTACTAAATCTTTAGCTGCTTTCATAAATCCAAAGACATCATCATCTGCATATTGAACAGGATTTGCAGCAGTAAAAGCGATCTTATTCTCACGTGTAATAGGAGAGAGCAGCCATTGATGGTTTTTTTGTAGCGTTTCTCTCCACCAATAACGCCATGCTTGCCCAGAAACATAAGTATACATTCTGTCCTGTTTTTTGATTTTCTTAGTAGCAACTGCATTGTCGAAGTTGCTGTTAGTGCTTTTGCCTGCATTGTTAAGTGCAACGACATCAACATCCAATAAAATAAATCCTTGTGTTTTTAGATTCATTGTTCATTAGGGTTTTGAGGTTCTGGTTCAGCTTCAGAAATTTCTAGTTCAAATTTGATATTTGTTTCATGAAGTTTCTGGTAAATGGCTATTAAGAGCAGGTCCCTTACATCTTTCCAACTTGTACCATCAGGGAATAGATAGTTTACAAAATCATCAATTGTGATAAGTGGATTCTTGGCTCCCCGATTATAATTATCGGCAATTTGCTTAACTATAAATTGCCGAAGACCTTGACTGAATTTTTCTCCGTTCAATCGAGTAATAGATTTTTTTATAAGATCTTCACTTTGATCAGTTACAATAAAATCTGCGAGATCTTTAATTTTTTCAATTGCTTTTTTGTCCATATTCTTTAAGCGGATTTGATAGGTTTCAACAATCTTGAAATTGAATCTGTGTTTTATACTCCAGTTTAAAATCTCACGAAGGATAGACTGGTTAAACAGGAGTTTGTCATAGATGCTGTTGCGCCAGGTTTTAAACCTGTCATAGCTGAAAGACTCTTTCTTGTCCTGCCATTCTCCTGTTTGCTCATTAAAATTGCCTTCTTTTACTTTAGAATTGCGATAATGAGCATATACAAAGTTTTTCCAGTCTGTTTGCAAAAAAGGACTTAAACAGTAGACGTAAAATTTAAAGACAGAAGCTGGAAGCTGGTATAACTGGACTTCCGGACTGGCTCCAAAGTTTGTAAAGTGATAAAGGTTCAGCATGACATCTTTCTCTGAAATATCTTCTTCACCTATGGATTTGCCAATACTTTGAATACAACTATCTGCGAACCCGAAAAGTACATTTGCAGGATTGATAAAATCTGATTTTAAGACTCCTTCAGATTTATGTATGCCTAAATCCTGAGAATTTTTGTAGCAATTCTGAAAAACAAAAAACTCGGTTACTTTATCATAATTGCTATTAATCAAAGCTATTTTGTCTCCTAGCTGGACTAATCCAAATGGCACAAAGAATATTCGAATCAATACCTCTTTTGAGAGATAGAGCCCTGCTTCAAATGAACTATGAAAATTGATAAAGGTGCCTGATCCAGACAGAATATGATTGTCTCTGCCAGCTAAAAAAAGTTTTGTCTTCTTACCTGTAACCCGGCAATAACCTTCTTTATAAGGAAGAGTCTCGTTAATAAGGCTCTTGTAAAATTTCATAGTTTCTTCAAACTTCTTTTCTCCCTGAAAAGCTGGCTGAGTGATTGTTGAATTCAAAAAGAATGCATTTAGCTTTCCACTCCATGCGTTGACATAGATTTTAGCCATTAACTCAATTAAATCGACAATATCCTTATCTGAATTCTGAACTGATAAGTATTTTATGACATACCCCCCCACATCAGCAAATGGATCACCAGTTGTTTCGATTAGCGATTGATAATCTATATTCGTTATACTTGTATTCATATTGATATTATTCTTGGAGTAAATGAGAACTGAATACTAGAAGATGGATTATTAAGCAAATCTATAAATATAAATTTATCCAAGTATATTGGTAGCTAAATATATTATAATATTATTAAATTTGTAAAAATATCTTTTAATCATTATGACCTATCTCAATACTCATTTGCCCTTGTTTAAGGATGATGCTAATACCGTGGAAAAAGTCATCAGTAAAATTCGCTATGATACTCATGAGAATGTCTATATTCTTAAAAATGGCGAGCAAGTTTGGCGATTTCGTGGAGAAACAGACAGGGTCACTATTGATAATATCTATCTTGTAAATATGATTGATGCTAGTATTATACATAATCATCCTGGTGGTTTTTCTTTTTCTAAAGAGGATGTTGAAGCTATTATACGATATAATGCTAAAGAGTTGATCCTTGTAACTCAGGAATACATCTATTCTATCACTAGGCCTAAGAATGGATGGAACATTAATTTTGATGATCCTCAAATTGATGTATTGTATAATACATGCCAGTTTCTTGCAAGGACTGCTTTGGATAAAAAAGCTCATGAACTTCTTTTTAATGAAAGGGAAATAAAACTTATTCATTATATTTGGGACATCTTTTTTCGTGAACTTGGAATAAGTTATGTCCAGAAAAAACACATATAACCCTGCTTCAGCCTTTGACGATCGTAGTCTTCCTAATGAGAAATGTTCTATATCTACTGAAAGGTCTGATGAAATTGATGCATTCATGAAACCCATAATAGAGGAAGAAATCGAAAAACTCAGACGAGAAAATCCAGATATGTTTCCTTTTTCTAAAAAAGAAAAACTAACTCATTAATACGTGTTTCCTAATAGGAATTGAAATAGTATTTTGGTTGCTTAATTGAAACCTAATTGTACCATAAGGGAATTTATGTATTAATATTTTTGATCCTACTTTTTTAAAAAGTAGGATTTATTTTAGAGGCCCTTATTGTTACTTAATACTATATTATTTCACCTCACAACACCCAAACCCCTCCGCATTATACCTGCCAAATCCTCCGAGTAAGCCGATTTCCAGTAGTTCACGAGGAGCGGTGAGTTCGAAGTCAAACAGGTAACCTTTTATCTTGGTCGCTTCTGGTGAATGGTCTTTCAATGTTACCAGTCGAGCTTTGGGTGCTGCACTCAGCAAGCGAAACTCCATAGGTGCATCCGTCCAACTGGCTTGTAAAGACTGTCCACTGGCAATGTATTTGTCGAGCAAGTTGGTGAACAGCAGCTCCTGATAGCCTTCCTGAAGAGGCGAAAAGTAGTCGTCATGTCTACGGTCGTTTTTGCGGCTTACTACCAGTGGTGACAACGTACGCAGGTGCACTGTTTCGGACGGTATCTGCCAGGCCAGACTTTCGACCTGCTTTACCCGGAAATCTACCTGCGACACTCTATCTCCCAACCGAAACTCCTGTTCGGCAAACAAACCCATTACAAAGTTCTCAGCCGCCTTGTCGGTATAAAAAGATACCATAAGACCTACTTCGTCTGAAAGCACCGCAATGCGATCACTTCCTTTTCGGATATCGAAACGTGGAATCTGCAAAGCGGAGAATGTAAAGAACTTGAACCGTTTCTGTCCGACAGAATAGCCACTATTATGCAGAAAATCAGCATATGTCTCATCCGCTTTGCCTATCACTTTGTATATCCATGACGACAACGGATAGGCATAGTTAATCGGCAATGTTGATTGGCTTCCGGTTTTTTGTAAGGTTAGTTTCAGTCGCATAGGTCAGATCAGAAGTTCGTTGGAAGTGCTTTTATGCGTTTGTTGATCACAAAGTTGTGAGAACATCCCGCCAAAACGTTGCGGAGTAGAAAAGTTTTTTATATTTTTTCATTGATAACCATTACAGCATACTTCGCAATGGCTTTTTGCAGGCGGGATTTTACCTTTTCCCGCAGTGTATCCGGAGCTAATACCTCAACCTCTTCACCATAGGCTAGAATTTCCCGCTCCAGTTCATGATTGGGCGTTACGATGAGTTTAATGATCAGGTGAGTAGGAGTATCTTCTACAATTTGCTGTGAAGAATGCATCGGAAGAGACTTGACATATTTTCCTTCATTAGCTGTAAATCGTAGCAGTACCTCCTTCTCTTCTTCATCCGATGGAGTCGTCACGCCAATAACATGATTGCGGTAATTGCGGCATTGATCTGCCCGATTGGTAGTAAAGGTCTGATCTGTAACCATAAGTTTACTCATACGGTCCAATCCAAATGTACGCAGGCTCTGTGCTGTATGACAATAGGCCGCCAGATACCATCTGTTTCGGTACTCAAACAACAAACCCGGTTCAACAATCCGATCTTTTGTTTCGTCACTGGTATAAGGACGGTACGTAAACTGAATCACCCGACTGGCGAGCATGGCGTTCCATAGATCCGATAGCAACTCCAATCCTGAAAACTGACTATTCCCTTCCAGTTGCAGATAACGTGAGGCAGAGTGCTTGCCTCCAATCGACTCAGAAAGAAACTCCAATCGTTCGCGCCGTTCCAGCAGGTTTACAAATTTAGGAAATTCGCTGACATCTTCGTCTGGAGGAATATCCAGGTAGTACCCTTTTCGTTTAGTATTATACCGGATGTGTATCCCATATTCTTCCCGTAAATGTTTTCTATCCCATTCCAAGGTTCGTTCAGCTGCTGCATCGATGCCATATTCCCGAAGTCTGTCTTCTATAGTCTTTTGAGAAGGGTACGTATAGGGCTTCTCTACCATATGTATAAGACGAAGCTGTCGACGTAGAATAATCGATTTTTTCATACGAGTGAATGGGAATGGAAAGTGTATCCAGGTTACATTTTACTAATTAGCGTTAAATAACATATAGATCTACTTTGTTAAAAGGGTATTTTTACCCTTTTTTACTAGTAGCTTTGTAAGATTTTATATTTTCAGTTTATTGTGAATGAGTAATTACAGGATTTTACTCAGAAAGATCGTCTTACTACTTTCTTGCCTGCCTTTGAATAGGAGACCGAAGAGTTAAAAATGTGGAGAAAGTTTTGGGTAATGTCGTCGACCGGCAAAAAAGTCTATGTTGATTCAACCAAGAAAGCATTCTAGCGTGCTATTTTTAAAGGTAATTGTCTGGTAGTCAGTGAGTCGTCGAACCCCCTGGGTCAATTATAGTATTACACATCGACGACTTTTCACGAAAAAACAAATTACAAAAGCTGCGTTTTTGTGCTGAAAACGCTATTTTTAGCTTCGTTTCTAACGGATCTTAATTGTACCAGTAAGGAATTGAAATGGGCTTAATCTGCTCCTCACGAGGTACAAACTCTAATCTTAATTGTACCAGTAAGGAATTGAAATTGCATATATTCGCTTTTTTGGCAACTGGCAATTGCCAATCTTAATTGTACCAGTAAGGAATTGAAATTTAAAATTTGCGTCTTCACTATAATAATCACTGTTTATCTTAATTGTACCAGTAAGGAATTGAAATCTACGTACCGTTCTGGATCACGTGCCAGGTGTCGAAATCTTAATTGTACCAGTAAGGAATTGAAATTGAAGTGCTAATGAAGCGCTCCAAATTTCATTTCCAATCTTAATTGTACCAGTAAGGAATTGAAATCGGTGGAACAGGCTTGCTAACGGGTTTAGTTTTCTCTTGATCTTAATTGTACCAGTAAGGAATTGAAATTGAGTTCTTGCTTTTATAAGCTCCCGATATTTCGCCTATCTTAATTGTACCAGTAAGGAATTGAAATCGCGCTTCCTAACACGTAACCAAGCACAATCAGGAAATCTTAATTGTACTAGTAAGGAATTGAAATTTCGTGTGGAATGACAGTGGGCGGTCTGGCGGAAGAATCTTAATTGTACCAGTAAGGAATTGAAATTGAGTTTAGATAGTTGGGTTTAGTTCTTAGGCTTGGATCTTAATTGTACCAGTAAGGAATTGAAATTACCTGATACAGATAGCCTGTTGAGTATAAAGTTTCATCTTAATTGTACCAGTAAGGAATTGAAATGGGGAGAATATAAAGATTGTTTTCCGATTAATATACCATCTTAATTGTACCAGTAAGGAATTGAAATGGAAAAAATATTGTTAGGCGAGAATATCTGCAGACCATCTTAATTGTACCAGTAAGGAATTGAAATAGAAATGACAAAGAAAGAAGGGATTGCTTTTGCGGCATCTTAATTGTACCAGTAAGGAATTGAAATCACGAGAATAAGGCAGGTCTAATGTTTGGCAAGCTGCATCTTAATTGTACCATAGAGGAATTGAAATATAATTGTAGGATCTACAGAGAGTGCATACAATATGATCTTAATTGTACCATAGAGGAATTGAAATTAGTAGAAAAACTATGAACAGAACAAAGACTACCCTATCTTAATTGTACCATAGAGGAATTGAAATTGGTTAGTTCTTCGGGTCTAAATGTGATATGCTGATATCTTAATTGTACCATAGAGGAATTGAAATAAAGGAACAATAGTCTTTTATATTGAAGCTCCACCCATCTTAATTGTACCATAGAGGAATTGAAATTGATCAGCGCGACCTGGTTAGGCTGGAGGCCTGGCTGATCTTAATTGTACCATAGAGGAATTGAAATTCCGGTTAAGCAACTCAAGCTTTGTCATTTCCAGACTATCTTAATTGTACCATAGAGGAATTGAAATGCAGGAAAGGGTTTTTCTTAATCAGATCCAGATAATAATCTTAATTGTACCATAGAGGAATCCTATGCGAATTATAAAATCTATACTCCTGATCAGCTTTCTGCTATTTTCTTTGCCCTCTTATTGTACAGTTGATGCCTTAGCAGTTAATCATCTCACAAAAGAAATATATGTGTTTGAAGAGTCTGAATATGCTGGAATAGGATGGGCGGTAGTAGCTGGAGAATCAGCTCTATGGGAAGAGCAGGAGAAGTATTTTTTAGCAAAGGGATATCGTTATACTACTACTCCTAATACAGTAGACAATATTTTTTTCAGTGTTTTACTCAGCATTGTGGGATTTTTGATAATTATTTGGCTAAAGAGGATTCGATTTGGTACAAAGTATAAAATGATCTTCAAACGAATTTAAATGGGTTATACAATGTTATGCTATACTAATAAAGGCAAAAGCCTTGCAGGTAACCACTACTGCAAGGCTTTCTCATGTTTGATAAGACCTATACCCGGTTTCTGAAAATAAAATAACCTGCCACAAGACTTGCTATTACTGCTCCTACTAACAGATAAAGATGTGATGAAGATTTATCTGATGCAGTATCTGAACCCGTTTTTAGTGAAGCTCCTTCCTGTGTGAGAGTATCTGCTACTGGCTGAGGTAAAACCGGAACGGGGTTGTCAATGATGCCCTGTAGCTCCTTATCCGAAAGAGTATTGTGGGGTAATGGGGTATGTGACTTTACATGAATCTGCTTGAATTTGAGATACCTTTTGGCAAATAGTTCACTTCTAAATCCATATTCATAAGCAGTGTTATAGGTAAGCAATGACTCTGTAATATCATCTGTGATGGCTTCAATATTGCCCAACTGAAATAACAGAAAGGCAACAATGGGTTCGGGAGACTTTACGAATACCTGACGTTCGTCAAGCTGATGAGTGATATGATAACGAAGTTTCGTAAGTTTTTCCAGAGGTAAGGAGGATTTAGGAATAGTATCATTGCCTAAGTCTGTTCCTAACATAAACTGGCTCGTGAGATAGGACATGCCTTTCAACTTTACCTCCAGTATTTTCAGATGCAACCATTCCGAACCGAAATGTGATTCCGGATTAAGTACAATACTTCTCTGTATCCAGAAGTAAGCCGAATCATTTTTTCCCAGCAATTCATAGGCTGTGCCTAGATTGGATGCAGTAGCATACAGGTTAGGTTGTATCTTTTCTATAGTAGAGAATATATCTCCTGCTTCCTTATATCGACCCAGATACAGCAGTGCAGCACCATAGTCTGAATAGGCTTTTATATGATGTGTTTTTAACCAAATACTTTTTAGTTCTGCTGAATCTTTCTTTAATTGTTTTATCTGATTTTCTTCGTAATCTGGATCTTCATATGCAAGCAGTTCAGTTAGTTTAATTTTTTTGCCATTTAACAATACATGGCGTAGAACACGATACTCATTGACACATGCGTTTGTGGTGAGGTAAATACATAGGGTGAAGACAATGGATAGGTAGCTTTTTAGCATAAAGGAATGAGGGAGCGTATGCTATTTATTCCAAAGAACAGGCAGAAGTAAATGTGTAGAAGTTTGTATAAGTGGAATAAGCAGATGAACTGTAGGATTTGGTCTGTAGTCTAAACTTTTACAAATGCAGAACCCCAGTCGACTATCTGATTGGGGTTCTGCATTTGTGATTTACTTCTTCTTTACAAACGATTTAACACCAGTTGGAGTGATCTTGCGGATATTACCTTTGGTATCAAAATTCAAGCTGTCGATACATAACTCCCGCAGTACATATTCTTTCTTTTGAGGAAAAATGCGATGATAGAGAATATAGTCCTGTCCCTTTTCCCTGAAAACTGTATGATGTCCCGGACCATAGGTAGTGCTATCAGCAGAGGTAGCCAGAATGGGACTTTCAGGACCTTCTGTCCATGGGCCAAACGGCGTTTTGCTTGTTGAATAGCGAACCTTGTAGGTAGCATCAATGGCTTTGCCATCCGAGTACATCAGATAATACAGGCCTTTGCGTTTGATCATATGTGGACCTTCAAAGTAGTTGGGAGGAGTAATGTCTTTTGGTGTTCCGTCAAACGAGATCATGTCGGGTTTGAGCTTAACTGCCAGACAGTGTCCATTGACCCAGTTTAAACCAGATCCCCAGTATAGATAGGCTTTTCCATCCTCATCAATAAAACAATCCGAATCGATGATATGAACACCAGGGGTAGAGTTGCCTGCCAGCAGAGGAGTATTATCCGCCTTTGCGTTTTTCCATGGCCCTAACGGACTGTCACTCACACCTGCCCATATTTCACTTCCTACCGATACATACATATAAAACTTACCATTGGGCGCTTTCACTACGGATGGAGCCCATACCTTACTTCCATTGGATGTAGGACTGGTACACGCTTGTTTGGTAGGCCAGTTAATGTGTTTCTGCGTCCAGTTCACAAAGTCTGTTGACTCCCATACCGCCAGTTCGTCCCCTCCCCAGGGATCTATGGTTGCATAGATATAATAGTTGCCCTGATGTTTGATAATGCTGGGATCTGCAAAATATCCCTTGATAACCGGATTGGAAATAAAGTCTTTTTTAACCTGGCTCCAGGCAGTGCCTGTTAGAAAAACAAATGCAAATAGAACACGAAATACAGTGCGGCTTACGATCATAAAGGATAGGTACTGAGTGAGAATACTATTTTGTGTTAATCATACACAATTCCCTGAAAAATACGTAAGACTTTTTATACTGTCAAATGGGACCGGCAATAGATAGTCTATATATACGTAAAGGAAATATGTGGCAGCACTATATTTATTGGCTAGCAGGGTAGCATTGAAAAGATTATGTTTTTTTCTAAGAAAATTGATTACTACTTCATAGAGAGTAGTATATATGTTCAGACAAAATAATCAGGGTGAAGGTTTAACACTCTGAAACAGGCTTTGAATAACTTTATCTTTGTAATTCATTCTATGATAAAAACTTTACCCCGTGTTATTTTATTTCTATTACTTTTTATAGGATTTACTTCAGAAGTATGGGCACAACAATATACATTTAAACGAACAGTTGGTTCTGTTGCAATAAACAGACCTAACGATATTACTGTTGATGGTGATGGGTATATATATGTATCAAGCTATGAGAATGGTATTGCGAAGTTAAATCCTGCTGGTGAACTCGTATTCTTCAAAAGTTTAAAAGAAGGGTTTGTAACAAGGGATATTACACTCGATCGTCAGGGGAATTTATGGGCAATAACTGATTATGACAGTCGTGTGAAGAAGTTTGACTCAAAGGGTAATGTTGTGTTTGGATTTGGTGCAGCAAGTGCATCAGGTTCTGGTAATGGGTATTTTAAGAACCCAATTGGTATTAGTGTAGATCCAAAAGGGAATGTTTGGGTTGCCGATGCAGGCAATAACCGTGTTCAAAAATTTGATCCAACAGGAAAGTTTCTGCTTACGTTTGGCTCTCAGGGTAGTGGAGATGGGCAGTTTACTACAATGAATGACCTCTCTGCTGATAACCAAGGTAATATTTGGGTTGTGGATAAAGGAAACAATCGTCTCCAGAAGTTTGACTCAAACGGTAATTTTTTGCTAAAAATAGGAGCGTATGGTAGTGCCAATGGACAATTTAATTCTCCTGAAGATGTAAAGATTGATAATCAAGGCAATGTGTGGGTGGCAGACAAAGATAATTACCGCATTCAGAAGTTTGATTCCACTGGCAGATTTCTGTCAAAATTTGGGGCTCAGGGTGGAAATTTTGATCAATTATCTTCTCCTGGCAATATATGCCTGGACAAACAGAATAATCTCTACATACTGGATGGTAGTTTGGGGATTAAAAAATATGATCCTACTATGCATTTGCTACAAACGTTTCCATTTTTAAGCTCAGACAATGGAAAATTTGCCCTTCCAGCAGATGTACAGGTAGATAGTCAGGGTAATGTTTGGGTAGTAGATAGAGGAAATTTTCGTGTTCAGAAGTTTGATTCTAATGGAAAGTTTTTACTAAAAGTGGGAGGATATGGTACGACTAATGGACTATTCGATACGCCTGGTAACATCGCAGTAGATAATCTGGGGAACTTGTGGGTAATCGATGGAGGAACCTACCGCGTTCAGAAATTCAATGCTAATGGTACATTTCTACTTAAATTTGGTTCTCAGGGAACCTCCAATGGACAATTTGTTGATCTGAGGGACATTGCAACTGACAAGCAGGGGAATGTTTGGATTTGGGATGCTGGCAATGGACGTATTCAGAAATTTAATTCGAGTGGAAAATTTCTATTATCATTTGGCTCACTTGGAGCTGGAGATAGTGAGTTTAGCAATTCTTCTTTCATCTCAACAGATCTGAATGGGAACTTATGGGTAATGGATTCGGGTAACTCCTCTCTGAAAAAATTTGATTCTACAGGTAAGTTTCTCTTTAAGGTTGGGATGCAAGGTTCTGGTAATGGACAGTTTTATAATCCGATTGACATAACTGCCGATGTACAAGGTAATATCTGGATAGGAGATCGGGATAACAATCGCTTCCAGAGGTTTGATTCCAATGGAAAGTTTTTATCACAAACGGATTCCCCAAATGTAATCCCTCTTTATTTTTGCTTTGACTCCTATGGGGCTATGTATTGCACTACGATGGCAGGCGTTCTGGTATATACCCCTAATTCATCTGTAAATCCTATCTATTCTTTTATAAAAGGTCGGATCTATTCAGACCTGAATCAGAACTGTACCTTTGATGGTACTGATAAGCCTGTTTCGGATGTGGTAGTATTGGCAAATCCAGGCAGTTATTATGGCATTACAGATAAAAACGGGAATTATCGTATTGCAGTTGATACTGGATCATATACTGTAAGTCAGGTATTAAATAATACCATTGGTAGTGTGTTGCATCCTATCTGCCCAGCAAATAATATTTCATCATTGGTTTCTATTAAGACCAAAGGTGATAGTATCTCTAACATCAATTTTGGAAATACAGTCACGGCGATTCCTCACCTTGATATTGCAGTAAGCTCTGATCGCAGGCGCAGATGCTTTTCTAGTCAGACTGTTGTCACTTTCTCTAATACAGGCTATGCAGATGCTCAGGGTGTGAAAGTGTATGTAAAAATGCCTGAAAATGTGATTCTGCAAACTGCTGACAAGCCATTTACAATAACTCCGGACTCTAGTTATGTGTTTTCTATAGGAACACTTGGTGCTAATCAAACAAGTACTATTCAAATCACTGATTCAGTAGCTTGTATAGCTGATATTACAGGTCTGACAGCTTGTACCAAAGTATGGATTACTCCGGCTAATGATTATACTTTACCTGAGAGTTCCACCTGGGATAAGTCAGATATTATGCTGACAGGAAAATGTGTAGAGAACGGACGTGTGCAAATGGTAATTAAGAACATCGGGCATGCAATGGCCGATAGTGCGGAGTTTCGTATATTGCTCAATGCCCAACTGGCGTTACGCAAAAACTATAAACTAGAGGCAGGGGATAGCCTGGTACTACGGATTCCTGCCAATGGTAAAACAGTCCGTCTGGAAGCCAATCAACGTCCTGACCATCCACGCAAATCACAAACCAACCTGACTATTGAAGGTTGTGTGGCTTCTACCAGTGATGTGGTCAGCAAGGGATTTGTAGACGCCTTGCCACAAGATGACGCAGAACCCGAAGTAGCAGTCGAATGCTTACCTATCATTGACTCATTTGACCCTAATGATAAGTTGGTAAGTCCTGTAGGTACATCGAAAGACCATTATACACCGACAAATACGGAACTGAAATACACCATTCGCTTTCAGAATACAGGAACCGACTATGCCTACACAGTAACTGTCGTTGATACTCTTTCAGAGAGTTTGGATATTTCCACTCTACAGATGGGATCTTCTTCACATATGTATTCCTTGAAGGTTACAGGTAAGGGCCGTCCGGTATTGACCTGGAAATTCAATACTATCAATCTACCTGATAGCACCCGTGATCAAGCTGGTAGTAATGGGTTTGTTCAGTTTACCATTAAACCCAAAGCCAACCTGGCAGAAAAAGCACTAATTGAAAACTTTGCTGATATCTTCTTCGATTACAATGATCCTGTTCGTACCAATACCACAGCCAATGTCCTATATGATGTACCACCAGTGATTGCCCCACAAAATCAGTTGTCTGAGAAAGGAGTCATATTCCTGCCTCCAACCATCAGCAGCTTTACTCCCGAAACTGCACAGATTGGTGAGCAGATCACGATTACCGGAACCAATTATCAGACCATACTGACTGACAACACGGTTACAATCAATGGGAAAAAGGCTACTGTGGTTTCTGCTACAGAAACACAACTAGTTGTGACTATACCTACAGGAGTAACAGCTGGCAAGGTAAGTGTGACTACTCTGGGTGGAACTGCCACCAGTGAAACAGAATTTGTCATGAAGCCTACAGCTACCGAACAGCCAGAATGGAGCCGGTCGATTGTTATTTCACCAAATCCATCAGATGGCAGGTTTACGATTGACTTTTCTCAAGCCTCCACTCGTATAGAAACCATTGACGTGTATAATAACCTGGGACAGAAAATATATACACAAGCTGTTTCGCAAAGTAGCTATCAGAAAGAACTGGATCTGTCGGGTAATGGTGTAGGGATTTATCTGGTCGTTTTCAAAACCGATAAAGGCAATGCCACTCGGAAAGTTATAGTGAAGTAAACAACTATCTGCTATCCTATATAGTATAGACATAATTCAACCCAAATATTGAGTAAAAGGATTTGACTTTGAAGCGGAATACATAGTAAAATAAATAAGCTACAAAGAGAGTTGCATTGACTTCAATCATGTGTGGTGGTGTAGGTGCGTTGGCAATCTTTTTCCCGCGAGGTTGGCCTTTGGCCTTGCGGGCGGAAGGATCGGGAAAAAGTGCCTTTTTTTGCTTACTTTTTTGGGCAAGCAAAAAAGTAAGGAGCCGCAAGAAGAGTGATGTAAAGGATTATAAACTAATGTAGAAAGAGAGATTCCTCAAAAGTTACCCCAAGCCTACACTATTTTCAAAAATATAGGCTTGAGTTTTATCAAATCCAAAATTCGGGATGACTCATGTTTTTTATGTTATAGAATTAATCATGTAGATGGATTTTTAGGTTTCTCAGCTTAAATTTTTTTCCTCTATTGCACTATTTATCTGGGTTTTGCGTTATAAGTATAGTGACTACAACTCTTTGTAGCGTAATTGATAAGATTACCTGCTAGTGTTGTGCTATCTATACACACAGAGATCATCTTCATTTGTAAAATATGTGGATATACTTCTACAATTTGTAGAAAGTTTCTACATCCGCATGTACATATTTCATCAAAATCAGTTCTCTTTAAGGTTAATTCTCCACTGAATGCATAATTTAGTATTGGCATGTATTTTGGTAAGGTGCTGGTATTTGCCTCTTGATAACATACATTACAGATCTTTTTATTCGTATTATTGTTTTTGAAATGATCATTACACTATATTGAGTAATGATTTTTTTGCTATGTAAATAGAAATATTTACACGGGTGTCTAGTATTGTTAGAAGCCTGCAGAAAACAGTTTCCACTCTAATGGGATATGGTACATAAAAGTGATAGTAATGCAAGGAAAGCAAGAGAAGAAAAAAATGTTTTTACATAAGTGAGAGATTTTCCAAAAAAGCGAATTACCACTTACTAAATATATATACAATAGTATAGCTACTTAATCTATATACCACGTACCCAATGTATGAACTCTAGAAAAAAATCCACGAATGGAACTTCGCAGGCATCACCTGTAGCAGAGACGGCTGAAGTAGATATGTCGCTTCATACACCAGACGGAACGAACGGGCATGCAAAGCCATTTGGTTCATCTGATGATGAACTGGATGCCAAAGCATTGCTTAGGGTACTCGCTGAAGTGAAGAATGGTAATTTCTCAGTCCGTATGCCTGTTGATCAGCTCGGACTTTCCGGAAAAATCTGTGATACATTAAATGACATTATAGCTCTCAATGAGAGCCTGGTTCTTGAGCTTACCACTGCCAGAAGCATTATCGGTAAGCAGGGAAAGCTCAATCACCGTGTAGAACTGCCACGTTATGCCAGAGGGTCGTGGAGTTCCAGTGTGGATTCAATCAATAGCCTGATTTCCGATCTGGTGCATCCTACCATTGAGATAGCACACGTGATTGGTTCGGTAGCAAAAGGGAACCTGTCGCAGGAAATGCCTCTCCAGATTGGCGATCACGTATTGCAGGGAGAGTTTGCCCGTATTGCTACTGAGGTAAATGATATGGTTAAACAGCTGAATCTATTCTCTATGGAGGTAACGCGTGTGGCACGGGAAGTAGGTTCAGAAGGTAAACTTGGTGGTCAGGCAACGGTAAAAGGAGTAGGTGGGGTTTGGAAAGATTTGACGGACTCAGTAAACCAGATGGCAGGTAATCTGACAGCCCAGGTACGAAATATTGCCGAGGTAACCACAGCGGTAGCGAAAGGGGACTTATCCAAAAAGATTACGGTGGACGTTCAGGGAGAGATCCTCGAATTAAAGAATACGATTAACACCATGGTGGATCAGCTCAACTCCTTCTCCTCAGAGGTAACTCGGGTAGCAAGAGAGGTGGGTACAGATGGTAAACTCGGTGGACAAGCAGAAGTACAAGGGGTAGCTGGTACCTGGAAAGACTTAACGGACTCGGTGAACCAGATGGCGTCTAACCTGACTGGTCAGGTACGGAATATCGCCGAGGTAACCACAGCGGTGGCACGAGGGGATTTGTCGCGTAAGATCACGGTGGACGTAAAAGGAGAAATCCTTGAGCTGAAAAATACAATTAACACCATGGTGGATCAGTTGAACTCCTTCTCTGCTGAGGTAACGCGTGTGGCGAGAGAAGTAGGTTCAGAAGGAAAATTAGGTGGTCAGGCAACGGTAAAAGGAGTAGGTGGGGTTTGGAAAGATTTGACCGAGTCTGTAAACCAGATGGCATCAAACCTGACAGCCCAGGTGCGTAACATTGCTGAGGTAACAACCGCCGTGGCAAATGGTGACTTGTCGAAAAAGATTACGGTAGACGTTCAGGGAGAGATCCTCGAATTAAAGAATACGATTAACACCATGGTGGATCAGCTCAACTCGTTTGCCTCAGAGGTAACACGTGTGGCGCTGGAAGTAGGTACGGAAGGTAAACTCGGTGGTCAAGCGAAAGTACAAGGGGTTGGTGGAACCTGGAAAGATTTAACGGACTCAGTAAACCAGATGGGTTCAAACCTGACAGCTCAGGTACGGAACATTGCTGAGGTAACAACCGCCGTGGCAAATGGTGACTTGTCGAAGAAAATTACGGTGGATGTTGCAGGGGAGATTTTGGAATTAAAGAAAACCATCAATACGATGGTGGATCAGCTCAACTCGTTTGCCTCAGAGGTAACGCGTGTGGCGCTGGAAGTAGGTACAGAGGGTAAACTCGGTGGGCAAGCGAAAGTACAAGGAGTTGGAGGTACCTGGAAAGACTTAACCGAGTCTGTAAACCAGATGGGTTCAAACCTGACAGCTCAGGTACGGAACATTGCTGAGGTAACAACCGCCGTGGCCCGAGGGGATTTGTCGCGTAAGATTACAGTAGACGTAAAAGGAGAGATCCTCGAGTTGAAGAATACGATTAACACCATGGTGGATCAGCTCAACTCGTTTGGTTCGGAAGTAACAAGGGTAGCAAGAGAGGTAGGTTCAGAAGGAAAATTAGGTGGTCAGGCAAACGTGCCAGGTGTGGGTGGAACCTGGAAAGATTTGACCGATTCAGTAAATAAAATGGCGTCAAACCTGACAGCTCAGGTACGTAACATTGCTGAGGTAACAACCGCCGTGGCAAATGGTGACTTGTCGCGTAAGATTGAGGTGGATGTTCAGGGAGAGATCCTTGAGTTGAAGAATACGATTAACACCATGGTGGAGCAGCTTCGGGCCTTTGCATCTGAAGTAACACGGGTAGCGAGGGAAGTAGGTACGGAAGGTAAACTCGGTGGTCAGGCAAACGTGCCAGGTGTGGGTGGAACCTGGAAAGATTTGACCGATTCAGTAAACCAGATGGCAGGTAACCTGACCGCTCAGGTACGGAATATTGCCGATGTGGCGATTGCCGTGGCGAACGGGGATATGTCACGTAAGATTACAGTGGACGTGCGGGGAGAAATCCTTCAGCTGAAAGAAACGCTGAATACGATGGTGGATCAGCTTCGGGCGTTTGCATCCGAAGTAACACGGGTAGCGAGGGAAGTAGGTACAGATGGTAAACTTGGTGGACAGGCATTCGTACCAGGGGTAGCTGGAACCTGGAAAGATTTGACAGACTCCGTAAACCAGATGACGGGTAACCTGACTTCACAGGTACGAAATATTGCCGAGGTGACAAAAGCGGTGGCATCGGGTGACTTGTCTAAAAAGGTAACTATCGACGTAAAAGGGGAGATCTTTGATTTGAAAAATACCATCAATACGATGGTGGATCAGCTCAACTCGTTTGCGTATGAGGTAACACGTGTGGCACGGGAAGTAGGTACAGAAGGAAAGCTCGGTGGACAAGCAGAAGTACAGGGGGTAGCCGGTACCTGGAAAGATTTGACTGACTCGGTAAACATGATGGCGTCCAACCTGACAAACCAGGTACGGGGCATTGCAAAGGTTGTGACTGCTGTAGCAACAGGTAACCTGAAGCAAAAGTTATCCATCGTATCACGTGGTGAGGTAGCACAGTTGACAGATACCATCAACGAAATGATTGACACATTGGCGTTGTTTGCCGATCAGGTAACAACGGTGGCTCGTGAGGTAGGGGTTGAAGGACGATTGGGTGGACAGGCCAGTGTGCCGGGTGCATCAGGTATCTGGAAAAACCTGACGGAAAACGTAAACCAGCTGGCAGAAAACCTGACTACTCAGGTACGGGCAATTTCGGAAGTTGCTTCTGCGGTAACGAAAGGGGATCTGACTCAGATGATTCGGGTAGAGGCGAAAGGGGAAGTGGAAGAGTTGAAGGATACTATCAACCAGATGATTGCCAACCTGAAAGAAACTACCTTACGAAATCAGGAGCAGGACTGGCTGAAATCCAACCTGGCTAAGTTTACGCAAATGTTACAGGGTCAGAAGGATCTGAATACAGTAACACGACGAATTCTTTCTGAGTTGGCTCAGGTGGTAAATGCACAACAGGGTATGTTCTATATTCTGGAACAGGATGAAAACCTGCAGAATAAAAAACTGAAGCTATTCTCCTCCTATGCGTTTAAGAATGATCTACATATCAGCAGGGAGTTTGCATTGGGAGAAGGGTTGGTCGGACAATGTGCCCTGGACAAAGAACGTATTCTATTGACCAATGTACCAAAAGATTATATCAAGATTGCTTCCGGTTTAGGAGACTCGTCACCTGTGAACCTGATTGTATTGCCTGTATTGTTTGAAAAAGAAATCAAGGCGGTAATTGAGCTGGCATCATTTGAAACCTTCAGTGAAATTCACCTGGACTTCCTGAGTCAGCTGACAGAAAGTATTGGTATCGTATTGAACACCATTGAAACCAATACCCGTACAGAAGAGTTGCTGGCACAGTCTCAATCTCTGACCGATGAGTTGCGTCGTACCAACGAGGAGCTACAGGACAAAGCACACCTGCTGGTAAAACAGAAAGAAGAAGTGGAAGGCAAAAACAAGGAGGTAGAAGAAGCCCGCAAATCACTGGAAGAAAAAGCAGAACAGTTGCAGCTTACTTCCAAGTATAAGTCTGAGTTCCTTGCCAACATGTCGCATGAGTTGCGTACACCATTGAACTCTCTCCTTATCTTGGCTCAGCAGCTCTTTGAAAACAGAGAAGGTAATCTTACTGAAAAGCAGGTACGATATGCCAAAACCATTCACAGTTGCGGAGATGACCTGATTCAATTGATTAATGATATTCTGGATCTTTCTAAAATTGAATCCGGATATATCTCAACTGACTTTATCAAGGTGCGTTTCAATGAAATTACCTCTTTCGTTGAAACAACGTTTAAACACATTTCTGAGAACAAGAACCTGCGCTTTAGCATTGAAATTGATGAAAAACTGCCGGATACACTGGAGACAGATATTCAGCGTTTGAATCAGATCCTGAAGAATCTCTTGTCCAACGCATTTAAGTTTACAGAAAAAGGAGAGGTCAGATTCCGGATCTATCATGCACAACGCAACTGGAAGCCTGGTAATGTCAGTCTGGATAAGGCACCGTTTACCGTTGCCTTTGAAATCAGAGATACAGGTATTGGTATTTCCAAAGACAAGCAGAATATTATCTTCGAGGCGTTCCAGCAGGCAGAAGGATCTACCAGCCGTAAATATGGTGGAACAGGTCTGGGATTGTCTATCAGCCGGGGATTGGCTGAATTGCTGGGTGGATCCATCGAATTGGAAAGCGAACCAGGTAGAGGAAGTACGTTTACCTTGTTCCTGCCTATTGACTACAATCCAAACCTGATCAAAAAGGAAAAACAAAGCAGCTTGACCGTCAGTGAATACAAGTTGTCAGAAAGCGATGAACTCGCTATCAAGTCTGTTCCAACGGTAAAAGTAACCGAAACAAAAGATCTGGAAGGATTGAATGAGATCATCAACGAAACCGGAGATGATCGAAACAATATTGTTCTGAACGACAAAGTGGTACTGGTGGTAGAGGACGATCTGCGTTTTGCCAAGATCATGATTGAGAAGGCACACGATATGGATCTGAAAGTAGTAGTGGCTACAGGATTTGGGGATGTATTTGATCTGGCTAATAAATACAATCCTATTGCAGTGACACTGGATGTAAAACTACCGGATGCCAGTGGCTGGAGAGTGTTGGATCTGTTTAAAAATGACATCAACTTCCGGCATATACCTGTCCATCTGATCTCTGGAGAAGAAAACAGGTTGCTGGCTATGCAAAGAGGGGCTCGCAGCTTCCAGCAAAAGCCACTGAAAAACGAAGCCCTGACAATATTGTTCAAGGACATCCTAGATTTTCATAACCGGAACCCTAAGAAGCTTCTGATCGTAGAAGATAACGAATTGGATTCTTCTCAAATGGTAAAGATGCTGGATAATGGAGATCTGATAGATATTGAAATTGCTACCACTGGTGAAGAAGGACTGGAAAAGATCCGGAATAATATGTATGATTGCATCAGTGTAGATTTTATGCTGCCTGATATCAGTGGAATGGATTTTATTACAGAAGTAAACTCCATTAAAAAGAATCACATCACACCTGTACTGATTTATTCAGCCAAAGACTTTTCTCCAAAAGAGAAGATACAGCTGAAGCAATACGCCAATCGGGTATTATTAAAAGATGTGAAGTCACTGGATCGGTTACTGGAAGAGACCGTGCTGCATTTACATCTGGATCATAAGGACTTATTGCCTGAAAAACAAAAGATTATTGAGAATCTTCGTTCGAAAGAAGATATTCTGGCTGCTAAAAATGTATTGGTGGTAGATGATGATGTACGTAATCTGTTTGCACTAACTACAGCATTTGAGCGTTTTAATATCAATACCATTACTGCTGAGAGTGGTCAGGAAGCTATCAATATTCTAATGGAGAATAATAAGATTGATATTGTACTGATGGATATTATGATGCCTGAGATGGATGGGTATGAAACGACACAGAAAATCAGACGTGAACACAAAAATACCAATCTGCCTATTATAGCTGTAACAGCTAAGGCGATGAAGGGTGACCGGGAAAAATGTATTGAAGCGGGAGCCTCTGACTATATCACCAAACCTGTTAAAATTGATCAGCTTTTATCATTGATGAGAGTATGGCTCTATAAATAAACGAGAATGCAACTTAGTCAAAAAGAAGATTTACCGGGTAAACGTGATATTAAGATACTGGTTGTTGATGACCGGGAAGATAATTTATTCTCGATTGAAACGATACTGGAACATGAAGGCTATACAATTGTCAAAGCCAATTCGGGTAGGGCTGCTCTGAAAATGTTGTTACAGCAACAGGATTTTACACTAATCCTGATGGATGTGCAGATGCCGGATATGAATGGGTTTGAAACTGCCAACATGATCTATGAACGTGAACGGCTGAGAAATATTCCGATCATTTTTATTACAGCCCATAACTACGAGTCTGAATATATCTTTAAAGGATATCAGTTAGGTGGAGTAGACTATATATCCAAACCAATCAATCCGGATTTATTACGGGTGAAGGTAAGTGTATTTACGGAGTTGTATCAGAAAA
This sequence comes from Xanthocytophaga flava, assembly GCA_030068525.1. GTDB lineage: Bacteria > Bacteroidota > Bacteroidia > Cytophagales > 172606-1 > Xanthocytophaga > Xanthocytophaga flava. The sequence continues at coordinate 28,367 of JASJOS010000023.1, forward strand.
CACATCAGCTTCTTGCTCAGGAAAAGAAGCTGATGTCTATCAATAAAAATCTGGAAAAAGAGGTTGAGGAACGCCGGGTAAATGAAGAGAAAATTCGTTTGCTGAATCAGCAGCTGGTTGAAAACAACACCAACCTTCGGCTAGCCAATGAAGAACTGAATCGGTTTGCGTATGTTGCTTCACATGATTTGCAGGAACCTTTGCGTAAAATCAAACTTTTCAGCAATACGCTGGCTATCAAGTTTAGAGAACGCATTGATCAGGATATGGAAGTGTATCTGCAAAAAATTGTGAGTGCCTCTGATCGTATGCAGACACTGATACGGGACTTGCTGGAATTTTCAAGACAGATAGGTCAGGAAGAGGAATTTAGTACAATAGACCTGAATAAGGTGCTGGCAGAAGTACTTTCAGATATGGAATCGGAGATAGAAGCCAAGAAGGCAATTATTTCTGTCGGAGATTTGCCGGTTGCATCAGTTATTTCAAGCCAGATCTATCAGCTTTTTCAAAATCTGATAAGTAATGCCCTGAAATACAGCAAACATGACGCTGTGCCTCAGATTCAGATTTATGCCGAATCTGCAACAAAAAATGGGTCTGGAAAACTGCACAGAATTTATGTGAAAGACAATGGAATCGGATTTGATGCTTCCTATGCAGAAGAAATATTTGTTGTATTTAAACGATTGCATAGCTATCACGAAGTAGAAGGAACAGGGGTAGGACTGGCTATCTGTAAGAAAATCGTAGAGTATCATAAAGGTACGATCCGGGCAGAAAGCATAATTGGGCATGGGTCTACTTTTATCATTGATCTTCCTGATGTAACAGTTTCTTTGCCTGCAAATCCGGTAAATACAATCCCTATTCATTTGCCTAAAGAAAATTAATGAGGTAACTCTCTAACATTCAGGCCTTCTTTTCGGAGAGGGCTTTTTTATTATAATCCTCCATCAGACATACTATTATGTAAGCAGAAAAGTGAAAAATATTTAGATGCTTTTCATTTTAACATGAATAAGAAGATAATCTCTTGTTTTATGTTAATATAGGTGAAGGATATGCTAAAATTGAAAAAGTATACCTTACTTTTTTTGTCTAGTTTTGTTTATGATTGCTATGGAATATAGGAGCCGCATATTTCTATAATACTATTGTCTCTGTTCTTTTCATTATCAACTGTTTAACACACAACCTATCCAGATGCAACTGTTTTTACTCAGAATTAGTAGTTTTCTTATTTTACTATGTTTCCTGATTAGTCCACAGGTAAGGGCACAGGGAACAAACTCTTCGGCAGAAGTAGAGGCTTTAATCACTGTTTATAGAGAAGATCTGGGTAGTCTGAACCGAACCTATACCATTACTTGTTCACCAGAACGGGTATCCCGCTTACAACAATTCCATCAACAAACTTTACAAAAATTAGAAGCACTAGACTTTGATAAACTTAGTCAGAGTGGAAAAGTAGATTATATTATCTTTAAACGTGACCTGAAGCAGGAACTTGATGACCTGAAAACACTGGAAAAAGACCTGGTGACACTGCAGCCTGTATTTGCTTTCAGGGATAAAATACTGACCTTCGAAAAATCTCGTCGCAAAGGAGAAGTTTTGAATCCCAAAGAAACGGCTAGTTTGATCAACAGTCTGAAAACAGATATTCAGAACACCCAGAAAGAAATTGAGAAGTCTGCCAAGCTGACCTCCCGTCTGAATCGAATGGCCTCTTCGCTGGCCGAAAATCTGCAGAGACGTTTTCAGGAGTCCTATCATTTTTATGAAGGATATGACCCTTTGTTTACCTGGTGGGTAAGTAAACCATTCACTGATGCAGATTCAGTATTCAGCAACTATGTCGGCTTTTTATCCAAGCGGTTATCAGCAGATAATCAGGCTAAGGATGATGGAAGTGGAATTATCGGCAATCCTATAGGCAGAGAGAAGCTGATAGAACAGCTACGTTTTGAAATGATTCCTTATACACCTGACGAGCTGGTAACGATAGCCAATCGGGAGTTTGCCTGGTGTGAAACCGAAATGAAGAAAGCATCCCGCGAGATGGGATTTGGTGATGACTGGAAAAAAGCACTGGAGAAAGTAAAGAATACCTATGTAGAGCCAGGAAAACAACCTGAATTGATTTATGCACTGGCAGTAGAGGCGATTGATTTTGTAGAGAAGAACCAGTTGGTTACGGTTCCTGAACTGGCTAAGGAAACCTGGCATATGCGTATGATGTCACCACAACGTCAGTTGGTAAGTCCGTTCTTTTTGGGAGGAGAAGACATTCTGATCTCTTATCCCACCAATACCATGACCCACGAGGCCAAGCTGATGAGTATGCGGGGTAATAACCCACATTTCTCCAGAGCTACAGTGCAACACGAACTGATTCCGGGACACCATTTGCAAGGCTTTATGAATGACCGGTATCGTCCGTATCGTTCTATGTTCTACACTCCGTTCTGGATCGAAGGTTGGTCATTGTATTGGGAAATGTTACTGTGGGATAAGAAGTTTCCCCGCAATGCTGAAGATCGGGTAGGGATGCTGTTCTGGAGAATGCACCGTTGTGCCCGTATCATTTTCTCACTTAGCTACCATCTGGAAAAAATGACTCCTCAGCAATGTATTGATTTTCTGGTAGATCGTGTAGGACATGAGAGAGCTAATGCGGAAGGAGAAGTGCGTCGTTCGTTTACAGGAGGCTATGGACCACTTTATCAGCTTGCCTATATGATTGGTGGCCTTCAGTTCCGGGCATTGCACAAAGAACTGGTAGATTCTGGCAAGATGACAGATAAAGAGTTTCACGATGCCATTCTGAAAGAAAATACTTTACCGGTTGAGCTGGTACGAGCCATATTAACAAAGCAACCTTTAACTAAAAACTTCCAGACATCCTGGCGGTTTGATTAATCAAAATTATATTCCAACTCATACTACATGTCCTGGCAGATAGATCTGCTGAATCTTTAAACCTTAATCTTTATTATTTATGAGACCTGATTGGATTGGTGTTTACCCAGCTGTTACCACAAACTTTCATGCAGATGAATCACTGGATCTTGACACTTTCAATAAAAACATCGAAGCACAATTGAGTGCTGGTGTACATGGAATTATTATTTGTGGTTCATTGGGTGAAAACAGTACTCTTTCATTTGATGAAAAACAAACATTGCTAAAAAATACAGTAAAGGTAGTAGCAGGAAGAGTGCCTGTCGTAATCTGTGTCGCAGAAAGCATTACCCGTGAAGCTATCCGGTTTGTGCAGGAGTCAGAGAAAAATGGCGCTGACGGATTTATGTTACTACCTCCCATGCGCTATCCTTCGGATGATCGCGAAACTGTGCATTTCCTGAAAAAAGTAGCTGCTCATACAAGCTTGCCAATCATGTTGTACAACAACCCGCTTGCGTATAAGACCTTTATCTCGCTGGAAATGTTTGAAGAACTGGCTTCTGAACCTAAGTTTGAAGCCATGAAGGAGTCAACAGGAGATGTTCGTTACATGACAGATATCATCAATAAGTTTGGTGATCGCTACAAGATTATGAGTGGTGTGGATGACCTTGCTCTGGAAAGCTTGCTGATGGGAGCACATGGTTGGGTAGCAGGTCTGGTAGATGCATTCCCAGCTGAAACCGTAGCTATCTATGAACTGGCAAAAACAGGACGTGTAGAAGAAGCCCGTGTTATCTACCGCTGGTTCTTCCCATTGTTGCACCTGGACGTTTCTACCAAATTCATCCAGAATATCAAACTGGCTGAAGTATATACAGGCATCGGAACAGAATACGTACGCGAACCTCGTTTACCGCTGGCAGGTGCAGAAAGAGCAAAGGTTGTCAAAATCATTGAAGACGCTCTGGCTACCCGCCCTGTATTACCAGCATTCCAAAAGACTAGCCTGGTAGCTGAATAAATAATTTGAACCTACCTGTTTCTGCTGACTCAGTTTTCCAGAAACAGGTAGGTTCTCTTTTTGTCTCCCAAAAGGATCAAGCTCTTCTTTCGATCTTTTTTCAGGCCTTCCGAAAGGATTATTTCCTCTTCTGTTCTCCTGAAAGATTTCCTTATCTGTCCTTCTGAAAGAATCTCGTGACAAATAGAGTTGCGTTTACTTTCTGAGAGAAAGAATACTCTCCAGTTGGAAAGGCCGCCGGTCTTGCCACAAGATTCTTACAGGAGGACAAAAAAGGGGAGACGAGGACAGGGAAGATAGTGTGTTCTTTTCCGGAGAGTAAAAGAAGATAAGGAAAGAGATGAAATTGCTTAAGTTGACTAAGTTGAACGGATTTTCAAATTAATACCTTGAGCTTACAATTGTGATAATAACTCTGAAACAAAAAAGATACGGAACAAGATAATAGTTTAGGGCTTGGGTTTCCCATATTTTATAAATTTGTCAGAGTCTTTTAATCGTATACAAACCCCAATCACCCGTGACAAAATTCATTTTCTTCATCAGCACACTACTTATTAGTTGTTCTCTATTCGCTCAGGAAACTAACAAACCGTTTACACATGCAGACACACTTCGGGGCACCCTGACACCCGAACGCAGTTGTTATGATGTAACCTATTATCATCTGGATATAAAAGTTGATACCGCCGCTAAATCCATTGCCGGGAAAAACACGATTCAGTTCAAAGTAGTCTCTGCTTTCAATCGGATGCAGGTCGATCTGTTTTCCAACCTGAACGTAGACAAGATTGTTTACGGAGGCAAAGAACTGAAATACAGTCGTGATGGCAACGCAGTATTTATCGACTTTCCTCAAAAACTGCCTGCTAAGTCCGTACAATCAATCGATTTCTTCTATTCGGGAGTTCCTGTTGTTGCTGCACGTCCGCCTTGGTCGGGAGGATTTACCTGGGCGCACGATGAACAGGGAAAACCCTGGATCAATACTACCTGTCAGGAAATGGGAGCCAGTGTATGGTGGCCTAACAAAGACCATCAGACTGAAAAGCCCGATAGTATGCTGATTAGTATTGCCGTTCCCAGTAACCTGATGGATGTTTCCAACGGACAGTATCGGGGCAAAAAAGAGTTGGGTGATGGCTACACCCGGTATGACTGGTTTGTCAGCTATCCTATCAATAATTATTGTGTAGCACTGAACATTGGGAACTATGTTCATTTTGATGATAAGTATGGCACAATGCCACTGGATTATTATGTGCTGCCTTACAATCTGGAAAAAGCAAAGAAACAGTTTGCACAGGTAAAACCCATGCTGGGCTGCTTTGAAAAGTATTTTGGTGAATATCCTTTCAAACGGGATGGATACAAAATAATTGAAACTACTCACTCGGGTATGGAGCATCAAAGTGCTGTTGGATATGGAAACTACTACGAAAATGGCTACCGTCGCCGTGACTGGACAGGTGTAGGTGTAAGTATGTGGTTTGACTTCATCATTATTCACGAAAGTGGTCATGAGTGGTTTGGGAACAGCATTACTTCCAAAGACATTGCCGACATGTGGCTGCACGAAGGTTTTACAACCTATGCAGAAGCCGTATATGTAGAGTGCCTGTTTGGATATGACAATGCACTGAAATATATCAATGGGTATCGTGGTAAAGTAGCCAATGACAAACCCATTCTGGGGCCTTATGGTGTCAATACTCCTGGTTCTAAGGATATGTATTTCAAAGGTGCGTTGTTTCTGCATACACTGCGTAACATCATTAACGATGATACCAAATGGTGGGCATTGATCAAGGATTATTACAATACCTTTAAGCATCAGATTATTGACAATAAACAAACTGTAGCCTTCTTTACTAAGAAGTCTGGCAAAGACCTGACACCCTTGTTTGAACAATATCTGAACTATAAAGACATTCCTGTGCTGGAACTACAGGTAAAAGGAGGGAAGCTGATGTATCGCTGGAAGGCTGATGTCAAGGCATTCAATATGCCTGTAAAGATTGCTCTGAAAGACAAAGCTCTTGCCTTTATCTATCCAACTACAACCTGGAAAGAGATGAAACTTACTGAAGCACTCACACAGGAGAATATCAAGGTTGCTACAGATCTGTTTTTTGTAAATGTAGCGTGGTTATAAGTCTTGTTTTAACTAGTATTTTGTTTGTATAGTAACAATAAATTCTATCCCATTGGCAAGTAAAACATTCTTCTGCATAGATGCCCATACCTGTGGCAATCCCGTTCGGTTGGTAGCTGGCGGTGGCCCTTTACTGAAAGGCAATAACATGAGTGAAAAGCGCCAGCATTTTCTACAGGAATTTGACTGGATACGCAAAGGGTTGATGTTCGAACCAAGAGGTCATGATATGATGTCAGGTAGCATACTGTATCCACCTCATGATCCGGAAAATGATATTGGCGTACTGTTTATCGAAACCAGCGGATGTCTGCCTATGTGTGGACATGGCACCATTGGTACAGTAACCATCATGATAGAAGAAGGCCTGGTGATTCCGAAAGTACCTGGACAGTTGAGGCTGGAGACACCTGCCGGACTGGTAAAAGTGACTTATACCCAGGAAGGTAAAAAAGTAAAATCCGTAAAGCTGGTTAATGTACCATCCTATCTTGCTGCTGAAAACATACAGGTAGAATGTCCGGATTTAGGATTGATTACTGTAGATGTAGCGTATGGTGGCAACTTCTATGCAATTGTAGATGTACAGTCTAACTTCAAAGGGTTAGAGCACTATACAGCAGCAGACCTGATTCGCTGGAGCCCTGTAGTTCGTGAGCGCATCAATGCTGCTCACACTTTTGTGCATCCGGAAAACCCAACCATCAAAGGCCTGAGCCACCTGCTGTGGACAGGAGCTACGATTAGTCCGGAGGCTACTGCCCGCAATGCCGTATTCTATGGTGACAAAGCTATTGATCGGTCACCTTGTGGTACAGGGACTTCTGCACGTATGGCACAATGGCATGCGAAAGGTAAGCTTAAAAAAGGTGATCGTTTTGTGCATGAAAGCATTATTGGAAGCCAGTTTATTGGAACTGTAGAAGATGAAGTAACACTGGGAGGACACAAGGCAATGATCCCTGGTATTGAAGGCTGGGCTAAAATCTATGGTCACAATACCATTACTATTGATCCCGAAGACGATCCGTATGCATACGGATTCCTGGTAAAATAATCACAACCGCAATTTTCTGAGTATAAAAGATAATAGTTTGCAATGGCAACTCAAAAAGAAATAGTAATCGTAGGGGGTGGAGTAATAGGTTTATGTTCTGCCTACTATCTGAGTCAGGCAGGCCATCAGGTAACTGTACTGGACAAAGGAGATCTGGGGGATGGATGTTCCTTTGGTAATGCAGGTATGATTGTACCTAGCCACTTTATTCCATTGGCGGCACCCGGTATGGTAGCACAAGGCATCAAGTGGATGTTTAATTCCGAAAGTCCGTTTTATGTAAAACCACGTCTGAATCTGGATCTGATTCAGTGGGGGCTGAAGTTTTATAAGATGGCGAATGATACCCATGTAAAACGTTCGATGCCTGTATTACGGGACCTGAATACTATAAGCCGGAACTTGTATGCGGAAATGGCGAAACAAAATGAGTTTGCCTTTGCTTTTGAATCCAAAGGGTTGCTGATGTTGTGTAAAACAGACCATATGCTGGAAGAGGAAGCACATGTGGCTGAAACCGCACATGGATTAGGTATGGAAGCTAAGGTACTTACGAAGAAAGAAGTAGATGAACTGGAGCCTGAAGTAAAACCTGATGTCCTGGGAGGAATATTTTATCCGGGTGATGCGCATCTCCATCCGAATCAGTTAATGAAAGGCCTGAAAGCATATCTGACAAAGAAAGGAGTACGTTTGCAGTCCAATACGATTGTGTCAGGGTTTGTTTCACAGAAAGATCATATTACGGAAGTAGTTACCAATAAAGGTAATATAAAGGCAGATGAAGTGATCATTGCCGGCGGTTCCTGGTCGCAGGAGATTGTACAGCAGCTTGGCTTCCGAATGCCGATTCAGGCAGGGAAAGGCTATAGCATCACTATCCCGTTGCCTGCTAAAAAGTTGCATACTCCTTCCATTCTTACAGAAGCACGGGTTGCTATTACTCCTATGGATAATCAGTTGCGTGTAGGGGGAACAATGGAGATTGGGGGCATCAACCAGGATATTGACCTGCGCCGATTTGGGGGGATTATCAAGTCACTACCTAAATACCTGCCTGATTACCAGTTTGATATTCCAGATAAGAAACAGATATGGTCCGGTTTACGACCTTGCTCACCTGATGGACTACCATACATTGGCCGTATTCAGAAGTTTGCCAATGCCGTTGTCGCTAGTGGACATGCTATGATGGGATTAAGTCTGGCTCCTGTAACAGGACAGCTGGTAAAAGAAATCGTAGCAGGAGAAAAAACAAGTGTTGATACAACATTATTATCACCAGAGCGTTACAGATAAGTAGCACATGGAGCCAGAATATATTCTGGCTCTTTTTGTTTCTATATAGAAGATATAAGACTACTACTTTTTTATAAACAGATCCTTGTTCTCCATTCCGGATTTAGGTATTTTGATTTGTTGATTAAATTTTTTCTCTCTAACAACAAATCTTATGGTTACGACTAATGCTACCACTATCGATGAATATATTGCCGGATTTCCTGACAATATTCAACAGATTCTGAATCAGATACGGGCAACCATCAAAGAAGCAGCCCCGGAAGCACAGGAAGCCATCAAATATGCCATGCCTACCTTTGTTCTGAATGGCAATCTGGTTCATTTTGCTGCCTTCAAAAATCATATTGGTTTCTATCCTGCTCCTGTAGGTATTGAAGCATTCAAAGAACAACTTTCCGGCTACAAAGGCGCTAAGGGATCAGTCCAATTTCCGTTGGATAAGCCTATGCCTCTGAAGTTGATTACAGATATTGTGAAGTTCAGAGTAAAGGATGCATTAGCTCAAGCGAAGAAAAAAAAATAGCATAGCAGATAACTTTAAGGTTGCCCTATTCAACAAAATAATACAGTAAATATCCAGATATAGTACATGTATTTATCCAGTTGATTGCCGAATAATTGTGAAACTACTAGCTCATCAGAGGTAGAAACGATATATTGTCTCATGAAGTATTGTTTATAAAACAACATATTATTGTTTCTCTATATCCCTATGAGTGCATTTCATTATCTTCAGATTGCCCCTAAGAGTAATACCATTATTACTTTGACAGACATCGATACCTTAGTATCCCGTCTCCAGGAAAATAAATTGATTGAGAGCCACTTTGATTACAGGCCAACAGAAGAATATACGAGGTATCAGTTTCTGGGATTTTCAGGATGAGACTCCACAGAGTAAATTAGTATCCGGTAGTAGTCTTTCTATTCTTGATACAACATCTATTGCCAGCTTAGATCCGGGACAAAATTATGCCTTTAAAGTACATCTTTCCAAAACAAATGGAGTGTTTGCTGGGCTGGAGGTGTTTAGTAGTACAGACCGTAAAGATTTTCCGCTATTTATCATTTATGTAAGTGATCCTATTTCTTTTACTCTATATAGACAAGATGAAGAGGATGAAGACGAAAACCTTTTGAGCACTAAAGTCCAAAATATCAATTGCATAATTACCAGTAGTGGAAATGATATGGAGTCATTGCTTGAACTTGGTGAAGAACCTGAAAAGTATGCACTGTTTTATAACCAAATCAAATCTACTTTGGGTGAACTGGAGATAGGAAGTTACATAGAATGAATAACTTTATCTACTGTCACAAGTAGGTTGATTATAAAGTCCCCTTATAAAATCATCCAAAATATTACGTATAGCAACATTTTAGGTTACTGTTGATAGTTTATTCTCATCAATAGCCATACCTAAAATGTTACTATGCTTCGCATATATACCTATCTGTTCTGGATTGTTTTTTCCTGTGCTTCCATTCTGGGATATAATTACTGGAAAAGCCGAAACAAGCATTTGTTCTTTAAAACCGGTTCTACCCGTTCCTTACTTTGGGTCTTCTTTATCCTGGTGCTTTCACCTGTTGCTGTTAACTATTGGTTTCCAGATATGACAGTAGATCTGAAAGCAGATACTATTATACACCTTGATGAAGTTCAGCAACGGAATTTGTTGCGTGATGGTGAAATTGGAGAATACTACAAGAACATTGTTTCTGTAATCTGGCATAACATGAACTGGGTTGGTTTTGTGTCAGCACTGCTGATAATGGTAACCTGGTTCATTTATATTCACAGGATAGATGTTTTTCATAAAGAAAAACTACGTTACCAGATTGGGACATTGTTGTTGGGTATGATCTGTTCTTTACTGGTAGCTGTGATTACAGATGGAATAGACCTTTACTACCCTATTACCTACACAGGCCATTTCTGGTATGATTTGTTCGTATTCTCCTTTCTGGATATTGGTGTAATCGAAGAATTTGTAAAGCTGATACCCTTCTTCATCATTCTGAAGTTTACAAAAGAGATAGATGAACCTTACGACTATATTCTGTATGCCTGTTTGTCTGCATTGGGTTTTGCCTTTATTGAAAACCTGATTTATTTCAAGAATATTACCGGAACGATCATTCAGGGGAGGGCCATGCTGTCTGTAGTGGGTCATATGCTGGAGTCTTCGTTTGCTGTATATGGATTGGTTATCTCCCGATATCAGCATAGCTCCTCCAAGATAGTCTACTTTGGTATGTCATTTCTGATTGCGTCATTTTTGCATGGGTTGTATGACTATCTTTTATTTGAGCATATGCTTATTCTTGTAATCGGAATTTTTATTTTCGAGATTCAGGCATGGACTATTATGGTCAATAATACCATTAATAACAGCCAGTTCTTTCATTTTAAAACTGCCCATAGGGATGAGAAACTTCGTTTCTTCTTGGCTGTAATGCTTTCTGGAATTCTGGTGCTCAATTATTTTGTTGATGCATTTCAGTATGGCAAGCAGGGCGCTAATACCAACTACCTTCAATCCTGTTTGTACAGCGGGCTACTGATTATTTTCTATGTTACTCATCTGAGCAATTATGATCTGGTAAAAGGTTACTGGCGTCCTATTGAATTTCGAATATCACCACCTGATTATGATCATGTACCTGTAAATAGAGGTCTGGCTAGTTTACTGAGTGTGTTCAAGTACAACTTTATTCACCCTGTCAATATTGTTAACTACATTGTAACCATTCAACCTCCACATTATAATCAGCTGGTATATGGCTACATGAGTCTGAATAAAGGAAAGATTGTTGACCGCATTTGTCTTCTGTCTGTATCTGATAACGGAAAAGAGAGTATAGACCCAGATTGGTTTGTGGTAAAGTTACGTGATGACCTGGATTTGGAGGATTGTCTTGACGATCAGTATGTACATTCTTTTCTGCTGATAAAGCTGGAGACAAAAAGTGACTCCCTGATTCATGATGAGGACATTCGTGTGTTTATGCGGCTCATACCTGATATGCAGATGGTAAGAAGCAAACAACCTATCCGAAAAGATGCATTTCCTCCAATAGGGTATGGTTTGGTTAACAGTGTTTTTGTGCCAGGATATACAGTAAAGGCAGGTTAAAGAGGCTTTTAAAGGATCAAGGCTGCCATAAATCATTGTTTATTTAACAATGTCTTCGGTTATTGCATGGTAATAAACACAATTACCGATTATGTATACATTTCTAAAATATTTCTTTGGATTATTAACACTTGGGGCTCTTTCTGAAACGTATAGAATCTCTACTTATGATTCTACTAAAAGAATAGAGTTACTACCTATGTCTATTGCGTTTACTTTATTGCTTGCCTACTTATCTGTTCGCTTTCATTATAAACATAAAAATGAACAGAAAAAGCTTAAATTCTAAAAAAGCAACCTGTTAGCTGACTTATGCGAAATACAAGAAGGCACAAACCAAATTCAACTATAAACTAACCCTAAAATACATGCCCAAACCATTTACAAAATACCATTTATTATTTCTATTTAGTGTTGCTTACATTACGACTTATGCACAAAGTTTTGAAGGATGGATTACTTATAAAGTAGAGATGCCCAATCCAAATCCTAAAATGATTCCGGATAGTTTATGGCAGAAGAGCCTAAAAGAAAAGCTTGGAGAGAGGGGATATATTGTGCAGAAGTATTATTACAAAGAAGGAAACTACATTTCTGAAATAGACGCCGGAAAGGAACGTGGGTATCAGTTATATAATCCCAAAGATGGATTATTATATTCCTGGCGTGTGGGGTCTGATTCGGCAGTGACCGTAGATAGTCGAAAAACCATAGATACATTTGTAGAATGTATTGACCAGAAAGAGACAGCTACAGTTATGGGAATTGTCTGTAAAAGTATGATTGTAAAGTCAGAAATGGGAGAGATGAAAGTCTGGTACAACAAAGAGTATTTAAAGATGGATGCCAGATTTTACAAAGGACATCTCTATGGACATTGGGATCAGATATTGAACAAAATAGGTTGTATGCCTCTCAAAATAGAGCAAATGGGATTTATGGCATCAGCAGTTCAGGAGGTTACTGATTTTAAACAAGTACCTGTAGATAATAAGAAGTTTGAGTTACCCAAGTTTAAAAAGGTACTAAAGAACCCTATAAATTGAATTCTTTCTTCATCAAAATATTTCACAAACAGGTGTACTTGTATGAATACACCTGTTTGTGAGGCTTTTTATTGAGTTGTCTTAACTTTACTCTTAAGTTTTACAAAACGATAGCCTAGCACAATTGTTAATCTTTGGTAAGAAGTGCCAAAATAAATATAGTTATTCAGTAAATCCTGCTTCATATAATATCTGGCCTCAAGGCTCAGATTACCTAATGCATAGCCAGCGCCAAACGCTGCAGTTCCTCCTGTTTTTAGTTTATAGGGATACGTCAATCCGTTCCGGTCTGAGCTATATGTAATTGTTGAGTTTGACAAATGTATAACAGCGCCAGGCACATACATTGCGTTAACAAAGATTTTGGAAGTTGTCTTGAGAAATATAGCATATCGGACACCAATCGGGAACTCCAGGCTCTGATAATCTATGGCTGCTTTGTAATCTATATTGTATTTTTGATCTGCTTTGTAATATTGATACGTAGGTTCAGCAAATACACTCCACTTATTTTTGTTAAAAGGAAGAATATACTCAATTTCCAATCCTGCTCTGAAAAACAGGTGATTGTCAAATGTGACATTTATAAGTCTGTCTACATCTGAATTTACAGAAAGCGATGAGTAATTAATTCCTGGTGTTACTCTGAAATTAAGAAGATCTCGTGTGGCAAAGATTTTTGGTTTTACTACTTCTTGCCCCATACAGGCATTATAGCGCATGAAATGCTTTGTAAGTTCAGATTTGCTATAGCGAATCCGTTCCAGATAGGTTCTGGATACATTTCCACAGTTTACCTCGTTATTAAGTTGTTGTCTGAAGTATGCATTTTCGCCTACGGTTGAATTGGATATGGTATATTCTTTGTAAACTAATTGCCGTATAGAGGTGTCTGTAGGAGTACTAAAAAAGAACTTTACCAAATCGGTAGCTTCATAATAATAAAGCGTCGCTTTACCTTCAGCAAGTACTTTCAGAAAGAGAGTAGCTGATGTCCATTCTGGTGCATGGTTCCTGCTAAACTTGCTTAATACACGACTTTTTGAGGTATCCAGTTGCACAGAGGCTCTGACAAACTTTGCATAATTTTCAATGGCAAATTCTTTAATGTTTGAGATATGGGCACTTTGAGGGCTATCATTTTCGGTGAGTTTATACCGGAATGTCTCAGGATTCTTGACCCAGTCTTTATTTTCAATCAGACATTCGATTTTCTTTCCAGAATTGTCTAGTATGTATCCTTTGTCAAAGCTAACCTGACAAAATGCAGGAAACGCTGAGATGAATAACAGGAAACTTAAAATAATTTTCATTAAAAGAGTAGAAAGATTAGTTAATTGACATGTGGTGATTTTGCTGACGGATAAACAAGGTGCTATTTACCTAAGGTTTAGGTATTTTAATAGGAATAGAGGATGGTAATTATTTTTGCAGGGTATTGTTTTGGGCAAGTATCGCACAATTTCTCTGGATTTTTAATACAAAGTAGCTTATTCTGATTGTTATTTCTGTTTAACAAAAGTAAACTATCTTTCTGGATTTTTACTCTCAAAGTTTGTAATTTGATCGTAGTTTTTATCCTGTAAAAATCTGTATTTATTAATTTCTGTAAAATGTTTGTAGGATAATATGTAATTGGTCAGATCAGAAATAGATAAGGTATAGCGTTGTTTGAAATTTATGAGTTTGATAGACAGATTTAAACCTCGGACAGAAATTTTTGATGTATACTTTAGATCTTTATCTTTATTTATATGTATATTTATATAAATTCTTGCTGAACGTCAATTCATAGTGCTGTATCAAGTTGATCTTTGGCAGGTATTGATACTTAATGTCAAACATAACTATAACGATCATGGGAGTAGAATGGATAGTTCCTGTAATATTCTTTGTCGGATTTGTTATTTGGGCGTTACTTTTTGGTGGATATGCCAAAGGTAAAAATGGAAGTGTAACAAGAGGACCAATTACACTTCATACAGATGGTTTCCCGTCAACTATGGATGGCACCTTAGGAGATAAGGCTGTCAGTAACACTACGCAAACAGAACCCTCGGGTTCGACAGTTCAGAAGAATACTTAGTAACAGGCACGAGTGTGAATTTTCTGGACAACAGAATATTTCAGGTATAATTTATTGTAAGTGTTGAAGCATCATGTTAGTATTACATGATGCTTTTTTTATACAATAACAGAGATGGATGTGAACTTTTTAGTATATCTGATTACCTATTGTTACTAACCTAATCATATGAAACGAATAATATATCTTTTTGTATTTGAGGGATTTGCTGATTGGGAACCTTCTTATGCAACAGCAGAAATTCAAAAGTCTTCCCGTTATCAGATTCGTACCGTTGGCTTGACAAGTGACCCTATCCGATCTATGGGAGGACTTACTATCCTGCCAGATTATACAGTAGAAGAGGTAGAAACCGGGAATGCGGCTATGCTTATCTTACCAGGAGGCGAAGCTTGGGAACAAAAGAAGCTGAATGATATACAAACACTGGTATTACAGTTTCATAAAAGTAATCTACCTATAGCGGCTATTTGTGCCGCAACCACGTTTTTGGGTGATATAGGCTTACTTAATGCCATCTCACATACCAGCAATGCCAAATTTTATCTGGAATCAATAAGTCCTAATTATAAGGGTCAAAACTATTATGCAGAAGAATCGGCAGTGACAGACCAACGAATAATTACAGCCAATGGAATTTCTCCGATTGAATTTGCCAGAGAAATCATGCGCATATTGGGGATATATGATGAACAGAAACTGGAACAATGGTATCAGGTATTTAAGTACGGAGTCTGGACAGAATGAATATCTGAATGAGTTATTGCACAAATTCCAAAATGTTGGAGTTACTGCTTGACAAAGGGCATGGATTTTTACCTTTTCATTATACTAATCTGCTGAGTGTAAGTGTAAAGATCGAAAAGTAGCTTCAGCAGATTGTATAAACTAATGTTATATCTAACTAGATACGATCATGGGAGTTGAATTGCTGATTATCCCTGCCATATTTGTCGGATTTATTCTCTGGGCATTGTTATCCGGAAGATTTACCAAAGGCAGAAAAGGAAGTGTTACAAAAGAACCAGTAACGCTACATACAGAGCCAGGTTACCGACCTGATCAGGAAGGCCCTATTGGAGAGAAGCCTCTTTCCAATACTGTTCATTCAGAACCGACAGGCTCAAATGCACAGAATATGCCATAAGACATAAACAAAAATGCCTCTCACTAGAATGAGAGGCATTTTTGTTTATAGCATACTCAGTTGCTGGGCATATTTTACAATTTTGTATACATGGCCATTTGTATCAAATATAGGATTGTAGCTTCCTTTGATTCGAACTTGTTTACCCATTTTAGTCTGACGTACAAATTCCCCACTGATAAACTCACCTTGTCTTAGCTTTTCCCAGAATTGAAGGTATTCTTCTGTATTCTCTTGCCCTTCCAGTACAAAGATGCTATGATGGATACCTTGAATTTCTGATAGAGAGTATTCCATCAGCTCCAGAAAGTTTTCATTAGCGGTTAGAATTTCTCCTTTTGTATTGAATTCAATGACTGCAAAGGATTTATTAATCGCAGTCAGTTGGTTTTCAAAATCCAGTGTAAGACGTTTTTGAGCAGTAATATCCTGGGCAAATTTAATAATCTTAATAACTCGTCTCTCCTGATCAAATACAGGTGTGTAACTGGCACTTAACCAGATTTCCCTTCCTTTGCTATTGAAGCGTTTAACTTCCCCAATCTGTGATTTCCCTTGACGTAGCGAGGTCCAAAAGTCTCTGTATGAATCACTATTCCCATAAATCGGATCTACAAAAATCCGGTGATGTTTTCCAAAAATATCAGCTAATGGATAACCCATAGTTTTAAGAAAGTTATCGTTTGCTGTAAGTATATGGCCGTCAGGATCAAACTCAATGGTTGCCAGTGTACTATTGATTGCGGTTCGTAAACCTTCCAACTCTATATTCTGTCTTTCTATTTCTTCCTGAGTAGCCTCCATCTCTTCCATGCTCTGCCGAAGTTCCTCTTCCTGTGCCCGCAGTTCTTCGTATTGTTGTTGAGTCGCAAATTCAAGTTCTTTTTGGGCCGTGATATCTGTGGCTAACTTGATTACCTTAGCATATCGACCTTCTCTGTTTTTAACAGGTGCATAAGAAACCTGCATCCAGACTTTTTGTCTGTTCTTTGAATAACGTAGTACTTCTCCTGTAAACACATTACCTGCCTGTAGATTTCGCCAGAACTCAATATAGTCAGGTGTTTGAACGTATATAGGGTCTACAAAAAGTCTATGGTGTTTGCCTTTTAGCTCTTCAGATGTATACCCCATGGTATTGAGAAAGTTCTGATTAGCGTCAAGAATGTTTCCCTCCATATCAAACTCAATACTTGCAAAGGTATTCATGATAGTCTGGAAGGCTATCAATAGGTTTTGCCCGTCTGTCTCTCTGCGTTTGATCTCTTCCTGAGTAGCTGCCATTTCTTCCAGATTCTGACGCATTACTTCTTCCTGAGACTTTAATTCCATTGCTTGTTTCTGAGACATTTCCAGCAGCTGGCGAGTCTGAAGGCTTGCCCGTGTATTGGAGATGGTAGAAGCAATGCTTTCGCCCAGCTTTTCAATAAACTCAATCTGATAGGTTTCAAATTTATTGAATGAGGCCAGTTCCAGAACCCCTTGTACTTTCTCATCCAGTTTTAAGGGAACAATCAGTACTGAACTGGGACTTGCCGTACCTAGCCCGGAAGTAATATTCAAGTAGTCAGCTGGAATATCCGTAAGATAGATAGTCTCCGCCTCCAGATAACATTGACCTGTTAATCCTTCACCAATACCTATCTTTTTGTGAATATATTTCTTTCTATCATAAGCATAACATGCCACCATTTCCAGTTCAACAGACTCTGTTGTCGCAAGAGTTGTATTGGATTTATGTGTGGTTTTATGAGAATTGTTACTGTGCAATTGGCTTACGGCTTCCTGTTCTGTATGTATTGTCTGACTGATGTCTGAAGTGTTAACAATGAATAGCCCCCCCTGATTGGCCTTTACATACTTAACAAGAGTTGTAAGAATATTGTCATATAGTTTATCTATATCTGTTTGATGAGAACGGAGGATTTCTGCAAAGTTGGCAAGTCCTTCAGTCGTCCAGGTGCGTTCGGATTCTTTTTTAGCGATAATCTTCATCTGATCACGCATAGTAATCAGCGAGGTTGCCAGAGGATTGTTTAGAACTGTGTCTGTCATATCAGTTCCCGGATAAGGAGCAGCGAGATCACCTGCCTGTATCAATTGGATAAATTGTTGTGCATGGGTGATATCAGATTCCAGCGTTTTAAGTGATTGTTCTTGTTGATGTAAATATTTCCATTTCCGGGAAGTAATAACCTTAAGCATATTTTCAGTAGTTGTTGATGGGTAGTTTTGTTCTTTTCAGATGCCAGTAAAAGTTATTTCTAACAACTATGGCTAGTTATTGATTTATTTAGAAGTAAAGTAAATTAATAATATAGACTATCTATTACTTAAAGTAATACAAAACATAGATATGTCTTGTTGAGCGTAAATTGCTTCATTATTTAGCCCCATATTTGATAAAAGCAGTGTTTACTTCTACATTCTGTTGTCTTTTCTATGGGGACTATGATCAAAGGTTTCAACATGATGAATGTTTAAATCCCTTTTGAAGCCTTCTGTATATTCTTTATGTAAATACGGGATTAACAGATTAGCGGATTTTGAGTATAGATAGTTTATATAAAACAGATGTAAGTTTTTGAGGAAAAGCAAATAATTGACGGCTAAAAATAGACGGTTTTATTTTTTAAACGACCAAACAGACTCTGGAGAAGAAAAAGTCACAGATGATAGTTAGATCTTTTATATCGTTCTAACTGATTGTAAATCTTGACTTTGGTAATGTAATCGCGTATATGGTAAAATGTGGATTTTCGAATTAGGTACAGAAAGAGTAGTAGTTCTGTAATAGAATTTAGGATGAGTGAAAAGTCATAAACAAATAGATCGAATTAGGTTTTTGCCAGACTGTTAGCTAATGGTACATTGTAAAAAAGAAAAACAGCCATACTTTAAAAAATCGGATTGGGGGTTTTTGTATGACTGTTTTTCCAATAGGCAAAGTCTTTGTACCAGATCGTTTAGCTTTTAGAGGGAGGAGTTAATCGAATAGGTGAGGTTACTGATTCTTATAAAGTACTAATCTGGCTTTCTTTAGTATATCATCCTTAATAAGGATAGCAGGATAAGAATCCGTTGCAATAATATCTCTCACCTGCGGTTCCGTCATACCTAACTTATCAGAAATGTGAGCAACTGTTTTGCCTTCATCTTGTGTCTCATAAAGTGAAAGTGTAGTTTGTTCCCCATTGACTGCTCCTCCAAACAGAATATGTTTGGTATTGGCTGGATCTACCCATATACCCTCAATATAAGAATAAGGGAATGTGGATTTTTCATCTGATTTATAAATAAACACAGATTGGTTCCCTGTTACCTTAGACAATGCGCCTTCCTGTCCTACATATAAAGTATTAGGCGTATAGGGAAATGTTGCCAGTTCATTGGGACGGCGATTTTCCCAGACATCCATATCTATTACTTTCTGAAAATTTGAAAGCATAACCGGATCTGTAGTGTTAATATCATAGGTCGCTAGCCATGCATCATCCAAAGGAGCCTCTGCTCCCTGATATATTTTTCCAGTGTTACCAGGAATAACTGCAATAGGGCAAGGGTATGAAAAATTCGAGTCCTCTGCATAATTATTTCTATGCCATGTATTACCTCCATCTTTGGATACGGCAATGGTAGTACCACCCATTAGATTGGCAAATACAATATTGGGTTTAGCGGGATGAATGGTCATACAAAC
Organism: Xanthocytophaga flava; assembly: GCA_030068525.1. Classification (GTDB taxonomy): domain Bacteria; phylum Bacteroidota; class Bacteroidia; order Cytophagales; family 172606-1; genus Xanthocytophaga; species Xanthocytophaga flava. The sequence goes on from JASJOS010000023.1 coordinate 47,934, forward strand.
ATAGATTTCATATGTAGACTCCAATGAACTGTACACAGGACTTTCTACAGCTGTCCATGTTTGACCTTCATCTGTTGATACATAGAGACTTTTCTCGTTAGAGTCAGGAGATATCCCAGCAAAGAATTTTTTATCAATGGTTGGATGTTTGTAAATAAATGTGATGCGTTTACCTTCTAATCCCGAACGACTCCATGCTTTTGTGGTGAGATCGTTTTTCCATATTCCATCAGATGTTGCAACAAATACTTTATTGGTAGAATAGATAGCCTCCTGAATATCCGCACTTGGATTGATTTCAACCGCTACCGGAATAAATCCATGATCAATGAATACTCCTTTTCCTGGTTGAGGTATATGGGAGTCATCTTCTTTCTTACAGGACAGTAAGAACATAGCTAGCACTAGGCTTGAAAGAATGGCAATTTTTGAATACATGAGGTTGTAAAATGAGTATGATGTAAGTACAAAGACTTTGCATATCAGTGACACTTCAAGTAATCAAAAGGTTGCACATACTGGATACACCAGACTATGACAGAGGGGAAATAGAGTGTTTCCTATGCAATTGTTAGGAAAATCCTATATATGGCTGTCTGATAGTTTTATTTTTCAGACTGTTGATGGGTCAACTTTACAGGCTTTTATCTGATCCATCAGATAGGATCTTCCAAAGACTTCAGCACAGGTTTTAATAGCAGATACGGTAACTCCATATATGCCATGCATATGCATATTTTGTCCGGTAATCAGTACATTACGGACGCGGGTGCGTGGTGCAATAAACGTTCGGATCGGATCATGGTAATCTTTAAGAATACCATAAATAGAGCCTTCTTTGGTCCCAATGTAATCCCGGTAAGTAAGAGGTGTAGAGGCGTAATAACCTATAATTGCCTCTTTCAGACCTGGGATATTCTCACTAAGTTTCCGGATCAGTTGTTTTGATTTTTTTTCTTTGAACTGCTCATAGCTTTCGCCTCTGGAGCCTTTCTGATAAATGGTATTAAATGTGTTTTCCCACGGCTTTACTTCGTCGTAGCGCATGTATGCCATTACAGTAAGAGAGTCTACGAAGGGGTTTTCTTGTTTGTGGACAGGATAAAAGGCAGCATAGGACAAAGGCCATTCATGCTCCTCATACTGGAATGTATCCCATACATTCCAATGGTCGTAATGATAAATATTATAGTTTTGATAGGGAATGGTATGCTTTTTCAGAATCAGGTTAAGAATGAAGATAGAAGTGGTATTTTCAAGTGTTTTAATCCGGTTTTTGTATACATTTCGGATTTTAGGTGTATCCAGCATATCCATTAAGGAGGCAGGATGAATGCCTGAAATGAAATAGTTTCCGTAAAACTGTCTGCCATCTTTTGTCTGAACATACAGTGCTTCCTCCTCGTTGGTGATGATTTTTTCTGCCTCTGCATATTTGACAATTACACCTCCTTGGGCTCTGATTGATCGTGCCAATAAATTAGCAATCTGCCCACCACCATTAATAAACCGATAGGCACTTTCCATATAGGAATTGACTACCAGAGCATGTACATAAAAAGGTGTTTTATCAGATACACCCGCATATAATAAGTTGGTAGCTGCGAGTACATTCTGAAGTTCAGTATTGGAGGTGAGGTTTTTGAAATAATCAATTGCACTGAGTTGGAGAAGTTCAGTAGTGACAGAGTCATCTGCATCATCTGCATTATACATTGGGAATACTGCACAGGTTGATTGTAAATCAAGACAGTACTTGTCTATCGCATCTGCTTCGTTTGGGAAATACCCTTTCATGGTTTGACTAAAATTTTCATACCCCATCCCATAAAAGAATGCCTTTTTTTCTTTTCCAAAGGTGATTTTCTCAAATCCATTCTCATCCATTCGGACAATTTTGAGCTTATCCATTAACTCAAAGTAAGAGAAGAATGTATGCAGAGGCTGGCCTTTATCCAGCCCACCTACATAATGAACACCCGTATCAAATATTTGTTTATCTCGTACAAAGGTCTGTAAACTTCCTCCAATCTGATTATTTTTCTCCAGCACGCATACTTTGTATCCTTCTTTTCCAAATATGTATGCACATAACAAGCCTCCAAGCCCGCTCCCAATAACAACCAGATCGTATTTTTTTGTGGTATCACTCATCTTTTGATAATCTTATAAATCACATTGGAGGTATGATCAGAATCCTTTACTATTTGTATGTCTACATTTTCTGTAGCTAACATTGTTTGAATATCTGTTGCCGACAAAAAGTGTACCTCCTTATGTACACTTTTGTTAAATCGGAATATCTTGATTGAGAATATTTCTGTTAGCTGAGTATTCTTGTGTTTGGCTACATCTTCTTTATTGCCATCCCGTATCACAAGCATACCTCCCGGAGATAATTTTTGTATACAGCGTAAAATCAATGTTTGCTGATCTGTTGGAGGAAGATAGTGGAGTACATCCAGCAGCAAAATAATATCTGTATCTGGTAAGTTATAGGTCAGTACGTCCTGAGTAATAAAGGATAGTCTGTCATTTTTAAGGTAGGAGTGGGTAGCTATGCTGATTTTATCTTCATCATAATCCACGCCTATGATTTTTCTTTCTTCAGAACGGAGGGATAAGTAATAATCCAGAAATCCATATCCACATCCCAGATCCAGGATAGTTGCCTGATCTGGAATCAGTTTATCAAATTGAGAGTAATGATGTTCCAGTGACGTTTTTATGCGACAATACCATTCCAGTACAGGACCTTTGTACAAATAGGAAGATAGTATTTTGCCAGATAATACGGTGGTAGGCTGGGCTTTGTAGAGCATTGTGTAATGCTGAGACATATACCGTCGTACTTGTTTTGTTTTTTCCTGATATGTGTCGCCATAAGTCACGTTGGCGGGGGTAATGCGAGGGAGTATGGAAATCGTTAATGGATATACCTCAAGAATGAAATCTTTTTTATGGATGGCTTCTCCTGTGCCATGTAGTACAACAGGCACTATGTCAAGTTCCAGTTTTTCGGCCAGGTAAAATGCTCCTTTATGGAATCGATGCATAGTATGATCCTCAGAACGGGTGCCTTCCGGAAATATAGCAATCGAATATCCATCATCCACCAGCTCTCTGACATGGTCTATACTAGACTCAATCCCATGACTGGCATTGTAAAAACCTGCCATTTTTACAATGCTTCCAAAAAACGGAGAATTCCATACCCAGTCATTGGTAAATAAAATAATCTTAGGGTACAGGATAAGTAGTAACAGGATATCCAGAAAAGACTGATGGTTGGCAATAATAATGGCGGGCTTTTTGAATGTTTCCTGGGTCGGATTGATTGTGTTTTTAGGAATAAAGAAGGCCCCATATATTAAGGATCTGACAAAGTACATAAGCAGGCTATGATAGCCTGTCATAACAGATTTGTTCTTTTGCAGCCTGAATAATGTAAATAATAAGTGCCCTATTGCTACAAGCAACAGACATCCAGCCAGAAAATAGATATATACAATCAATGTGCGTATCAGTGCCAGCAAGGTAAGCGGACGTAAGCCTTTACTGGTGCGATCCGTAATGATCCATTTAAATAACAAAGGGATCATTGTATACGAAATAACCAGCACACACAGAATACCGATGATTGAAATGAGGGCGATGGATTGGAGAGCTGGGTGTTTGGCAAAAATAAGTACACCCATACCCACAATTGTGGTAAAGGCTGAAAGAAAGACCGAGATCTTATAAGAAGGTAGGTTTTCTTTGTTTTCTGCATAGTGCGATTTCAATCCATCCGTAAAAAATATGGCATAGTCGTCTCCCAAACCAAATACAAAGGTTGAAATGATGATATTGACAATATTAAAGCGTATATCAAAAATACCCATAAAGCCTAGTATCCATACCCAACTGATAAGCATAGGTATAAATGTAACCATTGTAAGTTCAATGCGACCATATGAGACCAGAAGGATTACGAATACCAGTAGTGAGCAGGAGAGAAGAATCTGATCAAAATCCTGCTTGATAATTTCTACAAACTTGTTGTAAAGCAGTTGACGATCAATAACCGTGAGATACTTTTTATTATCCAGTACTTGAGAAATTTTATTCAGATTCTGATTTTTTATTTGTATGGAAGCCAGTGTGTATACTCCTGTAGAATCCTGATACATATAATCAGATAGTAAATTTCTGGTTAAAAAGTTTAGATCACCTTCCGAAATGTTTGTATACTGTGTATCCAGTACTTTATAAAATTCCTGAAAGGTTTCAGGTTTAAAGCCTATCTGTGCAGAGCTGCTCAGAATGCGCTTCTTAACAAATGCGATCTTTTCGGGTGTCCAGAACGCCTCCCATTTTTGGATACGTTGTTTTTGGAGTGTCTGAGAAGGAATTAATCCGGTAATGCCTGAATAATGTGAGATAAGCCCTGCTTTCTGAAGGCTATCTACTTTGGCATAGGTTTGTTCCTGAAAGGCAATTGCTTCATTCATGTCTTCTCCCTGAACAATCAGATAGATATTTTTTTCTGTTTTGTTCGCGGTATGATAAAGATCCTGTTCTGCCTTTCGCAATTCTTCTGGCATATAATTCAAAGCTGCCAGATTACTTTCAAAGCCTACATTATTGGAATAGTAAAAAAGAATACACGTGAGTAGTATAATACCTCCGGCAATGTATTTATTCCGCTCAGGTTTATACAATATCCAATCAAGTAAAGGGATCTTATTCAGAAACGAGAGACTTTTAATGTTATACTGCCATCCGGATGTTTTCTCAATGAGGAATGGCAAAAAGATAAGAGAATATAAAGCAGCTCCGATCAGACTGAAACCTGAAAAAAGGCCGAAGTCCTTCAGAACTTCTGATTTTACAAAATACAGACTGAAGAAGGCTCCCACAGTAGACAAACTACCAATCAGCATAGGAAAGGTGATGTCTTTGATCACGTCTTTTACCGAATGAGTATGCTGATAATGAGCAATAACATGGAATGCATAATCAATCGCAATACCCAATATAACTGCACCTGCTCCCAAGGCTACTGCTGACAGCGACCCCTGGATGAAATAAACCATTGTCAGTGAGAATAATACACCAAAAACAACGGGTGCCAATACCAGAATAGGGGTAAGGTAGTTACGATAAAATAAAAAGAGCGTAACCATTATAACTACAACAGCAATAGATACGGTAAGCTTTATGTCTTTTTGTATCTGGGTTGCATTGGCTACAGCCACAGCTGTAGCTCCAAAATATTGAATATCAACTTGGGGATGTTGACTGGATACTTTACTGATACTATGTTTAATTTGCTCAACCATCTGATGGTTGAGGCGGGTTTCCGAAGGCGGATTTTTCGGAGAAATAAAAACCAGCGTTGTTTTTAAGTCTTTTTTAAAAATGTAGCCTTTATGTAATACAAAGTTTTCATCTGCCTGTAAAACCCGAAGCTTGGATAGAGCTGAATAGGTTATACCTAAAGGATCTTTCAGGATAGTATTCTTGAGTGCAAAGCTGGAGGGTGAGATTAATCTGTGGTAATCGGCTTCTATCGCTTTTTGAATACCTTGTTCAGTTGTCACGCTATCCAGTGATAGATAATCCTGATCTGACAGATACATGGGCAGATTACGGTACAACAGATCATACACTTTTGTAAGTCTGGTATCATCAATAGACGCTTTGATATCGGCTATCAGAGAATCCTTTTGATTGGTGGCCTGCAGTTCTGCAATAAGCTGGTCAACACATTGAATCAGGGTATCCTGTGAAGTGTTGTTCTGCATGGAAAGACTAATAACTATCTTATCCAGAAACCGGGACTTGGATAAGGTAGCATGGTAATTGTTAATCTTGCCATCATTGGGAATCATTTTGGAAATATCTTCTTCCAGATGAATTCTAGACGCAAAAAAGGCAAGTACTATAAAGGAGGAGATGAGTATAAAGAAATAAATGGATTTTCTTTTTCTGAAGAACTCATATATCCACACAAAAATTCTATCCATGCATTAGATCCTTTCAGGCAAATGTTTGCTTGTTGATTCGTTTGAAGATTCCTACTGACAGAATATATCCCAATGCGCCTGCCAGAACGGCAATGAGCACACTTCCTAAAAGATATTGATAGAGATACCGACTTACTTCTGCCAGTGTAATGTTTGTTGAGAAGATAAGTCTGGTAGAATTACCCAAAACCAGAGCACCTGCCAAATTACTTAAATATAAAATAACAGGAATCATGGGAGGAATACTGATGTTGGAAGCCAGAAGTACTAGTATTTTATTAAGTCGAAACAACCTTGCCAGAATAACTGCCAGCAACATCTGATAGCCCCAGGCAGGAATAATTCCCATAAACAAGCCAAACCCAACAGATAATGCTTTTGTATGGGCTGATTCATGAGAGGATAATGTTGCCTCAATTATTTTTTTTTTTAGGCCGCCTAGCGAGAAGTTTTTAATGAATGAGTACGGATGGTACCAAAGTAGGGCAATCGTAACCAGCACGGTGTTCAATACACTGATCCTGCTAAAGTCCTTAAAAGGGCGAAAATGAGAAACTCGTTCACCTGCAGGTGGATAATAGACACTGACAGGAGCAGGAATAACACTGATACCATTCCATACTGCCCGTACCATCACTTCTATTTCAAATTCAAATTTACGGGTAACGAAGCGGATTTTTTGCAAGTCCTGAATTGGGTAAAGTCGATAACCAGATTGTGTATCCGGAAGCTGTAGTCCTGTTTCTACATAAAACCAGAAGTTGGAAAATTTATTGCCGAAGCTACTTTTACTTGGTATACCTGGCTGATCCATGTTGCGAGCACCTATAATAATGCTGTGTGGATGTGTTTCGAGCTTTTCCAGAAATATACCTAAATCGGAAGGCATATGTTGTCCATCCGAATCAATAGTGATTGCATACTTATATCCAGAGGCAACTGCTGCTGCAAACCCTGTACGTAGTGCTTTTCCCTTACCTTGATTGGTGGCATGCCTGACTACCTGAATCTGAGAAAAAGACGAGAGGATGGAGGATGTACTATCAGTAGACCCATCATCTACAACAATGACATGTGTGGTATAGTCGAGTACACCACTAACTACTTCAGCAAGTGTTTTTTCGTTATTATATGTAGGAATAATCACACAGCACTGGTGCTGATCAAACTGTAACGATATGTTTTCACTGGTAGAATGCATCAGATGTTTTGCAATTGGCCTGTAAACTTAAAAACAATTGTTTGATCCTGACTAATAGACGATGTAAAAGTAATGGTATTTGTATCTGAATTCCTGATTTCAATTGTAACTTTTACTTTATCATTTATTTCCGGATTGATAACAGACAAAAATTTAATGTTTCCGGCATGGGTGAGAAGGGTCTGATGTGGGTGTACTTCTTCAATCAGTTCTTTTACCAGTTGAACCATACATACACCAGGCAATATGGGCATAGACGGAAAATGCCCTTTGAAAATAGGATGGGAGACATTGATTTGGGCAGATACTTCTATTTTTTCCTGATGTTCAAACTGAAGAATAGTATATAAATTGTTAATCAACATGAAGTGTTAAGTAAATTTGAATAGAGATAAGCGAATCTCCAAATTGAAGTTAGCATGTTTAATCAGAATCTGACGAGCATATATGCCTGCATAGTCTGTATAGTGGATGGTATATTTTAGTTTATACTTCCTACCATACGTATAAGCAATACTTGCCAAAGTGTTGTCTGACCCAGGTTCTGCAAAGATCCAGTCGTTTTGGTATGTAAACCGAATAATGGGTCTTTTGTTTTGATAAAATAGGGTTTTATGAGTATATAAGTCCGTATCCCACAAAAAAGCAGTTCTAAGGTCTGATACAATAGTCTGAATGACCGCTCTGGAACGTAGTTGTGGCAGACAATCTTTCACTTCAAAGGTATCTTTGGAAATGCTGATATCAAAAAAGCGTAATCCCATTTCTGAAAAGAAGGTTACCAGCAATGTATCATTCTTTTTTCGTAGCCCTAAGATTCCGCTTAGTGATTTGCCATAGGTATGTACACTGGTTTTGTAAAAAACAGCTGTATCCTGAACAATGCCATCTGGAAGGGTAAAAGAGCTTTGCTCTGATGACTGAATACTATTTTTATAAGGATGCCTTCCACAACCACATATGATCAGGCAAAGGACTATGATACTATTTAATAATAAACCCTTCATCTGGCAAGTTGCTGTTATAAATTCGATTGATAAAGTTAATACGGGTATAATCACCCCCTTTTTCGCTTATTTCAACAGCTACTACCTGATAACTGGACTTCTGAACAAATATCTTCACTTTATCAAGATATTCCTGGATGGATTTATCTTTTGGAGTCATGTCAACCAGAAAAAGAGATTTGTTTTCCTGATAATTGATAACAAAATCCGGATTGTCTAAGATATTGCCCTGTACAGACTGAATCATCAGATCATTGATATATTTAAATAGTTTGTTGCTGCGTGTATCAAACTTGCTCACCTTATCATTGTCTTTTACATAGGCTTTGCCGTTGTATAATGACATGCTATATACAAATGGGGTAGTGTATTCAATTTTCATCTTATCCGGCTTTTTATAGCTCAGATTGCCTTTGGATATAACCTTTTGTGCCAGGAAAGAGAGTTGTTTTTCCTGAACAAAGTTGCACTTCATGGAGGATATAGACTGATTGGCCTGATTGAGTTTGGTTTTAAACGTCTGTATCTCCTTCATGGGTTGGTAAGGATCATCTTGTGATACAAAAGAGAAACAGTTAATAATAACAGAAAGGAGAAGGCTTGAGAATATGTTCATTCGTGAATAAGTTCAGGTATAATATCTGCTTGTAAACCTTTGGCTGTGGTTATTTTTAGAAAATCGTCCAGAACAGTAGCTGTGTGTGCAATGGTATCATGTAATAGCACTATATCTCCTGCCTGCACATTTTGTATTCGTTGCATAATGGACATGGGGTCTTTAGCCACAGTATCAAAAGACCGGATATTCCATCCTACAAGTTTCAGGCCATACCTTTTTATAGCACCTGCTATTCGTGGATTTGTGACTCCAAAGGGAGGACGATATAACTTGCTAGAATGACCTGTGGTTATTTTAATAAGATTTTCTGTCCGTTGAATTTCAGCTTCTATAGCTTCTACACTCAAAAAGCCATGTTTTGTAGTATGGCTGTAACTGTGATTTCCAATGAGATGGCCTTTGTTTCTGATCTCGTTTAGTATATCTGGATGCTTTTCTATTTTATGTCCAATACAAAAGAAGATAGCCCGAGCTTTGTGTTTTTCCAGTATATCTAAAATTTGTAAGGTATAAATAGGATCTGGTCCATCGTCAAAGCTTAATGTAAATATAGTAGAAGGACGATTAGCTTTACATATTGCCTTTGCATACAAACCGGCATCCATTCTGAAAGATCCATAGATAATAACTGCCACATAAAATATACTTACTAAAACTCCTGCCCACAGTATTCTTAGGTCATAGAACAGGGATAACCCAAGAATGCCGCCAAGCACTATCAGATACCCAAGTTGAACTTTCCGAAATAGCATAAATGAAATAATCAGAAGGCAAAGGAGCTAAGAAAATAGCTATCAGACAAGTAGATTAGAATAAGAAGGATAATTCTTATAGCAAAGATAAATGTATTGGTCTGTCTGAAAAATAAAATAAGCAGGTATCTATTACATCCTCAGTTTATTCTTGTGTGGACTCTGGTTGTACCAATAAGGCTAGCGAATGGTATTTTTGGTCAATCTGATTATAAATCAACACTGTTCTGACAGAAGTTTTTTTTCCTTGTGTTTTGATGCAATGTGCTGAAATCTGTTGATTTTTTATGCTATGTGCACCTAGCCAATAGGCAAACGCGGAAGCTGTAAAGTATTCACCTATATAATTTTTGTATTGAACATAGGTAGCATCAGGTATCAGGGATGATAGTGAAACGCTGTAATTACCCTGAATAACAACATCTATGGAATCTGGAGTTATTTCGTGAAGCGCCAAACAATCTTGTATCCAGTGAAGTATTGAAGTCGCATCTATCTTGCCATAGTGCAGTTTGATAAACTCAATAGCTGCATAGGAGTGAGAAGACTGTTGTGATGAAAGTAATAAACTGCTTACACCTTCTCCAATAGGTGCAGGCCAGATATTCATTCTATGTATAATTTCATAAATGTTAGGAGTCATTTCATCTGCTGAGTGGAGAAGAATAGTTGTAGAACTCTGATCTTTTATCATCAGTATACTATCCAACAAAGCAGACTCAAACGAGAAATGTCGCTGAGAGTATGTATAGTTAGGACCCGTACATTTTAAATGAATGGCAATCTGACTACTTACCGTATTATGAGTAGACTGAATAAAAGAGGTAGGTGAGAGTAGAGCGTGCTCTGTATTTTCTATGATGGAAGTGAGAAACTGTTCAGACTCTTCCAGACAGCCTAGTCCCGTTCCTGTTACAATCGCGTCAGGCATATCAATACCTGCATCTTTAAGGCAATGGATGGCTGTAACCAGTGACATTTTCTGTAAACGCCCCATACGGCGGATAGCTGTAGGAGAGAGAAGTGTCTTATATACAGGTTCCTGACATTGAAGATAGGGCGTTGTAGAATTGGTTACATTCCCCGTCAGAAAGCTGGTATCTAAGGTAGGTTGTGGCGATATACAGGAAAGGCCATTAATATAGATTTTGCTCATGAATATCAGATTTACCCAGATAGAAGTCTTGTGAGAATAGATCAGAGAATAATTAACATCTGGAAAATACAAGAGAAGAATTATTGCCGCCAAATCCAAACGAATTGGAAAGCACATGCTTTATAGTCTGAGAAGAACCTAAGGCAACTTCAGGTTTGATCGTTAGTTCATCCATCGGATCTGAAAAGTTCAGATTAGGATAAATGAGGCTATGGTTGATCGATAAAATGGATAAAACCGCTTCAAGACCGCCAGCAGCTGCTAATGTATGACCTGTCAGGGCTTTGGTTGAACTGAATGGAGGTGCATTTTTACCAAATAACTTTTCAATAGCTCTACCTTCTGAAAGATCGTTGGTAGGAGTGGCTGTACCATGTGTGTTAATATAACTGATATCTGCTGGTGTGAGTTTACTTCGTTGCAAGGCCTGTACCATCGCGGAATAAGCTCCTGACCCATCAGGTGCAGAAGCTGTCTGGTGATAAGCCTCACAGGTATTGGCATAACCAGTAATCTGACATAGTGGCTTGCGTCCGGATTTTGTTAATGACCGCTTAGATTCCAGGACTAGAAATGCTGCTCCTTCGCCCAGGTTAAGTCCCTTACGATTTTTATCAAAAGGTCTGCAAGGTTCATCTGATAATATCATCAGAGAGTGAAATCCATTGAGTGTGAAGTTACAAAGAGCATCGGCTCCTCCTGCAATCACCATATCATATATGCCATGCTGAATTAGACGTATAGCATGGATAATGGCATTGGCAGCTGATGAACAGGCGGTGCTACTGGTTGCTATATATGACTGAATGCCTGCCTGTTCAGCTAGTTCTTCCGTAATACTTCCACAATCATGTACCCGAGCATAGCGGTAATTTGCTTTTTCCGGATTCTTGAGAAAATCTGCATAGAAGATTTCCCCTTTATCCATACCTCCAATGCTTGTAGCTGAAATCAGTGCTGCCCGACTACGTTCGATAGAACCTAGCTCTGCCATCTGTGTTGCCTCCTGCATGGCCTGTATAGCAAGCAATGTTGTTCGGGAATAGGTTCTTTTTGAGGAAGCATTGTGTAGGTGATTCTTTAACTGCGGGTCTGTATATTTGATTTCCCCAACAGGAAGTGTATCAGCCAGATGTGTATCCAGTATAGAAATAGCACCAATTCCACTTTTCGATTGATAAAGTGATTGTAGTGTTTCAGGAATATTCATTCCTATGGCAGACACCATCCCAATACCTGATACAAAGACTTCTCCCTCCATCAATTATGAATTTGCTGTCTGTTTGGCTTGAATAAATTCTGCTATACTGCGTACAGACTTGAAAACTTCTTTGCCTTCATCTGCATTATTAACCTTCGTTTTGTATTTCTTCTGTAGCAGCACTATTAATTCCAGCGCATCAATTGAATCCAGTCCCAGGCCTTCTCCAAACAAAGGTGCATTTTCATCAATATCGGCAGGAGTCATATCCTGTAGATTCAACTGTTCAATGATATCATTCTTTAACTCTTCAATCAGGTTATTCATATATATAGACTAGTTAATGTATTGTAATTAAACGGCAAAGCATTTGTGTCTGATGTAGTTTCCACCCACACCAGCAAAATATCGGGTTGTCTTTGGTAATAATCTATCCAGCCTACCAAACAGGCATTGATTCTCTTCTGAAGAAACAGTGCTGTTGTGTATTGGCAAAGTAAATCATAATCTGGTGTTGCTGATACAGTAAATAGATTCTCTCCCTTGATTTTGTAGCGGATACACAATTCACCCATTACAATATTAGACAGTGTATATACAAACAGTGCAGGGCTTGGGAAAAAATTATCTGGTTGTAAGGTCTGCTGAAACTGTTCATCTGTATCCAGAGATCCATGTTGTCCGGAAAGAATAATCCCAATCTCTGATGACGTATACGAAAGCGGATTTCTTTCAAATAGACATTCACCTGCCAGAATACCATACTTACATAAGGTATCCATTTTAAAAAACTTAGGATAGCTTAGTTGTAATAGAGTATAGAGTGCTTGTGGATCATACACCATATCATTCAAAGGCAAATTAACACCCCCTTTATGGGTATTAATTCCTTTGGATGACAGGCGACAGTATTTGGTTACAAAGAGATCCATTTCACAAGATAGATGCAAATATACTATTTGATTAAGATGATACCTGTTTTTCCAGAAGTAAGACTGCATTACCTCCTCCAAACCCTGATGCTGTTTTTAGTGCGCAGGTATAATTTCCTGTGTGATTTTCTGTAATCACTGGCAACGGAACACTGGTACCTGTTTCTTGGAATCCAGCTGAAGTGAGTAATTGGTTATGTTGCAGGCTGCGTGCTGTCAGAATGGTTTCTATAATGCCCGCTGCTCCCAATGTATGTCCGATATAGCCTTTGAGACTATTTACAGGTGTTTGTGCAAGTCCGCAGTGTTGAAACGCCAGTGACTCCATTTCATCATTATAGATGGTTCCAGTACCATGTGCATTGATAAACTGAATGTCCTCCGGATCTTTGCCTGTGGTCTGTAATACAGACTGAATGGCTAATGCCAGTCCGTCACCAGTACGTGAGGGGCCGGAAATATGATTGGCATCATTGGATGATGCTACCGTTGTAATCTGAATAGATGTGAGCTTAGGTTCCCGTGTAAGGATTATTGTTCCACATCCTTCTCCCAGAGAAATGCCTGCTCTCTTTTTATCAAATGGCGTACAAGGAAATGGACTGATTGCCTGCAAAGAATAGAAACCAGCCAAGACAAAGAACGAAAACAAATCTCCACCTGTTACAATAGCCCGTTTATACTTTCCTTGTTGTAATAGAGTATAAGCCATCCCGATTGCTTGTACACCCGAAATACAGGCATTGGAAACGATAAGGGGTGTACCTGTATAACGTAAATGCGTAGTTACAGCTTTTGCCATCTGATCCAGGTGTAGGAATGCAGATAGTTTTGCCTGTTTTTGGAGTAACTCAATGTTTCCTTTAGTGGAAGAGAAAATGTATAAATTGTCCGAATCTGTTGCATCAATACCTGCTGATTGACAGGCCTGCTGAATAGATCGGATAAACAGACTTTCCAGATGAGTAAGTGACTCATCAGGTAAGAACATGTCTTTGTCCAGAACGGATGCATAGAAATCACCTATAGGATTATTGGTATGCATCCTGATTCCACTGACTCCATTGCTTATAGCCTCAAAATTCTCTTCTGTGGTTGTTCCCAGAGGAGTAATAATGTTATCACCAATGATGTAAACAGGTGCAGGCATAAAGAGTCAGATAATGACAAAGATTATATGTAGGAATAATTCTTATTTAAGTTGATAATAGGTTTTCCAGTCAGCCAGGAAGTCTGGAACGGTAATGCACAGATTTCGGTTTGTATCCAGAAATACCTGTATGGTTTCTCCTGTTGCAATTAATTCCTGAGTATCCTTCTTTTTGATTTCGTATTGGAAAATAACTTTTGCTGCTTCTGTTTCTACATAGGTAATCTTTACAAGGGCGATATCTCCATACACCAGGGGTCTTTTGTAATCACAGTTCAACTTCACAATTGGCATGACAAATCCCTTTTGGTAAACTTCCAGATAATGCAGGCCATATTTTTTTCCAAAGCCCTCACGCGCATCTTCGAAATAACGGATATAATGTCCATGCCATACAATATGAAGAGAGTCTACTTCGCTAAACTTAACCTCTACTTCTGTTTCAAAAGAAAGCATACAAACTTATTTTTTCAGAACAATTTTCATTTCACAGCTGGCAATGATTGTATTGTTCAGCTGAATTTCTCCTTTGATTAACGTAATATCCAATACAGTATCCAGAACGGTGACCTGAGTAATAATTATATCACCTGCTTCAGGAAGTTGGAAAATTTGTAAATGTTTGATAGCTCCAATAAACCCTACAGGTATTGGCTCTTTTTGTTTTACAAACTGATATCCCGTTCCGGCAGCTGCTGTCTGGGCAATGTTTTCAATCAAACCTGGTTCTTTTAACTGATTCTCCTCTACAAATAATCCGTCTGCCTTAACCAGAAACTTGGTAACTGTGGTGACTCCATCCGATTCATGCAACTCATCCACCATGACAATTGGAGGTTGCTGAGGAATAAATCGGGTAATATCACGAACAGGTAATGTTATTTCTTCTTGCATTGTAATAATGTGTGACTGATGCCAATATTATCGGTTTGTTCTACAACTGTAAATCCAGCTTTTTCTATGCAGGCGATAAATATATCCGAACGATACATCTGGCTATTTCCATTAGCCATACAGGTAAAATACAAGGAGGTTTGTTGCAGACAGAATGCTGATGTCGGATACTTTTGTCGATCCCAGAATGTCTCCATGATAAACAGCGTACCATCTTCTTTTAATGCCTTGTGGGCCTTAGTAGCTATATCTGTAATTTCTTCATCAGAAAAGCAATCCAGAAACTGACTCATCCAGATGGCATCAAATCCAGTGGGAAGAGTGGCTTCTGGCTGGAGAATATTGACAGGATAAAAAGAGATCCGGTTTTTATCAGGATGCTGAGAAGTTTCCTCTTTCGCCATTGCTATCTGTTGTGGCAGATCTGCAATGGTAACCTGTACTTCTTTGTTGAAATCTATACATTGTCTGGCCCACTTGCCTGTATTACCTCCGACATCCAGTAATGTAGAGGGTGTATGACTAAACACAATGGGAAGAACTTTGGAAAAAGAGTCGTCTGAATAGAAATGGTCAAAGGCAAACCAGCTTTCCTTGGCCTGTAATGGTAGGGAAGACAATGCCTGATAGATGGTGGACCATTGCTCTCCAAAGTGTTTTAGGCCTATGGGTTTTCCTTCCTGAATAGACTCTGTAAGGTGAAAGAATCCCTGATAGTTTATATCATTGACAAAATCCATATTGGCTCTTGTCATAGGATCATGCAGAATAAAGAATCCTGTTTTGGTCAGGACATATTTTTCGCTCTGCCACAATAGCAAACCTATACCCAAACCAGCTTCAACCAGTACTCGTACACCATATGCTGAGATCTGAGTAACAGATACGATTTCTGGTAGTGTTAGCCCATCTGTACTATTGTCAATTACTTCCAATATCTTCAGATCTCTCAATGCTTTTGTTGCCTGAAAGACCATTGGACCAAATGCTATTTTTTGTGCCTCATGTTTGGCTTCAATTGCTGAAAGTTTCTCTTTCTGATAAAATGATAGTGATGAAAAAGAATCTGGATCTTGAATATTCATGGGCGGTCTACTTTCCAAAAATCATAATAATTAAACCATTGATAGGGATACAAACGAATAGTATCTTCTATCTGTCTGATGTACTCATGCACTGAATGAGTGAGTAGTTCGGTGTAGTTACTGCTTCTAGGTGACGGGAGATATATCGGTTCAGAAGCTTTCAGATGATATTTGTTCCAGCTTTGCTTGGTTGAAAAAACAAAGGATACCGGAACATTGTATCGTGCTGCCAGTTGATAGGGACCGATTGGAAATAAAGCTTCTTTGCCCAGAAACTGAGCAGATATAGTTCTGGCTCCTGTGGTAAATCTGTCCCCATGTATACACAATAACTCTTTTTTTTCAAGAGCTTCATTGATTTGATAGATATGGGAAAGATCGTCTTTGATAGCTATGATTCTGACCCGGCTACTTCCTTTTATACCCTCTAAATAGGATTTGATCTTCTGATGTTCTCCATCATACATGACAACATTGATAGTACAGGAAAACTTTTGGAGCAGATGTCCAGCAATTTCCCAGTTACCAAGATGCGCACTGACTAGAATACCACCACTTCCTGACAGACACATTTGCTCCAGATAGTGTTCTCCTTCAAAATGATAATGAAATCGACTGTAACCTGCCAGAACAGCTACCCGATCAATAAGAGATTGCCCAAACACAAAATAATTTCTATAAATACCTAGTAGTGAAGTTGTTCTTGAAAACTTTAATCTTTCATGTAGGTATGAGTAAATAATTTGGGTGCTATGAGCTGAAAACAGAAAGTAATAAAGTGCTACAAAGTAGAGAATGAAGTAAGCAGGTAAAAGTCCCAGGTATGAAAGAATAAACACAAATATCTTATACCCTAGGACTGTTCCCTTAGATTTTCCACTCCATGCACTCATTATTTCTCCTGCAGTTGGTGCTCTACTCGCTGCGTAATATAATTATAGAAGTCTGCAAAAGTATTGATACCTGCAAAATCTTCACTTTTTACTTTAAATCCAAAGTTGCTTTCTATTACAACTACCAGATCAACATAATCCAGACTATCTAATTCTAGCGTTTCTTTCAGTACAGCTTCCGGTTTTATTTTATCTGCATCCACTTCAAATTCTTCAACAAGAAATTCATTAACCTTCTGTACTATTTCTTCGGTATACATACTGTTTAAACTTTTAGTGATGTTAGCTAATTTTTCTTACGATTATAGACGAATTGGTTCCTCCAAATCCAAATGAGTTGGACAAGAAAGTATTGATATTTGTATCAACAGTGGCGGCTGCAATATTTAAAGGAGCTGAATGCTCATCTGGATTTTCAAAGTTAATATTAGGGGCAACAAACGAATTCTGCATCATCAATAGAGAGTAAATAATCTCACTGGCTCCTGCCATCCAGCATTCATGCCCCGTCATGGACTTGGTAGAACTTACCAGTGGTCGGGATTGTCCAAAAACTTCATGAATTGCTTGTGCTTCACAGGCATCTCCTACAGGAGTAGATGTTGCATGCGCATTGATATAGTCTATTTCATTAGCTTGTATCCCTGCGTCTTTCAATGCATTACGCAATGAACGGGCTGGCCCTTCTATATTAGGCTGAATGATATGATTGCCACTGGATGAAAATCCATATCCTATAATTTCAGCAAGAATGGGGGCATTCCGTCGTTTGGCTGACTCATAACTCTCCAGAATGACAGTGGCTGCACCACCACTGGGAATCAATCCATCTCTGTCTTTATCAAACGGACGAGAGGCTTTTGTGGGTTCAGATTCCCGAATTGAGAATGCACTCAATCCATCAAAGCTACCCATCACATATTCATTGATTTCTTGTGCACCTCCACTAATAATACAATCCTGATAGCCGTGCCTGATTAGAAAATAGGCCATTCCGATAGAATGAGAACCACTGGCACAGGCTGCACTGACTGTCATATTAATACCTTTCAATTTGTAAATAGTTGAAAGGTTCATGGTGACTGTACTGTTCATAGACTGGAATATACTGCCAGAGCCTACTAAAGTGTTGTCTTTTTTCTGACGTGCAATATCTGTTGCTTCAATGACGGCTTTTGCTGAACTATCATTGCCATATAATATTCCAATCTCATGATCTTCCAGGTATTGTTCATCTATATGTGCAAGCTGCAAAGCCTCCTGAGTAGCCAGATAGGCATATTCCACCTGTTCTGCCATACTTACCCGTGTACGTCTGTCCAGAATGCCTTTCAGATTTGGCTGTTTTACTATTCCAGTGAGAGCCGACCTGAAACCGAGTGCTTTGCGGGGTTCATCATAGATAATACCAGATTTTCCCTGATACAAAGAATCTCTTACTTCATCCAGGTTTGTTCCCAAACATGAATAAATACCTATACCTGTTATTACAACTCTATTGAGCATAGTCAAAACAAATTATGAATATAGTCCGCCATTGATTGAAATAACCTCACCTGTAATGTACGATGAGTTTTCGGATGCAAGGAACGAAACTAATTCAGCAACTTCTTCGGGTTTTCCAAATCGATTTACAGGAATCAGGGCTTTTATCTCCTTCTCATTCATATCCGCTGTCATTTCAGTAGTAATGAATCCTGGAGCTACTGCATTAACAGTAATACCGCGCCTTCCTACTTCCTGGGCCAGCGCTTTGGTCGCTCCAATTACACCCGCTTTTGCTGCAGAATAGTTGGTTTGACCTGGTACTCCTTTTAACCCGGATAATGATACAATGTTTATAATTCGGCCAAACTTTTTTACCAACATCGGGTTAAGTACCTGTTTAGTAATATTATAGAACCCTCCCAGGCTGATATTTAAAACAGAATCCCAATCCTTTGGTTCCATCCATAACATCAGTGTATCTTTCCGGACTCCTGCATTGTTAATAAGAACTTCAATGGTTTTGTCTTTATTCGCTTCAATCCACCCCCCCAGTATAGTTTCTACCTGATGACGATCTGATACATCAAATTTTAATAATTGTCCCTGTCCTCCTGATTCCTGAATTTGTTCCAATGTTTTTTCCGCTTCCAGATCATTTGATAAATAATTTAGAATAACAAAAAAACCATCTTTTGCCAGTTTTACAGCAATTGCCCTGCCAATTCCTCTTGCTCCTCCTGTTACTAATGCATATTTCATTTAAAATAGACTAAATTTATTAATTGCTGAAAATCAATATAGGTATATATAGTACAAAGACAAAATTAGTATAAATGTACATAAATTGTACTCTTCTGATACCTGCTAATGTATAGATTGTTAAAATCCTGTATTGAAAAAGCACAAATCTTTTACCTGTTGTATCTTTTCATATTGTGGTTGATCATCTGAAAAAGCCTGAAATGTCTGTTGTAGCTGATGAATAACCTGTTGATTGGCCTTGGAAAGCTTTTCTTTTATATTCAATATATCAACAGCTTGAACCAGTGCCATGAGTTCAATTGCCAGAACCTGAGACGCATTATCGATTACTTTATTACAAATTAAAGCTGCATTGGTTCCCATACTAACAATATCCTGATTGTCATTATTATTGGGAATACTATGCAAGTACATAGGATAGGATAATGTCTGAGCTTCTGCGGTTGTAGAAGTAGCTGTAAATTGCACACCCTGAAAACCAAAATTCAATCCCAATACTCCTTTGTTCAAAAAGGGTGGAAGTTTTTCATTGATCTTGTGGTTCATCAGGTAGTTTAACTGACGTTCAGATAACATCGCTAGTTTTGCAATAGAAATCTTTACTTTATCCATCTCCAGTGCTACATAATCACCATGGAAGTTGCCTCCATGAAACACATTCTCTACTTCATGATTGACAATTGGATTATCATTTACGGAGTTTAACTCTTCTACCACAATCTTTTCTGCTAGTTCAAGAGTATCTTCTATTGGTCCCAGAATCTGAGGGACGCAACGAATGGAATAATATTCCTGTACTTTCTCTTCAAATACAGGATCATCAACTTTTTTGTAAAGATGTTGGATACGTGATTTTACCAGTTGGCTACCTGCTACCTGTTCTCGTATCTTTTTTGCAATATTGTTTTGGCCTTTGTGCCATTTTACTTCATTTAACTCTACAGAAAAGAAGTCGTCATAGGATTCTGTAATTTCTGTAATTAATGAGGTGGCAATAACAGCCCAGTGAAGCACTTTTTTTGCCTGAATAAGGTTGACCAGTGCAATACCTGTCATAAAAGAGGTTCCATTCATGATGGCTAGCCCCTCCCGAATATGGATAGTTAGTGGTTTTAACTGTAGTTGCTGAAAAACCTGAGATGCTGGAAGTATCTCTCCTTTATAATGTACTTTCCCTTCTCCAATAAGGCACAAGGATAAATGTGCTAACTGAACCAGATCCCCACTGGCTCCAACCCCTCCATGTTCATATACTACAGGTGTAACCTGGTGATTGAGCAGATCTTTTAATAGAAGAACTAGTTCTTGATGGATGCCGGATCTGGCTTGAATAAGGCTATTGAGACGAGCAATCATGGCCGCCCTCACAAAAAGAGGAGGAAGCATGGCACCTGTACCTGAACAATGACTGCGAATCAAATTGTATTGTAATTGTACCCGATCTTCATCACTTATTTTGTATTGGGCCATTGGTCCAAAACCTGTATTGATGCCATATATTACTTTATCCTTCGCAAATTTCTCTAAAAAAGAAAAATTTGAACGGATATTCTGAAGTTTGGCCTCATCTATTGAAATAGACTCTTTTGCTGATAAATGGGTAATGAAATTATTTAATTCCAGTAGTTTTTCTCCGATAGATAACATTTTAAATCATAGTATGCTGCAAAACTACGTTTTCTTTTGCAAAATGAATAATAGCTGACTTTAATTGCTTTATTGAAAATGCAAAAAATACTTTATAAGGTTGTGCGACGATCAATAAAATCTACTGGTTTGCGGAAATTGAAGCTCATCTTTATTGCATTGATTTCCTGGGCGGTTATTACAAAAATATCGGGAGTAACCCGTATCCGGGCCTGGAAATGCTCCTTAATACGAGAAATAAGATCGGCATCTTTTTCATTGCCTGCTACATATATTTTAATGCAGTCAAGCCCCATCTCATCTGTAACCACTTCTGAATAATAGGCTGAAATATAATCCAGTTCATGCAGGAGTTCTGTGAGAGCAGGAGGGTATAATGTTGTGCCTTTATATTTGATCATCTGATTTTTGCGCCCCTGTAAAGGCCCAAGTCGAAGAGTCGTACGTCCACATTCACAAGGTGACAGATGGTATTGGCAAATATCTCCGGTTTTGAAACGTAACAAAGGCATACCTTCTATACCTAATGTGGTAATAACTAACTCTCCTGATGTACCTGAAGGCACAGGTTGGCCCTGTTCATCTACTACTTCGGCAAACACCAGTTCTGGTAAATGATGCCCTCCCTTTCCTGCATGACATTCTGTAAAAGCTGTTGCCATTTCTGTTGAGGCATAAGTAGAGTAAAGTTGTACCGGCCATCTATCTATGATCTTTTGGCCTAATACATTGAGTGAAAAATCCTGGTTCCGAATAGGCTCTCCTATACATATGATTTTGGTGACTGAAGTCGCCGATGGATCAATCTGATTTTTTTCTGCATACTCCAGCATCTTGAGTATAAATGAAGGAACTGCAATTAAAACAGTTGTCTGATGTTCTTTGATAAGTTTCCACTGAAGATCCGGAAGTCCAGGACCGACCCGTAACAGTGATGCTCCTATTTTACGTAACCCCAGAACATAGGCTATACCTGCCATAAACAGCCTGTCTGAGGTAGTAGTAAGCTGTACAATATCCTCTCGATGTATGCCTGCTATGGAAAGGGATTTAGATTCATTGATTGCTAATCGTTCCAGATCATTATCTGTAAGATAAAAAGAAACAGGAGCACCTGAGGTTCCGGAAGTACTAACAATGTCCGTAATTCTGGAAAGAGGCTGACAAAGAAATTCTTTATTGTATGTCTGTATATCGGCTTTGGTTGTAAATGGGAATTTACGAATATCTTCAATTGATACGAGACTTTCTTCAGTGAGTTGGTATTCTGCTAGAATTCGTTCGTAATATGCCGAATTCAAACGCATGTAATGTATTTGTTTTTGTAGGACTTCTAACTGAGACTGTTGTTGTTCTAAAAGAGTATAGGAAACGAATGTCATTAGTCTGATTCAATGATCACAAAAGCAAAAGCCTCTGTAGATGAGTGTGACATACTTATATGTACTTTCGGTGTAAAGGTAAACAGGTTTGTGAAAAGTGTTCTAATAGTATCATTTATTTCGATGTAAGGTTTTCCATCTAACTGGTTATGTATAACGATCTGATTGAGGGGAATGGATAAATCTATCCCTGTTCCTAATGCTTTCAAAAAGGCTTCCTTGGCTGCAAATCGGGCTGCAAATGATTCGTATTTTTTTGTTTTTCGATTGCAGGTTTCAATTTCAGCAGAAGAAAAAACATAGGATAGAAAATCTGGATTTTTAGAGATCTTTTTCTGGATGCGTTCCACACTCACATTGTCTATACCTATTCCAAGAATCATAGCTTTTCTTTACATTTTTGAATCACTTCCGCTATTGATTTTTTCTCTTTTTCAGAAGCAAGGTATTTTCCTTGTGCTATCTGAGCATATTTTAGTGCTTTGGTGTATTTTTCCTTTTGTTGGTAATAGATAGCCAGAAGAAGATAGGTATTAAAATATTCTTTATTTGATTCAACAAATTGTTTTTCTATTGCACTATTTAATACAAAGTCTTTCTGTGTAATCTGCTCTGCAATTTTTTTGTAAAACAATGCATTTGTATAGGAAGGGGTAGTTAAAAATGGGTCTGCTCCAATAGTTTTGGCTTCAACGGTGATTGGCTGCTTTTGCTGATCCAGAGGGTTTCCCTGAAAGATATCTGTAAGATTATATGCTTTGAACTTGCCCAGATTATATGGGTTAGATGAAACCCATACCATACGTTGTTCTGGCATAAAGATAATTGCATGATGGGCTATCAGTTGATTTATCGCTGCTTCGTTGGTTAGGCCTATGTTTGTGTTATGCAATCCCTTCTGATCTCGTAAGACAACTGCTACAGATTCATAAGTGAATTTGGACGTGTTATCCAGCAATTCATTCAGTCTCTCAAACCGTTTTTGTGTAGGGTTATTTTTCTGATGGTTAATATTTAGTGAGTCAGATTTAAATATATTGCTTTGAAAGTGATTAGTACACAGAATACGAGATGATGATGCATCTGTTTGGTACATGCTGGTTTTAGTAGGTGTTTTTTCAATACTCACTACTTTGTGATCCTGTGCAGAACCGACTAATAACATCTCTGAAACAAATACATGACTTTTTTCTATAATATTGTATGCTTCCTGTGTTGTTCTGGCATACTGAAGCACTTGCCTGGCTACCAGTGAAATAGGCGTTGCTGTACCAGTAGGGATTTCAGATGGAGCTGCATTTAGTGTCACTGTAAGTCCATGTTCATTCATACCTGAAACCACTCCAATCATACCGCCCCAGGTAACTAACATCATATTATAGCCAGAATCGGGACGAACAAAGAGAACAATTTTATCCTGAGCAAATTTGTCTCCTACATAAAAATCAAAGTTGCGGCCTATAATAATCGAACCGTCTTCTGTTTTATCACCCCATATACCAAAAGAAGTACAACCTACAAAGTTCATGTTCTGCATGGCATGGCCAATGTCATGAGCTCCATGATAATTTAAGATTCGCTGATAGGGAGGCGCAATATAATTGTGTTTGTCTGAAGCAAACCGGGAAACACCATAGATTTCTTTCTTATACTCTTCAGAGACATACTTATCCAGATCTTTATTAAAATAGCCTACTACATACTTTATAAAGTATTGATAAATAGTGGCTGGTAATAATTTATTCAGTGTTTCAACAAAAAAATCTTCCTGTTTATTGATTAATTCCTGTGATAACAGCCCATTGACATATCCCCGTTCGTATGCGTTGCCCTCAATATACATCTCATATAATCCTGCATCATTTTTTCGTATCCAGTTATTGCCACTGGCCCATCCACCCGAAATAGGAGTACGAGTATAGGAAAGTTGTTTTTCCTGTGCTGTTAAGATTGGATCATCAATGCGTGATATAAAATGCAAGCTAACTAAAAGAAGAATCAGACATATAACGAAACCTGCGAGGATTTTTAGAGCGAGTATACCAATCCTTTTTGCTTTAGATTTTTTAACTTTTTCTGAGGGAATATCTAGTTTGTTCATAGTTACATAGTAGCCGCCATGAAATGCTATTAAACGGCCGAGATGGTTTCGCAACGTCAAAAATACAGACTTTGTTCAGAGTTTCTATCTTATTTGATAGATCTCTGCAATGCTTCCAATGCTGTAACCAGATAAACCATAGGAGCATTCCAGTTAATAGCTATTTCATTAGTCGCATAAGAACAGTCAATGTCTGCATAACACTCATCTGCTATAGTAGTAGGGTACTCACACTTGTCCTGCTGTCCAGGATTGGCTCCACCTGCCAACAGTCCAGGAATAGGTGCATCAATACCATCTGCAATAGATGGTCTATGGTGCGGATGATGTGGAGATTTACTGCCCGAACCCGTTACATAACAATAACCTGTGCCATTTCTTCCCAGAATAAAATCCAGATTACTCAGAGCATAATGGAGATAACGGGAATTATTTGTAATCTGATAGGCATAGATCAAAGCAATACCTTGATTGGCTGCCAACGAATTACTGCCCCAGATATAATCTTTGGCTGTTTTTCCCATAACGGTTCCATAAGGTTGTGTTTCAACATCTTTCAATAAATTATCTACTACTACGATAATACATTGCTGAATGGCAGGCAAGTCTTTTTTGCCTGCCAGAGGGAGATTATTTCCATAACGGGAGAGTGTATAGTAAGCTAGTGCACGCACCTGATTCCAGGAAGGTATAGATAAAGTATTATCCAGGTCCTGTTTGATATAGGTGTAATACTTGTCATCCTTTGTAGTTACATACAATTCAGCAGCAGCCCATACCCATTCGTCTTTGTTACTTTTATCTTCATAACCACCTGTGGTAATATCAGGGTCATTCTGCTGATTAATAATATTTTGTTGATACAGGACTTCTGGATTGTTCTGTGCCCAAATCCATGCTTTCTGAGCAGATTGCAGGCAGGAGTCTGCCAATCCTGGTAATTGCTTGGAATACTTTCTGAATACCCGGCTCGCCTGAGCCATTACTGCTACAAAATCCAGCGTGGCAATAGTATTTTTCTGAACTACATAGCGAGGTTTGATGGCTTTGTCTGGCATAATCATACCATCAAAGGAAGCGTTGGTTAACTTGTGATAGACACCTCCATCTTCGGCATCCTGCATGGTAAGCATCCAACGTAAATTCCAGAGTATCTCATCCAACAGATCGGGGATAGCATTCTGACTTTCTGGAATGTTGGTATGGATAGTCTCCGTATATTTGGGGAAATCTTCATATAGTGACAATAAGGTTCCCATAGTGATGCCTGAATTAACGATGTATTTATTGTAATCTCCAGCATCGTACCAGCCTCTGGATGAAGATATGATAGTCCCTGCTGGGTGGTTGACCGATGCTGCTGATGGATGAATGAGTATTTGTGTATCAGGATGACCTTCTGCACGAGCCCATTGTCCGGCAAATTTGCTGATAAGAGGAATAGAAGCCCGTTGGTAATAATAACTTTTCAAAGTGCTGACAGCCAATGGATGATGTACATTGTTTTTAATAGTAAAAGGGTACGAATAACCTACTGCTGGAACAGAAAGAACAAATGTTCCCTGTTTGTGAAAAGAAGAAAAATCTGCCAGACGAACTATCTTGCCTGAAATTGGATTAGTAACAGGTTTTTGAAGTTTTCCGGAAAAGAGGGTATCAGTATGTGTTGTATTGAGAATATAGAAAGAAGATTCTTCTGCTGTTATAACTGCTGCTGTTTTGGGTCCATTGGGATAGAAGCCTATCTGGTTAAGCCGTATTTTATCAGATATTGTCTGACTCAGTGCTGAAGGTGAAGAACAAATGGTAAAAATGAAAAGCAGAAACAACAAAGAAGAGGTAAACCAATTTTTCATATACTAGGGGCTATAAAAGACTATACAGATGACTGGAAATGCTATTTCTCAGAATTTGATAGGAAAGCTACCCGATTAATTGAATACTTACAAATCCTTTTCAGGATTAGAGTTATTTTCTTTATAGTACTATTTTTAATGAAAGATCTTATATGAAGAATGGATTATTAGCAGATCACGTGTGGACATTGGGTTTCTGTTTGTTGCTTTTTATACAATGTAAGCAGGAGAAAAAGTTCACGGGACATAAAACTGTTCGGGAATATATTACTGCTCAGATCAAATTTGATACACTAACATATCAGGAAAAAGTATATGTCCCTACTTATTCAGAGATATATCACAATGCAGAAGATCAATATTTTCCTTTGCTTACTTCCTTAAGTATACGAAATACGAGTTTGACAGAGAAGATGTATGTGAATGATGTTGATTATTATGATACAGAAGGAAAGCAACTAAAAAAATACTTAGAAAAACCTATTGTACTAAAACCTTTACAATCAGTGGAATTTCCGGTGACACATAACGATAAAGGAGGAGCAGGAGCTAATTTTATCGTGACCTGGGGTTGTACTGGCAATATGATTCCTATTATTCAGGCAGTAATGATAGGGTCTGCTTATCAGCAAGGAATTTCCTTTGTAACAGAAGGTGTGGTCATTGAGAAAAAAGATTTGTAGACTATAAAAGGAAACTTTTGGACAGATATGCCTGAACTTTTGTATTTTGGTGCCAATAGAATAGAGGCTTTGCCAATCTGGATAAAGCTTCTCTCAATAAAGGCTACTTGGCTATATAGGATTTTGTACGCATAAAAACTGATCTGCAGGAAGGTGTTCTTCAAACCATTTTAAACTCAGGAGTGTAAGAATAGGTTTGTCAGTGGTTTGCAGAAATGTCTTAACTGTAGTCTTTCAACCCCTCAAAATAGCAAACATTTTTGAGTTCAACCTTGATTTGCTTATATTCTGAATAGGCCAGAATGCTGTCTTTTACAGGTGTATTTGTTGAGGACTGATTTTGCGTCATCTCAAACCATTCTTTGTTTTTATTGGCTGCCTTTAGAAATTCTGTGTAACTGGCTAGTTTTTCCTGAATGTTTTATGTTGCTGCCTATTGGAGCATCTTCTCTGATGCCCAGTTTTTAATTGTAGACCTCTATCTGAAAATATGATTAAGAATAAAATCAGAAATAATAATACAATTTCGTTTTCATGGTTGCTCGATACTATTTATTCAAAGTACAGCTCTATATAGAGCTAGAAAAGGTGGACTAGAAGTAGGGGCGAAATGTGTAGATAATTGTAGAAGCTGACTTAATAAAATGAGAAGTGAATAGGGTGGGAAAATAGATGTTCTTCCCTAAGACAAAGAAAGTTTTATGTATTCTTTAGTATAGATACAGAATTTTGACGGATAGGAACATTTTGCGCTGACAAGTAAAAAGATGTTATCCAAATATAGAAGGTGGAGGACGTTTGTCTGGTAATGTTACACCTTTTGTGAGATATTTCTTACATATGTAAATTATACTCTTAAAATCCATTTTGTAATCTTCAATGTTAAGGTAAGATCAAAGTTGGTCGCACAAATAAAGTTTTCTGTCGTGTATATGTGTGATTTAATCCTTATTGTAGTTCCTTTCCTAGCTTGATCTGGTAACTATATTTATTATTCCTTTCTTGGAAATATGTACTGATACATTCATGGAAATATCCATTATATCCACGATTTGAATATGATCTTACACCCGATCTGAATACATCTTATTTACCTATGTCTGCTTTAGAGTAATATTGGATTAGTAAAATCGAAAAGGATAGAAAATAAAGAGTTTAATGCATAAAATAATTGTGTGGTTATTGGTGTTGGGAGTACCCATTCAGCTATTAGGACAATCTGTAAAAACAGATAGTCTGCATATAACTGTATTGGGGGCAACCAACCCTGTGCAGAAGGCAGATGCATTAAATAACCTGGCAGACGCTTATCGGTTCAAGAATACAGACAGTACTATTTCTATTGGTACACAAGCACTTTTGTTGGCAAAGCGAAATGACTATGCAAAAGGCGAAATTATAGGATTATATAATGTTGGGAATGGGTACCTTTCCCAGGGCGATTATCATCGTACATTATCGTATTTGTTGAGAGCGTTGCGGATAGCAGAAGAACATGCGAATGATTCTGTTCAGCCAATGATTCTGAATAGTGTAGGGACTGTATATATGAAATCCGACAAACTGGATCAGGCCCTGCATTATTATGAGAAAGCTAAGCAGCTTGCTGAAATACAAAAGGATAAGTTCTTGCTTGCTAAGATATTAGGGAATATTGGTAATATTTACTGGGCACAGAAAAAGATCATGGAAAGCTTGCACTACAAACAAGAATCCCTGACTATTTCACGTGAGAACAATGATTTGATAGGAGTGGCCACAGAGTTATATAATATTGGTTTGATTTATCTTCAGCAAAATAGACATGATTATGCTTTAACGTTTTATAAAGAATCATACAATTTATCTGAACGTCTGGAAGATAAAGAAGGGTTGGCATTCTGTTCATTTGATATGGGAGAAGTATATCTGCATCAAAAGGACTATAAGGCAGCCATTACGTATATCCACAAAGGGCTGGATCAGGCAAAAAAGCTGAAGAGTAAAAATCTGATCTATAGGGGATATGATTTGCTATTTCAGTTGTATGAAAGGCAGAAAGACTATGTCAATGCATTAAGCTATCACAAGCTAGCTACTGCAATCAAAGATAGTATCTTTAGTCTGGAAAGAGAGAGAGCATTGAAAGAGGTACAGACAGATTATGATCTGAATAAAAAACAAAAAGAAATAGATCTTCTGTATAAAGATAAAACTATACAGGATGCTCAGTTGCATAGTCAGTCGATACAACAGAATATCTTAATTTTTGGTCTTACACTGATTGCAGTTGTTGCATTGTTGTTCTGGATCAACATGCAAAGCCGGAAGAAGATAAATATGCTTCTTGAACAGGAAAATGAACTGGTTAGATTGCAGAAAGAAGAGATTTTTAATCAGACACAGGAAATCGCAGATCAGAATCAAAAACTAGAAGCTTTAAATGTAACAAAAGATAAACTGTTTTCTATTATCTCTCATGATTTGAGAAGTCCATTAAATACACTTCAGTCTATGTTGGAAATTGTACGGGATGGTATCTTATCTGAAGAAGAGACTGTAGAGATTACGGGATTATTGTATAAAAAAGTAAGACATACATCCGATTTACTGGATAATCTTCTTAACTGGGCTAAAAGTCAGATGGAAGGAATTCGGATACATCAGGAAAATGTTAATCTCCAGGAGCTAATCCAGTCAAACGTCGATTTATTTTTGCCTCAGGCATTAGAGAAAAAGATTGTGCTGGAGAATAATGTGTTAATGCCTGTTCATGTAAATGCAGACAAGAATATGTTGCTGCTGGTTATTCGTAATTTGCTTAATAACGCTATCAAATTTACTACTGCTCAGGGATGTGTACGTATCTCGGCAGAGATTCAATCTGAGAAAGTGGTAGTTTGTGTTCAGGACACAGGTGTAGGAATTGACCCAGACCGAATCGATAAATTATTTAAAGTTCAGTCTCTTTTTACTACCTATGGTACATCCAATGAGAAAGGCACAGGACTGGGGTTGTTGTTGTGTAAAGATTTTGTAGAGAAAAATGGAGGTGATATATGGGTAAAAAGCTTTATAAATCAAGGTAGTCGTTTCTATTTCAGTGTGCCTTTATATGTTCAATTGAGAGAAATTTCTTCATTTACAATGGCTTCGTAGATCAGAGAAAGTAGTAAGATAAAAAAGTAAGAGTCGTATTCTGCTCATTTAATATATGGCAGAGGACGACTCTTACTTTTTAAGAAGATAGTTGGGTGTATAGATCGAATTGACTACAGAGTTATTTTATTTTGTAACTTGTGATGTTAATTGTGGTAGAGCTAATGCTGGAATTGAAGGTAATTGTTTGAATGCCCAGATAAAGGCATTCGTGTTCTCCAACAACTTAACAACTGTTTTTATATCCTCTGTAGGAACTGCAAAACATCCCTGACTATTTCCTTGTCTTTTATTTACTTGTGCGTTTTGAGAGGTAACATAGGGTGCAGCATGGAAAATAATACCTCTTGCTTCTGCCTGATCGTTTATTCCCCAATCTAATCCTACCAGCCGAAGGCTTAAGCCATGTTTACCATTAAATTGGTTTTTAGGAATGAAAACTCCAAGACTGGAGCAATTACTGCCTGAATCATTTGAAAAAATAGAGGCTTCTGCTGTTCTTCCTGTGCCTTTCCCATGGGCAACCCATGTGTGTAAAAGACATTCTCCTGTCTTTAAATTTATAATCCACAATCGTTTTTCATAAGATGGTTTCGAAAAATCGACAACACAGGCAATCGTTCTGTTGGAAAGTTCTTTGTATTCAGAGGATAACTGTAATGCGTGTTGTTGAACATACGCAGGTAATAGCAGCTGGCCATAGGCATTCATCCCCATAACGGCAGCTATCAGAACAAAGAGTTTCTTCATGTAGCAAAGTAAGGTGTTATTGATGAAGGTAATTAGTAATTTTATAATAAGAAAGAGATGTAAATAGTTCATTCATAGGAGAAAATGTTGAAGAGTTCTTGATGATTTCTACATTTTTGATTGTTGGAGGGCCTTTGTTAAATAAAACGATAATATAATGTAGCTATTTTATCAGGATTTGATTTTTTACTTTTTTTCTTGTTTCTAACCTGTTGGGATACAGCTTTGTTCTGGTATTTTAGTGAGTGATTCAAAGATTAGGAGGGCAATTTTATCCAGAATTTTTCGTATAATGGGAAACCACACCGTATACAATAAATGTAAAATATGTAAAACTCACTAAATTTTATGGAATGAAGGAACACACTATACGGATTCTTAAAGATGTTATTTTAATTAGTTTTGGGATTTTATCAGCTGGTATGGGATTGAAGGGATTTCTTTCTTCCAGCGGGTTTATTGATGGTGGTGTTACAGGAATCTCCATGCTGTTAGCTGATGTAATGGGCATTCCTCTGGCCATTCTGATTCTGCTTTTTAATATTCCATTTATTATAGTAGGTTACAAACAGATTGGAAAATGGTTTGCCCTTAAAAGTATTTTAGCCATAGCTGGATTGTCCTTATGTTTGGCTTTTATTCGTTACCCGGATATCACGCCAGATTTGTTATTAACAGCTGTTTTTGGAGGATTTTTTATTGGAGCAGGTATTGGGCTTGCCATGAGAGGAGGTGCAGTGCTGGATGGAACGGAGATTGCAGCGTTGCTGATCAGTAGGCAAACAGCTATGTTTAGGGTAGGAGATATCATCCTGGTAATGAATATCTTCATTTTTTCAGCTGCTGCTTTTTTTAAGAATGTAGAGGTTGCTCTTTATTCTATTCTAACTTACTTTGCTGCATCTAAAACGTTGGATTTTATTTTGCATGGTATTGAAGAATATACAGCCTTGATTATTATCTCAGACAAAAGTGAAGAAATACGATTGAAAATTATCAACGAGCTTCGAAGAGGTATTACAGTGATTAAAGGAAAAAAAGGATTATCTGGTGTAGATCAGGATATCTTGTTTTGTGTGGTTACACGTTTGGAAATGGGGAGAATTAAACGTTGTGCACAAGAGATAGACAAAGATGCTTTTATTGTTATAGACGCTTTATCAGATGCGGAAGGTGGATTAGTGAAGAAGTCAAAATTGCATTAAACATAAATCTGCTGATTTTAAGTCTTATCTGATGTGAAAAGAGTAAATAGTTCTACAATTACATAGTAATTCATGAGTATAGAATATAGGAACTAATTTTTGATAGAAACAGATCAGATTATTTACCTTAGTGAGTCTTATTATACTGCTTTAAGTATACACACTTATTTTGTAGAGTGAATATTTGCAACGTATAGGTGAAGAGGAATAAATAAGGTGATATGATGGTATTTGTCGAATCAGATTAATCCGATATTCTATACTTTTATGTTGAATCAACGAGCCAGTGGAATTTTACTTCCCATTTTTTCTTTGCCTTCCTCACATGGAATTGGCGATCTAGGCGAAAAAGCTTATCAGTTTATCGACTTCCTGGAACAAACACATCAGAAATATTGGCAAATACTGCCTTTAACTCCTGTTGACCAGGGATTAGGTAATTCGCCTTATAGTAGTATTTCAGCTTTCGCTGGAAATACATTGTTTATCAGCCTCAATAAATTGTGCTATCAGGGATTGTTGAATTCTATCGATATAGAAAGTCCTCCTGAGTTTCCTGATGGACATATTGATTATCCGGCAGTCAGAGCCTTTAAAGAACCTTTACTTCATAAAGCGTTCGAAAATTTTAACAAGATTGTTGACGAAAATGCAAAAGAAGCGTTTCAGCAATTTTGTGAGGAAGAAGCTTACTGGTTGGATGACTATGCGCTATTCAAGTGTCTGAGAATTAAAAATAATGAGTATGCCTGGATTGACTGGGGGCATGAATTAGCCAATCGTGTACCGGAAGCATTAGCAGCAGCCAGAGATGAATTAGCCAATGAGATCCTGCGGGAGAAGTTTTTTCAATATCTCTTTTATCAGCAATGGTCAGAGTTAAAGGCCTATAGCAATAAAAAAGGAGTGATGATTTTTGGTGATCTGCCTATCTATGTTAATTATGATAGTGTAGATGTCTGGGTAAATCCCCATCTTTTTAAACTGAATGAAAATAAATTACCTTATGTAGTAGCTGGTACACCTCCTGATCGGTTTAGTACTACAGGCCAATTATGGGGAAACCCTGTATATAACTGGGATGCGATGCAGAATGAGAATTTTGAGTGGTGGTTACGCCGTATTGGACATAACTTCCTGTTGTTTGATCTTGTTAGGCTGGATCATTTTCTGGGATTTGTTAATTATTATGAAATTCCGGTTAATGAACCCACTGCTATCAATGGATATTGGCAAAAAGCTCCTGCAGAAGAATTTTTTACAGCATTAAATGCCCGTTTTCCTGATCCTGCTATTGTAGTAGAAGATCTGGGGACTATTTCTCCTGATGTAATTTCGTTTGTACAACGTCATCGGTTACCTGGCATGAAGGTACTGCAGTTTGCCTTTACTGGGGATCAAGAGATGAATCCACATCTTCCTCATAACCACAACAATCATAGTGTAGTCTATACAAGCCTTCATGATACCAACACTACACACGGATGGTGGCAAACAGAGGCTACAGAACATGAGAAATATCGCCTGGCTACATATGCCAGACAGGATTTGTCAACTGATAATGTAGCAGATGCCGTAGTACATATGGCTATGCAATCACGTGCAAACATTGTTATTGTTCCTATACAGGATATTCTCAATATGAATGAGACAGCACGTATTAATGTCCCGGGAACAAGTCATGGAAATTGGGAATGGCAATTAACAGATGGATGGGAATCTGAAAGTATAATACAAAAGTTAAATGCGTTTGTTATTGAAGGTGAAAGATAAGAACGGCAACTGAGGGGTAATAAAAATTTGCTGTTTGTAGAGCTTTTGTAATTTTAATCAGATTTTAATCTCTTATTTAGATTGTTTTAATCCCCACCCGGTATTTTTGTAAGCGTCACTAGTTAATGACTGGTGACTTCCATTTTATACCGAGGCTAAGTAACTTAAAAGTCTGTTCCCTTTGGGACAGACTTTTTTTATTTTTATCCGGCCTATCTTGTCGCATTCATGGAAATAACTTTTCTACTTATACAATAGAAAATTTTATTTTCTATTGTTGCAGCGTTTACCTCACTTTTTACATTCTCCTATGTAAAGAGGTTTACCAATCAAAATTCATCTGTTCTTTCAACAGGGGTGAAAAAGATACATGGGTATTCCTTTTCTAAAGGAGAAGAAGTGTAAAGTTATTTTTTCCATAGGTAATGACGCCTTTAATCTTTGACGAACAGCTTATTGAAAAATGTCGGTCAGCCGACAGAAAAGCTCAGAGAGCTTTGGTGGCTTATTTTTCACGACCTATGTTTTTGCATTGCTATCGCTATCTGAAAGACAAATCTGACACAGAAGAAGTTGTAAGTGATGGTTTCGTCAAAGTTTTTCAGCATATAACAGATGTTGACTACCGCGACAAACCAAGTTTTGAAGGATGGATACGCAGAATTATGATTAATGAGGCATTAGGCTTTTTGAGGAAAAGAAAGAAGTTGATGTATGTGGATGAGAAAGAGCAAGAACTAATACCTGAACAACTGTCTGTTGACGAATCTCTGGCTGCAGAAGATATTTATCAGCTTATTCTTTCTCTACCTGTAAAATACCGGACTGTATTTAATATGTATGTGATAGAGGGGTATACCCACCAGGAAATTGCTGCCATACTGGAAATAACAGAAAGTACCTCTCGTTCTCAATTGGCCAGAGCAAGAAAAATGTTACAGGAGTTAATGGTTAAAATCAATGAGCGTTATGACACCGGAAGAGTTTGATCAAATAGTCAAAAATAAGATAGATGAATTAACATATGTGCCGGATTTGGATTATATGGAAGATGCGATCTGGCAAAAGGTATATTCCAAAATAAAAATGAGGTTGTTTGGTTTTCCGTTTTTATGGATTGGAATCTTTTTAATGATAATTGTCGGGCTTGTGGCTACTCAACTGCAAAATAATATTGTAAAGACTAGTCATGATCCGAAAACGCAATCTGCTATGCAGAGGGCACCCGTAACACCTTCAAAAGATTTATCCGCTAAAACTATAGAAAATGACCATGGAATCAGGCAATCTGTAATGCAAACAGCTGTACCTGTTATGTCTGAGGTAATTGAGCCTGCTAAAGAAATAGTTTCAGCACAACCAATAATTACTATGGATAAGAGAAAAATGCTTGTAGATCAAATATACTCTGATTATATCCACGACAGTACCTATACTTATACTCTGCAAAAAGATTCACAATCACAGATGCGTCCACTGTCTATGCTAGTACCAGACCATACAAGCGAATTGATTGATAAAGTGCAGCCTGAGACGAGTCATCAAAACTATCTATGGCTATCATCTGATAGAATTATAATCGGAAACCGTTGGTTCAAGCCTCTTTCCCAACGATTATCGTTGGGATATGGGCTAGGAGCAGGTCAATCATTCTATGTGGCAGAAACAAATACAGTATTGTCAATGCCAACGCTTGAAATACCTGTAGAATTGAGATATTACTTGATCCCAAGAGAAAAACGGTTTACAGCTTTTATGTATACATTGTTAAATGGATCATTTACTGCCAATACTTCACAGCTAACTGTAATTACAGGAGCAAAGGCTCAGTATCGATTGTGGCAAAATTCCAGAAGTGCTGGATTTTTGTTTGCTGACATTCCAATGTATCGGAGACAGCTATTTCTTAAAGGCAATACTTATCAGCAACCACTCCGTTAACCCTATTTAATAATTTAATATGTCTCAAAGATTCTGGGTAGGGTTATGTATGTTAACCCTTACTGGTTGTACTCCATTCCTGAACGACCCTGCTATGGTGTATAGTTATTATCCTCCTGATCAAAAGACAAGTGAGTGGTCAGTATCCTCATTAAATAGTGAAAATATTGCAATCAAGCCAATTGAAGAATTAACCAATTTGATTCAGACAGAAAAGTATCGGAACATACATAGTTTACTTATTGTACGAAATGGAAAACTGGTATATGAACAGTATTTTAACGGGTATACTTCCGTCGTTCCTGAAAATATTTACTCTGCCTCTAAAAGTATTACGTCTATCCTGACAGGTATTGCAATTGATCAACATATGATTGCAGATGTTAACTCTGAAGTACTTCTTTATTTCCCTGAGTATATAAATGGACTTAATAATAAAGAACAAAAGAAGAAGATTACACTGAAACATCTTTTGACTATGAGTTCTGGACTGGCTTGTAATGATGCTGCTGGTCGTGCATCACCCGGATTTGAAGAAAATATGTATAAGAGCAGTGATTGGATTTATTTTACATTAGATCTTCCCATTTTATATGAGGTAGGTACAATACCGCAATATTGTACTGCTGGTGTAGTTACGCTGGGGGGAGTCATCAACCGGGCATCTAATATGTCGACAGAGAGTTTTGCACGCAAATATTTATTTTCTCCACTGAATATACAATCTTATCGCTGGGATCGTATGCCTGATGGGGAGATAAGTACGGGTGGAAGGCTTTTTATCCAGCCCAGAGACATGGCTAAGATTGGCCAGCTTATGCTGGATAAAGGGCAATGGAAAGGACAACAGTTGGTTTCGCCTCAATGGGTGGCTGAGTCCACAACAAAACAGGTAACACTTCAAAATTTTGAGTATGGATATCTTTGGTGGCGAAGATCTTTTGTGATACAGGGCCGAACCTACCAGATGTATTTTGCTTGGGGAAATGGAGGAAATTATTTGTGTGTATTGCCTGACTATAATACTGTATTGATTTGTACAGGAGGCAATTTAAATTCTGTTCTTGGCAATCAATTCTTTCAAATGCTGCAATCCAAGATTTTACCTGCCATTCAATGAGGATTTCCCTGAATTTGTTTTGGAGGAACATGCTGGGGTTCTTTTTCCTTGTTTATTATCCTGCCTCAGGGCAACAAACAGACCTAATGGAATCTCTACAATTGCATGTTGGTAGTGAGTTTGTTATTTTAAAGGATTATTTCCATGCTCCATTTACCTACAAAGGAATGCAGAGTGGGATATTCCTAAAATATGAAAATGCGTCTCAAAATCATATCTGGTTTGCTGAGAGTAGTTATATGAGAGGAAGTATACAATCCTCTGTATCAGTAAAAGCACATATTCAACAAATTGGCTGTGATTTTTCGTATTTGCACCAGGTTGTAAAATCACTCAGAAATAGAGAAAGATTCAGATTATATGTGGGAGCAACGTTGAGTAACTATGGTTTTTTTACTAATTACAATCCGGATATGGAATATTCAGAAACTCAGGCTACATTGAGTTTGGCTATGGCTTTATCTGTAAGAGTTTCCTATCAGCTAAAAGATGCACATCAATTGGGATTTGTTGCTCAGAGTCCGTTTGTTGCCTGGCTATATCGTCCTGATTATGCTTTTAATGGAAACGATTATACAGCAGTAACCTGGCTGGGAACAAACACAAACCTACGTATTGCTTTGACTTATAGCTATAACTGGAAAAGATATTGGCAATTAACAACTATGTATCAGTATAACTATGCTGAATACATGGATCCTCAGGCTTTTTTCCTACTAAGACATGGGCTTTTTGTTGGTGTAAGGAAATGTTTTTAAGGACAGAGATACGTCAAGCATATCAGATGTTCTTCATCTATAAGTGATCCCATCTCTTATCCCGTATTCGCTCCCATGTGAAATTTGTTCCTATCCTGACCATTTTGCTGATGTTGTATGCTATGGGAAAGTTGCTTCATCTTCCTGCACTACTAATTAGTATGGTTTTCGGCCTTCTTATCAATAATAAGGAACGGATCACACTTGCATGGGTTGTAAATCTATTAAAAATAAAAGATTCTAAAGAGGATCAGTACTTTGATGAATTGCTCAAGCAACTTAAGTCAATTACTTATGAGACATCCTTTATTGTTCGTACATTCTTTTTTATTTTGTTTGGATATTCAATTGACATACAGATACTAACCGAATGGGAAGTTATAGTGATCGGAAGTTGTATTGTTGATGCGTTGCTATTGTTGCGTTATTTATATCTTCGATATTTCTTACGTACCCATGTTTTGCCAGAATTATTTCTGATGCCTAGGGGGCTGATAACCGTATTGTTATTTTATAGTATACCTCAACGTTTACAACTAGGCAGTTTTAACAATGGCATTCTATTCTTTGTAATCTTAACCACAAGTGTTCTGATGATGTTTGGACTTTTGTTATATAAGGCAGATGCTATAAACCTTTCAGATGGCGAGCATCCTTTGTAATGGTTGAGCAGGAATGGTATAGTATTTGACTATAGAGAATCTGATTTATTAGTTAGTGTATTTATCAACTGCAAAAAAGGTGTGGTGGTGTGAGTGAAATTTGAACTGTATTAATACCTCATGTATATTATTTTGAGAACAAGAGGATTTTGTAAGATGTTCTAAAATATTGTGATTGTACTACATTAAGAAGCTTTAGCTTACTAAATTGAGAACTTTCTTACCTGTAGAACGTATAGTGATATAATCTTTTATTCAGAAAAAGCCGTATTTTGCTGAGAATCATTGAAATAAACTAGTGTTAAGAAACGTTAAGTGAAGTAATATTCACTATTTGAGATAGTAAATATGTTTAGAATCCAGAAAGTTGCTACTATAATATCCTTTATCCTTCTGATGATTGTTTTCGATGCCTGTCGTGTCAAGCGATGTCCATTTGATAACTGTCATATCCGAATGCGTCACCGGCATCCTTCGATGATGGGTGGTGGAGGAGAAGCTGCACTGGTATACGATGCTAATGCCGGGCCAGAGTCAAACCTTGGGCCTGTTTATCGTGGTATTCCGTGGTGGCAAAGATATAGAGAAGTAAAGGTAACTCCAGGAGCTAAGAAACACAAACTAATCAAAACCAAAGATCCTAAAATAGGTCAGGGGTATAAACCTGGATATAAATATAAACATAAGGATAATAAACCATGGAGTCAGCGTATTGAAAAATACAAGAAGAAGAAGATTGAGGATGCTGAAAAAGAAGAACGTAACGCTGCTAAAAAAGGAGAATCATTATCCGATGAACCACCTGCGGATGAGAATCAGCAATCGGAGGATATAAAAATTTTTGAGGGGGATAAACAAGGTGATGCGTCTAATGTAACTACCCCAAAAGAATCCAAAAAAGAACGGAAGGCAAAAGCCAAAAAGGAAAAGAAATCTAAAAAGAAAAAAGAAGAAGTTCCTGAGGAAACAGAAGAAGAAGAGGAAGGTTTCTAAACAATATACAATCTGTTTTAACAAGCCCTGTCTGATAACCAGACAGGGCTTGTCGTTTCTAACAGGCTGTTAGAAAAACGAAATTGCACATATGGCGAGTCATGTTCCAAACTATAAAGTTTAATCCATCATATTTTGTTAGAATACCTGACATAGGTTGGTAATCCGGTCATTTTTTCATAAATTGCGACACAATTTTAAGACCCTGTAGACAAAAAAATTAAAAGCCAAGACAAAATATGACTACAACCGGCGAAAACATTATCCCTATTAACATCGAAGATGAGATGCGAGGGGCCTACATTGACTATTCTATGTCAGTGATTATCTCACGAGCCTTACCTGATGCTCGTGACGGCTTAAAACCAGTGCATCGTCGGGTATTATTTGGAATGGTTGAATTAGGGGTAAACTACAATAAGCCATATAAAAAATCTGCCCGTATTGTTGGGGAAATTCTTGGTAAATATCACCCGCATGGAGATGCCTCTGTATATGATACTATGGTCCGTATGGCTCAAGAGTGGTCATTGCGTTATCCATTGGTAGATGGCCAGGGGAACTTTGGTTCTATTGATGGGGATTCTCCTGCTGCAATGCGTTATACAGAAGCTCGTCTGAAACGTATTGCTGAGGAAATGTTGACCGATATCTATAAAGATACTGTAGACTTCAGACCTAACTTTGACGACTCTTTAGAAGAACCAACTGTAATGCCTGCCAAGATTCCAAATCTTCTGGTTAACGGTTCATCTGGTATTGCAGTTGGGATGGCTACAAACATGGCTCCACATAATCTATCTGAAGTATGTGATGGAATCATTGCCTATATAAAGAATCCTGACATCACTATTGCTGAACTGATCGAATTTGTGAAAGCTCCGGATTTCCCTACAGGAGGTACTATCTATGGGTATCAGGGTGTCAAAGCTGCTTTGGAAACAGGTAGAGGCCGGGTTGTGATGCGTGGTAATGCAACATTTGAGACCAATAAAACAGGTCGTGAAATGATTGTAGTTACAGAGATTCCGTATATGGTTAACAAAGCCGATATGATTAAGAAAACGGCTGACCTGATCAATGAAAAAAGAATAGAGGGCATTTCTGATATTCGTGATGAATCGGATCGTGATGGAATGCGAATCGTATATGAACTGAAACGCGATGCTGTTCCCAATGTAGTCCTTAATAACCTGTATAAGTATACTGCACTGCAATCTTCCTTTGGTGTTAATAACGTTGCCCTTGTAAAAGGTCGTCCATTGACACTGAACCTAAAAGATTTGATCAAGGTGTATGTCGAGCACCGACATGAAGTAGTTGTTCGTCGTACTCGATTTGAGTTGAGAGAGGCAGAGAAAAGAGCTCATATTTTACAAGGTTTACTGATTGCGCTGGACAATCTGGATGCGGTTATCTCTTTGATTCGTAATTCCAAAGATCCTGATGAGGCAAAAGCTAATCTGATGCAAGGGGTTGGTTTCAAAACTGAAGCTGATTCTGCTTTTGTGAAACTGATGAGCCGTATTGAACTGACTAATGTAGAACCTCTGCAACCTGGCCAGCGATTGACTGAAATTCAAGCTCGTGCTATCCTGGAGTTGAGGCTGCAACGTTTAACAGGTTTGGAGCGTGATAAGATTATAAAGGAATTTGAAGAAGTTGCTGAACTGATTACCTATCTGCAATCAATACTCGCTAATGAAGATCTTCGTATGGAGATTATTACCAATGAGCTAATTGAGATAAAAGAGCGCTATGGTGATGTTCGTCGTACCAAAATTGAATATTCTTCCGATGAATTTACTATGGAAGATATGATTGCGGATGAAGAAATGGTCATCACTATCACTCATGAAGGATATGTAAAGCGAACATCCCTTGATGAATACAGAACTCAGGGAAGGGGTGGTGTTGGTTCTCGTGGAGTAGCTACCAAAGAAGCTGATTTTACAGAGCATTTATTTGTGGCAACTACACACAACTATGTGCTGATCTTTACAGAGAGCGGAAAAGTATTCTGGTTAAAAGTATATGAGATTCCGGAAGGAAGTAAAAACTCCAAAGGACGTCCTCTGCAAAACCTGATTCAGATAGAATCCGGAGATAAAGTACGGGCAGTTATCAATGTGAAAACGTTAAGTGATCCGGACTATATTAACAATAATTATCTGATAATGTGTACGCAAAATGGTACCATTAAGAAAACTACATTAGAGGCGTATTCCCGTCCGCGTCAGGCTGGTATCAATGCCATTACTGTAAACGAAGGGGATCGCTTGTTGGATGTTGCCCTGACTAATGGTTCTAACGAAATCATTATTGCTGCACAATCTGGTATGGCTATTCGTTTCAACGAAGATCGCGTACGACCTATGGGACGTACTGCTGCTGGTGTGAGAGGTATCAGTCTGGCTGACAATGATAAAGTGATCGGAATGGTTTGCCTTAACAGAGAGGATGCTCAGTTATTGGTTGTATCAGAAAAAGGATACGGAAAACGTTCTGATGTAAACGATTACCGCATTACCAACCGGGGTGGCAAAGGTGTAAAAACACTGAATATTACAGAAAAGACTGGCCATCTGGTTGCTGTGAAAGAGGTGACAGATTCTGATGATCTCATGATTATTAATAAATCAGGTATTATTATCCGGATGGAGGTTGCTGAACTTCGCGTTATGGGACGTAATACACAAGGTGTGCGTTTGATTCGTCTGAATGAAGATGACGAAATCTCTTCTATTGCCAAAATTGAAAAGATGGAGGATTCAGGAAATTCCAGTGATGGTGATCAACCACAGACAGAAATAGATAATATAACAGAATAAGATATTGTTCTTCTTTATACCATTCATTCTTTGTGAGTTATGCAAAGGGTGAATGGTATACTGCCTTTTAGGCAAACAGAATTAATTTCTAGTAGATCTATTTTCTATAAAGATTTATCCTTATAGAATGGGATTTTTTGGATTTGAATTTGCATGTTTGTAGAAGGAATACGTTATTGGGGCTGTAAACTGTAAATCGCAACTATTCCATACCAGCCTACGTAGAACCTAGTACAAATCTTTATAACTCTATTATAAACCCTTATAATCATGAAAAAAGTTTTTTTAGCCTGCTTGTTTCAACTGACAGCTGTAGGTGTTTTTGCACAGGCAGGAGCTGCATATGCCTCTTTGCAGTCAGGTAAACTAGATGATGCAAAAACACAAATAGATAAAGCCATAACTAATGAAAAGCAGGCTGCTAAAGCAAACACCTGGCTTTATCGGGGAGACATTTATGCGGGTATAGCCAACAGCCCTTTACCTAATTATGCTGGATTAGATACTAACGCTTTACAGATTGCATATGATTCCTATAAAAAAGCAGGAGAATTGGATGCAAAAAAAGCGGAAGAAGCCAATAAGAAAATTGCAGATTTGCAACCTATTGCAATGAACATGGGTAGCAAAAAATATCAGGAAGATAAATTTGCTGCTGCTGCTAAATATTTTGACATGGCGCGTACACTAAATGCAAAAGATACTGTTGCTGCTTTGTATGCAGGAGTTGCTTATCAGCGAGCAGAAGATTATGCGAAGGCTCGTGATGCTTTCGAAGCCTTGATTAATCTGGGAAGCAATGATCCAAGTATATACAATGTAGTTCATTCTATTTATCGTACAGAAAAGAATAATGAAAAAGCATTGGAGATCGTAAAAAAAGGTCTTGCTAAGTTCCCAACCAATAAAGAATTGAAGCAAAATGAATTCAATTTATATATTGAGATGGGTAAGTCAGAAGAAGCGAAAGCAAATTTGGAACAATCTCTGAAATCTGATCCCAACAATCTTGAGTATTTGAAAAACCTGGGTATTTTATATGACCAGACTGGTGATAAAGTAAAAGCTCAGGAATATTATGAAAAAGCATTAGCTGTTGATCCTAACAACTATGATGCTAACTTCAACCTTGCTGTATTGCATTACAACAAAGGTGCGGATCTGAATAAAAAGGTAAGAGATATGGATCTGAAAACATATCAGAAAGAAGGCAAGAAGGTAGAGACTGAGATGAAAGGTCATTTCCAGAAAGCATTGCCTTATTTCGAAAAGAACTTTAGTCTGCGTAAAGATGATATGCAAGTATTGGAGCCTCTGAAGAG
This sequence comes from Xanthocytophaga flava, assembly GCA_030068525.1. GTDB lineage: Bacteria > Bacteroidota > Bacteroidia > Cytophagales > 172606-1 > Xanthocytophaga > Xanthocytophaga flava. Next base: position 91,247 of record JASJOS010000023.1, read on the forward strand.
TATCTACACTATTCTGGAAAGAAAAGCAGATGCTGATAAAATAGATAAGGTTATACAAACTATTAAATAAGGAGTAGGTTTTAATAGTTTTACTAAAAGCAAAAGAGCAATCAGAAGTCTGATTGCTCTTTTGTTTTATCTGCCTGTTGAAAATTTAGATATTCCTCTGTAAGTAAAGTTCATTATACACTGAAAGTACCCGGATAGTGTATAAAATATAGTTTGTTTTGGGATAAATTCTATGTATGCTGGCATTTTTTTATGGGTGTTTACAATATTATACTATTTTTGAGGTTCTATAACAGACCACTTATTTTGTTACATTCATGCAGAAACTGGCAATATTGATTTATTCGGTCCTTGCTTTTCTATTAATTTCCTTCACCTCTTTTGCTCAGACAACTCAGACTTTTTCTGCCGATGATTATACGTATCGGACTGCGTTAGAATTGTTTGATCGGGAAAAATATGCAACTGCGCAAAAGGCATTTCAGGATTATATAGATCTTAATAAAGGAGACTTACTTACTGTAGAAGCTAAATATTATGTAGCTATTTGTGCTTTGTATCTGGAAAATGACGATGCAGAGCCTACTATTGAACGATTCATTGCGGAATATCCCAATCACCCCAAAGCTGCAATGGCATACTACGAGATGGGGAATTACTATTTCAACCAAAAGAATACAGAAAAAGCCATTGCTTATTTTGAAAAAGTAGATATTTCCAGCTTAAGCAAGGAACAGCAGGTTGAAGCTAAGTTTAAGCTTGCTTATCTTTATTTTAGCAAACAGGATTTTTTAAAGGCAGGCAATCTGTTTGATGAGCTAAAGCGGAGTAATAATAAGTATACTTATGCTGCCAGTTATTATGCTGGGTATTGTAATTATAGAAAAGGAAGTTATACAGAAGCACTAACTGATTTGAAGCGAGCTGCTCAAAGTCCTGAATATGCTCCTATGGTGCCGTATATGATTGTGAATGTTTATTACAAACAAGGCAAATATGATGAATTGATCGAATATGCTCAAACACTAGGTACAAGTAAAGATATTCGGAATGCAGATGAAGTCTTTTTATTAGTGGGTGAATCTTACTATCGTAAAGGAGACTATGCTAATGCTGCCCGCTATCTAAAAGAATCTGTAGGAAAGACTAAATCCAGACCTGCGCCTGAGATTGCCTATCGTTTAGGGTATGCCCAGTACAAAACGGGAGATTTTAAATCTGCTGCTGAAAATTTTAAGATTACAGCTACTACTGCAAAAGATACGCTTGCTCAATATGCGTCCTATCATATGGGATTATCTTATCTGCAGAGTGGCAATAAGCCTTTTGCATTAACTGCGTTTGATCAGGCCAGAAGAGGAAAGGCAAGCAAACAAGTGGCAGAAGATGCCGCTTATTATCATGCAAAGGTGAGCTTTGAAACCAATGCTGGCCCTGAAACTACTGCCTTGTTAAAAGACTTTCTGAAAAATTATCCTACTAGTAGTTATAAGAACGAGATCAATGAACTATTGAGTGAATCGTATCTGGCTTCCAATAATTATAATGAGGCCATTGCTCATATAGAAGCCATTCCTAATCGGACACCTAAAATAGATGAAGCCTATCAACGGGTAACTTTTAATAAAGGAGCTGAGTTTTTTAACAAGGACCAATATAATGAGGCATTAACTCAGTTTCAGAAATCTCTTTCACGTCCCAAAGTGACAGAAGTGGCTATTGCAGCCCATTTCTGGTCAGGAGAAACTCAGTCAGCCGTACAAAATTATCCATCTGCTATTAATGAATATGCAGCAGTATTCCGGGAACCCGAATCTAAAAATACAGAATACTATAACAGAAGCCGTTACGGTATAGGATATGCTTACTATAATAATAAAGAATATGATAAGGCTGCTACCCACTTCAGAGAGTATACAACTGCAGTAGGGCCAAATGGCAAGAATTATGCGGATGCATTGGTTCGATTAGCCGATTGTCAGTATGTGGCTAAGAATTTTGATGCAGCTATTCAATTGTATGATCAGGCTCTTGCCTTACCAGGTTCTGAAAAAGATTATATTCTTTTCCAAAAGGCCAACGCCTTAAACTTTGCCGGAAGAGATGAAGAAGCCCGTCGTACATTTGATGAATTGTCAAATAAATATAGCAGTTCAAGATATGCTGATAATGCTATGTACCAACGGGCTGATGTAGATTTCGAAAAAGGAAACTACAATGCTGCCATTACAGGTTTTACCCGTGTAATTGAATCCAATGCCGCTAGCGGAGTGGTACCTTATGCATTACAGAAAAGGGCATTGGCGTATAGTAATCTGCAACAATATGATAAGGCAATTGCTGATTATCAACGTATATTGGATAAATATCCAACCAGTAAGGTCTCTAATAGTGCGTTATTGGGCTTACAGGAAACATTGGCATCTGCCAAACGAAGTGATGAGTTTGGGACTTATCTGGAAAAATATCGTCGCGCCAACCCTCAGGACAATTCAACAGAAAGTATAGAGTTTGACGCTGCTAAGTCTTTATATCTGAATGAAAAATATCCGCAGGCCATCTCGGCTATGGAAGCGTATATACGCAATCATCCGGATTCAGAACAGAAGTATGATGCACGTTATTATATCGCAGATTCCTATTACAAGTTTGGTGACAGAGCCAATGCTGTTAAAAACTTTCAACTGGTAATCAGTGAGGGACGTAGTCAGTATTTGGTTCGTTCAGTGAGTCGCATGGGAGATCTGGAATTAAATGCCAAGAATTATTCTTCTGCGGCAGGTTATTATCGCAGATTGCTAACTGCATCTCAAAGCAAGAAAGATCAGACTGCTGCTTTGTCTGGGTTAATGGAGTCTTACTATCAATTGCCAAATTATGATTCTGCTCGTTATTATATTTCACAGGTAGTGGCTACAGGAGGTTCAAGCCCAAGTGCTGTTAATAAAGCATTGTTGTATAAAGGAAAGTCTTATTATCTCCAGAATAACTATGAGAAGGCTGTAGATGAGCTATTATCTGCAGCAAATGCAGCTCAGGATGAGTATGGTGCAGAAGCTCAGTATCTGGTAGCAGACGCCTTATATAAACAAAAGAAATACAAAGAGTCCCTGGAAATGTGTTTTGCTGTGAATGATAAATTTGGATCATTCGAAAAATGGAGAGGGAAGGCATTCTTGCTGGTTGCTGACAATTATGTTGCGTTGGATGAAACCTTCCAGGCAAAAGCTACACTTCAGTCTATTATTGAAAATTCAGGAGACAAAGAAGTTGTAGCAGAAGCTAAAAATAAACTCAAGGCTCTGGAAAGCAAATAAACCTTATACATAGCAAGTAAACTATAGTTTTATCAAAGATATTAAGACCTTTTATAGGATGCATATACTTAAAATGATACCTCAATCCACATTACCTAAATGTTCAAAAGCCATTTTAACAGGAGCTTTACTTTTACCTGTTATCGTATTTGCACAAGGAGGAAAGCCTGTTAAAAAGGGACAGATAGAATCAGAAGAGATTGTTATTGAAAAAAGTCGTGCGATTACATTGTCAGAGGCTGAACGTAACTTTGAGAAGGTCACTATTACAGCCAAAAAGCCAGATGCATCTACACAACCTTTTCAGTTCACAGATCGTAACCTGCGATTGGCTGATCTGAATACCAAGTTTCGTATTCTGCAAATGCCTCAGGAGCCTGCTCGTGATATTACAGGCAACTATCTGAAATTTGGAATAGGAAACTATAGTAATTTATATGCTGAAGCTTTTTTAGGGGCAAAACAGAATCAGACTTTTTCCTGGAATCTTCGTGCTAAAAATCAGACATTTGGAACCGGGCCTGTATACAAAGGAAACTCCGGTACCCAGGAAAATTTCCTGGGTGGAAACATTAAGTTATTTACCAGTGCTTTAACCGCTTCTGCTGCTTTGGAATACAACCGGGATCGGTATTATTTTTATGGAACACAGGATGAAAGAGACAGAAAAGACATAAAACAGGTTTTTAGTACCATAGCCCTCAAGACATCTTTTACAAACAATAATATAGAATCGCCTCTGGATTACAAACTCAATTTTAATGTTTCCAATATCAGTGATTCGTATGATGCTGGCGAGTTTGAAGCTGCTATCAATCTGGCCGCCAAATATAAGATCACAGATGAGTTATCTTTCCTGGCACCAACAGATATGTATTTTACCCGATTAAAGGATAGTGCATCGGTAAGTCGGAATCTGTTTCGCATCAAACCTCAGATACAATACAAAGGAGAGACATTTTCAATCACTGCTGGATTAAATGTTGTAACACAGAATGATACTACAGATGCATTAAGTAAAGTGAACTTGTATCCGGTAGCTGAAGCGCAGGTCACAATAGGGGACGCTTTTACTGTATTTGGAGGGATTTCCGGAGATATGCAGCGCAACTATTTCAGACAACTGGCTAATGAAAACCCTTATCTGAACAGCCGGGTGAAAATTTTTAATACATCCAAGTCTTCTGAAATTTATGGTGGCATCAAGAGACAACTGGGAGGAGCATTGAGTTTTGATGTTCGTACTTCGTATGCTCGCTACAAGAATATGTACTTTTATATAAATAATAGTACGGATACTTCACGGTTTGATTTAGTCTATAACCCGGATGGGACGACCGTATTAAACCTGTCTGCGGAGGTCGCATATGATGCAGGAAAACGCTTCAGAATTGCAGGGAAAGCAGATTTTTTTAAGTATAATGTCAAAAATGTAGAACAGGCTTGGCACCGTCCTACCTTTACCGCAACAGTCATCGGACGATTTGCTGCAACCGAAAATGTATTCTTGAATACAGAGATTTATTACCTGGGTGGCATACAGGCAAAGAACCCTGTAACTGCCCGTGCAGTACAGTTAGATCCTATTGCAGATATTAATTTAAAAGGAGAATATATTTTTTTAGAAAAATTTTCTGCATATTTGTCGCTAAATAACCTGCTGTCAACTCATTATCAGCGATTTCTGAACTATTCTAACCGAGGTTTTACGCTGGTTTTGGGAGCAACCTATTCGTTTTAACCTTTATATGATGATTGAAAAGTACATTCGACAACTTCTTTTTGCCAATGATTGTGTTGTAATTCCTGATTTTGGTGGTTTTATTTCTAAATATGCACCGGCAACTGTTCACCCTGTGCGTCACAAGTTTATGCCACCTTCCAAGGAAATTGCATTTAATGAAATGTTGCGCTTAAATGACGGCTTGTTGATTAGCCATGTTGCAGTTGGAGAAAACGTTTCACGCGAACAGGCTACAAAATTAGTGAAAGACTTTTCCGACTATGTTCGGCAACAAATATGGCAGAATCAGAAATATGTATTCGATGAAATCGGAACACTGTCTCTGAATCCGGAACAAAAAATGGAGTTTGAACCGATAAATCGGATCAACTATCTGAATGCAGGGTATGGATTACCGGAAATGGACTTCAAACCTATAGAACGTCGTACATATCAGCCCAAAACACGTACTAAAGATCGCCAGCCTGTTTCTTATACGGAAGAAACTACAGAAGGAAATTCAAAAATATCTATACTACGCAGAAATAAAGCGCTTTGGTATGTATTGGGCTTCTGCACTCTGGTTGCCCTGTCTGCATTTACAGGATATTTCATTCTGGTTCAGACTGGTAAACATAACTTAAGCACTCTAAGCCCTTTCGGTACGTTTAATAAACATGCCAAAGATAGTGTTGCACAGGCAGGCAACAATGTGCAGTCTCAAAGCCAGTCTGATAGCGGAACTACTCAATTTCCTGTCAATACAGATACAGCTACCCGTACTATGACAGATTGGGATGATACCAGGGAAATTTCGACATCAGAAAATGCTATTAAAAGTTTTCAGGAAGAAGATTCTGTTGCTGAACCTGTAACTACAGAAGAAAAGAAAGTAATCAGTACAAAGTCTGCTAGCAATCTCACTGAGAATACAACTAAACCTGCTCCAAAAACAGTGGCTGCAGTTCGCTATTATGTTATTGTAAACGGATTTTCTGTGAGTGGAAATGCTGATCGTTTCAAAGATGCGTTAGTACGAACAGGATATAAACATGCAAAGGTACTTGCCAGAGGAGCTAACGGTTTACTAAAAGTATCTGTTGCTGATTTTAGTAATAGTACAGATGCCGAATCAAAAGCACAGGAAATGAGAAAAGAATATCCAGCTGCATGGGTATATGAAGAATAGCTATAAAAAGAAATAAAATCAAAGCCCTGTCGTTACTACTAACGGCGGGGTTTTTGCTTTATAATAACTTTATGGAAATAGGATCATGTTTTATTTAGCAGCAAATACTAAAAGATACATAATGAATCCTATATCTTTGCAAGTGTGTTTCTTATTAGAATATTAAGATACTATGGCAATAGAAATTTCTTCACAGGAAAAAGAAAACAGGCGGATTGCGCTGATTATTACATCTGCTTTGTATATTGGATTGTTCATGATCTGCTTTTTGTGGATTGTGATGATTATTCCTGACCCTTTACCTTCTGAGATTGCCGAAGGTGGGGTAGAAGTAAGTTATGGATTTGATCAGCAGGGCAGTGGAGACGTCGAGTCACTAGCTCCTCCCAATACGAATCCACCTAATCCGGATGCAAAAGCTGGAAATCCTCCTGTTGATCCACAGCCAAAACCGGAGGTAGCTCCTGTGACACCACCTCCATCTCAATCCTCTCCAAAGGCAAGCAATGATGATGCGATTGTTACCTCAGATGATGAGGACAGTCCGCTTGAAGTAAAGACAAAACCAGAACCTAAAAAGGAAGAAACAAAGAAAAAGGTGGCAGAAGAAACACCTGTAAAGAAACCCGTTGAGGCTCCCAAACCAGCTACACCAGCAACACCTGCACCTAAGGTTGAAGAGAAGCCAAAGGTAGACCAGCGATCCTTATTTACAAAAACAGATAAAACAGGAGCAGGAGGAGTTAATAATGGAACCAGTAACAAAGTTGCCGGAAATAATAACGGAGATGACGAAGGAAAAGTAGGTGATAAGGGTGATCCCAGAGGGATCATGGGATCTAAAAACTATAGTGGTACTCCTGGTTCCGGAGGTGGAGACGCAGGAGGAGTAGGATCTGGAGTGAACTCAAATATTCGTGGATGGAGTGCAAAGATCCGACAGCCTAATCCTGATGAACTGGCTAGTGATGGATTTGTCGTTTTTAATATTTCGATAGATGAAGATGGCAAGATACAAAGTGTAACTGTTAAAGAAGCTACCCTATCACCAGCAGATATTGCTGTCTGCAAAAAATATGTAAATTCTGGTACGTATACTCCTAAAGATGGAAACGATGGAGGGGGTGTTGGTACTGTCAAATTTGTGATTAAGTCCCGTTAATACTATTTTCTTCGTAATTACAGAACAAAAGCCTTTAATCTTACAAGATTAAAGGCTTTTGTTTATGAGGAGCTTGCATTTCTTTTCTCTGAAACTGTTATATTTCGTAGTAATTTAGGCTAAGAAAACTATTTATTGTATACTAGTTGTGGCGAAGCAAAGCATATTGTTGTATCTGATTTCTCTGCATATCTGTTGTGTGGCTTTTGCACAGAAGATAATAACAATTGGCGATAACGATAGAGTACCTGTTGGAACCTCCTCTTATTTTTATATTGATTCCACAAACTCATTGTCTTTTGATACAGTAAAAATACTATATACTTCTCATTCATTTACTGAATCTAAAAGCCAGATACCTAACTTTGGGAATACAAAATCGGTTGTTTGGATGGCATTTACTGTGGCACATACTATGCATGTGCCCTATTTGCTGGAGATTAATAACACACAGCTACAAAATGTAATACTTTATTATCCTGATGCGAACGGGGAATATAAAGTAAAAGAAGGTTTGGCTGGCAAGGATTTCCAGATTAACAAGTGGTTATTTGAATTGCCTGCACTTGCAGGGCCTATTACCTGCTTTATTCGTTTTCAGAGTAATCGAGTGGTTACATTACCCGGCTACATTACTACCTATCGCACTTTATTAAATCGCAATCATAGATTTGACTTTGTGTATGGTATTTACTTTGGGCTGATGTTGATTATGGTGATGTACAATTGTTTCCTGTATTTTATATTTCGGGAAAGCTCCTATATCTGGTATATCTTTCACATTACCTTTCAGATTTTGATTAACCTCTTGCTGAAGGGATTTGTTTTTGAGTTTTTTCCAGAATATGCATATAGGATCAATGTGTATTTACCTGGTATTGCTATGTGTTCTTATTTCTTTATGATACTGTTTACAAAGTCATTTCTGGATACCCCTAAAAGGCTTCCTGAACTTCATAAGGGTCTTTATATTCTTTCTATTTTAATCTTTTGTGGCATTCTTGTTAATCTTCTGCCAATCTATTTATGGGATAGCTATATCGGTATTGTAATTAGTCTGATAACCTCAGTTTACTTACTACTAATTGCAGGAGTCGCATTGGCAAAAAACATGAATGGATCAGTGTTTTATTGTTTGGGATGGGGAGTGTTTCTACTTAGTCTTCTTCTTCTGAATCTATCTTTGTTAGGTTGGATTCCTGGTAGTATCTATACCGAAAATGCAACGCTCTGGGGTGGGGCAATAGAATGTATGTTTATTTCACTTGCCTTATCGGATAAGATAAATCAGTTGCAGAAAGAGAAGGAAAATAGTCAGGCTGAGAAACTGCATTATATGACACAACAAAATACGCTACTGGAAGAAAAGGTGATAGAACGCACACAAAGACTCGTTTCTGCTAATACAACTATGGAGGCTCAGTATCATGTATTGCACCAACAGAAAGAAGAGTTAAAGGCTGTAAATGAGACTCTTGTGGAGCAAAAGCAACTTATTGAAACACAAACCCATACATTAATTGAACTTAACAGAGAACTGGAGAATACTGTTCAGGAACGAACTTTCGAATTAAAAAATACCATTGAGAGCCTGATACAGCAAAACCAGGATCTGCATCAGTTTTCTTATATACTTTCTCATAATCTTCGGTCTCCGATTGCCCGTATCAAAGGGTTGACTACTATCTTCAATAAAGAGGATATGAATGATCCCTTTAATCTGGAGTTGCTAGGGTATTTACAGCAATGTGCTGACAATCTGGATCTAATAATTCATGATCTGTCTCATATCATTACTATTCGCAAAAATCTCAATACCATCAAGGAAGAAATAAACCTTTATGATTTGTTTGATACAGTGACAAAAGGACTCACAACCGAGATTGAGCAGGCTAATGCAAAAATTATTGCTGATTTTTCCAGTAAAGAGGTCGTGTATTCTGTGAAAAGTTATCTCCATAGTATTTTATATAATCTCATTTCAAATGCTATCAAATACCGATCACCTGACCGAATTCCTTCTATACATGTCAAAGTACTTACAGATAATACGTATACCTGTCTTATAGTGAAGGACAATGGACTAGGAATAGATTTGAATATTGTGACTGAGCAGCAGATTTTTGGGTTTTATAAACGTGTACACTCACATGTAGATGGAAAAGGATTAGGTCTATATTTGGTAAAGACACAGGTAGAAACTCTGCAGGGAAAGGTAGAGGTAGAAAGCATGCCAGATCAAGGATCAACCTTCAAAGTATATTTTTAGTATAGTAAGAGATTAGTATATAAATATTCCTGTTTTCCCATTGTGAGAAAGTTCCGGATAATACTTATTCATAGTTTTTTGTTTGTATTATTTACTATTTTAACTCAGATAGGAGGTCTTGTCTGGTTGATATGTATACCACTTCTTAGCTATATAAAGAGGAATATTTCCAATGCTCCGAAGCGGTGGACTGCCTATGTAATAGGGCCTGTAGCGATCTACTTTACTGTCATATTCGGTATTGTGCCATTGTTGGCAAGGCAGTGGGGAAGGGTACCACTACCTATAACCCATACTTCCTTAAAGCCTCTTTCAATACTGACTGTTTTACTGAACAGACATTATGTTCGGAAAGAGTTACGAAATGTTGTATTAGAGACTTCTGAGCAAATGGCAGCAAAGTTTCCAGGAACTGTTGTTCATTACCTCGATGCAGGTTTTCCGTTTATACATGGCTTTCCTTTATTGCCTCACTTAAGCCATAATGATGGTGAAAAATTGGATCTGGCTTTTTTCTATACAGATGTACTTACACAACAACCTGTAAATGATTCTCCATCACCTATTGGATATGGGATCTGTGAAGAGCCGACTTCTAATGAGGAGAATACTGCTGCTTATTGTACATCAAAAGGATATAGACAGTATTCATTGCTACAAAGAGTAATGCCACAGGGAAATAAGAGTAGTTACCTGTTTGATAACAAAAGAACTAAGGCTATCGTACTATTACTGGTTCAAAATAGACGAATTGGAAAGCTCTTTATCGAACCTCATCTCAAAAAGCGGATGAATCTGATGAAGTATGATAAAATTCGCTTTCATGGTTGTCAGGCTGTACGTCATGATGATCATATACACATCCAATTACCATAAGGGTGTTGGCCTGTTTAGTTCTGATATATAGAAAAGAAAAAAGATAAATCAACAAATACAGAGGCCATAATAATTTCAGGTACAGGTTTGTCAAAGAAAAGATGAAATCTGGTTTCTTCCTGCAAATCAGATTCTTGTTTTTCAATATGATAGATTGGATAGCCCATTTCATGGAGTGCATTCTTAATATGAGACATACTCTTTGGATGACCATCGAATCTATAATAGAACTCTGTTTTTAAGTGTGCTTTCATAAAAGTAAATAGATTAGATTCCGGGGTTTTTATGTATATATTCTCTCTGGTCAGCAAATGGTAGAGTTTATTCGGTAGTCTGCATAAATCCATAGACGATTCATCTATTCTGGTGGATAAACAAGTACCGGGTTTAATATACTATTTTTTATCGGGAATAATATTTCCTGAAAAAGAAGAGGTTGTTGTTTGGAGATTCCTGTTATTTTTGTGCCGTTTAAAATGAAGTATATGGTAACAAAAGAAGAAATTACGGAGTGGTTTAAAGGTCTGCAGGATAGAATCTGCCAGGCTTTGGAAGAGGCAGATGGAGAAGCAAAATTCATAGAAGATCAATGGGAAAGGCCTGGTGGCGGCGGTGGACGGACACGTGTAATTCAAAATGGTAATGTACTGGCTAAAGGTGGAGTCGCCTTTTCTGCTGTTCACGGACAGACACCGGCACAGATATTACAAGCATTAAAGTTATCAGAATCGGATTTTTACGCAACAGGTGTATCTATCGTACTCCATCCATCTAGTCCGATGATACCAATCATTCATATGAATGTGCGATACTTTGAGATGACAAATGGTGTATGGTGGTTTGGGGGAGGAATTGACCTAACTCCTCATTATGTAGACGAATCAGATGCGCACTATTTTCATACAGCCTTAAAAACAGCCTGTGATCATCACCACCCCGATTTTTATAAGCGATTCAAGCAATGGGCAGATGATTATTTTTATATTAAACATCGTCAGGAAACTCGAGGTATAGGGGGGATCTTCTTTGATCGACTTTCTGAAAATGAAGGATTATCTAAAGATCAATTGTTTACATTTGTCCAGGAAGTAGGAGAGACCTTTGCACCTGTTTATACTTACTTTATGTTTAAAAACGCGGGACTTCCTTATGACGAGGCTGAAAAGCAATGGCAAATGGTACGTAGAGGCCGGTATGTAGAGTTTAATCTGGTATATGACAAAGGTACCAAGTTTGGGTTGGATACAGATGGGCGGACAGAATCCATTCTGATGAGTTTGCCGCCCGTAGCTGAGTGGCATTACAATTATCAGGTGCAACCCGGAAGCAGAGAAGAACAAACATTAGCCTTACTCAAAAAAGGCATAGAATGGACTAGTTAAAAAGTGGTTACAATTTTTGTTTGCTAAGCTTCTGAAGCTTTTGCTATACGTATTACTAAATTAGTGTATTTCTTTGATTGAAGAACTAAAAGCATGGGATACCAAACTGTTTCTGGAGCTGAATCAGTATCACGCTGCCTGGTTGGACCCCATTATGTATTGGATTACCGACTCGTATTTTTGGATTCCTCTTTATCTGCTGCTTGTATTTCTGATTATTCGTACCTATAAGGTAAATGGTGTATGGATACTTGTTGCTGCAATTCTTGCCGTTGGGCTGGCCGATTATGTGACTTCCGGAATGATCAAGCCTTATGTAGGGCGCCTACGTCCCTGTCATGTAGTAGAGATTCAAAAGAATGTATATGTGTTACGTGGATGTGGGGGGCGGTTTGGATTTGCTTCTTCTCATGCCTCTACCACCTTTGCGCTCGCTACCAGCCTTTTCCTGTTTGTACGTTCTCGAATGTCTTATTTTATCTGGCTATTTCCGTGGGCTGGACTGGTTGCCTATAGTCGTATTTATGTAGGTGTTCATTATCCTCTGGATATTCTGGTAGGAGCATGTATTGGTGTTTTGTGTGGTATGTTTTTATGGTTTATTCATGGGCAGGTTTCAAAGCGATATGTATTACCTGGTACAACTCAATAGAAATAAAAAAGCCTTCAGATGAAGGCTTTTTGTTTTAGAGAATGTTTAAACGCTTCAGGAATGTATCTTTATAAGATGCTCCAATAGGAATATATTTTTTGTTAATTACAACTGACAAATCTTCAATAGATTCAATTTTTTCTGTGTTGATGATATAGGAACGGTGAATACGTGCAAATGAACCATCTGAAAGCTTTTTCTCAATCCCTTTCATGGTAGAGTGAACAATATATCGTGCTGTAGCAGTATGTAATATTACATAATCTGCTAACGCCTCTACATACAATAATTCTTTAAGGGTTATTTTTACAATCTTTGCATCTGTCTTAATGTACAGATCCTGGGATTGTCCATTCCCACCAGATTGAGCGTCAAATGAATCACGTACCTTTTCAACTGCCTTAAGAAAACGCGCATAACTGATAGGTTTTACAAGATAATCAGCAATGCTATACTCAAATGCTTCAACGGCGTAATCAGCGCGGGAAGAAATGATAACTACCTGAGGTTTAGATGTCAATGATTTTACTAGTTCCATTCCTGTCATCTCCGGCATCTCCACATCCAGGAAAATAAGATCTACAGCCGTTGTCTGAAGGGTGTTGGCAGCCTGAATAGCATCTGTACAGATGCCCACCAGGTTAAGAAATTGAGTTTGTTCAACGAAATGCCTGACTATAGCTCTGGACATTTCATCGTCATCCACGATAATACAATTCATAGAATTATGTTTTTCTTCCACAGTTGGGTAAATTTCTTTCTATCAGTTTTATGTTTTTCCATAAACATAGGAGAAAACGCCATGCTGATAACACAGATAAAATAGGATAATTAACCTGCCAGTAGAATGCTATGTCTCAAGTTTACATCAAAACTTTGAGTTACACAAATTAGATACTGTATCTGCTTGATAATCCGATTCTTACTCGGCAGCGAATAAGATGATTTTTTTATAAATTTAACAGTTTTATCGATAAGACCTTTGTATAATTTTCGTTAAATACTTACCAATGACATCAAATTCAAGATTTACCAGATCACCTTTTTTTAAATTGTGAAAGTTGGTGTGTTCATAAGTATAGGGAATAATGGCTACCTGAAAGCTATCATCTTGTGAATTAACTACAGTAAGGCTTACTCCATTGACACAAATTGAGCCTTTTTCTACAGTGATGTTACCCGTTTGTGCATCATATTGGAAGTCAAACAGCCAGCTTCCATCCATTGACTGTACATTGGTACAAGTAGCTGTTTGATCTACATGTCCCTGCACAATGTGCCCGTCAAAGCGACCATTCATTGGCATACAGCGTTCAAGATTTACTTTGGTTCCAGGCTTCCACTGACCTAAATTGGTTTTGTCCAGTGTTTCCTGAATAGCTGTTACTGTATAATGCTCATCCCAAACCTGAGTTACTGTAAGGCAAACGCCATTGTGTGACAGACTCTGATCTATTTTTAGTTCTGAAGCCAGATGCGAATGCATGACAAAAGTGATGTTACTTCCTTCTTGTCTGCTTTCGGTTACTTCTGCCATTGCTTCAATAATTCCTGTAAACATAAGAAAACTGTTGATTATATATAAATAGCAAGGCGTATAATTATTGTTTTAATTTACTTAAAATAATGAGAAGTGTATATTCTTTATATACACAGTGCCCTGTTACTGTAGAATTTATAATACACCTTTTGTACTGGGCAGACTTTCCAGATTTTTTATATCTCTGGCTACTGCCATTTTAATGGATTTGGCGAATGCTTTGAAAATAGCTTCAATCTTATGATGTTCGTTGTCTCCTTCTACTTTAATATTCAGATTGCATTTTGCTGTATCTGAAAAAGACTTAAAGAAGTGAAAAAACATCTCTGTTGGCATTTCCCCGATCTTCTCCCTTTTAAATTCTGCGTCCCAAACCAGCCAGGGACGTCCTGAAAAGTCAATTCCTACCTGAGCCAGGGCTTCATCCATGGGTAACAAGAATCCATAACGATTCGTGCCACGTTTATCTCCCAATGCTTTCAGGTATGCTTCGCCAAGTGCCAGCGCTGTATCTTCAATGGTATGATGTTCATCAATATGCAAATCACCTGCTACATGGATAGATAAATCTGCTCCCGAATGTTTAGCCAACTGATCCAGCATATGATCAAAGAACCCGATTCCTGTATGCATATCACTTTTACCTGTACCATCCAGATTCAGGCTGATGGTGATCTGAGTTTCTTTTGTATTGCGGGTAATTTCTGCCTTACGGGCTGGTAGCCGCAATAATTTATAGATTTCATCCCAGTTCTCAGTGCTTAGTTCTACAACAGGGTCTGTCTGGAACTGAGTGTCTGTACCAAAAAAGATAGCTTTAGTACCTAGGTTGTGGGCAAGTTTTACATCTGTTGATCTATCTCCGATAACATAGGAATTAGCCAGGTCATACTCACCTGTGAGGTATTCTGTGAGCATACCAATACCAGGCTTACGGGTAGGCAAGTTTTCATGATCAAAACTACGATCTACATGAATGGCTGCAAAATGGATATTTTCACCAGCCAATGTTTGCAACATTTTGTTATGAGCAGGCCAGAATGTATCTTCTGGAAAAGAAGCCGTTCCTAAGCCATCCTGATTGGTCACCATAACGAGTATATAGTCTGTTTCTTCAGCAATCTTGCGCAGATTGCTGATTGCTTTTGGGATAAACTCAAGTTTTTCGAGAGAATCAATCTGGCGGTCGGGAAGTGGCTCTACGATAATAGTGCCATCACGGTCAAGGAAAAGTACTTTTTTCATGTAATTGCAAAGGTCGGGTCAGAATTTGCTGCAAGTTTACAACAAAATAGTATCCAAAAAAAAGTAAAATCCAGTATCTCTGTCAGGGTATTTCAGATAGTATTTTGTGTAGGATAGTAGAGTTGAATCTCAGTATTTCCCATAAAAGAGAAAGATAGTGTCTGAACTTTTGGCAGGATTACCTTTTCTTGATTGAGTTCTATTTAATGCAAACCGAAAAGTAATCTCTCTGACAAGAATGGATATTGGCGTTGCTTTTCCTTCTATCTTTGTCAGATGGAAACCAGAGTGTACCAGACATATTCTGTTAAGGATATTACAGGATTTTATTCATTGCAACAATTTTGTACGCAGGCATTGACATGGGCAGAGTCACAGGATTGTTTTCACTATTTTACAGATAACCAACTTGGTAGCCAGTATCCACATGGAGGATTCCGGAATATGCTTGCTGTGGGTGCAAAGGAGAGAATACCATTGCAGAAGGATCAGGTTTTTAGTGATATGCAGAAATATTTAATGACTGAAAAGAATGACTGGATAATTGGTTTCTGGGGCTATGACCTAAAGAATGAGATAGAAGAGTTGCAAAGTCATAATTCAAATCCTTTTACGCTGCCTGATGCATTTTTTTATATTCCTGAGATACTAATTTTCTTTGAAGATGACACTATTACAATAGCTTCATTTGATAATCTTAATCAGGTTTTACAAACTATTTTGTCTACTCCGATAGCTCAAAATTCTGGATTGAGTTTCAAAGGAGATATTCAGCAGCGAACCCCAAAGGAAAAGTACCTGGCTACGGTAGAGCAACTGAGAGAACATATCCTGGATGGGGATATATATGAGATTAATTATTGTATGGAGTTCTTCTCTGAAAATGCAGTATTACAACCTCTGCAAGCCTATCAGGCTCTCAACACACTTTCCCCGATGCCTTTTTCTGTTTACGGCAAAGTAGATACACACTATCTGTTATGTGCTTCTCCAGAGCGGTTTTTGAAGAAAGAGAGAAATAAACTTATTTCTATGCCAATTAAGGGGACCATACGGAGAGGAGTGTCACCTGACGAAGATGTGATATTAAAGGATCTACTACATACCAGTGTTAAGGAACGTGCTGAAAATATGATGATTGTTGATCTGGTGCGTAATGACTTGGCCCGAAGTGCACGTTCTGGATCAGTAGTCGTAGAGGAGATGTTTGGCGTCTATACATTTGCAGCCTTACATCAGATGATTTCAACTGTGGTGGCAGAAATCCGTCCGGAAGTTGATACTATAGAGGCCATTCGGAATGCCTTTCCTATGGGTAGTATGACAGGAGCTCCCAAAATAAAAGCAATGGAACTGATTGATCAGTATGAAGATTTGAAACGAGGTTTGTATTCCGGAGCAGTAGGATATTTTACACCTGAGGGTGATTTTGATTTCAATGTGGTGATCCGAAGCATTCAGTATGATGTAACACAACACTATTTGTCTTTCTCTGTAGGGAGTGCAATTACCTATGATGCGATACCCGAACAGGAGTATGCAGAGTGTTTGTTAAAGGCACAAGCTATGTATACAGTACTTACTGCCAGATAAGAAGTATCTGAAAAACACGGGCATTGATTCAAAAAGCTCTCCAGTCATTAACAGGATATAATCATTGTTTAGCATAGGCATATAAAGCCAACACTTTTAGTGAATCAGTGCCACTTACCTGGTTGTTAGTTAGAAAATCGGATCTGTAGTGAACTTTACTAATTTATCCGGATGTTGAATGATATAGAAAACGTCAATCTTACACGAACCTGTCATCTGTACACTTAAAGTGTACCTGAATAGTTCTAAGTTCCAAAGATCAGATATAGAAGGTTTCTTGTACCTTTGTTGCATTAGTCCGGTTTCAGTGTGAGAGAAAACGTGGAAAACTTTTGAATATACCCAAGTTATTTACATAATTTTTAGTCTAATGAATACTATACCCACATCAGCAAACGGTGATATACAACTAGATACCATCGAAGAAGCTATTGAAGCCATTAGAAGAGGAGAGGTCATTATCGTTGTGGATGATGAAGATCGGGAAAATGAAGGGGATCTAATTTGTGCTGCTGAAAAGATAACACCAGAGATTGTAAACTTTATGATTAAGGAGGCTCGTGGTTTGATGTGTGCGCCTCTGACTCAGGAACGCTGTACGGAACTGGGGCTGGAAATGATGGTTGGACGGAATACCGCTGTGCATAGCACTCCATTTACAGTTTCAGTTGATTTACTGGGACATGGTTGTACTACAGGGATATCTGCCAGTGACCGTGCCAAGACTATCCAGGCTTTGGTTGATCCAACCATTAAACCTGAAGAACTGGGACGTCCGGGGCATATCTTTCCGTTGAGAGCTATGCCTGGTGGAGTACTGCGTAGATCTGGACATACAGAAGCGGCAGTAGATTTTGCTCGCCTGGCAGGATTGCAGCCTGCCGGTGTGTTGATTGAGATCCTGAATGAAGATGGTACCATGGCCCGCTTACCTCAGCTTCGTATAATGGCTGATAAGTTTAAATTGAAGCTGGTTTCCATTAAAGATCTGATTGAATACCGACTGGCAAAGGAAAGCCTGATTAAGCGGGAGATTGGAGTAGATATGCCTACTGATTATGGTCATTTCGATCTGATTGCCTATCGTCAGGAAAATACGGGTGATCTGCATATGGCATTGGTAAAAGGACATTGGGAAAAAGATGAACCAGTACTGGTACGTGTGCATTCGTCTTGTGTGACAGGAGATATCTTTGGGTCGTGCCGATGTGATTGTGGTGGTCAGTTGCACAGAGCTATGGCTATGGTGGAAAAAGAAGGAAAAGGAGTCGTATTGTATATGAATCAGGAGGGGAGAGGAATTGGATTACTGAATAAACTGAAGGCTTATAAACTTCAGGAATCAGGTCGGGATACAGTACAAGCCAATCTGGAACTGGGCTTCAAGATGGATGAACGCGATTATGGTGTGGGTGCTCAGATTTTGCGTGATCTGGGGATTACAAAAATCCGTCTGATCTCCAATAACCCTAAAAAACGGGCTGCTCTGATTGGATATGGGTTGGAAATCGTAGAAAGAGTACCTATTGAGATTGAACCAAATCCACACAATGAAAGATACCTGGAAACGAAACGGGATAAAATGGGACACGAGATCCTGCAAAATGGATTGTCATTATAAAAGATAGTTTTCAATAAAAATCAAAAGCCGAATGAAATTTCATTCGGCTTTTGATTTTATGAAAGTAGAGCTTTTACAATCTGTTCCCATTCTTCTTTCAACGATACCTGAGGCATTTTTTTTCCGGCACGCGTATACCAATACTGGGCATTCCAGGAATCACCTTCTTTCCGATGCAGGTAGGCATGTATCCAGCAGTTAGTAGGACTATTGTTGACCTGAGCCATGTTATGGGCTGTTTCCCAATCTTCTTTTCCATCATACCAAAGTGCTTTCAGGGCATCATTTAATTCTGATGGCGGTTCTGAAGTAGAAAGAGAAGATATAAATTCCTGATATATCATAGCATCTTGTATAAGTATACCTTATTTGATCAGGCGAATATACTTTTTTTCTACTATCTACCCATTAGTCAGGTTGATTTAATGATGATGCTTGTCATGTCCATACGCATGACCACGTGGGTGATGTTTATGCTTGTGGTGGTGATGATGATGATCATCTTCTTCTTCCTCAATAACAAGAGTTGGTTTGATGATGCGAATTTTAGGCAATACAATCACCTCATACTGATCGTAAAACACAACATACCGTACTACCTGTACCTGAGGCTTCTTTACGACAATAAGCCATTTTTCGTTAACCAGTACCAGCTTTATTTTTTCTTTTTTGACTTTAGGACCTACTTTAATATTTACAGTCACCAAGGCTTCCTTGTCATCTACTATTTTCTTATCCAGTACTTCTACTTCTACCTTTTCAGGCTTCACATCTTTGCGATAATCTTTCGCCTCTTTTTCTACTTTAACCAAGATTGGCTTACTGTCTTCTGTAGACATTTCCTTCGCTTTTTCAAAATCATTATCCTCAATAGATCCGAAAAAGTCATCAATGGTTTTCACTGCTTGCTCTTCTTTGCTGGTTCGGCAGGCGGTCATTCCCCATATCGCCAGGCACAACATTGCCAAGGTAAAAATCTGTTTTTGAAGCATAGGTTTATAAAAAGTTATACAATGCGAAGATAGAGGCTTACCTGCAGTGTTTTTATGGAAGTACACTGCAGGAATTACAGATGTAGGATTTCTCATACAGTTGATTCCTATAAAGGGATAATAAAGCAGTTACGAGCCTGATAAAGAGATTACTAGATAGTAAAGGTGTGTAATGGGATGAATGCAGAAATGGTGGATTTGTTGTTATATGCAAATACTGGATATGTATTTCTTAAATATAGAAGATCTATTATCGAAAAAAGCCTGTTAAAGAAGATACCTTATAGGTAATCTTTCTTTAACAGGCTTTCTTGTGAATCTCTAGTTGTTAATTTTGTTTTCTTACTTACTTCTTAGCAATCTGATACAGTCTTCCCTGATCTGTAACGGCATAGAGTGCGCCATCTTTTCCTTCTGTGATATCGCGGAAACGCTGATTCTGATCTGCCAGTAGTCTTTCTTCACCTACTACCTTATTGTTTTCAATGACTAGTCTGACGATGTGCATGCCACTAAGCGCACCGATGAAAAGGTTATTTTTCCATTCAGGAATAGCTGTGCCACTATAGAAAGTGATACCACTTGGGGAAACTACAGGGTCCCAGTAATAAACAGGTTGTTCCAGACCTTCTTTTTGTTGAATAGCATCGCCTATTTTAGAGCCACTGTATTCAATCCCATAGGTAATAGTAGGCCAGCCATAGTTTTTGCCAGCTTCAACCCTATTAACTTCATCCCCACCTCGTGGGCCAAATTCTGTTTCCCACAGGTCACCGGTTTCCGGGTGGAAGGCCAACCCCTGTACATTGCGGTGTCCATAGGAATAAAGTTCCGGACGAGCTCCTGCTGTATTCGCAAATGGATTACCAGCGACAGGTTTTCCTTCTTTAGTGATCCGGATAATCTTACCCAATCCCGAATTAAGTTGTTGTGCCTGAGGCCGGGTTTGCAGATCCGAACGTTCACCTGTACTGATTACTATGTTATTGTCTTTGTCAAACAGGATTCTGCCACCATAGTGCAAGGTTCCATTATAGGCAGGTGTAGCACGATAGATAACTGTTGCACCTTCTATTTTTGTTTCATCGGCAGATAATTTACCTTTTGCTACAGCTGTTAGATTGCCTTCCGGAAGAGGTTCTGAAAAGACCCAGTAAACCATTCGGTTCTGCGCAAAGTCCGGATCGACTCTAACTCCAAGCAATCCGCCTTGTCCATCAGGATTAACCTTGGGAAGTCCGGTAATAGGCTGACTCACTACCCCTGCATTGGTTGCGATACGCATCGTTCCAGCTTTTTCAGTGATCAGTAATCGTCCATCCGGAAGACTGGTTATTCCCCAAGGGTTCTTCAGGTCACTACTCAAAACCTTTCCTTCATAAGGAGTTTTTGTTACTCGACCAGCTATACGGGTTTGACCTGTAAAGGCTGGTTTATAGTCTGTGTTGGGAGCTTTGGTTTCCACCGGAGCAACTACACTGTCTGTTTTTGTGCTATCTTCTTGTGGTGTTTTCACACTTTCTGCTGTATTGTGTCCACACGAGGCTAGGGCAAGTAATGTGCTTGCCAGTATAATGGGTTTAAGCATTGTACTTGTTTTAGGTTGAAAGATTGTTTTTCAAAAATAGATCTTTATCTATAGTATGACTAATACATACGTTTTTTTGTTGATAACGTTTTTATTGATTTATGATATATCAATAGTCTGATATAAAGTTGCGTTGTAAGAAAGCAAAAAGTGTACTCATTTTTGGGTTCTCTAGTTCCTTTAGAACGTCATCAAGCATGTAAAAAAACAACTCTGAGTCTTTGTATATATATACAAAGACTCAGAGTTGTTTTTATCTATATAAGAATATAGGTGAGATCAATTAGTGAAGATGATCATCTCCTTCTATTTTTTGTTATCCCACCAAATTTTAGTCATCAGATCATCTGCCCCCTGATTGGTTATGGCATCATTGTAAGATGTTCGGTTGAGCGTCTGTTCCAATACCGGATACAAAAATCTGCGAAATAGCTGACCACCTG
>JASJOS010000024.1 GCA_030068525.1 Xanthocytophaga flava
GAAGCATTTTTACTACTTCACTTTTGAAATCGGCACTGTATTTACGCCGTTTACTTGTTGTTTTTTTGCCTTTCATTTACTTGCTAAGTTAAGCAAGTTTTGTGTCCCGATTTTTAGGACCACCTCACACCTATATGACCTTGCACGATGAAAGTCATCACAACTTTCTTTGTGTCTCTTTGCTTATTCTTAAAATTGAGGATGACGCATGTTATTAAGCAGGCACTCCGGACAAGATACTTTCATATAATCTCTGATAATGCTTGGTTTGGGCTGTTAATGAAAACGATTGTTCTGCTTTTTGACGTGCTGCTTCATGCAGAAGCTGTTTGTCTGGGGATTGCAATATCCATTTGATTCCTTCTGCCAGAGAACTAGGTTCAAAGGGTGTGGCCAGGTAGCCATTTTGTTGATGGTCAATAATATCCGGAATACCACCAATGTTAAAGGCTACTGTTGGTGTACCACAAGCTAGTGACTCAACCAGGGTGTTAGGAAGATTGTCTTCCAGTGAAGGAGCAATAAAGACATCGGCAGCAGAGTAAACAAGAGATAATGACAGATTATCTGCAAAACGTCCCAATGAGTTGATAGGAAATTCTGCTTCCTGCATTTGCTGAAAAGAGGTTGCTCCAAATACAAGCAATTCAATTTTATCATTGAGCTCACTTTCGTGCAGTTGCTGGAGCGCTGGGAGTAACAGGTGTAGGCCTTTGCGTGTATCTTCAATATTGGCAGCCCCAAACAAGAGTAAGTATTTATTCTGAGGTAGATTGAGTAGCTGACGTGCCGATTGCTTATCAATAGGTCTATATTGATTCATATCCAGCCCATTGGAAATTTGCTGGACCGGCACATTCCGGAATAATGAGCTTTCGCGTGCACAGTTTGCCATCCAGGTGCTGGGAGCTACTATTGACAGATCAAGATCTTTCCAACGCTTATTTTTTCGTTTCCAGATATAATGTGATAGATCCTTTTCTTTGGTACTGCCCAATACTGTGCAGGCTCCACAAGTATGCTTATATCTGTCACAGGTATTGCTGTAGTGACATCCCCCCGTAAAAGGCCACATATCATGGAGTGTCCAGACAATAGGCTTTCGGAAGGCTTGCAATGTTTTGATATCCAGAAAGCCGTGATTGATCCAATGTAAGTGGACGATATCGGGGTTGAGTTTGTGCACTATGTCTGTAAATGACTGAAGTGCAAAAGGAGGGGAGAATGCCCCACTGGTTCTTTGTTTGTATAATCGCAGTGGAAGATGTGAAATGTGTTCACTCAGTTTAAGTTTAGCTGATAGCTTTCCTAGAACACCATCGGGTGTGAATATAAATTCATCATCAGATGTTTTTACCTGCACAAAGGCAGATGATTCAATTTTGTCAGCTCGTAGTCCCTGATGCAAACGAAGCATTGCCCGGCCTGCCCCTCCATCATCTCTTTGATTAAAGTGTAAAATTTTCATTATACGGAAATAAGCAGCTTGATCCCGAAAGCGAAATCAACTAAGTTTGGTTTCGTAAAGTTAGGTTAAATTTTGCTGATTGGATAAAGGAAGGACAGATGATTCCGAACACACGATTGTCTTACTATCTACGTTGGGATTAACCTGTCAGATTGAGTATCCTACATATTTTGCAGTGTTGATTGTTTATATTCAACCAATGAGAAGAAAATACTATAGTGATACAGATTAAATAAATACTCTTCCTTCCTTGGTCATAAAAGACCTTGTCTGTAGATTAGGATCTGCGTGAAATATACAAAAGATTGCTGGTTTTTACTATGGCCGCTTGTGAAAAGCTGAAATCGAGGTCTCTGACATAGTTCTAACTAAATATATAGTCTGATAAAATCGGTATCGCATCTTTTCCTATACAGTTTACTAATACAGGAAAGGATGCGATACTGATTTTATATGTTAGCTAAACCTATATTTTAGTTCTTACATTTTTGACAATAATAGTTTACCTATTTCAGGGATAGCTAGTAGCTTTTTAAGAGATGCATTTTTGCTGTTAACCAACTCCTGAGCCATAAATAGGCGCATATCATTCGGGATAAATTCCAGCAACAGGAATAGCTTCAGATTGTCCGTCTGGGCCTTGTCTATACTGATATTGTTAACAATAAGATAGTTGATAAGACGAGTAGAAATTACGGACAGGATATCCAGTCGTTTGGTTTTTTGTTCTACAAGTCCTCGTAACTGCTTTTCGATACCATCAAACTTTTTGGCATTGATGATTTCTTCCGGACTAATCAGCTGGTTAAGCTGTAGCTTCACAAAGCTCAGGAAGGCAGCGGCTGTTTCTTCATCCAGTGAGGCATCCGCCAGCATTTTTACCAGAGGTAAATTTTCTGACAGATCTTCTATTTTTTCGGTTTCTCTGAAAAACTGTACTAGTGACCGGGGAGTTGTCCGGTTTCCTGTTACCATTTCAGGATACGTTAGGATAAAGTTAATACCCCGAGGGTCGATTTTGGCTGCTTCTGCCCAACGTGCCCAGCTTTGTACTT
Source organism: Xanthocytophaga flava (assembly GCA_030068525.1). Classification (GTDB taxonomy): domain Bacteria; phylum Bacteroidota; class Bacteroidia; order Cytophagales; family 172606-1; genus Xanthocytophaga; species Xanthocytophaga flava. The sequence goes on from JASJOS010000024.1 coordinate 2,524, forward strand.
CAAACTGCAAAGTGATGTGCAACATCCGTGTAAGTACAGCGTCATCCATGGAAGTTACAGAATAATCACCCCCATCAGGGTTAGCGGTAAGGACAATATGCCACTTAGGAGGCATTTTCCAACTTACCAGTTCGTAGTTCTGTAACAACTGCATGATACCACGCAAAATCCGGTCATCCGCACGGTTTACGTCATCTATCAGGAATATTCCAGGTCCTTCAGTACGTGGTACCCAGTCCGGAGGAATAAAATGGGTTTGCTGTCCGTTTTCATCTATTTTGGGCATCCCTACCAAGTCGCCCATTTCTTCAAACTGAGCCGGAGCTATATAGACAAAATTAGCTCCTAGCTTATCTGCTACATTTCTGACAATCTGTGTTTTACCAACGCCATGTCGTCCCCAGATACAGACAGGTGTTGGGGGTTCGTTGGGTTTGGGTGGTGTGATAAATGTATACTTGAGTACATGTTCCAGAAATCCTTCCAGCTCTATACTGTTACATTTGGAGCCGTAGGTGATGTAATTAAAATTCTGACTGTTGGGATTGTCGTTTTTAGCCATGCTGCGTTTGAATTATAACTAATGATTGTTTTAAGTTTTTAAATTTTATTATTGGATTATATGTTACCGGATTTTCAGGAATAAATCTCCTCCATACATTTGTTCACTCTGATGTGGTATTTTTTGTTGGTCCGCACTATTCACACATATCCATTCCAGCTTTGGACATTGTTGTAGCCAATCCCAGTTTTTAACTTTGCATCCTTTCATTGTCAATCGTTTTAGGTCGGGTAATTGTGCCAGAGTGCTAAAATCTTTCATCGAGTTACTGGAAATGTCTAGTTCAACCAATGACTGTAACTGACTAAGAGAGGCAGGAAGAGTACCCTTACATCCATTAAGGTATAGCCTCTCGATTGTAGGGATCTGTACCAGTAAGGAAAAAACCTTTTCAAGATCCAGTTCTGGATTTGAACTTAGATGGAGTGTTTTCAGATTCGGAAACAGAAGAATGTTTTCTGTAATTTCCTTTAGTCCGAGGCGTCGCCAGTCTATAGACAAACTACCTGTGTTTTTTCCATAGTGACGGTTGAGATGGTGCTGGTATTCTACCATCAGCAAAAAATCCGTCCGGCTTATATTTTCGTGTGTGCTGATACGTAGATTAAAATCTGTTTCCTTGTAACTTGGTTTACCCATAAGAGGTACAAATGCTGCACTACCCACTTTTTGATAAACCTGACGGGCTCTCTTCCGGATTTTGGTATCTTTATGTGTCAGGGCAATGGCTGCAATCATACTTTGTACAGCTACAGGAGCGCCACCACTTTCCACCATTTGAAAGGCCAGGTTTACATTTTCATCATCACCGGAACACAGTAGCCGGATGATACTCTGGTTGAGTTCTTCATTATCATTTTCAAGTAAATAGGGTTTTTTCAGATAATGCAAAAACTCAGTCAGGTGTTCTTCCATAATAAAATTTTTGTCCTCCAGAATAACTTGCTCCAATACATTCCAATCACTTTTTGTATGCAGTATATAGATAGGTTCTCCTCCTGACTTCTCTTCCAGTGATATTTGTGTGTCTTTAAGTTTGGTTTTTAATGTGGTTTTATTGGCAGAAGCCAGCTTTTCATAACCCATTAATACAACAGGAACAGCAGACCTGTGTTTTTCGAGTAAGTGATTGGTTGTATAGGTTTTGACTCGATTCCAGCTTTTGACGCTACATAAAAACAATAGCTCTCTGTGTCTGTCGGATAGTAGTTGGGTAGCGTATTTCTCGCGAAATTTATTGACTTCTTTATAACCTACATGCCGATAATTGAAAAAGCTTACCTGCTTAAATTTACTGAAGAATAACGGGATACTGGTTATATCCTTAAAGACCATGGATATGAGTTCGACATGTTTGAACCGATCCAGACCTAAGAGTACTTCTGTGAGTGGCTCACTCTTTTTGGGATAAAAGTTTATTATTTCTTCTAATACTGGAAATGTATGTAATAATTCCAGCATACGGGCAAGAGAGAAGGGTAGAGTTGTATAGGACTGTAAATTTAGCATTTTCAGTGCTGGTAGTTTCGCCAATGAACTCCACCATTCATAATTGTCTGTTTGGGGAGGTTGCAGACTGGTTAGATTGGGAAGGTATTGTAGTTGCTCAGGAAATTTGTCAACTCCCTTTGTTTCAAAAGGTATAGATAACTGAAGTTTTTCCAGTTTTGTCGCATTTTCCCAATCTTTGGGAAGAACAAGTGAAGAATCAAAACGAAACGATAGTGATTTGAGATTAGGCATTATCTTGAATGAAATCTCAAGGTCTGGAGACTTATAACCCCAAATATCAAGAGATTCTAACTGAGGATTTGCCTGTAGTATTTCTGGCAATGTCACCCACTTATCCGAATCTTTAAACTTAGTATCAATATAGGACGAGATATTATATGTAAGCTGTGTATACTTTTCCTGATTAAATTCTTCAAAGGTTATTTTTTGAGGATTATCATAGGTTCTAAGGGATATGGATTTCATAGCCTGTGTACTGGTGAGTTAGAAAAATGGTTTAGTTTTTTGTTACAATGAAAAGTTATTCTCTGAGTTTTACACGTCTGCCTGGTAGTTGCTGGAAGGTGTCGCTGCTTTGTTCTATACCTTCTTTGGTGATAATCCATAACAACGGGAACCGGAGATGCATTTTAGGAACAGACCCATACCCATCTGTAAAGTAGATCATCATGTCAGGCAGGTATTCCTGATTTGCATAAAGCAATGGTGGTTCAAAGCTGGTTCCTCCACCTCCTGTAACCGTTTTAGGTACAATACCTCTGTATTCATATATATTCCCAATGGCTGCATCACATTCTACTATCCGGACTTCTGCCCCAGACCGCCAGATATGATAAATTTCGCTAAAGAATGTGCTTAGCTCTTCATTTCCAATACTACCCGATGTATCAATCGCCAGTAATACTTTCTGCTTGCGTTTTACCTTGATGCCTGGAACAGTTCCATACCGTTTGGATGGTTTTTTCAAGGTGTTTTTAATGTACGTCTTCCGGCTACTCTCTGAGAAAATACGCAGCGCCTTACGCCAGTTAAGCTGAGGCACTTTACGGATCATAAAAAGCTCAAGATATCGCTGTAGATGTGCTGGAAGCTTTCCAATACTTTTCTGGCCAGATCGTTCAACAGATATACGGATCAGGTTATCAAGCTGCATGTCATAGATACTTTTTTCTACAGGATTAAGGCGGGCTAAGGCTTCCCATCCCTTGTGACGCAACATCTCTTCTGTCCAATTTTTGCCTATTGACTCCAGCAGATTATAGGTATTTATGGTTGGTTTTTCTGTGTTGTCTTCTGAAGAATCTGAAGGCTCCTCCGAATTTCCAGTACCATTTCCACTCGCATTTCCATTTCCACCATTACTGCCTCCGCCACTAGTGCTACTACTACCCATTCCTGAAGACTTACCTGCTCCTGGCTTTGGTGAAGGTAATTCACACTTGCTGTTACAACAACCTTTGCTGTCCCACACTTTTTTCAGTTTATCATAGTAATAATCTACTGATTCAAAGGGGGCGAGGTCAACATCCGGGAAGGTATCAAGGAACATACCTGTTTGTGGTAGATGGCTTCGTGTAATGTATTGATTTACCACCAGATCTGCGGCGACATTATACAGGAAGGGGATGTGATGCTTTTCAAGTCGGGTAACGTGTTTGAATACCAGGTGCAGCACTTCATGTTTTACCAAACCCAGACGTAATTCTTTACTGGTCAAGGTTTCTGTCCAGAATATTGGATTTACATACAATACATAGGTATCCCCGTTCACTCCAACGGCCATGGTTCCAAATGAGTTATCAATCTGTTTGTTCAGACTTGACAGAAAGTGGGCATAATACGGTTCGTTGAGAATAAATTCAACACCTACCCGTGCTACTTCATCTAAAATATTTTGCATACTGACAATGGTATCTTTTTAACTACTAGCTGTGTTGTGGTTTGATTATGAAGTTGTGTTTATTCGTATAATTTGAATCTGAGGTGCGTAGTGTTGCCAATCAGCCAGAACGTTATCTATGTTCCAGTTAATGTCATTTTTATGCACTTCAATAGTCTTTAAGTGTTCTATTTTACTTAAATGTTCGATAATTTGTTTGTTCATTCCACTCATCGTATGCTCATATACTACCAGTCTTTCTACAGGTGTATAAATGGGTAAAGACAGTAAACTGAACCAACTGTCTCGTATATCCAGTGTTTGATCCTGAAGAAGTGCACTAGCTGCATATTTCTGAATTTTGCCTTTCGTTTCCAGCCAGGGATACAAAAGATTTATGTTATGTTGTGCAATGCGCTGAAAGATATTTTCTTTTTGAAGTTGAACCAATGCATATTCGGCAAGGTCATCAGCCTTGTATGAAATTTGGATAATTAGACTTCGGAAAAAGTATTTCCACCAGTCGTTATACTGTGTACTTGGATCAAATGTCTGACGATCATAAACAAGTGGAGTGTCTACACTAGTCAGGAACATTTCAAACGCTGTATCAAACAATAGCTTTTTGTCTATTACCTGTTCCTGCATAAATACTTCCACCAAACGCTTATTTTCTTTTTGCCAGTGTTTTTTTACCAGTTGCACCATCTCAAAAGGCCCGGTTTGCTCAAATACTCTTCGCAGGTCTGGGGCTGGATTGTAGACGCGCCATATTTTGTAAAAACACATACAGAATACATGGTATAAGATAGAAGCGGGGATACCTCCTGTTGCTATCATCTGTAATGCCAGCTTAATATTGTCTTCACTGCCAGAGAATAACAACCGACGCAGATTTTCGGCCATTGAGTCATCTGCCTCTTTCAGGAAGGGTTGTTCCTGCATCTCAAGCCATTGGCGCAGGTGCTCGGCAGTCGCAAATGGCAGGGAAGTCTGGTAAATGGTGCTAATATTATTTTGTGTGAGGTTTTCTCCTACAACCAGATGTGTTGTACCCGGCTGCAGCTTGGTATGTACGGTGATCTGTTGAGCCTGCAGCCGTTCGATTAAGGCCTGGCGTTTCATACCGAAAAATAAATTCCCTAACAGACAGATGTTTGTTTCAGATGGTTGTATACCTGACAAAAAGGGATCTGTTAACCGTTGGTTAAGTAGTATATGTACTTTCTGTTGAAATGCCTTTAATTCTATACTCAATAATGCACACAAATCCTGATCGCTGGCCTGGGCTATCTGACTGGTGTTATCTGTAAATACAGCCCATGCTATGTTGGGAAGATGTGCAGGTAGTGATTTTATTTTATTCAGAAACTGAACTACAGGAGTACCATCTCTGTACAGAGGATTTTTAGCTATAGGATTACCTGCCAGATTTAGCTTCTGTAGTTTTTTGAAATTCAGGAAACCATCCGGTAAATGAGTAATTTTGTTTGCCTCTAATCCTATTATTTCCAGTGTTGGAAAGCGTTCAGCCTGAAAAGGAAGATTCGTGAACTTGTTACCTGCCAGACTTAGTTCTTTCAGATTTATCAGTTGATAAATAGAATCCGGTAGGTCAGTTAGCTTATGACGTTTGATAGACAAATGGGTAAGATTGACCAGTTTTCCAAGTTGTGATAGCCAACTAATATCTATTTTTTTTCTGGATTGCTGACGGAGCTCTAGTTTAAGGACTTTCAGTTGCGGAAGTGCCAGAATAGCCTGTATCATCTGATTGTCTACCTGTTGGTATACCAGATGTAACTCTTTCAAGGTTTGTAGTTTAACTATTTCAGCTTTTATCAGATCCCACCGAATGGTTTCCTCTCCCCAAATACATTGCAACTGTTCAAGAAAAGGAAACTTGTGCACCAAGACTATATCTTTGGCATTCTTTACCAGCAATGCTTTTACCTTCTGCGGTTCTTGGAGGCCTTCTGCAATAGTATATACTTTGTTTTTTATTTCATTAGCCATAGCCTGTACTTAATAAGTTTGTACCGTAATCTGAAGATGGGGTAAGGTATCTTTCAGTTTGGCAACTCCCTTCTGCCATCCATCATAATACTCTTTTCCATAAGAAGTGGTGACATCTACCGAGTAATGGTATAACACTAATTCTTTGAGACTGGACATTTTCTGAATCGTCTTTCGATTGGTAGCTACCTCTGTCATTACATTCTGAGAACAGATAATCCGTTCAACGTCTGTAAATTCCAGTAGTTCTGTGGGCAGTTTAAACTTTCCAAAATAACTATCATCTGTAAACAAGACATTGAGTGTTTTTTCTTCCAGCTGTGCTTTAATGGCAAGCCGGCCTGGTTCGCCTCCTGTTACAAAACATCGTTTGACGAGGTAATGAAAAGACCGAAGAAATCCTTCATCATTATAGGACTTCATCCGCTGGCTGTTTTCAATAGCAAATATGCGTAATCCTGCTGCTACAAGCTTGTTAAGGTCAAAGAGTTCAGATGGTTTGTCAAATAGTAAGTCAATAGTTTTGTAAAATCCTGCCTTCTGTTGTTTGACAATGAAATCATGTTGTTCCGGTGTTGTATATTTTTCAAGAAGCTTCTTAAAAGCAGCTCTATAACCTCCTGTTTTCAGGAAGCTCAATAGCAAAATCATATAGAATATATCCTTAGGTATGCCTCCACTCAGCATAATCTCTGTTGCGATTTTGATGTTACTTTCTTCCTGGCTGTGTAACAGGCGAAATAAGTTTTCCTGGGTCTCCGCATCAGATTCTTTCAGATAAGGTCGATCAAGTTGTTGTAAAAAATCACGTAAATGCTGTGGCAAAGCCAGTGGTAACTGATGCTTACCTATCTCTGTTATTTGTTTGGCTGTCAGGCTTTCTCCTATGCAAAGTGTGGTTGTGGTGGGAGTACGTTTTTCTGTGGCTTCGATACCATGTTGTTTTAGTTGCTCAATAGTCTCCGGAACAGATATTCCTTTAAACTTCCCAATCAGGGCAATATGTTGAGATGGGGTGCCTGTCTCCTTTAGTCGATTGACTACCTTCTTCAATAATTCCTGCATGGCTTTTCGGTTCAGTAACTCAATATCCATGCTCAGAGCAGGTAGCAGATCTTCTGTTGTCGCAGATTCATCTGGTTGGTTTTGTAACAGATTTAGATACAGCCCCCGCAGGCGTGTTGATGTGTTTTGTTTATTACACTGAGTAATCAACTTGGTAATCATGGCCTCCTTTAATTCTGTTTTTTTCAGAATTGGATTCGCATACAAAGAGATATTTGTCAACTCTTTAAGAGAGCTTAGCCAGGATGGAATTGTTGTGAGGTTATTACGGGATAAGTCAAGCGATTTAAGCTGTGAGAATGATTGTAGCTGTTCTGGCAGAGTTGTCAGATTTGCTTCTGAAAAGGAGAGTCGTGTAACTTTTTCTGGATTGAGATAAGGAAGGATATCGTGTATTTCTTCGAAAGATGTTAACTCCATATATAAGGCTGTTGCCTGAGATAAGGGTTCTGACAGAGAAATGGTACACCCTTGCAAGTGTATGGTTGTTAAATGAGGAAAGCCATTCAGGGATACAGAAAGAGGCTCTTCCGCATGATAGCGTGTATAGCCATAGCGAATCCATAGTTTTTGCAGTTGCGTAAATTTGTGCAACTGGCTAACAATTTGTTGCATCCAGACACCTTTATTTTCGAAGGCTCCGATTTCTAATACCTGCCAGTGGGGCTGACTTAAAATTTCCTGAATGAGCAAATCGGGTTGTGGGTTTGAAATTTTTATCTCTTGTTTGGTGTAGGCATCTCCAGATGGTAATAGTAGCTCAAACTTGAACCAGGTACTAAACTCTGTGAAATCAATGCCAATGCAAGTAGGATAGGCCTGAAATGCCTCTGTTAAGGACGAAAAAGTATTCATAAACTGTTGTTAGATAGCTGGTCTTCTGAGTATAAAGTGTATTGTTAGCTTATATAAAGAATGTTTTTCTATTCAAGGATAAATAACCAAAGACTTTATTAGTGTATTTATTTTCTTTAGTACCGTTGGCTTAAAAACGCCATCAGGTAGACGCTGTAGATTATCATAAAGTTTCACATCATTGGCAAGAGCTAGTTGGTTATTATAAAGATTCAATTCATAATGATCTTTTGAAATGATTTCTATAGCTGAAGATCCTCTATCCATGATCTATAAATTGACGTCTGGGTACAATTTACCTAGTTGGAATATTTCCTGATTCATTTCTTTCCTTGTGGGTATATTTAGTAATCCGTTATTTATGGCATTTTGAATAAAAGTTTTCCATCCTTCTTTGGGAGATATTGCTTTCCGTTCCAATCGTCTTGTGTAAGAATAATCTAAATGAGTACGTTCCCCTTTCCATTCCTTTCCATAAAGGGAATATCTGAAACAATAAAATCCACGAAAACTTTTAAACAAATACAGCCGAATCTCATAATCATTCTTAAAGGAGGTAGAGTCAGAGATTTGTAGTAGTTTTTTACATCGTAGAAAGGATTCATATTCTCCATAGCTTTCAGATGAATATCGGGGTATATGTAACATCTCCTTAAAGGAGAGGGATGTGTCTACTTTTGTAGTGACAGGTGGTTTCAAAGAAGTTTCTTTCTTCTCATTTTTGCAACCCAATAAAAGGCATAAAATTAGGTAATAGTATAGCTTCATTGTTGACAGTGGATTCCAGTTAACAGCTTTTAAAGGGTATTACTAATTCTCATAATTTTTTAAAGTAACCTCTATCGTAGGAAATAGCTCTGCCAGTTGTTGCTTGTCTACAGATACCTGGGAGAGCTTATATAACTCAAGTTTTTTGAGCTGATTCATTTTCTTCAATAGCTTCACATTGTTGGGCATAGTGGCACAGGCATAGGAGCAAATGATTTTTTCAACCTGCTTGAACTCCTGTAATTCTTTGGCAAATTGAAACTGATCTTTAGCTGTAGCACTTGAGAAAAGCAAATCCAGTGTATTTCCGTCTGTCATCTTATGATACAGGTGCTGAGCTGGGTCACCACCTAATCGAAGGCTTTTTTTGAACACATCCCGGAATGCATAGTAGTTGGTGCGTCCGGGAGGATAGACCCGATTCCGAAACTCTATAGGTGTATATAGTACCTGTAAGCCAGCTTTTAAAACCCGTTGGATATCAAACTCACTGGATTCAAGTAGCTTGTTTATAACCACATCAAATTCTTTCTGCCGGTATTTCTTAATAAAGTCGTATTGTTGTGCTGTTGCGTATTTTTCCAGTAAAGGTCGAAAATACTTCCAATGGAAGGTTCCTTTGCGTATTCCTAACCACAAGATCTGATAAAAAAGACCATCCGGGATCCCTCCGGCCATCATCATCTGTGCCGCCAGTTTGACTGTACTTTCTTCATCACTCACAATCAGACGGCTTAGATTTTCCTGCATTTCTTCTCCGGATTCTTTCAGATACGGTGTCTCCAACTTCTCCAGAAATTCTTTCAGATGCTGAGGCACAATCAGCCGGAAATTTTTTGATAGAATGGTTTTAACTTGTTCGGCTGTAAGGGCATCTCCTACACATACATAGGTAGTGGTATCACTTAGTTTATCACTTGCTTTTATCTTGTGTTTCTTCAATTGAGACAAGATGTCTTTTGTTGACCAGCCTTTGACCTTGCCTACTATAGAAATCATATCTTTTTCACTGGTAAAGTGCTGATTCAGTGAATCGGAGAGTATAGAGGCTAGTTGATTAGTCGCTTTTCTTCTCAACAGCTCAATATCAGATGTTAGTGCCCAAAGTAATCCTGTCATATCATCCTCTACAGTCTGTTTGCCTTTTTCCTGTAGTAATGCACTAAAGAATTCACGCAATGATTTCGGGAACTGATTTTCATCACACCAATGGATTAATCGAAGCAATACTGTTTTGCCTTTGATTTCTGTCTCCATTGTGAGCGGGTTCTGATTCAGTAACAGATCTTCCAGTTGAGTTAGTGAAAATAACTCGTAGGGGATATGAGTCAATTGATTGTTATTCAGGTTAAGCAATTTCAGATTAGTGTGAGCGCTTATACCTGTGAGATCCGAAATTTTGTTTCCTGTCAGTCCCAGATAGGTCAATTTTTTGAATTGTTGCAGGTTTGTAGGTAAGGTCGTAAGACCTGCATGCCGTAACTCTAGTTTTTGCAGTGTGTCAGGGTTTAAAGCCTCCAGAATGGGTGTTACATCTGTCTTTTGAAAACTACCTAGTATAAACGTATGAATAGTGGGGAGAGGTTCTTTAACCTGTACTTCTACCTCATTTAGATTTGCTATTTCCAGAAAGGAGAGTCCTTGCAATGAAACTTTGCCATCAGGCATTTGAAATGGATGTTTGTATTCAAGTTTTCGTAAATTTTTAAACTGGTACAGGTTGTCCAGTAGCTGTTGGACAAATTCATTTCTCTGTTCCAGTTTAAAGGACATCACTTCCCAATGAGTTTGGGTCAGAATCGCTTCAAGTATCTTTTCATCTATATCGGTAATGGTCTCTGTACTGAGAAGCTCCTCGGTTAGTGACTGATCGATGGAATGCGGAAGTACTAATCTGAGCAGAAATGTGACATGACCATACGCCTTTGTCTCTATTTTGGCTCCTATACACTGAGGATATTTTAGTAAAAGCTTTTTGAGATCTAAAAATGCAGTCATTGAATACTATTTTAACCAAACAAAGATAGAATGTTTCGAACAGGATGTATCATTTCGATAATAATCTCACCTAAATACAAAGATTAGTATACGCAGAAAATGTTCTTTGTGTTTTAATGAAGATTGTTTCTTTCCTATATGTGTTACCAGAATACACACCTGGAATCCTGCAGACCTGGCCTTGGTTTGGAAAGTACGATAAAAGGGAGAAGAAATTACTAACTAGAATGAATACAAAAAATGGAAGCCGTTAGCCTGAAAGCCTACACAAATTCGATAGTGATGCAAAAAAAGCAAAAAAATGTAACGATAAAATTTGAGACAGAATAGTATTTACTGATGGTTGTCGCCAGTAAATACTATTAGTCTGGAAAGCAAAAAGTTATCATTCTCTGCTACTTATTTTTTCTCTTTAAGATGCATAATCTTTTCAACCAGCGACTGGGTCAGCGGTTTGGTGAAATAACCACTCAAAAGAGGATGTGATTTGGCTTGTTGGACATCATCAGGTGATACAGATGAACTCAGCATAGCAATTTTCAGGAGAGAGGGCCATTCGGGTAAGTTAAATGTAAAACGTTCCAGCCATTCCCATCCTGATATACAGGGCATATTGATATCTAATAGTACGATAGGTACTATTGGCGGACGTGAATTACGCTGTGAGCCAAATTCTTCTGTAAGTGTATGCAATGCCTCAACCGGATCTGTAAAGCTGATAATCTGGCAATCAGATAACCACATTTTCAACATTCGGGTATGAATGATATGAAATAATTCGTCATCGTCTATAATATAAAGACGGAGTTGTTCCTTTTCTAACGAGGCCGGAGTCATACTAATTGGGTCTTGTTATCCCGCCTACCTCTCTTCTATAGGAATCCCAATTCGAAGGCTATCTATTGCATTCAGAACAATAGCTACCTATACTCCACTGGAAGCATAGACCGTAAATTAAAGAGTATACAAGAGGTAGTTTCGGTTTTATTAGAGTCAGACAACCAATAGCCTGTCTACTACTACTATATAACAGAATATGTAGATCAATAAGGGACTTGTATCGGTGAATAGAAAAAGGGAAACAGGCTTTGGGTTAACCTATTATTTATCAAAGTCAGACCGAAAAAGGACATCCCATAAAGAAGAACTGACACCATAACCCTTGGTTGAATCCTGGTAATGATGGCGCATATGATGCTGTTTCATCTTTTTCATGAAGCCATTTTTCATAGGCAAATGATGAAGGGCATAATGTGAAATGTCGTAAAACAGATAACCTGACACAAATGCTGCAAAAAAAGCCGGAACCATATTCATTGGCAGCAGGCTTTTAAAAAGCCAGTAGAAACCAAATGCTAATGGAATACTTACAGAGGGAGGCATTACGAGGCGAAGTGCATCATTGGGATAGTCGTGATGTACACCATGAAAGATAAAGTGCAATCGTTGTCCCCAGCTTGATTGGGGCTCAAAATGAAAGACAAACCGATGCAGGACATATTCTGTAATAGTCCATAGCAAGAGACCACCAGCCAGACTACCTAGAAATACGCCTATACTATTGTGCTGAACGGCTAGTGCCTGATATAGAAAATAGCCGATGACAGGAATATAGATAAAAAGAGGTACTGAAAAATGCACCTTGGATAATGGCTCTAATAAAGGACTTTTAAACATAGGAGTGGATTCCTGGCTATTAGAGACATACTGTTTTTTCATGACGGGTCAGGGTTTAAATAGTTGCACTACTTCTTTTCCAGTGGTAGGATCAGTTCCTTTTACTTCTACACATACTACATTCGGAACCCAGAATGATCCCCCTTCGATCTGGAGAAAGACTTTGTTTACGTCTATCGTTTTACCATTGATGGTAGTGTGTATGCGATAACGATTCAGAAGTGCTGACCATTCCAGATAGAGTAGTTGTTTCTTGTAGGAAACAAAAGAAAGCTCAAATCGATTATCCGCTAATTTACGGGTTTTCAGTCCATAAGCAAATTGTCTCTGAATATAAGAAAGTTCCTCTTTTTGTCCATTCTCTCCATAGCGTATCCAGTAAGCATGTACAGGTTCTTCTGTGTCGAGTTTACCTTTCTTCATATTCAGATCATACATAATGGTATTGTGATTGGGTGTACGCTGAATATAGAAGAGAGTCTGATCACTTACAGGGGGAGTCGGAAAGGTATGTTGCAATTTGCAAATACAGGGAAGCGCATTGTCAACAGTTTTATCGTGTAATGTGAAGGATAGAAGAAATAGGGGTATTATAAGAAATTTCATGTTTTTAGGCTACTTTGCCTTTTATCGGTATGGTTATTATCTGACAACACAGATACAGTTTGTATGGTTCGCTTTGGCTTTATATGCGAAGATATAGATCTGTTTGTTCTTTTTATAAAAATTTGTGACCTGTTAGTATTCTTATTGTTTTCCTTATTGAATAGTCCTTTATATACTTAGGCATGACTCTTCCTAATTTTTTAAATATAGGCATTAGTTAATTTTTGAGAAAGTTCTCTTTCTGAGTTGGTTCATTGCCACTCTCTTCACTATATCACAGGCTTCTTCATTTTTTTGGCAAGCAAAAAATGAAGAGATTAGTGGAAGAACAATGATTAGGAATCTGAGAAACTCAGGAAGAGAGATTTCTAAAAGTTCGTAAGTTGAAAGAAAATAACAAGTCTGAAAAGACCTTGGCTAATAACCATCAAAAAATATAGAACAAGATACCATCTATTGGTAGAATATTTCAAATCCTCAGATGGTATCTGATAAAGAGAGATTATTGTTCAACCAGGCCCCGACTTACCAGCATTGGATGAATATCCGGACCTTTGCCTCTGAATGCTTTATACATTGATGCATAACTAGCTGTATTTCCTTTGGATAGAATCATATCCCGGAAACGTTGTCCATTAGCCTGAGTTAAACCTCCGTTTTCTTTAAACCAGGCATAGGAATCTTCATCCAGCATGTCTGTCCATGCATAGGCATAATATCCTGCTGCATATCCATTGCCCCAGATATGAAGAAAATAACTGGATCGGTAACGAGGAGGTACCTGTGACAGATCTAATTTGGTAGTATGTAATGCATTGGTTTCAAAGGCATCTACATCGTTTATTGTAGATCCTGCCGGTAAGGTATGCCATTTCAGATCTATTTCATCCGAAGCAAGTGCTTCGGTTAGCGCGTATCCCTGGTTAAAGGTGCCCGCTTTTTTGATTTTATCAATCAAAGCCTGAGGTATAGGCTGCTTTGTTTGATGATGTATCGCATAGTGTGATACTATTTTTGGATCAAGTGCCCAATGCTCATTAAACTGAGAGGGAAACTCCACAAAGTCTCGGGCTACGTTAGTGCCAGAAAGGCTTGGATAGTGTTGATTGGCAAATAAGCCATGCAACCCATGTCCAAATTCATGAAACATGGTGATAACATTGTCCACGCTCAGTAATGCAGGTTGTCCCGAAGCAGGTTTAGGGAAGTTGCAGACATTGTAAATAACGGGCTTGGTACCCAGTAACCTGGATTGGCCTACCAGATTACTCATCCAGGCTCCTCCTTGTTTGTTGTCCCGTTTGAAGTAATCACAATAAAATAGCCCCAGTTGACTACCATCTTTGTCCAGTACATCAAACACTCTCACATCTTCATGGTATACAGGTAAGTCTTTTCGTTCTTTGAATGTTATACCATACAGTTGTGTTGCCGCATAAAATACTCCGTCTATCAGTACTTTATTCAGTTCAAAATAAGGTTTTAACTGATTTTCATCCAGGTCATATCGCGTTTTACGAACTTGTTCGGCATAGTAGTTCCAGTCCCAGGGTTGAAGTTGGAAGCCACCTTTTTGTTGATCTACCAGAGCCTGCATATCTGCTGCCTCCCGTTTGGCTTTGGCCGTAGCAGCAGGTATTAACTGATTCAGAAACTGGTTGACAGCTTCTGAATTCTGAGCCATCTGGTCGCGAAGCTTCCATTCTGCATAATTTTTGAAACCCATGATTTTTGCTTTATTGGCACGGATAGTCGCAATTTTTGCCAGAGTAGTTCGGGTATCTGTTGTATCTCCCTTTTCGGCTCGGTTATAGGATGCCTCAAATAATTTTTGGCGAGTTGCCCGATTGCTCAATAGTGTAAGAAAAGGTTGCTGGGTTGTATTTTGTAAGGAAATCAGCCATTTGCCTTCCTGTTTGCTGTCTTTGGCACTTTGGGCTGCCGCTTCTATATCACTATCGGGAAGGCCGTCCAGTTCAGCTTTGTTACTGATTACCAATCCTCCCGCTTTATTGGCTGCCAGTAATTGATTGGTAAATTTTGCGACCAGAGCCGCTTCTTCCTGATTGAGTTTCTTTAAGCTATCTTTTGCACTTTCGGAAAGATTTGCACCTGCCAGTTCAAACTGCTGCATATAATAACTTAGCAGATAGTTGGATTCAGAATCCAGTTTCAGTTCGTTTCGTTTGGCATAAATGGTTTTTACCCGTTCAAAAAGTTTTGTGTTCAGGAGAATAGCATCCTGATTAGCTGCTAGTTTAGGGGCCACTTCTTCCTGTACCTTCTGCAAGGCTGGATTGGTATTGGCACCTGTGAGCAGATTAAACACCGCATTGACCCGATTCAGCAGCTGACCACTTTTCTCTAAAGCTACCAGAGTATTGTCAAACGTAGGTGCTTCTGGATTATCAGCAATTTTTTGTATCTCGGCTTGCTGCTGCTTCATTCCTTCTTCAAGAGCAGGTGCAAAATCGCTGTCTTTGATTTTATCAAACGCAGGGGCCTGTAAAGGAAGCGTGCTCGGCTCAGAAAACGGATTACCAGAGGCGGCTGTTGTTATATTTTCCGCGTCGGATGGTTTGGTATTGCAGCCTGCCAGTACTAGCCATAAAGCTGCCAGGGAGAGATAAGAGTATGATTTAAGGTTCATAACGAGTGATGGAAGTATGTGGAATGAAATACTCTGTGAATGAAAAAAAAGTAACTCACAGAGCTGCCAAGATAACAATGGAGTTTTAGACTCTGTGAGTTTGTGTATGTTTTTTTGATTGCTATATATCGGTGAATTATATGTGAGGGTAGTGAGGTTTTCCCTTTGACGGCTGATGAAAAATACAATTAGTGTTCTTTTTGGATAAATCCTTTCTCTACACTATCATCAATTAAAGCTTTGGCAAAACTCCATAAAGTTTCAGAACCATGAGCCATTGTCTGAACTTTCTGTACTACCTTTTCATATGATACCTGATGTTCCTTCCAGGTACCGCCACCATTAGAAACATTTTGTAATACAGGTTCCAAACGATCTATAGACTTGGCAAAGCGAGCCTCAGGTGTTGCTGCTGCCTCAAACTCTTCCCATATTTCTGTAAATTCAATGGCTTGTTCTGCCGGAAGTAAGCCAAACAATCGCTCCGCTGCCAGGCGTTCGGCATGGGTGTTGGTATGGTTGATGGCTGTGTCAAACAGGAACACATCGCCTGCATCAATTTCAACCAGATCATGAATCAACAACATTTTTACTACTTTCATTGTATCTACAGGTTCATTGGCATGTTCGGCCAGAACCATTGCCATGATAGCCAGATGCCAACTATGTTCCGCATCATTTTCTTTTCGCTGGCTATTAAAAAGACAGGTTTTACGCTGAATATATTTGAGTTTGTCTATCTCCTGAATAAATGCGATCTGCTTTAAAAGATATTCGAAGTTCATACAAGTACGTGTTAAATTTTGTAAAGGTAGGTTTTATACAACATATATACAGGACATTTGCTATTGGAAGATTACCTGACAGGTACGAAAGACACTAAATTAACAACACAATAGATCTTGTCACGTATTAGCCTTATACTCGCAAATACACTACTCTTTACTTATGCCCTCATTTGAAGAACTTACACAAGCCGCTGGTGAGCTTCGGAATGCTTACTGGCAACAAATCGGAGAATTGGCTCCGGATGTGATTTCACACTTGATTAATCCAGCTTTCATGGGTGGACCCGCCTGGCCTGCTTTGCGACAGGCATTTGTCAAAGTGACTACACCCACAACAATGGTTCTGGCTAGTGATGGCCTTTCTGATCCTTATTCGGATGCCGGCACCAATCCGGAAAATGCAGGTTACAACGGCCTGGGCCTGGAGATGTATGTTGAAACGTCAGAGATACTCTCTACATACGATCTGATTATGGAGAGCTGGCAGTTTGATGTCTTGTATCAGGTAAGCCAACTGGCTGCACAAAATGGAAATCTGCTGGGACTATTGGATAACTACCAGTTTCTCACAACCGAAATTTATGCCAACAAAGTACCTGATACATTCCGAAACTCAGCCGGTAGAGTAGGGGTGATCCTGGGCTTACAATCAGAGACCCGCTCTAACACCTTGCAAGGTAATCTGGAAGAAATACGTTTGGTCAATACCAAATTGCTGACATTGGATGAGTTGGAGTTTGTACTGGAAAAGAAGGAGAAGGGACGTATGGAGCTGGCAGAATTGCTAATTCAGCAGGGAAATGCCACTCTATCAGATCTTACTCGAAAGTCTGTCGTTTGAGGTTGCTGAGTTGTATACCAACTACGGTATAAGTATGAAAAAATACAAAAAATCATTGAGCATGCTTCGTTGACAATAAGTTAAAAAGCATGCTCAATGAGAATTACTGTACAATCTCCAGAAGCATCTCCGGCTCATTGGTAGTAATAAAATCTACATTCTTTTGCAGAAGCCATTCCATCAGACTTTTCTCATTGACAGTCCAAACATTGACTGTTTGTTTTTTCTGATGCGCCTCCTCAAACCAGGATTCATTTTTCTTTAATATAGAATGATGATAGTCTAATCCATCTATATGATCAGCTGCCAGTTGGGCAGGAGAGAGTTCTCCATTCAGATACGCAACTTTGGCATGAGGCTCCATGCTTTTAATTTTTTTGCACACATCATAATCAAAGCTGATGTATTCTGCCCATGCCTGAGCCTTGAGTTCACGTACCATAGCTATTACTTTCTCAGTAAGTAGCAATGCTCTTTCTTTGCTCACTACAGAGGGTTTAAGTTCCAGAATAAGCCGTGTACGGTTTTGCTTCATTCCCTCCTGTAAATAAGACAAAAGAGTAGGAAGCGACTCCCCATTGCTCAGTTTGATTTGTGAAAGCTGAGAAGATTCTGTTTTCTCAATGGTAAATCCCTGGATTGCTGGATCATGATTGATGTAGGGAATAGAGTCAGCAGACAGGTGAATATCAAATTCACTGCCCATACATCCCAGTGCAACCGCATTACGAAGGGCTGTAAGTGAATTCTCCGTAGTACCTGATTTCTTCCATGCCCCTCTGTGTGCAATTACCTTGTTGCGTATAAACTGATCTTTGATAATACGGAAGGTATTGGTTACTACTTTGCCTTCAGCAGTTGTTGCTTCAATAGTTACATCATGCCAGAAAGTGTTGGCAGGTAAGGTGTTGGGACGAACACTGAGTTGACCGTTTTTCTTTATTGCAAACGAACTGGCTAAAGGGCCTTTTACTGCAAATTTTTTGTATACAGTGGTTTTTGTTGGATCTTCTGCTATGCCAATGATTTTGTTATCATCTGTATAGGTGTATCCCGAGAGGGTAAGTTGTTGTGCCATAGAGGATAAGGTACAAAAACAAATGAGAGATACAAGAAATATTCTTTTCATAGGCTTATACGAATAAGTGTGGCTGTAAAAATTGGTTTGTATAGCATAAATGCGGGGCCGAAGAATGGAAAAACTAACGAATGTGTGAAATTTTCTGTGTAAAATATTGGTAACATAATCGTAACATACAAGAGAAAATAGAAGAAATTTATCTCATTTCTTTGTATGAATAAGCTAGTTGATCATTTCTTATGTGTCAATTGGTATAAATTATTCTGTTTATTCTTATCCATAAAAGTGATATAAGGGTCCAGGACAATAGAATGAGGTTCTTTATTGACAATAAATGAAAGCCGGTTGGTTGGTTGGTGGAAAGGATGCGACTTCAAGTAAAGTATCTCTGTGGTATCTGCTACCTTGTCTGGATCACAGGAAAATACGCCAATAGGTATTTGCTCGTGTATTTTCATCGCAACTTCTTTTTTACTATTCGAGAGTTCACTTTTCTGTATATTGATATTCATGTCAATCTGAAATCTACCATCAGCAAGTTTGTGATAAGACGCATACGAAATAGATAGGTCGTAGAATACTATCTTTCTGAACCATTCATCAATCTGTGTATGTAAAGAATCCGGAGTAACTGTATATAGTTCATTTACCAAATCCTGAGTAGTTGCCTGTCTGTGAGGAATAGTATATTTTCGGAGTAGGGCCTGCAACGCCTGATTCAGTTTGTCCGGGCCTATTGATTCCTTTAGAGCATGCATCACAATCGCTCCTTTGTAGTAGTACAAATAGGTCTGATTTGTTACCTGATCAAGAGGTACTTCTTTTTCTCCTGCATATCCTCGGGCAGCAAAGTACTCATCCCGTTTATTGCCTAGGTATTCCTGCAATCGATTTTTTCCATATTTTTTTTCTGTTAGCAGGGTTTCTGAATATTCTGCCAGTGTTTCGGTTAGCACCTTACTACCAGGCAAAGAAGCAGGTTCCAGTTGGTGTGCCCACCATTCGTGTGCCATCTCATGTGCCAGAATCGTATACGAATAATTTGTCTTTTGGCCATCGCTATAATCAGCCAGAAAGTTTACGGTTTCTGCTGTAAACAGTATGCCTGGATAGGCTGTAGCCGCTCCCCGATACTGTGGTATCTCTGCAATACAGAGTTGTTTATGTTGATAGGGACCAAATGCCTGCTGGTAATAGTCCAAAGACTGCCGAACTGACTCAAGCATGCTGGCTACATTGTAACTCTGTCCTGGAAGATAATACGCCTTTATCTGAATTCCTTTGTGATGGGTTTGAGCTTCCTGATAGTTGGCAGAAGAAAGAGCAAAGGAAAAAGCGATGGTTTGGTCTGTCTTATAGTGAAAATAGCTTCTGCCAGTCTGTTGCCACTCTTTTTGTAAATTACCTACTGTAACTACTTTTTGTCCTTTTGACGTAGATACAATAGTCTCATAGTGTACCCAGTTGTAATATTGAGGTTTGGATAGGGCAGCATAAGATGTAGATCTCTGAGCTGTAAGGCCTCTTTTGCTACGTTCTATCGGATTCTCCAGTTCTATGTGATAGGCATAGCCAAACAAAGGCAGATATTTTTCCAGTTCGATATAAGAACCATTGCTGACAACCGAGTTTTCATTGTTAAACTGTGTAAATCCTGATCGATTGACCATCAGTGAAAACTGCATTGTTGTTTTTTGTCCTGGTTGTAAAGGTTTGTCAAACTGTAACCAGTAATGATGGAATACAGAATCGTGTTTGATAAGGTGGACATTTTGTAGTGATATTGTACACTGCCCCACTTCGGAGTCCAACCAGACCAAAACCTTTTGGATGGGCACACTTGTCTTATTTTGTAGCTGATAACTGCCTTTTACATGATACTCTCTTAATTCAGGGTATAGGTCAACAGTTGTTTTTACATCTGTAATGATAGGTTGAGGAAGAGCTGCATACTGTTTGTACTTTTTTTCATAGGATGCACGATAGTCTGCTTTTTCTCCTGAGCTAAGATGAGTATGTACTTTGTTTGTCTGATAGAATATATAACTTCCACATGCTGAAAATAGGAGCAGGCATACTAGTAACCAGCTTTTCTGCCACTTTCCTGAAAAGAACTGAGCTTGTTGAATACGAGTTCTGAAAGAAAGATACTCTCCTCGTATCCATGCGTTATAGGTAATTACAATAAGGATGCCCATAAAAGCACTCCAGTAGCCCATATACCAGTGAAAAGCCTGAGCATAGTGACCAAAGCCATTGAATGCAGAATGTAGAAGGGTAGGAGTCTGGGCAAATCGTAGCAGATAATGTTCAACCCCTGGTATTTGATTCGTAATAAGTAGTAAAAGAAGACATCCTGACACAATCATACCCAGGTATTTGTTGCCAATCACTAGCTGGAGAACTATAATCAGTAGGCCAATAAGAAAAAGTGGCAAGCCACTATAGTAGAGCAGAGATAAATATACTGAACATTCAAATGTATAGTAGTTATGGAAGAGTTGTACGCCTATGCCCGTCAAACAGTTTAATACAATCAGCGTTACCACCAGAAAAGCCATTGTGGCTACTTTGGACAAGAACAGTACAAGATTTGAAACCGGAGTAGTATCTATCAGTGCATCTGTTTTGACAGTGCGTTCATACCAGAGGAGTTCCATGCTGTAAAACAACAGAATAAGAATAGCGGGTTTCGTTTCCAGAATTTCATTAACAATCAAGCTGGTTGTTGGGTAAAACGAGATACCAAAAGCTCCATTTGTCATCGATTCACTCACTTCGATGCTAAGGTAAAATACCCAGAGTACCAGCATGGCTATGAATGCGATATTCCCAAACATCTGTTTTACAGAAAGCCAGGTTTGTCCGATAAACATCCTTGCCTGAGTTGTCGGTAAAAATGTATTGGACAAGACCAGGTTATATGCTGTTGGTGTATAGGATTGCTCTTTTTTAGATTTGTGTTTTGTACGCCTGTTTGGTAGTATACGAAACGAAGCGAGTTTGCAGGTGAGTGCAAACAGAAGCAGACTTAGGCCGATCCATAGAAGCCTGTTTGCCAGGAATGAACCTTCCAGTGAAAGCAATTGTGTATTACGTTGAGTTGAAGACCAGAAGCGGGTTGTTCCAAAAAAAGCTACCAGTCCATAGGGATCAAGTAAGACAGAGAGAAAATTATCCTGAGAGCTTTTGAACGTGGAGGATGCCATCAGAGGTGAATTACCCAGAATAGAAGCCACCATATACAAAATGTACACTCCCACTCCTGCAATGTAGGTGAGAATCGAACTACGTGTCAACAGAGCTACGGCAAAAATCACTGTGGTATTAAAGAGAATATTGGGTATCCCTAATTCCAGCAATGGATAAAAGTAATATGAGGAGTGAAAAGGCCCAATATAGGCCGATTGAACCAAAAATAGCCCAAGTAACATCCCCATTACAATCATGAAGAGAATGAATAGTGTTGGTAGAAGTAATCCGGCAAAACGAGAGATCAGATACTGGAATTTACTGATGGACGTAGCATAAACCAGCGAATCCATTTTGTGTGTACTATCTCGTAAAACCACATTGGCTGCAAAGACAGTAGTACCAAATAATAGAAACAAAGAAAATAAACTAAGAATTACTGAAATAGCATAGGGAGAGTTCTTATATACTTCCTCTCCTCCAAAGCCACCTTTGACAGAGATGAACCCCATGACAAAAAACAGTAGTACGGCAATTTTGAATGAGATTTGTCTGAAATGATACCTCCATTCAAAAATAATAAGCTGAATTAACATACACTTATCTCCTTTCCAGTGGATTGTGTACCAAACAAAACCGAGAAATACACATCTTCCAGATCAGGTTCCAGCAGAGTAAATCCTGCTTCCGGTTGATCGTCAGACAATACTTGAATTTGCGTTTTGCCGGCCAGTAAGCGGACAGACAATACAGATAAGGTTTTCTGGTAGTGTGGAAGTTGGTCTCTGGCTATTGTTTTGTGCCAGACGCGTCCTTTCAGAGTTTGGATTAATGAAGCTGGTTCGCCTTGTAATACTATTTTGCCACCTGCCAATATGGCCATACGGGGGCATAGTTCTCTCACATCTTCTACAATATGCGTCGATAACAACAGAACAACATTTTCGCCGATTTCACTCAGCAGATTCAGAAAGCGATTGCGTTCCTGTGGATCTAACCCTGCAGTTGGTTCGTCCACAATAATCAGACGAGGACTACCTAACAATGCCTGTGCAATGCCAAAGCGTTGTTTCATGCCACCAGAAAAAGTCCCTACGGCTTTGTTGCGAACAGCATATAGATTGGTTTGTTCCAGTAGAGCCAGTGCCTGTTCTCTACGTTGTTTTCTGGAGAGTATACCCTTCAAAAGAGCCATATGGTCGAGTAGTTCGAAAGCTGACATACGGGGATATACACCAAATTCCTGAGGCAGGTATCCCAACTGGCTTCTTAGAGCCTGTGGGTTTTGATGAATATCTATATCCCCAAAAAGTATTTGTCCCTCGTCGGGCTTTTGTAAGGTGGCGATGGTACGCATCAGCGAGGATTTTCCTGCCCCGTTTGGACCCAGTAACCCAAACATGCCTTGAGGGATATGTAACGAAACACTATCCAGTGCTTTGGTTTCGGAAGAATAACTCTTGCTAATGCTGCGGATCTCTAATGTTTGCATAGATCTGTCGTGGATTAAAATTATTCACAAAGGATCTGGAGAATCATCAGATCACCAACTTATAATGATGACAGCTGTTAAAGTGATGATGAAGAGTATATTATTTTCGGAAGATAGATAGACGGAATGTTTATCATGAAAATACTGCCTTTGATCATTTTAATTTGATTTACGGTTCTAAATATATCTTCTTTGGTGGTTTGCAAATTATACTATGAATGCATTCCCAAAAAAGATAGAAGCTTTTTTTCTAACTAGTGATGTTTGGGTCTATGGTGGATTGATACTTTTTGGCAGCTTATATAAAACCAATGAATATCCTCCCTATAGCTGGACAGAATATATATCTTACACCTTGCTGCTGGCTGTTCTTTTCTGCCCCGTATTGTTGTTTGAAAGTGTCAGAGACTACCTTGTTCGTTCCTTCAGAACTATATATTATATTGTTGCCTGTGTTGTTTGTTTTGGAGGCTATTTGCCTGTGTTTACCTGGTGGTATCCGAATGTTGAGATATGTTATGGCATTCTTTTGCCTGCAGATTTTCTGATCACGATGGCCCTATTGGTAATCGGTTTAAAAGTTGTACTGGAAGCCAATCGGTATCTTCGAAAAAAGATACCGTCCAGAGCCTGGTTACGATTTCTGGAGCTGGACACTATGATTTTACTCTCTATATTGCTGATAACCCTTATACTGGCTCTGATGACAGTTTCCAGTATGAATAATCCCGAGTATCATACCAAAGAGCAACTTCTGATAGGATATGTTTTCGACTTTCAGAAGATCATATATAATCTCTGGTCTTTGGTACTGATCTGGGGACAGTTTTTTATTACCTACTTTGCTTTTTTCTTCTTCTATTATATAAACCGGCATTTTCTGATTCCTAAACTATTAAAGCAGAGAGGGTTTATTACGTATTTTCTGGCTGTAACAACCTGTATAGTATTGTTCTATCCTATATGGGCACAACTAATTATGTTTTTGCCTATCAATATGTTGTTAGGAGGGATGGTTACTTCGGCTTTTCATGGAGAAAACGGTTGGGGTGCCTTTGCTATTATTGCCATCAGTCTACCTGTGGTGCTGACTCTTGAGTGGTTCCGGCAAAATAACCAGATTATCGCCTTGGAAAAGGCAAAGGCGCAGACAGAACTGGATTTGCTTAAGCAGCAGGTAAACCCACATTTTTTCTTCAATACCTTGAACAATTTGTATTCGTTAAGTCTGGCAAAATCAGATCAGACCCCTGAACTTATTTTGCAGCTCTCTGATCTGATGCGGTATGTGATCTACAAAGGCAAAGAGCAAAAAGTAGCTATAGAAGAAGATATAGCATATATAGATGACTATATTCGTCTGCAACAGATCCGGTTACATAAAGAGCTAGACTTCCGGTTTGAGAAACAAATACAAGATAACAAACTTCAGATACCACCTTTGCTACTAATCACACTGGTTGAGAATGCATTTAAGCATGGTATAGAACCTGCGGAAGGAAAAACAAAGTTATACCTGCATCTATATAGTGATGCTCAGAGCCTTTTATTTACATCGATAAATACTTTTGAACCAGGAGTGATACAACAGAAAGGCATTGGGCTGGAAAATCTCAAACAAAAGCTGATACTTCTTTTTCCTGAGAAACATGAATTACTTTTACAGTCAGAAGGAACTACTTATACAGCGAAGTTGAAATTACTCTTCTCATGAAACTCTCTGCACTGATTATTGATGATGAACCTCTGGCACACGATGTTATTCTTCGGTACCTGGAAGATGTGTCTTTTGTGCAGGTAGTAGGGCAATGCTATCAGGCATCAGAAGCTATACAGGTAGTAAACACCCAAAAGATAGATCTGATTTTTTTAGATATCCGGATGCCCAGAATACAAGGACTGGATTTACTACGGACTCTTCGCCAGAAGCCTCTGGTAATTATCACTTCTGCCTATCAGGAATATGCATTGGAAAGCTTTGAACTGGATGTGTGTGATTACCTGCTAAAGCCGTTTCGGTTTGATCGTTTTCTGAAAGCTGTTCAAAAAGCCTATGAATTGTATCAACTGAAAAACCAGGAAGGGAACAATCTGCCTGGTGTTAGTGAACCTGCTCCAGAACAACAGATTTTTATTAAATCTGATAAACGTTTCATCCAACTAAATCTGAAGGATATCTATTATCTGGAAGCCTATGGCAATTATATAAAGATTTGGCTGGAGGATCGCTATCATCTTACCATGCGTACCATGAGTAGTTTTGAAGAGCAATTGCCTGAAAATGATTTTATTCGTGTACACAAATCTTTCATTGTTAACAAAAATCATGTAGCTTACCTGGAAGGTAAAATGGTAATCTTAAAAAATAACAAAAGAATTCAGGTTGGGAAGAACTATACACAGGCATTTAAGGGTTTTATACAATAGAGGGGGAGATTATCATCAAAGAGTCTATGGCATACTTTTAGACATATAGAAAAAAGGATAGGAATACCCAAGAATAGAGAGATAGTGTGAGATAGAAAGGTAGTGCAAAAACGGATTATATGGCTAAGCATAGTATTTTGAGTCCGAGATCATACCAACCTATTATTTTTTATATAAACCTTTACGGCAATGAAAATTGTAGTAGTGGGCGGCGGATTCGCTGGAATCAACTTCGTTAAGTCGCTCTCACATGACAAACAGTTTGAGATAACTCTTGTCGACAAGAATAACTATCATTTCTTTCCACCACTTTTGTATCAGGTGGCCACTGCTTTTATTGAGCCTTCCAATATAAGTCACCCTTTCCGCAGAATGTTTCAGCATAAGGATAATTTGCGGTTTCATATGGGAAGTCTTATCAGAATAAACCCACAGAACAATACAATTGAGACAGATACAGGTATACTGCCTTATGACTATCTGGTCCTGGCTATGGGTACTGAAACCAACTATTTTGGTATAGAAGGAGTTGCTCAGAAGGCTCTGCCTATGAAAACCATTGATGAGGCACTGGTACTTCGAAATCAGTTGCTGATGAATATGGAGAAGGCTGTGAGAGCAAAAACTAAAGAAGAACGGGATTGCTATCTGAATATAGTGATTGCTGGAGGAGGTCCTACCGGAGTAGAACTGGCAGGTATGCTGGCAGAGCTGGGACAATATACAGCAGAAAAAGAATATCCTGAAATTAAGGACTTTGGATCACACATTTACCTGGTTGATGCCGGTCCCGTGTTATTGGCTCCAATGAGTACCAAAGCCCAGAAAGAAGCTGCTCATGTATTGGAAAAGCTAGGTGTAAATGTTATTCTGAATACACCTGTAAAAGATTATCGGGATGGAAAGGTGTTTCTGGCAGATGGACGTACCATTGAAACCAATGCTTTATTATGGGCTTCCGGGGTAATTGCCAGAGAAGCACCAGGCCTGGCTCCTGAAGTTATTACACGAGGAAGACGTATTCTGGTAAATGAATACAATCAGGTACAGGGAACAAGTAATATCTTTGCTTTGGGGGATCAGTGTATGCAATTGTCAGATCCGAAGTTCCCGAAAGGTCATCCACAGGTGGCGCAGGTCGCTATACAGCAAGGTGCATTGCTGGCTAAAAACCTGAAGCGGTTGAAGGACAATGAATCATTAAAACCTTTCCGGTACAACGACAAGGGTAGCATGGCAATCATCTCCAAATACAAAGCGGTTGCCGATCTGCCTGGATTCTCTTTCAAAGGTTTCTTTGCCTGGATGGTTTGGTTGTTTATTCACATTATACCATTGGTTGGCTTTAGAAATAAAATGCGTTTGGCTTTTAGCTGGATGTGGTCATTTATTACCAATGATCCTACCTTGCGACTGATTATTCGTCCAAATGCAGCTACGATCCAAAAAGAGAAAGAAGCAGAACTACATAATGTCTAAGTATATACCAGAACCAGACTAATAAGGTCTGGTTCTTTTTTTATGTCTCTGGATAAGATCAATGATAGAGAATCGTCATTGATCTTATCCAGAGTTTTGAATTTGTTTTTCATGTATTCTACAAACAGCCAGGGACACGATCCAGTACATCCAGAGACTTACAAATCAGCCATGTTGGAACTGCATAGGTGAGTGTTCCTATAATGACTCGGATATTTGCCTTGTGTATGGCATTGAATTCAAAGTCAATAGGTGAAGAATCAAAGACTCCATCCTGAGGTTCTACTGTACTCTACATCAACTCTGCTATACGAGCCACATTAATTCCTGTTTGCTTCATCATTTGGATATCTTTCTCCAGTCGTTCGTATTGCACTCTTTATAACAAGCAACACCATTCAGTATACAGTCTGTTTTGTAGGATTGGCTATAAATCTGAATGTATAAAATGGAAAACGGGATACTAAAGAAGATGTATTTTCTTGAAATCAGGAGTATGTAGTAGGGTATAAGAAGGTAGATAATGAATGAGTTTAGAGAGGTTGTAAGTGTATGTCTGAATAGCGGGATGCCTGTAAAATTTGCCAGAGACAAAGCATCAGTGTATTTGCTTTTGTAGCTGTCAGGTTTCAGAGATGGATGGTTTGAGAAAAAACAACATACACATTGTTGGAATTAAATTCAGTTACTTTTGATAAATTTGATGAAAGATGATTATATCCCACTACCTGATGAGAAGATGGAACAAAACCAAAAAGTAATATTTGCTGCTAAAATTGAACAGCATAATGAGATGGATGCTGGCTATATCGCATTTCCGTATGATGTACAGGAATTGTATGGAGTGAAAGGACAGGTAAAAGTAAAAGCATTGCTTGATGGAAAAGTGCTTTATCGGGGTAGCCTTGCTAATATGGGGACGGGTTGCCATAGACTAGGGATGACAAAAGCTATCCGCAAAGAACTCAATAAGACATTTGGTGATATGGTGGATGTAGAAATAGAGAAAGATAGAGAGGAAAGAGTGGTTGAACTTCCGGAAGATGTGATTCCATTATTAGAGGCTAATCCTGAGGCAAAAGCCTATTTTGAGAAATTGTCTTATACCAACCGAAAGGAATACATTGTATGGATTGAGTCTGCTAAAAAAGCTGAAACCCGTACTCAGCGGCTTACTCTCTTTATAGAGAAGCTCAATCAGCATAAAAAATATTCGGATAAATAAGTAAATGATGCCTTTACACGGGATAACTCTACGATCTTGTCAGCAATTTAAAGCAATGAGATTAGTGAATTTTTATAAACACATGCAGACAGGTATAAGCTATTGCTTCCTATTGGGTTGGCTACTTTGCTCCTGTTCTGAAACTAAATCTAACCACAATCAATCCATTCAGGATACTGCGGCTGTCTTACTACAACAGGATAGTACATCCGTTTTTACTACTACTGCTCTTGTAGAAGATACTACAGTCCGCTTTGATATGTCAGAGGTGCCTTCTGAACCTGATACCAAAATCAAGATCCTGGAGATAGGAAATTTTCATAACAATGAAGTATGGAAAGGTGCAGACAATAAGCAATGGTACGGACTATTTCAGACTACTACTGGGTATTATGTGAAGAAAACTATTGTTCAGGTGAAAACTGTATATGATGCGCTTTTGGATACTAAGTATGTATGGTCTGGAAAACAAGTTTCCGTATCAGATAAGGACACTTGCCTTTTACTTATTACAGGTATAAGTCTGCCTGAGAGAAATATAGATACAGTTGTGATGTCACAAAAGACAATTTGGCCAAGCGAAAAAATTTCTTTTACAGTGGATTCTATCACCTATACGTTGCGAGCTACAGGAAAGAGACAAAAGATCAGTAATGAGGTATCAGACTATCGTTTGTATATCTCTATCATTAAAGATGGTGTAGAAAAACAGCAACTTCTGGTTGTGCATGATGTATTTGATGATACTATGACTGTTGTTATGTGGGTAGGAGATTTGGATGGTGACTATAAGCCTGATGCTATTATTGATGTCTCCAATCATTATAATAATCATAGACCTGCCTTATTTTTATCAGGAGAAGCCAGTGAAAAGGAGATAATGAAAAAAGTAGCTGAGTTTTCACAATTGGGATGTTAATGGAAAAGTACCATCTGTTTGAAAATACCTGACTACAAAAGAAGGTGTTTGAAAGACAATGAAATATTTGACTTTTTTCTCTCTAAACCCATAATTATCTAACCGGTTATATTCTTTTGCTGGTTACTTATTATTTTTCTCTAATATCCTGAAAAAGAGATTATGATATCTTTAGATACTTTGGTAAATTTGTATAAAGCCAGGCTACACTTAGATAATATCTCGAAACTTTATGTTTTGTTATTTCTTGCTCTCTGTTTTGAGAAAAATGAATGGATTAGTGAGTTACTTTTTGGAAACTACTAATTTGGGTAGTATATATTTTTTTGAAAATCAGACAGAAACAAATAGCTTGTACCTAAAATTTCTCAAACCTGTATGCGTTGACCTTATACACTTACCCCTAATACGTTAGAATCTCACAATCATAAGAAAAATCTGTGTGTCACATGTAAAATGTGCCTTCAGAAGTACAATGCTGTTTTCAGTTCTGAAATAGTATTGTATAAACGTTATACCATTCTTTTTTGACTTTGTTTCCTTGTGAAAATCTATTCTGAAATACGTGTATTTTATCTGATAGCATTTTTTTTTGTAGGTGTTGTAGATAGTTTGGTTGCTCAGCATCAGGCAATAGATTCTACTATTAGTGAGCTAGCTCATACTACACCCACTACATATCGGACTACCTATCGAAAACTTGAGAATAATCTGCGTCTGGCAGCAGATCAACTATCTGATGAGGAATTGATAAGTATACTGGGCAAGATACAGAATGCCACCAGGTATTTGTCTTTTAAAGGACCTCTGGCTGCAGGATATCGGATGGAAGCGGTCATTTATGAACTAACGAATCATGTTTCTCAAGCGCTTGACGCTGCTGTACGAGCTTGCCGATTGGCTCGTAGTTATCATTTGCCTGTTGAACTGGCAGATGACCTTGCCCAGACAGGAAATGTCTATAATTCTTTGGATCAGGCAGATTCTAGTCTAAAGTATTATCTCAATGCACTAAATATATATGCAAGTACTAAGCAACAATTATCTCAGGGGCGAATTCTCTATCGAATAGGAAATCTTTTTTATCACACTAAACAGGAAAAACTTTCTCTTTCCTACCTGCAGAAGGCATTGGATACTAGTGCAGATTCTCTGGATTCTCGTTCTCATATTAGTTTGCTGAATACGATTGGCTTGATTTATCGTAATCAAAAGCAATATACAAAGGCTATAAATTATAATAAGCAGTCATTAAAGCTGGCTGAAGAAGTAAAAGATAGTGCCTGGATTGGGATAAATTATGGTAACATCGGACATATATATGAACTGCAACATAAGTATACTACAGCCCTGAAATATTATCAGGCTAACCTGGAGCTAAGTCGTAAATTTATGATATGGGGGGATGTTGTCACTACCATGAGCAGAGTAAGCCAAATCTATACAAAAGAACAAAAATATGCTCAGGCCAAACAGGTGTTGGCGAATGCTCGTCTATTGGCGATGCGTGAAAAGGAATACGATGATCTGGTAGAGGTATATCAATCGTATGTAGATTGCTACCAACATGCTAACCAGTTTGATAGTGCATTCTATTATCAGCAACTGTACTATCAGGTAAAAGATTCTTTGGGGCGACAATCATTTAATACTGAGGTTGAACATATACGTGTTTCTTTTGAATTCGATAAAAAACAGGGAGAAATAGAGTTGTTGAAAAAAAACAATGCTGTCATCACGGCTTCAGAGCAAAAGAAGGAATCCTGGTTACTTGCTTCTTCTTTTCTGTTGGTTTGCACAACATTGTTTGCCGGACTGTTGTATAGAAGTAATCATCAGAAAAATAAGGCAAATCGGTTATTGATCACTCAGCAAAGGGAACTGTTTGAAAAAAATGAGGAGATAAACCGACAAAACGAAGAGATATTGGATTTGAATAATCATCTGGAAGAAAGTGTAGCTGAACGAACTGAGGAATTACAAATTGCTCATGATAATCTGGTAAAACAAAATCAGAATCTGGAACAGTTTACCTACATTATTTCGCATAATCTTCGGGCGCCTATTGCTCAGATCATGGGTTTGGTTGGGATCTTTAGTGAAAGCCAGCAAAATGGTTCAGCGACTCCTCAAATGCTCGAGTACCTGAATCGTTCGGCTAGTAATCTGGATATGATTGTAAATGACCTCAATGATATTCTGCTAATGCGTAATCAGGCAGATGTTGTACGGGAACCTGTACATATGGATGAGGTTGCACAAACAGTATTGGAAAGTTTGAAAGGGCCAATTACCAATACTCAGGCGCAGGTACTAACCGATTTTTCGGCTGTACAAGTAATTACTGCTATCCGAAGTTATTTGACAAGTATTCTTTACAATCTACTTTCCAATGCAATCAAATACCGTAGTCCTGATCGGTCCCTTATTGTTACTATTCAGACATCACAGGTAGATAAATATGTATGTGTGTCTGTACAGGATAATGGTTTAGGTATGGATCTGACAAAAAATGATCCCAAAAAACTCTTTAAGCTGTACCATCGTATGCATTTTCATACAGAAGGGAAAGGAATGGGATTGTTTATTGTAAAGGAACAGGTTGATGTAATGAATGGTAAAATTGAGGTGGAGAGTGAACCCAACAAAGGAACAACATTCCGTATTTATCTGCCTTCATAGTATATACAGACTCAACTGATAACGCATCTTCATAGCAATAGGATAATTGACCATGCAGCAAGAATATATATAGGATTCTATCTACCGTTAATAAGCTTTAAAAGAGGGTAGTTTGGAGAAAATGAGTATATGTACTTGTTTGTCAAAGTTAGTCTCATGTAAGTACTTGGTCTATAGCAGTGAGTGAAACAGTATAATTCATTAAAAAAGATAGTGGAATAGAGTGTTTCTTTGATGAAAGTTATTTTTGTTGCCGAATAGGAATTTCAGGAAAACATGATGAAACTCTGTGGTTTGAGGATATATACTTAGTTTTTTTAAGAAAATATTTAAGGATTTATACTATTAGCCGGATGATGAGCTAAAAGTGAGAAAAAATAGTGAAGTTTAAAATTTTAATGGGTTGAGTTAATAATGGTTGTATTTGTAATCGTTTGAAGATAAGGGTGTTGTAAGTTTTTGGTTTTGACTAAGCTGTTCTGCATTTTTGATTCACTGTACCTTTGTGTTGATTTTTTTGGAAGTGAAGTTAAACTCATTTTCACAACGAAAAACGTACAGGTATGTATTCTTTCCATAATTTCTCTATAAGCAGGAAACTTCTTGTTATTTTCTCAGTAGTGCTTCTTATAGAGGTAATAAGTTTTATTCCGTTGCGGAATTTTATTGCCAGCATGAACCTCAATTCACAACTGGTAGATGTGGCAGGTCGTAACCGGATGCTTTCTCAGCGAATTGCAGCGTTTAGTCTACTGGCTACAACTGCTACAGGCGATATGGCTGCTTCTGCAAAAGAAGAATTAAGCAAGGCATTAACGTTGCATATTTCATCTGTTAAAGTGCTCAAGGATGGTGGAGTTCCTGCTCAAACTGAAACCTATTTGTTGTTTCCTCCGGCATCGCCTCAGGTATTAGCAGAACTAAATGAGGTAGAGACTTTGCTCTCGGATTACCAGGATCGAACCAAAGTATTACTGGAAACAACTACACCTGAAACGAAAAAAGATTCTGCAACGATAGCACTAGTTAGTATTCAGATGCAGAAAAGCATTAATCAGTTAGGGCAGAAAATAATAAAAGGTGCTTTGCTGGTACATAACCAGAAAGTGGTGTCTCTATTGGTTCAACAGGCAGAAATCACTAAAACGAATTTTAATATCTATCTTCTTTTTTTGCTGCTGGTAAACATATCTCTTTTAGGAGGTGTATATTGGGCGGTTAAGCAGCTAATTGGAAAGCCTATTGAAGAGATCTCGTCTATTTCTGACCGGATTGCTGATGGTGATTTATCCCGACAAATTGCCTATGAATCTGCCGATGAAATGGGACGTATTGCCAGATCGATTAATCTTCTGATTTCAGATCTGAAAAATTCGGCAGCTTTTATCAATGAAATTGAAAAAGGTAATCTGGAAGCTATATACAAAGTGAAAGTGAATGAACAGATTACAGTAGAAGATAATTTGCCTAAGGCTATTTTACAGATGAGAGATCGGCTACGTCAGATTTCTATTGAAGATGCTCAGCGTAACTGGCTAAATGAAGGATTAGCTCAGTTTAATGAAGTGATTCGTACACAAGCTGAAGATTTGAATGAGTTATCTCTTGTACTGATAAGGCAATTGATAAAATATCTTCCGGCTAATCAGGGAGGAATCTATCTACTGTCTGGCAATATGGATAGAGCTAGAGGACTTGAGTCTGGAGCTTATCTTGAACTACTGGCCTGTGTAGCATTTAATCGGCGTAAATACATAGACCAGCGTATTCCAGTGGAAGAAGGATTACTGGGATCTTGTGTACTGGAGGGACAAAGTATTTTATTGACACAGATACCTCATACCTATCTGCGTATTACATCTGGATTAGGTGAAGAAACTCCTGCATGCCTTTTGTTAGTGCCCTTATTCAATAATCGCAAAGAAGTAATCGGAGTAATTGAACTGGCATCGTTTGAGAAATTTGAGTCTCATCAGCAGGATTTTGTAGAGAGGTTATCTGAAATGATTGGTTCTACTTTCCAGAATGTACGAAATGCGCAGGAAACCAAACATCTTCTGGCTCAGACACAACAGTTGAGCGAGGAAATGAAGGCTCAGGAAGAAGAACTACGTCAGAATCTGGAAGAGTTAATGGCTACTCAGGAAGAAATGAGACGCCGAGAGTCCCAAAATCCAAAGGAACCAGCGACACAAGCGCATTTTGTGTACGTAAAAGGAGACGGAATGATGAAGTGGGCTAAGAAAAATCAAACGACATGATAGATAGGAAGAATATATGCAGAAAGTTATTTTGTAGGTATTTCTGATTCATAAGAGGGTAAAGCCTGAATGGGATGAGGTAATTCTGGCTGGTTAGCCCAAGGTTTACGAATAACACATATCTTTAACCGATAAAGGGCAGTTTTATCCAGTCTATTGTAAAATTCCTGAATCCTTTTCATTTTTTGCTTTCGAGATAACTCTTTCTCAAAAGAAAATCTGTTCTCAAAGTAAGATATTACCAGTCCACTTTTGTATATCAGGGTAAAATCTTTCTCCAGTTTCTGTTTCAGTAGTTTACGAATTACCGGTTTGCTAGTAAGACTATCAATATCCGTAGGATTATGTATGCGGGCTGATCTTTGTAAAAAGTGAAACTGAAACACAGAGTCTAGGGTGGCTAATTCAAGAGGTTTGTTTCTGAGTGCTGTACAGTGATTCAGAAAGAACTCCAATCCCAGATAATTATGTACAAGAATCCCGATTTTGGGCTGCTCAAGTACAGCTTCATGTAACTCTAACGGGTAAATAACTTTGGATTCTATAACGGCATCATACAATCCCGAATGGGTCCAGTGATACAGTTGTTTATTGGATAGATCCAATGCAATAACATAACTTGGGCAGTCTATGCAGTTATCACCGGCATGATATAAGACTGTATTCAGACTCTGGATATAGAGAGAATCTTTGTAAAACAACGATGTACCTGGATATACAATAGAATCAATGTAAACTCCATCATGAAAGCTTCTGATATTTTGGGCTATGTATTCATCTACAAGGTTTATATTGCTTCGCTCTTTCTCTTGAAAAGAAGGCGTTGTTACAGGAAGTGTATTATGTGTGTTTTTAGATTTACATCCGAAGAGATAGCTTACTACCAATAACACCCAAATAGCATTCTTCATAAGGATAGTATAGATAAATCAAAATGTGTGTATCATAAACGATTGGAAAGAAGATTTCTGATTTGCTTGCTGTATTTTATTTGTAGATGAACATAACTAAAATGATATAAACTACTTCTCTATATATAAACCTGAAAAATAAGCTGCAAAATTTTAAGAGATGTCTTACTTTTGGGAGACTAGAAGCTTTTAAATGATTAGATCTGTTCTTCTCAATTGTACAATAGGATTCCTGTTATATAATTTGTACTATCTTGCTGTGACAGGTATAATTATCATTGTGCTATTACCTGGTTGTGCTTTGGTTATATTTTTAGTAATTATGAGTATTCAAGGCATAGGAAGAACATTACAAAACTTTTTGAAAGCTATATGGTTACTTACGCTGATCAGCGCATTGATTGTACCCTTTTGGTTACATTACATGCATTTTAAAAGAATGGAGAACAATCAGGTAAGGAGATATTATAGCCAAAATGCCTTAGACTAATTTCCAATGAGTCACCCTATAGAGGTAATCCTTGAACAACTAAAACAACATCCGGAGATTATAGTTGAAAGATCCGGTGATTCTATTCGAGTTCTACCAAAATCAGAAACGGGATTTACTGTAATCTTGTCTGCTCAACCAGATTCTTTATTTATTGTCTACTTTGAAATGTGGCATTCGGAGTTTGACAGATGGGAAGATGCTTTCCAGTGTTTTATGTGGGGATTGAGTAACCAATGCCGGTTGAAAGTAACGAAACGAGGAGATACCCCTTACAAGTGGACAGCTGAATCTTCTTACACTGGAACCTGGGAGTTTGTTAGTGCTACCGGAGTTCTAAACTTTGCTTTCTGGAAGACAACGACAGAGTATTATCTGCAAAATGACTGGGTAAGAATGACTCCAAAATCATAAATTATCTGCTACTCAAAACCAGAGATTGCTACATGTTCCTGATTGATTATACAGAAAATGGATTATTAAGATGGTTCGGCTTTAAAGTTATCATGTTTAAAGCTCCCTATATTACATAGCGCTATAAATATTGGATGGTTTTTGGGCAAACAGGATAATAACTCACTAGGAACAGCTAGTTGATCATCTATAGTACGATAGTACTCAAGCACCTCTTCAAAATAAGCTTCTCCTTTGGTGGGAAAGCCTAATTGGTAATAGCAATAACCAATCTGCTCCCTCAATTTAACGTATCGCCAGATGGGAAATTCTTGTCTTAAAGCTTCCTGGTCAACCCTTTCATATTCTCGTAATGCATCATCCAGTTCTCGTTCATCATGCAAGCAGTGAGCCAGGTAAAGTCTGGACATGTAATAGCCAGGGTCGACTACTAATGACTGTTCAAATTTTTCTTTGGCAACCTTTCTGAGAGTGGGACGGTCGCCATCCGAAAAATAGTATAAATAGCCCCAGAGGTAATAATCTTCTGCATCCAACTGCGGGGATGGTATAGCTTTTAAAATAACTTCGACTGCATTTCTCAAAATGAGTTTCTCTGAATCATCAACAGGCTTATCGAATGCATCAAATTTCTTATATAAAAAATCTTTGTATCCGTCTATAAAATCACTGATTTGCAAATTGTCTCGCGTTAATGCTTCAAAGTCAACAATCCGATCAAAGGGAATCTGACGACTTTCCTGTAAAATTTTGCTCATTTTATCCGCGTAACGATGAGCAAAAGCTTCCCTTTCATTTTTTGGAATATATACATACTCATCACCAGTTTGATTATACTGGACATAGTGCCCGATTTCATGCAGTAAAGTTCGGTATAATTGGGTGGCTCTTACCTTATCCGGTTCTGGATAGATACGGAATTCTCTTCGGTTTTCTTCTATTCTGTGTCCATCGTGTCTGAGTCGTTCCAGTTCCCTTTGAGCATCTACATGTAAATTTCTCTTCCATACCAAACTTCGTTGGTAGCTCTGTGCTTCAAGAATAATCGCAGGCTGTATTACATTTTCAAATTCGTACCCATAGACAAGCCTACCCCATACAGGAGAAAGTATCTCCTCTTTTCTTTTGGGTTGACGCAAAATGATGGTTGTCAGATCTCCCAGATCTTTAACCAGCACATTACGCAGGATTACTTCCAGGTCCTCAATAGTACAGGCATGATAATAATCGGGACGTGTTTTCTCCACAACAAAGAGAAAGTTGACTCCATTGATGCAGCGCCTGACTTTTGTGTATTCTGTGAGGTTTTCAGGAAAAAACTTAGTGGAATGCCGTAAAAAGGGGATCACCATTTTATTATTCTGTTTGAATCCCTGTTTGGCAGTGCCAATATTTTTATTTCTTCTGATTGGATTTCTCAAGGGGTATAAACGATATGACAGGTTGGTAGTGCAAGCTTAATACGTTTTATTTCTTCTGTAGAGAGTTGATTACCAGTTAAACCTAACTCTTTTAATCTTTTTAGCTTTCCTATATCAGGAGGGAGTTCTTCGAGATAACACCCAAATAAATACAGATTTTCCAGATTAGACAATTTTGTGATAACATTTATATCCGAAAGAGCAACATTATCGGTTAAATCAAGTGTTTTCAGTTTTTGTAAACTACATATTTCATTAGGTAAACGTTGAACACCATTGAGTGTAAGCGAAAGCGTTTCCAGGTTGGATAGCTTAGCAATACCTGATGGGATTTTTTCAAGTACCCAACATTGAGTTACATTATTCCCATTCTTATCTGTTAGTCTAAAATCACAATCCATCCCTGTAATGGATAAATATTTCAGGTTTGTCATAGTGAAGATACTATCTGGTATCACATTGCTTCTGAGTTCTCTTGTTGAAAGCTCTAGTTTGGTTATAGTATCATTTCTGACAGGTTGGTGTAGTAGAGTGAAATCTTGTTTGTTGTTAGGCTGAATATTTTTACAAGTAAATAATAAAATTGAGATGCCTGAGATTAATTTTATGAAAGTATTCATAGTTTAAAAATTTCTTATTATCGAATTCCTGTTCTTTTTTCTCCATCACGGTACCATTTGCCTTTTACTTTTTTGAAGAAGTAAAATCCATTTTCTCCACATGTTCGGCCACAGAAATAATCTACATAAATACAAGCTAGTGTATGTGGGGTATTTAGAGCAATATATGAGAATTGAATAAGAGATACTCGCATACGACCATCTTCTTGCTGAAATGTATGTCGATTGGATGTATACTCCAGATTATACGGTAAAGGGGCAATTAAATGATTCGTATCTAATGGCAGGATCTTAGTGAAATCTAAAACTTTCTGGGCTAAAGGCTGATAAATAGTATCAACATTGTAAAACTGACCTTTAAAATCATTGATTATATTTTGTAAATATTTGTCCTTTCCATATAGTGTGGACATTTTCAGGCTATCATATATTTGTATATATAACGTACTGGTATCGATCTCTTGAATAAAGCTATCAATTTGTTGATTGGTATAGGGGAATTCATCATAGGTTCTACCATATTCGAGGTATCTTTTGTGTCGATTTCGCCAAGTTGTATCTGATTCCTGTATATAAGGTAAAAGTGTATTTATAATTTGTGCTTCATCTGAAACAGAGTCTTTAACTGTCGTTGTATTAGTAGACTGAGTGAATTGGCAATTAGCCCAAAGAGTGCAAAAAAGAGCTACAAATAAAATACGAGAAAGTATATACATATCATATATTGAGAGGTGAAACATAATCTCCCTTTAAAACGCCAATCCCACTTTATAAGTCTGTATTGATGAGAGTAATGTATCCCATTATTGTTGTATCTGCTTAATATAGCTGTAAGTTTCTTTTTTATACTATCATAACTCAGACATAGTAGTTATCAACTATTCACAACTAATTCTAATCGATTCTCATAGGAAAGGAATTAGAAAATTATTTCCTTTCCTATGAGAATATATAAATTTTTCTTTGAAATGCATGGCTAATTTGTAAAAAGATAGCATATTTGATCTTTGTATAGTTATATACATGCCATTCTAAAGCTAAGAAAAGTACCCAGACTAAAATAAGAACCGATGCCAGTCTCGTGGAAAAATGTATTACCCAACCCCTAACAATTTTTTATGTTTAAATCTGGTTTACTTATTCTTAGTTTATTGCTGATACCCATCGCAATTCATGCACAAAGTAAAGGCTATGGAGGTACTTCTTTTTATACAGAACGATTAGCGGATGAAGAAGCTGTTTATTTTACACCTGCAAACTTTCCCATTAAAGCAGA
Organism: Xanthocytophaga flava; assembly: GCA_030068525.1. GTDB lineage: Bacteria > Bacteroidota > Bacteroidia > Cytophagales > 172606-1 > Xanthocytophaga > Xanthocytophaga flava. The sequence continues at coordinate 41,631 of JASJOS010000024.1, forward strand.
TGGCAAAACAGACGTTTCAGATGCTTTGCAGAATGCCATAAACGACCTGAAAACAACACACAACTTTGGAGTTCTCTTTATTCCTCAGGGAACCTATCTTATCTCTAAGACTATCTATATTCCACAGGCAATACGTTTGATAGGGTATGGGAGTAAACGACCTGAATTTGTTTTGAAGAAAAACTCACCTGGTTTTCAAGCTCCTGATAGTACAGATAAAGGGAAAGCTCACTATATGTTCTGGTTCACCAGTCAGGTAGTGCAGGAAGGCAAGAAAGTGAATGATGCCAATGCCGGGACCTTTTATAGTGCTATGTCTAACATAAACCTTCGGATTGAAGACGGTAATCCCTATGCAGTTGCTTTGCGAACTCATTATGCCCAACATAGTTTTATTTCTCATGTCGATATTCAGATTGGAAACGGTAAGGCCGGAATGTTTGATGTCGGTAATGAAATGAATGATGTCCGGTTTTTTGGTGGGGAATATGGGATTTATACAACCAAACCTTCTCCAGGCTGGCAGTTTGTTATGATTGATACCTATTTTGAAGGACAGCGAAAATCGGCTATTAATACGCGTGAAGCCGGGCTTACCATCATACGTATGAGAGCCGTTAATGTGCCTTCAGTAATAGAGATTCAGCCTAATTATGTAGAGAAGCTGTTTATGGAAGATTGCCAGTTTGATCGTATAAGCGGTCCCGCAATTACCATTAGCCTGGGCGAAAATGCAGGTAATCAGATCAGTCTTCGTAACGTTGATTGTCGTAATGTACCTGTACTGATAAGTTTTCGTGAATCCGGACAAACCGTAACCAGCAAAGAGGCTATCTATAAAATAAAGAATTTTATGCATGGTTTACAGATGAGCAGTCTCTATGCTGATCCTGTGAATCACACCATCTCAGAGTTAGTACCTCTAAAAACATTTCCTGTCCCTGTTGCCAAAGATATTCCCAATCTGCCACCTATTGGTACCTGGGTAAATCTCAAAACGCTGGGAGCTACAGGAGATGGTACTACTGATGATACAAAAGCTATTCAGGAAGCTATTGATAAATACCCAACTATTTATGTACCACAAGGTTGGTATAAGGTTAGTGAAACAATCAAACTAAAGCCAAACACCGTTTTGATTGGTTTGAATCCTATTGGAACTCAATTAATACTTGAGAATAATACTGTAGCCTTTGGAAGCTTTGGCGCTCCCAAGCCATTGCTCGAAACGGCCAAAGGTGGAAAGAATATTGTGAGTGGTATTGGCCTGTCTACAGGCGCAGATAATCCACGGGCGGTTGCCTGTAAATGGACGGCTGGTGAGCAATCCTATCTCAATGATGTAAAATTTATTGGGGGACATGGAAGTATGCAGCGAAAGTGGAAACAACCTGCGGCACCTCCGCTTCCCTGGATTACAAGTGTAGATCCTTCGTGGGATACACAATACTGGAGTTTATGGATTACGGATGGAGGAGGAGGCACTATTGAAAACATATGGTCGGCTAGTTCGTATGCCAATGCCGGAGCCTATATATCCAATACCAGCACTCCCGGACGAATCTATGCTATGTCGGTAGAGCACCATGTGCGAAATGAAGTGCGTTTCTCCAATGTAGCTAACTGGAAGGTATATGCCTTGCAATTAGAAGAAGAGAGCCTGGAAAGTACAGAATGTCTGCCATTGGATATTCAGAATTGTCGGGATATGGTCTTTGCCAATCTGTATATGTTTCGGGTAATCCGGGTGAATAAGCCTTATCCTTATTCTGTCCGTGTATCTGGCAATGCTACTATTGAATTTCTGAATGTACACAATTATAGCCAGATTAAGTATACAACCAACACCCCTCTATATGATCCTAACAGTAATTATAATGTTCGTCCATGGGAGTTTAACCGATTGATCATTACAGAATCGGATAACCAACCCGGGAAATCCTTTCAGACAGAAGGGAATATAGAAAAGCTGGCAACTGGATTTGAGTTTCCGGAAGGTATTACAAAAGACAGTAAGGGCAATATCTATTTCTGTGAATCTCGTATGCGGCGCATTTACAAATGGTCGGCAGAGACTCGTCGCATTAACCTGCTGGCAGATTATCCCTGGGAACCACATGCATTGTCATGCGATAAGAACGATAATTTGCTTGTGGTATTTAAGTACGTTCCCAAAAAAGGATATCTGGTAGATGGAAAACCGGAGGTTTACACTAATCCGCCCGATGCTGCCGGAACATCTTTTAGTGGTTGGGGAAATTCTGGTTTTGGTACACTGGTATATAGCATTAATCCTGCCAATCCGGATGAGACTATTCAGCTTTTGCCAAAAGTAAAGATGGGAAGTGTTGCCACTATCTTTAAAGCCCTTTATCCATCCCATCGCTGGAGAGATTATCACGATTTTAATACAGTCACAGTCAATAAACCATCCGAATGTTATGTGGCTAAAGACGGAGTTACTATTATTCCTGTAGTGTATGATCTGGCACGTTCTGCCTGTCTGGTAGAAGCTTATCCTGGCAAGCTGTTATATGAAACTGATGAATATGACAAGAGAACCGTGAGAATGAAAGTAAGCCCGGAAGGATATGTCTCTGATCTGACTTATTTTACGGAGAAGGGAGAGTTTGCTTCTGCAGTGGATCAGCAAGGAAATGTCTATATAGCCGATGGGCAGATCTATGTATATACCCCGGATGGTAAACTGATAAACACAGTAAAGGTTCCTGAAAGACCTTCAACCATTACGCTGGATACGAATAATCAGAACCTGTATATAACCGGTAGTACATCGTTTTATTGCGTTCATCTCAAATAAAATGTATCAGACCAGAAGAATACATATCTTTCTGGTCTGATCCCCAAGTTTTAAAACGAAATTTGTTAAGTTGATTACGGTAATGAGACCGAATTTTTATGCGCTAGCGAGCAGGTTAATTGCATTTGTTGCTGTACTGATGGTAAGTGGCTTTGTGATCAAGTCATTTGTTATGAGTTCTGGAATAATCTCTCCCTCTGATAAGAAAAATCAGATAAAAGTAAAGGGAGCTATTGTGCGGGGAGATACTACTGTTCAGAAGCTGGCATTGGTATTTACCGGAGATGAATTTGGTGATGGGGGAGAATTTGTTGCAACTACATTGAAACAGAAGAAGATTAAGGCCTCATTTTTTCTTACCGGAAATTTTTACCGTAATCCGGTCTTTCATTCTGTGATAAAAAAGCTGAAAAGCGATGGACACTATTTGGGATCTCATTCCGACAAACACCTCTTGTATTGCGACTGGCAGAAGAGAGATAGCTTGCTGGTGACAAAAAAAGAGTTTACAACAGATCTTGCCAATTCCTATAAGGAATTGAAGCGATGGAATATCTCATCTGCTGATGCGCCGTATTTTTTGCCTCCATATGAGTGGTATAATGATTCTATTGCTGTGTGGACCCAACAGGCTGGCTTGCAATTAGTCAATTTTACATCGGGTACACGTAGCAATGCAGATTATACTTATCCTGAAATGGCAGATCGTTATGTATCCAGTGAACGAATCTATCAATCCATACTTACCTATGAGCAGAAACATGATTCCGGATTAAACGGTTTTATGCTTCTGCTTCATCTGGGTACCGATCCACGTCGGACAGATAAGTTTTATCGGTATCTGCCTCAGCTGATTGATGAATTGCAAAACCGAAACTATCGGTTGGTGACAGTACCTGATTTGTTAAATTCCTGATTGTTATTTCTTTGCTTACTTCTTTCATGAAAAGATTAAGTATCTCGTTAGTATTTTTTTTTCTGCCTTCCTGGCTGAGCTATACCAATATACCAACCTATACTACTTCATTTGTACAGGCATGGATACGTATTAATCAGTTAGGGTACACACCTGTAGGTATCAAGGTGGCTGTGTGGTGTGCCAAAGAAAAAAGTCAGATTAAGGAGTTTGAACTAGTGGATGCTACTACAAAGAAGGTTGTTTTTAAAGGGGATGTTGGAAAAGCGTTTGGAGCTTATGGCCCTTTTCTTGATACCTACCGACTTGATTTCTCTAAGTTCCAGCGGACAGGGCAGTTTTATCTTCAGGCAGGAGGAGTGCGATCACCACAGTTTCGGATAGGGACTGATGTATACAAAGGGGCTGCCGATTTCTGTTTACGTTATATGCGGCAGCAGCGTACCGGATTCAATCCTTATCTGAAAGATAGTTGTCACACGCATGATGGATATGTGTTGTACGGTACAAAAGAGGGGCTTCCTGATAGTAGTCATGTGGATGTAGTAGGAGGGTGGCATGATGCAACGGATTATTTGCAGTATGCGACAACATCTGCCAATGCGACCTATCATCTGCTGATGGCTTATCGGGATTTTCCAGGTGTGTTTACAGACACTCTGCAGGCCAATGGACTGGAAGGAAAAAATAAACAGGCAGATGTGCTGGATGAGGCCCGGTGGGGGTTGGACTGGCTACTGAAAATGCATCCTCGTCCGGACTGGATGTTTAACCAGATTGCTGATGACAGAGATCATATTTCTATGCGTATGCCTGCTCAGGATAGTCAGTATGGTCGGGGATATGAACGTCCGGTGTATTTTATTAATGGAGAGCCTCAGCAACAGGGAAAGGGTATGAATCATACTACAGGCACCTCTTCTACGGCTGCCAAATTTGTGAGTGCATTTGCCTTAGGAGCTCAACTCTATAAACAGACAGACAAAGCATATAGTGATCAGTTACAGGAAAAAGCTAAAACCGCGTATGCTTTCGCTTTGAAGAAGCCTGGTGTGACACAAACCGTATCAGTGAAGTCTCCCTACATCTATGCAGAAGACAACTGGGTAGATGACATGGAACTGGCTGCTACCTGGCAGAAACAAGGGAATGAAGCACTGCAGTATGCCGCAAAAGAATCCGTTACTCCCTGGCTGGGTAAAGATACTGCTGCTCACTACCAGTGGTATCCGTTTATTAATTTAGGACATTATGAGTTGGCTCAACAGGTCAAAGGAAAGGATAGAGAGATGGTAGTTGGATACTATAAAAAAGGAATTGAACTAGTCTGGAATAAAGCCAAAGCCAATGCATTTTATAGAGGAGTGCCCTTTATCTGGTGCAGCAATAACCTCACTGTGGCTTTTGCTATTCAGTGTTTTTGGTATGAGAAGCTAACAAACAGCCATGAGTTTGAGGCCTTGGGGCAGGCTACGATTGACTGGTTGTTTGGCTGTAATCCCTGGGGAACCTCTATGGTATATGGTTTACCTGCCTGGGGAGATACACCTGCTGATCCACATGCCGCCTTTACACATCTAAAACAATACCCTATTGATGGTGGACTGGTAGATGGACCTGTATATGGAAGCATTTATAAGAAACTAATTGGTATCCAATTGCACGAACCCGATGAGTATGCCACTTTTCAGAGCGATCTGGTTGTATATCATGACGACTACGGTGACTACAGTACCAATGAACCCACTATGGATGGTACCGCCTCGCTGATCTATTTGTTAGCTGCTAAAGAAGCAGAGGCAACGAGTAAAAAGTAACAAAAGACAGATATAGAATATCTGTCTTGCTAACTGCTTGATTTTTAGAAAAGTGTATAGTACCTACAAATTCGGCCAAAAATGTTTCCGTACTTGTAAAAAAGGGCGTTCAACACAACGATTTACTATGTAGGCTGTTATAACAGATACACCTATACAAAGTAAAACCATAGCATTGCTATCTGCTATAATACCCGTTTGCGAGAGAATTTGTTGAGTCAGGTGAATGACTATTTTGTGTGTTAAATAAATGGCATAAGATAATTCAGCTATTTGTTGAAGGACTTTGGATAAAAGTCCGTCTTTTCTTTGAGGAACCTGTAAATTATAGAATACACAAAAGGCATAGCCTGCTGCAACCAGGGGAAATCCCCAGACTGAAGCTGAAAATGACGTTTGATCTGTACAAATAAAGTAGGCTGCAAGCAACACAATGCCAGCACAAAGTAAGATATAGGATTTATACGTTAAAACTTTTACTACCAAATCTGGTTTAAAAGTGCCGAAAGCTGCTATTGAAACTCCTGCTAGTAAGCCATCTAACCGACTATAGGTAGGATAGTAAATAAACTCATACCACTTACCTATCTGATCTTTTGGTAATGAAAATACATACTTCCAGGCCATAGTCCGAACTAAAATGCCTGCAATAAATACTGCCACTACTAAGAGTACTGACTTTTTCCACAATCTGAATCTATTGAGTGTATAGAGGATAATTGGCAAAACTAGATAGAATTGTTCCTCAATACATAATGACCATGCATGAGAAAAAGTACTCTGATGAAGAATATCTAATCCTATATTCTGGATGAAGGTTAGATACTTATATAATGGTGCGAGAGTACCTCTTTCATGGGTTACCGGAAATAAGAAGTATATTCCTGTTACCAATAAATAAGCAGGCAGGATTCTGAAGGCCCGTTTTATAAAGAAACGTTTAAAAGAGATAGTGCCTTGTTCTTTTACTTGACCAAATAATTCATAAGCGATAAGATAACCACTTAATACAAAGAACAAGTCCACTCCTGTCCATCCGAATTCACTCACAGTACTAATCCAGGATGGGGAAGGAAAAAGACGTCCGTAATGATAAAAGAAAACCATGATAATAGCTGCTGCTCTTAAATGATCCAGACCCGGTAGTCGGCCCTTATGTCTGATGATAGTTGTTTGCATGTACTTTCTACCGGGCTACTTCAGGTTTTACTTCTTCTAATTGGAGGGAAAAACACACAGATGCAATTTTCCATTGATTGTTTGCTTTTACTACAGTCCAGATCTCTCTGCCCCAGTTTTCTTTCTTTTTATTTGTCCAGAAGCTATAATCAAAGCTTACAAAGCCAATACTACCATCATGTTCAATGACCAGATTGCAGAAAACCTCTTCATAGACATTGGGCTTTTTGATTAGTTTATTGAAAAAACTTTGATAGTCATTGTCAAAGAAGTTTTCAGCCAGCGAGTCCTGTTGCAGCCTCCACTGTTGGGTTTCTGTTTTAAATACTCCTGTCCATGTAATATTCTTGTGGTGAAAAAGTGAATGGAAGCAGCTACTATCTTTGGTAATAATGCTCTGTCTGAAATCAGTAACCAACTGAGATAATAGCCATTGATCTGTGTCATGCTTTGTTTGAGTAAGTGCTGGAACAGAAGTCAGCAAAAGCAATAAAGAGAATAGATAAATTTTCATCGGATAGTTTTATAAATTTTCACAAGAGTACTGCCTGAAAACTTATCCGCTATGAACGTATGACCAATACCAGTGATTGCACTACAGAAACATGGTAGCTATAGCAAAAATGTGGTTGGTAGTGTATATGGATATTTCCATCCGGAATAAGTGCACATTCGTATTACTACTGTTTTTGTGTCAGATAAATTGCGAAATTTGTGTGAAATGGATTTTTCTGATTATCTGATTGCATACAGAAGTAAATACCGGATTAAGGCACACATTCTGTTTTGGCTTGCAGTTGTTCTGTTATCAGTTACAACTAATTATTTTGGTGATAAAAATTATTCAATCATACAGGCTCTGGTATATGCCATTACTCTTCTGATCAGTCAGTTATTGTCTGCCTATTTTTTAGCATATTTTATCTTTCCACGGTTCTGGGATCAGCGAAAGTATTTCTCAAGTATCTTATTATGGTTACTAGGTGTATATCTGTTGAGTGTGTTTTCCCGCATTTTGGTAGTTTATGGGGCAGAACCAATTATTTTCAGACTGACAGGCGATGTGCCGGTTGATGAAACCGAACCAATAGCTGTTATTTTTACAGACCTTTATAAATTGTTTAAAGTTTATTTCTATTTCACACTCTCAATACCTTTTGTCTTTCTTGCATTTAAGTTTTTTAAAGCACAGCATGAACTGTATGAGAAAAATCTGGTATTGGAAAATCAGAAAATTATCTCTGAACTGGAATTGCTCAAAGCACAGCTTAATCCTCATTTTTTGTTTAATACCCTGAATAATATCTATTCTCTTTCACTTTATAACTCACCACAAACATCTGATGCGATTGGAAGACTGTCTGGTATTCTGGACTATCTGCTTTTTCAAAGCAAGCGCCGCTTTGTACCCGTAAGTCATGAATGGAAGATCGTTGTGGATTATTGTGAACTGGAACGATTGCGTTATGATCAGGATTTGAAACTTGAAATGACTTGCGAAGTTGAAACGGATACAGACATTATTCCTCTAATTTTGGTTTCACTTGTAGAAAATGCTTTTAAACATGGCGCTGGAAGCGAAACGGATAGTCCATGGATTAAAATAAGCTTGAAAAGTACTACAGAATGTATTGGGTTTGAGGTAACAAACACCTATGTAGAACATGTAGCTCCTATAGAGAAACAACAAGGATTAGGTTTGCAAAATATCCAACGTCAGTTATCATTGACATATGGTGGTAAGCAAACACTGAATTTTAACAGAGAAAATGGTATTTTTAGTGTTGCCCTTAAAATTAACAGATCATGAAATATAAATGTTTGCTGGTAGATGATGAACCGCTGGCTCTTCGGCTTTTAGAAAATCACCTTCAGCATCTGGATCAGTTCGACGTATATGGAACATGTAAAAATGCGATTAAAGCCTATGAGTTTTTACAAAAAAATAAAGTAGACCTCCTGTTTCTGGACATCAAAATGCCTCAGCTTACAGGTATTGAGTTTTTAAAGACATTGAGTAATCCACCTAAAACGATACTTACAACTGCTTATCGTGATTTTGCATTTGAAGGCTATGAGTTGGGTATTGTTGACTATTTGTTAAAACCTATTCTGTTTGACCGTTTTCTGAAGGCAATTGACCGTTTCATAGCTATGCAGGTGGCTGAAACAAAACCAAAACCGTTTAGAAATCCAGAAGATTCATTGTTTTTGTTAAAATCAGGTAATAAAAACTACAGACTGCCTGTGGGTAATATTGTATATATCGAGAGTATTCGGGAGCATATCAAATTGGTACTTACAAATGGAGAAGATCTATTGATTAAATACAAGATCAGTGAGTTAGAGGCAGAGATTGGCAACTTACCACTTATCCGTACACACCGATCCTTTATTGTCAATATGGATAAAATTGTTGCGTTTAGTAATTCTGAAATTGAATTAGGAAAGAAGATTATTCCTATTGGACTTAGTTACAGAGAGGTAGTGAAAAAGGCATTATCAGTTGGTGAGTTGTGATTGTAAGGAGGCTGTTTCTGTCAGCAATTCCTGCGCTTTGTATTTGTATTCTGATGAGGATTGTGCAACTTGGACAGACGAAGAATTGATCCACCGAATTAGGATTTGATTATGCATGTAAAAACGATCCTCCTTGACAGTTGTTTTTTGAGAGTCAAAAGCTTCCGGATCGTTATTTTCCTGTGCTGCTTTTTTGTCATAATACATGGGACGATTATAGCGGTGCTCTTGTCGCAGAATGAAAAAAGGATTTCCATTTTCCAGATAATATTCTGTTGTTACATAGCCAGTTTCCCCATAATAGGTGGCTTTCATTGCCAGGAGCTTCCCACTTTTGTAAAATCCCGTTACACTACCACCCTCTGATGATCCTTCCAGATCCTTTTGAACTGTATCTAATACGGAAAGCTGCTGATGTATCAACGTGTATTCCTGTCGGATCCCTTTGATTTGACTATCCTGATTTTGTGCCTTAGCGGTAAAACCAGCTAATAGAATGAGGATAAAGAATAAGGTTATCTGCCATTTGACAGTTAGTACAACCCCTCTCATGCTTGTTCTGCTTTGCGATATGTCACGTAAACAAAATCAAAAAACATAATCCAGAATAAAATACTGGGAAGTCCTATCCATTCATGTCGGTAAGGTACATCATACATGACTAATAGTACTGTTATGTACATGACCAAAACCCATAGAACCTTGAGTATATCCAGATGGCTTTTGGTAGATTTTATAAGGAAGCTTATCACATATATCAGCATGGATAGCATACAACCTGCTACAATAAGTTCCATAGCCATAGGCCAATGCATAATTTTGAACATGAACCCCATTATCATGATTACATTGCTAATGACAATGCCAGAAAAGTATAGTTTATGAATAATGATTTGACTTTGTGATAGTATAAGAAAAAGAGCCAGGAAGCGGGCTATCTGTTCAAAGCGCCAGAATCCGGCGATACTTTCAGGGAAATAATTGCCAGCTATATTGTTCCAGCATAGAAGAATGAAAAAAGCGCCAATTAATAAAACTATAGTATTGATAGTGAGATTTTTAGTTGAGATCATAGAATGTGAGACTTTTCCAGGCAGAAAGGTACAAATTGGCTTAGGAAATGTTATTTCTTTCTGTTGTAAAATAATAGAATGTAATAATTAAATGGATATACAACAGCTATCTTAATCACTAAGAGTAGGTAGGAAAAGAAAAGTAACACACAAGATAGTTTCGTAGGAATCGATATATTTACAAGGAAATAACGAATCACTTGCATGAAGCATATTGACCCCTTATCATCAACTCTGATTGCTATTTTTTGTCTGGTTGTAGGCAATACTTTTGCCCAATCCCCACGTGATTCTACACGAACCAGTCAGCGAAGAGATACTTCTATGACAGGCAAGACATTTACATTGTCGGAGATTGTGGTATCTGCTTCCCGGATGGAAGAGAAACTTCTGCAATCTCCCATTAGTATTGAAAAGATGAGTAGCCGGGATATTCGCTTGTCGGCACAGCCATCCTATTTTGATGCATTGGAGAATATAAAAGGAGTGCAGATGATTGTACCCAGCCTTGGATTTAAAGTGCTGAATACCCGTGGATTTGCCAATACTACCAATGTGCGGTTTGTACAGCTTGTCGATGGAATGGATAACCAGGCTCCGCATATTGGTGCTCCTATTGCCAGTGCGATGGCTCCTGGAGATCTGGATGTAGAAAGTGTGGAAGTTATTCCGGGTACGGCTTCTGCTTTATATGGAATGAATGCCATCAATGGCCTGGCCAATATTCTCACACGGAATCCTTTTGAACATACAGGTCTGAGTGTACAGCAAAAGGTAGGTATAAACCATGTGGCTGACAAACAGATCTCTCCTCAGTTGTATTCTGAAACGGCTTTGCGTTATGCACAAAAACTTTCGTCTAAACTGGCTTTTAAGATCAATGGTTCCTACACAGGTGGCTATGACTGGATTGCGGATGACAGAGCCGATTTGTTTTCCAATGGCAATGCTTCGGCCGGACTTACTGGATCAGACAATCCGGCAATAGACCCTGTGAATTCCTATGGGAATGAATCAGCTAACCGACGCACGCTATCCTTAAATGGAAAAAATATTGTAGTAGCCCGTACCGGATATGCGGAAAAGGATGTGACTGATTATCATCTGCGAAACTGGAAGGGTGACATTGCTTTACACTGGCGTCCTGTAAAGGGACACGAAGTCATCTATGCCTACCGGATTGCCTATCTGAATTCTATTTATCAGCGATCCAATCGGTTCCGTCTGGAAGACTATCTGCTTGGTCAGTATAGCATTCAGTGGCGTGCTCCCAGCTGGCAGATTCGAACGTATCTGACCTCTGAAAATACGGGGAATTCGTACAATCTACGCTCTATGGCCGAAAACATCGATCGGGGATATAAAACAGATAACACGTGGTTCTCTGATTTTACACAGGGGTTTAATCAGGCTATTGCCCAAGATAAAAGTACTATTGATGCCCTGCAACTGGCCCGTCAGGCTGCAGATGCAGGCAGGCCTGTACCAGGAACTGCTGCATTTCAGAAGCAGATAGATACACTGCGAACAGTAAATAACTGGGACATTGGTGCAGCCTTACGGGTAAAAGCGTATCTGTTTCATATAGAAGGGCAAGCCAATCTGGGCGAAAACCTTTTGAAAGGATTTAAGAACACTAGTGGTCTTGACATTAATCTGGGATTTGATCATCGTCGGTATAGTATTGTACCTGACGGCAATTATTTTATTAATCCTACAGAGCCAGGCAAAAATCTGATCTATGGAAAAACAGGTGGGTTTGTTCAGCTAAACCGATCTTTTGCACAATCGAAGATAAAGGTAGGGTTGACATTGCGATGGGATAAATCAGATTACTTTACCCTGAAATGGAATCCGCGTGTTACAGTTGTATATTCTCCATCAGAGATGCATCACTTCAGAGCTTCCTTCCAGAGTGGATATCGCTTTCCCAGCATCTTTGAAGGCTTTTCGAATGTGAATAGTGGAGGAGTAAAAAGGGTAGGAGGGTTGCCTGTGATGTCGAATGGCATTTTTGAAAATTCTTATATTCGGTCTTCTGTTGATGCCTTTGTATCTGCTGTCAATGCAGGGGTGAACAAGCTGGGTGCGTCTAAACGGGATAGTCTTATTGTCGCGAATGCAGGGTTAATTACCCGTAATACCTATACATATCTGAAACCTGAGAAGATTCAGTCGCTGGAGGTGGGATATAAAGGGTTGTGGCTGGATGGGGATTTGTATGTGGACGCAGACTTTTATTACAATTACTATCAGAATTTTATGGCTCAGATTGAAGCCAATATTCCCAAAGGGAGTAATCCGGATTCTCTGGCTTTTTATATGTATGACCGTACCAAACAGGACAGATACCGTTTATGGACTAATTCTAAAACTACTGTATACAACTACGGAGCCAGTGTTGGACTTCGGTATATGCTTACATCTGATTTGTCATTACGAGGCAATGTATCGTTTGCCCGACTGGATCATAAAACTTCCAATGACGGACTGGAAGACGGGTTTAATACACCACAGTGGACATTGAATATGAGTATTGCCCACGAGCATATCTGGAAAGGTTTGGGTGCCGGACTGACCTATAAGTGGCAAAGCCGTTATTACTGGCAGTCTTTTCTGGTAAATGGAGATGTGCCTTCTTATTCTACAGTAGATGCTCAGGTGTCGTATCATTTTTCTGGTGCATTAGATAGTCGTATAGGTGCTACCAATCTGTTCAATCACTACTATGTGTCTTTTCTGGGTGGCCCTCAGATTGGTGGATTTTACTATACTACCGTTACCTGGAATCTTCCTCAGAAACGAGATAAGTAGTGACTATCAGTAGGTAATTCTTTTTTCTAAGATCCGGTCATAGTTGTTTTACGTAAGTTTGTCAGATGGATAACAGAGAAAGAATCTAACACGGATTTTAGAAAACAGACATAAAATGAACATTGCGTTTAAATAAACCGTTTATAGGATAAGAAAGATATTTCTGTTGTCTGGACAATCTACAGATCCATTGTCAACCCCAAAAATAAATTACAATGAAAAACAGACCAGGCATAAAAGCCATACTTATTGTATTTAGTATTGTTTGTACCGTGCTCTGTACCAGTTGCGTACAGGGGCAAAATGAAAAGAAAGGAAAACCTATGACAAATCCGTATTATTCCCAAACCGATACCACACACCTGAATGTGTCTAATACTGAATGGAAAAAAATACTTCCGGCTGACTTGTATGCTGTAGCAAGAGAACAAGCTACAGAACGCGCCTTTACTGGTAAATATTGGGATAAGGATGAGAAGGGGACCTATTATTGTGCTGTATGTGGTAATAAGCTGTTTAACTCAACAGCCAAATTTGCCAGCAGTTGTGGATGGCCTAGCTTCTTTGAAGCAGTTCGCCCCAATAGTGTGATTTACAAAGAAGATAACTCATATGGGATGCATAGAGTAGAGGTAATCTGTAGCCGTTGTGACTCTCATTTGGGGCATATTTTTGATGATGGCCCTGCACCTACTTACAAGCGGTTCTGTATGAACTCTATCTCTCTTACCTTTGAGCCGTTTAACCAGAAATCACACCCACAGCAGACTGTTTCCAGTAATTAGTAAGGAGATTACTGATAGTATACGAAATTAGTGGTTGATAATAGTATATACAGTTTAGTTTTAGTCCATTAGTCTTCTTTGTGGTTGAGGAAAGACTAATGGATTATTTTTTTAGTACATCTTTTGACTATCACTGGGCACTAAACGAATTGCGTTCATATACAGTAACCAGTTGATGGGCAGATGAGTATACTTTGTGAAACTCACTTGCTAATTCACTCCTAGTTGAAGTGAGCTTAGGGTCCCGTTCTGTGGTTCCAATCAGTACAACATGGGTAATTTGTCCGTGAGATAATTGCTCAAAGCCAGCGATGTTGAGCGGTTTTTTGGGCGAGAGTTGATCAATTACAGGATCTTTGACAAAGTCCCATTGCCTTCCATTGATAGGAAAATAATTGTATTGAGCCTGGTAATTGTGTAAACATACTTGTTGGTCTCCCAAACACAGATAGTTGGATATATGTATAAAATGTCGGGGCAGATGTTCCGGATTTTTAAGCCGTGTATCGTATTCAATAGATGTATAAGGCAAAACTACGGCATGAGAAGGAATAAAACGCTCTGCTGTTAAAATCTCCTCCATTTCTATAGAAAGCGTATTCATATACCAGATCTGACGAACGAGAAAGCCTGTTGCCAGAAAAAATGTTAGCAAAAGAATTGATTTTTGCATTCGGTCAGAAACAGGTTCTGAGGAATAGGTGGCAATAGTCAGAATAATCAGTGTACAGAATAAGAATCCAATTCGGGGACGGATGATGAAGCCACCTGCAATACGTTCAGGCATAAATAAGTATAGTACCAAAGTCACACTACCTATTACTACAAATGCCAGAAAGTATTTGTATTGACGGTAGTAGAGTAAACGGCGTAATGTAATTACCAGCAGAATTACTAGGGTTAGTGACAGTAGAGAAAAGAGGATTTGAGTAAGTAAACTACCATCTGAATCAAGAATAGTAGTCATACTGGCTAAACCCCATAGGAAGTCTAGTTGCTCATGAGGAATATAGATTTCCTCTTTACTTTTGTTGGATAAGATAAAGTATACAAAAAGCAATCCGGCAGGTGCGTATATCAACAACCAGTATTGCAATGATTGGCGAAAGTTGTCGGGTAAAGAAAGTAATTTTATCAAGCCCGATTTCCATTGCATAAAAGGCCATCGGTTACCAGATCGCTGATAGGTGTAACGGTCCAGAAGAAATGCTCCACTGATCAGGGCAGAAAATAAAAATGTAAGCGGATGAGAAAAGAGGATTAATAATACAAGGCCAGTCAATATAAGTATGTTTCTGCGTGTAAAATAATAGTCAATAGAGATCCATTTGCCTATAAAGAGAAACAACAGTGAAAAGCTAAGTGACTGATTATAAAAGCCATACATAAAAACCTGGCTATACAAGAACGGGAAAATCAGTAGTGAATAGATACTTGCATTGGGATTTAGCCGGGTCAATGCATAGCGAAAAGTCAGTGGAAGTCCGACTATGTAACTCAGCAGGATTATTTTCTCAGCCAGAGCGGCAGGAATACTATACATCAGTAATGCCAGTGTTACATGACCTATCCAATTAGTAGAAAAATGATGATTAAGCTGATAGAAATTGTCAATTAAATCAATATTGCCATCCCAGAAATTTTTCAGCAACAATGCATTATACAAATGCGCAGGCCCATCATCCGTTAGTGTATACTTTTCCAGAAAAAGAGGAATCAGATAGAGACCTGTAAGAAAAGAAAATAAAAAAATTTCGATTGATATACCCTTGGATAGAGGCTGTCTCTGCTCCAGTACCATTTTAGAAGCGACCATTTACCGTAAGCTCAGTGTTCTGTATAGTTATAAGTAGTATACAAAAAAGTAAAGGCTTGTCTGTAAAAGACAAGACGCAATGTATTTATTTTACTTTTTTACCGAGACTTTAGCGTTAACAATATACTTAAAAGTGTATTGACTTCCTAATCTATACTTATATTTTAATACATATTGACTGCAGAATGTAAACGGAAAGAGCCAATAGTTGATAATCATTATCTAATTTATGACTTTGCTTTATTCTGAGTTATTATCTTCTTTCGATTGCCATAATAGTTTGTTTGCTTCATAGGCATCATACAATCCTTTTCGGAAAAGAAGAGAACCAGGAGTAATAATACAAAGCACATGGTACAAATATCGTGATAGTCACTTTAATCACGAGTGGTATTATAGGTGCGCTGGCAATCTTTTTCCCGCGAGGTTGGCCTTTGGCCTTGTGGGCGGAAGGATCGGGAAAAAGTGCCTTTTTTTGGTTACTTTTTTGGGCAAGCAAAAAAGTGACAGGTGGTAGGAAGAATAATGTTCCGGACTATAAAGAACTATGGAATATAGAAGCAAAATCTATTAGATAAAGAAAGTACATAATGAGGTAACCAATCACCTATCCCAGATGATTACTCTCAAAATATCTTTTGACAAGTACCTGAATGTACCGTTTCAGATAGGCATCATTGAGAAATACATTAGACCAGTTTTCATAACGCTGACATTGTACGCCTAAGTAAAAGAAATACGAACATACAGCCAGTATAGGAAGTAGGCGCTTTTCTTCCGTCGTGAGGGGATTAATGGATTCATAACCCCTTAGAAAGCTTTCTGTTTTGCTTTGGTATTCTGTTTCTACTTTTTCTGTGTTATGAAGTTGTAGAAGATAATAGGCGATATCATGACAAAGCCAGCCATTGCCGCAAAAATCAAAGTCAAAAAGCGTAATCTCTTTATCCTCATAGATGTTCAGGTTATCAAACCAGATATCCATATGTACTACTCCCTGACGAATAGATTGCAGGTTGGCCGTGGTGAGTTGGTCGAGTAGGTACCTCTGAGCAGTTTGCATAAACTGCATTTCAGGAATATCGGTTGGAAGAAACTTCTTTAGTTCCTCAAAAGTATCTATCAACAATAGTTGTGGAGTATACTGAACCCGTTGTAGCGTTAGATTATGTGT
The DNA here is from genome assembly GCA_030068525.1 of Xanthocytophaga flava. Taxonomy (GTDB): domain Bacteria; phylum Bacteroidota; class Bacteroidia; order Cytophagales; family 172606-1; genus Xanthocytophaga; species Xanthocytophaga flava. Next base: position 58,546 of record JASJOS010000024.1, read on the forward strand.
AGCCTGATGGAGTCTGGCCATCGTTTCACCCACCTGATAATGCTGATCTATGGAGAGACTGTGGCATTTTTCGCCAGGGGCAAACGAAAACATCACACCCAATCGTGTTCCTTCCGGTGCATTGATGGATTGAATATACTGACCGGAAACATCTGGTAAGGCTACTGAAACCGCTATATCGTGATTTTGTACAAGCTGGAGTAAGCGGATTTCTTCTGTTATTTCCTGTTCACTACGCCAGTTCAGGCTATAGATCCGAAAAATATAACGGTTAGTTTGATCTGTAATGAGATAGGTGTGATTAACTCCTGCTTTTAACAGGCGGCAAGTGGTAGATGTACTGAGGTTATATTGTTCTTGCAGCAAAGGACTTAATGCGTCCGATGAGAGGATCGAACTGGAAACAGGAAAATGAGCCATGAAAGAGAGTGGATAGCAGTAAGGACAGGCAAATATAGTACTTTCCTGCACTAGTTTACACAGATGAAATTGATTCCACTATCCTTATTTATCATGAAGAGCAAAATCAGAAGGCAGAGACAGGCCTGTATTTTGGTTGATAAGAGAGGAATATTTTGATTTCTGATAGGCTTTCTAACACTATTCCTGAATGAATACAGATGACATTACTCTATCAACAAGTAATAACATGTACAATAAACTTACCTTACCCGAAATTTTAGGCCTGTATTGCGTTCTCGATTTGTCTGAATCCAAATGGTTTTCTGATAAAGCGTTCTGCACCCTTTTCTATGGCCTGAACATGTGCACTATCCATCGCACTGAGCACAATGATACGTATATTAGGCAGAATATCTTTAATCTGTGAAATATAGTCAACGCCCTTGCCGTCAGGTAAGTTGTTATCCATCAGTACTATAGACGGCTTAAATGCCTTCGCTTTTTCCAGTCCATCAGTTAGTGTCTGAGCACATACCACCTGGTAATGTCTTGTTTCCAGAAAGCGAGTAAGAAGATCGCATACTACAGTCTCATCTTCGATAATCAACACGCTACTTTCCATTTTATTTAGTCGGTGTATAATTTAGAGATATTTCTTTACTTGATTCTAGTTATAACAATATCTGTGCCTGCTGTTATTTATCTCTTCTAAATGTATTCTGAATGTGCTAGCCAAACAGGCTGTATAGCGGTTTTTACTTACTTTACAGGATTTTTTATAACAAACTTATTTTCAGGAAGATGTAGATATTAAAAAAAACGGATAAACAGATGGGTCTTTAAGTAATTTCTACATTTTATTAAAATAAAGAATAAGTCCTCTAAAGGTGTTACTAATTCTCTACACTACTATGCATCTGATAAATGCTACGGCCAGGTTTCTGCTCTCTCTTTTACAGAGGGTTATCCTGTGTTTGCTGCCTGGGCCATGTCCATGCATACCACACAATGGTACCGGTGAGAACAATTTCCACAACTGCCAGATAACTATAAAAGATCATCCATGTATCATTAGTGGTAATGAGTATAAGGGTCATAATGAGAGTAAAAAAGACTCCAAAGAGCAGATTAGCCCAGCGGCTTATCTGTGGTTTAAGTATAAGAGATAGAAAGATCATAAGACTGGGGACAGTCATAAGAAGAGAAAAGCACAAAAGTGAAATAGGAGTAGTTGTACCTACTCCAGACTGACCTTCCATCAGATGTTTGATACGTCCTGGCACAAATAGCGAGAAAAAATCACCATATACATAGCAAAACATTACTGCTGTCCACAAAGCTGCAAGCTTAATTCTGACATTTACCTGAAAATCCTGGAGTGTATGGGTATGCATAAGCGTTAGTGAAAATAAAAAGTACAGCATTTATGCAAAATCCTTTGTAAAGTAACCCTGAAGTTATTCTATCACTATCTAAATAGATGCGATAGTGATAGAATACCACATGCAACATCATCCAAGCTCCAGTGTTGTTTCTACCTGAATCTGTTGTATGAAATACTGATCGTGAGAAATAACCAGTACAGTACCTGTAAAGGCTTGTATCGCATGTGTCAACACCTCCTGGCTATGTATATCCAGATTGTTGGTAGGTTCATCGAGTATTACCATATCCGGAGTATTATCGCTGGCTGCCAGACAGCAGAGAAGTAGTTTCATCTTTTCACCACCACTGAGGTCTGCACATTTTCTGTCCCACATGTCACGGCCAAACTGGTGTTGATAGAGAAGCATTTTGAGTTCATGTTCCTGTAAGTGCCGGGTATTGAATTTCTCTATTTGTTCAACTATGGAATACTGAGGTTCTATAGCTGAATACTCCTGATCCATATAAATATAGTGAAAGTCCGCTCTGTACACTTCTCCTTCGGAAGGTGATAACTTGCCGGTTATGAGATGCAAAAGAGTAGTTTTGCCTGCTCCGTTGTTTCCTGATATGCGTATTCTATCACCTGAACGAATCTGGAAGGACAGGGGAGAAGACCACAGCTTTTGCTGTGTATACGCAAAGTTGATGGCTTTAGCGGCTATCAGAATTTTTCCCTGATGGAGATCGGATTTTCGCAGATCAACCTGTAATACTTTAGAAGCTTGTATCTGTGTTTTGAGTTCTTTGAGGTCTTCTGAAATACCACTGATCTTCTCATTGTGTGCTTCTTTGAGCTTGGCTGTACTTTGCTCAGCCTGTCCTTTACGGCTATTGGCAATGATACGGGGTAAAGCAAGCTTTTGTCCGTGAGCTTTTCCCCGAGCCTCTTTCTTGTGGCGTTGTTCTGCTACTTCCCTGGCCTTTTGTTGTGCCTGTTTTAATGTCTTTTCTTTGTCATCTACCTGTTCCTGCAAAGCCTGTAGTTTGGTTTCTTTCTGTTCTTTATAAAAATCATAATTGCCTCCATACACCTCAATGCCATTGTGGCTGAGTTCCAGTGTAACAGGGAGTAGATTTAACAATGTTCTGTCGTGACTAACTACTACAATGCTGGCTTTGCTGCCACTGAGAAACGCATAAAGAAGATCACGACTGTGCGTATCCAGGTGATTGGAAGGTTCATCCATCAGAATAATTTTGGGAGAATGGATGGATATGCCTGCCAGAAAAACTTTGGTTTTTTCTCCTCCACTCAGCGATTGAAGGGTTTGGCCTAGATCCAGATGCTGGAGCTGCCAGAATTCCAGAGCTGCTTTTACCCGTTCTTCAATCTCCCAGTCATCATCCAGTGCTGTAAAATGTTCAGGAGAGGCATCTCCTTGCAGGATAGCCTGTAGTGCCTTTATTTTCTGATCTACACCCAGCATTTCTGCTAGGCTAAAGGCATCGTACTGCCCCATATGCTGAGGAACATAATAGGGTTTTTCTGAGAGAGTTATGTCTCCCTCAGATGCCTGCAGGCGGCCTGCCATGATTTGTAAAAGGGTAGACTTGCCGGTACCATTTGGACCAATGAGAGCCGCTTTCTCTCCTGTAGCAACAGACAGCGTGAGATTACGAAATAAGACTTCCCGATCGGGATGGATATAGGAAATGGATCTGAGGATGATACTCATAGCAATAAAGAGGATAAATAAATGGAGAGAATAGAGTATAGAGAGGCTACACAAACCGAACGGATTTGCAAAGCATCGATAAGAGAGAAAAAGCAGGGCTTTTTGCTAAGGTATCTATTACATCGTATCTAAGTTTAGCCAATACAGGTAGGAGATCTGTAGTTGACAAATGAATATATATTACCAAAATGCTCCAGAAGGGGCTGAAACCGCATGATGGTATATGACCATCATTTACTTAGATATTCTCATTGGAGTAATGAATTATGTTTGTAATGCTACAAAGGTAAAACAGATAACCGGAAAAACAAAATTTGTCGTTATTGATTGGCGATTCTGTAAATAGGCTGAATTTGATACATATCTATTCATAACCGGAGTTCTGGTCATGAATGAAATGAAAAAAATATTTTAAGACTTCCAGTTGAAATCGTTTTTGACCATTATTCGAATCATTTTTACGTTTGACCAGAATACTGATCACTTTCAAGAAATATTCGAATAATGGTCACTTTCTTGTTTGACCGGAATTTAGTTCACTGTCATAAATGACCGGAGTTTAGTTCAAAATAGAAAAAGCACTAAGATTATAGTCTGTTTTGTCTAGATTTTTGAGTAAATGTCTGATAATCAATAGGGGTAAGAAGGGTCGGATGCGGGTAAGTTGCGGGTCAGATGTAAAATCCTGATAATCAGTTAGGGTAAGAAGGGGTAAGAATATTTTCTATACTACGTGTGTTATATATATTATATAAAAGAAAATAATAAATATAGCATATACTAACCCTTTCTGCTCCTATTCTTCTGCTACCGTTTAGCTCTAAACATCTTACCCTTCTTACCCGCATTGATTATCAATCACTTATATCTTGCCCGCAACTGACCCGCATCCGACCCTTCTTACCCCTTGATATAGTTTCAAACTATCAAAATGCTTTCTCTTAACAGACAAAGTTGTTCACTACCGGACAAAGAGTGTCCGGTAGTGAACAACCAACATATCCACTATACCTGCTAAAAGCCCATTTTAAGGCGTTTAGAGCCTGTCTACATTATGGCATATGATTTGGTTTGCAAAATGATAACTAATCAATACCATCCTATGCGGAGAGCTTTTCTGGGAGAGTTTGAAGAACTCATTTTACTGATTGTAGCTGCCTGTACCGAAGATGCCTATGGTGTAACCATCTGGGAGCAGGTACAGGAGCAGACAGGCCGGAGTATTACCATCAGTGCTGTACATGCTACTTTATATCGTCTGGAGGAGAAAGGATTTCTGTCTTCACAGATGGGTGGGGCCACTGCCGAGCGGGGAGGGCGCAGAAAACGATTTTTTTCACTGACAGTAGCAGGTAGCAGGGCACTGATAGAACTGGAACAGATGCGCCAGAAACTATGGAAAGCTATTCCGGAAGGTAAACTTCAGATACTCGGTCAGTAACTACTAAAACGTCTGTGTGATGAATAAAGAATTACTATATACAAATGAACATAAAAGGTCTTACAGAACATTCTGGCGGTGGCATATAGGAATCGATTTGCTTTTGCTTGTTCCGTATGTCTGGGCAGGCAGTGATGCCTTATACCGCTTTTATTATGGTCTATCGCTTAGAGATGAGCATGCCTTGTTGAATCTTCAGATTCTAACAGGAGTGTTTTTGGGTTATCTGGCTCATAGTACTTATCTGATATGCTGTATGGTTTATTTTTTCTTTACAAAAGATTTTCGGGTAGTGGGCTATCTCTCTTTTTACACTGTATTAATTGTGCTGCTAACATGTAGTGCGTATGCCTGTACAGCAGCTCTGCTTGTTTTTGGAATGTAATAATACTGCACACTCTATTGATACGATTTTACTGACTGTTTGATTCTGTTGATTATGAATACCAAAAATCATCCTACACAACCCCCTCGCTGGGCAGACCGCCTGCTGGAATGGTTTGTATCAGATCATCTGCTGGAAGACGTGCAGGGCGATTTGTATGAGATCTATCAGCGAAGAGTCAAACTAGTAGGTATAGCCAAAGCCCAAAGAGAATACGGATGGAATGTGATCCGGTATATCAATCCGTTTTTCAGAAAACAAAAAACTACTCACTATACTCAACCTTTGATATCAACAACTATGTTACGAAACTATTTTATTATCACCTGGCGACAGCTACTGACTAACAAAGCCTATAGTTTCCTGAATATAGCCGGACTGGCTACAGGCATGAGTGTAGCCTTACTGATTGGACTATGGGTGTATCATCAGTACTCCTATGACCGTTTTCTGCCAGAGTCAGAGCAACTGTATCAGGTGAAGCGCAATTTTGATGAAAATGGAGATAATACACTTACTTTTAATACTACCTCACTAAAACTGACAAATGTACTCCGTAGTGAAGTTCCCGAAATAGAGTATGTAGCAGAAAGTGACTGGATGGGGTCACATGGATTAAAAGTAGGGGAGACAAAGTTATTTAAGAATGGAGCAGTGATAGGACGTGATTTTTTGCAAATGTTTCAGTATCCACTACTGGAAGGAGATCCCAAAACTGCATTACATTCGGCCTATTCCATTGTACTTACAGAATCAACAGCCAAAGCTTTGTTTGGCGATGAAAACGCCATGGGAAAGATCGTGCGCTTTGATAATGACAACGATCTGAAGGTGACAGGCATTTTAAAAGATATTCCTTCCAACTCTTCCTTTCAGTTTAATTTCCTGGTTCCGTTTGACTACTATGAGCAAACCAAATCATGGATAAAGCAATCCCGTACCGGAGATTTCTCGCAAAATGCCTTTCAGATTTTTGTCAAGCTGAAAAAAGGTGTTGACTATAATCAGGTACTGGCTAAAATAGGACCTATCGAACATACGGAAAAAGATAACGTCAATGCAATGCGATCTACAGTGATTATGCAGCCATTACAACGATGGCATTTATACTCCGAATACATCAATGGCAAGGATAGTGGTGGGTTTATTGAATATGTGCGTATTTTTAGTGTAATCGGAGTGTTGGTATTGCTTATTGCCTGTATCAACTTTATCAATCTGACTACTGCCCGCAGCGAAAAACGGGCGAAAGAAGTAGGTATTCGTAAGTCCATCGGTTCCGAACGCAAACAGCTTATCGCACAGTTTCTGGTAGAAGCTGTAGTATTCACAGGAATTGCCTTTGTACTGGCGTTCTTCCTATCCTGGGCTATCCTACCTGCATTTAACGCTCTAACAGCCGCACACATACATATTCCTTTTGCCAATGTATATTTCTGGCTTATCACAATAGGATGTGTTCTGATTACCGCTTTGCTGGCAGGTAGCAGACCCGCCTTTTATCTGTCTTCCTTTCAGCCTGTCAAAGTGCTGAAGGGGGCTATACGGATGGGAAAAACAGCATCCTTGCCCCGCAAAGTATTAGTAGTTGCGCAGTTTAGCTGCTCCATTGCGTTGATTACAGGGGCTATTGTCATCTACCAGCAAGTTCAGTATGCCAAAGACCGGCCTACCGGATATGATGTAAACCGACTCTTGTCAACGAGTGTAAACGGAGATCTGAGAAAGAATCATACTGCACTGAAAAATGAATTGCTTCAGAAGGGTATCATCGAATCCGTTACTACTTCTTCCAGTCCGGCAACAGATATTTCCTGGCATTCTACTCCTGAACAATGGCCTGGAAAACGTGCAGGTGAAACAGTAGAGTTAGGGGTGATTATCACAGACAACGAGTATTTTAAAACAATGGGAATGGCAATAAAAGATGGGCGAAATTTCTTTAGTGCAACAGATACCAACAGTGTTATTTTTAATGAAACAGCGATTAAGCGCTTACGCTTAGAAAATCCGATAGGTCAGCTAATTACTTTTAACGAAAAGCAATACCAGATTGCAGGAGTAGTAAAGGATGCTCTTATGATGTCTCCTTTCACAGCGGCTGATCCCACTATGTTTTTATGTACACCTGATGTACAGGATGAGATGATGTATCGGTTGTCACCACAGATCAAAACACAGGACGCTCTCCAGCAGCTTACAGCATTATTCACGAAGTATAATCCTTCGTATCCCTACACCTATGAGTTTACCGATGTAACGTATGCCAAAAAGTTCAATCTGGAAGTACTAATCGGAAAGCTGGCAGGGATCTTTGCAGGCTTAGCCATCTTTATTTCCTGTCTGGGATTGTTTGGCCTGGCTGCTTATATGGCAGAACAACGCACCAAAGAGGTGGGTATTCGTAAAGTATTGGGTGCTTCGGTATTTAGTCTGTGGGAACTACTCTCCAAAGATTTTCTGGCACTTGTACTGATTGCCTTTGTGATCGCAACACCTATATCCTGGTACCTGCTCAATGGCTGGCTCTCCAAGTATGCTTACCATACACAAATTTCCTGGTGGGTGTTTGTGCTGACAGGCTTGGGTGCCTTAGGCATTGCGCTGGTTACTGTAAGTTTTCAGGCAATTAAGGCTGCCTTAATGAATCCTGTCAAGTCATTACGCTCTGAATAAGCACACTGAAAAAATCTATGGAACCCATTCCAAATCCCCCTCGCTGGGCAGACCGCCTGCTGGAATATTTCGTATCAGATCATCTGCTGGAAGACGTGCAGGGCGATTTGTATGAAATCTATCAGCGAAGAGCTAAGATGGTAGGTATAGCCAAAGCCCGTAGGGAATATGGATGGAATGCTGTGCGGTACATCAATCCGTTTTTCAGAAGTTATAAATCCAATCATGACACTCAACCTCTATTCTCTACTTCTATGATTCAAAACTATATAAAAATAGCCCTACGTTCTCTCTGGAAAAGTAAAGGCTATGCCACTATCAATATACTAGGCCTTTCAGTGGCCTTCTGTATCTGCACATTTTTATTCTTAACTGCCTACAATCAGCTTACTTTTGACTCCTTTCATGCAGATAAAGACCGAATTTATCAGGCCTATTTGTTTTTTAATAATCCTGATAAGCCAGAGCGAAGAGGACAGTTACCACTTCCGTTTGTTCCTGCTATCAAAGCTGAGTATCCGGAGGTAGAGGCTGCTACACGTTTTGTGAACGAGAGAAGCCTTATCGAATACAAAGACAAATCGCTGGATAAAGTAATACGTTTGGTAGATGCAGATTTTCTGAAGATATTTTCATTTCCTCTGATCAAAGGAAACCGGCAAACGGCTTTTCAGGAATTAGGAAATATTGTATTAAATGAGACAACTGCCAATGCCTTATTTGGCACAGAAGATCCGATAGGAAAGCAGATTCAACTCAAAGACAATGGAGAAACAAAGAGCTACATCGTAACTGGAGTGCTGGCAGACGCCCCCACCAACTCGACAGTGCGATATGATGTGCTAGTCCGGATTGAGAATATACCTGGATACCACAGCCGACAGAATCAGTGGGATGATTTCTCTCATACAGTATATGTAAAGCTTGCTGAAAACACCGATCCTGAAGTCCTTCAGAAAAAGCTGAAATCATTCTCGCAAAAGTATTTTGCTCCTACCGTTGAAACCCTGAAAAAGAAGGGTGCCCGACCCGATCAGCGTGGCGATATCGCTGCTGTGCGGTTTCAGAATCTATCCAAGCTTCACTTTGATAGTGAGCTCTCTGGTGGACCTCCTGTGACGGTTGTATATGTACTGCTGGGTATAGCTCTCTTTATTCTGCTTATCGCTTGCTTTAACTTTATTAATCTAAGTATAGCCCGATCCTTTACCCGTGCCCGTGAGGTAGGTGTGCGTAAATACCTGGGGGCTTTGAAGAGTCAGCTCTTTATGCAGATATGGGGTGAAACAACGGTAGTATGTTTTCTGGGACTGATGGCGGGAGTAGTGCTGGTAGTGCTGCTGGTGCCAGAGTTTAATGCCGCATTTGATGGGAAAATTAGCCTGAAATATGTGCTCCAGCCAGGTGTAATTGTGGGAATAATGGTTATGTTTCTGTTTGTAACCTTGCTGGCAGGTGGCTATCCAGCCTGGCAGATGTCCCTGTTCAATGCTATTGAAGTACTCAAGGGCAAAATTACATTAAAGCGTCCTGGCTTTCTGCGTAATTCGCTGATCGTAACACAATTTGCCATGTCGTGTCTGCTTACCTGTTGCACCATACTGGCTGTTCAGCAAACAGATTATCTGCGTTCTGTGCCACTGGGCTTTGAAAAAGAACAGATTATCAGTATTCCGGTTGGCAACAAGTATGAGGGCAGACAAGTACTACAAAGGATGCGAAATAAGTTCGCCAATGATCCTTCGGTGATTGCTATCAGTGGTTCCAATGTAAATCTGGGACGCGGCAAGGATAATTCTACAAGTCGCGCAATGGTCGGATTTGATTACAAAGGGAAGAATATAACTACGGATTGGCTGCTGGTAGATTACGATTATCTGAAAACCCTCAACATCAAGTTATTGAATGGACGAGAGTTTGAACGTGGCTATGCAGCGGATTCAGCTGATAAAGTAGTGATTACAGAAAGTATGGCTCAGGCACTTGGCGAAAAACAAGCCGTCAACTCCTATTTTCAGGTAGATAGTGGGGGAACCAAGTACCAGGTAATCGGACTAATTGCCGATTATCATTTGTATTCCCTTGCCCAGAAAAAATCGCCAATTACTATGCATATTTCCAGCACTGAAGGAATCAGCTACATTTTTGTCCGGGTAGCTCCGCAGAGTGTAAAAACAGCTATGGACAAGATGAGAGATACCTGGAAAGAGGTGGCTCCGGGTGCTGAATTTATTGGCTCGTTTGTAGATGAGAATGTCGACAGCTGGTATAAAAGCGAAGAGAAAATGTCACAGCTATTTTCAATTGCTTCTCTGGTTGCTATTCTATTGTCCTGTCTGGGATTGTTTGCGGTAGCTCTATTGGTAGTAGAACAACGCACCAAAGAAATCGGTATCCGTAAAGTGCTGGGTGCCAGCATTGCTAACCTGATCCTTATTCTTTCCAAAGATTTTCTCAAGCTGATTCTGATCGCATTGGCAATAGCTACTCCACTGGCTTGGTTTGGTATGCAACAGTGGCTCAATAGCTATCCATACAAGATTCAGATCAATGCATGGGTATTTGTAGGAGTAGGAGTGGCAGCAGTCTCAATTACTTTACTGACAGTAAGTTTTCAGGCAATTAAGGCTGCCTTAATGAATCCTGTCAAGTCATTACGCTCTGAATAAGAATTATATAGCTTTAACTCTCTGATATAAATACTATGATAAGCAGCTATCTTCTGGTCACCTGGCGAAACCTGATTCGTAACAAAGTACTCTCTGCTATTAAGATCGTTGGACTGGGGATAGGAATAGCTTTATCATTACTGATATTTTTATGGGTAGCAGATGAGTGGCAGTATGATGCCTTTCATACCGAAGGGGATTTACTTTACAGAGTTTTGCTAACTCAGCGATATGATGATGGACAGGTCTCTACAGATGATCAGACTCCTAGTCTTCTGGCACAGGCATTGAAGAAAGAGTTTCCGGAGATTGAACATGCGGTAACCGTTACAACAGAAGAAAAGCTCTTGTTTCAAGTTGGAAAAATAACAGATAAAGAGCTAGGAGAGTATGCTGATGAAGAGTTCTTTGCAATGTTTGACTTTCCTCTTATGCAAGGCAATAAAAGAACTGTATTGTCTTCTCCCGATCAGGTAGTTATTTCGCAAAGACTAGCCCACAAATATTTTAGGGATCAGAATCCAATAGGTCAGATTATCCGGATTGATAAAAATATACTATGTAAAGTAAGTGGCGTATTCAGGGATATTCCTGATAATTCCTCTCTGAAATTTGATTTTTTGCTTCCTTTTAAAGCATTGGCAATCCAATATAAATGGGTGCACGACTGGAACGCAATCGGGCCACGTACATTTTTAAAATTACATAAAACGGCAGATGTACAAAAGCTGAATTCAAAGATCGAAAGCTATCTGAAAGATCGGCAAACAGAGTATCAATCCACATTGTCATTACAGGCATATGAAGATATGTATCTTCATAGCCGATTTGCAAATGGTAAACAGACAGGAGGACGAATAGAATATGTCTGGCTCTTTAGCATAGTTGCCATTTTTGTTCTCGTGATTGCTGCTATCAATTTTATGAATCTGACTGTAGCCGGAGCTGTAACACGATTCAAGGAGGTGAGCATACGTAAGATCAATGGTGCTTCACAAGGAATGATTGCGGGTCAATTCTTAGTAGAGACATTGTTGATTACTGTATTGGCCTGCTTGTTTGCTGTATTGCTCATTGCTATGATATTACCTGCTTTTAATGATATAAGTGGAAAGCATATTCAGATCACTGCGCATAACTTTCAGTTTGTTGGTGTCGTGTTTTTTTTATTTGTCTTACTGATAGGGATATCAGGACTCTATCCATCCTTGTTTCTATCGTCTGTTAAGCCTGTATCAGTTTTTAAAAGAACCTTTACATTTCGACCAGGAAGTTTGTGGTTTGGTAAAGGGTTGGTTGTCTTCCAGTTTAGTTTGTCAGGGCTATTGATCTTGGGGACTCTGATCATTCACCAACAGATGGAATATATTCAGGACAGAAATCTGGGGTTTAATAAGGAGAATCTGATCTATAAGGAGTTGGATGGCCGTTTAGTACAAAACTATAACGCTTTTAAAAATGAGTTGAACCAAAGATCTTCCATTCAGTCAATTACGGTTTGTAATCAACCTCCTATGCAGGTAGGAGGTACAATTACGTCTGTTGAATGGCCGGGAAAGAAACCAGATGAGAAAATAGCTTTTTCGTACTGGGGAGTAGGATATGGTTTTGTAAAAACCATGAATCTTCAACTCCAGGAAGGAAGAGATTTTTCAGACCAGCTGGCAACTGACTCTGTGAATGTCCTGCTTAATGAAGAAGCTGTAAGACGAATGGGTTTACAAAATCCAGTAGGACAGCCTATTACTTTACACAGATCCTTTGTTGCCAAAGGCAGAATTATTGGTATAGTAAAAGATTTTCATCTTACATCACTTCACACAGCCATTGATCCGCTGATTATTTACCTGGATACTATGCCTGAAGGATACATCTTAGTGAAAACTCTGCCCGGAAAGACCCGCCAGGCAATCGCAGACATGGAAAAGGCCCATAAAAAATACAATCCCGATTTTCCTTTTGACTATGATTTTGTCAATACAGCCTATACCAGATTATACAAAAGTGAAGAGGTGATTAGTGTTTTGAGTCTATACTTTGCCTTCTTTGCCATTTTTATTTCATCCATAGGTTTATTAGGGCTAACCATTCTCACTACAACTCAACGCACCAAAGAAGTTGGTATTCGCAAAGTGTTGGGCGCTTCGGTAAGCCAGATTACACTATTGTTATCCAGTGATTTTCTAAAGCTGGTTTTACTAGCTAATGGTATTGCACTACCTGTTGGATGGTATGCTATGAACCAATGGCTACATAATTTTGCCTATAGAGCAGATGTTTCCTGGCAAGTATTTATGTGGACTTTAATTCTGGCCTTAGGTATAGCCTTTCTGACGATAAGTTTTCAGACACTAAGAGCTGCTTTACAGAACCCTGTTAAGAGTTTACGAACTGAATAAGCACACTAAATAAATCGTATGGAACCTATTCCAAATCCCCCTCGCTGGGCAGATCGTTTGCTGGAGTATTTCGTGTCAAACCACCTGCTGGAAGACGTGCAGGGCGATTTGTATGAAATCTATCAGCGAAGAGCTAAGATGGTAGGTATAGCCAAAGCCCGTAGGGAATATGGATGGAATGCTGTGCGGTATATCAATCCGTTCTTTCGAAAACAAAAGTCTGGTCACAACACTCAACCTTTATTTTCTGCTACCATGATCCGAAATTATGTAAAAATAGCTGTTCGGGGACTGCTCCGTCATAAAAGCTATGCTTTTATCAATATTGTAGGGTTGGCATTAGGACTTGCGGCTACGATTGTTATCCTGCTGATTGTTCTCAATGAATTGACCTATGATAGTTTTCATGCCAAGGCAGACCGAACGTATAGAGTGACTGTACGTGCCCTGGATTATAATCCAAGTGTGTCTTTTGCTATTGCACCTGCCTTGAGAAATGATTTTCCGGAAGCTGAAAATATTTCCCAGTTTTGGCACTGGCAGGAGGGAATGATAAAAATAGGGTCTGAACGGTATAGTGAAAAAGCACTTGCTTTTGCAGATGATCAGTTTGTTCAGGTATTTAATTTTGACTGGTTAGAGGGAAATCCGAAAACGGCTCTTCAGGCCCCCAATTCTATTGTACTTACTGAATCTGCGGCACAAAAGTATTTTGGAAAGGAAGATCCTATCGGTAAAACTATTCAGCTAGAAAATCGCTGGGATTTAAGAGTGACGGGCGTGATGAAAGATCTTCCTTCCAATACACATTTTTCGTTTCGATTTCTGATATCCTGGGCAACCATTCAAAAAGATGCCGAGAAATCTCCCTTTTGGAATATCCAGGGCGGTTTTACCTATGTTACTCTTCCAGAGAAGGTATCTGCCCAAAAAGTAGAAGCACTACTTCCTGCTTTTATAGATAAAAACTGGGGAAAGGATATTGCAAAGGAGGCAAGATTACTATTGCAGCCTTTACAGGAAATCCATTATGATAAACGTTATATGACACATATTGTTAAGACCAGAACCAGAGAAAGTATTTATGGACTACTGGGCGTCGCTGTGTTTATCATACTATCAGCCTGTATCAACTTTGTGAATCTGGCAACCGCACAAGCTATCAGACGTGCTAAAGAAGTAGGTGTGCGAAAAACCATGGGCGCTTACCGGCGAGAGCTGATAGGGCAGATGCTTGGTGAGACTTCTACACTGGTTTTTGTAGCTGTTATGGTAGCTATGGTATTAATTTCCTTTTTTATTCCAGTCTCAGAATCCTTACTGGACATCAGGCTTAGCAGTACACAGATTATGGAACCTGATGTACTAGGCATTATTGCCGGAATCGTTTTGCTTACTATTTTGCTGGCAGGATTGTATCCGGCACTTATTCAATCTGGCTTTGAGCCTGTTCAGGCTCTTAAGTCTAAGATTACAGACCAGTCTGTGGGTGGAGTTGGTTTACGTAAGGGATTGGTGGTTATGCAATTTGTCATTACTCAAGCCATTATTATTGCTACATTGGTTGTTGCCAGTCAAATGGATTTTTTCCTGAACCAGGATTTAGGGTTTACGAAAGATGCTGTTATTTCGTTTCCAGTTGGACAGAAAAGAGAAGTTTTGCTGCAAAAGCTGGCAAATAATCCTGGTGTACAACAAGTAAGTCTGGCTTCTGCTGGTCCGGCGTATAATTCAAGCTTTGCCCCTTTTATCGCCCCCGAGTTTGGCGTAACAGAAAATCAGGTGACAGAGTTAAAACGTATTGATGAAAATTATATGGATATGTTTCAGCTAAAGCTTCTGGCAGGAGAACCTATACGAAAAATCAATGGAGAAGATAGTATAAAGAGAATTGTGGTGAATCAGGCATTAATCCGCAAACTGGGCATTTTCGATCCTCAGAAGGCTATTGGAAAACAGATTCGTGGTGCAGGAGATCCTTGTGTAATTATAGGTGTAGTTAAAGATTTTCAGAGTGAATCCAAACATGCATTAATCCGGCCCTGTATATTGTCCTATAACCCCAAGAGTTTCTGGCAGGCCAATGTAAAGCTTCGTCCGGAGCGAATGCATGAAACGCTGGCATCTATTGAAGCGGGCTGGACTGCACTAAACCCTGAGTCTTTGTTTACTTATGAATTTCTGGATGAACATATTGCAAAAAAATATGCACAGGAACAAAATGTGTACAATGCTTTCAGACTTTTTGCTACAATAGCTATTCTGATAGGATGCTTGGGCTTATATGGTTTGGTATCACTTATGACTGTACAGAAAACAAAAGAAGTGGGAATACGAAAAGTATTGGGCGCGTCAGTGAGTAGCATTGTATTGTTGTTTTCACGTCAGTTTATATGGCTTGTACTCATAGCCTTTGTTATTGCCGGACCACTCGTCTGGTATTTTATGAATCAGTGGCTACAAGAGTTTGCATATCATATTCAGTTAGGTCCGGTCATTTTTCTGATTTCACTGATCCTAACTATTCTTATTGCTGCTCTTACTATCGGATATCAGAGTATTAAAGCAGCTTTGGCCAATCCGATTAAAAGTTTACGTTCTGAGTAGAAGAATAACCGCTTTGGTAGAGTAAATACCCTGCACTCTTCAATCTATCTGGTTGGAGAGTGCATTTTTTATGGGAAATGAATCCAACTAAATGAAAACCACATAGAGTATGCTAATGGTTTCTCCAATTTGCTTTATCTTAAACACCCGATATATTTATGTTTTTTGTCTATATGAACTACCTTCAAACCACTACATTTCGTCTCGTTACTATTTTCCTTCTTTGTTCAACAGTGGGGTTTAGTCAATCAATTACCAGAAAAGAAGTTGAGGGCAAAATTGCCAGCCTTATTCGTTCTTCTCACTCTGATGTAGGGGTTGCTGTGCTGGATCTGGATTCCGGAGAAAAGATGGGATTCAATGATAAAAAACATTACCCTATGCAGAGTGTCTTTAAATTTCACCTGGGGTTAGCTGTATTGAAAAAGGTAGACGAAGGTGTTTTGTCATTGGACCAGATAGTGGATGTGAAAAAAGAAAAGCTGGATACAAATACCTGGAGTCCGATGATAAAAGAGTATCCCAATCAGGATCTGCATGTTTCGATAAAAGATCTACTCAGATACACCGTAGAACAAAGCGATAACAATGCCTGTGATATCTTATTTGAACTAGTGGGTGGACCTGCAAAAGTCAATGCTTATATCCATAGCACAGGAGTACAGGATATTCAGATCTCTGCTACAGAAGGTGAGATGAAAAAGGCATGGTCTGTTCAGTTTACCAACTGGTCTACACCAATAGCTGCTGTTCAGTTACTTGGAAAATTCTATAAGGGAAACCTCCTCAAGAAAGTGCAGCATGACTTTTTATGGGAACTGCTGGTACATTCGATACGATCTGAACGCCTGCAGGCTGCCTTGCCAAAGGATGCAGTAGTGGGGCATAAATCTGGTACTTCAGGCCGGAATGCACAAGGTGTGCGGGCTGCTTTTAATGACATTGGTATTGTGAACTTGTCTAATGGAAAACATTTTGCTATCGCTTTGTTTGTATCAGATAGCAAAGAAAGTGATGAGGCTACAATACAACTTATGAAAGATATAACAAAAGTTGTATGGGAATATTATAAATGAGAAGGAAGCGTCATGCAACTTTCCTACTTTGTGGGATGTAGTTGAATAGTATAATCTGGTTTTCCTATCCGACGTACTGTTACTGTAGACGAAAGCTTTCGTCCAGTTACTTAGCCTATTTTACGAAAATTAAAGCTGACCTTCGGGAAAGGCAGGATCTGGAAGCTTTTTTACGAATACTAGGAACTATACCTAAACGCGTTAATCCTCCAGATCTTCCTTTGTAAATAATAGTTTTTAACAATTATCGGGTGCACTGCCTGGCACACGAAATATATGTTGTATTTGTATCTGATTGATATGAGTAAGCTTTGTGCCCCATTGTAGTTTGTTCGCATGGGCAAACAGCTGTTCAAGACTGGCAAAATTAGCTGTCATATCAGGGTTAAGATGGACACAGTGTATAGACTCAGGCTTGATTAAAAAACGAATATTTTGTGTGTTGACTACAAGTGTTCCGTTAAGTCCTTTTTTAATTAGTTTGGCTCCGCTTAGCTGGGGGTCTTTTTCTGACATTTTCTGTATTTTAATTAGTTTATCTGTAAACTGTTTGCGATTTGCAAAAAAACAATCACTTTACAAAATCAAAAGTGATTGTATATTGTTGTAATAGAGCCTGTTATTGTTGAAGTGTTACAATAATACTTTCTGTTAAGGTAGGTAGTATGTATGAGTGATATGTCTTGGCTGAAATACAAAAAAGAGTAGTTGATGAACTGTTTTTTTAGATGTTTCTCGACTTCATATCACTATCTGATATAAGGGCAGCCTGAAATTCATCTATACAAGGAGCTTGTGGTAAATGAATAGAGAAGGTACTTCCTGCACCTTTCTGACTTTTTACAGTTATCTTTCCATTGTTCTTGCGTATAAATTCCTGGCATAACACAAGCCCCATACCAGTGCCTTTTTCACCTTCTGTTCCTTGTGACTGACGTATGTTGTCCAGTTTGAACAGATCCTCTATTTTTTCGATGGTCATACCCTGGCCATTATCCTCTACTGATAGAATGACAGTAAGATTGTTTTCTTCGGCATAAATACTAATGCATCCTTGACGGGAGGTAAATTTAATGGCATTATTGACCAGATTTCTAAGTACAAACTCGATCTGATTAGGATCAGCATATATAGTAAGGTTAGGTGGAATATCTGTATGGAGATCAATCTGTTTTTGCTGGGCTATATCTCCATAGGTATCTTTGATTTTCTCTACAAGTTCAGCAACAGAAGTAACCGAAAATTCCGGTGGGCTAGCCTGCATCTGAGAATGTGCCCAGATAATTAGGTTATTGGCTAGACCAAGTGTATTATGCAGTTTTTTGCTGAACTCATCCATGATAGATTGAAGTTCTTTGGGTGAAAACATCTCCATATCCTGGGCCAGGAGATTTACCAAGCCACTCATACTATTGAGAGGAGATACCATATCATGGGCAATGATCTTAAAGAATTTATCCTTAGCTGCATTATTTTCTTCCAGCTTCTGGGACTTCTCATGGATAATATCTTTCTGTTTTAACAATTCAGTAACCAGCTTTCTTCGGGTCAGATAGAGAAATAACACTACAATACAAACCAGACACAGTAATGTAGATATAACAATAGTAAGCGTCAGCAATTGTTTCTGATCCTCAATTACTTCCTGTTTTAGTGCATGCTGCCGAACGAGGTGTTGATTATCATTGGATAGTTTGAGTGCATCCAGTACAGACCCTACCATTGCTGCTTTATCCCGATTTTGCCATACAATGAGATCGTCATTGGCTTTGGTGTACTCATCAAGCAGTTGCTGAGCAGCCGGAAAATTTTTTTTCTGAAGATAATAACTGCTCAGATATTGGTAGGAAGTCCGAAGATGAAGGGAGTAAATGTTATTTTTTGACAATAAAAATGCCTCCTTGAGATAGTTGCATTCCTGTTCTGCCTGTCCATTTTGATGAGCAATTCGACTTAACTGGATCATCGCATCAGCTGCTGATTCTTTGATCGCATTTTTGCCAAGCGTTTTATAAAGTTGCAATACCCGATGAAAACTTCTGGCTGCATCTGCCAATTGATTTTCCCGAAAATGAATAGATCCTTTTAACCGATAGCCCAGCATCAGACCCCGCTGAAAATATAAAGACTGATAAATGCGAATACACTCTTCTGCATGTATAGATGCATCCTGTAGTTTTCCTGAGAAAAATTCTGCATCTCCCAGATTATACAGACAAATAGCGGTTCTCTCTGCCAGTTGTTTTTGTTGGAAAATAACCAACGCTTTATTATGATAATTTATAGCTTTAGCATATGACTGATTATTTTTATACAATACACCCAGCGTCATATAACAATTGCCCAAACCTACTGTATCATGTATTTGTTCAAACAGATGGATGGCTTTCTGAACAAATTCCAGTGTAAAGTAAAATGACTCCTGAGCCGCATACATAGAAGCCAGGTTTCGGTACGCATATGCCTCACCTTGCTTATTGCCTGTTAGAAGACTGAGTTCTAATGCACTTTGTGCAAACCCTGCCCCCTGACTGGCAGATATGTAGGCATATTCTCTGGA
Source organism: Xanthocytophaga flava (assembly GCA_030068525.1). Classification (GTDB taxonomy): domain Bacteria; phylum Bacteroidota; class Bacteroidia; order Cytophagales; family 172606-1; genus Xanthocytophaga; species Xanthocytophaga flava. The sequence goes on from JASJOS010000024.1 coordinate 77,865, forward strand.
TAAATAATTCAGGGATTCAATTCGTACAGAATCTGTAAGAGTTGAATCTGCAAGTTTTGTCTGCAGACTATCTACAATTGTATTTTGAGCGTTCAAAGGATGACTTATACCCAACCACCCAATAAACATCACAAAAAATAATTTATACCAGGATATACCACTCATCTACTACAAACAATTAATTGGATTATCTTTTGTCTCGGGGTTATCTATTGTATTTATTATCTGTCAGCAGCTTATGTAATTAAAATTTAGACGAATACTGGATATGCGGATACCAAACTGCTTATTAGATGGATTTATGAAAATAAAGAATATCTGCTGATTGAATAGTTTACTACTAAGTTTCAGAATGAATATTATTCTGAAAACAAACAACTAAGATGTATTTGCGGAATCTCAACATACGTATAGGTTTTAAAGACTATATACTACGTATGAATGCATAAGTATGGCTCGTAGAAGGGTACTAGTTGCTAAGTAATAAAAAAACACATAGAAAAGCAATTTCTCCTGAATGGGAACTTTCAGATACAGTATACCATTGTAATACTGAAAGATAAACAGGAAGCGCTATCTCCCTTTACTTCATTTCTAACGAAATGCCAATGGCTTTCTCATCCTGATAAATACTTTTAACTAGCTCCTATTATACTTAACCTCTACAAACCTATGCTTGAAAGATCTTTGGTTGATATCCCTTTATACCGGCTGGAAGAATGTTCCAATGGGTCTTATTTTATAGTGGAAAAGTGGACCTATGAAGATGATGAATGTCCGTTACTAAATGAACCTCACCGTAATGATGGATATGGGGTAGATTTATTGCTGACGGGCAGTGCTAATTACTCTATTGATTTTAAAGAATTTACTGTACATGCTCCTGCATTGGTACTGATTGGCCCCGAGCAGATCCACAAGAAAAGTATTGAGCCAGGTACAGAACTGATTACAATTGCCTTTATGAGTTATTTTCTGACCAATGAAACAGAAGATATGGTGGGCTATCTGGAATGTATGCTTCGCTCAAATGTGATAGAGCTGGACCAGCAACAGTTAAGAGATATTCTGCCTTTGACAGAGTACTTGCTTCGTGAGTCTGAAACAAATCAACCTTACAAGGATTCTGTTGTTCGCAATCTGTTGAATACATTTCTGATTGCGTGTGCCCGAATGCAGAAAACCTGTGTCAGTCAATACATGGCCAATATAGAAAAAGGACAATTGGTAAGTCGGTTCAGATTGCTGGTTAATCAGTATTTTGCCCAAAAAGTACAGGTTTCTCAATATGCAGATTTGCTGCATGTGACCCCAGGTCACCTCAATGATACCATTAAGGCTGCGGTTGGAAAAACAGCCAAACAGATTATCGATGAGAAAAGAGTGCTGGAAGCCAAGCGGTTACTGTTCTGGGGTAATAGCGCTGTGAAGGAAATCAGCTGGAAACTGAATTTTGAAGATGATGCCTATTTTCATCGGTTCTTTAAGAAACATACCGGGTTAACTCCACTGGAATTTCAACTATCCGCGAAAAGTGCAGTTGGTTCCGTAATTATGTAAATCATTTTATACCGGAAGCCTTTTACCTTTGTCCTATTGATTCTTAACTATTACAGGACATAGACACACACCTATTCTCCTATGGCTTCCGGTATTTTTACTTGCACAGGTCCGCAGTTAGTCTGTTGTTGTTGCCACCACTGACCTGAAAGTATATCCCTATCTCTGTTGAAGATTGGTGCTGGTATGAATAATGCATGCCTTGATATCCCCATGCCTTTGACTCCATAACCTGTTTGTCAACAGAAGTTGCCAGTAGATTTAATAGACAGAATTTCCAATAAGAAAAACTTTCAGAGAGAAAGTCTGATGGGAATGCTATGTCCTGAAAGATAAGAGCCAGATATATTTTTTAACTATTAACCGTATAATCTATGCAACCGTTAAACCATTCAAAACTCGTTTCTGCAATTACTAATGTATTTCTTCATAGTCTGTTGCTAGGCCTTCTTTATGCCTGTGGCGGCAATTCAGAACAAGTTGGAAACCAAATGGAAACACCAGAAATTCCAGTGTTGGAAGTGAAGTCGATGTCTGCAAGTACCTATCGGGATATACCCGCTACACTGGAAGGAAAAGTGAATGTAGAACTTCGACCGCAGGTAGATGGCTACCTGGAAAAGATTTATATTGATGAGGGGGCCTTTGTCACAAAAGGACAACCATTGTTTCAAATCAACGATGCTCCTTATCAAGAACAGCTACATACAGCAGAGGCAAGTTTACTGGCTGCCAAAGCCAGTGTAACCAAAGCAAAGCTAGAAGTAGATCGCCTGGCGCCATTGGTACAAAATAAGGTGGTGTCAGAAATACAACTTCAATCAGCACAGGCTGCTTATGAGGCAGCAAAGGCCAATGAAGCACAGGCACAAGCTATGGTATCCAGTGCTCGGATCAATCTGAGTTATACTCATATTACTGCCCCTGTAAGCGGATATGTTGGCAGGATTCCTTATAAAACAGGTAGTCTGGTAGGACGCAGTGAATCACAACCTCTTACTGTCTTATCGGATGTCAATGAGATGTATGCGTATTTTTCCATGAGCGAATCCGAATTCCTGAAGTTTAAAGAACGGTTTCCCGGTAATACGATACAGGAAAAGATTACACATCTTCCTCCGGTTCAGTTAGTGCTTTCTGATAATAGCTTGTTTCCTCAACCTGGAAAGATAGAAACCCTGGAAGGACAGTTTAACAAAACGATGGGATCGATTAGTTTTCGGGCCGTTTTCTCAAATCCTGGAGGCTTGTTACGTTCTGGTAATACAGGCAAAGTCCGAATGCCTAATCTTTACAATACGGCTATGGTAATTCCACAGGAGGCTACCTTTGAATTACAGGATCAGGTACTGGTATTTACTGTCACAGATAGCAATAAGGTAGTTAGCCGACCTGTGCAGATTGCAGATCAGAGTGGCAATTATTATCTGGTGGGTAATGGGATAAAAGCAGGCGAGCAGATAGTTTTTGCCGGACATAACCGGTTACGTGATGGTGCGTTGATCAAACCGCAACGCGTATCCTTGGATAGTTTGTTACAAGCCAATCCTTTGTAAGCATACTCCATTTTATCCTGGAATTCAACCTCATAAGGGACCTATATTTTAGGTCTCCAGCTAACTCTTTATCTTATGTTACAGAAATTTATTGAAAGACCCGTACTCGCTACGGTTGTCTCCATCCTCCTGGTACTACTGGGAGTCATATCACTGGTATCTTTGCCTGTGACACAGTTTCCGGACATTGCTCCGCCTAGTGTACAGGTACAGGCCAATTATCCGGGTGCCAACGCCGAAGTGGTGGCTCGCTCAGTTGCTACACCTATTGAAGAATCCGTTAATGGAGTGGAGAATATGACCTACATGACCTCTAACTCCAACAATGATGGCACTATGACACTGAGTGTCTATTTCAAACTGGGAACTGACCCGAATCAGGCTGCTGTCAATGTGCAGAACCGGGTAGACAAAGTGACCAGTCAATTGCCACAGGAAGTTATTCAGGCAGGGATCAGTACACAGAAGCAACAGAACAGTATGATTATGGTACTGAACCTGTTCAGTGACGAAGAACGCTACAATGAAACGTTTCTGCAAAACTATGCCCGTATCAATATCATTCCTGAAATTCAGCGTGTACCGGGTGTTGGACAGGCTATGACTTTTGGCTCCAAGGACTATGCTATGCGAATCTGGCTGAAGCCTGATCGTTTGGCTGCGTATCAGTTATCTCCACAGGAGGTGATGGCTGCTATTCAGGAGCAGAACCTGGAAGCTGCACCTGGTCGGTTGGGTGAGAATAGCCTGGAATCGTTTGAATATGTAATCAAATACAAAGGCAAACGTAACAAAGGAACTCAGTTTGAAGATATTATTCTGAAAGCGAATCCGGATGGTTCGTTTCTGCATCTCAAAGATGTGGCTCGTGTAGAACTGGGTTCATTTACCTATAACAATAACACTCACGTAAATGGCAAACACGGAATCGGGATTGCGATCTATCAGACAGCAGGGTCTAATGCCAATGACATTCAGACACAAATCAATGCCTTATTCAAAAAAGCTACTGAAGCTCTTCCTGCAGGTATAGATCATACTATTATTTATAGTACTAAAGAGTATCTGGATGAATCAATAGATCAGGTAAAACACACATTGGTAGAGGCGTTTATACTGGTGGTGATTGTGGTGTTTATTTTCTTACAGAATTTCAGAGCTACCCTGATTCCTGCTGTTGCAGTGCCTGTAGCTATTATTGGTACGTTTTTCTTCATGCAGTTATTCGGCTTCAGTATCAATTTGCTGACATTGTTTGCCTTGATTCTGGCAATTGGTATTGTAGTGGATGATGCGATTGTGGTAGTAGAAGCGGTGCATACCAAAATGGAGGGAACACATCTGTCTCCACAGATTGCTACGATTCGTTCCATGCAGGAAATTTCAGGTGCTATCATTTCTATCACACTGGTAATGTCGGCAGTATTTATTCCGGTAGGGTTTATGCAAGGTCCTGCTGGTGTATTTTATCGGCAGTTTGCCTTTACACTCGCTATTGCCATTCTGATTTCAGCTATTAATGCCTTAACGTTGAGTCCTGCTTTGTGTGCGCTGTTATTGAAAGATCATTCAGAAGAAGAATCTCATGGTAAGAAAAACTTTACAGATCGGTTCTTTCATTCCTTTAATTCAGGATTTGAAGCGATTACCAATAAATATGTAGGTGCACTTCGGTTTCTGGTTCGCCGGAAATGGTTGGCAATTGCCGGACTTGTATTGGTGACTGGTGTTACTGTATGGGTTGTGCGTAGTACGCCAACCGGATTTATTCCTAATGAAGATCAGTCATTTATGGTATACTCGATCACCATGCCTGCGGGTTCTTCTCTACAACGTACACAACATGTGGTAGAAAAGGTAGATAGCCTTTTGGGTAGTATGGATGCAGTTCGGGAATACATAGGAGTAACCGGTATGAATATCCTAACCAATTCCATTAGCTCCAATTATGCAGTAGGTTTTGTGAGATTGAAGTCTAACGAAGAACGGGGAGAGGTGCGCGATCTCAATCAGGTAATGCAGCTTGCCAATCAGAAGCTAGCCACTATTAAGGAAGCCAATGTGTTGTTATTCAATCTGCCTACAGTACCAGGCTTCAGCAACATGGGGGGATTTGAGTTGATGTTGCAGGACAGAGCCAGTGGTTCACTTGACGGATTGGGACAAACTGCCAATGCTTTTATTGGCGAGTTGATGAAACGCAAAGAGATAGCGTTTGCTTTTACTACATTCAGTACGGCTAACCCTCAGTTGATGCTGGAGGTCGATGAGAAAAAAGCCAAACAGTTAGGTGTTTCCATCAACAGCTTATTGCAGACCCTGCAGGTATATTATGGTAGTAGCTTTGTATCAGACTTTAACCGCTTCGGTAAATTTTATCGGGTTATTGTACAGGCAGAGGCTGACCAGCGTGCAACGCCAACGTCTCTGGCAGGTATATATGTGAAAAACCAGACAGGGGAGATGGTGCCTGTGAATACACTTGTCTCTCTGAAACGGGTATTTGGTACCCAGACAGTGACCCGAAATAACCTGTTCAACTCCGTAATGATCAATGGACAGCCCGCTCCTGGTTATAGCTCCGGTGATGCGATCAAGGCGGTAGAGGAAGTTGCCAAGAAACAGTTACCGCGTACCTATTCCTTTGAGTGGACAGGTATGTCGAAGGAAGAAATAGCTTCTGGCGGACAATCTGGTGTGATCTTCCTGTTGTGTCTGGTGTTTGTGTACTTCCTGCTGGCAGCTCAGTTTGAGAGTTATATTCTACCTTTCTCTGTCATTCTGTCTATACCTCCGGGAATTTTGGGTGTGTTCCTGTTCATTAACCCTGCTGGAATTGATAACAATATTTATGTACAGGTAGGGTTGATTATGTTGATAGGGTTGCTCTCCAAAAATGCCATTCTGATTGTCGAATATGCTTTACAACGTCGTCAGGCAGGCATGGGCTTGCTGGCATCAGCTTTGGAAGCGGCAAGGCTTCGATTACGACCTATTCTGATGACATCCTTTGCCTTTATAGCCGGACTGGTTCCTTTGATGCGGGCAACAGGCTCCTCTGCGATGGGAAATAAATCCATCAGTATCGGTGCTGCAGGAGGGATGCTTACAGGTGTAATACTAGGGTTGTTTATTATTCCGGTTCTGTTTGTGATTTGCCAGCATATACAGGAAAAAATAAAACGTCCAAAATCTGTAGTCAAACATCATGAAGAAGTAGAAGCTGTGGCTCCCTAGTAATCTATAACAGTCTATTCTTCATGTTTTGTAAAATCTGAAGAATAGACCTCTGCTCAACTTGCCAGCTTGCATGGCAACTGTACATAACTATTAATAAATCTATGAAAAATAAATATAAAAGAACTTCACAGTCCCTACTGTATGTAGCTGGTCTGTGGCTTCTCCTGTGGGTTGCAGGCTGCAAGGCCGGAAAAGATTATCAACGGCCCTCTGTAGCGTTACCTACTCAGTTTCACACGGTAGCTGCTACCGATTCGAGTATAATTGATATCAGTTGGAATCAGTTATTTCCTGATCCTGTGCTGCGTCAGTGGATAGATAAAGCACTAACTCAGAACTATGATATGCAACTGGCTATCAAACGGGTAGAAACCGCAGAGGCCTACGTAAAACAATCCCGTGTTGCACTCTTACCTGCAGTAAATGCTCAGGTGGCTGCTTCCAGTACGACTCCATCCAAAAACAGTTTGAACGGACTTAGTCTGGAAAACTTTTTAGGCCGAAACCATCTGGAAGATTACACAGCCCAGCTTACATTATCCTGGGAGCTTGATATCTGGGGTAAAATTCGTCGGCAGAACGAAGCAGTACGAGCAACCTACTTACAATCTGCAGAAGCCAGTCGGGCTGTGAAAACACGCTTGATCGCCAATGTATCACAGAACTATTTTAACCTGCTGATGCTGGAGCAACAACTAGAGGTAGCCCGCCAGAATAAACTGCTAAGTGATACCATCGTACAAATGATGCAATTGCAAAAGACTGCCGGGGAAGTGACAGAACTGGCTGTACAGCAAACTCAGTCTCAGGCGCAGTCAGCAGCACTGCTGGTGTCTCAACTGGAACAGGAAATCACGATTCAGGAAAATGCCTTACATATTTTGGCAGGTGAGTTGCCTGGAACGCCTGTTACACATTCCCGTCTGAATGATTTTCAATTATGGACTGACGTGAAAACAGGAATTCCTGCACAGGTAATCAGCAAACGCCCGGATGTACGAGCCAGTGAAATGGAGCTGGTGGCAGCCAATGCGCGGGTAGGGGCTGCACAGGCCAATCGCTATCCAACTCTAAATATTACCGCTGCAGGTGGTGTAAATGCCTTTCAGGCAAGTGAATGGTTTGTTGTACCTGGGTCATTATTCGGAACCGTAGCGGGTGGAATAGCTCAGCCTGTATTTCAACGTAGAGCATTGAAAACCCAACTGGAAGTTGCTAGAATACAAAGTCAGGAGTCAGAACTTCGGTTTCGACAAACTGTGCTTAATGCAGTAGGAGAGGTTTCAAATGCACTTGTCCGGATTGAAAAATTGCAGGAGCAACAACAGATAGCATCCAATCGGGTCGAAATACAGAGAGGAGCTATTCAGAATGCTCAGGCTCTGTTTAAAAGCGGTATTGCTAATTACCTGGAAGTAATTACAGCACAAAGCAATGGTTTACAAGCCCGGTTAGATCAGGCTTCTATCAAACGCCAGCAACTGGATGCCATGGTAGAGTTATACCGATCACTGGGTGGAGGTTGAAAGTTAATAGTTAGTAATGGAAAAAACCTTCCTTGTTTTGAGGAAGGTTTTTTAGTTTTAGACAGGCACAAAGTTATTTAGCTTTTTTAATAGGAAGGATAATAGCGTATCTCAAAAGTGTTTCCCAACTCATTAACCAGTTGCTGGTATATGTCGACTCCTTCTTTTTGATACGCGTCTCTTTCTGACTCATTGATAAAATCTGAATCAGGAGGATAATCGCTATTGAATGTTGCTTGAAATTGGCTATCCCATTCTTCCAGTCTTTTCTTTAACGCGCTAGTTATAAGAAGTGAATCAATAGATATATTGTGATGTATTCCTTCTGCATCTGCTATCCATATTGGATAACACTCAAATTCAGGCATTAACTTCATTCGTTGTTTCACAAGATCATCTGTTTTATAATGACTAAACATGATTCATCCCAAATTTTGAGGTAAAGAACTTGATTGAAATACATAGTTCACAAAAACAAAGATGCTACAAAGAAAGCAAAGAACCCTTCAATCGCGAAAGGTGGTGTAGGTGCGTAGGGTTTCCTTTTCCCGCGAGGTTCGCCTTTGGCCTTGTGGGCAGGAGAATCGGGAAAAGGTGCCCTTTTTTGCTTCGTTTTTTGGGCAAGCAAAAAATGAAGGAGCCTAGGGAAGAAGGATGTAAGGGACTATAAACCAATCTAGGAAAAAACATGCAAAAAATGAAAAAGCTATAAGAAGAGTGATGAAAGTGACTATAAAAAAACATGCAAAAAATGAAGGAAGTGTGATTCTTTAAAATAACCCAACACCTATACTCATTTCAAAAGCATAGGCGTTGGATAAAAACTAAGATCCCAAATTCGGGATTAGCCCATTAATCTACTAACAATTGTGTAACTGCCGCAGCATTCATAGCCCATTGCTGGGTATATACCTCATCTGCTTCTGGTGTCTCTAAAACCTGCAAGTTTTGTGCATTAGCTTTGATAGACAACAGATTTCCTACACTTAACTTGCTATCCAGCTTTTTAAGCATGGATTCTATATTTCGTGTATCCAGACCTTGTACAACCTGTCCTCCAAATGGCATTTCCAGCCAGATAACTTCTTTAGCTTCTACATCCAGTACCCCGAATACCATTCCCTTTGCCAGACTGTTGGTTACACGAACCTGATGCTGTACACAGGATGGATCATAGGCTACTCCGGTTTGTTCAGATATCTTCATTGGAAAGCGAGTGTTCATCCATCCAATCACCAGATTAGGGGTGATAGAGCCATTGCTATACGCATTGCAAGTAAACGTTACATATTTTGCCTGTGCCTTACGCAGTTCATTTACATTGATTTCGATGTATTCGGCTGTTCCAATCTGGTTTGGAATGCTTCGGATATCTCCACTGTGCTTACAGCCGGTTGCCACCAGAGAAGAGTAAGAGCAGAATTCCATTCTAGACGCAAACGCAATATGACAACTCAAGTCCATATCCATATGTTGGGCAGGCAAGCCTGTTCCCCACTGCATAAATAAACGCACGGTGTCTCCTTCAATGGGAAAACGAGTTCCCATTAAAGCCGAAGGCAAATCCTGCACATTGTCACTACGGTCACCGATAGATACAGGCATCTTAAACAGGATCGGATCAATGTAAATAGTTTTGCTTTTTGTTTCCTGTGCTGCAAAACGTTTTTCCATGGCAACCAGACAAAGATCGGCTACTGCTGACTTCATCTCATCCAGCTGATCATCATTATATAACGGTAACAGTGCATTGGCCGGAATATTTTTGCTAATACCTCCCAGTGGTTTTACTACCCGGTTAAAGCCTTTCGTGAAATAATTTTCCGCATACATATTCAAGGTAAATACCAGACGGGCAGGTACTTTGTCAATGACTTCCGCAAAAGCCTCGACAACAGGCTCGCTTCCAAACCATAACATATTGGCAAACAGCGATCGTGCAAACAGACCCGGACGTTGTTTCAACAGTTTTAAGGTATTCTCCTGATCCATACGCAGACGGAACTGATTGACACGTCCCTGCCATACTTCATACACCTGATTATAAAACAAATCCATCATCTCTTTCAGCTTCTCAAAGCCTGCACGTTTGCTGTATTCAGCCAGACGTAACGCCCGGATAAACCGTACCCACATTCCGCGTTTTGGGTGCATCATCTCACACATCTTTTCTGCGTCCATTGGCAGATTGTTCAACCAATGCGCTACCATACCACTAGTCTTACGACTGTATTTCAGCTTTAATGCATCTTTGGCGGTCAGTTTTGCTTTCGCACTATTTCCCAGCAAGGATGCAATATGCTTGTTATTGCTTTTATGACGCTGGATAATGGTCTTTGGCTCAATAATCTGTAAGAAACCTGTATGCTTATACCACAGATAACGCAGGATATCCGTAGGAGAAGTAAACAAGGCCTGTGCTTTTTCAGGTTGGTTTTGTTCAATACATATATCTATCACTGTCATTAGGGTTTCTTTCATTCCGATAGACACCTCTGGCAATGGCAGTTCTTTCAATAAGATTTTCAGACTATCAATCTGAGTAGCATCCAGTGCTGTTTTGGATGTAAGTAAATCTTTGAAAAAGTTTTTTAGTTCTTTCTCAGTCCATAGCTCCAGCATTTTTAGCTTACTTCCCTGGCCGTACGATTCAATTTTTCCAAATTGAAACGGCGTTCCACAGAATGGGCAACCATTGTAGCGTTCCAATGGAAATGTATTAGCTGGAATAATGTGTCCACAAGGCAGTGTAGTACCACGTCCTTCAAAGACATTGACAAAGAATGTAATGATATGATCTGTTACAGTCTCACCTGTTGGTGTATCCCATCCTTTTACCAATGGAGTCCAGTTCTTGTTGACACCCATCACTTCCCGAAACTTATCCAGTAGATTTGCCTGGAAAGCAGGAGTTGTCTGATTAAGTGCATGCAATAACGGTTCAGATATACCATATCCTAATTTACCTAAATTGGCTACCAGCACTGAGGTAGTTCCTCTAAGCGTTTTGTTGATTGTAGTGTTTTCTACATTCGGAATAAAAATGGCCTTTTGACGAAGGCTTACTGTAATAAATGGATTCATAGTTGTAGTTAATCGTTAAATCAGATAATCGGAGAACTGCTTTTTTGGGAGAAAATAGAAGTAAGTACTCCTTGACCTTAATTTGGAAGGCAGGCTGGATTCGAACCAGCGACCGCTAGATCCCATAGAGAAGTAAGTCTTGATTGACCCATCAGGTAATTTCAATACTTTTCAATCTAGTGCTCTACCGCTGAGCTACTGCCTTCATATTGTATACTTTAGTTAAAATCAGGTAATTGTAAAGCTGTTTTTTACCAAAAAAAAGAGAAGTAAGCCTGACTTGACCTTGATTTTGCGAAGCAGGTAGGAATCGAACCTACGACCTACGGCGTGACAGGCTGGAAGTAAACATGTTTTGACCAGAATGGTAATTTTCAGTCATTTTGGGATCGAACCAAAGAATCTCCGAAGAGATTCTTGCCAGTTGAAGTATGACTAAATTGACCATAGTGATAATGTTAATGTTATACGTCGTTCTACCACTGAACTACTGCTTCAAAGACAAATGCGGTAATTGAAAGAGTTTTTTCTTAAAAGGAAGTTTAGAAGTAACTTATTCTTGACCTGCATTTGATGTTACAAAGATATCCCTGACGCTACGCAGCCTATTTGCGTAGTAAAAAAGATTTCTAAAATATTTTTTCTGATATAGATAAAGTTACTTTTGTTTTGGGTGTAATGTATTGATATATAGATGATTATGTATTTTGGTTGCCTCAAGTTTTCTTAAAGTTATTTTGCTACCAGCCTTCCTGTACCAGTATACGAGGCCCGTACAATAGGTGGGCGACCTTTGTAGTTAACATTTCCGATGGAGTTCACAAACGCATTGATCACTTGTTTGGTATATACTTCACAATCTAACACATTCGTAGAGTTTACGTAAGTGCTGTCTGTAATGAGACTATAACCTTTAAATGCAACCATATTGGTTAGTCCAAGATTCAGAAAAGGAGTTCTGCCGGAGATTTCATATGTTCCGGTATTAATAGCATTAAGTCCGAGATAACGGGTTACAATGACATCTTTGAGTTTCAGAGAACCTGCATGAATGGAAAAATTGAGTGTATCTGCTGTAAACGATTCAGCACTTTTTACGGAGCAGCTGTTACAGGACAATAGGTATAGGTTTCTGACAGCAATGGTAATGGTTCCCATTCCATTAATGGATAAATTCCCGTTGCTTACATTATAATAGGCATCACTCATGGAGGTAGAGATCACCTTGTTCACAGGGCCGCCTACCAGATTAAAGGTTACAAACCCATTGGATGTAATAGTAGTAAACGACCCCAAAGGTTTGGGTGGAACTTCCTCTACTTCACAGGATATAAGCCCTGCAAAAACGAGTACTAATAGAAAGAGTTGAATAGCCTTTTTCATCCCTTTTATATACCCGACAACTAGTGAGGGTAACAAAAGGGATGAAGTGCTGTCTGTAAGTTTTTTTATTGGTTTTATACATCTTGCCTACAGAGGTTTACGGGCATGGATAAGACCATAGTCCATTAAGGTAGGAATCTCTTCCTGTACGTTAACAAGACCTGAAGCAGAAAACCATTGACGATATTCTTTACGGCTATAGGCTCTGCCTTTGGTACCTAGAAACAGCATAGCTGAATAGTCTGTCACTGACAGTGGCCCATCCAGTGTATCATCCAGAAAGGCATCATGTATCCAGATTTCACCATTGGGACGAAGTGCATTGGCGAATTTTTGGGCGAGAGACTGACAAATATCCTCAGGCCAGTCATGAAACAGGCTGGCTGCCAGCAGAAAATCTGTTTGTGGCAGAGGATCTGTTAACATGTCGGCCGGGAAAAACAGTACTCTGGATTGGATATCAGCTGCATTTTCCTTATCACTGTTACAAAATTCTTCCAGCAACTCTGCTGCTACCTTCAATACTGCCGGACGGTCTACTACTGTAGCTGTTGATTGTGGATTTGCGCGCAGCCACTCATAAGTATAGTATCCCGTACCACCTGCTACATCCAACAGATGTCCTTGTCGATTGGGCAGATGACTGGCAACAATAGGAGAGAGGTAACGGGCTCTTCCTGCCAGAGCAAGTGTAAACATACGGGCTGCTTCCGGATCGTCCATAGGAGAAGGTGCTTCATCATCTTTTACATAGGAAACGCCCTGACTTGTATCCACAGGCCCATCGTTTAGTAAATGCTGAACCATAGTCAATACACCCGGATCATCTTTTTCCAAGCCAGCATACCCTATCAGATTGTGTAGATTGGATTTGGTGAGATAACGTCCCAACTCCGTAAGGCTTAGTTTTTTATCCTCTGTGTAACAAATCATTCCCATAGCACAGAGTGCGGGGAATAAGACCATTGCCGGGCGATTTTTTATGGCTAATTGCTCCTGTAGTTCGGTAATAGATAAAGGTCCATGGGAAAGTATCTCGAAAACAGGTAAATGGTGAACAGCTGCTACCAGCAGATGTGAGCTGGCTTTTGCACGTAAATGGCGTGTAATAGGTGCAATATCTGGGAAAGGAAGCGACATATAAAGAATGGTTGTAGACGATTTTCAACAGAAGTAAAACTCAAATTTCTAATTTCTATTCCGAAAAGAAAATGGAGTCTCTGATAAAGTAAAACAATACTATGCCCGTCTTCCTATATAAGCCTCCTCTTAAGCAATCAAAAACAAACATTTTTTAACGCAAACTTACACATTTGAACTTTTTTGGAAGAATGATACTTATCCTTTATAAAAAAATCTACCTTTGTTAGATTTTTTATGGCATGTAAAAATATGAGCAGTATAGATAGAAAGACCAGACACAAAGAAGCCTTACGCACAGGCATTCTTCAGGCAGCACGCAATATTGCTTTAAAGGAAGGCTGGCAGGCTGTCACTATTCGCAAGATTGCCGATGAGGTAGAGTATACACCACCTATAGTATATGAGTTTTTTGAAAACAAAGAGGCTGTTTTCTTTGAGGTAGCCATGGATGGGTTCACCATCTTACGCAGTATGCTTGAAGCAGAGGTAATAGAGGATAAACATAAGAAGCTATGTCGATATGCGATTATACACTGGCATTTTGCTGAGCAGAATCCAGAGTTATATAAACTTATGTTTGGTATTGAATCGATACCTTCTATTGCGGCAGAACGCCCTCAGGAAGTGCTCAGTATCGGTGAGTTAATTAAAAATGCTATGAAGGCCATTACTCCAGATCTTGAGGATAAAGAATATAAAGAATTGTTTTTTCAGTGGATGTGTATTGTGCATGGCTTTATTACAATGGCCCTCATTATGAGACACCGCATTGAAAAAGAACCAGATGCCTGGGAGCCTGAGCTTTACTTAGAAAGAGCTACCCGTCGCTTTATTAAAAGTATACAATGATTTTTTTCCTATTCAACTTTACATACTTCTATGAATTCCACTCCTAAAAAGCGTTTCTTTCACGCTGCCGGATGTCAGTTACTAATCCTAGTTGGGTTAGTGACCAGTCAGCCTATGTGGGCGCAAACGGCAGATTCTGTTGCCTATTTTTCTATAAAAGATTGTATTGAATATGCCAGTAACAAGAACAGTAATATCAGACTGGCTCGTTTTGACGAACGTATTGCTTTGGCTCAGGTAAGTGAAGTCAAAGGAGGTGCATTACCTCAGATTAATATCAATGGATCTCTGGAAGATCGACTCAAGATACCAGTTCAATTAATTCCCAAGGCATTTACTGGTGATACCAGTGGTGGTTTTATTCCAGTACAGTTTGGTACCAAATATACAGCTAGCTTAACTGGAGAGATAACTCAAGCCATTATAAATCCTTCTTTATGGATTGGTTTAAAGGCTGCTAAATCGAGTCGTAAATTTTATGAGCAAACAACGCAGAGAGTAAGTGAGCAAACTGCTTATTCAATTGCCAATGCTTACTACCAGATTATTGTAGCTCAGAAGAGACTACTGTTACTGGAATCCAATCTGGCAAGTACACAAAAACTTCTGACAAATACGGAGCTTCAATTGCAGAATGGCGTAGCTAAACGGGTAGATGTAAATCGGTTAAAGGTCAATGCCAATAATCTGCAATCACAGATTAAGCAAGCACAATTGAGCTTGGAACAGGCGTTTAATAACCTGAAGTTTCAGATGGGAATGTCGCTTGAAAATAGAATTGCTTTGATTGACACTGCTTTGACATTTAAACAGGAAGATGCTATCACAGAGGAGTCAGGTGGTAATTTCTTTGAAAATAGGATTGATTATAAGATCCTGGAAACCAATCTGGAGTTACAAGATCTGGATCGAAGAAACCAACGTTCTGGGTACTATCCAACATTGAGTGCCTATGGAAATTATTCGTATCAGGCACAGCGACAAACCTTTAATTTCTTTGAGGGAGGTCAACCGTGGTTTCAATCATCTGCAATTGGCCTACGATTGAATATTCCAATCTTTGATGGATTACAACGTAATGCACGTGTACAGCAAGCCCGGTTAAATGTAGAAAAGGTAAAAGAAAATATGAACCTGACTAAGCTGACTGTAAGTCGTGAAGTGAATAATGCAGTAACTCAGTACCGCAATACATTACAACGCATTGGATCAGAGCAGCAGAATGTACAACTGGCACAGGAGGTTTATGGAGTGACACAATTGGAATTCAGAGAAGGGGTAAGTACTTCCTCAGATGTCGTAAATGCAGAGACATCTCTTCGTGAGGCACAGAATAATTATATTACTACGCTGCTGGATTTGTACATTGCCCGGTTGGATCTGGAACGTGCCAAAGGTAACATATTACCCTACTTGAATTCCGCTAAATAATAACTGATACTATACTCTTATATATATTATAGAAACATGAAACGCATTCTCACCATACTAGTCATTATCGTTGTTATAGCTCTGGTAGGTTTCCGGCTGATGAACAACAAAAAACAGATTGACGCCAAGAAACAAATGCCGGATACCACTGGAGTACAGATTTCGGTTAATGTGGCTGAAGTAAAAAGCAAAGCAAGTGAAAAGAATCTGACACTGGTTGGGACTGTAACAGCCAATAAGGTGATAGATATTAAAGCTGAAGTAGCGGGCACATTGACTAGTGTAAACTTTGATCTGGGTGATCAGATTCGTCAGGGACAGGTGTTGGCACGGGTAGATGCACGGGTGAAGTCATTGGCTGTGTCTACAGCTGAACAAACCCTTGCCAATGCCAAACAGAACGTAGATCGCTATACCAATCTATTCAAAGGTGGGGCTGCGACAGAGGCTCAGCTTCAACAATACCAGCTTACCTATGACAATGCCAAAAACCAGTTGGAACAGGCTCGGAAAGAACTGAATAATACGAATATCGTTGCACCAATCAGTGGAGTTATCACATTGAAACCTGTAGAAACAGGTGCTTTTGTCAATGTCGGCGCTTCTATTGGCACATTGGTAGATGTATCTAAGTTAAAAGTGCAGTTGAATGTAGCAGAGCGGGATGTGTATGCACTAAAGCTTGGTGATCCGGTAAGTCTGACGGCTTCGGTATATCCGGGAGTAAAATTTGAAGGAAAAATAACCTTTATCAGTCCCAGAGGAGATGATGCACACAACTATCCGGTAGAGATTCAACTGATTAATCAATCTAAAAATCCATTAAAAGCAGGTACCTATGTAGATGTAGCCTTTAACCGTAAAAGCCAGGTGCCTACTTTGCAGATACCACGTGAAGCCCTTGTAGGAAGTATCAAAGATGCACAGGTGTATGTGGTGGGAGCAAACAATGTAGTAAAACTTCGTAAAGTTACGATTGGAGGAGATAACGGTACAGCACTGGAAGTGCTGGATGGATTGAAAGAAGGAGAGAAGGTAGTTACTACCGGACAAATTAACCTCTACGACAATGCTCATGTGGCAGTGATTCAGTAAAGGTAAAAACTATTCAACGTCACGATTTTTAATTTACGGAAACTATGTCTATTACCGAGATTTCCATTAAACGGCCTGCACTGGTAATTGTAATTTTTACCGTGCTGGGTATATTGGGTCTGCTGAGTTACTCTCAGCTTAATTACAACCTGCTTCCAAAGTTTGAAGCTCCGGTGATGTCTGTGATTACGTTATATCCGGGAGCTGCGGCAGGAGAGGTTGAAACATCTGTAACGAAAAAGATTGAAGATGCCTTATCCTCACTGGAAAACCTGGATAAGATTCAATCAACTTCTCAGGAAGGTGTATCAATGGTAGTGATTCAGTTGTTGCAATCTGCTAATGTAGATGAATCCGTGCAGGATGCTCAACGAAAAGTAAACTCGATCTTATCACAGTTACCAGATGATGTAGAGGCACCTACTATAAATAAGTTCTCAACAGACGATTTGCCTATTCTGCAAATGGGAGTATCTGCTAATGTGAGTCCCACTACCTTTTACAAGATGGTGGAAGACCGGATACAACCTCAGTTGGCAAAGATACAGGGGGTAGGACAGATCACGCTGGTAGGTGGCGAAGAACGTCAGATCAAAGTAAATCTGGACCCTGAACGTTTACAGGCTTATCATTTGTCGCTGAATCAGGTTACGCAGGCCATTATCACTGCCAATCAGGACTTCCCAACAGGAAAGGTAGAAACAACTGATCAGCAATATAGTTTGCGTATTGCTGCTAAGTTTACCTCTCTGGACCAGTTGCGTAAACTGGTGATCTCTAATCAGCCCAACGGAAGTCGTATTACCTTGGAGGACATTGCAGAGGTAGAAGACGGAATTGCCGAAATTACAACTATCAACCGTATCAACGGACGTACTTCCATTGGTTTGATTGTGCAAAAGCAGGCAGACGCCAATGCGGTAGATGTAAGCAAAAAGGTAAAAGCCGAACTAAGTAAGATTGAGAAGATGTATGCTGCTGAAAAAGTGAAGTTCAATATCGCCAATGACAGTTCTATCTATACTTTAGCCTCTGCCAATGCGGTTCAGGAAGACTTGATTCTGGCTGTAATCATTGTAGCTGCTGTGATGTTGATATTCCTGCATAGCTTACGTAGCTCACTAATTGTCATGGTGGCGATTCCAGCGTCTATGATTTCTACATTTATTCTGATGTATGTGTTCAACTTCTCGCTTAATCTGATGACCTTGATGGCTCTTTCGCTGGTAGTAGGGATTCTGGTTGATGACTCGATTGTGGTGTTGGAAAATATTTACCGCCATATGGAGATGGGTAAAGATAAACGTACCGCTGCACTGGATGGACGGAATGAGATTAGCTTTACAGCTCTTGCGATTACGTTGGTGGACGTGGTGGTATTCTTACCGATGTCGCTGGTATCCGGATTGATTGGGAATATTCTGCGTGAATTTGCGCTGGTAGTCGTATTCTCTACCTTGATGAGTTTGTTTGTGTCTTTTACTATTACACCTATGCTGGCTTCTCGTTTCGGAAAGCTGGACCATTTTACCAAAAATACTCTCTGGGGACGTATTTCACTGGGATTTGAAGACTTGTTTACCCGCCTTCAGGATTTCTACACTCGTATTCTGAAATGGAGTCTGGGACATCGGTGGGCAATCTATCTGGGTGCATTTATATTATTTGTTGGGTCTATCGCACTGGTGCCTGCCGGATTTATCGGAAGTGAGTTTGCGGCGCAGGGTGATCGTGGTGAAATGATTATTCAGTTGGAACTAGAACCACAGGTAACTATGTACCAGAACAATCAGACCACACGGAAAGTAGAACAGCTACTAATGGAACAACCTGAAGTAAAGCTGGTTTTGAGTAAGGTAGGGTACACCAGTGCACAGATGGGAGCAGGAACAGGTTCCAACAACCGTTCAGAACTAACGGTGCTTCTGGTAGATCGCAAGGAACGTTCCGTAACAACCGAAGAATTTGGTGCAAAAATAAAGGAGAAAATCCAGAAACTTCCTGGCATAAAAGCCAAAGCTGCTGCTACCAGTATTACAGGAAATGCCAATACTGCTCCTGTACAGATAGTATTGAAGGGAACAGACCTGGAAAAAGTGCGTCAGGCAGCAGAAATGGTTATGGGTGTAGTAAAGAAAACACCTGGTACAACAGATGTGGAGTTTTCAGTAGAAGATCCAAATCCTGAGTTACAGGTGCAACTGGATCGGGAACGTATGGCATCATTAGGACTTTCTGTAAGTGATGTAGGTAGCACACTGCGTACAGCCTTTAATGGTAATGATGACTCGAAATACAGAGAGGGACAATATGAATACGATATAAATATTGCCCTGGATCGTTTTAACCGGGCCAACAGTGAGGATGTGAGTAATATTCCCTTTGTAAATAATCAGGGCAAGCTGGTGTCGCTGAAGCAATTTGCTACTGTATCTCAGGAATTGGGAGCCAGCAAACTTGAACGTCGTGATCGTTTGTCTGCTATTACAGTCAATGCACAGGTAGTTGGTCGTCCGATTGGTACAGTAGGAGATGATATTAAGAAGGTTATGCAGACCAAGAAGCTTCCTGAAGGTATTGTTATTGAATATGCGGGTTCGCTACAACAGCAATCGGATGCCTTTGGCAGTCTGGGTATCGCGCTGTTGATTGCTATTGTATTCGTATATCTGATTATGGTGGCTTTGTACGATTCCTTCCTGTATCCGTTTATTGTATTGTTCTCACTGCCTGTGGCGTTGATTGGTGCACTAGTGGCATTGGCACTAGCTCTTGAAAACCTGAGTATTTTCTCTATTATTGGGATGATCATGCTGATGGGGTTGGTGGCTAAAAACGCGATCCTGCTGGTAGACTTTACCAATCACCTGAAGGAACAGGGAATGCCTGTAAGGGAAGCATTGGTAGAGGCGGGTAGAGAACGTTTGCGTCCAATCCTGATGACCACCATTGCTATGATCTTTGGTATGTTGCCGATTGCATTAGCGTCTGGTGCTGGGGCCGAAACCAAAAACGGTCTGGCTTGGGTAATTATCGGTGGTTTGACCAGTTCGTTAGTATTGACACTGGTACTGGTACCTTCTGCCTATCTGACATTTGAACTGGCAATTACTAAAGTGAAAAAACGTTTTGGCCGTAAATCTGATTCGATTGCCCCTGTGCCATCGCTTTCAGAAGAAACCAAGTAATTATATACTAGATTTTTCCAGAAACGACTTTGCTATTGTTTACAAGACAGGGCAAAGTCGTTTTCTTTTTGATGAATTACAGGTAAAGACTTATTTTTGATTATCCTGATCCTGCATCAGAAATATTCCTCTCATAAATTATTCATATGGCTTATAGCAGAGATTTAATCTTACGTGTTTTAGAGCAGATCCGTGATATGCTTGCCCGTGTAGTAGGATTAGTAGAAGAAGGAAGAATAGAGCAGGCATTAGCTCAAAGTAACGCCATTGCTCAAAAAGTTACAGGTAAAGGTTTGGATGAGTTGTTGGAATTGGATCTACAGGCAATTGCGCAGTTGATAGTAGAGGGTTCAGAGAAAGACCAGTTAAAACAGCTAGAATATCTTTCAGATATGTTATTTGTATATGCATCACGGATTACATCGGATCCAATAAAAAAAGATAAAGCTTTAACGTTATCAGCCTCCTTGCTGGAATATATTGTTGACAAACAATCTACAGTACTGGATATGACTTTGTCTTTTAAGATGAATAAGATTAAGAGGTATAGAGAACAGAATCTATAAGATTATCTTGTCCTCTCACCCTTGTTGTCTTTCTTAAGTAAAGATCTCCTCGCTGTCCTTCTGAAAGAATCTTATGGCAAGACCGGCGGCCTCTGGAATTAGAGAGTATTTTTTTCTCTCAGAAAGTAAACACAACTCTATTTGTCACAAGATTCTTTCAGAAGGACAAAATGGGGGAAATCCTTTCAGATAGATAGAAATAAGGAAAGATCTTTTCAGGAGAACTTTTTTCTTTATTTACAGACCTCTTTTCCAGAAAAGATATGGGAAAAGATAAGCCCTCGGTTTTGAAAGTGGGAGTATCGCTGGAGGCGTCTTTTTTGGGTATCGCGTCGTAGTGTGACAAAAAGTACCATACCACTAGCAGAGGTATGATCTGGATTATACACCAACTTTGGAAGAACAATCTAACTTGTTACAAGTAGAAATCTATTCCTGCCCATGAGCATTTCTTGAAATTAATGAATTGTTTTTAACTAATATAGGATAGAAGAGAACTAAGAATTAGAAAGAGGAGCCTAAAAAAAAGCTTTTTTCTGTTACATTTTTTGGCTATACATTGTTATAATTACATCTGCATTTTGCGATCAGACAACTTAGTCTGTTTGTCTTTTATCAAACTATACAAATACACATAATGGATTTTCTGATAGGGTTACTGGGCATGATGTTCATGGTGCCTCTGGTAACAGGTTATGTGGCGAATAGCAGAGGAAGGTCGTTCTGGAAATGGTTTGGTATTGCCTGTGTATTGCCAGTAGTATCATTTGCTGTTTTGATTTTTCTTCCTGACAAAAGCCTGTAACGAGTTGTCTTACAAACGATTTTTTTACTTAGCTTCTGTATAAATGAGTCAAGAGCCACTCCTGAAAAGGAAATGGCTCTTTTGTTTTATTAGTACAGTAAGGAAGCTTTAAAGCATTCCGTTTGAGTGGGCCATAGTAGTCGGTATAGCCTGCTTAACACCCCATTGTTCTACAATCTTTTCTTTACTCAGGCGAAAGAGATCATAGAATACATACGAATCGTTTTTTACTTTTCCTTCTGCCTGCACCACAACAAAGTTCCCTTCACCAATGATCCGATGTATCCGGGTGCGAACAACTGTTGTCGTACTGATATATTCCTGCAGGCCTGCCTGCCCATTTGCAACCTCGGGTAGATGCTGAATCAAAGCGGGATCAACATAGTTGTCAAGTGAAGTCCTATACTGAGAAATAAATACATCCTCATAAAACTTCCGGACTATCGACTTATTCTGCTCTGTATAACCAGTATCCTCTATCTCTACAGGGCCCTCAACCATAGGATTGCCACTGGCTGTAGAGGAAGGTTGTACCTCAACAGTATCCCAGTGCTCAACTAGTTTGCCATCTTGTATCCTATACAGATCTACAGTAGCATTCTGTTGATTTTGCCAAGGCATGCTGGAATGGACAATTACATAGGGGCCGTCTGCAATAAAGCGCATAAACGGCTTAACAGGATTTGCCGGACGGGGAATAGATGTAAGATAACCTATAAACTCCATAACGCCGGCTTTGCCTGTTTTAATCATCGGATTGTGCTGGATATAGTCTTCCGCAATTACTTCATTGGCAAATTCAACATCAGCCTGTCCAAAAATGCGGCGATAGACTTCACGAATAAGCTGAGCATTATTTATATGTTCTGACATAAAAGAATCGTTTTTGGATGAACGTACTAGTTTGCAGGTACATAGCATGCCTGGAAGCAGGCATAACATACCTGAGATGAAATAGTGATATTTCATTTTTGTAAATTTTTAAAAAGACATAGGAAATACGTCAGGCGAGTTTGCCTGATGTCTCTGATAAATGGTTAAGGCAATGCAAAGCATTACTGTTTACCATAGAAATAGGGTATCTTCAGAGAAGGAGTGCGATATGTAGACACTAAAATAGTCAGCTACCAAAACTAGAAAAATCAAGGCTTCAAGGCAAGAGATTTACCAAATAAAGAACAAAAGCCCTCCTTCTTAAATAAATTACCTTTTTCTCTGTCCTTCTGAAAGAATCTCGTGACAAGACCGGCGGCCTTTCCAAATGGAGTGTATTTTCATTCATAAACCATCAAGGACCTGATGGGCAGGATGAGCGATTTTATCTCGATGATGTGATTCTGATTAGATAACCTTCTGTATTTATATAATTGAGCAAAGCCAGCCTACAGGTTGGCTTTGTTGTTTGTATGGCAGAAGGCTTAATGCTCAATACTGTCTATTTTGTCTTTCTTGTATCAGTTTTTTGTTACTTCTATAGAAATTATTTGAGTTTTGTTTGGTTTTGGTGCATTGAGGCTCCTTTTAAACTGGAATTAGAATCAGTTAGTGCATGTTACTTATTCTATACTTTTTTTTGTCTGCCAGAATCTATAGGTCATCTACACCTTTGCTGCAACCGACGAATACTTACCACCATTTACCTCGCAAACCGGATATAGGGTAAAGGGAGACATAGTTGCTTGTATAATTTTCAACCTCTATCCACCAGTTACCGCTATGAAAATAGACACAAAAGAACATTACAACAGCCTGGACTGCAATCCAAAGTATGTGCCTCAGATTCAGAATATTCTGCATGAAATGGGGTTTCAGATCTCGCACATGTACCAGCAGGAGTCGTATTTTATGGGCATCAGCTTCCGTCTGCATTTCACCAAGCCTGTTCCGGCCATTGTCATTGAAGCTGCACTTGCCAGCCAATCTATCGTATTCTTTCTTCATCTGAACTAATCACCACGTAACCTGTCAGAAATAACAAAGCAGGAGAGTGTAACCTGATCAAAACGATCTTACACTGTCCTGCTTTATTGTTTTTATAGTTGTTAGTGCAATGACTGATTTAGTTTATTGGTTTCTAATTCTTTATTTAAATAGGTGAAAACTGCGTGACTCATACTTGCCTCATTATATCGGTATGTATAAATAACAGTAATTTCGTCATAACTATAGGCAAAGGCCTTACCCAGCACCTGTTTATGTAGTTTCTTAGCTATTTGTCGGCTTGCTTTTTGTAAACTATCTTTTTTATCTAGTACTCCTACATGTAATCTATCCATCTCTATAATATATGATCCTTTGCTAAATAGATCTGATTTTTCAGCTTTTGAAAAAAATATATCATTATCTCGGGGATTGACCGATCTTACTACAGAACAGCAGCATTGTTGTGCCATCTGGCTAAAATAGGCTTTTTCAAGCGTCGTTAGAGGAGGTTGTTCTGGATTGGCCATACATCCCGTTAAAATAAGAAACAGCATGATTTTGCACCTTTCCACATAGTGAATGTAATCTTTGAACATACTATTATTAAATACTACCAGAGAAGTAGTCCATGACACAAAATATTTTTATTAGTGTGATCTTTATTCTGTTACTCTGAAACCCAATGTTTATCCTCATAGCTGAAATATTTCTCTACAGATAATTTCTGTCCATTCCATTCATAGGTTTCATAGGTTTTGACTTTATCAAAAGAAAGCCTTTCTGCAAGAATTGAAATTTTAACCTTGTTTTTATAACGAGATTGCCACACTTGAGTAAGGGAATCTATATTGGTTATGCTTTCTGGAATCTGATTTTCTTTAATCTGATCATAAAATTCTGAGCTACTCATTATCGGTAAATGTAGTCTTAGGGAGATGGATTCATATGATAATTTGGGGTAAAAGGGGAATATCCGTTCTTCCGGATGCTCGTCATTACCACAATATTCCCACATAGGCATTTGAATAAGCATGGTGTCGGCCTGATAAAACGGATTGGTTATACTATTCGTAATAGCTATGCTAAGTTGATCAGACGCAAGTGGAGGGAGATGTCTGTAATGGTTTTTTACTTTAGGATAACACACATAACAGGCTATTAGAGCCAACACGCCAATACCCATTTTCTTATATCGAAGAACAGCAGAGTACCTAACTACCAAATCCATATGTTGATTCAACAATTTACTCTATCTATAAGCTAACCTTTGTAAAAGTAACCTCTGTGTATATAAGTAAGCACCTAGGACTCACCTGTTCTTTAACAGCTTCGAAAAGGCAATGCAAAAATTATTACCCATACTTCTCTTTGGACAATGTGGCAAAAGCTTCTATTTTGCTGTCTGATAAAACACTATATATACATGCGGGCACTTCTTATTATCGATATGCAAAACGAATCCTTTGTTTCTATGGATGCCATGTTTGAGGGAGAGGCGGTGATTACCCGTATCCAGACGCTTGCAGAGGCGTTCAGAGCAAAGGGTGACAAAGTTATCTTTATACAACATGATGGGAGCAGCGAAGGATGTTATATTCCACATACGGAAGGGTGGGAGATCTTGCCTGCCTTACCCGTCAATCCGGATGATCTGGTCATTTCCAAAACTGCCAATGATGCCTTTTACAAGACAGATCTCAAACAGATACTGGACAATCTGACTATTACCGAACTGGTAGTAACAGGGTGTGCAACGGATTTTTGTGTAGATGCCACTGTTAAAGCTGCCCTGGTCAATGACTTGCCTGTAACGGTGCTCTCCAATGCTCACACTACCGAAGACAAACCTCATCTGACAGCAAAGCAGATCATTGATCATTACAACTGGATCTGGAGTGCTATGGCACAAACAAAGTCTGCCATACAGGTGGTAGATTTTGATACCTACACACAGGCCACCTCCTAATGGTAAGATTAATCTATCCATTGACGGTCTGCATCCCTATTTCAAAGAACGAAGAAGGCCAACCCTTATCTTGTTCCATAACTTTTCTGGGAAAGAGGTTTGTAACTAAAGAAAGAACACTATCCCTGTCCTCCTGAAAGGATCTCTTGACAAATAGAGTGGTGTTTATTTTCTGAGAGAAAAAGATACTCGCCACTTGAAAAGGCCACCGGTCTTGCTACGAGTTCCTTTCAGGAGGACAAAAAAGGGTGTAAGGAGATTTGCTTAAACTCCAGATCGCTTTTGAGGTCGCTGAGTTGATCAAGGACTTTGTCACAGTCTGGTCTTGAGGTGAGTAAGGTTAAAGTTAATGCCATGGTTTTGTTTGGTTTGTGGAAAAGGTTAGCGTACAAAGGGTCGGTAAAATAGGGGATTTCTGATGCATGGCATACAAGGTTCCGGCTTCCTTGTTTGTATGATTTTATCTCCTGCTTTTACCGATTTAGCGATACAAAGGTCGGTATTATCCAAATGCCAGTCCAACCACTTTAGGAATAATGAAAATATGACTCACAGCCTGGCTGTGTTAATGATAGGTATAGTGATTTTTGCCTGCTGACCACTATACCTATCAGCTCCAGCCTTGATCACCATACCGATTGTTTGTCTTGTGAAATGATTCCTTTGATCGTTATACCTATCAACTTCTGAATAGATCGCTAGAGTGGTCAGTAAGACGGAATGACCATTATAGTGATTGCTGACTGTAAATGTCCTTGCGTGCAGGTGCTGAAGCTCTTTCAGATTATAGGGGTTTACAGGTTGCTCCTTAGTGCCTAGAGCTGGCTCATTTTTGGTGCAAAGCTGGTGCAAGTTGGCTCACCCGTTCATAAGGTGGGTTGTTATATATATACCCCCTTATAGGGGGGGATATTATAACAACTCATGAACCAACTGAACCAGCATTGCAATTACAAGAAATAATGTCTTGTAGGGCTAATCAGGTGAGTATGGCGTATGGGTATGGAAGGAAAAGTGGGGCCATGTGTAGGATGCGTGGTTCTTTGGATGTTAAATGTTCCTGATTGGTACAGCTACCATGCTGTATTGTATTAGTTATTGGTTCATTTATACCCCTATATATTTATATATATATAGGGGCATATATAAACCAATAACCAATATACCAATACGCTGTCAGAGTAGAGGGATCTGTAAGGGGAGAATAAGCAGGGATAAGTAACTAACTTAGCTAACAAGTAGGCCACTGTGTTTTTATTTTAGTACAGCTTTAAGCGTTTCCTCAATAGCATCTGTTCGTAAGTTGAGCGCAATAATTTTGCCTGCCGGATCAAGCAGAAGGTTAAAGGGAATGCTATCCACTGAGTATTGAACAGCTACTGCATTTTTCCAGAAGTTAAGATCACTTACATGTGTCCAGGTAAGTTTATCTGCTGTAATAGCTTTTTGCCAGTTTGTAGCGTTTTTGTCCAGGGAAATTGACAAAATAGTGAAATTTTTATTCTTGAATTGCTGATAGGCTTTTACCAGATAGGGACTTTCCTGCCGACAGGGAGAGCACCAGCTGGCCCAAAAATCAACCAGCACATATTTGCCTTTAAAATCTGACAAATGTACTTGCCGGCCTGCTGTATCCGATTGTACAAAGTCAGGGGCTATCTGGCCAACTACCAGTTGTCTGGCAATCGCTAGTTTTTTTTGAAAAATTTGACTTGTTCATAATGAGCTACATGTGAAGATTCGTATAGGCGAATTAGTGAGTCTGCTCTATGTAATTCTTGGGAAGTTCGTCCATCAATCAGTCCTCCCAGTTGATTTATACTACTGGCTGCATACGGATATTTTTGAACAAGATTCCATATTAGTTTCTTCTCCTGTGCCAGTAATGTTTGTTCGTACTGATTCGCTTGTTTAATGGCCAGTGAGTCCTGACGGCGAATAGCGTCTTCCCGCTGTTTTTCCAGACTGGCATAATCTACCGAGGCAATAGCTTTGTCATACATCCGGCGAATGTCTTCCTCTCTGGAGCCCTGTATATCAGCTTCCCAGATCACATTGGCATCACCTGTGAGGGTTAGGGATGTGTTCTCCATAAAAAAGCCTACGACAGATGTATTCACACTGGTCTGAAGCAGAAAGTAAGTAGGTTCATGAACACTTCCCCGAAAAACAAACCGCCCATTTTTATCTGCAACAGTAGAGTCTGTTCGATTCTCATTTTTAAAAAAGGAATGTTCACGGAGATATATTTTCCGGTTACTGGCATTTTTTAACATTCCGGAAAGTGTGTAGGAGGGCTTGGAAGGTTTTCTGGACTGAGCTTGTACTGTCAGATAGACAAGAATAAATAACGCCCATAGGACAGGCTTGCTGTAAGGTGTTTTACAGTATAGTAGCATCTTTGAGTATAAGAGGTTGTGGGTCTGTAGGAGTAAAACACTTAATTTACTACTTTATGTGGATTATTTGCATACTAAACCCCTGAATCTCTTTTACTAACTGTTTTATTCATGTTATTGAACCTTAATGATTAACAAGGAAAAATTTTACCTCAAAGCACCATCGATCTTTGTTCTCCTGAAAGCATTTCTCCTTTGCTGTTCTTTCCCCTTTTTTGTCTTCCTGAAAGGAACACTCCTTACTGTCCTTTCCTCTCTTCGTGTCCTTCTGAAAGAATTTTCCCTTGCCTGTCCTTTTCCCTTTTCGTCCTTCTGAAAGAAACTTGTGACAAATAGAGCCATGTTCGGCTTCTGAGAGAAAAAATACGTTCAGAATCCATAGGCTGCCGGTCTTGCCACAAGATTCTTTCAGAAGGACAGCGAGGGGGCTCCTTTGACTAAAGGTTTCATTTCAAGAAAAGTTATGGGACATGATAAGGAGAAAGGGTAGGGCTTTCAAGAGAGGACGAACAAAGGGGAGTAACAATACTTTCTGAAGGATAGGGATAGTGGTTCTTTTAGAGAGCTTTTAGCAGGAGAAGAAAGAGAAATAATATGAGTCATCCCGAATTTTGAGTAAAAGAATCTCACATCCTTTAGAATAGTAGCAACAAAGTAGTTACAAAGAGAGTGGTGCTAACTGTAATCATGGAAGGTGGTGTAGGTGCGTAGGGAATCTTTTCTCCGCGAGGTTGGCCTTTGGCCTTGCGGGCGGAAGGATCGGAGAAAAGTGCCTTTTCTTTGGTTACTTTCTTTGGGCAAGCAAAGAAAGTGACATGGCAGGAAGAAGGATCTTTGGATAAATAAACTTTGTTGGCAAGCAAAAAATGAAGAGGTCAGTGGAAGAGAAAAGTAAGTGACAATAAACCAACACAGGAAGGGACAATCAAAAAAATGAAGAGGCCACAAGAAGAGTAATGTAAGTGACTATAAGCCAACTCAACTAAAGAGATTGCTTAAAAATTAACCAGCGCCTATGCTTTTGAAAAGAGAATAGACGCTGGTTTTGTAAAACAAACTCACATGCAAAATTTGGGATGACTCATGTATAGGTCTACTTACTTTGACTAGTATATTTTGTTTCGCAAATTTGTGTAAAATAAAATTACGATAAACTTAGTCGTTGCTATGTTCAGATAGCGTGAGAATATACCCATTTGGATCTTGTATCGCAAACTCTGTAGCTCCATAGAAAGTCTGGTGTGGCTCCTGAATAATGTGGGCTGTTCCTTTTACTTTTTCGTACCAGGCTGACAGGTCCCTTACCGCCATATAAAGTGTGAGGCCACCACCTGGTTTCTGAGAAACTAATTCCGGATACTCTTCTTTCAGGTTTTCTTCTTCCTGAAACATCAACGTTACAGGTCCTGACTGCAACAGTGCCCATTGTAGCTCATTTTCTACTTTGGCGTGAGGTACAGTAGTAAGCACCTGGAATCCAAGTGTCTTTTGATAGAAGTCAACAGTTGCCTGAACATTTTTGACCATCAGGTTTGGTGATAATGACTTTACTTCCATGAAAACAAATAAGGTAAGGTTGTATAATGCTATTCTGTAGTAATAGCCTCACTATATACATGTCTGTAAATGCATAGAGGCTAGTACCGATTCACAAAAGTAGGTGTTCCTGATAGTCTGCTTTTGTAAAAAAGCGACATCCCGAAAAAAATGTTTAGTGAAGCAGATAGGCTGAAGGTTGCAGTCCGGAAAACTCCTGAAATTCTCTGGTCAGGTGAGCATGGTCGGTGTAGCCATTGGTAAATGCAATTCCCATCAGGCTATCTCGGCTGGCATCTTTGAGTAAGGTTGTGATATAACGAAACCGTATAATGCGCGACAATAATTTGGGTGATACGCCTACATACTGCTTAAAGTGCCTTTCCAGTTGACGTGAACCAATAGAGGTCTGTGCACTTAGTTGCTTGATGGATAACTGCCCGCGTTCCTGGATAATCTGCCGGATAACTACACCCATAGGTACAGGGTAGGAGACATCGCTTAGCTGTTGGATTAAATGCGTTTCCAGTTTTCCAATGCGTTTCTGCCAGGTTGATAGCTCTATAAGTTGTTCATAGATAGCAGATCCCAGCACTTTATTTACATTATCCACTTGTTCGGACAGATTCGTAAACAGATGCAGAGGCGTTTTTACGAATGGAAAGATACCGCCAGGACGAAAACGAACACCCAACTGATCTACACCCGGATTAGCCTGTACAATCGCAGGCTGTGTCATCATACCGATAAGTCTGGGGTCTACTGCAACAAATGGTTCTGCTATCTTTTGGCTGAGGTTGGGAAATGTATAGATAATATCCATACAGCCATCTGGCAAGATCCGTTGAGAGATAGACTGGCTGGCAGAGTGGCTTACCCAGAAACATTCAATCAGTGGACTGAGATGTTGATCAACAGGCTTGACTTCGAAATAAGGCATACACAGGATATCTGTCTGCAAGATACGGTTTTCGGGAGAATTTATAGGGTAGTATGTCGTAGCTTATCTTTTTAGTTATCTTTTTCAGTTCTGAAGGTTTTATGGAAATATTTCTTTTTTGTGCCTCTCACTTTTCCCTGCCTTCTTACCCTTTTTTGTCCTCTCACCTTTTTGTCCTTCTAAAAGGAACATTCTTCTTCCCTGTCCTCCTGTAAGGAACTCGTGACAAGACCGGCGGCCTTTCCGACTGGGGATGTCCAAACATACTTAAAACCAGAGAAACCCCATTCTGGGATTCTGATTTTGTATCAAAGCTATCTTTTGATCATGCTTCATTAGCTTTATTTCTTTTTCCCGACTAATTGCATCGTTTATATTCTGGAATGTTTCATAATAGAGCAATTTATAGCAGTGATATTTACCAGTAAAAGAGCCTGGGTTTCCTCTATTTTCACGATGTTCTGCCATACGTCTTGCCAGATCATTGGTCACACCTGTATATAAAGTAGTCTTAGTAGGATTCGTTGTTATATACACATAATAATACATAGTAACATCTATACAATGATTATCTCTTTTGTAACCTTGTTTTGGACATCCCCAGTCGGAAAGACCGCCGGTCTTGTCACGAGTTCCTTTCAGGAGGACAGGGAGGATGTTTTTATTTCCGTCGTTGGTTTTATCACCAACGACCACTTTCTCAACGTTCAGGTTGGTTCTACTACCAAATTTAGGACAGGGTAGTACAGTATGTGGTGTTGTCCTATAGTTCAAAATCGTACAAGTACTGTCCGCAAACGGACAAATTATAGTATATATGGCTGTATGATAGCCTTTTAGATAGCTGAGAAGGGCTGTTTTTCGCTATGGCAAAATAGTTGCTTAGACTCTAATTCAAACAATTGTACCTTAGCAACAGAGATTATATGTTATACAACTACCTGAAAATCGCTTTTCGGAATCTTGTTCGAAACCGGGTGTATTCACTCATTAACATAGGCGGACTAGCTATTGGATTGGCTTGTTGTATCTGTATTGGCCTGTATATTTGGGATGAATATAGCTATGACCGTTTTCATACATCCTACAAAGATATTTATCGGGTAGTAGAAAAACAGACTCAGGCAGGTGCTACCTATAAGGTAGCCGTGACACCCGGACCCCTGGCAACTGCTTTGCAGACAGATTTTGCAGAGGTAAAACAAACCTGCCGGATTGGAAGAATCTGGTATTCGGGTGTGTTACAAACCCCACAAGCCAGTGTCGAGCCGGAAGACATCCTGGTTACGGACAATTCCTTTTTTCACCTGTTTGATTTTAAACTTCTCAGAGGAAATTCGGGTACAGTGCTTTCCAATCCCGATGACATTGTTATTACTCCCCGGATTGCGGCTCAGCTTTTTGGGTCTGACTGGCAACAGTCTGATAGTCTGATTGGTACTATGCTTACCTTTCCCAATGGCCGCACACTTACCGTAGCAGGAGTAGCCGCTCCGCCTCCAACCAATTCGCATATTCAGTTTGATGCTCTGTTGTCTGCTCAATTTGACAGGCTGGATACCAATTCCGGAAATTACACCTGGGACAACAACGCATATCATACCTATGTTTTACTGAATTCTCAGGCCCGGACAGAGCCATTTGCTGCAAAGCTCTATCACTATCTGGATAAGTTTACTTCCAATACCGATCCTACTACGCTTTCATTACAACCGCTATCAGACATCTACCTGCATTCAGACTTTGATTTTCAGAGCGACTGGAGCAAAACCAGCAACAGTATTTACATTCGGATCTTTCTCACTACAGGGTCAATCGTATTGCTCATTGCCTTGTTTAACTTTGTGAATCTCTCTACCGCACGGGCCATGAAACGGGCCAGAGAAGTAGGCGTTCGGAAAGCGATTGGAGCTGTAAAAAATCAGCTGGTCATTCAGTTTATGGGTGAGGCCATTGGAACAACCTTTATAGCCGTAGGTGTGGCATTGTTGCTGGTACAACTTTTCCTGCCAGCAGTGAATGATATTTCAGGCAAGCTACTTCAGGTTCCTTTTCAGGATACCCGTTTTTGTCTGGCACTCTGTGTATTTACCTTTCTGACAGGTGTATTAGCGGGCATTTATCCTGCACTTCACTTATCAGATTTTCAGCCAGTGATAGTATTAAAATCCTTCTCTGCCACCCATTCCGGAAAACTGCTGAGACAAAGCATTGTAGTTGCTCAGTTTTCGTTGTCGGTTGTATTGATGGTGAGCACAATTGTCATCTATAAACAACTCACGTTTATTCAGAACAAAAATCTGGGGTTTGATAAGTCGCAGCTTCTCTATGTAAGACTGAAAAATGAAATGAGAGCCAAAGGAGCATTAATCAAAGCTGATCTGCAGAAACAAGCCAGTATTGCACAGGTGACCACTACTTCTGGCAACCTGGTAGATCTGAATACCTCTACGGATTCTTTCCAGTGGGAAGGCCAGCCAGCCGGAGATCGTCTTTTGATCACACATATGAACATAGATCCGGACTTTCTGGCTACTACAGGAATGACCTTAGCAGCAGGGCGAAATTTTAGCACCTCCAGAGTGACGGATACGTCGTCTGCCTATATCATCAACGAAGCGGCTGCCAAGCGAATGGGCTGGACGGCTCAACAGGCCCTAGGCAAAAAACTTCAGTTCTGGAACCAGCAGGGACAGGTGATTGGGGTGGTAAAAGACTTTCATTTTCATCCGGTAACTACTTCTATCGAACCTTTTGTATTCCGGTACTGGCCTCAGCAGAATATTTCGGGCCTGTTTGTAAAAGTGCATCCTTATAAGATCCATGAAGCTATCCAGGCTATTGAAGAAGCCTATAAAGTACACAATTCACAAACAGCCCCTTACTACGAGTTTGTTGATCAGTCGCTAAACAGCCAGTACCGTACCGAACAAAACACTGCCCGTATTGTATTCTATTTCGCCGTATTGACTATACTGGTATCCTGTCTGGGATTATTCGGACTGGCAACCTATATGGCCGAACAACGCATCAAAGAAATTGGTATTCGTAAAGTGCTGGGGGCCAGTGTACCTGAGATCGTAAATCTCCTCTCCAAAGACCTGCTTAAGCTGGTAGGCATAGGCATTGGCGTTGCCTCACCCATAGCCTGGTATGTCATGAACCAATGGCTACAAAACTTCGCCTACCGGATCGAGATCGAGTGGTGGATGTTTGGTATAGTAGGAGGGGTGGCTATCGTAATTGCTCTACTCACCATCAGCCTTCAGAGCATTAGAGCCGCACTGGTAAATCCTGTACACTCCCTGCGTAGTGAGTAAGAAAGATAACCTTCTTCGAGAAGAAACAAATTTCTTCCTTTCCTGCTGAAAGGAAGAAATCGTTCCTGTTCTTGTAAAAAGAATGCTCTCTTTATGCTTTGGAAAGAGTTTTCCCTTTGTTGTCCTTCTGGAAGAATCTTGTGACAAATAGAGCCATGCTTGGTTTTTGAGTGAGATAAATTCTCACTTCCTGGTACTTTACCAAACCTATACCAGTCGCTATGCTCGTTATTACTCTTCCTGAAGCGTTATATTATCAATTTCGCAACAATCTGTTTTTATATCACTATTCAAGATTAATTCCCCTTGCTCATTCTCATTGATTGATACGCTATGATTCTCAGCAGAAAACAAGTATGCATCGTAATCACGACTATAATGCCAGCTACCTTTTATCGTGTCTTGTTTAAGATTTTCGATTGAAATAGTAAATCGTCCTTTTTTACTTATCTCAACTATAACAGGATTTGAATGACTGTCTTTTCCTAAGTAAGTCCCTTCAAAACTTTTTTCCTGATATAGTGCATTAACTCTGGATCCTAGTATTAGTATAAATGGAATAGAAAAACTTACTGCTGATAAGCGTAAAAGAACTTTTCTAGTTTGTTTTAATCTAAAGCTGAGTAGTCCTGCTACTAGTAATATTGCTGATGGAACCCAACACAGTACCATAAGAGCAGAAAGCAGCATAAATTCCATGCAATATATTTAGTTTGGTTTTTAAATTGTTTGATACTGAGGTTGATGTTGTGAGGATAGTTGATGCTATAGTTGTATGATGAAGCAATGCACATTAGAAGACAGTTGTCGATTTACTTGGTTTGTATATGGTCCGATATTTCCGGGAGAAATATATAAGAATTATCCAGGAGGTGCAATCTCTTACTGGTCAACCTCTGATAGTTCAAGCCGCTATAACTACAATTCCTTACTGGTACAATTAAGATGATAGGCTTGTCAGGTATTTTGATTTCGGGCGGAACTTTCAATTCCTTACTGGTACAATTAAGATCATTGATATCGGCAACTTGAGGTGGTCCTAAAAATCGGGACACAAAACTTGCTTAACTTAGCAAGTAAATGAAAGGCAAAAAAACAACAAGTAAACGGCGTAAATACAGTGCCGATTTCAAAAGTGAAGTAGTAAAAATGCTT
>JASJOS010000025.1 GCA_030068525.1 Xanthocytophaga flava
TTCACCGACCCACAGGAGGATTGGCAGAAAAAAAAGCTTTCTGAGTTAGACGCCCCAGGTACTGTCACAGAGCTCAGCTGACAGGGTATTTTTTGCTCTCTGTCCGATTAAATCCTGACTACTACAAATAATTTCCAAGTTCAGATCCTGCACCTTCTAGTATCGGCCACACAAATTATTCTCCATGTAAAGCACTCACTCAGTCACTGTTGCAAAGTCTATAGTAGATTTTAATTACCTTGTTTCAATCCAGAATTCCCACTGGTATCCTTGAAAAGAACCAAATGTCTGGTAGCCAGAAGTAGGGATTACGCCTGCTGCGGATGCGACGTAATGCATCTTACCAGGAGCTAATGATTTTGTTTCCGCAGAATGAGGGGCTAGAGTATAGGTTTGCTCACCAACGATTAGAGTTATCTTACGAGAAGACTTATTTCGGATGATTACCTCAGAGTTGTATTCTGAGGTAGAGCCTGTGCTTTGGAATGCTCCACTGTAATTAATATCTGCATCACCCGTTCTTCTAATCAGGCTTTTACTTACCCAACCGATCTTGCCTGTTTGAATATCAATAACTTTGTAAAATTCATTTGTAGTCTGATCTGAAAAAACATATAGTTGGGTTCTGATTGGAAGCTGTCTTATAACAATACTTCTTGTGGATGGAGCACTCCTAAAGTTTGCCATTTTACTCACCTGTGCTAAAAAAGGATTAAATCCAACGCCGAAACCTTCATCAGTTGAAGAAATGACAGGCTCTTGCTCTTGATCATCTCCCGGTTCATCATCTCCCGGTTCATCATCTTCCTGTTCAGCGGATGCTGGCGCTTGCTGGGTGATTCGCTTTCTGGTCAGATGGACTTTACTAACCCAGCCTGTCTGTCCCTGATAACAAACCTCCCACCAGCCATGTTCACCAAAGAAAGAGTTTGTAACCAATACAGCCGCC
This sequence comes from Xanthocytophaga flava, assembly GCA_030068525.1. Lineage (GTDB taxonomy): Bacteria > Bacteroidota > Bacteroidia > Cytophagales > 172606-1 > Xanthocytophaga > Xanthocytophaga flava. The sequence continues at coordinate 950 of JASJOS010000025.1, forward strand.
CCTTTCGGAACATCTCGCATTACGGCACTCTCCATGCTCATACTTTCAAACATTTCCAGTTGCCGAGTGGTGTAGTATGTTGGTCCATCCCCATAACATTTTGGCTTTAGATTAACAGATGGCCAGCTGCTCTGGCTTACACCAGTTGTAATCGATAATAAAGATAGGAGGCAAATGTACAATAGCCGTTTCATAGCTTAATGTTATGTGATAGATCAACCGTTTTGACTAACTGAAAGACTCGATTGTTTTTTGGCTTAAGAAAGTTGATAGCCGAGTAAAATCTCAAATGCTTTCAGAAAAAACCCTCGGTTGGATAAATTCAGAAGCGGAATACCATTCTTGTTGCCTGACTCAAAAAAGAAAAACTTCTTCTGAAAATTCACATGTTCAATAAAAAGCTCTGATCCGCGAGTGTAAACCTTCTTGATTTCAGGTTTAGTATAAGTAATCTCTCCTTTTTCTGAAAGAAAGGTAATGAATCCCTCTCCTAGCCGGATGTAGGGTATTCTTTTGTACTTACCTGACGATTTGCTGTATTCAAAAACGTTGAACTCAATAAAACCCTTCTCTTTCAGTCTTGCTTCCAGATTATCCAACAGATAGATCGTCCAGTAATTTTGCGCATGGGTATTCAACCAAAAATCCGTTTTTGTTCTTTCAGGTTTGCTATCCTCACTGTAATGTTCTCCTTCAATGTTTAAGACTAGTCTTCCTTGATCAAACCATAAAAAACAATAACTGGTGGACTGATAAGTGAAATTGCGTTTGTTGATCTGGTTTACAACAACCAAATCTGTCACCTGTTGAAAATTGATCTCATAGTTTTTGATTATATTATCTGGTCTTGTCTGGCAACTGTAACTAGCAAATCCATTAACACCAATAAAGGTGTTAATATGTTCAAACCTGGTACTCACTTTGGCAAGCCATAAAAGTACTGCTAGCGGTACTGCAGTCCAAACAACTCTCCAGGCAGTATCTTCCACCTTAAATAATAGTATAATCAAGATGGTTGCTAAGCAGCTGATAACTGCAGCCAGCAGGAACCTGTGCCATATCTGCTTTTTTGTAAAAGGCCTTTTATTTGTCTTCAGGTCCGTATAGCCGCTAACCAATAGGCCAATTTGCTCAGGAAGAGTAAAAAACGCCGAATCCTCAGCCAATGATTCTCCCCAGTGATTTGTAACAGGGTTCTTTTTTGGTGTTTGCTGGATGGATCTTTGTTTGGGACTATAGAATGGAGCTGGAAATGAGTAATGGCGCGAGGTATGGGTATTTCTATTGGTATCTGTCTGATGAGAATGATACTTTTCATTAGTTTGAAAGCCAGTGCTGCTTTCTTGCTTTACGTAATCTTTATCCTCAGTATTTGAATTATAATGACTGTGTTTTTGATGTGTTGTTTTATAATCCGTTCTTTTGGAATCTGTTTTACCAGTATCCGATTTAGATGGGAAATATTCAGTATATAACTGGTCATAGACCGATCTTGCATTCGGGTCAGAAAGAATCTGGTAGGCTTCTTTAACCTCTAAAAACAAATCCGCAGATTGATCACTGCCACTATTTGTGTCCGGATGAAATTGCAAGGCTTTTGCACGATAGGCCTTTTTGATCTCTTCTAAAGAAGCATCTGTCTTTAATGCCAATATTTTATAATAATCTTTTATCATTGCCACCTTAGATTCTATATCCTATTAGTTTCCCGCAAGAAATGGTTGCTGGCTAGTGGCCACACGGAACTTTTTCACTGTTCTTTCCGCCCACCGTTCTCTGACCACTACGGCACTGAGACGAATTGTGACGTCTATTCCTTCCCGGATATTATCATTTAATAGACAAAAGTAGGCTTGCCCGTTTATCATCCCTTTCATTTGACCATAACACAAAGGACCATTGCCGTATGTGAATACTGTGCTGGGCGTTTGTCCATTCACAAACAGCTGAGTATTGGCCAGATCGGTAATATAAAATTGAACATTGTCCGCTTGCGGTATGGTAAATGCTGAGATACCTCTCAAGGCAAGTGCTGCCATGGCCATTGAGCCATTCGGTATAAGTTTTGAGGCTCCATCGGCAAGATTTGCGGCAGTAGTTAGCGTTGATTTCATCGTCTTGGCTTTTTCTTCCGCTTTGCGGTAACAATCCTCAGCGTCTTTGCCTACACCCAAATAATACGACCAGGAAATTGTTCCTGCAGGCAGGGCAAATGAAACGGTAGACCTATTGGGCTTTCCATTTATTGCTGTTTTTGAGAAAACACGTTCAACATGTTGTGGGATAGTATTTTCTATAATCGTATCTCTTGCAACCAAGTACTTTTCATTCTCATTATAGAAAGTTGTATCATACTTTATCTTCCAGTTGACAGTGGAATTGAAAGATTGATTGTCTGCTGGGATACGTTGAAGTTTTATTTTGCAGATTCGTCCTGAAATCGAGGAGTTGGAAAGACGAAACTTATAAATAGCTGTTGATTGAATCTGAATGGTTTTACCTGTAATCTTCTTGGTTTTATAATCCATAAATTTGGACGAAGATGGATATTCGCTCACCTCAAATTCCTTTAGTTCCTTCCCTTTGACTTCTTCCAAATCAATCAAGAGCTGATCACCCGCCTTAAATCCATAGTAGAAAACCTCCTCCCCCATAGCTGAGACTTTTAGGGTTGATTCGAATACGACCAGTGGAGTTGACTTTTGAGCTTTACTAATAGTAGGCAAAAGAGACACCAAAGTAAGAACGATGAGGAGAAGAGTCTTCATAAATGCTGTATTCAAATAACTGTTTTAATATTTCTCAAAACTATCACTTGACTCAGAAAGAAAACAATCGCTTGTTTCAATAAACTTACTTTAAAGTCCAACATCTAAAAAGACAATCCTTTATAGATAATTTATACCTATTCTGGTTAGTTGCACTGTCTGTCAACGAAATAAGATTTTGTTTTAAATGAAAACACTAACCAAATCAGGTGAAATTTTAAGATTAATCTACCTACTTTCGGGGAGCCAGGATACTGCCATTTTTCTAAAACGTAAAATTTTATTTGGAAACTGCAGTCTTCTCATTAGAGGAAACCCTTTTTCCAGAATGCAAAAAAAGTTTGTAAAATTTTGATTTTTATCTTTAAATTGGTGTATTCTGATTTTCTCTTACTTGATGTGCGCCATTCTAGTAATAACATTTGCAACACTTTTTTAAACAATTTTACAAAAACAACTTTCCGTTTTTCCATGATAGAAGTAAATCGTCTGTGAACCAGTAAATTCAGATGAGATGGTTTTTGAATCTGTTGCAGCACTTACCCGGCTTGGGAAATTGAATGAAGTAGATATAAAGTAATGGCTGAAGGTTAGGCCCAACACCCTGAAAGGGGTGTGCATCTTTACGCAATAAACTCTTGGAGGCAATTGAACAAGGGTGAGTTAACTTGGTTAAGAGCGATGCCCTCACTGTTTCCGATCTGCCGAAGGCTGCCTTGGTGGCAACGCAGCCTAGCAGAGTGAACATGTAATTAAAACCTCCAGCCTATTTTTAATAAAAAACAGAGGCTTACGCCCCTGTCTCTAGATGTTCCGCCTCTATGTGTGTTGCCTGTAGCTCTCTTTTTCCATGTATGGCCCAGCAATATACTCAGTCGCTTTCTGAGCTTTGGATGCGGCACTGATAAGCATTTTGCGATCATTTTTCAGCGCCTTCAGCCAGCCTTGTATATATCCGGCTGCATTATCCAGTAGAGCATTATCGAGCAGGGTATCGGTTTCAATTCCTGTCAGAGCCGAAAGATAACTGGCTCCCATTTCGGCAATCAGTTCTTCGATACTGTAGCTGTTTGAGCCAAACCCGCCCGTCAGATCACGGTTCAGACGGCTTTTGTGAGCAGTTGCGTGAACCAACTCGTGAAACAGGGTCTGATAGTACTCATCAGTGGAAGTGAATTTTTCAATGCCAACCATCCGTACCGTGTCCAGGCCGGGGATATAGCAGGGCTGGCTCCCTTCAAAGACAATGGAAGGGGCATTGGGCATCGTTGAAATAATAGCCTCGCACTCCTTGACCAGATCAATGTCAGGGTTCACGATGCGCCCAGGTAATTTAAAGTCAATGCCTTCAATGTCCGATATATGAAACACCCGGTAATACTGTAATAACGGAATCTTCTCCTCTTCTTTGGCATTAGGAGCGGTTTTTTCCAATAGCTTATAGAAAATGACAGGAATGGACTTGGCCCTTTTTCTGACCATACCGCCCAGCTCTTTAGCCTGATTAAAGGTAAGAAAGAAGGGATGCTCATAACCAAAACTGGCCAGTAGAAACGCATTGATGCCATTATAGGCACGTTTTGTCAGGTAATTGGCTGGAATGGTACTGGATTTTGACCAGGAACATTTCCATGGAATCACACCCGCCTCCAGACGGGCAATGATCGCATCGGTGATCAGTTGGTAAACATCCACTTTTTCAGACTTTTGATCCTTGTTTTTTGATGCAGTGGCTTTTGCGCTTTGGGGATTGATTGTTTGGGTTTTCATGGTGATGGAATTGAAGGTTAGGCCCGACACCGTGTCAGGCGATAGCCCTTCAGCACAGGAAAGAATTGACAGGTTTTGGGTAAGCTTGAGTAGAGGAATTCTTGCTTTCCGGAGCTGGAAGCGGTTTACGGCGGGTAGGGTATTTTGAGGGATGGCTAAATAGAGTACAGACAAAGTGCACTCTGGAAAGTGTCGGTTTTCTCCTGTAGTTTTGCTTTCGTCTGACTAGTGTATAGTGCGGTGGGCTTCCACTCTGCCGAAGGCTTGAGCATTAGTGGCGCAGTAAAACGAGAGAACGTCATTAAATTTCCAGACTATTCTTGCATTCAGGTGCGTTATCTTCACAATCAATACCTTTAAAATCTTATACAGAACTCTTCAAACTATCTCTATAGCATCAATACCCTGATCGAACTGAAATTCAGTTCGATCAGGGTATTGATGCTATTAGTTTCCTATTTATAATGGCTCATTTACCGGGTAATGATTACCTGTTGAGTAACAGCAGTCTCATTGCCATACTGAGCTTGAAGATAATAGATTCCTATAGGCAACTTACTTACATTTAATTTGATTCTAGATCCGATAATTTGTCCACTGAGAACTGTCTGATTATAGTAATTCAATAATTTTACTGTTAATTGAGTTGTTTTATCTTCAGTAGTGGCTTGGGGGGTTGTCGTATTTCCATCACTGGCTGTGTTTACATTATTGGTGGCACTCATTTTTTCGATGGTTAGTTCGCTGCTGGTGGGATTAGGATAAAGGGCAAAACCAGAAGAGCAACTAACAGATGTGAATTTTGTAGCAACAGAGCCACCCGCATCACAGGAAGAGGCCACGCGAACACCAACATTCATGCCATAAGTACCCGATGGCACTGTAAAACTAAGATAGCGTGTACCCTGTCCGCTAACATTAGTGGCCCCAGTGGGTATATTAACCCATTGGTAATTAGTTGCATCAGGCAGATTCACAGTTTGATAGGATACCATTTGCCCACAGCTAGCCTGGTCTGGTCCGGTGACTGGATAATCACTGCTACTATAGCCTCCTGTACTGATGGATTTGGTAAGGATAGTCGTAGTATTACAGCTATTGGTAAAAGTTGCCGTTAATGTTCCGGTTGTATTGGTTGTCTTGAACAGGTTAACGTTTGGACTTCCTTGTGTCTGAACAGTAGCAATAGTACTGGGAGAAACTGACCAGGTAACATTGGTATTAGCGGGTATTCCAGCGATAGAGTAACTTGCCGAAGAGCAAAAACGACTAGGCCCACCAATGCTTAAGGTAGAGGGATCCACTCCTCCCGGACAGGAGACAAATAGGTTGTAATAGCCATTGGTATTGGTTGAAAGATTTTCAATCCGGATCAAATATCGCTGGCCACTGGTCAAATTGTAACTCAGAGTTGAATACAAATTTGAGGTGGAAATATTATCATTCTGAGCTAGTTGCGAGCCACTCAGATTGAATAGGGTAAGGCGTGTGTTGCAAGTGGTACGCCCCAGAATGGCAGCTGTTCGAATGGTTATGTTTCCGCTTACATTGGGTTGAACCACAGCCCAGTCTACATCGCAGGTGCGGTAAGCATCTAGCCCTTCATAGTTTAAATGGAAATTTCGCTCTTGGCTTTGGCCTAAATTAATTGCACGGCCAAGTTCTGAACTGTTGTCCGGTTCATATGAATCAAACTTACCGGCTACATTCAACCAGTTATTTCGATAGGAAGAAGGAAGCACCCGGTAGATGTAATGCAACATTACAGCAATTTGTAAACGGGACAAGCGGGATCGGCAGGGTCGCCAATAACCTGCCGACATCAGATTAAAGCCATCGGGGGGTAAGCTTCCAGCAGGGGGAGTTGCATAACTATCACCATACAAATCGGTAAGTCCTGTCAGATTGTAGTTGCAAGCAGACAGATTGTCCAGAAGGTGATCGGCGGGTGTATCGCGCAAGGCATCCCCGTTGGTTTCACTGAAAGAAACTCCGACCCTGGCTTTTGTACGAAAGCAAATCGGTCCGCCAACAGCCCATTTACGGTTGCGATCAATGGCTTCACGGCGGCATTTGCCTTTATCGTTGAACTGGTGGGTATGGACAAGTCCGAGCCAGTGTCCCACTTCATGGGCAACAGTAGAGGGGGCTATCAGTGATCCGGTAGCGGCCAGAGTATAATTCTCCGGTGTCAGAAACAGAGCCTTGTAGGGATCAAACGAGAGTTGCGCCGAGGAGATGTGCCTGCCAAAAACACCCCCTGTCAAAGAGTTAACCATATGTATGTTTATCACTCCGTTCTGTTGGTTGTTCCGAGCCAGTTGACGGGCTCTTGCATCGTCCGGATTCAGATTGTTATTGTCATTTATATATGTGGGCTCACAACTTTGATAAAATTGAATCGTTGTGTTATTATCCTGCCCGTATACACGGTTCAAATTGTCCATCATCTGTTGGATCTGCAGCAATGTCGGACCGCCTGTGCCGCTACTGCTGCGGTAAAGCCAAAACTTGACCGGTATCCAGATCTTGATTCCATTGTCCAGAATCCGTGCTGCCGGGCGTGGATATGCGATGCTATCCAAAAAGCTTTCCAGATAGGCATTGTTACCTACCCAGGGCTGATTGTCAAACGCAGTGGTATCTGGCGGCTCGGTACCGCATTCACTGTTGGAAGGTGGAGCAGAAAGGGAAACCAAGGACTGTGCGTAGATATCATTTGTCACAGTAATAAGCACGATCACCAGAAAAAGCAATAACGTGGTAGAGAATTTAATCATATAGATGTGCGTTGATTGGTGGTTATTTGACAATGTCAATGGCAAAGACAATGCTTCGTTGTCCGTCGAAGATCATCTGGTTTCGGTAAAAAGCTTTGAAAGAGCCGTAATACAGACCACACCCGCTGTCAGTTACCCGGTAGCACACTTGCAGCGTGTCAACATCGGTCGAATTGTAATGAATGAAATAGTCTTCACATCGCTCCTTTACCAATGCATCCTGGTCTGTAGCAGGGTTGTATATCTGGCCGAAAGAATAAACGTAATACTTGGTGGCAAAAGGACCCGCCATCAGTCCTTTCTGCTGGGTGAAATTACGCCCGCCAGCATCAGATACGTACAAACTGTCAATATTGAATCCATCTAACGGATTATCCTGGGCATACAGGTTCTGGCCGTTTGGAGTCAGAAAGGTGAGTTGGACAAAACCGGCCTCAATGGGAATAGTCTCACTGCAATTGTCCTTTTTACGGCACCCCCCAAGAAACAACAAACACACACTGGCCAAACTAATTGCTATAAGGCTATACAAGACCCGCTTTACATTTAGATATTGGCTATTTATCAAAGGCATCATATGACAAGTTCATTTTAAATTCTTATCCAATCATCAGCCACCAAAGGTATGAAAGGCTTGCATGGAGCTATTGCGATTTAATGAAATTATTTCTTGAAAAGTAAATATTAAATACACATTTTTTTAAAATATTATTCCCGAATCATTTCTAAATCACCAATGAGAACTCATTTTCATAAGTGATTTAGAAATGATTTACATTCTTTAGCTACACCTTATTTATACATCGAAATGTAGAGCAGGATTAGCCTGCTCAGCGCTTATCTTATTGCCCACAAATTCCAGATTGCTTACTCAAAGGGTTAATTCTGCTTCAGCTTGTCCATCCTTTAGCCCGGCACTGGCTTTAGGTTATGAAATTGATCTAGGAATAGGAATATGAAATTGATTCAGGAATCATGTTTCTTGTCTGACTTACTGACCTGTTAGCTTAACCAACCCGGTAATCAGGGTCTTGCTCCTGTGGAATAGGAGGGGGAGCCGTTGCCAGAATGCTTTCCGCTTCTTTGATGATACGCTGATACGTGTCAGCAACCTGGTTTTCCTCTAAAGACCGGAAAGGCTCGATCTTACTGCGTTTGTAAGCGGGCGATTGAAATGCCATCGAAAAGTTGACCGAATCGGTTTCCACGGTGGTTCCCATAAAATGACCCACCTGCAAATTCAACAGCTTTTGAGGATAGACCACTGTTCGCTCGACCAGTGAGTGAGATACTGAGCTTCCCTGTGAACCCAGGCCAGCTTTGGGATTGAATAGTACTCCTCTGGGGGTATTGTTGCTGTTGGACTCAGAGCGTATGACTCTCTCTTCCTTGCCAAACAATCGCGAGACATACTCAGCCGTATTCAGATTGGCGACCCGTCCGAAAAACTGATTGTTCAGATTAGATATCAATGCCTCAGCCTCGTTCTGCCCGTACTGCTTACGCATTTGGGAAAAGTCCTGGGCCATGTAAACGGTAGCAACCTTGTTGGATCGGGCTGTGGCTGGCAGTTGATCCAGATGAGGAATATACAGTGTCGGCGCTTCATCGAGTAGCACCAGACTGTGGCGCTTGCCCTGCTGATTCATCAGCTTGAGGGCAACGGTGATCGAGCAGCTGATCAGGGGTGCAAACGTTTCGGCAAGCGTCGGAGAAGAGCCCAGGCACAAGATCTTGGGGTCCTTGGGATCGTTGATGTCCAGACTGAACTCATCGCCTGATAAGACATAACAGATTTCAGGCGTGTTGATCCGTCCCAGTCCCAGTTGCAGAGTCGAGACCATGCCCGCAGTCTGATTGGCCGCCTTCATCTCCGATGCCGTCAGAATCGAGCGGATCATCGAGGCACACTCATAGTCTTGTGCAAGTAATCTGAGTAGCACGTTATAGTCTTTATAAACAATCATCTGAATCACATGTGGCAAGGTGCATTGGGCAGGATGGTACTTTTTCAGATACCAGATCGTGGAAGTAAGAAGCGCCTGGGCCGAACGGGCCCAGAAATCGGGTTTGGCGATCGTCTCGGGCATCAGGTTATTGACAATCGAAAGGGCGTACTCGCTTGCATAAGCAGCAGCGGGTATGTACTCGGGCTTTAAAGGATTAACGCGGTGTGTTCGGGTTAGGTCCTCAAAGTTAATCACATAAAAAGAGAGTGGAGCCCCATCAACCTTTTGACAATACTGGCTGTAGACAAAATCAGTCAGAGTGGGAAACTTGAAATCATAGACAATGCCACAGTATCCTTTTTCGGCCGCCTGAGCAAGGATCGGTTCAGCAATCGAGTGGGACTTTCCACTTCCTGCACCCCCGATAACGAGCGTTCCCCGGAAGGGATTGACAATGTTGACCCATCTGCCCCCTCCCCCACTCTGATCCGATCCCTTGAAATGAAATGAGTAAGGTGTCGCTTTTTTCTTTCTGTCGGTCTGTATGGCGTCTTTTTCCGCTGGCTTTCGCTTTAGCATCTTCCCGGTATAATAACCGCCAATGGCTAGGATGACCATAGCCACTGGATACGTGTGTTTGAAAAAAGGATTGTAATGCAGACTTACCAGCAATACTGTTCCCAGAAGATATAGGAACACCTGTATTGCCTTTGTTTTCCCAGATGTGCGGTTTGATCCATCTGACACTTTGCCACTCTCAGAAAGCTTTATTGGCCTTAAGGCAAAGCCCAGCGGATAAAGCACCGCCAGCAGCAGGCGAACAAACCAACCCGCTTTGGAGAACAGTTTCAGTGCTGAAATATACAACTTACCATTGTTGGCAGTTACTGTCAGAAACAGATACTCGCCCAGGCTGAAGGCAAATAAAAGTATTAACAGTAACAGCCACTGCATTTTTTGAGTAGGCAGTTGAGTTTGCATAACAGGTTTTTCTTTCGACGTTTTGAAACAGATTTATCTGGGTGTCTTACCCTGTCTCAAAACAGGAAAAAATCCTGATACAGGAAAATACTCATCGGGGCGTATTTTATGCGTATTTTATGCGTAGATAATCGCGATTACTAGCAAAACACTCTTTATTTTCAGAAAAAACAAACATAAATGTACTTATGTACATAAGTACATAAGTACATAAGTACATTAAGTCATTGAGATTGTTATGAATGTATTTACCGAAATCAATGGTTTAATCAGGGGTGCTATTTCCTTTCCTACATAGTATTGTTTGCATATAATTACTTATTGCTTTCAAATTGTATGAATAGGCAACTATTCTCTCAGCAAGCTCATTGCAGGTTGTTATCACTGGAAAGATTTTCTGTATTTGCACTCAGTTAGCTTATTTCTACACTATTAAACTCTCTACTACTTAGTTCTAGTCACAATCCATAATTTATTCTCACAATAATTTATTCTCACAATAGACCATCAATTGTTGCGATTAAACTAATTTTTTATTAAACTTGTAACGTACATATGTACAATAGTATAAATGTACTAAAATACAAATGTACATACGTACGTATTTTATCAACCTACGAATTATGAGCACATTCATTGGAGTCCTTTCCCAAAAAGGGGGTGTTGGCAAATCCACTATCAGCCGACTGATCGCGCGCGAGTATGCGGCGGCAGAATGGAAAGTAAAAATTGCCGACATGGATATTTCTCAGGCAACCAGCACTAACTGGAACCGCCGGCGAATGCATGCCAAGATAGAACCGGAAATATCAGTGGAAGCATTTGGCAATGTGAGCAAAGCTTTTGCCATTGCCGACCATGACCTGGTTATCTTTGATGGTGCTCCACATGCTACACGTATGACACTTGACATTGCCAAAGGGGTGGATTTGATTATAATCCCCACCGGTGTTGCCCTCGATGATCTGGAACCGAGCGTAAAGCTTGCTCATGAGCTGAAAGCCAATGGCATTGACAAAAGGAAAATCTGCTTTGTCCTAAATGGTGTGGGTACCAGCAGCGCTGAAATTGAGGAAGCGACCAACTACATTGCTGATGCGCAGTACACGTTGCTCAAAGGTGCCATACCTGACAAGACCGCTTACCGTAAGGCTAGTGACTATGGAAAGGCACTTACTGAAACCCCATTTGAATCCCTCAATTCCACCGCTGCCCAGATTGTAGAATCTGTTGTGGGGAAATTGCAGGAATTATCTTAATTTGTACGAATGTACGTAAGTACGAATATACAAATGTACGTTTGTACATTAATTTCAAAACAATCCTATGGCACAATCCAAAGCGAATATTCCCCCTCCTGGCAAAGATGCCAAAGTAAGAAAAAAACCAACTTTGCCTGTTGAAGAGATTCAGCCAAGTCAGAACCTGCATAAGGAAGGCCCAAGCATACTGGTTCAACTCAAGTTTGATGTAACGGCCGACTTCCGGAAAGAAATAAAATTGTATGCCACAGAACGGGATATGAGCATGAAGGAGCTTTTAGAAAAAATGTATACCCATTACAAAAATACCAATCCTTGAAATAGGTACGTACGTACATGGATACATTTGTACGTACGTACATACGTACGTCATGACATCAAACCTGAAGCCTCCACTAATTTAATGCTTTGGGACATCTATCTGGTTATAAACTGATCCAATCAGAGGATCTAAATCATACGGTCTGAAGAAAACTTTTAGAAAAGGGAAGCAATCGTCTGCAAAGGCAGAAACATCTTTCCGCTATCGGGTAGGGTGATAAAACCATATTTATCGTAAAACAGAACAGCCTTCTCGTCGATTGGGTCAACAACAACTGCCATTGAACCGATCGAATTCTTGGAAATCTGATAGGCCCTGTGAAGTGCATCCATAAGTAGCATTTCGCCCAGTCCCGTTTTTTTCGCAGAATAATCCCGTGCAAGTCTTCCCAGCAAGGTGACCGGTACATGGTAACTGGGTGGAATTCTTTTTTGGTATTTATCGGGAACCAGGGCCCGGTCCAGGCTATGATTGGCAAGGGTATAGTAACCGATAATATGGTTGGTATCATTGACGATGACAAAACAGGCCGCCAACCGCTTTTTCACATCCTGGCTTGCCTGTGTTTTTAAATAAGCGGTCAATGATGGCTGTTCACATTCGAAATGATCACGGATGTGCAGGGTAGTATCCAAAAGAACGGCTTCCAAAACGAATCAGGTTTTTTGCAATGATTTATACCGGTTAGCGGCTTCTATTAAGGCCTGATTGGGAGCCTGATCAGAAAAGATGGCATCGAAAAAAATATTCCGGTCCTGTTCGCTGGCCAGTATCCGCTTTTTCTCCTCGATGATTTCCTTGGACTTGTCCCTGAGTAAGTGAAGCAGAAAACTGGTCAAACTCTTTTCACCGCTGATTTGCTGGGCCTCAAGGAAAAGGTCCTTTTCTTCCTGGGAAACCCGAATATCTATTCGCTCCTGTTTGACTGACTGCTTTACATTGATTGATTGCTTCATAGCCTTGTTGTTAAATTTTTGACAAGACAAATGTACGGCAAAAATACGTACATAGCAAATATATGTTTGTTTTTTATGGTTTACTTCTCTAGAGGGATGTATGAAGTACAAGAAATAAAGAAATACAAAAGGATAAAATAGAGCTATACTTATTTTGATAAAGAATAATCATATATAAGTATTTCATAACTATACACTTCCAATTACAAATCTCGGAGATTTTAAATAATATCTTCAAACCTAAACTAAACGTCAATTCTTGACGGATGTACGAATGTACTTACGTACATTCGTACATCCGTCATACGCTAATAAGCACTTGAAAATCAACGCGAAGTTAGGTTTGTATTGGTATGTTTTAATCATCTCAAGACCGACTATCAAAAATCAAATCTAACTAGAAAACAGGTATTTATAGGATAGGCGAACGCAAGTACGAATCTATAAAATTCTATCAAAGACAACCAGGATGAAAAAGGAGATTCTCTTAACCTGTTGGACAACTACTCGATAGAGTCCAAAAATGGATAAAAATACCTCAAATGAGGTATTGCAAAACAGGCAGACAAATTTGAAATTGCTTTCAAACGTTTCCAGTTCAAGCTATTGAGAATACACATGCATGATGGTTATTGAGTAATGCATCTGGCCAGCTGTTGGGGTATAACTACATCAAGACCACGCTAAACCCATGTAAATCAAAAAATCTGAAAAATATAAAAAGCCCGCCGGGGAATCTGTAAAACATGAATGCGCATTTTGTTTTCTCACTCCTTGGTAGCAATACAAAATGCGCAATGTGCAAAACGTCTTGTCAGTACACGTTTGACACATTTTAAACAAACACAATAGGCTGACTATGAAAAACTTATATCTGTTGTATCATTTTTTTGCAGCAAGATTCTTTTTGTTATATTCGTTGAAAAAGGGTGCAAAACATGGGTCTATCCATGAGTTGGCTGCAAGCTTGACATATCCTTCCAACAACGAAGCACTAACAACGAAGCAATAACAACGAAGCACTAACAACTAAACACTAACAACTAAACACTAACCATGGCATCACAGGTCCTGACCGGGAAAGGCTTTTCTTATCGTTCTGCCGGTTGGTCAGCCGTTGCGGGTGGTATCATTGGAATTTTTGTGATTGTCTTTTTAATTGCCTATTTGGTTTATCGTAATGAAGACCTCAATAAAGGATTGCTATTCCAGAGATTGCATGATGGCGGACTGGTTTTTCAATTCTTGCTTTTTATTCCTGCGGCTATTTCCTTTCATAGACTTTCGCAAGAGAAAAACTCTCCTATCAGTAGCTTTACGTTGAACACGGGAATTGTTACAATAGTGGTTACGGCGCTTTTTGCTTTACTGATATTTCCCAAAATAGTATCGGATGGCTTCTATACTTTTCCGCAAGGTCTGTTTGGAGTTTGGCTTATTGTAGTTAACCGGAAGTTGGATGGAATTTTTTCTCGCCGACTCAGATGGTTTGGAATAGTGGTAGGTTTTGGACTTATGCTGGTGGGATTGTTTTTTGTCTTGTATGCAATTTTTGTAAGCACCATTCAACTTCGCATACCTGCCGCACCATTTGAAGAAGTGGTTAATGTTCCACTGACTTCGGCAAATGTGTTTTTACATTACTTCATTGACATCGGCTCATTGCTGGGCGTATTGACTTTACCATTTTGGACTATACTGATAGGAAGCCAACTGATAAGACAAAAGCCGGCAGCCAACAAAGGCATCGCTGACATAGGCATCGCTGAAAGCGTGACTGACATTACAACAGATCCAACGTACTTCTGTTCAGCAATGCATCCTGCATGCCTGAGCGCTAATCAACAAAGAATAAGACAGCAACAATTACAATCATCAATTTCGGTTATGGGCAGACAGTTCACTAACTCCCAACCTGCACAAGGTCCTGAACGTTGCGCCGCAATGGTCTTTAGATTGAAAAAGTAATAGCACCCTACTACAAACTATACTCCTGATTGTTTTGCTTTTCTTTAGTTTTCTTATGTTTCTTCGACATTTTGCCCCACTCTACCTCTTTCCCTCCAGTGCCACCATCATTCATTCCACTTAGAATGTTTTGTAACATTGAAAGACCCGCAGCAATTTTACTTACTCCACTAGAGCCATTAGAACCCTCTAAGGGTTCAACACCCTTATCACTATCCGATTTGCCATGACCAGATTTGTCAAATGATTGTTCAGCTTTTTCCTGGCTTATCTTTTGATTCGCTTCCTTCGATTGGCTTTTTATCTCATCTTCAGCTTTGCTATCCTCATTTACTAGCCCATTTGCAGGCTCTCTGACCGACTCTTTCCTGCTGGCTCGATAATTTTCCTTATTGGCAGCAATCTCTTCGGTGGTAGCCCTCATTTCAAGTCTTCGCTGGTAATAGGCCGGCAATGTACCGGTTTTTAAAATTGTATCTTTGAGCTGACTTAGATTCTGGTAAAATTTCCATTTGTGTTCGTGTCCAGCGTAGGCTTTCTTGATCTTATCCGTTGACAGTTCCAGTTCGGTCAAGGCCACCCCATGCTCTTTCAGATACTCAGATCGTAGACTGACCACCTGACGGTTGAGTGCCCTTTCGGCTTTGCTATCCAACTCATATCCCCGCTCGATTCGATACTGCCTGTACAGGTTCTTCCGGTCCAGGCCGCTGTAGGGATCACTGGGCCGAATGCCTTTCTCTAGTGTTGTTTCCAGCGTTTTAAGGTTGCGATAGAACATCTTGCCGAATCCCTGCTCTTTACCCATAAAGGCGATTCTATCTACCGACAAGTAACCACCCAGTTGATGTTTCTCCTTAAAAGCCGCCACACGCTCGCGGAGCTTCTGTTCCTTGTAGGCATCCTTGGAAAAATGGCTTTTTCCCTCAAAGCCGTACATTTTCTGAAAATCCGACGCATTCTTTTCTTGCCAGTTTTGAGCCGGAAACCTAGACCTGGGGCCGGTAGGGGTAAGGCTGATCTGCTGCTCTGAGTCCCGGCGGGATACGATGATGTGAATATGCGTCTGATCGCCCTCTTTACGCTGGCCGCTACGCACCCTGCCTTCCTTCACCTGGATGTCGGTCCCGCTGTACTCCCGCTCACGATGAATGATCCCATACCAGACCAGATCCTTGCCTTCCAGTTTCTTCCCATCAGGCAAGTTGAAATTGGCCGCATAGTTTTCCATCACTTGCCGTGTATACTGTTTTAATTTCTCTTCGTCCGAACCGATGTGAGCCAGCTCCGAAGCCGATGGGGAGATGATCAGCGAGTAAAATTTACTATCCTCTTTTTTCAGACCTTTTACATTTGAGTCAATACTCAAAACCACCTGCTCTTTATCGACACCGTCCCGATCCTGACTGAAGTACTTGCCGTTCTCGCCTTGCTCGAGCGCCTCATGCTCCATGTAGTTGACAAGCCTTAAGGCAGAACCCTTGTTATCATAAACAGCACTGGGTTTGCTTGAGGCCTTGGCCGTAGCCTTGCTTTCGGACTTAGCCTTCAATACTTTACTGATCATGGCTTTAAAGGTAGTATCGACTGTGTTATGATGGACTATGTTATGATCGATTGTGTCTGCACGGTCTTTTGTACAATTTCAAAAACGGAAAACTTCTTTTCAAATATTGCTACAGTCCAAATGCTAGCCCTTTGGTTTTCCCTTGAATTCACTGACTTGACTGTCAACAAAGGCTTTGTTCTTTTCTTTGACCTGTTCAATCTGAGCTGCGTCAAGACCACTCACATGCAAGGTGGTTGATGTTGAGACGTGCACCATCTGGTTGATCCGGTAGAGAAGCTCATATACTTTTTCCAGCTGTGAAATCATTGTCGACAGCGACTTTTCCATATTCTGGTTTTGACCCGTCACCTCCCGGAAGATGGGCAAAATGTAGGCCTGTTCCTGCTTTTGAAGAAACGAGAAGATCTGGTTTCTCAGCTTGACCACTTCTACGGACACTTCTCCGCTTTCGAGTTCCTTAGTTGGGTTCAGTCCGTTTTTGATAAAATACAGCAGCGCCGCTTCGCTATACTCCTTCAGTGTCTTGACGCCCAGCTGCCTTTGGTGCTCTTTGGACTTTCTCAGTACCCCCACGTTTACATTGATCGGCTTGACCAGGCTCGTGCTATCATTGCCGGTGCTGGCACTGAGACGATGGGTTCCTTCTGCAGAATCGCGGCTCTCATCCTCGATGACAGTGTTATGTACATCTTCTGTTTTTTTTCTTCTAATACCGCTTTTTGCCACTGGCAATTCGCCCGCCTGACGGGTGCGGCGTGCTGGACGTTTAGGTTTGTCTGAAGGCTTTTTCATTTGTTTTGTCAGTTTCTGTTCCTTTTGGTCTACTTAAATATACTTTTTATATTCTGATAATCAAACACTTAATCTATATATAATATTTTTTCAATAACTATGTTATTGACTATCAACCTATTAATATTATTAATAGGTTTCCTCTTGCTAAACTTACGTCATTACTCCAACCTATCGCTACTACAAAACAGCTACTAAATAGCCCGACAATACACATTGACTAAATCAAAGTACGGTTTTCGAATTTGTTTGTAACTAATTTGTAGTAAGTTCGTAGTAACATTCATAAAAAGCATATTTTATCAGTATTTTAGTAGCAAATTTGCATCTATATTGTATTATTGCACACATCGACCAGTACAACACCCGCGTATGGAAACAATAACCAAAGATGATATCCGTCAGGCATTCTCCAAACGACGTAGGGGAAAATTCAATCTGCTTTACCTTTATTACAAGGATCAGTATTTTCACAAGGGCTTACCTGCCCAGGTGATTGCCCAGAAGATTTCAACGGATCTGAGTCTGACCATAACGGCTCAAAACATCTATGAGATTCATCGCCGCTACTCTCAAAATGTATCTATCCTCAGCCAACTCAAGGATGAATTAAAGCAGGAGATACTTAACTCATTAAAGCAAGGCTCACCAGGTATCTTACAGGAAAACAGCGCATCAAAACAACATACCAATACCGATCACAATATCAACACCGATCATAGTCAGGCAACGGCAATCAACCAGGAGCCTGGCAGTAAATCATTTTTAATTGACCCGGCTTTGAGCATTGATGCGTTTGAGATCTTTTTGCGGGATAACCACTTGTCAGTCGACCAGCTCGAAAAAGCGCTCGAGCAACAAGCCGATATTGCCAAAAAGATTATTCTTTCTGAAAAAATCAAGCAGGTCAGGTTTTTGGAAAACTACAACAACAACTCCCCTAAGAAAAGTATTTTTGATTAAAGTCCAGTAGGAGAAGAGCTTACCAGGAATAAAGTATACTATAAGAAAAATGCAATCCGTTAACTTCAACCACAAATCCTAAATCCATGAAAGACAACAAAACACAACCAGCAGCTCAGACAGCCGAATCCTCGCTCACCACTCCTCGAAAAGTAATTCACCTGATCTGCCAGGCAAAGGGGGGAGTAGGTAAGTCCTTTTTTACCTATCTGGTTTACCACAAGTACAAACACGACTCCAGTGTTGCCTATCTGGACCTGGACAACACCAATCAAACCACGCTTTCGCGCTTAAAGGACAAGGCTCGTTCATTTAACGTATTAGATACCAAAAAGAAAATCAACCGGGAAGCATTCCTGGCCCTGATCGAAAACATTTCCATCGCCAAAGCCAAAGACATTTTTTGGGTCGATATGGGAGCGACCGAATCGATTGAATTTGTCAACATGCTCACCCAGAGCTATCCGGCCGATGTCTTGAAAGAGGAGTTCGACCAGTTGGGCATTGACCTTCATTTTGACGTAATCATCGCCGGCGGGGACGTCTACACGGCCTGTATCAAATTCCTGCGTGAACTGTCCCAGGCGGTCAGTGGTGCTTTTCCCATAACCTGTTGGATCAACATCGGCCGCTTCAATGCCGAGCTGGACAAGGACTACCTGCATCAGATCGAGCAGTTCACCACTGATAATATCTCTGTCAAACAATTTGGTTCAACCGAAAACGAACAGTCCGATGCCCAACTGATCGAGCTGATTAAAAACGGCACCGAGATAGACCCGGCCAGACTCTCGCTGGCCACCCGCATCAAATACCGACGTCTGATTTCGGAAATTGAATAACATCAACTCCTGTATTACGAAAATCTTTAATCGATTCTCCCTCACAGTGTTACTAGGGGCACTGTCCTTATCAGACAAGTGTCCTTGGTAACCTATGCCTTGCCTCATTTTGTATCTTTTCTATTGACACAACCTATGCCACTGACCCAACAGGATATCCAACGAATCAAACACCAGATGTCGGCCAAGTACGATGTCAATTTTGACAAAGAGCTTTTGCCCCTGATCTGCGAGATGATTGAAACCAAAGAGCATCTGGATAGTCAGACCCAGCAGCTGAAAGACAGTCTGGACGCTGCAACTGCTCTGTTAAACAAAAAAAGCACGCAATCCGCCCAGAATGTCTACCAAAACAATTATCAGACTAATTGGCAATCCTTCTGGCACGGATTCGGAACCATCGGGCTACCGGCCACACTGGCCGTAATTAGCCTATTCGTAGGCTACCTGCTCTGGTTTAACCGCACTGAACAGGCAAAGTTGGCTGATAACATTCAGGTTTTTCTCAAAGAACACAAGCAGATTGCCTCGTTTGGGGATCTGTCCGATTACCAGATTGTACAGAACTTGAAAATAGGCAATCAAACTCTGGAGTATGTCCAGCTGCCCGTTGTACCAAACATCAGACAGGCGCTGCCGGGTAAGAATGTGGTTGTCGAGTTTAAAAAAAGTAGGGGAGGAAAGGCGACAGAAGCCTCCATAAAAATTCCACTCAGAATTGTAAATAAATAGACGTTAAAAATTAAACGATTTGGTTATAATTTTATAAGTTAATACATTAGTAATCAATAAGTTGCATCAACAAATAAAGCTATTTATTTTAGCAAAAACGTTGCTTTAGCATTCCCGGTAGAATATTTACTAAATATTTTAGTGTAAATAATACACGAAGCGGCGGAACTCCCTTTAGCAAAAAGGAACGGACGCCTTGCCATTCGTTGCTACTTCCTTTTTTTTTAGCGGCAATATGTCTTGTCCTGCATTGTAGATCAGATTGTGGATAAGTCTGACAAACATCACAAATTTGTGTTATTTGTAAACATATTTTCTTATTTGATTATTTGAAGGGCTTGTAACTAATTGTTTATCAGACTATTAAATAGCTAAATAACCATATATGATAAGTCAATAACCATATATGATAAGTCAATAACCATATTTTATAAGCCTGCAAAACCATAAATCATAAGCGAAAAACCATAAATCATAAGTCGGTTGACCATATTTTATAACCTTTGACCATATTTTATATGTCTGACATTTTGAAAGATAGAAAAACCATATAATTTGACTTTTATGGTTTTTTGTTCGTACTTGTATGTCTGTACTGGATCTGTATTTATCCGCTTCAAAGTTAACTCACTCATGCACAGCGCTTATACATCGGATTCGTTGATTGATCTGACTACCATTTCGGATCTGACCGAAGTTCGACAACACAATATAATCACTGAATCCAGGTTTGAAATGTCGGCCTGTCAACTGGATTTGTTTTTCTTTTTGCTCTATCAGCTTGATAAGAACGATGAACCCGGTAAAAAATACTGGATCTATGTAAAGGACATTATGACCGTTACCTCCCGGGATTGGAACTACGCCCAGTGCAAGGATGCAACGCGCGGGATGATGCAGAAAGTGATTGAAATCGAGCAGAAAAACGGCAACCTGCTGCAGGTGGCCCTGTTTGCCTCCTGCGAATACATCAAAGGCAAGGGGCTGATCGAAGTGGAGATATCCGACAAGATCCGGCCCTATCTGATCAATATCAAAGAGGAGTTCACCTCATTTAAGCTGCTGGGAGCCTTGAATATGCCTGGCAAATACGCCAAGCGGATCTACATCATGCTCTCGCAGTGGCGTGATCAGTCGATCAAGAAATTCACCATCGATGAATTCAAAACGCGTTTGAAACTAAAGGATCCCGAAGGAAAAATCCCTGAAAAATATACCAAAGTCTCTCATTTAAAGGATATTGTGCTCGATCCTGCAATTAAGGAAATCAACCAGCTGACCGATCTGAAGGTTTCCTATGAGTTCAAAGCCGAAGGCACAGGTAAGCGGTTTACCATGATTTATTTCTATTTGAATCATCATAAACCCGATATCAAACAGATTCCGCTCGATTTTAAGGAATCGGATGCCATCCGGATCGAGGCCAATCTGAAAGAGGTCGGTATTGTTCGCGCCGATGTGGTCAAAAAGATTATTGAAAGCCAGGATCTGAAAAAGAAATTTGCCAAATGGTTTTATGACTGGAAAACTGGAAAGTTTGATAAGGTGAAAATGAAAAATCCGGCTGGCTACTGTCTGAAGACTATTGGTATTCTGTAAAACCTATTGAACAGTAAAACCATATTTTATAAGTGTTTTTTTAAAGTGAACTCGGACATGGCTTTTGCTAAGACCATAATTTATAAGCCGGAATTCTGTTTGCCTCAAGTAGTATTAAAGCGGCAAACAATACCGTAACCAAAAGACACTGGGATGATTTCTGTAGAATTAAGACAATAGAAAATGGACTAAACACCATTTTTCGCCGGTGAGAATCTGATTTCAACGTCAATAGCCATATTTTATAAGTCAGCAAAAGCCATAAATTATAAGTCAACTCATCCTGTTGAATTCTGTATAGGGCGTACAAAAAAGTTAATAACCATATTTTATAAGCTATCTGTATAGTTGATGTTTAACAATACAGTGAATTAAGCCGCTAAAAAAAAAGAGTTAGTTCCTCTACTCTTTCACTCGCTGAAAATGGGTTATGAATGCTCACCTGTAGGTGTCTTATGCATGGCAGGACTATTGGTATTTATATTCTTAGAATGATTGACAAAAGTTACATTGATCGCCTTAAAGCCATTCCCATCACAGAGTATCTGGCCGATCAGGGGTTTGTACCGGCAAAGCAGGTTGGCAATCAGCTGGTCTATCTTTCTCCCTTGACGGGCGAGAAAACACCTTCTTTTTTCGTTCACCCGGATAGGAATGTATTCCATTGCTTCTCTTCGGGTCACAAAGGCGACATTATCACTCTGGTCCGCCAGATAGAGCAGCTTGAGTTTAAACAGGCGCTGGTGAGTCTGAACAGTTTTCAATCCAGTGGGAACATTATCACTCCCAGCCAATCTGCCACTGTAGAAGAAAGAACAGTGCCTTTCACAAAACATCAGTCCGCGCAAAATTCCCAAGCACACAATAGCAGCTCGCAAATCGAAATACTTGCCGTTAAAACGCTTTCAAACCGGGTTCTGATCAATTATTTGCATAGTAGAGGCATAGATGCTCATTTGGCGACGGTCTATCTTAAGGAGGCTTATTTTCGGGTCCAGGGGAAAAATCTGTTTGCTCTTGCTTTCGAAAACGACAAGGGAGGCTACGAGCTTAGAAACCCGTTCTACAAAGGCTGTGCGGTGCTAAAAGCTCCGACTACTATTATGGGAAGTACGGCTGTTGGTCAATCGGCAGTATATGGCTATTCTTCGAGTAGCCATTCATCTGGTAGCTATTCTGCCAACGGGGCTATCCAGATGAACGGGGCTGTCAATATTTTTGAAGGTGTATTCGATTTTCTTTCCGCCTTGACCTTTTACAAGATTGAAAGGTTTAGAAACGACTCGATTATCCTCAACTCTTTGTGGCTTTTTGATCCGGCCTATCAGACTAGATTACTGAACGACTATTCAGAGTTCAGCCTGTTTTTGGATAATGACCGGGCAGGTTGGAAAAAGGCGATCGAGTTTCGTAACAGGGCCAAAACACTGCTTGGTACAAAAACAGCCATTATCAATCAGTCAAGCCTTTACAAGTCGTTTAAGGATTTCAATGAATTTCTGCTTTCACAATAGCGGATATAAACTCGGAAAACAGCAAACAGTTAAACCACATACCATTCACCCAACTCATACTGGCCAGTAAGAAAACACCTATGAAAGTAAACCTATCCGGATGCATCCTGTTTATCGCCTTGTGGGGATGCACGGGTAATGCTTCGACCCAAAACGCTACCTCTGAAAACGCTGCCTGGGCAGATAGTGTTGAGACTGTTAAAGCCAAACACACTGAGTTGATACAGGAAAATGACAGTACGGCAACAATCCTGCATTACGACGGCTTGGGTAACACAGTCAGCAGGGAAAGACGTGTCAACGGGCTTTTGGATGGGGTAGTTGAACACTATTACCCCAATCAAACGCTAAAGCGTAAAACGGTGTGGAAAAAGGGAAAACAGGGTTTTGCCTATGAAGAATACGATCCTTCCGGCAAACGGATTGACAAGCAGAGACAGGTGGTAATGAAAAGCAGTGATACGATTTCAATAAGTGAACCGGCCCGATTCAGGGTTTGGCTTTCGGATACAACCAAAAACATCGTTGTCTTTATCGGAGGGCATGACGGAAATTTTTTCATAACAAGAACAGTAATTCTGACTACGGTTGCCATTACCGGTATATCCATTGCTACAGGAGGAATTGGTGGGATTGTAATCGGCGTCGGTTATGCAGTGTTGGAAGATACACTTTGGAAAGAGTTCGATAAGGAAAATGCAGAAAATTATAAGGATCCTGATCTGGAATGAAAAGAAGAATAAATAGATTTTTAGCCGGTCTTCACGCTATGTATGAACGGATCGGAAATCCTGAGCCAGAATTATCTGTTGTAGCCACGATTGTTATGTGTGAGTTAGTGTTACTCTTACATATCTTGGCCACACTGCGGGCTATTTTCAATATTGACATTCCTACCTTTGAACAATTTGGAAACAAATGGTTGGTACGGGTCGGGGTAGCTATTGTATTCTGGATACTTAATTTTTATTTCCTTGATATAAACGAAGACAGATATGGAAAAGAAGCTGATGACAGGTATTCGATTTTCAAAGTGCTTCTTGTGTTATTCTTCCTACTCTTCTTTCCAATCGTGGCATTGTTTTTAATGAATAAATGATTTCATGCTGAATGCTTTTATCAAGCAGACAGCTTTGTAATTGAACGAATCTAGACCTGGTCGAACTGCTTTTGATGCAGTAGTCTGAAAATTGGTTTACACATTCAAAAACTGTCAAAACCGAGACGACTAAGTGATTTAGTTGTCTCGGTTTTTTTTGTGCAATTTGCCTAAGAATATAAAACCCTCTATCAGACATAAACATCCGAATATGAAAAACCAAGTATATCTTCTGACTGGACCTAAGGCGATTCCTGATCTGCTTTAGTTAGGTTATGATGCGGGAGTAGAACTTGGTGTAAGAATCAGACTGAAATGAACTACTTAACAAAGAACTGTGTGGAGAAACAAATTGTGGCTACCTTGTTGGCTCTCGGTTCACAACTGCTGGTATTTTCATCCATTTATCAGCTGTTGTTTAAAGTCCTATCCGTAGAAATGATAGTTGGCAACATATTGGTTGCATGCGTTCTGCAACTGTGGATTATCATCTATGTTCAGTTGAACATTTTGGGCTATGATGAAAAACTGCTTCATGTGGTCAGCGTATTGAAAACAAAAACATACCCTTTCAATGACTTTCTGTATGTGAAACCGTGTGCGGGAATTTTCAACGTATATAAGATAGGGTTTTCGGATGGGAAAGAATATCTGTGTATTCCATCAAAGGGGAAAACCATGCTCTTCGAATTTGACAAACCGGGAACAGCGAAAGCTATGGAAGCAGAAACAAATTCACTTAAAATGTAAAGCAGGATAAATTGTATTCTAATCGTTTTCAAATTATGATTTTCAACAGGTTAATCAAGGGTTTGTTCTTGCTGATCTTCTTTTATTTCTGTTTTGCCTGTAATGACAGAAAAAACGGCTCTTTGGGAGGCATTATTAAACTGTCTGCCGATGAGGATTCCGCCATTCATCTTGTTGCTAATACGTTGGGCGGGGAGTGCCAACCTTCGGTAGGAGTTT
Organism: Xanthocytophaga flava; assembly: GCA_030068525.1. Classification (GTDB taxonomy): domain Bacteria; phylum Bacteroidota; class Bacteroidia; order Cytophagales; family 172606-1; genus Xanthocytophaga; species Xanthocytophaga flava. The sequence goes on from JASJOS010000025.1 coordinate 25,786, forward strand.
CGACTGAGATTGCTGGAAATCACAAGTTTTTTGAAATAGAACTGAGCAAATCGCCTTTCATTGACAAATACCGGGACAAGCCCCACCTGGTTGCCTCTGCAACAGCACATATATTTTATAGCAGGCTTACAGAGCAGAAAAACACCTATGGGGAAATCCGCTCGGTATTGCTGACCGGTAACGGGGAAAAGATAACATACAAGTTTCCCGTAGAACAGCTGCAGCTTGTTGAGCAGAAGTTCTCCGTTCTGGATTCGGTTGTTTCAAGGATTGAGAAAAAACAATGGCAATCCCTTCAGCTTCAGTTACAAGATAGCCCCCTTTTGCCGATACCTTCGGATGAACTGGTAAAAAACCTCAGTAACGCTGAAAATCAACTGGGCAGGATAACCAAGCTCAAACATTTCGGATTTGAGTTCGAACAGATCAATTCGGTTGGGCAGGTACTGCATTTGCATGCGATTGTAAACAGGGACAAACAAGGCACTGAGTTTAAACTGGATCTGAATCCAGCACCGGCAGACAATCAATTGTATCTGATCAATTATCATTTTTGATTTTTTGATTGAGCCTGTCGGTTTTGGGTCTTACCGGGAACTCAATGCCACAGGCGCAATTGATGGAATCAAAACAGGCTTGGCAGATGATACGGTAGTGGATATAGTAGTGGATACGGTGCTAATTCCGGTCAGAAAAAACAATGATTCAGAAATTCAACATCATTAACACTGGTAAACTAGCATTCTCGTTTCGTTTGCTGCTTGCCCTTTTCATGCCATTCCTGTTGTTTGCATATCGCATGCCGGGTGGATTGAATGCTGTAGTTTTTGCAGCTATCTACCTGGGTTCGTTCTGCCTGGTTTTCCGTCTTTGCAGATCCTTTTTCGAAAGACGAATTCAAATCACAATGGACAAGGAGCAGATAACGATTCATGCTGGTAAATTTTTGCATAAATCCGAAAGCCGCCTCGAATTGGCATGGGATCAGATCGATGAATACATCTTCCAGAAAGAGCAGTATTTCGACGTAGTTAAGCTTAAGATGAAAAATGGCGGTAAATTCCAGATTTCCCACGACACGGATTCAAAAGACGATTTTGATTTGTTCCAAAAGGCGTTTATCAATTACGTTACATCAAATGAGATTCACGCCCGTAAAGGCAAGACCATCTATGAAACCAGGCTTGGACTAATGATCGCCTGGAGTCTGGTCGTATTGATGGTGCTGCTACCCTTGGCAATCTGGCTAGCCGAAAAGGATTTCAATCTGGGGACCATGCTCGTATTTTACAGTGGCGGGATCTTTTTCCTGTATCGGTTTTATTTGGTTAAGCGGAAATGAGCTGCGGGAGCAATCCAACCTAATTTCAGTTGGTTTGATTCCTTGAAAAAGTAGCTCTTTGTCTGTCTTTTCTGAGATAAAATTGATCTGAGATAATATTAATAAGATCGTGCGAAAAAATCAATGTGTCTCAACGTCTTTGGAAAACTGCAAAAACGTTGGACCGATTCGGATTGATGGCAATAAGCATTAAAAATACAGCAATTTTTCAAAAAAATATTTAATAAAGTTTCTTTGAAAATAAGGGCATTATATTATTTATTTGAAATAAAACATGCTTAAAAAGAAAACACCTAACCCTTGGCGGCTTCATTTTAAGTTACAACAACCCACTTATTATTTCAAAAAATAGATAATGATAAAAGCCACCAAAACAGACTATCCGTTAGTCATACAGATCCTTTCTTCAGCCTTCAGGGACAACCAAAGTGTCAATTACATTGTCAGACAGGATCAAAATTGTGATAAACGCATCGAAAACCTGATTGCCTATTCAATCAAGGTATGCGCCAAATTCGGTGAGATTTTCTTGTCGGATGACCAGAAGGCCTGCGCGCTGATTCTGTATCCGGATCGGAAAAAGACCACTGTGCAATCACTGTTTTGGGACATAAACCTGATCGCCACCTGTACCGGAATCAAAAACGTCCAGCGAACAATTGACCGGGAAGCCAAAATCAAACAGCGCCATCCGGATAGCCCCTTTGTTCACCTTTGGTACATTGGCGTATCTGCAGCCGATCAAGGAAAAGGAATCGGTACAAAGCTGCTGGATCAAATCCTGAATTGGGCAGACTCACACAACCGTCCTGTCTATCTGGAAACAAGCACCGAGAGTAATATTCCCTTTTACCGTAAGGCAGGTTTTAAGATTTTCGATCAGTTGGATCTTTCGTACCGTTTGTATTTTCTCTGTAACAAACATGCTCAAAATTCAATGGAAACCGATTCGCTCTCCTCCCGTTCCGACATCAATCAATCTGACAGGATTCAATCCAGCCCAGTTTCATCTGCAACTGCATCATCTGCAACTGCATCATCTGCGATTGTATCTTCCACCATTGCTGAATCCACCATTACGAAATCAGCCATAGCTGAATCGAATTAACCGGTTACAGATAACCCTATACAGATAACTGGGTACAGATAAGTGGATACATATCGATTTGTTAGGATCCCTTAGAAATGCAACAGGTGTGTATCCCAGTGTATAGATTGGAAAAAAGCCTCAGGTTTAAATTTTATGCCTTTGCCAAGCGAATATTTGCCAAGCGAATATAAACACTTAGCTGGTAAGGCAAGTCTATGAAAACAAACCACTTTAAAGCTATGATTATTGATTCAAACCAGCTTGTACTGGGCAGCCAGATGCACTGGATTACCGCTTTGTTTCTGCTGTTGGAAACAATCCTGCTAGCCAACCTGGGGGTATACGCTCTAGCCAAGCCGGCCGATAAAACCCAGAAACGGTATCTGACCCTTCTTTTTCTGATCATCCTTTACAATCTGAGTGGCGGGTTGTTTCCCGATCCCAAGTTCGGTCTTTCCATTGTCTGTCAGAACATACTCGCTTACGGTGCCGGCTTTTCAATGTGCATGTATGCCCCTTGGTATTTTTACAAGGCCTTTGACCTTGCAAAGATGCGGTTTCATGCCCGTTACGGCATTTTCATTTTTCTGCTCGGTCCGTTTCTGCTCTTCTTTGTCGGGGTCTACAGCCTGGGCGGCGATTTGGAGCTGGTCCGAAAATGGGGTGTGGTGATTCCCTTCTTTTACGCCCTGAGCGTTATCTATTCAATGACCCGCTCGCTACTCGAGCAAAAGCCTTTGAGAAATAAAACGGAAATCATTGCCCTGTACCTGGCCATAATCCCGTGGATCTGTCTTACCGTTGTTACCTACCTGAATGCTTCTCAGGCAATTGAAGTGCTCATTGTCAACTCGGGAATGGTCATGGTCACCTTGCTTTACATCCGAAAACAGATTCTGACCATTCGGCACTCGGACCAGGATCGCCAGATCTATTACCAGTACCTTTTGGTTTCCCAACAGATGCACAGGGCTACCAATGACAAGCTAACCGAGGCCAATCAGAAGCTTGCCTTGGCAAACTCTGAACTGGAAGAGAAAGTGGCCGAGCGTACCAAGCAGCTGGAAATGCTCAATGAACAGCGTATGAATACTTTCTCCAATCTGGCTCATGAGATGAAAACACCGTTGACCTTACTGAAAGATTACATACATGGGATTGCCCTGCAATACCCCGACACGCAGGCGTTGCAGTTTGCCAAAAAACACATCTCCAAGCTCAGCCGAGATGTAGTCAACATGTTTGATCTTCTCAGAAGTGAAAAAGGGATTCTTCAATACGATCACTCCACCGATATCAACCTGAGTGTGGTAGTGTTGGAACGAATCATGCTTTTTGAGGCCGCAGCCCATAAACGTTCCATCACCATCACCCATCAGATCCAGCCCGACCTGGCAGTCAGGGCCGATCAGACCGCCCTGGAGCGGGTGGTGAACAATCTGATCGATAACGCCATAAAATATTCGCCCGAGCAATCCAGAATCCATATCCGATTGCAATCAGAACCGACCCGTCCAACTTCCGATGCGGATACCCTTTCACAACAGATTAATGAGCCAGAACATAACCAGTCAGAAAAGGATGAGCCACAACAGGATCAGGAACATACCGAACAGCTCATCCTTTCGATCGCCGACCAGGGAGTAGGCATTCCGACAGAGTACCAGCAGGTTATCTTTCAGCCCTATGCCCGAATCTCCCACACTCATTCCCACGGCATGGGCATGGGTCTGCCCATTGTCAAGACCATACTCGACCAGATTGGTGGAGCGATTCATGTGATCAGTAGGCCCGACCAAAAACCAGGTACCGATTTTGTGATCCGTATGCCTTACCGAAAACAGGTATCGGACTTCTTTCACCTTTTCAAAATGGGACACGAGTCTATTCTGGATCCACAACTGCCAACGCGTGAAAAGCTGTTGGCCGATGAGTATGCGCCGGCCAGTTACGTGTCTTTCTCACCTGTTGAGTTTGTCCATGATCCTCGGAAGAAAACACTCCTAGTCGTTGAGGACAACGTGGAAATGATGCAGTATCTGGTTGACTATCTGGCCCCTGAATACAATACATACTACGCCTTTGATGGACAAAAGGGGCTGAAAAAGCTCAAATCCATGCCCGAGCCGGACCTGATTGTCTCCGATGTGATGATGGAGAAAATGGATGGGTTTGCCTTCCGCCGTACGCTGATAGCCGCCGATAGCGAGTATCTTTCGATTCCTTTTTTATTTTTATCAGCGAAAAGCGAAGAAAAAATCAAGGGCTTGCATCTGAAGGCGGACTTTATCGAGAAGCCGTTTGAAATCGATGAGCTCATCGCAAAAATCGATGCCCTCATTGAGATCAGGGAAAATACAAGGGAGCAAACCCGCCTTCAGATGATTGATTCCATATTCCAGTTTCAAAAACAATCTGCTGCTTCTCTGGCAGATAAGCACTATGATAAGCAACAGGATACAATGCAAACAAGTTGGTCAGATTCATTTGTTCTGTCTGATCAAAACCTTCCCTTAACAGACCCTTCTGAGCATACTGGCTTTGAGCCGCAAAGTCAAAAGCATCAGTTCATGCGAAAGCTCGAATACCTGACGGGCCTGACCATCCGTGAAAAGCAGATCATGGCTTATTTCGCCCACCAGCTGGCCAACAAGCAGATCGCCGACAAATGCAACATATCCGAAAGTACGGCGGCCAAACACATTCAGAACATCTTCCGCAAACTTGACGTATCGACCAAAGAGCAAGCCATTGGATTTGTCCTGGCGCTGAAAGTTCCAGAATAATCTGAGTTGGCTGATCATTTGTATGGTAGCTGATCATTTGTGTGGCAAGGTAATGGATTGATTAATAATGGGTTGATTGATAATGGGTTGATTGATAAAAGGTTTTCAAGCTGGAAAGCAGACTGAAGTTTTCAGTCTGCTTTTTTTGTAAAAATTCATATAAAAAATCAAATAAATACAAAAAATAACCAATCTACCTATAAAATACGCATCAAATACGCCCCGATGAGTATTTTGTTATATCAGGAATTTTTCCTGTTTTGGTATACAAACCTGCTCTCACCAAGATCATCTGATCTGAATCATGGCGCAGTCGGTTTACAAAAGATCATTTCAACCAAAACAGCCAACCTATGCAAACTCATCCCAATCAAACCCATCTTGATCAAACCGATTTATCTCATATCGGTTCGGATCAGTCTAACCCGTCAGCGGAGAAAAAAAGCACGGGCTTAAACATTCCAGCCCTAGCGCTACTGGCAGCGATCAAACAGCATTACCTGTTTTCGGCCGAGTCCCTTGCCAAACTGGGCATTTCACCTCGTATCCTTAATGAACATGCCTATGTCCGTTCGATTCTTTCCCAGAATATGGATTCGATATTCGGCATTTTGGCCGAATGCCAATCCTGCTCCGAGTATGTCCAGAAGGTACTCATCGACCAGATTGATATTGACGATATTCCGCATGGATTCATCCTCGAATCGATCCGCCAGCGGGCGGAACAACTTTTGACCCTAGAGCAGCAAAACAAACTTGCCCCCTATAAGCTCAGCTGATAAAGGCTCAATAACACACGATTATTCCATACAATAAACTCGGCTAACCCATATCCTTTTACCAGCTATCGGATCTGTAAATATATCTGCCATAAGCAAATAGATCTACTGTAAGTATCACTGACCATTCATATCACTAACCATTTATCATTTAAACCTATGTACTCTCTTGTCAATAAATTAATCGGCTGTTTATCCACCGAATCTGCAAAATCCTTTTTCTCAAATCATAACCAGAATCTGACTCAAAACAGCCTGATGACCTGTAAGGCACACAAACAGATTATGCCCTTTTCCAACCGCTACCTGTGGACGCTGATGCTGCTGTTTTTCATCTGTACCGTTCAGGCCCAGCAGACCGTAGGCGGTCTGACCCAGATTGTCGAGCAGATCAAGCTGATTGCCAACGTTCTGTTCATCGGGGCCATTGTCTGGGCGGCGATCCGGACGGTGATCGCCTTTGCCAGCGGCAGCCCGAACGCGATGTCCAATGTGTTCCAGACGATTCTGATCGCCGTCTTCTGGTTTGGGTTCAATTACTTTGTTTCCGATGTGGCCAGTTCTCTGGGAGGATCAGGGGCAGGTGATTACTCAGGCAGATAATAGGCTCACTGATAACTTTTTACGCATATAACCCGCTACGATTATGATCACACGACGCTATCTGGAGAAAGAATCGACTGTACTGGGCCTGCCGATGCTGCAGGTGGGCATGCTGGTTTTACTGATGGTAGTGCTGATTGTCTTTTCCACCTTTCTGAAGATGCTCATGCCCGCCTTCAAATGGTTCAATCACGCCACTGTCATCATCGTTACCCTCTCATATCTGGGGCTCAAGTACGCTTCGGGAAAGAAGCATCCGAGCTTTATCACTTCTTACCTTTCGTATCATTTCCAGCAAAAGCACAAGCGCTTTGTTCCTAAAGCCGATTCAATTGTCAATAAAATGATTGTAGACAGCAACTATCAACAACAAAGTCTGAGATCTATCAACCACGGGCAGTCTTACCGCTCATAATTATTATACACAATCTGGAAGGCAGGCTCTTCTGCTTTTCCAGATTCTTTGATACAGCTACTACATACATATCATTACATATACGCCACTATGAACCTGATCAAAAAGAAAGTGCACAATCTTGATAGCGCTCTCCCCATCTTTGAAATAGAAGACAATCTGATTGTCTTCAAGGACGGGCGGGTAGGAGCCGGCTTCGAGCTGGACGGGCTGGAAATGGAGAAATTTCCAGCTTCCCGCTATAGCCATCTCTGCGATGTGTTCACAGGAGCCATCCGCATTCTGCCTCCGGGATCAACGGTCCAGAAGCTGGACTGTTACTACTACCAGCCATTCACGGGACAGCAACCGTTTACCGGCTATCAACCCATTACAACACAGACCAATGGCAGAGAAATGACTGGCAGTGAGGCGGATCCAACCGAAGCCGGTTTTTTCGAGAAGAACCTTTTGAACCACTTTTACAACCGGCAGGTGTTATGCCACAGATCCTACCTGTTTGTTTCACTTGGTATTGAAAACCAAGCTCCCGCTAATCCGGTCAATACCCTGTTTGCATACGGGAAAGCCTTTCTGAACGATTCGCCCTTCAAAGGCATCGAGGAAAGACTATCGGTACTGCCACGGGTAGCCTCCGAATTTGCCAGTTCCCTTTCCTCGGAAGGAATCCGGATCAAACGCCTGGATGATTCGGAGCTCCGGGAGATCTACCGGATGTATTTCAACCTAGAGTTCTCGCCTGTGCCTGACAGCCTACAGCGGCCGTTATCCGCCCATGAAAACTGTTGCATCCTGGGCGAAAAGAAAGTAAACGTGATCTCGATGCTCAATCAGCCGGGCATCATCGAGCCGGCCGTATACAATCAGACCGGGGTGGCTTCTCCGTTTGTCTACCCGTTGACCCATTACCTTCAGATGCCACACATATTGTCAGTTTCCATATCTGTCACTGATACGGACAAGACGCTGAAATCACTGGATGACGAGGCCAAGCGAAACCGCTTCCTGGACTTTCTCTCCACGCAGGACAATGTCAAGAAAAACGAGGAGATCACTTCTTTTACCCACGAACTACGGACCCACAATAAAAGCACAGTCCAGACCTCGGTGACCCTGATCGTTTGGGAAACCGACGACAGCCTGCGCGGGGAATACTGCCAGAGCGCGTTGAAAGCCTTCCAGCTGATGGGAGGGGCAAATGCGATGGTCGAGACGATCGATTCGGCCAACCTGTATGTATCCACCGCGCCGGGCAATTCCTACAACAACTACCGGAAACTGCTCATGTCATCGGATAACGCCTCAATGTATGTCAATCTGATCACCAACTACATTCAGCTAGCAGGTAGCGATGAACTCCTGTGTGACCGGTTTAGAAACCCCTTGCGTGTGAAGCTTTTCAACACCGATCTGAACAACCAGAACTCGATCACCATTGGGCCTTCCGGTTCGGGCAAATCCTATACCATCGGGAACCTGATCGTCCAACGCTTTGAGCTGGATCACACCCAGATCATCATCGACGTGGGAGGAACGTATCTCTCACTCATGTCCGCGCTGGATGGGAAATACTTTGAGTACGACCCGGAATCGCCATTGAACCTGAATCCCTTTATTGTCGATCGTATCGGCTCAAATGACCGTATCTGGACGGATCATGAAAATGAATCTGTTCCCCTTTACAAGCTCACCGGAGATAAGATCAATTATCTGACGGCCCTGTTGTCGGTGATCTGGAAGGGAGCCAAGGGCGACATATCCCAGGCCGAGCGGGCTGTCTTCACCAAGCTTCTGCCGCTCTATTACAACGATTACAACGCCCGGGCGGAGCAGGATCCGACTCTGTCCGCTCCCAGTATCAAAGGCTTTTATTTATGGGTGGAACAGTTCGAGAAAGAGGGCTCTACTGATTACCAGCGTCTGACTCGGACATTCGACTTCAACGAATTCCTGGTCGTTCTGGAGCCGTATGCAATTGGCAATTACGCCGATGTCTTGAACTCTGATTCCCATGCCGATGTATCGGATCACAGACTGATCTGCTTTGACATGGCCAAAATCAAGAAGAACCCGATGCTCTACCACGTGATCGCCCTTCTGATCACCGAGCTTTCGCTGGATGTGATCAGAAAGTATCCCGAGCAAAGGAAGTACTTCTACATGGACGAGGCCTGGAGCATGCTCTCGGACGGGATGGGCGAGTTTGTCGAGTCGATGTATAGGACCGTCCGTAAGAACAACGGCTCGATGTGTATCATCACCCAGGGGATAAACGAAATCGTCTCTTCCAAGATGGGACCGGCGATCCTGGCCAACGCGGCAACCTGTGTCGTGCTCAATCACACCGATCAGACCGAGATATTAAAGCTGGCCTCCCATCTGGGCCTGACTACCCACGAGACCGAGCTGATCCGCTCGATCCGCAAGAACGACCAACAGGGCTACCGCGAACTGTTCATCAAGCAGGGCGACTACGCCAAGATCTATCTGATGGAAGTGTCCACCAAGATCGATGCGATCCTGACATCCAAGCCCGAGGAGCGCGATTATCTGCGAAAATTGCAGAAGCAATTCAGCGGCAACATCCATTTTGCCATCAACGAATATGTCGAATGGAAACAGGCCGGTAAGCCCAAGCGAGCACAAGTGGCAAGTCAATATACAGAAAGCGAACATATAGAAAGCAAACAGGCCGCTAAAAAGGAAGATGCAGTACTTGCTGAGCAAGATCTGGAAGAGGTAGTGGATCAGATAGGAGGTTCTTATAGCAAAAAAGGTGAACGGAAAGGAGGAAGTTATGAATAACTGGGGTTCAGTTGACCAGGCATTTCTGACCATGGTCATGCTCTTGATAAATACTGTTAAACAGAACTGTCTGTTCCTGGTGCCAGCCTTTCTGTTGACGGGTCTGATAGTGGCCATCATCCACTCGGTGTTCTCCCAGTCGCAGATGAATGTGAACGGCGATTTCATGCTTCGCGGTGTACTGGTCTGGTGCGTGCTTTTCAATTACATTGAGATCATTGATCTGGTCACCGGCGGGATCGAAGGGTTTCGCAACCTGATCCCCCAACCCACATCGATTCTGGAGGACCTGAACGAGTTTTCCAACATGGCCCTCTCAACGTCCAAAACCATCGACGATCCGAACATGCCGGCGCAGGACCGGCTGATGGCTTTTGCCAAGGGGCTGTTCGATTTCAACTTCGGCCTTCTCTACTTTGTCAATGCGGCCTTCGAGGAAGGGCTGACCATGCTCATCCGTATTGGCCTGGAGAAAATCAGGGCCATGCTGCTGGCCTTTCTGACGGTAGCCGGACCCTTGTCACTGACTTTGTCCCTGTTTCCCGGCATGGAAAAGGTGGCTTCCCACTGGTTTCGGGGATGGTTCTCGGTCCACATGTGGTCGGTCACGATTCGGATTCTGGATGCGATCATCCATAATTACAACCAGGCCGTCTTCACCCATATGTCCGACTCCTCGACGGTGATGATCGACTCGCTGGTGGTAAACATCGTTTGCATGCTCATGTACCTGATGGTGCCGACTCTGACGAGTTATTTTGTCGGGCAGGCGCTCACAAACGGGTTTCTGTCCAAGCTGGCCGGAACGGCGGCCACTGTGGTGGGTACGGCCATGGCGGCGGGCAAAGTCTTCGGTGGGGCAGCCAGTAGTAGAGCTGGATCTTCTATAGGTCAGAACGGATCATCCCTCACCAACCTGGGCAGTATCGGTTCGCCTTCCGGAGGTGGCGGTTCACCAGCGCTCAATCAAGCGGCCAGCCAGCCGCTTCTCGGTTCAGGGGGCAATCAGGGCTTACTTGGCGGCCCACCCATCTCGCCCTCACCGGTAGGAGGCGGTGGCGGCGGCCCCCTGCTCCTCTCGGGAGGCAACGCCTCGATTCCCGTCCGGCAGAAACCGCCTACTCCGCAACCACGGATCAATGCTAACAAGATTCCCTACACGGATTATGAGTCCATGTAGTCTGACAGGCTGGCATTAACAATCCGCGTCTTTTAAACCCTTTCAATCCATTACACTAAATCCGCTATCAGAATGCAAGCACCTGATTTCAACAAAACGCTCCGCACCACCCAGCGCATGGCCCAGTTGGCCATGCTCCTTTTGGTGGCCACAAACCTATTGTGGGTAACGGTCTATTTCTCCACCCGCTCCAAGGGAGAACAGAGGGTGTATGTGGTCTCCGACCATACCACTACCGCCGCCAGCCTGGTGACCAATTACAAGCCGACTGTGTACGAGGGGAAGAACCATGTCAAGAACTTTTTCACCCTGATGCACTCGCACGACGCGTCCAACTACGCGGAGCGGATCAATTCGGCCCTCCGGCTGATCGACAAGCAGATCGGTGCGCGGCTGTACAACAAAATGAAGCAGGGCGGGATTTTGGAGCACTACACCCGCTTCAACTCGCGCACCGAAGTCGAGATCGATTCGGTGCGGTTGGACATGAGCGTTGAGCCTTATAAGGGAGCGATCTACACCCGTCAGAAGTACCTGTACGACAACCAGGTCGAGACCATCCCGATCGCGGCCGACTTTGAGATGATCCGAACCCATAGAAGTGAGGACAACCCGTTTGGCCTTCAGATTATTGGTTTCGATTACAAAGCCTACAACCCGCCTATAGATCGATAAGAAATCACATAACAAGCAAATACATCACAGGCAAAGCTACTTTATACAAGACTAGGAATATGAAAAAAACGCTTATATCTGCATTGACTCTATCGCTGATTTGGTTTCACTCACCGAATCAACTATTGGCACAACGCAAGCCTGCAACTAGTATAGGGTCCATAGCAACTAAACCAGCTACTACTAAACCATCTACTGCCAATTCCGCTACTATCAAGTCTGCTACAACTCAAACTAAACAGAATGTATACCATTCTGACGATTCAGTCCCTGCGGCTGCAGGTACTTACATTGTTGGCGCAGAGAAGGTTGATAAGGTTTTGGAGCCGGCACGTAATCACAGCTATGATACAGTATATGTATCCACAGAAATGACAACCTACCTGATCTTCTCATCGGAGATTCGTCTTTTGGATCTGGGTTCGAAAAACTACGCCGGGCGCATCGAGCAGAACAAGCTGCTCTTAAAACCCGTCCGCACGGCAGTGCCGCCTTCGGCGATGATGATCGAGACCAATGACGGGCAGATTTATCTGCATTACATCGCTTACAGCCGGCAGCCTAAACGAATCTTCTGGGATTACCGCGCCAGTGCGCCAGCCGCCACCACGCTATCCAATTCTGGCAGTGGTTTCAATGGCGAAAATCGGAATTATGGAAATAAGGCCGATCCCCCGGCAAAAGAGGTGTATTCCACAAAGCTGGCATATCTCAAAAAGCAAAAGCGAAGGAAGCTCTTCCACAAAAAGGAAAACAACATTGCCCTTCGCATCTCAGGCCTGGCAGTTGACAACACGGCCACATACATGCTCCTACAGATCGACAATCAGAGCTCGATTCCCTACAAGCTCGAATACGTATCGTTCACATATCAGGAGAAACGGAAAAGGAAACAACGCCGCAAAGTGGCATCAGAGGAAAACCAGGTGCTGCCCATGTTGGCCCAGACGACAGATATGATTGGGCCGCACTCGTCGAGCGAGATGGCCTACGCCTTTCCCCTATTTGCCAACACATTGAAAGGAAAGCTACAGATCATTGTCCGCGAAACCGACGGAAACCGGGTGGTTCGAGCCCGTGTGCCGGCCAAGGTACTGGCCAAAACCCTTTACATTCCCAATACAGCTATTTCCTATAAAAAATAACCAGCTATGCAAACCAATATTGATATGAAAGATAATCCAAACGCAGACAATAATTCCGCATATACTAATTGGGAAAATAATAAAGACCCATCAGAATTGGACGATGCCAGCACTGACAAGGCAGAGATTGACAAGGCAGAGATTGACAAGGCAGAGATTGACAAGGCAGAGATTGACAAGGCAGAGATTGACAAGGCACAGGCTGAGAATACATTTAGTTATGGGAACACATCGAAAACTGAGAATACATCAGGTAATGGGTATACATCCAAAAAGGTGGACGGATTACCCTTGAATAATTCGTCCGCTCAACCCTCATCCAAGCAATCTTCATCTAAGCAAACCGGAACAAAAGCTGCTGGCAGCTCATTGCAAAACCGGCTCTCGGGGCAAGAGTCAGCCAACCGGTCCAGGTCACGCAGAAAGAAGCTGACTTTCTACGGTTTCTCAACGCTGGCTCTAAGCCTGATTGTATTCTACTTCTACACACAGATCAAGAATCTGGTAGCAGAAAGCCATACAGGCCTACGTACTCCAGCCAGGCCGGTACGTCTTGACAGCACTGCCCGCAAAATTGACTCCCCGGCAAAATCCTATGAGAAGGAGGCCAAAAGCCGCTATCAGGACTCTTTGCAGAAGGCCATCGAAAAAGACGCCATGGGCCACATTGTCATGGACTGGTCGCGTTTGTATGACGTGAACAGACTTCAAAGCGGAAATCTGTATGATCAGCGTACTGTAAATGATACAACGTCATCCAATAACCATACCCCCCAAACAACTGAAGATCAGTCTACTGACTCACAACTTACCTTGGCACAGCTGCTTAAGCTGGAAAACACACTTTCCGACTCTACAGCCACAAGCGAAAACCAAAACAAAACAGACTTGACAAGGCCAGCGGCTCAGAAAGGGTTAAGTCACAGGAAGGCTTTTGGCCAGTCACAAACCACTAATAAGGTCAAAAAGGGATCGTCGGTACTAAATACATCGAATACTGTTACTAGGGCTAATACTTCCAGAGCGAATCAAAGCCGGTTAACGGCAGAAAACTCCCTATTCAATGTCATCCGTAGTCCAAACAGTGACCTTATGTACAATGGTAATTCAGCCAATGGCAATCGGGGGAGTAATCGGGAATCCTACCAAACAGAGCCCAAGGAAGAAGAAACGAAGGAAGAAGAAACGAATAAAGCGGAGACGAAAATAGCGGAGATGGTCATTGTTCGCGCGGTCGTTCATGGAAACCACAAGGTAAAGTCCGGTTCCAAGGTGGCATTCCGACTTTTGGAGCCGGTAACGTTCCAAGGCGGCCGCTTTGAGAAAAACACGATCCTGATCGGCATTGCCACCTTCCGAAACGGTCGGGTGAATTTCTCCGATTTCCGATCCAAATCCCTTTCGGCGGTTTCCGCTTCCCAGGGCCCGGTGGCCTCTACCCCGCTTCCAATGGTTTGCTATGACACGGACATGGTGGCCGGCATTGCCCTTTCCGACCAGTCGCCCGTGGAGACCCAGACCCGGCAAGCGGGTACAAGCGCCCTCTCGGACGCGGCCAATGACGTAAGTTACTCGATCCCTTACGGATCGCTGGCCCGGGCCGCTTCGAGTCTGACCCGGGGAGTGGCCAATGGCAAAAGGCAGGCAAGGGAACAGTTCATCGACCTGGCTGACAACTACCCGGTCCTGCTCGAACTTCTACCTCCCGGACAGAAATAGATTCCATCCCTAACAATGCAATCAACAACCTATGCAATTCCAACCTGATAAGGCCATGAAAAAACTCCTTGTTTCCGCCCTGCTTCTGGCAGCACTGTTATTTCCCGTTTCCCAATCCCAGGCAACCGGAATTCCGGTGACCGATATTCCCCGGCTGATATTCGAATACATCAAGACCAACGTGCTGATGGAAAAAGACAAGGATGTACAAAAACTGAAACTTCAAAAGTTGTTGGAAACCCTGCAGGAGGTCAAGAAAATCCGGGCTCGTCAGACCGAGCAGCTGGATATCGATGTGGATCTGGATAAGGAACTGTGGAAAGTGGGTGAGTTCAACAGCCTGAAACTCTCGGACATGGATGCAATCGCCCAGAAAGTCCTTCTTCTGACCAATGCCCTGTATGCCAAAGAGCTGCCTACCCTTACTGAGTATCATTTGTTAAAACAGGCAATGCCGGGTCTGCAGACTTCCAATCAACTGTATGCCTGGCTGCAAGGGGGAACATCCGCCTATGCCGCTTTGCAAGGAACCGCCCCTTCCAGCTACCGGGACCATCTGGCAGTGATTTCCGACCAAAGGGTCAAACAGTACGCTTTGGAGGCAGACGCTTCCCAACGCATGATCCATACGGCCATGACCTACCAGCAACTTTCGGGTGAACTGACTGAACAGGCCATGGACTTATCTGACAAGGTCAACCGGGACGGTACATGGTCGATGTTCGGCATCGGCGATATATTCTCGGATCTGGCTGATGATATACAGTCAATACCAGGTCTGAATGATCTGATCGAAAAAGCGGAAAGTAAGTTCGAGAGTCAGACAAGCGAAAAAACCAAGGAAATCAAAAAAGAGCTGGGTATCAAGGACGGCTCGGTCTGGGACAAGCTGTTTGACAAATCTAAGGATATTTCCGAAAAGCTCCAGGGTATGATTAAGTCCAAAGTCGAATCGATGGACATCGTTTCCTCGATCACATCCCTGTTTTCAGGTCTGGTGGATTCAGTAAGTCCGGTGCCGGAGTATTCGACCCGGATTGAAAAACAGGGTATGCGCATGAGCACCGGCGAGCGGATTCAGGCGCAGGGGGCTGCGCTGGACAATCTGGAAAAATCCTTTGAGCTCCAGCTGCAGGCCGACCAGCTTCTCATACAGGCCAGTGAAAAGAGCGAGGCTACCCAAAGGCTTGATGCCGCCTACCAGAATGCACTGATCCGCAAAACCCTCACCCAAATCCCGGTCGAATAAATATTCCTGTCTCGTAATCCGCATCGAGTTGAGCGAGTCCCAGTGGGGTTCAAAAGTTGAATGACTCAGATGCTGCACCAGACAAATCACGCTAAAAAGTTAAACAACCTGAATATGAATTACTTAAAAACAAACTATTTCAGACAACCATGCCTGAAAAACCTGTTACTGTCGGCTCTTTTGTTAACGGGAATGTATCTCGGTGTCTGCTTTCCCGCCCATGCCCAGATTCCCGTGGTTGATGGCCTATCAAACAAACAACTCATCAAGGAGCTACTCAAATGGGTGCAGGATTACATGAAGCAAAACCAGCAGGATAAACGCCTAGCCAAGATTCTGGGAGAAAATACCGCAGCGGGAGAGAAACTCAAAAAGCTATTGGACCTCAAGCAGCAGATTGAAAAAGAGCTGTATCTGGCCAAGGATTTTCGCAAACTCAGAATCAGTGACCTGTCCAAAATCAAATCCGAGGTCTACGGCCTTCCCGCCTCGGACCGGTATGTGACCGAAGTGCCCTATGTGAGAGAGTTTGTTACCATGACTGGCAAGACTGCTTCGGTTGAAAACAGCCAAAAGGCCTATGACTACCTTTTTGATGGAACCAGCGCCTACCAGCCGGAAAATTCAGGCTCGCTGACGGGCTACGTAGAGAATAGTAAACAGGCAAAAGCCAAGCAATATGCCCTTGCCATAGCCGCCCAAAAACGCAAGATATCGGTGGCCATGTCCTATCAGCGGCTTTCGAATCAATACACTACACTGGCCGAGGATCTATCCAAGCAGATCACGCGTGATGGCGAGCAGAAAATGTCCACGGGTGAGCGCATCCAGGCTCAGAAACTGGCAAACGACTATATGCTCAAATCGGTCGAGATGAAAAAGAAGGCCGACCAGCTTTTAAGGGAGGCTAGTGAAAAATCAAAGGTTGTACAACAGGTGGATCACTCCTATCAGGCTGCACGAATGCGAAAGCAACTCTCGCAGACCCAAGTGGAGTAATTAACCCCAACACTCATTGAGCAGGCCAATATCCTTGTTTTACATCCTTACTCCTAATCTCCCTCTTATGAAACGTATTCTCTTCTATACTTTAACTGTACTGTTTATCACATGGATAAACGGGTGTAAATCTTCTGATCCGAAACCGTCAGATACAATGATGCTGAAGATGAGTATTGACGGCACAGAGTGGGAAGCGAAAAACTTTCTGGTCGAGATTCAGCCTGGTTCCGATCTTGAAGACGGACACTTATGGATTGATGCGTACGACAATGCATCTACCAACCCTTCCAAACATTTGAGTCTGTATGTTTATGATTACAGAAGAACGGGAACCTCAACAGTGGACAGGAGCAAAAATAGTCGGCAGGAAAACGGGTCAATCTCACTAGTGGATATTTCCAGGGGAACTTCAGTAGACTATAATGGACCGATTACCTATACCCTCACCAAAGTGGAAGGTTCAAACTATGAAGGGACTTTTTCCGGTATGCTCTGCGCCTACTCGTGTCTGACAACCGTGCAACCCATTGAGGTGCAGGGCAGTTTTCAAGTGCACATTGGTATTCAGACTCAATAAATCCATTTCGGTAATTGAAGACGAATTTCATGGATGTATGAAATAAGCCATTGGAGAAAATAAGGGGATCATTTGATAACAGTTCAGAACCATTGCTTGAATTCCAATGGAATCACCGCTAACCAGAACCTAACTGTTCTCTTCCAACAAAGCGTGTAACTGCTCGGTTGTCAAACCGAGCAGTTTTTCCAGTTGCATTTTGTAAAGCCTGCCCATTTTACTTACCCCATTTTCCCACTCGGTTACCGTCACATAACCCCGCTTGCCAACTCCGAGTAGGCTGGCTAGCTGGGATTGTGTCAGATTGTGATTAAGCCGCCATAGCTTGAGCTGTTGGCCATCCATACATGAAAACAGGCATTTTAATTTAGTAGTGAATCGATTAGGCACTAAATTAAAAGATTTTTTCCCGATTTTCATATTCAAACACACTTACCCATCCACTGATCAGAAGATGATTGGTGTAATGGCTTGCTTTGGCATATAACAACTCAGATGAAGGGAAAGATTCATAAGCAGTATTATAGTTGGAATAGCAGCTATTTTCTCCTTGATACAAAAAAAACTTCTTGCTAATCCCGCAGTATCGAATCTGACTAGCGGGTACATCAAGCCAATTCTCTCCTAATGCCTGGCAACAAATTGTCGAATGACTGATTCCAATGCGGATCAGACCTGGCTGCACACACACACTCAACTGCTGATTATCGATAGCTGCATCAGACCGACAAGTTGCCCAGTATCCTTCAATATGTCCATTCGTATATAATACCGGTTGTCGATAACGGGCATTGTAGCCCTTGAGAATTATTCGGTCACCAGGTTGAATGAATTTGTCAAAAGACCTGATCGGGCTTATTGCTCCGCAATTGCCATAATCGGCAAACAAATGATAGGTATGCAGGGCTTTTTCATAAAGCCTAGTGCTTATGTCTGATATGTTTTCCAGGTCATTTTCGGTAATGCCTAAACAACGGGCATAAGATGGGTTTTGCTTACTGAGCAAAGAATAGCTAATCAAGGGCCTGGTCAGGCCCTCGGGAAGGATAGGGTTCATAAAAGTCAGCTTTTGGCAGGTGATTAAAAAGGTAGGATTAAAAACATCAGCTTACTCAGGCAAACCGAATAGAATCTTGTCAGGTCGGGCTCCAGAAGACGAGACGGTTTCTCCAATAGGAGTACTAAGTTGGAGTTTGCGCAGGAAAAACTCACTTGCGGCTGAATGGCAAAAGCAATATCTTTGCTCTTGACCAAAGGTATACTGTTACTAAGCATGATGGTAGATTTTTTGGTTACCGAAGGGAGGTAGTTCGTAGCTACTTCCCTTCTTTTAATAGTTACAATGTACGAAACCGTACATTTAAAATCAAGCTTCTACTTTCTAAAATTTGCCTGAATACGCAGCTTTTCCCAATAATTCATCTCCTACTAGCTAACTAAACAAGAATAGGCAGTAAGGTCAACGCATAGTTATCAGTTATTAAAGGCTCACATGGGCTTACTAGATTTGCAAGTGAATAATAAAGTAAATAACCCGATGATTTGTTTCTAAAACCCAAGTTATAGCAGAATAAACAAACCTGACATCTGATCATTTTTTTACATTTGGTCATTTTTTGTAGCTTATTCAAACTATTTTAAAGACTAGCTAAATGAATTCGTATTTGTATTTATAGAAATCACTTATAATCATTAATTTATACATTTGAGAAACAATCAACAAAAACTCATATGCATATGAAAAAAATACTGTTAATCTGCATCCTGGCATATGTATTTACCTCTTGCGGTCCAGGTAGCGAAAGCTCTACCAATACAGACAGTACGGCTACAAGCATCACTCCACCGCCTACCGCTGACTCAACCAGTACTATGGCACCAATGATGGGTGATACTTCGAAAACTGACGCAGACAGTACCAACTAGGTCGTACGGTCGTCAGAAGCGTATTGGAACGCCATCAAACAAAAAAGAGTGATCCGGCAAGTTGCCGGATCACTCTTTTTACTAACTAATTGTACCATGGACTCTAACAGGCAGTTAGTATTCCTTCCTACCTGTAACCACCAACCTGTAACCGCTTTCCTGTAACTGTACGTTCACTAGGCCAGGGGTTGGTTGCCTTGAAGAAAAGGCTGGGAATACTGCCGCTTACCGGTCGCCTGGTAGATCGCGTTGGCCAGCGCGGCAAAAATGGGTGGAAACAAGGGTTCCCCCAAACCGGTCGGATCAGCATCGCTTTTGATAAAATGAATCTCAATCGATTTGGGAGCCTCCCCGTGCCGGATCATGCGGTATTTGTCAAAGTTGCTCTTCTGGGGAACCCCATCCTGAAAGGTCATCTCTCCGAAGAGGGCATTTCCTATGCCATCTATAATGCCCCCTTCCCCCATATTGACAGCCGCGTCGGGATTGACTACAACCCCGCAGTCAACGGCAGCGTACACTTTGTGGACAACGGGCTGGTTTTCTTTCATGGACAGATCCACCACCTGGGCAACGTACGTGTTGTGGCAAAAATAGGCCGAAACGCCCCGGTTCACCGCCCCCGGTGAGGTGTCTTTTCCTTTGGGTTGACCATCCGTTTTTTTCCAATTCGATTTGTCGCGCACCAGTTTCAACACCCCTGCGTACCGGTCCGGATCGTAATCATTGTCTTTGCCAACAGGTTTGGTCTTGGCCCGCTCCAGAAGATCGAGCCGAAACTGGATCGGGTCCTTGCCGGCCAGCTCGGCCACTTCGTCCAGAAACGACTGCTCGGCACCCCCCAGGAAATTAGAACGGGGAGCACGAAACGCCCCGATGGTGATGTTCGAATTCTGGCTCCACTCCTCGGCCAGGTAATTGTCCACTGCCCCGGCTGGAAACCGGTTATGGGACCAGCCTAGTGGTCCTTCGGGAATACCGCCGGCTTTGACCTGATAGGCGATCAGGCTGCCCTGAGCGTCGAGTCCGGCCTTGTAGGTAGCCGTGTACATGGGCCGGTATATACCGTAGGTCATATCGTCCTCACGGGTGTAGACCAGTTTGACCGGAGCGGCTAGCTTCTGTGAGATCACCGCCGCCTCCACCAGGTGGTGGCCATAGGCCCGCTGGCCGAAGCCGCCCCCCATGCGGGCGAGCTTGATGTGAATCTGCTCCTTTGAAAGTCCCAGACGCGCCGTCAGCGCCTGCATGATAAACTCGGGTGCCTGAATGGGAGCCACAATCTCGGCCTTGTCTTTTGTCACATGGGCAAAGCAGTTAACCGGTTCCATGGCGTTGTGGGCCAGGAATGGAGCCGTATAGGTACGCTCAATCACTTTGGCCGCCTTGACAAAAGCCGCATTCGTATCGCCGTCCTTGCGAAGCACTTTGCCTGGTTTTTTTGCCAGCTGGGCCAGCTTGGCCAGGTGATCGGGGGTGCTCTCCAGACCGGCGGGTATTTTGACACTCTGTTTGTCTCCAAATCCGGCGACAACAACTGTAGCTTCTGGCGTCTTCTCCCACTGAACATTCAGGACTTTCTTGGAGCTGAGCACCTGCAGGTGCTGGCCATGCAACAACAACCAACTCAGTAAAGCTGGTTGTGTCAAACCATTTTGCTTGCAATTGTCCAAAAGGGTTGTGACCGGGTTGTCCTCTACTGGTTTGGCCCTCATCCTAAAGGCGGACGGATAGACGATCATTGTGATGCGCAGCTCTTTTTGTCCGTAATCAAACGTACATAAGGGTTTTCCTGTAACAACATCGAATCCTTTCACATTCTTTTTCGAGTTACCGAGGATCTGGAAATCTTTTTAAGAATCGCAATTTTGTGTATTTTGCGAATAAATTCATTTGTTGAACTGGGATTTAAGCTTATTTTTGCCGCTGTGAAAAAGATATGTATCTACATATTGATTCTTCTGATGGTGCCCGACGGCTCACTTCCCGATCAGCTGGTCAAGCTTCCGGTCTTTTTCCTGCATTACCAAGAGCACAAGCTCCGGGATGCAAGCATTGACCTGATTGATTTTCTGTCCATGCATTACTGGGGTGAAGATCTGAACGATCAGGACGACGACCGGGACATGCAGCTTCCTTTCAAGAAAATAGACTCGCATTCCCAACAGGTTCTGTTTGTACCCTCGGTCCGCATTGCGCATCAAAAAGACTATGTATTCGTTTTACCCCGGAACGAATCCGTTTACAAATCGCAGTATTACCCTGATCCCAGCCTTCCGGCTCCTTTCCGCCCTCCCTGCGCCTAGTGTGGCATCTGGTTACAGTTCCCAATCCATTCTCAAACAGATTTTGGACTAACCGCCATTTTCAGGCTATTGTCTGACCGTGTCCTTCGAAGCTGTTGATACAGGTTTGTTTGGGTTGCCTTGGGCTGTATCTATCTTGGGCTGTATCTATCGCTGTTTCAGTCAGAACAGCTGCCTTTCTCTTTTCCAAATGGTTTCTCATTTGGAGTCCTCTTCCTATTTCCTTTCCTTCTAAATCTGGTATCAAACCATGCTTGATAAGATTATTCGATTTTCCGTTACCAACAAACTGCTGGTTGGTATCTTTATTCTTGTGTGGATTTGCTATGGGGCATATCAACTCACGCGGCTTCCCATTGACGCCGTACCCGACATTACCAACAATCAGGTGCAAATCATCACCACTGCCCCTGCGCTGGGAGCACAGGACGTGGAGCGACTCATTACCTTTCCCATCGAGCAAGCCCTTAGCAACATTGCGCAAGTCAAAGAAAGCCGCAGCTTGTCTCGGTTCGGGTTGTCTCTGATCAGCGTTGTCTTTGAAGACGATGCCGACATTTACTGGGCCCGTCAGCAAGTCACAGAACGACTTCAGCAAGTGGAAATAAATGAAAATGCCCGTAAACCGGAACTTGCACCCGTATCAACGGGCCTGGGCGAGATTTATCAGTATGTACTCCGACCCAAACCCGGATATGAAGACAAGTATTCGCTGGCCGATCTGCGGACGATTCAGGACTGGATGGTCCGCCGGCAACTGCTGGGCACCAAAGGCGTAGCCGATGTTTCCACCTTTGGCGGCCAGCTCAAGCAATACGAAGTCGCTATCAATCCTTCCCAACTCAAATCGTTGGGATTGACAATCAGCGATGTGTTTACGGCGCTGAAAACAAACAACCAGAATACAGGAGGAGCCTATATTGAAAAAGGTCCCACGGTACTCTACATCCGCAGCGAAGGCTTGACCAAAAGCATTGCCGACATTGAGAACATCGTAGTCAAAAACACTTCCGATGGGACTCCGGTTCTGATCAAACACATTGCTTCCATCCGAATGGGAGCGGCCACCCGGTACGGCGCCTTGACCTATGGATCCAAAGGCGAAGTGGTTGGCGCCATTGTAATGATGCTCAAAGGCGAAAATTCCTCCGATGTCATCGAGCAGGTCAAACAACGCATTACCCAGATTCAAAAGCGGCTCCCCGAAGGACTTCTGATCGAGCCTTTTCTGGACCGCACCAAAATGGTCAAAAGCGCCATTGGCACCGTAGAGCACAATCTTGCGGAAGGGGCTCTGATTGTCATTTTTGTGCTGGTTGTTTTTCTGGGTAACCTCAGGGCCGGGCTCATTGTCGCCTCGGTCATTCCGCTTTCCATGCTTTTTGCCGTTGCCATGATGAACACCTTTGGCGTAAGTGGCAATCTGATGAGTTTGGGGGCACTGGACTTCGGATTGATTGTCGATGGCGCAGTAATTATCGTTGAAGCCATTCTACACCATTTGCATCATTCACCTACCTATCGGCATACCCATTCGCTAACCCGGCAAGACTTAAACCGGGAAGTGGCGGATTCGGCATCGCGTATGATGAATGCGGCCGTGTTCGGCCAAATCATCATTCTCATCGTCTACCTGCCTATTCTTTCGCTGGAAGGAATCGAAGGAAAGATGTTCAAGCCCATGGCGCAGACAGTGGCCTTTGCCATCATCGGCGCTTTTATTCTTTCCATTACCTACGTTCCCATGATCAGTTCGCTTTTTATCAGCAAGAAACTGACTCACAAGCCCACTCTCTCCGACCGGGCCATGACCCGCCTGGAGAATGTGTACCAGCGTTTGTTACAAAAGGCATTGCGGTTTGGAAAAACACTGGTTGGTGTGGCCTTCGGGTTGTTTGCCGTGGCATTACTTTTGTTTATGCGCATGGGTGGCGAATTTATCCCTCAACTGGAAGAAGGCGACTTTGCCGTCGAAACGCGTTTACTGGTGGGAACCAACCTGACCACCACCATTCAAACCTTTGAGCAGATATCCACCGTTCTGAAAGACAATTTCCCGGAAATAGAAAAAATTGTCTCCCGCATCGGCAGTGCCGAAATTCCAACCGATCCGATGCCGATTGAAGGGGGCGACATGATTATTGTGCTGAAAGACAAGAAAGAATGGGCCAGTGCTGAAAGCTTTCCGGAGTTGGCCTCCAAAATGTCGGATGCCGTGCAAAATGCCATTCCCGGTGTGACGCAAGGATATCAGTTTCCGGTACAAATGCGATTCAATGAGCTCATGACCGGAGCCAAACAGGATGTGGTATGCAAAGTGTATGGAGAAGATTTGAACAAATTGGCTAGCTATGCCCAGCAAATTGGCAGCATCAGCAAAACCGTAGCCGGAACCGCCGACTGGTATGTGGAAAAAGTAACCGGAATGCCTCAGGTAGTCATTACCTACAACCGGGCTGAGATTGCCAAATACGGACTCAATATCGAGGACATCAACCGCACAATGAATGCTGCCTTTGCCGGTGCCGCCGCCGGACAAGTGTATGAAGGAGAGAAACGGTTTGATCTGGTGGTACGGGTAGGAAGTGAGGGCCGCCGCAATATCACCGATGTTCGCAACCTGATGATTGCCACACCCAACGGCAACCAGCTCCCTCTTTACCAGGTGGCATCGGTGGAAGAAATCGAAGGACCCAACCAGATTCAGCGGGAAAACGCCAACCGCCGAATTACCGTCGGCTTTAACGTAAGAGGCCGCGATGTAGAGTCCATTGTGGAAGAACTGCAGCAAAAGGTAAGCAAAAAAGTAAAGCTTGAACCCGGGTATAGCATCACCTACGGAGGTACGTTTGAGAATCTGCAACAGGCAAAAAAACGGTTAGGCATTGCCGTTCCGGTGGCGCTGCTACTGATTTTCATCATGCTCTATTTTGCTTTCTCGTCGCTCAAAGAAGGAGCTCTCATTTACACGGCCATTCCTTTATCGGCCATTGGGGGCGTTTTTGCGCTGGAACTTCGCGGAATGCCCTTCAGCATATCGGCAGGAGTCGGGTTTATTGCGTTGTTCGGAGTAGCCGTTTTGAATGGCATTGTGCTGATCTCCGAATTCAATCGAATCAAAAAGGAAGGCAATGTATCGGATGGTTTGCAGTTGGTTTTACAAGGCACCCGAAACAGGTTGCGCCCGGTGTTGATGACGGCGGCAGTCGCTTCCCTGGGATTTTTGCCCATGGCATTGAGCAATGGTGCCGGTGCAGAAGTGCAACGCCCGTTGGCAACGGTTGTGATTGGTGGCTTGATCACGGCTACGCTGCTTACGCTGTTTGTATTGCCTGCGTTGTATCTGCTTTTTGACAACCGGCCCGGCAAACCCCGATCGGACAACCGCAAACCGGTTTCCCAGACGGGTACAATCACAACGGCTACAATCACAGGGGTGGTTTTGGGTTTGTTTCTGATACTGTTTTTTCCTGAAAGAATAACCGCCCAAACGCCGGTTCGAAAGGTAAGCCTTTCGCAGGCCGTTCAACTGGCTTTGACGCAGAATTTACAGATTCAACAGACCCGACTGCACGAGAAAGCAGAGAATCTGCGCCAAAAATCGGCTCTTGACCTAGCCAAAACGCAGGTTTCGGCCGATTACGGTCAGATCAACAGCATCCAGAAAGACACCCGGATTGGCATTGTGCAATCCATGAATTTCCCTTCAGTGTATGGCCATCAGCGAAACGCCTTGCGGGAAAATTACCTGACAGCCCAAGCTCAAACGCAACTTACCGAACTGGAGGTAAAAACCAATGTGAAGCTGCTGTTTTATGAACTGGTCTGGCTTCAGGAAAAGCAGAAGTTGCTGCAACACGCCGATAGCATCTATCAATTGTTTGAAACCAAAGCCAATCTTCGGTTCCAAGCAGGAGAAGCCAATCTTCTGGAAAAAACGACCGCTCAGTTACATCGCCAGCAGATCGGCAATCAGTTGCAAATGCTTGCCGCTGACCAGCGCATCAGTCAGGAAAGATTCGGCTTGTTGTTAGGTGGAACAGCCTATGAGCCCACTTGCGATAGTCTCCGGTTATCCTTTAACAGTCAGTCTACTCCGCCATCATCCGAAAACACCCTGCAGTTACCGCAACTAAAACTGGCAGAGCACCAGACACAGGCCGCCCGTTGGCAATGGCGCATGGAAAAAGCGCGTTTGCTACCCGACTTCTTTGTGGGCTATAACAACCAAAGTCTGGCTGGCTTTCAGGTTGTCAATGGAAAAGACACCTTTTTCCCTACCAGCCATCGGTTTCACTACGCCAGTGCGGGCATCGGCATTCCGTTGTTTTTCAGGGCTCAATCGGCTAAGGCGTCTGCCGCACGGATTGACTGGGAGCTTGCCCGGAAACGAAGCGAGCACACGCGGATTCAGCTTCAAACCGAATGGCAAACGGCCTATGAGCAGTTTCAAAAGTATGCGAATAGCCTTAACTACTACGAAAAACAAGGGCTCGGCAATGCCGCTACCATTCTGAAAACTGCCGATATGCAGTTTGCCAAAGGTGAGATCAATTACCTGCAATGGGTGATACTGGTTGACCAGGCCATCGGCATCCGAAACGAGTACCTGGATACGTTGCATGCCTACAACCAAGCCGTGATTCAGGCCCAGAAATTCACAAACTTATAATCCCTACTCTTTGACTGGTTTGTTATGAAAAAACACATGATTCTTTTGGCACTGGGGGCATTGGCCTCATGCCAATCGCACGAAAACAATCAGGAAACTGCTTCCGAAACTCCTGCCGACACAACCACCATCAAGCTCACATCGGCTCAGATTAAAAATGCCGGAATCCAGGTCGGAACCCCTCAAATGGCTCAGGTCAGTGGCATTCTCACTTTGCAGGGCACCATCGATGTACCACCGCAAAGTGCCGTGAGTGTGAGCTTTCCGCTGGGGGGCTACCTGAAGAAAACCTCGCTTCTGCCGGGAACATATGTAAAAGAAGGACAAGTGCTGGCTACTTTGGAAGACATGCAACTCATTCAGTTGCAGCAGGATTATCTTTCTGCCAGGGAAAAAATGACTCTGGCCCAAAGCGAATACCAACGCCAGAAAGAACTCAATGCCAGCAAAGCAACCAGCGACAAAGTTTATCAGCAAAGCAAAGCCGAATTGGAAAATCAGCGAATCAGTATGTATGCATTGGCTCAAAAACTGGAACTAATCGGCATCAATCCGGCCCGTCTGACGGCCGATAACATCTCCAAACAAGTGCATGTTCTCTCGCCCATCGATGGGTTTGTGACCCAGGTGAATGTTAACATCGGCAAATACACGTCCCCAACCGATGTGCTGTTCGAATTGGTTAATCCCAAAGACATTCACCTGGCTCTGAATGTGTTTGAAAAAGACATTCAATACCTGTCGGTTGGGCAGAAAGTAGTGGCGTATACCAACCAGAATCCCGACCGGAAATACGAGGCTCAGGTTCTGCTTATCAGCAAACATGTGAATGCTGACCGGATGGCAACGATTCATTGCCATTTCAAGCAGGCGGATGCTTCCTTATTGCCGGGTATGTTTATCAATGCGCAACTAACGGTCAGTAACAGAACCGCCCTCACCGTAGCGGAAGATGCCGTGGTACGATGGCAAAACCGTTTTTACGTGTTCAAGCAAAAGGGCTCCAATGCTTTTTCCATGACCGAGGTCACTTTCGGCACCGTCAATGAGCAGCAGAGACAGATAGAAGCACCCGGCATCACTCCCGGCACGAAGCTGGTGATAAAAAACGCATATGTCCTGTTGATGAAAATGAAAAACAGTTCTTGAGCGCAGCAGTAAGCCAACCAGGACAGCAAGAGTAAGGGATGAATTGGGCATTCGATGCAGTACGGAAATAGAGTCATTAAAGGGTATTGACAAACAGCGCACTGGCTTTTCCTATTTCCACCCTTGTCAGCGCCAGCCGGGCTAGTCCGTTGATCGGTTGACTGATAGCGGCCGGCTTGTAAGGAAAAGGTCAACGGTTGGGAAAACTTCTAATTTAAAACGATCAGCATGGTAAGATCAACCTGTTTTGCTTTCTGGCAAAACAGCCCCTTGACCAACACAACAGATTACATGCCAACTTGATGCCAACCTGGTTTCTGATCAGCCTTTGAAATCATGTGGTTTTCATCGGATCATTTAACCTTCAAAGACGAGGTATGAAGACGAAAGCAAGCACAAGGTTCTTGATGCACATGCTGGAGTGATGTTGTTGTATTGATCCCTGTTGAAATAAATGATTAGAATAAATTATTAGAATAAATGATCTGGCAGCTATGGCAATTCTCAACAAAGGACCAGACAATGGGACGCTTCTGTCCGTTTCCTCTCGGCAGAGCAATCCTGGTTGTGTCTGTAAGAAAGTCCATCTACAGGTATCGATGTTGGCAAGGAAGCAATGTCCAAAAGATAACTAATCAAACAACCGCCCCTATATTCGGCATCTGCCCTGTGTATGGTGAGAATTTGCTATCTTTGCCGGCAAGGCAACAGCGTGGAAACTACAATTGAAAAAGACAACAATTCAGTAACGACAAAAGATTCAAGCAAAATGGCATTCGAGTTGGAAAACACCGTTCCCTGGGGAAGAAACCTTGGCGAGTACAAGGCCATGTTCAACCTGACCGGTTCAGATCTGGACAAGCGGATCATCAGTTTCGGCGACGGACCGGCAAGCTTCAACTGTGAAATGAGCCAATTGAACAAAAGCGTCGTTTCCATCGATCCGATTTACCGCTTTTCAACCGCTGAGCTCAAAGGCCGCATTGAACAGACAAAGGATACGGTCATGGAACAGACAAGGAAAAATTCGGAAAATTTCGTCTGGACCAGGATCAAAAGCGCCGACGAACTGGAAACCATCCGCCTGTCAGCAATGGACAGCTTCCTCGACGACTTTGAGGCGGGCAAAAGCCAGGGCCGGTACGTCAATCACCAATTGCCCGACAGAACCCCATTTGACGATCTGACCTTCGAGTTGGGGCTCAGTTCCCATTTTCTGATCCTGTACTCCCAGCTCGGCCTTGATTTTCATCTGGCCTGCATGACCGAGATGCTCCGGGTAGCCAAACAGATCCGCATCTTCCCGCTTTTGGATCTGGATGCAAAAAGATCCGAGCTACTCGACAGTCTGGTCGAGCATTTTCGGACAGATTACCGGGTCGGCCTTGAAAAAACCGGTTACGAGTTCCAGAAGAAAGGAGACCAGATGCTGACCATAAAGCGAAGATAAAACTTTCAAGAGATAAAATTTGTAAAGCATCCAGAAAAAATAAAACGTCAACCCCAAGTTGCGGCATGCAGTCAGGGATGAAAGGCTTTTTTGAGATTCAACGGTCCAAACCTGCCTCAAAGCCGCACCTTGAATCAGAGATCCATCAACCGGTTACAATTTATTTTCTAGAATCCAGTGCGGCTTTTACTAAATACAGCCCTTTGGTCAAAATAGAGAAACTCCACATGAGCCGCTTTGAAATCTATGAACTACAGCCAGTCTGAATCAGATGAACGATACTGTAACGGGAAGGCACGATGTGCTCAGAGTCAGAAGCGCATCCGACAAAGGTAACTAGACACCCCCTTCATTGATGGCCAAGAAAGAATTTCACACCGCTGATATGGTTTTTTTGAATAATCCGTCTTTCTTTGTGAGTAGTCTTGTCAATCATTCAATCGTATAAAATCGCTTGGGAAAAAGCCCGTTTAGCCAAACAGCATACTCGGAGAGTCTTCGGAAGATGTGGCTTGCACCGTAGCTGTCAACGCCCTTGGGTGAATGAGTGCCTCTTGAAATTCCAACTCTTTGGTAAACCAGTAACAGATCAGGTGTCCCCCTCTTCGCCTCCGACGATCAATTCGATAGAGGGATCTGATTTGAGGTTGACCCGGTCGCCTTCCTGCCAGCTTCGGATGGATTCAGGTTGAGATTCCCCATAGGCGAGTACTTTCTGAAGAATGCCCGCCTTTTGCAGTTTATCCTGTCTGTCAAAATACAGACAGCTGGCTTTTCCATTCCCGTATTCGTTGATTGTCATTTGCGGCCCTTGCCGGTTAATGCAAACAACTTGACCAATAGCGATAATGGACATCATTCTGGAAATGAGGGGTTTAAGTACAGGCTGCTTTTGCAACTACCACTTCTGTAAAAAGAACATATTACTCTCACTTGTGAAAAGGTGTTTTCACGGAGAATTTCCAAGTATAAATACTTAAAACTCCAGAAATTGAAAATCTAATTATAAAAATCACGATATGTGAGGTAGGCTCTCTCCTATTCGGCGATTGCCGATGAGCCTACCATCAGAAAAGGAGCCTACCATCAGAAAAGGAGCCTACCATCAGAAAAGGAGCCTACCATCAGAAAAGGAGCCTACCATCAGTACGGTTACCAACCACCTGACTGGCCATTAATCAGTGGCCACTCACTGATTACGCGCATGAAGCTGTTTTTTGATATACTGATCATTCTGTTTCTGGTAGTATTTCCCCACTACGTTCCACTTCCCTTTTATTCCTATGCCATTGTCTGTATGGCAGTGATGCTGTTTTACCTTAGGGAAAACAATCTGTCCCTGACCGATATCGGCCTTGACTTCAAAGGCATTAGCTTCCATGCGGTCTGGATCGGCTTGGCATCGGCCCTGGTCTGGACGGGCTTGATGCAACTGGTTTACATTCCTTTTATCCGTCATTTCTTCACGGTTCCAGACTACACCGAATACAACTTCATGCAAAACCATCTCAATACGCTGATTACCACCCTGATTGCAGCTTGGATCGTGGGTGGGCTTTATGAGGAGATTATTTTCAGGGGTTTCATCCGATCAACCCTGGAGAAATACATCCTGGAGAAACGCACCCATCGCTATTCCCAACCGATACCCGCTGTAATTACCAGCCTGTTGTTCGGGCTCTATCACTGGCAGCAGGATGTTTTCGGAGTCATCTCGGCTTTTATGGGTGGATTTTACTGGACCTATCTGCTGGGCAGATACAAGGGAAATTTGTGGTATCCGATCTTCTGCCACGCTTGGTTTGACACGCTGGCCTTGACGATGATTTATTTTGATGTGTTTGGAAAGGTCCACTATTGAAAAAGGTTATGATCGAAGATCATGATCGATAGATGTCATGATCCATAGAGGGGTATAATCGTTTTCATCCTTGCAGGCCACAGAATAGGCTCCTGCAAGCTATGTATGAGTAGTCTCTTATGAGTAGTCTCTTATGAGTAGTCATTTATTCAGTTGGGTATGTTCAGCGACGTGTCCTAACCATACGAAGCGTCGGTGAACATACCATGAATATCAACCAATGGCTATTTACACAAACCTGATAACCATACTCATAACCATACTCATAACCCAATACCCATAACCGGTTGAAGGCCAACAGGGACGCATCACCCGATAACATCACCCGATAACATCACTCAATTCGGCCACTTTGGCCATCACCAAGGTTGGAACCTCAATCTTGTGGTCGGTCAGGCGCACGTCAAAATCACTGACCAGAATCAGTTGCCCGTTGCTGATTGTCAGCTTGCCTTTCAGTGTACGCTCCCGGCTGACACCATGCAGTTCCAGCGTGCCTTTGGCCGTCACATCATAGGTTCCCTCCTTGACCAGTCGGAGATCATTACCTGTGTGGGGATCATAGCCGAAGCGCCAGCGGTAATTCTCCAGAAAATCAATCAGGCGCACAACCGTATCGGCCTCAGGCTTTTCGATCCGGAAAAACTCGCGGTCTTCCCAGTGCACCTTCACCCCGGTGGCCCTGGACATATCCCTGTCGAATCTATTGAAATGGATGGGTTGCATCTGAAAATCCCACGGGGGCATGAATGAAATCACACGTAGATCACCCCGTCGTCAAAAATACGGATTTCCGGCTCTGCCGCCGGGTCAAACCCCTGCAGGCGGATGGAGCGGTACTCATCTTCGGCCGTAAAAGTCAGTGGTCTTTGTAATAACTCGGTACTCGCTTGCCGATTCAGGCGGGCCAGTACCGAGTTCTCCTGTTTAAGCTGCTGGTCATATTGCGCTAAAAGCTGCTCCACACCGGTCTTTTTCAATTGCTCCCTTGGGGAACGGCGGTAGTTGTTCTCACTGTCAGCGTTAGCCCCCGCGGCCAATAGCAGCATTGTTTTTTCACGGCTGTGGTTAAATGACATGACCGCCCGCCACAAAGGGGTATTGCCCTGGTTATCCTTCAGATCAACGGCGGCTGATTTTTCAAGCAGACACTTGACCGCTTCCACCGTGCCTGTTTGGGCAGCGTGATGCAAGGCGGTAAACCCCTGCTCATCTTGGATGTCAATCAGAAACCCGTGCCCGTGCCGGTAGAGCCATTCGAGCATGGGGATGCTCCAGATAGGCACCTGCGCCGCCACCATCAGCGCGGTCTGTCCGAAGCGGTCGGTTTGATTGATCGACTGGAGGACAAGAAAAGTTTGCGCGCGGACAAACTCCTCCTTTTTGATCAGATCAAAGCTATAAGCAATGCCGGGCACCTGGCCGGGCTTGGGTGTGTCTGTTTTGTCGGAAAGAGCCATAAAACCGGATTCAATGAAGGGAGCAATACAGCGTAAATGAATAAAGCGTAAATGAATACAGTTAAATCCACACAGGTAAATGACTCTTTTCCGGATATAATGGTCTTACCAGCAAAAATGCTTATATGGGCGAAAATGGTCGTATCAGCCAATTTTGATCTTATCCAGATAAGGGGCTAATCCGGACGTGTCCTTGAAAGCGGTCAGATCCACAATCCGGTTGTTTTCCGGATCATAGACCAGCTCGACATAAAAATCCCCCAAGGCGTACAAACTCAGTGAATGACTCTCCAGCATCTGACAGGTCAGGAACGTTCCCTTTTGCCAGGTCAGTTCGGCTTTCTCATTTAATGGCAACTGGGCGAATAATGAATAATAGATCATGACAACTCACTTAGGATCAAACATCTGTAAAGGTAAAACAAATGCGTCTGCACTGCTTGACATTGACATGGTAAACTTACACATGTAATCCCAAAGCCAGATTGCTCAAGCTGGCTAGTGAAACAGGTTTATCTTAGCCTTGAATTAAATTAGGCTTATCCATGCGTTTTGCTTTACTATCTATCTTCTTTCTCTTTTCTTTTTTAGCGGCCTTTGCCCAGCAAGCTTCCACTACTGAGACAGACAGTCCGGCCACTTACCCGGGCTCCTCTAAAGCCGTTGTTACCAGCAAGAATAGTAGTAACAAGAGCAGTACTGGTACTAACAGTGACAATAAGAAAAGTGTTGAATCGGCAGTATACATCTGCGATAGCAATACATCTTATGCATATCACAGTTCAACCGGTTGCCGGGGACTTTCCAGATGTACCCACGGGGTGGTTAAGCTCACACGCAAAGAAGCAGACCAATCGCGCACTCCCTGCAAGTGGTGTTACTAATACCTAGTGTTATTAAAGGGTAGATGAGCTATGCTTTTCGACAAGCGGATCTAGAAAGCCCGGTAATAGTTTTTACGAATTGACTCCGTCCAGTTACCCGCTGTCGCCAGATCGTATCCCTGACCGGTCAGAAAGTCGAAAATGGCCTGCTCGCGCTAAATAGCCCGGATCAGCCATCGCTTTGCGGTAATAAGCCGAATCGACAAACCCTTTGCAAAGCCGGTCAAGCTGTGTCTGATCGGCTATTGTCTCAGATAACCCATTGGGTTGACTGATGGGGGCGAGCTCTTTTTTGGGCTTTTTCATCCGTCTGTTACCAGCATTCATTTCCATTCTTTTACGTGTACTAGTCAGTAACGTTTGGCAATTGTGTAAGTATCTTCTCATAGTATCTGTAAAATTAAAAACCCCAGAGCAGGTCCTCTCCTACCCTGGGGCTGATTGTTGCAGTCTTGGCTAGTACTCGGATGGTAAAAGCAGTACCCCGTCTGTTAGCCAAAGAGTAACTTTACCGGCGGTAAAATCCGAGTATGGGATTGACTGGGAAAACAGGTCTCTGCCATTGCCATCTGCGCAGCTGAGTTGAAACCCTTGCTCTTTGCGGCTAAGTATCCAAACTTGGAATTCTTCCCTTGAAAGGTTTCGGTTCAAGCGAGCCTCGATCAGGATCCTGTCCAACAGCCAGTAACAACTGAACTTCTCGGCCAGAAACTGCACCCCTTCGGTGTAGACCAGCTTGGTCAACGGGTGCCGGTAGATGCACTGTGAGCCGGTGAACTCATTTAAGATCGTGTTCAGATCCGTCGAAATGTTGACTTGGGAGAAAAGATTGAATAGGGACATAACTGTAAAAAGTTGAAGGTTGGGCCCGACTTCGTGTTAGGCGATAGCCTTTTCATACAGGAAAAAAATTGACAGGGCAAAAGGCTCCGCTGTGATTCCCCTCGCTTTCCAGAGCTGGAAGCGGTTTACGGTGTGATAGATAGTTGTGGGCAGGCTAAAAAGCTTCCAGGCGAAGCGTACTCTGGAAAGTGTCGGTTTTTCTCCTGTATTTTTGCTTATCTCCTGACTAAGTGTGTAGTGCGGTAGGTTTTATTCTGACGAAGAGGAATAATGCCGAAATGGTAATACATGGCTCTCAAAAATAAAATAAGAATGATCATTTATCAATTACCACCTAAAATTCCATCATTTCTATAAAGAAGATTTATGATTTTCTATGGAAGTTGATCAATTGTTTCACACAAGCGTTCGGCATAGGAAAAGGCAGGAACTTTCACCCATTCTTTATTTACAATGAAAATCCAGAAAAGTACAACCAGGAACAGTACAACTGTTGAGTATTTGAAG
Source organism: Xanthocytophaga flava (assembly GCA_030068525.1). Classification (GTDB taxonomy): domain Bacteria; phylum Bacteroidota; class Bacteroidia; order Cytophagales; family 172606-1; genus Xanthocytophaga; species Xanthocytophaga flava. The sequence goes on from JASJOS010000025.1 coordinate 60,211, forward strand.
CTGTTGGAAAACAAAAGCGGATTCCATGAACCGTTACTGAAAACCCAAAAAAAATAATTGCCTAAGATCAGAGAAGTAGTAAGCAAAATACCATACAACTTTAAACCCCACAAGTTTCTTCGGAAACCGTAGCTAATGTTGTCTTTGAACAATAATGAATAGGTCTTTGTGTCCCTTGTTTTGGTGATCAGAAATTTAGTCCAACTCGAATAGACCTGATCACATTCATCGCAAGCAGTGTTTTCCAAATCCAGGTTTGGTATAACCGGGACTGGGCATAGAGTGTGAAGACGCTGGTGATAGCGGTCAGTCGTATGCTTATCGATGCGCGTATCCCGAAGCCGCAGCAGCTGGGTAGAAGGCGCACCACCCCAACTAGACCACAGCTCTTTTTCCTTCTTTTTACCCCGATCCCTGCCCAGCTGTGAAAACAGATAGGTCAAGGCCCCTGCCACACCTATTGATGAAAACAGGCCGATTATTTTCTCAAATTCCAGCGAATACGCCACCCCAATTACGATGATTGGGAAGAACAATATGATAACCGGATAGAATCTGGCTTTCAATGAATACAGATCAAACATAGCTGACAGACTGTTTTTCAAAATATGTAAGGAAGAATATGGTTAGGCGTAACAATCATTAAAAACACTGGAAGTGGAGTTGGTAACTGTTCAAAATAGTTTTTGAATTTGCCGACAGTATTCAGGTCTGTTTGGCTTGGTTGATTAGGGCCCAGCGGATGGCTATGCCACTCGCCGATATAACCCAATTGATTGCCTGACAAAGTGTTTATTTGTTCGATGGCATCAGGCAATCCTTCTATGCCTCGGAAAAAGCAGACTTCATTTGCTTGACTGTCCGGGGGAGCCGCCAAAGCTTCAACCACATGAATGGTCCTGGTTTTAAAGTTAGCCCTCCCAACCATTACGCCACCGGTTTCACGGGGAGATGATTCTTTCATCCGCTGCTTTATCTCTTCCAAAATACCCGCTTGAAAGCGAACCTGCCAAGATGAATCATTTACAGCCGGCATTACATCCAAGCGCGGAACCTTGATCAGATTACAGACATTGGAGTAAAAAGGAACCTGGGTGATTTGGTTTAAGTAAATTTTGCCGATTTCACCGGCTTCGTGTGCAGATTCGGATTTGATAACACCTGCAAAGTAAGCGCTGTGCAGGCTGATCACATCATCGGAAAGAACAATAGTCTCCGAATTGCATCCGACTCCAACCGTAATGGATAAATTATTTTCTTCCTGCCTATTTTCACGTTGCAACCATTCAGTGATTGAAGGCATATGTCGGTACTGGCTATACAGAATAACCTGCAGATCATCGATACGCGGATTTCTGTCTTTCCCTTCCAAAAGGAGAATGCCCAGATTGCCAAGATCGGATAGATAGCATTTACACACACGGCTTATCCCTGCTACTCTAGCTTTGATAAGGCTTTGGGAAAAGCTGTTAGAGGCTGTAAAATCAAAAATCCAGTTAAATACTTTCAAAAGATCACCAGCAGATAAAACATAATGCCCTGATTTATCAGTGGAGGTCAGAATAAGCTTTTCATGGGGATAGATCCTGTTGATCTCATTTTTTAATGCGTCTGCTTTGTTCAGACCAACAGAACCGGCAGGTGCGGCATGCCTCGCCAAATTATGAGGGGAAAGATCGTCCGGGTCAACCAAAATAAAATTCGTTTCACCACTTCTGGCCAGATGCATGGTGATCTTGGAACCTAATGCACCACAGCCAATAATCAAATTATATGATCCAAAGCTGCCCTTAAAACCGGATATCTCACGCGCCCTTCTTTGGGTTAAGGGTTGTTTATGTGCCTGAAAAAATACTGAAACGTTGTTGACAATCTTTCCGTCATCAACATCCGGAGAATCAACCCGCAGACAAAAATTAAAGAATTCAATATTGCCGGAAAAACCAATCAATGGTTTTGGTCTTTTGACACCTATTATGACAGGTATAGTGACATAGGTATTAGCATCAGCTGTGGCAATCCATTCTTCCAAGTTTTGTAGACCGATGCCAAACTGAGCTCCAAATACTTTCAACCTCTCCCAGTCGGATGGTAAATTCACCTCATACCGGTCGAACACAGTTTGGTGATTCGACCAAACAATGTACCCAAAATGATACCTTTTCTTTGATGGAAGACTAGCATCTTTTTCTTTTTCCTTCTGAAATTCTTCGAAAGTTTCTTTTGTGTTAGCAGGTGTGACAATCTTGTTCAGCTTGAAGATCAGTCCTTTCTGGGATTGATTTCTTTCAAAAAGACCAATGGCGAAATCACTCTGCGGAATATAGGATTTATTTTGTGTAACCACATCCATCAGTTGATCATAGTCGTAGATTACCATACCCCAATACCCTTCCAGACGTATAGGATCAAACTGATCAGCATCAATGGTTAATTCTCCGCTTGCCGCATCCCTTAACCAGTTGCTGACCCGTATGACCAAATCCTTCAGCTGTTTATTGGCATACCACTCCTCTTTGCTGCCCCGAATCAGACAAAATGCCGGCGGCCCGCCTTCCCTGGTAACATATAGATGAGCAAGTTGATCCTTCGGAAAATCCAGTCGATCCGGGTAGACCGCAGGAGGCACATGAGGATAGTTTACCAAGTTAATCACAATCAACACCGGCTCCTGCTTGCGTATATCAATCCCATCAAAATTACCCAGTGGAGGCAATTCCACCGCGACGGTAAGGGAGATGGCCAGTTGATCCCCATCCCAATCGAACAGTTTCAATGGCTTACCACCTAAGAACCTGACGAGTCCTTGTAAAGAGGCCGACAGATCAAGGTTGGTAATTTCGCTGGTGAACGGAGCCAGTGTTGCACTGTATCTTTTTGGTTTACTTTGACCCATAGCCTGAAGGTTGATTGATGACGCCTAAAGCCGATCCCCCAGCCACACTGGCACTCCCCTCCGTTTTTTTAGCACGCATCGGCCCCTGAGCGGTGATTTCGAAAATGATCGGCTGCGGTGTTTTACCAGATTTGATAGCTGTAGCCGTATTCAGGAAATTTTCGCCGTTTACTTTCTTGACGTATTGTTCTTTGGCTTTGTAATGCGGCGGATTGTCATCATTATTGAGTATCTCCTTGCAGGAAGCGATAACCTTGGCTACACCACGCTTGTAGTCGAGTACCTTCAGTGAAGTAGCTACCGGAGTGGGGTTCTTATCCTGCGGGCAATCATTGAAAAACGTCCAAGAACAGTGGTGAGGTGCCAGAAACAAATCCCAGCTGAGTGCCTGCTGCTTTACGTCATTTCCTTTCTGCTTGGTTTTCTCAAGGATAAATTTCCACGCGTGGTGGTCTGCATCCCCGCCGAACATAGCCAACGTGCAGAAACCGGCAGAAGTGGCTGTTGCTTTGAAACGTGCTTGGAACACAACACTCACCCGGTTCTTATCCACTTCCTCGTCGCTCAAATGCTGCTGGTAGGGCCCATGGATGAAAATGGAAAAAGTTTTCAGATCCCGGTCGTTGAAACGGGTGATGATTTGACCGGGTACCTTCCTGACCAGATTCAATCCGTCCAGATCTTCATTGGCATCATAACCGATAATGACGATGCGGTTTCCCGGCAGATCCTTGTCAGCACTTTTATCCCGGTGCAGCTTTATCCTGCGCTTGGCCTCCTTGTTGAAACAGCGTTCATCATCGTTGGTGGCAGTACCCATGACCATTGGTGAAAACCACAGTACGTCGATGAAAATCTCACCGTCGTCCTTGTTTTTCTTCTTGTAATTTTTCGGATCGCCCTGATAGAAATTACTTTCAAACCCGTGCAGATGGTCATCGTCTCCATGGCTGAGGGTAAATATGTCCACGTAGGTTGCACCTTCCACATCATTGATCCTGCGCTTTCTGAGTGTGCGCAACAGGTCGGCTTTCACATCGTACTGGGTAGGATCGGTACTGCCTTTGCTGGTTTCACGGATGCGGCAATCGACCAGGATGTTGGTCGTGTAATTGTCTTCCTCAACCGATATTAGGGATTGATCCCCGTTGTCTACCGGGTAATAGGTAATTTTTGAGCTCATACTTTCAGCTGGTAAAGATTAATGATTATTTTTTCTGATCTCCTCCAATTATCGCACCAGAGTAACAGTGTTTCACTTGTAAGAAAACCAAATTGACCTTTTTTTCGTTCCATTCGTAAAACATTGTATCTTTCCTGCAAAATCGACATACATACTGCCATCCACATTTATGGAATCTGCTTCATCACATGAAATAAACACTGACATGTTGTCAGCAATGATTAAAGAAAAAAGAGGGGAACGATCATTACGACAGATAGCAACGGAAATCGGAGACGTTAGCATTGCCACCCTGTCAAGGGTTGAGCAGGGCAAGATCCCCGACCTGGACACATTCGTAAAGCTGTGCCGTTGGCTGGAGGTCTCAGGAGATGTATTCATAAATAATAGCAAAAACAGCAAACAGGAAAACGAAGAACAGAGTGTCGCTGAAAAAGTGGCCATCCAGTTAAGGGCTGACCGGACATTGAGCAAGAAAACGGTGGATGCTCTGATCCAGATGATCAATCTGGCTTATGCCGCCAATCAAAACAACGAGCTGATCCATGAGTAAAAATTTGCGCCACGGCTTTAAGGCCTATGCTGAGAGAAAATCGCTTGAGCTACGCAAAGCATTAAACCTGTTCGCCCATCAATACATGCCGGCACGAAAGCTGGCCACCCATCTAGGTGTCCGGATTGTTTCTCCCCTGTCAATCAAGGGGCTAACCCAAAATGCGATTGAGGCCATTACCGATCCGGACAGCGGTTTTTCGGCCGTGACCATCCTTGCCCAGCCAACTCCATTTATCATTTATAATCACAAACATACCCCTGCCAGACAAGAAAGCGATTTGATGCATGAGCTGGCACACCTGATTGAGGATCACTCACCGGTAAGCTTTACAATGATGGGCAAACTTCCTTGCCGATCGTTTAATCCCTCTCATGAATCAGAAGCTGAATGGCTGGGAGGTTGCCTTCAAATCTGCAGGGATGGTTTAGTGTGGGCAATCCGGGAAGGATTGTCAGACAGTGAAATAGCTGAGCATTTTGGTGCCAGTTTGGAAATGGTTCAGTTTAGACGTCGGATGACGGGTGTTGACAGACAAATCCAACGCAATCGCAGGTGAATAATCACAGTTAAGGTATCCAACCAATTACACACCCTGGGAAAATGAAATGTCGCGTTAGCCGAAATGTAAGGCCCCAAAATTCAGATAGGAATCAAATCTAGAGATATAGGATTTATTCACCGCTTTGCCTCTTCTGGTTATTAGAATTGTTGGCTCTATTAATTTGCAAACAATTTCACCCAGATTTATCATCAGATTTATTGCTATCCCGATCCACCAGCCGTTTGACACTCATGGGCCGGAACGGCTTTCCCTTCCGGGTCGGATAGCCCAGCTCGTTGAGCCGGCGGGCAATCTGACGGAAGGACAAGCCCTGGTTTCGGAGCAGAACCGCCATGGCACCGGCCCGGATGTTATGCCCGTCGAGCCGGGCGTTCGATTTGACGGCGGCAACCCCTTTCTGTTTGGCCCTCTGATCCAGGTTGGCCGGCGTTCCGAGTTTGAACCCTTTTTCCTTTTTGCTCTGCAGGGCGGCCTTGGTGCGTTCGGAAATCATGCGTCTTTCCTTCTCGGCAAGGGCGGCAAACAGATGGACGGTGAAGTGATCGGCCTCGGGAAGATCGCACGCCTTGAAATGCACTCTGGATTCGAGCAGCGAGGAGATGAAGTGCACATTGCGTGAGAGCCGGTCGAGCTTGGCGATCACCAGCAGCGCGTTGTGGGTTTTGGCAAAACCGATCGCTTTTGCCAGCTCGGGCCGGTTGCTATTATTGCCCGACTCGATGTCGGTATACTCGCCGATGATCCGTCCGTTTTCGCAGAATTTCTCAACCGTCCGTTTCTGGGCATCCAGCCCCAGCCCACTCTGCCCCTGCCCCTTGGTCGAGACCCGGTAGTAAGCCACGTAGCTCCGGGCCGGGGCGGCAAGCTTGTCGCCGGTGATGTCTTCGTTTAGGTTCATGTTCGCTTGCGGATTGGATTATGGATTTGATTGCCGGGTTGATTCAAGGTTGGATTGCCCGACAGGTTGGATTGAAGGTGCAAGATAGGGAAAAAAGCGCAGTGTCACAACCCATAAACGTCCGTTTGTGGATTGTGACACTCAGAGAATTGCTCCTTTCTCACACCCTCGGTTCTGTCATCGTGGCAGACTTGCCACGGGAAGGCAAGCCTAAAAGACAACTGTGTACTATATATTAAATGACAGAAAAATAGATAGTTACTATACATTATATAGCAATCTCTCAATGTGTCATTTTTATTATCCATCTGTTTGCAAAATCTGGGAAGGTGCAGGCTACATGCACGACTTTTCACCGGACGATGGATAAGCCCGACAATTGCAGGGTTTGTCAAGGCAAGTCAAAACAAAGAATTGCAGGAAAACAGCCGCTGAAAACAAAAACAACCAAAGCGCCAAGGCCATGATTCACTCTTTGCATTTGCATGGGCTAAACTGGACCCATATTGCCAGTCAGCTCAATCAAATCGGTTTTACAACCAGCAGGGGAAACTTTATCCGGGCCGAACAGGTCAAACGCCTCTTTAATAGAGACAGTAATTAACTAAACTAACTAACCTGAAAAAAGGCTATTTTAAAAGCCGCAAGAAAACTTAAATGTATAAAGATTGGCAATGTGATTATGTATCAATATAAAGAATAAAAAATCCAGTAGAGCCACTACGTTAATACGCAAATATCTCTTATCTACATATCTGCTGCTAATTCATCCCAGTCCTTATTGGGATCAGGGTCAAAATCTAGATCTCTAAAAGACTCTCTAAGTCTTAATAGTGCATTGCCTTTTCCTTTTACTCTTTCAGGATCTTGATTTGAAACCCAGTTGATATATGGACCAATTACTTTGCTTAAAATAGTCAATATTGATTCTCTGTCACCAGGTGGTATTTCAATTGTTTCACACAATACTTTAAAGGAATACTTGTTATATTATTTGGGTTGAACCTCTGAGTCTCTATATTGAACCTTTCAAATTTTCTAAGCTTGCCATATCTAAAGCTTGCATGTTCAATCTTTATTATTGGACCTAAAGTATTGTAAGCCCACTCAGCAAATTTTGGATGAACACAATCTGCTAAAGTCCATTCAATTATCGGATCATCACGTGCAAAATCGTCTAAACCGTCACCTTTAAAAAAATCGTTTTGAACAACAAAGTTGTATTCAGATATGATGCTTTAATGCGGACAGTGGTTTCGATTCCAAGGCAGTCCGCAGTTGTTTTGCCAGACATGGAATCGAACTGAATGTACCTGAAAATCAACGCAACAAAGTATTGCAACACACTGGTCAGTATTATTTCGACCAATTAACGTATCAACAGAAATTAATGTATCAACAGCGGTTTGTCATTGAGCAGACCTACTGGCTACGTGCGCAGTATCGGCTTGTGCCTGGGCGGACAACTATCGTACTTTGCTGGTCAGATACGATACATCCAATGCTTGTTGGACGGGATGGCATTACCTGTTTGCCATTATTCAATGGTGTAAATTCTTAGATAAACTTTAAATCAGTTCCATATATACTTTTGCTTTTTTCGTTGAAAATAGAAAATATCTTTGCAGAAAATTGATATCATTTTATCGAGTAACAATCCAGATTTTGATTTGTCCGTATTCTCCATGACTCCATCCCAATTAAAATATTATTTTCCGGCCGAGTGGGCTCCGCACACTGCTACATGGCTAAGCTGGCCACACAAAGAAGCGTCTTGGCCTGGGAAAGTCCAGTCCATTTACCCTATTTACGCTCAATTTGTCAAGGCACTTACCGAAGGTGAACAAGTTTGCATCAATGTAAACACACCATTGATGCAGGAAGATGCAGAACGCTGGCTTTCAGAAATCGGAACGGATTTGAGCAAAGTATCTTTTTACCAACATCCTACCAACGATGCCTGGTGCCGCGACCACGGTCCGGCGTTTCTGGTAAGTCCCGATGCTCCCTGGAAAAAGGTAGTCGTAAAATGGAAATACAACGCGTGGGGTGAAAAATATCCGCCTCACGATTTGGACAATCAGATTCCTTTCCGGATAGCAGAAGTGCGCAAACTACCCGTATTCCAGCCCGGGATTGTGATGGAAGGTGGCTCAGTTGAATTCAATGGCAAGGGTACTGTGCTCACAACTACTGCTTGCCTGCTTAATCCGAATCGAAATCCGCAGTACAATCAGGCTCAAATTGAGCAGTTTCTCTGTGATTATTACGGTGTGTCTAATGTACTTTGGCTTGGTGACGGCATTGTTGGCGACGATACTGACGGACATATTGATGACATTACGCGGTTTGTAAATGAAGATACAGTGGTGACTGCGGTAGAAGAAAATCGCAATGATGAAAATTATGAGCCTCTACAAGAAAACTTAAAACTACTAAACCAGATGAGGCTTGAAAATGGAAAGCAACTCAATGTCATTGAGTTACCTATGCCATCAGCCGTCATTTATGAGGATCAGCGACTACCAGCTTCCTATGCTAATTTCTACATTGGCAATGTAGCGGTAGTTGTTCCAACCTATCGCGATAAAAATGACGAGAAAGCGTTGAAAATTCTCCAAAGTTGTTTTCCAGATCGCAAAGTCATAGGCTTGGACTCAACGGACATTATCTGGGGATTAGGTAGTTTTCATTGTCTAAGTCAACAAGAGCCTGCTTAAGTAGTTTAGTGGGCATTTTTCAATTTCAGCAGAATGCAATACAATTTCCCCTTGAAATAGGCAATTGTTTCAATGCGGGCTATAGGCTGATTATTACCAGAAGTATCCGCACATTTTATTGAAACGCGAATAGACCAAGGACTTAGTAAGATATTTTCTACCACAGCTTAAAGGGATATATCTATCTGATAAGCAAATGCATCAAGGTTTTGCAAGTTTCAAGAAAGCAAGCTAACTTTAAGTTATCTGTTAATTCTTTTCTTCTTAAATCAAAACAGCACTATGAAAGAAGTTCAAGCAATTAAGCCTGGCCCAAAGCCAAAGAAAGACGACGGAACGTATGACGAGCGCAGACGTGTCACACCTGAAAAAAAAGACAAATATCCTCCACTCAAACCACATGACCATAAGAAAGGTGATAGCAAGTGAGGATGAGGGTAAATAAGACACCCTCAATAAAACAAAAGCCCCTATAGGGCTTTCAATCTTTTGTTAATAAAGCATCCAGCCGCCTCTCGAAAGAACTGAATTCATCCAGCTAGTTCCAAGCTAAGAACCTTTCCACTAGACTTAAGCATTATTGTAAGTTAAATCAGCACCAAGATATTGTTGCCAAAAGTCAAAATGCAACCGATAGCAAACAAGATGAGTTTTCAGACTGATTCAATTCCTTTTATCCGTAAGTGAATACTTGATTCAAAGCGTTTATTGTGACTGGTTTGTTGTTCGATTGGTTTCAGAACAAAAGCGCATGAGCCTTCAGACCATCTGCAGGATTCCATTCCAATGCAGGAGCGGGAATGTGTATATTATTCAGCAAAAAGAACAGACTTCTAAGCAAACGGTTTTTCGTACGGATTTTGGTAAAATCCACATCCAAAGAAAGATACCATTGTCTATAGGGACGGTAGCCTGACAGGCGACTTTGGTTTTTGTCAGCAGCAACCATATTGTAGGCTCCATATCCAAGGCTAATGCATAACCAGTCTGGAAAGCCACTGTTATTTTTCAAAAAGGGCTTGATTTCAAAGGCAAGCCAATAGGTTTGTCCATTATAGTCTTTCAGTGTTTGCTGAAGCAGATTTTTTCCAAGCAATTTTGGACGCATTCTGGCAAGTGCAGTAGGGTGAAAGGAAAATTTAGGATAGATCCGTTCCCGATCCCAAAATAAAAGTTGCCCGATAAGTAAACCGGAACCAACTGTATTAGCAGTTAGGTCTCCCCAGGAAGCACCGTAGGCAGAAGAAAAACCATCCAGAATTTCTATCGGCGTCTGAAATACCATTCCCATCAATCCTCCCCACCAGATGGACTTTCGCCGGGGAAGGCCTGACCATTCAAAGGCCTGTACCCCTAGTCTGCTAATGTGATAAGCGGTATAGAAATGGCCTACCTTATCAATCTGCTGCCATTCTCGATTATCGTTGAAAAAATGAAACGAACTTCGGGGTGCGTCTGCATACCAAAGCGAATTTAAACCCATTAAAGTAGCCCCGTAGGCGCTGCCCACCCCTATTACCAGGGTTTGCAAACGTTTTGTGTTGAGCTGCGGGGTAAATAAGCTGGAGTCAGAAAGTGGGCCAGTCTGGCATTGGGAAAACGAGTGAATGCGACCAAAAGCTAAAGAAAGCAATACTGCTTTTGATATCGATTTCTTCAGTACCGATAAGAGTGTTTGCATAGGTATAATCTAAAAATAAAACGCGTTCGACATAGCCCCGATAGGATAAATCAAAACCCATGCATCTGTTGGAAAAAACGCCTTGCTCAACAGGCGATTTAGTCTTGTAACCAGCAATCAAGTATGCTCTTTGAAATTTCAAGCCTCTGTGCTTGAAAAACAACTGATCAGCTGAGCAATTTCTTCACTTGCCTCATTGAGCGGAACTTTTTTATCAGGCCAGGTTTTTGTTGGCACTTTATATCAATGTCTCACCTTGGGTTCAGTGTGTCACTTTGGTAAGGTCTTTTGGGCGAGCGCTAATTCACCCGTTCACTACCGCACATTCACTACCATTCGTTGGATTGTCATACTTCTACTTATATTACTTCTACTTATATTTTGCCATGAAAGAAAATAAGTTTACTCATCTGTTTCACAGTCTTCCAGCTCTTCCCCGTTTTTTTATTTCGCTGGCAATAGCGCTAATTTCTTTTTTCTTAACAACGGGTAAAACCCTGCCCGTTCAGTTCACCTCGGTATGGATCGGATTCTCACTTTCAAGCCTGTTGCTTTTTGGCATTACCATGTTTACTGCACATCCCCAGGAAATTACTCACATAGTCAGAAAACAGGATTTTAACAGGTTACTTATTTTTCTGATCATCCTGGTATCGTCTTTTGTCAGCTTATTTGCCATCGTTGCGTTGATGCGCCATTTGCCGGTGGCCGGTGAGCAAGGTTATTATTTTCACATTGCACTTTCTTGCGGATCAGTTATCTGTTCCTGGCTGTTGATTCACACCGTTTTCTGCTTCCGTTATGCCCATCTTTTTTATACCTGTGAAAAAGAGGAACAATCTGTCAAAAAGAAACACCGGGGAGGCCTACTGTTTCCAAACGATAAAACTCCTGATTATCTTGACTTTGCCTATTTTTCTTTTGTGATCGGGATGACATTTCAGGTTTCGGATGTGCAGGTTTATTCAACTACCATCCGCCGGTTAGCCTTATTGCATGGTCTTCTTTCTTTTCTGTTCAACACCGTTATCTTAGCTTTGAGCATCAACATCATTGCCGGTTTGGTTCAAAAGTGACGGTACTGAATATAGAAGCATCGCAATACATTCCCAGCCATTTATTTTTAACACCACTATTTAATTCAACTTATAAGTGCTTTGATTTATATTTTTTTCAATTTATTTGGCATTGTCAGTTGGCAGTCATGATCCTATCGTTAATCCTTTCTATCTATTATGGATGGGTTACTATTATGGATGGGTTACCGAATCCTTTTTAAGCAATCGCCACATGCCCCACCAGGCACAGGGAGCCAGAACAAGCACACTCGCCATTCCAGGAAAATAACCATACGGTTCGTCAGTCAGGAAAGGAAGGAAAAAATGCGCAAGTTCGGTAATACCCATTGATGTAAAAAGAGTCCACAGAGAATAGTATCCGAACTCATGTTTTCTTTTCATCAGAAAAGGAACTGCCAGCCAAAGGCCAATAGGGATTATCAAAAGCCCAATCACAAGTCCGACACTTAACTGGGGCACTTGTCCTCCGGTAATTTTGCTGGAAACAACTTCAAAGAACCGCATGCGGTTTTCCTCTACTTTGTGTAGAAGCAAAAACACAAAGACTGTCAGCCAATAGGGTGCTTTGAGAGATTTCCAACTCGCCTTGTAGGGCACCACTAACCAGAAAATCAAACCTGTTCCGTAACCGATTAAAAAAAGTATGGCGTATAATCCACCCAGGTAATAATAACCGACTACAGGAACCAGAAGCGAGAAAAACAGGCCTGCAAATATGGTCAGAACATCTTTTCTAAAAGCCATACTAATTTATGATATGTGGATGGTTTAAAAGCGTAATTTTTCGGCTGAACACCAGCCGTAAGCACACAATTTATTATGTGCGTTTTATTCATTTGGTTGATCATCCTGATTATCATTTGAAATGGTCAGTCGAAATGGTTAGTCGTAACAGTTACCAGAAACAGCTAACAAAAGAGGATTGAAGTGCCTGGACCTCTGCTTAACTTAATCACCTATCATCTTAATCACCTATCATCTTAATCACCTATCATCTTAATCACCTATCATCTTAATCACCTATCATCTTAATCACCTATCATCTTAATCACCTATCATCTTAATCACCTATCATCTTAGCCATCTATCATAAAGCTGACCAATTGTTATCTTCAACTCTACAAAATTACCAGGTTTAACCCGATACTCGTTAGCACCCAGTGCATAGCACTCATCCATATCATCCTGTGCGGAGGAAGTCGAAACAATAACGACAGGGATCACCCCCAACGACTCGTTCGCTTTGATTGTTTTCAAAACCTCCTTGCCATTCATTTTGGGCATATTTACATCCAATAGGATTAAGGAGGGCAGATGCGCCTTATCGGCCAGCATATCTTGCAGATACCCTAATAGCTCCAGTCCATTCTGGAAATAGAGGACAGTGTCACCTATGTTATTTTCTTCAAATGCCTTCTGATAAAAAAAACGGTCTTCAGCATCATCATCCGCAATCAAAATACATCTATTCATACTACATCTATTCATCACCAAATAAGTCAGCTATGTTTGTAAGTACCAGAGAGCGCATACTCTCAATGCAACGAAACGAGTAATAAGATCAATTTGTCAGTAATGCAGTCCCCGCAGTGGCTTGTAAGCATATCAGTTGGTGGAATCAATGTCCAATGGTCCAAGGAGGTGTTGTCGGTGCACAAAACAATTTTGACCTGGTTTACAGTTTTCTCATAGGTTATTTAAACTTTGCTCCTTCCAGAATCCAATGATGTGCCCTCTGTTGTTCATTTACTGAAAAGAAAGTGATCTGCACCGGCGAACGGCCATCAGTAGGGCTGCCAGTAAGAGGCTTCACCAGATCGCTTAAGCGCCCATGCCAGACCGGGTCTGCTACCAGAGCAATCCGCTCAAACCGATTGCGGTCAACCGGATCAAAAACAGTGTAGGGAAACGGATCAATCTGAGAGTCAAGCCGGAAATCTTCCATTTCCAGATACCAGCATATCTTGTCGTATTCCCTCATTTTGGCTTTCAATGCTTCCGTTACGTTTAACCAGTCTACACTGTTTAGGAATGTGATGGCAATGCTGATAACAGAATTGGATGAAGGTTGATCGAGTATCTTAATCATATCAGTAGTTTCAATCTTTTTAACGGTTAATAACTGTCCGACAAGTCGATTCACAACCAAGTCGATTCACAACCAAGTCGATTCACAACCAATTTTTGTACCGGTTCTGTCTGCAGATAATAGTAGCCACAAAACCAACTATTGCCTATAAAACAAATACATGAAACAAATACATGAAACAAAAATGGCCATGTTCATCCATCACTTGTCGTATCACAGATGGGTTTCATTTTCTTGGTAATCCTTTTCTTCCAGCTGAAAAGTGGTGTGGCTTACGTTGAAATTGGCAACCACACGATTTGCCAACACCTTTAGCATCTGATTGTAAGCAGTACCTGATTGGACCACTACATGGACGCTCATCGCATTCATCCCGGAGGTAAGTGACCAGACATGTAAATCATGTATCATCACCACACCCGGTATTTCCTCCAGGTTTTTTTTCAGATCCGCCACATTTACATCCGTCGGTGTGCCCTCCAAGAGTACATTGGTGGCATCCTTAAGCAGTTGCCAGGTTCGGGGGAAGATAAGCAAACCGATAGCGGCAGAGATAAGCGGGTCGGCATAATACCACCCTGTTGTGAGCATGATTACTCCGGCTACCATTACTCCGATCGAAGTGAGCATATCCGAAAGCACTTCGAAGTAGGCCCCTTTCATGTTCAAGCTCTGGTTTGACCCTTTACGCAGAATAAGCATCCCTGCCAGATTCACTGCAAGTCCGATCGCCGCTACAACTAGCATGGTTTGGCTTTGCACTTGGGGCGGATTTTTAAACCGTTGATAAGCCTCATAGAGCACATAGACCGAAATGCCAAGCAGGACCAGGGCGTTGGCAATGGCGGCCAGAATTTCAGCCCGGTAGTAACCAAAGGTCTTGCGGGCATTGGCCTTTCGTTCGCCCAGCCTGATGGCAATAAAGGCCAGTGCCAAGCCTCCTACATCGGTAAGCATGTGAGCCGCATCAGCAAGCAGGGCGAGACTTTGGGTCAGTAATCCTCCAATTACCTCTGCGAGCATGTATATGCTACTGAAAATAAGGACCGTCAGAAGCTTCTTTTTATTTCTGCTTCCGGCAGAAACCTGATCTTGAGGCAAATTACTCATAGCGCTATTACTCATAATGGTTTACTGAAGAATGGTTTACTGAGAAATTTTACTGACAATAGATGATGGACAATCCCTGATCTGATTAAGATTTTTTTAGTGTTTGGCCTCAGTAAGGGACCATTCACTGCATTACCAACTGGCAGCATACTGCTGGTTTCACATCTGATAGTACAACTCATCTTTCCGGTCAATTTTCAAATTCTTTTCGTGCAACATCTGACCAATGTTGACTTCAATCGTTTGAGCCAATGTGGTCATAGGCGTATCCACCGGTGAATTTTCAAAAGGATCCTGCATGAGAATGGCTGTCTTTTCAATGGCGATGAACATGGTAGGAAAGAGAATGGTCAAAATGATTTCTATCAGCAGCTGGGAATCATCGAGTCCGAAAGGCAAAAGCACCGCAAACACATAGATGATCACATGTAAAAGCATACTGTAGGAACGGGGGAATACTGTGTTCTTGATTCGCTCACATTTGCCCATACTCTCACACAGGCGAGCAAGAGTACTGTCGAGTTGAATCTGTCTGAATTCCGAAACCTGACCTTTTTTGACCAACTGCCTTAGCTGATACATATGCAGATCCAGTAACGCATTGGGTATGTTGATGGCCTCAATCTGATGAGTATCCAGGTAGTGGCAGACTTTTTCAGAGAACGGGAGCCGTCTGAGCGACTCACCCAGTGCATAGGTCCATATGATCTGCCGATTGGCAAAATCCTTAACTTCCGTTTCACTGCCTTCAGGCATAAAATGGATCAGCTGGCGAATCAAGGTTCTCGAATCATTTACAATTGCGCCCCAGATGATCCTTGCCTCCCACCACCTTTCGTAGGATTGCGAGGTACGAAAAGCCAGCAATAAAGAAAGTACCGTGCCAATTAGAGAGGGGATACTTAGCGGTAAGGTAATATCTTTGAGTTCAGACATAGAATCCAAAAATCCTATAAAGACGGCAAAGAACATAATCAACAGAATCTGGTATTTTATCAGGCTGATAAAATACCAGATTGATATTCTCTTGTTTAAAAGCATTGTAGAAATGTTGTTAGTAGAAATGTTGTTAGTAGAATTACGGTTAATGGATGAACAGGAGATATTTAAATCACCTTGTTGTGTTTACTTCACAGGTGTTTTACTTTGGCTTTAGTTGAAATCTGCTTCTTTCTTTGGCTTATCTGATTAAGCTTATCTGATTAGGCTTACCTCATTTTTTCTTCTTTGAAAAAGGATCGCTTGATTCTGTATTTTCGAGCAGGGATTTTAATTTCAACCAGTTTTTCATACACGGTTTGCTGTTCTGAATCCTTCGGGCGGCGCGCCTGAATAAATTATCGAGTTGATCATTAGGTAAAAAATTCATAGGGCTAAGCATTAAATGATTGTTGTCAATTGATTGATATTAAGCATGTTTACCAACATTCCATAGTGATTGGCAGCACTGCTCTGTAAAGCTCTAGCTGAGCATACGGCCGGGTATATATTTGATCACATACCCTGTTATTTACATATCCGGTTATCTGATTTCACGGCTTACCGCAGAATATACATCTTACCAAATTCCTTCTTGAATGCTTTATCCGCAGCAGTAGCTCGTCGTTCAATATCCTGTCCATTGATGCGCGTGAATACGCGATACAAGTAAACACCGTTGGCGAGTTTATCACCAAACTCGTCCGAGCCATCCCATACAAACGTACTCACGTTGTTTCCAATACGAACCGGACCTAGTTCATCCTGTGTAATTTCACGCACTACTTTACCCGATACAGTCATGATCTGAATCTTAATCTGGTCAGGTACAGCCGCTCCCGTCAACGTAAACACAAAGCGGGTACTGGTCGAGAATGGATTCGGATACGGATAAAAATGCGTGATGGTCGATTCGTTCACTACTTCAAAGTTAATTCGATAGGGTTGCAATCCGGCTTTATTGTTTGCCAAATCAGAACCATGTACTTCCAGTGTATAGATCCCATCGGCCAGTTTTGGTGCTTGCCATTCAAGACGAAAATCGTTGTCTGGACCAGCAGGAACCCAGCGCAATGTTCCCTGCAGCTCGTTGATATTTGTGAGTTTCTCACTACCGGGTTGCTTCAGGTAGATAAAGATTCCGCTCGTATCTTTTCGAATCAGCACACTGTTTTCATCTTTCAAACGTATTCCAACTAGTGGTGTAGGTGATACGATTTCCCCATCCAGGATGCGCTGTCCGTCAAAAGTCACTTCCATCACTGGATTCAGTTTATCCACATTCACCGAAAACGGAATGGTAAGAACGTTGTTGGAATAACTTTGTTCAGCTAATATACGCGGATTGACAAAAACCTGAAGCTCATTTGCTCCACCCAAGGCAGAGGTAGATACTGGGATTGTAAATCGAACGGTATCCCCGTTGGCAGCAACGGGCCGGATTTTAAACGTTTTCTTTGTCGATTTCCGACTTTCGGAATTCAAAACAGTGTATTCTACCGTCAGAGAGTCCTTAAACGCACGTGGAGAAATGTTCTGAAAAACAACCGGAATAGTAAAGGTGGCTCCTTCAGCCTGTTCGGTTATTTTGTAGGCATCTGTCGCAACCATGCTGGTGTTAATCAGCCCTTCAGGAACCCCTTCATAAATTACCTGCCATTTTTTCAATTGAGGTGGAGTCAGATTGGTTGCATCTTTTGCCTGCAAGCGAAGCTTTAAATACGGATATTGACCTGAATTAATAAAATCAATTGGCAAGGGGCTTGTTTTAACATTGCTGTACACAACCGTTTCGTTGCCTTGCAGATCCAACCCTACAATATCCAATTGCCATTGATCAGTCACAGGCGTTTCTGAAGTCCGGATGGCATGATAAGCAGTACCCCAAAGTGATGCGGGACCTATTAAAGAAGAAGTGATCACGCCATTGTCAGCACTACCCTGTACGGTGTGCTGCAAAGTCAATGCTTGCTTAGCCGCAGCAATACTCCCCGAATAATCTGGATAAATTTCTGTTGCTTTTCCTGACAAAGCTCCTTTCTGACCTATAATGATATAAGGATCTCCGGTTTTCAGATTAGCAACTTTAGCAGGATCACCACCTAGAGAAACAAGCAATTGTTTTAAAGGGGGCGACCAGTTCGAAAAGTCAATAGAACCTGTGGTAAACAAGAGAATATAATCTTTGTCGCTTACTTTATTGATAAAATCAGCCAAGCCGCCACTGTTAATGTAATTATTTGTTAGATAATGTGCAGCAAAAGGTTCTCGCGCACAGCTCAAGCCAGGTACTACGAGATAAGGTTGCGCCGTTGTTCTTCTGAACGCTACTGCAACAACTACGTTTGTATCATTGCTAATCAAATTTCCATATTCATCATACACAGTATTGCAACCGCCACCAGCCACAACAGCGCCACCATTCAATGATAAGGTTGCCTGCTTATAGGCATTCGACTGATTTTGATAGCCATAGGTTTTGACTTCTACAGCCATAGTACTTCCCGTAAATTCCCACTGTTCGTTTGTGGTATTACGAGCTACATTTACCAAACCTGCTTTGGAAAACTGGGGAAACTTGGTTTGTGACCAACCTTCAGGGCTTTTGTTTATGTAAATAAAGGAGCTTTCTGTCCAGCTATTGTCTTTGTCAATAGGCCGGTCAGCCAGACTAATACGCCAGTAATATACGGTGCTATCATGGGAGGTTGCATTGCTAATCAAGTTAGTCTCCCAATTGATGAGCAAGTTGCCGGTTACTGTCGTTTCTTTCTTGGCAGGACTATCAAATGTATGAGCAGTATCGAGTTCTATTTTATAAGAACGGTTTTCCAGGGGAGTAATGGTTGATTGAGCTACAAATCGTACCGGTTGCGAGCTTACAATGCTATACTCTTTCGGAAATAAGGGAATGGCACCTACTGCCGGAACATCAATTTCACGTGAGGCCTGATTGTTTTGCTCGTTAAACTCATCTATTTCGTTTTTAGCATCGATATAAACCGTAAAGGTTTGGGCTCCACCTGCAAACCGTTGGGTGTTACGAATGGTAAAGTAAAGAGTATCTCGATACGAAACAGGGGGATAATAGAGCGTATCCATTGTTTGAACAGTTCCATCCCCAAATTTGCGAGTCACTGTTACTGCAAATTTTTTGTTCAGCAACTTCCCATAATTAGCCACAACGATTCCTAACTGAAATGAATCCAATGCTGCTGTCAACGGTTCGTTGGAAAACGTTTTCGTAAATATTCCTGATTCATTTACAGCGTAATCGGGCTTTGTAAACGGAATTAATGCCACTGCGGGATCGCCTTGCAAAACAATCTGCTCCGCATGAGTAAGACCCAATGTCCAGTTGGCCATTGAGTTTACATACCGTTTAATAGTCTCCTGTTGCACTTTTCCTATCGGCTTGCCTAACATTGTACTGTCAGCAAAAGCAGTATTGTAAAAGGTATAACAATATGAGTGAAGTTCACTGGCATACCCAAACGATGAATGTGCAATCCAAGCGACTGCACCTTTATCTGATCTACGCATCGTCCAATCTTCAGCATAAGTATATTCAGTATTAAATACATCACCTGATTGGCAACCATTTACAATAAAAAAAGGATACTTTTCTTTATTCCGATATCCCAGATATTCTGTAGATACATATCCGATCTCAATGTCATTGATGTTTCTACCTGAGTGACCAAACATGGTAGCGAGTGAAACACCCTCATTTAGTTGTTGGGAGACATTGATTTTCTCTACCTCATCGCCTGTTGCTTTGGAAAATGATTGCACAAACCCTCCAAAATACTTACCCGTCACAATGGCTTTATAGCTATCGATGAAGGACTTGAATGTTGTTACTTCGCCACTAGTGCGGCCACCAGATAAATGCAGGATATTTTTGCGCCAGGGAGCATCTGGGCTTACTTGCTCATGTTCTTTTACTTTTGTTAAGTAGTTCAGTACTTGTTGAGGTGTTAAGGCACTAATACGGCCAGTTCCAAGTGCAGGCACAAGCTCTTTTCCACTTATTGCATCTGAAAAAAGAAAATCAGAGCCAGGTGTTCCAATGGCAGGAACCAGATCTGTAATAGCATTGGTGGGTGGTGCAACGCCCTCTCGTCCTCCAACCCATCCCGATTGGCGCCCTGGAGAATAACGCACAAATTCGGGCGACAGCCCCCTACCAACAATAAATAGATATTCTGGACGAGAAGATTTGGCTATCCAACGCACAAACCGGACAATGGCCAGCGGAGTATATTCTCCGTAACTAAACTGATTGTATAGCTGATCAATATTGGCAACCACCGTATCATGTTTTCCACCGGCAATAGAGGCTCGATAGTCAGCATAGGCTTGCACAGGATCACTTACATCGCCGATGGGATTGCGCAAAACAGGGTGGGTGATGATCAGGTAAGTGGGTCTTGATGCATTGAAATTCCGGAAGGTCACTTTGGAAATAGTACTTGTCACCGGACTAGTACCTGCATTAGCCAAAATTGCTTGTGCATTTGAAACAGTAGTACTCAGCTTTCCATTAATAAGCGTAGATGTTATACGCCGTAAACTATTTTCATCTGTAATATCATATAGAGTAGTACCTTCAGCAGGATTTCCAATCTCAACATATCGCTGACTAGAGCCTGCCATCTCTAAGTTAAATATCTTTTGCGTCCCATTATCCATAACCCATTGTTGCGGATAGAGTAAGCGAATAAAAGAGACTGAGGCTGCGTCTGCTTCACCAACACCTGCCACTCCATTGACGCGCATTCGAACCGTTAAATTGCCTGCGTTAATGTCTGTTGGCTCAATAGTTCCCGAATATTTGCTATTGGAATGGTATTGAAAGGTCAAACTGCCTAAGGAACGCATAGAACTAGCGGAGGGGCCAGCAAAAATTTCAACATTGTGCGGATAATTGTTCCGTCCAGTAACCAGTACTTCCAATTTAGGTTTCACTGTAGGTGAACCAACATTTGTTAAACCTGTTAGGGTATAATCTACACTTTCAAACTTATTTTTTCTTGCGCCAGTCCATCCCTCGCCATAATCATAGAAACTATGCGATGCTTTAGCAGTCCCTAAATATTCAGGATATAGCTTTCCTTCATCATATTCACTGGTCAGGAGAAGAAGTTTTTCGTCCCAATGGTAACTTTCAGCTGGCAAGTTGTTGGTGTTGGCTTCTGTGACTGTTGGCATGCGTTTGCCCAACCCATTGTCAAGACGCCAGGTTAAGAAATAGTACGTGGTGTCAGAATATAAACTGAAATACTTGTGTGGTTGGGCATTAGTAGGACGATAAAGTTCTGAATCCAGTGTTCCATCATTGCCTTTGCCATAAAACTCAATGTAGTCGTTCTCATTAAAAAATGCATCTGCTTCTCCTGAAACTGTAATAGCTTGCTCTACCCCTCGATGAAATATCTGAATGCGACGCGGATCGACATTTGCTAGCGGAAGACCTAATTGTTGTAATTCCTGATAGGTAAGCCGATACATTCCGCGTTGGGTGATGGGTATTTTGTAGTATTGCTGAGCATAATTAATCCACTCATTTCCATAATTTTGGCCAAAAGAATTAATTGTCAGCAGGCAAAAACCAACAGGTAGAGCCAATCTGATCATTAATGCAATCCTGACAAGAAACAAGACAATAAATCTACTTTCCCCGAAAGGGATCAATTGATCCGTACAACAGCTTGATGCAGGGCTGATGGGATAAAAATTCTGATTCTGCCGGTACAGATCCATTCGGGTTTGATTCTTTCTGTTTTCAATCCCCCAACAAATACCTCTTGTGCAGCAGGCATTCATGCCTGCAGGTATGACATGGCAGTAGCTGGGTTCGGAACAGTTTTTACAAACAAGGAACGTTCCAAACGTGTATCTACGGACAAGGCTGTATTTGCAGCAGGTAATCGGCATGTCGAAATAGTATTTTTCAGTCAATTCACTTTGTCATTTGAAATCACCCGGCAAAATCATAAGGCAAGACGGCTATTCTTTTTTACCGGATAGAAATACCGTTGAATTCCTACCAGGAAAATGGGATAGAAACGGGTGTAGGATCTTTTCAGTAAAGGCATTCCCACCGAGAAATCGAATCTGAGATTTGATCGGATGATTTTCTGAATTCCCGGATAGACTTCCACATACCAATTCGCCTGCAAAGTCGGAGTTTGAATCACAACAGGGTTGCCATTCTGCCAAATCCGGGCCGAACCAAAATATTTACTCTCAAACTCAAGGTATAAATTCGTATTGTCCTGATTATAATGCCGGTATTTTTTCGGAAAAAGCCGGTATCCAACAGAAAGATTGTTCACAATGGCATTTCCATATCTTATCTTCGTGTAAATGCCATCAGGATAAAAAACATCCGGATCCTGTTGCACCTCGGCATACATACCGGGAATGGTCAGGCCACCAATCCAGGAAATGGCCCATCGGTTACGTAGCCAGGATGCGATCAAACCTGTTCCCCACCCTTTGGTGTCATCCAGAAGGCTGGGTTCGGACTCATCATGAGCCGATCTTATCCATCCATATTCCCCATATACGGCCATACGGAAATGACGGCCTTGTCTATCCATGGTTACAAAACGGTATTTAACATACAGGTGAATACCATTAAACTGATACGGATAAACAAGGCCACGCCTAATGGAGTTTGTTTTAAAAACAGTGTTGGCATTAGCGTAATCATGCAGATGGTAGAGCAGATCCTTCGGCAACCTGGAGCTGTGGTGATTGGAAAGGCTGGAGGTAATCAATACAGTTACTTTGGGAGTAAGCCCGTACATAAATCGTAGTGAGGTAAGAAACCGATTGGTGCCCCACTCTGAATACAGGCTGCCGAAGGCGCGTAAGCCCACCGTTCCTTTTGGGACATTGCTCGCCGCTTCTTGTAGCGGAAAAAGCTCCTGGGCCAAGCTTGTTTCACAATTGAACGAAAGTAGGCCTATGGCCAAAACCACCAAGCGGCAAAGGTGCTTGGCAAACTCCTCAATCATTATATTCTTCATATAGATTCTTCATATACTAAATTCTTCACAATGTCGGGTTGCACATAAGGCCAGTATGGATAATAAAAACCACAGCGGATAGGTTGGAAAATCTCGTTTCACTACGTCACGATCAACACAGGTTTTGAGTCAGACTACTCTGATAGCAGTAACTCTGCCCGGTGACTTGCCTTACCCAGCAGTTTTAGCCGTTTACAGCAAAACGCATCCGATTGACTGCTGCCTAGTCTACCGGTCTTGGCCTATTGCGGATCAATGGGAGTTATCTTGTAAACCGAGCTGCCCTTACAGCTATCAGGCGTAGGTTCAAGTATTGTTTTCCTGTATCTAGTGTATTCGGTTTTTGTCAAGTATTGCTTGCCGATAAAACGAAAAGCCTGTTCGTCCAAACCTACCGGGTTAGCTTGCACGACGGATCGATTTTCCTTGGCTGCGTGGCGGGCAGACCATGTCAAATCTGGTCTGAATGGCAGGATTTGAAACGTGTTTTTTCCTATTGAAAAACATTTTCCCTTTGAACTGCCAGCGGTAAGGCGAAACACCGCCGTCAGAAAGCGAACTGAATATCCCGCATTTTTTACTGCCTGAGCAATCTTGTCCGGTTGGGGATCCAGTTCTGGTTTGAAGTAAATGCGTCCCTGGGTTTTTTCCAGGTCCATGTAAACAGTTTGAACAAAATCCAGCTTTCGAAGAGACATCTCCACACTGCGCGAGCACAACGAACAGGTAAGACCGTCAATTCCTATTTCCATTAGGTTAAGCTGCTGCCCCTTAGCCACAACCGTGGATAGGACAGCGACAAGAAGAACTGATCTGATATACATAAAGGCTAAGTTGGATGGATTCACTCTAAATGGATTCACCTTAAATTGCATGGTTACTTTCTGCTGACCGAATTTTATAACCCACCCATACTGTACTACAGTATAGGTGGGTCTGTATTCAATAGTTGACCCAGGCATAGCTGCCCCCTTGGTAGCGTAGGCTGCATTGATCTTATTGATTCTATTTTTAGCGGGCTTCTACAGATGATACCCATTTACTGATCAGGCTTATCTGTCTTCTGTCGAAAGCACAGAAACAATAATTTTAAGCAGGATTAGACCAAAAAAACCGACGATAATAATGGTGAGCAGGACAATATTGAAAATTCTGTCTTTTCTATTTTTTAATCCTGTTATTTTACCTCTTTCCACTTTCTTTTTAGCCGAAGCCTTCTCGCTGTTTTTTGGCGATTGCCGTTTTCTATTATTTTTCATTTTTATTAACAAGTAATGGCCAAACCAAATAGGTATTGACTGTTTATTCAACAGCTTGCTGTCAATGATAATCCTGCTGACAGCCGCGGATTCCAAGCCCACGGCTATCAGCCAAACAACCCAACCTCAAGCCGACAAATATGACAATCCCTAGCGGGCCATCGGCGGTGTGTTTTCAACGGTTTAAAACGTTTTGCTTTCAGCTGATTTTCCATTAGATGCCAAACTTGTTAAGAATTGATCGAGTGCCGCTTGTTTTTCGGAGTCCTTATCAGACAATGCTGATAAGTCGATCTTTACATACTCACTTACATAGGCTCACTTTACACGCAGTAATTTTTGCTTGAGCAATCGGTCTATTTGACTTGTCATCGTCCTTACTATCAGCATTTGTTATCATATCTTCATGCGCTGAATTCGTACCGCATTCAAAATAGCCAGAAGAGCCACCCCTACATCGGCAATGACTGCTTCCCACAAGTTGGCAACTCCTCCCGCGCCCAGCGCAAGCACAATTATCTTAACCACCATGGCCAGGGTGATATTCTGCCAAACTATCCGTTTGGTAATTTTTCCAACTTTGATCGCTGACACGATACGGGAAGGCTGGTCATTTTGAATCACTACATCTGCCGTCTCAATAGTGGCATCACTCCCTAATCCTCCCATGGCAATGCCAACATCGGCCAGAGCCACCACCGGTGCGTCATTGACCCCGTCGCCGACGAAGGCGATACGTTTTTGGGCGTCTTTCAGCGCTTGCACTCTTTCCACCTTGCCCTCTGGTAACAAATCGCCAAATGCCTGATCCAAACCAAGCTGTTTGGCAACATTGTCGACAACCGTTTGTTTGTCACCGGAAAGCATCACAGTTTCAATACCAAGCTCATGCATGTCTTTGATTGCCTGGGCAGCATCATCCTTGATCTGGTCAGCAATGGTAATATAGCCGGCATAAGTTCCATCTATGGCAAGCACCACGATTGTATCGACAATCGAATCGATCTGGTCCGGATAAGGAATCTGGTATTTTTTGAGTAACTTCGCATTGCCTGCCAAAACCTGCTTTCCGGCGATAACCCCTTTCAGACCATGTCCGGAAATCTCCTCAATCTTTTCAATACTCACTCCTTGTAAGGATTGTTTCTCTGTGTTTTGAGCATACTCGGTGACGGCTTTGGCAATTGGATGGGTAGACTGGCTTTCAATGGCCGCTGCCAGTTTGACAAATTCCTTTTGATCCACCTTCTCTGCCACCACCTGCTGTACCTTGAAGACTCCGTGAGTCAGTGTACCGGTTTTATCCATGACAATCGTGTTGAGCTGTGTCATCACATCCAGGTAGTTGGAGCCCTTGAACAAGATGCCATTACGTGAGGCCAGGCCGATCCCGCCAAAATATCCCAGGGGAATCGATACCACCAGCGCGCAGGGACAACTGATGACAAGAAATACCAGTGAACGATACAGCCAATCTCTGAACACATAGTTGTCCACGAAAAAATAGGGAACAAAACACAGGGCGATGGCCAAAAAGAATACAATGGGTGTGTATATTTTCGCAAAGCGGGAAATGAACAGCTGAGTCTGGGATTTTCGTGCCGTGGCATCCTGCACCATCTCCAGTATTTTACTCAGCTTGCTGTCCTTAAACAAAGAAGTGACCTTGATCTCACTGACAGTGTTGAGATTGATCATTCCGGCAAACACTTTTTCACCTGTTCGTTTTGTGTCGGGTTTGCTTTCGCCCGTCAGCGCGGCTGTATTAAAGGAGGCCTGCTCGGAGATAAGTTCTCCGTCCAGTGCCACTTTCTCACCGGGCTTGACCTGAATGGTCTCACCAAGCTGCACTTGTTTGGGATCCACAACAACAGCCTGTCCATCTTTGATGAGTGTGACCTGATCGGGACGGATATCGAGAAGGGCTTTGATGCTGCGTTTTGCCCGGTTGACGGCCGCATCCTGAAACCACTCGCCAATAGAGTAGAATACCATCACGGCTACCCCCTCGCTGTAGGAGCCGATAGAGAAGGCGCCCAGTGTGGCTACGCTCATCAAAAAAAATTCATTAAAAATATCCAATCGTTTCAATTTGCGAAAGGCCATAGCCAGTACATTGTAGCCGGCCAGAAGATAGGCAACGCCAAAGATGATCAGATCAAACGGGAAGGTGGGTACGAAGGCGAATCCATATTCTGCCGTAAGCATGAAGGCAAGAATTACCAGTGACAAAAGCAATGGCCAGTGACTTTTCCAGCCTGACGAATCTTGGTCTGCATCGTGGGAGTGCCCATCCTCATGTGAATGTCCATCCTCATGGGAGTGGCGGTCATTCGCAGAATGAGTTGATTCGGAAACGACGTTCTGGGAAGAAGGTTTGGACGAAGCCGTTTGGGATGCAGATCCCTGCTTTTTGTTGGAGACATCAGTAGAGGTCACATTTTTCCCTGTTCCATTTTTATAAGTATTCTGATCGGGATCAGAGGCGTTTTTTTTATCTTTCGAATCTTTCATGATCTATCAAGTGATTGAGTTATAGAAGTTAATTGATTGGAGGCAAATGATTAAAATCCGTTCAGCTAGAATTCTGCACTATACAGCATCCTTTACATAGTTAAGTTATATGAGCGGTTATGTTATATGGCTATTTCTTGTTATTTAGTTTGCAAACAAAACCAAGTAGCCTATCAATTCAATGCAAGTAGAAAGACAACAGGCCCGTAGCAATAAGTGTAATTCCTGTAACCATTTCCGCGTTATGTTCCATCTTATGCCACCGGATTCCGCTCACACCTGAATAGGCAAAACCAATCCAGGCAAGCATTCCACCGATGCTGACAAGGGTGTAAACCAGGGCAATCAGTAATACAAACCCGGTTCCGTACGCACCAGCTAGTAGAAAATAACCTTCCACCTCAATGCAGGGTGAGAAAAACATAATCGCCAGTAAAAGCAATATGGTCTTGCGAGTGATCAGATTGGTTGGTATCGGAATATGGAAATGCTTATGAGTATGCCGATTCTGATCCTGCCCTCCAGATGAACCAATCTGCGCGTCACCAGGTTGGCTGCGACGGGTCTGAATACGTTGTTGATAGATGTATATCCCTCCCAGAAGAATCAACAGCACAGGTGCCAGCGTATGGGCCAGACTGTCGATCCTTGTGGTTAAACTCATTCCGATTCTACTCAGAAGGTATCCGAGTAAAACGGTACTGACCGCGTGGGTCAATCCGGCCAGAAAACTGATGCGTAACGTATAGGGCAATGACCAGCCTTCCTTCTTACCGATGGTTACAATTGGCAACCAATGACTGGGTAGAAAGGTGTGCAACAAACTTATTATCAGACTTCCTGTCAGAATTGGAATCATTAACTTACCTTGTCATTTTAATTGCTTTACAAAACAGTTTATCCTACTGGGATTATTCATCGGGATGGTATTGTCAAAAACAGTCTGTCCGGGAATAGATCCTTTTGATTTCCAGCCACTTGTACAGCCACTTGTACAACCCCATTGCCATCCAAAGCGCGAAAAGCAAGCCAAACGTACAATCCAGATCCTTCAGTGTGAATATTTCCCTGTAAACCCCGATGGTGTATTCCATCCAGGAGGGGTGCTCTGCAGACAATGTCTGCAGAGTCAAGCCAGGACCCACACGCTTTTCACCTGCAGGATCAATCCCCCTTGTCAGCTGCTCGCCAGTATGAACACTTATAATATGAACACTCATAAAAACAGGTTGAACAATCAACATGACCGTCAATATGCTAAAGGATACCACCCATAGAATCTTAACAAAAACCGATTTCACAGAAAATACGTTTTTAGGTTTTAATCTGCATTGGTTTGCCACAACCACCCAATCCGGATGCATAATCAAGCCTACCCGTATCTAAGAGGCATGAACTGTCGTTTTGGAGTCGAAGGCAGACTGGAGCCGTAAATAGAAATGTCCAAGATGGACAATGCTGTCTTTACAAACAGCATCTGGAAAATAAAAGCGCACAGGTAAAATCGGCATGCGAACAATCGGCATGCGAACAGATTACAAAAGAGTCTTGTCGTGATACTGATGGGCACTGCCCAATTTTTGGTTCAAGCTTTTTGCTTACCAAGCGTGGAGTTGTTAATAACATGTTGGCTTGTCTCAGCTTTTACGCGATTGCACGCTATATGGCACAATTCGGTGCTATGTCAAAAAACAAGATGGGCCAAGAAAAGCACGAACAGTCTCGCCGCTTCGCAGAATAAGTCTTCAAGCAAAGAGAAGCACACGTGAAAGAAGGAAAGGATTACCCGAGCTTCGGGGGTTGCCAGAAAGAAGAGCTAACCTGAACAGGACGAACGATCATATCCTGGAAGGACCGACTGCTGCTTTTGGCAGGAACGCTGATGGAAAAACTAATCTGCAGGGGTGTGATCAGCGAGAGACCACAACAATTGCACGTACATAAGGGAGAGCATACGTGTAGGGTTTCGCCTTGGTCTGCTTGACAGCATGTATCGATGGAAATCATGGGACCTGAATCAAAATTCTGAGATAAAGGTAGCAAGTCCCTGCAAGGAATGCAGGAAAGTGCCCAAATCCATAAACCCAGTATGATCAACAGTCGATTCATGACCAATCGCTTAAATAACAATGCAAAATATAGAAAAAAGCATTCAACTCTGTTGCAAAGATGAAAAAAAATTAATAGATCCGTTTTTTTCATCTTCCTATTAGACGGTAATGACTTGTGCGTTGGTCGGAAGGGTGCAATGTTGCATTGAGCCAATCCGTTTATTGAGTCAATCCGTTTATTGAGCCAATTGCCTTAAAATTGCCTTATTTCTGAGCTGGCTCAGAAATAAGTGGAAAACCCTATTTGTATGGATCCGGTTCTACTCGGCGGATTCCCCAGCAAATCCGCTTGCCATTGATAGCGGTAATTGAAACGAAAAACCGTTTGCAATGATGGTCTCAGACTCAGGCTTGGCACCAGGGCAATGACATGATCGGCAATCGGTTTTCCGGTTTCCGGAAAAGAGGACGCATTGTAGTCGGTGTATTCGGCGCGCAGTGACAGATTCACCACCGCCTGGTCCCATCCAAATAGCGATTTTTTGAGCAGTGGCTGAACAATGTCGACAAAGCCTCCCTGAAGCCTTTTGCCGAACTGCAGCGAATATGTTGCAGGAACGTCCACCCAAATCCACACCCACTCCCCATTAAGGTAGGTTTTTGTCGCCTCCAGGGTTGTATTCACATCCAGCGCCAGAAAATCCACTCGCCTTCTTTTGTCCAGGAGCAATCCGTCCTGTTGAAATTTATTGTAAACACCCCCCATCCATGAAACACCGACCTCTCCCAGGCTACGATTACGCAAGGCAAATTTAAGCGTAGTCAAGGGGACGCCATTGAAACTTTCTTCAAAGCGGTTTGGATTCTGTTTGCTGGCCGGAAGCCAGGTTCGGTTTTGCTCATTGGAAATAATCCTGTCATCAAACCCGTTGGTTAGATACGCCTCATAAGCCCATATCCAGTTGCCTAACCCGTACTTACCAAAAAGCCCAAAGCCCACATTGCTCCACGTGCTGGGGATCAAAGTCGTTGAAGATATGGGGCGATCGATAAATTCCCATTTGGGACCGTCGTGATTTTGGTTGAACGCTCCGATGGGAATCATCACTACTCCTCCCCGAATATTCACCAACGGATGAAAGCTCACATCCAGGGAAGCAAATTCAATTCCAATTTCTTTTCCACCCTGCTCAAGTTCAATTTCGGTTAAGAACTTAAGTCGTTTCCCAATGGTGGAAGAGATAAAAACGGTCAGTCGTGGAATTTGAAACGAAATCCCCTCCGAAATTCCGTCTACAGACTCGTAACGGCTATTGGACTCCAGGTATCCGCCAACCGAGGCGCCTAATTTTCCCAATTGCAAAAAGGGACGGTTGTAAATCGCCTCCATATTGAGCATCATCCGACTGGTATCTGCCAGAATGCGTTTGAAAAACCGTGTGCTGTCCTTCTTGGGATCAATCCGAGAACTGTCAATTGTTGATCGGCTGTCAGCAGGGTGATTACTAGTTTGACTGCCCCCTGATTGGCTCTGGGCAAAAGCAGTCAAATTGCCAGCAGCAAGACCATTTAAAAGGACAAGAAAGAGAAACCCTAGCAATTGTAGTTTTTTTTTCATGGTTGACAAGTCATTGAGAGGGAAAATGCGGTTGTCAGGTGTTTTGCTGTCTGGCAAAATTTATCCACTCAGACAAAGGATGATGGCATGGGCGATGATGGCAAATACGGATTAACAGATCGAGATGACAACCGGGGTAACTAAGCTGGTCATAACCGGCATTAGTCAAGAAAAGTGATTAAGCCAACACAATGAAAACCGAGTCTGAATCCGTTTTTACTTCAAAGGCATGAAGCGCTTTTTTTGCGGGACCTTGAATCACTTTACCCGTGCGGTCGAATTCACTGCCGTGTCCGGGGCATGAAAGAATATTGCCTTGCACGTTTACCTCATTGCCCTGATGGGTGCACTCAAGCCACAATGCCGTATAACGGTTCATGCCATCATCGCCTATGCCGTCATCAAAGACAACGATTGGAAATTTAAGCTGCGGATGGGTAAGCAGAAGGCTGGTTCGGGTTGCGTGTTGACCATTCTTTTTCACCTTCGTAAATTCAGACCTGAGAAAAGAAAGAATCTTGCCGTTTGGGGTAGATTCCTCCATTTTCCCCTGCACAGAATGCAAACCGGCGCAA
This sequence comes from Xanthocytophaga flava, assembly GCA_030068525.1. Lineage (GTDB taxonomy): Bacteria > Bacteroidota > Bacteroidia > Cytophagales > 172606-1 > Xanthocytophaga > Xanthocytophaga flava. The sequence goes on from JASJOS010000025.1 coordinate 91,020, forward strand.
CCTGGTAATAGAAATGAGGCTTTCGTCAAGGCCATGCAGCTCAACATGCAAGTTTTGATAAATGGCAGTCGTTTCATTTTCAGTATGGATTTTTATATGATCAGTTACAGGACCAGTTATATGCGTTAAGCCGGGTTTATGATAAATGGTGTTTATGATAAATGGTGTTTTTGACCAATGCTACCGATGAAGATTGGATCGCATTGGTCCATAAAAACATTGGACAGCCAATTAACCTACAGGCTTTCCAGAAAGGCAAACAAGTGTTGTTTTTCCTGCAGGGTTAGTGCGTTAAAATCTTGTCGGCTTTGCAAAGCCTCCCCGCCATGCCATTCAATGGCCTTCTCAATGGAAGTGGCCCTGCCATCATGCAGAAGAAAATAGCCGCCTCCCTGCGAAGACGGGGAAAGTCCCAATCCCCATAAGGGCGGTGTACGCCATTCGTCAGAGTCGGCGCTACCTTCGGTATACCCGTCATCCAGATCCTGTCCCATCTGGTGCAGCAACAAGTCCGTATAGGGATGAAATTCTTTTTCAGAAAGAGCGGAAATAGGCGATTTGCCCGTCCTTAAGGTTTGCCGGTGGCAATTTTCGCAACCGATTTGAAAAAACAGCTTCTCTCCGGCTACAACTACGGGTTGTTGCGCATTTCTGCGTAGGGGCACCTTGAGTGTCCTCAGATAAAACACCAAATCCTGAATCTTCGTATTGCTTACTTCCGGTTCCACTTCTTGCCCGGTATAGGTATCAATCGGCTCGAAAGAAGAAGCAATACCCATATCCTGGTTATAAGCAACGGCAGTCTGTTGCAACAGATCGTAGACTGCTGCTTTTTTTCCAAAACGGCAGATGTATTTTCCAGCCTGACCAATTGCCCCTTCCTTGGGATCAACATAGGCCGGCAGATAATTCCAACTGACCCTACCGCTTATGCCATCCTGATTGCTGTCGGCGGGGTCTTCCATTGCCAAAAGCAGGCTATCGGTCACATACTCAAGCAAGCCCAAACCTGTATTGGCCGGAGGCATGAATCGCGAATAGGCAGCTCCGGAAGGCAAGGTTTCCGGAAGCAGTCCCGGTAAAGCACGCTGTTGCAACTGCGGTCCTCCCTGATTGAGAAACCGATTTCCACTCTGATCACTCTGGCCAAAACGAATCAGGGTAGTAAACGGATGCCCCTTGCCATCCCCTGCATGGCAACTGCCGCAACTGGTGGCTACAAACAATGGCCCTAAACCGTTTTGGGAAGTGAATACCTCCAGATTAAAGGCTTTATCACCCGCTAGAAAACGCTGATTTTCTGCAGGGGAAAGCTGCTCAATAGGACCATCGAGCAAGTGGTTTTCCGGTTTTTGCCGAGGCATCAGCCAGTCACAGCCCAATAGTGAAAATGCAAACAACCCTGTTGCGAAAAAAGTAGAAAATGTTTTCATGAAAAGATTTTCTACAAATCTAATTAAATATTTAGACTTGCCTAAAAAATATATTAGACAAATGTATTTTTATTTTCATCCGTATTCTTTTCCCGCGTTTATTACCCGACAAAACCCTAGGCTGATTGATTGTAAGCCTTTCATCTGGACAGGCCGTTTGGGAAAGTGGGTTTTGACCGTTCCGATTGAACAGATCCAAATCTAGCAATCTGTTTCACAGCAAGACAGATAACCTTCCAATGCTCATGGAAGGTTTTTTTATGTTTACTGTCGTTTTTTAAGGGCTGTCTTTAAGGGGCTGTCTTGCTGTTTAAGCTAGGTGCGGGGTCAACGCATGGTGTAGGAGTCAATGCTGCATGGTTCGGCCTTGCATGGACCACCCTTATCCAGGGGTGTGAATAAAAGGTTTTAGAATTTAATTTCGAACAACACAGCTTTGGAACCTGTGTTAGACTCGAAACACTATCATTCAATCAATGCGAATCCATGTCAGATAAGATTCATGTCAGATAAGATCAATGCCCAATTAACGGAACGGCATTGTAAAAAATGATTTGGTGGCTTTCCCCTATCTTATCGTTGAGGCAAATCGTTGAGGCAAAGGGCGTTCTCACTGAGGGTTCCAGGAGAAAACATCCTTTGTTTTTTTAACAATTTCTATTCCCAATTTTGCCTTCGAGTGACTCAAGTCAGGGAGCATTTAGTCTTCTTGGCTGTCATTGTCCCAAAGACTGGGCTTCATTGCATAACGTGCTCGCTTTTCCGAGAAAATGTACCGGAACAAAGCTGTTGGGATCTGCAGACCACAGATCCCAACAGCTTCAAATCCCGGCAGCTCGACTAGTGAAACAAAAAAAGTCTTCCCCGATCTGTCATACCCAGCACATGGCATAGCCGGTTTTTGATTTCAGCTAATCAGGACTGGGAGTCTTGGCAGGGTCCGCCTTCTTGCCGATGATTTTCTTATAGATAGGGAAATCATGTAAGGCAAGCAAACCGAACAATACTATCGAGGTTAACACGCCAAGAATGTACATGCCAAAAGATATTGCCAGACCTACAGATGACGTAGCCCAAATGGTTGCAGCAGAGGTCAGGCCCACCGCCTTTCCTTTCTCATGCAGGATTACCCCTGCTCCAATAAAGCCAATGCCTGTTACTACCCCGGAGGCAATTCTTGTAATGTCTGCACCTAGTGGAACATGCGCAGAGATCAGGCCAAATGAGCATGTGCCCACCGCTACGGCGGCATAAGTCCGAATCCCTGCTTCCAATCCATGCCTTTCCCGTTCAAAACCAATAAATCCACCGCATAGTAGTGCCAGTATCGTTCTTCCAACATACAGAAGCTCTAAATTCCAGTCCATGTCCTTTATCGATTCGCGCTAGTGATACCTGTGAGTGAGCATTAGTGCCCGTGACCTTCATCACCACCGTTGTTCTTTACAGAAAGAAGGGAGTAGGCGCCTTTGATGACCAGTTGCGAATTGATTATATCAAAATTTTCCGGAAGAATCACCTCAGAATAGCCATTTTCTGAAACTCCGGTTTGAATTTCCACCATTTGAAAGGATATTTGCTCGCTTTCATCATGGTCACCTTCCTTATGCTGTTCTCCCGCGTGCGGATGGCCTTCCGTTTTTTCATTGTGCTCATGGGATTCTTTTTCAACATGGTCATGCAGGATGCCTTTGCGGATAAAAATATACTTTTTACCCTCTGAGCTAACAATTGCCTCATCGGGAACCGCATTAACCGAGGCACTGTCTGTTTCAATCACAGCCCTAATAAACATGTTTGGCAGTAAATCCTCATCCGGGTTTTCGATCAAGGTGTGCACCCGCACAGTCCTTTCCGGGCTGATTTCCTTGCCAACGAGCGAAACGCGGGCAATGCGTTCCCTGCTTTCATTCTGAAGCCTAAACCTTACCTTCTGTCCGGGTCTTACCCGGTTGATGTCTTTTTCAAATAAGGTGAGTTCGGCATGCAATTCTTCAGTATCCACTATCTGAAACATCACATCCGTCGGATTGACATATTTGCCAATGTTTACATTTACAGTCGTCACATAGCCATTTACCGGAGATTTCATTTGCACAGTTCTAGAAATCTGATCCTCTTTTAAAGCGGCCGGGTTAATTCCTACCAATTCCAGTTTTTGTTTCAAGCCGCTCAGCCTGGATGCTATGCTTTTGTATTCAGAGGCAGTCTGTTGGAAGGTTTTGGTAGAGCTGACATTTTCCTGACTTAACTCTTTTTGCCGGTTATATTCCAATTCGATGTATTCAAGTCGGCTTCTGGTATCCAGATAGTCTTGCTGCAAGGTGATAAAGTCCTGATTTTCAATAACTGCAATCACTTGCCCTTGTTTTACCCTGCTTCCTTGCAAAAGACTTGTTTTTCTGACAAACCCCCCTAAGGGAGCATTGACACTGATCAGGTTTTGAGGAGGAACATCCAGGGTTCCGTTCACCTGAAGAATACCGCTCAGGTTTCTTTGTTCAACTTTTCCGAAGGTAATCTGTGCTCCCTTAAATTGTATCTGGGAAAGTACGATCTGGTTTTCCTCCTGCTCGGAATGCTCTTCTGATGGCTGGCCGCCGGTCTGATTCTCTTCTGTTTTTTTACCGCAGGAAGCAATAACGATTGCAAAAAAAAGGGGTATGAGAATTGTAAGTATGTTAACTTTAAGTATATCAACTTTGAGGAATGCTTTCATTTTCGTTTTTTTTATAGATTACTGTTGCTTAATAGGTATTCGATGGAAATCAAAGCCTGGTTATATTCATTGAGTACATCCAAGTAGGAAAACTTGACTGAAAGGGCCTGATTCAATGCCTGAAAGACCTCTACGTATCCGATTGCACCACTTTGAAATCCTTTTTGGGCATTCTGTATGATCAGATCTGCCGTAGGCAGTCCATTCTGTTGGTAATAATTCAAACTGTTTTTGAATTTCAAATACTGCTCGATAGCTTGTTTGTATTGACCTTCAAGGTTTTTCCTTTCATAGTCAAAATTGGATTGAGCTATTTGACGGTTTATTTCCGCTCCCTTTACCCTTTCCCTTTGTGGAAAGATCCACAGGGGAATCGAAACCCCTATCTGCAGGCCTTGAAACCTGTAATCTCTTCCAAAATACCTTTCCGATCCGTTGACCGTCTGGGTTCCCTGTAACGTTTGCGAGAAATAGCCTAACGTAAAATCGGGAAGTAAACGGGATTTCTCCAGTGCCTTGGCTCGTTGCCCAACTTCGATCTGCTGCCTGAAATAGGCAAGCAGGGGATTGTTTGCCAATTGAACACTGTCGTATTCAACATTGAATTCCCTTTTGACAAGCAAAGAATCGGAAATATCGACGGGCTGCTGCGAATTCAACAATGTCTGAAGCTGATTGATTGCTATTTCAATATCTGACTTGTTCTGTTGCCGAAATGTTCTCACTTCCAGCAGCCGGCTTTCTGCGGTCGCTTTCTCCAAAAGATTTGTCTCACCTGTTTTGAAGCGCAACTCAGACGCTTTTGCAAATTGGGTAAAGATACTGTCCTGCTGCTCGAGTTGTTTTTGTCTTGCCTTAAGGTAAAGAAGCTGATAGTAAATGCTGCGTGCATTGTAAGTAACCTGATTTTTGGTTGCAGCCAGTCTCAATTCGCTTCCCCTTATGTTAGCCCTGCCAAGAGCAGCCTGATTTGAAATCACGGTTGGAAAAGGTATGCTTTGGGTGATGGTGATGTTGTTGTCCCTGCTGAGGCTGTTATATTGCCCGTACAGAAGAGAAACGTTTGTTTTTCCGATATCGGACGAAGTTCTTTTTATGCTTTTTTGCAGAGATACCTCATAGGTGCCGGTTCGAACGCTGCCGTTATTTTGAATGGCTTGCTGGGTGATCTGCTCCAAACCCATCTTTTGCGAGCCAGTCTGGGCCGAAGCCTTTTCAAACGCAAACATGCTGCCAAGACTAAACAAAATTAGAATTACAGCCGGACTCAAACTTGGGTCGGGCATTTTCTGATCCTCGTGTGTTGTCTGGTCTTCCGGCTTTGGTTTGTCTTTTCCTGTAAAAAGCATATATAGAACAGGAACCACAACCAAGGTGAGCAGGGTGGCCGAAACAAGTCCGCCAATAACGACTGTGGCCAGCGGTTTCTGAACTTCGGCCCCTTCCGAACTGGAAAGTGCCATCGGTAGAAAACCCAGTGATGCCACAAGAGCTGTCATCAGCACAGGCCTTAGTCTGACCTGGGTTCCCTTCAACACCCGTTCTCTCAGGTCGGTTATGCCTTCTGCCTTGAGTTGGTTAAAATAGCCGATCAGTACGATTCCATTTAGTACGGCTACCCCGAACAGGGCAATAAAGCCTATCCCTGCTGAAATACTGAATGGCATATCACGTATCCACAGAGCGAAGATCCCTCCAATGGCCGACATGGGAATGGCGCTGAAAATCAGCAAGGTTTGCTTAATGGAACTAAATGTAAAATAAAGCAGGGTCAAAATCAGGAAAAGCGCCACCGGAACGGCGATGGATAATCTTTCCTTGGCTTGTATCAGGTTTTCAAACTGGCCTCCGTAGGTAACGTAATAACCGATAGGCAATTTAAGCTGGGTATTCAGTTTTTGCTTTATTTCCTGGACAATACTCTCCACATCCCTGTTCCGAACGTTGAAACCGACGGTAATGCGTCTTTTGGCATCTTCCCTGGAGACTTGGGCAGGGCCTGCTTCGAAGACAATGTCAGCCACTTGCCCGATAGGCACCTGGTCTCCCTTGTCGTTTAAAATAAACAGGTTACTTATATCGTCGATGTTTTTCCTAAACTCACTGTCTAGGCGAACAACCAAGTCAAAGCGTTTTTCGCCTTCAAAAATTACACCCGCCGATTCCCCGGCGAAAGCCGTGCGCAGCACCCGGTTGACATCTGCGATGGTAAGACCGTAAATAGCCAGTTTTTCCCTTTTGTACTTGACCTGTATTTGAGGCAGGCCCGAAACCCTTTCCACATAAATGTCCTCCACTCCTTTGATCGGCCGGATCAGTCCAGACACTTTGTTGGCATTGTTGAGCAGCAAATCCATGTCCTCGCCAAAAATTTTGATGGCCACATCCTGTCTGGCCCCGGTCATCAGTTCGTTAAAACGCATTTGGATAGGTTGCTGAAAGCCAAACTCAACTCCCGGAATAGCCTGCAGGGCTTGGCTCATTTTTTCGGCCAATTCCTCCCTTGTCTGTGCACTGGTCCATTCATCTTTGTCTTTCAATGTAACAATCAAGTCGGCCGCTTCGATCGGCATCGGATCGGTTGGAATTTCGGAGGCACCGATTCTGCCTACCACTTGCTTAACCTCAGGAAATTTTTCTTTCAAAATACCGCCCGCTTTCAGCGATGCTTCAACGGTTTGGGATAAAGAACTGCCTGCCAGAACACGGGTTTCCACTGCGAAATCCCCTTCTTCAAGCGTGGGTATGAATTCCCCTCCCATCCGTGAGAAAATAAAAAGGCTTACTGCCAGCAGCACCACCGCCACCGAAACGACAATCGCTTTTCTGTTGATTGCAAAATGGATGACCGGATCATAGATTCTTTGAAAGAAATCCATCAGCTTATCGGAAATGTTTTTCTTGTGATGGACATTCTTACTCAAGAACAAGGCCGATGCCATGGGTACGTAGGTAAGGGAAAGAATAAAGGCACCCAGAATGGCAAATGCTACTGTTTGTGCCATGGGACCAAACATTTTGCCTTCGATGCCGACAAGGGCCAGAATGGGTAGGTATACGATCAGAATGATAATCTCGCCAAATGCGGCAGAGCTCCTTATCTTGGAAGCGGATTCATAGACTTCCTCATCCATTTGCTTTTGGGTAAGACGGGAAACTTTGCTCAATCCAAGATGATGCATTGTCGCTTCCACAATGATGACGGCTCCGTCAACGATCAAACCGAAATCAATCGCTCCCAAGCTCATCAGATTGCCCGAAACGCCAAACAGATTCATCATCGAGATGGCAAAAAGCATGGCAAGTGGAATTACCGACGCCACTACCAAACCGGCCCTGAGGTTGCCCAGCATCAAAACCAATACAAAGATGACAATCAGCGCTCCTTCGATTAGATTTTTGGCAACAGTATGAATAGCTTTGTCCACCAGTTTGGTTCTATCAATGAATGGTTCGATGGTTACTCCCTTTGGAAGAGTCTTCTCGATGGCAGCAATCTTTTCCTTTACATTCTTGATTACCTTAGCCGAGTTTTCCCCCTTTAGCATCAGCACCAGTGCACCAACCACTTCTCCTTGGTCATTTCGCGTCATCGCTCCGTATCTGGCGGCAAACCCGAACTGCACTTTTGCCACATCCCTGATTAAAATAGGCACTCCGGCCTGACTTGTTTTGACTACAGAGTTTTCAATATCATCGAAGTCTTCAGCCAGTCCAATGCCCCTGATAAAGTATGCATTGGGCTTTTTGTCAATATAGGCCCCACCGGTATTTTCGTTATTCTCGGCAAGTGCCTGGAAAATTTCATCCATGGTTATGTTCATGCTCCGCAGCCTTGCCGGATCGACTGCAACCTCGTATTGTTTCAGGTATCCTCCAAAGCTGCTCACATCAGCCACTCCGGGAGTACCAAGCAATTGACGGCGAACAATCCAATCTTGAATCGTTCTGAGTTCCATGGCATCGTATTTTTTCTCATATCCCGGTTTTGCATGCAGGGTATACTGGTATATTTCTCCCAGTCCGGTGGATACCGGTGCCAGTTCAGGCCTTGCTATTCCATTAGGAATCTGCGCCTCGGCCTCTTTTAACCGCTCAGAAACATACTGCCTTGCTTTGTAAATGTCCACTTGGTCTTTGAAAACCACCGTGATTACCGACAGCCCAAATCTTGAAATGGATCTGAGCTCTATTATGTCCGGTGCGGTGGCCATGGTGTATTCAATCGGAGCAGTGATAAACTTTTCAACTTCCTGGGCTGCAAGCGTGGGAGCGGTAGTGATGATCTGTACCTGGTTATTGGTAATGTCTGGTACTGCGTCAATGGGTAGCTGCGACAGGGAATACCCCCCCCAAATCATCAATCCGAGGGTGAATATTCCTACAATGAGTTTATTGGTTATAGAAAAATGAATGATTCTATCTAACATGTGTGTATTTTTTAATGATAGGAACAGAAATAGCGCACTTTGTCAATTGCACCTTCTTGTCAACAGGCTTATTACTATTATTACATGCTCATTGATGGGATGATGGGTAATCATGAGCGGTAATGGTGCATGAGCGGTGACAGAAAATTCTTAGTAATCCTTAGGTATGGATTACTTTTGGCGCTTGGTTCTTGTTAAGAATTTTCCTTTGCTGAATTGGCCTTCAGTTCGTTCTTGCAATGATTCAACTGCAACGATTCAACTGCAACGATTCGCTCTCATTGAAAGAAAATTAAAGCAAAGGGAAAGCACAAACCCTTCTTTACAGAAGTTGTTTAGCGATTAGGAAGATACAAGAGAGGTAATTAGACCTTTGGTGGCTGCCAGATGGAAAAATGGCCTTTAGTGGAAAGGGTTTCCTGATAGATTGGAAAGGAATTATCAAAATAGCTATAACTATTTTCAGTTGATAGGCGCGTTGAAATCACGTCAACGGAGATTCCACAGCAGGCGCAGGTACACAAAGGAGAGCAAAAGTCTTTAATCTGATGACTTTCCCTATCAGATTGTGCAACAGTGGAATTCTCATAAATGGTCTCTTTGTCACTGCAGGGATGCAGGGAGATTGCACAAATCAAAGAGATCAATATGATATACCAGATTTTCATTTTTTGCAAAAATAAATAAAAATACAAGGCAACAGTATTGCATTTGCAATTTTTGTTGGTAAACTAGATTAAAAATCACCTAAAGACCGAACCGTTTTATCCCGCTTAGCATAAGCTGACAAGTGTAAAAAGATTGTATTTAGCCCAAAGTACCTATTGGCCCTCTTCTACAAACTGTCACGTTATATAGCTAAAAGAGCACTGCTCACCAAAGTCTGAATGTGAACAGGCCTGAAATCGGGTGTACATTCAAATTTTACTACCTGTTTTAGAGATGATTGCCATATAATTACCATGCTATAGGATCATCATACGAATGTTCCTTTTCAAATCTTCTATGTTTTTCTTCCGGCTGCAGTTTATCTTTCTGTTAGCTGATCCATGGTTTGGCTTCAGCCAAATATTTTCGGTTTTCTGGTTCAAGAATCACTTAATTCAAACGGCAGGAAACATAAATATGGCAGAAAACATAAATTGGGTTCCATTAACCTCAAAATCATAACTGATAGCAAAGTAATCACTAAGTTCTTACATGTCTCAAGTAATTTTAGGATGAATCTTACAAAGGTAATACCCTGACCTGTAGTAGGAGATTGGAAAAAGAACGAGTTTGATTCCTTAATCACTTCTTACCAAATGCGTTTTTTGATTGCTGCTTTAGCCTTTCGGTTACTTCGATTCATGTGCGCTTTGCTCAAAAAGCCATTACTGGCCAAGTGCAAAAGATTCGACAAACCTCAATAATCCAGTTCTGATAGGAAAGAATATTAAATGCAGGTGGCATAAACATGCATTATCCGCGTGAATTATCCATCGGTTCCAGCTTATTTAGAAAGCCCGGTAATAGTTTTTACGAATTGACTCTATCCAGTTACCAGCTGCTTCGGAATCATATCCCTGACCAGTCAGAAAGTCGAAAATAGCCTGCTCGCGCAAATACCCTGGATTAGCCATTGCTTTGCGGTAATAAGCCGAATTGACAAACCCTCTGCAAATCCTGACCAGCTCGGCTTGGTCAAGCTGTGTCTGATCGGCTAATGTTTCAGACAACCCATTGGGTTGACTGATTGGAGCTTGGTCTTTTTTAGGCCTTTTCATTCGTGCGTTACCAGCATTCATTTCCATCCTTTCATTTCCATTCTTTTACGTGTAATAGTATATAACGTTTGGCAATTGTGTAAGTATCTTCCAAAGTATCTTCTCACAGTATCTGTAAAATTAAAAACCCCAGAGCAGATTCTCTCCTACCCTGGGGCTGATTGTGCCAGTCTTGGCTAGTACTCAGAGGGCAAGAGCAGCACCCCGTCGGTTAGCCAAAGAGTAACTTTACCGGCGGCAAAATCCGAGTAAGGGATCGACTGGAAAAACAGGTCTCTGCCATTGCCATCTGTGCAGCTGAGTACAAACCCTTTCTCTTTGCGGCTAAGGATCCAGACTTGGAATTCTTCTCTGTTAAGGTTGCGATTCAAGCGAGCCTCAATCAAAATCCTGTCCAACAGCCAGTAACAACTGAATTTCTCGGCCAGAAACTGTACTCCTTCGGTATAGAACAGCTTGGTCAATGGGTGCCGGTAGATGCACTGTGAGCCGGTGAATTCAGATAAAATCGTGTTCAAATCCGTTGAAGGGTTGACCTGTGAGAAAAGATTGAATAGTGACATAACCGTAAAAAGTTGAAGGTTGGGCCCGACTTCGTGTCAGGCGATAGCCCTTCCTCACAGGAAAAAATTGACAGGGCAAAGCCCCTCGCTTTCCAGAGCTGGAAGCGGTTTACGGTGTGATGGATAGTTGTGGGCAGGCTAAAAAGCTTCCAGGCGAAGCGTACTCTGGAAAGTGTCGGTTTTTATCCTGTATTCTTGCTTATCGCCTGACTAGAATGTGTGATGAGTAATATTTTCGGATGCGGTTGATCTGAATCCAGAATAAACCTGTGTTTGAATAGCTGATATACAAAGAGTCTTGAAGAACTTTAATCGGCTTGCAGAAATCGTGGTTTTCAGCGGTGTCCTGGCACCTATATCAGTTGGGTGCTTATCTAAAACATTGATTGAACAATCTTTTCCTAAATGACCATATCTTTGTTCAGATGTTTCGATGCTGTTTGAGAGAATGATACAGGTAAACTAGCTATTGACATCTCACTTTCATCTTTTTAGTTCTGGAGACCAGTAGCCGCAGGCTAAGGAATGGTTGAAAGATCAGGACATGTCCTGATCTTTCAACCATTCCTTTCTACTCGTTTGTTTATCAACTAGCATCGGCAGATAAGTAAACCAGTTCCATTTTCAGGAAGCTTGTAGAGATGTATTAATTGAATGTCCTCTTTGATTGGGATTTAGCTTTGACTTTGTAGTCGATGTCATTTGCAGATCGATCAATAAGCAATTACAACCTGATATCAGCCTCTAAAGGAAAGACATATTGAACTTAATTTTCAATAGGGTTCTCTAACTCCCAACCTAGTTGCTATATGTGATTGTATTTTGTACTCATTTTTTCTTTGAGCCTAAAAGCAATTCATTTAGGCTCAAATAGGTAAACTAATCATTGGGCGTATGTTTGTGTGGTTTCAAAGGAGGATATTTATCCTTTTTTTCCGGAGTTACTCGTCTTCGCTTATCTAAAGACCCATCATCTTTTTTAGGCTTGGGACCTGGTTTAATTGCGTGTGCCTGTCTCATATTTTTTGTTTTTAAAGTTAATAGAACAACTTTTATATGAATTAAAAATTAGGATATTCCAGTAATTTTTAAGCTTCTTTGATTATTTTGGCTTTAGGTTATCGATCTTTTGCGATTTGATTAATAGCCCAGAAAACACCTGATACGGCGATTAAACCTAGTATAAATTCTTTCCAATTTATATCAGATGTTGGCTCAACAATATGTTTTGCCATGCTACTTTTTACTGCAAAAGGCAATTGCAACAATCGTCCATCACTTACTAGCTGGGGTACTTGTGAGTACTTTTCCATCAACTTCGACGCAACTCTATGGACATCAGCTATAGTGATGATATCTTTATTTGTGTGCTTGTTTAAAAGTGAAACTGCACGTAAGACACTATTAGAAAATACACCACCTCTTCCATCATCCGTTGCGGTTGTACCTAATTGGGTTGCATACCATACCAAATACCCTGGCATAAACTTGCTTAAACAATTATTGTAGATGGTTCGTGCTTTTACAAGCTGCTCACCCGTTGAGGAACTTTCCCAAATGCCACTTACACCGGAAAAATTTGAGAAATCCTCTACATCACGGCACGCATCTATTATGGTCAACTGCCTTTTAGCCGAAGATTGAAATTGCGTAATATTGAGCTCCTCCGCTTGGTTTAATTGAACACTCTGCCACTGGGATACTCCTGTAGCTTGCGTTTTACCATGTCCCGAGAAATAAACAAACGCATAATCATATTGCTTTAGGGCAATTAAATACCTGAGCACATCCCTTTTTGTGGGATTCAGGGGAAAAGTTACAATTTCCTCTTTTTGCCATCCTCCCCCTATTGGGGAAAGGAGAAATGATTCGAAGTTTTGTATGTCGCCACTAACACCTGATAAATAGTTCGATCCTTTCACAAGCGGACTTCCAATCAAAAGGGCTATCTTTTGCATAATCATCACTATTTAGTTTTTACTTGTCATATATTCTCTCTAGGTTCTGGGATAAAAACCAATTTAAGTTGACCCCTTACCTTCGAAATCATCTTCAGTATCCACATCGATAGGTTTCATTCCCGGATTCAGCCTATAATAATTAATAATAGAGTAATATTCCATCAATTGTGATCTTTTTATCAAGCTCGCGTGTTCTATTGCTTTCCAATGGCACTTTCCATACAAAAATTTATTTTCACCACATAAACATTTCCCATTCAAGGGTAACTCCATTCTTTCAATTGCAATAATCAGGCATCGGAGTAACACATCAAGCTTATCAGTAGTAAAAAGCTGGCAGAAAAATTCAACAATACTGTAACTACCATGGCTATACTCCCCATTTGCCCACTTGTTTTCACTTTGAAAATAGATCTGATTGGCAAAAAACGGAACCACATACTCGTCCAAAAATTCGATCATTCGTATTCCTCTCTGACCGATTAGAATTTCATTGGGCCGGGCAGTAAGACAAGCCTGGCCTTTCGGATACATATGTCGATCGGCAATGCGGGGTATTATCCCACTGATTTCATAAACCTCGGGCAGCTGATTTGGATAGTTAGGCGGCACAGGAATCATAATCAGAAACTCGCCCCATTTCACCTTTTTCGTATCGAAAATTTCAATCCTGCCACTAATCTTATAAGGCCAATCATTTACATAATGAACCTGAAGATCAGGATACTTGGACATTACTTGTCTTAAATCCTGATTCAAGTGTATCAACCTTCTATCTGTCATAATAAGGTTTTGATTTACCGGCAATCGGCTTGAGGTTTTCAATATCTTTCACAGGTTCATTTATCCTTTCTGTGATGATCTTGTTTGCTGTATTGGTATTAACACCAGCAGTGTTTGTTATGATATTCACGTTATTGATACTGGTGGCAATGCCTAATGATTGAAGGGCTAGATTTACTGACCGGGAACCAAACCTGTCTTTCGACAATTCGAATACTTGTTCATTCGTTTGCTCGGTTAACAATTGCTGGTAATCCTTCTTAAATGACTGATGCCAGTGGAAAAATTTTTTAGCCCGTTCTTGTTTATCCTCCTGGCTATTCCATTTGTCAGCAAAATTTTCCAGTGGATTCACTGGGTTTTTAAGAGTCCAATGCCCCTGTGTGTTATCAATGAAAGTTGGCATTAAATCAATCATCTGGCCAATAATGTCCACGAAAAGCAGAGAATTCGGATTACGCATTACGCTCTCATATGCCTTTGCTGCCAGGGTAGTCAGAATAACGGAGGTTGGCTTTTTCTCATCACCATCAAACATTATATCGCGATGGCGTTTCATAAGCTGAATACCTCTTTGAAGAGGAGTTCTGACTTTATAGTCCGGCACCTGCTCAATCTTTTCCAGCAACAGTTCCTTTTGCAGCTTCATTCGAATCTGCTCGGCTTCTTTCTTCATAATTTCCAAAAACCAAAGCGCGTAGCCTTCCGTATTGCTTTTAGGCCAGTGTTCTTGGAAGGCCTTTCTGTTGAAAAAGGCATGTTGAGTGTCCGTGATGACAATGGCATGCTGAGCCAGTTCAACCGGAACGTTTAAATCCAGTAGCCACTGATGCGGATCACTGATGGCGGGAACGATATCCAAATGGAAACGAGAATCTTCCGAATAATGAAGCCGCAAGCATCTGCGATGCTCCTCTTCCAACATTCGTTTGTAATTCGCATCCTGGCAAAGTCTTTCCTTCAGCAAGGAGCGAAGTTCAGATTGTGTAGCCGGAAAAGAATAGGATAATTTACAAGTCAGATCAATGTCAAACTCTTCGCTTTCAATCACAGGTCGAGTACTGGTGCCGATACGGATCGACCCTTGTGGAATTACATGTGGACGATAAGGAGCCAGAAGTGTACCTGGTTGCGACAGAAACTCTCCTACCGCCTGATACCTTTCTTTGGCTTTTTTGTGTTGATCTTCCGTTAAATCCAGCGAATCGGCTAACTTTTCTAAAAAGTTGCTCCGCTGCTTTTTCATTTCAAGCAATAATGTCGTTGACATGGTTTTACTCAATTTCTATGGTTTTGATAAATGATTTTAACTTATTGTTCTGATCATAGATGACCAGCTGCATATCGGCTTTGGGTTGGCGAATCCGACCAAGTTCAATAGCTGTCGCAATTGGCATAGCCGGGAAAATGTGAAGCTGTTTATTTTGTCCATGCGTGGCCTTGATCCGATCAAAGGCCTGACGCATCAGAATACGAAAGTCAGCCAAAAGTCTTTTGGTTTTCAGAAAGTCATTATTGGGCTCTTGATGCGTGATGGTCCATATACTCACTTTCGACCCTAGGACTTGTTCGATTCGATCCGGGGTAACGGTGGCGCTCAGCGAAAGGTTTAAAACAGGAATGCCCTCAAAGTCTGCCGGCTCGATCAATCTCATCTGCTCACCCCTGTCACCGGATTGCCATTGCCAACTTGCCGGCTCGCGATGCCTTTGGTAGACATCCGCCGGATAAATATCCGAAATAAGACTTCCTAGTTTGATTAGCAATGGCATTGGTGCCATGGCGAATATGGAGTAGTGTTGCACTTTATCTGCTCCTTTCAAAGGTTCAACTCTTCTTTCAAACATTCTTACCAGTTGTTGTTGGTGAAAATCCCAATACTCGGGTTGATGATTTTCCAGCGTCCCGTTCGTAATTCCCAGTTCAATGGCATGGTTTTCTGACGGAAAACGGTCCGGCAGTAGTGCCAGCGATGCATCATTGAAAGTAAGTGGAGTTTGATGGGTTCCGATGTTGGCACCAAACAGGATTAGGTGTGTCTGCTGGCTTGGCATCAGGGAGGTAAGCAGTTCGATCCTTCTTTCATTGTCCTGCTTCATTTGTATTAATCTTGGAGCAGGATGCTGATCTTTCTCATGAACATCGATCTTCCGGTGGTGCTCATCGCACATGAGCATCAAGTTTGAAATATCTTTGGCCAGCCGTTCCGATGTTCCCTTTTCATAGCGGGCACTCCCAGGCATCTCACCATAAATATGCGCGATGTACGCGGTATTGAATTCAACCTTGGTAAGAGAGTCCAAATAGAGTTGTCGTCCGCATGATTCGTACTGGCAACGCCCGGCGGCTTTCCCCCACAGCCTGAATTTAACTGATTCTGGTATATTGGTTACAGACATAATGAAAATGTGTATTTTTTCTTCTTAGTATTTTATATTTTGCTTTCTACTCTGCCTCAACAGCGATCCTGGTCTTGAAAAAGGCTTTACATACGAGCTACAATTGCCCCTAAATACAATACTGTCAAGCGTGACAAACACCATTTGTCACGCTTGACAGTATTGTATTCATAATAGGTTTGAAATGAAACGCTCCAACTAACCGATGAAGAACCTGACTACACCTACCTCTCAATCTTCGCATTCATCCACCCAAAGCATACCAACCCAACAGGCGTCTGGAAAAATTCAGACCAGTGACCTTGATCTACTCTATCAGATAATGGACAAGGAGGAAAATCCGGCTGTCGCTAAAACTGCCTTCAATGAATTTGTAAATCGGTTTGGGAAGTATCTTTACAGCCAATGCTATCAGGCTTGTCAAGGTTTAGCCGATGCACAAGAGCTTGCTTGCGATTTAACGCAAGACGTGTTCTTGAAAATATGGCTTGACCCATCCACTTTTAATGAGGACGGAATTACCGATCCAGTAAGGCTTCGAAAGCGGATCAAAGCCTGGCTTAGCCGTATTGCCAGAAACAGATTCAATGATTACTTTGATGAGTTTAGAATTGGTGGTGTCGAATACCTGGACGAAAAACAGATGGAACAATTAACCGAGCCTGAGCATGTTTTCTTTGAAAGAATCCCCAGTGAAAAGATTGAAAAAGCACTGGCCACTCTTTCTGCTCGTTCACTTGATATTTTAAGAACCTATATGGAATATGGAGACATTGATAACCCTAAAGCGCATTTGCCGGATAAACAGCTTAAGATTTTGACCGAGCGCTATCAGACCTCGTCGGACAATGTACGTCAGATCAAACACAGGGCCATCAAATCACTCAAAGAATATTTTCAGAAAAACCCTTGAATTCATAAACTCTCCATTATTGTGTTAAACGCAAATACTAAAAGACATGAATCTTGATCTAGACGATGAACAATTTGAGAAGCAACTGGGAAAAACCTTGAGAAACAGGGGTTTTCTGTTCGCTACCAATGAAGACGAGGTGGACGCCTTTGAATCCCGTATGGAGAAAGAGAATATTCAGATCCCCGATCAGGTTTTTGATATTGAGATGATCTTGAGTAAACGTACCAAAGGCAAACTTAAAAGGTTAGAAGCCCATGATTCGGAAATTCAACAGAATCTGGCTCAGGCTGCCAGGGAAGGAAAGTCAATTGATGAACAAACAGCAAAAAAGATGCAGCAGGATCGCGATAACGCACAAAAGCTTGACAACTCGCCAAATAAGGATACCATTTAATTCCCTTTCCGGTTCTACGAGTTTATAGAATATTATTCTCTTTATTTAGAACATGTAATGCTATCCTCGAAACGAATAGAATACATCTCGAATCTGGCTGAGTTTATCGCCAATGATTACTGTCCGGACTCTTATACCGAACCTGAAATCATCGCTCAAAAAAAGGGTATCACTTATAGCTACAATCATTACAATGATTGCTTTGATGGTTTATTGGAACATTGTTCTGGCAAATTTCACATCTATATTAATCTCGACCGGGTAAAGACAAAAGATAGTCCGCGAGCTCGTCATACCTTTGCCCATGAATTGGGACACTACTTTATTGATGAGCACCGGAACGCTTTGAAAAAAGGATTGGTACCTCCGCACGGTTCCATAACAGGAAAATACAACCAGAAGAACAAAGCTGAGCAGGAAGCTGATTTATTTGCTGCCCATCTGCTAATGCCTCATAAGCGCTTTTTACAAAAAGCTGGGGCTCTAAAAAAAGGCATTCTGGCTATCAATACCATTGCCCAAGAAATGAAAACATCCATTTTATCTACCGCCATTCACTACGTGCAACAAAACCTTATCTGTGGGATTGTGGTAAAATGGTCATTTGATTGTCAGAAAGAATGGGCTTTGACTTCCAAATCTTTTCAACAAAGCGTCTGCAGCAATTTTGTTAAGGCGTCTTTAATTCCAATTCGTCAATCAGCAACCCACCAGATCCAAAACCGATCAGAGATAAATTCCAGCCATAAAACTTCTATTTCAACATTATCTCACTGGATGAGTGGAATTAATGTTGGGAGTAAACAAGATATAGTAATGACAGAAGAAGCGATAACCTTAGGCCCATACGGTAGCCTGACTTTATTATATCCGGCTACAACTGTTTAATAATTTGAACTAGTCAAGACTTAATCGGACAGTTACTGAAAAAATTAGTAACTTCTACAAACGATTAAGCCGATGACAACTCAAGAAAAGATCATCAAAAACAAGGTGGGCGTGCTCGAACTGGCCTCCCTA
>JASJOS010000026.1 GCA_030068525.1 Xanthocytophaga flava
ATTTATTATAATCGAATTAGGAGACATTCCGCTTTGGGCTATAAAAGTCCGGCAGAATTTGAACAACTTTATCAAATTAATCTCATTCACTCGCAAGTCGTGTGTCCCGATTTTTAGGACCACCTCATACTTATAAGAAAGGTATCTAATTAACCACAGCAAACTAATTAGGTCAAATACTTTTCATATTTAAATGAATAAAACCATTCGATATTATGTTCAGGAATGCTAGCTACTTAAACTAACTGGATAAGAAGACCCTAGAGCTAGTTTGTTATCAAAACAGGTGTGTACGGCAATCTTACAAAAGTCAGACACCTCTGTCTGGCTTTTGCTTTTTAGGGGTACAGCAACCATTTCAGATAGCTTACTTGTGTCTGAAAGTCTTTTGTTTTACGGTTATCTCATAAAAGCTCTTCCTATAGGTAAACTCAAAACGGCTTTCGGTTATCAGTTCTCGATGTTGAAGATCCACCTGATAGAACCTATCACCTTCGCTTTTTATTCTGTCGCTTAATCCTAGTTTGCAGCTAACATTTCCTGTACCTGGCTTCGGGTTATCCCCTTTGTCTTTTGCACCTTCCAGCTCAGGCCACCGCTCAATGAGAGGTAGAATGGAAAGCATTCATTGTCTTTCACCCAATACATCATTATAGCTCCCATAGCGTTCATTTTTGACTTACTGCTATACCAGACAAAAAGCCCATCATCCGTAAAGTCCGTAATCTTCCTCTGCAAATTGTCTGTACTTGCCTGGATAATGTGTAGGGGTGTTGATATCTCTCTTGACGTATAGCTACCTTCTTCCAGTTTGTAATAGAGACAGCTTTCTACCCGATTGGGATGAAACGGAGGCACAGTTACCTGATCTAACTGCCAGATAGATATCTCGTGCATACGTGTTCCTGAAAATCCGAGCCACTTGTCGTCAAACCAGTTATCCAGACGTATCAGGTACAGGTGTTTGGGCTTGTATTCCTTCACTCGGTTTTGGATAAGTGTTTCCAGGCAGGAGAGGAAGGTTACATCATCAGTAGGGTGGGGTAGAAGGGTTATCATTTTGGTAGTGTTCTTTCAATTTAGCTTATAGCTGTTTACTTTATTATTTTCGTCTTTTGTTGTTCAAGCCAGTGGGAATACCTCAATCTTCTGGTGAGAGAAAAACACCATGTTCCAATAATTCCGTTTGCAAACGTGAAAATAGCGATTAGGCAATCTAACGTGAGTAGTATAGGGGCTCACATTAGTATAATAATTATCTTGAGTATAATAATTATCTTGTCGATACATACTTTGCCTGCATTTATACTTATTATGCAATTTACGAAAGTTATTTGAGTCACATTGGCTTTCCCGAGCAATCGAATCGATAAGAAACTACATAGCCGTTATGTTAAGAGACAAGATGTTAGCGGTATAGTGATGACTGTTGTTTTTTGAAGAGATCTATTCCCAGGCAGCTTTATTTAAAGATCCATTGCTGAGCAAGCTAAACCCTTATCCTGTCCCATACCTTTTTCAATTTTGCAGGTTTTAGAGGATAATCTCTTTTTTACTCTCTCGCCCCCTTTCTGTCCTCCTGAAAGGATCTCGTGACAAATAGAGCTACGTTCGGTTTCTGAAAGAAAAAATATATTCCAAATCCAAAGGCCGCCGGTCTTGCCACGAGATTCTTCCAGAAGGACAGGTGAGGTAGTTTGAGGGTTTCTTAAGTTGACTGCATTGAGCGGACGCTTGTGCCCATTTTGAGAGCAGTGTCCGCTGCGTTAGGGGGTAAAACCTTGTTTGGGTACTATCACAAACCTGAACTTGGCTCTCTTTGTCCCAACGCAACGGACGTTGCTTTCATTCTGGGTCCGAACGGACGTTCGAACCAGCGTCTTTCTTTTTAAAACATTCATTTTTAGAAAAGTTATAGGACACGATAAGGTGCTAAACCTTACCCCATATTACTTATCGAATAAGCCATTGAGGTGTTGACATAACTGGTTTTAGTAAAGAAGCTACATGGGTATCAAGTATACTTTATAATCGTCTTTGCCCTGTTCCAATTTGACTTAAAATCATGTGTTTACGATATTCTACTACTTAACCGTGTGGTTATAGGTGATAGTGTCTGATAGCCTGTTTCAGTATAAAAATGCTATCCTGTCTTGTACCTTCTCCGCGAGAAATCTAGTTTCCTGCTTCTAATGATGAGACTATATGAATATGAGCCATTTTTGGCTGGAAAATAAAAAGAAAGAAAACAACACTATTTAACCGGTTTATGTAGATTTACAGTTGAGTTATTCTGTAATTGTTCTATGGTTAGATTTTCTACTGTTTTCTTTCTTTTCGTTTCTTTACTTTTTTCTCTCCAATCCCGGGGGCAGAGCTATTTTCTGAAAAGAAATATAGGCTCCCTTATGCTGAAGAGTTCCTTCCTGTCTACATATACGGATAGCCTGGGTTTTTTGTATGTGAACCGTTCAGATGGCAATGTGATCAAGCTGCGACCGGATGGGAGTATACAGACTATCTTAAATACCAGAGCCAGCTATCCTAATGAAATTACTCTTGACAGACAGGGAAATATATGGATAGCTGAGACTGCTACTCGTCGCATACGGAAATTTGACTCATCTGGAAAAGATGAGGGTCAGCTTTCAGTCTATGGTAACATGGCTATCGACAAGCAGGGAAATGTATGGGTGACAGATGGGGGAAATAGCCGCATTCAGATCTTTGATACCAATGGTAAGTTTCTGCGTACGATTGGGCCTCTGATTGTGGATAATAAGCCATCGGATGCTTTCGGAAATATTGTCATTGATCAGGATGGAAACATGTGGCTAGCAATGGATGATAGGATTGCGAAGTTTGATGCCAATGGTACACTTTTGCTAACCGTAGGTTCTTCCGGGAAAGAAGATGGTCAGTTTAGGTCAATCTATCATCTGTTTATAGACCCGGAAGGTAAGCTCTGGGTTGCTGATAGTGGTAATAATCGTGTGCAGCAATTTGATGCCAGTGGCAAGTTTTTACAAAAATTTGAACTGCCAGCTCCGGCAGATGGAGAGAATTCACACATATTTAGTATCAATGTAGATAGAAATGGCAATAGGTGGATTGTCAATGGAAAAAGCTTGCAAAAGTTTGACAACAAAGGGGTACTTCTTTTTCGAATGGGGGCAGAAGGTACACTAGCTGGACAATTTAAGGCTCCTAAAGGAATCGCTATAGATGATGAAGGAAATGTGTGGGTTGCGGATAGAGACAATAATCGTATTCAGAAGTTTGACGCCAAAGGAAATTTTCTACTCACTGTTGGATCTGCCGGGTCTGGGATAGGACAATTTAAGAATCCTAGAGGTCTTGAGACTGACAAAGCAGGCAATATCTGGGTTGCTGATACAGACAATTACCGTGTTCAGGTTTTTGATCCTTACGGAAAGTTTTTATTTAAGCTGGATTCTACTGCCTATTCTAGCAAGTCGGATATTACCAAAGACCGAAATGGAATTATGTATGTAGGTTCGGGTTCGGCTGAACTAAAAAAATATGATATACACGGTAATCTTTTACAAACATTGCTATTACCCGGACCCGGAGAAAATGGAAGTGGCTATCCGGATATACATAGTATTGCAGTAGACAAGGACGAAAATATCTGGGTATTGAGTTCCAGCACTTATCCAGGCATTTATAAGTATGACCGTAATGGAAAACTTTTGTTTAAAGTAGGAACCTTTGGTACAGGGATAGGCGAATTTAGGTATCCCGAAGGTATGGCACTGGACCAGAATGGCAATGTCTGGGTGACAGATACCTATGCCGCACGGATACAAAAGTTTGATTCAATAGGTAAATTTCTGGAGATTATGAACTTTCCGAATATAGAATGCCAGTATATCACATTTGACAGATCTGGAGATTTTTATTTGTCTTCCCTGTATGGTGTGCTTGTTTATAGCTCAAAGCCAGAGAAGTCTTTTATAAAGGGCCGTGTGTATGCAGACGAAAATCAGAATTGTACCTTTGACGGTTCAGACAAGCCTCTGGCAGGTATATCAGTAGTAGCCCAACCTGGAAACTACTACGGTTTAAGTGATGGTAACGGGTATTATCAGATTGTTGCAGATAGTGGAACGTATACTATCAGTCAGGCGGTAACCAAAACAGGAAACTGGCTTGTGGAGCCTATTTGTCCCGTTACCAATGTTTCTGCTCCTGTGAGTCTTGCAAGTAAAGAAGATAGCATTACCCACATCGACTTTGCCAATAGAGCGTTTAAAGTGCCCCACCTGGTTACCTATGTAAGCTCTGATCGTCGTCGCCGTTGTATGACAAATACCACTGTAGTAAGCTATGCCAATACAGGCAATGCAGATGCTACCCATGTGAAGGTATATATAAAGCTACCTCCTTATGTCGTCGTTAAGTCTGCGGATAGGCCTTATACCATCGACAAGGATTCCAATTATGTATTTACGATCGATAGTCTCAAAGTGGGGCAAGTGGGTAAAATACATACTATAGATTCGGTAGTGTGTGTAACTAAGATTACCGGACTGACCCAATGTACCAAAACCTGGATTACCCCTGCCAATGCCTATACGTTACCGGAAGGTACTCAATGGGATCATTCGGATATTGTGCTCACTGGCAAATGCATAGAAAACGGCAGAGTACAGCTAGTAATTAAGAATGTTGGTCAGGCAATGGCTGATAGTGCTGAGTTTAGAATAATGCTGGATGCTCAGCTGGCTTTCCGTAAAAATTATAAACTGGCAGCAGGAGATAGTTTAGTATTAAAAGTGCCTGCCAATGGCAAAACAGTCCGTCTGGAAGCCGACCAGCGCCCTGATCATCCACGTAAATCTCAAACCAATCTGACCATTGAGGGATGTGTAGCGTCTACCAGTGATATAGTGAGCAAAGGATTTGTCGATGTGTTGCCACAGGATGATGCAGAGCCCGAAGTTGCCATACAATGTATGCGGATTGTAGATTCCTATGACCCTAACGATAAGCTGGTAAGTCCTGCTGGAACACCTGTAGACCATTATACACCAACAAATTCTGAACTGAAATATACGATTCGCTTCCAGAATACAGGTACGGATTATGCCTATAAAGTAGTGGTAGTAGATACCTTGTCCGAAAACCTGGATATTGCCACATTGCAAATGGGAGCTGCCTCACATACCTACTCATTGAAGGTAAGTGGCAAAGGACAACCTATACTTACCTGGACATTCAATAACATTAATCTACCGGATAGCACCCGTGATCAGAAAGGTAGCAATGGATTTATTCAGTTTTCGATCAAGCCAAAAACGAATCTACCCGAAAAGATGCTGATTGAGAATTATGCGGATATCTTCTTTGATTACAATGATCCTGTACGCACTAACACTACAACAAACGTAATGTATGATGTGCCTAAAATAATCAATCCTGCCAATCAGTTGAGTGATTCTATTATAGATAAGGTAATGGCGGCTGAACCAGATGCGTTGAAAGGCAAGCTAAGTCTATATCCCAATCCTACCCAGAGTCAGGTGTGGATTCAGTCGGTAGATGCGTCTGTACGTATTGAACAGGTTAAGATCTATAATCTGTTGGGGGAGGCGCAGAACGTAAGTCTATCCTCGGTAGATAGCCAGGCTGTACAGATTAATATGCAGGCTAAGCCCAAAGGAATGTATCTGGTACATATTCAGACTAATAAGGGTACATCTATTCAACGGGTTGTGGTGCAGTAAGATGAAGTAGTACAAATGAGTTTCTATTAATAAACTTTCTAACGCAAAAGGTCTGAAGATGCATTCAGGCCTTTTCTGTTAGTATATCTATAGTATTTATACATTTTGTCAAAACTGTTCGTTAGTAGTCTGAAAAAATGATACACGTTTAGGTATATGCGAAAACTTGCTTTGGTTATTTTGTTTCTAGTAACAAGTATACCTGCAAAGGCTCAGTGGGCCTGTGATGATATTATGACATTGGTTAATACCAAGTGGGTACTTAGTACCTATAAGCGTGTGGAGGATTCAGTGAAATTAAAAGCGCCAGATCCACAATATATGATTGCCTTCTGTGAAAAAGGATGTATAGAATTTTATGTAGACGGAGTAGTAATAGGGACTGGGTATTATAAAAGAAATAAAAGGAGATGTTATGATATTGAGCCAGGTAAGGCAGTCAGACGGTATACTCCCGGTTGGGCAGCGAAGAAACCCAAACTCTTTGATACCTATTTCTCTCATTTTTACTCGGATATGATAAGTGCTTTTATCCTGCTGATAAGGGATAAAACTATAGAGCTGCATTTTAGTAATGATCCTGGAGATTGGGGATGGTTACGATTTAAGCGTGTGTTGTTGTAGTTTCGTCAGGTTGGTATATAATCAAATAACAAGTAATATGCGTTTGGGTAGTACAAACAGGTTAGTAAGATTTTATCTTCTTTTACTGATAGGGGTTATATGCAGCTCCTGCCGTTTGCAGTATGTGTTTGACAAGACTCCAGATGAACTTAGAGGAAAGAAATGGGTGCTAACTGAGTTTACCCATCCTGTTTCCGGTATCACAGAAGTGATAGATCCTACAGCATACCTGACGGGATGTACACATAAATTTGAAGTGGAATTTCTGGATAAGGGTGTAATGCGAACTATGGTAAACACAAAGCATCTGTCATTGGGTTATTACCGGGTAAAAGATCGAAAGTTTAGTGTTTGCAATTCCAGGGTAAGTTCAGTATGGATAGATGCGTCTGGAGAGTGCCATTCAGATGCTGTAGACAGAGATGAATTTTATAGAATGATGCTATCTGCTACATCGTATCGGATAGATCAGGATAACCTGATTATTAACTTTTCGATACGAAGTACTAGCCTTTCGAGAGATGGAATAGTGACGTTTAAGAGGATAGATAACCCTGCGGAATAAGCACGAATTATTGCGTCCTATTTGAATGCCTGATATCAGCTATTTTGTTGTTGAAAAATACAAAATAGAGATTGTACTTATCACGATAAACAATATTTGTTTCTTGCATCCTGGAAATTCGGTTCCATTTAAAAATAGATAAGTAAGTGATATGTATCTAATAAACATTAATAATGTAAAACAGATGAAATATTGGGAACTATTATCCATTTTTAGTGATGAAAAAGATATACTAATTGCTATTGAACAGAAAGCAAAGACACTTCAAATACTTCAACCTTTAACGGATCGTTATCAAGTTATTTTCTCTAATGCTGAATGTGAAGAATATTTCGAAAAGAGCAATAAAAAGTTTTTTATAGCTGATGGGAGATTATATCCATTACGTTTGGATGATGAGAGAATAAATGTACAGGCCAACATTTTTTCTATAAATGAAATATTTAAATATTATGGAGGAAGTATTATTGAAGAGGCATTAGAGAAAAGCTCTGCTTTGATTAACACAAAACATAATTTTGATTCTACTAATATTTAATACAGAATTGCTACTTTACCCAGCTAAAATGAATGAGAGATTGCTTAATATTGTTAAATAAGTATCATCGTTTAATAAAAAAACGTAATTTAATAAGATCAACAAATGTTGTTATCCAAGCTATATTTCTTACTCAAATGAATTATATTATTCCATATTATGCTTAGCAATACCTAGCTGCATGCAATAAATAGGAAAATAAGCTTTGACATGCTTTATTGTTAAACTGATTACCTTCAACAATTTTACAAAGTCAGACACCTCTGTCTGGCTTTTGTTTTTTTATGGATACAGCAACCATTTCAGATGGCTTACAATTGAGTATATAGTAAGCATTTGGCTAGGAATGTGTTTGCCAGTTAACCTAAATAGAATACTTTGCCTGCTTATTAATTATATACAGTATGTCAGTTTATCATGATGCCGCCATAATTACACTGAAACACTTTTCCGCTGATGAGTTAGTGATCCGTATCCATCCGGGCAAATACATGTCCTCACTCGAATAGATACAAATCACAGACTTACTCTTATCCAATTTTATCCAACAGCACCAGTCCGAAGACCGGTGCCAATCTGGGCTAGCGAAGATCCAATTTAGCTTTCATGTTTTTCGCTTTTCAATTAAAAAAAAAGTTACTATAAACAGTAAGATACTTGTTATATGGAACGGCAAACTGGTATCTCCTAGAATATGTATCCATATTATATAGCTCAGAATACTCGATGCGATCCCAACAAAAAAAACATATAATGAAGATATAATTCTGTTTTTTTTACTAATGATCATAAAAAAAAGTGCACTCGATAAAACAATAGAATATAATCTAATAGATAATCCTCCATCCTTTCCTTGATAATAAGAAAGATCGGATGACTTAATTTTAAAATCAATCCATGCAACGATCGAAGATATAATTATTAAAAAAAACACTACTTTGATTTTACGCTCCATATTTTATTTTAACACTGTCTCACTTTGATTATTTAAATTAGTTGTTGCCTTTGTAGCAACAGCCTCTGCTGCTTTTGAATTGTACCCGTCCACCTGAGTACCGTGAAAAGGCTTACCCTTACTTTTTCCATCGATTAGGGAGTAAATTGGAGAACTTACCTTCATAGTCTGAACTGTTGAGTTTCGCTAGTACGTCACTTAGCCATGCATGCGGATTAAGGTTATTACGTTGGCAAGATCCTAAAAATGAATACAGTATAGCTGCGTTTTGAGCAGCCAGATATGAGCCTGCAAAAAGGTGATTTTTACGACCTAAAGCAATAGGGCGGATTATGTACTTGACTGCATTGTCGTCGATTTGAAGATGACCGTGATAGAGATAGACGGTGAGTTTATCTCAAATCCCGAACGTATAGGCAATCGCTTTCCCAATGGGACTACAAGGTAATACCTTTGTGTACTGCTCTTGCAAATAGATTTTGAGTTTGTCATTGTATACTTCATACCCATCTGTCTGAAGCATGCCCTGGCAGTTGGTAAGCAATTGAGCAAGGCCCTTTTGTCCTCTCTCAGTTTGATGTCACACACTACAAGGTCTGCAACAGGAGCATGGTAAGCCCATAAGTAGCCTAAATGACAAGCTCCTTTCTTGTTTGCATCCTGTACCCTTAAGGTAGTTTCATCGGCTTGACTGTATTTGTTAGCTTTGTATAGGAGTGCTTACTTGAGCAAGAGTATGTACTATATACTTTGGTAATAACCTACATTTAGTTAATTTTTTGTTGAATAAAGGATTGGTTTAAATCTTGTTGGTTTGTTTTGAAAAGCATACTTTAAACTAAGTTGCTAAGTAGGATTCTACTCGTTATTTACTTACAACCTAAGCTTTCAATAATGCCTGAATACTGTCACTATGAGTCAAGATTCTAACAATTTAATTTTTCTTACTTTGGATAAAATCCATCGGTTAAGTTCTCCCAAGGTAAGTATGTGGCCTGGAGGAAATAAGTATTCCTATATTCCTTTTCTCCCTTTCAGATTTGAAGGAGAAGCACCTGGGAATCTGATTTATGAAAAACTGAAAGAAGTTATTAGAACCTTTGAGGGAAATATAAAGTGGATCATGTTAGATAACAAACCTCCTGGAAAAAATTATATTATTAAACCTGAGCTTGCAGCAAGCTTTAAATTGGATAGAATATTACGTAAAGAGGTAGTGGTTGACTTTTTAGATGAAGAAGCCTATTATTTACTTATCGACAAAGCAGTTGAAGATATTCCCGCTTTAGCCAGGCATATAGAAGAGAAGTTTACTTCTACTATAACAACAACGCATACACGAGAAACACTGGAGTAAACTTTCACGGGGATTCTCATAAGTAGTATCCGCTATCTGAAATTCTGCGAGAGCACATACTTACCTTGCAAAGAGGCTATCGTTTGAAATATATTTGTTCACCCCGATACTGCAAACCTATTAAGTCCTGTATGTTGTACAGTAATATCTGCTGTAATGATAAAGAACGTTGATCTTATAGGGAAAGGTTAGGTGAAAACAACATGAGTTCATTCTTTAATATAACACTATATGTTTGAAGTAGTAATTGGTAGAGATCCGGACCCGTATGAAAATTATATACTCTACTTTCACTGTGATGTTCATTACTTTCGTGAATTCATAACGATTATGCTTGATGCAAATCTTGAAGCTGTGTTGATGACTGAAAAGCAATTACGCTTTGAGGGAGAAGAGCTGATTCTACTTCAGCAAACAATAGAAAAATGGTTACGACAACAGTTAGCGATAAGATCCTCAGATTGGTTCTTAGACTATGAACCTGTATTAATTTTAGGTGAAGAAGTACATCTTTGTTCAAAGCTGTCAAGAACAGATGGTGAGATTGAAACATTCCATTTACTCTATGAATCCATTGGGGAAACCTTACAAATGGGACTAGGAATGGTATTTCTTCTGAAGGAGGAATTTTAAGATAGATTTACTAAATGATACCTTACACTTGCCAAATTCCGACTGTACTGTCTGACTTTGGCTTTTTAGGGATACAGTAGCTATAACGATCTCCTTACAGGTAAACTCAAAATACCTTCAGTTGGTAGCTTCTGGCTAGCTTCTCATAAATTATAGTAACACAAATCATCCTAATGAAATAATACGGAGATGAAGGCTCTACCGGTAATATTTTGGCTGAAGAAACAACAGAAGTAGTTTTTGATTTTACTTTCTCCCTGTAGGACTTCTATACGAAAATAATACTATATCTATGTTGAATTTTGAGGTTTCAGATATCTATTTCAGCGCATCCAGACTGTATGAAGGATATCTGGAAGTAGTTTTCTATAATTCTTTAAAACAAGAAAGTATCCATGTAGAAGGATATAATGAGATCTGGTATGAAACTGGAAATAGTATTAAGGAAGAGTATACAAGAATAGATTACCCCAAAAAAAAATTAGGTATTGGGAAGAAAAAGCCTGTAATTAATCAGATCCGGTCTTCTTTTTATAATGGGACATTTATCTTATTTGACAATGGAGATATATTCAGAATTCATCTGACAGATATACAAGGAGAGATAGAGGAAATTATCCGGATTGAAACGCCAGCCACTCTTTCTCCTATGGAAAGAGATAGTATAGTAAAGATGTTTACTAAAGCTGATCCAGTTATTCCTTCCCCTTTCAGAAGTGAAGAATAAAAGGACTCTTATTAAAAGGAGTGAAATAACCTGTATCATCTTTTATTTTAATGACTAATAGAAGTGGCATGATCCATCTTACATATGGAACTAAGATAAAGTCATACTCTAGTTATGAAAAGGGTATTAAATTTTGCTCCTTCTAACTTTGGCTCAGTTCATATTGGTCATGAAAAGCCAGTACTAAAATTTCTTGAATAGCCTGAGGATTAATTCGAATTGTTAATTCATATGTCCCGCAAGCTTGCCAAATCCAGACTGTACTGTCTGACTTTAGCTTTTTAGATATACAGAAGCCATCAGGAGCAAATCGTTTCAGTCTCTCTGATAGATGGGTTAATGGTGTCAGAACTGTAGTGTATCAAACAGAACCAGCAATTAATGGGCAAAGATATTTTTATTTGAAACCCTTCAATGAAAATTTGTCAGTGCGGGACTGATGAAATCATTTAAAATGAAAATAGTATGCCTCAATACATAGATTCCTATTATTTAGTTGATAGCAGACAATCAAAGCTGATCTATGATTTTTTTGAACGATTTTCTTTTGTAAAAAGCGAGATGTCTGATGAGTATCCTATTCCTCAATATTCGGATGATCCGGAAAAAGTATTTTATTTGGATTCAGAATTACTTTTGTATTTGGAAAATAATGATGCATCTGATTATATTATTTATTGGGGAAATTTGGACGAAACATCAGAAATTAAGCAGTTTACGCTACAGTATACAAACGATGGAAAGATGATTTTTGGGGTGTCAATTTTTGGAAATGAACCTGGCTCAGTTGAAAGTATCCTCTTGTTTAAAAAGGTCAAAAACTATCTAAATTCTCAAACGGCTTGTATTACTGTTGAAGAGCCACCTCCAATAAGCACACTAGAGTTTATTAATTTTTGTAAGAAAAGATACATTCCAGGATAGGAGAAATATAATTGCTAATGTTTTCATTCCTGACTATACCATTCTTCATCTCCAAACGGATTGCGCCACTTGATGTTATGCTTACTTATATAAGGAGGTAGGTATCCTGTTGGATGGAATTTGCCCTGCTCATAACCAGCAAACCAAACGAACGTTTGACGAATGTCCTTCCAATCCGGCTCTGATGGCTGTGGTTGATAAGATCAATACCTGGTTTGGAGCCGTGACGGTATTTCTGGCCTCCAATGGCACAACTCAGGCCTAGCAGCTGCTTTCGATGATGCGGAGTAATCTGTTTACCACTAAGTGGAAGGACATACCACAGGTGAAATGCTAGAATTTTGTTGAATTTAGAGATTTGACTAGAAATTACAAATTTTAGAGACCAATTCTTAGTAGAAATCCCTGATTATTAGATGTTTTTTTAAGCTTTCGAGTCACTTTCTATCAATCCCCAGGTTGGTGTTATCACCAACCTGAACGATGGGAAACAACTCGTTGGTGATAACATCAACGAGGGGAAGAATGGTGTTCAAGAAATAATGCAACAAGTAAATAATATTTATGGTCTGAGTATGGAAGTTATATATGCAAAGTTTATTTTCACCTATATTTTGGTATTAAGTACTGTCTTTATGGTAGCTAATACTATTTTAGTATTCCTAAAAGTAACAAAACATGTTAGATTACTATTTTCTATTATAGTTAGTTTAGTAGTATTAGTTGCTATAATGCAATATTATATTATAGCAATAATTTATATGTATAGAGGAATACTTTTATTTATCATCATCTTTTTACTTATTTTGCGCCGTTTATACAAAAAATAAGGATTTATTGTTGTAAATCTCCAAAATATCATTTGTTATTGGTCAAATACTGTTTTAAGATCCGCTACTATCTTATTTGCATAATAATGTTTGTTTTATCCAAATATATCAATGTCGCTCAATATTATACTTAGAAATGCCTACCTCTATGAAGCAAGTAGGGAAGACAATTGGGTAGGCTTGTTATAAAACTGATTATCTTTATTGATCTTGCCAAAGTCAGGCAGTATTGTCTGACTTTTGCTTTTCAGGGATACAGAAACTATTTCAGATAGCTTTTCACTTGTCAGCTCTCTTGTATACTTCCCAAAAATCATAGTGATACTTATCATCCTAATGAATGGATAGATTATCCAGTATAGAATAACCAGTGGTTACAAATTCTATAGAATATAAAGAAAAAGGATTTGTATCTTAACCAGGATTTATTCTATAAATCTATATCGTATTGAGACCTGATTGCTTCTTATGGACAAGCTGGAACAAACAATTCTTGAAATAAATACTTTTGTCAGAAAAGACCTTTGGCAGGACTTTAAAATACTCGCCTTTGAATATGGAAGCTTGAAAATTATAGGAAGTATTGATTTGAGTTCAAATTATACAATTGAAATTACATTCATTGCTACTTCTTTTATGGAAATAAACTATACGTGGATGACAGATACCTCAAAAGATATGCTTATGCTAGCCTCTGATGAAGAAAATCTATATTTGAATGCTAAATATCAGATCGAAGAAGGCTATACATTATTTAAGATTATCCCAGAGTTTTTTGAAGAACAGGAAGATTTTGGCTTTTTTGTTGCCGCTAAAGATATATCTTTTAAAACGGAAAAGGTATATCATTTCCCTCCTAAGTCTGACACAGATTTATGAAATAACCCAAAAAATCTTAGCGTTTTATAGCTCCCGTTGAATTTGCTAATGCCAGCCAGGCTCTAACTATGACTGGCTCACTTTATAGGGGAGCCGACAATATATTGTTCATGATCCAGTCAAAAGAGGATACTATAACTATAAATCTAAGTCTGGAACATTAGGAGCTGTGTTCTTTAAAGGCAAAGCAAAACAAGTACAACAAGTAAGAAAAATGTTGTCTGCAACATTTGAAGGAACAAGAAAATGATCAACAAAGAAGAACACTGGTTTTACCAGCAACATAAAAAAGGAATCACTCTGACAGAGGTTTCAATGGGTGATTTTTTAGTGACTCATAAAATACAAAGAGCGGATGCTCCTAGTAGCTTCATGGGTAAAATATTCTTTGACTGGGATTATTATAAAAACACATGTTACCATTTTATGTGGTATGTAGATGATCCGGAAAATAGTATTCAAAAAGGTTGGCAAAATTCAGCTTTGTCCAACAAACGCTTCATTTACTTGTCTGTCATGGATTTAGGGTTTATTCAGGTTGAAACAGAATACTTTATAAACAATTGGTATGAATTTGCATTCTATTGTAGTGAAGGAGAACAAGGGTTTTCAGATGATGGACAACTCTTTTTTGAGTATACAGAGCCAGATAGGGCAATTCGTAGTAACTTTGAAATAAAACCTAATAGTAAGATTATACATCCACCTTATATGTCATTGTATAGGTGAAGAAGAAAATATTTTGGGAATCATACAACTGTGGTGTGTCGGGTCTTTTATAGAGAATGTCATACAGGTTATCTTATTTCTATATTGAAATCGAATTGAGCGTCTGCGACTTTTTATCATGGACGTGCCTATTATGTCAGAAAACACTTAATTTCTTGAGCTAACTTGGTAAAAATAAACTTGAACATCCTTTTTTCGCAAAGTACTTATTGCTAAGTAGTAAAAGTCAGGCGTTATTGTCTGAATTTTGCTTTTTAGGGGTACAGAAACCATTTTAGATAGCTTACAATTGATTATATGGTAAGCATTCGACTAGGAATGTGTTTGCCAGTTAGCCTAAATAGAATACTTTGCCTGCTCATCAATTCTATAAGATATGTCAGTTTATCATGATGCAGCTATAATTACACTGGAACACTTTTCCGCTGATGAGTTAGTGATTGTGCTCTTAACACCCTTGAAAACCAAAATTAAACTTTCCTTTACTGGAATATATGATTGGGGGTTTACACCCTTTAGTACACAAAATGAATTGTTTGACCTTCATGTGTATGATAAAAGGGTGCCTGTTCCTCAAACTGTGGCAGATATTAATGATATTCCTGAGTCTTATTTACAAGCAATACAGGAGTATGATTATACACTTGTTATTTTAGATGCTTCGGTAGGGATGGGTGGGTTTGTGATTTGTGAAAAGTTCACTGAAAGTATACTTGATACCTCTCCATCCGAATAAGACCTTCGAATGGGATTACCTTCCTTTTCCAACAGTTAGGAAGCTGCTCGGGTTAGATTGCTTTGCTTGAAACGCTGGTAGATCCGAAACCTTCGAGCTTGTAAAGGTAAGTTGTCTTTCATTCCATAACGCTATTAACTCGACTCCTCTTCTAGGATATGGTGTGGCTTAGACGGTTACAGCAGGCTAGTATCCTGTTGGATGAGATTTACCCTGTTTATAGCAAGCAAACGAACTTGTTTAATTAATGTCCTTCCAATCTGGCTCTGATGGCAGTTGTCGACAAGATTAACGCACACTAGGGAGCAGGAACGGTGTTTCTGGCATCGAACGGCACGACTCAGGATTGACAGATGCTTTCTACTATGAGGAGTAAGCGATTTACAACTAGGTGGGAGGAGTTGCCAGAAATAAAAGTATAAACTTGCGTCAGATGTGTTAGTTTACTCAAGTATTATGTAAGAGTCATAGTTCACGTTATAGTTAGTATTAACTGTAGATAGATCAAAGTTTAAAATTCTTTTGAAACATAATTCCAACTGTTTTCTATCATGCCAAAAGGGTCCATCTGTACTGTTTTCTCTCTATGAGCTGGTCCGGCAAGAGCAACATAAAAAGCGAGGGCAAAAGCTAAATAATGCATCAATAATGCATACCGAAAGTAAGAATGATAGTTATGCCGAATCAAATAGATCCATACCAACAAAGTCCCTACTGCATACACTATATGAGCAATATCTTCAAATACATATACAGAATAAATCTGATCAGGGATAATACCTTTAAAATCGTAAATGTCATTACGATCCCATGGTTCAAAGGCAACGCTTACTTTTCGGGCAACAGGACCTAGATAAGAAAATCGCAATAACAATGCAGCAATACTAAGAACCAAAGCAAAACAACTCGGAATAAACCATACCTTCCGAAAGCTTTGATCCCGCAAGCTTATAATTAATCTTACTAGACCAAATAGTATAATAAAAGGTAAACCAAAAAACAGCAGTATTAGCGAACCCAGCCAGTCGTTCCCATAAATTCTGGGAGCAAAAGCAATGAGTATAGAAAATAGAATGGCATGAGTCAACCAGAAAGGATTTGTATGAGTTGGTGGCTCATCTGGCTGATTTTCCAGGGATATGTTTTCGTTTGTCATAAAGATTATTGGGCTATGATAAGCAAATTGCAAAAAAATAATATAACGAAAATTTTATGCAGGAGACAAGTTTATAATGCACTGATAGTCAAGATTATTTAATAAGATATTTTGTAGTTGATCTAGTCCCCACCTAAATGCAAATCAACAAGGGGTATTGTTCCTATTTTTGCCCTACCATACATTATTGAACCGACTTATTAAGGGCTTTCGTTTTTTCTTGGAAAAATTTCTTAACATAAGAGGGCTTATTTTACGATACTGAACAAGTCCTATTTTTCTTTCACTTTTCAAAACATTGTACTTCTGGACGAAAACCTGAAAACGATTTTTTCTTTTTACATCAAGAAAAAAAAATGATTATCTTGATTTCTTCCACTTATATTTATAACAGGTACTATGGAAAAATTTATTTTTACTCTATGTTTTATATTTTTTGCTATCAGTTCATATAGTCAAAATGAGAAGACCGTATTAGGAGAATTTTGTTATTATGAACAGTTAGATGGGAAGGGAAATCCAGAAAAGGCTACGCCTTATACCTATCATGATCGAATTGAATTGAAGTTCAACAGTGGTTATCAAATAACTATAAAAACTGAAGAAAAAAATGATCTAATAAAAATTTTAGAAAGCCATAAAAAGAAAGGGACAAAAACAAGGCTTGGTAATTATAAACCTGAAGTTATTTCAGGAATTCTGGATACAAAAGGAAAGTATTCTTCTATCATTGATAATAAGAAGTATATTGAATTTTTTTATGATGGGAACAACATTCTAATTGAAATACCAGAGCTTACAGATATGTTTGGAAGTGGAACTGTTTCAAACCATACTATTTTTCTTCCTAAGAAATGTGTTAAAAATCTAATTGATTGTTTGAAAAAATAGATTATTAATTTAAGTAGGTTTTAGGACCTACTTAAATTAATAATCTATTAGTTTCCTATCCAGTCAGCAACAGTTTAAATATGTCTGTTTAATCGGATACGTTCATACACCCATTTCTTTCAATAGTTGCAGCTTAGGGACTGTTATCTTTCCATTCGCTGATTAAGTCCACATGCTCTGATCCGTTCTAATGCCATACTATTTCTCATAACCAAACGGATCTCACCTCTCAATATTCATCTCCGCAACCTCCACTTTCCTCAACCAATCAGGTACAAAGAAACTCGGACAGGCTTTGTTGGCGAATTGGTTATGTCCGGCGATCTTGATGTTAGGAGCATAGGCAAGTACTTCATGGATAATCGTTAGCATCGTTTCGATTTGCTGAGGGGTGCGGGTGTCCTGGGCTTTGTGGAAGGTTTTGTCCAGACCACCTACATAGCACAGATGGCGCGAAATAGAGTTGATGCCTGCTACACCGTTTGTGATCTCAAAGGGATCGATGGTCAGGTCGTTGTTGTGTTTGACGAACTGGTGACGGGAGCCATCTAGCAGGATCAGGTCGGAGTAGCCTACTTGTTTCCAGCCGTTGCCGTAGGGGTTGGGTGCAGTGTGCCAGCGTTTGACGTCTTCTGGCGAAACCCAGCGTCCGGCAGGAGTGGCGGTGCAGTGTATAATCAGGTATTGGAAGTGCATGGTGTAGGTGGTGGTTTGTTTTGTGTAGTGATTCGTTGAAAGAGAACAGGACGGGTTGTGAAGCCGTCCTGTTGTATTATTTAGGATCTCTCATCGAGAAGAAACCTACTGTTGAAATGAAGGCTAACAGCGAAACGAAGGCTTGTGTATCTATTCGGTTAACCAGCCAGAGTATGTATCCTGAGAAAGTAAATAAACCCAGGGTTGAGGTTTTCCAGTTGTCTAACACAAACTGGAGGTAATCGTATATCGATTTTGCCATCGGGTATGTGGGTTTAGGGTGACCTTCTAGGGGCGCACCCATGTGTGCGCCCGGTTTCGTACAGGCAATGTTTGGATTAGTCCGACACCCTGTAGGGGCGATTGGCAGATCGCCCTGGTTCCATTCGCGAATGATCGGATTTAACAGAAAACCGTTTCGGATGTATCTCATGTCGTGTTTGTAGGAATGTGGGCGACCGCCAGTCGCCCCTACAATATCGGAATACCACAAACGCGGTCTGCGGGAAACCGGGCGCACACATAGGTGCGCCCCTACAATATCGGATTATGACAGACATTGTTTGCGACATTTTGGGCGATTTACGGACCTTTACACGTATCCATCACCTGAAAAACTGGGGCATAGGTAAAGCTCTTGACATGTTTGATCTTTTCTACATCCAACGGTTGTACACTGTGAGTTGCTACCTGTTTGGCTACGATGGACTCTATCTGCGCATAATCAATCGTTTCACATTCGTATACTTCCACAGGGTTTAATCTATTCTCTGTAAAGACTCCAATCGCCAGACCGAAGACAAAACACAGAGCGCTGAGTAAAAGTCGTAATTGCATGATCTATGTATAGGTTAGGAAGTGGGTAAGGGAATCAGGCATTTGTATCAGGCTTCGTTTTATCAGGCACCTTTCACAAAGAAGCAGTAAACCAAGAGTCTACTGCTTCTCGAAATACCAACTATCAACTTTTCAATCTATGCCTGTTTCATTTATGCCTTTATGCCTGGCTTGGTGCTACCTGGATTAGGCGGGTAGCGTTGCCTTGTGATTGGTGATGGTAGACATTGAGCCATCGATGACCGACAGGCGTTGTTCTACCTCGTCCAACTGCGATTCATAGAGCACTACCGCCGTTGTACCGTATTGCAGTTTGCGTTGCTGGGCGGTGAATAGCTTGTATTCGGCTTTCACTTTACGGTTCTCCATCTCGGTCTTAGTCGTTCCTTCCGGTAATACGGCGATGATGGAGGCTAGTGAATCTACTTCTGCTTCAGAGGAGGCTAAGGTAGCTTCGATGTCAGAGGCTCTGTCAGCAGCGTTTTCACGGCTGCGGGTCAGCGAGATTTGTTTGTATTCCAGATCACTTTTCAGATCTGACAGCTCATCGAGGACTTTGTCACAGTCTGCTTTGGAGGTGAGCAGGGTTAGGGTTAATGCCATTGTTTTGTTTGTGGAAAATTAGCGTAATAGGTTAGCGAACAAAGGGTCGGTAGAGTAGGGGCTTTTAGGTGCGCTGCTGTCAAGGGTCCGGGATCGCTTGCAGGCAGAGAGGTAAGCCCCTTTTCTAACCGATTTTCTGATACAAAGGTCGGCATTATCCAAATACCAGTCCAACCGTACTTGCGATAATCGCAACTACGTTTATGGTTGGTTTTCAGTGGTTTGTAGTGTGTTTTTGCGTTTGTTGCCAGAAGGGCGAATAGGTTCGCCTTCTCCGGTGATCAACCAGTTCAGATCCGTATGAAAGGTTGTTTGTAGCGACCACAGGAAAAAGCAGGATGGCAGTGAACGTCCCTTTTCCAGCGAGGACAGATTGCCTTGTGCCGTTCCGGTACGTTGGGCAAACTCCCATTGGGGTATTTGCAGGATTTCTACCCGTAAATGATAAATACGTTGGCCGATATGTTGTAAACTCATTGTGATCAAAGGGTTAGTAGCGTTTGTAGGATTCGTAGGGTTTGAAAGGTTTTTAACCTGTATGCCAGTTATCGAAAAGAGCAACCGGAGTTACAGTTACTCAGAGAAACAACTGCAACTCCGGTTATCTAAAATCCTAACCGGAGTTACGGTCGTTTTGCTGCTTAACGTGTATACAGGTTAGGGGTGAGCAAGAGTTAATATTGCAACCGGAGTTACGGTTGGTTTCCGAAATAACTTGTATACAGGTTGCCTGATGACTGCTTACAGGATGATTGCATTGGGTATGAATACCCTCAATCAGGTGCTGAAACTCTTCCAGGCTGCGTACAATCTGGTAAGAACCTCCTTGTGATTCGACCAGTTTCTGAAACTGTTTCTGTTCAAGGGTTTGATAGCCCACTAAGTTCTTAAGTTCGATAAAGTAGCTTTTGCCTGCAAAGAAATATTCCAGATCGGACACTCCTTTCACTATCCCCAGGGCTTTGTTAAGAGCACCTTTGATCGCATTGTGGCTGTTGTTGTTATGGGTATGTAGCAAACCTCTGTAGGCAGGAAAGGTATTCCAGTGCCATTGAAAACATAAAGCTTGTATACGGGTTTCGGACGGTTGTATGGGGGTATGAGATAGCATGTTGGGTATGTAGTGTAAGTGAAATTTTGGTATTGGTTTGAGTGGCATATTGGGTTAGTTATTGGTTCATTTATACCCCTATATATTTATATATATATAGGGGCATATATAAACCAATAACCAATAGCCCCTGTGAGAGCGAGAGAAGTGTTGTCTCTGTCAGATAACTCGCTTCTATGAGGATCTTCTAGGAAGGAGGATCTTCTAGGAAGTAAGATGATAAGTGGCATTGCGCCGATCTCCTTCCAAACGGATATAGCCAAACTCAACCGCATCCGAGAGCATGCGTTTGACCTTACTTTCATTTTCATGGCTAATCTCCAATACTACTTTTTTCAGCTCCATAGAAGAAGCCTGAGTAGACATAAGTTTGGTAAATGCTTTTTTGATAATATCCCTTAGTTGAACTTGTCCCGCTTTGGGCTGTCCTGTCTGGATCGGTGCATGGTAGTCTGCAGGCATAAAGAAGTCTTTTTCTGTATCCCAGTTAAAATATTTTTCTACCGGATGATGACTATGAGATAGTTTTCCCAGATCAAAGTCAGAAGTCAGTTGACGCATGCCATCCGCCTGCTCGATCGTCTTGAGCAGTAAGAACGCCCGGCTATACCGATGCAGAAACGAACCGAAATGTCCGGCTGCTGTGGTGGTGTTTTTGTTGGGGTGAAGTGTACAGATGATTGCCAGATTAAATTCTGAAGCTATTCTTCTGATCCATCGAACTACCAGAACCGCATCTTCTGAGTCATTCATATCCTTAGTCAGATCCAGACAGCCATCCAGTATCAGGTAGTCAAAGGGTACTCTCTGTTTGACTGCTTCTGCCAGTAACATCCGTATCTCACTGCGTTTTTGCTCAGAGGTTTCCAGTTCAAGCATGGAGCGAACCTCTACATTGCGAAAACGGTTATTACGGATCAGCGACTCATTGATAGAAATCCGTTTGAGCGTTCTTCCCAGTGAACAGGCTACATCATCCAATGGCCGTTCAAAATCGATGAATAATCCGCGACTGTCAGCCGTAGCTGCCGGATAGTGAAAATCTACCAGACTATGATCATAGGGTGTGTTCGTCACATGGCAGATAAATCCTGCCATCAGGTCTTCAATTAAATTGGATTTTCCTGAGCCAGGAGCTCCAATTACAGTAATAAACTCACCTTTGTTTATCAGCTTGCTATTCCCAATACTGAGAGCAGGTTTGGTGTTGCGTACCTGATAAGCTAAAGTTATCTCAATACTTCGTTTAATAGCACTCGTAGGATGTGTAAAGTCATTGGTATACACATGCTGGCTGTTCGCTTTGCCATTTACGTGCTCATGAAAAGAAGCGTTTTGTTCATTACGAAATTGAGATACCCGGCGTGAGAATTCGTCTTGCATAAAAGAAAATGAAAAGTGGTGTTAGATTGAAAAAAAAGTACTGTATTGAAAGTTTGTAAATTGTATTAAAATGAGATTGTATTAAAATGAGATGGTTTGCTGTTGCTCCTAATAGCTTTGCTGCTGCTCGTAGTAAGTGAGCAGCATATCCATCAGCGTTTCATTGGCCTCGTCCAGTGACTGATTATGCCGCCTGAGCGCATCGGTGGCAATCCATAGTTTTTGATAGTGTTTGATCTGCAAGGGGGCAAACCAACTAATGTGCTCACATAGACACTTTATTGTCAGTTCACTGACCTGGATAAACTGGACCAGCAAATCAAACTCAGCTTGAATGGCCTTGTATCGGTAAAAGGCTTTTTCATCCTGTATAAAGTCTGTTTGTTGTGATTTGTTGAGTTGTTCCATCTTGTCGAGGGCTTTTTTCTGGATCAGTTTCACTATTCGATTAAACTCATCTATTGCCAGTTGAGCATCTAGTGGCAAACTATACTCCCGTTGCTTTTTCTGGGATGAGTGGCTCATGGTTTACCTCCTTTCCAGCTTGTATTCTGTGTTGTGTTATGAGCTGTTTTAGAGGCTGTTTTTTGGGTAGAGATCCCTGCCGCTTTCAGGGTATAGTCTACCCAATGGGGCTTGTAGCCACGCAGTCGGGCAAACTCTTCGAGCATAGGACGCGGATTTTCCCGGTTGAGAATACAGCTGATAATCCACTGGATTTTGTACTGTTTCTTATTGGTGTTGGGGTTACCCATTGATGCCCGCATGACCAGTTCGGTCACATTCATTGTATGCCACTCTTTCTGCATCAGATAGCTCCAGTCCACCACAATCTCCTGT
The DNA here is from genome assembly GCA_030068525.1 of Xanthocytophaga flava. GTDB lineage: Bacteria > Bacteroidota > Bacteroidia > Cytophagales > 172606-1 > Xanthocytophaga > Xanthocytophaga flava. The sequence continues at coordinate 22,765 of JASJOS010000026.1, forward strand.
GTCTCTACTTCCTGCGCATCGATACTTTCTCTGTGTTTTCGCGCAAACGTATGCTGGCAATAGGGGCAGGTTTGAGTGCTTAACGCTACAATTGATTGACACTCCGGACAAGACTTGACAGGCGCATGCTGAGGCGCAGCCACTGATCCATTGCGGAAAATACATTCCCAGTCATAGGGTTCATGCCAAAGACCCAGGTCTTTGATATTGTTGCCCATATCGATAATGGTAAAGGCCTGCTTGGTGGCTGTGGTGCGTGACCCACGTCCACACATTTGCAGGTAAAGAGGTAGCGAACGGGTAGCCCGGTTTAAGACAATACACTCGATGCTTGGTTCATCAAATCCTGTCGTGAGAATACCACAATTCACCAGAATGGCATCTGATGTATGCGTAAACCACGTCAGTGTTGCCTTGCGTTCTTCATCCGGTGTATCAGAGGTAATGTATCTGACCTGCTCATGCACCTGAGTAAAGGCTTGAGCTGTACGGATTGTATGCAGTTTGTTCACACAAAAGATCACCGTTTTTTGACCCTCAGCATGCTTTTGCCAGTTAGAAACACATCCCTGATACAGGGCCGGTTTGTCAAAGTCGGTATAGAGCTCATTCAGCTTGTAATCTCCATCTAGTCCTCTGCCTGCCTGTAGCTGAACCGGTACGGCAAAGTATCTGGGCAGAGCCAGGTGACCTGCTTCAATGAGGCTATGAATGTGTGTACCTACGACTATATCTTCAAAATACGTATTCAATGGAGCTTGTTTGCTGGCTGAAAGGGGAGTAGCTGTAGCGCCTACCATAGGGGTATTGGGGTGCAGCTCTACTACTTTCCGAAAGTTGCCTTTGTGCGCTTCATCGATAATGATCAAGGACAGATTTGGAATACTCCAACCTTTTTCTACTCTGCGGTAATAGGTCTCTACCATAGCTACAATTACCTGTGTGGCAGGCATGCGCCTGCAACCTGCATTCAGAACGCCTGCCTGTATGTCTGCTCTTTGCAAGGTCATAGCAGCTTGATGTAATAGCTCAATCCGATCCACCAGGATCAGTACACGGGCTTTTGGCAGACTCTCTAACGTGCGTCGTGTCATCTCGGCAAAGGTGACTGTCTTACCAGCCCCTGTAGGCAGACACAAAATCAAACGGTGGGCACCGGATTGGTGCCGTCTGGTCAGTTCTGTGATACTACTTTCCTGATAGTCCCGCAAGGTTAATATCCCGTTATTTTTGGACAAATGACTATTTGGTAGAGACAAAGCTTCGCCATTCACGCTAGTGGCGTGAGTCAAAATATCCGTCTGTTGCATCGATTAGCGGGTTGAGGTAACTATCAGACCAGAGGTTTGCGACTGATGAGTTTGCGACAAGTGGCGTTCAATTTCTTCCTCCATTTCCTGAAGGGTCTTGTGCTTGCCATCCTTGATCCACTGATAAAGGTCACGGGAACTGAAGTAGAGTTTTCTGCGCTGCTTCATAAAGGGGATGAGTCCATCGGCAGCCAGATGATAAATGGTCGATTTGGCCAGGCCGGTGATTTCCATAGCCAGCTCTATTCCGCCCAGGCGTTCGTTGTCTAGTAGCAGGTCGGATACCTGGGAAAGGTTGGGTCTGATATCAGACAAAAGAATTTCAATGCGTGATAAACAGCTGATAACTTCTTTGTAGGAAGTGTGCATATACGTTTGGGTTAGTGGTGAAAAACGATCAGAAATAATCGACCAGAAACCCGCTGAGAGAACGATGTGAAACAGATAAAAAAATATACAATAGTAACAGTATGGTATTGTACCCGAAAGGACCAATACAAAAAATGGCAAGTACAAACTTACTTTTCTAAACTTTTCACTATCTTTGTATAGCACCGCAGCAGATAAGGTTCCTATCAAGTTGTTTTCCTGTTTGTTATCTATTTTTCAGTAACCTTTTTCAAGAATTTCCTTTGTATAGTCAACTCATTACAGCAGTTTTTTACTTCATTAATCTGTTTGTAAGTGATAAAAATAAAACACTTTTCTGTTAGCGCAGAAGAGAGGTTTATTCCGCCAAGGGATGATCAAGTTTCTCAGGCCTAAACATCCTTTGGTATCAGGGAGCTCGTTCTCGTAACGGGCTCTTTTTTTGCCCCTTCAGTACTGTAAGACAAACAAAGGATAATGATTATTAGAAATCTATAACCTTGATTTTGTCCTAAAATTACATCCGGAACAGCGATTTTCTTATGGAAACAAATATAGCATATAGGAGAATATCTGCCAAACCTTTTTGTGTAAAAAAGCTACTTTTTATCCGAAATTGTGTGAAATTTATTGAAGAATTAGTCGTTGTATTATTTCGTGGGGAAAAACATTTATACATTATAATTTTAAAAATGATGTATTTTGCTGATATTCACAGTGAAATAGATAGGGTGTATAAAGCTGTAAATAATCAAGATGATAATGTAAGCATTACACGGCAGGCTTTCACTAGAATTGCCTTTTGTTACAAATTGTCTATCTGGGAAAAAGCCAAAAATGTAAATTTTTTGGAGAGGGTGCTGAATCGACAATGTGTAATAAGCGATTTAAGGCCCCAAAGAGGCTCTATAAGCTAAAATATCCATGCGGTCAATATAGAATGCGATTTTGCCTTAAAATCGCTCTAATGCGTTCTAATGTCTTCTACTAGCTTGTATAGGCTCCGGAAACAACTATAAATCATCCCAAATCTGCAAGAGTACAACCTGCCAGTCACTGACATCCCAGTAATTGCGGACCCAAAAACAGTACTTGATATCCGGTTTTGTTAGCTAACCACTATACAATTGATAGTGAATGGTGATGGCAATAGCCAATCTTCTAAAGCGTCTGAGAATGGCGTATACGCTCTGTAGGTCAGGATTTCTCCCAAATACGCGATTCTGGCGCGTTTGGGGTTATATTTTTTATAGGGGGTCTGCTCGATTTGGCTCAGAAATGCGATTTAAGGTATGAAGGATCGCTTATAAGCCATTTTCTACTGCGAGTCGATTAATAGTTCCAAAACTTGGTTAAATCGCTCTAAAGGCTTCTAATGGGCTGTAATGCTTTTTGAAAAGCAAGGGTAGGATAAGGGTTGTTTTTGATGTTTTTTTATTGTGTGCTGATTTTCAATAGGTTGCATTTTTTGCTTTTTTGAATGACGAAATGTGATTTTTGTGACGATATTTTTGTGGTAATTTATCAGTTAAAAACGAATGTTTTGTGTATTTTTGATTGTTTTTGTGCGACTAAAGTTTTCTGCTTTTTTAACACATAATTAACAAGAATTAATACCAGGTTTTTACTTACCAAGTTGTTTTTTTATGATCAACGAATCAATTTTTCAATGGATCGACTGCCTTAAAAAGAGACCTTCTATGATCCTTTCTGGTAAACCTATTACATATCAGCGTGTGCGGGATTATATAGAAGGGTATCTAAGCGGGTTAGATACATGGACAGTCGATACCAATATTTATAAGGATATGACTTATTACTTTGCCAAAAAGCATAGAAAGCCTTTTGGCTCTGTTTATTTTCCAGCCTATATATTGCATTTTTATGGGGATAAAACGGAGCAGGAGCAAATTACTATGTTGCTAGAAACGGTGGAGGGGTATTTCAGAGAGAATCCGGATTGGGGAAGGAATCATATATTAAAAGAGCAATATGACTTTGTCGGTTCTAATCCCCTGCAATCAAATCCCAATCAACTGAACGTCTTTGATCTGTTCCAATCTGAAAAAAAAGAAACTATTCAGCTTGGCCTGGATGCTGCCAAAGCACTGGGATTTGATATTGAGCATTTTCAAGCAGATATGGAATTACTTTATGCCTGGATATATTCAAAAGAAGATATTTCAGAAATTGATTTGTTTGAAAAGATACAGACAATACATACAAAAGAATCTTTAGGTCTGCTTTGCAGAGATCTATCAAATGTGCCTCCTCAGATCAAATATCTTCAAAAGGCTACTTATATCAATCTTCAATGCAATCAGATTTCAAGTATACCAGAAGAGATTGCTTACCTACAAGAAGTAGTCAGTCTCCTTTTATCAGATAATCCACTTTGTCAGATACCTGTTGAAGTATGGGAGTTGCGCAAACTCAAAAGGTTATTTTTGAATAACACCCAACTTACAACGGTCTCTTCAAATATTCGGGAATTAACACAATTAGAAGAGTTGGAACTCTCAGGCAATAAGTTGACAACTTTTCCAATAGAGATTTGTGATTTATACAAACTCAAAGATTTATCTATAAGTGAAAATCCTGTAACTGAATTACCTGAGCAATTAGCTAATCTGACCCAATTACAAAGCTTATCTATATCTCGATGCCAATTTGAAGGATTTCCAGAGGTAATCTATCAATTGCAGAATCTTGGTAGTTTGTATGCTGAAGGCAATCAATTACAATCCTTATCACATAAAATTCAAAATCTAAAATATCTTAGGTCATTACATCTTTCAGACAATCAACTGAGTAGTTTACCAGATGAATGTTTTTCCTTATCAGGACTGATGTACATGGATTTATCTGAAAATCAGTTGTATGAACTACCTGCTTCAATTGAGGGTCTCACCGAGCTCAGAGATTTAGATATATCCTCCAATCAATTAACTAGTCTGCCAGCTGAAATAGGAAGGCTAATAGATCTTATGGACTTGAATGTTTCTAACAATCAGTTAGAAACTATACCCATGGAACTGGTTAATTTGACTGAGTTGCGATATTTAACTTTATCTGAGAATCATCTTAAAGAGATTCCGTTTGCAATGGATAGATTCCCTGAGCTACAGTACTTTTTTGTTGATGGCAATCAACTGTCATCTTTGCCAGAAGGAATCGGTAAACTCACCAAGTTGCAAAGTATAACTCTATATAATAATAACCTTACTTCTTTACCTGACGATATCGCTAATCTTAACAAAGTTTATTATCTGGATATAAGTGATAATCAGTTTCGGGAGTTTCCAATTGCTGTTACAAAGATGGTCAAGTTGGAAAGTTTACATATGCGAGGTAATCAACTGATTAATTTACCTGAAGAGGTAAAAAATATGACAGGACTTCTTAAGTTATCTCTCGATTATAACCCTTTACAAACTCTTCCATTGGTGATTACTCTGCTATCTCAACTGCGCTATCTGAAGTTGCAAAGTACGGGATTACATGAACTCCCTGCTGAAATAGGCAACCTGACCCAATTAGAAGAACTAGACTTGTCTCACAATCATCTGACAGACCTGCCTACTGAGATTACCAATCTACAGCAGCTGGAAAAACTCTATCTGTATGGCAATCCGATGAGCGATGAAACCATTGCCAAAATCCAATCCTGGCTACCTAACTGTGAGATCATCTTACAGCCAGAAGTGGAAGAGGAGGAATAACTTATTCTTTGCTTAGAATAGAACTATATGCATCTAATCAACCATACAAACAATCTGTTTAACTTACTCAATTCTGATCGGCTTGACGATATTCAGGTAGGACTAGAACTTGCCCAATCACAGAGTATAGATATCCAATCTTTTATAGAGGAGATGGAATTTCTCTATGCCTGGATGTATCCCTGGAAAGATATTTCACAGATCAATCTGGCTGAAAAGATACAAACCATTTATACTGTTCCGTACTTGAATTTATATGAACGAGGAATAACCTATGTTCCTGCTCAAATTAAATATCTGAGAAAGCTTACTCAGTTAAGCTGGCCTAAAAATCAAATAACCTACCTGCCAGAAGAAATAGGAACTCTCTCTCTATTACAACAGATAATCTTATGTGAGAATCCTCTTTCTGAATTACCGGATTCTTTCTCAAAACTGACTCAGCTTAAACGATTACAACTTAATGATACACTCCTCCAAACTTTTCCTGCTGACATCGGAAATTTAACCCAACTGGAATATCTCAACCTTTCGGGTAACCAGATGGAGCACTTCCCTATTGAACTCTGTACCCTCAAACAACTCAATGAATTACGAATAGATAGAAATCAACTTACTACCTTACCTGTAGAGTTTCAGAATCTGACTCAGTTAAAGACGCTACATCTGACTTATAACCAGTTTAGTGAATTCCCTGAGTCGTTGTGTAATTTACCTAGTCTGGAATCACTTGATCTGAGAGCAAACCAACTGCATACATTCTCTGATCACATCAGCAAACTTGCTTCATTGAGAGATCTGAATTTGGCTGACAATCAACTTAGCATCCTTACCAGCGGATCTGGTTACGTTTACGGAACTCAAGAATTTAAACCTTTCATCAAACCAACTTTCAGAGCTACCAGACGAAATAGGCAAACTGACTACTATTGAATTCCTGGGGGTTGTCAATAATAAGTTAACTTATATTTCTCCGGAAATTGGGAAACTGTCCAGGCTTTCCATGTTGTATCTGTCAAAGAACCAATTGGTAAATCTGCCTGCTGAAATGGAGAACCTTACAAAACTTACCCATTTAGACCTGTCTCATAATCAGTTAAAAACCCTATCTGTGAACATGGCAAACTTTACAGAGTTAGTAGATGTAAATCTCTCTGAGAACCAACTGGAAAGCTTGCCTGCTGAACTGGAAAATGCTACAAAAATAACCCATTTAAAACTGGGCCAGAACCAACTTAGAGAGATTACTTTCGATATAGGCAAACTTACTAACTTAGGATTTTTGTATTTGGAAGACAACCAGTTAATACAGCTACCTGCTCAAATAGGTGGACTCTCACAACTCATTAGATTTGTTTTACCTAACAACAACCTGCAAAGTTTACCAGCAGAAATTGGAGGCCTTACTGAACTTCGGATATTGAGACTATCTGGCAATAAATTGCTAAGTCTACCCAAAGAAATAGGATTACTTAGACTTCTGGATTCGTTGATTGTATCGAATAATCAACTAAAAGATTTACCTGCCGAAATGGAAGATATGGCCTCACTTACAGAATTATATCTGAACGGTAATCCCTTACAGACACTACCTCCGGTGATTACACGAATTACAGATCTAGGTTCTTTGAATCTGGATAATACCCAATTACGTGAGCTGCCTGCTGAAATAGGAAAATTGACCAATCTGTCTACACTATACTTGTCTAATAATCAACTTACTGATCTGCCTCCAGAAATAGAAAACCTTCAAGCGTTGGAAGTTCTCTCACTGTATGGCAATCCAATGAGTGATGAAACCATTGCCAAAATACAATCCTGGCTACCCAATTGTGAAATCATTTTACAATGGGGAGAGGAGGGAACAGAAACAATATAACACCATCCCTATCACCCCATGATCCTAAAAACACGAACCGATCAAATCTTAACCCGCCCTGGAATGTTTAGCGTTACTTCTTCGGAAGAGCTGTACTGGATATTTCTAGGCTATTGTTTTGGTGATGGACCTATTGCCAAAGGGCTAGGTGTGCAATCCATTGTAAGCGACTATGGCGATTTTCTCTGTAAGCAATGGAATATCACTCTACCCCATAACCGAAACTGGGGTATCTTACTCAGGTACTACTCCCAGTCAGACAAAGATTCGCTACTGCTGTTTCAATCTACTTTTGACAAGTTTGTAGAGCAGGCACAGTTTACGTATGCCAGCCCTATAAATGAGATGGGACAGCCATTTGCATTAGGCAATCCGGACGGAAAGGTTTCTTTTTTGGCATTATTGGATGAGATACAACCTAAGTTAGATCATATTATGCAGTTGACACCTTTTGAGGTAGGTTATGGTATGGCTTGTTATGATTATGGTAAGGAAGATCCGGAACATCGTTTCTTCAGGCAAAACACACCTGAGTTTTATGATAGTATATTAACAGAGTTACATTTGCCTGCTGGATTGAATGGGATAGAACAGGCGTCGTGGTATTTCTCACGAACCGATGATAGTATAACCTATGTACTAACCAAGTTGAGAACCTTTATTCAGGAACGTAAAGTTGAAGGTACTTATTCCTGATAGGCCATCGGATACAAAAAATCTATTTTCCCAGTATCTGTATACAAGATTTTTCAGCCTATCAATGTATTGGGTAGAAAAGCTACCCTATTTCTGACTACTTATAATTTCGAATATTTATGAATGTTATTTGGCACGAATCTGCTAGTACAATACCTGAAGAGAAACGAACATCTAGATTTTCGCAGAGAGTTTTATCGGAATTACAGTATATAATAAAATTGAAGGATAATGTAAGGGCATACTCAATAGATGGAGTAGCAAGAAGTTATTGGCATAATATAGGGTACTCAGCAAGATACAGCTCTTCTAACTTTGTGTATAACTATATTTACTACACTAACCAGTTAATCCGAGCATGGTTTACCTATACCATGAACGATGATAAACCTGTAACTGTCCAGATTGCTGATCGTCAGATTGAAACTACTGGAAAATTTTCCAATAGTGGTATCGGTGTGTATGAAGTACTGGAAGGCATTTGGACAGCGTCTGTAATACGAGATAAAGATGCGTTAGCCTTTTATGCACAAATACCCCTTGAGTTTACCGAACGGGCACAGGGTATGGAAGATATTCTGTATGAATGTATGTTGTTGTTTTATCAGGTACTAATCCGTGGTACAGATAATCCAAACGAAGCCGCTGGTATACATAATCGGTTAATAGAGCTACTGGATTGGGACCAGTATCGTCGGTATATAGATGACAAGTTTTCCGAATATGAGTTTCAGTATATGTTCAAATACCGATCCTGGGTAGTGAGGTATATTTTTCTTCCAGTTCTAAAAATTTATTATGCGGTACTGGCAAAAAAGCAAGAAGAGTACGAAAGTGCCGTGTATAACGCACTTCTTCAATGGAAAGAATACTATACCCTCACCGATACCGGCAATGAAAAATTTGACCATAGCACAGAACCTGACGGATTTATTTCCTTACCCATTCTGGCAGCCTGTGCCTATGGTTATGACAGAGGCATGAGCCTGCAAACGGTTAGCTCTGAGTATATCCCCGAATGGCTTATCAAAGGTAATTTTACAGGATTGGAACTACTGGTAAAAGATTAATCAATGGATACCATGTAGAAACAGATTCTTTTAATTTTACGGCAAAAGAGCTTTTGTTTAGATCCGGTGTCGTTAGCTGAATGTGCATTTACCAATGATAAGATGTAACGTATTTATACAAAAAAGCTTAATCAATTTATCCACCTCTGATAAAAGAAGACATCCTCACTCATTCATGAAAAAAATTTTAGCAGCGTGTTTGCTTTGTTGTGTATCTGTTCATCTTCTGACTGCTCAAACCTGGAATAAAACGCCCATTAAAGAAGTAGCCACAATCGAATTTCCGTTGTCTACTCAAACTGTTGATGCCAATGGCCAATATGCCATAGGTGGCTACAATGATAGTCTTAGCTTTATAGTTATGTTTGCCGAACTGCCAGCGGATCGTGATCCTAAAAAAGAAGGGACAGATGATATATCTGTACTGCGGTCATTTATTGATGGACATTTACGAGCTGAGCAAGCTAAATCTATCCGGGAAACCAATTTTACAGTAAATGGACAAGCGGGTATTGAAATCTACCATACCAGTCCTTCCAATCCAATGCAAAGAAACAGAAGTAGCAGATATCTTCGGGCTATGAAATACAAAAATTATCTGATAGGGTATGAAGTAATGACTTTTCCTGATCTGGAGGATAATAAAAGTATAGAAGCTACCAGAAAACATTTCTTTGATTCCTTTCAACTGAATGCTATAGACTCTGCTACTACTACTGAAATTACATCCTCATCTTCTAAACCCATAGCCGGTGATTCCATAGATGCCATAGCTTATAAAATCGGATATATCGCCTTCCGATTGTTTATGGTAGGGATAATTGTACTTATTGGGATCTTCATCTTCAGAAGAATAAGAAAGCAATAACCTCATTACAACTAACATAGGTGTGTAATCATTTATAATGACTCTTCCCGGATAGCAAGTAAAAGAACTTGGCTTTGGAGAAGGATGTGTAACTAAGTAATAGAATAAAAGTAAGCCAACAATGAAATTAACCCACATCTTTATAGTATCGATAATTACAATCTTGTTTTCTGCATGCACATCTGAGAAAAAACATGAGTATGAAGTTATAGGGCAGGATACAGTGTATGTAAGCTATTTTAAAAACGGAACCAAATCGACTATAATCGATCTGAAACAGGGGAAATTCACCGGGAGATGTGCTGGTTTTTATGAAAATGGCAAGTATAAGTATACCGGAAATATGGTAGATAGCCTTAAATATGGTGTCTGGAAGTTTTACACAGATAATGAATCACTAAGCAAAGTAGTATTGTATTACAATGATACTATTGTTCATACGCTTGATAAAGAAGATTTTGCTTCACAAAAGATTGTAAACCTGGATAATAACCTGGCTACCTTATCTATACCTGTTCAATGGGATACCAAGCTTTTATCGGTTGCGCGGGGTGTTGTCCTAACTTCAAGAAAAGATTGCCCAAAACAAAGTAAATTTTGTCCAACATTAGTTGTCACAAAAGACAGTATTGGTAACATGACTTTTGAAGAGTATTTGCAAAATGCTATTCAAGCATTGAGTCAAAGATCTTCTATACAACTAGTTGAAAATTCCCCCTTACAAATTGATTCTCTGGAGGCTTATCAGATAAAATATATCAGTGATACCAATGGTCTGATTTTAGGGAATAGTACAACCTTTATCCATGCAGGAAATACTGTATACATCATTGACGGTGCTTCATTGAATGAAAAAGCTGGTGATTTCCTGATGTATAGCAGCATTTTTGAAGAAATAACAAATTCCTTTAAAGTAAAAAAATAACCTGATTAACTATCGTATATGTCGGAAGAGCAACGTGTGTATGTATGTGAAAAACCATCGTACTTATTTATATTTTTTATGTTTTTTGGAGCTTACCTATTTGGTGAAGGAATATATGACTATTTGTTTGTTCCAGGTAGTGATATATACGAAGCACCGCTTTGGGTCAAAATAATGGTTACGCTGGTGGTTTTGGTGTTTGCAGGTTTGGGAGTTCTCTTTAGTCTTGTAAAAAATATAGTATTTTCAGATGATCTGATTTATATAAATCCCGGAAAGAAGACTATACAAATTGACTGGAATGAAGTTGAAAGTATTCAGCAACTAAAGTTTGTTTTACCGCCAGCTTACAGAATGAAGTTAAAAAATAATAAAACGTATTTCTTTGTGACAGACCAAGGTAGCTCCTTTCATTTTTTTGGCTTTACTGTGGATCTATCAGAGTTTGGGCAGTATGTACAAGAGAAAAAAGCAGAGTATGGCATTTAGGCCTTCTGGAAGATTGAAGGTAAGAAGTAGTTTAGTATGATTTTCTTTGAAGAATATGAAACTTTGGGCCAGAATAAATTATACCCAAAGCTAATAAATCATTTATGAGAATAGTAGAAAGACACGAACCCTATCCAACTGCGAAAGAACAAGCTAGGCAACAATATTCAAGTATGGTTAGTGATAAGTTAGTATCTATTAGAAATGCCAAGAATAAATTTCCAGGACACAAGCTATACCTTACAGCTCAGGATTACTGGCGGAATATAGGTAGGTCTTCCATGTATGGTACGCCAACCTATGTGTACAACTATCTCTTTTACACCAATCAGTTGGTTAGGGCGTGGTTTACTTACACCATGAATGATGGTAAGCCCGTCACTGTCCACATTGCTGACCGTCAGATTGAAACTATTGGGAAATTCTCTCAAAGCGGCATTGATATTGATCAGCTACTAGTTGGTATTTTGACTGCATCTGTACTAAGAGATACAGAAGCTTTGAAATTTTATGCAACCATTCCATTAGAATTCACAGAACAAGCTGATGGCATGCAGGATATCCTTACTGAAATCATGTTTTTCTTTCATCAAATGTTGATTGAAGGATCTGCTAAGCCTGTGGAAGCTGCACATGCACATAAAGAACTAGAAGGGTTGCTTAATTGGGAAGAATATAGGAAATATATAGACAAAAATTTCTCAGAAGCAGACTTCCGGTTTATGTTCAAATATCGCTCCTGGACTGTATCCTACAAGTTTTTGCCTGTGCTCCGAATCTATTATGCGGTTCTATCGAACCATCAGGAAAAATACGAACAGTATGTGCATGATGCTCTCTTAAAATGGAAAGAATATTATCAGATAAATTTCACCGATGAAAGAGGACAACATTTAGACTATAGCACAGAACCTGAAGGGTTTATAGCTATACCCATTCTGGCAGCCTGCGCCTATGCATATGACAGAGGCATGAGCCTGCAAACGGTTAGTTCTGAATATATTCCCGAATGGCTTATCAAAGGTGATTTTACAGGATTGGAACTACTGGTAAAAGATTAATCAATGGATACCATGTAGAAACAGATTCTGTCGATTTTACGGCAAAAGAGGGAATAAGACACATTAATAATAGTCAAAGGAGTAATTAAAGTTAGTCAGCATTCTAGATCGTCACTTTCGAAAAGGTTCGATCATCGAGCAATTGTTCTTTTTCAAACTTTATATAAAAACAGACATGTCAAAAACTACCTTCGAGCCACTTTTTTATACACTTGAACTTATCCAAAAAATATCACCTCAAGAGAAGGAAATCATTTGTCAAAACATAGAATATCGAAAAATAAAAGAAAGTGAAATCTTATTACAAGAAGGAGCAATCGCAAAGGAACTTTTTTTTATCTGCAAAGGGGTTTTGAAGCTTGCAAATGTTAGCGAAAAAGGCAACGAAGTCGTACGTTATTTTCTAGACGAAGGGCAGTTTTGCAGCAACCTAAAAAGTTTTAATGAAAATCATGTTTCAAATTACCGTATTCAAGCATCTTGTGAAACCGAAATAATCGTTTTTAAAAGAGATAAATTATTTTTTCTGTATCAGGCCATTCCTTATTTTAAAGAATTATTGGGTAGAATTTGCCAGCGCGCTTTATTTGACAATATTCATATACGTAATGCTTATTTGGGTGAAGATGCTACTGCCAGGTATCAGAAATTCATTTTACAACAGTCCTCCATTGCGTTAAGAGTTTCATTAAGAGATATCGCTGCTTATCTTGGAATAACACAACAATCACTAAGCAGAATAAGAAAAAATATTAATTAATTCGTTTTTTACTATTTGGTAGATCCGCTCAAAAAAATACGCGCTACTTTTGTTTTGGTTCTTCACATTGCAGGTGCTCTTGTGTAGGATAGGTTACCAAAGGTAGGTTACAAAGAAAGTGTGGCGTATAGTGTAGGAATAAATGCAACTATTCAGTTACTTGCGCTCATTCCTGCGTTGTAAACAATGGAACTAAAAATAAGTTATCCTATGCCTGTTCCTTTGTATGAATTTATTCAAACAGGTGAGAAAGATGAACAATTGCTTACAACACCGTGCACGCTGATAACCGTAGCATAACACAGTACCTTACCACAAGTCAAACGTATACAGTGGAAGTTGATTCATTGTATGCTGTTGCAAAACCATACCAAACTAAATGATGCAGAGATTTCTTGTAATGGTTTTTGTTTTCCTAACACTATCGTGTATAGCTGTAGGACAAAACAAAAATCAAAAGGTTTTTACTTCCGACATTGACAACTTCTGGAGCGCCTATGACAGTTGCAGGACAACAACAGATAGTCTTCAACAACTCCGCTACATTCAAACCCTCTACATCGACAAAGGCACAGAAGGACTAAAAGCTTTCATGAAAGCCAGGGATTATTCAGCCGAACGATGGGTAAGCCTTATCCGTCGATTACCCAGATTCTGGAATTCCATCCGACCTAATACGCTGGCTGCCAAGTCAAAGGCGAAGGAAATTGAATCAAGCATTCAAAAACTAAAAAAGCTGTATCCCGAGCTAAAAGAAGCCAAAATGTATTTTACCATTGGTGGACTTCGTTCCGGTGGGACTACTACCGATGATAAGGTCTTGATTGGAGCAGAAATCGCTACCGGAGATCCTTCTACTGATGTGTCAGAGTTTTCCAGTAAATGGTTAGAGGGGGTATTTAAAAACCAGAAAACAAACAACATCGTTTCATTGAACATCCATGAATATGTTCACACCCAGCAAAAAGGAGAACCCGAAACTCTCTTAGGGCAGTCCCTCAAAGAAGGAGCCTGCGACTTTATCACGGAACTGGTTATGGGTAAGCCCTTGCAGAATAACTATATTGTGTATGGGAGAGAACATCGCAATGAATTGAAAGAGCAGTTTAAGCTGGATATGTTTACTTCAGCTTCTGGCAATTGGCTGTACAACGGCTCCAATGCAAAGGTGATGGCTGATCTGGGCTATTTTATGGGGTATGATATCTGTAAGTCTTACTATACTCATTCCAATGACAAAAAGCAGGCTATCAAGAGTATTATTGAACTGAATTATGCTGATACGGCTGCCGTTGAAAGTTTCCTTGCCAAATCAAAATACTATACCGAACCCATCAATAAACAAGAACTGGTACAGCGTTTTAAAGCTAAGCAGCCTTTTGTTTTACGGCTGGAACCCTTTTCCAATGGCGACACATTGGTAGATACCAAAATCAAAGAACTAAAAATTGTTTTTTCTATCCCGATGAGTAAACAAGGATACTCAATCAATCTCAGTGAAAGAGGCAGAGAGTACGCACCCATGGCAGGGGTAGGAGGTTTCTCAGAAGATGGCACTTGTTTTACACTCATGCTGGATATGAAGCCTGATCATGAGTACGAGTTTATAATCACAGACAAGAGCTTTAAGTCTACCGAAGGATATCCGCTACGACCTTATGAAGTAAAATTCAAAACGAAATGAATGACATACAACAAACAGCTTTGACAACTAATGGCTGTAGCTTATTCTCCTGTCAACAAACCGGTCGTAACCATTTATTGGCTACTGAGCGTAAAGAATGTTTAGCTTGGGTTTTTTCTTTAAAATTTGTTCGATAAATTGTCATTGTACGAAGCAGATACGCTTCAATTAGTCAGCGCTGTAAAATTAGTTTGCATATTGATTGAGTTTGGTCGCTTATACTCTGTGCAACTGATACCCTTTCTCAAAGTTTAAACATACTCTAAAATACTAAGAGATAGTATGCTTTTACATCGATTATGGTTCCCGGCAGGATTGTTTCTAATCTTATCCTTTTTGTCAGTTAGATATAGCATGGGTCAACCTGGCCCTATAAAATCTTTGAGAATTAAACAATTTTGTGATTCTCAGGGAGAAGTAATCTTCTTTTTTGCAGTACCAACAGAAAAAAAGAACAGAAAAGCTAACCACCCCATTCCCAGCATGAAAGGTTATTCTCTTAAGGTATATTATTTTGAAAAAAGAGATTCAACACAACATATACAGTATGAAATAGATAATGGGGCGCTTAATGGGTTGAGTGGAGAGCAGATTCTGAAACAGTATATGGATGGAGTTAGGAGTAACAAAAGACTAGCCAGAAAGTTGCCTACCTATCGTAAACTTGCCACCTACCTGGAGACTCGTGCTTATCAACATGCCAGTGATACCGTATTAAAAATTCCAGATCCTAATAATCCTCAAACAGATATCCCTATAAAAGATCTGTATACTTATCTTCTAACTGGGAATATTCAATTCTTAACCTTTTCATATAAAGGATATCCCTTTACACTTCTGATTGAATTCAAAAACGAGAATACAAAAGAAGTAATGCATTTGCTGGTAAAAAATATATATGTAGATGACATCGATGAAGTGTCCTTCCAGCCAGGGTATTATGTAATTGATGCAGGGAAAACTGATAACTGGAATATAACTCCGATTTACTGGAAGGAGACACATAAGAAATAAAAAATACTAAAATAGTTTATTGGCCCTACTCTATTCCTACAATTTCCTCCTCATGTTGCGTGTCATCACTATCATGAAGGGTGGGAAAGCGGTCGTTGGTGAATAACACCAACGACGGGAGGAACGATCGGAAAGATGTTACTAAAAAAACTAAGTGTGATGCCATGAAATTGATAAATGAAATTACAGAGTTAATGTTAGAGAATGCAGCTATGAACTCTGATGATCCTGCATCCGGGTATCACTGGGATAGAATTTATGATCTGATAGTACAACAAGATGATTCTATCATTTTGTTGTTTCTTGATTCGTTAAATGATGAGCTAATGGAAAATGATTCTTTTGTTGGTGTTCTATGTTCATTTTTAGGGTATTTCGTCGGACATTTTCAAAGTAAAAAAATACTGGAGGCAGTAGATGATCTACCAAAAAGATTTTCTCATATTAACCGTATAGAATGGTTGAGATCCTGTGTAGTTATAGCCAAAGAGGCTATGGATACAGAAGAGCAGGTTTTGTTTGAAAAAAAAATGAATAAACTTGTTGCAATGGAAGAGGGTGACTTACTAAATGCTGTGGAAAAAATTACAGATGAACGTACTTTAATTGTACTTTATTCACATTTGCCAGATATTATTCAACGTTTGAAAAGTAAACACTTAGTAGATGTAATGGGAGAAAATCTATATAAGTTGGATAGTTTTAAAGAAAAAGAATGGGCTTACTTTAATTTTCAAACGGCCAAAGATCTTTTATAGCCAGTTTTCTGCAAGTTGTTTTTCTAACTAGAGTGAGTATAAAATTGTATCCAAAAACATGAGTCATCCTGAATTTAGCTCGTCCGCAAGGTGAAATATAGTTCCAGACAGAGAATTATTCCTATCCACTGATTTTTCCACTTTATAACTGCCTCCTTTTGCTGAGGAAGATCACTGAAAATCTTATCCGGTTTTGCGTTCGATAGTTATCTGCCCGTAAGCCAGGCAGGCTGACTTTGCCGTTTGTGTAATTTTGGGGTCCTGGGTGATGACTGTTTCCAAAAAGCTGCGGTTTGCATCTCCCCACTGATCCATCGCATCAATAATAGGCATCAGGGACCAACCAATTTCTGTTAAGGAATACTCTACCTTAGGCGGTAATTGAGGGAAAATCTTTTTCTCTACCATACCATGCATCTCCAGTTCCTTAAGCTGCACGTTCAGCACCCTGCGGGTGGCATCGGGTAACAGGCGCAGCATCTGACTTGGCCGCTTTATATCCAGCGAAATAGCTTTCAAAAGGGCCGGTTTCCATTTGCCATTCAGTACCTCTCGGGTCAGGTGCAGGCCACAATCTATCGTTAGAGGAATCTTTCTTTCGTACATGGGATCTTTACGTATGCTGTTAACTTTATTCAAAAATAAGGATTATATCTCAATTGAGTATATGGGATAAATTTATCCCTATAGCATAAGTTTCTCCCATATTGTGCTGCTGCTGCCTAAGTCCGAAGTTTGCTTAAAAAAACAACGGAAAAGATAATGAAAAATACAGCACAACCTCTGTTAGAAGAATACCAGCTAGGTGACTTGACATTGAAGAACCGGGTCGTAATGGCCTCACTCACCCGCGGACGTGCCACCAATGCAGGCCTTGTTCCTACGCCTCTCATGGCCGAGTATTATGCCCAGCGTGCATCCGCAGGGTTAATTATCAGTGAAGGCACCTGGGTAAGTGCCAAGTCTATCGGTTTTATCAATGTACCTGGTATCTATACCCACGAGCAAGTTGAAGGATGGAAACTGGTTACTCAGGCCGTACATGCCAACGGTGGTTTGATCTTCTCCCAACTCGGACATGTTGGCTCGGCATCCCACCCGGATTTCTTCGGGGGTGAGTTGCCTGCCGGACCTTCGGCCATTAATCCGCAAACCCGTTCGTTTACGCCTGAGGGCTTCAAAGACTCACTCACACCCCGCGAGTTCACCGTTGCGGAAATCAAACAGACAATACAGGATTATAAGCAGGCAGCTACAAATGCCAGGGAAGCTGGATTTGACGGGGTCGAGATTCACGCACAGGTAGGAATGCTGATTCCGCAATTTTTAAGTCTGGCTACCAACCAGCGTACTGATGCATATGGAGGAAACATTGAAAACCGTGCCCGTATTATTTTTGAGATTCTGGATGCCATTCTGGAAGTTTGGGATAGTACACGCGTAGCCATTAAGTTTACGCCTGTAGCACTCAGCCATGTGGGCATCATCACGCCAGATGAAGAAACGATACCCATATTTCAGTATATCCTAAGAA
Organism: Xanthocytophaga flava; assembly: GCA_030068525.1. Taxonomy (GTDB): domain Bacteria; phylum Bacteroidota; class Bacteroidia; order Cytophagales; family 172606-1; genus Xanthocytophaga; species Xanthocytophaga flava. Next base: position 40,904 of record JASJOS010000026.1, read on the forward strand.
AGCTAAGTGAGTACAACCTGGCGTATCTGCAGATTGTGGGTCCGGCAGAAGATTTAACTGGTACACCCGTAGCAATATTGCAGGATGATTATTTCAGTCATTTTCGTCGGAACTACAGGGGCAGACTTATGGTGAACCTGGGTTTTACGCAGGAAAGCGGCAATGCCATTGTAAGGGAAGGCACAGCCGACCTGGTATCTTTTGGTACTCCCTTTATTGCCAACCCGGATCTGGTAGAACGCTTTCAGCATAACCTGCCACTAGCTGAAGGCAATCCGGATACATATTATACGGGTGGAGAAAACGGCTACGCCGATTACCCGAGAGCACTATATAATGGGGCTATGGCACAGTCAGACCAGGTGGAGGCCGAATAATAGGTACTTATCCAGATACATGGTCAGGCTGGATTTTGCGTTTCTCCCCAGTTTGCGTGTTAGCACCATTATGAATGGTGGGAAGCAGGTCGTTGGTGAATAACACCAACGACGGGAGGAAAGTAAAGATGTCGACGACGGGAAAACAAAACACTCTCCCTGTCCTCCTGAAAGGAATCCCCCTTGCTGTCCTTCTGAAAGAATCTTGTGACAAATAGAACTATGTCTGGTTTCTGAGAGAAGAAATACACTCCAATCGTAAAGGTCGCCGGTCTTACCACCAGTTCCTTTCAGGAGGACAGCAAAGGGGGGAAGGGCTCAAAAAAGAGATTATCTCCTAAAAGCTGCAAAATTGAAAAAGATATGGGACAAGATAAGGGAAAGCCCCTTTATCCTTATCTTGTCCCATATCTTTTCTGGAAATGAAGGTTTTAAAAAGAAAGACGCTGGTTCGAACGTCCGTTCGGACCTAAAATGAAAGCAACGTCCGTTGCGTTGGGGCAAATTGATACTTGTTCAGGTTTGTGATAGTACCCAAACAAGGTTTTACCCACCAACGCAGCGGACGCTGCTCTCAAAATGGGCACAAGCGGACGCTTGCGCCAGAAATTTTCTTTATTTCTAGAAAAGATATCGGACACGATAAGCCTCTTTATCCTGTCCCATATCCTTTGTGAAGATACAGACAAATTTTGGTACAAAGAGAGCAAAGGAAACTTCAATCGTGTGTGGTTGTATAGGTGCGTTGGCAATCTTTTCTCCGCGAGGTTGGCCTTTGGCCTGTGGGGGGGAGGATCGGAGAAAAGTGTCCTTTTTTGCTTACTTTTTTAGACAAGCAAAAAAGTAACAGGCCGCAAGTAGACTCATGTAAGAGACAATAAACCAAACTAGGGAAAGGCAATAAGAAGAGAAATGCGCTGGACTTTAAACCAACTTAGCCAGAGAGATTACAGTAGGAAATAGGTCGTTGGTGATAACACACAACAACGGGAAGAAGAAAAACCAGCGTCTATACTCTGTTCAAAAGCATAAACGCTGGTTTTGTAAAACAAACTCACATCCAACATGCAGGATCACCCATGTTAGTTACCTAAGTATCCTGAGAAAGAAAAGTTTGTATTTTCCTGACTAAACATTCCTCCCAGCAACTGATGGGCACCTCCAATATATTTCACAGTGAAAGTGTCATTGTCAATATAACTTAGTAACCCTGACAGATCACCCTGAATAGCCCACGCAACGTCGTTTGCCTGATTAAACGTAAACTTGAAAATACCCGCCTCATTCAACTCATATGTATACATATACTGACCCAAAAACAGGTTTCCATTTTGCGTGACATAAACATCTATCAGCAGTGTATGCGTGGAGGGTTTAAATACAAAGTCCATCTGCTTGAGTGTTAGTTTATAATCACCGGCAAGCATACTTTCTCTGGCCTGACTGTACAGCGATAGAAACTCATCTGACTGCCCCAGTAACGGATAGAAATCGGTATTTTCAGGAACTTGCAAAAAAGCATACTTCGATCCCAGCGTGCTCGAAAGGGGAATGCTGGGAGTAAGAATGAAAAGCGAGTTGTCGTTAATAATCCGGCGGGTGGCATCTACATAAAATTCCTGTTTATCCTCGTCCCAGTGTAGTTCTTTGAAACTAGCTCCGGCTATGGTAAACGCAGTTGTTAAGCTAATGCCGGATGGGGAAAAGGTAAATGGCGTAGTAAACTCCTCTATCTCTGATCCATCTGCGGAGAGGTATTGGGAAGCTATCGTTTTAGTCAGGGTACTGATCGCTAACGGAATCGTTGTCTTATCGGGCAGCGTCAAACGCAGACCTTTATGGCTTGCCACGTATTGAAGCATGTTTTTCATCTGCCCACTGGTTAGCTGGGTTACCTCCGGCTGGGTCACCTTGGTAAGGGTGATGCTGGATTTATTTTGTATCCCTTCCAATACAATGCTGTCTCCGGCAGTGCTGGCTATGGCAAACTGAAAATCAGACAGCAAGCCTGATCCGTTGTCCCCTCCGTTGACGTTCCCGTTGGGATCTGCCGGCAAGTGAATATATGAGTACGTATCAAAGCTAAGGGTTGGACGTTGTAGTGCCTTCAGTACCCAGGTTCCTTCGGCTGCGGTGCCGGCGGTAGTCTGGTTAAAATCAGCTAACATGGTTACTTTGCCTTCAGTGTGAAAGTCGAAGTAATAAAAGAATACAGGTCCAAGCTTGGTCTTCAGAGTGCCTTTCCAGCCATGTGGGGCCGATAAGAGTAAATCATTGTAGGCATCCAATGTCTTTCGTAACCGTTCATCGGGCGATTGATCGTAGATAGAGTTATATTCTTTCTCGCACGAGAGCAAAAATCCACATACACAAACTGTAAGGAATATGTGGAATAAAAGAGAGCGCTTATGAATCATGATGTTATGTCTAAGTTTAATTAATTACCGGGAACACCAAAGCTATAGTTGGCAGGCGAGTTTACAGGATAAAACCCTACATACTGAGTGGTGCCACAGGAAGGCAGCCAGTTAATGGTAAAGGTCTGATTGGCAAAAAAGCCAAGAATAGCATACGCGCCCAGTTGCTCATTGAGATATGCTCCATTTTCATCCGAGTTATAAAACTCCAGTGTGACCGTACCGTTCGGCTTTTTAGTAACAAAGAAATAGAAGGTGGCTTCAAAGTATTCCCGTGGCTCACTATCGGGTTTAGAGTAATACAGCTTCAGGGCTACTTCCTCTTCCCCTATATACACAAGCTTAAAGGAGTAATCCAGGTTTAAGCCTACAGCATGGAGCCGGGCATTGTCATACGTATACCGGCTGACAAACGAAGCAGGTTCGTTCATCGTCGTCAGGTCAAACCGGATCGCCTTATTCTGTTTGTCCAGTCCCCAGATATCAAATACAGGTGGCAGCTCTTCGCCTTCGTTCTCTGGCGGGGCAATGGCTTGTATGGCCTCCTGTACTTTGGTTTGAAGCTGGTAAAAATCAATGTTATACGCCTCTCTGAAATATCGGACAACCAGTTCTTCTTTCTTTCGAAGGATTTGCCTGGAGGCCGCCGTAGTCTGGCAATCCAGAATGCCTTCATATCCTTTTTTTCCTTCTACCAGCATCATCGAAATCATTTCCACAAAATCCTCATCAGGAGACAACATGGCATACGAGGTAATAAATCCCTGTGCTCTTGCCTGACTGAGTGAAACAAATCCCCAGTTAGGCGTATATAGGCCGGTGGTTAATTCTTTGAATTCTCCGGGATATGAAATGTTCTGATGCAGGATGTGTGCAAACTCATGTTCAATGGTATGGATCATTTCCGTTACCGAGTAATGATCAGTCTTTACAAAATCATTCACCACATATAAAACAATCTTCCGGCCTCCTTCGGCTGTGCCCAGCGTAAAGGTGCCATCCGGGTTATAGCTGGCACTCCCGGTTAACACAAACTGCTTGGGGCAGTACTTTTTAATAAAGTTTTCACCGGCAATGCTTACATACGGATCAATCCAGACCTTTTTTACGACATCCATGACCGGCAACACTTTAGTGGGAGCGGGTGGAACCAAAATCTTACTAATAGGAGTTTCAGAGGCATCCCACCTGTACTTTACCTGAATATTATAGGGTAGTGTAAACGAATTATACAACCAGGTATCCAGTTCGGTAGGAGGATTGGTTTGATCGTTGGTGACATAATCAGCTCTGGAAGGGTCAAGCTTATCTGCTTTATTGCAGGAAAGAATAAAAAGGAAGAGGACCAGGAAAATACTATTTCTATAACGCATACGTCAGGTGATTGAATTTTTTGAATGAACTTATCTTGGATTGGGTTCTAAACCGCCTGAAGCGATGGCTTGTACAGGAAGCTGAATTATTCTTCTGGGATCCGTTGACGATAGCTCAAGGATTTGTCCATCCGCAGTGGTGTGCCTGACCGGAAGCTTGTGTCGCAACACATCAAACCACCGCATTCCTTCGTGGAGGAATTCTACCCTGCGAAAATCCAGGATACCCGCTACAATAGCTTGCTGGTTTACATTTTTCTGATAGTAATTGTATAGCTTATTGAACGTTACATTATGTACCGCAGGATCATAATTGGTAACTCTTGTACTGACCCATATATTGATGTCGGCCAGTGATTCATTGAAATGAAAGAGCATGGCATGGGCTTCAGCCCGGTTGAACAACACCTCTTCGGCAGAAATAAGGGGAAGCATCGTATAAATGAAGCCTGTGTTGGCATTGGTGCCCACTCTGACAAAGTGTTCCCTGAATTTATTAATAATATAGGCTTGAGAAGAAGAGCGCAAAACAGAATAGGAATACATGCCCACCATACTTTGTGTGTTGAATATTTCCCGGTATCTCTGAAGGCCTGTAGAATATCTGTTTCCCAGGAAGGATCGTGCCCAGTTAGAAGCTGTCTCACACAATAGAAGATTTGCCTTTTCACTGGATTTGGTATAGTTGAGGGACAGCTCCTGGGCTGAGTATCCTCTATAGGTTGAATTCCACGGTCTTAATAGTGTTTTGATATCCTGTTGTATGAATACCTGATTGGCATGCTCAATAACTTTCGTATACTCCTTTTTGAACAGATAAAACCGGGAAGCAAACGCGTGGGAAGCGGCCTTTGTAAAATGATATTTCGGTACACCCGAGCTTGATCCGCCGTTTGTCTGATAGGCCTGATCATTAATCAACGGTAATCCATCCAGCAGATCTCTTTCGATCCGGTTATATACCTCCTTTACGCTGGCTCTCTTATAGGTTTTAAAAGATACCGTTTCAGGCTCTGTTACATACGGGATGCCTGGGTTGGTTGAGGCCGTAGCAGAATCATAGGTCTGAGCAAACAAATTCACCAGCATAAAATGAGAATAGGCCCTTGCCACTAAGGCTTCTCCCTTTAATGCCTGCATAGCCATAGAATCCGGAGCCGTCCGGATGGCACGTAGCGCATGGTTAGATGCCGCAATAGCTGCATAACAGGCATTCCAGTAATATTCCGGAGAATCCTGATCTGTTGTCGAGTGATCGCGCCAGAAGTACGCGTCTGCATTGATGGGTTGTATCTGGCCCTGAGGGTTGTCCTCCGCATTGTCAGACATAGCCTCACAAAAGGCAGCATAGTTTGCTTCCGGATAGGCTGTCACCAGCAGTTCTGCTATTTTCTCTTTTGAATCCAGGTTAGCCCGGTTGTCGGGTTCTTTCGAAAGAAAATCTTCGCAACCCGTCAGAAGAAGTAGAGTAAAAATAAATCCTAAATATCGTTGCATGAGATATATTGTTGCATGGTATGTGAACTATACGATGTACAGGAAGCTTGCATGGACATCTGTATCTGCCCTTTGCTTTGTTGTACAGGTTTACTTTTTAATGTCATTTCGTGTGCACTATCTTGTCCGGATACTGATTAAAAACTCAATTTAAGTGTAGCGGTTATTTGTTTGGCTACTGGCAGGGCTACCCCACCCGAGGCAAAGAATTCAGGGTCTTGTCCATATAGTTTTTTGTCCGAATAGAGAAGCAACAAATTGGTTCCGGTTATTCCCAAGGAAGCATTTTTTATAGAAAATCCCCGCAGTAACCGCTCTGGAAGCGTATACATCAGCGACACCGTACGTAATCGGATAAAGGTACCATCCGCTGTTCGTGCGGTGGAATAGTTATAGGTATTGTAAGGATAAACCGCGCCAAGTTGTTGTAATGTAACCGCATCCAGAATAGAAGGAATAGGAGTAACCTGCTCATCACCCGGTACCAGCCACCGGTCGTTGAATTCCTTTGGTGTAGCATCCAGATCTGTATAGTAGCTTTTAAAAGCCGGATTAAGCCGGATCTTATTGCCGGTTTGGTAAGCCAGGAATACGTTTAACGTCAGGTTTTTATAGGTAAAGATGTTTGAAAACCCTCCCGTAATGGGTGGATCAATGGGTCCTTCGTATTTCAGGTATTGGGTAGACGTGCTTTGCAGATACACATTCGAACTTTTTTCTCCGGTATGATCCGTAAATAGCGGAATGCCGGAGTTGGGATCTAATCCTTTAAAATCCACTGAGAACAAACTTCTGACCGGATATCCCTCTTTGGCTCCTCCATCCGGAAAGACCAGGTCGATGATCCGGGGTTGATTTTTAAGGTCGGTAATCTTATTCTTATTCTGACTGAAAATAAACGTACTGTTCCAGCTCCAGTGGCTTCCCTTCAGTACCGTGCCACCTACAGACAGATCCACCCCATGCGATTTCATATCGGCATAATTGACTGCCTTATACGCTTCTCCACCTATGCCGGATGTTTTGATGACACCAATCAGATCAAATTGTCTTCTCCTGTAATAATCGGCAGTGATAGTAAGCCTGTTGAAGAGTCCAAGATTCAGACCTATATTCGTTTCATATTGTTTTTCCCAGGTAAGGTCCGAATTCTCCAGACTTTCAATCCCAATCTGGGATTCGGTTTCGTTCAGGTAAGGTCTCCGGGTGGTGCCACTTCGGTAAACCACCGAAGAGTTGGTCGCATTCCCGGCATTTGCCGTAAGGCCATAGCCCGCTTTCAGGGTCAGCACGTTGATCGCCGTAAGGTCATGCAGGAAATCTTCTGTATCCAGATTCCATGCCCCACTGATATTCCACGTAGGCAGCCACCGTGCGTTTTTAGAGGCCCCTAGTTTGTTGGAGCCATCCATCCGGATTGTTCCGTTTGCAATGTATTTTTCTTTAAATGAGTAGGTGCCACCAGCATAAAAACTCGCATACCGATCGTAGGTATTACTCATACCGTAGTAGTTGAAGTTTCCCTCCAGAAGCTGTTTAATGGCCAGATAATCGGTATAGGCAACGCCGCCTTTTCCATACTGATAGCCATAGCCGTTATTAAAGGAATTCTGCCGGTCCACTTGCCGGATCTCCTGACCTGCCACCATGTTTATCGTATGAAGGGTGTTAAAAACATAGCTCCAGCTGAATTGATTTTTAAAATAATAGCTAACCATCTGATCATCAGTCCGGTTGTAAAAACCTCCTTGAGGAAGTACAATGACAGGGTCCAGATTGGGATAATCCGGGTTGTAGTATAAAAACTTATTGCCGATACGGATCGATTGCGAACCGTTTGCCCGGTAGGCTTCGGCCATATTGGAATTTTCCTCCACCTTATGTTCTGTCGTGTTTTTAACATAGCGGACTGCTCCTAAAAAATCGTATTTCACTCCTTTGCCCAGTTTGTATCCGAGTTCACCCTGTATCCGCATGTCCAGCTGGTTGAGGTCAATGTAATTCTGATTGATCTCATTGATAATGTTGAAAGGTGCGTAGTTGCGGGTAAAATATTCCAGTTGGCCTTTCTGATTGTACGGGGTAAGGACACGACTGGTGTTGATGGCATAGCTAAACGGGTTAATGTCAAAGTCCCGGTCGTAGCTGCCTTCAACCATGTTGGCCAGTCGGGTAACCGTACCTGGTGCATGCTGGTCACGTACAGATCCGGACGTAATAATGCCAATAGTGAGCTTGTCATTTAGTTTGAACACGCCCCGGGCATTGGCCGTGTATCGTTTTACCTTGTCGGCGATGGTCCAGCCTTTGTCATCGTAATAACTTCCCGAAAAATAAAATTGGGCGGCTTCGGTTCCGGACGAAAACCCTAAGGAGTGTTCCTGTACAAATGAATTCTTGAACAACACATCAAACCAGTCTGTATTAGCCAATGCGTATCGTTGGAGGAATTTTCGTCTGGAGGCATCGTCGTTAATCAGTTCGTACTCTCCGGTGGTTTCGTCATAATTCTGGTTGATGATGTCATACATTTTTTTGTATACCCCACCATTGGGAATTTTAGAAAGATCGGAGTGATTGAGCAGACCTTTACGTTCCATCTCTGCATAGACCGACATCTGGTCTACCGAGTTCATGATGTTGAAACTGTTATAGGTAGGTTTCAGATACGTGGAAAAATTTCCGGTATAGGTAAACTGAGGTTTGCCGGTCTGACCTTTTTTGGTTTTGATGACAATTACCCCATCTTTAGCCCTGGCCCCGTATAGGGCAGTGGCGGAGGCATCTTTCAGAATACTGATACTTTCGATATCATCTGAATTTAAACCCGCCACGGAGGAGCCAATCAAGGTGCTTGCATCACCGGTAGTCAGCTGTTCGGTGGATACGTTCACTACATCTTCCAGAATGACCCCGTCAATAACCCACAAGGGCTTATTATCGCCATTAATGGACGTGGCCCCTCTGACTCGTATTTTGGGGGCTGCACCAAATGTTCCTGACACATTCTGTACCGAAACCCCTGCTGCCCGTCCCTGTAGCATTCTGCCTACATCCGTTGTGCCGGCTGTCTTTACCTCCGCTCCATCAAGCTTGACTACCGATCCGGTGAAAAGTCTTTTTTCAATATCCTGGTAGCCAGTAGAGACCACAGTAACCTCATTTAACAGGGTCGTAGTGGCTTCCAGGGCAATATCAATTTTGGTTTTATTGCCAATCAGTACTTCCTGAGTATTGTATCCGATAAATGAAAACACAAGCGTCTGGCCTGTCTCAGCTTCAATGGTATATTCTCCGTTGGCATTGGTCGTAGTTCCTTTGGGTTGTCCCTTGATGGAGACGGTCACAGCGGGTAATGGTTGTTTGTCGCTTGCACCGGTGACCACGCCTTTTATCGTAACCTTTTCCAGCGAACTTTTGGGGGTAATCAAGCTTTTGGGGGCAATCACAATCAGCTTGCCGTCCATAAACTTGTACGAAAGGTTGGTGGGTGTCAACAGGATTTCCAGTACGTTTTTGATGGATTCATTTTGTACCTGAATGGAGATGGGCTTATCCAGGTCTGCAAAGGAATCGTTATAGAAAAACGAGTAGCCGCTTTTCTTTTCCACCTGAAGGAGTGCTTGCCGAAGCGGCACATTTTTCAGCTCCATCGTAAGTGTTTGCGTCTTGGCAGGCGAGGCAAGAAGGATTCCCAAAGGGGTCAGCAAAAAGAACCAGAGTTTCATAAATACGCGTAGTTTTTGCAATACTGACCAGGCCGACGCTTGGTCGTATTTTATTTTTTTCATATTTTTAGGAGGATGGGTTAAACAATAGGAATTCTGTTCTTGCTGTGTGCAAGAGGCAGACTGTTTACAGTCCATTTGGCTCAGAAGATGTTGCCCCATCTTTTGAGCCTTTGTTTTTTAGTAAAGTGTCAGATAGTCAGAAAGTAAGCTTTGATCATCGGCATTGAGTTTAGGTAATTACTTGGTTTGCACATTTTCCAGCGAACGATACTTGGATCGGGTAGACGTATTTTCTTTGAGGGTTACGGTTTTTTCCTGAATCACAAAATCAATCGGAGAAGTTAAGGCCATGGCTTTCAATACCTGCTCCAGACTTAGCTGTTTAATTCTTCCACTAAACCGGTACTGCTTGAGCTGTTCTGTTTCAAAAATGATCTTTACATCATGCAGCCTTTCAATCTTTCGGGCCAGCTCATCCAGTGATTCACCCCGTACAGCCAGCCATCCGTCTTTCCAGCCGGTTTCGACTTCTGTGTCGATTTGCGTTTGAAGTTCGCCGGCAGGTAAGCCCATGCGTAGTTTGTCTTTCCATAGGGCCAGCTTTTCCCCTGGTTTCAACAGATATTCTTTCGCCGCACTTGCCTTAGGCTTTACTTTCAGGGAGCCTCTGACCAGTGTGGTAACCACCTTTTGATCATCACTATAGGCCTTTACATTGAAGGCGGTACCCAAGACGGTAATATCCTGAGCCTGTGTATGTACCTGAAAGGCAACTTCTCTTTTGATTACATCGAAAAAGGCTTCTCCCTCCAGGTTTATATTGCGGTTGGTGATGCCATAATTTTTAGTAAAGGATATCTTGCTGCCTGCATTCAACCACACCTTTGAGTGATCGGGTAAGGTGACTACTGAGGTTGATCCGGTTGGTGCTTCAATCGTAGTCAATACATCCTCTGCTCCCGATTGCGATTGGGTATTTCCTATCCATTGCCAAAGCAAAAAAGAAGAAACCAGTGTAAGCACAATCATGGCTGCATAGCGTACGAAGGCAGGGACTGAAAACTTTCTTTGCGGTTTTTCTTTTTCTTTCACCCGATTCCAAACCGCATCCCATCCGTCTGCAATGTCAATCTGCTGATAGGGCAGGGTTTCGAAGGTGTGCCAGTGTTTGCGAAGCCTGGCAAACTCTTCCTGAAACTGGGCATCGTCTTTCAACGCCTCCCATTCCGGTTGGTCTTCTTGGTCTAAACCGCTGGTCAGGTATTTGGCTGCCAGATACCACTTCTGTTCTTGTTCGTTTTCTTGCATCAATCTGTTTGTTATCAGACTATAATCTTGTTAGCGGGTTATAATCAGCTTTCGGCTTGCGTGAATGGAATCTCCTTTGATATGCAAAATGTAGGTGCCGGCAGGCAAGTCTGAAGTGTCTATCGGTACGATGTGTTTGACTCCTGGCGCATACGTATTTTCCTTACTAGTCCAAACCGATGCCCCTACCAGATTTACGACCTCAAAACTGATTTTGGAAGGTTGTTTTACGTCAAAATCGATATAGGTTTTACCATGCGATGGATTGGGATAAGGAGCAGAAAGTGTACCCCAGTTGTAATGCGAATCATCTGTTCCCAGTGGAGCATTGGTAAAGTTGAAATCCAATACCACTATACCAGACGGCCCATTCGGATCATTGGGGGTACCTGCACCGGTTACCCGGATATAAAACTCCTGGCCTGCTTTGACTTCGTAACCGACGATTTTAGATTGCAGCTGTTCCTGTGAAATATTATCGTTGCAGGCAAACTGATCAAAATTCTTATCCAGAATCAATAAGATGGTATTAAAATCAGTCTCCGAAAGATCAACTGTCATATAGCCATCAGAGGGAGCTTTAAAATACCACCAGATGGAATTGGACACATCAAAATACCCTTCCGGTGCACAATAGGCTAAGCTTTCGAAAGCAGGTTCCGGTTGAGCCCGCGTATTGTACGAACCATATCTGCCCCCAACAGGTAACAGTTCTATGGCATGCTGGATGCTGTCATTTGCAGGCGACGACTCTACGATAGGCCTTGCCACCGTTTTTTCAGGGGGCGTAAGGACATGTTGCTGGCCATTAACCTCTACCTTTGTAAAGACAACGCTTGCATCCTCATAAGGATAGTTGGGAGCATACGCCGGATTGATCTTGTAGAACAGCCAGAAATAGTTGTCTCCCACAGGTAACTGCTTATTGCCTTTGATCTCAAATATACTGTCAGGTGTAGCAACGGTTCCAAAAAGCTCCCCCTGGATACTGTTTTCCTCATCAATGGTGCTAATAAACGAATCCTGCCCAGTAGAATATAAAGAGGCACTGGTGATCTGGGCAGGATCAATCGTGCCTATTTTAGCGAATGTCAGGGAGGTAAGGTTGGCCAGATCGTAATCTCCAACAATGGTTAGTTTAATCCCAACAATCACGCCTGTTCCTACATATTTTAAGGGAAGTACATCCGTGGTCTGACTATAGATTTCGTGCTGATAAAAGTCGGCCTGTTGTTTAGGGCGGACCCAGACATTGTCCAGGTACCAGTCATCTACATTATGCCAGTCTGCGGAGCTGTTTTCATGAACAAAAGCTATGTAAATGGGCTTGTTGTAGTATCCTTTCAAGTCAAGGAATAAAGTTTCTTCATATCCCGGAAATTCCTCTTCTGTATAACTGGCCAGTGTATCTGTAAAATCTCCCGGTGCATTGGATTTTGTGGATAGCAATACATGATATTTTGATCCGAAAACGGTGTCAACAAATACCTGAGAAGCGTCAAAGATGAGGAAATCTCCGTTTTTAGGAGTGATTTTAGGAGTAATGAGCCAATCTTCATCAATATCGCCTGCCAGCGCATCATCTCCCCAGTTACTCCAGGCTAATTTTGATCCGAACATGTCTTTGGTCGAGACCATCCAGTGACTATCCGGATTACTCCCTCCGGACTGATAATACGTCCATCCAGTAGGCAATTCGCCTATTTTGGTATTGTCAAAGTTTTCATAAAAGGTAACGTTCTGAGCCTGAGCAGTTGAACAGAACAGGGATACAATACAAAGGGGAATTACTAAATAGGCTAGGTAGAGTTTCGACATAGAATGGTAAGGCTTATGCTAGAATTTGCCATAAGACAGGAAACCGTTAGCCAACCCTTAAAAGAAGTTGAATTATTTTTAAAAGATTTTTTGAAGAGGATGGAGGGCTTGCCTGCGATGGGTACGTTCTACCCTTATCCTGTCCCATAACTTTTCTGGAAACAAAGAAAGTTTCTGGCGCGGGTGCCACCCGTGCCCATTTCTGCGTCCGCTTAATGCTTCAAGGTAAGAAAACCACTCAAGCTACCTCCTCTGTCCTTCTGGAAGAATCTCGTGGCAAGACCGGCGGCCTTGGGATTTGGAGAGTTTTTCTCTCTGAAAGTAAAAATGGCTCTATTTGTCACACGTGCCCCGCCGTGGCGGGAAGATTCTTCATTTATCTATTGTCACTTACATTGCTCTTCCACTAGCTCCTTCATTTTTTGCTTGCCCCAAAAACAGGGCACCAAACGAGAGTTTGGTGAGCCAGATTTGTGCACGAGCAAAAAAGGGCACTTTTCTCCGAACCTCCCGCCCACAGGCCAAAGGCCAACCTCGCGGAGAAAAGATTGCCAACGTACCTACACTACCATTCGTTATTTAAGTTGTCTTTACTCTCTTTGTGACATTTATTATCCTTTTTCAATGGCATTTTTTACTCAAAATTCGGGATGACTCATGTGTAGAGGATTTTCTGGGATAAGTAGGATCTTTCACCTGTAGCTAGAGAAATAAGTGCAGGTAAGCTGCTGACTGAGAGGAGATTATTTATCGGAGTAGAAATCCGAAGGAGAGCAGGAGGGAGATAAGTAAATTTTTTAACCTTTTCAGGGCTATCGTTATTTGTCCCTCTACTGTTTTAACGGAAATCTGTAGTTTAGCCGCAATTTCTTTATTAGAGAGTTTTTCGATTCGGCTCATTATAAAAATCTCTTTGCATTTTTCGGGTAAACTATCAATCCCCTTTAACAATATTTCTTCCTGTTCCGCTGCGATGATTTTATCAAGGATAGGGTCCTGAATAAAAGGATTTTTCTTCCAGTCCGTTAATCTTCGCTGAGCGACTTTATTTTTCTCAATAAAATTATAACAGGCGTTCCGGACTGAATGGTAGAGATAGGTTTTTAAGGAGAAATTGATTTCAACAGAAGCGTGTTTTTCCCAAAACCGGATGAAAAATTCCTGTGTAATCTCCTTTGCCTCTTCCACATCTCCCACATATTTCATTGCAAACAAGGTTAAAGGCCTGTAATACAAATGAAAGATCGTTTTAAAAGCTGCCTGATTGCCATCTTTTAGCTGCCGTATCAGATCTTCTTCAGTGTGAAAAGGGGTCAATAGGGTTTGGAATTAACGTTAGTGATCAGGGGAGGCAATAAAGATTGTTAAGTAAAGATAGTTATTGATTTGAAAAAATAGAAAGTGAAGCATAAATTATAGCTAAAAACGTTCAAATGAATACACTTTATAGGAGAATTGTATAGCTGATTCTATACATCATTTCTTCCTTGAAAACAGCCCTGAGTTTTATGAGGGTGTATAAAAGATGTAGTAGAAAAGTCCCACAAGAAGGGGTGTTTGCTATTAATGGTAAAAGGGCTTTCTATTATTTTCATGGCATTGGCTGTCGTATTTCTATTGGAAAAGAAGAAATAGATTTTGATTATGGTATAAATGGACGTATAGATGGTTTTGATCCATGGAGGATTTCTTTATTCTTACGTGATAAATCGGATGACCCACTCTCCACATTTTCCCAGGGAGAGATACAAAATTGTTTTGATCTACTGGAGGAAAAAGGTGTTATACAAAAACCAGCTAGATTCCCAGGTTGGCATTTATATTATTTTAAATAGTCTTATAATTCAGTATGGAAGAAATTAAGAGGGTAGTAGAGGTTGTAAAGCAGCAATGTGTGGTGAAAACTATTGCCGGAGGAGGAAATGGTTCAATAATTTTATTTGAAATAGGTGAGCCGGTTGCCTATATTTTATACATATACTGTACATGGCGTCTTGAGAAAGGAAATGAAGTTCTTTCTGGCTGGAATGAGTCTCCAGATCCGGAAACTGGTAGTCTCACTTTGACTATTACTGCTTTAGAAGGTGACATAATTGAAGAGGTTAGCTTAAGCAATTTTTATGACCTGTCAATACATTTTAAGAGTGGCAAAAGACTAACAGTATTCTGTGATATAACACCTAATCTGGAAGGAGACTACACGAACTGGTCTTTTTGTGACATACATACTAACAAATGTTATACAATAGATAAAAATTTTTCAGTTCAATTGGAGACCTATAATTGATGTTAAACTAATCCAATATTCCTTGAATAAATGAATAAAGAATACTGTGGTGTTACTTTGTTGTTTCTGAGAAGTAGTGATACTGGATTACTCAAATCCTATGTTTTGGAATTGGAGGATAACCAGTTACCCATTTGTTAAATGTATGAAATAGTAAATCTTCATGCTTGTTCCTGAATTGACTTACTATTTCCGTTGTTAATATTCTCCAGCTATCCAGATATATGAATCTACTAAATGAAATTACAGAGGTAATGTGAGGGAATGCAGTTATGAACTCCGATGATCCTGCTTCTTTGAGCCACTGTGATTAAATGTAATTACTCTTTAATCCAATAGATATTCCTATGAGGTGGTTAGTGATTGTCTTTATTCTATTTTTCTATAACAATCTTTATGCAGAAGATATCACAGTAACTTTTCTGACGAATAAAGTAAAAATACCACTTGTTAGGAAATACTTTGGTACTAGGTATAAAGTTAAAAATCTGAAATCATTTATTGAAGATACCAAACTTGATAACTGTGATGCATTACTATCAAATTTAAAGGATACTAAAGAAAGCTTGCATCTGAATGATTATCTTTATAATCAGCTGATTGGTGAAGTTGTTAATGTACTTTATAGTGGTTATAATGAAGATTTTAAAAACGCTTATATTGGCTATCTTCTAGAAAAGTCTGGGTATAAAGTCTTTATAGCTTATTATAAACAAATTTTACTTTTTGTGTGTAGTAGTGAATTTATCTATAACCGGAATTCTTTTCGCAGTGGAAAAAATCTTTACTTCTGCTTAAATGCTAAAAGAATAAAAGACCTACAAATAAATAGTGAAGATTGTTATGAGTTAAATGGACAATCTGGCAAAAATTTCTCTTTTTCAGCAGATGTAACCCCTATTACTGCCGAACCAGAAATTCTAAATTATAAAGTACGTTTGTTTGATGGATCGATCTATCATGAGCTACAATATAACCTTAATAAAACATTAATAGACGCATACAATGGGTATCCTTTAGTTGAACTTGGCGCAGTAAGCAACACAGAGTTATCAAAAGAAGCTTACAGCAGTTTAATCTCCGAATTAAAAAGACTTGTTGATGGTAAGGATCAAAAAACGAGTGTCAAAATTTTACTTTCATTTGTAAGAAAGCTTGGAACATATAAGTTTGACACCGAAGTATATGGTACTGAAAGATGGTTTAGACCAGAAGAAGCACTTTATTATGAATATAAGGATTGTGATGATTACTCAATACTATTCTATTATCTTGTTAAAACAGTATTAGATCTTCCAGTTATTATAATCCAGTATCCTGGTCATGAGCATGTTAATGTAGGTGTAGAATTGGAACAACCCATTGGAATGATATATACACATAAAGAAAAAATATATACCATTTGTGAACCAACTGATTCCCTGGACAATCAGGAGTTTTGTACTGATACCTCCTTAGTAAAGGTTAAGAATAAAAAAATACTAGCAGAATATAATCCTAAAAACTGATTATATTCTGTAGCTAATCTTGTTAGAGTAGTATCCAATAATGAGGCAAAAGGATTGCCAAACTGGAAATGAAAGTTTGCTACTCATGTAGACCCTTATTTTGTCCCATATCTTTTCTGGAAACATGGTTTGTAAATAAAGAAAAAAAACACTTTCCCTGTCCTCCTGAAAAGGCCGTGTGACAAATAGAGCCGCGCTTGGTTTTGTAGTGAAAGATATTTATTCAGAATCCAAAAGCCGCCGGTCTTGCCACGAGTTCCTTACAGGAGGACAGAGTGTGGATGCTCCTTTCAGGAGGACAAAAAAAGGAGGATTGATCCTTCTATTAGTACAGAGAGGAATTGCTTGACACGAGAGAAAGAAGTTTTATATCCAATGGCGAGATAATATGACCAATTACTAACCGTACTCTAGTAGAAGCTTACAAACAGATATTATGTTTTGATAAGTTGTACAAAACATTAAAAGGCATAATTACGCATGCCACCATCTACTACAGCTACTGTTCCAGTGACGTATCTGGCTCGCGGAGAGACAAGGAAAACGGCCATGTTAGCCATATCCTGAGGCTCACCGAAATCGCCCAACGGAATTGCCTGTTCTGCAAAGCGTTGTCGTTCCTCTCCCGGAAAATAGGGGCGGATGTTATTGGTATCAATAAGACCTGGCTGGAGGCAATTGACTCTGATGCCATACTTGCCTAATTCACCAGCAAGTTGTTTTGACCAGGCCGTTACGGCAGCTTTGGCAATGGCTGACACATTCAGTTGACGTAGCTCATAGGTGCTGGTGAGGTTGAGAATTGCTCCCTGCTTTCGTTCTATAAAATGTGGTATAAGCAGATGCGTTAACTTGCGGTGTTGTTCAAAGTCAAGCGTCATGGCGGCAATCCAGTCTTCTTCCTGCCCGGTAAGTGGCACAGGTCTGCTACGGCCTGCATTGTTTATCAGAATATCCACCTGCCCTAAGTTATCTAACGCTGCCTTGGCTATTCGCTGAGGTGCTTCTTTATCTACAAAGTCTTGAACCAGTAAAACAGGTTCCGTACCTCCTGAAGCGATGATGTCTGATTTTAAATCGTTAAGCAACGCTTCGTTACGGGCAGTTGCCAGCACTTTCACTCCTTCAAGGGCAAGCTCTCTGGTAATGGCTCTGCCTATACCCTGACTTGCTCCACTGACAATAGCGGTTTTCTTGTTTAAATGTAAGTCCATATTGCTGAAATTTTTGTTTTTTGCAATAGTAGGGCTTTGCGCGTATTTTTGATTTACCTGTAATGAATTGTGTGCTACTATAAAATTTGTAAGTAATGCCAGGCAGAAAAACAACCTCCACCTTTACCCGAAACGAGCAATGCATTATCAACTGCAACCTCACCTATGCAGTACATATACTCAGCGGTCGTTGGAAACTGTTAATTCTTGATAAACTCAAACAAAGACAGATGCGGTTTAGTGAATTAAAGAAGGAATTTTCCTATATCTCTGAGCGTATGCTAACCTTGCAATTGCAAGCAATGGAAGAGGATGGACTTCTGAAGCGAACTGTCTATCCGGAAGTGCCGCCAAGGGTAGAATACGAACTTACGGAAATGGCCATTGAGCTGACTCCGATACTGGATCATCTGAGCCAATGGGCAGAAAAGAACCGAAAGAAGTAAAGTATGCTTGATAGTATCCCGATGTAATTTGGAGTTAACTTAATCCTTAATGAAAGTTCAAATGGAGATGGTATTTACCTTCGAAATAACTACTGTTCCTGAACATAAGGAATTACGCTATTATTGGGCTCATTTAGAAGGTTCACTTGCTATCTCTGTTGACAATATCCTCTTTTTTGAAGAGTCTGATATATGTTTGATTGAGTTAGCTAATGATATGCATAATTGGTTATTATCTGATAAACTTAATACCCAGCCTGA
The DNA here is from genome assembly GCA_030068525.1 of Xanthocytophaga flava. Classification (GTDB taxonomy): domain Bacteria; phylum Bacteroidota; class Bacteroidia; order Cytophagales; family 172606-1; genus Xanthocytophaga; species Xanthocytophaga flava. The sequence continues at coordinate 59,141 of JASJOS010000026.1, forward strand.
TTTTATCTATAAAACTGTTGATTACTATCCTGAGCCAATCCTGATCTTTGAATATATCAACTATGATTTTTATAAAATAGAATCTATCTGGCAAAAAACAGAACTGACACACTTTGTACCAAAAAATAGTATTATTACTGCATTTGAAACTTTTCTGAAGAATTTGGAAAAAGAATTAGCACAAACGTTAACTATCGATTTAAATGAATTATTGCGCGATTTAAATCAAGTGGGGGACACTTAGTGTTAAGACAAGTTGAAGATTTGGATAGTATGAGATGTCTGGATCTATCCTTTCTGCTACAACCATATAGTGGATGTGGTTACAAATTTCAAACTTTTCTTCTGTGAATTGTAAAGTCTAAAAAGATGTGTGTTTCATTTTGGTATGAAAAGGAAAAAAGTTGTATGAAATACCTCAAAAAGTATGTTATACAAACAATAAGAAAGTTTTTTGTATTGTTACAAATAGGATTGTTGGTTGGGTGTACATCAGGCGGTAGTGAACCAGCAAACTTTTATATTTCGAATAAGGATGATATGGATCATCTTGCTGTTACCATTCGTTCATTTGAGAGGATCTATTCATGTAGAAAAATAAATAACAATGCCTATGTATTGCACATGCAAAATGAAACAACTGAGTATTTTGTCAATAAGGATAGTTTGAATATACTCTTCCTGCAAAATGAAAAAATGGCACATGCTGCAGATAACTTAAAGTTCTTCAACTTGCTGGAGTCTTACCTAAAAGTAGATCAGGATATACTCTTTCAGTTTAAGGGTACAGCTTATATGTATGTCTATTCAAAGTCAGTAGATAATACAGTAATTAAAAGGAAGAAAGATAGTGTACTGGAATTTTTTTCAATAAACTGTAACTGGTACGCTTACAGACGAAAGTTGGGGCTTTACTAGTATATCTGTAGTTTGGTAAGCAATTTAATCCACGCCTGTTTGGCTTTTTCATTAAGCTGTTCCCTAGCCCGATTCTTTAGTTTTAAGAATGCCTTGTAACATGGGGGACTTATTTCGAAAAATGCAATCATTGAATTATGCACATCATAAGTATAAGTACAGGAAATAGAATATAGAGAAAGTGGTCTGTTTTAACATAATTGGATTTTTATACCATGTATTTCTTTTCTGGCGAATAGGGTAATTGGCTGCTTTTCAGCCTATATAACTACTTATGAATGAAAGCAATGCTGAAATACCTCCTTTGTATTCAGGTGCTCGATCTGCTGTTTGATAAATAAACACATTCAGTTCTTTACTCCATGTCTTTTTACAGGAATTCCCTGTTTTGTTACTTGATAAATGAACAAAGCTGCAACATAAAATGATTAAGATGCCTAGAGGGATATATAGTTGGTTGCTTCTCATTTTTTACCTTGATTAGTATATAAAGCATTATGACCATTAACCAGAGTCGCTCCATATAGAGATAGTTACTTAGTTGTATACCTGTTAGCTGCCCAAAAGTAAGTGCTCTCGTTGTATAAAATAATAGGGCATAGACATGCCATGAAACGCCAAAACGTACTTAACGATTATAGTGTACAAAATAAGGATCTATACAATCTTTTTCTTGTACATACCTTATGGAATCAAATAGGATTGCCTCACTCCATTCCCCCTTCTTATAATTTATTGCTTTGTTGATAACAAGAATTGAATCATTCTGGCTGTTTATGCTCGAAATAGAACTGAATAAGCAGCCAACAATTAAAAACACAGTTTCTTAAAGTAATACAGGCCTTTTTGCTGCTATACTATTGAGGATGTATCTGTAAAGGATTAAATTGTTTACAATTGGCCTGAGATCTATACAAACAATACAGAAAGCATACAGATTTCCTGATTAAGAATATCCATTTGGCTTTGCGTAAAAATCCGTTAGTGAGAAAAGTTTGTATTGTAACTCATATTTTCTCACTAAACAGGTCGGCATAACAATACTTAGTAAGTTTCGACGCCAGTAATCTTCTGGGGAATGCCCTATCAGAGTTGTATAAAGGGTTATTGACAGTCGTCTTTTGCAGACCATACCTTTGCAAAATGTAAAGATATCCATAAATGATATGTCTGGGGCATTGGCGGACTGCTAGTATACCTTCTTGGCCTCTGTACTAATTCTGTTTCATACGATTTTAACTCAACATATAGTCTGGTACCCTTATGAAAAACCCAAAGACCACCTTAGCAACACCTCTACTCGTACTACTAAGCTGCCTGATATTTGCCGGATGCAACTATAGCAAAGGAGCCAAGAAAGACCTTCTTACAGGACTTTCATTCAACTACAATGGATTTGTTGTACAAGACATGGCATTGGTAGATCCGGAAAATAACCGTATGACCGATAATAAAGTAAAGTTAAATTCAGAGATAGCCATAGTAGCGCTTGGGATAAATAACTATGGGCTTAAGGACGGCAAGGCTTTTCCAGGAATGAGTTTGTTGGTGACCGATACAAAGGGAACGCCAGTACTTAAGGCCGATGACTTGTTTTCAGGCGATCAGGGTCATCCGCCTGCAGATGCTACTGAACTACGTGGGAAGATTACCATTGCACAACCCATGGCAGCCGGTCAAACCTATCATGTTAAATTACGTATTTGGGACAAGGTGAAAGCCGATAATGAGCTGAATGCCGAAACCGACCTGGTTGTGCAATAAGTAATGATTTAGCTGGCCCGGTATACCTGGAAAGGATGTCTGCTTCTGGAAATTCGGATTCTGAATTCAGATTAGAATGAATAAACAGATGGAATATATATTTGTTGGAGATACTGGATTGCTTCGATTGGTAAAACCAGAATGGAAGGGTTACTGCATTAGATCAGTTGCAGATATCGAATACTGGATTAAGAAAACGAACCAAAAACCAGATGGTAACTCAGAAATAACCGCAACATTTATTATTGACTTAGAATATAGTTTACTGATCAATGACAGACATTCCGAACATGTTGTCTGTGCAGCAGGAAGTAATGTATTGTCTGCAGGCGAAATAACATTTGAATTAGGTAAAAACAAATCATACCTTATTAGTCAAATCACCAATCAATCTACAGGTTATTGTCCTTCACCTAAATCCTGGAGTGCAGTAAAATACGCCTTAGAAAAGGTTGGGATTCCATTTCCGGATTTTTTTACCGTTGCATTCGAATTCCGGATTTGTAGTACATGTGGTTGGATTAATGTAATCAAAGACAATTATTTTGTTTGTATCAATAGTGAATGTCAAAATCCATTATCGGCCCATGAAAATTGAGGTAGTCAAACTTATTTTGAGGGAATGAATTAGGTATTGAGGAGAGATACATAGCAAAGCTAAACAAAGGAGTTACAAAGAGTGTTGTGATACTTTTAACCACGAAAGTAGTGTAGACACTCAAACCGCCTCTGCAGTGAGGTTAGTCCCTTATCGTATCCCATAAGTTTTTCAATTTTGAAGGTTTTACGGAAATGCTCTTTTTTATTTCCTAAAACCTTTTTTTGTCCTCCTGAAGATTCTTCCTTTGCCGTCCTCCTGAAAGGAACTCGTGGCAAGACCGGCGGCCTTTCCGACTGGAGATGATTTTTTCTCTCATAAAGGAAATGTGGCTCTATTTGTCACAAGATTCTTTCAGAAGGACAATAAAGAAATATGAAAAAAAGAAATAAATTTCCTTACCTTGACTGCATTGAGTGGAAGCTGCGTTGGTAGGTAAGGCCCTGTTTGAGTACTATCACACAACTGAACTTGGCTCTCTTTGTCCCAACGCAACGGACGTTGCTTTCATTTTGGGTCCGAACGGACGTTCGAACCAGCGTCTTTCTATTTTAACCGGTTTCGTCTTCCCTTAAAACTTGTTTGCGAAAAAGTTATGGGACAAGATAAGAGGCAAGTCCCTATCTTTTTCGGAAGAGAGGTCTCTACTAAAGAAAAAGACATCCTTTGGAATTGAGCAGGTTGTGAGTGAAAATAAGTTGAAAAAGCCTTGTAGAAGGTAAGTGTTTTCTATTGAAATACAATCTGAGGGCGCAATTCCTTAAGCTTATCTTTCAGCCTTTCAGAAAGCTGGTCTTCACTAATGCAAAGCAACTCTATTTTAGCCATTTGAGTGATAGGACTGTCAATATCCAGCTTGAAGTTTGAATTACTGCAAAAGCATAAATACCTTAGATTTTTCAGGTGGAATATTTCTTCAGGAATTTGACTAAACTCATTCATTCCCAATTCCAGCTTTTTTAGACTTTTTAATTTTCCAACGACTTCCGGTACTACCTGCAATTCATTATATCGGAGATCCAACTCATTCAAATAGGGAAGCTTAGCTACGGAAGCAGGAAGGTCTTTCAGATTGGAATGCCTAAGATCCAGCTTTTGTATTCTTTGTATTGGTTCGGGAAAGTCAGATTGCAAACAATACAGAACAAGCTCTCTGTTTTTTGCGATGCGTTTATAGATATGCTTTCGGTCGCTTTTACTAAACGTAATTGCTAAATCTGCATTGTTTTGCCAGATCGTTAATCCCAACTTCACATTTTCATCCGCTGTAGAAAGTAATAACCGTTTCAGATTTTCAACTTCATTCTCCATATATACTAATCAATGCTAGAATTATAGTAAATTGTCTGTTTATTGTATTGCTTTTCACCCATAGCCTGTCTGTTTCTTATCGTTATCCACCTTGTGTTATACTATTTTGTAAAATGAAGGATGAAAACTTACCTGGTAGGTTTAGACATGATATTTGGAAGGGTTGTTTGCAACTTGCATCCACAGATATAGTTTGTACTGCTATTTGGTAATATAAGGCTCTGTTCTAATTGTCTGACTTTTAGTGTGATATATTCAAGATAGAATATTACTTAGGCATTTCTGCATGATTGTAACTATCTATTTTTGTTTTACACCTGTAGTTGTTCTCTAACTTTTGTTACACAACTTAATTACTGAAATGTAGGTAATGTCTCCCCTGTATAAGCCGTTTCGTATTGCGGGGAATACATTGTGATATATATATATCCTTCTTACATTAAAGCTGTAGTCTTCTTCCTGCCTGTATTTTTGATCTTTTCCGGAGAGTTGTAATTTCATAACGAAATCAGCACATTAAACAGGGGGAAATAGCAGAAAAAAGTACCTGATACTCTTTGCCCCGATACAAATACATGATATAAGGATTACATGGAAAGTCCTAACTGTAAAAGTAGAAACAAAAAGAATAGCTAAAAAACATCTGTAAGAGGTTGTATAAATTCTCCTGACAATGATCTTAACCTGTATCTAAACAGCCACTTTGATAGTTGTAAAATTATCTCCATAAAAATAATGGTATTATTTCTATTTAGCTTATCTATCAATAACTAACGGGTAGGGGGCTTTCCATACAGAAGTCCGAGTCATCACATACTCCTAAATTATAATCATCTGACATATTATATATCTACTCTATGCAAATTTCTATCAAAGCCCGGTTGATTATTGCCTTTACACTGTTAATTGCCGCAAGTGGTTTTATTTTCTACCTGGGAAATCGCAATGCCAATGCCCTTAATAACTGGGTAACACTCATTATAAAAACACATGCAAACCGAATCAAACTGGCCGGGAAACTATCAGAAGATCTTCAGTATATAACCAAAAATGAAAAAAATCTGATCATTATTACCAAGCCTGAAGTATTACAGGAAATGGCAAAAGAGGGAGAAGAAAGAATAGAGGAGATGGAACAACGCCTGGATGAGTTAAAGGGACTGGTAGATCAGCAAGGCAAAGAGGATGTAGATAACTTTATGGTGAAATGGCATGAATACCGGAAAATTTATGGCAGAGTGAAAACACTGGCAGTAGTCATTAATACAGACTCCAGCAACAAGGCGGCCCTTGAACTTTCCAATGGTATTGCCAATACTACTGCTAATGAAGCTATTGCTGTGATGAACAAATTGGTTAGAAACAATGAAGCAGAGTTAGCTAAGATTGATGCGGATACCAATCAGATTTATGAAGAAGGACAGAGCAATATGACGTATCTGCTTGTATTGAGCACAATTGCTTCTGTTGGACTTTCTTTATGGATTATTATATCGATCTCCATGTCTGTTAACACCGCCAAAGAAGCCATCAAAGCGCTTTCGGAAGGAGACCTTACTATTCAGATCAAGCAAACGGGTAAAGACGAACTGGGCGAACTGATTGAATACCTACGGGTTATGACCAGCAAACTGAAAGACGTATTGTCTTATGTTTCTACTGCCTCTGAAAGTATTGCTTCGGCCAGCCAGCAGATTGCGGCAGGTGCATCAGAACAGGCTGCATCGGCAGAAGAGGTCTCTTCTTCTATGGAACAAATGGCTTCCAATATTGATCAGAACACAGACAATGCGCAGCAAACTGAAAAAATTGCTCAGAAAGCTTCAGAAGACATTCGCGAAGGAAGCCAGGCGGTGAATCAGACGGTAAATTCTATGAAACAGATTGCGGATAAGATTTCCATTATTGGAGAGATTGCCCGTCAGACTAATCTGCTGGCCCTGAACGCAGCCGTTGAAGCAGCACGTGCCGGAGAACATGGGAAAGGATTTGCGGTCGTAGCCGCAGAAGTACGTAAGCTGGCCGAAAGAAGTCAACTGGCAGCGATAGAAATTGACGTTTTATCCAAATCCAGTGTAGCGATTGCTGAAAGATCAGGCAACGTGCTTGAACAGATTGTACCGGATATACAAAAGACATCTCGTCTGGTGCAGGAAATCTCAGCTTCCAGTATGGAACAAAACTCAGGTGCAGAGCAAGTCAATAATGCTATTCAGCAGCTAAGCCAGGTAGTGCAGTCCAATGCTGCTGCTTCCGAAGAATTATCCGTACAGGCCGAGCAATTAAGAGAAGCCATCGCATTCTTTGATATTGGTTCGGTAAAACATCATAATACGCCACGTAGTACCAGTAAGGCTAAAGTTAGTTCTCATGCAACGTTACCTAAAAAAGGCAAATCCAAGGGTGTAACGCTGGATATGCATGAACACACTGAGGTTTCAGATGCAGATTACGAACGGTTTTAAACAATAATTTCCAGTTGGAGGCCAGTTGCTGATAAAGGTACTGAGCCTCCAACTACTCAAAAAATATCTTTTATCTTACGAAATAAGCCTGTTGGTGTTTCCTTTTTACTACTATGGAAGCATGGAAGATTGCCAGACTAAGCGAAAAAGAATTTGACAAGTTAAGTCATTTTATCTTTGGTCAGTATGGCATTAGAATGAATCCTTTGAAGAAACCTATGCTGGAAAGCCGACTGCAAAAGCGGCTACAGGCATTAGGTATGTCTTCTTACCATCAGTATTGTAACTATCTGTTTAGTTCGCAGGGACAAGCAAATGAGCTGATTCCGCTTGTTAATGTAGTCACTACCAATAAAACTGATTTCTTTCGTGAAGCTGCCCATTTTGATTTTCTAACCCGGTATTTTCTGCCACAGGTATGCCCTCAGGCATCCAGTCAGCAACCTTTACGGATCTGGAGTGCGGGTTGCTCTTCCGGCGAAGAGCCTTACACGATGGCTATGGTGATGCATGAGTTTGCCAGGCGTTGTCCTTCTGCCTTGCATTATTCTATTCTGGGAACAGATTTATCTCCTCGGGTACTCGAATTGGCAACGACTGCTGTCTATACACCTGAACAGGTTGCACCAATTCCTTTACCGCTGCAACAGAAATATTTTCTACGCAGTAAAGACCCCAAAAAGCCAGTCACTTACCGGATTGTACCTGAATTACGAGAGACGGTAAGCTTCCGGCAGCTTAATTTCATGAACAGTACCTATGACATACCCGGACATTGTGATATTGTGTTTTGTCGCAATGTGCTGATCTACTTTGACAAGCCTACCCAGGAAAAGGTGATTGCACGTTTGTGTGCCAAACTAAGAGAGGGTGGTTTGTTGTTGCTTGGGCATTCCGAGTCTACTTCTGGCATGAATCTTCCGCTTGAACAGATACAACCGGCTATTTACCAAAAGATATAAATAGCCAGATATGTATTTTCTTATTCTAATAACTTAGAACTGGTAGTTATCTTATCGCTTATAAAACTTCTCAGGAAGTTTTTATTTTAGATTTTTTATAGTAGAATTAACTCCAAATAGAAAACGTTTTGTATGTGGTTTATCATATTAGCCATTATCTACCTTATAGTTATGGGCTTACTGGCGGCTCGTTACGTTAGAAAAGTTAAAAGGATAAGATCAGATCCGGATGCTTTAAAAACTGAATATGATCGAAAGCTAAGTGGAGCAGCTAAATACCTTGCCCTAAGTACTTTAGTTGAGTTTTTGACCACAATTTTAGAAACTTTTCTAAAACAGTGATTCAGGACTAATAAAGTATGTACACCTCACTTCCTACTTTACATTTTTCCATTTCATACAGAAAATGATTGAATGCTTACCCAATATTGGTACTTAGTTGAAATAACGGCAGATACATGGCTACCAGAATCACTCCTACAATTAAACCCAGAAAGATAATAATCATTGGTTCCAGAGCGCTGCTTAATAGGGCGCTACGGTGTTCTACCTCTTCGTTATTCTGAACGGCCAGCTTTTCAAAGAAGAAGTCGAGCTGATTTACCTCTTCACTTACCTTGAGCAAGGCTATCATTTTGGCATCGTAAACAGGAAAGCGGGACAAGCTTTTGTGAAATAACTCCTAAAATTTATCGTTTAGAAAAAATAAAAATAGATCAACCAACTCACAGTGAAGTTAGCTGACCTATTTTTGAATCGGAAGCCTAAATGGGAGTCTGATTGTTACTCTCTGAAAGATGATGAATTTATATCGTTACTTAAGTTTCTTCTGATAAAAGACTGTTTCTTTTGTTGAAGTTGATTCTTTTCCAATTATGGTCAGGTAATTGGAGGCTGTGATATATTTTTTAGGAATCATTTTCAGAAAAGCACTTTTATTCCCAGTAATAGGCATTATCGTATCATCGTATTTGATGTATTGTTTCTGCTGATGCTGAATTACCTGCAGGTAACATTCAAACACTTCTGCTCCACCATTGGTAGTACCAAAACGAACTTTAAGGTATTCGACATCTTTTGGGTTTTTAATACGATAACCTAATTCAAGCCGAACAGAGTCGCCCTCAGAATTCAATGCAACTTTGTTGAGATTTGTTGTTAAACTATCAATTTTTTCCTGTGCTTGTACCGTAAAGGTAGCCAAATAAGAAACACTAAAAATAACTAGAATATATTTGAAGAATACAAATGGTGAATGGGTCATATTGTAATACAGTAACAACTAAATAATGGATTGATTTGTGATTTTTATGATGTAGTTGGTTAAGTAAGTGTAATCGAGTTAAATAGTAACCTGTGTCAGTCTTTACGAAGAAGCTTTTGGTATTCTAAATGACTGTTTTTGTCGTTATATACCGTGCTAGGAAAAAAGGTAACACGTGCACACAAAAATAAATAAAATAGAAAAAGAATCTCTATTTGTTTACCTTTTTATAAGATGTAGAATATATGCTAGACCGAGGCTGGACTTCGAAATATCATATGTATTACATATGTAATATAATCGTCTCTAAGTCAAAAGGCGGACAATGTAATTAAGCTAGATTTGCCCCATTAAAGTGTAACTCTATCTTACTAAATTTTATTAGTTCTTATTAAAATGAATAAAAATTTACTCAGTGGGATTGCGATTGGTTTAGTATTGAATCTACTTGTTTTAGGGATTTATCATTTCTCCTTCAAAGAAAAAATTGCTTATGTAAAAACTGGCGTTATTCTGGAAAAGTACAGTGGCATGAAACAAGCCAATGATCAATTCCAGCAAGAACTCAAAAGTGTACAGCAGACAGCGGATACATTAAGAGCCAGATATGAAACATTAAAAAATGCTAATCAGAAAACTGCCGACTGGGGATATAAATTAGGCGTTGCAGAACGCGATTTTCAACAATATAGCCAGAATGCTCAACAACAACTTCAGCAAAAACAACAACAACTGACTGCGGATGTATTGGATCGGGTTAATTCCTTTATTGAAAACTACGGTAAAAAGAATGGCTATAAAATCATACTAGGCACCACTCAGGATGGAAGCTTACTTTATGGAGAGCCAGGGGCAGATTTGACCGACCAGATTCTTTCCGAATTAAATTCTTCCACAGACAAATCATCTTCTGCCAAAAAGTAATTACTCGAAATGATACACACTACAAATAAGGGTATCCTTTTGGGTATTTGTCTTTTTTTATGTATAATATATACGTCTTGCAAACATCAGCTTAGTTCCAGTGAATTTGCGGCCTATATAGAACAAAAAGAAGAGCTGCGAAAGGTATCTTCTTCCCAAGGCATTCAGATGCAGTGTCAATATTTTCCGGCAGCCTATATGGCTTTGCTGGATTTTAGATCTGTACCCTCAGAACAGCTTCGTGAGGCAGACTTCTCCAAAAGCTACAATCAGTATAAAGATAATCTGTATTTCAAACTTTCCTTCGAATCAGAAGAAGGGAAGGATATTACCCGATCAACTTCTGATAATGCACAATCCTATCAGCAGCGAATGTATGATATGAATTATTATTTTGATCGTCACATAATGCTGGTTACGGATACACAGGATACGTTGCGTCCTGCAATCTTTACTTTACAAAAATCATTTACCGCTTCACCCAAAGTCTCTTTCTTGTTAGGGTTTGCAAAGACCCCCGCTTTACAAAGCGCCAACGAAATAGACCTGATCTATCGGGATGCCTATTTCAACCTGCCCCGAAGTGTACACTTTGTTTTTACCAATACCGAAATTAATCAAAACCTACCGACTATTACCTTTACTGATTTATGAGTTTGCTGCGGCGTTTTTCCCAGTTTATTGCCTCGTTTTTACTTGTTCAGCTCCTTATCCAGCTACTGTCTCCGATGGTAGCCATGGCGCTTACTTCGGGTCCAACAACACCTGAAGTGTATGGACACCAACCTGTAGAGGCTACAGAGAATGTTAACCTGGTGACGGGTGGCTTTAATTATACTATTCCTATTACCTCCATTCCGGAATATCCAATGGCAATTGGCTATTCTGCTCAGGATGGTATTGACCAGGAAGCTGGTGTGTTTGGATATGGAATCAATGGATTTTCAGGTGCCATAGCCCGAAACCTGCAAGGGTTGCCAGATGATGTGGCAAACGGATCAAGGATCTACAATTATTCCAATCAGGTACGTTGGGGGGTAAAAGTAGGTGCAACTGTGAAAGTTGGGTTAGGAGCAGCTTTACAGCTTCCTAACGGTTTTGACGTTGGTCCCAGTGCTTCAATTGGTCTGGATGCAGGGTATGATAATTATACTGGTGCCTTTGGTGCAATAAGTTTTGGGTTGGGCTTGGGTATACAGGGAAAGCTGGGTGGACTAGACGCTTTTGGCGGATTGGGTGTAGGGATCAGCAGCGACAATGGGGTTTATGGAGGAGCTTCTGTTGGATATGGTATCTTTCAAACAGGGGCCGCAGTTTATAACAACCAGAATGGAAAAACGGTAGTATCACCGTATTTTGATATTTCGATCCCCTATGAAAGTAAAGGTGGTACAAAAACATCCTATAGTATTCCTGTTTCTGATATCGCTTCGCAAATGCTTAATAGGGGCATTAGTCAGTTTAGTTCTGTCTCAAAGGACGTCTCCAGTCAGTTAGTGCCTCTGCCATCTGTAGTAGCACCTGGAAAATCATTTGGACTTTCTTTATCTGTACCTATTCCAATGACACCTCCTTTGACAGTTCGTGGAAGTTACTATCGATCTGAATATGGAAATGAGACTATAACCAAGAATGGCTATGGATTTTTGTATCTGAATGGATATGAACGCGGAAACAGAGATCATATTGCTGACTTTTCTATTGAAGGGGAATATTCCTATGATAATGAGGCCAGAAACAATCCAGCTTACCTGCAACGTGATTATTTTGTAGTTAACTCTCAGGGATTTTCGGGTAGCATGCAACTCTATCAACCTTCATATGGCGTTGTTTCACGAAATCCCAGTCGTTCACAAAAGCGTGAGCTAAGTCTTTCAGGATTGTATACGGATAGAAAAGAGACCGCTCCCTGGACAAATATAGCCAGAGCTATTCCCAACAAAGATTTTGATGTGTTGTCAATCCTAAAGAAGCGGGAGACGATGGACAGCCGTGATTTTGATAGAACAATATTTACAGAGGAGGAGCTGATAAGCCTTACAGATGCCAAACGCAAGTTTTCATCCAAGGCTCAGTTTAAAATGCGGGGTGACATGGCTGGTGAATTTAACCTGGCCTCTCAAAATACAACTGAAAGCAAAGTAGATTATACTGCCGCTGCGTATGATCTGGTTCGTGTTACCGGAGATGTGGATGGTAAAAAGACTTCTGCGGCAATTCTGGCGGGATCCAAGAATCCAATCAAAATGTTTGAGCCTGTTGCTACCCAGCAAACTCGCTCCAATTACACAAGGTCTACCAATAAAATTAGTAGTGCAACGAATATCACCTATAAAACAGTAAATGAGGTAGTTACTCTATACAAAACGGCACTTGCTTCTGTTGCTCAAAATAATTCCTATGTAATGAATGAGAGTTTCTTCTCTCATCGCAAATATGATCCGGCAAGTTTACCAGCCAAAGAGGCTATGGTATCTCTGCCTGATGAGGCAACTGTAAAACCATTCAATATTGTTGAACATTTGGATTATCTGAAAACAAATGGAGACGCTTCATTTAAGGATCTGATTGCAGATATCCGTGTGAAAAATGCAAACGGCCTACAGTATATTTATAACCTGCCTGCATTTAACAAATCAACCAAGCATCTGCAGATTCAGGGGAAAGGACAAAGTGCACCCGTTTCAGAAAATGGAGATTACCGTAGTTTTAGTGGACAGGATCGCAACAAGTCTAAAATTGAAGAGAACTATGCCTATCCGTATGCATGGTTACTTACCGCAGTAGTGGGTAGTGATTATATTGACTTTGATAATATTCCAGGTCCTAGTGATGGTGACTTAGGGTATTGGGTTAAATTCCGCTATATCAAAACATCGGATAGTTATCACTGGCGTACTCCTTTTAACGGATTAGATCATATTCCGGGTGCGTTGCATACAGTAGAAGATGATATCTATGCCGCTTCTGCGGGTGAGAAAGAAATTTACTGCTTATCTGAGATTGAGTCTTCAGATTATGTTTGTGTGTACAAATACCAGAAGCGATATGATGGCATTGAAGCAGCAGGACAAGGATTATTGAATGGAAATGCCATAAATCAGTTAAACCAGGTCGACAACTCCACCGCAGATCCTACAGGAACGGATTTTCAGTTTGCCGTTACCCGCACTGAATTATACAAGAAACATCATAAAGGAAATCAGTCTGCTATCTATGAATATGCAGACAGATATGGTAAGTTGTTGAAAGCAACTGAATTTTACTATGATTACTCTATGTGCCCTGGTGTTCCCAATAATTTGGTAAATGCCAAAACCAGCAGCACTGGACCAAACTATTCAGTTAAGATAAAAGATGTTCCTTACCATATTAAAAAAGGACAAGCAGATAATCAGGTAATAGAAAATGGTAAGTTGACACTAAAGAAAGTACGCCATGTATCTTATGAGGGAAGTACAGCAGGAGTACCACTGCCTAGCTATGAATTGGTATATGGATATGAAGGCAAGAACTATGATCAACCTAGTCCTCAGGCAGGAAGCCCACAATACGGAAAGCCCTATGAGCCTGAATATAATCCTGCATACGATCCTCGTCAGATAGATGTTTGGGGTAATTACAACCGCAATGCCAAACAAACTGTAACGAATGTATCTACAGATATAGGTAGGGACAGAAACAATGGAATCTTTAACTGGGATAGCGAAGGAGCGGGTGGACCTGAGAAAATTAATTATTACAACCACTATACAGAAAATGATAAAAAGCAGGCAAATCTAAATGCACAGGCATATAAGCTGTCCAGCATTCTTTTGCCGGGTGGGGGAGCTATGTCCGTTGAGTTTGAGGCTAATAGCTATGGCTATGTGCAAGACAAAACACCTTGGGCAATGCGAAAAGTATGGCCCCACGTAGAGACTTTAACTGAAAATTCAGTTAAAGTACTGAAAGTATATGTCGATATTACAGATTTGCAAAAGGATGGAAAGTCTCTTAGTGATATCATCAATATTGCAGAAGTCAATAATGCAGAGGGACTATATGGCGAACTTTCTTTTTATGAGAGTAATTCTCCTGCCTTTCCAAGAAGGGAAGATCAACTGTTTCTGGCAACCGGTTTTTCACGACTTGATCGCTTTGGTGAAATTAAATCTTTCGAGAATGGAACTACATTAAAGTATCTGGATGCAGAAATTGCCAAAGGCCGCATTTTTCAGGCAGTATACTTGAAAGATAAAACAAATTCTTCGGCTACACCTTATGTGTCTGATTATACAAGGTATTTGTATGGTGAATCAACCAAGATGCAGGCACTAAAGGACAATCAGACAATAAACAATCCCGAGAATTTAAAAAACAGTATTCGTACCAGTATTGCTAATTCTGAAAAGATGGAGAAAGACAATGCATGGGATGCGGTGAAAAAAGTTATAAAGGATCTCGGCAATAAAATTGTACCAAACAACGATATTGTAGGTACTTTTAAGACTGTCTTTGGAGATGCTACCACTGAACTATACTCACATCAGTCTTTTATCCGTACTCCTGTCTATCAGGCAAAATACACAGGTGCAAGAGTGAAAAGTATTGCGTTTGAAGATAACTTCAATTATGCAACAGCCAGTGATGGGTCAGTTACTTCAAAGGATAACTCCTATAAAACAGAATATTATTATGATGAGGCAGTAAATGGCAATAGCAGGTCGGCAATGGTTGCGTCTGTAGAGCCTGGTGGCGGAAAATCTTCTGTGATTGATGTGTTTTCAAAACAAGGAAGCGGATTTATGCCTGCTCCACAGATTATCTCTTCTCAAACAACTACTCAGGTTGCCTATAAAGTAGCTGATGGACAGGTAGGGGATAAAATCTCACGTAAAAAAGGACGTTCCGAACATTATTTCTATACACCAAAAGACAAAGGCTACCGCTTTGAAGACAACTATGTTGCAAATGCGGATTCGCGTCTTCAGACAAAAGAAAGAGGAAACTTCTCAACTTTCGGATTGGTATTTCTATTTAACCGTACCATTAAAATATTTGGTAAGCGCATTCGGATCGTACTTCCTCCACCTATTCCATTCTATACCAACTGGGATCGGGAAGACTTCTATCATATTAAAACCCATACCTATACGGATGTGGCCGACATGTATGGTAAAACTAAAAAGATTATTCAGCGCGCAGCGGATGGCAAACCGGTATTGACACAGGAATACAGTTACTATGGCAAAGAGGAGCCTATTGCTACCTACAATGGTCAAACACAAGCGAATGAGTTTAATCCGTTAGGAAAATCTACTTCTATCAAGCCAGGAAAGATGGATCAGGTATGGTCTGAGGCTTATTATTCCAAAGAGGCAAGTATCGGATTTATTGTGGCGATGATCAATGCCAACACCAAACGGCATTTCTCCTATACCAATATGAAGTATACGTATCTGCCTCCATTGCTGAAAGAAGTAACAACAGCTTCTGCTCCGGATGGTACACTGACTTCTGTAAAATATACAGGGTTTGATTATCTGACCGGACAACCCTTGGAAGTAAGAAGCAAGGATAGCTATGGTAATTATAAAATAGGACAGTCAGTTCCTGCTTATTGGAATTATCCTAAAATGGGTTCTGCCTCTGATAATAATCAGAATCTGAATATGTTGACCCAGAATACGGGAAGTTATCAGTTCTTATACAGACCAGGGGTAGATGCAAAGCCTATTGTAAAAGAGAATCTGCTGAGTGCGTCTGTTACAGAATGGGGAGTGGGTAACATCCCATTTGCTCCTACTTTACGAAAAAGTGGAAAGCAGTTTGCTTCGGATGGTAAGATGAATTATACCTATGAAGTGTTAGCTGCAACTGATTTGTCCGCACTTTATAATGGTGGGAGTCGTCAGGCACTTGCTTCCCGACTTACCAATGCAGAGACCTATATTCCTAGTAGTAAATATATGATTCAGCCTATCCGAAGTTATGCCTATGAAACGGATGTAGAAACAGATGGACGCTTGAAAAACTTCCAACCTTATGTATATGGTACAACTAACCAGAATATTGCCTGGAAGAAGAGTATGGAAACAACACTCTTTGATGCAGATGGAAACAACATAGAGTCAAGAGATATTCTCAATAAATATGCAGCATCTCTCATAGGATATAATTTCTCAACTAATGTCGCCTCGGCAGCTAATGCAAGCCTGGCACAGACTACCTATACCGGAGCTGAAAATACCTATCTGGTTGGAACAACCAGAACATTGGATGATCCTCGTATTCAATTACTGGATGCAGCGGTACTGGAGAAATGCAGACCTACATTTACCCAGAAAACACTTTCATATACACAGCTTCAGCAGCAATCGAAAACATTGCTGGTGAATGTACCTGCTAACAATACCTATAATGTAGCGTTTACACAGGTAAATGTAGCATTCACAGCTGCTAACCAGACGTTTACACGTAGCTTGTACATTAGTCTGAATGAAAACAATGACTTTAAGATCCTGACAGAAAAAGGTGAAGCATTCAATGGGTTCTATGCCTTCCCTGCGATAACACAAGCAGGATACAAAGCTACTTATCGGCTGGTATTTGACCCTCAGGTGTTGACAACGTTTACATTGATGAATACCGGGACGAATAACTACACTGTTGGACTGGAAAATTATGCGCTACCAGCTTGTACGACTCCTATTGCCAATAAACAGTATCAGATTCCGAATGCCAACTGCGATGCACTGGTACATACAGGAAATTTCTCATTCAGTTTACCTGCAGGTAAGAAAGGAACGCAGTTTGATATAACACTTTCTTCCCTTCCTACTACCGAAGCGGGCAGAACCTATAAAGCGATGGCTTGGGTTCATAAGAGCAGTGCTGCTACTGCAAAGCTGGTTGCAGTCAAAGATGGACAGGTAACTGCCTCTGCTTCATTGGCAAGCGGGGCTGCGATTCAAACAAGCGAATGGGCACTATTAAAACTGGAAGTATCCTCTACCGGGGCTGGCAAACTTCAGTTCTACATAGATAATTCTGATGCTGGTTCTACCAGTGCTGTAATCTATGATGACTTCCGGGTGCTTCCTTCACAGGCCAGTATGGAAAATTCAGTATATGATCATCAGACAGGCAGAGTGACGGCGAAACTAAATAATGAAAACCTGGCTACCTATTTTCTATATGATGAAAGAGGACGGTTAGTGACAGTGAAGTCTGAATTGGAAAATCAGGGGCCAACAGTGATCAAGAAGTATGTTTACAATGAACAAAAGAAAAACTAGTATGTGTAAGGTCATTGAAACTACTAGTGGGTCATCCAAAACGAATAAAATGAATTTTAGATATAGTTCTATGAAAAGCAAAAGCTGGTTTCTGGGTATTTATTTGTCTCTGGTAAGTTTGTGCTCATATGCACAAACTTCCGGAGCCAAACAGATTCCTGCCTCCGAAACAAAAAATAATACAGATATCCAGGCTGAGCAGTTGCTGGATAAAGCACTGGAACCTCTGAGTGAGTCACCTGCCGGAATGGCAATCTACTTTAAGAAGGTAGCTTTGGGCATTCCAGATCCGAAACAGATCCATGCCATTGCTCAGGCAGAAGCTTATGAGGGAGGATATTTTATTACCAGCGAAAATCGCTTTGAATACAAACTGGCTGATTTGAAAGGGTTATCAGATGGGAAAATAGCTGTTGTGATAGATGAGTTTCATAAGATGATGGTGATAGATTCTATTCGCGATAAGTCGCCTTTAGATGGTAGTCCACTGGATTTTGCCTCACTGGAGGAAGAACATATAGGAAAGAAGGCACTTACCTACATGGGCGAAGAAGCTATCCAGGGAAAGAAGTACCATAAAATTCAACTGGAATTTAAGAAGAAAGAAGATATGCTGGTTTATTACTGGATAGAAACAGCTTCCGGGAAATTAACATTCATTGCCGAAAAGCAAAGTGATGTCTATAATGTTTTCTGGATAGATAAAGTAACACCTACTCCCAAAAACCAGAAGTTTGAAGTGTTTCTACCTAAACATGAATTGACCTCTTTTTATGGTTTTCAAGTCCAGGATCTACGATTTACCAATGCTTATCGTGCAGCAAACTAGCTGACTCACAATTACCTGTTTACCAAACTTAAAAATTGTATTTCCATACAATCTACCGGATATTTATTGCCTTTGCAATATGAAAAGAATACTTACAATACTGTTTTTTCTCACTCTTGGCTGGAACGCGTTGGCCCAGTCTCCACTGGTTGTTACTGGGTGCGAAGATTTCTCTGTGAAAGCTAGTGCATTTTCTAGTGGTAGCCTGAATGAAGAGCGAGTACAATTTACTCTTCAACAAAGAAGACAAGTTGTACTCTCTTCAACACGAATAGAAGGTTCAGGTAGTACATTGGATAATTATGCTAGGGTTACAATTAAAGGAGTTAATGGTACTTCTGATCCATCTGGAACCCAATGGTACTATGCAACTGGTTCACAATCCTTAACAATATCACTCGAAGCTGGTACTTATCAACTAGTGGCAACTGCGTATGGCCCTCAAGGAACACAAGCTTATGGATATATAGATGGTAGTGCTATATATCCTACTATAACTCCTGTAAGCTCAGATATAGGGACAGATGGAACACGGAAGATACAAATTCTTACTTCACAAGCTGGAATTAAATATCAGCTTCAAGTAAAAACTACAGCAACAGGATCATATACCAATATTGGATCTCCTATCACTGGAACTGGAGGCTGGATTATTTTTTATATGAACTTTGTTTATCCGGAAGTGGGAAATTATCAGGTAGTAGCATCCAACGATTGTTATTCAATTATTTTACCTTATGTTTTTCAGTTCGGTTCTACTTCTATAACGCAACTTGTGGATGATTGTGATGAATTTAATATGTCTATAACTGGTAGCAATCTAAATACAGAATCAAAGTCTTACTATGCCTATATTACTTTATCGAACGTTAGAAAGTTTTCAGGGGTAATCAATACTTATCCTTCAGCATCTGGCGCAAGTACTTATGTACAAATCACTAATACAAGTAATAGTCAAACTACGACCTATTATGGAAACTTTTCCGATTTAAGTCTGGTGCCTGGAACATACATGATACGACTGAGTAATTTTCTGGCTTCTGGTCAGGCTTCTCAAACCATTAATCAAATTTTTAAACTTAATAGTAGTCCTGTTCTTCCTTTAGGACCTGTTACAGTTCCATCAGGTTCCATTACAATTAATCAACCAATTTCTTCTTCTAGTTATACAATACCTGCTGTAAGTGGTGCAACTAGTTATGAATGGTATGTTTCCGGGAGTGGTAATGCCGTATCTGGAACAGGGACAACTGGAACAGTTACCTGGGATCCTGGCTTTTCAGGAGTGGCTTATATAGCTGTAAAAGCTAAAAATACTTGTTTTACATCAACACCTGAGAAATTAGTAGTGTATGTGAAACCTGCCCCACCTGTTTGTTATACTCCACTAAATATAATGATGCCTTTTCTCTCATTACCACCAATGGAGAGTACAATGGCACTAAGTGATCTAACCACTCCTGTAAAATGTGTGGTAAATGCTTTGCCTCCACTCAATACAACAACAGAATCACAATATACCATTATACAGGAAGTAAGGCCTGCCATAAGTGATGGCAGTGGACGACTTATTCCCAATACTGCTTCGCAGGGTACACCTGTGAAGGAAACTGCTTATGCGCCTTCTGCACTCCAGGTAGGAAGCATCCTCCAGCAACCTTTAAGTCAGTTTATTGCACAATTGCCAACACAGCCAACTGCCTATTTTTATAGAGCAGGATTGCGTTATTTGAAGCCAGAAGCAGATCGTACACCTGTAGAATGGACAGACTGGCAGCTATTTACTATTGAACCGGATGTAGCTATTCCAGCTTCTTATCTGGCTGATAACACGCAACATACCAATAATATTAACTGGGTATACGAAGCTTCTTATCTGGACAATCAAAAGACCTCTCAAAGCATTGCCTATATAGATGGATTGGGCAAACCTCGTCAGTCGCAGATGAAAATGGAGTCTCATGCTGTCAATCAATCGATTATGGCAACAGAGATGGCGTATAGTGAGGAGGGGGGTGCACCTGTACGTAGTATGTTGGCTCCCACAGGTAATACAGCAGGACGTTTTGGGTATGCACACCGGTTCTTTGATGTCAAAGATGGACAAACGTATAAGGATTTCTCAACGGAACATTTTGACCGGGAAGTCAAAGGAACTACATTCAATACACTGATGCCTCCAGCTCAGGTTGATGTGACGGCAGGTGTTGGTTCTTATTATAGTGCTGCTTCACCAGAGGCTTATGTGGATGACGCCAAAGGATATCCTTATTCCTATAGTGTTGCTTATGCTGACCCTCTCGGACGCTCTATGGTAAGAGGAGGAGTAGGAGAGACCTTCCGTATTACAGGGGGGAAAGAGATTAAAAACTTTACCAGTAATGCCAGTACAGATGAGCTGACACGCGTTTTTGGAAAAACCAAAGCTTCTTCTTTAACCAATATCAGCAAAAGTATTGTCGTTGATCCCAATGGAATTGGTACAGTAACCTATACAGACGACGAAGGGAAAGTAATAGCAACGGCACTTACCAATTGTTCTTCGGAAACGGCCAATCTGCAGCCCCTCAATGAACAGGGAATAGAAGGATTTACTAACCGTTATAACATTCTATCCAATGATGTGTTGAGTGCAGAGGAACTAACTAAAACCAGTTCGTCCAGCTTTTTCCTTTCCTGTGGAGGTAAACCTGTTACATTATCCTATCAGATAGATCAGGGAACTTTTGCCAATGGACAAGTATGTCTGACTTGTCAGTATGATGTACAAATCCGGATTGTAGAAGATGCAACAGGCAAAGAAGTATATCTGACTAAGAAGACTATACCTGAACAACCTGCAACACCAGACTGCAATGCTACTACACAAACCTATCAGTTTACCCAACAGATAACCAATCTGGAAAGATCAGGTACCTATACTGTATATCGTACCATTACTCCTCACCGTAACGAACAGACTGGACTTACTGTATTGGCACAGGCAGAAAAGGATTATAATGAACAATTTAATAACACGTTGCCTGTCCAGAAGGAAAACTTTTCTAAAGAGTATTTCGGTCGGGATGAGTGGTATGTACTAAGAGACTGGAAAACAGCTGAGTCGTGGGTTCCTCAGGCAAAACCTTGTTCATCAATGGTTTATACTTTGTCTGATTACACTGATATAATTTCCTTGGAGAAAGATCAGTATAATAATGATTATTTTACTGGTAAGGATTCTAAATCGAATTGGGTTCTAGTGAAGAGATCTCAGTCTACTTCTGCTATGACTATGATACTCAAATCTATTGGTGGTCCATTTACAGATATAGCAGTAGCTCCTAATGGAGATATTTATTATTCTAAAGCAGGAACTATAAATAAATTTAGTATAGATGCTAATGGAAATTATGGTACACCCACTTTGCTGAATATCTCACAGACAAATACGGGTTCTCTACTTTATTATAAAGGAGATCTCTATTTTACCCATAGCTCGGATACTAAGCCTACAACGCATACTAACGTCTCTTCCATAAACTTACAGAGCATGCAGGTTACAAGTAATTACCTTGCTGCTGCATCGGAAATTGCTCTTGCAAGTACTGCAAATAAAGAATTTGGAATCTTAGTTCGAAACGGACAGGATATACTCATTACCAGCAGAACAAATGCCGTAGTATACAAAATTCTTTCCGGTAACCTTTCAATATTTGCCGGAAGTCTGAATGATAGAGCTGTAAAAGATGGAATTCTTGCAGAAGCCAGATTCTTTTCTCCTAGAGGCATTATAGAAAATCAGGTTGGGGATATTTATGTTACAGATATATATTCTGTACGAAAGATTCAAGGAAGTGATGGTAGAGTAAGTACTCTTTTTCAGTTTGGAGATGGATTTGTGGAAGATATAGCGATGGATAATACTAAAAACATGTATTATTCTGTTTCTAATTCAGTTGAAAATTCTATAAAAGCCTGGGTTGGCAAAGTGTCTTCATGTAGTTATGAAGTTGCTGCAGATGCTGCAGATCCCACAGCTCAGATAAACATGACTCTTCAAACTTCTGCTGCTACGATAACTTCACAAAATGGAGCACTAGAGTTAGACGGAGTCAAACATTCCTTAACAATCAATCATGCTACAGCTTTAGTATTTTCCAATGCGTTCTCTATGTCTGCATGGATTTACAAAAAGGGAGGAACGAGTGGAGAGATCTTGGTTAAATATGATCCAACGGCTGCCAAGGGATGGGGTGTTGAATTTAGAAATAATACTATACAAGTATGGATTACAGATAAATATTATGAAACCAATACAACACTTCCAGATAATGTATGGACTCATATAGTTATTACCAACTCTGATACAGAACTGAAGGTTTATAAAAATAAAGGACTAGTTTATTCGCAGTCTAGTAAAGCGATAGTGGATGGAGGATACCCAGTTAAAATAGGTTCTGGTCCTACAAATTTAAGTAAGTTAAATATGTATTTGGATGAGTTATCCTTATTCGGAAAAGTACTAACTGTTGATGAAATAAATAGCTTGTATGATAATTTTGGAGCAATTCCTGCATCTTCTGTATGTCGAGCAAATTGGCGTTTCAATGATGGATACGGACAAGTAGCAAAAGATGCAATAGGTTGGGGAAACCACGCCAATTTGATTGGATATACTACACAAGAGGTCAGTACAGGTCCATCTAATAAGTGGATAATTGCAGCTAGTGAAGGCTCTTGTACAAATGATTATAGCTGGGCAAACGTGGGATCTAGTAGTAGTGCAGATGTATTAGCCACAGGAGTTGCTACAGATGCATCTGGTAATACTTTTGTTACAGGACAGTATGGCGCATTCAATACAACAGTGAGTGGGCAGACATTGAGTTTTGCAGGGGGATTAGATATGTATGTAGCTAAATATAGTCCACAAGGTAATTTATTATGGATACGTGGGATTGGGGGGACAGGAAATGAAACTACCAGAGGTATTGCAATAGATGCCAATGGAGATTGTTACCTGACAGGTTCTGTATCTAGTAATCCTTTGAATCTGGGAAATGGTGTTACCTTGAATGCATCAACAGCTCAGGCAATGATCATTAAATTGAACGGACAAACAGGAGTTACACAATGGGCCAGGATTGCAACAGGAGGAAATACAGCTGGATATGGAATTGATGCAGATGGAAGTAGTGTGTATGCGACTGGTATTGTTAACGCTGCAGCTGCTTTTGGTGGGACTAATGTTAGTGTTGGCTCTTTTATTGTAAGATATGATCTTGCAGGTAACTTCAGTTGGGTAAAACAACCAACATCAGTACGTGTAGGTTGGGATGTTGATGTTACTAATGGGGCTGCATATGTTGCTGGTGAGTATATAGGTGGTGGATTAACAGCAAGTAATTCGGATGGTTATGTTACTTGTTACAATTCACTTGGTACTCAATTATGGGCAAAGAATTTTGGATCTTCACAAGGAATGACTTCAGCTAGAGGTATTGCAGTCGATGCGCAGGGTTGTTATGTCACAGGTATTGTGGGTATTTGTAATAGTGGAAGTTCTCCGTGCTCATCTCCAACAGCCAGTGGAAGAGGGTTGATGAGTGGAAAGACTATTACTTCAGGTTTACTTGTAATGCATTTAAATATTTCAGGAGACTATGATTGGAACAAAACTATTCCTGTTCAAAGTTCTGCTACTCTTCAGTCTGCAGGTATTGACAAGGATGGAGGAGTAGTTGTAGGTGGTAACTTTAATACATCGGTTACGGTAGGTAATTATACTTTGACACCAGTATCGTATGATCTTCTATTTGCTAAATATGATAAGGCGGGTAATGTAATTTGGGCAAAGAAAGCAGGAGGTACAGGAAGTGATCTTCTTCAGGATCTGGATGTGGATCCTATGGGAAATCCTTATGCCTCTGGACAGGTTTATGGAAGTGCTCAATTTGGCTCGATCACAACGACGGGTAGCTCTAGCTATAACAATGGCTTTTTAACTCGCATCTGTACTTTGCCTGCTCCTGGCACATGTACACAGATGACTAATCCTGCTGTTTCAGCTTGGGCAGATTTTACAGTTAACATAGTGCCACCTTTTGGCCAAAGCGGATCAATGATTCCGATTGGAAAATCACAAATGAAACCAGGCATGCAAGCCTCTGATCTGGCTGCACAACTGGCAAGTACTATCAACACCAATACATTGGGAACAAATCCAGGTTTTAGCGCCAGCAGCAGTGGTGGTACATCAGCTACGCTTATGTTAACTGCGCCTAAAAACTCTGCAATAACTTATAATGGTTGGACTATTCAAATCGATGTTGCTTATTTAAATGGAATAACTTCAAGCTGTTTTTCAATAATTAGAAACAATAACCTTTATTCATTTACAGGTGGAAGAAACGCAGTAGGTTTAGAGACCAAATCCTACGCGGATATGGTCAATGTAGCAAGCTCTGCAGACAACAACAATGTAACGGTAATTTCTAATCTGGATGGACGCAGAACAACTGACCGTGATTTCCAGGAATCCTTTAGCACTGGAATCCTGCCTGCTCCAATAACTGCCAGTGAAGAGGTCCGTCAGAAATTTTTGACTGCTTTGGATAATAGTCAGGGAATCGAAATTACCAAAACAGATCCGGCTTCTTTCCAACTTCAGGTGTATACAGTTTCAGGTTTATTACCTGCTCTGAAAGATAATCTGATTATGGACGAATCTGACCTGCGGAATTTTATACTGGTGAAAGCACATTACACGGCTCCAAGCTGTGAAGAACAATGTGCTATGAAACCAGCAGATAATACATGTACTACTACTTGCCAGGAAGAATACAAGCGTTTCGAAGCAGATAAATATGATGCGTATCAGGCAATCGTAGCTCATACATCACAATATCAAGCTAATTACAATTATAATGGAAGTCAATATACTTTCAAACAACTGATAGATAACTTCTATGCTACTCAAACTACCGACCAGCGTACCACAATGCAACAGGAACTGGCTAGTGTAGATAATCAGTTTCCAGATCGGGTTTCAGCAGTAGATTTATTTGATGTATATGTACGGGCAGAGACAGCATTGAGATATTTTGACCTGAATCAGTGTGTGCAAACTTGTTCAGGAAATTATAACACACCAGAAGAAGCTCAGGCTGCAGCATGTAAACAGGCAACAGCTACATTCCAGGCACAAATAGGATCTGCTATAGATGAATTGCAAACAGGATATGAATATTTTGTAGGGAAGTTTAATACAGCAGGTGGTTTCCCATATGCTAGTTTAGCTGCTTTGCAAACAACAGTAAATGGAGAAATTGTTCCAAATGAAGAAGAACTGAACGGACTGGGAGAAATTCTCTATAACTATATTGTTAACAACTTTAGTAATCTGGATCGTTCAAGTAGTAGCTGGCAGCCAATCACTAATAACAATGCTGTTTGTACACTTTGTGTAGTTCCTACTAATATACCTTATGCATGTGGAACTACAGATCCAATAGGGGTTGGTAATCTTCCACAGATTGTGATAAATGCATTGACACCAACAATAACACAAGCACAAGATGATTACCGAACTGCTATATCTCAGTCAAACAATTTAGAGAATACTCTTTGTGCGGAGCAGGTGCAAAACTGTCTTGCGAGTTTACCAGCAGATGCAACACAGGCACAGAAGGATCAATGTATTTGTAATTTGAATGCATTAAGAGAGGAAGCCATTCGGGAAACGGTTACAAAACTGTATTCTGTTCCATCTACTATTGAACAGAAAGTAAATGAAATACTCACTGCTACCAGTAGTCTGAGTTACAAAGCTCTCACCCAATATTTGTGGCGCTATGCTTCTGATGAGCAGTGTTTGCGTGATTGCAGAGGCGATTTTGATCAGGCTTTTGAACAATGGGCAGAAGATAAAAAAGAGGAACAGAAAGCTGGATTGGCAAGTGGCTTTAAAAATACCTGTTTCCAACGCAATGAAAAACTAGAGATTTCTTTCTCTGAACAGGTTTATCATTATACGCTGTATG
This sequence comes from Xanthocytophaga flava, assembly GCA_030068525.1. Lineage (GTDB taxonomy): Bacteria > Bacteroidota > Bacteroidia > Cytophagales > 172606-1 > Xanthocytophaga > Xanthocytophaga flava. The sequence goes on from JASJOS010000026.1 coordinate 85,480, forward strand.
AATACGATGGCCGCGGAACACTCATTGCTACTGTGCCACCAGAAGGGGTAGACTACATTAATATTAATAATACAACAGATGCAGGGCGTGTTCCGACACATCGGATGCGTACAACCTATCAGGTAAATAGTATCGGTGAACTGAACCGTACTCAAACACCGGATGGTGGTGTGACAGAATACTTATATGATGTAGCAGGTCGGGTACGTTTCTCTCAGAATGCAGAGCAACGGGCACGGACTACCGCAAGCGGAACGCCGGTATTTTCATATACCAAATACGATGCAGAAACAGGTCGTATTGTAGAAACAGGTGAATATCGCGGAGCAATTACCTTTACAGGTACAGGAGCAGGTACTGCTTCGGCACAGGTAGATCAATTGACATGGCCACAAACAGATGCAGAAACTTTCGAAGAAAATCGCTTCTTCTACGATCAATCTTCGCTTACTGGAGCAGGGTATGTACAGGAAGGAAACTACAGACAGGAGAATCTGAACCAGAGAGTATCTAAAGTTTGTAACGACAACGCATGTACTTATTTCAGCTATGATGTGTATGGAAGGGTAAAACTGGTGGTGCAGGAGATAAAAGCACTTGGTGATGCTTCACAGCGATTTAAAACTGTTGAATATAACTATGATGTTATTACAGGACAGGTAAATTCAGTAGTTTACCAACGTTATAAACCAGCAGAATCTTTCCATCATAGATATACCTATGACCAGGATAACAGGCTCAAAATAGCAGAAGTATCCCGTGACGGTAGCACTTTTGCCAAGGCAGGAGAATATAATTACTATCTGCATGGTCTGCTAAAAAATAAGAAGTTAGGTGATGACATTCAGCAATTGGATTATGTATATACATTGCAGGGATGGCTTAAATCAATTAACCACCCTCAGTTTTCAACAACTGCTGCTCAAAACATGGATCCTGGTAAAAACGGAAGCACAGGCAATGCTGTTGCAAGGGATGTTTTTGCAATGGTGCTACACTATTATCGTGGTGATTATCAGCAGACAGGAGTAGGATTGGATGCTACAGCTGCTATTACTCCACAAACAGGCAGTGCATTGAAAGATCATGGAAAAGATCTGTTTAATGGCAATATTAGCGCAATTACCAGCTATACTGCATTTGATCAGACTTCATCCACAGCACCATCTATGATGGGACAAGCCTTTCAATATGATGTACTGAACCGTTTGATACAAAGTAAAGTAGACACTAAGGTTGCCAGTGGCTTTACGGGTTGGTCTGCTTCTGGAACAAACATCGATCAATGGAATGAGACATTGAAGTATGATGCCAGTGGGAACATTGAGACCTTGGTACGTAAGATAGCAGGTGGATCTCAGATTGATCAACTTACCTATCGTTATCAGAAGCAGGCGGATGCGAATGGTACACAGCAAAAAACAAATAATCGTTTGTTGTATGTAGATGATGCAAGTGGAGAAGTAATTGCAGGTAAAGATATGGTAGATCAGAATGATGGTAATTATGCGTACGATGACAAAGGCCGTTTGACGCAGGATCTTTCCCGACAAATTGCACAAATCAAATGGACCTCCAATGATAAGGTAGCACAGGTGATTCGTACACAGGGTAGCTCTAAATCTAATTTGTCCTTTACCTATGATGCAACAGGTAAACGAATAAGTAAAACGGAAGTTAACTCACAGGGAGTATCCAAGACAACCTATTATGTGTATGATGCTGCAGGTAGTGTAATGAGTACCTATAAATTATCATCCTCTGTAGTGACAGTCGAAGAACAGTACATCTATGGCAGTGACCGGATTGGTAACTATCAGAACGGACAGGTCGTGACAGCCACTACACAGACATTGACAAAGTCTAGTATGCGTTTTGAGCTGGCCGATCACCTCGGTAACGTAAGAGCTGTTGTTACAGGAGTAAAAACAGGAGTTTCAGCAACCATTGTATCACTTAAAGATTACTATCCGTTCGGGATGGAAATGCCTAACCGTACACTCGATACTGAAAAATATCGCTATGGCTTTAATGGAAAGGAAAAAGATGAAGATTTTGACGATAACTATGACTTTGGTGCTCGCC
>JASJOS010000027.1 GCA_030068525.1 Xanthocytophaga flava
TTTATTATAATCGAATTAGGAGACATTCCGCTTTGGGCTATAAAAGTCCGGCAGAATTTGAACAACTTTATCAAATTAATCTCATTCACTCGCAAGTCGTGTGTCCCGATTTTTAGGACCACCTCAGGATACTTATCAAAAGAGAACAGATTCCAACGATAGATCTGCCGACTGTCTTACCTATTTTAAGACAGTCTTTTCTCTTTATTCGCCAAATGGTTATCCCTCGTCAATCCCTTTCACCAAAGAAACCTTTGTATAACTTTGTGCTGATTAAAAGGTAATGGCTTACTTTTGCATTATACCTGATGCTATGAGTAAAACCCAGCTTGCCCATTATATTCGTACAATCATTTCGGTTTCAGAAGAAGAGTTAGATTATATTCTCTCTTACTTCCATCCCTTGAAACCTGTCAAAAATGAGATTCTGATTCCATCAGGACAAGTGAACCAACGTATGTTTTTTATTAACAAAGGTTGTTTGCGTATCTTTTTCATTCAGCCCGATGGACAGGAAGCTACCCGGTATCTTGCATTTGAAAATAAGTTTGCCACAGCACTCAGTAGTTTCATTACCAAAGAACCTTCTCTGGAATCTATTCAGGCTCTGGAACATACTGAAGTTTTGTATATCAGCCGTATCGATTTTTATCATTTGCTGGAACGTATCCCAACCTGGGAGAAATTCTATCGTAGTTACCTGGAGAGAGCCTATGTACACAATACTCAAAGACTAATGAGCTTTGTCACTATGACTGCGGCAGAACGCTATAAACAACTTCTGGAAGAAAATCCCATTATTGTACAGCGTTTACCCAATAAGGTAGTAGCCTCCTATCTTAATCTCTCTCAGGAAACGCTAAGTCGACTCAAATCCAAAGTATAAACTTGATATTATTTCAGGAATAGATCTTGTAATATAACTTGTTACCAGAACATATTGTTTACTACCATATGACAGAATACAGCCTATGAAATCAGACAAACTAATTAACGAACTGAATAAGAAAAAGAACATCCAGACTGTAAGCACAGAGACACTTGATAGTCTGGATCTCACTGAAGTTGAAAGAAACTTTATAAAGACTTATAGACCTGAAAAATCATTGATTGTTTATGGTACACTGGCTCCGGATAAACCCAATCACCATGTAGTACAACATATTCAGGGAAGATGGCAGAAAGGAACTATCCGAGGAAAATTATACAATGAAGGCTGGGGAGCAGTGCAAGGGTATCCGGGTTTTAAACATGTAGGGATAGAAGAGCAACAAGAGATAAACGTATATGTTCTTTCATCAGATGAATTAGTTAAAAACTGGGCAGCGTTGGATGAATTTGAAGGTGAAGAATACAGACGACTATTAGCCCAATTCGAATTGGAAACCGGAGAGACAGGGGTAGGTTTTATTTATGCCATCAATGAAAAAAAGTAGAGCTGTTTTATCTACCTAAGGTAAAAAATCAAAGCTCTTCAATAACTATCGAAGAGCCTTAATACAGATAACTTTATTCACATCTTACTATCAAATCTTACTATCAAAACTTACTATCAAAACTGGCATACCTACAATCATACTCACATAACGGATACTTCCACCCGATGAATGAGACCGGCAATCCGGGATGCAAACTCCGTCCACAAGGGCTTTGGGAAGTTATGCCCCATTCCTTCAACAAGTACAAGTTCAGCACCAGGGATAGCCTTTGCAGTTGCTTTTCCACCACTAACATCCATCATTTTGTCATCCGTTCCATGTATTATCAATGTTGGTACATGTAAAGTATGTAGAAGTTCTGTACGATCACCTGATTTAAGTACAGCAACAGCCTGGCGCAACATTCCCAGTGGATCATGGTCACGATCCCAGGCACGGCCAGCAGTCTCTGCCGCTGCAATTGCATCAAAAGGATACTTTGTTGATCCGATTACCCGAAGGGCTTTCACCTGCCAGTCAATCGCTCCCTGACGATCGTCACTGGGAGGTGCGCCCAAAGAGGCTAACACTCCATAGTCGGGCTGTCCTACTGTAGGATTTCCTGTAGTAGACATCATAGATGTTAATGAACGAACACGTGTTGGGTATTCAATGGCAATAGTCTGGGCAATCATACCACCCATTGAAGCACCTACCAGATGTACACTTTCAAAGCCTAAGGCATCCATCAATCCAACCGTATCGGCGGCCATGTCAGATAGTGTATAGGACACCGAGGAAAAATCGCCTGCTTTTGCAGCTGGTAGATTGGGCATAGGTGCATTAGAAAAGTGCGTAGACAGTCCTGTATCCCGGTTGTCGAACCGAATCAGTTGTAAACCCTGATTAACCAGTTCAGCACAAAAACCATCAGGCCAGGCAATCATTTGTGCACCACCTCCCATGATTAGAAAAACCGGAGGAGAGGTAGGATCACCTAAGCGCTGATACACCATTTCAATCCTTGAGGGACCGATGTTCTGAGCTGTTTCTTCTTTCATAAAAGCTAGTATAACGATATATTCAAAAGCGAATATATGAGAATAATACCTAATTAATCAACTGAAAATCAGCAAATTAATTTATTTCCCAAGAAGAGCAACAACCCGTTAAACATCGCGTTTTCCAAGAAGGAGAACAAGAATTCAGCCACTGTTTTCCGGATCAAAACAGTTCCACTTTTGTCGTACGTAGACTTATCAGAGAGATATCTTAGAACCCAATACGAAGTTTCTTTAAGAGTAGATAAACAATAAAAAAGCTCTTTGGGGATCAGTTGATTCCTACAAAGAGCTTTACTATGTATAAGACTGTTAAAGCTTACGATACGACTACCCGTCCCATTAATGGGTCAGTTTGTGAAGGCTTTCCGGTTTCAACTCTTCCGGCATATCGTTTCTCAAATACGCCATTACCAGCAATACGCACGCTGAAGTCATACCAGCCAAAACTTTTGCTCAGATCCAGTACAACTACTGCCTTTCCTTTTTTGGAACTACTTACTTCCAGCGCTTGCGTTTTTGTTGTACCCGAGTAGGAATTATCTTTTATCTCTACCAAATAAGAATGACTCTTATCCAGATTGCTCAACACAATCTCTACATTACCAGTCAACTGGTTAGCTCCCTGACGCTGATAGGCACACTGTATATCCAGTAAGGGATCATTGGCGTTACCAGAAAATTGCCGGAAAAAGCCATTTGGTCCATATACCTGAAGCTGGTATTTCTGATTGTCAAAGTCTGTCAATGACCAGGTATCTGTAAGCTTATCTCCTGCTTTAACAGCATAATTTCTGGGCAAAGCATCTGGGTTAGTCAGACCAGAGGCATACACATAAAAAGGAACACCTGCGGATGCAGTCCCAAAAATCTCCTTCCGGGCGTCAAACGTTACCTGTACAGATTTCTTTTCAGCTACTAACTGGCTATCACTATATATCTGATACGGTAAGGCACAAGATGGACGGATACCTTTCTCCTGCTTAACCATCCAATCCGAACTAGCAGGATTTTGATTGATCTGTTGGATCTCTTCTGGTGTGAGTTGTTTAAAATCAGAAGGTAGCTTTTTGAATCGGGCTTTGTGTATTCCTTCAATGACAGCATCTTTTTCCAGGAAAGCAGGTATTGTCATTTTTTCTCCGTTGTATGGCCGGAACACGGAAGTCAGATCTCCACACACAGTGCGTCTCCAGGTACTGATATTGGTTTCTTCAATTTTCTTTCCTGTCTTATGGCTCAGGAACTTCTCAAGAAATTGCACCACAGAGGTATGATCAAATACCTGAGAGTTTACCCACCCTCCCCGACTCCAGGGAGAAGCAATAACCAGTGGTACTCTAAAACCTAAGCCAATAGGTCCGTCACGGCCATCCCGTTTGGCGTTTTTGCTTTTACGTTGTAACTCCTGCTCCATAGTTACATGTTCTACCCGTGTATCAATGCCATTGGAAACCAATCCTGTTTGTTGCTTCTCAGGATGTGGTGGTACAAAAGGAGGCACATGGTCGAAATATCCATCATTTTCATCATATGCCAGAATGAAAATGGTTTTCTTCCACACCTCAGGATCGTTGGTTAGTATGTCCATCACCTCTGATACATACCAGGCTCCATACCACGGCGCGCCAGGGTGATCCGAAAAATTTTCAGGCGCTACAATCCATGAAACAGTGGGTAACTGTTTGTTCTTTACATCTTCCCGAAACTGATACAATGTATCCCCTTTGGGCATCTGCACTTCCCGATCCACATCTCCATCCTTGTATTTCAGTGTGGTCAATTCACGGTAATGAGGATCTTTGCGATTAGTGGTAAAAGCCTTTTCGTGCAGATTCTTTTCCCGCTGACTTAATTTGGCATATCCTTCCGGTGTCCATTGTTTCAGCTCTTCTTTTACAATGGGCAACCAATGCTTTTTTTCCTCCAGCTTCTTTTGTACTTCTTCGGTTTCCTTACCCGTAGCAGGAAGTGACTGAAGTTTTGCTTCCAATGCCTTGATTTCTTCTGGCAATGCTTTCTCCTGTTGTTTCAGGTAATGATGAAATTCAGGAGAGTACTTTACATGGTATTGGGTAAACCATTCAATTGGGTTATCTGTAAAATTAGCCAGCCAGGCATCTTCTTCACCCGTAAAACCTGTTGGCAGGCTGATCTCATTCTGATAGATCTTCCAGGAAATGCCATTGTCTTCCAATCGTTCCGGAAAGGTAGTCCAGTTGGCAGGTACACCATAGTCCACATCTTCATTGCGTACATTCGCTTTCACAGCCATGTCCGGCTTTTCACGGATTGTTCCTGTCCATAAATACAAACGGTTGGGGGTAGTTCCTGTCAGCGAAGAACAAAAATTCTGATCACAAACCGTAAAGGCATCTGCCAGTGAATAATAGAAAGGAATATCTTCACGGGTATAGTGCCCCATAGTAAGAGGCATCTGAGCATATTCTTTATTTCCCGATGGCTTAGCAGTAAGCCATTTGTCATATTTACCTCCATTGCGGGCATCTACCTGATCTGTCCATGAATGGGGCAATGAACTCATCCAGGTAGCTTTGGTATCTTTTATATTCAGGCGGAACGGAGCAAAAGTTTGTCCGGCAACATTGGTTTGCAACCATACCAGATTTTTGTTGGGCAACCGGATAGCTCTGGGATCGTTAAAGCCCCGTACTCCCTGCAGAGTTCCATAGGCATGATCAAACGAACGGTTTTCCTGCATCAGAATGACAATATGTTCGGCATCCAGGTAAGTGCTTCCTGCTTTGGGGTCAATCGCAAAAGCTTTCTGAATCGAGGCAGGTAAGGCACTCCAAAGTCCGGCACCTCCGGACAACAAAGCGGCTTTCTTGAGAAACTCTCGGCGGGTATCCATTTTCTTGGTTCTAAAATAGGTTGTCTGTATAGATAATGGTATGTAAAGTCTTACTCAAAGATAGAGCAACATCCGGCTCCCATACATCACTCCATCGGAATTTAACAGAAAGTTAATACTTCTGAGAGTTTCTCACAGCAGAAACATCGGTTTTATTAACGTTTGGGTAAAGGAATTACCGGCAAACTTTCATTTCCACTTTCACTGACGGCCTGCACAGCAAAGAAGTAATTGTCTTTTGAATAGGGCAATGTTAGCTTCAGTTCTGTAGTAAAAAATTTCTTTTGCCAGAATGGCTGATATGTTTCCCGCATCAATATGTAATAGCCTTTGGGTTTACCCGCTTCCGGAGCTTGCCAGGTTAACGTAGTAGAATTAGACAAACCACTTACCTCAATTAGTACCTCCCGTGGCATTCCTGGTGACTTTGCCAGATTGGCAAGATTAGCCAGATTGATACAGGTATTCTTTCGCAGGTATTCAAAATCCATAAACTTGCTAAAGTCCCCATATTCCACCCCCTTTTCTGTACGCAAGTCCTGGTGCTGATGCAGAAAGTTTTCGTTCATCTCAGAGAATCGAACCGCGGCAAACCCTTTTGTAACAAATGGTGTATGATCTCCACCACGCAAGAATCGGTCGTTACGATACACCATCACTACCTCCAGATTTTCTACATACCGCTCTCCTACTTCCTTTACATACCGGGCTAGCTGACGGGCTTTGCCATCATTTTCCAATCCATACTGGCGGATATTTGCAGCTTTTTTGTCTATCTCAAAGGCAGGTAGCCCTTCACTAAATACACGTAGCCGGGTATTATCAATGATATTTGTCTCATTGCTGTTATTAGAACCCATAATATCATTATTCAATACTGCTTCTATATTCCATTTTTCAGTTACAGCTTTTTCTGCCAGATGCTCTGCCCCCAGTAAACCCTGTTCTTCCCCACTTACAGCCACAAAAATGATCGTAGCTGAAAATTTAGACTTAGCCAGTATCCGGGCCAGTTCAATCACAGCTGCAGTACCACTGCCATCATCGTTGGCTCCAGGTGCATCGGATGTGCGGTTCATTACATCTGTAACCCGGCTGTCAATGTGCCCGCTCACAATAAAGATCCGGTTATCGGATAGATCTGTTCCTTTAAGGGTAGCCATCACATTGCCAATCTCCTGGTCTTTGTCTACCCTCTTCCCATCGGCTTTGAGTGTCCATGTATCAATCATGGCCGTCATCCGGCCTTCTGACTGGCTGGCAAATTGCTGAAACTTGCTAAGCACCCATTGTCTGGAAGCACCAATACCTTTCTTTTTATCGTTCGTGACACTCATGGTATGCCGTGTACCAAAGGTAACCAGCTTGTTTACATAGGCCTGAAGGGAATCCCTGGATACCTGGCTGACCAATGCAGCAATTTCAGGATCTCGGGTAATGATTTGCTGGGAAAAAGAGGAATAAAAGTTCAGAAGCAATACAATCTGTAATGCGTATTTTTTCATCAGTATGGTTAGGTTTCAGATAATGAGGTAATGATTACTTGTATCAGGGCTTTAGAGGTATATAGTATCTAATCTCACGGTTGGTAGAGTTCAGGTAGTTTTGATAATAATTCTTCTGTACTTACAATTGTTGCATATTCTCCCTGCATATTGGCCAGACTTATGGTGTGCACCAACTCAGAATCATACACCTGACCATCCAGCCCTTTTTTATTAAAAGTAGCCACTCCATCAGAAACTACCCAAACGGCGTATCCGGAATCACCTGCCATACGAACAGTAGCTTCTACGGAATTATTGGTAACAAAACCAGTCACCACCAAGGTAGAAAACCGATTGCGGGATAGGTATAATTCAAGGTTAGTATTTATAAACGCATTGGTAGTAGACTTTCGTAATATAACTTCGTGTGGCAAAGGTTCAAATCCGGGCTTATGCTCATTGCCCACTTTACCAGGATAAAAGGGTGATTGCGGATGTACTGAGTTATGGTATACATGACAAACAGGCCAGTGTTGTTTACGCCAATGGTCTAATAGTTGCAAAATCCGGCTTTCTGCTTCGGGGTTGTTTCGGTTTCCTCCCCAATGGGCTGCCTCATCTATTCCTTTCTGTGCATCAATAATCAGTAAAACAGGTTGATTCATGGGATGGTTTGTAGGGTAAGTAACTTTGTAATCTGTCAGATTCCCAGATTTCCTCTGAAAAGCTTGATGGCAATAGCAATCAGAATAATTCCGAAAACCTTCCGTAACATTTCTGTTCCGGCAGTTCCGAGTTTACGGCCAATCCACTCTGAGCTACGCAAGACCAGATAGACTATGATCAGGTTAAGCAGTATTCCTGTTAAAATATTGGGAGTCTGGTATTCTGATTTCAAAGAGATGATCGTTGTCATAGTTCCGGCTCCAGCAATCAATGGAAATGCCAGAGGAACAATAGAAGATGTATTATTGTCTGTATCCGGACGAAAAATATGCCGTCCCAATATCATTTCCATCCCAATCAGAAAGACAATAATAGCTCCGGCAACAGCAAAAGATTGTACATCTACACCAAAAAGTCTGAGAATAGATTCACCCAGATACAGAAAAACTACCATCAGCAAACCCGCTACAAGGGTAGCTTTCTCAGATTCGATTTTGCCGTTCTTCTTTCGCAGATCAATGACAATAGGAATGGAGCCTACAATATCAATTACTGAGAAAAGAATGAGTGTAACTGAAAAAATTTCTTTTAGATTGAACATAAAGAGATAGTTTGTTGAAAAAGTTGGTACAACAATGTAAATGCTTACTTGCCAATATCTTTGAGCAAAGTTTGCAACTGACTAATTTCCTGTTGTGTAATTGCTGGAAAGTTAGCAATACGAAAAGTACTGGATTTCCAGTCACCATATCCATTACCCAGTACAATACCTTCCTTCTGTGCAGCTTGTTTTATGAAGGTGATTTTATCCTCTGTAGCACCAATCGTAATCACAGTATCCGAACGAACTTGCGGATTCTGTATCAATGGTTTTAGTACAGGATGATTATCAAAGAAGGTATACCAGTTTGCTGCCTGTTGCCGGATTTTGTCGGCAATGCTATCCAGCGGTTCTACTGACTCCAACACCCGCATTAACAAGTAAATATTAAATACATTTGGAGTATAATGGGTCTGGTACTTCTGTATGTTATCATACATAAACAAGAAGCTATTATAGAACCGTTTATCGCTGATCTTTCTGGCATGTTCCAATGCTTTGGGTGAGACAATCAGTAAACCCATCCCAGCAGGCAGACCCAGGCATTTCTGAACAGAAGCAAACCAGATATCTGCCTGTTCGATTCTGAGAGCTACTCCTCCTAAAGAAGATGTTGCATCTACCGCTATCAATTTATCAGGATAAGTTGTTTTTACAGATTCAATAAATGCAGCAGGAAGTTGTGTGCCATTGGAAGTTTCGTTCTGTGTAAGAGAGATTACATCACAGTCGTCAGGCACATTTGTTAGCAGCGGGATTTGATTGCTATCAAATGCCTGAGAAGTAGTCTGTGGAACAATCTTATGGGCATATTCATACCATTTTTGTCCAAATGCACCATTATAGTAATGGTGGCTGGACTTTTGCGTAAAGGACTGGGCGATTATCTCCCAGGATTCCGTAGCCGAAGAGACAAATACCACAGAATAGGTTTCTGGAATGTTGAGTTTTGCCTGTAACAAGCCAAGTGTCTTCTCACAGATCTGCATAAAAGCAGAGCTACGGTGATTGGCACTCAGAATACCAGAATCGTAGGCATCCAGCATATACTGTCGTACTTGCGGATACACTTTGGAAGGGCCGGGGTAAAAAGTAATCAAATCGTCAAATTTTAAATTAAATAAACTGTATATATTCTCTTGTCTCAATCTACTTCAAAATCCATAAAAAAAACAAAGAATACAAGATTTGCGTTTTTGCACAATCCTGTATTCTTAAAAAATTACTATCTAACCAAGTATTACTTGGAATCTCTTCTTCTTAGAAAATTTTCCAGTCCCAATCGATACCCTTCCAGGCCAAATCCACAGATAACACCCGCACAATTGCGGCTGATATAACTGTGATGACGAAACTCCTCCCTCGCAAATACATTGGAGATATGCACTTCTATCACAGGCGTGGTAATAGCAGCTACTGCATCAGAAAGTGCGATAGAAGTATGTGCATACCCGCCAGGGTTAAACAGAATGCCATCTATAGAGAATCCAACCTCATGTAATTTATCAATCAGTGCACCTTCTGTATTAGACTGAAAGTAAGTAAGCTTTATATCCGGATATTGACTTTGCAAAATTTCATAGAAAGTCTCAAAAGACATGTTTCCATAAATGCTACGTTCACGACGCCCCAGAAGATTCATATTGGGCCCATTCAGAATCAGAATTTCCATAATTAATACATAAATAGAATTGAAAAAATAACTTTACTAATCAGGCTGGCAATATAAAAGAGATTTTGAAAACAGGGAGATTTTGCCTCAGAAAAAGATTGTACTTTCGTGTTTTGAATACAGAAGCTGTTTAACATTCCATTTGCAAGCACAATTCCCCTACAATTCTATGTGGTCATCGGCGATAAAAGAATATAAAAACTATCTCCATCTGGAACGAGGTCTCTCTGAAAACTCGATTGAGGCATATATACATGATATAGAGAAACTACACCAGTTTCTGGAGATTAAAGAAATGAAGGTTGGCCCTACCGAGGTTACCGACCGACACATCCGAGAATTTCTGCAATATCTGGGAGAGTTAGGTATGACGCCTTCCTCTCAATCCCGTTTTTTGTCAGGGCTCAAGGGCTTTTTCAAATACATGTTTGCCGAAGATTTGATCAAAGACGATCCTACCCAGCTAGTCGAAGCACCACGGCTGTCTCGCAAACTTCCTGATACACTATCCGTACAAGAAATTGACCAGTTGCTGGCAGCCATCGATCATTCTACTCCGGAAGGAACCCGCAACCGGGCTATGCTCGAAATACTGTATGGATCAGGACTACGTGTAAGCGAACTAATCGAATTGACCTTGTCCAATGTCTATACAGAATTGGGATTTTTACGGATTGTAGGAAAAGGAAATAAAGAAAGACTGGTTCCGATGGGAAGCGAAGCTACCAAATACCTGACTATCTATCTGGAACAGGTGCGTTGCCATGTTACCCCTCAGAAAGATCACGAAAACTATGTCTTTCTGAATGCCAGAGGTAAAGGATTGTCAAGAGTGTGGGTGTTTCTGATCATCAAGGAACTGGCTCAGATCATTAACCTCCAAAAAAATATCAGTCCACACACATTCCGCCATTCCTTTGCTACCCATCTGATAGAAGGAGGTGCAGACTTACGGGCCGTACAGGAAATGCTGGGACATGAATCTATTACTACTACAGAGATCTACACCCACCTGGATCGGGATTATCTTAAGCAAATCATGCACGATTTCCATCCTCGTAGTTAACAAAAAAACCTCTGCAACTTTGCAGAGGTTTTTTATATAAACCAAAGACTGTTATTTTTTAGTCAAGAAAAATCTGGAACCCAAAGCTTATTCCTACACTTCCCTGGCTGTCATTACCTTCACTGAATAGCAGGTTATAATTTACAATCCCATCTACAGATACGTGATCATTTATAAAATAAGCAACACCAGCGCCTAACTTAACGTTGCTATAATTGCTTTTAGTTTCGATAACTCCATTGGAAGTATCATCTTTACTTTTAGAACTTAGATAAGAATAGCCAGCATGCACAAGTGGTTTGACAGTACCATCACCAATGTAATATCTGGCAAATGGACCAATACCCCACGTCGTTGTTTTATATTTTTGACCAGGAATAAGTGATTCTGTAGAACTGTGAGAGATAGTAGGTGTTAAACCTATAGCCAGGTTGTCAATGACAAAATATCCAAGTGTAGGGCTAAAAGAAATGCTGGTATTACTATCATCAAAGTTCAAGTTTGCAATTGAACTTCCCACCATAAAATTACCCTGATCAGTTTGTGCAAATGATTTTTCTGTTGTTAACACTAAAAAGCTAAAAATGGCACTAATTAAAATAAACGTTTTTTTCATTGTAAAATGAATAGAGTGGAAAATTAAACAAGCTTTTACTCTCACTTTTATGGGAATTGAGAATAAAACAAGTATTAGTATTGGATATTTGAAGAGGTAAACATGCTTATATAAATATTTGAATAATTTCTACAGTAAGATCTTGGTACATATATTTACTTCCCAACAAAAAACTGTACACCCAGACTAATGCTTAGCTCACCATCTTTCTCATAACCAAAACTTTCGTAGTCCAGATAACGTCCATAATTTACAATCCCTTCCAGAGAGATATTATCATTCACAAAATAAGCAATGCCACCTCCTGCTTGTATTAATTTGTATTTATTCTTAAACTGAAATTCATAGGCATCTCCTGGAAATTCTGGCACAGGAATCGAAGCATAGAAAGCTTTAACCGAGCTATTGTAGTACAAAAAACTGGCATTGAGCAAAGGTTTTAGTTTGCCTTCGCCAAAATAATATCTCACAAATGGGCCAATACCTACGGCATTGTTTTTCTGCTTATCTCCATTCGGATAATCAGCAGATGTATAAGCATAGGAAGGAGTTAAGCCAATAGCCAGATTATCAATGATAAAGTAGCCCGCCTTGACATCCAGAGAAAGTTCCGTATAATTTTTTCCAAAGTTGAATTTGCCCATAGAGGTTCCTAGCATAAATCTGCCTTTTTGCGTTTGGGCCAGGGAATCAGTTAATGAGAGAAGAGAAATAATGAAAAAAGAAAGGGTAATGTAGAATAATTTTGTCATAAGTTACTGATAAGAAATACTTGAATAGTTTGACTGCACAAATATACTACAGATTTAACATAATCGGATTAATGCCATTTCCTTCAAAAATGTAAACAAATAATAGATTACTTACTGAAAGATTTTTCAGGTATACTTATTGTCCAATAAAAATCTGCACACCCAAACCAATGCTAACTTCACCTGCTTTAACATCAGTATTCTCATTATAATCTATATAGCGCCCGTAGTTGACAATCCCTTCCAAAGAAATTGTATTACTTAAGAAATAAGCAATACCCCCTCCAGCTTGAAGTAATTTATATCCCCCTTTGAACTCATATGCATATCCCTCAATAGGCCCATCTGGTGTCATTATAGGCGAATATGTAACATTTGCTTTACGGGAATGATACAAAAAGCTTGCATTAAGCAGCGGTTTCAGCTTGCCTTCGCCAAAATAATATCTCACAAAAGGACCGATGCCCAATACATTAATTTTTTCTTTAAAACGGACATTATCAGTAGCCCAACTATAGGAATAGGAAGGAGTTATCCCAATAGCCAGGTTATCTACAATAAAGTAACCAGCCTTAATGTCAAAAGCAATGTCTGAGTAACTCTTGCCAAAACTGAATTTTCCAATTGAAGGTCCTGCCATAAATCTTCCTTTTTGCGTTTGAGCAAAAATGGTGTTAAAGGAAAGAATAGAGGTAATAAAAGTGCAGAAGGTAAAGTAGAATAAGTTTTTCATGCTTGATAGTAGTAAAATTAGCTTAACAGTAACTATGTAGATTCTCCATACAGGTAAAGAATGACTTTATTATATCAGCTTTACGCAAAAATCAGACCACTCATGTTATATAGGATTGCTATTTGACAACAAATAGCCTTGCTAGTGTACTAATTTTCATTAGCTTTTCTTTTAAATAAGTTTTGAGAGAGTTAATGCTGAAATGCTGCCTCTTATCCCAAAAACAGATGAATCATCCTTATAAAATCAACATATTTAGCTTATACTAAACCTACTTCGAATTTTATTATGGAATTAACCATCAGCAATCTCAGCAAAACCTACTCCAATGGAGTGCAGGCGCTCAAAGATGTAAATCTCACTATCAAACAAGGTATGTTTGGGTTACTTGGCCCCAATGGAGCCGGAAAATCGTCTTTGATGCGTACCATTGCTACACTGCAGGAAGCAGATAGCGGCAGTATTTCACTCGGAAGCCTGAATGTTTTAACCCAAAAAGAAGAGGTAAGACAAATACTGGGTTATCTGCCTCAGGAGTTTGGTGTATATCCCAAAGTCTCTGCTGAAGATCTGCTGAACCATCTGGCTGTACTAAAAGGTATTACCAATCGTAAAGAACGCCAGGAAATTGTAAAAGCCTTATTGTACAAAACCAACCTGTATGATGCCCGCAAGAAAAACCTGGGTGGTTATTCCGGAGGTATGAAACAACGGTTTGGGATTGCACAAGCCTTACTAGCCAGTCCGAAACTGATTATTGTGGATGAACCCACAGCAGGACTAGACCCTGCCGAACGGAACCGTTTCTTAAATCTACTGAGTGAAATCGGAGAAAATACCATTGTTATCCTTTCTACTCACATTGTAGAAGATGTGAAGGAGTTATGCTCAGACATGGCAATCATCAATAAAGGAGAGGTTTTATACAAAGGCAATCCACAAGATGCTATTGATGAGATTCAGGGAAGAGTATGGAGCAAGCGTATTGCCAAAAGTGAACTGGAAACCTATAAGAAAACACATGTAGTTATTTCTGACAAACTAGTCGGTGGTACACCTGTGATTCGTGTACTGGCAGACATAGCGCCTGAAGGCTTTGATGCAGCAGAAGGAGATCTGGAGGATGTATACTTTGCCAAGATCTTTGGAACACAGGTTATTACTGTCTAAGTATTACATTCTTCTCACTCTCAAACGCCATAGACTTATGTTAGCAGAAATATTACGTTTTGAATTCGATTACCGGAAGCGACGTGCGGCCACCTACCTATATTTTGCGATTTTGTTTATCCTTTGTTTTGCAGCTGTTACATCTCAGTATGTAACAATTGGAGGGGTTGCAGGTGGGCAGATCAAGGAAAACTCTCCTTACAATCTGGCCTTCATGACCATAATCATGACTTTTTTCATGACATTCATTGCTTCTGCCATCATGGGAGTTGCAGTATTACGCGACTTTGACCATAAAATGGAGGCATTAATATTCAGTAAACCACTGTCTAAGTTTAATTATTTGTTTGGACGGTTTCTGGGATCATTTGTTGTCATGGTACTGATATATTGTAGCATATGGCTTGCCTTTATGTTAGGCTTTGGTATTGGCAAACATCTTCCATGGGACCCTTCCTGGAAAGAAAAAACAATGCTTCCTTTTGATGCCTGGAGTTTCATACAACCTTTTGTTTTATATGGTATCACCAATCTTTTCATTCAGGGAGCGATCTTTTTTGCGGCAGGCGCGCTAAGCAGAAAATCTATAGTTCTCTATACGCAAGGTATAATCCTATTTGTATTGTATCAGGTCACTAGTCAGTTGCTATCTGATATTGAAAACAAAACATTGGCGTCTTTAATTGATCCGTTTGGTTTTCGTGCTTTTATTATCTACACCGAATATTGGACCCCTGCTCAAAAAAATACAATGCTTGTCCCTATGGAAGGCATGCTTCTCTGGAATCGGCTAATATGGTGTGGTATAGCTATATTAATATTAGTAATAACCTACTATAGCTTTAGCTTTAATGTAATCAGAACAGGTTTGCGTAAGAAAAAAGCAATCAAAATAGAAACTTCAAAAATTCGTCCGGAACAAGTTACTATTCCGTCTGTATCGCAGTATATTTCTATCGGAGCTAACCTGCAACAACTCTGGAAACAAACTATTTTCTATAGCAAAATGGTTGCGAAAGAGATTCCTTTTATAGCTATCGTACTGGTAGGCCTGGCTGACATTATTATTGGCTCTTTTTACTTTAATCAGATGTATGGAACCAGTTCTTATCCAGTAACTGCCAATGTATTAGGTTTACTCAATGAATTTGATCTGTTCTTTCTAATTATTATTGTTTTTTATTCTGGAGAACTTATCTGGAAGGAACGTTCTGTCAATATTAATCTAATCATAGATGCAATGCCTGTCCCCAACTGGGTTAACCTGGTTGCCAAGTTCATGGGATTGCTAATCATCTATCTGGGTCTATTAATCACATTAATACTGTGTGGCATTTTAATACAGCTATTTAACGGATATTTTGTATTTGAGCTATCGCTTTATATCAAAGCTTTGTTCGTCAATACATTATTTTTCTTAATTGCCTGGACGCTCCTCTCATTCTTTGTACAGATCATGGCTAACAGCAAATTTGTTGGTTATGCCTTGATGTTTGTATTCTTTCTGATTCTGTTTTTTATTGATGCCATGGGCATACAACATCCATTATTCATTTTCAATAGTGGTAGTTTGGACAGGTATTCTGACATGAATAAATATGGGCACTTTATTACTTCTTTCTCCTGGATTAAGCTCTATTGGTTATTTTTTATAGGATTATTGTTCGCGCTATCAGTACTCTTCACTGTCAGAGGAACAGATGTACTCTTTAAAACACGCCTACAATTAGGAAAACTTCGTCTGACAAAACCCTTACTGACTTTTGCTATTGCCACCATTATTGGTTTTGCAGCAACCGGCTGTTTTGTTTATTATAATACTAACAAACTCAATACCTACCTCACTCGCGATCAGGAAGAGGATCGGCAGGTAGACTATGAGAAAACGCTGAAAAAGTTTGAGAACATTCCTCAACCTCGCATCACAGATGTAAATCTCAAAGTTGAAATCTATCCTGACAAACGGGATTTTGTGGCAGAAGGGTATTACTGGCTAAAAAATAAAACAGGCAAACCTATTCAGGATATCCATATCCAAAATGATGTACTGCATAATATGCAGCTGGCCTATTTGAAGTTTGATGGCGGTGCAAAAGAAAAACAAACATGGAAACCGCTCGGATATACCATCTATACGTTAACTCATACATTGAACCCGGGAGACTCTGTAAAGATGAGCTTTAAAACAAGTTACAGCAGCAGAGGCTTTGTAGCAAGAGGTTCAAATACAGAAGTTGTCTATAATGGGACATTCTTTAACAATAGTTAT
This sequence comes from Xanthocytophaga flava, assembly GCA_030068525.1. Taxonomy (GTDB): domain Bacteria; phylum Bacteroidota; class Bacteroidia; order Cytophagales; family 172606-1; genus Xanthocytophaga; species Xanthocytophaga flava. The sequence goes on from JASJOS010000027.1 coordinate 16,387, forward strand.
TTTCCATCATTGGGATACAATGATGGGTTTGAAATTGGAAACGATGACAACCGGCGCAAACACAAACTTCCTGAGAAAGAAAGGATGATGGCACAAAACGATCCGGTTGGTCTGGGTCAAAGTTTGTTTGGCGATGATTCGGATTACATTCGTTTTGAAATTGTTTTAGGTACATCCAAAGATCAAACAGCTATTGCACCGGGTTACCTGCAAAAGTCATGGGAAGAAAAAGATCGTAAATACTTCCATTACAAAATGGATGTACCAATGGTCAATTTTTACTCTATAGTTTCTGCCCGATATGAAGTGCTGAAAGACAAATGGCATAATGTCAATCTAGAAATCTATTACAACAAAGGTCATGAGTTTAACCTGAAGCGGATGATGGAATCCATGAAAGCATCCCTTGACTATTTCTCTAAAAACTTCAGCCCTTTTCAGTTTAGACAAATGCGCATTATGGAGTTTCCTAAATATGCAGAATTTGCCCAGTCTTTCGCTAATACAGTTCCTTTCTCTGAAGGCATTGGCTATATTCAGCGTATCAAAGATCCGGAAGAAGATCTGGATATGCCATACTATGTTACAGCGCATGAAGTAGGGCATCAGTGGTGGGGGCACCAGGTTCCGGAAGCGAATGTCAAAGGAAATGCAATGCTATCAGAAACACAGGCGCAGTATTCTGCACTTATGGTTTTGAAACAGACCTACTCCCAGGAACAGATGCAGAAATTTCTGAAATATGAATTAAACCGGTATTTGAGAGGTCGATCTGCTGAACGTAAAAAGGAACAGCCTCTGGTAGATGTAGAACGACAAGGATACATTCATTATCAGAAAGGATCTCTGGCGATGTTTGCATTACAGGATTATATTGGAGAAGACAAGGTAAATCTGGCACTGCACAACTTCCTTAACGACTGGCAGTATCCTGGTCCCGAATCCAAACAAAAGCGCTATCCTACCAGCAGAGACCTACTGGGCTATTTTACAGAGCAAACGCCCGACTCCTTGAAATATATCATCACAGATATGTTCGAAACCATTACACTATTTGAAAATAAAGCGCAGACTGTAACCTATCAGAAGAAAGCTGACAAGCAGTATGAGGTTACCCTAACAGTACTGGCAGAAAAACTTCGGGCAGATAGTACAGGTAATGAGAAAAATATCGCGATCAACGACTGGATAGATGTGGGCGTTTACCACAAGGATGATCAGGGTAAGGACAAACTCATTTATCTGAAAAAACACAAGGTTAATAAAAAAGAAAACACCTTTGTGATTACAGTTTCAGAAGAACCTTCCAAAGCAGGCATTGATCCTCTTAATAAGCTAATTGACCGTCATGCTGAGGATAATGTAAAATCAGCAGAGGAAAAAACTGTTAGTTAACATAGCTAACGCCCTTTATGTACTTTCATAAAGGGCGTTCTTGTACTATCAGATTATTTACGTTTCTTTTCCAGTGCCACAGAGAACGTCAGATTATTAGAATATAAAAAGGTATCAAAAGAGCTATTAGTACGGTGAAGAGAGGTTTCATACACACGATAATCCAAGGCATACTCTCTATGCGGGCGTTTCCATTTTAGGCCTGCACCTAGTATTACCTGTGCTCCAACTTTCCGATTTACACATTCCTTACTCAAACTTCTGGCAGGATAATTTACTTTCATTGTTGATGAAAAATTAAGGCTCATTCCCAAGCCAGCATAAATATAAGGTGTAATGGCCCCTCGCAACAAGTCATATTTTAATGTAACTGGAATGTAAATCAGGTTATTGCGAATTTCACTTATATCAACATTAGGTTTTACCTGTTTAAAATTTCCAATCTTCATCATTACAAACTGAAGTTCAGGTTGCAGGTATAATTTCCTATCCATATCTACCAGCTGAAAGGAACCAAATACAGAAATCATTGGCATAGATGAGGTAGGAACACCTTTTATAGCCACATTACTGGCTATAAAATTTACATACCCTATATTTGTCCCAACCCGAACCCCAAAAAAATGTTTTCCTTTTGGTTCCAGATACTGATAGGTTTGATTCCGGATCTCACTGCACTTGTTATACGTTACCACAAACTTTGTCATATCTGTACGAATGTAACGCAGTTCGGCCAAAGCCCCTTGGTCTATCACACACTTAGTCATAATGGAATTTAACTGTTTCTGATATTTCCCATCTGCACGATATCGCTGTCCGTTGATATAGGTATCCTTTTGTCCTTCCAGTTCCAGCATCCCATCAGGTGGAACTTCGGCAAAATAACGATCTTTACCCTGGCTACCTCTCCAGAAATACAGATTCACTTCTCCTCCTACCAACTTTTGCAGAAATACAGAAATAGAATCTTTGGACTCTGTATTGCCTATCTTTCCGGATACATAAATCTTTCCGTTTTCCAGAATATAAGACCGAATATCTATCGGGGTGTATGTAATAGACTTTCCTCTGGCAGAAGTTTTCACAACGCATTCGGAAGAATTCAGTTTATCTGGTCTATCTTTGATCAGAACGGATACTGTATCGCCTTTGGATGTTACTATCTTTCCAGGATTAAATAAGTTTTGTGCGTGTATATTTAGTGAAAAAACAACAAATAAAACAATAGGTATACTTCTTAGACTGAACATGGTAGAGTCATTCATCAGGGTTATAATATATAAACAGACAATAAATTGTAAACAAGTTACAAATAAAGAAATTGTTGATTAATAATTATATCCTATTGATTGTAAACATGACTGTGAAAAAATATGGCTGGTAGCCTTTATAAGTAGGAAACTATTTTCTTTCACTCTGACTTAGCAATAATAGAACCAAATACACTTTTATGAGAACCATCAAACAGATTCATACAGCAACGTACTCCCCTATTGCAGATTTGATTACCTATTCACCTTTGCCCTCCCGAACACTCCAGCAGATAGATCCGTTTTTGTTTTTAAACCATCATGGACCACAGGTATATCCAGCAAATAATCGAGGGCTTCCGTTTGGTCCTCACCCACACAGAGGAATGGAAACGGTAACGTTTATCATAGATGGCGATATCATGCATAAGGATTCCGGCGGACACGAAAGTGTAATCACAGCCGGAGGTGTACAATGGATGACAGCCGGACGAGGTCTGATCCATGCAGAAGTATCCTCTACAGAGTTTAAAAAGAATGGAGGTAATCTGGAGATTTTACAGTTATGGCTTAATCTCCCTTCCCGCCTGAAGATGACAGAACCATTCTACAAAGGCCTGCAAAAAGATGAGATCCCTACCATTATTCATGATAATGGAAATATTGTATCCCATCTGGTATCGGGTACATGGGAAGGTCACAAAGGTGCATTTGACTCGCTTATTGATGTTTCTTTATGTACAATGGAATATAAAGCGGGAAGTCAGTATTCAGTATCGATCCCAGCCTCTCACACTATCTTTTTCTATGTAATCAGAGGTCAGTTTATAGTGAATGGACAAAAAGCCGCAATGCACACTTTAGTTGAATTCAATCATGATGCAGAACAACTTACTATCCAGGCACAGGAAGATAGTATATTGCTTCTTGGACATGCAGAGCCAATAGGAGAACCAGTAATAGCACAAGGCCCTTTTGTGATGAATACGCAACAGGAAATTATGGAAGCGTACAATGACTACCGAATGGGAAAATTTGGCAGCTGGTCACACTGAGAAATGAAAAATCAAACAGCCCTGTATACATTATTGCATACAGGGCTGTTTTTATACAAAAGGCTAATACTTCACAATCTTCTTCACAGACACATGATCTGAGAACACTGCCCGCACAATGTATACCCCTGATGCATATTGACTGATATCAAATGTATAAGCATTGGCTGGTGTACTACTCGAAATACTTGTTTCAGCTATTTTCTGACCAAGTCCATTCAGAATCTGAATACGCTGCAACCCTTCTGGTTGTGGATAAAACTGAACATCAACATTGCCATCCGTAGGATTAGGCACTACAAGAAACCCTTTTTCCTTCAGATTTTTATTGATTGTGACCGTTCTCAGGTTTACATCATCCAGATAAATATTATTTTCATATTCTGTTGTATTGCGGAACGCAATCCACAACTCACCAGCGCCAATATAATCTCCCAGATTTACAGAATCTTTACGCCATTCACTGGCGGTTGGTTCAAATGCATCTGTTGTGGCAGTTGTTCGTGTCACCAGGCTACTACCATACTTCTTGTACAGACTGGTATACGTCTTTCCACAATCTGTACTTACCAGTACCTGCAATGTATCCCATACAATACTTCTGGAAGTACTGCTAACAGAAGTATAAGTAGCCGCTGCAACATAGAACGATAAGTAAGCTGAATCTACCTCGGCGATAGTTAATACAGGTAATATCAGATCGTCAGTTTCATCATTGCTGCTATAATCAAAATTGTTGATCTTCACACTGGTGTTACCTGTTCTGGCAATGCCAGTTACTTTTTCCCATGTAATCCCACCATCATTATTTACAATGCTCCATCCAACTGGCGGAAATGTACTTCCTTCAAACCCCTCGCTGATTGTGGATACTGGCGCATAATATTGATAGGTTTCACTCAAGACATCATTACTTGTTTCCTCATCCGTTTTTCCATTTGGGGAAGAAATACGGATAGTTACCGTATGATCTCCTTCTGGCATGGTAACTGCCGCCAGGGAAATACTGGTTGTATTCGCTTTAGCCAAAGAACCTGCCCAGTTATAGGTAGACACTACAGCGTCATCTATTTTTGTAGTGATAGTCAAGGAAGTAAGCGTCTGGCTTCCCCGATTACGAATGGTAATGGATGGCGTAAAAGAGTCACTACACAATCGACCTTCCGGATTATCAATCGATTTTAGTTCAGCATTATTGGTGGTAACAACAGCAATCTGTGCTCCATCGGATGTCAATAATGATGATCGGTAGGCAACCAAAGCTGCTTCCATTCTAGTCACCTGAGCATCAGTAAACATTACCAGGCAGGCATCATCACTATAATCCATATAATTCTGGTACATAATGCCATTTCCTGAAGAAGTACAGTTATCTGTTTTTACTCCTGAATAACATCCACTGGAAGCATCTGCCTGATTCGGTGTATCTTCTACATAATCCGATCCGGAACAAGCGCCATCATCATCTCCCCAGATATGATACAGATTAAAGTAGTGTCCAGTTTCATGAGTCAGGGTTCTGCCGCTATTATAATCTGTATATGATCCACCAGGTAATGTTCTGTAATCAATCACAACACCTTGCTCAGCGGCTGGCATATCACCTGGAAAAGTCGCGTATCCCAGTATACTACCACTACTCGTTGTAGTGATTGCACAAATCCACACATTAAGGTATTTATCAGGGTCCCAGCTATCAGCACCTCTACTGGAGGTATATTTGACATCATTGGCAGTATAAGAGAACGAACTTTTGGTAGTTGTCACCCGGTTAATTCCGGTTGTTGGATCTCCTGTTGCCGTACGCTGAGCCAAACTGAACTGTATTCCGGATTTTCCAAATAAGGGCTTAAAATAGGAAGGTATACTTGTAGAGTCAGCATTTGCACCAGCGAAGTCGGCATTTAATATATCCAGTTGTTTCTGAATCTGAGCATCTGTCACCTGATTGGGATTAGACATCACAATGTGAAAAACAACCGGTATAGAATACACCGTTTTCGCATTACTGGTTCCACTTCCTGTTCGCGCAGATGACAACCGATAAGAACCCTTCCAAACATCCTGATTAAATTTTTGTGTATTTTGCTCAAACTGCAATTTAAACTTAGCATCCAGGGCAAACTTCTGCTTCAAGCGTTCCATTGTAATACAGCGTTGTATGCCACCTGTACTCACGGATTGTCCTAAAACCTGCGTTGTTACTCCCACTAGTAAAAGGAAAATAAAAAAGTATACACACCTCATGGTCTTCTGTTTAGCTAAAATAAATCTCTTTGTTTGTTTTGCCTGTATGACAACTGATACTGCTTTTACTCCCACCTGAGGTTTGCTGATTTTTTAAATATTTTAGAGTAGCCTACATCTTTCCATTATGCATGGTCAGTTTTTATGAGTTTACATTAAAAGTAAAGATAACATAAGCTAAAACGAAAGACGTTATCTGATAAAGCATGGTTCATTCAGACTTTGTGAATGATTCAATATTATAGTACAATAGATCGGAACAGGGTTTCTAATTGACAATAATATTACATACTACTTTTTGATAGTCAATTAGTTGCAGGCATGAATAAATCTATTTACTATTCATCTTTCGGTATCCCTCAAACAACATTCTTCATTTTAACTATTTTTTCCTATCGGTCTTACGTGGTGCTTTTATTGACCAAAATACATCTTCGACGTCACAATGAAGTACTACAGGTAATTCAATAATGAAGTTCCTTCGTAGGTTGTCTGGTATGTTCTGTTTACAAAATGGTACCAGACAACTTTCGTGTGTAAATAATAACCACTCTTCCCATAGCTTACCAGAGACATGGAGGTAATGTACAAAATGCGTAAAGTTTATCTAAACATCTCATAGCCAACACACATTTAGGAATAGAATAGTTTAATAAAACATAAAGTCTGTAGCACTCATTTTTTGCATTCTATTTTTCATTACTTTGCGACTTTTAGTAGTCATGTCAATCTACCTTTGGCTACACGTGTGAACACAATTTGTTGTATTTTTATCCATCGCACATTTTCTAGTATAGTTAATTTTTTTCATGCAACCGTTTGACTTTAATTTATTCAGACAACAAGTAAAAGAAGCAACTCAAAACGCATTGATAGAAGCTACCAGACAATATACTGGTGAGGTTTGCGCCTTTGCGTTGTACTCAGATGAAGGGGTGCTTACACTTTCACCAGCGGTCAATACACTTTCGTATTTGCAAAAACAACAAGCAGAAGATCCAGACAATACAGAGTATTATCAGTGGAGTCCGGCAGAATGGAAAAACGAAGGAAACCTTGCGACAGAAGACTTTAATCAACTGTCTGCGCTACTGCGAAATACAGTGCTAGGCAAAACGTATACAGAAAGCTTTCCCCGTTTTCGGGAAAATGTATTTGAGACGGTAGTATCTGTACTGGAAGAAATGAGAAAGGAAAACTGGTTCCAGAATATGATCCTTGTCTTTACAATCACAGATTATGATAATCCCAGAAAAGAATCTAACTGGATCAAACGGCTAAATGACTCTGTACATGCGGAAAATTTCAGGCTATGGCGTCATAGTTGGGGCTAAAACAGACAGGAGCTGGTGTTGAGCATTAAAAAAGTACTTAATAACAGCTCCTGTCTGTTTTGATTTTCCGGAAATCAGGATATTGTATAAATATAGATAGAAAGCAATGTTCCTAATGTACCCAGGGCAATCATTAGTCCAAAGAAGGTCCACTTGGTAGTTGGTTTGTGAATTACCAATGCCACCCCACCCATTACCAGGCATAACTGTAAAAACAACGAAGCCAGATCAAACTGGTCACCAATATAGCCAGCCTTATCTGCCAGCTTTTCCCATTCCTGTGCTCCGGTAATCTGGCCCATCTTTCCATCTTTCTCCTGTACCCAGTTGGCTTCGCCTACCTCTATAGACCCACGTAGTATTTCATCTTTCTCCTTTTCATAACGTGCTATCTTCTGCTGCATTTTATGAATGTTCTCATATAAGGCAGCTGTATCCTTACCCTGAATGGAATTTGACTTTAACAATGTTTCCAACAATCCAATCTGACCTTCCAGCAAACTTTCTTTGATACTCTTGGACTGATACCATTGATAGGCAGAGGACTTTTCATTGATAGCTTTTAACTCATCTCCACCTGCCTGTCCTGACCCAATCTGAACAACGGCCAGTATAGAGGCAAATATCGCCAGTACCAAGCCACAAATTACTTCAAAACGATTTTGCAAAATGTCTTTATTCATATGATCTGGTTAAATTTTTGCCCGTAAATATAGAGATAAGTTTATTGTAGACTATCCCATTTGAGCTTTTCTTCGGTTAAAGTATCCTATATATTCAGTATGATGTATTTTGGTTTCAGAAAGTATACATCCTGCTAAAAGCCACTAATTCAAAAAGATTCATATAAAAATACAAGAGCTCCAGTGATGATACCACTATTCATCACTGGAGCTCTTGTACTATAACTATCATCTATAAGGGAAGTTAATTCGTATGAAGGTGTTCTTTCTGTTTTTTCTCGTATACAGCCTCTGCAAGCCACAAAAACTCCTTTGCAAAATGATCCAGATTTTTCAGATAATGTTCGTCTATCAGATTTCCTTCTTCATCAAACTTTTGTGTCATATGAGGAACCAGTAACATATGTGGAGCTGCAATAGCGAACAAAGCAGGTATTAATTGTTGCATCTGCATAGCAGCCCGCATCCCGCCTAAACCGCCGGTAGTAACAGTGACAATGCCAATAGCCTTCCTTGCAAACTCTGTTTTGTTGTAGGTGTCCACCATGTTTTTCAGAGCAGGTGTATAACTTCCATTGTATTCAGGTGTCACAAACAAAAAAGCATCTGACTGATGAAGTATCTTACCCAATTCAATAACGGAAGGTTGCGGATTGGGATGTCGCTGAGCTACCTCTTCAAACAAGGGAATAGGATAATCTGCCAGATCAGCAATAGTCAGGTTCACATGGCTGAATTGTGCAAAATAGTTCTTCAGCCCCAGTGCTACCCGATGTGATTGTCTGCCAATACGGGTACTGGCAGATACAATGGTTAAGTTCATGTTGTATAGGTCAGAAAGGTGTCAGAATTCATAGTTCATGACTATGATATAGAACTACGAACTCTGAACCCTATAAAAAAGTTTCCAATATCTGATTCTCACACGTCAATGCATCGGTTGCCTATGCTGTAGGCTTTACAGCATTGCTTGAATTCAGAATAGTATTCACAATTTTGATTTCATCTTCGATAATAGTATGAGGCATATTAGGATACAGCTTGGTAGTCACCTGCGCTCCCATTCTCTCAAATACTTCTGCACTTTCCAGCACTCTGTCTTTTGGAATATGTGAATCGACATCACTGCATCCCAGAAATATAGGTGTGCCCTCCAAAGAACCTGTATAGTCTCTGGGTGTTCCGGAAGGGCCAATCAATCCCCCACTCAAACCGAATACACCGCCATACTGACGGGCATTCCGAGCGACAAACTCCAGTGCCAGACAAGCTCCCTGTGAGAATCCAAGTAAGTAAATATTTTCCGAACGAATTCCATTTGCCAGTGCCTGTTCTACAATCCCACCTACAGACTCCAGAGCTGAAGACAGGTAAGGTTCATTTTGTTCAATGGGCATCAGAAAGGAATAGGGATACCAGGTATTATCCGTTGCCTGTGGAGCCAGAAAACTCATATGAGGCTGGGAAAAATAAGAAGATAAACTCATAATATTCTGTGCAGTAGACCCACGTCCGTGTATCATAATCATTACTTTTTCTGCATCCAGTAATGAAGCCCCACTTTTCAGATAGTTTTTGGTTTGATGAATCATAGTACTATAAATTTGATATAAGAGAGTATATCACCAGAAACGCATTTCTGATAACATATATAAAAATGTATATTCGTTTATCACTGCGAAAACGCAATGCCATCTGTAGCTATCTTTAAAAGGAAAACACTGCAATGGCAGGCTTTGTTTCTGGGCATCCACAACAAACAACAGTCAATACGGTTGCCCCGCTCTTTACCAGCAAACCTCTGTTTATATTTTTCAGGAATAAGCTTTGATCTCTATTGGGTCCAGATGTTTCTCAATTTCTGAGCGTCTGGGCTCATACCACTCCGGCAGCTTCAAATGTTGCCCTAAAGCCGTCACGTCCTCATCTACTGCAAAGCCTGGTACATTGGTCGCCACTTCAAATAACACACCACCGGGCTCACGGAAATAGATAGACCGGAAATAGTTTCTGTCCTGAACCGTAGTAGGATGTATATTCGCTAAAAGCAGTTTTTCTCTGATTTCCAGTTGAGTGGCTTCGTTATCTGTACTGAATGCCACATGGTGTACAGTTCCTGCTCCCTGTAAACCTTTCAGATCTGTTGGGCTAAATAATATATCTACCAAATTACCAGACCCTCCTTTTCCAGCTTCCAACCGTATTCTATTCCCCTCCTGCACAACCAGTTGATGCTGCATGGTTTCGGTAAGTAATTCCACTGTTTTATCAGCCTGGTTTTCATGCAATGTCACTGTATGAAAGCCTCTGATCGATTTATCCAATGGAATACTACCATTTGACCATCCGGGACGGGTATCATTTTTAGTTGCTACCAGCTCTATGCCTGTTCCGTCCGGATCTTCAAACTGAATGTACGTCTCATCAAAACGACTGGCAGGCTTCTCGAATGTGATATGAAACCGATTCAGGCGATTCATCCAGAAATCCAATGCATTTTCCGGAATAGAGAAAGAAGTATATGTTAACTGATGAGCTCCTTTTCTACCACGTACCATACCCTTGTATGGAAAGAAAGTCATAATAGTGCCCGCATGACCTATCTCATCTCCGTAATACAAATGATACACTTCTGGTGCATCAAAATTGATGGTTTTCTTTACCAGCCTCAATCCCAGAACACCTACATAAAAATCCACATTTTTTTGTGCACTACTGGCAAATGCAGTTACATGGTGTAAGCCATTTATAAGCGTTTTCATATTCGTTATCTTCGATTCAATGTTGTATAAACATTCTATGTATATACAATTAATAAGCCCTTTTGTAACTTTTCCGATGTCTCTGCCAAACTCGGGTTTAACCCAGATAAAAGCGTATTTATCCGTGATTTCCGGACACACCCATCTGACAAAGCGACAGGCATAGACTCTTTGCGTATTTTCAGGCTTCCAGCGCCTGCTTGAGATCTTCAATCAGATCATCCGGATGCTCTAGCCCAACAGACACTCTTAGCAGATTTTCAGGAGACGTGCTGGCAGCACCTTCTACAGACCTGCGATGTTCTATCAGACTCTCTACTCCTCCCAGGCTGGTAGCCTGTATAAAAAGCCGGGTATGATTAGCTACCTTCAAAGCCTCTGCACTACCTCCTTTTACCTGAAAGGAAAGCATTCCTCCAAATCCACTTTTCATCTGACGCTTGGCAATTTCATGTCCTGCATGGGTTTCCAGACCCGGATAGTGAACCTGCTCTACTTTTGGATGAGCACTCAGAAATCTGGCTAATGTAAAAGCACTTTCAGACTGAGCTTTCACCCGTAATGGCATGGTTTTGATCCCTCTGGTTGTTAGCCAGCATTCAAAAGGAGAAGGCACAGCCCCACCCAGCGATTGTACTTTTTTAAGCCGCTCAGCCAGTTGTGCATCTTTTACAATCAACGCACCACCCAGCACATCACTATGTCCTCCAAAGTATTTGGTAGTGGAATAATGTACTATATCAGCTCCCAGTTCCAGTGGGCGCTGCAGCACAGAGGTTGTCCATGTATTATCTACTGCACACAATGCCCCATGCTGATGGGCTATTTCTGCCAGAGCTGCAATGTCAGTTATCTTTAATAATGGATTAGAAGGAGTTTCCAGCCAGAGTAGTTTTGTATTAGCCTGAAATGCACTTCGAACCGCCGACAAATCAGTCATATCGACGCGAGAAATCGTCAATCCCCACGGGCCAAAAACCTCAGTCATCAAAACACCAGCAGCAAAATAGGCGTCATCGCCCAGAATGACATGATCGCCAGTCTGTAAAATCTGGAGCGCAGCCGTAATACCAGCCAACCCTGAAGCAAAGGCAAATCCATGTGTCCCTCCTTCCAGTGTTGCCATACTGTTCTCGAGCAACTGACGGTTAGGATTATTTACCCGTGAATACACATAATTTTTAGGATAAGAACCATCCTCTCCCCGTTCAAAAGTGGTAGAGAGATAAATAGGTGCTGAAACCGCAGCCGCATTTTCATCCGGAAAGTGCGTACTCTGAATAGCTAGTGTTTCAAGATGCATACTAAATTACCCGTATATAGTTTATAAGTAACATGTCAAATCAGGCTGGAATATACCAAATTACTTTTCTCTTTCAGCAAAATCCGTATGAATGGTCAATACCTTGTATTAAAATAGTACCAATCATCCAGAATACTATAACATACTTTAATAGTTCAATTTTGTGGTATATAAACCCTGTATAACATAGTATAAGAATTGAAATACAAATGATAGATTTGCAGTATGAAAAACAAAGTTGTCATCATCACAGGTGCTTCTTCCGGGATAGGCAAAGCACTAGCAGAAATATTTGGCCGTGCCGGCGCTAAGATCGTTATCACAGGTCGCAATGAAACCAACCTACAGGAAACGTCCCGTCTACTTTCCTCACAAGGAATTGAAAACTTTCCCATTGTTGCAGATGTAAGCATTGAAAAAGACAATCAGCGTATGGTCGACGAAACGATACATAAATATGGTCAGATTGATGTACTGATTAACAACGCTGGGATTTCCATGCGTTCGCTCTTTGAAGATGTAGACCTGGATGTAATCCGAAAAGTAATGGACATCAACTTTTACGGAACGGTATATGCTACCAAATATTGTTTACCTTATCTGTTAAAAAGTAAAGGCTCTGTGGTAGGCATCTCTTCTATTGCAGGTTTCAGAGGGTTGCCAGCTCGTGCAGGCTATTCAGCCTCCAAGTTTGCGGTAAATGGATTTCTGGAAGTTTTACGCACTGAAATGCTGCACAAAGGTGTTCATGTGCTCACAGCCAGTCCAGGCTTTACGGCATCAAATATCCGCAATACGGCACTTACCAGTGATGGTTCTGTACAGGGAGAGTCACCGAGAGAAGAGGAAAAGATGATGAGTGCAGAAGAATGTGCGGAACATATTCTAAAGGCAGTTCAGAAACGTAAAAAATATCTTATTCTTACCGGACAGGGTAAACTTACTGTTTTTCTGAATAAGTGGTTTCCAGGTTGGATGGATAAGATTGTCTACAATGTTATGGCAAAAGAAAAGGATTCTCCATTCAAGAAGGCTTAAGTACTTTTCTTGTTTCCAGCTAAAACCGACAAATGCAGTATAGTATATCAGGTAAAATGATATCTGTATCTTCGTCGGTTTTAGCGTATTCACTTCAGGCATGCAATACTAGCAGTGGCACCTTGGTATGATAAGCCATTTGTTTGGTCTGGCTAGTCGTAAAAAGCTGATCCCAGAATGTACGTCGATAGTTTATCATCACAACAATATCTGCTGCCATTTTTTCTGTAAAGGATCGTATGCCTTCTTCAATATTTCTTCCCTGCTGTATATGAAACGAAATCTTATCGTAGTTTAATTGCTGATAAAAATTCTTCCAGTCCTCATCTGAAAGTTCCTTCGTTCCATTGACAGGAATATAGACAAATGAAATTTCCGCCTTAAACATCCGGGCTATTTCCACAACCATCAGCATATCTGGAGAAGGTTCTTCCCACAGATCCGTTGCAAACACGATTTGTTCTATCCCTCTGAAATGAGCTTCTGCCGGAATAATCAACACAGGACAAGTGGCTTCTGTCAGCACTTCCACACTATTAGTACCCAGAAACACCTGTTTTAACCCATATGCCCCGTCCGTTCCCATAATAATCAGATCCGCATTCATCTCTTTAGCCAGGTTTGGCAGCACATCAACCAGAAAACCATTCAGCACTTTTGCTTCATAGGTTACATTCGGATACGTTCGGCGAAACTTTGTACATGTCTCCTTAAGCTTTGTTTCCAGTTCTTCTTCCATATAGTCCAGAGAAGCAGCTTGTGCATAACCTGCTTCAGGAGCGGCAATAACAGGCAGATAATAGGTATGTACTAAAACAACCCGGGTCTGTTTGCGGCTGGCAATGGCATTGACAAAACTCATCGCATTTTCAGCAACGGTACTGAAGTCGGTAGGGATGATGATTGTTTTCATGGTACAAAGGCTTGTGGTATACTCAAATTTGCTATATATTCTTCAGCTTTGCGAATTTACTCCTCACAAAAAAAGATGATTTTTCTCACCACAAATTCGCTGATACCTTCACTCTGTTTTTATAGTTCTGCCAGAATGAACTGTTTTCCAATAGAAGCAGTTAGCCCAACAATACAACCTAAACCACTATCCCAATGCGAATACTTGCTATACCTGGAAGTCCGCGTAAAAACTCTTCTAACAAAGCTATTTTGCAGTTCACCAGAACATTATTTCCTTCAGACAGCACATTTATCCTCTATGAAAGTTTAGCAGATCTGCCTCATTTTAATCCAGACCTTGATGGCGAGCAGGTAGAAGATAGCGTGACCCAGCTACGTCATGAACTCACAATAGCAGATGCAGTGATTATTTGTACGCCAGAATATGCTTATGGTGTACCAGGATCGCTAAAAAATGCACTCGACTGGATTGTCTCTTCAGGAGAATTTATGAAAAAACCTACTTCTGTAATCAGTGCCTCACCCTCATTTATGGGTGGAGACAAAGCGTTTGCCTCCCTGACTCTGACATTGACAGTCATGGATGCCCACCTGGTAGAAGGATCTTCCCTGATGATCGGGTCTGTTGCACAAAAATTATCCTCGACTGGTGAAGTTACAGATTCAGATACTATTGCCGCCCTCAAACAGGTGGTGAAAAATCTGATTCAGGCAGCACTGGCACAGGTTTAGTTAGTATACGAGCATAACACTCTTACTTACAACAAAACACATAACAACATCTATGGATTTTAAAGAAGTCGCAGAACAATTACACAAACCAGAAGGCGAATTGGGCAAACAAGTTGGGGAGAAGATGAATCATACCAACGAAATCATGAATCTCTCCTGCATCAGATTATTAACCCCTGAGTCAAATGATACTATTCTGGAAATAGGTATGGGTAATGGGCTTTTTTGTAAATACCTGTTGGGTAGTGCACCGAGAATCCGGTATACAGGCTGTGATTTCTCAGAAACCATGATTCAGGAAGCCACTCAGGTCAATCAATCATTTGTAGAAACAGGTCAGGCTCACTTTCTGCTGGGGGATGCTATGGCATTGCCGCTGGCAGATAACCTGTTCACCAAAGCATTTACTGTCAATACACTGTACTTCTGGCAAGATCCGCCGAAGGTACTGGCAGAGATACGAAGGGTATTACAACCCGGTGGCAAGTTGTTGATTGCCATACGCAGCAAAGAAGTCATGCAACATCTCCCCTTTGTCTCTTTTGGCTTTCACTTGTATTCCCCGGATGAAGTCAGTGAGTTGTTGTCCCAAAATGGGTTTGCAGCCATTTCTATCCACGAAATACCCGAACCTGAGCAAACGATCCATGGCCAGGTGCTAAAAATGGATTCTGTGATCATCAGTGGAGTAAGGGTTGTATAGGTGTTAAAACAACTCCGGTCGATACTCAAAGTGCATTGTATCATAATGATACCACTTTCCGCCCCAGATAAAATCATATTTTTCAAAGATCTTCACGATTTCCATGGGAATCTGGTTCTTGTATTGAATTCTGGCAGTAGAGTCTTTTACTTCCCATTGCCAGTAGTTGGAGTGTTTTACATTGATATCGATAGCAATGGCATAGCTATGATTACTCATACGGGTAGTGGCTGCAATTTTTCGCCAGCTGAATGTGCCACCCGGATCAATCAGGTATTTGTGTAAATGTGGAAGAGCCTCTAATTCCTTAGAAATAGCCTGTAGTTTTTCAGCCACTCCATTTACCTTTGTTACCTTTAGTTTTGTATGGGAAGTTTTTGGCAGCCAGTCGATCTCTACCAGGTTTTGCTCCACCTCTTCTTTGGAACCACCATACATCTTCAGAAAAAACGGTTCATACCGGATACGGCCAGGGTCTTGATCTACAGTTGGTATAGTGTATTTTTCGCCTGGTGTATACGGCTGTGCTATCTGGTCTTCCAGATCGGGATTGTTCAAGGCTTGGTTAAACGTTTTCGTTTTGCCATCATCCCATACCATACGGGTGCCATCTTTCCAAACAATATAGTTTCCATCTACTTCTTTCAGATAGCCAGGATACGCTTTCACTAACTTCTGAGCCAAAGGCAGGTTTGTCTGCGCCTTTATCCCAAAAGAGATAAGCAGCATTCCGTAAAGCCAATATCGTTGTATCATATATTTTATGTATTTATACTTCCAGAAAAGTTATAGGCTCTGTCAGTAACTTTTCAACCTCCCGCCAATCCATTCGTAAACGCCATTCATTGGGGAAGTAGTTATTGGCACGGTGTCCGATCTGTTTTACCCATCCCAGTGGAATATTCTGATAAACGATCAGTTTCCAGCCTTTCCCAGTTTCCAGCGCAATATCCTCTTTCTTCAGGAAGCGTAAGGCCTTTTCCAGATCTACTTCTTCTACAGCAAAATGACGCGGATTCATATCATCAAACAAGGCCAGAGCTGGCAATGGGTTTGCCTGATCTCTGATGATTTCAGCCACATCTACTCCGGCATAGACAATACGTGTATGTTGTGCCAGTTGTTCAGCATGGTCATACATACCCGCAGGTAGGATCACCATTTTTTCCTGCCAGCGTAGCCATTCCCAATCATCTCGTTCCTGAATCCATCCGGACACTATCTCTACCTCTTTTCGCGGGGCTTTCAGCCAGGTAGGTTTCTTAGGTTTCCGAAAACTACGTTCCTGTCCTTCTGTTTTCTGCAAAACAGCCATAAACAACCCCTCTCCTTCTGTCCGATGCGGATAAAAGCGATAGCCATTGATATCACGGGTACTGGAAACCGTAATATTCCATTGATCCGGAACTACTACCTCCACTCCTTTTACCTCATAATTTTCTGTTAACCACTGTAGTACCTGTTCGTTTTCATTTGCATTGTAGGTACATGTGCTATAGATGAGAAAACCATCTGGCTTCAGGGCATTCCATACATCTGCCAGAATCCGGTGTTGTCGCTCAGCACACAGATGCACATTGGCCTCTGACCATTCTTTTACAGCATCCGGATCTTTGCGAAACATTCCTTCGCCAGAACAGGGTGCATCAATTACAATTACATCAAAAAAACTTTCCAGGTCTCCAAAGTCCTGAGGATCGCTATTGGTCACAATGATATTGCCTCTTCCCCACTTGGTACTATTTTCTGTCAGGATCTGTGCCCGTGAACGAATCACTTCATTGGAAACCAGCAAACTACCTTGAGGCAATAAAGAAGCCAGATGGGTGCTTTTCCCTCCCGGCGCTGCACACAAATCCAGCACAACAGGCTTTGCATCCAGTGACCCGGCAATAGTCTTCCAGGCTTGCTCCAGAAACATCGAACTAGCCTCCTGTACATAATAAGCTCCCGCATGCCAGCGTGGGTCCAGCGCAAACACAGGACGCTGTGGAATATATAGCCCCCTTTCGGCCCATGGTACAGCGGAATACGTAGCTGGCGAGTGAAGACCTTTCTGAGGGTTTAACCGAATACTGACAGGTGGCTCTTTTTCCAAAGCACTCACAAAAGAAACATACTCCGAACCGAGGGTGGCCTGCATTCGGGACAAAAAAACTTCCGGTAGATGATTAGACGTCAGCACAAGCGTAACAGCAAGAGATTTGAAAGATAATACCTGTTAGGTACATCATTTTTCTTTGTGGTGCGAAAGTACAAAATAAAAGGTAACCACATTTTTTTCCTCTATCTGTTTACTAATTGCGTATGAAAAGGTATTAATATTCAAAAGCACAGGCAGTAATGATTTAGAATGGCTACCGAACTTACACAGGAGTTAGCAGAAAAAATAAAAAAAATACGCCTAAACTATTGTTCGCTTGTGTTTTTTTTTGGTTATTTGAAGTAAAACTTACATTTGTAATTTTTTGACCCATGCGCAGCACGAAAATATTCAAAGACTTGATGGAGTATCAGCGGCTTCCTCTGCTCAAACAGCTACAACAGTTAAACTCAGAAGGAACAATTTTATGTGAACGGTATTTTTTTAGCCGGAGGGTTTCTTTGTTGTATCTTCGCGGTTTCTATGTAGAGGTGTGGTATGATACGATTCGCGAAGAAGTAGTGAAGGTATTGCCATTCAGTTCTTTGCAATGTTTACAGCCTTACCTGGACCTCATCAACATTGATGATGCTCTGCGGAAAGCTTACTAAGTCTTCTAACAAACCCTTACATACATCTTAGCCCTGCCTATAGGCAGGGTTTTTCTTTTATAGTTGTTCTACAGATTTGAGATGGAAGGTTAGCAAGAGACGCCGCAAGAAGAAATAAGATATAGGCATAAAAAAATAGCCCATTTCCGGGCTATTAAACTCATCTATCAGGACTTCATATTTACAAATTGTAACGGCAGGCCAATGTCTGACGCGCGGAGTTTTGCTATTACCGCCTGAAGATCATCTATCTTTTTGGCAGTGACCCGGATTTGATCATCCATCTGGGCAGGCTGTACTTTTAAGCCACTGTCTTTGATAATCTTTACAATCTTTCGGGCAGTATCCTTATCAATCCCCTGTCTCACCTGAATTTTGCGTCTCACCATATTTCCGGAAGCAGCTTCCAGTTCACCCATATCCAGCGACTTCGGATCAAGTCCCTGTTTAGCCATCCGTACCATAATGGCATCCTGAATAGCTTTCATACGCATTTCGTTTTCGGTCAGTACCTGAATCGTATTTTCCTTTTTATCAAGCTCTATTTCAGATTTAGAGCCATGGAAGTCATAGCGGTTCAGGATCTCTTTTTTGGCAGTATTAATCGAGTTGTCCAGAGTCTGACCATCAATTTTGCTAACAATATCAAAAGAAGGCATAAGCGGAATAGAAAAAAATGAGACATACATTAGGCATTTGCCATTCTGGACAAGTCAGCAAGCTGAATGGTTCCTTCATAAATGGCTTTTCCTATAATCACCCCAAAAATATTCATTTCTGCCAATCTTTCCACATCCCCTATGTTACTAACCCCGCCACTGGCAACCAGTTTCAGCTCAGGTGTCTTGTCCTGGATATTTTTATATAGCTCAAAGGAAGGGCCTTGTAGCAGCCCATCTTTGGCTACGTCAGTGCTGATCACATATTTGACTCCTTTGCGTGAGTACTCTTCCAGAAAATCATAGATCCATACTTCGGTAGTCTCTTCCCATCCGCTTACAGCAATGCGTTCATTTTTAGCATCTGCCCCCAGAATAATTTTCTCATTGCCATACTGTTTTAACCAGCTTTCAAACAATTCGGGTTTACGAATAGCAATGCTACCTCCTGTCACCTGTTGGGCACCGCTTTCGAAGGCAATGCGTATGTCCTCATCTGACTGAATGCCTCCGCCAAAATCGATATGCAGGGAAGTATGGGTTGCTAGCTTTTCCAGCACCTTATGGTTTACCAAACGCTTTTGTTTTGCCCCGTCCAGGTCTACCAGGTGCAACCGTTTCAGTCCGGCATCGGCAAACATCTGTGCTACTTCCAGCGGGTTTGAGTTGTATTCTTTCTTCTGAGAATAATCACCTTGTGTAAGGCGAACACATTTGCCATCTATCAGGTCTATGGCGGGAATTATATGCATGGGCTTGTATAGGATTGGTGCTACAGTTTATGACAGAACGGCAGCAGAGACAAAAAGAATTTAGCCCGCAAAGGTACTCAATTCTGTCTCCTATGCAATAATCAACCTATTGGCAATGCTTTCAGAAAATACAACCATTTATAAAATACAAAGACCTCCTTAAAAAAGAGGCCTTGTAAATGCACACTATTAGTTATACTACAACTAATACGTTCTAAATTCATCCTAGTGTATCTTTAATCATATAGCTATATCTCCTGTGGAATAAAAATGGAGAAGATGCTTCCTTTATTCATCTCACTTTTTACTTCTAAACGCCCCTTGTGTTCTTCAATAAACGCCCGACACATCATCAGTCCAAATCCCAAGCCCTTCTCACCTTGTGTACCACGGCTGGTCTGATGCCGTTCAAACACACCCTCCATAAACTCCTGACTCATACCTTTTCCGGTATCGGTTACCTCTATCTGTATAGCAGCCTCCAGTTGACTTGCCTGAATGGTGATCTCTCCTGAGTCCGTAAACTTATTGGCATTGCCTACCAGGTTACGCAACACAAACCGGAGCATTTCTTTATCAGCCTGTATCTGTATTTTCTTATCTACCCGGTTTGTAATCTGGTTGTCCTTGGCTTCAGCCATAGGCAGTTGTTCCTGACGTACCTTGTCTACCAGTTCCCACAGAGTAAAAACAACTTTTGTAACCTCGTTTCCTTCCTGCTGGGCAAATCCCCACTGTACCAGACTGGTTAGCATCTGATCGGTTATATAGAGCATTCGGGATGTTTTGTCTATGATAGATTTGAGATCGTCCTCTATACGTTCCTCTTCTGATAAAAGCGAAAGCATACCACTGATCAGGTTTAGCGGACTACGCAAATCATGGGAAATAACCGACAGAATACGACTATTGATTTCATGCAAATGGTAGATCTTCTGTGCCTGCTCATGTGCCTGATCCAGTAGTGCTATCAGACTTTCGTTACGTTGTTTCAGTTCCAGCTTTTTTACAATTTGTCCGGCCAGCACCTGTAATATCATTTCCTGCTCTTCAATAATGGCATGTTCTTCATAATCCATTATGCATAAAGAACCAATCTGATGTTTTTCGGAATCAACCAGAGGAATATCAGCATAAAAACAAATACGGGAATTATTTTTAAGCAGATAGTTGCCACATAAAAGCTTTTCTTTTTTTATATCATTGGTTAGAAACAATCCTTCCTGGCGAATCAATTGGGTACAGAAAGGTATTTCATAGGGTAACTCAGACAAATTCAATCCTTTTTCCGCCTTCACCCATTGTTTCTCGCCCTCAATCGTTATCATCAAAACAATTGGCACTCCACATATTAAAGACACAAGCTGGAGTATTTCTTCAAAATTCTTATCCATAGAACTGATATCCAATGAAGAATAAGCAGCAGCAGTTTGTAGAAGACTTGCATCCTGGTCAGGATTCCTGGAAATTATCATATCATTAGCTGGCAAAGTAAAAGACATAACATGCAGCAATTATACCTAAAGTGATATTTCTTTTAGCAGTGTTATCTATTCTTAGATACTCAATCAGAGGGTCAAGTAAGTGGCAAATTGCCAGAAAAAAGACAAAGCTAAATAAATGTTCTATGAATCAGCTTCATATGTCTACGAACTTTAGTAGTAGTCTAAACAAGTAGCATACAGTATATTTACTTAGAAATCAAGCCGAACACATGTATGATTCAACTTAAAGAAGTACAAGTAGTGAAAATACTTTTACCACTTTTTTATCCATCTGACCTGACTCAGTCCACACATTCAATGCTTCTTACCGAAGGATATGAAAAACAATATTGCGAATTGAGAAATTTACCAGCAATACAAAATGTATAATTTTACGAATCCACATGTAAGCTATATACTGCTCTCTTTCATGTGGTCATTACCTACACTTGGTACATTTTGAATAAAAAACGAACCTGATTTTTCTTTCTGATATATATAATCCTATTCAATACTGCTCTTTACCAGCAAACTTATGCCTTGCCTACAAACAAAGGCATTCTGTATCATTCACAATTTTGTAAATCATATCCCAGTAGTATAATTACTTATCCCTGGAAAGTTAGGGTATCACTCAACAATAAGTTATTCAAGGCCAAACTTCTACTGTAGTAATTACGTATCACGAATAACATTGTAAGGTTTTCATTTTGAAGCAATTGCATAATTTCCTTCAATTATATTTCCTTTGCAATACCATTTTGAATAACACACTTTGTATTTTCAGAATACACCAGCATCCTATGAAAGAGATAGCAAAAACACCACAGTACGAAATCGCCATAGACGAAACAAAGAACAGAGTATATCTGAAAGTACTCGGATATTGGAGAAACGCGGAGTCTGTTGCCAATTATATATCCGACTGGCGCAAGACATTGGCATTGCTAAAGCCTAACTTTACATTATTAACGGACCTGACTACTATGCTTACACATCCGGCAGAGGTATTAGGCATTCATAAACAGGCACAGGAGCTGCTTACAGAAAATGGTTTACGCCATACGGCAGAAGTTGCTCCTAAGGATTTTGTAACAGCCTTTCAGCTGAGCAAGGTTGCCAAGTCCAGCCAGATGCCCGTACGGCAGTTTCCGACAGTTGCCGAAGCAGAAGCATTTCTGGATACGTTGATTTAAGGAATAGCACTAGAGGAGAATACTGTATAGCTCCTCTGGTACTATTTATGCCTGAATAGTTCAGTGAGGACTATTTGTCTCTTTATTTTTATTACCTACCTCACAAATAGCAAATCAAATCACAAAGTCTCCTTTGATTGACCAAATGTTATTCAGAAGGGCTTTATTTTATGGAATTTGGGAAAGGATTGCATCTGGTTAAAAGCCTTCGAAGAAAATTACCATTCGACTTCTTTTTCACTGGCAAGTGCTCTATATCTTTAAAGCAGGCCTCACATGTATATGAGCAAGTAACCTCATCCTTACTAAACCTCTCTCCCCACCCATAGTTTTTATCAAATTCATACTTTTCAAATTGGCTAATGTCAGGAAAAGTTAGCTGATATTTGAGCATGATATCGACTAGTTGTTTTAAATATCTCAAGCTTTGCCCTTTCCTCTCAACTGCACCATAAAGTTCACTTATACCTACATCGCAGATCAAATCAACTACCTCTCTTACATCCTTATAAACTGCCGAAGCAACTGAACAAGTAAAAATTTTCTACAACCTTTGCCAACCTATAGGGTAAGAGCACAACTATTGATCTAATCATATATTGCTGCTTTGAGGAGATTGATTATAGATGAATCTATATATATTATTATACCCAAGGTCTGTAACAAGTCGACCATGAGTATAATAGTAGAAGAAAATAAAAGTACATTCAACGGCCAGTTTCGTAAACTATCCCATATCACCATCCAAATACTATACTGCGAAATGTAGCCAGACAATAGTTTAGTGAACAAATGATCGTATAAAATCCAGGCTGGTTGTCCAGGTAAGGCTTTTATAGCGATCGTTGGCTAATTGTGTATGGCCGGTTGTGAACATTGAATACATATACTGCCCTTGTTGCCATTTTGCATATAGCTCATTTTCTCCTGCCGGATAATCGGCTCTTTGTTTTTTGATAAACTGTGCAAAGTCTTCAAGACTGGATAGTTGATACAACCGGAATTCGTGATTTGTTGACTGTTTTACATCCTGCCATATCATCCTGGGGCTAACCTGAAAACTGGCAATCTGTAGGTTTCTGGGTGCGGTTTCATCCAACGCGACTTCTGCTGTGAAGGCAGCAGTATCATCCATTGTTGTAAAATCCAGTTTCCAGTCAGCCTTGTCTCCCCAATACCCAATACTCTTTTCTTTTAAGTTCAGAATGGGCGTATTGTATTGTAATATATCAGCAAAAGCCCCATTGAAAATAGACGTGGCCTGTATAGGTTTACTGTCGAGATACTTTCTAAATTCTCTTCGTAAATCAAAATTTCTGTTTTCACCAGGTACCAAATCCGTGTAATCAGTACAAAAGTCAGAGGGAATAAATCTGGGCACACCCGCTTGTATAGCTCCCTCTACAATTCGCTTCTGTAAGTCCACAATTACATCGCTCAGGCCAGCTAGAGCCGATACAACACAACTACCACCTGCACTTGCTTTGGCAATAGCATCCACGTTAGCCAAATCTACTTCCTGAACAGTGGCTCCCATTTGTTTGAGGGTATTCATTTTTTGTGGATCAGTAGATGTTCGGACAATAGTACGCACTTCTACATCTCTTTTCAGTAGTTCACGGACAATCCTATTTCCCAAATTGCCGGTAGCACCAAATACTATTATTATTTTTTTCATTTCAGTTCGTTTTTAAACAGGTGTGTAATTAATCTTATCAGTATTCTTATCCCAGAAAGTTCAGCACAGCCTCCAGCACTTGTACAGGTTGCTCTTCGAACAGGTAATGTCCACTATCCAAAATTCCGATCATTTGTAAATTATTGGCCACATAAGGCAATCCCATTTTCATATAGTTGTAACTTATGTAGCTTCCAATTCCTAACACCGGCATGGCAAGAGGCTCATAAGTTTTGGCATCTTCTATATCCTGCAGAAACGTCTGATACCAGGCATTGGCAGCCCGGATACTCTCTGTATCATTATAGAAAGAAGCATATACCTCTCGTTCAAAAGAGGACATGTGGCGATCATCAATCATAACATAGTGAAAAAGCCAGTCCAGCAGGTACTGAAAGCGTCCCTCCAGTAGCTTTTCCGGCAGTCCTTTTACCTGATTAAATCCCATCCACCAGGCATACGGCATGGTAGCATCCATCTTTTCGGTAAACGTACCCGGAGCGGGTATCAAACGCATCTGCATCATTCCTTCGCCTGGGTGCGAGCCATCCAGTACAATCAGCTTTTCTATGAATTGAGGATAATTAAAGGCAAAACTCATGGCAACCATTCCGCCAATGTCATGCCCCATCATATGCACCTTTGCCAATCCCAGCTGTTGTACCAAGGCTACAATATCAGCCGCCATTGTTTTCTTATCGTAGCCGGAAAGGGGTTTGTCTGAGCTACCCATCCCTCGTATGTCTATAATGATGACACGGTATGTTTTGGCGAGTTCTGCTGCCACAGGGTGATACGAATACCAGGTTTGTGGCCAGCCTGGTAAACAAACCAGCGGCATGCCAGTCCCCCCTTCTACATAATGCAACCGCACTCCATTAACGGTTGCATAGTGGTTGGTAAAACCCGGGAGATTTTTAAGTAAATCCTCATCAGAATACGCATTCTGAGATACCATTGTGTTGTGCTTAGGTTGAGTCATTGCTTTCATTATTTAGTGACTCAAAAGTACAATGGTTGTTAAGCGTCAAAACTACCAAATGGTAGATAATGCCACTACCGGATTTTTTTACGAATTCGACTCAATGCATTGGGCGTGATCCCAAGCACTGCTGCCAGTTGCTTGACCGGAACTTTCTGTATAAGTTCCGGATTGGTCATAAAAGACTGATACCGTTCCTGAGCAGATAACGTTTGAAAGTTTAGAATCTGGTCTATCATTCGTACGGACATCCCCTCCCATATTTTTCTGCCAAACGCTTCCCAGGCAGCAATCTGGCTATATAAAAAATCCATATCTTTTTTATCAATCACAATGAGTTTCGTTTCCTCTACGGCTTCAATGTTAAATCGGGAGGGTACTTGGGGATGAAGGCTTGAAATTTCTGTAAAAAACTCATTTTTAAACATCACCCAACTTGTCACTTCCTGGTCATGGGCTTCATAAAAAAACCGGACGCCCCCTGATACAATGAAAAAGTACTGATTGGCAATCTGTCCCTTTCGTAAGATCCGTTTGCCTTTGGGAATTTGTCGTTCGCTGCATCTGGAAAGCACCAGTTGCAAATCCAGATCATCGATCCAGACGATTCCTTTGATAAATTGGATAAGTTCTTCCATTAAACTATCTGTAACGAGTTGTTTTGTCTTCTCTCAGAGATAGTAACCTAAACATACAGCCATTGTTTAGAAAATATTGTTACAAACAACAGAAAAAACGTCTTTCTAAAAAGAAAAATCACATGAATGGGTATAGTTTACCGGGATAGAATCTGTGATAACACATATCCGATCAAGACCAGGCTGTTGTCGGGACAAGCATGGCGGGAAGTTTATTTAAGGAGGACAGGATGATAGAAAATATACTTTTGAGAGCACTCAAAAGAGATAGAAACTCATAAGTTCACTGTATGACCAACTTCTTCTTTATTACCCTATACAGTGAATTCAAATGGGTTAATGACAGGCTATGGAAAGGTATTTCCCAAACCTGTTACAATATAGAATTATAAATGAAGTAAAATACTTATACACTATTTTTCTTAATTGATAATTCTATCTCATCTAACTTCGTTCTGATATCAGTAATAGTCTTCAAGGCTTCCTCACGCATTAAGGACACCATCAAAGAAGAATTTCCGCCAATAGGATTCAGGTCATAGCCCAGAAACTCCACCAGCTCCTGTACTTCTTCCCATAGTTTTTCCCTTTCTTTGATTGACTCTATAAACATGAGATCCGATTTGCTTAGTTCTGACATGGGTACAATCGTTTAGTTTAGAAGATGGCGTTTACTTATCTACTTTTCCTTTTATACCCATCCATACAGTCCTTTCCACCTATTCCTGCTCCATATTCAAGCACAACATTCGCTTTATAAAAAGAAAACCGGCAACTATTACTATAAACAGTCTTTAAACTATCTGTTAAAGGAGCATCGAATAATTTGTATAGATACATTCCTCTTCCACTTCTCTGAAAACCGATTGTTGCAGGTTCTCCACTTTTAATGGAGATACAATTGGCTTCCTCCAACTTTGTTTTTATAGTCTGTACTGTTTGTTGAGTCCATATATCTATAGTCGCCAAAAATACATAAGAAAACGAAAGAAAGGGCAGAAATAGTCATCCATCTAAAAATCTACTGCGACATAGAAAAAGAGCCTCCTGTATCTTTCTCTATAGCATGACTATCACCTCTTACGTGAAACTAAATGGGTTGATGACCAGTGCCAGGATGATATAAAACGTAAGTTTAAAGGCCTTTTTATTGTTTATTTCCTTGATGTATAAGAGCCATTATAGTTAAAATGCTATATAAAACCATTACCAAAGGACCAAATCTTCAGAAAATCCCAAAACTCTCTATTTCCTTTCTTTGTAAGAAAGACACACAAACATTATAAGCAAGATCATTCTTAACAATTTCAAGGTAGTATTCAAATAGATACATTTTCAACTTTAAACATACATCCTCTTCATTTCTAGACTGTTCTTATGTTTATTTACCTTCAGAACCTCTAAATGTATTTAGAGACAATTAAATATGTTAGATTCATTATGTTTTTTACAACTAAGAAAATTTCAATCAAGAGAGTAAAGCATCGCCTACCAGCATTTACCTTGACAGAAGTATTAATTGTATTGGTTATTATTGGAATATTAATCCTTCTGGCATTACCCAATCTTATGCCACTAATAACTCGTGCCAAAAGTACAGAGGCTAAACTTCAGTTAGAGCATTTACATACACTCGAAAAAACGCACTTTTTTGAAAAATCTTTGTATTCCAGTTCACTGACGGAAATAGGATTCCAACAAGAAAAGCTGGTAACAGAAGGAGAAAATGGCAAAGCAAACTATCGTATTGAAATCGTACAGGCAAACCCAACTGGTTATATAGCCCGTGCAACAGCCATAGTAGACTTTGACGCAGATGGCACCTTCAATGTCTGGGAAATAGATCAGAACAACAATCTGCGTGAGGTAACTCCGGATTAATCAATTAAACTTTTAGTAAAGAGTTAGCATTGAAATACTTACCTTATTTCATTTATATCCTTTTGTTGATTATCTTTTTTGAAGATATACGCAATCGAGCCATTTCATTATGGGTTCTGCTTTTACTTGTTATAGGATTGAGTATACAGAAAAGATTATGGCAATTTCAGGAGGAGGCATATCTGGAAATTTCTATTAACTTTCTCTTTTTGGCCATTCAGCTAGTACTACTAACTATTTATCTATCAATAAAATACAAACAGTTAGTTAATATATGTTTGCATTATTTAGGAGCAGGAGATATTGTATTTCTTGTCATAATAGCTCTTTCACTTAGTCCACTGGAATATATATTCTTTTACATAGGATCTTTGTCGATTATTGGATGTGGGATAATAATCCGATCAGCTTTGTTTACAAAATCATTCCACACTAATCAGACTAGTATTCCTCTTGCTGGCTTACAAGCAATTCTTCTTCTCATTTATTTTCTATTTCGGAACCAACTCTATCCGGAATGGTTACTGGTTCATCTGATATAAACTAATGCTTTGCACTCGGTTTTCAAGACCGTAAGAACAGAGTTTATAGGATCTATCATTACGCAAATACTATGCAAGAAAAACCTACTGGCTCATTAGACGTTATTGTTGATGCACATAGTGACAGTGTTGCTCATACAGAATTACTTGATGTGGAATTAGCGTGGCATTACAGAATTGTACCCCAGCAAATCACCAAGGAAGTATCTGTTTTGTGGATAGATCAGCAAAAAGATAATGAAGAAACTAAGGCAGAGTTGGAATTTTTATTGGAAGGAACGATAGAACTCAAACCTGTAGCGGGAATCTGGATTGAAGAACAACTCAGAATATATTATCCAAATCAAAAGGTAACATCTCAAACTCAAGAGATACAACCCCTTAATCAAACTGATCATGACTTCATCAATCGAATGATAGAACAGGCTCGTTTGTCAGGAAGTAGTGATATTCATATTGAAACCTATGAACAGTCTTGTCGGATTCGTTTTCGTATTGATGGTGGTTTAGTAGAAAAATACCACCTGGATAAGAATCAATATCCTTCACTTATTAATAAGATAAAGATATTGTCCAATCTAGATATTGCAGAAAAACGATTACCTCAGGATGGCCGTATTTTTTTTCAGTCGCCTCAGACAGGTAAAATTGATCTGAGGGTTTCTACTTTGCCAACTCTGTATGGAGAAAAGATTGTTATGCGTCTTTTGGGAAATGATGGCAATCAGGTAGATATAAGTGCATTAGGATTTTCTGCCATACAACAGGAGCATTTCATGGAATCTATCCGACGTCCAAACGGAATTATCCTAATCAGTGGACCAACAGGTTCGGGAAAGACTACTACTTTATATGCCTTATTAAAACAGCTAAATAGGAAAAACAAAAATCTTCTTACGATTGAAGATCCTATCGAATATACCCTTTCGGGTGTTAATCAGGTACAGGTAAAAGAAAGTATCGGTCTTACCTTTGCGAGTGCCCTTAGAACATTTCTTCGTCAAGACCCAGATGTAGTTATGGTAGGTGAGATACGAGATATTGAAACAGCTACTATTGCAATTCGAGCTGCACTCACTGGCCGTTTGGTTCTTTCGACCATACATACCAATTCTGCCTGGGGAATTGTATCCCGATTGATTGATATGGGAATACCCCCCTTTCTCCTGGCAAGCACAC
This sequence comes from Xanthocytophaga flava, assembly GCA_030068525.1. Classification (GTDB taxonomy): domain Bacteria; phylum Bacteroidota; class Bacteroidia; order Cytophagales; family 172606-1; genus Xanthocytophaga; species Xanthocytophaga flava. The sequence continues at coordinate 45,549 of JASJOS010000027.1, forward strand.
TTCATATGGCTGTTGCTCAGCGACTAGTCAGACAGTTATGCCCTCACTGCAAAACACAAACTCCCCTTGATGTTACACTTTTCCCAAAACACTACCAACCTCCTCGTGCCCTTGTTTCACACTATATAGCTACAGGTTGTTCTATCTGCCACCAATCCGGTTATCAAGGCAGGCGAGCAGTTTATGAGGTTGTACCTATGGATAGTGATTTGATGGTTAGCATAAAAAATAAAGAGATCGATGTTTCAGCAACTTTATCTCAGAAAGGAATCAGTCGACTTAGTGACAGTGCATTCAGACTATTCGAAGAGGGGCATACCTCGCTGGAAGAAATTTATCCACTGCTCTTACCTTCTGCCGGCTAACAGTCCATGAAAATCAGCAGGTTGGTTTGAGTCATTGATGTGCATTGAGTTAAGAGTAAATATTACATATGTAGAAAATGGCATTAGTGTGACTTTATACACTGATACATGAAGCGGATATTTGCTCTATTATGAAAATAGTAGTTTATTATCTTAAAAAGAGAGTTTTACCATTTTTTCTTCTTGTTTTTATCTCAGTTCCCATTCTGGCACAACAAAACCGATTTGCAGATCTAGAGCAACAACTCAACAATCTGTCTAATCAGTTACCAGGATTAAAGGAAAAAGTAGATATTTCCATTTCGGGTTCTTCCATTCAGGAGTTTTTACGAGGGTTGGCAATTGCCAATCAACTCAATATTAATATTGATCCGCAATTAAACATCAAGGTTTATAATAACTTTACCCGTGAAACGGTCTCAAACATTATTATTTTCCTTGCCAGAGAATATGATCTGGATGTAAGGTTTGTTGGGACTATTATGTCTTTTTCCAAATACAAGCCTGTTGTAGAAGTAGTCGCACCAACAGTAAGACAGATTGATGTCCGGTATAATTCGTATACACAACTGCTAAGTATGGATCTCAGATCTGATACGCTCAGTTCCGTAGTACGTAAAATCACTCAGCTAACCAAGAAAAATGTTATTAGTAGTGCTGACCTATCTGGTAAAACGGTAAGCATCTACCTGGAAGATGTTCCTATAGAAGAAGCTGTTGAGAAGATGGCTATGGTTAATGAACTGAAATCGACCAAAACATCTGAAAATTTCTTTTTAATACAAAAGCAAGATGCTTCTGACCCCAATATGCTGGCCTCAAATGGGCAGATGGGCAACTTTTCACAGAATCGGGGACAGCCTTATCGTAACCCTTCCGGCCAGCCTTCTTATGGAGGGGGAAGCGGAAGAGTATTTGTACATACAACAGATTCTCTGGGGAACCGCTATGTAGATGTGAATGCAATGAATGCTCCATTCAGTGAAGTACTTGATGCAGTAGCACATGAAATGAATATTAATTATTTCTTATACTCTGATTTAAAAGGAAATATTACAACACAGGTTTCTAAACTTACCTTTGAAGATTTCCTCTCCCGTTTCTTTCGGGGAACAGATTATACCTTTCAAAATGAAAAGGGTGTGTATCTTGTTGGAGACCGAAAACTGGAAGGCCTACGAGCTAATCGTCTGTTTCAGTTTCAGTTTCGTTCGTTGGAAACTGTTGAAGAAGCTATTCCTGCAGAATTAAGAAGAGGTGTTGAAATCAAGAATTTTAAAGAATTAAACGGCATTCTGCTGTCAGGCTCTCTGCCACAAATATTGGAAGTAGAAGCTTTCTTAAAACAAATCGATCGGGTAGTTCCACTGGTGATGATTGAAGTAACACTAGTGGATGTTCGTAAAACCCGAACAATTAGCACAGGAATAAAAATGGGGTTGGGAGACAGTACAACCGTAACCAGGGGTTCGATTCTGCCAGGAGTAGATTTTACATTAAGTTCCTCTTCCATTAACGATCTGTTATCCCGCATAAGCAGTGTCACACCTTTGAATATTGGACGGGTAGCGCCTAACTTCTATGTAGGGCTGAGTGCACTGGAGGCTAATAATAATGTCGAAGTTCGCTCCATGCCAAAGCTGTCAACACTCAATGGACATAGTGCTACTCTCAGTATAGGTAGTACACGATATTACAGTGTAAAAACCCAAAACGTAGTGGGAACACTTACTCCACAAACAGTTATTACAGAACAATTCAATGCTGTCCAGGCTAATCTTGGTATAGCTATTACCCCTATTGTTTCATCAGATGATCAGGTAACACTAACCATTGATGTGGGAATAGCTGACTTTATTGGAGATCCACCTAACAATGCTCCACCTCCCTCCTCAAATAGTCAGTTTAAGTCTATAATCAGGGTCCGGAATGAGGAAATGGTTGTACTGGGAGGATTGGAAAGAACTGAAAACAGCAAAAGTGGATCTGGAACACCCTTACTTTCTCGTATTCCTCTGATTGGACGCTTGTTTAGCTCTAAATCTAACTCACATAACAAAACAGTATCTATTGTATTTATCAAACCTACCATTATTTATTAATTAGTAAGAGATAATACCCAATGATATCTTCACTTTTCCCTAATTGGACCAAGAAGGCAGCAGGCATCGAAATACAGCTTATTTCGGAGAGTGAATATCTCTGTCAGGGAATTATCTTAACTCAGAAGAAAGGACAAATTGCCATCGACCGTATTATTCCTCAAATCCAGGATTTGTCACTTCTACTTACTTCTTTTGAGAAAACACAACCTGTCTGGTTTATCATCAGCGGTAAAACGATTCTAACACGTAAAAGAGACTCAAAGCCTTTAGGTCCATCCTCACAGGCCGAGCTGTTTTATCAACAGGAATATCCGGTTGATCAGCAGAGAAGTCATGCGTATACGAGTCTTATTCGAAAAGATAAGCTTGACCCAATTTTACAATGTATTAAAGAATATGCAGGCAATGTAAAAGGCATTAGTCTGGGTGGCGTATCCCTATCCACACTTGGTCCCTTATTAGTAGAGAATAAACTGGAAGTTGGTGATAGTAAATGGGAGTTCAGTCAGGGAATATTGACAGACTATCAGCAAATACGTACAGAAATTGGAGAGGACAATTTACGTAAAGAAATAGATCTGGGAGGAGATCTGTTGCCTGCAGCCAGTTTGCTTGCCTATGCAGCAGCCTGGGCGGCACTTATGGAAAGTGGGCAGTTTATGCAATGGGACTGGCTTTCTCAACATAAAAAGCAGTATCAATATGAGCATCTATTTCCGTTGTTAGTAAAGGCTGGTCTTGCTGTGTTCTTTGTTTTGCTCTTAGGCAATTTCTTACTTTTCAATCACTACTTCTCTAAAAAGAATCAACTTGAACAACAAACTCTTCATCTCAGTAGCCATCTTACCCGTCTGGATTCACTGCAGCAACTAATGGCAGCCAGAGAAAGCTGGCTTGAAAAAACAGGATGGAATACACCCTCTGTAAGTAGCTTCTACACAGATCAGATTGCAGCTTCACTACCAACTCTCATTCTGCTTAAAGAACTTACATTATATCCACAACAACAACTCTCAGTGACTGCAATAGCCAAAACGCCCTCTTTTCAGGCAAATCAGATTCTGATGAAAGGACTGTGTAATCACCCATCCGAGATGACGCCTGTGACAGAAAAGCTGAGAGCTTTCCACTGGATCAAACAAGTGACTGTGGTGGATTATCATTTTGATACAAAAGAGAAAAAAGGAAGCTTCATTATTCAGATACTTTTAAAATAAATCAGTAACAACCAGAAAGAATTGTAGTAAAAACAACTATGAGTCGGCCATCATTGATCACAACATTCCAAACTGCAGATTATAAAAAGAAAACCATCTGGTTATTGGGAGGGTATGCAGTTCTATTGCTGTTGTCCTATCAGCTGGCATTTAAAAATACCTGGGCTATATATAACCAGGCAAAAATAATGGAACAGAAGATCGAGCAGGCTCCGCTTGCCGCTGCAAAAGCAAATGAATTACAACAAAAACTCACTCATCTACAGACATTAACCACAACGGATGTAGACTCAACTTCCCGTGGATTGTTGATGCTAATTAGCAACGAATGCAGAGAAAATGGTCTGATATTAAAGGCATTTCCAGAGCAAATCCGTGAACAAAAGCAGGATATGCAGATTCTTACCCAACAATGTATTGTTGAAGGAAGATTTCATTCATTGCTTACCTTACAACACAGGATTGAACAACAGAAAAAGCTAGGACGAATTGTTTCCGCTACATACCATACCCGAATAGACTATGAACAACAGAAGAAAGTGTTGGAACTAATTCTATACATACAATCTATTCAACTCCCCAAATAAGTTGACTCTTTATTGGGAAAATCCAAAATATCAATCAACCAGATACTACGTTATTTAGATGCCAGAATACCTCCTATGAAACAATATACTTTCTTTAGACTGCTTTACTATCCCTGTTGGCTTGTGTTTCTTTGTTTAATTCTATCGGCATGTGACCAGTTGCTGGAGCCTTCCCTTACCGAGAAAACACCCATTTTATTATCTCCCACAGACTCAGTGAAGTTAACCGAAACGGAAGCTACCTTCTGGTGGGAGTCTATGCAGGGTGCCACTAACTATCAACTTCAGGTAGTATCTGGTTCGTTTGGAGCCGTAAGCAAACTCTGGGCGGATACACTTGTTTCTACCAATAAGTTCACATTAGAATTGCAACCTGGCCACTATTCCTGGAGAGTACAGGCTCGTAATCTGAGCAGTCAGTCAGAGTTTACGCAATCCTCTTTCCAGATTGATACAACTTCGGGTAAATAAAACTTTACAGAAGATCCAATGAAAAACAAACCGTTGACTTTCTTTCTGCTGCTTGCTGTGGCTTCTGTATGGGGAATTATATTTTATAGAGTTTTTGCTTCTCTCTCAGAGGAACCCGTTACTTCTTCGTTTGAGGAAAAACCTCAGCATCCCTCTGTCTATCCGATAGAAGATTCTTATCAACTATTAGGTAATTACCGTGACCCTTTTCTGGGAAATAACGCAGAAAAAGTACAGGATGAAGCAGGTTCTATCAGAAAACCACAACCAACTCTTACTCATTACTCATCCACATCTGCTGACAGAGCAGGTGGTAGTGTTTCAGAAAAAGAGATGGCAGCCCGTACACAGCTAGCGCAACTAAGCTATATGGGGATTATTCAGAATGCAGCTTCAGGACAAAAAGTTTGTCTGGTCAGTTTTCAGGGAAAAGAACGTATCCTCCGTGAAGGAGAAACGCTGGAAGGTATTGTCTTAAAAAAAGCAACTCCCGACTCTATACTGGTTAGTATTCAAAACATAAAGTTATATCTGAAAAAACAGTAAGTGATACTCAAGTAACTATGTACTTATATACTTCTTCTATACGGTTGTCTTTTCAAGCTTGCTTTACCAATATCCAACGGATCTGCTGGATATTGGTAGTGATTCTGTTAGGCATCCCCATGGTTAAGGCACAAAAAATAGAAATGCCTTTGCATAACAGGGTTATTGTCAATTATCCGGAAAAGGTAGTCTATGCCTATTATCTGCCTTCAGATCAGAAACACAAACCAGCAAAAGAATCTTTGTTCTATTACTGGTTTGCGGCCAATGATATCAAACGTACACGTGGTGCATATGATGGCAAATTACTTCATGGTACCTATACCGAGTTTTACTCCAATAAGAATCTGAAAGAAAAAGGGGTGATGCGTCATGGAATTAAAACAGGTATCTGGCAGGGTTGGTATGGGAATGGAGAAAGAAAAGAAATCATCCACTGGGATAAGAAAGGACTTAGGGGTCGCTTTCGCACCTTTAATGAAAGCGGAAATCTGACAAGCCGGGGTACATACTGGAATGATAAGCTGGATGGCAAAGTTTATGTCTATGATGAGGCTGGAAAAAAAACCAAGCTACGTTACAAAGACGGTAATCTACTCACAAAGGTGAAGAAAAACCGCAAACAGAAAAAAGCAGATGCACCGCAGGTAGAAAGCCAGCAGGGTAAAGAAACCAAATGGCGCAAGTTAAAACGTAAAATGCACCTACCTAAAATACATCTACGTAAGTCAAAAAAGACTGCAACAGATGGACAGCCTGCCAGTCAGAATCCAGCTCCTGCTGATCAAAAAAAGAAAAAAGAACGCAAAGGCAAAAAAGAGAAAGCCGAACAGGTATCCAATGATATACAGATCTCTAATGGCATGCAGGTGCCGAATGGAGTGGTAGAAACACCGTCTGTATCACAACAGGAGAATGCTTCGTCTAAGCAGAAAAAAGAAAAGAAAAAGAAGAAACAGAGAAAGGCTCCTGCTGAGCCTGCAACAAACACTACACCTTAGCAGAGTCATTGATTTACTCCTACATCCCATGTTTACTGGTAGCAAAAAGCTCAAAGCCCATGCCTTAACCATTGTGGTTGTCATAGCCCTTGTTATCAGTCTGATTTCAGGGGCATTGATTCTGCTTGCCTATCATCAGCGACTTATCCTGCAACAACGAGTGCTACAGGGAAAAATGGAGCGGAATATGGATTCTGCCACTGAACTACTTTTGTCAGAACATACCATCCCTCTGAATCAACACACCGGACTGGATCTTTTTCAGGATGGCAGAGATAGCGTCTGGCTGGAAAAACAACAGTGGGGAATTTTTGAATTAGCTCATCTGCATATACAGGAAGGCATACATAGCTGGGATAAGAGCTTTTTATACGGGTATCAGCCTGATAGTAGCCAAACTGCCTTATTTCTGGAAGAAAACGGACTGCCCTTGTATCTGGGAGGAGAAACTACCCTTTCCGGAATTGGTTATCTGCCAGAAGCAGGACACAAAGAACATACCATTTCCAATATAGCTATCAATTCAATTTCTTTTCGGCTGGATAAACAACACAGAAGCGGAAAACTTCCAACTCCTGATGCCCAGTGGGTACAGACGATTCAGAAAACCTATCTGAACCGGGCAGATAGTCTTATACCAACCAAAACACCTCTCAGTTCGGATACACTCTATCAATCCTTTACACAACCTGTACGCACCATTTATACAAACAAGCCTCTTTTGCTTTCCAACATAACCATTCGGGGCAAGGTGCTTTTACAGTCAGACACAGTAATTCGGGTTAGTAAGTCGGCTCATCTGGAAGACGTGATCCTGGCAGCTCCTCAGATTTTTATTGAAGATGAGTTTAAAGGTAGCCTACAGGCCTTTGCCAGCGATAGCCTTATTTTAGGTAATAATTGTGTGCTCATGTATCCGACCGTACTAGCCATTGCCAAAACAAAGGAGAATGAAAAACAGCCTAACCTGCGGGTTGGAAACCAATCCATTGTCAAAGGTATTATCCTGGGAATCCACTATATAGAGGATTTGAAACGAACCCGTATTGTGCTTGAGGCAGACAGTGAGCTCGAAGGACAGGTATATACTGCGGGCTTTCTCGAATCAAGAGGTAGCATTCGGGGAGGGGTACTATGCCACAAGTTTACCTGGCACGACCAGATTTCGGTGTATGAAAACCATCTGATCAATACCCGAATCGAAACAACAAAAGCCAGTCGGTATTTTGTTGCAGGCAATTTGCTTACATCCAAACGCGGAAAGGGGGTTGCCAAATGGGTAGAATGAGTTTTCCAAAAAGATCGGTCTTGGTGAGTGTTCAACTGCCGGCAGCCTCTCTTATCGAAGTCATTATAGCCATGGTCATCTCGTCGGTCTTTTTCGGACTTGGCACCATGGTGTATCTGCAGATACTATCCTCTTCCCTATCCCCACAAAAACTCAGAGCAGACCGATGGGCTACTGCACTCATACAAAAGACCAGAGAAGAAAGGTCCTATCTTGATCAGCAGTTTGCAGAAAACGGGCTCCTGGCAGAAAAGAAGGTGACGCTTCGGGAAGAAGGAAAAGATCTTTATCAGGTTGAGATCTCTATAGCTGATTCAACACATACTGTGCTTATCCACCGTAAACAACTTATGCAGTTACCACCTGAATAGTCCGTTACCAATCCAATAGCCAATCATACTCATGATTGGCAGATCCTAAACCAGTCAAAACAAAATGAAACGCTTTACCCTACACGCTGGCATTTTCCGAAAAACACTTCCTGCCTTTACCATCGCAGAGATGGTAGTAGTATTGCTGTTAAGTGCTATTGTGATTGGGGTTGCCTACCGGGGACTAGCCTTTGTGCTTATTCGTTTCAGTCAGTTTCACCAGCGAAGCCACTTGATTTCGGAGCAGGTGCTCTTTGATAAAACCCTATCCAACGATTTAGCGCACTGCCGATTGCTGGTAGCCAAAGAGAACACAATCTATTGTCTTTATACGGCTAAAACCATACGCTATCAATTTGCACAGGAGTGGATACTACGGATGGATCACTCCAGAAGTGACACGTTTCATCTACCCACAAACCATCTAAGCGTACAGTCTATTACAGGTACTGCACAAGAACAGGAACTGCTCGTTCCTATACCCTTGGCAGTAGTAAATCAAGTACGTTTTCAAACAAGCCTGTTAAAAGAGAAAGACTCCACCCTTCCGGATACATTTCTCTACCAGAAAAAGTATGCAGCAGACACTTATCTCAATGCCGATTTTTATTTTGAAGAAGCCTTGAAGGCTGTTGAAAACAGTTTATAACCCTATTCTTTCGCATATCCTTTCGCAGAAACCAAGCACTATGCCCGTAGATATTCACAAACTTGCCAAGCCTTCTTCTGTAGTTCCGTCTGAGACTACACAAAGTGGCTTTCTGGATAAGGCTCTCTCCGTCCTCAATAAGGACATTCGTTTTTCTTCTGGTTTTAGCGACAAGAAGAAAGAGGCTTTTTATACTCAACTGGGTATATTGCTCGAATCCGGGATTGATATCAAAACAGCACTCGAGCTACTTACCGAAGAACAAACCAGTGAACGTGACAAGGCAATGCTTACTCAGATTACCAGTCAGGTAGTAAAAGGAACACCGTTATCACAGGCCATGCGGGAGGCTGAAACGTTTTCTGTGTATGAGATTTTCAGTACCGAAATTGGCGAAGAGAGTGGTAAACTGGCCTATACACTTACCCAGCTCTCAGGCTACTATCAAAAGAAGATTAAGCAACGCAGACAAATCATCAGCGCCCTCACCTACCCTGCCATTGTGAGCTGTACCTCTTTTGGAGCTGTGTTTTTTATGCTTCGGTTTGTGGTTCCCATGTTTGAAGATGTATTTAAACGTTTTGGTGGCAATCTGCCTTTGATCACCCAATGGGTAGTGGATTTATCCAACGTATTAGGGGATTACTTTATGTACTTCTTTGTGGGTTCGGTTCTGATGGCTGGATGGATTTACAAAGAGCGCAAAAAGGAATGGCTTCGTAAATTGTCTGCCCGTGTATTGCTGCGCATTCCTTTTATCGGCAATCTGGTAGCCCGAATCTATCTGACCCGGCTCTCCTTTGCATTTACCTTACTGCTTGGATCGCGCATTAATCTGACACGGGCTATTGCGCTGGTCAGGCAGATGATTCCCTTCTATCCATTGGAAGTCTCATTGCGCCAGATGGAAGACGATATTGTCAATGGGAGTTTTATGCATACCTCAATGGCAAAGTTTCCGATTTATCCCAAACGAATGATTTCGCTGATCAAAGTAGGTGAAGAGGTTAATCAGCTCCCTGAGTTTTTTGAAAAGATAGCCAAACAATATTCTGATGAGGTAGAACACCAGTCGAGTCTGCTTAGCAGTGTACTTGAGCCACTCATTATCGTGTTTCTGGGCGTGCTGGTAGGATTTATTCTGATTGCAATGTACTTGCCGCTGTTTAAGATGAGTACGGCATTTTAGTTCTGTTTATTTCCCCTTTCAATTCGTAACATAAATTCCCTTGTCTATGGCAAAAAAAGAAACAACACTTTCACTCATTTCCTGGCTGGATAAATTTATTGCTGAGTCTAAAAATGGAAAACGACTTCAGAAAAATGGCAAACGCATCACAGACGGAACTATCGACCAGTACCAGTATCTGAGCAAACTTCTGGAGGACTTTGAAACTGCAAAACAATTTCCACTACGTATTAAGCTTTTAACTACGTCAAATGCCAGAGTCTTTGAAACAGAAAAAAACTACTGGAAGAAGTTTTACCGCAAGTTTACAGATTACCTATATGACGATCTGGGATGTTTCGACAACTATGTGGGGTGTATGATCAAAACATTGCGGGTATTTTTCAATTATCTTTCGGAAAGTAAGGGTATGCCTGTTGGTAGTTTTCACAAACAGTTTTATGTACCCAAAGAAGATATTTCAATCGTAGTAGTAACCCCTGAACAACTAAATTACTTGATCTATGACAAAACCTTTGAACAGTCGTTGTCAGTAGAGCTAGATCGTATCAAGGATATATTTGTGGTTGGTTGTACAGTCGCACTTCGTTTTTCGGATCTGATGAATTTAAAAGCAGCCAATCTGGAGATTGTAGGTGACCGCTGGTATTTACAGGTACGATCCAAGAAAACACAAACCTACACCCGTGTATTATTGCCTGAGTACGCTAAAGCCATTTTAAAGAAGTATAAGGGCAAACATAAAACCCTGCTTCCGGCATTTTCCAAAGATTACCTCAATGCAAAGTTTAAAGAACTCGGCGAACTGGCTGGATGGACAACTCCACTGATCAAAACCCGTAACCGCAGAGGTGTTCCTATCACAGTATACAAAGAAAAAGGAAGCCGACGCAATTACCGCTTCTGTGATTCCATCACAACCCATACGATGCGTCGTTCTGCGATTACAACTATGCTCACACTGGGTATGCCAGAATACCTGGTACGCAAGATCTCAGGACATGCACCGAACAGCAAAGAATTCTTCCGGTATGTTTCACTGGCACAGAGTTACATGGACAATGAAATATCACAGGTTTTTGATAAATTGGCTGTTAAAAAAGAAGAATCCCAACTGGTAGATTAAAATGATATTTTTTTGCAAAAATTAGTATTAAAAACAACTCAACAAATACGTTTTTCCGCAAAAACACAAACTCAAAACAATACGCACCCCACTCACTATCTGACACTTACACATCAAAGATTACTATCCGTTCGGGATGGAAATGCCTAACCGTACACTCGATACTGAAAAATATCGCTATGGCTTTAATGGACAAGAGTCAACGGACGAAATCGAGTTAGGCCATTATACTGCTATGTTTT
>JASJOS010000028.1 GCA_030068525.1 Xanthocytophaga flava
AGCATTTTTACTACTTCACTTTTGAAATCGGCACTGTATTTACGCCGTTTACTTGTTGTTTTTTTGCCTTTCATTTACTTGCTAAGTTAAGCAAGTTTTGTGTCCCGATTTTTAGGACCACCTCAGTCAGCAGTGCTTGGTTAGCAAGAGATTGTTCCTCATCTTTTTGAATGGCTTTGATACGTTGTGCCATTCGGAACAGTTGATGGTTCAGGCGGGCTTCATAAACTAGTAGTCCATAATATTCAGATTTGTATTTGCGAATAGCGGTTGTATTAGTATGATAACGAGGCATATAGATTGTAAATAGTTAGTCGTTTATTGAGTGAATTATTTACCTTAAATATACCTGAATCCAACCTAGCATCCAAAAATATCAGAATAACGCTCAGAGTTCATTGTCAGGAAGTTATAGTGTTTTTTGAAAAATATTTTTGCTATTCCTTCAGTGTGAATCTGAAGAGACAATCCTAAAAGTTTGTGTGTCTTTATCGGTTGGTAGTGCCAGGAGAGAAGAAACATTCCCGCTGGGTACGGGAAGTTACTACTATTCAGGTGGCCTTTGCAAAATAGATACACCTAAATAAAAAAGCAGTTGCACGTATGTGCAACTGCTCAGGCATCAAGAAACGCATAGATTCAAAAAAGCTGTAGTAAGCTACGCGGCATAGTTATATTTCAAACAATACCTGAAACAACAGGTATAGGTTTAATACGATAATGATAGAGGCTACAATCCATGTGATAGTGGTTAATAGCGGGCTATTAACAAATTTTCCCATCTTTGCTTTGCTACTGGTAAATATAACCAACGGAACCACTGCAAAGCTCAACTGAAGTGACAATACTACCTGACTGAAAACCAATAGTTGTGCAGTGCCTCTTTCTCCGTAAAGGAATGCTACCCACAAGGCAGGAATAATCGCAATCCCTCTGGTTACTAAGCGACGTAGCCATGGCTTCAGACGCAGATTCAGAAAACCTTCCATTACAATTTGTCCAGCCAATGTTCCTGTAAGTGTCGCATTTAATCCACTTGCCAGCAACGCAATACCAAATACAATAGCTGCCCATTTGGCTCCTAATAACGGATCAAGCAAATGATAAGCATCTCCAATATCTGCTACAGTGTGATTACCAGAAAAGTGAAACGCTGCTGCCGCTACAATCAGAATAGATGCATTGATCAGAAAGGCAATAAAAAGGGATCCTGTTGAGTCAATACTCGCGAAACGAATGGCTTCCTTTTTTCCTTTTTCTGTATCTGAAAACTTACGCATTTTGGCTACACTGGAGTGTAGATACAAATTGTGTGGCATTACCGTAGCTCCCAAAATACCTATTGCGATATACAGCATACTAGGATTTGTTACAATCTGTGCACTTGGTATAAACCCTTTACTTAATTGGGCAATATCAGGCTGTGAAAGTAAAATCTCGTAACCAAAGCATAGGATGATAATAAAGATGATCCCACCTACTGTACGTTCCAATGCCTGAAAACCTTTGTGCTGCAATAATAGTAAAAGCATCACATCCGCTATCGTGATCAGTACTCCAATACTAAGAGGAATATTAAATAGCAGGTTGATAGCCAGTGCTGCGCCAATAATCTCAGCTAAGTCTGTCGCAATGATGGCAATCTCACATAACACCCACAAAAATATCGTAACACCCTTGGAGTAGGATTCCCGACAGGCCTGAGCTAAGTCATGACCTGTTACAATACCTAATTTAAGAGCCAGATATTGCAAAATCATAGCAAAAATACTGGAAAGGCCTATGACCGAAAGCAGAGAATAGCCAAACTGTGAACCTCCTGCTATATCGGTAGCCCAGTTGCCCGGGTCCATATATCCTACTGCAACCAATAATCCCGGACCAATAAAAGCTTTTAGCTTACTCCAGAACCCTTTACTTTCGTCTATCGTGATGCATTCTGATGCCATTGAGTCCACTTGCGACGTCTGTACTGCATTAACAGTTTGAGAGGCAAGGGTTTGGGGCATAGATACCGAGGTAAGAAATTCTTTTACTTTTGTATTCACTTTTATGTATGGTTTTATTGCGCTTCTAATTTTAAGTAAATCTATAATAGAAAATGCATTTATCAAAACAATTTTTTAGGTTTGTCTAAATTTTAATTATAAAATATATTTCGACTACCTTTGCTATCAAGAATTTTGTCAGAGTTCTGACGAAGCGGAATGAACCCTATATACCGTTACTAATCAGAGTTCTGCAAAGAAAAACAGAAGCAAATGGTTTCATTTACAGAAGAAAACTATCTAAAAATCATCTATAAGCTTTGTGCTTCCGGTGATAATGGCGCTACCACCAACGCTATTGCTCAATTAACCCAAACTAAACCGTCATCGGTATCTGACATGCTCAAAAAAATGTCGGACCGCCAGTTAGTTGATTATAAAAAATACCAAGGTGTTAGTTTAACAGAAGAAGGCGAAAGGCTGGCATTACGGGTGATTCGTCGACATCGTTTATGGGAAGTATTTCTGGTTGAAAAACTAAGTTTTGCCTGGGATGAAGTCCATGAACTGGCAGAAGAACTGGAGCATATTGAATCTGAGCAATTGATTATCCGGCTGGATGAGTTTTTAGGCTTTCCCCAATTTGATCCGCATGGAGATCCCATTCCAGACCAACATGGTAAGATTACCAAAGTAAAGAAAATTAAGCTTACTCACATTGAGGAAGGTTTACAATACAAGATTGTAGGAATGGAAGATACTTCAGATGCTTTTCTGCAATACCTGACCAAAATAGGAATGGATTTGTCGAGTAAGGTTACGTTAGTGGAAAAGATTGAATTCGATCAATCAATGGTACTGAACATCAACGGAAAATCCACTACAGTATCTCATAAGTTTACAGAGAATGTTTGGGTAAGTGAGTTGTAAAAAAGATTACAGGTTCATATAAAAGCGATTTGGGGTTAAGCCTGAATAATTTTCTCCCGAATCGCTTTGGCAACTGCCTCTGGTCCACACTGAACATGTAGTTTTTGATAGATGTTCTTCAAATGACGGCGAACGGTTTCAATAGAGATTGAAAACTCAATTCCAATCATACGATAGGTATATCCTTTTGCCAGTAATTCCAACACCTGGCGTTCTCGTGGGGTGACATTGTATTCACTAGATGTACGTAAAGGCTGATGAAAGGTTTGTAATACCTTTCTCGCAACACCAGGCGACATAGGTCCTCCTCCTTCATATACATCCATAATAGATTGAATCAGGTGCATGGATGTATCTTTTTTGAGTAAGTAGCCATCCGCTCCATTGCTCAGACAGGTAAATAATTTTTCATCATCATCAAATACTGTATGCATCAATACCCGAATGCTTACATCATACTCCTTTACTATCCGGATTCCTTCTATACCATTTACTTCAGGCATATCTATATCCATAACAATCACATGTGGTTTGTAATGGCGTATATCCCAGTAAATATTACTGCAATTGGCATAAGATCCTTTGAGTATCAGCCCCTCTGTATTGCCTATCAGCATTTCCAGCAAAGACCTTAACTTGTCGTTATCTTCATAAATGGCTACATGAATCGGATACATAAGAAGAATAAGAATAAAGATATAACTAGTTAACCAATATGTATGAAAGACAACTGTGACTATATGTCTGTCTTTGAAGGATATAATAAGTGAACGTGTATTTGTAAAATAATACACAGATACAAATGAACTCTTAACAAAGAAAGCAGAGTATGTGCAGGATGTCAATAACCCTTTTTGGTCAATGTATAACAGGGAACTGTAGTCGAATAGTTGTACCCTGGCCTAAGGCTGAACGGATAGATAGAGCTCCTTTTAGATTCTCAGCCCGTTTTTGCAGATTTCGTAAACCATTTCGGTCCTGATGGCTAGCAGGGTCAAATCCTATCCCATTATCTTCTATAAGCATTTGTAGCTGATGATGGTTGACTGTAATGGTTATTCGGGCATGACTGCAATGGGCATACTTAACCAGATTATTTATCGCCTCTTTGAATATGAGATAAAAATCCCGTCGTTTTTCCATTTCAAGCTTCAGATTTTCTATAGAATCAGGCACCTGAATATGATAGCTTATGTTTCGGGCTTCCAGTAGTTCTGAGGCATACCTTACCATCCGTGATACGAGTATGGATAATTCATCATTATGAGGATTTATACTCCAGACAATATCGTCCATCGAACCACTAATCCGATGTACCTCTTCCATCATTTTGTCCAGAAACGGAGAAGACACAGCAGGGTTTTGAAGGTTCTGTTTTACCATCATTCCCATAATGCTAATACCACTTAATGACGAGCCAATTTCATCATGCAGATCGGCAGAGATCCTGTTTCTGACATGTTGCAATTGCAAAATCTGTTGTACCCTGTAATGATAAAGTGCATATAGAAGTGTGAGGACAGCTACTGCCATCATAATACGGAACCACCAGGTTTCATAAAAAGCGGGTAAGATCGTGATATGTATGCTGGTAATATGAGGGTTCCAGTTCCCAAAGGCATCACCTGCTTTCAGGCGCAATGTATAGGAACCAGGATCTAGATTCGTATAATAAGCCACATGTGCCGAACCACTTTGATGCCATTTTTCTTCAAAGCCTTCCAGTAAATAAGCATACTGGTTGTTTTGTAGCTTGGTGTAATTTAAGGCCACAAAGTTGACAGTAAAGGCATTGTCATGTCTTTCGAGTTTGATAGGCTGAGTGAAATCTGTCTGTAAAACCTTATCATGTACCTGAAAACTGCTGATTGCCAATGTAGGTAATACAGGCTTTTGCATCAGATTGGAGACATTTACAATGTCAAATCCATTTTTTTGTCCAATCAGGAGTTCCTTTTTATTGGGTGTGGTATAGACACGTCGCAGTGTATTGTTTTGTGAGAGCCCGTCATTGATAGTGAAGCGGATAATTCGTTTAGTGAAAGGATTATAACAATGTAATCCTTCAAAGTTACCAATCCAGATATTGCCTAAAGTGTCTTCTGCAATTCCGTTGTTCTCTCTGTCATATAGTCCATCTTTGCTGGTAAGTAGGGTAAGTAGGTTGCCTTTGGAATCAGTTTCTGTAATACTCCCCCAGCGGGCAGCCCATATATGTCCCTGATGATCCTCATAGATGGAATTAACTGTCCGATCAAAACCGGGATTATTTTTGATCGCGATGGAATCCAAACTTACAAATCGTTTTTGTTTTTCATCTGCAAGGTATAGTCCCTGATAGGTTGCAAGCCACACACGTCCTTGCCTATCCTGATATAGATCATTAATCAGATTACTATTGTGTTGAAACTGTTGCTGGGCTACTTTGCTCCAGGGAGTTACATCCCTGGTTGTCTTTGTATCTAATACATGAATACCTTCATCTGAGTTGCCGATCCAGAGACGTTGCGATTTGTCAAAGAAACCATACATAAAGAAGGACACAGAATAAAACGGAATGGTTGAACGTGCCAGCGGTGTATCCAGAAATCTATCTGAGCCAGGATCATATACAAATAGTCCTCCCCGTTTATAATCCCATCGGTTCACTCCAATCCAAAGTATACCATCTGGTCGTTGGTCAATCCAGGTAATCTCCGCCTGATGCAGATTCTGTGGGAAGTGTATGTGTTTAAACTGTCCACTTTTTCTGTTCCAATGCAGTAAGCCCTGGCGAGATAGCCCCAACCAGAAGCTTTGGCCAGTAGAGTCACGTTGGTCTGGTGTAATGACATTTACTGTTACTGAAAATTGAAGGAGATTGACAGGTAGCTGAACTTTATGAATAAGGTTACTTTGTGGATGGTATTTCAAAATGCCTTCTGATGTGCAGACCCATACAATGCCATTGGTTTTTTCCCGAAAAATATAATAGACATTATAGGCATCTGGAAACAAATTGGTAAAATTATAGAATTTTTGTTGTTCAGGGCGATATACCCATAGTCTTTCATGGGTACCAACCCACAAAATTCTTTGATTATTCTCATCAAATCCTTCTCTGACACAGGTAATCGCCAAAGGTCTGTTCATATCCTGAAATGTCTGATAGGTATTTGTGTGAGGATTATACTGAATGAGACCGCGGTTCTCTGACCCTAACCACAGCATACCTTTAGAATCCACACATCCTTTGGTGAAAACAATCGGATCATTTCTTCCATGTATCTTGCTATCCGCACCCAGGACGCAGACAAAAGTATCTTTGTTACGATCATATCTGAATAAACCGTTATCTGTACAGATTGCCCATAGTGTATGCTGACTATCTTCAACAAATGATGCTTTTATCCATACATAATTTGTCTGGCGTAAAGGATAATACTTGGTTTTATGAGTAGTCAAATCCATCTGATTTATTCCTTGCATATCACTATACCATCCTTTACCATATGAATCAATAAAGAAAGATCCTGATTGTGGCCCTGAAGGTGTATGACCTGGCTTATACAAGGCTTGCATGTTCATAGAATTGGATTTGATCTGGCAGATTCCATTTCGGTCACTGGAAATCCAGATCGTATTCTGAGAGTCAGCTGCTATGCCTGTGACAAGATTGGTTTCCGGTGTTAGAAAAGACCGGAAAGTAGATCCATCGTATCGGGTAGGGCATGTGCGGGTACCAAACCACATAAATCCCTGTTTGTCTTGCGTGGCAAAATAGGTTGTATTACTGGGCAGTCCGTCCTGAATAGTAATAGTTTCAAATGAGACAGATGGTAGCTGTGCATGAACCAACGAACTGAGGAATACAAATAATAGCCAGCCTTTATAATAAAATGTATTTGTCATTAAGGAGTTTGTAAGTTGTATCTGAGTGGTACAACTGCTTATACGAAAATAGTAAATAAATGCCTGATTTTATATGTTCCGCCTATCTGACTTGTGTATAAAAGGGTATATATGTTTACTTATCCTCCTATAATTCCTCTTTTCCCCATTAAGCAGGTCAAATTATGTGTATAAAGGGTTATTGAAGACCTTCTCTGCAATCCCGTACTTAGTACATATAAAAAGGATGAAAAATCAGCAATCAGATTAGAGGAGTTTTCTAGAGGTGCGGGAATAAAGAAAAATACCTTCCTGTCCCCTGAAAGGATCACTCACCTTCTGTCTTCCTGAAAAGTTCATTCATTCCTTATCTGTCTTTCTGAAAGGATCTATTGACAAATAGAGTTGTGTTTACTTTCTGAGAGAAAAAGATTTATTCAAGATCCAAAGGTCGCCGGTATTGTCACGAGATCCTTTCAGGAGGACCGGGAGGGAGAGAGTCCTTTCTGAAGGACATCGAAGGGAGAAGGGCCTTACAGGACAGGAATAGAGAATGATACTTCCAGAATGATAGGATGAGGATATATTTTTTCAGGATATGTCACAAGAAAAAGGAAAAAAGAATCCTGAAAACAAAATGTGTATAAAGGGTTAGTTACATATCAAAAATACACGCTTACTAAAGTATATAAACCAGAAATTGTTTACAACCAGCTAATTATGTCAAAGCCTGCCGCTCGCATTGGTGATATGCATACCTGCCCGATGATAACGGTGCTGGTGCCACACGTAGGAGGACCTGTAATGGGTCCGGGAATGCCTACTGTCTTAATTGGTAGTATGCCCGCTGCTGTAATGGGAGATATGTGTACCTGTGTGGGCCCTCCCGATAGTATTATACTTGGATCTGCTACAGTTTTGATAGGAGGAAAGCCCGCAGCCCGGATGGGTGACATGACCGCACATGGCGGCCTGATTGTGCTGGGCTGTCCTACAGTTCTGATAGGTGGATAAAACAATATATTCTTTTACTCTCTAACCCTTACAATCATGTTTGACTATGGCATTGGCGGACAGGAACGCAAAATTAATGTAAGTGAAGGTATTACCGATATTCCGCAAAACCGGACACTGCTTGTTGAGAAACTTACCGATGAGCCTCCGATCCAACCGGAGATTGTATATGATCTGAAAAATGTTACAGATGTATTTGAGCATTTTCAGCCTGAGAAAGAAGTTGAATTTACAGATGAACAAGGAAGTACATTTACTGAGACACTCCGATTCCGAAGTGTAGCTGACTTTGGCAAACAAGGTCTACTCAGTCAGAGTGAATTTCTGCAAAATCTGAATCTACAGTTTGAAGATTTCCAGAAATATGTTCGACAGCTCAAATCCAATAAAATTCTGAAGACTTTGCTGGAAAATCCAGAAGCAAAGGCAGCTTACCTTGCTGCTCTTCAGCAAGCCATCAAAGAGCTGGAAGAAGGAGAATAGCCCCTTACTTTCCAACTTAAAATGATTTACCAGTCAGACAATCTAACTCTCATTAACTACAAATCACTATGGCTGAGGCAAAAGAAAATCTTCAGGCAGGACAATTAGCTGTAAAGGAACAGTTGCCTGCTATTTCACTGGAACAGGCAGGACAGAAATTAGCTAAATACGGTGGCTTTGGTATTCTGGAAACTACTATTGATGGATTACAAAACCTGAATCCTGAGAAGAAAGCCCGTAAACGCATCTTTTTAACGGATGAGTCTAAAAAAGCAGAAAGGGAAGCATTAAAGAAAAGACTGAGGCTGCTTTCTGATCTGATTAGCAGTGCAGAGACTGTGCCCGAACTTATCGAAAAAGCAACCGAAAAATCTGAAACCGCTACTCAGTTACTCACCCAAAATCTAAGTAATGCGTTTGCATCCGTTCGAGACTTGGAACGGTCTTATCGTTCGGTAGCCAATTTCTTTAAGAATGCAGATCAGGACAAGTTAAAGAATGTGTCGATCATGAACGCTGACATGGAGCAAGTCACCAATCTGGAAAACACTACCTTCATTGATGCGATTACAGAGGAGATTGAAAAAAACTATGATCGGCTGGACCTGCGGGATAACTATTCACTGCTGGTATTACCAGGATATCTGGGATCTAAAAAAGTAGTAGATAAATGGGCTCGTATTGCTAATAAGAATAAAGTTATGCTGGTGACAGACTTTGAACACCTGGATGCTCCGGAAGATGTGATAGATCTGTTTGACTCAGCTCAGCTTACAGGAGGAGATGCGTATCTGTCGAATGTGGTTATGACCTGTAACTGGTTGGTAGGAAGAGGAAGATACCAGGAAGTACAGGAAGAAGAAGACTTATATGTGCCTCCATCAACAGCACTGGCAGGTCGGATATACAGCACATTAATGTCACAGGTAACCGCAGGACGCAAGCATGGGTCATTGTTTGAGGTAGATGGAGTACGATTCCAATTGAAGAAAAGTGAAATCAGTGAAATTGAAAAGTTAGGACTAATTCCCATGGTGGCGGAATACGGAAAGGTAATGCCATTTGCTGCCAAGACTCTTTTCAGTGGTGATAATATTGGTTTGCAGACTTACTCGGTAGTGCGGGTATTTGATTACATCACCAAAGTACTGATTGATTTTCTGAATCGCAGAGCTTTTGAAAATTTCAATGTCAATACTCGGATGGATATTCAGAAGCAGATTACCCGCTTCTTGGATAGTGTAACAGGGCCTGGTAAACTGATCGAAAAATTTAAGGTGCTTCGTTTTGAACAGGACCCTCAGAAGAAAGACCGTATCTATCTGGACATTCATATGGTTCCTTATTTTCCTGCCAAGACGTTTGTAATCAAACTGGATGGTCAGAAAGGAGATGATCCGGATTCTGCTGACTGGAAGGCTGACTATCAGCAACAATAATCAGGATATTTTATAGACAGATAGTAAAATGGGAATGCCAGATCCAAACGGCCTTGTGGTTCCCATCTGAAAACATATTGCCGGTAGTTTACATAAATCAGATTTCAATCTTTATGTCATTCAAAGCCTATCTTCTTTTCGATGGAGAACAGTATGAACTCACAGCATGCCATGTGACCGTCCATCGCAAAGCCAATGTCAAGGGGCAGCCTGCATCCAAACCACTCTGGATCATATTTGTTGTGATGGACTCAATGGATGATACCAAAATAACCGAGTGGATGGTAAATCCTCATTTGCAGAAAGATGGAGAAATAGAAATATATAAAACGGATGAAGATGCTAAACTCAAGGTGATTTCTTTTCAGAAAGCATACTGTGTAAACATGATTGACAACTTCTATACAGACGTCTCCTTTATGAAGTGCTCTCTTCAGATTGTTGGAGAACAGATCTCTATAGGTGAAGCGACTCTGATAGTCTAAGTAGGTATTGACAACATTCTATTTCCTGTTTTTATGTCTTTTAAAGGTGAATTTAAAGTAGCTGGCAATACTTATGAGGTGATTCAATGTCATGTGCCACTTAGTCAGAAATATGATCAGCGGGGACGACCTTCATCAGGAGTACATTCTGGTCGGATACGAATTATGCTGGATGGAACGGCTGATGGAGCTTTGGGATCATGGATGGCTGATCCAACCAAAAAACAGGACGGACAAATACTATTTTACCGAACAGATCAGGTAGATACAGTTTTTAAGGAAGTGGCTTTTGAAGGAGCATATCTGATGACGTTAATTGAAAGCTTTACCCTGGATAATGAGAGTTCCTCTACATTACTGCTTGAGACAGAATTAATCAACACAGACATTGGGCCTGATGACACAAAAGATGGAGAGAGTCTGAAAAATTCATTTCGGGACTTACTAGACTGTCAGCAAAGAACCGGCAGAAGTTACTGTATGCTGTTACGTATTTCTGCTGAGAAGATAAAAATAGATGGTGTGGAGCACACAAACTAATCTTTAAACAAACAATGCAACAGGTAAAAGCAACTATCGAACTGGAAACTGGCAAAAAGATAACGCACTATACCCGGTTGCGCATTGAACAGAGTTTGTTTACCCATCATTCATTTGAATTGGAAGTGCCTTTTGAAGAATTAGAAGATCCTAAGGAGATGTTTTTTCATCAGGCGCATCAGGATGTGTGTGGTAAGGCAATTGCCTTTTCTTTTGAACCCGTACTGGAAAAGGGATCGTTCTCTTTTGCGTTCAAAGGTATCGTCACAGAGATTGCTTTGAAAAATACAAGTGATCTGGTCAATGTGTTTTTGCTGAAAGGCTATAGTCCAACAATTCTGCTGGAAGATTGCCAGACGCAACGAACCTTTCATGATCAGACCTTTGGACAGATTGCAGATTCTATCCTGGGTAAATATCCCCGGAACCTGATCAAACGCCGGATTGCTACCCAGCATAATGAAAAACTGTCATATGCGGTTCAGTACAAAGAGACCAATTACGCTTTTCTGAGTCGTCTGGCAGCCGAGCAGGGTGAGTGGATGTATTACAATGGAAAGGAGCTACTGATAGGAGACCATTCATCTTCAGAGACCATTGCATTTGAAGTGAATGGGGTACAGACTTGTCACATGTCGATTTCGCTGCGCCCATCCAAGTTTAGCATGGCTGTCTATGACTATATGCAAGATGAGCAATATCTGAGTAAGTCAGCAGACCAGTCGATAGATGGTTTGGGCAAGTTCAGCAGCTTTGCCTTGGACGAATCTACACGGTTATTCGAACAAAGTAGTGAGCAGACTTTGTACCATCCTTTTGATAACCAGCAGGCTGTTGACCAGACTGTAAAAATACGTAAGGCCGTAGAGGCAAATTACCTGGTTGATTTTCGTGGTTCTGGTGAATATCCGGACTTTTCTGTAGGAGCTGTACTGGATGTGAGTAGTGTGCGTCCACAAAAAGATGGACAGGCTACAGAGAGTTTTGGTAAATACAGGGTAACAGAAATTATCCATGAAGTGGATGGAAATGGAAACTATGTCAACCAGTTTAAAGCTATCCCAGAATCGGCTGAATATCCTCCGTCCAATCATACTATTGTACACCCTGTAGCTCATTCAGATCTGGCAAGAGTGATTGATAATGATGATCCGGAAGAAATGGGACGCATAAAAGTACAATTCCTATGGGCGTCTTCCGAACAGGAAACTGCCTGGGTACGTGTAGGACATCCCTATACAGGAGAAGGAAAAGGGATGCTTTTTATTCCAGAGATAGATGCACAGGTGGTAATTGGGTATCAGGGTAATAGCCCAAATATGCCATATGTGATTACCAGTTTGTATACTCAAAAGAGTGGAGAAAAATATACTACCAAGGATAATACGATTAAGCAGATTCTATTCAGAGGAGGGAACATGCTGAATTTCGAAGATGATCCCAATGCCAATACACAGCGAATCACCATCTCAAATATAGATAAACAGGATAAAGCAGCACTGATTATCTCCTTTGAAGATGATGGGAAAATTCAGTTGCAAACACAGGGAGATATTGTATTGGAAGCAACGAAAGATATCTCTCTGAAAGCAAAGAATATAAACATGCAGGCAGAGGAGAAAATCAATCTGGAGGCTATGAATTTCAAACTCAGTGCCAAACAAAATATAGAGCAGGAAGCAACAGCAGCTTTAAAGTTGAAAGGAATGGAGATAAAAGCACAGGCAGATACCACAGCAGAGGTTAGTGCCAGTGCACAACTAAAATTATCTTCTTCTGCTACAACAGATATATCAGGCGGAGCCTTGGTAAAAGTAGAAGCCGCACTTATCAAACTAAATTAAATCGTAACACAAAACAGCTCTGACAATGGCTTTAAGTATTCCTGATTATAAAATCTGGGTAGGCTCCGTCCTAAAATATGGCGGTATGCTGGCTGTAGTAGGCCTTGAATCGCTGGATGGGTCTATTATACGACTAGATGATCTCAAGTCCGGTAATTCAGGTTCGCCGTGGTATTGTTATGCAACACCTGGCGTACGGTTAGGCCTTGGATTGGGAGCATCTGTAGGCGTATCCATTATCCTTGTTCTGAACACGCAGTTTTATGTGGATCTGCATGGGCTTGATATCGGTGGTCCCGGACTTAATATAGCTTTTGAAGACAGATTCGGAAAAATTCCTTTATCTGAAAATGAATACAAGGCATTTGAGGCTATGGCGAAAGGGGCAATGAATATGAATCAGTACAATGGCGTCACCAATGTTGCCAATGCTGTAATTAATGGACTTAACTACTCAGGCTCTGGTCCATTGGCTTTTATGTTTGATGTGCCAGGAGCTGGGACAGGTTTGGAATTATCAGCGGTATATACCCTCGAGTATAGACTTCAGTTAAAAGCATTGACTCAATAACTAAAAGAATCAGACTTATTTATTATTCAGTTCCACTTACTAATCACTTTACCACTATGTCATCATTTAATGCAACATTACAAGTAGAAGGCGGAGAATACGATGTGTTAAGCTGTAACTTCTCATTTGGTCAGGCTACTGACGACAAAGGCCGTCCGGCATCCAATGTTAAAGGAGGTAATCTGTTTATTCAGATTGTTACCAGTGACGATACCGCTCTTTTGGGCTGGATGATTGATCCCTATAAAAAGACCAATGGCAGTATCGTTTTCAAAAAAATAGACGAAGACTCTACTTTAAAAGAAGTCAAGTTTGAAGACGCTTACTGTGTAGGCTATTCCGAGTCTTTCAATTCTACCTCTGCCAGTGCCATGACTGTCAGTCTGAATATTTCCGCCCGCAAAATAGAAGTAAGTGGTGTGGCACATGAAAACCATGCCTGATCATAGGTCTGATACTCTATTATTCAATTCCTAATCTAAACCCTATTGACAGGTGAAAACTTCTGTTAAGCCAACAAAAGGTATTCTGTATATGGCAGGCATGATCCTGCTGCTGATTCTGACTGGATTGCTTGGACTTTTATCCCCTTTGGCGATGCAGGGTTGGTATTTATTGGCTCAATTGCTTGGGTTTGGGTTAGGTATTGCACACTTATTTCTGTTGTATCGGTTTTTTACTGCACCGGAGACGAATCAGGATCTCTATGGTCTGGGTTTAACACTCATTGTACAGATTCTGGGAGGAATAGGCATATGGCTTTTGTATCTCCTGGTTTTTAAAGCTGGTAATGCCGGATTTGCTACCTGTGTAATTCCATTTGTTATACCCTATCTGTTTGCCTGGACTTATAGAGCCTATCGGGCTATTCCGGATGCTGAATACAAAAAATGGTACTATCCATTAGGTGGGGCTATGCCTGATCTTGATTTGATTGACTTGTCTAAAATTCTGGTTGTACAGTTTGAATTTCCCAAACGAGCTACAGATGCTTCTACAACTAATTTTAAGGCAAAGGCTCCATTACAGATGCCATTGGGAGAGTTGTTTCTGATATTTCTGAATGACTACAACGAACAAAATGGTGTCAATGGAATTCAGTTTACAGATTCACAGAACCGCCCTTATGGATGGCATTTCTATGCAGTCAGAGGGCGATTCTTTCCTAGGCATTACTTCGATCCGGATCTGACATTCCAGCAGAATAATATACAGGATAACTTCATCATCAAAGCAGAACGAAAATGATCTGACTGAAATAGTTCAGGTAATACACAATTTTAAGACTATAAGGTCATCTACAACCTATAACCAAAGCTATTCTTACTACTATTTCAATTATGAATACATCGAAACCATTATTGCTGACTGTTTTTATGGCCTTATTGAGTGTCCGGATAATGGCTCAAATGGCTGCTTCTTCGGAAGTTGCTCCATTTGCATCCGAGTCAGCCAATAAAAAGTCTGCTGCTGAAAATAAGTTTTATGTAAAGGCATATGGATTTTATGGCTTGCTTACACCGGGTGGATTTAGCGGACAGGGGGTAGATCCATCCAGTACGTATTCCTATAGTTCGGGCAATGGTACAACCACCTATACAACCAAAAGTTCTGATTATAAAGTAGATAAGTCATTTGGGGCAGGCTTGCGGGTAGGAGGTGGAGTAGGGTTGGTTGTCAATGACTTTATTAATATAGGTATAGATGGAGAATATATTCTGGGAGGTACTGCTACAGAAAGTTATACTACAACTTCTGAGTACCGGATTAATTCTTCTGAGCCAACTACCAGTTACATTGCCAGAGTGCAAAAGAACTATGATTATACAATTGTAAATATTATTCCCAATATCACCTTTAAGGCCGTATCCAAACCGGAATATTATATCTATAACCGATTAGGGGTTTGTATAGGGATTCCTACTAAACTATCCTATGTAAATACCTCTAACTTTACCTATCCTGACAATCCTTCTGCACGATATGAAATTGAGATGACCAATAATCTGGAGAAAAGTGTAGGATTTGGCTATCAGGCTGCCTTGGGTATTCAGTTTCGTATTGTAGATCAGTTAAGAGGTTTTGTAGAACTGGTTATTTCCAGTGTTCAGCTTAAGTCTAATAGCTCAGAAGTAACTAAAGCACAATATACATATATTGATGCTAATACCAGTCAGATTGATCAACCTATAGAAATAGACGAGTCTCAACGTCGGACAGATAATCTGAATCTGAAAATACCTGTGTCTTCTGTTGGCCTGGGTGCTGGAATCGCTTTTCGGTTTTGAGGCTTACTACTTGAAAGGACGATTTGCTATGCCTAAGAGCTATTACACATTACCTCTGCGACTCGACGAGATTTTGCAGAAGAAAATGCATACACAATGTGGTTTGCGGGAGTCAGTTGCTCAGAATCTGTTTCTGCTCCTTACTACACATTTTCGGGAGTCACGCTTTGATGGAGAATATGGCTGTAGTATTTGGGAAGAAGATTTTAGCCTGCAATCAAGCAATCGCTGGAAAGATGAAATTGTAAAATCAGTCACAACTACTATTGCAGAATATGAAAAGCGTCTTGCCAATGTACGGGTACGGGTAGAGATGGAAGATCATGAGTTTACATTGGGAGAGCATAAACGCAGGATTAAACGTCGGCTGGGAATCTGGATTGATGGAGTGTTAACTCAGACAAACGAAAAATTTGAGTTTTACAAGGCATTCTATATCTCTCCTTTATCTTTTTGATGTAAGTGATCTTTCGATGCACACCGTATCATAGTACTATTCCAAACACTACATTCTATGCAATCAGATATTTTGTCTTCCAAAAGTTTTATGCGGGCACAGGTCAAAAACCGGATGCTTCGTCGTGCTGCGGAGTTATGGGGATATTCTGAAACAGAACTGGAAGCTTTTGATCCGCTGGTTGCATTGTTAATAGAAGCATGTGCTGTCGAGTTTGAGAAAATTTCCGCAGAGATCAGTGAAACACAGAACCGTTTGCTCAATCGGTTGGCACAACTGATGAATCCTGAAGTTGAAACTGCCAGAGCTGCATATGGCATTCTGCAAATGCGTTCCATTGAGCCTGTTAGTGCTGTAACCCCTGATTCTCAGTTTGTCTTTCGGTTGCGCAATACCGATCGTACTGTGCGTCAGACAGACACAGATGTATATTTCTCTCCTTTGCGTAAGCTACCCTTATTTAATGCATCTATTGCTTATATAGCTTCTTCACATACATTGTTTCAGATCGAAGAAGGGGTACAAAAAGTAGCTGTTGCACAGGCGAAGTCAGGTTATATCGCTTCCTTTCAGACACTTTGGATTGGGTTAGAACTAGATGAAGATATTACCATCTTACAACAACTGTCTGTTTATTTTGACTGGCAAAGTCATCCGGAGCGGGATACATGGTACAAATATCTTCCGTTTAGTGAATGGTATAATGGAAGCCATAAATTAACTACTCAGATGGGTTTGCCTCAAACAAATCTGTCAGACTTTGCTCTGACTTCACTTGAAAAAGAACTGGACGGAGTAAAAAAGCTGGAAAAAGAAACCGAATGGCAGTTTGAAAGTCAGTTTGTTACTATTACCGGTGGATCAGAGATCGAAAAAAAGCTTTATCCGGAGGAGTTGGAACAATGGTTTGGGCAAAGTGCTCTAAAATCCATTCGAAAGCCTTTGTGTTGGATACAGATCCGTTTCTCGCAGGCTATTTCTACAGAGGCTTTGAATAGTTTACTCTGTTCGGTCAATGCTATCCCAGTCATGAACAGAAAGCTTAACAAGCTTACCTATAAACTTCAGCCAAATTTCAATATCATTCCTTTGGAGGCAAATGGATTGTTTCTTGGAATACGGGATGTAAGAGATAGTAATTCATTGCGTTTGCAATCTGTTCCTTTAGGTAACCTGCTGGAATTACAAGCCCGAACCTACACCTTACAATATGGCATAAACCGCTTTGATGACCGGAATGCGCGTGAGATGCTGACCAATATGCTGGATACAATCCGGGACGAAAGTTCTTCATTCTCAGCTTTAGGTGAAGATTTTCTTTCCTCTGTTATCCGGGAGTTGAATCAGACCATTGCCCGTCTGGAAACAAAGGTAGGAAGAGAAGATATACTGGAATCGCCAGTGCCCTATCTGGTAATTAAACAATCACAACAGAGTGAAAATGTATTTGTAGAGTATTGGACTTGCCATGGAAGCCAGGCTAACCGGATTCCGGTAGGAAGCAAACTATCCGCTTATTCGGATGCCAATGTGCAAAAAGACAGGATTTATCTGCTTACTACTACTCAGGGAGGAAGGGATCGGTTAAAGGCTTCTGAAAAAATTAATCATTATCGGAAAGCTTTGTTATCCCGAAACCGGATTGTGACGCTAGAAGATGTACGGGCTACCTGCCTGAAAGAACTGGGAGATATAGCGCAAGCTGTAGAAGTACATAGAAGTTTCATGATAAGCAATGCTCCTAATGCAGGTTTTGTACGCTGTATTGAAGTCATTGTCAAGCCTGCCAGAGGTATAGAACAAACTGCCAGAGAATGGGAACAACGTGGATTGCAATTAAAAGCTATACTGGAAGCACAGGCAGTGGGAAACCTGCCTTTTCGAATCATCTTTTCTTAACTGACGATGTCTGCATTGGATACATATATTGATCAGATTAACCGGTTGCCTGTCGACATTCGTGCAGAGGTACTGCTTGCCAATCTATTGGAAAATGGTTTGCCAATGGAAGAGTTGCTGATTTTTCCAATCGGATTGTTCAAGCGAAATTTTCAGAATGATATTGGAAAAGCTAGAGTAGAAGAAATGACGCGGTCAGGGCAGAAGAGACTTTGTCTGGAAATAAACCGAGATGGATTATATGATTCGTTGCCAGAAGGAATTTTTCATCAGCCTAGCCAGAATAAACCTCCTGCAAACAAAAAAGAAGTTCTGAAGGAGATAAAACAGCAACAGGAACGGGAAAATGCTGCCCGACGCTTTTTTCTGCCTCTGGAACAGGAATACTATCGGTTGCGGGTAAAGCTTATTCTGGAAGAACGTAAATATTTATTTGAGGGAGAGGGGTTCTTTGAAGGTGATTTATTTTCAGAGTTCTGGAATTTTCCGGCGTTTCTAACTCCTTCTCAGATTCATAATCTGTTATATCTGCTGCCAATGGTGCATCGGATAGCAGGTGACTGGGAACAAATACGATTAAGTTTTGAAACGCTACTGGAAGATACTGTCAATATTATTCACAAGCCTCCTCTATGGTATACCGCGGAACAACCTGCTATCGGACTGGGAGAGATACGGTTAGGGGTAGATTGGATCATGGGTGACGAATATGTAGAGGTACATTCCTCTGTATTGATTCAGGTGCTACCAACAGATGCACACCGCATCCAAGCATATTTACCGGGAGGGTCTGGTGAAAAGCTAATCCGGTATTTGAGCCAGTATCTGTTTCCAATGGAAACAGACTATAAAATAGAAGTGAAGTTACTAGTTGATAACGAGGTGTTTATGGTAGATGAAGAAACATATAATGGACGGTTAGGATATACTACTTATCTGTAATGACAACTCCTCCTATACAATTTTAAAGATTATTGGTTGAGATAGCAGACTACCTATTTATAAAAGAAATACGCATGATTACTGAACTGAAATATTTTCCGGTAAACTGGGTAGATGGGATGAAAATCTCACGCCGTCATTTTGAACAGAATGAGTTTTTTCTGCATGATGCATTGCGTGATGTATCGTCATTGGACCTTACCAGCTACAACTATGGAGTTTTGCCTCTGAATGATGCATTGAATGTACAGATTATATGTGATTACAATCAGAATATTCAGGCAAAGGTATTGAGTTGTAGAGCTATTGTCCCTAATGGCAGCCGGATAGAATTATATAATACGATCCCTCTGCAGTTGCAAACGACCTTGAAAGCGATTACGGAGAAGTTTTCTATGCAGACGTTTGTTAACCAGGAGTTTGATCTGATCGTGAGCATTAACCTGTTCAAACGGATTCCGGTTGGAGAACCTATCGTTGATGAAATGCCCCCCCGGTATCCGTTTACCCGTCCGGAACTACAGTTGAGTATTATGCCATCTGAAGCTGTTAACACCGATGAACTTTCTAACGGATTGATTATTGGACGGATTATTTATAAAAATGGCGAGTTGCAACCTGTGACTGATTATTTACCTGCGTGTACTTCTGTGAGCAGTCTTTTTCCAATGCGGGAATGGTATGCTGCCTTTCAGAACCATCTAAATCTACTGGAAACCTATACAACAAAGGTGTTTCAAAAAACCAGAGATAAAGCCAATCGAACAGATTTAAGTGACTCAATTGGAAGTTTTTCAGAAGAGATTCTAAAAGAAGTAAGTCGATATCGCTTTGGGTTTAAATGGCGTATCCCTCAGCAGGCACCTATTCATATGTTGGAAACAATGATGCAGCCAGTACAACTGGTACAAACGTTTCTGAACTGTAGACCTGCCAAAGAGAGAGAAGAGTTATTGACTTATCTCGGTGAGTGGATGGATTTGGTACCTGGTGCCTTCGAAAATCAGATTAAGGCTGTGTTACAGCTCGAATATGATCATACAGAACTGGGTAGGGTATTTGCAGAGGTTGATGCATTTTATAAGACTCTGGTAACTGTGTTTTTTAAGTTGTCTCAACTGGAGATAATAGGTAAACGCAAAGGTCAGAATGTCTTTATTATAGAACATCAGGTGAATGAACAAAAGAATCCTGAACCTTATAAAAATCGTTGGAGTCCCATCTGAAAACCTATTCTTTTATACTTACCTATTATGGCAATTCCATTGTTACGGGGAAATCCGGATCAGAATCAGCTCTGGGTTTCTATTTATTCACAAGAACTAGAGTCTGATGCTCTTTCCAGAGAAAATGCAGGATATTATTATTCGTGTGGTAGCCTGAGTGAGCTTCAGGACATCTTTGATGGCTTGATTAGGAGAGGTGTACATGTAAGCCGCCTTTTGTTTGACACACATGGAAATTCCGGAAAAATAAAGCTTGGCAATCAGGCATTGGCAGTATGCAATATTGAAAGCTGGCTGGCAAACCGAAATTATCAAACCATTTTCAATGCTAATTCCCGCATTCTGTGTAATGGTTGCAATGTGGCAGAAGGGACAGACGGATCTGCTTTTTTACAAAAAATGGGACAAATCTACCTACGTACAGGTGGAGGGACGGTTAGAGGATGGACTTCTCCAGGATTTGCAAGTTTTGTCGATGGACATGTAATGCATTTCTGGGGCGATCTGAAAACGGTTACTATCGGGAATGGAGGACAGGTTATTTCAGAAATGATTGAATAGGTATTCCTGAATAAGAAGGATGATAATTGGAAATTTAATGGTTACGAATACTTGTAATGGCACACTAACAAGTTAGAGCAGAAGCAAACAATAGTCTGTTAATCAGTCTGCTTGTGAGTATACTTTCTACTTTATAATTCTCAAACCATTTACAGTATGAAACGATTATCATTTCTGGTTATTGCGATTGTTATCAGTGTAACAACAAGTTGTAAGAAAGAAAATACCGATACCGGATTTTCGCAAGACATTAAGGATCTGGTGCCTTCAGAAGCTATGAATGCCATGCGTCAGAATGGTATGACTATTTATGAAGGCATGAAACCTCCTCAAATAGAAGGTATCTATCTGTCAAGTGAACATATCTTATTTGGTAGTTCTGATAAGGATGATAAGATAGGAGAACGCTATGCAGATTATCGTTATCAGTTTTTTGATCAGGATTTTACTGATTTATCTGTGAAAACCAGTTACAACGGGTATCGTGTAGACGATGGGGTTTTGATTGATCAGGCTTCTGGTTTAGGCTCATTTATATCCGGTAATGGAAACTTCTTCAGCGTATTTTCGGAAGAACACGGAGAAACATCTAGTGGTGCCAAGTATACCTGGTTGGCAATCTATTCTGGAGAAATTACAAAGGACGGGATTAAAAATCTTGTAAATTCTTTTTACATGAAGGATAAGGAGGATCCCTATAACAAGCTGGTAGATATAGGTACAGTGCGGGTATTTAAAGATAAGGATGGAGTTTCTGAAACAAAGGGAAGCTTACGTATTAGTGCAGAAGACAAACAAGATTTCGCTAACAAAATATTCTCTGCAAAGGGAATGGGAGAAAGATAGTCTTTAGATGTAAAGTCATATTTTGTTTGCAAGCCTGCCAGATACGCAAAACCAATTGTTGTCTTTGACTCATCCATTAAACTATAATTCGTAATAAATTAAAGTATGTCATGGACGCGATTAACAAGAAACAACGTACGTTAGCTATCTGGCAGTTTGCCCTCATCTATGGCTGTTCAATGATTATTCCATTTGCTGCAGCGGCTTTCTTTTTCAGTACACCTACTGATGCATTGGAACAGGAAAATGAAAAACTTAGGATTGCATTATCAGAACAGGTGAAACTGAATGTCCGTCTGGAAAAAATGGTAAAACAGCTGGCGTTGCTGGAAGAAAATGACAAAGCATATCTCAATGCTACCACTGACCTGGATAGGGGAAACGTGAAGCGTTCTATCGATGAAAGTGAAAATATGATACGATCAGCGGTATATGATCTCAAGCGGGATACTGCTTCTTTCAAAGTGGACTCCGCCAAAATATTTTCCAAAAATATCCTCCTGTTGGTCGATGCCTCTCTGACATATAGAAATACAATTGCCTACCTGCGGGAGGCACTTCAGAAAAATGGCGTAAACACACAAGCTGTAGATAAGCTGAATGCCGATCTCAGTGCCAAAGATGATAAGATCCATATGCTGGAATTGCTCCTGGCTCAGGCCGCTGCTGCCAAACCTGCTCCATCTTCTGGTGGGGGAGGAGGGGCCAGGCCAAGAAATGAGGATAGGGCTGCTGATTGTGCTTTGTATGTTTCCAGATTGAAAAATGCGGAAGATGAAATTGCCAGATTACGTGCCGTAAATTCTGGAAATAATGCCGGCAGTAATACCAATACTGGCTCTGCCAGTGAAAGTTCAGTTCGTGAGAAAACTACGAGTGAGTTTATTGACATGCTCATACAAAGAGGGGATGATAGCAAGAAACCACCTTGTGCCCGAAAACCTATGTATGAGTTGGCTATCGAAACACTAAATAAGAGCTCAAAGGCAGAAGCCAGAAATAAGATTGAAGATCTGAATAAGAAGATACGGAAGATCTCAGATTGATATACCCTCCTGTTTCTGTTTCTCATCACTGAATATACCAATCGTATGAACTATACTGAATCTGTCCGACGTGCTATTCAGATCGCACAGTCGTTATGTAAGGAATACCAGAATGAATTGTTTGGACCAGCACATCTGCTAATGGGATTACTACACAATGACGTTGGAGTGGCATCCTGGCTTGTTGCACAGGGAAAAGATATTTACTATCTGCGTGATTGGGCCGAAGTTCGTATGGAAGGCTATCCTAGATCCGGACGTACTATACAAAATCCTCCGGGAGATGAACACATAAAAGCTGTAATGGAACTAGCCGATCTGGTGAGAATGCAGTTAGGTAAGGAGCAGACAGATGCTGTAGCTGTATTGGCTGCATTACTAAAACCGGGTTTGGCTTTTTCCGCTGATCAGCTTAAGACATTACCTCTCACACAAAAAGAAATTATAGAGGCAGCTCTTTCTGACATAGATACAGAACAGGCCGTATACCCTAAGACTGTATCATCTGATTCTACTGAAGGCACTAACATAGTTTCCTCTGCTACTATAGCTTTTACAAATCTGTTAAAGTATTGTGTGAATAAAACTGAGCTGGCAAAAGAAGGGCTGCTTGATCCTATTATTGGCAGAGATCGGGAAACCCGTATGATTGCCGAAACTTTAGGCAGACGTACCAAACCCAATGTAATTCTGGTAGGAGAGCCTGGTGTGGGAAAAACGGCTTTGGTTGATGGATTTGCTTTGGCTATTGTGGCTGGCCATGTGCCTGTACATCTGCGAAATGCACAGGTATGGGAACTGGATAACGGAGCATTGATTGCAGGCGCATCGTACAAAGGAGAAGTAGAAGACAGATTAAAGGGGATTCTAAAAGAATTAAAACAACTGGAAAAAGCCATTTTATTTATTGATGAGATACATCTGTTGCTTGATAGTCGGGGATCTATGGGAACAGGTGTTGCCAATCTGTTAAAGCCAGAGCTGGCACGAGGTGAGCTTACTGTTATTGGTGCTACAACCACAGACGAATACCGTAAATATATTGAAGCAGATGAAGCATTTAGCCGCCGGTTTGAAGTGTTACGTGTAGAGGAGCCTGATGTAGAAACAGCTACTCGTATGTTACAACATTTACTCCCGTTCTATGAAAAGCATCATAAACTAAAGGTGACAAAAGATGCTGTGAGTGAAGCTGTTCGTCTTTCTAAAAGATATATAAAGGATCGAAGATTACCTGATGCTGCCATTGATCTGCTAGATCGCACGCTAGCAGCCATTCGCATGGTAGGCGAAACTTCAAAACTGGAGCTGGAATTGTTGCAACAGCAATTGATTGCCTTACGTTCAGACTCTGGCGATTTACAGGAACTGAAATGGTATCATCAGCAACTAAAAAATAAAGTAAGTCCTGTATTACTGAATCAGTTGGAGGAAGATCCGCTGGTTGAAGAGCTGGATCTGCCAACTGCTTTGTATGAGCATCTGGAAAAAAAGCTTGAGAAGTTGCTTTCACTTACAGACATTCCAAAAGATTCTGTAGATAAACAGGATGTAGCTGCTATTGTGTCACACAAAACGGGTATACCATTGGGCAAGATACAAAGCAAAGAACGGGATAAGTTGTTAACTATAGATGGAGTACTGAAAAAACGGGTTATTGGTCAGGATCATGCCGTAAAAGCATTATCAGATGCTATTCTGGAAGCACGTTCCGGCTTGACTAAAGCCGGACAACCCATAGGATCATTTTTCTTGCTGGGTCCTACTGGCACAGGTAAAACAGAATTGGCTAAGTCCCTTGCTGACTTTCTTTTTAATGATGAGTCTTTTCTGATTCGGTTCGATATGTCAGAGTTTAAGGAAGAACATTCTGCCGCCTTATTATATGGAGCTCCTCCTGGGTATACAGGCTATGAGGAAGGTGGGTTACTGGTGAACAAGATTCGTCAGAAGCCTTATTCGGTAGTTTTGTTTGATGAAATAGAAAAAGCTCATGCATCTGTATTTGATATATTTCTGCAGATTTTGGATGAAGGTCGCTTGCATGATAGACTTGGTAAGGAAGGAGATTTTTCAAATGCAGTGATTCTCTTCACTTCCAACATTGGGAGTGATTTTATTTCGCATAAATTTAACCATCAGGAAATTCCTGATGCCAGTGAACTTATGGAAATTATGAGTCGCTATTTCAGACCTGAATTTCTGGCTCGGTTAACAGAGATTGTTCCATTTGGTCCTATCTCTGAAGAAAATGCTGTGCGAATTTTTGATCTGCATCTGCATGGATTAATAGACTTGCTTAACAAACAAGGTATTACACTGGAATTGACGCATGAGGCTAAGCGCTATCTTGCCTTAAGTGAGTTTGCTCCCCAGTATGGTGCACGACAATTAAAAGGTGTGATCAGAAATAAGCTGCGCAGGCCTATATCACACATGATAGTGGCTGGTGAAGTAGAGAAAGGATCATTGGTGAAAGTACATGTACAGGAAGGATTGTTGGAATGGATGGTTACATTAAATCCTCTTTTAGAGGTAGTTTCATAACTATGAAAAATTGAGTATCTACTTACAAACGAGTTAATACCCTACAATAGGTGAAAATACCCCCTCCTGAGATGTTGCCCGAGTAGTACTATTGTGGTATGATTTTGAGAGACCACAAGAATGATCCTGAAAACTGGCTAAAGAAGATAAGGTTACACCAGATTTTTATAGTAGTATTAGAAATGGCGATTGTTAGCCTGATTCTGTTTTTGATTCATACCTTTATAGTGTGAATTAAAAACAGAATATGACCGCTAAAATATCTCTTTCAATGCTTTTTTTGATTGTTATAAAAAATAAGTAGACTTACATAGTAGGTTAGATTGTAACTTTTCTTAGCAACTATGATGAGACTGTTTTTACACTTATTTTTTGCCTTTTTCATTCTTGCCCTTACTGCCCAAAATATAAACAAAGTTACAATTGCCCAGCGTCAGTATTGCGATACCATTCCTTTTGAGTATGTAAATGGAAAAATTATCATTCTTGTAAAAATTGCTGGAGAAGATAAACGATTCATTCTAGATACAGGTGCACCTTTGTTGATCTCGGATGTGCTGCAAGCTAAAATGAGGAATAAAGAAGTTGGTAAGATCAAAGTAAAGGATATAACTGGTAAGACTAACGAGGAGCAGCTTGTTGCTATTGATCACTTCCAGATTGGACATCTGGATTTTCAGAATACTATAGGCACTGTATTTAACAAAGATAAGTCCGGTCCTCTTGTGTGTTATAACATTGATGGTCTTATTGGAAGTAGTGTATTAAATACATCCTGTATACATATAGACGCTGATAAGAAGATACTTATACTGACAGATAATATTGCCAATCTTCATAGAGAACAAGATTTCAGAATCAGCATAAAACTAGATGCTGCTACTCGTCCCTTTATGAGCTTTGATTTTGGAGATAATTCTTCATTGGATGTACTATTCGATTCCGGTTCTTCCAAATGTCTGCTTTTGTCAATGGAAGGATACACCCAATTATCAAAAAATAAAAAAGGGATTCTGCTTAATAAAGGATATGGTTCAGTTTCATCTGGTTTGTATGGTGCCGGCAATGCTGGAAATGAATTCCGGGTACTGGTTCCTGCTCTAAACTTTGGTCATTCTACTATTACTGGTGTTATTGCTACTGCATCCGAAAGTAAGAAAAAGAGCTCAATAGGGCTAGGATTGGCTGATTATGGGAGTATTACCATTGATTATAGAAACAAGTTTTTTTATTTCGGCTCCAAATCAGAGAAGCAGTTATTTAAAGAGGCCAGCTTCTTTGGATTTCTACCACAATATGCTGAGAATACTTTTAAGGTAGGAGTTGTATATGAAAATACCGAAGCTTCTGAAAAAGGACTTAAACCTGGTTATAGAATTTTGAAGCTCAATGACTATGATCTTTCCGAATTAACTATGACTACGGTATGTGAGGCTCTTTTCGCCTATTTTTCAGGACAGCCTAAAATTATACTAACCTATGTGACTGAATCAGGAGAGAGTAAGACTATAGAGCTTGAAAATAAGAAAATATAACTTTCTTCTAAATCTTTACTAGTTCACTTTACGAGTGTTCTATAAATAAAAAAGGTTCGGCCAATATGCCCGAACCTTTTGTTTACTATGTGTAGTTCTAAACTATTTAACGTAGATAATTGCGTAATCTATTGGCACTAGCTGCTTAATTCCATCCACCACCTAATGCCCGATAAATATTAACCATAGCATTCATCTGTTGCATCTTGGTTTCAACCAGTTCAAACTTAGATTCCTGTGCATCCCGTTGAGTTAACAATACTTCCATATAATCAGCTCTTGCGGAACTGAAGAGGTTGTTGGAAATAGTGATAGACTGGGTCAATGCCTGCACTTCTTTCTCTTTCAAATCGTAACTCTTTTCAAGATTACTGATTTTTGATACCTGATTGGCTACCTCAACATAGGCGTTCAGAATAGTACGTTCATAATTATAAACCGCCTGTAATTGTCTGGCATTAGCATTGATATACGTTGCTTTTATGGCGTTTCTGTTAACCAAAGGCACAATCAAATCTCCTGCCAGTGAATACAGCAAAGATTGAGGTGTCTTTATCAGATAAGATGGATTGAATGCATCAAAGCCAATAGCTGC
Source organism: Xanthocytophaga flava (assembly GCA_030068525.1). Taxonomy (GTDB): domain Bacteria; phylum Bacteroidota; class Bacteroidia; order Cytophagales; family 172606-1; genus Xanthocytophaga; species Xanthocytophaga flava. Next base: position 27,107 of record JASJOS010000028.1, read on the forward strand.
TGAAATACGCAGAGATGGATAGAAGTTAGCCTTCGCTGATTTTACATCCAGCTTCGCTGCCATAAGTGCTAGTTCAGCTTGTTTAATGTCCGGGCGATTTGCTAGTAACTGAGATGGAACACCTGAATATATAGTACTTGGAATCAAGTTGTTGAAAGCTTGGAAGTCTCTTTGTATAGGTTGAGGATACCGACCAAGCAGGAAATTAATCCGGTTTTCTGTTTCAACAATTCTTTGCTGAATACCATACTGAATACTTCGGGTGTTAAGCACTTGTGCTTCAAACCTGCGTACTGCTAGTTCTGTAACACGGGCAGATTGTTTCTGCAGTCTTACAATTTCCAGCGCATTATTCTGAATCTCAATATTCTGTCTTACAATAGCTAACTGATTATCCAACGCCAGTAATTCGTAATAGGAGTTAGCTATCTCTGCAATCAGGTTGGTAACCATGAAGTTTCTTCCTTCTACAGAAGACAGATACCGGTTTACTGCTGCCTTTTTCGCATTGCGCAGTTTATGCCAGATATCCAGTTCCCAGGTAGCAAAAGCTTCCACCAGATAATCTGGCAATGGATCTGGCATTTCCTTATCCGGTTTGATCTGAGTATTTGCCTCAGTAGCTCCCTGAAGAGTATATCGGCCAGACTTTTCAACGCCAGCTGCTCCTCGTAAGCCTACAAATGGCAGGTAATCTCCTTTTCTGACTCTTATTTCATTTCTGGAAATTTCAATTTCCTGCAATGTGATATTTAATTCCTGGTTGTTTTTCAACGCAGTATCAATCAGAGCTACCAGATTAGGGTCTGTGAAGAAGTCTCTCCATCTGATCTTGGCAGTATTGGTAGAGTCCTGCGAGTTATTAAAACTCGCAGGGACTTTTTTATTTTCTGTTCTGACTGAAGTAGTCGGCACACTACAAGCTGTAACCAGTAAGAGAATACAGCCTGTGGCTAAGCAATTCAATATTCTTTTATTACTCATCGTCTTTGCTGTCATCTATTATGGGAAAAGTGTCTATGCTATGTACGAAGCCTTCAGTTAATGAACCTTCTTCTTCATCTTTAATCATCTTACGGCCCTCTGCCAGGCTTCCGAATATGTAGTACAATCCTGGGACTATAAGTACCCCGAAAATGGTTCCGAAAAGCATACCACCCAGTGCAGAACCACCGATGGTACGGTTACCAATTGCACCTGCACCATGAGAGAGTACCAATGGAATCAACCCTGCAATAAAGGCGAAAGATGTCATCAAAATAGGTCTGAAACGTACTTTGGCACCTTCAATAGCTGCATCAATGATAGTAGCACCCTGTTTGTTTTTCTGAACGGCAAACTCTACAATCAATACGGCGTTCTTTCCTAACAAACCAACAAGCATGACAAGTCCTACCTGAGCATAAATGTCATTGGCCAGTCCCATGGATTTAATCAACATGAATGATCCGAAGACTCCTGGAGGTAATGAGAACACTACAGCTAATGGAATGATAAAGCTTTCGTATTGTGCTGCAAGTACAAAGTAAACGAAGACTAATACGATGACGAAAATTACAACCGCTTCATTTCCACGTCTTACCTCATCATAGGAAAGAGCTGCCCAGTCAATATCAAAGCCGTGAGGTAAGGTTTTGGCTGCCACTTCCTGTACTGCTTTGATTGCCTCCCCACTACTGTATCCTTTAGCAGGAGCACCGCGTACAGCTGCTGTATTATACATGTTGTAGTGGTTGATCTCATTGGCTCCCTGTTTCTTTTTAATTTTCATGAAAGCTGAGAACGGAACCATTTCACCATGATCGTTTTTTACATACATTTCCATGATATCACTTGGGAGTCTTCTGTATTCCGGAGCAGCCTGAACAAACACCTTGAAGAAACGTTGATATTTAATGAAACCAAGTTCGTATGTACTTCCTACATAAATAGAAAGTGTATTCATGGCATTACCTATAGTTACCCCTTTTTGCATGGCCAGCTGATTGTCTATCTCAATCTCGTATTGTGGATAGTTGGCACTGAAGAAAGTGAATAGACCTGTAAGCTCTTTGCGCTTGCCCAATTCTGCCATGAAATCGTTTTTCACTTTTTCAAGCTGATTGTAATCACCACTATTGGTTTTATCCAGCAACTGTAATGCAAAACCACCTGCCGCTCCAAATCCAGGTACTGCTGGCGGATCGAAGAACTCTATAGTTGCTCCTGGTATCTCTTTTGCTTTCTCTTCCAGTTCATAAATGATCTCCTGCATGGTGTGTTTGCGTTCAGACCATGGTTTCAGGTTTATCAAACATGTACCTGCATTTGATCCCCGACCTTCTGTCAATACCTCATAACCTGCTATAGAAGAAACAGATTTTATTCCATCTACTTTCTCAACAATTTCCTGCAACTGACGGGATATATCATTGGTTCTTTCAAGAGTCGAACCTGGAGGTGTCTGGATAATGGCGTAAATCATACCCTGATCTTCACTAGGAATAAAGCCGGAAGGTAATATATTGGCTATTACAGCAATTCCGGCTGCAAATGCCAGCCACATACCAACAGTCACCCACTTTCTGTGTGCTATTACCCGTAGTACACTCGTATATTTATCCGTCAGTTTCTCAAATCCCCGGTTAAAACTATCAAGAGCTTTGGTTAGAATATTTGATTTTTTGGGTTTGCCATGATTATTTTTTAATATCATAGCACAAAGAACGGGGGTAAGGGTTAAGGCAATAAAACCAGAGAGTACAATAGAACTAGCCATTGTTATAGAGAACTGTCTATAGAATGTACCTACCGCACCTGGCATAAAGGCTACCGGAATAAACACCGCAGTCATCAACAAGGTAATGGCAATTACCGCACCACTGATCTCTCTAAGCACTTTCTGTACCGCTCGATAAGGCGACAAATGATATTCTTCCATCGCCGCATGGACTGCCTCGACGACGACAATCGCATCATCCACCACAATACCAATCGCCAGCACAACCGCAAATAAGGTGATCATATTGATGGTAAGTCCAAGCAGTTGCATAAAGATAAATGCACCAATCAATGATATAGGTACAGCCAGCGTTGGAATCAACGTAGACCGCCAGTCTCCTAAAAAGACGAATACCACTAACGCAACCAGAATAAATGCATCTCTCAATGTGTGGATTACGTTCTCAGTAGAAGCGTCCAGGAAGTTGGAAACGTCATAACTGATCTCATAGTCCATTCCGGGAGGAAAAGATTTTTTAAGGTCCTCCAACTTGGCTTTTACGTTTTCAATTACTTCCGTAGCATTACTGCCATATGTTTGTTTCAATACAATCGCTGCCGATGGGTGTCCGTTCAGGTTGGAATAAATGTCATAATATTCACTTCCCAATACAACAGACGCTACATCTTTCAAACGAAGCAATTCTCCATTGGGATTTGCTCTGATAATTACATTTTCATATTGAGACGGTTCACTGAAACGGTCACTGTAAGCCAATACGTATTCCAGTGATTCTGCCCGGCTACCATCCCCTCTACCTATCCGTCCGGGTTTACCAATAATACTTTGATCATTCAGCGCTTCCATCACTTCATCCGGAGAAACATTATAAGCTCGCATCCGGTCAGGCTTTAGCCAAACCCGCATCGCATATTGCCGGCTACCAAGAATCCTCGCTTGTCCTATACCGTTAATCCGTTGTATTTCAGGAATCATGTTAACACCAGCATAGTTGAAAAGGAATTTCATGTTGGCATTCTTGTCCTTACTATATAAGTTAACGTACATCAACATACTAGGAATTACAGGCGTAATAACGACCCCTTCACGTTGTACCAGTGTAGGTAACCGGTTAGTCACCTGCTGAACACGGTTGGAAACCTGTACCAGAGCCTGGTTTATATCTGTACCTGGGTTGAATATAACCTGGATGTTAGCCTCACCCGCACTGGTTGCATCGGAAGTCATGTAACGCATACCCCATGCACCATTGATAGATTGTTCCAGCGGAATAATAACTGACTCTGCCAATGCTTTGGCACTAGCTCCTGGGTAGGATGCAGAAACCATTACAACAGGAGGTGCAATTTCAGGGAACTGGGATGTTGGTAATGTCTTTACAGCCAGGACGCCCATGAAAATAATCACAAGCGATAAGACGATGGCGAATACTGGCCTCTTTAAAAATAAATTAAACATTAGCTTGCTTTTAAATGTTGATGTTATTCGACATATACTTTCAGGTGAGAAATCACTGACTTAGGTTCCTCATATTTGAATTCTATCTTATCTCCCTCTTTTACCTTACGTATACCTTCCAGCATAATTTTTTCATCTGCTGCTAAGCCATCTTTTACTATGTAGATATCAGGCATTTCAGCAGAAATAGTAATTTCCTTCTGATGTACTACATGATCTTTACCAACCACAAATACATATTTCTTTTCAAGAACTTCGAAAGTGGACTTCTGAGGAATAATCAACGCTCCTTTAAGAGGTATGGTCATGCGGATGTTACCTGTTTCTCCATGTCTTAATAACCCATTAGGATTAGGGAAGGTAGCCCTGAAAGCAATGTTACCAGTTTCATTATTAAAATCAGCTTCAATGGTTTCTACTACACCTGGATAGTCAAACAGTTGATTGTTTGCCATCATCAGGTTTACTTTTATCAGACTGTCTTTTTTTACCTTGGTTTTATAATCCAGGTATTCAGCTTCCGGAACGTTAAAGTACACCCACATTTTGCTGTTATCTGACAGAGTAGTCAACAAGTCACCTTCATCTACAAGACTACCTAACCGCACCTGAAAGTGATCCATGATACCATCAAAAGGAGCTTTGATCTCTGTGAAACCTAAATGGACTTGAGATAAGGATAACTCAGCTTTTGCTTTGTTTAGCTTAGCTTTCGCTAAGGCTAGTTCATTTGGGGCTACTACATTGCTATCCGCAAGTCTTTTTGTGTTCAGGTATTCAATCTCCGCAAAATTGGCTTCTGCTTTAGATTTTTCCAGTTCAGCCTGATAAAGCATCGGCATAATCTGGAACATAATCTGCCCTTTTTTAACCATCTTTCCTTCGTCCACAAAAATCTTCTGCAAGTAGCCCTTTTCCAATGCTCTAAGTTCAATGTGGCTTATGGCATGGATTTGACACACATAGTCTCTGAGAACTGTTGTGTCTTTTTGCAAAGGACTTGTAACCAGAAATTCGGTTTCTTCCTCCTTCTCTTCTTCTTTGTGTGATGTACAACTTGTATAACATAACAAGGCACACAAACTCATGAACATGAAAATTCTACTCATAATCTATTTGTACAGTTTGGTTTATGTTTCGTTAAATGATGTGTAACCAATACACATAACTATAGCTGCTCTGATTTTTATTTTTAATATTCAGCGTTGTTGATTAGGTAATTTGGGGCGGGGAGTACATATTTCTTTACTCGAAATATATGCTGAGTTATTGACAGTAAAATTGTCAATGTAGTTGATGCCGATAATGCAGTTTTCCCCGAGGCAATGCCTGTCAGTTGACAGGTCATTCTTAACAAATTATTACTAAAAAGACGCATAAATTGGAATACTTATTCTCTTCTTTATTACAAAAGTGCAACAGCTGAATTAAAGTGGAATTAACGTAGCATTAAAAGGTGATTAAAAGAGAGAGGCTATCCTTTTATCAGATAAGTGTTTTAGAGAACAATTGGGTAGGTGGTCATCATATCTGGAAATGCAGATAGTGTACTTGAGATTTCTAATTGCAAATGTCTGTATTGAGGGTTTGTGTTGTATTGTTTTTTGGCTTTACTGTATTGATATACAGATAGTTGGTTGTAAAGGCAGCTGATGCGGGAAGAATTATTTTAGAGGAAAGATGCCTCTTATTGCCTGTGTAATAATTGTAGTAAATATAACAAAAAACACACTAAATAGTAACATACGTAGAATTGTGGTTTTGGTATAATCACACTTTTTCTACAGATAAGTTTGTTTTAGAAATTCAGATTGTGTGATGAAAATAAAATGGAATAAAGTATCTCTGTTATTAGATAAAGGCAATAGTTATATCCAAGGCTATTGATAAGAAAAGAATTTACCAACAGGAAAATTAGATTATTCCAGGAAATGCGGCTGTCAGACTCCCTCCATAATTTTGCCGGCAATACTTCATAATAAGGGAGATTACTAGATAGAGGGGCTAATAAAAGATTTTATTTATTAGTCTCTTCTTTTTCTGTTCTGCGATGAAGCTTAGCATATTCAGATGGAGTCATGTTATATATCTTCTGAAAAGATTGCCGGAAGTATTTATTGTCTTCAATACCTACTTCAAACGCAATTTCAGAGATTCGCAGCGTTGTATGGGCTAATAGCTGGGCGGCTCTTTTCATGCGAATGTCCCGGATAAATTCTACTACTGTCTGGCCTGTGATACTTTTGATGCGGCGATAAAAGACAGACTGACTCATACCCATTTCCTGTACCAGAATCTGCACATTGAATTCTTGTTCACTCAATCGTGACTCTACAATTTTCATTGCTTTTTCAAGAAACTGTTTGTCTTCATCTGGAATCACTACTTCGGTAGGCTCGAGCAATATCTGGCGTTGATAGTAAGTACGTAGCTTTAACCGGTTTCTCAGAATTGCATCTGCTTTCGCGTATAAAATGTTGGGATTAAATGGCTTGATAATATAATCGTCTGCACCAGTCTCCAGGCCTTCCAGTTCATGAACGGCTGATGCCCGGGCAGTGAGTAATATTACTGGAATATGCATAGTTTTGGGATGCTGTTTTACTTTTTTGCATAACTCCATACCATCGCTACGAGGCATCATAACATCGCTGATAATCAGATCAGGACAGGTATCCAGTGCAGTAATCCAACCTTCGTGCCCATCAGGAGCAGTAAAGATTTCGAAGTTGGATTCAAACATTTGCTGCAAATAACGGAGAACATCTTCATTGTCTTCCACCAACAGAATACGTAGTGATCCTGGTAGCGAGGTCTGTAGCTGTTCTGTTACTGGTAATTCTCCTGAATGTGAAATTTCATATTCTGCTTCATGTATAACAGATTCGTTTCGAATATCATTAGGAGCTAAATGGTCTTTTCCGAAAGGCATTTTGATTGTGAATAGTGTACCTGCTCCCGGTTGGCTTTTTACAGTGATTTTACCTGCATGCCGTTCTACCAACTGCTTTACTAGTGATAGGCCAATCCCGGTACCCATCATACGCAATGTTTCTGTTTGGGATGCCTGATAGTAAGGATCAAATATGTTATCAACCTCTTCTTCTTTCATCCCAATACCCCAGTCCTGGATAGTAATCAGTAAATAGTTAGTCTGAACTTCTCCATTTTTTATAATCGCTGTTTCATTAGGATTACCAGCTATTGTGGCAGAGCAAACAATCTTTCCTCCTGGAGGAGTATACTTTAAGGCATTGGAGAGGAGATTAGTTAAAATAATCTCCATTTTGCTACGATCAAAATACAGAAATGCGGGCTGGGAGGGGACTGCCAGTTGATAATCCAGATTTAATTCTTCCGCTTTTAATTTAAAAATAAGGAATGTTTCTGTTAGAAAACCAATAATATCTTGTCTGCTAGCCTTAAGTGAAATGTTGCCGGATTCAACCTTACGAAAATCCAGCAACTGATTTACCAGGTCCAGCAACTTACGTGTTTGTTTATGCATTAAGAGTACTTTATCCTTTAAACCTGTTAATTGACCTGTTGCTGTTACCAGCTCTTCCATTGGACCTAATATCAGTGTCAATGGTGTCCGGAGTTCATGGGACACATTGGTAAAGAAGCGTAATTTCAGATCATTGATTTCTTTTTCTTTCTCATATTGAAAGTGTTCAAACGCTAACTTGTTTTTAAGCTCCTGTTGTTTTAAAGTAATGCGACGATACAATGCCAGTGCACCAACGATACAACAAGCATACAGTATATAAGCCCACCAGGTTCTCCACCAGGGGGGAAGTATGGTAAAGGTTAGTGTAGTATTTTGGTTTGACCATATACCATCTCCATTACTGGCTTTGACTATAAAACGGTAGGTTCCAGCTGGTAAGTTAGAAAAGCTGGCTGTCCGTTGGCCTGGAGGTGCATATACCCAATGGGAATTATATCCTTTGAGCATATATGCATACTGATGCTTTTGTGGATTGTCATAATTTATACCGGCAAATTCAATAGAAAAATCGTTTTCAGAGGCTTTCAGTTCGATAGTCTGCGGTTTGGAGAAAGGTTTGGTAATCACAACTCTATCATTATAACTATCACCCACAGAAATCAGATGATTCATGATACGTAACCCTGTAATCTGAACCAGAGGAGGATAAGGATTATCCTGAATGGCCTGTGGACGAAAATAGGTGATTCCGTTTGTGCCTCCAAAATACATTGTACTGTCTGAAGCATGGAAGGCTGCACCTACTTTAAAAGAGTTACTTTGTAATCCATCGGATACATCGTAGTGAATGAGGCGTTTGGTGGATGGATTGAACTGATACAAACCTGCTCCTCCAATCCACAAGTCACCTGCTTCGTCAGCCAGGAGGCTTTCGACATCTGTTTCAGGAACCCATTGACTGTAGCTCTTTATGACTTCTGTTCCTTTCTCATTTGTGGTTAATAGATGTAATCCTCCACCTATAGTACCAATCCAAAGGTTACCCTTTTTATCTTTCAGCAGAGGCCATATATAATTGGTTTGTAAACTATTTGGGTTATTGGGTTCATGCTGGAATTGGTGAAGTATCTTTATTGAGTCAGCTGTTAATTTTGTTTTTAACAATCCTGCATCCCGGGTACTGATCCATAGGATGTTGGTATCTTTTTCATACAATAAGGCTGTTAGTTGATCTGTAGGAAGCTTTTTGTTTTGCAGAGAATAAGATCTGAGAAAAGTACCTTGTGGTGTAAACTGAAGCAACCCGGCATTAAATGTTGCAATCCATATATATCCATTTTTATCTTCCAGTATTTTCTCAATACTTATATTGTTCCAGTTTGTTTCATTGGCCGGTAGAGCAGGTAGTTTTTGTAATGTGTTTTGGTTGTTTAGTATATAAATACCCAGAAAACGGGTACCTATCCAGATTGTACCATCTTGTCTTTCATAGAATGCTGTGACATCAATTCCATTTACATCACCAGAAAGAGCTCTGTTGAGGTAGTTGGTATAACGTTTCTGCGAAAAATCGTATGTGGCAAACCCATTACGTGTACCAATCCATACCAGCTTTTTTTGTGTATCCTGATAAATGGCGTTGATATAATTATTGGCAGGAGTATCCTGCCCCGATAGTTGCCTACGGAGTTGATTGAAAGGTTTGGTAGTTAGTTTTAACTGATTGAGTCCACCTGCAGAGGTTGCCAGCCATAAATTATGAAAGCAATCTTCCATGATTTCATGTACTCGCACTGAATTGATACTATAAGGATCTGTGTCTAATGGTAGAAATGTATGAATCATAGACTCATTGACAGGAGGTCTATCATTTTCTGATACTCCTGCGCCTATCAGTAGTAAACCGAAATTGGTGCCGACCCAGAGACGGTTAAAGGAGTCAAGATACAGACTTTCAATGTCTCCAAATGTTCTTTGTAATGGTTTTGCTTGTAGATCCGAAGGATCTGAAAGATGCTTGTTGCTTATCCATAAAACCTGATTGCCTGTGCCTACCCATAGATCACCTCGTCTATCTATATGCAGACTTCTGATCGTGTAGGCCGAGACTGAGTTAACTTTTGTTGCCTGAAGAGAGGTTGTAGCTGAATAATTGTCTGCAATCTGAAATTTCCATAAACCATTACTGATAGTTCCAATCCAAAGTGTATTGTGTTTGTCTGCTACAATTCGGCTGATAGAATAATCATAGGGAGATATAGTTTTAAGAGATGGATCTTGCAGATGGATTTGCCGAATATTTGTAATAAAGTTCTGGTTGTTGACCTGAATCATAAATACTCCATATCGGGCAGAGCTTACCCATAGTCGGCCTTGAGAATCGGAGGTAATAGAAGAAATGGTAGAGGCACTGAGTGTACTAGCAAGACTGTGATAGACAGAATCTTTCAGGTGATCCTTTATATTGACAAATGTATCTTTACCTGCATCATACCGAAATAAACCTGCTCGTTCTGTACCTACCCAAAGCGAACCATCTGTACTCACGTATAACGCTTTAATTCGATTACTGGCTAGTCCTGTCTGGTCATTGAGAGGAAGGTCATATTTTTTCAGGGTATACCCATCATACCGATTGATTCCTTTGTTGGTTCCAACCCAGATAAAGCCTTGTTTATCCTGAGCCACAGTCATGGCATCACTATGCGCCAATCCCTCATTTACTGTAATGTGTTCAAACTTAAATTCTTCCGGGCTATTCTGAGGGAAACCTTCTGTGACAATGCAACAGATACAGAGGAAACAGAGAATATAATTAACTAGATACTTCATACGATAAGACTAAATTACCCCCTTTTTTTGACGAAAACTATCCGTGCCTGTTTTTTTAGGGACTTTACTTTTGCACAATTCAAATGATAGATTGAAAAAATTCTGATTTTCAGTATTTTCTATTTTCCAGGGCACCTATAGTTAATCGCGTTACCTACTCAAATTTTATTTCTACATGATTGTATTACCCATAAAATTAAGGAAGCCTCATTTATTGTTGCTTTGTTTTTTAGCTATCTCATTCCATGGTATGGGGTATGCAAAGAAACGTTTTGATGGAGAACTATCTGTTATGCACTTACCGGATGGCTTACCTGAAGATTCTCTGAAAAAACAAACCAGTTTTCAACCAGGAGCACGTTGGTACGATGAAAGTGGAAAGTTAATCAATGCACATGGGGGAGGATTGTTATATGATAAAAAAACATATTATTGGTTTGGCGAGAAAAGAGGGGCAAAGGCTTCGGAAGGTGTGAATATATATTCCTCCAGGGACTTATATAACTGGAAATATGAAGGTGTAGCATTAGCCAAGTCTACAGATCCTGCCAGTGAAATAGCTACTAAAGGTTTGATGGAGCGACCTAAAGTGATCTATAACCACAAGACAAAGAAGTATGTGATGTGGTTTCATCTGGAACTACCTGGTAGAGGCTATAGTGCTGCAAGAGTAGGTATTGCAGTGAGTGATAAAGTAACAGGACCTTATAAATATCTGCATAGTTTTCGGCCTAATGGACACATGTCCAGAGATATGACTTTGTTTGTGGATGAGGATGGATCTGCTTATTATATTTATTCTGCCCGTGATAATTATGATTTGCGTATTGTAAAGTTATCTGATGACTTTTTGAGTGCCACCCAGAAAGATACGTTGTTATTCAGCGAACATCGGGAGGCCCCAGCCTTGTTTAAATACAAAGGTGACTATTATTTGATTACTAGTGGTTGTACCGGATGGGCTCCCAATCGTGCCAGTCTTCATACATCCAAATCTTTGTTTGGTCCCTGGCAAATGGTAGGAGATCCGATGAAAGGTGTATTGGCAGAGAAAACATTTGATGGACAGTCAACCTACATTCTTCCAGTGCAGGGGAAAAAAGATGCGTTTATCTTTATGGCAGACAGATGGAACCCAAAGAACCTGACAGATAGCCGATATCTTTGGTTGCCCATTACATTTGAGAACAACAGCCCGGTTATTGAGTGGACAGAAGAATGGAATCTGACTACTGGCTGGAATCCTTTGCCTGCTGCCCAACAAGAAGTAAAATCTATTATTCAGAAAGTAAACAACTACTGGCAGACTACTAACCCTACACATGGGAGAGCTTTTTGGGATAATGCAGCCTATCATACAGGAAACATGGAAGCGTATTTTTTATTTGGAGAGGAAGCATACCGAAACTATTCGCAGGCATGGGCAGAACATAATGAATGGAAAGGGGCTAAGTCTACCGATAAATCTACCTGGAAATATAGCTATGGTGAAACGGATGACTATGTTTTGTTTGGTGACTGGCAAATCTGTTTTCAGACTTATATTGACCTGTACACACTTAAACACGATTCTATCCGAATAGTTCGTGCAAAGGAAGTAATGGAGTATGAAATGTCGACATCAAAATCAGATTACTGGTGGTGGGCTGATGGGTTGTATATGGTCATGCCTGTGATGATGAAATTGTATAAGGAGACAGGGAATAAACAATACCTGGATAAACTATATGAATACTTTACCTATGCTAACAGTATTATGTATGATACAGAAGCTAAGCTGTATTATCGGGATGCAAAATATGTATATCCCAAACATAAGAGTGTAAACGGACACAAGGATTTCTGGGCAAGGGGTGATGGATGGGTATTTGCTGCTTTGGCAAAGGTACTGAAAGATCTGCCTGCAAACGATCCCCACAGACAGGAATACATTGCCAAATATAAAGGTATGGCAGAGGCAATTCGTATGTGTCAGCAACCAGAAGGATACTGGACCCGGAGTCTGCTTGATCCTGCCCATGCTCCCGGCCCTGAAACCAGTGGAACTGCCTTTTTTACGTATGGATTTCTGTGGGGCATCAACAATAGCTATCTGGATGAGAAAACTTATTTACCTGTAGTTCAGAAAAGCTGGCAATATCTTTCAACGTTTGCCTTACAATCAGATGGTAAAATAGGCTATGTACAGCCTATTGGAGAAAAGGCCATTCCAGGACAAGTGGTTGACAAGAACTCAACATCCAATTTTGGAGTAGGAGCTTTTCTGTTGGCTGGATGTGAAATGTACCGCTATCTCAACTGGAAAAATAGTAAGTAGTTTTTCGATGCAAGATCTTTAGTATTCTATATTTCAAAATAATTCACCTTATGAAGAAATACTATTTCTATTCTCTATTTCTTGTTTTACTAACCCTCACTATAAGTACTGCAGGATATGCTCAAAAGAAACAAAATGCAAAAAAAGTTCAACCCTTAAATGATCGTGTGTATTGGTTGAAGGAAATGGATAAAATGGTGAGACCTATGGTGCGCAGCCTGGCTCATGATAGCCTACGGATAGCTATGCCACAGGTAACCTCTGTTCGGATTGACAATCGGAATCACCGGATACAGGTACAATATCTGGAAGTACTTGGGCGGGTATTGAGTGGAATTGCTCCCTGGCTGCAACTAGAGGGTGGTAGTGCTGACGAAGTGGCTCTGCGAAAACAATATCGTCAGTGGGTGCTGGAAGGAATTTCGCATGCATTGGATTCTACATCAAAGGATTATATGCGTTTTGATATTGGTGGTCAGCAGTTGGTTGATGCTTCATATCTGGCTTATGCCTTGATACGTGCTCCCTGGATCTGGGAACATATGAATGCTATCGATAAACAACGTCTCGTAACTTCTTTCCGAACAACCCGAAAATTTAAGCCCGTTTTCTCAAACTGGTTACTATTTTCGGCTATGACAGAAGCCTTCTTCTGTAAATATGGGTATGAATGGGATCCTATGCGAGTGGATTATGCCCTTCAGCAATTAGAGCAATGGTATGTAGGAGATGGGATGTATACAGATGGTGTGAGTTATGCATTTGATTATTATAACAGCTATGTAATACATCCTTATCTGGCTGCTATTACCAGCATCATTGGCCAGAAGACAAATGCCTACAACTCTATGACTGAGAAGATTAAGAAGCGTAATGAACGATACGCTATTATTCAGGAAAGACTGATTAATACGGATGGGACCTATCCTGCTACTGGTCGGTCAATTGTGTATAGGGGCGCAGCTTTTCACCATCTGGCAGATATGGCCTGGCGCAAAGCATTGCCTGAGCAGTTAAGTCCTGCACAGGTGCGTTGTGCATTGACTGCTGTGATCAAAAAAACATTGGAGAGCCCATCTACCTACAAAGATGGATGGCTGACAATTGGCTTGTATGGTTCTCAACCAGACATTGCTGATTTTTACAATAATCAGGGTAGTTTATACATCTGTACCAATATATTTTTGCCTTTAGGCTTACCTGAATCTGATCCTTTCTGGGCTAGTCCGGCTGCAAAATGGAGTGCTCAGAAAATCTGGAGTGGAGAGGATTTTCATAATGATCACAGTGCCGATTTGAGATAAACTACTTAATAAGCCACTCTGAAATTATAAAATTTTGATTCAGAGTGGCTTATTACTTCAAAGAAATCTTCTTCTTTCTAATTTACCCCCCTTTTTTGGCGAAAATTCCCCCCAGAGCCTCCAATAAGCTTCTTTAAATTTGAATTATTCGAATACAAAATTGTATACCTGTTAGTATTTTTTTCAAAATCACTGTATTTTAAATCTAAAGTTGCCTATGAAAATCAGATGGTTACTAGTCTTATGTGTATGGCTTCCGTTTGAAAGAGTTTTTGCTCTTGCTCCTGAAAGTCATAAAAACTCTTCAAAACCCACCTCTTTATTGCCTTTATCAAAAACTGGTACCAGTGTAGCTGATATCCAGGTAACAGGAACTATTACTGATGACAAAGGAGAGATATTGCCAGGAGTGAGTATCTTGTTAAAGGGAACCTCTATTGGTACAACTACGAATAGTGAAGGGAAATATTCACTCAATATACCAGACGGAACCAAAGATCCTGTATTGATCTTCTCTTTTATTGGATATACTACCGAGGAGGTAACAGTTGGTAACCGTACTTCAGTGGATGTAAAGTTACTTCCTGACTTGCAATCGTTAAGCGAGGTTGTTGTGGTAGGGTATGGTACCCAGAAACGTTCAGATATTACTGGAGCTGTGGCTTCGGTACCTAAGGCACGTCTTTCTCAGTTGCCTATCACTAATGTTTTGCAAGCTATACAGGGTTCTGTTGCTGGGGTAAATATTTCACAGGGTTCTTCTGTGCCAGGCTCAGCACCCTCAGTAAGTGTTCGTGGGCAAAATTCCATTAATGCCAGTACTACACCATTTATTGTTGTGGATGGAATTCCTTTGAGTAAAACAGGAGGCTCCTTGAATGACATCAATCCCAATGACATTGAGTCAATGGAAATTCTGAAAGATGCTTCTGCTGTGGCTATTTATGGTGTAAATGGTTCTAATGGAGTTATCCTGATTACAACCAAGCGTGGAACAAGTGGCAAACCTACGATCCGATACAATGCCTATACAGGGATTGAAAACTACGCTCATATTCTGAAGCCACGTAATGGGGAGCAGTATCTTCAAAAATACAAAGATTACATGATCCAGACAGGGCAGACTCAAACCAGTCCTGTACCAAATTATGATGAGCTGCCTAACTATAATGCTGGAATCACAACAGACTGGATTAAGGAATCAAGCCAGACAGGTATACTACAAGATCATAACTTGAGTATATCCGGAGGTTCAGATAAGACACGTTATTTTATTTCTGGTGAATACCTGGATCAAAAAGGGGTAATCAAAGGCTATCAATACAAAAGGGTAAGCTTCCGGTCTAATCTGGATGTAGATGTGACCAATTATCTGACAGCTGGGACATCTTTGTTTATTGCTAATAACAATTACGATGGGGGAAGATCCAATCTGTTAAATGCATCTGCTATGAGCCCATATGGACAGATGTATAATGCAGATGGATCGTATAAAATCTATCCTATGTTTCCAGAACAGTTGTATACCAATCCACTGCTTGGATTGACTACTGATCGGGTAGATCGCAGCACCAATGTGAATGGTAATGCCTATGCTCAAATTAAGTTTGGTGGTGCATTGAATGGATTGAAATATCGCATGAACTTAGGTTATACCTATCTGCCTACACGTACTGCCAGTTATACCGGACGTCCCGCTAATGATATGTTGGGAACTGCAAGAACTTCTTACTCTGAGACCAATAGTTTCGTATTGGAAAACATCCTCTCCTATACTAAGGACTGGGGTGTGAACCACCTGGATGTAACCGCATTATATAGTGCTCAGCAAAGGAGATATAATACATCCAGTGCCAATGCAACAGGATTTGTCAATGATCAGTTGTCGTTTAATAACTTAGGCGCAGGTGCTACTCAGACCAGTACTTCTTATGCTGACCGATATGCTCTTAACTCACAGATGGGGCGTATTAATTACTCTTATGATAGCCGATACTTATTGACATTGACAGCACGTCGGGATGGTGCTTCTGTAATGGGGGGAAACACAAGCAAATATGGAATATTTCCTTCTGCTGCCATAGGCTGGAATATTAGCAATGAGGCCTTTATGAAAAATATTTCACCCATTAGCAATCTGAAATTAAGATTCTCATATGGGAAGTCAGGAAATGAAGCTATCAATGTTTATGGTACCATTACAACTAACGGCACTGTTCGATCTCCTTTTAATGGTGTGAGTACTATTGGAGCTGTAGCTGGCAATCTGGGAAATGGAGATCTTCATTGGGAGTCAACATTGAGTCGTAACCTGGGTTTAGATTTTGGATTTCTGAATAATCGTTTCAGTGGTAGTATAGATATTTATTCAAATACATCCAAAGACTTACTACTTCTGAGAAGCTTACCTATTATTACAGGATATTCAAGTGTTTGGGATAACATAGGGGAAACCTCCAACAAAGGAATCGAAGTTACACTGAACACCCACAATATAGACAAAGGAGATTTTAAATGGGAAAGTACTATCGTTTTCACTTCCAATAAAAACCGTATTGTAGATTTATATGGAGATAAAAAGGATGATCTGGGAAATCGCTGGTTTATCGGACAACCCGTTAGTGTAGTATATGATTACAAAATGGCTGGAGTATGGCAAACAGGAGAAGATGCTTCTTCACAAGATCCAGGTGCTGTAGCGGGAGATTTGAAATTTGCTGATCTGAATGGAGACAAAAAGATTACTGCAGATGGTGACCGAATGATATTGGGACAAAGAGCGCCTAAATGGACTGGAGGATTAACCAATACATTTCATTATAAAAACCTTCATTTAAGCATTTTTATCCAAACTGCTCAGGGTATTACCCGAAACAATCCAGATCTGACTTATGCAGATGAGACTGGTAAGCGTAATACTCCTATTGATGTAGGTTACTGGACTGCTGAAAATAAAAGTAATACACGTCCGTCACTTGCATTTAAAAATCCTCGTGGTTATGGCTATGCTTCCGATGCCAGCTATACCAGAATTAAAGACGTAACCTTGAGTTATGTATTTGGACAGAAGATAGTAGATAAGCTGCATTTGGGAAGTCTTACAGCTTATGCGAGTGGCAGAAACCTTCATACATTCACTAACTGGATTGGATGGGACCCTGAAGCTGTTCAGCAGTCTCGTGGGGTAGGTGATTGGGCCAACAACTATCCTGTAACCCGTTCCTTTGTATTTGGGATAAATGTAACCCTTCGTTAATTGTCAGCAACCTCAGATTTATAATGAGTAATATGAAAACATATATCAAAATACTGTTTCTATCTGTAGTGGTATTGACAGTTTCCTGTAAAGATACTTTTCTGACTGAAAAGCCCTATTCTTCTTACACACCTATCACCTTAAATGATTCTCTGGGATTTGAAGCTTCTCTAGTAGGGTTGTATAATCATACCAGTACTATCTTTTCCTGGTCTGACCAGCAGGGATGGCCTAGTGTATGGCAGGTGGGTACAGATGTTGCCAATGCAACAGCGAATCAGCAAGGTGTAGAAATTCCATACTATAACTATACAGTGCTGACTCCTACAGATGGCGCTGCTGCACGTACATGGAACCGTAATTATATCATGGTCAATCTGACCAATATTATTATCAATAGCATTGAATCTCCTACATTGACAGGTATTAGCAATGGGGGAAAAGATCTGATCAGTGCAGAAGCAAAATTCTTCAGAGGATATGCTTATAACAATCTTGCTACCTGTTTTGGGGGAGTGCCTTTGATTACAAAGGCACTGACGGCTCCTAAAACGGATTTTGTAAGAGCTTCTCTGAATGAAGTCAATGAGCAGATTGTTGCTGACCTAACTTTTGCGGCACAACATCTTCCAGATATTGAAGCTGTGCGTTCGAATACGAAAGGTAAATTATATGGTCGAGCCAATAAATACATGGCGATGCAATTGCTGGCAGAAGTATATTTACGTATGGGTGAACCTGCTCTGGCAGAGGCTCAGCTTCAGGCAATCATTAATAGTGGCCAGTTTTCATTGATCAAAAGCCGATATGGCATCAAGTCAAGTAATCCCGGTGATTATTACGCGGATATGTTTATCTATGGAAACCAGAGACGTATACAAGGCAACAGAGAAGCCATCTGGGTGCTGGAGCAGGAAAATCCAAATACAGTAGTAGGAGGGATTACCGACAACCCTCAACAACGTCGCGTATGGGGAGCTGCGTATCATAATGTAAAAGGTATGGCATTATCTGATTCTACGGGTGGTCGTGCTTTGGGACGTTTGCGTTTAAGTAACTGGGTAATCTATGGCCTATACGAACCAGGCGATATCCGTAATTCGCAATACAGTATTCGGAGAAGATACGTATATAATGATCCCAAACAGTCTGCCACATATGGCAAACCTGTACCTTATACAGGGACAGATACTTTATTTAACATTGCTCCACACACAACCAAGTGGTACCAGTTTGACCCCAATGATACCTTCGGCTATGCTATGATCAAAGATTTTATTCTGATGCGTTTAGGTGAAACGTACCTGTTACTGGCAGAAGCACAGTTTAAGCAAGGTAAACTGGAAGAAGCTGCGGCTAGTATCAATGTATTACGTGAACGGGCATTCCCGGATTACCCAACTGTTGGAAAAGTATCTGCCTCTGATATCACGCTGGATTTCATTCTGGACGAACGTGTACGTGAGTTGATTGGTGAAGAAAACCGTCGGATGACACTGATGCGTACCAAAACTCTGGTAGATCGTGCTACCCGCCTTAACTCTAATAATCCGGTAAATCCGCTTAGAGGTTTGACCAGTACACATTTGCTGATGCCGATTCCATTGTCAGAAATTCAGTTGAACAAGGATGCTGTATTAGAGCAGAATCCTGGATATGAATAGAAATAGCTTATTTTAGGGAGCAGAAGTTTAGTATCCTGTGGTGTGGTGTATAAACGCTGCATCACAGGATACTGTCATTTTTGAGGGGTTCATCAGAACCAGTGATGAATTAAAAGTAGAATGAGAACATAGCTACCAGCTAAAGTGGTTAAACTGAGATATGTTTTTAAAAATGTATTTAATGAACGAAACCTAATTACCAAAAGTACAATCATTGTTGCTGTAAACAAACCAAATCCATACAAAGCAATGGTTGATTTGTTTACAACTGGTGTAACAGGAATACCTTCGTATAAATAGCTTATGATAGATGAAAAATACATCAGTGCCATTCCCAGGCTGACTGCTGCTAGTGCTGGCAGAATCTGAAGAAGTATAATGATAAATAAAGGAGACTGTTTGCGTATTCGCTGAATAACAAACCAGATAACAACTACTATTCCATAGAGGACACTGATAAAAAGCAAACACACACATAACAGTAGTACAACAATAGGTAACCATGCTTCTATAGCATTGATCTTCTTGAAGTATAATCCACTTTGCATAACAACCGGTTCATTTTCAGAATTTCTTACCAATGCAATTCTGGGGATGAGAGTATGGGAATCTCTAAAGATTTTCTGGCTGACAGATGTCCATAGTGTACCTCCTCCCAAAAGTCCTTTAGCCTCCAGTTCTTCTCCCTTTTCGGAAAGTAAGAAGGTAAACTGTAAGCTTTCCAGAAATCCCATACGCAAATCATTGGGACTATCAAACCGATAATATCCCAGATAAGGTTCTATATAGTTTTTATCCAGTGGATGAAACACTGGTTGCGGTTTGGGAACATGTTGAGTCAGATAATATCGGATTATACTATCTAAGGGAAAAGTATTGCAAGGAGAATTAACTGCATAAGCATAACCTATACCCAGTTCCCGATTATAAGCAAATGTGGACGAAAATGGTCCAATTATGCCTGTATGGCCTCTAAATTGGAATCCATCAGGTAATTCTGCGAGTAGATCATTACCATAAGCATACGTATTATGTAAGTCTGCTTGTGCAGATAGATAGGAGTGAGGTGTTTCACTATCCACAAGAATTGCCTTGGAAAGAAACTGTCCCTGTGGCGTCTGCCAATCATTCAAATAAGCCTGTAAGGCATGAGAGAGATCGATGGCATTCGTATGTAAGGAGCCGTTTCCGGGATTGTATTGAGGTAATGATGGAATTTGTATAAACTTTCCATTTTGCCAGATATAACCTTTTGCATAGTGGTTTGTATTATCTGAACGTAAATGGACATTTGTATTTAACATAGTAAGAGACAGAAAAACATGTTCTCTCATATATTCATTAAAAGTTTGACCAGATAGCTTTTCAATACTATATGCCAGAATTGCATAGTTTACATTTGAGTATGAATGCCTTTCTCCTGGCTTCCATTTGGATACCATATATTTCTCAAAAATATGTAGTGATTGGAGAGCACTTACATCTGTGTCCACGTAATTGAATTCTTCTATGGGTGACTTATCACTAAATCCTGTAGAATGTTCTAGCAAGTGTTGAATGGTAATTGGATAAGTATCCTCCCATGAATTTTGAAAGGGTACTTCTGGCGCTATTTTGTGCAAAGGAGTATTGACCGACAATTTTCCTTCATTAATCAGAGTGAGTATACCCAGCGCAGTGAATAACTTGGTTGTTGAACCCGTTCGAAACAGATGCTGGTTGGTCGCTGGCGTTTTTCTTTCGACATCTGCCAAGCCCAGACCTGCACACCAGAGAATGGAATCTTTTGTTACCAGAGTGACTGACATTCCAGCAATGTGCTGTTGGGCCATTTCTTTCTGTAACGCTGTTTTCAACTCTGCCAGTATTAACGATTTGGGCGGTGGTTGTCCTTTCGCCCAGAAAGGAATTAATAGTAAAGGAAAAACAAGAGAGAATAATCTCTTGAGAAGATAACTGAGAAAACAGGTAAGGATAGACTGCATGAGTTAATGAGATTATAACAATATGAAATTGTTGCAATAATCCTCTCAATGCCTTTACTGATCTACTCAAATCATGTTTTGAGTAAAGTTTTTGGTTGACTATTCTGAAATTCCCGAGGGGTTATCCCTTCAGTCTGCTTGAATACCCGCTGAAAAGTTTGAATGGAATTGAAACCCGATTCCAGTGCAATTCCTGCAATGGTGAGATGCTGATATTGCGGATCAGATAAACGGGTTTTAGCCTCCCGTATTCTGTATTGGTTCACAAACTCCCCAAAACCTAACTTTAAGACCTGATTACATATAGCAGAGATATATCGGCTATTTAGTTCTGTAACCTGAGCAAAGCGACTTAGGTTAAGCTCCGGGTCCAGATAACATTTTTGCTGTTCCATAACTTGTTGCATTTTGTTGATCAAAGTATTTATCTCTGAAGGCCCCAGCACATCAAGTATGGATGAATTAATCTTTTCCTTCTGAATTTGCAGGATCTGTATTTTTTGATTTCCAACAAAGGCAATCCAGTATACCAGCAATGCTAGGGAAATTTCTAATGGAAATGCAAGATTGACAGTAAGGTCAAACAGGATGGTAGCAAAGATAGTGATTGCCCAGATTCCATAGGAAGTTAACAAGGCAAATAGTAATCGTTTTAACCAGATATATATAATTGGATTTGTTGTCTCTGGGTTTTCTTTGTCTTGCTGGTTTATTTTATTCCATCTTTCCAGAATAGAATAGGATTGAAACCAGAACCAGGCAAATGTCAGAATAAGGATAATATGTTCTGTTTGTAAAATACGGCTAAATACAGGCCAGAGCATTTGTGGAGTAGAAGGTCCGAACGCTTTGGTGAAAAATAATAAGGCATGAATAACATTAATTAGAAAGCTGATGATAGAAGGAATGAAGTATTTCCATACAGAATAAGGAAAGTTGCTAACTCCTATTGTATTGCTGACAACATACAATAACAGCAAAGGTCCCAGACAAAAGATATGAAAGACTGGAAAAAATGTATTAGGGCAATAAATGACCAGAGGAGATTCTGTAGTATATAAAAATACCTGAATACTATTATAGGCTAAGATCAATGTAAACCATGCCAGGTATTTTTGCCTGACTGGCCCTTTCTCTTTAGATAGAAATAATACCAAGGTTAGAATGCTACCCTGTATAGAACCTAAAAGTATGATAAGACTTAAGAGTGAAAGATTGAGCATAACCTATGTAATTAATACAAATAAAGAAGCGGCTAACCAATGGGTGAAAAGGTATTGATAAATCCATAGTCAGAGTACAATCACAAGCAATATTTGTATAGATCTTTGACTGACAGGTATATTTTCTATTGATATAAGTGGTGACAGTCTGTGCAAAAAACTGGTACACATTGGTAATATACAACTATGCTGCAACTCCTGGATCAGTCTAATGTACTTCCACTGATTAGATTTTGTTTAGTGATGAAACAGAAAAAATATCATATATCTACCGTAGATATAGTAATAGTGTCGTTAACTCAGCTAGCCGTTTTGCTCAGGTATTCTGACTGCATGTAAATACAACCACAAGAGACTATATTCAAATGGATATGCTTCAGAATGAATTTGTGAAACAGACTTCTAATGAGTTTGTTATAGTTAATCAAATTTGAATCTACCTGATGAGTATTGATAGCTGAGTTAGTTAGTTTTGTATAAAAATTAGTTAATAATCATTCCTTATGATGCAACACATCCTGCTTGTTCTATTTTGTATATTTTTTTATCACAACTCCGATGATTTTTCCAGTACTGATAGAGGACCAAAATCAGGTTTTTTATATCTAAATATTTCGAAGATCTACACCAATAAGCTAACATTCTCCATTAAAAACACCAAAGGTGAGTCGCTCTGTTTGATGAAGGAGGTGAGGATCTATTTTGACTCTTTATCATTTGATATCATTGAAGAAGATTTTAAGTATAGAGAAAGGTTAAAAGTTGAAGTGTTGGAACCTGAATATGGGTTATTAATTTTTAAATGCATACGGTTTACAAAGGATGTCTATGTAGTACTGGTTAATAATCAGGAAGCCTATATTGAGAAAGACAAATACGAACACCTTCTGAAGTTTAAAACACTTCCACAATATTTACTGTCTACTTACCCAATCCCTTCCTCTTTGTCTCCCATCCGAATGACTCCATCTGATACAGGAAAAGTTATTGAAAAATATGATCAGTACACATATACACCATTGGAAGTTACAGGGGATTGGATAAAGGTAAAAACCAGCAAAGATTGTTATAGCGGAGAGACTCTACCCAAAAAAGATATAACCGGATGGATCAGATGGGGGAGGAAAGGAAAAATGATAATCAAATTAGCTTATAGATGTTGAACTATTGTTATAATCGATACCGGGAACCTAACAAATCATCAAAAATAGAATGAATAAAAGTATCTGGAGTACATTGTTGTTTTGCTGTTTTGTTTCTTGTTCCTCTTTGTATAGTGATTTTCCACAGATGAGTGATAGTTTGGACGACGCATGGAATAAAAAAGTATTTAGAGCGGAATACATTGTTCCTCAAAATCCCTATAAGATAAATGACACCCTTTCTATTACAGTGAAAGAAGCTTGGATAGAGCGTTGCTGGAAATATAATAAAGCAGGCAAAATAGCTTACATTCCAGATTATCAGCTCATCATTATTTGCGATAGCAAAGACATTGAACAGTATCCTTCTAACTGGACAATTGGCACAACTGATGGACCTAACTTTCGAAGTTGTGCCAGAGATTGTATTATGGCAAATTTTGAAGATATACCCAATGATCACATAGAGTTGATTGTGCAAAAAGGTAGACTCGCAAATAATAAAATACCAGAAATAATTGGGAAGTTTGAGTTGAGAAAAAAGCCTCAAAGTGAGGAAAACTAGAATGATTACGTTCGAGAAAAACATCAGTCAACAACTTCCTTATAATAGGGAGAACTACATAGCTTATTTTAATGACCAGAATGATGACTTAGATAGAAATGTCATTTGGTATGGAGTGTCCTTGCAACAAGCAGACATAAAAGACCAGAAACTATATCAAGTATCGGAACAGATTGTTGTAAATAGTG
Organism: Xanthocytophaga flava; assembly: GCA_030068525.1. Lineage (GTDB taxonomy): Bacteria > Bacteroidota > Bacteroidia > Cytophagales > 172606-1 > Xanthocytophaga > Xanthocytophaga flava. The sequence continues at coordinate 51,214 of JASJOS010000028.1, forward strand.
TCAATCGCCTGGAAAATGCTTTCAAAGAAATTGTATCCGAGTTTGATCAGGTATTGCCTTGGATAATCAATCATGATGATAAAGATCTCCCTTGGTTTAACACGGAGAATAGTAGATTGCCACATCTGAGGGATATTTTTAAGCAGAATAATATTCCGAGTTCGTTTATTGGATGTTTAGTTTTCGATAAAGAAGATTTAGTAAATCTTGCTCATGAATTGATAACGTATCCATACGATCTGTTATCCAAGCTATCATACAAGACGTTGGATGTTTCACATACTAAATTGCCGTTTATTATTAAGTTAACAGGCCATCTCACACTTGATATAGTAAGTACAGATAAAGCCTTGGTAACAAAGATAGTAAATGATGATACGTTCGATTCTTTTCTTAAAATTCTCTATCGGAGTAGAGAGTAACATGAGGTGGTCCTAAAAATCGGGACACACGACTTGCGAGTGAATGAGATTAATTTGATAAAGTTGTTCAAATTCTGCCGGACTTTTATAGCCCAAAGCGGAATGTCTCCTAATTCGATTATAATAAA